>NZ_JABBXA010000001.1 GCF_014161445.1 Microbispora sp. H13382
ACGCCATCGACGACCACTCCCGCCTGGCCTACACCGAGATCCTGCCCGACGAGACCAAGGAAAGCGCCACCGCGTTCTGGTACCGCGCCCAGGCCTTCTTCGCCACCTTCGGGATCACCGTGCGCCGAGTACTGACCGACAACGGCAGCTGCTACCGCTCCCGCCTATGGCGCGACACCCTGGCAGCAGCCGGCATCACCCACAAACGCACCCGCCCCTACCGGCCCCAAACCAACGGCAAGGCCGAACGCTACAACCGCACCCTGCTCGACGAATGGGCCTACGCCCAGCCCTACACCTCCGAGACCCAACGCCGCGCCGCCCTACCCGCCTGGTTACACACCTACAATCACCACCGCGGCCACACCGCGCTGAACGGCCTACCACCCGCCAGCCGCGTACCCAACCTCATGGGACAGAACAGCTAGCTGATCTGGGGCGGGCTCGCTGATCCGCCCCCGGCCCATGCCTGACGGCCTGGGTATCTTCCGCCCGTAGGGCGCACGACCGGTCGTACGCGGCCTTCCGGAAAAATTTCGCCAGCGGCGTGTAACGTCCGCGTAAGGCGCGGCGATTCCCGGTTAGAGGTCGCTGATGTGTGTACCCCCGAGCACATATCGGCGGCCTCTTCCGCTGTCGGCGGCACCGCGGACGGTACTGGACATAACGGGGTGGCGAGGTCCATCACCCCTGCGGATCCGGGTACCGTTCGGTCTATGGCATCGCCTACTGGAACTTCCGACGCCCCCTTCGGCCGCACGCTGACCGCGATGGTCACACAGTTCGCTTCGAACGGCGCCGTCGACTATGAGGGTGTCCAGCGGCTCGCCGCCTATCTCGTGGACGAGCAGCGCAACGACGGACTGGTCGTGAGCGGTACCACCGGGGAGTCCCCCACCACCTCCGACGAGGAGAAGGACCGCATCCTCCGCGCGGTCGTCGAGGCCGTGGGCGACCGGGCCACGGTCGTGGCCGGCGTCGGCACCAACGACACGCGGCACAGCGTCGAGCTGGCCCGGGCAGCGGAACGCGCCGGCGCGCACGGTCTCCTGGTGGTGACCCCGTACTACAACAAACCGCCGCAGGAGGGCCTGCTCCGGCACTTCACGGCCGTCGCGGACGCGAGCGACCTTCCGGTGATGCTGTACGACATCCCCGGTCGTTCCGGGGTCCCCATCACGACCGAGACCCTGTTCCGGCTGGCCGAGCATCCGCGTATCACCGCGGTCAAGGACGCCAAGGGCGACCTGTTCGCGGCCTCGCAGGTGATGTCCTCCACCGACCTCGTCTTCTACTCCGGCGACGACCTGCTGAACCTGCCGTGGCTCTCCGTCGGCGCGGTCGGGTACGTCAGCGTCGTGGGCCACGTGGCGGGCGCGGAGCTGGCCTCGATGGTCGACTCCTACCGGTCCGGCGATGTCGAGAACGCACTGGCCGTCCACCGCCGGCTCCTCCCGGTGGTATCGGCGATCATGACGCGCACCCAGGGCGCGATCATGGTCAAGGCGGCGCTCACGCTGGTGGGCCAGGACGCCGGGTACGTCCGGCCGCCGCTCGTGGACGCCACCCAGGAACAGATCGCGGCGCTTCGCGAGGACCTCATAACGGGGGGTCTCAAGCTTGTGGATTAGATCAACAGATGGAGTCGAATGAGCGACGTGTACAGAGAAAACGAACATAGGGAACGACGCGTGCGCGCCGCAGGCGAGCGGCGCGGGGCGAGGGGGGCGGCATGAGTCATCCGCATCCCGAGCTCGGGCCGCCTCCGCCGCTGCCGGAAAACGGCCTGCGCGTCGTCGCGCTGGGCGGTCTCGGCGAGATCGGCCGCAACATGGCGGTCTTCGAATACGACGGCCGTCTGCTCGTGGTGGACTGCGGCGTGCTGTTCCCCGAGCCGGACCAGCCGGGCGTGGATCTCATCCTGCCCGACTTCGACTACATACGGGGGCGCCTCGACGACATCGAGGCGCTCGTGCTCACGCACGCCCACGAGGACCACATCGGCGCGGTGCCGTACCTGCTGCGGGAGCGGCGCGACATCCCGATCGTCGGCTCGCGGCTGACCCTCGGGCTGATCGAGAGCAAGCTGACCGAGCACCGGATGCAGCCGGTCAAGGTCGAGGTGATCGAGGGCGAGCGGCGCTCGTTCGGGCCGTTCGAGTGCGAGTTCGTCTCGGTGAACCACTCGATCCCCGACGCGCTGGCCGTGGCGATCCGCACCCCTGCGGGTCTCGTCCTGCACACCGGCGACTTCAAGATGGACCAGCTGCCGCTGGACGGGCGGCTGACCGACCTCGGGGCGTTCGCCCGGCTCGGGGGCGAGGGCGTCGACCTGCTGATGTCCGACTCCACCAACTCGGAGGTGCCGGGCTTCGTCACCAGCGAGCGGGAGATCGCGCCGGTCATCGACGACGTCTTCCGCAGCGCGTCGAAGCGGATCATCGTGGCGAGCTTCGCCTCGCACATCCACCGCGTCCAGCAGATCATGGACGCGGCCGAGAAGCACGGCCGCAAGGTCGCGCTCATCGGCAGGTCGATGGTCCGCAACATGGGCGTGGCACGCGAACTCGGCTACCTGAAGGTGCCCGGGGGGCTGCTCGTGGACTCCCGGGAGATCGAGGAGTGGCCGCCGGAGGACGTGGTGCTGATCTGCACCGGCTCCCAGGGCGAGCCGATGGCGGCGCTGTCGCGCATGGCCAACCGCGACCACCCGATCAGGATCGCCGAGGGCGACACGGTCCTGCTCGCCTCGTCGCTGGTGCCGGGCAACGAGACGGCGGTCAGCAAGGTCATCAACGGCCTCAACCGCTGGGGTGCGCGGGTGGTCCACAAGGGCAACGCGCGGGTGCACGTCTCGGGTCACGCCGCCGCGGGCGAACTGCTGTACGTGCTCAACCTCACCAAGCCGTCCAACTTCATGCCGGTGCACGGGGAGTGGCGGCACCTGCGGGCGCACGCCGCGCTGGCCGAGCTGACCGGGGTCCCCCGGGAGAACATCGTGATCGCCGAGGACGGCGTGGTCGTCGACCTCGTCGACGGCCAGGCGAGGATCGCCGGCGCGGTCCCGTGCGGGTACGTCTTCGTGGACGGCACCTCCGTGGGCGACATCACCGACGTGGCGCTCAAGGACCGGCGCATCCTGGGCGACGAGGGGTTCATCTCCATCGTCGTCGTCGTGGACTCCACCACCGGGAAGCTCACCGGCGGGCCGCAGATCACCGCCCGGGGCTCGGGCATCGACCCCGACGCGTTCGACGCGGTCATCCCGCAGCTCGAGACCGCGCTGCAGGAGGTCGCGGCGGCGGGGGTGGCCGACGAGATGCAGATCCGCCGGACCATCCGGCGTACGGTGGGGCGCTGGGTCAGCGACACCTACCGCCGCCGCCCGATGATCATTCCGGTGGTCGTCGAGGTCTGACGGACAATCCCGTTGTACTCGGAGACGGGCGTGGCGTAGCGTCCCGCCCGTGTCCGAGGTGAGGATCATTTACCGCAAGTACGGCGGTTCGCTGCACTGGCACCACCACGCGCGGGTGCTGGGCGAGGACGAGCACGGCGTCTGGGTCGGCTGTCCCTCCGGGATGATCGCCCAACGGGGGCACGAGCGCCCCACAGTGTTCGACTTCGCGTCCGTCATCCTGTTTCCCCGCGACGCCTGGTGGACGGCGGCGTTCAACGCGCCGCCGCACAAGGCGGAGATCTACTGCGACATCACGACGATCCCCGTGCGCGGCGACGCCCGGATCACGATGGTCGACCTCGACCTCGACGTGCTCCGCATGCGGGACGGCCGGCTGATCCTGGACGACGAGGACGAGTTCGCCGAGCACCAGGTGCGGTACGCGTACCCGGAGGAGATCGTCCGTCAGGCGGAGCGGTCGGCCGCCTGGCTGATGGAGGCCGTGGGGGCGCGCACCGGTCCCTTCGGCGGCGCCCACGACCGCTGGCTGTCCCAAGTGACATGACCGGGGATCACTTGACCGGGACCGGCTCGTCCACGGACTCGGGGATCACCTTGGGCACGCCGCGCAGCGCGAACGGCACGGCGACCGCGAGGACGAGCAGGATCGCCGCGCCGGTCAGCACCGTGACGTGGATGCCCTCGACGAACGCCTGCCGCGCGGCCTGTGCGACGGCCCCCGCGGCGTCGCCCGGCAGCGCGGCGGCGGTCTTCAGGGCGCCCGCGAGCGTGTCGCGGGCCTCGGCCGCCGCGCCCTCGGGCAGCCCGGGCGGAAGCGCCAGGCCGTTCCGGTAGGCGCTGGTCAGCACGCTGCCGAGCACGGCGATGCCGAGCGCGCCGCCCATCTCGTGGGCGGTCTCGGAGATCGCGCTCGCCGCGCCGGCCCGCTCCTTGGGCACCGAGGCGAGCACCGTGTCGCCGGTCACCGCGAACGTGAAGCCCATCCCGACGCCCTGGACGATCATGGCGGCGAGCATGTAGAGATAGGGCGTCTCGGTGTCGATCCGGCTGAACAGGATGAACCCGATGGCGGTCAGCACGAGCCCGAGGCTGACGATCGGCCCGCGTCCCCACCGGTGCACGAGCACCCCGGACAGCGCGCCGCCGACGCCCCCGGCCAGGCCGCCCGGCATGCCGGCGAGCCCGGCGGTCAGCGGCGACCAGCCCATGACCAGCTGGAAGTACTGCGCGAAGACCACCGACATGGCGAGCATCGCGAAGACCGCGACCAGTTGGGCGCCGACCGTGGCCGCGAACGCGCGCCGCCGGAACAGCGCGATGTCGATCAGCGGCTCGGCCAGCCGGGTCTGCCTGCGGACGAACACGACCAGCGCGGCTACCGCGATCACCGCCGCGGCGATCACGGAGGGCTGCGCGACACCTCCGGTCGTGGCCTCCTTCATCGCGTAGATCAGGCCGAGCACGCCCACGGCGGACAGCGGGACGCTGACGAGGTCGAGCCTGCCGGGGCGGGGGTTGCGCGACTCGGGCAGCACCACGAGCCCGGCGGCCAGGACGGCCGCGACGACGGGCACGTTGATCAGGAAGACCGAGCCCCACCAGAAGTGGTCGAGCAGCAGGCCCCCGGCGATGGGCCCGAGGGCGAACCCGACCGCACCGACGCTGCTCCAGACGCCGACCGCGGTGGTCCGCTCCTTCGGGTCGGGGAACACGTTGCGGACCAGCGACAGCGTCGACGGCATGATCGTCGCGCCGGCCACGCCGAGCAGCGCGCGGGCCGCGATCAGCAGCGGGGCGTTCGGCGCGTACGCCGTCAGCACCGAGGTCGCGCCGAAGGCGGCCAATCCGACGAGCAGCAGCCGCCTGCGCCCGATCCGGTCGCCGAGGTTGCCCATGGTGATGAGCAGCGCGGCCAGCGCGAAGCCGTAGATGTCGGCGATCCACAGCAACTGGGTGGCCGAGGGTGCGAGGTCCTCGCCGAGCTTCGGCAGGGCGAGGTGCAGCACGGTGAGGTCGAGGGACAGCAGGAGCATGGCCAGGCAGGCGATGACCAGCGTGCCCCACTTGCGGGAGGTGTCGTTCATGGCCGCCAGCGTGCGCCCGGACGCTGACCGTTCACCCACCGAGCGCTGACAGGTGCCCTTCGACGATGGTCAGCGCCGCGGCGTCCGTGCTCCCCGTGATGCCCACTGCGACGGGCACCCGCTCCTGTGCGTAGGCCCGGCCCTGGGCGTACGCCCGGTCGAAGGCGTCGCCGCCGAGGACGGTCCGGCAGCCCGCCTCGATGCGGGCGACGTCCGGGTCGCCGGCGGCGGGAGCGCCGCGCAGGGCGGCGGCCATGCCCAGCAGCCAGGCCGCCCGCCCGCGGTCTCCTTCCAGCAGCGCGACGCCGGCGACCCCCTCCGCGACCGCGCCGGTCATCCCGAGGCTGCGGGTGCCGGGCACGGTGGTGAGGGCGCGCCGGTGCCACGCCAGCGCCTCGGCGGCGGCGCCCGACATCTGCGCGGCCCAGCCGAGCGCCAGGTAGACGCGCGAGCGGGTCTCCTCCACGCTGAACCACGCGCTCGTGCACTCCGCCAGGGCCGCCTCGTAGCGGCGCCGGGCCTCGGTCACGTCGCCCGCGAGCCGGGCGAGCTCGCCGAGCCCGAGGAGCGCCGCCGCGAGGGTCTCCGGGGCGCCGGTCCGCCGCGACAGCTCGGCGCCGCGCTCGAAGTCGGATCTGGCGGCGTCCGCGTGTCCGGAGCGCATCCGCGCCCAGGCACGCCGGCAGAGGGTCTCCGCGACGTCCGACGCGGCGCCCAGCCGCTCGGCCAGGTCGAGCGCCTCGTTGGTCAGCGCCTCGACCCGTTCGTGGTCGCCCCGCCGGTCGGCGACGTCCGCCATGGCGGACAGCATGATCACCCGGAGCCAGATGTCCCCCACGGCGCGGGCCTCCCGGAGCGCGCCGGTGAGCTCCTGTTCGGCCTCCGTGAGCCGGCCGTCGAACACCTTGAGATAGGAGAGGCTGAAGCGGCTGAGCGTCCGCGTCCACGGGTCGCGGTCGAACACGCGGAACAGGTCCTCCATCGTGTGGAGCTGCTCTCGCGCGGGGGGACCGCTGATCATCGCCTGCAGCACCAGCAGGAACGGCTGCCGGGGCGGCATGGGCAGGAGGTAGGTCCGCCGGACGGCCTCGGCCACGAGCGCGTCCACGGCGGGGCCGCCCGTCCCGCCCCAGGCCACGAGGCAGGCGCACACGACGTGCTCCTCCTCCAGCCCCTCGGGCGGTGTGGCGCCGATCCCGGCCAGCAGTTCGGCGGCGGGCCTGGCCGCCTCGCCGCGCAGCCCGCGCAGCAGCCAGTAGCCGGTCGCGGCCGACAGCAGCCGCAGCGCGGGCGCCGCGTCACCCGCGCGTACGGCGCGGCGCAGCGCGGCCTGCAGGTTGTCGCGCTCGCCGTCCAGCTCGCGCAGCCACTCGACCTGGTCGGGCCCGCGCAGGTGCGGGTCGGCCGTGGCGGCCAGGTCCAGGAAGTACGCGAGGTGGGCCTTCCGCGTGGACTCGCTCTCGCCGGCCTCGGCCAGCCGTTCGGCGCAGAACGCGCGGATCGTCTCCAGCATCCGGTAGCGGTCGTCCACCACCTCGACGAGGGACTTGTCCACCAGGGAGGCGAGCACGCCGTCGGTGTCGGGCAGGCCGCACACCCGCTCGGCCGCCTCCATCGTCGCGCCGCCCGCGAAGACCGTCAGCCGCCGCGCGAGCGCGCGTTCCGGCTCGTCGAGCAGGTCCCAGCTCCACTCGACGACCGCGCGCAGCGTCCGGTGGCGCGGCTGGGCCGTACGGCTGCCGCGCGACAGCAGCGCGAAGCGGGGGGCGTCGCCCTCCGGTTCGGGATCGTCGGTGCCGAGACGGGCGGCGATCTGGGCCAGGGGCAGCGAGCGCAGCCGGGCGGCGGCCAGTTCGAGCGCCAGCGGCAGCCCGTCCAGCGCCCGGCAGATCCGCAGCACGTGCCCGACGTCGCCGGGCCCGAAGGCGATGCCGGGCCGTACGGCGGCCGCCCGCTCGGCGAACAGCCGTACGGCCGGATAGGCGAGGGCGTCCTCGACGGCGTCCTGCGTCGCGGGCTCGCCGCCGGGCGGCGGGACCCGCAGCGGGGGGACGGGACACAGGCGCTCGCCGGTGATGCCGAGCGCCTCCCGGCCGGTGGCCAGCACGCGCAGGGCGGGGCACGCCGCGAGCAGCCGGTCGGCGAGCCGGGCCGTCTCGTCCACGACGTGCTCGCAGTTGTCGAGCACGAGCAGCACCGGCCGCAGGGTCAGGGCCGCCACCAGGCGGGCGACGGGATCGGCCGTGGCCGGCCGAGTCCCGGAACCGGGGATGGTCACGGCGCTCTCGCGCAGCCCGAGCGCGCCGAGCACGGCCTGCGGCACGTCGGCGCCGTCGGTGAGCGGGGCGAGTTCCACGAGGCACACCTCGCCCGGCCACCGGGCGGCCGCCTCGATCGCCAGCCGGGTCTTCCCGGTGCCGCCCGGGCCGGTGAGCGTCACGAGCCGGGCCTCGGCGAGCAGCGCGCCGATGCGTCCGAGCTCGGCGTCGCGGCCCACGAGTGAGGTGAGCGGCACCGGCCGTCCGCCGGTCGCGGCGGGGGTGGGAGCGAGCGCCGGGTCGGTGCGCAGCACCGCGAGGTGGATCGCCGACAGTTCTGCCGACGGGTCGGCGCCCAGCTCGCCGGCGAGGACCCGCCGTGCGTCCTCGAAGGCGGCCAGTGCCTCCGCCGGGCGGCCCGCGGCGTACAACGCGCGCATGAGCTGCCCGCGCGAGCGTTCCCGCAACGGGTGCGCGGCGACCCGTTCCTGCAGCTCGGGCAGCAGGTCGCGGTGCCGCCCGAGGGCGAGGCCCGCCTCGGCGAGGTCCTCGGCCGCCGACAGGCGCAGCTCCTCCAGCCGGGCCGCCTGGGCGGGCGCGAACGGCGCGTCGGGCACGTCGGCCAGCGCCGGCCCGCGCCAGAGGGCGAGCGCCTGGTCGAGCAGGCCGGCGGCACGGGCGGGGTCGCCCGCGTCGAGCGCCCGCCGCCCCTCGGCCGCCAGCCGTTCGAAGCGCGGCGCGTCCACGTCGTCCGGGTCCACCGCCAGCCGGTAGCCCGCCGGCTCCCGCACGACCAGGTCGCCGAGGTGCTGGCGTAGCCGCGACACCTGGGCCTGCAGCGCGTTCGTCGCCCCGGACGGCGGCTCGGCGCCGTAGAGGCCGTCGATCAGGCGGTCGGTGGTGACGACCTTCCCGGCATTGAGGACCAGCAGGCCGAGCAGCGCGCGCAGCCCGGGCCCGCCGACCGGCACCGGGTGGTCGCCGTCGGGCCGCGCCTCTGTCGGGCCGAGGATGCCGAACCGCATGGCCATGATTGTCCCGCATCGCCCGGCCAGGCGCGGTGTGGAGCGGTGCGGCTCAGCGGCGGACCGCCTCCGCGATCGCCTTCAGCCGGGCCGCGGAGGCGAGGCCGCCGTGGTACCAGTGGATCTCGGCGGCGCCGGCCGCCGTGTAGGCCTCGGCCAGGAACGACAGCGCCGCGCCGTCCGCCGGGCGCGGGGGCAGGGCCAGCACGTACGCGCCCACGCGGGGGCCGAGCCGGCCCAGGGCGCGCAGCCCGGCCTCGTCCACCTCGGGGGCGTTCCAGCAGTTGCCGACGAGCAGGTCGACGTCCACCCCTTGGGGGACGGTCGCGAACGGGCCGGTCGCCCACGGGTCGGCGTTGGCGTGCAGGGCGATCTTCAGGTCCGGCCGGATCGCCCGGGCCTGCGCCAGCAGCAGGTCGCGCAGTTCGCCGGCCAGACCGGTGCGCAGGTCGCGCATCGGGTCCGCGAGGTCGCCGAGCGCGTCCTCCACCGAGCCGGGCGCGCCGTCGACGCCCGCCCGCACCCGCGCGCGGACCTCGGCGACGTCCATCCCGGCCGTCTCGTAGCGGCGTACGCAGGCCGCGCAGAAGCACAGCGACAGCAGCGCGATCTGGGCGGGCGACCAGTCGGCGCCGTCGGTCTTCTCATGGTGGCCGCCGTGGCGGAAGCCGAGGGCGCCGCACGCCTCCAGGATCAGCGCGTCGGGGTCGCCGATCTCGACGATCTCGTGGACCAGCGTGCGGCAGTAGTCGCGCACGTCGGCCGCCGCCGGGCACAGCGCGTACGGGTAGGTCTCGCCGAAGGCGTTGGTGACGACCAGGTCGGGGTTGGCCGAGCCGAGCAGCGTGTTGTGGGTCAGCACGGTCCACGCCTGGACCGGCAGCCCGGCGGCGCGCAGGGCGTCCCTGGCCTCCCCGAACGGATCGTCCGAGTCCACCCACGACGGCGTGCCGGGCACGAGCCGGTTGCCCTTCCACGCCTCCTCGCGTACGGGGACGTAGCAGGCCGCGTGCCGGGCGTCGACCAGCCGGTGGGCCGGATGGGCGGGGGTCGCGGCGCGGGTCGTGTGGTAGGACGCGGCGAGCGCCACCGCGTCGACGCCGAGCGCCTTGAGGCGCGCGGCGGCGCCGGGGTCGCCGACGATGTCCCAGGGGTAGGCGTAGATGACGTTCACCAGCGTGGCCTCCGGGCGGAGAAGGACGGGTCGACGGACCGCATGTACGTCGTGTCGTCGCGGGAGCGGACCCCGCACTTCTCATACTGCTCGTTCATGATTGCGAGGGCGTCGCGGTCGAGCTCCACCCCGAGCCCCGGGCCGTCCGGCACCGGGACCGCGCCGTCGACGAACCGCAGCGCGCCCTTACCGCCCGAAGACGGGACGACCACGTCCTGGCCGTCCTGCCAGGGGGTGTGGGTGTCGCAGGCGTGGGTGACCGCCGGGGTGGCGGCGGCCAGGTGCGTCATGGCGGCGAGGCTGATCCCGAGGTGGGAGTTGGAGTGCATGGACAGCTCGATGCCGAAGGTCTCGCACAGCGTGGCGATGTGCGCAGAGCGCACCAGACCGCCCCAGTAGTGGTGGTCGGTCAGCAGCACCCCGATGGCTCCCTGGCGTACGGCCGGAGGGATGTGCTCGGGGGTGACCACGCACATGTTCGTGGCGAGCGGCATCGGCACCTCGGCGGCGACCCGCGCCATGCCCTCGATGCCCTCGGTGGGGTCCTCCAGGTATTCGAGCACGCCGTCGAGCTCGCGGCCGACCCGGATGGAGGTCTCCACGCTCCAGACGGCGTTGGGGTCGAGGCGCAGCGGATGCTCCGGGAACGCCGCACGCAGCGCGCGGATCGCCTCGACCTCCTGCTCGGGCGGGAACACGCCGCCCTTGAGCTTGATCGAGCGGAAGCCGTACGCGCCGATCAGCAGGCGGGCCTGCTCGACCACCCCCTCGGGGTCGAGGGCGGCGCCGAAGCAGTCGTCCGGCGCGCCCGGATGACCGGCCCACTTGTAGAAGAGGTAGGCGCTGTACGGCACGGCGTCGCGCACCCGGCCGCCGAGCAGGTCCACGACGGGCCGGCCCGCCGCCTTGCCGCGGATGTCGAGGCAGGCGACCTCGAAGGGGGAGAAGATCCGGTCGACGGTCTTGGCCCGCGAGGAGGTGCCGGTCAGGCCGTGCAGGTCGGTGACGACGTCGGCCCCGACGAGGCCGGCCACGGTGGCGTACATCGCGTTGCCGCCGTAGACGTCGTGGCCGATCAGCGCCTCGGCGGCGGCCCGCACCCGGACGAGGTGGTCGAGGTCGCCATAGGTCTCCCCGAGACCGGTCAGCCCTTCGTCGGTGACGACCTCGACGATCGTGCGCAGCGCCCACGGCTCGTGGACGCCGGCGGCGTTGAGCAGCGGCGGATCGCGGAAGGCGACCGGCGTGACGTTGATCTCGCGGATCCTCATCCCACCAGCTCCAGCCCGGTCGCGATGAGCTTGTCCAGCCGGGCGACGTGCTCGGGGGCCGCGTCGACGAGCGGTGGCCGGACCCGGCCCACGTCGAGGCCGCGCAGGGCGACGCCCGCCTTGACGAGCGAGACGGCGTAGCCGGGCACGAGGTCGCGCAGCTCGACCAGGGGCCGGTAGAAGCCGCCGAGCAGGCGCCGCACCAGCTCGTCGTCCCCGGCGGTCACGGCCTTGTGGAAGGCCAGAGCCACCTCGGGCAGGAAGCAGAACACGGCGGAGGAGTACAGGCTGACGCCGATGCCCCGGTAGGCGGCCACGGTCATCTCGGCCGTCGGCAGCCCGTTGAAGAACGTGAAGTCGCGGTCGGTCGCCTCCCGGACGGCGAGGACGATCCGCTGCATGGCGTCGATGTCGCCGAGGCCGTCCTTGAACCCGGCGACGTTGGGGATCTCGGTCAGCGCCGCCGCGGCGGCGGCCGTGAAACGGGCGTTGGCCCGCTGGTAGACGATGATCGGCAGGTCGGTGGCGGCCGCGACCTCGCGGACGTAGCGCACCAGCCCTTCCGCGGGCGCGCTGACCAGGTACGGCGGCAGCAGCAGCAGGCCGTCCGCGCCCGCCTCCGCGGCCCTGCGCGCGCACTCGCGGGCGAACGGGAGCGCGCCGCCGGCGCCGCCCAGGACGGGAACCCCCCCGGCCGCCGACTCGACGGCGATCCGCACCACCCGCGCGTACTCGTCGATGCCCAGCGCGTTGAACTCGCCCGTGCCGCAGGCGGCGAACACCCCGCCCGCACCCTCGGCGACACCGCGCGTCACGTGCGTGGCCAGCACGTCCTCGGCCAGCTCACCGTCCGCGCCGAACGGTGTGACCGGAAAGAAGAGAACGCCGTCGAGCTGCATCCGCCCACTCCCTTGGGTGTCCATATATATGGACAAAGTTCTTCAATATGTCCACGACGCTAGCTGTGTGATCTCGCGAAAGTCAACCGAGGCCGTCCCTCGACGGCTCGGTGGTCAGGCCGGCCCACCTGTTCACGTACTCGAACTGGCTCTGCAATTGCGTTTACTTGCCAGCAAAAACGATAAAAATTGGCAATAGTTGCGTCAAGAATCTGTCTCGGGTCAGATATGTGAATCATGCCCGTACTTGTGAACAGCTGGGAATTGCTGCGAGACTGGCGCCGTTCGCCAATGACACGGTCCGTACGCCGCGCGGACGATCACGGGGCACCGCCCACGGCGCGGGCGCCCGGGCCGCGCTTGCCGCAGGGCCGATCCGACAGGAGGCACATGCGAATTCTCATGACCGGCGCGGCGGGCGGCGTCGGCACCCTGCTGCGACCCCGGCTGGCCGGGGAGGGGCGCGTGCTGCGCCTGCTCGACGTCGTCCCGCTGGAGGCGGGGCCGGGTGAGGAGGCGGTGACCGCCGACATCACCGACCCGGAGGCGATGGACGCGGCCATGGACGGCGTGGACGCGGTGCTGCACCTCGGCGGCCACAGCCTCGAACAGCCGTGGGCGGACATCCTGCAGGTCAACATCAACGGCACCTACGTGGTGCTGGAGGCCGCGAGGCGGGCCGCGGTGCGCCACGTCGTGCTGGCCAGCAGCAACCACGCGGTCGGGTTCTTCCCGCGCGACGCGGGCGAGGCCCCCGACTACCTGTTCCCACGCCCGGACACCTTCTACGGCGTGAGCAAGGTGACCAAGGAGGCACTCGGCTCGCTCTACCACGACCGGTACGGCATGCACGTCACCTGCCTGCGGATCGGCTCGTGCTTCGAGCGGCCCAGGGACGTGCGCATGCTGTCGACCTGGCTGTCGCCGGACGACTGCGCGCGGCTGGCCGAGGCGTCGCTCGCGGCGGACGGCTTCCACGTGGTGTGGGGGGTGTCGGCCAACACGCGCCGCTGGTGGTCGCTGGAGGAGGGCCGGGCCATCGGCTACGAGCCCAAGGACGACGCGGAAATCTACGCCGATAAGCTGATCGCCGAGCACGGCGAGCCCGATCTCGGGGAGCTGCCGCACTCGCTGGTCGGCGGGGCCTTCTGCGGCCCCCGCTACGACGTCGAGAATCTCACAGCGGGGAGCTGAGGTGACTGACCAGGTGAACGACGCCGTCCAGTCGGCGGTCGAGCGGGCCGCCGCGGCGGGGCAGGCGTGGCGGGCGACGCCCCCGGCCGAGCGCGCCGCCGTGCTCGAAGGCGTCGCCGACGCCCTGCTGAAGCACGCCGAGGAGCTGTGGCCGGCCGCGGCGGAGGAGACCCGGCTGCCGGAGGCGCGGCTGCGCGGCGAGATCGCCCGTACGGCCGCGCAGTTCCGGCTGTTCGCCGACGTCCTGCGGGACGGCGGGTGGGTGGAGGCGGTGATCGACCACCCCGACCCCGGCGCCACCCCGCCGCGTCCCGACGTGCGCCGGATGAACCACCCGCTCGGCGTCGTGGCCGTCTTCGCGGCCAGCAACTTCCCCTTCGCGTTCTCGGTGGCGGGCGGCGACACGGTGTCGGCGCTCGCGGCCGGCTGCCCGGTCGTGGTGAAGGCCCACGAGGGGCACCCCCGCACCTCCGACCTGACCGCCTCCGTCGTACGGCAGGCCCTGCCCGACCCCGGCCTGCTCGGGCTCGTGCACGGGTTCGAGACGGGGGCCCCGCTGGTGCGGCACCCGCTCGTCACGGCGGTCGGCTTCACCGGCTCGGTCGCGGGCGGGACGGCCATCCAGAAACTGATCGACGAGCGGCCCGACCCGATCCCGTTCTACGGCGAGCTGGGCAGCGTCAACCCGGTCGTCGTGCTGCCCTCGGCCGACCCCGCCGAGGTGGCCTCGGGGTTCGCGGCGTCGCTGACGCTGGGGGTGGGGCAGTTCTGCACCAACCCCGGCCTGGTGTTCGTCCCCGCGGACGGAGGCTTCGAGCCGGCCGTCGCCGAGGCGGTCGGCGCGACCAGCGGCGGGCCCATGCTGACCGACAAGATCCGCGAGGGCTACCTGCGGGCGTCCGGCCGGCTGGCCGAGCGGCTCACCGTGCTGGCCGGCGGGGGCACGGTGGACGGCATCACCCCGCAGGTCTTCGCCGCCGATCTGGAGGCGTTCGCGGACGGGCTGCCCGAGCTGGCGGAGGAGTGCTTCGGCCCGTCGGCGATCGTCGTCCGCTACCGCGACCCCGGCGACCTGCCCGCCGTGCTGCGCCGGCTGCCCGGGTCGCTGACCGCGACCGTCCACGCGGCCGCGCCCGAGGAGGCCCGCGACCTCGTGCCGGTCCTGAACCGGCTGGCGGGGCGGCTCATCTGGAACGGCTGGCCCACGGGCGTCGCCGTCTGCTGGGCGATGCACCACGGCGGCCCCTGGCCCGCCTCCACCGCCCCGGCGCACACCTCCGTCGGCGCGGCCTCGATCAGGCGCTGGACGACCCCCGTGGCGTACCAGGACTGGCCGGGGGATCTGCTGCCGCCGGAGCTGCGCGACGACAACCCCCTCGGCGTTCCGCAGCGCGTGGACGGCCGCCTGCGCGTCTGACGCCGCCGCACGCGTCTGCGCGCCGCTCCCGCCCGGGTTTTCCGCCGCTTCCGCTCGGGTTTCCGCGCCGCTCCCGCTTGGGGGCGGCGCGCACGCCTATCCGGGATCGAGTCCGAGGAGCCGGCCGAGGAGGGCGACCTGGTCGGCGTAGTGCCGGACGAACTCGGGGGAGCGGGGATCGACCCCGCAGACGCCTTCGACGACGTGCGGCAGCGTCGTGGTCGCCATCGCGGCGGCCATCAGCATGACGGTGAGGCAGGCCGGGTCCACCTCGTCCGGCAGCCGGCCGGCCGCCTGCCGGGCGCGGACCTCGTCCACGTAGTCCCGCAGCCGCTCCGAGCGCGGCGCCTGGTCGGGGTCGGTCGCCGGCCCTTCGTACTCCAGGCCGCTCCATGCCAGCAGCCGGACGCCGTCCGGGTCGTGCAGCACCTCCAGCGCGTACCGGCGGAGCTGCTCGGGCAGCGGCGTGCCGGGCGTCACCAGCTCGCTCTGGCGCTCCCGCCAGCGTTCCCCGAGGGCCCGATAGAGGCCTTCCTTGCCGTCGAAGTAGTACGAGATCAGCTGCTGGTTGACGCCGGCCCTGGCGGCGATCGCGCTGAGCCGGGCCCCCGCGTACCCGTGCGCGGCGAACTCCACCGTCGCGGCGTCCAGGATGAGCCGCCGGGTGCGGTCCGGGTCGCGCTGCCGTTCCTGGGGTTGGGGAGACCGGCGTGGCTTCGTGGGCACGCCCCGATCGTACAGCCGGCGGTCATAATCAACCGGACGATTGACACAATTTTAGGTTCGGTTGATTATCGGAGGGGCGGGGCCGGCGTTCTGGACGACCCCGCCGGGCACAGACGGGAGCCGCAGCGATGACCGGACCGTACGACCGCAGGACCGCCGTCCTCATCGTGGGAGGAGGCATCACCGGCCTGTCCGCCGCGCTCTTCCTCACCCGTCTGGGGGTCCGGCCGATGCTGGTCGAACGGCATCCGTCCACGGCGATCACGCCGCAGGCGCGGGCGTTCAACCCGCGCTCGATGGAGATCTACCGTGCCGCGGGCCTGGAGGAGGAGATCCGCGGGCGTCAGTCGATCCTGGCCGGTCTTCCGGAGATGATCGGCGCGGACACGCTGGCCGGGCGGGAGCGCTTCCGGGTCGACCTGCTCGCGCACGTCCGGCCGCCCGCGGCGGTCAGCCCCGCCGACTGGGCGATGATCGACCAGGACGAGCTGGAACGCGTCGTGCGCGCCCATGCCGAGGGCGGCGGCGCGGAGGTGTGCTTCGGCACCGAGCTGGTCTCCTTCGACGCCGACGACGACGGTGTGACGGCCGTCGTCCGCGACCTCGCCACCGGCGCCGCACGCCGCGTCCGTGCCGATTATCTGGTCGCCGCCGACGGCCACCGTGCGGGCGTCCGCGACCGGCTCGGCATCGGCGCGGACCGGCCCGGACCGACCACCGACGTGTCGTATTTCGTCTTCGACGCCGATCTGTCCGCCGTGCTGCGGGGGCGGCGCTTCCTGCTGGCCTACCTCGACCGGCCGGCGCCGGGCACGGTCCTGGTGCCGCTGCGGACGTACGGACGGTGGATGCTCGGGGTGCCCGCGCATCCGGAGCAGCCCCAGGGCGACTTCTCGGATGAGCGTTGCGCCGAGCTGGCCCGCCTCGCGACCGGGGTGGCGGACCTCGACGTCACCCTCGTGCCCCCCGTGCCGGGGCGGCCGGGAACGGTGTCCCGCAGCACGATCGGCGGCTGGATCGCGCACCGCTTCCGGGCCGGGCGGGTGTTCTTCGCGGGCGACGCGGCCCACGTCGTGCCGCCCGCGGGTTCGTACGGCGCGAACACCGGCATCGCCGACGCGCACAACCTGGCGTGGAAACTCGCCGCCGTGCTCGCGGGCCGGGCGGGACAGGCGCTGCTGGACACCTACGAGCGGGAACGCCTTCCGGTCGCGCGGCTGACGCTGGAGACCGCGACGCGGCACCTCGCCGGCCGCCGCACGGGAGGGGACGTCACCGGGGTCGACGACGTGACGATGATCTTCGGTTACCGGTACGACTCCGCGGCGATCATCCCGGAGACGCCGGCCTTCGAGACACCGGCCTTCGAGACACCGGCCTTCGCGGTGCCGGCCGAGGATCCCCGCGCTCCCAGCGGGCGCCCGGGTCTGCGCGCACCGCACGTGTGGCTGGAGCGGGCGGGGACCAGGCTGTCCACGCTCGACCTGTTCACCGGCGCCTTCACGCTGCTGACTGGCCCGGACGGCGGGGAGTGGGCCGCCGCGGCCGCGCGGGAGGCCGGGCTGGACGTCCATCGGATCGGCGCCGGCCTGCGCGACCCCGAGGACCGGTTCCCCGGTGCCTACGGCATCACGAAGACCGGCGCGGTCCTCGTCCGGCCGGACGGCTTCGTCGCCTGGCGCGCACGCGAACTGCCCGCGCTCCCGGGGCGCCTGTTACGGGATGTGCTGACGCGCCTGCTCGGCCTGGACACCGCGCCGCCCGACCGGCCGGTCCTGCCGGCCTGGCCCGGCCCTCCGCCGCCCCGATAACCTGGACTTCCAGGTGCGAGGATCGGGGGTCTCGCCATGGCCGACGTGGTGGACCGGTATTTCAGCGCGTACAACGCCCACGACCTGGACGCGGTCATGCGGTGCTACTGCGCCAAGCCCGTCACGGTCGTCCCGGGCGGGCCGGCGGAGGGCCGCTCGGAGGTGGCGTCCTACCACACCGGCATCTGGCAGGCCTTCCCCGACGTCCACGTCACGGTGCTGCAGAAGGTCGCGGACGGCGGGACCACGGCGGTCGCCGCAGTGGGGACCGGCAGGCACACCGGGCCGTTCCCGATCACCACGGGCGAGGTCCTCCAGGCCACCGGGCGGTACGTCAGCGTACGGTGCTGCTGGTTCTTCGGCACCGAGGGCGGCCTGATCGTCGACCAGCAGGTCTTCTACGACCAGCTTGAGCTGTATCTCCAGCTCGGGCTCCCGCTGGCCCGCCTCGGCGTGTGACGCGGGGGGACGCGCGGCCCCTCCGGGTGGAGGGGCCGCACGCCGCCGGCCGTCAGTGGATCTCGCCGGCCCCGGCGTGCCGGGAGACCTCCCTGCGCACGGTCGCGGCGGGGTCGACGGTCGTGTGGAGGGTCGGGGTCCAGCCCGCGTCGGAGCCGAGGTCGGGGTCGTTCTTGGCGTTGTAGGCGGCGACCAGGTCGAGCGGGGTCTCCCTGCCGCCGACCCGCAGCAGGTTGCCCTTGGCCGTCAGCGTCGTGCCGCCCCAGTTGTAGAGCAGGTCGGCGGGGTCGACGCCCCGGCTCAGCCGGAAGTAGTTGTTCTCCGCGTAGATCTGGGACTCCACACCCACGCCCAGCGCGTACTCGAAGGGCCCGGCGTCGGGCACCTGGTAGTAGTTGTTGTAGACGTGCACCTTGCCGAAGCGGACGCGCGGCAGCCGCTGGAGGTTGTTGTAGAACTCGTTGTGGTGCACGGTGACGCTGAGCTTGCCCCGGTCGGTCGCGGGGTTGTTGGTCGAGCCGATCAGCATGGTCTTGTCGTGGTCCGTGAACTTGTTCCATGACACGGTCACGAAGTCGGACCCGGCCGTGATGTCCGCCTGGCCGTCGTGCACCTGGTAGGGCCGGCCGAAGTAGACCGGCTGCGCCGAGTCGGGGTTGTCCCCGTCGCTGAACGTGTTGTGGTCGATCCAGACGTGGGTCGAGCCGGTGACCGAGATGTTGTCGTAGAGGGAGTTCCAGTTGCCCTCGGCGCCGTCGGTGGGGTCCCACTGGGGGAAGCAGTCGGCGGCGTCCTCGAACCGGATGTTGCGGATGATGACGTTGTCGGCCTTGTCCACGTGCAGGTTGACGCCCCGGATGGTCGCTCCGGGCAGGCCCACGATGGTGGTGCCGGACGGCACCTTGAGCTTGATGTACTTCGTCTGCGCCGCGGCGGAGGCGGCCCGCGCGTCCTCCAGCGGCCCGGACGGCTCGGTGTCGCGGCCCCACACGGCCGGGTCGTACGCCGCGAGGTAGCCGGCCAGCGTGTAGCCGCCGGTGGCGAAGTCCGCGCAGGTCCTGTCGACGTCGACGACGCCCTTGACGTAGATGATGCGGGGGCCGGGGGAGGCGAGGGCCGCGGCCAGGCCGGCGCGGTCGGTGACCACGCGGACGTTGGCGGCGGGGGCCGCCGCGCCGCCGGTGGTGCCGGTGCCGGCCGAGGCCCAGCCGTCGCCCGCGGGCAGCGTCTGCCTGCCGAGGTCGGGCCGCGGGGCGGCCGCGGCGGGGCCCGCCCCGAGCACGGGGACGGCGGCCGCGACCGCGAGGGCGGCCGACAGGAGTAGGGATCTTCCGGGCATGACTGTCTCCGTTCTGCGATCGCTCCCCCGAAACTCGTCGCCCGGCGCTCAGGCCGGATCGGGCGACCGCTCCAGTTCGTCGAGAAGGGCGAGACCGCGGTCGATCAGCGCGGCGAGCCTGTCGATGTGCTCGGGGCTGGGATCGGACAGCGGCCGGCGGACGGGTCCCACGTCCAGACCACGCAGGCGTACGCCCGCCTTGATGAGCGAGACGGCGTATCCCGGGCCCTCGCCGCGCAGGTCGACCAGGGGCCGGTAGAAGCCCTCGATCAGACGGGTCGCGACGTCGTCGCGACCGTCCCGCAGCGCCTCGTAGCAGGCGAGCGCGAGGCCGGGGAGGAAGCAGAAGACGGCGGAGGAGTAGCGGACCACGCCGAGGTCCCGGTAGCCGGCCTGGGACAGCTCCGCCGTCGGCAGGCCGTTGAAGTACAGCATGGAGGGCGGGGCGGCCTCGATGATCCGGCGCATGAGGCCGAGGTCGCCGTAGCCGTCCTTGAGCCCGATGACACCCGGGTGCTCCGCGAGCGCCGCGACCGTCTCCGGCTCGAAGACGGCGTTGTCGCGCTGGTAGAGGATGACCGGCAGCCGGGTGCCGTCCGCGATCGCCTCGTAGTGGCGGCGCAGGCCGTGCTGGCCCGCCTGCACGAGGTACGGCGGCAGCGCGAGCAGGGCCGAGGCCCCGCCGTCCTCGGCCGCTCTGGCGAACTCCAGGGCCATCGCGGTGCCGTAGCCGATCCCGGCGACCACCGGGACGCGCCCGGCGGCCTCCTCGACGGCCGCGGCCACGCAGGCGGCGTAGTCCCGCAGGCTGAGCGAGGGGAACTCGCCGGTGCCGCAGCAGGCGAACACCGCGCCGCACCCCGCCTCGACGCCCTGCCGTACGTGCCGGCGGAACACCTCGAGGTCGAGCCGCTCCTCCTCGTCGCACGGCGTGACCGGGAAGAACAGCAGGCCGTCGAATGTCACCGGCATTCTCCGTCATCCTCCTGCGTCATCCATCTGAACCTGATTCATATTCGTGAACACCGGGAACGTACGGCGCGCGGCGGCGCGTGGTCAAGACGCGCACCCAAAGAGGGCGAATGTTTCGAAAAGGACACGGGTCCTTGACAGGACCGAGGCCCGAACATCAACGTTGATCCGTCCACGCTTGTGAACAAAGTTCAGGAATATGTCCTGACCGAGTTCCGAAAAGTCACAGAGGAGATGCGCCGGTGACGACGATGCGCCGCAGGGCCGTGCCGTACCTGCTGATCTCGCCGAC
Organism: Microbispora sp. H13382; assembly: GCF_014161445.1. Lineage (GTDB taxonomy): Bacteria > Actinomycetota > Actinomycetes > Streptosporangiales > Streptosporangiaceae > Microbispora. Next base: position 20,343 of record NZ_JABBXA010000001.1, read on the forward strand.
GGTCGCGCTCATCGCGGCGTTCCTCGTCTATCCCATCGGCAGCGTCGCGTACTACAGCCTGCAGCACCAGAACCTCACCAGGCCATGGGCCAACGGCTTCGCCGGGCTGGACAACTTCCGGCGGATGCTGTTCGAGGACGAGCTGTTCTGGCAGAGCCTCGGTTTCACCGCAAAGTGGGTGATCGTCGAGGTCGGCCTGCAGCTGCTCCTCGGACTCGCGCTCGCCCTCATCGTCAATGAAAGTTTCATCGGCCGGGGGCTCGCCCGGTCGCTGGTCTTCTCGCCGTGGGCCGTCTCCGGGGTGCTGACGACGGGCATCTGGATCCTGCTCTACACCCCCAGCACCGGAGTGCTGCGGTTTCTCGGGCAGCCGGAGGCGGCGGTCCTCGGCAACCCCGACACGGTCTTCCCGGCCGTCGTGGTCACCGAGTTGTGGCGCGGCGTGCCGTTCTTCGCGATCCTCCTGCTCGCCGGCCTGCAGGGCATCCCGGGCGAGCTGTACGAGGCCGCGGCGGTGGACGGGGCGGGCCGGACGAGGCGCTTCTTCCACGTCACGCTGCCGCACCTGCGGGACGCGATCGTGCTGGCCACCCTGCTGCGCGGGGTCTGGGAGTTCAACAACGTCGACCTGCTCTACACGCTCACCGGCGGCGGTCCCGCACAGGCGACGACCACGTTGCCGCTGTACGTGGCCCAGCGCGCCGTCGACTCCAAGGACTTCGGGTACGGCTCGGCGCTGACGATGGCGGGCTTCGTGATCCTGCTGTTCTGCTCCATCCTCTACCTCCGGCTGAACCGGTTCGGGGAGGACCGAGACCGATGAAGAGGCGAGGGTTTTCGCAATGAGCGCCGACGTCATGACCCGCCCCCGCAGCCGGGCGGCGGTGCCCGCGGGGGCACGCCGCCGTCGTTCGAAGAGGAAGGACCCCGGCCGTGTGCTGCGGCTCTACATCCCCCTCGGGCTGTATCTGGTCTTCACCCTCGTGCCGTTCTACTGGATGCTCGTGTTCGCCCTGCGGCCGGCGGGATCGACCGACCCCGTCCCCTGGCCGATCACGTTCGAGCACTTCGAGACCGTCTGGAACGACATCGGCTACGCGGTCTTCTTCAAGAACAGCGTGATCGTCGGGGTCTGGTCGCTGCTGTTCACCACGGTCATCGCGGTGATGGGCGGGTACGCGCTGGCGCGCTACCGGTTCCGCGGCCGGAGCCTGTTCATGGTCGTGCTGCTGTGCACCCAGTTCATCCCCGGCGCGATGATGCTGATCCCGCTGTTTTCGATCTTCAAGTCGCTCGGCCTGATCAACAGCCTGGGGAGCCTCGTCCTCGCCGACACCGTGTTCAACCTGCCTCTGTCGATCATCCTCATGAGCGGTTTCATCTCGGCCGTGCCGTTCACGGTGGAGGAGGCCGCGATGGTCGACGGCTGCACGCGGTTCCGCGGCTTCCTCGCGATCGTGCTGCCGCAGCTGCGGCCCGGCCTGATCGCCGTGGGGTCGTTCGCGTTCATCCACACGTGGAACAACTTCCTGTTCGCGCTGATGTTCGTCAGCAAGCAGGACAGCTTCACGATCCCCGTCGGTCTCAGCTACACGATCGGGGAGTACAGCGCCGACTTCGGGGCTCTAGCGGCCGGGGGCGTCGTCGCCGCCCTGCCTGTGGTCTGCGTGTTCGCTGTGGTCCAGCGCTATCTCGTGCACGGCATCAGCGCCGGCGCGGTCAAGGGATAGCACCCCCCACCCATTCAGAGACCAGCCTGTCGAGAGCAGGAGGACACAGATGAGAATGAAAGTGGCCTGGGCGGCGCTCGCCGTTCTCGCCGTCACCGCCACGGGATGCGGGTCGGACTCGGGCTCGGGTTCCGGCGACGGCTCCGGCAAGACGACCATCACGTTCTGGGACAACAACGGGGGCACCCGCACCCCGATCTACCAGGAGCTGATCAAGCGGTTCGAGGCGGCCAACCCCTCGATCCACGTCGAGTACGTCGGCGTCCCGATCGCGTCCGTCCAGCAGAAGTACGACACCGCCATCGCGGGCGGGGACACCCCCGACGTCGGCGGCGTCACCACGTCGTACCTGGCCAACCTGACCGGTCAGCAGGCGCTGGAGCCGGCCGACGACTGGCTGTCCAAGAGCTCGGTGAACGGCAAGCTGGCCACGCCGATGCTCGACTCGGTCCGCAAGACCGTGCCCGACGGCAAGCTCTACCTCGTGCCGGGCACCTCCAACATGGACGTGGTGTGGTACCTGAAGGACAAGCTCCAGCAGGCGCCGAGCACCTGGGATGAGTTCTTCACCAGCGCCGACGAGCTGACCAAGAAGCCCGACGAGTACGGCTACACCATCCGCGGCGGCGCCGGCTCGATCTTCCAGATCCTCGCCGAGATGTACTCCTACTCGGGCGTGGGCGAGTTCTTCGACGCCTCGGGCAAGAGCACGGTCAACGACCCGAAGAACGTCGAGTTCCTCGGCAAGATGGCCGGGCTGTACAAGAAGGACACCCCCGAGGCCGACGTCACCAACGACTTCCCGAAGATGGTCGCCGCGTTCGGCACCGGGAAGATCGCGATGATGCACCACAACCTGGGCTCCTACAACGACCACGTCAAGGCGCACGGCAAGGACAAGATCGCCGCCTTCGCGCTGCCGACCGGCCCCGGCGGCAAGCGGACCATCGTGGCCAACCCCGTGGACGGGTTCGCGGTGTTCAAGAACAGCGAGCACAAGGACGCCGCCTGGAAGTTCGTGGAGTTCCTGGTCTCCCACGACAGCAACAGCTACTGGAACCAGCAGACCGGCCAGATCCCGGCCAACACCGAGGCGCAGGGCGACTCCTGGCTGCAGGACCTCCAGCACGTGAAGACGGCCGTCGAAACGCTGAACGACCCGAACACCCAGGTCGTGTCCCCGCCCTACTACCTGCCGCAGTTCTCCTCCATCACCAAGGCCGACACCGAGCCCCTCTTCCAGAAGGTCCTGCTCGGCCAGATGAAGCCCCAGGAGTTCCTCGACACCCTGGCGCAGAAGCTGACCGACGCCCAGGCCGAATGGAAGAAGGCGACCGGCGGCTGATCGAGCCCGCCGGCATCCGGGACCGGGCCGGTGCGTCCCTGACCGCGCACCGGCCCTCTGGGCCCGGTCGACACGGTCCCTCCCGAACTCACCGACGAAAGGGAAGAGTCCATGGCGGTAGTCGAACGCGTCATCGTCACGCTCTTCACCACGGTCACCGAATCCGTGGTGGACGGGCACGGCCACCGGCATCCCGGGCCGCCCAGGGAGGTGCGGGAGGCGCTGCTGGCCGTCACCGACAGCGACGGCGCGACCGGGTACTGCCTGGCCGCGCCGGACACCGTCAGGGAGGCGGTGATCAACGGCCACATCGGCCCCGCGCTGGTCGGCCAGGACAGCCTCGACCGGGAGCGGCTGTGGCACCGCGTCGCCCGCCGGCAGCGGGGCGCCCAGGGCAACCTGTCCGACCGCGCGCTCAGCGCCGCCGACCAGGCCCTGTGGGACCTCGCGGGGCGCAAGCTCGGCCTGCCCGTCTGGAAGCTCCTCGGCGGCGCCCGCTCCGAGGTGCCCGCCTACGCGAGCACCATGTGCGGCGACGACATCACCGGCGGCCTGGCCACCCCCGAGGACTACGCCGCCTTCGCCAAGGAGCTGGTGTCCCGCGGCTACCGCGGGATCAAGCTGCACACCTGGATGCCGCCCATGCCGTACGGCGTGGACCGCGACATCGAGGCGTGCGCCGCGGTCCGCGAGGCGGTCGGGCCGGACGTCGCGCTCATGCTCGACAGCAACCACTGGTACTCCCGCTCCGAGGCCCTGACCCTCGGCCGGGCCCTCGACGAGCTGAACTTCACCTGGTACGAGGAGCCCATGGAGGAGGCGTCGGTACAGTCGTACCGATGGCTCGCCGACCAGCTGAAGACGCCGATCCTCGGGCCGGAGACCTCCTGGGGCAAGCACATGGCCCGGGCGGAGTGGGTGGCCGCGGGGGCCTGCGACATCCTCAGGGTGGGCGTCGTCGGATCCGGCGGGATCATCCCGGCGGTGAAGGCGGTCCACCTGGCCGAGTCGTTCGGCATGGACTGCGAGATCCACGGCAACGGCTCCGGCGCGCTGGCCGTGATCGGCGCCACGCTGTGCGGGCAGTGGTACGAGCGGGGGCTGCTGCACCCGCACTCGGACTACGACACACCCGCCCCGCACCTGCGGTCGATCGTCGACCCGCTCGTCGACGGCAGGGTGCGGATGCCGGACACTCCCGGATTGGGGGATGATCTGGATATGGACTACATCGCCTCCCGGACGGTGGCCAGCTGGGGAACCGGCTCACAATAGGAGGTGGACAGGCGGGTCAGGGAGGTACACATGGCGGAACCCGTGCCGCACGTGAAGTCGGCACTCCGGACGGTCGAGCTGCTCGACTTCTTCGCGCAGTATCCCGGACTGCACAGCCTCACCGACCTTCAGGGCAAGCTGGGCTATCCCAAGAGCAGCCTGCACGCCCTGCTGCGCACGCTGGTCGACCTCGGCTGGATCGAGACCGACGTCACCGGCACGCTCTACCGGATCGGCATGCGGGCTCTGCTGGTCGGGGCGACGTACATCGACGGGGACCCGGTGGTCCAGCTCGCGCACGACGCCCTGGACTGGCTGGCCGAGGTGACGGGGGAGACGGTGCACCTCGCCCGGCTCGACCACTTCGACATCGTGTATCTCGCCACGCGTGCCTCGCGGCACTACCTGCGGCCGTTCTCGCGGGTGGGCCGCCGTCTGCCGGCGAGCACCACGTCGCTCGGCAAGGCGATCCTGGCGAGCAGGGACGACGACGAGGTGCGCGCGCTGCTGCCCGCCGAGCTGCCCTCGCTGACGGCCCACACGATCGTGGACGCCGAGGAGCTGCTGGTCGACCTGCGCCGGGTGCGCAAGCAGGGCTACGCGGTGGACCGCGAGGAGAACACCGAGGGGCTGCGGTGCTTCGGCGTCGCGCTGCACATCAGCGACCCGCCGCGCGACGCCATCAGCTGCTCGGTGCCGATCCCGCGCCTGACCCCGGAGCGGGAGAAGGAGATCGCCTCCTGCCTGCTGGAGGCCCGCGAGCGCATCGAGCGCTCCGCCATGCGCCAGCGCCGGGCGTACTGACCGGCGCCCGCCGCCCGTTCACAGGAGCCGTCCGCACCGGACCACGAGCGCCCCGGGACGTGTCGCCACGCCGCGGGGCGCTTCGCCGTGTCCGCGTGCCCGCCGCCCGGGAAACGCGCTGCCCGGGAACGCGTGCGCCGCCGGGGAAGATCCGGCGAGCATCCCGGAAGATGCGCGGGTCACAGCCCGGACGTGACGATGACGGGGTGACGGTCGCGCTGCCTCCCGCTCCACGGGTCCACCGGCCGCGACCCGACCGGAGCCGCCGCCGTGGTGCCGGTAGCGGCCGCTTCCGTACCCAACCTATGGCGGGGTGAGAGATGACTCTGGTCGAGACCGAGACGTCAGTCGATTTCGACGGTGAGACCCTGGACATCGCGACCGTACGGCGTGTCGCGGAGAACCAGGTGCCGTGCGGCGTGGCGCCCTCCGCGCTGGCCAAGGCCGCGGCCAACAGGCGGCAGTTCGAGGACATCGTCCGGCAGGGCATCCCGGTGTACGGGGTGACCACCGGGTACGGCGAGATGATCTACATGCTCGTGGACACCTCCAAGGAGGTGGAGCTGCAGACCAACCTGGTCCGCAGCCACAGTGCGGGGGTCGGGCCGACCTTCGCCGAGGACGAGGCGCGGGCGATCGTCGCGGCCCGGCTCAACGCCCTAGCCAAGGGCTACTCCGCGGTCCGGCCCGAGCTGCTGGAGCGGCTCGCGCTGTACCTGAACCTGGGGATCACCCCGGCCATCCCCGAGATCGGCTCGCTGGGCGCCAGCGGCGACCTCGCCCCGCTGGCGCACCTCGCGTCCACGGTCATCGGTGAGGGGTACGTCCTGCGCGACGGCCGCCGGGTCGAGACCGGCCCGATCCTGCGCGAGCTCGGCATCGAGCCGCTGCGGCTGCGCTTCAAGGAGGGGCTCGCCCTGATCAACGGCACCTCGGCGATGACCGGGGTCGGCTCCCTGCTCGTCAGCAGGGCGCTGGACCAGGTGCGGCAGGCCGAGATCGTCACCGCGCTGATCTGCGAGGTCCTGCAGAGCTCCACCAGCCCCTTCGTCGCCGACGGGCACGACGTGGCCCGCCCCCACCGGGGCCAGATCGACGCCGCCGCCAACATGCGTGCCCTGCTGCGGGGCAGCCGCCTCGCCGTGGAGCACGGCGACCTGCGGCGGGCGCTCAAGGACGGCGCGGAGGCGTCGCCCGGCGCCGAGGGCGCGGGCGTCCACCGCACCGAGGTCTACCTGCAGAAGGCGTACACGCTGCGGGCGATCCCGCAGGTCGTCGGCGCCGTCAGGGACGCCGTCTACCACGCGTCCGGCACCCTGGAGATCGAGCTCAACTCCTCCAACGACAACCCGCTGGTCTTCGAGGGCAAGGAGGTCTTCCACGGGGCGAACTTCCACGGCCAGCCGGTCGCCTTCGTGATGGACTACCTCACCATCGCCCTCACCCAGCTCGGGGTCTTCTCCGAACGCCGCACCAACCGGCTGCTCAACCGTCATCTCAGCAACGGCCTTCCCGAGTTCCTGGTCGCGGGGGACCCCGGCCTCAACAGCGGGTTCGCCGGCGCGCAGTACCCCGCCACCGCGCTGGTCGCCGAGAACCGGACGATCGGCCCGGCCAGCATCCAGAGCGTCCCGTCCAACGGCGACAACCAGGACGTCGTCAGCATGGGCCTCATCGCCACGCGCAACGCCCGCAGGGTGCTGGAGAACAATCACAAGATCCTCGCGGTGGAGTACCTCTCCGCCGCCCAGGCCGTGGACCTGTCGGGCAGGTACGACGGGCTCAGCCCGGCCGGCAAGGCGGCGTACGAAATGGTGCGCTCGCTGGTGCCGACGCTCGACAGGGACCGTTACATGGCCGACGACATCGAGCTGGTCGCCGCCGCGCTGTCCCGGGGCGAGTTCGTCAACGCGGTCGCCCGCGCCGACCTCGAACTGCGCTGAGCGACCGGCCGGAACGGCCGGGACCGAGAACCGGGGAACGCCCGGGGCGGGACTCCCGCCCCGGGCGTTCCGCGTGCGGGCACGGGCGCGGTACGGGCACGGCACGGGCCCGGCAGGGACGCGGCGCGGGCGCGGAGGCGGGGGAGGAGGGCGCGCGGCGAGCGGAGTGGGGCAGGACCGGCCCCGGTGGCGCGAGGCCGGGAACGGCGAACGCGCCGGATCCCGGGGGAGATCCGGCGCGCCGGTGGTCGTGGTCTCGGCAGGGGCCGCGGCCGGGGCGGCGGTGGCCGTCCCGGCGGGGCTCACAGGTCGAACAGGCTCTTCTTCGCCTGCCGCAGCTCCTCGAACGAGGACAGGTCGGGAACCGTCCAGCCGTCCAGGTCGTACTCGCTCAGGCACTCGTCGACGAACGCCTTGTAGCCGTCGACCTGGCCGTTGGCGATCTGCGCCGACAGCAGCTCCACCCTCGTGTTCTCGTGGTTGCCGGCGTAGTTGCGCTCGTACAGCTCGTGCCGGCCGCCGAACTCGGTGCCGACGGCGTCCCACAGGAGCTTCATCACCTTGATCCGCTCGACCGAGTCGATGCCGTCCGAGCCGCGCAGGTACTTGTCCAGGTACGGCCGGACGTCGGGGTTGCGGAAGTCCTCGGCGCCGGAGTTGACGTAGATGAGGCCGCTGGCGATGTCCTGCTCGACGATCTCCTTGACCCGGGGGTAGCCGATCTGCATGAACCACCGGTAGGCCAGGCCGTACGCCGGGTTGGGCAGGACGGCGCCGTTCACCCACGGGACGGGGTTGCGCGCGGCGGCGTCCGACAGGCCCCAGAACAGGTTGCGCCAGGCCAGCACCTCGCCGATGCGGCTCTGCACGCCCCGGAAGTCCTTGGTCCCGGTGATCTCCACCGCCTTGGCCAGCAGGCCGGCGATGAACTCCAGCTTCACCGCCAGCCGGGTGCACCCGTGGAAGGTGAAGCGCTCGGGGAAGCCGGACCGGCCGGTGAAGAGCTGGACCTTGCCCAGGTGCCCGTAGATGAAGACGTTCTCCCAGGGGATGAGCACCTTGTCCAGCACGAGGATCGTGTCGTTCTCGTCCAGCCGGGAGGACAGCGGGTAGTCGAACGGGCTGCCCATCACGGCGGCCATGGCCGAGTAGGACGGACGGCAGATCAGCTTCAGCCCCGGGGCGCCCATCGGCACGGTCGCGACCAGGGCGAACTTCTTGTCCTTGATCGGCAGGCCGTAGTGGGCGATGAAGTTGTAGTGGGTCAGCGCCGAGCCGGTCGCCACGACCTTGGCGCCGCTCACGACCAGGCCCGCGTCGGTCTCCTTCTCGACGTGCACGAAGACGTCGGCGACCTCGTCCGGCGGCCGGTTGCGGTCGACCGGCGGGTGCACGATCGCGTGGTTCCAGAACAGGACCTTCTCCTGCGACTCGCGGTACCACCGCCGGGCGTTGTCGGAGAAGGGCTCGTAGAACTCCGCGTTCGCGCCGAGCGTGCCGAGGAACGCGCCCTTGTAGTCGGGGCTGCGCCCCATCCACCCGTAGCTCATCCGGGCCCAGGCCGCGATCGCCCGCTGGTCGGCCACCAGGTCGTCGGCGCTGCGCGGGGTGGTGAAGAAGCTGTGGGTGTAGCCGTCGCTGCCGGTGTCGGTCGGCACGACGAGGGCGTCCCGCCGGTCCGGGTCGTGCAGGGCGTCGTACAGCCGCGCCGTCATCCGGATGGGGTTGTGGAACGCCGGATGCGTGGTGACGTCCCGGACCCGCTCGCCGTACAGGTAGATCTCGCGGTCGTCGCGCAGGCTCTCGACGTACTCGGCGCCGGTCAGGGGACGCGTCTTCCGCGGCGGAGCGTGCTCCGCCGCGAGCGGCGCGTCGTGGAGGTCTGTCATCGCCAGATGTCCCTTCCTTCTCGGTCGTCCGGGGCTCACCCGTGGTCCGCGACGCCGAACCGGGCCCGGGCCAGGTCGCGCTTGGCGATGGTGGCGAGGAAGGTCGAGACGCCGGCGTGCGTGACGAACATCGACATGTCCCGCCACACGCGCTCGATCCGCTCGCCCCGCCGTACGGCGCTCGACCCGGCCGTGGGGAACAGGTAGCGCTCGACCGCGCGCCAGCACAGCGACACCACCTCGGCGCAGATCGCGGCCAGGCGCAGCTCGTGCTCGTGGGTGACCGCCGCCGGGCCCTGGGCGCAGGCCTCGCGCCACTGCCGGATCGCGTCCATGGTCGCGGCCTCGGCCGTGGCGATCAGGCCGGCGGCCTTGCCGTACCTGAGCTGGAAGTCCGGGTCCTGCGAGCGCACCACGATGGGCGGGAACGGGGTGGTGCGGGTGCGCATCAGGTCCTCGTACCCGTCGAGCGCGCCCTTGGCCATGCCGACGGCGAGCACCGCGTCCTCCATGACCATGAAGCTGAGCTGGCCGCCGCCGTACTCGGGGTTGCCGTGCAGGGCGCGCCCCGGCGAGCCCTCCCTGACGTCGATCTGGCTCATGTGGGTCTTGATCGTGTAGCGGTCGGGGACGCGGCCGCCGGTGATGCGGATGCTGTGGGAGCCGCTCCCCTTGAGGCCCAGCGCGTGACCCCAGTCGTCCAGGCGGGTCCACTGGTCGCGCGGCGCGATGAACATCATGGGCTCCGGCTCGCCGCCGTCCTCCGGGGTGACCATCGCGTGGCCCATGAAGTGCGTGGCGTACGGCGAGCCGGAGCAGTAGCCCCAGGTGCCGTCGACCACCCAGTCCCCGTCCGCGGTGCGCTCCGCCGTGCCGCCGGGCACGACCGTGGCCGGGCAGATGAACTCGCCGGAGGCGAAGATCTCGTCCTGCACCTCCCGGGGGAACACGGTGGCGGCCGGGAGCGCGTGCGCGGCGCCCAGACAGAACATCCAGCCGGTCGAGGGACACCCCCGGGTCAGCGCGATGGCGACCCGCATGAACGTGTCGATGCCGAACTCGTAGCCGCCGTACCGGCGGGGCACCAGGATCCGGTAGAACCCGGCCTTCCGGAACTCCTCGTGGACGTCCTCTCCGTAGTACGTGCGCTGCTCGGTCTCCGCCTGGCGTTCGACCAGGCGGGGCACCATGGCCTCGGCCCTCGCGACCACCTGCTCGGGCGTGAGGCCGGGCTCGGGAGGGGACGGGAGGCGGTGCTCGGGAAGATCGGTGATGACTCCCATGCTGCGCGGTTCCTCACGGTCTCGTGGGCGTACGGATACGCGGTCAGCGTCACACCCGCCACCGGACCGGTGCATCTCCCGAAATGCCCTGCCATATCGCGGGACGTGCGGGCATGGCATTCCGGGATAAGACAGCGCGCCGGAGCCCCGGAGAGAATCCGAGTGCGGTTCCCCGTCCCGGAGACGGTCAAGTAGCGGACGAGGCGCCCCCGCGACGCCGGACGCGCCCGGCGTCCGCGTGGCGGGCGCCCTGGCGGTTGGGAGTTGCGGTGACCACAGTCGACAGCCGAACGCGGGACGACAACGTCTACGGAGAGGACGTCAGCGAGATCTACGACCTCCTCTACCAGCGGCGCGGCAAGGACTACGCGCAGGAGGCCGCCGTGGTGGCCGGTTTGATCCGCGACCACGCCCCGCACGCGGCGACGCTCCTCGACGTGGCCTGCGGCACCGGAGAGCACCTCAGGTCGCTGCGGACGATGTTCGAGCACGTCGAGGGCGTCGAGCTGTCCGACGCCATGCGGGAGCGGGCCCGGGCCAAGCTGCCCGGCGTCGCCGTCCACCCGGGGGACATCCGCGACTTCGACCTCGGCCGGTCCTTCGACGCCGTCTGCAGCCTGTACGGCACGGTCGGCTACATGGCGGGCACGGAGGAGCTCGACGCCGCGATCGGCAGCATGGCAAGGCACGTCGCCCCGGGCGGTGTGCTCATCGTCGAGCCGTGGTACTTCAGGGACGGCTTCGCCGACGGCCACATCGGGCACGACGTCGTCCGCGACGAGCACCGGGTGGTGGCGCGGGTCGCGCGGTCCGTGCGCGCCGGCGACACCGTCGAGGTGCGGGCCCACTACCTCGTCGGCGACGGCGACGGGGTGCGCCACTTCGAGCACGTCCAGGTCATGAGCCTGTTCTCCCGGGAGGAGTACGCCGCCGCGTTCCGGCGGGCCGGCCTCGACGTGACCTGCCTGGAGGAGACGGGCGACATGCTCGCCGGGCGCTCGCTGTTCCTCGGCGTGCGCCGGTGAGGGGGAGGGGCGGGCGGTGATCCCCCTGTTCCGGTCCGCGGTCGCGCCCGGCGCCGCCGAACTGGTCGCCGACGTGGTGCACAGCGGCCGGTTCGGCCACGGGCCGCGGGTGGAGGAGTTCGAGCGCGCCCTCGCGGAGCGCGTCGGCCACCCTCGCCTGGTCGCGCTGAACAACGGCACGTCGGCGCTCCACCTCGCGCTCCATCTGGCGCTGCGACCGGCGGGCGGGCCGGAGTGGGACGGGCCGCCGGGCGAGGTGCTGACCACGCCGTTCACCTTCGAGGCCACCAACTGGAGCATCCTCGCCAACGGGCTGCGGATCACCTGGGTGGACGTGGACCCGGCCACGCTCAACATGGACCTCGACGACCTGGCCAAGAAGATCTCGCCGGCCACCCGGGCCGTCATGGTGGTGCACTGGGGCGGCTGCCCGGTGGACCTCGACCGGCTGCGGCGCATCCTGGACGACGCCGAGGCGGCGTACGGCGTCCGCCCCGCGGTGATCGAGGATTGTGCCCAGGCGTGGGGGGCCGTCTGCCACGGGCGGCCGCTGGGCAACCACGGCAACCACTGCGCCTACAGCTTCCACGCGACCAAGCACCTGAGCTGCGGCACCGGGGGCATGCTCGTCCTGCCCGACGAGCCGTCGCTGGAGCGCGCCCGGCGCCTGCGCTTCTTCGGCATCGACCGCGACGCCGACCGGGTTAACGCCGACTACGACGTGCCCGAGTGGGGCTACAACTTCTACCTGAACGAGATCGGCGCGGCGATCGGCCTGGCGAACCTCGCGGACGTGGACGCCCGGGTCGAGCGGCACCGGCGCAACGCGGCCTTCTACGACCGCGAGCTCGCGGGCGTGCCCGGCCTGGAGCCGACGGCGCGCACGCCGGGGCTGGAGTCGTCGTTCTGGCTGTACCCGGTCAAGGTCGAGGACCGGGCCGCCTTCATGCGGAAGATGACCGCCGCCGGGATCACCGTGAGCGTGGTGTGCCGGCGCAACGACGCGCACGGTTGCGTGACCGCGGCGCGTACGGCCCTGCCCGGCCTCGACGCGGTGCACGAGCGGGTGGTCAACATCCCCGTCGGCTGGTGGCTGTCGGACGAGGAGCGCGAGCACATCGTGGCGACGGTGAGGTCCGGCTGGTGATTGCCGCGCCATTGGCGGAACGCACCGCAACCGCCGATAAGAAATGCCGCGGACAGCGGTGTTAACGTCCAGTCATGGATATTTCCTGCCGGATTTGCGGCGGCCCGGTCAAGGCCTCGGTCGACCTGGGGTCGCACCCCCGCGGAAACGCGTTCCCCAAGCCCGGGGATATCGCGGACGAGTTCTTCTTCCCGCTCATCGTCGGAATGTGTGACTCGTGCACGATGGTCCAGCTCATGGCGGACATCCCGCAGGAGGTCAGATATCACGACGAATATCCGTACCACGCCTCGAATTCCGTGGTGCACAGCCGGCACTTCGAGGGAATCGCCGAGCGGTTCCTGGAGACGGAGCTGACCGGCCCCGACCCGTTCATCGTGGAGATCGGCAGCAACGACGGCGTCATGCTCGCCCGGATCGCCAGGGCCGGGGTGCGGCACCTCGGCATCGAGCCCTCGCGGCAGGTGGCCGAGATGTCCCGGGCCCGCGGGGTCCGGGTCCTGTCCCGGTTCTTCGACGAGTCGGCGGCGGGGCCGATCCGCGCCGAGCACGGCCCGGCCGACGTCATCTTCGGCGCCAACGTGATCGCGCACATCGCGCACCTCGCCTCGGTGCTCAAGGGCGTCAAGCTGCTGCTCGGCCCGCGCGGCGTGTTCGTCTTCGAGGAGCCCTACCTGGGCAGCGTCGTCGAGCAGACGGCGTTCGACATCCTCTACGACGAGCACTCCTTCGTGTTCTCGGTGCGCGCGATCAAGGCCGCGGCCGAGCGCTACGGGCTCGAGCTCGTGGACGCCGAGCACGTCGAGCTGCACGGCGGCTCGATGCGCTACACGCTGAGCCAGCCGGGCGCGCGCGAGGTCCGCCCCGCGGTCGGCGAGTGGCTCGCCCGGGAGGCCGCCCAGCGGCTCGGCGAGCACGCCACGCTGGAGGAGTTCGCCCGGCGGGCCGCGCGCGTCCGCGACGACCTCACCGCGCTGCTGCGGAGCCTGCGCGCGGAGGGGAAGACGATCGCCGGGTACGGCGCCCCCGCCAAGATCACCACGGTGACCAACTACTGCGGGATCGGCACCGACACGGTGCCGTTCGTCTGCGACTCCACGCCGTCGAAGCAGGGCCGCGTGGTGGCCGGCTCGCACATTCCCGTCGTGTCGCCCGAGGTTTTCGCGGCGAACCCGCCGGACTACGCGATCCTGTTCGCCTGGAACCACGCCGGGGAAATCATGCGCAAGGAGCGGGAATTCGCCGAGCGCGGCGGCCGGTGGATTCTCTACGTGCCCGACGTCCACGTCGTCTGAGTGCTATTCGGAATAAGCACGGGCGGAGATGCGGCGGCGCGCCGCGGATGCGAATGATGGAGTCGCCGGAAAGCGTCATCCCGAGATTGCCCAGCGTTTTCCCGTTCGCCGGCAGGGGCAGTCCGAGTGGAAAGGAAGACCCACCGTGTCCGTGGCGACGTCGTCCGTTCACCGCGGCGCCCTCCAGGAGGAGCGCCGCCCCGATCTGCCAGCACTGACCGGCATGCGGATCATCGCCGCGCTGCTGGTCTTCATGAGCCACGTCATCTACCCGATGACCGCGGGCGACCTCGATCCGGCGACGCCGTACCAGGACGACGCCATCACCCAGAACCTGATGTGGTTCTTCTCCCCGGGTGGCTCCATCGGGGTGTCGTTCTTCTTCATCCTGAGCGGCTTCGTGATCACCTGGTCCTACCGGCCCGGCGACTCGGTCCGCGCCTACCTGCGGCGCCGCTCGGTGAAGATCCTGCCCAACCACGTGGTGACCTGGGCGCTCGCGATGCTCCTGTTCGCCGCCGCCTACACGCCGATGTGGGGGCTGCCGAACCTCCTGCTCGTCAACTCCTTCTCGCCCGACTCCAACTACTGGGGCGGGGCCAACATGCCGGCGTGGTCGCTCAGCTCGGAGATGCTGTTCTACCTGCTGTTCCCGCTGCTGATGATCCCGATCGGGAAGATCAGGGAGAGCCGCCTGTGGGCGTGGGCCGGCGTCACCGTCATCGGCATGGCCGCGGTCTGCCTCGTCACGTTCACGCTGCTCCCCGACGAGCCGCGCTACCCGGGTGACCCGCTGTCGCTGCCGCAGTTCTGGTTCGTCTACATGTTCCCCCCGGCCCGCCTGTTCGAGTTCGTGCTCGGCATGGTCCTCGCCCGGATCGTGATCAGCGGCCGGTGGCCCCGGATCGGCATCACCCCTGTGGCCGTCCTGCTCGCGGTCGCGTACGCCGCCACGCTGTGGGTGCCCTCGCCGTACAGCCTCGTCCTGGTGACGGCGGTCCCGTTCGGCCTGGCGATCGGCACGTTCGCCGCGGCCAACCTGAGCGGCCGGCGCACCGTGATGGGCAGCAGGCCGATGGTGTGGCTGGGCAACGTGTCGTTCGGCTTCTACATGACCCAGGCCGTGGTGCTCTTCTGGCTGCGTCCCGCCGTGCTGGGCCGCGCCGAGTACGGCGTCGTGGGCGGCACCCTGCTCGTCCTCGCACTGATCGGCGTGAACGTGCTCGCGGGATGGCTGCTCTACCGGTTCGTCGAGCAGCCCGCCATGCGGCGGTGGAGCCGGTCCCGCAGGACCGGGACCGAGGGGCCGCGCCTGACGGCGGCCTCCGCCGGATCGTCCGACTGAGCGATTCCTCGTCCAACGCACCGAAGCAAACCCTGGAGACATCCGTGGAAAGACGCTGCCCAGTCCTCGACACCACCGGCCGGGACATCCACGCGGAGACCGACCGCCTGCGCGCACAGGGTCACGCGACCCGGGTTGAGCTTCCCGGCGGGGTGGTCGCGTGGTCCGTCAACACCCATGCCGCGATCCGTCAGTTGCTGACCGACCCGAACGTCACCAAGAGCGCCAGGAACCACTGGCCCGCGTTCATCAACGGCGAGATCCCCCCGGACTGGGAGATGATCAGCTGGATCGCCATGGACAACATGGTCACGGCGTACGGCAAGGACCACGTCCGGCTGCGCCGGCTGGTCGGCAAGGCCTTCACGCCGCGCCGGACCGAGGCGATCAAGCCGCGGATCGTCGAGCTGACCACCATGCTCCTCGACGGGCTGGCGGCCACCCCGCCGGGCGAGGTGGTCGACCTCCGGCAGCGTTTCGCCTACCCGCTGCCGGCGATGCTGGTCGCCGACCTGATCGGGATGTCCGAGGCCGCCCGGGTCGAGACCGCCAAGGTCATCGACATGATGGTGGACACCACCGTCACCCCCGAGCAGGCCCAGGCGATCCTGCGCGGCTGGCGGGGCGCGATGGAGGAGCTCATCGCGGAGAAGCGCCGCAACCCCGGCGAGGACATCACCAGCGACCTGGTGGCCGCGCGCGACGAGGACGGCTCGCGCCTGTCCGAGCAGGAGCTGGCCGACACCATCTTCGCGATCCTCGGCGCGGGCTCGGAGACCACGATCAACTTCTTCGACAACGCCATCACGGCCCTGCTGTCCCACCCCGAGCAGCTCGAACTGGTCACCTCGGGCCGCGCGAGCTGGGACGACGTGATCGACGAGACGCTGCGGGTCGAGTCGCCGCTGGTGCACCTGCCGCTGCGGTACGCCGTCACCGACATCCACCTCGACGGGGTCACCATCCCGAAGGGCGACCCGATCCTCGTCAACTACAGCGCGGTGGGTCGCGACCCGGCCCTGCACGGCGACGACGCCGGCCGCTTCGACATCACCCGGCCGGACAAGGAGCACCTGTCGTTCGGCCACGGGCCGCACTACTGCCTGGGTGCGAGCATCGCCCGGGCGGTCGCGACCATCGGCCTGTCCAGCCTCTTCGAGCGCTTCCCCGAGCTGACCCTCGCCGTCTCGAAGGACGACCTGCAGCCGCTGCCGACGTTCATCATGAACGGCCACCGGGCCCTGCCGGTGCGGCTGACCGCCCCGGTGCCCGCCGGCGTCCGCTGAGCGCTGCGGACCTCGCGGCCCGGCCACAGAGCCCCCCGCACCGGATGAACCATCCGGTGCGGGGGGCTCTGCCGTCGCCCGGGCATCCGGTCACACGGCATCCGGTCACACACGGGCATCCGGGTCACACACGGCAGGAGGGCCGGGCGGCGCCCGGCCCTCCTGTTCGTCGGCCGACGTGGCCTCCTG
The DNA here is from genome assembly GCF_014161445.1 of Microbispora sp. H13382. Taxonomy (GTDB): domain Bacteria; phylum Actinomycetota; class Actinomycetes; order Streptosporangiales; family Streptosporangiaceae; genus Microbispora. Next base: position 36,899 of record NZ_JABBXA010000001.1, read on the forward strand.
TCACGCGGCGCTGTCCAGCACGGCGGGCTCGCGCACGCCGACCGCGCCGGTGTCGGGCAGGGCCAGCCACCAGGGGTTGGCGCGGGCCCAGGCGATGGTCCGGGCGACGCCCTCCTCCAGCGAGGTGGCGCACCGCCAGCCGAGCACGCGGCGCGCCTTCGTGCTGTCGGGGATGCGCCGGGGGACGTCCTCATAGGCCGAGCCGAGGGCGCGGCGGGTGTCCACGGTGTCCACCGGTTCCTGCGCCGCGTCGGCCCCGGTCAGCCTGGCGACCAGCGCGCCGGCCTCGCGGACCGTCGTCTCGACCATGCTGCCCAGGTTGAACGACTCGCCGACGGCGGCCGGGTGACCCGCGGCCAGCAGCGTGCCGTCGACGGCGTCCTCCACGTAGGTGAAGCATCTGGTCTGCCCGCCCCGGTCGTACATCACGATGGGCCGGCCGTTCAGCGCGCGGTGGATGCTGCGGCTCAGCACGAACGCGGGGCGCTGGCGCGGGCCGTAGGCGTTGAAGTAGCGGACGACCGTCGCCGGCAGGCCGTGCTGGCGGGCGAAGGCGAAGGTCAGGTGCTCGGTCAGCGCCTTCGCCGTGGAGTAGGTCCAGCGGTCGGCGGAGGTGGAGCCGAGCACGCGGTCGGCCTCCTCCGTCCACGGCACCGCGGGGTTCTTGCCGAACACCTCGCTCGTGCTGGCCACGACGACCCGGGCGCCGGCGCGGACGGCCTGCTCCAGCACGTTGCGGGTGCCCTGGAAGTTGATGTCGATGACGTCGAGGGGCCGGGCCAGGTACTGGTCCACGCCGACCACCGCGGCCAGGTGGTAGACCACGTCCACCCCGGCGGTGATCGCCCTCGCGAGCCGGTCCGGATCCCGTACGTCGCCCTGCACGAGCCGGGCGTGCTCACGGGCGAGCCGCTGGTGCTCCGGCAGCGGGCCGCTGTCGAAGACGGTCACCTCGTCCCCCCGGGCGATGAGGCGGTCCACCAGGTGGCTGCCGATGAAGCCGGAGCCGCCTGTCACCACCACACGGGAGGGACGGTGGCCCGTCCCGTGCGGCGGTGACAGCGGATTCACCCTTCTTGCGTCTCTTTCCACGGCCGCTGATCCCTTCCGTAGCCGACGACGCGCCTGGTCAGGCGCGCATCCGAAATGGCGCGACGGCCGCCCGCGACCGGCGCGGGGGCCGTCGCGGGGCGACCGTGTTCTCCTAGTCCTCCGGTGCCTTTGGGGCGGTGGGCCGGTAGTTGAGGATGACGATGCCCGAGGCGAGCGTCCTGCTGTCCACGAGCTCCAGCGGCGAGGCGACGCCCTTGCGGTGGAGCTGCCCCTCCTCGCTGCCCACCAGAACGGGGTGGAGCCAGACGTTGATCTCGTCGAGCAGGCCGTGGCTCAGCAGCGAGTCGGTGAGCCGGCCCCAGCCGAAGGTCAGGATGTTCTGCCCCGGCTGCTGCTTGAGCTTGGCCACCTCGCCGGCGACGTCGGACCCGATGACGGTGGAGTTGTTCCAGTCGGCCTTCTCCAGCGTCGAGGAGACGACGTACTTGGGCAGGCTGTTCATCCGCTCGGCGTACCCGCTCTCGTCCGTCATCTCGGGCCACGCCTCGGCGAAGCCCTCGTACGTGACCCGCCCGAGCAGCAGGGCGTCGCTCGCGAACAGCAGCTCGCAGGCCTGGGCCTCCGCCTCGTCGCTCCAGTAGTCCATCGACCAGACCTCGGGGTGTTCGATGGCCCCGTCGAGCGACGTCATGACCGATGCGATGAGTTTCCTCATCCGCTGACCTCCTTCTTCGTGTTCGCGGCCGTGCCCCCGCACCCTCCCACGCGGAGGGGGTCGAGCGGTGGCGCCGGCCGGATGTGGCGCGTGGCCGGATCCGGCCGCGCGGGGGAGTGGAGATGTGTTTCGACCGCAATGCCGGAGAGGCCGGTGACGGTCGCGGCTGGCGATCCATCGGGGTCCGGCGCTCTCCGGCGTTGCGGTCGTGGTTGTGCGTCCCGTGACGCGGCGGTCAGGCGCGGTCGGAGCCGGTGGACGCGGCGCCCACCGGCACGCCCGGCTGGGCCGGGTCCGCGGCCGTCACGCGTGCCCTGGTGTCCTTCCTGAACCAGACGTTCCACAGCTTCATCACCGGGCGCTCCAGGGCGTAGTAGCTCACGGTGGACAGGACCACGCTCACCGCGAGCACGAAGGCCGTCGTCTCCCAGAAGCCGACGGTGCCCCGGAACTGGGTGGCGTCGAGCGGGTCCACCCCGAAGATGTTGCCGTTCTTCAGGTAGAACTCCTGGACCAGCACGTGCCAGAGGTAGATGCCGTACGAGATGCGCCCGAGGTAGCGCATCACCGGGTTGGCCAGCACCGCGTCGATGAACCTCGACTTCGCCTCCGGCAGCGTCAGCGGCACGATGAACAGCACGCCGAAGACGAGCACGAGGGTGTGGCCGACCAGCTCCTGGATCAGGGCGGGCCAGTCGCCCATGCCCGGGGTGCCGAAGGGCTGCGGGGCGTACGCCAGGTAGACGACCAGCGCGGCGAGCCAGAACAGGTTCGGCCGCCTGGCCGCCAGCCGGTAGAGCCCGGGCACCCGGCCGGTCACCTCGGAGTAGGCGTGCAGGATGCCCAGCGCCATGCCGCAGGCGAAGGCCGTCATGTAGTAGAAGGGCCAGAACCAGAACTCGTACGGGCCCTTGAACGAGGGCAGGTTCGTGTAGACGATCCACGCGAACCCGCCGGCCAGCACGAGGGCGGGCGTGATCATCATGAGCCGCATCCGCCGGGCCGGGTCGGCGCTGCGGCGCGCGAGCCGGTTGGAGGCCAGCGCGAGCAGCGGGATGGCCAGGTAGAACGTGAGCTCGGTCGGGACGGTCCAGGTGTGCAGCAGGCCGGTCAGCGGCTGGCCTTCCTGCCAGAAGAAGTGGATCGCCAGGAACGGCCGGATCACGTCGCGGATGCCGTGGATCCCGTTGAGGTTGATGAACAGCAGCGCGACGGCCAGCATCAGCCAGTAGGCGGGCAGGATGCGGAACGCGCGCCGGGTGAGGAACGCCGGCACGTTCGGCCTGCGGGTGCCGGCCAGGACCGCGCGGGCGAAGGGCCGGTAGAGGAACAGGCCCGACAGCACGAAGAAGGGCGGCAGGCAGACCGCGAGGCCGTCCGCCAGGTATCCCCAGATGCCGTTGCCGGGCTGGTCCATGAAGCTGGTGGCGCCCGCCAGCCACGCGGCGTGGAAGACGAGCACTCCCAATGCGAGGACGCCGCGCACGCCCTCTAGTCGCGGAATTCGTTCACCGCTGTCGGCTCTCGCGCCGTGCGCGCTGGATGTGGCCACCATTTTCCTGCTCCTATCAGGAGTGAATCCGTTCGCAATCGTTTGGCGACGCCAATCGACCCCCCTTGCGTCGTTATCATCAGGTTCAGCCGGAAATGCGCACATCTTTTGGAATGCTGGATTCGGCGCGGCTTTCCGCCCGCCACGGCGCGCTCGCCTGTGGACGGCCGCCCTTCAGCAGGACCCGCAGGATCATGCCGGGGCTCATCAGCGCCTGCGGGGGGTCGACGAGCCCCGCCACGCGCATGAACGTCCTGGTGACGACGCCGTCCCTGGACATGGCGTTCTGCAGCCTGGCCATGTAGGAGTTCATCACCCGGACCATGAGCGGGCGCTCGCCCTCGACCTGGGGGAAGCTCAGGTCGCCGCCGGCCGAGATGTTCCAGGGCACGTCGATGACGGCGGCGATGTCGCGGAGGAAGTCGAGCGGCCTGGGCTCGGTCCCCTTGCGCAGGTGCGTGCGCAGGGTGAGCGCCTCCAGGGCGGCCACGGTCATGCCCTGGCCGTACACGGGGTTGAAGCTGCAGGCGGCGTCGCCCATGACGAGCAGGCCGTCGGGGAAGCGGGTGAGCCGCTCGTAGTGCCGGCGGACGCTGGCCGGGTAGCGGAAGGAGACCGGGTCGTCCAGCGGCTCGGCGTCCTTGATGACGTCGTAGATGTCCGGGACCGGCAGGGACCGGACGAAGTCCATGAAGCCCTCGGGGGTCGCGGGGGCGCTGTCGCCCAGCACGCCGGTGAGGGACACCACGCACCGGCCGCCCTCGATCCTGGAGAAGAAGGCGCCGCGCGGGTGCGAGGGCGAGGAGACGGGGTTGATGGACAGGTCGCCGTGGAGGATGCTCTCGTCGGGCAGCCGGAAGTGCCGGGTGGTGTAGGTCAGGTTGATCTTGACCTTCTCCTCGGCCGGCCGCTCGTAGCCGAACTCCTCCAGCCACACCGGGGTCCGCGACCCCCGGCCGGTCGTGTCCACCACGAGGTCGGCCTCGATGGTGACCTCGTCGCCGTCCCCAGCCTGGGGACGCACGCGCGCCCCGGTCACCCGGCCGCCGTCGGGCGTGGCGACCAGCCCGGCGATGTCGTGCTCCTCCAGGAACGTGACGTTGGGGAGCGCGGCCACCCGGGCGCGTACGTGGCTCTCCAGCACGGGACGGGCGGCGGAGACGCAGATCAGCCCGGTGCGGGCCGGCTCCAGCCGGGCCCCGTTGAAGAACCAGCGCAGCTCGCCCAGGTCGCCGGTGGGCACGCCGGCGGCCACCGCCCCCTCGGTGAACCCGGGGAACAGCTCCTCCAGGATCTGCTGGCCGCGGGCGAGCAGCCCGTGCACGTGCCGGCCCTGGGGGACGCCGCGGCGCGCGGTCGTCACGCCGCTCAGCCGGTCCCGGTCGACCACCACCACCTCGGCGTAGCCGTCCGCGAGCACCCGCGCCGCGAGCAGGCCCGCCATGCTGCCGCCGAGCACCACCGCGCGGTTTCCCACGAGACTGCTCATCGGGTTACCTCCCTGTGTACCGGATCGCGCAGAAAGTGCGGCGATCCGCCGTTTCGCACCCCGTCATCGTCAGACGCCCTCGGGAAGCGGCGCATCTTCCGCAGTGCTCCGGTGCTCCGGCGGTCGGCGGGCTGTTCGCGGGCATGCCGAAGGGCCGGGCGGCCGGGACCGGCTCCGGTCCCGTCCGCCCGGCCGGGGCGTCCGGTTCGGTTACGGCGTCAGGCGTTCACCGGCGCCGGCCGCAGCGAGCGCGCGAAGGCCCGCACGTCGCCGACCAGCAGACCGGGCTGCTCCATCGCGGCGAAGTGCCCGCCGCGGTCGAACTCCGTCCAGCGCGTGATCGTCGGCAGCGCCTGCTCGGCGAAGCGGCGGATCGGCCGGGTCGCGTCCTTGGGGAAGACCGCGACCGCGACGGGCACGGTGAGCGGCCACGGCCCGCCCCACGTCCGTGCGAAGGCCGCGTCGCCGTAGCTGGACTCGTAGTAGAGCTGCGCGGACGAGCCCGCGGTGGCGGTGAACCAGTAGATGGACACGTTGGTCAGCAGGTCGTCGCGGTCCACCGCTTCCTCGGGGGCGTTCTCGGAGCCGGTCCACTCCTTGAACTTCTCGACGATCCAGGCGAGCTGGCCGACCGGGGAGTCGGTGAGCGCGTAGGCGAGGGTCTGCGGGCGCGTGGACTGGATCTTCTGCCAGCCCACCCCGTCCTGCTGGAAGTGGCCGCCGTGCTGCAGCCGGGCCAGCTCGTCCGCGTCCAGGTCCATCGTGGAGGGGTCGCCGGGCGGGAACGTCACCAGCATGTTGATGTGCACGCCGGCAACGTGCTCGGGGTCGACGAGGCCGAGCTGCAGCGAGATCACCTTGCCCCAGTCGCCGCCCTGCGCGATGTACCGGTCGTACCCGAGGCGCTTCATGAGCTCCGCCCACGCGCGCGCGACCCTGGTCACGTCCCAGCCGGTCTGGCCGGTGGGTCCCGAGAAGCCGTAGCCGGGGATGGACGGGATCACCACGTGGAAGGCGTCGGCCGGGTCGCCCCCGTGGGCGGCCGGGTCGGTCAGCGGGCCGATGACGTCGAGGAACTCGGCGACCGAGCCGGGCCACCCGTGCGTGAGGATCAGGGGAGTGGCGCCGGGCTCCGGCGACCGCACGTGGACGAAGTGCACGTCCGTGCCGTCGATCTCGGTCACGAACTGGGGGTACTGGTTGAGCCGCCGCTCGGCGGCGCGCCAGTCGTAGCTCGTCCGCCAGTACTCGGCGAGTTCCTTGAGGTACGCCAGGGGGACGCCGCGGTCCCAGCCGACGCCCGGCAGCTCGTCCGGCCACCGGGTGGCGGCGAGCCGCCGCTGCAGATCGTCCAGGTCGGCTTGCGGGATTTCGACACGGAATGAACGCATGTGTGCACCTGATTCGGTAGAAGCTGTGCTGCCTGATGCGATGCGATCTCGGGCGCCGGCGGAGTCGTCGGGCCGCGTGAGGACCTGTCCTCACCCCGCCATCGTCGGCCGGGGGCCCGCCGTGCCGCATCTCCCGCAGTGCTCCGTGCGCTCTCCCGTAACGGCAAGGGCTCCCTCTCCGCCGCGCCTGGCGCGGTACGGCGGAGAGGGAGCCCTGACGGAAGGATCCCGGCGTCGGTCACACGGCGTCTGTCACACGCTGGCGCCGGCCTTGGTGATGACGTCGGAGACCGCGGCGACGGCGGAGTAGTCGCCGGGGCTGAACCGGGTCTTGGTCAGCGCGAGCGTGGTCCCGCTGGACAGGTCCATGTCGGCGTGGCTGCCGCCCGCGCCGGGCCAGCCGAGCACGCTCGACGCGTCCGGGCCGTTCTCCACCGGGCGGCCCAGGCCGAAGCCCAGCGCGTACTGGGAGGGGTGGCCGAAGATCTCGTCGACGCCGTCGACCGCGACGGCCGAGACCTCACGCAGCCGCTCGGGCGAGATCAGGCGGACACCGTCCACCTCGCCGAGCAGCGCGGCGTACAGCTTCGCGATCGCCCGGGCGCTGAAGGTGCCGCCGGCCGGGATGTCGGCGGCGAGGTAGTCGCGCCGGTTGCACATCTCGACGCTGAGCTGCACCGCCTTGGGGACGGCCTTGAAGTAGGTGGGCATCCACTGCTCCAGCTGGTCGAGGTCGACCGGGTCGCCCACCTGGACGAGCGGGGCCACCTTGTCCAGGTGGGAGGCCGGCACGCCGAGGAACAGCTCGTCGGCCACGCCCAGCGGGGTGGCCACCTCCTCCTTGAGGACCTGGGAGATCGGCCTGCCGGTCGCGCGGCGCACGGTCTCGCCGAGCAGCCAGCCGAAGGTCTGGGCGTGGTAGCCGGTCTTGGTGCCCGGCTCCCACCACGGCTCGGCGTCGGCGAGGGCCGTGACCATCTTGTCCCAGTCGACCAGGTCGTCCGGGGTGGTGTCGGCGGGGACGCCGGGGGTGCCGAGGGTGTGGGTCAGGGCGTGCCGGATGGTCGCCTTGTCCTTGCCCTTGGCGGCGAACTCCGGCCACACCTCCGCGATGGGCGTGTCGTAGCCGAAGACGCCCCGCTCGACGAGCACGTGCACCACGGCCGAGGTCAGAGCCTTGCCGGCGGAGCTGCTGTAGATCAGGGTGTCTGACGTGATCGGGCTTCCGGTCGCGGCGTCGACGCCGGCCACGGCGTCCACCACCTGACGGCCGTCCTGGTGGACCGCGACCTGCAGACCGGTCTCGGCCCCTGACTCGACCAGCTGGTCAATGGTTTCCTGAACTTTCCGCTGGAGTTCGCTCATGTCCTTATCCCTTGTCGTCGGCCATTCCGTCGTATTTTCTCGCCCGCGGTGGCCGTCCGACAACGCGTTGTCAGGACAGCGCAATCTGAAAGAAGTTTTCCCCGCAATTTCAGAGATGCGTCGTGGAGTGCCGCCCGATCACGATGTCACGGTAATCAGGGATTTATCGACAAGTTTCGTGGTGCCGCGCCGGCGCCTGTCGCGCCGTCACCGCAGCCGGTTGTCGACGAGGTCGTAGGGGAGGCTTGATGGCATCGCTCGGACCGGCCCGCCCGGAGACCGCCGAGTACTGGAACCGCAAGACGGAGACCATGCCGCGCCGGGAACTGGAGCAGTGGCAGTGGCGCAAGCTGTCCAAGGCCCTGGACTACGCCCGGAGCAACTCGCCGTTCTGGCGGGAACGGCTGCCCGAGCGGATCGGCTCACTGGAGGAGTACTTCGCGACCGTCCCGTTGCTGCACAAGTCGGAGCTGATCGCCGCGGAGGAGGCGGCTCCGCCGTACGGCGCCTGGCCGTCGACCGATCCCGTGCTCGGGATCCGGCACCACCAGACCAGCGGCACGAGCGGCAGCCCGCCGGTGCGCACGTTCGACACCCTGCGCGACTGGACCTGGGGCGTGGACCTGTGGTGCACCGTGCTGTACGGCATGGGAGTGCGCCCCGGGCACCGGGGGATGGTCGCCTTCGGCTACGGCCTGTTCATCGGCTTCTGGGGCATGCACTACGGGCTCGAACGGATGGGCTGCCGGGTCGCCCCCTCGGGCGGGCTCGACTCGAAGGCACGCGTCCGGCTGCTGGTGGACCAGCAGATCGAGGTGCTCGGCTGCACGCCCAGCTACGCCATGCGGCTGATCGAGACGGCCCGCGAGATGGGTGTCGACCTCGCCAGGGACGCCAACGTGCGGATCATCATGGCGGGCGGCGAGCCGCGGCCCGAGTCGACCACGCGGACGATATCCGAGGCGTTCGGGGCCCGGGTGTTCAACGCCGCGGGCACCACCGAGTTCGGCACAGTGTCGATGTTCGAGTGCCCCTGGCAGAACGGCGGCTGCCACATCATCGAGTCCGGGCTCATCGAGGAGGTGCTGCACCCCGAGACCCTGCAGCCCGTGGGGTACGGCGAGGAGGGCGTCCGCGTGACGACCGGCCTCGGCCGTGAGGGCGTGCAGCTGTTCCGCCACTGGACCGACGACCTGGTGGTGAAGCGGCCCTGGCACGAGTGCGGCTGCGGGCGCACCTGGGACTGGTTCGACGGCGGCATCCTCGGGCGGCGCGACGACATGCGGAAGATCCGCGGCGTCTCCGTCACGCCGGTGATGATCGAGGACGTGCTGCGGGGCTTCCCCGAGGTGAGCGAGCACCAGGTGATCCTGCGTACCGTCCGCGGGCTCGACACGATCGTCGTGCGGGTGGAACCGCACGACCTCGCCGGCCTGGACGCGCCGGACCTGTGCGCGCGCATCAGCAGGGCGGTGAAAGAGGAGATCGGCATCCGCCCGGAGGTCGAGACGGCCGAGCCGGGCAGCCTGCCCCGATTCGAACTGAAAGCGGCGAGGTTCCATGATGAACGCTCCAGGTGAGCTGTCCCCCAAGCAGGAGCGGCAGCTCCGCGAGTGCTACGCGACCCTTCACGAGCTGGCCGATTCGTGCGACGTCCCGTCCGTCGCCGCCGCCGCGCGGGTGGCCGTGGCGGAGCTGCACGCGGCGCTCGACGGGCAGGCCCTCGACTTCGAGTTCTACTCGCACCGGTGGAGCGGCGAGCGGGAGATCCCGTTGCGGGAGGCGTCGTGACCGGGCGGCGGAAGCGAATCGTCGCCATCAACGGCTCCGAGCGCGACGGCAACACGGTGGACGTCCTGCTGCACGCGGCGGAGGTCGCCGCCAAGCGCGGCGTCGACCTCGAGGCCGTCGACCTGCGGAACATCCGGATGGTGGCCTGCGGGCCGTGCGGTGACTGCAACGACCGCGTGGTCCGCTGCGTGCAGACCGACGACGTCGCGGGCGTGGTGGACAAGATGAGCGCCGCGGACGGCATCATCTACGCCGCCCCCGTCCACGGCTTCGGCACCTGCAGCCTGATGCAGACGTTCCTGGAACGTGCCGGGGTCGGCTACCTGCGCTTCGACCGGCCCCTGCGCAACAAGGTGGCCGGCGTGATCGCGCTCGCGCGCCGCTACAGCGCGGGAGAGGTGTGGGCGCAGCTCACCGCCAACGCGCTGCTCAACCGGATGATCGTGGTCGGCAGCGGGTTCCCCGCCACCGTGCACGCCCTGCACAAGGGCGACGCCGCGTACGACGAGGAGGGCATGATCAACGTGACCCGGCTGGTGGACCGCATGATCGACATGATCGAGCTGCTGGACGAGTACCGCGAGCTGACCGGCAGGGAGGAGATCCTCCCGCTGCGGGAGCGCAGCGAGCGCGACGGCCTGACCTGGGACGCCGCGCGGGAGCGGATGTGAGTGCCGTCGCGGCCCGGCCGGTGGTGAACGCCGTCGCGGCCGAGCCGGCCGGCCCGCCCGCGCTGCGCGAGTTCTGGCAGGAGTACCGGCGCACGCTGCGCGCCTTCCACGACGGCCGCATGACGCAGGCGGACTGGGATCGCTGGTACGGCGAGCGGCTGACGGCGGTGCTGCGGCACGTGACGTCCCGCTCGCCGTTCTACCGCCGCCACCTGGCCGGAGTGGACGTCGAGCGGGTCACTCCGCGCACCCTGTCCACCCTGCCCTTCACCACCAAGGACGACCTGCGCCGCGAGATGTACGACGTGCTGTCGGGCAGCCCGGCGGAGGCGGCCATCTTCTACGAGACGACGGGCACGACCGGCGCGTCGACGCCGTGCCCGCGCGGGGCGAAGGACATCCTGACCAGCAACTCGGCGGTCGAGGAGTCCTGGCGGCGATTGTTCGAGGCCCGCTTCGGCGACCGGAGACCGGTGGTCGGGCTGATGGGCCCCTCCGAGCTGTACGCGTTCGGCGACGTGTTCACGGCGGTCACGGCCGCCCTCGGCGCGTGCCACGTGAAGATCTGGCCGGAGTCGCCGCGGGTCGGGTTCCGCAAGGCGCTGCGCCTGATCGAGGAGCTGGGGATCGAGGTCCTGGTCTGCGCGCCGGCGATGTGCCTCAGCCTGGCGAAGGCGGCCCTGCACTACGGCTACGACCCGGCCCGGCTGCCCGTCTCCCTGTTCCTGGTGCTGGGCGAGGTCTGCACCCCGGCCTTCGCCGCCAACGTCTCCTCGCTCTGGCCGGAGGCGATCGTCCGCCCCGCGTTGTACGGCTCGCAGGAGGCGCTGTGCATCGCGACCGGCGCGATCAGCGGCGACCTGCACCTGTCCAAGCTGAACTACCTGGTGGAGCTCGTCGACCCCGACACCGGCGACGTCCTCGGCGACGAGGGTGTGGGGGAGCTGGTACTGACGATGCTGGTCGACGGCATCAAGCCGCTGATCCGCTACCGCACCGGCGACCTCGTGCGGATCACCCCGGCACCGGACGGCGCGCCGCTGCCGGGGCCGGTCGTCGAGGTCATCGGCCGCGCCGCCGACCGGATCCACCTGGGCACCGCGGTGCTCCAGCCGGCCGAGCTGGAGACCGCCGTGCTCACCGGCGTGCGCGGCTGCCTCGGCTACCAGATCGTCATCGACGACGACGGCGGGGGCGGCGACAGGGTGACCGTGCGCATGGACCTCCTGCCCGAGATCGGCGGCGACCCGCGCGACATCGGCGCGGGCGTGGCCGCCCGGCTGCGCCGGCTCGCCGGGGTGGACGCGGACATCACCGTCGAGGCCGAGCTCGACCCGGTGACCAACACCGGGGCGTTCGTGAGCTGGAAGGCCGCCAGGATCCTGGACAACAGGTCGGCGCCGGACCCCGCGGCGCTGGTCGCCCGCGAGGTCGCGCACCGCTACGCGATCACGACCTGAGAAGGGGCCGCCCGGCCGGCGTGCCGCCCGCACGCCGGCCGGGCTCCTGCCCGTCCACCGCCCGTCCACCGCCCGTCCACTGCCTGTCCTCGCGGACATCTCGCTCGGACATCGCGTGTGGACATCTCGCGTGGACATCGCGCACGACGTCTCTCCCGGACGTCTCTCACGAACACGGAACGCCGCCCGGCCGCGCGGGAGGCGTGACCGGGCGGCGCGTGCGGACGTCGCCGGCTAGTTCGCCGAGTCGATCCTGATCGCCTGGGCGACGTAGTCGCGCAGCGCCTCGCGGTTGATCTGGTCGGGCTTCTTGATCTTGACGTGCCGCGTCTGCTTTCCCACGCCCGCCAGCAGGCCGTGCGCGTCCTCGAACTCCGCGCCCCGCTCGAAGGCGAAGGTGATGTGGGTCTTGCTGCTGCTGATGATCGCCAGGATCTTCTTCTGCTGCCAGGCCGGGGAGCCGAACTTGATGACCTCCGCCGCGTCCGGCGCGCACTCGGCCATCAGCTCGCGCAGAGCTGTGACGATCTCCTGCTGCTCGGGCGTGAGCCTGGTCTTCATGTACTCGTCCACGTCCGGGTTGCCCATCCGGGGGACCTCCTTCGGAATCGTCCGCGCCGGGCGTCGGACCTCGGCGCCATGGTCATCTTCGCAATCCCGTCCCGCGCGCGGTGCGCGTTTTACAGACGGGAGGCATTCGGGGTGATGTCGCCGCGGAACAGCCCGTCCGGGTCGACGCGCTCGCGCACCCGGTCGGCCGCGGCGATCCGCTGGGGGCCGAGGTGGCCCTGCGGCTGCTCGACGTTCTCCACGAACGAGGGCGCGGTCCGTCCGGTGTCCCACGGGCTCAGCGCGGCGCGCACGGCCGCGCAGTGCTCCTCTATGGCCGCCAGGCTCGCGGCGTCCTCGACGACGCCCGCGCCGGAGTACGCGTACGCCGCGTCGAGGTGGTTGAGCGCGCCGCCCGTCGGGTCCGGCACCGCGTACGCGCCGCCGAGCTGCCGCAGCCCGGCCGTCACCAGCGGCGAGCCGGACCCGTCCCCGAGCAGCCGGAGGAACTCGGCGGCGCCCTCGTCGCCGATCTCACGCAGCAGCATGTGGTCGCCGGCGATGGCGATGGGGTCGTCGGGCTCCATGTGCGCCTCCAGCACGGCGGCTGGGACGGTCTCCCCCCAGGTGTCCATGACCGGCTCGGCGATGGCGCGCAGCGGGGCGAGCAGGTTCTCCGCCTGCCGCCGCGCGAGGGTCAGGTCGTCGCCCGCGGTGCCGAGCACGGCGCCGTCCACGCTCACCACGGGGCCGGCGCTCAGCGCGGGCGGGATCTCCGGCAGCGCCGGCAGGTTCATCACCCGCAGCGACGTCGTCACCTCCCAGGGGGCGTCGAGCGTCCACCGCCGCCACTCGGCCAGCAGACGGGGCGCGTGCGCGGCGGGCCAGAAGGACGCCCCGGTGATCACCCGGGTCGCCGGGAACAGGTCGATCTCGATCGCGGTGACGACGCCGAAACCGCCCCCGCCGCCGCGCAGCGCCCACAGCAGCTCGGGGTCGGACGCCGCGTCCGCGCGGCGCAGTTCGCCGTCGGCCGTGACCAGTTCGACCGCGCGCACGCTGTTGGCGGCGAGCCCGTGCAGCCGGCCGTAGAAGCTCAGCCCGCCGCGCAGCAGATAGCCGACCACGCCGACGGTCGGGGCCGAGCCGTGCGGCGCGGCCAGCCCATGGGCGGCGGCGGCCTCGACCACCGCGGCCCAGCGCGTGCCGGCGGGGACGCGCGCCACCCGGCGGTGGGAGTCGACCTCGACGCCGCCCCCCAGCTCGGTGCGGATCAGCAGCGCGTCCTGCACGGGACGGCCCGCGGGGGCGCCGTGTCCCGTCGTGTGGACGCGCACCGGCAGCCGCCGCGCTCTGGCGTACCGGATGGCGGCCCGGACCTCGTCGACCGTGCGGGCGGTCGTCGCGGCCACCGGCCGCACCCGCCCGGCGAGGTTGAAGATCTGCGTGGCGGCGTCGAAGGCCGCCTCTCCCGGCAGCGCGATGCTCACGCCCTGCTCGCCGACCATCGTCATGACTGGCGTGCCCTCCAGCTCAGCGGTGCCAGGCCGGTGTCCTGGCGTTCGGCCGTTTCCCAGGCTCGCACGCCGGTCGCGCCCGCCGCGTCTCCCAGCGTGCGCAATGCGCGGCCCCGCCGCCGGGCCCGTTCGCCCCCGCACTCTGGGAGATGTGACCGCGCCGCCCGCCACGGACGATGGCGTCGACGCGTTGTGTCCCGGCAGTCGTCCGAACCCGTCCGCCCAGATGAGGGCGGCACGATGGGAGCGACATCTCCATGGCTTTCGAAGTGGGTTCCGAAGCCGTCGATACGGCAGAGATCGGCAGGCACTACGACGAGCGCTCGCCCATCGGCGACGTGCTGCGCGACGGCCAGATCCACATGTGGTACTGGTACGACGACGAGGACGACACCCCGCTGGCGGAGGCGATCCACCGTCTCGGCCGCAAGGTGACCGACACCCTGGGCCTGCGGCCCGGTGAGCACCTGCTGGACGCGGGATGCGGGCCGGGCGCGACGGCCGTCTTCCTCGCCAGGACCTACGGCGTCCGGGTCACCGGTGTCACGGTGAGCCGCTTCGAGATCGACACGGCCAGGGCGCGGGTGAGCGCCGCCGGCGTCGGCGACCTGGTGAGCGTCGAGTACGGCGACTACGCGGCCCTGCCCTACCCGGACGCCTCCTTCGACGCCGTGCTGGCCCTGGAGTCGCTGCAGAACGCGGCCGACCTCGACGTCGTGCTCGGGGAGCTGCACCGGGTGCTGCGGCCGGGCGGACGCCTCACGCTCTCTGACTTCAGCCTGGAGTCGCCGGCCGAGCCCGAACGGGTGGCGAAGTTCATGGACACCCTCAAGCTGCGCGAGCTGCCCACCACGCAGGGCTGGCTCGACCGCGTGCGCGCCGCCGGGTTCGCGGTGGAGGAGCACACCCAGTGCGGCCCGCGCGTGTTCGGCAGGAAGTCGAAGTACATCAAGGCCGCGATGGCCCGGCGGGACGAGGTGGCCGGGAGGTTCGGCGAGGAGGCCGTGACCCGGTTCTCCCAGCGCCATCTGGGCTTCTTCGCCCCCCGGCCGGACCAGATCGGCTACGTCATCGTCTCCGCGCGCAAGCCCCGGAACGACCAATCCCCCCGCGAGTTCCCCCGCGAAAGGACGCGCTAATGACCACATCCCTTGTGCAGCCGGCCGTCGCCGATCTCCTGCACGCGTTCGCCGACGCGCCGCCGGAGCGCCGGGACGAGGAGTTCCGGCGCCTGGTGGACGCGCTGTGGCACGACGGCGCCCTGACGGACCTCGCCCTGCCCGCGGTGCCCCTGCTGGTGGAGACGCTGGAGCGGATCGGCGACGACGGCGGGGCCCACCTCGCCGTCCTGCTCGGCATGCTGGCGGAGGCCGGCGACCCCACGGGCGGCGAGGTGGCCGCGGCCGTACGGCAGGGCCTCGACCTCTACCTGGAGCTGTGGGCCGGCAGCGCGAACGGGCAGCCGCTGTCGCTGGCGCTGGCCTACCTGCTCGGGCACTTCCCCGAGGACCGGGACCGCGTCCTGGCCGCGGCCGAGGGCCGGGGGCTCGACGTGTACGACCTGTCCAAGCTCGACCGCGCCCTGCAGCGGCTGGACCCGGACAACCCGGTGCTGGGGCGGGTCTTCCCCTCGCCCGCCGTGTGGGCGCTGATGGACGAGGCCGAGCGGGACTTCGACAACTCCTGGATAAAGCGGATGCCGCCCGAGCAGATCCGGCTGAACTGGGACAAGGACACGCAGAGCGTGCTGGGCAACCTCGGCGCCATGGCGTACTGGGCGGCCGGGAACGGCGCGCCCACGCCCGTGGAGGTCGGGACCGTGCCGCCCCGCGACACCCTCCCGCCCCCGCCGGAGGCCGGTGCGGAGCTGTTCGCGCGGCACGCCGCCGCGTTCCGCTGCCCGCACTGCCGGGGCGCGCTGAACTTCGAGGGCGACGAGGTGCGGTGCGCCGACTGCTCGGCGGCGTACCCGATCGCGAGCGGCATCCTCAACCTCACCGAGGACGCCGAGCGCAACGCCGGCGACTTCCTCTACAAGCTGGCCGAGGTGCCGAGCATGGGCCACTTCTACGAGGCCTACGCGCGGCCGAACTTCCTGCGGCTGGCCGGCTCCAACTGGGGCGCCGCGGTGACGCCCGCCGACGAGGACGCCTACATCGCCGAGCACGTGCGCCCGGTGGACGGGCCGGTGCTCGACCTGGCCGCCGGCGCGGGCCGGTGGACGGAGACCCTGATGAACGCGGTGGGCGCCGACCGGCTCATCGCGCTGGACATGTACCCGCCGATGCTGACCGCGCTGCGCAGGAGGCTGCCGCAGGTGCCGGCCGTGATGGCGAACGCCCGCAGCCTGCCGTTCGGCGACGCGACGCTCGGCGCGGTGATGTGCTGGAACGCCCTGCAGGCGTTCCCCGAGGACGCGGCCGAGGCGATCGCGGACGTGGGCCGCTGCCTGCGTCCCGGCGGCACGTTCACCTTCCTGACGTTCCGCACGCCCTCCGACCCGATCGCCCGCTACTTCCAGTCCCGCCACTTCTTCCCGGGGCACCAGGGCGGGCTGGAGCTGTTCGACCTCGACGACATCAAGGCGTGGCTGGCCGCGGCGGGGCTGACGATCCGGGACGAGCGGGGCCCCGGCACCTTCGTCATCATCACGGCCGAGCGTCCCAGCTGAGAGCACAGCTGAGAACACACGGCTGAGAGCACACCCGCGCGGCTGAGCGGGCGTACGTCAGGGCCGGTCCGGGCATCCGGGCCGGCCCTTCCGCCGTCTGCGGGGGGCCGTGCCTCTGCCGGAGCGCACAGCACAGGAGAAGGCCGCCGCCCCCGGTGGGGGACGGCGGCCCTGGGTGCGGCGGGGGCTCAGCGGGCGAGCTTGAGCCGTACGACCTTCTCCAGGTCGGCGGCCGAGTAGTCCCGGCCGGCCGAGGCCTCGCTGAAGGACTCCACGGCGAGGCTGTGGCCGGGGGTGCCGGCCGGGTCGCGGAACCCGGTGCGCAGCGCGTACTCGTTGTACTCGTCCAGCAGCCGCTGGGCCTCCATGGTGGCCTCGGTGAAGCGGACCAGCGGGTCGGCGCCGTGGGCCAGCACGTCGCCCATGGCGCGCGTCATGACGTCCTGGTTGCCGGCGAAGTCGCCGAACAGCGCGCCCTGGGAGAGCGGCACGCCGCCGGCCAGGGCGGGGTCGACGGTCGCCCCGCTCGGGAAGCGGCTGACGTGCTCGTAGGCCAGCCGGTGGTAGGGGTGCTTGTCGAACCAGCCCTCCTCCTCCAGCAGGTCGTAGGAGGCGCGGGTGATCGGGATGAAGCTGCTGAACTTGTGCCGGTCGGCCGCGTTGCGCGGGTTGTGCAGGAACTGGATCAGGGCCAGCGCGCCGTCCTGGGTGGCCTCGTCCAGGCCGTTCGCCAGCCACAGCGAGGTCCCCGCCACCGCGTTGCCGACGTACGGGACCTTCTCGTTGTAGGGGAAGATGCCGATCTCGATGGGGAACCCGCTCTGCTCGGCCGCCTGGACCATGTAGTTGACGTCGTTGGACGAGGTGAACCTGATCGCGACGTCCTGGTCGGCGAAGGCCCTGAACGTGCCCGCCCAGTCGGGGATCTTGCCGGTGTAGAGGTAGTGGCCCCTGCGGTGCAGCCCCCGCCACCACTCGACCCAGGCGAGCATCTCGTCGGAGGCCAGGTAGGCCGTGGTGGCCCGGCCGGAGCGGCCGTTGTCGTTGTCCACCAGCAGCCCGCCCTGGGAGGCGAGCGCCTGCTGGAAGAACGTGCCGTGGTTCGACCAGGTGATGGCGTGCGCGGGACCGTTGCGGAGCTTGGCGATCTCGTCGCAGACGGCCTCGACCTCCGCCCACGTCTGCGGCAGTTCGGAGACGCCGGCCGCGCGCAGCAGGTTCGCGTTGGCGAACAGCAGGCTGGTCGTGCCGCCGGACGGCATCGAGGTGAGGTCGCCGTCCAGTGAGTAGTAGTCGCGGAAGGCCGGCAGCAGGTCGTCGATCACGACGGGCTCGCCGAGGATCTCCGTGCGTCCCCCGACGGCCTTCTCCACCGAGGTGAAGACCGGGCTGCCGTCCCTGTTGCGCAGGTCCCTGGCGGCCTGGCCCATGTAGAAGTAGATCTCCGCGACCATCGGGGCCCGTCCCTCGGCGGCCGCCTCGGCCACCTTCAGCGGGAACGTCCAGAAGTCCTGGCCCACGATGTTCACTTGATATTCCGGGTGCGCCTTCTCGAAGTCCCGGCCCTGCTCGTACCACCGGTCCATCCACCCGGGGAAGGTCAGGTCCGGCACCCAGACGTCGAGGACGATTCGCTCCTTCATCCCATCTCCTGTGCTCGCTCGCTCTTGTGGCTTCGGCGGGCCCGGCGCTACCGCCGGTGCTGGCCGGTCAGCTTCTCCAGGTCGGGGACGATGTCCGAGGGGCTCGGCTTGGCCAGCCACTCCTCGTGCACCGCGTCCGCGCCCGCCCGGATCGACGGGTCCTCCAGCGCCTTGACGATCAGGTCGCGGACCTCCTCGGCCGACTGCTTCTGGTGGTCGAGGCGCAGTCCCGCTCCGCGCCCGGTCACGAACGCGGTGGCGATCGGCGAGAGGATGTGCCGCTCGGGGATCGTGCTGCCGCCGTCCTCGTGGAACTCCAGCCGCTGGCTCTCGTCGGTGTCGGTGATGATCTGCGGGAGGTTCGCCGCCACCGAGGACCAGAAGGTGCCGCTCGACCCGTGGTTGATGCTCACCGAGCAGGACGGCAGCAGCTGGGTCAGCGGGACGTAGTCGACCGTGCGCACGTTCGGGGGCAGCGGGGGCAGCCCGACGAGCTGGTCGGCGTTCAGCGTCGCGACGAGCTCGACGTCCAGGTCGGCGACGGCCTCGAGGATCTTGGGGGTCCGCCACTCGCCCTTGTGGTAGGTCCGGGTCGACAGGCCCACCGACAGGGCGATCCGGGGCCGCTCCGGCCTGCCGTACAGCCACTCCGGCACGACGCCGCCGCCGTTGTAGGGAATCCAGCGGACGGGCAGCGAGGTGAGGTCGCGGGACAGGCGCATCTCAGGCGGCAGCGGGTCGAGGGTCCACTGCCCGAGCAGCAGCTCCTCGTCGACCTCGACGCCGTAGCGCTCGGCGAACGGGCGCACCGCCTCGGCCAGCGGGTTGAGCACGTCGCCCGAGCCGGTGGCGCCGCCGGCCTGCTCGGCGAACCTCTCGGTCGCCCAGCCGCTGTAGTCGGGGCCCATCAGCATCCGGGCGTGCGCCGCGCCGCAGGCGCGTGCCGCCACGGCTCCGCCGGGGAACCAGGGGTCCCACAGGACCAGGTCCGGCCGCCAGCTCCGGGCGAACGCGACCAGGGCGTCGTTGTCGGTGCTGGGCTCCGGCGGGAGGTGGTACTTCGCCGCGGACAGCAGGAACTGGAAGAACACGTCCCAGCTGTCGCGGTCGGCGGAGCCGATCTTCACGGCGTCGGCGAGACGGTCCATCTCGCCGGGGTTGGGCGCGAGGTCGGGCCTGGCCCACCCCTGCGCGGTCGCCTCAGGAGTGCCGCAGACGACCGCGCTGAGGCCCGCCGCCACGATGTCGGCCTCGGCGCCCGGAGGGCAGACGATGCGGACCTCGTGTCCCGCGGTCTGCAGGGCGTGGGCGTACGGAATGATCGGGTACAGGTGGCACTTCTGCGGCCAGACCGTGAGCATTACCTTCATCGAGGCTCCTGAATCAGTGAGGGACGTGGACCGCGGCGGGAGAGCGCCGGGGCGTCCCACCCGGCCGCGCGAGTTCAGGGCCGCCCGGCGGGCACGGCGGCGTGGGGCGAGCGATGGCGACGCGGGTGCTCGGCCGGGGCACGCGCGCGAGCAGCGGCACGCCGCGGTCGTGGCCGGGACCTCGCATGCCGCCAGCGTCACATCGCCGCCTGATCACGCGCATCTTCCCTCGTGCGGAGCACGGCCAGGACGTCTCGTGCGGAGCACGGCCAGGACGTCTCGTGCGGAGCACGGCCAAGAGGTCTCGTGCGGAGCACGGCTGAGCCGAGCTCGTGCGGAGCACGGCCGGGAGTCCTTGATCAATTTGATGACGAATATCAATGACTTCGCTGACAGAAAGGTGTCAAGTCGCGCGCAACATGCTGACACGGATTTGTCTGGATTGCCGGTCCCGAATCAAGCAGATTTGTTCTTGCAAGCACCACTGACCGCTCGAAGAAAGGATGCGGAAAATGAGGAACAAGACCGGTGTTCTCGCCAAGCTCGGTGTCGCCGCCGCCATGATGGTCGGTCTGACCGTCGCCTCCCAGACGGCCGCAGCGGCCGCCGCGCCCACGTTCTCCGTGTCGCCGGCCTCCGGCCTGCACGACGGAGACACCGTGACGGTCACGGTGACCGG
The DNA here is from genome assembly GCF_014161445.1 of Microbispora sp. H13382. Taxonomy (GTDB): domain Bacteria; phylum Actinomycetota; class Actinomycetes; order Streptosporangiales; family Streptosporangiaceae; genus Microbispora. Next base: position 56,815 of record NZ_JABBXA010000001.1, read on the forward strand.
CGCCGGCGCGAACGAGGTGTACGGCATCGCGCAGTGCGCCAACATCGGCGCGTCGTTCGGGTGCGACGGGAGCACCGCCACCACGTTCACCACCAACGCGAGCGGCGCGGCCACGTTCACCTTGCCCGTGCACAAGAGCTACCAGGCCGTGACGCACGACGGCGTGTCGCTGGGCACGGTGGACTGCGGTACGACGAGCTGCTACATCGGCGCCGGGAACGAGAACCTGGCTCTCGGGGACGTGCTCCTGTCCTTCCGCTGAGCCGGGCATCCGCACCAGAAGATGGGCCCTGCCGGTATGCCAATAAAACCGGCAAGGCCCATCTCCGGGCGAATCTCGGTGTTCACCGTCGCCTGCGCGAAACGGAGGGCTCGCGGCCCGGGTGCGTGCGCGCCGCCCCCGGGCCCGCCTCCCGCCTCTCGTTCACGACGGGTTGTTTGGAAACGGCATCAGGAAATCCGCGCCGCCTCGGCCGGCTCCTGGACGGCCTCCGCCTCCGGCTCGGGCAGCCGCTCGCCGCCCTCCTCACCCGTGCCGTCCTGCTCCGCGTCGCCGGTCGCGGGAACGTGCCGCAGCGCGACCGCGGCCAGCGTGGCGAGCACGAGCGCGATGGCGGCGCTGACGCCGGCGGTGGAGTTCAGCGCCGTGGTGAAGGCCTCGCGGGCGGTGGTCAGCAGGTCGGTCGCGAGCGGGGCGGGCAGCTGCTGCGCGGCGGCGTAGGCCCCGGCGATGCTCTCCCCGGCGGTGCCCGCCGCCTCGGCCGGGACCCCGGCCGGGATGGTGCCGGACAGCGCGCCCTGGTAGACCGCCGTGCCGACGCTGCCGAGGACGGCGATGCCGAACGCGATGCCGAACTCGCCGGTGGTCTCGGAGATCGCCGACGCGGAGCCCGCCTTCTCCGGCGGGGCGGACCCGATGACGAGGCCGGTGCCCAGCGCTCCCATGGGACCCGCGCCGACGGAGCTGACGATCAGACCGGCCACGAGCAGGGCGACGCCCGTCGCGCTGCCCACCTGCGTGATCAGCAGGTAACCGGCCGCCGTGACCACCAGGCCGCCCGCGATGACGTACGCGGGGCGGACGCGCCGCGCGATGGCCGGGGCCATCATGACGCTGGCGATCGTCGCGAGTGTCGAGGGGACCAGCCAGCCTCCGGCCTGCAGTGGCGAGAGCCCCTCGACCGTCTGCAGGTACAGGTTGACCAGCAGGTGGGTGCCGCTCATGACGCCGCCGCCGATCATGATCACCAGGGCGACGCTGAACGCGCGGTTGCCGAAGAGCCGTAGGTCGAGCAGCGGGCTGGCCAGGCTGCGCTGACGCCGTACGAAGACCGCGCCGACGATCAGGCCGGCCACGACGGAGGCGACGGGCAGCACCTGCCAGCCGTTCCTGGCCACCTCCTTGAGGCCGTAGATGACCGGCATGATGGCGGCCAGGGAGAGCGCCACGCTGGCGAGGTCGAGCCGTCCGCCCTCGGGGTCCCGATACTCGGGCAGCAGGCGCGGCCCGACCAGCAGGAGCAGCCCCATCACCGGCACGCCGAGCAGGAACACCGAGCCCCACCAGAAGTTGGTGAGCATGATCCCGCCCACGACCGGGCCGATCGCCATGCCGCCCATGAAGCAGCTCATCCAGACGGCGATCGCCATCCCCATCTGCTTGGGGTCCTTGAACATGATGCCGAGCAGCGACATGGTCGAGGGCATCAGCGTGGCCCCGGCGACGCCCATCAGCGCCCTGGTGGCGATCAGCATCTCCGGGCTGGACGCGTACGCGGCGAGCGCCGAGGCGGCGGCGAAGCAGGCCGCGCCGATGAGCAGCAGCCTGCGGCGGCCGATCCGGTCACCGAGCGTGCCCATCGTGACCAGGAAACCGGCAATGAGGAAGCCGTAGATGTCGGTGATCCACAGCTGCTGGGTCGCGTCGGCCCCCAGGTCGATGCTGAGGTGCGGCAGCGCCAGGTACAGCACGCTCATGTCGAGCGACAGCAGCAGCGTGGGCAGGGCCAGGACGGCCAGCCCGATCCATTCCCTGCGCCCGGCCCGCTCGGCCGGGCCGGATTCGGTGCCTGCGTGCATGAAGGAGTCCTTCCGTCTGGTCGCCCGGGCCGTTGCGGGGGAGCGACGACGAGCGATTGTCGGGTGGGGGTGCGCGCGCGTCGCTCTTCACCGGCTCCGCACACGCGGCGGCTTCCGGCGGGGCCGCGGCCCCGCCGGCGAGCCTCAGCGCAGGGGGGCGTCGGGAGTGGTGACCACCGCTCGCAGCACGCTGTCGAACTCGGTCATCCACTCGGCCATCGTGTCGGCCCGCCACAGGTTGGTGTTGAAGCCCAGAGTCCCGATGATCTCTCCCGACGGGGTGAGGTTGAGCTCGCACAGCGAGCCGTCCGGGATGTCCCCGCCCACCGGCTGCGAGACGAGCCGCGGCACCTCGGCGTACTCGACGTCGCCGACCACCTCGCCGGCCATCCCGAAGGGCGACTGGAAGACCTGGAAGAGGAACAGCGCGCGGTCGTCGGCCGCCGCCGGGGCCATCAGCTCCGGCGCCTCGGCGGCGATCTGGGCGAAGGGGATGTCGTGGGAGTAGGCCTCCAGGCAGGTCGCGCGGGTCCGCCGCACCGCCTCCTGGTAGCTGTCACAGCCGGTGAGGTCCGTACGCAGCGGGACGAAGTTGAAGAACGACCCCACGGTGGTGTGGAACCGCTCCTGGGTGCGCCCGGTGGTGAACGTCGGGACCACGATGTCGCTCACGCCGGTGATCCGGTTGAGCAGGATGTTGTTGGCCGCGAACAGGACCATGAAGGTGGAGCAGCGCAGCGCCTTGGCGGTCCGGCGGGTCGCGGCGCTCAGCTCGGGGCCGAGCGTGAACCGGTGCCACCCGGTCGTCTTGGCCAGCCCGGCCGACCGCGGGTGGTCGGTGGGCAGCGTCAGGATGCTCGCCCCCCGCAGCTTCTCGCGCCAGTACTCCCGCGCGCGGTCCAGGGCGGGGGACGAGGCGCGCTCCTGCTCCCACAGCGTGTAGTCGCGGTACTGCGGCGCCTCCGGGAGAGCGGCGACCTGCCGCCCGCGCCGCGCGGCGTAACTGTGGGCCAGGTCGCGCATGATCACGTGCATCGACCACGCGTCGGCCGCGGTGTGGTGCGCGATCAGCACGAGGACGGCGTCCTCGTCGTCGAACCGGGCCAGCACGGCCCGCAGCAGCGGCACCTCGCGGGCGCTGTAGGAGCCCGCCTCGATCTCGTTGACGAGTTCGCCCGCGCGGCGGTCGCGGTCGGCGGGGGCGACGCCGGACAGGTCGCGCAGCGTCAGCTCCACCGGGCCGGACGGGAGGATCCGCTGGTGGCGGTCCTCGGGGTCGCGGACGATCAGCGTGCGGAGGGCCTCGTGGCGCTCCGCGACGTCGTGCAGGGCCGCCCGCAGGGTGTCGACGTGGACCTTTCCGCGCAGCCGGCTCGCGTAGAAGATGTTGTATCGGGGGCCGAAAGGCCCGGAATCGTCTCCCTCGTCGAAAATGCAGAGGAATTCCTGGTTGAGAGAGAGGGGCACCCGGCTCGCCGGCTCGCTCGGCGCGTTCGGGATCTCGGAGACGCTCACACCACAAGCCTTTCGCTAGCAGGCGGTTTCGCCCTGTGTTTGCGCGCGCGGGTAGCTCAGATGGTAGGAGCGGGTTTCCCGGGCACGCTTATCCTGGATTGCCGTATACGGCCGGCCGGCGCGGAATTCACCGCCCGACGCCCTGGTAGACGTAACCGAGCCGGCGCAGTTCCGCGATCTTGTCTTTCGGGTAGTAGGCCCGGCCGTCCAGCACCAGGCAGTCCGGCGCCACCGGCAGGTCCGCGAAGTCGATGTCCCTGAACGGCCGGTGCAGGGCCATGACGGCGACGCAGTCGGCGTCCTGTACGGCCTCCCGCAGGTCGGCGCAGGGAGCGACGCCGAACAGCGCCTCGGCCTGCACCGGGTCCACCAGCGGGTCGTGGACGCGGACCGTGGCCCCGGCCTTGGCCAGCGTCGTCACGAAGGCCTCCACCGGCGTCGCCCGCAGGTCGCCCGTGTCGTTCTTGAACGCCGCGCCCAGCACGGCCACCGTGGCCGTGGCGGGGTCCTTGCCGAGCCGCACCAGCGTGTCGACGACCAGCTGCGCCGCGTACTCCGGCATGCCGGTGTTGACCCTGCGCCCGGCCGGGGCGGTCTGGATCTCCAGACCACGCCGGCGGGCCGAGTGCCAGACCATCCACGGGTCCTTGACCAGGCACGAACCGCCCACGCCCACGCTGGGCAGCAGGATGTTGACGTTCCCCGTGCCCTTGGGGACCGTGTTGGCCGCGGCGATCACGTCGAGCACGTCCACGTCGTACAGCGCGCAGAACTTGGCCAGCTCGTTGGCGAGCGCGATGTTGAGGTCGATCCACCAGTTGTCCGCCAGCTTCACGATCTCGGCGGCCTCCGGGGAGTCCATCGGGACGATCGCGACGTCGAGCACGCGGCGCCAGAACTCCATCCCGGCTTGGGTGCTGTCGTCGTTCAGCCCGCCCACGGCGATCGGGAGGGAGCGCAGCTCGCGCAGCGCGGTGCCCTCGGCGAACCGCTCCGGGGTGAACGCGAGCCCGAAGTCCTCACCCGCGACGAGCCCGCCGCGCTCCAGCAGCGGCCGGGCCAGATCCCGCGTGGTGCCGGGCGGCACCGTGCTCTTGAGCAGCACGAGCTGGCCCTCGCGCAGGTGGGCGCCGAGACGCCGGCACGCCTCGCGCAGGTGGTCGTCCAGCAGCGAGCCGTCCGGGTGGACGGGCGTGCTGACGGCGACGAGCACCACGTCGGCGTCCCGTACGCCGGCGTAGTCGGCGGTCACCCGGAGGCGTCCGGACGCGACCGCGGCCGCGACGAGTTCGGGCAGGCCGTGCTCCTGGTAGCGGCAGTGCCCGCGGGCCAGTTCGGCGAGCAGGGCGGTGTCGATGTCCACGCCCGTGACCCTGCAGCCGCGGTCGGCCAGGATCGCCGCCAGGCACGAGCCGACGTAGCCGAGTCCGACGACCGCCACTTTCAGGTCCCGCTGGTCGGGTAGGAAACGCATGAAACGCTCCTGAGTCGAAATGGGAATGTGTTTCCTGGTGTTGCCGGGCGCGTCCCCGTCGATATTTCCGGCGTACCGCCGGATCCTGACGCGATTCTCCGTTCGCATCGTCATTCCCGGCCGCCGCCCGCCGCATCTCCCGGCGTGCGAAAGGGAAAAACGCCGCGCGTAATACGGCGCGAATTACGACGCCCGGGGCGGCAATCCAGGAGATGCGGGGCGGTCGGCGCCGCCGGATGCTGGGACGGTGCGTCCGTGGCTCCCCCGTGGCCTGCCCGTGGCCGGCCGGAAGACGACCGGCACCGTCCACTCGACCGATAAGGACCGGAGATGAACGATCACAAGGCGCTGATCCTGGACGAGGTCCGCAAGTATCACCAGGATGTCCAGACCGGCGGTGAATTCGTGCCCGGGGTGACCGAGATCTGGCCGACCGGCGCGGTGCACGACGTCGAGGACCGCGTGGCCCTGGTCGAGGCGGCGCTGGACCTGCGGGTGGCCGCCGGTCAGCGGGCGCGTAAGTTCGAGTCCGCGTTCGCCCGCAAGATGAAGCGGCGCAAGGCGTTCCTCACCACCTCCGGGTCCTCCGCGAACCTGCTGGCGGTCTCCGCGCTGACCTCGCAGCGGCTGCAGGACATGCGGCTGCGGCCGGGCGACGAGGTGATCACGGTCGCCGCGGCCTTCCCGACGACGGTCAACCCCATCCTGCAGAACGGCCTGGTGCCGGTCTTCGTGGACGTCGAGCTCGGCACGTACAACCCGACGGTCGAGGCGGTGGAGCGGGCGATCGGCCCGAAGACCAAGGCCATCATGATCGCGCACACCGTGGGCAACCCGTTCGACGTCGTGGACATGGCCCGGCTCGCGACCGAGCACGACCTCTTCCTCATCGAGGACAACTGCGACGCCGTCGGCGCCCTGTACGACGGCGAGCCCACCGGCACCTTCGGCGATCTCGCGACGGTGAGCTTCTATCCGGCCCACCACATGACGATGGGCGAGGGCGGCTGCGTCCTCACCTCGAACCTGGTGCTGGCCCGGATCGTCGAGTCGCTGCGCGACTGGGGCCGCGACTGCTGGTGCGAGCCCGGCGAGAGCAACACCTGCCTCAAGCGGTTCGACTACCAGATGGGCACGCTCCCGAAGGGCTACGACCACAAGTACATCTACTCGCACGTCGGCTACAACCTGAAGGCGACGGAGCTGCAGGCGGCGCTCGGCCTCAGCCAGCTCGACAAGCTCGACGACTTCTGCGCGACGCGGCGGCGCAACTGGCGGCGGCTGCGCGAGGGCCTGGACGGCGTGCCGCACCTGCTGCTCCCCGAGGCGACCCCGCGCAGCGACCCCAGCTGGTACGGCTTCGTCATCACGGTCGACCCGCAGGCGCCGTTCGGGGCGGGCGAGCTCGTGGACTTCCTGGAGAACCGCAAGATCGGCACACGCCGGCTGTTCGCGGGCAACCTGATCAGGCACCCGGCCTACGCCGACCAGCCGTACCGCGTCGTCGGCGAGCTGACCAACACCGACATCATCACCACCCAGACCTTCCACGTCGGGGTGTATCCGGGCCTGACCGACGAGATGATCGACTACGTCGTCTCGTCCATCACCGAATTCGTGCGGGCACGTGGATGACCGCCCGGCCGCGCTGCCGGTTGCGCACGAGACGATCCGCGTTCCGAGGGGGACCGAGATGCGCGTACCGCTCACTTTCCGGCCGGTTCACGAGCGGGTGCTCCGGCACGCGCTGACCCGGCCGGACGACGTCGCGATCGCCCGGGGCGGCCACGGCGTCGGTTACGCCGAGCTGGCGCGGCAGGCGGCCGCGGTCGTCGCGGCGCTGACCGCGGGCGGCGCGGCGGGCCGGCCGGTGGCCGTGCGGATGGACCCCGGCCCGCGTCAGGCCGCCGCCGTGCTCGGGGTGCTGAGCGCGGGAGCCCACCTGCTCTGCCTGGACCCCGGCGCGGCCGGACAGCGCGGCGCCGCCGTGCTGGAGGACCTGCGCCCCGCGTGGCTGCTGCTCGACGGTGTCTCCGGCGACGCGGCAAGAGCTGACGCGGCGGGGGGTGACGCGGCGAGAGGTGACGCGGCGGGGGGTGAATCGGCAGAGCGCGACGAGCTCGCCGATTGGTACCGCCGCACCCTGGGCGGGACGATCCTGGACGTCGCCGGCCTGCTCGGACCGGCGCAGGCCCCCGCGCCGCCCCCCGCCGTCTCGTCCGCCGCGTCCGGCGCGGGCCCGGACGACCTCATGTACGTCGCCTACACCTCCGGATCGACCGGCAGGCCCAAGGGCATCCCGCAGACCCACCGGGGCTTCGCGCAGTTCGTGACCTGGTTCGCCCGGGAGTTCCGGATCGGGCCCGGCTCCCGGGTGGCCCAGTGGGCGGCGCCGGGATACGACGCGAGCCTCGTGGAGATGTTCGCCCCGCTCGTCGCGGGCGCGACGCTCTGCCCCGTGCCGCCGAAGATCAGAGCGCACCCCGAGCGCCTCGCCGACTGGCTCGCCGCCGAGCGCGTCACGCACCTGCAGACCGTGCCCAGCTTCGCCCGCCGCCTGCTCGAGGCGATCACGGGCCTCGGACCGGAGGGGCGCCCGCCCGCGCTGGTCCACCTCCTGCTGGCGGGCGAGCCGCTCACCGCCGAGCTGGCCGGCGGCCTGCGCGCCGCCCTGCCCGCGACCCGGCTGGTCAACCTGTACGGCCCGACCGAGTCGATCCTCGCCACCTGGCACGAGGTGACGGAGCCGGCCGAGGGCCGCGTGCCGATCGGCCGGCCCATCCCCGGGCGCGTGGTGCTGGTGCTGGACGAGCTGGACCGCCACTGCCCGCCCGGCGTCACCGGCGAGCTCGTCATCCGCAGCCCCTACCTCACCCCCGGGTACGCCGGCGCGGCGGCGGGGGAGCGGTCCGCCTTCCGCCCGCCGCGCGGGTCCGCCCGCCGGGGCCGGTACTACCGCACGGGCGACCGGGGCCGGTGGACGGCGGACGGCGTGCTGGAGTTCGAGGGACGCCGCGACTTCCAGGTGAAGTTCAACGGCATCCGGCTGGAGCTCGGCGACGTCGAGGCTGCCCTGAACGCGCACGAGAGCGTGGCCGAGTGCGCCGTCGTCGCCGTGCCGGGCGCGCACCGCCAGGTCGCCAGCCTGGCGGCCTACGTCGTCCCGCGCGCTCCGGCCGCCGCCGAGGCTACGCCGGCCGCCTGGCGCGCCGCGCTGCGCCGCTGGTTCGGCAAAGCCATGCCGCCCGTGACCTTCACCGTCGTGGGCCACCTGCCGCGCACCGCCGGTGGCAAGGTGGACCGGGACCGGCTGCGGCGCGAACGCGAGAACCGGCAGGCGGCCCAGGCGCGGCCGAAGGGGATGATCGCGTGAAGGCCCTGGTGCTGTCCGGCGGGTCGGGCACCCGGCTGCGGCCGTTCAGCTACTCCATGCCCAAACAGCTCATCCCCATCGCGAACCGGCCGGTGCTGGAGCACGTGCTGGGCAACATCCGCGACTGCGGCGTCACGGAGGTCGGGCTCGTCGTCGGTCACTGGAGCTCGGAGATCGCGCGCGTGATCGGCGACGGCGGCCGCCTCGGCGTGCGCGTCACCTACATCCCGCAGCACGAGCCGCTCGGGCTGGCCCACGCCGTACGGCTGGCGCGGCCGTTCCTGGGGGACGACGACTTCGTCATGTACCTCGGGGACAACATGCTCCCGGACGGGATCGCCGGCATCGCCCGGGACTTCCGCGCCGGGCGGCCGGCCGCCCAGGTGGTGGTGCACCGCGTGCCGGACCCCCGCGAGTTCGGCGTCGTCGAGCTCGACGAGGCGGGCGCGGTGCGCCGGCTGGTGGAAAAGCCCGCGCACCCCCTCAGCGACCTGGCCCTCGTCGGCGTCTACTTCTTCACCGCCGCGATCCACGAGGCGGTCGAGGCCATCCCGCCCGGCCGCCGGGGCGAGCTGGAGATCACCGACGCGATCCAGTGGATGCTGGCGCGGGGCGCGGCGGTGAAGGCCACCGAGTATCGCGGCTACTGGAAGGACACCGGCAAGGCCGAGGACGTCCTGGAGTGCAACCGCCGCCTGCTCGGCGAGCTCGGCGAACAGGTCCTGGTCGCCCCCGGCGCCCGCGTGGTGCGCTCCGTCGTCACCGGGCCGGCGATCATCGGCCCCGGCACGCTGGTGGAGGACTGCCATCTCGGCCCGCACGTCTCCGTCGGGGCGGGCTGCGTGCTGCGCGGCACCCGGCTGGCCGACTCCATCGTGCTGGACGGGGCGTCGATCTCCGACGTCCCCGGCCTGTACGGCTCCATCATCGGGCGCGGCGCCGTGATCGGCCCCACCCGGCCCGGCGCGGCGCGGCACCGCCTACTGGTCGGCGACCACACCCGGGTGGAGATCTCCGCCTGAACCGCCCGAGCAGCTTGAGCCGCTTGAGCCGCCCGAGCCGCTGAGCTGCTTGAGCCGCCCGAGCCGCTTGAGCCGCCGGTCCGCATCACTGACCGCCGAGGACGGGCCCGGGAAACGGAACGAGGAGGACTCCGCGGAGTCCTCCTCGTCGCCGGTGCCGCGCGCGGATCAGGCCGCCGCGCCGATCGGGGTGTTCTGGTAGGCGGTGATCAGCCACGTGCCGTCCTGCTTGGCCAGCACCCAGGTGGCCCGGATGGCCCGCTCCGGCGCGACCTCGGTCTCACCGGGAGCCAGGACGCCGCCCCGCGTGACCAGCACGGCCGCGTCGGCGCCGATGAACTTGACCGAGATCGGCTCGCCGGTCACCCGGGTCCCCTTGTACGGCCCGGCGTAGGCCGCCTTGAAGAATTCGCGGATCGCCTCGCGTCCGCTGACGAAGACGTCACCGGGGAGGATCATGGTGGCGTCCTCCGTGCAGGCCGCGGCGAAGGCGTCGGCGTCGTTGCCGGCCCAGGCGGCGACGATGCGCCCGGGCACCTCGCGGAGGGCCGCGATCTCGTCGTTGATCGTCGAAGTTGCGCTCATGCTCGTTGTTCCTTCGCTGGACGGCTGGAACTCACCTCCCCATCGTCGTGACCGGGCCGCTGACCACGCATCTCTGCGCGTGCGCTCCCGTACGGCGTCAGGCGCCGGGGGGCGGCGGCGGGCAGCCGAGGGCCGCGAGTTCGGCACGGCCCTCGCCGGCGTGCCCGGGGAGCAGCAGCAGGGTGCAGGCGCGCTCGAACCGGGCGCCGACGCGCTCCCACCCCCGCACGGACGCCTCCAGCGCGGCGAGGTCGCCGTGCAGCCGCCCGGTCGCGCGGGCGAGGCAGGCGGCGGCCCAGTCGTTCTCGTTGCCCTCGGCGGCGGCCGCGATCCGCCGCGCGGCGTCGGGCAGCCCGGCGGCGACGGCGAGCTCCGCCCCGGCGGCCCGCGCGTACGTCTGGTACCGCCCCTGCGGGAAGTCCGTGAAGACGAGGTCCACGAGCGCGGCCGCGTCGCCGTACCGCGCGAGGTGGACGGCGATGCGCGCGTCGACGAACGTCGCGAACGACGCGTGGTTGCGGGCCCGGCCCGCGACCTGGGTGGCACGCGCGCGCCAGAAGCGGAACCCGTGCTCGTCGCCGTGCAGTCCGTGTGCGAGCGCGATCGCGGCGACCGCGGGGGACAGCCAGCCGGCGGTGGGGCTGCCGGCCCGCTCCCAGCCGTCCCACACGGCCGGCGCGTGGCGCAGGGCCTCCTCGAACTCCCCGGTGAGCACCAGAGGCAGGATCAGGTTGAGCGCGGACAGATAGGAGTGGTGGCCCAGGAGGTCGTCGTCCAGGGCGGCGCGCGCCGTCAGCAGCGCGGTGTGCAGGTTGCCGGTGGCCACGGCGTACGTCGAGGCCATGGTGAAGGTGTCGACGATCTCCGGGGCCGCCCGGGGGGCGTCCCTGGGCATCGTGGCGAGCAGGGCGAAGCGCTCCCGGGTGACCCGGTGCGCCTCCCGCAGCCGCCCGGCCGTGGTCTCCGCGGCGCACACCGCGTCGAGCGCGGCGCTGACGAGCACGGGGTCGCCCGTGGTGCGGGCCGCCGCGACCGCCGTCCGCGCGAGCGCGGCGTCCGGGTTCATCTTCTCCGGGCCGGCGTTCCAGGCCGCCGCGGCGGCGAGCGCCGCAGCGACCACGGGGTCGCCGGAGTCGCCGGCGCGCACCGCCTCGTCGAGCAGGCCGCACAGGCGTTCGTACGGGACCTCCTCGGCGAAGCCGGCCGAGAACCGGTTGGCCGTGACGACGGCGGAGGCGAGGGCGATCGCCCTGCCGTCGCCGTCGTCCCCCTCGCGGGCCCGCTCCGCGGCGGCGAGCAGCAGGTCGAAGGCCCGGTCGCCGGAGGGAGCGATGGCGTGCGCGCCGTCGGCGGCGCTGCGCAGGTCGCGGGCCGCCTCCGCGGGGGAGGGCGCCCGGCGCGCGGCCTCCGTGTAGTGGCGCAGCGACTCGGTGAGGAACCGCCGCGCGTAGGTGAGATGGCCCAGCGCCCGGGCCAGGCGATGCGGCCGCTCGCCCGGGCCGGGCGGCGCCGCGGCGAGCGCCGCGCGCAGGTCGTCGGCCACGGCGTCGAAGCCGTCGCGCCATCCGCCGTCCCGCCACTCGCTGGGAAGCCGGCTCTCCAGATCCGCGGCGACCGCCGTCGCCCACGTCAGGTGCCGCTCCCGTATCTCGGGCTCCTCGCCGCTGCCGGACAGCCTGTCGGCGGCGAAGGCGCGCACGGTCCGCAGCAGCCGCCACCGGCTCGGCCGGCCCCGCAGGTGCACCACGAGGCTCTTGTCGACCAGCCGTCCGAGGACGTCGGCGACCTCGCTCGTGTCGCCGCCGGGCGTCACCGCGACGGCGGCGTCGAGGCCGAAGCCGCCGGCGAACACGGCGAGCCGCCGGAACAGCGCCCGTTCGTCCTCGCCGAGCAGGTCGTGGCTCCAGCCGATGACCGTGCGCAGCGACCGGTGCCGCTCGTCGGGCCCGCGACCGCCGACCAGCAGCCGCAGGACGTCGCCGAGGGCCGTCAGCAGGCCGTCGGCGCCCAGCGAGGCGCTGCGCGCGGCGGCGAGCTCGATGGCGAGCGGCATGCCGTCCAGCCGGGCGCACAGCTCCGCGACCAGGGCGGGATCGGCGGTGAAGTCGGGGTCGGCCGCGACGGCCCGCTCGTGGAACAGCCGTTCGGCCTCGGGCGCCGGCGGCAGCGGGGCGACCGGGATCGTGCGTTCGCCCGGGACCCCCAGCCGGGCCCGGCTCGTCACCAGGATCCGGGTGCCGGGGCACAGATCGAGCACCCGCACCGCGAACGCGGCGACCTCGTCGAGAAGGTGCTCGCAGTTGTCGAGCACCAGCAGCGACCGGTCCCGGCCGAGACGCTCGGTCACCGCGTCGTCGAGCGGCTGGCGGGGCCGTTCCGTCACGTCCAGCGCGGTGGCCACCGCCTGCGCGACGAAGCCCTCGCTCACCGGCACCAGGTCGACGAACGCGCCGCCGGAGGCGAACGAGGCGGCGGCCGCCCCGGCCACCACCATCGCCAGCCGGGTCTTGCCGACCCCGCCGGGTCCGAGCAGGGTCACCAGCCGCGCGGTCTCGAACGCCGCGAGCACCGCCTCGCGCTCCCGCTCACGCCCGACGAACGAGGTCCGGGCCGCCGGCAGGCCTGCCAGCCGGGCGGGCGGCCCTTCCGGTGCCGCGTGCCCCCCGGTTCCGTGCCCGCCTGCTCCGTGCTGCTCGGTTCCGTGTCGCTCGGCTCTGTGCTGCTCGGCTCTGTGCCCCCCGATACCGTGCCGCTCGGCTCCGGATCCCTCCGCTCGGTGCCCCTCAGCTTTGTGCCGCTCGGCGGCGGCCCGCTCGGCGGCGGCCCGCTCGGCGGCGGCCCGCTCGGCCGCGGCCTGCTCGAAGACGGCCGCGAGGGCGCGCCGGTCGGCGACGCCGTATTTGCGCAGCAACGACGACACGTGGCTTTCCACCGTGCGCACCGAGATCTGCAGCCGCCGTGCGATCTGGGCGTTCGACAGATGGGCACCGAGCGCCTCGAGCACCTCGGCCTCGCGTGCGGACACCTCACCGCGCCCCGTCGACGTCACCGCAACATCTTCACCCATTCGCCCGGGTCCGTGGCGCGTCCGTGGTGAATCCGTGGTCACCACGGATGCCCCGGAGCCCGTCCGCGGGAGATCCTGATCCGGAGCCAGGAGTAGGGGCGCACGGCGGACCAGCAGCCCGACCGCGCCGTCGACACGCGAGACGAGGGAAGGTTTTCCGAGATGAGCCAGCACGTCCAGCGGCAGGCGTACCAGGCCCGGCAGGCCGGGCCCGGCGACGGACCGGCCGTGGCGCGCGACCTGCGCCGCGACTTCGCCGGCGCCGTGCACCTCCCCGGCGACGCCGCCTACGACGCGCTCAGGGAGGCGCCGTACTCGAGCATCGACCCGCGGCCGGCGCTGATCGCCGAGGCGACGAGCCCCGCGGACGTGCGGGCCGCGATCGTGGCGGCGCGCGATTCCGGCCTGCCCTTCGCGGTCCAGGCCACCGGGCACGGCACGCAGGTCGCGTGCGACGGCGGCCTGCTGCTCAGGACGGGCGCGATGGGCTCGGTGCTGGTCGACCCGGCCCAGCGGATCGCCCGCGTCGGCCCCGGCGTCATGTGGCAGGAGGTGACCGCGGCGGCCGAGCCGTTCGGCCTGGCGCCGCTGGCGGGCCCGGTCCCGTCGGTCGGCGTGACCGGCTACACGCTCGGCGGCGGTTTCGGCTGGCTCGCCCGCAAGTACGGCTTCGCCGCGGACAGCGTGGTCCGCGCCGAGGTCGTCACGGCGGAGGGCCACATCGTCGCGGTCGGCCCCGACCGGCACCCCGACCTGTTCTGGGCCCTGCGCGGCGGCGGCGGCAACTTCGGCGTCGTGACCTCGCTGGAGTTCCGGCTCCACCCGGTCGCCCGCGTCCACGCGGGCACCGCGTTCTTCGCCGCCGACCGGGCCGCGGAGACGCTCGCGTTCTACCGCGACTGGATCGCCGGCGCGCCCGACGAGCTGAGCACCGCGATCCTGATCACCCGGATGCCGCACGAGCCGGGCCTGCCCCCGCAGCTGCGCGGCAGGCGGGTGATCGGCATCCAGGCCATGTACGCGGGCGAGGCGGACGAGGCCCGCCGGTTCCTGCGGCCCCTGTGGGCGGCGGCGGGACCGGCACTGCTCGACACCATGCGGACGACGCCGTTCGGGCACGCCATGATGGGCGGCACCGCGCCCATGCACGTGGAACTGCTCCCCACGCTGCCCGACCCCGTGATCGAGACGCTGGTGCGGGCGGGCGAGCGGCCGGGCTCGCCGGTCACGACCGTCGAGATCCGCCACTGGGGCGGCGCCATCGCCGCGGCCGGGCCGGACGCCGGGCCGGTGGCCCACCGCTCGGTACCGCTGTCGGTCGTCATCGACGCGCACGTCCCCGAGATCGAGCGGGCGCTGCGGCCGCACGTGAACGGCGGGACCTTCCTGAACTTCCTGCACGACCCCGCCAGGACCGAGGCGGCCTACACCCCGGACGACTGGCGGCGCCTGCGCGAGGTGAAGCGGGCCTACGACCCGGACAACTTCTTCCACGTCAACCTCAACGTGCCCCCGGCCGGCTGACCACCCGCCGGCTCCGGCCCCCGATGAGCACCGTGACCTCGGCCGACGGCACCCCCATCGCGTTCGACCGCGTGGGTGGGGGGCCGCCGGTCGTTCTCGTCGGCGGCGCGCTCCGCCACCGGGCGTGTGATCCGGTCGCGGAGCGGCTGGCCGCGATCCTCGCCCCGTCCTTCACGGTGATCAGGTACGACCGCCGCGGCCGGGGCGGCAGCGGGGACACCGCGCCGTACGCCGTGGCCCGCGAGATCGAGGACATCGAGGCCCTCGTCGCCGAGGCCGGCGGCGCGGCGGCGGTGTGCGGGTTCTCCTCCGGCGCCGTCCTCGCCCTCGACGCGGCCCGCCGCCTGCCCGGCATCACGCGCCTGGCCGTCGTCGAGCCGCCGTTCGTCGTCGACGACAGCCGTCCCCCGCTGCCGCAGGACTACCTCCCGAGGCTCGCCGCGCTGCTGGCCGCCGGCCGGCGGGGGGACGCGGTCGAGTTCTTCCTGACGCGGGCGGCGGACGTGCCCGCCGAGCGCGTCGCCCTGCACCGGCGATCCCCGGCGTGGCCCGTGTTCGAGGCCGCCGCGCACACCCTCGTCTACGACGGCGCCGTGATGGGCGCGACCATGTCCGGCGCGCCGCTGCCGGCCCACCGCTGGGCCTGCGTCACGGCGCCCGTGCTCGTGACCGGCCGGGCCGGGGGTCCGGCGTTCCTGCGGGGCGCCGCGCGAGCGCTCGCCGGCGTCCTGCCGTGCGCCCGGCTGCGGCTCCTCGCGGGTGCCGCCGGCAGGCGGGACCACCCCGAGACGGTTCCCCCGGGCGGCCGGGATCACCATGGCGATGCGCGCTCTGCCGGTGGCCGGGATCACCATGGTGAGGCGCGCTCTGCCGGTGGCCGGGATCACCATGACGAGGCGGACTTCGTGTGCGGTGGGGGGCACCACGCGGAGACGGCCGCCGCGCTCGCGCCGGTGCTGAGCCACTTCCTCGCCGCCTCCTGAACCCGCCGCCGCGTACCCCTTGAACGCCGCTGTGAACGCCGCCGTGAACGCCGCCGGGACGGCCGCGTCACGGCCGTCCCGGGGGGTCGCTCCTCGTCGTCAGCTCCTGGTCGTCATCGGCTCCTGGTCGTCATCCCTCCTCGTCGTCACAGCTCGACGCGCACGCCGTACATCCGGACCCAGGTGTTGAACTCGATCAGCCTCTCGATGACCGCGCGGGCGCTCCACGGCCCGCCCATGGCGTACGTGCCGACGGGCGCGTCGAGCAGCATGCGCACCTCGGACTCCGACACCAGGTCGAGCACCGGGCCGCCCTCGGCGAGGATCTCCTCCATCCGCTCACGCAGCGCCACCTCGTACTTCTCGTCCTGCGTGGAGGGGTAGGGGTTCTTCTTCCGGTCCAGCACCGAGTCGGGCAGCACCCCGCGCATGGCGGCGCGCAGCAGGCTCTTCTCCCGGCCGTCGAAGTTCTTCATCGCCCAGGGCGTGTTGTAGACGTACTCGACCAGCCGGTGGTCGGTGAACGGAACGCGGACCTCCAGGCTCGCGGCCATGCTGACCCGGTCCTTGCGGTCGAGCAGGAAACGCTCCCACCGGGTGAGGTTGAGGAAGGTCAGCTCCCGCATCCGCGCCTCCAGGCCGGTCTCGCCGGGCAGCCGCGGCACGTCCTCCAGCGCCTCGGTGTAGCGCCGCTTGACGTACTCGCCGAGCCCCAGCCGGTCCCAGAGGCCGACGGCGCGCAGCGCGCCGATCCCGCCGGCCTTCTCGAAGGGGTGGTGCCAGGGGAAGGTGTCGGACTCGACGGCCTCGCGGTCGTGGAACCAGGTGTAGCCGCCGAACAGCTCGTCGGCCGCCTCCCCCGACAGGGCCACCGTCATGCGCTCCTTCAGCGCCCGGCACAGGACCAGCAGGGAATACTCCATGTCGCCGGTGGACACCGGCAGGTCCTGGGCCCGCAGGACGGCCTCGCGCACCTCGGGGTCGAGGATCTGCGCGTTCTCCAGCTCGACGATGATGTGCTCGGCCCCCACGTGCTCGGCGACCTCGATCGCGAACGGCGTGTCCGGGTCCTCCCACTGGACGTTCGACCGGAACCGCGTCTCGTGCCCCTGGAAGTCGACCGAGAACGCCTTGAGCGGCCCGGCCCCCTTGCGGGCGAGCACGCGGGCGGCGAGCGCGGTGATGGCGCTGGAGTCGAGGCCGCCGGACAGCAGCGTGCCGACGGTGACGTCGGCGACCATCTGCCGCTCCACGATCTCCTCCAGCAACCGGCGCACGGTGACGATCGTCGTGGCCAGGTCGTCGGTGTGCTCGCGGGCCTCCAGCCGCCAGTAGCACTCCTCGGACGCGCTGTCGCGGGAGAAACGCATCACGGTGGCCGGACGGACCTCGTACATGCCGCGGAACACCGCGTGGCCCGGAGTCTTGACGATGCTGAAGATCTCCCGCAGCCCGTCGGCGTCCACGACGGCCTCCGCCTCGGGGTGGGCGAGGATCGTCTTCGGCTCCGACCCGAACAGCAGGCCGTCGGGCGTCGGGTAGTAGTAGAGCGGCTTGACCCCCATCCGGTCGCGGACCAGCAGCAGCTCCTCGGTGCGGGGGTCCCAGATGCCCAGGGCGAAGATGCCGTCGAGCCGCTCGGCGAAGGCCGGGCCCCACTGCAGGTACGCGCGGAGCACCACCTCGGAGTCGCTCGACGTGCGGAACTCCTGGCCCAGCGCCTCGAGCTCGGCGCGCAGCTCCCGGTAGTTGTAGACCTCGCCGTTGTACGTCATGACCGGCAGGGCGTCGTCGCCGGCCGCCATCGGCTGCCGCCCGCCCTCCAGGTCGATGATCGACAGCCTGCGGTGCCCGAGGGCGGCGCGGGGAGAGGTCCACACGCCTCCCGCGTCCGGTCCCCGGTATTCCAGGGTGGCGGTCATGGCGGAGATCGTCTCCGTCTGCCCGGTCAGATCGCTCGCGTAACTCACCCAGCCGGCGATGCCGCACATATCAGGGGTTTCCTCTCTAGGGTCGGTTCAGCTCAGGGGGAGGGCTTCGACGAAGTCCCGGGCGCCGTGCAGCCACGAGACCTTGTCGTGCAGTTCGTCGTCGGACAGCGCGGTCAGCATCCGGTTCCTGGCGAGCGCGCCGTGGCCGGCCGGGTGGTACAGCACGCGGCCCATCTCACGGGCGACGATCTGCGCCGCCGCGGTGCGCGCCCGCCGCAGGGCGTTGTACTTCTCGAAGCGCTGGGGGAACTCGTCGGCGCCGCAGTCGAGCAGCTCGCCGAGCAGGACCGCGTCCTCCAGGGCCATGCAGGCGCCCTGCGCGGCGTACTGCAGCATGGGGTGCGCCGCGTCGCCGAGCAGCACCACCCGGCCGTCGGTCCAGTCGTCCACGGGGTCGCGGTCGCACAGCACCCACTCCCTCCACTCCTCGCCGAGCCGCAGGAGGCGCGCGGCGGTGTCGCCGAGCCCGGGGAACTCGCCGAGGACGCGTTCGCGGGGGACGGGCCGGCCCGTCACCACGTGCCGCGCGCCGTCGTCGCGGGTGGCCGCCAGGTTGAGGAACCTGCCGCCGCCGATGGGGTAGTGGACGAAGTGCCAGCCGGGGCCGGCCCACAGCGTGACCGTGTTCCACCGCAGGTCCTCGGGCACCCGGTCCATGGGGATGACCGACCGGTAGATCGTGTGCCCGGACACCCGCGGGTCGCCGTCGCCGACGAGGCGGGCGCGCACCGCCGAGCGGATGCCGTCGGCCCCGATCAGCGCGCCGCCCCGCACCCGCTCGCCGCTCGCGAGGACCGCGCTGACGCCGTCCGCGTCCTGCTCGTAGCCGACGACGTGACCGCCGCCGCGCAGCTCGATCCAGGCCGACTCGCGGCAGGCCGCCAGCAGCGGGCCGTAGAGGTCCATCCGCTGCACCACGGCGTACGGGTTGCCGAACCGGGCGCGGTAGCGCTCGGTGAGCGGCATGCCGGCCACGCGCTCGCCGGTCGTGCCGTCCATGAAGCGCAGCTCCTCGATGTACACGGCGAGGGCGCGGACCTCGTCGCCGACGCCGAGCCGGTCGAGCGCGCGGAAGCCGTTGGGGGCGATCTGGATGCCGGCCCCCATCTCGGTGAACTCCTCGCGCCGTTCCAGGACCACGGCCCGGTGCCCCTGGCCGGCGACGGCGATGGCCGCGGCGAGGCCGCCGACGCCGCCACCGGCGATCAGTACGGTCGTCATCTCCTGCCCCTCACTGCTGGACTGTTCTCACTGGTGGTCCGGCCTCACTGGTGGACCGGCAGCCGGTCGAGCACCGCGACGATGGCGTCGCGGAGGATCGACACGCCGTTCTCGGTGAGGACCGACTCGGCGTGGAACTGCATCGAGCCGAAGCCGGGGCCGCGCAGCGCGTGCACCTCTCCGGTGCGCGGGTCGCGGCAGACCTCGACGGGCGCGGCCAGCCCGGGGATCTCGACGACGTCGGCGTCGGCCCTGGCGGCGAACGCGTTGTAGAAACCGACCCTGACCCGGCGGCCGAACAGGTCGATCTCGCGCTGGACGCCCTGGTTCGGCACGGGCCTGCGCACCAGCGGCAGCCCGAGCGCCGTGCTGAGCACCTGGTGGCTCAGGCACACCGCGACGAAAGGACGCTGTTCCCGCAGCAGCCGTCGTACGGCCTCGCGCAGATGGGCGATCTTGGGATGGGCGGTGTCGCGGGGGTCGCCCGGGCCGGGTCCGAGGACCACCAGGTCGTGGCCGTCCAGCGGGTACGGCTCGTCGAACCGCCGTACGGTCACGTGCAGGCCGAGCGACCGGAGCTGGTGGGCGATCATCGAGGTGAAGTTGTCCTCGGCGTCCACGACGAGGACCCGCCGGCCGATCAGGCCGGGCGTCCACTGGACCCGGTCCTCGTCCTCCCGCAGCCAGAAGCCGGCGATCGTGTCGTTGCGGGAGTCGAGCGCCCGGCGCACGTCGGGGTGGTCGGCGAAGCGCGCCGGCGGCTCCATGCAGAGCACGTCGAGCAGTCCGGCGGCCTTGGCCCGCGTCTCGGCCGCCTCCGACAGCGGGTCCGAGTGACGCACCAGGGTGGCGCCCACCGCGATCCGCACCCGGCCCTCGCTGTCGATGTCCGCCGTGCGGATGAGGATGGAGGAGTCGAGCGCGCGGCCGCCGTCGGCGTCCCTGCCGATGAGCGCGACGACGCCGCTGTAGTAGCCGCGTCCCTCCGGCTCGTATCGGCTGATCACCCGGCAGGCGCTCTCCAGCGGGCTCCCGGTGACGGTGGGCGCGAAGAGCGTCTCGCGCAGGATCTCGCGCACGTCGCGGGTGGTGTGTCCGTCGATGAAGTACTCGGTGTGCGCGAGCCTGGCCATCTCCTTCAGGTAGGGCCCGGACACACGCCCGCCGGTGTGGCAGATGCGCGCCATCATCTTGAGTTCCTCGTCGACCACCATGTAGAGCTCGTCGGCCTCCTTGCGGTCGGCGAGGAAGTCCATGAGCCCCGGCAGGGTCGGGCCGGACGCGGGGTAGCGGTAGGTGCCGCTGATCGGGTTCATCGTCGCGACGCCGCCGGACAGGCTGACGTGCCGTTCCGGGGAGGCGCCGACGAACGTGCGGTCGCCGGTGTGGATGACGAAGGTCCAGTACGTCCCTGCCTCGCGTTCCACCAGCCGGCGGAAGAACGTCAGCGCGCTCCGCACGGAGTAGCCGGAGATCTCGGCGGTGAACGACCGCTTGATGACGAAGTTGGCGCCCTCGCCGTGGCCGATCTCCTCCTCGACGACCTTGCGGACCACGGCCGCGTACTCGTCGTCGTCCAGGTCGACCCGGCGGCCGCCGGCGACCACGGGCGCGTCGGGAATCCGCCGCAGCGCGTCGGCGAGCGGCAGCGTCCCCTGCTCGGCGATCGTCATCGCCAGCAGCGGCTCGTGGTCGTCCACCACCGTGAAGCCCCGCTCGGCGATCTGCCGGAAGGGGATGACGGCCAGCGTCTCGTGCCGGGCCTCCCCGCCGGGACCGTCGGGACCGTCGGGAAGCGGCAGCTCGTCGAGCGTCCCGACCGCGGACATATCGCCCACGAGGACGTCGAGCAGCCCCCGGCGGCCGGCCCCCGGGCGGTGCAGCAGCGCGAAGGCGGGAGGATCCGGGGAGAGCACCTTGTCGAGGAGTCGTTCGGCCGTCATCGCTGTCCCTCCGAACTCGAGGAAAGGCCCGGCACCGGGGCGAGGCCCGGCGTGGGGGAAAGGTCCGGCGCCGCGGACAGGTCCGCCAGCACCTGCTCGGTCGTGACGGTCACACCGCACCGCCGGGCGGCGTAGTCGAGCGTCATGCGGTGGTCGGCGGCGGTGAAGTCCGCGATGGCGTCGGCCACCAGGAAGGGCTGGATGTCGTTGGTGAAGGCGTCGACCGCGGTCATCAGGATGCCCACGTGGGCGTACACCCCGGCGAGGATCAGCTGGTCGCGGCCGCTCTCCCGCATCCGGCTCAGCAGCGTGGTCCTGTGGAAGGCGCTGTAGCGCCATTTGGTGAAGAGCCAGTCGCCGGGGGCGGGCGCCACCGCGGCGACGATGTCCCGGTGGGACGGCTCGGCCGTCATGCCGGGGCCCCAGAACTCCCTGAGCAGCCCCCGCTGCTCCTCCGTCATGTCTCCGGGCTGTCCGGTGTACGCCACGGGGATGCCGAGGCGGGCACACCGGTTCCGCAGCGCCGTCGCGTTGCCGACCAGGTCGACCACCGGAGGCCGGCCCGCGGGGAACGGCTCCAGGAAGAAGTTCTGCATGTCGTGCAGCAGCAGCACGGCCCGTCTCGAATCGACCGTCCAGGACGCCGTGTTCCCCGGCAGTTCTCCGGCCTCCGGCATGGAATACGGTGCGATCTGTGGAATTCCTGCCATCGAAATCCTCTTGTGTGCCGTGATTTGTGATCTCGTTATCAGGCGCCGAGGGTCGCGCCGCCGTCCACTGTCAGGTGTTGCAATGTGATGTGACCGGCTCTTTCCGAGAGCAGGAAGGCGACGGCCTCCGCGATGTCGGCCGGGCGCGCGATCTTTCTCAGCGGGATCCCGGTGCGATAGAGGTCCGGGGCGCCCTCGATGGAGGCCCGGTGACCGTCATCGTCGTGCCACAGCGAGGTGAGCATCGGAGTGTCGGTCGAGCCGGGCGCCACCACGTTGCAGCGGATGCCGTAGCGGGCGACCTCCAGGCCCAGGTTCTTGGTGAACATCGTCACCGCCGCCTTGGAGGCGCCGTAGGCGGACATTCCGATGCGGGCCGTGTGTGCCGCGTTCGAGGCGACGGTGACGACGGCGCCGGCCCGCCGCGGCACCATCCTGTTCACCACCGCACGTGAGACGTGGAAGACGCCGGTGACGTTGACCGCGAACGTCGCGGCCCAGTCGTCGTCCGACAGCGTCCTGGCCTCGCCCACGCGTAGCACGCCGGCGGCGTTGACCAGCCGGTCGATCGGGCCGAGCCGCCGCTCGACCTCGTCCACGACCGCCTCGACCTGTGGCGCGGAGGTGACGTCCGCGGTGAACGCGGCCGCCTCCAGCCCGTCGGCGACCAGCTTGCCGACGACGGTGCGCAGCGCGCCCGCGTCGCGGTCCACGGCCGCCACCGGCACGCCGTCCTCGGCGAGCACCCGGGCGACCTCGGCTCCGATGCCGCCGGCGGCGCCGGTGACCAGGGCGACCATCACGCGCTCCCGGCGGCGGTCGCGGCGGCGTTCGCCGAGGCGTCTCCTTCACGTGCACGACGTGAGTGAACGCGGGGGGCCGGCCGGTCCCACGTCGTCCCGCCCGTCGCGGAAAGGGGGCGGGGAAACCGCGAAATGTTTTTCATGGCAGAACTGTGCGGCCCGGCGTAAGTCGCCAACAAGGCGAATGAAAGGCAGCATGTTGCCCGCCGATAGCCGTTTCCTGCCAACACCGGCCCGCCTGGGAAAGAGCGGCCTGTGGTCCCCTCGCGACGGGCCCGGACCGTTCGCCGTGAATTGACTCAAGGTCAGAAGAATTGTCATCTCACGGGTTCCTCCCGGGCCGGGACGAGGGCTGGCAGGAAGCTGTACCACCCGGGCATCTTGCTGCCGCCGCCCTGTCTGGCCGGTGCCACGCAAACGCGCGAGATTGCCGATGCGGAGATCCGTACTCGCACCAAGGGAGAGGCATGATGACTTCGTCGTCGATTCGCCGCGTCACGATCATCGGCTGTGGTCTGATCGGCGCCTCTGCCGCGCTCGCGTTGCGCAAGGCGGGCGTCGAGGTCGCGCTGTCCGACCGCGACCCGCACGCGGTGGCCGTCGCCGAGCGGATGGGCGCGGGCGTCGCACTGACCCCCGGCGCTCCCGCGGCGGACGTGGTGGTCGTCGCCACGCCGCCGTCCACGGTGGCCGCCGTGCTGCGGGACGCCCAGGCCAGGGGGCTCGGCGCCGTCTACACCGACGTCGCCAGCACCAAGGCCCGCGTCGTCGCCGAGGCCGAGCGGGCGGGCTGCGACCTCACCGCGTACGTGCCGGGGCACCCGATGGCCGGCGCGGAGGCGTCGGGCCCCCTGGCCGCCCGGGCGGACCTGTTCGCCGGACGGCCGTGGACGCTCTGCCCGCTTCCCACGACGCCGCTGCGGCCGGTGCGCGTGGTGGCCGA
Organism: Microbispora sp. H13382; assembly: GCF_014161445.1. Taxonomy (GTDB): domain Bacteria; phylum Actinomycetota; class Actinomycetes; order Streptosporangiales; family Streptosporangiaceae; genus Microbispora. Next base: position 80,048 of record NZ_JABBXA010000001.1, read on the forward strand.
ACTGGTGGCGGCGTGCGGAGCGGAGCACCGGCTGCTGGCGCCGGACGTCCACGACCTGGCCGTCGCCGCGAGCTCGCACGCGCCGCACCTGGTCTCGGCGGCGCTGGCGGCGAGGTTCGCCGGCGCGGACGAGACCACGCTCTCCCTGGTGGGGCCGGGCCTGCGGGACGTCACGCGGGTCGCGGGTGGGGCCCCCGGCCTGTGGTGCGACATCCTCCGGCAGAACGCCGAGCCGGTCGCCGCCGTCCTGGAGGCGGTGGCGCGGGACCTGGCCGCCGCCGCGGCGGCGCTGCGCGACCCGGAGGGCGGGCAGTTGCTCGCCGACCTGCTCACGAAGGGCAACGACGGCCGCGCGCGCATCGTCGGCGGGGGCGCGGAGCACACGGCACCGGCCGGCGCCCTCGCGGCCTGAGCCGCGCCCCCGAGACGCCCCCGAGACGCCCCCGAGACGCCGCCGGCGCCTCGCGGCCTGACCGCGCTTCCTCCGAGAGCCCACCGGCGGCGATCGGTGGCGCCCCCGCCCCTGGACGGAGCCCGGGGCTGCGCAACCAGAAAGGTGTGCCGCCCGCGGGGCCGGTGCGACAGTCGAGGAGACCCAGCGGCGGCCACCGCACCGCACTGCACTGCACCGCACCGAGCTGCACCCACCGAGCTGCACCGCACCGAGGCTGCATCGCAGCGCACTGTGCCGCACGGAGCTGCACCGCAGCGCACTGTGCCGCGTCGCGGGCGCGGGCGTTCCGCCCGCCGCCATGTGCCGTGAGCTGGGACGCGAGGAGCGGCTTCAGCGCCGACGGCACGAGGAGGAAACGATGTTGACGACCGGGGTTCCGACACGGGAGGAACTGGTTCGGCGCGCGTCCGAACTGCTGCCGCTGCTGCGCGGCCACGCGGACTGGGCGGAGGAGAACCGGCGGATCCACGACGAGTCGATCGAGGCCCTGGCCGACGCCGGCGTCTTCAAGATGCGGGTGCCCGCCCGCTACGGCGGCTACGAGTGCGACACGCGGACCCTCCTCGAAGTGGCGGCCGAGCTCGGGCGGGCCGACGGCTCCACCGCCTGGACGGCGTCGGTCTACTGGATCCCGACCTGGATGACCTGCCTGTTCCCCGACGAGGTCCAGGACGAGGTGTTCTCGACGCCGGACGTGCGGGTGTGCGGCACGCTCAGCCCCACCGCCATGGCCGCCCCGGTGGACGGCGGCGTCGTGGTCAACGGCAAGTGGGGGTTCGTCAGCGGCGCCTGGCACAGCCACTGGCAGGAGATCGTGGCGATCCAGGTCGGCCCCGAGGGCGAGCCCATGCCGATCATGGCGCTGGTGCCGATGTCGGACCTGCAGATCGTGGACGACTGGCACACCTCCGGCCTGCGGGGCACCGGCAGCGTCACCACGGTCGCCCAGGACGTGTTCATCCCGGCCGAGCGGGTGCTTCCGCTGCCCGCGGTGCTCATGGGGCAGTACGCGTCGAAGCTGAACGCCGCCAGCCCCATCTACCGGACGCCGCTGCTGCCGGTCGCCTCCGCGTCCTCGGTCGGCACGGTGATCGGCCTGGCCCGGGCGGCCAGGGAGGCGTTCTTCGAGCGCCTGCCCAACCGCAAGATCACCTACACGCACTACGAGAGCCAGAGCGAGGCCCCGCTGACCCACCTGCAGGTGGCGGAGGCGTCGCTCAAGATCGACGAGGCGGAGTTCCACGCCCAGCGCCTGACCGGCCTGGTGGACGGCAAGGGCGTGACGGGCGAGCAGTGGACGCTGGAGGAGCGGGCCAGGGCGCGCGCCGACATGGGCGCGGTGTGCCGGCTGGGCAAGGAGGCCGCGGACGTCCTCGCCATGGCCAGCGGCGGTTCCTCCATTTACACCCAGGTGCCGATCCAGCGGATCGCCCGTGACATCACCGCGGTGAACCTGCACGCGCTGATGCACCCCAACACCAACACCGAGCTGTACGGCCGGGTGCTGTGCGGCCAGGAGCCCGGCACCTTCTACATCTAGACCACACCCCCTCCGCCGAAACGGTTCCGCGGCCCGACGACGTGCCGCGGAACCGTTTCGTATGTGTGCCCGGAGTCCTTCCGGCGTGCCCTGAGGGCGGGCGAAACGCCCGGGCAGACGGAAAAGCCGGAGGCGTGCGACACACGCCTCCGGCCACGATGCGCCGGCTCGGTCACGCGGCGGGCGAGACCGCCGCCTTCCCCGCGACCATGCGGACCAGCGCGTCGAGGTTCGGGTCCTCCTCGAAGACGTCGCCGACGTCGACGCTGACGCCGAGCTCCTCCTCGATGCGGGACACGAGGCGGACCGCGGCGATCGACTCGCCCTCCAGGTCGAAGAAGGTCGCGTCCTCACTTCCGTCCGGCACGTCGAGCACCTGCTTCCAGATCTCCGCGACCTTGGCCTCGATGACCGGGAGAACAAGCTCGCCGGGGTGATTGCCACTCATACGGTGTCCTCCCCAAACGTCCACGATGGCGCGCATGGCGTCCTGCTGCCTGCTGGCTGCCCTCACAGCATCGCAACCGCCGGGGGTCGCGGCACCTCCCAGAGTGCGAGGTCAGGTCCTGACCACCGGTCCCAGTCCGTCCGAGATCCGCAGCCCGCCGCGGGCGTCGGGCCGGGCCCGCCGCGTACGGGAAAGCCGGTCGCGCACCTGCCGTCCGGCGCGCGGGTCGATCCGGTCAGCGAGGTCGAGCGTGCGGGTCATGGCGTCGTCGGCCTCGTCGTAGTCGCCCGTGGCGTACAACGCGTCGCTCAGCATGATCAGGGTCTGCGCTTCGAGCAGCGGCATCTGCATCCCGCGGAACAGGGAGGCCGCTCTGCGTAGATGCACCGCGGCCTGGTCGTTCTCGCCGTTCGCGACGGCGACCTCGCCGAGCCCCGACATCACGCGGGCCTCCGCGAGCCGGTGCCGCGAGCTGGTCGCGAGCCGCAGGGCCTCGCGCAGCGTCTCGCCGGCCTCGGCGATCCTGCCCTGGCGCAGCCGGGCGACGCCCAGGCCGTGCAGGGCGAACGCCTCGCCGATGGAGTCGCCGATGTCCCGCACGACCGTCAGCGACTCCTCGAAGGCGCCGGCGGACAGGCCGAACTCGCCCGCCTGCAGATGCGCCTGCCCCATCCGGTGCAGCACCTGCGCCGTCACCCTGCGGTCGCCCCCGGCCTTGCTCCGCGTCAGCGCCTCGGAGAGCAGCGACTTGGCGCTGTCGAGGTCGTCGCAGTCGAGCCGCACCTGGGCGAGGCTGTGCAGGGTGTGCGCGGCGGAGACGTGGTCGCCCGCGGTGTGGAACACCTGCAGCGCCTTCTCGTAGTTGGCGACCGCCTCCGCGAACCGCCCGTTGATGCGTTCCAGGACCGCGATGCTGCGGATCGCCAGGGCGATCCTGAGCTCGTCGCCGACCTCCTCGAACAGCCGCACCGCCGCGTCCAGCTCGCGCCTGGCGTCGTCGAACCGCTGCTCGCTGAACGACAGTGAGCCGATGGTGTACAGCATCTCGGCCTGGCCGCGCCGGTCCCCGGCCTGCCGCGCCGCCTCCAGCGCGAGCTCGTGGGTCTCCCGCCAGTCGTCCAGGTAGACCCGCGACTCGAAGAACATCGCGGCGTTCGCGGCGAGCCGCCAGCACAGCTCGACGAAGCCCGCCTGCGCCGCCTGCCGGATGCCGGAGACCAGCAGGTGACGCTCCCGCTCGAACCACGCCATCGGCTCGGCGACGAGCTGCTCGACGAGCTTTTCCGGCAGCGGCCGGGGGATCACGCTCTCCATCCGGGCGAGCACGTCGGAGCCGAACTCCCGCGACCTGGCCGCGTCCGTCAGCGACAGCAGCGAGCCGAGCACCCGGGACAACGCGGCCTTCCGCTCCGCCACCGGCTCCTCCGCGGCCAGGCGCTCGCGCGCGAACACCTTGACGAGGTCGTGGAACCGATACTGGGTGTGCGTCCCCCGGCCGACGGTCACCTCGACGAGGTGGGCGTCGGCGAGGTTGTCGAGCAGGTCCTGGGCCTCGATGAACGAGCGGTCGAGCAGGGCCGCGCCGGTCCACACGGAGAATACGTGGGAGTCGAGGATCGCCAGCCGCCGCAGCAGCCGCCGCGCCTCCTCGCTGATGTTGTCGTAGGTGAGCGAGAGGCTGGCCCGGATGCCCATCTCGCCGTGCATCAGCTCGTCGAGCCTGCGTGTCTCGTCCCTGAGGCGGTCGACGAGTTGTTCGACGGTCCAGTGCGGGCGCGCCGCCAGCCGCGCGCCGGCGATGCGCAGGGCCAGGGGCAGATGGCCGCACAGGTCGGCGAGGGCCTCGGCGGAGCTCTGCTCCGACGCCACCCGCCCGCCGCCGGCCACCTGGGCGAGCAGGTCCACCGACTGGGCCGAGTCGAACAGGTCCACGTCGATGTGCGTGGCCCCGGCCAGCCCCACGAGGCGGCTGCGGCTGGTCACGATGACGGCGGAGGCGGGATTGCCCGGCAGCAGCGGCAGGACCTGGCTCTCGCTGCCCACGTCGTCCAGCACGATCAGCATCCTGCGGTCCGCGAGCAGCGTCCGGTACGTCTCCGCCCGCTCTTCGAGGCCGTCGGGGAGCGCGGTGCCGGGCACCCCGAGGGCGCGCAGGAAGCGTTCGAGCACCTGCATGGGGCTGACCGGGCGGGAGACCCCGCCGTGCATGTGGGCGAAGAGCTGACCGTCGGGGTAGTGGTCGGCGACGCTGTGCGCGGCGTGGACCGCGATGGTCGTCTTGCCGATGCCGGCGCGGCCGGCGATCGCGATGATCGGCACGGCGAAGCGAGCCATGCCGTCGGAGACCTGCGTCAGCCGGCGCCGTATCTCGTCGAGGTGCCCGTGCCGGCCGATGAAGTCGGCGATTCCGGAGGGAAGCATGCCGGGGACCGGGGGAGGGGCGGCGGGCTCGGCCACGGAGATCCGCGCGCTATCCCGCTCCGGCGGCGCGTCGAGGCTCTCGTCCGCGGTGAGGATGCCGTGTTCGAGCTGCTGCAGCCGCTCGTTGGGCTCGATGCCCAGCTCGTCGATCATCATCCGCCGGGCGTCGCGGTAGACCTGCAGGGCCTCCGCCTGCCGGCTGGAACGGTACAACGCCGTCATGAACTGGCCGAGCAGCCGTTCGCGGAGCGGGTGCTCCTCCACGAGCCTGCGCAGCTCCGTCACCAGCTCGTGGTGCCGGCCGAGGTCGAGTTCGAGCTGGACGCAGTCCTCGTTCGCGGCGAGCCTCTCCTCGTCGAGCCAGCTCGCGGCGGCCTGGACCATCCTGCTCTCGATGCCTTCGAGTGCGGGGCCGCGCCAGAGGGACAGCGCCTCACGGTAGTGCCTGACGGCCTCGTCCACGTCCCGGTTGTCGCGCGCCTGCCGTGCCTTCAGCACGAGGCTCTCGAAGCGGTGCGCGTCGATCTGCTCGCTGTCGGTCCGCAAGGCGTATCCCTGGGACCGCGTGACGATCATCTGATCGTGGCCGTGGGCGCCGAACAGGCGCCGCAGGGCGGAGATGCAGATCTGCACCTGGGCCCGCGACGTGGCGGGTGGGTCGTCCCCGTAGATGGCCTCCATGAGACGGCCGACGGCGACCGGTCGGTTGGCCTCCAGCAGCAGCACGGCCAGGACTGTGTGCTGTCGCACACCCCCGAGGTCGAGTCGTTGCCCACCCTCCGTGACTTCGAGGGCTCCTAGCAGGCGAAACTCCACATGCATCTCCCTCTGAAACTGCTGGACCATTGCACAGTGCGGATTACGGAGCTCGCTCTCCGCGATATGCGCATTGCGGCCTCACATAAAGGCTCTCTCTGGGCGATGGCAGTTTACGGAATGTTTGCGATGGAGCCGTGAACACCGGCGGAAACGCTGTCAGGTGCGGTCGCCGCCGTTCTGACATGTAGTCGCCCGCGCGTCCCCTATTGACATTGTTGTCAGGGATCGTACAGCGCGAAACGGACGGTGGCTAGGCGAATGCGCGGTCCGGCAGGTGAACTCCGGTGCACGCTCGAATCTGCTAGGACGCCTTACCTGTTGAAAGTCGCTTAGTCAGAAAAGTGGCCGGGTGGCCGGACAATGCCCGGGAAAAGCGCCGAGCGGCCGGAGACGCCAGGTCTCCGGCCGCTCGGGGGGTGAGTCAGTCCCAGGGGTTCACGTGGGTGTTGGTGGGGCTCGGCGACGGGATGCCGGCGGGGCTGTGCGGCTGCACGCTCCGGTGGACGACGGTGCGGGCGTGAGCGTGGGAAGCCGCCGCCACCGAGACCATCGCGCCCGCCGACGCCGCGGCCGTGAGGGCGATGAAGATGGAGACGGCGAATCGCTTGACGATGCTGCTGCTGCCGGCCACTTGGATACCTCCACCCTGTGCGCGGCGCTCCGTACGCCGATCGCTTACGGGACCGACGCTCACACCCCCCGCCATCGAGCCCTTATCGTCGCGCTTCCGGGATGCCATCACCGCAGGTCGAAGGGGTAGTGGGCGGTGGGATGCGGGGGGTTGCGCCGCCGGCTGAGGGGTGCGGCCCGGCGGCGGCCCGGGCCCCCGCGGTGACGGGCCATGGCCGGACGATGCCTGGGCGATAGCGGGGCGATGCCGGGCCGATAACGGGGTGCGCCACTGTGACAGCAACCCGGGCGGCAACCGCACGCAGGCGGCGAAGCCCGGGTCACCACAAGGTCGGAAGACGAGAGCGTTGAGCCGGGCCGCAGGGGTCCCGGGATTGTGTGGCGGTGAGATGGGCATTGCTCTTCAGGCGCTGGACGGCCTCTACGGCCGGCCGGCCGCCGGTGTCCGGGTGCGGCTTGAACGCAGCGACAACGGCCTCTGGTGTGCCGAGGTCAAGGCGGAGACCGACCACGAGGGACGGGTGGGGGAGTGGCGCGGGCGCAGGTTCGACCGCGGGCTGCACCGCATCGTCTTCGAGAGTGACTCGTACTTCGTCGGCCTGGGGCTGACCGCCGCCTATCCCGAGGTCTCGATCACGTTCCGCATGCATGACGAGACCGACTCCTACCAGTTGCAGGTGCTGCTCTCGCCGTACTCCTACTCCGCTTACTTCGGATCGCTCACCTAAGGAGCCGACCGTGAATCTCGGACGCTACAGCGGTTCTTCACGGGTTCCCCTCGAGGGCCGCGCCTGGCCGGACGCGACCATCGGCTCGGCCCCGCGCTGGCTGTCGACCGACCTGCGCGACGGCAACCAGTCGCTGGCCGAGCCGATGTCGCCGGCCCGGAAGCTGATCATGTTCGACCTCCTGGTGGACGTGGGCTACAAGGAGATCGAGGTCGGTTTCCCGGCGGCCAGCAAGGACGACCACGACTTCGTCCGGATGCTCGTCGAGCGCGACCTGATCCCCGACGACGTCCGGATCTCCGTTCTGACGCAGGCAAGGGACGAGCTGATCGAGCGCACGGTGGCGAGCCTGGAGGGCGCGCCGCGCGCCACCGTCCACCTCTACGCCGCGACCTCGCCGCTGTTTCGCGGCCTGGTGTTCGGCATGAGCCGCGACGAGTGCAAGGACCTCGCCGTCCAGGGGACCCGGCTGGTGATGAAGTACGCCGAGCGGACGCTGGACGGCTGCGACCTCGGCTACCAGTTCTCGCCCGAGCACTTCGCCGACACCGAGCCGGACTTCGCGCTGGAGGTATGCGAGGCCGTCATGGACGTGTGGCAGCCGGAGGCCGGCCGCGAGACCGTCCTGAACTTCCCCACCACGGTCGAGCGCGCCACGCCGAACGTCTTCGCCGACCGGATCGAGTGGATGCACCGCAACCTGTCGCGGCGCGAGCACCTGTGCCTGTCCGTCCATCCGCACAACGACCGGGGGACCGGCGTCGCCACCGCGGAGCTGGCCGTCATGGCGGGCGCCGACCGCGTCGAGGGCTGCCTGTTCGGCAACGGGGAACGGGCGGGCAACGTGTGCCTGGTCACCCTCGGGCTCAACCTGTCCACGCAGGGCGTGGACCCCGGCGTCGACTTCTCCGACCTCGACCGCGTCCGCCGTACGGTGGAGCACTGCACGGGGGTGCCGGTCCATCCCCGGCACCCGTACGGCGGCGACCTCGTCTACACTGCCTTCTCCGGCTCCCACCAGGACGCCATCAAGAAGGGTCTGGACGCCGTCGAAAGGGAGGCCGTCCGCACCGGGGACGACGCCGCGCACCTGCCGTGGCAGGTGCCGTACCTGCCGCTGGACCCGCAGGACGTCGGCCGGACGTACGAGGCGGTGGTGCGGATCAACAGCCAGTCGGGCAAGGGCGGCCTGGCCTACGTGATGAGCGCCTGGCACGGCCTCACCCTGCCGCGCGACCTGCAGGCCGACTTCGCCATGAGGATGCAGGCGCTGACGGACGCCGAGGGCGGGGAGGTCGCGCCGGAGCGGGTTCTCGAGGTCTTCGTGCGGGAGTACGTCGTGGATTCCGCCCTGCCGGTCCCGCCGTCCGTCGAGGCCAGGGGGACGGTCACCCTGCACATCGACGCCGGCTGGTTCCGCACCGGCCCGGCCAGGACGGACACGGTCCAGGCGGTCCGCGCGGAGCTCGCGCGCCGGGGCCTGCGGGTGCGGGTCGTCCACCACACCCGCCCGGCGGCCGGCGCGGGCGCGGCGGGGCGGGACGACGCGGCGGTCTACGCCGAGTACCGCACGGGCGGCGCCTGTTACTGGGGTGCCGGGATCGAGCGGGATGTCGAGAGGGCCGCGCTGGTCGCGGTGTGTTCCGCCGTCGCCAGGGCCGCCCGCGACCGGGCCCCGGCAACGGGCGACGGCCAGGGCGATGGCAGGAGCGATGGCAGGGGCGGCGGCCGGGGGGCCACGGAGGGGAACGGGCGGCACGGACGCCAGGGCGCCGGGCGTTCCCGGCGGGTGACGGCCGGCAGGTGACCACGTGAAGGGCGGCGACACGGCGATGGCCATGGTCGAACGGGAACAGGAACTCGTGCTCCTCGAGGCGCTCCTCGCCAGCGCCGTCATGGGCAGGGGCAGGGTCGCACTGGTGGGCGGCGCGGTGGCGACGGGCAAGAGCACGCTGCTGCACACGTTCGCGGAGCAGGCCATCGAGCTGGGCGCGCTGGCCGTCACCGCGACGGGCTCGCCGCTGGAGCGGGACGTTCCGCTGGGCGTGCTGCGCCAGCTCGTCGAGGACGCGCCGCTGGTCCCGCAGGAGCGGGAGCGCGCGCTGTCCCTGCTGGAGGAGGGCGCGCGGGCGGTCGCCGCGGGCGCGGACGAGCGCCGGCCGGTGGACGCCCAGCTCGTCCACGCGCTCTGCGGCGTCCTGCTCGACCTGTCCGAGCGGTGCCCCCTGGTGCTCGTCGTCGACGACGTCCACCACGCCGACCGCGAGTCGCTGCTCTGCCTCGCCTACCTCGCCCGCCGGGTGCGGCTCGCCCAGATCGTGGCGATCTTCGGGCACGCCGACCAGGCGTGGCACACCGACTCCTACTTCCAGACCGAACTGCTGCGCCAGCCGCACTGCCGCCGCGTCAGGCTGACCCGGCTGTCGCGGGCGGGGGTGGCCGCGATGCTCGCCGCGCGCCTGGGCGACGAGGCCGCCGAGCGGCTCGCCGACGAGATGTACGCGCACAGCGGCGGCAACCCCCTCCTGGTCACCGCGCTGGCCGACGACTACGAGGAGTCCGCCCGTACGGCGCCGGAGCCCCCGGCGGGGGTCGTCGTCGGAGAGCAGTACGGCCAGGCCGTGCTGTCGTGCCTGAGCCGCGGCGAGGCGCGGGTGGCGCGGGCCGCCCGCGGGCTCGCGGTCCTCGGCGAGCCCCGCTCCCTCGACCTCCTGCTGGGCGTGCCGGCGGCCGAGGTGAACAAGGACCTGCACTCCCTCGGCGCCGCCGGCCTGACCGCGCTCGGCACGTTCCGCCACGAGGCCGCCCGGCAGGCGGTCCTCGGGGCGATGGACGCGGGGGAGCGGGCGGAGCTGCACCGCCGGGCGGCCGAGCTGTCGTACGGCGTCGGCGCCTCCCCGGCCGTGGTCGCCCGGCACCTGCTGGAGGCGGGGCGGGTGGACGCCCCCTGGGGCATCGAGATCCTGGAGGAGGCGGCCAGGAGCGCGCTGCGGGCCGGCCAGGTCGACAGCGCGGTCGGATACCTGCGGCTGGCCTGGCGCGCGTGCGCGGACGACACGCAGCGGGCGAAGATCATGACGATGCTCGTGCGGGCCGAGTGGCGCATCAACCCGGCCGCGCCCGCCGGCCGCCTCGCCGAGCTCGCCGAGGCCGTGCACCGGGGCAGCCTGCGGGGCGGCGACGCCGTCGTGCTGGCCCGGGCGCTGCTGTGGCACGGCCGCGTGGACGACGCGCGGGACGTGCTGGAGCAGGTGCTCGAATCGGGCGGGACGGCCGACCAGGAGACGCGCGCCGAGCTCGTCGTGGCCCGGCTCTGCCTGCGCGCGGCCCATCCCCCCTTCCTCACCGCGCTGGGGCACATGACGAAGGAGGAGGGGCCGGGCGGCATCGTCTCGGTGTCGGTCAGCCGGCGGCTGGAGTCGGCGCTCGCGCTCGCGGAGGTGCTGACCCGGGGGCCGCGCGAGGAGTACGTCGACGCCGTCGAGCGCATCCTGGAGGACTCCCGGCTCGACGAGATGTCGCTGGACACGGTCGAGAACTCCCTGCTGACGCTGACCTACGCCGGGAGGGCGGAGCGGGCGGCCCCGCTGTGCGACATGTTCGCCGCCGAGGCGTCGGCGCGGCAGGCGCCCAGCAGGCGCGCCAGGCTCGCGGCGATCCGGGCGGAGATCGCGATTCGCCAGGGGGACATGCCGGCCGCGGAGCGCCACGCGCGCGCCGCGCTGCAGATCATCCCGATGAGCGGCTGGGGCGTCGCCGTCGGCGGCCCGCTCGGCAGCCTCATCTTCGCCCTCACCACCATGGGGAGGTACGACGAGGTGCGCGAGCACCTGGACGTGCCGGTCCCCGAGGTCATGTTCCAGACCCGCTACGGGCTGCACTACCTGCACGCCAGGGGACGTCACAGCCTCGCGACCGGCTACCCCGCCCTGGCGCTGGGCGACTTCCGGCGGTGCGGCGACCTGATGACGGAGTGGAACCTCGACACCCCCGGCCTGATCCCCTGGCGGGCCGACGCCGCCGAGGCGTGCCTGCGCCTGGGACGGGTGGAGGAGGCGCGCGAGCTGGTCCGGGACCAGCTGGACGGGTGCGTGCCCGACGACCCCCGGGGCAGGGGCGTCGCCCTGCGGCTGCTGGCCGCCACCCTCGACCCGGGCGACCGTCCGGCGCTGCTGCGGCAGGCGACCGGGTGCCTGCAGGCCGCGGGCGACAGGTACGAGCTGGCCCGCGCGCTGGCCGACCTCGTGGAGACCTACGACGCGCTCGGCGAGTACCGCCGGGCGCGGACGATCGCCACCTGGGCGCAGGCCGTCGCCGCGGAGTGCGGCGTCGAGCCGCCGGCCTCGTCCCTGAGCCCGGCGCATCAGCAGTCGCACGGCGCCCCGCGCAGTGGATCGCACGGTGGGTCGAGCACCGGATCCGGCGGCGGGCCGGAGCGCGGGGCCACGGCCACGGCGGCCCGCCCCTCGGCCGTGCCGCTCGGCGAGCTGAGCGACGCCGAACGCCGGGTCGCGTCCCTGGCCGCGGCCGGCTGCACCAACCGGGAGATCGCGGCCAAGCTCTTCGTCACGGTCAGCACGGTGGAGCAGCATCTGACCCGCACCTACCGCAAGCTCGGCATCACCCGGCGCTCCGACCTGCCGCTCGTGCTGGAGTTCGGCGAGCAGGCCGGGGTCTGACACCGGCGGCACGGCACCCGGAGACACCGGAAACACCGGGAGACACCGGAAACACCCGGAAACACCGGGCAACCGGAGAGTTGCCCGCCCGCCTCTCGTGGTGTGACCGTCGAGGCGGGAGGCGCACGTGGAGGACAGCACCGATCTGATCGTCGTACGCGGCGACCCGACGCCCGAAGAACTCGCGGCGGTCGTCGCGGTCGTGGCCGCCGTCGCCGCGCGGGCCGGGTCCGCCGCGGCCGCACCCGAACCGCCCGCCGCGCCGGTGTCGCCGTGGGCCTCGGCCTGGGCCGCCTTCGCCTGGCTCGCCCCCGGCCCCCGGCCGGTCGCCCGGGGCGCGTGGTCTTCTCCGAATGTGCGCTGGCACTGGATCGCCTGAGGAATCGCCGGGCACGAGCACCGATCGCGCATTTTACGAAAAGCCGTAAAGGACCCGCGGACGCATCCTGAGGAAAGTGCCGTCGAGGCCGTCCGGGGAAATCGCGGGAAGACGAAATGCGGCTTCGGCGGCGCGGTGCCGACGGCGTTCTGGGCCCGTCCGGGGACCACGAGTGAGAGGTGTGGCATGTCGACGTTGTCCGGTTCGCTCCGCAGGCTGGTGCTGGCCCCGTCCCTGCTCGATGTGACCTTCGCCGAGCGGGGGTTCCCGGGCTCCCCGTCCGAGGTCACCCGGCGGCTGGAGACGATCCCCCAGGCGGTCGTCTGCGGCTTCGAGTGGGGGATCGACGCCCGCGACCAGTGGGAGGTCGAGCGCAGGCTGAACATGATCGAGCCCGAGCTGCGCGGCTTCGCCTACGAGGGCGCGACGATGGCGTTCACGGTGCTCGACGCCATGGGCGGCGGGCGTGGCCGCCGCACCCGTGACCTGCTGCTCGGGCCCGGGCGGCCGCACATCTTCCTCACCTACATCGGCATCGGATTCGCCATGGCCCGGCTGCCCCGGGTGCTGTGGCGGAAGGTGATGCCCGACCTCGGCGGCTCGCCGTACTACCCGACCATGAGCTGGCTGGCGGTGGACGGCTACGGCTTCGACCGCGCCTACTTCGACACCCGGCGCTGGGTGGACGAGCAGCGGATCCCGTCGCCCTACCCCTGGGAGGGCTCGCCGGACTACTTCCTCCGCGCCGTCGACCAGGGCATCGGGCGGGCGCTGTGGTTCATCCACGGCGCGCGGGTGGGGGACGTCGCCACCGCCGTGCGGCGCTTCGCGAGCCACCGGCAGGCGGACCTGTGGAGCGGCGTCGGCCTGGCCGCGACGTTCGCCGGGGGCTGCGACGCCGACACGCTGGCGGTGCTGCGCCGCGAGGCCGGCGAGCACGGTCCCGAGGTGGCGCAGGGCGTGGTGTTCGCCGCGAAGGCGCGCAGCTACGCCGGGTTCGTGCCGGCGCACACCGAGGTCGCCACCGCCGCCCTCGCGGGCCTGTCCGTGCGGGACGCGGTCGCGCTGGCCGACGACAGCGAGGTCGCGCCGGACCCGTCCGCGTCCGTGCCGGCGTACGAGCTGTGGCGGGGCCGGGTCCGTGAGCACTTCGCCGCGCGCCTGGTGGCCTGACCCCCGACCTGTTTTCCCCGTCGCGTCGAATTAATTTCACCGCGATTTCTTTCGCCATGCCCGGAAATAGCAACAGATGGGCACTTTTGAAGTGGTCCGGGCCCGGAGGAATATGCGTAAATAGCGCCAGAATCAGCCGTATATGCAGGATTTTATGGAGGGGCGGAGAGGCAATTGACGAGTTTCCTGCGTTCATTGAGACGCCGAATCATGACACCGGACATCTCGGAGACGAAGCTCGCCACCCGGGGTTTCCACGTGAAGAGCCCGGAGGCCCGGGACCTGCTCGAGACCGTCGGTGAGACCTTCCTCAAGGGATACGGCTACGCGATGGAGGCGTGCACGGTCGCGGAGGCGGAGGAGCGCCTGGAGCAGGTGCCCACCCGGTTCCGCGGCTTCGCCTACGAGGGCGCCGGCATGGCCTTCGCCATCCTCGACGGGATGCCGTTCGGCGGTGGGCGGGTCGAGGAGTTCCTCGCCGGGCGCGGCGGACGGCACAACTACATGATCTACGTCGGCGTCGGCTGGGCGATGGCCCGGCTGCCGAGGTTCCTGTGGCCGAAGGCCGAGTCGCTCGACCCGCTGCTGCGCTGGCTGGCGCTGGACGGCTACGGCTTCCACCAGGCCTACTTCCGCACCGACCAGTACGTCCACGGACAGTACCGCGACCCGGCCTTCCCCTGGCCGGCCGACGCCACGCGGCCGTACGCCAACCGGGCGATCGACCAGGGAATCGGCCGGGCCATCTGGTTCGTCGCCGGGACCGACGCGGAGCGGTGCGCGGACCTGATCGACCGGTTCGACCCGTCCCGCCGCGCCGACATGTACGCGGGCGCCGGGCTGGCCGCCACCTACGCCGGCGGCGCGGCCGAGGAGGAGCTGCTGACGCTGCGGGAGCGGGCGGGCGAGCACCGCCCGCTGCTCGCGCAGGGCGCCGCCTTCGCCGCCGAGGCCCGGGTCCGTGCCGGCCTGGTCGTGCCGCACACGCGCCTGGCCGCCGAGATCCTCTGCGGCCTGCCCGAGGACCGGGCGGCCCAGGTCACCCAGCTGGTCCGCCCGCCGCAGCCGCTGCGGGACGGCGACCCGCCCGCCTACGAGCTCTGGCGTCAGTGCATCGCCAACGAATTCGTCTCCCTTGGAGGTGTTACCCAGTGACCGCGACACTTGGCTGGCTGCGCAGGCAGACAGCGGGGATCGTGGCGCTCGTGCTGATCGCGACCGCCTTCCTGATCGCCCGCCTGCCCTCGTACTCCGCCGCGCAGACGGCGGAGACGGCGAGCAAGTACTCGTTCACGCCGCTGTCCATCGCCCTGCCGAGCGGCTACGACCAGCAGTCGATCCGAAAGGTCAACAAGGACTACACGCACATCGACGCCTGGATCTCCTCGGTCGGGGCAGCGATCGCGATGAACGACCTCGACGGCGACGGGCTGTCCAACGACCTGTGCCTCGTCGACACCCGCATCGACCAGGTCGTGATCACGCCGACGCCGGGCGCCAAGTCGGAGCGGTACGCCCCGTTCGCGCTGAACCCGGCCCCGCTGCCGGTCAACGACCACATGGCGCCGATGGGCTGCGTCCCCGGCGACTACAACGAGGACGGCCGGCTCGACCTGCTCGTCTACATGTGGGGCCGCACGCCCATCCTGTACCTCGCCAAGACGGGCGCGAAGGGGCTGTCGGCCACGACGTACAAGCCGACCGAGCTGGTGCCGGGCGTGAACGTCACCAACGGTGAGTACACCGGCCCGCAGTGGAACACCAACGCCGCGACCGTGGCCGACTTCGACGGTGACGGGCACGACGACATCTTCATCGGCAACTACTTCGCCGACGGACCGGTGCTCGACCCCACGGTCTCCGGCGGCGTGCACATGAACCACTCCATGTCGAACGGCCACAACGGTGGCGAGAACTACTTCTTCCGCTGGACCGGCGCCAAGAGCGGCGACAAGCCGGCGGCGACCTACCAGAAGCTCGACGACGTGCTGCCCGAGGAGGTGTCGAAGGGCTGGGAGCTCGGCGCGTCCGCCAACGACCTCGACGGCGACCTGCTGCCCGAGCTGTACCTGGCCAACGACTTCGGCCCCGACCGGATGCTGTACAACCGCTCCACCCCGGGACACTTCAAGTTCTCCCTGGTCGAGGGCGTCCGCTCGCCCTTCATCCCCAAGTCGAAGAGCGTGGGCCACGACTCCTTCAAGGGCATGGGCGTCGACTTCGGCGACCTGAACCACGACGGCATCTACGACATGTTCGTCAGCAACATCACCACCTCCTGGGGCATCGAGGAGAGCAACTTCCAGTTCGTCGCCGACGTGAAGAACCAGAGCGAGCTGCGGGAGAAGTTCCGCGAGGGCGTGGCGCCGTACCGCGACGAGAGCGCGCCGGCGCAGACCGCCTGGTCCGGCTGGGGCTGGGACGTCAAGATCGAGGACTTCAACAACAGCGGTGAGCCGGCCATCGCCCAGGCGACCGGCTTCATCAAGGGGCAGACCGACCGCTGGCCGCAGCTCCAGGAGCTGGCCACGGCCAACGACCAGATGCTGCAGAACCCGACCTGGTGGCCGAACGCCCGCGCCGGGGACGACATCGCCGGCAACCAGACGCTGCACTTCTTCGCCAAGGGTCCCGAGGGCCGTTACATCGACCTCGCCCCGCAGCTCGGTCTCAACGTGCCGGTGCCGACCCGCGGCATCGCGACCGGCGACGCCGACGGCGACGGCCGCCTGGACTTCGCCGTGGCCCGCCAGTGGGACGCGCCGATCTTCTACCACAACCAGAGCCCGGCGCAGGGCGCGTTCCTCGGGCTGCGCCTGACCCGCGACGAGAAGCCCGCCGACGGCGCCCTGCCCGCGGCCGGCTCGCCGGTGACCGGCGCGCAGGTGTGCGTCATGACCCCCGACGGCCGGAAGTTCATCAGCCGGGTCGACGGCAGCAGCGGCCACTCCGGCCGCCGCACCACGGACGTGCACATCGGCCTCGGCCAGAACGTCACCGGCCCGGTGAAGGTGCTTCTGCAGTGGCGTGACCGCACCGGACAGGTGCGTGAACAGGATCTCCAGCTCACCCCGGGCTGGCACTCGCTCAAGCTCGGCCGGCAGGCCAAGGAGAAGTGATCGGACATGGCTGAGAACACGCCCGTCGCGGGGCCGCGCCACGACCCCAAGGTGGTCATCGCGCTGCGCAACTTCGCGATCTCGATTTCGGTCTTCAACATCGTCGGCTACACGATCCTCGGGTTCGAGCAGCCCTGGCTGTGGCCCTTCATCGCCCTCGCCACCGGGTACACCACCGAGATCGTCCTGGAGCGGATCGGCTCGCGGGCCGAGGGGCGGCCCCCGCGCTACAAGGGCAACGGCCTGCGCGGGCTGATCGAGTTCCTCTACCCGGCGCACATCACCAGCCTGGCCATGAACATGCTGACCTACGTCAACGACCAGGTCCTGGTGCTCGTCTTCGGCGTCGTGGTGGCCGTCGGTGCCAAGTGGGTCCTGCGGGCCCCGGTGAAGGGCCGCCTGCGCCACTACATGAACCCGTCGAACTTCGGTATCGCCGTCATCCTGCTGCTGTTCCCCTGGGCCAGCATCGCCCCGCCGTACCACTTCACCGAGAACGTCGACACCTGGATCGACTGGCTGGTGCCCGGGATCATCATCGTCGGCGGCACGATGCTGAACGGCAAGCTCACCGGCCGCATGCCGCTGATCGCCGGCTGGGTGGGCGCGTTCGCCCTGCAGGCGATCCTGCGCGGCGTCTTCTTCGGCACCTCGATCCCGGCCGCGCTCGCCATGATGACCGGCGTCGCCTTCATCCTGTTCACCAACTACATGATCACCGACCCGGGCACGACGCCGTCGAAGCCCGGCTCGCAGATCGCCTTCGGCGCCGGCGTCGCCCTGCTGTACGGCCTGCTCACCGCCGTCCACATCTCGTACGCCCTGTTCTTCGCCACCGCCGGCGTCTGCGCGATCCGGGGCGGCTTCTTCTGGGCGCTGCACTTCGTGAACAAGGCCCGCCAGCAGGCGCAGGCCCCGGCGCAGGCCCAGGCGCCGTCCATCCCGTCCCAGACGCCGGCCCCGGTCATCGTGACCGGCCCCGTCTCGGTCAACGGCAAAGAGGCGGCGTCCGTATGAGCACGACCAGGATCGCCATCGTCGGCATGGCCTGCCGATATCCCGACGCCGCCTCACCGCGGGAGCTGTGGGAGAACGCGCTGGCCGGCCGGCGCGCCTTCCGCAGGCTCCCGGACGAGCGGATGCGCCTGGAGGACTACTGGGACCCCGATCCGTCGGTGCCCGACCGGTTCTACGCCCGCACCGCCGCCGTCATCGAGGGCTACGAGTTCGACCGGGTCGGTTACCGGATCGCCGGCAGCACGTACCGCTCGACCGACCTGACGCACTGGCTCGCCCTCGACATGGCGGGCCGTGCGCTGGCCGACGCGGGCTTCCCCGAAGGGGAGGGGCTGCCGCGCGAGCGCACCGGAGTCGTCGTCGGCAACACCCTGACCGGCGAGTTCACCCGCGCCAACATCCTGCGCCTGCGCTGGCCGTACGTCCGCCGCACGGTCGCGGCGACGCTGAAGGACCAGGGCTGGGACGACGAACGGCTGGCCGCCTTCCTCGCGGACCTGGAGGCCACCTACAAGAGCCCGTTCCCCGAGGTCGACGAGGACACCCTCGCGGGCGGCCTGTCGAACACCATCGCCGGGCGCATCTGCAACCACTTCGACCTCAACGGCGGCGGCTACACCGTGGACGGCGCCTGCTCCTCCTCGCTGCTGTCGGTGACGACGGCGTGCAAGGCGCTGCTCGACGGCGACCTGGACGTCGCCGTCGCCGGCGGGGTCGACCTGTCCATCGACCCCTTCGAGATCATCGGCTTCGCGAAGACCGGCGCGCTGGCCAAGGGCGAGATGCGCCTGTACGACAAGCACTCCAACGGCTTCTGGCCGGGCGAGGGCTGCGGGATGGTCGTGCTGATGCGCGAGTCCGACGCCGTCGAGGCCGGTCGCCGGATCTACGCCGTCATCGCGGGCTGGGGCGTCTCCTCCGACGGCCGGGGCGGCATGACCAGGCCCGAGGTGAGCGGCTACCGGCTCGCGCTGAGCCGGGCCTACGATCGGGCCGGGTTCGGCATCGAGACGGTCGGCCTGTTCGAGGGCCACGGCACCGGCACCGCGGTGGGCGACGCGACCGAGCTCACCGCGCTGTCGGAGGCCAGGACCGACGCGGCCGCGGCGACGGCGCCCGCCGCCGTCACCTCGATCAAGGGGATGATCGGGCACGCCAAGGCCGCGGCCGGGGTGGCCGGACTGATCAAGACCGCGATGGCGGTCCACGAGCAGGTCCTGCCGCCCGCCATCGGCTGCGTCGAGCCGCACCAGATCCTCGCGAAGCAGGACGCCCCGCTGCGCGCGCTGCGCAAGGCGGAGCCCTGGCCCGAGGACGTCCCGGTCAGGGCCGGCGTCACGGCCATGGGCTTCGGCGGCATCAACACCCACGTCGTGCTGGAGAAGAGCGGGCCGCGGCGGCGCGTGCTGCCCGCCCGCACCAGGAGCCTGGCCTCCTCCCTGCAGGACGCCGAGCTGCTGCTGGCCGACGCCGCCTCGCCGCAGGCGCTGCGGGAGCGGGTGGCCACGCTGGCCGACTTCGTGACCCGGCTGTCGTACGCGCAGCTCGCCGACCTGGCGGTCACCCTGCAGCGCGAGCTGCGGGACCAGCCCTACCGGGCGGCGGTGGTGGTCTCCTCACCCGAGGACGCCGAGCGGCAGCTGCGGCGGGTGCTCACCGCCCTCGACGGCGGCGAGACCAGCCTGTTCGCCTCCGACGGCCGGGCCTTCCTCGGCCACGCCGACGGCCCCTGCCGGATCGGCTTCCTCTTCCCCGGGCAGGGCTCGGGGCGCGGCACCAGCGGCGGGGCCCTGCGCCGCCGCTTCCCCGAGGTCGAGGAGATCTACGCCAGGGCGGCGCTGCCGTCCTCGGGGGACATGGTGGCAACCGCGGTCGCCCAGCCGCGCATCGTCACCGGCTCGATGGCGGGACTGCGCGCGCTGTCCCTCCTCGGCCTGGAGGCCGACGTCGCGGTGGGCCACAGCCTCGGCGAGCTGTCGGCGCTGCAGTGGGCCGGCGCCATGGACGAGGACACGCTGCTCGGCCTGGCCGCCGCCCGCGGCCGGGCCATGACCGAGCACAGCTCCTCGGGCACCATGGCCGGCATCCGGGCGACCCCGCAGACGGTGACCGACCTCATCGCCGGGCTGCCGGTGGTGATCGCCGGGTACAACGGCCCGAGCCAGACCGTCGTCGCCGGCCCGGCCGACGCGGTGGAGGAGGCGGGGCGCAGGGCCTCCGACGCGGGCCTGAACTGGACCCCGCTCGCGGTGTCCCACGCCTTCCATTCGCCGCTGGTGGCGCCCGCGGCCGAGGCGTTCGGCGCGTACCTGGCCGGGCAGGAGTTCGGCCCGGTCGGGCGGCGGATCGTCTCCACCGTGACCGGCGAGGACCTGCCGCCGGTCGCGGACCTGCGCGAGCTGCTGCGGCGGCAGATCACCGAGCCGGTGCGGTTCACCCAGGCGGTCGAGCGGGCGGCCAAGGACGTCGCCCTGTTCGTCGAGGTCGGCCCGGGCCGGGTGCTGACCGGTCTGGCCGCGGCGGCGACGGAGGTGCCCGCGGTCGCGCTCGACACCGACGACGAGTCGCTGGCCGGGCTGCTGCGGGTGGCCGGCGCGGCCTACGTGACCGGCGTCCCCGTCCTCCTGGAGGACCTCTTCCACGGCCGGCTGGTCCGGCCCCTGGAGATCGGCGCGGAGTTCAGCTTCTTCGCCAGCCCGGCGGAGGCCGCGCCCCGGGTCACCGTGGCGGCGACGCGGGCGCGCGCGGCCGGGGAGGCCGCGCCGCCCGCCGCGACGGCGGCCCCCGTCGTCTCCGCCGACGCCGCGGCCGAGGCCGGATCGAGCATCGACCTGCTGCGGCGCCTCGCGGCCGAGCGGGCGGAACTGCCGCTGGAGATGGTGAGCGAGGACAGCAGGCCGCTCGACGAGCTGCACCTCAGCTCGGTCACGGTCATGCACATCATCGACCAGGCCGTCCAGCGCCTTGGGGTGCCCGCCGCGCAGGCCCCCACCAACCTCGCCACCGCGAGCCTGCGTGAACTGGCCGAGGCGCTCGACCGGCTCACGCGGGAGCCGCAGGGCCGGGCCGCCGCGCCGGCGGCCGTGGTGGCCGGCGCCGCCGACTGGGCCAGGCCGTTCGCGGTCGACCTCGACGAGGTGCCGCTCCCGGCGCGGACCGGCCCCGGGGACAGCGGCCGGTGGCGGCTGTACGCCGCCGGGTCGTCCCCGATCGCCGAGCCGCTGCGCCGGGCGCTCGAGGAGGGGAACGTCGGCTCCGGGGTGCTGGTGTGCCTGCCTCCGGACTGCGCCGAGGAGCACCTGGAGCAGGCGCTGCTGGGCGCCAAGGCCGCCCTGGCCGGCCCGCCCGGCACCCGGTTCGTCCTGGTCCAGCACGACCGGGGCGCGGCCGGGCTGGCCAAGACGCTGCACCTGGAGGCGCCGCACCTGCGCACCACCGTCGTACACACCCCGGCGGTGCCGGAGGCGGTCGGCCGCGTCGTGGCCGAGGTGGCGGCGACCACCGGCTTCGCCGAGGCGTACTACGACGCCGACGGCGTGCGCCGGGTGCCGACGCTGCGCGCCCTGCCGGTACGGCCGGCCACCCAGGTCCCGCCGCTCGGCGCGGAGGACGTCCTGCTGGTGACCGGCGGCGGCAAGGGCATCACCGCCGAGTGCGCCCTGGCGGTCGCCACCGACAGCGGTGCGAAGCTGGCCGTGCTCGGCCGCTCCGACCCGGCCGGCGACGCGGAGCTCGCCGCGACCCTGCGGCGGATGGCCGAGGCCGGGGTGACCGTGCGGTACGCCAGGGCCGACGTGACCGACCCCGGTCAGGTGCGCCGGGGAATCGCCGAGCTGGAGGCGGAGCTGGGGCCGGTCACCGCGGTCCTGCACGGCGCCGGCCGCAACGAGCCCGCCGGGCTCGCCGGCCTCGACGCCGACGCCTTCGGCCGGACGTTCGCCCCCAAGGTCGGCGGGCTGCGCAACGTGCTCGACGTGGTGGACCCCGGCAGGCTGCGCCTGCTGGTCACCTTCGGCAGCATCATCGGCAGGGCCGGTCTGCACGGCGAGGCGCACTACGCGACCGCCAACGAGTGGCTGGCCGACCTGACCAGGGAGGTCGCCGACAAGCACCCGGGCTGCCGCGCCATCTGCATGGAGTGGTCGGTCTGGTCGGACGTCGGCATGGGCGAGCGCCTGTCGGTGGTCGAGGGGCTGACCCGCAAGGGCATCGCCGCGATCACCCCCGAGCAGGGAGTGGAGATCATGCGAAGGCTGGTCGCCGATCCCGCCTCGCCCGTCGTCGTCGTGATCAGCGGGCGTACGGAGGGGATCGGCACGGTCCGCAGGGACGAGCCGCCGCTGCCCCTGCTGCGCTTCGTCGACCGCCCGCTGATCCGCTACCACGGCGTCGAGCTCGTCACCGAGGTCGAGGTCAACGCGGGCACCGACCTCTATCTCGCCGACCACCTCCTCGACGGCAACCTGCTGTTCCCTGCCGTCTTCGGGATGGAGGCCATGGCCCAGGTCGCGTACGCGGCCACCGGGCGGCGGGAGACGCCGGCGATCGAGGACGCGCGGTTCCTGCGGCCGATCGTGGTGCCGCCGGCCGGCAGCACGACGCTGCGGATCGCCGCGACGGTCACCGGCGACGACACGGTCGAGGCGGCGATCCGCAGCTCGGACACCGGCTTCGAGGTGGACCACTTCCGCGCCCGGCTGCGCTACACCGGCGAGCCCGCGGCGGACGGGCCGCCCGGCCAGGTCGCCGAGGGCCTGCCCCCGGTGACGCTGGACCCGGCCCGGGAGATGTACGGCGACCTGCTGTTCCAGGGCGGCCGGTTCCACCGGCTGCGCCGCTACCACCGCGCCGCCGCCCGCCACGTGGACGCCGACGTGGCCGCGCTGGCCGACGGGGACTGGTTCGCCCGCTACCTGCCGGACACCCTGCTCCTCGGCGACCCGGGCACGCGGGACGCGCTGATGCACGGCAACCAGGTCTGCGTGCCGGACGCCACGCTGCTCCCGGTGGGGATCGAACGGGTGCGTCCCGGCGGCCCCGCCCTCGCGGAGGCGGGCGCGCTGCGTTACTGCGCGACGGAGCGCGAGCGCGACGGCGACACCTACGTCTACGACATCGCGGTCCGAACCGGGGACGGCACCGTCGTGGAGCGGTGGGACGGCCTGACCCTGCAGGCCGTACGCAAGAAGGACGGCGGCGCGGGCCCCTGGGTGGCCCCCCTGCTCGGCTCCTACCTGGAGCGGACGCTGGAGGACCTGACCGGTGACCGGGTGGCCGTCGTGGTCGAACCCGGCCTGCCGGGCGAGCCGGACGGTGCCGCCGGGCGCGGCGCCCGCGCGGCCGTGGGGCTGGGCCGGGCGCTCGGCCGCCCCGTCGAGGTGCGGTCCGGTCCCGGCGGCGAGCCGGAGATCGGCGGCGAGGCCGGCGACGGCGTCGCGGTGTCGGCGGCACACGGGGCCGGAGTGACGCTGTGCGTCGCCGGCGGCGGGCCGCTGGGCTGCGAGATCGCCGAGGTGACCGCGTCCGGCGAGGGGGACGGGCGGTGGCGGGAGGCCCTCGGGCCGAACGCCGCGGTCGCCGAGCGGGTAGCCGCCCTCACCGGCGAGGCCCCCGCGGTCGCGGCCGCGCGGGTCCTGGCCGGGGTGCGGTCCCTGCGACGGGCCGGCCTGCCGGAGGACACCCCGCTCGCGGCCGGGACCGTGTCCGGCTCGTGGGCGGTCGTCGACGCCGGGGACGCGCGGATCGCGACGCTCGTCACCTCCCTGCGGGACGTCGCGGGGCCGGTAGTGATCGCGGTGCTCACCGAAGGGCGGTCGCGGGCGTGAGTGACTACTACGAATACCTCCACACCGTGGGGTTCGAGGAGACGAACATCGTCGGGAACGTCTACTACGTCAACTACCTGCGGTGGCAGGGACGTTGCCGGGAGATGTTCCTCAAGGAGCGGGCGCCGGAGGTGCTCGCCGACCTGCAGGACGACCTGAAGCTGTTCACGCTGAAGGTCGACTGCGAGTTCTTCGCCGAGATCACCGCGTTCGACGAGCTGTCCATCCGGATGCGCCTGGTCGATCTCGCCCAGACGCAGGTCGAGTTCAGCTTCGACTACGTGCGGCTCAACCCGGGCGAGGGCGAGACGCTCGTGGCCCGCGGCAGGCAGCGCGTGGCCTGCATGCGCGGGCCGAACACCCGCACCGCGCCCGCCCGGGTTCCCGAGCCGCTGGTCAGGGCGCTCGAACCGTACGCGTCCTAACCCCAGGAGGTCAGCGTGACTGTCGACCAATCAACGGCATCATCCCTGCAGATGGACGGCCAGGTGAACGACGCCAAGGCGCTGCGGCGGGCGTTCGGCGCCTTCGCCACCGGTGTGACCGTGGTGACGACGGGCGGGTCCGTCCCGCACGCCATGACCGCCAACTCCTTCGCCTCCGTCTCGCTCGACCCGCCGCTCGTGCTGGTCTGCATCGACCGGGCCGCCGTCATGCACCAGTGCCTCAGCATGACGGGCTTCTTCGGGGTCTCGGTCCTCGCGGCCCACCAGGAGAGCGAGGCGAGGCACTTCGCCAACCGCTACCGCGCGCTGGGCGCCGCCCAGTTCGAGGAGGTCGAGTGGCTGCCCGGCGACCTGACCGGGGTCCCGCTGATCGCCGGGACGGTCGCCAGGTTCGAGTGCGAGCTGTGGCGCACCTACGACGGCGGCGACCACACGATCTTCCTCGGCAAGGTGCTGTCCATGGAGCAGCAGACCGACCGGGAGGGCCTGCTGGTCTACCGCGGCCGGTTCCAGGAGCTCACCGACCGGCCGGGGGTGCCGGCGTGAGCGCGACGAGCCGCCGCGCCGTCCTCGCCCCGCCCCGGACCCGCAAGGGCGGCGCCCAGGTGGCGCCGCCCGGCCCCCCGGTGACGGCCACGCCGCGGCTGTTCCTCCAGCTCGTCCGCGACCGGCTGGGGCTGCTCACCTCGGCCACCGCGGCGTACGGCGACGCCGTACGGCTGACCATCGGGCCCAAGAGCATCTACCTGTTCAACCACCCGGACCACGCCAAGCACGTGCTGGCCGACAACAGCGCGGCGTACCACAAGGGGATCGGCCTCGCCGAGGCGAAGCGGGTCATCGGGGACGGGCTGCTCACCAGCGAGGGCGAGGTCTGGCGCGCCCAGCGCAGGACGGTCCAGCCGATGTTCCAGAACAAGCGGATCGCTCACCAGGACGCCGTGATCGCCGGCGAGGCGGCGCGCCTGGTGGAGCGGCTGCGGGCGCGGGTGGGCGGGCCGCCGGTCGACCTGGCGGGGGAGATGACGCGGCTCGCCCTCGGCGTGCTCGGCCGCACCCTGCTCGGCGCCGACCTCGACCGGTTCCACTCGATCGGGCACGCCTTCGAGAACATGCAGGACCAGGCGATGTTCGAGATGGTGTCGCTGAGCATGGTGCCGCTGTGGCTGCCGCTGCCCGGGCACCTGCGCTTCCGCCGCGCCCGCCGGGACCTGTACCGGGTCGCCGACCGCCTGGTGGCAGGCCATCCGGACGGCGGGGACGACGTCGTGACCCGGCTGCTCGCCTCGCCCGCGGGCGTCGATCCCCGGCCCGCGCGGCGGCGGATGCGCGAGGACCTGGTCACCCTGCTGCTGGCCGGGCACGAGACGACGGCGAGCACGCTGTCGTGGGCCTTCCACCTGCTGGACCGGCATCCGGAGGTGCGCGAGCGGCTGCGCGCCGAGGCCGTGGAGGTCCTCGGCGACCGGCCCCCGGTGTACGACGACCTGCACCGGCTCAGGTACACCGCCATGGTGATCGAGGAGGTGATGCGTCTCTACCCGCCCGTGTGGGCGCTGACCCGGGTGGCCCAGCGGGACGACGAGGTCGGCGGCTACCACGTGCCGGCCGGGGCGGACGTCATGATCAGCCCGTACACGCTGCACCGGCACCCCGCGTACTGGACCGACCCCGAGCGGTTCGATCCCGAGCGGTTCGACCCGGACCGCGCGCACGGCCGGCCGCGGTACGCCTACATCCCCTTCGGTGCCGGGCCGCGGTTCTGCGTCGGCAACCACCTGGGCATGATGGAGGCGACGTTCGTCCTCGCGATGGTCTCCCGCGAGCTGCGGCTGGCCCATGTGCCCGGCCGTCCCGTGGTTCCCGAGGCGATGCTGTCGCTGCGGGTCCGCGGCGGCCTGCCGATGACCGTCCATCGCGCGTAGGGAGCAGCGCGCGGGGGAATCGGGTTGAAAGCGAGCGGCCGGGCGGTGACGCCCGGCCGTCTTCGCGTGAGGAGCCGCGTGGGAGCCGCGCGGATGCGGGCCGGCCGTTCAGCAGGCCTGCCTGGCGGCGCCGACCGGCGACAACAGGTCGCGCAGGGCCAGCAGGACCGGCGGGTCGAGCGGGCGCATCGGCCGGAGCCGGACGTCGGCGACCTGTGCTCCCGCGCCGGGCCGCACGGTGATCGGCCCGCTGCACGAGATGCACTGCGCCTCGTCCTCGCCGCCGGGGGTGCCGAAGGCGTCCTCGTGCCCCTCGGCGGCCGACTGCGCGATCAGGTGCCACCGCCCCGGCGGCACGTTCTCCAGCACGTACGGCCCGGGCCGGTCGAGCAGGGTGTAGCAGACCGGGCGTCCGCCGAGGATCCGCTCGGGGAACAACCCGGCGAAGACCGGCCGGTCCGGCAGCGGCGAGGAGATCTCGCCCGCGATCGTCGCCGTGGCGCCGGAGGGGGTGGCGCCAGGCCCGGCCGCGAGCAGCTGCGGCGTCACGCTTCCGAGCACGCGGTACCTGCTCGGGGACAGGCCCACGCTGCTGGTGAACCGCGAGCTGAAGGTGCCGACGCTCGAATAGCCCACCTGGTGGCTGATGTTCGTCACGCTCATCACGGTCGAGGCGAGCAGCCTCTTGGCCTCGCGGAGCCGTACGGCGGACAGGAAACGTCCCGGGGACAGTCCGGTGACCCGCTGGAAGACCCGCGAGAAGTGGAACTTGCTGAACATGGCCACCCGGGCCATGTCGTCGATGGTGATCGGTTCGCCGAGGTTCTCGTGCATGTTCTCGATCACCCTCAGCGCGGCTCGCTCGATTACTTCGTCCATTACTCCTCCCGGTGTCCGGAGGCGTCTGGTGAGCGATCCTGAATCGGATCGGCGGGTCCGCGCGCGAATGGTGCCGCCCGCGGATTTCGTGGAATGCTCGTCGCCCGGAATTCACGGCGGCGCCCTCCGATTTCCGGCCGCCTCGTTCCGGTCTTTCGTTCTTTTACATGCGGCCGGAGGGGTCCGGCGCTGCATGGAAACGGGAATTAATTTGAGAATTGTGTTCGGGTGGTCGTCCGGTCGCTTTCCGTGGTCGCCGCGCGGCACGCCGGCGGTGTGCCCGTGCTACGCCGCGGCGGGGAGGATCTGCCGCGGCGCCGGCGGCCCGGCGTGGTGGCGTCGCTCGCGCGGGTAGCCGAGCGACACCTCCTCGAACCGCACGCCGTCGTGCCATGTCGTCCGCGGCACGTGCAGGTGGCCGTACACCACGGCGGACGCGTGGTAGCGCAGGTGCCAGTCGGCCGTGTGCTCGGTGCCGCACCACTGGGCGAACACCTGGTGCCGCAGCACTCGGGTGGGCTCGCGGAGCAGCGGGAAGTGGTTGACCAGGACGGTCGGCAGGTCGGGGTCGCGCGCGTCGAGCCGCGACTCGGTCTCCCGCAGCCGCGCCCGGCACCACGCCTCCCGGCTGGGGTACGGGTGGGGGTCGAGCAGGATCTCGTCGGTGCAGACGACGCCCAGCCGGTACGCCTGGGCGAGCGACTCCTCCTTGGTGGTGTGCGGGTCGCGGAAGCTGTAGTCGTACAGCAGGAACAGGGGGACCACGGTCGCCGGGCCGCCCTCCCCGGTCCACACCGGGTAGGGGTCCTCGGGAGTGAGCACCCCGATCCGGCGGCAGACCTGGACGAGCCGGCGGTAGCGCTCCTCGCCCCGCAGGGGCTCGGGGTCGCCGGGCGTGGTCCACAGTTCGTGGTTGCCGGGCGTCCACACAACCGCCGCGAAACGGTCCCGCAGCGTGGCGAGCGCCCATTCGACGTCGGAAATCCGCTCGCCGACGTCGCCGGCGACAATCAGCCAGTCGCCCGGCGCGCCGGGACGCAGCGATTCCACGAGCGCCCGGTTTTCCGGGTGGGCGACATGGAGGTCGCTTATCGCGAGCAGTCTTCCATTTTTCGTCCGCCGGCCGGTCACGACGAAATCGTAAAGGGATCCGGCGGGCGCGGGAATCGCTCGCGGCGGTTATGGGACCCCAGATTTCCGGATAGGGGACAGGGGGTCCGGATAGGGGTTGTGACGCCAGGTTGGGGCGGCCAATTCTGGCTCCGTTGGCCCAGGCCGCGGGAGAGCGCTTCTCAGCCCGCGGGCAGGGGACGCGGCCCTGTTGGGGAGTGGGGGCGGATGGCCGAGGCTCGCGACGACGGGTTCTCGCGCTACGCGAGACATGCCTGGCCGGCGCTGCGGCGCACGGCCTTCCTGCTCACGTCGGACTGGCACGAGGCCGAGGACCTCGTCCAGCGGACCCTGATCGCCCTCCACCGCCACTGGGACAGGCTGGAGCGGCACGACAGGCTCTCCGGCTACGCGCGGGCGATCATGATCCGGCTGGTCTACAGCGACCGCAGGTCGCACCGGTGGTCGCGGGAGGTCCTGCACGAGCTGCCGCCCGAGCCCGAACCCCTGGCCGACCCCTACACGCTCGTGGTCGACCGCATCCTGCTGATGAACGCGCTCGCCGGTCTCGGCCCCCGGCAGCGGGCCGCCGTCGTCCTGCGCTACTGGGAGGACCGCAGCGTCGAGGAGACGGCGTCGGCGATGGGCAGCGAGGGCTCCACGGTCCGCAGCCAGACGGTCCGCGCGCTGGCCACCCTGCGTACGGCACTGACGGCCGCCTCGGACGGCACGGCCGGAGAGGCGCGGCGCAACGCGGAAGATGCGACGCGCGCGGCGGTGCCCGGACGATGAAGGTGACCTGAGTCGAACTGAGACACGAGGGAACGCCCATGCCGCCGCGAGCCCCAGCAGACGACAATCCCAGGACGACGACACTGGAAGCCTTCGCGGACACGATCGTCCCCGGTGAGAAGAGGTACCCCGGCGACCTGGCCGTGGCCGGCGCGGCCGAGGGCGCCGGGGCGGTGCAGGCCGGCGCCATCGAGCTGCTCGAATGGAACGCGACCGGCGTCACGGAGGGCCTGGACGACTACGCCCGCCTGCTCGGCGACCACGCCCGCGACTACGCGGCGGAGCACGGGCTCACGCTGGACGACTCGTTGCCGCCGTTCGTCGCCCTCACCTTCGAGCACCGGACCGCCCTGGTGCGCCGGCTGACCGCGCCCGACCACCCGGAGAAGGCGTTCTGGGTCCTGCTCGCGCTGTTCAGCAACATGGCCTACGACTCCGCGGCGCACACGAGCACGGCCGAGGCGATCGCCGCCGGGCATCCCGGGCTGCTCGCGATGGGCATCGCCCGTCCCGGCGACGACGGACTGTGGCGGTTCCCCGCCCACTCCTACGGCAGGCCCCTGGCCCGCCTGCACCCGGACACGACCCCCTCAGGGAGCCCCGCATGACCAGCACTGAACGCACCGACGTCCTCGTGGTCGGCAGCGGCTTCGGCGGCGCCATCGCGGCCTACCACCTGGCCGCGGGCGGGGCGCGCGTCGTCGTGCTCGAACGGGGGCCGTGGCTGGGCGCGCAGGACTTCGAGCACGACTTCAAGCTCGGCTCGTCCTACACGCGGGCCTTCGACTTCGTCGTCGGCGACGGCATGAGCGTGCTCGGCGGCAACTGCGTGGGCGGCGGAAGCGTCGTCTACTTCGCCGCCATGCCCCGCGCGCCGCGCTTCGTCTTCGAGCGCCACGGAACCATCGGCCGCCGGATGTGGCCGGCCTCCGTCAGCCGCGACACCCTCGACCCCTGGTACGACCGGGTGGCGGAGTCCATCCCCGTCACCACCCAGGACTGGAACGACGTCACCTACGCGGGCGGGCTGTGGGCCGCCGCCTGTGACCACTCCGGCCGCACCGCCAACCCGGTGCCGGTGGCGATCGACAACGCCAAGTGCGTCAACTGCAACTGGATGATGGCCGGGTGCCGCTTCGACGCGAAGCGCTCGCTGCTGACCAACTACCTGCCGGCGGCGCTCGCCCACGGCGCGCAGATCCGCCCGCTGCACGAGGTGCAGCGGATCGAGCGCAACCACGACGGCTCCTACCGCGTGCACTACGACCTCATCGACGAGGAGGACTACCGGATCCGCTACGACGGCGGGGCGATCGACGCCAAGATCATCGTGCTGGCGGCGGGAGCCGGCGCCACGCCCGTCATCCTGCAGCGCAGCGAGGCGACGCTCGGCGCCATGCCGCACGCGGTGGGCCGCTACTTCTCCGGCAACGGCGAGCGGCTCAACACCGCGGTGCTCAACGAGGACCGGGTGCGCGACGTGCTCGGCCTGTCCCGGGGCGACGGCCTCGCGTACGCGGCCAACCAGATCGGCAAGGGCCCGA
The DNA here is from genome assembly GCF_014161445.1 of Microbispora sp. H13382. Taxonomy (GTDB): domain Bacteria; phylum Actinomycetota; class Actinomycetes; order Streptosporangiales; family Streptosporangiaceae; genus Microbispora. The sequence continues at coordinate 109,976 of NZ_JABBXA010000001.1, forward strand.
CCGTGGCGAACTGGGACCGGCTCGACGGCTCGCTGCCCGAGTTCACCCGCTACTCGCTGGAGCAGCTCTACTTCCCGCCCGGCCTCGGCACCATCCTCGCGCAGGTCGCCGACGCCGCCCCGGGTGAGTCGACCTGGTTCGGCGTGAAGAAGAAGGAGATGCTGCGGCGCTGGCAGTCCTGGCTGATCATCTTCCAGATGATCGAGGACGCCAACGAGGGCGTCTTCGGCCCGCCGCCGGCCAAGGGCAACGCCGACCGGGTGTCCCAGCAGATGCTCGGCGTCGGGCGCCTCAAGTACGACCCCGCGGAGACCACGCTGCGCGCCTGGGCCATGGCGGACGCCGAGGTCAAGGAGATCCTGGAGCGCGACGGCCTGGCCACCGTCACCGCCTGGACCAACGAAGTGATCGGCGCGTACACCGTGCACCCGCTGTCGTCCTGCCGCATCGGCGACGACCCCGCGACCTCCGCCCTCGACGACCGGAACGAGCTGCGCGGGCACCCGGGCATCTTCGTCACCGACGGCTCCGCCGTGCCGGGCGCGCTGACCGTCAACCCGGCCATGACCATCGCGGCGCTCGCCGAGCGCGCGATCCCGGGCATCGTCCGGGCCGCGCAGGACCGGGGCGTGGACGTCACCTACGGCGCGCCGGCCCCCGACGGCGGGACCAGCGGCCGCCGCGGGGTCGCCGACCTGCTGCCGAGCCTGACGAGAAGGTAAGGGGGAGCCGAGATGGGGGCCGTCCTCGCCCGCGCCACGCTGCCGGGCACGCTGGCGCAGGTCCGCCACGTCGCCCCGGTGCGCCCGAACGCGGCGCCGGACCTCGTCCGCCGGGTGTACGCGCAGGTCGAGCGGGACTTCGGCATGCTGGCGCCGCCCGTGATCCTGCACTCGCCCGCCCCGCCCGTCCTGGCCGCGTGCTGGCTGGCGCTGCGTGAGTCGCTGCTCGCGCGGGGCGCGGTCGCCCGGCAGGTCAAGGAGGCCGTCGCGACGGCCGTCTCGCGGGGCAACTCCTGCCCGTACTGCGTGGACGTGCACCGGGCCACGCTGGACGCCCTCGTCAGACGTGGCGGCGCGGCCGCCGACCCCCGGACCTCGCGGATCGAGGAGTGGGCGCGGGCGGCCGCGCGGCGCGGGGAGGCCGCCTCGCACGCCCTCCCGGTGCCGCCGGACCAGGCCGCCGAGCTGATCGCGGTGGCCGTGACGTTCCAGTACCTGAACCGGATGGTCAACGTCTTCCTCGGCGACTCCCCGCTGCCCCCCGGAGTGCCCGTACGGGCCCGCAAGGGACTCATGCGGCTGTTCGGGCTGCTCATTGCCCCGGCGGCGAGCAGGGCGGCGACCCCGGGCGACTCGCTGAGCCTGCTGCCGGACGCGCCGCTGCCGCCCGACCTGTCCTGGGCGCGGGACGTTCCGCACGTCGCCGGGGCATTCGCCCGGGCTGCGGCGGCCGTGGAGGTGGCCGGGCGCCGCTCGGTGCCGGAACCGGTGCGCGACCTGGTCACGGACGTGCTCGACGGCTGGAACGGCGAGCCTCCCGGCCTGGGCCGCGCGTGGGTCGCCGGCGCCGTGTCCGTCCTGCCCGACCGGCACCGACCGGCCGGACGCCTGGCGCTGCTCACCGCCCTCGCCTCCTACCAGGTGGACGAGGGGGTCGTGGACGAATTCAGGCGCGCGGAGCCGGACGACCGGACGCTCGTCGAACTGACGGCGTGGGCCGCCATGTCCGCCGCGCGCCGCGCCGGCGCCTGGGCCCACGAGGCCCGCCCGCATGTTGGTGACCGTGACACCGCGACGACTTCTAGTGAGAGGACTGCCCGATGACCCAGCTGGAGACCGTGCTCAGGGACCTCACCGCGGAGGGCGAGCAGCTCGACCGCATCGTGGCCGGCCTCGACCCGGACCAGTGGAACCTGCCCACCCCCGCGCCCGGATGGACGGTCAGGGACCAGATCGCCCACCTCACCTTCGTCTTCCGGCTGGCCGCGACGGCGGCGAGCGACCCCGCGGCGTTCGAGGCGATGACCGCCCCGGCCAAGGGGAACTTCGACGCGGCGGTGAACGCCGCGCTCAAGATGTTCGAGAACGACACGCCGGCCGAACTGCTCGCCAAGTGGCGGTCGGTACGCGCGGAGGTGGTCGAGGCCCTACCCGCCGTGCCCGCGGACGCGACCGTGCCCTGGCTGGTCAACCCGCTGCCGCCGGTCGTGCTCGCGTGCGCCGGGATCATGGAGCAGTTCGCCCACGGGCAGGACATCGCCGACACGCTGGGAGTGGAACTCGAGCGCACCGACCGCCTGGGCCACCTCGTCGTGTTCGCCGTGCTCACCCGCGACTTCGGCTACCTGTCGCGCGGCCTCACGCCGCCGGCCGAGCAGTTCCGCTTCGAGATCACCGCGCCCTCCGGCCAGGTGTGGGCGTACGGGCCCGAGGACGCCGAGCAGCGGGTCTCCGGCCCCGCCGCCGACTTCTGCCTGCTGGTGACCCGGCGCCGGCACCGGGACGACCTCGCGGTCACGGCCGTCGGCGCCGAGGCCGACCGCTGGCTGGACATCGCCCAGGCCTACCGCGGCCCGGCCGGACAGGGCCGCAGGCCGGGCCAGTTCGCTCCCGCGCGCGTGTAGCGGGAGGCGGAGTAAGGAGGAACCGATGAGGCCCACACCCGCGGGCTTCCGGACGGCGGGGGAGACGCCGGGGACGGCGGGAGAGGTGGCCGGCTGCCTGGACGGCACGGTCCACCTCGCGTACGCGCGGGCGTCGGCGGCCGATCCTCCGGTGGTCGCCGCCGGTTTCTCCGCCGAGGCGGCACTGTCCAGGGCACGGGCCCGCGCCCGGGCCCTGGGCCTGCTGCGTGAAGGACCCGCACCGCGGGCGACGCCCGGCGGGGGCGGCAGGGCACTGCGCCTGTCCGATTTCGTGCCGCACCCCATCGCGCCGCAGCTCATCGCGCCGCACGCCGCCGCGCCGCACGCCGCCGTGCCGCACGCCACCGTGCCGCACCCCACCGGGAGCGGCGGCCCGCTCGTCGCGGGCAGGGGGCTGCTGACCGGTGCCGGTTACCGGCTGCCGGGCGAGGTCGTGTGGCTGCGGGAGCACGGTGGCCCGGTCGAGCCCACCGCGATCGGCGTGGTGGACGACTGCGCCCCCGCCGGCGTCGCCGACGTGCTCGCCCACGACGCGGTCCTCCGGTGGCGGGCCGCGTCCCGCCGCCCGCCGCTGCGGATCACGCCGTACCTCGGCGGACTGCTGCCACCCGGGGTCGCGGAGGCGGCCTCCGGGCTCGGCCTGTCGATCTCGGCGTACGTGCTGCCGGCCGGCGAGGTCAGGACCGTGCTCGTACGCGTGCGCGGCGCGGCCACGACCACGGCCGCCGCCTGCGGGCGCACGCTCGGTGCGGCGGTGCGCGAGGCTTTCCTGCTCGCGGTCGCGGCCGGGGCGCAGCCGGGGCAGGCCGTCCCGGACCTGGGCGCGCCGAGCCGCCTCGTCGCGTGGCGCCACGAGGACGGTCACCCGGCGGACCTGGAGCGCACGGCCGTCGACGCCGATCCCGGGATCGTCGACGAGCCCGCCGGGCCCGTCCCGTCCGGCTGGGCGGGCGTCGCCTACCGCCGGTTCGGGCACGAGCCGATCCTCGTCGAGGCGGGGGAGTCCCGCGAGGCCGTCAAGGTGGTCTGCCCGGGCGCCTCCTGCTACCGGCGAGAGCGGCCGGGGATCGAGGTGCCGTGTCCGGTTCGCTAGTCCCCGCCCCGTCGCACACCCCGTCGCGCGGATCGCACCACGAAGACGCGGGAGGTGAGCCGTGGACGTCTCCGTGATCGGCATCTCACCCGAGGCGGCCGAGATCTACCGGTATTTCCTCCGGTGCAAGGGCGAGGGAGTCGGTTCGGTGCCGGAGGCGCTGGGCCTGTCCGCGGACACCGTCGAGGCTGCCGTGGAGACGCTCAGCCGGCTGTCCCTGCTCGACATCGCCGACCGGCACAGGGTCGTGGCGACGGAGCCGCGCATCGGCATCGAGCGGCTGGTGGAAAAGCGCCTCAACGAGCTCAACGCCGAGATCCGGCGGGTCCTGGCGGCGCGCGACGCGATCGCCGTCTTCATGGAGGACAAGCACGAGGGCGACCGCGCGGCGACGGTCCTCGACATCGAACGGGTGGAAGGCGTCGAGCGGGTTCGCCAGCGCATCGACGACCTCGCCTTCTTCTCCTACAAGGAGACGCTCTGCCTGCATCCGGGCGGCCCGTTCAGCCGGGTGATGATCGAGTCGGCGCTGCCGCTGGACACCCGCTCGCTGCGCCGGGGCCTGGCGATCAAGGGCGTCTACCACCCGGCCGCGCTCGACGACCCGTTCATGGTGTCCTACCTGCGCGAGCTGGTCAGCCTCGGCGCCGAGGTGCGCGTCACCGATCAGCCGATGGACCGCATGCTCATCTACGACCGGAGCGCCGCCGTCGTGCCCATCGACCCCAAGGAGAGCGCGAAGGGCGCGTTGCTGGTCAGGGAGCCCGGGCTGGTCTCCCAGCTCGTCATCTACTTCGACGGGGTGTGGAAGTCGGCCACCGACTTCCGCGACATCATGGAGCCCACGACCATGGAGCCCGCGCTGTCGGAGATGGAGCAGCGGGTGCTCGCGGTGATGGCCACGGCGGACAAGGACGAGATCGCGGCCAGGGAGCTGGACGTCTCGGTGCGGACCTACCGGCGCTACGTGGCCGATCTGATGGCCAGGCTCGGCGCCGTCAACCGGTTCCAGGCGGCCCTGCGGGCCAAGGAGGAGAACTGGATCTGAGCTCGGTGCGGGGCCCACGCGGGGGCGCGGCGCTCACCCCCACGTGTTGCCGTACTGCACCGGGCTGCCCCAGGTGTTCCCGTCGTTGCCGTCGGCGAGCACGGTGATCCGCGGCCCGTCGTCCGCGACGCCTGCGCCTCCCGCCGTGCTCGCCATGCCGGCCGTGCCCGCCGCGAGCCCGCACGCGAGGGCGCCGGACGCCAGGGCGATGGCCCACTTGAGGGTGCTCCACGAAGCGGTGGGGGAGGAGACCAGGGTCTTCATCTCGGTGCCTTCTCTCGCTGCCGGAGGGGTTGTTCTCGCACTACCTACTGTGCGGCGCCACAGGACCCGGAACCAGGCGTCCGGCGTGCAGCAAGCTGCACCGGCGTTACCGCTTCCTGCCATCCCGGCGCCGCATGGCAAAGGAGGAGGTGACAGCGCGGGCCCGCGAGATTTTGACTGAGGCCACGTGACCCGGAACGCCGGCGCGCGCACAACGCGCACCGCGGGGGAAGGAACGCTGATGAGCATCTCGGAACTCGACGTCGCACCGGCGGACCTGCCGCCGCGGACGCCCCCGGAGCGGCCGGCCCGTTCGATGGGCGCGCTGCGCGAGGAGCTGGCGCGGCTGCGCGCCCGGACCGTCGCCGGCCGTCCCGACGGCGTGGCCCGGCAGCACGCGCTGGGCAAGCGGACCGCCCGCGAGCGGCTGGACCTGCTGCTCGACGAGGGCTCGTTCGTGGAGATCGACATCTACCGGCGGCACCGGGCGCAGGGGCTGGGCATGGACGGGCGGCGCCCGCACACCGACGGCGTCGTCGCCGGCTCCGGCACCGTCCACGGCCGGCGGGTGTTCGTCTACGCCCAGGACTTCACGGTCTTCGGCGGCTCCCTGGGGGAGGCGCACGCCGAGAAGATCCACAAAGTGATGGACCTCGCCATGTCCACCGGCTCGCCGTTCATCGGCCTGAACGACAGCGGCGGCGCGCGGATCCAGGAGGGGGTGATGTCCCTCAACGGCTACGGCGGCATCTTCCGGCGCAACGTCCAGGCGTCCGGCGTGATCCCGCAGATCAGCGTCGTGCTCGGGCCCTGCGCCGGAGGCGCGGCCTACTCCGCCGCGCTGGCCGACTTCACCTTCATGGTGCAGGGCACCTCGCAGCTCTACCTGACCGGGCCGGACGTCGTCGAGGCGGTGACCGGCCAGCGGGTCACCCACGCCGAGCTGGGCGGCGCCCAGGTCCACGGCACCCGCTCGGGCGTGGCGGCGTTCGTGCACGACGACGAGGAGGCCTGCCTGGCGGAGGTGCGCTACCTCCTCTCGATGCTGCCGGGCAACAACCTCGAACCGCCGCCCGCGGCGCCGCCGTGCGACGCGTCCCGCGACACGCGCCCGCGCCTGGCGGAGATCGTTCCGGCCGAGCCCAGCAAGCCGTACGACATGCGCGAGGTGATCGCGGAGCTGGTCGACGACGGCGACTTCCTCGAACTGCACGAGGGCTGGGCGCGCAACGTGATCTGCGCGCTGGCCCGCGTCGACGGCGCGGTGGTCGGAGTGGTCGGGAACCAGCCCCTGGTGCTCGCGGGCGTGCTGGACGCCGACGCGGCGCAGAAGGCGGCCAGGTTCGTGCGGTTCTGCGACGCCTTCAACATCCCGCTGGTGACCCTCGTCGACGTGCCGGGCTTCCTCCCCGGCACCGACCAGGAGTACGCCGGCATCATCCGGCACGGCGCCAAACTGCTCTACGCGTACTGCGAGGCGACCGTGCCCCGCATCCAGGTCATCCTCCGCAAGGCGTACGGCGGGGCCTACATCGTGATGGACTCCCGGTCGATCGGCGCGGACCTGTCGCTTGCGTGGCCGACCAACGAGATCGCGGTGATGGGCGCCGAGGGCGCGGTCAACGTCGTCTTCCGCCGTGAGCTCGCCGCCGCGGCCGACCCCGCGGGCCTGCGCGCGGAGCTGCTCGCCCGGTACGCCGGTGAGCTGGTCCACCCGCAGTACGCAGCCGAGCGCGGCCTGGTCGACGACGTGATCGACCCGGTGCAGACGCGCTCCGCCGTCGCCCGCGGCCTCGCCATGCTGCGCGACAAGCGCAAGCCGGGGGCGCAGCGCAAGCACGGGAACGTGCCCCTGTAAGCGTCCCACCCTCGCGACTGCCCATCCCCACGCCCGCCTCAGCCTCGCGCCTGCCCCTACCCCTCGCGTCCGCCCAGCCTCGCGCCCGCCCCGCCCGTCTGTGGCGGCGGCGGGCGTTCGCGTGCCCGGACGCCTCCGCTGGCAGGATGCGGTAACCCCGCTGCAGCTTGCTGCCTGGGCAAGCCCTGGTTCCACGCCCCCCACGGCCGCACATTGAAGGTGTGACGACAACAGGCAGCGGACGGAGGCGGTGGCCCGCGGGCGCCCGCCTCCCCGGAGGAGCCGCGTGCGGGGCCCGGCCGCCGCGGCGCGCGAGGCCGCCAGGCCGGCGGCCGGAGAGGGAGCCGAGGCCATGCTGGTTCAGCTGACGATGCGCCGGACGGACGGGCAGGCGGCTCCGGGCTCGCCGGTGGACGGGATCCGGGTGCTCGCGCTTCTCCCCGGGAGCTGGCACAAGCACCTCGAACAGGTCGCCGGCGACATCGTCATCAGAATCCGCGCGGAAGGGACGACGGCGGGAGGAGTCCGCGCCGAGGTGGCGAGGATCCTCACCAGCCCCGAGGTCAGCCACCTCGAACTGGTCGCCTGCCGTCCCCTGGAGGGTCCCCGGCAGTAGGACGCTAACGAAGGAGACGAACCGATGATCGCCTCGGTTGTGGCGGCGGGTGAGTGCCATGTGTGGTGGGCGGACCCGCGGCTGGAAACGATCGACACCCTGGTGCGGGACCTCAGCGCGAACGAGTTGCGCCGTGCGGCCCGCTTCCGCCGCGAGCCCGACCGCCGCCGCTTCCTGACCGGGGCGCGCCTGCTGCGGGAGGCCGCGGCCGAGCGGCTGGGCGTCCGTCCCGCGGACGTGGTGGTGGACCGGACGTGCCCCGACTGCGACAGGTACCACGGCAAGCCCCGCATCCTGACGGAGGGGGAGACCCTGCACGTCTCCATCTCCCATTCGGGTGACCGGGTCGCGGTGGCGCTGACGGCCGTGGGGCCGCTGGGCGTCGACGTGGAGGCGGTGCCAGCGACGCCGGTGGACGACCTCGCGCGCTGCGCGCTGACCGAGACCGAGCGCCGCGCCCTCGTGGCCCTTCCCGAGCACGCGCGGTACGAAGGCTTCGCCCGGATCTGGGTGCGCAAGGAGGCCGCGCTCAAGGCCACCGGGCACGGTCTGCGAATCTCCCCGGACCGGGTCGAGGTGACCGGCCCGGGGGAGAGCCCCGCGCTGCTGAGCTGGCCGCTGGACGTGCCGCCCGCAGCGGTGCGGATCCACCCCCTCGACCCCGGCCCCGGGTACGTCGCCGTCGTCGCGGTGCTCGGCGGCGACCACGGCATCACGGTCCGCGAGGCGGACGCCGCGCTCCTGCGCCGGCGCGCCGGCTTCGAGACGGCACGCCAGGCCGCGTGAGCGGCGTTGACGACGCCCGGTGCGAGGCCGCTCAATGGCGGGTGAAGACCAGCTCGCCGCGTGAATCCGCACCGGGCCGACCAGAAGAAGGCTGATTCTCGTGAACAAGGGCTTCATCCTGATCCCGGGCCCCTGGATGGGCGCCTGGGCGTGGGGGCCGGTGGCGCGGCGCCTGCGCGGCTACGGTCATGCCGCCCGCGCGATCACGCTCCCCGGCCTGGCCGATCCCGACGGGGACGTCGCGGGCGTCGGCCTGGAGACGCACGTCGGCACCGTGCTGTCGCTGCTGGAGGAGGAGGACCTGCGCGACGTCGTCCTCGTGGCGCACAGCTACTCCGGCATCGTGGCCGGCCAGGTCGCCGACCGCGCGGCCGACCGGGTGGCGCACACCGTGTTCGTCGAGGCGTTCCTGCCGCACGACGGCAAGTCGATGCTGCACGCGTTCCCCGAGCGCCAGCACGCCGCGGAGCTGCGGCTCATCGAGGACAACGGCGGCCGCTGGCCCGCGCCCGACGCCGCCGTCGTGGGCGAGGGGCAGGGCCTGACCCGGCGGCAGGCGCGGTGGCTGGCCGAGCGCCTCGTCGGCCATCCCGGCCGCACCATCGCCGAGCCCGCCGTCCTGACCCGCCCCCTGACGCAGCAGCGCGCCACGTACGTCGTCTGCTCCATGGAACACTTCGGCGGACGCGTCGCCGCCGACGTCGACGCCCTGCGCGCCGCCCCGAACTGGCGCTTCCACACGTTGCCGACCGGGCACTGGCCCATGATCTCGGCGCCCGGGCGGCTCGCCCTGCTCCTGCACCGGATCGCCGGGCGCGCCTAGTAGGGGGCGGCCCGGCGCGCCGCCCCGGTAATCGCCCGCATCCGGGGTAACTTCGGCATCATGGCCACCCGTACGTCCGGACAGGGGTCCGGCAAGCGCCCCGCGTCGCGCTCCGGATCCCGTACGGCTTCCCCTAAGCGATCCCCGGCGGGTTCCCGAGGCAGGGCGGCGCCCAGGCCCGCGCCCAAGCGGCCGGTCGCGACCGGCCAGGATCCGGTCAGCTGGTTCTTCCTCATCATCGGCAAGATCTTCATCAGCATGTGGATGCTGGTGGCGAACGGCGTGGGCAAGGCGGCGCGGGGGCTCGGCCAGGGCGCCCGCGACCTCGATCCCGTGCACCGCCGCGACGGGCAGGGCCTGTCGGTGCTCGCGGGCGCCATCGTGCTCGCCGCCCTGACCTGGAGGGACACCAAGACGGGTTTCGCCGCGTTCGTCGACGCCGTGGTGCGCGGGACGGTGGGGGCGCTCGCCTGGGGGGTGCCCGTGCTGCTCGCGCTGCTCGCCTGGCGGCTGCTGCGCCACCCCGACCAGAACGCCGAGACCGGCAGGATGGGCATCGGCTGGACGGCGCTGCTGGCCGGGATCCTCGGAATCGTGCACGTCGCCCACGGCACGCCGTACCCCTCGGGCGGGCCCGACGACGGCATGGACAACGTGTCGGCGGCGGGCGGCATGATCGGTTTCATCGTGTCGGCTCCGCCGTCGAGCATCCTGCCGGCGTTCATCACGATCCCGCTGCTGCTGATGCTGTCCGGCTTCGGCCTGCTGGTGATCACCGCGACGCCGGTCCACCGCATCCCCGAGCGCCTCGCCGAGATCCAGCACATGCTCTTCCAGCGGCCGGACGAGACCGGGGAGCCCCGCAAGAGCCCGGCGCCGTCCAGGAAGCGCACGCGCAAGCAGCAGGGCGGCGGGCGCGACGCCGCCGAGGGCGGCGACGGCGTCAAGCCGTACGACACGCCCGTGCTGTCGGAGAAGGACCACGCGCCGGAGATCGTCCCCGGTCTGGTGGACGAGGCAGTGGAGTCGGCCGAGCCGACCGAGCCGGAGATGCGGCTCCCCAAGACGGCGCCGCAGCCTCCGCTGCCGACGCCCGCGCCGCGCAAGGTGGAGCAGCTCGTCCTGTCCAGCCAGGAGGGGCCGTACACGCTGCCGGACGTTGCGATGTTGCGGCCGGGCAGCGCGCCGAAGCAGGAGACCAAGGCCAACCGGACGGTCGTGAACGCGCTTACCAGCGTGCTGGAGCAGTTCGCCATCGACGCGCAGGTCGTCGGGTTCACCCGGGGCCCGACGGTGACCCGGTACGAGATCGAGCTGGGCCCGGCCGTCAAGGTCGAGAAGGTCACCGCGCTCACCAAGAACATCGCCTACGCCGTCAAGTCGGCGGACGTGCGGATCCTGTCCCCGATCCCCGGCAAATCGGCGATCGGCGTGGAGATCCCCAACGTCGACAAGGACCTCGTGTCGCTCGGCGACGTGCTGCGCTCGCAGGTGGCCCAGGCCGACCACCACCCGATGATCGTCGGGCTCGGCAAGGACGTCGAGGGCCGCACCATCGTGGCCAACCTGGCCAAGATGCCGCACATCCTCATCGCGGGCGCCACCGGCGCGGGCAAGTCGACGTGCATCAACGGGCTGATCTCCTCGATCCTGCTGCGGGCCACGCCCGACGAGGTCCGCATGGTGCTGGTCGACCCCAAACGGGTGGAGCTCAGCGCGTACGAGGGCATCCCCCACCTCATCACGCCCATCATCACCAACCCGAAGAAGGCCGCCGAGGCCCTCGAATGGGTGGTGGGCGAGATGGACCGGAGGTACGACGACCTCGCGGCCAGCGGCTTCCGGCACGTCGACGACTTCAACAAGGCCGTGCGCGCGGGCAAGCTGGTGCCGCCGCCGGGCAGCGAGCGCGTCTACCAGCCGTACCCCTACCTGCTGGTGATCGTGGACGAGCTGGCCGACCTGATGATGGTCGCGCCGCGCGACGTGGAGGACTCGATCGTCCGCATCACACAGCTCGCCCGGGCCGCCGGCATCCACCTGGTCATCGCCACCCAGCGGCCGTCCGTGGACGTCGTCACCGGCCTGATCAAGGCGAACGTGCCCTCGCGGCTGGCGTTCGCGACCTCCTCGCTCGCCGACTCGCGGGTCATCCTCGACCAGCCCGGAGCCGAGAAGCTCGTCGGGCAGGGCGACGCGCTGTTCCTGCCGATGGGCGCGAGCAAGCCGATGCGGCTGCAGAACGCCTTCATCTCCGAGAAGGAGATCGCGGAGGTCGTCGGCCACTGCAAGGCCCAGATGCAGGCCGAGTACCGGGAGGACGTCGCCGCGCCCGCCACCGCGAAGCGGGAGATCGACGAGGAGATCGGCGACGACCTCGACCTGCTGGTCCAGGCGGCCGAGCTGATCGTGTCGACCCAGTTCGGCTCCACGTCCATGCTCCAGCGCAAGCTGCGGGTCGGCTTCGCCAAGGCCGGCCGCCTGATGGACCTGCTGGAGAGCCGCAACGTGGTCGGTCCGAGCGAGGGGTCCAAGGCCAGGGAGGTGCTGGTCAAGCCCGACGAGCTGCCCGGCCTGCTCGCCGATCTGCGCGGGGAGTCGTAGGGCCGCCGCCCGTCGTCAGGCCGATCCGGCCGCCGGCGCGGGGGCAGGCAGGCGCGCCACGCCCTCGTACCGCTGCCCAATGATCGGCCCGGCGGCGGGCCCGGCGGCGAAGAAATGGCCGGGACCGTCGACGCGCTCGCCCATGTGGGCGTCGACGACCACGGGCTCGACCTCCCGGCCGGTCCGCGCGTCCACGAGGATCATCGACCGCTCTTCCGGGGCCAGTCGCGCGTTCCGCCATGCCGCGAGCGCGACGTACGACACCGCTGTCCGCGCGCACCGTGGACAACAGCGTGGACACCACCGTGCACACCACCGTGGACAAGACCGTGGCCGGTCGTACGGTCGTGACGTGCAGGCTCGAGGGCACGTTCCCGGGCAGTCCCGTGGACCTCGACTATCGCTTCGACCTCGACGACGCGGAGCGGATCTCCCGTCTGGAGATCGTCGTGTCCCGTCCCGCCCCTGAAACCGCTATGGAGGTGACAGGGTAGTTGCTCAGGGTCCACCCATGGGTACCCTCCGTAGTCAGTTACTGATTGAATGTGACTAACTACGCATCGTGGGGCGAGCTGGACGACGGTGCGCTTGGAGACAGGGGGGCGGAACGATGAGCGTAGGTGCTGTTTTGGCCGAAGCCCGTGAGCGCGCCGGGCTGACCGTGCGTCAGCTCGGCGAGCGCACGCGGATCCGCGAGACCGTCATCGAACGCTTCGAGCAGGACGACTTCTCGGTGGGTGACTTCTACGCGCGCGGGCACATCCGGACCATCGCCTCCGATCTCGGCCTGGACCCGGACGAGGTCCTGCGGCAGTACGAGCAGGAGAACGCCGACGGCGCGTCGCCGGTCAGGGCGTCGGCCGTGTTCAGGGGCGACGTGGGCGAGCGGGCCCGCCGGGCCCCCGGCTGGACGAAGGCCGCCGCGGTCGCCCTGGCCATCGTCGTGGTCGTCGTCGTCGCGCGGATGCTCGGAGGCTCCGGCGAGAAGGCGGGCCCGACGGCCGCCCAGCTTCCGGTGACCGCGCCGCACGCGCACGAGAGGCAGGCGAAGGGCCACGACAGGAAGAGCCTCGAGGAGGCCTTCGGGCCCGGCCGCGTGGTCGTGAAGGTCACCACGCGCAAACCGGCCTACGTCGACGTGAAGGACGCCAAGGGCAAGGAGATCTTCCGGGGGACGCTGCCGGAGGGGAAGACCACGGCCTATTCGGCCAAGGACAAGGTGCGGATGTTCATCGGTGACGCGGGGGCGGTCCGCCTGGAGGTCAACGGAAGGGACCTGGGAACCCCGGGCAGGGACGGCCAGATGATCCGCCGCACCTTCGAGGCGGGCGGCCCGAGTCCCCGTTAATCGCCGACTGCCGATACCGTAGTTCGCATCATGTCTTCTCGCCGAACCGTATCGCTGATCACGCTGGGCTGCGCCCGCAACGAGGTCGACTCCGAGGAGCTGGCCGCGCGCCTGGAGGCCGCCGGCTGGCACACCGGCGACGACGATCCCGACGTCGTCGTCGTCAACACGTGCGGCTTCATCGATTCGGCGAAGAAGGACTCGATCGACACCCTGCTCGCCGCGGCCGACTCGGGCGCGAAGGTGGTGGCGGCGGGCTGCATGGCCGAGCGATACGGCGCGCAGCTCGCCGACGCCCTGCCCGAGGCGACCGTGATCTCCTTCGACGACTACGCGGAGATCGGGGAGCGTCTCGACGACGTGCTCGCGGGCAGGCCGCTGGTCCCGCACTCGCCCCGGGACCGCCGCACGCTCCTGCCGATCACGCCGGTGGAGCGCTCGGCCGCCCGGGCGCACATTCCCGGCCACGGCCAGGACGACGCGCTCCCCGCGGGCGTGGCCCCCGCCAGCGGCCCGCGCACGCTGCGTAAGCGGCTCACCGGCGGCCCGGTCGCCTCTCTCAAGCTCGCGTCGGGCTGCGACCGGCGCTGCACGTTCTGCGCGATCCCGGCCTTCCGCGGCTCGTACGTCTCGCGCCGCCCGGAGGACCTGCTGGCCGAGGCCGCCTGGCTGGCCGGACAGGGCGTCAAGGAGCTCGTGCTGGTCAGCGAGAACTCCACGTCGTACGGCAAGGACCTGGGCGATCTGCGCGCCCTGGAGAAGCTGCTGCCCCCGCTGGCCGCGACCGAGGGCATCGAGCGGGTCCGCGTCAGCTACCTGCAGCCCGCCGAGCTGCGGCCCGGGTTGCTCGACGTGATCGCCTCCACCGAGGGGGTCGTGCCCTACTTCGACCTGTCCTTCCAGCACGCGAGCGGGACCCTGCTGCGGCGGATGCGGCGCTTCGGCGACCCCAGGAGGTTCCTCGACCTGCTCGCGCAGATCCGCGACCGCGCGCCCGAGGCGGGCGTCAGGTCCAACTTCATCGTGGGGTTCCCGGGGGAGACGCAGGAGGAGTTCGACGAGCTGGTGAGCTTCCTCGAGGAGGCCAGGCTGGACGTCATCGGCGTCTTCGGCTACTCCGACGAGGAGGGCACCGAGGCGTACGGCTTCGAGGGCAAGCTCGACCAGGACGTGGTCGACGAGCGGGTCGCGACGCTGACCGAGCTCGCCGAGGAGCTGACCGCCCAGCGGGCCGAGGAGCGCATAGGCACCGAGCTGGAGGTCCTGATCGAGGAGGACCTCGGCGACGGCGGCTACGAGGGCCGTGCGGCGCACCAGGGGCCCGAGGTGGACGGGGCGGTCACGGTCCAGGGCATCGGCCTGGTCCCCGGCCAGATCGTCCAGGCGGTCGCCGTCGACTCCGAGGGGGTCGACCTCATCGCCCGGATCAAGGCAGGCACATGACGGAGCGCGGTGAGCCGCCGGTGGACGTGGCGGGGCCGGGAGAGGTGACACCTGAGCCCGCGGCGCCGCCGGTCGCCGCCGTGCCCGCCGCCCTGCCCGCCGCCGCGCCGGTGGCGACCCCGGCGCCCGCCCCGCAGGCGGGGTCCGGCCTTCCCCAGGAGCCTGACGCCGTGCCCGCCGGCCGCCCGGAGGGCACGGGGGAGCAGGCGGGAGGCCCGCGGGCCGATGGCCTCACCGCGCCGGAGCCGCCGTCCGCGGGAGTCGCCGGAGAGGGCCCGGTGCGCCGAGTCAGCACCTGGAACATCGCGAACGCCCTGACCATCGCCCGGCTGGCGATCGTCCCCGTCTTCACCGTCTTCCTGTTCGTCGAGGGGGAGGCCTGGCGCCTGGCGGCCCTCGGCGTCTTCCTGCTCGCGTCCCTCACCGACCAGCTCGACGGCTGGCTCGCCAGGAAGTACGCGCTGATCACGGACTTCGGGAAGATCGCCGACCCGATCGCGGACAAGGCGCTCATCGGCGCCGCGCTGCTCAGCCTTTCGTACCTCGGCGAGATCCCGTGGTGGGTCACCCTGGTGATCATCGCCCGCGAGGCGGGGGTGACGCTGCTGCGCTTCCTCGTGATCCGGCACGGGGTTATCCCGGCCAGTTACGGGGGCAAGGTGAAGACCGTGTTGCAGATCGCGGCCATCGCCCTGTACATCGTGCCGGGCGTGCCCGACCTGGTCAGGTGGGCGGCGATGGGTCTCGCCCTGCTGGTCACGGTGGGGACCGGAGCCGACTATGTGGTGCGGGCGGTGCGGCTGCGGCAGGTGGCGAGGAGCGCGCGGACCTGATGATGGGCCTGGCGAGCGAGGTGCTGTCCCTGCTGGTACGGCAGGGCGCGACGGCCGCCGTGGCGGAGTCGCTCACGGGCGGCCTGATCGGGGCCACGATGACCGGCCCGATGGGGGCCTCGGTCGCGTTCCGGGGCGGGGTGATCGCCTACGCGACGGACCTGAAGGCGAGCCTCCTCGACGTCCCCTCCGGCCTCCTCGACAGGGAGGGGGCGGTGCATCCCGCCGTGGCCGCGGCCATGGCCGCCGGAGTGCGGAAACTCACGGACGCCGACTACGGCCTGGCGGTGACCGGGGTCGCGGGCCCCGACCCGCAGGACGGCAAGCCGGTCGGCACGGTCCACATCGCGCTGTCGGGACCGGGCGAGCGCGTCTGGCATCGAGACCTGCGTTTGACCGGAGACAGGGACTCGATCAGAAACACCACGTGTCAGGAGGCGTTGAAGCTGCTGGAAGGTGTGCTGAAGGCAAATCTGGGGGAACATTCAGGGTGATTACCGCGTTACGTCCCCAGCGAACATGCTCGCCTCGGTCTGCCGCGGTGTCGCCCTCTACAGGTACGGTGGAGCTGTGAGTGAGGTCCGTGAGCCATCGGCGAGGAGCAAGACAGGCACACGCCCGGCGAAGGGGCCGAGCGAACCGATGATGACGGCGAGGCGTATGTACGAAGGGCAGATGAAGAAGGGGCGGCATGAGCCCACCGCGCGAGGCGTCGTGAAGGCGCCCCCCCTGGGGAGGGAGCGACAGATGATCCTGCTGCGTCAGCTGCTCGGTGACGTGCTGCGGCGGCTGAGGGTGCGGCAGAATCGCACCCTTCGCGAGGTCTCTACGTTGGCGCGTGTCTCACTCGGCTATCTGTCCGAGGTCGAGCGCGGTCAGAAGGAGGCCTCCTCCGAGTTGCTCGCCTCGATCTGCGGCGCGCTCGGGGTCCCGCTGTCCCAGGTGTTGCGTGAGGTGTCCGACCAGTTCGCGCTGGCCGAACTGCAGGCCGCCCCCGTGCTTGCCGAAGTGCCCGAGCACGAGCGCCTGCCCATCCCCGAGACCGTGCCCGCGGGGCCGGAGTTCGAGGGCTTCCCCGAGGTCAAGGACATGGTCGCCGCCTAGGCGGCGTGTTTCCCGCCCCGCCCCCCCGGCGGAGGCGTCCCCGCGACTTCGCCTGGCCGGTCCGCCCACGGCGGCTGATGGTCAGGTGTGGCCCGCGCTCGCAGTCCGGATCGACCCGGACCCGGGTGCTCTGTCCCGATCCCACGGGCGGGCGCCTGGCCCTCGCAGGCCCTTTCCCGTTCTCTTTCTCATTGTTTCCCGCTGGTCGCGTCCGTCCCGCCCGGTGTCTCCACGCCCGGTGTCTCCACGCCCGCGGTCCCGGCTCGTGGTCCCAGTGTTCGTGGTCACAGTGTTCGCGTTCCCGGTGTTCGCGGTCCGCGCCGTGATTCCTTTCACCGCGGCCCCGCCTCCGTCCCGGTCCGAGCGGCCCCAACGCGTGTGCTCGCCGGCCGACGCCCGTCCGGGGCCTCCGCCTCCACCCCCGCTCGCGCGACCTGACCTGCCACCGCGGCGGGCGGACCGTGGGGCCGGTCAGTCCCGCTGGCAGGCGGGGCACCAGTAGATCAGCCGCTCGGACGGCTGAGGTCCCATCTCCCCGCGGCCGATCGGGGCGCCGCAGCGGCGGCACGGGCGGCGCGCCCTGCCGTACACGAGCAGCGACCGCCCCGGGCGCGGGTCGCCCGTCGTCACCGGAAGCGGCGCGTCCTTGCTCGCGTCCATCAGACGGTGGGCGATCGAGACCAGCGCCTCCAGTTCGTCCGGCGGGATCGACCCCACCGGACGCCACGGCGACACCCGCGCGGCGTACAGCGTCTCGGCCCGCCAGATCGTCCCGATGCCCGCCAGGTCGCGCTGGTCGAGCAGCGCCTCCCCGATCGTCCGCTCCGGGGCGCGCAGCAGGTTCCGTACGGCCAGGGCCGCGTCCCAGTCCGGACCGAGCAGGTCCGGGCCGAGGTGCCCCACGACCCGCTCCTCACGGTCGGTGGGCACGAGATCGACCATCCCCAGCCGCGTGCCGACCGCCTGCCACTCGGCGTTGGCGAGGATCAGCCGGACCACGTCGCCCCCGGGCGCCGCGCGGCCCGCCGGGCCCACCCGCCAGCTTCCCTCCATGCGCAGGTGGGTGTGGACCGTGAGCCCGCCCTCCACCCGGGTCAGGAGGTGCTTGCCGCGCGAGATCGTCGTCATCACGGTCCGGCCGCGCAGGTCGGCGGTGGCGTACCGGGGCACCCGGAAGTCGCTGCGGGTCAGCCTCCGGCCGTCGAGGGCCTGCCTGAGCCGCTTGGCGGTCCGGTAGACGGCGTCACCCTCCGGCACGGCTCTCCTCCCGTGAGGATCGGGGACGGGCGGCTCACACGGGCATGTGCGAGTCCCACGCCGCCGGGTCGGCGGCGAGCTCGGTCACCCGCGGCGGCAGCTCGCCCTTGGCGATCTGCTCCAGGTTGACCTCTTCGAGGATGGCCCGCTCACTCGCCCGCAGCGCGATCCACACCTGCTGCAGCGCCTGGGCGGCGCCCTGGTAGCCGACGTGCTCGGGCCGCTCGCCCCGCACGTTGGCCAGCGGCCCGTCCACCGCGCGGATCACGTCGGCGAGCGAGATCTGACTGGCCGGCCGTGCCAGGACATAGCCCCCCTCTGGGCCCCGCTGACCGCGCACCAGCCCGGCGCGCCGCATCTGCAGCAGGATGTTCTCCAGGTATTTGGGGGGCATCTCCTGCTCCTTGGCCAGCTCGCCCACCGTGGTGGGGCCCTCACCCGCCGCGGCGAGTTCGGCGGCGGCACGGAGGGCGTAGTCGACACGGGCAGAAAGTCGCATGTAGTCGATTATCCCGCCTGGTTGACCTCGGTAGGACGCCCACCCACCATCAAGGCCCCGGCCGGGCCTGATCCAGGCGCAGTCGTACGACGACGGGGAGGTGGTCGGAGAACGGCACGCGGGGCGCGTCCGCGGCCACCGCCGTGATCCCCGCCGAGATCAGGACGTGGTCGATGCGCCGCACGGGAGCCTCGGCGGGCGAGGTCGGCGGATCGCCGAAGGCCCGCAGCGGGTCGGACAGGCCCGCGGCCTCCAGCACGCGCATCTGGGGGTCGGACGGCGTCGTGTTGAGGTCGCCCGCCACGATCACGGGCCGCGGATCGGCCACGCCGACGCCGGGCGGGAGGGCGGCCGCCGCGAGCCGCCGGGCGATCGCCGCGACCTCGGGCGCCTGCCCATGCGGTTCCTGCAGATGGGTGTTGACGATCCCCACCTCGTGGTCGCCGACCTCCAGCACGATCGACTGGGCCTGGGCGCCGGTCGGATAGCCGTGCCGGTTCAGCCGGGTGGAGCCGATCTCGGCGACGGGCAGATTGGTGAGCAGCGCATCGCCCCAGAGGCGGTCCGCGGCGGGGGCGAAGTAGTAGCGCATGCCGAGGCCGCGGGCGACCCTCGCCAGGTCGTCGTGCCCGCCGTTCAGCAGCCAGCCCCGGTCCACCTCGCTGAGCAGCACCACGTCGGGACGCCGCGTCGCGGCCCACGCGGCGATCCGGTCGAGGTCGAGCCGGCCGCCGAGCCCGAACCCCATCCGGATGTTGTACGCCACGAGCGTGAACTCGTTCCCGCCGATCGGCCGCTCGGCGGGGAGCCGCTGCCACGTGACGAGGCCGGTCAGCAGCGCGATCGACAGCGCCATCGAGCCCCATCGGCGCGGTGCCCGCCGTACCGGGGTGGTCCGGTGCCGCAGGCTCCGCCGGAAGGCGACGGCGGCGACCAGGGCGGCAGCCGCCACCGGGACCAGCGCGTTGGGGAACCCCAGGTCGGTGTCGAAGGCCGCGTAGTAGAGGAACGCCGCGACCAGGAACACGAGCATCCCGCCCAGCACGGCGACGCCCCCGCGCCGGCCCGCGCTCTCCGTGTCGGCCGCCCGCAGTCCGGCGGCGCCGGCGCAGGCTCCGAGGGCGACCGTCGTCACGAGGGCCGGCAGGCCCTGCACGCCGGCCTCCGCCGCAGCCACCCCGGCGACCAGGAAGAGCCCCGCCGTCCAGCCCCACGACGTCGTCCAGGTGTACACGACGGCCGCGCACAGCGCCGCGACCTGGAGCGCGACGGCCAGGGCGGTGAAGGGCGCGCTGTGCTGCCCGGTGTCCTGCGCGAGCATGGCCGGGCCGCCGCAGTACATGCCCGCGAGCAGGAGCATCGGGCCGAAGGCGAACCACACGGCCGCCGGTGCGGGGGCGGGCGATGTGGGCGAGAGCCGTACGGACCACAGGAAGGCGACGCAGAGCGCGGCGACGGCGAGCCAGGGCAGCGGCCCGTCCCGCCAGACGAGGTCCATCCGGTCGAGGGCCAGATGGACGATCGACGCGCCGGCCAGGCCGCCGGTCAGCCCGGCCGGCACCCACGTGCCCGCCGTCGTCCGTGCGCAGCCGTACAGGAAGACCAGGCCCGCCGTTACCCCGGCGGAGGCGAGCAGGAGCTGGGGCGTCCCCCCGTCGGCGGCCTGCAGACCGAGCCGGGCCGCGGCGAGCGCCACCGCGCCCGCCGCGCCGACCAGCCGGGGCGACGCGAGCCGCGCCGCGGGGACGGCGGCGAACGGCAGGACGAACCACAGCGCGGCGTACGCCCCCATGCTCGCGGGGTCGGTCTCGCCCGCCCTGCCGTACAGGGTGATGAGGGACGGCAGGAACACCCGCACCACGTCGAACAGCAGCACGACGCCCGTCACGAGCATGACCACCGGCGCCCACGGAGGATCGGGGAGTCTCCGGCGCTGTGTGGCGTGTGTCTGCGGGGCCGTCTCGGTCATGGCGCTCCCTCCGGGCCTCATATGAGGCATCCTCATGAACAGTGGGAGCGTTACCAATACGTTCGACCTGGGTCGTTCCCCGTGCTCTTCGGCTCGCTAAGCTTGCTGGAAACCTTGTTGTTCATTCACGGGCGCACATGGTCGAAGCGCCACCGGGGGCCGATCGAACCGGCGGGGCGTGGGTGGGCGCACGACGGCGAGCCGGAGACTCAGACGATGGGAAGCAGGAGCATGGAGCGACGTCCTGGCGTGCCCCGGCTGCTCCGGGAGATCAACGACCGGGCCGCCCTCGAACTGCTGCTCGCCTCGGGTCCCCTGACGCGCGGCCAGATCGGCGAGCTCACCGGCCTGTCCAAGGTCACCGCGTCCCAGACGCTGGCGCGTCTGGAGGAGCGCGGCCTGGTGGAGGTCGTGGGGGAGCAGGCGGGCAACCGGGGTCCCAACGCCGCGTTGTACGGCGTGATCGCCTCCTGCGCGTACGTCGCCGGGCTCGACGTGGGCCCCGACCGGGTGTCGGCGGCGATCGCCGACATCAACGGCGACGTGGTGGCCGAGGTGACGGCCTCCCCCGAGGGGCAGGACGACCCCGTGTCGCTTGTGCACACGGCTGTGGTGAAGGCCTGCAGGAGCGCGAAGGTCGCGCTGTCGCGGCTGCGCGGGGTCGTGATCGGCACGCCCGGCGTCGTGGACCCCCGCACCGGGGACGTGCGGTTCTCCTTCGATCTTCCGCAGTGGCACGAGGGCATCCACGAGGCGCTCGCGCGCGACCTGCGCCGGGACGTCACGATCGAGAACGACGTCAACCTCGCCGCGATCGCCGAACGCGCGAAGGGCGCCGCACAGGAGGCGGACGACTTCGTGCTCGTCTGGGTGGGCCGGGGCATCGGCCTCGCCGTCGTGCTGGGCGGACGGCTGCACCGCGGCCGGTCGGGCAGCGCGGGGGAGATCGGTTACCTCCCGGTGCCCGGGGTGCCGCTCGCCGACGACGTCCGGGCTGTTCCCGGGCGCCTGCCGTCGCTCGGCGGCGGCCTGCAGTCGCTGGTCAGCTCCGAGGCCGTCACCGAGCTGGCCCGTCAGCACGGCTTCGCCGGGGACACCGCCGCCGACTGCGTGACCGCGGCCGTCGCGGCCGGGGCCGCGGGCGAGTCGCTGCTCGACGAGGTCGCCTCCAGGCTCGCCCTCGGCGTGGCCTCGGTGTGCGTGGTGCTCGACCCCGGCCTCGTGGTGCTCGCCGGTGAGGTCTGCCGGGCCGGCGGGGCGGCGCTGACCGCCCGCGTGGAGGATGCGGTCGCGCGCATCTGCCCCGTTCCGCCGCAGGTCGTCACGAGCGGGGTGGAGGGCAACCCGGTGCTGCGCGGCGCCGTCCTCGCCGCGCTCGACCAGGCCCGGGAAGAGATCTTCACGGCATAGGGGAGTGCCTCCCTCACGGGCGGGATCGCAGTGACCAAGGCGGCCTCGGGCATCGGACCGGCGCAGGACTGACCCCAGGTGGCATGGAGTCGTCGTGGTTCGTCGACGCTCGCTCCGACGATGTCATCGGTCAGGACCGGCGGTGAAAGTCCGCAGGTCCTGACCGAAGGGGTGACATCGGGTCGCTCTCGCCTCTGCGGCCGCCGGCGAAGTACGTTCTCCGAGCCCGCACGGCGTCGGTCGTTCCGGCCGGGGCAGGCGCCGAAACCTCGGTTCGGACGTACGACGGCGTCGCCGTCACATGCCGTGCATGGAGTGGCCCGGCATGCCGTCCATCGACTGGCCCGAGGTGCCGCTCATCGGGTGGCCCGGCATGTCGTCCATGGAGTGGCCGGGCACGTTCCCGTCCGCGTCGGTCACGTAGAACATCCCGGCCATCCCCATGTCGGAGTGGCTCTGTACGTGGCAGTGGTACATCCACATCCCGGGGCCGACGCGCTCGCCGGCGATCACCTGGAAGCCGAACGACTCGGCGGGTCCGGTGGTTTTGGTGTCGATGACCCGGCTGTGGTCCTGCGGGCCCTTCAGCAGGCCGGTGCGGTTGTCGGCCCAGCGGTGTCCGTGGATGTGGAACGTGTGGAAGAAGTTCCCGTGGGTGATCACGATGAACTCCACGCGCTCGCCGAGCTTGGCGGTGAAGTCGGGCGCCTGCGTGAGGTTGTTGGTCTTCATGTCGTTGAAGACGACGGTGAAGGTCTTGTCCGGCAGCACGTCGCCCGTCCGGCGTACCACCAGCGGCCCGTAGAGTCCGCGCAGGATGCCGCCGGTGCCGTGGTCGGTGCCCACGACGTGGTCGTGGTAATGCCAGTAGCCCGCGCTGCCGGGCTCGATGGTGCCGTCCGGGCGACTGGTCTGAGCGTGGGTGCGCCAGGTATAGACGTACCGCCCTCCCGGCTCCACCACGCTGTCGTTCATCCGCGTGCCGTCGCTGCTTGTCTCATAGTCGACGCCGTGCACGTGCAGGCTGGCGGTCACGTCCGTGTTGTTGACCAGCTCGATCTCGAGGGTCTCACCCTCGATCATCTCGATGAGCGGCCCGGGGATCGTGGCCTTCCCGGGCTCCAGGCCGTAAGCCAGCTGACCGTCCGGCAGCTTCTCGGCGTAGAGGGTGATGCGGCGGACGTCGCCCGGCTCGCCCGCGGTCTTGCCCGCGGTCTTGTCTGCGGTCTTGTCCGCGGTCTTGTCCGCCGACGCCGCGTCGACCTGAGTCGCCAAGACGAACGGCGCGATCGTGGCGGCGGCCGCCGCGGCGGTGGCGGTGGTGGTGAAGGCACGCCGGGAGAACAGGCGTCGCGTCACATCAGTGCTTTTCTCGGTCATGGTTCCCAATCGGTGACGGCGCTCGCCTGGGTGCGGCGAGCTGAGGGGGGTCCGTGATGCCGGCGGCGAATCGGCGGCACGGCGTGGTGTTGGGATCTCGAGACCGGCCTGCGGAGCTTCGGCATGTCGGTCCGGAGGAATTCGCTCAGGTGGAAGGGACTGTCGAAGGCCGGATCAGCCGCAGCTGATCGCGGTGTAGGCGGTCTCGTAGGTCGAGGTGACCTGCTTGCCGTCGATCGTGGCGGTCCCCTTCACGGTCACCGTGCCGGCGTCGATACGGCCGGTCCGGGTGTTGAAGGACTGGTAGGCCTGCTTGCCCGGGGCCACGTCGGCCACCGTCTTGGAGCCGTAGGGGGTCGACAGCGTCACGGTCACCGGCACGTCGCCGTCGTTGACCGCCGTCACCGCCACGTACGCCGACGTGCCCACGCAGCGGGACGAGGCGGTGACGGTCAGCGGGACTTTCTTATCCGCGTCGGTCACCGTGAACACGCTGGCCATCCCTCTGTCGGAATAGCTCTGTACGTGGCAGTGGTACATCCACTTCCCGGGGCCGACGCGCTCGCCGGCGATCACCTGGAAGCCGAACGACTCGGCGGGTCCGGTGGTTTTGGTGTCGATGATCCGGCTGTGGTCCTGCGGGTCCTCCAGGAGTCCGGTGCGGTTGTCGGCCCAGCGGTGTCCGTGGATGTGGAACGTGTGGAAGAAGTTCCCGTGGGTGATCACGATGAACTCCACGCGCTCGCCGAGCTTGGCGGTGAAGTCGGGCGCCTGCGTGAGGTTGTTGGTCTTCATGTCGTTGAAGACGACGGTGAAGGTCTTGTCCGGCAGCACGTCGCCCGTCCGGCGTACCACCAGCGGCCCGTAGAGTCCGCGCAGGATGCCGCCGGTGCCGTGGTCGGTGCCCACGACGTGGTCGTGGTAATGCCAGTAGCCCGCGCTGCCGGGCAGGAAGGTGCCGTCCGGGCGGTCGATCTGGGCGTGGGTGCGCCAGATGTAGGTGCGCCGCCCTCCCGGCTCCACCACGCTGTCGTTCATCCGCGTGCCGTCGCTGCTTGTCTCGTAGTCGACGCCGTGCACGTGCAGGCTGGCGGTCACGTCCGTGTTGTTGACCAGCTCGATCTCGAGGGTCTCACCCTCGATCATCTCGATGAGCGGCCCGGGGATGGTCGCCTTGCCGGGCTCCAGGCCGTAGCCCAACTCGTTGCCCGGAAGCTTCTCCACATAAAGGGTCATGCGGCGGACGTCGCCTTTCTCAGGCTCGCCCGTGACCTTATCGCCCAATGCCGCGTTGGCCTGGCTCGTCCCGACCAGCGGTGCGACCGCGACGGTCGTCGCGGCCATGGTGAAGGCGCGCCGGGAGAACAGGCCTCGCGTCGTACCCCTACCTACCTCGGTCATGGTTCCCCAATCCGGTCGTGACGCCTCGCAGCCGTGAGGCGGTAACTGCTCATGATCCAGGCCCTGGCGGGCCGGTCGCAACGGCGTGACGTCTCGATGCCGGCCCGCCCTAGAGGGAGCGACCCGGCCGGGACCGACCGTTGGAGCCAGCCAGCGGAGGCTTTCGACGCCGTAGTTTAAAGCTTTTGATTGAAGTAGGCGATAGTTCTTTAGTGAAGTCAAGAACTATCGTTGTGGACGAAAGAACTTTGTCTCGGGACTGGAAGAAGTTCTGTGGGGCTGCTACGTTGAGCACAAACCACCAATTTGACGTAACCGAATCGCCGCGTTCCACGGCGTCTTGAGCATCACCAGTCCCGCCCACGCAACCCTCCGAGACTCTCCCGAAAGGCTCAGCGGTGCTTCGGCGACACCCCCCACGGCCGACATCCGCCCTGCACGGCCCGCCCCCATCCGCTGTGGCGGGCCTGCGGCTCACACATGCCGGAACACGCCCCGGCGGCACCGCCGCCGGGTGTCGTCGGCATGACGTCTCCCCGCCCTGAACCCGGCAAGACGAACCCCCATCTCGGTCGCCGTCCGACGGGACGGCCGCCGACCGCTGCACGCGATCAGCCGGGCGTCCGCGACGTGCTCCGCGGCGCTCACCCGCCGGCAGTGAGACGACACCCGCGGCGAAACCCGCGGCGACAGTGCGACGAACGGCGATGCCGCACGGCCTGCGAGCGCCGCGGTGATCGCGCGGCCTCCCCCGAACTCCCGGTCGGGGCCGATTGGCAAGCGAGAGGAGAAGGGGATCGGTGAAACCCCGTGACCTCCGGCATCCGCGTGCCCGGTCGCCGCCACGGTCGACCGAGCGACCTCCGCAAGGTGCTGATCCAACCCCCCAACCCGAAGGAGCGAACGATGGGTCGCAGAGACCTGCTCGTACACCCTCGACCACCAGCCTGGCGCCGTGCACTGATCACGGCGTCCACCGCCGCCCTGACGCTGGGACTGGCGACGGTCCCCGCCGCGCAGGCGCAGACCGCATCCGCCCTGGCGTTCCCCGCCCTGCAGGCGCAGGCCGACTCCACCCCTTCTCAGCAGGACGCCGACAAGTCGGTCACCGTTCTGGTGTTCCACGGTCCGGCCAAGCAACAGGACGATCCGGTCGACAAGGCCGCGGAGGCCGTCAAGGAACTGGGCAAGGACAACGGCTTCTCCGTCGAGGTGTCCGAGGACCCGGCCGTCTTCACCTCCAGCAACCTCGCGCGTTACCGCGGTGTGGTGTTCCTGTCGGCCAAGGGCGTGACGCTGAACGCCGCGCAGGAGGCCGCGTTCCAGACCTTCATCAGGGACGGTGGCGGGTTCGTCGGCGTCCACGACGCCGTTCGCGCGCAGGCGGACTCGGCCTGGTTCACCGAGCTGGTCGGCACCCGCCCCGCCGGAAGCATCCCCCCGGCGGAGAAGGTCGTCGAGATCAGGGTGAGCGGGGAGAACCCGCCGAACGAGGCCAGGGCCCAGCTGATCGACGGGAACAACAACACCAAGTGGTTGACCCGCGCGAACACCGGGTGGGCCGAGGTGCGGCTGGAAAAGCCGGTCGTGGTCGGCCACTACGCGCTGACCTCGGCCAACGACTTCGACGGCCGTGACCCGAAGAACTGGACGCTGAAGGGCTCGCAGGACGGGCAGACCTGGGTCGACCTGGACAGGCGGTCCAATGAGACCTTCCCGCAGCGGTTCCAGACCAAGGAATACAAGTTCGAGAACAGCACGGCCTACCCGTGGTACAAGCTGGACATCACCGCGAACAGCGGTGAGCCGCTGATCCAGCTCGCCGAGCTGCGGCTGTTCGGCCCCGACGCCGGTCCTCCTCCGGAGACCCAGGTGCAGGAGGCCCAGGTCGACTTCACCGACCGTCAGCACCCGGCCAACGAAGGGCTGCCGCTCACCGTCAAGCGGTCCGACCAGTGGATGAACTGGGCGCCCAGCCCGCTCGGCAAGGTCCACACGGTCGCGCAGCTCGAGGAGCGGTTCTACAAGGCCGGCCTGAACGGCAACGGCCCGTTCCACCCGATCTCGTGGTGCCGTGACTACGACGGTGGCCGGTCGTTCTACACCGGCATGGGTGGCACCGAGGCGAGCTACACCAGCGACAAGCAGTTCCAGAGCCACCTCGGCGGCGCCATCAAGTGGGCGGCCGGTCTCGTCCGCGGTGACTGCCAGGCGACCATCGCGTCGAACTACGTGACCGAGCGGCTGACCCAGCAGAACAAGTCGGGCCAGCTCGACCAGATCGGTGAGCCCCACGGCCTGACCATCGCCCCCGACGGCAAGGTCTTCTACGTCGGCAAGGCGGCCTGCCCCAGCGGCCCGATCGCCAACTGGAACGACCCCAAGGTCGGCCTCGGCTGTGGCACGATCCACCAGTGGGACCCGAAGACCAAGCAGGTCAAGCTCCTGACCACCCTCGCCGTCATGGGCAACCGCGGCAGCGGTGACGAGCTGGTCAAGAACGAAGAGGGTCTGCTCGGCATCGTGCCCGACCCCAAGTTCCAGCAGAACGGCTGGATCTACGTCTACTGGATGCCGCACGAGTCGATCGACAGGGACCTGCGGATCGGCAAGCGGACGATCTCTCGGTTCACCTACGACCACGAGAACGAGACGATCGACCAGGCGACCCGCAAGGACCTGCTGCAGTGGAACACCCAGATCCACAGCTGCTGCCACGCGGGTGGTGGCATGGCCTTCGACAAGGAGGGCAACCTCTACGTCGGTTCCGGTGACAGCAACTCCTCGGGTGGATCCAGCGGTTACTCCGGGAACAACTGGACCCAGGACTACAAGGGCACGTCGTTCCAGGACGCCCGCCGGACCTCCGGTAACACCAACGACCTGAACGGTAAGATCATCCGGATCCACCCGGAGTCGGACGGGACGTACACGATCCCCGAGGGCAACCTGTTCACGGGCAAGGAAGAGGGCGGCGGCAAGACCCGTCCCGAGATCTTCACCATGGGTGTCCGCAACATCGCGCGGCTCCAGTGGGACAACGTGAACAACTGGCTGACCGCCGGATGGGTCGGTCCGGACGCCGGTGCTCCCAGCGAGATCTGGGGCCCGGCGAAGTACGAGACCGCGACGATCCTCACCAAGGCGAGCAACCAGGGCTGGCCGTACTGCATGGGCAACAAGCAGCCCTACCGCGACCGCAGCAACGTCGACGCCAGTCAGCCCACCGGCTGGTACGACTGCGACAACCTGAAGAACGAGTCGCCCCGCAACACCGGTCTGGTCGACATCCCGCCGGCTGAGACCAACATGATCTGGTACTCGCCGCAGGGCGGTGGCCCGGTCTACCCGAAGCGGACCGACGGCAGCGGTATCCCGACCTACAAGCTGGGCGACGAGACCCTCACCCAGCCCTACCTCAGCGGCGGCGGCCAGGCGGTCATGTCCGGACCGACCTACCACCGCTCCGAGGTCGACACCGACAGCGGTGTCGCGTGGCCGGCGTACTGGGACAACAAGTGGTTGATCGGTGACGAGTCCAACGCGAACAACCGCATCGCCGTTACCGTCGACCCCAAGGGGGTCAAGGACCTGGCTCCGCCGGCGTTCGCCGAGGACCTGCGGCAGATCATCAGGGGCGGCAGCGGCGGCACCCAGCTCCAGGCCTGGATGGACGCCAAGTTCGGTCCGGACGGCGCGCTCTACATGCTCGACTACGCCGGCGGCTTCTTCAGCCTCCACGCCAACCAGAAGCTGATCCGAGTCACCTACAAGGGTGGCCCGGCGACGCCGAACCCGAGCCAGGCCGCCTGGCGGCCGGTCCGGGAGAGCACGCCGAACACGATCTCGTTCTCCAACACCAAGGCCGGCGGCGTGAAGTGGGAGTGGGACTTCGGCGACGGTGCCACGTCGACGGAGGCCAACCCGACGCACACCTACGCCAAGTTCGGTGACTACAAGGCGAAGCTGAAGGTCACCTACGCCGACGGCGAGGTGACGACCGGGCAGATCGACGTCACCGTCGGTTGCCCGGCGCCCGACGCCCGGGCGACGGTCCGGCTGCTGGACACCGACACCGGTGTGCCCAACCGCGTGGTCGGCGGCGGCTGCACGATCAACGACCTGATCGACGACGAGCGCCAGTGGCCGAACCACGACAAGTTCGTGGCCAGCCTCAACGATGTGCTGAGCCAGCTCCGCCAGGACGGGATCATCGACGACAAGGAGTCCTCCGCGATCAGCAAGGCGGCGGGCCAGTCCGACATCGGCAAGACCAACGGCTACGAGACCATCTTCGACGGGACCCCGCAGTCCTTCCAGGGCTGGAGCATGGCACCGTCCGGGCAGTTCAACCTGCAGCCCGACGGTTCGATGCGTACGTCCGGCGGCCTGGGCATGCTGTGGTACTCGAAGAAGGCGTACGCCGACTTCTCGCTGAGGCTGAAGTTCCGTGACATCGCGCCCGGGACGGGCCGCGCCAACACTGGTGTCTTCGTTCGGTTCCCCAACCTGACGACTCCGCTGGACAAGCGTCCCACCGGCAGTTGCGGCACGGTCGGGTCGGCTCGTACGTCCCTCGCATGGGTCGCGATCTACTGCGGCCACGAGATCCAGATCTACGACGGTGACACAGGCGAGGTCCAGAAGACCGGCTCGGTCTACAACTTCGCGCCGGTCGGCCTGGACAAGGCCAAGCCGACGCCGAAGAACGTGTGGAACGACTACGAGATCCGCGCGGTCGGACAGCACTACACGATCATCCGCAACGGCGTGGTGATAAACGAGTTCGACAACGTTCCGGGCAAGAAGTCGTCCCGTAGCGGCGACCCGGACACGGACCTGCGCCAGTTCATCAGCGGGTTCGTCGGGTTGCAGAACCACGGCAACAACGACCTGGCCGAGTTCCGCGACATCCGGGTCCGGGAGCTTTAGGGAGAGTCTGACACGATCTAGGCCGGCAACGTCGGCAGCCGGGCGGGGGGCTCTCCCGCCCGGCACCCCACCACATCCCCTCAGGCGGACCGAAGCCTTTCGGCCGCCGACACACGTCTTGCGAGGTGCGACCCCAGATGCGTAGCGCATCGTTACTGGTAGGAAAATCACGGAGGGCACTGGGCGCCACCGTGGCAATGCTGCTGTTGTGCGTGGCACTTCCGGCGCTGTGGCTGGCGCCGGCGAAGGCCGCCGCGCCGCAGCCCGACACCCGGCAGCAGGTCAACCAGGCCGCGGCACAGGTGCTCACCTGGACCGCCGACAACAGCTACACCGCGTACAAGTCCGCGCCGACCACCGCGACGGCCGGCCCTGCGACGATCATCTTCGAGACCAGTCCGGCGACCGGCAACACCTTCGGGATGACTCACACGCTGACGTTCGACGTCTCCACCCCCGGCTACAACAACGACGTCAACGTCAACATCATCGCCAGCCCCTTCGACGTGAACGGGGGCAGGCACGAGGTTCAGGTGAACCTCACCCCCGGAAAGTACCGGTACTTCTGTGCCATCCCCGGTCATGGGGAGATGGTCGGCGAGTTCGTGGTCACCGCCGGCGGCCCCACCGACACGACCGCACCGCAGGTGTCCGCCAACGTGTCGGGCGAGAAGGACGCCGACGGCAACTACGTCGGTTCCGCGACGGTCACGGTATCGGCGACCGACAGCGAGTCGGGTGTGGACAAGGTGGAGTACGCCCTGGACGGCGGGGCGTTCACGACGTACTCGGCTCCGGTGTCGGTGAACCAGGTGGGCTCCCACACGGTGCAGTACCGGGCGACCGACAAGGCGGGCAACGCCTCGGCCGTGGCGTCGGTGTCGTTCAAGGTGGTCGCGCCGCCTGCCCAGGACAAGACCGCGCCGCAGGTGTCGGCGCAGGTGACGGGTGACAAGAACACCGACGGCAACTACGTCGGCTCCGCCACCGTCACGATCACGGCGACCGACACCGAGTCCGGGGTGGACACGACCGAGTACTCGATCGACGGGCAGCCGTTCGCGCTGTACACCAAGGCGCTCGAGGTGAACCAGCCGGGCAAGCACACTGTGAGCTACCGGGCCACCGACAAGGCCGGCAACACCTCCGACGTCGAATCGGTGACCTTCACGGTCGCGGACTCGGGGCCGAAGGACACCACCCCGCCGACGGTGTCGGCGTCGGTGTCGGGCACCAAGGACGCCGACGGCAACTACGTGAGCTCCGCCACGGTGACGATCACGGCGGCCGACACCGAGTCCGGTGTGGACAAGGTGGAGTACTCGCTGGACGACGGGGCGTTCCAGGCCTACACGGCTCCGGTGTCGGTGAACCAGCTCGGCAAGCACACGGTGCGGTACCGGGCCGCCGACAAGGCCGGCAATGCCTCGGAGGCGGGGTCGGTGACCTTCACCGTGGTGGCGCCGAAGCAGGACGACACCACCCCGCCGACGGTGTCGGCGCAGCTCACCGGCAGCATGGACTGGGCCTGGAACTACGTCGGCTCCGCCACGCTGACGATCACCGCGACCGACTCCGGCTCCGGCGTGGACACGATCGAATACTCGGCCGACGGGCAGCCGTTCGCGCTGTACACCAAGCCGCTCGTGATCGACCAGCCCGGAGAGCACACCGTCAGCTACCGGGCCACCGACAAGGCGGGCAACACCTCCGACGTCGCCACCGCCACGTTCACGGTCGTCGTGGCGCCGCCGACCGCCAAGACGCCGCTGACCGTCACCGCCGCGTCCCGCTGCATCGGCACGTCGGCGTACCTGGCGGTCACGGCCGTCAACGACGGCGACGTCCCGGCCACGATCGAGCTGAACACCCCGTTCGGCACCAAGACGGTGGCCGACGTGGCCCCGGGCAAGCAGGCCTACCAGTCCTTCAACACCCGGGCCAAGCAGATCGACGCGGGCAAGGTGACTGTCACGGGGACCTCGTTCATCGACGGCAAGAAGGTCACCTCGTCCTACGAGGCCGACTACAACGCGATCAGCTGCGGCTGAGCTGTTCAACGGCGGTCAGCTGCCGCTGACCGCACCGGCGGTGACCGCGATGTACGCGCCAAGGACGCCGCCGCAGGAACGCAGTGAACAGGGGCCGGCCGGTGAGCCGGTCGGCCCCGCCCCCCATGCATGGAGCGATCACATGAGAATCCCCAGGACCGCGCTCGCCGCGTCGGTGCTCGGCCTCGCCCTCGGCGGCGTGGCCACTCCCGCGCTGGCCGACGACCCCGGCAGCGGCATCGACGTGTCGGTGAACATCGAGCCCACGACCACCCCCGGTCAGCTGTCGATGACCGTGGCCGACAACAACGGGGTGTCCCTGCAGGAGAACGGCTCCGACGCCGCCGCCCGCCAGTTCACCGGCACCCTGCCGACGGTCACGGTGACCGACACCCGCACCCCCGAGGAGATCCCCGCCGGCGAGTACTGGGCGGTCGTGGGCCAGGCGAGCCAGTTCGTCGCCTCCGGCGACCCGGCCAAGACCATCGGCCCCAAGTACCTGGGCTGGAAGCCGCGTCTGCTGAGCGACTCCTCCACCGGCGCGGTCTCAGCCGGTGAGCCGGTCTCCAGTGTCGTCTCCGACGGCACCGGAGCCCCCGCCGTGGGTCTGGAGGGCCAGGAGCTGCTGGTCTCGACCGCCAACTCCGCCGACGAGATCGGCACCTCGCAGGTCAACGCCGACCTCGCCCTGCGCACCTCCGTCGACGTCGCCGCCGGCGAGTACCACTCCACCCTGACCCTTTCGCTGTTCAACCAGTCCTGAACCGGCGGAAGGAACCCATCGCCCGGTGTGGACGTCCGGGACGTGTGCGAGTCTGGCGCGCGTCCCGGACGGCCACCCGCGATCGACGCCGGCGACGGCTACCCGACCGCCAAGGGACCACCGCTCAGCAGTTCCACCGCGGCCTGGGCGTTGGCGCGGGCCGCGCCGTACGTCGCGATGTAGGCCCCGGCGCCGGGCCGCCAGATCGGCAGGCCCATCTCCACCACGACGGCGTCCGGGCGGGCGGCGAGCAGCGCGGAGACCAGGTCCCGGCTGGCCGGGTGCCGGTGGGCGTCCTTGACGATCACGATCAGCGAGCGGTCGCGGGCCCGGCCGAGCAGCGCCCCGGCGTCGGCCTCCTCCGGCGTGACCCGGACGATCTCGGCCTGCGGCAGCCACGGCGCGACGCCCCAGGGCACCTCGCCCACCGCGATCGTCGGCGGCGTGTCGACCTCGACCACGAACGGATCGACCAGCGGCCCCGCCGAGCCCGTGAGCGACACGGCGCGGCGGGCGGCGTCGAGACCGGCGACGTCGTCCTCCGCCACCCTGGTACGTGAGGCCTCGAACCAGTCGCGCAGCCGTTCCACCCGCGCGGCCGCCTCCTCCAGCCGCTCGGCCGCGAGCCTGCCCTCGGCGACGGCGTCCACGATGTGGGCCACCATGTGCCGCACGTCCTCGGGTGTGGGCAGCGGCCCGAGGCACAGCATGTCGGCGCCCGCCGCCAGGGCCAGCACCGCGCCCTCCGCGAGCCCCACGCTCCGGCTGATCGCGTGCATGTCGAGGGCGTCGGTCAGCACGACACCGTCGTAGCCCAGCTCGCGGCGCAGCAGCCGGGTGAGCGCCTCCCCGCTGAGTGTGGCGGGCCGCTCTCCGGTCAGCGCGGGGACCGCCACGTGCGCCGTCATGATCGACTTTGCTCCGGCCTCGATGGCCGCGCGGAAGGGGACGAGCTCACGCTCCCTGAGCAGGTCGAGGGAGGCGTCCACGATCGGGATCTCCAGGTGGGAGTCCTGATGGGTGGCGCCGTGGCCGGGGAAGTGCTTGACGCAGGCGGCGATCCCCGCCGACTGCAGGCCGCGTACGGCGGCGACCGTGTGCCGCGCCACGAGGCCGGGCGAGGAGCCGAACGACCGGGTGCCGATGATCGGATTGTCGTCGGCGGTGTTGACGTCGGCCACGGGGCCCATGTCGAGGTTCACCCCGCAGCGCACGAGGTCGGCGGCCATCGCGCGGTAGACCCGCTCGGTCAGGTTCACGTCGTCGACCGCGCCGAGCGCCGCGTTGCCCGGGTAGGCGCTCCCGGTGTGGTAGGCCAGCCGGGTGACGTCGCCGCCCTCCTCGTCCAGGGAGACGATCGGGCGTCCCGCGTGGTTCAGGCGGGCGACGAGCGCGGCGACCTGCTCGCCGCCGGCGACATTGGATCCGAAGAGGCAGACGCCGCCCAGGCCGTCCTCCAGGCCGCGCGTGACCCAGTCCGGCGCGGTCGTGCCCCGGAACGAGATCAGCAGTGCGCCCGCCGCGAGCCGGTGCAGGCCCGGGTCGCCGGTACGCGTGGACAGGTCGGCGGCCCCCGCAAGGGGGTCGCGGGTGGCGGACATGGTGTCTCGGCTCCTTAGGTGACAGTGAGGGTGAGGGCGCGCGGGCACGGCCTGTACGGCCACCGGGCGCGGTGGCGTACAGGCGGCCGTACGAGGGGGAGGTGCCGGTGGCGGCGGGGTTATCCCTTGACCGCGCCCGCGACGAGACCGGAGACCATCCGTCGCTGGACCAGCAGGAAGAAGACGAGGACCGGGATGGTCATCAGGGTCGAGGCGGCCATGATGCCGCCCCAGTCGGTCGACCGCTGGCCGACGAAGAACTTCAGGGCGACCGGCATCGTGTACTTGCCCTGGTCGTTGATCAGGGTCAGGGCGAACACGAACTCGTTCCAGGTGGTGATGAAGGCGAAGATGCTCGTCGCCACCAGGCCCGGCGCGACCAGCGGGAACAGCACCCGCCAGAAGGTGGTGAACCGGCCGGCGCCGTCGATCCAGGACGCCTCCTCCAACTCCTTCGGGACGGCCGCGACGAACGTGCGCAGCATCCAGACGGAGAACGGCAGCGTCAGGCCGACGTTGATGACGATCAGGCCGAGCAACTGGTCGTACAGGCCGATCCGCTTGACCATGGTGAACAGCGGGATCAGCAGCGCCTCGGCCGGCACCATCTGCACGATCAGCAGCAGGATCAGGAACGAGGTGCGGAAGCGGAAGCGGAACCGCGCCACCGCGGTCGCCGCCAGCAGCGCGAAGACCGCGCCGAGCACGACGGCGCTGAGCGCCACGATCGCGCTGTTGAGCAGGTACTGCCAGATGGGAAGCTCGCCCACGCCCTTGGTGAAGACCCGCTGCACGTGGTCCATCGACGGCGGGCTGGGGAACGGGATGAAGCTCGTGGTGAAGATCTGGTCGTTCGGCTTGAAGGCCGTGGCGACCATCCAGTAGACGGGGAAGACCGCGAAGAGGAACACCGCGACCCCGGCCGCGTTCAGCGAGACCCGGGCGAGCCAGGGCTTGAAAGGCGTGATCCTCCAGCGAACCGGGAGGACCGCGAAGAGGAGCACCACGACCCTGGGCGCGTTGGGCGGGACCCGGCCGGGCTTGTTGCGGGTCAGCGGGCTCATCGGATGTCGTCCTCCGTCTTCACGATCTGCCGGACGTAGACGAGGGTGATCAGCAGCAGGATCACGGTCAGCACGACCGCGATGGCGGCCCCGAGCCCCAGCTTCGGCGCACTGCCGCCGAACGCCTCGGCGTAGCTCCACAGCGACAGGTTGAACGCGTCCCGGTTCGTGGTGCCGCCCGCCAGCAGGTAGAGCTGGGTGAAGACCTTGAAGTCCCAGATGATCGACAGCACGACCAGCACCGAGAACACCGGCTTGAGCAGCGGGAAGGTGATCCTCCTGAACGTGCTGACCGCGCTCGAGCCGTCCATCTTCGCCGCCTCGTACAGCTCCGACGGGATGCTCTTCAGACCGGCGAGCACCGACACCGCGATGAACGGGAACGACGCCCACACCACGGCGACGATGAGCACGAAGTAGAGCGTGGAGGTGTCGTTGAACCAGGGCTGGCCGCTCCAGTCCGAGCGGCCGAACAGCAGCTGCGACAGCCAGTCGGGCAGCAGGTTCAGCATCCAGTTGGCGACGCCGGCGTCCGAGTCGAACAGCCACTTCCAGACGATGGCCTGCGCGGTGGGCGGGGTCGCCCAGGCGGCCATGATGCCGACGACCACGAACGTGGACATCTTGCGGCCGAGCTTGTTCAGCAGCACGCCGACCAGCGTGCCGAGGACGAGTGTCAGCGCGACGGTGACGAGGGCGAAGATCACCGTGTTGCGCAGCGACGACCAGAACAGCGGCGAGCCGAGGACGCTCTCGTAGTTGTCCAGGCCGACGAACTCGGCCGGCGCGGGATTGATGGCCTTGATCTGCCGGAGCCCGACCTTGTGGAAGGACATCTCGACCATCTGGTACATCGGGTAGAGCAGCAGCACCGCGATGACCAGGAAGCCCGGCAGGAGCAGGACGTACGGAACGGCCTTCGGGGAGAGCCCCGATCGGCGCGTCCGCTTGCGACTGCGCCGCGACGGGGCGGAGGTGTCGGCTCCGCCCCGGGCGAGGGTTGACGTCTGAGTCATGATCTACTGGTTGAGGATCGTCTCAAGCTCGGTGTTCGCGTCCGTGAGAGCCTGGTCGACGCTCTTCTTGCCCTCGATCACCTCACGCGCCGCGTTCTGCAGCACGGCCTTGGTGTCGTTGGCCTCCGCCCAGTTGGGGCTGGCCGGGAAGCCCTTGGCGACCTTGAAGGTGTCCGTGAACGGCTTCTGGGCGGGGTCGCCGCCCATCTCCGCGAGCGCGTCGGGGTAGAGCGGGAGCAGGCCGCCCTCCTTGGCGTACCGGACGCCGAACTCCTTGCCCGCGGCGAGCTTGACGTACTCGAGGGCGAGCTCGGGGTTCTTGGCGTCCTTCCAGACGGCGATGTCGTTGCCGCCCTGGAAGGCCGGGGCCGGGCCGGAGCCGTCCTTGGCGGGCAGCGAGAAGAAGCCCATCTTCGACTCGTCGACCTTGCCCTTGCTCTGCTCCTTGATGGCGGCGATGTCCCATCCGCCGGTGACGTACATGCCGACCTTGCCGGCGGCGAAGCGCTGGGCGATGTCGACCGAGTTCTGGGTCAGGCGGCCCTTGCCGGACACGCCGTCCTTGGCGACCAGGTCCGTGTAGAACTGGAAGCCCTCCTTGAAGCCCGGCTGGGTGAGCTGGCCCACCCACTTGCCGCCCTCGAACGTGGCGAAGTCGCCGCCGGCGGACCAGACGAACGGCGACAGGGACATGTTCGCGTCGGAGCCGCCGTTGAAGGCGAAGCCGTCCACGTCCTTGCCCTGCCCGTCCACGATCTTCTTGGCCGCGGCCCGCAGGTCGTCCCAGGTCTTCGGGACCTCGATGCCGAGCTTGTCGAACCAGTCCTTGCGGTACAGCACCGCGCGGGTGCCGC
The DNA here is from genome assembly GCF_014161445.1 of Microbispora sp. H13382. Taxonomy (GTDB): domain Bacteria; phylum Actinomycetota; class Actinomycetes; order Streptosporangiales; family Streptosporangiaceae; genus Microbispora. The sequence goes on from NZ_JABBXA010000001.1 coordinate 146,640, forward strand.
CGCCCCACGGCACGGCGTAGACCTTGCTGTCGATCGTCTCGTAGCTCCACAGGTTCTGCGGGATCTGCTGGAGCTCGGAGTCGTCCTTGACGGCGTCGGTGATGTCCGCGAGCGCGTCCTGCGCCACCCACGCGGCGACCTGGTCGTTGCCGAACTCGGTCACGTCCGGGCCCTCGCCGCCGGCGAGCGCGGTGGTCCACTTCTTCTGGGCGTCGGGCCAGGGAACCCACTGGACCTTCGCCTCGGCGCCCGTCTTCTCCTTGAACGCGGCGTTCAGGTCGTCCATGTACTTGGTGAAGACGTCGGTGGGGGCACCGAGTCGCCACACGGTAAGAGTCTGGCCGGCGAACTTGGGGCCGCTGGCGGCCGCGGAGGCCGCCGGAGCGGTCGTGCTTCCGGAGTCGTCGCTTCCGCAAGCGGCGAGTCCCAGGGCCAGGGCGGCGGTCGCGGTGGTCGCGGCCGCGATCTTAGCGATCTTCACGGTGGGTCTCTCCCTTCCCGGCTTCGCGTCGGGGGTGCGCCTCATGGGGGGTGTCGGCGGGCCGCTCACCTGCTGGAAGGCGCTCTCCTTTCGGTCGGCGCTCATGGCGTCCCGAGGCTGATCGGTTGCCTCCGGGCTGGCAGGCGATAAACTAACAAGAAACTTTCTTATAAAAAAGACCGCGTTAGCGGATCGTGACGAGAGGGGAACCTGCCGGTGCCTCAACGACCGGGTACGCCTCGGCTGCTTCGGCAGATCAACGACCGTGCGGCACTGGAACTCCTCATCTCCAGGGGCCCGCTCACCAGGGCCGAGTTGGGAGAGCTTACCGGGCTGTCCAAGGTCACATCCGGCCAGCTTCTGGCCCGGCTGGAGACGCGCGGGCTGGTCGCGGCCGCGGGGGAGCGCCCCGGCGGACGCGGCCCCAACGCCGCGCTGTACGGGGTCAACCCCTCCAGCGCGTACGTCGCCGGCCTGGAGGTGCTGCCGGACAGTGTCACGGCCGCGGTCGCCGACATCACCGGCATGGTCGTCGCCCAGGTGACCGTGGACCCGACCGAGGCCCGCGATCCCGTGCGCATCGTCCACGAGGCCGTCCAGCGTGCCTGCGGGACCGCCGGGATAGAACTGGCCCGGCTGCGCTGCTTCGTCATCGGCACGCGCGGAGTGGTCGACCCGGTCACCGGCGACGTGCGTTACTCGGTCGACCTGCCCACCTGGCACGTCGGCATCCTGGCCGGGCTGCGCACCCTGCTCGGCGAATGCGTGATCATCGAGAACGACGTCAACCTGGCGGCCCTCGCCGAGCAGATGTACGGCGCCGCGCGGGGCGCCGACGACTTCGTGATCCTCTGGACGGGGGTGGGCCAGGGCCTCGGCGTCATGCTCGGCGGCCGGCTGCACCGCGGCATCACCGGCGGCGCGGGCGAGATCGGCTGGCTGCCCGTCCCCGGGGAGCCGCTGCCGAGCGCGGTCACCGCGCCGCAGACCGGCTCCTTCCAGCGCCTCGTCGGAGGAGAGGCGCTGCGGAACCTGGCCCGCGCGCACGGCGTCGCCGCCGCGGATGTCCGGGACCCGGGGGTGGCCGGTCTGGTCCATGCGGCCGTCGCCGCCGGCAACGAGGCCTTCGTCGAGGACCTGGCCGGGCGGCTCGCGGTCGGGGTCGCGGCGGTCGCCGTGGTCCTCGACCCGGGACTCGTCGTGCTCGGCGGTGACGTGGGCAGGGCCGGCGGTGTCCACCTCGCGGAGCGCGTCGAGGAGGCGGTGGCCCGGGTGTGCCCGAGCCGCCCCACAGTGGTGGCGACCGGAGTGGAGGGCAATCCCGTTCTCATGGGTGCGATCGTCGCGGCACTGGACCGAGCGCGTGAGGAGGTCTTCTCGGACACGGTTTGACGATGAGCCGATGGTGCGGCCTCGGTCCCCGCGCGGCCGCCGTGCGCGCATCGCCATCCCGCGCCGAGCACGAGGCCGCCTACGGCGAGCTGCCCTGCCCTGGTCGTCCTGAAGAGGGGCAGCCCAGGCGGCGGTATCTGCCGGGGGCCGTGCCGTACTCGCGCTTGAACGCATTGGCGAAGGCGAACTCCGAGCCGTAGCCGACCGCGCCGGCGATTTCGCTCAGCGTGGCGTCGGAGTCGCGTAGCATGCGCGCGGCCGTGCCCAGCCGCCACCACGTCAGATAGGTCAGCGGCGGCTGCCCGACGAGCTGGGTGAACCGGCGGGAGAACGCCGCGCGGGACAGCCCCGCGCGACGGCCGAGGGACTCCACCGTCCACGGGTGAGCCGGGTCGCGGTGGATGCCCTCCAGTGCGGCGCTGATGGCCGGATCGGCCAGCGCCGCGGCCCAGCCATCGCCCCTGCAGTGCTCCATCGAGACGTCGAACCAGGCGCGCAGGATGTACAGCAGCAGCGTGTCCAGCAGCGCAGGCACCACCAGGTCCGCGCCTGGCCGTGGATCGGCGATCTCTCTGCCGAGCAGCTCGACGGCGGCGCGCAGCTCGGTGTTGTGGCCCAGCCTGGCGGGCAGGTGGATCATCGCGGGCAGCCCTGCGAGCAGCGGATGCGCCCGGGTGGAGTCGAGCTGGTAGCCGCCGCAGAGCGTCACGGTGACGGGCCCGGCGCCCTCCACGGAGGCCGAGGCGAACAGCTCGGCGTGGGCATAGGGGTCGCAGTCGGGCTCCGCGATGGGGCCGGCGGGCGAGTCGGCGAGCGCGTAGCCGTGCCCGTGAGGGAAGAACAGCACGTCGCCCGTCCCGACCGGGATCGGCTCGCCCTCCGGCGGGATCGCCCAGCACGAGCCCTGCAGCACGACCTGGAAACCCGCCGAGCCGGGCGCCGACGGGAACCGCTGCCCCCACGGCACGGCCCACTCGACACGCGCCGAACGGGGCACGCCCATGCGCATGGAGGCGACCACGTCGCTCAGCACGTCCATCTGGTGAGTCTACTGCGAAAGATGATCGCGTATGAATCGCAGACAGAAGCGCATTGGACGCCTCACTCATGGCTCATAAGGTCGACGATATGACAAAAGTCCTGGTCAGCGGGGCGACCGGCACGATCGGCCGTCCCCTGGTGAACCAACTCGAAGAGGCGGGCGCCGACGTCCGCACGGTGACGAGGCAGCTGACCGATCCGGTCGCGCTGGAATCGGCTCTCGACGGTGTCGACGCGGTGTTCCTGCTGTGGCCGTTCGCCTCGGCCGAGGGCATCCGCGAGGTGCTGGAGCTGATCGGGGCGCGGCGGGTGGTCTACCTGTCCTCGGCCGCCGCGCGCCCGCACGAGGTCGAGATCGAGCGCCTGATCGCCGCGACCGCCGGGGAGTGGACGGTGCTGCGCCCGCACGCGTTCGCGGCCAACACCCTGCGGTGGGCCGACCAGGTCCGTGCGGGCGTCGTGCGGCAGCCGTACGGCGACGTGGCCTCCGCACCCGTCCACGAACGGGACGTGGCGGCCGTCGCGGTGCGCGCGCTGCTCGGCGAAGGACATCACGGCGCGGTCTACACGCTGACCGGACCCCGGCCGCTGACCCGACGGGAGCAGGCGCGGACGATCGGCGCCGCGATCGGCCGGCCGGTGCGCTGGGAGGAGGAGTCTCCGGAGGAGGCCAGACCACGGCTGCTCGGGCTCGGGTGGCCCGCGCCGGCCGTGGACGCGATGCTGCGCGGTCTGGCCGAGCCCGGCCCGGTCACCGGGACCGTGGAGGAGGTCACCGGAGCGCCCGCCGGCACGTTCGAGACGTGGGCGAGCGAGCACGCCGCGGACTTCCTCGGCACCATGCGGGCCGCCCGCATCCACGAGTACGGCGACGCCTCGGTGATCTCGCTGGAGGAGGTGCCGGTGCCGAAGCCCGGGCCGGGCGAGGTGCTCATCAGGGTGACCGCCACGTCGTTCAACCCGTCGGAGGCCGGCCTGCGGATGGGCCTGCTGAAGGACGTGCTCGGCGTCACGCTGCCGCACACGCTCGGCTGGGACGTGGCGGGCACGGTGGTCACCGGGGCGGGTGACCTCGCCCCCGGCGACCGGGTGATCGGGCTCATCGACGGGGCGGCGGCCGAGTACGCGGTCGCGAGGGCGAGCGTGCTGGCCAGGGCGCCGGAGCGGATTCCGCTGGCGCACGCGGCCGCCGTGCCCGTGGCCGGGCTCACCGCGTGGCAGGCGGTCTTCGAGCATGCCCGCATCGGCCGCGGCAGCCGGGTGCTGATCAACGGCGCCGGCGGCGGTGTCGGGCTGTTCGCCGTGCAACTGGCCAAGCTCGCGGGTGCGCATGTGGTGGCGACCGCGAGCCCGCGCAGCGCCGCCGCCGTGCGGGCGCTGGGCGCCGACGAGGTCGTCGACTACACCACCGCCGCCCTGCCGGGCGGCAACGACGTGCTGATCAACCTGGTGCCCGACCTGCCCTCCTCGGTGACGGAGCTGGCCGAGGAATTCGTCTCGATCACCCAGCCGATCGTGCATCCGCGCGCCGTCCAGTTCGTGGCCCGCAACGACCCGGACCAGCTGAGCGAGCTCGTGGCGCTGATCGACAAGGGCCTGGTGGACGTCGAGGCGGACGTCCGCCCGCTGGAGTCCCTGGCGGAACTGCACCGTGAAGCCGAGCGCGGCCTCGTCCGCGGAAAAGTCGTACTGACGCTGGAGGCCCGGCGCTAGTCAGACGTCGGCCGGCGCTCCGGCGCTCTCCACGATTCGGCCTGCGTGGCGCGGTGGGCGAGCGCTGCGGGGCAAGCGCGGCGCGGGCGGGGTGAGCGCGGCGCGGGCGGGTCAGCGCTGCGGGGTGAGTGCGGTGCAGCGGGGTGAGTGCGGCGGGGTGAGTGCGGCGCGGGCGGGTCAGCGCTGCGGGGTGAGTGCGGTGCAGCGGGGTGAGTGCGGCGGGGTGAGTGCGGCGCGGGCGGGGTGAGCGCGGCGCTCCAGGCTCCGAGGGGCACGCCTGCCGAGTGGTGCGGGACACGGCGCGTGGATGACCGGCGCACGCGTAGGTGTGGCCGCGGCTCCGCCCCGCTGGACGCGAACTGCTCAGGTGCGGATGCGCAGGCCGCGGGGAGTGGGGTGGAAGCCGGCGGCTTCGAGCGCCGCCGCGAGCGGGGAGTCGGTGATGGCGGTGCCGTCGGCCCGCTCCACCGTCAGCTTCCCCAGAGCTCCCCCCTTCACGGCGACGGCCAGGGCCTGCACGGCGGGCCGCAGGTCCTCCTCGGACCCGAACGAGAGCAGGGTCTTCCCGCCGCGTTCGACGTAGAGGATCAGTGCGCCCTCCACGAGCACCACCAGCGCACCGGCCTTGCGGCCCGGTTTGTGGCTCACGTCGTCCGTACGGTCCGGCCAGGGCAGGGCCGCGCCGTACGGGTTGGCGGGGTCGGTCGCCGCGAGCACGACCGCACGGCGGGGCGGCGGCGGGGCGGGGACCGACCACAGGTCCTCGGCCGGAGCGGGACGTGTGGACGACATGGCGCGCATGCGGTCGACCGCGCCCGGGAGGGCGAACTGGGCGGCGCCCAGACCCTCGACGAAGTAGCCCCGCCGGCACCGGCCGCTCTCCTCGAAGGCGCGCAGCACCTGGTAGACGGCGGAGAACCCGCCGGGCAGGCGCTCGGTGGTGATGCCGCCCCTGGTCAGCACGCCGTGCCGTTCCAGCAGGACTTCGGCCTGCGCGTGGGCCCGCTGGGTGGCGTCGGCCGACGGCGCGGGCAGCAGCCACCATCGGCCGCTCACGGTCGGCGGGCCGCTTCTCGTCGGCAGCACCGCGCGCCGGCGCCTGGTCGCGGCCGGGCGATGCGCGGGCCGTCCGGTGCCCAGCGTCGAGCGCAGCGGGGCGAGCGTGTCGCCGGTGACCCGGCCCGACCAGACGAGGTCCCACAGCGCCGCCGCGAGCGTCATGTCGTCCGGTACCGCGCCGGCGGCGCTCACCGCCGTGCCGGCGGCGCCGGGCAGTCCGGTGGGCGTGCCGGCGGCGCCGGGTTGCGTCGTGGTGCCGGGTTGCGTCGTGGTGCCGGGCTGTGCGGCGGCCGTCCCCGTGGGGCCGGGGACGCGGCCGAGGATCCTGGCCCGGCGGGCCGCGGCGGCGTCCGGGCCCGACGGCGCCGTGCCCTCGCCGAGCGCCGCCGCCGCGATGCGGTTGGACAGCTCACGGAAGAACAGCGCACCGCCCCCGCCGAGGATCTCCAGGATCTGCTCGTGCAGCGGAGTCATGGTGATCTCGGATGGCGTGGGAAGCAGCAGGGGCGCGGTGTCGGCGAAGTAGAGGCCGACCCATCCGTCGCCGCCGGGCAGCGAACCCTGGCCCGCCCAGACGACCTCGCCGGACGAGGTCAGCTCGTCGAGCAGGGCGGGGCTGTATCCGGGCACCCGCGCCGGCAGCACCAGCGACTCCAGCGCGGAAGCGGGAACCGCCGCTCCCTGCAACCGTTCGATCGCCGTGATCAGAGCGTCCATGGCTCGCGCGGAGCCGTGGCCCTCCTGTCGCGCAGGACCCGCGTGCCCCCCCTCGGACCCCGCGAGCCCGGGCCTGCCGCCGTTCCCGCCCGGCCCGCCGCCGGTCGGCGTGACGCTCTGCGAGGCGATGCCGTGCCACGCGGGCAGGAACGCCGCCAGCGTCTCCGGGGGGACCGGTTCGACCTCCTTGCGGAGCCGCGCCAGCGACCGGCGCCGCAGCAGCCGCAGCACTCCGGCGTCGCACCACTCCTCGCCCCGGCCTCCGGGGCGGAACTCGCCCGCGACCACCCTGCCCGCCGCCGAGAGACGGCGCAGCGCGTCGTTCACCACCGCGACGCCCACGCCGAAGCGCGCGGCGGCCGTGCCGGAGGAGAACGGCCCACGGGTGCGCGCGTGCCGTGCGACCAGGTCGCCGAGCGGATCGGGGGCGGCGTGCGTGCCGCCCGGTCCGCCGGGCCCGCCTGCGAGCGGCGCTTCGAGGAACTCGTGGGGAACGCCCACCGGCAGCGGCACTCCGAGCGCGTCGCGCAGGCGCCAGGCGTCCTCGACGGCGGCCCATTGCTCGAGACCCGCCACGCGCACCCGGATGGCCCGGCGCGCCCGCTCCAGACCGGCGAGCCAGGAGGGGTCGCCCTCGCGGATCGAGACGTCCTGGGCGAGCAGCGGGCCGTGCGAGCGCAGCAGGTCGGCGAGGTCCTCGGCGTCCCGCAACGGCCTGTCCAGCCGTGCCAGTTCCCGCTCGGTCTCGGCCACGACATCCGGGTCGAGCAACTCCCGCAGGTCGGCCTGCCCCATGAGCTCGGCGAGGAGCGCGGTGTCGAGGGCGAGCGCCTGCGCCCGCCGCTCGGCCAGCGGCGCGTCACCCTCGTACATGAACGCGCCGATGTAGTTGAACAGCAGCGACGCCGCGAACGGGGACGCCTGCGCGGTCTCGACCTCGACCACCCGCACCCGGCGGGCTGCCACGTCCCGCATGAGGTCCACGAGGCCGGGCACGTCGAAGACGTCCTGCAGGCACTCGCGCATCGTCTCCAGCACCACCGGGAACCCGGCGTACTTGCTCGCGACGCCGAGCAGGTGGGCCGCCCGCTGGCGCTGCTGCCACAGCGGGCTGCGCCTGCCGGGTGAACGGCGGGGCAGCAGGAGGGCCCGCCCGGCGCACTCACGGAACCGGGAGGCGAACAGGGCCGAGCCGCCCAGCTCCTCGACCACGACCTGCTCGATCTCCTCGGCGTCGAAGACCGCGACGTCGGTCGGCGCCTCCTCGAAGGTGTCGGGCACGCGCAGCACGATGCCGTCGTCGGAGTGGACGGCCTGGACGTCGACGCCGTACCGCTCGCGCAGCCGCCGCCCGATGGCGAACGCCCAGGGGGCGTGGACCCGCGCGCCGAAGGGGGAGTGGATCACCACGCGCCAGTCGCCCAGCTCGTCGCGGAACCGCTCGACCACGAGCGTGCGGTCGTCGGGCACATAGCCCGTCGCCTCCCGCTGCTCGGTCAGGTAGGCGAGCAGGTTGCCTGCGGCGTAGTCGTCGAGGCCCGCCGCGCGGATCCGCCCGAGCGCCTTCGCCGCGTCGCCCCGGCCGCCCGACCCCGCCGCCGACAGCTCGCGGAGGAACGCGCCGATCGCGCGGCCCAGCTCGGCTGGGCGGCCCGGCGCGTCTCCGTGCCAGAAGGGCAGCTTGCCCGGCTGCCCGGGCGCGGGGGAGACCAGGACCCGGTCGGCGGTGATGTCCTCGATGCGCCACGAGGTCGCGCCCAGCACGAACACGTCGCCGACGCGGGACTCGTAGACCATCTCCTCGTCCAGCTCGCCCACGCGCGACGCCTTGTCGCCCACCAGGAACACGCCGAACAATCCGCGGTCGGGGATGGTGCCCCCGTTCGTCACCGCCAGGCGCTGGGCCCCGGGGCGGCCCTGGAGGGTGCCCGTCACCCGGTCCCACACGATCCGCGGCCGCAGCTCGGCGAACTCCTCGCTCGGGTAGCGCCCGGCGAGCATGTCGAGCGTCGCCTCCAGCGCGCCGCGCGGCAGCGTGGCGTACGGCGCGGCCCTGCGCACCACCGCCTCCAGCGAGTCGACCGTCCACTCGTCGAGCGCGGTCATCGCGACGATCTGCTGCGCCAGCACGTCGAGGGGGTTGCGCGGATAGCGGATCTCCTCGATCCGCCCCGCCCGCATGCGCTCGGCCACGACGGCCGTCTGGACCAGGTCTCCCCGGTACTTCGGGAAGATGACGCCCCGGGACACGGCCCCGACCTGGTGCCCGGCGCGGCCGATCCGCTGCAGCCCGCTGGCCACGCTGGGCGGCGCCTCGACGCAGGCGACCAGGTCGACCGAGCCCATGTCGATGCCGAGTTCCAGGCTGGAGGTCGCGACCACCGCGGGCAGGCGGCCCGACTTCAGCGCCTCCTCGATCTGGGACCGCTCCTCCTTCGAGACGGAGCCGTGGTGCGCCCGCACCACCTCGGGCATCGCGCCGCCCGAGACCCCCGCCTGCGCCATGTACTCCGACGGCATGGCGGCCGGGCCGCCCCGCCAGGCCTCCGCGCGTCCGTCCCCGCGCTGGACCTGTGCGAGCCGGGCATCCGGCCGTGGCTCGTCCGGCCGCCCGGCCTTGTCCTGCTCGTCATACTCGGCGTCCACGCGCCGGCCGTCCGGCGGCGAGGTGGTCACGCGCTCGGTGTCCGTGAGCCGCGAATCCGGCGGCGAGGCGTCGGTCTGTCCGGTGTCCGTGCGCGGGGCGTCGAGCAGGTCGCGCCGGTCCGACCACTGCGCGTGCAACTCCTCGAAGGCCTCCGACCAGTGGGCCGGATCCCCCGCGCCCTGATCCTCGCTCCGCGCGGGTGCGGACCGTCGCTCCCAGGCGAGCTCGTTGAGCCGGGTGCACAGGCGCTCCGACAGCCGCCGCGAATTGGCGAAGACGATCGTGGACCGATGGGCCTCGATCAGGTCGAGAAGGTGCTCCTCCACATGCGGCCAAATGCTCCTGCGGTGCTCCGGCGACTCGCCGTCCGCGCCGGGCGGAGGCGGCGCGAGCTCGGTCATGTCCTCCACCGGGACCACGACGTCGACCTCGATGACCTTCTCGGAGGGCGGCTGCACGACCGTGGCCGGGCGGGTCCCGCCGAGGAACGTCGCCACCTCCTCCACCGGCCGTACGGTCGCCGACAGCCCGATGCGCTGGGCCGGAGCGGGCAGCAGGGCGTCGAGCCGCTCCAGCGTCAGCGCGAGGTGCGCCCCGCGCTTGGTCCCCGCGACGGCGTGGACCTCGTCCACGATCACGGTCTGCACGCCGCGCAGCGCCTCGCGCGCCTGCGAGGTGAGGATCAGGAACAGGGACTCGGGCGTCGTGATCAGGATGTCGGAGGGCCGCGCGGCGAACCGGCGCCGGTCCTCGGCCGCGGTGTCTCCGGAGCGGATGGCCACCGAGATGTCGGGCGCGGGCAGCCCCATCCGCAGCGCCGTCTGCCGGATGCCGGTGAGCGGGGCCCGCAGGTTCCGCTCGACGTCGACCGCGAGCGCCTTCAACGGTGAGACGTACACGACCCGGCAGGGCCGAGGCGGCTCCCCGTCCGCCTTCCGGCCGCGTCGCGCGCCACGTCGGCCACCGGGCCGCTCGCTGTGCCGCTCGCCTGGCCGCCCCGCATCGGACCCGCCGTGGCGCTCCTGCCGCACCGCCATGTCCGCCGCCGTGCCCGCCGCCATGTCCGCCGCCGTGCTCGTCGCGGCGTCCGCCGCCGTGTCCGCCGGCGCGGAAGGGCTCGCCGTGTGCTCGACGGCGAGGCGGTCGATGGCCCACAGGAAGGCCGCGAGCGTCTTTCCCGACCCGGTGGGTGCGACCACGAGCGTGTTGTCGCCCCGCGCGATCGACGACCACGCGCCCTCCTGAGCGGCGGTCGGCGTCGCGAAGGCGCCGGTGAACCACTGCCTGGTCACCGGGCTGAAGCCGTCGAGCGAACCCACCTGCCCATCATGCATCGCGCCACCGACAGAAAACGCCGCGAGTCATCCCACCGCCAGGTGAGAGGCAAGTGCGGGGCAAGCCGGCCCCGCCAGGCTGATCCCCGTACGACGCGACCCTATTCACGACGGAGGGAACACGACATGTTCGCCAGGAGAATCCGCACCGACCGGCAGGACCTCGCCCATCAGGCTTATCAGGCCCGCCAGGCCCGCCGGGTCCGGTACGAGGCGCTGCGTGCGGAGCGTGCGGAGTGGATCGGCTGGCGAAAATGGCTGCTTCCCTGACCCCGGACTGGCATGACACGCCACGTTCGGGACAATCTTCCCCAGTATGAAAATCGACTACGCGGCCATAGAGGCGGAGCGCTCGCGGATCCGCGAGCGCTACCTGAGCGAGCGCCGCGCCGCCAGCAGCGCGAGGGGCCTGCACCACTTCGCACTGATCTCGTCAGACGTCGAGCGGACGATCCGCTTCTACCACGAGCTCCTCGAGTTCCCGCTGACCGAGATCTTCGAGAACCGCGACTACCGCGGGTCCAACCACTTCTTCTTCGACATCGGCAACGGCAACCTGCTGGCGTTCTTCGATCTCCCGGGCCTCGACCTGGAGCCGTACAAGGAGGTCCTCGGGGGGCTCCACCACATCGCGATCTCGGTGGAGCGGGGGACGTGGGAGCGCCTGCGCGGCAAGCTCGACGCCGCCGGTGTGCCGTACCAGGTGGAGAGCGGCAGCTCGATCTACTTCCAGGACCCGGACGGGGCCCGGCTGGAGCTGCTCGCCGACCCGCTCGGCGAGATGTACGGCAGCCGCGTGATGTAGCCGTCGCCTGCGGGGACGCCGCCGCGGCCGGGACGGCTCATCCCGGCTGCGGCGTCATACTGAACGCATGCGTCTCACGGACTTCTGGAACAGGATGCGCCGCCACTTCGGCGAGGCGTACGCGGAGTCGTGGGCGAAGGACTACGTGATCGCCGGGCTCGGCGGGCGCACGGTCGAGCAGGCCCTCGCGGAGGGCGTGGGGGCCAAGCAGGTCTGGCAGGCCGTCTGCCAGGAGGTCGACGTGGACCCCAGACTGCGCTGACCCCTCTCTTCCGCGCCCCCGCCCCCTCCCGTCCCCGCCGCCGTACCACGCCGCCTGGCGAAGCCGCGCCGGGCCGAACGCCGGGCGGAGGTGATCCGGGTCGACGCCGGGGCGCGGCACGCCGCACGGCTGTGTTTCGCGGTAACGGGTGCATGACGGTGCGGTGAGGCCTCGCCCACGGACGGCACTCTTGAGGCGTGCCCTCCTCGACTCCCTCGCCGGCGCCCGGTTCCCCAGCCCGCCCCGCCGGAGAGCGCCGTGGGCGTGGATGGTGGAGAGCGGGGGTGGTCTTCTCCGCGCTGCTGGCAGCGGCCGGGGTGGTGGAGTTGATCGCCGATCCGCTCCACCTCGGCACCGGCGTCGTGGACGTGCTCGACAAGCGGGCCAGCGTGATCGGCATGCTGCTGGGCGCGGCCGGGCTGGTCGTCAGCGTCTGGGGCCTGCGTCCGGGGGAGCCGTCCACGGCGCCGACGGCAGGACCGGGTCAGGACTCGCCCGGTGCGGGCGGGGCCGTCTCCGGCGGCACAGCGGTGGGACAGGTCGCGGACGGCCAGGCGACCGGCGCCCCGGGTGCCGGCCCAGATGTTCGTGGGCCGGGACGACCAGTTGCGGATCCTGGATGAGGCGCTGCAGGCGCGAAAAGGGCCGGGCGTGATCGCCCAGGCGGTGGTCGGTCTGGGCGGGATCGGCAAGAGTGAGCTTGCGCTGCAGTACGCCCAGACCCGTCGGCACGCCTACGACCTGGTGTGGTGGACGAGGGCCGAGGACGCCGAGCGGATCCAGGCAGGCATGGCCGGCCTGTGCCGCGAGCTCTGCCGCAGGCACGGCGGGCACGCCGCGACGGCCGCCGGGCAGACACCGGCGGAGGAGGCCGCGGAGTGGGCGCTGGCCTGGTTGTCCGGCACCACGGCCCGGTGGCTGGTGGTGTTCGACAACGTCGAGGACATCGACGATGCCCACCGGGTGGCCGGTCGGCTGGGCGCGGGGCACGTGCTGCTGACCACGCGCCGCGAAGTCGGGTGGGAGGAACTGGCCCCCACGGTGATCCGCCTTGACACGCTGCCGCACACGGCGGCGATCACGCTCCTTCTCCACCTGATGGGGCCGGGGGTGGCCGGCGAGACGGAGGCGGTGGGGGAACTCGCCCACGAGCTGGGCGGGTTGCCGCTGGCGCTCAAGCAGGCCGGCGCCTACAGCGCCCTCACTCCCGGCATGACCGTCGCCGCTTACCTGACGTTGCTACGGACCGCTCCACTGAGGGCGCTGAGTGCCGACTCGCGCCGCCGCGCCTCCGTACAAGCCGGTGAGGACGTCGTCGCCCGCGTCTGGGCCATCACGTGCGACCGCATCGGCCGGCTCGACGCCCTGGCCCTGAGGGCGCTGCAAGTGCTGGCCTGCTACGCCCCCGACGACCTGCCCTGCACCGTGCTCGCCGGGCTGGACGGCGCGGACGCGCCCGGCGTGGCCGACGCCCTGGGCCTGCTGGCCTCCTACAGCATGATCAGCCGGTCTCCCGATCGTCAGGCCGTAAGCGTCCACCCCCTGGTTCAGACCATCACGCTCGCCGGCCTGCCCGACGAGGAGCAGGCGGAACTTCGCCGCACCGCGGCCGGCCTGCTGTGCGCCGCGCTCCCGTCGAACCCCGGGAACATCTCCTCCTGGCCCGCCTATGCCCGGCTGCTGCCGCACGCCCGCGCGGTCCTCCACCCCGGCTCCTCCGGCATGCGCGCCGTCATCGAGTACCTCGCCAGCGGCGACTACCGCGCAGCCACGGCCTTCCAACAGCAGCGCGTCTCCGCCCTCCACGACACCCTCGGCCCGCACCATCCGGGCACGTTGATCGCCCGGGCCAACCTCGCCCGCTGGTCGGGGGACGCGGGGGACGCCGCGGGTGCGCGGGAGCTGTTCGCCGAGTTGGTGCCGATCGTCGAGCGGGTGTCGGGGCCGGAGCATCCGGAGACGTTGGCCGCCCGGGCCAACCAGGCCACCTGGACCGGTGCGGCGGGCGACGCGGCCGGGGCGCTCGACTTGTTCGCGGCGCTGCTGCCGGTGCGCGAGCGGGTGTCGGGCGGAGCATCCCAACACGTTGGCCGCCCGGGCCAACCTCGCCCGTTGGACGGGGAAGGCGGGGGGTCCGGCCCTGGCCCGCGATCTGTTCGCGGCGCTGCTGCCGATACGTGAACGGGTATCCGGCCCGCAGCATCCCAACACGGTGATGACCCGGACCAGCCTTGCTCTCTGGAACGAGAGGGCCGGGCGGAGCATGTGATCTCCACTGCTCGCGCCGGATTCTTGTCTTCTCTCGTCGTCGACGGCATCCACTTGAACGACGGTTGAGTGCTTGCTAGCGTGTTGAACAGATGAACACGGAGGAAGCACATGGGCGGAGACCACCTCACCCCGGATGAGGCGCTCCGGGAGATCGGGCGCGTGGATCTGCGGGTCCGGCATTCCTCGCGCGGGCCCGGACGGGCGTACCTGCTGGTGGGACTGGCCACGATGGTCTACTGGCCGGCGATGTTCCTCGGCTTCCATCCGTTGCCGTTGATCGCCGGAATCGGATGGATCGTCCTGACGATCGCCCTGTGCGTGTACATGGCCCGGCTGCGGGTCCACGACCGGCTGATGAAGCGGATCAACGGGCCGGTCTCGGCGGCGTACGTGCTGACGATGATGCTGCCGTTCGTCGCCGGTGTCTGGATGCTGCCCGACAGGCCCACGGCGGGCTGGACGGTTGCGCTCGTCGCTCTGTCGGTGCTCGCCGGGCTGCCCCTGGTGTACGGCGGGCTCCGCCTGATGAGGAACCGATGACCACCCACCCGCGCCACGAGCTCGACGAGATCATCCACGCGCCGGTGCGGCTGTCCATCATGGCGGCCCTGGCCGCGGCCGAGAAGGCCGACTTCCGCTTCCTCCGCGACACCATCGAGGTCAGCGACTCGCTGCTCAGCAAGCACATCCTCACGCTCGAAGAGGCCGGCTACGTCCGCGTGGAAAAGACCTTCGTCGGCAAGCGGGCGCGCACGTGGCTCTCGCTGACCGATCGGGGGCGTACGGCCTTCGAGACCTACATGAATGTCCTGCGACGAATTGTGGAGGCAACCCCCCGTGCTTGAACTCGACGGCCTGCGTAAACGCTACGGAGACAAGACCGCACTCGACGGGGTGGGCTTCACCGTACGGCCCGGCGAGATGTTCGGGTTCGTCGGCGCCAACGGCGCGGGCAAGACCACGACGATGCGGATCGTCATGGGTGTGCTCGACGCCGACTCCGGCGAGGTGCGCGTCGACGGCCACCCGGTGACGTACGACGACCGCCGCGGCTTCGGCTACATGCCGGAGGAGCGTGGCCTCTACCAGAAGATGAAGGTCGCTGAGCAGGTCGAATACTTCGGCAGGCTGCACGGGCTCGCCCCGTCCGCCGCGCGCGCGGCCACGGCCGCCCTGCTCGAGCGGCTCGGGCTGGTGGAGCGGCGCGACGACGCCGTCGAGGCGCTGTCGCTCGGCAACCAGCAGCGGGTGCAGCTCGCGGTCGCGCTCGTCCACGAGCCGGCGGTCCTGATCCTCGACGAGCCCTTCTCGGGCCTGGATCCGCTGGCAGTCGACGCGCTCGCGGAGGTGCTGAAGGACCGCGCCGCCGCGGGCGTGCCGGTGATCTTCTCCAGTCACCAGCTCGACGTGGTCGAACGGCTCTGCGACTCGGTCGGCATCATCTCCGCGGGCCGCATGGTGGCGCACGGCCCGGTGGCCGAGCTGCGGGAGCGGGAGGGCCGCGGGGTGCTGCGTGTCGTGGTCAGGGACGCCGCGCCCGGCTGGGCCGACGGGCTGCCCGGTGAGCTGACCCGGGAGGGCGACCGCGACGTCCTGCTGTGCGAGGAGGGCGACGACCAGGTCATCCTCCGTACGGCCGTCGGCGCGGGCAAGGTGGAGCACTTCGGCCGCAGGCAGCCCACGCTGGCCGAGATCTTCAGGGAGGCGGTGGCATGAACGGGCTGATGCTGGTGGCCCAGCGGGAGATCCGCACGCGCATCAGGACGAAGTCGTTCCTGATCAGCCTGGCGGTCAGCGCGGTCCTGGTGGCCGCGCTCGCGTTCCTGCCGAAGGTCCTGGGCGGTGGCGACACCTACGACGTGGGCGTCGTGGGGAACGCGCCCGCGCCCGTCGCCCAGCTGGCGTACTCCCGGTTGCCGGACGAGGCGGCGGCGCGCCAGGCCGTGATCGACGGGGACGTCGACGCGGCCCTGATCGACGGCGGCAAGGTCCTCGCGAACGGCGAACTCGACCAGCGGCTCGGGCTGATCCTCGAAGCCGCACACCGGGACGCCCAGATCAAGGCGGCCGGCGTCACGATCACGCCGTTGCAGGTGGAGTCGGTCGGCGCCGACGCCGAATACCAGAGCGTGCGCACCGGGCTCGCCACGCTCCTCGTGATGGTGCTGTTCTTCCTGCTCATCTACAGCGCGATGTACGTCGCCATGGGCGTGGTGGAGGAGAAGGGCAGCCGGATCGTCGAGATCCTGCTCACCTCGGTGCGTCCCTGGCAGCTCCTCGGCGGCAAGATCGCCGGGCTGGGCGTGCTGGGACTGATCAATCTCGCCGTGATCATCGTCGTCGGCCTCGCGGTGTCCTTCGCGACCGGCTTCACGGCCGACCTGCCGCCCGGTATGGCGGGAATCCTGGTCAGCGCGATCGTCTGGTTCGTGCTCGGCTACGCCTTCTTCTCGGCGCTCGCCGCCGCCTTCGGCTCGCTGGTCTCACGGCAGGAGGAGCTCAACAGCGTCCTGACGCCGATGACCACGCTGATGATGCTCACCTACGTGACGGCCTACTTCGCCGCCCTCGAGCCCACCGGCACACTCGCGCGCGTCCTGTCGCTCGTGCCGCCGTTCTCCTCGATGGTCATGCCGGTGCGTACGGCGGCCGCGGACGTGCCGCTGGGGGAGATCCTCATCGCCGGAGTGCTCATGGTCGTGGCCGTGGCCGCCGTCCTGCTGGGCGCGGCCCGCGTCTACCGGCGGGCGGTGCTCCGCACCGGCGCCCGGGTCAAGCTGGGCGAAGTCGTCCGCTGACGGGCCGGGCCCGGAAGGGTCAGGGGTGCCCGGAGAGCGTCCGGCTGATCATCTCGGCCGCACGGCCGGGGTCGTCGGCGCTCTCCTGGCCGCCCGGGGCCCACAGGAACATCCATCCTTCCCTGGCGGGCGTCGCGAAGACGATCGTCCGCCTGCCGGTGCCCGGGTGCCGGACGGACAGGACCGGGTCGTCCGTGCCGAGCAGGCGCGCGGTGAGACCGTGTTCGGGGAGCCGCGCCGCGAGCGCCGCAAGGTGGATCAGGCGCTGTCCGCTGTAGTCGCCGGTGCCCGTCACGTGGCCCCTCCAGCGGGAGATCCAGCTTTGGCTACAAGGATCGTCCCAGGTCAGCGAGCTGGCAACCATGGGGAGGTAACGCCCAGGAATTTGACTTCCTCCCGGCCCTGAAGGACCTGGATTCCCGCCCTCGCGGGCTGGGCTTCCTGCTTCACCGCCGACCGCCGAGGGAGGACCCTTGCGGACTTACGTCAGCTCCACAGGCAGGCACCGCTCGACCAGCGGCCAGGATGTTCTTGGCGGCGTTGACGTCCCGGTCGTGCCGGGTGCCGCATCCCGGGCACGTTCAGTGCCGGGTGGACTTGTCGCGGGAGACGGTCACCATGGTCGGGTTGATCGTGGCGGGGTCGACCTCCGGCCAGGACCACACGAACTCCAGCGGGCCGTCCATCTTCGCCAGGTGCAGTCGCCCGTCGCGCCAGCGGAACGCGCTGCGTGTGTAGGTCGCGCACTGGCGGCCATGCCGTGACTTGAACCGCGGATACTTGGCGCGTCCGGCGAAGAAGTTCACGAACGCCCTGTGCTGGTGCCGCAAAGCCTGCTGCAACGGGACGCTGGAGACCTCGTACAGGAAGTCGTGGCCGCCGTCGCGTTTCAGCTCAGTCAGGTACCGGTCGGTCTGCGCATAGGAGGTCTTCACTCCCTCGGTGCGGTAGCGGGTCGCCGGGCCGCCAATCGCAGGGTCCGGACTCCTCCCCTGAAGCTGAAGGATCGGATTTCCTCCGGATGATCCGGTGATCGAACAGTCGTTCGGCTATATTGGACTGGTCGCCTCCGGGGTGCGCGCCGTCAGGTCGCCGGGGCGCGGCAGGCTCCCGGCCCGCCTCCCTGGCGGTGTGCGGGAAGCTCCGGAAAATGTCGGTGGCACCCCGTAGCTTTTCGGTGACCGAGCAGACGACCACCCTCCAGGGGGCACCCAATGGCAATCAACGACCGCGAGAAGGCCCTTGAGACCGCCCTCGCGCAAATCGAGCGGCAGTTCGGCAAGGGCACCGTCATGCGCCTCGGAGACGACGCGCGTGCCCCGATCGAGGTCATCCCCACCGGTGCGATCGCCCTCGACGTCGCCCTCGGCATCGGCGGCTTCCCCCGTGGCCGGATCGTCGAGGTGTACGGCCCCGAGTCCTCCGGTAAGACGACGGTCGCCCTGCACGCCGTGGCCAACGCCCAGAAGGGCGGCGGCATCGCCGCCTTCATCGACGCCGAGCACGCTCTCGACCCCGAGTACGCGAAGAAGCTGGGGGTCGACGTCGACGCGTTGCTCGTGTCCCAGCCGGACACCGGTGAGCAGGCGCTCGAGATCGCGGACATGCTGATCCGCTCCGGCGCCGTCGACATCATCGTGATCGACTCGGTGGCGGCCCTCGTGCCGAAGGCCGAGATCGAGGGCGAGATGGGCGACAGCCACGTCGGCCTCCAGGCCCGGCTCATGTCGCAGGCCCTGCGCAAGGTCGCCGGCGCCCTGAACCAGACCCGGACGACCGCGATCTTCATCAACCAGCTGCGCGAGAAGATCGGCGTCATGTTCGGAAGCCCCGAGACCACCACGGGTGGCAAGGCGCTGAAGTTCTACGCGTCGGTGCGGCTCGACGTGCGCAGGATCGAGACGCTCAAGGACGGCACCGAGCCGGTCGGCAACCGGACCCGGGTGAAGGTCGTCAAGAACAAGATGGCCCCGCCCTTCCGCCAGGCCGACTTCGACATCCTCTACGGCATCGGCATCTCCCGCGAGGGCGGCCTGATCGACATGGGCGTCGAGCACGGGTTCGTGCGCAAGGCCGGCGCCTGGTACACGTACGAGGGCGACCAGCTCGGGCAGGGCAAGGAGAACGCCCGCAACTTCCTGAAGAACAACCCCGACATCGCCAACGAGATCGAGAAGAAGATCAAGGAGAAGCTCGGAGTCGGGCCGCGGCTCGACACGCCGGGCGAGCCCGCCGCCGCTCCGGCGGCGCCGCCCGCTCCCGCGTCCGGCCGGGCGCCCGCAGCTGCGGCCGGCCGGGGCAGCAAGGCGGCCGCCGCGCCCAAGCCGGGTGACGTCTGAGCGCAGGCATGAGGCGTGAGGAGTCCCCCCGCCCGGACGGCGAGATCGGGCCGGGGGACTGGAACTCCGGCCCCTGGGGACCGGCCGAAGAGCCGCCCGGATCCGCCGAGGACGCGTCCGCGACGATCGCCGCCCTGCGGGCGGAGATCCGCAGGCGCTCCGGTGGTGCTTCGGGCCGGCGCGCTGGTGACGGCGCCGAGGGCTCCGGCGACACCGGGGGCTCCGGCGGTGCCGAGGGCTTCGGCGAGATCGGGGGCTTCGGCGGCGCCGGGGACGACACCGCGGGCTCCGGCGGGGGCGGTCTCTGGGAGCGTGACGCATCGGGCCGGGAGGATCCCGGGCCCGGACGCCGGCGTCAGGGGCGCGGCAGGCGGCGCCGGGGAGACAGCCGGGGAGACAGGGGTGAGCCGCGCCAGCGGTCCGGAGGGTGGCTGCCCGACGGGCCGCAGGAGGGTACCGCGGCGAGCGAGGGGCCGCCGGCCGACCCGGAGGCGGTGGCCAGGGCCATCTGCCTGCGGCTGCTGACGATGGCGCCCAAGACCCGGGCCCAGCTCGCGGAGGCGTTGCGCAAGCGAGACGTGCCCGAGGAGGCGGCCGACGCCGTGCTGGAGCGGTTCTCCGAGGTCGGGCTCATCGACGACGAGGCGTTCGCCGCCGCGTGGGTGAGCTCCCGGCACGCCGGTCGCGGCCTCGCCCGCCGCGCGCTCGCCCAGGAACTGCGGCAGCGCGGCGTCGCGGAGGAGACGGTCAAGGACGCCGTCGGGCGGCTCGATCCCGACGAGGAGACCGAGACCGCGCGCAGGCTGGTGGAGCGGAAACTGGCGGCCACCCGAGGGGTGGAGCCGCAGGCGCGCATGCGACGATTGGTCGGCATGCTGGCCCGCAAGGGCTACTCGCCGGGCCTGGCCTTCCGCGTGGTCCGAGAGGCGATCGAGGCCGAAGGCAGCCCTTCAGATGGGCTTCCGGATACTTTCGAGTGAGCCATAGCACCATGCAAAAGTCACTTGACAGGGCATCTTTGCTTGCTCGTTACCTCTCTGACGCTTAATCTCGACCGCAGTGAGGAGTTACTCCGCGCAGCGCGGATTGCCATAACGGTGTACACGACGGACGAGAGACTTTGACCGGCCTTCGGGCCATATCGGCCGCCCCTCGGGGCGTCCGGGCATTGCGACCATATTTGTCCTGGTGGCGCCACCGGGTGCTGCCGTGCTGCGTGTGTGACCCCTGCCAAGAGTTGTCGTGAGGGGTGAGCGCATGGACACGATCGTGATCGTTCTTGCGGTTGCGGTGGTGCTGCTGGCTCTCGTGATGATCGCCGCCCTTGTCATAGTCATGCGCCGCACCGGCGGCGTCGTCGCACCGTCCGGCCCCTCACCCGAGCAACTCGCCGAGGTGAAGGCCGAGGTCAACGAGGAACTCGAACGCGCCAGGCGCGAGGCCGAGGAGATTCGTACGAAGGCGGAGCGTGACGCGGGGGAGATTCTCAAGAAGTCGGAGACACTGGCCGAGAGTGCCGCGCTGACGCGCAAGGAGGTCGAGGAGGAGGCGCGCATCCTCAAGACCGAGCTCAAGGAGCTGCGCTCCGATCTCGAGCGCCGCGAGAACCGGCTGGCCGAGCGTGAGCAGCGGCTCGACGAGGAGGCGCGCAGGCAGACCGAGCGGGCCCGCAAGCTGGCCGAGACGGAGACCGAGCTGGCCGACCGCCGCGAGGAGCTGGACCGGGTGGCCGAGCGGCGGCAGGAGATCCTGGAGCGGGTCGCGGGCCTGACGGCCGAGCAGGCCAAGGCGGAGCTGGTCAAGGAGATCGAGAACCAGGCGAAGCGCGAGGCCGCGCTGATCGTCCGGGAGATCGAGAGCGAGGCCCGGCGTGAGGGGGAGAAACGCGCCTGCAAGATCGTGACGCTGGCCGTGCAGCGGGTCGCCACCGAGCAGACGGCCGAGTCGGTGGTGAGCGTCCTCCATCTGCCCGGCGACGAGATGAAGGGCCGCATCATCGGCCGCGAGGGCCGCAACATCCGGGCCTTCGAGTCCACCACCGGTGTCAACCTGATCATCGATGACACGCCGGAGGCGGTGCTGCTGTCGTGCTTCGACCCGGTCCGCCGGGAGACGGCCAGGCTGACGCTGGAGAAGCTCGTGCTCGACGGCCGGATCCACCCCCAGCGCATCGAGGAGGCGTACGAGCGCAGCAAGGCCGAGGTGCTGGACCTGTGCGTGCGGGCCGGAGAGGACGCGCTGGTCGAGCTGGGCATCACCGAGATGCACCCCGAGCTGGTCACCCTGCTGGGCCAGCTGCGCTACCGCACGTCCTATGGCCAGAACGTGCTCAAGCACCTCATCGAGTCGGCGCACATCGCCGGCATCATGGCCTCCGAGTTGCGGCTCGACCGTGACCTCGTCAAGCGCTGCGCGCTTCTGCACGACATCGGCAAGGCGCTCACCCACGAGGTCGAGGGCAGCCACGCGATGATCGGCGCGGAGATCGCCCGGCGGTACGGCGAGCACGAGGACGTCGTCCACGCCATCGAGGCGCACCACAACGAGGTGGAGGTCAGGACCGTCGAGGCGGTCCTCACCCAGGCCGCGGACGCGATCAGCGGCAGCCGCCCCGGCGCCCGGCGCGAGTCCCTGGAGGCGTACGTCAAGCGGCTGGAGCGCCTGGAGGAGATCGCCCAGTCCTACGAGGGAGTGGACAAGGTCTTCGCCATGCAGGCGGGCAGGGAGATCCGGGTCATGGTCCGGCCCGACAACGTCGACGACATCCAGGCCCAGGTCATCGCCAGGGACGTCGCCAAGCAGGTCGAGGAGGAGCTGACCTATCCCGGCCAGATCCGGATCACCGTGGTCCGCGAGTCCCGCGCCACCGAGTTCGCCCGGTAGAGCCCCCCGCCTGACCCGCCCATGCGGGCGGCCGGGCCACACCCCCACAGCCAAAGCCAAGGGTCCCCGTCCAGTGCTGGGCGGGGACCCGGGTCGCGGGGGACGTCCCGGTGGGACGCCCCCCTGGTCGGCTAGGGAGTGTCAGACACGACCTAGGCCTTGTGGCTGAGCGCGTCGGCGAGGTCGTTGAGCGCCTCCGACAGCGTCGCCTGTGCCCCGACGGAGGTGTCGAGCTGGTGGGAGACGGCCCGAAGCTGCGCCACGGCGGCGTTCTTCTGCGGCCCGTTCGTGAACCGCTCGGCCCGGTCGACGAACTTCCGCACGTTGTCGGCGGTGTCCTGCTGCATGGTGCCGGTGCGCAGCGCCTGCGCGTAGTAGGCACGCACCAGCGGGAAGCTCGCCGGCCACGTCACCCGAGGCTGGTGCTGGCTGTTGAACCGGTCGTAGGTGACCGTGGCCGCCGCGTCGATCTCGGCCTGGTCCAGGTGCTCGCTCGGCAGCAGCTTGAACGCGTCGAACCCGCGCGCGATCTCGCTGCCGAAGACATGGCCGTTGTAGTAGTACGCCGACCAGAAGCCACCGAGGAGCAGGGAGGACGTGCTGATCGGGCCGCGGTCGAAGTACGCGATCTCATGCGGGTTGGCCGAGTCGGTGAAGTCGAACATCGAGACGCCGCCCTGGTACCAGGCCTGGACCATGATGTCCCGGCCGGGCACGGGAACGAGCGACCCGTTGTGCGCGACGCAGTTCTCCTGGTTCGTCTGCGCCACCGGCAGCTTGTAGTAGCTGCGGAACTGCAGCTTGCCGTCGACGATGTCGAAGATGGCGTTGGCGCCCCACGACGGCTCGTCGGTCACGCGGCACCGTGCCGCGCTGCCGCCGCCCCACTCGTCCGTGAAGATGACCTTGGTCCCGTCGTTGTTGAACGTGGCCGAGTGCCAGTACGCGAAGTTCGGGTCCGTCACGGCGTCAAGCCGCTTCGGGTTGGCCGGGTCGGAGATGTCGATCAGGAGCCCGTTGCCCGCGCACGCCCCGGCCGCCAGGCCGATCTCGGGGTAGGCCGTGATGTCGTGGCAGTGGGTGGTGACCGGCGACGGCGACCAGGCCGAGCCGGACGGGTGCCGCGGGGTCTGCGGGGTGTTCTGCAGGCCGTTGATCGCGCCGGTCTCCGGGTCGGTGAACAGGCGCGGCGTGGAGACGATCGCCGCGTTCTGCGGCGCGGCCACCGGTACCTTGATGACCTCGATACGCCACTGGGCCGTGTTCGGGTCGGTCGCCGCGGTGTTGGCGCAGCCCGCGAGCTCGGAACCCGAGCGGATGCTCGACGTGCCCTGCACGTAGACGTACACGTTGTCCGGGTCGTTCTTGCCGGTGACCAGGGTGTGCGTGTGCGAGCCGCGGCAGGTCTGCACGGCCGCCACCTGGACCGGCCTGCTGATGTCGCTCACGTCGAAGATCCGGACACCGCGGAAGCGGTCCGGGTTCACCGTGCCGCTCGCGCCCTGCGTGCCGCAGTCGATCCGGCCCCGGGTCTCCTCCACCGACATGAACAGCAGATTGCCGTACACCGACAGGTCGCCCTGGCCGCCCGGGCAGACCACGGAGGTGGTCAGGACCGGGTTCGAGGGGGTGGAGACGTCGTAGATGTTGAAACCGGTGAAGTTGCCGACGAACGCGTACTTGCCGCTGAACGCCAAGTCCGAGTTCGCGAACGACGAGTTGCCCGGGCTTGAGGCCTGGTAGAAGCCCTCCGGCTTGTCCCGGTGAGCCAGGAGCTCCAGCCCCTGGCTCGCCTGCTGGGCATCCAGCCAACCGGCTCCAAGGCCGGCTCGGGGATCGGCGTCGTCGGCCATGGCCGTGGCGGGCACAAGGCCCACCAGGACCACCCCTGCGGCGACGACTCCGATCTTCCTTAATCCAGCACGCCCCCAACGTGCTGCCGCACGGCTGATTCTCAAGGGTCGCACCCCTCCTTTTCTGCTCTTTCCGGAGTGACCCATTGCGCGTGCGACAGATCCCGGGCCCGGCCCGACCCACAAGATCTACGCGGCGTTTGGGGGACACTAACTGAATCTGGGGTGAATGTGCTATACCCCTACACATCCTCCGGTTTGGCCGGTATCCCCCCACCGCCGATGAAGCGAGCCCAGGCCATGATCTCCTCCACCTCGTTTCGGCAGCTTCTCGCGCTCGTGCTGGCCGCTGCCGCGATCAGCGCCTGTACGGCCGAGACCACCGAACAGGCCAAGGTGAACGTCGTCCAGCCGGGTGCGCCGGGACAGGGCAGCAAGGTCGTGCCGGCCGACGACGTGCCGCGCCCGGACGACCGGGAGTACACCGACGCCGACGTGCGGTTCATGCAGGGGATGATCCGGCATCATTCCCAGGCCCTGCGCATGACCGCGCTCGTCTCCGGCCGCAGTGAGAGCAAGGACCTGCCCCGTTTCGCCAAACGGATCGAGATCTCCCAGCAGGACGAGATCGACCTGATGGTGCGCTGGCTCAGGGCAAGGCTCCAGCAGGTCCCGAGCGTGGGCTCCGGCGCGGGGCACGACCACGGGGGCGGGGCGCTCATGCCCGGCATGCTCAGCGAGGAGCAGTTCGCCGAGCTGGAGCAGGCCAAGGGGGCGCGGTTCGACCGGCTCTTCTACGAGTACATGATCCAGCACCATCTGGGCGCGCTGACGATGGTGGAGGGGCTCTTCGGCGACGGGGGAGGCGAGGAGGTGGAGATCAACCAGTTCGTCACCCATGTCGACGCGGACCAGCGGATAGAGATCGACCGCATGCGCGGCCTCCTCGCCCAGATGGACGGGTGACCGCCTCCGCTCACCCGAAGATCTGCAGGTAGAACGACAGCTCGGCGGCGAGGGCCGCGGCCCGGGTCTCCAGCCGCCGGAACCCGTGCGCCTCGCCCTCGAACGTCAGGTAGGTGCAGGGCACGCCGCGTGCCGTCAGGCGGTCGGCGAACGCCTGGGACTGGGCCGGCGGCACGACCGGGTCGGCGAGCCCCTGCATCAGCAGCATGGGACAGGTCACCCGGTCGGCCAGGGCGAGCGGCTCACGCTCGCCGTAGCGGTCCTCGGGACCGACCAGCCACTCCACGTACCGCGACTCGAAGTCGTGGGTGGCCGCGACCAGGGGCGCGAGCGCGCTGACGCCCGCCACCGAGACGCCGCCCGCGAAGACGTCCGACGCGCCGCAGGCGGCCATGACCGTCCACCCGCCCGCGCTCGCCCCGCGTACGGCGATCCGGGCGGGATCGGCGAGGCCCTCGGCGACCAGCCACTTCGCCGCGGCGACCACGTCCTCCACGTCGGTCACGCCCCACCGGCCGCGCAGGCGTTCCCGGTAGGCCCGGCCGTATCCGCTGGACCCTCCGTAGTTGACGTCGATCACGCCGATGCCGCGGCTGGTGAAGAACGCCTTGTCCAGGCTGAGCTCGCTCGTCGCGTGCCCGGTCGGCCCGCCGTGCACGAAGACGACGTACGGCACGCCGCCCTCGTCCGCCCCCGCCGGGGGATACAGGTACGCGTGCACGCGCATGCCGGGCCCGGCCTCGAACTCAACGGCCCGGGGCACGGGGAGGACGCCGGTGGGAACGTCCTCGACCTCCCGTCGCAGTTCCTCGGCGCGACCGGCGCGACCGGCGCGACCGGCGTCGCCGGCGGTGCCGATCCGGACGACCGAGCGCGGCACGTCCGGCCCGTAGCCGATGCCGACGAGCACGTCGCCGTCCGTGTCCAGCACGGGCGCCCAGCCCCGGTAGGGGACGTCGAGGTCGCTCAGCGTGCCCGTCTCCGGGTCGAGGACGCCCAGGCGCAGGTCGCCGCGCCCGTGCGGCACGGCGAGCCGCCCGTCGCCCAGCACGGCGTACGGCAGGCCGCCGAGCTGCCACAGCGGCCCGGCGAACTCCTCGTCGAGGGGGCAGAGCGCCTCGCACGACGCCCCGGACACGTCGGCCCGGTAGAGGTTCCACCAGCCGGACCGGTCGGAGACGGCGTACAGGTGCCGCTCGCCGCACCACAGCGGCGCGAGGACCGACTCGGCAGGCCCGCCCATCACCGTCCACGTGGCGCCGTCGGACAGCCGCGTGACCCGCAGTTCGGTGCCGGTCCAGGGCATGTGGGGGTGGTTCCAGCAGATGTAGGCGAGGTGCCGCCCGTCGGGGGACGGCGTGGGCGAGGCGTAGAAGTCGCTCCCCGCGACCCACTCGGTGACGTCGCCCGCCCCGGAGAGCGCCACCGACACGATCGAGCGGGTGACCTGGGCGTCCTGGTGATGGCGTTCCCGGACGCACCACACCCGGGGCCCGTCCGGGCCGTCCTGGACCCGCAGGTCGGCGTAGCGCGACGCGCCCGGCGCGTCGGGCGCCGGCGTGACCGGCCGGGGCCGCTCCGCGCCCCGCCCCGGCCCGTCGTCCGGCCGGGACGGGGCGAGATAGAGCCGCTGGTCGGGCCGGTGCGCGAAGACGAGGCCGTGGCCGGGGACGACGACATAGGACCGCCCGCCGTACTCGTGCACCCGCGTACGGGCGTCCCAGGGCGCGGGAAGCAGGTCGGTGAGAGTGCCGTCGGCGGCCCGGTGGACGACGGTACGGCGGCCGCCCTCGGCGGGGCGGTCCTCCTCCCACCACGTCTCCCGGCCCAGCACGGTCGGGAAGCCGAGTCGCAGCCCGGCACGCGCCACGTCGGTGGTGGAGATGGGCGAGGGGCGTGGCGAGAACGGCCTCGGGCCGGGCGTGGGGGGCATGACCGCATCCTGCCGGACGAGCCCGCCCCCGGGGGTGGGAATGCGGCAAGGCGTCAGTCGAGGGACGGGGGAGCGGTGTAGCGGGTGGCGAGCGGGCCGAGCTGGTCGATGACCGTCCGTTTCCACGTGCCGTCCTCGAACATCCGGCGCAGCGCCTCCTCGACCTGGTCGCGCAGCGCGGGCGTCCCGGCGGCGATGCCGTACTCCTCGGTCGCCAGGGGTCTGCCGCTGAAGCGGAACCTGCCGGGATACTGCGCCGACAGCCCGGCGAGCACGGGGGCGTCGGCCACGATCGCGTCGGTCCGGCCGGAGGCCAGCAGCGGCGCGCAGGCCGCGGGCAGGTTCGCCTCGGCGAGGAAGAACTGCCGCCACCGGGTGCCGAACCTCTTCACGAGAGGCTCGGCCGATTCACGGGTGGCGCAGACGCGCTTGCGGGCGAGGTCGCGCGGGCGGCGGACGGACAGGTCGCCGGCCCGGACGAGGATGTCGGTGCTGGTCACCAGGTAGGGCCCGGCGACGTACCGGGAGCCCGCCGGGCCGGTGGCGCCGACGACGAGATCGGCCCGCGACGGGTCGATCGTGTAGACGACCTGGTCGTCGCGGTAGCCGAGCGCCCGCGCGACGTACTGTGCCACCTCGACGTCGAAGCCGCTGTAGCGGCCGTCGGGGAGCCGGGTGACCAGGCCCGGCTGCCCGGGGCGCACGCCGACCACCAGCGTGCCGTCGTTCCCGCATCCGCCGGCGAGGAACGCGGCCGCCAGGACGCCGACCACGGCACCGCCACGCCACACGCGCTCAATATCGAGGTCGGGCGCCTCCCGGTGCCAGCAGCGACACGGCAAAGATCCCTTTACCCGTGAGATGTGCTGGGTCAGCGCACGAGCGGGACCTCGCCGCCGGCCATCTCCGCGGCGGCCGGGTCGGCCGAGACCTTGCGGCTGCGCCTGCTGCGCCGTTCCAGCCAGGTGGCGAGGTAGCCCAGTGCCAGGTTGATCGCGATGTAGACCGCCGCGATCACGATGACCGAGGGGATCAGGTTGGCGTAGTTGGCCGGGACCACGCGGGCGCCCGCGTTCAGCAGGTCGGCGTACGCCACGACGAACCCGAGCGCGGTGTCCTTGAGCAGCACCACGAGCTGGCTGACGATCGCGGGCATCATCGCGGTGACCGCCTGCGGCAGCAGGATCAGCCGCATCACCTGGTTCTTGCGCAGGCCGATGGCGGATCCCGCCTCGGCCTGGCCGCGCGGCACGGCGAGGATGCCCGCGCGCACGATCTCGGCCAGGACCGACCCGTTGTAGACCGTCAGGCCGAAGACCACGGCCGCGAACTCGGTCACGACCAGCCCGGCCAGGCTCCCGCCGTACTGCGCGAAGAAGATGAGCATCAGCACCGGGACCGCGCGGAAGGCCTCGACGACCACCGCGGCCGGAACGCGCACCCAGCGGTGGTCCGAAAGGCGCGCGATGCCGAACACCGCCCCGAACAGCAGGGCGAGCACCGCGGCGACCGCGGCGGCGGTCAGCGTGTTGAGGAGCCCGGGCAGGATCAGCTCGGTCCAGGTGTCGGCCCGCAGGAACGGCTGCCACAGCTCGCCGTTCCACTGGCCCTTCTCGTCGAACTTCGTCCACACGAAGTACGCGACCAGCAGCAGGACGACGCCGAACGTCAGCGTCAGCGCGTTGTTGCGCAGCCGGGTCCGCGGGCCCGGGACGTCGTAGAGGACGGTGGCCCCGCGCTCCGTCATCGGACCACCGCCAGGCGCCGGGCCAGCCGGCCGGCCAGCAGGTTCATGGGAAGGGTCAGCACGACGAACCCGGCCGCGAAGCCGAGGAAGATGGGAATGATCGCGTCTCCGTGGGCGTCGAACAGGTTCTTCATCCGCAGCGCCGCCTCCATGACGCCGATCGCGGCCGCGACCGTCGTGTTCTTGACCAGCGCGTTCAGCAGGGTCCCGAGCGGGGCGATGACCGTGCGCACCGCCTGGGGGAGGATCACCAGGCGGAGCGTCTGCAGGAACGTCAGGCCGATCGCCCGCGCCGCCTCCGCCTGCCCGAGCGGCACGGTGTTGATCCCGGACCGCACGACCTCGCAGACGAAGGCGGACGTGTAGGCGGACAACCCGATGATCGACAGCCAGAAGCTGTTGAGCGACAGGTCGTCCCGGGAGAACTGAACGTTCATCACCGTGCCCAGGCCGAGGCCGCAGAACACGATGATCAACGTGAGGGGCGTGTTGCGCAGCACGCTGACGTACACCGCGCCCGCCCCTCGCAGCACCGGCAGCGGGCTGACGCGCATGGCCGCCAGCACGATCCCCCAGACCAGCGAGATGACCCCGCTGACCACCGTGAGCTTCACCGTCAGCCAGAACGCGCCGAGGATGACGGGAAGCTCGTCGACGACGGCCTCCACCGCCGGCCTCCTCTCAGTGCCGCTGCCGCGCCGTCCTAGTACCGCTCGACGGACGGCGGCGTGGTGAAGTACTTGCCGAACTCGCCGAGGTTGGCGTCGAGGGCCTTGCGCCAGCTGCCGTCGTTGAAGAACTTCTCGATGGCGTTGTTGATCGCGTCGCGGCCGGCCTTGTCGTCCATCTTGATGCCGATGCCGTACTTCTCCTCGCTGAACGGCTGGCCGATCAGCTTGAACTTGCCGGGGAACTGGGCGGCGAACCCGGCGAGGATCGTCGCGTCCGTGGAGATCGCGTCGACCTGCTTGTTCTCCAGCAACGGCAGGCAGGCGCCGTACCCCTGCTGCTGGGTGAGGTTCTTGGACTCCCACTCGGCCCCGAACTTCTCGGCGAGCCGCTTCGGCGACGACGAGCCCTGGGCGCCGCAGACCTTCTTGTCCTTGAGGGAGTCGACCCCGGTGATCGAGGTGTCGTCCGCGCGGACGAGGATGTCCTGCCCGGTGACCAGGTAGGGGCCGGCGAAGGAGATCTTCTTCTTGCGCTCGTCGGTGATGGAGTAGGTCGCGACGACCATGTCCACCTGGCCCTGCTGGATGAACGGCTCACGGTTGGCCGACTGGGCCTCCTTGAAGGTGATCCCGCTCTCCGGCACGCCGAGTTCCTTGGCGACGTACTTGGCCACGTCCACGTCGAACCCGCCGTAGCTGCCGTCGGGCTTCTTCAGCCCCCAGCCCGGCTGGTCGATCTTGATGCCGATGACGAGCTTCTTGTCGTTCTTCGCCTTGTCGGCGATCGAGTCCGCCCCGGAGTTGCCGCAGGCCGTCAGGCCGGTAGCCAGGGCGGCGAGCGCGAGCAGGCCGGCTCCGAATCGCATCCGTGTCACCTTTCGCTTTCGTGGAGCTTGTCGTGAGCGGGGATCAGTGGGTGAGGATCTTGGAAAGGAAGTCGCGGGCGCGCTCGGTGCTCGGCTGGGTGAAGAACTCCGAGGGCTCGCCCTCCTCGACGATCTGGCCGTCGGCCATGAAGACGACCCGGTTGGCCGCCCGGCGGGCGA
Source organism: Microbispora sp. H13382 (assembly GCF_014161445.1). Lineage (GTDB taxonomy): Bacteria > Actinomycetota > Actinomycetes > Streptosporangiales > Streptosporangiaceae > Microbispora. The sequence continues at coordinate 176,598 of NZ_JABBXA010000001.1, forward strand.
AGCCCATCTCGTGGGTGACGACCATCATCGTCATGCCGTCGCGCGCCAGGCCGGTCATCACGTCGAGCACTTCCTGGACCATCTCCGGGTCGAGGGCCGAGGTGGGCTCGTCGAAAAGGATCATCTTGGGGTCCATCGCCAGCGCGCGGGCGATGGCCGCTCGCTGCTGCTGGCCTCCGGACAGCTGGGCGGGATACTTGTCGGCCTGCGAGGCGATGCCGACGCGTTCGAGCAGCTCCATGCCCCGCTGCTCGGCCTGCTGCCGGGAGACCTTCCGTACCCTGACCGGGCCGAGCGTGACGTTCTCCAGGATCGTCTTGTGGGAGAACAGATTGAAGGACTGGAACACCATTCCCACCTCGGACCGCAGGCGGGCGAGGGCCCGGCCCTCCGCGGGAAGCTCCTGACCGTCGAAGACGATGCTCCCGCCGTCGATGGTCTCCAGCCGGTTGATCACGCGGCACAAGGTCGACTTGCCGCTGCCGGACGGGCCGATGACGACGACCACCTCGCCCCGGCCCACGCTCAGGTCGATGTCCCTGAGCACGTGCAGCGGACCGAAATGCTTGTTGACTCCCTCCAGCCTGACAAGCGGGGCCCCACCACTGTTCTCCGTCATGGTCATCAAACGTACGGGTGTCAAGACGGCCAAGTCACTAACGCCCCGGTACCGAATCGGTCACATCCCGGCTGTTCAGGACCCCATCCCGACCGCCGGGTGCGGCCGGCCCATGCGGCCCGGGACGCGGTCCCGGTTGGCTCCTGCCGATCTTTCATCGCTTAGGAGCCCAGATGCTGAGAAATCCGGATCTGTTTCGTAAGACCGTCGCGGGAACCGCCATGCTGGCGTGGCCCGTCCTGCTGGGCCTGGCCTTCCTCACCTCGCCGCCGGGCACCGAGCACGATCCCGCCGTGTTCCGCGCGAGTCCCGTGCAGGTGCAGGCCAGCGCGCTGCTGTTCCAGTGGGCGACCGTCTGCCTGGTCCCGGTGATCCTCGGGCTCGCCCATCTGCTGCGCCGCCGGGCGCCGCGCACCGGCAACATCGGCGCGGCCGTCGGACTGACCGGCGCGGCCACCGCCACCTGCCTGTTCATGACCGACTTCTACGACCTGGCGCTGGCGCTCACCCTCCCGGACGACCAGGCCGCCCGGGTGACGGAGGTGGCCGGCGCGCTCGGCGGGTTCGTGTACGGCGTGCTCCTGCCCGGCTTCCTCCTCCACGTGGGCCTGCTGGTGCTGCTGACGGGCCTGGCGGCCGTGCGGCGGGCGCCGTGGTGGGTCCCGGTGGCGGCGCTCGCGGGCGTCTGCGGGCCGTTCCTCACGATGGGGCAGCCGCCGGCCGTCCAGGCCATCGGATCGCTGTTCCACCTCGCCGCGTTCGGCACGGTCGCCCTGAAGGTCCTGCGCATGCCCGTCGACGACTGGCGGGCCGCCTGAGCCGGGGAGTGTGCCTAGAGGCCCGACTCCCTGGCCAGCATGATCGCCTCGGCCCGGTCGGCCACGCGCAGCTTGGTGAAGATGCTGGACACGTGGTTGCGCACGGTCTTCTGGCTCAGCCCGAGCCGGGCCGCTATCTGGACGTTCGTCAGGTGGCCGGCGACCAGGGCCAGGATCTCCCGTTCACGCGGGGTGAGTTCGGGGAAGCTGGGCTCCGGCTTTCTGCCGAGGTCGGAGAAGTAGCCCATCAGCCGTCCGGCGAGGGCGGGGCCGAAGATCGCCTCGCCCTCGGCCACGGCCCGGATCGCCCGCACGAGTTCGGCCCGCCGCGCGCCCTTGAGCACGTACCCGCGCGCCCCCGCGCGCACCGCCGCGAAGACCGCGTCGTCGTCGTCCGCCATGCTGAGCACGAGGACCCGCACGTGCGGGTTGTCCCGGATGATCCGCTCGGTCGCCGCCACCCCGCCCATGCCCGGCATCGCGAGGTCCATCAGCACCACGTCGGGCTGCACGCGGGGGAGGAGCGCGAGGGCCTGCTCGCCGCTGGCCGCCTCGTCGGCGACCTCCACGTCCTCCACCGGCCGCAGGAGCGCGCGCAGCCCCGCCCGGAAGGCCGAGTGATCGTCAACCAGCAGCACGCGGATCGGCTCCATCGCCCGCCTCCCGTCGTCTCGTGTCCGGCGCCGCGTCCTGGGGTGCGCTCTGCAGGGGAAGGCGGGCCAGCACCCGCGTCCCGCCTCCGGGGCGCGGCCCGATCAGGCAGGTGCCGCCGAGTTCGGCCGCGCGTTCTCGCATCGACGCCGTGCCGACTCCGCTCCCACTGCCGTCCGTGAGCGGCTCGCCGCCCTCGTCGGCGACCTCCACTTCGAGCGCGCCGGGCGGGGCCCCGCCGGTCATGCCGAGCCGTACGCGCACCCGTCCGGCCCCGGCGTGGCGGCGCGCGTTCGCCAGCGCCTCGGCCGCGATCCGGTACGCCGCCACCTCCACCGCCGCGGGCAGCGCCGGGAGGGTCCCCTCGATCTCGACGTCGGCCTCGACGCCGGGCAGCCGGGCCGCGTGCGATCTGATCGCCCCGGCCAGGCCCAGCGTGTCGAGGGCCGGCGGCCGCAGCCCCTCCACCAGCGTCCGTACGTCGGCCATCGCCGTGTGCGCGTCCGTCATGATCTCTTCGAGCATCGCCAGGGCGTCCGGATCGCGCACCATGTCCTGCACGGCCTCCGCCCGCATGGTCAGCGCGGCCAGGGTCGGCCCGAGTCCGTCGTGCAGGTCGCGGCGCAGCCGCCGCCGCTCCTCCTCGCGCGCCGCCACCAGCCGTTCGCGCGAGCGCTGCAGGTCCGCCGACAGCCGTACGGCGTGCACGGCGATCCCCGTCTGGCGGGCGAGGTCGGCGAGAACGCGGCGGTCCCTCGCGCCGAGGCCGCTCTCGCCCGAACGCGGAGAAAGGACCAGGTCGCCCACCGGCTCGCCCCGGTGCACGAGCGGCAGCCGTACGGCGCCGGGGGAGGGCGCGCCGAAGGCGTGGGTCGGTCCGCCGGCGACCTCGACCGCGACGTGCGGCAGGCGCAGCGCCTCCGCCACCGACCGGGCCGCCGCCGCGAGTGCCGCGCCCGGCTCCGCCGCCTCTTCCAGGCGCCTGCCCAGCAGGGCCAGCGCCGCGTACGGATCGTCCCGCCTGCCGTACATCACGAGGTTGACGGCGCGTTGCAGCCGCTCGCGCAGCGGCGCGAAGACGAGGGCGACCACCCCGGCGGCGGCCACCGACACCGGCAGCCCGTCCGCCGCGCGGAACACGGCGCCGAGATAGGTGACCACGAGCATGTAGCCGCCGAACACGCACGCCGACGACAGGACGTAGACGAGCGTGCGGTTGATCACGAGGTCGATGTCGAACAGGCCGTGCCGCAGCACCGCGACCGCGGCGGCGGCCGGGAGCAGGCAGGCCGCGATCGTCCCCAGGACCTCCCAGAACGCGCTGGTGATGGGCCAGATGGAGCGCGGGTCGCCGTCGGTGAGCCCTGCGGCCACCCGCCCCGCGACGATCAGCCCGGCGAGCCCGGCGGCGTACGCGAGCCACTTGAGCTGGGCCCGTTCGTCGGCGCCTCCGCGCCGGGCCCGCCGTACGAGACCGGCCGCGCCCGCCACGAACAGGGCGCCCATGAGTCCGGTCATGAGCGGCTCGACGAACGGCGCGACGACGGCGAGCGCGGGCACCGCGAGGGGGTTGGGCAGCGGCGTGCCCCAGCCGAGCTGGTGGCTGGGGCCCGGCAGCAGGGCGCTCAGCGCGGCCGTCACGGCGGCGACCGCGGCGAGCCCCCACAGGACCGCGCGCCACCCGGGCGACGACGGCCGTCCCGACGGGAAGAACGCCGGAACGGCGGCGACGGAAAGGTTGGCCGGCACCCACAGCCACGTCTGCGGCCAGGCCATCGGGGTCGCGAACGGCAGCCCGGCCAGCGCGTAGTGCCCGGTCGCGTCCAGCGACGCGAAGCACAGGCCGCAGGCGGCCATCAGCCACCCGACGGCGTTGCCCGGACGTGCGGCGGTGATCAGGCCGCCGACCAGGGCGCAGACGACGACGTAGAGAAGGTGGCTCTGGGTGAACAGCCCGGCGCCGTTGCGGTGGCCGAGCACCAGGGCCGCGGCGACCAGGAGCAGGGTGAGCGCGCAGACCGCCCACGCAGTACGCCGCACCGCCCGCCTCCTTCACGCGCCTCCGGCGCGACCGCTGAGTCGGGCTCAGGCTAACGACCGAAATGCCCAGACGAACAGGACGATGTCCCAGGACGTCCGGTCCTCGCGGTACGTCACAATCTGGCGAGCGCCTCGGGATCGACGGTCACCTTGAACGGCTCGGCCACGGCGACCGCCTCGCCCGCCCCCACCCGGTGGGTCAGCTGGTACTGGCCCTCCTCGTCGAGCCGGTGGGTGAACATCACGGGGAGACGATCGGCGGCCTGCCCGCGGAAGGGGCGGGTCTCGACTCGCCAGAAACAGGGGATGCCTGCCTCGGCGTACTTGGCGGGCTTCACCACCCGATCGGTCATGGTGGTGGACCGCGAGACGATCTCCACGACCAGGCGCACCCACTCCGGCCGGACGACCGATGCGCCCTCGCGGATCGGCTGCCTGTCGACGACCATGACGTCCGGGATGACCCCCGGCCTGCCGTCGAGAAGCAACCCGGTGGCGGTGATCGCCACCAGATCCTCGGGGGCCGCATCCTGGAGGGCCGCGCGCAGGTTGTCGCCGATCCACTGGTGCATCGGGAGCGGTGCGGGGGACACGATGAGACTCCCGTCGATGAGCTCGTAGCGGCTGCCGTCGTCCGCCTGCGCGTTGAGCTCGAACCACTCCTCGACGCCGAGTTCGCCCGGGACGCGCCAGGGGCTCCTCGCCGCCCGCGCCTCGTGGGCCTGCATCGGCGCCTCCGTGGATCGTGCGGGCATCGCCATCGAGGCTCACCTCTCAGCAATTGGTCCGTTCTCAGTGTCGCATGCGTTCGTCGTCGTACCCTATCGTCACTCAGTGTGCTTGGTTGGATGCGTAATGCTTTCGGTGCGGGCGGGGGTGGGGAAGCGCCTACCCTTGTAGTGCGATGACTGCGACCACACAGACTGTGACGACACAGGGCGCCGAAGGCGCGACGACGACACAGGGCGCCGAGGGTGCGACCCGGACCTACGAGGTCCGGACCTACGGCTGCCAGATGAACGTGCACGACTCGGAGCGGCTGTCCGGGCTGCTGGAGGACGCGGGATACGTCCGCGCGGCCGACGGGGAGACGCCGGACGTCGTCGTGTTCAACACCTGCGCCGTGCGGGAGAACGCCGACAACCGGCTCTACGGCAACCTCGGGCATCTCAGGCCGATCAAGACGGCCCGCAAGGGCATGCAGATCGCGGTCGGCGGGTGCCTGGCGCAGAAGGACCAGGGCGAGATCGTCCGCCGGGCCCCCTGGGTGGACGTCGTCTTCGGCACCCACAACATCGGGTCGCTGCCGGTGCTGCTGGAGCGGGCCCGGATCGCCGAAGAGGCCCAGGTCGAGATCAAGGAATCCCTGGAGACCTTCCCCTCCACGCTGCCGAGCCGCCGCGAGTCGGCGTACGCCGCCTGGGTGGCGATCTCGGTCGGGTGCAACAACACCTGCACGTTCTGCATCGTGCCGTCGCTGCGCGGCAAGGAGAAGGACCGCCGCCCCGGCGACATCCTCAACGAGGTGCGCACGCTGGTCGACCAGGGCGTCCTGGAGGTCACCCTGTTGGGCCAGAACGTCAACACCTACGGCGTGGAGTTCGGCGACCGGCTGGCGTTCGGCAAGCTGCTGCGGGCCTGCGGCGACGTCGAGGGCCTGGAGCGGGTCCGCTTCACCTCGCCCCACCCGGCCGCCTTCACCGACGACGTGATCGCCGCCATGGCCGAGACGCCCAACGTGATGCACCAGCTGCACATGCCGCTGCAGTCCGGCTCCGACCGCGTCCTCAAGGCCATGCGCCGGTCGTACCGGTCCGAGCGCTACCTCGGGATCATCGAGCGCGTCCGCGCCGCCATGCCGGACGCCGCGATCTCCACCGACATCATCGTGGGCTTCCCCGGCGAGACCGAGGAGGACTTCCAGCAGACCCTCGACGTGGTGCGGCGGTCGCGCTTCGCCAACGCGTTCACGTTCCAGTACTCCATCCGCCCGGGCACCCCGGCCGCGACCATGGACGACCAGGTGCCCAAGGAAGTCGTCCAGGAGCGGTACGAGCGCCTGGTCGCCCTCCAGGAGGAGATCTCCTGGGAGGAGAACAAGAAGCAGGTCGGGCGCACCCTGGAGGTGCTGGTCGCCGAGGGCGAGGGCCGCAAGGACGACGCCACCCACCGTCTGTCCGGCCGCGCGGCCGACAACCGGCTCGTCCACCTCGCCGCCGCCGATGTCGCCGCCGGCGCCCGTCCCGGCGACATGGTCACCGTCGAGGTCACCTACGCCGCGCCGCACCACCTGGTGGCCGACAAGGTCCTGTCCGTACGGCGGACCCGCGCGGGGGACGCCTGGGAGGCCCGGCAGGCCGCCCCGCAGCGGGGCAACGCCGTCAGCCTGGGCATGCCCGGCATCGGCCGTCCCGCGCCGCTCCCCGCGGAGCCGCCCGCCTGCTCGGCCGTCTGAGCGCCGGCGAGGGCTCCGCCGGTCGTCAGGACAGGCGGCGCAGGACCTCGTAGCAGTAGTCGCGCCGCAGGTCGTCGAATCGCAGACAGGGATCATCGACCTGGGTCTGCGCGGCCCCGTCCGCCTCGGCGAAGGGCTGGGCCGTGTCATGCGCGCCAGCGTCCCGGGCCGCCGTGTCCTTGGGCACGGCGCCCTTGGCCGCCGTGTTCCCGGTGGCGGAGCCTCGTACGGCCGCTTTCGTGGCGTCCGGGGCGGCGATCCGGGCGGGTCGGGGCCGCTCCGCCTCCTTCGTCCCACCGCGGCCCGCCGTGCCCGCCGAGTCCGGCGACGGCGGCCGGGATCGGGACGAGGGGTCGGTCGCCCGGAGGTGGCGTCCGGGCGGACGCGGCCTCCGGCTCTCGTGCCCGGGCGGCGGCGCGTCGCGGTCACCCGCCGGCCGTTCCCGCTCCGGGACGTCTTCCGGCGTCTCCTCCCGGTGCTCCACCGCGCGTTCCGGTTCCGTCTCCGGCCGTCCGGACGGGGCGGCCGGTGGTGAGAAGAAGGGGCCGGCGGCGGGGAAGCCGGGCGCCGTACGAGCCGGCGTGACCGGGGAGCGCAGGCCGGCGGCCACCGGCCGGGCACCCGGGGGCGCGGGGTCCTGCCTGGACAGGACGGCCAGCACGACGCCGAGCCCGGCGATCGCGGTCACGCCGATCACGCCCGTCAGGGCGAGGACGGGATGACCGTCGCGCCGGTGCCGCGGAGTGGGGGAGTAATCCGGCAAGGTCGTGTTCTTCCGTGCGGCGGTCTGGAGTATCCGATTTCTCAGTCTGCCCGCCGCGTATGGATTCGCGTGGCGGTTCCGCCGATTTCCGGGGGTCCCAGATGCGCCACCTCGGCCATTGATTAGAGAAATGTCCGGCAGGAATCGGGCTCACATCACCCCAGGCAGCAGCGATTCGCGCGTGATGCCGGCCGTCCATGCGATGGTTTTCTCCGGGGGTTCCAATTATCGTATCGCTCGATTTTTCAGAATTTATCCGGAGTCGCGTCAGTGGGAATGGGATGGCAGACCGGATCGGGGTCGTCCGGTCACGGCGGCCCGTTTACCCCCGCCCGGGGACGGGTGAGGGCGGGGCCCGATCTTCGGGCACGATTTAGCATCGGCGGTGTGTCCGTTCGTGAACTGGTCGTCCTCGGCACTTCGAGCGCGGTGCCCACCCGTCATCGCAACCACAACGGCTACCTGCTGCGCTGGGACGGCGAGGGGTTCCTGTTCGATCCGGGGGAGGGCACGCAGCGGCAGATGCTGCACGCCGGCGTGAGCGCGCACGACGTCACCTGGATCTGCGTCACCCACTTCCACGGCGACCACTGCCTGGGGGTGCCCGGCGTGGTCCAGCGGATCGCCAGGGACAAGGTGAACCACGAGGTGCGGGCGGCCTACCCCGCGAGCGGCGAGGCGTACTGGCGCAGGCTGCGCAACGCGTCGGCCTTCGCCGACACCGACGTGATCACGCCCCGGCCGGTGTCCGGCGAGCTGGTCCGGTGGCCGTCGGGGCCCGTGACGCTGACCGCGCGGCCGCTGTCGCATCCCGTCCAGTCGTACGGCTACCGCGTGGACGAGCCGGGCGGGCGCCGCATGCTGCCCGGGGAACTGGCCAGGCGGGGCGTGCGCGGCCCGATGATCGGGGAGCTGCAGCGGCACGGCTCGCTGACGCTGCCGGACGGCTCGACGGTCACGCTGGACGAGTGCAGCGCCCCCAAGCCGGGACAGAGCGCCGCCTTCGTGATGGACACCCGGGTGTGCGACGGCGCGTTCGCCCTGGCCGACGGCGTCGACCTGCTGGTGATCGAGTCGACGTTCCTGTCGGACGAGAGCGCGATGGCCGCGCAGTACGGGCACCTGACGGCGGCCCAGGCGGGGCAGATCGCGGCGGCCTGCGGGGTGCGGCGGCTGGTGCTCACGCACTTCTCCGAGCGGTACACGACGGCGGACGAGCCGCGCTTCGTGGACGAGGTGCGCAAGTCCTACACGGGGGACGTCGTGACGGCGCGCGACCTCATGCGCGTCCCGGTGCCGAAACGAGCGGACTACCAGGTCCAGCGGGCCACGAAGTAGCCCACGCCGTACGGCGCGTCGTCGTACAGCAGCTCGGCGGCCGTCGGGGGCGCCTCCCGTGCCGCGCCGCCCAGCACCTGGAAGGCCGCCCGGCCCGCCGCCTGCAGCTCCCGTGCCAGGGCCGGGTCCAGCGCCAGCAGCCGTCCGGCGTCGCCGGACGCGAGCGCGCCGGCGAGCATCTCGTCGTAGGGCACGGCGCCGGGATGGATGTAACCCGGCGCCTTCTCGGTGCGCCTGGCCGAGCCGTCGCCCATGACCAGCAGCGCCACCCGCGGCGCCGATCCCGCGATCAGGCGGCCGGTGGCGGCGCACTCGTCCGGCGGCGCGTCGAAGCCGACCGCCTCGAACCGCAGGACGGGAAGCACGCGCGTCCCCTCCAGCAGCCAGCGGCCGATCGTGAGCGACAGGGGCAGGACGGCGTCCCCCGGCCCCACCCGCACGTCGGGGCCCCACGGGCGCAGCGTCCCGGCCGCATCCCCGGGGAAGGACGCGGTGACGTCCGCGCCGCCGGCCACGGCCAGCACGTCGGGGCGGGCGTCCAGGAGCGAGCCGACCGCCGCGGCGCAGGCCGCGCGCAGGGCGTCGAGCTCGGGTGCGGCGGCCCCGGCGACCTGCGGGACGAGCAGCGGAGGATGCGGGCAGACGGCAGCGGCGACCAGCACCCGCTCACCCTACCCCGGCCGATCACCCGCAGAATGGGACGCATGGACAGCAGCACGGTGGCGTTCGCGACCGTACCGACCAGGCTGGGCGACGTGCTCGCCGCCGTCACCGGGGACGGGGTCGCCGCGACGGACTTCCGGGACGGTCCCCTGATCAGGCAGCGCATCGCCGGCCGCCTCGGGATGACCCCCGCCGACGACCCCGCCCGTACGGCCGTCGTACGGGAGGAGCTGGCGGCGTACTTCCACGGCGAGCTGAAGGAGTTCCGCGTGCCGGTCGACTGGCGGCTCATGTCGCCGCTGCAGCGGCAGGTCCTCGGCACCTTGTTCGCCACCGTTCCGTACGGCGAGGTGGTGACGTACGGGGAGCTGGCGGCGCGCAGCGGCACGGGGGTCCCGGCGCGGGCCATCGGCTCGATCATGGGCGGCAACCCGATCCCGATCATCGTGCCGTGCCACCGGGTCGTCGCGAGCAACGGGCTCGGCGGCTTCAGCGGCGGCGACGGCGTGGAGTCCAAGCGGTGGCTGCTCACCCTCGAAGGTCACCTGCCGCCCACCCTCGACTGGGACATGTGACCTCCCCGCCGCTGGGACACTGGACGGTGTGGGGCAACTACCGGTGATCGCTGTCGTGGGCGCGACCGCGGCGGGCAAGTCCGACCTGGCCGTCGAGCTGGCGCTCCGGCTGGGCGGCGAAGTGATCAACACCGACTCCATGCAGCTCTACGAGGGCATGGACATCGGCACGGCCAAGCTCTCCGCAGGGGAGCGGCGCGGCGTCCCCCATCACCTGCTGGACATCTGGCCGGTGACGCGGACCGCCAGCGTGGCCGAGTATCAGCGGCTCGTCCGTCCCCTGATCGAGGACCTGCGCTCCCGCGGCCGGGTGCCCGTGCTGGCGGGCGGCTCCGGGCTCTACGTACGCGCCGCGATCGACGACCTGGAGTTCCCGGGGACCGATCCGGACGCGCGGGCCCGGCTGGAGAAGGAGCTCGCGGAGACCGGCCCGGCGCCTCTGTACGAACGGCTCAAGGGCCTCGACCCGGTGGCCGCGGAGAACATCCTGCCGAGCAACGGCCGCAGGATCGTCCGCGCGCTGGAGGTCATCGAGCTGTCCGGGCGGCCGTTCTCGGCCACGATGCCGTCGTACGACGCGGTCTACGACAGCGTGCAGATCGGCGTCGAGGTGCCGCGGCCGGTCCTGGACGAGCGGATCGAGCTGCGGGTCGGCCGCATGTGGGAGGCCGGGCTGGTGGACGAGGTGCGCGCGCTCGCCGCGCGGGGCCTCGCCGAGGGCAGGACCGCCAGCCGGGCCCTCGGGTACGCGCAGGTCCTGCGGTTCCTGAGCGGCGAGTGGACCGAGGAGCGGGCCCGGGAGGAGACGGTGCGCGCCACCCGCAGGTTCGCCAGGCGGCAGGAGTCGTGGTTCCGTCGCGACCCCCGGGTGGTGTGGCTGCCCTTCGACGCCCCCGACCTGGCCGACCGCGCGATCGGCGTGATCACGCGCGCCTCCTAGACTTCTCTCATGCGCTTTGTGAAGGGCCACGGCACCGAGAACGACTTCGTCATCCTGCCGGACGCCGACGCCACGCTGGACCTGTCCGCGCGGGACGTCGCGGTGCTGTGCGACCGGCGTGCGGGCATCGGCGCCGACGGGGTGCTGCGGGTCGTGCGGACCAAGCTCTGCCCGGAGGTGGCCGGGCAGGCCGGCGAGGCCGAGTGGTTCATGGACTACCGCAACGCGGACGGCGGCATTCCCGAGATGTGCGGCAACGGCGTCCGGGTCTTCGCCCGCTACCTCGTCGACGCGGGCCTGGCGGCGCCCGGCGAGTTCGCCGTCGCCACCCGCGGGGGCGTCAAGCGCGTACGGCTCGGCGCCTCGGGCGACGTGACCGTCGACATGGGCAGGCCGCTGGTGCTGGGGGACAGCCGCGCCGTCGTCGACGGGCGCGAGTGCCGCGGCGTGAACGTGAACATGGGCAACCCCCACCTGGCATGCGCGGTGGCGGAGCCGGTGGCCGGGTTCGACCTCGGCCGGGAGCCCGACTTCGACCGCGGGGTCTACCCGCAGGGCGTCAACGTCGAGATCTTCAACGCCGTGGGCGGCCACAAGGTGTCCATGCGGGTGCACGAGCGGGGCTCGGGGGAGACGCGCTCGTGCGGCACCGGCGCGGTCGCGACGGCCGTCGCCGCCGCCCACGCCGCCGGTGAGACCACCGGCACGTGGGAGGTCCGGATCCTCGGCGGCACGGTCACCGTCACGCTGGAGGAGGACACGAGCTACCTGTCCGGGCCCGCCGTCCTCGTCGCGTCGGGGGAGTGGCCCGCCGTCCTCTGATCGTTTCAGGGACTTGCAGAACCTTGTTCTGATCCGCCACCCTGAGTCTGGCTGCTGAACCTAGGAGGGCGCATGGATCCGCGTGACGCGGTGGTGGAGACGAAGGCGGCGATCGGGGCACTCGGCGGGGGCTTCATGATCTCGCGGGAGGTCAAGGCGCTGTGCGAAGGTCACGGCCTCGGCCCGCGGGAGATGTACTTCCGGGGCCGGTGCGGCGTCCTCGGCGAGGTGGACGCGGACGTCGTGCTCGCGGCCGTCGTCTTCTTCCAGGCCGCGCACGTCCGTGAGTCGTGGGAGGGCGGGCGCAAGCTCCCCGCCGAGGAGGCCGCCGCGCTTTACGCCGGGGCCTGTCACGACTGGGGGCGGCGCAGGCTCGCCGGGCTCGGCGACCCCGACCGGCTGGCGGAGCTGCTCGCCGCGGTCGCCGACGGCGTGGATCCGTTCTGCGCGCCGCTGTTCGCCGGATGGCGGGCCATGCCGCGGCCCGGCGGCGGGCCCGCCCTGGCCGCCCACCTGCTCCACGTCGTACGGGAACTGCGCGGCGGCCTGCACGCGACGGCCGTGGTCGCGCACGGTCTCGGCCCGCTGGAGGCCACCCTGGTCGGCGCGGACAACACCGGGACGCCACTCCCGTACGACAGGACCTCCGACGTCGCCCGCTTCCTCGCCTGGCCCGAGCCGTACCCGGAGCCGCCGGCGGAGGCGGCGGAGCGCAGGGCCGCGGCGGAGGAGCTGACCGACGACCTCGTCGCGCGCGCCTACGCGGCGCTCGGCCCGGCGGAGCTCACGGAGCTGTGCGCCCTGCTCCGGGAGGCCGCCCGGGTGGCTCTGGGGCGCTGACCGCGGGGCGACGGCCGCGTGCTGTTTGGGTCATGGTCGGCGACCTGGCAGACTGACTCCTCATGGACGTGGACATCTGGGCTTGGGTGGGTGGCACCCAGCGTGAACTGCACGAGGCGGGCAACACGGGACTGGCCATGGCGCTGGGTGACGTGCCCGCGCAGGCGCTGGAGGGCCGTTTCGCCCAGCTCGACGTCGTGGCGCCGGCGATCGCGCAGCACGCCGAGACGCTGGAGAAGCCGTGGCTGGAGTTCTTCGCGCGCTACTGGCACCTGATCGGGCGGGTGGGCGACCGGGCGATGGGCGCGGTCGCGCTCGACGACGCCGCCTCGCTGCTGGAGTTCGCCCAGCGTGACGACGTGCGCGAGTGCCCCGGCGCCCCCGGCGCCGTGGAGGTCCTGGCGATCGCGCAGGCCAACACCGACGGTCCCGGCTACGCCGAGGCCCGGCTGGCCGCCCTCGGCGCGGCCCTCGACGGCGTCGGCCCGGACTCTCTCGCCTTCTCCGGCCTGGCCACGCAGTACGTCGCGGCCCTGATCGACGCGGGCAAGGCGGCCGAGGGCGTCGCGTACGCCGAGGCGGCGGTCGAGCGCCTGCGCGGGGCCGGGCGCGAGGCGAGCTGGGAGCTGGGCGCCGCCTCCGCGCGGGCCCTGCTCGCCGCCGGGCGCCCGGACGACGCCCTGGCCGCGCTCGACGCCTCGACCGGCTTCAAGCCCGACGACCCGGTCGCGAAGGCCCGCCGCGAGGCCCTGCTCCGCTCGCAGGTGCTGGCCACCCTCGGCCGGATGCAGGAGGCCGTGGACGCGCTCCCCGACCTCGACGTGGTGGGCGACCACGCGCGCGAATGGGTGGAGTGGGCGCGCACCGTCCGCATGCTCTCCTCGGGCGGCTCGATCGCCAACACCTGGCAGCTCGGCCGCATCCTGCGGCAGTGGATGTCCTACTTCGAGAGCGTGGGCGGCCACCGGGCGCGGTTCGAGCTCGCGCTGACGGCCGGGCACCTGGCGGTCGCCCGGCAGGGCCTGTGGCAGGCCCGCCTGCTGGCCGACTACGCCGAGGCCGCGATCGCCACCCTCCGGGTCACCGAGGGACTGGCCGAGCGGGTGGCCGAGCTGCGCGTCGCCGCCGACGCCGCCAAGGAACTGCCGCCGCCCGGCCCCCGCGACGAGCTGGTGGCCTACTTCGACGCCGCCGACGGCCGCACGGCCGACCCCGAGCGGTGGGTGGGCTGGCTGTGGCCGCTGTCCGGCACCGACCTCGAGGCCACCCGGCGTCACACCACGACGCTCGGTTTCCTCGGCTACGCCCCGGTGGGCGCCGACACCTACTGGAAGACGATCGTCGAGGACGGCGACCCGGCCGCCGCGGGTGACGAGGACATCTCCTATCTCACCGGCCTGCTCATCGAGGCCGGGCAGGACGAGCGGGTGGAGACTCTGGCGGCCCGGCTGCCGGAGACCGGTTCGCACCTCGCGCTCGCCCGGCTGCACCGTGCGCGCGAGCGGTGGGAGCAGACGGCGGCCGAGGCCGAGCAGGCCGTCGCCCACGGCGGCGGGCTGGAGGCGCGCCGCCTGTGGTCGGGCGCGGTCCAGCAGCTCGGCGACAACGCCAAGGCGGCCGAGATCCTCAAGCCGCTGGTCGAGTCCGGCGAGGGCGAGGAGGAGGACGTCTGGCGGATCATCGTCCTGTCCACCGCCGTGGAGGACTGGGCGACCGTACGGGCGGCCGGCGCCAAGCTCGGCATGCCGATCGAGGCGGGCGAGGGCCCGATCGAGGAGGAGTGGCACCTGGTCCGGGTGATCCTCCCCGCCCCCGACGGCACCCAGCGGGAGGTGCTCGCCGTACGGACCGGCCCGGCCACCGCCCGCCTGGCGATCCCGCAGCCGCGCGGCATGGAGTACAACGCGGGCGACGTGGTCGTGATCGACCCCCGGCCGCTGGAGCCGATCCCGGAGGACGAGCAGGAGCGGGAGAGCTTCGTGATCCCGTTCGCCGGGGTGACGATGCTGCGACCGGGCGGCTACACGAGCTGGTTCTTCGACGGCGCGGCGCCGTCGGAGGACGAGTGGGCCGAGTTCAACGAGGTCCTCGCCGAGCGCGGCTGGCCGATGTGGGTCTACAGCGACGAGAACTACCGCGTCACCCACCCGGCCACCGGTGAGCAGCTCCCCGGCGTGTTCGGCTGGATCGCGATCCCGCCCACCGTGCGGCCGGCCGAGCTGGACGCCGTCCTCGACGACGTCACCGAGCAGTGGTCCCACCCGCTGGCGTGGCTCGACCTCGCCCGCGAGGTCGGCATCGAGGCCGAGCGGCACGAGCGGATCTCCAAGGAGTACGGCCTCTGACCGAGAGTTGAGGGGGCGGGCGTGATTCTGGACCGGTTCCGTCTTGACGGGAAAGTGGCCATCGTGACGGGGGCGTCGTCCGGGCTCGGCGTCGCCTTCGCCCGGGGCCTCGCCGAAGCGGGCGCCGACGTCGTGATCGGAGCCCGCCGCCCCGAAGGCCTGGAGCGGACCCGGCGGCTGGTCGAGGAGACCGGCCGCCGCTGCCTTGCGGTCCCGACCGACGTGTCGGTCCCCGAGGAGTGCCAGGCCCTCGTCGACGCGGCCATCGGCGAGTTCGGCCGCGTCGACGTGCTGGTCAACAACGCGGGCGTCGGCACGGCCGTGCCCGCCCTGCGGGAGACGCCCGGCGAGTTCCGCCGCGTGCTCGACGTCAACCTGAACGGCACCTACTGGATGGCCCAGGCCTGCGCCCGCGTCATGCCGCCGGGCTCGTCGATCGTCAACATCGGCAGCGTGCTCGGCGAGACCACGGCCGGGCTGCCGCAGGCGGCCTACAGCGCGTCGAAGGCCGCCGTCGCCGGGCTCACCCGCGACCTCGCCCAGCAGTGGACCTCGCGGCGGGGCATCCGGGTCAACTGCCTGGAACCGGGCTTCTTCGACTCCGAGATGACGGCGCAGTATCCCGACGGCTATCTCGACCGCATGCGGGAGCAGCGGGTCCTGATGAAGCGCTCGGGCGCCCCGGAGGAACTCGCCGCCGCCGTCGTCTTCCTCGCGTCCGACGCCGGTTCGTACGTCACCGGGGCGGTCGTTCCGGTGGACGGAGGAATCCTCGTCACCTGATCGCCGCCCGCCGAGCGGGTCGTCCTCACCCCGCGCCGCCGGGCCCTCACGGCCCGGTACGCCCATGGGGGAGAAAGATCACCGGACGATCACGATATGGAGATTAGGTGGCATTTTTCACCATAAGAAGGGCAGCAGGGCCCTAGCCTCAGACCTGTTGTCAAAAAACAGGATCCGTGTTGCGTCTTGCGCAACGCCTGTGCGTGTGCCCTGAGGAGTCGTTGGCCCCCCGCTCTTCATTCACGGCGTGCGAGCGGCAGCCCTCGCGCCGTGCTTTGGCGTTTCCGGGCGTCCACGCCGCCTCGCGGGCGAGCGCCAAGTGAGGGGAATCAGAGTGGGCACAGCCGCGATCGAGGTTCGCGGGCTCTGGAAGATCTTCGGTCCCAAGGCCGACCGGATCATCGGCAGCCCCGACGCCGACCTTGAACCCGCGGAGCTGCGGGCGAAGACGGGGTGCACCGCCGCCGTCAGGGACGTCGGCTTCGAGGTCCGGCCAGGCGAGGTCTTCGTCGTCATGGGCCTGTCCGGCAGCGGCAAGTCGACGCTGGTGCGCTGTCTCACCCGGCTCATCGAGCCGACGGCGGGCGAACTGCGCATCGACGGTCAGGACGTGCGCGCGATGTCGGCCAAGCAGCTGCGAGAGCTCCGCCGTCACCGGGTGAGCATGGTCTTCCAGCACTTCGGGCTGTTGCCGCACCGCAAGGTCGTGGACAACGTCGGTTACGGCCTGGAGATCCAGGGCGTCGGGAAGTCCGAGCGGCACGAGAAAGCCCGCCGCATCCTGTCGCTGGTGGGGCTGGAGGGCCATGAGGACTCCTATCCCGAGCAGTTGTCCGGCGGTATGCAGCAGCGGGTCGGGCTGGCCCGGGCGCTCGCCGTCGACCCCGAGGTGCTGCTGTTCGACGAGCCGTTCAGCGCGCTCGACCCGCTGATCCGCCGCGACATGCAGGCCGAGGTCATCCGGCTGCACCGCGAGGTCGGCAAGACCATGGTCTTCATCACCCACGACCTGTCCGAGGCGCTCAAGCTCGGGGAGCGCATCGCCATCATGCGGGCGGGCGCGATCGTGCAGGTGGGCACCCCCGAGGAGCTTGTCGGGGCGCCCGCCGACGACTACGTGGCCGACTTCGTGCGGGACGTCCCCAGGGCGCAGGTGCTGTCGCTGCGCTGGATCTGCCGCGCCCCCGGGCCGGACGAGCCGCTCGACGGTCCCGAACTCCCCGCCGACACCGTCATCCACGACGCGGTCCCGGCCGCGATGGCGTCCGACCGCCCCATCCGGGTCGTCGCCGACGGCGAACTGGTCGGCGTGGTGAGCCGGGTCGACATCCTCGGCGCGGTACGGCCCGCGAGCGAGCCCGTGGTGGTCGCCGCTCCCGCGAAGGCCCATGACGAGGAGCCCGACCCCGAGGAGCCGCCGGCGGAAGCCGGGGAGGCAGGGGAGGCGCAGGAGGCCGAGGAGGCGGACGCCGGCGAGCCCGTCGCTTCCGGCGAGCCCGTCGCTTCCGGCGGGCCCGCCGCCTCCGGCGAGGCGGCCGAGGCGGCCGAGGACGCCGCCGTCGAAGCCGTTCAGGAGGAGCAGCCGGCGCGGGGCGAGGGCGGCACGTCCGCCACCGCCGAGGCGAGGACGCGCGGGGGCGCGGCGGTCGCCCCCGCGGGCGCGCCCGGGGAGGCGTAGATGGTGAGCGCACCTGTGCAGGTGGCGCCGCCCGTGCAGGCCCCGGCGCCGGTCCGGCGCCGCCTGCCGCGATGGGTCGCGCCGGTCGCCGGAGTGGTCGCGGTGGTGGCCCTCTACGTGGCCTTCCGCGGCAAGGCCGTGCTGCCGCACGACGACGACGCCACGGTGTTCCACTGGCTCAACGACGCCCGTGACTGGGTCGACGCCAACCGCAACAGCAGCCCGATCTTCCTCTACGTCGTCAACTACCTGCGCCTGGGCGTGTCGGAGATCTACACGCTGATCCAGGGGGCCCTGGTCGCGCTGGGCTGGCCGGGGCTCATCGGCCTGGCCGCCGGTCTCGGCTGGCTCGCGGGCGGCTGGCGGATCGCGCTCGTGTCGCTCGCGGGCTTCGCCGGCGTCGGGGTGCTCGGATTCTGGGAGGC
Organism: Microbispora sp. H13382; assembly: GCF_014161445.1. Taxonomy (GTDB): domain Bacteria; phylum Actinomycetota; class Actinomycetes; order Streptosporangiales; family Streptosporangiaceae; genus Microbispora. Next base: position 194,353 of record NZ_JABBXA010000001.1, read on the forward strand.
GAGCGTCGACACGCTCGCGCTGACGTTGTCCGCGGTGGTGCTGTCGCTGCTGTTCGGCATCCCCCTGGGGATCTGGACCGGCCGTTCGCCCCGCGTACGCCGGATCGTGACACCGGTGCTCGACGTCATGCAGATCATGCCGACGTTCTCGTACCTGTCGCCGATCGTGCTGCTGTTGCTCATCGGGCCGGCGTCCGCGACGTTCGCCACGATGATCTACGCGATGCCGCCGGCGATCCGGATCACGTCGCTGGCCATCCAGCGGGTCGCCGGCGTCACGGTGGAGGCGTCGGAGTCGCTCGGCGCGACCGGGTGGCAGACGCTGCGCAAGGTCCGCCTGCCCCTGGCGCTCAACACGATCATGCTGGGCGTCAACCAGACGATCGCCGCCGCGTTGTCGATGGTGCCGCTGGTCGCGCTGATCGCGGCCCCCGGACTCGGCGTGGACCTGCTCCGCGCCCTCGCCCGGGTCAACGTGGGCGCCGCGCTCATTCCGGGCGTCGCGATCGTGCTGCTCGCCATCGTGCTCGACCGGATGACGCGGGCGACCGCCCAGCGGCGCGACGGCGGCGGGCGGGCGCGGGTGGTCCGCTGGGCCGGCTTCGCCGTCCTGACCGCGGCCGGGCTGGTCCTGACCTCCGTGCTGGCGCAGGAGTTCCCCGAGCAGTGGCACGTGCAGCTCGTCCGGCCGATCAACGACGTGGTCGAGTGGATCGAGACGCACTGGTACACCTTCACCGGCTTCCTCAACGACTTCGTCGCGTACGGCCTGCTCAATCCGCTGCAGGACGTGCTGACCAGCGCGCCCTGGTGGCTGGTCACCGCGGCGGTGCTGGTGTTCGCCTGGCGGGTGAGCGGACCGGTGGCCGGTGTGATCGCCGCGGGCTGCCTCGCGGGCGTCGCCGCGCTGCAACTGTGGCAGCACGGCATGGAGACGCTGACCATCGTGCTGGTGGCCTCCGTCATCACGATCGCGGCGGGGCTCGCGCTCGGCGTGCTGGCCGCGCGGTCGCGGTGGTTCGCCGCCGGGCTGCGGCCGATCCTGGACGCGGCCCAGACGATGCCGTCGTTCTCCTACCTGCTGCCCGCCGTGGCCCTGTTCGGCAACGGCCGTTTCACCGCGATCATGGCCTCGTTCATCTACGCGGTGCCGGTGGTCGCGCGCCTGGTCGAGGACGGCCTGCGGGCGGTCCCCGCGACCGTCATGGAGGCGGCCAGGTCCGCCGGCTCCACCGATCGGCAGCTGCTGTGGAAGGTCCAGCTGCCGATGGCCCGCGGCTCGCTGCTGCTCGCGGCGAACCAGGGCATCGTCATGACGCTGGCGATGGTGGTGATCGGCGCGCTGGTAGGCGCTGGAGCTCTCGGATACGACGTCGTGGCCGGAATCGCGCAGCAGGAGGACTACGGCAAGGGCCTCGCGGCCGGCGTCGCCCTCGTCCTCCTGGGAGTCATGCTCGACCGGATCACGCAAGGCGCCAACGGGCGCCGCTCTCCCCACAAGAAGAGGAACGCATGAAGAAGTTACGCCTAATCGCAGGGGTTCTCGTTCTCGGCCTCAGTATGGCCGCCTGCGGAGGCGCCAAGGTCGAGGACGACTCGGCGGCGGCGCCGAGCGCGAGCGCCGCGGGCTCCGCGGGCGCGTCCGCGGCGGGCACGGTCAAGATCGCGATCAACGGCTGGGTCGGCTACGAGGCCAGCGCCGCCGTCGTGTCGCACCTGCTGGAGAAGGAGCTCGGCTACAAGGTCGAGAAGGTGACCCTCGCCGAGGAACCGTCCTGGCAGGGCATGGAGTCCGGTGACGTCGACGTCATCATCGAGAACTGGGGCCACCCGGACCTCAAGAAGAAGTACATCGAGGAGAAGCAGGTCGCCGTCGAGGCGGGCAGCACGGGCAACAAGGGCGTCATCGGCTGGTACGTGCCCGAGTGGATGGCGCAGAAGTACCCCGACATCACCGACTACAAGAACCTCAACAAGTACGCCGACCTGTTCAAGACGTCCGAGTCTGACGGCAAGGGCCAGATGCTCGACGGCGACCCGTCCTTCGTCACCAACGACGAGGCTCTGGTCAAGAACCTGAAGCTCGACTTCAAGGTCGTCTACGCCGGCAGCGAGGCCGCGCTGATCAAGGCCGCCAAGCAGGCGACCGAGCAGAAGAAGCCGCTGCTCATGTACTTCTACGAGCCGCAGTGGCTGTTCAACCAGGTCAAGCTGGTCAAGGTCAACCTCCCCGCGTACACGGAGGGCTGCGACAGCGACCCCAAGAAGGTCGACTGTGACTACCCGCCGTACGACCTCGACAAGATCGTGAGCAAGAAGTTCGCCGACACCGGCGGCAAGGCGTACGAGCTGATCAAGGCCTTCCAGTGGACGAACGACGACCAGAACGCGGTCGCCGACGACATCACCAACAACGGCATGTCCGCCGAGGACGCGGCCAAGAAGTGGGTGGAGGCCAACACCGCCAAGTGGCAGGCATGGATGCCCAAGTGATCTAGGTCGTGTCTGACAAATCATGGCCCTGCTGCGCGTGGCCCAGGCGGCGCCTCGCTGCGTTCTCGTCGTCGCCCATAGCTCCGCTATGGGCTCCTCCTCCGCCTTGCGATGCATCCACCTGGATCCCCGCTCGCGACGGGCAGCATCTGTCAGACACTCCCTAGTGCCGCGACCGTCGACGTTTGCCCGGAGCAAAGTTAGGCGGGAGGGGCACTGGGTCGTGTCCCGTGATCTTCACTGGCCTGCCGCGGCCGCCGCGGCGGGAGATCACGGGACACTCCCCGGGATCACTACCCCGCGCGCCCGGCCGGGCGCGAGCAGTCGTCGGCCGCGATCCCCGCGATCGCGGCCGATCACGCTTGTTGTGGAATACTCTGCCGGTGTCGCCGCGGCCCCGCCGCTCGCGTTCGCCGCCCGTACGACATCAGATGAGGCTAGATATGAGGATCCGTCTCCTTGCCGGCGTGCTGACGCTCGCGCTGGCCATGACCGCCTGCAGTGGCGGGAGTTCGGATGACGCCGCCGGAGCGGGCGCCGCCGGCGGCACGAAGACCGTGCGACTGGCGATCAACCCCTGGATCGGCTACGAGGCCAGCGCCGCTGTCGTCGCCTATCTCCTGGAGCAAGAGCTCGGGTACAAGGTCGAGAAGATCGAGAGCGGCGAGGCGGACTCCTGGAAGGGTTTCGAGAAGGGCACGGTCGACGTCGTCCTCGAGAACTGGAGCCACCCGGAGCTGAAGAAGGAGTTCATCGAGGACAAGAAGGTCGCGATCACCGCGGGGGAGAACGGCAACAAGGGCGTCATCGGCTGGTACGTCCCCGAGTGGATGGTCCAGAAATATCCGGACATCACGGACTGGCAGAACCTGACCAAGTACAAGGACCTGTTCAAGACCGACAAGAGCGACGGACTGGGCCAGTTCCTCGCCGGTGACAAGTCCTTCGTCACCAACGACGAGGCGCTCATCAGGAACCTGAAGCTGCCCTACAAGGTGGTCTACTCCGGCAGCGAGGACGCGCTGATCGCGGCGGCCCGCAAGGCCACCGAGAACGAGACGCCGCTGCTGATGTACTTCTACGAGCCCCAGTGGCTGTTCAACCAGCTCAAGCTCGTGAAGATCAGCCTTCCGCCGTACGCCATCGGGTGTGACAACAACGTCAAGACGGTCAAGTGCGACTATCCGCCGTACCTGCTCGACAAGATCGTCAGTGTGAAGTTCGCCAAGAGCGGCGGCAGCGCGTACGAGCTGATCAAGAACTTCGTCTGGACCAACGACGACCAGAACGCCGTGGCCTACGACATGGCGGTGAACAAGATGAGCGCGGAGAACGCCGCCCGCAAGTGGGTCGAGGCCAACAAGATCGTCTGGCAGGACTGGATCCCGGCCTGATCCGGGGACGCTGATCCACCGGGCCGGATCCCACCGGGCCGGATCCCACCGGGCCTGAGCGAGGGGCGTGGCGCGCACGGCGCGCCGCGCCCCTTGTCGTGGGGTTGAACTCTCGCGCCCGATGCCCTGGAGACCACCCGAAGTCGTAGCTGTGCCTTGTGCCGGGATCTATCGGGGAGATCACGAATCCCGCACTCCTGTGCGTGCCTCCTTTGCCACCTTTTTGCACTTTGCTATATCTGAGGGGAATATTTCATTACCTAGGGGTGGCAGTGGGCGGGCGTGGCATCCGGTTGATCGCCGGAATCTCCGTGGCGGTGGCCGTACTGGCAGGCTGTGGGCCGATGCCGGAACTCGACGACGCCCTCACGGGCCAGAGCGGCGGCGGGAAGAGCGACTCGGACACGGAGCAGCGAGGTGTCAACCCGCTCGACAACCCCGACGGCACCGGACCCGGCCTGAAGGCCATCACGTCGGACAAGGACCGGGCGGAGGCCCGCAAGCTGATCGACAAGGTGGCGACGAAGGGCCGGGGAGCGAAGACCGGATACGACCGCGACAAATTCGGCTACGCCTGGGCCGACAACGTGGACGACATCCCATGGGGCCGCAACGGCTGCGACACCCGCAACGACCTGCTGAAGCGGGACGGCCGGGACGTCAAGTATCGCAGCGGGTCGAACTGCGTCATCACCTCCATGACCCTGTACGACCCCTACACGGGCAAGACGATCGACTGGAGCAAGTCGAAGGCGGCGGAGGTCCAGATCGACCACGTCATGCCCCTGTCGTACGACTGGCAGATGGGCGCGTCGCGGTGGAGCGAGAGCAAGCGCAAGCAGATCGCCAACGACCCGCTCAACCTGATCCCCGTCGACGGCTCGACGAACGGCTCCAAGGGCGACTCGGGCCCGGCCACCTGGCTGCCGCCCCGCAGCGAGATCCGCTGCGCCTACGCCGTGCGCTTCGCCCAGGTCTCCCTCAAGTACGACCTGCCGGTGACCTCCGCCGACAAGGCGGCCATGTTGGAGCAGTGCAGGTGAGCCGGCCGGCTCACCGGTAGACGACCTTCCTGGCCGACCGGCCCGGGAAGACGACGACCAGGTGCTCCTCGGGGCCGGTGCCGTCCACCCCCCGGGCGTGGATCCGCACGCGGTACCGCCCGGGGCCCTTCACCGCCAGGTTGGGCAGGGGCCTGCCGGCCCCCTCACCGGCGCCCTCGGTCATCTGGGGCACCTCGAGGCGGCCGCCGCGGCTGACCACGCCGACCTCGGCCACCTGCTCCCAGCCCTTCAGCCGCAGCGGGGGAGCGGAGGCGAACGCCTTGACGGTCAGGCACATCGGCTGGTTCTCGCCGTAGGTCATCACGGCCATCGTGCCGCCTCCGGCGGCGACGAACCCGTCGTCGATCGCCGCGGAGAAGACGCCCTCGCCCTGCGCCGAGGTGTCCTCCGGGTCGTGGACGGCGTATCCACCGCCCTCGGACAGGAAGTACGCGGCCGTGCCCTGCCGCCCGGCCCGCAGCCGAGGCCAGGGATCCCGGCAGCGGGCGTTCTCCTCCGCGACGTAGCGGCCGGCGTCCGCGCGCACCTCGGACTCGGGGCGCAGAAAGTCGGGCTCGTCGGCGGCCACCGCCTCCGGGCAGAGGAACACCAGCACGTTCCTGTCGGCTCCCCACGAAGCGCGCTCGCTGCCGGCCTCCTCCAGGAGAGCGTGCTGCTCCGCCCCGTCCCCGGCCGCGCAGAGCCTTCTGCCGTAGGCCAGGACGTGCTGGTCGGAAAGGGTTTCGGGGAACATCGGCGGCAGCCCGTCCATCGTGCTGCGCGCATGGCAGAGGAACGCCTTCTCCCTGTCCTCCGGCCTGGTGTCGCCGTAACGGCGGTACGAGCCGGTCCATTCGAAGCAGTCCTCGCCCCAGCCCGTGAAGGTGAACCTCGGGGCGGCCTCGGGCCGTACCAGCACGAGCAGAGGCAGGATCACGGCCGCCGCCGGGATCGGCCTGGGCAGGCGAAGCGGGCGCGCCGCCCGTGGCGCGGCGAGTTCGTGGGCGGAGCGGGCGAGCCACACCGCGAGCATCACGTCGTCGCCCTCGTCCAGCAGCAGCGTCAGGGGCCAGGCGGCGGACGAGGCCACCCACTCGAGGCCCGCGCCCGCCAACGGGAGGGCCAGTGTCAACGCCAGGTTCAGCCAGCCGGCCGCGAGGGTCGCCCTGCTCCACCGGCCGTCGCGGTGCTGGCCGATGAGGATCGATGTCTGCCAGATCGGGGCGGCCGCGCTGAGCAGCATGATGCCGATCTTCAGCGACGGCGTGGCCGGGAACAGCCACGGCTCACCCGGGAACAGCGACGGTCCGTCCGACGACATGACGGCGATGGTGAGCGGCAGGAGCCAGTTCTCCGCCAGGGCCGCCGAGGCCGCCAGCGCGGCGGCGACGGCGCAGAGCCGGACCCACCGGCCGGAGAGGACCAGCGCGAACAGCACCTGCATCGGGCCCCACAGGGCCAGCTCGACGGAGTCCTCGAGGAACCCGGGGAGCAGGTCGGCCGGCAACCGGAGGACCACGGCGTGGGCGACGGCCAGGTAGAGCAGACGCCGCAGCCAGACCGCCCTCCGGTCGCCGTGCGGGCCCGCCTGCCGGGGCAGGGCGAGCACCTGACGCAGCATCCAGGTCTTGAGCGCGAGGATCGCGAGGAGAACCGGCACCGCGACCGCGACGGTGTGCCCGTCCACCAGGACGTCCGCGCGGAACTCGTCGAGCGGACACCACAGGACGGCCAGCCACAGGGGCCCGACGTCCCAGGTGACGAGGGCGGCCACGGCGGCGACGCCGGCGACTCCGAGATAAAGCCTCGGCACCCACAGCTCCGGACGAAGCCGCACCACGTCACGCCCTTCCCTGCGACAGGAAGGATGATCTTAGGGGACCGCGCCGACAGACCGCGCCGACCCACCGGCCCGACGTATCGGGCCGACGAAGGGGCCCGAGGTACCGGGCTGGCGTACCGGGCCGGCGTACCGGGCCGTCAGACCGGGCCGCCCGCTTCGGACGGCCCGGCGACCCGGCGTGACCGGCCGGGCACGGGCACCGGCCGGTGCCTCAGCCGCAGCCGGCGTGGGGGTCGTCCACCTCGGGCGCGGTGTCGTCGGCCGTGACCTCCAGCTGGGCGGTCGAGGCCACCAGGCTGCCGGCGGGCGCCTTCGCCTCCTTCTCGTCCACCACGATGCCGCGCTCCCCGAGGAGCTCGTACGTGGACGGGTCGAAGATGATCTCCTCCCGCACCCCGCCGGAGACCCGGCCGACGCCGATGCCGGACCGTCCCGCGGCGTCCTCGATGTTCTCGGCCACCGTGACCCCGGGGATCGTGGCGGCGGCCTTGAACAGCGCCGCGCGCTGCGCCGCCGGCACGTACGTCTCCCGCAGCAGGTCGCCGACGGCAGTCCACGCCCCCGTGTCGGGTGGATTGTCGCCGCGCGGCCGGTCGTACAGGTAGGCGCGCATCTTCTCCGGGTCGGCGGGCAGCTTCTTCAGGGTGGTGTAGGCGGTGTCCCGCACGCTGTCACAGGCGGGGAGCCGCATCCACTCGGTGCCCTTCTCCCTGTACGCCTCCGGCGGGATCGGCCAGCCGGGGTAGGCGCGGGGCTCCAGATAGTCGATCTTCAGCGCGCCGTCCCTCGTGCCGTCGGCCGACAGCCAGATAGTCCGCTTCGTCCGGTAGAGGTAGCGCGATTCCTTCTCGCCCTCGCCGACCACAGTGGACTCGTACATGGTCTGGGAACTCACCTTGACGAACTGGTCGTCGCGCGGCGACAGGTCGGTCACCGCGCGGGCCGCCCTGCCCAGCACCTCCTCGGCCGACATGGCCGACACCTTCGGCAGCCTCACGACCCCCGGGCTCACCGTCGCCGGCCGGGTCTCCGGTCCCGTCAGGACGATGGTGACGGCCGCGACCCCCGCCGCGGCGAGCAGCGCCGTCCCGCCCGCGAGGAGCACGTACGGACGCGGGCGCGGGCGGGCGGGACGTCCCCCGGGGTCGGCCAGTCGCCGCCGTACGGCCGCCTTGGCCGCCAGGGAGTAGGGCGCGACGTCGGGCCGTTCCCGCGCCACCAGGTCGATCTCGTCGGTCATGAGCCGTTCTCCTCGGGAAGGTCGAGATGGCGGCGCAGCTTCGCGCGCACCCGGTGCAGGCGCGAGCGGACCGTGCCGATGGGGATCTTCAGGGCCTCGGCCGCCTCCTCGTAGGAGAGGTCGGCCCAGGCGACCAGCAGGAGCAGGTCGCGCTCGGCGGCCGACAGCCTGGCCAGCGCGGCGGCGAGGGCGGGCCGCAGGGCGGCGGCGCTCGCCCGCTCCGCTCCGCGCTCCTCCTCGTGGAAGCCTCGCTCGCCGGCGTCGCGCGGCGCGCGGGCGAGCGCCCGCAGGCGCCGGACCTCCGAGCGGCGGTGCCCGGAGATGAGGTTGCCGGCGATGCCGTACAGCCAGGGACGGGCGTCCGGCCGGGACGTGTCGTACCGGTGCCGCTTGCGGAACGCCACGAGGAACGTCTCCGCCGTCACGTCGTCGGCGTGCTCGGGGCCGAGACGGCGGCCGGCGTAGGCGTGGATCTCGTCCGCGTGCCGGTCGAAGACGCCGGCGAACCGCTCGGGCGCGGTCAGCGACGCTTCGATCAGCCCGGCGTCGCTCGGCTCGGCGCCATCCGGCCCGGCGCCATCCGGCCCGGTGTCGTATGGCCCGGTGTCGTATGGCCCGGTGCCGTGCGGCCGGGTGCCGACGGCGCCGGCGCGGCCTGCGCCGGTGCGGGTCCCGAAGCCTGAGTCCGTGCCGTCGCGGGAGCCGCCGGGCTCGCGACCCGGGGCGACCGTGGGGAAGCGCGTGTCGCCGGAGACCGTCCTCACCACCCGATTTGTCCGTTCATAGGGGTTATCCTTCCGCGGGCGCCGTCGCGCCCTTCACCCCTACTCCGCCGGACGGCCCGGGCCGGTTCCGTGGTTCGCCGGAGCGACGTCAGCCGGAGGGCGTACCGCCGGGCCGCCTGGTCTGTCCGTCCGCCCGCCGCGCGACGAGCGCCCCCTCGACAGGGGACGCCACGGGGGACGCCGCGGAGACCGGCTGGTCGAAGATGTCGATGTCGACCTCCTCGCCGCCGACCGTCAGCGTCTCCCAGGCTCCGCTCACCAGCAGGGTACGCAGCGTCTCGCTCCGCAGTTCGTGCAGGTGCCGGAGGAGGGTCGCGTCGTCGGGCATGCCGGGGACGCGTGGTGACAGGCGGTCGCGGATCTGCCGCAGGCGCTCCAACAGGGCGTCGATGTCCGCGTCCCGGTCCGAACCGGCGCGGCCCTCCTCGATGCCCTGGACGATCGTGTCCTTGATCGCCCGGGTGACCCCCTGCTCGTCGGTGGTCACCATCGCGTTCCACGCGCGGCTCTTGTGTCGATACTGCAGCATCGACATCGCCGCCTCGTGCCGTACGAAGTCGGCGTCCCGCAGCGGCCTGCCGCGCCAGTTGCGGTTGAGTGACCGGGCCAGCGAGATGGCCGACGCCAGCCCGCTGTTGAGGCCCCGCCCAGGCCAGAAGTGGATCGCGTTGGCCGCGTCCCCCAGGAGGAACCCGTACGTTCCCGGGGTGGTCGAGGTGGGGGAGTACAACCGGGCGGTGAACCGCGGCCGCTGCACCATGTCCAGCCGGAAGGCGGTGACCGCGCTCACGTCGCCGTCGGCGACGCCGAAGAGCGCGAGCCCTTCCTTCGCCCGCCTCCACAGTGCCGAACCCCTGATCAGGGCGGGCAGGAACAGCGTGTGGTGGGTCGAGCAGTGGAAGTCCCCGTCCTCGGTGCGCTCCATCAGGCAGGGACTGGAGGCGACGCACTCCTCGAACACGTGCCGGACGGGGTCGATGCCGACGACCTCCGCGGCCTCGTCGTCGGTGAGCCGCATGTTCAGGAAGCCCTCGCCGCGCAGGGAGTTCAGGAGGAACCGGTTCTGCGCCACGGTCAGCAGCACGATCGCCGGGTCCGGCAGGCCGGACTTCACCCGCAGCCCCAGCACCACGTCCTGCAGGTGCCGGCCGTCGAGCGAGAAGATCGAGTCGTCGGCCCGGCCGAACCTGTCGGTGAAGTGCTCGCGGGTCCGCGAGCGCCCTCCCTCGCAGATGGCGAGCACGTGCTCCTTGGCCACGGCGTCCTGGCGCTCCGCGGGGTCGAATATCTCGGGCACCAGGCGGATGCGGGCGGACCTCTCGTTCGCCATCTCCAGCAGGGTGTCCTCGATGTGGGCGATCCGGATGTTCCGCGGGCGGTAGTCGCGGATCGAGTCCGGACCGGCCGGCCACATCTCGCTGTAGGACCCCTCGGCGAACAGCCGCGACTGGACGTCCTCCGGGAGGTTCAGATACTGGCGGCTCTGCACCGTCACGACCTGCTGCCGCCGGTTGTTGCCCTGCGTGGCGTTCTTCCACACGATCCGCGGCCCGTCCTCGGTCCAGCGGCCGTCGTAGATCGTGATGGCGACCCGGTGCCCCATGAGGTGTTCGAGGAGCAGGGCGAAGGCCAGCCCGACGGGCCCGCCGCCGGAGATGGTGACGTGCAGGACCTGCTCCGGTTCGACGTCCGGATACGACTCACGGAACCGTCGCATCAGGGAGGTGTCCATCACCGTCTCGGCGTCGTCGAACGCCTCGAAGCGGAACGTCTCCCCTCCGATGGCGATCGTGTCGCCGGGCCGGAGCACATGCGTGGTGACACGCCTGCCGTTGACCAGCGTCCCGTTGCTGCTGCCCCGGTCGAGCAGCACGTAGCCCTCGGCCTCGCGGCGCACCTCCGCGTGGAAGCGCGAGGCCCTCTCGCTGGTGATCACCACACTGTTGTCGCCTCTGCGGCCGAAGGTGATCGGCTTGTCGTCGATCGGGAAACGCTGACCGGCAAGGGGACCTTCATGCCCGACGATCGCAGGTGGCATCGGTCCGCCCCCTTTCCCTCGAAACCGCCAATGTGATCATTAATCGTGACACGCTTCCCGTCTGCTGCAAAGCGTCCCAGTCAGGACCGGCAATCACCCCTGCGCGGGCGAGGCGGGCGTCGTCGCGCCCTGCGCCCTACTCCGCCGGACCCGCCGGGCCGGTTCCACCCGATGTGCTCACCCGGTGATGAGGAATCCGTTGTGGTCGCGGGCCACCCCGCCGGCGCGGGCCGCGATCGCGAGGGCGGCCCGCCGGGCGGCGGCGGGGACCTCCGTGCCGTAGCCGCCGTCCGCGGACAGCTCGTAGGTCACGTCGTCGGCGTCCCACTCGTTGACGAAGACCTCGATCGGGCTCTCGGCGCTGGTCAGCAGCGTCGTGCCGCCGTCGGTCACCGTCGTGACGGCGAGGCCGGGCACGTCGTCCGCGAGCAGGCCGATCACCTCGTCCACCGGGATGAGCCGCCCGCCGGTGACCTCGGCCAGGTCCTCCGGAGGCTCCTGGCATTCCGGGTGCTCCCGGCCGCCGAGCCGCTCGGCCAGGCCCCGCACGAGCAGGCTCGGCCGCGCGAAGTCGCCGCCCGCCTCGCTGTCGATGTTGCGGGCGAAGAACGCGGCACCCCAGCCCGCAGGAAGCCCCGCCCTGGCCGCCAGCTCCGGGGTCAGCTCGATCGGCCCGCGCAGCTCGACGTTCTCGCCGATCTTGAACCCGCGCCAGTAGGGCCCGGCCTCCGGATCGTGCAGCCGCACGGTCTCCAGCACGGTCGTGAGGTCGGGAACGTACGGCAGCAGCAGCGTCGGCCCCTTGCGCAGCCGCCGGGCCAGGAAGAAATCGGAAATAACACCCATGCGGCCACTGTCCCGTCCGGCACTTGGGATCCGCTTGGACCGCGCTGCCCAAAACGTGCTGCTCAAACTGCCCTGCCCGGACTGCGCGTCTGGATCCGAGGTGCTACCGGGCGGCCGAGCCGCGCACCTGGAGGGACGCCAGCAGGGCCGTGCTGGCCTGCGTGATCTCCTCGACCGCGCGGTCGAACGCCTCGGCGTTGTGGGCCGCCGGGGCGCGGAAACCGGAGATCTTGCGGACGTACTGCAGGGCCGCCGCCCGGATGTCCTCCTCGGTCACCTCGTCGGTGAACGGCGGGCGCAGGGTCTTGATGCTTCGGCACATGTGCCCATACTGTCCCGTCCGCGCCGGGAACGGGGCTCAGGAACGGAAGACGGCGGCGCCGAAGTCCTCCGCCACCTTGCGCAGCATCGCGGCGAGCTCCTCGCGGTCGATCGCGTCGATGCGCTCGGCCGGTCCGGACACCGACATCGCCGCGAAGGTCCGCCCGCCGTCGTGGACGGGCACCGCCATGCAGTGCACGCCGTTCTCCTCCTCGCCCAGGTCGAGCGCGTACCCCCGGGCGCGCACCCGGTCGAGCTCCTCCAGCAGGTCCCCGACCTCGGTGATCGTCCGGTCCGTACGGCGGGGCAGCCCGGTGCGCCGGAACACCGCCGCCGCGTCGTCCCGGTCGGCCAGCAGGGCCTTGCCGACGGCCGTGCTGTGCGGCAGCACGCGACGGCCGACCTCGGCGAACATCCGCAGCCTGCGCGGCGAGGGCACCTGGGCCACGTAGACCACGAAGTCGCCCTCCAGCACGGCGAGGTTGGCCGTCTCGCCGGACAGCTCGACCATTCTCGCGAGGTACGGCTCGGCCCACACCGCGAGCATCCGCTCGGCGACGCCGCCGACGCGCACCAGCGCGCCGCCGAGCGCGTAGCGCCGATCGGACTCCTGCCGGACGTACCCGCGGGCCAGCAGCGTCTGTAACAGCCGGTGGATCGTCCCGTACGGCAGGCCGGTCCTGGCGGCGATCTCCGACAGGCCGGCCTGGCCGCCGTGCTCGGACAGTGCTTCGAGCACGTCCAGCGCCCGGTCGACGCTCTGCACGCTCACCGCGTCCTCCTCCTCCGCATCGGGGACCGTCCAAGGATGCCCGGTTCGAGGCCGCGCAGCGAGGCGTCGAGCACCTCGGCCGTGTGCGCGACCCGGATCTCCCCCTTGCCCGCCCTCCGTACGGCGGCCGCGATCTGCATGGTGCATCCCGGGTTGGCCGACACCAGCACGTCGGCGCCGGCGGCGAGCACCCGTTCGGCTTTGCGGTCGCCGAGCTGCCGGGCCGCCTCGGGCCGGAAGAGGTTGTAGGTGCCCGCGGACCCGCAGCAGATCGCGGACTCCTCGAGCTCCCTCAGCTCCAGCCCCGGGATCGCGCGCAGCAGTTCGCGCGGCTGGGCGCGCACGCCCTGGGCGTGTGCCAGGTGACAGGCGTCGTGGTAGGCGACCGTGACCGGCAGTGGGCGGCGCTCGGCGACGGGACCCAGCTCGGCCAGGAACTCCGCCAGGTCGCGGGTCCGCAGCGCCTCGGCGCGGGCCGCCCAGCCGGGCTCGTCCGCCAGCACCTCGGCGTAGTCCTTCATGCTCGACCCGCAGCCCGCCGCGTTCACCACCACCGCGTCCACGCCGGCCCGCTCGAAGGCGGCGATCGTGCGGCGGGCGAACCTCCGCGCCTCGGCCTCCCGGCCCGCGTGCAGCGACAGCGCCCCGCAGCAGCCCTGCCGGGGCGGGATCACCACGTCGCAGCCCTCCAGCGCGAGCACCCGGGCCGTCGCCGCGTTGACCTGCGGGAAGAACTCACCCTGCACGCAGCCGGTGAGCAGCCCGACCCTCGTCCTGCGCCGCCGCCTCGCCCGCACCAGCGGCGGTAGCCGTACGGGCCGGGGGACGCCGGGGGCCAGTTCGGCCATCGCGCCGAGCGAGGGGTTCACCCGCTCCAGGAGCGGCTGGAGACGCCTGCTCAGCCGCATCGGCAGCCGCATCGCCCGAAGCCTGCGCCGGTAGGGGAACAACGCGAACACCAGGGCCCGGATCGCGCGCTCGTCCGGGCGGCGCACGTGCTCGCGCTCGACGACCGCACGGGTCTGCTCGATCAGCCGGTCGTACCGCACGCCGGAGGGGCACGCGGTGACGCACGCCATACAGCCCAGGCAGGCGTCGAAGTGACCGGCCATCGCGTCGGTGACAGGGGTGCCCTCGACGTGCTGCCCCATCAGGTGGATGCGCCCGCGCGGGGAGTCCATCTCCTCGCCCCACAGCACGTACGTCGGGCAGGTGGGCAGGCAGAACCCGCAGTGCACGCAGTCTCTGATCAGCTCGGGGTCCACGTCAGATGCCTCCCACGAAGCGGCCGGGGGACAGCCGGCGACCGGGGTCGAACCGCTCCTTGACCCGGCGCATCAGCGACAGCGCGCCGACACGCCCCCACCGGTCGAGGCGGCGCGCGGCCTCCGGGGGCGCGGCGAGCACGACCACGCGCGCCTGTTCGCCGAGGCCGGCGCGGAGCTGGGAGGTGAACCCGGCGACCAGCGCCGGTTCAGTGTCCGGCGGCAGGGCGATGTGCAGCACCTGTGCGGCGAGCGAGCCTCGAAGTACCGCCCGGAAGCCCGTGACCTGGGCCGCCTGCAAGAAGCCGAGGAAAGTCTCGGCCAGCCGGGAGGAGGCGTTCCTGACCTCCAGCAGGATCTGTCCGGCGTGCGGGGCCGCGGGCTTCGCACCGGGCGGCTCGGCGGCCCGCCCCGGCGGCTCGGGCAGGCGTCCCCACCACGGCGGCGGCTCCTCTGTCACCTCCGCCGTCTCGCCCATCAGTTCGCCCATCAGCCCGCACAGTGCTTTGGCCCGCTCGGCCGCGGCGGCGCCCTCGACCAGGACCGCGACTGTGCAGGGCCCCTTCACGTCGGGCCAGTCGATCTCCACGGCGCTCGGCTCCAGCTGCGACTCGGTCACCGCGGGGACCGCCGCCGCCAGAGATGCGGCCAGGTCCGTGGTGAGGGTCTCGAAGGTGAGGCCGTCCTCGTTCGTCCAGGTCCCGTCCGTCTCGGTCACCGGACGCTCGACGGTCGCCGTCACCCAGGCGCGGGCGGCGGGCAGCGGATGGAGGCGGAACGTCGCGTCCGCGATGATCCCGAGCGTGCCGTACGAGCCGGTGAACAGCTTGCCGAGGTCGTATCCGGCGACGTTCTTGACGACCTTCCCGCCCGACCTGGCGATCGTGCCGTCGGCGAGCACGACCGTGACGCCGATGAGCAGGTCGCGGGCCGTGCCGTACCGGAACCTGCGCGGCCCGGCGATCCCGGTGGCGAGCAGCCCGCCGACCGTGGTGCCGGGCACGGGCACGTCGAGCGCGAGCTCCTGGTTCTCCCCGGCGAGGGCGTCGGCCAGCGCCTCCAGGGTCACCCCGGCCTGCGCCCGCACGACCAGGTCGCCCGCAGTGTGCTCCAGCACCCGGTTCATGCGGGACAGGTCCACGAGCACGTCGCAGCGTTCGGGCCGGGCGCCCCAGTGCAGCTTGGTCCGGCCGCCGGTCGCGACGGCGGCCAGGTCGTGCGCGGCGCACGCCCGCATGACGGCCGCGATCTCCTCGGCCGACCCGGGCAGCGCCACCAGGCGCGGGCGCACGCCCGCGACCTCGTCGCCCGCCGCGCGGATTTCCACGCCCGTCGCGGCCAGCGCGTTCTCGGCGACGTCCATCAGAACTGCTCCGCCAGGCCGGCCTCCACCAGCGGGTGCGCGCCCCTGCGCACTCCCGGCGCCTCCCCGCACAGGCGCGGGGTGGGGAAGACCTTGCCGGGGTTGGCCAGCCCCCGGGGATCGAACGCGCACCGCACGAGTTGCATGGTGTCGAGGTCGTCCTCGGTGAACATCCGGGGCATGTAGCGGGCCTTGTCCACGCCGACGCCGTGCTCCCCGGTGATCGACCCGCCGTGCTCGACGCACAGGTCGAGGATGCGTCCGCTGACGGCCTCGGCGCGCTCGGGCTCGCCGGGTACGGAGTCGTCGAACAGCACGAGGGGGTGGAGGTTGCCGTCGCCGGCGTGGAAGACGTTGGCCACCCGGATCCCGTACTCCTCCTGCAGCCGGTCGATCCCCGCGAGCACGCGCGGCAGCGCGGTCCGCGGCACCACGCCGTCCTGCACGATGTACGCCGGGCTGATCCGGCCCACGGCGGCGAACGCCGACTTGCGGCCCTTCCAGATGGCCGCCCGCTCCTCGGCGGAGGCGGCCACCCGGATCTCGAAGGCGCCGTTGTCACGGCAGAGCCGTTCCACGGCGGCGAACTGGTGCTCCACCTCCGCGCGCGGCCCGTCCAGCTCCACCACCAGCACGGCTCCCGCTCCGGCGGGATAGCGGCAGTGGACGGCGGCCTCGGCCGCCTCGATCGCCAGCGCGTCCATCATCTCGATCGCGGCAGGGACCACGCCCGCCGCGATGATCGCCGACACCGCGCGGCCGCCGGCCTCGATGCCCGTGAAGGCGGCGAGCAGGGTCGTGACCGCCTCGGGCGCCCGCGACAGCCGTACGGTGATCCTGGTGGCGATGCCGAGCGTGCCCTCCGAGCCGATGAACGCGCCGAGCAGGTCATAGCCGGGGTCGTCGGCGGACAGCTCCACGATCTCCCCGTCCGGTGTCACGATCTCGGCGGCCAGGACGTGGTTGACCGTGAAGCCGTACTTGAGGCAGTGCGCGCCGCCCGAGTTCTCCGCCACGTTGCCGCCGATCGAGCAGACCTGCTGGCTGGAGGGGTCGGGGGCGTAGTAGTACCCCCGGTCGCGGACCGCCTCGGTGATCGCCAGGTTCGTCACGCCCGGCTCCACCACGGCCCGGCGGTTCGGGATGTCGATCTCGACGATCCGCCGCATGCGGGAGGTGACGATCAGTACGCCATCCGTGCGGGGCAGGGCGCCGCCGGACAGGCCGGTGCCCGACCCCCGGGCGACGAAGGGCACGCCGTGCTCGCCGCACAGCCGCACCACCGCGGCGACCTGCTCGGCCGTCCCGGGCAGCACGACCACGCCGGGGGTCGCCCGGTGATGGGTCAGCCCGTCGCACTCGTAGGTGCGCAGCCGTACGGGGTCGGTGATGACGGCGTCCGGCGGGAGCACGGCGGCAAGGCGCTCCGTCAGCCGTTCGAGCTCGGGCATCGGCCTCCCTTCATCTGCTCACGGCATGCGCGCGTACGCGGGAAGCGTGAGGAACTCCGCGAAGTCGTCGTCAAGGGCGACCTCCTTGAACAGGGCCGTGGCCTGTGCGTAGAGCTTCTCGTCGTAGCCCGGCTCGGCGGCGATGCGGGCCAGCTCCTCCTCGATGATCCGCTCGACGAGCTCCCGTGTCACCACCGCGCCGGTGTCGGCCAGCGTGATGTCGTTGTGGATCCACTGCCAAACCTGGGAGCGGGAGATCTCGGCCGTCGCCGCGTCCTCCATCAGGTTGTGGATCGCCGCGGCGCCGTTGCCGCCCATCCAGGCCGCCAGGTAGCGCAGGCCGACGTCCACGTTGTTGCGCAGCCCGGCCTCGGTGATCTCGCCGGGGGTCTTGGACACCGCGAGCAGGTCCTCGGCCGTGACGCGGACGTCCTCGCGCAGCCGGTCGAGCTGGTTGGGCCGGTCGCCGAGCACGCCGTCGAAGACCTCGCGGCAGATCGGCACGAGGTCGGGGTGCGCCACCCAGGAGCCGTCGAAGCCGTCGCCGGACTCGCGGGTCTTGTCGGCCCGCACCTTCTCCAGCGCGACCTTGTTGACCTCGGGGTCGCGGCGGGAGGGGATGAAGGCCGCCATGCCGCCGATCGCGTGCGCGCCGCGCTTGTGGCAGGTGCGCACCAGCAGCTCGGTGTAGGCCCGCATGAACGGCGCGGTCATCGTCACCGCGTTGCGCTCGGGCAGCAGGAACTCCCGCCCCCGGGTGCGGAACTTCTTGATGACGCTGAACAGGTAGTCCCAGCGGCCGGCGTTGAGGCCCGCGGAGTGTTCCCGCAGCTCGTAGAGGATCTCCTCCATCTCGAACGCGGCGGGGTAGGTCTCGATCAGCACGGTCGCCCGGATCGTCCCGCGCGGGACGCCGAGCAGCTCCTGCGCGCGGACGAACACGTCGTTCCAGAGCCGCGCCTCCAGGTGCGACTCCATCTTCGGCAGGTAGTAGTACGGCCCGCGGCCCTTGTCGATCTGCCGCCGCGCGCAGTGGAAGAAGTAGAGCCCGAAGTCGAGCAGCGACCCGGACATCTCGGAGCCGTCCACCAGGATGTGCTTGTCCGGCAGGTGCCAGCCGCGCGGGCGGACCACGATCGTGGCCAGCTCCTCGTCCGGCCGCAGCGCGTACGTCTTGCCGCCGGACTCGAAGTCGATCGTACGGTCGAGGGCGTCACGCAGATTGAGCTGCCCGTTGACCGTGTTCTCCCAGGTCGGGGAGTTGGCGTCCTCGAAGTCCGCCAGCCAGACCTTGGCGCCGGAGTTGAGGGCGTTGATCGTCATCTTGCGGTCCACCGGACCGGTGATCTCGACTCTGCGGTCCTCCAGCCCCGGCGCGGGCGGGGCGACCCGCCACTCGGACTCGCGGACGTGAGCGGTCTCGGGGAGGAAGTCGAGCATGCCGCCCGCGGACAGCTCCTCCTGCCGCGCCCGCCGGGCGGCGAGCAGTTCCCTGCGCCTGGGGTCGAACTCGCGCTGCAAGGTGGCCACGAAGCCGAGGGCCTCGGGAGTGAGGATCTCGTCGAACCGGTCCAGCAGGGGGCCCTTGATCTCGACGCCTTCCGCCATTTTCCACCTTCCGGAAAAATAGTTCCTAATCGTGGAACTGACGCTACTTCAGAGGATGTCCGGGGGTCAACGCGGGGGCGGCTCGTCGGGGACGGCTCAGGGGATGCTGAGGGACTTCCCCGATGGGAGACGGCGTACGCATCCCCGAGGATCGAGGACATGAGATACAAGACGTTGGCGGTCGCGGGGGCCGTCCTGGGGATGAGCCTCGCCGTCGCCGCCTGCGACGTACGGCTCGACTTCGACGGGCAGCAGGCCGTGCAGTCCTACGACGTGACGGACAAGGTGACCGTCATCGACACCCGCACGGGGTCGGGCGACGTCGTGGTGAACGAGAGCGACAGGTCCGGCGTCCACGTCACCGAGACCCTGCACTGGCGTGGGGACAAGCCCGCGGACGGCCACGCCGTCGCCGGGGACACGCTCACGCTCGCCTACAAATGCCACAACTGCTCGGTGGACTACAAGGTGGAGGTGCCGCGCGGTCTCACCGTGAAGATCGACACCGGCTCGGGGGACATCACGCTGCGGAACCTGAGCGGGCAGGTCAACGCCTCCACCGGGTCGGGCGACGTCGACGCGCGCGGGCTCGCCGCCACCCAGGTGGGCACCCGCACGGGGTCGGGGGACATCACGCTCCGGTTCACCGTCGTACCCGACCAGGTGCAGGCGGTGACAGGGTCGGGCGACGGCCGGCTCTGGGTGCCGGACGGCGCCTACAACATCGACGCGTCGACCGGGAGCGGCGACCGCAGGATCGAGGTGGCGGACGACGACTCGGCGCCGCACGCGATCACGATCAGGACCGGATCGGGCGACGCCGAGGTGCACAAGCTGTGATTCCCGGGGCTACCGGGGTCGTCTTCGGTGGTCCGGCTCACGGGCGGGAGCGGCCCCGGGCCGGGGAGCGCCTCAGGCGAGCACGGGCTGGTTGGAACGGAAGACGCCGGCGGGGTCGCGGCGGCGCTTGATCTCGCGCAGCCGGGCCAGGGTGTCCGCGTCGAACGCGGAGGCGGCCTTCTCGTCCCCGTGCAGATAGGTGAAGGGCTTGCGGCCGGTCGTGTGCGGCGCCATCGCCCTGGCGATCTCCGCCAGTCTCGCGGCGACCGCCCGGCCGCCCTCCGGCGACATGACCGGCCCGATCATGCCCAGCAGGTACGGCTCCGCGACGGGTGCGGCCGCACCGCCGCCGGCGACGGGCCCGCTCAGCGCGCCGCCCAGATGGCGCACCTGCACCGTGGCCAGCGGAGCGATGCCGCCCACGGCCGCGAGCAGGTCGCCGGCCACGTCCTCGCCGAGCCCCGTCAGCAGCTCGCCGCGCCCCGCGCCGGGCACCGGCTGCGTCGGCTCGGCGCAGATGCCGCCCAGGGCGTCCGGCGCCATCGGGGCGCGGGTGTCGAGGATCACGCCGGGGGTGTCCCCGAACCGCCGCAGCAGGCCGCGTCCCTCCTCCTCGCCGCCCAGGAACGTCGAGTCCACCGCGACCGCGGCGAGACCGCGCAGCGGCTCGGGGACCTGGGGCACCGGGGGGAACTTCACCATCGTGAACCAGGCGGTCAGCTCCACGGGCGCGGCGCCGGTGACCTCCCGGAAGGCGGCGAGCACCTCGGGCGCCCGCTCCGCGGGCCACAGCATGCGCCCGCCGTACAGCAGGGGCGCCGGGTGCAGGTCCAGCTCCATCGCCGTCACCAGGGCGAAGTCGCCTCCGCCGCCGCGCAGCGCCCAGAACAGGTCCGGGTCGGAGTCCGCCGTCACCCGGGCCTCCACGCCGTCGGCGCCCACCACCTCGAAGGCCCGTACGGCGCCGGCCGCCCAGCCGTGCCTGCGGGCGAACCAGCCGAGCCCGCCGCCGAGCGTGTAGCCGGTGACGCTGACGACGGGGGAGCTGCCGGGCAGTCCGGTCAGCCCGTGCTTGCCGGCCGCGGTCAGCAGCTCGCCCCACTGCACGCCGGCCTCGACGCGGGCGGTCCGCCGCTCCGGCCGCACCTCGACGCCGCGAAGCCGCCCGGTGCGCACCAGGATCGTCCCGTCGAGGCGGGCCGACGCGCCGTGCCCGCTCGGCTGCGCGGCCACGGCGAGACCGGCGAGCCTCGCGTATCGGACCACGGCGGCCGCGTCCGCCGCGTCCTCGATCTCCACGACCGCCCGCACGCGCTGGTCCACCGCCCGGTTCCAGGGCAGCCGGGCCGCCTCGAAGGCGTCGTCGCCGGGCACGAGCACCCGTCCGCGCACCGTACGCCGCAGATCGGTTTCCAAGGTCGACACGATTTCCTCCCGCTTCACGCTCACTGATCGCTCCACATCCTGGTGCGGGCGGTTTGCGGTGGATTAGTAATCGACTAGGAGTCCGCTAGTCGTGCGGCCGACAAGCCGGGCAATACTCTCAAGCCGGGCAATACGCTACGGATCGAAATCCCCGCGTCCAGAGGAACCATGGAATTCCGCCTGTTCGGCCCGCTCGAGGTCATCGACCCGGCCGGTCGCGTCATAGATCTCGGCACGCCGAAGCAGCGAGCGGTGCTGGCCATGCTCGCCCTGGAGCCCGGACGGGTCGTCTCGCTCGACCGCCTCATCGACGAGCTGTGGTCGGGCGAGGCGCCCTCCAGCGCCACCGGCACCCTGCAGGCCTACATCTCCCAGCTCCGCCGGGCGCTGGAGCCGGGGAGGCCGCCGCGCACGCCGCCGAAGGTCCTGCTCACCCGCGAGCCGGGGTATCTGCTCGCCGTCGCCCCCGGCCAGGTGGACCTGGTCCGCTTCGCCGCGCTGGCCGAGGACGGCCGCCGGTCGCTCGCCCGCGGCGAGCCCGCCGCGGCGGCCGATCTGCTGCGCCGCGCCCTGGAGACATGGCGGGGCGAACCGCTCGCCGAGTTCGCCGCGTACGAGTTCGCGCAGCCGGTCGTGGCGCGGCTGACGGAGCTGCGGGCCTCGGCCACCGAGGACTGGTTCGAGGCCCGGCTGGCCACCGGCGAGGGCGGCTCGTGCGTACCCGGCCTGGAGAGCGCGGTGGCCGGGCAGCCGTACCGGGAACGGTCGTGGGCGCTGCTCGTCCGGGCGCTCTACCGCGCGGGACGGCAGGCCGACGCGCTGGCCGCGCTGCGCAGGGTGCGCACGCTGCTCGCCGACGAGCTGGGCCTGGAGCCCGGCCCCGAGCTGCGGCGGCTGGAGCAGGCGGTGCTCGGCCAGGCGCCGGGCCTGGAGACGCCGCCGGCCGCCGCGGAGCACGGCACGGACGGCGTCCCCGGCGCCCCGGTCGTCCCGGACGGCCGGACCGTGCCGGACGCCGCCGGGGATGCGCCTGCCGCGCCTGCGGAGGCCGGGCGGACGTTCCACGCCGGCGGCCTGATCGCCAGGCGCGAGCAGCTCCAGCGGGCCGCCGAGCGCCTCGCGTGGGCGCGGCGCGGGCGAGGTGGAGTGCTGCTCGTGTCCGGCGAGGCGGGCATCGGGAAGACCAGCCTCGCCGAGGCCGTCGCCGACGAGGCGTCCGCGCTGGGGATGGCGGTCGCCTGGGGCCGGTGCGCCGAGGACACGGGCGCGCCCGCCTTCTGGCCGTGGCTCCAGGTGCTGCGCGACCTCGCGCCGCCGGAGACCGGGCCGTACGGGACCGCGTCGTACGTAGGCGGGCCGGGCGGCGGACAGGACGTGGCCCGGGCGCTCGCGGCCCTGTCGGGGGTCGCGGAGCCGGAGACCGCGGACGCGGCACGTGGGCTTTCGGGACAGGGGCCTTCGGGACACGGGCTTTCGGGACACGGGCTTTCGGGACACGGGCTTTCGGGACACGGGCTTTCGGGACACAGCGCGGCGCTGTTCGCGCTGCACGAACGGGTGACGGGCGCGCTGGTCGCGGCCGGACCGGCGCTCGTCGTGCTGGACGACCTGCACTGGGCGGACGCCGCGTCGCTGCGGCTGCTGGCCTTCGCGGCCGGGGCGCTGCACCGCGCGCCGGTGCTGGTGCTGGCCACGATGCGGCCGGAGCCGGGAGGCGAGCCCGACCAGCTCCGCGAGACCTCGGCCGCGCTCGCCCGCGAACGCGGCGCGGAGCGCCTCACGCTGCCGCCGTTCACCCGGGAGGACGTGGCCGCCTACCTGGCCGGGCGCGACCTGCCGGACGCGCGGCTCGCCGCGGTGCTCTTCGAGCGGACCGGCGGCAACCCCTTCTATCTGGGCGAGCTCGTCAGGCTGCTGGACAGCGAACACCGTCTCGACGCGGCCTCCGCGGGGGTGCCCGAGGGCGTGCGCGAGGTGATCGGCCGCCGGGTGGCCCGCCTGCCCGAGGAGACCCGCGCGCTGCTCGGCGCGGCGGCCGTCCTCGGCCGCGAGGTGAGCCTCGACGTGCTGGAGGCCGCCTGCGGCACCCCGGCGGAGGAGGTCATGGCGCTGCTCGAACCGGCCGTGGCCACCGGGCTGCTGGCCGAGGTCCCGGACGGCTTCGACTATCGGTTCTCCCACGCCCTCGTCCGCGACGCCCTCTACACCGATCTCGGCCGGGTGCGCCGGGCCCGGCTGCACCTGCGCACCGGCGAGGCCCTGGAGACGCTCGCGGGCGTCGAGCCGTCGGTCCTCGCCCACCACTTCGGGATGGCGGCCAGGGCGGGCGGCGCGGCCAAGGCCGTGGAGTACGCGGTGCGCGCCGCCCGTCAGGCCGCCGCCCAGTGCGCGTACGACGAGGCGGTCGACTGGTGGGGCAGGGCCCTGACCGCGCTCGGCCCGGCCGACGCGGCCCGGCGCTGCGCCCTGCTCGTGGGCCACGGCGAGGCGCTGCGGACCGTGGGCGACGTCGACCGGGCCAGGTCGGTGCTGGAGGAGGCCATCGCCCTGGCCGCCCGGATCGGGGAGCGGGCCACGCTGATCGAGGCCTTCACCGTGTTCGGCGGGCTGTCGGTGTGGAACTGGCGCCACTACGGAGTGGTGGACGAGGAGATGGTCGCGCTGCTCGAAGGGCTGCTGGCCGAACCGGCCGGCGACGCGGAGCGGGCCACCCTGCTCGGCACCCTCGGGCTCGAGCTGTACTACTCGCCGCGCCGTGCGGAGGGGGAGCGGCTGGCGGCCGAGGGCGTGCGGCTGGCCCGCCGCGCCGGCGACCCCCGGCTGCTGGCCCGCTCCCTCAACAACTACCTCGTGGCCGCATGGGTGCCGGAGCGCGAGGAGGAACGCCGCCACGCCGTCGAGGAGATGCTCGCCCTCCCCCTGGATGCGTCCGCCGAGGCCGTCGCCCGGATCTTCCGCATGGCCAACCTGCTCAGGGCGGGCGAGCTGGACGAATGGGACCGTGACCTCGCCCGCTGCCGGCGCCTGGTGGAGCTGATCAGGCGCCCCGAGCTGACCGGCATGGCGGGCATCGCCGAGGCCGCCGGCCGTACGATCCGGGGCGACTGGGCCGAGGCCGAGCGGCTCGCCGCGGAGTTCACCGCGCTGATCGAGGACTTCAGCATGTGGGGGCTCGACTATCCCGGCCTGATCACCCTGTACACCTGCAGGCGGGGCCAGGGCCGGGTGGCGGAGCTGGCCGACCGGCTCGTGTCCCGCGCCCACGACGCCGACATGGTCCCGCTGCGGCCCGTCGCCGTGCTCGCCGCCCTCGACGTCGGCGACACGGCTCTCGCCCGCAGGCTCGTCGACCGGTGGGGCACCCGGGTCCCCCCGGACTGGACCGCCGAGTTCCTCACCGTCGTGTGGGGTTACGTCGCCGCCCGGCTCGGCACGCCCGATCCCGCCGCCCTGCTCCGGACGCTCACGCCGTATGCGGAGCGACTCGTGGTGAGCGGCATGGGCGGCGCCGGATGGGGGTCGACGCACCTGGTCCTGGCCGAGCTGGCAGCCGCGACCGGCGAGCGCGGCCTCGCCCTGCGCCACGCGCGCCGGGCCCACGAGACCCACCTGCGCCTGGGGCTGGACCACTGGGCGGGGGAGAGCGCGCGCCTCCTCGCCAAACCGGAGTGAGCCGGACCGGAGTGAGCCGGGCGGGACGGATGAGCCGCCGTCACCCGAGGACGGGGTAGTTTCCGAGGATCACGCCATGCGGGTCACGGCGGCGCTTGACCTCGCGCAGGCGGGCCAGGACCTCGGCCGGGAAGGCGGACGCCGCGGGCTCCCCGTGGCCGAGGAAGGTGAGGGGCTTGCGGCCGGTCGAGACCCCCGCCACCGCGTCCGCGACGGCCGACTGCCGCCGCCGGATCGCCTCCTCCATGCCGGGCGCCACGAGCACGCCGAGCGTGCTCAGCAGGTAGGGCTCCGCGATGTGCCCGCAGGCTCCGCCCTTCTCGTCGACCTGGGCGAGCGCCCCGCCGAGGTGGCGGATCTGCACGTAGGCGAGTGGCGCGATGGTGCCGGGCCCGGCGGCGGCCAGCATCGCCGCCGCGTCGGCGTCGCCGAGCCCGGTGATCAGCTCGGAACGCAGCAGTGCGGGCGTCGGGTCGGTCGGCTCCGCGCAGATGTCCGCCAGGTTCGCCACCGGCATCCGGCCGCGCGTGTCGAAGACAGGCTCGGGAATCCGGTCGAACCGGTGCAGCAGGGCCCGCGCCTCGTCCGGGTCGCCCAGGTAGGTGACGTCGATCGTCACGGCCGACAGGCCGCGCAGCGGCTCGGGCAGTTCGGGCAGCGGCGGGAACTGCAACAGGTGGAACCAGACCGTCAGCTCCTCGGGCGCCACGGCCGTGGTGGCGCGGAAGGCGGCCAGCACCTCCGCCGCACGCTCGGCCGGCCACAGGATCCGCCCGCCGTACAGCACCGGCGCCGGGTGCAGGTCGAACTCCATCGCGGTCACCACCGCGAAGTCGCCCCCGCCGCCGCGCAGCGCCCAGAACAACTCGGGGTCGCTGCCGGCCGTGACGGTCGTCTGCTCGCCTGAGGCGTCCACGACCTCGAACGCGCGCACGCTGTCGGCGGCGAAGCCGTACCTGCGCCCGAACCAGCTCAGGCCCCCGCCCAGCGTGAATCCGGTGGCGCTGACGACCCCCGTGCTGCCCGCCAGAGGCGCCAGCCCGTGCTCACCCGCCGCCGTGAGCACATCGCTCCACGGGACGCCGGCCTCCACCCGGGCCACCCGTTCCGCTGGCCGTACGGTCAGGCCGCGCATCGCACCCGTGCGCAGCAGGATCGCGTCGTCGAAGGCCGCCGGGGCGTGCCCGTTCGGCTGGGTGGCGACGCGCAGCCCGGCGAGGCCCGCGTAGCCGACCACGGCCGCGACGTCGTGCGCGTCCCGCGCCTCGACGACCGCCGCGACCCGCTGGTCGACGGCCATGTCCCAGGGGCGCCTGCTCTCGTCGAAGCCCTCGTCGCCGCGCACCAGTACCCGGCCGCGCACCACCCGGCGTAGATCGGCGCCGAGCGCCTTGATCGGGTCCATCTCTTCCCTCCACATCGTGGGTTCTCCTGCGCGACCACCGTGGAACACGGGGATCGGAGCGCGTATGAGCGCGGCTTGGAGACCGTTCAAGTCGCGCCCAAGTGGACCGTTCCGGTGGGGGTCGTCCCGGCTCTACGCTTGCCGCAGCGATAAGAGGGGTTTTGGTCATGAACACGCTGTCCTTCCGGCTGCTCGGCCCTTTCGAGGTCACCGGCGGCGACGGCCGCGTCATCGACCTCGGCCCGCGCAAGCAGCGCGCGGTGCTCGCCGTCCTCGCCCTGGCGCCCGGCAGGATCGTCTCCCTCGACCGGCTGATCGACGAGCTGTGGGCGGACGAGCCGCCCTCCAGCGCCACCGCGACGCTGCAGTCGTACGTCTCCAACCTCCGCAAGGCGCTTGAGCCCGGACGCCGGCCGCGCACGCCCCCCGCTGTCCTGCTCACGCGCGAGCCCGGCTACCTGCTGTCCGTCGCGCCCGGCCAGGTCGACCTCGTACGCTTCGTCTCCTGGGTGGAGGACGGCCGCAGGGCGCTCGCCCGGCGCGAGTACGCCGCGGCGCGCGGGTTGATCGACCGGGCGCTGGAGACGTGGCGGGGCGAGCCGCTCGCCGAGTTCGCGGCCTACGAGTTCGCCCAGCCCGTCATCGCCCGTCTGACCGAGCTGCGGGCGGTGGCGGTCGAGGACCGGTTCGAGGCCAGGCTCGCCACGGGTGACGGGCCCTCGTGCGTGGCCGACCTGGAGCGGCTGGTCGAGGCGTACCCGTACCGCGAACGGCTGTGGAGCCTGCTCGTCCTCTCCCTCTACCGGTCGGGCAGGCAGACCGACGCGCTCGGTGCGCTGCGCCGGGTGCGCGCCCTGCTCGCCGAGGAGATGGGCCTGCAGCCCGGCCCCGAACTGCGGCGGCTGGAGCAGGCCGTGCTGGAGCAGTCGCCGTCCCTGGACGCGCCCTTCGAAGCGCCTGTCGTCGCGCGGGAGGCCGTCGTCCCACCGGCGGAGGAGAGGTCCCTCCCGGCGCCCGAGCCGCCGCCGTCCGCGGCCCCCGTCGCGCGCAGGCACGAGCTCGCCCGCGTCGCCGAACGGCTCGGCGGCGTACGGCGGGGCCGCGGCGGCGTGCTGCTGGTGACCGGCGAGCCGGGGATCGGCAAGACCAGGCTGGCCCAGCTCGCCGCGGAGGAGGCGGAGGCGCGCGGCGTCGCCGTCGTCTGGGGCCGCTGCGTGGAGGCCGAGGCGGCGCCGCCGTTCTGGCCCTGGCTGCAGGCGCTGCGCGAGCTGGGGGAGCGGGGCCGGGCGGCGGCGCGGCTCCTCGCGGGCGAGGGCGGTGCCGCCGCCGATCCGGAGGCCGCGCTCTTCGAGCTGTACGAGGGCGTGCTGGCCGCGCTCGCCCGGTCAGGCACGCCGACTCTGGTGGTGCTGGACGACCTCCACGCGGCGGACGCCGCCTCGCTGCGGCTGCTCGCCTTCCTCGCGGCCGAGCTGCACCGCAGGCCCGTCCTGGTGCTGGCCACCGTACGGCCGGAGCCGGGCAGGGAGCCCGAGCGGCTGCGCGACACCCTCGCCGCCCTCACCCGTGAGCCCGGCACCGAGCGCCTCACCCTCGCGCCGTTCACCGCGGAGGAGGTCGGCGCGTTCCTGCGGCGGCACGACCTGACCGACCCGGCGCTCGCCGAGGTGCTCTATCGGCGCACCGGGGGAAACCCCTTCTACCTCGGCGAGCTGCTGCGGCTGCTGGGCAGCGAGCACCGGCTCGACGCCGCGTCGCTGGGTGTTCCCGAAGGTGTCATGGAGGTCATCGAGCGGAGGGTCGCGCGGCTGCCCGACCCCACGAGGGACCTGCTGCGCCGCGCCGCCGTCCTGGGCCGCGACGTCAGCCTCGACGTTCTGGAGGCGCTCACGGAGACCCATGCCGAGGAGGTGATGTCGCTGCTGGAACCCGCCGTCGCCGTCGGCGTCCTCGCCGAGGCGCCGGGAGGCTTCGACTACCGCTTCTCGCACGCGCTAGTGCGTGACGCGCTCTACGCCGGGCTCGGCCGCCTGGAGAAGGCAAGGCTCCACCTGGGCGTGGCGGAGGCCCTGGAGTCCCTGCCGACGGCGCCGCCCGGCGGCGACGGAGCGGCGCGCCTGCCCGTCCTCGCCCACCACTTCGCCATGGCAGCGCGGGTCGGGGGAGCGGACAAGGCCGTCGCCTACGCCGCCAGGGCGGCCAGGCAGGCGACCGCGCAGCGCGCGTACGACGAGGCGGTCGAGCTGTGGGACAAGGCGCTGCTCGCCCTCGGCAGGCGCGACCCGGCCAGGCGGTGCCGCCTGCTGATCGAACTGGGCCGGTCGCTGCGCGTCACCGGGGACGCCGTGCGGGCACAGGCGGCACTCGAGGAGGCCATCGCGCTGGCGGAGGACACGGGCGACCGGACGGCCCTGGTGGAGGCCCTGGCGGTGTTCGGCACTCTCAGCGTCTGGAACTGGCGGTCGTACGGAGTGGTCGACGACCACACGGTCGCCCTCATCGAGAACCTGCTGGCGGGCCCGCTGGACGACGCCCACCGGGCGGCACTGCTCGGCACTCTCGGCATCGAGCTCAACTACGGGCCTCGCCGGGCGGAAGGCGAGGCGATGGTGGTGGAGGCCGTGGAGATCGCCCGGAGGATAGGCGACCCCGCCCTGCTCCTCCAGGTGCTCAACAACTACATGATCGCGTCCTGGGTACCGGAGCGGGAGAACGAGCGCCGCCGCGCCGCCGAGGAGATGCTCGCGGTGCCCGAGCTTCCCGCCGCGGCTGAGATCGTGGGCCGGGTACGCCGGATGTCGTGCCTGTTCAGGGCGGGGGAGCTGGCCGAATGGGACCGGGATCTGGCCCGCGCGGAGCATCTGCTGCAGGAGGTCAGAAGCTCTGAGCTGACGGCCATGGTGCGCATCGCCCAGGCCGCGCGGCTGACCCTGGAGGGCCGCTGGGACGAGGTCGAAGACCTCGTCGGCGAGCTCGGCGAAATCTTCGGCGACAGCAGCATGTGGGGCCTGGGCGTCGTGCGGCCGACGATGCTCTACACCTGCCGGCGGGGACAGGGCAGGGTCGCCGAAATCCTCGAGGAGGTCATCACGACGGCGTCGCAGCCGCGGAACGACCCGCTACGTCCCATAGCCGTGCTCGCGGCGCTCGACGTGGGCGATCGCGAGCTGGCCGAAAGCCTGATCGCCCGATGGGGCACGACGATCCCCGACGACTGGTCGGGGGAGTTCGTCGCCGTCATCTGGTCGTACGTGGCGGCTCAGCTCGGCGTCCCCGATCCCTCGCGCCTGTACGACATGCTGGCGCCGTACGGGGACCGGCTGGCCCTGCACGGCCATGGCACGGCCGGCTGGGGCTCCATCCACCAGGCGCTGGCGATGCTGTCGGTGGCGATGGGCGACCGGGAACGGGCCCTCGACCACGCCCGCCGGGCCCACGAGATCCATCTCCGCCTGGGGCTGGACCACTGGGCGGGGCAGAGCGCGCGACTCCTGGCCGAACTGCGCGTATAAGGGGGTGCGTACGTCCCGGGGTCGTGTCACCATCGACGGAAGGCATCCGGAGGCCGGGAAGGCATCGGGGTGTCCGACTGTTCTGTCTAGTAGAGATGACATATATGCGAAACGAGCCCGAAGACCTTGCCATGGGCGATTACGAACTGGAAGAGCGCCAGGCGCTCCGCCGCGTAGCGGGTCTGTCGACAGAGCTCGAAGACATCACCGAAGTCGAATACCGGCAGCTCCGTCTGGAGCGTGTCGTCCTGGTGGGCGTCTGGGCGGGCGGCACCGCGCTGGACGCGGAGAACTCGCTGCAGGAGCTGAAGCTCCTGGCCGAGACCGCCGGTTCCCAGGTGCTGGAGGGTCTGATCCAGCGCCGTGACCGGCCCGACCCCGCCACCTACATCGGATCGGGCAAGGCGGTCGAGCTGCGCGACATCGTGGCCGCCAGCGGCGCCGACACCGTGATCTGCGACGGCGAGCTGACCCCCGGCCAGCTTCGCCAGCTCGAAGAGGTCGTGAAGGTCAAGGTCATCGACCGGACCGCGCTGATCCTCGACATCTTCGCGCAGCACGCCAAGAGCCGCGAGGGCAAGGCGCAGGTCGAGCTGGCGCAGCTGCAGTACCTGCTGCCGCGCCTGCGAGGCTGGGGTGGCAACCTGTCGCGCCAGGTCGGCGGTCGCGCCGCGGGCGGCGTCGGCATCGGCGGCCGCGGCCCCGGTGAGACCAAGATCGAGCTGGACCGGCGGCGGATCCGCGAGCGGATGGCCAAGCTGCGGCGGCAGATCAAGGAGATGTCGACCGCCCGGCAGACCATGCGCCACCGCCGGCAGGCCCGCGAGGTGCCCGCCGTGGCGATCGCCGGATACACCAACGCCGGCAAGTCGTCGCTGCTCAACCGGCTGACCGGCGCGGGGGTGCTCGTCGAGGACGCGTTGTTCGCGACCCTCGATCCCACCGTGCGCAGGGCGCGCACGCCCGAGGGCCGCCTGTTCACGCTGGCCGACACGGTCGGTTTCGTACGGCACCTGCCCCACCAGCTCGTCGAGGCGTTCCGCTCGACGCTGGAGGAGGTGGCCGACGCCGACCTGATCCTCCACGTGGTGGACGGGTCGCACCCCGACCCCGAGTCGCAGATCGCGGCCGTCCGCGAGGTGCTGGCCGAGATCGAGGGCGCGCGGGACATCCCGGAGATCGTGGTCGTCAACAAGGCCGACGCCGCCGACCCGGTGGTGCTGACCCGGCTGACGATGAAGGAACGGCACAGCATGGTCGTCTCCGCCCGCACCGGGGCCGGGATCGGCGAGCTGATGGCGATGATCGAGCGTGAACTTCCCCGCCTCGACCACGAGGTCAGGATGCTGGTGCCGTACGACAGGGGCGACCTGATCGCGCGGGCGCACAGCGAGGGCGAGGTCCTGTCGCTCGAGCACACCGGTGACGGCACGATCCTGCACGCCCGGGTCTTCGCCGGCCTGTACGCGGAGCTGGACCGGGTGGCGAAGCCCGTCGAGACCGTCTGAACCGTCTGACGCCTGCCAGCGGCGGGTCACCTTCCGCGTGTCGGTGGCCCGCCAAGGGTTGCCCTTGCTACGATAAGGAAAGCCTAATGGGACCTTATTGTGTGGGTAACAACATGACTCCAGGCAGTGCGGTCACCCTTTCCAAGGCGTTCGCGGCCATCGGATCGGCGTCGTCGATCCCGATCTCGCCGCAGCGTGTGAGACGACTGATGCGCGGCGATGCGCATGATACTGGCGCGCGTTTCTGTCGCTAACCCTGTACATCCGGCCCACCTGTGAAATAACGTAACTGAACTGAATCGCCCGGGTTCGAGATCCCGGCGGTAGGGTCATCGCACAACATCGGTGCGCGATGAGGCAGGAGACCCCCCAATGACGTCCGGACGCGCAGCGGACCCGGCGGGCCAGGCGCCCGCAGGCGGGGGCCGTTCGCCGTCCACGGATGTTTCGCAGGTGGTCGCATGACCGTTCGCCTTCTCACCAACATCGGCCGGCTCTGGACCGGGCACGATGTGTGCAGCAACGCCGCGATCCTGGTGCACAACGACCGCATCGCGTGGGTCGGCCGCGCCGCCGACCTCCCCCAGAGCGTTCCCGGGGTCGTGGACGACATCGTCGACGTCGACCATGTGGAGAACCTCGGCGGAGCGCTCGTCACGCCCGGCCTCATCGACGCGCACACCCATCCCGTGTACGCGGGCAACCGGTACGCCGAGATGGCGATGCGCTCCGGCGGCTCCAGTTCCTCGGCCATCGCGGCGGCGGGCGGCGGCATCGGCTCGACCGTCACCGTGACCCGCGGCACCGACCCCTGGACCCTGTGCAACGGTGTGCGGGAGCGGCTGCGCGAGTGGCTGCTCGGCGGCACGACGACCGTCGAGGCCAAGACCGGCTACCACCTGACCCGCGACGGCGAGCTGGCCGACGTGCGGCTGCTGCGCGAGCTCGAGAAAGAGCCGATGATGCCGCGGGTCCACGTCACGTTCCTGGCCGCCCACGTGGTGCCGCCGGAATACTTCGGCCGCCAGCGCGACTACGTCGAGGCCGTGGCCTCCTGGTGCGCGGACGCCGCCGGCGCCGGGGCCGACAGCGTGGACGTCTACTGCGACGACGGCCACTTCACCGCGGAGGAGGCCCGCTGGGTGCTGGCCTCCGGCCGCAACGTCGGCCTGCTGCCGCGCATCCACGCGGGCGCCTACAACCGGCGCGGCGCCGTGCAGCTCGCGGCCGAGATGGGCTGCGCCTCCGCCGACCTGCTCCACCACGCCTCGGACGAGGACATCGCGATGATGGCGAGGTACGGCGTGCCCGCCGTCGTCTGCCCCGGCGCCGCGCTCCAGGTGGGCCACCTCCCGCCGGTGCGCCGGATGCTGGCGCAGGGCGTCCCGGTCGCGCTCGGCAGCGACCACAACCCCGGCCACTGCGGCATCACCTCGATGTCCCTGGTCATCAGCCTGGCGGTGGCGGCGTTCGGCATGAGCGTCGGAGACGCCCTGCGGGCCGCGACTCTCGGCGGCGCCCAGGTCCTCGGCGCTCCCGACCGCGGCATCCTCGCGCCCGGCCGTCTCGCCGACATCGTCCAGTGGGACGCCGACCACGAGGGTGCGTTCGCCTGGTCGTTCGGCCTCAAGCCGCGTCGTGTGTGGCGGGGTGGAGTCCCCGTCCAGTGACGCCCCCGCTCGGCCCTCGCCGGGCCTTCCGGCCGCGGCGGTCGTAGATCCGCGCCGCGCGCCGTTTCCGCGAGGCCGCGGCACGCGGTTCATGCGACGTTTCGGCGCGTGCCAGGCGATGTCCGAGTTCACGAAGAGGTTGCCGGGCGATCAGTGCTGGGTAATCTCGCGGTATGTCACCATCTGTCGCTGTCGTCACCGATTCCACGGCGTACCTCGGTGCCGAGGCGACCGGCAGGTGGAACATCACCGTCGTACCGGTTCAGGTGCTCCTGGGGGATCGCGAGATCGACGACGTGACCCCGTTCGACGCCGGTCTTCTCACGCACGCGCTCAAGGACCGCTCGCCCATCGTCACCTCGCGCCCGGCCCCCGAGCGCTTCGCGGACGCCTATCGGCGGGCCGCGGCGAACGGCGCCTCCGCGATCGTGTCCGTACACCTGTCCGGCGCGCTGTCCGGCACCGCGGACTCCGCGCGTCTCGCCGCGGGTGAGTCCTCCGTTCCGGTCGAGGTCGTCGACAGCGGATCGGTGGCCATGGGGCTCGGCTTCGCCGTGCTGGCCGCCGCGCGGGCGGCCACGGCGGGAGCCCCGGCCGCCGAGGTGGCCGCCGTGGCCCGGCGGCGGGCCGCTGCCACCAGCACCTTCTTCTACGTCGAGACGCTCGACTACCTCCGTCGCGGCGGCCGCATCGGCCGGGTGACCAACCTCCTGGGGTCGGCGCTGTCGATCAAACCGCTGCTGCGCATGGCGGACGGCGAGATCGGCGTGCTGGAGAAGGTGCGCACCGCGAGCCGCGCCCTCGCCCGCCTGGAGGACCTGGCCGTCGAGGCAGCCGGGGACCGGCCGGTCGACGTGGCCGTGCAGCATCTGATGGCGGCCGAGCGGGCCGAGGCGCTCACGAAGGAGCTGACGGCGCGGCTGCCCAGGCTCGTACGGCTGTGGGTGGCCGAGATCGGACCGGTCCTCGGCGCCCACGTCGGCCCCGGCATGCTCGGGGTCACCGTCGCCCCCGTGGACTGAGCCCCTCGATACCGGCGGTGCGTCCGTACACCGGCTATGGACCTACGGCCGAGACGGGTGAGGGCGCATTGAGTTCGACGAACGTGTCGGGCACTGCTCGGCATGTCCGAGTCCTGGGATGCGCGGATAGGAGATTTCGAAGAAATCGAGGTGGCTACCCCGGTCACGAATGCCGCAACCCGTAAACCCGTTTGTCGCGCTATTGACGCATGCAGTATCAAAGATATTGCTGCCATGCCGCGGAAGGATGCACAGAATTTGCCCAGGGATGGGCGACTGAGGCGATACCCACAACTAGCGTCGGCAGTTGGCGGACGTATGGAGCTGTTCGGAAAGCGCTCTCGAGCCGAAACGTCAGGTCCGTACGCCGGAAAAAGTGGAGCGCAACCCGGAGGTGACTCCGATGTTCAGAAAGACTCTCGCGGCTTGCGCGTTAGCGGCTTCGGCTTGCATCCCAGCGACGGTACAAGCCGCGCCCGCCCACGCGTCCCTGGTCGTACAGCAGGGCGGCGACGGTCAGCAGCAACAGCAGCAGGACGACGGTCAGCAGCAACAGCAGCAGGGCGGCGACGGTCAGCAGCAACAGCAGCAACAGCAGCAACAGCAGCAGCAACAGCAGCAACAGCAGCAGCAACAGCAGCAGCAACAGCAGCAGCAGCAGCAACAGCAGCAACAGCAGCAGGGTGGCGGTCAGCAGCAACAACAGCAGGGGTGAGAACTGAACCATCTGCCTCACAAGAAAGGAACTCTTGTGGGGCATTTCCTTTGTGCCGGCAGTCCGGCCGTAGATTGAGATCTCGCTTCCAGGCAGGCGTAGAGACGCGTACGGCCACTGTTGTGCTGACGATTGAGAATCGAGCGGTGGCCGCGGACAAGCCCGGGCCCGGATCGGTCGTCACCGGCGGAATGTCGTTCACGAGCCGTGATCAGGATCTACGGCTGGGGTGTTGGCCGCACAGCCCGCACGGAATCCCCACGCCTCGCGGCAATAAGGGCTGATCCTGATCAATCCCGGCAAACCAGATATACCCGATGAGCCGCCCAGGCGCCCATGGCCGACCTGGCCTGACCTACCTCCATGCGCCTCACGCTGTTTCCACAGAATCCCGTTCGGGACCGGCCGGGGTCACGGTGTGTGCCTACCGTGCTTGACGTGCGAAGCAAGGAGTCTCGCGGTGCCGTACGCGGCGTCGTCGCCGGCGAGTCCCGCCTGCGCGGGCTGCTGCGTCCGTTCGACCCGGTTCCCCCGTCCGCCCGCCTGCGGTCGGCGCCGTCCCCGCCCGGGCCGCCGCCCTCGTTCGGCGCTCCCCACCCCGTCCGTACGGAGACCCGCGTGCCGGGCCGTCAGCCTGAGGAGGCTGAGGACGGCCTTGACCACGGGGAGCTTTCCGGCCTGGCCGAGGAGGTCGCGGATCGGTGGGAGGCACGCGCGGGCGGGCCGGAGACCTCCGCGCGCGACCTGCGAACGTTCGGACGGGAGGCTCTCGGCCGGGCCCTGCCACGGCTCGACCCGGGCATGCCCGGGCTACGGGTGCTGGTGGCCGCCGGGCTGCTCGCCGCGATCGTCACCGGGATCCTGGTCTGGCGGTCGAGGCCGGTGGCCGAGCCGATCGCCCCGCCGCTCCCGGCCGCCGCGGTTCAGGACCTCCGCCCCGCCGCCGACTCCGCGGGCGGCCCCGGGGCTGCGCCGGGTCCGGCGTCCCACGCGCCGGACCCCGCCAACGCTGCCGGGCCGGGCGCGAGGGCCTACGTTCCGGGATCCGGCGGCACCGCGGCCCCATCCGGCGCATCGGCTCAGGTCGTGGTGTACGTGACGGGCAAGGTCCGCGACCCGGGGGTGTACGTTCTCGCGTCCGGCTCGCGGGTCGCGGACGCGATCGAGGCCGCAGGAGGTCTCCGGAAGGGCGCGAAGCCCGGCGGAATCAACCTGGCCCGCCGCGTGGTGGACGGTGAACAGATCGTCGCCGGAAGCGCGGTGACGGCCGGGATGGATCCCGCCTCGGGTGCTCCGGGCACGGCGCCGGGGACACCGGGAGCCGGGGTGGTGAACCTCAACACCGCCACAGCCGAGCAGTTGGACGCGCTGCCCGGGATCGGCGGCGTGATCGCGCAGCGGATCGTCGACTACCGGGACGCCCACGGGGGTTTCCAGAGCGTCGACCAGTTGAAGGAGGTTCCCGGCATCGGAGACAGGAAGTTCGCCGAGATGCGCGACAAGGTCTCCGTGTGATCGCCGTCGACCGGCACGACGGCCATCACGAGAGCGGGCAGGTCGAGCCGGCCGCCGGAACCGGCCGGCTTCGACGGCGGCGCGCATGGGAACGCCCGGCTCCGATGCCGTTCCGGACAGAGCGAGTGCGGGGGACGGGATGAGGGCGGGGAGCCCAGGCCCCGCGGGTTACGACGGGCTGGGGCATGAGCCGGGGGGTGATGCGCCGGGGCGCGAGGAACAGTGGCGCGAGGAACAGCGGCGCGAGGAGCAGCGGCGCGGTAGGACGGGGCCCGGCCCGGCGGCGCTGGCCGCTCCAGCGGCGGCTGCGTGGCTCACCGCTCTCGTAGTGCTGGGCTGCCCCGCCGTCGCCGGGGCCGCCGTGGCGCTGGCCGCCGCCGTGGCGGGCGTCGTCACGTGGGCGACAGCGCGGCGGCCGCCGAATCCCGACGTCGAGAGGGGCCGTGGCGTCGAGCGGGGCACCGACGTCGAGCATGGCTGTGGTGCCGAGCGGGGTGGGGACGTCGAGCGGGGTGGGGAGGGGACCGGCGAGTCGGGCTCGCGTGCCGAAGGGGGACGTGCCGGCGAGTTCGCCGGCCCCGCGGGAGCGCCGGGGGCCGTCGCCAGGATCGCGATGGCGGTGCTCGCGGCCGTGGCCGTGACGGCCGCGGTCACGGCGTTCACGGTTCTCAAGGTGACGACCGGCCCCGTGCCGGACCTGGCCGGCCGGGGCGCCACGGTGACCGCCGAGGCGGAGATCAGCGACGACCCGCGCATCCGGCCGCACCAGGGCGGGGTGGCCCGGCGGGAGACGGCGGTCGTCCGGGCCCGGTTGCTGCTGGTGTCGGCCGCCCGGGAGCGATACGCCGTGGACGTGCCCGTCGTGCTGCTCGGTCCCGCAGAAGGATGGCGTTCACTGCTGCCCAGCCAGCGGGTCCGGGTGCGCGGGCGGTTGAGTCCGGCTGAGCAGGGTGAGCCGGTCGCGGCGGTGATGCTCGTCCGGGGGGCACCCGAGCCGATCAGCGCGCCCTCGGCCGTGCAGCGTGCCGCCGGAGCGCTGCGCGCGGGTCTGCGCGAGGCGGCCGGCGTGCTGCCGGACGACCAGCGCGGGCTGTTGCCCGGCCTGGTCGTCGGCGACGTGTCGCGCCTGGACGAGGAGGTGCGGCTCGACCTGGCGACGGCGGGGCTCGGCCATCTCACCGCCGTCTCCGGCACCAATCTGGCCATAGTGGCGGGCGCGGTGCTGGTGCTCGGCCGTTTCGCCGGCCTGCCCCTGGTCCTCCGGGCCGCCGTCGCGGTCGTCGCGATGGTCGCGTTCTCGGTCGTGGCGAGACCGTCGCCGAGCGTGCTGCGCGCTCTCGTCATGGGAACGGTCGCCGCCGTGGCCCTCGGCACGGGGCGCACCCGGGACGGCGTCGCCGCCCTGTCGGCGACCGTGCTCGGACTGGTGGTGTTCGATCCTGGGCTGGCCCGGCAGTGGGGCTTCGCGCTGTCGGTGTTCGCGACCGGCGGCATCCTGGTGCTCGCGCCCCGGTGGCGTGACCGCCTCGCGGCGCGCCGGGTGCCCCGCCTGCTCGCCGAGGCCCTGGCCGTGACCGCCGCGGCGCAGGCGGCGGTCACGCCCCTGCTGGTGCTGATGTCCGGGCGCCTCGACCTGGCCGCGATCCCGGCCAACCTGCTCGCGGAGCCCGCGGTGGCGCCCGCGACCGTGCTGGGGTTCGGGGCCGCCGTGATCGCCCCGGTGAGCATGGACCTGGCCTGGCTACTGGTGCGTCCCGCGGGGTGGGCCGTCGGCTGGATCATCGCGGTGGCACAGCGAGCCGCGGACCTTCCGTTCGCCTCGGCGGAGTGGTTCGGGGGAGCGGCGGGCCTCGCCGCGCTCGCGGCGGCGGCCGTCGCGGGCTGGCTCATCCTGCGGGGCCGTGCCCGCAGGCGCCTGGTGGCGGCGCTCGTGGCGGGAGCGTTGCTCGCCGCCCTCGTGGCGGTGCCGGTGGTGTCGCCCTGGCCACCGCCCGGGTGGCTACTGGTCGTCTGCGACGTCGGCCAGGGGGACGCCCTGGTGCTGGCGGCGGGCCCCGGCCGGGCGGTGGTGGTCGACGCCGGTCCGCAGCCGGGCCCCACCGACCGGTGTCTGCGTGCTCTCGGAGTGCGGCAGGTGCCGCTCGTCGTCCTCACTCACCCCCACCTCGACCACGTCGGCGGACTGCCGGGGGTGCTGCGCCGCCGCGCGGTCGGGGCGGTGGTCGTGAGCCCGGGTCGCGTGCCGGAGGGCGAGGCCGGCCGCGTCTCCGGGCGACTCAGGGCGGCCCACATCCCGGAATGGCAGGCCGTCCCGGGGATGCGGTGGCGGTTCGGGCCGAGCGAGATCACCGTCCTCGCTCCCGAGGCCGGTGCGCAGACGCCGGGCAGGGGCGAGGGGTCGACGGCCAACAACGCCAGCGTCGTGCTGCTGGTCCGCTGGTCCGGAGGGCCCGACGCGCAGGGAGCAGGCGGAGCACGGGAAGCACCCCTGGGCGCGGCCCTGCTCGCCGGAGACCTGGAGACGGAGGCGCAGGAGGCCCTGGTGCGGCGCGGCCTGCCACGGGTCGAGGTGCTGAAGGTTCCCCACCACGGGTCGCCCAGACAGGCGCCGGCCTTCCTCGCCGCCACGGGCGCGCGGGCCGCACTGATCAGCGTCGGCGCGGTCAACGACTACGGGCATCCCGCTCCGCTGACGCTGCGGCGCCTGCACTGGCTCGGCATGCGGCCCTACCGCACGGACCTGTCGGGGGACATAGCCGTCGTCGCCGCCCGCAACCGCCTCGCCGTGGTCGTACGGGGCAGATGAGCGCGGGCCGGGTGAGGGAGTGGGGCAGGCCTGCGAGCCGGCTCTCGGCCTGCGCCGCCGGCTCGCGACGGCGCCCGAACGTTGTGGGTCGCACTTGCGCGCGGGATTCGCCCAGTACGCAGGTGGCCGTCGCCGCGTGCCGGGCGGGCGGATGTGCCGTGGGCGGGTGAGCGTGGCATGCTGCGTGACATGGCGAACCCAGCACCCGTGACCCTGGTCGTCGGCGACGAGGAGTTCCTGGCCGATCGTGCCGTGGGCTCCATCGTGGCGGCGGTCCGCGCCGAGAACCCGGGGGCCGAGCTGCACGACCTTCAGGGAAGCAAAGTGCAGCCGGGAGACCTGGTCGGACTCGCCTCCCCCTCGTTGTTCGGTGACCGGTCGGTCATCGTGATCCGCGGGGCGCAGGACCTCACGAAGGACGTCATCACCGAGGTCGTCAAATACGCCGCCCACCCGGCCGACGACACCGTGCTCGTGCTGGCCCACCCAGGCGGCGTCAAGGGGAAGGCCCTGGTGGACGGGGTGAAGAAGGCGGGTGCCGACGTCGTCACGGTGGCCAAGCCGACCAAGGCGGGAGAGCGGCTCGACTTCATCAAGGCCGAGGTCCGCAGGGAGGGCCGCTCGATCTCGCCGGCCGCCGCCCAGGCGCTGCTCGACGCCGTGGGCAGCGATCTGCGCGAGCTGGCGGCCGCCTGCGGCCAGCTCGCCTTCGACACCGAGGGCAAGAACATCGACGAGGCGGCGGTCGCGAAGTACTACCGGGGACGCGCCGAGGTCAGCGGCTTCACGATCGCCGATCTGGCGATCGAAGGCCGGTTGGGTGAGGCGCTGGAACAGGTCCGGTGGGCCCTCGCCACGGGCGTGGCGCCGGTGCTGATCGTCAGTGCGCTGGCGGGGGGCCTGCGCTCGCTGGCCAAGGTGGGCGGGGCGCCCCGCAACCTGCGCGGCGGCCAGCTCGCGAGCCATGTGGGCATGCCGCCCTGGAAGATCGACCGGGTCAAGCGTCAGCTCGGCGGCTGGGGGCCGGAGGGAATCTCCGCCGCCCTGCAGGCCGTGGCCACCACCGACGAGCAGGTCAAGGGTGGCGGCACCGACCCGGCGTACGCGCTGGAGAAGGCGATCCACACGATCGTGGCCAGTCGCAACACCCGCTGAACCGCTCAGCGAGCGGTGGCGTGCGCGCCGGGGGGATTCGCCCAGGCCACCTCCGACGCGACC
The DNA here is from genome assembly GCF_014161445.1 of Microbispora sp. H13382. Taxonomy (GTDB): domain Bacteria; phylum Actinomycetota; class Actinomycetes; order Streptosporangiales; family Streptosporangiaceae; genus Microbispora. The sequence goes on from NZ_JABBXA010000001.1 coordinate 234,123, forward strand.
GTGCTGTTCAAGACCAACGTCACGTTCGACGAGTCAGCGGCCGGGGACCCGCGACACGTTCATCCCTGAGCGCGGCGTGAGCGCCGCACGGGGTGGTCTCTCCGGATCTGGCTCGGCTGTGGGCCGCGGCTCCCGCTGTACGGCTCGCTTCAGGGTCGGGCGGGGTGCTCCACGTGCAGCAGCATCCGCTTGAGCAGCGCTGCGAGGGCGTCCTGGTCGTCCGGCGGCAGCACGCCCACCATCTCGTCCTCGACCTCGCCGCGCAGGTCCATCGCCCTGAGCCAGAGCGCGCGGCCCTCGCTCGTCAACTCCACATCCACCCGGCGGCGGTCCTCCGCGCTGCGGATGCGCCGGACGAGCCCGGCCTTCTCAAGGGTGTCCAGGCGGCCCGTCATGCCGGCGGGGGAGACCCGCAACTCGGCGGCGAGCTCCGTCGGGGTGGCCCGGCCGCCTTCTCCCCGGGCACCGAGCCAGTGAAGGGTCTCGTACTCGAAGTCCTGCAGGCCCACCGCGGCCAGCGCGGTGTCCTTCGCCTGAGCCAGGTGCTTCACCAGGAACTGCATCCGGGTGACGATCGCCTCCACGCGTTCGTCGAAGGGCGCCTTCCCCCGCCAGCGCGCGATGTGCCGGTCCACCGAGTCGTCCATCAGGCAATCATACGCCGGAGAAAAATACGTTAACGAAAGCTTCGCTGGCGAAATACCTTCCCTCCCATGATTGCACGTCTGGTCGCGGGGCGGACGGTCGCGGCGCTCGCCACCGCCCTCATTCCCACCGGCCTCACCCTCGCCGTCATCAGGGTGACCGGCTCCGCCCTCGATCTCGGCGTCGTCCTCGCCGCCGAGATGCTGCCCATGCTCCTGCTGCTTCCCGTCGGCGGAGTCATGGCGGACCGCTTCGCGCCGAGGCGGGTGATCCTCGTGGCCGATCTGGTCCGCTGCGCCGCCCAGGTGGCGCTGGGGGCACTGCTCCTCCTCGGCCATCCGGGCGTCCCGGTGATGGCGGGTCTCGCGGCGCTCACCGGAGCCGCGGTGGCCTTCGGCGTTCCGGCCGTGTCACCGCTGGTCGCCGGGGTGGTTCCGGCCGAGCGCCGGCTGCGGGTCAACGCCCACATCGGAGTCGCGAGCGGCCTCGCCCAGATCACCGGCCCCGCGCTCGCCGGAGGTCTGACGCTGTGGCTCGGGCCGGGCTGGTCCTTCCTGCTCACCGGGGTCCTGTTCGCCGGGTCCGCGGTCACGCTGGGCGGCCTGGTCACGGCTCCGCGCCCGGTGACCCGTCGCGACCGCTTCCTGGGCGAGCTGAGGGAAGGATGGCGGGAGGCGCGGCGGCACCGCTGGTTCCTGGTCAGCGTGGCCGGGCACGGCGTCTGGCATCTCGGGGCGGGCGTGCTGCTGACCCTCGGCCCGGTGATCGCCGTACGCAGCCTGGGCGGTGAGGCCGTCTGGGTGGTCGTCGCGCAGGCGGGAACCGCGGCGACCCTGCTCGGCGTCTTCGTGGCGCCCAGGTTGCCGATCCGGCGGCCCCTCGCCGTGGCGGCGGTCGGGGCGGCGGTCTACGCGTGCCCGCTCGTCGCCTTCGCTCTCCCCGCGCCGACCCCGATCGTCATCGCCGCGTACGTCGTGGCGATGGCGGGGGTGGGGATGCTGACGCCTTTGTGGGAGACGGTGGTGCAGCAGCGGGTGGAGCCGCACGCGCTCGGCAGGGTGGACTCGTTCGACGTGCTCATCTCCTACGCGGCGCGGCCGCTCGGGCTCGCCGCCGCCGCGCCGCTCGCCGCCTGGGCCGGAGCCGCGGCTCCGCTGCTCGTGTCGGCTGCTCTGGTGGCCGCGGTCAACCTGGCGGTGCTCGCCCTGCCCGAGGTCAGGCGGCGTACGACGGAGGAGACCACGCCGGTGCCGGTCTGACCGGTGACGCGGCCACGACGACGGCGGGCCCGACGACGGCGGGCACGCGAAAACGCCGCATCTCCCGTGAAAGGAGATGCGGCGTACGCCAGGCGTGAGTTACTTGGCGGCCTGCAGGGTGGCGGCGCGCTTGGCGATCGCCGACTTCCGGTTGGCAGCCTGGTTCTTGTGAATGACGCCCTTGCTGACGGCCTTGTCGAGCTGCCGGGACGCGGCCTTGAGCGCGACGAGGGCGTCGTCGACGTTGCCCTGGTCGGCGGCCTCGCGGAACTTGCGGACCGCGGTCTTCAGGGACGACTTGACGGCCTTGTTACGCAGCCGGTGCTTCTCGTTCTGCCGGTTGCGCTTGATCTGGGACTTGATGTTCGCCACGAAGAAAGCCTCAGTGTTAAGTCTTGGTCGGATGGGGCGCGCGGGCTCGTGAGAGGGCGCGCCACACGCAGTTGGACAGGATACCAACAGCCCGGGCCGCCGCTCAAATTCACGACGACAGGACCGCCCCCGCTCATGCTATCGCGGCGCGGCCGCCGCGGTCCGCACATCGGCCTGCCCGCCCGACGACTCCACCGACCCACCGGGGCCGCCGCGCACCCACGCGCTCTCGTACTCCTTCCAGTCCTGCTCCGTGGCCGCGAAGTCGACGTACAGGGCCAGGCCGAACTCGGTGCGCGGACCGTGGTCGCTGAGCGCGAGCCGCGCGCCCTCGGCGGCGGCCTGGACGCTCTCGGCCCGGTCGCCGTACCAGACGCCGTGGTCGTGGTACGCCGGAGCCCCGATGAGCAGGGTCTTGTCCTCGGGCACCAGGTCGAGGGCGAGCGTGGTCTGCCGTGCGACGTAGCCGCCGTAGAGAGAGTTCAGCGGCGTCCACGAGTCGTACGTCATGATCGCCACCTGGTCGGTGAGGCCCACCACCTGGCGGAAGTAGTCCGGCGTCCAGTACTTGTCGTGGCCGATCGCCAGGGCGGTGGGGGCGCGCAGGCCGGGCAGCGGCTCGATCTGCTGCGTGGCGACCGACAGCGGCCGGGCGCCGATGGCCGCCCGCGTCTCCCGCAGCACGCTGAGGAACGGCCCGTCCCCGTCGTCGACCGGCTCGAAGTCGTAGTGGATCCCGTCGAACCCGACGGCGACCAGGTCCCGGGCGCCCGCCACGACCCTGGCCCGGGTCGCCGTGTCGGCCAGGCTCAGGTGGGGCTTGCCGTTGTCGTTGACCGTCTGGCCGAGCCAGGCCGACACCCGGACTCCGGGCACGTTCGCCCGCCACCATTTCAGGAAATTTCTGGCATTGGGGTAGCGAACGGGTGGCAAGGTCCCGTCGTACTCGTACGGCCCGCTGTGGACGTACACGTCCCTGATGCCGCTGGCGCGCAGCCGTACGGCGAGGGCCCGCACGTCGGCCTCGGTGCGGCGGCCGTCCACCCACGCGTGGCCCATCCACAGGGCGTCGTGGCCGGTCGTCCTGGCCCAGCCGGCGGGCGTTCCGGCGAACTGGAGGCGCAGCGCGGCGGCGCCGGCCAGCCCGAGCGCGAGCGGAACGGCCACGACGACGGCGGCTAATCGCAGAACTCGTCTGGTGGTCAAGGCAAGCATCCGGACATGCCACCATGGAGGGTGGCTGGTCCGCCAGCCTCGGGAGGGCCCGCCGCGCGTGACGAGGGCGGCCCGATCGACCAGCAGTCATCCAATTTGTCGAAACGGACCCCGGTGCGCATCCAGCCTGGCCAGACCGACCCCGCGTTGATCCGCAACTTCTGCATCATCGCGCACATCGACCATGGCAAGTCGACCCTCGCCGACCGCATGCTGCAGATCACCGGCGTGGTGGACGACAGGTCGATGCGTGCGCAGTATCTCGACCGCATGGACATCGAGCGGGAGCGGGGCATCACCATCAAGTCGCAGGCCGTGCGGCTTCCGTGGAACGGCCACGTCCTCAACATGATCGACACGCCGGGCCACGTGGACTTCACCTACGAGGTGTCCCGGTCCCTCGAGGCGTGCGAGGGCGCGATCCTGCTCGTGGACGCCGCCCAGGGCATCGAGGCGCAGACGCTGGCCAACCTCTACCTGGCCATGAACGCCGACCTCCACATCATCCCGGTCCTCAACAAGATCGACCTGCCCGCGGCGCAGCCGGACAAGTACGCCGAGGAGATCGCGGGCCTGATCGGCTGCGACCCCGGCGACGTGCTGCGCGTGTCCGGCAAGACCGGCGTCGGCGTCAAGGAGCTGCTCGACCACGTCGTGGAGCACATCCCGGCGCCCGTCGGCAACGCCGACGTCCCCGCCCGGGCGCTGATCTTCGACTCCGTGTACGACACCTACCGGGGCGTCGTGACGTACGTCAGGGTGGTGGACGGGCACCTGTCCAAGCGCGAGCGCGTGCTGATGATGTCCACGGGCGCCCAGCACGAACTGCTGGAGATCGGCGTCATCTCGCCGGAGCCCATGCCGTCCGACCGGGGGCTCGGCGTCGGCGAGGTGGGCTACCTGATCACCGGTGTGAAGGACGTGCGCCAGAGCCGGGTCGGTGACACGGTCACCAACGCGCTCAAGCCCGCCGCGGAGGCCCTGGGCGGATACGAGCACCCCAAGCCGATGGTCTACTCCGGGCTCTATCCGATCGACGGCGACGACTACCCCGAGCTGCGCGAGGCCCTCGACAAGCTCCGGCTGAACGACGCCGCCCTCGTGTACGAGCCGGAGACCTCGGCGGCCCTCGGCTTCGGCTTCCGCTGCGGCTTCCTCGGCCTGCTGCACATGGAGATCGTCCGTGAGCGGCTGGAGCGCGAGTTCAACCTTTCGCTGATCTCGACCTCGCCGAACGTCATCTACCAGGTGATCATGGAGGACGGCAGCGAGCACGTCGTCACCAACCCGTCGGAGTTCCCGGCCGGCAAGATCGGCCAGATCTTCGAGCCGATGGTGAAGGCCACGGTGCTCGCACCGTCCGAGTTCATCGGCGCGATCATGGAGCTGTGCCAGGGCCGCCGCGGGCAGCTCCAGGGCATGGACTACCTCTCGGAGGACCGGGTCGAGATCCGCTACACGCTCCCGCTCGGCGAGATCATCTTCGACTTCTTCGACCAGCTCAAGTCGAAGACCCGCGGGTACGCCTCGCTCGACTACGAGCCGTCCGGGGAGCAGGAGGCCGACCTGGTCAAGGTGGACATCCTGCTGCAGGGCGAGACCGTGGACGCGTTCAGCGCGATCGTCCACCGCGACAAGGCGTACGCCTACGGGGTGGAGATGGCCAAGAAGCTCAAGGAGCTCATCCCGAGGCAGCAGTTCGAGGTGCCCATCCAGGCCGCGATCGGCGCCCGTGTCATCGCTCGCGAGAACATCCGCGCCATCCGTAAGGACGTCCTCGCCAAGTGCTACGGCGGTGACATCAGCCGTAAGCGCAAGCTGCTGGAGAAGCAGAAGGAAGGCAAGAAGCGGATGAAGATGGTCGGCCGGGTGGAGGTCCCCCAGGAGGCCTTCGTCGCCGCCCTCTCCTCCGAGGCGCCGGACAAGAACAAGAAGTAGCTCTGTCCGAATTGACCACAACTTAATAGGATCGCAGGGAAACATGACCATCCGTTAACGTTTGGGCATGTACATCCTCTCTGTGAACGTGGGCCGGGCCGTCGACGCCGAGTGGGCCGGAGAACTTCGGCGCACCGCCATCGACAAGCGGAAGGCCGAGGGCCGCGTGGCCGTACGCGACAACGGCCTGGAGGGCGACGAGCGCGCCGACGTGGCCAACCACGGTCACCCCGACCAGGCGGTGTACGCGTACGCGCGGGAGGACTACGACTGGTGGGAGCCCCGTATGGGCCGGGACCTGCGTGACGGCCAGTTCGGGGAGAACCTCACGACGTCCGGGGCCGACGTGAGCGGCGCCGTCCTCGGCGAGCGGTGGCGGGTGGGCACGGCCGTCCTGGAGGTCACCTACCCCCGCATCCCGTGCGTGGTGTTCCGCAACTGGCTGGACGAGCGCGGCTGGGTGAAGCGCTTCACCGAGGCCGGCCGTCCCGGGGCGTACTTCCGGGTGGTCGAGCGGGGCGAGCTCGGCGCGGGCGACGAGATCGAGGTGCTCGACCGGCCCTCGGACGGGGTGACGATCGCCGAGGCGTTCCGGGCCTACCACGGCGGCAGAGACCTGATGCTGCGGATCCTCGCCGTTCCCGGCCGCAGCGACAAGTGGGACAGGGTCGCCGAGCGCGTCCTCGGCAGCCGCACCGGCGTGGTCGCGTCCTGATCACGGAGCGCCCGCACGGTAAGGGCGGTGGCCGAAAAGGTCTCTGATGATTGGTGGCCCTGCCGCCCCCTCCCGGAACGGCGCCGCCTGCCCGTGGGAACCGGTTTGGCCGGAAGCCGGGCCACGAGGATGATCGAGGAGTGTCGCGGGACTCCTTGGAACAGGCGCGTCGGCTGTGGGCGGCCCTGGCCCGTGTCACGGTCGCGTTTCCCCCGTCGGGCGGCGTGACCGTCGTCGTCTCGCCGGAGTCGTGGTTGTGTCCGCCCGGATGGGCGGGCGTGGTCGAATTGGACGGGGCCGTCCTGGCGACCGTGCCGGAAGCCGGGTTGGCCGGGCGGCTGCACGATGCCCTGCTCGGCGCGCTCGACACAGACATCGACCTGTCCCGGCTCCCCGGCCGCCTGAGCGTTCACGACGTCCTGGGCCCGGCGACGCTGGCGTACCTGGACGCCGCCGACTTCGCCCCGTCCCATCGCGACACCGTCGTCGAGCGGCTGCCGCCGGGACATCGGGATGTCCGCTCACTGGTGGCCTCGGTGGACGCCCGGGATGCCGACGAAAGCGGCATGGAGGAGGTCGCCTCGGCGGTTCGGGTGCTGCGGGAGGGCCGTGACGTGCTCGCCGCCGCCGGGTATCGCCCTTGGCTGGACACGGCGGCCCATCTGTCCGTCCTGGTCGCCGCGGCGCACCGTGGTCGTGGCCTGGCCCGCCTGGTGGCCTCGGCGGCGGTGGCGGACGCATTGGCCGAGGGGCTGCTGCCCCAGTGGAGAGCACGCCCCGAGCCGTCACGGCGAGTGGCCCGAGCGCTGGGCTTCCGGGAACTCGGCTCGCAGATCAGCCTCCTCCTGAAGCCCTGACAGCGGCCCAGGGCCCGGGATAGTCACGGCGCCGATTTCCCGCGAGGGTTCACGCTCCCCGCCTCCATTGGCACCACCGCGCCGCGCGAATGCGACCAGCCTGCGCACACACACTTGTGGTCGCTGTGAAGACGATTGGAATCAGCTGTCAGCGGAGGATGGAGTAGAGGCGGTGGTGAGGGAGGCTTTGGCGACGCCTGCCGCCAAAGGACCAGTAATGACGTGCACCGATCTTTCTCAGCTCCGGCCGTGGGCCTTCCCCAGGGGTATAAGGCGCACATCCCCGCAGGACTGTACGAGCGACGGCGAATGCCCGTCACTGAAGAAGAAGGTGCTACCAAGTTGTACCGCTACGCTGCACGGAATTCGCACCAGGCCGTGCTCCTGACGACCCGGCGGCTGGCCCTGACCACGCTTGTGATCACGGTGGCGGGGATTTCCGCCGCGCAGCCGTCGAACGCCCGCGTCGCCGCCCACCACGTGGTGCTCGAAGCATCTCACCACCCCGGCCCCGGCGGAGGCGGAGGTCAGGTGATCAGAGGGGGACGAGCCGGCGGCGGCCAGAACCGATCCGGCATGGGTAGGCACAACCAGAGCGTCACCGGCACTGTCGCTCCCACCTTCGTCCAGGGAGCGTCACAGCAGGCATTCACGAACGATGGTTCGTTCGACGTGCAGAACGGCGTCTGCTGGAGGCAACCAAACATCTGTGCCGTCGGGCAGAACATGCCAGTCCGCCATAGGTCATGACGGGGTGAACTCCCACCGCTCCCGCCCCGGTAGCCGAGCGTGTGCGAGTTCCACAGCACCGCTACGACGGGGGAGGGGAGCCGTATGGGGTCCCCTCCCGGGGGGTGGGGTGTCAGCGGAGGATGGAGTAGAGGGCGGTGGTGAGGGAGGCTTTGGCGTCGTCCTGGTCGATGGACCAGAGCATGGAGCCGCCGAGGCCCTTCAGCCGGATGTAGGCGGCCTTCTCCACCATGACGGCGGGGTCGTCGTAGGACCAGAACTCGTTGCCGTCGTAGAGCCACAGGGTGCCGGTGAGCAGGTCGCGGTAGCGCTTGCCGGGCTTGTTGACGAGGTTCTTGTAGTCCTCGTTGCCGGCGGCCCAGGTGCCGGGGGCGGGGCCGGCGGCGGTGGCGTACAGGCCGTTGCCGCGGGTGGTCACGCCGGTCCAGCCCTGGCCGTAGGCGGGGACGCCGATGACGATCTTGCGTGCGGGGGCGCCGCGGCCGATGTAGTCGCGTACGGTCTGGTCGACGCTGAACTTCACCTCGTTGGGGTCGCGGCGGTCGGTGAGCAGGTTGGCCTGGTGGCCGGTGCGGTTCTCCCAGGTCCCGTGCAGGTCGTAGCCCTGGACGGTGGCGAAGTCGAGCTGGTCGAACACCTTGCGGACCTCGAAGCCGGCGTCGATCTTGGCGGCGGCGGCGGGGAGGAAGGCGGTGAGCTCGGCCCGCCGGTCGTACGCCTTCATCTGGCGGCGCAGTTCGGTCAGGAACAGGGTGAAGTTCTGCTTGTCCTCGGGGCGGATGACGTTGCCGTCGTTGCCGGCCGAGCCGGGCCACTCCCAGTCGAGGTCGATGCCGTCGAAGACGCCGGCGGCGGCGCCGGCGGGCAGGCCGGGCAGGTCGCCCTTGAGCCACAGGCCGACGCAGGAGGCGGCGAGCTTGGCGCGGGCTTCGGGGGTGAGGACGGCGTCGGAGAAGTACTTCGAGCCGGTCCAGCCGCCGAGGGAGATGAGGACCTTGAGGCCGGGGTGGCGGGCCTTGAGCTTCTTGAGCTGGCCGAGGTTGCCCTTGAGCGGCTGGTCGTCGGTGTCGGCGACGCCGTCGACGCTCTGCTCGGCGGGCACGGGGCGCTGCCAGTCGGCCCAGGGGTCGGCGGAGTAGCAGGTGCCCTCCGGGCCGACGAACCCGAAGGCGTAGTTGAGGTGGGTCAGCTTCCCGGCGGCGCCACTGGCGTCCACGTCCTTCACGTGGAAGTTCCGCCCCTAGTACCGACCTTAGCGCAACATATTTCCGTAGGAATGTCGGCCTAGGGCTTAGCGATCACCATCCAGCTTGATTTCCCGCCTGACGTGCTCCGATGCCGTCACGCCGCCGTATCTCGCACCGTCAGCACTTACCGCCAAGCCCGAAGACAACGACGGACGACCATGTATCGGCGAGGACTTTCTCTACAAGGTCAAGGCGAGCCGCCTACGGCGGCCCGCAGTGCGCCGGGCGGCCAGCGGGCCGGGCATGCGGCTCTCCGGCCGGTCCCGGCCCGCGCCGCCCCCGCGCTCACCCCGATATCGCGGAAGCACCACAAATTAGACATAACGCACATATGGTGAGTGGCCTCGTAACGGCCGTCGCTTGACGCCGACAAGCACGCGGTTGGATTGTAGGCTTGTCCGATACGCATCGGGCGTGAGCAAGGACGGGATGTATCGATGACTGGCTTGAACAACGAAGAACTCATCGGGCTCGCGGAGTGGCTTGAGCAACTACGAACAGAGTTAGGAACTGCATCGGTCGCAGGGAAGGATCAAGACATTCGATTTGAGCTTGGACCGATAGATCTGGAAGTCGAGGTGACGGCGACTCAAGAGCGAGGAGGGAAGGGTGGAATAAAGCTGTGGGTCTTGAATGGCGATGCTTCAAAGAAGAGAACTTCCGGGACGACGCAACGGATAAAAATTTCCCTCACTCCACGGCAGGCGGACGGAGCGAGTCTGCAGGTGTCCGATAGAGTAACCGGCACAATGCCCGAGTAATGCAAAGTAGTCCAGGGTAAGCATGACGCAGCATCACTTGGGGAAAATCGAACTAGCCCAAGTTGCAGAAATAATAGTGGTCGGCGCTCGCGCTGACGCCGCCGCTAGTCGAGCGCCTTACGACTATGGTTCCGGTTATCGGATAAGCGAAAATCTGGTTATCACGGCGCGGCACGTCATTACAGGGGCACCTGCTGGTGCGTATGTAAAAGTACGATTTGGCTATTCCAGTAAGAGTCAGGAAATACTCGAAGCGCAAGTGGCTTGGGTGGCGCAAGCGCCAGAGGTTGATTTAGCAATCCTCAGAATCATCTGGCGCGATGCCCCAACGCCCTTCGTGCAGCCGATTTTTGGCCACATAGAGAGTGAGCCGGCACGAGTAGTTCCGTTTGAAGCTGCGGGGTTTCCCTCTACCCACACCATTGCTCGGTCTGAACGAACGATACGAGACGGCAAATACCTGACAGGATCTATTCGTACTCCAACCAACCCCAAAGCGGGCTATCTGGAGCTCAACCCGGACGGCGGCTCAATCGCGCATGGAGAGGCCTGGAGGGGGTTTTCTGGAGCTCCTGTTTTTGTTTTTGGTTCTCTTGCAGGGGTCGTGGTTGAAGCTGGCAACCAAGATACTACTCTGAGATGTATCCGGGTCGCGGCAGTCCTAGGCGAACATGTATCGTCCATAGGCGACTTTCGTGAATCAACCCCTAGCATCGCCGATTTACATGGACTCCTAGCGGGCGACAAGCTTCATCGAGGATTGATACCTGCACGCCGGCGGCCTATTTACGCTGACTATATAGACGATATCGCTACAGCAACGCCGTCTTTCCGTGACCGTGAAGCAGAGATACTCAGTCTCCAGCGGTTCATTAGGTCGGATCAGTTTTACCAATGGTGGATTGCAGGCCCGTGGACTGGAAAAACTACTTTGGCTGCCCACCTAGCCACACATCCGCCAAACGATACTGATATCGTCTCCTTTTTCGTGTCTCGGGTGCGGAGCCAGCAAACCCGGCAATACTTCGAGAGTGTATGCGATCAGTTATCGGCCCTCCTGGGAAGAGACGCTCCGCCCTCTTCTGGTCCCGCAGAATTCATAAGCCTTTGGAATGAGGCCGGTAGGCTGGCCGAGAAGTTGCAGCGGCATCTAGTGTTGCTGGTAGACGGATTAGACGAAAACGACGACCCTACGCCAATTGCCGCTCACCTTCCTAGCGTGCCTCTTCCGCGCTGTCATGTTGTTGTGTTCAGCAGAGAGGGGCCTCCTCTCTCTGAAAGAGTTCCCCTTTCTCATCCACTACGCGCCCTAAGTGCATCTGGTGACATAGCTATTCTAAGCCCGAGTCCATATGCAGAGCGCCTTCGTGATCTGGCACACCAAGAGATTCGTGACCTGCTCCTGACCAGCGACGAAACTTTCGTGCAACAGCTACTAGGGCTACTTGCGGCAGCTAGCCCTCTCACACTAGGTGAGATCCTGACGCTACTTGAGCTGGATGCAGGAGATGAGCGAAGGATAGGGCCTCCTATGTCCCCTATCTCAATCGAGCGAATAATTACAAGCAAAGCAGGGCGAGTACTCCGCCCTGTAATGACTGCCGCGGGAATGGCCTATGCATTCGCACACGCCGAGTTGCAACAAGTCACAATCGATAATCTCGGACAGCGAACGATCAATCACTACGTGAACCTCGTGCATGCTTGGGCGGACGAGTACGAACGCAGGGGATGGCCGATAGATACTCCTGTCTATCTGATCAATTTCTACCCGACTCTCCTCACTGCTCACCGGGACATCGAAAGACTGTCACGACTTGCAACGGAGTCTAGGTTGGAGCTCCTGAAGCAAAGAACGGGACATGACGGATTCGGTGTTCAGGAGCTGAACTATGCTTTCGAGCTGATGGTAGAACGATCCGACACGGACATCGAGAAAGCATGTACGTTAGCTATCCAGCGGCAACGGCTAATTGACCGTACGGCTCAGTATCCTCCTTCCGTCGTTATAGCGTCCGCTGTTTTGCAGCAATGGCCACGGGCTCTCCACTTCACGCGTACTATGCATGGAGCCTTGGAGAAGCTTCATACTCTGCGAGGCCTGTTTGAAGTCGCTAGCCGGCAGGGGAAGGATAGGGATTTCATTCAGAGTTTATATAATGACGTCTACAAAACATTCAGCCTACCTGATGACATGGAGGAAGTAGACGATTATTGGCTTGGACTAGCCGAGATAAGCGCAGAGGCGGGATATGTGGATCGGGCCCTAAGCAGCGCTCGGAAAATCGGGAATAGACGTGAGCAACTTATCCTCCTGTATGCCCTAGTGGGGGAATTTGCAAAATCAAATGAGCAAACTGCTGCCGAGGAAGCTTTTGCACAAGCGATGCGTTTGGATCAGGGCAGCGACCAAGGTGTAGCACGAGCTGATGCTCTAGTCGCACTCGCCAGCATGTACAGCAGGGCGGGCGACCGACTGCGATGCCTCGACGTACTAAAGCAATCGATTATTCTGGCGCTTGGGTTTGAAGACCACCTTAGGGACTGGGCATTGAATGGCATCGCTAGGAGGGCTTTGGATTGCCAGGCCCCTGAGGTGGCGGTAGATGCAGCGACAAAAATTAATAATGGTAATGCCCGGATGGAAGTGCTTCATCTACTAAACAGAACGAAGCACTTCGACCACGCATTGCGATTGGCGAGGACCTTTAAGGATGCAGCATCGCATGTTAAAGCCCTGTGCGACGTCGCTTTATCTTTGCTGCAAGCCGGCCAAGTTGAGCGAGGAGTTGAGCATTTTCGTACCGCAGAAGCCAGGTGCCGGAAAGTAAAAAATGCTAAAGACCGAGCGGTCCTCCTTGCATCGGTAGGCGCTGTTGCGGCAGAGGGGGGCGAGGAGGAGTTATCTGAACGGCTGCACTATGAGTCTTTGTCGATAGCTGACACCGAGACGAATAGGTCCAGAAGAAAGGAAAGCTACACACTGATAGCGCGTGAATTCGCCCTTAGTGGGCTGTATGACCTGGCCGAGAAAACAGCAAACAAACTCGGGGAGTCGCAAGATCTAGTTACTCTACTATGCTTCGTTGCCAAGTGTGCGTACGAAGATGGGAGAAACCTCATTGGACAGCGGCTTATCCAGAGAAGCTTAGGTGTGGCAAGAGAGCTGCAGGGTGAATATCTTTACCAATTCAGGGATTCTCCAGACATTGCAGCAGACATCGCAAAATTGAACATAGTAAAAACTTGCGTGCTTGCAGGAAGCATGCAAGAAGCAGAGCCAATCTTGGAAGAGATTTCTCATGTGGGGATAAAAGGAAACGCCTATCAGCTTCTGGCTTTTGTTGCTGAGCGACTCGGAGAAAGCGCGCGTGCCGAGAGGTTCGCTACTGAGGCCGATGACTTGTGGCTGGATCTTGATTCGGCATACGGCCTGTCTCTCTCGGATCTGACAGATGACACTTGGTGGACTTATCCTACGCTGGATGGTCTTCTAGACTTTAATCATGAAATCAGCGTGCTTGCTAGCAGTATCGCAGAAGGTGGTGATCCATGGGAAGCGGACCCCGAATATTTATACCATGTAAACCGAATGTTTGCACGTATCGCCAACGAGTATGGGAAAGCGCGAGCATTTGAGTTGGCCCGCGAAGCGCTAGGTCAGATAGATGATTGGTTCTGGTCTAGTGCAGTTGATGAGCTTTTTATCATCATGGCGAAGGCGGGCGAGTTTATCAAGGCTCTGCGTTTGCTTCGGGATGTTCGGACAGCTTTTGATTTGGAAGATAAGGCAGAAGGGTTGGCGGTTCTGGCTTGGGCGAGCGCAGAAAATAAGCTGCCGAAGGCGGCGCATGCCATACTTGAGCGCGCAGAGAGTAGCGTACTTGAAAGCTTTGGCAGGACTAGCAGGGGCCCCATTTTTTCGGATGAAGGTTCAGGCTGGATTGATTCGAACGAAGTCTTGGCTATCTTTGAGGAATGTTATATGTCGGGGCCTCGGCGTGTCGTCGTGGCTCGACCGCTCCATTCTGACCCACAGCGCTATGCCGAGCTTACCGAGCAAGCAGAATGGCTATCTTCAACGTTGTTGGGAGAAGGTGCTCTTGACGCTGCCTTGATGCGGATCGCAATTTTAGCAGCGGATCTAGGTGAACTCGACGCTGCTGAAGAGATTGCTTCGCAGATAGTTGATTCTGAAATTTTGGGTAACGTTCTTATTGATATCGCTTATGCGGCTGCATCGCAGCAAGACGACGAAAGAATCGAACGTATTTCGTCTTGGGTCAAGGAGTTTGATGATCGACCTCATGCTATCGTTCGTTTGATAGCGAGGGTTGCGGAGGGATTCCGCTTTGAACTTGCAGAGTCTCTAATCTCGTCTATTGAAGCGGCTGATATACAAGCCTGTGGACTGGCATGCATTGGCCTCGTGAAGAGCCGTGTAGGGCAGCTAGATGAGTCTGTAGAGCTTTTTAGGCGAGGAGAGTTGCTTGCGGAGAGTCTTGCCTCGACGAGCCGGCCTAGGCTTATACGCTTGCTGGTCCTCGGTGCGAGGTTTATAGGCGAGGACGTTGCGCGGGCAATTCTGGTGCGAGCACTTGCTCAAGGGTTGAGCATGACGTACATCGACTGTGCATTCGAGTTAGATTCGAGTATTGCCCTGTCTCTCGGGGAGAAATTTGGTGAGGGCCTAAGCTGGATTTCTGTTGACCCATCCGCCGCTTAGCTCCGCGGGCAAATACTTATTGCTTCCACTTGTGCCTCGCCCCCGCTGCTCGATTGTTCGTGGCCCTTGGTCGGTGTCAACGCCGTCTGTGCGGGTTGGGGGCGGGTTGCGGTGTACGTCGTTGGTGGACGGACACGCGAAGACGGCATTGACACCTCGGTCGGGCCACTGATGTCGGCAGCTATCGGGGGCGGGGGAGAAGTGGTGCGGGGCGTAGAAACAGGTGCGGCCCCGCCCGAGTGAGGGGGGCCGCGTGAGTGCTGGACCGTTTATCGCATCTCGCCGAGCAGCAGGGCATGCCACACCCTGCGGGCCTCCTCGACCGGCCAGCGGTGTGTTTCCTGGACCTTTGGTGTCGGTTCGGCCTGGGTGGTCTTGCGGATGAACGCCTGCCCGCCGGACTGGAGCAGTTCGTAGACGACGGCCCGGCAGCCGCAGGTCCAAGCGAGAGCTCGCACGCGCCCGACCCCCTCGAACGGCTTATGCCAGACGAGTTCTACGTGATCTTTCCGGCGCATCTCCCAGTGCGGGCTCAGGCACTCGTCCGGGTCCAGGAGGGTGGCCGCCATCACAGCCGCCGCCTTACTGTGCCCCGCCGTTGGCCCAGCCGACGATCCATCGGACGGCGGACTGTGGCTGGTCGACCGAGGGCAGCGGAACGACGGTCCCGGACTTCGGTAGCTTGATCAGGAAGCGGCGCGGCTTGTTCTCCTGGTCGATGGTGACCGTCGCAACCTGTCCGCCGAAGCCGTAGACGTCCAGCTCCGCGCCCGCCTTCTCCTGCACCGGGAACCCGGTCATCCGCAGGGTGATGTGGCTGATGAAGCGCGTCCGGACCCCTTGGGATCGGAGTAAGTCGCCGAGGGCGGCCAGGATGCCCGCCTGTTGGTTGGCGGTCCGGTTGCCGTTTGTGATCTGGCGCATGTCTCTCCCGTCTGTCTCGCTGACGGGTTGAGCGTACGCCAACCTTCCTACTGCTTCCTAGTCCCTCTTATAGGTACCTCTAGGTACCTGTGGTAACGACATGGAACGCTTTCGTTCCTACTCTTGAGCCCGTGATCGAGTTCCGGCCTGACCAGCTCAAATGGGAAGCCGTCCTCGAAGAGATACGACGGCGTATCCGGACGGGCGAATACCAGGTGGGCCACCCCATCCCTGGTGAACCTCGCATGGCCGAAGAGTTCGGCATCGCCAAGGGCACCGCACGCCGCGTCATCAACGAACTGCTCAAAGCCGGAGACGTCTACACCGTGCTCGGCAAGGGCACCTTCGTCGCCGACCCCGAGACCGGCGGCCCGCCCAGGAGAGACACCGAAGACGAGTGAAGGCCCCCGAACGAATCCGGGGGCCTTCTGCCTTCTATCGGTTGTCAGCGAGACGACGGAAGGCGCACCAAGCGTAGAGCCCACGGGCCGAGGGCAGTAGCTTTCCACCGTGGCGCCGCCGGCCCAACCGCTTCGCGGCCCTTCGGGTGCCTACGGCATTGCGCCGGCCGCACCACTCCCGCACCCACGCCCGGCAAGGTCACGCTGGCTCTCCCCGTTCGCGGGCGATTCGGCGGGCGGTGGCGATGCGTTGCCGGATCAGCTCGGCCCACAGGTGTTCGCCGTGCCGGTAGCCGCTTCCAGCGAAGCGCCACTGGCCGACCGTCACCGTCTCCCGCTCATCACGAGGAGGCAGGCCCCGCCGTTCCCGAGCCCGCTCGGCCTGGTGATCCGCGCGAATCTGACGCAGCGCGCCGAGCGTGGTCGAGTAATGGCGGCTCTTGGTGGAGAAGTGGCCCCGATAGCCGAGCATGTGCGCCCACTGCCTCAGCGGGATCAGCCGGTAGGCCGGATCGTTCGCCAGGGCGAAGCACGTGTAGATCATGCGCCGGGCATGCTCGGTGACCTCTAGGCGCGCGACGTCGGCCATCTCCCGGATCGGCCGGTCCACGGTCCCGGCTGACTCGGCCCCCTTCGTCGCGTACTTCGCGATGTAGGCCGCCACCCGCTGATCCGCGATGCCCTCAAGCGAGGCCGCGACGTAGATGGGGTCTACGTCGAGTTGCGTTCCCCACCGGCCGACGAACGACGGGGCATCGTCCGGCACGGGAACCGAGACCGCAGCCGCGGTTTCCCGAATGGCGGCCTGGAGCACGGGCACGGTCGCCCAGTCCGGCGGACGATCGGACGGCCCGTCCGGACCGTCGAGGCGGATCACCGCATGGAAGTGGACCAGGCCCCGCGCCTGATACTCGGCCACCTTGGCGTACGACAGCCGCAGCCGCCGTCGAAGCGCGGCCCGTGAGACGCCGAGGTGCCGGGCGAAGGCCGCCGGTAGCGCCTGAGTGAAGCGCCGCCACAGCTCCCCGGCATGGGCGTTCCACAGCACCGCGCCCCGGTAGTCGTAGCAGTCCACACAGATCGGCTGCCCGACCCGTGGGTCATCGTCGGCATGCCGGACCCCGCAGCCTTCCGGCCTGCCGTGCTCACACACCGGGTTGTCCCGCCGAGGACGGCACGGCAACACCTTGTCACCCTTCATCCGGCGCGCGTGGACCGCGCCGAACGAGGGGGCCGTGAACGTGGCGAACACGCGGGGATGCGCGCTCACGTCCTCGGGAACGCCCTTGCCGCCGCGCAGGCCGGACAGGATCAGGTGATAGGTGTCGTCCCGGTAGACCTCCGAGCAGGCCGGGCACCGCGACGCACGACGGTTGCCGCACGCGGTCAGCAGGTAGCCCGTCGGCTCGTCGGCCGTCCGGTAGACGTCCAGCACCTCCAACCCGGCATCGAAAGTGATCCGGCGTCCCTGAAGCCGGATCGGCTGGGCACAGCCGCCCGTCGCGCGCACCATCTCCTGCCACCGGGCGAAGTCCGGCATGGCGGCGCGTTGGGCGGCGGCCAGAACATCGGGGGAGAGGGGAGGGAGTTCGCTCACGCGGCATCCCTCCCGCTGTCGGAGGCGGTGTCGTGCGCGTCGCCGACGTACTCGGCACCCTGGATGGCGGCGAGCCGCCGCCACTTGTTGACGCCCCACCGGGGCGAGCGTTCGAGCTGCCGCTTGCACCACTCCTCAGCCAGCGCAGCCATTGGACCCAGTTCCTCGGGTACCAGCGGAGACCTCCTTTCCTCGTAGGAAGCCCCCTCGCGCGAACCCGGGAAAGACAAAGCACCAGCGCAGAGCAGACCGAAGGCAGGTCTGTAGTGCGGTGGTGCTTTCAGCGAGGCGATATGTGGAGTGTTTATGCGACGGTGAACCGGTGAGCACGTCCAGGGGGCCTACCGCTGGGCCGGGTCCCTCCAGCGGAACGGCTTGTGTGTTTTGTTGTTTGCCCGGTGGTTCCCCTGTGCTCGAATTTGTCGCGGCCGGTAGCTCGCTGTTGTGAATGTCTTTCCGCCCTGTCGCGGACGGAGCCCTTGCCCTTTCAGATGTACCACCCGGAGAACGTATTTAGCCAGGTCAGCGTTCCGCGCATGGCCCTTTTCGTGACCGGCCACCGTTGTTTGCTGGCGTTCACTGGCGTCCATTGGCGTTCGCTGACGTATGTCTGCGTAGGGAGCAGGGGAAGGCAGATGTCACGCCGAGGTAAGGGTGTCAGTCTTCCCGCCAGATGGGTTCGAGCGCGTTCGGGTCGAAGTTGCCCCACGACCCCATGCCCTTGCCCACGGGGTGAACGATCACCGCGTGGAACGCCTCCATGACCATCGCGCGCTTGGTGCCCATGGAGAGGCCGCCCTGGTCCTCGGGCAGATACCAGCGCCGCCGTATGTCGGCCCCGTCAACGATGCGCCGAGCCCGCTTGCGCTCCTTGGCCGCCGTGTACGCCTGGCCCTCCCGCCGCAACTCGTTGATCCGCTGCTCAAGCGACGGGACGAGCATGAAGAACAGCTCGTTGCTGATCGTGCGCGCGTTCCACTGCCGGGTGAGTTCGGCGAGCTGTTCCTTCTTGTCTTTCAGCTCTTGCTCACCGGCCCACGGGACGTCCTCCGTGTCCGCGTCGGGGGACTCGTCGAGCTTCGCCAGGACCAGCTCGGATATGAACACGTCCACCCTGTCACCGCGCCGCCCGACGCCCCCGCATCCGCCGTCGCTCGGGGCAGGACAGACGTAGAGGTGAACTCCTCCCCGTGCCGGCCGAACCCGTAGGGGCGCGTTGCAGATGCCGGTCCCATCAGCCTTGGGCTTGCCGCACCGGAGGATGCCCGACAGGAGATAGCGGTGCTCCCGCTGATCGAAGCGCATGCCCAGGGCCGCGTACTGATCGGCCTTCTCCCGTGAGGTGCGCTCGAAGGCGGCCCGCACGGCAAGCAATTCATCGGGTGTGATCAGGGCTTCCCACTTGCCCATCACCGGGTCGCCGTCCGCGTCGCGGACCAGCTCACCGTTGATCTCGCGCCACCCGCAGAGCCGGGGACTGGACAGGGTGGCCCGCAGGGAACGGCGTGACCACTCGTTCCCCCGCGTGGTACGCACCCCGAGCTGCTGCCACTTCATCACGATCGCGCGCAGGGAGCCCCCGGCGATGATGGCGTCTACCGCCTCGCGCAGCAGCGGCCCCTCTTCGGGATGAATGGTGACGCGATCGGCCAGCCAGCCGAACGGACGAGGGCCGCCCACCGGTACGCCCTGCTCGGCCCGCGCCCGGTGAGAGCGACGCATACGCCGCTGCATCTTCCGGACTTCCATCTTCGAGATCACGGCCCCGAACAGGCCCATGCTCTCGGTGTCCTCGCTGTAGAGGTCCTTCGGCCCGCGCGCGTCGGCGAAGACCCGCCCGTCTCGATAGGTGAAGGCTTCCACGAAGCGCTCGTAGTCGCCGGGACGGCGTGCCAGCCGGTCCTCAGCGACGATCACCACACCTTCTATAAGTGTCCCGTCCGCGAGGCGTCCGGCCCGGAGCGCCTTGACCATCGCCTCGAAGGCGTCGCGTACGACGTTGGCCTTGGCGGCGGACTTGTCGTTGTCGGTGAACTCGTGGACGATCGTCCAGCCGAGCCGCCCGGCCGTCTGTCGGTTGACCTTGTGCTGATCCTGTACGCCGTGCTCGTCTCCCCGTCCGTCCGACGAGATGCGCGCGTACGAGACGACAGGGACAACCTCTGGCATGGGGGCCTCCTCGAAGTTTGCACTCCAAGGAAGGTTCTAACCATAGATGCCCCACTGGATGAAGTAGGCCACCCGCTTGTAGCGGTCTCCGCCGCCGGTGGTGGCCTGGGCCGCTGACGGCGCGAGCCCGGCCGCCAGGGTGGCGGCGACCGCCGCGGCGAGGGTCCTTCTCATGAGCACGCCGGCCTCCGAGCGCTTTTTATAGGAAAGTTTCCTGTAAATTGTCGCGATCGTAGACCCCGGTGATCAGGGCGTCAATGGCAGCGCCCGGGTGACGGCGGAGGGGAGACCGGGCTGGAGGCCGGCGCCGCGCGGCGCGACCGCGCCGCCACGGCGGCATCCGCACCCCCGTCCGGGCGCTGCCGGGCGAGCGGTGACGGATCAAGGATGCATGAGAAGCAGCGGGTCGCAGGTGTCGGTTCCGACCAGATGGGGGTTGTTCGGGTCCATCAAAGCCTTCTCGCTGTTGATGATGTAAAAGCCTCCGGCGGCCCGGGGTATCACGATCAGCGTTTGATACTGCATGAGCGCCTGAGCCTTGGCGGTGGTTCCTCCATGTCCAAGAGCGTGCTTCAGCATGGTCCTGAGCATGGCGAAGAGATTGTCGTGGTGGAATCCCGGCCAGATGAGCACTCGGTAGGTGTGCGGGATGATCCCGAGATTCTGACTGAGACCCCGGATCGACACGCGCGAGTCCGCCCAGTGCGCCACGGTTCTGGCGGCCAGGTTGTCCTGGGCGGCGAGGTCGTGCTGGGACTCCAATCGCGCCCGTGCCATATGAATGTGCAGCTGGTTGAAACCTCTGGCCTGCTTCGAGTTGATGCCCAATCCCACCGGGGTGGGAACCACAGTGGGAGGCTTGGTGGCATAGTAGTTCGCGGCGCTCCAATAATTCGGTGCACTGCTGCCGCAGATCCAGGAACACTCGATGCCACTGATCCGCTGCGTGGGGACGAGAATGTAGTTGACGTACTTCTTCTTGCTCTTGGTGCCGCCCATCACCACGTAGTCGGCATGGTTCTGGCGGCAGGTGTTGTTGCTGTGACACTTCTGGCTGAGCCGCCAGAGGGAGTCGGAGTCCTTGGGGCTTCCGCACTCCTTGGGATTAGGCCCTTTGGCGAGTGCCGATGAAGGCGCGGCCAGCGCGTGCTCGGCACCGGAAAGAATGCCCACTGCCAGCATGCTGGTGCCCGCCAGGCCGGAGAACTGGATGAACCGGCGTCGCGTCAGCTCGCTCGCCTCGTCGTTCGCCCGGTCGCTGTCACGCATGATTACCCCCGATAACCCGCACCCTGAAGCCGCCTGTCGCGATCCGTGCTTGCACTGAGGCTCCGGTCGTCTGTGAGACCGGATTCAAAGATCGGCGCACTCGGCCGGGTTGATCCCCTTTCTGGCGGGCCGGTAAAAGCCGCTGGCGCAGCCTTGAATTTCTCCAGGAAAGATCGAAACATTGCCCCCGGGTGCTTCGGGAATCGCCGGATGTTCCGCTCCCGGGCGTGCACGGCGACTGACCTCGAGAAGGCGGTGATTTGTCATGGCGTTGCGCGGCGGCCGGGCGGACCCGCGTTAGAATAATCCGGCACGACAAATAATGCGATATTTGGGCGAGTGCGACAAAGGCGGATAGGGTGGCAATTCCCTGGTAGGGATCAGTCTGAGATCCGGGTGACCGGGGGCGTCGAGGGCAGGGCGCGAGTGGCGGCAGACTGGAGAGCGTGCCTTCTGTGCTTCCCGACGGCGATCCCGTCCCCGCGAGCGGCGAGCTGCCGTCCGGGGCCCTGGACGGGCTCGGCTCCCGTCCGTTCGGCTTCTACGTGCACGTGCCGTTCTGCGCGACGCGCTGCGGCTACTGCGACTTCAACACCTACACGGCGGCGGAGCTGGGCCCCGGCGCCGCGCAGCGCGACTACGCCGCCACCGCGGTCGAGGAGATACGGCTGGCCCGGCGTGTGCTGGGGGACGCCGCACCGGCCGTGGAGACCGTGTTCTTCGGCGGCGGCACGCCGACGCTGCTGCCCGCCGCCGATCTCGTCCGGATCCTCGACGCGATCGGTGCGGAGTTCGGCCTGCGGCCCGGCGCCGAGGTGACGACCGAGGCCAACCCCGAGTCCGTGGACCAGACCTACCTGAAGGAGCTGCGGGCGGGCGGGTTCACCCGGGTCAGCTTCGGCATGCAGAGCGCGGGTGAGCACGTCCTCGCCGTCCTCGACCGGCGGCACACCCCCGGGCGCCCCGCCGAGGCCGTGCGGGAGGCCCGGGAGGCGGGGTTCGAGCACGTCAACCTCGACCTGATCTACGGCACACCGGGGGAGAGCGACGACGACTGGCGGGCCTCGCTGGAGGCCGCGCTCGCCGCCGGGCCCGACCACGTCTCGGCGTACTCCCTGATCGTCGAGGACGGCACCCGGCTCGCCGCCCGGATCCGGCGCGGAGAGCTGCCGATGCCGGACGACGACGTGGCGGCCGACCGCTACCTGATCGCCGAGGAGATGCTGACGGCCGCCGGCCTGAGCTGGTACGAGGTCTCCAACTGGGCCACCGGCGACGAGGCCCGCTGCCGGCACAACCTGCTCTACTGGACCGGCGGGGACTGGTGGGGGGCCGGGCCGGGCGCGCACAGCCACGTCGGCGGCACCCGCTGGTGGAACGTCAAGCACCCCGTCGCGTACGCCGCACGCCTGGCGGAAGGGGCCTCGCCCGCGCACGCCCGCGAAGTGCTGTCGGCGGAGGACAGGGCCGTCGAACGGGTCATGCTGGAGCTGCGCCTCGCCACGGGCCTCGCGCTCGCGGACATCGCCCCCGAGGGGCGCACGGCGTGCGCGCGGGCCCTGGCGGACGGGCTGCTGGAGGTGGAGGCGTTCAAGGCGGGCCGGGCCGTGCTCACGCTGCGCGGCAGGCTGCTCGCCGACGCCGTCGTGCGGGACCTGACTCCCTAGTCGGCGGCCGTGACGAAGTCGATCAGTTCTTCCACGCGGCCGAGCAGCTCGGGCTCCAGGTCGGCGTAGGTCGTGACCCGGCCCAGGATGTGCCGCCATGCCTCCTGGGGGTCCATCCGCCAGCCGAGAGCCGCGATCACGCCCTCCTTCCACGGCACGCCGCGCGGCACGTCCGGCCACGCGGGGATGCCGAGCGCCCGCGGCTTGACCGCCTGCCAGATGTCCACGAACGGATGCCCGACGACGAGCACGTCGTCCCCGGACACCCGGGCGGCGATGCGGCTCTCCTTCGAGCCGGGCACCAGGTGGTCCACGAGCACGCCCAGCCGCCGGCCCGGCTCGGGGGCGAACTCCTCGACGATGGCGGGGAGGTCGTCGACGCCCTCCAGGTATTCGACGACGACGCCCTCCACCCGCAGGTCGTGCCCCCAGATCTTCTCGACCAGGGCGGCGTCGTGGACGCCTTCGACGTAGATGCGGCTCCCCCTGGCCACCTGCGCGCGCAGTCCCTCGACCGCGATCGACCCCGAGGCGCTCCGCAGCGGCCCCTTCGGGCCGGCCTGGGGGCGCACCAGCGTGACCGGTTCGCCGTCGAGGAGGAACCCCGCGGGGGTCAGCGGGAACACCCGTCGCCGGCCGAACCGGTCCTCCAGCGTCACCGCCTCCTTGTCGCAGGCCACCACGGCGCCGCAGAAGCGGCCCTCGGCGTCCTCGACCACGAGGTCGGGCTCGGCCGGGATCTCGGGGATCAGCCCCCGCCGTGGCCCTCGCCAGTCTCCGGAAAGCACGTCCCGCCCGTACATGCGGGGAACGCTAGCAAATCACGCCATGCGACGGCGGGCCCCGGAACGGCGCACCAGCACGACGATCGTCACGATCACCGCGGCCAGGAAGCCGACGGTGGGCAGCGCCAGCAGCGCGAGCGCACCGCCCACCAGCCTGCCGATGTCGCCGGTGAGCTGCTTGCCGACGCCGAACCTCACCCCGTCGCCGTCGCAGGCGACCTGGTAGGTGCCCGTCTGCGGGACGCCGGCCTCGAACAGCAGCTCCCAGGTGGTGCCGTTCAGCGTGACGGTCTGGGAGGCGGCCGGCCGGGTCAGCCGCACCCGCGGGTCGGTGCCGTCGCCGAGCCGGCAGCTGACGTCGGTGGGCTGGTCGACCGCCGCGTAGATCGCGGGCTTGTCCGCGGGGTCGAGCGCGACGCTCACCGACTGCCCGCCGGAGAAGGTCGTGGTGGGCGCGACGTCGCCGATCGTCGAGAACAGGCCGCCGGCGAACCCGCCGACCCCCGCCACCAGCAGGACGAGGAAGAGCGCCCAGGAGAGGAAGACCCACAGCAGGCGGGGCCGGATCGGCCGGGAGCCGCCGTACGGTGGGGGAACGGGGTGCGGCATCCACAGGGTCGCGCCGGGCGGCGCGGCGGGCGCGGGGCGGGGGACCCGCATGGTGACGTCGGCCGGAGCGGGGTTCTGATTCTCGTACATAAGGTGAAGAGTCGACCATGCCACTTGCCGTCGATTTGCAGCCCGCTTGTCCTGGTGCCCTCCGCGTTATCGCACCACGTGGGGTGGTAGCCGTACACTTGGCACTCGGGAACACAGAGTGCCAGAGTCGGTGTTTCCAGGCACAGGGAGGTGACACATTGCTCGACGACCGCAAGCTCGCCGTTCTGCGCGCCATCGTCGAGGACTACGTGTCCACCAACGAGCCGGTGGGGTCGAAGGCCCTGGCGGACAGGCACAACCTCGGCGTCTCCCCGGCGACGATCCGCAACGACATGGCGGCGCTGGAGGAGCAGGGATACATCACCCAGCCGCACACAAGCGCCGGCAGGGTGCCCACCGACAAGGGCTACCGCCTGTTCGTCGACCGGTTGTCCCAGATCAAGCCGCTGTCGGGGGCCGAGCGCAGGGCCATCGAGACCTTCCTCGCGGGGGCGGTGGACCTCGACGAGATCGTCATGCGCACGGTGCGGCTGCTCGCGCAGCTCACCCGGCAGGTCGCGGTGGTCCAGTACCCCTCGCTGACGAGGTCGTCGGTCCAGCATGTGGAGATCGTTCCGCTCGCCGAACGGCGGGTCATGCTGGTGCTGATCACCAACACGGGGCGGGTCGAGCAACGGGTGGTCGACCTGCCCGAGGCCATCGCCGACGACCGCATCGCCAACCTGCGCGCCGTGCTCAACGCGTGCCTGGACGGGTGCGGGCTGTCCCAGGTGCCGGAGACCGTGGCCGACGTGCCCGAGCGGCTGCCCCCGGAGGACAGGCCTGCGGCGGCCACGATCCTGTCCGTGCTGCTCGAGACGCTCGTGGAGCGGCACGAGGAGAAAATCGCTTTCGCCGGTACGGCCAACCTCGCCGCCGCGGATTTCAGCGTCGGTCTGCGCGGCGTGCTGGAGGCGCTGGAGGAACAGGTCGTCCTCATCCGCCTGCTGGGCGAGACCGGCGGGCTGTCTGACATCACCGTCCGAATCGGATCCGAGAACCCCTACAGCGGGCTGCGCGGCACCTCTATCGTGGCCGCCGGATACGGTTCGGGCGACAGGGAACTGGCCCGGCTCGGAGTGCTGGGCCCGACACGAATGGACTATCCGGTGACGATGGGTGCGGTACGCGCGGTGGCGCGGTACGTCGGCCAGATCCTGGCGGGGTCATAAGTGTCCAACGACTACTACGCGACCCTTGGCGTACGGCGGGACGCCAGCCAGGAAGAGATCAAGAAGGCGTACCGCCGCCTGGCCCGTGAGCTGCACCCGGACGTCAATCCCGATCCGGAGACCCAGGAGCGGTTCAAGGAGATCAACCAGGCGTACGAGGTGCTGTCCGACGCGGGCAAGCGCCGCATGTACGACATGGGCGCCGACCCGTTCGGCGGCGGCGCGGGGGCCGGGGCCGGCGGCTTCGGGGCGGGCTTCCCGTTCAGCGATATCATGGACGCCTTCTTCGGCTCGGCGGGCGCGGCGCGGGGTCCCCGCTCGCGTGCCCGGCGGGGCCGCAACGCCACGATCCGGGTCGAGCTCGACCTGTCGGAGGCGGCCTTCGGGACGACCCGCGAGATCATGGTCGACACGGCCGTGGTCTGCGACGTCTGCCAGGGCTCCGGGGCGGCGGCGGGCACCCACCCCGACACCTGCGACATGTGTCACGGGCGCGGCGAGGTCTCGCAGGTGACCCGCTCGTTCCTCGGCCAGGTCATGACCTCCCGCCCCTGCCCCCAGTGCGGCGGGTTCGGCAGCGTCATCCGGCATCCCTGCATGGAGTGCTCGGGCGAGGGCCGGGTCAGGACCCGGCGCACGATCAAGGTCAGGATCCCGGCCGGCGTCGAGGACGGCACGCACATCCAGCTCGCCGGCGAGGGCGAGGTCGGTCCCGGCGGCGGTCCTCCCGGCGACCTGTTCCTGGAGATCGTCGAGCGGCCGCACGAGATCTTCGAGCGGCGCGGCGACGACCTGCACTGCACGGTCCACATCCCGATGACCGCCGCCGCGCTCGGCACCTCGATCACGATCGAGACCCTCGACGGACCCGAGGAGATCGACGTGCGGCCGGGCACCCAGGCCGGCCAGGTCATCCCGCTGTACGGCAAGGGCGTCCAGCGGCTCAACGAGACCGGCAGGGGCGACCTGCTGATCCACGTGAACGTCGAGACGCCGACCAAGCTCGAACCGCAGCAGGAGGAACTGCTGCGCGAGCTGGCGAAGCTGCGCGGGGAGGAGCGGCCGCCCGGCAAGTTCTCCCCGGGTCAGCAGGGCTTCTTCTCCCGCCTGCGGGACGCCTTCAACGGCCGCTGAGCTGATCGCATGAGCGAGCGGAGCGAGCGAGTCGACCGGCACAGGGTGTTTCGCTCATGCGACTTCGAGCCGCCGGGCGAGGAGGCGGCATGAGTGTTCCTGTGTTCCTGTCGGACGCGGCCGGCCGGACGGCGGACACCATCGTCCTGGACGGACCGGAGGGCCGGCACGCCGCCGCCGTACGCCGCCTGCGCCCGGGGGAGCGGATCGACCTGACCGACGGCGCGGGGCGGGTGGCCGAGTGCACGGTCACGGCGGCGGGCAAGGACTCGCTGACCGCCGAGGTGCGGCGCCGGTTCGAGGTCCCGCCGCCCCGGCCGAGGCTGGTGGTCGTGCAGGGCCTGCCCAAGGGCGACCGGGGCGAGCTCGCGGTCGAGATGATGACCGAGGCCGGGGTCGACGTGATCGTCCCGTGGGCCGCCGCCCGCTGCGTCACCCAGTGGAAGGGCGACCGGGCCGCCAAGTCCCTCGCCCGCTGGCGCGCCACGGCTCGCGAGGCGGCCAAGCAGGCCCGTCGCTTCCACCTGCCCGAGGTCACCGAGCAGGCCACGACCGCGCAGGTCCGCTCGCTCGCCTCGGCGGCGGCGCTCGCGGTCGTGCTGCACGAGGAGGCCGCCGAGTCGCTGAGCCGCCTGCCGCTGCCGGAGCAGCCGGGCGACATCGTGATGATCGTCGGCCCGGAGGGCGGCGTCGCCGAGGAGGAGATCGCCGCGTTCCGGGAGGCGGGAGCCGTACCGGCCCTGCTGGGGCCCACGGTGCTGCGCACCTCGACGGCGGGTGTGGCGGCGGCGGCCGTCCTGCTGTCCCGCTGCGGCCGCTGGTGACGGCTGCCCGCGGCGGCGGGCCGGTCAGGGAGTGGGCGTCTCGCTCGCCGAGTCGAGCGTGGCCGTCTCCGTCGGCGCCGGGCTCGGAGCCGACGACGGGACGGACGTCATGGGCGGAGCCGTCGAGGGGCGGGCCGAGACCGTGGGCGCGACCGTGGGCGGCTGCGTCACCGGCGCCGGTGAGCACGACGGAGGCAGGGTCGCGTCGGGCTCGACGACGCCTTCCTGCGTCGTGGGCGTGACGCAGGGGTCGGACGGCGACGGCGACGGCCTGGTGGTCGCGCCCGTCTTGTGCGTCGGGGGCGGGCTCGGCCGCCCGTGCGACGGGCTCGGCGTGACGGGCACGATCACGAGCGGCTGTGAGGGCTCCGGGTTGGGCGGCCGGTTCACCGACGAGGTGTCCGTCCTGTCCTCGCGCTCGCCGCCGGCGGGGGAGATGCCCGTCGACTGCGCCACCTGGTCGCGCAGGCCTGGGACGACCGCCACGACCACGCCCGCCACGAGCACGGCCCCGGCGACGGCCGCTCCGACGCGCCACCACAGCATGTTCCGCAGGCCGCGCAGGCCGCGCTGGTCGATCCGCCCGCGGATGATCTCGAGTCCATCGGGAGACGGCACGACCGCGTCCGCCTCCGCGCGCAGGGCACGGCGGAGCAACTCGCCGTACTCGTCGTCGGGCGGGAAGGTCATGAGAACTGCTCCAGTGCCATCCGTAGTGCGGCCATGCCGCGGGCCGTGTGACTCTTCACCGCGCCCTTGCTGATCCCCATCGCGTGCGCGATCTCGGCCTCCGACAGGTCGCCGTAGTATCGCAGCACCAGCGCCTCGCGCTGGCGGGTCGGTAAGCCGCGCAGCGCCTCGATGACGGCCGAACGCTCGAGTTCACCGATCGCGCCGTTCTCCGCGCTCGGCGCGTCCGGCAGGCCCTTGGGCGCGTACTTCTCGACGACCGCGCGGTGCCGCAGCACGGAACGCGATCGGTTCACGACCGATTGGCGAAGGTAGGCCAGTGCCTTGTCGGTGTCCCTCAGCCTGCGCCAGGCGCCGTGGATGGCGACGAACGCGTCCTGAACGACCTCTTCCGCGCTGGACACATCACGCACCAGCAGCACGGCGAGACGCACCAATGACCGATAGTGAGCGCTGTAGAGCGCCGTCACGGCCATGTCGGCATCCCACCCGACGGGCACCGTCCCCAACGACCTGTCGGCCACGAGGGTCTCGGTGGTCACATCGATAGGACGCTCGTCATCCCCGGGGGGTTTACGTTCTTCCGAATCATGAGGGGGCATGGCCCAGCGGTGTCCTCGCCCGACACTAGGGGGGTTTTCTGGTGCAGTCTCGCACACTCACATTAGCTGGGGGGATCTTTGCGGTCGACAACTAACGCGACGGCTAGGCTTTCGCGCGTGAGTGACTGCCTCTTCTGCAAGATCGTGGCCAAGGAGGTCCCGGCGGACATCGTTCTGGAGGCCGGGCGGGCGCTGGCCTTCCGCGACATCAACCCGCAGGCTCCCACGCACGTCCTCGTCGTGCCCAAGGCCCATCACGAGAACGCCGCCGTGCTCGCGGCGGCCGATGACGGCCTGGCCGACGACCTGCTCAAGACCTGCCACGCGGTCGCCGTGCAGGAGGGCGTGGCCGAGGCCGGCTACCGCATCGTGTTCAACACGGGACCCGGCGCGGGGCAGACCGTCTTCCACGTCCACGCGCATGTAATCGGCGGCCGGAGCCTCACCTGGCCTCCCGGCTGAGCTCCGATCCTGTGAGGAATCCTCGCGGATGGGGCGACAACGTGGCGAGGTGCCACTCTGGGCGACGCGACGGGGCGAAGATTGGGGGGAGGGCACTAACATGGGAGGGAACTAGGGAGGCGATCAGGGCCGCAAGGGCCGCCCATGTCCGAGTCACAGCAAATCAGCAAGACCCAGGCCAAGGTAGTCATCCCCGAGGGGCAGCCGATGGTCAGCCTCCTCGGGTCGGGTGACGAGCTGCTGCGGGTCATCGAGGGCGCCTTCAGCGCCGACATCCACGTGCGGGGCAACGAGATCACGATCACCGGCAGTCCGGAGGAGAGCGGCGTCGTCGTGCGCCTCTTCGAGGAGCTGGTGGAGCTGGTCGGCTCGGGTGCCGAGCTGTCCCCCGACGCGGTCGAGCGCAGCATCCACATGCTGCGGCAGGCCACCGACCGTCCGGCCGAGGTCCTGTCCCTGGACATCCTGTCCGCGCGGGGCCGTACCATCCGCCCGAAGACGGTCAACCAGAAGCGGTACGTCGACGCGATCGACAGGCACACCATCGTCTTCGGCATCGGGCCCGCCGGCACCGGCAAGACGTACCTGGCGATGGCGAAGGCCGTGAAGGCCCTGCAGAACAAGCGGGTCAACCGGATCATCCTCACCCGCCCCGCCGTCGAGGCGGGGGAGCGGCTCGGCTTCCTGCCCGGCACGCTCTACGAGAAGATCGACCCGTACCTGCGGCCGCTGTACGACGCGCTGCACGACATGCTCGACCCCGACTCGATCCCCCGGCTGATGTCGGCCGGGACGATCGAGGTCGCGCCGCTCGCCTACATGCGGGGCCGGACCCTCAACGACGCCTTCATCATCCTGGACGAGGCGCAGAACACCTCGCCCGAGCAGATGAAGATGTTCCTGACCCGGCTCGGCTTCAATTCGAAGATCGTGGTCACCGGCGACGTCACGCAGATCGACCTGCCGGGCGGCCAGGACAGCGGCCTGAAGGTCGTCCAGCACATCCTCGAGGGCATCGAGGACATCCATTTCAGCAGGCTGACCAGCGCCGACGTCGTACGGCACAAGCTGGTGAGCGACATCGTCGACGCCTACGGCCGTTACGACGCCGCGATGGCCTCGGAGCCGCGCGCGATCAACAAGCGGCCGCGGAACAACCGGCGGTGAGCACCGGCATGACGGGTGAGGAGACCCCGTGAGCATCGAGGTGGCCAACGAGTCCGGCGTCGAGGTCGACGAGTCGGCTCTGGTCGAGCTGGCCGGGCACGTCCTGGGCCGGATGGGGATCAACCCGCTGGCCGAGCTGTCGATCCTGGTGATCGACGAGGCGGCGATGGCCGAGCTGCACGAGCAGTGGATGGGGGAGCCCGGCCCGACCGACGTGCTGGCCTTCCCCATGGACGAGCTGCGGCCCAACTCCGGCGGCAGGGACGAGGACGACGCCCCCGACCCGGCGCTGCTCGGAGACGTGGTGCTGTGCCCCCAGGTGGCGGCCAAGCAGGCCGCCGAGGCCGGGCACGGCGCGCAGGACGAGCTGGAGCTGTTGTGCACGCACGGCATCCTGCACCTGCTCGGCTACGACCACGCCGAGCCCGAGGAGCACGCCGAGATGTTCGGGCTGCAGGACGAGATACTCGGCGCCTGGCGGGAGGTGCGGCGTAAGCCGTGACCAACGGCTGGCTACTCTCCGCCGTCTTCCTGATCGTGGCCGGCGGCCTGCTGGCGAGCGCGGAGACGGCGCTGACCCGCATCTCCAGGGTGCGCGCGGAGGAGTTCGTCAAGGAGGGCCGGCGCGGCGGGGTGCGACTGCAGGCGATCGTCGCCGATCCGCCGCGCTACCTCAACCTGGTGCTCCTGCTACGCCTGAGCTGTGAGCTCGTCGCCACGGTCATCACGACGCTGCTGTTCATCGACTGGCTGGGCGACCGCGGACAGGCGTACGCCGGGGCGGCCGTGGTCATGATCCTGGTGAGCTACGTCATCGTCGGGGTCATGCCGCGTACGCTCGGCCGCCAGCACGCCGAGCCGGTCGCGCTGGCGAGTGCGCCCATCGTGTACGGGCTGACCCGGATCTTCGGCCCACTGCCCGAGCTGCTGATCCTGCTGGGCAACGCGCTCACTCCCGGCAAGGGCTTCCGCGAGGGCCCGTTCACCTCCGAGGCCGAGCTGCGCGACCTCGTCGACCTGGCCGAGCAGCGCAGGGTCATCGAGCCCGACGAGCGGGAGATGATCCACTCGGTCTTCGAGCTGGGCGACACGCTGGTGCGCGAGGTGATGGTGCCGCGCACCGACATGGTGTTCATCGAGCGCGGCAAGACGCTCAACCAGGCGCTCTCGCTCGCCCTGCGCAGCGGGTTCTCCCGCGTCCCGGTGGCCGGGGAGAACGAGGACGACGTGGTGGGCATCGCCTATCTCAAGGACATCGTCCGCCGCATCCAGGACACCGGCGACGGCGGCGTCCGCGTGGACGAGCTGATGCGTCCCGCGACGTACGTGCCGGAGAGCAAGCCGATCGACGAGCTGCTGCGCGAGATGCAGGCGCGGCAGATCCACCTCGCCATCGTCATCGACGAGTACGGCGGCACCGCCGGCCTCGTCACCATCGAGGACGTCATCGAGGAGATCGTCGGCGAGATCGCCGACGAGTACGACCAGGAGGCCCCGCGGGTCGAGTGGCTGGACGACGGGGCGGTGCGGGTGACCGCGCGGCTTCCGGTCGACGAGCTCGGCGAGCTGTTCGGCACCGAGATCGAGGTCGAGGACGTCGACACGGTCGGCGGCCTGCTGGCGCACGCCCTGGGCCGGGTGCCGATCGCGGGCTCGGAGGCGGTCGTCGGGGGCCTGCGCCTGACGGCCGAGAACCTGGCGGGACGCCGCAACCGGATCAGCACCGTCGTCGTGCGCCGCGAGGAGCCCGCGACGGGCGACGAGGTCGTGGCGGCCGACGCCGGCCACGAGTGACGACGCGCCGTCCGGCCTCTGCAAGCGTCCTTCAAGCGTGCTGCAAGTGCGCTGAGCCACTGTTGTCCCAGGCGCTCAGAAGGGGTTCGGGGCGCCTCATTGGGGAGTCCGGCGCGCCGGGAGGGGTTCGCGGCGCACCGGAGCCTCCCTTGGGGGATCCGTACATCGACGCGGGGCTTTCACCCGGCTCAGGGTGAGGGCCCCGTTTCGATTACGCAATGTGATTACCCGTACGCGGCAGGGGGAAGGAAACCTCCGGCAAAGCGGGGAGGCGGGTATGCGGATCGTCCACGCGGCCGTCGCGGGCTGCCTGGTCCTGGCCACCGGCGGCTGCGGCACGGGCGAGGTCACCTACGCCGCCGTCCGGCCCCCCGGAAAGACGGGCGACGCGAGCGGTGTGCGGGCCCTGCTCGGCAGGATGGACGCCCTTCCCGACACGTTCTTCAGCCACGCGCGGGCGCCGTGGCGCCCGCCGTTCCGACCCCGAGCCCGCGCCTGCCGTCTGCTGTTCGACGCGGCCGCGGGCAGGCTCCCGCGCGAGGGGCTCAGCGGCACGGCCGCCGCCACCTACCAGGGCGCGCACGCCGGCGAGCTCGCCGGGGTCGGCGTCGCCGTCTACGACGGCGACGAGGCGGCCGGGCATCTCGCCGCGCTCCGCGACGCCCTCGCCCACTGCGCGACGGCCGACGCCGGCACGCCGTACGACCGCCTGGCGGCCACGCGGACTCCGCCGGCCGGAATCGGCGGCGCGGACGCGGCCGCCCGTGCCCTCGCCGGCCGGGTCGGCGGCTACCCCTACCGCATGCACCTGGTCGTCGCCCGCTCCGGCCACACGCTGATCGCGCTCGTGCACGCGGGCCTGACCCCGCCCGACCCGGCCCGTACGGCCGAACTGACACGGCTGCTCGTCCGCGAGGTCGGTACGCTTGACGCGTGACAGAGACGCTGGGCCCCGAGGACAACAAGATCATTACGCTGGCCAGGTCGACGCGGGCGCGCGGCGGCGCTCCCGAGGGCGCCGCGGTGCGCGACGAGACCGGCCGGACGTACGCCGCGACCACGGTGGAGTTGCCCTCGCTCCGGCTATCGGCCCTGCAGGCGGCCGTGGCCATGGCCGTGTCCAGCGGGGCGAAGTCCCTGGAGGCGGCCGCGGTGGTCACCGAGGCCGACGACCCGGCGGAGCCGGACCTGGCCGTCATCGAGGACATGGGGAACGGCACGCTCTTCCTGGCCGCTCCGGACGGCTCGCTGAAGGGCCGGTACATCTGACGATGAACGCCGAACCGAGCGGTTTCCGGGCGGGCTTCGCCTGCTTCGTCGGCAGGCCCAACGTCGGCAAGTCGACGCTGATGAACGCCTTGGTCGGCACCAAGGTGGCGATCACCTCGTCCAAGCCGCAGACGACGCGCCGGGCCATCCGCGGCATCGTCCACCGGCCGGACGCCCAGTTGGTGATCGTGGACACCCCCGGCTTCCACCGTCCCCGCACGCTCCTGGGGGAGCGGCTCGACAGCCTGGTGCTGTCCACGCTCACCGAGGTCGACGTCATCGGGTTCTGCGTCCCGGCCAACGAGCCGATCGGCAAGGGCGACCGGTTCATCGTCGAAAAGCTCGCGGCCGTCAAGAAGACCCCGGTGGTGGCGGTCGTCACCAAGTGTGACCTGGCCACCCGCGAGCAGATCGCGCACCAGCTTCTGGCGGTGTCCGCGCTGGCCGAGTTCGCGGAGATCGTCCCGGTGTCCGCGCAGGGGGGCGAACAGCTCGAGGTCCTCGCCGACGTGCTCGTCAAGCGGCTGCCTGAATCGCCCCCGCTGTACGCCGGCGGGGAGCTGACCGACGAGCCGGAACAGGTGCTGGTCGCCGAGCTGATCCGGGAGGCCGCGCTTGAGGGTGTGCGGGACGAGCTGCCCCACTCGATCGCGGTGGTCGTGGAGGAGATGACTCCCCGGGAGGGCCGTGACGACCTCCTCGACGTGTACGCCCACATGTTCGTCGAGCGGCCCTCGCAGAAGGCGATCGTGATCGGCCCGGGCGGCGCGAGGCTCAAGGACGTGGGCACCCGCGCCCGGCAGCAGATCGAGGCGCTCCTCGGCACCCGGATCTACCTCGATCTGCGGGTGAAGGTCGCCAAGGAGTGGCAGCGCGACCCCAAGCAGCTGCGGCGGCTCGGCTTCTACGACTGACGGGTCACCGGCGGCGCAGCAGCGCGGCGGCGGCCAGGACGGCCAGCGCGACCGAGGCCAGCAGGCCGGCGAACCAGCCGTACTGGATCGTGGGGTGCACCCGCAGCAGCCCGGAGACCTGGAAGTCGAGCCGGCCCACGAGGTCGCGCGGGTCGGCGAGGAACATGGCCAGCGCGAAGGCGGCCACCGCGCCGGGCAGGATCGCCAGCCCGGTGAACAGCCAGTTTCGCGCCGCGCCGAGCACGCCGAGCAGCATGGCCGTGACCCCGGCGCCCAGCACGACCCAGCCGGAGCCCGCGTCCACGCCGCGCACGGCGTGCGTGAGCGACGCGTCGAGGATGCCGAACTCGGCGGTGAGGCCGGCCCACGGGAGCAGCGCGGTCACGGCCAGCGTGAACCCCGCGACGAACACGCCGGCGGCCCGCAGGACGCCGGCCACGCTGGTGCCTCGCCGCGGCCTGCCGGGGTGCTGCGTGGGTTCCGACACGATCACCAGGCTACGGCGCGGGGCGGCAGGTTTCAGCCCCGGCCACCGTCGGCCGGCGTGGTGAAGGGGCGCGCCGGCGGTCGGACGGGGTGTGCGGCGGCGAGTGGCCCGGCCGGTGGAACGGGGTGCGCGGCGGCGAATGCGCCGGACGCCGCGACGGTCTGGGCGGCGGCGGGTTGCCCGGGCGGTGAGGCAGCCCGTGCGGCGGCCCGTGCGGCGGCCGGCGGCCCGGGTGGCGGGGCGCCCGCGGCCTCCTCGCCGCGCCGCAGCCGTTTCCTCAGCTGGACGGCGTCCGCGCCGAGCGCGCAGACCTGCACGCCGGGGCCGGCCAGGGGCAGGGCCGCCCAGCCGTCCCCCAGGACGGCCCGCCGCTCCCGCTCGGCGTCCGGCTCGGCGTCCAGTTCGGCGGGCGGAGCCCAGGCGGGGCCCGCGAGGAGGGTCGAGCCGACACACCGGGCGTCCCCGTAGACGGCCGGGCTGCCGTCCACGGCATCCTCGCCGATCAGGAGATCCTGGCGGAGCAGAGGCCGCCCGGCCACGGTCGCGTCGAACCGCGCGTGGCCGCGTCCCGGCCGTTCGCCGTGCCGCCCGAACACGATCTCCTCCCGCCAGAAGACCGTGGCGTCCTCGGCGAGCGAGAGCCGTACGACGAGGTGGTGGGCGCATCCGGCGGCGAGGACGGTCGGCTCGGGGGAGAAACGCAGGGCGGCGCCCGCCCCGACCCGGGCCCGTACGACCATGACCGAGGGGGTGTCCGCGAGGCCGGGCAGCACCAGCGTGGCGGCCACCGAGCGGACCTCCAGCGAGGTGCCGGGGGCGACGTCCACGGCGAGGTCGAAGCGGTCCCCGCGCAGCGGGCCCGCGCCCGTCGAGACGAGGTGCACCCGCCGGGGCCCGGTCTGCCGCAGCGTCAGCGGCGGGTCGGAGCGGAGCGTCTCCAGCCGGGTCCTGCCTCCGCCCGCGGCCTCGGTGCGGATCACCGCTCGCGCGGTCACGGCGCCGGATGCCATGTCAGGGCGCCGTGGCCGGGTGGGGGCCAGCGTGGGAGCCGCCGTGGGAGCCACTGTGGGCGGTGTGGTGGTGCGGTTCCCCGTGCTCGCGTCGCCAGGCGTCGACCATGGTCACCACCCACTCCGCGACGGTGTGCGCGGACCTGTCCTCCCTGATCGAGGTGAACAACACCGGTTTGCCGTCCCGTACGGCCGCCGCGTCGCGGGACATCACGGTCAGATCGGCGCCGACCATCGGCGCGAGGTCGGTCTTGTTGACCACGAGCAGGTCGGCCGAGGTCACCCCCGGCCCGCCCTTGCGCGGCACCTTGTCGCCGCCCGACACGTCGAGCACGAAGATCTGCCGGTCGGCCAGGCCCCGGCTGAAGGTGGCGGTGAGGTTGTCGCCGCCGCTCTCGACGATGACGAGGTCGAGCGGCCCGAATCGCTCTTCCAGCGTCTCGACGGCGTCCAGGTTGGCCGCGATGTCGTCGCGGATGGCGGTGTGCGGGCAGCAGCCGGTCTGCACGGCGAGGATGCGGCCGGGGTCGACGACCCCCGCGCGGCGCAGGAAGTCGGCGTCCTCGGTGGTGTAGATGTCGTTGGTCACGACCCCGAGCCGCAGGGTCGGCCCGAGACTGCGGCACAACGCCGCCACCAGGGCGGTCTTGCCGCTGCCGACCGGCCCGCCGATGCCCAGGCGGAGCGCCCGCCCGTGCGGTTCGGCCGGGTCGTGGAGGTCGTCGTGGTGAGCGCCCATGGGGAACCTCGTCTTTCTCGTGCGATGCCGGGTGGGAGGTCAGGAGACGAAGAGCTTGGCCGGGTTGGTCAGGTGTCCCTCCGCCAGGAGGTCGAGCGCGGGCGCGCCGTGCCCGGGCAGCGCCCGCCACGCCGCCCGCCATCCCGCGTGCCGTCCCGTGCCGCGCTCGTCCGGCTCCTCGCCGGGCTCTTCGCCGGGCTCCTCGTACGGCTCCTCGTACGGCTCCTCGTCGAGCGGGACGGCGCCCGCGAGCGACGTACAGGCGGCGTGGGCCGTCTCGTCGAGCGCGGGCGCGAGGTCGGCGAGCAGGCGATGGACGGCGACCGGGTCGAGGCCGAGGAGCCGCACCGCGGCCGTGGCCGGGCCGGTGACCGTGGCGTAGGCGGCGGCCAGCGCGGCCTGGAGGGGCTCGCAGCCCGCGGAGGCCGCGACCGCGCCGAGCGCGACCGGATGGTGCGGGCCCTCAGGCACCGCTCGCGCGAGCATGTCCAACGCGGCCGCGGGCCACATCCGGCGGGCCGTGCGCAGCAGGAGCCGCCCCTGGGTGCGCGAGGCCTCCCGCTGGGCGGGTGAGGCGGTCCGGGCGTCGGCCTCGGCGTCCAACCGCCGCCACAGCGCAGCCGGCTCGCCCATGGCACCGGCACCGGTATCGGCACCGCCGCCGGCCGCGGCTCCGGGGGCCGATCGCGCGGCGGTCCCGGAGCCGGTCTCGGAGTCGGTTACCAGGACGACCTCGGAGACCGCCAGCTCGCACGCGGCGGCGGCGAGCGCGGCGGTGACGAGGCCGGAGGTGGCGAGCCTGCCGCGCAGGAACCGCGCCAGGTCGCCGGTGCCGGTGACGGCGCCCCGCCGTACGGCCTCCTCCACGCCGCCCGAGTGGGCGTGCCCGCCCGCCGGCAGCCGGGAGTCGGCCAGCAGCAGCAGCGCCGCGTCCCCCTTCACGGCGGACATCAGAAGAGGAAGTAGCGCTGCGCCATAGGCAGCGACTCGGCCGGGGCGGGTTCGATCAGCTCGCCGTCCACGCGTACGGCGAAGGTGTCGGGATCCACCCGGATGTCCGGCAGGGCGTCGTTGAGCGGCATCGCGTGCTTGCGCCGGGCGCGGACGTCGGCCACCGGGACCAGCCGCCTGCCGACGGCGAGACGGCCGGCCAGGCCGTCCTCCAGCGCGAGCGGCGCCACGAAGTGCAGCGAGGTCGCGGCGGCGGTGACCGGGGCCGCGCCGAACATGGGGCGGGGGAGCACGGGCTGCGGCGTCGGGATCGACGCGTTCGCGTCGCCCATCTGGGCGTACGCGATGACGCCGCCCTTGACGACGAGGTCGGGCTTGACCCCGAAGAAGGCCGGGCTCCACAGCACGAGGTCGGCGAGCTTGCCGGGCTCCACCGACCCGATCTCCGCGTCCAGCCCGTGGGCGATCGCCGGGTTGATCGTGTACTTCGCCACGTACCGGCGGGCGCGGAGGTTGTCGGCGGGGCCGTCGCCCGGCAGCGGCCCGCGGCGCCGCTTCATCACGTGCGCCGTCTGCCACGTACGAATGATCGTCTCACCGACCCGGCCCATGGCCTGGGAGTCCGAGCCGATCATCGAGATCGCGCCCATGTCGTGCAGGACGTCCTCGGCCGCCATCGTCGTCGGCCGGATCCGCGACTCGGCGAAGGCCAGGTCCTCCGGGATGGCGGGGTTGAGGTGGTGGCACACCATGAGCATGTCCAGGTGCTCGTGGTGCGTGTTGACCGTGTGCGGCCTGGTCGGGTTCGTGGACGAGGGCAGCACGTTGGCGTGGGAGGCCACGGTGATGATGTCCGGGGCGTGGCCGCCTCCGGCGCCCTCGGTGTGGTAGGCGTGGATGGCCCGCCCGCCGATGGCCCGTAGGGTCGACTCCACGAAGCCGGCCTCGTTGAGCGTGTCGGTGTGGATGGCGACCTGCACCCCGGTGGCGTCGCAGACCCGCAGGCAGGCGTCGATGACGGCGGGGGTGGCGCCCCAGTCCTCGTGCAGCTTGAAGCCCGACGCCCCGGCCCTCAGTTGTTCGAGCAGCCCCTCCTTGCTGACCGTGTTGCCCTTGCCGAGCAGGGCCACATTCAACGGGTAGGAGTCCAGGGACTCCAGCATCCGGCCGAGATACCAGGTCCCGGTCACGGTGGTGGCCTTCGTGCCCTCGGCGGGTCCTGTGCCGCCGCCGACGACCGTGGTCACGCCCGAGGCGAGCGCCTCGTCGAGGATCTGCGGGCAGATCAGGTGGACGTGGGTGTCGACCGCGCCCGCGGTGACGATCTTGCCGTTGGCCGCGAGGATCTCGGTGGACGGGCCGATGACGAGCTCCGGGTGGACGCCGTCCATCGTGTCGGGGTTGCCGGCCTTGCCGATCGCGGTGATCCGGCCGTCGCGGACGCCGATGTCGGCCTTGACGATCCCCCAGTGGTCGAGGATCACCGCGCCGGTGATGACCAGGTCGGCCGCGCCCTCCGCCCTCGTGGTGCGCGCCTGCCCCATCGACTCGCGGATGACCTTGCCGCCGCCGAACACCGCCTCGTCGCCCGCCCCGGCGGGTCCCATCGACAGGTCCTCGGTCACCTCGACGTACAGGTCGGTGTCGGCCAGGCGCACCCGGTCGCCCGCGGTGGGGCCGTACAGCGCGGCGTAGTGGGCCCGCTCGACGCTAGACATCGGTCCTCCCGTCGAGGGGACCGGCCCACTCGGGGCGCAGTCCGGGTACGACGCGGTTCCCCGCGAGCGGGACCAGCGTGACGTCGCGCTCCACCCCGGGCTCGAACCTGGTCGCGGTGCCCGCCGGGATGTCGAGGCGGGTGCCCCAGGCCGCCTCCCGGTCGAACTCCAGGCCGGGGTTGGCCGCGGCGAAGTGGTAGTGCGACCCGACCTGCACCGGCCGGTCGGCGGTGTTGACGACTCTCAGGGTGATCCGCTCCCTGCCGGGGTTCAGCGGCACGTCGCCGTCGCCGCACAGGATCTCGCCCGGCACGCCCTCGCCCGTCATGTGATCGGGTTGTGGACGGTGACGAGCTTGGTGCCGTCGGGGAAGGTCGCCTCGATCTGGACGGACTCCAGCATCTCGGGCACGCCCTCCATGACGTCCTCGCGCCGCAGGACCTTGCGGCCGGCGTCCATCAGGTCGGCGACGCTGCGGCCGTCGCGGGCGCCCTCCAGGAGGAAGGACGCGATGAGGGCCGTCGCCTCCGGATGGTTGAGGCGAAGGCCGCGCTCCCTGCGCTCGCGGGCCACGCCCGCGGCGACGTGGATGAGGAGCCGTTCCTGTTCGTGTGGAGTGAGCCGCATGGCGGGAC
The DNA here is from genome assembly GCF_014161445.1 of Microbispora sp. H13382. GTDB lineage: Bacteria > Actinomycetota > Actinomycetes > Streptosporangiales > Streptosporangiaceae > Microbispora. The sequence goes on from NZ_JABBXA010000001.1 coordinate 273,687, forward strand.
GATAGGTACCCGCGGTTTCCCCCGCGTTACCCACTGATTTCGTATGCGTATCCGGACGGCGGTGAGCCTTCGCTAATGACTTGTTAACGCCCGGGATTTCGGCGGGAAATACCGCGCGCCCACCTTGACGGCAGACGGATCGGCGCGGGGGCCGTAGCGGCAAGGAGAGGCAATTGCGGAACTCATTATGGCGTGCCGGAGCGGTGTTCGCTCTCGCGGCCGCGACGCTCGCGGCGTGCGGCGGGCAGTCCTCAACAAGCGGTACATCTGCCTCATCTGGGGGTTCTGACACCATAAAAGTCGGCATCCTGCACTCCCTCAGCGGCACGATGGCCATCAGCGAGGTCACGGTCAGGGACGCCGAGCTGCTCGCGATCGAGGAGGTCAACGCGGCCGGCGGCGTGCTGGGCAAGAAGCTGGAGCCCGTCGTGGAGGACGGCGCCTCCGACTGGCCGACGTTCGCGGAGAAGGCCACCAAGCTCATCGCGCAGGACAAGGTCGCGACCGTCTTCGGCGGCTGGACGTCGGCGAGCCGCAAGGCGATGCTCCCGGTCTTCGAGAAGCGCAAGGCGCTGCTGTGGTATCCGGTCCAGTACGAGGGCCTGGAAAGCTCGCCGTACATCTTCTACACGGGCGCGACGACCAACCAGCAGATCGTCCCCGGGCTCGACTATCTGAAGGAGAAGGGCAAGAAAAAGCTCTTCCTCGTCGGCAGCGACTACGTCTTCCCGAGAACCGCGAACAAAATCATCAAGGCGTACGCCGCGGCGAACGGGATGGAGGTCCTCGGCGAGGAGTACACCCCGCTCGGGCACACCGAGTACAGCACGCTGGTCAACAAGATCGTCGAGGCGAAGCCGGACGCGGTCTTCAACACCCTGAACGGCGACAGCAACGTCGCGTTCTTCAAGCAGCTCAAGAGCACCGGGATCAGCGCCGACCAGATGCCGGTCATGTCGGTGTCCGTGGCCGAGGAGGAGGTCAGGGGCATCGGGGTCGACAACGTCGCCGGGCACCTCGTGGCCTGGAACTACTACCAGACGACCGACACCCCGGCGAACGAGAAGTTCGTCGCCGCGTTCAAGGCGAAGTACGGCGCCGACAAGGTGACCTCCGACCCGATGGAGGCCGGATACAACGCCGTCCACCTGTGGGCCGAGGCCGTCAAGAAGGCCGGGAGCACCGACGTGGAGGCCGTCAAGAAGGCCGCCGGCGGGGTGTCCCTGGACCGCCCAGAGGGCAAGGTCACCATCGACGGCGACAACCAGCACGTCTACAAGACCGCGCGCATCGGGGTCGTCCAGCCGGACGGCCAGATCAAGGAGGTCTGGAACTCCGGCGAGCCGATCAAGCCCGACCCCTACCTCAGGACGTACCCCTGGGCCGGCGGCCTGGTCTGACGGGCCGACATGGAGGGAATGGTCAACCAGCTGCCGATCGGGCTGTCGATCGGAGCGGTCCTGCTGCTCATCGCCCTCGGGCTGACGTTCACCTTCGGGCAGATGGGCGTGATCAACATGGCTCACGGCGAGTTCATCATGGCGGGGGCCTACACGGCCTACCTGCTCCAGGGCGTGGGCTTCCTGGTCGCCCTCCCGGCCGCCTTCGTGGTGGCCGGGGTCATGGGCCTGATCCTGGAGCGCACGCTGATCCGGCGCTTCTACGGCCGCCCACTGGACACGCTGCTGCTCACCTGGGGCGTCAGCCTCATGCTCCAGCAACTGGCCCGTGACCTGTTCGGGGCGCCCAACGTGCAGGTCGCCTCGCCCGCCTGGCTGCGCGGCGGCGCCGGGATCCTGCCGTACAACCGGCTGTTCATCCTGGCGCTCGCCGCGGCGTCGGTGCTCGCGATCTGGGCGTACATGAACCGGACCGGGCAGGGGCGGCGCATGCGGGCGGTGATGCAGAACAGGAGGCTCGCGGCCACGAGCGGTATCGACACCGGAAGGGTCGACCAGCGGACGTTCTTCATCGGCTCCGGCCTCGCCGGGGTCGCGGGGGTCGCGCTCACGCTGATCGGGCCGGTCGGCCCGGCGCTCGGGACGTACTACATCGTGGACGCGTTCCTCGTGGTCGTCGCGGGCGGCCTGGGACAGCTCCGCGGCGCGGTGCTGGCCGCGATCGGCCTCGGCCTGCTGAACTCCTACGCCGAGTTCTGGAGCGACGCCAGCCTCGCCAAGGTCGTGGTCCTCGTGGCGATCATCGGCTTCCTGCAGATCCGGCCGCAGGGGCTGTTCTTCGTCCGATCGCGGGCGCTCACATGACCGCCCTCACGGTCTCGCGCCGGGTCCTGACCGGCCGGTGGCAGGGCCCCGCTGCCTTCACGGCGGTGGCGGTGCTCGCCCTGGTGGTGGCGCCGCTGCTGCTGGAGCCGTTCCGCCTCGGCCTGCTGGCCAAGTATCTCTGCTACGCGATCGTGGCACTGGGCATCGGCCTCGCCTGGGGGCAGGGCGGCATGCTCACGCTCGGGCAGGGGGTGTTCTTCGGCCTCGGCGGCTACGCGATGGGCATGTATCTCAAGCTCAACGACGCCGCCGGGGACCTGCCCGACTTCATGGTCTGGAGCGGGGTGGAGAAGCTGCCGGCGCTGTGGAAGCCGTTCGGCAACCCGGTCTTCGCGCTGGCCATGGTCGTCGTGCTGCCGGTCGCGGTCGCGCTGCTGCTCGGCGCGCTGGTGTTCCGCCAGCGCGTACGAGGGGCGTACTTCGCGATCCTCACCCAGGCGCTGGCGGCGGCGCTGGTGATCCTGCTGGTCGGGCAGCAGGGGCTGACCGGCGGCACGAACGGCCTGACCAACTTCTTCGACTTCTTCGGCCGCGACGTGGCGGCCGACGAGACCCAGCGGGGCCTCTACCTGCTGGTGGCGGCCGTGCTCGGGGCGCTCTACCTGGGCGCCAGGCAACTCGTCCGCAGCCGGTTCGGACGGCTGCTGCTCGCGGTCAGGGACGGCGAGGACCGGGTGCGCTTCCTCGGGTACGACCCCGCCACGGTGAAGACGCTGACCTTCGCCGTCTCGGCCGGCATGGCCGGCATCGCGGGGGCGCTGTTCGTGCCCGTGGTCGGCATCATCTCGCCGGCCCTTCTCGGGGTCGTGCCCTCGCTCGAACTCGTCGTAGCGGTGGCCGTCGGCGGCCGGTTCGCGCTGGCCGGCGCGGTGCTCGGCGCGGTCGTTATGGGGTACGCGCGGACGTACTTCAGCGAGGAGCTCCCGGACGCCTGGCTGTATCTGCAGGGCGCCCTGTTCGTGCTCGTCATGACGCTGGCGCCCAAGGGCATCGCGGGCCTGGCCGCCGCTCTCGTACGGAGAAGGGAGGCGAGGGCGTGACCGAGCCCCTCTTGGACATCCGCGGGCTGCAAGTCGCCTTCGGAGGCTTCCGGGCACTCGACGGCGTGGACCTGACCGTCGGCCGGGGCGAGCTGCGCTTCCTGATCGGGCCGAACGGCGCGGGGAAGACCACCCTCATCGACGTGATCACGGGCCTGACGAAGCCGACCGCGGGCACCGTGCGGTTCGAGGGGCAGGACCTCGCGGGCCGCAGGGAACACGAGATCGTCCGGCTCGGCGTGGGCCGGACCTTCCAGACCTCGGTGGTCTTCGAGGAGCTCACCGTGCTGGAGAACCTGGATCTCGCCGCGTCGTTCCGCCGCCCCCTGTGGTCGCTGCTGCGCCGCAGGCGCGGGGTGTCGGAGGAGGTCGCGGCGGCGCTGGAGACGACCGGCCTGGCCGGGCTGGCGGACAGCAGGGCCGGGGTGCTGTCCCACGGGCAGCGGCAGTGGCTGGAGATCGGCATGCTGATCGTCCAGCGGCCCCGGCTGCTGCTGCTCGACGAGCCGGTCGCCGGCATGTCCTCCGGCGAGCGCGAGCGCACCGGCGAGCTGCTCACCGAGGTCGCCCGCGACCACACCGTGGTCGTGGTGGAGCACGACATGGACTTCCTGCGCCGTTACGCCTCCCAGGTCACCGTCCTGCACGAGGGCAGGGTGCTGACGGAGGGCTCGGTGGAGCAGGTGCGGGCCGACCCGCGCGTGCAGGAGATCTACTTGGGACGGGCGCGGGAGGGTGCCGAGGATGCTGTCCGTTGAGGGACTGGAATCGGGGTACGGCCGGGCCCGGGTGCTCTTCGGCGTCTCGCTGGAGGTGCCCGCCGGAAGCCTCGTCTGCGTGATGGGCCGCAACGGGGTCGGCAAGACGACCCTGCTCGACACCGTCATGGGCGTGCTCCCGGCGACCGGCGGGACGGTGACGTTCGAGGGCAGGGACGTCACCCGGCTGCGCCCCGACCAGCGCGTACGGCTCGGCATGGGCTACGTGCCGCAGGGGCACGAGACCTTTCCCCAGCTCACCGTGATGGACAACCTCCTGGTCACGCTGGAGGCGTCCGCGCACCGTGAGCACGCGGAGCTGGAGGAGGCCCTGGAGGTCTTCCCCCGGCTCAAGCCGCTGCTGAAACGGCCGGCGGGGTTCCTGTCCGGCGGCCAGCAGCAGCAGCTCGCGATCGCCCGCGCCCTGGTCACCCGGCCGAGGCTGCTGATCCTGGACGAGCCGACCGAGGGCATCCAGCCGTCGATCATCCTGGAGATCGAGGAGGCCGTCGAACGCCTGCACGCGACCGGTCTCGCGATCCTGCTGGTGGAGCAGTATCTGGACCTCGCGCTGCGGCTGGCCGACGGGTTCGTGATCCTCGACGCCGGACGGGTGGTCAGGTCCGGCCCCGCACGGGAGCTCCAGGACGAGGAGGTTCACCGCCTGTTGTCCGTCTGAGGGCCTGTCGCCGGTCCCGGTCCCGCGCTTACGCTGGAGGGGAGGAAGCGATCGCACGTGTGAACGCCTTCGGCCGCGCCGGAGGCTCCGCACCGCCCGTGCGGTGGGGGCCGGTCCGGACCCGGCATTGCGCACGGCCCGACCGCTTCCTCCACTGTCTCCGGCGTCGCCCCCCGAGCCGGGGCAGGATGGGCGGATGGGTGAGGAACGGATCGGCCGGACGGGGCAGTCCGGCGCCGAACTGCTGGCCGCGGCCCGTTCCGGCGACGGCGACGCCTTCGGGCGCCTGGTCGGGCCGTTGCGGGACGAGCTGCGCGCGTACTGCTACCGCATGCTGGGATCGGTTCACGACGCGGAGGACGTCGTCCAGGACACGCTGGACCGGGCCTGGCGCGCTCTGCCGCGGTTCGAGGACGACGAAGGGGACCGCGGATCCGTGCGGCCCTGGCTGTACGCGATCGCCACGAACAGGGCGCTGACGCTCATCGAGCGGCGTGGGCGGCGCGAGCTGCCCGCCGACCTGAGCCCGGGAGGCGTACCGCCGGTCGAGGCGGCGTGGGTCGAGCCGTTCCCGGACCGGCTGATGAGCTGGACGGCGGAGCTGGGCCCGGAGGCCCGCGTCGTGGCGCGGGAGAGCGTGGAGCTGGCCTTCGTCGCCGCGCTGCAGCACCTGCCGGCTCGGCAGCGGGCCGTGCTGCTGCTGCGCGACGTCCTCGGCTACGGCGCCGGCGAGGTCGCCGGCCTGCTGGAGACGACCGTCGCCGCGGTCAACAGCGCGCTGCAGCGGGCCCGCGGCACGCTCGGACGCCTGGTCCCGCCCACCACCCAGCAGCGGACTCTCGGCCTGCTCGGCGAACCGGCGTGGCGGGAGACGGCCCGGCGCTACGCCGCCGCCTGGGAGGCCGCGGATGTGGACGCCATCGTGGCGATGCTGACCGAGGACGCGAAGTACTCTATGCCGCCGCTGACGGCCTGGTATCAGGGGCACGACGCCATCCGCGGCTTCCTGCGGAAGACGGCGCGCGAATGGCGCTGGCGTCTCCTGCCGGCGCGGGTGAACGGGCAGGTCGCGTTCGGCACCTACCTGTGGGACGACGACCGCGGCGTCTACACCGCCGCCAGCCTGGACCTGCTCGCGCTGCGCGGACAGCGGATCGCCGAGGTGGTCTCGTTCCTGGAGGCCCACCTGCCGGCGTTCGGCCTGCCGGCGGAACTGACGCGGGCGGATGTGGCGGCTGACCGATGAGTTCGCCGGTCGCCGAGGGTTGTAGGCGGTGACAGCGGACGACCCGGAAGGACCGAGCGAGAATGACCGACGACCACGAGCGGATCCGCGACCTGATCGAGCGCTGGGCCGAGGCGGTCCACCGCGGCGACATCGAGGGGGTGGTCGCCGACCACGCCGGCGACATCGTGATGTTCGACGTGCCGCCGCCGTACGAGGGCGTACGCGGCCTGGACGCCTACCGCGAGACGTGGCCGCCCTTCTTCGCCTGGCAGGCGCATGGTGCCTGCTTCGAGATCGAGTCGCTGGACGTGACCGCGGGGCAGGACGTCGCGTTCGCCCACGCCCTGGTGCGCTGCGGCGGCCCGGAAGAGCTCGCGGCGAACCCGCGGACGCGCCTGCGGCTGACACTCGGCCTGCGCAGGCAGGACGGCCGATGGGTGGTCGCCCATGAGCACCACTCGTTCCCGTACGTCGACCCGGACGCCGGCTCCGGGGCGGCCGAGGAGTCCGGGGTGGCCGAGGAGTCCGGGGTGGCCGAGGAGTTCGGGGTGGCCGAGGAGGAGGTGCGCGAACTGCACCACCGGTGGTTCGCCTGCACCGCCGCCGGGGACCTGGAGGGCCTCATGGCCGGCATCGCCGCCGACGTCGTCTCCTACGAGCACGACGGGCCGCTGCGGCACCGCGGCGTCGAGGCGGTGCGCGAGGTCTGCGCGCGCGGCCTCGACGCCGCCGGGGACGGCGTGAGCTGGGATGTCCCCGATCTGAGGATCCTGGTCAGGCAGGACCTGGCCGTCGCGTGGGGGCTCAACCGCATCCGGGTCGAGCAGGCGGGCGGCGAGAGCGCCGAGACGTGGTCACGCGGAACCCGCGTGTTCGAGCGGAGAGACGGCACGTGGGCGATGATCCACCAGCATCTCTCCTCCCCGCACGATCCGGACACCGGCGAGGCCAGGACCGACCTGCGCCCGTAGTCAGATGTCGAGCTGCCACTGGTACCAGGTGTCGAAGACCTCGAAGCCCATCGCCTCGTTGATCGCCAGCATGTGCGGGTTCGCCACCGAATTCCAGGTGATCACACGCTCGACGGACGGCTCGCAGGCGCGGAACCAGGTGATGCCGGCGAGCTTCAGCACCAGGCCGAGCCGCCGGCCGCGGTGCGGGGCGAGGACCGTGGTCGCGCCCTGGCGGGCCCAGCCCTCCGGCCGCTCGGCGTCCACCACCAGCTGGGTGAACCCCGCGGGCTCCCCGCCGGCCGTGTGCCGGGCGATCACCGTGTAGGTCCGCAGGCCCGCCCGTGTGAGCATCTCCTCGCGTGCGCGCACGCGGTCGGCGGTCCACCGCTGGTCCTCCATCGCGAGGTCGCCCAGCGGCTCGTCGTTCATGCCCTCCGCCAGGCGGGCCATGTCGCCGAGCAGGTCGTCGGGGGTCGGCCCGGCCCACCGTTCGAGTGAGTAGCCGGTGGCGTGCCGTACGGCCCGCGCTCGGAGGAGTTCGAGGCCGGACCAGTCGGCCGTGCGCAGGTCGAGCACCAGCCGGGTCTCGGTGGAGGCCGGGGAGAACCCGCGGGCCTTGGCGAACGCCGTGCCCGGCCCGTCCGCCGGCGCCTCGGCGATCAGCACGCGTCTGCCCTCGTCGCGCGCCCGGCCGATCGCGTGGTCGAGCAGCATGCCGCCCACGCCCTCGCGCCGTCGCCGTGGATGCGTCATCAGCCGGAGCAGGGCGAGGTGGGTGTTGTCGTCCTGCGGGAGGTGGAGGATGTGGCCGCCGGCGACCCGGTCGCCGTCGCACGCCGCCCACGCCTCGGCACGCTCGCCGCCCGACCCGCTCCGGACGCTCGCCGCGAAGTGCCGCCACGACATCGCGGGACCCGGATCGTCGCAGGCCCGGGACACGGCGTACAGACCGGCCAGGGGGGAGTGGCCCGCGGGGCCGTCGGGGTCGTCTTCCTCCTGCGCCGCGGGGACGACGCGCATCATGTGCATGCCGACAAGAATTCCGCACACCCTGTCAGGGACGCGACTCGTTTTCACATCGTGGAACCGCGGTGGTGAGGGGTCTACTGCATGTAGTTCTCGACCTCGTCGGCCGGGCGGGGGGAGGCGTAGTCGGGGTCCTCGCCCACGTCGCGCCGGGCGCGGCGCTGGCGCAGGAGGTCCCAGCAGCGGTCGAGCTGCTCTTCCAGCGAGGAGATCCTGTCGTGCTCCTCCTCGGAGGTCAGCTCGCCCGCGACCAGCCGTTCACGCAGCGAGTGCTCCTCGTCGACCAGCTCGCTGATCTGCTTGAGGATGTCGTTGTCCTTCATGCGGCCTCCTTCGCATCACGGCTCACCCTAACCCGGTGCTCCGTCTCGGAATGTGATCGGGTGTCTCTTCCGCTGGAGGGCGTCTGCTAGTCTGCTTGGCATGCTGCGCGGTCTCCTTCTTATCCGCCGCGGCGAGGGCCTGTAAGAGGCCGGCTCCCTCGCCGCGGTGCGAGAGTCATGCGCGTCGGCCGCCCTGGTTTTTTCCAACGGCGCCCCTTTTCCGATGACGACGGCAACGTCGTGCCCGGGGCTCGCCGTGCGCCCGACGAGGAGCAATCATGAATGAGCAGCAGCCGAGCCCGATGCCGTTCCATCGCTACACGCCGTTCGAGCCCGTACGGCTGGCCGACCGCACCTGGCCCGACAAGGTCATCACCAAGGCGCCCCGCTGGTGCGCGGTGGACCTGCGCGACGGCAACCAGGCGCTGATCGACCCGATGGACTCCGACCGCAAGCTGAAGATGTTCGACCAGCTGGTCCGGATGGGCTACAAGGAGATCGAGGTCGGCTTCCCCGCCGCGTCGCAGACGGACTACGACTTCGTCCGCCAGATCATCGAAGAGGAGCGCATCCCCTCCGACGTGGTCATCCAGGTGCTGACGCAGGCCAGGCCCGAGCTGATCGAGCGGACCTTCGAGTCGCTGCGCGGCGCGCGCCAGGCGATCGTCCACCTGTACAACTCCACCTCCACCCTCCAGCGCCGGGTCGTCTTCGGCCAGGACACGGACGGCATCACCGCCATCGCCGTCGAGGGCGCCAAGCTGTGCAAGAAGCTGGCGGCCGAGATGGAGGGCACGGAGATCTACTTCCAGTACTCGCCCGAGTCCTTCACCGGCACCGAGCTGGAGTACGCCGTCGAGGTCTGCAACGCCGTCAACGACGTGTGGCAGCCCACCCCCGACCGCAAGGTGATCGTCAACCTGCCGGCGACGGTCGAGATGGCCACCCCCAACGTGTACGCCGACCAGATCGAGTGGATGCACCGCAACCTGGCGTACCGGGACTCGATCGTGCTGTCCCTGCACCCGCACAACGACCGGGGCACCGCCGTCGCCGCCGCCGAGCTGGGCTACATGGCCGGCGCCGACCGCATCGAGGGCTGCCTGTTCGGCAACGGCGAGCGGACCGGCAACGTCTGCCTGGTGACGCTGGGCATGAACCTGTTCTCCCAGGGCATCGACCCCGAGATCGACTTCTCGGACATGGACGAGATCCGGCGCGTGGTCGAGCACTGCAACCAGTTGCCCGTGCACCCCCGCCACCCGTGGGGCGGCGAGCTGGTCTACACGGCCTTCTCCGGCTCCCACCAGGACGCCATCAAGAAGGGCCTCGAGCACCTGGAGCGCGACGCGGCCGCCGCCGGCGTGCCGGTCGACGAGTTCACCTGGGCCGTGCCGTACCTGCCGATCGACCCCAAGGACATCGGCCGCACGTATGAGGCCGTGATCCGCGTCAACAGCCAGTCGGGCAAGGGCGGGGTCGCCTACATCATGAAGGCCGACCACCAGCTCGACCTGCCGCGCCGCCTGCAGATCGAGTTCTCCCGCGTCATCCAGGCCCGTACGGACGCCGAGGGCGGCGAGGTCACCGCGGCCGAGATCTGGGAGCGGTTCTCCGACGAGTACCTGCCCAACCCGGCGAGCCCCTGGGGGCGGCTGGGCCTGCTGGCCCATCGGCACACCTCCGCCGTGGACGACAAGGACGCGATCAGCGCCGACGTGCGGGTCGACGGCCAGATCCGGGAGATCGAGGGCGTCGGCAACGGCCCCATCTCGGCCTTCTGCGACGCGCTGGAGAACATCGGGGTGCCGGTGCGGGTCCTCGACTACACCGAGCACGCGATGAGCGCGGGCGCCGACGCCAAGGCCGCGTCGTACGTGGAGTGCGAGATCGGCGGGCCGGAGGGCACGCAGGTCCTGTGGGGCGTCGGCATCGACGCGAACACGACGACCGCCTCGCTCAAGGCCATCATCTCCGCCGTCAACCGCGCCACCGGCCACTGACGTCCCCCCGATTCTCGCGGTGACACGGCATGACCTGCGCCGTCACTGCTCATGACCTTGCCCAAAATCGCAAGCGTATGTCCTGACCGGCCCATAAGGCGGTCGTGATCACGCGAAAGGCGGCAACCGGGAGATCCCCGACTGCCGCCTTTCGCATGTCTCATGATCGACGGCGACGTCGAGATTCACAGTCGCGGGCACAATGGATCATGCAACGACACATGCCCCCTCCTTTATGGGTTAGGACGTCCTGCGCATGAGGCGATTGATTGCAGTTTTCGGCGCGACTGCTGTGACCTGCGCTCTACCGGCCCCCGCCCCGGCGGCTCCTGTCCGCCCAGTTCACCGTCAAGGTAGTCGAGTGGGGAGACGTCCAGCTGGGTTCGCGCTCGCGGCTGATCAACCACACGGCCAACACCTTTCAGTACGACTTCAAACGCGCGGGGTCGATCCAGCTCGGGCGCAAGGGAGTCGTCGCGTCCGACCTGAGCAGGCACCTGCGGTTCGAGCGTGACGACTCCGCGGCCCTCGTGAAGAAGGACGCCGCCGACGGTGATCCCGTGGCCAGGAGCCTCCTGATCCAGACCCGGCCGCACCGTTCCGTGAGCGTGAACGGCAAGCTCTACACCACCGGACCCCTGTACGCGCCCGCGTTGCCGAAGGGGAAGACCTGGGCCCTGCGCGGTGCGATCCCGAACGGCGGCGCCTTCACCGATCAGGTCGTCGACGTCTTCGAGCCCCAGACGCTGAAAAAGCTGCTGTCCGACACCTATTTCAGAAAGCGCTCCGGTTTCAAGGACAGCACCGGCCGGATCCACGAGAACACGATGCTCTACAAGGGGAAGATCACCTTCGCCGACCTGTACGCCGTCTCGCCTACCTTCCGGGCGCTTCTCGGGCGGAAGCCCGACGCCACCCTCGCTCCCGCCCTCGTGTGGTGGTGGCTTTGGACCGACAAGGACGGCACGCCCATGATGGTCGACTCCATCTGGGACACCTGGATCAAGGGCGGGGCTGGCCGGCCTCATGCCAGGGGAGCGGCGAGAACCGAGTACCTCGCCTGGCGACCCCACGTGACTGTCAAGCCGCCCAGGTCGTCCCTGGTGGCCAAGGTCGAGGGCCCGGCCGACGGGCTGCCCGAAATCGACGACGTGGGCGAGGCCATCCGGGACCGGCGGGATTAGTCGCGGAGGCTCCGGTCCGGCTCTCGTTCGTCACGAACCGGTTCGTCGCCGGGGAACCGCACAAGGCGGCCTTCCCGCCACCGCATCCGGCGCGAGCAGGGCCGGGCTCGCATAAGGCCGGATTTCGCGTCACGAGTTGCGGGATCAGGTCCATGCCAGCCTCAGCGGATCCCAAGCTCCCGAGGTGACTTCTCTGGACAGAACGGGATCGACCAGAGCCTTGGCCACGAGCAGCGCCTCGCCGAGCGATCGTTCGGCGATCCAGGGAAAATCGGCGACCACGGTGGCGTATCCGACCGCCCACATCGCTTCATCCGGCGCGTGGAGCTCGGCCCCGTGAAGCAGTTCGCGACGGTGTGCCTCCGAGGTGAAGGCTCTGCGGAGCGCCAAGGCCTGTAAAGATCGCGACCTCGCTATGAGAACCAGGTCGACAAGGTCGCGAAAGCGGGTGCTCGGTCTGCCGTCGCGGACTTCCAGCATTGCCATGACCTTGTCGGCGACGGTGTCGACCAGCGGATAAAGCCGGTACGGCGGCCGGACCAGTCCCGGGATGTCGAGCGAAAGAGCAGGCGGTGAAACTTCTGGGCGGCCCGTGATGAGGCCGCCGGTTACCAGATCTACCCCGAATCTCTCGAAGCGGCGCGGGCCCAGCCAGGCTTCCACACCCACTCGTATGCCCGCGACTCCCTGGATGAGGGATCGCGGCCGGTCGAAGCGGAAGGTGAAGTAATCGCCCAGGTCGGCTTCGGCGGTGGTGCACAGCGCCGCGAAACCCGCCTCAGGCGAACCGGCGCGGGCCACGACGTCGACGTCGGCAGAGTGCCGGGCTGAAGAGAGGCGGGCGAGCAGGGCCACGCCGCCCTTGAGGATCCAACAGTCCTCATCGCCGGCGAAGAGGCGGGCGAGTAAGCGGTCATACGCGAACTGACGGCGACGTTGGCTCGTCGAATACGGCGAATCGCCCGAGGTTTTCTTGAGGCGGTCCGTGATGGCGGCACCGAAAGCCTGGGGGGAGGTGTAGGGGAACGTGTCGCCGGTGGACTGCATGTGGCTACGGATGTCCTTATCGATGGGTCAGATGCTGCAGGAACTCCTGACCGGTCGCGTCGGGCAGTCCGTAGCCCGCGGCATAGGGCGCCAGAGCCGTGGCGAGGTCACTGGGCTGGGTCAGGTTCCGTTCCAGCATGTCCGCCACCACAAGGCCCAGATGACCTCCATCCAGACGGATGGCTGCCAGGTCTGTCGCCGTCCGTCGCGGTGTGGTCACGAGGAGTCCGTCGACCCATTCGACATCATCGACCGCGAGCCGCGCATGGCGAATGGCCACATCCTGTCGCCGGGTCCGAAAGCGACGCGGCGGGGGGACGATGAATTCCCACCGCAGGGGATTGAGATGTCCCACCTCGTATACAAGAGCTGCACTGGTGTGGGAGACGACTCCGTGAGGGAGTCCTCGCTGGTCCATCTGTAGTTCGGGGGCTAGCTGGAGCCATGCGGCCCGTAGTTCCTCCAGCCCGGGGCGCGGAGCGCCGGCCACCCGGTAGACGCCGTGAGCCACGTGTTCGAGAGCCCGGGCCTGGACCAAGCGGCTGAGGTCGCGGCGATGTGCGCCATGACGTGTGGCCTGCCGAGCGGTGACCAGACCATGCTGAGCCTCCGCGAGGGGCGAAAGGATGCTCATCGCACCGGCGAGACCCATGGCACGACTGTCTCATAACTGAGACGTTCGTGCCAAGGCTCCTAACGGCGACCGCAGGCGAACCCTGGTGGCCCGGTTCGATGAGCGCCCGGAGCTCTTGGCCATGGCAGTGAGTCATTCGCGAGCTGATATGTTTTACGAGTAAAACATATGTGAAAGAACGGGGGATCATGAGGCCGGCGATGCGAGGGCGGCTGCCGTTGCGGGGGGTGTTCAGAGTCGGCCGACTGGGGGACGTCTGGCACAAGCAGGCGCTCAGCGCGGTCGTCGCGCTCGCCGTGCCGGACGCGGTCCTCCTCCTGCTGGACCGTCTGGACCTGGCCGTGTACACCTCCGCCGGCGCCTTGTGCGCCCTCTACGCGCACGGCCTGCCGTACCGGGTCAGGGCGCGCACCCTGCTCGGCGTTGTGGCGGGCATGGTCGCAAGCGTGGGCGTCGCGCTCACCGCGGCCGGTCTCACCCGGTCGGCCCCCGTCCTGGTCGTCGTGGCGGCGCTGCTCGCCGCCGCGCACAAGGTGGCGTGCGACGCCGCCCGGATCGGCCCGCCGGGCAACCTGATCTTCACGTTCATCGGCGCGACCTGCACGTTCCTGCCGCAGCGGCTCGGGGACATCCCCTTCCACCTCGCGCTCGTCGCGGCGGCGGCGGCGCTCGCCTGGCTCGTCTGCATGGCTCCCGCGCTCGTCCGTCCCGAGGGGCCCCAGCGCACGGCCGTGGCCCGGGCGCTGGAGGCCGCCGTGCGGCTCGCCCACGCGGAGGGGCCGGCGGCCGCCCGCGCGCGGCACGACGCGGCGGCGGCGGTCAACGCGGCCTGGCACACGCTGCTTCCGTCGCCCGAGGGGCGGGGCAGGCGCGCGCTCGAACGTCTCCTGGCCCGGGTGGAGGCGTCCCTCCCGGCCGTGCCCCGCGACGAGGCGGGCCTGTTCACGGGCTGGGCCGCGGACCTGCGCCGCAACCGCCCGGTGCCGGAGGTGAGCCTCGGCGAGACGGGGGCCGCCGGGCTCGCCGGCATCGCGCTGGAACGGGCGGCGCCGGCCGGGCCGGGCCTGCTGCGCATGTTCCACCCCGGCTCCCCGCTGTTCCCGATCGGTGTGCGCGTCGCCGTCGGGTCCGCCCTCGCCGGGCTGGTCTCGCTGGCCGCAGGGGTCGGTCACCCCTACTGGGCGGTGGTCACGGCCGCGTCGGTCTTCCAGGCCAACGCCACGCTGTCCTGGCAGCGGGCCCTGCAGCGCGCCCTCGGAAACGTGGTCGGCCTGCTCGTCTTCACGGCGCTGCTGCCGGTCAGCCGTACGGGCGCGCTCGCCCTGGTCCTGCTCACGCTTGCCCTCCAGTTCTGCACGGAGGCGCTGATGACCCGCAACTACTGGCTGGGCACGGTGTGCGTGACGCCGATGGCCCTCCTGCTCACCGAACTGCCCGGATACCAGCCCGCGTGGCCGCTGGTCCGCGACCGCTGGCTGGACACGGCCGTGGGCGTCGCGGCGGGACTGCTCGGCTGTCTGCTGGTGACCAACCGCCGCAGCGCCGGGCGGATCGACGCGGCGCTGCGGCGTGTGGCCGCCGCCCAGGCGGCGGCCCGGCGCCTCCTCGCCCGTGGTCCGGGTGAGCCGGGGGAGACGGCGCGGGTGAGGGGCATGCTCGTCGACGCTCTGGTGGAGCTGCGCCGGGCCGCCGACGTCGCCGCCGGCGAGTGGTGGCAGCGCGCGTTGCCGGAGGAGCAGGTCGCCCGGGCCGAGCAGGAGGGGCACCGCCTGCTGGCGAGGCTGGCCGTACGGGATCGGGATAGAGTCGGCTGCGAACGGACCCAGGGCTGAGGAATCGGGGCGTGGAGGACATCGCCGGCGAGGCGCCCGAGAGCGTCGCAGAGGACGTCGTCGCGCAGGTGATGCGCCAGTGGCGGCGTGTCCACCCCGAGCTGGACACCGCCCCGATCGCCGTGATCGGCCGCCTCACCCGGTGTGTCCTGCTGCTGCAGCAGGCCGGCGACGCGCCCCTTCGGGAGTACGGACTCACCCGGCCGGAGTTCGACGTCCTCGCCGCGCTGCGGCGGCTGGACCGGGAGCTCACCCCGAGCCGGATCGCCAGGGAGACCTTCGCCTCGGGCGCGGCCGTCACCAAGCGGCTGCGGGCCCTGGAGGAGCGCGGCCTCGTGCGCCGCCGCCCCGACGACCGCGACCGGCGGGTCTCCCACCTCGCGCTCACCGACGAGGGCCGTGCGCTCACCGACCGGCTGCTGCCCCGGCAGCTCGGATACGAGAGCGATCTGCTGGCAGCGCTGGGCGCCGACCGGCAGCGGGAGCTCGGAGACCTCCTCGGCGAGCTGCTCCTCCTCCTGGAGGGACGCCTCGGCGCCCGTCAGTTCTGACTTCGCCGTGAGAAGATCTCCCCCTGCGCGTCGGCGTAACCTCCGACGCCGGCGAGCGTCCGGCTGCCGGGGGCCGCCTACTCGGGAAGGCCGAGCAACCGGCCGAGGCAGGTCACGTTGTGGTCGAACAGTTCGGCGCGGTGGGTGATGGTGTTGTTGAACTGGCCGAAGAGCTCGAAGCTGACCATTCCGAACAGGCCTGTCCACGCGGCGATCGCCCGCGTGACCACGTCGTCGGGCACGCCCGGCATCAGCGACCGTACGACCTCGGCGTCCTCCGCCAGGACCGCGGGCGGTGGCGGGCAGATCGGGGGAGGGACGAGCCTGCCCGCCCGGTGGGCGTCGGTGACGATCCGCCCGTACACGGCCGTGTCGCGTACCGCAGGCGCGACGGTGTCCTGCGGAGCGGCGTAGCCCGGCACGGGCGAGCCGTACAGAAGGGCGTACTCGTGGGGATGGGCCAGGGCCCACTCGCGTACGGCGCGGCAGACGGCGAGCCAGCGCCCGGTGAAGTCGCCGGCCGCGCAGGCGGCGTCGGCGCGCTCGACGGCCTCTCCGAGGGCGTTGTACCCGTCGATGATCAGCGCGGTGAGCAGGTCGTCACGGCTGGGGAAGTAGCGGTAGATCGCCGAGGAGACCATCCCCATCTCGCGAGCCACCGCCCGCAGGGACAGACCCGGGGCCCCAGCGGTCGCCAGATGGCGCCGGGCGATGTCCGTGATCTCCTTGATCAGTTCCGCTCTCACCCGCTCGCGCGCGGTACGGCTCGCGTTCATGCGACCAGGTTATCAGAGCACCTGTGTGATTAGAGAGCACCGCTCTTGACGTAAGCCACCCTATTGAGAGAGCATTGCTCTCGTAACGGAGCGACGAACGCTAGGGGTGTCCATGTCAGCCGGGATCAAGGGACTGATCGCCGCAACGATGTTCTTCCTGGAGCTGGGGGTGCTGATCTCGCTGGCCTACTGGGGGTTCACCCGCGAGGCGAACATCATGGTCAAGATCTTGTTGGGGCTCGGCACACCCGCCGTGTTCGCGACGCTCTGGGGGTTGTTCATGGCGGGCGGCAAGGCGCCGCACCAGTTGCACGGGCTCGCCCGGGCCGCCTTCGAGGTCGTGTGGTTCGGGGCGGGGGCGGCCGCGCTGGCGGCCTCCGGGCTCGTCACCGCCGGTGTCGTGTTCGCGGCCGTGTACGTCGTGGACGGCGTGCTGCGGCTGCTGACGGATCAAGTGTGAAGGAGAAGTGATGGGCAGGCATGTGATCGTCGGAGCGGGGCAGGTCGGCGGCGGGCTCGCCGAGACGCTGGCGGAGCGGGGGCACGAGGTGACCCTCGTCACCCGCTCGGGCTCGGGCCCGAAGCGTCCGGGAATCTCGCCGGTCGCGGCGGACGCGGCCGACGCCGACGCCATGCGGCGGCTCACCGAGGGGGCCGGCGCGCTCTACAACTGCGCCAACCCGCGCTATCACCGGTGGCCCCTGGACTGGCCGCCGATCGCGGCCGCGCTGCTGGCCGCCGCGGAGTCGTCCGGAGCCGTCCTGGTCACGCTGGGCAACCTGTACGGGTACGGGCCGGTGGACGGGCCGATGACCGAAGACCTGCCGCTCGCCGCGACGGGTACGAAGGGCAGGGTCCGGGCGCGGATGTGGGAGGAGATGCGGGCCGCCCACGAGGCGGGAAGGGTGCGGGTGACCGAGGTGCGAGGCTCGGACTACTACGGGCCGCGGTCGTCCGACCAGTCCTACCTGGGGCCGCGGCTCCTGGAGCCGCTGTTCGCGGGCAAGACCGCCACCGTCGTCAGCGACCCCGACATTCCGCACAGCTGGACGTACCTGCCGGACGTGGTGCGGTCGCTGGCGGCGGCCGCAGAGGAGGAGCGCGCCTGGGGCCGGCCCTGGCACATCCCGACCGCGCCGCCCTTCACCTTGCGGCATTTCGCCGAGACGGTGTGCGAGGCGGCCGGTCTCCCGGCGCCGCGCCTGCGGCGGCTGCCGGCGTGGATGCTGAAGGCGGGGGGTCTCGCGTCGCCGTTCCTGCGCGAGCTGGGGGAGACCCGTTACCAGTTCGACCGGCCGTACGTGCTCGACTCCTCCGCCTCCCAGGCGGTTCTCGGGTTCACGCCGACGCCGATCGAGGCCGGGGTGAAGGAGACGGTGGCGTGGTGGCGGGGGCGCTGAGAGGCGCCGGAGGGACGGCGATAGTCTCCCGGGCATGAGAGTCGGGATCATCGGCCTGGGAGACATCGCGGAGAAGGCGTACCTGCCGGTGCTGGCGGCGACGCCGGACATCGAGCCGCTGCTGTGCACCCGCGACCGCACGGCTCTCGACCGGCTCGGCGACGCGTACCGGATCGGCGCGCGCTTCACCTCCCCGGACGGCCTCGTCGAGGCCGGGATCGACGCGGCCTTCGTGCACGCCGCCACCACCGCGCACGTCCCGATCGTGACCACGCTGCTGGAGGCGGGCGTGCACGTCTACGTCGACAAGCCGCTCGCCTACGACGCCGCCGCCTCCGCCGGGCTCGTCCGGCTGGCCGCCGAGCGGAACAAATCGCTGATGGTCGGCTTCAACCGCAGGCACGCCCCCGCGTACGCGGCCCTGCGCGACCTGCCGCGCGACGTGGTCGTGATGCAGAAGAACCGGCGGGACCTGCCCGGCGACCCGCGCGCCGTGGTCTTCGACGACTTCATCCACGTGGCCGACACGCTGCGCTTCCTCGCCCCCGGGCCGATCACCGGCACCTCGGTCAGGACCAGGGTGCGGGAGGGCCTGCTCGAACACGTCGTGCTCACGCTCGGCGGCGACGGCTTCACCGCCGTCGGCGTGATGAGCCGCACCAGCGGCGCGGCCGAGGAGATCTGCGAGGTCATGGGCGACGGCGGGAAGCGGCGCGTGGTCAACCTCGGCGACGTGGTCGACTACGCCGGGGGCGAGACCGTCACGAGGCGGGGGGACTGGGTCCCGGCGACCCGGCAGCGCGGCATCGAGCAGATCTGCCGGGAGTTCCTCGCCGCGGTGCGGGAGGGGCGGATCCTCGCGGCGGACGACGCCCTGCTGACCCACCGGCTGTGTGAGGAGATCGTACGGGCCGCTGGGGACGCCTCCGGTGCGGACACCATTGTTACGGGCACCGCCGCTGAGGACACCGCCACCATGGACCCCGCCACGATGGACGCCGCCACGACGGCCTGACCGCCTCCCGGAAGCCGCATTTTCCCGGGAGGCGGTCGTCATCGCCGTCTTTCAGGGCCGTCAGGGGTAGAGGCCACGCATGCGGTGGGCCTCGGCCACCCGCCCCACGCCGATCGCGTGGGCGGCCTGGCGGAGCGTGAGGTCGCGCTCCACGGCCAGATCCGCGACCGCCCGGTAGGCGTTCTCCATCAGGTCGCGGAGCTTCACCTCGACCTCGCCCGCGCTCCAGGAGTACGCCTGGGTGTTCTGCACCCACTCCAGGTAGGACACGATGACCCCGCCGGCGTTGGCCAGGATGTCGGGGACCACCGTGACCCCGTTGCCCGCCATGATTAGGTCGGCCTCGGGCGTGGTGGGCCCGTTGGCGCCCTCCACGACCAGGCGGGCCCGTACGCGCGGGGCGTTGTCCGCCGTGATCACGCCTTCGAGCGCGGCGGGGACCAGCACGTCCACGTCGAGTTCGAGCAGGTCGCCGTGGGAGAGCGCGTCGGCGTCGCGGTAGCCGTGCACCGAGCCGGTCTCGGCCGCGTGGGCGCGCAACGCGGCGACGTCGAGCCCGGAGGGCCTGACGACCGCGCCGCCCGCGTCGGAGACGGCCACGACACGGCAGCCGGCGTCGGCGAGGTACTGCGCGGCGAGCGCGCCCACCTTCCCGAAGCCCTGCACCGCCACGGTCGCGCCCTCGGGGGAGCGCGCCCCACTCATCTCGGCCAGCGCCTGCAGCGCGGCGATCTGCACCCCGCGCGAGGTCGCGCCCGCACGGCCCAGCGAGCCGCCGAGAGCCGTGGGCTTGCCGGTCACCACGCCCGGGACCGAGTAGCCCGCGTTCGCGCTGTAGGTGTCCATGATCCAGGCCATGGTCTGCTCGTCGGTGCCCACGTCGGGCGCGGGGATGTCCTTCTCCGGGCCGATGAGCGGCAGGATCTCGTTGACGTAGCGCCGGGTGACGCGTTCGAGTTCGCGGGTGGTCAGCGTGGCCGGGTCCACCGCGACGCCGCCCTTCGCCCCGCCGTACGGTATGCCGACGAGCGCGCACTTCCACGTCATCCACATGGCGAGTGCGGTGACCTCGGCGAGGTCGGTGGCGGGGTGGAAACGGATGCCGCCCTTGGCCGGGCCGCGCGACAGGTTGTGCTGCACGCGGTGGCCCTGCACCACCTCCAGGCGGCCGTCCTCGCGCCGTACGGGCACGGAGACCGTCAGCGAGCGGCGGGGCGTGGCGAGCATGCGGTGCATGCCGTCGTCGAGGCCGAGGAAGCGGGACGCCTCGGCGAGCTGGAACCGGGCGGCGGCGAGGGCGTGATCGCCGGGGGTGGGCCGGGGGCCGGAAGACGCGGTCTGCGGATCGGGGATCGGGGACCGAACCCCCGACGCCGTTGTCGGGAAGTCCGTGATGGTCATTCTGTTGTTCTCCTGTCGGAAGAGAGGCCGTCCCCCCGGACCCCGGGGCCGTCGACGTTGACGACCGCGTACGACGGGCCTGGAGGAGCGACATCTGGATCAAACCGCGAGCCGTGGTGACCGCGATATAGGCCAATAAGGAGATCGACGGGCGAGATTTCGCCGTTCTGGTGAACTTGGGACCCGGTTTGCGCACCTTTTGCGATAGACGGGGTTTGCCAGTAGACAAGGTGGGTGCCGGAACTTGTGCTGGGCCCGCTGTTGCGTCACGTGGACGCGGCCGTCGCGACCGTCTGGGTGGAGACCTCGGAGCCGTGTACCGTCCGCGTGCGGGCCGGCGACGCCTGCTCGCAGGAGCGCACCTTCACGGTGCACGGTCACCACTACGCCCTGCTCGACGTCGGCATCGACGGGCCGGTGGCCTACGAGGTGGAGCTCGATGACCGGCGGGTGTGGCCGGAAGAGGGCCTGCCGCCGAGCGTGATCCGCCCGCTCACCCGCCTCGACCGGCTGATCTTCGGCTCCTGCCGCACGAGCGTCCCGCACGAGGAGCCGTACGTGCGCACGCACGGCCCGGACGTCCTGCGGGCGTACGGCCTGCGCGTGATGGAGTCGCCGGACGAGCGGCCCGACCTGATCCTGCTGCTGGGCGACCAGGTGTACGCCGACGAGCTCACCCCGGATATGAAGGAGTTCATCGCCGGGCGCAGGGACGACGGCCCGCAGGAGGTCGTCGACTTCGAGGAGTACGCCGAGCTGTACCGCCAGGCGTGGTCCGATCCTCCGGTCCGCTGGCTGATGGCCACGGTCCCCACCCTGATGATCTTCGACGACCACGACGTCAGGGACGACTGGAACACCTCGGCGGCATGGCGTGAGCAGATGGCCGAGGTGGCCTGGTGGGACCGGCGCATCGTCTCGGCGCTCGGCTCGTACTACGTCTACCAGCACCTGGGGAACCTGCCCCCGGACGAGCGGGCGGCCGATCCCGTGCTCGCCGCGCTCAAGGCCGGCGGCGGCGACGAGGCGCTCGACGCCTTCGCCCGGCGGGCCGACCGTGAGCCCGACTCGGTGCGCTGGAGCTACCACCGGGACCTGGGCGACGCCCGGCTGATCGTGCTGGACAGCCGCAGCGCCCGGGTGCTGGAGCCGGGACACCGGCGGATGCTCGACCCCGAGGAGTGGGACTGGTTCGACAAGCACGCCACGGGCGACTTCGGACACCTGCTCGTCGGGTCCTCGCTGCCGATCCTGCTGCCCGCGGGCATCCACCACGTCGAGAGCTGGAACGAGGCGGTCTGCGACGGCATCTGGGGCCGCCGGGCGGCGCGGTGGGGCGAGCGGCTGCGGCAGTTTCTCGACCTGGAGCACTGGGGGGCCTTCCGCCGGTCGTTCGAGGAACTCGCGCGGGTGGTGCTGGAGGTCGCCTCGGGCCGCCGGGGCAGGCCGCCCGCGAGCGTCCTGCTCCTGTCGGGCGACGTCCACTACTCCTACATGGCGTCCGTACGGCGCCGGGGCGGCGGGCGCGTCCATCAGATCGTCTGCTCGCCGATCCGCAACCCGCTGAGCCGCACGCTGCGCTTCGCCAACATCGTGGCGTCGTTCGGGCTGGCGGGCGTGCTCGGCGGGGTGCTGGCCAGGGCGGGCGGCCTTCCCCGGACGCCGGTGCGATGGCAGATCAGCAAGGGACCCTGGTTCCCCAACATGATGACCGCCGTCGACCTGGCGCCCGGAGAGGCCAGGGTGACGTGGTTCACCGACACCGGCGACCACGACACGGTGCTGATCAGGCCCGAGCCTCCCGCAGCACCGCGCTGAGCTGGTCCATCGCCCACTCCAGGTCCTCGCGGGAGACGACGAGCGGCGGCGCGAGGCGGATCGTCGAGCCGTGCGTGTCCTTGACGAGCACGCCGCGGCGCATGAGCGCCTCGCTGATCTGCCGGCCCGTGCCGAGCGAGGGGTCGATGTCGACGCCCGCCCACAGCCCGCGCCCACGCACCGCCACCACACCGGGGCCGAGATCGGCCAGCCGCGCGTGCAGGAACGCGCCCAGCTCGCGGGCCCTGGCCTGATACTCGCCGGTCTTCAGCAGCCCGATGACCGCGTCGCCGACGGCGCACGCCAGCGGGTTGCCGCCGAAGGTGGAGCCGTGCTGGCCGGGCCCGATCACGCCCAGGACGTCGGTGTTCGCGACGACCGCGGAGACCGGGACCACGCCGCCGCCGAGGGCCTTGCCCAGGACGTACAGGTCCGGGACGACCCGCTCGTGGTCGCAGGCGAACGTATCGCCGGTGCGGCCGAGGCCCGACTGGATCTCGTCGGCCACGAACAGCACGTTGTTGTCGGTGCAGATCTCCCGGACCGCGGCCAGGTAGCCGTCCGGCGGGACCAGCACGCCGGCCTCGCCCTGGATCGGTTCGAGCAGCACGGCCACGGTGTTCTCGTCGATCGCCTCCCTGACCGCCTCCACGGAGCCGTACTTGACGATCCGGAAGCCGGGGGAGAAGGGGCCGAACCCGTCGCGCGACTCGGGGTCGGTGGAGAAGCCCACGATCGTCGTCGTACGGCCGTGGAAGTTGTCCTCCATCACGACGATGTTGGCCTGACCGGGGGCGACGCCCTTGACCTCGTACCCCCACTTGCGGGCCACCTTGATCGCGGTCTCGACGGCCTCCGCGCCGGTGTTCATCGGCAGGACCATGTCCTTGCCGCACAGCTCGGAAAGGCCGGTCACGAACGCCGCGAACCGGTCGTGGTAGAACGCCCTGCTGGTCAGCGTCAGCCGGTCGAGCTGCTCGCGCGCCGCCGCGAGGATCTCGGGGTTGCCGTGGCCGAAGTTCAGCGAGGAGTAGCCGGCCAGGCAGTCGAGATACCGCTTGCCCTCGACGTCGGTGACCCAGGCGCCCTCGGCGGAGCTGATCACGACGGGCAGCGGGTGGTAGTTGTGCGCACTGTGGCTCTCGCTGAGCCTGATCAGCTCCTCGGTCTTCATCGGATCTCCCTGCTCGGCCGGATCTCGAGGGTGCAGCACTTGGGACCGCCGCCGGACTTGCGCAGCTCGCTGAGGTCGACCGGGACGACCTCGAAGCCGCGGCGCTTGAGTTCCAGGATCAACCCGGTCGCCTCGGCGTTGACGACGACGTTGCGGCCGTCGCTCACCGCGTTGAGGCCCAGCACCTCCGCGTCCGCGGACGTGGCGATGACGGCGTCGGGGAACAGCCGCCGCAGCACCTTTCTGCTGCCCTCGCTGAACGCCTCTGGATAGTACGCGACGTTGCGGCCGTCCAGCGAAAACAGGGCGGTGTCGAGGTGGTAGAACCTCGGGTCGACCAGGCGCAGCGTGACGACCGGCCGGCCGAGGAACTCCTGGGCCTCCATGTGCGCCGCCACGTCGGTGCGGAAGCCCGTCCCGGCCAGGATCATCTCGTCGAGCGTCAGGTAGTCGCCCTCGCCCTCGTTGGTGAAGGACGCCTCCAGTGTCTCGTATCCCCGCTCGCTGAACCACCGCAGGTAGGCGGGGCCCTCGGCCGCTCGCTGCGGGTGGGCGAACCTGGCGCCGTAGACCCGTCCGTCGACCACGAGCGCGCCGTTGGCGGCGAACACCATGTCCGGCAGGCCCTCGATCGGGTCGATCAGGCTGACGGTGTGGCCCAGGCTCTCGTACGCCTGCCGGAGGCTGTCCCACTGCCGCAGCGCCCGTGCGGTGTCGGTCTCCTTCTCCGGGCGCATCCATGGGTTGATGGAATACGAGACCGTGAAGAACTCGGGCCGGCACATCAGGAAATGCCGGACCGTACCCGTGTGACCACTGTCCGTGGCCTCGGTGGCTGGCGCGAGCGTCATCGTCGACTCCAAGCGGGAAACCGGTGAACGGGACTTCAGCGTAGGAATCCGGAGACGACAATCCAATGCGCCCGCGTTGCGGTCACATGTGGATCGGTTGCGTCCTTCACCCGTTTTGCGGCGATCCGTTAATCAGCCGGGACAGCACGATCGAGCTCTTGGTGCGCACCACGAACGGCTCGGCCGCCAGGCGTTCGATCACCCGCTCGACGTGCCGTACGTCGGTCGCGCGGATGTGCAGCAACGCGTCCGCCTCGCCGGTGACCGTGCAGGCCGAGACGACCTCCGGGTGCCGGGACACGGCCATGCCGATCTCCGTGGGGGAGGTCTTGCCCCGGCAGTACAGCTCGACGTACGCCTCGGTGGTCCAGCCGAGGGCCGACGGCTCCACCCGGGCGCTGAACCCGGTGATCGCGCCACTGGCGACGAGCCGGTCGACCCGCCTCTTCACGGCCGGAGCCGACAGCCCCACTTGAGTGCCTATCTCGGCGTACGTCGCTCGGGCGTCCTCGACGAGGGCCCGGATGATGGCGCGATCGAGCTCGTCCAACTTCACGTGGACCTGTATACAGCCGCCGCGTCCGGCATGCCCCCGCGCCCGGCGTGCCACCCCCGTCCGCGGCAGCGACGACATGCGCGAGGTGATCACAGGTACGGATTGTCGGTGGCGGTTGAGAGGATCGTCGCCATGACCGAACTCACCTCCGCGATCACCGGTTACTGGGACGCCGCCGCCGACGCGTTCGACGACGAGCCCGACCACGGCCTGCGGGCTGATCACACGCATGCCGCCTGGGAGCGCCTGCTGCGCGCGTGGGCGCCTTCCCGCCCGGCCGACATCCTGGACGTCGGCTGCGGCACCGGCTCGCTGTCGGCGTTGCTGGCCGCGGCCGGGCATCGCGTCACCGGTGTCGACCTGTCACCACGGATGGTGGAGCGGGCCCGGGCCAAGCTCGCGGACGCCGGGCTCACCGGGCGTTTCCTGGTCGGCGACGCCGCCGTCCCGCCCGTGGGCGGCGAACGGTTCGACATGCTGCTCTGCCGGCACCTGATCTGGACCCTGCCCGATCCCCATGCCGCGCTGCGCGGTTGGGTCGCCCGGCTTCGCCCGAACGGCCGGCTGGTGCTGATCGAGGGACGCTGGGGTGAGGCCGGGCAGGCCGGACAGCCCTATGTGACGGGAGCCGAATCGCTGCCCTGGGGCTTCGGCGTCACCGCCGCCGACCTGGCCGACGCGGTGCGGCCGCTCGTCGCCGACGTGCGTATCGAACCGCTCAGCGACGATCCCGACCTGTGGGGGCGCCCGGTGAGCGATGAACGCTACGCGCTCATCGCCCATCTCTAGCCGGCGGGCCGCCCGGGTCCGGCGGCGTTCTGTGCCTTGGGGCGGGCGCTTCGGTCAGGCGGCGGCGCGCTTGAGGATGTCCTCGTACACGCTCGGATCGTCGTAGGAGACGACGGGCCAGCCGATGCCGTACCCGCCGGCCCAGCCGACCTCGATTCCGGGGTTGGCGTGGTCGGTGCCGTCCGGCAGGAACAGGTGCGGGCTGCAGTTCACCCCGTCGGCCGCCGCGACGGCGGCCTGCCCGGACAGCGTCGCGCGTGCCCGGCCGTCGTCGAGCGCGGCCGCCAGCGCGGCCACGTCCACCACCCCGGTGGACGCGGCGGCGTCCAGGATGACCTTGCGGTGGCTGATGCACCGCGACTCGGCCCAAAAGGCCCTCCGCAGCGCCAGGTCGAGCTGCTCCGAGGCGGTGAGCCCCTGCTCCTTGGCCGCCTGGACGGCCTCCAGCGCGGGCAATGTGGTGGACGGGTACAGCCAGTCCTTCGCCTGCCACAGCTGCCACCCCGCGCCGGGCTCGAGCGAGGCCATCCGGGCCACCTCGCTGTCGGTACCCGGCCGGGGGCTGGGTGCCTCGTTGAGCAGTTCCAGAGGGAAGGCGTGATGGTCGAACCGGACCCGGCCGGTCAGCCCGAGCCGTTCCCGGGTCAGGTGGAGCCGGTGCACCGCGATGTGCGCGAAGGAGCACCAGATGTCGGAGAAGATGATGATGGTGCCGGGCTCCGGGGACGGTGTCGTCGTCATCGGCGTTCTCCTTGCGTCGTCTCTTGTCCCACGACGGTTCGTGCGAACCGAGGATGTGCCGGGGCGCCGGGCGGACCAGATCGTCCGGCGCGGTGTCGGATCTTGCCGGGGCGGCCAGGTCGGCCAGGTCGTCCGCGCGGTGACTTCGCTCAGGTGAGCTGGACGAGCACCGAGCCGGCGATGAGCAGGACGAGACCGGCCAGGCGCGGCGCGGTGAGCGGGCGGCGGGGCAGCCGCAGGAGGCCGTGGTTGTCGATCACGGCCGAGGCGGCCTGCTGCCCGGTCACGGTCAGGGCGACGGTGGTGGCGGCGCCGATCGCGGGGATGAGCGTGAAGGTCGCGGTGACATAGGCCGCGGCGCAGGCGCCGCCGAGCCAGCCCCACCAGGGCATCGTGCGCAGCCCGGCGAGTCGCGGCCGGGGGGTGCGGTGCGTCGCCAGCAGGACGATCAGCACCACGGCGATGGTGATCGTGGCCGCGACGAAGCTGATCATCGCGGTCGTCACCGGCTCGTGGATGTCCTTGCGCAGTGCGGCGTTGACCGCTCCCTGCACGGGCAGGACGGCGCCGGCGACGATGCCCAGCAGGATCCAGCCGCCCTGGCCGAGGCCGCCCGCCCGGCGCACGCCCGGGATGGCCGGGGCGGTGAGGGTCGTGGTCCCCGCCCCGCCGGCGGGGCCGCCCGGGGCCCCGGGCGCCGGTCCCGAGGCGGACGGCGCCGGGCGCTGCCCACGGATGATCACGGTGATGCCGGCCAGGACCGCGAGCGCGCCGAGTGCGATGCCGAGGCTCGGCGGCTTGCGGGCGACGCCGAGCAGGCCGAACAGGTCCAGCCCCAGCGACGCGAACATCTGGCCGGTCACGAACAGCCCGGCCGCCGCCAGAGCGCCGAGGCGGGGGAAGAGCAGGATCCCGCTGGTGATGTAGAGCGGGCTTGCGAGCCCGCCGAGCAGGTGCCAGACCGGCACATCGGGCACGAGGCGGATCGCCCCGATGGCGCCGGCCGCGACCGCGAGGAGCACCAGCAGGGCGGTCGCCACGCTCAACTGCAGGGTCGAGGCGCCGTACGGCGTGCCGACGGCCTTGTTGAGCTGGAGATTCACCGAGGCCTGCACGGCCAGCAGGCAGCCGGCCAGCAGCGCCGAGGCGAGGAACAGGGCATGCATGGCAGTCCCCCAGGAATAAGTGGACGTGCTGTCCGGATGAGACTAGGCGAGAACCGGACATGGTGTCCATATGGCTGGCGCGAGGGGCTAGCATGTCCTCATGGCCAACGGGTTGCCGGATTCCGGCGGGAACCGGGCGAACGGCCGCGCCCCGTCGGAGGGGGCAGTCCCGGTCGGCGCCGACCGGGAACTGCCCGTGCTGGACCTCGAACCGGGCCGGCCCGCTCCGGTGCGGGAACGGGCGGACGCCGCGCGCAACCGCATGCGCGTGCTGAAGGCGGCGGAGAAGCTTTTCGCGGAGACAGACGCCCGGCACGTCACGATGGACGAGATCGCCAAGGCGGCGGGCGTGGGCCGGGCCACGCTCTACCGGCGCTATCCGGACCCCGCGTCGATCGCGACGGCCCTGCTCGACGAGCACGAACGGCAGGTGCAGGAGCACATCCTGAGCGGTCCGCCGCCGCTCGGCCCGGGGGCCTCACCGGCCGACCGGCTCGCCGCCTTCCACGTCGCCATGACCGATCTGCTGGAGCGTCACCTGCACCTCGTCCTCGGAGCCGAGACCGGGAGCGCGCGGTTCGGCACCGGCGCCTACCGCTTCTGGCGCCTACATGTGCGGATGCTGCTGACCGAGGCGGGGGTGCCGGACCCCGACGCGATGACGGACGCCGTGCTGGCGCCGCTCGCGCCCGAGGTCTACCAGTTCCAGCGGCACACCCTGGGCCTGTCGCAGGCCCGTGTCACCGAGGCGCTGGTGTGGAGCGCCCGCCGCCTGGCGGGACACGACCCAGGTCGTGCCTGACGAATCAAGCCCTGCCGCGCGTGGCCCGGGCGCGGTCGGCCACCAGGCGTGACCAGCCGGGCGAGACCATCACGTCACTGATCCGATCCGGCCTGTCCGCGCGGATGGGCGACGGAAGGGCGGCGAGGCGGGAAGCGAGGCCGACGGCGACTCGTCTCACCGGGTGCAGTAGTCGCCGATCCCGTGCTCCAGCAGGTCGAAGGCGCGCTCGGCGTGGTTCCTGATGTCGGCCCTGATCAGCGCCGGGTCCTCCCCGGCCATCTGCCGCATCGCGAAGTGACGGGTCAGCGCGTGGACGACGGCGCAGATCTGCGCCGCCACCAGCCAGGGGGTCAGGTCGTCGGGCTCGGCGTCGGCGTCCTCCGCGAGCGTCCGGGCGAGCCGCTCCTCCCGGTTGACGTCCAGCATGCGCACGCGTGACTGCAGGGACACGCTCTCCCGCACCCGCTGCGTGAACAGGTCCAGGCCCTCGCTCATCCCGTAACGCCAGTCGCCCGCGTCGAGGGCCTCGAAGAAGTCGCGCCGCACCGCTTCGACCGCCGTCTCGCCCGCGCGGCGCTCGCGCACGGCGCGGGCCAGCAGGTCCTCGGTCTCCTCGCCACGGTCGAGGAACAGGTCCTCCTTCGTGCGGAAGTAGTTGAAGACGGTGTTGACCGACACGTCGGCGGCCCTGGCCACCTCGGCCACCGTGACGTTGTCGAAGCCCCGTTGCAGGAACAGCCCCATCGCGATGTCCGCGATGCGCTGCCGGGTCTCCCGCTTCTTCCGCTCCCGCAGGCCCTCTTCCATGCCTCGATTGTAAGGGCGGATGCAAACTTTAAGCGACACCAAATTTGGTGCTACTCTACCCGGCATGATTCATGCCAGAGGGCTCACCAAGACGTTCGGGCCGGTCGAGGCCGTCCGGGGGATCGATCTCGACGTCTCCGCGGGGGAGATCGTCGGTTTCCTCGGACCGAACGGCGCGGGCAAGACCACCACGCTGCGGATGCTGACCACGCTGCTGCGCCCGACGTCCGGCACCGCCACGGTCGCGGGCGCCGACCTGTTCGCCGACCCCGCGGGCGTGCGCCGCCGCATCGGCTACGTCGCCCAGGGCGGCGCGTTCGCCCCGTTCTCGCCGGTGGGGGAGGAGCTCGTGCTCCAGGCCCGCCTGTACGGCCTGACCAGGGAGGAGGCCCGCGAGCGGGTGACCGCCCTGCTCGCCGGGCTCGACCTGCCCGGGGTCGAGGAGCGTACGACGGTCACGATGTCGGGCGGCCAGAAGCGCCGGCTGGACATCGCGATGGGCCTGCTCCACCGGCCCGAGCTGCTCTTCCTCGACGAGCCCACGACGGGGCTCGACCCGCAGAGCCGCGCCAACCTGTGGGACCACGTGCGGCGGCTGCGCGAGCGGGACGGCCTGACGGTCTTCCTCACGACCCACTATCTGGAGGAGGCCGACGCGCTCTGCGACCGCGTTCTGATCATCGACCACGGCCGGATCGTCGCCGGGGGCACGCCGGACGAGCTGAAGTCCGAGCACGGCGCGCGGACCCTCGACGACGTCTTCCTCGCCGTCACCGGCCGCGAGCCGCGCGAGGGGGCCGCCGCGTGACCGCCCTCGCCGCCCTGACCGGGCACTACCTGCGCGCATCCTTCGGCAACAGGTTCAGCCTGGTCTTCGGGGCCATCCAGCCGTTCCTCTACCTCGTGTTGTTCGGCCCGCTGTTCGACCGCAGCGGCGTTGGCTCGTGGGCCGTCCTCGTGCCCGGCCTGCTGGTGCAGCTGGGGCTGACGAGCGCGGGCATGGCCGGCTTCACCATCGTCTTCGACCAACGGTTCGGCGTGCTCGAACGGCTGCGGGTCACCCCGGTGAGCCGGGTGACGCTCCTGCTCGGCCGGGTGCTCAGGGACAGCGTGGTGCTGCTGATCCAGGCCGTGCTGATCGTCGTGGCGGCCTGGGCGCTGGGGCTGCGGGCGCCGCTGGCGGGGGTGCTCGCCGCCCTGCTGCTGATCACCGTGCTGTCCGTCGGCATGGCGTCGCTGTCGTACGCGGCGGCGCTCACCATGCGGCAGGAGCTGTTCGCGCCCGTGATGTCCACCGTGGTCATCCCGCTGATGCTGCTGTCGGGCGCGCTGCTGCCGATGTCGCTCGCCCCGGCCTGGCTGGACGTGGTGTCGCGGCTCACGCCGTTCCGGTACGCGGTCGAGGGGCTGCGCGCGCTGTTCGCCGGTTCCTACGCGTCGTCCGCCCTGTTGTGGGGGGTCGTCGTGTCCCTGGTGTTCGCCATCGTGGGCGTCGCTTTGGGCACCAGTCGTTTTCAACGAGAAAACGCCTGATCAGGGCCAGGAAAAGGCATTCGAACTTCATACCGGTTTGCGGGCGCCGCCGGGCACTGAGACGGTCACAATGGGGGGCGTGGCGGACGTCAACTTCACCCTCGTCCAGCTGCGTTACTTCGTAACCGCGGCCGAGCTCGGCAGCATGACCGCGGCCAGCAGAGAACTCATGGTGGCGCAGTCGGCGATCTCGGCCGCCATCGCCCAGGTGGAGCGGGAGCTGGGGGTCCAGCTCCTGATCCGCCACCATGCCCGCGGCCTGTCACTGACCCGCGCCGGCGAGCGCTTCCTCGTCGAGGCCCGGGAGTTCCTGTCCCACGCCGCGGCGCTCGCCCAGTCGGCCCGCGGCCTGGCGGGGTCGCTGACCGGTGAGCTCGCCGTCGGCTGCCTGACCACGCTCGCGCCGTTCTACCTGTCCCGGTTGCTGCGCGAATTCGCCGGGCGGTATCCGGGAGTGCGGGTCAGCGTCGCGGAGGGCGAGATCTCCACCATGGAGTCGGCCCTGCTCGACGGGCGGTGCGAGGTCGCTCTCGTCTACGCCATCGACCTCGCCCTCGACCTCGACATCCGGACGCTCACCCGGGCCAGGCCGTACGCGCTGCTGCCGCCGGAGCACCCGCTGGCCCGGGCGGAGGCGGTGTCGCTGGCGGAGCTGGCGGCCGAGCCGATGATCCTGCTGGACCTGCCGCGCAGCCGCGACTACTTCCGGACCATCTATCCCACCGAGCCGCGCGTGCGGTTCCGCACGTCGAGTTACGAGACGGCGCGCTCGCTGGTGGCGGGCGGGCACGGCTACTCGATACTCAACCAGCGGGCAGAAAGCGACCAGACCTACGACGGCGGCCGGGTCGCGTGCGTCCCGATCAGCGACGACGTGCCCACGCTCGACGTCGTGCTCGCCTCGGTGCGCGGCGTGCGGCCCACCGCGCGGGCGGTCGCCTTCGCCGAGACCTGCCAGGCGTTCTTCTCCGGCGGGTAGGTCACCCGAGGTCGGCGAGCAGCCCCTCCAGGAACGCGCCGGTGTGCGTGGCCGGCCTGGCGTCCACGCACACCGCGTTCAGCACCTGCGTGTACGCCTCTGTGTCCTCGGCCTTGTCCAGGTAGAGGGCGCTGGTGAGCTGTTCCAGGTAGACGACGTCGGGCAGTTCGGGCGCGTCGAAGCGCAGGATCGTGAAAGGCCCCCCGCACGCGGCGTGCCCGCCGTGGTCGAACGGCACGATCTGCAGCGTGATGTTCGGCTGCCTCGTCACCTCGATGAGGTGCTCCAGCTGGGCCCGCATGACCTTCCGGCCGCCGATCGGACGGCGCAGCGCGCCCTCGTCCATCACGGCCCACAGGGTCGCCGCATCGGGGCCCGTCAGCCGCTCCTGCCGGCGCATCCGCAGGTCGACGTGCCGGTCGACGTCGTCGGCCGACCGCCCCATGGTGCCGCGCAGGACGAGGGCCCGCGCGTACTCGGGCGTCTGCAGCAGCCCGGGGACGTACTGCAGCTCGTAGCAGCGGATGACGGACGCCGCCTCCTCCAGTCCGACGTAGAACTCGAACCAGCCCGGCAGCACGTCGCTGTACTTGTGCCACCAGCCGGGGATGTTCGCCTGTCGCGCCAGGTCGAGCAGCACGGCCCGGTCGTCGGGGTCGGTCATGCCGTACAGGGTGAGCAGGTCGGCGACGTCCCGCTCCTTGAAGCCGACCCGGCCGAGCTCGAGCCTGCTGATCTTGGCGTGCGACGCGCGGATGGCGCGGGCCGCCTTCTCGGGGGTGATGCCGCTCTCCCGGCGCAGCCGCCTGAGCTGGGCCCCCAGCAGCAGCCGCAGGGCCGTCGGGCCGCCGCGGGCGATCCCGGCCGGTGCGGGGGCGATGCTGCCCGCCTGTCCGTTCACGTGGGCTCCATACGCTCCGGAAGAATTCCTGGTAAAGCAATCGGATTGATCATCCTACCGGAGCGGGGTGAGGTCGTCTTTTCTGGGAACTTCGACAGAAAGTCGGGGGCCTACGACATTTGCACGTGCATGCGTGCTTGCATCCGCAAGGCACAGGGCAAGATACACGACGGCAGGGAAATTCACATCATGTAGTGAGTGAGACCTGAGGGATCGGCGATGACTGCAGACCTGGCGGGCCCGGGAGCCGCGACGGCGCCTACGTGGTTGACCTCGACGTTCGAGCGAGACGACATCGCCGGCTTGTCCCTGCCTCCGTCGGCGGCGTGCACCTTCCACGGGCGCACCACGTCCGCCGCCGCCGCGCGGGACTTCACCGCCAGGACGCTGTGCGGGTGGGGAGTGCCCGATCTCGTGCCGGACGCGCAGATTGTGGTGTCGGAGTTGGTGACCAACGCGCTGCGGCACGCTCCCGGCGATCCCGCCGACGCCCCGCCGATCCGGCTGAGGCTGGTGAAGCACCGGTTTCATATCGGCTGCGGAGTGAGCGACGCCAGCGCCCGAGTGCCCGCGGTCTCGCCCTGGAACGACCTGTCGGAGTCGGGCCGCGGGCTGCACCTGGTCGAGGCGCTGACGGCGGCGTGGGGGTGGGTCCTCACCCGTGGCGGCGGCAAGGTGGTGTGGGCGCTGTTCGACGCCTCGCCGGCCTCCTGACCGATCGATCCGCCCCGGAAAGCGGTCGGGCCGCACCGGCACCGCATGCCGGCGCGGCCCGCCAATCGCGAGGGGACGCCCCCGTCTGGGGAGGGGACGCGGTGGTCAGCCCTGCTCGGCCTCGCCGGTGACCTGCTCGGCGGCCTCCTCGGGCGACTGCTCCAGGTCCTGGTCGGCCTGGGCCTGCGCGGAGGCCTTGTCCAGCCGGACCCAGCTCGTGACGCTCTCGACCGCGAACAGCACGAGCAGGTACGCCGTGAGGACGGCCGCCACGGGGGTCAGCCAGCCGGCGGCGGCGGCCACGCCCAGGATCAGCAGGCGGACCTCCCAGCCCAGTCCGGCCTGGTACAGCCAGGCGGGGGGCCAGATGCCCTGCCGGGTGCGGTAGACGGTGTCGTACGTGTGGTAGCCGACCACGTAGAGGAGCACGAACAGCAGCCACTTGGGCGTGCCCTCGGCCAGCCCGAGCAGGATGATCGTCGCGAACTCGGCCGCCCGCAGCAGCGGGGGAGTGAGCCAGTCGAAGCGGCCCAGGTGGTCGCGTCCCGCGGTGGGCAGGACCAGCACGAGCAGCACGGCGACGGGCGCGAGCAGGATCGGGCCGTCGGTGAGGGCGCCGGCGACGGCCAGCGCCACGATCGCGAGCAGCGCCACCACGGTCGCGGGCACGGGCGGCAGCAACCGGCCCAGGGCGCCCTTCAGCGCGGTGGCGAGCGGGCCGTCGTCGCGGTAGGCGAGCAGGCGCGCGGTCTGGACGCGGCGGCGCTCCTCGTCCGGGTCAGAGAGCGGCGTGGTGGCCTGCGGCTGAGTGATCATGCGAGCGACCTCAGGAGACGTCCGGTGAGGGTGTAGGTGGCCGCGACGCCGCCCCAGACGATCAGCGTGAGGAACGTCACCCGGGGGTCGAAGAACGCGGCGGTGATCGCGATCGCGGCGAAGCGCTCGCCGATGGGGAACACGATCATCTTGCGGGCCCAGTGGACCGGGCGGAACCTGCCGGCGTTGGTCCAGAGCTTCAACAGCCCGCGCACGCCGGTGTTCCGGCTCGCCCTGCGCTGCTCCAGCGCCTCGCGCAGCGGACGGTCGTCGGCGATCGTCAGGTCCAGCGTGGGCAGCGGCACGGGCGCCTTGCGCCGGTTGGCCGCGCCGAACGAGAAGTCCAGCAGGTGCTTGACCGACTGGAGGGCCAGCGCGACCAGCGCCAGCGTCCAGATGCCCTCGCCGTCGCCGAACTGCCCGGACACCGTCGCGCCGACCGCGAGGCCGACGAAGACGGCGTACTCCTTGAACCGGTCGAAGGTGGCGTCCAGCCAGGCGCCGAGCACGCCGAACTTGCGCGCGTAGCGGGCGACCTGGCCGTCCACGCAGTCGAAGACGAACGCGAAGTAGATGAGCACCGCCCCGGCCACCGCCCCCCAGCGGGTGCCGGTGGCGAACGCGCCGGCCGACAGCAGGCCGAGAGCGATCGAGATCAGCGTCACCTGGTTGGGCGTGAGTCCCCTGCGGGCCGCCCAGCGGGCGATGAAACGGGAGTAGGTGCTGACGAAGAACGTGGTGAAGAAGCCGTCGGCGCCCTTCACGGCGTTGTCCAGCCGGGCCCGGTCCTCGTCGAAGCCCGCCATCTCCGTCAGCGCCTCGTCGGCCTCGGCCTGGCTGCGGATGCGGCGGAAGAACAGGTCGCGCCGGCCGCGCCGGCCCACCGACACGCCGCGCCGGACGAGGCCGAGCACGAGGAGCTCGGTCACGTCGTCCTCGGGGCCGAACAGGTGAGCCATGTCCGCGAGCTCGCGGGCGACCTCGGCGAGGGTCTGCAGGTGCCGCTGGTGGAGGTGCAGTGGCCCGAGCAGCGCCGCGTTCGGCCGGGTCACCGCGTGGTAGGCGGTGCCGACCGAGATGATCCGGCTGCGGCCGATGCGGGTGCGCTGGGGCAGCCCCTCGAGGACGCCCTGGCCGATCTCGGGCTCCGCCTCCTCGATGGGCACGAGTTCGGGCTGCTCGTCGCCGTCCTGCTCGTCGCGCTGCTCGCGGAGGACCAGCGCGATGGCGCCGCGCTTGGCCTTGGTGAGCTGGTAGAGCAGCTCGTCGTGCACCAGCGAGCCGGCCGGCAGGATCAGCAGGTTCTCCTCGGCGCCCTCGACCGCGTCCGCCAGCGCGCGCAGGTCACCGGCGACATCCGGGCTCTCCACCACCCGGCCGTACGGCCTGCGGTAGGCGGCGGCGTCCCCCGGCCGGGCGATCGTCGTCGGCTCGGGGTCCATGACGGCGGTCTGTGCGAGCAGCCTGTCGTACGCGGAGGGGGCCCCGGGCAGCGATTTGAGCGTGATGTCCGCGGGCAGGGCGGGCTGACCGCCGGGCGGCGGGGGACTGATCGGGCCGGGCGGGGCGCCCAGCAGGACCACGCGGGTCATGGCAACCTTTCACGCATCGGGGGGAGATCAGGCCCTCAGGCTTGACCGGCGCGGGGAAGTCCGCCGGAAGCCAAAGCTTAGTGACCTTTCGGTTGAGCCGATGCATCCCAGGTTTACCGTACGGCCCACGGATGTACAGGTTGTGGAGGGTTCGTCCCCGAGCATCGTCGCCGGATCATTACCGAATTTTCACCATTCGTGCGCCCCGGAGGGCCGGATGTCCGTGCAGCGGGGCGGACGCCCGCGCGCGCCCATACGATGGCGGGGTGAGTCTCTACCGGGACGAGGGCGTCGTGCTGCGCACCCAGAAGCTGGGTGAGGCCGACCGCATCATCACCATCCTCACCCGGCGCACCGGCAAGGTCCGCGGCGTGGCCAAGGGCGTGCGCAGGACCATGTCGCGCTTCGGCGCGCGGCTGGAGCCGTTCTCCCACGTCGACCTGCAACTCCACAGCGGCAGGTCGCTCGACGTGATCACCCAGGTGGAGACCCTGCACCCGTACGGCGAGGCGATCGTGGCCGACTACACCCGGTACACCGCGGGGACCGCGATGCTGGAGACGGCCGACCGGCTGACGGTGGGGGAGAAGGAGCCGGCGCTGCGCCAGTTCCTGCTGCTGGTCGGCGGTCTGCGCACGCTCGCCGAGGGCGGCCACGAGGCCCGGCTGGTGCTCGACGCGTTCTTCCTGCGCTCGCTGGCCGTGGCGGGTTACGCCCCCGCGCTGTCGGAGTGCGCGCGGTGCGGCGCGGAGGCCGTGCGCGCCTTCGCGATCGTCGCCGGCGGCGTGGTGTGCGGCGCCTGCCGCCCGGCCGGCGCCGCGGTGCCCGCCGCGGAGACGATCGCGCTGATGATCGCCCTGCTGCGCGGCGACTGGGCCACCGCCGACGCCTCCGAGCCCCGGCACCGCACCGAGTGCAGCGGCCTGGTCGCCGCGTACCTGCAGTGGCACCTGGAGCACGGCATCCGCTCGCTGCGGCACGTCGAACGCGAGTGGCCGGGCCAGGCGGAACCTGCACCGGATCCACACGTCTTCCGCGTCTGAGGACGGGTCCGGACGCAATACCCTCGGAACATGGTCCGTCCTCCTACTCCGCACCCGTCCGGGGCCACCGCGCCCGCCATCCCGCGCGCCCTGCTGCCGCGACATGTGGCGATCGTCATGGACGGCAACGGCCGCTGGGCCAAGGCGCGCGGGCTGCCCAGGACCGAGGGACACAAGATGGGCGAGGCGTCGCTGTTCGACGTCATCGAGGGCGCCATCGAGCTCGGCGTCCCCTACCTGTCGGCGTACGCCTTCTCCACCGAGAACTGGAAGCGCTCGCCCGACGAGGTGCGCTTCCTCATGGGGTTCAACCGCGACGTGATCCGCAGGCGGCGCGACCAGCTGCACGCGATGGGCGTGCGGGTCCGCTGGGCCGGGCGTCCCGGGCGGCTGTGGAAGAGCGTGATCAAGGAGCTCGAGGACGCCGAGCGGATGACGGTCGGCAACAGCACGCTGACCCTGCAGTTCTGCGTGAACTACGGCGGCCGCGCGGAGATCGTGGACGCGGCGGTGAAGCTCGCCCGCGACATCGCCGCCGGCCGGGTCAAGGCCGACAAGGTCTCGGAGAAGACCTTCGCCCGCTACCTGGACGAGCCGGAGATCCCCGACGTGGACCTGTTCCTGCGCTCGTCCGGCGAGCAGCGCACCTCCAACTTCCTGCTCTGGCAGTCCGCGTACGCCGAGATGGTCTTCCTCAACCAGCTGTGGCCCGACTTCGACCGCCGGGACCTGTGGCAGGCGTGCGAGATCTACGCCAAGCGCGACCGCAGGTACGGCGGCGCGGTGCCCAACGCCGTCCCCGGCGAGGCGTCCTGACTCAGGAGGCGTCGCGGCGACGGGCGCGGTACGCCGCGACGTGCATGCGGTTCCCGCAGGTGCGGCTGTCGCAGTAGACCCGGGAGCGGTTCCGCGACTCGTCCACGAAGACGTGCGCGCAGTCGGGGGCGGCGCACGTGCGCAGGCGGTCCCGCTCGTTCTCCACGAGCACGTGGGCGAGCGCGACGCCGCAGTCGGCGGCCAGGTGCTCGGCGACCGACGCGTCCGGCGCGAAGTAGTGGACGTGGAGGGAATGACCGTCGTGCTCGGTGAGGCTCGGCGTGATGCTGGTGCGCCGCAGCAGCGTGTTGAGCAGGCCGACCGCCGTCGGCTGGTCCGGCGCGGTGAACACGGCGTGGAACTCCTCGCGCAGGTCCCGGACCTCGGCGAGGTCGCGCCGGGTCAGCGCCCCGACTCCGCTGACCTCCCGCCTGCGGACGAACTCCTCCAGGTCGCCGACCTCGGCCAGCCCGTCGCGTTCGCCGGTGCCGGTGTTGATGAGGTCCACCACCGTCGCCAGCGAATACACCATGTCATGGCTGAACGGCACGCCATCTCCCTCATGTCGCGGCGCAGGCAGCGTACCTCCCGGCGGGCCCGCGCGGGGCGGGGTCAGCCCTTTCGGGCCGCTTCTCCCGACGACTCCCCACAGGACTCCGCACACGAGGAGCAGGTGCCGAAGACCTCGACGGTGTGCGTGACGTCGATGAAACCGTGCTCGGCCCCGACGACCTCGGCCCAGCGTTCCACGTCCGGCCCGGCGACCTCGATCGTACGACCGCACGCCCGGCACACCAGGTGGTGGTGATGCGTGTCGGTCTGGCAGGCCCGGTAGACCGACTCGCCCTCGTCGGTGCGCAGCACGTCGACCCGGCCGGCGTCGGAGAGCGACTGGAGCGCCCGGTACACGGTCGTCAGGCCGATCTTCGAGCCGACCGCGCGCATCTCGGCGAACACGTCCTGCGCGCTGCGGAACCCCCGGCTCTGCCGGAGGATCTCGTGGACGGCGTCACGGCTCTTCGTCATCAGGACTCCTGTGTACGGCTTCGCCCTACGACCTATCAGGTTAGGCCGGTTCGCGTCAGATCAGTCCGAAACGGGTGGCGGCGAGGAGAATCAGGAACGTCCCGACCGCCACCCGCAGCAACCGGCCCACCGGGCGCAGCGACGGCCACGACAGGTAGGCCAGCCAGGCGATGAACGCGAGCACCGGCAGCACGGCCACGCCGCCCCGCCAGTCGGGCACCACCAGTCCGGCGATCAGCAGCGCCACCATCACCAGCGGGGCCAGCCATCGGGGCTGCTGGAACAGGAAGACCAACGGCGCGGCGCTCCTGCGCTCGACCGCCGCGCGCAGCCCGATCGCGCCGGGCGTGAAGAACTGCTCGCCCTGCGGCAGCGGCCGGCGCGGCCGGGGGGACGCCGCGTTCGCCCGGGCGGGGGGCTTCCTCGCCAGAGGATGCGCCGGCACCTGACGGCGCGGCGGTTCGGTTTCGCTTCCCACGCGTTCGAGCCTAGTGCCGATCCCTGCGGGCAGTGCCCCGTCGTGTCGTCCGCTGTGCCCTTTCCGCCCGCGTCGCCCCCTCCCGGCGGGGCGTACGGGAGGGGTGGCATGCTGGGCGGCATGCTCGCCGTGATCCGTTACTCGGTGCCGGGCGCCCGCGCCGACGAGTTCGCCGCCCAGGCGCGCGCCATCCTCGACCTGCTGGCCGCGCAGCCGGGATACCTGCGCGGGCAGATCGGCAGGTCGGTGGACGAGCCGGCTCTGTGGGCCGTGGTCACCGAGTGGGAGGGCGCGGGCTACTACCGGCGCGCCCTGTCGGCGGCACGAATGGTCATGTATCCGCTGATGACCCTTATGATCAACGAGCCCGGGGCCTTCGAAGGCGTCTACGCGCTCCCGGGCGAGGGGGCGAACGCGGGCACCCCGGGCAAGGCTTGAGCGCGGGGGCGCCGGATTCCCCTAAGCTTGTGCCCAGATCCGGGCAGGTGGCCGGACGTCCCGCCGCCGGCAGGCGGCCAGCAGGCCCGCCCGCCTCAGCGATCAGCGCACCGCTGACCCCGATCTCAACGCCGACACCCAGCCGGATGGAGTTCCACTGATGGCACGTCGCACCGACGTCTTGGAAACGATCGTCAGCCTCGCCAAACGCCGCGGGCTCGTCTTCCCGTCGAGCGAGATCTACGGAGGCCTGCGGGCGTCCTGGGATTACGGCCCCCTCGGTGTCGAGCTCAAGAACAACGTGAAGCGCGAGTGGTGGAAGGCCATGGTGCAGGGCCGCGACGACGTCGTCGGCCTCGACTCCTGCGTCATCCTCGCCCGCGAGGTCTGGCAGGCCAGCGGCCACGTCGACACCTTCAGCGACCCGCTCACCGAGTGCCAGTCGTGCCACAAGCGCTACCGCGCCGACCACCTGATCGAGGCCTACGAGGCCAAGCACGGCGGCGAGCCGGCGGGCGGCCTGGCCGACATCACCTGCCCCAACTGCGGCAACAAGGGCGCCTTCACCCAGCCGAAGCAGTTCAGCGGCCTGCTGAAGACCTTCCTCGGCCCGGTGGAGGACGAGTCCGGCCTCGCGTACCTGCGGCCGGAGACCGCCCAGGGCATCTTCATCAACTACCTGAACGTCCAGCAGTCGGCCCGCAGGAAGATCCCGTTCGGCATCGGCCAGATCGGCAAGTCGTTCCGCAACGAGATCACCCCGGGCAACTTCATCTTCCGCACCCGCGAGTTCGAGCAGATGGAGATGGAGTTCTTCGTCAAGCCGGGCACCGACGAGGAGTGGCACCAGTACTGGATCGACGAGCGCCTGCGCTGGTACGTCGACCTCGGCATCAACAAGGACAACCTCCGGCTCTACGAGCACCCGAAGGAGAAGCTGTCCCACTACTCGAAGCGGACCGTGGACATCGAGTACCGCTTCAACTTCGCCGGCGGCGAGTGGGGTGAGCTGGAGGGCATCGCCAACCGCACCGACTTCGACCTCACCGCGCACGGCAAGGCGTCCGGCACCGACCTGTCGTTCTTCGAGCAGGAGTCGGGCGAGCGCTACGTGCCGTACGTCATCGAGCCGGCGGCCGGTGTGGACCGCGCGACGCTGACCTTCCTCGTCGACGCCTACACCGTCGACCAGGCGCCCAATGCCAAGGGCGTGATGGAGGAGCGGACCGTGATGCGCCTCGACCACCGCCTGGCCCCGGTCAAGGTCGCGGTGCTGCCGCTGTCGCGCAACGCCGACCTGTCGCCGAAGGCCCGCGACCTCGCGGCGCGGCTGCGCCGCCGGTGGAACGTGGACTTCGACGACGCGGGCGCCATCGGCCGCCGCTACCGCCGCCAGGACGAGATCGGCACGCCGTTCGCGATCACGGTCGACTTCGACACCCTGGAGGACCAGGCCGTGACGATCCGCGAGCGGGACTCCATGGCCCAGCAGCGGGTCGCGCTCGACCAGGTCGAGTCGTACCTGCGCCAGCACCTCAACGACTAGGTCACCGCGACAAGGCGCCTGTCCGGAAATTTCCGGACAGGCGCCTTCCGGGTTCAGGAAGGCGCTCGGCCAGAAGAAGCCGAACGTCTGCCCACAGCACGGTCCTCGGCAGGATCGTGCTGTGGGCAGGCGTGGTCGATCAGCGGTGACGTGGGTGCTGCCGGCCCGGTACAGGGCGGCCGGTCAGCTCCGGTCGATGTATCAGTTACCGCAGTAGCTGCCGAGCGCGTTGCGCGCGCACGCGCGGACCGCGTAGTGCCGCTGCTGATCGGTGTT
Source organism: Microbispora sp. H13382 (assembly GCF_014161445.1). Classification (GTDB taxonomy): domain Bacteria; phylum Actinomycetota; class Actinomycetes; order Streptosporangiales; family Streptosporangiaceae; genus Microbispora. The sequence goes on from NZ_JABBXA010000001.1 coordinate 314,666, forward strand.
CCAGTTCATGACGAGGTTGCTGCTGCTGGAGTTGTAGAACGGTCCGCACTGCTTCCAGCCGCCGTTCGCCTGCACCTGCTCCGTGGTGGGGAACATGGGCAGGCTGCTGGGCATCCCCTGCAGGCTACGGTCGACCCAGACGGTGTACCCCGAATCGCTCGGCGAGATCTGGGCGTAGCTGTAGTTGAAGGCACCGCCGTTCATCAGCTTGACGAAGCGTGCGTTTCCCAGGTAGATGTCGGCGCCGCCGACCTCCGTGGTCACCGGTCCGGTACCGGGCCCGGCGCGATGAGAATGACGTGGCCATCGGGGGAATCAGTTGGGATCGACCCAGAAGGCGTCGCGGTCCAGCAGCCGATCGCGGGTGACGAGTGCTCCGAACTTCCCTCCCGCGCCCGAGTTGTCCGTGTCGAGGACCATGTCCGTGCTGTAGGCGCCGCCGCTCGTCCAGGCGCCCTCCCAGGTGCGCGCCACGGGGTATTCGTCGCATGTCAGCCCAGGTGGACGGGGCAGCGAGTCGGGGCAGGCCGTGTCCCGGTTCCTCCTGACCTTGGCCGGGTCGGCAAGCCGGTGATGGGGGGTGGTGTCGGGGGCTCCCGGAAGCCCACTGGCCTGCGCACGCTTGATGTGCGCCCTGACCGTCGGGTAGGCGGACAGCCCGTCGAGCGTGGGGATGAAACTCGGGATGACGCAGCCGGCGCCGCCGAGAATCCTGTCGCAGCGGATGTCCGGCGAAGGGTACGGACCCTTTTCCGGCGGAAAGACATTGATCATCTCCGTGTCCCCGCCCGGATGCGTCAGCTGCAGCTCGTACGTGGTGTTGACGGTGCGTATCCCGTCGAAGGGCACGTTCACGAGATGCGGGACGGACGGGGTCAGGTAGCGGGTGGAGTTCTCGGGCAGTGCGATCGGAGGGCCGAAGTCGCCGGCCGTACAGCCGTAGGAACAACTGACCGCCAGGCGGAAGCTGAGCGCGTCGTCCGGGACCAGTTCTCCCTCGGAGTAGAAGCGGACGATCGCGAAGACGTCGGTGAGTTCCAGGCTGTCGTTGAACATGCCGATGAAATGCAGGTAGTTGATCATGGTGCGGCCGAGCAGGGCCCTCGTGGTGGTGTCGTAGACGCTGACGGACGCATAGTTGATCAGGCAGGCGGCGAATCGCCTGGTCTTCCACGCGCTCTTCGACTGATCGTCCGGGGGGTCGATGCACCAGGAGGGCAGCGGGGTGGCGGGTCGTCGGCGGCGCTCGTCGAACTCAGGACCGATCTGCCCGGCGGTTGTGTCACCGGCGCGACGCACAGCACCTTCCTCTTGCCTTGACGGGCGAGTGAAGGGAGGCGATCACGGATGTGATCGCAGCCGTTCTCCGTGATCGCCCTGGTGGCGGCGTGCGCGACAGCGTCCCGTGCGGAGGCCGTCATCAGCGCACAAAACAATAGAAGCGGCACTGTCAGAAGCGTGATTTTTCGCATGCGAAGAGTGCTCACGGCGTCCCGTAAGGCAGGAGGGGGGTGGAGGGGAGCGAGGGTTCCGTGAGGAGGTGAATCCGATCCGGGAATAAGGGCAGGCGACAAAGCATCCGAGACGTGGGTATAGGCCATGTATACGCACTGGTAGAGCCACTAGGACGCGGTCATCCGGGCTCTGGTCGCAGTGGGGCGGGAGTACGGGCACGCGCTCGCCCACTGCCAGCAGGCTTCGACCTGGCTTCGGGAGGCCGGGGATCGCGACGGGAATCAGCCACCTGAGACAGCCTGGGCCACGTCCACCATCGGCTCGGAGGGACTACGACCAAGCCGAGACCTGCTGCCGGCGCGCTCAGTCGCAGCGCGTTCCCTTGGCCGGAACCTTCCCCTCCAGCAGGAACGCGTCGACCTTGTCGTCGATGCACCTGCTCTGGCCGTACGCGCCGTGGCCCTCGCCGTTCAGCGTCAGCAGCACGCCGGTGCGCAGCTGTTCGGCCAGCCGCGGCGCCCACTGGTACGGCGTGGCCGGGTCGTTCGTCACGCCGACGACGAGGATGGGGCCGGACCCGGTGGCGTCGACGTGCCTGGCGGCGTCGTCCCCGGGCACCGGCCATAGGCTGCACGACCCCGCGCTGATGGCGGTCGACGCGAAGATCGGGGTCTTCTTCTCCAGCCGCCGGGCCAGCTCCTCGGCCTGGGCGACCGAGGGCCGGTCGGTGCTGTCGACGCACAGCACCGACGGCAGCGAGAACTGCAGGGTGGAGTAAGTGCCGTCCGGCTGCCGCCCGGCGTACTGGTCGGCCAGCGCGAGCAGGCCGTCGAGCCTGCCCTTCCGGCCCTCGTCCAGGGCCTCGGTCAGCAGCGGCCAGGTGAGCTTGCTGTAGAGCGCCTGGGTGATGCCCGCCCGGGCCACGTCCTCGGTGACCGTGCGCGAGCCCACCTTCCCCGGCGTGCGGGACAGGGTGTCGAGGAGCTTCAGCACGGTGGCGTTCGCGGCGGCGGGGTCGGCGCCCAGCGGGCAGCTCGTCCGCGTCTTGGCGCAGTCGGCCAGATAGTCCTCGTACGCCTTCTGGAAGCCGAGGGCCTGTGTCTTGGCCATCTCGAGCATGCCGATCGAGGGGTCGACGGCGGAGTCGAGCACCATCCGCCCCACCTTCTTCGGGAACTGCGTGGCGTACACCGCGCCGAGGTGGGTGCCGTAGGAGAAGCCGAAGTAGTTGAGGCGCGGGTCGCCGAGGGCCGCCCGCAGCGTCTCCATGTCGCGTGCCGCGTTGACGGTGCCGACGTAGGGCAGGATCCAGCCCGCGTTGCGCTCGCACCCCTGCGCGAATCCGGTGACGAGCTTGGTCTCGGTCGAGGCGTTCTCGCTGGGCTCCCTGCTCACGTACTGGTCCATCTGCGGGCCGCTGAGACAGCGGATGCCGCTGCTGCGTTCCACGCCGCGCGGATCGAAGCTGACGAGGTCGTAGCGGCTGTTCAACGTGGAGAACGCGTGGGCCGCGTTCATGAGCGTCGTGACGCCCGAGCCGCCGGGACCCCCGAAATTGAAAACCAGGGAGCCGATCCGCCGGCCCTGGTCGGTGGCCCGCAGCCGGACCAGGGCGATACCGATCTTCTTGCCCTCGGGCTTGGCGTAGTCGAGCGGCACCTGGAGCGTGGCGCACTCGAAGCCGGAGGAGGAGGCGGTCTCCTCGCACGCCTTCCACGGCAGGGAGGGCGTGGCCGAGGCGTACTCCTCGGGCGTGACCCTCGCGCCCCCGCAGCCGGCGGTCGCCGCCATCGCACAGAGCCCGGCCACGGTCACCGCCATGACCCGCCAGATCCTTCGCGCCGACACCCCTCGCGACACTGAAACCCCTCGTCTTCGACTGCGTTCGGAGGGTGCCTCGTTTATATCGCAGACCGTCGCGCCCGTATGGCCGACGCACCGGAACTCACCGGAACTCACCGGAACGCCGCCTTACCGGACATTGGTCTAAACCATTTCCCCTCCGGTGGGGCGGGGCCTCCGCGGCGCACATGACGATGAATTGGTTTATACCAGTGTGCGCCCTCCGGAAAAATGGCCGATCTTTGATTGGATTAGACCTCTGCTAGCCCTTCTACCTGCTTAGACGTCATATGTGGTGGAGGGTGATGTTTGGTGCTGCTTTTCCTAGGTACAGTCCGGTTGCGGGCCGCGTCCGCGGTTTCTTTGAAGTCGGCGAAGGAGCGTCACATGCCCAAGTATGTTTACGACTTCACCGAGGGCAACAAGGACCTCAAAGACCTCCTCGGTGGTAAGGGCGCCAATCTGGCGGAAATGACCAACATCGGCCTCCCCGTGCCTCCCGGCTTCACGATCACCACCGAGGCGTGCCGCCACTACCTCCGGCACGGCGGCGTGCCCGACGGGCTGGAGGGGGAGATCGGCGAGCACCTCGCCGCGCTGGAGGCGCGCATGGGCAAGCGCCTCGGCCAGGCCGACGACCCGCTGCTGGTCAGCGTGAGGTCGGGGGCCAAGTTCTCGATGCCCGGCATGATGGAGACGGTCCTCAACATCGGCCTCAACGACGACTCGGTCCTCGGGCTGGCCAAGCAGTCGGGCAACGACCGCTTCGCGTGGGACTCCTACCGCCGGCTCATTCAGATGTTCGGCAAGACCGTCCTGGGCATCGACGACGAGCTGTTCGAGGACGCGATGGACGACCTCAAGGGCGAGCGGGAGGACACCGACCTCGACGCCGCCGACCTCCAGCGGCTGGTCGAGACCTTCAAGGGCATCGTCCGCGAGCGTACGGGCCGCGACTTCCCCGCCGACCCCCGTGAGCAGATGGACCTCGCCGTCGGGGCGGTCTTCGACTCCTGGAACGCCCCGCGCGCGATCCTCTACCGCCGCCAGGAGCGCATCCCCGCCGATCTCGGCACGGCCGTCAACGTCGTCGCCATGGTGTTCGGCAACATGGGCCCGGACTCCGGCACGGGGGTCGCCTTCACCCGTGACCCCGGCTCGGGACGCCAGGGCGTCTACGGCGACTACCTGCGCAACGCCCAGGGCGAGGACGTCGTCGCCGGCATCCGCAACACCGTCCCCCTACAGGAGCTGGAGACCGTCAACCCCGCGGCCTACCGCGAGCTCCTCGACATCATGGCGACGCTGGAGCGGCACTACCGCGACCTGTGCGACATCGAGTTCACGATCGAGCGCGGCAAGCTGTGGATGCTGCAGACCCGCGTCGGCAAGCGCACGGCCGAGGCCGCCTTCTGCATCGCCACCCAGCTCGTGGACGAGGGCCTCATCGACATGGACGAGGCGGTCATCCGGGTCACGGGCGACCAGCTCGCCCAGCTCATGTTCCCCCGCTTCGCCGCGACGGCGGGCAACCGCAGGCTGACCACCGGCATGAACGCCTCGCCCGGCGCCGCCGCGGGCAAGGCCGTCTTCAGCTCCGAGCGGGCCGTCGAGCTGGCCGGGCGGGGCGAGGCGGTCATCCTCGTGCGGCGGGAGACCAACCCCGACGACCTCGCCGGGATGATCGCGGCCCAGGGTGTGCTCACCTCAAGGGGCGGCAAGACCTCCCACGCCGCCGTGGTGGCCCGCGGCATGGGCAAGACCTGCGTGTGCGGGGCCGAGGAGCTGGACGTCGACACGCACGCCCGCCGCTTCACCGCGCCCGGCGGGATCGTCGTGAACGAGGGCGACGTGATCTCGATCGACGGCGGCACCGGCGCCGTCTACCTCGGCGAGGTCCCCGTCACCGCCTCGCCGGTCGCCGAGTACTTCGAGGGCGAGCCGGCCGGGGACGAGCTGGTCCGGGCCGTCGACCGGATCATGACCCACGCGGACTCCGTCCGCCGGCTCGCCGTACGGGCCAACGCCGACACCCCCGAGGACGCCGCCCGCGCCCGCCGCTACGGCGCCCAGGGCATCGGGCTGTGCCGTACGGAGCACATGTTCCTGGGGGAGCGGCGGCGGCTCGTGGAGGACCTGATCCTGGCCGCGACGCCCAAGGAGCGGCAGGTCGCGCTGGACGCGCTGGAACCGCTGCAGACCGGCGACTTCATCGGCATCCTCACGGCCATGCGCGGGCTGCCGGTGACGATCCGGCTGATCGACCCGCCGCTGCACGAGTTCCTGCCCGACCTCACCGACCTGGCCGTGAAGGTGGCCCTCAGGGGGGACGAGGCGGACGACCGGGACCGCAGGCTTCTCGAGGCGGTCAAGCGGTTGCACGAGCAGAACCCGATGCTGGGCCTGCGCGGTGTACGGCTCGGCCTGACGATCCCCGGCCTGTTCGCGATGCAGGTGCGGGCCATCGCCGCCGCGGCCCGGCAGGTCGAGGGCGCCCGGGCGGAGATCATGATCCCACTGGTCGGCGCGGTGCAGGAGCTGGAGATCGTACGGGAGGAGGCGGAGCGGATCCTCGCCGAGGCGGGCGTGGAGGCGGCGATCGGCACGATGATCGAGGTGCCGAGGGCGGCGCTGACGGCCGGCCAGATCGCCGAGGCCGCCGAGTTCTTCTCGTTCGGCACCAACGACCTCACCCAGATGACCTGGGGCTTCTCCCGCGACGACGTGGAGAGCGGGTTCTTCGCCAGATACCTCGACCTGGGCGTCTTCGGAGTCTCACCGTTCGAGTCGATCGACCGCGAGGGCGTCGGTCGCCTGATGCGGCTCGCGGCCGAGGAGGGCAGGCGGAGCCGGCCGGGCCTCAAGATCGGCATCTGCGGCGAGCACGGCGGCGACCCCGACTCGGTCCGCTTCTGCCACGAGATCGGCCTCGACTACGTCTCCTGCTCGCCATTCCGTATCCCGGTGGCGCGGCTCGAGGCGGGCCGCGCCGCGCTGACCTGCGCGGAGTCCGACACGCGATGAGTTGAAATTCCACAGAACATCCGGACTTGTTGTGGAATGACAAGGTCGGAGTGGGGGTGGTTCACCGGGTCGCGCGACACGGCCCGGTGACCGTTGAAGCCGCCCGCCTGAGTGATCACTCTACGTACCTACCGCAAGGAAGGACGTGGAGTGAGAAGACGTCGCCGTCCGCCGGCGCTCGCGATCGCCGCGGCGCTGCTGTGCACCCTCCCCACGCTGCTCGCAGCCGCCCCCGTGTCGTCGGCCGTCCCGCCCGCGGCCACGCTGACGGGCCCGCCGGCCGCCGCCGGGGAGGCCCCCGCGGGGCGGGCGGACCAGGAGCCGTCGACGTCGAGGCAGTACCAGGTGGACGGCCCGGCCACCGTCGCGCAGCGCAGCGCGGTGGCCCGCACGGGGGCCGCGATCGACGAGGTGCACGGCCGGAGCCTGGTCGTCACCGCGACGCTCCAGGAGGCCGACGCCATCCGGCGGCTCGGGTTCAGGCTCACCGAGCTGGAACCCCCGGCTGAGCCCGGCGGCCCGCAGACCTTCGACTTCCCCTCGGGGGACTCCGGCTACCACAACTACGCCGAGCTCAGCACGCTGGTGGACCAGGTCGTCGCCGCCCATCCCACGATCGCCCGCAGGTTCAGCTACGGCCGCTCCTACGAGGGCCGCGACCTGATGGGCATCAAGATCAGCGACAACGTGGCCGCCGACGAGAACGAGCCGGAGGTGCTGTTCACCGCCCACCAGCACGCGCGCGAGCATCTGACCGTCGAGATGGCGATCTACCTGCTGCGCCTGTTCACCGACGGCTACGGCGGCGACGCCCAGATCACCGACCTGGTGAACACGCGGGAGATCTGGATCCTGCCCGACCTCAACCCCGACGGCGGCGAGTACGACGTCGCCACCGGTTCCTACCGGTCCTGGCGCAAGAACCGCCAGCCCAACGCCGGCACCTCCAGCGTCGGCACCGACCTCAACCGCAACTGGGGCTACAGGTGGGGCTGCTGCGGCGGCTCCTCGGGCACCCCGTCGAGCGAGACCTACCGCGGAGCGGCCGCCGAGTCGGCCCCGGAGGTCAAGGCGGCGGCCGACTTCGTACGCGGCCGGGTGGTCGGCGGCGTCCAGCAGATCAAGGCCGCCATCGACTGGCACACCTACAGCGAACTCGTCCTGTGGCCGTACGGGTACACGACGGCCGACACCGGCCCGGGCATGACGCAGGACGACAGGGACGCGCACGCCGCCCTCGGCCGCAGCATGGCGGCCACCAACGGGTACACCGCCGAGCAGGCGAGCGACCTCTACATCACCGACGGCTCGATCGACGACTGGATGTGGGGCACCTACAAGATCTTCACGTACACGTTCGAGATGTATCCCAAGGGGAGCAACCCCGGCTTCTACCCGCCCGACGAGACGATCGACCGGGAGACCTCGCGCAACCGGGCGGCCGCGCTGCTGCTCGTCCAGAACGCCGACTGCGTCTACCGGGTCATCGGCAAGGAGTCCGCGTACTGCGGCACGGGCACGCCGCCCGCCGTCGTCTACTCCGACACCTTCGAGACCGCGACCGGCTGGACGGCGAACGCGGCGGGCACCGACACGGCCACCTCGGGCGCGTGGGAGCGCGCCGACCCCGCCGCGACCTCCTCCAGCGGGGCCAAGCAGCTCGGCACCACGGTCAGCGGGAGCTACGACCTGGTCACGGGCGCCGCCGCCGGGACGAGCGCGGGGGACGGCGACGTCGACGGGGGAGTGACCACGATCACGTCGCCGCCGATCACGCTGCCGGCCTCGGGGACGCTCACGCTGTCGCTGTCCTGGTACCTCGCCCACGGGTCCAACTCCTCCGCGGCCGACTACTTCCGGGTGAAGGTGATCGGCGGCACGACGAGCACGGTCTTCGAGCAGCTCGGCGCGGCCACCGACAGGGACGGCGCGTGGAGCGTCGCCACCGCGTCGCTGACCGGGTTCGCCGGTCAGACCGTGCGCATCCAGTTCGAGGCGGCCGACCTGGCGACCGCCAGCCTCGTGGAGGCCGGCGTCGACGACGTCCGGATCACCAAGAACTAGACCCACTCCCAGCGGATGCCGCGTACGCCGGGCCGGGCGCCGGTGTCCACCAGGTGGGCGGTTCCGAACGCGTCGACGCGCAGCTCGCCGGCGTCGCGGGGCGGCGCCGACGCGTCCGGCGACCAGGTGTGGAAACACCGCACAGGCAGCCGCCCGCCCGTGAACCGCACCTGCACCAGATGCTGCTCGACCGGGTCCCGCAGGCGCCGGTCGTACCGGTCGGCCGAGGCGATGGCGGTGACGTACTCCACGACGTGGGTCTCGCCGGGGGCGAGCGGGTGCGGGAAGATCAGCTCGGTCAGGAGCCCCGTGCCGTCGACGCCGCCGCGGCCGGGCCGGCACCACTCGGTGCGCAGCAGCCGGGTGCCCGGCGGATGGGCGACCACGTACCGGTCCACGCCCGGCGCGGCGGCCCGCAGCACGACGCGGGCGTTCACCCGGTGCCGCCGGCCGGTGCTCACCACCACCTGCTCGTGGTGGCTGAGCACGGTGAGCGTCTCCGGCCGCCGTCCTCGCGGGCGGGGCGGCCCGAGCAGGCCGATCAGGGCGTATTCGGGCAGGGACAAGATGACCTCGAGCTCCCGGACCGCCGCCAGGGAGGCGGCGCGTTCGGGCCGGGACCGGCCGCGCTGCCAATAGCTGAGGCTGGACAGGCTGACCTCGAATCCCCGCTCGCGCAGCCGTGAGTGCAGGCGGTCGAGGCTCAGGCCCCGCGCGCGGATGGCGGCCCGCAGGGCGCGCTCGAAGGGCCCGGACCGGAGGACCTCCGCGAGCTCGTCGTCCACCACCAGGGCTCCTCCCCGGAAGCGCCAGGGCGGGAAAAGCCGAGTATCACTCGCGACCGCTTACCCGGCAAGAGGGCAATCTCCCATCGGACTACCGGATCTGTCGTGAAACCCGACCTTCGCGGGTACGCTCCATTCCCCGCCGCCACGGGGCTTGCCACAGGGAAGGAGGACGCATGGCCCGCTATGACGAGCACGACCAGGCGCGGTGGGTGCCGGAGCCGCCGGGCAACCCCGAGCGGAGCGCGTTCGAGCGGGACCGGGCACGCGTGCTCCACAGCGCCTCGCTGCGCAGGCTCGCCGCCAAGACGCAGGTGGTGGCCCCCGCCGACTGCACCGGCCTGCACAGCCCCCGTACGCGGCTGACCCACTCGCTGGAATGCGCGCAGATCGGCCGGGAGATGGGCAAGGTCCTCGGCTGCGACCCCGACCTGGTGGAGACCGCCTGCCTCGCCCACGACCTCGGCCACCCCCCGTTCGGCCACAACGGGGAGGCCGCCCTCGACGAACTGGCGGCGCCGTGCGGCGGGTTCCAGGGCAACGCGCAGAACCTGCGCCTGCTGACCCGGCTGGAGGCCAAGGTCATCACCGAGGACGGCCGCAGCGCCGGGCTCAACCTCACCCGGGCGACGCTCGACTCGGTGTGCAAGTATCCCTGGGCCGGGTCGTCCTGCCGCGTTCCCGGCGTCCCGCTTGCCGGGGAGGGCCAGCCGTACTGCGTCTACCCCGACGACCTGGCGGTCTTCCGGTGGGTGCGGGAGGGCGCGCCCGACTACGCGGTCGGCTTCGAGGCGCAGGTCATGGACTGGGCCGACGACGTGGCGTACTCGGTGCACGACCTGGAGGACGCGCTGACGTGCGGCCACGTCACGATGGCGGCGCTGCGCGACCCGGAGGAGCGGCTGGATGTGTGCCGCCTGACGAGGCAGTGGTACGCGCCCGACGCCGGCCTGGAGGAGCTGGCGGAGACCTTCACGCGGCTGATCACCGAGCCGCTGTGGCCCGCCGCCTTCGACGCCGGGCTCGCCGACCTCGCCGCGCTCAAGCGGCTCACCAGCGCGCTCATCGGCCGGCTGTGCCGCTCCGCGCAGGACGCCACGCGCGAGGCGTACGGCTGCCGCCCGGCGCCCGCCGGCCGGAGCGCCCCGGGACGGTACGACGCGGACCTGGTGGTGCCGAGGACCACCCGGCTGGAGTGCGCGCTGCTCAAGGGCGTGACGGCTCACTACGTGATGTCGAGGGAGGACCACCACGCCGTCCAGGCCCGGCAGCGGGAGATCATCGCCGAGCTGGGCGACCTCATCCTCCGGGGCGCCCCGGCGACCCTGGAGCCCGCCCTGCGGCCGCAGTTCGAGCAGGCCGCCGACGACGCGGGACGGCTGCGCGCGGTGGTCGACCAGATCGCCTCGCTCACCGACGCCTCCGCCATGGGCTGGCACCGGCGCCTGTCCGCGGCCACGCGCCGCCGCCTCAAGGCCGGCTGACCGCGCCCGCGCGTCTCAGAGCGGGATGACCACCGTGTCGTTGTCGTTGTCGTTCTTCTTCTTGGGCGGCTTGGTCTCGTCCGGGGTGGGCGTCGTGGGCTGCTTCGACGAGTTGGACGAGTTGGACGAGCCGGAGCACAGTTGCGTGCAGGGCGGGGTGGGGCCCAGCCGCTTGCGCAGCGTCAGCATCGCCTTGCGCGGGGAGACCGTCCGGTTGCCGTCGTCCCAGGCGTCCAGGTACGGCCACGGCGGCACCACGCCCCGGCGGACCCACCAGTACTGCGGCTCGACCGGCCAGGAGATGGCGAAGTAGAGGTTGCTCGCGGTGTCGCGGGCGTTGCCCGTGTTGCCCACGCGGCCGAGCAGTTGCCCGGCCTTGACCTTGGTGCCCGGTGTGACGTCCTCCTCGACGGAGTCGAGGTGGCCTCCGAGGTACAGCACGCCGTCCTCGCCCTTGACCGTGACGAACCGGCCCTCCCGGTCGGTGCCGCGGTCGGTGGAGGGCGTCCAGAGGTTCCTGACGTTGACCTCCTGGACCACTCCGTCGACCGGCGACACGAACGCGCAGCCCTTCTTCGCCCAGATGGTGGTCTTGGGCAGCACGAGCAGCTTGCGGGAGTACGACACCTTGCAGCCCTTGATGGGGAAGGCGTACGTGTAGGGGGACATCTTCGGCGGCGGGACCCGCACCGGCTCGTCCCCGGGCGGGGGCACGACGTGACCGGGCTGGGAGTCGTCGGTGGCGGCCGTGATGCCGTTTCCGGGCGGCGGCGTGGGCGGCAGTGTGCTCACTCCCGCGACCCCGGCGGGCGCGCCGCAGGACGCCGCGACGAACGCGGCGCCGGCGAGGGCGGCCAGTCTCCCCGATCGCATGATCTCCACCTGGTCGACGTTATCGAACCTTTCCTTTGTAACGGACCAAGCCGTACATCACGACCTGTTCCGGAAAGTCGTGACATGTCCTCGATGTCGGCGGCGGGGCGTCCGGGCTGTCGGGGGCAGGCTCTAGACTCGCCAGCGTGGCAGGGCGAAGCGGTCGGATCAGTGACGAGGACATCGCGCTCGTGCGGGAGCGCTCGCCGATCGCCGACGTCGTCGGCGAGCACATCCAGCTCCGCAACGCGGGCGGGGGCAACCTGAAGGGGCTGTGCCCGTTCCACGACGAGAAGTCGCCCTCCTTCAACGTCACCCCGGCCCGGGGCTACTACTACTGCTTCGGCTGCGCCGAGGGCGGCGACGTCATCACGTTCGTCCGCAAGATCGAGAACCTGACGTTCACCGAGGCGGTCGAGCGGCTCGCCCAGCGCGCCGGCATCCAGCTCCGCTACGAGCAGGGCGGCTACGTGCCGGGGCGCGAGCAGGGCGAGCGGCTGCGGCTGATCGAGGCGCACCGCGCCGCCGCCGAGTTCTACGCCGAGCGGCTGTCCGGCCCCGAGGCGGCGCCCGGGCGGCGCTTCCTGTCCGAGCGCGGCTTCGAGCGGGCCGACGCCGAGCACTTCGGGGTCGGCTACGCGCCCAACGAGTGGGAGGCGCTGTCGCGGCACCTGATGGCCCGCGGGTTCACCTCCCAGGAACTGATCAAGGGCGGCCTGGCCCGCGAGGGCAGGCGCGGCCCCGTCGACCGGTTCCGCGGCCGGCTCGTCTGGCCGATCCGCGACATCACCGGAGACGTCATCGGGTTCGGCGCGCGCAAGCTGCTCGACTCCGACGACGGCCCCAAGTACCTGAACACCCCCGAGAGCCCGATCTACCACAAGAGCTCGGTGCTGTACGGCGTGGACCTCGCCAAGCGGGAGATCGCCAAGCGGTCCCAGGCCGTCATCGTGGAGGGCTACACCGACGTCATGGCCTGCCATCTGGCCGGCGTGCCGACCGCGGTGGCCACCTGCGGCACCTCCTTCGGCGAAGACCACATCAAGGTCCTGCGCCGGCTGCTGCTCGACCAGGCCGAGTTCCGGGGCGAGGTGATCTTCACCTTCGACGGCGACTCGGCGGGGCAGAAGGCCGCCCTGCGCGCGTTCCAGGACGAGCAGAAGTTCGTCACGCAGACCTTCGTCGCCGTGCAGCCCGACGGCCTCGACCCCTGCGATCTGCGGGTCAAGCAGGGCGACGCCGCCGTGCGCGACCTGATCGCCAGCCGCGAGCCGCTGTTCGCCTTCGCGATCCGCAGCACCCTGTCCCGCTACGACCTCAACACCAACGAGGGCCGCCTGGCCGCGCTCGACGCCGCCGCGCCCGTCGTGGCCTCGATCAAGGACCCGGGGCTGCGCAAGACCTACGTGGTGGACCTCGACCGCTGGATCGGCTTCATGGACGAGGGCTTCGTCATCCAGCGCGTCCAGCAGGTCGTGGGGCGGACGCAGGACGGCGCGCACGCTCCCGGGCGCAGGCAGGCCGGCCGTACGGCGGCGCCGGAACGGCCCGCGCCCGTGCGGCAGGAGCCCCTGGACCCCGCCGTCCGTCTGGAGGCGGAGGCGCTCAAGCTCGCCGTGCAGCGGCCCGCGCTGCTCGGGCCGGAGTTCGACGCGCTCGGCGCGGCGACGTTCACCCTGCCCGAGCACGTCGCCCTGTACGAGGTCGTCACGGCGGCGGGGGGCACCGTCGCCGGAGGACCGGGTGGGCGCGAGTGGGTCGACCGGCTGCTGGAGCAGGCCGACGCCGCGGCGCCGGGTGCGACCGGCCTCGACCTGAGGTCGCTCGTCACCCGGTTCGCGGTCGAGGCCGTGCGCGCCGACGTCAACGTCGAGGAGCGGTACGGCGCGGCCGTCCTGGCGAAGATTCAGGAGGTCGCGGTGGGCCGGGCGGTCGCCCAGGTGAAGTCGCGGCTGCAGCGGCTCAACCCGGTCGAGGAGCAGCAGGAGTACAACCGGCTGTTCGGCGAACTCGTGGCGCTGGAACAGCAGCGACGGGTGTTGCGAGAACGCGCGAGTGGGGCCTGAATAAACGTCCCTTTCCAGTTCTCACAGCAGTCAAACATATATTTTGATCTCGATTCGGTATTGACTTCCGCCTTACCTTGGGTGACAAAAATAGGCCTGCCATTTAGTGGTGCCTTTCCTGCACACTGTGTTGCGTGGGTGCATCGGTGCTGCCAAGCAGGCCGCCATCGGTAGACCAGGTGGCGGACCTCGTCGCGAAGGGAAGGGAACGCGGGAGCGTCACGGTTGAAGACGTGGCCGCCGCGCTCGACCGATCCGAGTTGCCCGCCGACGCGCTGGAGCGCGTCGTGCGGATGCTCGCCGAGAACGGAGTTGAGGTCCTCGAGCCGCAAGGCGACGAGGAACCCGGCAAGCCGGACGAGGAGGATATCGGCAAACGCGCTCCGACCAGCGACCTGGTCAGGATCTACCTCCGGGAGATCGGCAGGGTTCCGCTGCTCACCGCCGAAGAGGAGGTGGAGCTGGCCAAGGCCATCGAAGCGGGCCTGTTCGCGGAGGACAAGCTCTGCGAGAGCCCCGCCGCCAGGTTCGCCCAGCCGGAGCTGGAGGACCTGGTCTGGGAGGGCGTCCGCGCCAAGCAGCGGCTCATCGAGGCCAATCTCAGGCTCGTGGTCTCCATCGCCAAGCGCTATGTGGGCCGCGGAATGCTGTTCCTGGATCTCATTCAGGAGGGCAATCTCGGTCTCATCCGTGCGGTCGAGAAATTCGACTACACCAAGGGATACAAGTTCTCGACCTACGCCACGTGGTGGATTCGCCAGGCGATCACCCGGGCGATCGCCGACCAGGCGAGAACGATCCGGATTCCCGTGCACATGGTCGAGACGATCAATAAATTGGTCCGGGTGCAGCGGCAGCTCCACCAGGATCTCGGCAGGGAGCCCGCGCCCGAGGAGATCGCCGCCGAGATGGACCTGCCCATCGACCGCGTGGTGGAGATCCAGCGCATCGCGCAGGAGCCGGTCTCGCTCCAGGCGCCGATCGGCGAGGAGGACTCCGACCTCGGCGACTTCATCGAGGACGCCGACGCGGTGGTGCCGATGGAGGCCGCGGCCTTCATCATGCTGCAGGACCAGCTCGACGACATCCTGGCCACGCTGTCGGAGCGCGAGCAGCGGATCATCCAGCTCCGGTTCGGCCTCTCCGACGGCCACCCCCGCACATTGGAGGAGGTCGGCCGGGAGTTCGGCGTGACGCGTGAGCGCATCCGCCAGATCGAGTCCAAGACGCTGGCCAAGCTGCGCCACCCCACCCGGGCCCAGACGCTACGGGACTACCTGGACTGACGCTCCCCGATCGGCGCGGACGAGCGCCTCCCGGCTCACGGGAGGCGCTCGTCCGCGTCCTGGGCCGACGGCGCGACGCGGGGTCCATGGAGCGACGCGGGGTCATGGAGCGATCCATGTGCGAGCCGCGCCGAGGGGTGCCACCATCGCCGGGCGATCGGAAAGGTGGATGACATGAGTGAGCCCGCGGTCCGGCCGAACGAGACGACGGTGCCGTTGATGCCGTGCGCGTCGCCGGAGGAGACCCTGGCGTTCTACGAGGCGCTGGGGTTCGAGGCGACCTACAAACAAAGCAGGCCCTATGTCTATCTGGCGCTGCGGTGGAGCGGATTCGATCTGCACTTCGGCCCGGCGCCCAAGGGCCTGGACCCGGCCCGGGAGGAGTCCGGAGGCTGCCTGGTCATGGTCGACGCCGTGGCGCCGTACCACGCGGAGTTCGTCGCGGCGATGCGCCGGGTCTACGGGAAGGTGCTGAGCTCCGGCCTGCCGCGGATCACCCGCTACCGGCCCGGCGCGTCCCGGTTCACGCTGATGGATCCGTCCGGGAACTCGATCATATTCATCCAGCGCGACGAGCCGGCCGAGGTGGAGTACGGCGGCTCGAAGAAGCTGACGGGCCTGGCCAGGGCGCTCGACAACGCCCGGATACTGCGCGAGTTCAAGAACGACGACCTGCAGGCCTTCCGTGCGCTCAAGTCCGCGGTGCGCAGGCACGGCGCGGACGCCTCGCCGGTCGAGCGGGCCATCGCCCTGTGTCACCTCGTCGACCTGGCCACGGTCCTCGGTGAGCCTGCCGATCCCTGGCTCACCGATCTGCGTGGTCTGGAGCTCACCGCCGACGACAGGCGGCGAATCGAGTCGGAACTCGGGCATCTCGCCGGACTTCAGGACTGGCTCCCCTGAGCGCGACGCGGCTCCCCGCCCGGGTTCCGCGGCTCCCGCGCTCGGAGCCCGTACGACAGGAGGGACGGGGCCGCCGGATAGCCTCGGGGGTGTTAACGGTCGTCGTACGCTGGCGGTGCCTCTTGACTCCTCCCAAGCCCTCGCTGTCCCGCCTGTTCGGCTCCCGGCTCCCCCGTGAGGTCCGTACGGCTCTCGCGCTGGAGAGCGGCGAGCACCCGATCAGCCACGCGCGTACGCCGGAGGGCGGCCACGTCGTCGCCACCACCCGGGCGCTGCACCTGCCGGACGGGCCGCGCCTGCCGTGGCACCTCATGGACAAGGCCGTGTGGGACGAGGAGGGAGTGACGGTCACGATGACGGACGGATCCGTCCACCGGACCCTCCTGCCCGAGCCGGGCAGGCTGCCGGAGACGATCCGCGAGCGGGTGACCTCG
This sequence comes from Microbispora sp. H13382, assembly GCF_014161445.1. Classification (GTDB taxonomy): domain Bacteria; phylum Actinomycetota; class Actinomycetes; order Streptosporangiales; family Streptosporangiaceae; genus Microbispora. The sequence continues at coordinate 330,882 of NZ_JABBXA010000001.1, forward strand.
ACGATCGTCGCGAGCCGCCATGTGACCATCGACGGCCGCGGGGGAGTGCGCCTCGTCGCCCGCCGGATCCCGGGCTACGACACCCCGCGCTGGGAGTTCATCTTCGACCCCGGCCTCGACGCGAAGGACCCGGGCCTGCGTGCGCACGCCGAGCAGGCGCTCGAAGAGGTACGGCGCAGCCTCGGCGTGTGAAGCCGGCGAGCCCGGGCAGGGGACTCGGCGGGGACGTCCGGCTCTGCTCCGGTGGCCTGGACGGGACACCGGAGCAGAGCGGAGCCGGCGACGACCGGAAGAGGATCTTTACGCCGCGCTGTCCTCGATCGCCCCCGTCCGGGCCGGACGGCCGCGCACGGAGCCTGCCGCGTCGCCGAGCAGGGGCGTGCGTCACGTGCGATTGAGTTCCCCGACGCGCAGGGCGCCGCCGTCCAGCCGGCGGCCCTGGCACAGGAACAGATAGACGACCCCCGCCGCGACGGCCGCGGCGCCGGCCAGCAGCGCGGTGACGCCCCACACGGTGTGGAACAGCTCGGGCGGCGCCTGCTGGAGCAGCACGAATCCGCCCATGACGAGGACGAACCAGCCGAAGCCCCTGCGCAGGCGGTCGGCGTGGACGCGCCCGGCCAGCCAGCCCCCGGCGAGACCGCCGGCGACCGCCATCGCCGTGACGGGCAGGGCGATCGACCAGTCGACGGGGACGGTCTGCAGGTAGCCGGCCAGCCCGGCGAACGACTTCATCGCGATGACCACCAGGGAGGTGGCGACGGCTGTGCTCATCGGCATGCCGCCGAGCAGCACCAGCGCGGGGACGACGAGGAAGCCTCCGCCGGCCCCGACCAGGCCGGTGACCAGGCCGACGACGACGCCTTCGACGAGGACGTGGAGGATCGGCAGATCCTTGTGGGCCCCCGCGGCCTGGGACGTCCCGCGGCGGCAGATCATGGCGACGGCGGTGGCCGCCATCATCAGCGCGAACCCCGCCAGCAGCGCCGCCGTGGGCAGGCGCGGCCCGATGAGGCCGCCGCCGTACGCTCCGGCCATCCCGGCCAGGCCGAAGACCAGCCCGGTCCGCCACCGGATGCGGCCGGCGCGGGCGTGGCCGACGGCGCTGACCACGCTGGTCACGCCGACGACGAACAGGGACATGGCGATCGCGGACTTGGCCGGGACACCCGCGACGTAGACGAGCAGAGGAACGGTCAGGATCGATCCGCCGCCGCCGAACAGGCCCAGGGTCAGGCCGACGACGACGGCGCCGGCCAGAGTGAGAGCGGTCATGTCGTCGTCTCGATCCGTCAGGCCGCGCTGCGGCCGGGGCGGCGGATACAGGCGAGAGCGGCGTCCACGTCGGCGCCCGCGCCGCGGTTGTACGGCAGGCGGGAGAGCAGCATGCCCATGGCGCAGGTGTCGGTCAGCCCGGCGAAGACCAGGCCCGCGCCGACGAAGGCGCCGGCGAAGCGCGCCCCCGGCAGCCACAGGTCGGCCACGATCGAGGCGAGCACGATGCCGCCCGCGACCACGCGGACCTGGCGTTCCAGGCTCCACCGCTGTCTGCCGCGCACCACGGGGGCGCCGGAGGCGATCCAGGCGTTCATCCCGCCGGTGAGCACGACCGTGTCGGGCAGTCCCGCCTCGCAGAGCTTCTTGTGCGCCTGGGTGGCCCGGCCGCCGGACTGGCAGATGAGCAGCATCCGCCCGCCGGCGTCGGCGACGATCCGCCGCAGGTGGGCGTCGACCTGGTCGAGCGGCAGGTTGATCGCGCCGCCGATGTGCGCGGTCTCGAACTCGGCGGGGGTCCGCACGTCCACGACCAGCACGTCGGGGTTGGCGGCGATCAGCGCACGGGCGGTCGCGGTGTCGATGTTCGGGGATTCGGTGTTCACGGCTTCCTTCTCGTTCTCGTATGTGGGGTCTGGGGTCAGGCAGCGCGGCGGGTCCGCAGCGTGGCGACCACGTCGGGCACGCCGGCGCCGTCGAGCACGACCGGCGTGTATCCCGCAGCCGCGAGCAGCGTGGCGGCGATGGCCGCGCGCCGGCCCGATCCGCAGGCCACGAGCACCGGGCGCTCGCGGTCCAGCTCGGCGGGGACGCCCTCGGTCACCAGGTCGGGGAGGAAGCGCTCGACGGCTCCCTCCAGGCGCACGGCCTGGCGTTCGTTCGGCATGCGCACGTCCAGCACCTGGGCGCCGGGCTGGGCCGTCCGTGCCGTGAAGGCCGCCAGGTCCAGCCGTTCGAACGTCGCGGTCGCGGCCGGGCCGAGGTCGCGCACGACGCCGCGCACGGTGTCGATGCCGATCTGCGCCAGCTGGGTCACCGCCTCGCCCGCGTCCTGGCCGGGCTCGGCCACGAGCACGATCGGCGACCGGTACGGCAGCAGCCACCCGGCCCAGCTGCCGAAGTCCGCCCCCAGCTCGATGCCGACAGAGCCGGGCAGGAAGCCGTCCGCCTGCCTCTCGCGCGGGCGGATGTCGACCACGCGCGCGTCCTGGGGCAGGTCGGCGACGGCCAGTTCGGGCACGCCGACGGAGGGCATCGGCGGCACGCCGAGCGTGTTGGCGGGGCCCATGTGCCGGTAGAAGGCCGGGATCGGCATGGGTGCGGCGAGCAGTTCGTCGGCCAGTTGTTCGGCGTCCTCGATGGCGAGCAGCGGGTTGGACCTCATCTCCTCGCCGATCGTCGAGGTGTAGCGGCCGGCCCCGCTCGCGCTGCAGAACGACCCCTCGCCGTGCGTCGGGAACAGCCCGACCTCGGGCGGCAGCGCCGCCAGCCGGCGCAGGGAGCCGTGCTGCAGCCGGGCCAGGGTCCGGGCCCGGGCCATGCCGAGCAGGTCGGGCCGGCCCGCCGAGGCCACCAGGAGGCTGCCGCCGGAGAACACCGCGACCGGCTCACCCTCGATGAGCACCAGGTAGCTGGTGTGCTCGGGGGTGTGCCCCGGGGTGTGGACCGGTCGCAGGGACAGGCCGTCCCCTCCCTCGATGTCCTCCAGGTGGAACGCCGGGGTGTGAGGGTAGGCGGGCGCGGCGGCGGCGGGCAGGACCAGCTCGGCTCCGGTGCGCAGAGCCGCCTGCTCGCCGCCCGACACGTAGTCGTTGTGCAGGTGGGTCTCCAGCACGAAGCGCAGCTCCACGTCGCGCTCGGCCGCCGCCCGCAGGAACCTGTCGATGTCGCGCTGCGGGTCGACGAGCACTCCCTTGCCTTCGTGGGTCAGCAGGTAGGTCTGGTCACCGAGACCCGGAGTGCGGAAGGACACGATCTCCATAAGGGAACACCTCATTTCTATATACCCCGGGGGGTATGTGACGGGCCTGAAAAACCGTTGACCGCGCCTGCTGTCGAGTACACCGGCGCGAAGATGGCCGCCTGAGATACCCGGGGGGGTATCCGGCGGATGTGCGAAGGCCGGCCTTCCTCCGGGGGAGTCCACGGCGAAGGCCTGCCTGTGCGCGTGGCAGGGCTTTGTCGGTTGGGGCAGAGGACCTAGGTCGTGTCTGACAAATTCATGGCCTGCTGTGCGTGGCCCAGGCGGCGCCTCGCTGCGTTCTCGCCCCACCCGCGAAAATTCCTCGCAAGCTCGGAATTTCCGCGGGGCCCGGGGAGAATCCGCCCATAGCTCCGCTATGGGCTCCTCCTCGGCCTTGCGATGCATCCACCTGGATCCCCGCTCGCGACGGGCAGCATTTGCCAGACACTCCCTAGGCGAGGGCCAGGAACAGCTTCTCCAGCTCGGCCACGCTCATCGGAGCCTCCTCGCCCCGCTCCTGTGCGGCGTGACAGTGCCGCAGACCGCTGGCGACGAGCTTGAATCCGGCCCGGTCGATCGCCTTCGAGACCGCGGCCAGCTGGGTCAGCACCTTGGTGCAGTCCTCGCCCGCCTCGATCATCGCGATCACTCCGGCGAGCTGGCCGTGCGCCCGGCGCAAACGCGTCACCGCGTCGCCGACCATTGCCTCGTTCATCTGCATGTCTCATTTATACCCCCGGGGGTACCTGGGGGCAAATGGGCTTCACCCGTGGCCCCCGGCACCGTGCCGGGGGCCCGCCGCCTGCTCTCCGGGGACGTGGGCTGCTCCGGCGGTCGAGGGCGTAATCGGCCGGGGGCGGCTCAGGGGATCTGGTCGGCGCCGCCCGGCCAGCCGGTGGCCGTGCCGACCCGGTCGGTCCTGTCGGACTCCCAGGACTCCGTCTTCCTGAGGAACGGCACCTTGTCGCCCGCGAGGTCCTTGGCCTTGCCCGCCACCTTCGAGGCCTGGGCGCCGACCAGCCCCGCCGCCTCCTGCACCGTGGGGCTGTCCGCGAGCCGCTGCGCGAAGCGCTTGATCTGCTCGTAGCGCTCACGCCCGGCCCGCGTGCCGAGGACGTAGCCGACGGCCAGCCCGGTGGCGAACATCGCCTTGTATCGCATCTTCCACCTCCGCGCTCGTGTTCCCCGCCCCCCTACCCCGAGGGCATGTCTCTATCCAACAGCAGCCGCTCCGGCCCCGCCCGGGCGGCTCCCGAGGCCCTCCGGGCGCTCTTTGCCGTACGCCGATCAAGACCCGACGACTCGCGGACGGAATCGATGTGACAGACACCCCCCGGAGTGCGCTAATCTAGTTCCGCGCCGCAAGGAAAGCCGAAAGGCCGGAACGAGCGGAGCAGGCAGTAACAGCAGTAACAGCAGTACAGAGCACGATCCCGTGTAGCTCAATCGGCAGAGCAGCCGGCTGTTAACCGGCAGGTTATAGGTTCGAGTCCTATCGCGGGAGCTCATCACTCCGAAGGCCGGTGATCCCAGATCACCGGCCTCGGTCGCTTTCCAGGCCCGCACGGTACGGCCACGGTCTGACCCCGGTATGACCACAGTGCGGCCGGTGCCCCCGGAACACCGGGGGCAGGGCTCATCGGAACGTCACCCGCTCGCTCGGAATCTCGCGGCGCCGTTCCCCGGGATCACCCGGGTCGGCGCCCGCCGTACGGACCGGCGGAGACCTCGCGGGCAGGGAGTTACGGCAGCAGCTCGGGCTCGTGCGCCTCGACCAGGTCCTTCGGCGCGGTCAGCAGCCACGCCTCGGTGACGAGTTCGAAGAGCTCGTCCTCTTCGATCTTGTCGAGCTTCACCACGACCCAGCCGAAGCGTCCCGCGGTGAACTGCACCTCGAAGACGTCGGGACGCTCGGACACCAGCGCGATCTGCTCCTCGATCGGCTGTTTGAGCCCGACGGTCCGGGTCTTCTCCCACAGATATCCGAAGCCCTTGCCGTCCACCTTCAGCGAGACCCACTCGCCGCCGTAGCCCTGCTCGACTTCGGGCAACCTGGTCAGCAAGGCCAGGAACTCATCCACGCTCACGCCCATGCTCACCTTCTACCAGCCGCCTCCGACATTCGCGCCGCCGGTTCTCCCGCAGCCCCCCGTGAGAAGTTCGTTACGCGTCACGGGTGATGGGTGAGCAAGAGAACGACATCGTTGCCGGCCGTCCAACAGTCTCCGGATGGCGTCGTTGCCGCGAAGAACCTTCTCCGTGGGGCGCACGCCCGTCGGCTCGCCGACACGAAGGTCATCGTGAACGCCTGCTGCCCGGGCTACATGGCGACCGACTTCACCGGTTTCAACGCGCCACGGACGCCCGAGCAGGGCGCCGCGACCGCGATCCGGCTCGCCACCCTGCCGGACGACGGACCGTGCGGCGGCTTCTTCGACGACGAGGGCGTCGTCCCCTGGTGACCCCCGGAGGCTATTTCCCTTCGGGCACCTGGTCCTTGACCTCGTCGTAGCCGACCTTGGCAGGTGCCGCGGTCGGCGAGTAGATGACGCGGATCACGCCCGTCGCAAACGCCTCCGTCGCAGTCACCTTCAGGTGGTACGGCGCGTCGCCGTCGTCGAAGAGCCTGCGGCCCTTACGCGCCGCCACCGGATGCACCAGTAGGCGCAGCTCGTCGACCAGGCCTGCAGCGAGCAGTTGCTGCACGACGGAGATCGACCCGGGGATGAGGATGCCTCTGATGCCGGCATCGGCCTTGAGCGAGGCGGCGGCGTCGAGGAGATCGCCCTTGATCAGCTCAGAGTTGCGCCAGGAGAACTCCAGCGGCTGGCGCGAGACGACCACCTTGCGCATGTCCCCGAGTTGCTTGGCGAACGGCGCGTCGTCCCCGCCCGCGGCCTCGCGACCGGGCCAGGCGCCGGCGAAGCTGTCATAGGTCTCGCGGCCGATGAGCAGCACGTCAGCGGTGTCGTAGTCCTCGCCGACGGCGCGGCCCATGTTCTCGTCGAAGTATGGGAAGTGCCAATCGGGGTCGATCTCGGCCACGCCGTCGGCCGAGATGAACAGCGTGGAGATGATCTTCGCCATCGTGACGATCCCTTCAAGTCAGGTGGCGTCGGTAGGCAGACCGGCGCAGCCTCCCAAACTTATCGGCAGACCACAGATCCGTGCCGACGGAGCGGTTCAGGTCCGGGTCCACACGTTCCGGCTGATTACCGATCACCAGTCCTTTGTGCCGTGGAGCGAAGTCAGGCAGCCGCCCGCCTGCCGCGCATCGACTACACCGAGCTCCGCAGCGAGCTCGACGCCGCGATCGATCGGAACACTCTGCTTGGGGGCGTCGGGGACGCGCGGTGAGCGACCGGCGACCGCGAGGCCGGCTATCCCGGTCTCCCGGAAAGAAGTCCCCTGGACCTCTTGTCACCGACCGCTATTACTACAAGCCACGGAATCGCGGCCGTCAAGCGCTTTTGCACTATGGGAGGTTAGATCACCTCGGCGGAAAGTCGGTCGACGTAGGTTCCGCCTCGGTGGGAGGAAGGGAACGGCCTATGCCGCCTGGTATCACTTGCCTAACGGTGTGAACCCGACGTGCTGCGCGCCGCCGTTCAGCGCTCACCGACTACGTGCTCGTGCACGAGCTGGCTCATCTGTTCCGGCATGACCACAGCGCGGAGTTCTGGCGGCTCGTGGAGCGGGTGCTGCCCGGCTACGAGGACTGCCGAGAGCGCCTGCGCCGACTCGGCCCCGACCTGTGGCTGCCTGAGGAAGAACGCTGACGAGGCGGAGCACGGCCGTGGGATGAACCCAGGCGACAGGGACCACCGCCGCGGAAAACCGCTTGAGCCCTTCTTTCGCGCTCCCGTAGGGTGCCTGCGGCCCCCGTCGCCGTGAGGACAGAGGACAAAAGCGCGTGACCCCGCCTGCTCTTTAACCTGACACCTTCTTCCGCTCACCTTCAAGCCGACCGTCCCGTCGGCTCCGCCGGGCTGCCCGTGTGCGCCCGGTCATGCAGCGTCTGAGGCCGCGCGCGATCGGCCTCGTGTCAGGTCTAGAGAGATCATGTCTTCACAACCTCATACTGTGCTGCCCTGGGTCGTCCGCCGGACCAGGCTGCCTCTGCTGTCGTCGCGGTGCCCGGACTGCCGGTCGGAGTCGGCCACCACGGGCGAGGGCAGGTTCCGGGTCAACGCCAACGGCAAGCTGCTGGACGTGTGGCTGCTGGTCCGCTGCGTGTCCTGCGGCCGGACGAGCAAGCTCACCGTGCACGAGCGGGCGCCGGTCAGATCCGTCGATCCGGCTGAGCTCGACGGCTACCACACCAACGATCCGGAGTTGGTGGCGTCCACGCTGCTGGATCCGCTGTTCGCCCGGCGCAACCGCTTCGCTCTGGACTGGGAGGGGGCCTGGCGGCTGGACACCCCGTCGGCATGGCTCGACGAGGCGTGGCCGGTCCAGGTGGAGGTCGTCTTCGAGGACCCTGTGCCGGTGCGCCCGGAGCGGCTCATCGCCCAGGGGCTCGGCCTCAGCAGGAACGAGGTGCTCCGCCGGATCAAGTGCGACATTCCGCTGCGCCGTACGACGAGCACCGGGTTCACCTTCACCGTCATGGCCGGGGACTGACGGGAGAGTAGCCGCAACGCGATCCCCGCAGGCATCCGTGCCGAACACGCCTCGCCCCAGGGGCGGCTCCGGCCGTCCGGAGTCGCCCCTGGCGAGCCACGCACGGTGTGCAGGCCGTCCTGGCCGGCCGGCGCATGCCGCCGCCCATTGTCACTTTCGCTTTCGCCGACTCGCTCGCGGACTGTCCGGCGGCACCAAGGCGAGTGACGCGACCCACTCGCGGACTCTGTGTCCGCCGAGCAGAAGAGCCCCGGTGCTCGACAAGGTTCCGAGCAGCCCGGCGACGAGGGGATGTCGTGTGGTTCCCGGCATCACCAGAACCATGAAGGACACCGCTCCGAACAGCCATCCGAAGAATCGCACGAACCTTATGGAGATATGTCCCCCACGCCATGTCCGATACAGCAGGACCGAGAAGGGAAGGCCGAGAAAGATCAGCAGGGTAGTGGTCTTCTCGCTCGACAGATCGAAGCCGTCTGTCCCGGCGGACAGAAGCACCAGGGCGAGCGCGCAGAGCACCAGCGCGACGGGAACCTGCCACGGGCGAGTGTGCCGCGTGGCGGGAAGTCCGGGTATGGCGAGTCCGGCCCGCTGATAAACCGGCCGGATGGCAAGGGGGAAAGCCGTTCTGACCCACGCGGAAGGCTCGATCAACCTGTGGACGCGGACTTCTGGATCGGCCGCCCCCAGGGCGGTCGCGTGTGGCGTCCAGTCGCCGTCGAACCAGACGACGGCGCGGATGTGGACATGGTCAGGCCCCTTGACGACGACGTTCTCGAAGTCAGGAGCCCGAGGCAGGCCTTTGGGGAAAAGGTCGTGCATCTCGGCTCTGAATGATTCGTACTGGTCAGCGTCACGGGCGACGACGAGCACCAGCCGCTCGGGCCGGTTGAAGGCCACGATTCGCTCCGTCTCCCATCGCAGGCCGCGTCCGGGCCCACAGGCCAGGATGACGAGGCGGGCGCGATCCAGAGCCGCGAGCACCTGCGCCTGCCACTCGTGGTCCGCGGCGTAGTAACGTCCGGCACCGGCCTGCGGGAGCGCGTCGCCGGGCTTGCCAAGGGCGATCATCTGGCCGAACAGCGCGGTCGCCTGTGCCAGTTGCTGTTCCTCGGTGTCGGTCGTCGCCGCCCAGGGGCCGTGCGGATGGCCCCGGGGAACATTGGCGAAGCCCTCGTCGTCGGCGAACGCGCGCAGGAACAGCACGATCTCCTGGTCGTGCGGGAGCGCGTCGACGGGTCGCAGTGTCTTGGCCCGGTGCCGGTGGCTTTGACGTATCGCCCAGCGACCGCCTCCCAGCAGCGCGGTCATGAGCGCGAACTCGGCGGCCGTCGCCGGCCAGCCCTGCGGGGCCGTCCCACGGCGCACGGCCGAGTAGGCCGCGGCGCCGCTGATCGTGCCCGCGGTCACAGCCGCCCATCCCAAGGCGTACAGCGCCCATCCCCAGGCTGGTCGTTGCCGGAGCCGTGCAGGTGGTCGCGGTCGCCGCGCCTGGGCCGGTGAAGGTTCTGGTTCTTCGGTCACCACGTTCCTCTCATCCCGGTGAAACGAGGCCGTACGTATAGGGAACGGGGAAAGCGGTGGCCGGGGCCAGATGAACGGGGCCGAAAGGCCGGACCGAGACAGCGCGTGTGTGGATTTGGCGGACAAATCCTGGGACTTCGCGGAAAATGTGGAGCGCTGCGGCCGTACCGGTCGCGGCTGCCGCGGACCACGGACGGCGCAGTGGGGTGAGGGCCACTGCGGGAGGGTGTCGCCGCCGGCCCGGAACCGGCGCGGGGCGCCCGTGAGCGCGAAGTGTGTGGCGGTCGTGCTGACTTGGCGTAAAACGAGGAAGACCCCCGCGCCCGTACGGGAACGCGGGGAGGAGGTCGACAGACGGGAGGCGGAGGACTTCATCCGGCTCCACCACGCGGAGAACCCGGTGGCGGGCCCGGTGGAGCAGCGGCTCCGGGAGGTCTTCGCGGAGATCGAGCAGACGGGGACGTACACGCACACCACGGGCGAGCTGACCTTCGGCGCGCGGGTGGCGTGGCGCAACAGCAACAGATGCATCGGGCGCCTCTACTGGCGGTCGCTGCAGGTCCGTGACCGGCGGCACGTGGACACCGCGGACGGCGTGGCCGAGGAGTGCGTCGAGCATCTCAGGGCGGCCACCGGGAAGGGCAGGATCCGCCCCACCATCACGGTGTGCGCCCCCGACCGGCCGGGGGAGCGGGCGCCGCGGATCCTCAACGACCAGCTCATCCGGTACGCCGGGTACGTCCGCGAGGACGGCTCGGTCCTCGGCGATCCGGCCAACGCGCGGATCACCACGCGGGCCCTGCGCATGGGCTGGCGGGGGGACGGGACGAGGTTCGACGTCCTGCCGCTGGTCGTGGAGGCCAAGGGCGCCCTGGTCCTGCGGGAGGTGCCGCGCGACGCGGTCCTGGAGGTGCCGCTCCGGCACCCGGCCTTCCCGTGGTTCGCCGATCTGGGACTCAGGTGGCACGCCGTGCCGGCGATCGCGAACATGTCGCTGGAGATCGGCGGCGTCTCCTACCCGTGCGCGCCGTTCAACGGCTGGTACATGGGCACCGAGATCGGCGCGCGTAACCTGGCCGACCGGGACCGCTACGACCAGCTCCCGGTGGTCGCCGAGCAGCTCGGCCTCGACACCTCCCACGACCGGACGCTCTGGCGCGACCAGGCCCTGGTGGAGCTCAACGTCGCCGTGCTGCACTCCTTCGCGGAGGACGGTGTGACGATCACCGACCACCACACGGAGGCGCGGCGGTTCATGACCCATCTGGAACGGGAGGAGCGCAGCGGGCGCGTCTGCCCCGCGGACTGGTCCTGGATCGTGCCGCCCCTGTCCGGCGCCGCGACGCCGGTCTTCCACCGCTACTACGACGACGTACGGCTCACGCCGGCCTACGTCCACCGCCCTCCGCTGGTGTAGAACCGTGTAGAACTATGTTCGGGCGAAGGAGGGGTGTGGCGATGGTGGTGCTGTCCGAGGACGACGGCGGTGTGCGGATCCTGACGTTCAACCGGCCCGAACGGCTGAACGCCTGGACCGCCGAGATGGGACGGCGCTACTTCGACCTGCTGGAGGAGGCCGACCGCGACCCGTCCGTACGGGCGGTCGTGGTGACCGGCGCGGGGAAGGGTTTCTGCGCCGGGGCCGACTTCGCCGACCTGACGGCCCTGCAGGCGGGAACCTACGCCGACGAGCAGGACCCCCGGCCCAACACCTTCCCCACCACCCTGCGGACGCCCGTCGTCGCCGCGGTCAACGGCGCGTGCGCCGGGCTGGGGATGGTCCACGCGCTCGTGTGCGACGTGGTCCTGACCGCCGACGACGCCAAGTGGACGACCGCGTTCTCGCGGCGAGGCCTCGTCGCCGAGTACGGCCTCGGCTGGATCCTGCCCCGGCTGGCCGGCCAGGCGCGGGCGATGGACCTGCTGCTGTCCGGCCGGGTCTTCACCGGCGCGCAGGCGTGCGCCATGGGCCTCGCCGTACGCGCCGTGCCGGGGGAGCGGCTGCTCGCCGAGGCCGTCGCGTACGCGAAGGATCTGGCCACCCAGTGCTCGCCCGCGTCGATGGCCGTGATCAAGCGGCAGATCTGGGGCGGCTGGCAGGCGGGGCTCGACGAGGCCAGGGACGAGGCCGTACGGCTGATGATGGAGTCGTTCCGGCGGCCGGACTTCGCCGAGGGAGTGGCGAGCTTCCTCGAACGCCGGCCGTCGGACTTCCCGCCTCTGACGTAGGGCTCAGCGCAGACGGCGGGCGCCGGCCGCCGGAGTGGCCGGCAGGAACGTCGGCGCGGCCCAGCCGCGCTCGGCGTAGGCCTGCTCCACGGTGGTGCGGACCCGGTCCACCCGGTCGTCGGCGACGAGCGCGATGGCCGAGCCGCCGAAGCCGCCGCCGGTCATCCGCGCCCCGCGCGCGCCGCCCTTGACCGCGGCCTCGACGGCCACGTCCAGCTCCGGGCAGGAGACCTGGTACTGGTCCCGGAGGGACAGGTGCGAGGCGTTCAGCAGGGCGCCGATCTCCTGTACGGCTTTGGCCCGCAGCAGCCCGATGACGGCCTCCACCCGATGGTTCTCGGTGACGACGTGCTGGGTGCGGGCCCGCTCGTCGCCGCTCAGCCTCGACAGGGCCGCGGCGAGGTCGGTGACGTCCCGCAGCGACGGGACGCCGAGGCGCTTGGCCGCGTTCTCGCAGTCCTGGCGCCGCCTGGCGTACTGCCCGTCGGCCAGCTCGTGGTGCACGCCGGTGTTGACGATGAGGATCTGCAATCCGTACGCCGACAGGTCGAACGGGACGGCGCGACTGGCCAGCGAGCGGCAGTCGAGGAACAGGGCGTGCCCCTCTCGGCTCAGCGCCGAGGCCGCCTGGTCCATGATCCCGCAGGGCATGCCGACGAACTCGTTCTCGGCCTTCTGGCACAGCCTGGCCAGCTCCATCGGCTCCAGGCCGAGGCCGTACAGGTCGTTCAGGGCGAGCCCGACCGAGACCTCCAGCGCGGCGCTGGAGGACAGCCCGGCGCCCTTGGGCACGTCGCCGTCGACCGCGATGTCGGCGCCGCGCACCGGGAGTCCGGCGCCGCGCATCACCGCGACGACCCCGGTGGGGTAGCGGGCCCAGCCCGCGGCCCGGTCGAGGTCCTCCAGCACCTGCTCCTCGCCGGGCGCCTGGAGGGAGGCGATCCGCACCGTGAGGTCGTCGCGGGGGCTGACCGCGGCCGTCACGCCCCACGGCACCGCGAACGGCAGGACGAAGCCGTCGTTGTAGTCGGTGTGCTCGCCGATCAGGTTGACCCTGCCGGGCGCGTGCCAGACCCCGGCGGGTTCGCCGCCGTACGCCTGCCGGAAAGCATCAACAACGCGCATAGTCGCACACTCCTCAACATCGCAGCCTCCCCGTAGGGTAGCGGCCCCGCGACGCGGACGTGCCGGGGCCCGGCCCGGGTAGCCCGGGCCGGGCCCTGGTCCGATCATGCCGGGCTCACATCGCGGGTACCGTGGCCCGCTCGTCCGGGACGCAGTGCGTCATCGTGAGGCCCGATACGTCGCGCGGGCCGTTCTTGCCGAGGTTGGCCAGGCGCTGCGTGTCCTCCTCCGTCAGGTCCTGGCTCGCCAGCGGCTCCAGGTGCTTGACGTCGTCGGGTGTGATGCCTAGCCCCTCGCCGACGCGCAGGCCGAGGTCGTCCTCGACCAGCAGCAGGTGCCAGACCATGCGCTCCTGGATGGGCCGGTCGCACTGCGACAGCATGGTGGTCATGTTCTCCACCAGGTCGTCACGCTCCCACTGCTCCATGAGCAGGTAGCGCTGGCCCGCCTGCTTGTAGTCGTTGGTCCGCGGGATGCGCTTGCGGGTGAGCCTGCCGACGATCTCCGGGCCCTGCTCGTCGTGCGTCGGGAACTGTCCCTCCCGCAGCCCGCCGTTGATAGACGGCTCGTAGTTGATGTGCGGGTTCTCGCCTCCCTGGTCCTGGTGGTAGGTCATGAGGCCGTCGCGCTGGTTGGTGCGCACCTCGGCGTTCTTGGCCTGGTTCACGGGCAGCTGCAGGTAGTTCGGCCCGACGCGGTAGCGCTGGGTGTCGCTGTAGGAGAACGTCCTGCCCACCAGCATCTTGTCGTCGGAGAAGTCCAGCCCGTCGACGAGGACGCCGGTGCCGAAGGAGATCTGCTCGTTTTCCGCGAAGTTGTTGCTGACGGTCCGGTCGAGGACCATCCGCCCGACCGGCTTGGCCGGGAAGAGCTCCTCGGGCCAGACCTTGGTGTCGTCCAGCGGGTCGAAGTCCAGCTCGGGGTGTTCGTCGTCGCTCATCATCTGGACGAGCAGCTCCCATTCCGGATAGTCGCCCCGCTCGATCGCGTCACGGAGGTCCTTGGTCGCGTGCCCGAGCTCGTGGGCCTGGATGCGGGCGGCGTCCTCGGCCGTCATGCTCCTGACCCCCTGCTTGGGCATCCAGTGGTACTTCACGAGCACGGTGTCGCCCTGCGCGTTGACCCACTTGTAGGTGTTGACCCCGAAGCCCTGCATGTGCCGGTAGCCCGCCGGGATGCCGCGCGGGCTGAACAGGTTGACGAGCATGTGCATGCTCTCGGGCGACTGCGACATGAAGTCGAAGATCCGGTTCGGCTCCTGCCGGAACGTCACCGGGTCCGGCTTGAGCGCGTGGATCACGTCAGGGAACTTGATGGCGTCGCGGATGAAGAACACCGCGAGGTTGTTGCCGACGAGGTCCCAGTTGCCGTCCTCGGTGTAGAACTTCACGGCGAAGCCGCGCGGGTCGCGGGCGCACTCGGACGAGTCGCGCCCCCCGATCACGGTAGAGAACCGGATGGCGAGATCGGTGCGCTTGCCGGCCTCCTGGAAGAGCTTCGCCCTGGTGAACCGGGCGATCGGCTCGTCACCCCATTTGCCGTACGCCTCGAAGAAGCCGTAGGCGACCGTGCCGCGAGCGTGGACCACCCGCTCGGGAATGCGCTCCCGGTCGAAGTGACTGATCTTCTCCAGGAACTGGTAGTTCTCGAGAGTGGCCGGGCCGCGCGCGCCGACCGTCCGCTGGTTCTGGTTGTCGTAGACCGGGTGCCCTTGACGGTTGGTCAGCACCGGACGCTCGTCCCCGGGCTCCGGCCCCCTGCTCGACACGTCCGTCATGGGACGGCTCCTCTCGCTGTTTGATCGCGTTTGAACTGTTAGTCCACTTCAAGACACCCCTATCCGGTTTTGGGCGGGGTATTCGTCCCGGCGCCCTCAGGTGAGGAGATCCTGGAACGCCCGGAGCACGCGGGGGAGGGACCACAGGGCGCCGTGCACGTGGCCGACGGCCCCGGCGTCGACCAGGCGCACGTTCGCCCCGCTCGCCGCCAGGTCGTCGCGGCACACCCGGGCGTTGGCGATCGCCACGTCGCGGTCGCCACGGGCCGCGTACAGCGTGACCGGGACCCGGGGCCGCCAGCCGGTGCAGGTGGTGTCGTTGACGCGCAGCGCTTCGAGGAACGCGCCCGAGGGCTGCCTGACCTGGGCCATGAACTCCTCGGTCAGCAACTCGGCCGGGCTCGCCGGGAGCGCGGCGGCGATCTGCTCCTCGGTGTGCCGCCCGTCGAAGAGCCCCTCCACCGTCCGGTCGTACGGTGCGCGGAACGCCTGGCCGGGCGTGTCGTACAGATGGTGGAGCCGGTTCATCGACGTGATCCAGTACGCGAGGTAGAACGTCGCGGAGCGCGGCTCGACGTCCCCGGACAGGACGGCGGGCAGCTCGGCCCGCTCGACGGCGTACGGCCCGCTGATCGGGGCGAGCGCGGCGAGCCGGAGTCCGGGCACGACGCCCCGCTGGAGCGCGCGGCCCAGCGCCATGGCGGCGTGCCCGCCCTGGGAGAAGCCGGTGACCATCACCCGGCCGTCGAGGCCGCGGCCGTGCCGGGCGGCGAGATCGCGGGCGGCGCGCAGCAGGTCGGCGGAGGCGGTCACCTCCGACGCCGCGTCCATGTACGGATGCCGGCCCGGCCCGAGCCCGAGACCGAGGTAGTCGGGCGCCACCCCCGCGAAGCCCGCGGCGGCGAACATGACCGGCACCAGCCGGCCGTCGCTGCCCGGAGCGACGGAGGGCGCGTAGCGCTTGGTGGGAAGCGTCCCGTGCTCGTAGACCGCGAACGACAGGCGCCCGTCCCCGGAGCGGGGCAGGGTCACGACGCCGCTGGCGGTCGTGGGCTGTCCGCCGGTGCCGGTGGTCCGGTAGACGACCCGGTAGACGTCGACGCCGAGCGGGTGCTCCGGCACGGGGAAGCCGGCGGCGCGCAGGGTGGCGGAGACCCGGGCGGGCGACAGCCGGTCGATCCGGGTCGCCGACACGATCGAGCCGTGCGGGGCCCCGGCGGTGACGGCGGCGGCCGTGGGGGCGGAGGGCTGGGTGATCGCGGCGGAGGCGGTCGCGGGAACGGAGAGCACCAGCGCGGCACAGGCCGCGGCGGCCAGAAGACGCTTGGGGAGGGAGTTCGTCATGGCCGTAAACGTAGGTTCCGGCGGTGGTCGCGGCCCATCCCGCACACCGCCGGAACCACGGTGGGGAATTCCCTACCTCACCCTGTGGGGGCCGCCTTCCGCGGCTCGCCGCGGTAGGTGCCGAACGACCAGAGATTGCCCTCCGGATCGCGGACGACGAACTCGCGGGAGCCGTAGTCGGTGTCGTACGGCTCCTGGACGACCCGCGCCCCCGCGGCGGTCGCCCGGGCGAACAGCGCGTCCGGGTCGTCGGTCACCGCATAGGCGCCGAAGGAACCGGGGGTGAGGCTCCACTTGTCGTCCGGTGTGTCGCGGACGCTGCCCAGCATGATCCCGCCGCCTGCCGGCCAGGAGAGCTGGGCATGGTCGACGCGGTCGCCCTCGCCGTACACGGCGGTCTCCTCGAAGCCGAACGCGTCGACGAGGAAGGCGATCAGGGTGCGTGCGTCCCCGGCCCGCAGCGTGGGCCATACCTGAGGTGCTGGTGTGGTGTCGTTCATGCCATCGAGTCTGGCGAGCCGTCCTCAGCCCCGGCTTGGACGTTTCGGAACAGCTCGCCTCCGTGGCCGCCCTCCTCGGCCAGCCACTGGCTTGGTGGGCACCCGGCGAGGGCGCCGAACTCGCGGGCGAGATGCGCCTGGTCGTAGAACCCGCACTCGGCCGCCGCGTCGGCCAGCGTGAGCCGCCGCCCTGACACCGCCGCGTGCTGCAGCAGGCGGCGGGCCCGGTCGAACCGCACGACCCGCGCCGCCTCCTTGGGGGACAGGCCGATCTCCTCCCGGAAACGGCCGTTGAGGTGCCTCGTGCTCCAGCCCACCTCGCGGGCGAGGCCGGACACGGTGACCCGCCCGCCGGCGGTCAGCGTCCGCCGCCACGCCCGCGCCACCTCGGCCGGCTGCGCCCGCGTGGGGCGAGCGCGCCGGGACAGGACCGCGTCGAGGACCGCGAAGCGCTCGTCCCAGCCGGGCGCCTCCAGGAGGCGTTCGCGGAGCTCGGCCGCCAGTTGGCCGAGCACCTCGGCGCCGTCCAGGTCGAGCCCGGACAGCTCCCCGGCGGGCAGCCCGAGCAGGGCCCGCGCGCCGAGCGGCGTCAGCGCGAGCTGCACGCCCGACTGCCGGCCGTCGTGCGTGATCAGCGCGGGGGTGGTGTGCAGCCCGCCGACCAGCGTGTCGTACGACCCGGGCGGGGTGCGCGGGTCGGGGTGCGCCGCGACGACGAGCGGATCGTCGAGCGTGACGATCATCGTCAGGTACGGCGAGGGCAGGCCGCGATGCGTGGCCGGAGCGACTCCGGCCTCGCGGTAGGCGCTGTACCACGCGACCAGCTGACGCAGCGTCGGAGCGGGCCGCCGATGGAAGAACGTGTTCTCCTCGTGCTCGCCGGTTTCCGCCGCCCGCCGATCCCGAGCCGCCATCGCCTGCTCCTCCCTCCCGCGTCCCAGTCTCCATCACGCGGAGCGCGGCCGTCATCGTGATGGTCGACGACGGCCGCGGGAGCGCGGCGAGGCCGGGCTGAGCGTGCAGGTGCGGCGGGCGCGGGCCGGGGGACGCGCCCGCAGGGCGGTCCGGATGCCCTCAGCCGCCGGTCAGGCGGCTCCCTCGGCTCCTTCCGCGTCGAGGTCGCGGGACAGCAGGTCCGCGAGGGTGGTCAGGGCCTCCTCCGCCCCCGGCCCGTCGGCCTCCAGGGTGACCTCGGCGCCGTGCCCGGCCCCGAGGGTCAGCACGCCCAGCATGCTGTTGGCGGGGACGGCCTTGCCGTCGCCCACGCGGATGCGCACGGGCACGGCCTGCCGCGCCGCCGCCTCGACGAAGATCTTGGCGGGGCGGGCGTGCAGGCCGGAGCGCGAGGCGACCGCCACTGTCCTTTCCGGCATCGCTACCTCTCAGACGTCAGGGCTCGATGGTGACCTTGATGGCGGCGCCGCGGGCGACGACGTCGACGGCGTCCATGACCTCGTCCAGGCCGAGGCGGTGGGTGATCAGGTCGGCGACCGGCACCGCTCCCTCGGCGATGAGCCGCAGGGCGCGGGCGTTGTGGGCCGGGCTCGACCCGTTGGCGCCGACGATGGTCAGCTCCCGGTAGTGCACGAGGTTGGAGTCGCAGGCGATGATCGGGTCGTCCTTCGGCAACCCGCCGAAGAAGCTGATCCGGCCCTGCCGCGCGGCCATCTGCAACGCCTGCTGCTGCGCCGCCCCGGAGGCCGCCGCCGTGATCACCACGTCGGCGCCCCGGCCTCCGGTCAGCTTGAGCACCTCGTCCACGAGGTCGGTCTCGCCCGAGCAGATCGCCGCGTCCGGCCGTACGAGGTCGGCGGCCATGGTGAGGCGCTCGGCGTTCAGGTCGGCGAGGAACACCCGGGCCGCGCCGCGCGAACGGGCCAGCCGCACGTGCAGGCAGCCGATCGGGCCCGAGCCGACGACGACCACGTCGTCGCCCTCGCCCACACGGGCCAGCTCCTGCCCGTTGAGCACGCAGGCGAGCGGCTCGGCGAGGGACGCCTCGGCGAACCCGACCCCGTCGGGAATCCGGTTGAGGCCGTCCACGGCGAGCACCTTCGCCGGCACGACCATGTACTGCGCGAAGCCGCCGTCGTAGTGGTAGCCCATCGACTCCTGATTGGGGCAGACCGTGAGGTGGCCCCGCCGGCACTCCTCGCACTCGCCGCAGGGGATCGCGGCGATCACCTGCACCCGGTCGCCCGGGCTCCAGCCGGTGACGCCCTCGCCGGCCTCCACGACCTCCCCGGCGATCTCGTGGCCCATCACCCGGGGCGGCCTGATGTGGTGGTGCCCGAACCGGTAGATCTTCACGTCCGTGCCGCACGTCGAGCAGTTGCGTACGCGGATCTTGACCTCGCCGGGGCGGGCGACGGGCTCGGGCACCTCCTCCAGGCGGATGTCCCCGGGAGCGTGGAAACGGGCGACTTTCACTCGGAGTCTTCCTCTCCGTCCGGCTGCAGCAGGTGGATGACCTCGTCGACCTCGGCGGCGGCCCGCAGGGCCGCGGCGCGGTCCGGGTCGAGCAGGATCTGGGCGAGCCGCGACAGCAACCGCATGTGGCCGTCGCCGCGCGCCGCGATGCCGACGCACACCGTCACCCGCTCACCGTGCCAGTCGACGCCCTCGGGGAAGCGCAGCACGCAGATGGCGTCGTGACGGACCGCCTCCTTCGACGTCAGCGTGCCGTGCGGGATGGCCACGCCCTCTCCGACGTACGTGGAGATCGACCGTTCGCGTTCGAGCATGGCCTCGGCGTAGGTCCCGTCCACCGCGCCGACCTCCTGGAGGACCGCGCCGCACTGCCGGACGGCGTCCTCGAGGTCCGCGGCGGTCGCGGCCGTCCGTACGGCGCGGGGGTCGAGGGGGAGCGGGGCCGTGCCGGCCCGGTCAGCCATCGATCGTGCCCCCGTTCTTGATGGCGGCGACGACCCGGGTCACGGCCGGGTCGCCGATGAAGACCTGGAACGGCACGAGCACGACGCCGGGGGCGCTCGCCCTGGCGCGGTCGGCCAGCCCGGTGTGGCAGACGATCACGTCGGCGTCCGCGGGGATCGAGTTGACCGGGGTGTGCTCCACGCTGACCGCAGTGCCCTTGAGTTGCTTGCGCAGCGTGCTCGCCAGCATGACGCTGCTGCCCATGCCCGCGTCGCAGGCCACGATGAGCTTGCGGACGTCCTTGCCCTCGATGCTGGACACGGTTCTACGCCTCCTTGGTGGCGGGCACGCTCTCGGCCGCCGTCTCGTTGTCGCGCTTGTCGTCATGGGTGTCGTTCGTGCCGGTGGTGTCGCCCGGGACGCCGTCCTGTGCCGGTTCCTCCGGCTGGTCGCCGTTGGCGCGGCCGAAGCCCAGCAGCGCCGCGGCGACGGCGAAGGACACGGCCGTGGCGATCACGATCCCGGCGATCACCCCGAACCAGCCGCCCTTCGGGGTCACCGCCATGTAGGCGAAGATGCTGCCCGGCGACGGCGTCGCGACCAGGCCCGCCCCGGTGACCAGGAAGGTGAGCACGCCCGATGCGCCGCCGGCGATCACCGCGAGGATCAGGCGCGGCTTCATCAGCACGTACGGGAAGTAGATCTCGTGGATGCCGCCGAAGAAGTGGATGATCATAGCGGCGGGGGTGCTGGGGCGCAGGGACCTCGGGCCGAACAGCAGGTAGGCGATCAGCAGGCCGAGGCCCGGGCCGGGGTTGGACTCCAGCATGAACAGGATCGACTTGCCGTGCTTGACCGACTCGGCGACGCCCAGCGGCCCGAGCACCCCGTGGTTGATCGCGTTGTTGAGGAACAGCACCTTGGCGGGCTCGATGATGACCGACGCGATCGGCAGGAGCGAGTGGGAGACGAGCCAGGCGACGCCGTCGCCCGCGACCTCCGTGACCTTCTCCACGACCGGGCCGATGGCGAGGACGCCGGCGATCGCCGTCGCCGCGCCGACGATGCCGGCGGTGAAGTTGTCGACCAGCATCTCGAAGCCGGCCCTGGTCCGCTCGGCGGTGAACCGGTCGACGTACTTGAGGATCAGCGCGGCCAGCGGACCGATGATCATCGCGCCGAGGAACATCGGGACGTCGGCTCCGACGACCACGCCCATCGTGGCGACGGCGCCGACCACCGCGCCGCGCTGGGCGTGGACCATCCGGCCGCCGGTGTAGCCGATGAGCACCGGGAGCAGGACATTGATGATCGGGCCGACCAGTTCGGCGAGTGTCTTGTTCGGCACCCACCCGGTCGGGATGAACAGGGCCGTGATGAGGCCCCAGGCGATGAAGGCGCCGATGTTGGGCATGATCATCCCGGCGAGATGGCCGCCGAAGCGCTGGATCGTGGCCCGCACACCGGTGCCGTGCACGGTGGGGGTGTAGGGCGTGGCCATTGGGGTGCTCCTTCCGGGGCGACCGGCCTGGCTGGCCGGCTGGGGGGTTCTCGGGTCGCTGCCATCCCCCGGGCATGAGCAAGCGAAGCGAGTGAATCAGGGGGTGCGAAGCGGGCGAAGCGAGTGAGGCAGGGGGTGTGAAGCGGTTGAAGCGAGTGAGGCAGGGGGTGTGAAGCGGGTGAAGCGAGTGGATCGGGGGTGTGAAGCGGGCGAAGCGGCTGAGTCGGCAGGGGCGGGGGGCTCGACGAGGGTGGTGGGTCGTGCTCACGCCCCCCCGGGCGCCGGGCGAGGGGGTGGGGTGAGCGGCCGGGCCGGGTCGGGGGGACCGATCCGGACGTGTGTGCGGTCGATGTCGGCGGGGCAGGGCATCCGGCTGCCGGGCAGCCGTACGGCCGCGCCGGCCCAGGCCAGGCCCTCGGCGAGGGCGGTCCCGCCACGGGCTCCGGCGGCGAGGAAGCCCGCCAGCAGGGCGTCGCCCGCACCCACGCTGCTGCGCGGCTCCTCGACCGCGCATTCGCCGTACCAGACCTGTCCGTCGTCTTCGGCCAGCAGCGCGCCGTCGGCGCCGAGGCTGGTCAGGACCGACCGCGCGCCCATGGCGCGCAGCTTGCCGACCGCGTCGAGCGCGTCGCCGACACAGGCGATCGAGGTGCCGGTGGCCTCGGCGAGTTCGTCGCGGTTGGGTTTGATCAGGGCGGGGCCGGCGTTCACGGCGGACACGAGGGCGGGGCCGCTCGTGTCGACGGCGAGGTTGATGCCGGCGTCGGCGAAGCGGCGGCACAACCCGGCGTAGACGTCCACCGGGACGCCGGGCGGAAGGCTGCCCGAGGCGACCACCCAGTCGGCCGACCGGGCGGCGTCGAGCACGGCGCCCGCCAGTGTGTCCAGCTCGGCGGGGGTCAGCGCGGTGCCCGGCTCGTTCACCTTGGTGACCGTTCCGTCCGGCTCGGCGATCGCGACGTTCGACCTGGTCGGACCGTTGACCGGCACGGGGATCATGTCGATGCCCTCCGCCGAGAGCAGGTCGAGGAGCCGGCGTCCCTCGCTGCCGCCGTACGGGATGACGGCGCACGACCTGACGTCGTTGGCCAGCAGGGCGCGTGAGACGTTGACGCCCTTGCCGCCGGGGTCGAGGTGCGTGGCGGCCGCCCGGATGACGGCGCCGCGGGTGAGCGCGCCGACCTCGATGGTGCGGTCGAGGCTGGGATTGAGGGTCAGCGTGAGGATCATGCGCGGACCACCTCCGGTCCCGCGGCGGCCAGCACGGCCGCCTGGTCGGCGTCGAGCCCGGTGTCGGTGATCACGACGTCGATCTCGCCGAGCGTCGCGAAGCGCGCCAGATAGGTGCCGGAGAACTTCGTGTGGTCGGCCAGCAGGACGGCGCGGTCGGCGCAGGCGATCATCGCCCGCTTGATCGCCGCCTCGGCCGGGTCGGGGGTCGTCAGGCCCTTGGCCACCGAGCAGCCGTTGGTGGCCATGAAGGCGACGTCCACGTTGAGCTGCGACAGCTGCTGGATGGCCCAGTCCTCCACGGTCGCCAGCGTCCGGCCGCGCACCCGGCCGCCCAGCATGAGCACGGTCAGGTTGGGGCGGGTCGCCAGCGTCGTGGCCAGCGGCGGCGAGTTCACGACGACGGTGAGCTCGCGGTCCGGCGGCAGTGCCTGCACGAGCCGGCTCGTCGTGGAGCCCGCGTCGATGACCACGGCGCCGTCCTGCGGGAGCTCGGCCAGGGCGGCTTTGGCGATGCGCTCCTTCTCGGCCGTCATCACCTCGTCCCTGGCGGCCAGGGCGGGTTCGAACCCCAGGCGCTCGACCGGGATGGCGCCGCCGTGCACGCGCCGCAGGACGCCCGCCCGCTCCAGGGCGGTGAGGTCGCGGCGGATGGTCTCCGTGGTGACGCCGAACCGCTCGGCGAGCCTCACCACGTCGACCCGTCCGGCGTCGCGGGCCATCCGCAGGATCTCCTGCTGCCGCTCCTCGGCGTACATCGTGTTGGTTCACCGCCGTTTCGATGTTGTTTCGTATGTGTTTATACCCGTCCCTGTTGCAGGGTCAAGAGCGGCGGACATCACGAAACGGAAGCCGGGGGATTCTTCCTGCCTATCCGGCCTCAGACGCCCGGGAAGGGAAGGCGCCGCGGCCCGGACGCCGTGCTCACCGCCGCCGACGGGACGTCGGGGAGGCCGAGCCGGACCCCTGCCAGGCGGGCGGGATCACCGATGACGTCGATGGACGTGACGCGGTCGCCGGTGACGGCGATTTCGAGGACGAACAGCAGGCGTCCGCGCGGGGCGACCACCGCTCCCACGGAGCCGTTGACGAGAGCGATCCGGGCGAAGCGGGCCATGCGGATGTTGGCGCGTGTCTCCTCCGCGACGGCCCGCGCGCCGCGCACCTGCGCCGGAGCCGCGGCCTGCCCGCGCAGCGCGAAGGGATCGGCCCGGCGTACGACGTCGGGAGCGAGCACCGCCAGCAGGCCGTCGAGGTCGCCGGTCCGGGAGGCGGCCAGGAAGGCGTCCACCACCGCACGCTGCCTGGCCAGGCCGGAGGAGGGGACGCCGGCTCCGCCGCGCACCCGGCTCCGCGCGCGGCTCGCCAGCTTCTTCGCGGCCGCGGGCGAGCGTCGCACGATCACGGCGATCTCGTCGAACGGCACGGCGAACAGGTCGTGCAGCACGAAGGCGGCGCGTTCGGCGGGCCCGAGCGTGTCGAGGACCACGAGCAGCGCGAGACCGACGGAGTCGGCGAGCACCGCCTCCTCCGCCGGGTCTGAGGTCTCCCCGTGAGGGGCCGGCATGTCGAGTTCGGTCAGGTCGGTCACGTCCTCACGCCGCCGGCCGCGTGAGCGCAGCATGTCGAGACAGACCCGTCCGGTGATCGTCGTCAGCCAGGCGGCCGGGTTCTCGACGGAACCGGAGTCGGCGCGGCAGGCGCGCAACCAGGTCTCCTGCACCGCGTCGTCCGCCTCGTCCGCGCTGCCCAGCATGCGGAACGCGACCCCTCGCAGATGCCCGCGGGATCGGGCGAAGTGCTCGGCCAATCGAGCCTGGTCGTTCATCGGTCACCTCTCACCGGCGCGGTTCGTCCCGTGACGGGAGAGGAACAACGCACGTTCGGGAAGGAGACGCCGGCGGCCCCCGGTGATTATCGTCACCGGGGTGTCCGGCCCGCCGGCTCGCCGGCCAGATCGGACACGGCGGTCCGCGCCGCGGCCAGGGAGTCCGCCGCCAAGGGCGTGAAGCGGGCCAGGGCGGGCACGTCCGCGGCCCGGGTCATCTCGGCGTGGACGAAGTGCAGGTTCCCCGGAGCCACGCCGAGATCGGTGAAGTACGCCCGGAGGTAGGGCGTCTGGAAGTCGAAGTCCTCGCGGGGCGTGCCCGGCGCGTAGCAGCCGCCGCGGGCGGTGACCACCACCACCTTCGTCCGCCGGAGCAGGCGGTCTCCGGTGCCGTCGTCGAGGAACGCCCCGGGGAAGGTCACGCGGTCGATCCACGCCTTGAGGGACGCGGGCACGGAGAAGTTGTACATCGGGACACCCATCAGCACCGTTCCCGCGGCGCGCAGCTCCGTGATCAGTGGCAGGGTCAGCGCCCACTCGTGCTCCTCGGCGGGCCCCTCGGCCAACTCCGCCACCTTCGGCAGCGGGACCGTGCCGTGCCTCTCCACCCGTATGCCGAGGGAGACGAAGGCCGGGGACACCAGCGGGACCGGTTGGGCGGCGAGATCGCGGTAGCGGTACCCGGCGGGCCCGTGGAGACCCCGCCAGATGTCGGCGTAGCGCGCTGTCAACCGCCTGGTGACCGAGTCGTCGCGGCCGCTGGCGCTGGCGTCCAGGTGCAGCAGCGACGTCCCCTGTCGATGCGAGTGCATCGTGAGCTCCTCTCCGGATGCTTCCGTCACCGGATATGACGTCGCGCGGCCGCCGGAGGTGACCGAGCGGCCCTCCGCTCCGCGCGGGGCCGTCGTGCCGGCCTCCGAGAGTAGGGTGCTGAGCCCGTGACATCGCATTCGAGGGCGCGCGGGCGTCCGACGGGACCCGAATGGACCGAGGTGCGCGATCGCCTGAACGGGAACAGGCACGAGCTGGCGCGCGTCGCCGGCGAGCTCTACCCCGGGGTGGCGAGGGCCGGATCGACCCGCCTGCTCGTCCGGGACGACTGGATCCCGGTCACGCCCCTCGACCTGCGCGAGGTGCGGCTCGGCTGGGTGGAGGAGGCTCCCGCCCCGGCCGTCACGGGCCGCGAGCCGGAGGCGGCGGCCCTGCTGCCGGAAGGCGCCGGCGCCTACCCCGACGCGCTGGGGAGCCTCGCCCGGCCCCGGCTCTTCGAGGACCGCGTCTGCTACCGGCTGCTGGAGGTCGCCTGGCCGGAGCTGACCTTCACCCGGGCGCGCTACTTCGACGGCGTGAGCGTGGGCGAGGGGGCCGCCCATGAGCTCGCCGCTCACGAGTTCACGGGCCGAGAGCTCGCCGCTCACGAGTTCACGGGCCGAGAGCTCGCCGCGCGCGCGTTCGCCGGATGCGAGGGCGGGCGGCCGCTGCCGTTTCGCGCGCTCGTGGGCGACCCCACCGACCTGCGCAGGCGGCCCGCGCTCTGCGCGGTCTCGACCCTGACGCTGCGCCACGACCGCCGTACGGGGGAGACGTCGTTCGTCCTGCACTGGCGCGACCCGGCCCGGGTGGCGCACGGCGGCGGGCTCTTCCAGGTCATGCCGGTCGGCGTGTTCCAGCCCGCGCAGGAGTCCGCAACCGCGGAGAGGGCCGACCTCGACCTGTGGAAGTGCGTGGTCCGCGAGTACGCCGAGGAGTTCCTCGGGCGGAGGGAGGAGTACGGCGATGGCTTCGACTACGAGAGCTGGCCGCTCTACCGGTCGCTGACCGACGCCCGCGAGGACGGGCGGGTGCGCTCCCTGGTGCTGGGCGTGGGGGTCGACCCGCTGACCTTCGCGACCGACTTCCTCACGGTGACCGTGCTGGAGGCGGAGACGTTCGACGCCGTCTTCGGCGAGGTCGCCGCGTCCAACAGCGAGGGCCAGGTCGTCGGCCGCGTCCCGTTCGACGCGGAGACGGTGCGGCGGTACGTCCGCGACGAGCCGATGCAGGCGGCGGGCGCGGCCGTGCTGGAGCTCGCCTGGCGGCACCGCGAGGCTCTGCTGTAGTCACACGCAGGCCGTCCCCGCCGGCCGATCAGGCCGAGGGGGACGGCGTGTCGCGAGGAGGACGGTCAGCTCGCGGGGGTGAGCGCGCCGGCGCCGCCCACGATCGGCAGCGTCACCGTGCTCTTCGTCGTGTCGAGGTGCAGCCGCGCGCCGGGGGCGGGCCGGATGGTGTACTCGTAGTCGCTCGACAGCAGCACGATCCCGATCCGGTGCCCGGCGGTGAAGACGTAGTCGTGCGGCTGCAGGTCGAAGTCGAGGCGGTAGGGCGTGCCCGGCTTGACCGGCTCGGTCCGCGAGATCGACTTGCGGTTCTGCGGGTCCGTCCAGCCCCGGGTGATGATCTTCGCCTTGCCGTTCTGGTCGTAGTCGACGAGCAGCGCCGTGACGTTCGCGGCCGGCTGGCCGAAGGACATCCGCAGCGACACCCGGGGGGTGCCGCTGAGCCTGGCGGACGCGGTCAGCGACTCCGACACGTACGCCAGGCGGCTGGGCGAGGTGGCGGCGTCGGCGAGGGTCTGCGCCCGCTTGGTGGCGTCGTCGACGATCGTCTCGGTCACCGGATTGCCCACCCGGGTCCTGTCGAGGGTGAGCGCGCCGGCCGCGCCGCCGGCGCCGGGGGCCAGGTTGAGCTCGGTGTCCGCGGCGCCCGGGTCGGGCCACTCGGCGTACTGCACCAGCGTCCTGTCCTCGCGCTGGACCAGGGCGCGGGGGTCGCTCTCCACGCCGTTCTCGTAGCCCCACAGGTAGCGGGTGAACCAGCGGTTGAGCACATCGACGCTGGGGGAGCCGCCGTGCCCGCCCTGGTGCAGGTAGATCTTGTGCGGCACCCCGCGCACCCTGAGCGCCTCGTACCACTGCGCGGCGTGCTTGGTCTTGACGTTCCAGTCGTTGAGGCCGTGCGCGACCAGCACCGCCGCGTGGACGTTGCCGACGTCGTTCATGTAGTTGCGCTCGTCCCAGAAGGCGTTGTAGTCGCCGGTGACGCGGTCCTGCGCCTTCGCGAGCTCCTCGATGACGCTCCGGCAGACCTGCTTGTCCGCGCGCGTGTAGACGTACTCCGCGAGCACGTCGGTGTCCTCGCCCTGGTAGCCGCCGGGGGCCACGACGGCGCCGTTCGCGCGGTAGTAGTCGTACCAGCTGGAGATAGCCGAGATCGGCACGATGGCCTCCAGGCCCTCGACGCCGGTGCTCGCGACCGCGTTGGGCAGGGTGCCGTTGTACGAGGTGCCGATCATGCCGACCTTGCCGGTCGTCCACGTCGCCCTGACCTCCCGCCCGGAGGCGTCGTACGCCTTCGCGCGGCCGTTCAGCCAGTCGACGACCGACCTGGCGCCGATGGTCTCGTTGCGCCCGCCGGTGGTCGGGCAGCCGTCCGACTTGCCGCTGCCCAGCGACTCGGCGTGGACCACCGCGAAGCCGCGCGGCAGCCAGTTGGACTCGTGGCTGGTGCTGATGGCCGGCTGCGGGCCGGTCTGCGCGTCCGCGACGGCCGCGTCCGCGCCGCCGGCATCGCCGGCGGCCGCCGCGGCCAGGCGCTCGTCGGCCGCCGGGTCGAGCAGCCTGCCGCCGCGGTTCTGCCAGCCCTTGCCCGGGCGCAGCGCCTCGTGGAGCTCGTGGTCCACATCGTGGTTGGTGATGGGGTTGCCGCCGGCGTAGTAGGGGCTGACCTCGTAGACCACGGGCGACTTCAGGCCGGCCGTCTCGGTCTCCCGCAGACGGGTGACCTCGGCGTGCACCCGGTCGCCCCGTCCGTCGCCGTCGCTGTCGACCGGGGTCTCGACCCACACTTCCTCGCGGATCCAGTCATTGCGGTTCGACGAGAACACCGGCTGAGCCATGCCGTTCTGAAACACCGGTTCGGCGGGGACGGCCGCGCCCGCGGAGGCCGTGTTAACGGCGACCCCCGTGACGGTCGTGGCGACGGCGAGGCCCAGCGCCGCCGCGCCCCGGCGTGCGGCTCCCGTACGGCGTGACGTGGCGGGCGGGACGAGACCAGGCGTCACCCGGCGCGATGAGGACATCAGCGAACTCTCCAAACGATCGGGGGGAACTCGGGCCGGGGGGGAATCGGCCCGCAGGCGGCGATGCTAGGGGCAGGTCGTGTGGAATGTCTTCGGACGTCCGTTCTGTCTTGATCGCGACTCTTTTCGACAGATGTCGAAGTCCGGCCGGCCGGATGCGTGCGTCAGTAGCCGTAGCGGCTCTTCAGATGCCGCCAGACGTCGCGCAGCATCCACGCGTCGAACTCGGTGATCGAGGTGGCCGAGCCCGCCTTCATGAGGAAGCAGCACTGGCCGGACGGGGTCCAGTCGTAGAAGTCGTTGAGACCGAAACTGTGTCCGATCTCGTGCAGGAGGATGTGGATGTCGTCGCTGCCGAGGTTGCCGACCAGGTATTCGCTGCCGACGCGCTGCCCCCAGTCGCCTCCCATGCCGCCCTGCATGCCCTCGGTGAGCCACAGCGACATGTCGTAGTGGCGGGAGGCGCCGCCGGGGCAGTCGGGGTAGCCGCCCGACTGGTTGAACAGGCGGGCGCACGGCTCGGCGCACTGCGGCGCGTCCTCGCGCATGTCGCCGACGTACACGTCCACCGAGTCGTCGCTCCACTGCAGGAGGGCGCGGTCGCGTACGGCCCAGCCGACCACCTTCACGGGCACCTCGGCGTACGGCCAGCCGTTGTGGCCGGCCATTATGTCCATCCACTTCTTGAACGAACGGGCCAGCGCTGCGTGGATCCCGTCGCGCAGCTCCGCCGACACCGGGGCGGTGGAGTCCCAGCGGACGCAGTAATTGACGCTGCCTCCGTTGGCCATGATCTGGTCCCAGCCGTAGTTGCGGAAGTCGTACGGGCCGGTGCCCGTGGACTCGACGTGCCGCCAGACCTCGTCGAGCGGCGCGACCAGGGCGGCGGGCGGGCTCCAGCCGCTCTGCCGGCCGGCGGTGTCGGCGAGCGCCCTGATCTCCAGCAGTCCGACCGAGGCCTGGCCGCTGCGCAGAACGACGCGCAGGCGGGTGGTGGTGACGGCGGGGAACGTGACGGTGTTGTAGGTGTCGGCCATCGTGGGATAGGTGGCGGGGATGTCCACGTAGGCGCCGCCGTCCCAGCGCTGGAGCTGCCACGAGGCCGGCAGCCGTACGCCGCCTCCGTCGTCGAAGAAGTAGACCTGCACCGAGGAGATCGTCTGGGCGGACGGCCAGGTCAGCAGGGCCCACTGTTCCCCGGCGTGGGGCCAGGTGCCCCAGCGGCGGTTCCGCGTGTCGCCGGACCGATCCGGGGCGATGCCGTCGTTGATCGCGGCCACACTTTCCCAGGGAGAGGTGTAGGAGGCGGAGGCGGTGGCCGAGGGGGCCACGTTCGCGACGGCGGCGTCGGCACCCGCGGGCACCAGCAGGAAGCCCGCGACCAGCGCGAAAACGGCGAACAGTCGCCTCATTCTGTCTCCTTCGCGGCGCGTGAGCGCTCACGCGCCGCAGTCCGGGGGGTGTCGTGCTGTGAAGCGAGTTTTTTCCGGTGACAAAAGGGGTGTCAAGCCCCCATTTAGGACGATGTGCCGAATGAGACGCCGACGTGGGACGAGCCGTGGCTTCTGGGGCGACCCGGCGCAGGTGGAATGACCGGATCATCCTAGGATGACCCGGTGGTTGTGAGGATGAAGTCGCAGGGCCGCACCCGGTCCACCACGTGGACCCACCGTCTGGCGCTCGCCGCCCTGGTGCTGGCCGCGCTCAACCTCCGGCCCGCCGTCACCAGTCTCGGACCCGTACTCGAAGAGGCCCGCGCGGCCCTCGGGATGAGCGCCACCCTCGCCGGACTGCTCACGTCCGTGCCGGCCGTGTGCTTCGCGCTGGTCGGCTCGGCCGCCCCCCGCCTGGCCCGCCGGCACGGACCGGACGGCGTCGTCCTCGCCGGGATGGCGGCGGTCACGGCCGGGCTCGCGCTGCGCCCGTTCGTCGCGAACACACCTTTCTTCCTCACGCTGAGCGGTCTCGCGCTGGCCGGGATCGCGGTCGCCAACGTGCTGCTGCCGGTCGTGGTGAAGCAGCGCTTCCCGGACAGGGTCGGCATGATGACCGGCCTGTATTCCATGGCGCTCAACCTCGGCGCCTCGACCGCCGCGGCCGTCACCGTCCCGCTCGCCGGCGCGTTCGGCGGTGACTGGCGTGCCGGTCTCGGCGTCTGGGCCGTCCTCGCCGCCGTCGCCGTGCCGCCCTGGCTCGCACTCACCCGTGACGGCCGGCGGCCGGTTGCGCAGGAGCGCGTGCAGCCGGCCACGCAGGAGCCCGTGCAGCAGCTCGGGCGGCCGGTCGCGCAGCCGGGGAGTGGGGACGCCGCCGCGAGGGGCGGGACGCACATACGGGTCGCGCGCAATCCCACGGCCTGGGCGCTCGCCGTGTATTTCGGCCTGCAGGCCACCTCCGCCTACGTCATCATGGGCTGGCTGCCCCAGATCTTCCGCGACTCAGGACTGTCCGCGGAGACCGCCGGCCTGCTGTTCGCCCTCACCTCGGTGCTCGGGGTGCCGCTGTCGTTCGTCCTGGCCGCCCTCGCCGGACGGCTGCGGAACCAGAGCGGCATCGCCGTCCTGCTCGGCGCGTTCGGACTCGTCGGGTACGCCGGACTGTGGGCGGCTCCCGCCGCCGCGCCCTGGTTGTGGGCGGTGCTGCTCGGCGTGGCCAACTGCTCCTTCCCGCTGGCTCTCACGATGATCGCGATGCGTGGCCGGGACGGCGCGACGGTGATCCGGTTGTCCGCCTTCGCGCAGAGCGCCGGCTACCTGCTGTCGATTCCCGGGCCCATCCTGGTCGGAGCGCTCTACCAGCACACCGGCGGCTGGCGGGCGCCGCTGGCCTTCGTGGTGTGCCTCATGCTGCCGCAGATCGTCGCCGGGTTCTTCGCGGGCCGCGACCGGCAGATCTCCTGACGCTCCGGTCGCCGGCCCCCTCCGGGGTGTTCCTCCCGGACCTCCCGTCGGGCGCCCGCTGCGTGCCCCGCGCGGCGGGCGCCCGGAACCGGATTCAGCGGACGCGTCTCACCGGGGCTTCCAGGCGGGGTCGCGGCCGGTGAGCCCGAGTAGCCGCTCCAGCGGCGAAGCGTCGGCGGGCACCGGCACCGGCGGTCCGAACAGGCCGGGGCTCCCCTGCGGGTGCTCGGCGACGACGGCGCCGACCCACTGGTGCACCCGGTGCACGGCCTCGTCGAGGGCGGGGTCGTCGGCGGGGTAGGCGGCGCCGGTGGCGACGGCGAGGTCCCAGCCGTGCACGATGATCTCGTCGAGTGCGGACGTCCCGGCGACCTCGGCCGGCAGCACGCCGCCGCCTATCTCGGCCGTGCCGGTCCACGCGGACGGGTCCCGCCACGCCTCGGCCAGCTCGGCGAGGCGGGCCGGGATGCGGTCGCGCCAGTCCTCGCCCAGCCTGGACGCGTCCGGCACCGGGGGCCGGCCGCCGCCTTCCAGCGGGATCTTCCGCGCGGCCGCGGCGAACGCGACGGAAAGGCCGTCGATGTGATCGAGCAGCTCGCCGACCGTGATGCCCTCGCACGGTGTCGGCCCGGTGAGCCGGTCGTCGGACACGTCACGGATGATCGCCGCGAGCCTGTCCGCCGCGGGCCTCAGGTCGGCCGTCACCGCGTCACCTCCACGGTGAGCCCGTCGAGCCGATCGCGGTGGACGGTATCCGGGGGTGCGGCCGGCGTCCGCTCGCGCCGTACGGCGGGGCAGGTCGCGGACTCAGCGATCATGACGCCTCCTCGATGGGTGGGGGTGGACGGTCGAGGACCTGCCGCGGCGCGCCCAGGCGGTCATCCCGGAACCGCTCGTGCGAGCGCAGCCATCCGCCGGCGCTCGCGAGAAGGCCCGGCCGCTGCCGGCACACGTGCCGGCGTCCCACGACCGTGCGTTGCACCGGTCCGGCGTTCTCAAGCACCTTCACGTGCTTGGACGCCGCCACCGGCGACATCCGCAGCGGTTCGGCGAGCTTCCCGACGGTCAGCACGCCGGTGGCGAGCCGGGGCAGCATGATGCGCCGCGCGTCGTGAGCCAGGGCGTGGAACACCTCGTCCTACGCCGGACGATCTTCGACCACATGGCTGACGTTAATGGCCGCCATCGCGGACGCACAACCAGACGATCGAACCTTCCGTGCCGGAAAACCCTTGGACACGCCCGTACGCCGGTGGCGATCGTTAGGGGCATGCGACAGCAGGAGATCTGGGACGCCGCCACCGCTCGGCGCTATGACACGCCGGGCACCGGGATGTTCGCGCCCGAGGTCCTCGGGCCGGCCGTCGATCGCCTCGCCGAACTCGCGGGCGACGGGCGGGCGCTGGAGTTCGCCATCGGAACCGGTCGCGTGGCCGTACCGCTCGCCGAACGTGGAGTGCCCGTCACCGGCATCGAGCTGTCACGTCCGATGATCGATCAGTTGCGTACGAAGGTGGACGACGCGACGATCCCGGTCGTCGTCGGGGACATGGCGACCGCCGTCGCTCCGGGGGAGTACACGCTCGTCTACCTCGTCTACAACACGATCTCCAATCTGCTCACCCAGGCCGAGCAGGTGGCGTGCTTTCGCAACGCCGCCCGGCACCTGACACCCGGGGGCCGCTTCGTGATCGAGCTCTGGGTGCCCGAGCTGCGCAAGCTTCCGCCGGGACAGCAGGCCGTGGTGTGGCATGGCGAAGCCGGCTACATCGGTCTCGACACCTACGACGTGCTGCGGCAACACATCGTGTCGCACCACTTTCACTTCGACGAGAGCGAGCAGGCCCGGCTGTTCCGCAGCCCTCATCGTTACATCTGGCCGGCCGAACTCGACCTCATGGGCCAACTGGCCGGGTTCGAGCTGGAGTCCAGGCATGCGGACTGGACGGGAACCGAATTCACCGCCGAGTCGCGTTCGCATGTGTCCGTCTACCGCAGGACGTCATCGCCGGTGATTGAGGCGCAGCCGTAAAAGCCACCGCGAAATCGCGGACGAGCAGGCCGCGCCGGCTTCAGCGGAAAAGGGGGAGCCCCGCGAGGCTGCTACCTCGTGGGGCAGGCGGGTCCGGCAGGTTCAATGTACGGTTAGGTCCTTGCTGCTCTTGCTGCCTCACTCTCCCCGCTTGCTGATGCCGCTGCCACGGTCAGCGTCCGCGTTCGCGTGCGCGTTCTTCCATGCGTCCGCGTTCGCGTGCACGCTCTTCGATTCGTCCGCGTTCACGTCCGCGTTCGCGTGCGCGTTCTTCCATGCGTCCGCGTTCACGTGCACGCTCTTCGATTCGTCCGCGTTCACGGCCGCGTTCGCGTGCGCGTTCTTCCATGCGTCCGCGTTCGCGTCCGCGCTCTTCGATTCGTCCGCGTTCACGTTCGCGTTGAGGGCCATACTGGCCGTACTGCCGGTGGCGCTCCCTGCCCCGGCATTTACCTCCAGGGCAGGGCTGTGTCGGACTCTGCGTGATTTGCGTGGTGTTGCCGGCGGCATTGACCGGCTGCGTCTGCATCGTCGCCGGGACGATGAGGGCCGACGCTGTGATTACGCCAGCAGCCAGTGCTTCCTTGAGCATGAGTATCACTCCGTCGACTCCGTGACTGTCATCGGGAATCCCGATACACGGAGCGCGAATCGATCCATCGAACCTTGGATCCAGACCCTGATTCTCACGCTAGAGGTAACAAAAGACACAGTCACCCAGCAATGCGCAAACAACCGCTTTCCCCAACAGAAAACACACCTAACTCAAAGGGCTTGTCGGGCCATTTCCCTGCGACGACCATCCCTTTACGCCGGCCGGCGAATGCCTTCCACATCATTGAGGCGAATTGGTTGCGGACGCGCGTGCTCGGCCGGAGCTGGTCCCCGGCCCCGTCCGGCGTATTACGGTGAACTGCTGACGGAAATCGCGCGCGTTCTCGAGGTTGCCGTGACCGCCGTCGAGGCAGCGAGGGCGGTTGTCAGCCGGGTCGCGACAGCCGCCGATGGTGACACGACCTTGTAGGTACGTGTCCGAGGGCGGGACGTGAATCAGCGAGACATGGACTGCGAGGGCAACGGTGGCGGATGTTCGGGTGGAACGCGGCGTCGTCTACGGACCGAGCGGCAAGGGTCTCGACGTCTACCGATGTGACGGTTCCGCGCTTCGGCCGGTCGTGTTGCTCTGGCATGGCAGAGGACCCGACGAGCGGGACGTGCTCGAACCGCTGGCACGCGCGGTCGCGGAGCGGGGCGTCGCGGTGTTCGTCCCCGACTGGCGATCCGACGCGCCGGACGGTGGGCGAGCCCACCTGTGGGAGTCGATCGTCTTCGTTCGGCACAACGCCGGTGTTTTCGGCGGTGACGCCGCCCGCATCGTCCTGGCCGGGTGGTCCCTCGGAGGGAAGGCCGCCGCGGGCGTCGGCGTCGACGGTGCCGGCCTCGGGCGCTGGAGGCCTTCTGGAGTGGTCGCGATCGCCTCCGGGTTCGATGCTCCCGCGCCTTCGACGGGCCGCGTCCCCCTCGACGACGTGGCGGTGACGCAGATCGAGCCCATTCCGTTCTGGCTGGTGCACGGGACCCGGGACGCCATCGTGGACGTGGAGAAGTCCCGCAGGTTCGCGAACGCCCTGCGAGAGCGCGGCTGGCGGGCGACTCTGATCGAAGCGGAGACGGATCACGCCGGCATCGTGATGACCGAGTACGACCCCGAGCGGGGGCGCTGCACGCCTGCCCGCGTGCGGCACGCCATCGAAGCCGGCCGCCGCACCGCTCACGTCCTCGCCGACGCTGCACTGGCCTTCTAGCCGCCCTCGAGGCAGGGGCTCGCCCGACCCGTGCTCACCGGAAGGAACCAAGCGCGCTCCTTGCGATCAAGAGAACGGGCGGCTATGTGAACGGAGTTCTGTCGGTGCCGTAGGGCATGCTGCCTCCGGTTATCGCGACGACCGGAAGGACACCAGTGGCCCGCATGATCCGGCATCTCGACGAGGAGCTCTACGTGCAGTACGGCGGGCTCTGTGTCTACGGCGGCACCGAATGCCCGGAGTTCCGCGACGACGAGTTGGAGGCCCTTCACTACACCGCCACCCTCCAGTTGGAGGCATGGAACGCCGAACCACCCGACGCGGGGCCCTCGTGGAGGCCGATCGAGCAGCTGACCTTCACTGCCGACACCGGAGTGATCCAGATGGGCGTGATGGACGACAGCGGTCGTGACTTCCTGATCGGCCCTCCTCTTTTCGAGTACGGCCTGACCGCGCACGTGGACGTGGACGACACCAGGTGGTTGTTCCGGTTCTGGCCGATCCGCGATGTCTTCGACCCACTCGTCCACATAAAACCGAGGGCACCGATCGGATCCGCGCCACCGCAGGAGCCATGCCGGGTGCCCGTCCCCGTCACGACGGCCGGACAGTGGGCGGCGATGCGGCCGGAGAAGTTCCGACTCCCTGGTAGCACGCAGTTGGTGGCCATGCTGCTTCCGGGACTGGTCAACGGGGATCCAATCTCCTGCGCTTTGAACCCCGATGATGCGCCCACCTTTCGGATTCCCCATGAGGAGCATGACCTCCGGGACAAGGCCACGGGTGGCACCTACCGGATGTGGCGCTGGGAGAGGGAGACCCCCGACGGCGATCCGGAGGACGGCAACCTTCTGGCCGGCAGGATCGTGCACCTGCGTGACCCCCATGGTCGCCGTGTCCTAGCCTCGGGCATCGTGACCCTGCTCGGCAGGGATGACGGGTGTTACCTCGTCCGCGACGCCGAACCCCACGAGGCCGCTCGGGTGCTCTGCTCCGAGGAGACCTGGCCGGACTGACCGCATTGCTCCGCCAAGGCCTTCCGCTGCGTGCGGAGCGAAAGCCCTGACGTGGACAACCTGTGCGGGGCAAGGGCGATCGGCCCGGCCCGGCACGCTCAGCAGGATGTGGCGGGATGTCTCGACGAAACCCCTGGGAGTGCGACTAGATCGGGAAGTGGCCGCTGCGCCAGCGCCAGTGGCGGCCGGCCTTCAGGTGGTCGACGACCGCGCGCTGGAGCACGGTGCGGCGCGGCAGCTGGTCGAGCGGAGTGGTCAGGGTGCGGAACACGAACCGCAGCACCTCGACGTCGGCGTCGATTCCTTCCGGCTCCTCGTAGGGCTCCAGCTCGAACCTCCGCTGGAAGCGGGCGATGTTGGAGTCCTCGGGCAGGTACTCCAGCAGCTGCGGGTCGAGCAGCCATGAGCCGCAGGAGAACGCCGTGTAGCGCTCGTCGGGGAAGTGGCGCGGGAAGAACGCGCGGGCCTCGTCGAGCGACGCATCGATCGCCTCCGGGGTCAGCGGCCCCGTCTCGGGGATGTGCAGGCCGATGGCGGTGTCGCCGCGCTGGTGCTGTAACCGGCCCAGCTCGTAGACGCCGCCGCGCGCGTGCAGCGTCAGCCAGCTCTGCATGACCGGCCAGCCCTCGCCGCGCATCCGCCGATCGATCGCGAGGTTGCGGCCCAGATCCGCGAGGGTCGCCCACGACACGGCATCGGCGATGCCGTGGTCGCGGTGGTACCCCCCTACGACGTCGACCAGGGCCAGGTACGCGTACACGTAGAGATGCCGCCAGGCCGGGCCCCGTTCGCGCGGCAGCTCCGGACCGGGCGGGAGCCAGCCATGGCCCCCGAGATCGGCACGGACCAGGGCGATCGAGCGGTCGAGCAGCCAGCGCAGCTCCGGAGTCCAGAGTGGAGAGCCGGGGTCGGGCCAGCCCTCCATGATCTCGGCGGCGTCGTCCGGCCGCACCGCGAGCCGGGCGAGGATCGCGGGCGCGTCGGCCTTCGCGGGCAGCGAAGCCGACGGCCGGTCGCCGGCGAGCCGGTGCACGCGGTCGACGTCCTCGACGGGCACCCCGAGCCGGGCGGCGATGTCGTCAAGATCCACGCGGATGACCCTACCGGCCGGTGGGCGCCTTCCACAGCCCCTACCGCTCGGGCGAATCCCGCCACGACGACCCGGTCCTCTGCACCCGGCAGAACGCATCGACCACCTGCCGACGATCACGCCGTCGGCGTGCCGGCCACTGTGCCCGGCCCGGGGGACGGTGCTCCTCGTGGTGAGCGTGGCCTTGCTTGGTGATCTTCATGAGTTGGAAGATGTCTATCCCGTGACGAAACCAGCTTGGATGGTGCCGTGGAGATTGTCACTCCCGCAGGCGACGAGTCGTTTCCTCGCAAGAAGCGGTCGTTGAAAGCGTGTGGGTGCGGCTGTCTCGCGGCGGTGCTCCTGCTGCCGGTGATCGCGCTGCTCCTGGCTGTCGTGATCCCCATATGGGTTCACAACGGGAAGTTGAACGACTTCACCCAGCGCTTCTATGACTACCCGCTTCCTCCTATGACGAGGGTCGAGGACAGCGCGCAAGGTTCGGTGGCACTTCGAGGGAACGGAAATCACTGCGACTACCTCGTCAGGTTCGCGCTCAGCACCGAACTCTCGGAGGAGGAGATCGCGCGCTATTACGAGCAGGCGAACATCCCTGGCGTCGACGGGGGCCACGCCTACGTGAGGATCTACTTCCCCAAGCGCCTGAGCAGGTTCGATGGCGGCTGGCCTGTCGATTTCATCATCGAGATCCTCGACAGCACCGGTCCCGGATGGGACATCCGTTGCCACTGATCGCCGCCCACCGGACGGCAAGCCACCCATCGCCCCTCGCGGCCCGGCCGTACGACCCGCGCCACGCGGCCGTGTCCCTCTGGCTCAACGGGGACCCTTCGGCGTTTCCGGGGTCGGTCTCATCCCGCATATGGCCTACGGCTGCATGCCAGGCAGGCATGATCCATGAACAAGCCACAGCTCAGGCAGCGTTTCGCTGATCAACGTGGTAGGGCGGGTGGGACTTGAACCCACGACCCACGGATTATGAGTGAAGGATCTTTTCCCCGTGTTCATGGTCGCTGACCTGCGAACTTGTGAGGCTGATCGCTCGTTACCGGGGAGATCATCCCGTGCATATCCCGCGTGACGTACAGTGACACCTTCTGTTTACAAGGTCCCCAAACAATCTCCAAGGTCGTTCGGAGCCGTTCGCATCGCTGCTCGTAGGGACTCCGGCCGTTCAGGTTCGTCCGGCTCTGTTCATGATCGTCCGTCCGGGTGGCTCCCAAAACCGGATCCATACCGCTCCCTCCATCGGCCCATGCTCCGTGGAGTTGGTCCGTGGGGGTCTTTCGGCAATAGCTCGGGACACCGGCGCGGCGACGGTGCCTTGAAGCCCGGCGGGCCGCTCAGCGAGACGGACAGTTACCCGGGTTCCGGTGGGCCGGGCCGAGGAACGAGGCATGGACCGTCGATCGCCCCCAGCCTGTACGGCGATCAGTCACAGCAAGGCGATCGTAAGGGCTGCTGGGAAAGCGCACGCTATCAGCTTGGCATTCTGCTCGGCTTGTCCCCGGTCGGTAGCGGGCGGGGTGATCGGGCCCCCTACCTCAGCCATCTGGGGCCCGGCCACGATGAGCAGGCTCTTGGTGATCACCTGGAGCCGGAGCGCCCCTAACGGAGGTGTCAACTTGTTCGCGAAACTACATGACAAGTTGGGGCGATTCGAGAGAATGTCCCCATGACTACTGAGATGCCGTTCACCTCTGACTGGGAACTCGGGGAACTGTCGAATGTAGAACGACGGATGTGTGAGGCCTTTGTCCGGGGTGAAGTCACCGACCTACGGACAGGCGATCCGGAGAAGGATGATCCCCATCGGGGTGGCGGGTGGGATCACGAGCGGCAGGTGCGAGCCGAGGTCATCGCAGCTTTGTTGCTGACAGATGTGCAGCCACTTCCCGGGCGAGTGACGGCACTGTGCTTGGGAGGCGTCCGAGTGACCGGTGCGTTGTCACTCGGTCATGCGCAAGTGCGGGCACCTTTGCTGCTGAAGGACTGCTGGTTCGATGAGCCCATATGGCTGGACGAGGCAGTTCTCCGCACTATGTCCTTGATTGGGTGTGTCATGCCGAGCCTAGATGCGAGCGACACTAAAATCGAAGGGCATCTCCGCCTGAATGAATGCATTATCCAAAGCATCACACTGACCAATGCTAATATTACGGGTCAACTCAGCTTCAGTGGGGCGCAGATTCGCAATCCCGATGGGGATGCCCTTGTCGCCGACGGCGTGAGTGTTCAGGGGGATATGTACTGCGGAGAGGGCTTCCTGGCAGAGGGAGTAGTCCGTCTTAGTGGGGCTCGGATCGCGGGCGATCTCAGCTTTATCGGCGCACATATGAGTGACCCTAACGGAGTAGCTCTCCTCGCCGATGGACTCGATGTCGGTGGCAATCTATTTTGCCGAGGGGACTTCCAGGCGGAAGGAGAAGTGCGTTTCCATAGTGCTCGCATCGCAGGCCAAGCTGATTTTGCAGGAGTGCGGCTTCTCAATGCTAATGGAAATGCCCTTGTCGCTGATGGCCTGATCGTTAATGGTGATATGCGTTGCGACGGCTTGAAGATAGAAGGAGAGCTCCGCCTCTCTGGTGCCCATGTCGTCGGTCAACTTATCCTCGATGACGCACACATTACTAACCCTAATGGGATAGCTCTCAATGGTGGCCGTCTACATGTTGAGAGTGACATGTCGTGTGGAGAGGGCTTCCGGGCAGAAGGACAAGTTTTCCTCGTCGGCGCTCACGTTGCAGGTCAACTTAGCTTTGAAAGAGCCCGACTGATCAACCCCCAAAAAGTGGCTCTCGCCGCCGAGGGGATCGCCGTTGACGGCGCCATGTCATGCGGAAATGGGTTCCACGCAGAAGGAGAAGTTCGCCTTATCAGTGCTCGTATAGGCAGCCAACTCGGCTTTAATGGCGCCTATTTCAGTAACCCGGACGGGACGGCTCTCATTGCCGATGGTGTTACTGTTGATGGACTCATGTTATGCAGCGAGGGCTTCCGGGCGGAAGGCGAAGTTCGTCTCCTCGGCGCGCATATCGCCGGTCAGCTCGACTTCGAGGGCGCGCACCTGACTAACGCTGCCGGGGCGGCGCTTACCGCTGATCGGTTGGTCGTCGGAGTGGATCTGTTTTTGGGGGACGGCTTCCGGGCAGAAGGAGAGGTGCGGCTTCTCGGCGTCCGGGTAGGGAGCCACCTCAACCTCAATGGTGCGCACCTCAGTAACCCCAGTGGAGTAGCTCTCGCTGCCGATGGTATTACCGTTGAAGGGCTGATGTCGTGCAAGGCAAGCTTCTGGGCGGAAGGAAGCGTGCGTCTTGTCGGCGCTTGCATTACCGGTCAACTTACTTTCGATGGTGCGCATTTCAGTAACGCCGATGGAGTAGCTCTCGCTGCCGATGGTATTACCGTTGAGGGGCTGATGTCGTGCGGCGAGGGCTTCCGGGCGGAAGGCGAAGTTCGTCTCCTCGGCGCGCATATCGCCGGTCAGCTCGACTTCGAGGGCGCGCACCTGACTAACGCTGCGGGGGCGGCGCTTACCGCTGATCGGTTGGTCGTTGGAGTGGATCTGTTTTTGGGGGACGGCTTCCGGGCAGAAGGACAGGTCCGCCTAACCGGCGCTCGAATCGGCAGCCAACTTAGCTTTAATGGCGCACATCTTAGTAATCCCCAAGGGGTGGCCTTGCAATGTTCAGGCGTTGAGGCGGCGTTGTTATCCATAGGTGATAAGTTTCTCGCCGAGGGGACGGTTAGTTTCAATGGTGCCCGGGTGAGCAGACTGTTTGATGACCCTGACTGCTGGCCAACTGACCTCGACTTGAACGAGCTGGTCTACAACGATCTGGAGCCCGATCTGGCGGCGTATCGCCGCCTTCGCTGGCTTCGACGAGGCATGAAGGAATACTCTGCTCAGCCGTATGAGCAACTAGCTGCCTATTACCGCCGTCATGGGCATGATGAGGAGGCTAGGCGAGTACTGCTGGCTAAGCAACGCCACTATCGTTCTACTCGTCCATGGTATGCGAAGCTTATGGGTTACTTCCTCGATGGCATGGTTGGGTATGGCTATAGGCCTGGGCGTGCGGCCCTATGGATCGCGGCGCTAATGGCCAGCGGTAGCTTGTTCTTCACCCACCATCGCCCCATACCGATTAAGACGGGTGAACATCCCGACTACAACCCCGTGCTGTACACGGCTGACATGCTGCTACCGATAATTAGCCTCGGTCAGGAAAGTGCCTTCAAACAACAAGGGCTAGCGCAATGGGTCGCATCTATGATAGTCCTATTCGGCTGGCTACTCGCCACCGCTGTCGTTGCAGGCGTCACCCGTCTCCTCGCGCGCAATTGATCTAATCACAGATGGGTCTCGGCTGTTGGGAAGTGAGTTAGTAAACTGGGTTTACTTTCCTAGACTAGGCGAAGGAGCGGCCTGAATCCCAGGTGCGATCGGCCCAGAGCTGCCGGCGGCCGGGACCGGCCCTCAGGCCGCATGCCCGGCCGCCGAGCGGGCGCAGGGCCGCGAGGCGGCGCGAAGCGCCGCCGCTTGATGGCAAGGCCGCGGCGGCGTCCACCTTCCGGCGTAAGCGGGCGGTGTTCCATCACGCCCTGGAGTACGCGGTGGAGCTGGAAGAGCTTTCGGCAAATCCGCTCGACCGGGTGAAACTGCGCCGCCCCAAGACGAGCGGCGAGGTAGACCGGCGGTCCGTCGTCAACCCGGCCCAGGGGCGGGAGCTCCTCGTCGCGCTCACTTACTGCGGCCGGACGCGCGGGCCGATGCTGGCCGCGATGTTCGCCTGCATGTACTTCGGCGGCTTGCGCCCCGCCGAGGCGGCCGGGCTACGTGAGAAGGATTGTCACCTGCCCTCGTCCGGCTGGGGTCTGCTGACCCTGGAGAAGACCCGGCCGCAGAGCGGCAAGCGGTTCACCGACTCAGGGGAGGGGTTCGACGAACGGGGCCTCAAGCACCGTGCGGAGGGCACGACGCGGATCGTCCCCATCCCGCCGGAGCTGGTCACGATCCTGCGCACGCACCTGGAGACGTACGGCACGGCCAAGGACGGCCGGCTCTTCCGCACGCGGACTGGCGGCGTCATCTCGGCCTCGGCCTACGCGAAGATCTGGAAGGAGGCTCGAACGTACGCGCTGACGCCCGAGCAGGTCGCCTCGCCCCTCGCGGCCCGGCCGTACGACCTGCGTCACGCGGCCGTGTCCCTCTGGCTCAACGCAGGGGTCCACGCCCCGGAAGCGGCGGAGCGAGCCGGTCACGGCATTGACGTCATGCTTCGGGTCTACGCCAAGTGCATCGACGGACAGCGTGAGATCGCCAATCAGCGGATACAGGCGGCCCTCGTCGGGTGAACGCCTACAGCATCGTCTCAGGGTCTCGGGTCACCCCGGGACCCTTCGGCGTTTCCAGGGGGTCGGTCTCATCCCACAAAGGCGTCGGAAACCGCATCGCGACCTGGGGAAACGCGACCAAGGTCATCCCGCGTATATCCCGCGACTGGCGACAAACGGCGGCTCTCGGCGGCCTACGGCTGCATGCCAGGCAGGCATGATCCATGAACAAACCACAGCTCAGGCAGCGTTTCGCTGATCAACGTGGTAGGGCGGGTGGGACTTGAACCCACGACCCACGGATTATGAGTCCGATGCTCTGACCGGCTGAGCTACCGCCCCGCAATGGTGGAGTCTCTCACAACTTAGCGGCTGAGGGGATCGGCGAGCGGCGGCCTTCGGCCCTGGGCGTAATCTCCGCCGATCAGCGTGCCGGTGATCGTCCCCCCTGGGCCAGGGGCTGACCTTTTGGGAGTTATGCGGCGTATGTCGGGGTATGTGACTCCTGAGGCGACACCGCTCCACAAGACGGCTCTGCGAAACGTGGCTCCGCAACGAATCGGGGGTGCCCCGTGGGGAGACGACTGGCGGGCGTCTGCGTGCTGCTCCTGATGTCCCTTCCCGCCTGCGGCCCGGACGGGCAGGAACGGGGAACGGAGCTCGGAGCGGTCGGCGATGTGCGGGATGGCTTCACCGTCGGACTGCTGCTCCCCGCCGAAGGACCGGACAGGTCTCTGTTCACCCGGGCTCTGGCGTCCCTCTGCCCGCGCTGCGACGTCCGGTACGCGAATGCCGCGGGCGACCGTACCAGGCAGGCGCGGCAGGTCGGCCGGATGCTGGCCGACGGCGTGCGGGTGCTGGTCCTCGGCGCGGTGGACCCCGGGGCCGCCGCTCCCTGGGTGGCCAGGGCCAAGCTGTCCGGGGCGAAGGTGATCGCCTACGACCGGCTGGCCAACGGACCGGTGGACGCCTACGTGGCGACGGACCCGGCGCGCGTCGGGCGGGAGCAGGCGCTGGCCCTGCTCCGCGCCATGAGGGTGGCGGGGCCGGTGCTGCTCCTCAACGGGCCCGCCTCGGATCCGTACGCCGCGGCGGTGAAACGGGGCCTGCACGCCGTGCTCGACGGCCGGGTGGCGATCGGCTGGGAGCGGGACCTGACGGCGCCCGGCGAGGCGGGGCGCGAGGTGGCCGCGGCAGTCGCCGCGCTCGGCGGGGCGGCGAAGGTGGCGGGCGTGTGCTGCGCGAGCGAAGCGGCGGCGGAGGCCGTTGCGGCCGAGATGGCGAAGTCGGGATTGGCCGGGGTGCCGTTGATCCGATATGACGGCCGGCCGGGCACCGGCACGCGGACGGCGACCGTGCGCACCGACGTCGCGGCTCAGGCGGCGGCCGCCGCCAGGCTGGCGGTCGAGGTCGCGGGCGGCAGGACCGTGTACGGCACGGCCGTCGTGTCCAACGGGACGACGGTCTCGATCCCGGCGGTGCTGGTCCCGCCCGCCGTGGTCACGAAAGCCGGGGATCCCAAAGCCCCCGATCGCCGGACCGCCCGCAAACAGGGCGCGCCCCCGCGCTGATACGTCCGTGCTCAGAAGGCATGTACCAGACACGCGTCCGCACGGTATCCGCTCAGTTGCACGCCACTTCGTTCGCCGCTCGTGAACGGCGCCCTGGGAGTGATCGGCCCTGCTCGCGAATGGTGGCCAGCCCCGGGTTCCGGTCCTTGCGCCTGCCGGTGGGAGTGATCAGGTCAGGGCGGACGTGTTCGGCGGTGTGGGGCGCATGCCTTCGAGCAGGGTGGCGAGGTAACGGCGGGCGGTGTCGACCCGGTCGGTGGGGGTGCCGCCGTGGACGGTCACGGCGTGGGCGACACCGCACATGAGCGGGACGAGGTCGGCGGCGGCGAGGTCGGAGCGGATGGCTCTGGCATCGCGGGCCCGCTCGAGCAGTGTGGTGCAGGCGGACGCCAGTGACTTCTTGAGTTCCGTGGTGCGCGGCAGGGCGTCCGTGGTCGCCGCGGCGACCGGGGGCAGGGCGGCGTCGGTGACCTGTGCTTCGACGATGCGGTACAGGAAGCCCTCCAGCGCACGCCGGGGGTCGGTGTCGGCCAAAGCCTGCTCGCCGTGCGCGGCCAGGGCTTCCAGGCAGGGAGCGGCGACGGTCTCCAGCAGTGCCTCGGGGGTGGCGAAGTGCCGGTAGACCGTGGCGACGCCGAGGCCTGCCCGGCGTGCGATGTCGTTGAGCTGCAATGCCGTGCCCTGGTCGACCAGGTCTCGGGCGACGGCGACGATCCGCTCCCAGTTGCGGGCGGCGTCTTTGCGCAGCTGTGTGCTCGTCATGTGGGGAGAATCCGGGTTGCTCGTCTTGGTTCACGGGCTCGTCGTCCGATCCTACGCGGGCGTTTCCCGGGGGACCTGGCTGTAGAGCGGGGAGCGGCGGGAGTGCGACGTGTTTTGCGGGAGAGCGACGAGAGCGGG
Organism: Microbispora sp. H13382; assembly: GCF_014161445.1. Classification (GTDB taxonomy): domain Bacteria; phylum Actinomycetota; class Actinomycetes; order Streptosporangiales; family Streptosporangiaceae; genus Microbispora. The sequence continues at coordinate 375,446 of NZ_JABBXA010000001.1, forward strand.
CCGGTGCTGATCATGTGACCGGCGGGCGCCCGGCGACGCACCTGCGGGTGGTCATACGTCCGCTCTGGCCGCCACAGGTGCGTGGGTTTCGCTGAGCAGGCGTACGGCCTCGGCGATGCGGCGGTCGGTCGCCGCACGGAACGGGGCGACGGGGCGTGCCTGGGGCCCGATGACGAGACCGGTCCGGCCGGTCAGCGCGTGGTCGGTGGCGGCGGTGATCGAGGACCTGGCCGCCGCGGACGCCGGACCGGAGGTGGAGCGTTCGAACTTGCGGCGTACCAGCGGCCACAGCAGGCGCAGGGCAGGAGAGACAATCTTCGGGTCGGTCAGGGTGCCGTGGGTCATGTCGGTCGCGGCGCCTCCGGGATCGGCGGCGAAGACTGACACGCCCGTGCCGTCCAGCCGCCTCGCCAGGTCGAGCGTGTAGGCGAGGTTGGCGAGCTTGGCGCGGCCGTACCAGTGGAAGCCGTAGTAGCCGCCCGGCGGCTCGACGGCGTCGAACACCCGCTTGGCGGCGCCGACCGAGCCCGAGGTCACGTTCACGATCCTGCTCGGCGCCCCGGCGGTGAGCGTGGGCAGCAGCAGTTCGGTCAGCAGGTACGGCGAGAGGTGGTTGACGACGAACGACGCCTCGATGCCGCCCAGGTCCGCGCGCTCGGCGAACATCGCCCCAACGTTGTTGACCAGCACCGTCAGGGGTTCCCCCGACGCGGCGTGCTCGGCGGCGATGCGGGCGGCCAGCGCGCGGACCTGGTCGAGTGAGGCGAGGTCCGCGGACAGGAACCGGCCGGGGTGCGCGGGTCGTGTCGCGTTGATCCGCTCAACCGCCCTGGCTCCCCGTTCGGCGTCGCGCCCGACCACAGTGACCGCGAGCCCGGCGGCCGCCAGCCCCAGCGCGGTCTCCAAGCCGATGCCCCCCGTGCCGGCCGTGACCACAGCTGTCTTCATCATGAGCCCCTTCATCCAGATAACCGGATAGTTCATCCGGTAGGCTGGACGGTAGCACAATCGGATGAACTATCCGGATCAAAGAGCCGCGGTCACATCGGCGATGTGACCGCGGCGGGGAAAGGGTCATTCCTCTTCGTCGGAGGGGGCGGGGGCGTCGGTCGGGCGCAGGCGCTCCCAGAGCAGGAACGCGGCGCCGACGACGAGCATCGCGATGCCCGTCGAGAGGTTGATGCGGATGCCCTCCGCCTTCTGCACCTCCTGGGCGCTGTCGAACAGCCCGGTGACGGTGAGGATCACTCCGTACACCAGGAACAGACCACCGATCACGCGGCGGTCCTGTGGAACGCTCACGCGGGCGAGCTTTGGCGGCGCTTCACCCAGGCGCTACCGGCGACCTTCGCCCGGCACCTCGGCATCTCACGGGCTGAGCTGAGGCGGCGGCTTCGGCTGTCGTACGCCAAGGTGGCGGAGTACCAGGCGCGGGGCCTGGTCCACTTCCACGCGGTGATCCGCCTCGACGGACCGGACGGGCCTTCGGCTCCACCTCCGGACTGGGCGACCGTTCCGGTACTCGCGGCGGCCGTACGGGAAGCGGCGGCGGGGGTGGTCGTTCCCGTTCCGAAGGAGGAACCGTCGTTCGTCGTCGGCCGGTGGGGCACGCAACTCGACGTGGAACCCATCTACGTCGCGACCTCGCTTGAGGGGATCGCCGATCAGCGGGTGGCGGCCTACATCGCCAAGTACGCCACCAAGGGGGCCGAGTCAGCCGGGACCGTGGATCGGCCCATTCGGCAGATGAGCGACGTTGCCTATCTCGACGTGACCGAGCGTGCCCGCCGCATGATCTACACGTGCTTCGTCCTGGGGGATCGTCCGGAGTATCGGCTGGTCCCACTGCGGCAGTGGGCACACATGCTCGGCTACCGGGGCCACTTCTCGACCAAGAGCCGCCACTACTCCACCACCCTGGGGGCGCTGCGCCAGGTGCGGGCCGATCATCAGGCCGAGCGGGCTCGGGAACGGCGGGGCCTGCCTGATCCTGGCGAGGGGGAGACGGTCACGGTCGGGCAGTGGCGCTTTGCGGGGAGCGGCTACCAGAACGGCGAGCATCTTTGGGCCGAGCTGATCCGGCAACGCATCGCCACTGCGCGCCGGATCGCTCGTGAGCGGGAGCGGCAGGAATCCGCCTGACGCAGCGAGACAGATGGGAGAGTCATGCGTCAGATCACGATCAGCGCCGGAAGCGTCAACCAGCAGGCGGGCATCCTGGCCGCCCTCGGCGACCTGCTCCGGTCCCAAGGGGTCCGCGTCCGGTTCATCAGCCACATCACCCTGCGGATGACCGGGTTTCCCGTGCAGAAGGCGGGCTCGGAGCTGGACGTCTACGGCTTCGGCGGGCAGGTCGCCACGGTCACCATCGATCAGGAGAACAAGCCGCGCCGTTTCCTGATCAAGCTGCCGAAGTCCGGGACCGTCGTTCCGTTGCCCTCGGTCGACCAACCGCAGTCCGCCGTCCGGTGGATCGTCGGCTGGGCCAACGGTGGGGCACGGTGAGGCGGCGATTCTGATGGCGGCCTCCGCCCTGGACCCGGACGAATGCCTGAGTCCGCACTGGGAGATACGCCAAAAGGATCACGTGAAACTCGTCTGGCATAAGCCGTTCGAGGGGGTCGGGCGCGTGCGGGCGCTCGCCTGGACCTGCGACTGCCGGGCCGTCGTCTACGAACTGCTCCAGTCCGGCGGGCAGGCGTTCATCCGCAAGACCACCCAGGCCGAACCGACGCCAGAGGTCGAGGAATCACACCGCTGGCCCATCGAGGAGGCTCGCAGGGTCTGGCATGCCCTGCTGCTCGGCGAGATGCGATAGACGGTCCAGCGCTCACGCGGCCCCGCTCACTCGGCGGGGCCGCACCTGTGTCTATGACCCGCGCCATTTCTCCCCCCGCCCCCGATAGCTGCCGACATCAGTGGCCCGACCGAGGTGTCAATGCCGTCTTCGCGAGTCCGTCCACCAACGACGTACACCGCAGCCTCGCACCCAACCCGCACAGACGGCGTTGACGCCGACCAAGGGCCACGAACAATCGAGCAGCGGGGGCAGGGAAGCAAGCTAGTGAGGCAGCGGGCTGTAGGGCATCATCCAGGCGATCAACGAAAACAGTGTCTACACTCTCCGCCAGGGGCTTCAGCCCGTATGGCCCGCCCGTCGATCATTAGTCTAGGGCTGAGCCGACCTTAGTTGACGCCACTTTTCGTGGGCCTCGGAAAGAATTGCTTGATACTCATCAGCATACGCGTGGACTCGTTCTAGCTCTAGAGATTCCCCGTAGACTGCTTTATCATAACTTATTTTGTATTCAAGTGCTTTCAACTTGTTCAGTGCATCATTAGCAAAGATCCATGAATCTTTGTAGCCATACCATCCGGTCCACGCGCTTCCTATGGTCGTAAGGCCGGCAGCCGCCAGAGAAGGTATTGCAATCCACGGCGTGTCGAATATTTGGTTAACTGCGACAAGAAATGTGGTTAGCGCCCCAAGGGCTGTGGTAGTTATCGCCTGCCTGCGTGACCCACCGCGAAAAAAGTTTCGCGAGTCTCGGAAATCCTTGATTCGATTGTTTAACTTACTCTCTACAAATTCAAGTGCTTGACTTGATCCCATGGGTGCGCCTCCGCACATCACACGAGAGAGGATTGGGGCATTGCCGTGAATACAAGCGATCGAGGCATCATAGTATGCCTGTTCATGAGAAAAGTCAGCCGAATGGCCACGTTTCCGCCCTATAGCGGTCCTCGCTGCCTAGCTAGCGAGAGATCTAGCACGGCGAAGCTATCAGTGCGCGGGCGGCGCGGGCCGGGACCGGCCGGAGAGCCGCACGCCCGGCCCGCTGGCCGCCCAGCGCGCTGCGAGCCGCCGCAGGCGGGTCGCCTTGACCTTGTAGTGAAAGTCCTCGCCGAATCGGCTCTTGGCGGCCTGGACGATCAGATGCCCGACGTCCATTGCGGTGTGCCTCACCGGGTGATTGCCCTGATAGATGCCCGTTCTCGGCTGGTCGGCCTTGAGCGCTGGCGCTCCTGGCAAGCTCACGCGAAAGAAGAGTTGCGTGGAGCGATGTTCTTAAGGTAGTTCATGATGTTGCTGAACCCGGCCGCGATGAACGCCGCGCCGATCCCCCCGATGACGCCGCCGATGGTCGCGATCCGGCCGAGCCGCACGTACCACTCGTCCGGGTGGTCGCCGTTGATGTGCGACTTCCAGATGTCGTAGGTGAAGACCGTGTTGAAACCGCTGATGTTGGCGGCCATGCCGGCCATGAACGAGGCGAGCAGGCCGGTCACCGCGATGCCGAGCACGCCGTACGGCAGGAACTCGTCCATCAGCAGCGGGATCGCCTCGTTGTACGTCGGCCCGCCGTCCTTGCCGAGGTCGCCGAACAGCACCAGCGCGACGAGGCCGGGGATCACGGTCACGATCGGGATCACGAGCTTCGGGTAGGCCGCGACGATGGGGGTCAGCCGGGCGGCGTTGGTGTTGCGGGCCGACAGCGCGCGCTGGACCTCGGCGAAGTTCGTGGTCCAGTAGCCGAAGGACAGCACGAAGCCGAGTCCGAGGACCAGGCCGATCCAGTTGGCCTGGAGCGGGTTGTCGGTGCCGGCGGTGTGCGCCCAGGTGTGCAGGCCCCCCTCGCCGAGCACGCTCTGCTTGACCTTCTCCCCGAGCCCGGAGAACCCGCCGACGCGGGTCAGGCCGATGATTACGATCGGCACGAGCCCGGCGACGATCACGAAGAACTGCATGACCTCGTTGTAGATCGCCGAGGACAGGCCGCCAAGCGTGATGTACGCGAGCACGATCGCGGCCGACACGAGGATGGACAGCCACAGCGGCCAGCCGAGCAGCGCGTCCATGACGAGCGCCAGCGCGTACAGGTTGATCCCGGAGATGAGGATCTGCGCGAGGGCGAACGTCGAGGCGTTGAACAGCTGGGTCGCGCCGTTGAACCGGCGGCGCATGAACTCCGGGACGCTGTGCACCTTCGACCGGTAGTAGAAGGGCATCATCACGATGCCGAGGAACACCATGGCGGGGACCGCGCCGAGCCAGTAGTAGTGCACGGTCATCACGCCGTACTGCGCGCCGTTGGCGGCCATGCCGAGGATCTCGGTGGCGCCGAGGTTGGCGGACATGAAGGCCAGGCCGGTGATCCAGGCGGGGAGTGCGCGGCCCGAGAGGAAGAAGTCCAGACTCGTCCGTACGGCCCGCTTGGCGGCGAAGCCGATTCCCAGCACCACGAGGAAGTACAGGGCGAGGATCACGTAGTCCAGGACGTTGACGTCGAGCCGCAGATCCTGTGCGGCCAGCAATTGGGCATCAGGCACGCAACGCCAGCTACCCGTACGTCTCGTCCTTTCACAAACGCGACCCCCGTATATGCAGTCGTCACAAAATTCCAGGTGAGGGCTTCGTAGAGGCCGCTGTGTGAGGCGCGCGGCGAAGTCCGGAGGTCCCACGCCGGGATCCGCTCGGCCGCGACCCCCTCCCGCCGCTCGGCAGGTCCTGCGCAGACGACTGAGGGCCCGGATCAATCCGATCCGGGCCCTCAGTCGTTCGGTGTCGCGGGTCAGCCGGTGACCGGGATGTTGGTCTTCACCGGCGTCGGAGTGGGCGCGGGCTTGGGCTTGGGCTCGCCCTGCGTCTGCGTGACGTCCTCGTCCCACTCGATCCACACGTCGATCGGCGGGTTGCCCGGCGTCGGCTTCGAGGTGGGCGTCCGCGTGGGAGTGGGCGTCCGCGTGGGAGTGGGCGTCGCAGTCGGAGTCGGACTGACCGTCGGCGTCTGGGACGTGGTGGGGCTCTGGGACGCGGTGGGGCTCTGGGAGGGCGTCTGCGACGGTGAGGGCGTCTGGGAGGACGTCACCGTCGGGGTGGGCGTGGGGCTGGGCGTGGACTCACACTCGACCCAGAACACCTTCTGCTTGGGCGCGCCCTTCTTCCCCGCGAAGGTCCAGAACAGCTTGTAGTGCCCGTTCGGCAGGGTCATGTCGACCGTACGGCCATGCCCGCCCTGGTCGAGCACGAGGGTCCCGCTCTTCACCGTGGTCTTGTCGCCCGTGGGGGGCCAGGACTTGATCTCCCAGCTCACCTGCTCGACCGCGTCGAAGTTGAACCCGACCAGATAGAACACGCAGACGTGCGGCTCGTCGCGCTGGTCGTCCTCTGGCGTCGTCCACTTGTGGATCTTGACGTCGCCGTTGTCGCCGGGCGCCGTCTTCTGGACCGCTCCCGCCGAGGCCGTATTGGAGATGGCGAGCGCCCCGAGGGCCGCCACTGCGAGCATCAATGCCGCTGTGATCCAGCGACGGGCTGAAGAGAGTCTGGGGGCTGTCACGAACGCACCTCTAGATGTATGAGAGCTTGAGCCTCTCTGGGCTCATCTATGTAAAAATGTCACACCCGCTGGCCAAGAGTATTCAAACGGTCCAAAAAGACATGGATCGAGGCCAGGTGGTTACGTGCTCGTGTCGTAGTGGTCGTATATCTCAGGAGCCGATCGTGCCGCTCGATGTCCCCCGCCGACTCATCGGCGCCGCGCTCGTCGCCATGAGCTTCGTCGCCGCGACCCCCACCGGTGCCGCCGCGTCGCCCGCCGCGCTCGCAGCCGGCGCGTCGGTGACGGCGACGGCGCTCCCCGCGGCCACCACGTTCACGGAGTTGAGCGGTCTCCCACAGGACACCGACATGTACGGCAAGCTGAGCGGCATCGTGGTCCACCCCGCGCGCACCGTGGCCGTCTTCGCCCAGCCCGGCGGAAAGCCCGCGGCCACCCTCCCGGCGAAACAGCTCGGCAGTCCCACCTGGGTGCCGGTGGTGGAGACACGCAAGGGCTGGTACCGCGTGCTCCTGCCCAGCAAGCCCAACCACGTGACCGGCTGGATCAAGGCCAAGGGCCTGAAAAAGGCGCGCAGCCGCTACCGCGCCATCGTGACGCTGGGCACCAGGCGCCTGACCGTGATGAACGCGAGCAAGAAGCTCGGCACCTGGACGGTGGCCGTAGGCGGCCCCGAGACGCCCACCCCGGTGGGCAGGACCTTCATGCTGGCCTTGATGTCGCCGAAGAAGAAGACCTACAGCCCGCTGATCCTGCCGCTCGGCACGCACTCGGCGACGCTCGACACTTTCGGCGGCGGTCCCGGCACGGTCGCCTTCCACGGATGGCCGGACCGGAAGGTGTTCGGCAAGGCGGTCACCCACGGCTGCGTCAGGGTGCCTGCTCGCGCGCTCAAGGTGCTGGCAGGGCTGCCCCTGGGGACTCCGGTTCTGATCGCCCCCTGAGGAACCGCCCCCTGAGGATGAGGGCGTCCGACGGCGAGTGCCTGCTTCCAGGCGCTCCCGCGGCCCCAGTCGTATGCCGGAAGCGCGACTCGCTGCTTGGGATGGCGGACTCGCCGAGGAATAACCGGGTAGGCGAGGGAGAGCAGGAGAAACGCCGACGGAAGGGAGGAGCGTCATGGCCGACGCACCGAACCCGATCCAGCTGCAGAAGCACCTGAAGGGCGTCGACTACCCGGCCGGCAAGTCGGACCTGATCCGCACGGCCCGCGACCACGGCGCGGACGACAACGTCATCGACGCGCTGGAACGCATCCCGGACCGGCAGTACGACGGCCCCAACGCGGTCAGCAAGGCGGTTTCCGACGCCGGGTAGACCGGACCCCAACCTGGGGACGTGCTCCCGGAGCACATGATCCTGGCACATGACGCGACGTCGGGCGGCCGGCGCGAGGAGTTCCCGCGCCGGCCGCCCGCTGATGTCCGCGTGGTCAGGACCAGACGGTGGCGACCGGCTCGGCGAGGGTGGCGGCCTGGTCGAGCCCCGCCCTGAAGGCCGGTCCCCACAGGCCGGGGTCGAGGACGTTCTCGCCGAACACCGCGACCGAGGCCGTGTCGGGGTGGACGACGTACGAGGCGGCCGCGCCGGCCTTCGCCATCTCGGCGTCGAGGACGGCCCGGGGGGTCAGGTTGCCGAGCGGTTCGAGCACCACAAGGGCGCGGGCGCCGGCCGCGAGGTCGGCGTTGGTCGCCGAGCGGACCCCGCCGTCCACGTACCTGCGGCCGTTGATCTCCACGGGCGGGAAGACCATCGGCACGGCGCAGCTCGACGCGACGGCGAGCACCAGCGGCGCGCCCGAGGACCGGTCCCACACGACGAACTCGCCGGTGGTCGCGTCGACGCTCGTGATGAGCAGTTCGCGCTCGGGCCACTCCTTCACGGCGAGCCGCTCCGCCGCGTGGTCCACCTTCGCCGCCAGGGCCATCTGGCCGACCCTGCGCCGAGCCTCCCGCCGGTCGAGGTTCGGGTCGAACATGACGGCGAACGCCTGCATGACCTCGTTCATGTCGACGGCCGGGGGCGGGCCGGTGTCCACCTTCGCCTGGTGGGCGACGGCCTCCTCCAGGTCGGCGCCCGTGGCCACGAGCGTGCCGACGACCGAGCCTGCCGAGGTGCCGACGATCCGGTCCGCCGTCCCCAGGTCCACGCCGAGGCGGCGCAGGCCGGTGACGACCCCCGCCTCCCAGGCGATGCCGGCGACTCCTCCGCCGCCGAGCACGAGAGCTGTAGTCATGTCCAGAATTATGTTCCACGAATCGGGATGCTCCGCCCCGGATGAAACCGGTTGAGATTTGTCTGGACGCCAAACTATTGACGGCGCTTCCGCCGGTGTGTGAATCTTCCTTGCAGATTTTCCATGCACGTGGGAGAAGGACGGTCAGGGTCCCCGCCTGGTCGTGCATGGCCGGTTGTCCGTGCTCGGAGGGAAACCGTCCATGCGAAGATTCGCATCCATGCTCGTGGTCGCCGCCGTGGCCCTGGTCACGGCCGTGATCAGAATGTCCCCGGTGTCGGCCGTCGCCGCCGACCCGTACACGTTCAAGAACGTGCAGATCGCCGGGGGCGGCTTCGTCCCCGGCATCGTGTTCAGCCAGGCCCAGAAGGACCTGATCTACGCCCGTACCGACATCGGCGGCGCGTACCGGTGGAACCAGTCGTCCCAGACCTGGACGCCGCTGCTCGACTGGGCCGGTTGGTCCAACTGGGGCTACAACGGCGTCGCCAGCATCGCCGCCGACCCGGTGGACGCCAACAAGGTGTACGCCGCCGTCGGCATGTACACCAACAGCTGGGACCCCAACAACGGCGCGATCCTGCGCTCGTCGAACAAGGGCGACACCTGGCAGGTGACCCCGCTGCCGTTCAAGCTGGGCGGCAACATGCCGGGCCGCGGCATGGGCGAGCGCCTCGCCGTGGACCCGAACAAGAACAGCGTCCTGTACTTCGGCGCGCCCAGCGGCAACGGCCTGTGGCGGAGCACCGACTCCGGCGCCACCTGGTCGAAGGTGACCAACTTCCCCAACGTCGGCAACTACGTCGCCAGCCCCGGGGACGCCTACAACGGTGACAACCAGGGCGTCGTCTGGGTGACCTTCGACAAGCGCACCGGCACGTCGGGCAACGCCACCCAGACCATCTACGTGGGCGTGGCCGACAAGAGCAACACCGTCTACCGCACCACCAACGGCGGCACCTCGTGGGAGCGGGTCGCCGGGCAGCCCACCGGCTACATCGCCCACAAGGGCGTGCTCGACACGGCCAACGGCTACCTCTACATCGCCACCAGCGACACCGGCGGCCCGTACGACGGCGGCAAGGGCGACGTGTGGCGCTACGCCACCGCCACCGGCACCTGGACCCAGATCAGCCCGATCCCGTCCAGCAGCGGCGACGACTACTTCGGCTACAGCGGCCTGACCATCGACCGGCAGAACCCGAAGACCGTCATGGTCGCCACCCAGGTCTCCTGGTGGCCCGACGCGATCTTCTTCAGGAGCACCGACAGCGGCGCGACCTGGACCCGCATCTGGGACTGGACGTCCTACCCGGACCGCAGCTTCCGCTACAAGATGGACATCTCCGCCGCGCCGTGGCTGACCTTCGGGACCAACCCCCAGCCGCCGGAGGTCACGCCCAAGCTGGGCTGGATGAACGAGTCGGTGGAGATCGACCCGTTCAACTCCGACCGGATGATGTACGGCACCGGCGCGACGATCTACGGCACCACCGACCTCACCAAGTGGGACTCGGGCGGCCAGTTCACGATCAAGCCGATGGTGAAGGGCCTGGAGGAGACCGCCGTCCTCGATCTGATCAGCCCGCCGAGCGGCGCCCCGCTGGTCAGCGCGCTCGGTGACATCGGCGGCTTCCGGCACACCAACCTCGACGCCGTGCCGTCCATGATGTTCACCCAGCCTGTCTTCACCTCCACGACCTCGCTCGACTACGCCGAGACCAACCCGAGCGTGATGGTGCGGGCCGGCAACTTCACCGACTCCGACCGGCCGAACGACAGCCACGTGGCGTTCTCGACCGACGGCGGGGCCAACTGGTTCCAGGGCAGCGAACCGGGCGGGATCAACAGCGGCGGCACGGTCGCCGCGGCGGCCGACGGCAGCCGTTTCGTGTGGGCGCCGGGCGACCCCGGCATCCAGGTCGTCTACTCCGTCGGCTACGGCAACAGCTGGACCGCCTCCAGCGGCGTTCCGGCCGGCGCGATCGTCGAGTCCGACCGGGTGAACGCGCAGAAGTTCTACGCCTTCTCCGGCGGCAAGTTCTACGTGAGCACCAACGGCGGCGCGAGCTTCAGCGCCACCGCCGCGACCGGGCTGCCGACGACCGGTGTGCACTTCAAGGCGCTGCCCGGCAAGGAGGGCGAAGTCTGGCTGGCCGGCGAGGGCGGCCTGTGGCACTCCACCAACTCGGGCGCCTCGTTCACCAAGCTGTCGAACGTCAGCAGCTCGATCAACATCGGTTTCGGCAAGGCGGCGCCCGGCAAGACGTACCAGGCCCTCTACCTCATGGGCACCGTGGACGGCGTGCAGGGCCTGTTCCGGTCCGACGACACCGGCGCGAGCTGGGTGCGCATCAACGACGACCAGCACCAGTACGGCAACGCGGGCGAGGCCCTGACCGGCGACCCGCGGATCTACGGCCGGGTCTACCTCGGCACCAACGGCCGGGGCATCATCTACGGCGACCGCAACGGCGGAACCTCGCCGTCCCCCTCGCCGTCGGCGTCCCCGTCCACGTCGCCTTCGGCCAGCCCGTCCGCGTCCCCGTCGGCTTCTCCGTCGGCGTCGCCGTCCGCCTCGCCCTCGGCCAGCCCGTCCGCCTCGCCTTCGGCGAGCCCGTCGGGTGGCGGCGGCAAGGCGTGCTCGGCGACCTACAAGGTGGCCAACCAGTGGCCGGGCGGCTTCCAGGGCGAGGTCACGGTGAAGAACACCGGCAGCGTCCCGATCAGCGGCTGGAGCGTCAAGTGGGCCTTCGCCAACGGCCAGTCGATCAGCCAGCTCTGGAACGGCACGGTCAGCCAGTCCGGGGCGAACGTCACGGTGACGAACGTGAGCTACAACGGCTCGGTCGGCTCCGGGGCGTCCACCACGTTCGGGTTCCAGGCGAGCTGGAACGGCACCAATGCCGTCCCGTCGCCGGTGACCTGCACCGCCTCGTGAGATAGCACGACAACGACCGTACGGATGTGCCGCGCGGGCGGCACATCCGTACGGCCCGTCCCACTGCCACGCCACGGCACTCAGGGAAAATCGCGTGCGCCCTGAGCGCGGCCGGGTGTTGCATGAGTCGGATGATCGACGAACCGCTGGAACGACTGCGCGCCGCCGCCCGGCGCACGCGTGAACTCGCCCTCAACCGGGCGGGCACCGGCCTGGGCCACGAGGACGCCGACGACGACGTCGGCACGATCGGCACGGACGGCGCCCTCGGTTTCGATCCGTTTCCTCTGCTCGAAGCCCTCCACCGCCATGGCGTCCGAGCCGCGGTGATCGGGCAGGTCGCCGGCATCATGCACGGATCCACCGAACTCACCGGCGATCTGGATCTGCTCTGGGATGGCGCACCGGCCCACGCCCCGGCCCTGGCGGCCGCCTTCATGTCCGTCGACGCCCAGCTCGCCGACGAAACGGGCACCCCCATGGCGACTCATCCGGATGCCTTGCTCCGCCCCAAGGTGCAGTTCACCGCACCCGGAGTCGGCGGCGACTGCTGCACTCCCGCGCTTGCCTGGGGCGATCTCCGAGTCCGGGAGATCCTCGACAGGGCGATCACCGCGGCCGGTCCGGGCGGCCTGGAGGTTCACTACGTCTCCCGGGAAGACCTCATCCGGATGCGTCGCGCCATAGGCCGCCCCAAGGACCTCCGGCGAGCGGACGAACTCGACTCGTTGGCCTCGGACCGCCGGAGTTGACGGCCCGCCTCACCTCCAAGGCGCTTGCCCGGCAGGCGGGGGACCGCGGGGTTCTCACCGCGGGATCGCGGCGGACTTCCCGCCGGGCCTGTGAGAGCACACGACTGGAGGGAAAAGGCCCTACGGACGGGACGTTCGACTGGTATCTCCGCGGGGTCCTTCGCGTAGCCTTTTCCGGGGCGGGCCGTCGGGCCGCGCCTGGACAGGGGTGACTGCGCGATGGCGATCGGAGTTTACGTCGCGGCCGGCGACGCGAGGAGCAACAAGGGCACGATCGCCCTGGGCATGATCGAGCTGCTGACCCGCCAGGTGGGCACGGTGGGCGTGTTCCGGCCGGTCGTCCGGGCCGGCCGCGAGGACAGCCTCGTCAACGCCGCGCGCAGCCGTTTCGCGATCGGCCTGCCCTACGGGATGTGCACGGGCGTCACCTACGAGGAGGTGCACGCCGACGAGGAGCGTGCGGCCGGGGAGATCCTGGCCCGCTACCGGGCGCTCGCCGGGCGGTGCGACGCGGTCGTGGTGATCGGCACCGACTACACCGACGTGGGCGCGCCGACCGAGTTCGTGTTCAACGCCGAGCTCGCCGCCAATCTGGGCACGCCGGTGATGAACGTGGTGACCGGGCTCGACCGCACCTCCGACGAGATCGCCGCGGCGGTCGAGATGTCGCGCAAGGAGCTGGCCGAGCGGCACGCCACCGAGCTGGCCACGGTCGTCACGCGGGTCGCTCCCGACCTGGTCGACGAGGTCGCGACCCGCGTCCCCGCGTACGTCCTGCCGGAGGTGCGGCGGCTGTCCGCGCCGACGGTCAGCGACCTGATGGCCGCCTGCGACGGCGAGCTGTTCATGGGCGACGCCGACCAGCTCGGCCGGGAGACGGGCGGGCTGATGATCGGCGCGATGTCGCTGCCGAACATCCTGGAGCGCCTCACCGAGGGCCTGGCGGTCGTCGTCCCCGCCGACCGGGCCGCGGCGCTGGTGCCGGGGCTGCTGGCCGCGCACAAGGCCCCCACGTTCCCGGCCCTGTCGGCGATCATCCTCAACGGCGGGCTGGAACTGCCCGACGCGGTCGTCCGCCTGCTGAAGGGCATGGACATCCGGCTGCCGATCGTCACGACCGGCGGCGGCACGTTCGAGACCGCGACCAAGCTGTCGAGGGCCGAGGGCCGGTTCAGCCCGGATGCCAAGGGCAAGATCGACACCGCGCTCGGGGTCTTCGCCGAGCACGTCGACGCCGGGGCGCTGCTGCGCAGCCTGCGGGTCACCAAGGCCGCCGCGATCACGCCGCTCATGTTCGAGTACGACCTGCTGGACCGCGCCCGCGCCGACCGCAGGCACATCGTGCTGCCGGAGGGCGCCGAGCCGCGGATCCTGCGCGCGGCCGACAGCCTGCTGCGCCGGGGCGTCGCCGAGCTGACCCTGCTGGGCGACGAGCGGGAGATCCGGCTGGCGGCGGCCACGATGGGCCTGGCCGTCGACGGCGCCCGCGTGGTCAGCCCGTTCGACCCGGAGCTGCGCGAGCTGTTCGCCGAGGAGTACGCCCGGTTGCGCGCGCACAAGGGCGTGACCGCCGGGCAGGCCCGCGACATCGTCACCGACGTCTCCTACTTCGGCACGATGATGGTCCATCTCGGGCTGGCGGACGGCATGGTCTCCGGCGCGGCCCACACCACCGCCCACACGATCAGGCCGTCGTTCGAGGTCATCAAGACCTCGCCGGGCGTCGGCGTCGTGTCCAGCGTCTTCTTCATGTGCCTGGCCGACCGCGTCCTCGTCTACGGCGACTGCGCCGTCGTGCCCGACCCCACGGCCAGCCAGCTCGCCGACATCGCGATCTCGTCGGCCGCCACGGCCGCCAGGTTCGGGGTCGAGCCGCGCGTGGCCATGCTGTCGTACTCGACCGGCGAGTCCGGCGCGGGGCCCGAGGTGGACAAGGTGCGCGAGGCCACCGCGCGGGTCCGCGAGCTGCGGCCGGACCTGCCGGTCGAGGGCCCCATCCAGTACGACGCGGCGGCCGAGCCGAGCGTGGCGCGGACCAAGATGCCCGGCAGCGCGGTGGCCGGGCGGGCCACGGTGTTCGTGGTGCCCGACCTCAACACGGGCAACAACCTCTACAAGGCTGTGCAGCGCAGCGCGGGCGCGGTCGCGATCGGGCCGGTCCTGCAGGGCCTGCGCAAGCCGGTCAACGACCTGTCCCGCGGCGCGACCGTGGGCGACATCGTCAACACCGTCGCGATCACGGCCATCCAGGCGCAGGCGCACGGGGAGACACAGTGAGCGCTGATCGCGCAGGCGCGATGAAGAGCACAGTGAGCGCGCAGGCGCGGGAGGAGACAGGGTGAGCGCGCAGGCGCGGGAGGAGACAGGGTGAGCGCGCAGGCGCGGGAGGAGACGCAGTGAGCGGGCAGGTCCTCGTCCTGAACACGGGGTCGTCGTCCATCAAGTACCGCCTCATCGACATGGGGACGCGCCGGGCGGTGGCCGGCGGGCTGATCGAGCGCATCGGCGAGGACGAGAGCGTGCTCACCCATGACGGCGTACGGAGTGAGCGCCGGGTGGCCGACCACGAGGAGGGGCTGAAGGCGGTGCTGGCGGCCTTCGCCGAGCACGGGCCGCCGCTGGACGGCGTGACCGCTGTGGGCCACCGGGTCGTCCACGGCGGCAGCCGGTTCGTGACGCCCGTGCTGATCGACGACGCGGTCGAGCGGGCCATCGAGGAGATGGCGCCCCTGGCGCCGCTGCACAACCCGGCCAACCTGGAGGGCATCCGGGTGGCCCGGCGGGCCTTCCCCGCCCTGCCGCACGTCGCCGTCTTCGACACCGCCTTCCACGGCACGATCCCGCCGCACGCGCACACCTACGCCGTCCCCCGCGAGTGGACCCGCAAGCTCGGTGTGCGCCGCTACGGCTTCCACGGCACCTCCACGGCGTACGTCTCCCGCCGGGCGGCCGCTCTGCTGGGCCGGCCGTACGACGAGGTGAACTCGATCGTGCTGCACCTCGGCAACGGCGCGAGCGCGACGGCGGTGCGGGCCGGGCGCAGCGTGGACACCTCGATGGGCATCACACCGCTCGCCGGGCTGGTGATGGGCACCCGTTCCGGGGACGTCGACCCGGCTCTGGGCGCCTACCTCGGCCGGGTCGCGGGCATGGACCTCGCCGGCGTCGACGCCGCGCTGAACAAGGAGAGCGGCCTGCTCGGCATGTGCGGGGCCAACGACATGCGCGAGGTCTGGCGGCTGGCCGACGCGGGGGACGAGGACGCCCGGCTCGCCCTCGACGTGTACGGCTATCGCGTGCGCACCTACATCGGCGCCTACTACGCGGCGCTCGGCCACGTGGACGCCCTCGTCTTCACCGGCGGCGTGGGGCAGAACAGTCCTCGTGTCCGCGCGCTGGCGGCGACCGGGCTCGCCCGGCTCGGCATCGAGATCGACCCGGGGCGCAACGACGCCGAGTCGGCGCAGGCCCGGGTGATCTCCCCGGAGGGCGCCGAGGTGACGGTGCTGGTGGTGCCCACCGACGAGGAACTGGAGATCGCCGAGCAGACGGCCGCCTGCCTCGGCGACGCGTGAACGCTCCGATCGTCGCCGCGGTCCGCCGCTGGCTATTGTGGGCAGCGAATGGGGGTGAGCCGTGTGGCGACGGCTGAGGACAGTCGTACGGGCGATGAACGGGAGGCTTCCGATCCGCCGGGCCCGCTCGACCGGATCCGCGCGACTCCGGCGGGCCGGCTGACGCTGCGGATCGTCATCGGGGTGATCGGCGCCGCCCTCGTCGTCACCGGCCTGATCATGGTGCCCTTCCCGGGGCCGGGCTGGCTGGTGGTCTTCGCCGGGCTCGCCGTGCTGGCCACGGAGTTCGCCTGGGCGTCCCGGCTCCTGGAGTTCGCCAAGGACAGGGTCAGGGGGGCGACGGACTGGCTCAAGCGGCAGAACTGGTTCGTCCGCATCGTCGCGAGCGCGCTCACCCTGCTCTGCGCCGGGGCCATCGTCTGGGTGTCGGTCCGGCTGACCCTCGGCGTCGACCTGATCCAGGAGGCCCGCGACCTGCTGGGCTGACCGTCAGACGCGGGCCAGCCTGCGGATGGCCAGCTCGCTCAGCAGCGCCGCGCCGTCGGACAGGATGGCGTCGTCGAACTCCGCCTCCGCCGAGTGGTTGGCCGGGGCCGTGGCGAGATCCCGGCCGGGCGGGCAGGCGCCGACCACGAGGAAGGCCCCCGGCACCTGCTCCAGCACGTACGAGAAGTCCTCCGAGCCGGTCGCCGGGGTGGGCAGCGGGAAGTAGCGGTCCTCGCCGAGGGCCTCGCGCACGGTCCGGGCGGCGAACTCCGCCTCGGCGTCGTCATTGACCGTCACGGGATAGCCGATGCCGAAGGAGCAGTCGACGGACAGGCCGTGCGCCTCGCCGATGCCCTGGGCGAGCCGGACCAGGCCCTCCCTGACGCGGTCGCGGGATCCGGCCGAGAACGTGCGGACGGTGGCCGCGAACGTGGCCTCGTCGGGGATCACGTTGTCGGTGGTGCCGGCGTGGAAGCTGCCCACGGTGACCACGACCGGGTCGAACACGTCGTACCCGCGGGTGACGTGGGTCTGCAGGGCCGTCACGATCTCGCAGGCCGCGGGGATCGGGTCGAGCGCGCGGTGCGGGGAGGACCCGTGGCCGCCTCTGCCGCGCACGGTCACGGTCAGCGTGTCGGCCGCGGCCAGCACGGGCCCGCCCTTGGTCAGGAACAGCCCGCGCGGGATCGTCGTGGAGAAGACGTGCATCCCGTAGGCGGCGACGGGCCTGGCCCCCGCCGCGTCGAGCACGCCTTCCTCGATCATCAGGCGGGCGCCCTCCTGGCCCTCCTCGCCGGGCTGGAACATCAGCACCACGTCACCGGCGAGGTCGGCGCGCCGCTCGCTGAGCAGACGGGCGGCTCCCACCAGCATGGCGGTGTGCAGGTCGTGGCCGCAGGCGTGCATGCGGCCGTCGAAGCGCGACCGGTAGGGCAGGCCGGTCTTCTCCTGCACGGGCAGCGCGTCCATGTCGGCGCGCAGCAGCACGGCGGGACCGGGGCGGCCGCCGCGCAGAACGGCCGTCACCGACGACAGGCGCTCACCGGTGGCGATCTCCAGGGGCAGGCCGTCGAGCGCCGCGAGCACCTTCTCCTGCGTGCGGGGCAGGTCGAGACCGATCTCGGGCTCCCGGTGCAGCGCGCGGCGCAGCTCGACGAGGTCGTCCTGGAGGGTCATGGTCCACCTTCGCCGCGAGGTCGGGAGGTCAGAGGTAGAGGCCGGTGCCGTGGTCGGTCTGCTGCGTCGCCACCGCGTGGAGGTCGCGCTCGCGCAGCACGAGGTAGAGCTGGCCCTGGACCTCCACCTCGTACTGGTCCTCGGGGTTGAACAGGACCTTGTCGCCGGTCTTGACCGACCTGACGTTGGCGCCGGCGCCGCTGACCTCGCCCCAGACGAGCCGGTTGGCCATCTTGACCGTGGCCGGGATGACGATGCCCGCGCTGCTGCGCCGTTCCTCAAGCTCCCGCTCGACCTTGACCATCACGCGGTCATGGAGCATCTGGATCTCGAACTTCGGGTCAGCCACGCTCGAAGTGTACGCGGAGCGGCCCCGGGCACCGTCATCGGAGTTCACCGGCGGCGGCGTCTCACCGGCGGCCCATGGCCAGGTCGTAGCCCGTCCCGGAGCGGCGGTAGACGCCGCCCTTGCCCCACTCCAGCACCTGGAACCGTACGTGGACGGTGTTGGAGGCGACGCCCGTCAGGTCGGCCATCATCTTCTCGGACAGGTCGACGATCGCCGGGATGTCGTGCTGGGCCACGGCCCACTCGGCCGGGCCGAAGTCCTCGACGACGCCGACCGCGCTCTTCCCCTTGTAGGTGATCCGCACCTTGGTGCCGAGGGGCCAGTAGGGGCTGGCGAGCGTCCTGTACCGCATCGGCTTGCCGGACGCGGTCTGGGCGTCCCAGAAGGACGTGGCGGTGGAGACGCCGGAGGGCAGGGAGGCGGCCTTCTTCATGTCCTTGTACGCCGTGCGGAGGGCCGCGTTGAACGCCTCGACCAGGGACGGCAGGTCCAGGGAGGCGGCCTCGGCCGGGGCCGGGCGGTCGGCGGCCGCCGGGGAGAGCGGCGCGGAGGAGGGAGCCTGCGGGATCACCGAGGCCTGCGCGGCGGTGGCCGCGCCCGCGACGAGCGTGGTCGCGGTCATCGCCATGGTGATCGCCTGACGGGCTCGCTTCTGCATGAGCTTCCTTTCGTCTCGCTCGCGAAGGGCGGCCCTCGGGGAAGGGCCTGGCGTCGTCGAGGAGTCCCGGCTCGGCGGGCTCCGTGCGCACCCGGGCATGGGCGGAGCGGCCCTCGAAAAGGGAAGGCTCCGGATGCGGGCCACGCGGTCCCCTGGGGCAGGGGATGCGACGCTTGTGCGAGTTATGGGATTTATGGGGCAAAAGGTGATGTGAGGCACGAGTATAGGGAAAGAGGGAGTAAAGCGGACAAATCGATCTAAAGAAAGAGTAGATCGTCCTTGACGAAGCGCTGTGGAAACCGCTCTCATGGCAAGATCGGTCAAAGCGAGGGCAAGGGGGCGGCATGGCGTTCGAGGGCTTCACGTGGATCAACGAGCCCGCCGAGTGGTCCCGGACCGAAGAGGGACTGCGTGCCGTCGCCGGCGCCCAGACCGACCTGTGGCAGACGACGCACTACGGCTACTCGTACGACACGGCGCACATGTTCGGCCGCCAGGTCGCCGGGGACGCCCGGCTGACCGTGACGTTCGAGGCCGGCTACGCCGAGCAGTACGACCAGGCCGGAGCAGTGCTGCGGATCGACGAGGAGAACTGGATCAAGGCGGGGGTCGAGTTCGTCGACGGCGGCCACCAGCTCAGCGTCGTCGTCACCCGCGGCTTCTCCGACTGGTCCGTCACCCCCGCGCCCGCCGGCCTCGTCTCCGCGACGTTCGACTTCGAACGGGCCGGCGACGCCGTGACCGTCCGGTACGGCGTGAACGGCGCGGAGCCGGAGCACATGCTGCGCCTGGCCTATTTCCCGCCGCAGGCGCCGGCCCTCGCGGGCGTCATGTGCGCCGCACCGGTGGGCAAGGGCTTCGAGACCCGCTTCACCCGCGTGTCGCTGGCGTAGCACCGGGCCGCCGGCCACCACTGCCGCGAGCGGCCATGGTGCGCCGCGCGGCGGGACGTCACCTGCGCACGGTCCGGTACAGGGCCGCGATCAGGAGCACGGCCCCGATAGTTCCGATGACCAGGTCCGCCCAGCCCGGGACGCCGGCCGCGCGGTGGGGCATCGTGCCGCCGTGCCCGCCTGCGAGACGCTGGCGCGCCGGGCCGACGCCTTGCTCAAGTGACCACCCGACCAAACCGGCGGCTTCGAGGGATCAAGCGCCGGTGCGGCGCCGCTCCCGCCCGCGTGCCGCGAACCGGTCCTGGGCGTCGAGCACGGCGTCCCCGTAGGACGCGGCCCACATGCCCATCGCGCGCATGGGGGCGAGCAGCGCGGTGCCTGCCTCCGTCAGCGCGTAGTCGACGCGCGGCGGCGCCTCGGCGTACGCCCGGCGTTCGACCAGGCCGTTGTACTCCAGGCGCCGCAGCGCCTCGTTGAGGACCTTGGGGCCGATCCCGCCGATCCTGGCCAGCAGCCGCCGAGGCCGCAGCGGACCGGCCTCGCCGAGCGTGTAGACCACGACGCTGTCCCAGCGGTTCGCGAGCACCTCGAACGCCAGGCGCGCCCGGCAGTCGGAGGTGTACGCCGTCTCGTCGGGGAGCGTGTCCATGGCCTCATCCTGCCGCTTCCGAAGGACACCGAGTGGTGTGTGTCGGTTCGCCTAGCGTCGCGGACCGGCACCTGGTTCACCTCGGAAACGGAGACCCTTCATGCGTATCGGCATCCTCGGCACCGGCGCGATGGCCACGGCACTGGGCGGCGCGTGGGCACGTGCGGGGCACGACGTGCTCGTGGGCGGACGCGACCGCGCCGCCGCGGCCCGGGCCGCGGCGCGCATCGGCGCCGCCAAGGACGGAACGCTCGCGGACGCGGCGGCATACGGCGACCTCGTCCTCACGGCGGTGCCCGCGGACGTCGCGCCCGAGGTGACGGGGGAGCTCGCCGCCGTCCTCGCCGGACGGACCGTCGTCGACTGCACCAATCCCCTCGCGCCCGATCCCGGCGGGCCGACACTGACGACGGGCGGCACCACCTCGGTCGCCCGGCTGATGGCGGACGCCGCGCCCGGCGCCCATGTGGTCAAGGCGTTCAACCTGTGCCACGAGAGCATCTGGACGCTGCCGCGGCCGGTGTTCGGCGGAGCTCCGCTGGCCGTGCCGTTCTGCGGCGACGACGAGGGGAGCCTCGACCGGACCGCCGCGCTGATCACGTCGATGGGATGCGCGCCGATGCCCTGCGGGGGGCTGTCCCGAGCGGTCCACCTCGAGGCGACCGCGGCGTTCGCGATCGGCGTGTGGTGGTCCGGAGCTGAGCCGCGGTTCGCCTTCCCGGCGCAGGAACGGGCGCCGCGATCCTGATCAGGTGCCCGTCGCGGGCAGGACCAGCTCGGCGAAGATCGCCCGGTGGTCGGTCACCGGCAGCCCGTGGACGCCGAAAGCCCGCACGGCGACGCGCGGGTCCACCAGGACGTGGTCGATCGTGACGGGCGGCACGGGCAGGCCCCGGAAATCCGACGACCTCCGGTACGGCCAGGTGCCGGCCAGGCCGTTGCCGGTCGCGTCGGCCGCGTCCCGATAGCCCGCGTCGAGCAGGCGCCGGACCCTGGCGTGGTCGAGCGTCGCGTTGAAGTCCCCGGACAGGATCCGTACGGGCCCGCCGGGATCGGGCAGCGCGGCGAGCGACCTCGACCAGCACCTGAACCGGAACGCGTAGCGGGGCGCGCACGGGTGCACGGACACGACGGCGACGGGCCCGGCGCCGGGCACCTCGACGATGCCCGCCGCCTGCCGGCGGCCGTCGAAGGCCGAGAGATCCTCCGGCCGGAGGGGGAACCGCGTGAAGAGCCCGGAGCCGCCCGAGCCCTCCTGGGCCCGGTCGTCCGCGTACGGCAGGAGCGTGGTCAGGCCCGCCGCACGCAGGCCCGCCGAGGCCTGGGGGGTCAGCTCCTGCAGTGTCAGGACGTCGGGGCGCAGCCGCCGCACCAGATCCACCAGCGCGGCGGGCGGGACGGAGCCGTAGAGCAGGTTGGCCGACAGGACCCGCAGGACGGGGCCGGTGGCGCCGGCCGCACGCACGCCCGCGGCGGCCGGGTCGTGCGGGAACGGGTCGGACAGCGCGCGGGGCAGCACGCAGGCCGCCAGCGTCGCGGTGACCGCCAGTCCCGCGACCAGCGCCGCCCGGCGCCGCACGAGCAGCGCGACCAGCGGTGCGACGACCGAGGCGAGGGCGACGTACGGCGTGAAGGCGACCAGTTGCACCCACCGGAAGTGGACGTCGCCGGGCACCAGCCGCAGCAGGGCCCACAGCGCGAACGGTGCGATCGCGAGCCACGCGAGCAGACCGCGCCATCTTCCCGGGCGACCCACCCAGCCGGCTGTCAGTCTCGCCATCCTCGGACTCCTTCGTGAAAGATCCACTGTACGACGCGTCTGCACGTGCATTCGGGGCTCCACGCCGGTCCGGGGAACTGTCGTACAGTCTGCGGCATGGATGTCGAAGCGAGAGTCCTGGACGCCGTCGACGAGGCGGAGACCGTGAACCTGCTGGCCGACCTGGTCCGGGTGCCGAGCGTCACCGGCACCGACGCCGAGTCGGACCTGCAGGACCGGTGCGCCCGCATGCTCACCGAATGGGACCTCGACGTCGACATGTGGAAGCTCGACCTCGACGACCTGCGCTCCCGCGAGGGGTTTCCCGGCATGGAGGCGGAGCGCGCCGAGGGATACGGCGTCGTCGGCGTCACCGAGGGCGAGGGCACGCCCGCACTGATCCTGCAGGGGCACGCCGACGTCGTGCCGATCGGCGATCCGGGCAAGTGGGAGGGGCAGGACCCGTTCGGCGCCCGCCTCACCGCGACCACCCTGCACGGCCGGGGCGCCTGCGACATGAAGGCCGGTCTCGCCGCCAACCTCGCCGTCGTGCGGGCGCTGCGCGTGGCCGGCGTACGGCTGGCGCGTCCCCTGGCGGTGCACTGCGTGGTCAGCGAGGAGGACGGCGGCCTCGGCGCGTTCGCCACCCTGGCCAGGGGCCACACGGGGGAGGCGGCCGTGATCACCGAGCCGACGAGCGGGAAGCTGATCACCGCCAACGCCGGCGCGCTGACCTTCCGCCTGGAGGTCGCCGGCCGGGCCGCGCACGGCGCCACCCGCTACGAGGGGGTCAACGCCGTCGAGGCGTTCGTGCCCGTGCTCCAGGCCGTCCGGCGGCTCGAACGCGAGCGCAACGCCGCCCCCGGCCCTCTCTTCGAGGGCAACCCGATGCCGTACCCGATCGAGATCGGCACCGTGCGCGCGGGCGACTGGGCGAGCACGGTGCCCGACCTGCTCGTGGCCGAGGGGCGGCTAGGCGTCCGGCTCGACGAGGACCCGGCCGACGCCCGCGCCGCGCTGGAGAACGCGCTCGCCGAACTACACGACCCCTGGCTGCGGGACAACCCCGTACGCGTCACCTGGCCGGGAGGGCAGTTCGCCAGCGGCCGCCTGCCCGAGGGGCACCCGCTGGCGGAGGAGGCGGCCCGGGCGGTGGCCGACGTGACCGGGACGCCGCCGGGCCGCACCGCGGCGCCGTACGGGAGCGACCTGCGCCTGTACGCGGCGGCGGGCGTGCCGACCCTGCACTACGGGCCGGGCGACGTCCGCTTCGCCCATGCCCCGCGGGAGCAGGTCGACCTGCGGGAGGTCCGCGACGTCACCCGCGCCCTGACCCTGCTCGTCCTGCGCCGCTGCGGCGTGCGATAGAGATGCGTCAGCAGTCGGCGGTGACCGCGGCGATCTCGTTCAGCGGGAACTCCAGGTAGTCGCCGGCTTCCTCGCACCACGCGTCGAGCACGCCGCTGCGCAGTTCGCCGTGGCTGACCGTGGCGGTGACCCCGTCGGCCAGTGTGATCATCGCGCGGACGTCGCGGTCCACCACGAAGCCCAGCAGCGACTGCTGTGCCGCGGGAAGCCTGGTCGCCATGCGCCCGATGACGGCCCACGTCTGGCGGGGCTGCGCCGCGGCGGCCACCGGCCCGCCGCTGACCAGCAGCCGCCGGGCGTGCTCGCGCGGGTCCGGCGGGGGCTCCAGCAGGGGGCCGGGGGGCTCGAGCTCGGCGACCCGCCCGCCGGGCAGGAGGATCAGCCGCCCGCCCTGCGGCTCGCGCCGGATGGTGATCTCCCCGGTGTCGTCCACCGGCACCGGCGCGTAGCCCGCCTCCCGGAGCGCGGCCAGCGTCGTCTCGGCGGGCGCCGCGCCGGCGAGCACGGTCGGCGCCAGCAGCCGCAGGCCCAGCTTGGCCAGTTTCCGGTGCGCGGCGATCTCGGCGAGCAGCGCGGTGTCCGAGCCCTGCACGATGCAGCCGACCGACGACACCGTGACCTCGCCGTGCCGCCGTGCCACGTCTTTGATCAGGTAGGTCAGTGGCTGGGGGAGCGTGCCGGCCTCCGACAGGTCGGCGATGAGCGTGTCGGCCGTGTCCCCGCCGTCAAGGGCCCGCCGTACGCTCGCGGGGCTGAACCGCCACACCGAGGCCGTGCCCTGCGACTCGCGGTCGGCGGCGCGGTCCAGGAGCGCGGCGAGCTCGACCGACGGCGGGCCGGTCACCACCGCGGTGAGGTCGGCGCCGAACAGAGCCGTGCGCCGCGCGCTCGCCATGGCGTGTGTGGCGGCCTTCGCCAGCGCGGGGTCGTGCTCGACCTCGGGCACGCACTCGCGGCTCTCGTCCCCGGCCACGCCGGCCAGCGGGGCGAGCGCCCGGCCGAGGCCGGTGAGCGCGTCGCAGGCCACGAGCCCGAGCAGGCGCGCCTCCTCCAGCACGGCCGCCGCGCAGCCGTCCAGCAGTTCCCGGTCGAGCAGCGGGGCGCGCCAGTGCACCCGCTGCACCAGCTCGCGCAGCGTCGCGAAGCTCCTGTCTCCGGGGATCTCGGCGAGCGCCGCGAACAGCGCCCACCGGATCCTGGCGATCGTCTCGCCGGCCGGGTCGTCGCCGAGCGCGGCCGGGTGGCGGCCCTCCACCCGGCGCAGGGACGAGCGCTCCATGCGCCACCAGGCGGCGAGCAGGACGCGCAGCCGAACGGGCGCCTCCTCCAGCCGCCAGGCGTCGTACCGGCGGGCCGGGGTCAGCCCGCCCGCCTCCTCGTCGATCGCGATCAGCCGGGCGACCGCGCAGATCTCCAGCAGCAGCCGGGTCTCGTCCTCCATGCAGCCGGTCTCCCTGGCCAGCCGCTTGATCTCCCGCACCCCGACCCCGCCGTTCTTGAGCAGCGGCAGCGGCGTCTTGTCGACGTTCTCCAGCAGCGCCGTGGCCCGGTCGAGCACGTGCGGCGCGGCCAGGCACATCGCGTGCTCGGCGGCGTCGGGGTCCCCCGCCGTCGTGGCCAGGTCCGGCGGGTAGGGCGTGAACGGCCCGCGGTAGTCGGGGCCGCGCAGCGCCAGCGCGACCTCGCGGGGCATCTCGGCCAGGTCCCACTGGGCGCGGAAGAGCAGGCCGCGGTCGAGGGCCCACTTCTCCGGCGTCCCCGGGGTGATGAACCGGTTGCCGTTCACGCTGCGGACCGGCCCGTCCCACGCGAAGTCGTCGAGCATGCCGAGCGTGCCGTCGGGGGCGTCGTCGAGAAGCGTCCCCAGACGCTCGCAGTCGCCGAGCAGCGCGGTGATCCGGGCGACCACCTGCCGCCTGCCGCCGTGGGAAGGCAGGTCGAGCGCGTGGCACATCCGGCGCAGCGCGTCGGTGCTGAGCTTCCAGGAGTCGAGGTACGCGCCGAGCGGCTCGCCCAGGCCGCAGGGCGCGGTCCACCAGCGGGCGACGGCCTCGGCCACCGTGATCCTGCCGTCGCGGCCGGGCCAGGCGACGGCGTGCTCGTAGAGGTGGTCGAGCCAGGGGATCACCGCGGAGGTGCTCACTCCGAGGAAGCGGGCCAGCTCGTCCTCCGTCGGACGGCCACCGATGACCAGGCACGCCTGAAGGAGCTCCAACGGGGGGAGGGGGAGGCCGCGCATGACCTCCATGACGGCGAAGGTGTCGGTCAGCCGCTGCGCGAGGGCGTCCAGGCGCCGGGGCCACGGCGCGGCGATCGCGTCCGGCCGGTTGGCCAGCACACGGGCCAGCCTGTCTTCGTCAAGACCGGTCAGCCAGCCGATTAGGTGATCGTCCATCGTAGGTCTCTCGGGAGTCCAAGGAAGCCACCGTAGTGCAGATCGGGGTCTCGGCGGAGTCCGTGGGCGGCCGAAGAGCGCAAAGTCACGGATCCCGAGATCACGATATTTCTCCGCCGATCGATGGGGAACGAGCACACCGCCGGGCCGTCACGGCCCGATCTCAGCACATCATCGCCTGTCCCGCCCGGATTCGGGGCGTGTTCCGGGGAATCCGGGCCGCCGGCCGAAGGGCGCTCCCATGCATTCCGGGCTGCACGGGAGCGCTCTTCGGCCTGCGGACCGTAATCGGGGACAGGCAGATCTAGCGGTCGGGTTAGGTTTTCCGACGCCCCTGACGGAAGAGCGGCCATCCCCTTACTCAGGCGGCGGAGAGCCCCGGCGAAGCGAGTGGCCCCGCCGTCCGGCCGCCGGCCGGTGTTCAGGCCGCCAGTACGGCCCACACCGCCTTGCCCTGCGGGACGAGCGGGCACCATCCCCAGTGCACGCTCAGCGACTCCACGATGTGCAGTCCGAGGCCGCCCGGCTCGAAGGGGGTGGGGTCCCGCAGCACCGGCGCGGCCGACCCGGGATCGGTGATCGCGCAGGTCACGTGGGCGCCCCGCCGGATCAGCGACAGCCGCATGGCCTCCCGCGCGCGGGTGTCGGCGATCGTCATGCCGTGCCGCAGGGCGTTGGTGACCAGTTCGGAGACGACCAGTTCCATCCCGTCGAGCAGGTCCGCCAACTGCCAGCCCGCGAGCGTCCCGGCGGCGAAGCTGCGCGCCGAGTGGACCGACTCCGCGCGGGGCGGCAGGACGAAGGTGGCGCTGGCGGTGGCCGACCCGGGGTCGAGGAGATCGCGTGCGGGCTCCGGCCACCAGCCGATAGGGGGCCACCAGTCGAGCGCCGACCACTGGTTCTGGCCACGAGTCAGGTTCGTGGACTGCACGGGATCATGATGAAGGACACTCCTGTGCATGTGCAAGAGCGAATGCACGTGCAAGCGCGTTGTGCAAGCGCTACGGTTACCCCCGAACACCACTGGGACGAAGGGGGCGATCTTTGACAGACTGTGAACCAGTCCACAAAGCGGAGGAATAGCACGTGTCCATAGATCCGCCCGGATCCGGTTCCACCGTTCGACGCATCATGCTCGGTGCGAGCCTTCGCCGGCTGCGCGAGCAGCGGGGGTTGACCCGTGAGGTCGCCGGATTCCACATCCGTGCCTCAGAGTCGAAGATCAGCCGGATGGAGCTCGGCCGGGTCGGGTTCAAGACACGTGACGTCGAAGACCTCCTCACGCTGTACGGCGTCCACGACGACGACGAGCGGCGTGGCCTGCTGGAGATGGTCCGCGAGGCGAACACGCCCGGGTGGTGGCACAAGTTCGGCGAGGTGCTGCCGAACTGGTTCGTCACCTACGTCGGCCTGGAGGAGGCCGCCAGCGTGATCCGCACCTACGAGGTGCAGTTCGTGCCCGGCCTGCTGCAGACGGCGAAGTACGCCCAGTCGGTGATCCGGCTCGGTCATCCGGACGCCCCGGAGGACGAGCTCGAACAGCGCGTCCATCTGCGGATGCAGCGGCAGGAACGGCTCACGCGTAAGGACGGTCCCCGGTTGTGGGCCGTCATCGACGAGGCCGCGCTCAAGCGGCCCATCGGAGGGAGTGCGACGATGCGCGAACAGCTCCAGCATCTGCTGGAGGTGTCCACGCTGCCCAACATCACCCTTCAGGTGATGCCCCTTCGCTACGGGATGCACGCGGCCGAGGGAGGCGCGTTCACCATCCTCCGCTTCCCGGAGTCCGACCTTTCGGACGTGGTCTACGTCGAGCAGCTCTGGGGTGCGCTCTACCTGGACAAACGTGAGGACATCGATCCCTACCTCACGGCCATGGAGCAGCTGTGCGTGGAGAGCACCACGCCCGGCGGCACTGCCGAGATCCTCGGCGAACTTCTCAGAGAGACATGAATGCAGACATATAACGGGATGCCCGCAACCGACATCGCCGGGGTGACCTGGCGGAAGAGTGCCCACAGCAACTCGACCGGCAACTGCGTGGAGCTGGCCGAGCTTCCCGACGGCAGCGTGGCCGTCCGGAACTCCCGCTATCCCGAGGGGCCGGCGCTCATCTACACCCGAGACGAGATACGGGCCCTGGTGCTCGGGGTCAAGGACGGCGAGTTCGACGGCCTCCTGGTGTGATCGGACGGTGTGACCGGACGGTGTGACCGGCCTTTCTGGTGTAACCCGTGTTCACCCGCTTCTCACGGGCGTAACAACGCGACGCGGGAGGCGTAACACGGATCCGGCACAGTGAGTCCCAGGAAAGCTCACAAGGGGGACCCCGTGCTGGACCAGATGACTCTTTACCCGGTGGCCGACGACGTGCTGTTCGCACCCGGAGGCCGTGTGGTGATCCGCACCTACGGCGTCGCCTCGCCGGTGGATCCGGCGGACGGGCGGCCCAGGTCGGTGGCCTACCGGACGTGGGTCACCGGGGTGCGGGAGCAGCCCAGGTACTGGCGGTGGGGGCACTTCGAGGACGCCCGGCGCGGCCACCGCAAGGTCCTGGATTGGCTGACCGGCCGAGGGCCGCAACCCCAGCCGGTCGCCCAGGCGTGATCGTCACGTTCTGGTCGTCACGGCGTGATCGTTTGTGATCGTTCAGGCGGGCGCGTTCCAGCGCAGCAGGACGGGCTCGTCGCCGTGCTCGTGCCCGAGGACGGAGTACGTCCCGGTGTCGAGGCGGAAGTACCTGCCGTGGTCGGGTGGCAGCCCGAGCCAGCGGGCCGCCAGCACGCGCAGCATGTGCGCGTGCGCCACCACCAGCACGTCGCCGTCCGCCGAGCGGATCCGGGCGAGGACCTTGTCCGCCCGCTGTCCCACGTGCTCGACGGTCTCACCCGGGTGCGCCTCGTCTCCCGGGACGACCCCGTCCCGCCAGACGAACCAGCCGGGACGTGACGTGCGGATGTCGGCGGTGGAGACGCCCTCGTAGCCGCCGTAGTCCCACTCCCACAGGTCCGGGTCCACCTCGTACGGCCCGGCCCCGGCCAGTTCGGCCGTACGGCGGGCCCGCTGCGCGGGACTGACGAGGACCAGCGCGAACGACCGGTCCGCCACCAGGGGGGACAGGGCGCGCGCCTCCTCCTCGCCGTGCGGGGTCAGCGGCAGGTCGGTGCGGCCCGTGTGCCGCCCGGCCCTGCTCCATTCGGTCTCGCCGTGCCTCAGCAGGATGACGTTCATAAGGGCTCCATCTTGCCCGTACGGCCGGTTCCACGCGCGGCGGCCCCCTTGACCGCGCGGCGGCGGCCTGCAGTAGGGTCCCCGCGGAGAGGGGACGCCATGGAGCCGGTGCGGGTGGGACTCGTCGGTGCGGGACCGTGGGCGGAGATGGTCCACGCGCCCGCCCTCGCGGCGGGGCCGCACACGACGCTCTCCGGGGTCTGGGCACGCAGGCCCGAGGCGGCGCGCGAGCTCGCGGACGCCCACGGCGCGCCCTCCTTCGAGCGGCTGGAGGACCTGTTCGCGGCGTCCGAGGCGGTCGCCTTCTGCGTGCCGCCCGCCGTGCAGGCCGAGCTGGGCGTGCTCGCGGCCCGGGCGGGCAGGGCACTGCTGCTGGAGAAGCCGCTCGCGGCCGACCTCGATGGCGCCCGGCGCCTGGCCGGGGCGATCGAGGAGGCGGGAGTGGCCTCCCAGATGCTCTTCACCTTCCGATACTCGGCGGCGACCGTCGAGTTCCTGGACCGCGCCCGGCTCATCGAGCCCTTCGGCGGGCACGCCGCCAACATCTCCGGCAGCCTGCGCGGCGGCCCTTTCGCCACCCCTTGGCGGCTGGAGCGCGGGGCGGTGCTCGACGTGGGCCCGCACACGATCGACCTGCTCGACGCCGCGCTCGGCCGGGTGGTCGCGGTCAGGGCACACGGCGATCCGCTCGGCTGGGTCGGCCTGCTGCTGGAGCACGAGGGCGGCGCGGTCAGCGAGGCGTCGCTGTGCATGGCCGCCGAGGGCGAGACCCCGCCCAGCCGGATCGACGTGTACGGCCGCCGCGGCAGCGCCTCGCTGCTCGGCTCCGAACTCGGCGACGTCGTCCCCGAGGTGGTCAGGCAGTTCGCGGGCACGGTGCGCGACGGCGGCGGGCATCCGCTCGACGCCCGCCACGGCCTGCGCCTGCAGGAGATCATCGACGACGTGGAGCGGCAGCTGCGGGCCGGCTGACCAGGGCCAGCCCCGCGACCAGGGCGGCGGACGCGATAACCGGCGCGGGGCCGGGCGCGAAACCGGTGATCGTGAGGGTGAGCAGCGCGCCGCCGACGAGCGGGGCGGCCGCGGGCACGAGCCGGTGGGCGGCGGCCCCCACGGGGTCCTCGAATCGGCCGAGCATCGCGGTGAGCGCGACCAGGACCAGCGCCAGGGCGGCCAGCCACAGCGGGACTGCGCTCCACCAGGTCGCCGAGCCGGTGTCCGGGGTCGCCAGCCCGAACCCGACGATCGCCACACCGGCGACGGCGACGAGCGCGGTCATGTGCCACAGGTAGACGGTCATCATGCGCGGCGCGAGCGCGGTGAGCACCGCCTCGGCCCTCGGCCGGGCGGCCAGCGTGTTCAGGGCGGGGCGCAGCAGCATCGCCAGGCCGAGCTGGCCGGCGAACAACGCGAGCAGGCAGGCGCTCGGCGGGGCCATGTTCGAGATCATCCCCGGCATCCCGATCATGCTGGCGGGGTAGGGCCCGGTCGTCACGAGGGCCGCCACCATCGCGAACCCGGCCACCGCGAGCCCGGCGGCCCGCCGTCCCGTCAGCCACTCCAGGCCGCCCTCGGCGTACCGGAACCCGACCTGGTGGACCGCCAGCCAGACGAACGCGACGTTGAGGTAGCCGGCCGCCTCCAGGCCGGAGAAGCGCACCACGTCCATCAGCACCGCACCGCCCGCCAGCACCGGCAGGGCGACCCCGGCCCGCACCCGCAGCAGGTGCGGCGTGGCAACCACGGCCAGCAGGTAGACCGCCAGGAACCAGAGCAACTGGCCGACCGTACGCGCGGCCACCTCCACCGGCTGCGCGGGCACTCCGAGCGCGACCAGGAGATGGGGGAGCGGCAGCCACACGACCGCGAGCGGCACGACCGGCCAGGCCAGGCGGCGCACCCGCCGCGCCGTCCACGCCCGCGCCACGCCGGACCGCGCCTCCGGGCGCCCCGCACGGCGCGCCGCGGACCGGAAGCTGATCGCGTTGGCCGCGCCCCCGGCGAAGAAGACCAGCGGCATGACCTGCGAGATCCAGGTGACGTACGGAACCGCCGCCAGGGCGTTGCCCGTGGTCAGCCGTCCCTGGGCGTACGACAGGACCGGCATCGTCCAGTGCTGGACGACCACGAGGACCATCCCGAAGACGCGCAGGACGTCGATGAAGCGGTCCCGTGGCGTGGGCGCGGCCGGGGCCCTTTCCGGAGCGGGGGGAAGCATGGTCAGGGACATGGGGGGACGCCTTCGCTGTGTCGGGCCGCCGTGCGAGGTGCGTCCGCGGGCGGCGGGGGGTCGAGCACGTCTAGCGTCCCGCCGCGGCCCCGGCCGGCGCAGCGACGCGGTCCCTACTTCCGATCATGGGCGACCCCCTACCGCCGGGGTAGGGCCTGCCCTACCGTCCCCGCGAACGCCCAGGTGGACGGAGCACGCGACCGGCCACTCGGGCCCGATAGCGCGCTCGGTCCTCCCCGTCGTGTAAAACGCACCCGGCCTCTCGCATCATGAATGGCGGCCTCGGTTTACGGGGTCATACATCGGCCGGAGGCGCTATCGCCGAGAAAGCGCAATGCGGTCGCTCGGCGAAATCCGCTGATATCACGAGATGGTTATGGGATGCGCGATCTCGATTGGTGGATTAGTCTGACCTGGTTTCCGGCACTTCGCCGTTCGAGCATCATCCGAGGCAGACGGGTCGATCGAAACAGGCGCCAGCGAGGAAAGAATGGATGTCGAACCGCTCGCGAGCACGACGACGCGATCCGGAAGCCGGCCCGCGGATCCTTTTGCGCGAAGGACCATCGGTGGCAGCTTTTCGGTCATTTTCGGCACGACCCGCTGCCTTTATCGGCACCTGCTGACGATATGCGCCATGACCCTCGTCCCGGGCCTTGTGGCGCCGTTGGCCGTGCTCGTCGCCGCGGGCGACCGGGTCGCGGTCGTCGGCGGAATCCCGCGATTCGTCGAGTCCTCACCGGTCTTCGGCGTGATCCTCGCCGTGTCCGCGGTGACCGCGATCGCGTCGGGCCTCGCCGCCCTGGCCGGCGGCGCCCGTCTCGTGCTGGACTTCACCGACGGCCGTCCGTTGTCGGCCCGGCTCGCGGTGACGGCCGTCCTGCGCCGGGCGCCGACGTTCGCCATGCTCGTCGTCCTGTTCGTGCCGGCCGTCCTCGTGCTGGTGGCCATCGGTGCGGCACTGGCGGCCTCGGCGCCGTCCGTCGTCCCGGCGGTGATCGTGGTGACGGTGGTCGGCGTCACCACGCTGCCGCTGATGATCGCGTGGGCCGCGCTGACCGATGGGGTGCCTCCGCTGCGCACGACGTGGCGGCTGATCTCCCGTGGCTACGGCCGAGCCGTCTGGATGCTGGCGCCGGGATACCTCGCCGTTCCCGTCCTGCTCCAACTGGGCCTGTTCGCACTGGGCGGGCTGCTTCCCGACCCCACCGACGGGCTGTTCCGCGACGCGGCGCGGCCGGCCGCGGCCGTCCTGCAGACGCCGCTCCAGGCCGTCGCCGTCGGCTGCTGCTACGCCTACCTGCGCCGGCTGGGGCCGGCCACTGTTGACGACCTCGACCGGGAGAAGGGCCGCGAGCGCGGCCGTGAGCGCGCCGGGTGGCGGTGGCCGCCGATCATCGCGGGGCCGGCCGTACTGCTGGTCGCCCTGCTGCCCGGCCTGCTGTACGGCGGGTACGCGGCCGAGCCGCTCTCCTGGGCCCGAATGGTCGACAACGAGATCGGCGTAAAGGAAGAGAACGTGTTCCACCCGTCGCGCACCGAGATCATGCTCGGCCCCGGCGGGAAGCCCGTCGTCTTCCGCGACGAGCACCGCCCGGTGATGGTGTTCTGCGGCGACGACACGTGTGGCGACCATGTCAGCGTCACGCTGGACCAGTACTTCCGCACCCATCCGGCGACGGCGGTCGCGCCCGACGGCTCGCTGGTCGTCGCGGGCTGGACGAATGAGATCGGCGCCTCCCAGATGGAGCTGGTCATGTTCTCCTGCCGGCCCGACGGCTGCGTCCGGCGGCCGGGCGAGCCGCTGAAGGCCACCGAGGAGACGTCGGACGCGCGGGCCGCCGCCGTGGCGACACCGCACGGCCTCGCCATCGCCTGGAGCGTCCGCCTTCCCGGCCATGACAAGAAGCCTCTCTCCCGCGTCGAGCTCGCGCTGTGCGACGACGTCGCCTGTGCCCGGCGTCGCGTCGTTTCGGTGGGCGACATCGTCGACAGCTTCACGCTGGATGACATGGACGCCCGTGTCCTGGCCGTCGCCGCCTCCCCGGACGGGCGGCCGGTCGTCGCCTACACCGACCGGGGCGCCCACAAGATCACTGTGGCGAGCTGCGAGTCCGCGGCGTGCGCGCACCCGTCGATCCATGCGTTCGACCTGCCCGCGCTGACGAGGTACACCTGGCTGACCAGCACCCTGCGCACGCAGGTGGTGGTGCGGCCGGACGGGCGGCCGGTCATCGTGTACAGCGACCCCGGCGACGGCCACACCTCGACGATCCTGCTCTGCTCCGATCCGGCCTGTTCGGGCACGCCTCGTTTCGTGCCGGTGCCCGAGGTCGTCGCGGTGAGCGCGCCCGGCCTCGCCCTGGACGCCCATGGCCTCCCTCTGCTGGCCGGTTACCGCTGGAAGGGCGCCCTGATCGATCTGGTCGCGTGCGAGGACCAGAACTGCGCCCGCCGCTCCGCCTCCCCTCTGCTGCCCGCCGGCGGGGTCGGGCAGTTCGACCTCGCCATCGGCTCCGACCAGCGGCCGCGCATTCTGTGGTACGGCACGGCCGATCCGGCCGGCGGCAACGCGTATCACCTGCTCACCTGCGCCGACCCGCACTGCGCCCCATGAGGAACGGGGATCGGGGCGCTGATCTGCCCGCGGCCCGTCTTCGCGCGACCGGGCCGCCACCACGAGGGGGGAAATGAGTCGCGAATCGTCCACCAGCCCGGCGGCCCGATCGGAAGCGTGGTCGCAGGAGACGCTCGCCCAGGTGTGGGGCGAGCGCGACCTCGAGATCGTGTACGGCACCGCGGGCCGCCTCTACCGGCCGCTGCTGGCCGTGTGCGCCATGACGATCGTGCCGGCCCTCATGGCGACGGCGGCCGTGGTCGTGGCCCTGGGCGACCGGATCGCCATCGTCAACGGGGCCCCGCTGCTCCTGACCTCGTCGCCGGGTGTCCTGTGGGCGTACGCCGGGGTGCTGCTCATCATGATCGCCGCCGGACTCGCCTGTTCGGCCGCGGGCAGCCGCCTCGTCGTCGATCACATCGATGGCCGCCCGTCGTCGCCGGCGCGTGCCGTCCTGGCCGTCCTGCGCCGCCCGCACGCCTTCCTGCTGCTCGCCGCCGAGTTCACGCTGGCGGCCGGAGCGCTGCTCGTCCTGGTCGTCGTCGTGGCGGAGTTGGTGGAGTCGATCGTTCTGGCGCTGATCCTGGCCGCGGTGGCCGGCCTCTTCACGCTGCCCGCCCTGCCCGCCCTGCTCGCCCTGACCGCGCTGACCGTGTCTCCGGGGCGCGTTCCTCCGCTGAGAACGGCGTTCCGCCTGGCCGCCCGCGACTACACGGGAACGGCCTGGAGGATGGCGCTGGCGGGTCTCGTCATCCCCGGCCTGGCCCAGGCGGCCCTGTACGGCCTGCGCTTCCTACTCCCGGTTCCCACCGGCGTGGCGATCGCCGACGCCGCACGGGTGACGGCGGCGGTCCTGCTGGCACCGTTCCAGGCGGCCACGCTGGGGTGCTACTACGCCCACCTCAGGGGATGGGACACGCCGGAGCCCACGACGACCGGCGAACCCGCCAAGCGGCGGACCAGGTCCTGGCCCGTCGTGGCCGCGCTGCTCCCCGGCCTGCTGTACGGGGTGTTCGCCGCCGCCAACCCGCTCGGGCGGGCCGAGGTGGTCGACAACGAGCTCATCGCGAAGGAGCTGTACCCGGGCCACTCGATCAGCGCCCAGATCGTCACCGGCTCCGGCGGCCGACCGGTCGTCATCACCGACCAGGGCATGCCGAAGCCGGCCTTCTGCGGCGACGGCGCCTGCGCGCGGCAGGCCGCCGTCCCCCTGGGGGCCTACCTGAACGGGCAATCCGTCGCCACATCCATGCCCGACGACTCGGTGCTGATCTCCGGATGGGTGTACGAGCCGTCGCCGAGCGACGACGTCGAACTCCACCTGTTCTCGTGCCGCCCCGGCGGCTGTGCGCGACGGCCGGGAAATCCGCTGCGGTTGGCGCGGAAAGGGTGGCTCCACGTGAACGTCGCCGCGGCCGCGACACCGGACGGCGTCGCCATCGCCTCGATCGCGCCCGAGCCGGGCTCCGACGGCGTTTTCGCGCGCGTCGAGCTCACGCTCTGCCGGGACGCCGCCTGCGCCGCCCCGCGGACCATCGCTGTCGGCCGCCTCCGCGACAGGCCCATCGTCAGCGTGGACAACCGCACGGTCGCCGTCGCCGTCTCCCCGGACGGGCGCCCCGTGATCGCCTACGTCGACCGGGTCTCGCGGAAGACGACCGTGGTGAGCTGCGACACTCCCGCCTGCCCGCATCCGCGGACCCACGCGTTCACGGCATCCGAGTCGCCCGAGCCGGTCCTGTGGGGCTGGCTTAACCGCTCACTGCGGATCCAGATGGCGATCGGGCCGGACGGCAGGCCGGTGATCGTCGAGAACGACCCGGAGCGTGAGGTCTCGAAGATCCTCTTCTGTCCCGACCGGGAGTGTTCCGGGCCCCCGCGGTCCGTGACCGTGTCCGAGATCGCCACGAGGAGCGCCCCCGGCCTGGCCCTTGACGCCGCCGGCCGTCCGATCCTGGCCGGCTACGACACGGAGGACCT
The DNA here is from genome assembly GCF_014161445.1 of Microbispora sp. H13382. Lineage (GTDB taxonomy): Bacteria > Actinomycetota > Actinomycetes > Streptosporangiales > Streptosporangiaceae > Microbispora. Next base: position 411,082 of record NZ_JABBXA010000001.1, read on the forward strand.
CCGCGTGACCGTCCTGGCGTGCGAGGACACCGGCTGCGCCCGCCGCCGGCTCACCCACCTCATTCCCGCGAACGCGTTCGGTTCCCTCGACCTCGTCGTGGGCCCCGACCGCCGCCCGCGCATCGTCTGGTACGGCACGCCCGATCGCGGGGGGACGCCCACTTATCACGTCCTCACCTGCGCCGACACGTACTGCCGGAAGTCCTAGACGAAGCGCCCGGACATCCCGAGGAGGGACATGAGTCTCGGAACGCCGGTGAGCGCGACGGGGTCGCCCGCCGCCTGGCCGGATGACGCGTTCGACCGGTTGAAGGGCCTTCGCGGCCTGCGCATCATGTACGGCACGGCCGTCCGTCTCTAGCGGCACCTGCTGGCGGTGTGCGCCCTGGTCCTCGTCCCGCCGTTCGTGGCGCCGGTGGCCGTGCTGGTGGCCCTGAGCCACCGGGTCTCCTTCGTCAACGGAGCTCCTGTGCTCCTCGTGCCCTCACCGGCCGTCCTATGGATCTTCGCCGGACTCGTGCTGACGGCCGTCGTGTCAGGGTTCGCCTGCCTGGCCGCGGGCAGCCACCTCGTGGTGGGCCACATCGAGGGCCGCCCCCTGTTGGCGGGGCGTGCTGTCCTGGCCGTTCTCCGGCGCCCGCACGCCGTGCTGCTGCTCACCGTCAATCTCGTGGTGATCCTCGCCGCGCAGACCGGTGTCATCGCCGTGGTGGCCCATGCGACGGGATCGATCGTCGCGGTGGTGATCCTGGGCGTGCTGCTCGTCCTCCTGACGCTTCCGGCCGTACTCGCCTGGGCGGCGCTGCCCGAGCGAATTCCGCCGCTGACGGCGGCGTACCACCTGGTGGCCTACGACTTCTGGTGGACGATCCGGACGATCGCGGTGGCCTTCGCCGCCGTTCCGGTCCTGGCGCAGCTCGGTCTGCACCTCCTCTGCGCGGCACTCCCCGTCCCGACCGGCGTGCAGATCGGTGACGCCCTGCGGATGACGGTGGCCATCCTGCTGGTGCCCTTCCAGGCCGCAGTGCTCGGCTGCTGCTACGCGCGGCTCCATCGGGAGAACCAGGCGCGCTGGGGAGCCCTGGTGATCCGGGGAGACAAGGGTGGGCGTGGGCGGTCCGCGACCGCGACCGGCGGCGCACCCGGCGGGCGACGCACCCGTTGGTGGCCGGTCGGGCTGGTGCTTCTGCCCGGCCTGCTGTATGGCGGCTACGCGGTGGCCGGTCCGCTCAGCGGCGTGATCGACAACGAGATAGCGGGCGAGGACCTCGGCTGGGATCTCGGCGAGCTGCGTGGGGAGAGACGTCACCCACCTGATCCCCACGTCCTACGTGGGTGAGGTGGACGTCGCCATCGGTCCCGGCCGACGCCCGCGCATCGTCTGGTACGGCACGCTCGATGGCAGGAGACCTCCCACCTATCACCTCCTCACCTGCGCCGACGCCTGGTGCGGCCTGCGGCCGTCGCCGTCCTGACGGGCAGCCGTCGCCGACGGGGGCGGCGGGCGGCACGGGGGCCTGGGCGGAGCCCGGCGGGGGCGGGGGGTGGACGCCGGACAGGGGATTGGTACCGTTGCGTCCGACGCGCGCCGCGCAGCGAAGTCCGGTGAGAATCCGGCGCTGTCCCGCAACTGTGGTTCCCCGCCCCCGGGGACGAGCCAGGTCGCCTGCGCTGTGCGCCGACGCCATCGACCCTCGTGGAAAAGGGTGATCCGTCGCTTCCAGCGGGTCCCTCGATTCCCGGCATTCCCCCTGATGGAGGACCCTCGTGAGGCCCGTACGCACGGCCGTCGCGGGTGTGGTGCTGGGCGTGCTCGGACTGGCCGGCTGCGGCCAGACCGACGGCGCCGCCACGTCCGCGGCCACCACCCCCGCAGTCTCGGACACCGCCGCCTCGAACAGCACGGGGCAGGGCGCCTTCCCCGTCACCGTGCAGGCCGGAAACGGCGCGGTGACCATCGCCAAGCGCCCCGAGCACATCGTGTCGCTCTCGCCCACGGCCACCGAGATCCTGTTCGCGATCGGCGCGGGCGCGCAGGTGTCGGCGGTGGACGACCAGTCGAACTACCCGCCGGAGGCGCCGAAGACCTCGCTGTCGGGGTTCAAGCCCAATGTCGAGGCGATCGTGGCCGCCAAGCCCGACCTCGTCGTGCTCGCCAACGACCTGGAAGGCGTCGTGGCCGGTCTGGGGAAGGTCGGCGTGCCGGTGCTGCTCGAACCCGCCGCGACCAAGCTGGACGAGACCTACGACCAGATCAGGGACCTCGGCGCGGTCACCGGCAACACGGCCAAGGCCGAAGAGGTGGCGAACGGCGTCAAGGAGAAGCTCGACGCCCTCGCGGCGGCGGCGCCGAAGGGCAAGAACCTGACGTACTACCACGAGCTGGACAGCACGCCCTACGCGGCGACGTCGAGCACCTTCCTCGGGCAGGTCTACAACCTGTTCGGGCTGAAGAACATCGCCGACGAGGCGCCCGACGCGGCGGGCGGTTACCCCAAGCTGTCGGCGGAGTTCATCGCCAAGGCCGACCCCGACCTGATCTTCCTGGGCGACACCAAGTGCTGCGGCCAGAACGCCGCCGCGCTGGCCAAGCGGCCCGGCTGGTCCGGCCTGTCCGCGGTGAAGAAGGGCCGCGTGGTGGAGCTGGACGACGACATCGCCTCCCGCTGGGGGCCGCGGGTCGCCGATCTCGCCCAGGCCGTCGGCGACGCCGTCCAGAAGGCGGCGAGCTGAGCCCGTGGTGGTGTGACGCGTGGCCGGTGAATGCGTGGCCGGTGAATGCGTGGTGACGCCGTGACCCCGGCCCGGCGCGGCCGGGCGCTGCTCGTCGCGTCCGCCGTGCTGGCGGCCAGCCTCGCCGTCGGCCTGGTGGCGGGCGCGGCGGGCATCTCGCCCCGCGCCATCGCGCTCGCGCTGCTCGACCGGCTGCCGCTGGTGTCCCTGCACTCGGGGCTCGCGCCGGTCGAGGAGGGGCTGCTGTTCCAGCTCCGGGTGCCGCGGGTGCTGCTCGCCGCCGTCGTGGGCGGGCTGCTCGCCACGGCCGGGGCGGGTTACCAGGGCGTGTTCCGTAACCCGCTGGCCGATCCGTACCTGCTCGGCGCGGCGGCCGGGGCCGGTCTCACGGTCACGCTCGTCGTGGTCTTCCTGGGCGGCGACGCCGGGGTGACCGCGGTGCCGGTCGCCGCCTTCGCCGGGGCCGTCGGCGGGGTGTTCCTCGCGTACGCGCTGGGCCACACGGCGGGCCGGGGCGGCGGCACCGCGACGCTCGTGCTCGCCGGGGTGGCGGTCACCTCGTTCCTCACCGCGATCCAGACCTTCGTGCAGCAGCTCAAGGTGGAGGAACTGCAGCGGATCTACGCCTGGATCCTCGGCGACGTCGGCGGCGGCTGGGACCAGGTCCGCATGATCGCGCCGTACGCCGTGGTGTCGACCGTCGTCATGCTGCTGCACGGGCGGCTGCTCGACGTGCTGTCGGTCGGCGACGAGGAGGCGGTCAGTCTCGGCCTGCACGCGGCGCGCGTGCGTTTCGCCGTGCTGCTGGCCGCCTCGCTCGCCACCGCGGCGGCGGTCGCGGTCAGCGGGCTGATCGCGTTCGTCGGGATCGTCGTGCCGCACGTGGTCCGGCGGCTCGCCGGCTGGTCGTACCGGATCGTGCTGCCGCTGTCGTTCCTCGGCGGCGCCGCGTTCCTCGTGCTGGCCGACACGATCGCGCGTACGGTGCTCGCGCCGGCCGAGCTGCCGATCGGGGTGGTGACGGCGTTCGTCGGCGCGCCCTTCTTCGTCACCGTCCTGCGCGTGACCCGGCGGGTGGAGACGTGAGCGGCGACGGGCACCCGGCGATCGAGGCGCGCGGCGTGGGTGTCACCCTCGGCGGGCGGCGGGTGCTCACGGACGTCACGCTGTCGGCCGCGCGCGGCCGGTGGCTGGCGGTCATCGGGCCGAACGGCGCGGGCAAGTCCACGCTCCTGCGGGCCGTCGCCGGGCTGGTCCCGAGGGAGGGCGAGGTGCTCGTCGACGGGACGGCCGTGGACGACCTGCGCCCGCGCCGGCGGGCCCGGCTGATCGCCTACGCCCCGCAGAGTCCCGCGCTGCCGCCCGACATGAAGGTGTACGACTACGCGCTGCTGGGCCGCACGCCGTACATCCCCTATCTCGGCAGCGAGAGCCCGCGGGACCGCGAGGTGACGCGGTCGGTGCTGGAACGGCTCGACCTGGACGGCTTCGCGTCCCGGCCGCTCGGGCACCTGTCCGGCGGCGAGCGGCAGCGGGTCGTGCTCGCCCGGGCGCTGGTGCAGCAGGCGCCGGTGCTCCTGCTGGACGAGCCGACGACCGCGCTCGACCTGGGTCATCAGCAGCAGGTGCTCGAACTCGTCGACCGGCTGCGCCTGGCCGACGGCCTCACCGTCGTGACGACGCTGCACGACCTCAGCCTCGCCGGGCAGTACGCCGACGAGCTCGTGCTGCTCGCCGCCGGGCGCGCGGTCGCGGCCGGGCCGCCCGAGCGGGTGCTGGCGGAGCCGCTGCTGACCGAGCACTTCGGCGCCAGCGTGCGGGTGGAGCCCGGCCCCGACGGGCGCCCGCTCGTCCACCTGGTCCGGCCGCTGACCTCCCGGATGACTCCCGTGGAGGGAACGTGACGGGCCTGGCGCGGCCGTCCCTGACGTACCGCGTGGAGGACGGCCTGCGGCTCGGCGCGCTGCTGTGGCGGTTCGGGCCCGGCTGGCGGATGATCTCCTCCGCCATGCTGGGCGGCGGCGTCGGCCGCCGCGAGTGGGTGCTGAACGCGCAGGTGGCGGCCGGTTACTCACGCATGGACCCGGTGGAGCACATGGACGCGCTCGGCCCCGGCGGTCCCGGAGTCGGCATGATGACGGCGGCGCTGGTGGAGCGCTACGCCGCCGCGTCGGACGGGGGAGCGGAGGCCGTCGCCACGGTGGGGCTCGGCGTGCCGACCTGGGCGGCCTCGCCCGAGGGCGTGCCCGACCCCGGCGTGCCGGCCGCCGCGGAGCCGGGCGAAGAGCCCGCGCGGGAGGCCGTCGGCGCGGGAGACGCGGGGGCGAGCGTGCCGCGCCCGGGGACGATCAACATCCTGGTGGCCGTCCCGGTCGCGTTCTCCGACCCGGCACTGGTCAACGCCGTGATGACGGTGACCGAGGCGAAGACGCAGGCGCTGATCGAGGCGGGCTTCCCCTGCACGGGGACCGCGTCGGACGCCGTCTGCGTCGCCGTACGGGAGGAGGGCCCGGTGGAGGCGTTCGGCGGCCCGCGCTCGGTCTGGGGCGCGCGGATCGCCCGCGCGGTCCACCGGGCCGTCCTCGACGGCGCGCGGGACTGGCGGGCCCGGCGGGCTACTTGAAAGTGATCGTGTTCACCATGTGGTCGATGAGCGGGCGGTCGCACCGGCCGGCCGGGCAGAAGAACGCGATCAGGACGGTCGTGCCGGCGTCGCTCTGACGGACGACGTAGGCGGAGAAGTCCAGGCGCCCGGTCTGCTGGGGGTCGCTGAGCACGCCCTCGATCCGGAACGCGGGCTTGGCCCCGACGGTGGTGGGAGTCGGCACGCCGTAGTAGGTGGTCACGCCGGGGAGCGCGGGGCCCAGGCTCTCCTGCAGCTCCAACGGCGAGTCCGAGGTGCTCAGGGTGTTGCTGACCTGGGCGAACACCCCTGTGGCCCGGTCCGGATGGGCCGTGATGATGGAGTTCACCTTCGACCAGTCGGTGTTGCCCGGCACCGCGAACAACGCGTCGAACTCGTCCACGGCCGGTGAGGCGATCATCCACTGGTCGGCGTTGGTCCTGGCCTCGCCCCAGGTCGCGGGGTAGGCCATGGTGAACGGCGCGGCGGTGCTGCCGGGGTAGGTGTTCCACGTGGCGGCGGCGTCGCCGCCACGGGTGAGCAGCAGTGCGGCGGCGACGGCGATGGACACCAGGACCGCCAGACCGCCGATCAGCGGCCCGAGCGGCAGTCCCCGCCGGCGGCCCGGCGAGGCCGCCGACGCGACCGTCGCCTGCGCGTGCGACGACTCGGGAGGGTAAGAGCCGTGCCCCTGGGCCTGCCTGTGACCGGAGGCCCCGGCGCCCGGCGGGTGGCTGACGGGCGGGCGGGACGCCGAGGGCACCGACTGCGGCGGCACCGAGCCCGGGGCGTGGGAGACGGGCGGCCGGGTGCCGGGCGGGAACGAGGAGGGCGTCGCCTGCGGATAGGACCCCTGCGGGTACGACCCCTGCGGGTAGGACCCCTGCGGGTAGGACTCCTGCGGGTACGACCCGGCGGACACCGGGGGCACCGAGGGCCCGGGAGACGCCTGGGAGACCGGGGGATAGGACGGGGAGACCGGCCCCGCCGGGTCGCCCGCGCCGCCGCTGATCGCGTCGCGCAGCGCGGACACGAAGGCCTGACAGGTCGGGAACCGCTCGGCCGGCGCCTTGGCCAGCGCCCGCGTGATCACGGCGTTCGCCGCGTGCGGCAGGTCGGGTCGGTACGGCGTGAGCGGCGGCGGGTCGTGCGAGACGTGGGCGTAGAGCAGCGCGAGTTCGGTGTCCCGCTGGAACGGCGGCTGCCCGGCGAGCGCCTCGTACACCACGCAGGCGAAGGCGTACAGGTCGCTGCGGCCGTCGACCGGCAGGCCGCGGATCTGCTCGGGAGCGACGTAGCGCGGGGTGCCCATGAAGTGGCCGTGGCTGGTCAGCCCGGCCTCGGCCGCGGAGCTCTTGGTCAGCCCGAAGTCGGTCAGGTAGACGTGGTCGGACTGGGTGACCAGGATGTTGGCCGGTTTCACGTCGCGGTGCACCAGCCCGTGGGCGTGCGCGGAGTCCAGGGCGGAGGCGATCTGCGCGAACAGCGGGTTGGCCCGCCCGACGGGCAGCGGGCCCTCCGACTGCACGAGCTTGCGCATGTCGCTGCCCTCGACGTAGCGCATGGCGATGAACAACAGCTCGTCGCGCTCGCCGGCCTCGTACACCGGGATGATGTTGGGGTGGTCGATGCTCGCCACCATCCGCGACTCCCGCACGAACCGGTCGCGGAAGCGGTCGTCGTGCGCGAGTTGCGGCGCGAGCACCTTCAACGCCACGGCCCGGCCGAGCCGCTGGTCGCGCGCCCGGTAGACCGTCGCCATGCCACCCCGTCCGACGACCGCCTCGATGGTGTAGTCGCCGAGCCGCCGCCCGACGAGCGGCGGCATCACCGGCCCCTCTGTCATGCGGCCTCCCCCTTGAATGTTCTATTGCCTATGAGCACATTGCTCACGAATCGACTGGATTCCCGCAGAAGCCGCAGAAACGGTGTCCCTGGCCCAGGCGCATGCCGCACTGCGTGCAGAACTTCAGCTGTGCCTGTCCCTGCGGGAGCTGTGCCTGTCCCTGCGGAGGCGACGACGGGTTCGGCGGATACGAAGGCCCGCGCGGCGGTGCGGGATCGCCCGGCTGCGCGTGCCCGTGCGGCGGCGACAGGTCCGCGGGGTACGACCGCCCGCCCGGCGGGGACGGGTCCGCCGGCCCGGGACCGGCGGACACGGCACCGGCGGACACGGGACCCGGCGGAACCGGAGCCGGCCCCATGACCTCCGGAGACCGGGCGGCCTCGGCCCCGAACACCCGCGTGACGGCGTACGGCGGCCAGGAGGTCTCCCCGGAGTGGACGGCCCCGGCCTCGGCCGCGCCCGGGTCCGTGTGGACGCCGCCGAGGTAGGCGTCGCCGGCCGGGCCGTCGCCGTCCTGCGCTCCCGCGGCGCTCCTGCGGCGCAGCAGCACGACGCCCCCGGCCAGCAGGGCGAGGACCACGACGCCGCCGGCCACCCACACGTAGGGCGGCACCCCGGACTTGGGCTGCTCCGCCTGTGCGGGACGGGCCACCGGCCGGTTGCCGGTGTCCACGGCCGTGCCGGCCTTGGCCCGGGCGTCCCGCAGGTGGTCGGCTGCGACCACGTGGTCGGGCCGCAGGTTGAGCACCTGCTGCAGCGCGGGTATCGCGCCGGTGTAGAGCTTGTTGTGGTAGGAGGCGAGCGCGTTCTCGTACACGACGTCGACCGGGCCGCGGCGCGGGGTGACGCCGGCGGCGACCAGCGCGCTGCGGATCTCGTCGGCGGGGGTGATGGCCATGGGCTGGTCACCGCCGCCGGAGATGAACCCGATCACCTCGCTCTTGCCGTCGTCGATGAGGGCCGCGCCGGCCGCGCCGTCGTCGAGCAGCTTGCGGACCTTGTCGCGCTCCTTGAAGGTCCGGCTGCCCGGGGGGTCGAGGTGCGCGGTGTCGAGCTTGGGCGCCACCTTCGCCGAGGGCCTGCCGGTCAGCGTCATCACGTCGAGCGACTCGACCGCGCCGCCGATAACCGTGGCCAGCGGCACCGTGGGCAGCGTCTGCTTCTCACCGCCCTTGGTGACCTTGAGCACGGCCGGGGCCGCCGGGGACGCGCCGGTGGTCAGGATCTGCGCGGGCAGGCCCCCGGGCGGCGGCGGGTCGAGGTAGGGGTGCACGGTGACGTTCGTCGTGACGTCCGCGATGCAGGTCGAGTCGGTCTGCTGCGGCGGGTAGCACGCCTTGAGCCGCCGGTCGAGGTCGGGGTCGTCCAGCGAGTGCCGCTTGAAGTCGGCCGGGATCTTCACCTTGAAGTACTCGGCGAAGACCCGGTTGGCGGCGTACACCCGGGGGTCGTCGGCGGCCTGCACGACCTGGGTCGCAGTGACGACCACGCCGTCGGGCGTGACCGTGAAGCCGCTGCCCTTCGCCAGGTCGACGTCGTAGTCGCGGATCATCTGTTTGATCACGCCGCGGTCGTCCAGCAGCGTGATGCGGACGTGCGAGGAGGACTCCACACGTACGCCGCCGGGAGTGACGCGGTCGGTGGAGCCGCTGGGGTGCGGGTGGAGCATGGGCGCCGCGAACGCGGCGAACGCGCCCAGCCCCGCTATGAGGGAGTGCAGGCGGGGCATCTGCGTCTCCTAGGCGTGTTCGGATCGCTTCAAGCGTCTCAGCGCGGACAGTGCTCGACAAGATGAGTATCGTGACCGACACCCACTTGATACAGGGCGATGATCGCGCGGTCACTTGACGATGACTTGCAGGCTGATTGCGGGACGCCTGTTCCCTGCTGCGCGCTCTGCCGGATAGGGGTTACTCTGCGCGTCATGCGCGTGTCCCCCCTCCGCTCGGTTCCCCGCGTCGACCTTCTGATCGGCCTGGCCATCATGGCGCTGGGCACCCTCGAGGCGTTCACGGTCGCCACCGAGTACGGCGCGGCCCGCAATCCCCAGCTGTGGTGGGTCGGGCAGGCGCTGGTCACCGGAGTGCTGGTCTGGTATCGCCGCAAGGCGCCGGTGGCGGTGTTCATCCTGATGATCCTCGCACAGTACGCCTGGCACCGGCAGGGCCACGAGCAGTGCCCGGTCTGGCAGCTCGCCGCGCTGCTCATCGTCTTCCACACGATCGGCGCCCACCTGCGCATGAAGCACGGCGGCGCCTGGGCGCTCGCGGGCATCCTGATCTTCGACTCGGGGGCCGTCGACCACCGCTTCCTGCCGTTCGAGGAGGTCATCTACCTGACGGTGATGTTCGGCTCGGCGTACGCCACGGGCCTGGCCCTGCGCGGCTACCTGCTGCGCGCGCACCGGATGAGCGAGCGGGCGGCGCGGCTGGAGATGGAGCGGGAACGCCGGGCCGCCGAGGCCGTCGCCGCGGAGCGGAGCCGGATCGCCAGGGAACTGCACGACGTGGTGGCCCACAGCGTCAGCATGATGGTCATGCAGGCCGGCGCGCTGCGCCGCCGGATGGGCGCGTCGCAGGAGGGCGAGCACTCCCCGGAGACCACGATCCTGTCCGGCATCGAGCAGGCGGGCCGGGAGGCGGTCGAGGAACTGCGGATCATGCTCGGCGCGCTGCGGATGCCGCAGGACGAGGCGCTGCCCCAGCCGGGGCTCGACATGGTGCCCAACCTCATCTCCACCGTCGGGTCCTCGGGGCTTCGCGTCACGCTGGAGACGGAGGGCGAGCCCGTTCACCTCGCGCCGGGTCTCGACCTGTCGGCCTACCGGATCGTGCAGGAGGCCCTCACCAACGCGGTGAAGTACGCCGGGAACGCCGACGTCCGGATCCGGCTCGCCTACCGCCGTGACCGGCTGGAGCTGGAGGTCGCCGATAATGGCGGGGGCGCAGGACCGGCGCTGTCCACCGGCAACGGGCTCATCGGCATGCGCGAGCGGGCCGAGCTGTTCGGCGGCTCCCTCGACGCGGGGCCGCTGCCGGAGGGCGGCTTCCGGGTCCGCGCGACGCTGCCGATCTCCCAGGGAGTGCCGATGAGCGAGGCGACGAATTGACGATCCGCATCGTCCTCGCGGACGACCAGGCGATGATCCGGGCCGGTCTGCGCATGGTGGTCGAGAGCGAGCCCGGCATGGAGATCGTGGGCGAGGCCGCCGACGGCGTGGAGGCGGTCGCCCTGGCCCGCCGGGTCCAGCCCGACGTCGTGCTGATGGACATCTCGATGCCGCGCATGGACGGCCTCACCGCGGCCCGGCAGCTGCTCGACGCGCCGCATCCGCCGAAGGTCGTCATGCTGACGACGTTCGACACCGACGAGAACCTGTACGCCGCGCTGCGCGCGGGGACCAGCGGCTTCCTGCTGAAGGTGTCGCCGCCCGAGCAGCTCGTGGAGGCGATCAGGGTCGTCGCCGCGGGTGACGGCCTGCTCGACCCCGCCGTCACCACGCGGGTGATCGCCTCCTTCGCCGGCCGGCACGAGCCGGTGCGGCCGCCGCAGCTCGCCGAGCTCACCCCGCGTGAGCTCGAGGTGCTGCGGATGCTCGCCCGCGGCCTCACCAACGCCGAGATCGCCAAGGAGCTCTTCGTCGGCGAGGCCACGGTCAAGACCCACGTCGCCCGTGTGCTCATGAAGCTGAACCTGCGCGACCGCGCTCAGGCGGTCGTGTTCGCGTACGAGTCGGGCGTGGTGACGCCGGGGTCGGCGCTCGGGTAGTACGACGCCCATTCGGCGTTCGTCATGCGCAGCACCTTGAGGCCGAGGTAGCCCAGGGCGATGACCGGGGCGCCCCAGAACGGGATCATCACCGGGCTGTACGGCACCGCGAGCGAGCCCAGGTAGCCCACGGTGACGACGACCGGCACCCACCAGTGGACGAAGCCGGTGCGCCAGACGGCCAGCAGGAGCAGCGGCAGGCCGACCATGCCGAGGTAGAGCCACGGCATCACGAAGCCGAAGATGGTGCCGGGCAGGTTGAACACCTCGTCGAACATCTTCTGGCCCTGCTCGACCGGGTAGTGCTGCCCGAACCACCACTCCACGGGGTCCATCATGAGCAGCGCCGACTGGCTGATGTAGCCGACGATGGTCATGCCGCCGGCGATGTGCCCGAGGACGACGGACCTCTTGCGCACCAGGTGCAGCAGGCCGAAGGCCGCGATCGGGACGAGCAGCCAGCTCCAGTGGTAGAGCGCCGACTCCAGCTGGGCCAGGGCCGGGTTGTCGCTGTAGCTGAGCATCTCGCGGTCGTCGCCCCAGGTGCCGGGGTCGACGAGGAGCGCGACGAACTGCAGCAGCGGCGCGACGAACAGCAGGACTCCGGTGACGCTTCGCCGGAAGGCCACCGAGTCGGACAGTTTGAACATCGATCTTTCCCCTTGCTCGGGTCTGTCTCCCTACGGCCGGTGACGGTAGGTGGGCGACCCGCGGGGACTCGTCCTCCGCTCGGGTGATGTCTCGTCATCCGCTAGAGCGACTTATCGCCACAGGGCGAGGTATGTGTATATTTTTCGGAAGATGGCTCACACTACGGGAGATTTTTCATGAAGGCGTTCCCGGCGGTCTTGTTCGACGAGGCGCACAGCGAGGCGTGGACGATCCGGCGAGAGGTCGCCGAGGCCATGAATCCCGCCCATCCCGACGACAACAGCTACGCGGAGGCGGCCGAGGCGCTGCGGCGGCTCGGTCACACGGTGCGCGCGCACACCGAGGGCCCGGTCACCCCGGACGTGCTGGCCGGGTGTGACGTCTTCGTGATCGCGCACCCCTCGGCCGGGCGCTGGGAGCGCACCACCGGGGTCGGCAGCCCCGTCTTCACCGCCGAGGAGATCGACGCCGTCGAGGCGTACGTCGCGGACGGCGGCGGGCTGATCGTGCTGGCCGAGCACGAGCAGGACAAGTACGGCAGTAACCTCGCCGGCCTGCTCGCCCGGTTCGGGGTCACGGTGGAGCACACCACCGTGCAGGACCCGGGAAACTGCCACAACACGGTGGCCACCTGGGTCCTCGGCGTCCCCTCGGCGCAGGCCGTGCCCGGGCAGGGCGGCGTGGCCCAGGACCTGCTGGCGCAGGTGCGCCGGGCGTGCTTCTACCGCGCGGGCGCGCTCGGCGTGCCGGCCGGGGCGAGCGTCCTGTTCGAGACCTCCGCGTCCGCCGACCCCGCGTCCGCCCCGCTCGTCGCCGCCGTACGGCACGGCAGGGGGCGCGTGGTCGTCCTGGCCGACTCCGACCTGTTCGGCGACGACTCGATCCGCGACTACGACCACGAGAAGCTGTGGGGCAACCTGGTCACCTGGGCCGCCCGCGTGCCCGAGGCGTCCGGCGCCGCCCAGGCGTCCCGCCCCGAGGTGGCGGAGGAGTTCGCCCGGCTGAAGGCCGCCGTCGAGCGGCTGCGCCCGCTCCAGGCCAAGGACGGCTCCGTCACCGGCGACCACGACGAGGCCGTGGCGTGCATCAGCGAGATCGTCGACGGCATCGCCCGGCTCGCGGCGCACTTCCCGCACGACGCCGAGTATCTCGACGCGGTCATGAGGGACTTCCGCGCGTGGGTGGCGGCCGGGCTCGGCAAGCCCGACTTCCTCGACTCGCTGAACGTCTTCCACCCCGACGCCCAGCGGATCGACGGACTGGAGCACCTGGTCGTCTTCCCGATGTACACGCAGAACGGCAACCCCGACCGCAACGTCGAGGCGGTCTGGATCCGGGTCGTGTGGCCCGAGTGGCTCGCCGCGCTGGAGGCGGGCGGCTACGACAACCCGATGTTCGTGCCGATCACGTTCGTCGACTTCACCTCCGGCTACGACACCAACTCGGCCGTGCTGTTCCCCGAGACCGTGGTCGTGCGCCAGACCCCGCCGCGCTTCACCTGGGGCGGCATCTTCTGCGACCGCGAGGCGGCCCGGTTCCGCCGGGTCAGCGAGGCCGCCGCGGCCACGCTGAAGCTGGAGCTTCCGCCGGACGCCGCGCGGCTGCTGGCGTCCCAGGACCTCGCCCAGGACACGTTCGTGCTGTGGGACCTGGTCCACGACCGCACGCACAGCCACGGCGACCTGCCGTTCGACCCGTTCATGATCAAGCAGCGCATGCCGTACTGGCTCTACAGCCTGGAGGAGCTGCGCTGCGACCTCACGGCGTACGGCGAGGCCGTGAAGCTGGAGGCGGCGGGCGTGCCGCACGCGCGGTACGTCCAGTACGCCATCCTGTTCGACCGCCTGTTCCGCTTCCCGATCACCGGTGACCGGGTGCGCAACTACGACGGGCTCGGCGGCCAGCTGCTGTTCGCCTACCTGCACCGGCAGGGCATCGTGCGGTGGACCGACAACCGGCTCACGATCGACTGGTCGCGGGTCGCCGACGGCGTCGCCGACCTGCGCGGCGAGGTGGAGAAGCTCTACCGCGACGGCATCGACCGGTCCAAGCGCGCGCACTGGCTCGCCGCGCACGAGCTGGTCGCGACCTACGTCGAGCCCGACCCGGCCTCGGCGTGGAAGCAGGGCGTTCAGGCGCTGCCCACGGAGCAGAAGGCCATGGTCGACGCCGTGCTGCCCGACGAGTTCCCCCTGAGCATGTTTTACGAGGCCCTGCGCCGTAAGCTCACCGACGTGGTGGAGTCGACCCGGGGCATCCGGGCGTGAGCGCGGATCTGGAGGGGCGTGCGATGAGCAGAGTGATCGTGGTCACGGGGGCGGGCGGCCCGGCCGGCCGCGCCGTCGCCGGGAAGTTCGCCGAGCTCGGGGACACCGTCGTCGGCGTGGACAAGTCCGGCGCCGAGGGGTGTCTGGCCGTCGACCTGCTCGACCGGGACGCGGTGCGCGGCCTGGCCGAGCGGGTGCGGGCCGAGCACGGCCGGGTGGACGGCGTCGTCCACCTGGTCGGCGGCTGGCGGGGGTCGAAGACCTTCGCCGACACCTCGCTCGGCGACTGGGACCTGCTGCACGACCTGCTGATCAGGACCCTGCAGAACGTGTCGCTGGAGTTCGAGCCGCTGCTGCGGGCGAGCGGGAACGGGCGCTTCGTGATCGTCTCGGCGCGGGCGGCCCAGAGGCCCACCCAGGGCGGCGCGGCGTACGCCGCCGCCAAGGCCGCCGCCGAGGCGTGGACGCTGTCGCTGGCCGACGCGCTGAAGGACACCTCCGCCGCCGCGGTGGTTCTTGTGGTCAACGGGCTGGTGCACGATGAGATGAGGGCCGCGAACCCGGACAAGCCATACCGGACCTTCACCGACGTGAAGGACCTGGCGGCGGCGGTCGCGGGCCTGTGGGATGAGGAGCCGGCGGCGGTCAACGGCCGCAGGATCGACCTCACACCCTGATCTACGCTGCTGATCCGGACCCGCGGCCGGCCCTGTGGAGCCGGCCGCGGGTCCGAACCGCGACTGGGGAGACATCTCGTGACAACCGATGCCGTACGGCGGCATGACCCGGCGAGCCGGACGTTCGCCAGCGACAACTACGCGGGGGTGCACCCCGAGATCCTGGAGGCGATCGCCCTCGCCAACGGGGGACACCAGATTTCCTACGGCGACGACGTCTACACCGAGGCGGTCCGTGGCGTCTTCCGCGGGCACTTCGGCGAGCAGGCCGAGATCTTCCCCGTGTTCAACGGCACGGCGGCCAACGTCGTGTCGCTGCGCTCGATGTGCGCCCACTGGGAGGCCGTGGTCTGCCCCGAGAGCGCGCACATCAACACCGACGAGGGCGGCGCCCCCGAGGTCACCGGCGGCCTGAAGCTGCTGCCGGTCGCCACCCCGGACGGCAAGCTCACGCCGGACCTGATCGACCGGCAGGCCTGGGGCTTCGGCGACGTGCACCGCGCGCAGCCGCGGGTGGTGTCGATCTCCAACGCGACCGAGCTCGGCACGCTGTACACGCCGGCCGAGATCAGGGCGATCTGCGACCACGCCCACGAGCTGGGGATGTTCGTCCACCTCGACGGGTCGCGGATCACCAACGCCGCCGCCGCGCTCGACGTGCCGCTGCGCGCCCTGACCACGGACGCGGGGGTCGACGTGCTGTCGTTCGGCGGCACCAAGATCGGGCTGCTGCTGGGCGAGGCCGTCGTCGTGCTGAACCCGGCGGCGTCGCGGGGCCTGCCGTACCTGCGCAAGACGAGCATGCAGCTCGCCTCCAAGATGCGCTTCGTGTCGGTGCAGTTCGAGGCCCTGCTCGGGGGCGACCTGTGGCTGCGCAACGCCCGCCAGGCCAACGCCATGGCCCGGCGGCTCGCGGACGCCGTACGGGACCTGCCCGGGGTGAGCGTGCCCCGCCCGGTCGAGGCCAACGCGGTCTTCGCGGTCCTGCCGGCCGACGTGGCCGACCGGCTGCGCAAGCGGTTCCGGTTCTACAACTGGAACGAGCAGGTCGGCGGGGGAATGGTCGAGGTTCGGTGGATGTGCGCCTTCGACACCACCGAGGCCGACGTGGACGCGTTCGCCGCGGCGCTGGCCGAGGAACTGCGCGCCTAGCTCGACCCGCGGCCGTCGTCCCGTCGTCAGCCCGGACGACTCACGGTGATCGACGGCGGCCGCACCCTGTGCTGCTCCCCGGAGGGAGCCTCCCGGCCGGGCCATGCGATGTCGTCGACCGCGAGAAACGGCTCGCCCGCCACGCATCCCGGGGTCACCCCGATGAACTCCATGACGTCTCGATGCAGGTGGGACTGGTCGGCGTAGCCGGCCTCCACCGCGACTCGGGCCGCGCTGCCACCCCCGACCAGGCGGTGGGCGGCGTGGTCGAAGCGGACCAGCTTCGCCGCGCGCTTGGGCGGCAGGCCGATCTGCGAGTGGAATCGGGACCACAGGCGCTTACGGCTCCAGCCGAGTTCGGCGGCCAGCCGGTCCACCCGGACCAGGCCGCGGCCTGCGACGATCCGGCGCCAGGCCCAGGCCACCTCCGGGTCCGCCGGCGGCCCCGCCGCATGCCGGCGGGCGAGCAGCGCGCCGGTCAACGCGAAGCGGTCCTCCCAGGAGGAGACATCGGCCAGCCGCTCACGGATCTGTGCCGCCTCCCGGCCCCACAGGTCGCCGAGGGCCACCACGGCGCCGTCGAGGTCACCGGGGGAGATGCCCAAAATCGCGCGTGCGATGACCGGAGACAGGCGCACCTGCACGCACTCGACGTTCTCACCCCGTGCCCAGGCCGCGCCTCCTGACCCGAGTCCGGGCCCGGCGACGAGACTTCCCCGCTGCCGCCGCCCGCCGGCGTAGTCCACGACGGGCGAACCGGCGCCGAACTCCAGCAGCAGCGTCACGGCGGGGTGCGGGACCATCCGGAGCGCGTCCAGGTCGCCGACGCGGAACCCGGCCATGGTGACACCGGCCACCCGGCTGGGCCGTCGCGGGCAGGCGACGTCCCACACGGCCTCACCGTGCACGAATGTCGACACGGTCGCCAGGCTATGCGAGCACCGAACCGATATGCGGGCGGGGAACATTCGTCCAAGACGCCGGCGTCCGGCGGCGGTGACAGTGGGCGCATGACTGTTTCCGACGGCAACCGGCATGTGGAAGACGAGAAGACCGCGAGTTCGACGCTGTCCCTGGACGACGGCGACATCCACGTGTGCCAGGACGGCCCCCGCCACGCCCCGGCACTCCTGCTGATCCACGGGTCCGCCTCCTCGACCCGCTCGTGGGACTCTTTGGTCCCGCTGCTGACCGGATCGCATCGCGTCATCCGGATCGACCTGCTCGGGCACGGCCGGTCGGCCAAACCGGCCGGCCCGAGCTACGCGCTCCCGGACCAGGGGCGCCGGGTCGGCGTGGCACTGGACCGGCTCGGCGTCGAGCGCGCGATCGTGGCCGGTCATTCCAGCGGGGGCGCGGTCGCCACCGCTGTCGCCGAGCAGCGGCCCGACCTGGTGACCGCGCTCGCGCTCATCAACACCGGACCCGGCATGGACGCCTTCATCGCACCGGAGTCAGCCGCGATCGCACCGTCGCAATGGCCGCCGGACGACGAGCGGATCCGCCGGTTCGCGAGCTCCGGCTTCAGCCGCGCGGGCTACGAGATCCCACAGGAGCTTCTGGACGAGGTGCGCCTCATGACCTACCACACGCTCACCGCGACGATGGGGGCCACCCGCGACTACCTGGAGCGACAGGCGCTCCCGGATCGGCTGAAGGCCCTCGGCAAGCCGCTACTGGTGATCTTCGGTGAGGACGACCGCAGATGGCGATCCTCGTCCGCCGCCGACTACCGTACGGTTCCGGGTGCGAAGATCGAGATGCTGCCCGGTCTCGGGCACTCGCCCATACTCGAGGACCCGCCGCGGACCGCGGCCTCCCTGCTGGCCTTCACCGCGATCCACTCCGCGCGGGACTGACAACCCGGTCTTCGTCACCCGCCGCCGACGGCGGACCGGACGCGGAGGGTCACGGCGCGTGGAGCGGCTGGGCTCCCCGCTTGGCCAGCAGGTCCTTCATCGTGCGGATCTCGGCGTTCTGGCCGTCCACGACGTGCTGGGCGAGCGCGCGCACCTCGTCGCGGTCCGACAACCTGAGCAGGCCCTCGGCCATCTCCACGCCGCCCTGGTGGTGGCGGATCATGAGCTGGAGGAAGAGGACCTCGGCGTCCCTGCCCGTGGCCTGGCGGAGCCGGTTCATCTCCTCCTCCGTCGCCATGCCGGGCATCGTCCCGGCCGGCGTGGTGGCGGAGGAGGCCGCCCCGCCGTGCCCGTGGCCGGCCATCCAGGCCATCGCGGGGCGGCCGGAGCTCTGGTCCAGGCCCCACTGCTGGAGCCAGCCCATGAAAATTCCACGCTGCGTGCTCTGCGTCGTGATGATGTCGTACGCCAGGCTGCGCAGCGGCTCGTCGGAGGTCTTGTCCCTGAGGACGAAGGACATCTCCACCGCCTGGGCGTGGTGGACTCCCATGTCCCTGGCGAAACCGGCCTCGGGGGAGGTGTCCCCCGGCGTTCCGGACCTGGTGAGGAACACCACGAGCGCCGCCACCGCGAGGAGGACGGCGACCAGCCCGAGGGCGGAAAGGGAACGCCGGGCCGGGGGAGCGGTCTCCACCGGAGCGTCGATGTCAGTGCTCATCGCTCACAGGCTACTCGCCACCGCCCTCGCCCTGCCCGAAGCGATACCTTTAGCCACTATTCTCCATACGCAGCGGGGGTGTAAGGGATCTGCGGATGGAGGAGCGATGACCAAGGAGAAGACGCAGGCGAGGCGCGAGCACCTCGCCCGTATGCGCGCCGAGCAGAAGCGCAAGGAGCGGCGCGCCGCGCTTCTCATGTGGGGTATAGGCGGCCTCGTGATCGTCGTCCTTGTCGCCCTCGTCGCCGTGTACGTGGTCAAGGACCGCTCGGCCAAGTCGCTCGACGCGGTGAAGACCTACACCTACAAGGGTTCCGACCACTCGTGGACCAAGGTCTCCTACAAGGAGAACCCGCCTGTCGGCGGCCCGCACAACTACTACTGGCAGAACTGCGGCATCTACGACAAGCCGATCCACAACGAGCATGGTGTCCACTCCCTGGAGCACGGCGCGGTGTGGATCACCTACAGCCCCGACCTGCCCAAGACCGAGGTGGACAAGCTGAAGACCATCGCCTCCGCGGACTACATGCTGCTGAGCCCCTACCCGGGCCTGCCGTCCAAGATCGCGGCCAGCTCCTGGAACCACCAGGTCACGCTGGACTCCGCGGACGACCCCCGCCTCACGCAGTTCGTGAAGAAGTACAAGCAGAACCCGACCAGCACCCCCGAGTACGGCGCGTCCTGCACGGGCGGCATCGGCACCACCTCGGAGCAGCCGCTCCCGCCGGAGCCGTCGGCGTCGGGCAACCCGCAGGAGCCGATGCCGAGCGCGGCGCCGTCCAACTGAGGTTCCCCGGCAGACGTCAGGGGACCAGCACGCGGTCCACGGGCACGGCTTCCAGCCCGTGGGCCTCGGCCACCGGACGGCTCGTGAGATGGCCCTGGTGAGTGCTCAGTCCGAGGGCGAGCGCGGGGTCGGCGGTCAGCGCCTCGCGCCAGCCCATGTCCGCGATCGCCAGCGCGTACGGCAGGGTGACGTTGGTCAGCGCGTACGTCGAGGTGTGCGGCACCGCCCCCGGCATGTTGGCCACGCAGTAGAACACCGAGCCGTGCACGCGGTAGACCGGGTCGGCGTGCGTGGTCGGGCGTGAGTCCTCGAAGCAGCCGCCCTGGTCGATGGAGATGTCCACGAGCACCGACCCCGGCTTCATCCGGGAGACGAGGTCGTTGCTCACCAGGGTCGGCGCCTTGGCGCCCGGCACGAGCACCGCGCCGATCACCATGTCCGCGTCCACCACCGCCCGCTCGATCTCGTACGCGTTGGACGCCACGGTCTGGCAGCCGCCCCGGTAGAGGAGGTCGGCGTGGCGCAACCGGTCGACGTCGCGGTCCAGCAGCAGCACCTGGGCCCGCATGCCCATGGCGACCGCGGCGGCGTTCATGCCCGACACGCCGGCGCCGATCACCGCCACCTTGGCCGGGTAGGTGCCGGGGACGCCGCTCATCAGCACTCCGCGGCCGCCGCCCTGGCGCATGAGATGGTAGGCGCCCACCTGCGGCGCGAGCCGTCCGGCGACCTCCGACATGGGAGCGAGCAGCGGCAGCGTGCGGTCGGGTTTCTGCACCGTCTCGTACGCGATGCCGGTCACGCCCGACTCCAGCATGGCCCGGGTGCACGGCTCCGAGGCGGCCAGGTGGAGATAGGTGAACAGCACCTGGCCCTTGCGCATCCGGTGATACTCGTCCTGCACCGGTTCCTTGACCTTCAGGATCAGGTCGCCCTCGCCCCACACCTCGTCCGCCGTGCCGAGGATGACGGCCCCGGCGGCGGCGAAGTCCTCGTCGGGGATCGCCGACCCCTGTCCCGCGCCCTTCTCGACGAAGACCCGGTGACCCTTGCGGACGAACTCGTTGACCCCCGCGGGTGTGAGCGCGACCCGGTATTCGTGCGTCTTGATCTCTCGGGGAACTCCCACCTTCATGTCTTCACTGTCTGCTCTCGGCCTTCGCATGGCACCGGGCAACGGGCAACCATTTGGCGGGTATTGGTGACAAATTGTCAGTAATAGAGCGAGTTGAGCGTTCCACGGCCGGTCGGTTACCCGCGGTTGACAGACCTCGGTAGGCTCTGCGAGCGGTGTAAGGGATCGAGGTGGGAATGCACAACGCGCCCGTGCCGGGGAACGAGGAGCCCGGCCCGTGGCCCGGCGGCCTGACATCGGGAGCCGAGACGGCACCCATGCCGAAGCCGGTCGGCCCCGAGGCCCGCGGCGGCGCGCCCGGCGAGTACGACTGGTTCGGCGGCCCCGGGGCCACGGGAGAGACGTCCGTCCTGCCCGCCGCCGATGGTGGGGGACAGGACGACACGCTGACCGGGCCCGTCCGCGTGCCCGGTGACCCGCTCCGTGACCCGCTGCCCGGGGCCGGAGGTGTGCCGGGTGACCCTGGTGGCGCCGGCCGGTTCGACGACCCGCTCGGCGTGCCTCTTGTGCCTTATGAGTCCGTCGATCCCCTGGGCGTGGGCGGTGTGCCCGTCGAGCCGGTCGATCCCCTCGGCGTGCCCGATGACCCGCTCCGTGACCCGCTTCGTGACCCGCTGCCCGGGGCCGGAGGTGTGCCGGGTGAGCCTGACGGCGCCGGCCGGTTCGACGACCCGCTCGGCCTGCCCGGACCCGATGGCGTTCCCGGGGCCCCGCCCGCTCCCGCTCTGGCCGGTGAGCCGGTGGAGCCTGTCGCGCCCGACATGCCCGGAGTGCCCGGCGCCCCGGCCGTGGACGGGACGGAAGGGCCGGTTGACGGGGCGGTTGACGTGCCTCCCGCCCCGCCCGGCCCTGCGGAGCCGAGGGCGGCCAGGGGGACCACGATCGCCCTCGTCGTCGCCCTCGTGCTGGTGGTCGTCATGTCCGGCGCCCTCGGCGCCGTCGCCGTGATGATGACCCGCAACCCGGACGCCCCGCCGCTCAAGCAGACATCCGTACGCACCCTGCTGACGCCGGTGCACTTCGCTCCGGTCACCGGGGTGGGTCCGGCGCCGTGCACCGGGACGGACGCGATCCCGGACGACAAGGGCGCTTCCTGCTACCAGCTCGACCCGGGGGTCACGGTCACGACCGTGCAGAAGATCGAGGAGGTGCCGGAGAACGACGGCACCTACTCGATCCGGCTCGTGCTGTCCCCCTCCAGCCAGGAGCAGATCGCCGCGCTCACCCGTGAGACGGTCAAGCAGCAACTCGCCGTCGTGGTGGGGGAGAAGGTGGTGGCCGCCCCGCGGGTCGCCCAGGAGATCACCCAGGACAGTCTCGGCATCTCGGGCTTCGACAAGGCGCAGGCCGACGCGATCATGGCGCTGCTGACCGGCTCCGCCCCCGCGGGACAGCAGCCGAACCCGGCCGCCTCGCCCTCCGCCGCCGACGCCGGGCAGCCGGGTGGCACACAGCCGGACGGCACCCAGCAGGGCGGTACGCAGCCCGGTGGCGGGACCCAGCCGGATGGCACGCAGCAGGGCGGCACGCAGCCGGATGGCACGCAGCCGGATGGCACGCAGCAGGGCGGCACGCAGCCCGGTGGCACGCAGCAGGGCGGTACGCAGCCGGATGGCACGCAGCCCGGTGGCACGCAGCAGGGCGGGGGCCAGCCCAGCATCGAGCAGTTCCAGTGAGTTCACCCCTGGGGGACCGGCTCCCCCGGGGGCGGCGCTTCGGGCGACCAGCCGGAGCGGAAGCCGGCGTGGAAGCCGGAGTGGAAGCCCGCGTGCAAGCAGGGGGCAATCCGGGTGCAAGGAGATTCCTCTAACGTACGGCGTGTGTCAGCACCATGGTTGCGAGGCGCGGCCGCCACGGCCGTGACCGCCGCGTTCCTGCTCCCCGCCTCCCTGCTCGCCGCGGCCCCGGCGCTCGCGCACGGCGCCCAGGCCCCCACCCAGGCCGAGCCCGCACCGGCGACGGTCGCCAAGCAGTTGTTCCGCGCCTGGCTGCGCGCCGACCGCCACGCGGCCTCCCGGGTCGCCACCGCCGGCGCGGTCTCCACGCTCTTCTCCTATCCCTACCGGGCCCCGGACGAGTTCGCGGGCTGCTCGGGCAACTCCTGCCGGTTCGTCCACACCAGCGTGCGCGTACCGGGCGGGCTCGGCGGCCTCCTGATGATCGTGTCCGGCGCGAAGGTCACGAAGGTGTACGAGTCGCGCCACCTCGTGAAGCCGTCAGCCGCCGCCGGGTACCTGTTCGACGCCTGGCGCAAGCACGACCCCAACCGAGGCCTGGAGATCGCCTCGACCACGGCCGTCAGGACGCTCTTCCGGGCCAAGTACGACCCGAAGGGCGTGAAGTACTTCTTCCAGGGCTGCAGCTCGGAGCCCAAGGGCCACAGCTGCGCCTACTCCTACGAGGGCGGCGCCATGTTCATGCACGTACGCGGCTCGAAGAGCCGCGGCTACGAGGTGACCTCCATCGGCTACGTCGCCGACTGAGCGCCGGCCGCGGCGGTCGGCGCGAGCGCGATGTCCTCGGGCCGGATCGGGACACGGGGGAGATCCAGCCCGGTCGCGGCCCTGACCGCCGCGGCCACCGCGGGGGTCGACGAGAGCGTGGGCGGCTCGCCCGCGCCCCGCAGGCCGTACGGCGCGTGGGGGTCGGGGTTCTCCAGGACCGACAAGCGCATCGGCGGCATGTCGAGGATGGTGGGGATCAGATAGTCGGTGAACGAGGGGTTGAGCACCCGCCCGTCCCTGACCTGGATCTCCTCCATCAGCGCCAGGCCCAGGCCCTGCGCGGAGCCGCCGTGGATCTGCCCCTCCAGGGCCAGGGGGTTGAGGATCTTCCCGACGTCCTGCACGGCGGCCAGCTCGACGACCTTGACCAGGCCCAGCTCGGCGTCGACGTCGACCACCGCCCGGTGCACGCACAGCGCGAGCTGCGTGTGGGAGTCGCCCTGGCCCGTGACCGGGTCCATCGGGAACGTGGGCCGGTGACGGTACTCCCGTGTCTCCTCGACCGGCCCGAACCGCTCCAGCACCTCCTCCAGGGACAGGTCCGGATGGGCCGCCCGCAGTGCGTCGAGCCGCGCCCGCACCGCCTCGCACGCCGTCTTGACCGCCCCGCCGGTGACGTACGACTGGCGGGATGCCGAGGAGGACCCGGCGGAGCCGACCGCGGTGTCGGCCGGGGCGACCGTGACCCTGCCGATCCCGAGCTCCGTACGCGCGATCTGGGCCTGGACGGTGACGAGCCCCTGGCCCACCTCGGCGGCGGCGGTGTGCACGAGCACGTGCGGCTCGTCCCCGGCGAGCTCGACGCGCACCCGTGCCGTCGAGTAGTCGTCGAAACCCTCGGAGAAACAGATGTTCTTGATGCCGACGCCGTAGCCCACGCCGCGCCGCACGCCCTCGCCGTGCGTCGTCTGCGCGACGCCGCCCGGCAGGAGGCGCAGGTCGGGCTCGCCGCGCGGGCCCGCGGGCAGGGGCATCGCGGCCAGTTCCGCGAGCATGTCCGCCAGCGGCGCCGGGCTGTCGACGACCTGCCCGGTGGCCAGGCGCGACCCCTGCGACACCGCGTTGCGGACGCGGATCTCGACCGGCGACAGCCCGCAGGCCGCGGCCAGGCGGTCCATCTGGGACTCGTAGGCGTAGCAAGCCTGCACCGCCCCGAACCCGCGCATCGCCCCGCAGGGCGGGTTGTTCGTGTAGACGCCGTACGCGTCGATCCACACGTTGCCCACCTCGTACGGCCCGACGCCCAGCGAGGCGGCGTTGCCGACCACGGCGGGGGTGGTCGAGCAGTAGGCGCCGCCGTCGAGCAGGATCTCGGCCTTCACGTAGACGAGCCGCCCGTCGGCCGTCGCGCCGTGCTCGTAGCGCATGCGGGCGGGATGCCGGTGGACGTGGCCGAAGAACGACTCCTCCCGGCCGTACACCATCTTGACCGGGCGGCCCGTCCGCAGCGCCAGCATCGAGGCGTGGACCTGCATCGACAGATCCTCCCTGGCGCCGAACGCGCCGCCGACCCCGGCGAGAGTCAGCCGCACCTTGTCCTTCGGCAGGCCCAGGCACGGCGCCACCTGGTCCTGGTCGACGTGCAGCCACTGGGTGGCGACGAACAGGTCCACGCCGCCGTCCTCGGCGGGCACGGCAAGGCCCGACTCGGGCCCGAGGAACGCCTGGTCCTGCATGCCGACCTCGTACTCGCCGGTGACGACCACCTCGGCCTCGAAGGTGCCCCCCACCCTGACCGGCTGGTGCCGTACGAGGTTGCCTCCCGGATGGACGGCGGGGCAGGAGGGGTCGAAGGCGGCCCGGTGGGGATCGGTCACCGCTTCGCGCTCCTCGTAGTCCACGACGATCGCGGCGGCGGCGCGGCGGGCGGTCTCCGGATGGTCGGCGGCCACGATCGCCACGGGCTCGCCCTGGTAGCGGACCTGGTCGACGGCGAGCACCGGCTGGTCGCGGAACTCCAGCCCGTAGAACTTCTCGCCGGGCACGTCCTCGTGGGTCAGCACGGCGAGGACGCCGGGCATCGCGAGCGCGGGGCCGGTGTCGATCGAGCGGATCACCGCCGACGGGTGCGGGCTGCGCAGCGTCGCGCCCCAGAGCATGCCCTCCAGCCACAGGTCCGAGGAGTAGGCGAACTCCCCGGCCACCTTCAGCGTGCCGTCGGGGCGCGGCACGCTCTCGCCGAGGCCCGAAAGCCGCCCGATCCCCGTCGCCGTCTCAGTCGTCGCGCGCCGCTCCATCGTCGTAGTACAGCAACCGGGCACGGGCGGGGCCTATCGGCGCGGCGATGAAACCCGGCGACGGCCGGGGTCGATGCTTGTATATATCTCCAAATACGCTTCTGTCGTGCTGTTGCAAGATCTGCTCACCGCCCCGGAACTGCGGCTCGCCCTGCTCACGGGCGACGAGCGGCTGGACCGCGAGATCAAGGGCGTGCTGATCACCGACCTGCCCGATCCCCGGCGGTACCTGTCGGGCGGCGAGCTGGTGCTGACCGGCCTGATGTGGCGCCAGTCGCCCGCCGACTCCGCCCGGTTCGTGGAGGCCCTGGCCGAGGCCGGAGTGGCCGCGCTCGGCGCCGGCGACGCGCGGCTCGGCATGGTGCCGGACGACCTGGTGGACGCCTGCCGCGCGCACGGGCTGCCGCTGTTCGCAGTGCCCGTCGAGGTGTCGTTCGGGGCGGTCACCGAGCTCGTCGGCAGGCGCGTCGCCGCCGCCCAGGCGGGTGACCTGCGGGGCGCGCTCGGGCGGCACCGCAGGATCGTCGCGGCCGTGGCCGAAGGGGCCGGTCTCGGCGAGCTGTTCGCCTTGGTCGAGGCCGAGCTCGGCGTCACGGCCGCCGTCGTCTCCGCCTGCGGCACCGTCGTCGCGGGCGCCCTGCCCGAGGAGCGGGCCGTACGGCTGGCGCGCGACTACCTGGCCGCCGTCCGCCTGCCCGTCGTCGTCAACCGCGGCGGGCCGTTCACGGTGTTCGCCGTGGACCGCTCGCACCGGGCCGCCGGCTGGGCCCTGATCTGCCGGGGCGAGATCGACGTGGAGATCGGCTACGAGCTGGCGGCGTGCGTCGCCATGGAGCGGACCCGGGCGGAGGAGGGCCGCCGGGTGGAGCGCCGGCTGGCCGAGCAGCTCATCGCGCTGGCCTGCGCGGGCGGCGACCTCGCCGAGCTGTCGGCCCGGCTGCGGACCTGCGGCATCGACCCGGCCGAGCCGTACGCCGTGGTGACCGTCACGGCGAGCAGGCGCGGGGCGACGGACGGCCCGGACCCCGCCCTGCTGGGCGGGCAGGTGACGGAGGAACTGCTGGACCGCCGGGTGGTGGCCGCGGCGGGCGCCGACGCGTCGGTGGCGCTGGTCCCGCTGCGCGACGACACCCTCTGGGGCGACCGCGACGCGCTCGCGGCGCTGCTGCGCGCCCGTACGGCGGTGCTCGCCGGCGGGCTGCCGGGAATCCGGGTGTCGGCCGGGGTGAGCGGTGCGCTGACCGGGCCGCAGGCCATCCGGGGCGGGGTGGATGAGGCGGGCCACGCCCTGCGGATGGCCGAGGCGCGCGGCGGGGGAGTGGTCACCAGCGACGAGATCTACACGCACGCGCTGCTGCTGGCGACCGTGCCCGGCGACGTGCGCTCCTCGTTCGCCGGGCGGCTGCTGGGACCGCTGTTCGACTACGACCGGCGGCACGGCGCCGAGCTGGTGCGCACGCTCGGCGCGTTCCTCGACTGCACAGGTTCGTGGAACGCCTGCGCGGAACGGCTGCACGTCCACGTCAACACGGTGCGCTACCGGATCAGGCGCGTGGAGGAGCTGACGGGCAAGGACCTGTCGTCCATGGCCGATCGGGTCGACCTGTTCCTCGCCCTGCGCGCCGGCTAGCCACTCCCGCCCCGGTCAGCCGTCTCCGGCGGCGGCGTGCCCGCCGTCGAGCAGGGCCAGCTCCTCGCGGGCGAAGCCCATCGTGTAGGCGGCGCCATACTTCTCCGCCACGGCGAGGGCCTCCAGCAGGTACTCGCGGGCCTTGTCGAAGGCGCCCTTGAGCCGCTCGGCGCGCCCCAAGGGGGCCAGGCACCGCAGCTCCATGACGCGGTGATGTCTCTCCCTGCTCAGGGTGAGAGCCTTCCGGTAGACGATCGCCGCGGACCAGGGGTCGTTCTGCTTCTCGTGCACCTCGGCCAGGCCGAGCAGCGCCTCTCCCATGTGCATGGGGTCCCCTGCCTGTTTCGCGAGGCCATCGAGCTCGCGCCACGTCGCTCTGGCCTCCGCCACGTGGCCGAGACCGAGCTGCGCCGTGCCGATGCCCGTGAGAGCATGCCGTTCGCCCACCGCCGCCCCGATCTTCCTGGCGATGCGAAGCTGCTCCCACGCCGACGCCAGGGCTTCTTCGTACCGGTGCAGTGCGTTGAGCACCACACAGAGATTGCCCAGGGCCCTCATGCGCGCGAAGGAATCCCCGGCGGTGCGGCGAAGGTCCACCTCGGCACGCTGGTGGACGAGCGCCTCCTCGTTGCGTCCCGCCGGGCCCAGCCCCATGGCGATGTATCCGTGCGCGAGGGCCGAGATCTCCGGGTCCGCGAGGCGCTCACCTACTTCGAGTGCCTGACGGCCGAGGGGCAGGATGTCGTTGCGGTGTCCGATGAAGGTGAAGGGCCATTGACAGGAGAAGCCGAGATGGGCGCCGGAGCGCGCGAGGGAGGGATCGCGCGACGCCGTCGCCTGGGCCGCCACGGCGAGGATGTTGGGGCGTTCACGCTCCAGCCACGCGGACGCGTCCGCGCCGTCGGTCAGAGCGAACGGCTCACGCTCGGCGAACTCGTGCGGGGGGTGCACCCGATGAGGGTCGATCAGTTTCATCGTGAGGCGCGCGGTCGTGCCGTACAGGCCGAGCACGCGGTCGAGCGCGTCGTCACGGTCACGCTCGCTCAGGCGCCGCTCGGCAAGTTCCATGGCGAAGAGCCGCACCAGGTCATGGAGGCGGAACCGGCCCTGCTCACCGGGTTCGGCCAGATTCGCCCGCATCAGGCGGGACACGGCTCGCTCCGCCGCGTCCCGCGGCGTGTCGAGAAGGGCCGCCACGACCTCGGCTGTGGCGTCCGGTGTGCGCAGGACGCCCAGATGACACAGGGCCGCGGCCGCCGCCCGGTCGAGCTCGTGCCCGCTCCCCGCCAGCACGTCGTGACTGAGCTGGAGGCTGGCGCGCACGGCGAGGTCGCCCGACTCCAGCTCGTGCAGCGCCCGCCGTTCGTCCCGCAGCCGCGAGTTGAGATGGGACACAGGCGTGTAGCGGCTCTCCGACAGGCGCGCGGCCGCCAGGCGGAGGGCGAGGGGCAGCCCGCCGCAGAGGTCCACGAGCTCGGTGGCGGCG
This sequence comes from Microbispora sp. H13382, assembly GCF_014161445.1. GTDB lineage: Bacteria > Actinomycetota > Actinomycetes > Streptosporangiales > Streptosporangiaceae > Microbispora. The sequence continues at coordinate 439,158 of NZ_JABBXA010000001.1, forward strand.
GCAGGGTCGGCGGCGACCCGCTCGGCGCCGATCAGTTTCGCCAGCATGGCGACCGACTCCGACCTCTGCATCCTGCCGAGGACGAGCTGCACACAGTCGTCGGCCACAGCGAACGACTCCCGGCTCGTGACGAGCAGGGCGTTCCCGGCCGGCAGGCCCAGCAGAGGGCGGACCTGCTCCGGGCCGGACGCGTCGTCCAGCACGATCAGCGTGTGCCGGCCCACCAGGCGGTCCCTGAGCATGGTCGCGGCCTCGTCCGGGTCGGACGGGACCGCCTCCGGGTGCACGCCGAGGCTCCGCAGCAGCCTCCCGAGCAGGTCGAGGGGGTTGAGCCGTACGACTCCCGGCGTCGCCCCGAGCATGTTCAGGTACAGCTGGCCGTCCGGATAGTGATCGCTCACCGTGTGCGCGGCGCGTACGGCGAGGGTCGACTTCCCCGCTCCCGCCGTGCCGGTGACGGCCACCACCGCCTGCGGGTCGCTTCCGTCCCAGGGCGCGAGCAGCGCGCGCAGGCGCACCACCGTGTCCGTCCGCCCCACGAAGACCTGCGGATCGCGCGGGAGCTGACGCGGCCGGACGACCTCCGCGGGAGCGGCGACAGGCGTGGGGGACGGCGACGCATCGAGAGAGGGGTCCGCGCGCAGAATCAGCTCGTACGCCCGCCGCAGGGACTCGCCCGGATCGACGCCGAGCCGTTCGGCGAGCAGACGCCTGGCGTCGTGGAAGACCTCCAGCGACTCCGCCTGCCGTCCGCAGCGGTAGAGCGCGAGCATCTGCAGTTCCCGGGCCCGCTCCCGCAGCGGGGCCTCCGCGGTCAGCCCGACGAGCGCGTCGAGCGACTCCTGGCGCCGGCCCAGCCGCAGCAGCGCGTCGGCCTGGTCCTCCCGGGCCGTCAGCCGCATGCCCTCCAGCCGGGCCCGCTCCGCCTCGCAGAAGGGGCCGGGAAGGCCGCCCAGGGCGGGGCCCGCCCACAGTCCCAGCGCGGCCTGCAGTTCGCACAGCCAATCGCCGAGGTCCTCCTTGCCCTGGTAGCGGCGAGCCTCCGCTAGGCGCTGCTCGAACTCCTCGGCGTCGGTACGGCACGCGGAGCGTGCCAGGCTGTAGCCGCTCGCGGAGTGGGTGAGCAGCCTGAACGGCCCACGCCTGCCTTGGTCCGGTTCGAGTAGCCTCCTCAGCCCGGCCACGTAGGTGTAGACGCTCTGCTCGGCCGTCTTCGGGGCGGCGCCGCCCCACAGATCGTCGATGAGCTGTTCCTTCGGGACGATCCGCCCGGCCCTGGCGGCGAGCACGCACAGGGCGGCCCGCTGCAACGGCGGCCCCAGGTTCACCTGCCGGTCGTCCAGCCACGCGACCACCGGTCCGAGGACCCGGAGGCGGAGACCGGCCTGCCGCGCACCGAATCCGTCTCTCGCCATGAGCGTCCCTCCTTCGTGGCGTGGCGTCAGCGGATCGACGTGAGGTGAGCCGGAGGGGGCTGAGCGGAGTCCGAACGGGGGAAGGCCGCACGGATGGCCCACAGTTCGGCCTCCACCTCACGGAGTTCCTCGTCCCCGGATGACTGTGCGATCGGCAGCGCCTTCCGGGCGCAGGCCAGGGCCTGCTCCGGTTCGCCGAGCCGGCGGTGTGCTCTGGCGAGCAGGGTGAGGGACCGGCACTCGATTACCCGATGGCCGATCTCGATCGCACATCGCAGGCCGCGCTCCAGGTGGGACCTCGCCTTGAGCGCGTCGTCGCGGTCCAGGTGCAGCTTGGCGAGCATCACCAGAGCCGCGCTCTCCTGGTAGCGATCCCCTGCGGCGTGGGCGAGCGCGAGCCCTTCGCCGAGCAGGTTCATGGCCTCGGCCAGGTCACCCAGCTCCTCGCAGGCCCTTCCTCCGATCAGCAGCGAATGACGCTCACCGACGTCGGAGCCGATCTCCCTGGCGATCGTCCGCTGTGTCTCGGTGCACTCGCGTGCCTGCGCGTACTGCTTGAGAGTCAGGTAGGTGACAGCCAGGTTGCCCAGCGCTCGCATCTCGCCGAACCGGTCCATCAGCATGCGTCTCAGTTCCAGCTCGGCCCACTGGTGCGGCATGGCGTCGGAGGCCTGGCCGGTGTGAAGCAGGGCGGCGGCGAGCTGACCGTGCGCCAGGGACATCAACTCCAGGTCGCCGACTCGCTCGCCCACAGCCAGCGCCTGTCTGCTCAGGTGGAGGTGCTCTCGGCGGTACGCGCTCCTCGACAGCTGCCAGTACAGGGCGAACCCGACGTAAGCCCCCCTGCGCGCGATGTCGTCGTCCTCGCTCACCAGCGCCTGCGACGCGGCCGCCACGACGTTCGCCAGCTCATCCTCCAGCCAGTTCCTTGCCTCGCCGGGAGAGGCGAGCGCGAGTGGGCGCTGCGGCACGGCGGGCCAGGGGAGCTGCACGCGGTGCGGATCCAGCACGGTGCTGGCCCGCCATGCCGTCGCGCCGTAGAACCCAAGCGCTCGCAGGAGGGCGCCCGCGCGGGCCTCGGGCGCGAGGCGGGTGTCCGCCAGCTCGATCGTGTAGAGGCGCACGAGGTCGTGCATGCGGAACCGGCCGGTGCCCGCGGCCTCCAGCAGGTGCGCGCGTACCAGGCGGTCGAGCGCGCGCTCCGCGGCGTCGGCGGGCTCGTCCACGAGGGCGGCCACGACGTGCGCCGTCACATCCGCCACATGGAGAAGGCCGAGATGGCACAGGACCCGCGCCGCCAGCCGGTCGAGGACGGCCTTGCCGCGGGCGAGGCTCTCGTAGCTGAGTTCGAGGCTGGAGCGCACGGCGATCTTGCCCGCCTCCAGTTCGTGCAGTGTCCGCCGCCGGTCCTCAAGCCGGTCGACCAGCTCCGCGGGCGTCCACTCCGGCCGGTCCACGAGCCGTGCGGCGGCCAGGCGGAGAGCCAGCGGCAGCCCGCCGCACAGGTCGGCCAGCCGGCCCGCAGCAGGGTCGGCCGCGATCCGCTCGGCCCCCACGAGTTTCGCGAGCATGGTGACGGCCTCCGACCGCAGCATGCTGCCGAGGACGAGCTGGACGCAGTCGTCGGTCACCGCGAACGACTCCCGGCTCGTGATCAGCACGCTGGTGCCGGCCGGTAGACCCAGGAGAGCGCGTACCTGCTCGGGCCCCGCCGCGTCGTCGAGCAGGATGAGGGTCCTGCGGCCCTCCAACCGGTCGCGCAGCATGGCGGCGGCCTCGTCCACATCGGACGGTACGGCCTCGCCGGGCAGTCCCAGGGCGCGCAGGAGCCTGCCGAGCACGTCGATCGGCTTGAGCCGCTCCACACCCGGAGTCGACCCCAGGAGATTCACATAGAGCTGGCCGTCCGGGAACGCGTCGACGGCGGCGTGCGCGGCGTGGACCGCCAGGGCGGACTTTCCCGCTCCCGGGGCGCCGGTGACGGCGACCACCGCCTGCGGGGGCGCGCCGTCCCAGGGGGCGAGCAGCGATCGCAGGCGCACCCTCTCCTCCGGCCGGCCGACGAAGCAGTTCACCGCGCGGGGCAATTGGCGCGGAGGGCGCGGGGGCGGGGCATCGGCGCCGGCCGCCCGCTCGCCCGCCGGCGTGGGCGAGGGACCCGCCTGCCTGAGCGAGGGATCGGCCCGCAGGATCAGCTCGTACCGTTCCCGCAGCGTCTCGCCGGGATCGACCCCGAGCCGCTCCGCCAGGAGCCGCTTGACGTCCATGTACGTGTGCAGGGCGTCCGCCTGCCTGCCGCACCGGTAGAGCGCGAGCATGAGCAGGTCACGGGCGCGCTCCCGAAGGGGAGCCTCGCCGACCAGTTCGGTCAGGGCGGCCGCCGCCTCCTGGTGCAGGTTCAGGCGGAGCAGCGCGTCGGCGCGATCCTCCCGCGCCGCCAGGCGCAACTCCTCGAGGCGGGCCCGCTCCGCCTCGGCGAACGGACCCGGTACGCCGCACAGGGCGGGGCCCGACCAGCACCCCACGGCGGCGTCCAGCGCGCGAAGGCAGCCGCGCAGGTCGCCGGCGCCGTCCAACCGGCGGGCCTCGGCCAGACGGCGCCCGAAGTCCTCGACGTCCACCTCGACCGGCCCGCGGGCCAGGACGTAGCCGCCCGACCGGGACAGCAGGACCGAGTAGGAACCTCGCCGGCCCCCCTTCGGCTCCAGTACCCGCCGCAGCCCGGCGACATAGGTGTAGACGCTCTGCTCGGCGGTGTTCGGCGGGCGCTCCCCCCAGAGCCCGCCGATCAGGGCCTCCTTGGTCACGACCTGCCCCATCTGCGCGGCGAGCACGCACAGGGCCGCGCGCTGCAGAGGAGGTCCGAGGCCGACGCTCCGTTCGTCGCGCCACGCGGCCAGGGGCCCGAGCATCCGCAGGCGGCAGGGTGAGTACGCGGACGTTTTACGCTCATTCGCGCTATCCATACGTATGAACTCCACCTGGTAACGGCGTAGATGCAACCTGTGGATGACCGCGATCGGGCGAAATGCCGCTCCCGTGCCCGGTACACGCCATGAGTCGCCGCTGCACTCGTCGCAACTGCACCCCGGCGGTTCCCCCCAAAACGGCGGCTTCGCGATGGCATCCCCGTGTTCGCCGGTCATCGGGCACGCCGTCGGGCCTGTTCCGGCAGAGCATCAAATATGCCATCTCCCATCTAGATATTGTCTAGACGCGCCGGATAATCCGCGGGTTCCAGTTGGCCCGGAATTTCCTACTCGCGGGTAAGCCCGCCTGTCGCATCCTTTTGACCTGCCCGGATGTCCGGAGGCTTACAGGTGGCGGTGCGGGGAGGCCCGGTGCCGTGGCGAGTGACACCGGCGAACGCCGTCCCGCCGTAGATCGCATTCGCCGCGCCGAATGCCGCCCAGGTGCCCGGATCCGGCGCTGACCTGCCTCTGTTCCGGACCGGCCGGTCGTTCGTCGTGCCCGCCGGTCGCGGGACGGACGCCGCCGGTCGTACGGACGCGAGCGCGGGCGGAGGGCTCCGCGCAGGCGGCCCCTGTGAGGGGCTGACGTGTAGGGATGCTTTCTCGGGGATCGCGGACCGCCTGCCGAACGCAGTCGAAGATTGGGCCGGCGGCCGCCTCCACTGTTCTTGTGAAGGCCGGCGCGGGAGAGGCCGGGCACGCGCCGCGGCATCACGCCCTCTGCGCGATCCGGGCGCGTCCCCGGCGGACATCCGCGCTCGTTGCGCGGCTTTCACAAGGCAGCCGCACATGGGAATCACGGTGGCCGATAAAAGTCAACGGATTCCTTCTGGTCGGCGTCCGGCTGGATCGGATGTTTGAAATCGCAGCCGTTGAGCGAATTTCCTCCGAAACAGGAAAGGTGCCGATGTCGTTACGGGATTCGACTTCGGGGGCCGCCCTTGTCGGAAATTCTGACCCGGACTGTGAGCGGAGCCTGTCAAGAACGCCGGCTCGGTTCCCCGCTGATCAATCGTCCGCCGCCGGGCGGCCGGGTGGACAGTAGTTCCCCGGCGGCAGGGTCGTCCGCCGGGGACGGCCCGTCCCGCTCAAGCAGCAGCTACGTGGTTCAGCAGCAGCCGTTGTCGAACGCGTATCGCTGCAGAGGAGACGGGGCGGCGCTGTTGGCCGTAGCATTGCCACCAACGGTCACAAGGGCCAAAATCAGGGCGGTAAGTAGATACGAGGTTGGGCGGCGCACGGTGGATCTCCCATCAACTCGGACTGCCAGGCCTACAATATTTCAGGAGTTGCCAATGGCCGCGCAAGATCTGGTCGGACAGCGCATCAAGGCGATACGGCGGCAGCGCGGGCTCTCGCAAGCGCAGTTGGCGCATCCTGAACTTTCCGACAGTTACGTATCACTCATCGAGAGCGGCAAGAGGACGCCGACGCCGGCCGTTCTCGAACTGCTCGCGCAGAAGCTCGACTGCTCGCTCACCTACCTCGTCAACGGCGTGACGGCCGAGCAGATGGAGGACCTCGAGGTCGGTCTCAGCTTCGCGCGGATGGCGCTCGAGAACGGCGAGGTCGCCGAGGCCCGCCGCAGGTACGCCGAACTGCTCGCGGACAACAACCTGCTGGGTCTCACCGCGCTCCGGGTGGAGGCCCGCTACGGGTACGCCCTGGCCCTGGAGGCGTGCGGCGAGCTCGGCGAGGCGATCTCGGTCCTCAACGAGCTCAACGGCTCCGAGGCGGAGGCGATGCCGCAGGAGCGCAAGATCGCCGTGGCGTTGGCGCTGTGCCGGTGCCACCGTGAGCGAGGTGACTTCTCCGCCGCCGTGCACGTGGGTGAGCAGACGCTCGCCGCCTTCGCGCGCAGCGGCTGGACCGACGAACTGGTCGAGCTCGGCGCCACCCTCCTGCTGGCGTACATGGTGCGCGGGGACATGCTGCGCGCGGGCCACTTCGCGAACGAACTGCTGGCGGCCGCCGAGACCCTCGGCACGTCCCGGGCGACGGTGGCGTCGTCCTGGAACGCGGCGCAGGTGCTGGAGAAGATCGGCAGGGGCGAGGAGGGCATGACGCTCCTCGAACGAGCGCTCGCCTTCCAGTCCGAGAACGGCGAACCCCGCAACCTCGCCCGGCTGCGCCAAGCCTACGCCTCCATGATGCTGCGGGTGCGTCCCGAGGAGGCGGAGCGGGCACGGGAGCTGCTCCTGCGGGCACAGCGGGAGCACGAGGCCTCCGCCACCAGCGCCTTCGACCGGGCGCGGACCGCCTGCGTCCTCGCCTGGGCGGAGATCGTCCTCGACCGCCCGGACGGGGCCGTCGACCACCTCAGGGACGCGCTGGCGCACGTGCAGCACACCAGGAGCGGCCTCCTGGCCGGCGCCAACCTTCTGCTCGGCCAGGCGCACTTCCTGCTCCACCAGGACGGGGACGCCGCCGCGGCGCTCGACCTGGTCACCGGTTGGCTGGAGGATGCGCCGCAGACCCTGAAGGCCGCCGAGGACTGGATGAACGTGGCGGAGATGCGGCGGCGCATCGGCGACGACTCGCAGAGCGTGGCCGCCTATCAGCGCGCCCTCGCCTGCGCCGGGCTGTAGGCGCGATCGCGCCCGCTCGTACCGGAGCCGGGGGAGGCGCGGCCGGGCCGCCTCCCCGCGGGCTCGCGGAAGACCGGCGTTCTCCCGAGCCCCACGGCCGCCGGGGTTCCCCTCGGTCCGTGATCGTGCTGTACCGGAGGTCTGGGGTACGGACCGGAGCCCCGCGTCGGTAGCCTGGGGGTGTCATGAAGAGACCCTTCCTCGCCGCCTTCGCCGCGCTCCTGGCGGCTCTTCTGCTGTGTGCCGCGCCGGTCCTGCCGGCTCAGGCGCACACCTCGCTCAAGAGTAGCGACCCGCAGAAGAACGCCCAGGTCAAGACCTTGCAGAAGGTCACGCTCGAATTCGCGGACTCCGTTCAGTTCCCGGTCGTGGTCGTCCGCGGCGAGGACGGCAAGCGCTACGAGCAAGGCGCGCCGGCCGTGGACGGGCCCAAGGTCGCCCAGGCGGTGACCGAGCCCGTGCCCCCTGGCCGCTACACGATCGCGTGGCGGGTGGTCTCGCCCGACGGCCACCCGCTGGAGGGCGAGATCCCGTTCACCGTGATCGGCGACCAGTCGCTCGGCACGGCGACCTCGGCCGCCGCTCCCGGGGAGCCCGCCTCCGCGGCGGCGCCCTCCACGGCCGCGACGGCGCAGGCCACCGAGGCCGAAAGCGCCGGGCGGACGGGTGTGCCCGGCTGGATCTGGGCGGTGATCTTCGGGATCGCCGGCGTCGGCATAGGGATGTTCCTGAGCCTGCGGAAGAAGCCGTGAGCAGGGCGGTGCGCCTGACCGCCGCCGCGCTCTGCGCGGCCGTGGGCGCACTCGTCATCGCCATGGTGCTCGGCGGCGCCGCGACGCCGCGGATCATCCCCGGCCTGCCCGACGAGGGTACCCTCACCCGCTGGATGCTGCCGCTGTCCAAGCTCGCGATGGACGTCTCCGGCGTGCTGACCGTCGGGCTGCTCGCCGCGGCCGCGGCGTTCCTGCCCAGCGACAAGGGCCTGCTCGGCAAGTCCGCGCTGAGCTACGTCAAAGGCGCGTCGTGGTCCGCGCTGGCCTGGGCGGTGGCCGCGGCGGTGGCGCTGGTCTTCAGCCTGTCGGAGACGCTCGGCATGCCGGTGGGGGAGGTCCTCGCCGGGAACGAGCTCACCAGCTACGCCAGCCAGGTGCCGCAGGGCATCGCGCTGACCCTGGTCGTGTTGTTCGCCGTCGCCATCGCGTTGTTCGCCCGCGGCGCGATCACCGCCGGCGCCGCCGCGGGCCTGCTGGTCTTCGCGCTGGCGACGCTGCTGCCGCCCGCGCTCACCGGGCACTCCTCCTCCTCGCCCAACCACGGGCTGGCCACCACTTCGGTGGCGATGCACCTGCTCTTCCTGGCGCTGTGGGTGGGCGGTCTCGGGGTGGTCTGCATCCACGCGCTGCGCCGGCAGCCGCTCCTGGACGTCGCCGCCGCGCGCTTCTCCCACATGGCTCTGTGGTGCTTCGCCGGGGTCGGCGTCTCCGGGCTCGCCGCCGCCGCCTCGCGCCTCACCTCGGTCGGCGAGCTGTTCACCTCGAACTACGGCCTGCTCCTGCTGGCCAAGATCGTCGCGTTCGCCGTGCTCGGGTTCTTCGGCTGGCGCCACCGCGGCCGTACGCTGCCGCGGCTGTCGGCGGGGGAGCCGCACGCCTTCCTCCGCCTCGCCCTCGGCGAGGTAGTGCTGATGGGGGCGACGATCGGCCTCGCCGTGGCGCTGTCCCGGACCGCCCCGCCGCCAGTCGACACCCCGGTCGACCGTGCGTTCGAGCTGCTCGGTTACCTCGTGCCACCGCCGATCTCGCTCGGCAACCTGGTGACGCTGTGGTGGTTCGACCTGTTCTTCGCCGTCCTCGCCGCCGTCATGGCCGGTCTGTACGGCGCGGGGGTCGTCCGGCTGGCCCGCCGGGGCGACCGGTGGCCCGTGGGCCGCACGGTCAGCTGGTATCTCGGCGTGGTCATCCTCGTGCTCAGCACGCAGACCGGTGTGGCGCGCTACGCGCCGGTGCTGTTCAGCGTGCACATGACCGAGCACATGGTCCTGTCGATGCTGGTCCCGATCTTCCTGGTGCTCGGCGCGCCGGTGACGCTGGCGCTGCGCGCGCTCAAGCCCGCCGCCCGCCGGGGCGACCGGGGACCGCGCGAGTGGATCACGGTGATCCTGCACAGCAGGGTCGTGAAGTTCGTCAGCCATCCCGCGATCGCCACCGCGATCTTCGTGGTGTCGACGTTCGCCCTGTACTTCACCCCGCTGTTCGCCGCCGCGATGGAGGAGCACCTCGGTCACATCGCGATGACCGTGCACTTCCTGCTCAGCGGCTCCCTGTTCTTCTGGGTGATCATCGGGGTGGACCCCGCGCCGCACAAGCTGCCCCACTACGGGCGGCTGCTGCTGCTCATGGTGACCATGCCGTTCCACGCGTTCTTCGGAATCGCCCTGATGAGCATGGGCACGGTGCTCGCGTCGTCCTACTACGACCAGCTCGGGCGCACCTGGGGCGCCTCCTCGCTGACGGACCAGCAGTCCGGCGGCGCGATCGCCTGGGCGTTCGGTGAGATCCCCACCCTGATCGTGCTGCTCGCGCTCGGCTACCAGTGGTGGCGCGACGACGAGCGCGTCGCGCGCCGGACGGACCGCCGCGCCGACGCCGTCGCGGCCAAGTCCGGCGGCACCGGGGACTCGGAGCTGGACGCCTACAACGACTATCTGGCGAAGCTGAACAAGCGGGACAGGGCCGCGGAGTAGGCCCCGCCGGCTCCGCCGGCGGCGATCGGTGCGCGATGAGCCGCGCGGCGCCACGCCGGGACAGGCGAGACGCCGCCGCGCTAGGGCAGGGTCAGGATCTCGTGCCCCGTCTCGGTCACCACGATCGTGTGCTCGAACTGCGCGGTGCGCTTGCGGTCCTTGGTCACCGCGGTCCACCTGTCCGGCCAGATCTCGTAGTCGATCGTGCCGAGCGTGAGCATGGGCTCGATCGTGAACGTCATCCCCGGCACGAGGGTCACCGACAGCGAGGGATCGTCGTAGTGGGGGACGATGAGCCCGGAGTGGAACGAGGTCCCGATGCCGTGGCCGGTGAAGTCGCGGACGACGCCGTAGCCGAAGCGCTTGGCGTACGCCTCGATGACCCGGCCGACGATGTTGAGCTGGCGGCCCGGCACGACCGCCTTGATCGCCCGCATCATCGCCTCGCGGGTCCGCTCGACCAGCAGGCGGGACTCCTCGTCGACCTCCCCGACCAGGAAGGTGGCGTCGGTGTCGCCGTGCACGCCGCCGATGTAGGCGGTGATGTCCACGTTGACGATGTCACCGTCGCGCAGCACGGTGTCGTCCGGGATCCCGTGACAGATCACCTCGTTGATCGACGTGCACAGCGACTTCGGGTAGCCGCGGTAGCCGAGCGTCGAGGGGTAGGCGGCGTGGTCGCAGAGGAACTCGTGGCCGATCCGGTCGAGTTCGTCGGTGGTCACGCCGGGGGCGACGTGCTTGCCGACCTCCTCCAGCGCCTGCGCGGCGATCCGGCCCGCGATCCGCATCTTCTCGATGGTCTCGGGGGTTTTGACGTCGCTGTCGCCCTTCTTGGGCTCGGCCTTCCCCACGTACTCGGGGCGGGGGATGTGGGCGGGAACCTTACGGGTGGGCGAGATCCGCCCGGGGCGGAGCAGCGTGGTCATGCCGCCAAGTCTAGTTGCGCGTCAGGGGGGCACGATTATGGCGTGAGCGATCAATGGTGGTTCTGCCTGAAGCACATGACCGTCGAGCCCGAGAAGGGCTGCCCGAACAAGGACCGGCTCGGCCCCTACGACTCCCGCGACGCCGCCGCCCAGGCCCTGCAGACGGCGGCCGAGCGCAACAAGCGCTGGAGCGAGCAGGACAAGGAATGGGACGACTGATCCCCTGACCCCCTCCCCGGACCGGCGCTTCCGTCGTCTTCTCCCCGGCTCCGATCCGCTCTGTCTCCTGGGGCCGGGCCGGGGACGCGCGCGGCGCCTGTGAGGCGTGACCGGGGCTCAGCCGATCGCGGCTATGCCGTGCTCGCCGGGCCGGCCGGTGCCGTCCGTAGTGCCCTCCTGGGCGGCGGCCCAGGAGCCTGCGGCCGGTGTCGCAGTGCCTGCGGCCGGTGTCGCGGCGCCTGCGGACTCGGCCGCGTGCCGGCGGGCTGCCGCTCGGCGGGCGACGAACCGGCCGAGGGTCCACACGCCGATGCCGCTCCACACCAGGTTGAGGATCGCCGAGGGCCAGGCGGAGTGGTACGCGCTGTTGATCATCAGGGTGACCGCCCCGCCGAAGTTGAGCAGCTGGTAGGGCAGGCCGTCCCCGGACATCCTGCCGGACGACACCATCGCGTACGCGAGCAGCAGGACGACGGCGCCCGCGGTGCCGATGATCGTGATGAACGTGGACATCAGGACGGCTCGCCGTCCACGGAAGTGGTCATGCTGCGATGATCCTGCCCATGAAGAGTGAAGAGCAAGTGAAGGATTCTTAATCCACACATAAGATCCGCTGTATGGATATCGACCCGCGGCGGCTGCGGATCCTGCACGAGGTGTCCCGCAGGGGCGGCGTCATGAAGGCCGCCCAGGCGCTGCACCTCACGCCCTCGGCCGTCTCCCAGCAGCTCGCCCAGCTGGAACGGGAGGTCGGCCTCGCGCTGTTCGACCGATCACAGCGCAGGGTCACGCTGACTCCCGCGGGCCGGGTGCTGGCGGCGTACGCCGAACGCATCGAGGAGCAGCTCGCCGAGGCCAGGCATGAGCTCAACCGCTTCGCCGAGAGGCTGTCCGGGCCGGTCACGATCGCGGCGTTCCCCACCGTGATCCGGCATCTGCTCGTCCCCGCCCTGCGCGAGCTGGCCGTACGGCACCCGCGGATCACCCCCGTGATCCACGAGTTGTTCGGGCCGGGCGCGGTGCAGGAGCTGCGCCTCGGCGGCGTGGACCTGGTGGTGACGGAACGGGACATGAGCCAGCCCGCCGCGTCCCTGCAGTCGATGTCCCGGCACCGCCTCCACGACGACGAGTACCGCATCGTCGCTCCGCCGTCGTGGGACAGGGTGCCCGCCACGGTCGCCGACCTCGTCGACCTGCCGTGGGTCGCCGGCGTGCCCGACCAGGCGTGCGGGCAGGCGCTCGAACGGCTCGCCCAGCTCCACGGGTTCGTCCCGCGCCGTGTGCACCTGATCGCGGAGTTCCCGCCCGTGCTCGGGCTGGTCTCGGCGGGGCACGGCGTGGCGATCGTGCCGTCGCTGGCGCTGCTCGACGTGCCGCCGGGCGAGGTGGTCGTCACCGGCATCCGCGGCGTGGGCAGCCGCAGGATCGAGGCGCTGACCAGGGTGAGCCGCACGACGTCGGGGGAGCCCGACCCCATGCAGGCCGTGGTGATCGAGGTGCTGCGCGAGGCGGCCGAGGCGGTGGACCGGCGGGTGGGCGAGCTCAGCCGTGCCCCGCTCGGTCCGCCCGCGTCCTGACACGCCGCAGGGCGCGGGCGCCTCAGTCGCTCACCCGGGGGCCGGTGATCCGGTCGGCCAGGCGGGCGAGGCGCTCCCGCAGGCCGAGCCGCCGCAGCTCTCCGGCGGCGCTGCTCACCAGGTGCTGCGCCGCGTCGAAACTCAGGACGGCCTCCCCGGCCGGTACGGCGATCGCGTCGTGGGCCAGCGACTCCAGCTCGGGGTCGCCGCCGTCGACGGCGAGGATCGTGGCGCCGCTGCGGCGGGCGTCGTCCACCCGCTCCAGCAGGGGCACGGGTGCCCGTTGCTCGGCGACCACGAAGAGCGTCTCGCCCCTGCCGGCGCCGCGCAGGCGCTCCATCCCGACCCGCAGGTGGGCGGGCGCGCCGGGCGGCGGCGCCCAGCGGACGAGCGTGGGCGAGAGCTGGGCGAGCCCCGACAGCCGGGCCTCGTCCGCGAGATGGGCGGTGACGTGCCACGGCTCGTCCTCGGGGGTGCCGACGACGAGGAGCCCCCCGGCCGACCGGGTGGCCCGCAGGGCCAGGCCGAGCTCCCGGGTGCGTTCGAGCCATCCGGTGGAGGCGAGCACTTCGCGCAGCAGGTTCACCGATGCGGCGTCCATGACCGCCATGGTGCCTGACACAAGCGCGTGAAGTCCCGCCAATTGGGTCCTTGACACACCGTTACCGCCGGGTAACGATCAGCCCACGGCGCCGATTTTGGAATGTGATCCAACAGCCGGAAGGCGGCTCTATGAACCTTCGCGTTCGCGCCACCCTGTCCATGATCGGGGCTCTCCTCCTGCTGCCCGCGCTCACCGGCACCGCACGCGCGACCTCCGCCGGGGACGTCGTCGAAGCCGGCCGCACGACCGTCTATCTCGTGCCCGGCAAGCTGCTGGAGGTGCCGGTGAAGGCATGGCATCTCCGCTACCGGTCCACGTCCGCCACGGGGGAGCCGAACGTCGTCTCGGGCACGCTGCTCGTCCCCGACGCCCCGTATCTCCTCGGCAAGCGGCCCATCGCCGGGTACGCCGTCGGGACGCACGGCATGGGCGACCGGTGCGCGCCGTCGGCCGCCATGGCGAACGGCACCGAGGCCGAGCTCGCCATCATGAGCCTGATGCTGCTCAAGGGCTGGGCCGTCGCGGTGACCGACTACGAGGGGCTCGGCACGCCCGGCGACCACACGTACATGGCGGGCCTGTCCCAGGGGCGCGCCGTGCTCGACTCCATCAGGGCGGCGGCGCGGGTGCCGGACGCGAACCTGTCCGCCACGGCCCCCGTCGTGGTCATGGGTTATTCGCAGGGCGGGTCGTCGGCGGCCTGGGCCGCCCAGCTCCAGCCGTCGTACGCGCCCGAGCTGCGGCTCAAGGGCGTCGCGGCGGGCGGCGTCCCCGCCGACCTGCGGGCGGTCGCCGACCACCTGGACGGCACGGGCGACTTCGGGCTCGCCGCGGCCGCCGGCATCGGGCTCGACGCCGCCTACCCGGAGCTGAACCTCGAGAGCTACCTGACCCCCGAGGGTGCGGCCCTGTTCGGGGACGCGCGCGACGACTGCGTGAGCGACCTGCGCGCCAGGTTCGACGGACGGCGCCTGGCGGACTTCACCACCGCCGACGTCATGAACCTGCCGGACTGGCGGGCCCGCCTCGCCGAGAACCGCCTCGGCGCGTCCGCGCCGCGGGTGCCGCTGTTCCTCTACCACGCCAAGGGCGACGAGATCATCCCGTTCGAGGTGGGCAGGACCCTGCGCAAGGAGTACTGCGCGCGGGGCGTGAACGTCCTGTGGACCGGCCTGCCGGCCGGCAGCCACGTGCTCGGCGCGGTCGAGGGCGGCCCGCTGGCGGTCGCCTGGCTCGCCACCCGCGTCGCCGGTCTCCCCGCCATCCCCAACTGCTGACCTCGCGTCTCCGCGGTGTCCCGCCGTGTCCCCGCCGGGAGAACCGGCGGGGACGCCCCGGAGAGATTCCGGCGGTGACCTGCTGGCATGATCTGAGCCATGGCTGAGCACACCACCGTAGATCTCCCCGACGTCTCCGCGCTGACCATCGGCATCCTGGGCGGGACCGGCGACCAGGGCAAAGGGCTGGCCCGCCGGTTCTCGCTGGCCGGGCACACCGTGCTGATCGGCTCGCGCAGCGCCGAGCGCGCCCAGGACGCGGCGCGTGAGATCGGCGTACGCGGGGCCGCCAACGCCGAGGTGGCGGCCGAGGCGGACATCGTGATCGTCGCGGTGCCATGGGAGGGGCACAAGGCCCTGCTGGAGTCCCTGCGCGAGCCGCTCACCGGCAAGATCGTGGTGGACTGCGTCAACCCGCTCGGCTTCGACAAGCAGGGGGCGTACGCGCTGCCCGTGGAGGAGGGGAGCGCGGCGCAGCAGGCGGCGGCGGTGCTGACCGGCAGCCGGGTGGTCGCGGCCTTCCACCACGTGTCGGCGGTGCTGCTGCTCGACCCCTCGGTGGCGGAGATCGACCTCGACGTGCTCGTGCTCGGCGACGACCGCGAGGCCACCGACGTGGTGCGCGCGCTCGCCGGCCGCATCCCCGGCGCGCGCGGCGTCTACGCGGGCCGGCTGCGCAACGCGCACCAGGTCGAGGCGCTGACGGCGAATCTCATCTCGATCAACCGCCGCTACAAGGCCCACGCGGGCATCCGGGTCACCGACGTCTGAGCCTCACACGGCGGTGGCGATGAGCCAGTCGGCCACCACGTCGGGAGCGACGAGCTGGTGCAGGTGCTCGCCGGGGACGCGGGCGACCGGCCAGCCCCGCTCCCCGGCCTCGTGGGCCAGGGCGGCGTACGCGTCCGCGAACCACAGGTAGCCGCCCTTGAGATGGTCCCATCGGGCCGGCACCGGGATGTCCTCCAGGTAGTACGCGAGGGGCAGCCGCGCCTGCTCGGCGACGACCACCTGCCGGACCACCGGGTCGGGCAGGAGGGCGGCGATGTCGTCCTCGGGCCACCAGTCGGTCCAGCGGGGCAGGACGCCCGAGTCGTCGGCGAGGCCGCGCAGGAAGGCGAGGTGCTCCGGCTCGGCCGCGCGGCAGGCGCCCGTGCGGGGCGGCAGGGCGGCGTCGACGAACAGGCAGGCGGCGACCTGCCCGGCGAGGGCCTGCGCGATCAGCGGCACGAACAGCCCGGCGTTGCTGTGCGCCACGACGGCCAGTGGCCCGCGCGGCGCGCTCGCCGCCACCTCGCTCACCACCCTCGGCCAGTACGGCGGCGGGCCCGTCGTCACGTCGGTCAGCGGGGGCACCACGGCGGTGTGCCCGCGCGCCCGCAGGGTCTCGGCGACCGGGGTCCAGGTCGAGGGGCCGACGGAGGGACTGTGCACGAGGAGGAAGCTGACATCCACCTCCTCATCCTCACCGTGCGCGGCGGAGACGGAACCCTCCTCCGCTCGCCGCGTAACCGATCGCCAGTCGACCAATCTGACAAGAGCGGCTTTTCTGGGTCATTCTGGACGGCATGAGCTCCCTGCATCCGGAAACGCGCGTCGTCCACCTGCCCCGGCCCACGCCGGAGGGCAGCAGGCCGATCGCCATGCCGATCTACCAGACCTCGGGGTTCGTGTTCGACGACCCGGCCGTCTTCGCCGACGGCATGGGGCGGCCCGACGGGGCGTACGTGTACGGCCGGCTCTCCAATCCCACCGTCCGCGCGATGGAGGAGGCGGTCGCCGGGCTGGAGGGCGGCGTGGCCGCCGTGGCCACCGGCTCGGGCATGGGCGCGATCAACGCCGTGCTGCTCGGCCTGCTGCGGTCGGGCGAGCACGTGATCGCCCAGTCGGCGCTGTACGGCGCCACCGCGCAGGCGCTGAACGGCCTCGCGGAGCGCTTCGGCGTCGAGGTCACCCACGTGCCGCAGGACGACCCCGCCGCCGTACGGGCCGCCGTGCGGCCCACGACGAAGCTGCTGTACCTCGAAACCATCGCCAACCCGATGACGCAGGTGGCCGACCTGCCGGGGATGTGCGCGGCGGCGCGCGAGGCCGGGATCCTCACCGTGGTCGACAACACCTTCGCCTCGCCGATTCTGTGCCGCCCCATCGAGCACGGCGCGGACATCGTGGTGCATTCGGTGACCAAGTACCTGTCCGGGCACACCGACGTCGTCGGCGGGATCGCCGTGTTCGCCTCGGAGGCCCTGCATCGCAGGGTGTGGTCGTACGCGGTGGAGCTCGGCGCCACGGCCGACCCGTTCGCCGCGTGGCTGACCCTGCGGGGGATGCAGACGCTGCCGCTGCGGATGGAGCGCCACTGCGCCAACGCCCGCGTGCTCGCGACGCGGCTCGCCGGGCACCCGGCCGTGGCCGCCGTCCACTGGCCGGGCCTGCCGTCCCACCCGTCGCACGAGCTGGCCGCCAAGCTCCTGCCCGACTTCGGCGGCGTGTTCTCCTTCGATCTCGCCGGAGGACGTCAGGCGGGCGAGGCGTTCATGCGCAACGTCCGGCTCGCGCTGCTCGCGCCCTCGCTCGGCGGCGTGGAGACGCTGATCCTCCACCCGGCCACGACGTCGCACCGTACGGTGGGCGCCGCGGGCCTGGCCGCCGCGGGCATCGGTGAGGGGACGGTCCGGGTGGCCGTGGGCATCGAGCACGCCGAGGACCTGTGGGCCGACTTCGCCCAGGCGCTCGACGCGATCTGAGGCGCCCTCATGGGAAGGGCGGCCGCGGCGTGTGCCACGGCCGCCCGGCGGGCCTCAGCGGTAGCTGTGCTCGGGCCTGGGGAAGACGCCGGAGACGACCTCGTCGGCGTACGCGCGGATCGCCCGGTCCATCTCTCCGGCCAGGTCGAAGTACTTCTTCACGAACTTCGCGGGCTGCGGGGTCAGGCCCATCAGGTCCTGCCAGACGAGGACCTGCGCGTCGGTGTGGGGCCCGGCCCCGATTCCGATCGTGGGGATGCTCAGCGACGTGGTGACCCGCTGGGCGAGGTCGGCGGGGACGCACTCGAGCACGACGGCGAAGGCGCCCGCGTGCTCCAGCGCCTTGGCGTCGGCCATGAGCTCGTCACCCGCCTGGCCGCGGCCCTGCACCCGGTAGCCGCCGAAGGCGTTGACCGACTGGGGGGTCAGGCCGAGGTGGGCCATGACCGGGATGCCGGCCGACACGAGCATCTCCACCTGCGGGAGGACCCGGTGGCCGCCCTCCAGCTTGACGGCGTGCGCGCCGGCCTCCTTCATGAAGCGGGCCGCGGTCTCCAGGGCCTGCTGGGGTGAGGCCTGGTAGGAGCCGAACGGCAGGTCGGCCACCACCATCGCCCGCGACGAGCCGCGTACGACCGCGGCGGTGAGCGGGATGAGGTCGTCGACCGTGACGGGCAGCGTCGAGTCGTAGCCGTAGACGACCATGGCGGCCGAGTCGCCCACGAGCATCACCGGGATGCCCGCCTCGTCGAACACCTTGGCGGTCATGGCGTCGTACGCCGTCACCATCGGCCACTTCTCGTGGCGCTCCTTGGCGGCCGCGATGTCGCGGACGGTGACCCTGCGCCCCGCGGCGCCGCCGTAGAGGGCGGGCGTGGACATGACGGAAACAGAGGACATGGCTACCTCCAGGCCTCGTGGCGCCCCTGTGGCGTCCCCGGACAGTCAGATCATTGCATGTCGACATTGCTTGGAACACCCCGAGTGGGCGGGGTAATCCGCGCGTGCGACTGCTGCGGCAAATGGGGCAAATGGGGCGACCCGGCGGAGGGAATGTCGGAGGCGCCCGGCACAATGCCGTGCGGAGGTAAGGAACCACAATGGCTTTTGATCGTTACCGGCGGGTGCTCGCCCTGCCGGGCGTGCGGGCGTTGCTGCTGGTCGGCATGATCGCGAGAATCCCCCTGACCGGCACCGGAATGACGCTGACCCTGCACGTGGTGAACAGCCAGCATCTGGGTTTCCTCCAGGCGGGCCTGGTCGGCACCGCATCCATGGCGGGCGCCGCGGTCGGCTCGCCGCTCGTCGGCCGCTTCGTCGACCGCCGCGGGCTGCGCCCGGTCATGGCCGTGACGACCGTCGTGCAGCTGTGCCTGTGGTGCGCCGCGCCGTCGCTGCCGTACGCCGTGCTGCTGCCGGGGGCGCTGATCGGGGGACTGTTCAGCCAGCCCGTGTTCGGGGCCATCCGGCAGTGCATCGCCGCCATGGTGCCGGTGGAGAACCACCAGACCGGCTTCGCCCTCGACTCGATGGGCGTGGAGTTGTCGTACATGGTGGGGCCCGCCCTCGCCGTCGCGAGCGTGACCGCGTTCGGCAGCACCCCGACGATGTACGGCGTGGCCGCCGGTCTGGTGGGCTCGGGAGTGGCGCTGTACCTGCTCAACCCGCCCACACGGTCGGCCGAGGAGAATGCGGGCCACGCGATCGCCGTCCCCCGGCGGCAGTGGCTGCGGCCCGGTCTGCTCGCCCTGCTCTTCCTCGTGTCCGGGCTGACCTTCGTGCTCACCACGACGGAGCTGAGCGTCGTGGCGATGCTCAAGGCCGGCGGCGCGACCGCCTGGACGGGGCTGGTCATCGCGCTGTGGTGCGGCTTCTCGCTCGTGGGCGGGTTCGTGTACGGCGCGCTGCCCCGGGGGCTGTCGCCCGCGCTGCTCGCGGGCGGCCTGTGCGCGCTGACCGCGCCGGTGGGCCTGGTCGGCGGAGGCTGGGGCTGGCTGTGCCTGGCGCTGGTGCCGGGCGGGTTGCTGTGCGCGCCGGCGCTGTCGTCCACCGTGGACGCCGTCAACCGGCGCGTCCCGGCGGCGGCGCGGGGGGAGGCGATGGGCCTGCACGGCACCTCGCTGACGATCGGAGGCGCCCTGGCCGGGCCCCTCGCCGGCGGGCTCCTGGACTCCCACGGCCCCGCCTGGGCCTTCGCCGTGGCCGGGGCCGTCGGCCTCGCGCTGGCCCTGCTCGCCGGGCTCGTATGGCGCAAGGCTCCCGCCGCCGCCGGGACGGCGGCGGCCGCCCCCGTGCCCGCGACCCCTGCCGTGCCCGCGACCTCTGCTGTGCCCACACCCGCGGGGGAGTAGAACCGGCTCTCTGCCGCCGGGTCTCCCCAAGGGCGCCGTACGCACCGGGATGGGGCGCGCCCCGAACCGGGAATAGAACCGGCTCCCGCGCGGATGTACAGGGGGTGCGCGCCGCCGCGCCACCCCGCGATGTCCTGCCTGCGGCATGTGTAGCCCTGAGCGGCCTTGTGCGGCGCTGTGAGGTCCTGCGCGGAAGGGCCCGGCCGGAGCCGTCTTATGTCCAGTTGACCAGCGGGTACGGCGGCCGTGCGGAGATTATGAAACGAACCCGTTGCGTATCGGAATACCCGGCGCTACGCTTGCGTTGCGAAACTCGATCGTATCGAAATCATGGGGGATCCGTGGAAGCGAATACCGGTCACCCACGCCGATGGCACATCCTCGGCGTGATGGTGTTCAGCCTGCTGGCAGTCGTCCTCGACAACACCATCCTCAACGTGGCGATCAAGACGATCGCCGATCCCATCCACGGCTTGGGCGCGACGCAGAGCGAGCTCGAATGGGCGATGAACTCCTACACCCTGGTGTTCGCCGGCCTGCTGTTCACCTTCGGGGTGCTGGGCGACCGCTACGGGCGTAAGCGGATGCTCATGACCGGCATGGTCCTGTTCGGGCTGGCCTCCCTCGCCAGCGCCTACGCCCAGGACCCGATGCAGCTCATCGCGGCGAGGGCGCTGATGGGCCTCGGGGGCGCCGCCATCATGCCGGCGACGCTGGCGGTCATCTCGAACGTCTTCCCGATCCACGAGCGGGGCAAGGCCATCGGCATCTGGGCCGGCGGTGTCGGCATCGCCGTGGCGATCGGCCCGATCACGGGGGGTGTGCTGCTCGAGCACTTCTGGTGGGGCTCGGTCTTCCTTGTCAACGTGCCCATCGTGCTCGTCGGCCTCGTGCTGATCGCCACGATCGTGCCCGACTCCAAGGACCCGAACAAGACCGGTCTAGACCCGGTCGGCGTGTTGCTGTCCATCCTCGGCCTGATCAGCCTCGTCTACGGCATCGTCCGGATCAGCGACCTCGGCACCGTCGCCGACGTCTCGGTCATCGTGCCGTCGCTGCTGGGCCTGGCGATCCTCGCCGCGTTCGTCTGGTACGAGAGCCGGATCGACCACCCCGCCTTCGACGTGCGCAACTTCCGCAACGCCGGCTTCTCCACCGCGATCGCCGCCGTCGGCCTCGTGTTCTTCGCGGCCATGGGTGTGATGTTCTTCATGGCCTTCTACTGGCAGATCGTCCGGGGCTACTCGCCGCTGCAGTCGGGTGCGCTCGTGCTGCCGTTCGCGGCCGCTCAGCTGATCTTCGCGCCGCAGAGCGCGCGCATGGTGCAGAAGTACGGCGCGCGGGCCGTCGGCACGGTCGCGATGGTCGTCATCACGCTGGCCCTCGCGGCGTACGCCCTGGTGGAGGTGGACACGCCGATCTGGATCCTGCTGGCCCTCGCCTTCGTCCAGGGCGCGGCGATGGCCAACATCATGCCCCCGGCGACCACGGCCATCATGAACGCGCTGCCGCGTGAGAAGGCCGGTGTGGGCTCCTCGATGAGCAACGTCGTCCGGCAGGTCGGCGGCACGCTGGGCATCGCCATCCTCGGCGCGGTCCTGTCCGCCAGCTACCGCAGCGACATGGAGGGCAAGGTCACCGCCCTGCCGGAGGAGCTCCGCCACGTCGTGACCGAGTCCATCTCCGGCGCGGCCGGCGTCGCCGGCAACCTGGGCGCGCGGGGCGCGAGCCTGCTCGACGCCGCGAACGCCGCGTTCGTCACCGGCGTCCACTGGGCGGCCCTCGGATCGGCCTTCGTCGCCCTCGTCGGCACTCTCGTGGTGGCCCGCTGGATGCCGGGCAAGGCTTCGGTCGACGCCGCGGTCCCCACGGCTGAGACCGAAAAAGAAGCGGCGGTAGTGTGAACTCGCCATGAAGACGCAGCAGACGGCTGAGGGGGTGGCCCGCCCGGCGGGCCGCCCGCGCAGCGAGAAGGCGGATCGGTCGATCATCGAGGCGACTCTCGAACTGCTCGGTGAGGGCATCGGGGTTTCGGAGCTGTCCATCGAGTCGATCGCCGGCCGCGCCGGTGTCGGGAAGACCACGATCTACCGCCGGTGGTCCAACAAGGAGGACCTGGTGGTGGACGCCCTGGCGACGCTCAAGCCGCCGATCCCGCTGCCGCAGGGCGGAACCGTGCGAGACGACCTGGTGACCTACCTCCGGGTGATCCAGGAGGAGTCCCGCCACCACCGCACCCGCTGCATCATGAACATCGCCATGAGCGACTCCGAGCGGCATCCCCGGCTGGCGGAGCGGTTCCGCGAGCTGACCATGGAGCCGCGCAGGGCGGTCGTGGCGGCCGTCCTGCGCCGTGGCATGGAGACCGGGGAACTGCGCGCGGACCTCGACGTCGACATGGCGCTGGCGCTGCTCAGCGGGGCCATGATCTGGTACACGAAGTGGTCCCACTCCGGCGACCCCCAGGCCGACATCCCCGAGCGGATCGTCGACGAGGCGCTCAAGGGCTTCCGCCCCCGCACCTCCACCCCCGAGCCGTAACCGCGTCCCTCACCCTTCGGCGGGCATCCGCCGACGACGCCTGGACATCGGGTTGTGACCGGTACCGGACGCCTGCCCGGCACCGGTCACAGCGTTCTCCGGTCCGGGCCCGGCGTCGCGGACACCCGCACTAGAGCCGCTCGCGCCAGCGGGTCGTGATGGGCAGGCGGCGGTCGCGGCCGAAGTTCTTCGGCGTGATCTTGGGGCCCGGCGGGTACTGGCGGCGCTTGTACTCGGCGAGGTCCACCAGGCGGATGATCTTGGTGACCAGCTCGGGGTCGTGGCCGGCGGCGACCAGCTCGTCCCGGCCCATGTCCCGCTCGACGTAGTCGCGCAGCAGCCGGTCGAGCACGTCGTACGGCGGGAGGGAGTCGGTGTCGCGCTGGTCGGGCCGCAGCTCCGCGCTCGGCTCCTTGGTGATGGAGTTCTCCGGGATCGGGGGCTGCCCGGGCTGGGCGTTGCGCCACTCCGCGAGCTTCCAGACCACGCTCTTGAGCACGTCCTTGATGGGGGCGAACCCGCCCGCCGAGTCGCCGTACAACGTGGAGTAGCCGGTCGCCAGCTCGCTCTTGTTGCCGGTGGTCAGCACCAGGTGGCCGTGCTCGTTCGACAGGCTCATCAGCAGCATGCCGCGCACGCGGGCCTGCAGGTTCTCGGCCGCCAGGCCGTGCAGCTCGATCTCCTTCTCGAACGCCGAGACGATGTCGGCGATCGGGACGACCTGCGAGTCGACCCTCTGGCGGCGCACCAGCTCCTCCGCGTCGGTGATGGAGTGGTCCGAGGAGTAGCGCGAGGGCATGAGCACCACATGGACCCGCTCGGGCCCGACGGCGTCGGCGGCGATCGTGGCGACGAGGGCGGAGTCGATGCCGCCGGACAGGCCGAGGATGACCGACCGGAAGCCGTTCTTACGCACGTAGTCGCGCACGCCGAGCACGAGAGCGCGGTAGATCTCCGCCAGGTCGTCCAGCCGCTCGGCGACGACCGGCGCCTCAGGCTCGTACGGCTCGACGGGCGCGGCCGACAGCAGCACCCGCTCGACCGTGATGACCGTGCCGTCGTGCGCGTCGTGGCGGGACTCGCCGAGCTCGCCCGTGCCCTCCGGGAGCTCCAGGTCGGTGACGAACAGGTCCTCCTCGAACTGCGGCGCGCGGGCGACCAGTTCCCCGGAGGCGTCCACGACGAGAGAGTCGCCGTCGAAGACCAGCTCGTCCTGGCCGCCGACCATGTTCACGTACGCGAGCGCGCAGCCCGCCTCGCGGGCCCGCCGCGCGCACAGCTCCAGCCGCACGTCGTCCTTGTTCGTCTCGTACGGCGAGCCGTTGGGGACGACGAGCAGGCCGGCGCCGGCCTCGGCGACCACGGAGACGGGACCGCCGTCCTGCCACAGGTCCTCGCACACGGCCACGGCCACGTCCACGCCGTGCAGGCGGAAGATCGGCAGGCGGTCGCCGCGCACGAAGTAGCGGTACTCGTCGAACACCCCGTAGTTCGGCAGGTGGTGCTTGGCCGACTTCGTCACCACCCGGCCCTCGTGAAGCAGGGCGACCGCGTCGAGCGGGGCGCCCTTGGGCTGGCCGACGCGTGGGGCGAGGTCGGCGCGGTCGAGGTAGCCCACCACGACGGGGATGTCCCCGAGACCCTCGCCGGCCAGGCGCGCGGCCGCCTTCGACAGCGCCGTGATCGACGCCTCCACGAACGAGGACCGGAGCACCAGGTCCTCGGCCGGGTAGCCGGTCAGGAACATCTCGGGGAAGACCACGAGGTGCGCGCCGCGGCCGGCGGCCCTGCGGGTCCACTCGACGAGCATGTCGGCGTTGCCGGAGATGTCACCGACGACCGGATTGGTCTGGGCGAGAGCGATACGCAGTTGAGCCACGGTCCCACCCTAAGGTCTCCGATTGCTTGTCGTCAAAGCGACGATAAGGCTCAGGCGCCCGGTGACCCCGGGCTGACCAGCCCTCTTTCGTAGGCCAGGACCACGAGCTGGGCGCGGTCGACCAGGCCCAGGCCGCGCAGCAGCGCCGTGACCTCGTCGGCGACCTCCTGTTCCGGCACGGCCAGCGTCATCGCGATCTGCCGGTTGGTGAAGCCCCGGGCGACGAGCTTGATCAGGTCGATGTCGGAGTCCGACAGGCCCTCAGGCGCCGCCGGGTCGCGCCGCCCGGCGAAGGCCGCGATGAGGTGCGTGGTGACCGCCGGGTCGAGCAGCGCGTCGCCCTCGACGGCGGCCCGGATCGCCGCGATGAGCTGCTCGGGGGCGGAGGTCTTCAGCACGAAGCCGCTCACGCCGGCCCGCAGCGCCGCGTAGAGGTTCTCGTCGGTGCCGAACGTGGTCATCATGATCACCTTCGGCGGGGCCTCCGCCGCGAGGATCCGCCGGGCCGCCGCCAGCCCGTCCAGGCGCGGCATCTGGATGTCCATGAGCACCACGTCGGGCCGTGCCGACTGGACGAGCGAGATCGCCTGCTCGCCGTTCTCCGCCTCTCCGACGAGGTCGAGCCCCGACTCGCTGTCGAGGATGACCTTGAGACCGGTGCGCACCAGCGCCTGGTCGTCGGCGATCAGCACGCGCAGGGCCGCCGGGCCGGACGGCGCGGGCGCGGAGACCTCCACGACCTGCCCGCCGACGGCCGGGGCCGGCGCGTCCAGATGCTCGGCCTGGACGAGGATGTCCTGCTCCAGCCGCTGCAGGGTGGGGCCGAGGTCGAGCCCGAGTTCGTCGCGCAGCGCCTCCCTGGCCCGCCGCAGCGCGCCGAGCGCGTCGCCCTGCCGCCCCGCGCGGTAGAGAGCGAGCGCGAGAAGCCGCCAGGCCTCCTCCCGCAACGGGTACGCCGAGGCGTGCGCCTCCAGGTCGGGGATCATCGGGCCGGTGCGGCCCAGCCGCAGCGCCGCGTCCGCGCGGCGCTCCACGGCGAGCAGGCGAAGCTCGTCCAGCCGCGTGGCCTCGGTCTGCGCCCAGGTGAGCTCCTGGAACCCGGCCAGCGCCGGCCCGCGCCACAGGGAGAGGGCCGTCTCCATCCGCTCCAGCGTCGCGGCCGGGCCGTCGTGGTCGCTCTTGACCAGGTGCTCGAAGCGCCAGGAGTCCACGTCCTCGACCTTCGCCCGCAGCGCGTAACCGGGCGGAGCCGACACCAGGACGCCGGCCTCCTCGCGCGGCGCGCGGTGGGGTTCGAGGGCCCGCCGCAGGCGGGAGACGTACCCCTGGATCGTGGACAGCGCCTGGGCGGGCGGCCCGCCCGGCCACAGCTCGTCGATCAGCACGCTCACCGGCACGGCGCGCCCTCCGGCCACGAGCAACCGGGCGAGCACGGCCTGTTGCCGCTGCCCGCCGAGGTCGAGCGTCTCGCCATCGGCAATCGCCTCGAACGGCCCAAGAGCACGAAAAGTCACCATCGCACGGTAAGCGTAAGGGCACTGACCGCCTCGGGCGTGCCGCCCGCCTCTCGGTTGGGTCACGAGGCGGGACGGCCGGGTCATGACCGCCCGTCGCGGAGCCGGCGCCGGTCGCGGCTCGCGGCGCCCGCGGGCCGGTCGTGACGCGGCCCGCGGCCTCGCCGGGGACGGTCCGCCGCGTGCTCCTGTGGACGATGCTCCGATGGATGTCAGGCGACGAGGGGGAACCGGGCCTCGACGACGGTGCCGCCGGTCTCCGGCGCGGTGACCACGCAGCTTCCGCCCAGTTCGGCCGCGCGCTCGCGCATCGAGGACATGCCCACCCCCGCGCGCAGCCGGGCGGGCGGGCCGATGCCGTCGTCGGCGACCCTCACCCGCAGCTCGCCGCCGCCGTCCCCGGCAGGGGTGCGGGTGACGCCCACTCTGACCCGGGAGGCCCGGGCATGGCGGCGCACGTTGTTCAGCGCCTCCTGCACGATGCGGTACGCCGCGACCTCCACGGCGGCCGGCAGCCCGCTGAGGTCGCCCTCCACCCGCACCGAGACGTCCTCGACGCCGTCCGTCCCCTCGGGCAGGGTCTCCTCCGCCAGCGCCCGTACGGCTCCCGCCAGCCCCAGGTCGTCGAGGGCCGGGGGCCGCAGGCCGTACACGAGCTCGCGGATGTCGCCGGCCACCGCGTCCATGCCGGTCCGCAGGTCCCGCAGCAGGTCGTCGGCCGTGGCCGGGGACTTGGCCAGGCTGATCCTGGCCAAGTTGATCGTCATCGCCATCGCCCCGAGCGTCTGGCCGAGCCCGTCGTGCAGGTCGCGGCGCAGCCGCCGGCGCTCCTCCTCGCGGGCGGCGAGGATGCGCTCGCGCGAGCGCTGGAGGTCGGCGGCCATCCGTACGGCGTGGGCGACGTCGGCCACGTAGGGCAGCAGCGTGCCGAGCACCCGCTCGTCGTGGGCGGCGGCGAACCGCCGGGCCCCCGGCGGGCCGAGGAGCAGCCGGCCCACCGGCTCGCCGTGCCAGACCAGCGGCGCCTCGCGCGGCGACGGCCCCACGTGGCCGCTCTCCACGTAGCGGGGCCTGCCGTCGGCGATCTCGACGGCGACCCCGTCGACGGCCAGGCCCTCGCGCACGACCGTCACCACCGACGCCAGCGCGTCGGCGGGGTCGGCCCGCCGCACCTCCTGCGTCAGCCGCTCGGCGAGCAACGCGGGGTCGCCCACCCTGCCGTACAGCGCGCGGTCGGCCACGCGCAGCAGGGCGCGGCGCAGCGGCTGGAAGAACCCGCCCGCGAACAGCGCCGCCGCGAGCCCGGCCACCTGGTGGTACCCGGAGACGACCAGGCTGGAGACCGCCCCCGCGCCGAAGTAGACGGCGCTGATCACGCCCAGGAGCCCGGCGGTGACGAACGTCCGGCTGATCACCGTGTCGATGCCGTACAGCCGGTAGCGCAGCGCCGCGAACAGGATCGAGAACGGGATGAGCGCCGTCCACAGCGTCGCGGGCACCCACCACGACTCGCCCATCAGGTACATCGCGACGTACCCGGCGAAGGCGGTGAGGGGCCAGGCGATCTGCCGCCGCGTCACGGGGTCGGCGCGCCGCAGCCGCAGCACGAGCGAGGCGAACGCGGCGACCACGCAGATCTGGACCGTGTGGCCGAGGACCGTCCACGCCGCCGTGTAGTAGGGGACGAGGGCCTTGACCTCCAGCGGGTTGTGGATCACCGCGGGCCAGGCGTACGCCGCGCGGGAGGGGTCGGGCCGCAGCAGGGCCAGGACGATCTCGGTGACCGTGGCGGCGGTGCCCAGCACGACCACCCAGAGCCAGCGGCGGGAGGGGAGCCGGCCCGTGGGCGAGCAGAGCGGGAGCAGGATCGCCAGCATGAGCCCCGCCGCCGCCCAGCACACGACGGCGATCACGCGGCCCGCGTTGGCCGCCCCCATCTCGCCCTGCCAGGCCCAGTGGAAGGAGAGCGCGGTGAAGGCGACGTTTCCCGAGCCGAGCAGTCCGCCCGCGCAGATCAGCCACGCGAGGCTGAGCCGGGGCCGCTGGGACACCAGGAACGCCCCCGTGACGGGGAACGTGAGCGCGACGCCGAAGTCCGGCGTGAGCGGGGGCTTCGGCTGCCACTGCGCGGGGAGCCCGACCTGGACCAGCACTCCCAGGAGGGTCAGGAGCAGTGCCGTGGCCGCCATCGCCCAGGCCACCGCCCGCGCGGGAAAGGCTGGGGGGTTCTCGTCCATCCTGAAAGGGATTATGTCTCGTCCCCTTCTCCCCCCGCCAGGGAACGGACCTACGCCGCCGGTGCGGAGCGGCGGCGGACGGCGCGGCCGATGAGGAGCTGGCCCGCGGCCGCGAGCAGGCCGAGGCCGCCGAGCAGGGGCCACACCAGCCCGGGGGCGGCGGCCAGCAGCCGGGTGCCCACCAGGGGCGCGAGCAGGGCTCCGGCCGACCAGGACAGGCCGTACAGGCCCGAGTAGCGTCCCCGCAGGTGGGGTGGTGCGAGCGTCGCGACGATCGCCCCCGGGATCCCGGCCGTGAGCACCTCGCCGAGCGTCCAGACGGCCACGGTCGCCGCGTGCCCGGCCGCCGACGACACCAGGGAGGTCAGCGCGAACCCCAGCCCGACGAGCGCGAACCCGGCCGCGAGCACCCTGGACGGGTCGAACCGGGCCAGCCACGCGTTCGTGAGCGGCTGGACGACCACGATCAGCAGGCCGTTGACCGCCATCGCCATGCCGTACGCGCTCGTGGGCAGCCCCTGCCCGGTCATGGCGAGCGGCAGCGTGCTGTACGCCTGCAGGTAGACCAGCGCGTACGCCAGGTTGCCCAGCACGAAGACCAGCATGAGCCGGTCGCGCAGCACGTCGGCGAACCGGCCGGGCCGCGCGTCCTCGCGGACCGGGCGGGTCTCCGGGATCGCCCGCCACACGAGGAGGCCGAAGACCAGGCAGGTGACGGCGTCCACCCAGAACAGCACCGTGAAGCCCGAGCGGGCGAGCCAGCCGCCCGCCACCATGGCGACGGAGAAGCCGAGGTTGATGGCCCAGAACAGCAGCCCGAACGCCCGGGGCCGGTCCTCAGGAGGCACCAGGTCGGCGACGATCGCCTGCGAGGCCGGGCGGTAGGCGTCCACCACGATGCCCAGCACGAGCATGCCCACGACGAGCCCGGGCACGCTGGTGGTGTAGCCGAGCGCGATCATGGTGACGGCCGTGGCGACCATGCCGCCCGTCAGCGTGGCCCGGCGCCCGAGGCGGTCGGCCAGCCACCCGGCGACCGGCTGCGAGAGCAGGGACCCCACGCCGAACATGGTCATGACCAGGCCCGCGTTGGCGAGGGAGACGCCGCGCGCCTGGGTGAGGTAGATGCCGATGAACGGCTCCACCATCGTGCCGAGCCGGTTGACGAACGATCCGCCGAACAGCACCCAGAACGGCCGGGGCAGGCCGCCGACCTTCGACTGGATGAAGCCGGTCCTGCTGATCACAGTGGTCACGGGCGTCCACCCTTGGACACCAGGGCCGGGCCGTGCCAATCTTTTAGCCCTGGCTGAAACATAGGGGGAGCGGCCGTGCCGGTGGAGTGGCGTTTCACGCCGGACGACGTGGCGCGGCTGCGCTTCGCGTTCTCCCCGATGTGGGAGCTGGTGGCCAGCCTCCGGGTGCTGCGCGCGCCCGGCCGCCACTCGCTGCACCTGCCGTGGCTGCGGGCCGTACGGCCGCGCCTGCGCGAGGTGGATCTGACCGACCTGTTCGCGCTGGTCCCGGTGAGCGGCTACATGCCCGACTTCCTCACCCCGCCGCCCGACACGCCGTTGCCGGACTTCGCCGCCGAACTGGAGCGGGTGCGCGGCACGCCGCCCGGCACGGCGTACGAGGAGGCGGCCTGGGTGCAGACGCCCGACCCCGCGGCGCTGCGGCGGTTCACCGACGACCCGGCGGAGGGCGTGCGGCGGGCGGCCGACCGGTTGCGGGAGTACTGGACGGTCGCGTTCGAGGAGTTCTGGCCCAGGATCCGCGCGCTGCTCGAGGCCGACGTCATGTGGCGGGCCCGCACACTGGCGGCCGGGGGAGTGCGGGAGCTGTTCGCCGACCTGCACCCGGCCGTCGCCTGGCACGGCGACCGGCTCGTCACGGCCAAGAGCTGCGCCTACGACGGCGACCTCGGCGGGCACGGTCTCGTCCTCGTGCCGAGCGCCTTCGCCTGGCCGGACGTCTCGGTGATGTACGAGCCGTACCGGCCGATGCTGTGCTACCCGGCGCGCGGTGTCGGGACGCTGTGGTCGGACGGCACGCCCTGCACCCCCGAGGCGCTGGCCGCGCTCATCGGCCGCACCCGGGCGCAGGTGCTCACCGCGCTGGCCGAGCCCGGCTCGACCACCGGGCTCGCCCGGCGGCTCGGCCTCACGCCGGGCGCGGTCAGCCAGCACCTCACCGTGCTGTCCGACGCGGGCCTGGTGGTGCGGCGGCGGCTCGGCCGCGAGGTGCTCTACCGGCGGACCCCGGCCGGCGAGTCGCTCGCCGCGGTCTGCTGATCACCGCAGGTCCGGCAGGGCCGGTACGGCGGGCAGCCGGGCCGTGACCGTCGTCCCGAGGCCGGGTGCCGAGGTGACGGCGCAGGTGCCGCCCAGCTCGGCCGCCCGCTCGGTCATCGAGCTCATCCCCACGCCCGACCTGCGGCCCGGCGGGAGCCCCACGCCGTCGTCGGCCACGGTCACCCGCAGCTCGCCGTTCCTGTGCAGGACCACCCGCACGCGCCGGGCCCGCGCGTGCTTGCGCACGTTCGTCAGCGCCTCCTGCACGATCCGGTAGGCCGCCACCTCCACGGCGGCGGGCAGTCCCGACATGTCCCCGGTCACCTCGACCTCGGCCACCGACTCCTCGCCGGCCGCGAGCCCGGGACGCGCCTCCTCCGCCAGGGCCCGTACGGCTCCCGCCAGCCCGAGGTCGTCGAGGGCGGGGGGACGCAGGCCGTACACGAGCTGGCGGACGTCGGCCGTGACGCCGTTCATGCCTTCCCGCAGGTCCCGCAGCAGGGCGTCGGCCGTATCCGGGGACCGTTCCAGGGTGTGGCGCGCCATGTTGATCGCCATCGCCATCGAGGCCAGCGTCTGCCCGAGCCCGTCGTGCAGGTCGCGGCGCAGCCGCCGCCGCTCCTCCTCCCGCGCCGTCAGGATGCGCTCGCGGGAGCGCTGCAGCGCGGTGGTGAGCGACATCGTGTGGGCGGCGTCGGCGACGTACGGCGCGAGCACCGCGATCACGCGCTCGTCGTGGGCGGCGGGGAAGCGGCGCCCGCCCGGCGGGCCGATCAGCAGGCGGCCGACCGGCTCGCCGTGCCAGACCAGGGGCATCTCCCGTGCCACCGGCCCGGGCCGGCCGCTCGTCGTGACGCTCCCGTCGATCTCCACCGCGATGCCCGTGACCGACAGGCCTTCGCGCAGCACCTCCAGGGCGGCCAGCAGGGCGTGCGCGGGGTCGGCGTGCTGCAGCCGCCGCCGCAGCCCGGCGGCGAGCGCGAGCGGGTCGCCGCCCGTGCCGTACAGCGCGCGGTCGACGAGGCGCTGCAGCACGTTGCGGATGGGGTGGAAGAACGCCCCCGCGAACAGGGCCGCGGCCAGGCCGGCGAACCGGTCGACGCCGGACAGGATCAGGCTGGAGCCCGCCCCGACGAGCACGTAGACGGCGGCCACGACGCCGACCAGGCCCGCGCCGACCAGGGTCCTGCTGATCAGCGTGTCGATGCCGTACAGCCGGTAGCGCAGCACGGCGACCGCGATCGCGGCCGGCACCAGGGGGAGGGTGAGCGAGGCCGTCCACCAGACCGGATAGCCGATCACCCAGGGGACCACCACTCCGGCGATGGCCACGAGCGGCCACAGGATCTGGCGGCGCTCGATCCCGTCCGCCCGGTTGAAGCGGACGACGAGCGAGGAGAACGCCAGCGCCATGCCCACCGCGACGACCGTGTGCAGCACCTGCCGGGTGCCCTGGTAGTACGGCGCGAAGGCCGCCACCTCCAGCGCGTTGTACCCGGTGCGCACGCTCGACGGGGCGAACAGCGAGCACAGCCAGTCGAGGGCGAGGGCGGTGGCGGTCAGGCCCCCCGGCACGCACCACCGCTTGGACAGGATGCGCCCGGTGGGATACAGCAGCGGCAGCAGCACCCCGAGCGCGTACGTCGTGAGGTTCCACACGCCGTCGGCGAAGACCCAGAGCGGGTGGACCAGCGGATGGCCGCCGTGGTGGACGAGCAGGGTCGCCAGGTTGGCGGCGAGGATGTTGGCGGCCGCGCCCAGGCCGCCCAGGCACAGCAGCCAGCCCAGCAGCAGCCGGGGCCGCGAGATCACCAGCAGTGCCCCGAAGATC
This sequence comes from Microbispora sp. H13382, assembly GCF_014161445.1. Classification (GTDB taxonomy): domain Bacteria; phylum Actinomycetota; class Actinomycetes; order Streptosporangiales; family Streptosporangiaceae; genus Microbispora. The sequence goes on from NZ_JABBXA010000001.1 coordinate 470,876, forward strand.
GGGAACGTGGTGCCCGCCACGTCCTCGGGCGCGAACGGCAGCGGGGTGTAGGGAGAGTCCGGCAACTGGGCGGTCACCCAGATGTCGGCCAGTTCCAGGCAGATCGCCACGCCGGCGATCGCCGACGCGACGGTGGGCCCGAGCGTCCGCACCCGGCCCGGCCAGTCGAGCGCGCGCAGCCGCCGCAGCCGCTCGACGGCGTGCGGGTGCGGGGCGCCGCCCTCGGCACCCGCCTCCGGCGCCCGGCCGGGCGCGGCACCGCCCCGGGGGCCGGTCACGGTGCCGGGGGATGCGGGCGCCGCCTCGTCCGAGGGGCCCCGCCGGTGTTCCGCGGTGTCGAGCAGCGGTCGTGCCACGGACGGGGGCTCCTTCGGGTTCTGCACCGGCATGCCGGGACGGTAAGGCGCGCGGGTCGACGCCCGATCAACGCCGGATCAACAGCAACGACGACCCGGCCGCGGGTTTGGTTCGGTGTGATCTTCATCACGTCTCTCCCGCGCCCGTCCTCGGCGTCGCCGCGGCGCCGCACGGCCCCCCGCCGTGGTGATCGGCAGGACGGCCGGCTCACACCTCCTCGTAACCCCTGTGAAACACTCACAAGGCAGACTGGTAGGCGACCAGACCTGTAACTCCGTGAGGTACGCCTTGGACCGCCAGCAGGAATTCGTCCTCCGCACGCTCGAAGAGCGAGACATCCGGTTCATCCGGCTGTGGTTCACCGACGTGCTCGGCTTCCTGAAGTCGGTGGCCATAGCGCCGGCCGAACTGGAGGGCGCCTTCGCCGAGGGCATCGGCTTCGACGGCTCGGCGATCGAGGGCTTCTCGCGGGTCTACGAGTCGGACATGCTGGCCAAGCCCGACCCGTCGACGTTCCAGATACTGCCGTGGCGCAGCGAGTCGCCGGGCGCCGCCCGCATGTTCTGCGACATCCTGATGCCGGACGGCTCGCCGTCGCACGCCGACCCGCGCTTCGTGCTCAAGCGGACGCTCGCGAAGGCGGCCGACATGGGCTTCACGTTCTACACCCACCCCGAGGTGGAGTTCTTCCTGCTGCGCAACCGGCCGGAGAAGGGCGAGCGGCCCGAGCCCATAGACGAGGGCGGCTACTTCGACCACACGCCGCACAGCGCGGGCCACGACTTCCGCCGCAACGCGATCATGATGCTGGAGTCGATGGGCATCTCGGTGGAGTACAGCCACCACGAGGGCGCGCCGGGCCAGCAGGAGATCGACCTGCGCTACGCCGACGCGCTGACCACGGCCGACAACATCATGACGTTCCGGCTGGTGATGAAGGAGGTGGCGCTGGAGCAGGGCGTGTGGGCCTCGTTCATGCCCAAGCCGTTCACCGACTTCCCCGGGTCCGGCATGCACACCCACATGTCGCTGTTCGAGGGCGACCGCAACGCCTTCTACGAGCCCGGCGCCGACTACCAGCTCTCCAAGATCGGCCGGTCGTTCATCGGCGGCCTGCTCAGGCACGCCGCGGAGATCACCGCGGTCTGCAACCAGTGGGTCAACTCCTACAAGCGGCTGTGGGGCGGCGCGGAGGCCATCGCCGGCGCCGGCGGCGAGGCCCCCTCGTACATCTGCTGGGGGCACAACAACCGCTCCGCGCTCGTGCGCGTGCCCATGTACAAGCCGCACAAGGGCGGTTCCACCCGCATCGAGTTCCGGTCGGTCGACTCCTCCTGCAACCCGTACCTCGCCTTCGCCGTCATCCTGGCCGCCGGGCTCAAGGGCATCGAGGAGGGGTACGAGATGCCGCCGGGCGCCGAGGACGACGTGTGGGCGCTGACCAGCGCCGAGCGGCGGGCGCTCGGCATCCAGCCGCTGCCCCAGTCGCTGGACGAGGCGATCTCGGCCATGGAGCGCAGCGAGCTGGTCGCCGAGACGCTGGGCGAGCACGTCTTCGACTACTTCCTGCGCAACAAGCGCGCGGAGTGGCAGGACTACCGCCGCCAGGTGACCGAGTACGAGCTCGGCCGCTACCTGCCCGTGCTGTGACGGAGGTCATCCGTCACCGCGGCGTTACAGGCCGCAAATCTTCCTGACACTCGCGCCTGTTTAGCTGGTCCCTCTACCGGAACAGTAAAATCGGCTCACTTGTTGCGACTGTTACGGTGAGCCGTACCAAGCGTGACTCAGGGAGGGCGTGGCCATATGACGGCGGCTGCGGGGCTGCAGACCGGTCTGACCGTACCGAAGCGTTTCCGGGGACCCGAGGGCACCGCCAACGGCGGATGGATCGCGGGCACCCTCGCCGGCACGCTGACCGGGGGCGGTCACGACTGTCCGGTGGAGGTCACCCTCCGCAGACCGGTCCCGCTGGAGACCGCCCTGCCGGTCGAACACGTCGGCAACGCCGTCGTCCTCAGCGAGGACGGCGGCCATCTCGTCGAGGCGATCCCCGTCGCCGAGACGCTGGCGCCGCCGCCGTTCGTGCGGTTCACCGACGCGGCCCGCGCGGAGGCGGGTTTCCCGGGCAGGAACGGCCACGCCATCGCGGGCTGCTTCGCCTGCGGGCTGCGCGAGCCGGGCGACGGGCTGCGGATCTTCCCCGGCCCGGTGCAGGACCCGGTCGAGGGCGTGGTTGAGGGCGCGGTGGAGGACCCGGCGGAGGGCGCCGAGCTCGTGGCCGCCGGCTGGCGGGTGCCGTTCAACGTGACCGACGAGCAGGGCGTGGTGCCCGACTCGATCGTCTGGGCGGCGCTCGACTGCGCCACCGGCTGGGCCCACTACCGCAGCTTCCCGGACCGGACGCCGATCCAGCCCCCGCTGCTCGGGCGGCTGACCGGGCAGGTCTTCCGCCGGGTGTACCCGATGGGCAGGTATTCGGTCGTGGCCCGGGCCGAGGGCCGCGACGGCCGCAAGCTGTTCGGCACAAGCGCGGTCTACGAGGTGGACGGCACGCTCGTCGCCGCGGCCAGGGCCATCTGGATCCTGCCCCGCCAGTGATCCCGCTCAGTGAGCCCGCGGACAGGGCGGTCGCGGGTGACCCGCGGCCGCCCGGCCGGCGGAGGCCTCATCCGGTGAGGCGGGCGGCCACGACCGCGGCGCAGCGGGGGTCGAACAGGATCGTGTAGTGGTTGCAGTCCGGCACGACCTCGTCGCGCAGACCGGGCAGTTCCGCCGCCCACCGCGCGGTCAGGTCGTCCGGGAGCATGCCGACGTCCTGATTCAGCAGCCCCCTCGGCGCGCGGAGCAGGAGCGGCGCCGGCTCGACGGCCTTCAGGGCCGTCACGATCGCCTCGTGCTCGGTGAGCAGCCAGCGGCCGTCCTGTCGTACGGCGTCCTCGCGGGCGCGTGAGCGGACGGCGCCGTCCGGCCCGGTGGCGTCGTAGCGGACGTACTCCTCGACGAGCGGGGACCAGTCCCGGGCGAGCGCGGGATGGGCGCGGAAGAAGTCGAGGTAGGCCTCCACGCTCGGATAGGTCTGCGAGAGCCGGGCGATGGCCGGGCCGAGCGTGGCCTGCAGCACCTCGTCGGGGTCGGCGCCGTCCGGCAGCGGCAGCGGCAGGCCGCCGTCCACGAGCACCACCCGGGCGTAGCGCCGCCGCGCGCCGTGCAGGGCCGCGACGTAGGCGCCCATCGAGTGGCCGGTGAGGACGCTCGTGCCGTCCGCGCCGACGTGTTCCGCCACCCGCTCCAGGTCCTCGGCGTGCCGGTCCAGGCCGTACGGGCCGGGCAGGCCGGCGCTGTGGCCGCGCCCGCGCAGGTCCACGGCGACCAGCGACCAGCCGGGCGGCAGCGCCTCGGCCACACCCCGCCACGACATGAGGGAGGCGGTGATGCCGTGCGCCGCGATGATCAGGCGGGGACCGCCGCCGAACCGGGCGATCCGCAGCCGTCCGCCGGGGACGGCGACCTCGTCGATGTTCATGGTGGGGACTGTACGGTACGACCCCCTCAGGTATCGCCTGTCCCGATATGTGTCTTTAAGCTCTGCCCCATGGGTGAACGTCTGATCGTCATCGAGCACGAGGCCGACGCCGGTCTGGGCTTTTTCGCCGGATGGCTGGAGGCCGCGGGGGTCGAGGCCGAGGTCGTCCGGCCCTACAAGGGAGAGCCGGTGCCCGGCCGTGCCCCCGCCGGGCTGCTGGTTCTCGGCGGCGCCGCGGCGGCCTGGGACGACGAGGGGTACGGCTGGCTGCCGGCCACCAGGGACCTGCTCGCGCGCGCCGTCGACGAGGAGGTGCCGACGCTCGGCGTCTGCCTCGGCGCCCAGCTCATGACGATGGCCTGCGGCGGCACGGTCGAGCGCGGCGCCGCGGGCGTGGAGATCGGGCTGGGGGAGATCGAGCCGCTGCCCGGGGCCGCCGCCGACCCGCTGCTGTCCGCGCTGCCCGCGCCTCCGGACGGCCGGGTCAGGGCCGTCCAGTACCACTACGACGCCATGACCGCCCTGCCCGAGGGCGCCGTACGGCTGGCCACCGGCACGATGTACGCCAACCAGGCGTACCGGCTCGGCGACCGCGCCTGGGCCGTGCAGTTCCATCCCGAGGCCACGCCCGAGATCTTCGCCTCCTGGACCGTCGGCGGCGACCTGCCGCCGGAGCGGGCCGTAGAGCTGAACGCGCAGGTCGAGGCGGCCGAGGAAGAGCTGAGGCGCACCTGGAGGCCGCTCGCCGAGGCGTTCGCGGCCCTGCTCGCCCGGTCCTGACCCTCCCTGCCGTCGCCGCACGGGTGCGCGGCCAAAACGCGTGATGGGCCGATTACGCAGAGAAACCGCTAAGGACGCGCACAACCCTGAGGGTTAGCGTGTGCGCTGAGCCCGGCAGGCGCCGGGCCACGACAGCCAAGGTCGGCTCCCCGGAGGGACCGATCTCTGCGAGGAGGCTTCCATCCCATGTGTACCGTTACTGGGAAGGTTTGTCTCGGGGGGCCGACGTGATCGACGTCGGGGTGGAGGAAGGAACGGTGAACGCCGCGCCTCGGATACAGACGACGGCAGGGCGCCTGGCCGCGCTCGGATTCGCCGACGGCGCGCGGGCCGAGAGGCTGCTCGACGAGCTCGGCCCCGAGGCGGTCGGCGACTTCGCGCTGCTCGACGACCTCGTCCGGGCCGCCGACCCGGATCTGGCGCTCACCACGCTGAGCCGCCTGGTCGAGCGGGACCCGAGCGTGCTCGGGGCGTTCCGCGCGGACCCGGACCTGCGCCGCAGGCTGCTCGGCGTGTTCGGGCTCAGCGCGGCGCTCGGCGAGCACGTCGTACGGCACCCGGAGTGCCTGCCCGCGACGCGGTGGACCCAGTGGCCCGCGACCGGCGAGCTGCGTGAGGAGATGCTGCTCGCGGTCGGCGCGGACCCGGACGACGCCGAGCCGGTGGCCGCGGGCGTGACCGGGGGGACCACGGCCACCGAGCCGGGCCCGGCGATGGACGCGCTGCGCGTCGCCTACCGCGGCCGCCTGCTGCACCTGGCCACGCGGGACGTGACCGGCGAGTGCACGCTCGCCGAGGTCGCCGCCGCGCTGGCCGACCTGGCCTCGGCCGCGCTGGAGGCCGCGCTCGCCGTCGCCAGGGCCGAGGTGGCCGACGCGGGCGACGTACGCCTGGCCGTCATCGGCATGGGCAAGTGCGGCGCCCGCGAGCTGAACTACATCTCCGACGTCGACGTCGTCTTCGTGGCCGAGCCCAAGGAGGGCGTGGACGAGACCAAGGCGCTGCAGACCGCCACGCGCCTGGCGCAGGGCATGATGCGGGCCTGCTCGGCGAGCACCCCCGAGGGCGCGCTGTGGGAGGTGGACGCCAACCTGCGCCCCGAGGGCAAGATGGGCCCGCTCGTACGCAGCATGGAGAGCCACCTGACCTACTACCGGCGGTGGGCCAAGACGTGGGAGTTCCAGGCGCTGCTCAAGGCGCGCCCCGTCGCCGGCGACCTGGAGCTCGGCCAGCAGTACGTCGCCGCGGTCAACGAGCTGGTGTGGCAGGCCGCGGCCCGGCCCAAGTTCGTCGAGGACGTGCAGTCCATGCGCCGCCGCGTGGAGGCGCACGTGCCCGCGGGCGAGGCCGACCGGCAGATCAAGCTCGGGCCGGGCGGGCTGCGGGACATCGAGTTCGCCGTCCAGCTCCTCCAGCTCGTGCACGGCCGGTCCGACCCGCTGCTGCGCCGCCGGGCCACGCTGTCGGCCCTCGCCGCGCTCTCCAGAGGCGGCTACGTCGGCCGCGACGACGCCAAGTCGCTCGCCGAGGCCTACACCTTCCTGCGCCAGGTCGAGCACATGCTCCAGCTCCACCGGCTGCGCCGCACCCACGTGGTGCCGTCGGACACCGCCGACCTGCGGCGGCTCGGCCGGGGGCTGGGCATGACGACCGACCCGGTGGGGGAGTTCACCACCACCTGGCGGCGGCACGCGCTGGAGGTGCGGCGGCTCCACGAGAAGCTGTTCTACCGGCCGCTGCTGCAGGCCGTCGCCCGGCTGCCGGAGACCGAGGCCCGCCTGTCCACGGCCGCGGCCACCGCGCGGCTGGAGGCGCTCGGATACGCCGACCCCGAGGGCGCGCTGCGCCACATCGCCGCGCTCACCAGCGGCGTCTCCCGCCGGGCGGCCATCCAGCGGACGCTGCTGCCGGTCATGCTCGGCTGGTTCGCCGACGCCCCCGACCCCGACGCCGGCCTGCTGGGCTTCCGTCAGGTGAGCGAGAAACTCGGCACCACGCCGTGGTACCTGCGCCTGCTGCGCGACGAGACCGCCGTGGCCGAGCGGCTCGCCCACCTGCTCGGCACCAGCCGCTACGTCACCGGGCTGCTGCTGCACGCGCCCGAGGCCGTCGCGATGCTGGGCTCGCCCGCCGAGCTGGCCGTACGGCCTGCCGCGACGCTCGCCGCGGAGGCCGCCGCCGCGGTGGGCCGCCACGCGGGGAGCGCCGAGAACGCCGTCGCCGCCGTCCGGGCCCTGCGCCGCAGGGAACTGCTCCGCACGGCCTGCGCCGACCTGTCCGGGCTCATCGACATCGAGGAGGTCGGCCAGGCGCTCTCGTCGCTCAACGACGTCACGATCCAGGCGGCGCTGGACACGGCGATCAACAAGGTCACGCTGGAGCGGCGGGCCGCGTTCCCGACCCGGATCGCGGTGATCGCCATGGGCCGCCTGGGCGGCCTGGAGAGCTCCTACGCCAGCGACGCCGACGTCATGTTCGTGCACGCGCCGCTGCCGGGGGTGGCCGAGCGGGACGCGACCGACGCCGCGCACGCGGTCGCCGAGGAGACGCGCAGACTGCTCGCGCTGCCCGCCCCCGACCCGCCGCTGCAGATCGACGCGAGCCTGCGGCCGGAGGGACGGCAGGGGCCGCTCGTGCGGACGATCGCCTCCTACCGGGCCTACTACGACCGCTGGGCCTCGCACTGGGAGGCCCAGGCGCTGCTGCGGGCCCGGTTCTGCGCGGGCGACGCCGAGCTCGGCCACGAGTTCGTCGTGCTCGTCGATCCGCTGCGCTACCCGGCCGAGGGCATCTCCGCCGACGCCGTACGCGAGATCCGCAAGCTCAAGGCGCGGATGGAGGCCGAGCGGCTGCCGCGCGGGGCCGATCCGGCCCTGCACACCAAGCTCGGCAGGGGCGGGCTGAGCGACGTGGAGTGGGTGGCCCAGCTGATCCAGCTGCGGCACGCGGGAGCCGTACCGGCGCTGCGCACCACCCGCACCCTGGACGCGCTGCGCGCGGCGGCGGGCGAGGGCCTGCTCGACCCGGCTGACGAGGCGGTGCTGGCGGAGGCCTGGCTGTTCGCCTCGCGCATCCGCGACGCCCTCATGCTGGTGCGCGGCCGGGCGGCCGACAGCATCCCCACCCCGGTCAAGGAGCGCGTGCTGCTCGCGCGGGCCCTCGGCTATCCCCCGGAGGGCACCGAGGACTTCATCGAGGACTACCGGCGCGCCACCCGGCGGGCCAGGACCGTGGTCGAGCGCGTCTTCTACGAGGACTGAGCGGGGCCCTGGGCCGGGTCAGAGCTTCCGGCCCACGGCCCCGTACCCGCCGTGTACGCGGTCGGCAAGCAAGGGGACCTCGTCCGGCTCCGCGGGAGTGGGCGTCTCGTCGGCCATTGCCGTACTCCAGAGGGACGTGGTTGTACCTGATCTTATCCATCTGCGTGATCACGCCTGGGCCGTTCGATCGAGACCGAGGGTCGCGGAAAGCATTGCCCGTGCAGAGGGCGACGCTGTATCAACGGTACGGGTGATCTCTTTGATCTCGTATTACGCCGATTTGGCCATCGGACTGGTCCTGGCCTTCCTGTTGCTGTCGCTTCTCGTCAGCGGCATCAACGAGGGCATCGTCAGGCTGCTCGGAATCCGCAGCAAGTTCCTGTGGGCGTACCTGCGCGACACCCTCGACGGCGCGGAGACGGCGGACGGGACCTCCCGGCTCGACCGCGTCCTCGACGTCCTGAAGAGGTTCGGGCGCAGGGCGAGGCCGCCGCTGACGCAGGCGGCCTCGCCGGAGGAGGGCCGCTCGCGCCTGCCCGCCAGTGTGATGGGGGTGTTCGCGCGGCTGCCGTTCGGCCGGGACCCGCGGCCCGCCTTCAGCCGCCAGCCGCCGCCCGTGGAGAGCCCGCCGCTGGCCGCCGCCGCCGGCTCCGTGGCCGCCGAGCAGATGGCGGCGGCCGGGACGGCGGCGGACCCGGCTCCGGCGGACGCGCGGGTGGACCCCGCGCACCCGGCGGAACAGGCCGACCCGGTGGAGACCGCCGTCCTCGCCGCGGACGCCTCGGCCGTGCTGCCGCCCGCTCAGGGCAAGTCGATGGCCGAGTTGCTCCACGAGCGCCTGCAGGAGATCGACCACGCCAAGCGCGGCCGGACGAGCATCGCCGACATCCCGCCCGCGCGCTTCGCCGTCGCCGTCCTGGAGATCGCCACCGAACACGGCGGCGTGGAGACCCTCATGCGGGACCTCGACGCGCTCAAGAGCCCCTTCTCCCGGCCGCTCAAGGCCGTGTGGGACAGGGCGAGCCACGACCTGGAGGCGTTCCGGCGGGGCGTGGAGGACTGGTTCGACGGCGAGATGGAGCGGCTCAGCCTGCTCTACCGGCGCTACGTCCGCTGGGTCCTCGTCGCGCTCGGCCTCGTCGTGACGCTGGTGTTCAGCATGGACTCGCTGGAGTACGGCAAGAGCCTGCTGCGCGACAACGCCTACCGCAGCGCGGTGACCGCGTTCGGCCAGTCCGGCCCCCAGGCGCTGGAACCCCTGCGCGAGCAGTGCGAGCCGGGCCGGGACCCCTACGCGTGCGTCACCGACGTGCTGAGCACCCCGGCGTTCGTGAAGATCTTCACGCACGCCCCGGTGAGCGTCACCATGGACGCCTCCGGCGGCCCGGCCTGGGCCTGGCGCGGCGGGGACTGGTGGGGGCGTCTGACGTCGCCGGGCCACTGGCCGGGATTCCTCGTCACCCTGCTGGCCCTGCTGTTCGGCGCGCCGTTCTGGTGGGACATCCTGCGCCGCGTGAGCGGCCTTCGCGCCAGGACCTCCGGCTCGACCCCCTCCTGACGCGCGGCGGCACGGCACCTGGTCCGTCTCGGGCCGCCGTCATGTATACGCCGTAGATCTAATGCGTATACAGTGTTAACCATGATCGAGGGGGACACGGCCGCACGCATCGCGGCGACCGCGCGGGAGATCCTCGTCGCGGAGGGAGCCGAGGCGGTCACCATGCGGCGGGTGGCGGAGGCGGTCGGCGTGACGCCGATGGCCATCTACCGGCACTTTCCCGGCAGGGACGCCCTGCTGGGGGCCGTCGCGGAGGCCTCGTTCCGCGAAATGGCGGGGTACTGGGGCAGGCGCGGCGCCGACGGGGGCTGGGAGGCCCGGATGAACGGCCTGCTCGACGACTTCCTCGACTTCGCGCTGAGCAGGCCCCATCTGTACACGTTCCTGATAACCGACCGGAGGGAGGAGGCGCGCCGATTCCCCGAGGACTTCCGCGGCGGCGGCGCGGTGCCGTTCAGCCACGTGGTCGAGGGGATCGAGCAGGGCATGCGGGAGGGACGCCTGCGGCCCGACGACCCCCTCGAGGTCGCCATGGGCGTGATCGCGCTGGTCCAGGGCCTCGTCCAGCTCTACCTGGGCAACCGGATCGGCATGCCGGAGCAGGAGTTCCGTTCGCTGTGCGAGCGGTCCGCGTGGAGGATGATCAATGGGCTTACCCGCTGAACCACGTACGGCGGCCTCGCGGGCCGCAGGGGGCACGGATCGCGCGCGGCGCGCGGTGGCCGTGGCCGCCGTCCTCGTGTGCTCGGCCTCGTCGTTCTCGATCGGCACGGGGCTGTCCCCGGTGCCCGCCGTGGCCTGGCTCGCCCCGTTGGCGGTTCTCCTGCTGGCCCCGCGGGTCACCGCCGGGTGGAGCGCCGCCGTCGCCTTCGCGGCGTACCTCGCCGGGACGGCCGGCAGCTGGGACTACCTCCTGCGGCCCCGCCCGTCCCTCGCGATCCCGCTGCCGGCCGCGCTGTCGATCATCGTCGGCGGGTCGGCGCTCTTCGCCCTGACCACGCTCCTGTTCCGCGCGCTCGTCGTCCGCGGCCTCGTGACGCTCGCCGCGTTCGCCGCCCCCGCGGCCTGGGTGAGCGGCCTCTACCTGGCCTCGCTCGCCAGTCCCTCCGGTGTCCTGGGGCCGCTCGCGACCTCCCAGGCCGACGTCACCACGGTGGTCCAGATCGCCTCCGTCACGGGTGCCTGGGGGGTGGAGTACCTCGTCCTGTTCGCGTCCTCGGCGCTCGCGGCGCTGTTCGCGCCCGGCTGGACGCCCTCCGCCGTGGCGCTGTACGCGCCTCGTGTCCCGTGGGCCGTACGGCTGCGCGCCGGGGCCGCCGCGGCCGGGGTGCTCGCGCTCGCCCTCGGGTACGGCGTGCTCCGGCTGCAGGGCGCGCCCGGCACGGGAAGCCCGCAGGACGTCGCCGTGGTCGCCAGGGCCGGGGGCCACTGGGGCGTCGACGTCTCGACCCGCGAGGGTGAGTCGCTGCTCAGGGCATACGCGGACCGGATCGCCGCGCTGCCTGCCGGGGTGCGGCTCGTGGTGCTGCCCGAGGCCGCGTTCGCCGCGGACGACGCCTCCCTGGCGTCGCTCGTGGGCCCGATGGCGCGCGTCGCCCGTTCGAAAGGCACGGCCATCGTGGCCGGGCTGCTCCACACCACGGCCGAGGGGAGGTACAACTCGGCCCTGGCGATCCCGGCGGACGGCGGCGCGCCGGTGGAGTACCACAAGTGGAACGCCGGGCCGGGCGAGGCCCTGCGGCCCGGCCACGACCTGGTCTTCCTCCCCGGCGGCTCCCGCGTCGCCCTGGAGGTCTGCGCGGACGTGAACGTCCCCGCGCCCACCCGTGACTACGCGGCGGCGGGGGCCGCCCTGCTGGCGGTGCCGGCGTCGGACGAGGACGTCGACGGGTGGCAGCACAGCCGCACCGCCTTGCTGCGCGGGGTGGAGCACGGGCTGGCCACGGCGTGGTCGGGGCAGCGCGGCACGCTGATGATCGCCGACGGCCGTGGGCGGGTGCTGGCCGAGGACGTGACCGCCCGCCGTCGCGACTTCGCCGTCGCGTCCGCCCGGGTGGCGCCGGGGCCGGGCGCCACGCTCTACACCCGGCTCGGGGACGCGTTCGCCTGGCTCTGCCTCGTCATCGTGCTGACCGGCCTGGTCCTTGTCCGCCGTACCCGGGCGCCGCGGCCCGGCCGTGCGGCGGCGGCGGTCGGGATGCCCGGGCGCCGGGAGGCGGCCCGGCCCGCGCCGAACAGCGCGATGGAGTAGCCGCCGGACCGGGAGGAGACGGCCCGCTCGGTGGGCAGACTCCGGCTCCGGTGACGCCGCGGTCGGCACGAACCGAGGCGTCACCGGCGGCACCGCCCGCGTCAGGGCTCGAGGTCGGTCACTCCCCGGCCGCTCGCCATGTCGAGCGGCACGGAAACCTGGTCGTGCGCGATCAACCAGTCGCCGCCGGTCTTCCGGAAGCAGAAAGTGCCCCGGACCCACATGCCGCTCGTCGCCGTCCCGTTCCTCATCGTGCCGCTGAGCCGGCCGAAGCAGTGACCGAACGCCACGTCATCGCCCACGGTGAGGGTCAGGTCGCGAACCTCGTAATCCACCTCCCGGAAGAACGCGAACACGTTCGCCCAGTTCTTCAGCTTCGCGTCTATCCCCACGTGCTGCAGTGGCGGCTCGACGTCGAAGGACACGACGTCCGTCGCGTAGAGCCGCCTCAGGCCTTCGAGGTCCCCGGCCCGGATTCCTTCGACGATCCTGCCGATCTGCCGCCTGATCGTGGCTTCGTCTTCCTCGCGTCGCGTGGGCATCGCCACCCGTCCCTTCGATTCGGTGTGCGATCTCGGCTTCTCACAGGTACGACCGGACAGCACCGCGAAATGTCAGGTCCCGGCGACGGTGACCGGGGAAGCGGCGCGCGGCGGCGCGAGGGCGCACGACGCCGATGTGGACGTACGACGGGATCTCCGGGGCCGACGTGAGCGTGGGCGGCCGGCCGCGCCGGCCGGGCCGCCCACGCCGACGCGGTCAGCCGGTGCCGGAGACCACGTCACGCCACCTTGGAGGACGGGGCGGCCCACGTGTTGCAGGAGCCGGGGTCGCCGGACTTGAACCCGGCGTTGGCCCAGTAGGTGATCGACTTCCTGCTGCCGCCGTCCTTGCCCGCCCAGCCGCGCACGTAGTAGAGCAGGTCGTCCCAGTCCTCGGGGTCGCGGTGGAGGGACTTCCAGACGCTGCGGATGAAGGCTCCGCCGAAGCAGTGGCCCTGCAGGTTGTAGCGCCGGTTCTGCTCGGCGAGCTCGGCCTTGTTCCGGGAGTCGAGGTTTATCCAGGCCCGGTAGATGCCGGCGGCGTTCTGCACGTGCTCGCCGTAGAACGTCGCCACCAGGTTGAACAGATAGAGATCTCCCGGATCCTCCAGGAGGTCCTTCGAGAGCACGATCAGAAGCGTACGGCTCTCGTCACAGTAGTAGGCGTCCCAATCGTCCTTGCGCCACTTCACGCCGCAGAACTTCGCCGGCACTTTGTCGGCGTAGGTGAGCTTCATCCGGGACTGCTTCAGGCCCGCCTTGCGCAATTGGGCGGTCCACGAGCGGTCGACACATCTGAGCACACCGGCCAGATAGCTCTTGGCCGACGCCGCGTTGTTCTTCTTCACCGGTCTTTCCCGGCAGGAGGTGGTCGGCAAAGGTCCCGCGCTGTACAGGCGGTTGCCGGTGAGGGTCGTGTTCTTGATCGGGTGGGCGGCGGCCGGGGAGGAGACGGCCGGGACGAGCCCCAGCGTCACCGAACCGGCGAGCGCGATCATGGCGAGTTTCACGAACGACGAGGTTAGGCCAGAACAAAGCACGCGCAAAGCCGATTACGAATAATGATTCGCCTTTACGTACGAACCTGCCCATTATGGAGCCGCCGCTCGTCCCCGCGAGAGGATAACCGGGCGCCGGAATCGGCGGCCGAAAGCGGATACGGAGTGTGCATGGTCATCAGACGCGCCGAACCGGCGGACGCCGGGGCGATCGCCGCCGTCCACGTCCGGTCGTGGCAGGCCGCCTACCCGGGGCTCATGCCCCAGGCCCATCTCGACGGTCTCACCCCGGCCATGCGTCTGCCCGTGTGGGAGCGGCTGCTGGGGGAGTCCCCGCGGCGTACGGAGGTCCTCGTGGCGGAGGTGGACGGCTCCGTCGCCGGATTCGCCGCGTTCGGCCCCGGCCGGGACGACGACGTCGATCCCGCCTCGGTGGCGGAGGTCTCGGCGATCTACCTGATGCCCGAGGTATGGGGCGCCGGGGTCGGCGGGCGGCTCATGTCCGCCGCACTGGACAACCTCGCCGCCGCGGGGTACGAGCAGGCCACCCTCTGGGTCGTCGAGGGGAACGCCCGAGCCCGGCGGTTCTACGAGCGCGGCGGCTGGCGCCCCGACGGGGCCGTGCAGCGGGACGAGTCGGACGGCTTCCCGCTGACCGAGGTCCGCTACCGCCGGTCCCCGCACCGTTGACGCATCGGCCGGCGTGGTGATAGATCCTCTGCCAGCGTCGCGGTGCACCCGGCAAGGAGACCGCCGAGGGCATGGAGGCGCCGGTACAAGGGACGACCTTGACGACATCGCATGGACGCCTGAGGGCGTTCGGCAACCAGCTGATCGACGTGCACATCTGGCTCCGCGAGGAGCTCGCGGCGCTGCGCGAGGACATCGACGCCCACCTCGCCGGAGGCGCCCGCCCCCGCGAACTGCGGGCCCACTGCCTCGCCTTCTGCTCCGCGCTGAACCGCCACCACACGGGTGAGGACGACGGGGCGTTCCCGGAACTCGCCCGGCGGTTCCCCGAGCTGCGCCCGGTGCTGGAGGAACTACGCCGCGACCACCGCCTGGTGGAGGATTGTCTGCGGCGGCTCCAGGACCTCGCCGGCCGTCTGGACCAGGCGGCGGACCCGGTGGAGGTCCGCCGCGAGCTGGACAGCCTGGCCGCGCTCATGGAGACGCACTTCGTCTACGAGGAGAAGCGGATCGTCTCGGCGCTCAACGCGCTGGACGTGCCGGGCTGGGACCGCTCCCGGCCGGAGTTCCTGCGCACGGGCGAGGAGCACTAGGGCTTCGTCCAGGTGAGGGAGTACCGGCGGAGCACGTGCCGGCGGTAGCGCACGCCGGGCAGGGATCGGCGTGCCGCCGCCCGCACCTGCCCATAGCTCATCCGCGGGCCGGTCACCGGCATCCCCTCGGGCTCCCGCGCGCGGCGCAGCACTTTGACGATCCGTACGACCGGGGCGGCCGCGATCGTGGCCGCCCAATCGGCCGCAGACGCCTCGCGGGCCAGACCGACCACCACTAGCGTGCCGCCGGGCCGCAGCAGTTCGCGCATCCGGGTGAGGGCGGGGTCGAAGTCCATGTGATGGATCGCGGACACCGAGCAGACGAAGTCGTACCCCTCGACGGGCAGGGCGGCGGTGAGGAAGTCGCCCTCGACGAAGGTGAGCTCCGGCCGTCCGGCGGACAGCTCGCGGGCGCGCGCGATCATCGCCGGTGACCTGTCGAGGCCGGTGACGCGCTTCGCCCGGCCGGTCAGCTTCCGCGCGAGCAGGCCGTCGCCGCAGCCGACGTCCAGCGCGTCGCCGCACCACTCGGGCACCGCGCGGAGGATGCCCGCGTGCCGGGCGACGTTGGTGTTCCAGTACGGCTTCGGGCCGGTCCGGCGCATCAGGTCATCGTAGTTTCACGCATCGGGCGTCACGACGAAGTCCCGGAATCGGACGGCAGGGGCGGCCAGGGCGTGGTCCGTACGCCACGTGAGGCCGATGGTGCGGCGGGCGGCCTCCGCCGCGATGCGGACGCCGACGGTGCCGGACTGGCCGGCGAAGGGTTCCGGGACGACGGCCACGCCGAGCCCGGCCGCGACCAGGCCCTCGATGGTCGCGAGGTCCTGGCTCTCGAAGGAGACCGCGGGGGACACCCCGGCGTCGCGCAGCAGCGCGTCGACCAGGGCCCGGTAGCCGAAGCCGACCGGCGTGGTGACGAGCTCCTCGTCCGCCAGCTCCCGCAGCTCCACCTCCTTGCGGTCGCGTAGCCGGTGGCTCGGCGGCACGACGAGCACGAGCCGCTCCTCCTGCAGGGGGTGCCAGCCGAAGTCTCCGGACGGGCGTGGGGACACGATCGCGAGATCGGCCGCCCCCGTGCGCAGGTCCCGCACGATCTCGTGCGCCGGCTCCTGGCGCAACAGGATCCGCATCCGGGGCGCGTACTCGTGGAAGGAGCGCAGCAACCGGGGGACGAGGGAGGTGGCGATGGAGTCGAGGAAGGCCAGGCGCACCACGCCGGTGTCCGGGTCGAGCAGGCTCCGGAGGTCGGCGAGGAGCTGTTCGTAGCGCGCGGTGAGGTCGCGCGCGGCCGCCACCACGACTGTCCCGTTGGGCGTCAGGTGCACGCCGTCCGGCGCGCGTTCGAACACCCGGGTGCCGAGCTCGGCCTCCACCCGGGCGAGGGCGCGGGAGAGCGTCGGCTGGCTGGTGCGGAGGACGGCGGCGGTGTCGGTCACGTGCTGGTGGTCGGCGAGGGCGACCAGCCAGGACAGGTCCCGGAGCAGCATGCCCGCCATCATACGCATGACGCATCGAAACTGGCTCTTCATCGCATTGGACGCATATGCCCAGGAAGTGCACAGTCGTGGGGGTGACCGCTGTTCTTGAGACCTCCGCCGTGGAAGGACACCTGCCGGGAACCACCGGCTACCGGCGCGTCGTCGTCGCGCTGTTCGCCGCCGGGGTGGCGACCTTCGCGCTGCTGTACAGCACGCAGGCGATCCTGCCCGAGCTCGCCGCGCGGTTCGGGGTGTCCACCGCGGAGAGCACGCTGAGCGTGTCGCTCACCACGCTCGGGCTCGGCGTCGCGCTGCTGGTGGCCGGCCCCCTGTCCGACGTCGTCGGACGCACCCGGCTGATCCACCTGTCGCTGACGGCGTCCGCCGTCGTCGCGGCGGCGTGCGCGCTTGCGCCCGGCTGGCCGGCGCTCATGGTCCTGCGGCTGCTCCAGGGCGTCGCGCTGGCCGGGCTCCCCGCCGTCGCCACCGCCTACCTGCGCGAGGAGCTGCACCCGTCCACGCACGCCCGCGCCGCCGGTCTGTACGTCGGCGGCACGGCGCTCGGCGGGATGGCCGGCCGCCTCCTGACCGGCGGGGTCGCCCAGGCCGTCGGCTGGCGCTGGGCCCTGGCCGCGGCCGCCGCCCTCGGCCTCCTGTGCGCCCTGACCGTACGTGTGCTGCTTCCGGCCTCCCGGCGCTTCGTCGCGGCCCCGGCGGGCGTCCGCGCACTCCTGCGGGGGAGCCTGCGCGCGCTGTCGGACCGCGGACTGCTGGCGTTGTACGGCATCGGCGGCTGCTCGATGGGGGCCCTGGTCGCGGTGTTCAACACCCTGGGCTTCCGGCTCGCGGACGCGCCGTTCCACCTCGGTCTCGGCGCCGCCGGCCTGATGTTCCTCGTCTATCCCGTCGGCTCCGTCAGCTCCGCGGTCTTCGGCCGGCTGGCCGACGCCCGCGGACGCCGGACCGTGACGCCGCTGGGCTGCCTTCTGGCCGTCGCCGGCGCCCTGGTCACGCTGTCGTCCTCGCTGCCGGTGGTGGTCGTCGGCCTCGCGCTCCTGACCGCGGGCTTCTTCGCCGTCCATGGAGTGGCCAGCGGATGGGTCCCGGCCCGGGCGTACGCGGGCGGGGTGTCCACGGGACAGGCCGCGTCGCTCTACCTGTTCACCTACTACCTGGGGTCCTCCGTCTTCGGCAGCCTCGCGGGCCGCGCCTGGACGGACGCCGGGTGGCCGGGCGTCGTCGCCCTCGCCGTGCTCCTGCTCACCGCCACCGGCGCTCTCACGCTCCTGCTGCGCAGGACCCCCGCCCTCCCGCCGTATGGCACAGCACGGTGAACGTACGCGTACGGCTGCGGTAGACATCCCAGGCACGACGGCGTGAATTCAGCCGCCGATCGTCTCTGTGAGAGATTTCCGCTCATGAGCATGAGGGTGCGGCCGCATGTCGCCCGGGTCCTGGCACGGACCCACACCGTTCTGATCCCGCTCGACGGGACGCTTTGTGATTTCTTCCGCGGTGTGGACACGGCGGCGATCGCGAACGGGATCTACGAGATGCTCTTCTCGGCAGGGCACAGGATGTCGGTCCTGACTGCCATCGAGCCCGACCCTCTCGCCAAGATGGGCTATGCCTACAGCGTCGGCCCTAACTACGGCGCGCAGGCTGAGGAGATGGTGAGGGAGGCCGAGCTGGCGGCGGCCACGACGGCCGTGCCCGCATCGGGAGCGCAGGAGGTGTTGCAGGCCTGCCGGGCCAGTGGCAGGCGCGTCGTCGTGGTCGGCGACACCTGCTCCGCCGCTATAGAGGCATACCTCGACCTGCACGGCCTACGCCACCTGGCGGAGGCGGTCGTCGGGCGTGAACAACGGCCGGCGTTGTCGGAATGGCCGGGGGTCGACCTCGTGCGGCAGGCGGTGAAGGCGCTGGGAGCGGAACCGTCCGGCTGCACCCTGGTCAGCATGTCCGTCCTGGGAATGTGGGTGGCGGCAGAAGTCGGCATCCGGGCGATCGGTGTGGTGAGCAGGAACGGCAGCCGCAAACATCTCGCCGGCATCGGCGGTTCGGTCGTCGTCTCCACGCTTCCCGAACTCGCTGGTGCTCTCACCACCGTCCCGGTGATGGGCTCCCACGCGTCCCGCAGTGGGTGAACAGGGCCGCGGTGACCGCGGTCAGACGCAGGCCCTCCAGGGCGGACAGATCATCACCTCACCGCCCAGGGCCGAGGCTCGCACTTCAACCGGGTCACCACTCCACGATCGATCTTGTCGGTGGCGGTGTCTACGCTCTGCGCCCATGAGTGACGATCAGCAGCGGACCGTACGCCTGCAGGTGGAAGTGGAGGACTGCGGTGTCGCCTACCTGGCGGACGATGAATTCAGCGAAGATGTGGAAACGCCGGCCCAGTCCGCTCGGATCATCGAGGTCGAGAAGGGCTTTGCCACCCTGCACATCACCCACCAGTGGGGACCGGCCAATTTCACGGTGACGGTCGCCGACCGGGATCCGGGGGCAGACCGGGAGGGTTATGAGGACATCGTGGAAGTCAGCTACGTGTCCGGGTCGGGCCGATTGGAGATGACGGGGTTCAGCTTCGGCGAGAGTGTCATGTGCCCCCTGCCCGCTCTCCCGGCAGGGCCGGGGGCCTATCGCATCCGGTACCACGTCAAGGGCATGGACACCGAGGGCACAGAGGACGCCGTCGACGACCACTACCTCCAGATCTGGCCCGCGCCCATCGGGGATCCCGTCGTCGTCAAGGCCACGACCCAAGCATTTGAGTACTTTCTCGATCCGGAGAAGTACGAGCGGAGCCACGGGGAAAACGCCCGCTGAATCATCGACCCGCAGATGGGCGGTCGGAGGAAATCCGGGCTCTGCGAGAAACGACTCGTGCTCGCCTCCGCAAATGCTACGCTGCCGCACCATTGAAGATCGTTATATCCGATTTCCGGCTCTTATCGAAGGCATGTATTGATGCGCCGATTACCAGTTCTCTTATCCGCCGTACTTGTCGGTCCGGCGGTGACGCTCTCCGTCCCGGCCGTGGCCGAAGCCGCCGTTCCCGATGTGGTCCGAGCCGTGCAGAACCAGCTCGCCAAGGGCGCGAGCGTCAGGTTCACCCAGTACGGAGGCGCTTTTCTCGGGGCCAGGAGCAAATATGACGGTCACCAGTCCAATCCGTACCGCTTCAATGTGCTGCAGAACGGAACGCTGCTTCTCGGCAGGCGTGGCGTCGCCGCGGCGGGCATCACGCGCCAGGTGCAGTTCGGCCGCTATGATCTCCCGCTGGCCAAGGAACGTGCCGCCGAAGGCGATCTGGTCTCGCAGAGCCTGATCGCGCAGACTCAGTCGCATCGCTGGGTCAATACGGATGGCCGGTTCTACAGCACCGGGCGCCTGTGGACCGCGGGCCTGCCCAAGGGAAAGACCTGGGCGGCGCGCGGCAAGCGCAGCGCCGGAGCCACGGCCTTCGGCGACCAGGTCGTCAACATCTTCGAGATCGCGACGCTCAAGGCACTGATCGCCCACGCGGACAGGCGCAAGTTCAACCTGCCGAATCCCGCCGGCAAAACCCCGGACCTCAAGGTGACCGGCTTCTACGACGGCACCATCACGTTCGCCGAGCTCTACCGGCTCTCACCCACGTTCCGCGAGGTGGCGGGGAAAGGACCCGACCCTGCTTACGCGAATCTGGTCCTGAGGTGGAGCGTCGCCTTCGACAGGCGGGGTCTCCCCTTCATGGTCACCTCAAGCTGGACCACCCAGGGACAGAGAAAGCCCTTCAGCAGGAGCGGCGTCAGAACCGATATCCAGTCCTGGGGCGCGGCCGCGACCATAACGGCACCCAGACCGTCTCAAGCCGGTGTCGTCCGCGCTCCCGCCGGCGGCCTTCCCGAATTCGACGACATGGTGGAAATCATCAGAGAGGACGCTCGGCCGACCTTCAAACAGTGAGACAGGGGAGCAGACCAGGCCGTCCTGAAGCGCTCGCGAACGGCGACGGCGGCACGCCGGCCGGTCCCGCGGCCACCGTCCGGCTCGAACCGGCGCCGTGGGCGCCCGCGCCGAGCATGCCGGCTACCGCTTCTGAACACGGTACCGCCGCAGCAGTGCCGTGATCTTCTCGCCGTTCGTATGACGTCGGGGGAGGAACGCATGCGAAAGGCCATCGACCGTGCCTTCGGTGCGGCGCCGGTCGATGGCCATCCTGCGGACGTGAGTGCCCTGGATGTGCCCTGAGCGGGGTCCGTACGGTCTCCCGCCCAGGTCAACAGGTCAGCGGATCACACGTCGTAGTAGAGCTCGAACTCGTGCGGGTGCGGGCGGAGACGGATCGGGTCGACCTCGTTCTCGCGCTTGTAGGCGATCCAGGTCTCGATGAGGTCCGGCGTGAACACGCCGCCCTCGAGCAGGTAGTCGTGGTCGGCCTCGAGGGCGTCGAGCACCTTCTCCAGCGAGCCCGGCACCTGCGGGATGTTGCGGGCCTCCTCCGGCGGCAGCTCGTACAGGTCCTTGTCGACCGGCTCCGGCGGCTCGATCTTGTTGCGGATGCCGTCGATGCCGGCCATGAGCATGGCGGCGAAGGCGAAGTACGGGTTGCAGGACGGGTCCGGCACGCGGAACTCGATGCGCTTGGCCTTCGGGTTCGAGCCCGTGATCGGGATGCGGACGCAGGCCGAGCGGTTGCGCTGGGAGTAGACCAGGTTGACCGGGGCCTCGTAGCCGGGCACCAGGCGGTGGTAGGAGTTCACCGTCGGGTTGGTGAAGGCCAGCAGCGACGGGGCGTGCTTGAGCAGGCCGCCGATGTAGTAGCGGGCGATGTCCGACAGACCGGCGTAGCCGACCTCGTCGTAGAACAGCGGCTCGCCGTCCTTCCAGAGCGACTGGTGGCAGTGCATGCCGGAGCCGTTGTCACCGAAGATCGGCTTGGGCATGAACGTGACCGTACGGCCCGCCTGGATGGCCGTGCTCTTGATGATGTACTTGTACAGCATCAGCTTGTCGGCCGTCTGGAGCAGCGTGCCGAACCGGAAGTCGATCTCGGCCTGGCCGGCGGTGCCCACCTCGTGGTGCTGCATCTCGGTCTCGATGCCGGCCTCGATGAGGTTGCGGACCATCTGCGAGCGCAGGTCGGTGAAGTGGTCCATCGGCGGGACCGGGAAGTAGCCGCCCTTGTAACGGGGCTTGTATCCCAGGTTGCCGCCCTCGGAGGCCTTGCCGGTGTTCCAGGCGCCCTCGATGGAGTCGATGTAGTAGTAGCCGGCGTTGGCGCGCGTCTCGAAGCGGACGTCGTCGAAGATGTAGAACTCGGCCTCGGGGCCGAAGAACACGGTGTCCGCGATGCCGGTGCCCTTGAGGTACTCCTCGGCCTTGCGGGCGACGTTGCGCGGGTCGCGGCTGTAGGCTTCGCCGGTCAGCGGGTCGTGCACGAAGAAGTTGATGTTCAGCGTCTTGTGCTGGCGGAACGGGTCGAGCACGGCCGTCGTCGGGTCGGGCAGCAGGAGCATGTCCGACTCGTGGATGGCCTGGAACCCGCGGATCGACGAGCCGTCGAACATGAGGCCGTCGGTGAAGACGTTCGGGCCGAAGTTCTCGGACGGGAAGGTGAAGTGGTGCGTCGTCCCCGGCAGGTCCGTGAACCTGACGTCGACGAACTGCACACCCTCGTCCCGGATGAACTTGAGGACGTCATCGGCGGAGTTGAACACTCTCGAACCTCCCAGGGGCATGGGCTAGCAACCCGAAAGTAGGCCGGTGCCGTTTCCGCCCCGTGTCTCGACTGTTTCGCGCGTGTTAAGGGAAAGCGCTACCCGGGCGGTCGCGGCGATAACGTCGGCCCGCCGTTCCCCGGTCTCCATCGTACGGCTTTCTCGCAGGTCAGGTGCCCAACGCGGCCGGACAGCGCGGCCCCCCGGAAACGCCGGAGACGCCGGAGGCCCGGTCGTAGGGATCGACGGGCTCGCCGGACGGCCGCGCTTTCTGGGGATCCCCGGGAAATCGCGGATGAACGAAACCGTCGTCCGCGTCGCAATTGGCGCCGAAGAGGGCCGAATCGTCCTTGGCCAGCCAGACGACCAGCCTGCCGTCCTCCCGGTACGCGGAGAACTCGCTCCTGTGGTGCTCGACGACCCTCGCCACGACCAGGGGCGTGCCGGGCCGGCTGACCGGGTGGACGAACAGGTAGTCCGCCGTGATCGTGACGCCTCCGCCGGCCCTCTTGGCGATCGTCGTCTCGCCGGAGACCTTCACGACGTCTCCCACCGGCTCGGCCGTGCCCGGGGCGAGGCTGAACAGCCAGGACCGGGTGCCGGTGGGGCCGCCGTCGTCGAGGCGGCGCAGGAACGCCTCGCGCTGCCGGTGATGCAGCAGGCCGGCGAACGCCACCGGGAGCTCGCCCCGCACCGTGGCCGGGTCGAGGTGCGCGGCCGACAGCAGCCGCCGTACGCGCAGCAGGGCCTGGCCGACCTCCTCCTCGGTGAGCCCGCCGAGCGCCCGCGCGGCGGGCATGACCAGTCCCTGCTCGCCGTCGGCGTACCCGGTGGCGGGGGTGCCGGCGAAGGGACCGGCGGACGGCGCCGGGACGGGCCCGTGGTCGAACAGGCCCTCCTCGCCGTCCGGGATGGGCGTGAGCACGGGCCCGGGCCGGGCGACCACCGGGCCGGAGACGACCACGTCCTCGCCGCCGGCGGCGGACGGGCGGACGACGCCGAACTTCTCCAGGACGTCGGGCCGCAGGACGACGACGAGTCCCAGAAGCACGACCAGGCCCGCGATCGCCGCCAGTGCGGCCGGGCGACGCCGCCGTGCCGGCGAGAACGAGGCCGTCCCGGCCGCGGCGGTCATCCGCCGGATCTCGTCCTGGTCGAACTGCGAGACCAGCGCCTCGAAGCGCGCGTCGATGTCATCGGGGTCCGCCGGCCGCACGGTTCCCTCCAAAACGCTCAGGTCGGAAGCGACTCACCATACCGGGATTTCATGCGATGGCCTGCCCATGATCTCCGGCTTCGTGGCCGGACGCCAGACCGGTGACCCTCCCCGATACGCTGGGAAACCATGAGTGACCGGCAGCCGCGTTGGACGCAGACCTGGATCGGGGGCCCGCGGGCCGCCGGGGCGGACCTGGGCTACCCGGGGGAGCGCCTCGGCCTGCCGGAGCAGGGTCCCGGGGCGGTCGCCGGGTGGGGACGCAGGATCGGCGCGGTCCTCGTCGACTGGCTGGTGTGCACCTGGGCCATCGCCGGTGGCCTGCTGCGCGTCCAGGGCAACGACATCGGCGCGGTCGGCCTCGGGGTCTTCGCCGCGGAGTACGTCCTTCTCGTCGGCACGGTCGGCATGACGCTGGGGATGCGCCTGTTCGGCATCCGCGTGGCCGGGCTCGACGGCGGGCGGCCGCGCTTCCTCGGCGTGCTGGTCCGCACGCTGCTGCTGTGCCTCGCCGTGCCCGCCCTCATCTGGGACCGTGACCGGCGCGGCCTGCACGACCGCGCGGCCGGAACGGTCGTGGTCAACCTCTGACGTCGTGGTCAACCTCTGACACCGCGGGGAACCTCGGTCAGGGTTCGACGAGGCCGGCGCGGATGGCGTAACGGGTCAGTTCGAGCCGGTCGCGCATGCCGAGCTTCTGCAGGATGTTCGCGCGGTGCCTGTCCACGGTCTTCACGCTGATGAAGAGCGTCTCCGCGATCTCCTTGGCCGAGTTGCCCTCGGCGATGAGCTTGACGATCTCCTCCTCCCGGGGCGTCAGGATGCTGTCCGGCATGCGGTCGCCCTGCCGGGCGCGCTGGAGGTAGTCGCGGATGAGGGCGGTGACCGCACCCGGGTAGAGGAAGGGCTCCCCGCGCATCGCCGCCCGGCAGGCCTCCAGGAGGTCCTGGTCGGCGACCGACTTGAGCACGTAGCCCGAGGCGCCGGCCTTGAGCGCCTCGAAGAAGTACTGCTCGTTGTCGTACATCGACAGGATCAGTATCCGGATGTGGGGCGCGAGTCGTGAGATCTCGCGCGCCGCCTGGATTCCGGTCATCCGGGGCATCGCGATGTCGAGGATGGCGAGGTCGATCTCCTCCGATCGGGCGGCCTCGACCGCCTCGGCGCCGTCGGCGGCCTCGGCGACCACCGTGAGATCGGGCTCCGCGTCGAGGATCAGCCGCAGTCCACGCCGGACCAGCGCGTGGTCGTCGGCCAGCAGGATGCGGGTTCTGGGGCTTCCCACGGATCAGCTCTCCTTCACCGCGTGTGGGGGTACGACCAGACGCACGTCCGTGCCGCCGCCGGGCGGGGAGTCGACGGTCAGCCGGGCGCCGATGAGAAGGGCGCGCTCGCGCATGCCGCGGATCCCGGCGCCCTCCTTGTGGACGCCCCCGCGCCCGTCGTCGGCGATGCGCAGCGTGAGCTGTCCATTCTCCTGCGTGAGCGACAGCTCCACATGGCGGGCCTTCGAGTGCCTGGCCACGTTCGTCAACCCCTCCTGCGCGATCCGGTAGAGGACGAGTTCGACCTCTTCGCTGAGAGCCGGCAGGGCGGGGTCGACCTCACGCGTGACCGCGATCCCGCTCGCCTGCGAGAAATCGCTGCTCAGCGCGCTCAGCGCGCTGTGCAGGCCGAGGTCCTCCAGGACTCCGGGCCGCAGCCGTCTGGCGACCTGCCGCACCTCGTCCAGGCTGGCGCGGACCGTCTCCTGGGCCGAGCACAGCTCCTCCCGGAGCTCCTCGGGCGCCCGGTCGACGACGCGCTTGAGCGACAGCAGGGCCACCGTGAGGCTCTGGCCGATCTCGTCGTGCAGCTCGCGCGCGATCCTCCGCCGTTCCCCCTCCTGCGCGGCCAGCGCGTACGCGCTGCTGGCGCTGCGCTCGGCTTCGAGACGTTCGAGCATCTCGTTGAACGTGCCGATCAGCTGGGCGAGATCGCCGTTGCCGCTGTCGGTGAGCCGGTCGCCCGCCCTCAGCAGGTCGACCCGCCGCATGAGCGTGGTGAGCGCGTCCAGCGGGGCCAGGCTCTTGCGGATCAGCAGCGCGTTGGCGGCGATGATCAGGGCCAGTCCCACGGTCAGGACCGGCACCTCGGCGAGCAGGACCGGTGAGGACACCGTGGCGGGGGAGAGCGCGAGCACGAACGTCCCGACGGTGAAGACCAGCCCGTTGATCGCGAACAGCCGCCAGAACAGGGCGCGGGCCGGGTGCCGCGTCCGTGCCGCGGCTCGGCCGCTCTGCGGGTCGGTGCGCTCGTTCACGGTTCACAGCCTGCTCGTCCTCGTACGCCGGTGTCCATGCGGGCTGCCCCCCATCGTGCGGCCTCCCTACATGTCATACCTCTCCCGATATGGGTGCCGCACCCGATGGTGGTGGCCCGCGCCGTCTCGAAGACTGGAACCCAGGAGACGACGGACGGAAAAGGGGGGACGCGATGACGCCGGCAGGACTCGCTTCCCAGACGCCGCTCGCCGCGTGGGCGGTCGCGGCCGGAGTGCTGCTGGTCGTGTCGGCCGTCGCCGTGCTCCGCGTCGTCAAGGAGGGAGAACGACTGGTGGTGTTCCGATTCGGCCGCCTCGCCGCGGTCAAGGAGCCCGGCCTCGCCGCCGTGCTGCCGGGTGCCGACCGCGCCGTCCGCGTCCCGCTGGGCCCGGCCTTTCTCGACCTGCTGTGGCTCGACGCCGTGACCGCGGACGGCGTCGCGGTGACCGTGAACGGCACCGGGCTGGCGTCCGTGCGGGATCCGGCCGCGTACGCCCTGGACCCCGGCCGGTCGGAGTCGGCCACCCTCGCGGCCACGGAGGCGGAGATCCGCGCCCACGTCGCGGAACGCGGCCTGGTGGAGCTGGCCCGGCCGACCGGGGAGAGCCTGCGCGACCTGTCGGCGAGGATCAGCCGCCGCACCCGCGAGTGGGGCGTCGAGGTGACCGTCATCGACCTGCACCGCGTCGAGGTGCGGCTCAAGGCCGACCTCGTCCGCTGGGCCGAGGGCTACGCGGCCCGTGCGGAAGAGGCGCGGAACGGGTCCTGATCCCGGCCCTGTCACCGATCGGAGGGAGCTGAGATGGACGTGACCCGCGCCACCCTGCCCGGCGTCGCGACCGTGGTGCACCAGTGCGTCACCCGCGACGGACAGCGCTTCGGCGTGCTCGTGGAGAAGTCCGGCCGTCGCCGGCTTGTCGTCTACGACTCCGCGGAGCCCGACACGCCGCTGCAGGCGATCAACCTGGACCAGCGCGAGGCCGACCAGCTCGCCGACATCCTGCACAGCAGGCCCGTCCTCGACCGGCTCGCCCATCTGGAACGCCGCTTCGCCGAGTTCGTGGAGGCGGCCCGATGACCATACCCGGAACCGTCCGCCTTCCCGATCGATGTGATGACCTGATGCAAGCGCGCGATGTCGTTGTGAACCTGCCGACGGTGACCGTCCACGACTCCGTCGCCCGGGCCGTACGGATCATGGTGCTGAACCGGATGCCCGGATTGATCGTGGTGGACGACAGGGGACGGCCGGGATGGGTGCTTCCCGGCACGCAGGTGCTGCGTCTCGCGGTTCCCGGCGCCTACCAGGAGGACCCGGCGCTCGCCCGGGCGATCGACGAGGCCCACGCCGACAGCTTCTGGCGGGAACTGGCCGGCATAACGGTGGGAGACTGCCTGCCGGCCCAGCCGCCCAGACCGGTGACGGTGCCCCTCGACGCGACCCTGCTCGAAGTGGCCGCCCTCATGACGCGGCTCCGCAGCCCCATCGCCGCGGTCGTCGGCCCCGACGGCACCCTGGCCGGGGCGATCACACTGGAGCGGCTGCTCACCAGCCTGGCTCTCGTCCCACCTGGTGAGTGACCGCCACAGGTGAGTCGCGGGGCCGCCCCGCACCCTCTTCGGCCGCAGACCCCGTCGCGTCCGTTCGCGTCGCGTCGCGTCATGCGGCATTTCCATGATCTGGAGGTTCGATCATTCACCGCTTCACCATGCCGTCGTCGCGGCGCCGCCCCATCCGGACGCCGTGCCTGAACTCCGCCAGCCGTACGCTCATCGCCGGACCCCCGGGGCGCCGCACGTGAGCGCGGTCGTCTCCTTCTCGATCTTCCTGGTGGCCTTCGTCTTCATCGCGTCGGAGAAGGTCCACAAGGTCAAGGTGGTTCTCATCGCCGCCGGCGCGATGGCCGTTCTGGGGCTGATCCCCGGCGACGAGGTGTTCTTCTCCGAGACCGCAGGCATCGACTGGAACGTCATCTTCCTGCTGCTCGGCATGATGATCATCGTTGGGGTCGTCAAGCAGACAGGGGTCTTCGACTACGTCGCCATCTGGGCGGCGAAGAAATCCAAGGGCCGGCCGTACCGGCTGATGGTCATGCTGATGGTGATCACCGCGGTCGCCTCGCCGTTCCTCGACAACGTCACCACGATCATGCTCGTCGCGCCGGTCACCGTGGTGGTCTGCGACCGGCTCCGCGTCCCGGCCCAGCCGTACCTGATCGCCGAGGTCCTCGCGTCCAACATCGGCGGGGCGGCGACACTCATCGGCGACCCGCCCAACATCATCATCGGCAGCCGTGCCGGGTTGACGTTCAACGACTTCCTGGCCCACATGGCGCCGATCGTGGTCGTCATCTTCGTGGTGTTCGTGCTGCTCACCCGGGTGCTGTTCCGCAAGTCGTTCCGCTACGAACCCGAGCGGGTCGCGGCGGTGATGGCGCTGCAGGAACGGCGGGCCATCACCGACCCACGCCTGCTCGTGCGGTGCATGATCGTGCTCGGCGGGGTCGTCGCCGGGTTCTGCCTGCACGCCGTCGTGCACGTGGAGCCGTCGATCGTCGCCCTGGTGGGCGCCGGGGTGATGCTCCTGGTGTCCCGCGCCGACATGTCCGATGTCCTGCGCGAGGTCGAGTGGAGCACCCTGGTCTTCTTCATGGGCCTGTTCGTGATGGTCGCCGGGCTGGTGAACACCGGTGTCATCGCGACGATCGGCGGCTGGGCCGTCGGCGCGCTCGGTGACGACTACTTCCTCGCGGCCACGGCGCTGCTGTTCGGCTCCGGCGTGCTCGGCGCGTTCTTCGACAACATCCCCTACGTCGCCACGATGGTGCCCGTCGTCGAGGAGATGGTCGCCCAGGCCCCCGACGCGCAGACCGGGCAGGCGCTGTGGTGGTCCTTCGCCCTGGGGGCCGACTTCAGCGGCAACGGCACCGCGGTGGCGGCCAGCGCCAACGTCGTCGCCCTCGGCATCGCCGCCCGCACCGGCCACCGCATCGGCTTCTGGCAGTTCACCAGGTACGGCATCCTCGTCACCGCGCTGAGCATCACGATGGCCTGGGGGTACGTCTGGCTGCGTTACTTCGCCTGATCTACGACGCGGCCCTGACGCACTGGAAGATCGCTGTGCCGGGCAGCAGGCGCCCGCGCAGCGGACTCCAGCCGCCCCACGTGCGGTCGTGGCCCGGCGGCCACTCCGGCTCGGTCAGCCCGGTCAGCACGAGGCCGGAGGCGGCGATCAGGCCCACCCAGTCGCCCATCGTCCGGTGGTGCTCCACGTACGACGGCTCGCCGTCCTCGCCGAACTCGACGTACGGCGAGCGGTCGAAGTAGGGGCGGTCGGCGGTCAGGCCGCGCGGGCCCGGATCGTCGGGGAAGGCCCACCGGACGGGGTGGCTGACGGAGAACACGAACCGGCCGCCCGGCCGCAGCACACGCCGCACCTCGGCCAGCACCGCCCCTGCGTCGGCCACGAACGGCAGCGCGCCGTAGGCCGAGCACGCGAGGTCGAACGACCGGTCCGCGAACGGCAGCGTCTCGGCGTCGGCCTGGACGACGGGCAGGGTCACCCCGGCGGACATGTCGATCCGCCGGGAGTGCTGCAGCTGGCGGTGGGAGAGGTCGACGCCGGTGACCGTGGCGCCGCGCCCCAGCAGCCACCGGCCGCACTGCCCGGCGCCGCAGCCGATCTCCAGGACCCGGCGCCCCGTCACGTCGCCCAGCAGCCGGGCGTCGGCCTCGTCCAGCCCCTCGGGGCACCACACGAAGCCGTCGTCGCGCAGGAAACCGCCGTGCTCGGCCTGGTACTCGTCGGCCGCGCCGTCCCACCAGCCCCGGTTGGCCCGGGAGGTCTGCGACCGGGAGACCGGCCGCCTCCCCACGAGGTCCAACGTCGTCAGCGCATCTTCGGGCCGCGCGGCATCCGGGCGCCCTTGGGAATGGGGCCCTTCGGCAGCGGCATGGCCGGGGTGAGCGCGCGCATCCGGTTGTTGACCTCGGACACCGCGCCCTTCTTCAGGTTGCGGGGCAGCTTCATCACGTGCCGCTGCAGCTTGGCCAGGGGGACCTGACCCTCCGCGTCACCGCACTGGATGTCGTACACGGGCACGTCGACCGCGACCCGCTGCACGCGCTTCTTCTCCGCGAGGAGCATGCGCTGCACCCGGTTGGCCGGGCCCTCGGAGACGAGGATGACCCCCGGATATCCGACGACCCGGAAGACGAGGTCCTGGTCGCGGTTGACCGCGACCGGCTTCTCCTCGACATACCAGGTGCCGCGCAGGCTCTGCAGGATCGCGTACGTCGCCCCCGGCTGGCCGTGGAGCAACGAGTACTGCGACCTCTGCGCGAAGCGGCTGAAGACGATCATCCCGACCAGTACGGCGGCGAAGACGCCGAACACGATCCACGTCCAGCCGAAGATCACGCCAAGGACGACGAACAGGACGAGCGTGCCCAGAGCCGACGCGTAGACGATCGGCATACCCTTGGGGTTCGCCTGCTGAATGATCTGTGCGACCATCCGGAGCTGCTTGAGGCGCCCCGGAGACGCTGCGTCTTTCGCCATGGTCTGAAGGATACAAACGTCGAGCTGACTTAATGAAAACGAGACTCGCCAACGCGGGCGGCGACGGCCTGCTGATAGAGGCGGCCAGCCCGGTAGGACGAGCGCACCAGCGGGCCGGACATGACGCCGGCGAAGCCGATCTCCTCGGCCTCCTGCTGGAGCTCCACGAACTCCTCGGGCTTGACCCAGCGGTCCACGGGGTGGTGACGCTGGGTCGGACGCAGGTACTGCGTGATCGTCACCAGGTCGCAGCCGGCCTCGTGGAGGTCGCGCAGCGCCTGGGTGATCTCCTCGCGCTCCTCGCCCATGCCGAGGATGAGGTTCGACTTGGTGACGAGCCCCGCCTCGCGGGCCATGCCGATGACCGCCAGCGAGCGCTCGTAGCGGAACGCCGGCCGGATCCGCTTGAAGATCCGGGGCACGGTCTCGATGTTGTGCGCGAAGACCTCGGGCCTGCTGGAGAAGACCTCCTCGAGCTGACCGCGGTCGCCGTTGAAGTCCGGCACCAGCAGCTCGACGCCGCACCCGGGGACCGCCTCGTGGATCCGCCGGGCGGTCTCCGCGTACAGCCAGGAGCCGCCGTCGGGCAGGTCGTCACGGGCGACGCCGGTCACCGTCGCGTAGCGCAGGCCCATCTGGCGCACCGACTCGGCGACGCGGCGCGGCTCGTCCCTGTCGTACTCGGCGGGCTTGCCGGTGTCGATCTGGCAGAAGTCGCAGCGCCGCGTGCACTGGTCGCCGCCGATGAGGAAGGTCGCCTCACGGTCCTCCCAGCACTCGGAGATGTTGGGACAGCCGGCCTCCTGGCACACGGTGTGCAGCCCCGCGCCCTTCACCAACGACTTGATCTCGTTGAAGTTGGGGCCGTTGCGCAGCCGTGTCTTGATCCACGGCGGCTTCTTCTCGATGGGGGTCTGGCTGTTGCGCACCTCCAGGCGGAGGAGCTTTCGGCCTTCAGGAGCGACGGTCATGCGACTTCCTTCGCAGCACTCCGCGGCAGCGGTCCGCGGGCCCGGGGTCCGAGCGGAGGCACGGGGCCCGGCGCCGTACGCGGGCCTGCGTGCCTGTCGGAACGCTCGTTCACGAACCCAGCTTATTACCTGCCCTCAGGTGATCCGGGACAGCTCCCGGACCGTGCGGGCGAGGTGACGGGACAGCTCGGCGTCGATCCGGTCCGACTCGCCCGGGCCGAGGCCCACCGTGCCGTCGTCGACGCCGGCCGATTCGAGGAGGACGGCCCGCAGCGCCGTGGGCGGCTCCGCCTGCCAGCCGTCCTGTTCCGCGAGAGAGTCCTGCCTGCGCGCGACCACGAGATCGGGGGTGGCGTCCCTGGAGAGCACGGCCCGGCGGATCTCCTCGGCGGTCTCCCCGCGCCTGGCCGCCGCCATGACGGGGGTGAGACGGCTTTCCGCCGTGGTGAGGGCGTCGACGTACTCGGCGACGGCCCGCGACGAGACGGCGCGGGCCGCGACCTGGTCGGCGTAGTAGACGGCGTGCTGCGACTGGGCGGAGACGAGCCGGCGCAGCGCGAGCTCGGCGAGGAACAGCGGCCACGCCAGCACCCAGCCGGTGACCTTGCCGATCGCCTGTGACGCCATCCTGCCCCCCTGGACGGCGCTGTTCGCATCGAGCAGGGGGTCGCCGAAGTCGCGGTAGCGGTCCACCCGCACGCCCGTCAGCGCGTGCCGCCATTCCCCCGTGGTGGCGAGCGCCGACGGGACGAGCAGGCCGCGGCCGGGGTCGCCGCTGACGTCGCGCGCGAGCTCCGCGCCGAGCATGCCGGCCCGCTCCCGCGGGGTCAGGGTGAGCAGCAGCGGGAGGCCGACGAGCAACACGGGCCGCCGTCGCAGCCCGGGCCGCAGGTGGGCGCATCGGAAGAGGCGGTCGTGCACGTAGATCGCGGCGGGCGGCGCCGCCCCGACCGCGCCGGCGATCCGGCCGGCCGCCTCGAACAGGGCGGGCGCCTCGGCCCTGGTGACCTCTTCGGCGCCGTCCGGGAGCCGGACCGTCCGGGGCCTGGTCCAGATCGCGATGGCGATGGGCACGCTGCCGCACAGCCAGCCGATCACGTTGCCCTTCCAGCCGGCGACGATGAGGACGCCCCCGGCCAGGATGGCGGCCGTCACCGCGTGGACGACGGCCGACACGGCGGTGGTGAGCAGCCGGGCGGCCGGGCCGGGCCGGTCCAGCCGCCGGCCCCGGAGCCGGAGGAACCGTCTCCTGGCGTCACGGGGAAGCGGGTCGGTGCGGATCTCGCCGGGGGGTGCGGACGGGTTCATCCCGCGAGTATCTCCGAGGCCGCCGCCTTCGGCGAGAGCCTTGAAAGTGCAATCCATTGCAATTTTGCAGTAGGGTTCAGAAATGGCCGAGGGGCTACGGGAGCGCAAGAAGCGGCGGACGCGGCAGCACATCGCCGAGGTGGCGGTCGGGCTGTTCGTGGAGCGCGGATTCGGCAACGTCACGATGGCCGAGGTCGCGCAGGCCGCCGAGGTGTCGGTGAACACCGTCTACAACTACTTCCAGGCCAAGGAGGACCTCGTGCTCCCGCCCGAGGAGGCGTCGCCCCGGAGGCTGGCCGACATCGTGCGGGAGCGGCCGCCGGGCCAGTCGGCGGCCGTCGCGGTGCTGGAGCGCCTGCGCCGGGAGATACACGGGCGCGAACGCACGGTCGGGCTGAGTCCGGGATTCGGACGTGTGCTGGAGATGATGCGGGCCGCCCCCACGCTGACCGCCCGGCTGGAGGACCTCGGCCGCCGGATGACCGACGCGCTGGCGGCCGAACTGGCCGAGGAGACCGGTGCGGACGCCGGCGATCCGCTGCCGCGTGTGGTCGCCTGGCACATCGGCTGCCTCCACTCGCTGGTGTACGCCGAGATCGGGCGGCGTACGACGGCGGGGGAGAGCCCGGACGTCATCGCGGCCGCCGTGCTGGATCTGCTCGACGTCGCCGAGAGCCTCCTGGGCGAGCGGGTCCGCGACTACGCCGTACGAGAGGGACGACCGTGTTCAGAGTGACGATCAGAGGAAAGTTCAAGGGCCTCGACGACGCCGGCCGGGCCGCCGTGACGGCGGCCGGCGGCGCGGCCTATACCGAGGGCGGCGCGTTCACCCACGACGCGAGCGTCTCCACCTTCACCTTCCGCTGCCAGGTGCCCGCGGGGCCGGACGACGGCGAGGACGAGGCCGCGCTGGGAGCGATGGCCGCGCTGGACGCGCACGGGCACCCGTACGAGATCCTGCAGGTCGCGGTGACCGACATGCGCCAGATCAAGATCCGCCGGAAGAGCCGCGGCGCGTAGCCGTCAGGCGATGTCCTCCTCGTACAGGTCGTACGGCTCCTGGCCGAGGGCCTCGGCGAGACGCTTGCCGGCGAACGGGATGACCTCGTCGACCGTGATCCGCCGGCCGGTCTCGGCCGACAGCGACGTGACCCCGGCGTCGTCGCCCGTGATGCGGGTGTACCAGCTCAGGTCGTTGACGCAGTTGAGCGCGAAGCCGTGCATGGTGACCCCGCCGGAGACCCGGATGCCGATCGTGCCGAGCCTGCGGTCGGGCAGCCCGTGCGCGGGGTCGCCGGGCACCCACACCCCGCCGGCGCCCTCCACCCGGCGCGCCGTCAGCCCGAAGTCGGCGCAGACCTGGATCAGGACCTCCTCCAGCGACCGGACGTAGGAGACCACGTCGCCGATGCGGATGATGGGGTAGCAGACGAGCTGCCCGGGACCATGCCAGGTGATCTTCCCGCCCCGGTCCACGTCGATGACCGGCGTGCCGTCGACCGGCCGCTCGTGCGGCAGCGTCCGCTTGCCCGCCGTGTAGACGGGGGCGTGCTCCAGCATGAGGCACAGGTCGGAGATCTCGTCGGCCGCCCGCCGGGCGTGCAGCCGCCGCTGCAGGGTCCATGCCTGCTCGTACGGTACGTCGACACCCAGGCGGACGATGGCCACGCCCTTCACGTTCCCATCGCCCTTCACGTTCACAGCGTAGAGGTGAGCAGCCGGGGCTCGATACGCAGCTCCTTGACGGCGGGACCGTCCCGCTCGACCCGGTAGGCGTACCCCTCGGGGTCGATGGTCACGGCCTGGATGAACTCCGTGCCCACGTAGTGCAGCGCCACGCCCTCGTCGGCGGCGTACCCCTCGGGCAGCTCGCCCGACGCGACCGACTCGTGCAGCAGCGTCCGACGCTGGGGGTCGGAGTTGTAGTGGACGCCGCACGAGTAGGGGAGCAGGCCGAGGCCTTCGGCCCAGGGCCGCAGCGCCGGCCCGAACGAGTCGGTGTTGCCCCCGACGTGCCAGCACAGCGCGCCGGCGCTCTGCCCGGACAGCACGATCCCGGCCCGCCACGCCTCGGCGAACGCCTCGTCCAGGCCGTGCAGCCGCCACAGCGCGGCGAGGTTGGCGACGCTGCCGCCGCTCACGTAGATCGCGTCCTGCTCCAGGATCCACTCGCGCGGATCCTCGACGTTCGGCATCGGAAAGACCGTCAGGTGGCTCACCTCGACGTCCCAGCGGGCGAACGCGCCGTACATCTTGAGCAGCCAGTCGGCGTCGTCGCCGGTGGCGGTGGCGAGCAGGCCGAGCTTGGGCCGGTCCTGCCCGGTCAGGTCGAGGACGTAGCGCAGCAGCGCGGTCGGCTCGATGAAGCCGTACCGCTCGGTCTGCCGGAACGACCCGCCCCCGATGGCGACGATGTGCGACTGCCCGATGCGGCTCATGCCCACCACTCCCGTTCCCGGATCGAATGACTCTTTAGAGTACGGCGGCCAGCGCCTCGCCGACGGTGGGATGGGCGAACCGGTGGCCGGCGTCGAGCAGTCGCCGGGGGAGCACCCGCTGCCCGGCGAGCAGGGCCTCCTCCGCGAACTCCCCGAGCGCCAGGCGCAGCGCGAACCGCGGGGCGGGGAGCGGCATCGTCGGGCGCCGCAGCGCCTTCGCCAGAGCGGCCGTGTATTCGGCGTTGGTCACCGGCTCGGGAGCCGTGAGGTTCACCGGCCCGGCCAGTTCGTGCGCCAGCAGGAAGCGGACCGCGTCCACCCAGTCGGGCAGCGAGATCCACGAGACGTACTGCCTGCCGTTGCCGAGCACGGCGCCCGCGCCCATCTTGAAGATCGGCAGCATCCGGGCGAGCGCGCCGCCCCGGCCGCTGAGCACCACGCCGCTGCGCAGCAGCGTCACCCGCGCGCCCGCCTCCCCGGCGGGCTCGGTGGCCGCCTCCCAGCCGCGCACCAGATCGACGAGGAAGCCCCGGCCCGGCGGCGCGGACTCGTCCACGGCCCGGTCGCCGGTGTCGCCGTAGAAGCCGATCGCGGAGGAGGACAGCAGCACCCGAGGTCCGCCCTCGGCGCGGGCCAGCGCCTCGGCGAGGGTCCGCGTGCCGTTGACCCGGCTGTCCATCAGCTCCCGCTTGTACGCCTCCGACCACCGGCGGTCGCCGATCCCGGCGCCGGCCAGGTGGACGACGGCGTCCGCGCCCTCCAGCGCCCCCGGGTCGAGCACCCCGTTCGCCGGGTCCCAGAAGCGCTCGCCGGGCCCCGCGGGAGTGCGCCGCACCAGGCGGCGCACCTCGTGCCCGTCGGCGCGCAGCGCGTCGACCAGGGCCGTTCCGAGCAGTCCCGAGGAGCCCGTCACCACTGTCGTCATCGTGTCCACGCACGCATCACTACCCCGTCAGGAGCGGTTCCGCCAGGACTCACGCGAGAGGAGCCCGTTTCCACCGGGCGGTGCGCCCGCTGTCACGGCGCCTCGACACGGCCGGAGACGGCGAGGGCCGCCCCGCGAAGCGCGGGACGGCCCCGATGCGTCCGGGCCTACGGCTCGCGCCGGCCCGGGTACGGCTACGCCAGGCCGAGCTGGGCCTCGAAACGGCCCTCCTCGAGACGGTGCTTGATCGTCGTGAGGAAGCGGGCCGCGTCGGCGCCGTCGACCAGGCGGTGGTCGTAGCTGAGCGCGAGGTACACCATCGAGCGGACCGCGATGACCTCGCCCTCCGGGGTGTCCACGACGACCGGGCGCTTGACGACCGCGCCGGTGCCCAGCATGCCGACCTGCGGCTGGTTGAGGATCGGCGTGTCGAACAGCGCGCCCCGGCTGCCGGTGTTGGTCAGCGTGAACGTGCCGCCGGTGATCTCGTCCGGGCTCACCTTGTTGGTGCGGGTGCGCTCGGCCAGGTCGGCGATCTTACGGGCGAGCCCGGCGATGTTGAGGTCGCCCGCGTTCTTGATCACCGGGACGAGCAGGCCGCGCTCGGTGTCGGTCGCGAAGCCCAGGTGCTCGACGTCGAAGTAGGTGACCTCGTTGGTCTCGCTGTTGATCGTGGCGTTCAGCTTCGGGTGCTGCTTGAGCGCCTCGACCGCCGCCTGGGCGAAGAACGGCATGAACGACAGCTTCACGCCCTCGCGCCGCAGGAACTCGCCCTTGGCCCGGTCGCGCAGGCGGGCGATCCGGGTGACGTCGACCTCGACCACGGTGGTGAGCTGGGCCGAGACCTGCAGCGACTCCACCATGCGCTTGGCGATGGTCTGCCGCAGGCGCGACATCTTCTCCGTACGGCCGCGCAGCGTGGTGTCGGCCTTCACCTCGGGAGCCGGGGCGGAGGCGACGGCCGGGGCGGCGGGAGCCTGGGCCGGGGCCGCCTGCGGAGCCGCCGGAGCGGCGGCGGCCTGCTCGCGCTGCACGCGGGCGGCCTCGATGACGTCCTGCTTGCGGATCCGGCCGCCGACGCCGGTGCCGGTCAGCGCGTCGAGGTCGACGCCGTGCTCGGCGGCGAGCTTGCGGACCAGCGGCGTGACGTACGGGCTCTCACCGGACGACGGCAGCGGGGTCGGCTCGCTCGGCTGCGCGGCCGGGGCCGGAGCCTGCGGAGCCGGGGCGGGCGCGGGCGCCGGGGGCACCGGCTGCGGCGTCACCACGGCGGGCGCGGGCTGCGGAATCGACGAGATCGGCGCCGCCGCGGGCTGGGCGGGAGCGGGCTCGGGCGCCGCCGCCTGCGCGGGGGCCGGAGCGGGCTCCGGCTCGGGCTCGGGCTGCGGAGCGGGGGCCGGAGCCGCCGGCTCGGCGGCGGCCGGAGCGGCGCCCGCCTCGGAGTCGATCAGGGCCAGCTCGGCGCCGACCTCGACCGTCTCGTCCTCGGCCACGATGATTTTGGTCAGGTAGCCCGCGGACGGCGAAGGGATCTCGGTGTCGACCTTGTCGGTCGACACCTCGAGGAGCGGCTCGTCGGCCTCGACGCGGTCGCCTTCCTTCTTCAGCCAGCGGGTGACGGTGCCCTCGGTAACGCTCTCGCCGAGCTGGGGCATGGTTACGGAGACCGGCATGGTGTCTTCTCTCGCGTTCGCTAGGAGGGCTTCAGTTGTGGACGTGCAGCGGCTTGCCGGCCAGGGCCAGCATCGCCTCGCCGAGGGCCTCGGACTGGGTCGGGTGCGGGTGGATCAGCTGGGCGACGTCGGTGGCCGTGGCCTCCCAGTTGAAGATCAGCTGGGCCTCGGCGATCAGCTCGCCCACCCGGCTGCCCACCATGTGGACGCCGAGCACCCGGCCGTCGCGCTCGGCGACGACCTTGACCTCGCCCTGGGTCTGCAGGATCTTGCTCCTGCCGTTGCCCGCGAGGTTGTAGCTCAGCTCGACGACGTCGTGACCGCGCTCGCGGGCGACCGACGTGGCGATGCCCACCGACGCGACCTCGGGCTCGGAGTAGGTGATGCGCGGCACGCCGTCGTAGTCGATCGGCACCGGGTTGAGCCCGGCGATGTGCTCGGCGACCAGGATGCCCTCGGCGAAGCCGACGTGGGCGAGCTGCAGCGTGGGGATGAGGTCGCCCACGGCGTAGACGCCCGGCACGCTGGTCTGGCAGAACTCGTCGACGAGCACGTAGCCGCGCTCCATCGTGACGCCGTTCTCCTCGAAGCCGAGGCCGGCCGAGACCGGGCCGCGGCCGACGGCGACGAGCATGATCTCGGCGTCGAGGGTCTTGCCGTTCTCCAGGGAGACGACGACCCCGGTGTCGGTGGTCTTGACGCTCTCGAACCTGGCGCCCAGCTCGTACTTGATCCCACGGCGGCGGAAGGCGCGCTCCAGCAGCTTGGAGCTGGACTCGTCCTCCAGTGGCAGCAGGTGCGGCAGCGCCTCGACGATCGTGACCTCGGCGCCGAACGAGCGCCACACGCTGGCGAACTCGACGCCGATGACGCCGCCGCCCAGGATGACGACCGAGGACGGGATCCGGTCGAGGACCAGCGCGTGGTCGCTGCTGATCACCTTCTCGCCGTCGATGTCCAGGCCGGGCAGCGACTTCGGCACCGAGCCGGTCGCCAGCACGACGTTGCGGCCCTCGTACACCTGGTCGCCGACCACGACGCGGTTGGGGCCGGCCAGGCGGCCCTCGCCCTCGACCACAGTGATCTTCTTGCTCTTGATGAGCCCGGCCAGGCCCTTGTAGAGGCCGCCGATCACCTTGTCCTTGTACGCGTGGACGCCGGGGACGTCGATGCCCTCCAGACGGGTGCGGACGCCGAACGACTCGCCCTCGCGGGCCTGGTCCGCCAGCTCGGCCGCGTGCAGCAGCGCCTTGGTGGGGATGCAGCCGCGGTGCAGGCAGGTGCCCCCGACCTTGTCCTTCTCGATGAGGACGACGTTCATGCCGAGCTCGGCCGCCCGCAGGGCACAGGCGTATCCACCGCTACCGCCACCTAGGACGACGATGTCGTAGGGGCCGCTGCCATCAGCCACTGGAATGCTCCTTGGTCGTATTCACACCGCCGGAAGGACCCGGCAGCATCTTTTCACTTGTCCCGGAAGATCGTGGCCCCGGCCCGGGCCCGCGCGGGCGCGCCGCGACCTGGCTCGTTACGAGGGCCGTCTTCCTGTTAAACAGCCTGCGCGGACGTGCCGTTCCCCGCGTAGCGCTCGGCGACCGCGACGAGCGTGCGGGTCATCGCGCCGGTGCCGCCCTTGGGGGTGTAACCGTGCGGCTCGCCCTTGTTGAACGCCGGGCCCGCCATGTCGATGTGCGCCCACTGGACGCCCTCGGGCACGAACTCGCGCAGGAAGATGCCCGCGGCGAGCATGCTGCCCCACCGCTCGGGCTGGAGGTTGGCGATGTCGGCGACCGCGGAGTCGAGTCCCCTGCGCAGCTCGGCGGGCAGCGGCATGCCCCAGGCGCCCTCACCCTGCTCGCCGGCGATGCGGACGACCTCCTCGCGGAGGGCGTCGTCGTTGGCCATCACGCCGGCCGTACGCCAGCCGAGCGCGACGATCTGGGCGCCGGTCAGGGTGGCGACGTCGATGATCACGTCGGGTTCGTCCTGGGCGGCGCGGGCGATGCCGTCGATCAGCACCAGACGGCCCTCGGCGTCGGTGTCGAGCACCTCGACCGTCTTGCCGCTGTAGGTGTGCAGGACGTCGGAGGGGCGCTGGGCGCTTCCCGAGGGCATGTTCTCCGCCAGGCAGAGATAGCCGACCGCGTTGACGCGCAGGCCCAGCCGGGCGATCGCGACGAGCGCGCCGAACACGGCTCCCGCGCCGCCCATGTCGGACTTCATCCAGTCCATGGAGGCGGAGGGCTTGAGCGACAGGCCGCCGGAGTCGAACGTGATGCCCTTGCCGACGAAGGCGACCTTCCGGGTGGCCTCGGGGTGGCTGTAGGCGACCCGGACCAGGCGCGGCGGATTGACCGAGCCCTGGCCGACGCCGACGATGCCGCCGTAGCCGTCCTCCTTGAGCCTGACCTCGTCGAGCACCTCCACCGAGAGGCCGGTCTCGCCGCCGGTCTCCCGGGCGATCTCGGCGAAGCGCGCGGGCCACAGGTCGGACGGGGGCGTGTTCACCAGGTCGCGGACGAGGGCGACGGCGTCGGCGAGCGTCGCCGCGTGCGCGACGGCCTCCTCGGCCCCGGCCGCGCCGGACAGGACGGCCAGCTCGCCGACCGGAGCCTTACGGTCGCCGCCGGTGCGGTACCGCGTGAAGTCGTAGGCGCCGAGCAGTCCGCCCAGCGCGACGGCCTCCGCCTCGTCGGCCGTACGGGCGGGCAGGGCGAGCGCCGCGGACGCCGTCCCGGCGAGGGAGCGGACGGCCGCTCCCGCCGCGCGGCGCAGGGTTTCCAGGTCGTAGCCGTCCTCGGGCGCGTCGCCGAGGCCCACGACGACGGCGATGGGCGCCGGCAGCGCCCCGAGGGTCGGGATCTTGACGACTTCCTCG
This sequence comes from Microbispora sp. H13382, assembly GCF_014161445.1. Classification (GTDB taxonomy): domain Bacteria; phylum Actinomycetota; class Actinomycetes; order Streptosporangiales; family Streptosporangiaceae; genus Microbispora. Next base: position 510,893 of record NZ_JABBXA010000001.1, read on the forward strand.
GCCTTGCCGGTGAACCCCATCGTGCTGAGGATCTCGGCCAGTCGTCCGTCCAGGGCCTGGTCGAGGCCTTCGCCGCCCGGGGCGGGGCGTGGACCTTCCGGGGTCGTGTGGACGCCGATTATGAGAGCTGCGGTCTCGATGGAGACCGCGTCAGATGCGTTTATGCGCACTGTGGTCACGTGAGCCGATGCTAGCTGGGCTTACTCGGCTACGCATAAACGAGGGTTCATCCTACCTATCAGTAGCCGGGATGGTGCCAATCGAACTAGCACCATCGCGGCACTTCGGGTAGATGGTGCTAATGTGAATAGCACCATGTTGCTCACGCTCGATCTCAACGATCCGCGGCCCCTGCATGAACAGGTGGCCGACGCCGTCAGGCGCGCGATCGGGGCCGGGGACATCGCCCCGGGCGACCGGCTGCCGCCGGCCCGCGACCTGGCCCACGCGCTGGGCGTCAACGCGAACACGGTGCTGCGCTCGCTGCGCGACCTGCGCGACGAGGGCCTGCTGGAGTTCCGCCGCGGGCGCGGCGTGTCCGTGCTGCGCAGGCCGGACGGCCGTGAGGCGCTCAGGGCGCGGGTGCGAGACCTGCTCGACGAGGCCGCCGGATATGGCCTCACCGCGGACGACGTCGTCGCCCTCGTCAAGGACCTCGGCAAAGACTTCGGCAAGGACCCCAGCAAGGAGACGGCATGACCGAACCGCACGACAGCTCCGTGACCGGCGTCCGCGCGCGACTGATGGCGGCCCTCGCGGCCTGGGCCGTGCTGGTCGCCGCCGTGCTGGTGGCGGTGCCGCTGGCGTTCGCGGACCGCCTCCCCGACCCGCTGGCCACCCACTGGGGGCCCTCCGGGCGGCCCGACGGCTCCATGCCCTTCGCCGTCTTCGTGCTCCTCGCCGTGGTGTGGGCCGTCATCGCGGCGATCGGCCTCGGCGTCGCCGCGCGCCGCCGTAACCTGGTCCGCCGGGTGACGCGCGCCTGGTTCTGCGCCGGGCTGGCCTGGGCGGGCGGGTTCATGGTCACCACGCAGGCCGTCACGATCGCCGCCAACCTCGACCGCGGTCACTGGACCCGTGCGGCGGGCGTGAGCTGGCAGGTCGCGGTGGTCGTCGCCGCGCCGATCGCGCTCGGGGCGCTGGGCTGGCTCGCCGGCCGGCGCGGCCCTGACGTTCCCGCGGCGCCGTCGGGGACCGGACCGCTGATCGACCTCGACCCGGGGAAGCGGCCGGTGTGGGTCTCCACCGTCACCGCGCGCTGGGCGGCCTTGCTCGCGCTCGTGTCCCTCGCCGCCGCGGTGGTCGTCGCGGGCGTGGCCCTGTCCGGCCGGGTCCCCGGCGGCTGGAGCGTGGTGGTGCCGCTCGCTCTGGTGGGCGTGATCGGCACGGTGCTGTCGTCGGTCTCGGTGCGGGTCGTCCCCGAAGCGCTGACCGTGTCGGTCGGTCCGCTGCGGTGGCCCTCGCGCACGGTGCGGCTCGAGCGCGTGGAGCGGGCGTGGGTGGAGGAGCGGTACCCGGCCCAGGTGGGCGGATGGGGCTACCGTGGGCTCCCGGGGCGGGCCACGATCATGATCCGCGGCGGCGAGTGCCTGGTCGTCAGGTACACCTCCGGCGGCGAACTGGGGATCACGGTGGACGACGCCGCCACGGGCGCCGCTCTCGTCAACGCCCTCGTCGCCCGACGGCACTCCTCTGCCGAAAGGTGATGACTGTGATGCGGCGTCACGCCGATGTCTGGCTGTTCCTCCTCGTCGCGTTCGCGGCCTCGTGGCTGATCGCGCTGCCCGTGTGGCTGGGGGCCGCCCCGCTCGGCGCGGCCGCCTTCCAGATCCTCGGCATCCTGATCATGTTCACGCCCTCCCTCGGCGTACTGGCCGTGTGGCTCACCCGGCGGCGCGGCACGACGGCGCGGCGGTGGGCGCGGGCGACGGGGCTCACGTTCGGCCCGCGGCGGGGGAGGACCGTCGCGCTCCTGGCGGCGGCCCTGCTCGGCGTGCCGCTTCTCGTGGCCGTCGCCCTGCTGGTCAGCGCCGCCGTGGGGGTGGTGCGCCTCGACGTCGCCGGGCTGAGCCTCTACCGCGCGCAACTGGCCGCGGTCCTCGACCAGGTGCCGCTGGACCCGAAGGTCCTGTACGTCGTCCAGGTCGTGCAGGCCGTGCTGCTCGCCCCGATCCTCAACGCGATCCCCGCGCTCGGGGAGGAGTGGGGCTGGCGGGGCTGGCTGCTGCCGCGCCTGCTGGGCGACCCGGCGGTCTCGCCCCCGGCGGCGGGGGAGCCCGGCACTGTAGAGCCCGGCGCTGTGGAACCCGGCGCTGTGGAACCCGGCGCTGTGGAACCCGGCACCGGGGAGTGGCGGCCCGCCCGGGTGTGGCCCGCGCTGGTGCTGTCCGGCGTGATCTGGGGCCTGTGGCACGCCCCGCTCACGCTCAAGGGGTACAACTACCCGGCGCTCGGCGCCTGGGCGGCGGTGCTGTTCGTCGGCTTCTGCGTCATATTCGGGGCGCTGCTCGGCTGGGTGCGGCTGCGCTCGCGCAGCGTGTGGCCCGCGGTCGCCGCGCACGCCTCGGTGAACGCCACGACCGGCCTGGCGCTGCTCCTCGGCGACGCGGCGGACCCGCCGAACCCGGCGCTCGCCGGGATCAGCGGGATCGTCGGCTGGGTGCTGCTCGCGGCCGTCGTCCTCGTCGTCTACCGGCTGCGCCCCGTCGCCGTGCCGCGCTGACGCGCACATCCCCGGGCGGCCCCCGGCGTCACAGCAGCAGGCGTCACAGCAGCAGGACGGCGGCCAGCAGCGTCACCGTGGTGGCCGTCTCCACGAGGGCGCCGAGCACGTCGCCCGTGACGCCGCCCAGCCGCCGTACGGCCCGGCGGCGCAGCAGCGCGGCGGCCCCCAGCCCGGCGGCCATCGCCAGCAGCAGTCCGGCGGGCGCGAGCAGGTACGGGTCGACGGTCACGTGGGACAGCAGACCGGTGGGCCGGGGACCCGCGGCGAGGGTCCCCCCGTTGACCGATGTGGGGTAGCCGTAGTCGTTGCCGAGGCGGTCGAAGCCGGCGGGGAACAGCGCGCCGAGGTCCAGGACGACCCGGGTCCCGTCGGCGGCCGGCACGCAGAAGGCCGGTGCGCCGATCGCCGCCACCAGGGCGAGCACCGCCACGACGGCGGCAGACGCGAAGGTGGCCCCGATCGCGGCGCCCCGCCGTACGGTGCCGGCGACGAGCGCGCCGAGGCCGGTGGGCCGGGCCGGGGGCACGCCCTCGCGGCAGGCCCACGTGACGGCCAGCCGACCGGTCACCGCGGCCGCCACCAGCGCGACCCAGGCGACGGCGTCGCCCCGCGACAGCGCGGCCACCTGGACGAGCAGGGCGATCACGGCGGCGACGACCCCGAACGGGCCGATGTCGGAGCGCTTCATCACCTCCAGCGCCCCGTCGGACGGCTTGCCGCTGCCGAGCCCGTCGGCCAGGTCCGCGAGTCCGTCGAGATGCAGGGCCCGCGTCAGCCACGCGAGCGCGCCCACCGCGAGGACGGCGCCGAGCAGCGGCGAGCCCGACATCGCACCGGTGGCGACGAGCACCACGGCCCCGGCCAGGCCGAGGAGCACACCGACGAAAGGCGCCAGCGCCATGGCGCGTCCCACTACGACGCGACCGGCCTCCACTGGCCGTACGGGGAGGATCGTGAGCGTCCCGACCGCGAACCGCCAGGCCGCGCCAATCCCGTTCATGCCACCCCCTCGCCTGGCGGCTCGGGGTTCGGTCGTGCCGGAGGCGCGCAATCCAGCACCTCGCGAATCGCGCTGTGCTTACTGATTCGCTCGCTCCGCTCGCTCATGCGAGGTTCGTCGGACACGAGGGCAAAGCGTAGTTCTCACGGGGGCAACGGGACGACCCGGCCGGCGATCACCAGGGCGACGTCCTCGGACTCGCGGGCGAGGGCCTGGTTGAGGCGGCCGAGCGCGTCGCGGAACAGCCGTCCGGCGGGGGTGGCCGGGATCACCCCGAGGCCCACCTCGTCGCTGACCGCCACCACGCGGGCGCGGGTGCCGCGCCAGGCGGCAACCAGCGCGTCGCACCGCCGCGCCACCCGGCCGAGCGCCGGGCGGTGGTCGTCCGCGGCCGTGCCGTCCGGCCAGGCGGCGCACTCGTCGAACACGGCCGCCAGCCAGGTGCCGATCCCATCGACGAGGAACGTCCCCGAGGCGGCGGACAGGACGGCCACGAGGTCGGTGGTCTCCACGGTGTGCCAGTGCGCCGGGCGCCGCTCCCGGTGGGCCCGTACGCGGGCGAGCCAGGCCGGGTCGTCGCCGCCGGAGGGCCCGGTGGCGACGTAGGTCACCTCGGGTTCGGCGGCCAGGCGGAGTTCGGCCTCCTCGGACTTGCCGGACCGCGACCCCCCGAGCAGCAGTGTGCGGCGTGGCGGCGCGCCGCCACGCCGCACGCTGAGCGCCGCCTCCGCGCTCGCCGTGCCGGCCGTGTCCACGACGGTCCCGTCGGGGACGACCGTCGCGCCCCAGAAGCCGAGTCGGCGGGCCAGTTCGTCCTCGCTCGTGACACGGTGGTCGAGACGCACCGCGATGATCCGCGTCGCGGGCGTGACCCGTCCGCGACGGCGCAGGTCGCCCAGCCGCTCCGGCCGGTCGGGCAGGTCCATGAGCACCACGTCGAAGGGCGCGTCCTCATCCCGCGCTCCGGCGGACGGTCCCACGGAGCAGAGCAGGCGGCCGCCGTCCGGTCCGGTGAGCTCGCAGCCGTCGGCGGTGTGGCGGATCCGGTAGCCGCCGGGCGGGCGGGCGTCCGTGAGCCGTACGCGGCCGTCGACCACGACGGACAGGGGGCGGCGATGGCCGGGGGCGAGCCGGCCGCAGGACGCGCAGGGACAGCCGGGGGCGGGCCAGCCGTCCGGGCCTCCGGTCCCCTCCAGACGGACCTCCATGCCGTTCCTCTCCAGCGTCTCGGGTGCTCGGGCGGCCCCGACCCTAGCCGCGCCGCGGGGGGAGGTGGAGGCCGGGGCGGAGAGGATAGGGTCCGGCTGCACGGCCTTTGTGCCGTACCGGTCCCGGCGCGGGGACGGCGAGGAGTCGAAGGAGCGGGTGCGGATGATTTGGCGGTGGCGTTACGAGGACGCGAACGGCGGCGAGGTCACGGACCGGCCGCTGCCGAGGGAGATCTTCTCCAGCCAGTCCGACGCGGAGTCGTGGCTGGGGGAGAGCTGGCGTGAGCTGCTCGAGGCCGGTGTCGAGCAGGTCACGCTCATGGAGGACGAGCGGGTCGAATACTCGGGGATGTCCCTGCGCGCCGAGTGAGCCGGGCGGGGGCCGGGACCCGCGACGGGCGCGGTCCCGGCACCCGCTACGACGCCGCCCCGGTGGGACGGGAGCCGGGGATCAGGGGCGCGCGGACGGGCTGACGGTCTTGCCCGGGTCGCGCTCGACGACCGGCCCGAGGACGTCGTCGATCTTCTTGAGCACCTCGGCGTCGAGCTTCACGCCCGAGGCCTTCACGTTGTCGCGCACCTGCTCGGGCCTGGTGGCGCCGACGATGGCCGACGACACGTTGGGGTTCTGCAGCACCCACGCCACGGCCAGCTGGGCCATCGTCAGCCCGAGGTCGGCCGCGATCGGCTTGAGGTCCTGCACCCGGCGCAGCACGTCGTCGTCCATCAGCCGGCTGATGAAGCCGGAGCCCGCGGGGTCGGTGGCGCGGGACCCGGCCGGCGGCGGCTGCCCGGGCAGGTACTTGCCGGTCAGCACGCCCTGCGCGATCGGCGACCAGACGATCTGGCCCAGGCCCTCCTTCTCGCACAGCGGCACGACCTCGGCCTCGATGACCCGCCAGAGCATCGAGTACTGCGGCTGGTTGGACACCAGCCGGTCGAAGCCCATCTCATCGGCGATCTTCAAGGCCCGGGCGATCTGGTCGGCCGACCACTCGCTCACACCGACGTACAGCACCTTGCCCTGGCGCACGAGGTCGTCGAAGGCCCGCAGGGTCTCTTCGAGCGGCGTCTCGACGTCGAAGCGGTGCGCCTGGTAGAGGTCGACGTAGTCGGTCTGGAGCCGGCGGAGCGACCCGTTGATCGACTCCATGATGTGCTTGCGGGACAGTCCCCGGTCGTTCCTGCCCTCGCCGGTGGGCCAGTAGACCTTCGTGAAGATCTCCAGCGACTCGCGGCGCACGCCCTTGAGCGCGCGGCCGAGGACATCCTCCGCCCTGGTCCCGGCGTAGACGTCGGCGGTGTCGAAGGTGGTGACACCCTCGTCGAGAGCCGCGCGGACGCACTCGACGGCGGCGTCCTCCTCCACCTGCGACCCATGGGTGATCCAGTTGCCGTAGCTGATCTCGCTGACCATGAGGCCACTGCGGCCAAGATGACGGTATTCCATGGTTCTGACCCTAGGTCATCCCGCCGGGACAGCCCATCGATGTGGTTCGCGGTAGGGTGCCCGGCGTGCGCCGGTTGATCGTTTCCCGCCCTGTACGACTGGCTCTGGCCGTCGCGCTGGTCGCCGGTGTCGCCGCCGGGCTGGTCGTCGCCGCGCGCCGCCGCCGTGCCGCCGCGCCGGTGCCGCCCGGTCCGCGTCCGGCCCCGCGGCGGGACGCGGCAGACCCCGCCGGGAGCGGCCCCGAGCCGGTGCTCGGGTGGCCCACGTCGGATGACCTCGAGAGATACGACCGGCCGGAGGGCGGCGCGCCGATCGCCCGTCTCCTCGCCGGGCTTCCCCGGATCGGGCGGCCGCGCGGGACGAAGGCGCGCCGGTGGACGGCCGCGCTCGTCGCGCTCGGCCTGCTGGCCCTCGGTGCGCAGATGCTGGACAACGCGGTGTTCGGCCCGGAGCCCGGGCCGTCGTTCGGCTGGACGGCGTACGCGGGAGACGACGTCGAGCCATGTCTCGCGGACGGTTGCCCGGTGGCGGGGAACCAGCTGCCACCGGGCTACCGCCCCTGTCCCGCGTCCGGTTGCGGCGTGGTGCGGGACCCGGTGCCGTCCGCCGGCCCCGTCGCCGAGGTGCCCGCGGTGGGGCCGCCGCCGTCCCGCGACCCCGCGTGCGCGCTCGGGCGGACGGGCTCCACGACCCCGGTCGTACGGCCGATCTCCCGCCGGGTGACGGCCGCGGTGAACCGCCAGTGGCGGCGGATAGAGAAGTGGCTGAAGGCGCACGCGCCGAAGACGTACGCCTCGCTGAACAAGCCGGCCGGCCCCCGGCTGGTGGCCAAGGCCGAGGCGCGAATCGGGAGGCCCATCCCCGACTCGCTGCGGGCCTCGCTGCTGCGCCACGACGGCGCACGCGGGATGGCGGCGTTCCGGTTTCCGACGAGCCACGCGATCATGGGCGCGCGCGGACTTGTCGCGTCCTGGCCGGAGGCCTGCGAGATGGGCGAAGGCATCCCCCTCGCCTACGACCCCGACTTCGGCGACTATCTCGTGACGAACTCCGCCACCGGCGGCGTGGGCTTCGCCGACCCGGAGTCGCCGTACTTCGAGGACGAGTGGTCGTCGTACTACGCGCTGCTCAAGACCACGGCGGACGCCCTCGCCGGCGGCCACCCCGTAGACGGGTCGGTGCCGGTGGTGCGCGAGGGCGCCCTGCAGTGGGAGTGAGGCTCCCGGGTCGGACGGGCGCTCAGACGGCCGCCGGGGTCACTTCTTCGCGCCCGCCGTGTCCTTGACGGCGACCGGGATGCCGCCGGGCAGGACCGTGGGCTTGGGGAAGCGCAGGCGGCGCATCTGGGACGAGCGCATCGCCGCGTAGAAGCCCACGCCCTTGAGGTCCTCGCCCGGGAACTTCGCCGCCGCCTCCTTCTTCACCTTCGAGGCCACGTAGAACGAGCTCGCCAGCACGAGCACCATCACGACCGGCAGGGACAGCGAGTAGACCGTGATGACCGCGGCGCGGACCGGGATCGGGAACGGCACCATCGACAGCAGCATGATGACGAACACGACGGGCAGGAAGTACTGCCCGGGCAGCCGCCGCGAGTCCACCCAGTCGCGGGCGAACTTGCGCACCGGGCCGCGGTCGCGCGCCGGAAGCGCTCGTTCGTCGCCGCGCAGCAGGGCCTCGCGCTGCTTGCTGCGGAGCGCCTTGTCGCGCTCGCGCGCCAGGCGGTAGGCCTCCTTGCGGTTGGCCGGAGCGGTCACCGGGGAGCGGCGGCGGCCCTGCGCCTCGCTCCGCTTCGGGGTGGGACGGCCCTTCCCCGGGGTGCCGTGGGGCTTAGGATCCTCTACAGGGACGGGGGAGTCCTCCGCGGAGGTCTGAGTGCGACGTCGGAACACGTGGCTCAGCCTACCTGGAGTGCAACTTAGTGACGCCCTCGCGCGTTATGCGTAGGGTGAACCCAGGCGGCTACGCCGCCTGACAAGGGGCTTGAGACGGCTGGGATCACCCACGCACAACCTTGGAGAAGGGGACGGCCGACGCGCATGAGCGTGATGAAGAGACTTTCCATGATCTTCAAGTCCAAGGCCAACAAGGCCCTGGACAAAATGGAGGATCCGCGGGAGACGCTGGACTATTCCTATCAGCGCCAGCTCGAGTTGCTGCAGAAGGTCCGCCGAGGCGTGGCAGACGTGGCCACCAGCCGCAAGCGGGTGGAGCTGCAGATCAACCAGCTCGAAGGGCAGGCCGCCAAGCTGGAGAACCAGAGCAGGCAGGCCCTGTCGGCCGGGCGCGAGGACTTGGCCCGTGAGGCGCTGACCCGCCGCAACGGCCTCAACGCCCAGATCGCCGACCTGCGAATCCAATACAGCAACCTTCAGGGCGAGGAGGAGAAGCTCACCCTCGCCAGCCAGCGGCTGCAGGCCAAGGTCGACTCCTTCCGTACGAAGAAGGAGACCATCAAGGCCACCTACACGGCGGCCGAGGCCCAGACGCGGATCAACGAGGCGTTCTCCGGAATCTCCGAGGAGATGGGCGACGTCGGCCTGGCGATCCAGCGCGCGGAGGACAAGACGGCGCAGATGCAGGCGCGCGCGGGCGCGATCGACGAGCTGCTGGCCAGCGGCGCGCTGGACGACTTCACCGGGCAGCGTGACGACATCCAGGCCGAGCTCGACCGCATGGGCGCCGGCTCGGACGTGGAGCTGGAGCTCGCCAAGATGAAGGCCGAGCTCGGCCAGGGCCCGGCGCCCAGGAGCGCCATCGAGCCCGGCCAGCAGGGTCAGGCGGCCCCGTCCGGTCAGCAGCACACGCAGCAGCTGCGTCAGCCGGGGGAGGGACTGTGATCGTCAGAATCATGGGTGAGGGACAGGTCGAGATCGGCGCCGCCGACATCGACGTCCTGAACGAGCTCGACAGCGAGCTGGAAGCCGCGATCGAGTCGGACGACGAGGACGATTTCCGCACGAAGCTCCACGCCCTCCTCGACAAGGTGCGTCACGTGGGCAAGGCCCTGCCGGACGACTCGCTGGAGCCGTCCGAGCTGATCCTGCCGCCGGCCGACGCCTCGATCGAGGAAGTGCGGGAGATGCTCGGGGACACCGGGCTCATTCCCGGCTGATGTCCTCCACACGGTTCGCCCCTGATCGCGGCCTCACCGTCCGGATGACCGTGACGATGTTCCTGCTCGGGCTGCTCTACGTCGCGTTCGTGGCCGTCCTGGTCGCGGTTGGCGTACGCGCGGTCACCGTGCTCGTGATCGCCGGTGGTCTCCTGCTGGCGCAGTACTTCCTGTCCGACAAGATCGCGCTGTTCGCGATGCACGGGCGGGAGGTCTCGCCGCAGGAGGCCCCCGAGTTGCACGGGATCATCGACCGGCTGAGCGCGATGGCGGGAATGCCGAAGCCGCGGGTGGCGATCGCCGACTCGGACATCCCGAACGCGTTCGCCACGGGGCGCGACCGGAAGAACTCGGTGGTCTGCGTGACCACCGGCATCCTGCGCAGGCTCGACGCGCGGGAGCTCGAAGGGGTGCTGGCCCACGAGATGTCCCACGTGGCCCACCGGGACGTGGCGGTGATGACGATCGCCTCGTTCCTGGGGGTCGTGGCCGGCCTGATGACCCGCTTCGCGCTCTACACCGGTCTGGGCGGCCGGAGGAACGACAACGGCCCCCCGATCGGACTGATCATCTTCGCGGTCTCCGGCCTGGTCTACGCCGTCAGCTTCCTGCTCACGCGGGCGCTGTCGCGCTACCGCGAACTGGCCGCGGACCGCGCGGGCGCGCTGCTGACGCAGCAGCCGAGCGCCCTGGCCAGCGCCCTGGTCAAGATCAGCGGCGACATCGGCAGGATCCCGACACGGGATCTGCGTGAGGCGCAGCCGTTCAACGCCTTCTTCTTCGCACCGGCCATCTCGGGCCGGAGCGTCGCCTCGCTGCTGTCGACCCACCCGCCGCTGGAGCGCCGGCTGGAGCAGTTGTCCAGGATCTCCGCGGCGCTGGGTCGCGGATGAGGGGGCGCTGATGGGCTGGTTCGACGCGCTGCTCGGCCGTTCCAAGCCCGCCAGGCCCGACCTCGACGCGCTGTTCGCGCTGCCGTCCGCCGCCGTCACGCTGCAGGCCGCCACCGGCTTCGCCCCGGCGGGCGCCGGGTCGGTGTGCTTCCGCGCCGCCGAAGGCGGCGCCTTCGCCCGGCTCGAACAGGACGTCCAGGCCCTGATGGGCAAGGTGGAGGTCTCCCGGGACTCCTACGGCTACACCTGGCTGCAGGTGCGCAACCCCGACGTGGCCGGGCTCGTGACCGACCTGCACGCCGCCAACTCGTCCCTGGAGTCGGCCGGGTTCGGCCCTTCGCTGCTGTGCTCGCTCGTCGCGTTCGCCGATCCCTCCGGACGGCGGCTCGCGATCGTCTACCTCTACAAGCGCGGCACGTTCTACCCCTTCGCCCCCCTGGGCGAACCACGCCGCGACAACGCGCTGGAACTGCAGGTGCGCGGTGTCCTGGAGCGCGAGCTGAAGATCGAACCCGATCTGGCGAGCTGGTTCCCCGTCTGGGGCGCCCCCGGCCTCTGACCGTTCCAGGAGCCTTCATGACCGAGTGGACCCACCTGCGGTACACCGAGGCGGCGGCCGCGGAGATCGGCCGCATGGCCGCGACCGTACGGGGCCGGGACGGATCCACCCCCGTTCCGACCTGTCCCGGCTGGGATCTGCGCGCCCTGACCGAGCACACGGGGGCCGTCCACCGATGGGCGGCCGCCATGGTGCGCGACGCCGCGCCGCGCCGATACGACCGCGAGGCCATGGACCACGGCTTCCCCGAGGACTTCGCCGAGGCCGCCGGCTGGCTGGAGGCGGGAGGCGTCCTGCTCACGGACGCGTTGAAGGGCCGCGACCCGGACACGGAGATGTGGGGATGGGCGGGCGATCGGCACGCGCGGTTCTGGTCCCGCCGCCAGCTCCACGAGACCGTCGTCCACCGCGCGGACGCCGAGATCGCCCTCGGCATCGCCCCCCGCGTCGACGAGGATGTCGCGGCCGACGGCGTGGAGGAGTTCTTCGCCGTCCTCTCGTACGCCCGGTGGCGGCCGCTCGTCGCCGAGCTCAGGAGCGACGGAGAGGCGATCGCCTGGCGGACCGACACGGGCCTGGCCTGGCTCGTCCGGCTGACCCACACAGGATTCGGCTACGAGAGGTCCGAAGGCCCCGCCGACGTCACCGTACGCGCGCCGACGGCCGGGGACCTGATGCTGACGCTGTGGAACCGGCGTGAGCCCGACATGGTCCACGGCGACGACGAGCTGCTGCGGTTCTGGCGCGAGCGCGCGAAGATCTGAGGCCGGGAACCGAAGCCGGGAAACAAAGACGAGGGCGCCCCCGGGAGATCCGTGGGCGCCCGCGTCGTAGGGCCGCCGCTACGGCAGGGCGAGCATGCGGTCGAGGGCGACCTTGGCCCAGTGGGTGGTGTCCGCGTCGACCGTGATCCGGTTGACGACCTCGCCGTCGGCCAGCGACTCCAGCGCCCAGACCAGGTGCGGCAGGTCGATGCGGTTCATGGTGGAGCAGTAGCACACGGTCCGGTCGAGGAACGTGATCGTCTTGTCCGGGAACCGGTTCGCCAGGCGGCGCACCAGGTTGAGCTCGGTGCCGACGGCCCAGGAGGACCCGGCCGGGGCCTCCTCCAGCTTCCGGATGATGTACTCGGTCGACCCGACGAAGTCGGCCTTGGTCACGACCTCGTGGCGGCACTCGGGGTGGACGAGCACGTTCACCCCCGGGATGCGGGCCCGCACCTCGTCCACGCACGCGGCGGAGAAGCGCCCGTGGACCGAGCAGTGGCCCTTCCACAGGATCATCTTCGCGTTCTCCAGCTGCTCCCGGGTGAGGCCGCCGTTCGGGCGGTGCGGGTTGTAGACCACGCAGTCGTCCAGCGACAGCCCCATCTCCAGCACCGCGGTGTTGCGGCCCAGGTGCTGGTCGGGCAGGAACAGCACCTTCTCGCCCTGCTCGAAGGCCCAGTCGAGGGCGCGCTTCGCGTTCGAGGAGGTGCACACGGCGCCGCCGTGCCGTCCGCAGAACGCCTTGATGTCCGCGCTGGAGTTCATGTACGTGATCGGCACCACCCGGTCGGCGATGCCGGCGTCCTCCAGGGCGTCCCAGCAGTCCTCGACCTGGGTGAAGGTCGCCATGTCGGCCATCGAGCAGCCGGCGGCCAGGTCGGGGAGCACCACCTTCTGCGTGTCACCGGTCAGGATGTCGGCCGACTCGGCCATGAAGTGGACACCGCAGAACACGATGTACTCCGCCTCGGGCCGGGCGGCGGCCTCGCGGGCGAGCTTGAACGAGTCACCGGTCACGTCGGCGAACTGGATGACCTCGTCACGCTGGTAGTGGTGACCGAGCACGAACAGCCGGTCGCCCAGCCGCTCCTTGGCCACGCGTGCGCGCTCCACGAGCGTCGGATCGGACGCGGGAGGCAGCTCGCCCGGGCAGTCGACGCCGCGTTCGCTGTGCGGGTCGGTGCCCTGGCCGAGGATGAAGAGCGGAAGGCCGGTCTCGGTGATCGTCACGACCACACCCCCTCGGGGACTTATCGTCTAACTGACGACTAATCATTACATATCGCATCGGCTGGTTCGTCGCGTGGTTGCCGGTAGGGCACTGGAATGTGTAGGGCTTCACCGGTGTTGGTAGCGTCTAGGTAGGACGTCAGAACCAATCGACCGCCCCGATGGGCGGTTGGCGCAGACGCGGGAGTCAGCACATGACGGTTGAGAGCAGCGAGACCACTCAGCAGGGCCTGATCCTGACTGACGCGGCCGCCGCCAAGGTCAAGAGCCTGCTCGAGCAGCAGGGCGAGGAAGGGCTGCAGCTTCGGGTGGCCGTCCAGCCGGGTGGCTGTTCCGGCCTGCGTTACCAGCTCTTCTTCGACGACCGGTCGATGGACGGCGACGTGGTCTCCACCTTCGGCGGCGTGAACGTCGTCACCGACCGGATGAGCGCGCCGTACCTCATCGGGGCCACGGTCGACTTCGTGGACACCATCGAGAAGCAGGGCTTCACCATCGACAACCCCAACGCGACGGGGTCGTGCGCCTGCGGCGACTCGTTCAACTGACGGCGCACGCGCGCCCGGCCGCGGGCGACGGGTGACGTGTCGAGCGCCCCGCACGGATTACTTCGCGCGGGGCGTCGTCATGTCCCGAGACGGTACGCTCAGTAGGTTCGGCGGGATCTCATCCCGGCCCCCGTCTCCCTGATGCTGACAACGAGGAGAATGACCCCGTGCGCATCGCCGTCACCGGCTCCATCGCCACCGACCACCTGATGACGTTCCCCGGCCGCTTCGGCGACCAGCTCATCGCCGAGCAGCTCGACCGGGTGTCGTTGTCGTTCCTCGTCGACGATCTGCAGGTCCGCCGCGGCGGATGCGCGGCCAACATCGCCTTCGGCATGGGCTGCCTCGGGCTCACCCCGATCCTGGTCGGCGCCGTGGGCACCGACTTCGCCGACTACCGCTCCTGGCTCGAGCGCCACGGCGTCGACTGCGAGTCGGTCCACGTGTCCGAGCTGCACCACACCGCGCGCTTCCTGTGCACCACGGACGAGGACCACAACCAGATCGCCTCGTTCTACACCGGCGCGATGGCGGAGGCGAGGGAGATCGAGCTGGGCCCGATCGCCGAGCGTCTCGGCGGGCTCGACCTGGTCCTGATCAGCCCCAACGACCCGGCGGCGATGGTGCGGCACACCGACGAGGCGCGTCAGCGGGGCATCCCATTCGCGGCCGACCCGTCGCAGCAGCTCGCCCGCATGCCCGGCGAGGAGATTCGCCAGCTCGTCGAGGGCGCGGCGTACCTGTTCAGCAACGACTACGAGCTGGGCCTGATCGCGCAGAAGACCGGCTGGTCGGACGAGGAGATCCTGGACCGGGTCGGCGTACGGGTGACGACCCTCGGGCCCAAGGGCGCCAGGATCGACCGGAAGGGCGAGCCGTCGCTGCACATCCCGCCGGCGCCCGAGCTGGGCAAGGCCGACCCGACCGGCGTCGGGGACGCCTTCCGCGCCGGGTTCCTCGCCGGGCTCGCCTGGGGTCTGCCCCTGGAGCGCTGCGGACAGCTCGGCAACCTCACCGCCACCCACGTGCTGGAGCGGATCGGCTGCCAGGAGTACGAGCTGAGCCAGCGGGTCTTCCTCGAGCGGTTCGCCGCCGCCTACGGGTCCGACGCGGCGGCCGAGGTGGCCGGGCACGCCCGCTGCCACCACGCCTGAGGCCGGGCCCTCAGTAGTTGCGGCGCACGTGGATGGACCAGCCGCCCTGGGGCAGCTCGTAGCTCCCCACGTGCTCGTGTGACTTCAACCGGCACCAGGCCGGGACGTCGGTGAACGCGGCGGGGTCGTCGGCCAGTACGGCGACCACGCCGCCCGTCGCCACCTGGTTGATCCGCTCGGCCAGCATGATGATCGGGATCGGGCACTTGCGGCCCAGCGCGTCGATCGTCAGCGCGGGCGGCTCCGCCGGCCGGACCGGCGCGGCGGGCTCGGCCCGCTCCGCCGCCTGGGCCGCCTCGGGAGACCGCCGGGCGCCGCCGCCCGTCCGTCTGCGCCACATCAGTGCACCCCCAAGCTCGACCGGATCCGCCGCACGATGTCCGGGAGCACCGCGAGGAAGCGATCGATGTCGTCCTCGGACACGCCACGGGGCAGCGATACCCGCACATTCCCATGCGTAAGCACGCCCATTGCCTCCAGGACGTGCGATGGACGAAGCGTACTCGCCGTGCAGGAGCTTCCGGACGAGACGGCGAAACCGGCCTTGTCGAGCTCGGTCAGCAGCGCCTCGCCCTCGACGTACATACAGGAGAACGTCACGATGTGCGGCAGCCGCAGGACCGGGGCGCCGACGACCTCCACGTCGGGCACCAGCAGAGGCACCTCGGCGCGGATCCGGTCGACCAGGGCCGACAGCCGCCTGCTCTCGGTCTCCGCCTC
Organism: Microbispora sp. H13382; assembly: GCF_014161445.1. Lineage (GTDB taxonomy): Bacteria > Actinomycetota > Actinomycetes > Streptosporangiales > Streptosporangiaceae > Microbispora. The sequence continues at coordinate 526,262 of NZ_JABBXA010000001.1, forward strand.
CTCGGCCCGGGCGCGCAGTGCCGCGACGGCGGCCACGATCGCCGGCACGTTCTCGAACCCCGGCACGCGCCGCCGCTCCCGCTCGTCCTCCGGCAGCGGCGAGCGCCAGCGCACGCCCTTGCGCACCGCCAGCACGCCCACCCCGGCCGGGCCGCCCCACTTGTGCGCGCTCGCGGTGAGGACCGACCAGCCCTCGGGGAGCGGCATGCGGCCCGCCGACTGGGCGGCGTCGACCAGCAGCGGCACGCCCGCCTCCCGGCAGGCCCGCGCCGCCTCCTCGACCGGCTGGAGCGTCCCCACCTCGTGGTTGGCCGTCTGCAGGCATGCCAGTGCCGTGCCCGGCCGCGCGACGGCCTCGGCGAACGCGCCGGCGTCCACCCGGCCCGTACGGCTCACGCCCACGAGTTCCACCTCGCCGCCCGCGCGCTCGTGTACCTCGCCCGCGTGCAGGACGCTGGAGTGCTCGACGGCGCCCGCCACCAGGCGCGTCCCGGCCCGGCGGCGGCCGGCCAGCGTGCCGAGCACCCCGAGGTGGACGGCCTGCGTCCCCGACGAGGTGAACGACACCTCGTCGGGCCGGGCGCCGATCAGTTCGGCTACCTCCGCCCTCGCGCGCTCCAGTAACATCTGGGCGCGGCGCGCCGTGCCGTACAGGCGGGCGGGATCGGCCCAACCGGCGTCGATCGCCGCCAGCAGGGCGTCACGGGCCGCGGGATGGAGAGGTTCGGTCGAAGCCGCGTCCAGGTAGGCCACAGTTGAGACATTAACGGGGGCTGGTCAGGGGGGCGGCGCCGGTCCGCGCTAATGTGTCCCCCAGCGTGAACTCAACCAAGTAAAGGGCAGACCGGCCGCAAGGTTGGTGCCGGTCTCACCTGAGAGTCAATTGGAAAAACCGCCCAGGAGAGGAACTCTTGGGCTTCATCTGTGGGGTAGGCGATCCGTGAGTCCGACCCGCCGTACGACACGGCGACCGTGGGCACGCCGCCGGTTGCCCGGAGCCGCCGCCGTGGCGCTGCTGGTGGCGTCCGGCACGGCGTGTAGCAACCAGGCGATCGATCAATGGTCCCGTGGGGGCATGCCGGAAGGTGTTACCAAGCAGGCCGGCATCGTCCAGACCCTCTGGAACGGGAGCTGGGTCGCGGCTCTCGCCACCGGCGTGGTCGTCTGGGGACTGATCCTGTGGGCGTGCATCTTCCACCGCAAGAAGAAGAACAGTCCCGACCAGCTGCCTCCGCAGGTGCGCTACAACCTGCCGATCGAGATCCTCTACACGGTGGTCCCGGTCATCATGGTGGCGGTCTTCTTCTACTTCACGGCCCGTGACGAGACCGAGATCACGCGGATCACGAAGGACGCCCCGGTCAAGGTGGCCGTCGAGGGCTACCAGTGGAGCTGGCGCTTCACCACCGAGTACCAGGGCCAGAAGGCCGTGGTCGCGGGTGTGCCGGTGGACCTCAGCAAGCAGAGCGAGCAGAACCCCCAGGGTCCGCAGCTCGTGCTGCCGGTCAACACCCGGGTGCAGTTCGACCTGCACTCGCCCGACGTCATCCACTCGTTCTGGGTGCCGGCGTTCCTGTTCAAGCAGGACGTCTTCCCGGGCAACGTGCACAACCACTTCCAGATCACGACGCTCGACAAGACGGGTGTCTTCATCGGCCGATGCGCCGAGCTCTGCGGCAGCGACCACAGCAAGATGCTGTTCTCCGTGAAGCTCGTCCCGCAGGCCGAGTTCGACCAGTACATCAAGAGCCAGGCGGGGAGTGCGCAGTGACCGCCATCCAGGAACCGGCCGGCATCGTCGCGCGGCCGTACACCAAGGGCACGGTCATCGCCAAGTGGCTGTCCTCGACCGACCACAAGGTGATCGGGCACCTCTACCTGATCACGTCTTTCGTGTTCTTCCTCATCGGCGGCGTCATGGCGCTGGTGATGCGGGCCGAGCTCGCGCAGCCGGGGCTGCAGGTCGTCAGCAACGAGCAGTTCAACCAGCTGTTCACGATGCACGGCACGATCATGCTGCTCATGTTCGCGACGCCGCTGTTCGCCGGCTTCGCCAACGAGCTGATGCCGCTGCAGATCGGCGCCCCCGACGTGGCGTTCCCCCGGCTGAACATGGTGAGCTACTGGCTCTACCTGTTCGGCAGCACCATCGCGGTCTCCGGCTTCCTCACGCCGGGGGGCGCCGCTTCGTTCGGCTGGACGGCGTACGCGCCGCTGTCCGACGAGGTCACCTCACCGGGCCTCGGCGGTGACCTGTGGCTGATGGGCCTGACGCTGTCCGGTCTCGGCACCATCCTCGGCGCGGTGAACTTCATCACCACGATCCTCACCATGCGCGCCCCCGGCATGACGATGTTCCGGATGCCGATCTTCACCTGGAACATCCTGCTGACGAGCATCCTGGTGCTGCTGGCCTTCCCGGTGCTCGCGGCCGCGCTGCTCGCCCTGGAGGCCGACCGCAAGCTCGGCACGCACATCTTCGACGCGTCGACCGGCGGTCCGATGCTGTTCCAGCATCTGTTCTGGTTCTTCGGCCATCCCGAGGTCTACATCATCGCGCTGCCGTTCTTCGGCATCATCACCGAGGTCCTGCCGGTCTTCAGCCGTAAGCCGATCTTCGGCTACGTCGGCCTGGTGGGCGCGACCATCGCCATCGCGGGTCTGTCGGTCACCGTGTGGGCCCACCACATGTTCGTGACCGGCCAGGTGCTGCTGCCGTTCTTCTCGTTCATGACGTTCCTCATCGCGGTGCCGACCGGCGTGAAGTTCTTCAACTGGATCGGCACGATGTGGCGCGGACACCTGTCGTTCGAGACGCCGATGCTGTTCGCGGTCGGCTTCCTGGTGACCTTCCTGTTCGGCGGCCTCACCGGCGTCATCCTGGCCTCGCCTCCGCTGGACTTCCACATCAGCGACACCTACTTCGTCGTGGCCCACTTCCACTACGTGGTCTTCGGCACCGTGGTCTTCGCGATGTTCGCGGGCTTCTACTTCTGGTGGCCCAAGTTCACCGGCAAGATGCTCAACGAGAGGATCGGCAAGCTCCACTTCTGGCTGCTGTTCTTCGGTTTCCACCTGACCTTCCTGGTGCAGCACTGGCTGGGCGTCATCGGCTTCCCCCGGCGGTACGCCGACTACGCGGCGAGCGACGGCTTCACGGACCTGAACATGGTCTCCTCCGTCGGCGCGCTCCTGCTGGGCCTGTCCACCCTGCCGTTCTTCTACAACGTCTGGGTGACGTGGCGTAAGGCGCCCAAGGTCACGGTGGACGACCCGTGGGGCTTCGGCGGCTCGCTCGAGTGGGCGACCTCCTGCCCGCCGCCGCGGCACAACTTCGTGTCGCTGCCGCGGATCCGGTCCGAGCGCCCGGCGTTCGACCTCAAGTACCCGCACATCACCGCCAAGCCTGAGCTGGTGGAGGAGTCCCGATGAAGATCCAGGGATGGATGTTCCTGCTCTGCGGCGTCTTCTTCGCCGCCGCGGACGTGGTCTACTGGTTCTGGTCGAAGGAGCCGACCGGCACCACCGCCATGGCGATCTCCGTCGGCCTGGCCCTCATGATCGGCTACTACCTGCTGTTCACGGCGCGCCGCATCGGCGACCAGCCGGAGGACAACAAGGAGGCCGAGATCAGCGACGGCGCGGGCGAGATCGGCTTCTACAGCCCGCACAGCTGGTGGCCGCTGTTCGTCTGCCTGTCGGCCGCGCTGACGTTCTTCGGCTTCGCGATCGGCTGGTGGCTGTTCTTCATCGGCCTGTTCTGCACGGTCATGGCGATGATCGGGTTCGTGTTCCAGTACTACCGGGGCAACTTCTCGCACTGATCGCGTGAACCCCGCTGTGCGGCCGGTCGGCGATCTCGCCGGCCGGCCGTCCGCGTTCTTTGCCCGTACGCGGTGTCCAGAGAGCCCGAACGGTACGCCACTGGGGAATAACCCCCGGAAAGCGACGCTAGGGGGACGGACGTGCGTGCTGGTGCGGGGGTGCTGGCCCTTCTCGTGGTGATTTCCGGGTGTTCCACGTCGGGTGGGCAGGACGAGGATCGAGGCGCCGGGACGGCGATCAGCATCAGCCCGCTCGACGGCGCCGCCGACCTGCCGCCCGAGCTGCCGATCCTGATCGGCGCGGCGGGCGGCAAGCTCACTCATGTGGCCGTACAGGCCGCTGGGCGGCCCGTAGCGGGCGTGTTCAGCCCCGACCGCACCCAGTGGCGCAGCGAGCGTCCCATGGCCCCCGGCACGGCCTACAGCGTCGAGACCACGGCCGCGGGTCCCGGTGGCTCGACGACCAGGACCGTGCGCTTCACCACGAAACAGGCCGCCAAGACCTTCGGCATCTCCACCCTGCTGCCCAGCAAGCAGGACACCGGCCTGAAGGTCGGCATCGGCATGCCGATCATCATCACCTTCGACAAGCCGATCAGCGACCGCGTGTCCGTCGAGCGCAACCTGATCGTGCAGGCGTCCAAGCCCATCGACGGCGCCTGGCACTGGCTCGACGACAAGAACGTGGTCTTCCGCCCGGAGAAGTACTGGCCGACGTACACGAAGGTCCGCGTCACCGCACGTCTGGCCGGCGTCAGGGGCGGCGAGGGCATGTACGGCAAGCAGGACTACGTCCGGGACTTCGAGATCGGCCGTTCGCAGATCAGCGTGGCCGACACCCAGACCCACCACATGAAGATCGAGCGGGACGGCAAGCAGATCAAGGACATGCCGATCAGCGCGGGCATGGGCGGCGTGATGCGCCACCACACCACCAGCGGCATCCATGTGGCGATGTCCAGGGAGGACGTCACGGTCATGACGTCTCCGGACGCGGGACCCGGGCAGGCCGGCTACTACCAGACCACCGTCTACAACACCGTGCGCATCTCCAACAGCGGTGAGTACGTCCACTCGGCGCCCTGGTCGGTGGGGGACCAGGGCAACTCCAACGTGAGCCACGGCTGCGTGAACGTCAGCCCGGAGAACGGCAAGTGGTTCAAGGAGAACACGCTGATCGGCGACCCGATCATCGTGACCGGAACGCCGCGCAGGCTGGAGGCCACCAACGGCTGGAGCTACTGGCAGGATTCCTGGCCTGAGTGGCTCAAGCGGAGCCGTCTGCGGGCCGCTCCCGCCGACATCCTCTGAGCTGAGCGGCTACCGCCCGGGCCGGCGTGTCTCGTGACGGCGGAAGACCGCCCAGCACACCGCCAGGGCCGCCGCGAACAGCGGCAGCCACGCCAGGCGGGCGGCCACCCAGCCGGGATCGCCGGGCACGGTGTGCAAACCGGGCAGCGCCCGTCCCGCGAGCGGCAGGGCCGCCACCGTGACCGCGATCATGGCGGTCTGGTGCCAGAGGAAGATCGTCATGGCGGAGAGGTTGGCCGCCGCCACGGTCGCCCATAGGGCGGGGCGCCGCAGCACCCGCCGCAGGGGGCCGGAGAGCACCAGGGCCGCGCCGCACTGGGACAGCCCGAACGTCACGGCCGCCAGAGTGGGCGGGGACTGGTTGGAGACAGGGGCGCCGGGCACGCCGACCATGGACGCCGGGTAGCCGGCCCACAGGACGAGACCGGCGGTGGCCGCGGCTCCGCCGAGGAACAGCGCCCACCTGGTCACCCGGCCGTCCAGCCGTCCGCGCGCCCACAGCACGCCGAGACAGTACGGCACGAGCCAGCCGGTTCCCACGTTGATCCAGCCGATCCAGGACGGCCCGTCCAGTCCGAACCTGACGAGATCGACCACCGCCACGGCGGCCAGCGGCCACGCCGGATGCAACCGGACGGCGATCGGGGTCGCCGCCGTCAGCGCCGCGAAGACCAGCAGGAACCACATCGGCGACCACACCAGCTTCACCAGCGCGTACACGGTCCCCGGGTCGGCGCCCGAGGCGAGCATCGCCGTCGCGGCCGCGCTCCACACCCCCAGCAGGGGCACGACCGGGCGGAACAGACGGGCCGTCCGCGCGGCGGCCCACCGCCCGTGACCGTCGCCCCGGTTCCGGGCGCGGCGGTGGCTCTCCACGGCCACCCGCCCGCCCACGAAGAAGAACACCGCCATGGTCTGGAGGAGCCAGGAGACGGGCGCGAGCTGCGGCATGTACTTCAGGGGGCTGGTGACACGCAGGGCGCCGCTGTCGGCGACCGAGGCGGTCACCAGCCAGTGGCCGAGCACCACGCCGGAGATGGCGAGGGCGCGCAGCCCGTCGACGGCGCGGTCGCGCCGGGCGGGTGTCGCCGCCTCGACGTGCCGGACGAGGTCATGAATCATCGCTCACCTCGGCGGGAGCATGCCCGGAGAGGATCCGCGCGATGTTCGCCAGCGCGGGCGATCCGTCCTTCAGATAGTCGCTGTGGCCGGCGTCGCCCGCGGCGAAGATCCGTGCGCCGAACCGGGGGGACAAGGGATCCTCCCCGAGCCCGATCGTGCCGGAGGGCAGGCGCACCGTCGCGTGCGGCAGGTGGGCCACCCAGTCCCGGGCGCCGCGGGTGGCCCACACCGCCGCCCGGGTGCGCATCGCCGCAGCGTCGTCCACGCCGGCGCCGGGGCTGCCGTACAGGACGATGTCCGCGACGTCCAGGCCGGGCGCGGCCCGGCCGCACACCACGCCGCCGTACGAGTGGCACAACAGGCCGACGCGGGCGGCGGGCCTGAGCCGGGCCAGGTCGCGTACGAAGGCACGCAGGGCGGGGACGGCCTCGTCCGCGCGGCCGGGGGTCATCGCCTGGAGGCTCACGGTGCTCGGGGTCCGGTATCCGAGCCAGGCGACCACGGCTCCCCGTCCGCCGATCGCCCGCTGCAGCCGCATCGCGCCCCCGCGCAGGAGCCCGTACGTGTCGAGGCCGGTGCCCGAGCCGGGGACGAGAACCGCGATCCGGTCGGCGGTGGCGAGGTCGCCGAACACCTCGGTGGCCCGGCCGCCGTCGCGCCCGTCGAAGGACAGGAAGTGCCGCGCGGGGTCGGCCATCGCCCGCAGCATCGCGGCCCGCCACCGGTGGCCCGCCGCGGCGGCGGTCCGCGAGGCCGTCCCGATGGCGTCGCGGGTGGCGGCGTACCGCCCGGCCAGGACCGCGGCGGTCGCCGCGCGCAGCGGGGACAGGGGAGGCGGGACGGGCGCGGGGACCGCCTCTGGACGTGCCGCGACGGTCATGGGGACAGCGAGCGAGACGCTGACGAGCGCGGCCGGAAGCCTTCGGCGCAGGCGGCCCCGGGCCGGACCCGGGCGGAGGAAGGCGGGCGGGACGCGGCGTGCGCCCGTGCGGCCGGGGGAGAGGGGCAGCGGCGCAGGCGGCCGGTCGCGGGCCGCCTGTGGCTGTGCGGTGTCGATCACCCGGTTCACGGTGCCGTGGGGCGCCGCCCACCGCATCGGACCGGCACGGACATTCGCCGCGGCACGGGACGACCGCGGATGTAGCCCCCTGGTCGGATGCCCACCGGAAGGACACGTGGTTACGCTCTGATCATGCAGGTCGCATCCCCTCCGCTGCTGAGACGGTTGCCGCCCGGGGCGTGGGTGGTCCTCGCCTGGTGCGGGGGCACGGCGTTCACGTTCCTGATGCGGATGCGGCTGCCCGGCGAGTGGTATCCCGCCGCGCGTCCGGCGGCGCAGTTCTTCCGCTGGGACGGCCTGGCGCACTTCGGCGTGGCAACCGCCCTGGCGCTCGCGGGCGGCGCCCTGCTGGGCCGCCGTCCCCTGCCGGCCCTGACCCTGCTGCTCGCCGCGTCCGTTCTCGGCACGATGCCCCTGGGGGTGGCGGAGATCCCGCTGCCGCAGTTCCTCGCGGCCGAGGTCGCGGTGTTCTTCATCGCCACCGGGCGGCCCCGCGCGAGCGGCGTCGCCGCCGTCCTCGCGGCTCTCGCCGTGCTGGGCGGCTATCTGGCGGTCCGGGTGCTGTACGGGTGGCCGATCGCGGCGTCGTCCGAGACGGCCGTGGCCCTGACGACCGTCATCGCCTGGCTGCTCGGCAACTCCGTGCGCCAGTCCCGTGAGCACGCCGAGGAACTGCGCGCCCGCGCGGCGACCCAGGCCGTCAGCGACGAGCGGCTCAGGATCGCCCGTGAGCTGCACGACATGGTCGCGCACAGCATCGGCGTCATCGCGCTCCAGGCCGGCGCCGCGCGGCGGGTCATCGACACGCAACCGGAGCGGGCGCGGGACGCCCTCGGGGAGATCGAGACGGCCGGTCGCCAGACGCTGTCCGGACTGCGCCGCATGCTCGGCGCGTTGCGAAGCCGCGATCCGGAGCGGCCCGCGTCAGCGGTACCCCCGCGTCCGGAGCCGCTGGAACCGGTGCATCCGGAATCGGGGCGTCCGGGACCGGTGCTCGGCCTTGCCGACGTCGACCGGCTGGCCGCCACGACCACACAGGCGGGCGTACGGGTCGACGTACGCCGGCTGGGGGAGCGGCGTCCGCTGCCGCCCGAGATCGACGTGGCGGCCTACCGCGTCGTCCAGGAGGCCGTCACCAACGTGCTGCGTCACGCCGGTACGGCGTCCTGCCGGGTGTCGATCGACTACCGGGACGACGAGGTGCGCGTCGAGGTGCTCGACGACGGGCGCGGCGGCGACGCCGGGGACGGCTACGGCCTGCTCGGCATGCGTGAGCGGGTAGGCGTCCTGCACGGGACCTTCGCGGCCGGGCCGCGTCCCGGGGGAGGCTTCCGGGTCGCGGCCCGGTTGCCCGTGCCCACGGAAGTCCGATGACCGTCCGCGTGCTGCTCGCCGACGACCAGCCACTGGTCCGCGCCGCTCTTCAGATGGTCATCACCGACGCGCCGGACCTCGACCTTGCGGGGGAGGCGGGCACCGGCGAGGAGGCGGTGCGGATGGCGCGGGACGCCGGCCCCGACGTGGTGGTCATGGACATCCGCATGCCGGGCATGGACGGCATCGAGGCCACCCGGCTGATCACCGCGGGCCGCGGCGCCCGGGTCCTCGTCCTGACGACCTTCGACGACGACGAGTACGTCTACGGCGCGTTGCGCGCGGGGGCGTCCGGGTTCCTCGTCAAGGACATGGCCCTGGACGACATCCTCGCGGCGATCCGGGTGGTGGCCGCAGGTGACGCCCTGATCGATCCGCGCGTCACCCGCAGGCTGATCGGGGAGTTCGCCGCCCGCCCCGCGCCCGGTCCGCGCGCCCGGCGGGTCGCCGGGCTCACCGAGCGGGAGACCGAGGTGCTCACCCTCGTCGGGCGCGGCCTGTCCAACGCGGAGATCGCCGCCGAGCTGTTCATCAGCGCCGCCACCGTCAAGACGTACGTGACGAGGCTGCTCGCGAAGCTCGACGCCCGCGACCGCGTGCGGCTGGTGATCACGGCCTACGAGACGGGCCTCGTGCCGCCCACCGGCTGAGGGAAACGCAACGGCCCGGCGGGGAGTGTTCCCCGCCGGGCCGCGTCGTGCCGGTCGTTCAGGCGTCGGTCAGTGGAGCTCCTTGCGGTCGCCGCCGCCGACGCCCGCGTGCTCCTCCTCGTGGGCCTCCTCGTGGTGGCCGTCGGTGAGCGGGACCCGGTCGGTGCCGTACGCCTCGCTCATCTTGGCGCGGAGTCGGCCGAGGGCGCTGCGGGCGCCCTTGGGCGGGATGCCCTCGCCGTCCTCGGCGCTCGTGAGGACCGGGATCTCCTTCTTGCCGCGAATGTGCTCGGCGATGTCCTCCGCCGGCGGCGTGTGGACCTCGATGTACTGGCCGTTCGGCATCCGCTTGATGACGCCGGACTCCACCCCGTGGGACAGCACCTCGGCGTCCTTGCGCTGGAGGCCGATGCACATCCGGTAGGTGATCCAGTACGCGATGGCCGGGCCGACGAAGACGGCGATCCGCCCGAACCAGGTCGTCGTGTACAGGTCGATGTGGAAGTTCGCCGAGATCTCGTCGTTGGCGCCCAGCAGCCACAGGATGCCGTAGAACGTGATGCCCGCGATGCCGATCGAGGTGCGGTGCGGGTTGTTGCGCGGCCGGTCGCACACGTGGTGCTCGCGGCGGTCGCCCGTGACCCACTGTTCCAGGAACGGATACAGCGCCAGGCCCGTCATGACGATGCCCAGTGGCACGAGCGCCGGGATCAGCACGCTCAGCGTCACCGTGTGGCCGAGGAAGTTGATCTCCCATGCCGGCATGAGGCGGAGCGCACCCTCCAGGAATCCCATGTACCAGTCCGGCTGCGATCCCGCCGAGATGTCCGCCGGCGTGTACGGCCCGAACAGCCAGATCGGGTTGATCTGGGCGAACGCGCCGAGCAGTGCGATGACCCCGAACGTGAACAGGAAGAACGCGCCCGACTTGATCATGAACGCCGGGTAGAACGGAGCGCCGACCACGTTCTTCTCGGTCCTGTTCTTGCCCGGCATCTGCGTGTGCTTCTGCACCCACATCAGGATCATGTGGGCCGAGATGAGCGCGAGCAGGATGCCCGGGATCAGCAGGATGTGGAGCGTGTAGAACCGCGGGATGATGTCGTGGCCCGGATACTCGCCCCCGAACAGGAAGAACGAGACGTACGTGCCCACGATCGGGATCGACTGGGCCACGCCCTGGGTGATCCGCAGACCCGCGCCTGAGAGCAGGTCGTCGGGGAGGGAGTAACCGGTGAGACCCTCGATGAGCGCGAGCGACAGCAGCAGGATGCCGATGATCCAGTTGAGCTCACGCGGCTTGCGGTACGCACCGGTGAAGAAGATGCGGAGCATGTGCACCGTCATGCCGGCCACGAACAGCAGCGCCGCCCAGTGGTGGATCTGCCGCATGAGCAGACCGCCACGGACGTCGAAGCTGATGTGCAGCGCCGAGGCGTAGGCCTCCGACATGTGCACGCCGTACAGCGGGGCGTAGCTGCCCGTGTACGGGACCTCGCTCATGCTCGGCTTGAACCAGAACGTCAGGAACGTACCGGTCAGCAGCAGGATGACGAACGAGTAGAGCGCGATCTCCCCCAGGAGGAACGACCAGTGGTCGGGGAAGATCTTCCTCAGGTTGCGCTTGAGGAAGTTCCCCGCACCGATGCGGTCGTCGACGAAGGTCGAGACGCCTGCGATGGCCTTCGGGGGAGCGTTCATGATGCGTTCTCCCTAACTTCGGCTTCCGCGTCGCCACGCTCCCAGAAGCTGGGACCGACGGGGACCTTGAAGTCGGACTTCGCGACGAGGTAGCCCTCCTCGTCGATACCGATGGGGAGCTGCGGCAGCGGACGGGCGGCGGGGCCGAAGATGACCTTCGCTCCGTCCGCGGCGTCGAAGGTCGACTGGTGGCACGGGCAGAGGATGTGATGCGTCGTCTGCTCGTACAGCGCCGCCGGGCAGCCCACGTGGGTGCAGATCTTGGAGTAGGCGACGATGCCGTCGTGGGTCCAGTTCAGGTTCGTGCCGGACTTGAGCTCCTCCGGACGGAACTTGAGCAGGATCAGCGTCGCCTTGGCCAGCGCGTTCAGGTCCTCCTCGTAGCCCTCGGGGACCACGGAGAGGATGCCGCCCGGCGAGTTGAAGTCGGCCGCCCGGATCGGCTGGCCGGTGCCCTCGACGACGAGGCGGCGCGGCTTGCCGTCCTTGGTGGGCTCGCCCCAGGCGGTGCGCCTGAGCACGGTCCCGGGGAGCGGGCCGAGGTCCTTCAGCAGCACCAGCGGGGCCAGGCCCAGCGGAGCGGCGGCCAGCAGCAGCGTGCGGCGCAGCAGCCGGTGCTTGACGAACCCGCTCTCCTCGGCACCCTGGAGGAAGGTCTCCTTGACGTACCCGCGTGCCTCGTCGTCGGAGCGCATCTCGTGGCGCTCCTGGATGAGGTTGTACTTCGGCATGATCTGCCGCACCCACACCGTGAGGCCCGCGCCCAGCGAGAGCAGGGCCAGGGCCAGGGTGCCGCCGAGCGCGAGGTTCGACGTGGCCGTCTTGTCGATCGTGCCGACCTGGAAGATCACGTACGACGCGACGAACCCGGCGCCGGCCAGGAAGGCGACCAGGAACAGCAGCGCGACGAGGCGCTCGGCCTTGCGGGCCTTGACGGGGTCCTGCGGGATCACGCCGGGAACGCCCTCGGGCGCGCGGATCGGGTCGGTGTCGGCGATCGGCGCGTCGGCGGGCGGCGTGCCGATGACGCGACTCGGCACCCGTCCGCTCTCGGGGTACTCGTTCTGCTCTGTCATGCCGCCCGTCGCTTCTTCGCTGTGATCCAGATAGAGGCCAGGACCAGGAGGCTGATACCCGCGATCCACGCTACAAGGCCCTCGGTGACGGGTCCGATACGGCCCAGCCCCGAGCCGCCGGGGTCGACCTGCGACCGCACGTGGGTGATGTACGCGATCATGTCGCGCTTCTGCTCCGGCGTGATCGTGGAGTCGTTGAACACCGGCATCGCCTGCGGGCCGGTGACCATCGCCTCGTAGATCTCCGTCGGCGTCGCAGGGTTCAGCGACGGCGCGTACTTGCCGTAGGTCAGCGCGCCGCCGGCGCCCACGAAGTTGTGGCACTGGATGCAGTTGGCGCGGAAGAGCTCGCCGCCCTTGGCGGGGTCGCCCTTGGCCGGGTCGACCTGCTCGGCGCTGGGCACCGTCGGGCCGCCGCCCAGCGACTGGACGTACGCCGCGAGCTGGTTGATGACCACGTCGGTCGCCCACTCCGGGCGCGGCTTGCGCGGAGCCTGGGGACCCGCGTCGGCGGCCGGCATGCGGCCGCTGCTCACCTGGAAGTCCACGGCGGCGGCTCCGACGCCGATGAGCGTCGGAGCCTTCTTGGTGCCCTCGGCGTTCATGCCGTGGCAGCTCGCGCAGTGCGCCACGAACAGGCTCTTGCCCTGCGCCACGTCGTCGGCCTTGCCGGACGCGATCGCGGCGTCCGCGGTGCTGCCGTTCGGCGCCGCGAGCGCGTAGCCGCCGCCGAGCAGGCCCAGCGCGAGTGCCAAGACGGCGACACGCGCGAGGGGATGGCGCCGTCGGGCGGTGATGGAGTTCACCGAAATCCCCGTTCCGATCATTTGATGATGTAGATGGTCGCGAAAAGGCCGATCCAGACCACGTCGACGAAGTGCCAGTAGTAGGACACGACGATCGCGCTGGTCTGCTGCTCATACGTCAAGCGCTTCGCGGCGTACGTGCGTCCCAGGATGAACAGGAACGCGATCAGACCACCCGTCACGTGCAAGCCATGGAAGCCCGTGGTCAGGTAGAACACCGAGTCGTACGGGGAGTGCGAGAGGACGTGGCCCTCGCGCGCCAGGTTCCCGTACTCGTAAAGCTGTCCGCCCACGAAGAAGGCGCCCATCAGGAAGCTTACGACATACCAGAATCGCAGCTTCTTGACCTGGCCTCGCTCCACGGCCCACACGCCCAGCTGGCACGTGACACTCGACAGGACCAGAACGGTCGTGTTGAAGGTCGCGAACGGGACTTCGAGGTGCGCCTCGGGCCAGTGCGTGCCCTGCCCGAGGCTGACCGACCGGATGGTGAAGTACATCGCGAACAGCGCCGCGAAGAACATGAGCTCAGAGGACAACCACACGATGGTGCCGACCTGAACCAGGTTCGGCCGGCTGGACCCGTGCGGTCTCGTCGTCGTAGTAATTGCGGATGCTGTCGCCACGCCCAGCATTATTGCGGCTCCCCAGGTCGGGTCGGCCCACGACCCCCCGCTAGGGTCCACACGCGCCCACGAAACGGGCATGTCACAGCAATCGCCCCGGGGCTGCGAGCCCTGCAGCCGCGCCGGTAGCATCACGATGACCATACCCCGCGATTCGACAGTGAGCGTGAAATGAGGGTTCTCGTCTACAGCGACGACGCAGGCACCCGGGAGAAGGTCCGGCTGGCCATCGGGCGGCGCCCTGCCGCGGACGTGCCCCTCGTCGAGATCGTCGAGTGCGCGACCCAGCCGGCCGTGATCAAGCATCTCGACTCCGGCGACATCGACGTCGCCGTCCTCGACGGCGAGGCGCAGCCGGCCGGCGGAATGGGGGTCAGCCGCCAGGCCAAGGACGAGGTGCACAACTGCCCCCCGATCCTGCTGCTCATCGCCCGCAGGGACGACCGATGGCTGGCCAACTGGTCCCGCGCCGACGCCGTCGTCGCGCAGCCCATCGACCCCGTCGTCCTCGCCGAGGCCGTGGCCGACCTCATGCGGCGCCGCCTCAGCCTCACCCAGGCGCACTGAGACCGGGCGCACTGGGACCCGGCGTACTGGGACCCGGCGTACTGGCACCGGGCGCACTGGCACCGGGCGCACCGGCACCGGCCGCTCGCCGGGTGCCGGGCGGCACGGCACCGGGCGACGGCACCCGGCGCTGGGCGCGTGCCGGGTTCCGGCGCATCCGGCGCCCACGCCGGGTCCTGGTTCACCGCGCCCTGGCCCGTACGTCACCGGGCTGACCACCGAACGGGGCGCCCGAACCGCCCGGGCGCACAGCCGCACCACCCGCCGACCCGACCGCACATCAACCCCGCGGAGCCCACCATGGACACGCGCACCACCTGGCCCTCGACGCTGAACGCCCTGCTCGCGGGGGAGAACCTGACGGCCGACGAGACGGCCTGGGTAATGGGGGAGATCATGTCGGGGGCGGCGACCCCGGCGCAGATCGCCGCCTTCGCCGTCGCCCTGCGGGCCAAGGGCGAGACCGTCGCCGAGGTGACGGGCCTCGTCCGCACCATGTTCGAGCGCGCCACCCCGCTCACGGTCGAGGGGCCGGTGCTCGACATCGTCGGCACCGGCGGCGACCGGGCGCACACCGTCAACGTCTCGACGATGGCCGCGATCGTCGCGGCGGCGGCCGGAGCCCGGGTCGTCAAGCACGGCAACCGGGCCGCCTCCTCGCTGTGCGGCGCGGCCGACGTGCTGGAGCACCTCGGCGTCGCCCTCGACCTCGCACCGGAGGCCACGGCCAGGGTCGCGGTGGAGGCGGGCATCGCCTTCTGCTTCGCGCCCGTCTACCACCCCGCGCTGCGGTTCACCGGCCCGCCGCGCAAGGAGATCGGCGTGCCGACGGTGTTCAACTTCGTCGGGCCGCTGGCCAACCCCGCGCGCCCCGCCGCCCAGGCCATCGGCGTGTTCGACGCGCGCATGCTGCCGGTCATGGCCGGCGTCTTCGCGGAGCGCGGCGTGTCGGCGCTCGTCTTCCGAGGCGACGACGGCCTGGACGAGCTGTCCACCGCTGCTCCGTCGGTGGTCTTCGTCGTCCGGGACGGCACCGCCACCCAGACGACGCTCGACCCGGCCGACCTCGGCATCCCCCGCTCCCAGCCCAGAGACCTGCGCGGCGGCGACGTCGAGTTCAACGCGGCGGCGGTCCGCGACCTGCTGGGCGGCAAGACCGGGCCGGTGCGCGACGCGGTGCTGCTGAACGCGGCGGCCGGGCTGGTCGCCTACGACGGCCCGGGCGACGACCTGGTCGGCGACCTGCGCGCGGCGTACGCCCGCGCGGCCGAGGCGGTCGACTCGGGCAGGGCGGCGCAGACCCTGGAGCGCTGGGTCGAGATCAGCCGCGCGCTCGGCGGCAAGGCCTGATCGTCTTCCCGATCCGGTTCGCCTCCACCGCTGGAGGGATCAGGCGTCCACCTTGATGGGGACGTGCCGGGTTCGGCCCGAGCCGTACCGTTCCCGCCATGATGCGCCTGTCCGCCCTCCGCGTCATCCACCGCTGGGCCGCGTTCGCCCGTGCCGGGATGGCCCTGTTCGCCGCCGGTTCCCGCGGCGCGCCCCACACCGGTTCCCGCCCTGGCGCGGTCTTTCCGGGACCGGACCGTGGCAGGGGTGGCCGGCCGTTCCCGGCGGCGGGCGGGGCGGGCATGCGCCCCGGGCGTGCCGGTAGCGGCGACGAGGAGGACGACGTCGTCGTCCGGGAGCGCCTGCGGATCGCCTCCGAGTTGCACGACCTGGTGGCGCACGACCTGAGCGTGATGACGCTCGGCGTGGGAGCGGGCCGCGTGATCATGGACAAGGACCCGGAACGCGCGCGGCAGACCTTCCGCGAGGCCGAGGAGTCGGGCCGGCGGGTCCTGTCCGATCTGCGCCGGATGATGGGCCTGCTGCGCATGGACGGGCAGCGGCGCGGCCCCCAGCCGGGCCTGGGGGACCTGGCGGGTCTGCTCGACGACTTCCGCGCGAGCGGGCTCGCCGTCTCACTCAAGGAGGCCGGCATCCGGGGGAGCGGCCCCACTCTGGAGCTGTCGGCCTACCGCATCGTGGAGGAGGCACTGGGCAACGCCCTGTGGTACGGCACGGCCCGTACGGCGACCGTCACGCTGCGGTGGCTGCCCGCCGTCCTGGAGGTCGTCGTCCACGACGACGGGATGCCCCGCGACCGGCTCATCAGCACCTGGGAGCGGGCGGCGTTGTTCGGCGGCTCGGTCGCCGCGCACCCGTTCCCCGGCGGGTTCGAGGTCCGCGTCCGGCTGCTGCGCCCGGCCTGATCGCCGCGCCCGCCCGGCCGGCGCCGCCCCGCGCGGTCTTCCCGCGCCGGGCCGGATCAGTCCGCGTCGGCGAGGCCGATGGAGAAGGCCGCCTCCAGGTCGTGGCGGGAGTAGGTGCGGAAGGCGATGTGCGTCTCGGTGTGGCGCACGCCGGCCACCTTGTTGACGCGGCCGGGCACGACCTCGGCCACCTCCTCGTACCGGCCGACCCTGACCATGGCCAGCAGGTCGAACTCTCCGGTGATCGAGTACACCTCGCTGACGCCGGCGATCTCGGCGATGGCCTCGGCGACCTCGGGGATCCGGTCGACATCCGCCTTGATGTGGACGATCGCGGTGACCATGCGCGTCTCTCCTGCTGTTCCCGGCTTCGGCTTGTCGCCCCAGAGACTAGCGTCACCGCAGCGGCCGTCCCTCACGGCGGTCGCTCCGCTGGTGCCGGTAGGCGCGCTCGATGCGCTCGATCAGCCGCCCCGCGCCGTACGCGGGAAGGCTCCAGGCGCCGTCGACCTGGACGAGGCGCACGCCGGGGGAGTCGAGCCAGCGCAGCACGCACTCGGTCTCCTCGGCGCTCGCGGCCGGCGTCGGGCCGGGACCGGGGACGACCGTTTCCGCGGTGGAGACCAGCGCGTCCACGTAGGGCGTGGGATGAGCCCCCCTGGGCATCACCCCGGCCGCGGTCAGCCTGCCGTACCGGATGACGTGGATGTCCCAGCCGCCGTCGAAGGCGGGGCTGGCCGCGACCATCTGCGGGATGCCCGTGAGGGAGCGCAGGCGCTGCATGCGCGCGGCGGTCCTGACGTAGGCCGCGAGCCGGTCGCGGTCGACGGCCGCCTCCTCGTATCGCTGCTCGGCCGAAAGGCGCCGCATGCGCGCCTCCATGGCGGAGAAGACCGCCTCGGCGCCCTGCTCCATGGCGTGCCGGGCGCGGCGCACGTGCCGGGCGTAGCCCTCCTCGCTCTCGCGGCCCTCGCAGGGCGCGCCGCAGCGGCCGATCTCGGCGAGCGCGCAGGCGGGCCGCCGCACGCGGGCCGAGATCCGTTCGGTGCACTGCCGCAGCGGCAGCGCCTCGTGCATGGCCGTCCGCGCGTCGTCGGCCGTGCGGCTGCTGCCGAACGGGCCGAGGTAGGCCGCCCCGTCGTCGCGCACCTCCCGCACCACGCTGAGCCGCGGGAACGGTTCGTCGGTCAGCTTGAGCCAGACCGCCCGCTCCGGGAAGCGGGACCGCCGGTTGTAGCGGGGCTTGGTCGCTCCGATCATCCGCAGCTCGCGGATCTCCGCCTCCAGCGCGGTGGCGCAGACGATCGTCCTGACCCGCTCGGCGATGCCGACCATCTCGCGGATGCGCGAGCGGGTCTCGCTCGCGGTGAAGTAGCTGCGCACGCGGTTGCGCAGGTTGGAGCTCTTCCCGATGTAGAGCGCCTCGCCCCTGGCGTCCTCGAACACGTAGACGCCCGGCGCGCCGGGCACCCCGTCGGCGAGGTGGCGCTTGCGCTGCTGCTCCGGGGTGGGGGCGCGCACGAAACCGCGCAGGTCCTCCAGCGTGTGCACGCCGAGCGAGCCGACCCGCGCGATGAGGCCGTGCAGCACGTCGACCGTGGCCCTCGCGTCGGCCAGCGCCCGGTGGCAGGGCTCGGTGGAGCTGCGGAAGAGCCGGGCGAGGGTGGCGAGCTTGCAGTTGGGGGTCTCGTCGCGGGTCAGCACCCGGCGCGCGAGGTCGGCCGTGTCCACCACCGGATTGGCCGGGGGCGGATAGCCGTTGGCCTGGCACGCCGCCTTCAGGAACGACATGTCGAACGGCGCGTTGTGCGCCACCAGGGCCGTCCCGGCGACGAACTCCAGGAAGCTCGGCAGCACCTCGGAGAACTTCGGCGCGGCCACGACCATGGCGTCGGTGATGCCGGTCAGCACGGAGATGAACGGCGGGATCGGGCCGCCGGGGTCGACCAGCGTGGCGAACTCGCCGATCACCTCGCCGCCGCGCACCTTCACCGCGCCGATCTCGGTGATGGCGTGTTCCGCGGACGAGCCGCCGGTGGTCTCCAGGTCGAAGACGACGAACGTCACCTCCCGCAGGGGAGTGCCGAGCTCGTCCAGCGTGCCCTGTACCGCATCCACGCCCAAGACCATAGAGACGCCGACCGACAATTGCCGTACCGGCCCCATGCGACGGTAAAGGAAGGGCCAGGTGAGGAGCTACGCGGAGGCCGCCGCGGCGTGCCATTCGCGGGCCAGCATCGCGTAGATCAGCTCGTCGCTCCACGCGCCGGCGAAGAACTCGTTCTCCACCAGGTGGGCCTCCTTGCGCATGCCGAGCCGCTCCATTAGGCGGGCGGAGGCGGTGTTGCGCGCGTCGCAGTTGCCGTGGACGCGGTGCAGCCCGAAACCCTCGAACCCGATGCGCAGGATCTCGCGGGCCGCCTCGGTGGCCAGCCCGCGGCCCTGGTACGCCGGATTGAAGACGAAGCCGATCTCGCCCTGGCGGTGCTCCCGGCTGCGCAGGAACAGCGTGAGATCGCCGATCACCGGCCCTCCGCCGACCAGCGCCGCGGCCACGCTGAGCACGTCGCCGTCCTCCCTGAGCGACACGCAGCCGATCTTCCGGCCGAGGGCGGCCTTCGTCTCCTCCCGCGTACGGGCGTCCCAGTACAGGTATCTGGTCACCTCCGGCAGGGAGTGGAAGGCGTGCAGGTCGTCGAGGTCGGCCTCGGTGAAGGGGCGCAGGACCAGCCGGGGGGTCGTGATCGGGTATGGCGGGGTGAACACGCCGCCAAGCGTACGGACGTGCGCCGGGCGCCCGCCAACGGGTTGTCCCGCACCCGCCGCAGGCCCGGTGACAGATCATGAACGCGGCATGGACACGGTGCGACGGCCGTACCCTTGGAAGAGACAAGAACAAGGGAGTGTCTCGCAGATCTTGCCGTGTGAGGGCGGCCCGGTGGGCGCGCCGCGAGGCTCACGTCTCGCGGCACGGGCATCGGGGACGTTCTCGCATTCGGGGGCGACAGCACCGCGAGGCGCCGCGGGGCGACCGCAGTGGGCAGAAGATCTGTAGGACACGGCCGAGGAGCGACGAGATGAGTTCAGCCGGAGAAGGCCTGTCTCGTCCGTTGCCCGAGCAGGTCCGTTTACACGTGGTGGAGGTCGCGGCGCAGGTGCTGGGCTCGATGCCCGCCGCCGCCGTGCCGCCGCCGTTGCGCAACATCGCCAAGTTCGACCCCCGCAAGCGCGCCCGTCTGGGCAGCGCGCCGATCGCGGCCCAGCTGGAGAACGACAAGGAGTTCCGCGAGCGGGTGGCCGAGACGCTGGAGGCGGCCTGGCCCGAGCTGGTGGCGAGCCTGGCCGAGGGCACGGTGCCCCCCGCGGCCGAGCCGGTACTGGTCGCGGCGGCGGCCTACCTGACCCGTCCGCCCGGCTGGCCGGACCTGGTCGAGCAGGCGCGGGCCGACCTGGAGCAGGCCGCCGCGGCGGGCAGCCAGCGGGAGCAGGCGGAGACGCGGCTGCGCGAGCAGCTCGCGGCGCAGCGTGCCTCCGCCAAGGAGGAGATCGACCGGGTCCGCGAGCAGCTCAAGGCGGCCCGCGCGGAGAACTCCGACCTGCGGCGCAAGCTGCACGAGGCCCGTGAGCGGGTCAGGGCCGCCGAGGCCAGGACGGCCGAGCTGGAGGCGGAGACGGCCGAGGCGCGGGCCAGGACCGCGAGCGCCAACGGCGCGGCCGAGACCGAGCTGCGCCGGCTCAGGGAGCGTCTGGCGGACGCCGAGCGCCAGCTGGAGGCCAGCCGCAGGGCCGCCCGCGAGGGCCGCAGCATCGAGGACGCCAGGGTGCGGGTGCTGCTGGACGCGCTGCAGGACGCCGCCGCGGGGCTGCGCAAGGAGCTCGGCCTGCCCACGACGATCAGCAGGCCGGCCGACTACGTGACCGCCGTCGTGCCGGGCGAACCGGGCGTGACGGCCGTGCCCGCGCGGGCGCTGGCCAACGACGACCCCCAGCTGCTCGACCAGCTCCTGGCCATCCCCCACCTGCATCTGATCGTCGACGGCTACAACGTGACCAAGACCGGCTATCCCTCGCTGACCCTCGCCGACCAGCGGGCCCGGCTGCTCACCGGGCTCGGCGGGCTCGCCGTCCAGACGCGGGCGGAGGTGACGTGCGTCTTCGACGGCGCCGAGCTGAACGGGCCCGTCCAGGTGTCCGCGCCCCGCGGGGTCCGGGTGATGTTCAGCGCGCCCGGGGAGATCGCCGACGACCTCATCCGCACGCTGGTGCGGGCGGAGCCGCCGGGGCGGGCGATCGCGGTCGTCTCCTCCGACCGGGAGGTGGCCGAGTCGGTGCGCCGCATGGGCGCGCGCCCGGTGCCCTCGCTCCTGTTGCTACGGCGGCTCGGCCGGGGCTGAGCCGCCGTACGCACGCTCCGGACCCGCGTCGTCGCCCTGGGTCATGACCACCGCGAATACCTGCGACTAGGTTGAAGCTTCAAGATCGCCTAGATAGAGTCGCGCGCAGGTTTCGTAGATCTAAAAAGGGGGCCTCAGTGCGAGGGCGTGTGCCGGTGGCCGCCGGTCTGGCCGCCGTGGTCCTGCTGACGCCGGTGACGGGCGCGCAGGCGGATCCGAAGCCCACAGTCGCGCAGGCCAAGGCGAAGCTGAACAAGCTGAACGAGCAGGCCGACAAGCTCGTGGACCGCTATAACGCGGCCAACGAGAAGTGGAAGAAGGCGAGGCAGAAGTACCTCGCCATCAACGAGGACTACAAGAAGCAGAACGTCCGGGTGGAGGAGCTCCGCGCCGGGCTGGTCACGATGGCCGTCAACAGCTACCAGGTCGGCGACATGGGGTCGTGGGGCGGCGTCTTCTACAGCTCGAACCCCGACTCCATGCTCAGCGGCCTGGCCACGCTCAACCACATCTCGGCCGAGCGTGCGGGGCGGCTTCGCGAGTACGAGGGCGCCATCCAGGGCCTCAAGGACCGCCGTGACCAGAGCAAGACGCTCTACAAGGAGGCCGCCGACGTCAGGAGCGAGCTCGCCGACGAGAAGGAGAAGGTCGACAAGCTCGTCAGGGAGCAGATGAAGCTGCTGCGCTCGCTCGGGACGTACAACCCCGGCAATCCGAACAGCGCAGGCGTCGTCTACACCGGACCGGCGTCGGGCAACGCGCTGTCGGCCCTCCAGTTCGCCTACAAGCAGGTCGGCAAGCCGTACCGCTACGGGGGGACCGGGCCGGACTCCTGGGACTGCTCGGGCCTCGTGCAGGCCGCCTGGTCGGCGGCGGGGGTGACCCTGCCCCGGACGAGCTACGAGCAGTGGGCCTGGGGCGCGAGCCGCAGGGTCTCCCTGGACGAGCTCCAGCCGGGCGATCTGCTCTGGCACGCCGGTTACGGGCACGTCGGCATCTACGCCGGCGACGGCAAGGTCGTCCACGCTCCACAGACCGGGGACGTTGTGAAGATTGTCACACTCGCCGAGTATCACGCCATCGGTGCTGTCCGTCCCTGAAGTCTCGCTCGGCTCTGTGATGGTTGTGCCTCATGTGGCCGGATCGGGCCCTGTGACAGGACTGTGAGCAGAGTCACATTTAGTCATCCGTGCTGCGGGTAAGCTGCGGTTTCTTCTTCTCGGCCTTCGTTATCCGATCTTTATCCGGCGCGAGGGCTTTGCCGAACGCGCCGGGTCCTGGGTAGCTTCTGGGCCGCGGCGGGCACGCCTCGCCGCCGCGAACCGGTCCGGCCGGCCGGTAGCGCAACCATCCACCGTCATCGGCGCCTCCAACACCCTCCCCCTCGCGGGATCCCCGGCGCCGATGGCCTGCCGAGTCCGTGCAGTCAGGAGGCACGGAGCCGGGGAACCATCGACCTTCACGCGAAGGTCCGGGGTGAATCGGCGCATCGCGCGCCGTAGGGCGACTTCCCCGCCCGAACCCGTCAGCTAACCCGGTAGGCGTTTGCGGAAGAGCCGAGGAGAGATCCTGTCTACCACCCCCGCTAGCCTGTCCCGTATTGCCCGAATTGCCCTGGGAGGTGCCGCTTTGACGGCATCCGTAGGGGTCGCCGGTGCGCATCCGGCGGCGGCCGACACGGTGACGGTCACGGTCGTCAAGACAGCCCCCGAGACGAAGACGGCCACGAAGACGGCCACGGCGACCGGTGCGAACACCGCCGCCCGCGAGGCCGCGGCGAAGAAGCAGGCGACCAAGAAGAAGTCCGCCGCCAAGCGGAAGGTCAGCAGGACCGCGCTCCAGCGGGCCAAGGCCCGGCGCGCGGTGCAGATGGCCAGGAAGCAGATCGGCGACCCCTACCGCTACGGGGCCACGGGACCGGGCGCGTTCGACTGCTCGGGCCTGGTCCAGTACGCCTGGCGCAAGGCGGGCGTACGGCTGCCGCGCACGACGTGGTCCATCCGGGGCACGGTCAGGAAGAAGGTGTCCTGGGGGCACTTCGAGCCCGGTGACCTGATCTTCACCAGCGGCGGCGGCCACGTCGGCATGTACGTCGGGCACGGCAAGATGGTCCACGCTCCGCACAGCGGCACGCGGGTGCGGATCGACAAGCTGGACGCCTACCGGAGGAGCACCTTCGTGGGTGCCGTCCGTCCGGGCGTCTGAGGGCGCCGGTCACCAGCCCCCTCGACCGGCGCCGTCCTCGCGGCCCCGTCCACCTCGCCGAGGTGGACGGGGCCGTGGCATGTGCTGGTTACCATGCACGGCGTGACTGTCACGAGCGGCGTGCCCGTAGTCGTGCCGGGCGGGCGCGCCGAGGCCGGTCGGCGCCGGCCCGGCGATCCGTCCCACGGGGCCGTCCGTCCCCGCCGTGTCGCGGCCGTGGCCGTCGCGCTGGCCGCGCTGCTGGCCGGACCGGGGGCCGCGGCTGCGCCCGATCCGCTGCTCGCCCTGCGGCTCGATGCCCGCGCCGCCGTGCGGGAGCATCCGGGCATGTGGACCGGCGCCTCCGTCGCCCGCGGCGCGCGCGCGGTCGTCGTCGGGTCGCCCCGGCCGCTGGTCGCCGAGATCGCCGCGCTGGCCGATCGTGCGGGCCGTACGGTGACGAGGATCTGGGGCGGGTACGGCGGCGCGGTGGTCCTCGTGCCCCGCGGCGCGGAACAGACCGCCGTGCTGGCCGCGCCCGCGAAGGTGGACGGCCTGGCGGCCGTCGCCACCGGCGGCCGGGTGATCGTGCAGCCGGCCGCGTTCGCCCGCCTGTCCGCGACGGGCCGCCTGGTCGTCGTGACCCACGAGCTGACGCACGTCGCGACCGCCGGTCCCCGCGCCGTCCCGAAGTGGCTCATGGAGGGCTTCGCCGACTACGTGGGCTACCTGGACAGCGGGCTGCCGGTCCGCACGGTGGCCGCCGAGCTGGCCGCCGACGTGGCCGCCGGCAGACCGGCGCTGCGGGAGCTGCCGGGGCCCGGCGACTTCGCCGCCAGGCCCGCCCAGGCGTACGAGGAGGCGTGGCTGGCCTGCCGCTACATCGCCGCACGGTTCGGCGAGCGGAGGCTGGTCGCCCTCTACCGCGCCGCGCGGCGAGAGGAGATCGGCGCCGCCCTGCGGGAGGTGCTCGGGCTGACCGCCGGCCGCCTGACCCTCGAATGGCGGGCGTACGCGCGCGGGCAGCTCGCCCGGTCCTGATCGGCGTACGGCGGCGGTACGGCGGCGGCTGCGACAATGCCTTCTCGGGCGGCGCGGGCGGACCGCGCGGCCACGCCGGGGGGTGAGATGACGAAGCGGACGCTGATCGTCACGAACGACTTCCCGCCCAGACCGGGCGGCATCCAGGCGTTCGTGCACGGCCTCGCCTCGCGCCGGCCGCCCGGCTCGGTGGTCGTGTACGCCCCGCGCTGGAAGGGATGCGAGGACTTCGACGCCCGCCAGCCGTACGAGGTCGTCCGTCACCCCTCCTCGCTGATGCTGCCGACGCGCTCGGTGGCGAGAAGGGCGGCGGCGCTGGTCGAGGACGGCGCCACCGTCGTGTTCGGCGCGGCGGCGCCGCTGGGGCTGCTCGCCCCCGCTCTGCGCGCCGCGGGCGCGGGCCGGATCGTCATGCTCACCCACGGGCACGAGGCGTCCTGGGCCCGGCTGCCCGGCGCGCGCGCCCTGCTGCGCCGTATCGGTGCGGGGGCCGACGTCGTGACCTACCTCGGCGAGTACACCCGGCGCCGGATCGTCCGGGCCGTCCCCCTCTCCCGGCTCGTACGGCTCGCGCCGGGCGTGGACACCGCGGCCTTCCGTCCCGGGGCGGGCGGCGACCGGATCCGGGCCTCGCTCGGCCTCGGCGACCGGCCGGTGGTCGTGTGCGTCTCGCGGCTGGTGCCGCGCAAGGGCCAGGACGTGCTGCTGCGGGCCTGGCCGCTCGTCCTGCGGCGGGTCCCCGGCGCGGTCCTGCTGCTGGTCGGCGGCGGCCCCTTGCGGCGGTCGCTGGAGCGGAGCGCCGCCCGGGCCGGCCTGCGCGGCTCGGTGGTCGTCACCGGGTCCGTCCCCTGGGCGTCCCTGCCGGCCTACTACGACGCGGGCGACGTGTTCGCCATGCCCTGCCGCAGCAGGTTCGGGGGCCTGGACGTCGAGGGCCTCGGCATCGTCTATCTGGAGGCGTCGGCCACCGGGCTGCCGGTGGTCGCCGGGTCCTCCGGAGGCGCCCCCGACGCCGTACGGCACGGCGAGACGGGCCTGGTGGTCGACGGCGTCTCGCACACGGCGGTGGCCCGCGCGCTGTGCGACCTGCTGGCCGACCCGGCCCGCGCCCGCGCGATGGGCGAGCGGGGCCGGGCCTGGATCGAGGAGGAGTGGCGCTGGGACCTCGTCGCGGCCCGGTTCGCCGCACTGCTGTGACGGGAGGCCGGCTCAGCCGGTGAACACCTCCACGAGCAGGAAGGCGTTCAGCGCGCTGATCACGGCGGCGACGGCGACGCCGGCGACGGTGGTGAGGCGGCGGTTGACGAGGTCGCCCATCAGCTTCCTGCTGCTGGTGAACGCCACGAGCGGGACCAGGGCGAAGGGAATGCCGAAGGACAGCGCGACCTGGCTCAGGACGAGCGCCCGCGTGGGGTCCACCCCGGAGGCCAGGACGGCCATGGCCGGAAGGATCGTGACCAGGCGCCGCGCCAGGAGCGGCACGCGGCGGCGCAGGAACCCCGCCATGATGATCTGCCCGGCGTAGGTGCCCACGCTGGAGGAGGCCAGGCCCGAGGCGAGCAGGGCGAGCGCGAACGCGACGGCGGCCCCGGGCCCGAGCACCTGCCCGAGACCGGCGTGGATGGCCTGCAGGCTCCCTGGATCGCCGCCGCCGAAGGTGGCGGCGGCCACGGTCAGCATCGCCATGTTCACCAGCCCGGCGGCGCCGAGGGCCACGCCGATGTCCATCCGGCTGGCCCGCACCGCCTCCCTGCGCGCGTTCTCCCCGGGCCCGCCCGGCACGCTCTGGTGCTGGGTGAGGGCCGAGTGCAGGTAGACGACGTGGGGCATGACCGTCGCCCCGATGATCCCGGTGGCCGGCAGCAGGCTGTCCGGCCCGGCGAGGCGGGGCACGAAGCCGCCCGCCACACCCGCGAGGGACCCCGACAGCAGCACCTGGTAGGCGAAGCCGGCCAGGACCACGGCGAGCAGCGCCGCGACGGTCGCCTCGAACCGGCGGCGTCCGCGCGGCGCGAGCATGAGCAGGATCGACGAGACGACGGCCGTGATGGCGGCGGCGGGCAGCAGCGGCACGCCGAACAGCAGGTTCAGCGCGATCGCCCCGCCGATGAACTCGGCCAGGTCGGTGGCGGCGGCGACCAGCTCGGCCTGCACCCACAGCGGCAGGCTCACCCGCCGCGGCAGGTGGTCGCGGCACAGTTCGGGGAGGTTGCGGCCGGTGGCGATGCCGAGCTTGGCCGACAGCGCCTGTACGAACATGGCCAGCACGTTCGCGACGGCGATCACCCACAGCAGCATGGTGCCGTACTGCGCGCCGCCCGCCATGTTGGTCGCGAAGTTGCCGGGATCGACGTACGCCACGGAGACGACGAACGCGGGGCCGCACAGGCCGGCCAGCCGCGCGAGGCGGCCCGGTGCCGCCCGCCCGGCGGCGGGAACGGTGGGCGCACGCCCGTCGGAGGGGCGGCGGGAGTCGAGCACGAAAGCCTCACAGGACAGAGGTCTGGACGGGCGGCCGTCCCGGGCCCGGTGCGGCGCGGCTCGTGCCGGGCGGCCTCGTGGCCGGGCGGCAGCGGGCGCCGGGACGCGGTACGGCACCCGCGCGCAGCGGCGCGGGGGCCGAGGAGTGCGTGGGTGGTGAAAGGGGCGGACGCGCCCCGGCGGCCCGCCGTCACGTTCGCGGCGAACGGCGGGCCCGGTCCGCCCGGGGTGCCGCGGGTGCCGGTGGCGCTGCCGGCCGCCGCCTTCGCGCGCGGGCTCGGCGGGGCCCGGTCAGGTGAGTTTGTCCTTGAGCTTGCCGACGGGGCCCACCTCGGTGCCGAGGGCGGGGCCCTTCGGCTCGCCCATGCTGCCGTCGTAGGTGTCGTACAGCTTGGGGTCGGGCGGCGGTGCCATGGCGGGACCCCCGAGCGGCTCCGGATTGAGGAGATAGGCGAACTGGTGGCGGCCGTCCGGCTGCGGCCCGCTCGCCCAGCCGCCCGCCTGGGCCTCGGTGCCGTCGGAGAGGTCCCAGATCGTCTCCGCGTGCTCGGCGTGCTCCTCGTCGAACAGGGCGTCGGGCACGACGACGTCCTCCAGGCCGTCCGCCCTGAGTTCCTCGATCGCCTTGAGCCACAGGTTTGGTCACCGTCATCTCGCCGTAGGCGCCGCCGACGAGCTCCTGGAGCTTGCGCGCGTATACCGGGTCGGGCTTTTCGGGCTTGGCCTCGAACTGGACCCGACGGGTGTGCCGGAACATATGACTCCTCGCGTAGGACAACCACAGGGAGCCGCAGGCCTCACGCGGGCTAAGGGCGCGACCCCACTGGTGCGTGTGGTGGGGGGTCACGCATAAATCCCAACACGTGGCGCAACGGGAACCACAGGAGCGACACCTAACGAAGGACCCAATGGTTGGACAGGCGGGCGCGGTCGAGTCTCACTCCCCGGCACCGCCGGGAGCGGACCCTTCGCCGGGTGTCGCCCCGGTGGCCGGTTCGCGGCCGGCCGGTCAGGATTTGCGGCCGACGCCGCCGGCGACGCAGATGCCGCCGAGGTCGAGGGGATGGCGCACGGGTTCCTCGGGACGCCACTCGGGCACGTGCACGACGCCGGGCTCGATCAGGTCGAGGCCGTCGAAGAACCGCACGATCTCGGGCATGTCCCGGGCCCTGCCGGTGCCGAGCATCTGCAGCAGCACGGCCTCCAGCTCGCGCATCTCCGGCGCGCAGGAGCAGAAGTGGGTGAGCTGCATGTAGCTGCCCGGAGCCAGGCGTGCCTTGTAGGCGTCCACGAGGCCGTTCGGGTCCTCCGCGTCGGCGAGATGGTGCACCACGGCCACCAGCAGCAGGCCGACGGGACGGGAGAGGTCGAGGAAGCCCTCGACGTCGGGGTGGTTGAGGATCACCTCGGGTTCGCGCATGTCCGCGGTGATCACGCGGGTGCGCTCGTCGGTCTGGAGGATCGCCCGCGCGTGGGCCAGCACGATGGGGTCGTTGTCGACGTAGACGACCTTCGCGGCGGGGTCGATCCGCTGCGCGACCGAGTGGGTGTTGTCCATCGTGGGCAGGCCAGAGCCGATGTCGAGGAACTGGTCGATGCCCTGCTCGGCCATGTACTTCACGCCGCGGAACAGCATGGCGCGGTTGTTGCGGCCCCCTCGCCGCGGTCGGGGAAGTGCCGCATGCCCTCCATGGCGACCGCGCGGTCCACCGCGAAGTTGTCCTTGCCGCCCAGGAACGCGTCGTACACCCGCGCGATGCTGGGCTTGGTCGTGTCGACAGCCGGGGGGAGATAGTCGGGATCGCGGTGCGTCCAGTTCCAGCCGCCGACCCTGTCACCCATCGCCCGTCCCTCTCCAGTCGTCGATCATGGATGCGACTGGAGCATAACCAAGCGGACCGCAACATTGCGATGTAGGTGTGATACTTTTCGGCGTCCGGCGCCGTACGTCATGGAGGGCCGGGCGTCACGACCTCCGGAAAATCCTGCATGTCGCGCCTTCCCGGCTGTTCCGAATGTCCGAAAGTTTCGGCACCTCCCGTTGCCGTTTCGGACAACGGGAGGTGCCGTGATCGCCCGTGGACGTGTCGTGCGCGACGCCGGGGCCATCCCCGAGGTCAGCCGCCGTACAGCTCGTCGATCTGCTTGGCGAAGTCGCGCATGACGAGGTTGCGCTTGACCTTCAGCGACGGCGTGAGGTGACCGCTCTCCTCGGTGAGGTCGGTGTCGAGGATCACGAACTTCTTGATCTGCTCGGCCTTGGACACCATGCGGTTGGCGTCGTCAACGGCCTTCTGCACCTCGGCCAGGATCTCCGGGTCGGACGGCGCGACCTCGGTCTTGCCGTTGTCCTGCTTCCACTGGTCCATCGCCTCGGGGTCGAGAGTCACCAGCGCGCCGATGAACGGCCTGTCGTCGCCGACCACCATCACCTGGCTGACCAGGCGGTGCGCGCGGATGGCGTCCTCGAGCGGCGCCGGTGCGACGTTCTTGCCGCCGGCGGTGACGAGGATCTCCTTCTTGCGGCCGGTGATGCGCAGGTAGCCGTCGTCGTCGAGGCTGCCGACGTCCCCGGTGTGGAACCAGCCCTCGGGGTCGACGACCTCCTTGGTCGCGCGCTCGTTGTTCCAGTAGCCGTCGAAGACGTGCCGGCCCTTCACGAGGATCTCGCCGTCGTCGGCGATGCGGATGCTCACGCCGGGGAACGGCTTGCCGACCGTGCCGATCTTGTTGGCGCCCGGGATGTTGACGGTCGAGGGCGCGCTGGTCTCGGTCAGCCCCCAGCCCTCGAACACCTCGATGCCCACGCCCCGGAAGAAGTGGCCGAGCCGCTCGCCGAGTGCCGAGCCGCCGGAGACCGCCGCCGTCAGCGCGCCGCCGGTGGCCGCCCGCAGCTTGCCGTACACGAGCTTGTCGAAGGCCGCGTGCTTGAGACGGGCGCCGAGACCGGCCCCGCCGGAGCTCTCGGCCCTGCTCCACTCGATCGCGGCCCGGACGGCCGCGTGGAAGATCTTGCCCTTGCCCTCCGCGCTGGCCTTCTGCTCGGCGGCGTTGTAGACCTTCTCGAAGA
Source organism: Microbispora sp. H13382 (assembly GCF_014161445.1). Taxonomy (GTDB): domain Bacteria; phylum Actinomycetota; class Actinomycetes; order Streptosporangiales; family Streptosporangiaceae; genus Microbispora. The sequence continues at coordinate 555,804 of NZ_JABBXA010000001.1, forward strand.
CCCGGGGCACGCCCAGCAGGAAGGTGGGCCGGAAGTCCCGCAGGTCGGGCGCCACGTTCTTCATGTTCGGGCTGTGCGCCAGCACCGTCTTCGTCTCGATCAGGACGACCTGGATGAGCCGGGCGAAGCTGTGCGCCAGCGGGAGGAAGAGCAGCGCGGCCCGGCCCTCGACGTCGAACAGCGACTCCAGCGGCCCGACGGAGACGTTGCGCGCGGTGAACAGCAGGTTGTCGTGGGTGAGGCGGCAGCCCTTCGGCATGCCGGTCGTGCCGGAGGTGTAGATGATCGTGGCGAGGTCGCGGCCGCCGCGGCTCGCCCTGCGCTCGGCCAGCGTGTCGTTGCCCACCTCGGCGCCGAGCCGCTCCAGCTCGGCGAACCCGCCGTCGTCGATCCCCCACAGCAGCGGCAGATCGGGCGCGGCCTCGCGCACGGTCTCCTCGTGCGTGGCCGTCTCCACGATCGCGGCCTTGGCGCCGCTGTCGGTCAGGATCCACTTCACCTGGTCGGCGGAGGACGTCTCGTAGATCGGCACCCCGACCGCGCCCGCGGCCCAGATGGCGTAGTCGGCGACCGTCCACTCGTAGCGGGTGCGCGACATCAGCCCGACCCGGTCGCCGGGTTCGATCCCGGCGGCGATCAGCCCCTTGGCGAGGGCCGCCACCTGGTCCCTGAACTGCGCGGCCGTGACCGGTGTCCACGGTGCGCCCGGATCCTCACCCTCCTTGCGGCGGATGACGACGGTGTCCGGCTCGTCCACGCCGCGCTGGAACACCACGTCGGTGCAGTTCGCGGATGGAGGCACGTCCACCAGTACGGGAACGCTGAACTCGCGCACGGGTCACTCCTTCGCGCACGGCCGCGCGGTCTCCGGAGCGCCGTGCCGGGACCGCGTTGCGGGCATCACTCTTCGTGTCTCACTGGACGCTACCGCGCATAGTTACGCACCGGTAGATCCGTCACCCAGGCGTTATCCAGGGACAAATCGACGCTATCAGTGTCCCCCGGGCGGCGGGGGCGACACCTTTCCGTGACCCAAGCGGGTGCTAGGTAAAGCGGCCGTTACGATGTGCGCATGCGCATCCACGTGGTCAGCGACGTCCACGGCCGGGCCGACGCGCTCGCCCGCGCGGGCGACGGGGCCGACGCCCTGATCTGCCTCGGCGACCTGCTTCTCTTCATCGACTACGCCGACCACTCGCAGGGCATCTTCCCCGAACTGTTCGGCGCGGAGAAGGCGAGCGAGTTGGTGGGCCTGCGCGCGGCGGGCCGCTTCGGCGAGGCGAGGGAGCTGTCGGCCGGACTGTGGGCCACTCTCGACGGCGACCCCCGCGACGTCATCGAGGCGGCGGTCCGGCGCCAGTACGAGCAGATCTTCTCCGCGATGCCGACGCCCGCCTACCTCACGTACGGCAACGTGGACATGCCGCGCCTGTGGGCGGACCACCTGCGGCCCGGGCAGCGGGTCCTGGACGGCGAGGTGGTGGAGATCGGCGGGCTCACCTTCGGGTTCGTCGGCGGCGGCCTGCGCACGCGCTACCGCACGCCGTACGAGATCGACGACGAGGAGTACGCGCGCAAGGTCGAGGCGGTCGGCGAGGTGGACGTGTTGTGCTGCCACATCCCGCCCGCCATCCCCGACCTGCTGTACGACGTGGTGGCCCGGCGGTTCGAGCGGGGGAGCGAGGCCACGCTGGAGGCGATCAGGAGGACGCAGCCCCGATTCGCGCTGTTCGGCCACGTTCACCAGCCGCTGGTCAGCCGGACCCGTGTGGGGCGCACGGAGTGCGTCAACGTCGGCCACTTCCGCGGCCGTGGCACGCCTTTCGCCCTGGAATGGTGAAGTACGGTTGGCGCATGGCTGATCGCACTTCGTCGAGCATCACGATCGGCGCCGGCCGGTCGACAATCATGGCCGTCATCGCCGACTTCCCGGCCTATCCGGAGTGGGCCGGCCAGGTGAAGAAGGCCGAGGTCCTGGAGACGGACGCGGACGGCCGCGCCATCCGGGTCCGGTTCGTCCTCGACGCCGGAGTGATCAGCGACGAGTACGTCCTCGGGTACGACTGGGACGACGACGCGGGCGTGAGCTGGCGGATGGTCGACGCCGGGCGGATGCTCTCCGGCCTGACCGGCAGCTACCGCCTGACCGAGGACGGCGGCGGCACGGAGGTCACCTACGACCTCGCCGTGGACCTGAAGGTCCCGATGATCGGCATGATCAAGCGCAAGGCCGAGAAGGTCATCGTCGACACGGCGCTGAAGGGGCTCAAGCGGCGCGTCGAGGGCCGATGAGGGTCCTCCTCTTCACGGGGAAGGGCGGGGTCGGCAAGACCACGGCGGCCGCCGCGACGGCCACGCTCGCCGCCGGGCGCGGCAACAAGACGCTGGTCGTGTCCACCGACACCGCGCACTCGCTCGCCGACGCGCTCGGCGTGCCGCCCTCGGCCGAGCCGGTCGAGGCCGCCCCCGGCCTGCACCTGCAGCAGGTGGACACCCAGAAGTCGCTGGAGCGGCACTGGGGCGAGTTACGCGACTACGCCGGGAACGTGCTGGCGGAGCTCGGCCTCGACGAGGTCACCTCCGAGGAGATCACCGTCCTGCCGGGCGCCGAGGAGATCCTCGCCCTGCTCGAACTGCGCGAGCAGGCCCGCACCGGCCGCTGGGACGTGATCGTCGTCGACTGCGCCCCGACCGCGGAGACCCTGCGCCTGCTCGCCCTGCCGGAGGCGCTCGACTGGCATGTCAACCGTCTGCTCCCCGTGGGCAGGCGGGTGCTGAGGGCGCTGTCGCCGGTCATCCGGCACGTCGCCAAGGTGAGCGTGCCCGAGGGCGAGGTCGTCTCGGCGGGGGAGCGGCTGCACCGGGGGCTGCTGGAGGTGCGCGCGCTGCTCACCGGCGACGACGCGTCCGTGCGGCTCGTGCTGACCCCCGAGGCCGTGGTCGTCGCCGAGGCCCGCCGTACGCTCACCTCGCTCAGCCTGTACGGCTACCGCGTCGACGCGGTGATCGCCAACCGGGTCTTCCCCGCGGAGGGCGCCGACGAGTGGCGGCTGGGCTGGGTGGAGGCCCAGGCCAGGCAGCTCGCCACGGTGCACGAGTCGTTCGCGCCGCTGCCCGTCCTCACCGCCCCCTATCTTCCGGCGGAGCCGGTCGGGACCACCGCCCTCGCGGACCTCGCCGCGCGGATGTACGGAGACCGGGATCCCTTCGCCCGCCCGGACGCGGAACCGCCGCTGAGGTTCACCGCCGACGAGCTGACGCTGTCCCTGCCGCTCGCCGACCGCGACGACCTCGACCTCGCCCGCAAGGGGGACGACATCATCGTCACCGCTGGGCCCTACCGGCGGGTCATCGCCCTGCCCGCCGCCCTCGCCCGGCGCCAGATCTCCTCGGCCGCGCTCCGGGACGGCCGGCTCCGGGTACGGTTCGAGGCAGGAGGGGCGATATGACGGATTCCAACGACACCAACCCCCGCAGCCAGGACCCGCTCGGGTCGGCGGCGGAAGAGGCGATGAAGCTGCTGGACGCCGTCCAGCGGCGGATGGGCCGCGAGTTCGGCAAGGGGCTGGTGAAGGGCGGAGTGAGCGGCTTCGGGGGCGCCTTCGGCGGCGCCGGCACGGGTGGCCGGGGCGACGACGTGTGGAGCGAGGCCGTCTCCGACGACCACGACGAGTACGTCTGCCGGGCCTGCCCGGTGTGCCGGGTCATCGCCGCGCGCCGCGAGGCCGGCGGTGACGTCACCGGCCATCTGGTCGCGGCGGGCGGAGAGCTCTTCGCGGCCTTCCGGCAGGCGGTCGACGCCCTGCAGCGCCCCTCGTCACGCCCGGCGGGGGAGCGGCGGCCCGGCGACTCCACGGTGGAGCACATCGACCTGGGATGACGAGCCGGTTGCGCGCGAGTGTCGGTGGGATTGCCACAACCCGGCTTGATCGGCTTCAATCGGCGCGGCGTTGCTCGTGTGTGAGCGGTTCGGGCGGAAGGAAGACAGCATGGCGCTGACCATCGGCGTGGACGTGGGCGGTACCAAGATCGCGTATGGGGTCGTCGGGGACGACGGCGCCATCATCGAGCGCGGCCTGCGGCACAGCCCGGCGGGCAGCCCCGAGAAGATGGCGCTCACGATCGCCGACGCGGTGACCGAGCTCGCCGCGCGGCACGAGGTCGAGGCGGTCGGCATCGGCGCGGCGGGCTTCGTCGACGAGACCCGATCGGTCATCCGCTTCGCGCCCAACCTCGCCTGGCGCGAGGAGCCGCTGCGCGAGAAGGTGGGCGAGCTGGTCGGTCTGCCGGTCGTCGTCGAGAACGACGCCAACGCCATGGCCTGGGGCGAGTACCGCTTCGGCGCGGGCCGGGGCGAGAGCCACGTGGTGTGCGTCACCGTGGGCACGGGCATCGGCGGCGGCATCGTGCTGGGCGGCGAGCTCTACCGCGGGCGGTGGGGGATGGGCGCCGAGCTCGGCCACATGCAGGCGGTGCCCGGCGGCCGGGCCTGCGGCTGCGGCAACAGCGGCTGCTGGGAGCGGTACGCCAGCGGCAGCTCGCTGCTGATGGAGGCCAAGGACAACGCGCAGGCCGACCCCGAGGGGGCTGAGCACCTGCTGCGGCTCGGCGGCTCGGTCGAGGGCATCCAGGGCGAGCACGTGACCGAGGCGGCGCGCCTGGGCGACCGGGCGGCGCTGGCCGCCTTCGAATCGCTCGCCGGGTGGCTCGCCCAGGGCCTGGCCGACATGGCCGCGGTCCTCGACCCCGGATGCTTCATCATCGGCGGCGGCGTCTCCGGCGCGGCGGACCTGTTCGCCGACCGGGTGCGCGAGGAGTTCGCCGCGCGGCTGACCGGCCGCGGCCACCGCCCGCTCGCCGAGATCAGGGTGGCAGAGATGGGCCCGTCGGCCGGGCTGGTCGGAGCCGGCGACCTCGCCCGGCTCCGCTGACGGCGTGCTGCGGGTCGCGACCTACAACGTCCGGGGGCTCAGGGACGACCGCGGGGCGCTGGTCCGGGTGATCCGCGCTCTGCGGCCCGACGTGCTGTGCCTGCAGGAGGCGCCGCGCCTGCCGGGCTGGCGGCGGCAGCGGCGGGCGCTGGCCCGCGCCGCCGGCCTGTCCGTGGCCGCCGGAGGCCGGGTGGGCGGGACCGCCGTCCTCACCGCCCCGGCCGTACGGCTCCTGCGTGGGCGCGGGCACCGCCTGCGCTGGTTCGCCGGGCTCGAATGGCGCTCCGTCGCGCTCGCCGTGGTGGAGAAGGACCGTGAGAGGTATGCCGTGTGCTCGGCCCACCTCGACCTCGCGGCGGGGGCGCGCCTGAGCCACGCGGCCCAGATCGTGCCGCTCCTGGAGCGCGCCGCCCGGGAGTTCGGGGCCGCGCCGGTGCTCGCCGGCGACCTCAACGAAACTCCCGAGGCCCCCGTCTGGCGCCTTCTCGGCGGCCGCTACACCGACTGCTTCACCGCCGCGCGGGGCCCCGCGCCCCTCAGCGCGGCGGGCGGAGACGACGGCCGGGCCGGTGCCACATTTCCGGCCCGTGATCCCCGCGTGCGGATCGACGCGATCTTCGCGGGCCCGGGCCTGACCGTCGTGTCGTACGGCGGCGCGGACGCCCCGCCCGGCGACCTGGCCGCCGCGAGCGACCACCGGCCGGTCGTCGCCGAGCTCGTGCCCACGCCGCGCGCAGGGGCCTGACGCCGGGGGCGTGTCCCTGCCGGCGGTGATCGGATTCGCCGCCTGTGTGACGGGGAGTGCCCGGTCACCCGTACGATCGTTTCATGACCCGCCGCCTCATACGGCGTGCGGTGCCGTTGTGTGTGCTGTCCGCCGGCCTGGTGGCCGGGCTCCTCCCGCGCGCCACACCGGTCGCGCACGCGTACACAGGGATCGTCCGCGCAGAGGCGGAGCGTGGCCTGTCGGGGGACGAGCTCGCCCGGGACGCCGGCTCCTCCACCGGACGGCTCCAGGCCGACGGTTCCCTCTCCGACGTCGCCGGCCTGTCGGCCAAGGACATCTGGGCCGTGGGCCAGCAGAACGCCTGGGACTTCTGGCGCAACCAGGGCGTCATCACCCACTGGGACGGCTCATCCTGGAGCGAGGTGCCGATCCGGGGCGACGCCACCGGCGCCGGGCACCTGCGATCGGTCGCCGCCGCCTCCGCGACCGAGATCTGGACCGTCGGCGACGGCCACGACGGCCTGCCGTACGTGGCGAAGGGCACACGCGACGGGTTCGACCGCGTCGGCGTGCCGCAACTGCGCACGGGGGACTGGCTCGGCGGGGTCGCCGCCTCCTCCGGCCGGGTGGTCGCGGTCGGCAGCCGGGACGGCAAGGCGCTCCTGCTGAGCAGCGGCGGCGCCGCCAAGGGCGCGACCTGGAAGACCGTCCAGGGCCCCGAGGGCGCGATGTACGGCGTGGCGCTCGCGGGGCGGTCGGACGGCTGGGCGGTGGGCGACTCCGGCTCAGGGCCCCTGGCCATGCACCTGACCGGCGCCGGGTGGAAACAGGCCGGCCTGCCGAAGATCAGGGGCGGCTTCCTGCGGGACGTGTACGCGGACGGCCGCAAGCACGCCGTCGCGGTCGGGGGCGTCTACCAGAGCGACGGCGACATCTCCCCGCTGGTCCTCGTATGGGACGGCAGGCACTGGAAGCGGGTGACGCCGCCGGTGCGGCGCGCCGAGTTGTACGGCGTCACCGGCGACGGCGACGGCGTGTTCTGGATCTCCGGATACGACCCGGGGCATGAGGCGGAGGGCTTCCTGCTGCGGTACGACGGATCGCGCTGGACCACGCTGCGCGGCCAGGAGCCGGCCGAGGACCGCAGGGTGCGGCTGCAGGCGGTCGCGCACGTCGACGACCTCACCATGGCGGTCGGCCACACGCTGGACGGCAAGGGCCGCTACACCGACCTCGTGGAGCGGTTCGGCCCGTCTCCCGCCGAGGACGCCGCGGTGAAGGCGGCTCCGGCGGCCGATTGAGGACGCGCCGGCGTCAGACGACCGCGCCGTCGTCCCACCCGGAGTCGGCGGGCGGGCCGTCGCCCATGCGTACGACGAGGATCACGAACCCCGCGATGAACGCCGACACCGCGGCGAACACGATCCACCCGTCCATGGGCCAGTGCAGCAGCGCGGCCAGGAGCAGGTAGGCGGGGCCGCCGAACAGCGCCAGCCAGGAGAGCCGGCTCAGCGCGTCCCCCGGAGGAAGAGGCGGAGGGGGCGGCGGGACGTAGTGGTCGTCGTCGCCGGCGGGAGCGGGAGCCTGGTCCTCGCCCTCGCCCGGCTCGTCGCCGGCGCCCGTGTCGTCGGGACCTGTGTCGTGGGGACCTGGGCCGCCGGGGAACCTGTCGCCGGGGGTGCCGTCGGCGGTGCCCGCGCCGGTCTCCTCGGTGACGTTCTCTCGGTCAGGCCATGGCTGTTCGGCCGAGGAGTCCTCGGCTGTCTCGTTGAACGAGGCGACGATCTGGCGCCAGACCTCGTCCTCGTCACTTTGCGGCGTCACGTCGATCCCGGGTCACAAGTCCTTGGTCAAGGGTACCGAGGCGTGGGAGCGGATGAACTCCAGACTCCCTTCGAAGATCACAGGCGCGTCGTTGTCGAGGGTGGCGACGTGGTAGCTGTCCGCCAGCTCTCTGACCTCCAGATTGTTTCCCATCCTCGCCTGCAGGAACGCGACGCTCCCCGGCTTTACCACATGGTCGTCCCTGCTGTGGAACACCAGCACCGGCTGGGTCACCTTGGCGATGTCGGACTGGACGAGCCTCCACAGCCGGGGCAGCGAGGCGGCGGCCCGGACGGGCGTGCGCGCGTAGCCGAGCTCGCTCGCGCCCTCCTTCTTGATGTCGCCCGCCACCCCCGGGATCGAGGGTACGACGTGCTTGATCACCGGGGCCAGCCGCAGCAGCGGCACGTCGTTGACCACGGACGGGTTGACCACGACGGCGCCCGTGACGGCGTCCCCGTGGACCTCGGCCAGGCGAAGCGCCATGCAGCCGCCGAGGGACAGGCCCATCACGAACGCCTGCGCGCACCGGCCGCGCAGGTCGGCGAACGCCTTGTCCAGCTCGGCGTACCAGTCCTCCCAGCGGGTGCGGCTCATCTCCTGCCACGTCGTGCCGTGGCCGGGCAGCCGCGGCAGGGACACCGTCAGCCCCGCCCGGGCCAGATGCTCACCCCACGGCCGTAGGGACTGCGGCGAGCCGGTGAACCCGTGGCAGAGCAGGACGCCGATCTCACCGCCCTCGTGGTGGTACGGCTCCGCACCCGGCAGCACTGGCATGGGAGACCTCCGCGAAACGGTGGCGTGTTCCGCCCGATACTCGCACGTTGGTCAGCGTTAGTGCGAGAGGGCTGGGCGTGCGAAGATGACTGCACATCTGAGCCGAGGGGGGTGCCCGAGTGTTCTACTGGGTGGTCAAGGCCATCATCTGGCCGATCCTCCGCTTCGTGTTCCGCCCCTGGGCAGAAGGGGTGGAGAACGTGCCGAAGGAGGGTCCGGTCATTCTGGCCGGCAACCACCTGTCGTTCGCCGACCACTTCTTCGGGGCCGGATTCCTGCCGCGCAAAGTCATTTCTCTGGGCAAAGCCGAATACTTCACCGGCCGCGGTGTCAAAGGGCTGGTGAGCCGCGCCTTCTTCTCCGGCGTCGGCACCGTGCCCATCGACCGCTCCGGCGGGAAGGCGAGCGAGGCGGCGCTCCGGACCGGCCTGCGCATCCTCAAGGAGCACCAGGTGCTCGGCATCTACCCGGAGGGCACCCGCTCGCCCGACGGGCGTCTCTACAAGGGCAAGACCGGTGTGGCACGGCTCGCCCTGGAGTCCCGCGCACCGGTGATCCCGTGGGCGATGGTCAACACGTTCGAGATGATGCCCCCCGGCCGGCCGATTCCCAGGTTCGGCATCCGCCCCGGCGTCCGGTACGGCAAGCCGCTCGACTTCTCCCGCTACTACGGCATGGAAAACGACCGCCTGGTGCTGCGCGCGGTCACCGACGAGATCATGTACGCGCTGATGGAGCTGTCGGGCCAGGAGTACGTCGACAAGTACGCCGCGGCGGCCAAGACGGAAATGACCAGGGCGGCTCGCGAGAATTCCTAATACTTCCGGACCGGGCGGGTAACGTGGCGGTGTCCGCCGCGCACGTAAAGACACGTCGTTCGGATCGGAAGGCGTACAGCATGCCAGCAGCACGCAGGAACCGCACGTGGGCCCCGCCCGGCGCCGCAGCGCGCCCGCCCATTGAAAGACGCCGGATCCCCGCCACCGGCGAGTGCGCCGCATGAGCGAGCGGAGCGAGCGAATCGGTAGGCGCAGTGCGTTTCGGCTGGGTCATCTGCGCGCCTCCGGCACGACGCGACCCGAGCCGTCAGGCGAGGGAGTGGCATGAGCGTGAGAGAGGAGCGGCAGGCCGCTCCGGGATACCTGCCGCATCGCCAGATCCTGGTCGTGCTCTCCGGAGTGGCCGCCGGGATGCTGCTGGCCGCCCTCGACCAGAGCATCGTCGGCACGGCCCTGCCGCGCATCGTCAGCGAACTCGGCGGCCTCGACAAGCTGTCGTGGGTGGTCACCGCCTATCTGCTCACCTCGACCGCGGCGACCCCGCTGTGGGGCAAGATCTCCGACCTGTACGGCCGGCGGATCATCTTCCAGACCGCCATCGGCATCTTCCTGCTCGGCTCGGTGCTGGCCGGGCTGAGCCAGAACATCGGTCAGCTCATCGGGTTCCGCGCGATCCAGGGCCTGGGCGGCGGCGGTCTGATGGCGCTGGCGTTCAGCATCATCGGCGACGTCATCCCGCCGCGCGAGCGCGGCCGCTACCAGGGCTACTTCGGCGCCGTCTGGGGCACCTCCAGCGTCGCCGGGCCGCTGCTCGGCGGTTTCTTCACCGACGGGCCCGGATGGCGGTGGATCTTCTGGATCAACCTGCCGATCGGGCTGATCTCGCTCGTCGTGACCTCCATGGCGCTGCGGATCCCCTTCACCCGCCGCAGCCACCGCATCGACTACCTGGGCGCGGCGCTGATCGTGGCCGGTGTGTCGTGCTTCCTGCTCTACCTCGACTGGGCGGGGGGCGAATTCGGCTGGACCGCGCCCGGCTCGCTGGCCATGCTCAGCGGGTTCGTGGCGTTCGCGGCGCTGTTCGTGTTCGTCGAACTCCGGGCGGCCGAGCCGATCCTGCCGATGCGGCTGTTCCGCAACAAGATCTTCAGCGTCGGCAACAGCTTCGGCTTCCTGTCGGGCCTGGCGATGTTCGGCGGCATGATCTTCCTGCCGGTCTATCTCCAGGCGGTCCAGGGCATGTCGCCGACCGTGTCGGGCCTGGCGCTGCTGCCGGCGGTCTTCGGCATCTTCTCCACGTCGATCTTCTCCGGGCAGATGATGAGCCGCACGGGGCGATACAAGATCTTCCCGATCCTGGGCGGCGCGGTCCTCCTGGTGGCCATGTGGCTGCTGTCCACGATCAAGGTGGACACGCCGTACTGGCAGGTGGCGGTCTACGCCTACCTCTTCGGTGCCGGGCTCGGATTCACCATGCAGACGATCGTCACGGCGATCCAGAACGCCGTGGACCGCAGCGACATGGGCGTGGCGACGAGCTCGGCGACGTTCTTCCGCATGATGGGCGCCGCGATCGGCACGGCGATCATGGGCGCGGTGCTCACCAACCGGCTCGCCCATCACCTGGCCGCGGAGTTCGGCGGCCGGATGCCGCCGGGGCGCGTGGACGCCAACAACGTGCAGGCGATCCAGCGGCTGCCGCAACCGGTCAAGGACCACGTGCTGGTCGCGTTCACCGGCGCGATCGACGACGTGTTCCTCGCCAGCCTGCCCTTCGTCGCCCTCGCGCTGGTCGTGGCACTCTTCCTCAAGGAGATCCCGCTCGCCGCGCGGAGCACCGAGGGCCCGGCCGCCATGGGCTGACCACCGCCCGGCGGCGCGGCTTCCCTGATCCGGGCGGGCTCACGGCAGGTGCGCTCGGGCCTGGTGTTCTTCATGCGAGGTGTGTGCAGGCGGGGTGTTATGCGGGGTGCGCTCAGGAGAGGTGTGCGCGGATCTCGCGGATGTGGGCCGGGGTGGTGCGGCAGCAGCCGCCCACGTAGCGGGCGCCGAGCGAGGCCCACCCGGCCGCCGCCCTGCCGAACTCGACGGGATCGGCGAGACCCAGCCAGTGCCGGTTCGCGGCGTCCCAGGTCTCGCCGGAGTTCGGATAGACGATCGACGCTCCGTGCTTGATCAACTCGGGCATGAACCGCGGCGCGGTGCAGTTCACGCCCACGGCGACCACCTGGGGGAGGTCCGCGAAGACCGCCGCGCACTCCTCGAACGGCGTTCCGTCGCTGACGTGCTCTCCGTCGCGGCAGGAGAATGTGACCCACGCCCGCACGGACGGCGTCTCGCGCAGGAGCCTCGCGAGCGCCCGCGCCTCGGCGCGTGAGGGGATCGTCTCGCACGCCAGCAGGTCGGCCCCGGCCTCGGCGAGGATTTCGAACCGTTCCCGGTGCCAGCCGGCCAGGCCGTCCTCGTCCAGGTCGTAGTCACCGGTGTACTCCGCGCCGTTGGCCAGGTAGGCGCCGTACGGTCCCACGCTCGCGGCGACGAGCCCGTGCCCGGCCTCGTCCCTTGCCTGTACGGCGAGCCGCACCGACAGCCGGATGAGATCGTGGGCCTCCCGCGGCGTGAGGCCATGCCGGACGAACCCGGGAACGCTCGCCTGGTAGCTCGCCGTGGTGGCGACGTCGGCTCCGGCCCGGAAGTAGTCGAGGTGCGCCTGACGGATGACGCCGGGATCGTCGGCGAGCAGCCGTGCCGACCACAGGTCGTCGGTCAGGTCACAGCCGAGTGCCTCCAGATGGGTGGCGAGACCGCCGTCAAGGACGATTGGGTTCATATCGGGCAACACTACGTGCTGGTGCAGGCCACCGCCTGCCCGAGCCAGGCCGACGACGCCGGTTCCTGGTGCTCGCGATCCGCTGCGCCGGCTCTCGACTCCGAACCGCCCCGTCCGCCAGAGGCGGGCGGCACTGTCCGAGGTGGCGGATCGGGGTGCGGAGCGGCGCCCCGTCTTCCGGCGAGCCGCCAGTCGCCGACGGCCCGCCGCCCGCCCGCCGTCTCGCCGCCCCCCGGTCGGCGGCGAGGCCGCGACGGGTGAGGAACCGATCGGCGACCCTCGTGCGTTGGTGGCACATGAGGCTGAAAGGGCTCATTAATCGGTTGCTGCGCCGCCGGTCTCCCGTCCCCGCAGGTGGACGCGACGATCGGCCCGACACGGGAGGGGTGAGGGAGCCGCGGCGTCCCGCGCCCACCCCGCCGTCCGACGTCATTCGCCTACCCGAACCTTCCTGAGGGCTTCGCCCACAGCGGAACCCGAACCGATGCGGCCGGGGCCGGCTTCCCCGCCGGTGTCCCGGCCGCGCTGGTTTCTACCCGCCAGGGTCACTCCGCCCGGCGCCGTCTCACGATCGCTTCCAGAAGGGACGCCTGCCTTCCTTCGCGCCGGAAGCGGAGCCGGGAGGCGCGGAGCCCAGAGGCGTGGAGCCCGGGGATGCGGAGCCCGGAGGCGTGGACCCGGTGCCGGCGGTCAGAGCGGTAAGCAGGTCGGCCGCCCGCCGCCAGAGGTCGCTGAGGGAGACCTCGGCCCACTCGGCCCTTTCCAGATCGTCGGCGAGCGCCGCGAGATCCGCGTGACCGCCCGCCATCTGGACGACGACGCGCAGCCGGCTGGCGAGATCCGCTAGATAGCGCCGCCGTTCCCGCTCGGGCAGCGACTCCGCCTGGCGCAGTTTCGCGAGCTCCTCCGACAGCAGGGGCCGGATCCCCTCGAAGTCCGTGACCGGTGCCGTTCCCTCGCCGGGATGCGGAAGGAACCCGCCGGGGGAGAACCCGCGCGAGCCGCCGACGGAGAACCCGCGCGGCGCCCGTCGCGGCGGTGCGGGTGCGGCGGCGTAAGGCGGGGCGGGAGGCGCGCCGGGCGGCGGGGCCGCTGCGACGGGCTGGTCCGCCGCCGAGCCGGGGGCGGTCTCCGGTCCGGCCGTGAAGGCGGCCATCCTCGCCATCATCGGCGCGCCCGCGACCATCATCGGCATCGCGGTCGGCATCTCCCAGCCGCTCGGCGGTTCGACCGGCTGGATCACGCGATGCTCCGGGCCGCCCTCGCCGGTGACGCGGATGCCGACGGCCACGAAGGCGGTGAAGCGGCACAGCACGCCGAAACGCAGCGAGGTGTCGACGATCCGCTGTTCGAGGGAGTGGTCACCCGTGGCGTACCGGTCTTCCAGGTCTCGCAGATGCGCCCGCGCCCACACGGCCCGGGCAGCAGGGTCGTGGGCGGGGCGGCCCTCGATCCGCTCCTCCCAGGGGCGGCCGTCGGCAGTGCGGCCGTGCACGGTGAGGGCTCCGGTGGGCCGCCGTCCCCGGTAACGCCCGCTCACCACCAGAGGGACGCCCGGGTAGAGGGAACCGGCATGCGTGACGGTGTCCGCCACGAGATCCATGCCTTCCGCCCGCACCGTGACGTCCGTCACCAGCGGCGAGCCGATGCGGCGGTGGATGTGCTCCATCGCCGCGTCGAGCCGGTCCTCCGACTCGACCAGTTCGCACCGGCCAGAACCGAGCAGGGCCAGCCGCCCGAGGAATCCCGCGTTCACCGCCCGGTCGATGCCCACGGTGTGCACCCGGATGCCGTGAAGCCTGGCGCCGACGCGTTCGAGGATCTCGTCCTCGTTGCCCACCTGGCCGTCGGTCACCAGGACGAGCACCCGATCGTGTGCCTGCCCGCCGGCCCGACCGGCTTCGCCGGGCCGCTCGTCCTCGTGGAACCGGCCGTGGTCGCCCGAGTCCGTGCCGGTGGCGTGCCCGGGAGCGGGCGCGTCGCGCCCGTCGAGCAGCCGCAGCGCCTCCTCCAGGGGCGCGAGCATCTCCGTGCCCCCACGGGCGTCGAGCCTGGACAGGTGCTCGACGGCGCGGTACCGGTTGCGGTCGCTCGCGTCCACCAGGCCGCCGGAGAAGGCGCGCTCCACCACGGAGTCGAACGAGAGCACGGCGAACCGGTCGTGCCGGGTCAGCGTGTCGACGATCCGGGCCGCGGCGCGCCGCGCGGCCACCATCTTCCAGCCCGTCATGCTGCCGGAGCGGTCGAGCAGCAGGACGACGTCCCGGGGCGCGCTCCGGGTGGCGTCCTGCGGCGGCAGCAGGGTCAGCACGAAGGTTCCCTCGGCGTCCACCGCGCCCGTCGCGGGTCCCCGTCCGCCGCCGGTCGTGCCGTCGCCGGCTGGACCGGCGTCCGTGGCGTTGCCCATGGCATCGTCCGTGGTGTTGCCCGAGGCGTTGTCCGGGACGAGCGCGAGCGACGAGGAGGCGTCGAACGCCAGGCGCAGGATGAAGTCGCGGTCGAGCCGCTCGCCGGGCCGCAGCCTGATCGTGTCGCCCTCCCGGTCGACCTCGTGGAGGCTGGAGCGGACCTCCCGCAGGCCGAGACCGGCGGGGTCGATCGTCGTCGTGAGCGAGAGCCGTACCGGATGGGGGAAGCCGGGAAGCAGGACGGGCGGCGTGATCCTGGAGGCGTCGGGCACGGCGCCGGTGTCGGGAGACACGCCGTCGCCGGCCGCGGACCCGGGCAGTGGAGCTCCGGGAATGTAGCGGGGCGCCACGACCAGCGGGAAGCGGAACTCGGCGGCGCCGTCCTCGAACGGGAGGGGCTGGCTCAACGTCAGACGGACGACCACCCGCTCCCCGGGAACGATGTTGCCGACCCTGATCGTGAACACGTCGGGCCGGTCCTCCTCGGCGATCGCCGCACGCCTGCCCTCGGTGAGCGCGCGGTCGTAATCGGCCCGTGCCTGCCCGCGCTCCTTGAGCACGCCGTCGATCACCCGGTCGTCCGCCTCCATCCGGAAGGCGGTGACCGCGGCCCGCGGCGGCAGCGGAAAGACGTACGTCGCCTCCAGCGACACGTCGAAGGGGTTGCGGAAGGTCTGGACGACCTCGACGCCCGCCACCAGCCCGGTGACGTGGGCGGCGACGTCCACGCTCTCCAGCGGAAGGTTGCCCTTCTCGGTCTCCAGCGCGCCGAACCCGGCGTCCGGCACGGGCCGGCATTCCTCCGGCAGCAGAGGTGTGATGGGAACGGTCATGACGTCATCCCTCCAGCGTGTCGGAAGCGTGTGGATCGAAGGCCGTGGTGTCGTCGGGGCCCTGGAACGGCCCGGCCAGGCCGAGCGTGGCGAGCGCCGTGAGCAGCGGCGCGGCGGCCCGGCGCAGCGCGGCCACCTCGTGTCCGTCCGGCGCCCGGTGAGCCGGGTCGAGCAGGACCGTCACCCCGGGTGCGAGCCTTACGCCGTGCACGACGTCCGGGACCACGATGTCCGGGACCACGATGTCCGGGACCACGATGTCCGGGACCACGGTGTCCGGGAGCGCGGTGTCCGGGAGCGCGGTGCCAAGGTGTGCGGTGCCGGGGTCCACGGTGTTAAGGCGCGGGGTGCCGGGGTCCACGGTGCCAAGGTGCGCGGCACCGGGGCTCATGGCGCCGGTGTGGGCAGTGCCGGTGTGGGCAGTGTCGGTGTGCGCGGTGCCGGAGTGATCGGAGGCCGCCGTGAAGGCGGACGAGTCCGGGCGTGCCCAGAAGCGGTCGCGCGCCGGGAGTCGTGCGACGTCCGGTGTCGCGGGGACGGTGCCAGGCTCCGGCCGCGTCCCGCACCAGCCGGGCGGTGGTGCCGGCGGTGGCGGAGAGGGCGGGACCAGCGGCCGGGGCGCCGGCCCGGACGGCGGCTCGGAAGACGGCTCGGAAGACGGCCCGGCGAGCCCGGCGACACGCTGGAGCATGGCGTCGGTCGCACCTGTCAGCTCCGCCTGGATGGCGGCGATGGACAGGCCGTCCGCCTGACGGCGCTTCACGGCCACGAGCTGGAGCAGGTGGCGGCGGCCGTAGAGAGCCACCCGGCCGCGTCTGCCCAGCGGAGGGTCGAGGAGCCCGATCGTCGTGTACCAGCGGATGAGCCGTTCGTTGGGCACCTCGCGGACCCTGCCGTTGCCGCGCGGCTGCTCCGGACCGTCCGCGCGCGGCTCCTGGCCGTTGACGCGCGGCACGGCGCCGAGCATGGCCGCCGCCCGCTCCGCCAGCTCGCCGATCGTCCAGGTGTCGCTCATGCCACCACCATGACACTGTCACAATGACACTGTCAACATCGACTCCGTCATCGCGGCGTCACGATTTCCGAAGTGTTCGCCCCGGTGAGGCATGCCGCTTCTCGCGCCGTTCACACGAGACGGGTCGACTGGGCGCCGAGACGTGGAGCCGCGCAACAAGACGCGGAACAACAAGACGCGGAACAACAGACGCGGCACAAGAAGACGCGGCACAAGAAGACGCGGCACAAGAAGACGCGGGACAAGAGGACACGGGACGGAAAGACCCGGTCGGACGCCGCCGGGTGGGTAAGGGGAGCGGAGCGGCCCCGTCCCCGGACCGGGCGACGGCCGCGCGGGAACCAACGAACGGCCCGCCGGGGGCGGACCGGCACGACCAGGGGCAGGTCGAGGAGGCGGTCAGCGGTGCAGGGGATTTCCGTCCGGTCGGCGGAGCTCTCGGTGCTTCCGGGAGCGGTGTGGCGCGCGGCGTTCGCCCGTGACGACGGGCGTGAGCCGCCCGGCCGATGCGAGCCGTACGCCCAGGGTGATCCGGGCGGCCCTTTTCCACCGGAGGTGCTTCGGGCCCTGCCGGCGGGCTTCACCGGCCGGATCGTGGCACGGTCGGGGGAGCGGACCGGGGGAGTCGTCTGGCACGCCGCCCCCGACGGCGGCGGATGCTTCCCGGACGGAGACGGCTGGATATATGTGTCCAACTGCGCGCTGCCGCTGCTCGGCGGCGTGACGGCGCTGCGCTTCGCCCCGGACGGGACCCTGCGCGACGGCTACCGCGTCCTGTCCGGCGCCGACCGCAGCGGGGCCGGCGCCGCGACACCGTGGAACACGTGGGTGTCGGGCGAGCGGACGCCGTACGGACGGATCTTCGAATGCGACCCGTACGGCTTGCGCGCTCCCATGCCCCGGCTCGCGATGGGCCTGTTCCTCCACGGCGGCGTGGCCTGCGACTCCGATCGGGGCGTCGTCTACCTCACGGAAGGCGAGCCGGACGGATGTCTGTACCGGTTCCGCCCGGACGACTGGGGCGACCTCACCACGGGGGTGCTCGAGGTGATGATCGGCGCGCCCGGCGAGGAGGCGGTGGCCTGGGAGCGGGTGCCGACCCCGGCCACGGCCCAGGTGCCTTTCGGCGAACATGTGCTCCTCGCTGGGCACACGCCAATACGCGAACAGGTGAAAGGAGTCAGGAGGTTCGCACGCGGCGGTGACTGCCACTACCGCGACGGCCTGCTGCGGTTCGTCACCGAGGGGGACGGCCGGGTGTGGGCGTACGACGCGGCTCGCGAGCGCCTGACGGTGGCGCACGACACCGCCGCCCGGCCGGGCGGCGGGAAAGACGGCGAGATCACCCTCGTCGCCGCGGATCGGGTGGTGCCGTTCCTGCGCGTCACGGGCGGCTGGACCGTCGCCGGCCCCGCCATGTCGCCGGCCGGCGACAGGCTCTACTTCTCCTGCCGTCCACCACACGATGCTCGGTCCGCCCCGGACTCCGTGACCGTCGAGGTCCGCGGGCCCTTCCAGGACCTCGTCCGCGCCTGAGCCGGCCACGGCCGGCTAGGGGAGGCCGGTGTCGCGCCGAGGGCGGCGCCGCGCGGCGGTGCGATCTCCCGGTTGCCGGCGTTCGAGGGCTGTCAGTCGCAGGGGTCGTGCGGCACGGTGGCGGTGGCCCTCCTGCCGGCCGCGGCGACCGCCCTGAGCTGCGCCGCGGTGAGCGCGTAGCCGACGTCGGCCTTGTCCACGTCCACCGCGAAGACCATCCCCGCCACCCGATTTTCGCCGGCGATGAGCGGGGCGCCCGACATGCCGGGCGTGATGGCCGCACCATGGAAGCGGTGGACCTGCCGCGGCACTCGGACGCGGTTGTATATGTCGTACGACTCGGCGGGCTGGTCCGGGCGCACCGTGGCGGGGAGCGCGGCCGGGACGGTCGCGCCCTTGCGGTAGCCGACGACCACGGCGGTGGTGATCGCGGCTTCCGTGAGCCGCAGCGGCCGGGTGGCCAGCCCGGATACCCGCAGGACGGCGGCGTCGACCTCCGGGTCGAAGGCCACCACCCGTGCGGCCAACCGCCGTCCGTCGTCGAGGACGACTTCCAGGTCGCGGTCCACCCCTGCCACGGTGTGCGCGTTGAGCAGGACCCTCTCGGGCGCGTAGACGAATCCGGTCGCTTCGAGCCGTTTCCTGCAGGAGGAGGCGTAACCCCGGACCCGCACCACGCTGTGCGCGGCCTCGGACACGGCCCCGGCCTCGGCGGTAGGGGCGGCGGGCAGTGCGATCTCACGCGCGACCGCGCACCCCGCCGCGCTCCCTGCCACGAACACCGCCACGCACACCGCGAGGGCGACCGCTCCCGCGCTCTTCCGCGCCGCTCCCACGCTCTTCCGCGCCGCTCCCACGCTCCGCCGCACCGATCCCACCACGAAGATCACGGTAGGGGCCGCCCCGGACGGGCCCGGAAGTCACAGGTCCCTGGCCCATACCTGCTCGTTGACGGGGATCCCCGACTCCTCGCCCGGGGACTCCTCCAGCAGTTCGAACCCCGCGGCCTGGTAGATCCGGCGTGCGCTCGCGAGGACGTCGCGGGTCCAGAGCATGATCCGGAGATAGCCGGCCGCGGCGGCGAAACGCAGGCACTCCTCGACCAGCCGCCCGCCGATGCCCATGCCGCGCGCGGACGGCTCGACCAGCAGCAGGCGGAGCTGGGCCGTCGTGTCGTCCTTGCGCACGCAGAAGACGGATCCCACCGGCTCGCCGCGCACCTCCGCGATCCAGCAGCCCTCCCGCCGGGGGTCGTGGTCCTCGACGTAGTCGGCGACGATCCGCGCGACCAGGGCCTCGAACGCCACGCCCCAGCCGTACTCCTGCCCGTAGAGGGCGCCGTGCCGGTGCACCACCCAGCCGAGGTCGCCCGCCCGCGGCGGCCTGATCACGTACGGCTCGCGCCGCTCGGCGGGCTCGAGCAGGCTCCGTACGGTGGCCATGGCGGACACGAGCCGCCGGCGTTCCGGGTCGGTCAGCTTCGCGAGCAGGGTCTCGATCTCGGTGGCCGAGCGCCGGTCGAGCACGGCGAAGGTCTCGTGGCCCTTGGGGGTGAGCCGTACGACCTGGCGGCGGGCGTCCTCGGCCGACCGTTCGCGGGACACGAGCCCGTCGGTCTCGAACCTGGTCAGGATCCGGCTCAGGTAGCCGGCGTCGAGACCGAGCATGCTCCTGATGCCGGCGGCGTCCGCCGCCTCCCGGCTGCCGAGTTCGAAGAGCACCCGCGCCTCGGTCAGGGAGTAGGGAGTGTCGTGCATTCCCGCCCCGAGCACCCCGATGACGGAGGTGTAGAAGCGGTTGAACGCGCGCACTTCCGGCACGATGTCCATATGTTCCCTTGCCTGTCTCAAGGAAATGCTTGACGGAGTCAAAGATAGGACCGCGGCGGCCCGTTGGGAAGACGCCCTCGCACGACGCGCGCGGTCTCGCCGTGCGAGACTGAGTTGGTCTGGTCGGCCAGGTGGCGTAGCCTCTTCTTTTGGTCTAGACCATTGTGCGGGGCTGGGGCAGAATGCGGTGCCGTGGAGTGCCGGGGTCTGCGTCGGGCCGGCCACGCCATTCCACGCGTAATCCCAGATGGAGGAAAACCCGTCATGCGTATTGGAGTCCTCACCGGAGGCGGCGACTGCCCCGGGCTGAACGCGGTCATTCGCGGCGTCGTCCGCAAGGGCGTCGGCGTGTACGGGCACGAGTTCGTCGGATTCCGGGACGGCTGGCGTGGCCCTCTGGAGGGCGACACCATGCCGCTCGACATCCAGGCCGTGCGGGGCATCCTGCCGCGCGGCGGCACGATCCTCGGCTCCTCCCGCACGAACCCGATCAAGATCGAGGGCGGCGTCGAGCGCATCAAGGAGAACCTCGCCGCCACCGGCGTGGACGCCCTGATCGCCATCGGCGGCGAGGACACGCTGGGCGTGGCCAAGCAGCTGCACGACCGCGGCGTGAACGTCGTCGGCGTGCCCAAGACGATCGACAACGACCTCAACGCCACCGACTACACCTTCGGCTTCGACACCGCGGTCAACATCGCGATGGAGGCCATCGACCGGCTGCACACCACGGCGGAGTCGCACCACCGCGCGCTGATCTGCGAGGTCATGGGCCGTCACGCCGGCTGGATCGCGCTGCACGCCGGCATGGCCGCGGGCGCCAACGTCATCCTCATCCCGGAGAAGCCGTTCGACATCGAGAAGGTCTGCGCCTACGTCGAGTCGCGCTTCAAGACCCGGTACGCGCCGATCATCGTCGTCGCCGAGGGCGCCCACCCGCTCGAGGGCCAGATGGCGCTGCAGACCGGCGAGCTGGACGCGTTCGGCCACGTGCGTCTCGGCGGCATCGGCGAGATGCTCGCCAAGGAGATCGAGAAGCGCACCGGCAAGGAGGCCCGCACCACGGTCCTCGGCCACATCCAGCGCGGTGGCACGCCGACCGCCTACGACCGCGTGCTCGCGACCCGCTTCGGCCTCGGCGCGATCGACGCGGTGAACGAGGGCGACTACGGCAAGATGATCGCGCTGCGCGGCACCGACATCGTGCGCGTCGCCCTCGCCGAGGCGACCGCCGAGCTCAAGACCGTGCCGGCCTCCCGCTACGAAGAGGCCGAGGTCTTCTTCGGCTGATCGGACGCGGGCCCGTCACCACGGCCCGCGCACGATCCCGTACGGCTCCCGCGACGCCCCGCGGGAGCCGTACGCATGCGAGGCCCCCGACGAGACCCGCGGACGCCGGAGACCGCGGGCGCTCTCCGGCGACCCGCCTGGGCCCTCGCCGCCGCGATCCGGCGGAAGATCGAGGCGGAGACGCGGCGGTTGCCCGAATATGTGAGCGGAGGGCGCGGCACGCCCTCCCGGCTCGATCAGGAGAGGGCGCCGCGCGATGGGCATCGAGGGACCGTTCTGGCGGGCGATCGCGGTCTTCCGCCTGGCGTCGCTCGCGTACGCGGCGCTGCTCGTGCTCAGGGCCGGCGGCTACGCCCGTCCGGCCGTGGCCTGGGCCGTCGTCGGCGTGATGGCCGCCTGGACGGCCGTCACGCTCGTCCTCTATCCCGCCGCGCGGCGCGGGCCGCTGCTGGCGGCCGACCTCCTCGTCACGGTGGGCTGCCTGCTGGCCACGCCGTTCGCGCAGAGCCGCGGCGACGTGCTGGCCGGGGCGATGCCGATCACCGCGACTTGGGTGGCCGGGCCCGTCCTCGCGTACGGGGTGGCCCGGGGACGCCGTGCGGGCGCGGTCGCCGCCGCGGCGGTGTCGGCGGCCGACCTGTGGCTGCGCAGCGCCGGCGGGATCGACCTCGCCTCGTTCCCGGTGAACGGCGCCGTGCTCATCTTCATGGCCGGGGTCGTCGTCGGGCACGTCGCCCGGCTCGCGCGGGAGGCCGAGGAGCGCATGCGGCGCGCCGAGCGGATCGAGGCCGCGGGCCGCGAGCGGGAGCGGCTGGCCCGGGGCATCCACGATTCGGTGCTGCAGGTGCTGGCGCTCGTGCAGCGCAGGGGCGCGGAGATCGGCGGCGAGGCGGCCGAGCTGGGCAGGCTCGCGGGGGAGCAGGAGTCGGCGCTGCGGGCGCTGGTGCAGGCGCCGCCCGTCGCGCAGCCGCCGCACCCCGTCCCGCCGCCCGGACTTCGCGGCCGGCTCCGATCACCGGCGCGCCCTCGCCGTGCCCTCGCCCGCGAAGGGACGTCCCGCCGTGTGACGAACACCACGACGGCGGAGCCCGAGGTCGACCTGCGCGACCTGCTGCGGCCGTACGGCACGGCGCGCGTGACCGTGTCCGCGCCCGCGACACCGCTGCCGCTGCCGGCCGAGAGCGCGCGGGAGGTGGCGGCGGCCGTCGGCGCGGCCCTCGACAACGTCGTACGGCACTGCCCCGGCGACACCCGCGCGTGGATACTCGCGGAGGAGGACGGCGGCGCGGTCGTCGTCACCGTCCGCGACGACGGGCCGGGCATCCCGGAGGGGCGGCTCGATCAGGCGGCACGCGAGGGGCGCATGGGCGTGGCCCAGTCGATCCGGGGCCGCGTGGCCGACCTCGGCGGCACGGTGACGGTCACCTCGTCGCGGTCGGGAACGGAGATCGAGCTGTCGGTCCCGGCACGGACGCCGCCGCGACCGGGCGAAGGAGGCGAGAGGCGCTCGTGAACGAAGACGGACGGCCGCCGGTGCGGGTCATGGTGGTGGACGACCATCCGATGTGGCGGGAGGCGGTCGCCCGCGACCTGACCGAGGCCGGGTACGACGTGGTCGCCGCCACCGGCGAGGGCCGCCAGGCGCTGCGCGTCGCGGCGGCCGTGCGGCCGGACGTGGTGGTCCTCGACCTGCGGCTGCCCGACCTGGCCGGCGTGGAGGTGGCCCGGGGCCTGGGCGCGTCGGCGGCCCCGCCGCGTGTGCTCGTCCTGTCGGCCAGCGCCGAGGAGGAGGACGTGCTGGAAGCGGTCAAGGCCGGCGCCTCGGGATATCTGGTGAAGTCGGCGAGCCGGGAGGAGTTCCTGGACGCGGTCCGGCGGACCGCCCAGGGCGACGCCGTCTTCACTCCCGGCATGGCCGGGCTGGTGCTGGGGGAGTACCGCAGGCTGGCCCACCTGGCACCGGACCGGGGCGGGGACGCCGGACGGGACGGCCCCCGGCTGACCGACCGGGAGACCGAGGTGCTGCGCATGGTCGCCAAGGGCCTGACGTACCGGCAGATCGCCGAACGGCTGGTGCTGTCGCATCGCACGGTGCAGAACCACGTGCAGAACACCCTGAGCAAGCTCCAGCTCCACAACCGGGTCGAGCTAGTCCGCTACGCGATCGAGAAGGGCCTGGTCGAACTCGACGGAGGATAATCGGCGTTGTCGCGGCGGCGGCATTAAAGTGGGGAAGCCCGCATCGCGGTGACGCGTTGTCCTTGGCGTATGTTCCCCCGGCCGTGCCCTCCCCGGTGTGACGGCCGTCCCTGTCCGTCCGGAGGTTTTCCACCAATGACCATGACCGCCCTCGGAGAGCCCTCGGTGCTGCTCAAGTTAGGCGAGGTGGTCCTGAAGGGCCGGAACCGCGAGATCTTCGAGATGCGCCTGCGGGCGAACATCAAGCACGCCCTCAAGGGCCACCGGGTCGACATCCGCCAGCGGCACGGGGTGATCGCCCTGTTCCTGCCCTCGGGAACCGAGGTGGAGGAGGCCGAGGCGGTGGCGGCCCGCGTGGCCGACGTGCCCGGAATCGTGCTGGTCCACCTCGCGTGGCGGGTGCCGAAGGACCCGGACACGATCACCAAGGCCGCCATCGACCTGATCAGGGACAGCGACGAGGTGGCCCGCAAGGCGCGCTTCGCCGTACGGTCGCGGCGTCGCGACAAGCGCTTCCCGCTGCGCTCCAACGAGCTGGACCGCGTGGTCGGCGGGGCGATCAACGACACCTACGGGCTGCCGGTCGACCTGAGCAACCCGGAGCTCACCGTGCACATCGAGGTGGACAAGGACGAGGCGTTCCTGTTCACCGGGGGCCGGCCGGGCCAGGGCGGCCTGCCCGTCGGCTCCAGCGGCCGGGCGCTGGCGCTGCTGTCCGGCGGGATCGACTCCCCGGTCGCCGCCTACCGCATGATGCGGCGTGGCCTGCGGGTGGACTTCCTGCATTTCTCCGGCATCCCGTTCACCACCTCGGAGTCGATCTACAAGGCGTACGCGCTGGTGCGCAACCTGGACAAGTTCCAGGGCAAGTCGCGGCTGTGGGTGGTGCCGTTCGGCAAGGCGCAGCAGTCGATCAGGAACTCCGGCCAGGACCGGCTCGCGGTGATCGCGCAGCGGCGGCTGATGCTCAAGACGGCCGAGGAGGTCGCCCACCGCATCCACGCCGAGGCGCTGGTCACCGGAGACAGCCTCGGCCAGGTCTCCTCGCAGACCCTGACCAACATCACGGCCCAGGACCACGCCGTGGACCTGCCGATCCTGCGCCCCCTGATCGGCCTGGACAAGACCGAGATCATGGCCGAGGCCCGCCGGATCGGGACGCTGGAGATCTCCGAGCTGCCCGACGAGGACTGCTGCACGCTGCTCGCGCCCAGGCAGGCCGAGACCCGCGCGAAGATCGAGGACCTCAAGCAGATCGAGAGGCGTCTCGACGCCGAGGACCTCGCCGCCCAGCTGGCCGACTCGATCCAGCCGTACAAGCTCGACGTCTGAGCGAATGCATCGGGACCGCGTCCCGCGGTCCCGATGCACCCGGCCCGGTGTCACCGGTCAGGCGGGGACGGGGGACGCGAACGTGGCCGCGGTACGGCCCAGCAGCGGGGGGAAGTCGCGCAGCACGGCCGCGAGGTCGTCCAGGTCGCCGTCGACCAGGGCCTGCGGCCCGTCGCAGAGGGCCTGCTCGGGGTGCGGGTGCATGTCGACGATCAGGCCGTCGGCCCCGGCCGCGACCGCGGCCCGGGACAGCGGCAGCACGAGGTCGCGCCGGCCGCCGGAGTGCGACGGGTCGACGATCACCGGCAGGTGCGACAGCCGCTGGACGACCGGGACCGCCGAGACGTCGAGCGTGTTGCGGGTGGCGGGCTCGTAGGTGCGGATACCGCGCTCGCACAGCACGATGTCGAGGTTGCCGCGCTGGGCGATGTACTCGGCCGCCATCAGCCACTCCTCGATGGTCGCCGTCATGCCCCGCTTCAGCATGACCGGCTTGCCCGCCGCGCCCACGGCCTGCAGCAGCGCGAAGTTCTGCGCGTTGCGGGTGCCGACCTGCAGCATGTCGGCGTACGACGCCACCAGCGCCACGTCGTGGGCGTCCACGACCTCGGTGACGATCGGCAGCCCGGTCTGCTCGCGCACGTCGGCCAGGATGCGCAGGCCCTCCTCGCCCAGGCCCTGGAAGGCGTACGGCGAGGTGCGCGGCTTGAAGGCGCCGCCGCGCAGCAGCGTCGCGCCCGCCGCCTTGGCCATCAGCGCGGCCTCCAGCGTCTGCTGCGGCGTCTCGACCGCGCACGGGCCCGCGATCAGGGTGACGGTGTCCGGGCCGATCGGCACGCCGCGCACGGTCACCGTGGAGCGCTGCGGGTGGTTCTCCCTGCTCACGAGCTTGTACGGCGTGGAGACGCGCACGACGTCCGCGACGCCCCGCATGCCGCGCAGGTTCAGTGCGGCGAACTGCTCCACGTCGCCGACGAGGCCGACGATCGTACGGTTCACGCCGCGGCTCGTGAACGCCTCCCCTCCGGCCGCGGCGACGAGGCCGATGATCGCCTCGATGTCGTCCTGGGTGGCTTCCGGGGTCATGACGATGACCATGGTGACTCCTGTCGCGTGAGCGGTGAACGGTGCGGGTCCGGAAAACGACGAAGGCCCCGGGTCCGTGTGGACCCGGGGCCTTCGTTCGCCGTGGCTGTCAGCGCAGCGCATGGAGGCGATCGGTCCTCACGGGTCCGTCGCCATACCAAAACGACCAAGCGGTGCGCATGCGACGCAATATAGCGCATGGTTTCATGATCGTGCCCCACTGTGCGTCAGGGGGCCGGTGCGGTCGTGTCAGCGGCGGATGGCAGGATGGCCTGCGTGCCGGAGAAACCTGAGGAGGAGACGCGCCTGCCACCGGGCCAGTACGTCCCACGCGGACAGCCGGTCGTCCACTACGGAAGGGTCCCGGGGTTCCGCCCGGAGACGTGGCGTTTCCAGGTGTTCGGCGCCACGGCCTCGGGCCGGGTCCATGAGTTCTCGTGGGAGGAGTTCTCCTCCCTGCCCACGGCGACGGTCGTGGCGGACTTCCACTGCGTCACCAAGTTCTCCATCATGGGCAACGAGTGGAGCGGCGTTCCCACGTCGGCGCTGCTCGAACGCGTCCCCCCGGCGCACGGTGTGCGCCACGTCATGGTCTGGGCCGAGTACGGCTACAGCGCCAACCTGCGACTGTCCGACTTCGACCGCCCGACCACGCTGTTCGCCACGCACCTCGACGAGAACCGGCTGTCCCCCGAGCGCGGCCACCCCGTACGGATCGTGGTGCCCCACCTGTACGCCTGGAAGAGCGTGAAGTGGGTGCGCGCGGTCGAGTACCTGACCGAGGACCGGCGCGGGTTCTGGGAGGATCGCGGCTACCACAACGTGGCCGACCCCTGGAAAGAGCAGCGCTACTCATACCAGGAGGACCCGGGCGACGGCCCGCCGTGAGGCCGCCGAGCGGCTACGGTGTCCGGCGTGTCTTCAGCCGTATGGGTCACGCTGTGCGCGCTCTGCGGGGTCTGCGGCGGCGCGCTGGGCCGCGCCCTCGCCCGCCGCGGGCCGTCTTCCGCTGAGCCGCCGGGTGAGGCGACGTTCCTCGCCCTGCGCGTGGCCGGGCTGGCCGCGGGCTCGCTGCGCGCCGGGCTCACCAGAGGCGCCGCCCGCCGTTCCGTACGGCACCTGCGGGCGTTGCTCGGCGCCGCCGGCCTCGCCGTCGCCACGGACGACCGGGTCCTGGCCAGGGACGGCACGGGGGTGCCGGCGGACGAGGCGGTGCTCGCCGAGGTGCGCGCGGCCATGGCGACCGGCAGGCCGCGCGCCGCCCCCGCCCGGGGGGACGCCCGGCACGGCGTGGTGGTCCCGTTGACCGTGGAGGACCGGGTGGTCGGCGCGCTCGCGGCCTACGACGCGGAGGCCGGCGCCGCCCTGCTGCGCACGGCGGCCGAGGTGGGCCGCTGGATGTCCGGCCAGCTCGAACTCGCCGAGCTCGACGCCTCCCGGAGGCGGACGCTGGAGGCGGAGGCGCGGGCCCTGCGGGCGCAGATCTCCCCCCACTTCGTGTACAACTCGCTGACCACGATCGCGTCGTTCGTCCGGACCGAGCCCGAACGCGCCCGCGAGCTGCTGCTCGACTTCGCCGACTTCATCCGGTACGCGCTGCGCCGGGCGGCCGACTTCACCTCGCTCGCCGACGAACTGGGCTGTGTGGACCGCTACCTGCTGCTGGAGCAGGCGAGGTTCGGCGACCGGCTGCGCTTCACCGTGCAGGTCGCGCCCGAGGTGCTGAAGGTCGACGTGCCGTTCCTGTGCCTGCAGCCCCTGGTGGAGAACGCCATCAAGCACGGCATGCCGGGGGAGGTCCGGGTCGTGATCAGGGACGCGGGGCCGGAGGCGCACATCTGGGTCGAGGACGACGGCGTCGGCATGGACCCCGAGCATCTGCGGGCCGCGCTCGCGGAGGAGGGCAGCGGTATCGGGCTGAGCAACGTGGACCTGCGCATGCGCCACCTCTACGGCCAGGACTACGGGCTCATGGTCGAGACGGCGCCCGGCGAGGGAACCCGCATCCGGCTGCGCATCCCCAAGAACCGTCCCCGCGCAGTCCCGGCCCGGGCCTGACCGGGCGGACGATCAGCCGGTCAGGAGCGGGAGCCGGAGCACGAAGCGGGCGCCCCGCGGGGAGTCCTCGACGCACAGGCTGCCGTTGTGCGCCGCGGCGATCGCCCGGCACAGGGCCAGGCCGAGCCCGCTGCCGTCAGGATCCAGACGGCGTCCCGCTTCCAGCCGCATGAAGGGTTCGAAGATGCGCTCCCTGTCCTCCTCGGCGACGCCGTCGCCGTCGTCCAGCACGACCACCAGCGCGTGGGCGCCGTCGCGTCCGGCGGTCACGTCCACCTGGCCGATGGCATGGCGCTGGGCGTTCACCAGCAGGTTCGTCACGATGCTGGCCAACTGCACGCGGTTGCCG
Organism: Microbispora sp. H13382; assembly: GCF_014161445.1. Taxonomy (GTDB): domain Bacteria; phylum Actinomycetota; class Actinomycetes; order Streptosporangiales; family Streptosporangiaceae; genus Microbispora. The sequence continues at coordinate 583,607 of NZ_JABBXA010000001.1, forward strand.
AAGACCCGCACGCCGGGCTCGGCCCTGGCGCACACCGGCACGCCTGTCGTACGCGCCGCCGCCTCGGCGCGTACGAGCGCCCCGAGATCGACCGGTTCGGACGAGCACGGCGTGTTCCGGAGCCGGGCGAAGGCGAGCATCTCGTCGATGATCTGCTGCATGCGGTCGGCGGCCGGCAGCGACCTGGCGATCGCCTGCCGTGCGTCCGTCTCCGGGTAGAGCAGCGCCTCCTCCAGCCCCGTGCGCAGGCCGGTGAGCGGAGACTTGAGCTCGTGGGACACGATGGCGGCGAACTCCCGCTGCCGCGTGACCGCCGACTCCAGCCGGCCGAGCGTCTGGTTGGCGGCACGGGCCAGCTGTGCGATCTCGTCCCGGCCGGACGGCTGCGGCACCCGCAGGGACAGGTCGTTGGCGTTGATCTCCGACATCCGCTGCCGGATCGCGTTGATGGGGCGCAGGATGCGGCCTGCCGCCCGCCAGGTCGTCCAGGTCCACAGGGCCGCGAGCAGCGCCCCGCCGGCCCCGATGAGGAACTCCAGTCGCTGTCCGCGCAGGACGGGCGGCTGGTCCGTGCCGGCGTAGACGAAGTGGGGCTCGCCATGCCAGAGCTCCCAGGACTGCAGGGACGGGACCCGGGCGGCGGTGAGCAGGACGCACGGCTCGCTCTCGGGGCACTCGGTCACGTCGCGGAAACGGTTCTCCTCGGTCGGCCGGACCGTGCTCAGCGGCCGGTCGCCGGCCATGGGCCCGGCCGCCGTCACCCGGCCCCGCGAGTCGACGAGCTGGACGAGCGGGACCCGCGCCGTCGGCGTCGGCGGCGGAACCTGCCCGCGTTGCATCAGGCCGATCCACTCGGTGGCGACGCGGCGCGTCTCGATGAATATCTCGCTCTCGACCCGGTTCCGGATCAGCAGGCACAGGCCGGCGCCGATCACAGCGGCGACGAGCACGGACACCGCCGCCACGGCCAGCGTCACCCGTGCCTGGATGGAGTTGGAGAGGGGAAGGAACGTGCCCGGCCTTATGCTCATCCAAGTTCCTCGTTCGGCCTGGTCTCCTCCTCACGGTAGACAGTCCTGGCGGACAAAAGCCCATTTAGGGGCAAAACAGCGAATAGCTCTACCCAGTTTTGGCCTGGCGCTTGGCTCGGCACCTGACGCGATGGTCACGCAGGGTATCGGGAAAGATACCTACCGATCGGTCACCCCTTGCGCGGGGGGCGGGACAGGCGGCACGGTGTACGCCATGCTGCGTGTCCTCGCGGTGGACGACGAGGTCCCCGCCCTGTCCGAGCTCGCCTTCCTGCTCCGCCAGGACGCCCGGGTCGAGCACGTGAGGACGGCGACCGACGGCGGGGCCGCCCTGCACGACATGGTCCAGATGATCGCCGACGGGGAGCGCCTGGACGGCGTCTTCCTCGACGTGCGCATGCCCGGCCTCGACGGCCTGGACCTGGCCCGGCTCATCGGCGGGTTCCCCACGCCGCCCCGTCTGGTCTTCGTCAGCGCCCACGACTGCGCCGTCCAGGCGTTCGAGCTGGAGGCCGTCGACTACCTGCTCAAGCCCGTACGGCCGGAACGCCTGGCGGAGGCCGTACGCCGCCTCTCGGCCGCGGTGGCGCCTCCCGGCGCCGAGGAGGACCTGGAGACGATCCCGGTCGAGCTCGGGGGCCGCACGAAGTTCGTGGCGCGGCAGGACGTCTGCTACGCCGAGGCCCACGGCGACTACGTCCGCCTGCACACGGCCGACGCCGCCTACCTCGTACGGATGTCCCTCGCGGCGCTGGAACGCCGCTGGGCGGGCGCGGGGTTCGTCCGGGCGCACCGCAGCACCCTGGTCAACGCCCGGCACGTGAGCGAGCTGCGCTTCGACGCCGGCCGGGTGGTCCTGCAGGTGGGTAGCGAGGCGCTGCCGGTGAGCAGGCGGCACACCCGCCAGGTGCGCGAGCAGCTCGTCCGCCAGTTCCGTCCCTGAGCCTGCGCGCGATCACGTCACAGCTGCGGCGTCTCAGGAGTGGGCCGGGGACACGACCATGCCGCTCTCGAAGGCGCGGGTCACGGCGGCGGCGACACCGTGCCGGGGGAGCAGTCCCTTCTCGGCCGCCTCCCAGCCGGTGTAGGTGAGGGCCCACAGCACCTGCTGGATCCACTCGGCGCTGACGCCCGGGTCGAACACGCCCTCGGCCTGGCCGCGCTCGATGAGGCCGACGGTGGTCGGCACCGACAGATCCGGTTCGAAGCAGTCCGTGAACTCCTCCAGCACCCGGGGGTCGCCGAACAGGAACGCCAGGCGGTCCCCGGCGTCCACCAGGGCGGCGATCAGTCTGCGCATCGCCTCGAGCGGCGGGCCCTGGTCGATGGCCGCCTCGGCCGTCGATTGCTCCACCACGCGGAAGGAGTCGACGACCGCCGCGTTCACGAGGTCCTGCCGGTCGGAGAAGTAGCGGTGCAGCGTGCTGCGGCCGATCTGCGCGGCTGAGGCGATGGCCGCGAGCGTCGCGCCGCGGTCGCGGGCGAGGACCGAGGCCGCCGCGGCGAGGATGGCACGGCGCGTACGGCTGCGCGTGCCCGATTCCCTGGTGTCGGTCACGCCGGAAGGCTAGCAGCGCTTCCATTACGAGACGATCGCGGTTGAAAATGAGACACCTAAGTCCCATTATGGAATTATGAACTCCTATTCCATCGTCGCTGAGGGGCTGGGCAAGCGCTACAGCGACGCCAGAGCCCTGGACGGGTTCGACCTGAGGGTCGCCGGCGGGAGCGTGTGCGCGCTTCTCGGCCCGAATGGCGCGGGCAAGACCACCGCCGTCCGCGTGCTGACCACGCTGGCGCGGCCGGACTCCGGCCGCGCGCTCGTGGCCGGGTTCGACGTCGCGCGGCAGCCGGCCGAGGTGCGCCGCCGCATCGGCCTGGCCGGGCAGGAGGCGGCCGTGGACGAGATCCTCACCGGACGGGAGAACCTCGAGATGTGGGGGCGGCTCCACCACCTCGGCGCGGCGGCGGCGCGCCGTCGCGCCGGCGAGCTCCTGGAGCGGTTCGGGCTGTCCGAGGCGGCGGGCCGGCGGGTCAAGAACTACTCCGGTGGCATGCGGCGCCGTCTCGACCTGGCCGCCGCGTTCATCCAGGCTCCGCGCGTGCTGTTCCTCGACGAGCCGACCACCGGTCTCGACCCCCGCAGCCGCACGGAGGTCTGGCGCGCCGTGCGCGGCCTCGCCGATGCCGGCAGCACCGTGCTCATGACGACGCAGTACCTGTTCGAGGCCGACCAGCTCGCCCGGCAGATCGCGGTGATCGACGGAGGGAAGGTCATCGCGGACGACACCCCCGAGCGCCTGAAGTCGCTGATCGGCGGCGACCACCTCGATCTCGTCGTGCGCGATCCCGCCCGCCTCGGCGACGCCGCCGCGGTCCTCGCGGGCGTCGCGCAGGCCGAGCCCGTCGCCGACGCGGACACGCGCCGCCTGACCGCCCCCGTACGCGACCGCGTCGGGGCGCTCACCACGGTCGTACGCGAGCTGGAGTGGCGCGGCATCGAGGTCGAGGACGTCTCCCTGCGGCGTCCGACGCTGGACGAGGTGTTCCTGAGCCTCACGGCGGAGGCGGCCGCGTGAGCGCCCTCACCGCCCCGGACGCGCCGCCCCGGTGGGGCGAGCGGCTGCGCTGGACGCTGTCGGATGCGTCGGTCATCGCCCGCACCAATCTCAAGCACTGGGTCCGCAACCCGGCCGCGGTCCTCAACCTGACGCTGTATCCGATCGTCATGGTCGTCCTGTTCGGCTACGTCCTCGGCAGCGCGATGAACGTCGCGGGCGGCGGCGCCTACCGGGAGTTCCTGATGCCGGGCATGTTCTCCCAGACGATGGCGATGGGCGTGATGACCACGATGACGGTGGTCGGCCTGCAGACCGCCCGCGGAGTGACCGACCGCTACCGCTCGATGCCGATCTCGCGGCCCGGCGTGGTGCTGGGGCGCACCTTCGCCGACATCGTCAACTCGGTGCTCGAACTGCTGGTCCTGCTCGCGTGCGGCCTGGTCGCCGGATGGAGCTGGCACCGGGGGATCGGCGGCGCCCTGGCCGCCGTGGGCCTGCTCCTCCTGCTGCGCTTCGCACTCATCTGGGTGGGGATCTACCTCGGGCTGGTGCTCACCCCGGAGGCGGCGGGCGCGGCCTGGCTGCCACTGCTGCCACTCACGATGCTGGCCAACACCTTCGTCTCCCCGGCGCTCCTGCCGGGCCCGCTCGGGGCGATCGCGGAGTGGAACCCGCTGTCGGCGACGGTCGCCGCGTGCCGGATGCTGTTCGGCAATCCCGGCTGGCAGGGCGACTCCTGGGCCGCCGAGCACGCCCTCGCGCTGGCGATCGGCTGGCCGCTGCTGATCACGCTCGTCTTCCTGCCCCTGTCCGTCCGCCGCTACCGCCGCCTCGGCGGCTGAGCTCCGCGCATTCGGCGGCCCGGCCGGGCCCGGGGCGTCTTCACGCGCCCCGATCAACCACTCGTCGCCTCCTGAGGCCCGCTCGTCGTGCGGGAGCGGGCCGCATGGCGCTAACTAGAGACCGCTCGTCCGAACGGCCATCCCCCCGCCCGACTACACCTCGTAGTCTTTCGCACGTCGCAAGACACGCGGGGTAATCACAAAGTGAGCAGGTTGTCACCGAATGGTTACCAAGCGGGGCCCTACTCGGGGGGGAAGGGCCCCGCCGACGCGTATCGGGGGGGTGCGCGGCGATCCGGCCATACGGGGGCCCGGATCGCCGCGAACGCCCGGCTCCTTCGCAGAGACCAGCGGCGCGGTACGGCCCCACCGGAGTGACGCTGATCAGTCGCCGCGCAGCTGCTTGAGCAGCTCGATGTCCTCGCGGTGCTTGTCCACCTTGCCCGGGGTCTCGATGCAGAACGGCACCCCGGCCGCCGTGGGATGGCGCATCAGCTCGCCGAACGCCTGGGCGCCGATGTGCCCCGCCCCGATGTTCTCGTGCCGGTCCCGCTTCGAACCGCAGGGGTCCTTCGAGTCGTTGGCGTGGATCAGCCTGAGCCGGCCCGGGGCCACCTCGTTCAGCGCGTCCATCATCTCCTTCACCCCGCCCGGCGCGGCCAGGTCGTGCCCCGCGGCGTAGGCGTGGCAGGTGTCGAGGCACACGCCGACCTTGGGGTGGTGGTCGAGGGCCTCCAGATAGGGCCCGAGGTCCTGCACGGTCGCGCACAGCATCTGGCCCTGGCCCGCCATCGGTTCGAGCAGCAGGTCGGGGCCGTCCGCGGGCAGCTCGTCCAGCACCGGCAGCAGGCGCTCGTGGATCTGGCGCATCGCGTCCTCGCGCGACTGGCTCACGGCCGAGCCGGTGTGGACGACCACGCCGAGCGCGCCGGTCTCGACGCCCCTCCGCAGCGTGTGGCGGATGACCGCGATCGAGTTCTCCAGGGTCTCCGGGGTCGGCGACCCGCAGTTCACGAGATACGCGGCGTGCAGGAAGACCGGCACGCCCGACTCGCGCAGCTTGGCGTCCTCGGCGGGGTTCCCCTCGCTGAGCGCCCAGCCGCGCGGATTGGTGACGAAGACCTGGACCATCTCGGCGCCGATGTCGGCCGCGTACTTCAGCCCGCCCTTGGCCAGGCCGCCGGCGACGAAGACGTGTCCGCCGATGAGATTCGAAGGAGTCATGATGACCTCCAGGCTAGTGCCGCCCCCTTTGTCACAACGTACAAAGCGGCCCCCGGAGCAGGGCGCGGGGTTCGGACTTCGCGCCGCTGGATCCCGCCGCGGCGCGGCGGTTGACTGACGGGCATGCGCGAACTCAGCCGCGAGGACCTGCGGTCCTGCTGCTCCTCCACCACCTGGGTGGAGGAGGTCGCCGCGCGCGGGCCGTACGAGGATCTCGACGGGCTCTGCCGCGCGAGCGAGTCGGCCCTCGCGGTGCTGAACCGGGACGACGTGCTGGAGGCGCTGGCGGCGCATCCGCGCATCGGCGAGCGGCCCGGTGGCGCGGGACGCGAGGCCGAGTGGTCGCGCGCCGAGCAGGCCGGGACCGCGGACGCCGGAGGGGACGTGCTCGGCGCGCTCCGCGAGGGCAACGCCGCCTACGAGAGCCGCTTCGGCCACGTCTACCTGGTCTGCGCGGCCGGACGGACCGCCGGCGAGCTGCTGGCACTGCTGCACGAGCGGCTCGGCCACGACGAGGAGACCGAGCGGAAGGTCGTCCGCGAGGAACTGGCGAAGATCGTCGATCTGCGGCTGGCCAAGCTCTGGGAGGGCCGGTGAGCCTTTCGACCCACGTGCTCGACACCGCCGCCGGGCGGCCGGCCAAGGACGTGTTCGTACGGCTGTCGCGGCGCGCCGCGCACGGGTTCGTGCCGGTGGCGGAGGGCCGCACCGACGGCGACGGCCGCATCCGGGAGTGGACCCCGCTGGGCCGGGAGTGGGACCCGGCAGGGGACCCCCGCCCGGGGACCTACCGGCTCGTGTTCGACACCGGCGCCTACCTGGGGGACGAGGCGTTCTTCCCCGAGGTGAGCGTCGTGTTCGCCATCAGGGAGGCCGGCGAGCATTACCACGTGCCGCTGCTGCTGAGCCCGTTCGCCTACTCGACCTACCGGGGGAGCTAGCGTGGCCGTTCTGGGGCCCAACAGGTACGGCAAGGCCGAGACGAGGGTCGTGCGGGTGACCCGGCACGGCGACGCCCACCGGATCAAGGACCTCACCGTCAGCACGGCGCTGTCGGGCGACATGACCGAGGTCCACCTGACCGGGGACAACTCCGCCGTCCTGCCCACCGACACGCAGAAGAACACGGTCTTCGCGTTCGCCAAGAAGCAAGGCGTCGGGGCGAGTGAGGACTTCGCGCTGCTGCTGGCGCGCCACTTCGTGGACTCCCAGCCCGCGATCCACCACGCGAGGGTCGCGATCGAGGAGCACGCCTGGGAGCGTAACGGCGCGTTCGGGCACTCGTTCGTCCGCTGCGGCCGTGAGGTCCGCACCTGCGTGGCCCACCACGACGGGACGAGTTCGTGGGTGGTCTCCGGGCTGCGCGACCTCGTCGTGCTGAACACGACCAACTCGGAGTTCTGGGGCTTCGCGAAGGACGAGTACACGACGCTGCCGGAGACCCGCGACCGCGTCCTCGCCACCGCTGTGGACGCCGCGTGGCGGCACGCGGACGTCTCCCAGGACTGCTCCCATGATTGGGACAAGACGTATGAGAACGCCCGGGGCGCCCTGCTCGCGGCATTCGCCGACACCTACAGCCTGTCGCTGCAGCAGACGCTGTACGCGATGGGCACCCGCGTGCTGGCCGAGTGCCCGGGGGTCTGCGAGGTGCGGCTGTCGCTGCCGAACAAGCACCATTTCCTGGTGGACCTCGCGCCCTTCGGCCTGGACAACGACGGCGAGGTCTTCTTCGCCGCCGACCGGCCGTACGGGCTGATCGAGGGCGCGGTGCTGCGCGAGGACGCGCCCGGCGCCGGCCCGGCCTGGGAGTAGCCGATGGACTTCCTGCGACCGCGGACCTGGGCGGAGGCCCTGGCGCTGAAGGCCGAGCGGCCCGAGGCCACGCCGATCCAGGGCGGCACCGACGTCATGGTGGAGATCAACCTCGACAAGGGCCGCCCGGCCGCCCTGCTCGACCTCACGCCGATCCCCGAGCTCCGGGAGTGGTCGCGGGAGGGCGTCGAGATCCGCGTGGGCGCGGGCGTGACCTACTCCCGGCTGATCGCCGAGCTCGGGGCCGATCTGCCCGGTCTGGCCCAGGCGTCCCGTACGGTCGGGTCGCCGCAGATCCGCAACCGGGGCACGGTCGCGGGCAACCTCGGGGCGGCCTCGCCCGCGGGCGACAGCCACCCGCCGCTGCTGGCCTGCGGCGCGGTCGTGGAGGCCGAGTCGGTGCGCGGCGCCCGGCTTATCCCGATCCGGCAGTTCTACACCGGCGTGAAACGCAACGCGCTCGCGCCCGACGAGCTGATCCACGCCGTGCGCGTCCCGGCCGCCACCGGCCCGCAGTACTTCTCCAAGGTCGGCACCAGGAACGCCATGGTGATCGCGGTGTGCTCGTTCGCGACCGCGCTGGAGCCCGCAGAGCGGCGGGTGGGCACCGGTATCGGCTCGGCCGCGCCGACCCCGCGCCGCGCCCCGGACGCCGAGGACTTCGCGTCCGGCGCGCTGGACTGGGACGGCCGCGGCCCGCTCGATCCCGCCGTGGCCCGCCGGTTCGGCGAACTCGTGGCGGCCGCCGCCGCGCCGATCGACGACGTGCGGGGCCGCGCCGCCTACCGCACGCACGCGCTGGCCGTCATGGCGCGCCGCGCGCTGGGCTGGGCGTGGGACGACCTCAGGGGGAGCGCGTGATGAGGGTGAACGTGACCGTGAACGGCCGCCCGATGACGGCCGACGACGTGTGGGAGGGCGAGAGCCTGCTGTACGTCCTGCGTGAGCGGCTCGGCCTGCCGGGCGCCAAGAACGCCTGCGAGCAGGGCGAATGCGGCTCCTGCACCGTCTATCTCGACCGAACGCCGGTCTGCGCCTGCCTGGTCGCCGCCGGTCAGGCGGAGGGGCGCGAGGTGGTGACGGTCGAGGGCCTGGCCGCCGGCGGCGGGCCGGACGGTGAAGCCGACGGCGGGTTGCACGAGGTGCAGCGCGCGTTCGTGGACGCGGGGGCCGTGCAGTGCGGGTTCTGCACCCCCGGTCTCGTCGTCCAGGCCCACGCGCTGCTCGCGGGCGCCGACGGGGTGCCGCCGGACGCCGACATCCGGGAGGCCCTGGCGGGCAACCTGTGCCGCTGCACCGGATACGAGAAGATCCTCGACGCCGTCCGCCTCGCCGCAGCCCGCCGCCACCCCACGCCGTGATCTTGTAGTTCGTCGCACGCACTCGCCGTGACCTGCGCCGGAGCATTCCGTGATCACGGCGCTCGCACCATCTGACCTGGGAGTATCCATTGCGTGATCTCGCACCACGACGAGTGGTCATCGAGAACGCCCACGTCGTCCCGGTCGTGGGAGAGGAGATCCCGTCCGGTCACGTCGTCGTGGAGGACGGTTTGATCACGGCGGTCGGCCCCGGCCCGGCGGCGACCGTTCCCGAGGGGGCCGAACGCGTCGACGGCACCGGCTGCCTCGCCACCCCCGGCCTGGTCAACACCCACCACCACCTCTACCAGTGGGCGTCCCAGGGGGTGACACCGGACGGGACGCTGTTCGAGTGGCTGGTGGCGAGCTACCGGCTGTGGGCCCGCATGGACGCCGAGGTGGTGGCGGGCGCCGCGACGGCGGGCCTGGCCTGGCTGGCCCTGTCGGGCTGCACGACCTCCACCGACCACCACTACGTCTTCCCGAAGGGCAGGGGAGACCTGTTCGAGGCGGAAATCGAGGCCGCGCGCCGGGTCGGGCTGCGCTTCCACCCCTGCCGGGGGTCGATGGACCGGGGCGCCTCGCGCGGTGGCCTGCCGCCGGACGAGGTCGTGGAGGACATCGACGAGATCCTCCGGGCCACCGACGACGCGATCCGGAAATATCATGATCCGTCGTTCGGGTCGATGCTGCGCGTCGCGGTCGCCCCCTGCTCGCCGTTCTCGGTCAGCGGCGAGCTCATGACCCGCTCGGCCGACCTCGCGCGCTCCCACGGCGTACGGCTGCACACGCACGTGGCCGAGACGGCCGACGAGGACGAGCACTGCAGGGAACAGTTCGGCGTGCTGCCCGTCGAGTACCTCGACGACCTCGGCTGGCTGGGCCCGGACGTGTGGCTCGCCCACTGCGTCCACCTGACCGACAAGGACGTGCGGCGCTTCGCCGAGACCGGCACGGGCACGGCCCACTGCCCGTCGTCGAACGGCCGTCTCGGTGCGGGCATCGCCCGGATCACCGATCTGCTGGCGGCGGGCGCGCCGGTCGGGCTGGGCGTCGACGGCGCGGCCTCCAGTGAGATGACCCCGCTTGCCGGGGAGATCCGCATGGCCGTCCTCACGCAGCGGGCCCGGTACGGCCCGCGCGCGCTGACCGCCCGCCAGGCTCTGGAGATGGCCACACTCGGCGGCGCCCGCTGCCTCGGCCGGGAGGCCGAGATCGGCTCGCTGGAGCCCGGCAAGCTCGCCGACGTCGCGCTGTGGCGGCTCGGCGGCTTCCACGCCGCGATCGACGATCCCGTCGTGGCGTTCGCGTACGGCGCCACGCCGCCGCTGGAACGGCTGCTGGTGGGCGGCCGGACCGTCGTGGCGGGCGGCGAGCTGCGCACGGTCTCCGGCGAGGAGGCCGCGCGGGCCGGGGCCGCCGCCCATCGCCGCCTGACCATCGGAGATCATGTCTGAGACATCCCGGACGGACCGAGGGAGCAGGGCATGACAGGGCACGTCGTCATCGCGGTGGACAAGTTTCGCGGGTCGCTCACGGCGCCCGAGGTCGCCGCGCACGTGGCCGCCGGTCTGGGTGACGTGCCCGTCGTCGAGCTCCCGGTGGCGGACGGGGGCGACGGCACCGTCGACGCGGTCGTGGCGAGCGGCTTCACCCGGGTCGCGACGGAGGTGACCGGGCCCGCCGGGAACCCGGTCACGGCGAGCTACGCCGTACGCGACGAGCCCGGCGCACGGGTCGCCGTGATCGAACTGGCCGAGGCGTCGGGCCTGCGCAGGCTACCGGCGGATCCGGCGCCGCTGACCGCCACCAGCCGCGGCACCGGTGAGCTCGTCGCCCACGCCGTACGGCACGGCGCGACCCGCGTCGTGCTCGGCCTCGGCGGCAGCGCCTGCACCGACGGCGGCGCGGGGATGGCCCAGGCCCTCGGCGTACGGCTGCTCGACGCGGCCGGGAACGACCTGCCGCCTGGCGGGGCCGCGCTGCGCGACCTGCACACCGTCGACGTCTCCGGACGCCTGCGCGGGTTCGAGGTGATCGTGGCGAGCGACGTGGACAACCCGCTGCTCGGGCCGTACGGCGCGGCGGCGGTGTACGGCCCGCAGAAGGGGGCGAGCCCGCAGGACGTGGCCGTGCTGGAGGCCGGGCTGGCCCGGCTGGCGGCCGTGGCCGCGCACACCCACGGCCTCGCGGGCGCCGCCGAGCACGACGGCGTGGTCCGTGCGATGGGCGTGGCCGGGCGGCCGGGGGCCGGGGCCGCGGGCGGGGTGGGCTTCGGCGCGCTGACGTTCCTGAACGCCGAGATCCGGCCGGGCATCGGCTATCTGCTGGACCTCGAGGAGTTCGACCGGCACGTCGAGGGCGCCCGGCTGGTCGTCACCGGTGAGGGTTCGATCGACGAGCAGACCCTGCGCGGCAAGGCCCCGGTGGGCGTCGCGGCGGCGGCGGCCAAGCACGGCGTGCCGGTCGTCGCGGTCTGCGGCCGGCGGTCGGTGGGCGACGACGAGTTGCGGGCGGCCGGCATCGAGGCGGCGTACGCGCTGACCGACGTCGAGCCCGACGTGAGCCGCTGCATGGCCGAGGCCGGGCCGCTGCTGGAGAAGCTCGCGGCGCGGGTCGCCGCCTGGCATCTCACGACATGAGGAGTGGCGCGTGGGGGAACCGTACGACCTGGTGGTGAGGTCCCGGCGGACCGTGACCCCGGAGGGGGAGCGTCCGCTCGCGGTCGCCGTACGCGGGGGTGTGATCGCCGCCCTGTGTCCCTACGACGATCCACCGGCGGCGGAGGAGTCCGCCGACCTCGGCGAACTGCCGCTGCTGCCCGGGCTGGTCGATTCCCACGTGCACGTCAACGAGCCCGGCCGTACTCACTGGGAGGGCTTCGCGACCGCCACCAGAGCGGCGGCGGCCGGGGGCGTGACCACCATCGTGGACATGCCGCTCAACTCGCTGCCCCCGACCGTGGACGTGGCGGCGCTGAAGGTCAAGCGGAAGGCCGCCGAGGGGCGGTGCCACGTGGACGTCGCCTTCTGGGGTGGTGCGATCCCCGGCAACCTCGCCGACCTGCGGCCCCTGCACGAGGCCGGTGTGGCGGGCGTCAAGTGCTTCCTTTCGCCGTCCGGGGTGGACGAGTTCCCGGCGCTCGACCGCGAGGGGCTGCGGGCCGCGCTGGCGGAGGTGGCGGCCTTCGGCGGCCTGCTGATCGCGCACGCCGAGGACCCCGGCCTGCTGTCCGACCCCCGCGGCCCGGCGTACGGCGACTTCCTCAGGTCGCGCCCCCAGGAGGCCGAGCGCAGGGCCGTCGAGCAGGTGATCGCCCTCGCGGCGGAGACGGGCGCGCGGGCGCACATCGTGCACGTGTCGGCCGCCGCCTGCGTCGAACCGCTGCGCGCGGCGCAGGCGGCGGGGGTGCGCGTCACCGCCGAGACCTGCCCCCACTATCTGACCCTGGCGGCGGAGCAGGTCACCGGGCCCGCGTACAAGTGCTGCCCGCCGATCCGGGAGGCCGCCAACCGCGACGCGCTGTGGCGGGCGCTCGCCGACGGGGTGCTCATGGGGATCGTCTCCGACCACTCCCCGTCGACGCCCGACCTCAAGGTGCCCGACTTCGCCGCGGCCTGGGGCGGGATCTCCTCGCTCCAGGTCGGCCTGCCCGCCGTGTGGACGGCGGCTCGCGCCCGGGGCCACGGCCTGACCGACGTGGCGCGCTGGATGGCCGGGGGACCGGCCCGCCTGGCCGGCCTGCCGCACAAGGGGGCGATCCGGGTGGGCGACGACGCGGACCTGGTCGCCTTCGACCCCGACGCGGAGTTCACCGTCGACGTGGCGGCGCTCCACCACCGCAACCCGGTGTCCCCTTACCACGGCGCGCGGCTCGCGGGCGTCGTACGCACCACCTGGCTGCGCGGCGTGCCCGTCGACTTCGCCGCCCCGCGCGGACGACTGCTGATCCGAGGAGCGCGATGACCGGCTTCACCCGCCTGCCCGACCTCGCCCTGCGCACGTACGGCGGGTCGGTCGTGGCCGCAAACGACGAGTCGTTCGCCGAACGGGAGGCCCTGATCAGGCCGGGGCCGGCCGAGTTCCGGCCGCACACCTTCGGCGCCAAGGGCCAGGTCTACGACGGCTGGGAGACCCGGCGGCGGCGTGCGCCCGGCCACGACTGGGCGATCGTCCGGCTCGGCCTGCCGGGCATCATCCGGGGCGTGGTGGTGGACACCGCGTGGTTCCGCGGCAACTACCCGCCGTACGCGTCGGTCGAGGCGTGCGCGGCCGAGGGCCACCCCTCGCCGGACGAGCTGGACGGCTGGGTGGAGATCGTGCCGAAGAGCCCGCTGAAGGGTGACGCGGTCCACGAGTTCGCCGTGACCGACCCCCGCCGTTTCACGCACGTGCGGCTGAACATCCTCCCCGACGGCGGCGTCGCGCGGCTGCGGGTCCACGGGCGGGTCGTACCCGACCGCGCTTTCCTGGAGGGCCTCACCGTCGACCTCGCCGCGCTGGAGAACGGCGGCCTGGTCACGGCCTGCTCCGACGAGTTCTACTCCGCGCCGAACAACGTCCTCGCGCCCGGCCTGGCCCGCGACCAGTCCGAGGGCTGGGAGACCGCGCGCCGCCGCGACGGCGGCAACGACTGGCTCGTGGTCGCCCTGGCCGGGCCGGGCCGGGTGGCCGTCGCCGAGATCGACACGGCCAACCTGATCTTCAACGCCCCCGGCTGGGCGTCGCTGAAGGGCGCGGATGCGGACCGGGCGCCGCTGGAGGACGAGGACGCCTGGTTCCCGCTGCTGCCCAGGACCCGCCTGCAGCCCGACACCCGTCACCGCTTCCGCCTCGACGACGACCACAGGGTCACCCACGCCCGGCTCGACATCTACCCCGACGGCGGCCTCGCCCGCCTCCGCCTCCTCGGCACCCTCACCCCCTGAGCCATCTCGGCGACGACCTCTACATCCTCAGGGGAGCCGATCCCGACGCCGCCTGACGCCGGTCGGGGCGCGACGACGGCCACGAGTGGTGGCCGTACGCGACCGGATGACCGGCGGGGGCGTCAGTGCCAGATCGTGATGGTGGTGCCCGGCGGCTGCTGACCGAGCGGCTTCTCACCGACCACGCGGTCGGTGCCCACCACCTTGCGGACGTTGACCTTGAAACCGGCCGCCTTCAGCTCGTTCACCGCGTCGTGGACGGACTTGAACATCACGTTGGGCACGTTGACGACGGTGGGCGGGGTCTGGCCGGGGTCGGCGGGGTCGGTCTCCCACGGCCAGCGGAAGCCCTGGTCCGGGCCGCGCGAGGCCGTCAGGTGGACGGTCGCCCCGGCCACCACCTCGGCGCCGCCGGACGGGTCCTGGGCGATCACCGTGCCCGGCGGGGCGTCGTCGGTGGTCTCGTCGATCTGGACGTTGAAGCCCTTGTCGCGCAGGATCTTCTCCGCCTGGTCGCGCATCATCTGCGTGACGTCCGGCATCAGAAGTCCCGCGCTGACGACGAAGTTGACCACGCCGCGCTTCTTGACGCGCTTGCCCACCGGCGGGTTGGTACGGATGACCTGGTCGCGGGGGATGGTGTCGCTCGCGCTCTTGCTGACCCGGCCGGGGGTCAGCCCGACCTCGGCGACCTTCGCCCGGGCGTCCGCCAGGCTCAGGCCCTCGACCTTCGGCACGGGGATCGTCTCCGGGCCGGCCGACGGGATCAGGGTGAGGACGGCGCCCTTGACCACCTCGGCGCCCGCGCCGGGCTCGGTGTCGAGGACGATGTCCTTCGGCACCTTGTCGTCGAACCTCGCCTTGCCGATCCGTACCTCGAAGCCGGCCTTCTGCGCCTCCTGCCTGGCGACCGTGATGTTCTGGTTCACCAGATCGGGCACGGTCGTGTAGCGCCCCTGGGAGAACCACCAACCGGTGAAGGCGATGCCCGCCACCATGACGAGGGCCAGCGAGGCGAGGAACCACACGGGCCTGACCCTGGCCCGTCGCCGCCGGCCCGCTCCACCGGCGCCGGTCAGCAGTTCCGAGCGCGGCTGGATCATCGTCTGGCCGACCGGCGGCTCGGCCTCCGGGCGCGCGTGCTGCGACGTGCCGAACGGCGAGGCCCCGCCGGGCGGCGGGAGGGTCCGGTGCGCACCCGTCCGTACGCCGCTGTGGGCGCTGGTGTGGGTGCCGGTGTCGTGGGCTCCGTAAGGGGCGGCGTGCGCGCCGGTGTGCCCGGTCCGCGGCAGCGTGCGGTGGATCTCGACGGCCGCGACGAGCATGGCGGTCGCGTCCGCCGGGCGCGCGGCGGGGTCCTTGTCGGTGGCCGCCGCGACGAGCGCGTCGATCGGCGGCGGCACGTCGTGCGCGATCGAGGACGGCGCGGGGACGGTCTCGTGCACGTGCCGGTAGGCGATCGACATCGGCGTCTCGCCCGCGTACGGCTGCCGCCCGGTCAGCAGCTCGAACAGCATGATCCCGGCGGCGTACACGTCGCTGCGGGCGTCGGCGGTGCCGGTCGTGACCTGCTCGGGCGACATGTAGCCGATCGTGCCGATCATCATGCCGGTCTTGGTCTGGTTGGTCGCCTCGATCGCGCGGGCCAGGCCGAAGTCCACGACCTTCACCCGGCCGTCGTCGGCGAGCAGCACGTTCTCCGGCTTGACGTCCCGGTGGATGAGCCCCGCCTGGTGGGCCGCGCCGAGGGCGGCGAGCACCGGGATGACCATCTCCAGCGCCTCGCGCGCCGGGAGACGGCCGCGCCCGCGCAGCACGTCGCGCAGCGTCCGCCCGGGCACGTACTCCATCGACAGGTAGACGTGCGCCCCGTCCGTGCCCTGGTCGAAGACCTGCACGATGTTCGGGTGCGAGAGGCTCGCCACCGACTTGGCCTCGCCGATGAACCGCCGCACGAACTGCGGGTCCTCGGCCAGCGAGCGGTGCATCACCTTGACGGCCACCGTGCGGTCGAGCCGGACGTCCAGAGCAAGATATACGGAGGCCATGCCACCCCGGGCGATCCGGGACTCGACGCGGTAGCGCCCGTCGAGCAACTGCCCCACGAGCGGGTCGGTCAGCGTCGTGTCCACTCGCCAGAGTTTACGGGTGATTTGCCGCCGGGCGTGTTCCCGAATCCCAAACCGAGACCTATTCGGCAGCCCTCCGCGCCGCCCGAAAAGCCGTGTCTAATCCGAAAACCGGGCTTACCAGACGCGGATTCCCGCACCTCTCCGCCCGCCGGCGCGAACACGCCGGACGGGCGGGGGACGCCTTTGTGTGGTGGACGCGGCGGGCTCAGGACGGGCGGTCGGGGGAGGACGCCTCGGCGTAGCGGCGGCGGGGGATGCGCCCCGCGAGCCTGGCCAGCCGCCCGGCCGTGACCGCCTGCCGCATGGCCGCCGCCATCAGGTCCGGCCGGTGCGCCCGCGTCACGGCGCTGGCCAGCAGCACGGCGTCGCAGCCCAGCTCCATCGCCAGCGCGGCGTCGCTGGCCGTGCCGATGCCGGCGTCGAGGATCACCGGGACCGTGGCGGCCTCGACGATCAGCTCGATGCTGTGCGGGTTGCGGATGCCCAGTCCGGAGCCGATGGGGGCGCCGAGCGGCATCACCGCCGCGCACCCGGCGTCCTGGAGCCTGCGGGCCAGCGCCGGGTCGTCGCCGATGTACGGCAGCACGACGAAGCCGTCGGCGACCAGCCGCTCGGCGGCGTCGAAGGTCTCGATCGGGTCGGGCAGCAGGGTGCGCTCGTCGGCGATGACCTCCAGCTTGACCCAGTCGGTCTCCAGGGCCTCACGCGCCAGGCGGGCGGTCAGCACGGCCTCCCCGGCCGTGAAGCACCCCGCGGTGTTCGGCAGCACCTTGACGCCGCGGGCGCGCAGCACGTCCAGCACCGAACCGCGCGACGCCGGGTCGAGCCTGCGCATCGCGACGGTCGTCAGTTCGGTGCCGGACGCCTCCAGCGCCTGGTCGAGCACCTCCAGCGACGGCGCGCCGCCGGTGCCCATGATGAGCCGCGAGGTGAACTTCTCCCCGCCCAGCACGAAGACGTCGTCGGTCATGCTCATCCTCCCTGCACCGCCGTCAGCACCTCGACGCCGTCGCCGTCGGCCACCTGAGTGGAGTCCCAGGCGCTCCGGCTCACCACCTCGCCGTTCAGGGCCACCGCGACCCCGGACATGAGGGACGTGAGGGTCCGTACGGCGTCGCCGACCGTGGCGCCCTCGGGCAGCTCGGCCGTGCCTCCGTTGATCGTGACTTTCACTTGCTGAATCTCCCTGGATGGCAGGCCCCGGTGACCGGGGGTGGCTCGTCGCCGGTGAGGAGCGCCGCGACGGCGTCGGCGGTGATCGGGGTCAGCAGCACGCCGTTGCGGCCGTGCCCGGTCGCCGCGAACACGCCGGGCGGGCCGGCGGGGCCGATGAGCGGCAGGTTGTCGGGCGTGCCCGGGCGGAAGCCGACCGTGGTCTCGGTCAGTTCGAGCTCGGTGATGCCGGGCACCAGCTCGCGGGCGTCGCGCAGCAGCTCGTACACGCCGCCGGCGGTGACCCGCGCGTCGTACCCCAGCTCCTGCGCCGTGGCGCCCAGCGTGATCTCTCCGTCGCCCCGGGGCACCAGGTAGGCGGGGGAGCCGTGCACCAGCCCCCGTACGCACCGCGTGAGGAACCCCCGGGGCCCGCGCAGCCGGAGGATCTCGCCCTTGACCGGGCGTACCGGCAGGCCGGGCAGCAGGGACGCCGACCACGATCCTGCCGCCACGACGATCTGGCCCGCCGCGACGGCCTCGCCGGACGCCAGCCGTACGGACGCACCGCCCGTCCCTGAGGCGTCGATCCCGGAGACGCGGTCGGCGACCAGCGTGCCGCCCGCCTTCTCGAACGCGGTGCGCAGGGCCCGCACGACCCTGCGCGGGTTGACCCAGGCGTCGTCGCGGGCCAGCAGCCCGCCGCGTACGGAGGGGGCGAGCATCGGCTCGAAGGAACGGCACTCGCGCCCGGTGAGCCGCTCGACCCGCAGGCCGAGCGTCCGCTCGAAGGCCGCCAGGTCGTCCAGATAGGCCATGTCGTCCGCGCCGCGGGCGACCTCCAGCGTGCCCTCGGTCCGGTAGTCCAGCTCGACGCCGCTCTCGTCCTCGAGTTCGGCGCGGAAGTGCGGCCAGGCCGCCAGCGACGCGAGGCCGAGCCGCAGCAGCGGCTCCTCCGTGTAGGTCACCTCGCTGACCGGCGCGAGCATCCCGGCCGAGGCGTGGGTGGCGCCGCCTCCGGGCGC
Organism: Microbispora sp. H13382; assembly: GCF_014161445.1. Classification (GTDB taxonomy): domain Bacteria; phylum Actinomycetota; class Actinomycetes; order Streptosporangiales; family Streptosporangiaceae; genus Microbispora. The sequence continues at coordinate 601,678 of NZ_JABBXA010000001.1, forward strand.
GGGGTCCGCCACCGCCACCGACAGGCCCCGGCGAACCGTGCGCCAGGCCGCGGCCAGGCCGGCCACGCCGCCGCCGGCGATCACGACGTCGTATGTGGGGGGCACACCGCGCTCCCTTCGCCGGCATTACCCGGATCAGGTCGGGGCGGTCGAGAGCCTCCCGCTCTCCTCTCAGCCCGGTCCGCCGGGCTCCCGCGCGTCTTACGCCCACCAGCGTAGTACGCCGCCCGTCATGGCCGATCGCCGGCGGCCGTCCGCCGCCACCTGGCAGGCGGACGCCGCGTGCCGCGCGCGACGAAGATCCGCACGCGCGTCGTCCGGTGGAGTAAGGGCCTCCTTCACAACGTGGGCCCCCGGGGAAGTGCGCGCTACTTGCCCAACTCGTTATGAGGGGCCCGTTGGCCAGGGCCCCCGCTGACAATCTATGGTCAAGCTGTGGATCACGTCGTGGTGGTGGGTGCCGGCCTGGCCGGCGTGCGAAGCATCGAGGCGTTGAGGGCCCGTGGATTCACCGGCCGCATCACGCTCATCGGCGAGGAACACCATCGCCCCTATGACCGGCCGCCGCTGTCGAAGGCGGTGCTGCTCGGAGAGACCGACTCCACGGTGGTCGACTCCGACCTCGACGCCCTCGACGTACGGCTGTGCCTCGGCACGGCGGCCAAGGGCCTGCGCGACGGCGTGCTGGAGACGACCGAGGGCGAGCTGGAGTACGACGGCCTGGTCATCGCCACCGGCGCCGCCCCGATCCGCCTGCGCGGCGAGGGCCGCCAGCACGTGCTGCGCACCATAGAGGACGCGCTGGCGCTGCGCGAGCGGCTGGTCCCCGGCGCCCGCGTGGCCGTGGTCGGAGCCGGCTGGATCGGCGCGGAGGTCGCCACCGCCGCGGCCAGGGCCGGGTGCGCGGTGACCGTCGTGGAGGCGGGGGAGAGCCCGCTCGCCGTGGCGCTCGGCCCCGCCGTCGGCAGCCACACCATCGGCTGGTACGCGCGGGCGGGCGTCGAACTACGCCTCGGCGCGATGGTCGGCACCGTGGACGCCGACGGCCTCACGCTCATGTCCGGCGCCCGGGTGCCGGCGGACGTGGTCGTCACCGGCGTCGGGGTGCGCCCCGCGGTCGACTGGCTGAAGGGCTCGGCCGTCCGGCTCGACGACGGGGTGGTGGTCGACGAGCACCTGCGCACGTCGCTGCCCAACGTCGTCGCGGTGGGGGACTGCGCCAACTGGTGGTCGCGCAGGTTCCGCACCCGCCTGCGGGTCGAGCACTGGGACACCGCGCTCCAGGCTCCCGACACGGCCGTCGCCACCCTCCTGGGCGAGGAGGCGGTCTACGACCCCGTGCCGTACTTCTGGTCGGAGCAGTTCGGCCACATGGTGCAGTTCGCCGGGCACCGGGAGGCCGGTGACCGGGTGCTGCTGCGCGGCGACCCGCGTACGGACGAGAAGTGGGCGGTGTGCTGGCTGACGGCCGAGGACACGCTCGCCGCGGTGCTCACCGTGGACCGGCCGCGCGACGTGGTGCAGGGTCGCAGGCTCGTCGAGGGCGGCCAGCGGCTCGACCCTCGGCGGGTGGCCGACCCGGCCGTCCCGCTCCGCGACTGCATTATGACGTAATCGAGGTGTTTCCTGGCGGCCCGCCTGTGGTAATGGTGGTTCCGTGACGCTTACTGTTGCGCAGATCGACCGGGAGACCGACCAGCTCGTAGGGGAGTGGCTCCCCCTCTCGGAGGCCGCCAAGAGGCTGGGGCTCAGCATGGGCCGCGCCAAGCAACTCCTCAAGGACAAGAAACTCGCCGGCGCCCGCAGGGGCGGGGGCGAGCCGCAGATCCCCGCGGTGTTCATCGCCGGCGGCGACGTGCTCAAGGGCCTGCCCGGCACGCTGACGCTCCTGGCCGACGCGGGGTACGACGAGGTGGAGTCGATCCGGTGGCTGTTCACCCCGGACGACTCGCTGCCGGGGTCCCCAATCGACGCGATCGTGAAGGGCCGGCACACCGAGGTCAAGCGCAGGGCCCAGGCCCTGGGTTTCTGACCGTACGGCCCCATGGCATTGTGGTCGGGTGATTGACACCCGGCGACAGCGGCTCACGCAGGCCAGGCTCTACCTCTGCACCGACGGCAGGAGGGACCGCGGCGACCTGGAGGAATTCCTCGACGCGGTCCTGTCCGGCGGAGTGGACATCGTCCAGCTCAGGGAGAAGGGCCTGGAGGCGCGCGAGGAGCTGGACCTGCTCGAGGTCTTCCGCGCGGCGTGCGACAGGCACGGTGCGCTGCTGGCCGTCAACGACCGGGCGGACGTCGCCTTCGCCGCCCGGCCCGACATCCTGCACCTCGGGCAGGACGACCTCCCGGTCCCGGTGGCCCGGGAGATCCTCGGCTCCGGCGTGCTCATCGGCAGGTCCACGCACTCGGCGGCGGAGGCGTCGGCCGCCGCCGTGGAGCCGGGGGTGGACTACTTCTGCTGCGGGCCGATCTGGCCCACGCCCACCAAACCCGGCCGCCCGGCGCCCGGCCCCGCGCTGCTGGAACACGCGGCGCGCCTGGGCACCGACCGGCCGTGGTTCGGCATCGGCGGCATCGACCTGGGCAACCTCGACGAGGTGATGGCGCACGGCGTGCGCCGGGCGGTGGTCGTCCGGGCCGTCACCGAGGCCGACGACCCGGGCGCCGCCGCCGCCGCGCTCAAGGCCCGGCTGTCCGCCGTCCCGCTCTGAGCCGCCTCTGAGCCCCCCGTGCGCCGCGTCCCGTCACGCGGGACGCGGCGCACGGGGGGCCGCCACCGGTCCTGCCCCGCGCCGTCAGGTGCGGCGGGACGTGGCGGCGACGGCGAGGCCGGCCAGCGCCGCGCGGGCCTCCTCCTCGATCGGCGCGTGGTCGAGGGCGTGCAGCGCGTCGTCGAGATAACGCTTGATCATGTCCTCGCACGCGGCCAGCGCGCCGGTCTCCTCGATCACCGCGCGCAGCCGCCCGACGCCCTCGGCGTCCAGCCCGGGGTCGCCGAGAAGGGACCGTACGACCGCCGCCTGGGCGGGGGTGGCCGAGGCGAGCGCGCGCGCGATCAGGACGGTCCGCTTGCCCTCGCGAAGGTCGTCCCCGGCGGGCTTGCCGGTCTCCGCAGGGTCGCCGAACACGCCGAGGATGTCGTCGCGGAGCTGGAAGGCGATGCCCACCTGCTGGCCGTACTGCACGCAGAGCCGGTCGATCCACGCGTGCGGGGCCCGGGCGGCGAGGACGAGTCCGAGCCGGAGCGGCTGCTCGACCGAGTACTTGCCGCTCTTGTAGAGGGCCACCCGCAGCGCGCTGTCGTAGGTGCTCTCGCCCTGAGCCTGTTCGAGCAGATCGAGATACTGCCCGCACATCAGCTCGGTGAGCATGTGGTCGTGCATCGGCTGCGCGGCGGCGAGCGCCTCGGGCGCCAGGCCGCAGGTGCGCCACATCTCCCCGGACCACACCAGCAGCAGGTTCCCCAGCAGCACGGCCGAGCCCTCGCCGAACTGCCGCGCGGAGCCGTGCCAGCCCGCCTCGGTGTGCATCCGCTCGAATCGGCGGTGCGCGGACGGCATGCCCCGGCGCACGTCGCTCGCGTCCATGACGTCGTCGTGGACGAGCGCGCTCGCCTGCAGCAGCTCCAGCGAGGCGGCGGCGGCGTGCAGCCCCGGGTCGTCGCCGCCGCCGGCGGCCCGCCACCCCCAGTGGCAGAAGGCGGGGCGCAGCCGTTTGCCGCCGGCCAGGAAGTCCTCCGCGGCGGTCAGCAGGGCGGCCAGATGAGGGTCACCGAAGTGTGGTCGCTGCCGGTCGAGGAACTCCCGGAGTGCGCGGTCCACCTCCGTACGGATGGAATCGAGCGAGACGGCGGAAGCGGTCATGCTCTGAGAGTAACCGGGGTTGATCCGGACACACATCACCAGATCCCCCTTCAAGTGGGTTAACTCACCCAGTAAGGGAAAACGTCCACATAGCAAGACTGCGACCATCGGGAAAAGTGCGGCGCTGTAACCTCTCCTGTATGGCTCTCGGTCTGCCCTCGCGGCTTCCTGATCGCGTCCCGACGGTCCGCGAACTGCTGGCCGCGGGCGAGCGCTCGTTCTCGTTCGAGTTCTCCCCGCCGAAGACCGACGAGGGGGAGCGCCAGCTGTGGCGGGCCATCCGCGAGCTCGAGGCGCTGCGGCCGACGTTCGTCTCCGTGACCTACGGCGCCGGCGGCTCGACCCGCGACCGCACCGTGAACATCGTCGAGCGGCTGGCGCACGAGACGACGCTGACCCCCGTCGCCCACTTCACCGCGGTCGACCACTCGATCCGCGAGCTGCGCCACCTCGTCGGCCGGTTCGCCGACGCGGGCGTGCGCAACATCCTCGCCGTACGCGGCGACCCGCGCGGGGGCAACCCCCTGGACGAGTGGGTCAAGCACCCGGAGGGCGTGCTGTACGCCGAGGAGCTGGTGCGCCTGATCCGCCAGGCGGGCGACTTCTGCGTGGGGGTGGCCGCATTCCCGTACAAGCACCCCAGGTCGGCGAGCATCGAGTCGGACACCGAGTATTTCGTGCAGAAGTGCCGGGCCGGCGCGGACTACGCGATCACCCAGATGTTCTTCCGGGCGGAGGACTACCTGCGGCTGCGTGACCGCGTGGCGGCCCGTGGGTGTGACACCCCCATCATCCCCGGCATCATGCCCGTCACGCAGATGAGCACGATCGCCCGGTCGGAGCAGCTGTCCGGCGCGCCGTTCCCGCCCGAGGTGGCCGAGCGGTTCGAGGCCGTCGCCGACGACCCGGCCGCGGTTCGCCGCCTCGGGATCGAGCACGCCGTCGAGCTGTGCCAGAAGCTGCTCGACGAGGGCGCGCCCGGCATCCACTTCATCACCTTCAACCGGTCGAGCGCGACCCGCGAGGTGTTCCAGGCGCTGCACAGCGTGCCCGCGGCCGTCGCCGGCTGAGCCGGCCGGTCCGTTCAGCTCTCGCGGGCCCCGAGCTCGGGCAGCGGCAGCCGCACCCCGGCGATGACGTACTCCTCGTATCCGCCGGGGAAGACGAACCGGGTCATCAGGTCGGCGAACCCGACGTCCCGGTAGAGATGCCGGGCCACCGTGGGGGCGTCGTGCGTCGAGAGCACGGCCGTACGCTCCGGGCGGCCCTCGCACAGCGTGTGGATCAGGCGCCGCCCGATCCCCTGGCCCTGGTACTCGGGGCGCACGTGGATCTCGGCGATCTCCAGGGCGTCGCCGAACCAGTCCTCCGCCACCACCGGCCCGGCCCGGTCCTGCAGCGCCCCGCGTACGACGTCGTGCCACCACTGCCCATGGCCGCCGTGGAAGCCGTACGCGAAGCCGGCGACGCCGCCAGGAGCCTGCGCGTCCTCGGCGAGCATGCAGTCGAAGTCGGGATAGGTGGAGTGGTTACGCATGATCGCCATGCGCCCCGCGAGCTGGTCCGACGGCGGGCGCATGGCGACCGTGTAAATCTCCAGAACGGTGTCCAGCACCGCCCTGAACCGGTCGGGCCCCACCCGTCGCAGTTGGATCACTCGTCGCACATTAGCAAAACGTCGCCGGGCCGGTCCGGCAGGCGTCACTCCACCTCGGCGGCCGTGCCCCCGGTAATGCGCAGCAACTCCTCGTAGGACGTGGGGAAGACCGTGTGGGGGTGCCCCGCGGCGGCCCACACCACGCTGTGCTTGCCCAGCCAGGTGTCCACGAGCGTCCGTACGGGCGCGGGGTGCCCGACCGGGGCGACGCCGCCGATGGGCTGCCCGGTGTGCTCGCGGACGAACTCCGGCGTGGCCCGCCGCACCTTCGCCGCGCCGACGAGCCGCGCGATCAGGTCGGTGTTCACGCGGTGGGCGCCGCTGGTGAGCACCAGCAGCGGCGCGCCGTCCGCGTCGAAGATCAGGCTGTTCGCGATCGCGCCCACCTCGCAGCCGAGCCGGGCCGCCGCAGTGGCGGCGGTCGGGGCGGCCTCGTCCAGCACGACGACCTCGCCCGCCACCTCGTGGGCCCGCAGGGCCTCCTGGACTCGGACGACGTTCGGATGCAACTTTTCTGCCACGCGGTCACTCTAAACGGATTGCCAGGACATACGCCGCCGATTATGGCCACTTAAGATCAAGCGGCTCACAATCGGACCGTAAGGTGGGTCCTTTGATCGGGAATCGGGCTTATGAGGGGTTGGTCATGATGAGGGGTCGACGGCGACTGGCCGCGGCCACGCTCGTCGCGGTGGGGGCCGTGACGTTCGCGGTGGCCGGCGTCACCGGCACGGCGCAGGCGCGCACCGCCGCGCCCGCGGGAGCGGTGACCACGGCGACCGTGCCGCCAGCGTTACCGGCGCTCGCGGCGCTCCCGGCGCGCGCCGCCGCCTATCCGCCGTTCACCGCGCCGGGCAAGACGCTCAGGCTCGGCGCCAAGGGCTCGGCCGTGAAGGCGCTGCAGTCCCGGCTCCAGGAGCTCGGATACATGCCCGGCGCGGCCGACGGCCGGTACGGCGGGGCCACGCTGACGGCGGTCTGGGCGTTCCAGAAGGTGCAGGGGATCAAGCCGACCAGCACGATCGCCGCCCGCACCTGGAGGGCGCTGGAGAACCCCCGCGCGCCCAGGGTCCTGGTGCCCCGGGGCAAGCCGACGCGCGTCGAGGTGGACCTGACCAGACAGGTGATGGTTCTGTACCGGGGCGGCGCGCCGGTGATGATCAGCCACATCTCCAGCGGCAGCGGCATCCCCTACACCGAGTACGCCACCTGGAACGGCAAGCGGCAGCGGTTCTCCGGCAGCGCCCGCACGCCGACCGGCGACTACACGACCACCTGGCGGGTCAAGGGCTGGCACCGGTCCTACCTCGGGCAGCTCTACAACCCGATCTTCTTCAACGGCGGCATCGCGCTCCACGGCGCCCTGTCGGTGCCGCTCTACCCGGCGTCGCACGGCTGCGTGCGGCTGCCCATGAACGTGGCCGAGGTCCTGCCGGGCATGCTCGGCAGGGGCGTCCCGGTGCACGTCAGGGGTGCCTTCAGGCGCTAGTGCCCCTCCCGCCAACCTTTGCCCCGTCGCGTCGCCCAGAGCGGCACCTCGCTGCGTTGTCGTCGTCGCTCGTAGCTCCGCTACGAGCTCCTCCTCCGCCTTGCGATGCACCACTCTGGCCACCGCTCCGTCCGGGCAAACTTTGGCGGTCGCGGCACCAGTTCCACCCCCGGAGGGGCCCCGCGCGAGGTGCTCGCGCGGGGCCCCTCCGCCGTCTCGTGCCCACGTTTGCGCCACACTCCTCGAACACGTATTCGTTGACAGCCTTGACAGTGGACATGATCGAATCTATGTTCGATGGAGTGGGCGTGGGACTCGCGGCTCGCGCCCACCCCGTTGGAATCGTGCCTTCGTCGTCGGCGGAGACGGATGCGGCACGGCCCGCGGCGTGGGCCGGACGGGGAGAGGGGAAGCTCCTCGTCCGGCCGCCCACGGGAGCCTGAGAAAGCGTCGGGCGATCTCGAGCGGTTCACGGGATCTCCCGGCCGGCGAAATTGTCGGTGCGATCTGCGACTGTGAGATCACCGGCGACCTTCGCCGGAGTGCCACGACTCAAGGAGGCGGGCATGACTGAGGAGAACGACGATCAGAAGAGCGGGCCCCGGCTCTCGCAGGCGGTTCTGGCACACCTCGCGGACGCCAGAGCATGCCTCGCGGACGCCACCGTCGGGCCCACCCCCGCGGACCGCTACGTGTCGGCCCACCTGGCGGCCCTCCGTGCGGCCGCCGGGATCCTCGCGGCGCGTCCGCGGCCGATGGACGGCCGCAGGCGGCGCCTGCGCAGCGCCTGGGAGCTGCTGCCGGAGGCCGAGCCCAAGCTCGCGGACTGGGCGGCCTACTTCGCGGTGAGCGCGACCAAGCGTGCGGCGGCCGAGGCCGGCATGGTCCGCGCCGTCACGCAGAACGACGCGGAAGAGATCATAGCGGAGGCGGACAGGTTCGTCGGCGAGGTCGAGTCGATCCTCGGTCTGCCGGGCCGCCCCACCCTGCCCATGGCCGGCTGACCACCGATCCCGGCACGGCGCGGATCGGCAGGGTCGCCACCATGCCGAGCGCCGTCGCCAGACCCGGCCGGCTCGCTGCGGCCAGGCGTGCCGCAGGGGAGGACGAGCGGCGCGGCCGCGTCCGATGACCGGCCGCCGCGCGGTGTCTCGGGTCCGCTCCTGCCGTGGGCGGGCCGCGGGTGCTCAGACGGGGTCGCGCTCCAGGGGGCAGCTCATGCACCGGGGCCCGCCGCGTCCGCGGCCGAGCTCGCTGCCGCGGATCGGGATGACCTCGATGCCGTGCCTGCGCAGGTGGTTGTTGGTCGTGGTGTTGCGTTCGTAGGCGACGACCACACCCGGCTCCAGCGCCAGCACGTTGCAGCCGTCGTCCCACTGCTCGCGCTCGGCCGCGTGCACGTCCTGCGTCGGCGTGAGGACCTTGATGTCGTCCAGGCCGAGGGCCCGCGCGATCGCCTTGTGCATGTCCTCCGGCGGGTGGTCGGTGACCTTCAGCTCCTTGTCGGTGTCGCCCGGCTCCACCGTGTACGAGGGAAGCATGCCGAGCCCGGCGTACTTGGTGAACACGCCCACGTCGACGTTGGTCATCACGGTGTCGAGGTGCATGAACGCACGGGTCTTGGGCAGGTCGAGCGCCACGATGCGGGTCGCCGACCCCGCCCGGAACAGGTTGGTGGCCAGCATCTCGACCGCCTGCGGCTGGGTGCGCTCGCTCACCCCGACGAGCACGACGCCGCCGCCGAGCACCAGGACGTCGCCGCCCTCGATGGTGGCCGGGGCCATGCGCACGCCCTCGTACCAGACGTTGAACCCCCCGTCGTCCGGGTTGCCGTAGCCCGCGGCGAACAGCGGATGCCAGCGATAGACGGCCTCGTAGTTGACGGTCTCCCGCCTGCGCGCCTTCTTGCGCATCGCGTTGATCGACACCCCGTCGTACACCCAGCAGGAGGTGTCGCGGGCGAACAGGTGGTTGGGCAGCGGCGGGAGGACGAAGTCGTCCATCGCCAGGGTGTGGAAGGTGATGGAGCCCGGGTCGCAGCCCAGCTCCATGATCTCGCGCTTGGTGATCCCGCCGGTCAGCAGCGGTGCGAGCGCGTCGGCGTCGAGTGAGTCGAGCGTGTTGCGGATCGCGTCGGCGGTCAGCGGGCCGAACCAGTGCTCGTCGACGCTGCCGTCGAGGATGTGCTTGCGCGCGTCGGGGATCTCGATCACCTCGCGCAGGAGGTCGCCGAGGTGGTGCACCGTGACGCCGCGCCCGGCGAGCACGTCGCACCACTCGCGGTGCTCCTCCAGCGCGCGGTGCACCCAGAGCACGTCGTCGAACAGCAGGCCGTCCTTGTTGCCCGGGGTGAGCCGCTTGAGCGCGAGTTCGGGTATGTCGACCAGGACGCGGCGAAGCCTGCCCACCTCGGAGCCCACGTAAAACGTCATGTCCTGCACTATCCCCGCGTGGCGGGAATCACTCGTACCGGCGGCTCCCCGGTGCGGTGGCGCCGTCTGAGCCACACGCGGCAGGGCGTGATTCGTGCACCGTGACGGGGAGCCGCGTACGAGCCGGGCAGGAGGTCAGAAGGACTCGACGGCGCGGCGGGCCTCCGCGTCGAGCACACCCCAGTGGATGAACTCCTCGGTCAGCTCGACCGGCGACTTGTCGTAGATGACCGCGAGCGAGCGCAGGTCCTCCTGCCGGATGGACAGCACCTTGCCGTTGTAGTCGCCACGCTGGCTCTGGATCGTCGCGGCGTAACGCGCCAGCGGGCCGGCCTTGTCCTTCGGCAGCTGCGACAGGCGCTCCAGGTCGATGACCAGCTTGGGCGCGGGCGCGAGCGGACTGGGGGCGGCTCCGCCGGGAAGAAGCTCCGACACCGGCACTCCGTAGAAATCCGCGAGCTCGGCGAGCTTCTGCACGGTTACCGCGCGGTCGCCCCGCTCATAGGAGCCCACGACGACGGCCTTCCACCGTCCGCGGGACTTCTCTTCCACACCGTGCAGGGACAACCCCTGCTGGGTCCGGATGGCGCGCAGGCGCGCGCCCAGCGACTTGGCGTAGTCAGACGGCATCGTGTGGCCCCCGGCTTTCTATGTCTCTTCTCACTTGATTGTGCGCCCTTGTCCTAAGCGTTCCGAACACCGGGGCTGGTGCCTGTGACCGGCACCTTCGGTGACCGCTGCGTCGGGTTTTACCCAGGAAGGTCGCGTGTTGTGGTTACGGACAGTGACGGTAAAGCCGACACTCCCAAAGGTCAAGCTGATTGGAAAAAAGAGCGTCAAACAGTGCTCTCCCCGAAATCCCCGACACCCGGCGCGATGCGGCTTCCGATCCCCGATACGTAACCGGCACGTCTCCCGTCGCGTCCTCCCCACGCCGCCGGCGAGCGGCCCCGGGGGTGTATCACCCCTGGCGGGAGGGGGGTTCGCAGACGGCCCTGATACTCTAAGCAGACCGAACACCCTTTAAGACCCGTCCCGTGAGGCGGGAAAGGTGGTGACTTTTTCATGTCTGATGCCCGAAATCCGGCCCGCGCCGTCCTGGAGGGGCCCGACATCCACCGGGCGCTCACCCGGATCGCACACGAGATCCTCGAACGGACCAGGGGCGCGGAGAGCGTCGTCCTGATCGGCATCCCCACCCGCGGCGCCACCCTCGCGCAGCGCATCGCCGGGCGCATCGCGCAGTTCGAGGGGATCAAGGTTCCCGTCGGCGCCATCGACGTCACGATGTACCGCGACGACCTGCGCCTGCGGCCCGCGCGCCCGCTCGGCCGCACCGAACTGCCCCCGGACGGCGTGGACGGCAGGACCGTCGTCCTGGTGGACGACGTCCTCTACTCCGGCCGCACCGTGCGCGCCGCGCTCGACGCGCTGAACGACGTGGGCAGGCCCAGGGCAGTCCAGCTCGCCACGCTCGTCGACCGCGGCCACCGGGAGCTGCCGATCCGCGCCGACTACGTCGGCAAGAACCTGCCGACCTCCAAGAGCGAGAAGGTCAAGGTCTTCCTGGAGGAGACGGACGGGCGCGACGCGGTCGTGCTCATCAAGGAGGACGACCGATGAAGCGGCACCTGATCTCGACCGGCGACCTCACCCGCGACGACGCCCTCCTCATCCTCGACACGGCCGAGGAACTGGCCCAGGTCTCGCAGCGGTCCATCAAGAAGCTGCCGACGCTGCGCGGCCGCACGGTGGTGAACCTCTTCTTCGAGGACTCCACCCGGACCCGCATCTCGTTCGAGGCCGCGGCCAAGCGCCTGTCGGCCGATGTGATCAATTTCTCGGCCAAGGGATCGAGCGTGTCCAAGGGCGAGTCGCTGAAGGACACCGCGCTCACCCTGGAGGCCATGGGCGCCGACGCCGTGGTCATCCGGCACAGCGCCTCCGGCGCGCCGCACCGCCTGGCCAACTGGGTGCGCGGCAGCGTGGTCAACGCCGGCGACGGCACCCACGAGCACCCCACCCAGGCGCTGCTCGACGCCTTCAGCATCCGCCGCCGGCTGGGCCGGCTGGAGGGCCTGAAGATCGCCATCGTGGGCGACGTGCTGCACAGCCGGGTCGCCCGGTCCAACGTGCTGCTGCTGCACACGCTCGGCGCGGAGGTGACGCTGGTCGCGCCCCCGACCCTGCTGCCGGTCGCGGTCGGGACGTGGCCCTGCCAGGTCTCCTACGACCTCGACGCCGTGCTGCCCAAGTCGGACGTCGTGATGATGCTGCGGGTCCAGCTCGAACGCATGAACGCGGCCTACTTCCCCTCGGCGCGGGAGTACAGCCGCCGCTACGGCCTCGACCGCGACCGCTTCGCCCGCCTGCACGACGACGCCGTCGTCATGCACCCCGGCCCGATGAACCGCGGAATGGAGATCTCCGCGGAGGTCGCCGACTCGCCGCGCTCGACGATCGTCGAGCAGGTCACCAACGGCGTGACCGTCCGGATGGCCGTTCTCTACCTGCTGCTCGGCGGATCCGAGCCCGCGATCGGAGGCGCCGAATGAGCACCCACGACCTTCACGAGGGGACGGCTGTGAGCACCATCCTCATCAGGGGCGCCCGGATCCTGGGCGGCGCCCCGAGCGACATCCTGCTGCGCGACGGCGTCGTGGCGGAGACCGGCGACCTCGCGGGCGCGAGGGCCGACCAGACGGTCGACGCCGACGGGCTGGTCGCCCTGCCCGGCCTGGTGGACCTGCACACCCACCTGCGCGAGCCCGGCCGGGAGGACGCCGAGACGGTCGAGACCGGGACCCAGGCCGCGGCGCGCGGCGGGTACACCGCCGTCCACGCGATGGCCAACACCTCCCCCGTGGCCGACACCGCCGGCGTGGTGGAGCAGGTCTGGCGGCTCGGCCAGGAGCACGGCCACTGCGACGTGCAGCCCGTGGGCGCGGTGACCTCCGGCCTCCAGGGCCGCCAGCTCGCCGAGCTCGGCGCGATGGCCGACTCCGCGGCCCGCGTGCGGGTCTTCTCCGACGACGGCAAGTGCGTGTCCGACGCCGTGCTGATGCGCCGGGCGCTGGAGTACGTCAAGGCGTTCGACGGCGTCGTCGCCCAGCACGCCCAGGAGCCGAGGCTGACCGAGGGCGCCCAGCTCAACGAGGGCGAGGTGTCGGCCAGGCTCGGCCTGACCGGCTGGCCGGCGGTCGCCGAGGAGGCGATCATCGCGCGTGACTGCCTGCTCGCCGCGCACGTCGGCTCCCGGCTGCACGTCTGCCACGTCTCCACCGCGGGCTCGGTCGAGATCATCCGCTGGGCCAAGTCGAAGGGCTGGGACGTGACCGCCGAGGTCACCCCGCACCACCTCCTGCTGACCGACTCCTGCGCGGAGCGCTCGCCGCTCGGCCCGTACAACCCGATCTACAAGGTGAACCCGCCGCTGCGCACCGCCGAGGACGTGCGGGCGCTGCGCGAGGCGCTGGCCGACGGCACGATCGACTGCGTGGCCACCGACCACGCGCCCCACCCGGTCGAGGACAAGGAGACCGAGTGGGCCGCGGCGGCCATGGGCATGATCGGCCTGGAGACCGCCCTGTCCGTGGTCCAGGAGGCCATGGTCGAGACCGGCCTGCTCGACTGGGCCGGCGTCGCCGACCGCATGTCGGCGCGGCCCGCGAGGATCGGCCGCCTGACCGGGCACGGCCGCCCGATCGAGCCCGGCGCCCCCGGCAACGTCACCCTGTACGACCCGTCGGGCCGGCAGCCCGTGGACCCCGCCGCGATGGTGTCGAAAAGCCGCAACACCCCCTACGAGGGGCTGACCCTGCCCGGCCGCGTCGTCGCGACGTTCCTGCGCGGCCGCCCCACCGTTCTCGAAGGGAAGCTCGTATGACAGCCCTGCTCGTGCTCGAGGACGGACGCGTCTTCGAGGGAACGCCGTACGGCGCCGTGGGCGAGACGTTCGGCGAGATGGTCTTCAACACCGGCATGACCGGCTACCAGGAGACGCTCACCGACCCCTCCTACCACCGGCAGATCGTGGCGATGACCGCCCCGCACATCGGCAACACCGGCGTCAACGACGAGGACCCCGAGTCCCGCAGGGTCTGGGTCGCCGGCTACGTGGTGCGGGAGCCGTCGCGGATCCCCTCGAACTGGCGCTCCCGCAGGACGCTCGACGAATATCTGCGCGACCAGGGCGTCGTCGGGATCGCGATGCCCGGCACCCGTGCCCTCACCCGCCACCTGCGCGAGCGCGGCGCGATGCGCGCGGGCGTCTTCAGCGAGGGCGGCGACGTCGCCGAGCTCGTCGAGCGGGTGCGGCGCGCGCCCGGCATGGAGGGCGCCGACCTGGCCCGCGAGGTCAGCACGCCCGAGCCGTACGTCGTGCCGGCCGTCGGCCGCAAGCGCTTCACCGTCGCCGCGGTCGACCTCGGCATCAAGGCCATGACGCCGCAGCGGATGTCCGAGCGGGGCTGCGAGGTGCACGTGCTGCCCGCGACCGCCAAGGCGGCCGACATCCTCGCCCTCGACCCCGACGGCGTCTTCTTCTCCAACGGCCCCGGCGACCCCGCCGCCGCCGGCTACGCGGTCGACTCCCTGCGCGAGGTGCTGGGCGAGAGCGTGCCGTTCTTCGGCATCTGCTTCGGCAACCAGATCCTCGGACGGGCGCTCGGCCTCGGCACCTACAAGCTGCGGTACGGCCACCGCGGGGTGAACCAGCCGGTGCAGGACCGCAGGACCGGCAAGGTCGAGATCTCCGCGCACAACCACGGCTTCGCCGTGCGCGCGCCGCTGGACGGGCCCTTCGAGACGCCGTACGGCGCGGCGGAGGTGAGCCACGTCAACCTCAACGACGACTGCGTGGAGGGGCTGCGCCTGCTGGACCGCCCGGCGTTCAGCGTGCAGTACCACCCCGAGGCGGCCGCGGGGCCGCACGACGCCGCGTACCTGTTCGACGAGTTCTGCGAGCTGATGGACAAGAAGGGGGCCAAGGGTGCCTAAGCGTACGGACATCAGGTCCGTCATGGTGATCGGCTCCGGCCCGATCGTCATCGGACAGGCGTGCGAGTTCGACTACTCCGGCACCCAGGCCTGCCGCGTCCTGCGCAGCGAGGGGTTCCGGGTCATCCTGGTCAACAGCAACCCCGCCACGATCATGACGGACCCGGAGTTCGCCGACGCCACCTACGTCGAGCCGATCACGCCGGACATCGTCGAGAAGATCATCGCCAAGGAGCGGCCCGATGCGCTGCTGCCCACGCTGGGCGGCCAGACCGCGCTCAACACGGCCGTGGCGCTGCACGAGGCGGGTGTGCTCGGCAAGTACGGCGTCGAGCTGATCGGCGCCGACATCGACGCCATCCAGGCGGGGGAGAACCGCGAGCGGTTCAAGGAGATCGTCGCGAAGGTCGCCGTCGAGCACGGCCTCAACGCCGAGTCGGCGCGCAGCGCGATCTGCCACACGATGGACGAGTGCCTGCGCGCGGCCGACGAGCTGGGCTACCCCGTCGTCGTCCGCCCGAGCTTCACGATGGGCGGCGCGGGGTCCGGCTTCGCCCACGACGAGCAGGAGCTGCACCGCATCGCGGGCGCCGGCCTGGACGCCTCCCCGACCACCGAGGTGCTCCTGGAGGAGTCGATCCTCGGCTGGAAGGAGTACGAGCTGGAGGTCATGCGGGACCGCAACGACAACGTGGTCATCGTGTGCTCCATCGAGAACATCGACCCGATGGGCGTCCACACCGGCGACAGCGTGACCGTGGCGCCCGCGCTGACCCTGACCGACCGCGAGTACCAGAACATGCGCGACGTCGCGATCGCGGTCATCCGCGAGGTCGGCGTCGACACCGGCGGCTGCAACATCCAGTTCGCGGTCGACCCGGAGACCGGCCGGATGATCGTCATCGAGATGAACCCGCGCGTTTCGCGGTCGTCGGCGCTGGCGTCCAAGGCCACCGGCTTCCCGATCGCCAAGATCGCCGCCAAGCTCGCGATCGGGTACACCCTCGACGAGGTCCCCAACGACATCACCAAGGAGACCCCGGCGTCGTTCGAGCCGTCGCTCGACTACATCGTGGTCAAGGTGCCCAGGTTCGCGTTCGAGAAGTTCGCCGGGGCCGACGAGACGCTGACCACCCACATGAAGTCGGTCGGCGAGGCGATGGCGATCGGGCGCTCCTTCCCGGAGGCGCTGCAGAAGGCGCTGCGGTCGCTGGAGAAGAAGGGGTCGTCGTTCGGCTGGGCGGGCGAGCCCGGCGACCTGGACGAGCTCCTGGAGGCCTGCCGCAGGCCGCACGACGGACGGCTGCGCACGATGCAGCAGGCCATCAGGGCGGGCGCGACGCCCGAGCAGGTCCACGAGGCCACGAAGGTGGACCCGTGGTTCGTCGACCAGCTCTTCGCGATCGACGAGGTCGCCCGGTCGATCACCGCGCTCGACCGGCCCACGCTGGAGCTGGCCAAGCGGCACGGCTTCAGCGACGCGCAGATCGCCGAGATCCTGGGCGTGCCGGAGACCGAGGTGCGGGCCACGCGCCACGAGCTCGGTCTGCGGCCCGTCTACAACACCGTGGACACCTGCGCCGCCGAGTTCGCCGCGCGCACGCCGTACCTCTACTCGACGTACGACGAGGAGACCGAGGTGCCGGTGGGGGACCGGCCCAAGGTGATCATCCTGGGCAGCGGGCCCAACCGCATCGGCCAGGGCATCGAGTTCGACTACGCCTGCGTGCACGCGTCGTTCGAGCTGGCCAAGGCCGGCTACGAGACCGTGATGGTCAACTGCAACCCCGAGACCGTCTCGACCGACTACGACACCTCCGGCCGGCTCTACTTCGAGCCGCTCACGCTGGAGGACGTCCTGGAGGTCGTGCACGCCGAGCAGGAGACGGGGCCGGTCGCCGGCGTCATCGTGCAGCTCGGCGGCCAGACGCCGCTCGGGCTCGCCCAGGCGCTCAAGGACGCCGGGGTGCCCGTGGTGGGCACCTCGCCCGAGTCGATCCACCTCGCCGAGGACCGGGGCGCGTTCGGCCGGGTCCTCGCCGAGGCCGGGCTTCCCGCGCCCAAGCACGGCACCGCGACGACCGTGGACGAGGCGAAGGCCGTCGCCGAGGAGATCGGCTACCCGGTGCTCGTCCGGCCGTCGTACGTGCTCGGCGGGGCCGGCATGGCCATCGTGTACGACGAGGACACCCTCGCGGCGTACATGGCGAAGGCGGCCTCCGAGCACCCGGTGCTGATCGACCGGTTCCTCGACGACGCCATCGAGATCGACGTGGACGCGCTGTTCGACGGCGAGGAGCTCTACCTCGGCGGCGTCATGGAGCACATCGAGGAGGCCGGCATCCACTCCGGCGACTCGGCCTGCGCCCTGCCGCCGATCACGCTGGGCGGCTTCGACGTCAAGCGGATCCGCGCGGCCACCGAGGCCATCGCCCGCGGCGTGGGCGTGCGCGGCCTGCTGAACGTCCAGTACGCGATGGCCTCCAACGTGCTGTACGTCCTGGAGGCCAACCCCAGGGCCAGCCGTACGGTGCCGTTCGTGTCGAAGGCCACGGCGGTGCCGCTGGCCAAGGCGGCGGCGCGGCTGATGCTGGGCGCGACGATCGCCGAGCTGCGCGCCGAGGGCATGCTGCCGGCCGACTACGACGGCGGCACGCTGCCGCTGGACGCGCCGGTCGCGGTCAAGGAGGCGGTGCTGCCGTTCAACCGGTTCCGCGGCGTGGACACCGTGCTCGGGCCGGAGATGCGCTCGACCGGCGAGGTCATGGGCATCGACGAGTTCTTCGGCACGGCCTTCGCCAAGTCGCAGTCGGCGGCCTACGGCGCGCTGCCCACCAAGGGCCGGGCGTTCGTCTCGGTCGCCAACAAGGACAAGCGGGCCATGATCTTCCCCGTGAAGGCGCTGGCGGACCTCGGCTTCGAGATCCTGGCCACGGAGGGCACCGCCGAGGTGCTGCGCCGCAACGGCGTCCATGCCAAGATCGTGCGCAAGCACAGCGACGGCGCCGGTCCCGAGGGCGAGCCGACGATCGTGCGGCGCATCCTCGACGGGGAGGTGGACCTCATCGTGAACACGCCGTTCGGCAGCCCCGGCCAGTCCGGGCCGCGCCTGGACGGGTATGAGATCCGCACCGCCGCCGTCAACCGCGGCATCGCCTGCATCACGACCGTCCAGGGCCTGGCGGCCGCCGTCCAGGGCATCCAGCACATCGTCAGAGGCGACATCGACGTGCGTTCCCTGCAGGAACACGCCAGGAGGCTGCGAGACTAGCCCGGAGCCGCGCGAGCGGAGCGAGCGCCATGAGCAGGGAGGAAGGGAGTGGCCGGTAGTCCGGTTCAGGTCACGGGCACGGTGCTGACGACGCGCCGGGTGGACGCCTACCATGCGCTCACCGTCGTCGCGCCGGGCATCGCCGACCGGTTCCGGCCCGGCCACTTCGTCACGGTCGCCGTCGGAGGCCGCGACTCCTCGATGCTCACCCGGCGGGCCTTCGCCGTCCACGACGTGAAGCCGGACTACGGTGGCACGGTGGAGCTCGTCTTCGGCGTGCGCGGCGCGGGGACGGCCTGGCTCGCCGACCGGAAAGCGCGCGACACGCTCGACCTGGTCGGACCGCTCGGCCGCCCCTTCCCCCTGCCGCGCGACCCCTGCACCTGCGTACTGGTCGGCGACGAGCACGGCTCGGCGTCGCTGTTCGCGCTGGGGGACGCGCTGCAGCAGCGGGGCTGCCGCGTCGACTTCGTGCTGGGCGCGCCGTCGGCCGACCGGGTCTTCGGGGCGCTGCGGGCGCGCCGGATGGGCGAGACGACCACGCTGACGACCGAGGACGGCTCGCTCGGCATGCGCGGCACGGTGACCGACGTGCTGCCCGGGGTGATCGCCGACGCGCGGGCCGACGCGGTCTACGCGTGCGGGCCCATGGCGACGCTGCGCGGCGTCACGGCGGTCGCCGCCCAGTTCGGCATCCCCGTGCAGGTGGCCGTGGAGGAGTCCATGGCCTGCGGCATCGGCGTCTGCATGACGTGCGTCGTGCCCGTCATCGGAGACGACGGCGTGACCCGCATGGTCCGCGCCTGCACCGAGGGGCCGGTGTTCCGGGGCGAGCGGGTGCGGTTCGACGACGTCGGGACGATCCCGTTCGACGCGCTGGGCGCGCCCGGCGGGCGGCATGCCTGAGCCGGGACGGGGGGACCGGCGGTGACGGCCGACCTCCGGACCTACCTGGCGCACGTGGAGCTGCCCAACCCGGTCCTGACCGCCTCCGGCTGCGGCGGGACCGGCCGCGAGCTGGCCCACTTCTCCGACGTCCACCGGCTGGGCGCGTTCGTCACCCGGTCGATCACCATGGCCCCCCGCGCGGGACGGCCGACGCCGCGGATGGCCGAGACCCCCTCGGGGCTGCTGAACGCCGTGGGCCTGCAGGGCCCGGGCGTCGACGGTTTCCTGGAGCGCGAGCTGCCCTGGCTGGTCGAGCGCGGGGCCCGCACGGTGGTGTCGATCGGGGGCGGCACCGTGACCGAGTACACCGCGCTGGCGCGGCGCCTGGCCGGGGCCGACGGCATCACCGCCGTGGAGATCAACCTGTCGTGCCCGAACGTCGAGGACCGCGGCAGGGTGTTCGCCCGCGACGGGTCCGCCGCGGCGGAGGTCGTGGCCTCGGTGCGCGCGGCCACGCCGTACGAGGTGCCGGTCATCGCCAAGCTGTCCCCGGACGTGGCGGACATCGTCGCGGTCGCACGGGCGTGCGTGGACGGCGGCGCCGACGCCCTCGCGATGATCAACAACCCGGTCGGGATGAGCATCGACGTGGACACGATGCGTCCCGCGCTCGCGGCCGGCACCGGAGGCCTTTCCGGCCCCGCAGTACGGCCCCTGGCCGTGCGCTGCGTCTGGCAGGTCCACGCGGCGCTGCCCGGGGTGCCGATCGTGGGCATGGGCGGCGTGACGACCGGCAGGGACGCCCTTGAGCTCGTCCTGGCGGGCGCCTGTGCCGTCGCGGTGGGCACGGCCCTGTTCCACGACCCCTACGCCTGCCCGCGCGTCCTGAGGGAGCTCGAGGAGCTTCTGCAGGAGCGCGGGTTCGACCGGCTCGCCGACGCGGTGGGCCTGGCCCACCGGCCGGCGGGCGCGCAACCACGACCACGCACAGACCTCGAGGAGAGTTCGCTTTGACCACGCCCGCTCCCATCGCCGTCGCCCTGGACGCGCCCGACCTGGAGACCGCGGCCCGCTGGGCCGGCCTGGTGACCCCGCACGTCTCCACGGTGAAGGTCGGCCTGGAGCTCTACCTGCGGTACGGGCCCGACGTGATCGCCTCGGTCCGCGGCGCCAGCGGCGTGCGGGTCTTCCTGGACCTCAAGCTGCACGACATCCCGAACACGGTCGGCGCCGCCGCCCGGGCGGTCGCGCGGCTCAAGCCGACGTACCTCACCGTGCACGCCGCCGGGGGGGCGGCGATGGTCAGGGCGGCCGTCGAGGCGGCCCCCAGCACCCAGATCGCGGCCGTGACGCTCCTGACGTCGCTTTCCGAGGCCGATCTCCGCGAGATCGGCATCCAGGGACCCCCCGAGGACCTCGTGCGCCGTATGGCCGCCGTGGCCGTCGGGGCGGGCGCCCAGGCTCTCGTCTGCTCCCCCCGGGAGGTCGCCGCCGTACGCGCGGAGGTCGGCCCGGACGTGACGCTCATCACCCCGGGCGTGCGGCTCGCCGGCGCCGACACCCAGGACCAGGCGCGGGTGGCCACCCCGGAGGAGGCGATCGCCCAGGGGGCCGACCTCCTCGTGATCGGACGGCCCATCACGGGGGCCCCCGACCCAGGCGCGGCGGCCGCCGGGATCGCCGCCGCGCTGCGCCGCGTGAGCCCCTGAGCGCTCGCCCGAGGCACGCCAGGCCGGAGCCGCGAAGCCGCCCGGAGGCGACCGCGCCCGGCCGTTAGCGGCCCGTGAACGTCTCACGCGCCCGTCACCAAGCGTCATTCGGTTCCGGGCCTGCTGAGGCGGTTTTGATCTACGAAGAGTAACTTTTCGAATACCAAAAGTAGTAAAATCAATTTTGTCGTCGCAGAACCCGCCCTTGACGTTGCCGTTACGGCCAAGACCAGCTAGTTTCCCCCATCGTCCGAGTACATCGACAAGAAATTCGAGGTGACCCGGCGTGGCTCTTCCTCCCCTGACCCCCGAGCAGCGCGCCGCAGCTCTTGAGAAGGCTGCCAAGGCACGCAAGGAGCGTGCCGAGGTCAAGAACCGACTCAAGCACGGCGCGGTTTCTCTGGCTGAGGTGCTGAAGGATGGGCAGACCGATGACGTCATCGGCAAGATGAAGGTCTCGGCTCTGCTGGAGTCGCTCCCTGGCGTCGGCAAGGTCCGCGCCAAGCAGCTCATGGAGCGCCTTGGTATCGCCGAATCCCGCCGCGTGCGGGGTCTCGGCGCCAACCAGCGCGCCTCCCTGGAGCGCGAGTTCGGCGGCGCCGAGAACTGATCTCGGCGGCGTACGAGCGAGTTTCACGGGGGTACGGAGTGACCGACACGTCCCGGTCCGCTGGAGATCGGGCCCACGAGGCAGTCGCGACCAGCGAGTTCCGGGCACGCGGCGGTGACTCCTTGCCTCGCCCGCGCCTGACGGTCCTTTCCGGTCCGTCGGGTGTGGGGAAGTCCACGGTCGTCGCCGAGCTCCGGCGGTCCCACCCCGAGGTGTGGCTGTCGGTCTCGGTGACAACCAGGAAGCCCCGCCCGGGGGAGCGGCACGGCGTGGAGTACTTCTTCGCCGCCGACGACGAGTTCGACGAACTCATCGCCTCCGGCGAGCTTCTGGAGTGGGCCGAGTTCGCCGGCAACCGGTACGGCACGCCAAGGCGGCCGGTGCTGGAGAAGCTGGCGGCAGGCGTCCCCACCCTGCTGGAGATCGACCTGCAGGGCGCCAGGCAGGTGCGCACGACGATGCCCGAGGCCCTGCTCGTGTTCCTGGCCCCGCCGAGCTGGGAGGAGCTGGAGCGCCGGCTGCGCGGCCGCGGCACCGAGCCTCCCGACGTGATCGCCCGCCGTCTGGACGCGGGCCGGATCGAGCTGGCGGCGGAGAAGGAGTTCGACCTCACGATCGTCAACACGTCCGTCAAGGACGTGTGCCACCGGCTGATAGCCTTGATGGGAAACTCACCTAGCTAGGGGAATCACTGACGTGGCAAGCAGCTCCGCCTACGCGGAAGGCATCACCAACCCGCCGATCGACGCGCTTCTCGACATCGTCGACAGCAAGTACAGCCTTGTGATCATGGGTGCTAAGCGGGCGCGCCAGATCAACGCTTACTACTCTCAGCTCGGCGAGGGCCTGCTGGAGTACGTGGGGCCCCTCGTGGAGACCCACGCCCAGGAGAAGCCGCTGTCCATCGCCCTGCGCGAGGTCTCCGAGGGTCTGCTCACCTCCGAGCCCATCGAGGGCTGAGCACCGCCTCGATCCGATGACCTCTGTCGTGCTGGGCGTGAGCGCCGGCATCGCGGTCTACAAGTCCTGCGAGCTGCTCCGCCTTTTCACCGAGTCGGGACACGACGTGCGTGTCGTGCCGACCCGGGACGCTCTGCGGTTCGTCGGCGAGCCGACCTGGGCGGCGCTGTCCGGCAATCCGGTGACCACCGAGGTGTGGCAGTCGGTGCACGAGGTGCCGCACGTGCGCATCGGGCAGTCGGCCGACCTGGTGGTCGTGGCCCCGGCGACGGCGGACGTGCTGGCCAGGGCCGCGCACGGCATGGCCGACGACCTGCTCACCAACACCCTGCTCACGGCGCGCT
The DNA here is from genome assembly GCF_014161445.1 of Microbispora sp. H13382. Lineage (GTDB taxonomy): Bacteria > Actinomycetota > Actinomycetes > Streptosporangiales > Streptosporangiaceae > Microbispora. The sequence continues at coordinate 623,902 of NZ_JABBXA010000001.1, forward strand.
GCCCGGTGGTGTTCGCGCCCGCGATGCACACCGAGATGTGGGAGCACCCGGCCACGCGGGCGAACGTGGCGACTCTGCGCGAGCGCGGCGCGATCGTGATCGAGCCCGCCGTCGGCAGGCTCACCGGCGCCGACACCGGTCCTGGGCGGCTGCCCGACCCCGCCGAGATCTTCGAGGTGTGCCGCCGCGTGCTGGCGGGCGGGCGCGAGGACCTGGCCGGGCGGCACGTCGTCGTCTCGGCGGGCGGCACCCGCGAGGCGATCGACCCGGTGCGCTTCATCGGCAACCGGTCCTCCGGGCTGCAGGGGTACGCCCTCGCCCGTACGGCCGTCGCCCGGGGCGCGGAGGTCACGCTCGTGGCGGCCAACGTGACGCTGCCCGATCCCGCGGGCGCGAAGGTCGTGCGGGTGGAGTCGGCACGGCAGCTGCGCGACGCGGTCCTCGCGGCGGCCGAGCACGCCGACGCGGTCGTGATGGCCGCCGCGGTCGCGGACTTCCGGCCCGTGCGGCAGAGCGACACCAAGATCAAGAAGTCGTCCGCCGAGCCCGATCCAATCCATCTGGTGAAAAATCCGGACATCCTGGCCGAGCTGGGTGAGATCCGCCGGGCCAGGCGGGAGACGTACGTCGTGGGGGACGGGCCGTACGAGGCGCCCGGGCGCGGAGCCGGGAACGGCGCGGGCGCCCCGGGGGAGGCCGCGCCCGGCGGGCCCTGTCCCCGGGTGATCGTGGGTTTCGCGGCGGAGACCGACGACGTCCTGGCCAACGGCCGGGCCAAGCTGCGGCGCAAGGGCTGCGACCTGCTCGTGGTGAACCAGGTCGGGGAGAACCTGGCGTTCGGCACGCCGGACAACGCGGCCGTCGTCCTCACGGCGGAGGGCGACTCCGTGGACATTCCGAGGGGTCCCAAAGAGGATCTCGCCGACGTAGTGTGGGATTTGGTGGCGCAGCGTCTCGCCTGACCTTCGTGTGGTGCCGGCGCGGGCGCCCGCCCCGCCCCCCGCAGGCCCTGCATCGAGGGAGCGATCGTCATGCCGGTGTCCGCCACGATCAGGGAGCGCTGCCGGGCGATGCTCGGCCCCGGCGAGGACATCCGCTACGTGTTTCCCGCGGTGGCCCTGCCGCCCCCCGCCACGATCGGGTTCCTCGTCGTGGTGACGGACCGCTCGATCACTCTGCTGTCCACCAAGATGTTCAGCAGGGACGAGCCGTCCGGAGTGTGGGCCCGTTACCCCCGCCGCACCCGCCTCGGGCCGCTCGAGTTCGGGTCGGGCCCCCGGATCGAGATCGGCGGGATGACCCTGGAGGTCGACGACGAGTACGCGGCCGTGGTCGCGGCGGCGGACGCGGAGGCCTTCTCGCCCGGTGACCTGCCCAGAGATCCCTTACCGGACCTCTGACCCGACGTCCAGGGGAACGGCAGGCCTTCTCCCGGACTGCTGACCCTGCGACCGGAACCCGGACGGCTTCGCCGCTCCGCAGCGCCTGGGGCTAGACTCGCGTGAGCATCGAGTGGCCGCGGTAGGGCTCGGGCTCTACCGCCGGTCACTCATGGACGTCAGCAGCCGCTGCATGAGGAGCCCTGAGTTGTCCCGTCGCCTGTTCACCTCCGAGTCGGTCACCGAGGGCCACCCGGACAAGATCGCCGACCAGATCAGTGACGCGATTCTCGACGCCATGCTCAAGGACGACCCCAAGAGCCGGGTCGCCGTCGAGACGCTGATCACCACTGGCCAGGTCCACGTCGCCGGCGAGGTGACGACGGAGACCTATGTCGACATCCCCGCCCTGATCCGCGAGAAGATCCTCGAGATCGGGTACGACGCCTCCCACAAGGGCTTCGACGGCGCCTCCTGTGGCGTGTCGGTGTCCATCGGCGCGCAGTCGCCGGACATCGCGCAGGGCGTGGACGACGCCTACGAGCACCGTGAGGGCGAGGGCGCCGACGACTTCGACCGCCAGGGCGCGGGCGACCAGGGCCTGATGTTCGGCTACGCCTGCCGTGAGACCCCCGAGCTGATGCCGCTGCCGATCATGCTCGCGCACCGGATGGCCCGGCGGCTGTCGGAGGTCCGCAAGAACGGCACGGTTCCCTACCTGCGCCCGGACGGCAAGACCCAGGTCACGATCGAGTACGACGGCGACCGGCCGGTCCGCCTCGACACCGTGGTCGTCTCCACCCAGCACGCCCCGGAGATCGACCTGCGGGAGATGCTGACCCCGGACATCCGCGAGCACGTGGTCGAGCCGATACTGGCCGACCTGGACATCGAGACCGAGGGCTACCGCCTGCTGGTCAACCCGACCGGCCGCTTCGAGATCGGCGGTCCCATGGGCGACGCCGGGCTCACCGGCCGGAAGATCATCATCGACACCTACGGCGGCATGGCCCGCCACGGCGGCGGCGCGTTCTCCGGCAAGGACCCGTCCAAGGTCGACCGCTCGGCCGCCTACGCCATGCGCTGGGTCGCCAAGAACGTCGTCGCGGCCGGTCTGGCCGACCGCTGCGAGGTCCAGGTCGCCTACGCCATCGGCAAGGCCCAGCCGGTCGGCCTGTTCGTCGAGACGTTCGGCACCGAGAAGGTGCCGGTCAACGTGATCCAGGAATCGGTGCTCCAGGTGTTCGACCTGCGTCCGGCCGCGATCATCCGCGACCTCGACCTGCTGCGCCCGATCTACTCCGAGACCGCCGCCTACGGCCACTTCGGCCGTGAGGGCTTCTCCTGGGAGTCCACCGACCGCGCCGACGCCCTGCGTACGGCCGCCGGCCTGTGACCCGCTCCTGACGAGCACGGCGACCACCGTCGCCCCCGGCGGCGCCCGCCCTGACGGCGGGCGCCGCTCGCGTGTGCGCGCCGCCGGGCCGGGCCGTCCACAGGCGGCGGGCGTACGTGTGATTGCGGCGCGCCGGGTCTGGTAGGACGTAGGAGTGACCGAGCCGACCCGCGTTCCGCACCCGCAGGAGGCGCTCCTCCCGGCGCCCCCCGCCGCCACCGAGCGGCAGCGGGGAAGCACCGAGCGGCAGCGGGGAAGCACCGAGCGGCAGCGTGGAGGCGCGGGAGGGGCGCGGGCGGGCGCGGCCAAGGGCGCGCGCGAGGCGGCGCACGAGTTGCCCGTCGCCCGGGTCGTGGTGGACACGCCGCTGCCGCACCTCGACCGGCCCTTCGACTATCTCGTCCCCTCCACGATGGACGCCGAGGCGGTGCCCGGCTGCCGGGTGCGCGTCCGCTTCGCCGGTCAGCTCGCCGACGGCTACCTCCTCGAACGGCTGGCCGAGAGCGAGCACGCGGGAAGGTTGTCCTTCCTGGAACGGGTGATCTCCCCGGAGCCCGTCCTCACCTTTGACATCGCCCGGCTGGCCCGCGCCGTGGCCGACCGGTACGCCGGGACGATGCCGGACATCCTGCGGCTGGCCGTTCCGCCGCGTCACGCCCGGGTCGAGTCCGAGGCGAAGGCTCCCGCCCGCCGGGCGGCGTCCGCGGGGGAGGACGTTCCCGCGCCCGCCGGGCAGGAGCCGGTTCAGGGGGACACGGCGCACGCCCGCACGACCCACGGGGACACGATCCAGGCGGACACCGCGGACGCGGACACGGCGCGCGCGCAAGGGGTGCGGGAGGACACTGCGCGCGCGGACACCGCGGACACGGCTCGCGCACACGAGGGCGTGGCGCGGGAGGACACGGCGCGCGCACACGAGGACACGGCGCGGGAGGACACGGCGCGGGAGGGTGCGGCGCGCGGTGAGGCCGTGACACGCGAGGACACGGCGGGCGAGACGGCGGGACGGCGGGCGGCGCGGGCGTACGGCGACGCCTGGATGGCCTACCCGGCGGGCACATCCTTCCTGGAGGCGCTGGCCGAGGGCAGGGCGCCGCGCGCCGTGTGGACGGCCCTGCCCGGCACGGACGCCGACGGGCCGACGTGGCCGCACGCCATCGCGGCCGCCGCGCGGGCGACCCTGGACGGCGGCCGGGGCGTCGTCGTGGTGGTGCCCGACGGCAAGGACGTGGCGCTGGTGACCGCGGCCCTGGGCGAGACGCCGCACGTGGCGATCACCGCGGACCTCGGGCCCGCGGAGCGCTACCGGCGCTGGCTCAAGGCGCTGCGCGGCGAGATCGGGATCGTGGTGGGCAACCGCCCCGCGGCGTACGCGCCGGTGGCCCGGCTGGGGCTGGCGGTCGTCTGGGACGACGGCGACGACCTGCACGCCGAGCGCCACGCGCCCTATCCGCACACCCGGGAGGTGCTCGGCCTGCGTGCCCACCAGGCCGGGGCGGGCCTGCTGGTCGGCGGCTACGCGCGCACGGCCGAGGCCACGGCGCTCGTCGAGACGGGCTGGGCCGCCCCGCTCGTCCCGGACCGGGCGGTGGTCAGGGTCCGGGCGCCCAGGGTGCGCCCGGCGGGCGACGACGCGGAGCTGGCCCGCGACCAGGCGGCCAGGGCCGCCCGCCTGCCCAGCGTCGCCTGGCGGGCGCTGCGGGAGGGACTGGAGCACGGACCGGTGCTCGTCCAGGTGCCGCGCAGGGGTTACCTGCCCGCGCTGGCGTGCCGGCACTGCCGCGCCCCGGCGCGCTGTTCCGGGCTGCCGCCGGCGCGCCCGGCCCCGGCGCCGCATGCCGCCCCGGGAGGCGCGGCGGCGCGCGGCGGCGACGCGCGGGGCCGCATCGGGACGGGCCCGGGCCGGGGATCAGGCGTCCACCCGGCCGACGTCGGCGGCGCCGAAGTCCGCACTGACGTCCACCGCGCCGGGGGCGGGACGGGCCCGGCGGGCGGCAGGGCGAGGATGCTCGCGGAGCCGGTGCTCGCGGAGCCCCTGGCCACGGGACCGGTCTGCTCGGGCCCGCTCGCGCTGCGCGGCGGGCACGCCGTGCCGTACTGCCGCTGGTGCGGCCGGATCGCGGGCGACTGGCGCTGCCCGTCCTGCGGCGGGACCGGCGTGCGGGCCGTCATCGTCGGCGCGCGGCGCACGGCCGAGGAGCTGGGCCGGGCCTTCCCGTCGGTCGCCGTCCGCACCAGCGGGCGCGACGGCGTGCTCGCGACCGTGAGCGGCGCCCCGGCGCTGGTCGTGGCGACGCCCGGGGCCGAGCCCGTGCCGGACGGCGGCTACGCGGCCGCGGTGCTGCTCGACGGATGGGCGCTGCTGGGCCGCCCCGACCTGCGGGCGGCCGAGGAGGCGCTGCGCCGCTGGACCAACGCCGCCGCCCTGTTGCGGCCGGCGGGGGAGCTGGTGGTCCTGGCCGACGCCGCGGTGCCCGCCGTACAGGCCCTGCTGCGCTGGGACCCCGTCACCTTCTCCGAACGCGAGCTCGACGAGCGGGCCGAGCTGGGTTTCCCCCCGGCCGTGCGGATGGCGACGCTGACGGGGCCGGCGGCGGCGATCAGGGAGACGCTCGCGGACGCCGTGCTGCCGCCGGGAGCGCAGGTTCTGGGGCCGGTGCCGGTGGAGGGCGGGCCGGAGCGGGCCATGGTCCGGGTGCCGCGCCACCTCGGGTCCGCGCTGGCCCGCGCGCTCAAAGGCGCCTCCGGTGTGCGCTCCGCGCGCAAGGCGCCGGACGTGGTACGTGTGAACATTGATCCTCTCGACCTCATCTGACCGATTCGCCTCGCACAAAGCGAGCCGTTAGCGTGCCTGTGTGTCGATCGAATGGGTTAACCGGGCCATCGACGGCCTCCGCGCCTGGGGACGCGAGCGGAGCGTCGAGGTCGACGTCGACGAGGTACGTCTGCTGTGCGACTACGCCAGCGACTACCTGGAGGTGAACGAACTGGGTGATTTCCGGCCGGGCACCTTCGAGGAGCTCCTGCTGGAGATCTATCCGCGCAAGGTCATCGCGCCGCCGGAGAGCGCCCCGGAGACGGTCGCCGCGGCGCGGACACTGGTCGAGTTCCTGCTGGACACGGGCGAGATCGGCAGCAAGACGGCCATCCGGATGCGGGAGACCATCGACCGCATCGAGCCGGAGATGCCGCGGGCGCTCGCCGACACGTCCAAGTTCGGCATGGCCAAGAGCCTGTTCAGTGCCATCGGGCCCGACTCGCTGGAGCTCGACGCGGCCCAGGGCGCGTCGGAGGGCGGCGCGGAGGGCGGCGAGTGCGACTGCCCCGGCTGCGCGCCCCTGCCGCCCGTACGGCTCGCGCCGCGCGAGGAGGTGGTGCGCGCCGTGCACGAGGTGCCGCTGCTGCGCGACGCCCACCGGGTGGTGACGTGGCTGGTGGAGGGCGGCCGGACCGTGACGACGCGCCGGTCCCTGCGGGTCAGGGACGCCCGCGCGTGCACGGCCGAGCTCGGCGTCGAGCGTCCCGAGCCGGCCTGGCGCCTCGCGCTCGACCTGGGCCTCGCCCGGCTCGACGGCACGGCCGTCGCGACCGGGGAGGTGTTCCGCGAGCTGAGCTCCCGTGGGGACGAGGAACTGCTCGGCCTGTGGCGGGGGACGCTGGAGTTCCTCGTCGAAAGATGCGGGCCGTTCACCGGGGAGGCGGTGGTGGACGAGGGGATGTCCCAGATCCACGACCTGCTCTACCGGCTGCAGTCGCCCGTCCCGGTGGACGCGCTCGCCGACTACCTGCGCGAGGTGGCCGCCGGGCGGCCGGTGGGCAGGCTCGACGAGGCGCTGACGGCTCTGACGTACGCGGGAACGGTCCAGCCCACCGAGGACGGCCTGGCCCTGACCCCGCACGCGCTGTGGGGCCTGCGTGAGCTGTACGCCGGCATGGGCCTGGACGCGCCGCTCGCGCCCGCGCCGGCCGAGGGGGACGCGAGCGGGCTGATCGCCGGCCTCATCGGCGACGGCACGGCGGACGAGGCGGCCGAGCGGGACATCGCCGAGTGGCTGTCGCGGCGCACCCCCGAGCAGGCGGCGGCGGAGCTGCTGGCCGCCGTGGCCGGGGCCCCGGCGGAGGTGCGCGGGGTCGCGGTGACCATCGTGGACCGGCTGGGCGTGGAGGCGGCGGCGGTCGTGCGGTCCTACCTGGACGACGCCGAGCTCCGCCCGCACGCCATCCACTGGCTGTCCTCGCGCGGCCTCGATGCGCCCGCGCTCACCCCCGAGGAGGTCCTGTGGGTGAGCGTCGACATGCTCGCGCTGGCGCTGCCCGCCGCCGAGGCCGACCCGGAGGGCTTCGCGGAGAACATCGCGGCATCGGGGCCGCCCGCGCACCTGATCGAGGACATGTGGCGGGTGGACCACCCCGACGTGGTCGAGGTTCTCGAACTGCTCGGCAGCACGCTGGCGGACCAGGCGGCGGCCAAGGCCGCCCGGAAAGCGGCTTTCAAGGCTCGTTCGCGGGGCATCAGGTGACTGCTGTGCAGTAAGTTGCTGGAATGGCCGACAGCGACGTGCTCACCTTCCCGCCGGTCGACATCGTCCCCGACGAGCAGCTCGTCCACGCGGTGCGGGAGGTCCCGCTCGTGCGGGACGCCCACCGCCTCGCCGAGTGGGTCGGGGGCCGCTGCGACGCCTCGGCACGGGGCGTCTGCGAGGTGACCGAGCTGGGGATGCCGCACCCGGCCGAGGCCGAGGCGGCGGTCGCCGAGCTGGGCCTGGAGGCCCCCAGGCTGCGCCTGCTGTGGGTGGTCGCGGTCAACGGCCGTCTGGTGGAGGTCACCCGGCAGGGCGCCCGCCCCGGGCCCGGCGTGCCCGACCCGATGGAGTTCTGGGACGGCGTGGTCATGGACGTGCTCGACCGGACCGAGGAGGGCCTGACCGGCTCGGCCGTCGTCGACGAGCACCTCACCGAGATCCTCGCGACGATCTACTCGGTGCGTGAGGGGATGCCGCTCGCGGCCCTGGCCGGCGGCATCCTCCAGGCCCACGAGGTGGGCTGTGAGGCGCGGCCGGCCGACCTGCGGCGGCTGCGGATGACCCTGCCGGGGGAGCTGGCGGCGGCCATGGCGCTGCTGGAGTACTGCGGGCTGATCGAGCTGACCGGCGAGCTGGTCCGGCTCACCCAGCCGGGCGTGTGGGCCGTACGCCGCGACCTGCTCAGGGAGGGGCACGACGCGCCGTCTCTCGGGGAGGTGGCCGCGCTCGCCGAGCTGGGGGCAGCCGAGCTCATCGACGCCATGCTGACCGGCCGGGCCTCGGCCAGCGCCGCCACGCTCTGGCTGGAGCGCCGGGTGCCGGAGGACGCGGCGCGCGAGCTCATCAAGATCGCCGCGTCCGGGAACGCCGCCCAGCGCGGCACCGCCGGGACCGTGCTGGAGGAGCTGGGCCCGGAGGCCGAGCAGGCCGTACGGGAGGCCCTGGACGAGCCGATGATGTGGCGCTACGCCGCGGCCTGGCTGGGCGTGCGTGACCTGGACGCGCCGGCCCTCGGCGAGGGCGACGGCGCCTGGGTCGCGGTGGACACCCTCGCCGCCCTGCTCTACATCGGCGCCCCGGTGGACTCGGTGGCCCATTTCGACCTCCTCGGGGAGGATCTGCTCACGCTGGTGCCCGAGATGGGCCGGGCCGATCACCCCGACGCCCTGGCCGTGCTGGAGATGCTCGGCAGGCACCACCCCGATCCGCTGATCGCGAAGACCGCCAGGAAGACGGCGATGAAGGTGCGCTCACGCCCGTAGACTGAGGTGATCCTCCTCGTGTACGTGACGTGAACGGAGCCAACCCTTGGCCATTCAGCCGATCCGCCTGTTCGGCGACCCGGTGCTGCGCACCCCGGCCGAGCCGGTGGTCGACTTCGACAAGGAACTGCGCAAGCTCGTCAAGGACCTGACCGACACGATGATGGACGCGCCGGGTGCCGGCCTGGCCGCGCCGCAGATCGGCGTCGGCCTTCGCGTGTTCACCTACTACGTGGACGAGCAGCTCGGGCACCTCATCAACCCCGATCTCGACCTCGGCGGTGAGATGGACGAGGAGGGCGAGGAGGGCTGCCTGTCCTTCCCCGGCCTGACCTTCCCGACGCCCCGCGCGATCAGGGCGGTGGCCAAGGGCTTCAACATGCACGGCGAGCCGGTGACGATCGACGGCACCGACCTCATGGCGCGCTGCTTCCAGCACGAGACCGACCACCTCGACGGCGTGCTGTTCATCGACCGGCTGGACCCCAAGCAGCGCAAGCTCGCCATGAAGGCGATCCGCGAGGCCGAGTGGAGCGGCCTGTCGGCTCCGGTGGTGAAGATCTCGCCGCACGTCACGCAGGGAAGGGCGCTGTAGTGCGGCTGGTCTTCGCCGGCACTCCCGACACCGCGCTTGCGTCGCTGCGCGCCCTGCTGGACTCGCCCCGCCACGAGGTGGCGGCCGTGGTGACCCGGCCGGACGCGCAGTCAGGCCGGGGGCGCAAGGTCCACCCCAGCCCCGTGGCCCAGCTCGCGGAGGAGTCGGGGATCGAGGTGCTCAAACCGGCCAAGGCCGGGGACCCGGAGTTCCTCGGCCGGCTGAGGGAGATCGGCCCCGACTGCTGCCCGGTCGTCGCGTACGGCGCCCTGCTGCCGCAGGCGGCGCTCGACATCCCCCCGCAGGGGTGGATCAACTTGCATTTCTCGGTGCTTCCGGCCTGGCGCGGAGCGGCGCCCGTGCAGCATGCCGTGCTGCACGGGGACGACGTCACCGGCGCCTCGACCTTCCGCATCGTGAAGGAGCTGGACGCGGGGCCGGTCTTCGGCGTGCTCACCGAGGCGATCCGCTCCGACGACACCAGCGGCGCGCTGCTGGCCCGGCTCGCGGAGGCCGGCGCGGGCCTGCTGCTGGCCACGCTCGACGGCGTCGAGGACGGCACGCTGGAGGCGCGTCCGCAGCCCGCCGACGGCGTCAGCCTGGCCCCCAAGATCACGGTCGAGGACGCCAGGATCGACTGGGCCGCCCCCGCCATGCGGGTGGACCGGCTGGTGCGGGCCTGCACGCCGGGTCCCGGCGCGTGGGCCGAGTTCCGCGGCCAGCGGGTCAAGATCGGCCCGGTACGGCTCGCGCCCGACGCCGGCAAGCTCGCCCCCGGGGAGATCGCGGCCACGCGGAAGACCGTCCTCGTCGGGACCGGCACCCACCCCGTCGAGCTCGGCGAGGTGCAGCCGCAGGGCAAGCGGCAGATGACGGCGGCCGAGTGGGGCCGCGGCGTCCGGTTCGCGGACGGTGAGACCCTGGTCTGAAGGACCGTCCCGCGGGGCCCGGCGCCGCGCGGGGAGGACGAGTGCGCGGGCGACGACAGGCCCGCCGGGCGTCGGCGCCGCCGGGGCGGCGGGCAGCGGGGAGAAGGCCGCGGAGCCGGAGACGGCGGATCAGTGGTGGCGGAGCCGAAAGCGGCGCATGGGCAAGTGGCAGGGTCGAAGGCGGCAGGGTCGAAGGTGACACCGTGAAGCAGGGCAAAGGTCAGGGCGGCGGCGCGCGGCGCGGTCAGGGGAGCGGCCAAGGCGGGGGCCAAGGCGGGGGCGCCGGGCAGGCCCGCCCCGGGCACGGCGGCAGGGCGGGCCACGGCGGGCCGTCCGCGCACGCGGCGAAGGCCGGTCAGAGGCAGGGCCGCGGACGCCCGCCCCGCGACGAGGCGCGCAATGCCGCCTATGACCTGATGCGGGCCGTCGACGAGCGCGACGCGTACGCCAACCTGCTCATGCCGACGCTGCTGCGGCAGCGGCGGATCACCGGCCGCGACGCGGCCCTCGCCACCGAACTCGCCTACGGCACGCTGCGCGGCCTCGGGACCTACGACGAGGTCATCGCCGCGTGCAGCGACCGGCCGCCGGAGGAGGTGGACCCGCCGCTGCTCGACGCGGTGCGGCTCGGCGTCCACCAGCTTCTGCGCACGCGGATCCCGCCGCACGCGGCGGTCAGCGCCACCATCGACCTCGTACGGCTGCGCGTGGGGGCCGGGCCCTCCCGTTACGCCAACGCCGTGCTGCGCAAGGTGGCGGGCCGCACGCTGGAGCAGTGGCTGGAGATCGTCGCCCCGCCGCGCGCGCAGGATCCGGTCGGCAACCTGTCGGTCACCTACAGCCACCCGCGCTGGATCGTCTCCGCCCTGCGGGACGCGGTCGGCGGGGACCTGGACGAGACGGCCGCGCTGCTCGAGGCCGACAACGAGCGGCCCCGGGTGGCGCTGGTGGCGCGGCCGGGGCGGGCCACGGTGGAGGAGCTGGTCGCGGCCGGGGCCGAGCGGGCCGCCTACTCGCCGTACGCCGTGTATCTGCCGGAGGGCGACCCGGGCGCCATCCCCGCGGTGGGGGAGGCGCGCGCCGCGGTGCAGGACGAGGCCAGCCAGCTCGTCGCGCTCGCGCTGACCCGCGTGCCGCTCGACCGCGACGCCACGTGGCTGGACATGTGCGCGGGCCCTGGTGGGAAGGCCGGGCTGCTCGACGCGGTGGCGATGCGGCAGGGCGCCCGGCTGCTCGGCGCCGACGTGCAGTATCACCGTGCCCGGCTGGTGTGGGGCACCACCCGTGAGGCGAAGGTGATCACGGCCGACGGCACCCGGCCCGCCTGGCGGCCCGGCGCGTTCGACCGGGTGATGCTCGACGCACCCTGCACCGGGCTCGGCGCCCTGCGCAGGCGGCCGGAGGCGCGGTGGCGGCGCGACCCCCGCAGCGTCCCCGAGCTCACCGCGCTGCAGCGGCGGCTGCTGGACTCGGCGCTCGAGGCCGTCCGGCCGGGCGGCGTGGTGGCGTACGTGACCTGCTCGCCGCACCTGGCCGAGACCCGTGCGGTGGTGGAGGACGTGCGCGACCGGGCCGAGGTGCTGGACGCGCGCGCGTTCCTGCCGGAGGTGCCCGGCCTCGGTGACGGGCCGTACGCGCAGTTCTGGCCGCATCGGCACGGCACCGACGCGATGTTCCTGGCGCTGTTGCGCCGTCCTTAGCCGGTGCCACCGGCGCCCGTCGTTCGTCCTCGGATGTCGTGGACATCACGACGTCCTTCTCGCCGGGGGGTGACGTCCGCGCCCGGCGCACCGGTCCGACCGGCGGCGACGAGTTTCGCCCGCGAAGGCGTTTTCGCGGCTGTTCCCGGGGCGCGGAGAGATCTTGGTTGGTAACGTTCGGGCCGTGCCGCCGCCCGGAGGCACCCTGGTGAGCATGAGGCAGGCCCATGACCACGACCGACTTCGACCGCGCCCGGCTGACCAGCCCGCCGCGCATCCGCTCGCTGCGCCTGGGGGAGCTCACGGTCAGCTTCGTCCCGGACGGGGCGGGGCGGCTGAAGCGCGGATGGCTGCCCGCCGCCACCGCCGCCGACTGGGAGACCCTCCACGACTATCTCGACGAGGACGGCTTCCTGACCGGAGGCTTCGGCGCGCTGCTGGTGGAGCGGGGCGACCGGGCGCTGCTCATCGACACCGGTCTGGGGCCCGCGTCACAGCCCGACGACCCGGCCAACCCGCTGATGGGCAGCCTGTCCGCCGGTGAACTGCTCGACAATCTGCGGCGGCTGGGCCGCGAGCCGGGGCAGATCGAGGCCGTCGCCATCACCCACCTGCACATCGACCACCTGGGCTGGGCCTGGAGCGCCGCCCCCGGCACCGACGCTCCGCCGTTCGCGCACGCCCCTCACCTCGTCGCGGCGCCCGAATGGGAGCGGCGCGATCTGGCCGCCCACAGCGGCGCGACCGCGGAGCGCCTGGCCGCCTTCGCCTCCCGCGTCCGCACGGTCGACGACGGCGAGGAGATCTTCCCCGGCGTCCGGGCGTCGTTCGTCACCGGGCACACCGTCGGCCACACCACCTACGTCATCACCGGCGGCGACCAGAGGCTCATCGCCTTCGGCGACGCTCTCCATTCGCCGGTCCAGGTCATCCATCCCGAGTGGTCCTGCGCGATCGACCACGACCCCGCGGAATCGGCGGAACGCCGCCGCCGCCTGGTCGAGGAGCTGAGCGGTCCCGGCACCATCGGCTACGGCGGCCACTTCGCCGACGTGGTCTTCGGCCGGGCCGAGCACCGCCCCGACGGCCGGTTCACCTGGGTTCCCGTCGCCTGACCGTCCGGGCGCCGGGGCGGGGCGGGCGGGGCGCCCGGGCGAAATAGACTGCAGGGACTATGGCCGTTCAGATCTCGCCCAGCATCCTGTCCGCTGACTTCGCCCGCCTCGCCGACGAGGCCGCACGGGTGGAGAACGTCGCCGACTGGCTCCACGTCGACGTGATGGACTACCAATTCGTGCCCAACCTCACGCTCGGTCTGCCGGTCGTCGAGTCGCTGCTGAAGACCACCTCGACGCCGATCGACTGCCACCTGATGATCCAGGACCCGGACCGGTGGGCGCCGGACTACGCGGAGGCGGGAGCGGCAAGCGTCACCATCCACGCCGAGGCGGCCAAGGCCGCCGTGCGAACGCTGCGGGCGATCCGTGCCGCCGGGGCGAGGGCCGGCCTGGCGCTGAACCCGGCGACCGCCGTCGAGGGATACGAGGACCTGCTGCCCGAGATCGACATGCTGCTCGTCATGACCGTCGAGCCGGGCTTCGGGGGGCAGCGCTTCCTCGACATCGTGCTGCCCAAGGTGTCCCGGGCGAGGGCGCTGATCGACAAGCACGGCGGCGAGGTGTGGCTCCAGGTCGACGGCGGCGTCTCCACGGAGACGATCGAGCGCTGCGCCGAGGCCGGGGCCGACGTGTTCGTGGCGGGCAACGCCGTCTACGGCGCCGACGACCCCGCCCGCGCCGTCGCGGAGCTCAGGAGCCTGGCCGAGCGGGCCACCCCGCCCGCCTGATCAGCCCGCCTCGTCGGCCCGGCCGGCCCGGCTGCGCGCATGGCGGCGCGGGGCCGGCCGCCAGTCGGCCGGGGCCCGTCGCAGGGTCGCCACGCTGCGCGGTGCCGCCGCTCGTCCACTTGTCGCCTATGGTCCGCGTCAGGCGAGGGCGGGGTCCAGCACGACGTCCTCGCCCTGTGTGGTGGGCGCCTCCGGGAAGTGGCAGGCGGTCAGGTGACCCTCGCGGTTGCCGCTCAGCCGCACCAGGGGCGGCACCTCGGTGGCGCACTTGTCCTGCGCCTTCCAGCATCGCGTGCGGAACCGGCAGCCGGACGGCGGATTGATCGGCGAGGGCACGTCACCGGCCAGGCGGATGCGCTCGCGCGGCTCGCTCGACACGTCCGGATCGGGCACGGCCGACAGCAGGGCGTGTGTGTACGGATGCCGCGGCCGCTCGTAGATCGACTGGCGGTCACCGACCTCGACGATCTTGCCGAGGTACATGACCGCGACCCGCTGGGAGAAGTGCCGTACGACGGCCAGGTCGTGCGCGATGAACAGGAACGCGATGCCGAGGTCGCGCTGCAGTTCCTGCAGCAGGTTCACCACCTGCGCCTGGATGGAGACGTCCAGCGCCGAGACCGGCTCGTCGGCGATGATGAGCTTGGGGTCGAGCGCCAGGGCGCGGGCGACCCCGATGCGCTGCCGCTGGCCGCCGGAGAACTCGTGCGGGAAGCGGTTGTAGTGCTCGGGGTTGAGACCGACGATCTCCAGCAGTTCCTGGACCCGCTTCTTCCGCCCGCCGGGCGGGTCGATGTCGTTGACCTCCATGGGCCCGCGGACGATCGTGCCCACGGTCTGCCGCGGGTTGAGCGAGCTGTAGGGGTCCTGGAAGATCATCTGGATCTCGGGCCGGATCGGCTTGAGCTGCCTGCGGGAGCTGTGGCTGATGTCCTGCCCCCGGTACAGGATCTGGCCGGAGGTGGGTTCGAGCAGGCGGGCCGCCAGCCGGCCCGTCGTCGACTTGCCGCAGCCCGACTCGCCCACCAGGCCGACGGTCTCGCCCGCGCCGACCGCGAGGTCGATGCCGTCGACGGCGTGTACGGCCCCGACCTGACGCTTGATCAGCGTGCCACCGCGTACGGGGAAGTGCTTGATCAGCCCCTTGAGCTCCAGCAGCGTCTCGTTCATGCGTCGTCCCCGGTCTGCGCGGTGTCCTTGTCCTGCGGGGTGTCCCCGGATTGCACGGTGTCCCCGCACTGCACGGTGTCCCCGGACTGCGTGGTGTCATCGGCACTCGCCGTGCCGGCGGCCCGTGCGGTGCGGAGTTCCCTCTTCTGCCCGAGGGTGAGGTAGCAGGCGTCCCCGTGCCCGGTCTCCGGCGAGAGGGACGGCCGCTGGGCGAAGCACAATTCCGGCCCGGCGAGCCGCGGGTAGTCGCAGCGCGGATGGAACGGGCAGCCGGACGGCGGGTTGAGCAGGCTCGGGGGAGTGCCGCGCACCGGCATCAGCGGCACGTCCACCGACGAGTTCAGGCGTGGCATGGACGACAGCAGCCCCCACGTGTAGGGGTGCTGCGGCTCGCGCAGCACCTCGCGTACGGTGCCGCGCTCGGCCGCCCGTCCCGCGTACATGACCAGGACGTTGTCGGCGGTGTTGGCCACCACGCCGAGGTCGTGGGTGATCAGGATGATCGAGGTGCCGAACTGCTGCTGGAGCTCCTTGAGCAGGTCGAGGATCTGCGCCTGCACCGTCACGTCGAGCGCGGTCGTCGGCTCGTCGGCGATGAGCAGGTCGGGGTCGCACACCAGCGCCATCGCGATCATCGCGCGCTGCCGCATGCCGCCGGAGAACTCGTGCGGGTAGCTGTCCACGCGGCGCTCCGGCTGGGGGATGCCCACGCGGCGCAGCATCTCGATCGCCCGCTCGCGGGCGTCCTTCTTGTTCGCGCCCTTGTGCTTGCGGTAGACCTCGCCGATCTGCCGGCCGATCGTGTGGAACGGCGACAGCGCGGTCAGCGGATCCTGGAAGATCATCGCGACGCGGTTGCCGCGGAGCTTCTCCATCGTGCCGGCGCCCGCCGAGATCAGCTCCTCGCCCTCCAGCCAGATCTCGCCGCCGATCTTCGTGTGGGCGGGATCGTGCAGGCCGAGGATGGCGAGGTTGGTCACCGACTTGCCCGATCCGGACTCGCCGACGATGCCGAGCGTGGTGCCCTTCTCCAGATCGAAGGACAGGCCGTCGACGGCGTGCACGATGCCGTCCTCGGTGCTGAACTCGACGCTCAAATCGCGGACGGACAGGAACGGCCCGGGGCCGCGCGAGGTCCCCGGCTCGCCGCTCCACGACACGGTGGTCACTTGCTGCTCCAGTTCCAGGTTCGACTCGGTGGGGCGGGGCTCAGCCCAGGCGGACCCGCGGATCGATGAACGCGTAGAGCACGTCCACGACGATGTTCAGCAGAACGATCGCCGCCGCGCCCACGATGGTCACGCCGAGCAGCATCGGCAGGTCGGTGTTCTGCACCGCCCGTACGGCGAGCTCGCCGATGCCGTGCAGGCTGAACGTCTGCTCGGTGATGATCGCGCCGCCCAGGAGCGTGGCCAGGTCGACGCCGAAGATCGTGACGATGGGGATCATCGCGCCACGCCAGGCGAAGCGGAAGAAGACCGCACGGTTCGACATGCCCTTGGCGCGCGCCGTGCGCACGTAGTCCTCGGCGAGCTGTTCGACCATCTGCGACCGGGTCATGCGCGTGTAGTTGGCGGTGAAGATGATCGACAGCACCACCCACGGCAGCAGGAGGTGGGTGAACCACTCCAGCGGGCTCTCGGTGATCGGCACGTAGGACGGGCGCGGGATCAGCTGCATGGTGTCCACGAGGTAGAACGCCAGCAGCGGCCCGACGAAGTAGATCTGCAGCGAGGCGCCGATGACCGACGACGCGCTGGCGACCTTGTCGAGCGGCTGCCCGACCTTCCAGGCCGCGATCATGCCGGTGAGGATGCCGAACGCCAGGATGACCACGGACGCGCCGACGGTGAGCGACAGCGTCACCGGGAAGCGGTCGACGATGGCGCCGAAGACGGGCTCCTGGGTGGCGAAGGAGTAGCCGAGGCACGGCGCGGGACACTCGCCGAACTGGACGAACTCACGGCCCACGAAGATGCCGACGAGCCAGTGCCAGTACTGCACGAACAGCGGCTCGTCCATGCCGAGGTTGTGGCGGATCAGCGCCAGCGTCTCCGGCTGGCAGATCTTGCCGCAGAACGCCCGGGCGGGGTCACGCGGGATCGCGTAGAAGAGGTAGAACGTGATCGCGCTGATGATCAGCAGGATCACGAGGGCGCCGGCGACGCGGCGTACCAGAAAGCTGGTCATGATCTCGCACTTGCTCCTGCGGGCGGGCCGGAGGTCCGCCGCCCCCCGCGACGGGGACGG
The DNA here is from genome assembly GCF_014161445.1 of Microbispora sp. H13382. Classification (GTDB taxonomy): domain Bacteria; phylum Actinomycetota; class Actinomycetes; order Streptosporangiales; family Streptosporangiaceae; genus Microbispora. Next base: position 640,955 of record NZ_JABBXA010000001.1, read on the forward strand.
CGGACCGGGTTGCTGCTACTTGACCCAGATGTCGAGCGCCGACTGCTCGCCCTCGATCGGGTCCATCTTCACCCCGCCGAGACCCGAGCCGTACAGACCGAAGTAGGTCTGGTAGTACTCGGGCACGATCGCGGCCTGCTCCATGATCATCCTGTCGATCGCGGCCCAGGCCTTGCCCGCCTCGGCGGCGTCGGTGATCGCGTTGGCCTTATCGATGGCCTCGTTGATCTCCGGCACGTTGATGTGGGTGTAGTTCGGCGCGTTGTCCGCGATCTGGCGGCCGTCGAACTGCGGCTGGATCGCGGTCGAACCGGTCGGCCAGTCAGCCGCCCAGCCGCCCCAGTAGATGTCGAACTTGTTGTCCACCGGACCGATGGCGTCGTAGTACGTCGTCGGGTTGAGCGGCTTGGCCACCACCTTGAAGCCGGCCTTGGTCAGCGCCTCCTTGATGGCGACGGTGACCTTCTCCTGCGTCGGCGTCTGGTTGTAGGCGTAGACGACGGTCGGGTTCGGGTTGCCCGAGTCGGCCAGCAGCTTCTTGGCCGCCTCGGGGTCGCCCTCGGGCTTGGCCAGCTTGCCGTACAGGTCGAACGCCTCGTAACCGAGGACGGTCGGGCTCATCACGGTCGTGGCGATCTTGCCGGTGTTCACCTCGCCGCCCGAGATCTGCTGGATCTGCTTGGCGGGCCAGGCGGTGATGATCGCCTTGCGGACGTTGACGTCGGTGATCCGCTTGGTGTTGATGTTGTAGAAGGTGGTGAACGGCGTCAGGCCCTGCACCGACCGCTTCATCAGCTCGGCGTTGCCCAGCACCTCCTGGACCCGCTCGGCCGCGACCGCGTTGTGGAAGGTGAACGCGTTCTTGTCGTTGCCGGTGTCGGCCATGAAGCGCTCGGTGGTCTGCTGGGCCTGGACTCCGAACTCCATGTGGAACTTGTCCGGGTAGGCGTGCCGGATCGGGTCGGTCTTCGGGTCCCAGTGCTCGTTGCGCTCCAGGTCCATCGACTTGTCCGTGATGTGGCTCACGATCTTGTACGGACCGGACGAGAACGGCTGCTTGTCGTACTTCTGCTTGGTGTCCTGCGCCTTGGGCACGGCGCCGTAGCCGGTCATGGCCACGGTGAAGTTGAAGTCCGGGTGCTCCCCGTTGAGGTGGAAGACCACCGTCTTGTCGTCCGGAGTCTCGATCGTGTCGAGCTCCTTGCCGTCGTACGGGCCCTTGTACTGGTCGCGGAACGGCTTGTTCGGGTCCGGGACCAGCCAGGTCTCGGCGTAGTCCGGGCCCTCGGTGATGAAGTCGGCGAACAGGCGCTCGAAGCTGTACTTGATGTCAGCGGAGGTGATCGGCGAGCCGTCCTGCCACTTCAGGCCGTCCTTGAGCGCGAACTTCCACGTCTTGCCGCCGTCGTCGGTGGTGCCGGTGTCGGTGGCGAGGTCGCCGACGAGCTTGATGTTGCCCGACTCGTCGTGCTTGTACGCCGTCAGCGTCCGGGTGAACAGCTTGGACACCGAGGAGTTGTAGTTCACGTAGACGCGGCCCGGGTCCAGGTGGCTGAAGTCGTCGCGGTCGATCATGTAGACCGTGCCGCCGGACTTGGCGCCCTGGATCTCCGGGGCGGGGCCCGTGGAGTCCTGGGCGGTGCCGACCGTGATCGCGCTGACCGCCTTGTTCTCGAGCGGCTTCTGGGAGGTGCTCGCGGCGCCCTGGGGCGCCCCGCCGCCACCGCCCTTGGCGCAGCCGGCGAGGGCGAGCGCCCCCGCCGCGAGCACGGCCGTCATCGAGGCGATCCGCCTGCTATGCGATCTCATATGGTCCTTCCTATGGGGGAGAGCGCGTGTGGTCAGCGCTTGGTCTTGGGGTCGAAGGCGTCGCGGATGGAGTCCCCGAGCAGGTTGAAGGCGACGACGAAGATCAGCATCGACACGCCCGGGAAGATCAGATACGTCACGTCGGAGTGGTAGACGTTGGCGCCCACCTGGAACATCCGGCCCCAGTCGGGGGTGGGCTCGGTCATGCCGACGCCCAGGAAGCCGAGGCCCGCCTCGGCGCCCACGTACAGCGGCAGCGCGAGGGTGGCCTGGATGATGATCGGCGTCCAGAGATTCGGCAGCAGTTCCTTGAAGATGACGCGGCCCGGAGAGGCGCCCGTGACGCGGGCGGCCTCGACGAACTCGCGCGTCCGCAGCGACAGCACCTGGGCGCGCAGCAGGCGGGCGATCGTGGCCCAGCCGAGGACGGTCAGGACGACGCAGATCGACACGTACCTGAGCCAGACCGGCGTCTCCTCCTCCGGCAGCACGATCGCGGCCTCGACGACCGGCAGGAAGACGATCAGGAAGAGCTGCGAGGGGAAGGCCAGCAGCGTGTCGATGACACGGCCGATCACGTAGTCGGTCTTGCCGCCGAGGTAGCCCGAGGTGATGCCCATCACGACGCCGATGACCGTCGTGATCACGGTCACGATGACCGCGATGCTCAGCGACGTGCGAATGCCGTACACGAGCTGCATGAATACGTCGCGGCCCAGGCCCGGCTCCAGGCCGAACCAGAATTCGCCGCTCATGCCGCCGTTCGGGGCGATGGGATAGCCGTACTCGTTGAGCAGGCCCGGCTGGTTCTGCCCGTATGTGGTGTACGGGTCCTTGCCGTACAAGGCGGAGATCACGGGTGCCAGGAGCGCGATCAGGAAGAACGCGAGCACGATGATCGCCGAGACCACGCCGGTCTTGTCGCGCCGGAACCGGCGCCACATGAGCTGACCGGGCGAACGGCCGACGATGGCGGGACCGGACCCGGACGATGCCGTCGTCTCCACGGAGTCCGCGGCGGTGTCGTCGGTCGTGGTCGAGGAGGGGAACGTCATGGTGCGGTGCTCCCGGATGGACCATTAACGATCGGAAGAGATCCGACTATAGGGAACCCTGGCAACTAATTTTGCGCGGGTCAATCACTTGAGGCGGGTAGTTCGCCACTTGCTTGCTTCGTTGTGCAAAGTAAATCACCTTGTGTCCTGCGACCGCATTGACCTCGGTATACGCGGCACGGGAGACTGTTTATTACATAAATGCCGTTGTGTCACAACTTTGTGACACAAACCGCACATGCCTGAGACTGAGCGCATCCGATAAGCATGTGCCGCAGATCACCGCAATCCCGCGCTAGGGCAACGAGCCGGGCATCGCTACACTGACGGGTAGCAGAGCAGCGTGCTCCGGGGTCGGTGTAATTCCGAACCGGCGGTGACACCCCTGTCCCCAGGGGTGACAGTCCGCGACCCGGCCGAAGCCATCGGCCGGTGGACCTGGTGAGATTCCAGGACCGACGGTGAAAGTCCGGATGGGAGGAAGCGCGCGAACGGGCGGCCGTGGTGCCGCCGGGCGGCCGTGTGGCCGCGCCGGCAGCGATGCCGCCCGTGCGGGTGATGCGAGGCCGCATCTCCGACCACCCCCGGGGCCCGCCGTAGACAACGGCGAGAGGAAGACCGGGGTGACCTCAGGGGACATCCTTCACATGCGGCGCGCCATCGCGCTCGCCGCCCGGGGCCTGGGCGGCGCCAGCCCCAATCCCGTCGTCGGCTGCGTGATCCTCGACCCGTCGGGCGAGGTCGCGGGAGAGGGCTTCCACGCCTACGCGGGCGGCCCCCACGCCGAGGTCGTGGCGCTGCGCGAGGCGGGCGGACGGGCCAGGGGCGGCACGGCCTACGTGACCCTGGAGCCCTGCGACCACACCGGCAGGACCGGCCCCTGCACCGCCGCCCTCCTGGAGGCGGGCGTGGCCCGCGTCGTCGTCGCCGTCTCCGACCCCAATCCCAAGGCCGCCGGCGGAGCCGCCACACTGCGGCGGCACGGCGTCGTGGTGGACGAGGGCGTGCTGACCGCCGAGGCCGAGGAGGTCAACGCCGCCTGGCTGACCTCTGTGCGGGCCGGCAGGCCGTACGTGACCTGGAAGTTCGCCGCCACGGTCGACGGGCGTTCGGCGGCCGAGGACGGCACCAGCCAGTGGATCACCTCGCCGGAGGCCAGGGCAGACGTGCACCGCCTGCGGGCCGAGAGCGACGCCGTCGTCGCCGGCATCGGCACCGTGCTCGCCGACGACCCTCAGCTCACCGCCCGTGTCCCCGCTACCTCGCGCGCGGCGCCCGTGCTGCGCGTGGTCGTGGACCCGGGCGCCCGCACCCCCGCCACGGCCCGCGTTCTCGACGGCGAGGCCCCCACGCTGGTCGCCGTGGCCGAGGACGCCGCCGTCCCCGCCCACCTGTCCCGCCACGCCGTACGGCTCCCTCGCGTCCCCGGCGGGATCGACCTGCACGCCCTCCTGGCCGAACTGCACGGCAGGCAGGTCGTGAGCGTGATGGTCGAAGGCGGGCCCACGCTCGCGGGCGCCTTCCTCCGGGAAGGCCTGGTCGACCGGGTCGTCGGCTACCTCGCCCCGGCGCTGCTGGGCGCGGGGCCGGCCGCGCTCGGCGCCGCGGGAGTGTCGACGATCACCGAGATCCACCGGCTGGAGTTCGCCGAAGCGACCCCCGTCGGACCGGACCTCAAGCTGGTCCTGCGTCCGCAGTCCCCTGTGCCGTCGAAGTCCCCTGTGCCTTCGAAGTCCTCCGGCCGCACGTCCCCTAAGGAGAGCTGAATGTTCACCGGAATCGTCGAGGAACTCGGCGAGGTCGTGGCACTAGAGCCGCGGGGCGACTCCGCGCGCCTCACGGTGCGCGGCGCGGTCGTCACCGGCGACGCCGGGCACGGCGACTCGATCGCCGTCAACGGCGTCTGCCTCACGGTGGCCGAGGTAGAGGGGGACTCCTTCACCGCCGACGTGATGAGGGAGACCCTCGACCGGTCCTCGCTCGGGGCCCTGCGTCCCGGCGCGCGGGTCAACCTGGAGCGCGCCGTACGGGCCGACCAGCGCCTCGGCGGGCACATCGTGCAGGGCCACGTGGACGGGACCGGGGAGGTGCTGTCACGCGAGCCCGGGGAGCACTGGGAGGTCGTACGGCTCTCGCTGCCCGCGAACCTCGCCCGGTACGTCGTGGAGAAGGGCTCGATCGCGGTGGACGGCGTCAGCCTCACCGTGGCCGGTGTGGCGGAGGACTCCTTCGCCGTCAGCCTGATCCCCACCACCCTCGGCCTCACCACGCTGGGCCGCAAGCAGCCCGGCGAGCCGGTCAACCTCGAGGTGGACGTGATCGCCAAGTACGTCGAGAAGCTCACCCTGGGAACGCGGGCATGAGCTGGACGGACGCGGCGGCGTTCTACGTTTTCGGCAAGCCCGTGCTGTGGACCGACCTGGTCGGCAACGTGTGCGCGCTCGGCACGGTCTGGCTCGCGATCAGGAGAACGATCTGGACCTGGCCGGTGCAGCTGCTCGGGTCGGTGCTGCTGTTCGTGGCGTCGGTCAGCGCGCACATCACCGGCAACGCGCTCAAGCAGGCGTTGTTCGGCGTCCTCGCCGTCTACGGCTGGGTGAAGTGGTCGCGCGGCACCCGTGGCGGCGCCGAACTGCCGATCCGCTCGGCACGCGTCAGGGAGCGGGCGGCGCTCGTGGGCGTCATGGCCGCCGGGACGGTCGCGGTCGCCCTGCTGTTCACCTATCTCAACGCGCGGGGCCTGAACATCTCCTGGGCGCCCTGGCCCGACGCGTACATCTTCGTCGGCAGCGCGGTCGCGACGTGGGCGCAGGGCAGGGCCCTGGTCGACTTCTGGATCGTCTGGGTGGCGGTGGACCTCGTCGGTGTGCCGCTGGCGTTCAGCTCCGGACTGGTGGTCTCCGGCCTGGTCTACGGGGTGTTCTTCGTGATGGTCATGATCGGTTTCCGCGGCTGGCTGCGGCAGTCGCGCGAGTTGCGGGCGGTGGTCGCATGAGTGGGATAAGGCTGGACCCGATCGAACGGGCCGTCAACGACATCAGGGACGGGCGGCCCGTCGTGGTCGTGGACAACGAGAACCGCGAGAACGAGGGCGACCTCATCTTCGCGGCGTCCAAGGCGACGCCGGAGCTGGTCGCCTTCATGATCCGTTACACCAGCGGTGTGATCTGCGTGGGCATGGAGGGCGCCACGCTCGACCGGCTCGGCCTGCCGCTGATGGTGCAGGACAACCGCGAGCGCCTGCGCACCGCGTACACGATCAGCGTCGACGCCAGGGACGGGGTGACGACGGGCATCTCCGCCGCCGACCGGGCCAAGACGATCAGGACGCTGTGCGACTCGGCCACCGAGCCGTACGAGCTGGTCCGGCCGGGGCACATCTTCCCCCTGCGGTACCGCGAGGGCGGCGTGCTGGTGCGGCCCGGGCACACCGAGGCGTCGGTGGACCTGGCCAGGCTCGCCGGGCTCTCCCCGGCCGGCGCGCTCGCCGAGATCGTCAACGACGACGGCACGATGGCCCGCCTGCCCCGCCTGCGCGAGTTCGCCGACGAGCACGACCTCGCGCTGGTGTCGATCGAGCAGCTCATCGAGCACCGCCGCAGGTCCGAGCGGATGGTCACCCGGGTCGCCGAGACGCGCATCCCCAACCGGTACGGCGTCTGGCGCGCGTACGGCTACGCCAGCGCGCTCGACGGCGGCGAGCACGTCGCGCTGGTGTACGGCGACATCGAGGACGGCGAGAACGTGCTCGTCCGGGCGCACTCGGAGTGCCTCACGGGCGACGTGTTCGGCTCGCTGCGCTGTGACTGCGGCGTGCAGCTCGACACCGCGATGCGCGTGATCGCGGAGAACGGGCGCGGCGTGATCGTGTACCTGCGCGGCCACGAGGGTCGGGGCATCGGCCTGCTGGCCAAGCTGCGGGCCTACAGCCTGCAGGACGACGGCAGCGACACGGTCGACGCGAACCTGGAGCTGGGGCTGCCGGTGGACGCCAGGGAGTTCTCCAACGCCGGGCAGATGCTCGCCGACCTCGGTGTGAAGTCGGTGCGGCTGCTCACCAACAACCCGGCCAAGGTGCGGGGGATGGACGGGTACGGCATCAAGGTCCTGGGCCGCGAGCCCATGCCGGTGGCGATGAACCCGTACAACGAGAGGTACCTGACGGCCAAGCGCGACCGGCTCGGCCACGAGATCTCCGGCGGCGTCCCGCGCGACATCCACGGCGAACACTTCGGCAGGGAGGCCTCATGAACGGGCGGACCGGCTCTGAGCGTGAGGAGGGCGTATGAGCGAGCGTAGCGAGCGAATCGATGAACACGGCGCGGTCCGCTCATGCGGCTCCGAGCCGTCAGGCGAGGAGGACGTATGAGCGGCGAGGGACGGCCGGACGCGGGGACGGTGGACGCGGGCGGGCTGACCGTCGGCATCGTCGCCGCCCGGTGGCACGAGAAGATCACCGACCAGTTGCTGGCGCGGGCCGAGCAGGCGGCGCGGGACAGCGGCGCGGCCGTGGTCACGGCCCGGGTGGCCGGGTCGCTGGAGATCCCGGTGGTCGCACAGGCACTGGCCCGGCGCTGCGACGCCGTCGTCGCGCTCGGGGTGGTGATCCGGGGGGAGACGGCCCACTTCGACTATGTCTGCGACTCGGTGACCGCGGGCCTGACCAGGGTCTCGCTCGACGAGTCGACCCCGGTGGGCAACGGGGTGCTGACCTGTGACACCCTTGATCAAGCGATCGAGCGGTCCGGCGTGCCGGGCAGCAAGGAGGACAAGGGTTACGAGGCGACGATCGCCGCCCTGGAGACCGCGCTCCTCCTGCGCGGCCTCGCAGGCTGACCTCGCCCGAACCTCGTAGCCGCAGCGCTCGCATCCGCAGCGCCGAGCCGGGAAGACTTGACTGGTGATCACGCAGCATCCGCCCGCGGCCCCGCCGGCCGGGCACGCCGTACGCCGCCGTGCAGTGCCCACGCACGGGGGTGGTCATGTCTGAGAGCGCGCCGCCGCTGCCCGTCACCTGGCGGCCCCGCATCACGACGATCATCGCGTACGGCCTGGCGGCGGTGATGGTGATCGGCTCGATCCTGATGGCGGTCGGCCTGCCGGAGCAGTTCAAGATCCCGGACCGGCTGGGCATGGTCGCCTTCGGCGTCGCGGTGGCGTGCGTGCTGCACCTGCTCGGCCGCCTGCGGGTGCGGGCGGACGAGAAGGGCATCACCGTGGTGAACCCGATACGGGTGCACCGCTTCGAGTGGGCCGAGGTGCTCGACGTCACGATGGCGGAGGGCGACCCCTGGCCCAAGCTGGACCTCGCCGACGGCAACAGCCTAGGCGCGATGGGCATCCAGAGCACCGAGCGGGAACGCTCGCGCCGGGCGGTGGCACAGCTCACCGCCCTCATCCGCGAACGCGGCGAGGCCCCCGACCGCCCGTGACGGCGGCGGGGGCCCCGGCGGGCCGTCAGGCGCTCAGCCGTACGGGCGCGGGCGCGCCGAGCAGGCCGCGCCGGCGCAGCTCGGGCAGCACGCCCTCGCCGAACCAGAATGCCTCCTCCAGGTGCGGGTAGCCCGACAGGACGAACTCCTCGACGCCGAGCGAGGCGTACTCCTCGACGAGGTCGGCGACCTCCGCGTGGCTGCCGACGAGCGCGGTGCCGGCGCCGCCGCGCACCAGGCCGACCCCGGCCCAGAGGCCGGGGTGGATCTCCAGGTCCCGGACCCTGCCGCCGTGTGAGCCCGCCCGGTAGCCCTCGTGGAGCGCGAGCATCCGCTGCTGCCCGACCGACTCGCTGCGGGACAGGACGGCCCGCGCCGACGCGATGTCCTCGGGGGAGATCTGGTCGAGCAGCCGCTTCGCCTCCGCCCACGCCTCCTTGGAGGTGTCCCTCGTGATCACGTGCAGGCGTATGCCGAAGCGCAGCGTGCGGCCTTCGGCGGCGGCCAGTTCGCGCATCCAGTCGAGCTTGGCCGCGACCTGGGACGGCGGCTCGCCCCAGGTGAGGTAGACGTCGACGTGCCGGGCCGCCACCGGGCCCGCGGCGGCCGAGGAACCGCCGAAGTACAGCTCGGGCACCGGGTCGGGGCGCTCGGCGACCGCCGCACCCTCGACCTCGTAGTAGTTCCCCCTGAAGTCGAACGGGCCGTCCCACGCGCCGCGGACGATCGACAGGAACTCGTCGGTCCGCGCGTACCGCTCGTCCTTGCCCAGGTGGTCGCCGAACCGCCGCTGCTCGGCCGCCTCCCCGCCGGTCACCACGTTCAGCAGCAGCCGGCCGCCGGAGATCCGCTGGTAGGTGGCGGCCATCTGCGCCGCGAGCGTCGGGGACAACGCCCCGGGCCGGAACGCGACCAGGAACTTCAGCCGGGTCGTCACCTGGGTCAGCGCGGCGGTGACCAGCCAGGCGTCCTCGCAGTAGGTGCCCGTGGGGGTGAGCACGGCCTCGAACCCGGCCTGTTCGGCCGCGCGGGCCACCTGCGCGAGGTAGTCGATCGTGGGCGGCCGGGACGCGGAGGCCGCCGCCTGCCCGTGCCGGCGCGCCAGACCGTGCCCGCCGCCGGTGATCGCCCTGCCGTCGCCCGAGGTGGGCAGGAACCAGTGGAATCTCATTGCTGCGCCTTTCCGACGACGTCGTTGAAGCGGTCGTCCACGAACTGGGAGAACGTGACGGTGCCCGGGATGAGGCCACCGGCGGTGAACGCGTCGGCGATCTCCTGCTCGGAGGAGACGACCGCGTCGTCGATAACGACAGGGGTGGCCACGGCGTTGGCGACGGCCGCGTCCGCCACCTCGACCGGCAGGCCGGTCTCCTGCGCCCACACCTTCGCCCACTCGTCCAGGTGGGTCGCGGCCCAAATCCGCGCCTTGGCCAGCCGGGTGAGGAAGTCGCCGACGGCGGCGCGCCTGCCCGCGTCGCCGAGCGCGGCGGGAGCGGCGACCTGGAAGCCCAGGCCGTTGACGACGCCCTCGCCGTCGACCAGCAGCCGGGCCTGGTGCTGGATTCTGGCCTGGGAGGTGAAGGGGTCCCAGATGGCCCAGGCGTCCACCGTGCCGGACGAGAAGGCCGCCAGGGCGTCGGCGGGCTGCAGATACTGCGGCTGGATGTCCGCGAAGGACAGGCCCTCCTTCTTGAGGACCGCCAGCAGGTGGTAGTGGGCCGAGCTGCCCTTCGCCACCGCGATCTTCTTCCCCCTGAGCTGGGCCGCCGAGGTGATCGCGGATCCGGTGGGGACGAGGATCGCCGATCCCTTGGCGCTCTGCCGGTACGCCGCCACGATTTTGATCTTCGAGCCGGAGGCGGCCGCGAAGACGGGCGGGGTGTTGCCCACGCCGCCGATGTCGACGGCCCCGGCGTTCACCGCCTCCAGCAGCGGCGGGCCGGAGGTGAACTGCGACCACGTGATCGCGTACGAGGTGCCGTCGAGCAGCCCGGCGGCCTTGAGAAGGGCCTGCGATCCGGCCTTCTGGTCGCCGACCCGCAGCGTGACGCGGCCGGGGGCCTGTCCGTCCCGCCCTCCTGGCGCGCTCTGTCCCGTCGAGGCGCAGGCCGTGCCGGCCGTCAACACGATCAGCAGCGCGGCGAGGAGTCTCCTGGTCATGCCGGTCCCTCCGGGGTGACGCCCAGCGCGGTCAGCAGCGCCGCGCGCAGGGTGAGCAGGTCGGGGTGGTCGCGGTGCCGGGGGCGCGGGGCGGCGACGGTCCACTCGTGCGCCACGCGCCCGCCGTCGAGGACCAGGATCCGGTCGGCCAGCAGCAGCGCCTCGTCCACGTCGTGGGTCACCAGCAGCACGGCCGGGCCGTGCGCCGCCCACAGGTCGAGCACCAGGCGGTGCACGGTGATCCGGGTCAGCGCGTCGAGCGCGCTGAACGGCTCGTCGAGCAGCAGCAGCCCCGGCTCGCGGACGAGGGCGCGGGCCAGGCTCGCCCGCTGCGCCTCGCCGCCGGACAGCGTCAGCGGCCACGCCTCGGCCCGCTCGGTCAGGCCCACCTCGGCCAGCGCCGCCTCCGCTCTGCTGACCGGGTCGGGCGCGGTCAGGCCGAGCGTGAGGTTGTCACGCACCCGCTTCCACGGCACCAGCCGGGGCTCCTGGAAGGCCACGGCCACCGAGCCCTCCACTTCCAGGCCGCCCTCGACCTCCTCGTCCAGGCCGGCGAGCGCGCGCAGCAGCGTCGACTTGCCCGAGCCGCTGCGGCCGAGGAGCGCGACGAACTCGCCGCGCCCGATCGTCAGGTCGAGGCCGTCGAGCACCGTGCGGTCGCCGAACCGGCGGGTGAGGCCGCGCACGGTTGCCTGCGCTGTGACGCTCGCAGGGACACTCACCGGGACACTGACCGGGACACTGACCGGGACACTCACCGGGACAGGAACTCGCGCCGCCATACCAGTGCCCTCCTCTCCAGGAGCCGGACCAGGGCGTCGGTGAGCAGGCCGAGCGCGCTGTAGACCAGCAGGCCGACCACGATCACGTCGGTGCGCAGGAACTCCCGCGCGTCGTTGATCATGTAGCCGAGCCCGGCGTCGGCGTTGACCTGCTCGGCCACGATCAGCGCCAGCCAGGCCACGCCGAGGCTCTGCCGCAGCCCGACGAGCGTCTGGGGGAGCGCGCCGGGCAGCACGATGTGCCGCACGAGCGCGGCCCTGCCGAGCCTGAGCGTCCGGGCGACCTCGGCGAGCTTGCCGTCCACGCCCCGGATCCCCGCGAACGTGTTGAGGTAGAGCGGGAAGGAGACGGCGAGCGCCACCAGCAGCACCTTGGGCGTCTCCCCGATCCCGAACCAGAGGATGAACAGCGGGATCAGCCCGAAGAACGGCAGCGCCCGGAGCATCTGCATGATCGGGTCGACGGCGTTCTCGCCGGCCCGGCTCAGCCCGGCGACCAGCGCGAGGCCGACGCCGGCGACCGCTCCGGCGGCGAAGCCGAGCAGCACCCGTTCGAGGGACACCGCGATCGCCGTGGGCAGCGTCCCGGTGCGCACGAGGTCGAGAGCGGTCGCGGCGATCTGCGACGGGGCGGCGAGCAGCCGGGCGGGCAGCAGCCCGGACGCGCTGGCGGCCTGCCACAGCAGCACGACGACGAGAGGGCTGACCCACCTCCTGTGCCACCCCTTGCCAGGGCCGCGGGCCGTGGCGGAGCGGGGGCGGGGCCGGGGATCGGCCCGGACCGCACCCCCGAATTCGCCCTCGAGTTCGGCGACGGACATGAGACACCTCGCAGACGACGAAGAAGGATTCGTCATCAGAGTTGCCTATATTTCCTACCAAGTCAATAGGTTTATCCGCTGACGGCGCCGGCGCGGGTGGCACGGGCGCCCAGCGCACGCAGATACGCCCGCAGCTCAGGCGGCTCGTGCACCTCGAACTCGCAGCCGAGCATGAGCAGACGTGACGCGAGCCACTCCAGCGTGTCGGCCGGTCCGCGCAGGCGGCAGCTGTGGTCGTCGATCGGCTCCACGTGCCCCGCGGCGGCGCCGAGCCGGCCTGCCGCCTGACCGGCCGGAAGGCGCAGGGTCGCCACCACCTCGTAAACGGGCGCGGACGAGTACAGCCTGGCGGCGACGAACGCGGCCGGGTCCTGTTCCGGCGGCACCCGAGCCGGGACCCGTACGCCGGTCGGGTGAGGGGCGCCGATCCGGTCGGCGCGGAAGATCCGCCAGTCGTCGCGGTCGTTGTCGTATGCCAGCAGGTACCACCGGCGTCCGGCCGTGACCAGGCGGTACGGCTCGGTCAGCCGCTTGGTCTCGGTGCCGTCGCCGGATCGGTAGGCGAAGCGCAGGCGTTCGCGGTTGGCGGCGGCTCCGGCGAGCACCACCAGGGTCCGCGGGTCCACGGGCGGCTCGGCTCCGGCGAGCATCGGCACGGTCGCGGCGGCGAGCGCGCCCACCCGGTGCCGCAGCCGGGACGGCAGCACCTGCTCCAGCTTGGCCAGGGCGCGCACGGACGCCTCCTCGATGCCGTCCACCGGATGCGCGGCGGCCGTGCGCAGGCCGACGGCGATGGCCACCGCCTCCTCGTCGTCCAGCAGCAGCGGCGGCATGGCCGTGCCCGCGGCGAGCCGGTAACCGCCCACCGCGCCCATCGTCGCCTGGACCGGATATCCCAGCTCGCGCAGGCGGTCGATGTCGCGGCGGATGGTCCGGGGGCTGACCTCCAGACGCTCGGCCAGCTCGCTTCCCGGCCACTCGCGCGGCGTCTGCAGCAGCGACAGCAGAGCGAGCAACCGTGCGGACATGTCACCCATGGGCCAAGCATGCCCGGTCATATAGGACAGATCGCGACCTACATGGCCCCTAACGTCGGTCCCGTCATCACGACGCATCGGGAGAGACATGAGCACCGAGATCCGCCCATTCCGCATTGAGATCGCTTCGGCCGACCTGGACGACCTGAACGACCGGCTGGACCGTGCCCGTTGGCCCCGTGAGCTGCCCGGCGACGGATGGAGCCGCGGCGTCCCCCACGCCTTCCTCCGGGAGCTCGCCCGCTACTGGCGCCAGGAGTACGACTGGCGCGCGCACGAGGCGCGGCTGAACGAGTTCCCGCAGTTCATGACCGAGATCGACGGTCAGGACATCCACTTCCTGCACGTACGCTCGGCCGAGCCCGATGCTCTGCCGCTCGTCCTCACGCACGGCTGGCCGAACTCGTTCCTGGAGTTCACCGAGCTCATCGGCCGCCTCACCGACCCCCGTACGCACGGTGGCGACCCCGCCCGGGCGTTCCACGTCGTGGCGCCCTCCCTTCCGGGCTTCGGCTTCTCCGCGCCGCCTCGCGGCGCCGGCTGGACCGCGGCGCGCGTGGCGCGGACCTGGGCCGAGCTGATGCGCCGCCTCGGCTACGAGCGGTACGGCGCGCAGGGCGGGGACTTCGGGGCCTACGTCGCCCCGGAGGTGGCCAAGGCGGCGCCGGGCAACGTGACCGGCGTCTACATCGTCAGCGGTCTCGGGTTCCCCACGGAGAAGGACCTTCCGGAGATGACCGAGGACGAGCGGGCGGCCTACGCCCGGTTGATGGAACAGGACTGGATGAACGGCGTCGACCACCACGCGCTGCTGCGCGCGGCGCCGCAGACCTTCACGTACGGATGGCACGACTCGCCGCTCGCGGCACTGGCCTGGATGACCCAGAAGTTCCACGAGTTCAACGCCTCGGGCAGGCCTCTAGAGAAGGCGATCGACCGGGACCTGTTCCTGACCAATGTGAGCCTGTACTGGTTCACCGGGACGTTCGGGACGTCGGCGTGGCCGTACTACGAGAGCACCGGCTTCGGCTGGCCGGAGGGCCAGACGGTCGCGCCGACCGGCGTGTACAGCGGCCCGCCCGGCATCCGCCGGCTCGCCGAACGCCACAACACCATCCTCCACTGGCCCGAGGACAACCCGGGTGGCCACCACTTCATCGCGATGGACCAGCCGGATCGCCTCGCCGCCGACATCGGCGCGTTCTTCTCCAAGGTGGGCTGACCGGGGCGGCCCGGCCGCGTCCCGTGGCGGAGGTCAGCTCGTGCCCGGGATGGTGACGTTCTGCTCCTTGAACCCGTAGCCGGTCTTCGACGCGTCGCGCTGCAGGCCCTCCATCGAGCTCTTGCCGGCGTCGACGTCGGACGCCGTCGCGGTGCCGTTCTGCAGCTTGCCGGTCAGCGCGGAGAACTGGTCGCTCACGCCCTGGACGGCCCTGCACAACGTCGGATTGGCCGCGGCGAAGCCCTTGGCGACCTTCAGCTGGTGCAGGGCGAAGGCGCCGGCGATCGCGGCCTTGGCGATCGTACGCTTGCGTTTCTCCGCTCCGGCCTTGAAACCGCCGCTGCGCAGTGGTTTGTAGATGTAGCGGTGGAAGGCGCCGAGGGCGAGACCCGCGTGCAGCGCGAACCGGGTCTTGGCGAACCGCTTGGCGTTGCCGCCGGCCGGGCACGGCGAGTTGTACTCGGTCTCGGCCGCGGTCGGCGTGACGAGCGCCGCGGGGCCGGCCACGGCGGCGTGCTCTGGCGCCGGGGCGGTGGTGCCGCCGCAGCCGACGAGCAGCGCCATCGTCAGCGCGGCCGCCGCCGCGAGTGCGGTAACGGATCGGACAGTTCGTGCGTTCATCGTTTCCCCCCCGTGGACGCTGTGGACACCGGACGCTGTGGTCGCGGCGAGTGCGCGTCCCGGGCGACGGTTGCCGCCCTGCTGCCGACTATGCGGGCTTTTGCCGGGTTGAGGCGCTTTTCATGCCGTGGTCGGACGGACATTTGGCCGCCGCCTCACGGTTCGCGAAGGGACCGGGCCGCCATTCACCGATCCATGCCAATGGCGGGATGGGGATTCACATCGAATTTTTCCGGCGGTGGGCGATGGGCTGGACGCATCCCCGAAGCGATTCGGACAATGGGGGAGGAACCACTCGATCCGCCGCATCGCGGCCTGATCGGAGAGGAGAAAGGCCATGCGAGGTGGGCGATTCAGCATGGTCATCGGTTCGGCGCTGCTCGGCACGGTCGCGCTCTGGCCGGCGGCGTCGCCGTCGGTGTCGGCGTCCACGGGCGCCGCCGGCGCCGCGGTCGCGCAGGCGGCTCCCGGCGATTCATACGCGAAGCCGAAGCCGCCCAAGTGCACCTACCGATGCACGAACCACCGTAAGTACAAATGCTGTCCCAAGTGCACGCGAGTAAAGGGGAAGTGCTGAGGGACGTCCGGCCATGACGGCCCGGAGGGACGCCAGGCGTTTCTCCGGCCGCCGTGGCGCCGGGGGCGGGCGGCGACGAGGTCGTGGCCCGCGCCCCGGGTTATGCTCGCTCCCGGACACGGGAGGGGTGCATGGCGGTGCTGATCGACCGGCCGAACTGGCCGGGGCCCCGGGGGCTGCTGTGGTCCCACCTGGTCAGCGACTCCTCGCTGGAGGAGTTGCACGATTTCGCCCGTCTGCTCGGCGTGCCCGTGCGGGCCTTCGACCGGGACCACTACGACGTGCCGGAGACGGTCTACGACCGGGCCGTGGTCCTCGGGGCCGAGCCCGTCGGCAGTCAGGAACTGGTGCGCCGCCTGCGGGAGGCCGGCCTGCGACGGCCGAAGACCCGTTCGAGATCTACGCTGTAAAGGCGTGCGGCCGGTCATCGGACGAGGTTCACGCCGCGCCTCGGTCGCAGAGGCGGGCCAGCTCCCCGGCGAGGTTCTCGCGCGCCCGCCGCTCCCACAGGTCGCGGCCCACGGGAGTGCCGAACAGGCGGGGCTTGCCGAGCAGCCCCCGAAGCACCGCGGCCCGTCCGGCCCGGAAGGCGTCGTCCGGCACGTGCCGGTACTCCTCGCGTACGGCCCTCGTGTACGCCCCGTACGCCCCGGGCGGCGCCGCGAGGATCGCCAGGTCGGCGTCGCACAGTACGGCCGCGTTCACGTCGCCGGGCTCGTAGGCGTGCCCCGCCGTCAGCCGCACGAGCCGGGCGACCTCCCGCACCCGCTCCGCCGGCAGGCCGCAGGCGGGCAGCCGGGCCTGGGCGAGCTGGGCGCTGCGCTCCTCGTCCCACCCCGGCCGCCCGTCGTAGACGGCGTCGTGGAACCACGCGGCCAGCCGTACGGCGCCGGGGTCCTCCGCCTGGGCGCCGAGCGGCTCGATCGCGGTGAGGACCGCCCGCAGGTGAGCGGTCGTGTGGTAGCGCCGGTGCGGCTCCGCCCAGCGGGCGGCCAGTTCGGCGGCGAGGGCCCGCCCGGCCGGCGAGCGCGTGAGGCGGGCGGGCGGCGCCGGAGTCTGATCGTCGCTCACGCTCCGACCCTAAGCGCCCGGGCACGGCGTGGGCTTCAGGCCGTGCGGGCCGCGCGCTCGCGGACGAGGCCGGAAGCCGCCGCGACGAGCGCGAGGACGGCGACCGCGCAGCCGTACACGGTGGCCGTGGCCCGCAGGCCGAGCGACGGCACCGCGAGCCCCGCCGCGACCGCGGGCAGGCTGAAGGCGAGGTAGCTGACGACGTAGACGGACGCGAACAGCCCGGCCCGCTCGGCGGGCCCCGCCAGCGCCGCGAGCGAGCGGAACGCGCCGAGGGAGGCGCTGCCGAACCCGCAGCCCGCGACGACCGTGCCGGCGAAGAACAGCGGCGTGGACGCGGCCTCGAGCGCCGCCAGGGTGAGGCCGGCGCCGGCGGCGAGCAC
Source organism: Microbispora sp. H13382 (assembly GCF_014161445.1). Taxonomy (GTDB): domain Bacteria; phylum Actinomycetota; class Actinomycetes; order Streptosporangiales; family Streptosporangiaceae; genus Microbispora. The sequence continues at coordinate 657,925 of NZ_JABBXA010000001.1, forward strand.
GAGCGACCCGCCCGCCATGACCCGTGGCGCCGGCAGGTCGCGCACGACCAGTGACGCCACGGCCCCGGCGGCGGTGAGCGCGGTGACGACGAGCCCGCCGACCAGGTGGTCGGGAATGCGCAGGACGCCCGCCGTGAGCGAGCCGCCCAGCGACAGGTAGAGCCCGCCCATCGCCCACGTGGCGACCAGGCAGGGGGCGGCCGCCGCGAACGCGCCGCGGGCGGGCCGTGGCACGGCCACCCGCGGGCGCAGTGACACGAGCGCGTCCCGGCCCCTGCCGGGACGGGGCGCGACCGGCTCGGGCAGCAGCGTCGTCGCGGCCGCGAGCAGCGCGAAGACGGCCGTGAGCAGGACGAAGATCGCCGTCGTCGGGGTCGCGGTGTAACGCACGAACAGTCCCGCGCCGAGCGCCCCCGCGGCCAGGCCGCCGGCCGGCGTGACGCTGTTGACCAGCGCGCCCAGTTGACGGACGCGGTGCGATCCCGGCTGCAGGTCCACCAGGCCCGCGCTGATCGCGCCCATCGCCGCGCCGGTGGCCAGGCCCTGCACGGCCCTGGCCAGCAGCAGCGGCCCGACGCCGTCCGCGGTCAGGAACGCGACCATGGCGGCCGCCTCGGCCAGCAGGGCCGCGATCAGCACGGGCCGCCTGCCGACGTGGTCGGACAGCCCGCCGACGGTGAGCAGCGCGATCAGCAGCGCGAGGGCGTAGACCGCGAAGACGGCGGTCAGCGTGGCCGCCGAGAACCCCCAGCGCTGCTGGTAGATCACGTACAGGGGAGAGGGGGCGCTCGCGGCGACCATGAAGGCCACCAAGGTCCCGGCGAGCAGCCAGAAGCCGGCCCTGCCCGACATCCGGCCACGAGACCTCGTCCCCGCCGCGGCCGGCACACCGCCGGTCGCGTCGTCGCCCCGCCCGGGTGCGGGGCCCGGCGTTCGCGGGTCCTGATCCGCCTCCAGGATGTTCGCCGGCGTCGCGCGGTCCCCCGATGTCGTCATCACGGCACTCCCTTGGTCAATGGTTCCGGCGTGGTCAATGGTTCCAAAATTCTCGAACCGTCACACCGTACGACGAGGCGCCGAATAGTTCAACTATTATCGAACCATGTCTGGAGCCCGGGACCTGCCGCACCCCGACACCGCGACCCTGCTGCTGACCGACGTGCTGTTCGCGCTCAGCGACCCCTCGCGGCTGGCGCTCGTACGGCGGCTCGCGCAGGGCCCGCTGGAGGTGGCGGCGTGCCAGCCCACCGGGGGAGAAGTGCCGAAGTCGACGCTGTCGCACCACCTGAAGACCCTCCGCGAGGCCGGTGTGATCCGCAACGTCCCGGAGGGCCGGCAGCGGTACGTGAGCCTGCGCAGGCAGGACCTGGACGAGCGCTTCCCCGGCCTGCTGGACGCCGTGCTCGCCGCCCCCTCGCAGTGAGGACGGGGAGATCTGTGCGATCGTGGCGACGCGGCGCCGTGCGACGCGCCCGGCTTTGGCGGATTCGGCCAGAGCCTCGCCGGACGCCCCCCGCGTAGCCTGTCCGTGTGCTGCGGCGGACGACCACCATCTCGGGCATCGACGCGCCGGCGAGGCTGGCGGAGCTGCTCGACCACCACGACTACCTGGCCGACGAGGGCGTGACGACCGCGGCCTACCTCGCCCTGAAGATGGGACGGCCGCTGTTCCTGGAGGGCGAGGCGGGCGTCGGCAAGACCGAGCTGGCCAAGACGCTGGCGGCGATCCTGGACGCGCCGCTGATCAGGCTGCAGTGCCACGAGGGCCTCGACGCCGCGCAGGCCATGTACGACTGGGACTTCCCGCGCCAGCTCCTGCACCTCAAGGCGGCCGAGGCGGCCGGAGTGGCCGACGTCGCGGCTCTGGAGGGCGAGATCTACGACCGGCGGTTCCTCATCGCCAGGCCGCTGCTGCGGGCCCTGGAGACGCAGCCCAGCGTGCTGCTCGTCGACGAGATCGACCGGGCCGACGACGAGTTCGAGGCGTTCCTGCTCGAAGTGCTCTCCGACTTCACGATCTCGGTGCCGGAGATCGGGACGATCAGCGCGGCGACCCCGCCGGTCGTCGTCCTGACCTCCAACCGCACCCGTGAGGTGCACGACGCGCTCAAACGGCGCTGCCTCTACCACTGGCTGGAGCACCCGGGGTTCGACCGGGAGGTGGCGATCCTGCGGCGGCGCCTGCCCGGCTGCGCCGAGCGGCTGGCGGCGGACGTGGCGCGGGCGGCGGGCCGGATGCGCGAGGCCGGCCTGCTCAAGCCGCCCGGCGTCGCCGAGTCCCTCGACTGGACCGAGGCCCTGCTCACGCTCGGCGCGGCGGAGCTCGACCCCGCCCTGGCGGCCGCCACGCTGGGCGCGGTGCTCAAGCACCGGGAGGACCAGGAGACCGTACGGGCGATGGGGCTGCTCACGCCGGGCGGCGGCCGTGGCTGACGGCGTCGCCGTGGCCCGCCGGGCCGGGGACGGCCCCGGGCCGGTCGCCGTGCTGGCCGGTTTCGCCCGCGCGCTGCGGGCGGCCGGGGTGGCGGCCGACCACCACCGCACCCAGAGCTTCCTCGCGGCGCTCGGCCATCTCGACGCCGCCGACGGGCGGGACGTCTACTGGGCGGGACGCCTCACGCTGTGCGCCGGGCCCGACGACCTGCCGCGGTACGACCGCTGCTTCGCCGCCTACTTCTCCGCCTCCTCCGCGGTGCGCCGCGTGCGGGGGACGACCGTGTCCGTGACCCGCCCGGTGGCCACGCCGTACGGCGGCGGAGAACAGGAACCGGCGGGCGAGCCCGGCGCGCCTCCGGCCACGGCGAGCGAGATCGAGGTGCTGCGGCACCGGGACGTGGCGCGGATGAGCGAGGCGGAGCGGCGGGAGGCGCACCGCCTGCTCGCGCTGCTGCGCGGCACGCGGCAGCCGCGCAGGTCGCGGCGGTACCGCCCGTCGCCCCACGGCGGTGCGACCGACGCCCGGCGCACGGTCAGGGAGATCCTGCGGCACGGCGGCGCGCCGGCCCGGCTGCGCCGGCGCGTGCGCGGGACGCGCCCCCGGCGGGTCGTCATGCTGGTGGACGTCAGCGGCTCGATGGCCGCGTACGCCGACACGCTGCTGCGCTTCGCCCACGCCCTGGTACGCGCGGAGCCGAGGGCGACCGAGGTGTTCAGCGTGGGAACGCGGCTCACCAGGATCACCCCCGCGCTCCGTCACCGCGACCCCGGTCTCGCCATGGACGCCTGCTCGGCGGCCATCCCCGACTGGAGCGGCGGCACCCGGCTGGGGGAGGAGGTGCGGGCGCTGCTGCGCCTGCCCGATCCGCGGGGCGCCATCGTCGTGATCGCGTCCGACGGGTGGGAGCGGGGCCCGGCCGACCTGCTGGGCGCGCAGATGGCCCGGCTGTCCCGGCTGGCCCGCCGCGTCGTGTGGGTCAACCCCCACAAGGGCGACCCGGCGTACCGGCCGATGACCGCCGGGATCCGCGCGGCGCTGCCGTACGTCACGGACTTCGTCGCCGGGCACAGCCTGGCCGCGTACGAGGCACTGGCCGCGCTGCTGGCCGGCGACCGGCCCGTACGGAGGGCCGGGACGGCACGGAAGGAGGGCGCCGATGCGTGACGTGCTCGACCAGGTGCTGCGCTGGTGGGAGGAGGGGCGGCGGTTCGGGCTCGCCACCGTCGTCGGCACCTTCCGCAGCGCGCCGCGCCCGCCCGGGGCGGCCATGGCCGTCCTCGACGGCGAGGCGGTGGGCAGCGTCTCGGGCGGGTGTGTCGAGGGAGCGGTCTACGAACTCGCCGCGCAGGTCGTCGCCACCGGGACGCCGGTGCTGCAGCGGTACGGCGTGAGCGACGACGACGCCTTCGCGGTCGGCCTGACCTGCGGCGGGATCATCGACGTGTTCGTGGAGCCGGTCTCGATAGAGGACTATCCGGAGCTGGGGAAGCTCGCCGCCGACGTCGCCGCGCGTCGCCCGGTCGCCGTGGCCACGATCGTCGCGGGCCCCGGCCGTGTGGGGGCGCGCCGCGTGGTCTGGCCGGACCGGGCGGCCGGCTCGCTCGGCTCGGCCCGGCTCGACGACGCCGTGGACGACGACGTGCGCGGCATGCTCGCGCAGGGCCTGACCGGCGTGCGGCGCTACGGCCCCGAGGGGGAGCGGCGCCTGGACGACCTGCGGGTGTTCGTGCGGTCGTTCGCGCCGCCGCCGCGCATGCTGGTCTTCGGCGCGATCGACTTCGCCGCGGCCGTCGCGCGGATCGGGCGCTTCCTCGGCTACCACGTGGTGGTGTGCGACGCGCGGCCGGTCTTCGCCACCGCCAAGCGGTTCCCCGAGGCCGACGAGGTCGTGGTCGCCTGGCCGCACGACTACCTGGCCGCCGCCGAGGTCGACGAGCGCACCGCGATCTGCGTGCTCACCCACGACCCGAAGTTCGACGTGCCGCTGCTGGAGGTGGCCCTGCGCACCCCCGCGGCGTACGTCGGGGCCATGGGGTCGCGGCGCACGCACGCGGACCGGCTGGCGCGGCTGCGCGAGGCCGGCCTGACCGGGGACGAACTGGCCCGGCTGCGGTCGCCGATCGGGCTCGACCTCGGGGCGCGCACGCCGGAGGAGACGGCCGTGTCGATCGCGGCCGAGCTGATCCAGCTCCGCTGGGGCGGCAGCGGCAGGCCGCTGACCGAGACGTCGGGACGCATCCACGGTGATCTCCCGTGAACGGCGGGGTGGTCGCCGGGCTGCTGCTGGCCGCGGGGGGCGGCAGCCGGTTCGGCGGGCCGAAGGCGCTGGTGGAGTTCGAGGGGGAGCGGCTGGCCGACCGCGGCGCGCGGGTGCTCGCCGAGGGCGGGTGCCGGCCGGTGCTCATCGTCCTCGGGGCCGCCGACGTGCCGGTCGCCGGCGCGGTCGTCGTGCGCAACCCCGGCTGGGCGGCCGGGATGGGGTCGTCGCTGCGGGCCGGGCTGCGCGCGCTCCCGCCGGCCGCCCCCGCGGTGGTGATCGCGCTGGCCGACCAGCCGCTGGTGCGGCCCGAGGCGGTGCGCCGGCTGATCGCCGCGTTCGAGGCAGGCGCCCGCGTCGCCGTCGCGGCGTACGGCGGAGCGCCCCGCAACCCGGTGCTCATCGCGCGCGAGCACCTGGCGGAGGTGGCCGCGCTCGCCGAGGGCGACGTCGGCGCGCGTCCCTTCCTGCGCGCGCACCCGGAGCTGGTGACGCCCGTGCCCTGCGACGACGCGGGCGACCCGGCGGACGTCGACACCCCCGCCGACCTGTGTCGACTCCGTAAGGGGCGACTCCATAAGTAGCGATTCGCCCGATTCGCCGTCATTTATGGGCTCCGCCACAATGATCACGAAGAACCGCGCCTTCCTCGGCCGGGCCGTGCGCTACCTGGCGGCCGAGTGCGGCATCCGCGGGTTCCTCGACCTCGGCGCGGGGCTGCCGACGCAGGGCAACGTCCACGAGATCGCGCTGGAGGAGGCCCCCGACTCGTTCGTGACGTACGTGGACGACGACGCGGTGGTGGCGGCGCACGGGCGGGCGCTGCTGGAGGGCGACCCGCGGGTGCGCTTCCTGCGGGGCGACCTGCGGCGGCCGGAGGAGATGGCCCGGGCGGGCGACGTCTACGGCAACGCGAACGCGCCCTTCGAGGCCAGGCCTGGCGCGCGGATCGCCCGTTTCTTCGACGGGTTCGACCTGGTCGAGCCCGGCCTGGTCCCGCTGAACGAGTGGCGGCCCGGCGACGACGCGCCGCCGCCGCGCGGCGGCTTCGTGCCGGTGCTCGGCGGTGTCGCGCGCCGCCCCTGACGGTGGTCACGGCCCTTCCATCTCGTTAGCCTTGGCATCCGGATACGGAACATCATTCGGTTACCGACGGGTTCACGCGGAAGGACGAGGCGGATGCGGATCGGAATGGCCCTCAACTACTCGGGGGGCTTCAAGGAGACCGTCGCCGAGCTGGCCGACTACGAGAAGGCCGGGCTCGACATCGTGTTCGTGGCGGAGGCGTACAGCTTCGACGCCGTCAGCCAGCTGGGCTACATCGCGGCGAGGACCGAGCGGCTGCAGATCGCCTCGGGCATCCTGCCGATCTACTCCCGCACGCCGGCCCTGCTGGCCATGACGGCCGCCGGCCTCGACTACGTCTCCGACGGGCGGTTCACGCTCGGCCTCGGCGCCTCCGGCCCGCAGGTCATCGAGGGCTTCCACGGCGTGCCGTACACCGCGCCGCTCGGCCGCACCCGCGAGGTGATCGAGATCTGCCGCAAGGTCTGGCGGCGCGAGCGGCTCGAGTACTCCGGCAAGCACTACACGCTGCCCCTGGAGGGTGGCACCGGCCTCGGCAAGCCGCTCAAGCTGATCAACCACCCCGTGCGCGAGCGCATCCCGATCGTGGTCGCGGCCATCGGGCCCAAGAACGTGGAGCTCGCCGCCGAGCTGGCCGAGGGCTGGGAGCCGATCTTCTTCATGCCGGAGAAGGCCGGCGAGGTGTGGGGCCCCTCGCTGGCCGCCGGCCGCGAGCGCAGGGATCCCGTTCTCGGCGAGCTGGACGTGATCGCGCAGGCCGTGCTCGCGATCGGCGACGACGTCGACGGCGTGCTGGAGCTTGGCCGTTCCATGGCCGCCCTCTACATCGGCGGCATGGGCGCCAAGGGCAGGAACTTCTACAACGACCTCGCTCGGCGCTACGGCTACGAGAAGGAGGCCGAGCAGATCCAGGACCTCTACCTGGAGGGCAAGAAGAAGGACGCCGAGGCGCTGGTGCCCAGGGAGCTGCTGGAGCGCATGTCCCTGGTCGGCTCGGAGGGCCATGTCAGGGAGCGGCTGGCCGCGCTGCGCGAGGCCGGGGTCACCACGCTCAACGTCGCCCCCGTGGCCCGCACCCACGAGGAGCGCGTCGCGCTCATCGAGAAGATCCGCGACCTGGCCTCCTGAGCCGTAAGGCGGCGCGGGGAACCGACTGCCCCGCGCCGCCGTGGATCATCCCTCAGCCGGCGGTGGGTCGGTCCGGGCCATCGCCGTAGTGGCGTTTGACACTTCCTATAGGTAACGGCTATCTATTGCCTAACCGTTAGGGGGTGACATGCAGGACGCGGTGCTGGCGATGCTCGCCAAGGAGCCCTCGCACGGATACCACCTGCACGCCCGGCTGCGGCGTGTTCTCGGCCCCCTGGGCGAGTCGATGAACCGCGGTCAGATCTACGTGACGCTGGCCCGGCTGGAGCGCGCGGGGCTGGTCGTCTGCGAGCGGGCGGACGGCCTGCCCGAGCGGCCGGAGCGCAAGGTCTATGCGCTGACGCCGGCGGGGCAGCAACGCGTGGCCGCCTGGCTGGCCGAGGTGGGCTGGCCGAAACCGGACCTGGCGGAGTTCCATCTCAAGCTCGCCGCCGCCGCGGCGGCCAGGCTGGCCGACCCGGTGGAGCTGGTGGCGGCGCAGCGCCGGGAGCTGCTGCGCCACCTGCGTGAGGCGCAGCAGGCGGCGCTGGCCGAGCCGGCGGGCTCGGGCGCCGGCCTGCTGCTGGAAGGGGTCGCGCTGCGGTTGCAGGCGGACCTGCGCTGGCTGGACGCCTGTGAGCGCGCCTGGTCCGGGGCCGATGACGAAGTCGAGGGCGGATGAACGTGTCAAGCGCCGTGGTCCGGGCCCGCGGCCTGGTGAGGACGCACGGCCGGGGGCCAGGCCGGGTCCGCGCGGTGGACGAGGTCGACCTGGAGGTGCCTCAGGGACAGACGCTGGCGGTGATGGGCCCCAGCGGCTGCGGCAAATCGACTCTGCTGCACCTCCTGGGTGGCCTGGAGCGGCCCACCGGCGGAGAGGTGTGGATGGACGGGCGGCGCATCGACACGCTGAGCGAGCGGGCTCTGGCGCGCATGCGGCGACGGTCGGTGGGGTTCGTCTTCCAGGCCTTCCATCTGGTGGAGGAGCTGACGGCGGCCGAGAACGTGGAGCTGCCCGCGCTGCTGGCCGGGCGCTCGCGCCGCCAGGCCAGGCGCCGCGCGAGCCTGCTGCTGGAACGGGTCGGGCTCGCCGACCGCGCCCGGCACCTGCCGTCGCGACTGTCGGGCGGGCAGCGTCAGCGGGTCGCCGTCGCCCGCGCGCTGGTCAACGATCCGCTGGTCGTTTTCGCCGACGAGCCGACCGGCAACCTCGACACCGCGGCGACCCTCGACGTGCTGAGGATCTTCGAAGATCTACGGGCCGCCGGGCAGACTCTCGTGATCGTCACGCACGACGAACGGGTCGCGGCCACCGCGGACCGGCTGATCTCGATGCGTGACGGGATGTTCGTCGACGACACCCGGCTGGCCGGCACCGGCACCGGCACCGGCACCGGCACCGGCACCGGCACCGGCACCGGGTGGCTCGGCGGGCTCGGCGGGCTGATCGGGCTGGAGGGCTGAAGGCCGTGGGCTCCGTCGTGCTCGTCGTGCGTCTGGTGCTGGCCGACCTGCGCCGGCACAAGGCCCAGGCCGCGATGCTCCTGCTCGCGGTGACCGTGGCCACCGCCACGATGGCCCTGGGCCTGTCCCTGCGCGGCGTGAGCGACGCGCTGTACGAGCAGACCCGCGCGGCCACCGCCGGGCCGGACGTGGTGGCGCTGTCCGGCGACACCGGGCCCGCCGTGACCGCGGCCCTGGCCTCGCTGGCGGACGCTCCCGAGGTGATCGCCCACCACGGTCCCTATCGCATCGTCTACGCCACCCTCAGCACACGCGATTCCATCTCGTCCCCCGTGGTGGTGCAGGGGTTCGCCGAGACGCCCGGCGCGGTCAACCGGCCGCTGGTGACCTCGGGCCGGTGGGTCCGCTCCGGCGGCACCGTCCTCGAACGCGGCTTCGCCACCGCGCTGGGCGTCGGCGTCGGCGACCACGTCACCATCGCCGGCCGGTCGTACCCCGTCGTCGGAATCGCCGTCACCGCGGCCACCTCCATCTACCCCTGGGCGGCGCAGGTCGGCCCGGGCGGCGGCCCCAGCGACTACAGCGGCCTGGCCTGGATGACCCGAGCGGACGCGCGGACGCTGGCGTCGTCCAAGGACCTCCCGGTGACCTCGGCCCTGGACCTCAAGCTGCGCGACCCCGCCGCCGCCGACGCCTTCCGCCACGCCCATCGTGCCTCCGACATCAGGATCAACTTCCACTCCTGGCAGTTCACCGCCGTACAGGACATGGTCATCCTCGGAGACAGCCAGCCGATCCTGGTCGTCGGCAGCTGGCTGCTCGGCTTCCTGGCCATCACCGGAGTCGCGGCGCTGGCCGCAGGACGCGCCGTCGAGCAGACACGCCGCGCCGGGCTGCTCAAGGCCGTCGGCGCCGCCCCGGGTCTGATCGCCGCCGTCCTTCTCACCGAGTACCTGGCGCTGGCGCTGGCCGGCGACGCGCTGGGGCTGGTGATCGCCCGCCTGACCGTGCCCGCCATCGCCAGCCCCACCGCCAGCCGGATCGGCGACGCGCCCGGGCCCGGCGGCGCCACCGTCGCCACGGCGACCGTCCTCGCCGTGGCGGTGGCGGTGCTGTCCACGCTGCGTCCCACGCTGCGGGCCATGCGCACGGCGACCGTCACGGCGCTGTCCGCCACCGCGCACCAGCCCCGTCACCGGCCCTGGCTCACCGCGTTGTCCGCTCTGCTGCCCACGCCGCTGCTGCTCGGGCTGCGGCTGACCGCCCGCCGGCCGGGCCGCGCCGTGCTGCAGGCGTGCTCCACCGCCACCACGGTGATCGCGCTCGTCGCCCTGCTGACCATCAACGCCCAGCCGGAGAGGGGCTACGGCCTGGACGGCTCCTTCGCCCTGCCCAACCTGCGCGGCGAGCACGACCGCCGGCTGATGCTCGCCGTCACCGTCCTGCTGGTCGCACTCGCCGTCGTGAACACCATCACGTTCACCTGGACCACCGCCATGGAAGCGCGGGCGAACATGGCCGTCGCGCGTACGCTCGGCGCCACCCCCGGACAGATCTCCGCGGGGCTGTCCGCCGCCCAGCTCCTGCCCAGCCTGCCCGGCGCCGTCCTCGGAGTCCCTCTGGGCGTCGGCCTGCTCTCGCTGTTCGCGGCCAGGAACGCGGCGGAAGCACCCTCCGCCTCGCTGCTCGGCGCCGTACTGGCGACTCTCGTGGCGACGGCGGCACTCACCGCCCTGCCCGCACGCCTGGCGGCCCGCCGGCCCGTGGCGCGGATCCTCAGCGCCGAAGCGGCGTGACCGGCCGGCGCATGAGGAGCGCCCGGGCGGGCGTAGAGTCCGGGGCGTGACGCACGCATCTCGCCGCGCGCGGCTGGCCGCGGCACTCCCCGAGCACGACACGGCCGCCGTTCTGGTCAACTGGCCGGTCAACGTCCGTTACCTGACCGGTCTGACCAGCTCCAACGCCGCCGTGCTCGTCACCGCGACGGGCCAGGCCGCGCTCGCCACCGACTCGCGCTACCTGGAGACGGCCGAGGCCGTGTGCGAGGGCGTGGAGGTGATCGAGGGCCGTGACGTCGCGGGGGCCCTGCTCGGTCGCGTGCCGGACACGGCGCGGGTCGCGGTGGAGGCCGACCACATGTCCGTGGGACAGTTCGGGCGGCTCGCCGCCGCGCATCCCGGTCTCACGCCGGTGGAGGGCCTCGTGGAGGCCGTCAGAGCCGTGAAGGACGAGGGGGAGATCGCGGCGCTGCGCCGCGCCTGCGCGATCACCGACGAGGCGTTCTCCCTGGTCGTGGAGCGCATCGCCCCCGGCGTCACCGAGCGGCGGGTCGCCCGGTGGCTGGAGGCCGCCATGGTCGAGCTCGGCGCGGACAAGCCGGCCTTCGACTCCATCGTGGCGAGCGGCCCCAACGGATCGATCCCGCACCACTCGCCCTCCGATCGGCCGATCGAGCGGGGAGACCTGGTGACCATGGACTTCGGCGCCCGCTACGACGGCTACCACGCCGACATGACCCGCACGGTCGCCGTGGGCCCGCCCGCACCGTGGCAGCGCGACCTCTACGACCTCGTACGGCGGGCCCAGCGCGCGGGCCGCCACGCCGTACGGCCGGGGGCGACGGCGGACGAGGTGGACGCCGCGGCGCGCGGGGTCATCGCCGAAGCGGGTCAGGCCGAGCGGTTCGGCCACGGGCTCGGCCACGGAGTCGGGCTGGAGATCCACGAGCTGCCGTTCCTGGGCCCTGGCAGGACCGGTAGACTAGAGGATCGAGTTCCGATCACTGTCGAGCCGGGGGTCTATCTCCCGGGCAGGGGCGGTGTGCGCATCGAGGACACGCTGATCACGCGTGGTGACGGGCCGGAGCTTCTCACACTGACCACCAAGGAGCTGCTCGTCCTGTAGGGCAGCCGCACGCGGGAGACGCTACGTGGCGACGACGAACGACCTGAAGAACGGACTCGTGCTCAAGCTCGACGATGGGCAGCTGTGGGCCGTTGTCGAGTTCCAGCACGTCAAGCCGGGTAAGGGCGGCGCGTTCGTCCGCACCAAGCTCAAGAACGTCCTGTCCGGGAAGGTCGTCGACAAGACCTTCAACGCCGGCGTGAAGGTCGACGTGGCGAACGTCGACAAGCGGGACATGCAGTACTCCTACCTCGACGGCGACGACTTCGTCTTCATGGACACCGAGACCTACGACATGGTCAACATCGCGCGCTCGGTCGTCGGCACCGCCGCCAACTACATGCTGGAGAACACGACGGCGACCGTCGCCTTCAACGAGGGCAACCCGCTGTACGTCGACCTCCCGGCGGCCGTCGAGCTGACGATCTCGCACACCGACCCGGGCCTGCAGGGCGACCGCTCCACCGGCGGCACCAAGCCCGCCACGCTGGAGACCGGCGCGGAGATCAAGGTCCCGCTCTTCATCACCACCGGCGAGAAGGTCAAGGTCGACACTCGCACCGGCGAATACCTCGGTCGGGCCTGACGTGTCGGCTCGGGGGAAGGCCCGCCGCCGCGCGCTGGACATCCTCTTCGAGGCAGAGGCCCGGCAGGTGAGCCCGCTCAGCGTGCTCGCCGAGCGGGTGGAGCGGTCGGACCCTCCGGTCAACGAGTACACCTCCTTCCTCGTCGAGGGCGTGGTCCGGCACCTGGAGCGCATCGACGAGCTCATCTCGACGTACGCCGAAGGCTGGACGCTGGAGCGCATGCCGGCCGTCGACCGCAACGTCCTGCGCGGCGGGACGTACGAGATGCTGTGGTCGGAGGAGGTCCCGGAGGGCGTCGTCATCAGCGAGTGGGTGCACCTGGCCGCGGAGCTGTCGACCGACGAGTCGCCGCAGTTCGTCAACGGCCTGCTGGCCCGCTTCAAGCAGCTCAAGCCCTCGCTTTCGCTCTGAACCCCACCGCCCTCGGCACCGCCCGGCGGACCGACAGCCCCGACAGGGAGGCCGCAAGTGCGTGACGCCACACGCCGCGCCGTCGTCTGGGAGGCGTTGCGCGCGCTCCTGGCCGAGCGGACGGCCGCCACCGGGCGCGACACGCTCGACATCGTGGACGCCGGCGGCGGCACCGGCGGCTTCGCCGTGCCGCTGGCCACGCTCGGGCACGTCGTGACCGTGGTCGACCCGACGCCCGACTCGCTGGCCGCGCTGGAGCGCCGCGCCGCCGAGACGGGAGTCGGCGTGAAGGGCCTGCAGGGCGACGCCGCCGATCTCGGCGACCTGCTCGAACCCGGCAGCGCCGACCTCGTGCTGTGCCACAGCGTGCTGGAGTACGTCGAGGACCCGGCGGGCGCGCTGGGCGCGGTCCGCGGCATCCTGCGGCCGGGCGGCGTGGTGAGCGTGCTGGCCGCCAACTCGGTCGCCGCGGCCGTCCACCGCTCGCTGGCCGGCCACTTCGACGAGGCGCGCCGGGTGCTGTCGGACCCGGCCGGCCGCTGGGGCGACCGCGACCCCACGCCGCGCCGCTTCTCCCGGGAGACGCTGGGGGCGCTGCTGGAGGCGGCCGGGTTCGCCGTCGGCGACGTGCACGGCGTGCGGATCTTCGCCGACCTCGTCCCGGGCATGCTCGCCGAGAGTGACCCCGACGGCCTGGTCGCGCTGGAACGGGCGGCGGCGACCCACCCCGTGCTCCGCGACGTCGCCACCCAGATCCACGTCATCGCGTACCGCGAGTAGAAACCATGTTCGGGTAGCGCGGTGCTCGGGTAGGGTGACCTCATGTCCCGGAACCAGCTGCTGCCTCGGGATCCCACGCCTCCGCCGGACGGGCCGGTCGACGACAGCGGCTGCCCGATCCTGCACGTGGACATGGACGCCTTCTACGCCAGCGTCGAGCTGCTCGACCGGCCGGAGCTGCGGGGCGCCCCGGTCATCGTCGGCGCCACGGGCGCGCGCGGCGTCGTGCTCAGCGCCACCTACGAGGCGCGCCGGTTCGGGGTCCACTCGGCGATGCCGATGACCCGGGCCCGGCGCATCTGCCCGCAGGCCACGGTCATCCCGCCCCGCCACGCCAAGTACGCCGAGGTGTCCCGGGGCGTCATGGAGATCTTCCAGTCGATCACCCCCGAGGTGGAGCCGATCGCCTCCGACGAGGCGTTCCTCGACGTCGGCGGGGCCCGCCGCAGGCTGGGCAGCCCCGCGGCCATCGCCCGGATGATCCGCGCCCAGGTCGCCGAGCGGTACGGCATCACCTGCTCGGTGGGGGTGGCGAGCACGAAGTTCGTGGCCAAGCTCGCCTCGCGCCAGTGCAAGCCCGACGGCCTGCTCGTGGTCCCGGCCGGCAGGGTCGTGGAGTTCCTGCACCCGCTGCCCGTGGCCGCCCTGTGGGGGGTGGGGGAGCGCACCGAGCAGGCACTCGTACGGCTCGGCATCCGCACCGTGGGGGACCTGGCCCAGGTGCCGGTGGCGACGCTCCAGCGTGAGTTCGGCGCCGTCGGCGCGCACCTGGCGGCCCTGGCGTGGGGACGCGACGAGCGACGGGTGGTGCCGCACGCGCCCGACAAGAGCATCGGCAACGAGGAGACGTTCCCGCACGACGTCGACGACCCTGAAACGATCAGGCGCGAGCTGCTGCGGCTGTCGGAACGGGTCGCCGCGCGGCTGCGGGCCGGCGGGCACGTCGGCCGCACGGTCAGCGTGAAACTCCGCCGATCCGACTTCACGACCATCACCAGGTCGCGTACGCTGCGCGAGGCGACCGACGTCGCGAAGGAGATTTTCGACACATCATGCGAGCTCTACGAGGCTGCGGGGCTGGAGCGGGTACGGCTGCGCCTGGTCGGCGTACGCGTGGAGAATCTGGTCCCGGCCGCCGCGGCGACCCGCCAGATAAGCCTGGGAGAGCGGGAGACCGGCTGGCGGGAGGCCGAACAGGCCATGGACCGGGCGGCCCGCAGGTTCGGTCCGGACGCGGTGAAGCCGGCGTCGCTTGTTCGCCGTCCATTTGGTCCAATAGGTCTATGACGTCACCTCCGGTTTGGACCGCGTTGGACGTTTTCTTTCGCCTACGTCTGAGGCCTCGTATTCTGGGGATAACCGACCGCGAGGTTCGGACACCCCGTGTCGTCCGTTGCCGTCTTCCCCTGAATGGGGCCGTCCTTGGGAGGCGCCGTGCCGCTGTCTGAGCACGAGCAGCGCTTGCTCGACCAGATCGAGCAGGCCCTCTATGCCGAGGACCCGAAGTGGGCGAACACCGTACGGATCAGCAATCCGCGCAGCCACTACAAGCGCCGCCTGGTGAAGGCCTCCATAGGCTTCGCACTCGGCGTGGTCCTGCTGATGGTCGGCGTCGTCGCGGCCCAGATCTGGCTCGGTGCCGCCGGCTTCGTGGTCATGCTGGCCACCTGTCTGTGGGGCCTGTCGAGCTGGAAACGCATGAGCGGGTTCGGTGACTCCCCGCCGTCCCGCGACCGCGAGCGCGGCCGCCGCCCCCAGCGGCAGAGCTTCATGGAGCGCATGGAAGAGCGCTGGCGCCGCCGCCACGACGAGCACTGATCCCCATCTGAGCCACCGCCGGTGGGCCCGCGAAGCGGGCCCACCGAGTCGTCTGCGGCGAGCGATCCTCTCCCTGTGCGGCCGCCCGTCACCCGGACGCGGCCACGCGCCGCAATGCCGGACCGGCCGGGTAACAGGTCAGCCGGGGTACCCAGATCGGCCGGGGTGCCGGATGGGCCGGTTAACAGAACAGCGGGGGGTAACAGGTCAGCGGCGGGCGCCGGTCAGAGTCCGGTCCTGTCCGGAGCCGGCGGGGCGCTCGGGCGTCGTGGCGGTCCCGTGTCCCGGCGACGTCCCCCCGGTCCGCCGCAGCTCCATCCGCCGCAGACCCGTCCGCCAGAGCCGGGGCCGTAGTCCCTCCAGCCGGTCGAACACGTCGAGCACGCCTTCGCCGGCCGCCCGCAGCCGCAGCAGGACGGACATCGGGACCAGCGCGGCGCCCAGCCGCCGCCACCGTGAGGTCTTCGACGCCAGATCGCGCCTGATGCGGCGCAGGTCCGCGGGAACGGGGCCCGACGCCGAGGGCGCGGGGGCGTACCTGAGCCGTTCCTCCGACGTGACGACGCGGGCGAGCGACTCGGCGGCCTGCGGCCCGGGGGCGTACCGCTCGGCGATACGGCGGCCGAGCGCGCGCGGCGTCTCGCTCGGCTCCCCGGCCATGCCGAGGTCGGTGAGGATGTCGCGCAGCTCCGCCCAGGCGGCGTGGCCTCCCGCGGCCGACCGCGTCAGCCGGCGCAGACGCCGGCGGCGCACCAGGAGCCGCGCGGCCGCGGGCAGCAACAGCAGGGCGAGCACGGCGGCGGCGCCGATGCCGAACTTGACCGCCGCGGGCGTACCCGGGTCGGCCGCGATGGCCGTGCCGTCGAGGTCGCGGTCGAGCTGGCGCGGGTTGGGCCGGGCCGGCCCCGCGCTCTGGCCGGTGTCCTCGTCGCCCGACGACGGCCCCTCGGACGCGCCCGAGGTGGGCTCGGCCGTCGGCGTGACGGGCAGCGAGTACGACGGCACCTGGGCCGTGCCCTGTCCGCCCGCACCGGCGGGGGTGGGCTCGAACCGCAGCCAGCCGATGCCGTCGAAGAACAGCTCGGGCCAGGCGTGCGCGTCATGGGTGCGGACCGTCCACGCGTCACCGATCTTGGTGCCGCCCGTGTAGCCGATCGACACCCGTGCCGGGATGCCGAGCAGACGCGCCATCACGGCCATCGCCCCGGCGAACTGCTCGCAGTAGCCCCTGCGGTCGCGCAGCAGGAAGCGGGACAGCGCCTGCGCGCCCGACCCGGACGCGCGCAGGTCGTAGGTGAACCGGCCGTTGCGGGTGAACCACTCCTGGAGCTCGACCGCGCTCTCGTACGGCGTGGCGGCGTCGGCGGCGACCCGGCGCGCGAGCGCCTCCACCCGGGGGTCGAGCCCGTCGGGCAGCTGCAGGTAGCGCTCGCTGTCGGGCAGCGTCACCGCCGTGCGCAGCTCGGTCGTGGTGGGCTCGGGCTCCTCGGTCACCACCCGATACTCCAGCCCGGCCGCCTCGTCCTCGGTGGAGAAGACCATCAGCGAGGACCGGTCGGCGCGCCAGTCGCCGTCGGCGTCCACCTGCCGGGCCGGATACGGCAGCGGCAGGAAGTTGAGCTCGTCGATGTCCTCGCTCATCGTGACCCGCATCTCGGCCCGCTTCAGCGACACCCCGGGACGCAGGCCGGGAGCGGGCGGCAGCGGCCCCTCCGACACGCGGTCCTCCGGGCGCCCGCGCAGCGGGGCCAGCGTCCACTTCGTCCCGTCGAAGATGTCGAGGGAGTAGATCCTCAGGTAACGCGGCACGTCGTCGCTGCTGGTGTAGGTGAGCACGGTGCCGTTGCTCTGCTGCCTGAGCTGGCCGCCGAGCTTGGCGATGGCGTCGGGGATGCCGATGTTGCCGCCGCCCCCGCCGAGGCCGTTGCCCACGCCGAAGCCGAACAGCGGGTCGGGGGAGAGCGCCGGCAGCACCGCGGGTACCAGGATCGCCAGCGCGATCGCCGTGACGCCGATGCGCTTGCCCGACAGGGCGAGCCGCTCGGTGTCGGGGGCGGCGCCGCGCGCCGAGCCGCCGGAACGGCGCACCACCACGGCGCGGCCCCAGCGGCTCAGGCGCTCCCGCCCGTCGGTAACGAGCAGGCCGATGTAACCGAAGGCCGCGACGACGAACGCGGGCCACCCGATCGGCTCGGTCATCACCGCGGCGGGCACGGTGAACAGGGCGAGCAGCGGCAGTCCGGCCAGCGCCGCCCGGCGCAGCCGTACCGCGAAGACGTCCACGAGGAGGGCGATCAGTGCCACGCCCGCCGCGGTGAGCAGCGTGATGCCGGGCTGGTCCGGCACCGGGGCGGCGAACCGCTGGATGTCGTCGAACCCGGAGCCGAGCAGCTCGGCGAGCCGGACGACCGAGTCCCTGGTGGGGACGGCCCGCAGCCACGCCTCCTCCGGCGTGAAGACGGCCGTCAGGTACAGCAGGACCGCGACGGGCGTCACCGCCGGCGCCACCCATGGACGGGCGCCCAGGCGGGAGGCCGCCGCCCCGGCCAGCGTGGTGACGAGGACCGCCCCCACACAGGACCAGAACCAGGACCCGCCCTCGAAGAGGGGGTAGAGCGTGACCGTGACGGCCGCCGTGGCCAGCCCCGCCGCAACCGGCAGTTTCATTGCTTCTTACCTTCCGTCCCGCCGGACCGGCCGGTTCAGGCCGCGCTCCGCTTGCTGCCGGCCTCCGGCCACACGCCGGCGAGCGATGCGCCGGCGGGCAGGTCGAGCACCCGCCACCCGCCGCCGGTCAGCACCGACCGCGCGGTCCGCGCGTTCTCGGCGGCGACGCCGTCCCAGGAGGCCCCGTTCCCGGAGGCGCGGTCCCAGGACGCGAGGTCGAGCAGGACCGCGACGGCGGTCACGCCCGAGTGCCTGAGCTGGGCGAGGGTCCGGGCCTCCTCCGGGTCGAGCGCGCCGAGGACCGCGATGATCAGACCCTCCCCGCCGCCCTGGCGCAGCGCGCCGACGCCGTGCTCCAGCGACCGCGCCGTGCTCTGCCGGACGACGGCGAGCGTGTCGAGCAGGGACCACGACTGGCCGCTGTCCACCACGTGCCGCGCGCCCTGGTCGGTGACCAGGCGCAGGGCGAGTCCCTCGGCGGACAGGTGCACGCCGATGGACGCGGCGGCCGAGACCGCCACCTCGAACGACGAGCGCGGCCCCTCGCCCCGGTGCGCGTGCCTGCGGGTGTCGAGCAGCAGCGCGCCCCGGCTCTGCCACTCCTGCTCCTCGCGCCTGACCATCAGCTCGCCGCGCCGCGCGGTCGAGCGCCAGTGGACCCGGCGCAGGTCGTCGCCCTGGCGATACTCGCGCGGCGCCACGTCGTCGTCGCCCGCCGCCGCGACCGACCGCGTACGGCTGTCGCCGCCGCCGCTGTACTCGCCCGCCAGACGCACCGGTGGCAGCGGCACCACTTCGGGGGTGACCACGAGCGTGTCGGTGACGGTGAACGAGCGGGTCAGCTCGACCAGCCCGAACGGGTCGGCGATCCGCACGGACAGCGGTCCGATGGGGAACCGCCCGCGCAGGTCCGAGCCCACCTTGTAATCGATCTCCCGGACGCCGCGCGGCTCCATCCGGTCGAGGACGAACCTCGGCCGGGTGCCCAGCGCGTACTGCAGGGTGTCCTCCACCAGGAGCAGCCCGGTGGGCAGCCGGGTGACGTTCTCCAGGCGCAGCGTGACCGTGCTCTCCTCGCCGGTCTGCACCCGCGCCGGGCTGAGCCGCCGGGCGGAGGCCAGCCGGTATCGCGTACGCGCCACGACCATCGAGGCGAGCAGCGGCATCGCGATGATCAGCACGGCCACGCGGAGCAGGTCCTGCTCCCCGAGCACGAGGGCGCACAGCAGGGCCGCCACGCCGGATGCGAGGAACGACCGTCCCCGCGGAGTCAGAGCCTTCAGCCCGGTCATGGGCCCTCCGTCAGTTGCTCACTGTCACTGCGCCGGGCGCGCGCCCGGCTCACTTGCGTCCGCTACTTGGCGTCGGGGACGGGAACGCGCCGCACCAGTTCGCCGACGATCTGCTCCGCGTGGCGGCGCTGACCCTGCGCCTCCAGGCTCGGCAGCAGGCGGTGCGCCAGCACGGGGACGGCCAGGTCCTGCAGGTCGTCGGGGATCACGTAGTCGCGGCCGGCCAGCGCGGCGTGGGCCCGCGCGCCCCGCACCAGGTGGAGGGTGGCCCGTGGGGAGGCGCCCAGCCGCAGCTCGGGGGAGTGCCTGGTCGCCGCCACGAGGTCGACCGCGTAACGCTTGACCGGCTGGGAGACGTAGACCGCGCGGACGGCCCGGATCAGCGCGGCCACCTCGGCCGTGGTCGCGACCGGTTCCATCTTGTCCAGCGGCTGGGAGGCGCCGTGCACGTCGAGCATCTCCAGCTCGGCGGCCGTCTCCGGGTACCCCATGGCGATCTTGGCGGTGAAGCGGTCGCGCTGCGCCTCGGGGAGGGGATAGGTGCCCTCCATCTCGATCGGGTTCTGCGTCGCGATGACCATGAAAGGCGACTCCAGCGCGTACGTCGCGCCGTCGACCGTGACCTGGTGCTCCTCCATGCACTCGAGGAGGGCGGACTGCGTCTTGGGGGAGGCGCGGTTGATCTCGTCGCCCACGACGATGTTGGCGAAGATCGGCCCGGGCTTGAACTCGAACTCCCGCGTCTGCTGGTTGTACGCGCTGACCCCGGTGATGTCGCTCGGCAGCAGATCGGGGGTGAACTGCACGCGCTTGACCGGGCAGTCGATCGAACGCGCCAGGGCCTTGGCGAGCATCGTCTTGCCCACGCCGGGCACGTCCTCGATCAGCAGGTGGCCCTCCGCCAGGAGCACGGTGAGAGTAAGGCGGACGACGTCGCTCTTGCCCTCGATCACTGATTCGATCGTGTTGCGGATCCGGTGGGCGGTGTCGACCAGATCCTCGAGCCGGGCTGCCGCATCGGTGACGTCGGGAGTTACTGCCACCAGGCCTCCATGAGGGTGCGTCCCCGAGAATGGGGCGTTAAACGTTCCTTTTCCATTCTGTGCACTGACCCTATGTCCCCTGTGCTTCTAGGGCGACTTTGTCCGGAAATCCGGGTGAACTGCCCACAGTGTTGTGGCCTCTCTTCACGGTCGCGTTCCACGCTCGTCCGAATCCCGTGACATCCAGCGACATCCAGCGACATCCAGCGACATCCAGCGACATCCCGCGACACGCGAACCCCGGGCCGCCACCCGCGCGCTCCACTTCCCTCCACCGGCCCCCGGCCCGGCGCCGCGAACCCCGTGCGCGCCGGGGTTTCCGGCGGTGCCGACACGCCCGCGCGCGGGCCGGGGGGCGCCGCCGCGCCCCACTCCGACCCACCCCATTTCACCTGCGAAAACGCCGCGCATTTTGAATGCGGACACGCTCAGAATCAGTTGACGGTGGGGAGAAGTGGAGTATGGTGGTGCGCAGTGGAGGGCAGGGGCTATAGCGCTGAGCGCTCCACAAGGCACAGGAGGTGGGTCCGGTGTTCCTCGGCACCCACCACCCGCGCCTCGACGACAAAGGACGGCTGTTCCTGCCGGCGAAGTATCGCGAGGAGCTGGCGGAGGGTCTGGTGATCACCAAAGGCCAGGAGCGCTGCCTCTACGTCTTCCCCGTAGAGGAGTTCCAGCGCATCACCGAGGCCCTGCGTACCGCTCCGGTTACGGCGAAGGCGGTCCGCGACTACAGCCGTGTCTTCTTCGCCAGTGCGTCCGACGAGGTGCCGGACAAGCAGGGGCGCATCACGATTCCCCAGACGCTGCGGCGCTACGCCGGGCTGGAACGTGACTGCGTCGTGATCGGCGCCAACACGCGACTGGAGATTTGGGACGCCCAGGCATGGGACACCTACCTGGAAGCCCAGGAGCAGGCCTTCTCCGACCTGTCGGAGGAGGTGTTGCCCGGGATTCTGTAGACCGGTCCTTATCTTTTCGATCGATCGACCCGTCGGTGACGTTCGGCGAGGTCTCCACCCGCTCCCATGTGGCAGCTGATGCACCTTCCCCGGTGTCAGACGCCATGGCCGGCGACGCGGATGGGGACCTGGCCGGACGGGTCGGTTCCCAGGGAACCGGCATGGGTGGGGGTCCGTTGGGTAGTCACCGGCGGCACAGCCGCGAATCCGCGAGTACTGCGGCGTAATGGGGGTTGGAAGCGTTGTCGTACGAGCCCGGTCAGCCGGGTGGTCACGTTCCGGTCATGCTCGATCGCGTGCTGGAGTTGCTCGCTCCGGCGCTGTCCGGACCGGAGCCGGTGGTCGTGGACGCCAACCTCGGTCTCGGCGGGCACGCCGAGGCGCTCCTGGCCGCACACCCCTCCCTCCACCTCGTCGGCATCGACCGCGACCCCACCGCCATCGAGCGTTCCACCGCCAGGCTCGCGCCGTACGCGGACCGGATCACCCTGGTGCGCGCCGTCTCCGACGAACTGGCCGACGTGCTCCGTGACGCCGGACGGCCCCGCGTGGACGCCGCGCTGTTCGACCTCGGCGTGTCCTCCCCTCAGCTCGACGAGGCCGAGCGCGGTTTCGCCTACTCCTACGACGCCCCCCTCGACATGCGGATGGACCGCGAGCAGGAGCTCACCGCGGAGCGTGTGGTGAACACCTACTCCGCCGCGGATCTCACCCGCATCCTGCGCGACTACGGCGAGGAGCGTTTCGCGGCACGCGTCGCGAGCCTCATCGTCAAGGAGCGCGCCAAGGACCCCATCACCAGCACGAAACGACTTGCCGACCTGGTCCGCGCGGCGATCCCCGCCGCGACGAGGCGGACCGGGGGAAACCCGGCGAAGAGAACGTTCCAGGCGCTGCGCATCGAGGTGAACGGAGAGCTGTCGGCGCTCGAGCGCGCGCTCCCCGCCGCGCTCGACGCGCTGACGCTGGGCGGGCGCGTGGTCGTGCTCGCCTACCACTCCCTGGAGGACCGGCTCACCAAGCAGGTCCTCGTGGCGCGAACCAGGGACACCAGCCCTCTCGGGCTGCCGGTCCCCCTGGAGGCTCACCAGCCCCGGTTCCGCCTTCTGACGAGGGGAGCGGAGCTCCCGGACGAAGAGGAGGTGGCCCGCAACCCGCGGGCGGCCTCGGCCCGCTTGCGGGCGGCAGAGAGGATCCGCGAGGGATGAGGACAGAGCAGGAGAGCAGGAGGGCGGCGGGTCGCACGGCCGCGCCGCCCCGCGTGCCGGGCCGGACCGCCGCGGCGGCGGGCGAGGCCGTCACCACTCCCGAGGAGCGCCGCGTCCGCCCCGGCGCGCCCACGGCCGGTGACGACCGCCGGCGCGAGGCCGTCCCGGCCCCCCGGGCAGGCGGTACGGAGAGCCGTCGCCGTGAGGCCGTCCCGGCTTCCCGTCAGGGCGCGGACGGCAGGCGCCGGCGTGAGGCGGTTCCGGCCGCCGGGCAGGGCGGCGCGCCGGCGGCGTCCACCGGATCCGTCGCGGCCCCGAAGCGTGACGGCTCCCGGACGCGTACGGCCGCCCGCACCGCCTCCGGCACGACCGTTCCCCGCACGACCGTTCCCCGCACGACCGCTCCCCGCATTGCAGCATCCCGCACTGCCGCATCCCGCACGGCCACCCGTCCCGCGCCGCCCGATGAGGCCCACGGCCTCACCGAGGTCGCGCCCGCTCAGCGGCGCGTCCGGCGCGGTGGTTCGGAAACCCGGCCTGCGGCGTCCGCGCGTGCCACAATGGCGCGGCGGGCGTTCCGGCGGCCGCCGCGTGCGCCGTTCGTGCTGCTCGTCGTGGGCCTCATGTGCGGCGGCCTGGTGACCCTCCTGCTGCTCAACACGGTCCTCGCGCAGGACTCGTTCCGGCTGACCGACCTGCGGTCGAGCATCGACGAACTGCACGAGCAGGCCGCGGAGCAGGAGAACCAGCTCCGCCGGTGGACGCAGCCGGACGTGGTGGACGAGCAGGCCAGGGCGCAGGGCCTCGAGCGGGACAAGACGGCGCCCGACTTCATCCGCACCGACGACGCGACGGCGCAGGAGCAGGCCCAGAAGGAGGGCACGGACCGGTGAGAGAAAGCGGCCGGAACCCGGGTCCCGGCCGCGGGGGTCCCAGCGGGCGAGGCGGTGGCCAGGGCCCGGGCGGTGACAGGAGGAGCCCGGGCTCCCCGGGGCGGCCCTCCCGCCAGGACGGGCCGCCGAGGCCGGGCCGTCCCGGCCGGCCGTCCGACCCCGGGCGTGACGAGGCGACGGGCGGCCCGGTACGGCGCGGCCGGAACGACGGCGCCCCGGAAGGCGGCGGCAGGCAGGGCGGCGCCGGACAGGGCGGGCGGACGGACGGCGCACGTACGCCGCGAAAGGGTGAGCCCGGCGTGTCCGGCGGCGGCTCGCGCCGCGCCGGCGCGCAGCATACCGGCGCAGGTGAGGGGCGTCCGCGTGGCGGGCGCGTGAGCGGGCCGGGCGAGGCCGGCGACAGGCCGCGCGGTGCCGCCGCATCGGGCGGCGACAAGCGGTCTCCGGCGGAATCGCCGGGGAGACCGGCGAGCGGCGCGAGATCGGGGCAGCCGCGGGCGGGCGCGCCCGGCACCCCCGACCGGCCGCGTGGCGGCGTGCCGGGTCACGGCACGCGGGGAGCCGCGCCCGGCGTTCCCGGAAGGCCGGGCGCCAACGGCAAGTCCGGTGCCACGGGCAGGCCCGGTGTCACTGGAAAGCCGGGTGTCACTGGAAAGCCGGGTGTCACTGGAAAGCCCGGTGCCACTGGAAAGCCGGGTGTCACTGGAAAGCCGGGCGCCGCGGGAAAGGGCGCTCCGGGAAACAGCGCTTCCCTGACCGGTGCCTCCGGGCAGGGCGGAGCCCCCGGCAGGGCCGGCGCGGGCCGTCCACGTCCCCGTCCCGGTGGCGCCCCGTCCGGTCCGCAGGGCCCGAATCCGCAGCGTTCGGCGGGACCGCCAGGACCGCCGGGCCCGCCGCGTCCGCCCGCCGTGCTCCGGCTGGGCAACCCCGCCCGCCGGCTGAGGGCGGCGCTGGTGGTGATGGCGATCGTGCTGTCGCTGTTCGCCGGACGGCTGGTCCAGCTGCAGGGCTTCGACTCCAAGGTGCTCCAGGCGAAGGCCGCCCAGCAGCGCGTGCAGCCGGAGACGCTGCCGGCGCGCCGCGGCTCGATCACCGACGCCGGGGGACACGACCTCGCCGTGACGGTCGAGGCCAGGGAGGTCTACGTCGACCCCAAGGACGTCGATCCGGCCAAGCGCGACCTGGTCGCCACCACGCTGGCACGGGAGCTGAACAAGCCCAAGGAGGAGATCGCCGCCGCGCTGGCCAAGACCGAGCAGCGGTACATCCCGCTGGCCCGCGACGTCGAGCCGCCGCGGGCCAAGCGCATCATGGGCTTCGAGCTCAGGGGCGTCGGCGTGAAGGAGACCTACCGCCGTCTCTACCCCGGCAACTCGCTCGCGGGCGGCCTGCTCGGCTTCGTCGGCGTCGACGGCAGGGGCCTGGAGGGCCTGGAGAGCGCGTACGACGACATCCTGGCGGGCAAGGACGGCAAGCAGAGCATCGAGCTCGGCGCCAACCGGCAGCGCATTCCGATGACGCGCAGCCAGCGCGAGGCGCCGGTGCCCGGGCGCGACGTGCGCCTGACCATCGACAGGGACATCCAGTGGGCCGCGGAGGAGTCGCTGGCCCGGCAGGTCCGCGAGACGGGGGCGCGCAGCGGCAGCGTGATCGTCATGGACGTGCCGACCGGTCAGATCCTGGCCATGGCGAACGCGCCCCAGGCCAACCTCAACGCCTGGCAGTCCGCCCCGGCGGAGGACCGCGCCAACCGCGCCGCGTCGGAGATCTTCGAGCCGGGCAGCACCAACAAGGTCATCACGGCGGCGGCGGCGATGGAGGCCGGCGTGGTCGCTCCCGACACCGCCTTCCGCGTGCCCGACCACATCCAGTGCGCCGACCGGCAGCTCAGGGACGCCCACCCGCATGAACCCGAGTTGCTGACGTTCACCGGAATCCTCGCCGAGTCGAGCAACGTCGGCACGATCATGGTAGCGGACAAGATCTCCAGCCAGCGGCTGTACGACATGTTCCGGTCGTTCGGATTCGGCGCGCGCAGCGGGGCGGGGATCCCGGGTGATCAGGCCGGTCTGCTGCCCCAGTGGCAGACGTGGTCGGGCAGCCAGCGCTGTACCATCGCCTACGGTCAGGGCATCTCGGTCACGGCGCTGCAGATGGCAGGCGTCTACCAGACGATCGCCAACGGCGGAGTGCGGGTGACCCCCTCGATCGTGGCGGGCACCACCGACGCGCACGGGGCGTTCGTGCCCAGCCCGGCCGCCAAGAGCACACGCGTGATCAGCGAGACGACCGCCCGGCGGATCGCGCTGATGCTGGAGGCCGCGGTGGGCCACGAGGGCACGGGGAAGGAGGCCTCGATCGAGGGCTACCGTGTCGCCGGCAAGACGGGCACCGCCATGCGGTACGACGAGAAGTGCGCGGGATACTGCGGATACACCGCCACGTTCGTCGGCTTCACTCCCGCGGACCAGCCCCGGCTGATGGCCCTGGCGGTCATCCAGGATCCGAAGAAAGGCCACTACGGCGGCGCCATCGCCGCCCCGGTGTTCAAGGACGTCATGACTTTCGCGTTGAAGAGCAGGAAGATCCCCCCGACCGGCACGAAGGCGCCCGAGATGCTCCTTCGCCCGGCGGAGTGACCGCGGAGTGACGGGAGTCGGAGTGGCCGGGACGAGCGACGGAGGGGGGTACGCTCTCGCCGTGCGTTCCCCGTCGTCCATGCGTCCCGAGACCGTCCAGGCCCGCCCGCTGTCCGCGCTGGCGTCCCTGCTCGGCACGTCGTCGGCCGTCCCGTCGCCCGGCGCGCGTGCGGTCCGCGGCACGGTCACCGGCATCACCCTCGACTCGCGCCGGGTGCGGCGCGGTGACCTTTACGTGGCCGCACCGGGCAACGCCCGGCACGGCGCGGAGTTCGCCGGAGACGCGCTGGCGGCGGGCGCGACGGCGATCCTGACCGACCCCGACGGCCGCGACCGTGCCGCCGCCACCGGGCTGCCGGTGCTCGTCGTGCCCGACCCGAGGGCGGTGCTGGGGCAGGTCGCCGCCTGGGTGTACGGCAGGCCGGCGGCCGGCATCACGCTCATCGGCGTCACGGGCACCAGCGGCAAGTCCACCAGCACGTACCTGCTGGAGGCGGGACTGCGGGCGGCGGGCCACCGCACCGGCCTGGTCGGCGGTGTGGAGATCCGCGCCGGCGATGTGCGTTTCACCCCCGAGCTCACCACCCCCGAGGCGACCGACCTGCAGGGGCTGTTCGCGCTGATGCGCGAGCGGGGCGTGGGCGCCGCGGCCATGGAGGTCTCCAGCCACGCCCTGGCCCTCGGCCGGGTCGACGGCCTCTTCTACGACGTGTCGATCTTCACCAACCTGTCGCAGGACCACCTGGACTTCCACCGGGACCTGGACGACTACTTCGCGGCCAAGGCCCGTCTGTTCACCCCGGAGTTCAGCCGGGCGGGCGTGGTGAACATCGACGACGCCCACGGACGCGAGCTGGCCGCCACGGCCAAGATCCCGATCACCACGTTCTCCGCCACCGGGGCGCCGGAGGCCGACTGGCGCGCCGAGGACGTGCGCCTCGGCCCCGCGGGCAGCCGGTTCCGCCTGGTCGGTCCCGGCGGGGTCGAGGCCGAGGTGTCGGTGGCCCTGCCCGGCCCGTTCAACGTGGCCAACACCCTCGGCGCGCTGGTGGCCCTGGTCGAGGCGGGGGTCCCGCTGCAGGCCGCGGTGACCGGCGTCCGTGACTTCGCGGGCGTGCCGGGCCGGATGGAGCGGGTGCCGGGCGCGGACGACGTGCAGGTGATCGTCGACTACGCGCACAAGCCGGGCGCGGTGGAGTCGGTCCTGCGCTCGCTGCGCGCGGTGCTCGGCGACGGGCCCGGAGGCCGCCTGGTGATCGTGCTGGGCTGCGGGGGCGACCGCGACCGCGGCAAGCGCCCGATGATGGGCGAGGCCGCAGTCCGCCTCGCCGACCTGGCCGTGTTCACCAGCGACAACCCACGTACGGAGGACCCGCTCGCGATCCTCGCCGCGATGCTGGAGGGCGCGCTGCGGGTACCCATCGAGGAGCGGGGCCACGTGGTCGTGGAGCCGGACCGGGCGGCCGCCATCCGCCTGGCGATCTGCGGTGCCGCGCCCGGAGATGTGGTAGTTGTGGCCGGCAAGGGACACGAGCAGGGGCAGTATGCCGGGGGCCGGGTCGTCCCCTTCGACGACCGCGAGGTGGCCGCCGCGGCCATCGCGGAACGGAGCCTGGCACGGCGGGCGGCGCGGGAGGCCGCCGATGCGTGAGCCGATGCCGGGCCGTGCCCTGGCGGCCGATTTAGCGACGCGAAAGAGAGCAGGAAAGACACCATGATCCCGTTGCCGCTGGCCCGGGTCGCCGAGATCACGTCCGGAACGCTGAACGCGGCGGCCGACCCCTCGGCCGTCGTCCGGGGACCCGTCGTGATCGACTCGCGGGCGGCCGGACCGGGCTCGCTGTTCGTGGCGATCAAGGGCGAGCGGGCCGACGGGCACGACTTCGCCCGGCAGGCCCACGACGCCGGCGCCGTCGCCGTCCTCGCCACCCGGCCCGTCGAGGCGCCGGCCGTGATCGTCGACGACCCGCTCGCGGCCCTGGCCTCGCTGGCCACGGCCGTGGTGTCGGAGCTGCCGGCCGCGACCGTGGTCGGTGTGACCGGATCCGCCGGCAAGACCACGACCAAGGACCTGCTGGCCGGCCTCACCGCCCGGCTCGGCCCCACCATCGCCCCCGTCGGCTCGTTCAACAACGAGATCGGCCACCCGCTGACCGTGCTGAAGGCCGATGAGGCCACCCGGTTCCTGGTCCTGGAGCTGAGCGCCCGCAACGTCGGTCACATCGCCTACCTGGCGAGGATCGCCCCGCCCCGCATCGGGGTGGTGCTCAACGTCGGCGACGCGCACCTCGGCGTGTTCGGCGGCAAGGAGGCGATCGCCCGGGCCAAGGGCGAACTGGTCGAGGCGCTGCCCGCCGACGGGGTGGCCGTGCTCAACGCCGACGACCCGCTGGTGCGCGCGATGGCCGGCCGTACGCGCGCGCGGGTGACCTACTTCGGGCGCTCGCCCGAGGCGCATGTGCGGGCGGAGGACGAGACGCTGGACGCGACCGGCCGCGCCTCGTTCACGCTGCGCACGCCGTCCGGCACGGCGCCGGTCCGGTTGCGCCTGCACGGCGCGCACCTCGTGGCCAACGCCCTCGCCGCGGCGGCGGCCGCCCACGAGCTGGGGCTGCCGGTGGCGGACATCGCCGAGGAGCTGTCGGCGGCAGAGCCGCGCAGCCGGTGGCGCATGGAGGTCACCGAGCGGCCCGACGGCGTGACCGTGATCAACGACGCCTACAACGCCAGCCCCGACTCCGTGCGGGCCGCCATCGGCAGCCTCGCGGTCATCGGCGAGGGGCGGCGGCGGTTCGCGGTGATCGCCGCGATGCGCGAGCTGGGCGAGCACGCTCCGGCGCTGAACGAGGAGTTCGGGCGGCTGGCCGCCGGCGTGGGGCTGGAGGCGCTGGTCGTCGTGGGGGAGGACGCCGAGCCCGTGCTCGCCGGCGCTCCCGCCGCGATCTACGCGCCCGACGTCGCGACGGCGGCCAGGGAGCTGTCGGACCGGCTCGCGCCGGGCGACGTGGTGCTGGTGAAGGGGCCGCGTGCGGCCGGGCTCGAGCGGGTCGCCGAGGCGATCCTCGGAGGTGACGCCCGGTGAGGAACATCCTCATCGCGGGGGCGATCTCGCTGATTCTGTCCATGGTCGGCACGCCGCTGGCCATCCGGCTGTTCGCCCGCAGGGGCTACGGCCAGAACATCCGTGAGGAGGGGCCGTCGGGGCACTACGACAAGAAGGGCACCCCGACGATGGGCGGCACGGTGATCGTCATCGCGTCGCTGATCGGCTACTTCGTCGCCCACGGCGTGACCGTCTTCTCGGAGGTCGGCGACCCCCCGACGGCCTCGGGGCTGCTGGTGCTGTTCCTGATGACGGGCCTCGGCGCGGTCGGCTTCCTCGACGACTTCATCAAGATCTACAAGCAGCGGAGCCTCGGGCTGCGCAGCGGCGCCAAGGCGGCCGGGCAGCTCGTCATCGGCGCGATCTTCGCGGTGCTCGTCCTGCGGTTCCCCAACGCCTACGCCGTGACCCCCGCGGAGACGCGGGTGTCGTTCCTGCGGGACATCGGGCCGTCGATCGGCCTGATCGGCTTCATGATCTGGGTCGTGTTCTTCATCGTGGGCTTCTCGAACGCGGTGAACCTGACCGACGGCCTCGACGGCCTGGCCTCCGGCGCCACCTGCCTGGTCCTCGCGGCGTACGTGCTGATCGGCAACTGGCAGCTGCGCAACAGCTGCACGACGGTCGGCTTCGGCCCCAACTGCTACTGGGTGCGAGATCCGCTCGACCTGGCGGTGGTCGCGGCGGCGGTGCTCGGCGCCTGTCTGGGCTTCCTGTGGTGGAACGCCCCGCCCGCCAAGATCTTCATGGGTGACACCGGATCGCTGGCCCTCGGCGGCGTGATCGCCGGCCTGGCCTTCACCACCCGGACCCAGCTCCTGCTCGTCATCCTGGGCGGCCTGTTCGCGATCATCACGATGTCGGTGATCATCCAGGTCGGGTCCTTCAAACTGACCCGCAGACGGGTCTTCCGGATGGCGCCCCTCCAGCACCACTTCGAGCTGTCGGGCTGGGCCGAGACGACGATCGTGGTGCGCTTCTGGCTGATCGCCGCGTTGTGCGTCGCCGCCGGTCTCGGACTGTTCTACCTCGAATGGATGCCGAAACAGTGAACGTCGTCGTCGCCGGCCTCGGCGTGTCGGGCGCCGCCGCGGCGCGGGCCCTGGCCGCCCGCGGCGAGCGTGTGACCGTCCTGGAGGCCGCGGACGGCGAGCGGCAGCGCGCGACGGCCGCCGAGCTCGCCGAGCTGGGTGTGGAGGTGCGCTTCGGCGAGCCCGCCCTGCCCGCCGGCGCCTCGCTCCTGGTCACCTCGCCGGGCTGGCGGCCCGCCACCCCGCTGCTCGTCGCCGCGGCGGACGCGGGCGTCGAGGTCATCGGGGAGGTCGAGCTGGCCTGGCGGCTGCGGGAGGACCCGGCCGCCCCCTGGCTCGCGCTGACCGGCACCAACGGCAAGACCACCGCCGTCCGCATGCTCGCCTCCATGCTGTCCGCCGCCGGGCACAAGGCCCTGGCCGTGGGCAACGTGGGCGTCCCCATCGTGGAGGCCGTGGACGGGCCGTACGACGTGCTTGCCGTGGAGCTGTCGAGTTTCCAGCTCCACTGGTCCTCGACCCCGGCCCCGCTCGCGGCGGCCGTGCTCAACGTCGCGCCGGACCACATCGACTGGCACGGCTCGATGGAGGAGTACGCCGCGGCGAAGGCCCGCGTCTTCGCTCACGCCGGGACCGTGGTCTACAACGCCGACGACCCGTGGTCGTCCCGCCTGGCCGAGCCGTACGCCTCGCGGGTGGGCTTCACGCTCGCCGTGCCCAGGCCCGGGCAGCTGGGAGTCGTGGAGGACCTGCTCGTCGACCGGGCCTTCGTCGCCGACCCGGCGACCTCGGCGGAGGAGCTGGCCTGCCTCGCCGACGTGCGGCCGTTCGCCCCGCACAACGTCGCCAACGCGCTCGCCGCGGCCGCCCTGGCCCGCGCGTTCGGCGTGCCGCCCGAGGCCGTACGCCGCGGCCTGCGGGAGTTCACCCCCGACCCGCACCGGATCGCGCACGTCGCCCGGGTCGGCGAGGTCGACTACGTGGACGATTCCAAGGCCACCAACCCGCACGCGGCCGCCGCGTCGCTGGCCGCCTACGAGTCGGTCGTGTGGATCGCGGGCGGGCAGCTCAAGGGCGCCGACGTCGACGAGCTCGTACGGC
The DNA here is from genome assembly GCF_014161445.1 of Microbispora sp. H13382. GTDB lineage: Bacteria > Actinomycetota > Actinomycetes > Streptosporangiales > Streptosporangiaceae > Microbispora. The sequence goes on from NZ_JABBXA010000001.1 coordinate 688,736, forward strand.
AGGCCGCGCCCCGGCTGCGCGGGGCGGTGCTGCTGGGGGCCGACCGGGACGTGATCCGCGAGGCATTGGCGCGACACGCCGCGAATGTCCCCGTCGTGGACGTGCCGGGGCAAGACACTGGGGTCATGGACCGCGTCGTCGCCGAAGCCGCCCGGCTCGCCACCCCGGGCGACACCGTGCTGCTCGCCCCCGCCGGGGCCTCGCTGGACATGTTCGCCGGGTACGGAGCGCGTGGGGAGGCCTTCGCCCGAGCCGTGCAGCGGCTGGCGGACCGGTGACGGGCCCCGCGCCCGGCCCCGCCGGCGCCGCGCCCGCGCGGAAGACCGATCGCCGGGAGCCCGAGCGTCAGGGGCCCGAGCCCATCGGCTGGGCCGCCGCCCAGCTCGCCGCGCTGCGCGAGCTGCTCGGCCGCCCGCTGACGTCCTACCATCTCGTGCTCGGCTGCAGTGCGCTGCTGCTGGCGCTCGGGCTGATGATGGTGCTGTCGGCGTCGAGCATCGAGGCGCTCCAGCGGACCGGCGACCCCTTCTACTGGTTCCTCAAGCAGGTCACGTCCGTGGCGATCGGGCTCCCCCTGATGTGGGTCTGCTCCCGGCTGCCGCAGCGGTTCTTCCGCCTGGCCGGCTATCCGCTGATGGGCCTGTCGATCCTCGGCCTGCTGATGGTCATCTTCCTCGGCCAGGAGCTGCTGGGCGCCCAGCGGTGGATCGTCATCGGCCCGTTCTCGGTCCAGCCGTCGGAGCCGGCGAAGCTGGCCCTGGTGCTGTGGGGGGCCGACCTGCTCGCCACGCGGGCACGCGCCGGGCGCATCGAGTGGCGACAGCTGCTGATCCCGCTGATGCCGGGCGTGGCCCTGCTGGCCGTCCTGGTCATGCTGGGGCGCGACCTCGGCACGACGCTCGTGCTCATGATGATCTTCCTCGCGCTGCTGTGGGTGGTCGGCGCGCCGGTGCGGCTGTTCGGCGGGATCCTCGCGCTGCTCGTGCTGGCGACCGCCACTATGATCATCGTCGAGCCGTACCGGCTCGGCCGTCTCACCGGTTTCATGCACGTGTGGGAGACCGCGCAGGACGAGGGGTTCCAGTCCGCCCAGGGGCTGATGGCGATCGGCTCGGGCGGCTGGTTCGGCCTCGGGCTCGGCGCGGGCCGGCAGAAGTGGAACTACGTCCCGCACGCGGAGAGCGACTTCATCTTCTCCATCCTGGGCGAGGAGCTCGGGCTGATGGGGACGCTCGTGGTGGTCGCGCTGTTCGGCCTGCTCGGCTACGCCGGGCTGCGCATCGCCATGCGGACGAAGGACCCCTTCGTCCGGCTGTCGGCCGCCGCCGTCACCGCCTGGATCGCCGGGCAGGCCGTGGTCAACATCGGCGCGGTCATCGGGGTCTTCCCGGTCACCGGCATCCCGTTGCCCCTGGTGTCGTACGGCGGATCGGCGCTGCTGCCGACGCTCGCGGCGCTCGGCATGCTGCTGTCGTTCGCCAAGCAGGAGCCCGGAGCGGCCGAGGCGCTGGCCGCCCGTGGCCCGGGACCGGCCGCGCGGGCTCTAAGCTGGCTTGGCTTGAACGGCCGCGCCAGGCGGCCCGCGGCCTCGCGGGCACCGGCCCGGCAGCAGGCGGCACAGAAGGCACGGCCGCGGACGGCACGAAACGGAACGACGCGGGAACGGACGCGAGAACATCCGCGAGAACAGGGAGTGACATGAGGGTGGTCCTCGCCGGCGGCGGGACGGCCGGCCATATCGAGCCGGCGCTCGCGCTGGCCGACGCGCTTCGCCGGCTCGACCCGAGGATCGGCATCACCTGCCTCGGCACCGAGCGCGGCCTGGAGACCCGCCTGGTGCCCGCCCGGGGCTACGAGCTCGAACTCGTGCCCGCGGTGCCGCTGCCCCGCTCGCTCAGCCCCCAGCTCCTCACCGTGCCCGGCCGCCTGGCCGGGGCCATCGGCAGCGCCGCGGGCATCCTCGACAGGGTCGGGGCGGACGTCCTGGTCGGCTTCGGCGGGTACGTCGCCACGCCCGGCTACCTCGGCGCCCGGCGGCGCGGGGTGCCGATCGTGGTCCACGAGGCCAACCCCCGGCCCGGCCTGGCCAACCGGCTCGGCGCCCGCCTCACCGAGCACGTCTTCACCGGCCACCCGGAGGCCGCGCTCCCGAACGCCGAGTACATCGGCATCCCGCTGCGCCGCGAGATCAGCATGATGGACCGGCTGTCGATGGGCGACAAGGCGCGGTCGTACTTCGGGCTGGAGTCCGACCGGGTGACGCTGCTGGTGTTCGGCGGCTCGCAGGGCGCCCGCTCCATCAACCAGGCGGCGCTGGAGGCCGCGCCCTACCTGCGGGCGGCCGGCGTCCAGGTGCTGCACGTGATCGGGCCCAAGAACACCGTCGAGGTGGAGCCCCCGCCGGGCGACCCGCAGTACGTGATCCTGCCGTACGTCGACCGGATGGACCTCGCCTACGCCGCCGCCGACCTCGTGCTGTCCCGCGCGGGCGCCATGACCTGCGCCGAGCTCACCGCGGTGGGGCTGCCCGCGGCGTTCGTGCCGCTTCCGCACGGCAACGGCGAGCAGCGCCTCAACGCCGAGCCGATCGTGCGGGGCGGGGGCGGCCTGCTGGTCGACGACGCGAACCTGTCGGCCGCCTGGATCGTCCAGACGCTGCTGCCGATCCTGAACGACCCCGAGCGCGTGGTCGCGATGTCCGAGGCCGCGTCGCGGATGGGCCGCAAGGACGCGGACACGGCGCTCGCCCGCAAGGTGCTGGAGATCGCTCACCGATGAGTCTCGTCAAGCTCGTGGATCCCGTTCCCGCGGCCGCCCTGGGGCGGGTGCACTTCATCGGCATCGGCGGCGCCGGGATGTCGGGCATCGCCCGGATCCTGCTCAAGCGGGGCGTGCCGGTGTCGGGCAGCGACGCGCGGCCCTCGGAGCTGCTGACCGAGCTGCGCGAGCTGGGCGCGGTCATCCACGTCGGCCACGCCGCCTCCCACATCAAGAACGTGGACACGGTCGTGGTGTCCACCGCGATCCGCGACTCCAACCCCGAGCTGGGGGAGGCGCTGCGGCAGGACCTGCGGGTGATCCCGCGCGCCGCCGCGCTGGCGTCGGTCATGACCGGCCGCACCGGCATCGCCGTCGCCGGCACGCACGGCAAGACCACGACCACCTCGATGCTGACGGTGGCGTTGCAGAAGTGCGGTGAGGACCCGTCGTACTGCGTCGGCGGGCAGCTCGTGACGACCGGGCTCGGCGCCGACGACGGCGCGGGCGAGGTGTTCGTGGCGGAGGCCGACGAGAGCGACGGCTCGTTCCTCATGCTCGCCCCGGGCATCGCCGTGGTGACCAACGTCGAGGCCGACCATCTCGACAACTACGGCGACCCCCAGGCCGTCCATGACAGCTTCGCCCGCTTCGTCGAGCGGATCGGTTCGCTGCTCGTGGTCTGCGCCGACGACCCGGGCGCCGCGGCCCTCGTGCCGATCGCGCGCGAGCGCGGCCTCACCGTCGTGACGTACGGCGAGAGCCGGGGCGCCGACCTGCGCACGACCGACGTGGTGCCGCGCGGCCTCGGCGTGGAGTTCGCCGTGGAGCTCGGCCCCGCCGCGCCCGGGGGACCGGGACGCGGCGAGGTGCGCCTCGCCGTGCCCGGCCGGCACAACGCGCTCAACGCCACCGCGGTGATCGCCGTGGCACTCCACCTCGGCCTGCGCTTCGACGACGTCAAGGAGGGCCTGGCCGCCTTCGGCGGGGCCAAGCGGCGGTTCGAGTCGAAGGGCGAGGCCGGGGGCGTGACGGTCTACGACAGCTACGCCCACCACCCGACCGAGCTGACCGCCGACCTGCGCGCCGCCCGCGACGTCGTGACCGGCGACGGCCGGGTCATCGCGGTCTTCCAGCCGCACCTGTACTCGCGCACGCGGTTCTTCGCCGACGAGTTCGGCGCGGCGCTCGGCCTCGCCGACGAGGTGGTCGTGCTCGACGTGTACGGCGCGCGCGAGGACCCCGAGCCCGGGGTCTCCGGCGCCCTCGTCGCGGGGAAGGTCCCGCTTCCCGCCGAGCGGGTCGTGTACGCGCCCGACCGGCAGGCCGTGCCCGCGCTCGTCGCCGGCCGGGCCCGGGCCGGCGACATCGTGCTCACGATGGGCGCGGGAGACGTGACGGAGCTCGGCCCGAGGATCGTCGCGGAGCTGTCCGCCCAGTGATCCGGGACGCGAGCCGGAGCGTGGGGGACCGGTGAGGCGGGCCGTCCGGCGTTCGGCCCTCGCCACCCTGCTGACCGGCGGGGTGGTGGGCGTCGCCACGTGGGTCGTGTTCTTCTCGCCCGTCCTCGGCGTGCGGGAGGTCGAGATCACCGGCAACAGCCGGATCCCCGCCGAGCAGCTGCGCCAGGCCGCGGGGGTGCGTACCGGCACCCCGCTCGCCACCGTGGACCTCGCCGAGGTCGAACGGCGGCTGCGGGCGATGCGGGCGGTCGAGTCGGCCGCGGTCGACCGCGGCTGGCCCGGGACGCTACGCGTCAGCGTTGTCGAGCGTGTCCCCGCCGCCGCCGTGCCCATGGGCCCGACGACCGCGGTGATCGACCGGTACGGGGTCGTGCTGCAGCAGGTGACCGTGGCCCCGCCCCGGCTGCCGGTGCTGCGCGTCCAGCGGGCGGCCGCGGACGATCCCGCCACCAGGGCCGGGCTCACCGTGCTGCGGGCGCTACCGGACAGCGTGCTGGAGCGCCTGCGGGAGCTGCGTGTCCCCTCGCCCCGGTCGATCACGCTCAAACTCACGGACGGCCGTACGGTCGTCTGGGGGGACGCGGGGCGCTCGGCGCAGAAGGGACGTGTCCTGCTCGCCGCGCTCGCCAAGCCGGGTACCAGCTACGATGTCAGCTCGCCGCAGGTGGTGACGGTCAGGTGAGATATCTCACGGGCCGGGAACGCATGATCCGAATTCGCCTCAGGGCGGGGCATCGTGCGAATAGGACAGCCCGCGACACGCCGGACGGCCTTGCGGCGCGGTTAGTTGACCCTGGGGGACGCGCAACCCTACTGTCCGTATCAATCCTCAGGTTGACATAACTCTAAATCTCAACTTGAGGGTGAGAGTTCAGAAGACGGCGGGCCCTGCCCGCATGAAACGCAAACGAGCGGAAAGGCCCCTCGTCGTGGCAGCACCGCAGAACTACCTCGCGGTCATCAAGGTCGTCGGCATCGGCGGCGGCGGAGTCAACGCCGTCAACCGGATGATCGAGGAGGGACTCAAGGGCGTCGAGTTCATCGCCATAAACACTGACGCCCAGGCGCTGCTGATGAGTGACGCCGACGTGAAGCTCGACGTGGGGCGCGAGCTCACGCGGGGCCTCGGCGCGGGCGCCAACCCGGAGGTGGGCCGCAAGGCCGCCGAGGACCACCGGGAGGAGATCGAGGAGGTCATCAAGGGCGCCGACATGGTCTTCGTGACCGCGGGCGAGGGCGGCGGCACCGGGACCGGCGGCGCGCCGGTCGTGGCCAGCATCGCCCGCTCGCTCGGCGCGCTCACGATCGGCGTGGTCACCCGGCCCTTCAGCTTCGAGGGCAAGCGCCGGGCCATGCAGGCCGAGGCCGGCATCGAGACCCTCCGCGAGGAGGTCGACACGCTGATCGTCATTCCGAACGACCGGCTGCTGTCGATCTCCGATCGCCAGGTGAGCGTGCTCGACGCCTTCAAGGCCGCCGACCAGGTGCTGCTGTCCGGTGTGCAGGGCATCACCGACCTCATCACCACGCCCGGTCTGATCAACCTGGACTTCGCCGACGTGAAGTCGGTCATGTCCGGGGCGGGCTCGGCCCTCATGGGCATCGGCCACGCCAGGGGCGACGACCGGTCGGTCGCCGCCGCCGAGATGGCGGTCTCCAGCCCGCTGCTGGAGGCGAGCATCGACGGCGCCCACGGCGTGCTGCTGTCCATCGCGGGCGGCTCCGACCTGGGCCTGTTCGAGATCAACGAGGCGGCCCAGCTCGTCAGCAACGCCGCCGCGCCCGACGCGAACATCATCTTCGGCACGGTCATCGACGACGCGCTCGGCGACGAGGTGCGGGTCACGGTCATCGCGGCCGGGTTCGACGAGCCAGAAGCGGCCGCGCCGGTGGCCGCGCCGCTGTCGCGGCCTCAGCAGGCGTCCCGTCCCGCGCCGGCCGCGCCCGCGGCCCGTCCCGCGCCCGCCCCGGCCAAGCCGGAGCCCGCGCAGCCGCCCGTACGGCCGGTGAGCGGCACGGTGGGCACGGTGGGCACTATGGGCACGGCGCAGCCCGCTCCCGCGCAGGCGCAGCCCGCGAACTCCGCGCCGCCGGCGACCCAGTTGCCGGTGAACGCGCATTCGGCCGGCTCCGCGCCGCCGCCGGCCCAGCCCGTGAGCCAGCCGGTCCAGCCCGTGAGCCAGCCGGTCCAGCAGGCGGCGTCCGCGCCGCAGGCCCAGCAGGCCGACGCGGTCACGCCGTTCCCGCGCGACGCGCAGGCCGACGGCGGACGCGACCAGAGCGTCACCGGGCCGCTGTCGATCCCGCGCCCCGCGCCCGAGCCGCCGACCCCGATCACCTCCAGGACCACGCAGCCGGGTCCCCGGCGCCCGGTGGTGTTCGAGGAGCAGGAGGAGGAGCTCGACGTGCCGGACTTCCTCAAGTGATGCTGGACGTTCGTACGGCCGGAGGCGCGGTCCGTGGGTGACCGGCGCGAGGAGCTGGCTGCGGCCCTGGCCGAGGTGGAGCGGCGTGTCGAGGACGCCTGCCGGGCCGCGGGCCGGTCGCGATCGGAGATCACCCTGATCGCCGTGACGAAGACCTACCCGGCCTCCGACGTGCGGCTGCTCGCGGAGCTGGGCGTGTCGCACGTCGGCGAGAACCGCGACCAGGAGGCGGCGGCCAAGGCCGCCGAGTGCGCCGGCCTCGGCCTCACCTGGCACTTCATCGGCCAGCTGCAGTCCAACAAGGCCCGCTCGGTCGTCTCCTACGCCCACATGATCCACTCGGTGGACCGTCCGCGGCTGGTGGACGCGCTCGGTCGCGAGGCCGTACGCGCGGGGCGCGAGGTCGACTGCCTCGTCCAGGTAGGGCTGGGCGAGGGGGCGGGACGGGGCGGCGCCGCACCGGAGGAGGTGCCGGCGCTCGCCGGGCTCGTCGCGAAGGCGGAGGGGCTGCGCCTGCGGGGGGTCATGGCGGTCGCCCCGCTGGGGGAGGACCCGGCCGCCGCGTTCGCCCGGCTGCGCGCCGTCGCCGAGCGCGTCCGCGAGGAACATCCCGCCGCGGACGTGATATCGGCCGGAATGAGTGGAGACATCCCTCAGGCTGTGATGAACGGCGCGACACACCTGCGAGTCGGTACGGCGTTGCTCGGCCGCAGAAAGCTCTTCGTCAGGTAATGTCCCCCAAGCGGACCGTGGTGTCCGCGCTCAGGTAGAGGTCGATCAGCGGTGAGCTCAAAGGGGGGTACGGCTACCGCCCTGGCCTTCCGAAGGGACCTTGAAGGCACCAGTAACGCGGAGGACGACGAGCGATGGCCGGCGCGATGCGCAAGATGGCGGTCTACCTCGGTCTCGTGGAGGACGACCGCTACGAAGACAGGTACGCGGCAGAGTACGGCACTGAGGAAGAGTACGGCGACGAGGAGTACGAGTCGCCGCGGCGCGGCTTCGCCGCCCCCTCGGGTACGCACTCCGGGCCCCTGGAGCGCGAGGACGACACCGAGACGGCCGTCCCCGCTCCGCGTCCCCCCACGACCGTGCTGGAGCGCCGTACGACCGATCTGGCGCGCATCACCACCCTGCATCCCCGCACGTACAACGAGGCGCGGACGATCGGCGAGCACTTCCGCGAGGGCACGCCGGTCATCATGAATCTGACAGAAATGGTCGACAGCGACGCCAAGCGCCTTGTCGATTTCGCGGCAGGTCTCGTCTTTGGCCTACACGGCAGCATCGAACGTGTTACCAACAAGGTGTTCCTGTTGTCCCCCGCCAACGTTGAGGTGACCGCCGAGGACAAGGCCAGAATCGCGGAACGCGGCTTCTTCAACCAGAGCTAGAGTTCCATACATGAACAGTGACCGGCTTAGCGGTGCCCGTGCGGCCCGAGGACGGCTGGACCGAGGGGAGGCGGGGCTCGACCGTGGGGATCATTAGCGAGATCTTGGTCATCGCCCTGACCCTCTTCCTGGTTCTGCTGATCGGCAGAATGATCATAGATACGGTGCAGGCGTTCGCCCGCGCCTGGCGGCCCACCGGGGTCGTCCTGGTGCTGGCGGAGGTCGTCTACACGGTGACCGACCCGCCTCTCAAGTTCCTCCGCCGTTTCATTCCGCCCCTCAGGTTGGGTACGGTGGCCTTTGACCTGAGCTTCACAGTGCTGTTCATTGTGGTTTTGGTCTTGATCCAAGTCGTGAACGCGCTTCGTTGATCGGGTACCGTCCGACCGGACAGACTCCAAGCGCGCCAAGGAGACCCAAATGCCGTTGACGCCCGCCGATGTGCGGAACAAGCAGTTCAGTACCACCCGGCTGAGGCCGGGGTACGACGAGGAGGAGGTCGACGCGTTCCTCGACGAGGTCGAGGCCGAGTTGGACCGTCTCATCCAGGAGAACGAGGAGCTCCGCGCGAAGCTGGCCGAGTGCCTCAGGGGCAAGGTCCCCGGGGGTATGGGCATGCCCGGCTCCATGCAGATGGCTCCCGCTCCGGTGGCCGAGCCGAAGCCCGAGATGATGGCCCCCCAGCCGGAGCCGATCAAGCCTCCGGAGCCGGCCCGTCCGGAGCCGGTGCCCGTCGGCATGGGCCTGCCGCCCGCCGAGGACAACATGGACACCGCGGCCCGCGTGCTCGCCCTCGCCCAGCAGACGGCCGACCAGGCGATCGCCGACGCCCGTCGCGAGGCGGACGAGACCGTGACCCGCGCCCGGCGCGAGGCCGACGACATCCTCGGCAAGGCCCGCCGTCAGGCCGAGCAGATCATCGGCGACGCCCGCGCCCGCGCCGAGACGCTCGAGCGCGACGCGCAGGAGCGGCACCGTCAGGCCATGGGCACCCTGGTGCAGACCCGCGACGAGCTGGAGCGCAAGGTCGAGGAGCTGCGCAGCTTCGAACGCGAGTACCGCAGCCGCCTCAAGCTCTACCTGGAGAACCAGCTCGCCGAGCTGAACGTCGCCGGTGAGGGCAGCGGAGGCTTCCCGATCGTGGGCGCCGCCCCGGCCATGGCCCACGCCGTCGCCCCCGGTCCCCAGCAGATGGGCGCCGCCCCCAACCCGTTCGGCCAGGAGCCCTCGCAGCACTCCGGCGCCTTCCCCGGTCCCGACGGCCCCCACAACGACCGCCGGTAAGCAGTGGCGGGTCCACACAGGACCCGATAGCTCGGAGAACCCCCCGTGATCCTCATCAGTGCCGCACTGGTCCTCGCCGCAATCGTCCTGCTCATCGCGGGCGTCGTGCTGGGGACACCCCCTCTCGTGATGTGGTCGATCGTCGTCAGCGTGCTGTCGGCGGTCTGCCTGCTGATCGGGGCACTGCTGAGGCGCCACGAGCTGTTCCCGGCCGGCGGGCGTGCCGCCGAGGGAACGGCTCCCACCCCCCCGGGTTCGTCCGTGCCCCAGCTCGCGCACGTCGGTGCCGTGAGCGGGGCGTACGGCGGAGCCCTCGCCGGGGCACCGGCGCATCCGGTTGCGACGCCCATGGTGGCGGCACCGCCGGTCACGCATCACGGGGCACTGCCCCCCCAGACCTTCCCGTCCCCGCCGCCCCAGCGGACGGGACCGATCACGCGGCCTCCGGCCGCCTCGGGGCGCGGCCTCGCCCCCGACGCGATCGTCCTCGTGATCCCCGGGCGCAAGCGCTTCCACCTGGCCACCTGCCGCCAGCTCGCCGGGCGAGAGACCGAGGAGCTGACCCACGAGGAGGCCCGCGAGGAGGGCTTCACCCCCTGCACCACCTGCCTCCCCGAAGCCTCCGCCCGTGTGGCCGAGCCGGAGGAGGCCGCGCCGCGCGACGGTTCGATCCGCGACGACTCGATCCGCGACGAGAGCCTGCGCGCCGAAGCCGCTCCCACGACCACCACGCCTGCGGCCGGGACCACCGGCACGACCGGCCGGGAACCGACCCGTCTCACGCCCGCTGACCCGGAGCCGCCCTTCGCGCGGCTTCCTCAGCCCGGCGTCCCGGGATCGCGCCTGCCCGAGCCGCCCGTCCCGCCCGCGCGGTCCGAGGACGCGCCGTCCGGCGACGAAACGCGTGAAGAGTCCCCTGAGACGCCGCGAATGACGTCCGGGGAGACGGCCGGCGAGGCGGACGCGCCCGGTGGTCCTAAGGCCGACACGGCCGCCGCGGCCGATGCCGGCGCCGAGAACGACGAGCACACACCGGTGGACTGGTTCGGCCGGGGCGGGGCGCAGCCGTCCGATGCCGATGCTCCGGCGCCGGGGACCGCCGCCACGTCATGGTCCGCACCGGCCTGGTCTCCGCCGGCGGCGGGATCGGTGTCGGGCCCGGCGGACGACGAGACGGACGAGTCGATCACCGACACCGCGGAGCACGACTGGTTCAGCCCCGGCCGGGTCTCCCGGCCGTGGGACCCCGCACGATCCAAGACCGCCGAGGCGGCGAAGGACGCACCGTCGTCCGGGGACGGCGACCCCGCCGGCGACACGGCCGCGGAGAAGACGTCCGAAGAGGCTCCGGCCTCCCCGCAGGCGGCCCCCTCTTCCCGGGCGGACGACGAGCGGGCCCGTGACAACCAGACCCCCCGCAACCAGGGCGACCCCGGTGCGGACGCGAACGCGGCGTCCCTCCCGGCCGACGCCCCCACGTCCCCGCCTGCGGGGACCGGAGAGCCGGTGGAGCCGGCAGAGACCCGCGAATCCGGGCGCGCCGGATTCGCGGCCTCGGCCGGCTCCACCTCCGGCTCGGCACCCGTGACCGGGACGAGTGGCGAGGACCGCGCCGCCGGGGCTGCGGAGCCGTCCGAGGACGGGGACACGCAGGTGCGGGTCATGGTCGGCACACGCCGCTACCACATCCCCGGCTGCCCGCTGATCGCCGGCACGGACGACACGGGCATCGAGATCATGACGCTGACCGAGGCCGGCGAGGCGGGCCTCACCCCCTGCTCGGTCTGCCGGAAGAGCTGACCGCGGGCGACCTCCGGGCTCCCGCCGGACCAGAAGACGTCCCGGTGGGTCAGTCCTCGCCGAACCGGATGCGTAGTTCCGCCATCTTCGACCGAAGCTCGCCTTCGGTGAACACGCCCTTGTCCATCAGCGCGTGGGCGACGGCCAGCGCGGAACGCGCGTGGACCGGAAAGCGGCGATAGACGGTCTCTCCGAGCCGGTCCTCGGTCCGGCGGCGTTCCAGGGTGTCCAGCGCGCCTCGCGAGGCCAGGCACTCGCAGGTCGCCTGCATCCGGGACTCCCATGGAGTAGGGACGCGCTCCAGCGACGGCAGGTCGGTGTCACGGCGCTCCCCGATGGCTTCAAGCGTCTCCATGAGCACTGTGTAGGGTGTCTCACCGCTCACTTGCCACCTCCGGGCACGCCCGCCGTCGGACAGACGAGTCCGGACCGCGGGGGTGCCTCGGCGGCCGTCCAACCCGGCTGCGGAAGAGCCACACCGATCATCGTGTCACCGGTGACGATGGCCGCGAGCTGCTCCTCGGTCCAGCCCTCGGTGCCTTCCGGGCGCATCGGCATGACCATGAACCGTGACTTCTGGTTGGAGTCGTGGACGCGTATCTCGACATCGGCGGGCAGGATCAGGCCGAACTCCGCGAGCACCTGGCGCGGCTGGCGCACCATGCGCCGACGGTAGTTCGGGGTCCGATACCAGTCGGGTGACATGCCGAGCACCGGCCTCGGATAGCAGGAGCACAGGGTGCACACGATCACGTTGTGCACCTGCGGGGTGTTCTCCAGCACGTAGAAGTAGGTGTAGTCGCTCGGCGTGCCCGTCCCGGTCGGATCGAGCCAGTCCACCCCACCTCCTTGGAGGTCTCCGTCCCGTCGGCGAGCAGGCGTTCTTTGAAGGCCGGATCGAGCCAGGCCTTGGCCACCAGCCTCGACCCGTACATGGGGGTGCGGCTTTCGGCCCATTCGGAGAAACGGCGGTGGTCCTCCGCGGAGAAGACGCCCTTCTCGATCGCCAGTTCCCGTACGGCGAGCTCGAGGATCTCGAACTCGTTGATCTCCTCGGGCTCCTGGACAGGAGCGTGGGGATCATGACTGTGGGTGCTCATACGCTTCGTTCTCCTTCACCGGCCGGTTCCAGCCAGCGTTCCGAGAATTCCGATTCCAGGGTGTCGAGGTCCGGGCCGGCGTAGTCCGGCCAGAGCTCTGTCTGCCTGAAGCGCACGACGTAGAACGGCTCGTGCCGGCCGTCCTCGTCACGGCCCCACGCCTCGTCCTCGGGAATGACCCTCGCGGGCCGGTCCTCGACCACGGTGCCGATCCGTCCGCGCGTGTAACCCTGGCAGCGCGTGTGGAACAGCGACGTCTCGTCGCGGACGACGACGCGGTCTCCGACCTTGAACCGTCTCATGACAGCTCCTCCCTCCGCCGGGTCCGAATCTCGTCGACCTTCCTTCCGAGCTCGTCGGTCGTGACGATTCCCTTCTCTACGAGCACCCGGGCGGCGGTCGTGATCCACCGGGCGTAGTAGGGCAGCCCGTAGTACTGGGTGGCCCCGAGGTCGTTCTCCATGCGCCGCCGTATCTCGGCGTGTCCTTGGCGCAGGCTCGCCATTTCAGCGGGGCCCCGAGTTCGTCACCCGGGGCTCCGCTGCGGCCTCCTCCGCCTTGGCGCCGCTCATCGGGCGGCGCGGAGGAGGTCGGCCGCCCGTTCCGCGACCATCACGGTCGGCGCGTGGGTGTTGCCGTGCGGGATGCGGGGGAAGACGGACGCGTCGGCGACGCGGAGGCCGGACACGCCGTGCACCCGCAGTTCGGGGTCGACCACGCCGCTGGTCTCGGTGCCGATGCGGGCGGTGCACGCCGGGTGGTAGGTGTGCTCCACCGTCCGCCGGACGTCCTCCTCGAGCTGGTCCCGCTTCAGGATGTGCGCCCCGGGGTGCAGTTCCCTGCCGAGGAACCCGCGCAGCGGCCCGGCCGCCGCGACCTCGCGAGCCCGCTCGACGGCCGTGACCATCGCGTCCACGTCCTCCGGTTCCGCGAGGTAGTTGAAGGTGATCGCCACCTTCTCCTGCGGGTCGGCGCCGCGCAGTCGCACACGGCCGGTGCTGGACGCACCGACCATGGAGCAGCCGATGCTGAACGCCGGGCGCGCGTAGGAGGTGAAGCCGTGGTTGTAGAAGTAGGCCGGCGCGGCGATGAACTGCATGTACGGCGCGTCGTCGCCTGAGCGGGTGTGGAAGAACGCCCCCGCCTCGCCGATGTTGGACGTGAGCAGGCCGCGGCGGCGCAGCAGGTAGTCGAGCAGTTGCACCGGTGACTGGGCCCCGGCGAGCGTCCCCTTGGCCGTCGTCTCGAAGACGATCATGGCCATCGGGTGGTCCATCAGGTGGGCGCCGACGTTGGGGTTGTCCACCACCACCGGGATCCCGTGCTCGGCCAGATGGTCGGCCGGTCCGATGCCCGACAGCATCAGGATCTGGGGGGTGTTGAACGCGCCGGCCGACAGCACGACCTCACGCTCGGCCTGGTAGGACTCGCGTCTGCCCGCGCGGACGACCTCGACACCGGTCGCGCGTCCGCCCTCGATGCGCAGTTTGAGGACGTGCGTGTCGGTGAGCACCGTCAGGTTCGGGCGCTTGCGCGCGGGACGCAGGTAACCGTCCGCGGTGGTCCAGCGCTGCCCGCGGCGCTGAGTCAGCTGATACAGCCCGGCGCCCACCTGCTCGGCGCCGTTGAAGTCGTCGTTGCGCGGTATGCCGGTGTCGACCATGGCCGCCACGAGGCGTTCGCTCAGTTCGTTCGGCGAACGAGGATCTTCGACGTACAGCGGCCCGTCGGCGCCGTGGTACTCGCCGGGGCCGCGCGAGTTGCGCTCGGCCCGCTTGAAGAGCGGAAGAACCTCGTCGTAGGACCAGCCGGTCGCACCGTTCGCGGCCCAGTGGTCGTAGTCGGAACGGTGACCGCGGATGTAGATCATCGCGTTCTGGCCGCTGCAGCCGCCTAGCATCTTCCCGCGCGGGTGGTAGAGGCTGCGCCCGCCCAGATGCGGTTCCGGCTCCGTGTAGAACTCCCAGTCGTGCCTGGTCCTGAACTGCTTGGCGAAGGCGGCGGGGATTCGGACGTTCGGATGACGGCCGGAGCCGCCGGCCTCGATGAGGAGGACCCTGACCGCGGGGTCCTGCGTCAGGCGCCCGGCCACCACGGCCCCCGCCGACCCGGCCCCGATCACGACGTAGTCGTAGCTGCCCACCGTCTCCTCATCTCGTCGATCCGCTGTGAAGGCGTCGCACCGTGCTGTGGGAACTGTGGTTCCGGCTCCTGGATGCGGCTCTCACGATCACGCGGCCGCGTTGGGCGGAGACGTCGTGCCGAGTCGAGTCAGCGTTGACTCGATTCATGACAATAAGTTCCGACAGGAGACAGCACAAGGCTGTACGAGGAGAGGGTGATCTCGGTGTGAGTTTCCCGATATTTCCGGCGTCGCGTCACCGGGGCCGTGGACCGGCCCCGGTGACATCGGGCGACAGCCTGACTCAGGCCTTGCGGAGGCGGAAGGACAGGCCGAGGTCGGCGTCCTCGTGGACCGGCAGGTCCTCGTCCGGGGCGCCTTCCGCGATCCGGGAGGCGAGCACCTCGTCGGCCACGGCGCCGGCGGCTCCGCGCAGCGCCTCGGCCAGCTCGCCGTCGGCCGACCACCACAGGTCGATGCGGTCGGTGATGGACAGCCCGGTGGACTTGCGGGCCTCCTGGACGAGCCGGACCACGTCGCGGACCAGGCCTGCCCGGCGCAGTTCGTCGGTGATCGCCAGGTCCAGGGCCACGGTTTCGCCGGTGCCGGTGTCCACCGCGCCGGTCTCCACGGCCCAGCCCGACTTGGGCTGCTCGGTCACGATCACGTCGTCCGCGCCCAGCTCCACCGTGCCCAGCTCCCCGGCCTCGACCGTCGCGGTCCCGCCCGAGCGCAGGGCCCGGGCCAGCGCCGCCGGGTCGGCCGCCGACACGGCGGCGGCGACGAGCTTGGTCTGCGAGCCGAACCGCTTGCCGAGGCTGCGGAAGTTGGGCTTGACCGTGAACGTCACCAGGTCGGCGGAGAACCCGGACAGGTCCTCCAGCCGCTGGACGTTCAGCTCGTCGGCGATCAGCTCGCGCAGCTCGGCGGGGAGCGCGGCCCAGCCGGGGGCGCCGACCAGCGCCCGGCCGAGCGGCTGGCGGGTCTTGACCGACGAGGACGCGCGGGCCGAACGGCCCAGCTCGACCAGCCGGCGCACCAGCGCCATCCACTCCGACAGCTCGGGGTCGAGCAGCGCGGAGTTCACCTCGGGCCAGGCGGCCAGGTGCACCGACGCCGGGGCGTCCGGGTCGCGCAGCACGTCCCACAGGTAGTCCGTGAGGAACGGCACCAGCGGGGCCATGAGCCGGGTGACGGTCTCCAGGCACTCGTACAGCGTCGCGAAGGCGGACGCCTCACCGGACCAGAAGCGGCGGCGCGAGCGGCGGACGTACCAGTTGGACAGGTCGTCCAGGAACTCGGTGAGCCGGCGACCGGCCCGGGCGGTGTCGAACTCCTCCATGGACGCGGTGACCTCGGCCACCGTACGGTGCAGCTCCGCCAGCGCCCACCGGTCGATCAGCGGCCGCTCGGCGTACGCCGGGGCCTCGGCCATCCGGGCCGGGGACCACGACTCGGCGTTGGCGTAGAGCGCGAAGAACGACGCGGTGTTCCAGTAGGTCAGCAGGACCTTGCGGACGATCTCCTCCAGCGCGGCGTGGCCGATCCTGCGCGGGGCCCAGGGAGAGCCGGAGGTGGCCATGTACCAGCGCAGGGCGTCGGCGCCGTGCTGGTCCATCAGCGGCATCGGCCGCAGCACGTTGCCCAGGTGCTTGCTCATCTTGCGGCCGTCCTCGGCGAGGATCAGGCCGAGGCAGAGCACGTTCTCGTACGACGACCGGTCGAACACCAGCGTGCCGACGGTCATCATCGAGTAGAACCAGCCGCGGGTCTGGTCGATCGCCTCGCAGATGAACTGGCCGGGGAAGGAGCTCTCGAAGATCTCCTTGTTGACCAGCGGCGCGCCCCACTGCGCGAACGGCATGGCGCCCGAGTCGTACCAGACGTCGATCACGTCGGGCACGCGCCGCGCCTCCGCCTGACACGCCGGGCAGGGGAAGGTCACGTCGTCGACGTACGGGCGGTGCGGGTCGAGCCCGGTCAGGTCGCGGCCCGCCAGCTCGCCCAGCTCCTCCAGCGAGCCGACGCAGGTGACGTGCTCCTCGTCCCGGGAGCAGACCCACAGCGGCAGCGGCGTGCCCCAGTAGCGGGACCGCGACAGCGCCCAGTCGACGTTGTTACGGAGCCACTCGCCGTACCGGCCGTGCTTGATGGTCTCGGGGAACCAGTTGGTGCGCTCGTTCTCCGCGAGGAGCCGATCCTTGATCTCCGTGGTCCTGATGTACCAGGACGGCAGCGCGTAGTAGAGCAGCGGGGTGTGGCAGCGCCAGCAGTGCGGGTAGCTGTGCTCGAAGTGCTCGCCGCGGAACAGCAGGCCGCGCTCGCGGAGGTTGTCGGTGAGCGGCTCGTCGGCGTCCTTGAAGAACAGGCCGCCCACGAACGGCACGTCCGGCAGGAACCGCCCGTCCGGGCCGATCGGGTTGACCACGGGCAGGCCGTACCGCTTGCAGACCGTCATGTCGTCGGCGCCGAAGGCGGGGGCCTGGTGGACCAGGCCGGTGCCGTCCTCGACCGTGACGTACGTGCCGAGCACGACGTAGTGGGCATCCTCGATGTCCACCAGGTCGAAGGGGCGCCGGTAGGCGGTGTGCTCCAGCTCGGAGCCCTTGTAGGTGGCCAGCACCTCGGCGTCCTCGCCGAGGACCCGCCGCAGCAGCGGCTCGGCCACCACGAGCACCTCGTCGCCGCGCCGGGCCGCGACGTACGTCACGTCGGGGTGCACGGCGACCGCGGTGTTGGACACCAGGGTCCAGGGCGTGGTGGTCCAGATCAGCAGCGAGGCGCCCAGCTCGGCCGGCGGGCCGGACACGACGGGCATCCGCACGTACACCGACGGGCTGGAGACGGTCTCGTAGCCGCCGGGCTGGCCGAGCTCGTGGTCGGACAGGCCGGTACCGCAACGGGGGCAGTACGGCGTGATGCGGTGGTCGCGGAACAGCAGGCCCTTGTCCCAGACGACCTTGAGCGACCACCAGACGGCCTCGACGTACTGGGGGTCCATGGTGCGGTAGGCCTGGGACATGTCGACCCAGTAGCCCATCCGCTCGGTCATCTCCTCGAACGCGTCCACGTGCCGCAGCACCGACTCGCGGCAGCGCGCGTTGAACTCGGCGATGCCGTACGACTCGATCTCGGGCTTGCCGGACAGGCCGAGTTCCTTCTCGACGGCGACCTCGACGGGCAGGCCGTGGCAGTCCCAGCCGGCCTTGCGGGGGACGTGGTAGCCGCGCATCGACTTGTAGCGGGGGAAGACGTCCTTGAAGACGCGGGCCTCGACGTGGTGCACGCCGGGCATGCCGTTGGCGGTGGGCGGGCCCTCGTAGAACACCCAGGACGGGCCGCCGGCGTTCTGCTCCAGCGAGCGCTCGAAGACCTTCCCGTCCCGCCAGCGTTCGAGGACCTCGTGCTCGAGGGCCGGCAGGTCGACCTGCGCGGGAAGTGAGCGGAAGTGATGGGAAGACATCGTCGGGCGGAACCTCCACGCGGTGGCTGTGACAGCGCTGCTGACATGGCGTGAAGGGACGAAGCCGCCAGACGGCTCCGCGGTACCACCCTTCTTGACGCCCGGCCGGTGGCGGGCGCCCTCTCGTTTTCTCTCCGCTGCCGGTTCTACTCGGCCGGGACGGCCTTTCCTCCGGCGGCTCCGGGGTGATCTTCCCTCCACGGCCCGCCCCGGGCTCACACCGTCCCCGGGTCGCTGAGCGGGCGGATGTGGAGGTACTCGTCCCCATCAACGCCTTGCAGACTAAGACGATAACGCAACCCGGCCGCGAGGGCTTCCCGATATACGGGCGACGATCCGGGTGAGACCCGGCTCGTCGTGGGAATACGGGGGAGGACGCCCTGCGGGGTGCGCACGGGTGATGTACGACTCCTCTCCGGCGGCACCAGTCGCGACAAAGAGATCGAAATTGGGGGCGACGAGGAGGAGCTGGCCGAATACGTCATCCGGGTACGGGTGGGGTAAAAGCCTCGGCGAGTCCGTTGCCGATCCGTTATCGGCGACTTATTCTGCCCGGACCGGCCCTATGTGCGCCCTGCCCCGAGGGGCATGGGCTCGAAGGGTTCCTGGGCGAAGGGGAGGCCCGCAATGACGACGCGCACGGCGAGAACCGCCATCGGTGAGGACGTCTGGTCCGAGGAGGAGCTCGCCGAGGTCCGCGAGCGGCTGCGGCACGAGATCGAGGAGTTGCGCGCCGACATCGCCAGGGCGGAGGAGCAGCTCGCGTCCGGTGACGTGAGCCAGGGCGCGGGGGACGATCCGGCCGATGCCGGGGCCAAGACGTATGAGCGTGAGCGTGAGATCGCCCTTACCCTGAATGCGCGCGACCTGCTCGCGCAGAACGAGCGGGCGATCGCCCGCGTCGAGGCAGGGACTTACGGAGAGTGCGAATCGTGCCACAAGCCGATCGGCAAGGAGCGCCTGAGGGCATTCCCGAGAGCGACGCTGTGCGTAGTGTGCAAGCAGCGGGAGGAGCGCCGCTGAGCGGCGCCGACCCGGCGAGGGCCAACCGGGCGCGGAGGATCGCCCTTCTCGCCGTCCTGGCCGCGGTCGTCTACGTGCTCGACCAGGTCAGCAAGTTCCTGGTCGTGGAGTTCCTGGAGCACGAGGAGCCACTCACCGTCGTTCCCGGCGCGCTCGTGCTGACCGTGATCCGCAACGCCGGCGCCGCCTTCAGCATCGGCACCGGCATGACGATCGTGTTCACGGTGATCGCGCTGGCCGTCGTCGTCGCGATCGTGCGTACGGCGCGGCAGTTGCGCAGCCTGCCCTGGGCGATCACGCTCGGCCTGCTGCTGGGCGGCGCGGTCGGCAACCTGACCGACCGCGTCTTCCGGTCGCCGGCGCCGTTCCAGGGGCACGTCGTCGACTTCATCCAGGTGTTCCCCGTCACGCGGTTCCCGGTGTTCAACGTCGCCGACTCGGCCATCGTGTGCGGTGGCGTGCTCGCCGTGTTCCTCGCCTGGCGCGGCTACCAGATCGACGGCACCCGCCAGACGGACGAGCAGCCCGAGAAGCACGCGGACGAGCAGACCGGCGAGCGGGCGGGGGAGCGGGCCGATGGGTGACCAGCGCAGCCTGCCCGTCCCCGACGGCCTGGAGGGTGAGCGTCTCGACGCCGCCCTGGCCCGGCTGTTCGGCTTCTCCCGCACCCGCGCGGCCGAACTGATCGCCTCGGGGGACGTGCTGGTCGACGGCGCCGTCCCGGCGAAGTCCGACCGCGTCCACGCCGGGGCCTGGCTGGACGTCACGATCCCGCCGCCCCCCGCGGCGCCGATGCCCGTGGCCGAGCCCGTCCCGGGCATGACGATCCTGCACGAGGACGACGACATCGTCGTCGTGAGCAAGCCGATCGGCGTCGCGGCGCACCCGACCGTCGGCTGGACCGGCCCCACCGTGATCGGCGGCCTGCTCGGCGCCGGCCACCGGGTGTCCACGAGCGGCGCGGCCGAGCGCCAGGGCATCGTCCACAGGCTCGACGCCAACACCACCGGCGTGATGGTCGTCGCCAAGAGCGAGCGGGCCTACTCGCACCTCAAGCGGGCGTTCAAGGAACGCACCGTCGACAAGCGCTACCACGCGCTCGTCCAGGGGCACATGGACCCGCTGCGCGGCACCGTGGACGCTCCGATCGACCGGCATCCGTCGGGCGACGGGCGCTTCGCGGTGGTGGCCGGGGGCAAGGACTCGGTCACGCACTACGACACGATCGAGGCGTTCCGGGCGGCGTCGCTGCTCGACATCAAGCTGGAGACCGGCAGGACCCACCAGATCCGGGTCCACATGGCCGCGCTCCGGCATCCGTGCGTGGGCGACCTGATGTACGGCGCCGACCCCACCCTCGCCGCCCGTCTCGGCGTGAGCCGGCAGTGGCTGCACGCGGTCTCACTGTCGTTCGAGCACCCGGCGACGGGGGAGTGGATGACCTTCACCAGCGACTACCCCGGCGACCTGGCCCGCGCGCTGGAGATCCTCGCGGACGAGGGCTGACGGGGGCCCGTCACGCGTCCCAGTCGTTCTCCGGCTGGGTGTAGCCGTCGGGGATGTCACCGGTGTGCTCGTCCGTGGCGGCCTTGTGGCCCTCGCCTTTTCCCGGGCCTCCACTCTTGCCCTGGGTCGGCGCGACGGATCCGCCGCCCTTCCCGGACTTGGGTGCGGAGGGCTGCCCCTTGCTCGACCCGTTGCCGGATCCGTTGCCGGGGTGGTTCGCCTGGCCGGAGCCCTTGGGCTTGGACGCGTCCTCGTCGGGCTTCCCCTTGGGCTTCTCCTTGGGCTTCGCGCCGCCGGGATCGCCGGCCGGATTTCCGCCGGGCCCGTTCCCCGGCCGGCCGCGGTCGTCCGGACGGCTCCCGGAGTTCGCCACGGGCTGGGTGGCCGTCTTCCTCTCCGCCTCGCGGCTCTCGGTCCGCCTGCCGCTCTTGGCGGTCTCGACGGCCTCGGGGGTCCTGGTCGCGAAGACCGTCACCGTGGGCGTGCTCACCACGGTGGTCCCCCGGGGGTCGGCCGGAGGCCGGGCGGTCGCGAACGCGACGGTGCCCGCCGCCAGGCCGACGAGCGCGACGAGGACCCCTGAGCCCGCCGCCAGCGCCCAGGGGCTGCGGCGTCCCTCCACCGGCACGTGGGCGGGGACCGGGGTCGGCGCCGGGGTGATCCCGGGCAGAGGCGCGGGAGTGGGCGCGGGAGCCGGCGCGGTGCCCTCGAACCCGGGCATCAGCCGGGCGAGCCTGGGCGGGTGCCGCGGGCGCGGCACGACCGGGCCGGTCACCTGGCCGGTGGCCACGGCGTGCAGGTGCTGCGCGGCATAGTCCGCGCTCATCCTGAGGTCCGGGTCCTTGACCAGCAGGCCCTCGATGACCGGCGCCAGCGGGCCGGCGTTGTGCATCGGGCCGGCCTCCTCGTACATGACCGCGGCCAGCGTCGCCAGCGCGTGGCCCCGGTTGAACGGCGAGCGCCCCTCGACGGCCATGAACAGCGTCACCCCGAGCGACCACAGGTCCGACGCCCGCTGCGCCTGCCGGCCCGCCGCCCGCTCCGGGGCGATGAACGCCGGGGTGCCGATCAGCATGCCGGTGCGGGTGACCGGCGAGTCGTCCTCCATCGCGGCGATGCCGAAGTCCGTCAGCACGACCCGGCCGTCGTCGGCGAGCAGCACGTTGTCGGGCTTGACGTCCCGGTGCAGCACCCCGTTCGCGTGGGCGACGCGCAGCGCGGCCAGCACCTGCGACCCGATCTCCGCGGCCCGCCGGGGCGGCAGGGGGCCCTCGTCGCGGATGACCGACCCGAGCGTCCGGGACGGGATCAGTTCCAGGACGATCCAGGGGTAGCCGTTCTCCTCGAAGGCGTCGTACACTGCCGCCACGCTCGGATGGCTCAACCGCCCGGCGGCCCTGGCCTCGCGGAAGGTCCTGATCGTGAAGACCTCCCGCTCCGGGCCGGTGAGCTCGGCTGACGCGAGTAGCTCCTTGACGGCGACCTCCCGTTCGAGCACCTGGTCGACGGCTCGCCACACGGTGCCCATGCCGCCCCGCCCCAGCGGCTCGATCAGGCGATAGCGTCCTGCCACGACACGTTCGGAGGTCTGCGCTTCAGCCATGCTTGTCGCGCTACCCCACTTGGGCGAACGCATGCGACATCGTTGCTCTTCAGGGGCGAAATCGCCCGCGACCTGCGGATCTTAACCGAATCGTTATTTCGGGCGAAAGGTGCGCTCGAAGACGCGGAAATAGGACAAACCGGAAGTCCATCGGGAGTCGGAGACCTGCCAGTAGAGGGCGACGCAGCGGCCGTCGTCGAGCCTGAAGGCGCGGTCGAGCACCCGTACCCTGCCGGCGTCGGTCTGGTGCGTGAACTCCCAGTCCGCGGCGGGCACACCGAGGTATTCCGCGGACGTGATGCCGATGCGCTCGTAGCCGCGCAGGTACCCCTTCTTGGTCGAGGCCGCCTCCACCGTGCGCACCGCGGCCATCGGGTCGGTGGTCTCCCACGGGGTCAGGTCCACCTGCAGGTAGTCACGCCCGCTCGGGTGGTGGAAGCGCACCCGGGTGGCCTCCCTGCCGTACGGGACCCAGCCGGAGGGCAGGGCGATCGAGAAGCCGAGCGGGTCGCGATGGACCTTCCATCCGGCGGGCAGCGCGGCCGCCGTCGGCGTGGGGCGCTCCGAGGACGGCTCCTCCGACGGCTCCTCCGACGGCTCCTCGGTCGGTGTCGCCGAGGGCTCCGGAGTAGGCTCGGCGTCGCCCGAGGTGGCATCCGAGCCCGTGGTGGGGCCGTAGCCCGTCGGCGTGAGGTCTTCGGCGGCGGTCCCGCCTCCGTTCAGCGTGCTGTAGCCGTACCAGCCGCCCGCGGCGAGGGCCACGAGCAGCAGTGGTAACAGGACGAACAGGGTCACCCTGGCGGCGGAGCCGCGCTTCGCGGGGCGCGCACCCGGTGCGGTGTGCGTGCCGGGGTGGCCTCCCGGCGGGAACGTCTGGCCGCCGTACGGATGGGCGCCGTACGGCGGCGGGGGGCCGGCCGGGCTCTGGCTCCAGGCGCCGGGCTGCCCCGGTTGCGCCGGTTGCCCCGGCATGGACGGCGAACTGTTCCAGGGGCCGCCGTAGGGCTGCTGGGGACCGGAGGGGGTCTGCGGCCACGGGCCCGCGGACGGCTGCCCGGTCGGCGCGCCGTTCCAGGGGCCGGGCTCGGGCCCCGGTCCGGGGGGAAGGGGCTCCTGCCCGGCCGACAGGGCCGCGTTGAGCAGGGCGGCTGCCTCGGCCGCGCCGATGCGCCGGGCCGGGTCCTTGCGCAGCAGGCCCTCGAGCGCCGGCGTCAGTGCGCCCGCTCGCAGGGGCGGGGCCGGTTCGTCGTGCAGGATGGCCGCCATCGTGGCCACGGGGGAGTTGCGGTCGAACGGAGTCCTGCCCTCGACCGCCGCGTACAGCGTGGCGCCGAGGGACCACAGGTCGGACTCGGGGGTCGCGGGGTGGCCGTTCAGCCGCTCCGGCGGCATGAACGCGGGGGTGCCGGTGATGCCGCCGGTCATGGTCAGCCCGGCCTCCTCCGGCATCGTCGCGATGCCGAAGTCGGTGAGCACCACCCGGGTCTCCCCGTTGAGCAGCACGTTCTCCGGCTTGACGTCCCGGTGGAGCACTCCCGCGGCGTGCGCGGTGCACAGCGCGTCGAGCACCTGCAGGCCGATCGCGGCGACCCGGGCGGGCGGGAGCGTGCCCTGGTCGCGCAGCACCTGGCCCAGTGACTGCGACTGCACCAGCTGCATCACGATCCAGGGACGGCCGTCCTCCTCGATCACGTCGTGGACGACGACGACGTTCGGGTGGTCGATGCGGCCGGCCGCCCGCGCCTCCCGGATGGTGCGCCGGTTGAAGGTCTCCCTGTCCTCTTCCGAGGTGGGGTGGTAGAGCACCTCTTTCACGGCCACCGTACGGTCGAGCAGGTCGTCGTGGGCACGCCAGACGACGCCCATGCCCCCGCGGCCGATCGGTTCGAGCAGGTGGTACCTGCCCGCCACCCGACGCTCCTCGTCCACCCTGTCCTCCTCCAAATCTCCTGAATGGTCCCACAGGCCGGCGCGCGGCAGTCCGCCCCGAACCTCGCGAGACCGGAAGAAGCGCGCGGTGAACGACGGGCGAACCCGATGCCCACTTGTTATCGGACGTTATATAAGGAGGATTCGGTCGGGCGGCGGCGCGACGACATGCGAAAACGCGGCTTCTCACACTTTCCGTCGCGGTGCGGTTATATTTCGCGCGTCTTGTCCGGTTTATTCCGTTCTAATACTGTCCGCAGTGACTTTGTCGTTTCCCGGATGGGTGCTCCTCCCGAGACATCCCCCCGTCCCCCCGCCTGGAGGCGAGATGCGGTTACGCACGACGTTGTGCGGAAGATCCCCCTACGGCATCGCGTTCGGCGCCGCGGTCCTGATGTCGGCCGTGCTCACGCTGACGCCGGCGTCCCCCGCGCAGGCCGGCCCGGCCGGCAAGGCGCCCGCGCGGTGCGACACCGACCCGAACGCCCACCTGGCCGGAGTGCCCGCTCCGGAGCAGTTCTTCGGCTTCCCCCTGGGCAAGGGACAGCCCCGGGTGCTCACGACCGAAGAGATCAAGAAGTACGTGGACGCCGTGGCAGGCGCCTCGGACCGCGTGGTCACGGGCACGGTGGCGCACAGCGTCACCGGCCAGGACCTGCCGTACGCCATCGTGTCCGACTCCCACAACATGGTCCCGGGGCAGCTCAAGAAGATCGCGGACCAGATCCGCTCGCTGCGCGACCCGAGGTCGCTGAAGGCGGACAAGGCGGCGCGCATCGCCGCCGACTCGCCCGCCATCGTCTGGATCGCCGGCAACGTCCACGGCGGCGAGAAGAGTGGCGCCGACGCCGCCCTCAAGACGCTGTACGAGCTGGCCGGCGGCCTGTCCTGCGACGTCGCCAAGCGCAACGACAACCTGGTCACGGTCATCATGCCGACCCAGAACCCGGACGGCCGCGACGCGAACCGCAGGCAGAACGAGTACGGCTTCGACCTCAACCGGGACTGGTTCGCCCGCACCCAGCCGGAGACCGACGGCAAGATCGAGATGCTCCGCCGGTTCCCGCCGCAGGTCTTCGTCGACGCGCACGAGATGGGCGGGCGGCAGTACTTCTTCCCGCCCAACGCCGACCCGATCCACCACGAGATCGCCGACCAGCCGGTGGACTGGATCAACCGCATCGGCGCGGCGAACGCCGCGGGCTTCGGCTACAACGGCGCCTGCGGCGGCGCGGTCACCACCGAGTGCTACTTCAACTACGCGACCTACGACCTGTTCTACATGGGCTACGGCGACACGGTCCCGGCCGCCGGCTTCGGCGCCGCCGGGATGACGTTCGAGAAGGGCAGCTCGTCGGCGGTCGAGGACCGGGTGCAGCAGCAGTTCAACACCCAGTGGGCGACGACCGGCTGGGCCGCCGACAACAGGCGCGAGGTCCTGGACGGCTACTTCAAGATCTGGCAGACCGCGCTCGCCGAGGGGGCCGCCGGCGCCCTGGAGCCGAACGAGGTCGTCCAGCCGTCCAATACGGTCCGGTTCCCGGTGCCCGACATCACGATCCGGTCGTACTTCCTGCTGCCCGACCGGCAGCTCGGCGACGTGCGCCGGCTGGTGGAGCGGCTGCGCCGCATGGACGTCGAGGTCTACCGGGTGAGCAAGCCCGTGAAGGTGCCCTCCGCGCGGGTCTTCGGCGGCCGGACGGCCGGCGACGTGACGGTCCCCGAAGGGGCCTACTGGATTCCGATGGACCAGCCGCAGAAGCACTGGATCCAGGCGGTCATGGGAGAGGACCCGTACGTCCCGTTCCCCTACTTCTACGACGTCTCCTCCTGGAGCAACCCCCTGCTCGCGGGCGTGAACGCCATCTCCACCGGCGACGAGCTGTCGCCGAAGGCCACCCTCGTCAAGGACGTCGACGGCGGCGTCGCCTCCGCCGCGCCCCGGGGCGGGTCCTACTCCTACCCGATGGACTCGGCCGCCGCCTCCGAGCTGACCTTCCGGCTGCTCGGCGCGGGCGTGCCGCTCACGCGTGACGCCGGCAGCGGGGTCGTCAGCCTGCCCGCCACGGCGATGAACCGCGGCGAGCTGGACAAGCTCGCCCGCTCGCTGGGCGTGACGGTCGAGGGCGGCGCCGCCCCGGCCGCCGGCGCCGCGCTGCGCACGCCCGACGTCGGCCTGTTCGCCGGCACCGGCGTCTCCACCACCTCCGGGTCGTACGGCGAGGCCCGCTACGTGCTCGGCGACCGCTGGGGCCTCGGGCTCACGCCGGTGACCACGGCCGACGTCAACGGCAACACCCCGGCCTTCACCGAGCGGACCGTGCTGCTCGTCCCGGACGGCAGCAGCTCCAACGGCGGGCTGACCGCGCAGGGCCTGGCCAACCTCAGGCAGTGGGTGGCCGCGGGCGGCACGTACGTCGGGCTGCGCAACGAGGGCACCCGGGTCGCCCGGGCCGCCGGCCTCACCTCCACGACCGAGAAGGCCAAGCCGACCGGCTACCAGGTCATCGGCTCGCACTTCCGGGTCGACGTGACCCCCGGCACCCCGGTGTCCCTCGGCCGACCGGCGGAGGATTTCCAGTTCAACAACGGCGACCCCATCCTCAGCCCCAGCCAGACCGGGGTGAACGTGCTCACCTACCCCTCCGACGACACGTTCTGGTCCAACGGCTACACCGTGGGCGCCGAGGCGCTCAAGGGCACCGTCTCCCTGGTCGACGAGCCGACCGGCGCCGGACGCGCCGTGCTGTTCGCCTACAACCCGCTGTTCCGGGCGTACAACGAGAACGGCATCCACCTGCTCGCCAACGCGCTGCTGTACCCGGCGGGCGCGTCGCAGCCATCGCCGCAGGCGAAGCAGCGGATCGCCCCGGTCCCGGATCCGCTGCGCGTCGACGCGGCGGCGACGGAGGAGCCGCCGAACCTCGGCGGGGAGTGGCGGCCGATCGTCGTCCAGGTGGCCGACGCCGACCTCGCGCGGACCCGCGCGGTGGTCGAGCGCTACACGGACACGGCGCTGACCGCGTCCGCGGACGGCTCGTCCTACGTCACCATCCCGAACCCCGACGGCCTGTCCGCCGACGAGCACCCGTTCGTCCGCGACCTGGTCCGCGACCTCGGCGCGGCGGGCATCCCGCTCCGCTCCGTCGTCGCCTGATCCCACGCAGGAAACCGGGCCGAGCGGCCGCCCCCCGGCCGCTCGGCCCCATGAAAGGACTCCCATGACATCGTCCCGTTCGCGCCGGGCGACGCGGATCGGCGGCGCCGCGCTCGCGGCCGCGCTGCTCACCGCGACCCAGGCGACCACGGCTCTCGCGGCTCCCGGGAACCCCGGGGAACCGCGCTACTCCGCGGGCGCCCCCTCGCTCGGCGACCCGTACTTCCCCGACCAGGGCAACGGCGGCTACGACGTGCGGCACTACGACGTGACGTTCTCCTACGACCCCGCCACCAAGGTCATGGACGCCACGACGGTGATCACCGCGGTCGCCACCCAGGACCTCGACCAGTTCGACCTGGACTTCCGCGGCCCGGAGATCACGTCGCTGAAGGTGGGCAAGCACCCGGCCGGCTATCGGCGGGACGGGCAGGAGCTCGTCGTCACCCCGCGGCCGAAGCTCAAGACCGGGGAGACCTTCACGGTCACGGTGTCGTACGCCGGGACGCCGCCGGTCATCACCGACCCCGACGGCTCGATCGAGGGCTGGGTGCCGACCGACGACGGCGTCTTCGTGCCGGGCGAGCCGCAGGGCGCGCCGGCGTGGCTGCCCTCCAACGACAGCCCCGCCGACAAGGCGACCTTCACCTTCCGTGCGACCGTCCCCGAGGGCGTCACGGTGGTCGGCAACGGCCGCCTGGTGTCCAAGACGACCGCGAACGGCGAGACGACGTTCGTGTGGGACTCGGCCGAGCCGATGGCGACCTACCTCGCCACGGTGACCCTGGGGAACTTCGTCGTCAACGAGACGACCACGCCGAGCGGGATCCCGGTCTACACGGCCGTGGACCCGCGCCTGGTGACCCAGTCGGCCGCGGCCGTCGCGCGGATCCCCGACATCCTGGAGTACTTCTCCTCGATCTTCGGGCCGTACCCGTTCAACCAGGCGGGCGCCATCATCGACCGTGCGCCGAACGTCGGCTACGCCCTGGAGAGCCAGACCAAGCCGATCTTCTCCAGCGCGCCCAGCGTCGGCACGATGGCGCACGAGCTCGCGCACCAGTGGTACGGCGACAGCGTGAGCGTCGGAAAGTGGTCCGACATCTGGCTGAACGAGGGCTTCGCGACGTACGCGACCTGGCTGTGGACCGAGCACACCGGGGGCGCCACCGCCCAGCAGACGTTCAACGGCGCGAGCAACTACGGCCGGGCGGCGACCTCGTCGTTCTGGCAGATCGTCACGGCCGACCCCGGCCCCGAGGACATGTTCGGCAACGTGCCGTACAACCGCGGCGCGATGACGCTGCACGCGCTGCGCGGCAAGATCGGCGACACCGCCTTCTTCACGCTGATCAAGGACTGGGCGGCGCAGCACCGGTACGGCAACACGAGCACCGCCGACTTCGTCACGGCGGCGGAGAAGGTCTCGGGCATGGACCTGAAGGCGTTCTTCGACGTGTGGCTGTTCCAGAAGGGCAAGCCCGCCTCCTGGTGACGCGTTTCCGGCGGCTCCCCCGGCAGGGGGGGCCGCCGGTTCAGGGACGCAGGTGCAGGGCGAGCTGGATCCGGTCGCGCAGGCCCAGCTTGCGCAGCACGCTGGACACGTGGTTCTTGACGGTCCCCTCGGTGATGAACAGCCGCGCCGCGATCTCCCTGTTGGCGGCCCCGGCGGCGACCATCCGCGCCACCTCCACCTCGCGGGCGGACAGCAGCTCCTGCCCGCGGAAGGCGACCGGGCTCACCGGCAGGTGCCGCAGCTCGGCGACCAGGCGGGCCGCCACGGGGCTGCCCAGCACGGTCTCCCCGCGGCTCACCCGGTGCACGGCCGAGACCAGCTCCTCCGGCGAGCAGTCCTTCAGCAGGTAGCCGGTCGCGCCGCCGCGCAGCGCGCCGAAGATGTACTCGTCCTCGTCGAACGTGCTGAGCACGACGACCGCCACCTCCGGGTGCTCGGCGGCCAGGCGGCCGATCAGCTCCACGCCGTTCATGCCCGGCATGCGCATGTCCACCAGCGCCACGTGCGGGCGACGGCCGGCGATCACCCGCAGCGCCTCGTGCCCGTCGGCCGCCTCACCCACGACCTCGATGCCGTCCTCGACCTCGAGCAGCTTGCGCAGCCCCTCGCGCAGCAGCGCCTGGTCGTCCACCAGCACGACCCTGACCGGGGTCATGCCCGCACCTCCGACGACGGCAGCTCCGCGCGCAACTCGAAGCCTCCGCCCGGTCTGTTGGCGCCGGCCAGCGTGCCGCCGAGGGCCCTGGCCCGCTCCGCCAGCGACGTCAGCCCGAAGCCGCCGGCCGGCCGGTCGTCCCTGCCCTTCCCGTCGTCACTGACCATGAGGACGACACGGCCGTCGCCGAAGGCGAGCGTGCCGCGCACGTGCTCCGCCTTCGCGTGCCGCAGCGCGTTGGTGAGCCCCTCCTGCAGCACCCGGTAGAGGACGAGCTCGGTGTCGGGCTCCAGCCGCCGCTCCTCGCCCCGCACCTCGAAGCTCACGCTGATCCCGGTGCCGTCGAACGACGCCGCGAGCCGTTCGAGCGCGGCGCTGCCGACGCGGCCGTCCAGCGCGAGCGGCCGCAGCGCGCGCACCCAGCGCCGCGCGTCGGTCAGCGCCTCCGCGGTGAGCTCCTTGGCCTGGCGGACCTCCGCCCAGGCGGCCTCGGGGCGGCGCTCGCGGAAGCGCTCGGCGTTCTCCAGGCCCATCTTGATGACCGTGAGGTGGTGGCCGACCGAGTCGTGCATCTCCGCCGCCATCCGCGCCCGCTCCTCGGCGACGGCCAGCTCCCTGATGCGTTCCAGCAACCCCTGGGCCTCCTCGCGCCTGCGCCGCGCCTCCAGAGTGGACGCCGCCATGCCCAGGCCGACCGCGGAGAACACCGCCATCGTGGCGGCCTGGGCGAGGCCCTCCGTGGCCGGTCTGCCCGTGAGCAGCGGCACGACCGCGCACAGGACCGTGACGCAGGACAGGAGAGCGGTCGCGACGCGCATGCCGTACACGAAGGCGAGGTTGGCCATCGCGATGAGGACCAGGGGCATGTGCGTCTCGACGGACCCCGTGACTCCCAGCGCGAGCGTCGCCGCCAGGAACAGCGGCGCCACCCAACGGCGGCGCGCCGCCCGCTGCCACGGCAGCGCCGGCCAGAGTGCCGCGACCAGCGCGAGGTTGGCGGCGAACAGCACGTACTCCGGCATGCCGCTGCCGCGGCCGGTCGCGACCGCCTCCGCGAGGCCGATGGTCAGCAGGGCCGCCATCGCCCAGAACGCGACGTTCAACAGGAACGGCCGGTCGGCGTCGCGCAACCAGTCGAAACGCGCCATGACTCGACCCTAGATCTCCGCGGCGCGAATGTGACCGGCCGCCGGGAAAACCATGACCGCGGTCATGGCCGCGTCCATGCGCCGCTGAATGCGCCGGGGGTGTCGAACGCATGCCTTTCCCATGCACGTCATTCCTAGTGTTTCCGGTGTCGGACAAACCGGCCCCTTCCTGAAAAGGGAGGAAACATGAAAGAGGTGCGATTGATGATCCGGACTCTCGAGTCGCTCACCGACCGGATGCTGAGCGCGGTGGTTCCCGCGGCCGAGGCGCAAGCCATGGCTCCGCAGTGCAAGCCCGTCTTCAGCGAGAACGTCACCTGCGGTGGCTACCCCTTCCCCGTCAAGACCGTCACGACGAGCATCTGCATCGACTTCGACGCCCGGACCTTCTACATCCAGAAGTCGGGCGGCTGCTGACCGATCGGAAGCCGCGGGAAACCGGAGCGAATTCGCGGTGAGACGCACAAGCCGAGGTTCCCGGTTCCGGCCGTGATTCGCCGTGCGCGGTGACCCGCCGCCCGGATCACACGAGGTGTGATCCGGGCGGCGTTCGCGCGGGTGTGAATGCCAATACCTGAGACGTGGGAGTCCTCGTGTCGATCTTCGCAGTGTCGTTCGCCGGTCTCGTCGGCGTACTCAATCTTCTGCTGACGGCGGGCGTGATCCGCCGTCTTCGCGCGTACGACGGCCTGCGGGCCGGGGGCTCCGGTCCGGGGCCCTGGCAGACCGTGTACAAGCCCTCGCGCGCGATGCGCGCCGCCGGCGAGCGGGTGGGCACGTTCCGCGGGCACACGGTGCGCGGTGAGCCGGTCGGCGACGAGTTCTTCGCCGGGGGCACCACGCTGGTCGGGGCGTTCACCGCGGGCTGCCAGGCGTGCGAGGAGCGCCTGCCGGAGTTCGCGGAGCTCGCGGCGGCCTTCCCCGGCGACGGCGCGCGGGTGCTGGCGCTGCTCGTCGGCGACGCCGGCGACCTCGCCGACAAGATCCGGCTGCTCGAGAAGATCGCCACCGTGGTGGTGGAGCCGGATCGGAGCGGGCCGGTGGGTGAGGCGCTGGGAGTCAGGGCGTACCCCGCGCTGGCGCTGGTCGACCCGGGCGGCGTGGTCAACGCCTCCGGGTCCGGCCTGGAGCACCTGTTCCTCGATCCGGCGGAGGTCTGACGGTGGGCGGGATCGTCGAGGCCCTGCGGATGACCTGGCGGGCCGGCCGGCTGCACACGGGCGTGTTCGTGGTGTTCACGGTGCTGGGCGCGGTGGCGCCGGTCGCGGTGGCGTGGCTGACCAAGCTGCTCCTGGACGGTGTCACGGCCCGGGGCGGCGCCGGGGCGGTGCTCGGGCCAGGTGTCGCCCTGGCCGCCGCCGGGCTGGTCATGGCGCTGGTGCCGCACGTCCTCCGGTACACCTCGGCCGAGACCGGCCGCCGGGTCGGCCTGCTGGCGCAGGAGCGGCTGTTCGCGGTGACCGAGCGGTTCGTGGGCATGGCCAGGTTCGAGGACCCGGCCTTCCTCAACCGGCTGCGGATGGCGCTGCAGCACGGCGGCACCACCCCGGGCGTGGTCGTCGCCGGCGCGCTGTCCACGGCGGGCGCCGTCGTCACCGGACTGGGGTTCCTCGGCTCGCTGCTGGTCTTCTCGCCGTGGATGCCCGTCCTGGTGCTCGCCTCCGCCGCACCGGTGCTCTGCGTGGAGCTGCGGCTGGCACGCCGCCGGGCCGGCCTCCACTGGCGGCTGACCCCCGTGGAGCGCCGGGAGATCTTCTTCCGGGACCTGCTGACCGACGCCCAGGCCGCCAAGGAGATCCGGCTGTTCGGCATCGGCGCCCACCTGCGCGAGCGCATGTCGGCCCAGCGCCGCCGGGCCGACGGCGAGAACCGGCGGCAGGACCGCCGGGAACTGCACGCGCAGGGGCTGACCAGCCTGCTCGGCGCCGCGGTGGCGGGCGGGGCGACGATCTGGGCGGTGCTCGCGGCGGCGGGCGGCCGCGTCACCGTCGGCGACGTCTCCCTGCTGGTGGCGGCGGTGGCCGGGGTGCAGGCGGCGGGCCTGGCCATCGTCGACGGGATCGCCCGGTCGCACCAGCAGCTCCTGCTCTTCACGCACTTTCGCGAGGTCCTGTCCGCAGGGTCCGACCTGCCGGTGCCCGCGAGCCCCAGGGAGGCCGCCCCGCTGGCCCGCGGCATCGAGTTCCGCGACGTGTGGTTCCGCTACTCGCCCGGCCACCCCTGGACGTTGCGCGGGCTGAACCTCACCATCCCGCACGGTCGCACCGTGGGTGTGGTCGGCCGCAACGGCGCGGGCAAGAGCACCCTCGTCAAGCTGCTGTGCCGGATGTACGACCCGGAGCGCGGGGCGATCCTGTGGGACGGGGTGGACCTGCGGGACCTGGACCCGGCCGAGCTGCGGTCCCGGATCAGCGCGGTCTTCCAGGACTACATGGAATACGACCTGACAGCGGCGGAGAACATCGGCCTGGGGGACCTGGCCTGTCTCGGCGACCGGGACCGCATCGCCGCGGCGGCGCGGGACGCCGGGGCCCACGAGTTCGTCACCGCGCTGCCGGACTCCTACGACACCCTGCTGTCCCGGCTCTTCTTCCAGGGGGACGACCAGGAGGACGGCGACGCCGCCGGCGAGACGGGGGTCACCCTGTCCGGCGGGCAGTGGCAGCGGCTGGCCCTGGCCCGCGCGCATCTGCGGGCCGGGCGCGACCTCATGATCCTCGACGAGCCCAGCTCCGGCCTGGACGCCGAGGCCGAGTACCGCATCCACCACGCCCTGCGGGAGCGGCGGGCGGGGCGGACCAGCGTGCTCGTCTCGCACCGCCTCAACACCCTGCGGGACGCCGACACGCTGGTGGTCCTGGCGGACGGCGCGGTCGCGGAACAGGGCACTCACGAGGAGCTGATGGCCCTGGACGGCGTCTACGCCGGCCTGTTCCGCATGCAGGCCGAGGGCTACGCGGAGCCGCTGCCCCCGCAGGTCGAGGACCTGCTGGAGCTGGTGCGAGGGAAGTTCGGCCGGTGACCGCCGCACCGCTGCCGTTCGTCCTCACCCTGGTCGCCGCCCTCGCCGCGGGCGTGGTCGCGGGCCTGGTCTGGGCGCGCAGGCGACTGCTGATGGTGAGCGTCTCCGGGGACAGCATGCGCCCCACCTACCGGTCCGGCGACCGGGTGCTGGTGCGGCGCGTCCCCGCCGGCCGCGTCCGGCGGGAGGACGTCGTCGTGGCCGACGTCTCCGGGGTCCTGGCGAAGCGCGCGGCGGCCCTCGGGCCGAGCCGGGTCGCTGTCGCTCCCCGGACGGGCTATGTGGTCAAGCGGGTCGCCGCGCTGCCGGGCGACCCCGTCCCCGCCCGGGTCCCCCGTACGGCGGGGGAGACCGCCGTGCCCCGGGGGGCCTTCGTCCTGCTCGGCGACAACGCCGGCCACAGCACGGACTCCCGGCACTTCGGCTACGTCCCCGCCACCGGCCTCGTCGGGAAGGTGGTCCGCGTTCTCCCCGCGCGGGCAGCGGGCGGCCGGAGGCGCTGAGAGCCGGGGCGGGAGTCATGCGAAAGGGCCGCGGAGGGAAAGACCTCCCCGCGGCCCTCGTCGTGCGACCGTGCCTCCTCGGGCCGCTAGAAGACGGCCTCCGGCTGGGGGACGACGGCGCCCCGGACGGCGTCGTCGTCCCGGCGGAGCACGGCGACGTGGAGTCCGTTCAGCTCGGCCGACGGGTCGAGGCCGAGCCGGCCGCCGAGCACGGCCGTGGCGCGCCCCCAGGCCGAGATCGCCCCGGCCACGTCGCCGCCCAGGTAGCAGGCGCGCATGAGGTGCGCCCAGCTGGTCTCCCGGAAGGGGGCGTCGCCCAGCACCTCCAGGATCTCGGGGATGAGATCGGTCGTGCGGCCCAAGCCCAGGCGGGCCTCCACCAGGCGCTCCCGCACCGTCAGGTGCAGCTCGGCGAAGGCGGTGAACCGCGACCGCAGCAGCTCCGAGGCGGTGCAGTCCTGTCCGATCGGCCCCTGCCACAGATCGAGGGCCCCGCTGAGCGCCTCCTCGGCCGCGCGGGGTTGCCGGGCGCGCAGCCGGGCGAAGCCCTCCATGGCGAGCCGCCTGAACATGACCGCGTCCACCTCCTCGGGCACGGCGAGCAGCCGGTAGCCGCCCTCGCCGCCGCCTCCCCGGAGAGTGACCAGGCGGTCGCGCAGCCCCAGGGCCGCCAGGCGGGTACGCAGCCGGGCGACGTGCAGTCTCAGGTTCTTGCGGGCCGAGCCGGGCGGGTCCTCCCACAGGTATCTCATCAGTTGCTCCACCGGCACCGAGCGTCCCTCTTCGAGCAGCAGCGCGGCGAGCAGCCCCCTCACCGGGGCCGATCCGATGGCCAGGGACGCGTCGTCGTGGCCGACCTGAACACGTCCCAGCAGGCGGAAGAGCATGTCGTGGCCTTTCTCGGGCACTCGATTCTGCGGCCTCAGGGAGGGCCGGAACATCGCGCCGCGGGGTGGGAAGGGCCGGGATGGCCACTGAGCGGGGACCCACAGGAGGGCCTGCGTCGACGTCGACGCGGGCGGGGGTTCGCCTTCTCACGTCCCACGGCCAACGCGTCGCTCCCAGCGCGTCCACGTTGACGGGCCTGGCCGTTGTTCTCATCCTGCCCCGTATACGGGAGGGACGAGGATAGCCAGTTGACCGGCATTAACGGTCTTTAGTGGACAGGTGCGCGCGCCGCGTCAGCAGGGGCAGGGCACCGTGTGGTCCAGGCAGCGAGTGATCTTCGCGAGTGTGCGGGACAGCACCGCCTCGGTCAGGTGGTTGTGGCTGACGAGGAAACCGTTCCGAGGCCGTAGCAGGCCGCTCCACTCGTACCGCGCGGTGGTCGGCGTCACGATCCCCCGCCGTTCCAACGCCAGGGCGATCCGGCCGGCGGGCATGTCGGGACGCAGTTCGACGTACACGTGCGACCCCGACCGCGTGCCGCTCAGCCGCTCCACGGCAGGGTGATCGGTCAGGGCCTCCACCACGAGTTGCCGCTTGGCCTGGTACGCGTGACGCAGCCGGTCGACGCGGGCCCGGGTCTCGGCCGAGCCGAGCATCTCGGCCACGGCGCGCTGCGCCACCGCGACCGTGCCCGACTGCCGCAGCGACAGGTGCTCGGCCAGCTGCCGCAGCCGGCGTCCGCGGGCGAGGATGTAGCCGGTGCACACCACGTCCGGGAGCAGCCGGCACAGGCAGCCCACGTAGACGACGTCGTCGGTGCGGTGCCGGCTAAGGTCCCACAACGACTGCGGCCGGATCGCCTCGGTGAAGTCGTGGTCCCGGTCGTCCTCCACGATCAGCGCGCCGCGGGTGACGGCCAGCTCGACCAGCGCGCGCCGCCGCGACAGGGACAGCTCCACCCCCAGCGGCATCTGGTGGGAGGGGCGCACCACGACCGCCCCAGCGGCGCGGGGCACGGCCTCCACCAGCGCCCCTTCGGCGTCCACGGGCACGGGCACGGTGACGACGTCGTGCTGGCGCAGCAGCCGGATCACCGTGGGCAGGCAGGGGTCCTCGACCGCCGCGACGGTGCCCGGCTGTATCGCGACCGCCGCCACCATGTCCAGCGACTGGCGGACACCGGTGGTGATCAGCACGTTCTCCGGGTCGGCCTCCAGGCCGCGTACCGCCCGCAGGTGCGCGGCCACCGCGCGGCGCAGCACCGCCTCGCCGGGCACCTCCACCGCGTCCGGGATCCGGTGCGCGGCCCGGCGCCACGCGGCCCGCCACACCGGCACCGGGAAGTCCTCCCCGGACGGCTGGTCGGGGGACAGGTCGACGAGCGTCCTGCGGACCCGGTCCGCGGGCGGCTTGCCCCGGTACGGCTCCCCGGCGGCCTTATCCGGCCCGGCCCGCCTGACGTAGGTCCCCGACCTGCGCCTGCTCTCTATCAGGTTCTCGGCTTCCAGAGTGCGATAGGCCTCCTGCACCACCGGCCGGGACACCCGCAGCAGCTCGGCGAGGGTCCGGCTGGACGGCAGGCGCGTGTCCGGCGGCAGGCGGCCGTCCAGGACGGCCTGCCTCAGCTGCCTGGACAGTTGGGCCGCCATCGACTCGGCGGAACCACGTGCCAGCTCGACATAGATCGACAGAGTCGTCGCCGTCCGCATCATGCCCCTTCGGCTCTTCACAACTACGGTTCACGCGCTGGTGGTGCCGCGGCCGGCGGAGTGTGAGGAGCCCGGCAGACCATGCCGGTTCCGCGGGAACGGCCACTCCGGCGTCGCGTTCCCGGGCAAGGCAATCTCAGACGACTTTCAGTTCGCTTACAGAAGCGTTGCAAAATGCGGCGAGGCCTTGAAACGCGTCATGCCGGGAAAGGGCGAGTGCGCCGAACGTGACCGCCGCTCAGGAGGGGCACATGAGGCAGGTCAGAGCGCGCTCGAGCGCGGCGGGGGTCGGCCAGGGGACCCTGACCAGGTGCCCGAGTCCCGGCCGCGACGAGGCGCCGTAGCGGTCCAGCTCCCACAGCCACACCTCGTCGTTGGCCGGCTCTCCCGTCAGCATCTCCGCCGCCTCTCTGAGCTGTCCCAAAGCAGGACCGGTCGGCCAGGATGCCGCGGACGGGGCGTGCCGCTCCGGATACGGCGGCCCTGCGGAGTCGGCGTTCCCGAGGAGCGGGGGTGAACTTTTCACCGGTTCCGCCGCGTCTCCTGAGCACCGGATCGAGTGGGGAGCGGGATCGTTGACCCGCCGGAAGGACCGGCCTACCGTGCGGGTCGCACGTCCCCGTCCTGTCGTCAGTCGGAGGTCCCGTGTTCCGCACCGCCGCAGCGCGCCTCGTCCCCCTGGCCGCCGCCGTCCTCGTGGCGGCCACCGCGCTCCCCGCCTCGGCCGAGGTCGTCGATCCCGCTCCCATCGGCCCCCACCAGTACTTCTACGGTTTCGTCAACGGCCAGACCGGCCACGCGACCATCAAGATGGCGTGCTTCGGGCCGGTATTCCCAGGACAGACCGGTCATCCGCTCGCCGGGCAGACCGTTGAGGTGCGGCCCGTCGCGATCTCGTCGTCGGCGGCGAGCGCCGGCTACACCGGCAGCGGCGGCACCACGATCGCGGTGGACCTGGGCGACCCGTCAACCGTTGCGAGGGCGCTCACGCTGCGCTACTACGGGGTCAAGGCCGAGATCCCGGTCACCGCGACGCTGCCGTGCTACGGCTCCGGGAAGGTGACGTTCACGCCGGTGCCCACCAGCTGGACCGCCCGTGAGGCGACCGTCGTGGTCGACTACGTCGGCCAGCCCTGACCGCATCGCCTCACCGCCGTGCCATGCCGGGCACCCGCGTAGTGGGTGCCCGGCGGTCACCGGCGCGCCCGGTCCCCGCTATTTCGCCGGCTTGAAGGTGGCGGCCATGGTCTCGAAGAGCTTCTTCTTCTTTTTCCAGTCCTTGTCCTGGGTCTTGTAGAGCAGCGCGTAGCCGTTGTTCTTGTCGGTGACGAAGCCGCGGTCGATCACACGGGACCGGTAGCGGCTGTCGCCGAAGGTGAACTCCCAGTCGGCCGCGGTCTTCCAGTAGCCCTTGACCTCTTTGATGGCGATGAGCTTGTAGCCGGGGAAGTTCCGGCTCATGCCCGGCACGTCGCGCTGCCAGACCTTCAGCGCGTCCGACTCGGGGCTGGAGGTGTGGTGCACCTCCAGGTAGGTGTGCGAGTCCCCGCGGAAGCGAACCTCACCGTTGCCCCTGCCGTCGGCGTGCCACCCCTTCGGCAGGGCGATGGAGAACCCGCTCGAGTGCTTGTACTTGTGCCAGCCGTCGGGGACGTCCCCGGGGCCGGGGCCGTCGCTGTCCGGGGAGGGCTCGGGGGACGCCGACGTCGCCGGCTCGTCCGAGGGGGACGCCGACGGCTCGGCGGAGGACGGCGCGGCCGAGGAGGGCGCCGAGGCGGAGGGCTTCTCGGTGGTCTTCCCGGTCGACGGGTCCGATCCGGCGGCGGGCTTGCCTCCCGGGTCGTCCCCGCCCGCCTTCAGCCCGAGATAGCCCGCGATACCCGCGATGACCAGCAGCGCCGGAACGAGGACCAGCGCGACCTTCAGCAGGCCGCCCCGCGACCTGGGCTCGACCGGGGTGGTGGACGCGGCGTGCCACGCCGCCCCGCCCTGTGCCGCCCCGCCCTGTGCCGGCGGCGCCGCGGGCGGCTCCTGCCGCAGCCCGGCGAGCCGGTCGCCGGCGTCGGCGATCCCGGCCGCCTCGGCGGAGGCCTCCGGCGCCTCGCGGTTCTCCTCGGCGACCGCGCCGCCGACCGCACGGCCGACCGTGCCGGAGGCGACGGCGGGGGCGACCTTGGTGGTCCCGTCCTCGCCGTCCTTGTGGTCCTTACGGTCCTTGCCGTCCTTGTCGCCGGCCGCCGGATCGCCTTCGTCCGAGGGCGTCGTACGGGCGGGCGGGGCGGCCTGCACGCCGGTCTCCGGCATGGGCGCCGGGACGTCGCCCTCCTGAGGGGTCCCGGGCTCGTCCTGGACGACGGGGATGGGCGAGGTGATCTCACCGGGACCCGCGGCCGCGTCGCCGGGCTCCGCGGGCGGCGCGGGACGCTCGCCGCGCCGCGGCGAGGACTCCGGCGGTGAGGAGGACACGGGCGGGTACGGCGCCGCGCCCCGGGGCGCCTTGCCTTCGGCGGCCGCGGGCCGGGACGGCGGCGGGGCGAGGTCCCGCGACGCCCGCTTGAGCAGGCGGGTCAGCTCCTCGTAACCGGCCCGGTCGGCGGGCTCCTTGGCGAGCATCCGCAGCAGCACGGCACCGAGCGCGCCCGCGCGCCGCGGCGGCGCCGGGTCCTCGTTCAGCACGGCGTGCATGGTGGCCATCGCCATGCCGCGGTCGTGCGGGGGCTTGCCCTCGACCGCCGTGTAGAGCGTGGCGCCCAGCGACCACAGGTCCGACTCGCGCTGCGCGGCCTCGCCGCGAAGCCGTTCCGGGGCGATGAAGGCGGGGGTGCCGACGAGGCCGGTGCGGGTCATGGTGGAGTCGGCTTCGAGCCGGGCGATGCCGAAGTCGGTCAGGACCACCCGGCCGTCGTCGGTGAGCAGCACGTTCTCGGGCTTGACGTCGCGGTGCAGCACGCCCTGCCGATGCGCGGCGCGCAGCGCGTCCAGGATCTGCAGCCCGATCTCGACGGTGCGCTCGGGGGACAGCGGGCCGTCCTCCCTGATCACCTGCCCGAGCGAGCGGGACGGCACCAGCTGCATGATGATCCAGGGCCGGTCGTCCTCCTCGATGACGTCGTGGACGACCACCACGTTCGGGTGGGTGAGGCGCCCGGCGGCCCGGGCCTCGCGCATGGTCCGGCGGTTGAGGTCGCTGAGCTCGTCGCCCATGGCGCTGTCGTAGCGGACCTCCTTCACCGCGACCGCGCGGTCCAGCAACTCGTCGTGGGCGCGCCAGACGACGCCCATGCCACCCCGGCCGATCGGCTCCACCAACTGGTACCGGCCTCCGACGAGCCGGCCTTCCGCACGCGACACTCGAACCCCTTCCTGGACTCATGAATCGTCCCATGGATGGCAAAGGGATCAACCGCGTCCATCGCCGACGATCCCGGAATCCGAGACAGATCGGTTCGAGTCGTGGCCCGTCGCTGCTAAGGTCCTAGTTATGGGTACGTACAGCTCGTTTAGGAGGCCGGCTCCGGGAGGGCCGGTCGCGTGAAGGTGAGCTAGCGACCATCCGGAGCCGGCTTGAGGCAGGGACGCCAGCGTCTCTGCCTTTTTCGTTTCGCACGTCCGGTTTTCGCACGCGGCCACGGAGGAGCCCACATGACGAAGGCAGCCCAACTCGACCGCGACGCCGTACGGATCGGTGATCTCGTGATCGGCGACGGGCTACCCGTGGTGGTCGTCGGCGGCCAGGACGCCCGCTGGCTGCGCCTGCGCGGCGACGGTGGCCCGCCCGGCGACGGGACGGTCGCCGAGGCCAGGGCGAGCTGGGCGGGCCCGCTGCTGGTGGAGCCCGCCTCGGTCGCCGACCTGCCCACCGTGGCCCGGCACGCCGACGGAGTGGTGGTCGGGGCGGCCTGGGCGTGCGATCCCGGCCTCGTCCGCGCCGCGGCCCGGCTCGGGCTGCCCGTCGTCCTGCAGCGGGGCGTCGTGGGCGGGCGGACGGCGACGCTGGAGGAGTGGCTGACCGCGGTGGACGACTGCGCGGCCGAGGACAACGAGGCGATCGTGCTCTGCGAGAGCGGCGGGCGCGCCGAGCCGGAGGACGCCGCGCCCGACCTCGGGCTCATGCGCGCGGCGCGGGAGCGCACCGGCCGCCCCGTGCTCGCCGGGCTGGGCGGCGACGGCGCGCTGGCGGACGCGGCGGTGGCGGCGGGGGCGGACGGCCTGCTGGTCGGCCCGGGCGCGCCCGTGCGGGCTCTCGCGGCGGCGCACGAGGCGGCCACCGTCGTGGCGGCGATCCTGCGGCCGGAGGTACCCGAGACCCTCGACGCGGCCCGGGGCGCGATCGACCGCGTGGACGCGGCCCTCGCCATGCTCCTCGAACGCCGGGCCGGGCTGGCCGGGCGGATCCAGCGCCTCAAGCCCGTCGGCGGTTTCCGGGGCCGGGACATGGAGCGCGAGCGCCGCCTCGTCACGGCCATGGCCCGCCGCGCCCCCAGCCTCGGCGCCGGGCTGCTCGCCCCGATCATGAACGCCGTGATCGAGGCCGGACTGCGTCTGTCGGAGGAGACGCGGGACGGCGAGGAGCGGAGATAAACTCTGCTTCACCTGAGTCCCACTGGTTCGCGATCACGGCGTAGGCTCTGGTCCGCGGTCCGGTGACGATGGGGGTCTCATGGGTGATTCGTTTGTGCATCTGCACGTCCACACCGAGTACTCGATGCTCGACGGAGCGGCGCGGCTGAAGCAGATGTTCAAACTCGTGGGCGAGCTGGAGATGCCCGCGATCGCGATCACCGACCACGGCAACATGCACGGCGCCTACGACTTCTACAAGCAGGCGACCGCCGCCGGGGTGAAGCCCATCCTCGGCATCGAGGCGTACGTCGCGCCCGAGTCGCGCATGCACAAGAAGCCGGTGCTGTGGGGCGAGCCGCACCAGAAGAGCGACGACGTCTCGGCGGGTGGCTACTACACCCACATGACGATCTGGGCCCGGAACAAGGCCGGGCTGCAGAACCTGATGAAGCTCAGCTCGCGCGCCTACACCGAGGGCTTCGTCCGCAAGTGGGCCCGGATGGACGCCGACATCCTCGCCGAGCACGCCGAGGGCCTGATGGCCACAACCGGCTGCCCCTCCGGCGAGGTGCAGACCCGCCTGCGGCTCGGCCAGTACGACCAGGCGCTCAAGGCCGCGGCGAAGTACCAGGAGATCTTCGGGAAGGACAACTACTTCCTGGAGATCATGGACCACGGTCTCGACATCGAGCGGCGGGTCCGCGACGGCCTCATCCGGATCAGCCGGGAGCTGGACATTCCGCCGGTCGTCACCAACGACTCCCACTACACGTACGAGTCCGACGCGGCCGGCCACGACGCCCTCCTGTGCATCCAGACGGGCAAGCAGCTCAGTGACCCCGACCGGTTCCGGTTCGACGGCAGCGGCTACTACGTCAAGTCCGCCGACGAGATGCGGGCGGTCGACTCCTCCGACATCTGGCAGGAGGGCTGCCGCAACACGCTGCTGGTGGCCGAGAAGGTCGACCCCGAGGGCTTCTTCCCGTACCACAACCTGATGCCGACCTACCCGATCCCCGAGGGGATGTCGGAGGAGGAGTACTTCCGGCAGCAGGTCTGGGAGGGCATGAAGCGCCGCTTCCCTGGCGGCGTGGACGAGGAGCACCGCACCTGGGTCGAGAACGAGATCGGCGTCATCCTCCAGATGGGCTTCCCGAGCTACTTCCTCGTGGTCGCCGACTTCATCATGTGGGCGAAGAACAACGGCATCCGGGTCGGTCCCGGCCGTGGTTCCGCCGCCGGCTCGCTGGTCGCGTACGCGCTGGGCATCACCGACCTCGACCCGATCCCGCACGGCCTGATCTTCGAGCGGTTCCTCAACCCCGAGCGCGTCTCGATGCCCGACATCGACATCGACTTCGACGAGCGCCGGCGCGCCGACGTGATCCGCTACGTGACCGAGAAGTGGGGCGCCGACAAGGTCGCCATGATCGCCACGTTCGGCACCATCAAGGCGAAAGCGGCCGTGAAGGACGCCGGTCGCGTCCTCGGGTACCCGTACGCGCTGGGCGACCGCATCTCCAAGGCGTTCCCCCCGGCCGTGATGGGCAAGGACATCCCGCTGTCGGGCATCTTCGACGGCGACCACCCGCGCTACAACGAGGCGGGCGAGCTGCGCAAGCTGTACGAGGAGGACGTCGACGTGAAGTCGACGATCGACCTCGGGCGCGGCCTGGAGGGCCTGATCCGGCAGACCGGTGTGCACGCCGCGGGCGTCATCATGTCGGCCGAGCCGCTGACCGACCACATCCCGATCATGCGCCGCGACTCCGACGGCGCGATCATCACGCAGTTCGACTACCCGACCTGCGAGACGCTCGGCCTGCTGAAGATGGACTTCCTGGGCCTGCGCAACCTCACGATCATCGACGACTGCCTGAAGATGATCGAGGGCAACACCGGGAACCGGATCGAGCTGCTCGACCTGCCGCTGGACGACACCAGGACGTACGAGCTGCTGGCCAAGGGCGACACGCTCGGCATCTTCCAGCTGGACGGCGGCGGCATGCGCACGCTGCTGCGGCTGATGAAGCCCGACAACTTCGAGGACATCTCCGCGGCCCTCGCGCTCTACCGCCCCGGCCCGATGGGCGCCAACTCGCACACCAACTACGCCCTGCGCAAGAACGGCCAGCAGGAGATCACCCCGATCCACCCCGAGCTGGAGGAGCCGCTCAAGGACATCCTCAGCACGACCTACGGCCTGATCGTGTATCAGGAGCAGGTCATGGCCATCGCGCAGAAGGTGGCCAACTACACGCTCGGCGGCGCCGACCTGCTCCGCCGCGCGATGGGCAAGAAGAAGAAGTCCGAGCTGGACAAGCAGTTCGAGTTCTTCGAGAAGGGCATGAAGGAGAACGGGTTCTCCGCAGCGGCCATCAAGGCCCTGTGGGACATCCTTCTCCCGTTCTCCGACTACGCGTTCAACAAGGCGCACACCGCCGGGTACGGCCTGGTGTCGTACTGGACCGCCTATCTCAAGGCCAACTACCCGGCCGAGTACATGGCGGCCCTGCTGACCAGCGTCAAGGACGACAAGGACAAGTCGGCCCTCTACCTCAACGAGTGCCGCCGCATGGGCATCAAGGTGCTCCCGCCGGACGTCAACGACTCGGACTTCGACTTCACCCCGCGCGGCACCGACATCCGGTTCGGCCTGTCGGCCATCCGCAACGTCGGCGCGAACGTCGTGGACGGCGTCATCGCGGCGCGCAAGGAGAAGGGCAGGTTCACCGATTTCAAGGACTTCCTGCGCAAGGTCCCCGCGATCGTCTGCAACAAGCGGGTCATCGAGTCGCTGATCAAGTCGGGCGCGTTCGACTCGTACGGGCACGTGCGCAAGGGCCTGCTCATGGTGCACGAGCAGGCGGTGGACGCGATCATCGACATCAAGAAGAACGAGGCCATCGGCCAGGACTCGCTGTTCGGCGCGATCGACGGCGCCGAGGACCAGACCTTCGACGTGCAGATCCCGCCGGGGGAGTGGGACAAGACGACGCTGCTGCAGTTCGAGCGGGAGATGCTCGGCCTGTACGTCTCCGACCACCCGTTGTTCGGCGTGGAGCACATCCTGTCGGCGGGCGCCGACTGCTCGATCGCGGCCCTGCAGGACGACAGCCGTTCCGACGGGCAGGTCGTCACGGTCGGCGGCATCCTGTCGGGCCTGCAGCGCAAGGTGACCAAGAAGGGTGACACCTGGGTCCTCACGATGCTGGAGGACCTGGAGGGCTCGATCGAGGTCATGATCTTCCCGTCGGCCTACC
Source organism: Microbispora sp. H13382 (assembly GCF_014161445.1). GTDB lineage: Bacteria > Actinomycetota > Actinomycetes > Streptosporangiales > Streptosporangiaceae > Microbispora. The sequence goes on from NZ_JABBXA010000001.1 coordinate 733,030, forward strand.
AGCTCTGCGCGACCGTGCTCGCCGAGGACGCGATCGTCTTCGTCAAGGGCAGGATCGACAAGCGGGAGGACGTCGCGAAGATCATCGCGATGGAGGTGACCGCGCCGGACCTCACGGCCGAGTCGGGCGGACCGCTGGTGGTGAGCATGCCGATCAACCGCTGCACGCCGCCTGTCGTGGGCCGGCTCAAGGAGGTGCTCACCACCCACCCGGGGACCACGGAGGTCCACCTCCAGGTGCACAACGGGCCGCGTACGACGGTCATGCGGCTGGACGACCGGCTCCGCGTGAGTCCCTCGCCCGCCCTGATGGGCGACCTCAAGCAGCTGCTCGGCCCGGCCTGTCTGGCCGGTTGACCGGCTGCTCGGCCTCCCGCTCCCGCTCCCGCTTCTTCTTCTCCTTCTCCTTCTTGCGCTGCTTCTCCAACGCCTCCTTCAGGCCCGGTGTGAACCCACCGCCGAACCGGGCCATGTCCGGTGGGACGAAGCCGTACACGGGGGTGTCCCGCAGGGCGGCGCGCATCGAGTCCACCCAGATCGGGCCGGGCAGCGAGGCGCCCTGCACCGCGCCGTAGTAGCGGCCGCCGATGGTGACGCCGGTGAGCGGATAGCGGTAGGAGCCGCGGATGTCGCCCACGCTGACGGCGGCCGCGAGGCCCGGCGTGTACCCGGCGAACCAGGCCGAGGTGTAGCCGTTGTTGGTGCCCGTCTTGCCCGCGGCGGGCCGCCCGATGGACTGGCCGCGCATCGTGCCCTTGGAGAAGACCCCCGTGAGCACGTGGCTCACCGCGTCGGCGACCTCGGGCTCGAGCGCGCTCACGCACGCCGGCGGGATGTCGGTGCGGGTGCCGTCGCGCTCCACCACGGCGGTGATGGCCAGCGGCCGGCAGTAACGGCCGCGGGCGGCCAGCGCCGCGTACGCCGCCGCCACGGTGGTGGGGTCCATCTCGTTGGCCCCCAGCGTGAACGTCGGCACCTCGTGCAGCGGCGCGCCGTCCGCCCGCCTGATGCCCAGTGACCTGGCCGTCCGCACCACGTCGCACAGGCCGACCTCGCGCTCCAGCCGCATGTAGAAGATGTTCACCGACTGCCAGGTGCCCATCTCCAGGCTGTACGGCCCGCCGCCGCCCTCGCCGCCCGCGTTGTGGATGACCGTTTTCGGGTCGTTGACGGTCCTGCCCGAGCAGTCGCGGTAGCCGTACGACGGGACGTACGCGCCGGGGATCGTGAAGCCGTCGCCGAACCGCATCCCCTGCTTGAGCGCGGTGGCCAGCGTGAACACCTTGAACGTGGAGCCCGCCTGCAGGCCGAGCCCGCCGCCGTGCGCGGTGTCGGCCGCCAGATTGTAGGTGGTGGCGGGCCCGAGGTCGCGGTCGTGCGGGTTGCGTCCGTACCGCTTGCTCACCGCCATCGCGCGGATGTGCCCGGTGCCCGGCTCGATCATGGTTTCCGACGCCACCTGGTTGTCGCGCGGCCTGACCCGCACGGCGATGGCACGTGCCGCGGCCCGCTGCGCGACCGGGTCGATGGTCGTCCAGATGGTCAGCCCGCCCCGCTGCAGGCGCCGCTCCCGGTCGGCCCTGGTGTATCCGAACGCGGGGTTGCCGAGCACCTCGCGTTCCACGTACACGCAGAAGAAGGGGTAGGCGCTGCCGGCGCAGCCGCCGGGCTCGGGCCGCAGGCGCAGCCCCAGCGGCTCGGCCGCGGCGGCGCGCGCCACGTTCCCGTCGATCATCCTCAGCTCGGCCATCCGGCCGAGAACCAGGTCGCGCCGGGCCCGCAGCCGGTCCCTGTGCTCGTCGCCCAAAGAGGGATCGGTGTCGTACGGCGTGCGCACGGCGCCGGCGAGCGTCGCGGCCTGCGTGAGCGTCAGGTCGGCGGCGTCGACGCCGAAGAACCGCTTGGCCGCGGCCTGCACGCCGAACGCCCCCGCGCCGAAGTAGGCGATGTTGAGGTAACGCTCGAGGATCTGGTCCTTGGTGTATTTGCGCTCCAGCGCCAGTGCGTACCGCAGCTCGTCGAGTTTGCGGCGGAACGAGCGCACGAGGGCCTGCGCCCGCTCGTCCTCCGACTCGGCCTGGTTCAGCATGATGTTCTTGACGAGCTGCTGGCTGATGGACGAGCCGCCCTGCCGGATCCCGCCGGCCCGGGTGTTGGTGACGAATGCACGCAGCGTGCCCTTGAGGTCGAGACCGCCGTGCTCGTAGAACCGGGCGTCCTCGATGGCCACGATGGCCTGGCGCATGACCGGGGCGACCGCGCTCAGCGGCACCGACTGCCGGTTCTGGTAGTAGAACTGCGCGATCTGACGTCCGTTGCGGTCGAGCAGCCGTGTCACCTCGGGCAGCGGCTCCTCACGCAGCGGCGAGGGCAGGTAGGTGAGGGTGGACGCGGCGCTCCTGGCCGCCAGGCCGGCTCCGCCCACGAAGGGCATCACCAGCCCGGCGACCAGGGTGCCCCCGGCTGTGCCGCACAGGCCCAGCGCGAGGACGGCGCGCCCGAAAGCGACGCCGAGAAGACGAGAGGTCACGGGATATCAGTGCGACCTCTGGCGTTTGTCCAAACCCGGGAGCCGTAAAGCTTTACGTGATCCTGTTGATCTTCAATCCGAGGGAGGTGAACTGTTCGAACGGTCTGTGGTAGCCGCGTTCGATGTGGTTGACGCCCCGCAGGGTCGAGGTGCCCTCGGCCACGGCGGCGGCCAGCACCGCGGAGAACCCGGCGCGGATGTCGGGGAGCGTGACGTCGGCCCCGCGCAGGTTGGAGACTCCGCGAACGACCGCCGAGTGCTTGGCGTTGGTGTCGTGATAGCGGCACGCCGGGCCGCCCAGGCACTGGGCGAACACCTCGATCTCGCACCCCATCTTCTGCAGCGCGGGCACGTACACGAGCCGGTTCTCGAACACCGTCTCGTGCAGCACCGACATGCCCTCGGCGCGGGTGAACAGCACCATCAGCGGCGTCTGCCAGTCCGTCATGAAACCGGGGTGGGTGTCGGTCTGCACCGCCGCCGCGCGCAGGCCGTCCGGGGCCGAGGCGCACAGCCACTCGTCGGTGATCTCGAACCGCGCGCCCATCCGCGCCAGCGTGGTGATGGCGGTGACGAGCCGGTCCTGGTGGCAGCCGTGCACGCGCACCTCGCCGCCCGTCACCAGGCCCGCCACGAGGTACGAGAACGCCTCGATGCGGTCGCCGGCCAGCCAGGTGGAGGCGCCGTGCAGCTTCTCGACGCCCTCGATGACGATGCGCCGGTCCGGGCTCAGCTCGATCATCGCGCCCATGCGCTGGAGGAACAGTGCCAGCTCCACCACCTCGGGCTCCATCGCCGCGCCCTTGATGACGGTCTTGCCCTCCGCGAGCACCGCCGTCATGAGGATCGTCTCGGTGGCGCCCACGCTGGGATAGGGGAGCGTGATGCGGTTGCCGCGCAGCCGGCTCGCCTTGGCGGTGATGCCGTTGTCGCCGACCTCGATCTCCGCGCCCATCGACCGCAGCGCCTCGACGTGGAAGTTGACCGGCCGCCTGCCGATGGGGTCGCCGCCGACGAGGGGGACGAACGCCTCGCCCGCCAGGTGCAGCAGCGGGCCGAGCATCAGGATCGGGATGCGGTTGAGACCGGTGTACTCCTCCGGCACGCGCGGCCGGATCTCACTGCCCCGTTCGATGGCGATCTCACCAGGGGTGATCTCCACATGGATGCCGAGGGCTTCGAGCATGGCGGCGGTCAGCCCCACCTCGCCGACCTCGGGGGCGTTGTGCAGAATGCTCGGACCTGTCCCGAGCATCGCCGCCACCATGTGCTTGGAAACCGCGTTCTTCGATCCCCGGACCTCCACGTCTCCCCGCAACGGGCCGGACGGGTCGATCTGCCATACCTCTTCGCTCACTCGGCCTCCTTGGCCCACACCGATGCCGCGCGTCCCCTGCACCCGGCTTCAGCAAGAGTAACGGGATCGGACCCGATTACCATGTGGGTACTATCGGGACGGTGCGGCATCTGAGGGGCAATCTGGCGACGACCGTCGTGACCGTCCTCGTGCTCGCCGTCCTCGGCGCGGTCGCCGGATACGTGTGGTCGGCGCTGGCCCCCGCCACGCGGTACGTGCTGGTCGACGGCACGCCGCACCTGGCCGACCCGGAGACGCAGTCCCTCATCGAGGCCGACGGCTGGTTCGCCGCCGTCACCGGCGCGTTCGGCCTGGTCTGCGCGGTCGCGGGGTATGTGCTGTCGCGCGACAGGCCGGTCGGGGTCCTCGTGGGGCTCGCGGCCGGCGGGCTGCTCGCCGGGTATGTCGCGATGCTGGTCGGCGGCACGGCCAAGGGCGTGGTCCAGGCGGCGGGACCGGGCGGCTACACCACCACGACCTCACTCGACCTGACCGCGCACGGAGTGCTGTTCGCCTGGCCGCTCGTCGCCACCGCGGTCTTCTGGGTCGTCGAGTTCGCCGTGACCTACAACCAGCGCGCCCGTTAGACCCTGTCGCTAGGCCCCGTCGCTAGGCCCCGTCGAGGCCCGGCACGGTCCGCCAGAGGCCGGTCGCCTGCTCGAAGGCGTGCCCGAGACGCAGGACCTCCATGTCGGCCCACGGCCTGCCCACGATCTGCAGGCCGACCGGAAGGCCCTCGGGCGTGAACCCGCACGGCACCGACATCGCGGGCGCGTGCAGCACGCTGACCCAGTAGCACGAGCGCATCCACGCCAGGTAGTCGGGCATCTCCACCCCGGCCACCTCCGTGACGTACGGCTGCTCGACCGGGAACGGCGGCACCTGGCTGACGGGCGCCACGAGGAAGTCGTACCGCCCGAAGAACTTCCGCACGCGGTGGAACAGCCCGGTGCGCAGCCGCTCGGCCCGGGCGAGGTCGGCGCCGGTGACCTTCCGCCCCTGCTCCACGTTCCAGGCCACGTTGGGGCCCACCTCGGGGAGGTCGCCGAAACTGAGCGCGTAGTACCACGACCGGTAGACGCGGAACGCCTCCTCGGCGTCGGACAGGTCCAGGTCCACCTGCTCGACCTTGGCGCCCAGCGCGGCCAGCGTCTCGGCCGCCCGCGCCGTCGCCGCGGCCGTCCGCGGATCGACCGGGAGGCCGCCCAGATCGGGGCTGAAGGCGACGCGGACGCCGGCGAGGTCCATGTTGGCGAGGTGCAGGTCCAGCGGCGCCGCGAACGTCTCACCGTCCTCGCGGATCGAGAACGGTGAGACCGGGTCGAACCCGGCGATGGCCGACATGAACAGCGCCAGGTCGGCGGCAGTGCGGGCCATCGGGCCCGGCACGCTGAGCGTGAACCAGGCCGCCGTCGCCGACTTCGCCGGCACCCGCCCCGGGGTGGGCCGAAGGCCCGCCACATTGCAGAACGACGCGGGATTGCGCAGCGACCCGCCCATGTCGGAGCCGTCTGCGAGCGGCACCATCCGGCACGCCAGCGCCGCCGCGGCGCCGCCGCTGCTGCCGCCCGCGCTCTTCGACAGGTCGTAGGGGTTGCGCGTCGCCCCGAACACCTCGTTGACCGTGTGCGAGCCGGTGCCGAACTCCGGGGTGTTCGTCTTGCCGAGCGCGATACCGCCCGCCTCGCGGATGCGCCGCACCAGCGGGTCGTCCTCGGTGGGCACGTGGTTCGCGAAGGCCGGCGAGCCGTACGTGGTCCGCACGCCCGCGGTGTCGGCGAGGTCCTTGTGCGCGACCGGGATGCCGTGCAGCGGGCCGCGCACGTGCCCGCGCCGCAGGTCATCGTCGGCGCGCGCGGCCTGGTCGAGCGCCCGCTCGGCGGTCAGCGTCACGACGGCGTTGACCCGCGGGTTCGTCTCGTCGATGCGCCGCAGGCATGCCTCGGTCAGTTCGACCGCGCTCACCTCGCGGGCCCGAAGCAGCGCGGCCATCTCGGTTGCGGTGAGGTCGGCCAGCTCGTTCATATCTCCCCCGTTCCCTACGGTCTCCGGCCAGTTTCACGGCCTGTGAGCCGTACGGGCGACGGCAACACTCGACAGGTTCAGGCCTTGGCGATGGGGGCGGTCACCGCCTGGGCGAGCCGGATGAGGTTGTCCGGCGCCGTCTCGATCTGCAGGCCACGCCGCCCGGCGGAGAAGTAGATCGTCTCGAAGCCGAGCGCCGACTGGTCCACCACGGTCGGCAGCCGCTTGCGCTGTCCCAGCGGGCTGATGCCCCCCACCACGTAGCCGGTGACACGCTCCACCTTCGCCGCGTCGGCCATCGCCGCCCGCTTGCCCTTCAGCGCCGCGGCGAACGCCTTGAGGTCGAGCTTGCCCGCCACCGGTACGACCGCGACCGCCAGGCCCGCCTCGGTCTCCGCCACCAGCGTCTTGAAGATCCGCTCGTAGGGCAGGCCGAGCGCGTCGGCCGCCTCCTCGCCGTACGCCTGGGCGTTCGGGTCGTGGTCGTAGGGGTGAAGGGTGAACTCCGCCTTGGCCTGCGTGAGGGCGACGGTCGCCGGAGTGCCCTGGCCGCCCTTGCTCTTGGTCTTGCTCACGACGGCAAGCCTAGTGCGGACGCTCCTTCCCGATTCGCCCCCTGTGGACGACCCCGTCACCGCAGGACGGAGCGCACGGCCTCGGGGGAGCGGGCCACCACGGCGGTCCCGTCGTCGGCGGTGATGATCGGCCGCTGGATCAGGATCGGGTGAGCGGTCATGGCCTCGATCCACCGCCCGCGGGCCGCCTCGTCGCGCGGCCACGACTCGATGCCCAGCTCCGCCGCGACGGGCTCGCCGAGGCGGGCGACGTCCCAGGGCTCCAGTCCGAGGCGGCGCAGCATCTCGGCGAGCTCCTCCGCGCTCGGCGGGTCCTCCAGGTAGTGCCGAATCGTGTACCCGGCGCCCTCGGCATCCAGAAGCGACAGAGCCGACCGGCACTTCGAGCAGGCCGGATTGATCCAGATCTCCATGGGATCATTGTCCCGCGTCACGGTGGGGGCGGGCTCGCTAACGCTGCCGGAAAGGCGCGAACCGGCCGAGGTAGGTGAAGGCCCAGCGGTCTGTGCCGCCCTTGCGCGGATGTTCCAGGGGCCGTCCGAGCCGTTCCCGCAGGCGTGTCCTCCACGCCCTCCAGGGGCTGGAGGCTGCCCGAACCCCTCCCCGCGCCGGGGCATGAGTCAGGTCAGACGGCTCCCGCCTGATCCGGCCCGTTGTGGTGGCTGCGAACGAGGGGGAGGAATAGCTCGTCGACGATCGATCGGATGCGGGGCGGCTTCAGGGGTTTGAGGTCCATGAGCAGGTCGTGGCGCACCAGGTCGAACGGCATGGCGAGCACCGCGGGAGGGATTCGTTCCAGGTCGATTTCGCCACGGTCATGGGCACGCTGGTAGATGGCCCGAACGCGTGGAAGCCGCTGGTCGCCGATGATCCTGTCGCGTGCCTGGGCGGGGGTGAGCCCGGTGCCGGCCAGTAGCCCCGAGAAGGCGGTGGCCGCGGCGATGGCGGAGAAGGCGGCGCGGGCCTCGCCCATGGCGGTCAGCGCGGCGAGGAGGTCGCCGCGCAGCGTGCCGGTGTCGGGGAGGTCGACCGGATGGCTGTTCCGATAGTGCTCCAGCGCGGCGAGCACGAGCTGGTCCTTGTTGGCCCAGCGGCGGTAGAGCACGGCGATGCCGGTGCCGGCACGGGACGCGACGGACTCCATGGTCAGCTTCGCGAAGCCGACCTCGACCAGCTCGTCCCAGGCTGCGTCCAGCAACGCGGCCTCGAGTTCGGGCCCGCGTCGGCGTTGGCGAGAGGGCTCGGCGCCGGCTGTGGTCACGACTCCCATCATAAGGAAGGTTTGCATTCCCTAGCAAAGCCGCCCTACTCTCCTAAGAGATGGATTCCACTCTTAATGTGAGGGCGGGGCGATGACAGAGACCACCGAGGCGAGGCTGTCGCCGCAGGTGAAGAACGCGCTGATCGCGCTGATCGTGGGCGGGATCGCGGCGATCCTCGACTCGACGATGGTCACGCTGGCGATCCACACGCTGGCGGTGAAGCTGCACTCGACCGCCGACACGATCCAGTGGGTCACCACCGGTTTCCTGCTGGCGATGGCCGTCGCGATCCCGGTCACCGGGTGGGCGGAGCGCCGCTGGGGCGGCAAGCGGGCCTGGATGGCCGCGCTGGTGCTGTTCGTGCTCGCCTCGGTGCTGTGCGCGGTGGCGTGGGACGACGCCGGCCTGATCGGGTTCCGGGCGCTGCAGGGCTTCGGTGCCGGGCTGATCTTCCCGTTGATGCAGACGCTCGCGGTGAGAGCCGCGGGCGGGCGTGTCAGCAGCCGGCTGATGGCGGCCGTCAGCCTGCCGATCGCGCTTGGTCCGATCCTCGGCCCGGTGATCGGCGGCGTGATACTCAACTGGCTGAGCTGGCGCTGGCTGTTCCTCGTCAACGTGCCGGTGATCGCCGCCGGGCTGCTGCTGGCGTGGCGGTTCCTGCCTGCCGACCGTCCCGGCTCCTCAGCCGGGCGCGGGCGCCTGGACTGGATCGGCCTGGTGCTGCTCGCGCCGGCGCTGACGGGGATCCTGCTCGGCCTCTCAAAGCTGTCGGAGCATGGCGGGATCGGCCACGCCGGGGTGCTGGTGCCGCTGTCGGCCGGGGTCGTCCTGCTGGGCGCGTTCATCGCCTGGGCGTCCCGGCCTGGCGAGCGCGAGCCGATCGTCGACGTGCGGCTGCTGCGCGTGCGCTCGCTTGGCAGTGCGTCCGCGGTCCTGTTCACCGCCGGCGCGGCGATGTACGCCGGCATGTTCCTGCTGCCGCTGTACTACCAGCAGCTGCGGGGCGACAGCGTGCTGGGCGCCGGGCTGCTGATGATCCCGCAGGGCGTGGGCGCGCTCGCCTCGCGCTTCCTGATCGGCAAGGTGGTCGACCGGTTCGGGGCGCGAGCCGTGACGATCGCCGGCTTCCTGCTCGCCGCCGTCGCCACCGTCCCGTTCGCGCTCGCCGGGCCGGACACGAGCCTGCCGTGGCTGGGAGCCGTGCTGTTGGTTCGCGGTCTGGGGATCGGGGCGGTGCTGATCCCTCCGATGTCCCTCGCCTACCGGGACATCCAACCGGCAGGCATCCCGCACGCCACCATGAACACCCGCATCGTCCAGCAGGTGGGCGCCTCGTTCGGCACCGCGATCGTGGCCGTCGTCCTGCAGTCGCTCCTCGGCCACGGCGCCACCGGCGCATTCCAGGGCGCGTTCTGGTGGGCGGCCGGCATCGCCGTCGCCGCGGTCGTCCCCGCCATCGCTCTGCCGGCGGGCAAGCCGGCGAACCGCCGACCGGCCGCAGAGCCGGTGCGCGACGACGAGGCCGCGAGCAGCCGAGTGGCGGAGGTCTGAGGACGGCAGTGATGGGCATGACGGCCGCCTACAAGGCATCGACCTGCGCTGGGTGTCGGTGCCGAGCCGGGCGACGTGATCGTGTCGATCGGCACCTCCGGCGTAGTGTCCACCGTTTCCAACGTGCCGACCGCAGACCCGAGCGGGATCGTGGCCGGGTTCGCCGACACGACCGGCCGGTTCCTGCCGCTGGTGTGCACGCTCAATGCCGCCCGGGTGCTCGACGCGGCCGCGACCATGCTGCGGGTGGACCACGCAGAGCTGTCGGCGCTGGCGCTGTCCGCCCCGCCGGGCGCCGACGGGCGGACCCTGGTGCCCTACCTGGAGGGCGAGCGCACACCGAACCGCCCGCACGCCACCGGAGCCGTGCACGGCCTGGCCCTGCGGACCTCGACCCCCGCGCACCTGGCTCGCGCGGCGGTCGAGGGCATGCTGTGCGCGCTCGCCGACGGGCTGGACGCAATGATCGCGCAGGGCACGACGGTCAACCGGGTCATCCTCGTCGGCGGTGGCGCCCGCTCGGAGGCGGTGCGCCGGATCGCGCCTACTGTCTTCGGCCGCCCCGTGCTCGTCCCACCACTGGGGGAGTACGTCGCCGACGGCGCCGCCCGCCAGGCGGCCTGGGTGTTGTCGGGCGGGCAGCGGCCGCCGTCGTGGACGGTCGGGCAGGTTGAGATGCACGAGGCGGACGCCGTGCCGGCGATCCGCGAACGGTACGCCGTGGCCCGCGCGAACGTCCTCGACCGCGCCGGCTGACGGCGGCGGCACCGGTGCCGGAATCACCGGCAGCGGGGCCCGCGGTCACGCCAGCGAGATGGTGATCGCGCCGCCGCGTGGGTCGGCTCCGGACAGCATCGACGAGGGCACACGGAAGACCCGGCCGGGGGAGACCGGCCACGGCAACGTGCGGCGGGCGATCTCGCGGCCGTCCTGAGTCACGACGACCCGGGCGATCGGGCGGTGCTCGGCCGGCCACAGCAGGATCCGGCGGCGCGGCGGCGCGCCCGCACCCGGCCGGATCAGGCCGGGGAAGACCCATCGGAACGGCGCCTCGGCCCGCAGCGGGATCGCACCCGCGAAAGTGCCGCCTGTCTCGCCGCCTCCGGCGTCTCCAGGCTCGTCATCGCCGTGAGCACCGCCCGTGCTCGTCCCGGGACCCGTTCCGCTGCCGGAGGGAGGTGCCGCGTCAGGGAGATCCCTCGCGGCGGACTGGTCCACGGTGCGGGAGGCGGCGGGGGAGGGCGCGGCGAGGTACGTCTGGACGTGCCGCACCACGTGACGGCCGTCGAGGGCCGCCACGTCGGCGGTGTCCACCGGGTGGACCAGGTTGCCGACGGCGAAGACTCCGAGGCGGCTGGTGGTCAGGGTGTTGTCCACCAACGGGCTTCTGCTGCCCGGGTCCATCGCCAGCCCGGCCGCCCGGGCCAGCTCGTTGTCCGGAACCCAGCCGCCCGTGAACACCACCGTGTCGCAGGGCACCGTACGGCGCTCGCCCGTGCGCAGGTCCTCGACCTCCACGGACTCGACGGCGTCGCGGCCGTTGATCCGCACGACCCTGGTGGCGGTGGCGACCGGTACGCGCAGCCCGGCCCGGCCCGGCACGCTGAACGCCGCGTACGACTCGGCGCGGGCGTGCTCGCTGGTCATCAGCACCGTACGGCAGCCCGCCTCGCGCAGCGTGAGCACGGCCGACCAGCTCACCGGCTCGGCCCCGACGACGACGGCCCGCGTGCCGACCCTGCCGCGATGCAGGTGGACGACGTTCTGCAGCTGCCCGGTCGTCAGCACACCGGGCGGGCGGTCACCCGGCACCATCCGGGCCGTACGGGGACGCTCCCTGGCGCCGGTGGCCAGGACGACGGCGCGGGCGTCCACCCGCAGGCGGCCCTCCGGTGTGGTGACGTCCAGGACGCGCTGCCCGGCCCACCCGGTGACCATGGCCGAGGTCCGCACCAGCGCTCCCGCCTCCAGCGCGCGGTTGGCCAGCAGGCGGGCGTACGCCGGGCCGGTCATCAGCGTGCGCAGGTCCCGCAGGCCGTACCCCGTGTGGTCGCTGTGCCGGGGAATGCCGCCGGCCTCGCGTTCCCGGTCGAGCACGAGGACCCGCAGGCCGGCGGCCGCGAGACCGGCGGCGGCGGTCAGCCCGGAAGGGCCGCCGCCCACGACGGCGACGTCGGTGGTGAGGCGCATCACGATCCCTCCACGCGGGCGAGGCGCTCGGAGATCTCGGCTCCGCAGTAGAAGCCCTGGCAGCGGCCCATCGTGGCCCGGGTGCGGCGGCGCAGGCCGTCGAGGTCGGCCGGGGGGAGTGGGGAGTCCAGGGCGTCCCTGATCTCACCGGCGGTGACCCGCTCACAGAAGCAGACGACGGTCCCGTACGCCGGGTCCCGGCGGATGAGGTCGTCGCACATGTACGGCCGGGGGAACGCCTCTCCGATATTGGGCATCCGGGGCGGATCGGGCAGATCGTCGCGTACGGAGGTGACGAGGCCCGCCTCGGCCAGCAGCCCGGCGGCGTGCTCGGCGAGCGCCATGGACGAGGTCAGCCCGGTCGACCGGATGCCGCCGAGCACGAGGTACCGCTGCGCGGCGTCCAGGTGGACCTGGTAGTCGCCGTGCTCGGTGGCCGCCCGCAGCCCGGCGTAGGAGGCCGTGACCTCCTCCTTCAGCAGCGCCGGCATGAGCGCGAGGCCCTTGTCGACGAGGAACGCGAACCCCTCCTCAGAGGTGGAGGTGTCGGCGTGGTCGCGCAGGTCCTCCGCCGTCGGGCCGAGCATCACGTTGCCGTAGATGGTCGGGCTGATCAGCACGCCCTTGCCACGTGAGCCGGGCACGGGAAGCACGATGCGGTTCGCCAGCGGCCTGGCCATCTTGTCGAAGACCAGCAGCTCGCCCCGGCGCGGGGTGACCGTGAACCGCTCGTGGCCGAACATGCGGTCGACCGCGCCGGACCCCAGCCCCGCGGCGTTGACGACCCAGCGGGCCCGCAGCGGGCCCCGGTTCGTCACGAGCACGGTCTCCTCGCCGCCGTCGTGCTCGACGCCCTCGACCCGCGTGTTCAGCAGCACGTCGGCGCCCCGGGCCAGCGCCTCCGTGGCGTACGCGAGCGTGGTGGTCCACGGGCAGATGATCGACTCGCCGGGCACGGTCAGCCCGCCGAGCGCGCCCGGGCCGAGGGCCGGGACCAGCCGGTAGACCTCGTCCGCGCCCACGACCTCGCACTCCCGGTAGCCGTTCTTCACCGCCTTGTCCGCCAGTCCGGCCAGCACGGCGAGCTCCTCGGCGGTCCACGCGACCAGCACCGCGCCCGTCGGCTCGACCGGGATGCCGGCGCGCTCGGCGTACCCGCCGAGCAGCTCGTGTCCCCGCCGCACCAGCCGCGACTCGAGCGTGCCCGGCGTCGCGTCGAAGCCGGTGTGCAGGATCGCCGTGTTGGCCTTGCTGGTGCCGTCGCCGACGTCCGAGCGCGCCTCGACCAGCGCCACCGTCAAGGACCGGCCGTCGCGTTCACACCCTGTCACTTGCCGTCCTGCCAGCTCGCGGGCCACGGCGGCGCCCACGACGCCGCCGCCGACGACCGCCACGTCGACCGTCCTCTCCGGCAGCGGCCCGGACCTGCTGACTCCTCGGCTCACGCGCCCCTCCCCGTCTCGATCGCGGCGCGGACGCCCCGCCGCCAGCGCGCCATGAACTCCTCCGCCCGGTCCGCCGGCCAGCGCGGCTCGTACGTCGTCGCCGGGGCCCACGCGGGCACGGCGTCCGCCACGGTGAGCGAGGGGGTCATGGCGAGGCGGGCCAGCGCGGCGGCGCCGAGGGCGGTCGCGTGCGGCGACGGGTAGACGTCGACCGGCGCCTGCAGCAGGTCCGCCTGGGCCTGCATGAGCGCGGCCGACCCGGTGAGCCCGCCGTCCACCCGCAGGCGGGTCAGCGGGCGGCCGAGATCGGCCGCGACGACCGCGGCCAGGTCGGCCACCTGAGCCGCGATGCCCTCCAGCACGGCGCGGATCAGGTGCCCGGGCCGGGTGGACAGCGTCATGCCGAGGAACGCGCCGGTCGCGTCCGGCCGCCACCAGGGGGCGGCCAGCCCGGCCAGCCCGGGGACGAACAGGGCGCCCTCGGCGTCCGGCGCGGCCAGCGTGTCCAGGTCGGAGGCGGCGCCGACGAGGCCGAGGCCGTTCAGCCACCGCACCGCCGAGGCCGCCGTGTAGACCTGCCCGTCCACGCAGTACGGCGTGGCCCCCCTGGCCCGCCAGGCCACCGACGTGGTCAGGCCGGAGGCCGAGCGCACGGCCCGCTCGCCGGTGTTGGCGAGCAGGAACGCCCCGGTGCCGTACGTGCACTTGGCCTCGCCCGCGGTCAGGCAGCCCTCGGCCAGCAGCGCGGCCTGCTGGTCGACGACCAGGCCGCCGACCGGGATCTCCCCGCCGAAGGCCCGGGTCGTCCCGGCCACCTCGTCGCAGGCGACGATCGCGGGCAGCCGCTCGCCGTCCAGGCCGAACAGGCCGAGCAGCTCCCCGCTCCACTCGACCGCGTCGAGGTCGAGCAGCGCCGACCTGCTCGCGGTCGCCGCGTCGGTGACGAACTCCCCGGTCAGACGGTGGACGAGCCAGGTGTCGCTGGTCGTCACCACCCCCTCGCGGGTGAGGTTGCGGCGGATCCAGGCCATCTTCGGCGCCGAGAAGTACGGGTCGAGGACGAGGCCGGTCAGCTCGGCGACCCTCTCGGCGTGCCCGGCGAGACCGGTGCAGACGTCCTCGGCCCGCCGGTCCTGCCACACCAGGGCCGTGGTCAGCGGCTCGCCGGTCGCCGGGTCCCAGGCCAGCACGGTCTCGCCCTGGTTGGCCAGCGTGACCGCGCCGACCGGCACGCCCGCCGCCTCGACGGCCTCCCGCCCGGCGGCCAGCACCGAGGCGAGCAGCTCGCGGGGGTCCTGCTCCACCCGCCCGCCCGGCAGGTACGCGGGGTGGACGGGTGCCTCGGCCAGCGCGAGGACCGCGCCGTCGCCGTCCACCACGACCGCCTTGGTGCCCGAGGTGCCCTGGTCGATCGCCAGCACGGACGGCGTGGAGGGGCGGGACATGGATGGTCTCCTCGCTGGAGCTGGGGGAGTCGCGACGGCCACCCTATGGGTTGATCACCTGGGTGCCCGCCCTGACCAGGGCGGACGCGAGCTCGGGAGGGGGCTCCGCGTCGGTGATGAGACCGGACGGGCCGTCCAGGGCGCACACCCGGTAGGCGGCGACCCTGCCGTGCTTCGAGCTGTCGGCGAGCACGTACGTCCGGGCGGTGCCGGCGAGGATCACCCGCTTGGTCGCGACCTCGTCCAGGAAGTAGTCGGTGAGCCCGGCCTCGGCGTCCACGCCGCCCGAGCCGAGGAACGCCACGTCGGCGCGCAGGTCCTGGAAGAACCCGAGCGTGTGGGCGTTGGAGACGGCGAGGTCGCCCTGCCGGACGCGCCCGCCCGCCACCAGCACCTCCACGCCGGGACGGCCCGCCAGCTCTGCCGCCACCAGCAGCGAGCAGGTGGCGACCACTCCCCGGAAGGACGGGGGGAGGGCCCTGGCGACGTGGACGGCCGTGGTGCCCACGTCGATGATCACGGTCTGGCCCGGCCGCAGGAGCCGCGCCGCGAGCTCGCCGATCAGGGCCTTCGCCTCGGACTGGCTCGTCGAGCGCTCCAGGTAGGACAGCTCCTCGCCGGTGCCGGACGGCGCCGCGGTCGCCCCGCCGTGGACGCGGACGAGCAGCGCGCGGCGCTCCAGGATCGCCAGGTCGCGCCGGACGGTCTCGTGGGAGACGCCGAGCAGCGCGGCCAGATCCTCGGTGCGCACGGTGCCCTTCCGCCCGAGGGCTTCGATGATCCGCTGGTGACGCTGTGCCGGCAGCACGAGACCCGCCTTCGACCGACCGAATATGACTGTTCTCGCCCGAGAGTGTGGATCGGTGCCCGGAAACCCGTCAAGGTCCGCGCCCTTAATCGGGCGTGGACGACGACGTCGCAGCTCCGGGAGGGTGCGCCCGCCGGTGAAACACCCGTCCCGCATGCTGGACACACGCGGATCCGTCCCTGGTCATCCGTAGACTGGGACGGTGATTTCCCGTATCGACCTGCGCGGGTCCCTTCCTGCCGACCTGCGCGACGTGCTGCCCCGCGCCGAACTCGACGTCGAGGCCGCCCTGGAGAAGGTGCGGCCCATATGTGAGGACGTACGCCATCGTGGCGCGGCAGCCGTACGGGAGCTGACCGCGAGGTTCGACGGCGTCGAGATCGAGTCGGCCCGGGTGCCCGCCGAGGCCCTCGCGCGCGCCCTCGAGGGGCTGGACCCGGTCGTGCGCGCGGCGCTGGAGGAGTCGATCCGCCGCACCCGCCTGGTCCACCACGATCAGCGGCGTACCGACACCACCACGCAGGTCGTGCCGGGCGGCACGGTCACCGAGCGCTGGGTGCCGGTCGACCGCGTGGGGCTGTACGTCCCCGGAGGCCGGGCCGTCTACCCCTCCAGCGTGGTCATGAACGTGGTCCCCGCGCAGGAGGCGGGCGTGCCCTCGCTGGCCGTCACCTCGCCCGCGCAGAAGGAGTTCGGCGGCCTGCCGCACCCCACGATCCTCGCCGCCTGCGCGCTGCTCGGCGTCGACGAGGTGTACGCCGTGGGCGGGGCCCAGGCCGTGGCGATGTTCGCCTACGGCACCGAGGAGTGCCGCCCGGCCACCATGGTGACCGGTCCGGGCAACATCTGGGTGGCCGCGGCCAAGCGCCTGCTCAAGGGCCGCATCGGGATCGACTCGGAGGCGGGTCCGACCGAGATCGCGATCCTCGCGGACGAGACCGCCGACCCCGCGCACGTGGCCGCCGACCTGATCAGCCAGGCCGAGCACGACGTGATCGCGGCGGCCGTCCTGGTCACCACCAGCCCCGAGTTGGCCGACGCGGTGGAGAAGGAACTGCCCGGCCAGGTGGCCGCGACGCGGCACTCCGCGCGCATCACCGAGGCGCTCACCGGCCGCCAGTCCGGCATCGTGCTCGTCTCGGACCTTGAGGACGGCCTGAAGGTCGTCGACGCCTACGCCGCCGAGCACCTGGAGATCCAGACGGCCGACGCGCACGCGGTCGCCGCCCGCGTGCGCAACGCCGGCGCGATCTTCATCGGCCCGTACGCGCCGGTGTCGCTCGGCGACTACATGGCGGGCTCCAACCACGTGCTGCCGACCGGCGGCTGCGCCTGCCACTCCTCGGGGCTGTCGGTGCAGACGTTCCTGCGCGGCATCCACGTGGTGGACTACAGCCGCGAGGCGCTGGCCGGGGCCGCGGCGCACGTGTGCGCGCTCGCCGACGCGGAGGACCTGCCCGCCCACGGCGCCGCGATCCGCGCCCGCTTCGACTGGGAAGTGCCCGCATGACGACTCTCGACGACCTGCCGATCCGCGACGACCTGCGGGGCAAGCAGCCGTACGGCGCGCCGCAGCTCGACGTGCCGGTCCAGCTCAACACCAACGAGAACCCCTACCCCCCGTCGGCGGCGTTGATCGACGACCTCGCCCGTGCCGTGCGGCAGGGCGCGGCGACGCTCAACCGCTACCCCGACAGGGACGCCGTCGAGCTGCGCAAGGATCTCGCCGACTACCTCGGCCACGGGCTGACGGCCCGCCAGATGTGGGCGGCCAACGGCTCCAACGAGGTCATCCAGCAGATCCTCCAGGCGTTCGGCGGCCCCGGACGCTCGGCGATCGGGTTCGAGCCGTCGTACTCGATGCACCCGATCATCGCGGGCGGCACGAACACCCGGTGGATCGAGGGCCTGCGTGAGGATGACTTCGCGATCGACCCGGACGCCGCCGTGCGGATGATCGAGGAGCACCGGCCCGACCTGGTGTTCCTGACCTCGCCGAACAACCCGACCGGCACGGCCCTGCCGCTGGAGGTGATCGAGCGGATCCTCGCCGCCGCGCCCGGCATGGTCGTGGTCGACGAGGCGTACGCCGAGTTCGCCCGCACCGGCACGCCGTCGGCGCTGACCCTGCTGCCGGGCAACCCCCGGCTGATCGTGACGCGGACCATGTCCAAGGCGTTCGCGATGGCCGGCACCCGGCTCGGCTACCTCGCCGCCGACCCGGCGGTGGTCGACGCCCTGCTGCTGGTCCGCCTGCCCTACCACCTGTCCACGCTGACCCAGGCGGCAGCGCGGGTGGCGCTGGCGCACCGCGAGGAGTTGCTCGGCACGGTGGACGCGCTGCGCGCCGAGCGGGACGCCACCGTGGACTGGCTGCGGGAGCGCGGCCTCACGGTCGCCGACTCCGACGCCAACTTCGTGCTGTTCGGTACGTTTGCGGATCGGCGGTCCGTGTGGGAGGGACTGCTCGATCGCGGGGTGCTGATCCGGGAGACCGGCCCCGCGGGCTGGCTGCGCGTGTCGATCGGCACGCCGGAAGAGATGGCGGCGTTCCGCGCCGCGCTGGAGGGGGTCCTCGCATGACCGAGATCGACGAGCGCCGCGGCCGTATCGAGCGCACGACGAAGGAGACGTCGGTGCTGGTCGAGGTGGGCCTCGACGGCACCGGGATCGTCGACGTGTCGACCGGCGTCGGCTTCTACGACCACATGCTCGCCCAGCTCGGCAAGCACGGACTGTTCGACCTGACCGTGAAGACCGAGGGCGACCTGCACATCGACGCCCACCACACGATCGAGGACACCTCGATCGCGCTCGGCGCGGCGTTCCGCGAGGCCCTGGGCGACAAGTCGGGCATCCGGCGGTTCGGCAGCGCCTCCTGCCCGCTGGACGAGGCGCTCGCGCAGGTCACGGTGGACCTGTCCGGCCGGCCGTACCTCGTCCACACCGAGCCCGAGGGCATGGCCCCGATGATCGGGCCCGACTACGACACCACCATGACCCGGCACATCCTGGAGTCGTTCGTCGCGCAGGCGGCGGTCTGCCTCCACGTGCACGTGCCGTACGGGCGCAACGCGCACCACATCGTGGAGGCGCAGTTCAAGGCGCTCGCGCGGGCGCTGCGCGAGGCGTCGGAGCGGGACCCGCGGGCGACCGGGGTGCCCAGCACCAAGGGCGTCCTCTGATGACCTTCGCGTCCGGAGGAATGATCTTCATCGGCCTCTTCCTGATCGGCGGGGTCATCTCGGGCATACGGCAGGGCTCGAAGCTGCTGGCGGCACTCACCGGCGTCGGCGCGGCCCTGGCGCTCACCGCGGGGGTGATGTGGTGGCAGTGAGCAAGCGCGTGGTCGTGCTCGACTACGGCTCGGGCAACCTCCGCTCGGCCGAGCGGGCGCTGGCCCGGGTGGGGGCGGACGTCACCGTCACCGCCGACTTCGACGCGGCCCTCGACGCGGACGGGCTCGTCGTCCCCGGCGTCGGGGCGTTCGCGGCGTGCATGGAGGGCCTGAAGGCCGTGCGCGGCGACCAGATCGTCGGCCGCCGCCTGTCCGGCGGGCGCCCGGTGCTCGGGATCTGCGTCGGCATGCAGATCCTGTTCGAGAAGGGCGTCGAGCACGGCGTCCACACGGAGGGCTGCGGCGAGTGGCCGGGCACGGTCGAGCGGCTCGACGCGCCCGTGCTGCCCCACATGGGGTGGAACACCGTCACCGTCCCCGAGGGCAGCGTGCTGTTCCGCGGCCTGGACGAGGGCGTGCGCTTCTACTTCGTCCACTCCTACGGCGTGCGCGACTGGGTGCTGAAGGCCGGCGACGGCTTCCACGAGCCGCTGGTCACCTGGGCCGAGCACGGAGTGCCGTTCGTGGCCGCCGCCGAGAACGGTCCCCTCATGGCCACGCAGTTCCACCCGGAGAAGTCCGGGGACGCGGGGGCCGTGCTGCTGAACAACTGGCTGAGCACGTTGTGAGCGTGTCCGGCACGCGAAATCTCGAGGCAGCGGTGCGACACTGGGGAACGGCGGGGCTGCGGCGCGTACGGCCGGCCAGGCCGTGACCGGACCCGAGCGGGAGGCCCGATGAGCAAGGAACGGGCCCGCCGGAGGGCGGAGCGCGAAGCCGAGCGCGAACGCCTCGCGGCGGCCCGCGCCGCTCGCGAGGCGAAAGCCGCCAGGCGGCGCGAGGTGCGCGACCGGCTCGTCGGACCCGTCGCCGGAGCCGTGGCCGCGGTGCTGCCCCGGCCGGCCAGACCGGTGCGGGTGGCCCGGCAGCGGGGCTACCTCGCCCGTCGCCGCCGCACGGAGAACGGCGTCGTCGTCGTGCTGTGGTTCCTCGTCCAGGTGCTCGCCTGGATCCTGCTCGACTCGTGGATGGCCCGGCTGGGCGTCTTCCTCGGCTCGATCCTGCTGCTCCCGGTGCTCGTCACCATCGTTTTCGACCGGAGGTCCTGACCAAATGTCGCTCGTATTGCTCCCAGCCGTCGACGTCGCCGACGGCCAAGCCGTCCGCCTCGTGCAGGGCGAGGCGGGGACGGAGACCTCGTACGGGGATCCGCTCGCCGCCGCCCTCGCCTGGCAGAAGGCCGGCGCGGAGTGGATCCACCTGGTCGACCTCGACGCGGCGTTCGGCCGGGGGAGCAACCGCGAGCTGCTCGCCTCCGTCGTCGGCGCGCTCGACGTGAACGTGGAGCTGTCCGGCGGAATCCGCGACGACGCCTCGCTCGAGGCCGCGCTGAGCACCGGCTGCCGCCGCGTGAACATCGGCACCGCCGCGCTGGAGAACCCCGAGTGGTGCGCCAAGGCGATCGCCGAGCACGGCGACCGCATCGCCGTGGGGCTGGACGTGCGCGGCACCACGCTGGCCGCCCGCGGCTGGACCCAGGAGGGCGGCGACCTGTGGGAGGTGCTCGACCGGCTGGAGTCCGAGGGCTGCCCCCGCTACGTCGTCACCGACGTCACCAAGGACGGCACCCTGCGCGGCCCCAACCTCGACCTGCTGCGCCAGGTGTGCGCGCGTACCGACCGCCCGGTCATCGCCAGCGGCGGGGTGTCCTCGCTCGACGACCTGCGGGCGATCGCGACGCTCGTGCCGGACGGCGTCGAGGGCGCCATCGTGGGCAAGGCGCTGTACGCCCAGGCGTTCACGCTGGAAGAGGCGCTCGCGGCGGTGAAGAGCGCATGAGCACACAGATGCCCGAAGGGCGGATCTCCTCCGGCGGCCCCTGGGAGGACCGTTACGGCTACGCCCGGGCGGTCGTGGCCGGGCCGCACGTGCTCGTGTCCGGCTGCACCGCCACCGTGGGCGGCGAGGTCCAGCACGTGGGCGACGCCTACCAGCAGACGCTCACCGCCTTCTCCATCGCGCTGGACGCCGTCGAGAAGGCCGGCACCACCCGGGCCGACGTGGTGCGCACCCGCATGTACGTGGTGAACGCCGACGACTTCGACGCGGCGGGCAAGGCCCACGGCGAGATCTTCGGCGACGTACGGCCCGCCTGCACGAGCGTGCAGGTCGCCGGGTTGGTCGACGCGCGCATGCTGGTCGAGGTCGAGGTCGAGGCCTACCGGCCGGTGGAGCGCGGCAACGATGAGGGCTGAGCGATGACGGTGGCGGTGCGGGTGATCCCCTGCCTGGACGTGGACGCGGGCCGGGTCGTCAAGGGGGTCAACTTCGAGAACCTGAGGGACGCCGGCGACCCCGTCGAGCTGGCCGCGCGCTACGACGCCGAGGGGGCCGACGAGCTGACCTTCCTCGACATCACCGCGTCCTCGGGCGAGCGCGAGACCATGCTCGACGTGGTGCGCCGTACGGCCGAGCAGGTGTTCATCCCGCTGACCGTCGGCGGGGGAGTGCGTTCGGTCGACGACGTGGACCGGCTGCTGCGCGCGGGGGCCGACAAGGTGGGCGTCAACACCGCCGCCATCGCCAGGCCGGAACTGCTGACCGAGGCCTCGCGCAGGTTCGGGTCGCAGTGCGTCGTGCTGTCGGTGGACGCGCGCCGGGTGGTCGACGGGCCGCCCACGCCCTCCGGGTTCGAGGTGACCACCCATGGCGGACGCCGCAGGACCGGCATCGACGCGGTGGAGTGGGCCAGGCGCGGGGAGGAGCTCGGCGTCGGCGAGATCCTGCTCAACTCGATGGACGGCGACGGCACCAAGTCGGGGTTCGACCTGGAGATGCTGCGGGCCGTACGGGCGGCGGTGAGCGTCCCGCTGATCGCCTCCGGCGGCGCCGGGCGGCTGGAGGACTTCCCGCCCGCGGTGGACGCCGGAGCGGACGCCGTGCTGGCCGCCTCGGTCTTCCACTTCGGCCAGCTCAAGATCCACGAGGTCAAGGACACGCTGCGCGCGGCCGGTCACCCGGTCCGCTGAACGTCACCGGGGGCCGGGTCCCGGCCCCCGGTCGCGGGTCCTAGTCGATGTCGACGATCGCCGTCGGGTAGGCGTCCGGACCGGTGCCGAGCGAGGAGGACGCCATGGACTGGTACTGCCACTGTCCCTGGAAGGATCCGCCCTGGCCGCACCCGCCGTCGCCCCAGCAGGTCGCGGCGGCGGACGCCTCGTGGGTCGGCTGGGCCGCCGCGAGACCGACGGCCGCGAGGAACGCCAGGCCCAGCAGGCTCGGGAAACGCTTGGCACGCATAGCTGTCTCCTGTCCGTAGAGGGATCCTGCGGCGCTCCGGAGCCCGCCTCCTCAATGGTCAGCCGGTGGTGAGGGAACCGTCCATACCAATCACCCCAAATAGGGCGATAGTGGGCGAAAACCGGCATGAGCGATTGTGTGGTCTTTTATCGGCTATGTCTGGCCGGTGTGGCCTAAGGTTGCCAGTGATCATCGCTGACCATCGGAGGGAACGCATGTCCGACCCCACCTCGCTCGACGAGGTCCGCCGCCGGATCGACGAGATCGACGCCCGTCTGACGACGCTGCTGGCCGAACGGCAGAAGCTCGTCCGCGCGGCGGCGGCGTTCAAGACGGACGAGCAGTCCGTACGGGCTCCCGACCGGGTGGAGCGCGTCGTGACGGCGGCGCGGGAGAGGGCGGAGCGCGAGGGGCTGTCCCCGGAGGTCGCCGAGGCCGTCTGGCGGGCGATGATCGGGGCGTTCGTCGAGTACGAGCTCAGCGAGCACCGGCGGGCCGGGTAGATCGCCCGGCGCTCCCGTCGCCCGGGTCTGTCATCCGGGGTTGTCAGCCGGGGTTGTCAGCCGGGCCCGTGCGCGACAGGCGGGTGTGGAAACGGGATTCGGGGGCAGGTGGGTGCGCGGAGGGGATGCGGAAGGAGAGGCCGGCGGAGCAAGGCGGATGCCCTGCCGGCCCTTGTACGCGGAGAGCCTCGCGGCTCCGGTCACTCGAAGTGGTTATCGTCGGAGCCGCCGGGATGGAGAGCGGGAGCGGGGAGTCCGCGACCTCAACTCAGGACCGAGGTGAAGAAGGTCGCCAGCCGGCTGGCTCCGGTGTTGACCGTGTCGAACACGCCTCGCACGGCGCCTGCCGCCGCTTGCGGCTGGCTGTAGAGGTAGAAGACCACGAACGCGATGGCCGCGTACGTAAGAACCTTCTTCGCCTTCATCGGGGGGCCTCCTGCAGTCGGTATCCCGGTCGTTTGTACCCGGCGGCAGTTTTGATCATAACTAGCCGCGAGGACATGAGGCCGTTCCGCCCTCATCGTGAGACGCGGGCGCGGACGGCCTCGCCGGGGATCTGACCGATCAGCCCGAGACGAGCGAGGTGAAGAACGCGGACAGGCGTTCGGCCCCCGTGGTGATGCCGCCGAACAGGTTCCTGACCGCGCCGGCGGCGTTCGCGGGCTGCGTGAACAAATAAAAGATCACGAACGCGATGGCCAGGTAGGTCAGGACCTTCTTGAGGTTCATCCGGGGCTCCCAAACGCTCCCACACATCGTGGCTCGTCTCATGCTGCCCCATTGAGCGGCGTTTACGTGGAGAATTCCGGACAAGTCCAGAAACTCCGTTCTCATGGCCCCAATCGGGCCTCGCGCAGCCGGGCGACCGCCGCGGCGTCCCCGTCGTACGTCACCCGGGCGTGCGCCTGCCTGCCGAAGGCGAACAGCACCAGCTCCGACGGCTCGCCGGTGACCACCACGGCCGGCTCGGCCATGCGCCCGGCGGCCTTCGCCCCGTCGGGACGGCGGAGCACGACCCCCACCGGGGCCTTGCGCAGGAAGAGCCGGGCGGCGCCGCGCAGCCGGTGCCAGAGCGCCTCCTGCAGGTCCCTCGGGACGACGCGGGGCTCCCATCCGCTCTGCGCCCGGCGTACGTCCTCATGGTGGACGAACAGCTCGACGGTGTTGACGATCTCGTCCAGACGGGGGACCAGGCCGTACGGCGTCCAGCGCGGCGGCCCGTGCCGGACGAGCCCGACCAGTTCGGAGTAGGGGTGACGCCGCTTGAGACGCTCCTGCACGGCGGCGGTGTGCCCGGCCAGGAGCGGCAGCGCGATGCCGGGCACGGCGTCGAACCGGCGCTCGCGCAGGACGAGGTGGGCCGCGAGGTCCTCGGTCGTCCATCCCTCGCACAGCGTGGGCGCCCCGGGACCGAGGCGGTCGAGCAGGTCGCAGAGCGTCGCGCGCTCCGTCTGGGCGTGTGTCACGTGATCAGCCTATGCGCCGGTCACGCCACCCGGATCGGAGGCCGGGCACGTCCGAGGAATAAACAGCTTGATCAGGATGATAGGGAGTATCTAGGACCAAGGGCTCGGGCGGCGTCGGTCCGGTGACCGATCCGGCGGCGTCCCCGAGTGGGTAACGTCCCCCTCCGGGGCGCTCGCAGGGAGCGGCCCGGCTGGTCCCCGATCGGAAGGAACGCACCGCGTGCCGACGAAGGAGTCTCCCGCGCGGCCCCGCAGCTCAGTGATGCTCCAGGGTCTCAAGGTCATCGGTGTGGCGATCAGTACCGAGCCGAGGATCTTCACCGGCGCGGTCCTCGCCAGCGCCCTGTACGGCGCGATGACCGTCGCCTCGTCCTGGGCGCTCGGCTGGGCGACCGACAACGCCGTGCTGCCCGCGTTCCGGGACGGCGCGGCGAGCAGCGGCGCACTGGTCACCGCGGCCCTGCTGATCGTGGGCGTGGCGGTGTTCAAGGCGGCGGGGATCATGGGCCGGCGCATCATGGCCGGCATCCACCAGTACCGGATGCAGGCCCACTCCCGCCGTGCGGTCACCCGGCAGTACCTGCGGCTGCCCCTCGCCTGGCACCACCGTCACCCGACCGGGCAGCTGCTGTCCAACGCCAACTCCGACGTCGAGGCGGCCTGGGGGCCGCTCGCGCCGCTGCCGATGGCGGTGGGCGTTGTCGTCATGCTCGTGACGGCCGCCGCGGCGATCGTGCTGGTCGACCCGGTGCTCGCCGTCGTCGGCTTCCTGATCTTCCCGGCCGTGGCCGTGCTCAACCTGGTCTACCAGCGCAGGCTCTCACCGCTGGCGATGCGGGCGCAGCAACTGCGGGCCGAGGTGAGCGAGGTCGCGCACGAGAGCTTCGACGGCGCGCTCGTCGTCAAGACCCTCGGCCGCGAGGACGCCGAGACCGCGCGGTTCCAGGCGAAGGCCGACGCGCTGCGGGACGCCAACGTCGCCGTCGGCCGGGTCCGCGGGCTGTTCGACCCCATGCTGGAGGCGCTGCCCACGCTGGGCGTGCTGGCCGTGCTGCTCGTCGGGTCGCTGCGGCTGGAGTCGGGCGGCGTGGCGGCCGGCGACCTGATCCAGGTCGCCTACCTGTTCACCCTCCTCGCCTTCCCGATCCGGGCGCTCGGCTGGGTGCTGGCCGAGCTGCCGCGCAGCGTCGTCGGCTGGACGCGGGTCAGGGACGTCCTCGACGCCTCCGGCTCCATGGAGTACGGCACCGCCCGCCTGGAGGCCTCGGGCCCGGCCCGGGTCGAGGCGGAGGGCGTCGGCTACGCGTACGTGCCGGGGAGCCCGGTGCTGACAGACGTGACCTTCTCGGTCGCGCCGGGCCACACGATCGCGGTCGTCGGACCGACCGGAGCGGGCAAGTCGACGCTCACCCAGCTGCTGGCGCGCCTGATCGACCCCGACGAGGGCGTCGTCCGCGTCGACGGCGTCGACCTGCGCACGGTGGCCAGGGGTGGGGTCAGCGACTCGGTGGCGTTCGTCCCGCAGCAGACGTTCCTGTTCGACGACACCGTGCGCGGCAACCTCGCGCTCGGCGCGGCGGTGCCGGACGAGCGGATCTGGGCCGCACTGCGGCTCGCGCAGGCCGACGGCTTCGTCAGCGCGCTGCCGTCCGGCCTGGACACCAGGATCGGCGAGCGCGGCGCGACGCTGTCGGGCGGGCAGCGGCAGCGCCTGGCGCTGGCCCGCGCGGTCGTGCGCGAGCCCCGGCTGCTCATCCTCGACGACGCCACCTCCAGCGTCGACCCGCAGGTGGAGAAGCGCATCCTGTACGGCCTGCGCGACGGCGCGGCCGAGGCCACCGTGATCGTGGTCGCCTACCGGATGGCGACGATCGCGCTGGCCGACGAGGTCGTGTACCTGGAGCAGGGCGTGGTCGCCGACCACGGCACGCATGAGGAGCTGCTGGCTCGCTGCGCGGGCTACCGCGACCTCGTCACCGCCTACGAGCGCGAGGAGGCCGAGCGGGCCGAGCTCGACATCCGCGACGACACCGACGAGGAGGTCGTCGCATGACGTACGGCCCGAAGCCTTTGACGAGGAGTGTGACGCGGTGACCGCCGTGACCGACCCAGCGAGTGACCCAGCGAGTGACACGGTGAGTGACACGGTGAGCGACACGGCCACGGGACAGGCCTCGTCCCTGCGGTCGGCCGACCGGGGCGCGCTGGAGACGCTCAGGCAGGGCCTGCGGCTGTCGCCGGAGTTCCGCCGCGGGCTCGCCGGGACGCTCGTCCTGGCCGTGCTGGCCACGCTGGGCAAGGTCGTCGTGCCGATCGCCGTGCAGCAGGTGATCGACCGGGGCCTGGGGTCGGGCGGGCCCGACCTGCCGTTCATCCGGAACGCGGTCGTGCTGTGCGCGCTCGCGGTGGTACTGACCGCGCTCTGCGGCTACCTGATGAACGTCCGGCTCTACCGCTCCACCGAGTCGGGCCTGGCGGCCCTGCGCGGCAAGGGCTTCCGCCACGTGCACGACCTGTCGGTGCTGACGCAGAACACCGAGCGGCGCGGCGGCCTGGTCTCCCGGGTGACCGGCGACGTCGACCAGATCAGCACGTTCATGCAGTGGGGCGGGTTGATGGTCATCGTGTCCGCCGGCCAGCTGGTGGTGGCGACCGTGCTCATGGCCGTCTACTCCTGGCAGCTCACGCTGCTCGTGTGGGCCTGCTTCCTGCCGCTGGTGCTGGCCCTGCCCCGGTTCCAGCGCCTGGTGGCCAGGGCGTACACCCGGGTGCGCGAGCGCGCCGGCGACGTGCTCGCCGCCGTCAGCGAGTCGGTGGTGGGCAGCGCGGTGATCCGGGCGTACGGCTCGGAGGACCGCACGGCCGAGCGGATCGACACGGCGGTGGACGGCATGCGCGCGGCGCAGACCCGGGCCCAGAAGATCGTCGGGTTCACGTTCCCGACCACCGAGCTGGTCGCCTCGATCTCGGTGGCGCTGGTGGTCGTGGCCGGGGTCTGGCTGGGCGTCGCCGACTCGATCACGGCGGGGCGGCTCATCGCTTTCCTGTTTCTGATCACGCTGTTCATCAGCCCCCTGCAGACCGCGACCGAGGTGCTGAACGAGGCGCAGAACGCGATCGCCGGGTGGCGGCGCATCCTCGGCGTGCTCGACACCCCGGCCGACGTGGCCGACCCGGTGAACGGCGCGACGCTGCCGCGCGGCCCGATCTCGGTCCGCTTCGACGGCGTGGGCTTCGCCTACCCGGGCGGACCGCCCGTGCTGCACGACGTGTCCGTGGACATCCCGCCGCGCACGCGGATCGCGGTGGTGGGGGAGACCGGCTCGGGCAAGACGACCTTCGCCAAGCTGCTCACCCGGCTCATGGACCCGACCTCAGGCCGGATCCTCGTGGACGGTGCCGACCTGCGCACCGTGAGCTTCTCCTCGCTCAGGGAGCGGATCGTGATGGTCCCGCAGGACGGGTTCCTGTTCGACTCGACGCTGGAGGACAACATCCGCTTCGGACGGCCCTCGGCGACCCGGGAGGAGATCGCCCGGGCGCTGACCGAGCTCGGCCTGGCGGACTGGCTCGACGGCCTGCCCGCCGGCCTGGACACCCCCGTGGGCCAGCGGGGCGAGTCGCTGTCGGCCGGGGAGCGGCAGCTCGTCGCCCTCGCCCGGGCCTACCTCGCCGACCCCGACCTGCTGCTGCTCGACGAGGCCACCTCCGCCGTGGACCCCGCCACCGAGGTGCGGCTCGCCCGCGCTCTCGACGGCGTCACCCGGGGCCGTACGGCGGTCTCGATCGCCCATCGCCTGTCCACCGCCCAGGCGGCCGACGAGGTCCTGGTGTTCGAGCACGGCCGGATCGTGCAGCGCGGGCCGCACGCCGTCCTGGTCGAGCAGCCCGGCGTGTACGCCGACCTCTACGCCTCCTGGACCACCGCCACCACCACACGCTGACGCCCCGCGCCGCCGACGGCGGACCGGACGACGCGCCTCCCGCCGATCGCGCGTGCGACGGTACGGCCGGCAGCCTGCGGCGATGCGCTGGGAGCAGGCCGGCTGGCGCCTGATCGGGGTGCCCGACCTCGAGAAACCGGACCACGACGTTGACGGCAGGGGCGGCCTGTGGGTGCTCGGTCGCCGCGATCTGCTCTGGCATCTGTCCGGCGGGCGCTGGACCCGCCACCGCGTGCCCGCGCCGGCCGGGCACACGGCGGAGGTCGCCTCCCTGGCCCGGCGGCCCGGCACGAGCCAGGTCTACGCGGTGGGCTCGGTGATCCTGAAGAAGAACGCCTCCGACGTCTCCCACGCCGCCCTGTGGCGTGCGGGCTGAGCAGGGTTCAGTGGGTCTGGGGGTCGCCGCCGGACAGGCGCTGGGCGAGCCAGATCGGGATCACCGACAGCAGGATCAGCGCGGCGGCGACCACGTTGACCACCGGCGCCTGGTTGGGCCGGAACAGGTTCTCGAAGATCCAGATCGGCAGTGTGCGGACGCCGGCCCCGGCGGTGAACGTGGTGACGATGATCTCGTCGAACGACAGCGCGAAGGCGAGCAGCCCGCCCGCGAGCAGCGCCGAGCGCATCATCGGGAACGTGACCAGGCGGAACGTGGTGAACGTGTCCGCCCCGAGGTCGGCCGAGGCCTCCTCCAGGTTCAGGCCCATGCGGCGCAGCCGGGCCAGCACGTTGTTGTAGACGGTGACGACGCAGAACGTCGCGTGGCCGACGATCACGGTCAGCAGCCCGAGGGGAAGCCCGAGCACCGTGTGGAAGGTGTTGCTCAGCGCGATGCCGGTCACGATGCCGGGCAGGGCGATGGGCAGCACGATCACCAGTGAGACGGTCTCCCGGCCGAAGAACGCGTAGCGCTGCACCGCGAACGCGGCCATCGTGCCGAGCACGAGCGCGATCGCGGTCGCGCCGAGACCCGCCAGGACCGAGGTCCACAGCGCGTCGCGCAGGCCGGCGGAGCTCCAGGCGGCGCTCCACCAGCGCAGGGTGAACCCTGCGGGCGGCCAAGAGAAGGTCCTGTCGGAGTTGAACGAGTTGAGCAGCACCACGGCCAGCGGCACGTAGACGACCGCCAGGCCGGCCGCCAGCGCCGCCCGCAGCAGCGTCCGGGACGTACGGGAGAGGTTCACCGGGCCTCCTTCACAGGCTCTCCAGCGCGCCGGTGCGGCGTACGGCCGCGAGGTAGACCAGCATGATCACGACGGGAACGGTGGCGACGGCGGCGGCGAACGGCAGGTTGTTGGCCGCGCCGATGTTGTCGTAGACCACGTTGCCGATGAGCTGGGTCTTACCGCCGACGATCTTCACGGTGATGTAGTCGCCCAGTGAGAGCGAGAATGTGAAGATCGACCCCGCCACCGCGGCGGGGAAGGTCAGCGGCCAGACCACGGTGCGGAAGGTGCGCCACCCGCGCGCGCCCAGGTCGCCGGCCGCGTCGAGCAGCGAGTTCGGCAGCCGTTCGAGACCCGCGTAGATCGGCAGGATCATGTACGGCAGCCACAGGTACGACAACGTCACCACGGTGGCGGTCAGGCCGTAGCCCCAGCCGAGCACGCCGTCGGAGGACAGCATCACCCGCCAGGCGTACGCCTTGACCAGATAGGACGCCCACAGCGGGGTCAGCACGGCGATCACCAGCCAGCGCTGGGCCCGGGGTGAGGCGAGCTTGGCCATCGCGAAGGCCATGGGGAAGGCCACCACCAGGTCGATCAGCGTGACCGCCGCCGCCACGCCCAGCGAGCGCAGGGCGACCGTACGGTAGACCTCGCCGGTGACCAGGTCGGTGAAGTTGGCCCAGGTGAACACCCTCACCACGTCGCCGGTGAACACGTCCGTCGACCAGAACGCGGTGACGAAAAGGGCCGCGAGCGCGCCCAGGTAGGCCAGCCCCAGCCAGGCCAGCGGCGCCGACAGCAGCAGCGACAGCCGCACCCCGGAGTGCCGGTGCAGGAATGATGCGGCTCGCCTCCGCACCCCGGCGGGGGCGGCCGTCGTTGTCGTCGTCATCGTCCTCTCTCCGTGGGGCTGTTCGTGCTGCCGAGGGGGACGGCCGGGCGGCCGCCCCCCGGAGGAGCGCTCAGCCCTTGATCTCGGTCCAGGCCCGGGTCCACTCGGAGTAGTCGGTGCACTTGACGTCGGTGCGCCCGTCGAGGCACTGCGCGATCGGCGTGGTCCAGTAGTGGACCTTGGAGAAGTACTCCTCGTCCGTCGCGTGGTAGGTGTCGCAGAACGACTTGTCGGAGGTCTCCGCGCACGCCTTGACGTTGGACGGCGCCTCGCCGAACCACTCGGCCACCTGGGCGTTGGCCATGGGGGAGATGATCCAGTCGAGCCACTTGTAGGCGCAGTTGGGGTGCTTGGCCTTCGCGGCGACCATCCACGTGTCGGACCAGCCGGTGGAGCCCTCCTTCGGCAGCGTCGTCTCGACCGGCGCCTTGTCGGCCTCCACCAGGTTGGCGATCACCTGCCAGGTCGTGCCCACGGCCGTGTCGCCGGACTTGAACGACTGCACCGCCTTGGTGTAGTCGGACCAGTACTCGCCGATGTTCTGCTTCTGCTGCTTGAGCAGGTCGACGGCGGCCTGGAGGTGCTTGTCGTCCAGCGCGTACGGGTCCTTGATGCCCAGCTCCGGCTTGGCCGACATCAGGTAGAGCGCGGCGTCGGCGATGTAGATGGGCGAGTCGTAGGCCGTCACCTTGCCCTTGTACGGCGAGGCCGGGTCGAACACGACGCCCCAGGAGTCGGGGGCGGGCTGCACCGTGTCCGTGCGCCACATGAGCAGGTTCGCGCCGCGGCCGTGGGGGATGCCGTACGCGACCCCGTCGACCGAGTTCCACGGCTTGAGCTTCAGGCCCTCGAACACGTCCTTGTAGTTCGGCACGAGGTCGGTGTTGACCGGCGCGACCGTGCCCGAGGCGATCAGGCGCAGCGAGGCGTCGCCCGAGGCCGACACGGCGTCGTACTCGCCGGTCTTCATCAGGTTGACCATCTCGTCGGAGGTGCCGGCCGTCTTGGTGTTGACCGTGCAGCCCGTGGCCTTCTCGAACGGGTGGACCCAGTCGACCTTGGGGTCGTTGGAGCCGTCCTCCGCGTACCCGGCCCAGGCGACGAGGTTGACCTGACCCTCGCCGGGGCCGAGGGACTTCAGCGCCTCGATCTTCGGCGGCGTGAAGGCATCGCCGCCGGGGGCCGCGGCCGAGCCGCCGGCGGTGGACGACCCGCCGCCGCAGCCCGCGACGGCGGCGAGCGCCAGTGCGGCGGTCACGACGAGGGAAGGCCTGGCGAAACGCGGACGGGGGGACCGCATCGTGGTTCTCCTTGCTGTGAGGTGGTGCTGTGGGCGCGGTGGCAAAGCTCAGCCGGCGATGACCGGCTCGGCGGGGGCGTCGATGGGGAACTCGTGCCGGCGGTGCCACACGAGGCGGACGCGGGCGCCGCGCAGGCCCGTCACGTCCATTGAGGAGGCCTGCAGGTTCTGCTGCAGGGCGATCAGGCGCCCGCCCGCGTCGAGGTCCACGACGAACCGGGTCGCCGGGCCGGCGTACACCACCTCGCGGACCGTGCCGGCCGCCTCGTGCTCGTCGGGACCGGTCTCCTCCTGGCCGAGCACGACGCGCAGCTTCTCCGGGCGGACGCTGAAGGTGCCCTCCCTGCCCAGCACGGTCCGCGCGGCCTCGCCGGAGATGAGGTTGGAGGTGCCGACGAAGGAGGCGACGAAGGCGGTGGCGGGGCGCTCGTACACCTCGGCGGGGGTGCCGACCTGCTCGATCCTGCCCTGGTTGAAGACCGCGATCCGGTCGCTCATCGTCAGCGCCTCCTCCTGGTCGTGGGTCACGAACAGGAACGTGATGCCGACCTCGCGCTGGATCGCCTTCAGCTCGACCTGCATCTCCTCGCGGAGCTTGAGGTCGAGGGCGCCGAGCGGCTCGTCGAGCAGGAGCACGCGCGGCCGGTTGACCAGCGCGCGGGCCAGCGCGACCCGCTGGCGCTGGCCGCCGGACAGCTGGGCCGGGCGCCGCTTCTCGAAGCCCTCCAGCCGCACCGAGCGCAGCGCGGCGAGCGCCCGCTCGCGCCGCTCGGCTCTGGGCACCTTCTTCACGCGCAGGCCGTACTCGACGTTGTCCAGCACGCTCATGTGGGGGAACAGCGCGTAGTCCTGGAAGACCGTGTTCACGTCCCGCTCGAACGGCGCGAGCCGCGTGACGTCGCGCCCGCCCAGCTCCACGGTCCCGGCGGTGGGCGACTCGAAGCCCGCGATCATGCGCAGCACGGTGGTCTTCCCCGAGCCGGACGGCCCGAGCATCGCGAAGAACTCCCCGTCGGCGACGTCGAGGTCGACTCCGGCCACCGCCTCGACCGGCCCGAAGCTCTTGCGCAGGCCCCGGAGACTGACTGCTTGGTCTGGCATGACCTGAAACATATGGAGTTAAATGTTTCGCGTAAAGACCTGATCCGGTATCACTGTTGTCAACTTTCGCGATGTCGGTTCTCGCGGACGGCGTGGGCGAACAGGAGTGCGACCGTGAACATGGCCCGCCTGGCCGTCTTCTCGCCGGTGGACAGCACCGCCCGGGTGGACGCCGTGGTGCGGCGGCTCGCCGACGCCATCGCGGTCGGCCTGCTCGCCGACGGCGAGCAGCTGCCCAGCGAGGCCGAGCTCGCGGGCCGGCTCGGCGTGTCCACGGTGACCCTGCGGGAGGCGCTCATGGCGCTGCGCCAGCAGGGGATGGTCGAGACGCGGCGCGGCCGGGGCGGCGGCAGCTTCGTGCGCCTGCCCGCCGAGCTCGACCCCCTGGCGCGGCTGCGCACGTTCGCGGCCGACGAGCTGCGCGACTTCGGGGACCACTACGCGGCCATCGCCGGGACGGCGGCCCGGCTGGCCGCCGAGCGCTCGCTGCCCTCGGACCTCGCGCCCCTGTGGCGCACCCTGGACGAGATGGACGAGGTCGCCGCCGCGCCGCGGGCGGCCGGGTCCCCCGGTGAGGCGTGCGCCCGGCTGCGCAGGCTCGACGGCCGCTTCCACATCGAGGTGGCGGCGGCCTCGCAGTCGGCCCGCCTCACTCAGGAGGAGATCCGGTTACAGGCTGACATCGGACCGTTGCTCTGGCTTCCGCACGAGGGGCTGAGCGGGCACGATGAGACGGCGGCACAGCATCGCGCCATCGCCGGGGCCGTCCGGCGCGGCGACGGCGAGCAGGCCAGGGCCGTCGCCGAGCGGCACGTGCTCGACGCGACACGACACCTCATCGAGCTGCGGTTGCGGCTGCGGGAGTAGAAGCATGAGCACACCGGTGTCCCTTGCGCAGGCCGGGCACGACCACGCCGCCGCGGCGGTGGCGCGGGTGCGCGAGGCGGCCGAGGGCGTATTCGAGGCGCTGCGCGAGGTCCGCGACGCCGCCGTCGCCTGCGTCAGGCCCGCGGGCGGCGCGCGCCGCCCGGTCGCGGCCGACCTCGCGGCGCTGCGCCCGCTGCTGTGGGCGCGGCTGCGCGGCGGCGCGCTGCCCGCCCATCTGCCCGCCCACGTGACGGCGCTGATCGCGGGGATCGGCTTCATCGCCGCGCCAGGCCTGCTGGCCGACGCGCCGTGGTACCTCGAATGGTGGCAGGAGAACCCGTCCGGCGCCCCCGTGCGGCTGCTCAGGAACATGGACCCGGCCAGCAGCGCCTTCTACGACTACACCCACTGGGACTGGTACGCCGGGCCGTCCTCGGGCGCCGAGCGCACCGTCTGCGGCCCGTACGTCGACTACCTGTGCACCGACGAGTACAGCCTCACGCTGTCCGTGCCGGTGGTGGCCGGCGGGAGCTTCGCCGGGGTGGCCGCGGCCGACGTGTTCGTCCGGCGGTTCGAGGGCGCCGTGCTCCCGGCGCTCCGGGAGATCCCGGGCCCCGCGTTCCTGGTCAACGCCGAGGGCCGGGTCGTCGCGTCCAACACCGCGAGCTGGGTGGCGGGCTCGGTCTACCGGGACGGCGGTTCGGCGGCCTTCTCCGTACGTCCGGTGGGCGACCTGCCGCTGTCGCTGGTGACCGCCGCCGGGTAGCGGGGGCGGCCGAAGCCTGCGGCACAATTGGCCTCATGGCCCTCGACCCCAAGATCGCCGACCGGCTCAAGCGCACGCCGGACGGCCTGGTGCCCGCGATCGTCCAGCAGCACGACACCGGCGAGGTGCTCATGCTCGCCTGGATGGACGACGAGGCGCTGCACCGCACGCTCACCACCGGCCGGGCGACCTACTGGTCCCGCAGCCGGGGGGAGTACTGGGTGAAGGGCGACACCTCCGGCCACGTGCAGTGGGTCAAGCACGTGGCGCTCGACTGCGACGGCGACACGATCCTGCTCAAGGTCGACCAGGTGGGGGCGGCCTGCCACACCGGTGACCGCACCTGCTTCGACGCCGACGTCCTCGACGTGAGCGGCGCGCCGTGACCGCCCCGGCGCCCGCCCGCGACCAGACGCACAAGGCTCGGCGCTCGCTGCTCGCCTGGCTGGCCGCCTGCGCCGTGGGCGGCGGGCTCGCGCTGCTGGCCGCAGGCCGCGTCTGGGTCACGCTCGGCACGGCGGGGGGCCCCGCCGGAGCGAGCGGCGGCTCCCTCACCGGCAACGACCTGGTCGCCTGGCTGACCCCCGCGGCGCTGGCCGCGCTCGCCGCCGTGCTGGCCGTACTGGCGACCCGGGGGGTCGCGCGGCGGGTGACGAGCGTGGTCGTGGCCCTCCTCGGCGCGGCGGTCGCGGCCGGGGCGTGGGACGGCACGCGCGGCGGCACCATCGCCGCCGCGGCCGCCCAGCACATGACGACCGCGGTGACGTCCGCCGGTCACATCTCCGTGGAGTCGCGCGCCTGGGCCTGGCCGGTGCTGGCCGCCGCGGGCGGGATCGTCCTGGCCGGCGCGGGCGCCGCGGCGGCGGTCCTGAGCGCGCGCTGGCCCGGCATGTCGGGCAGGTACGACCGGGGGACCGGGCGCGCCGGAGCCGGAGGGACGGCGCGGGTGAAGGACGCCGACAGGGCGATGTGGGACGCCATCGACGAGGGCGACGACCCCACCGTGTGACGGCCGGCTGATTCGCGGCCCCGGCAGCGGGCCGGCGGCCGGCCGAAGGGGGCGCGGACGGCAGTTTTCGAAAGGCACCAACGACCGGCAAGCCGACCGTGTTGGACCGTTCCTGCCTCCCAGATCACAAATCATCCACAATGTGGCCTCGTGCGCAAAGTCCGCGCCCTGCCGTCGATAAGCTTCGCGCCGACTCAGACGATCGCACAGGAGACCCTGATGAGCTACGGGCAGCAGCCGGACGACACCGGCGGCTACGGATACCCGCCGGCCGGCGGCTATCACTCGCAGGGCCCCGGCGGCTACGGCTACCCGCCGCCGCCGTCGGGTCCGTACGGCTACCAGCCCCCGCTGGGTCGCAAGACGAACGGCATGGCCGTCACTTCGCTCATCATGGGCATCGTCGGCCTTCTCCTGTGCGGGTTCACGGCAATCCTCGGCGTGATCTTCGGACATGTCTCACTAAGCCAAATAAAGCGCACGAATGAAGAGGGGCGGGGCATGGCGATCGCCGGTCTCGTCCTGTCCTACGTCGGCCTCGCCGGGTGGATCATCTTCGCGGTGATCTGGCTCGGCGTCTTCGCCGCGGCGGTCAGCACCTCGACGAACGGCGGCTACTAACCCCGTCCGGGTCTCTCCTTCCTTCCCCCCCACTTCGCAGGGAGCACCACATGAGCTACGGCGACGACCCGAACTACAACCCGGGCGGTTACCCCCAGAACCAGCCCGGCCCGCAGGGCGGTTATCCGCAGGGCGGCTACCCGCCGCCGCCGCAGGGCTCGTACCCTCCCCCGCCCGCCGGCGGTCAGTACGGCGGCGCGTACGGCGCGCCCGGCGGCTACCCGGCTCCCGAGCTCGCGCACTGGGGCCTGCGCGTCGGCGCGTACCTGATCGACGGCCTGATCGTCGGCGTTCCGGTCTGGATTCTCACGTTCATCGCCGGCGGCATGCTCGCCGGTTCGATGGAGGTGGACCCGGAGACGGGTCAGGCCACCATGTCGGGCGGCGGGACCGGGATCGCACTGATCGTCTACCTTCTCGCCATCGTCCTCGGCCTGGGGCTGGGGCTCTGGCTGAAGTACAAGGAGGGCACCACCGGTCAGACGGTCGGCAAGAAGGTCGTCGGCATCAAGACGATCAAGGAGCAGACCGGCGAGTACATCGGATTCGGCATGGCCTTCGTGCGTTCCCTCTGCCACTTCGTCGACGGCCTGCCCTGCTACATCGGCTTCCTCTGGCCGCTGTGGGACGACAAGCGGCAGACCTTCGCCGACAAGATCGTCGGCACCGTGGTGGTGCGCGCCCCGCGTTAGGCTGATCTCCATGCAGGTGACCGGACGGCGCGCGTGGGACCAGATGCGGTCGCTGCGCGCGCCGTTCGGCGCCGCGGCCGTTCTCGCCGGGGCGGTGACGTACCTGGCGGTGGTCGACCCGCACGAGCCCGGCCACTACCCCGTCTGCCCGCTCTACTGGCTGACCGGCCTCTACTGCCCGGGCTGCGGCGCGCTGCGCGCCGTGCACGACCTCGCCCACGCCGACCTCGCCGGGGCGGCGCGGATGAATCTGCTCTTTGTCTTCTGCGTCCCCGTCGTAATCACGCTGTGGGCCCGCTGGACGTTACGATCATGGCAGGGACGGCCTGTGCGCGCGAGCCTCGCGCACCCCGCGTACCTGTGGGGGCTCCTCGCCATCGTGATCGTTTTTGGGGTAATACGGAACACGCCCTTCGGGCATTTCCTCGCACCCTGAATCGACCCGGTGGCGGATCGACGCGAGACGGGCCGATACCATCGCAGGGCAGGACACGCAGAGCAGTCGACCGGAGGGACCCTTACGCGTGAGCGAGCGGACAGGCAAATCGCGCGAGCTCCGAGCCGAGAGCGAGGAGGACGCGTGAGTGTTCTTGAGGACATCATCCTGGGCGTGCGGGAGGACCTCGAAGAGCGGCAGCGCGACGTGCCGATCGAGGAGCTCAAGCGGCTCGCCGCCCGTGCCCCCGAGCCCCGTGACGCCTATGCCGCGCTCGGCGGCGACCGGGTGTCGGTCATCGCGGAGGTGAAGCGGTCGAGCCCCTCGAAGGGCGCGCTCGCCGCCATCGCCGACCCCGCCGCGCTCGCGGCGGACTACGAGAAGGGCGGCGCCCACGTCATCAGCGTGCTGACGGAGCGGCGCAGGTTCGGCGGCACCCTCGCCGACCTCGCCGCCGTGCGCGCGGCCGTGGACATCCCCATCCTGCGCAAGGACTTCATCGTCACCTCCTACCAGCTGTGGGAGGCCAGGGCGCACGGCGCGGACCTCGCCCTGCTCATCGTGGCGGCCCTCGACCAGCAGGCGCTCGTCTCGCTGATCGAGCGGGCCGAGTCGATCGGGCTCGCCCCGCTCGTCGAGGTGCACACCGAGGAGGAGCTGGACCGGGCGGTCGACGCCGGTGCGAAGATCATCGGGGTCAACGCCCGCAACCTCAAGACGCTCGAGGTGGACCGCGAGGTGTTCGCCAAGCTCGCGCCCAAGGTGCCGGACGGCGTCATCAAGATCGCCGAGTCCGGGGTGCGCGGCCCGCACGACCTGCTCGCGTACGCGCGGGCGGGGGCGGACGCGGTGCTGGTGGGCGAGAGCCTGGTCACCGGCAGAGACCCCAAGGCCGCGGTCAACGACCTGGTTACCGCCGGCGCCCACCCGGCCTCACGGCAGGACACCGGCTCCGAGAGGCACCCGTGAACGACAGCGCTGCAGAGGGAGGCCGCGTGACCCCGACGGAAGCGACCATGATCACCCCCGCCGACCTGGCCGGGGGCGGGGTCCGCGGCGACGACCCGGACGTCCACGGCAAGTTCGGCAGGTTCGGCGGCAGGTACGTCCCCGAGGCGCTCATCCCGGCCCTCGACGAGGTCGCCGCGGAGTACGAGAAGGCCAAGACCGACCTCGGCTTCATCCGCGAGTTCGACCACCTGCTGCGCACGTACGCCGGCCGTCCGACGACGCTGACCGAGGTGCCGCGGTTCGCCGAGCACGCGGGCGGCGCGCGGATCCTCCTCAAGCGCGAGGACCTGACCCACACGGGCGCACACAAGATCAACAACGTGCTCGGCCAGGCGCTGCTGACCAAGCGGCTCGGCAAGCGGCGTGTCATCGCGGAGACCGGGGCGGGGCAGCACGGCGTCGCCACCGCCACCGCCGCGGCGCTGATGGGCCTGGAGTGCGTCATCTACATGGGCGCCTTCGACTGCGAGCGCCAGGCGCTCAACGTGGCCAGGATGAAGCTCCTCGGCGCGACGGTCGTGCCGGTGACCAACGGCAGCCAGACCCTCAAGGACGCCATCAACGAGGCGTTCCGCGACTGGGTCACCAACGTCGACCACACCCATTACCTGTTCGGCACGGTCGCCGGGCCGCACCCGTTCCCGGAGATCGTCCGGGACTTCGCCCGGATCATCGGGGTCGAGGCGCGCCGTCAGGTCCTCGAGCTGACCGGCCGCCTGCCCGACGCCGTCTGCGCCGCCGTCGGCGGCGGGTCGAACGCCATCGGTGTCTTCCACGCCTTCATGGAGGACCAGGACGTCAAGCTGTACGGCTACGAGGCCGGCGGCCGGGGCGCGGAGAACGGCGAGCACGCGCTGACCCTGACCCAGGGCAGCGTCGGCGTGCTGCACGGCTCCCGCACCTACGTCCTGCAGGACGAGGAGGGCCAGACGATCGAGTCGCACTCGATCTCGGCCGGCCTCGACTACCCGGGCGTCGGGCCCGAGCACGCGTGGCTCAAGGACACCGGACGTGCGACCTACGAGGGCGTGACCGACGAGGAGGCCATGGAGGCCTTCGCCCTGCTCGCCCGCACCGAGGGCATCATCCCGGCCATCGAGTCCTCGCACGCGCTCGCGGGCGCGCTGCGGCTGGGCCGCGAACTCGGTCCCGAGGCCGTCATCCTGGTGAACCTGTCGGGCCGCGGCGACAAGGACATGGGCACCGCGATGAAATACTTCAACCTCTGATCAGCATCGACAGGACATCCCGATGACGACACTCCAAGCGGTGTTCGACAAGGCCCGCGCCGAGGACAGGGCCGCGCTGGTCGGCTACCTGCCGGCCGGCTTCCCGACCAAGGACGGCGCGGTCGCCGCGGCGACGGCGATGGTCGAGGCCGGCTGCGACGTGATCGAGATCGGCCTGCCGTACTCCGATCCGCTCATGGACGGCCCGACCATCCAGGACGCGGTGCACAGGTCGCTGACCAACGGCACCCGCATCGCCGACGTGCTGCGCACCGTCGAGGGCGTGGCGAAGTCGGGGGCCGCGACGCTGGTCATGACGTACTGGAACCCGATCGACCGTTACGGCGCCGAGCGCTTCGCACGCGACCTCGCCTCCGCGGGCGGCGTCGGGACCATCACGCCGGACCTGACGCCCGAGGAGTCCGACCCCTGGCTCGCCGCGAGCAAGGAGTCCGGCATCGACACGGTCTTCCTCGTCGCGCCCAGCTCGCCGGACGAGCGCATCGCGCGGGTCGCCGCCTGCTGCACCGGCTTCGTGTACGCGGCCTCGCTGATGGGCGTGACCGGCGCGAGGGAGTCCGTCAGCTCGGCGGCCGAGGGCCTGGTCAAGCGGACCAGGGCGCACACCGGGCTGCCCGTCTGCGTCGGCCTGGGCGTCGGCAACGGCGCCCAGGCGGCCGAGGTTGCGGCGTACGCCGACGGCGTCATCGTCGGGTCCGCCTTCATCCGGCGCCTGCTCGACGCCCCGGACGAGAAGTCCGGTCTCGCGGCCGTACGCGAGCTCGCGTCCGAACTCGCCCGGGGTGTCCGGCGCTGAGCCGCCCTGAGGTTTCCTTCCCGTAGGTGCGCCACGACCGGCCGAGATAAGGCGGCTTACCATGCTCTTATCCAGCACATGGTGAGGTTGGGTCCCGGTACTGTTCAGTCGGTGTTGCCTACCGGGCGAGGAGACTCATGGTTCAGTTGGCATCCGGCACCTCGGTGTCCGAGCGGTTACAGCCTGCGAAGCCCGCGCTCTCCTGGGTCACGACCGCCGCACGGGTCGTGCTCGCCGGTGTACTGATCGTCGCCGGTGCGCTCAAGATCGGCGCGCCCGCGTTGTCGGTGCAGGCGGTGCGGGCCTACCAGCTCCTGCCCGACTCCGTCGCGCAGGTCGTCGGGTACGGCCTGCCCGTCCTTGAGATCATCACCGGCCTGCTGCTGCTCGTCGGCCTGTTCACGCGCGCGGCGGCGGTCGCCGGCGGGGTGCTGATGGTGGCCTTCGTCATCGGCATCGCGTCGGCCTGGGCCAGGGGGCTGCGCATCGACTGCGGCTGCTTCGGCGGCGACGGAACGCTGGCCGCGGGACAGGACCCCAACTACTTCTGGGAGCTGCTGCGCGACTTCGGACTGCTCGTCTGCGCGGCGTGGGTCGTCGTCAGGCCGGCGAGCCGCTTTTCGCTGGACTCCGCGCTGGGCTTCACCGGGGAGCGGGAAACGACGGACGAGGACGGCTCGGACGACGGTGAGGACGACGGCGCGTGACCGCGGACGACCGCGGGACGTGGCCGTGGAAATAGCCAGGGGGGAAGTTTCGTGAGCAAGCGTACGAGCGAGGCGGCCAGGGCCCGCATCGCGGCCCAGCGGGAGGCGCTGCGCAAGCAGGAGCAGCGCAAGCGCATCACGATGATCGTGACCATCGCGGTGGTCGTCGTGATCGCGGCCGCCTTCGCGGCGTGGTCGATGCGCCAGGGGGCCTCGGAGAAGGTCGCGGGCGGCCTCGCTCCCGTCACCGTGCAGGAGGACGGCACGGTCGTGATGGCCAAGTCCGGCGTGACCGCGCCCGTGGTCGACGTGTTCGAGGACTTCCAGTGCCCGGCGTGCAAGCAGTTCGAGGAGACCAGCGGTTCCACGCTGAAGAACCTGGCGGCCGAGGGCAAGGCCAAGGTCGTGTACCACCCGATCACGATCTTCGGGCAGGAGCCGACCAAGGGCAACTCGCTGCGGGCGGCCTCCGCGGCCCGGTGCGTGACCGACGGTCAGCAGTGGCTGGCGTACCACGACAAGCTCTACAAGAACCAGCCGAGTGAGACCGTGACCGGCTTCACCATCGACGAGCTGATCAAGTGGGGCAAGGAGGCCGGCGTCACCGCGACCGATTTCGACAACTGCGTGCGGGAGCAGCGCA
Organism: Microbispora sp. H13382; assembly: GCF_014161445.1. GTDB lineage: Bacteria > Actinomycetota > Actinomycetes > Streptosporangiales > Streptosporangiaceae > Microbispora. Next base: position 774,027 of record NZ_JABBXA010000001.1, read on the forward strand.
ACGTCGCCGCTCACCAGCAGTTCTCCGAGAAGACCATGAGCACGCAGAAGCTGACCGGCACGCCGACCGTCAAGCTCAACGGCAAGGACCTCGACACCAACGTCGCCTTCGTGCCGAACTCGCTGCGCGACGCGGTGGAGAGCGCCGGCAAGTGACCTCCCGCCGGGACGGCCCCGCACGGGCCGTCCCGCGCCCGGCCTTCGCCGGCCAAGAATCGGGCAAGGGCCGCGTGGTTCTCCCGTGACGGGGGTATCGAGCGCGATGTCACAAGCTCCGCACAGGGCGGGGGAGAGGCCGGTCCGACCGGAGTCCCGCCCGCGCCTGCCACGAGCGGTTCCCCCGCGATGAGCTGAGCGAGGAGGCGCCGTGCCCGCCCACACCGGTGAGAAGGCCCGCAAGACCGGCGTCTTCCACTGCGCCGTTTGCGGGGAGAAGGTGTCGGTCCACGAGGGCGACACGATCCCGGAGTGCCCGAACGGCCACACCGAGTTCGACAGCCGCACCCAAGAGCCGGACAACCGCTCGTGACCGAGCGGCGGCCGACGCCGGTGCCGCCGGGCCGATGAGCGGGCGCGACCTCCCCGGGGAGCCGGCCGGCGGACAGGCCGGCGCCGCCCGCGTCGTCCTGCGGCCCATGGGCAGCCCGCTGCCGCTGGGCTTTCTCGGGCTCGCCCTGGCCACGACCGCCTTCGCCGCAATGGAGCTCGGCTGGGTGCCCGCCGCGCAGGGGCGCGTCGTCGCCCTGGCCGCGCTGCTGTTCACCGCGCCGCTGCAGTTCCTCGTCTGCGTGCTCGGCTTCCTCGCCCGCGATGCGGTCGCAGGGGCCGCGATGGGCGTCCTTTCCGGCACGTGGGCGGTGATCGGCGGCGTCACGCTCACCTCCCCGCCCGGCACCACGAGCGCGGCGCTGGGCGTCGTCCTGCTCACGGCCGCCGCGGCGATGCTCGTCCCGGCCCTCGCGGGCCTGCCCAAGCTGGTGGCCGCCACCGTGATGGCCATGTCTGCCACCAGGTTCGCGATCACCGGCGTCTACGAGCTCACCGCGTCCGCGGGATGGAGGACCACGGCGGGCGTCGCCGGTCTGGTGCTCGCGGTCGTCGCCTACTACGCCGCCCTGGCGTTCGAGCTGGAGGACGCGCACGGGCGTGCGCTCCTCCCCGTGGCCCGCCTCGGCCGGGCCCGTACGGCGGCCCGGGGCGATCTGAGCGACCAGACGAAGGGGCTGGCGCGCGAAGCGGGCGTGCGCGAGCAGCTGTGACGCTCGCCTGAGAGGTTCCCGGCGGCCGCGCGTGCCGGGTTTCGCCTCCGCGGCCGTGGTTAGCATGCCCGCATGCCGTACGACGACCGGTCTTCCCTCAATGAGTCCGCGGGCGCCGCGAGGAGGATCCACGCGGCGATGCTCGCCTTCGCGGCGGGCGACGCGCTCGGCGTGCCGTGGGAGGGCCGCCCGCCGGAGCGCGTCGACCCGGCCGAGGTCGTCCGGCTGCCGGCGCCGGACCGGGGCTGGCCGCGCGGCGCGACCTCCGACGACACGGCGCAGATGGTGCTGGTCGCGCGGTGCCTGGCCGACACGGGCGGGCGGCCCTCCTCCATGGACTTCCTCACCCGGCTGGCCGGCGCGGCGCCCGCGGTGCGCGGCCTCGGGCCGACGACGCGGCGGGCTCTCGCGCACTTCGCCGAGACGGGGGAGATCCCCGTGCCCTCGGCGGACGACCTGGCCACCAACGGCGCGGCCATGCGCGTCGCCCCGGCCGGCTGGGCCGTGCCGCCGCACCACCCCGGACGCCGCCGGAGTTCGTGCGAGGTGCTGTCCGCCGCGACGCACCGGGCGCCCGCGGCCGTGGCGGCGGCCTGCGTGATCGCGGCCATGGCGTCGTACGCGGTGGAGGGGGCCGGCCCGGCCGACCTGCTGGACGCGGCGGCGGCCGAGGCCCGCTGGGCGGGTGAGCGCTACGGCCCGATGGGCGCGGTGACGGACGCGGTGACGGACGCCGCGCGCGGGAGGTGGTCGCCCCCGCCCGCGGGGGTCTCCCTGGACGCCGTGGAGACGGTCGCCGCGGTGGTCCACGTGATCCGCGAGGCCCCGGACCCGGCCGCCGCGCTGCCGTACGCCGTGTCGCTCGGCGGGGACACCGACACGGTGGCGGCGCTCGCGGGCGGCGTACTGGGCGCGTGCGACCCCGGCGGGGTGACCGCGCTGGGCTGGCTGGGGCTCGTGGATCTCGGTGAGTACCCCGGTCTGGAGGACCTCGCCGCGCGCCTGTCCGCCCTCCGCGAGGACGCCGCCGCCGGGCTCTGAACGGGGTGCGGCGGGTGGTCGGCGCAGGTCGGGCAGACGTTGCCCGTGCCTCGCTCCGGGGCCGCCCTCTCTTGCGGTAACGTCACGTTACATGCCCCTCCTCGCCTCGATTCCCAGCCCGTCACAGGGGGTCTGGAATCTCGGACCGATCCCGATCCGCGCGTACGCGCTGTGCATCGTGCTCGGTGTCATCGTCGCCGTCTGGATCGGCGAACGCCGCTGGCGCGCCCGTGGCGGCGCACCCGGGACGATCACCGACCTCGCGGTCTGGGCCGTGCCGTTCGGCCTCGTCGGCGGACGTCTCTACCACGTCATCACCGACTGGCAGATCTACTTCGGCTCGGAAGCGCCCAAGCGGCCGATCGACGCCCTGTTCATCTGGGAGGGCGGCCTCGGCATCTGGGGCGCGATCGCCCTCGGCGCGCTCGGCGTCTGGATCGCCTGCCGCCGGCGCGGCATCTCCTTCACCGCCGTCGCCGACACCCTCGCCCCCGGTGTGGCCGTGGCCCAGGCCATCGGCCGGTGGGGCAACTACTTCAACCAGGAGTTGTTCGGCGGCCCCACCGACCTGCCGTGGGGCCTGGAGATCGAGCCGGGCCGCCCGGGCACCATCCCCGGCGCGACCACCTACCACCCGGCGTTCCTGTACGAGTCGCTGTGGGACCTCGCGCTCGCCGTGGTGCTGATCCTGGCCGCCCGCAGGTTCACGCTGCGGCACGGCCGGGTGTTCGCGCTGTACGTGGCGGGCTACACGCTCGGCCGGTTCTGGATCGAGGGGTTGCGGGTGGACCCCGCCCACCACATCCTCGGCCTGCGGCTGAACCAGTGGACCTCGATCGTCATCTTCCTGTGCGCGCTGGCGTACCTGTGGCTGGCCCGCAACCGCGCGGGTGAGGAGCCGCTGGGCGTCCAGATCGGCGACGGCGACGGCGACCCCGCCCACGCCGACCCCGCTCACGGGCGGGACCAGGCCGACGAGCCGGAACTCCTGCGTGAGGAGGAACCGGACGAGACGCCGCGGGATCCCCACGACGAGGGCGGCGGCGCGGGCTCCGGCGAGACGGCGACCGCGGGCGCGAACGCCGCGAACGCCGCGAGCGACGCCGGGGCGCCGGAAGGAGAGGCCGACCGGCGATGACGAAGGCCACGACGGGGGCGCGGGCCGAGATCCACCACGAGCACCGGGACGTCAACGGCGGCTGGTTACGCCCGGCGGTCTTCGGCGCGATGGACGGGCTGGTCTCCAACTTCGCGTTGATCGCCGGTGTCGCGGGCGGCACCGCCGAGACCAGGATCATCGCGCTCGCGGGCATCGCCGGCCTGGCCGCAGGAGCGTTCTCCATGGCGGGCGGCGAGTACGTGTCGGTCGCCAGCCAGCGCGAGCTCGCGCAGGCTGAGATCGACGTCGAGCGCCGGGAGCTGGAGCGGCACCCGGAGGCCGAGGAGGCCGAGCTCGCCCGGATGTACGAGCAGCGGGGTGTGGACCCGGAGACCGCCAGGGAGGTCGCCCGGCAGATCTCCCGCGACCCCGAGGAGGCCCTGGCCGTCCACACGCGGGCCGAGCTGGGCGTGGACCCCGACGACCTGCCCTCGCCCGTGCTCGCTGCCGTGTCGTCGTTCCTGTCGTTCAGCCTGGGCGCGATCGTCCCGCTCCTGCCGTACCTGCTGGGCGTGCGGGGGCTGTGGGTCTCCGCCGTGGTGTCGATGGTGGCGCTGTTCGCCGCCGGCGCCGTGGTCTCCCGGGTGACGGCCCGCAGCTGGTGGTTCAGCGGCCTGCGCCAGCTCGTGGTGGGCGCCGTGGCCGCGGCGCTGACCTGGGGTCTGGGCTCGCTCATTGGAACCGGCGGTCTATGACCAAGCGCAAGCGCCGGTCGTCCGCGCCGGCCGAGGGCTGGACCGGGGCCGCCCTCACCGATCTGGGCCTGGACGACCGGCAGCAGCGGGTGTTCGTGTGGTCGGTCGTCGGCGCGGGAGTGCTGGCGATCGCCCTGGTGCTGACGCTGACGGTCAACGCGATCGGCGGCGCGCCGCCGCAGCCGGCGCAGGCGGCGGGCGGCGTGGTCGGGGAGGGACTGCCCGCGTCCTTCCAGTCCTGGCCGTCGCTGAAGGAACTGGCCCCGGTCCAGGACCGCAAGGCCGACGCCGCGCCGCTGACCGCCCAGGAGGTGTTCGGCGCACGGACGCTCACGGCCGGGAAGGTCACGCTGCGCAGGCTCGCCAGCCGCCTGGACCAGGCCTGCGCAGGCGCGGTGTGGGGAGCCGATCTCGCCGACGCCCTGGCCGAGGCCGGCTGCACCCAGGCCGTCCGCGGCCTGTACGCCACGGCCGACGGGACGTACGTCGCGCAGTACACCCTGTTCAACCTCGCGGACGTCGCGGCGGCCGATTCGCTGGCGAAGTCGCTCGCGTCGCTCTACCGGGGCGCCTGGGTACAGCCGCTGGAGTCGCCCCGCGCGAAGTTCGGCGCCTACAGCGAGGCGAACGCCTACGTCCTGGGGCACTACCTCGGGGTGGCCTGGGTCGGCAGGACCGACGGCGCCGAGCCGGGGGAGAGGGACGACTTCATCATGCTCGGCCTGGCCGTGCGGGAGGCCGAGAAGGCGGTCTTCCGCCGCGTGGTCAAGATCGCCGGGGTGCCCTCGGACCCCGCGCAGCCGCCCGGCCCGGCCGACACCACCCAGCCCTCGGAGGCCCCTCCCACCGACCCCGGCGCCACGCCGGCGGTCTCCACCCCCGCGGCCACCGTCATCCCGTCTGCGGGCGGGGCCCAACCGTCCAGGTAGACCGGTGGGCGGCCTCGTTACCGCTTGCGCGGACCGGAGGATTTACTCCGGGACGAACCGGCGATTATCAGTAACATCATCGCGCCGGCTGCCAGAACGGCGGCCTTGCTCGGGCTGTGCTGGAAGATCCAGACGATGACCGCGCCGGCGAGGCACAACACCGCCGCCACTCCGACGATCTTCTGTAGGACGCGGTTCCGCTGCACGCTGCCACCCCTCCGCTGCACGCTGCCACCCTTCCGTCGCGCGATGCTTTCGCCCGCCGGCACTTGACGTTTCTTTCAACGGTATCTGACCGTGTGTATACGGCCCTGTCCTGATCATGTGACCGCCGCGCCGGCGGCTCTCACGGCCCGCGACGCTTCCAGGATCTCCGCTGCGTCCTCCACCGCGGCCTGGCAACCCTCGGTCACGTGCACGCCGGCGGCGTTCAGGACGACCTCGTCCACGCCTGCCCGCTCGTATTCGTGCAGGGCCGCCATGATCTGCTCCGGGGTGCCGAAGACGAAGATCCCGCTGTCCACGAGCCTGCGCGCACCCGACCCGGGATCACGGGGATCCACGTCGCAGCCGGCGCGACGCAGCATGTCGGCGTAGTGCGGAGATCTCAGATGGCCTTGGGCCGCCGCGTACGCCAGATGAGCCGCGTCCCGCCCGGGTCGCGCGATCGCCACGTGCACGACGGTCGTGATACGCGGCGGAGGGCGGCCGTCGCCCGCGCCCTCCCGCAGGGCGGGGGCGATCGTGCCCTTGACGTAGTCGGGCGGGGTCATCCAGGTGATCGCGACGTCGGCGCTTTCGCCGGCGGCGCGGGCCATGCCCCGCCGGAGCACACCCGCGCCCAGTTCCACCTCCACCCGCCGGGCCGGCCCCACGGCCGGGTCTCCGGCCCGGTCTCCGAGCGGGGGCAGGACCGGGTTCGCGCTGTCCAGGAACGCGCGGACGCCGAGCAGGTAGTCGCGGACCGCGACGGCGGGACGCCGGTAGGGCTCCCCCCGGACGTACGCGACGAACTCGGGCGTGGCGGCCCCGAACCCGGCTGTCACCGGAGCGCCGGTGAGCAGTGCCAGCGATCGCGCCTCCACGGCGGCCTGCAGCGGAGGCCGCATCGGTGTCAGGGAGACCGACGTTCCCACGGGAATCCGATATCCGGCCCCCGCCATGAAGGCGAGCATGCGACTATCGGTAGTCTTCCCCGTCCAACCCCGGCTCGGAATCGAATCCCAGCCGTACGCGGAGCTCGTGCGACGCGGCAGGGCCGAGCGGTTCTGGATGGGCACATCGCTCTTCGTCGACACCCATCACAGCTGGTCGTACGGCATCCGGGGCAATGCGGCGACCGTCATGTGCCGGGACGGCCGAAGAACGGCTGGGCCAGATTCCCGCGGATCACGTCAGGCCCGGGACGGCGTGCCGGAAGGCGGCCAGGCGGTGGAGGGGGAGTTCGAGCGGCGTGGCGTCGAGCGCCCACGGCGCGGTCTCCTCGACGGCCGCCCTCGCCTGCCGCTTGGTGAGACCGGCCGTACCGGTCAGCGCCTCCCGCCAGGTGTTGGCGACCTTCCCGTGCGCGCTGTCCATGATCTTGCGTGCCACCCGCTCGGGACCGCTCGCGGGCGGCGCGAGCCGTACGGCGTCGAGCACGTGGCCGGTTCCGCGGGGCGCGACGGTCAGCGAGTAGACGGGGGCCAGCAGCGCGGCCAGCGCGGTCGGGTCCGTGATCGGACCGGCCGTGAGCACGCGCACGTGCCGGGCGCGCGTGGCGAGCAGCAGGCGGGGCAGCGCCGCCTCCAGCCCGGCCGGAACGGCGATCGCCACGCGCCCGGGATCCGCGGCGTACGGCTTGGCAAGCAGGGTGGCGAGCCGGGTGCGCGGCACCTGCGGCAGCAGGCCGCGCGGCCAGTCGCCGGCGAGCAGGTCCGGTCCGAACGCCGCCACGGCCGCCTCGTCCGGCGGCGCCGCCGGGGCGGACTCGACGGCCTGGGGGCCCTGCGTGTAGATGGCCGTGGCGAGGCGGTCGAGCCGGGCGGCGATCGCCGGCCACGTCTTCGTGGTGGGGCGCAGCACGTACAGGTCCGCCGCGCTGCCGATCGCCTCCGCGCCGTGATACCGGTTGAAGTGCGGAAATATCGCCTCTTGCAGTAGGTTGAGGTCGATGAGAGCCTTCTGCACTTTGAGGGCGAGCATCGGAGTGCGCTCGGAGGCGCCGTAGGCCACCAGGATGCGTCCCTGGTCGCGGTCGCGCAGGCCCTCGGCGGCGCGGGCGGCGAACAGCCCGATCCCCTCCGGCGTGTACGGCGGGTCGGTGATCGCGAGGTCGGCCCAGCCGCGCAGCGACGGCGGCAGGCCGAGGCGCAGGTCCGCCCAGCGGGTGCGCACTCCCAGGTCCTGGGCGTCGATGTACTCCAGGATGCGGTCGTCGATGTCGGCCACGGCGACCTCGACCTCGGGGTGGACCATCCGCACGGCCAGCGAGGTCAGGTCGTGGTCGCCGACGCACAGCAGGCGGGCGCCGGGCAGCCAGAACCGCCGCCCCAGCAGCAGGGCGCGGCGCAGCACGGTCTCCGCGGTGGCGGAGACGTGGTCGAGCGCGTGCCGTCCCCGGGGGGCCCCGGCGATCAGGGCCTTGAGGCGGTCGAGCGTCTCGGCGTGCGCCTCGACCATCCCGGAGACCGGATTCCCCAGACCGGAAATATCCGTATCAATCCCGACGTTGTAGCGGTTGACCTGATCGCTGGGAATACGGACGCGGTCGCCGCTGTGCTCGAGGGGGAGCAGCCGCAGCAGCGACTCGATCGTCCGCCGCGACGTCGCGGTCTCCCTGACCAGGTCGGACAGGGTCCACCAGCGGCCGCCGGACAGGAGCGCCAGCGCTCCGCGCAGGCGCAGGCCGTCCACGCCGGCCTCCGCGAGCAGTTCGTCGATCGCCTCATGACCACTCATGCGCAAACCATATCCACGGCGCTGACCTGTGAAGGTTCGCGAAGCGGACCTGGGGGGCACTATTCCGGCAGCGTGTTGTAATCTCTTAAGCACTCAACCCGCAGCAGGGCCAGCGTCGTCCCTCTGTTCCACGCAGACGTTGACGACGGGAGTGACTACATGCCTGCTGCCCGCCTTGGCCTTCCCGGAGGTCTCCCCGAGCCCCAGGGACTCTACGACCCCGGATTCGAGCACGACGCCTGTGGCGTAGCCATGGTGGCCGATGTCGCGGGCCGCCGCAGCTACGACATCGTCGCCAAGGCACTGACCGCGCTCCGCAACCTCGACCACCGGGGTGCCAGCGGCAGCGAGCCGGACACCGGCGACGGTGCGGGCATCCTCACGCAGATCCCCGACGCGTTCTTCCGCGCGACAGTGGACTTCCCGCTGCCGCCCGAGGGCGCGTACGCCGCGGGCACCGCGTTCCTGCCGCTGGACGAGCAGGCGAGGGCCACCGCGATCGGCCTCATCGAGCAGATCGCCGCCGAGGAGGGCGTCACCGTCCTCGGCTGGCGCGACCTGCCGGTGGACCGCGACCTGCCCGGCGCCACCGCGCGCGCGGTCATGCCCGACTTCGCCCAGTTGTTCGTCACCTCGCCCGGCGGCGAGACCGGCGTCGACCTCGACCGGATCGTGTTCGCCTTCCGCAAGCGGGCCGAGCACGAGGCGGACGTCTACTTCGCCTCGCTGTCCTCGCGGACGATCGTCTACAAGGGCATGCTGACCTCGCTGCAGGTCGATCCGTTCTTCGCCGACCTGTCCGACGAGCGCTACGTCAGCGCCATCGCGCTGGTCCACTCGCGCTTCTCGACCAACACCTTCCCCTCCTGGCCGCTGGCCCACCCGTACCGATACGTCGCGCACAACGGTGAGATCAACACCGTGCGCGGCAACCGCAACTGGATGCGCGCCCGCGAGGCGATGCTCGCCACCGGCCTGATCCCGGGCGACCTGCGGCGGCTGTTCCCGATCTGCGACCCCGACGGCTCCGACACCGCCTCGTTCGACGAGACGCTGGAGCTGCTGCACCTCGGCGGCCGGTCGCTGCCGCACGCCGTGCTGATGATGATCCCGGAGGCGTGGGAGAACCACACCGAGATGGACCCGGCCCGCCGGGCCTTCTACGAGTTCCACTCCACGCTCATGGAGGCGTGGGACGGCCCCGCGTCGATCACCTTCTCCGACGGCACGCTGGTCGGCGCCGTCCTCGACCGCAACGGCCTGCGCCCGGGCCGGTTCTGGGTGACCGACGACGGCCTGGTCGTGCTCGCCTCCGAGGCGGGCGTGCTGTCCGACATCCCGCAGGAGAAGATCGTCCGCAAGGGCCGCCTGCAGCCGGGCCGCATGTTCCTGGTGGACACCGCGCGCGGCCGGATCGTCGAGGACGACGAGATCAAGGCCGAGCTCGCCGCCGCCGAGCCGTACGGCGAGTGGCTGCACGCGGGCCTGGTCCGCTTCGAGGAGCTGCCCGAGCGCGAGCACGAGCACCCGACCCACGAGGCGCTGGTCAAGCGGCAGCAGACCTTCGGCTACACCGAGGAGGAGCTGCGGGTCATCCTCACGCCGATGGCCAAGAACGGCGCCGAGCCGATCGGCTCGATGGGCACCGACAGTCCGGTGGCCGTGCTGAGTGAGAAGCCGCGGCTGCTGTTCGACTACTTCAGCCAGCTGTTCGCGCAGGTCACCAACCCGCCGCTGGACGCCATCCGCGAGGAGCTCGTCACCTCGCTGCAGTCGACGATCGGCCCCGAGGGCAACCTGCTCGACCCCGGCCCGGCCTCCTGCCGCCGGCTCGTGCTGCCCTACCCGGTGATCGACAACGACGAGCTCGCGAAGATCGTCCACATCAACGACGAGGGCGCGCTGCCCGGCTTCCAGCCGTACGTCGTGTCCGGCCTGTTCGACGCCGCCGGCGGCGGCGAGGCGCTGGTGCGGCGGCTGGAGGAGATCCGCCTGGAGGTCTCCCGGGCCATCGAGGACGGTGCGCGGATCATCGTGCTGTCCGACCGCGGGTCCTCCCGCGAGCGGGCGCCGATCCCGTCGCTGCTGCTCACCGGCGCGGTGCACCACCACCTCATCCGGGAGAAGTCCCGCACCCGGGTCGGCCTCGTGATCGAGACCGGCGAGGCCCGTGAGTGCCACCACATGGCCCTGCTCATCGGGTACGGCGCCAGCGCGATCAACCCTTACCTCGCCCTGGAGACGGTCGAGGACATGATCGCGACGGACCGGCTCGACCTCGACCCGCGCAAGGCCGTGCGCAACCTGATCAAGGCGTACGGCAAGGGCGTGCTGAAGGTCATGTCCAAGATGGGCGTGTCCACGGTCGCCTCCTACACCGGCGCGCAGATCTTCGAGGCCCTCGGCCTCGGCGCCGAGGTCATCGACCAGTGCTTCACCGGCACCACCTCCCGCCTCGGCGGCGTCGGCTTCGACGTGCTCGCCACGGAGGCGCTGGAGCGGCACGCGCGGGCCTACCCCCGCGCGGAGAACCCGCACCGGCGGCTGGAGGTCGGCGGCGAATACCAGTGGCGCCGCGAGGGCGAGCCGCACCTGTTCAACCCGACCACCGTCTTCAAGCTGCAGCACTCCACCCGCACCCGGCGGTATGAGATCTTCAAGGAGTACACGTCCCTCGTGGACGGGCAGTCCGAGAAGCTCATGACGCTGCGCGGCCTGTTCAAGCTGCGTCCCGCCGGCGCGCCCGTGCCGATCGACGAGGTCGAGCCGGTCGAGTCGATCGTCAGGCGGTTCTCCACCGGCGCCATGTCGTACGGCTCCATCTCGATGGAGGCGCACGAGACGCTGGCCATCGCGATGAACCGGCTCGGCGCCAAGTCGAACACCGGCGAGGGCGGCGAGGACCCCGAGCGGCTGTACGACCCCGAGCGGCGCAGCGCGATCAAGCAGGTGGCCTCCGGCCGCTTCGGCGTGACCAGCGAGTACCTCGTCAACGCCGACGACCTGCAGATCAAGATGGCGCAGGGCGCCAAGCCCGGCGAGGGCGGCCAGCTGCCCGGCCACAAGGTGTACCCGTGGATCGCCAAGACCCGGCACTCCACGCCCGGCGTCGGTCTCATCTCGCCGCCGCCGCACCACGACATCTACTCGATCGAGGACCTGGCCCAGCTCATCCACGACCTGAAGAACTCCAACCCGCGCGCCCGCGTCCACGTGAAGCTGGTCGCCGAGGTCGGGGTCGGGACCGTGGCGGCGGGCGTCAGCAAGGCCCACGCCGACGTCGTGCTGATCTCCGGCCACGACGGCGGCACCGGCGCCTCCCCGCTGACCTCGATCAAGCACGCGGGCGCCCCCTGGGAGCTCGGTCTGGCCGAGACCCAGCAGACGCTGCTGCTCAACGGGCTGCGCGACCGCATCGTGGTGCAGGCCGACGGCCAGCTCAAGACCGGCCGCGACGTGGTCATCGCGGCGCTGCTGGGCGCCGAGGAGTACGGCTTCGCCACCGCTCCGCTGGTCGTGTCCGGCTGCGTCATGATGCGGGTCTGCCACCTCGACACCTGTCCGGTGGGCGTGGCCACCCAGAACCCCGAGCTGCGCAAGCGGTTCACCGGCAAGCCCGAGTTCGTGGTGAACTTCTTCGAGTTCATCGCCCAGGAGGTGCGCGAGTACCTCGCCGAGCTCGGTTACCGCTCGCTGGACGAGGTCATCGGACGGGCCGACCTGCTCGACACCACCCAGGCCGTCGAGCACTGGAAGGCCTCCGGCCTCGACCTGTCGCCGATCCTGCACCAGCCGGAGCTGCCCGAGGGCACCGCGCGCCGCAAGGTCGTCGAGCAGGACCACGGGCTCGACAAGGCGCTGGACAACACCCTGATCCAGCTCGCCGAGGGCGCGCTGAACCTCGGCGAGCCGGTGACGCTTGAGCTGCCCATCCGCAACGTCAACCGCACGGTCGGCACCATGCTCGGCCACGAGGTGACCAAGCGGTACGGCGGCGCCGGCCTGCCGGACAACACGATCGACGTGTCGTTCACCGGGTCGGCCGGCAACTCGTTCGGCGCGTTCGTGCCGCGCGGCGTCACGCTGCGGCTGACCGGCGACGCCAACGACTACCTCGGCAAGGGCCTGTCGGGCGGCCGGATCGTCGTCCGCCCGCACCCCGACGCGCCGTTCGAGGCCGAGACGCAGGTCATCTCCGGCAACGTCGGCCTGTACGGCGCGACGTCCGGCGAGGTCTTCGTCCGCGGCATCGTGGGCGAGCGGTTCTGCGTCCGCAACTCCGGCGCGACCGCCGTCGTCGAGGGCGTGGGCGACCACGGCTGCGAGTACATGACGGGCGGCCGGGCCGTCGTCCTCGGGCCGACCGGCCGCAACTTCGCCGCCGGCATGTCGGGCGGCGTCGCGTACGCGCTCGACCTGCGGCCCGAGCGGGTCAACCGCGAGATGGTCGAGCTGGAGGCGCTGGACGACGAGGACGCCGAGTTCCTGCGGGAGATCGTCGACAGGCACTTCGCGGAGACCGGGTCCACGGTGGCCAAGGCGCTGCTGGCCGACTGGGACACCGCGCTCGGCCGCTTCTCGAAGGTCATGCCGTCGGACTACAAGCGGGTCCTGCTGGCGCGGGCCGCCGCCGAGGCGGAGGGCCGCGACATCGACGAGGCGGTCATGGCCGCCGCCCACGGGTGACGCCGATGCGGATCATCGCGACCGTCTCCATGACCGTTTCCACGCAGCGATAAGGGGGGTACACCGATGGCTGACCCGAAGGGGTTCCTGACACACGGGCGCGAGCTGCCGGCGCGCCGCCCGGTCGACGTCCGCATCCGCGACTGGCGCGAGGTCTACGAGGACTTCCCCAAGCCCGCGCTCACCAAGCAGGCGGCCCGCTGCATGGACTGCGGCATCCCGTTCTGCCACAACGGCTGCCCGCTCGGGAACCTCATCCCCGAGTGGAACGACCTCGTCTACCGCGACGACTGGCGTGAGGCGATCGAGCGGCTGCACGCGACCAACAACTTCCCGGAGTTCACCGGCCGCCTGTGCCCGGCGCCGTGCGAGTCGGCGTGCGTGCTCGGCATCAACTCCGACCCGGTCGCGATCAAGCGAGTCGAGGTCGAGATCGTCGACCGCGCCTTCGCCGAGGGCTGGGTGACGCCGCAGCCGCCCGCCGTGAAGACGGGCCGTAAGGTCGCGGTCGTCGGATCGGGCCCGGCCGGCCTCGCCGCCGCGCAGCAGCTCACCCGCGCGGGGCACGACGTGGTCGTGTTCGAGCGGGCCGACCGCATCGGCGGGCTGCTCCGCTACGGCATCCCCGAGTTCAAGATGGAGAAGCGGCACGTCGACCGCCGTATCGCGCAGATGGAGGCCGAGGGCACCGAGTTCCGCACCGGCGTCGACGTCGGCGCGGACGTCACGGTGGCCCGGCTCCGCGAGGAGTTCGACGCGGTCGTGCTGGCGGGCGGCGCCACGGCGTGGCGCGACCTGCCGGTGCCCGGCCGTGAGCTCAAGGGCGTCTACCAGGCGATGGAGTACCTCCCGCCGGCCAACAAGGCGCAGGAGGGCGACTTCGCCGAGTCGCCGATCTCGGCGGAGGGCAAGCACGTCGTCGTGATCGGCGGCGGTGACACCGGCGCCGACTGCATCGGCACGGCGATCCGGCAGGGGGCCCTTTCCGTCACCCAGCTGGAGATCATGCCGAGGCCGCCGGCGGCCCGCCCGGGCAGCCAGCCGTGGCCGACGTACCCGCTGCTGTTCAAGATGGAGAGCGCGCACGAGGAGCTCGAGGCCGGGGCGGGCGACCGGGTGTACGCCGTGTCCACCACGGAGTTCGCCGGCGACGACGAGGGCAACGTGCGGGCGCTGCGCCTGGTCGAGGTCGAGGGCCCGGCGGCGGGGTTCAGGCCGATCCCCGGCACCGAGCGGGAGATCCCGGCCGAGCTGGTCACGCTGGCGATGGGCTTCCTCGGCCCGGAGAAGGGCCCGCTGCTGAACGACCTCGCGGCGCTGTCCGGCGACCCGGAGTCGTTCTTCGACGCCCGGGGCAACGTGGCCAGGAACGCGTCGTACGAGACGTCGGTCGAGGGTGTGTTCGCGGCCGGCGACATGGGCCGGGGCCAGTCGCTGATCGTGTGGGCGATCGCCGAGGGCCGGTCGGCGGCGGCGGCGGTCGACCGCTACCTGAGCGGGCGGACCGTCCTGCCCGTTCCCATCCCGCCGACGGCGCGGCCTCTCGTCTGAGATGTGAACCGGCGGCCGTGGTCCCAGGGGACCGGACCACGGCCGTCCGGCTTTTAGGGGATAAAACGGGCATATCCCAGTTCGGTGGCCGGCTTGCGAGCGCGCGCGGCTGCCGGGAGGATGCTTCAGCCCGGATCGAGGGGCCCCGGCACCGGGGGCCCGCAACCGAGGAGGATCGTTGTACGCACGGGGGCGGCTCGCCGGGGCCATCATGTCCATCACGTTGCTCGGCGGGCTGGGGGCCGCGGGCCTGCAGGGGACGGCGACCGCGTCCGAGCCCTCGCAGGACTACCTGGTCTTCTATACGGACGGCGGCCGGGCCGCCGCTCAGCGGGCGGTCGAGGCGGCCGGAGGCACGGTGCGGGCGCGGGACGACAAGCTCGGCTACCTCGTCGTGCGCGCGTCCGACCCCGTGAAGATCGGCGCCGACCCCTCCGTGGTCGGCGTCACGCTCGACCGTCCCGTCGGCAAGGCCGCGGACGCGCCCGCCTCCGCCGGCGCGCCGGCCGCTGTGACGCGCGTGGCGGACGTCAGGAAGGCGCCCGGCGGCGACCCGCTGTCGGACCGCCAGTGGGACATGAAGATGATCGGCGCCACGCCCACCGGCTCGTACTCCAAGGCCCGGGGCAGCCACAAGGTGCTCGTGGGCGTCATCGACACCGGAGTCGACGGCGCGCACCCCGACATCGCGCCGAACTTCAACCGGGCGCTCAGCCGCAACTTCGTGATCGACCAGCCCACCGACGAGAACGGCAAGAAGCTCGACGGCCCCTGCGAGCACAAGGGCTGCAAGGACCCGGCGGACGTCGACGACGACGGTCACGGCACCCACGTCGCGAGCACGATCGGCTCGCCGATCAACGGCCTCGGCGTCAGCGGGGTCGCCCCCGATGTCTCGCTGGTCAACCTCCGCGCCGGCACCGACTCGGGCTTCTTCTTCCTCAAGCCCACCATGGACGCCCTGGAGTACGCCGCCGACGTCGGCGTCGACGTGGTCAACATGAGCTTCTACGTCGACCCCTGGACGTTCAACTGCGCGAACAACCCGAGCGACACGCCCAGGGAGCGGCTGGAGCAGCGGGCGATCCTGGAGGGGATGCGCCGGGCGGTCAAGTACGCCCGGGCGCACGGCGTCACGCTGGTCACGGCCATCGGCAACTCCGGCGGCGACCTCGGCAAGCCGAAGGCGGACACCGCCAGCCCGGACTTCCCGCCGGGCGCGGAGAAGAAGCGGCCCGTCGACAACACCTGCCTCAACGTCCCCGCCGAGCTCGACGGCGTCATCTCGGTGTCCTCGGTCGGCCCCAGCGGGCGCAAGGCGGGGTATTCCGACTACGGCGTCGAGCAGACCGACATCGCCGCGCCGGGCGGCGACATGTTCGACGGCGGCACCGATCTCAAGGGCGCGACCCGGGAGATCCTGGCCGCCGCCCCCGAGCACGTCCTGCGGGCCAAGGGCCTCCTCTTCGCCGACGGCAAGCCGAAGACGTCCTCGGTGATCCGCGACTGCCAGGGCGGCAAATGCGCCTACTACCAGTACCTGGAGGGCACGTCCATGGCCGCGCCGCACGTCACCGGCGTGGCGGCACTGATCATCGGCCGGTTCGGCAAGCCGGGCAAGGGTGGGCTCCAGATGGACCCCGCGCAGGTGGAGCGCCTGCTGTACGCGACGGCGATCCCGAAGGGCTGCCCCTCGCCCCGGACCTACCGCTACGGCACGGGCGAGACCCAGGTCTGCGAGGGGCCCACGGCCAAGAACGGCTTCTTCGGCCACGGCCTGGTCGACGCCGCCCGGGCCGCCACCGTCTCGCCCTGAGCCCGTCGATCTGAGCCCGTCGATCTGAGTACGGGCCTGAGTAGCCCGCCGGATGCCCCCGCGGGCCATGGCGGCCTAGCCTCCTTCGCGGAGGAGGGCAGATCATGATCTACCGGCTCGTCTGGCAGGCCACGATGGTGGCGCATTTCCTCGTCATCGCCTACATCGCCCTGGGCGGCTTCCTCGCCTGGCGGCGGCCCCGGCTGATCTGGCCGCACCTCGGGCTGTGCGCCTGGGGGCTGGTGCAGCTCGCCGGGCTCGTGGAGTGCCCGCTGACCGCGCTGGAGAACTGGGGGCGGGCCAGGGCGGGGGAGCGCGGCCTGCTGCCCGGCGGCTTCATCGACACCTACATCGAGGGTGTCGTCTACCCGGAGGCGTACGTCACGCACGTGCGGCTGGCCGTGATCGCCGTCGTGCTCGCCTCCTGGGCCGGGCTCGCGGTCAGGATCCGCCGACGCCGCACACGTCCTGCGCGTACGACAGGAACGTCCGCTGCACCTGAGCGGGAGGCGTCGCGATGAGGTAGCGTCTCTCGCCGCCGCCCACGATCCCGTAGACGGGGAACAGGTAGGCCTTCTTGGCCTCGGCGAAGGCGTGCCAGTCGCAGCGCATCGGGGTGACCTCCACGGGGATCTCCAGCCGCGTGGCGTCCGCCGTGAGCACCGCCACAGGCCGGCGTTTCCCGGAGCGGGGAAACAGCGTGTAGTGCGTGGTGGCGCCGAGGTCGTCGATCGTGATCGGCTCCGATCCGCCCTTCCTGGTGACGACGAGGTCGCCGTGGAGGGCCCGGCCCGCCCGGGTCCACGCGTCCCCGAACGTCACGTCCACCGACCGGCGCAGGATGTACGCCCCGCACTCGGCCTTCACCAGGCCGTCCAGGGTGGGATCGGGGTGGCGGACCGGGAACTCCACCTTGCGCGGCGGTCCGTCGGCGACCTGGATGTGCGCGACCACCGTGGCGGGCCTGACCGGAGGGATCGTCGCCGGATCGCAGCGCGCCTCGCCGTACGGGATCCGCAGGTCCGTGCGCGGCGTCCTGCCGAGGGTGGTGTCCACGCGGGTCGGCGGGAGCGTCGCGAACGAGCCGGTGACCAGCTGGACGTCCCGGAAGCGCACCGGCGTGCCGGTGTCGTTGCGCACCGAGACTTCCAGCGCGTGGGACGCCTCGTCGCTGCGCCATTGGTTGAGCGATACCGAAACGCCCGTCGGCGGGGCCGTGGATTCGGTACCCTGGCCTCCGCACGCGGCCAGGGTGAACAGCGCCGTTATTACCCCCCAGGTCCGGGTACGTCCCATGGCTGCCAAGGCTAGGGCACGCGGATGATCGCGTGAAGTGTCTGAACATTAGGCGACGGCTGTGTGCGCCGTCACCGCAAGTGGTCTGTACCAATTAGGGTAGTGCTGTGAGTCGTCGAGCAAAGATCGTCTGTACCCTCGGGCCCGCCACCTCCTCGCCGGAGCGCCTACGCGAGCTCATCAAGGCGGGCATGAACGTCGCCCGCTTCAACCTCTCGCACGGCAGCCACGAGCTGCACAAGGAGGTGTTCGACCGGGTCAGGGCCGCCGCCGACGAGCTGGGCTGCGCCGTCGGCGTCCTCGCCGACCTACAGGGTCCCAAGATTCGTGTCGGCCGCTTCGCCTCCGGTCCCGTGCGGCTCGGCTACGGCGACGTCTTCACGATCACGACCGAGGACGTCCCCGGCGACCGGGACATCGTCTCCACCACGTACGAGGGCCTGCCGGGCGACGTCAAGCCGGGTGACACGATCCTCGTGGACGACGGCCGGCTGAACCTCGAGGTGACCGCGGTCGAGGGGCCCCGCGTCGTCACCCGCGTCGTCATCGGTGGCATGATCTCGGACAACAAGGGCCTCAACCTCCCCGGCGTCGCCGTCAGCGCCCCCGCGCTCACGGAGAAGGACGAGGAGGACCTGCGCTGGGCGCTGCGCACCGGCTTCGACATGATCGCCCTGTCGTTCGTCCGGTCGCCGGACGACGCCGCGCTCATCCACGCGATCATGGAGGAGGAGGGCGTCAGGCTCCCGCTCCTCGCCAAGATCGAGAAGCCGCAGGCCGTCGACTGTCTCGAGGAGATCGTCGACGCCTTCGACGGCGTGATGGTCGCCCGCGGCGACCTCGGCGTCGAGCTTCCGCTGGAGCAGGTGCCGATCGTCCAGCGCCGCATCATCGAGCTGTGCCGGGAGAAGGCCCACCCGGTCATCGTGGCCACCCAGATGCTCGACTCGATGATGAGCGCCCCCAGGCCCACCCGCGCCGAGGCGTCCGACGTCGCGTACGCGGTGATGGACGGCGCGGACGCGGTGATGCTGTCCGGCGAGACCTCGGTGGGCACCTACCCGATCGAGTCGGTCGCCACGATGGCCCGCATCGCGGTCGCCGCGGAGGGCACCTACCTGCAGGCCACCCACACCCTGGAGCGCCTGCCGGAGACGACCGGCGGCGCCATCGCCCGCGCCGCGGCCGAGGTCGGCGCGATCGTCAACGCCAAGGCCCTGGTCGCGTTCACGATGTCCGGCGAGACCGCCCGGCGTCTGGCCCGCTACCGCTCGCCGATCCCGCTGCTGGCGTTCACGTCCAACCCGCTGGTGCGCGGCCAGCTCGCGCTGACGTGGGGCGTGGAGACGTTCGAGGTGCCGTTCGTCCACCACACCGACGACATGGTCCGCCAGGTGGAGGCCTCGCTGCTGTCGCTCGGCGTCTGCGAGAAGGGCGACAAGATCGTCGTCGTGGCCGGCTCGCCGCCCGGCAACCACGGCTCCACCAACTCGCTGCGCGTCCACACCATCGGGTCGGCGGTCGCCCACCCGCGCTGAGGCGGCTCCGCCGGGCTGTGACACCCGGCGGCGGGCGAAAACCTCTTGAAGGCGCGGCGCCCTTCGACGGAGCATGGCAGGAGCGAGTCGTCCTGTCCTGTCAGACGCCGGAGGAGCGCTGCGCCCGTTGATGGACTCCCCTCAGGCACAGGCACCGGCACGGGCACAGGCACCGGGGCCCGGTGTCCGCCGGTCCTCGTGGGGCTCGTTGTGGCGGTTGCGGTCCTACCTGCGCCCGTACGTGCGCAGCCTGGTGGTGTCCTGGCTCGCGGCGCTGCTCGGGATCGCCGCCGGCACGGTGATCCCGCTCGTCGGCAAGGAGATCATCGACGGTCCCGTGGCCCACGGGGATCGCGGCGGGCTGGTCCCGCTCGGGCTGCTTGCCCTCGGCCTCGGCGTCGCCGAGGCGGTCCTCACGTTCGTCCGCCGATGGTCGCAGGCCGGGCCGGTCCTCGGCCTGGAGACCGCCATCCGCGACGACCTCTACCGGCACCTCCAGCGGCTGCCGATGAGCTTCCACGACCGGTGGCAGTCGGGCCAGCTCCTGTCCCGGGCGACGACCGACCTGTCCACGATCCGCCGGTTCCTCGGCTTCGGCGTGCTCTTCCTGATCATGAACATCCTGCAGCTCACCGCGGTCACCGTGGTGCTCCTGCGGATGTACTGGCCGCTCGGCCTGGTCGTCGCCGTCTCCGCCGTCCCGGTCGTGGCTTTGTCGCTGCGGTTCGAGCGGCGCTACATCGTCATCTCCCGGCAGGTGCAGGACCAGCAGGGCGACCTCGCCACGCTGGTCGAGGAGTCGGCCGTGGGAATCCGCACGGTCAAGGCGTTCGGTCGGCGCGGGCACGTCTTCGCGAACTTCGCCGCCGCCGCGCGCGAGATCCGCCGCACCTCGCTGTCGAAGGTGCGGCTGGCCTCGCGGTTCTTCACCTTCCTCGAGGTCGTGCCGAACGTCACGCTCGCCCTGGTCCTGCTGCTGGGCGCGATCGCGGTCGGCGCCGGAGCGCTGACGCTCGGCACGCTGGTCGCCTTCACCACGCTGGTCCTCCAGCTCGTCTGGCCGGTCGCCTCGCTCGGCTACATCCTCGCCATGGGCCAGGAGGCGATGACCTCGGCCGATCGGGTGGTCGAGGTGCTCGACACGGTGCCCGCGATCAGCGGCGGCCCGGCCGTCATCGAGCGCCCGCGCGGCCACGTGCGCTTCGAGGGCGCGGGGTTCCGCTTCCCTGGGGCCGACGGTCCGGTGCTGCGCGACGTGTGGCTGGAGGTGCGGCCGGGGGAGACGGTCGCCCTCGTGGGGGCCACCGGGTCGGGCAAGACGACGCTGACCGCGCTCGTGCCCCGGCTGCTCGACGTCACCGCCGGGCGCGTCACGATCGACGGGCACGACGTGCGGGACCTGTCGCTGGCCTCGCTGCGCTCGGTGGTCGCCACCGCGTTCGAGGAGCCCACGCTCTTCTCGATGAGCGTGCGCGAGAACGTGACGCTCGGCCACGGGCACGCCTCCGAGGAGGAGATCAGGCAGGCGCTGGAGATCGCGCAGGCGGCGTTCGCCTACGACCTGCCGTGGGGCCTCGACACCCGCATCGGAGAGCAGGGGATGTCGCTGTCGGGCGGCCAGCGGCAGCGGCTCGCGCTGGCCAGGGCCGTGCTCGGCAGGCCGCGCGTGCTCGTCCTCGACGACACCCTGTCGGCGCTCGACGTGGAGACCGAGGCGCTGGTCGAGGAGGCGCTGCGGCGGGTGCTCGCGGAGGCCACCGGCATCGTCGTGGCGCACCGCGCCTCGACCGTGCTGCTCGCCGACCGGGTGGCGCTGCTGCGCGACGGCACCGTCACCCACGTCGGCCGCCACGGCGACCTGCTGTCGGACGTGCCGGAGTATCGCGAACTGCTCGCCCAGGACGCCGACCTCGACCCCGAGGGATCCATCCGATGACCCGCGAAACGGGAAACACCGAGCGAGCGGGAAACACCGAGCGAGCGGGAAACACCGAGCGAGCGGGAAACACCGAGCGCCGCGACGAGCGAGCGGGAAACACAACCTGGCGGGGGGTGGCCGCGGAGGACCGTGACGAGATCTCCGAGCGCGTGTCCCTGCTGCTGCGCACCCGGTCGCGCCGGCTGCTCGGCGACCTGCTGCGCCCGCACCGCCGGGCGATCGCCGTGCTCACCGCGGTCATCGTGGTGTCCAACGCGGCCGGCCTGGCCCTGCCGTACCTGGTGAAGGCGGGCATCGACGACGGCATCCCGCCCATGCTGCGCGGTCAGGGCGCGGGCACGCTGCTCACGATCGTCGGCGCGGTGCTGGCCGCCGCGCTCACGCAGGCGTTCACCCGGCAGGCGTTCCTGCAGATGTCGGGCCGGATCGGCCAGGACATCCTGCTGGAGCTGCGCCGCCGGGTCTTCGACCACTTCCAGCGGCTGTCGCTGCCGTTCCACGAGAAGTACACCTCGGGGCGGGTCATCTCCCGGCTCACCTCCGACGTGGACGCCATCGCGGAGCTGCTCGAGTCCGGTTTCGACGGCCTGGTCACGGCCGTGCTCACGCTGTGCGGCACCGCCGTCATGCTGCTCGTCCTCGACGTGCGCCTCGGTCTGGTGGCGCTGCTGCCGCTGCCGGTCCTGCTGCTGTTCACCCGGTGGTTCCGCCGCCAGTCGAGCGTCGTCTACCGCCGTACGCGCGAGGCGGTCGCGCTGGTCATCGTCCACTTCGTGGAGTCGATGACGGGGATCCGCGCGGTGCAGGCGTTCCGCAGGGAGCCACGCAACCAGGAGATCTTCGAGCGGCTCAACGACGGCTACCGGGCCGCCAACACCCGCGGCATGCGCCTGGTCGCCGTGTTCATGCCCGGCATCAAACTGATCGGCAACGTCACGGTCGCCGCCGTCCTGCTGTACGGCGGCCTGCTCGCGATGCGAGGCACGGTCACGGTCGGCGTGCTCGCCGCGTTCCTTCTCTATCTGCGCCAGTTCTACGAGCCGATGCAGGAGATCAGCCAGTTCTACAACGCCCTGCAGTCCGCGGGGGCGGCGCTGGAGAAGCTGTCGGGAGTGCTGGAGGAGCGGCCGTCGGTGGCCGAACCGCGCCGCCCGGTGCCGCTGCCGCGCGCCGCCGGGGCGTTGCGTTTCGAGGGCGTCCGGTTCGCCTACGGCGACGGCCCGCCGGTGCTGCCGCTGCTCGACCTGGAGATCCCCGCCGGGCAGACCGTGGCCGTCGTCGGAACCACGGGCGCGGGCAAGACCACGCTGGCCAAGCTCATCGCCCGGTTCCACGATCCGGTCGCCGGGCGGGTGCTGCTCGACGGCGTCGACCTGCGTGACCTGGACGAGGACACCCTGCGCCGCCACGTGGTGATGGTCACCCAGGAGAACTACCTGTTCAGCGGGACGATCGCGGACAACGTGCGGTTCGGGCGGCCCGGCGCGCCGGACGCGGAGATCGAGCGGGCCGCCGAGGCAATCGGCGCCCACACGTTCGTCTCCGCGCTCCCCAGCCGGTACGAGACGCATGTCGGCAAGCGCGGCGGCCGCATGTCGGCGGGGCAGCGGCAGCTCGTCGCGTTCGCCCGGGCCTTCCTGGCCGACCCCGCGGTGCTGATCCTGGACGAGGCCACCTCCAGCCTCGACGTGCCGAGCGAGCGGCTCGTGCAGCGGGCGCTGCGGACGATCCTCGCCGACCGGACCGCGCTGATCATCGCCCACCGCCTGTCCACCGTGGAGATCGCCGACCGGGTGCTCGTCATGGAGCACGGCCGGATCGTGGAGGACGGCCCGCCCGACCGCCTCATCGCCGGCGCCGGCCGGTTCGCCCGCCTCCACCGCGCCTGGCTCGACAGCCTCGCCTGAGCTGCTCCCCGGGTCCCGGTCCACCCGGCCGGGCTGATCCCGGGGGAGTAGCGGCGGATGACTCCGTGAGTGGGACGCCGCCAGAGGTCCGGCCGTACGAGGATTGCCGGTCATGAGAACACCATTCAGGTACGTCCGCCGCGAGGTGGTCTGATGCCCGATTTCCACGCCTTCCTGACGCGGCTGCCGTACGAACTGGCCTTCGGCCACGAGGACCCGGCCACGATCGTGGACCGCTACCACACCCCTGACCTCGAATACCGCACCGACGGCAACATCCTCGACCGCCGGCGGCTGATCGACCACGCCGGTCCGGCCCGCAAGAACGCCCGCGAGCTGGACATCCAGGTCCATGAGACGCTGATCGACGACGACCGGGCCGCCGCCCGCTACACCATGACCGTCCGGACCAGGAAGGACAAGACCCTGCGGATCGAGGTCCACCTGTTCGCCCGGCTCGCCCCCGACGGGCGGGTTCGCCGCGTCGACTCGATCACCCGGACGGTGGAGCCGTGAACCTCGCTCTCATCGGCTTCACGGGCCGCATCGGCCGCCCCGCGCGACCGGGGCGCCGTCCGTGCGGCACGGTCACGCGGGGGAAGGGGGGAGGAGGAGTCGTTCCATGGCGGGGCGCAGGGGCGGGCCGATCTCCACCGGGCGGCGGGTGTGCCGGTCCACGAAGACGTGGGTGAAATCGCCCTCGGCGATCAGCGTGTCCCCGGTGAACAGGCCGAGCTCGTAGCGGACGCTGGAGCGGCCCAGATGGCCGATCCGCAGGCCCACGCTGATCACCTGGGGGAAGGACACCGAGGCCCGGTAGGAGCAGCGCGACTCCACACACAGGCCGATGGCCGGGCCCTCGTGGATGTCCAGCCCGCCCTCCTCGATGAGCCAGGTGTTGATCACGGTGTCCATCAGCGAGTAGTGCACGACGTTGTTGACGTGCCCGTAGACGTCGTTGTCCTTCCACCGCGTGGGCACGTCCCGCCAGTGCGGATATGCTCCCCGGTCCTTCACAGGCCCAGATCCCGGCCGACGATCTCACGCATGATCTCGTTGGACCCCGCCCAGATCCGGGTCACCCGGGCGTCCATCCATGCCCGCGCCACGCGGTACTCCCTCATGTAGCCGTAGCCGCCGTAGAGCTGCACGCAGGCGTCGATCACCTGGTTCTGCACATCGGCGGTCCACATCTTGGCCTTGGCCGCGTCGACCGCCGTCAGCTCGCCGTCCGCGTGGGCGGCCACGCACTGGTCGACGTACGCCCGGGTCACCTCGACCTTCGTCACGAGGTCGGCGAGGGTGAACTTGTTGTACTGGAAGCTGCCGATCGCCTGGCCGAACGCCTTGCGCTCCTTCACGTACGACAGTGTCTCGGCGAGCACGGCGGCGGCGTGCGAGATGTTGGTGACGGCGCTGCCGAGGCGTTCCTGAGGGAGGCGCTCCATCATCGCGACGAACCCCCGGTCCACCTCGCCGATCACGTTGGCGGCCGGCACCCGCACGCCCTCGAAGAACAGTTCGGCCGTGTCGGCCTCCGGCTGGCCGACCTTGTCCAGCTTGCGCCCCCGGTGGAAGCCGGGCATGCCCTCCTCGACCGCGAACAGCGTGATCCCCTTGGCCCGCTTCTCCGGGCTGGTCCGGGCCGCGACCACGACGAGGTCGGCCTGGTAGCCGTTGGTGATGAACGTCTTGGAGCCGTCGATGATCCAGTCGGAGCCGTCCCTGACGGCGGTGGTGCGCAGTGCCGCCAGGTCCGACCCGCCGCTCGGCTCGGTCATGCCGATCGCGGTGATCACCTCTCCCGAGCAGAACGGCGGCAGCCAGCGCTTCTTCTGCTCGTCCGTCGTCAGCTCCACCAGGTACGGCGCGACCACGTCGAAGTGGATGCCGAAACTGGACGCCAGAGCCATGCCCACCCCGGCCAGTTCCTCGGTGAGCACGGCGTTGAAGCGGTAGTCGCCCGCCGCCGCGCCGTCGTACTCCTCGGGGACCTCCAGGCCGAGGAGTCCCTGCCGGCCGGCCTCCCGCCACACCTCGCGGTCGATCAGCCGGCGCTCGATGAACTCCTCGGCCCTCGGGGCGACCGAGCGGATCACGAACTGCCGCACGGAGTCGCGGAAGGCCTCGTGGTCCTCGCCGTAGATGGTGCGTCGCATCGATTCTCCAGACGATTGTTCGGCATGGGGATACTAGCCAGTGCCCCACCGGTGCGGACGTGGCCCCTCGCGGGTCAGCCCACCGGCACCGGGTAGTCCTTCGCCAGCTCGGAGACCTCCGGCTCCCTGAAGACCACCGCGCCGCCGAGCGCCGCCTTGTCGGGCTTGAGCACGTACGACGAGCGGGAGGCGGGCTTGTCGAAGAACGTGAAGTCCATCGGCGTGCCGAAGTCGCCGCCGAAGCTCGACTGCGAGCGGTGGGCGTTCAGGACGCCGTCCCGGCTGAGGTCCTTGGCCTCGCACGCCTTCTTCATCGCCTCGTCCACGATCATCGCGGCGCTCCAGCCGCTGGCCACACCGCTGTCGAGCGTCTCGCCGGGGTACTTCGCCTGGTAGTCGGCCACCAGCTTCCGCATTCCCGGGTTCTTCACGCTGACCGGCGTCCCCGCCGTCACGTAGTAGAAGTCCTTGAGCAGGGCCGGCGCGGCCGGCGTGCCGAGCAGTTGCGGCGAGTACGCCGAGTTGCTGCCGACGAACGGCACGTCCATGCCCTTGGCGAGGGACACGCCGACCAGCGAGGCCGTCTGCCGGGGGCCCACCGAGACGAGCACGGCCTTCACCCCGGCCGCCTTGAACGCCGCCACCTGCGCGCTCATGTCCTGGTCGGTCGCCTTGATCTTCTGCTCGACGATCCGCAGGCCGAGCCTGTCCGCGGCGTACTTCGAGCCGTTCAGCGAGCTCTCGCCGTAGTCGCCCTCGAAGTACAGGTGCCCGATCTTGTCGCCGGACCTGACGCCCTTCTGCTTCGTGAGGAACTCGACCCCGTTGATCATGTCGATGTCGTACGTCGTGCCGGTCACCTGGATGGCCCGGCTGCCGAGCAACGTGGTCGCCCACGCCATCGGGATCGTGAGCAGCCTGTCGCCGTCGACGCGCTGCTTCAACGCGGTGATCATCGGGGATCCGATGAACTGCGCGATCGCCGCCGACCTGGGCGCGACCTCGGTGTAGGCCGCCACCGCCTTCTGCGTGTCGTAGCCGTGGTCGCGGACGACCAGCTCGTACTTGCGGCCGCAGACCCCGCCGCCGGCGTTGACCTGGTCGAAGTACAGCTGCTGCGCCTGCGTCTGGCTCTTGCCGAACGACGCGTACGGGCCGGTCAGGTCGGTGAGCGCGCTCACGGTGATCGTGGTGGCCGTGACGCCGGGGCCGGTCTTGACCCCGTCCCCGCTCACCGCCCCGGCGTCCGCGCCGCCGCCCGTCGCCTTGTCGCTGGCGCACCCCGCGGCCGAGGTCGCGACGGCCAGGGACAGCAGGGCTAACGCCGCGATGCCGGCGCGGGTGCCGATTTCGCCCATTTGAGCTCCTTGAGTCGAACGCGGCCGAGCCGCGTGGCGAGCCCGGCCAGACCACCGGGCAGGAACAGCACCACCGCGACGACGGCGGCGCCGTAGAGGATCCGCGCGGCCTCGGCGGGAGAGACCCCGCCGGAACCCGGCTCGGCCACCAGCGGCAGCGCGTCGCTGTAGCGGGTGAGCAGCTGGGGGAGCAGGGAGACGAACGCGGCCCCGGCGACCGCCCCGGCGACCGATCCCAGGCCGCCGATCACGATCATCGCGAGGTAGTCGAGCGACAGCAGCATGCCGAAGTAGTCCGGCACGACCTGCTGGAAGACCAGGGCGACCAGCACCCCGGCGAGCCCGCCGTACATGGACGACAGGACGAACACGCCCGCGCGGTACCGGGCGACCGGGACGCCCATGACCCCCGCGGCGATCTCGTGGTCCCTGATCGTGTTCATCGCCAGGCCGGGACGGCCGCGCAGCACACCCCGGGCGAACGCCGCCGCGCCCGCGAGCAGCGCGATCCCGAGGAACCACAGCCGTTCGAGCGACCCGAACGGCACGTTCAGCACCACCAGCTCCGGGGTGTCGGCGAAGACGAACCCGAACAGCTCCATCGGCGGCACCGGCCGTCCGTTGAAGCCGCCGGTCACCGGCTCGGCGTTGAACAGGACGTGCTGGCCGACGAAGATCAGGGCGAGCGTGGCGATGCCGAGGTAGGCGCCCTTGAGGCGGCCCGCGATCGGGCTGAACAGTCCGCCGCACACGCCCGCGACGGCCACCGCCGCCACGGCCGCGAGCGGTGCGGGCAGCCCCAGGTCCGACGACAGGTAGACGTAGGAGTACGCCCCGGCCGCGAGGAAGAAGGCATGTCCCAGGGACAGCTGCCCGGTCGCCCCGGTCAGCAGGTTGATCCCGATGGCGCCGATCGCCGCCGACATCGCGAACAGCCCCGCCTGCAGCCAGAACCCCTCCAGGTAGAACGGCACCGCCACGGCCGCCGCGAGCACCGTGAGCCACAGCGCGGCCCGGATAGGCCGCGCCGGGAGGCGCAGCACGGCGGGCCGGTACGCGGGCCGTGTGGGCGTAGCGGGGGTGGACGTCGCGGCTGTGGGTGTGGAGTCAGACACGGGCCGGCTCCTTCGTGCCGAACAGCCCGGAGGGCCGCAGCAGCAGGATCACGATCATCACGAGGAACGGCGCCGCGTCGCCGATGCCGCGGCCCAGGAAGGCGAGCTCGCTCTGGTAGCCGCTCATCAGCGTCTCGGTGACGCCCACGATCAGTCCTCCGGCCAGCGCCCCGGTGGTCGAGTCGAGCCCGCCAAGGATGGCCGCGGGGAAGGCCTTCATCGCCGCCGCGGCCGTGCCCCGGTCGAGACCCGGCGTCGGGAAGACGCACAGGAACATCGCCGCGACCGCGGCCAGCGCCCCGGCGACCGCCCACGCGCTGAGCGAGACCCGGCCGAGCCGCACGCCCATCAGCGCGGCGGTCTCGGCGTCCTCGGCCGTGGCACGCATCGCCACGCCCCAGCCGGTGAACTTGAAGGCGAGCAGGAACGCCACGATCAGCGCGGCGGCGACCGCGAGGGCCACGACGCGGGTCTCGGCGACCGTGATCGGGCCCAGACGCAGCACCCGGTCGCCCCAGGGGTCGCCCAGGGCGAGCACCTCGGTGCCGATCCGGCGGGTGAGCTCGGTCGTGAGCAGGATGTCCACGCCGATCGTGACGATGGCCAGCACGCCGCGCGAGCCGACGTGCGCCCGGCGCAGGATCAGGAACTCCACCAGCGCCCCGACCAGCGCCGCCGCCGCGATCCCCGCCGCCAGCGCCGCCCAGAACCCGACCAGCGGGTGCAGCCTGGCGATCACATAGCCACCGGCCAGCAGCAGCGACGCGTGCGTGAAGTTGACCACCTCGGTCGCCTTGAAGATCACCACGAAGCCGAGCGCGATCAGCGCGTACACGGCTCCGACCGAGATCCCGTTGACGAGCAGTTCCAGGAAGACCGCCATCACGCCTCCCCGCCCAAGCCGCCGGAGTCGAAGTCGCCGAGGTAGGCGCGGACGACCTCGGGGTCGCGCTGGACCTCCTCGGGCGGGCCGTCCGCGATCCGCCTGCCGAAGTCGAGCACGGTCACCGCGTCGGCGATCCGCATGACCATGCCCATGTCGTGCTCGACCAGCAGGACCGAGATGCCGAGGCTCTCGCGCACCGACCGGATGAGGGCGGCCATCTCCCGCCGCTCGCCGCCGTTCATCCCCGCGACCGGCTCGTCCAGCAGGAGCAGTCGCGGTTCCATGCACAGCGCCCGGGCCAGCTCCACCCGCTTCTGCACGCCGTACGGCAGCAGGCCCACCGGGACGGGCAGCGCCTCGCCGACGCCCGCGAACGCGGCGATCTCCTCGACCCGCGCGCCGTGCCGTACGGCCTCGCGCCTGGCCGAGGGCAGCCGCAGACCGGCCGAGACGAATCCCGCCCTGGTGAGGCGGTGCCGGCCGAGCATGAGGTTGTCGCGGACCGTGAGGTGCGGGGACAGGGCGATGTTCTGGAAGGTCCGGGCCACGCCCAGCGCCGCCACCCGGTGCGGGCGCAGCGAGGTCAGCTCGGCGCCGCCGAAGCGCACGCTGCCTGAGGTGACGCGGTAGACGCCCGACAGCACGTTGAAGCAGGTGGACTTGCCGGCGCCGTTCGGGCCGATCAGCGCGTGCACGCTGCCGGGGGCCACGGTGAAGCTGACCGCGTCGAGCGCGGTGAGCCCGGCGAAGCGGACCGTCACCTCGCTGACCACGAGGTGCGCCGGGCCGTCCCCGCCTGTCGTACCGACCGGTTGGTTTGCCGGGGGCGTGCGGAGGCGCCTCGCCGGGTGCGCCTGCGATTCGCCGCGGTGGCGGGTCATGCCGTCCATCTCGCCAGCCTGGTCCTCTCGTGCCTCTCGTGGCTCTGGTGGCCGTCGGCGGCGCCGGGGTCGGTACCGACCGGTCGGTCTGTATCGGGCGCGCCGACGCCGAGGTAGCGGCGGCGGACCTCGTCGCTGGCCGCCAGGTCCGCCGCCGGTCCCGACAGCGTCACCTCGCCCACCTCCAGCACGTACGCCCGCTCGGCCAGCGCGAGCGCCATCGCCGCGTTCTGCTCCACCAGCAGCACCGACGTGCCCTGGGCGTTGATCTGCCGCACGGTGTCGGCGATCCGGGCCGCCATCAACGGCGCCAGTCCGAGCGTGGGCTCGTCAAGCAGCAGCAGCGAGGGACCGGCCATGAGCGCCCGGCCGATCGCCAGCATCTGCTGCTCGCCGCCCGACAGCAGGCCCGCGCGCTGGTGCGCCCGCTCGGCCAGCACCGGGAACAGCTCCAGCACCCGCTCGCGGGCCGCCGCCGCGCGCCTGCCGGGCACGCCCAGCGCCCCGGCGCGCAGGTTCTCCGCCACGGTCATCCGCCCGAACACCCGCCGTCCCTCCGGCACCTGGACCACGCCGCGCCGCACGACGGCCGCCGCCTGCGCGCCGTCGAGGCGGGACCCGCCGAAGGAGACCGTGCCCGACGTGATCGCGCCCCGGTGGAACCGCAGCGTCCCCGACACCGCACGCAGCAGCGTCGTCTTGCCCGCGCCGTTCGCGCCGAGCACCGCGGCCACCGCGCCCCGGGGCACGGCCAGGTGGACGCCGCGCAGGGCGCGCACGGGGCCGTACCGCACCTCCAGGCCGACGACCTCGAGGCCCCGCTTCCCCGGGCCGCCGCTCGCCGGGCCCGCCTCACCAGACATCAGCGCCTCCTGTGACTTCGATGAAGGCACACCCAACCCAGCCTGGTCGAGGGCCGTCCAGCGCCGGGAGTCAAGTCGGGACCCCAGCCCATGCCCGCCGGTCGTGTCCTGTGCTCCAGCACAATCCCGCATCACGAAACGAGAACCGAACCTTGTTCCGGACGCTGCCGGCTGGCACATTCGGGGCATGAGGTCCAGGACGGACTCCGAGGTCCGGGAACTGCTGCGGACCTCCGCCGCAGGACTGCTGGAACGGCTCCCCCGGCTCGCCGACGAGCTGGTGAAGCGCGGCAGGGACAGCGACGAGGCCTACCGCATGACGGTCCCTTACGAGGACCACTGGAAGAGCACCCATGAAGGGCTGCGGGTCGGCATCACCGCGATCCTGCAGCCCCGGCACGAGCGGCGCGACGTCGCCTACGCCCAGACGGTCGGGCGCAGGCGGGCCGAGTTCGGGCTTCCGCTGGACTCGCTCATGCGCAGCTACCGCCTGGCCGCGCAGGTCACCTGGAACGGCGTGATCGACATCATCGGCGACCAGGGGCAGGAGCGGCTGCCCGCCCTGCTGCGCAGCGCCACCCATGTGTGGCACGCCATCGACCGTCAGGCCGTGGCGGCGGCCGACGCCTACCGCCGCCGGGAGAACGAGCTGCTCGGCCGGACCAACCAGCGCGTCAACGCCATGCTCGACGCCCTCCTGGAGGGCCGCGCCGACGCGGCGGTGGCCGGCGTGGCCGCCGGCGCCCTCGGCCTGCCGGAGCACGGCCGCTATGCGGTCGTCACAACGCGGCTGCCCGCGCAGCCCGACCGCGTGCACCGCCCCGACGAGATCGGCGGGCTGCGCTTCCTGTGGCGCATGCGCCCGGACCTGGAGATGGCGGTCGTGTACCTCGGCGACCGGGAGCTGGACGACCTGGTGGCCGCCATCACCCCGGTCGTCTGCGCGAGCGCCGGCGTCAGTCCGGTGGTGGAGAGCCTCGCCGACCTCGGCACGGCCCGCCGCCTGGCGGAGGTGGCGATGCGCACCTGCTCGGGAAGCGCGCCGGAGGTCGCGCGGCTTGACCGGCGGCTGCCCGCCGCCCTGGTGGTCTGCCAGCCGGAGCTGGCCGGGCACCTCGCGGGCGGCGTCCTCGGCCCGATCATCGCCTCACCCGACGGCGGCGTGCTGCTGGCGACGCTTGAGGCGTGGCTGCGCTGCGAGGGGTCCGCGGCCCGGGCGGCGGCCGAGCTCTACTGTCACCGCAACACCGTCTTCAACCGGGTGCGCCGCATCGAGCAGCTCAGCGGCCGGTCGCTGGCCCGGCCGCTGGACGTGGTCGAGCTCTCCCTCGCCCTCGACGCCGTCCGTCTCCTCCCCGGCACCTGAGTCCGTTCGGACGAGGAGACGGAGAGCCCGACGGCGAGTCGTGGAATCGTCACACGTCGCCGGCCGTTGCAGTCGCCGCTGACGGTTTCCGGGCGAACGCGAGGAGTGAAAGTGCCCCGGGTGGGACTCGAACCCACACTGTACGGGTTTTGAATCCGCTCCCTCATGCCAATTGGGGTACCGGGGCTTCAATCCGGACATTATGTGACTTGTCCGAACCCGTCGCGCAGAAGCCTACCAAACGGATGATCATTCACGAGGCCCCTGGCGTGGTTCTAATGTAGCGGACGTCGGTAACCTCTTGTGCGTGAGTACGCAGCGGCGAGTGGTGATCGCGGAAGACGAGGCACTGATCCGCCTCGACCTGAAGGAGATGCTCGAAGAGGACGGTTACGCCGTGGTCGGCGAGGCCGGCGACGGTGAGACGGCGGTCAAGCTCGCCATGGAGCTCCGCCCCGATCTGGTGATCCTCGACGTCAAGATGCCCGTGCTCGACGGGATCTCGGCGGCCGAGCGCATCGTCTCCGAACGGATCGCGCCGTGCCTCATCCTCACCGCGTTCTCCCAGCGCGACCTGGTCGAACGCGCAAGGGACGCGGGCGCGATGGCCTACCTGGTCAAGCCGTTCACCAAGGGCGACCTGGTTCCGGCGATCGAGATGGCGGTCAGCAGGCACGAGGAGATCGCCGCGCTGGAGAAGGAGGTCTCCACGCTGTCGGAGCGGCTGGAGACCAGGAAGCTCGTGGAGCGGGCGAAGGGCCTGCTCATGGCCCAGCACGGGTGGACCGAGCCCCAGGCCTTCCGGTGGATCCAGAAGGCGTCCATGGACCGGCGTATGAGCATGCGCCAGGTCGCGCAGGTCGTGGTGAACGAGAGCGGCGGCGAGGCCCAGCCGCCCGCCTGAGCGTCCTCTTCTGGACCCGGAGGAGAAGACTCCTGGTCAGGGGCCGTCCCGCTAAGTTGAGGAGTTATTACGACTCCGCATCCAAGTGCGGACAGTTCTGATGCATCCCTGGTCGGGCCGTGCCCGGCCTATGTACCTTTCAGCCATTCGATCGGGACCAGTCGGCAGCGCTGACGATTCCCGGGCCTGGATGAAGGAGATGCTTCATGATCCGCATTGCCCCCCTCGGGCGGGCGCTGGCCGTCGCCGCGGCCGCCAGCCTCGCGCTGACGGCCTGTGGCGGTGGCGAGGACAGCGCCGCGCCGGCTTCCTCGGCACCGGCGGCACAGTCGTCCTCCGCGCCCGCCGCCGCCACGGCGCAGGGCGACGGCGTTCTCACCGTCGGCACGCTGTTGCCGCAGACCGGTTCCCTCGCCTTCCTCGGTCCGCCGGAGTTCGCGGGTGTCGGGCTGGCGGTGAAGGAGATCAACGACGCCGGCGGTGTCCTCGGCAAGCCGGTGGTCCAGATCGACACCGACTCGGGTGACACGTCGACCAACATTGCGTCCCAGTCTGTCGACAAGTTGCTGCAGCAGAAGGCCGATGTGGTCGTGGGCGCCGCCTCGTCCTCGGTGTCGCTGTCGGTCATCGACAAGATCACCGGTGCGGGCGTCGTGCAGATCTCGCCGGCGAACACCTCCGACCAGTTCACCACCTACAACGACAAGGGCCTGTACTTCCGTACGGCTCCGCCGGACGTGCTGCAGGGCCGCGTCCTCGGCGACCTGATCCTCGCCGACGGCAACGACACGGTCGGCATCCTGGCCCTCCAGGACGCGTACGGCACGGGCCTCGCGGACAACGTCCAGAAGGCGGTCGAGGGCGGCGGCGGCCAGGTCGTGGAGAAGGTCATCTACGACCCGAAGGCGGCCGACTACTCGGCGGACGTCGCCAAGATCAAGGAAGCCAATCCGAAGGCCATCGCGCTGATCGGCTTCGACGAGACCAAGAAGATCATTCCTGAGCTCGTCAAGCAGGGCCTGACCGCCAAGAAGGTCAAGTACTACTTCGTCGACGGCAACCTGTCCAACTACGGCACGGGCAAGGACGGCTTCCCCAAGGGCACGCTCGACGGCGCGAAGGGCACCCAGCCGGGCGCCCAGGTCTCCGACGACTTCAAGGCCAAGCTGATGACGATCGACCCGAACCTCAAGGACTTCAACTACGGCCCCGAGTCGTACGACGCCACGATCCTCAGCGCGCTCGCGGCCGTCGCGGCCAAGAGCGACGCGCCGGCGGACATCGCGGCCAAGCTCCAGGAGGTCTCCAGCGGCGGCGAGAAGTGCAAGGACTTCAAGTCCTGCAACGACCTGCTGTCGGCCGGCAAGGACATCGACTTCGACGGCGCGTCCGGTCCGATCGAGTTCAACGAGGCCGGTGACCCGGCCGAGGCGACGATCGGCATCTACGAGTACGGCGCCGACAACACCAACAAGAACGTCGCCTTCAACACCGGCAAGATCGCCGGCTGATCCACAGCACGGCTGATCCACAGCACGAGGGGGCCCGCTCGGTGGAGCGGGCCCCTGTCGCGTTCTCGCGGCCGATCCGTTCCGCGTGACACCCCGTGCCCGGGTCAGGAACGGCCGCAGGCGGCCAGGACCGCGGCGGACGCCGCGCGATACCGGCGCAACAGGCCCGGACGCCGGGAAGCGGCCGTGCCGGCCCGGGACAGGGTCCGCGCGACGCCGTCGACGGCCGCGACGGCGTCCTTGGCCGGCGCCGGCAGACGGGGGCCGTACATCTCCAGCGTGCCGCGCAGGTAACCGAACCGGCCGCGTACGTCGCCGTCCCAGTGCTGGGCCTCCTCCTGCCCCGGCGGCAGCAGCGACAGCCCCAGGTAGCCGATGGCGGACACCACGCGGGCGCAGGGATCGTCCCCGGCCTTCGCACCGGTGACGTAGATCGCGCCGGTGGCGGCCGGCGAGGCGGCGGGGGAGTCTGGGGAGGCGGGGGAGGTCCGCGGCCCGGAGGACGGCGCCTGGCAGGCGGACAGGCCCGCCGCCAGCGCCGCGACGACCAGTGCCGCCCGGAGGGGGGTTCGGGTCATACGGCTCATTGTGGCCCCGGCGGTCGCCGATCAGGTGCGGATGAGGTCACAGACGTACGACGAGGGCCCCGGCGCGGGTGCGCCGGGGCCCTCGGAGGAAGGCTCAGGCCCGGGCGAGGGTGCCCAGGTAGAGCTGGATGACCTTGGGGTCGTTGATCAGGTCGCTACCGCTGGCCATGTAGGCGTTGCGGCCCTGGTCGAGCACGTAGCCCCGGTGACAGATCTGCAGGCAGCGGCGCGCGTTCTGCTCGACCATGATGACGGTCACGCCGGCCTTGTTGATCTGCTGGGCCTGGATGAAGACCAGGTCCTGCAGCTTGGGCGACAGGCCCGCGGACGGCTCGTCCAGGAGCAGGACCGACGGCTCGGTCATGAGCGCGCGGCCCATGGCGACCATCTGCCGCTCACCGCCGGACAGCGAACCGGCGCGCTGCTTGCGGCGCTCGCGGAGCGCGGGGAAGATCTCGCAGACGAACTCGAACCGCTCCTTGAACTTTCCGGGCACCTGGTAGGCGCCCATCTCGAGGTTCTCCTCGATGGTGAGGCTGGGGAAGACGTTGTTCGTCTGCGGGACGTAGCCGACCCCGCGGGCCACCAGCGAGTGGGCCTTGAGGCTGGTGATGTCCTCGCCGTTCAGGATGACCGAGCCGCTGCGCACCGGCACGAGCCCGAACAGGGTCTTCAGCAGGGTCGACTTCCCGGCGCCGTTCGGGCCGATGATGCCGATCAGCTCGCCCTTCTTCACGTACAGGTCGGCGCCGTTGAGGATGTTGACCCCGGGGATGTAGCCGGCGTACAGCTCGTCGGCCCGCAGGAGCGCCTTCTCGGCGCCGGCGAGATGGTCGGAGCGGTCGACGACGGCCGCCTGTGAGACCTGCTCTTCGGGGTTGTCCGGCGTGGGGGCGCGGTCCGGCTCCGCGGCGTCCTCCGGGGTGGGGACGCGGTCCGGCTCGGCGCCGTTGTCCGGCGTGGGGGCGGTCATGCCTTCTCCTCGATCCCGGCCTCCAGCTCGGCCTCGGCCTCCTGCAGCTGCTCCTCGAACTCCTCGGCGGACATCGGCGCGTCGTGGTGGGCGCCCAGGTAGGCGTCGATGACGCGCGAGTCCGACATGATGGTGTCCGGCGGGCCCTCCGCGATGACGGCGCCCTGGGCCATCACGACCACCCAGTCGCTGATGTCGCGGACCATGTCCATGTCGTGCTCCACGAAGAGCACCGTCATGCCCTCCTCGCGCAGGTCCTTCACGTGCCCGAGGAGCGACTGGGTCAGGGCCGGGTTCACGCCCGCCATGGGCTCGTCCAGCATGACCAGCTCGGGGCCGACCATCAGGGCCCGCGCCATCTCCAGCAGCTTGCGCTGGCCGCCGGACAGCGAGCCGGCGAAGTCGTCGCGTTTGGCGTCGAGCTTGAAGCGCTCGAGGAGCTCCTCGGCGCGTTCGGTGATCTCGTCCTCCTGACCGCGCCAGCTGCCCGGGATGAGCGCGCGGAAGAAGTTCTCGCCGCGCTGGTTCTGCGCGCCGAGCCGCATGTTCTCCATGACGGTGAGCTTCGACAGGGCCTTGGTGAGCTGGAACGTGCGGACCATGCCCGCACGGGCCACCCGGTGGGCGGGCACGCCCTTCAGCTGCTTGCCGTTGAAGGTCCAGGACCCCTCGTCGGCGCTGTCGAAGCCGGTGAGCTGGTTGAAGAACGTCGTCTTGCCGGCGCCGTTCGGGCCGATGAGCGCGGTGATCGACCCGCGCTGGATCTCCACGTGGTCGACGTTGACGGCGGTGAGGCCGCCGAACCGGCGCACGACCTTGTCGACGACGAGGATCGGGTCGGGCTTGGGAACGCCGGGCTCGCGGTCGAGGCCCGCGAAGGCGGCCAGCGCCGCCGCCTTCCTGGACGGGGTGGTGTCAGCGTGCATCGAGCGCGATCTCCCTCTTGTCGCCGAAGATGCCCTGAGGCCGGAAGATGAGCAGGAGCATCAGGCCGAGACCGACCAGCATGAAGCGGACCGCGCCGATGTTGTTCACGGTGAACAACGAGGGGAGCAGGCCGGCGGAGACGGCCTCGCTGAGCGTGTTCCCGACGAAGACCAGCAGCACCCAGAAGATCGCGGCGCCGACGACGGGGCTGAAGACGCGGGCCGCGCCGCCGAGGATCACGATCGTGTACGCGTAGAAGGTGAACTCCGTGCTGAACAGGTCGGGCTGCACCGACGCCTGCCCGAGCGCGAACAGGAAGCCGCCGAGGCAGCCGACCACGCCGCCGAGCACGAGGGCCTGCATCTTGTAGGAGAAGACGTTCTTGCCGAGGCTGCGCACGGCGTCCTCGTCCTCGCGGATGGCCTTGAGCACGCGGCCCCAGGGGCTCTTCATGAGCAGGTAGACCAGTCCGCAGGCGATCGCGATGAGCACCCAGCCGACGGTCAGCACCCACGTCACCCGCTCGTTGAAGCTGATCGGGCCTATGCCGTACGTGCCGGGGGAGTAGGGGTTCATCGCGAAGAAGTCGCCGGAGAAGTTCTGCCGGCCGTCCGAGCCGCCGAAGACGCTGCTGAACTTGACCGACCTGAAGACGAGCCGGACGATCTCGGCCGCCGCGATGGTGACGATGGCGAGGTAGTCGGCGCGCAGCCGCAGGGTGGGGATGCCGAGCAGGAAGGCCAGCACGACGGTGGCCGCCAGGCCGATCACGATGCCGAGCCAGAACGGCAGGTGGAAGGTGGCCACGGTGACGGCCATGCCGTACGCGGCGACGCCGAGGAAGGCCGCCTGGCCGAAGTTGAGCAGCCCGGCGTAGCCGAACTGGATGTTGATGCCGATCGCGGCGAGCGCGTAGACGACGGTCTCCAGGCCGATCGAGGCCTTGACCGTGGTGATGAGGATTGTGGTCCAGTCCACGTGTGGTCTCCGATCAGCCGATGCGCTCGCGCCGGCCGAGGATGCCCTGCGGCCGGAAGAGCATGACGAGGATGAGCACCAGCAGCGCGCCGACCGTCTTCAGCTCGGTCGGCACCACGACCGTGGACAGCTGGATGAACAGGCCGACGACGATGGAGCCGACCAGGGCGCCGAACGCGGTGCCGAGGCCGCCGAGGGTGACGCCCGCGAAGACCAGCAGCAGGACCTGGAAGCCCATCTGGTAGCTGACGTTCTGCGCGAGGCCGAGCATGACGCCCGCGAGCGCGGCGACGGCGCCGCCGACGGTCCAGATGATCCGGATGACGCCGTCGACGTTGATACCCGAGGAGGCCGCCAGGGCGGGATTGTCGGCGACAGCCCGGGCCGCCTTGCCGACGCGGGTCTTGAGCAGCGCGACCCCGACGACGACGAGCACGGCGAGTTCGATGCCCATCGCGATGAAGTTCTTCGGCGCGGCGGAGATCGGGCCGACCTGGATGCCGGGCTGGGCGTTGTATTCGGCGTACGGGGCGCCCTCGCCGCCGAAGAAGAAGAGGAAGACGTAGCGCAGGAACAGGGCCAGGCCGATCGAGATGATCATCATGGCGACCAGGCTGCTGCCGCGCTTGCGCAGGCGCCCCCAGAAGAACCGGTCCTGGCCGTACCCGAAGACCCCGCCGATCGCGACCGAGATCACCGCGGCCCAGATGAGCGGGAGTCCCACGACCACGTTGAAGAAGTAGGCGCACATCGCGCCGAACGTGAGCAACTCGCCGTGGGCGAAGTTGGTGAGCCCGGTGGTGCCGAAGACCAGCGAGAGGCCCATGGCCGCGAGGGCGATGATGAGTCCGAGGTTGAAGCCCTCGAAGGTGAGCTGGGCGACCCGGTCCCAGAAGGAGGAGGAGTCCGAGGACGCCGCGGCGGCCCCGTCCTGCTGACCGGCAGGGGCGAGGGCGAACAGGACGTTGCGCTCGCTTCCGTCGTAGACCTGGACGTTCAGGGTGGCCCGGTCCTTGAACTTCAGCGCGACTCCCGGGGGGAGCGTCGACTGGTCAAGTGTGACCTTGTATGTGCCCGCCTTGGGGACCGGCATCTCCCACTTGCCGTCGGCACCCGTGGTGGCGTCGCCGACGGGTTTGCCGTCTTCGCCCGCCACGCTGATCTTGACGCCGTTCACCGGCTGGCCTTGGTTTTGGAGTGTGCCCTTCAGGGCCTCCCCGTCCGCCCAGGCGGGGGAGGAGAGGAGAAAGACGAGTCCACCCAGGAAGGCCGTGAACGCGATCACGGCTCTGCGCAATGGTGCTCCCTCTGTTCAGGTCATGGCGGGGTCGTGCCCCCACTGCGGACGCGCAACATCGGTCAGGTTGCTGCGATGTTGTGGCCGGAGCATAAGCCTGAGACGCCCGTTTCCGGGTCGTTCGTCACCAATTGGTGACCATGGTGTGTCACTGACGTGAGAAAGGGTTCGCAGGTCAGGGCATGTAAGGAGTCAACTGGGGATCGGTGCTGAGATTTGGTGCCGAGAAGGCATGAGCCCGTGGGAGGACCTTTGGGACCGTACACAGCTTCCCCGGCTCCGCACGTTGTCTACTCGGTCTCCCACGGGCT
Organism: Microbispora sp. H13382; assembly: GCF_014161445.1. Taxonomy (GTDB): domain Bacteria; phylum Actinomycetota; class Actinomycetes; order Streptosporangiales; family Streptosporangiaceae; genus Microbispora. The sequence goes on from NZ_JABBXA010000001.1 coordinate 812,898, forward strand.
CTGGAGCCACAACGGTAGCGACCGGAGCGACTCCCGTGCAAAGAGAGTCGCAAGCCGTTCCGCTATGAGGCCCAATGCGTCGTAAGGGGTTTTCGTGGTGCTTGCCTGGCCGGCGCGCGGGCGAGTCCGGCCCGCGCGCCTCCCGGCCTCAGCGAGCGTCCCTGATCATGCAGGTCAGACGGGCCGTGCAGACCGTGCGGCCCTCGGCGTCGGTGATCTCGATGGCGTACGTCGCGAGCGTCCGGCCGCCGTGCACGCGGGTGGCGACGGCGGTGACGTCGCCGGAGGAGGCGGAGCGGTGGTGGGTGGCGTTGATCTCGATGCCGACGACCACCCGTCCCGCTCCGGCGTGCAGGGCGGCACCGGTCGAGCCGAGCGTCTCGGCAAGCACGCAGGAGGCTCCGCCGTGCAGCAGGCCGTGCGGCTGGGTGTTGCCCTCGACGGGCATGCGGCCGACCACCCGGTCGGCGCTCGCCTCCAGGATCGTGATGCCCATCCGCTGGTGCAGGTGGTCCCCGGACGCGTTCATCGACGCCGCCAGTTCCTCGGGATCCGTCAAGGTCAAGGGGACGCCTCCTGTGGGAAGAGCACGGGTTTTCTGTCGTACAGGGAGACTAGGCTGCGGGTGTGCCGAAGAGTGAAGCGACCCCCACCCGTCCGTGTCTGCTGCTCCTGGACGGGCATTCTCTTGCTTATCGCGCGTTCTACGCGTTGAAGGACGCGAACCTCATGACCACGGACGGTCAGCACACCGAAGCGGTGTACGGCTTCACCTCGATGCTGGCCAACATCCTGCGCGACGAGCAGCCGAGTCACGTCGCGGTCTGCTTCGACCGGAGCGAGCCCACCTTCAGGCACGAGGCGTACGACGGCTACAAGGCCAACCGGGCGGAGACCCCCGAGGACTTCCGCGGCCAGATGCAGCTCATCTTCGAACTGCTCGACGCGCTGCGGATCCCGCGGCTGTCGGTGCCGGGCTTCGAGGCGGACGACCTGATCGCGACGCTGGCGACGCGCGCCTCCGGCGAGGACATGAGCGTGCTCATCGTGACCGGCGACCGCGACGCGCTCCAGCTCGTCGACGAGAAGGTCACGGTGCTGATGACCAGGCGGGGCATCAGCGACATGACCCGCTTCACCCCCGGCGCCGTCATGGAGAAGTACGGCCTCACCCCGGCCCAGTACCCCGACTTCGCGGCCCTGCGCGGCGACCCCAGCGACAACCTGCCGAGCATCCCGAGCGTGGGGGAGAAGACCGCCACCAAGTGGATCGTCGAGTATGGCTCGCTGGACGAGCTGGTCCGGCGGGCCGACGAGGTGAAGGGCAAGGTCGGCGACAAGCTGCGCGAGCACCTCGGCCAGGTGATCCACAACCGGATGCTGACCGAGCTGAAGCGCGACGCCCCGGTCGACGCCGAGGTGTCCGCGCTCACCATGGGCCTGTGGGACCGCGAGGAGGTCAACAAGCTCCTCGACGCGGTGCAGATCCGCGGGGAGCTGCGCGAGCGTCTGTTCAAGGTCCTCGGCACCACCGAGCCGGAGGCCGGCGAGGGCTTCGAGCTCGAGGTGACGGTGCTGGAGCCGGGCCAGGTGGCCGGCTGGCTGGCGGCCATCCCCGGAGCCCGCGCCGGGCTGGCCTTCCAGGGCTCCTACGGCAGCGGCACCGGACGGCTGGAGGGCGTCGCGATCGCGGGGCCGGACGGCGCCGCCTACCTCGACCCCACGCGGCTGACGGAGGAGGACGAGGCGGCGCTCGGCGGCTGGCTGGCCGACGAGAAGCGGCCGAAGGCCGTGCACGACGCCAAGGGGCCGCTGCTCGCGCTGTGGGCACACGGCCTCGACCTGCGCGGCCTCACCTGCGACACGGCGCTCGCCGCCTATCTGGCGATGCCGGGGCAGCGGTCGTTCCCCCTGGAGGACCTGGTCCTGCGCTACCTCCATCGCGAGCTGCGGGCCGAGTCCGCGCCCGGCGGGCAGACCTCCCTGTTCGATGACGCCGACGAGGGCGCGGCCCGGGACCTGGCCCTGCGGGCCCAGGCCGTGCGCGACCTGGCCGACGCGCTGGAGGCGCACCTGTCCAAGCGCGGCGGCACCCGGCTGGTGACCGAGGTCGAGCTGCCCCTGGTGCGGGTGCTGGCCGAGCTGGAGCGGGACGGCATCGCCGCCGACCGGCAGTACTTCGCGGCGCTGGAGGCGGAGTTCGGCGCGGCCGTCAAGCAGGCGGTCGAGGCCGCCCACCAGGCGGTGGGGGAGCAGTTCAACCTCGGCTCGCCCAAGCAGCTGCAGGAGATCCTGTTCGGCAAGCTCGGCCTGCCGAAGACCAAGAAGATCAAGACGGGCTACACGACCGACGCCGACGCGCTCGCCTGGCTGGCCCAGCAGACCGACAACGAGCTGCCGGTGATCCTGCTGCGCCACCGCGACCAGACCAAGCTGCGCACCACGGTCGAGGGCCTGATCAAGGAGATCGCCGACGACGGGCGGATCCACACCACGTTCAACCAGATCGTGGCGGCCACCGGGCGGCTGTCGAGCGAGAAGCCCAATCTGCAGAACATCCCGATCCGCACTGTCGAGGGCCGGCGCATCCGCAAGGGCTTCGTGGTGGGGGAGGGCTTCGACACGCTCCTGACGGCCGACTACAGCCAGATCGAGCTGCGGATCATGGCGCACCTGTCCCGGGACGAGTCGCTGATCGCGGCCTTCGAGTCGGGCCACGACTTCCACCAGGCCACCGCGTCCCGCGTCTTCGACCTGCCGCCCGAGCAGGTGGACGCCGACCTGCGCGCCCGGATCAAGGCCATGAACTACGGCCTCGCCTACGGCCTGTCCGACTTCGGCCTGTCGGGGCAGCTCAACATCCCCGTCGCAGAGGCCAGGGCGCTCAAGGAGGAATACTTCGAGGAGTTCGGCGGCGTCCGCGACTACCTGGAGTCGATCGTCGCCCAGGCCCGCACGGACGGCTACACCGAGACGATCCTGGGCCGCCGCCGCTACCTGCCCGACCTGACCAGCGACAACCGGCAACGCCGGGAGATGGCCGAGCGGATGGCGCTCAACGCGCCCATCCAGGGTTCGGCCGCCGACATCATCAAGGTCGCCATGCTGAACGTGCAGAGGGCGATCGAGGGCATGCGCTCCCGCATGCTGCTCCAGGTCCACGACGAGCTGGTGTTCGAGGTCGCGCCGGGCGAGCTGGAGGAGCTGACCGAGGTCGTGCGCACGCAGATGTGCCGGGCCTACGACCTGAGCGTGCCGCTGGAGGTCAGCGTGGGCGTCGGGACCACCTGGGAGGACGCCGGCCACTGATCCTTCCCGCCGACCGGCCACCGCTCGCGGGGAACGCCGCGGTGGACCACGGCCCCGCCCGTGTGGGGTCCGCGGCGGGCCCAGCCGGCCCGGGTCCGCCCCGGAGGCGACCGGGCCGGGGCCCGCCGGATCAGGGGGCAGGGGTTGGTGGTTAGGGGGCAGCGGTCAGGAGTGGCCGGTGGAGCGGGCGGCCCGGTGGTCTCGCCCATGCACGGCCAGGCCCGCCTCCTCGACCTCCAGCAGGCTCGCCTCGTGCCGCTCCGCCTCGAAGGCCGCTCGCCCGCCCCGCAGGCCGAACAGGCGCTTGCTCAGCGCGATGTACAGCACGGCCGCGATGTTGATCAGGAGGATCGTGATCCGGAGCGGGCTCACCTTCTCGGCGATCTCGTAGATCTCCACGGGGATGAACGCCGAGGTGACGATCACCGAGAAGTACTCGCCCCACCGCTTCAGCAGCCACAGGCCGGCCCCTTCGGTCAGCAGCAGGGCCGCGAGGGCGAGGAGGGCGAGGAAGATCCAGGTGAGCGTCGTCGTCCGCGCGCCCAGCGCGGTCCGCAGCGTGTGCACCACGCCCGACTGGTCGAGGTTCCACCCGAGCTTGTGCGCCAGCGGCCTGACCAGCGGGAGATCCTGGTCGAACGCCCGCCGTACGGCGTCGTGGTGGGCCCGGAACCGCCACACCCCGTACGCTCCGGCGAGCACGAGCACGGCCTTGGTCCAGCGGAAGACGGCGATCAGCCGTAGCACGGCGGCGTCCCGCAGCGCCCGGCCCCGCAGCACGACGGGCGCGTCGCCCGCCGGACCGGCGGCGCGTGGCGGGCCGAGAGTGAAGTCGCCGCAGCGCAGGCAGCGCCACGCCTCGCCCAGCGCGGTCTCGGCGCGCAGGCGGGTGCGCAGCGCGTCCTCGTCCGGGGCGTAGGTGACGTGCCCGTGCCGTCCGCAGGCACGCAGGCTCCAGTCCACAGGAAAATTGCAACACATGCGAAATGCGGACACGCCGGGCAGTAAGGTCAAATAACTGTGCGCAATCTTGCCCGGATGACTGCAATCGCCAATGTCGTCGTTGTCGTGATCGGACTTGCCGCGCTTGTGCTGCTGCCCCGCTCCTCGGGAGAGGGGCGGTCACAGGTGCAGGCGCACCCGCGAACACCGTCGTCCAAGCCCAGTGCGACGGCCCCGCCGAGGGCGACCGCGGAGTCGGCCAGGAAGGTCAAGGCGAACGAGGCCGGCCTGGTGCCCGTGATCATGTATCACCGCATCCTGCCCAAGCGGAGGGCGTCCATCGACCGCACTCCCGACCAGTTGCGCAAGGAACTGGAGCGCCTGGCCAAGAGCGGCTACGTGCCGATCACCGCGGCCGAACTGGTCGCCAGGAAGATCGACATTCCCGCGGGGGCCCATCCCGTCGTCCTGACCTTCGACGACGGCCACCCCAGCCACTTCGCCATGGACCAGAACGGCATGCCGGAGAACGACACGGCCGTCGGCATCATCTACGAGGTCGCGGCGAAGTACCCAAACTTCCGGCCCACGGCCACCTTCTGGGTCAACCGCGACCCGTTCGGCCTGCGCGACCGCAAGCGGCAGCAACAGGCGGTGAAGTGGCTGCTCGACCATGGTTTCGAGGTGGCCAACCACACCTATGCCCACCCCGATCTCCGCCGGCTCTCGAACCAGAAGGTCAGTGAGCAGATCGTCCGGCAGGAGCGGCTGCTGAAGCAGATCGGCGTGCCGGACTCGACGACCATGGCGCTGCCGTACGGCTCGCGGCCGAGGAAGCTGAGCAGGGCGCACGACGGGAAGTGGGATGGCAGCGAGTACCACTTCGACGGCGTCTTCCTGGCCGGGGCGGAGCCGACGGTTTCGCCCTACGCGAAAAGTTTCCCGCGCTACGCGATCCCGAGGATCCAGTCCAACGGAAAACGAGGCGAATGCCGGCGCTGGTGCACGACCTACTGGCTCGACTGGCTCGATAAACACCCAGGGGAGCGTTATACGTCGGACGGGGATCCCGCCCGTGTGTCTGTGCCGCGCAAACTGCGGGCAACGCTCTCGCCGGCCCGGGCCAAGTCGGTGATCACGTACTAGAGGCCCGTCTGGTTGCCTCGGATTGACCCGGCTCGCTCCGTCTCATATGCTGATCGCTGCGTTGTGGGCTCGCGCGCGTCACGGACGGAGAGGGCTCGCGCTCGGTCATCTGGTGGCTACCAGGAATCAGCATCATCCGGTGAACGAAAAACGGCCCGCCGCGCTCCTGTCACAACGACATCTGTCCGGTTCGGAGCAATTCCACACATGACGAGCAGCACTGAGGCCACCTCGAGCACCCCGCAGGTAGCGGTCAACGACATCGGTTCCGAGGAGGCCTTCCTCGCCGCGATCGACGAGACCATCAAGTACTTCAACGACGGCGACATCGTTGAAGGCACCGTTGTCAAGGTCGATCGAGACGAGGTCTTGCTCGACATTGGCTACAAGACCGAGGGCGTCATCCCGTCGCGAGAGCTCTCGATCAAGCACGATGTCGACCCCGCTGAGGTTGTCGAGGTCGGAGAGCACGTCGAGGCCCTGGTTCTCCAGAAGGAGGACAAGGAAGGGCGTCTCATCCTGTCCAAGAAGCGCGCCCAGTACGAGCGCGCCTGGGGCACGATCGAGAAGATCAAGGACGAGGACGGCATCGTCACCGGTACCGTCATCGAGGTCGTCAAGGGCGGCCTGATCCTCGACATCGGCCTGCGCGGCTTCCTCCCCGCCTCCCTGGTGGAGATGCGCCGCGTCCGCGACCTGCAGCCGTACGTCGGCCGCGAGCTCGAGGCCAAGATCATAGAGCTGGACAAGAACCGCAACAACGTGGTCCTGTCCCGCCGCGCCTGGCTGGAGCAGACCCAGTCCGAGGTTCGCCAGACGTTCCTCAACACCCTGCAGAAGGGCCAGGTCCGCAAGGGCGTCGTGTCCTCGATCGTCAACTTCGGTGCGTTCGTGGACCTCGGTGGCGTCGACGGCCTGGTGCACGTGTCCGAGCTGTCCTGGAAGCACATCGACCACCCGTCCGAGGTCGTCGAGGTGGGCCAGGAGGTCACCGTCGAGGTTCTCGACGTCGACATGGAGCGCGAGCGGGTCTCGCTGTCGCTCAAGGCGACGCAGGAGGACCCGTGGCAGCAGTTCGCCCGGACCCACCAGATCGGCCAGGTCGTGCCGGGCCGCGTCACCAAGCTGGTGCCGTTCGGTGCGTTCGTGCGGGTCGAGGAGGGCATCGAGGGCCTGGTCCACATCTCCGAGCTGGCCGAGCGCCACGTGGAGATTCCGGAGCAGGTCGTGCAGGTCGGCGACGAGATCTTCGTGAAGATCATCGACATCGACCTGGACCGCCGCCGCATCTCGCTGTCCCTCAAGCAGGCCAACGAGGGCGTCGGCGCCGAGGTCGAGTTCGACCCGACGCTGTACGGCATGTCGGCGACCTACGACGACCAGGGCAACTACATCTACCCCGAGGGCTTCGACCCGGAGACCGGCGAGTGGCTCGAGGGCTTCGACAAGCAGCGTGAGGAGTGGGAGCGGCAGTACGCCGAGGCCCAGGCCCGCTTCGAGGCGCACCGCTCGCAGATCGAGAAGGCCCGCCAGGAGGAGGCGGCGGCCAGCGAGGCCGCTCCGTCGTCCTACAGCGGCGAGACCACCTCGCAGACGAGTGGTGGTGGCGGCGCCCTGGCCTCCGACGAGGCCCTCGCCGCGCTGCGCGAGAAGCTGGCCGGCGGCCAGAGCTGACCCCGGTCTCCTGACCGGAGGTCGTGTTCCAGCCTCCACAGCATGACGAAAGGCCCCGCTCCGGCGGGGCCTTTCCGCTTTCCCGGCGACGTCATGTCATCGGTACGGCGGCGGGCCGCGCGCGTGAGGTCCGGAAGGCTCGCGCCTGACGGAGGCGGGTGTGCCGATAGGGTGGCCCCCGTGGTGGAGATCACGCGGGCCCTGCCCGAGGACGCCGGGGAGATCCTTACCCTGCAGCGGGCCGCGTACGTGACCGAGGCGCAGCTCTACGGCGATCCGTTCATCGGGCCGCTGGTGGAGTCGCTCGACCAGGTGCGTACGGTGATCGGGACGGCGGTCGTGCTGAAGGCGACGGACGGCGGCCGGGTGGTCGGCGCGGTCCGGGGCAAGATATCCGGCTCGACCTGCCTGGTGGGCCGCCTCGTGGTCGCGCCGGACCGGCAGGGGCAGGGGATCGGCACCGCGCTGCTGGCCGCGATGCACGAGGCCGTGCCGGAGGCGGCGGCGTTCGACCTGTTCACCGGGCACCTGTCGGAGGGGAACCTCCGGCTCTACCGCCGTCTCGGCTACCGGGAGACCCAGCGGGAGCGGGTGCAGGACCACCTGACGCTGGTCCACCTGCGCCGCAGGCCCGAGACGAGTACGTCCTGAGTCGTCCTGCGGCCGGGCAGCTCACAGCGGGCGCCACGGTGCCCCAGGCGGGACGCTCCACCGTTCGACGCCGGCCCGGACAGGGTCAGGCGAGCCGATATCCCACGCCGGGTTTCGTCATGATGACCGGTGGTTCGCCGAGCTTGCGGCGCAACCGCCCCATCGTCACCGTCACCGTATTGGTGAACGGGTCCGCGTTCTCGTCCCAGACCTGCTCCAGCAGCGCCTCCGCGCTCAGGAAGCCGGGACTCGCCCGCATCAGCGCCCGCAGCAGGGCGAACTCCTTCACGGACAGGTCGAGCTGCCGGCCGTCGCGCACGACGGTCCGGCGTATCGGGTCCAGCTCGATCCCGGCCGCGCGCAGGGTCCGCGGGCGCGCGTGCGGCTTACGACGGGCCAGCGCCTGGACACGCAGGATCAGCTCCGGGAAGTGGAACGGCTTGGTGAGGTAGTCGTCCGCTCCGAGGGTCAGGCCGGTGACGCGGTCACCGGGTGTCGCGGCGGCCGTCAGCATCAGCACCATCGGGCGGTCCGGCCGCTCGGTGATCATCTGGCACAGCGTGTCGCCGTGCAGGCCGGGCAGATCGCGGTCCAGGACCACCACGTCATACGCCGTGAGGTCGAGCTTGGCGGCGGCGGACAGCCCGTCGTGACTGACGTCGACGGCCATGCCCTGATCGCGCAGGCCCTCGGCGACGACCTCGGCGAGCGGCCGTGCGTCTTCGACGACCAGGATCCTCACGCCGGCACCTCGGCCGGGACCTGGACGGACGGCAGCGAGATCGAGACACGCAGGCCTCCCCGCGGCAGGGCGAGCAGTTCGAGCCGCCCGCCGTGAGCGGCCGCGATCGCCGCGACGATGGACAGCCCGAGGCCGGAGCCGTTCTCGGACCCGGTGCGATCCGCGCCGAGCCGCTCGAAGGGCTGTGCGAGCCGGTCCGCATCCCGCTGGTCGAGGACGCGTCCCCCGGTCTCCACGACGAGCCGGACCTCGGCGTCCTCCCGGGAGGTCTCGAGCCGGATCCAGCCGTCGTCCTCGTTGTGCGTCACGGCGTTGTCGACCACGTTCTCCACCATGCGAGCGAGCAGCGCGGTGTCGCCCCGGGTGACCATGCCTGCCCGCAGATCCTCGGTCACGGTGAGCCGTTTCGCCGTGATCCCGGTGGTGCGATCGGTCGTCGCCCGCGCGGCCAGCCGACCCAGATCGACGTCGGCGGCACCGGTCAGCGCGCCGTGCTGAGCCCTCGCCAGCACGAGGAAGCCGTCGAGCAGCCGATCCACCCGGTCCAGCTGCGTACGGAGCCGGTCGCCCAGGACGAGCGTCTGCCGCGCCGCGCCGGGCTTGGCCACGGCGACGTCCAGGGACGCGCGCATGGTCGCCAACGGGGTCCGCAACTCGTGCGAGGCGTTGGCGACGAACCGGCGCTGGGCGGCGAACGACGCCTCCAGCCGTCCCAGCAGGCCGTCGATGGTGTCGGCCAGGTCCTTCACCTCGTCCGCCGGGCCGTTGACGTCCAGACGCCGGTGCAGGTCGTCGGCGGTGATGCGCCGGGTCGCCGCGGTGATCACCCGCAGCGGGCGCAGCACCCGGCGGGCGAGCACCCGGCCGGCCAGCACGGAGACGACCGCCATCACGGTCAGCGCGAGCAGGGAGCCGACCAGCAACTGCCGGGAGTGCTGCGCGTTCACCTCGGCCAGTTGCTCCTGGAGATGACGAACGCGCTGGTCCAGCTCGTCCAGGTCGCCCGCGGCCGAGGGGTGCGGGGTGACGGGGACGCTACGCCTTACCCCGCCGGCCAGCAGGAAGGTGAGCGACAGCAGTCCGATTCCGGAGACGAGAAACACCCCGGCGTACAGGATCGTGAACCGGAGTCCCACGGTCCCGTTGCGCAACCTGATCACGCCTCCAGCATGCCGGGCCGGACCTAACAACGGGGTGACAGGCGTGGTTCGGGCCGGGACAGGTCCACATCCGTAGAACGGCGGCATGCTCACCAGAGAACTCCTCCACCGGGAGTGGGCGGCCTTCCGCCGCCCCGCCCGGCTGATCGCCCTGGCGGCGGCGGCCCTCGTCGTGATCGCCGCCGGCCTGCTGACCGCCGCCGGGAACCGGGCGTCCTGCCAGGGGCCCTGCCCGGCCGATCCGGTCGCCGCGGACGGCTCGATCGTCGGCGACCGGTTCTGGTTCCTGCACCGCGACCTCGGCCGGGAGGGCGCCATCACCGTGCGGATGACCTCGATGACCGGCACGATCACCTATCCGCCGCCCGGCCACGACCGGATCGTCCCCGGCCTGGTGCCATGGGCGAAGGCCGGGATCATCATCAAGGACGGCGTCCGGCAGGGCTCCTCCTACGCGGCGCTCATGATGACCGGCGGGCACGGCGTGCGGATGCAGTACGACTACCGGCACGACATCGCCGCGGGTGGGACCGGCCTCGCACCGCGGTTCCCACGCTGGTTGCGCCTGACGCGGTCCGGCGACACCGTCACCGGTTCCGAGTCGGCCGACGGCCGGCGCTGGCACACCGTCGGGACGGTGAGACTGGCCGGTCTCCCGGCGACGGCGCAGGTCGGGCTGTTCGCCACGTCCCCCGGCGACCTCACCCTACGGAAGGTCGGGCTCGGCGGGGCGGTCGAGGAGAGCCGTTTCACGCAGGCCACCGGGGTGTTCGACCACGTCACGGTGGTGGGCGGGTCCGCCGGCGAGTGGCGCGGCGAGGCCGTCGGCGAGATGAACCAGACCGACTGGGAGAAATACCACAACGCCTCCGGTGCGGTCGAGAGGGACGGCGTCGTCACCGTGAGCGGGACCGGCGACATCGGCCCGAGCGGGAGCGAGGGCGCCGTCCCCGCCGAGAGGACGCTGCCCGGTCTGGTGATCATGCTGATCGTCGTCATCGTCGTGGCCGCCCGGTTCGGCGCCCGGCCGGACACGGCGGTGTCCCGCCGGGTCCTGACCGCCCGAGCCGCGGTGCTCGGCGCCGCGACCATCGCGGCCGGACTCGCCGCCGTCGGCGTGGTCCTGCCGGCCGGCGTCGCGATCCTGAGCCGCAACGGCGTCGCCGTGCAGCCGGTCTCCGCGCTGACCGGCGTCCGGGTCGTCGCCGGGACCGCGGCGGTGCTCGCCCTCTGCGCCGTCTTGGCGTATGGGCTGGGTGCCTGGCTGCGGCGCGGCTGGGCGGCGATCACCCTCGCGGTGTCGCTCGTCGCCGTGCCCTACGTGGTGACCGCGTTCCCGTTCCTGCCCGACGACGTGTCGCGATGGCTGCTGCGGCTCACCCCGGCCGCGGGCTTGGCCGTCCAGCAGACGGCGGTGGAGTATCCGCAGGTGGTCGCCCACTACGCGCCGTCCGCCGGCTACTTCCCGCTCCCCGGCTGGGCCGGCTTCGCCGTGTTGTGCGCGTACACGCTCGCGGTCGCCTGGCCGGCCGTGAAGCGCACGCCGGGGGAGCGGCCCGCGGACCGGCGCCAGCGTGCCGCCTCCGTTGGCGGCTCCCGTTCGTGACGAACCGGGTCGGGCATGCCGCGAACCGCCCGATAGGCTGCGGGACGTGCTGAAGGTTGGGCTCACGGGCGGCATAGGTTCGGGCAAGAGCGAGGTGTCGCGCCGGCTCGCGGCCCGCGGCGCCGTCGTCATCGACGCGGACAAGATCGCCAGGGAGGTCGTGGAGCCGGGCACCCCCGGGATCGCGGAGATCGTCGAGGCGTTCGGCGAGGACGTGCTCCGCCCCGACGGCACGCTCGACCGGGAACGGCTCGGCGCCATCGTCTTCGCCGACGCGGAGAAGCTGAAGGTCCTCAACGGGATCGTCCACCCGAAGGTGGGCGAGCGCACCCAGCAACTCCAGCGGGAGGCCCCGGACGACGCCGTCGTCGTCTACGACGTGCCGTTGCTCGCGGAGAACAACCTCGCCCCTCTGTACGACGTGGTCGTCGTGGTGGACACGCCGGACGAGGTCCGGCTGGACCGTCTGCGGCGTTTCCGCGACATGCCGGAGGCGGACGCCCGCGCCCGGATCGCCGCTCAGGCCTCCCGCGAGGACCGGCTGAGGATCGCCGACATCGTCATCGGCAACGAGGGTTCCCTGGAGGAGCTCGACGCCCAGGTCGACAAGGTCTGGCAGGACCTGAGCGCCCGGGTCTCCCCGGAGGGCTGACGCCCCGGAAGCCCTTCGCGAATCTACAACGTAAAGCCGATCGGCCGGAATCGACGCCGCCTCAATCTTGACGGCCGTCGGCTAATCCTATTAGCCTATGAGCTATGCACTTGAGCCTGGAGGGCGGCATGACGGAGTTCTTGAAGATAGGCGACGGCGAGATCGCGTACGACGTGACCGGGGCGGGCCCGCTGGTCGTGCTGGTTCCCGGCATGGGCGACAGCCGGCGGGCCTTCCGTTTCCTCGTCCCGGCCCTGGCCTCCGCCGGGTACCGCGTGGCGACCACCGACCTGCGTGGGCACGGCGAGTCGAGCCTCGGCTGGGACTCCTACACGCGCAGCGACACCGCGGACGACGTCATCGCCCTGATCGAGCACCTGGGCGAGCCCGCCGTCGTCGTGGGGCACTCGTTCGCCGGTGGGGCGGCCACCATCGCGGCGGCGCGGCGGCCCGAACTGGTCACCGCCCTGGTGGAGATCGCCCCGTTCACCCGGCCGCAGAAGCCCGACCTGGGCGCCCTGCTGCGCAACGGCCGCTACCGCACGGGCATGACGCGGCTCATGGGCGTGGCGCTCCTGCGCAGCATCGGGTTCTGGAAGAGCTACCTCGACCACGCCTACCCGGGGGTCAAGCCGGCCGACTGGACGGACTACCTGGCCGCACTGGACAAGGACCTGCGCAGGCCCGGCCGCATGGCCGTGGTCAGCGCCATGGGCGCGTCCGCCCCCGCGGACGCCGGCGCGCACCTCGACGGCATCCGGTGCCCGGCCCTGGTGGTCATGGGCACCCACGACCCTGACTGGGCCGACCCCCGCGCCGAGGCGGACGGGGTCGTCGCCGGCATGCCGGCCGGGCTCGGGAGGGTGGTGATGATCGAGGGCGCCGGGCACTACCCGCACGCGCAGTACCCCGACGAGGTCGCCGCCGCGATGCTCGCCTTCCTCGGGGAGCGGGCCCGTGGCTAGGGCGCCGCTGTCCCCGGACGCCGTCGTCGACCTGGCGCTGCGGATCGTGGACGAGGAGGGCCCCGACGCGCTCACCCTGTCCGCGGTCGCCGGGCGCGCGGGGGTCGCCACCCCCTCGCTCTACAAGCACGTACGCAACCTCGCCGAGCTGCGGGTCCTCGTCACCGGGCGGGTGCTGGGCGAGCTGACGGAGGTCGCGAGCGAGGCGGTGCTCGGCCGGTCCGGCGACGAGGCGCTGCGCGCCCTGATGGACGGCTGGCGCTCCTACGCCGCCCGGCACCCGAACCGCTACTCCGCCCTGATCCAGGCGCCCCGGCCGGAGACGGCCGAGGCGGGGGACCGGCTCATCGGCATCATCCTCGCCGCGCTGCGGGCGTACGGGCTGGAAGGCTCGGCCGCGATCCACGCGGTCCGCTGCCTGCGCGCCGCCATGCACGGCTTCGCGGTCCTGGAGGCGGCGGGCGCCTTCCAGCTCGCCGAAGACCTCGACGAGAGCCACGCCCTGCTGGCGCACATGGTCGTCTCCGGGCTCCAGACCCTCCCTAGAACGGCTCGTCCAGGGCCAGCCGCCTGACCTCGGGCAGGTACTCGTCCAGCTCGCCGGGCTCGAACCGGCACATGCCGATGACGTACCAGAACTGGCCCGTCACGTCGCCCTCCAGCTTGTACAGCCCGCCGGGCGAGAACGCGGCCCAGCCCTCCGACAGGCCGAGCAGGGTGGCACGGCGTTCGCGGCGGGCGACGTCCCACAGGATCGCCACGCCGTCGTCCCCGGCGCTGGCGAGCAGGTCCCCGGAGGGGTGGAAGGCGACCGACCAGACCCGGCGGCCGTGCCCGGCGAGGGACGCGACGCGCGCGCCGGAGGCCGGGTCCCACAGGTGGACGGCGAGGTCGTCCCCGGCGGTGGCGAGCAGGTCGCCCGACGGGCTGAACGCCGCCGTCCACAGCCGCCCGCCGCCGTCGAGCACGCGCAGGCACTCGCCGGAGGCGGTCTCCCACAGGCGGGCGGTGCCGTCGTTGCTCGCGCTCGCGAGCAGGCCGCCCGTCGGGGAGAAGGCCACCGCGTAAACCCGGTCGCCGTGCCCGTTCAGCGTCGCCGCCGACCGGCCGGTCGACACGTCCCACAGCCGGACCTTGCGGTCGTCGCAGCCGGTGGCCACGAGCCGGCCGTCAGGACTGAAGGCGATCGACCTGACCCGGCCCCGGTGCCCGGTGAGGTTGGCGACCTGGCGTCCGGAGGGGCGGTACCACAGCCGGACGCTGTCGTCGTCGTTCGCGGTGGCCAGCAGTTGCCCGTCGGGGCTGAACGCCTCCGCCCACACATGGTCGGTCTCCACGTTGAGCTCGCGCTCGTACGTCCCGGCGACCGGGTTCCACAGGTAGACGCCGCCGTCGTTGCTCGCGGTGGCGAGCAACGGGCCCGCCGGGCTGAAGACGGCCGACACCAGCCGGTCGGCCGTCCCGGTGAGCGAGCGCAGGCGGCGGCCCGTGACCGGGTCCCACAGCCGTACGTAGCCGTCGTTGCCGCAGGCGGCGAGCATGCCGCCGTCGGCGGAGAACCGCACGGACGTGACACGGCGGCCGTGGCCGCGCAGCGTCTGGACGCACTGACCGGTGTGGGGATCCCACAACCGGGCGGTGCCGTCGTTGCTGCCGGTCGCGAGCTGCCGGCCGTCCGGGCGGAACGCGAACGGCCACACCGATCCCCGGTGCCCGGTCAGCTCGGCCCGCGTCTGGCCGGTGCGGTGGTCCCAGAGCCGGACGACCCCGTCGCTGTCGCCGGTCGCCAGCAGTTCACCGGTGGGATCGAACAGGACCTGGTAGACCGCGCCGCGGTGCCCAGGCAGGCTGCCGGCCGCCGCGCCCGTGACAGGGTCCCACAGCCGTACGGCTCCCTCGGTGTCGCCGGAGGCGAGCAGCCGGCCCTCCGGATGGAAGGCGAGGGTGTAGATCCGACCGGGATGACCGGTCAGCTCGTGCAGCGCGGCGCCGGTGCGGGGGTCCCAGACGCGCAGCACGCCCTGGGCGTCCCCGGCGGCCAGGCGGGTGCCGTCGGGGCTCAGGGCCAGGCGGTAGACGGCCCCGCTGTGGCCGTGCAGGTGGTGACGCACGCGCCCGGTGGCGAGGTCCCACACGCGGATCGCCCCGGCGCTGTCGCCGGTCACCAGCAGTCCCGGCAGGAACACGGCGGTGTAGATCGGGGCGGTGTGGCCCGGCAGCTCCCACGCCGGCTCCCCGGACCTCCAGATCCGCATGATCCCGTCCGCGCCGCCGGCCGCGATCAGGTCGCCGGAGGTGACCACGGGCCACACTCCCTCGGCATGAGCGCGCAGGACGTGCGACGGCTCGCCGGTGGCCGGATCCCACACCCGGACGGTTCCGTCGCTCGCGCCGGTCACCAGCCCGGCCTCGCCGTAGGCGACCTTGTAGACGCGGCCCCGGTGGCCCTGCAGCGTCCGCAGGACGGACCCGGTGACGCTGTCGCAGACCAGGACACCGCCGTCCTCCCCGCCCAAGGCGAGCACGCCGCCGTCGGGGCGGTAGGCGACCGGTTCGGGCAGGCGGCTGCTCTCGAAGTGGTAGCCGTACGGCACGCCGACGACGGCGGGGGCCGGCTCGGCGCCGACCCGCCCGCCGTCCGCGCCGGCGCCGTCGGGCGCGACGGCGGCGCCGCGCAGCTCCGGCGCTCCCCGGGGGACGCCGGTGACGTCGATGAGCGCGGCCCGGTCCCAGCGGCTGCCCTCGACGGCGGCGTCCCGCAGGTCGGCGCGGGCGAGCCGGGCCCGGGTGAAATCGGCCCCGCGCAGGTCGGCGCCGACGAGGACGGCCTCGTCGAGGCGCGCCCCGGCCAGGCGGGCGTCCCGCAGCACGGCGTGGGACAGATCGGCCCCGACGAGGCGGGCGTCGGTCAGGTCGGCGCCGGTGAGGTCCACGCCCTGCAGCTCCCGGTACGACAGGTCCTCGCCGCTGAGCCGTGCCCCGCGCAGGTCGGTCCTGGCCGAGGTGCGCAGCCGGGTGGTCACCTTGATGGCGTTGGCCCGCGCCACGTCGCCCGCGCCGGGGGAGGCGAGCGTGCGCGCGGCCCACGCCTGCAGCCGCGAGGCGTCGGCCAGGTCGCACAGGAAGTCGACGGTCAGCGCCGACAGGGGCCGCAGGCCCAGGCCCCCCGCGTGGCCGGTGCCGAGCGACTCCGCGAGGTGCCGGGCCACCAGCCACTCCACGACCGAGGCGTGGATGAACCCGAACAACCCCTCGTCCGTGCGCACCAGCAGGCTGCCGGCTCCGACGGCGTGCGCGGCCTGCTCGGGCGTCAGCCGCGCGGCCCCCTGCCCTCCCGTGGTCCCCGTGCCGTCCGCGCCCGGCCCGTACGGCACGCGGGTCTGCGCGTCGGAGGCCAGGCCGGTGAGCGTGTCGGCGGCCTCGGCCAGCTCCGCCGGCCGCAGGTAGGTCTCACCGGTCTCCCACAGCCGCAGCGCGAGCGTGGTCGCGGCCCGCCACAGCTCCTCGCGGGTCAGTCCGCCGGGGGCCCCGGCCACGCCGCGTACGCGCTCCTCCTCGAAGGCCAGCCACGTGTCGAGGATCTCCTGGTAGAGACCGGCGGCGCTGATCGCCTCCCCGGCCTGGGCGACGGCGCGCAGCCGTTCGGCGGGCAGGTCGGCGATGAAGCTGAGCATGCGGGGGTTGTGCGCCAGGCCGAGCAGGTCGGCGATGCCCGTGAGCAGGGCCATCCGGTCGTCGGCCGCCTGCTGCGAGCCGTACCGGTTGACCAGGTACGCGCGGATCTGCTCCTCGGTGAACTCCTCGATGCTGAGCACCCGGCGGTTGGGCAGCAGGCCGACCTTCTCCCCGAGGGCGGTCATCACCTGGCTGCGCGACTTGAAGTGCTGGGTGCGCCCGGCCACGACGATCTTCGCCTTGTCCTCCGCCGCGCGCAGCAGTGTGTCGAGGTGGTCGGCCGCCCGTTCGTACGTCACGCGGGTGACCAGTTCGTCGAAGCCGTCGAACAGCAGCACGATGCGGCCCTGGCGCAGCATGTAGTGGAACGCCTTGAGGTCGATCAGCTCCTCGCCGTGGTTGGCGAGGTGCGCCGCGACCAGCCCGGCGACCGAGTGCGCCTTGTCGAGGGCGCGCAGCTCGATCAGGATCGGCGTGAGGTGCGGCAGCTCGGCGGGGATGCGCCGGGCCACCTCGCGCAGCGAGAACGTCTTGCCGCGGCCGAAGTCGCCGAGCACGAGCACGAACCGCCCGTGGTCGGCCGCGAGCAGCCGCGTCAGCTCGCCGGTCAGGTCGTCGCGCACCTCGCCGCCGGTCCGGTCGAGCTCCCGGAACCGCTGCGGCACGTACAGCTCGGGCGGGTAGCGGCGGTCGCCGCGCAGCCTGGCCGTCTGCCCCGCCACGTAGGACGACAGGTCGAGCAGGCCTTGGAACTCGGTGAAGCTGCGCAGCCGCAGCCCGCGCCGCAGGGCGTCGTCGCGTAACGCCCGGGGTGGCGGGGGTCCCTGGTACACCAGCTCGGCGGCGTGCTCCAGCCCCGCCGCGTGGACGTGGCCGAGGAACGCCTCGACCCGCTCCTGGCTCAGCTCCCCGGCGTGCGCGCCGACCAGGACCTGGCGCACGAACCCGTCCTCAGGATGTGTGACGAGCAGGCGCGGCGGCTCGCCCGCGACACGGCGGATCTTGGCCCGTTCGAAGCGGGTCTCACAGACCTCGGCGATCCGGTCCAGCAGCAGGTCGGCCGGGCCCGCGGGCTCCTCGGGCTCCGGCGCCGGCTCGGGTGCGGCCGCCGCGGGGGCCTGTGGCCGCCAGCCGCGCCAGCCGTACGGCAGGACCTCGGGGTCGCGCAGCTCGGGGCGGTCCCGGGTCCACCGGCGCAGTCCCTCCGGGCTGACCTGGAGGATCTGGTGACGGCCCGGGGCGAGTGCGGGCACGCACGGCAGCCCATCCAGCTCCCAGACCTCCTCCGGCCCGCCGCGCCGCGCGTCGCGCCCGTGGACGAGCAGGTCGAGCCGGGAGCCGAGCAGCCGTTCCAGGGTGGCGGCGTCGCGCAGGCCGGGGCGCGGGGGATGGGCGACCGCGCCGATCCGCAGCCATCCCTCGAACGGCCGTAGCCGCTCGGCGAACCACGCCGCCTGGGCCTCGCCGACGAAGCCGTGGTCGTCCTCCTCGCGGTGGCTCATCGCGATCGTGGAGTTGACCCCGGCGACGACCGTGCGCAGCTCGGGCAGTTCGAACAGCGTCCAGGGCTGGGCGCTGTCGAAGGCCGGGCCGTCGAGGCCCTGGTACAGCTCGCCGAAGAGCGTGGAGAAGTGCCGCCACTTCGGCCAGTACGGCGGCTGCGGCCGCACGTCGTCGGCCTCGCAGGTCGCGAAGTAGGCCCGGCAGGCCGCCTTGGTGACGTCGCGCGGCCCGGGGACGACGACCAGCCGTCCGGGTTCCAGCCCCAGCAGCACCCGTAGCCCGGTGAGGAACGCGAGGGCCTGCTCGCACTCGCGGATGCTGCCCGACTCGGTGAGGTCGCCGGTCACCATCAGGAGGTCGGGCCGGGGAACCCCGGCGTCGGCGAGGCGGGTCAGGTCGGCCCACACGCTCGCCTGCAGCTCGCCCGCGTCGAGCGGCTCGTCCGCCTCCGCCAGCCCGCGCCCGAACCGCGGCCCGGCGACGTGCAGCACGGTCACCGAGGAGGCGCCGCCCGCGCGCTCGGCCGTCGGGAAGGACGGTTCGGCGGCCGGGGTGCGCCGGGCCCGGGGCACCCGTACGGCGGGGGGCGCGGGGTCGGCGGCGGGCTGGAGGGCA
This sequence comes from Microbispora sp. H13382, assembly GCF_014161445.1. GTDB lineage: Bacteria > Actinomycetota > Actinomycetes > Streptosporangiales > Streptosporangiaceae > Microbispora. Next base: position 831,538 of record NZ_JABBXA010000001.1, read on the forward strand.
TGCCTGCCCGGCTCGGCCGGGAACCGGGGCGGTTCGGCCGGCTTGGCCCGGCCGGCCAGCGCCTGGCGGATCCGGGTCAGCAGCAGCCGCCGCGCCTCGGCGGGATCGGTCACGCCGAGGAGGTCCACCCAGGTGATCGTGGACAGCAGGCCGTCGAGCGGGCAGTCCTCCAGCCGGACCGTCACGAGCTTGTTGGACGGGTTGTCCGGATCGGCGCGCAGCGCCGCCTGCCATTCGAGCCTGCCGTACCGGGAACCCAGGTAGTTGCGGGTGAGGACCGCGACGACCAGGTCGGCCTCGCTGACCCCGCGGTCCATGAAGTCGATGAAGTTGGTGCCCGGCACGAAGTCCCACGCCTGCAGCATCGTGCGGTAGCCGGCGGCTTCGAGCTGCCAGGCGATCCAGGTCGCCCACCGCTCGTCGGCGGGGGAGTAGCTGACGAAGATCTCGGTCCGCGCGTCCCCCCGACCGCTGTGTGTCATGAGGCCCAGTATCACCGTTGCCACCGACGGTTTGGAGGGGGTTCGATCATCCTCCGGCCGCCGATATAGGGTGTGCGCGTGGCGACCGGGCTGCGGCGACTGAGCGTTCTCGACTGGATCAGGTTCGGACTGCTCGCGGCGGGCCTGGTCTTCGTGGCCACCGGCCTGCTGCCGGCCGAGGAGGCCAGGGACAGCATCGAACGCATCGCCCCTCTGCTGCTGTTCCTCGGCGCGGTGATCGTGCTTGCGGAGTTGACCAAGGAGGCGCAGGTCTTCGACGTCATCGCGACCCGCATCGCGATCGTCGGCCGGGGCAGCTACGCCGTTCTCTTCCTGTTCTGTACGGCTTTCGCCTCGCTGGTCACGATCTTCCTGAACCTGGACACGACGGCCGTCCTGCTGACGCCGGTCATGCTGGCCCTGGCGCCGCGCGCGAAGATCGCGCCGCTGCCGCTCGCGATGACCACGGTCTGGCTGGCCAACACCGCGAGCCTGCTGCTGCCGGTCTCCAACCTCACCAACCTGCTCGCCATGAACCGGGTCGCGCTGACCACGCAGGAGTTCGCCGCGCGGATGTGGGCCCCGCAGGCCGTGTCGATCGCGGTGACGATGGCGTTCCTGTGGGCGTTCTACTGGCGGCGGGGCGAGCGGGGCGAGGACCGCTACGAGCCGCCGCCACCGGTGCCCGTGGCCGACCGGGTGCTGTTCGGCGTCGCGGGGGTGGCGTGCCTGCTGTTCATCGTCGCGATCCTGGCGGGGGTGGAGATCGGCGTCGCGGCGCTCGTCGCGGCGGTCGCGGTGGTCGCCGCCTTCGCCTGGCGCGACCGGGCCAAGCTCGTGTGGGGCCTGATCCCCTGGCGGCTGCTGGTCTTCGTCACCGGGCTGTTTCTCGTGGTCCCGACGCTCAGCCGCCTCGGCCTGGCGGACGTCATGCGCGCGCTCGTCGGCGTGGGCGGCGACGGGGACGGCGCCTACCGCGCGGCGGCCGCCGGAGCCGCGCTGTCCAACGTGCTCAACAACCTCCCCGCGTACGTCGCGGGCGAGCAGGTCATCCCCGCGGCCAACCACACACAGCTGCTGTCGCTGCTCGCGGGCACCAACCTGGGCCCGCTGATCACGCCCTGGGGCTCGCTCGCGACGCTGCTGTGGTTCGAGTGGTGCCGGCGGGGAGACGTGCGGGTGCCGCTGGCCAAGTTCGTCGCCACCGGCGCGGGCCTCGCCCTGGCGGGCCTCGCCGCCACGGTCACCGTCCTGGTCCTCACCGCCTGAGCCGCCGCCCGGCCGGGGTCCGGCCCACGGCTATGGTCGCCGCTGAGAACGACACGGCGAAAAGTTGTGGGTTTCCTCATTCGCCGGATGGAGGGTCTTGGTATGGGATCGATTCGTGACAGATGAACAGAGCACGCCGAAGCGGCGCTTCCCCGCAGCCGACATCGCCAGAGTCAGCGTCTTCGCCGCGCTGATCGCCGTGCTCGGCCTGCCGGGCGCGCTGAACGTCTTCGGCGACGCGGTGCCGATCACGCTGCAGACACTCGGCGTCATGCTCGCCGGGGCGATCCTGGGCACGTGGCGGTCCGCCCTCGCCGTGACGGTCCTGCTCGTGCTGGTCGCCGCGGGGCTGCCCCTGCTGGCCGGCGGACGCGGCGGGCTCGGCGTCTTCACCGGTCCCTCGGCCGGCTTCCTGCTCGGCTGGCTTCCCGGCGCGGCCCTGACCGGGTGGATCGTCGAACGCGGCGGACGCGCGCCGGGCACGGTCCGGCTGGTGGCCGCCTGCCTGGCCGGCGGCGTCGGCGTGGTCTACCTGTGCGGCATCCCCGTGCAGGCCCTGGTCACCGGGCTGTCCCTGGGCAAGACCGCGCTGCTCAGCGCAGCCTTCCTGCCGGGCGACCTGGCCAAGGCGGCGCTGGCGTCGATCGTGGCGCGGGGCACCCAGCGGGCCTATCCTGACGCGGTCCCGGCGGTGCACCGCGAGCGGCTGAGGGCAGGGGGGTGACCCGTCCGTGCCGGTAGCCGCGCAGGTCATGCGGCACGCCGCCGTCCGCCCGCAGCGAATCGCTGTGTCCGGTCCTGAGGGGGACCTGACCTATGCCGAGCTCGCGGACCGGGCCGTCCGTGCCGCACGCCGTCTCGCCGACGACGGGATCGGGCGCGACGCGCTCATCGCGGTCGGCCAGGCCGACCCGGCGGCGCTGCTCGTCGCCGTGCTCGCCGCCGATCTGGCGGGGGTCACGCCGCTGCTGTGCGACCACGCCTGGAACGAGGAACGGCGGGCGCAGGTCATGGCCGCGGTGCCGGCGGCCGCCCGTTTCGACGCCCCGCTCCCGGAGGCGGACGGCCCGCCCGTACGGCACCGTCCCGAGCCGGACGACCTCACCTGGGCCTGCTTCAGCTCCGGCAGCACCGGCAGGCCCCGCGCCGTGGTGCGTGGCCGCGCCTCGTGGACGGGGTCGTTCGCCCACCTGGACGAGCTGACCGGGATCGGCCCCGGCGACGTCGTGCTGATCCCCGGCCCGCTGGTCTCCTCCCTGTACGGCTTCGCCGCCGTGCACGCGCTGGCGGCGGGCGCGACGGCCGTGGCGCCCGGCCGGTGGTCGCCGGGCGCGCTGGCCGGGCAGTTGCGGCGGGCCACCATGGTCCACGTGGTGCCGCACCGGCTGCCCGCCGTGCTGGACGCCCTGGCCGCGGCCGGAGGCCCGCTGCGCACCGCCGTGGTCGGCGGGGCGGCGACGGACTCCGCCGCCCGGACCCGGGCGGCGACGGCCGGAGTGCGTGTGGTGTCCTATTACGGCGCCACCGAGCTGTCGTTCGTCGCCGTGGACGCCGACGGCTCCGGGCTGCGGCCCTTCCCCGGCGTCGAGGTCGACGTCAGGGCGCTGCCCGGGCAGGCCCTCGGCGAGGTGTGGGTGCGCTCCCCGTGGCTCTGCGAGGGTTACCTGGCCGGCGCGACGGGCCCCCTCCGGCGGGACGGCGACGGCTGGATGACGGTCGGCGACCTGGCGGAGCCGTACCGGACGGGCGAGGTCCTGCGGCTGCGCGGCCGGGGCGACGGCGCGATCCAGACCGGCGGCGCCACCGTGGTGCCCGAGGACGTCGAGGAGGTGCTGAGGAAGGTGCCGGGAGTGGACGACGTGGTCGTGGTCGGCACGCCGCACCCGCACCTGGGCGCCGTGGTCACCGCGGTCGTCGAGGGCGAGGACGCGTCGCGGGCGGCGCTGGAGGCGACGGCGCGCGCCGAGCTCGACCCGGCGCAGCGCCCCCGCCGCTGGTACGCGGCCCGGTCCCTGCCCCGCACCCCCACCGGGAAGCCGGCCCGCGGCCTCGTCGCCGCCCGCCTCGCCGCCGGCGGCGACCCCGGCCTGCGAAGGCTCGGCTGAGATGGACGAGCAGGCGGTCGTCGTGGCGGCCCGCCGCACTCCCATCGGCACCGCCGGCCACGCGTTCCGGGCCCTGACGGCCGACCGGCTCGCCGCGCCCGTCGTCGAGGCGGTCGCCCGCGACGTGGCGCACCTCGGCGTCCCGGTCGACGACGTGGTGCTGGGCAACTGCACGGGACCCGGGGGCAACCTGGCGCGGGTCTGCGCGCTCGCCGCCGGGATGGGCCACGAGGTGCCCGGCGTCACCGTCGACCGGCAGTGCGGCAGCGGCCTCGCGGCGATCCTGCTGGCCGCCCAGGCGGTGCGCTGCGGTGACGCGGACCTGGTCGTCGCCGGGGGCGTGGAGAGCGCCTCGACCGCGCCGCTGCGGGCGCACCGGCACGAGGGTGAGCCGGCTGTGCCGTACGAGCGGGCGCCGTTCGCCCCCGAGGGACACCCCGACCCGGACATGGGTCCGGCCGCCGAGGCGCTCGCCGCCGCGCGCGGCGTGACCAGGCAGCGCCAGGACGCGTACGCCTGCCGGAGCCACGCGCGGGCGCTGGCCGCCCGGGAGGCCGGCCGGTTCGCGCGCGAGATCGTCCCGATCGGCGGCCGGGTGGACGACCAGCGCCCGCGCGTGCTGCGGGCGAATTCGCTGGCCCGGCTGCCCGCCGCGTTCGTGCCGGGGGGTACGGTGACGGCCGGCAACTCCTCCCCGGTCAGCGACGGGGCCGCGGCCGTCGCGGTCGTGCCCGAACGGCTGCGCGCGGCGGGCGGTCTGCCCGGTCTGCGCCTGCTGGCGGGCGCCGTCGCGGGCTGCGACCCCGCGCTGCCCGGGTGGGGACCGGTGCCCGCCGTACGGCGGGTGCTGCGGCGGGCCGGGGCGGACCTTGAGAGGGTGGCGGCGGTGGAGATCGTGGAGGCGTTCGCGGCGCAGGTGCTCGCGGTCACCGACGCGCTCGGCCTCGATCCCCTCGGCGCGGACTCCGAGCGCGTGTGCGCCGACGGCGGCGCGCTGGCCCTCGGCCACCCCTGGGGCGCGAGCGGCGCCGTGGTGGTGACCCGGCTGTTCAGCCGGCTGGCGGGGGCGCCGAAGGGGACTTTGGGCCTGGCGGCGGTCGCGGTCGGCGGCGGTCTCGGGATCGCCGCCCTGTTCGAGGTGGTGTGAGTGATCCGGCTGGAGGACGTCCATGTGCGGCTCGGGCAGCGGGAGGTGCTGCGCGGCGTCACGGCCTCGCTGACCGAGCGCCGCGTGGGCGTGGTCGGGGCCAACGGCTCGGGCAAGAGCACGCTCGCGCGCCTGATCAACGGGCTGGTCCTGCCGTCCTCGGGCACCGTGACCGTGTCCGGGCTCGACACCCGCCGCCACGCGGCCCGCATCAGGCGCGGCGTGGGGTTCCTGTTCACCGACCCGGACGCGCAGATCGTGATGCCCACGGTGGCCGAGGACGTGGCCTTCTCGCTGCGCCGCAAGGGGCTGGCGCGCGAGGAGGTCGAGCGCCGGGTGCGGGAGGTCCTGGAGAGGTACGGCCTGGCGGAGCACGCCGACCATCCCGCCCACCATCTGTCCGGCGGCCAGAAGCAACTGCTCGCCCTCTGCTCGGTCCTGGTGCTCGAACCGGAGATCCTGGTCATGGACGAGCCGACCACGCTGCTCGACCTGCGCCACTCCCGGCAGGTCGCCGTGCTGCTGCGGGACCTGCCGCAGCAGGTGGTCGTGGTCACCCACGACCTCGCGCTGCTGGAGGACTTCGACCGTGTGCTCGTGATCGACGAGGGGCGGGTCGTCGCCGACGCCGATCCCGCCGCCGCGATCGGCCACTACCGGAAGACGATGGCGTGACCGGGCTCACCGGCGCCTACGTGCCGGGCGGATCGATCCTGCACCGGCTGCCCGCCGGCGCCAAGCTCGCCGGGCTCGCCGTGTCCTGCACCGCGCTCCTGCTGCTGCGCTCGCCCGCCGCGCTGGCGGGCGCCGCGGCCGCCGTGGTGCTGCTGTACGCCGTGTCCGGGGTCGGCGCCGCGGCCGCCTGGGCGCAGGTGCGGCCCGTCCGCTGGTTCGCCGTGGCCCTGTTCTGCGTGCAGCTGGTCTTCGCCGACCTGCCCGCGGCGGCGTCCTCCACGCTGCGCGTCGTGCTCGCCGTCGCCCTGGCCGGACTGGTCACGCTCACGACGCGCACCGGCGCGCTCATGGCCTGCCTGGAGCGCTGCCTCACCCCCGTCAGGTTCGCCGGGCTTGACCCGTTCCGCCTGTCGCTGCTGCTGTCCCTCACGCTGCGCAGCGTGCCGGTGATGGCGGACCTGGTCACCCGGGTGCGGGACGCCCAGCGCGCCAGAGGGGTCGAGCGCAGCGCGCGCGCCTTCGCCGTCCCGCTGGTGGTGGGCGCACTGCGGCACGCCGACGCGCTGGGCGAGGCGCTCGCCGCGCGCGGCCTCGACGACTGACCCCGCGCCGGCGGCGAGTCAGAGCGGCGGCAGGGCGGACGCGAGGCGGCGGGCCTCGGCGACCAGGTCGAGCAGCTCCCCGACCAGTGCGGGCGGCGCGGCGACGAAGCTGCGGTCCTCGGGCGGGCCCTCGGCGGACGCCTCGAACGGCCCGCCGTCGAGCCGCCGGATCTCCACGCCGGCCTCCCGCGCGATCAGGGCCCCGGCGGGCAGGTCGAGCCCCTCCGCGCGGTAGCCGATCATGCCGTCGATGTCGCCGCGGGCGAGCATCGCCCAGCACAGCAGCGGGGCCCAGAGCTGGAGCACTCGCCGGGCGCGGGCGTCCATCGTCATCTTCAGCGACCGCGCCGCCGGGTCCCGCCGGGAGACCCCGTGGCCCTGCGTCCAGGCCAGCACCGGCCCGTGCGGGAGCTCCCGGCGCGGCGGTCCGGTCAGCGGTCCCGCCGGCCCGCGGGCCCCCGCCCCGGCGACGGCGGACCAGGTGCGGCCGGACAGCGGCTCGTGGACGACCCCGAGCACCGGGCGGTCGCCCGCGCACAGCGCCAGGCCCACGACGTACGCCGGGAGACCGATCGCCACGTTGTTCGTGCCGTCGAGGGGATCGACGAGCCAGGTCCACCCGCCGTCCGCCAGGTCGCCGTCGTGGGCGCCCGACTCCTCGGCCACGATCCGGTGGGAGGGGAACTCGGCCCGGATGCGGTCGAGGATCAGCTTCTCGGCGGCCAGGTCGAGGTCGGTGACGACGTCGCCCGACCCGCCCTTGGCGTGGACGGCGACCGCTCCCGGCGCGCTCTCGCGCAGCACGGCCCCGGCGGACAGGGCGGCCTCGACGGCTACCCGCCTGGCGTGTTCGAGGTCCACAGGCTCCTCCTGGCCAGCTCGGCGGCACGTACGGTCTCGGCGTCGTCGAGGCGTTCCCGCCTGACGTGGTGGAGGGGTGTGACGAGCGGCCCGAGCGACAGGTCGCCCAGGCCCGGCCTGCCGCGGCCGAGCGCCACGGTGGCGGCCTCGCCGTCCTCGGGGATGACGCTGCTGTGGAAGGCGCCCGCGGCGAGCGTGTAGGTCTCCCCGGCGCCGAACAGCTCGGCGCGTCCCGGGGCGTACGCGACGGTCCTGGGGGTGGGGCGGACGACGTCGCCCGACGGCGTGCTGACCACTTCGAAGACGCGGTGGGTGGGAGACCGCGAGGTGTCGGTCACGACGGCGTGGACGTTGCGCACCTGGCCGTACAGGACGTGGCTGACCAGGTCCCAGCTGTGGCAGTGCACCTGCGAGGTGGTGCTGCGGGCGCGCCGCGTGGCGGGGGTCCACACGTGCACGCACACCCCGAGGTCTCCCTCGCGGACCAGCGGCAGGCAGAGGAACCCCAGCGGGTGCCGCACGCCCCGCACCTGCGAGCCGCCCGCGGCGATGTCCCCGAGCACGCCGAGAGCCCACTCGCGGGCGTCCCCGCCGGCGAGCGCGTCGAGCACGTCCCGGTACCTCATGGCGCGTACGGGTCCTTGGCGCGAAGCGCCTTGCGGGTGACCTCGACGACGTCCCGGTCGGTGAACGACTTGGGCAGCGGGAGGCCGACGCGGTCGAACAGCCTGCGGACCTCCTCGACGGTCGGCTCGTCGCTCAGCGGCACCGACCGGTACCGGTCGATCGCCACGCGCCGGGCCTGCTCGAAGCTCGTGCGCAGCTCGGTGCCGCAGCTCTCGTAGAAGAACGAGCCGCTGAAGGCGATGATGGCCCGGTTGGGGTCCTCGGACGTCATGATCAGGGCACGGCCCGACATGTCCCAGCGGAAGGTCGTCATCACCGGCGACAGCCCCACCGCGATGTCGAGCAGGCCGTACCGCTGGCGGTACCAGAACGCGGCCAGGACGCTCGCGTACGACTCCTTCCTGGCCCGGTCGGTCGTCCACACCTCACCGGTTCCGTCGGGCCGGTCCGACAGCGACCTGCGGTAGTGCGCGTAGCCCTCGCACACCGCCTCGTCCGTCGGGTCGATGATCTCCAGGCGGACCGTGAGGTGCCGCTTCTCGCGCCGCGCGGCGGCCACGCACTCGGGCAGGGTGACGGCGCGCATGTAGGTGCCGGTGCCCCCTTTGAACGCCCAGCGGTCGGTGCCCCGCCGCGCGTCCGCGTGCGCCTGCGCGATCTCGTCCTGACTGCCCAGGATGCGGATGACCGCCATGTCCTCCAGGGCCCGGCGGGTCCCCGCGACGAGGTCCTCCAGCTCGTCGAGGCGGTCCAGGCGTTCGGGAAGCCGCGTGAGGACGCCGGAGGTCGCGTGCATGGCCTCCTCGACCGGCTCCTGCCGGGCCCGGTCGCGCAGCAGCGCGGTCGCGACCAGGGCCAGCACGACCAGGGTGGTGCCGCTGACGAGCTGCGACTTCACCTTGTCCGGGATCACGTCGTCGGGCAGCACGCCGAGCACGCCCACCGCCACGGCCAGCACGAGGGCGATGGCCCCGTCGACGTTCTTGGCCGCCCACGCGAGCGATTGGCCGACGGCATTCCGCAACCCCGCCATGGTCAGCCCCGCCATCCCGTCAGTGTCGGCCCCCGACTGGAATCGTAACTACAGGGTCATGATCCGGCCAAGGGTCGGCCATGGGTCGGCCATGGCTCGGCCATGGGCGGGCCGCGGGCCTCGCGGGCGAGGAGCGGAGCGGGTATCGGGACCGGAATTGTCGGTCGCCGCGCGTAGGTTATGGAGGTGAACCGGAGCGGACGTCGCACACGTCTGCGTCCCGCGCCGGTGGACGGGGCGAGTGAGGAGCTGAGCGGGCGATGACATCCATGATGGACCTGAAGCGCAAGGTCGCGCCCTTCGAGGTCGTCACCGACATGACGCCGTCCGGCGACCAGCCCACGGCGATCGCGGAGCTGGAGCGCCGGGTCAGGGCCGGGGAGAAGGACAGCGTCCTGCTCGGTGCGACCGGCACCGGCAAGACCGCGACGGTCGCGTGGCTGATCGAGCGGGTGCAGCGCCCGACGCTGGTCATGCAGCCGAACAAGACGCTCGCCGCCCAGTTCGCCAACGAACTGCGCGAGATGCTGCCGAACAACGCGGTCGAGTACTTCGTGTCGTACTACGACTACTACCAGCCCGAGGCGTACGTCCCGCAGAGCGACACCTACATCGAGAAGGACTCCTCGATCAACGAGGAGGTCGAGCGGCTGCGCCACTCGGCGACCTGGTCGCTGGTGTCGCGCCGCGACGTGGTGGTGGTCGCCTCCGTCTCCTGCATCTACGGCCTGGGCACGCCGCAGGAGTACGTCGACCGGATGGTCGGGCTCAAGGTCGGCCAGCAGATCGAGCGCGACCAGCTGCTGCGGCGGCTGGTCGACATGCAGTACACCCGCAACGACCTCGCCTTCACCCGGGGCACGTTCCGGGTGCGCGGCGACACGGTCGAGGTCATCCCGGTCTACCAGGAGCTGGCCGTCCGCATCGAGATGTTCGGCGACGAGATCGAGAAGCTGGCGACGCTGCACCCGCTGACCGGCGAGGTCGTCGGCGAGGACGACGAGCTGCACATCTTCCCCGCCTCCCACTACGTGGCCGGCCCCGAGCGGATGGAGCGGGCCATCGCCGGCATCGAGGCGGAGCTCGCCGAGCGGCTCGCCGACCTGGAGCGGCAGGGCAAGCTGCTGGAGGCCCAGCGGCTGCGCATGCGCACCACCTACGACATCGAGATGATGCGCCAGGTCGGCACCTGCGCCGGGATCGAGAACTACTCGCGGCACATCGACGGCCGCGAGGCGGGCACCGCGCCCCACACGCTGCTCGACTTCTTCCCCGACGACTTCCTGCTGGTGCTGGACGAGTCGCACCAGACCGTCCCCCAGATCGGCGCGATGTACGAGGGTGACGCCTCGCGCAAGCGGACGCTGGTCGACCACGGGTTCCGCCTGCCGTCGGCGATGGACAACCGCCCGCTCAAGTGGGAGGAGTTCCTGGAGCGCATCGGCCAGACCGTCTACCTGTCCGCGACGCCCGGCCCGTACGAGCTGGGCCGCAGCAAGGGCGACGTGGTGGAGCAGGTCATCCGCCCCACCGGCCTGGTGGACCCCGAGGTGATCATCAAGCCCACCAAGGGGCAGATCGACGACCTCATGGAGGAGATCCGCGCCCGGGCGGAGCGGGACGAGCGGGTCCTCGTCACCACCCTGACCAAGAAGATGGCCGAAGACCTCACCGACTACCTGCTCGACAACGGCATCCGGGTCCGCTATCTGCACAGCGAGGTCGACACGCTGCGCCGCATCGAGCTGCTGCGCGAGTTGCGCATGGGCGAGTTCGACGTGCTCGTCGGCATCAACCTGCTGCGTGAGGGCCTCGACCTGCCCGAGGTGTCGCTGGTGGCGATCCTCGACGCCGACAAGGAGGGCTTCCTCCGCTCGGAGACCTCGCTCATCCAGACGATCGGCCGGGCGGCCCGCAACGTGTCCGGCCAGGTCCACATGTACGCCGACAAGATCACGCCCAGCATGGAGCGGGCGATCGAGGAGACCAACCGGCGCCGGGCCAAGCAGATCGCCTACAACGAGGCGCACGGCATCGACCCGCAGCCGCTGCGCAAGAAGATCGCCGACATCCTGGACAGCCTCGTCCGTGAGGACGCCGACACCGCTCAGCTTCTCGGCGGCGCCGGGCGCCAGCAGTCGCGCGGCAAGGCGCCGGTGCCGGGGCTCGCGTCCCGGGGTGCGGGCCAGCACGCGAAGGCGATCGCGGGGGAGATGCCCCGTGCCCAGCTCGAGTCGCTGATCGAGTCGCTGACCGAGCAGATGCACAACGCCGCCGCCGATCTGCAGTTCGAGGTGGCGGCCCGGTTGCGCGACGAGATCAAGGAACTCAAGCGGGAGGTCCGCGACATGCGCGAGGCCGGCGTGAAGTGACGGAGCGGGCGACCGTGCGGTCACCGCACAAGGACCCGCGCGGGAGCGCGGCGAGCGCTCCTGACCTGGCGATGATCGCGCGGTAAGCGCGCCAAGCCGTGACCGCCCGGGCCCGCCGGTCCGGGCGAGTCTCCATGGCCGGGCGGTGACTCGCAACACCGCCCATAACTCTGTGAGACCGTCGGGGTCCGCCGGCCTGCGAGCCGCGCGGGCGGCACCTCCTCGGGCCGGCGCCCATGCGGCCGAATTTCAACCCGGTTCTGGTGAATCGTGCGCTGGAACCGCCGGTGGGTGAAGTGCGCAATTTCGCCGTTTCGACAACGTGGCGGAAATGCCGCCGGCTGCGAGGAGATGGGCGGGGTGCGGGCTCCGAACGCGGTTGACCTGGACTGTCGCGGGGAAGGCATTCGCTGGCGCGTGGATCCGCGCGTTATGGGAGTAGCTCGATTGGAGCGGCTCCGACCGGGCGAATTCGTCTGTGACAAATCGGGGAAATCATGCGTTCGACGACCAACGCGTCAGGGCCTGCCGTTCGCCTCGCACTCGCCGTCGGATCGGTGACCGCGCTCCTGGCCGGTTGCGGCGAGGCTCCGGCGCGCTCGTTCGCGGCGGTGCCGGTGAACCGGCCGGTCACGCTCGTCCCGGTCTCGTCCAGCCCGCCCGCGACGCCCGCACCGTCGCCGGCGGCGGGCCTGTCGGCGACACCGAGCGACTTCGCCGGCTGCCGGGACGGCGACTGCGAGGCGCGGGTGCGTGCGGGGGACACCATCCCCATCGACCCGGGGCTGGGCGTGGACGAGATCTCCGTGGTGGGCCTGCGGGGAGACGCCGCCAGAATCGCCTTCACCGGCACCTCGACGGTCGTCGACGGCGCGAACACCAGCATCAGCCGGAGCTGTTACAACGACCGCTGCCGAGTCAGGGGTGCGTTGACGATCAGCACCAGCAGGCCGGGCCGCATCGGCGACGTCGGACTGCGACTCACCCGGGTAGAGGGCGACAGCGCCTTGTTGGTGCTCCAGCCAGCCGCTGGCGAGTAGTGATTCCACGAGTTCCCAAGGGCGCGACTGCGCGCAGGCCCGGCGGTGTCACCGTATCGACGCATCCCGCGCCGACCGGCGGCGGCGATACGGGGGAAACGCGGTCACGACTGGTCCGGAGACCTTGGCCTTGCGCGAAAGTAGCGTGCGGTACGCGCCATTTCGCCATCTCGGGCCGGCAGCCACGACGCGGAGCGTGAACGCCGTGGGGTGGGCGGCAAACCGGTGGCCGGTCTCCGTGGGCCCGGCCCAGCCCGGCATTTTCCGGCGGAGGTCCCCGGCCCCCGCCTGCCCGCCGGCCGCGCCCCGGCTCAGGCCCGAGAGTGTCGCAAGCCCGATTCGCGGTAGTAGCCGGGGACACGGCGCCGGGGCCGTCCGTTGACGGGAAGGCGGGACCGTCCCGCCGACCGGAGGAGGTTGCCGATGTTCGCGGCGCTCACCGGGCTCGGACTGTCGACCGCGGCCGGGCTCAACGCGTACATCCCGTTGCTGCTCGTCGGCGTGCTCGCGCGGCTCACCGACGCCGTGCGGCTGCCGCACGAGTACGCGTGGCTGTCCGACACCTGGGTCCTCGTGATCGTCGCCGTGCTGCTGGTCGCCGAGTTCGTCCTCGACAAGGTGCCGGTGGTCGACCACGTCAACGACATGATCCAGACAGCGGTACGCCCCGCCGCGGGCGGCGTGGTGTTCAGCGCCACGGCCGCGGCGGAGCGGCTGGACGAATCGACGTGGATGGCCGAGCATCCGGCGGTCGGCTGGCTGCTGGGGATCGCGGTCGCCCTCGCCGTGCACGTGGTCAAGGCCACGGCCCGGCCGGTGGTGAACGCCACGACGGTGGGTGTGGGGGCGCCGGTTGTGAGCACGGCCGAGGACGTGGGCTCGCTCGGCATGAGCCTGATCGCGATCTTCCTGCCCGTCCTGGTGGTGGTGGCGCTGACCGTGCTGGCGTTCACGGCCTGGCGGCTCATCCGCAGGGTGCGGCGCTACCGGGCGGCCCGCCGCGCCCGGGCCGCCGCGCCGCCCGGCTGACGGCGGGGCACGGCACCCGCGCCTCGCGCCGACGCTGCGCAGGTCGGATCAGCCGAGGAACCGGCTCAGGTCCAGGTCGATGTCAACGTCGAAGCCGACGTAGGTCGCGAGGCGCTTACGGTGGATCCCGGTCGGCACGTACGCCTTCACGCTCGGCTCCAGTTCGAACGTGTACAGGACCGGCTCCTGGTCCTCCAGTTCTATTCGCCAGAGATATCTGATCCCGGCGTCCGAGTACTTGATCGGCTTGGTTGTGCGGTCCCGCTCCTCCGAGTCGGGCGACACGACCTCGACGACGAGGTGGACCTCCTCGGGGCGGTAGAAGGTTCTCTGTAGATCGGAGACTGCCTCCCTGTTGACGACGAGGACGTCCGGTTCCGGCCGCTGCCGCAGGCCCAGAGTTATGGACATCTCTCTGGCGACCGCGAGATGACCCGGCGGCCGAATCCCGCGCTCGCGGTCGACCAGCAGATTGACCATCAACATATGAAAGTTGGTCTGGGGAGACACCATGATGAGAGACCCATCGATCAGCTCGACGTGCGCGGGGGCGTCAGGGGGAAGGTGGTCGAGCATGTCGGCGGTCCATCCGCCCGGCGGACCGGGATAGAACCACTCGGGGAAAGCCGCAGTCATCCGGTGTCCTCCTCTCCTTAGGGCGATCACTCGTCATGACAATCCTGCCACCCACCGTAGTCATAGCGACTCATTCTCAGGAAGGTCGCCGGCGCTCGGTCAGGCCGTACGTGACTCGTGCTCGGCGCAGGGGCGGGGGCGGGGGTCGGC
>NZ_JABBXA010000010.1 GCF_014161445.1 Microbispora sp. H13382
GGGCGATGTACCCCGGCTACACCGGCCGCTACCCCCGCATGCAGCTGTGGCACGGCACCACCGACACCACCCTCGCCTACCCGAACTTCGGCGAGGAGATCAAACAGTGGACCAACCTGAACGGGCTGAGCCAGACCCCGTCCTTCACCGATTACCCGCAGTCGTCGTGGACCCGCACCCGCTACGGCAACACCGGCACCCAGGCCACCGTCGAAGGCATCAGCATCTCCGGCGTCGGCCACCAGCTGCCGATGAACGGCCAGATCGCCTACGCCATCTCCTTCCTCGGCCTCGACGGCACCACGCCGTCGTCGTCCCCCAGCCCGTCACCCGTCGGTAGCCCGTCCCCCAGCCCGACCGTGACCCCGACCTCCGGCGGCGGTAGCGGGCCGATCAAGGGGACGAGCTCCGGCCGGTGCCTGGACGTGACCGGCGCGAGCACCGCGGACGGCACGCAGGTGCAGCTGTGGGACTGCAACGGCCAGACCAACCAGACCTGGACGTCCACCTCCGCGGGCGAGATCCGGGTGTACGGCAACAAGTGCCTAGACGCGGCCGGCACCGGCAACGGGGCCAAGGTCCAGATCTACAGCTGCTGGGGGGGCGACAACCAGAAGTGGCGCGTCAACTCCGACGGCAGCATCCAGGGCGTCCAGTCCGGGCTGTGCCTCGACGCCGTCGGAGCCGGCACCGGCAACGGCACCAAGATCCAGCTGTACTCCTGCCACGGCGGCACCAACCAGAAGTGGACCTGGAACAGATAGGCCACACCCCGCGAGCCTCCGGTGCGGCACGTCCCGCACCGGAGGTCTCCCTCCGATCGCGCTCAGGCGCTGAGCTTCTCGTGCGCGCTGCCGTGCCACTCGACGAGCAGCACGGTGGCGTCGTCGTGCAGCCGGTTGTCGTGATACTCCATCACGGTCCGGATCAGGCGGCGCAGCGTCTCGGGCACCGGCAACCCGGCGGCGTTCTGCTTGATCATGAACTCGACGAACCGGCCCAGGCCGAACTCTCCGCTGTCGGGGCTGCGCATCTCGGTGATGCCGTCGGTGTACAGCAGGATCCGGTCGCCGGGCTCCAGCTGCTCGCGGCAGAGCGTGACGGGCAGGCCGAGGTCGAGCCCCATCGGGTGCGCCGGCGGGCAGTTCAGGGTGGAGGTCCAGCGGCCGTGGCGGATCAGCACCGGCGCGTGGTGGCCGCGGTTGACCCAGGTGAACACGCCGGTCCCGAGGTCGAGGTCGCCGACGACCGCGGTCACGAAGCGGTCGCCCCGGCCGAACTCGTCGATCAGAATTCTCTCGATCGCCTCGCTGTTGCGCACCAGGTCCATGTCCTGCCGGCGGTGGTTGCGGCAGGCGGCCACGGCGAGGTTGGCGGTCAGCCCGGCCGACACGTCGTGACCCATCGCGTCGAAGATCCCGACGTGCGCGACGGCGCCGGAGGTGGAGTAGTCGAAGGCGTCGCCGCCGATCTCGTACGCCGGTTCCAGCACGGCGCCGATCGTCACCGCCGGCGTGGCGAAGGTCAGCGGCGGCATCAGGTTCCACTGCATCTCCGCCGCCACGTGCATCGGGCGGCTCCGGACGAGACGCGCGTGCCAGTCGCTGAACGAGCGCTTGCTCACGATTATCAACGCCATGAGGGACGCCACGTGCCGCATGCGCTCCTCGAGTCCGTCGTCCTCCGATCCGGGGGCCATATGGAGCACGCCGAGACGCTCGGTGCCGTCCAGCAGGGGGACCCACCACTGCCCCGGGGCGTCGCCCTCCGGGCCGCCCCGTAGCGTGCGCACCTCCTGGAGGGCACGCCCGGCGAGCGTGGTGTCGATCTTGAGCTCCTCCGGCTGGGCGTCCTCCTCGCCGGGGGCGCACAAACGGCGCAGGACGGTCTGCTGCAGGTCGGCGAGGTAGACGCCGATCTCCTCGAAGCCCACTTCGCGTTTGTAGCGGCCGATCAGCGACGGGATGTCCTCGAACGCCATCAGATGGCTGTCCTCCAGCATCCCGGCCAGGGCGCGCAGCAGCCCCCGGTCCCGGGAATCGGGGATGCCCTGCTCCATCTGTCCACCCCCGTGGTCGCACACCATCTACCCACGATGCTGCACAACTCGTGGAGCGAACCGGATCGGGAGAACATCTTGAGCAAGGCATTACCTCACTCCCCAGCGGCAGGCCCTCACGAACCGGCGCCCGCTCAGTCGAAGAAGCGGGCCAGCCGCCGCTCCCCGCCGGGCTCCCGGCCGCCCTTCGCCGGGACCAGGTCCGCGAAGACCGTGGACTCGTCGCGCGTCACCAGCAGTGGATACCAGCACCGGCCCGCGTCGTCGGGACGGCACAGGTGCTTGAACGTCTGCACGTCGATCAGCCGGACGTGCGTGGGGTCGGCCACCGCGTTGACGTGCCGCCACCAGGGCGCGAGGACGTGCAGCACGCCACCGGGCCGCAGGACGCGGTGGCACTCGCGCAGCAGGGGCAGAAAGTCGGCCAGGTGCTCCAGCACGTGCACCACGAAGACCTGGTCCACCGACTCGTCCGCCAGCGGCACCCCGCGCGCCAGGTCGGCCAGCACGTCCACCGCCGGGCCGGGGTGAAGGTCGACGCCGAGATTGTCGCGGTGCTGCTTGGTGCCGCCGCAGCCGAGGTCGACGACCCGGGGCATGACGCCCGAGACCCGCACCCTGTCCCACACCGCCAGCACCCCCGCCAGACGGCCGAGGCGCTCGCGTAGCACGGCGAGATCGTCGGCGGCCCGCACGTCGCCCTCGACGTGCGCCACCCCGCCGTCGAAGCGGACCCGCATGTCCAGGCCGCGCAGGCGGGAATCGTGCGCCAGCAGGTCCGCCGCCGCCTCCTCCAGGTCCCGGTCGACCAGGTCACGCCGCCGCCTGTCCATCCCGTCCACTCCTCGCCGCTCGGATCACCTGTCGTCTACCCGGGGGAGGCCGGGCCGTACGCATGAGGGGCCTTTGCGAGGATGAATGAAGGCCGTACGACGGGGGCAGGTGAGCGGTCATGCGCGATCCGCGGACCGGGGGGACCGGCGGACAGCGGAGAGGACACGTGGGAGGAGACGCGGACGTGGTGGCGGACAGATCCGGAGCGCGCGACGCGAGGGGCACCTCGCCGGAGCCGCTGACGCCCGAGCCGGACGACGGCGGCCTGGAGGAGATGATCGGCGGTGCGTCCGACCTCGAGACGCCGGCCGCCGAGACGCCGCCGGCGACCGGCGAGGAGTCGGCGATGCCCGAGCCCGAGCCCGACATCGGCCCGACATCCTAGGTCCGGTCCGGCGTCCCGCGACGAGGCGTGGCGGCGGGCTTGATCCAGTCGAGGGCGCGCTCGGCCGCCCGCCGCCGGTTGTAGTTCTCGCGCCGCCGGGGGTCCATCCCCGGTGTGACATGACGCTGGGTCACGGCGGCCTGCCACCGGGCGGATGCGTGTGGGGCGGGGAGGGTCACCAGCGGGAGGCGCCGAGGTCGCGGGAGACGGCCCGCGCCGCGTCGCGCACATAGCCCACCAGCTCGGGACGGGGACGCCGGGTGGAGTCGCAGATCCGCTCGGTGGCGCCGGAGATGCCCATCGCGCCCACCACGCGTCCCCCGTACCCCCGGATCGGGGCCGCCACCCCCGCCTCGCCCATGCCCGTCTCGTCGGCGTCGGACGCCCAGCCGTGCTCGCGCACGGCCGCGAGCACGCGGGACATCTCCCTCTGCGTACGCACGGTGCGGCGGGTGAACTGCTCCAGCTCCCCGCCCCGCACCGCGTCCTGGAGGGCGGCGGCCGCGTTGGCGTCGTAGGCGAGCAGCACCTTGCCGATCGCCGTGGCGTGCATGGGCAGGAGCATGCCGACGTCGAGCGTCTGCAGGCTGTCGTCGGGCCGGAAGACGTGATGGACCACCAGGACCTTGCCCTGGAGGTGGGTGCCGATCCGCACCGCCTCGCCGCTGCGCGCGGCCAGGGCGTCGGCCCAGTTGATCGCCCGCGAGCGGAGCTCGTTCACGTCGAGGTAGCTGGCGCCCAGGTGTAGCAGCGCGGCGCCGAGCTGGTACTTGCCGGTCGCCTCGTCCTGCTCGACGAAGCCGACGAGCTGGAGGGTGCGCAGGATGCCGTGCGCCGTGCCGCGGGCCAGCCCCAGGGAGTTCGCGATCTCGGTGAGGCCGAGCCGCCCCGATCCCTGGGCGAGGAGCCGCAGGACGGCGGCGGCGCGCTCGATGGACTGGACCGGACCCGGCACGCCCCGGATCCTAGCCGCGTCGGCGGATGTTCGACACTGCCGACATTCCGCCGAGCTCTACTAAGCGTCTCCCGTCGCCGGACGGGCCTGCGCGAGTCGTGAGGTTTCGCGTCATGCCGGAGGAGCGTACGGCGATCCGAGTGTGACCAGTGTGTTCGACAATGCCGACGATCTTTCGTTGACGCTTCCTTGGAGGGCGTTTAACGTCCGGACAACGGGCGGCGCTCACATCCGGCATTTCGGAGACGTGACGGGCATTGTCAAGGAGGAGACATGGCGGAAGGGCGAGGCGAACGGCGGCTGCTCAATCCATTCGCGGGTGAGCTCGCGGCCGAGTTCGCGGGCACGGCGATCCTCATCCTGTTCGGTGTCGGCGTCGTGGCCCAGGTGACGGCCGGAGGCATCGGCGACCACGACAGCATCGCGTGGGCGTGGGGGCTGGGGGTGACCCTCGGCGTCTACACGGCCGCCCGTCTCAGCGGCGCCCACCTCAACCCGGCCGTCACGGTCGCCCTCGCCGTCTTCAAGGGCTTCTCCTGGCGCAAGGTCCTGCCGTACGCGCTGGCGCAGACGGCGGGCGCCTTCGTGGCGGCGCTGCTCGTGCGGTGGAACTACGCCGAGGTCCTGGCCAAGGTGGACCCCGGGCACACGATCAAGACGCAGGGGGTCTTCTCCACCCTCCCCGGCAACGGCACGCTGCCGGTCACCCAGTGGGGTGCGCTGCGCGACCAGATCATCGGCACGGCGATCCTGCTGTTCCTGATCTTCGCGATCTCCGACGAGCGCAACTCGGCGCCGCTCGCCAACCTCGCGCCGGTCATCGTCGGCCTGCTCGTGGTCGCGATCGGCATGGCGTGGGGGACCGACGCCGGCTACGCCATCAACCCCGCTCGTGACTTCGGCCCGCGCCTCGCCTCGTTCTTCACGGGGTACGGCTCGGCGTTCCGCGACCAGTACGGTGGGCTCTACTTCTGGGTGCCGATCATCGGCCCGCTGGTCGGCGGCGTCGTCGGCGCCGGGCTCTACCAGCTCCTGGTCGCCCGATTCCTGCCGCGTACGGACGCGCCCGAGCCCGGCCGTACGCCGGAGCCCGCCGCGCAGGCCGGCTGATCACCCCCAGGCCGAGACCAGCAACGCCCGGCTCACCCGAGCTCACACGAGACGAGAGGCGTAACGAGAATGGCAGACTACGTCGGCGCGGTCGACCAGGGGACGACCAGCACCCGCTTTATGATCTTCGACCACGGCGGCAACGAGGTCGCCCGCCACCAGCTGGAACACCAGCAGATCCTGCCGCAGGCGGGCTGGGTCGAGCACAACCCGACCGAGATCTGGGAGCGCACCCGGGCGGTCGTCGAGACCGCGATGCGGACCGCGGGCCTGCAGGCCTCCGATCTCGTGGCGCTCGGCATCACCAACCAGCGCGAGACCACCGTCGTCTGGGACCGGCGGACCGGCCGCCCGTACTACAACGCCATCGTCTGGCAGGACACCCGCACCGACCGCATCGCCTCCGCCCTGGAGCGGGAGGGCAAGGGCGAGGTTATCCGGCGCAAGGCCGGCCTGCCGCCCGCCACCTACTTCTCCGGCGGCAAGATCCAGTGGATCCTGGAGAACGTTCCCGGTGTCCGCGAGGCCGCCGAGCGCGGTGACGCGATCTTCGGCAACACCGACACCTGGCTGCTGTGGAACCTGACGGGCGGCGTCGACGGCGGCGTCCACGTCACCGACCCCACCAACGCCAGCCGCACGATGCTGATGAACCTGGAGACGCTCGACTGGGACGACGAGCTGCTGTCGTTCTTCGGCGTCCCCCGCCGGATGCTCCCCGAGATCCGTCCCTCCTCCAACCCCGACCTGTACGGCGTGACCCGCGCGGGCGGCCCGCTCGGCGGGGAGGTCCCCCTCGCGGGCGACCTCGGCGACCAGCAGGCCGCGACCGTCGGCCAGGTGTGCTTCGAGCCCGGCACGGCCAAGAACACCTACGGCACCGGCAACTTCCTGCTGCTCAACACCGGAACCGAGCTCGTGCGCTCCCAGCACGGCCTGCTCACCACGGTCTGCTACCAGTTCGGCTCGGCCGAGCCCGTGTACGCCCTCGAGGGATCGATCGCGGTCACCGGCTCGGCCGTGCAGTGGCTGCGCGACCAGCTCGGCATCATCTCCGGGGCGTCGCAGAGTGAGGCGCTCGCCCGGCAGGTCGAGGACAACGGCGGCGTCTACTTCGTGCCCGCCTTCTCCGGCCTGTTCGCGCCCTACTGGCGCTCCGACGCCCGGGGGGCCATCGTCGGCCTGTCCCGCTACAACACCAACGCCCACCTGGCCCGCGCCACGCTCGAGTCGATCTGCTACCAGACCAAGGACGTGGTCGGCGCGATGGAGCAGGACTCCGGCGTCGTCCTCGACGTGCTGCGGGTGGACGGCGGCGTGACGGCCAACGAGCTGTGCATGCAGCTGCAGGCCGACATCCTCGGCGTCCCGGTGTCGCGTCCGGTGGTCGCCGAGACCACCGCGCTCGGCGCCGCGTACGCCGCCGGGCTCGCCGTCGGCTTCTGGAAGTCCACCGACGACCTCAAGCGGAACTGGCACGAGGACCGCCGCTGGGAGCCCACCTGGAGCGACGAGCGGCGCGAGCGCGGTTACGCCGGATGGCGCAAGGCCGTCCAGCGGACGCTCGACTGGGTCGACGTCGACTGACCTGCCTGAAGGGGCGTGGAGGCCGACCTGGCGGCGCGGCGCGAGCGGGACGACGCCGCGGCCGACGCCGTACGCCTCGCGGCGGCGACTCCGGCGCGGCACGCGGCCTAGGTGGCCGTTCCACGTGGACTCGGCGGTCCCGGCCCGTTCGCCGTTCAGGTCGAGACCGCCGTGGCGGTCAAGGTCACGGTCACGAGGGCGCGGGCCGTCGCCGGAGGCGGCACCGGCCTACGTCGTCACACGAGCGGCGATGATCTTCGCGCACGTCAGGGAGGCGGTGTGCGTGGTGTCCACTTCCAGGTCGTAGACCACACCTTCGTGAACCATCTTCGCCTGCGTCGCGGCCATTCCCGCGATCCGGTCCCCGCGGGCCCTCTCACGCTCGGTGGCGACCGCGCTGTCACACCTGACGCCGACCCACAGGACGTCCAGTCCGCCGAGAACGCGCTGCCAGCGTCGCTGGGTCGCCGCCGCGCCGAGGAAGACGTCGTCGATGATCACCGGGGCTCCGGCGCGGACCATCGCCGCGATCCCCTCCATCCACGCCGACTGCAGCGCCATGAACTCCGGGCCGACGTCCACCGCGCCGTCGGGGGCGAACTCGATCCCCGCATCCGTGGCCTGCATGGACCGGGGCATCGCCTCGATGAGCGAGTCGACCCCGAAGGCGAGCCACGGGCGCGGCAGGACGGCCTGCAGGTGCCGCACGATCTCGGACTTGCCCGCGCTCGATCCGCCGTTGAGCACGATCACCTGAGTCGTCACGGCGTCCACGGTAGAGGCCCGGTCACCGATACGCGAAGCCGTTTTCCGGCTGACGCCGTGCTACGACGCCACGCCTGCCGGAGGATCGCCCGCCGCCGTCCGCGTGAGCACGTCGAGAAGGCGCGCGGGGGTGTCCGCGACGGCGATGACGCCGGGGGCGGCGAACTCGGCCGCGTCGCCGAACCCCCACGTCACCGCGACGCACCGCACGCCGCACTCGGCCGCGCCGGCGACGTCCTCGCCGCGGTCACCGATCATGACGGCCGCCTCGGGCGGGGCGCCGAGGACGTCGAGCGCGTGGCGGATGACGTCCGCCTTGTGCCGCCGGGACCCGTCCAGCGTCGCCCCGGCCACGTACGCGAAGAAGCCGTCGAGCCCGAAGTGGACCAGGATCTTCTCGGCGTAGACGGCCGGCTTCGACGTCGCCACCGCCAGGGTCCAGCCGCCGGCGACGAGAGCCTCCAGCACGGCGGGGATTCCGGCGATGACCTCGTTCTCGTACATGCCGCCCGCGGTGTAGCGCTCGCGGTACGCGTGGACGGCGTCGGCGACCCGGTCCCGCGGCACGCCGAGCCGCAGGAATCCGTCCTGGAGAGGAGGGCCGATCATGGCGCGGAGCCGCCCGTGCTCCACCTCCGCGACGCCGGCCGCGGACAGGGCGTGCCGCATCGAGGCGACGATGCCTGCCTCGGGATCGGTCAGCGTGCCGTCGAGGTCGAAGAGGCAGTACCGGGTCACGTGAGGGGCGTCCCTTCGGGGTCGGATGAACGAGCTCAGGCGAGCACGGCGTCGAGCAGCAGGGATCCGGCGCCGAGCAGGGCGGCGTCGGGGCCCGACCGGGTGGTGGAGATCTCCAGGTCGCGGGTGGCCAGCGGCAGGCATCGCTCGTACACCGCCGCGCGGATCGACGCGATCAGCGGCTCGGCCGGCGACAGGCTGCCGCCGACCACGATCGCGTCGGGATTGATGAAGTTGACCAGTACGGTGAGCACCTCGCCGATGAGCCGCCCGGCGTTGCGTACGAGGGCGGTGGCCTCGGGCACCCCGTTCTCGACCAGCGCGACGACGTCGGCCGGCCGGCGGACCTCGATGCCCTGCTCGCCCAGCACGCTCATGAGGGCCGCGCCGCTGGCGTAGGCCTCCAGGCAGTCGTCATGGCCGCAGGAGCAGGTGACCGACGAGTCGCTCCTGACCCGTACGTGGCTGATGTCCCCGGCCGCGCCACGCCCCCGGTGCAGCGCGCCGTTCACGATCACACCGCAGCCGATGCCGCTGCCGGCCTTGAGCACCATCAGCGTCTCGCACTTCGGCCACGCCCTGGCCTCCCCGGCCGCCATCAGGTTGGCGTCGTTCTCCACCAGCACCGGCAGGTCGAAGTGCGCGGCGAGGCGGTCCGCGACGGGGAAGTTGTTCCAGCCGGGCATGCGCGAGGGCGCGACGACCCGGCCGGTCGCCGGGTCGACGGGCCCGGGGACGCCGGTGCCGACGCCGCGCAGCGGGACCCCGGGCGGGGCGTGCGCGGCCAGCAGGTCCTCGAACGCGGCGGCCATCCAGTCGATGGTCGCCTCGGGGCCCTCCAGGATGTCGCAGGGGCGCTCCTCGACCACCAGCGGGGTGCCGCTGAGGTCGAGGAGGCCGAGTCGCGCGTGGTGCGCGCCGAGGTCGGCGACCGCGAGCAGTCCCGCGCCGGGGCTGAGCCGCAGCCGCCGGGGTCGCCGGCCGCCGCGCGAGGTGCCCGCGCCCTCCTCCACCAGCAGCCCGCTGCCGATCAGTTCCTCGACGCGCAGCGAGACGCTGGAGGCCGCCAGGCCGGACAGACGGGCGAGCTCGGCCCGCGATTCGGCGTGGCCCGCGGCGACGAGGCGCAGAAGGTCGCCCTGCGCCCCCCGCACCGGCAACCTCTCTTTGCCTGGCATGGAGGAAGGAATACCACGTCTTGACTTTCTGCGCCATCGCGTTGACTTCGCCCAGAATCATCCATTACGGTCCGGCCTATCTTCGATTTCGAAGGAAGTTGGCGATGATTCGGGTACGAGGCCTCAACAAGTGGTTCGGTGAGCACCATGTGCTGCACGACGTCGATCTCGACGTGGCGCGCGGCGAGGTCGTGGTGGTGATCGGCCCCTCCGGGTCCGGCAAGTCGACGCTGTGCCGGTGCCTCAACCGGCTGGAGGCGGCGGACTCGGGCGAGATCCTCGTCGACGGCGTCCCCGTGCCCGAGGAGGGCCGCGCGCTGGCCCGGCTGCGGGCCGACGTGGGGATGGTCTTCCAGAACTTCAACCTCTTCCAGCACAAGACCGTGCTGGAGAACGTGATGCTCGCGCCGATGAAGGTGCGCGGCGTGAGCCGTGCCGAGGCCGAGCGGACCGCCCACGAGCTGCTGGCCCGGGTCGGCATCGCGGAGCAGGCCGGCAAGCAGCCCGCGCGGCTGTCGGGCGGCCAGCAGCAGCGCGCCGCCATCGCCCGCGCGCTCGCCATGCGGCCCAAGGCCATGCTCTTCGACGAGCCCACCTCGGCGCTCGACCCGGAGATGGTCGGCGAGGTCCTCGACGTGATGACGGGACTGGCCGCCGACGGCATGACCATGGTCGTCGTCACCCACGAGATGGGGTTCGCGCGCCGCGCGGCCGACCGCGTGGTGTTCATGGACGGCGGCCGGATCGTCGAGACGGGAGAGCCGAACGCCTTCTTCGACTCGCCCAGCACCGATCGGGCCAGGGACTTCCTGGCCAAGGTACTCACGCACTGATCGCAAAGGATGGTGGACCCCGATGGTGTCCATTAAGCGGGTGGCCGCTGTCGCCGCCGTGGCGATGGCCGGCCTGACGGCCTGTGCCGGAACGGACTCGGCGAGCTCCGCCGTGCCGGGCGCGGCCCCGAGCGAGGGCGGCGGGAGCGGCGTGCTCGCCGACGCGCCGGTGGCCGCCGCCGCGGACATCCTGCCCGGCTCGACGATGGAGAAGATCAAGCAGCGCGGCGAGCTGATCGTCGGGGGCTCGCTCGACGCGCCGCTGCTGTCCCAGCAGAACCCCGCGACCGGCGAGGTGGAGGGCTTCGACGCCGACCTCGGCAAGGCGCTGGCCAAGTACATCATCGGGCAGCCGAAGGTGAAGATCGTCAACTCGGCGTCCGAGACCCGCGAGGCGCTGCTGAGCAACGGCACCGTGGACGTGGTCTTCCAGACCTACACGATCACGCCGGAGCGGGCCGAGCAGGTCTCCTTCGCCGGGCCGTACTACTCCTCGGGTCTGTCCATCGCGGTCAAGAAGGGCACGACGGGGATCTCCTCGCCGCAGGACCTGAACGGCAAGACCGTCATCGCCGGGGCCAACACCCCGGCGATCCCCGCGATCAAGAAGCTCGCGCCGCAGGCGAAGATCATCACGTTCGGCGGCGACCCCGAGTGCGTCCAGGCGCTCAAGCAGGACCGCGGCGTCGCCTACGTCCAGGACGAGACGCTGCTCGTCGCCGACGCCAAGAAGGACCCCGAGCTGCAGGTCGTGAGCAAGCCGTTCACCCAGGACCCGTACGGCATCGGCCTCAAGCACGGCGACGACCAGTTCAAGTCGTTCGTCAACGACTGGCTGAAGAAGATCCAGGCCAACGGGGTCTGGCAGGGCATCTGGAAGAACTCCCTCGGCACCGTCGTGCAGGGTGAGGCCCCGACGCCGCCCGAGATCGGGTCGGTGCCGGGTTCCTGATGTCGGCGCTGCTTGATCACCTGCCCGAGTTCTGGCAGGGGCTGGTCGTGACCCTCCAGATGACCGCGGCGTCGTTCGTCGGCGCCGCGGCCGTGGGGCTCGTGATCGTGGCGATGCGGGTCGGGCCGGTCCCGGTGCTGCGCACGGTCGCGACCGTCTACGTCGAGACCCTGCAGAACCTCCCACTGCTCGTGCTGCTCGTGCTCGCGGTCTTCGGCCTGCCCGAGATCGGGCTCAAGGCCGGCCTGACCACCACCGCCATCGTGGTCATCGCGCTGTACGAGGGCGCCTACATCGCCGAGGCCCTCCGCTCGGGCGTCAACGCGATCTCCTCGGGCCAGGGCGAGGCCGCCCGGGCGCTGGGGCTGACGTTCGGCCAGTCGCTGCGGCACGTCGTGCTGCCGCAGGCGCTGCGCACGGTCGTACAGCCGATCGGCAACATCTTCATCGCGCTCACGATGAACACCTCGCTCGCGGCGGCCGTGGGCGTGGTCGAGCTGACCGCCGCCGCCAACCGGGTGAACCTGCTGGAGGCGCAGCCCATCCCGATCTTCGTCGGAGCGGGCCTGGCGTACGCGGCGGTCGCCGCCTGCGCCGGGTTCGTGACCGGGCGGCTCGAACGGCGGCTGGCGGTGGCGCGGTGAGCAACCTGCTGTTCGACGAGCCGGGCCCGCGCGCCCGCCGCCGCATCCGCCTCGCCACCGTCGCGGGCGTGCTGGTGCTGCTCGCCCTGGTGGCCCTGGCCGTGCGCCAGTTCGCCGCCAATGGGCAGCTCGCCGCCGAGCGCTGGCAGCCGTACGCGACCTGGCCGATGTGGCGCTACCTGCTCGGGGGGCTGTGGTCCACCGCGCTGGCCGCCGTCGTGTCCGCCGCGATCGCGATGGCGGGCGGGCTCGCCCTCGCGCTCGGGCGGCTGTCGCGGCGCCGCGCCGTCCGCCTGCCGGCCGCCGCGTACGTCGAGGCCGTGCGGACGATCCCGGCGCTGCTGCTGGTCTACCTCGTGCTGTTCGCGCTGCCGAGGTACGGCCTGGACCTCCCGCTGTTCTGGAAGCTCGTGGTGCCGCTGGCCGTGTCCAACGCGGCGGCGTTCGCCGAGATCTTCCGGGCCGGGGTCATGTCCGTCGAGCGGGGGCAAGGGGAGGCCGCCCTCGCCCTCGGGCTCACCCACGGGCAGTCGATGCGGCTGGTCGTGCTGCCGCAGGCGGCCCGCCGGGTGCTGCCGTCGATCGTCAGCCAGTCGGTGGGCCTGCTGAAGGACACCTCTCTGGGCTTCGTCGTCAGCTACGCCGAGCTGCTCTACAGCGGCAAGGTCCTCGCCAACTACAACGGCCTGCTCATCCAGACGTACATCGTCGTCGCGCTGGTCTACCTCGTGGTCAACGCGTCGCTGTCCGCGCTCGCCCGTTCCCTCGACCGCTCCGTGGCGGGCAGGGGTGGGCCGCGCAGGAGGATCATCCGTGTCCCTCGCTGAATACGCCCCGCTCGCGGAGGTCGTGCGCTCCGGTTTCGTGGAGAGCGTCCACTTCGGCAGCGCGGTCGCGCTCTCGGCCGGCGGCGAGGTCGCCGTCGCGCGCGGCCCGGTGCACGCGCCGGTGCTGCCCCGCTCGTCGGCCAAGCCGTTCCAGGCCCTCGCCTGCCTGCTCGCCGGGGCCCACCTGCAGGGCCCCGCGCTCGCGATCGCCGCGGGCAGCCACACGGGCGAGGACTTCCACGTGCGGCTCGTGGCCGAGATCCTCGGCGACGCCGGGCTCGGCTTCGGCGACCTGCGCTGCCCGGCCGACTGGCCGGAGGACGAGGCCGCCCGGCAGGCCCTGGTCAGGGCGGGCCTCGGGCCGTCGCGTGAGCGGATGAACTGCTCGGGCAAGCACGCCGCGATGCTCGCCGCCGCCGTCGCCGCGGGCGCGCCCACCGCCGGCTATCTCGACACCGGCCACTTCGTGCAGGAGCGGGTCAGGTCGGTGGTGGAGGATCTGTCGGGGGAGAAGGCCGCCCACGTCGCCGTCGACGGATGCGGCGCGCCGCTGTTCGGGATCTCGCTGACGGGCCTGGCCCGCGCCGTACGCGCCTTGGCCGTGTCCGCGCCGGGGACGCCGCCGCGCGCGGTCGCCGACGCCATGCGGGCCCACCCCGAGTACGTCGGCGGGACCGGACACGTGAACACCCGGCTGATGCGGGCGCTGCCCGGCGCCGTGGTGAAGGGCGGCGCCGAGGGAGTGCTGGTCGTGGCGCTCGCCACCGGGCACGCGGCGGCCGTCAAGGCGATCGACGGCGGCCCCCGGGCGACGACCGCCGTCGCGCTCGCCGCCCTGCGGGCCGCGGGCGCGGACGTCTCGGCGGCGGCCGAGTTCACGACCGTTCCGGTGCTGGGCGGGGGAGTCCCGGTCGGCGAGATTCACGCGACGTTCTGATGGGGGAGAGCATGAGCCTGACGTACGAGATCTGCATCGACAGCACGGCCGGGGCGCTGGCGGCCGAGCGCGCGGGCGCGCACCGCGTGGAGTTGTGCGCCGCGTTGTTCGAGGGCGGCCTGACGCCCACCCTCGGCACGGTCGAGGCCACGCTGGCGGCGGTCTCGTCGATCCGGGTCCACGTGATCATCCGGCCTCGTGGGGGCGACTTCGTCTACGACGAGCACGAGGTCGCGGCCATGGTCCGCGACGTGGCGGCGGTGCGCGACGCCGGGGCGCAGGGCGTCGTGATCGGGGCGCTCACGCCGGCGGGGGAGGTGGACACCGAGGTGTCCAAGCGCCTGATCGACGCGGCCGGAGGGCTGTCTGTCACCTTCCACCGGGCCTTCGACATGACGGCCGACCCGTTCGCCGCGCTGGAGACGCTGGCAGGACTGGGGGTCGACCGGGTGCTCACCTCCGGACAGGACAGCTCCGCCCTGGAGGGCGCGCCGCTGATCGCCGACCTCGTCCGGCGGGCCGGCGACGGGCTTGTCGTCATGCCCGGCGGCGGCATCACCCCGCGCAACGTGAGCCGGGTGGTCGAGGCGACCGGGGCACGGGAGATCCACTTCGCCGCCCTCGTGGACGAGCCCAGCCCGGCCGTCCACCGCAACCCGTACCCCTTCATGGGCGGCGAACTGCGCCAGCCCGAGTACGTCCGCAAGGTCACCTCGCCGGCCCTGGTCGCGGAGGTGATCACCGCCGCCCGCGGCTGAAGCCGGGCCGCATCGCGGTGACCCGCGGGCAGGAGGGGTAGACCCGTGGGCGGGGGGTGAGGCCGATGGCCACGCCGGAGCGGAGCCGGCCCCATCCGGGGCCCGAGGAGGGCGTGCGGCACGGCCGGTTGTCCGCCCGCCCGGTGGCCGTCGCACGGGCGGCGTCCCCTCCCGAACCGGGGGTGCACCGCCTGGACGGGCGCGCCCTGCTCTCCGTGCCGCCCGCCCCGGCGGCCGGGCCGTCCCCGCTCGCCGTCGTGCTGCACGGCGCGGGTGGCACCGCGGAGCAGGCGCTGGAGTGGCTGCTTCCCCAGGCCGGGGATCTCGGCGTGCTGCTGCTCGCGCCGCAGTCCGTCTCCGCCACTTGGGACGTCATCGTCGGCGGGTACGGCGCGGACGTCTCCAGGATCGACGCCGCGCTGGAGGAGGCGTTCTCCCGCGTGGCCGTCGACGTTGGCGCGGTGGCCGTGGCCGGTTTCTCCGACGGCGCCTCCTACGCGCTGTCGCTGGGGGTGGCCAACGGCGACCTGTTCCAGGCCGTGCTCGCGTTCTCGCCGGGATTCATGGCCCCGATGATCCGGCACGGCCGTCCCCGAATCTTCGTCTCGCACGGCGCCTCCGACCGGGTGCTGCCGATCGACGTGTGCAGCAGACGGCTCGTCCCCGAGCTGAGGGAGAGCGGTTACGAGGTGACGTACGAGGAGTTCCGCGGCGGGCACCAGGTGCCGCTGCAGACGGCCGCCGCGGCCGTCCGCTGGTGGATCGGAGGCTCGCCGTCCTGACTCCGCGAGTCTCAGACGCGGGTCCACCTCTGGTTCGCGCCGCCGTTGCACGTCCAGATCTGCACCTTGGCGCCGTTGGCCGTCTGGTTGCCGTTCACGTCCAGGCACAGGCCCGACTGGACGCCGACGACGGTGCCGGTGGAGTTGACCGTCCACTTCTGGTTGGCGCCGCCGTTGCAGTCCCAGATGCCCACCGGGGAGCCCGCCGTGGTCCGCTGGTCGAACACGTCCAGGCACTTGGTCCCGCCGAAGGTGCGTAGCTCCCCGGAGGAGGTGAGGGACCACTTCTGGCCCGCGCCGCCGTTGCAGTCGTAGATCTGCGCGGTCGAGCCGTTGGCGGCGGCGCCGCCGGCGACGTCGAGGCAGCGTCCCGACTGGCCGCCGACGAGTGTGAAGCTCTGCGGGGCCGGCGCGGCCGCCCAGGTGCCGGTCGCCGTGTCGATGGTCCAGGAGTCGTAGAACGCGTTCATCGAGGCGGTGGCGCCGTTGATCGTGAGCGGCAGCCAGACGGGCGTCGAGCTGTTCAGGTCATTGGGGTTCCACCGGTCGCCGACGTAGACGTAGGTGGTGCCCGACGAACCCGAGACGGGCACGACGGAGGAGGTCTGGGAGTCGAACGTGCGGCTGCCGCCGGGGGCGAACGTGGTGAACCCGCTCCACGGCCCGGACAGGGAGGTCGCGGTGGCGTAGACGTTGTCGTTGGTGGACCAGCCCGTCAGGTGCGAGGCGAACAGGAAGTACCGTCCGTTCACCTTGACCATCGCCGGGGACTCCAGGTCGGCGAGCACCGCGGTCGTGCTCACGGCCTGGGTGTAGTCGGCGGAGAGCCGGTCGATGCGCAGGCCGTGGCTGCGGTCCTCGGTCAGCAGGTACGCCGTGCCGTCGTCGTCCTTGAACAGGCCCAGGTCCCGGCTCTCGAACCCCAGCGGACGCGAGGAGCCGCGGTAGGTGTACGACCCGCACGGCGTCGGGCTGGTGGCCACGCCCGCCCGCGCGTCGCCGTAGGAGGAGTTGTCGATGTGCACCCACATCACGTACTGCCCGGTCGTGGAGTTGTAGATCACCTTCGGCCGCTCCACGATGCGCCCGGCCGCGAGGTCGCCGCTGCTCTGCCGGCTCAGCGCGTTGCCCACCCGGGTCCAGGTGGCCATATCGGTGGAGGAGTAGCAGGCGACCGCGGTGAACGTGGCGCCGGCGGTCTTGTCCTCGCCGACCATGTAGTAGGTCGAACCGACCTTGAACACGCCGGCGCCGTGGGCCTGCAACCGGTTGCCCGCCGTGTCGTACCACAGGACACCGGGGCGGAGCGTCGCGGCGGCGGCGAACCCCGGGGCGGGCGCGAGCAGCCCGGCGATCATCAGGACGGCTGTGCCGAGGGCCGTGAACCACGCGCGTATGCGTCTCATGGGTGCCTCACCTGGGTGGACGCGGCTTCGGGCGTCCCCGGACCATAGACACGGTCCGGGGGCGGAGGCAATGCCCGGCTCTTCGCGTCGGCTGTCCCACCCGCGGTGACCTCGGCCTCGGCCGTCCTCCGCGGCCGGACGACCCGAAACTTTCACCAGGCGGTGCCGCCGGCCCGGCATCGAAGGTGCCCGGGAGGATGTCGCCCGTCACTCGGCCGGTTCCAGTTCCAGACCGGCGAGTGAGGCGTAGTGCATGAACTTGAACGGGTTGAGCAGCTGGTTCCGCGCGACCATCGACTCCAGCAGGCTCTGCCGCAGGCCGACGAGTCCGGGAGCGCCGGCGTGGCTGAGCAGTCCCAGGTCGACGACGTGCAGGGCCAGCGGATGCCGGCCGCGCCGGGCGAGCTCGAGGCCCGCCGTGACGAAGGCCGCCGCGCTCCGGCCGCCCAGCAGGTCCAGCGCGCCCGACAGCTCGGCGGACGTGAAGAGCTCGACACCCTCGCCGCTTCGGTGCCAGTAGCCGGTCCGCTGGCGGTGCACGCGCTGGACGAAGTTGTCGCGGGTGACCAGGTAGGGCATGACCGCCGCGGGATGGTCCCTGAGAACGTCCGGCAGGTGGTCGAGTCGCAGGATCTCGGCGAGTGTCAGGCCGTCCGAGATCCCGGCCGTGATGACCCGCTCCAGGTCGCGCAGTGCCGCCAGCAGCCCGGGAAAGGCCTCGATGGGGTAGTTCTCGGTCAGCGCCGGGTGCCCGTGGACGAGCGTGCGCGGCCGCAGGTCGATGACCGCCCGCATGGCGTCGAACAGGCCCTGCGGTGAGCCTTCCGCGAGGGTCGGCGAGCCGAGGTAGGGCATGCACATGTCGCCGACGAAGGCCACTTCCAGATTCGGGAGGTGGATGACCAGCCCGTCCTCGGTCTCTCCTCCCGCGATCGGGATGAGTGTGAAGTCCACGCCGCCGATTGTCAGCTTCTCCACGGCGTCCACCAGCCGGCCGGGGGCGACGTGGGCCTGACGGCCGTGGCCGCGCGGCAGGTAGTAGCCGAGCGGCGGCGGACCGGAGTTCTGGAGCGCGAGCTCGCGGGGGAAGTTCGCCTGGGCGATCACCGTGGCGCCGTCGGCCGTGAGGGCGTCGAGGCCGCCGACATGGTCCAGATGGGCGTGCGTGAGGATCACGTGGGTGACGGGCAGCTCGGTGATCTCGCGGAGTTCGCGGAGCGCCGCGGCCGCGTGCTCGGGCGTACTGGCGGCGTCGACGGCGACCACTCCGGTGCCGGTGACGACGAAGCCCACGTCGGCGAAGTCGTAGCCCTGCGCCACGTGAACGCCCGGTGCGTGTTCGACCAGGCGCGGGGGGACGAAGCGGAACCCGTCCTCGGGATTCGCCCAGTAGTCGGTGATCAGGTGACCGGCCCGGTCGCGGGCCCGCGCGGCGTCCTCGGCGCGCCCGAGCAGGTCGTACGCGCGTGACAGCGCCGCGTGGACGGGCCGCATGAAGCCCGGCGGGAACTGGTCCTTCACCATGAGGACGAACTCCAGATCCGCGACCACGGTCTCCGCGCGGCCCGCGCACCCGGGCAGGCCGGCCAGCGAGATCCCGCGGTAGTAGTGGGGGAGCCCGAGGTCCAGCATGGTGGCGGCGTCGAGCTTGGCGATCGCCGCCTCGGCCTGGCCGTCCAACCGGGACTGGAAGGCGCCGGCGAGCGCCAGCAGGAGCCCGTCGCCCGGCGTCCGGGACGACAGCTCCGCGAAGAATTCGAACCCTTCCGCGTCGAGCCCGGCAGCCGTGAACTGGCTGGCCAGCACGATTCTGATGCGCCGGTCGGCGTTCGGCCACGTGGCGACCCGGGAGAGCGCCGCGATCTCTTCGTTCATGTCTCTTCTCCGATCTGATCGCGCTGTCAGCGCGCCGGGTGCCGGTCGGCGCCGCCGGGCCGCCGGATGAGTGCGAGTGCGAGGGCGGCGCCGGCCGCCGAAGCGATCATGAACCAGCGGACGTCGTCGTGAGCGCTGATCACGGTGGCCGCGGTCGGGGTGCCGAAGACGGCGACGAAGGCGGCGACGCCGAGGGCCGAACCGATCTGGCGGAACATGGTCTGCGCGCCGATTCCGGTGGCCAGCGTCTGCGGCGCCAGGGTGGAGGTCGCCGCGATCGTGAACGCGGGCAGGGCGAGGCCCACTCCGCCGCCGCCGACGAGCATGGCGGGGAAGAACAGCGACCAGTAGGCGGGTTCCACGCCGATGAACGCGACCCACATCACCGATCCGATCCCGAACAGCAGGGCGCCCGCACCGCCCACGAGCCCGGGGCCGACGCGCTGCGCGAGCCTGCCGGCGAACGGCGCGCACACGGCGGCCGCGACGGGGCCGGGGGTCAGCGCCAGCCCGGCCCGCAGGATCGAGTAGTGCCAGGTTCCGGTGAGGAAGAGCACGTTGGCGAGCAGCATCGCCGAGAACGCGGCCGAGAACAGGGCCGCTGACAGAGCGGACAGCGCGAACGCCGGGACGCGCACGATGCTCAGCTCCAGGACCGGGGCGCGGTGCCGCCGGGAGCGCGCGGCGAACACGGCCGCGAGCACGACGGCGGCGGCGAAGCAGCCGATCACCCGTCCGTCCCAGTTCCACGCGTGCCCCTGGACGAGGCCGAGAGTGGCGAGGGAGACAGCGGCGATCAGGACGAGGGTGCCGAGACCGTCGGGCAGCGGCGGGCGGGCGGGGTCGCGGATCTCGGGCAGCACGCGGTACGCGCCGACGAGCACGATCGCGGTCAGGGGGACGTTGACGATGAAGATCCAGTGCCAGCTGAACTGGGTGAGGAGCCCGCCCAGTGACGGGCCCGAGGCGGCGCCGACCGCGCCCAGGGCGGACCAGACGCCGATCGCGGCCGCCCGGCTCCGCGGTGGGATGGAGGGCAGCAGGAGGCCGAGCGAGGTCGGGGTGATCGCGGCGGCTCCGGCCCCCTGCAGGATGCGGGCGGCGACGAGGAACCCGAGGGACGGCGAGGCCGCGCACAGGGCCGAACCCAGGCCGAACGCGAACAACCCGGCGGTGAAGACCCGCCGCCGGCCGACGACGTCGCCGAGTTTCCCCGCAGGCACGAGCAGCGCGGCGAAGACGATCGCGTAGGCGTTCAGGACCCAGGACACCCCGGCCACGGTGGAGTCCGTGAAGTCGGCCTGGATCGCCGGAAGCGCGATGTTGACGATGAACACATCGAGCGTGGAGACGAACACGGCCAGCGCCAGCACGGCGAAGACGGCACGCGGGTCACCGGCGCCCTGTGGCGGAGTGAAGGGGGGCGGAGTGAGGGGAGGCGGCCCGGGAGACGCGCTCGCGGCGACCGCCTGCCTGTCGAGATTGGTCATGACGAACTTCTAAAGCGATAAGACAAGAAAGTCAAGTAAGTGCGTGATGCTTTCAAGTCCATTGATAGGCTGTGGTCATGCGCTCCTATGGTCAGTACTGCTCCGTGGCCAAAGCACTCGACGTCGTCGGCGATCGGTGGACGCTGTTGATCGTGCGTGAGCTCCTGTCCCGTGGTCCGTGCCGCTACACGGACCTGCGCTCCGGACTGCCGGGAATCGCCACCAACCTGCTCGCGGACCGCCTGCGCGAGCTGGAGGCCGCCGGTCTCGTGGAACGCGAGGACGCCCCGCCGCCTGTCGCCACCACCTTGTTCCGGCTCACCGACCGGGGTGCCGAACTGGCGCCGGTGATCGACGCGCTCGGCCGCTGGGGCGTACCCCTGATGCGCGACCACCGGGCCGACGACGCCTTCCGCGGCCAGTGGCTGCGCCTGCCTGTGCGGATGTTCCTCGCCGACCACGAGCCCGATCGGCCCGCGTCCTCGATCCAGATCCATGCCGGGGACCAGGCCGTGGTGATCGACGCCGACGCCGGCCGGGTCTCGCTTCGCCTGGGCGCCGACCCGGACGCCGACGCCACCGTCACCGGCCCGCCGCCGCGCATCCTCGCCCTCCTCAGCGGCAGCCTCGATCTCGCCGACGCCGAGGAACAGGGCCTGCGGGTCGCCGGGTCCCATGAGGCCATCCGGCGTGTCCTGCCCCGCGCCGGAACCGCCGCCGGTGAGCCTGAAGTCACTCCATAAGACCCACCGGGATTGGAGAGCGCTCTCTTGACCGATGGGCCTTACGGGGTGACGATCTGCGCAACACGCCCGTAACACCCGAACTGGTCCTCGTGGCCCATCGAGAACGGACGTTCATGCGCAGAGTCATCACCCGATCGCCCCGGCGCGTCCTCGCCGCCCTGGCCGGTCTCGCCCTGCTGCCGGGCGCCGTGGCGGCGGCGACCCCCGGCGAGCCGTCCGGGAAGCCGCCCGTGGAGTCACCCGCGAAGTCACCCGGCAAGCCCCCGGCCCGGCCGGTGCTCGGCACGCCGGAGATGGACCACGGCTGCGCCCGGATCGACAGGCGCCTGCCCGCGCTGCCCGACTGGCCGGCCGTCAGGAGCGAGATCAAGCGGAACCCGGCCGACGAGAAGCGCATCGCGAAGACCGTCGCGGGGATGACCCTGGCCGAGAAAGTGGGCCAGATGACCCAGCCGGAGATCGCCGCGATCACCCCCGAGGAGGTCGGCCGGTACGGCATCGGCTCGGTGCTCAACGGCGGCGGATCCTGGCCGGGCCGGGACAAGCACGCCTCCCCGCAGGACTGGCTGACCCTCGCCGACGCCTACTGGCAGGCGTCGGTGAACACCCGCACCAAGATCCCCGTGATCTGGGGCATCGACGCCGTGCACGGCAACAACAACGTCTTCGGCGCGACGCTCTTCCCGCACAACATCGGCCTCGGCGCCGCGCACGACCCCTGCCTGCTGCGTGACATCGGCGCCGCCACCGCCGCTCAGGTCCGGGCGACCGGGCAGGACTGGGCCTTCGCGCCGACCCTCGCCGTCGTCAGGGACGACCGCTGGGGCCGCACGTACGAGGGCTTCTCCGAGGACCCGCGCATCACCCGCGCGTACGGCTACGAGGTCGTCCGCGGCCTGCAGGGCGGCGACTCCCGGGGGCTGGGCCGCCGGGGCGTCATCGCCACGGCCAAGCACTTCATCGGCGACGGCGGCACGCTCAAGGGGCAGGACCAGGGGGTCAACCCGTCGTCCGAGGCCGAAATGATCAACATCCACGGCCAGGGCTACTACGGCGCGCTCGCCGCCGGGGCGCAGACCGTCATGGCGTCCTTCAACAGCTGGACCAACGAGGACCTCGGCATCACCGAGGGCAAGGCGCACGGCAGCAGGAAGCTGCTCACCGAGGTGCTCAAGCAGAAGATGGGCTTCGACGGCGTCGTCGTCTCCGACTGGAACGGCATCGGCCAGGTCGACGGCTGCACGAACTCGAACTGCGCCCGGGCGATCAACGCCGGCATCGACGTCGTCATGGTGCCGAACGACTGGAGGGCGTTCATCTCCACCACGGTCGCCCAGGTCGAGGCGGGGGAGATCCCGATGTCCCGCATCGACGACGCGGTGACGCGCATCCTCCGGGTGAAGCTGCGCGCGGGCCTGTTCGAGGCGCCCAAGCCCTCCGCGCGTCCCGGCGCGGGCTCGCAGCAGGCTCTCCAGGCGCGGGCGCTGGCCAGGAAGGCGGTGCGGGAGTCGCAGGTCCTGCTGAAGAACAACCGCAAGGTCCTCCCGCTCTCCCCCCGATCCAAGGTGCTGGTGGTGGGCAAGAGCGCCGACAGCATGCCGAACCAGACCGGCGGCTGGAGCCTCACCTGGCAGGGCACCGGCAACACCAACGCGGACTTCCCCAACGGCACGACCATCCTCGGCGGGCTGCGGGAGGTCCTCGGCGCGGCCAACGTGACCTTCAGTGAGACCGCCGACGGCGTGGACCCGAAGGCGTACGACGCGGTGGTCGCGGTGATCGGCGAGACGCCGTACGCCGAGGGCGTGGGCGACCTCGGGCGGCGCTCGCTGGAGGCCGCCAAGCTCTACCCCGGCGACCTCGCGGTGCTCGACAAGGTCTCCGGCAAGGGCGCGCCGGTCGTCACCGTCTACGTCGCCGGGCGCCCGCTGCACGTGAACAAGGAGCTCAACCGCTCCGACGCGTTCGTGGTCGCCTGGCTGCCCGGCACCGAGGGCGGCGGCGTGGCCGACCTGCTGGTCAGGAGCCGCGAGAGCGGCTCCGGCTATACGGGCACGCTGTCGTACTCGTGGCCGAGGAGCGCCTGTCAGACGCCGCTGAATCCCGGGCAGGAGGGTTACGACCCGCTCTTCCCCGCCGGGTACGGCCTGCGCTACGGCCAGACCGGGTCGGTCGGCGCGCTCGACGAGACCTCGCCCGAGTTCGGCTGCGGCGGCACGGGCGGCGGCGGCACCGCGACCGAGGACCTGGAGATCTACAACCGGCAGGACGTCGCGCCGTACAAGAGCCTGATCGGCTCGGCCGAGAACTGGAGCGGCACGGAGATCGGCGCGGACGGCGAGGCGGCGCACTCGGAGATCACCGTCGTCCCGGCGGACGTGAACGTCCAGGGCGACGGGCTGAAGGTGACCTGGAACGGCACCGGGGCGGCGCAGATCTACATGCAGGACCCGGCGGGAGGCGGCGACCTGCGCGGCTACCTGAACGCCGACGCCGCGCTGGTCTTCGACACGATCGTCCATCAGCCGCCCGCGGCCCGCACGGTCGTCAGCGCGCACTGCGTCTACCCGTGCTTGGCCGAGGTCGTGGCGACGTCGCTGTTCCAGCGGCTGCCCGTGGGCGCGAAGGCGACCGTCAAGATCCCGGTGTCCTGCTTCGCGCCCAACCTGGACTTCGAGAACGTCAACACGCCGTTCCTCGTGTACACGGACGGCGCGTTCTCCGCGTCGTTCGCGAACGTCCGGTGGGTGCCGGGCGCGGCCAAGGACGCCGACGCGCGCGACTGCGCGGACCTGACGTAGCGGCACGACCGGGAGCGCTCATCGGGGGTGGCCCGCCGTCCCTGATGAGCGCCGTTCGGCGGACACTCACGATTCTCCAAGACTGACACACTAGCCTGACCGGATGTCCGTCGATGTTGTGGAAACGCGCCGGAGCGAGGTCAGGCAGGAGGCCACGTCCGCACGGC
The DNA here is from genome assembly GCF_014161445.1 of Microbispora sp. H13382. Lineage (GTDB taxonomy): Bacteria > Actinomycetota > Actinomycetes > Streptosporangiales > Streptosporangiaceae > Microbispora. Next base: position 23,830 of record NZ_JABBXA010000010.1, read on the forward strand.
TGCGGCCGCCGGCCCCGGCGCCGCGGCAGGGATGGCTGGACGCGCTGCGCGGCATGGCCGCGCTCGTCGTGGTGTTCGAGCACTGCCTGGACGCGTTGTTCCCCGAGGTGCGCGCGGGTGTCAGCCCGTGGTTCAACTTCGGCCAGTACGGCGTGCTGGTGTTCTTCCTCGTCAGCGGATACGTGGTGCCGGTCTCGCTGGAACGGCGCGGCAGCGTCGGCGGGTTCTGGATCAACCGGGTCTTCCGCCTGTATCCCCTGTGGTTCGTCGCGGCGGCGGCCGGGACGGTGTTCGGTGCCCAGGGCGTGTACTCCCCGTTGCCGCGTCAGCTGGCGGACGACCCGGGCACCGCGGTCCTGGCGCACCTCACGATGCTGCAGGACCTCCTCCAGGTGCCCGGCGTCGTCAACGTGTTCTGGACGCTGTCGTACGAGATGGTCTTCTACCTCCTCGTGACGGCGATGTTCGTGGCTGGTGTGCATCGTGCGGGCACGGCCGGTGTGCACCGCGCGAGCGCGACCGGCATGCTCGCCTTCGCCGTGGCGGCCGTCACCGTGGGCGGCCTGCTTCCGGCGGGCGCGCTGTCGCGCGGCGCGGGCACCGCCCAGGTCGTGATGATCACGGCGGTCGTGCTGCTCGCGGCGGCCGCGTCGCTGGCGGCCGGCGGGCGGTGGCGCGTGTGCGGCACCGCGGCCGCGGCCGTGCTGGCTCTCGTGCTGCTCGGCGCCAACAGCCGGATCGGGGCCTGGCAGAGTCTCGCCATCATCGCCACGATGTTCGCCGGCACCGTGCTCTACCGGCTCGACCGGGGACAACTGCGCTGGAGGACGAGCGGGTGGGCGCTGGCGTGCGTGCCGGTCGCGTCCGTGGGCGCCGCATGGGCCTTCGGGCCCGGCTGGGGCATGCCCGGAGACCAGGCGCTGGCGTTCACAGTGGGCTGGTCCACCGCCGTCGCCGCGGCGTGGGCGACCTTCCTGGCCGCCCGTCTTCTGCGGCACCGGCCGATGCCCCGCGCCCTCGTGTGGCTCGGCCTGATCAGCTACTCCGTCTACCTGCTGCATCCGCTCGCCGTGCAGGTGCTCCGGCGGCTGACCATGGACCCGGGCCGGTTCTCCCTCGCCGAACGCCTGGCCATGGCCGTCCTGCTGCTGGCCGTGGTGCTCGCCTGCTCCGCCCTGACCCACCGGTTCGTCGAACGCCCGGCCCAGGCCCTGGGCCGCCGCCTGGCGGGCGTTCGAGCCGCGTCTGCCGTGGGGCGGCGGCTACTTTCCGTGCGGGGCCGGCCGGATGTCCCGGCGCGCCCGCGCGGCCGAGGGCGCGAGCCTGCCCGCGCCCAGCAGGACCGCCAGCAGCAGGACGGTGACCAGCGCGAACGAGGCGGGCAGCCCGGTCAGCGTGGCGATCCCGCCGATCGTGCTCGGCGCGAGGAAACCCGACGCGTAGCTGACCGTGGCCGCTCCCGCGACGCCTTCGCTCGGTGAGGGCGCGGCGTTGCCGGCCGCCGCGAACACCAGCGGGATGACCACCGCGATCCCCACACCGATCAGCATGAACCCGGCGGTCGCCGGCGCCGGGGTGCGGGAGACGACGACGAGCAGCCCGCCGAGCGACGCCAGCGCCGCGCCGCCGCGCACGGTCGCCACCGGCCCCAGCCGCCGCACCACCGCGTCACCGCACAACCGCCCCGCGGCCATCATGCAGGCGAAGGCGGTGTACGCCGCGGCGCCCACCGCCTGGGACGCGCCGGCGACCTGGCGGAGATAGACCGCGCACCAGTCCTGGGCCGCGGCCTCGCCGAACACCGCGCAGAAGCCCACCAGCCCGATGAGCAGCACTCCGCGCGGCGGCAGCACGAAGTGGGGCGGGGCGGGCGCGTCCTCGGCCGCCCGCACGTCGAGCAGCAGCGGCCCCACGGCCAGGGCCACGAGGAACAGCACGACCGCCGCCCCGGCGAGATGGAGGCGGGCGTCGACGCCCGCGCTCGCGGCCAGCGTGCCCACCGCACCGCCCGACAGTGTGCCCACGCTCCACATCCCGTGCAGCCCGGACATGATCGACCGGCCGAGCCGCTGCTCGACCTCCACCCCCTGGGCGTTCATCGCGACGTCGGCCATGCCGGCCACCCCGCCGTACAGCAGGAGCGCCGCGCACAGCAGGGGGAGGTCCGGGGCCAGCGGGGGCAGGACGAGGACCAGGCACCACAGGCCGATCGAGACGCGGGTGACGGCCCGCCCGCCGAAGCGGTGCGTGATGCGGCCCGCGGTCGGCATCGCGAGGACGGAGCCGGCCGCGGGCGCGAGCAGGGCGAGACCGAGGGCGCCGGGCCCGGCCCCGACGTGGTCCTGGATCCAGGGGATGCGGGAGGCGAAGCCGCCGGTCACGGCCCCGTGCAGGGCGAAGACGGCCGACACCGCGAACCTGGCCCGTCCCAGCTCCCGAAGATCCACGATCACACGTTATGCCTCGTTCACGCCTTCGGCGACCACACCAGCAGCCCCAGGCACATCTCGTCGCTGGTGCCCTCGCCCCAGACCACGTACCGGGGCGCCTGCCCGTGCAGCGCGGGAAGCATGGCGCGCAGCCCCGCGTCGTGCGTGCAGGTCACCCGGAGCGTGTCGCCGGCCTTGATCTGCAGCGGCCGGGCCAGCGGGCGGATCGCCTGGTCGTCGAAGTTGTACGCGGGGATGTCGAGGATGGTCCTCGCGTCCGGGGTGCCCGGGTTGAGGTCGACCTTGATGGCGCGGCCGAGCAGGTGCATGTGCCCGGCGGTGGCGTACAGCGTCGCGTCCTTCCGGACGGGCATGTCGCAGTGCTGTGTCGGGCCGGGCCGCGGGGGCTCGCCCTGCCCGCACATCCGGGTCAGGCCGTCGACCATGTGCCGCGCCTGCTCGCCGAACCGGTGGGCCACGTTCTCGACGGCCGCCTCACGATCGCACAACGGCCCCGACTCCTCGGCCGTGCAGGGCAGTTCGATCGGCCCCGCGATCAGCCCCGTCTCCAGTGGGGCCAGGTCGCTCGCGCCGTCGGCGAGCCGGAGCCGGATGCCGGACCTGTCCGTGCCGTCGGCGCCGCCCAGCAGGTTGTAGTGGATCTGCAGCACCATCTGGCTGCCCGCCGGGAGGGGGTACCCGACCTTCTGCCGCAGCAGCGTCTCGTCGACGCCGGGAGCCCAGGAGCCGACCCACGCGCCGTTCTCGATCCCGGCGTCGCCGAAGCAGGTCCAGCCCTCGCCCGGCGTCGCGGCGTCCGCCCTGCGCGCCGCCTCCGCCTCCTTGGGCCCGACCCGGAAGACGATCGCGTGGTGCACGATGTCGGTGTTCTGCGGGAGGAACTGACTGCCGGTCAGGAACGCGGACCCCGTGAGCCCGGGATCGACCAGGAAACAGCGGTACTCGTCGGTGCCGCCCGAGGGCGCCGAGGGCCGGTAGGGCTGCGGGAGCGTCAGCGTCACGAACCGTTCGCCCGCCCGCAGCGGCGCCGCCGCCGCGGCCGGCTTGGCGGTGCCGTGACCGGCGTGGCCGCTGTGCGCGGCGGATGCGGTGGAGGCGCCGGGAGTGCGCCCGGGCGCCGCGTCGCCGCACGACGCGACGAGAAGGGCGGCGGCGAGCGCGACCGCGGCGCCGCCCGCCCACCGTGTGAACCGTGCCTTTCCTTGCATGGATCGCCTCCTGCCTCTCGGGGGACCCTTTCAGGCTTCCTTGCCGGGGTGGTCACGTCGACCGACTTCAGATGTAAACCTCTCCTACGACCCCGGCAGTAGGGACGTACGCCGGAAGGGCTACGGGGAGGAGCGCGCCGAGTGCCGGAGGCGGCGTTCGGGGTAAGGGCGGAAAGACCGTAAGGTCGTCCAGTGCACAGTCGCCCCGCCAGGAGCGAAACCAGGAGCAGGACCAGGAGCAGGACATGGCCGTGAACGAGATCGACGAGGGACCCGAATTCGCCGATTTGGCACTGATTCCCGAGCTCCTCAAGGCCCTGTCCGGCCTCGGCTACGAGGAGCCCACGCCGATCCAGCGGGAGGCGATCCCGCCGTTGCTGGAGGGCCGCGACCTGCTCGGCCAGGCGGCGACCGGCACGGGCAAGACGGCCGCGTTCGCCCTGCCCATGCTCCAGCGGCTGCACAGCGCCCACCCCCTGGGCATGGAGGACGGCGGGGGGGAGCCCGCCGGGCTCGTGCTCGTGCCGACCCGTGAGCTGGCCGTCCAGGTCTCGGAGGCCATGCACCGCTACGGCCGCGACCTCGGCGCTCGGGTGCTGCCGATCTACGGCGGCCAGCCGATCGGGCGGCAGTTGCGGGCGCTGGAGCGCGGCGTGGACGTCGTCGTCGCCACGCCGGGCCGGGCGCTCGACCACATCGGCAGGGGCACCCTGCCGCTGAAGGGCCTGCGGATGATCGTCCTCGACGAGGCCGACGAGATGCTCGACATGGGCTTCGCCGACGACATCGAGGCGATCCTCCAGGACACCCCGGAGGACCGGCAGACCGTGCTGTTCTCCGCGACCATGCCGCCGCGCATCGACGGGATCGCCCGCCGCCACCTGCGCGAGCCGGTGCGGATCAGGATCGAGCGGGAGGCGCCCGCCGCCGGCGAGGCGCCGCTCATCCGGCAGAGCGCCTACATCGTGTCGCGGGCCTACAAGCCGGCGGCGCTGGGCCGGGTGCTCGACGTGGAGGCCCCCACTGCGGCGATCGTCTTCTGCCGTACGCGTGAGGAGGTCGACCAGCTCACCGAGACCATGAACGGCCGGGGTTACCGCGCCGAGGCCCTGCACGGCGGCATGGGGCAGGAGCAGCGCGACCGGGTCATGAGCCGGTTGCGCAGCGGGACCGCCGACCTGCTCGTCGCGACCGACGTGGCCGCCCGCGGCCTCGACATCGAGCAGCTCACCCACGTCATCAACTACGACGTGCCGTCCGCCCCCGAGTCGTACGTGCACCGCATCGGCCGGGTGGGCCGGGCCGGTCGCGAGGGCGTCGCGATCACGCTCGCCGAGCCGCGCGAGCACCGCATGCTCAAGACCATCGAGCGCGTCACCCGCAGCAGGATCACGGTCGAGAAGGTGCCGACGGTCGCCGACCTGCGCGCCCGGCGTCTGGAGCTGACCCGGGCCGCGCTGCAGGAGAGCCTGATGGAGGACGGCGACCTCGACCGCTTCCGTGTGGTGGTCGAGACGCTCGCCGACGAGTTCGACCTGGTCGCCATCGCGCTCGCGGCGGTCAAGCTCGCCCACGAGTCCACCGGCGCCGCCGCCGACGAGGAGGAGATCCCCGAGGTCGCGCCGCGCGCCCAGCGGCCCGAGCGCGGGCCGCGCGACGACAGGCACGGCCGCGACGACCGGCGCGGGCGGCGCGGCGGCGGCGCGATGAGCCGCGTCTTCGTCGGCGCGGGCCGCAGCGCGGGCGTGCGCCCCCAGGACATCGTCGGCGCGATCACCGGGGAGACCCGGGTCAGCGGGCGTGAGATCGGGGCGATCGAGATCGCCGACCGGTTCACCCTGGTAGAGATCCCGGACGGCGCCGTGGACGAGGTGGTGTCGGCGCTGCGCCGCACCACGATCAAGGGCAAGAAGCCGATCGTGCGCAGGGACCGCGACGACGCCCCGCGCGGCCGTCGCTGACCCTTCTCGCAGGGCGCCGCCGGACCCGGGCGACGGCCGTCCTCACCGGACGGCCGTCTTCCGGGCGTCGTGCGCTCTCCGGCGCCGCCGCCGGGGCGGTTCGTGCGGTCAGGCCGACTGCCGCAACGACATCACGGCCCACGGCGCGAGTTCGACGTCGAGGTCGAGCACACCGGTGCCGGGGACGGTCAGCGTGAACCTGAGGAGCGAGTCGGCGACCCCGCGCAGGTGCTCGCTCTCGGCGCGGGACGGGTTGAGAGGGCACCCGAGCCGATACCAGGCCTCGGCGGCGTTCCCGTGCTCCCAGTCCACGATCTCGACGAGGAACATGGTGCCGGGCTCCAGACCGCCGATCGAGTGGCGGATCCTCCGGCTCGGCCCCACCTCGGCCAGCGCGCGTGCCGCCGCGTACGAACTCTGCGCCCGGACACCTCGCAGGGCCATGTCCTCCGGGTAGTTGAAGAACACCGCCGACACGGCCGAGGTCCGGCTGTCGCGGGTCACGACCCCGTCGGGTGTCGCGAGGAGCAGCCGGTCGCCGAGCCGCGCGAGCATCGTGAACGCGTGGAAGGTGGGCTTGTGGACGCCCCACTCGTTCACCAGGCCGAACCCGCCGTGAAAGGGTCCGATCCCGGCGCCTCCCTCCTCGAACACGTCGGTGAAGGTCCAGTAGGAGATCGAGTCGGCGAGGGCGGCGCACCGCAGGTACGCCCGGGTGATGAAGGCCGCCGCGAACGGCGTGTCGTGGATGAAGTCACGCGATGACGGCGACGTCGACCACTCCGTGATGTGGATCTCCGCGTCGGGATACGCGCTGTTCTTCACGAGCTCGCGGAGCAGGGTGAGGTCGTCGAACGTCGCGTCGGCGTACCGGGTGATCTGCACCGCCTCGCCGTCGGCGGCGAAGGCGAAGTCGGTGGGGTAGGTGTGGGTCGAGACGAAGTCGACCGGGAGGTCGCGCTTGGCGCACCAGGCGAGGAAGTCCTCGATCCACACGGGGCGCCAGTCGAGCGCGTCCACGTCGGCCGCCGCGGCCGTCGCGTGGGTCGCGGAGCGGTCCTCGACCTCGCCTTTGTAGCGGTCGTCGGGCACGAAGACGCTCGTCGCGGGCCCGCCCACCTTCAACGCGGGGTCGATCTTCTTGATCGCCGTCACGGTCTGCTCGTAAAGCTCGAAGTACTCGGTCTTCGTCCCGGTCCAGAAGTGGGGAACCAGGTTCGGCTCGTTCCACACCTCGAACCGCCACTCCCGCACCTCGTCGAGGCCGTACCGGCCGATCCAGTGCTCGACCGTCCTCGTGACCAGCTCGACCCAGCGCGCCATGTCCTTGGGCGGGCTGCAGTGGGCGCCCCACCAGAACACCGTGTCCGTCACCGTCGCGAGCTCGCGCGGCATGAAACCCAGCTCGACGAATGGACGGACGCCGTGGTCCACGATGAAGTCGAACACCTTGTCCACGTAGCTGAACGTGTACACGGGCGAGGCGAGGGGTGCGTCAGGGCCGAAACCGCCGCCGTAGCTCTCCCGGTACACGAACATGTCGTCGTGGAAGACGCCGTGAAAGCGGACGTACTGGAACCCGCACGCGGCGACGGCCTCGGCGAACTGCTGCTGCCAGTCCGCACGCAGTGCCTCGTTCGCCCGTCCGGCGCCGACGCACCTGGCCCAGAGGTGCGGGAACGCCCTCTCGTCGCACGGCTCTCCGTCGATCCGCAACCGGGGGCCGGACACGCCGTCACTCGTCATGGTCTCACTTCTTCGGTGATCCGGGGGTGGGAGATCGCGGGAGAGCCGCACGAGCGTCTCTTCTCGTCCGATTGGGTCTCGAAAATATTTCGCAACTTGTTCGTTATGCCAGGACATTAGGGGCGTACCTGGGCAGTGTCAACGGGTGGACACGGGCCAGATGTCGCGGCGCGACCGACGAAAATCACGCGTGGTAGATTCGAAACAATTTCGAAGCCCGGAAGGAGCCCTGATGGTACGGCGAGGTCGTTCCGAGCGAGCCACCTTGGCGGATGTCGCCCGACTGGCCGGCGTCTCGCCCACGACCGCGTCGAAGGTCCTCAACGGGCGCAGCGACGTGGGGCCGAACACGCGTGAGCGTGTCCTCGCGGTCATGGCCGAGATCGGCTACAAGCCGACGGCGGCACGTCACGAGCGAGCACGAAACCGGGCCCTCGTCACCATGCTCGACTTCGTGGAGTCCCGTTACGCCGGAACGGTGCTCCAGGGGATACTCGTGGCCGCGACCTCCGCGCAGGCCGAGCTCCTCCTCCGTCTGCCGCCCGACGAGCCGATCAGCACGAGCGGCACGGCGGCCCGTGCCTGGATGGAGGAGCAGAAGGAGTCCGGCGTCGCCGGTCTCATCGCGCTCGCCGTCGCCGTGCCCGACGCGGTGCTCCTCGCCGCGGAGGATCTGGAGGTGCCCGTCGTGTCGATCGACCCGATCGACACGACCGAATCACGTGTCGTCAGCATCGGCTCCACCAACTGGGCGGGCGGTCGCTCGGCGACCGAGCACGTCATCAAGCTCGGCCATCGCAGGATCGCCTGGATCGGCGGCCCGCCGGGCTCCGCCCCCTCGCTGGAACGCTTCCACGGGTACCAGGCCGCGCTCGACTCGGCCGGACTCACGCCGGACCGCGCGCTGATCCGCCACGAGGCGTTCTCCGTCGAGGCGGGCCTGCGGCACGGCCGCGAGATCCTCGCGCTCGACGAGCGGCCGACCGCGATCGTCGCGGGCAACGACGAGATCGCCGTCGGCGTCCTCGCCGCGGCCAAGGAACTGCACATCACCGTCCCGGGCGAGCTGTCGGTCACCGGGTTCGACGACACCCCGCAGACCGAATGGACCACACCCCGGCTCACCTCGGTCCGGCAGCCTCTCGTCGGCATGGGCCGGATGGCCGTCGAGACCGTCCTCGGCATGGCGGACGGCGTCCAGCCCGCCTCCCGGCACCTCCAGCTGGCGACGACCCTCAGCGTCCGCGACTCGACGGGTCCCGTCCCGTCGTCCTGATCCGTCCCGGTCCGGACACCGCGTCGCGTCGCGCCGCGCGCGCGTGGACGAGCACCAGCACGAGCAGGCCCGCGAGGACGGCGACGGTCGCGCCCGTGCCGAGCGACGCCCCCAGCCGCTGGTCGGCCGCCCGGTCCGGCGCCCACGGCAGTTCCAGCGCCGCGTACCACTCCGGCGCCTGCGACGGCCCCGCCAGCACCGCGAGCCCCGTCCACGCGCGTACGGCGATCGCCCCCACGAGCATCCAGACGCGGACCTGCGGCCGGGTCGCATGCGGAAGCGGGTCCACACCGGCCGTCACCGCGAGGAAGAGCACCGCGGTGACCGTCACCACCGCCTGCGCGGCCAGCCGCAGGGCGAGGCTCGGCTGGGCGTGCCCGAACAGGCCCGTCAGGTACAGCACCGGGTACGGCAGCGCGTACAGGGCCAGGACCGTCACCGGATGGGACAGCGCGCGGCCGGCCGGGCCGGCGAGGGGCTCGGATCCCGGGTGGACCCGCCGCCACAGCGTCACCGGGGCTCCGAAGACGAGCAGGACGGGCCCCACGGCGCCGAGCAGCGCGTACTGCGCCGCGTGCGCGGAGAACACCGCGGGCGCGTAGGCCGCCACTCCTCCCGACGTGGCGTAGCCGAGCACGACCAGGCCGGCGACCCAGGACGCGGTGCGTCCGGCCGGCCACCTCTCGCCGTTCCCCGGTGACGCGGCGCGCGACAGCCGCCGCACGCCGGACAGGTACGCGGCGAGGGCCGCGGCCAGCAGGAGCAGCGCGATCGGGTCGGGCCGCACCTCGGTGGCGAGCGTGCCCGGGGTGAGGGCGGGCAGGGCGTATCCCAGGGCGTCGTGCTGGTGCACGGCCGTCTCCGTGGGCGGCGGGGGCGTGCGGCCCAGCGCCACGGCCAGGCCCAGGGCGCCGGCCATCACCGCGATCTCGCCGCAGGCGAGACGGAGGAACGGCGCGCGGGCCCCGCCGGACTCCAGCGCCCCGATGGTCCTGCGGCGGTGCCGCCACCCGAACCAGCCGAGCACGGCCAGCGCGGCGACCTTGGCCAGCACGAGCAGGCCGTACCTCGACTGCCAGAGCAGGGGCAGCGAGCCGAGCCTGACCCAGGCGTTGAGCGCGCCGGACGCCCCGACGGCGGCGAAGCAGCCCAGCGCGAGCGTGCTGAAGCGGCGCACGGCGACGGTGAGCCCGGGCGTGGCGCGCAGGTGCGCCACGAGGGCGTACAGACCGCCGATCCACATCGCGACGGCCGCGACGTGCGCCATCAGGCTGAGGACGGCGAGGTTGTGGTCGGCGGCCGAGGCCGAGTGGCCCACGTACGCCGGGGGCAGCACCGCGAGGACCGCCACCGCGAGCAGCGCGGGCCGCAGCAGTGTGGACCGGTGCTGGGGGCCGTGCGGCAGGAGCGACCCGGCGGCGACCGCCAGGGCCGCGACCGTCACCGTCAGGAACGCCTGTCCCTGCGGGATGTAGAGGAGGAAGGCGGGCAGCGCGCCCGAGCGCAGCGCGTCGACCGGGGGCAGCCCGAGGAAGTCCGACAGCGTCAGGATCTCGGTGACCGCCGCGCTCGCCGCCCAGCCGAGCGCCCACGCCCCGGCCGCCCGCATGACGGCCCTGCCGCTCGCGGGGGCGAGGACGACGGCGGCCAGCAGGGCCCCGACCGTGGCGGCGGCGCAGGCGTCGTGCACGAGGCGCGCGACCGGCAGGCCCCAGGTGGTCAGGGCGCCGGGGGAGGGCAGCCCCTGGATCGCCGGTTGCGGCCTGCCGCCGCCGAACCACAGGGCGAGCGCCAGCACGGCGAACGCCGTCGCGGCGACGGCGGGAACGACCACGCCGCGGTGGCGCTGGGGAGGTGTCATCGTCGTCCTCGGCTCGGCACCGTTGATCGAATGCGAGTATGGCCCAAAGGCTCTCCGCGTGGGAGCCCCGGGGGTGGGGACCGGAGCCGTCTCCGCATCCGGGCGACGTTCAGCGGTCCCGGCCGCGGGCACCCGGCGCGGACGGCACAGGGAAGGGCGCACTCCCCCCCCACAGAGGCCGGGCGCGAAACAACCGTTTTCGGCAGTCGACTACCGGCGTGTCAGCGGTGACGTCTCGGCATGCTCTCGTTCCTCTCGTCAGGTGTGGGCCCGTAGGTGAGAAGCCCGTGTGATGGGCGCGGTCTCGCGGGGTCGGATGCGAGACGCTGCGCTGATCGCGGAAGGGTTCGATCCTCCTTGTACGTCCGGCGCGACATTGTTAGCGTTAACAAATCACGGCAGAGGTGTGCTCCTCTCCCTGAGGTGACTGAAGGCGCTGGTGCAGCGGAGCAAATACGACGCGGCGAGCACCGTCAAGTGATCCGCCCGGGGCCGTCCTCCGTGTTTCCGCCCGGCAGGACTCCCAGCTGCTCCGATCCGGCCGCGATTACCTGCTCCGTCGGCCGCGGAGCCCGCTGAAAGTTTCAGCGGCCGGAGCGCGGGTGAGGGCCCGGTCCACCGGCGTCCTGGAGCCGCGCGACTCGGGGCGTCAGGACGAATCGATTCGCCAATGGTCTTGACACTGCTCGCGGAGGTTTTCCACACTGAGGGCGCGTTCGGCTTCCTCCTGCCGGGGTCGGTGATGAGCGGCAGGGGCCGGCGGCGACGCCGGTCGCGTCAGGCGTTCCGCCGCACACTGAATCTTCGGGTGCCTCCGGCTTCCTCCTCGTCGTACAGCCATGTCGGCATCCGCTGTCGGCCCATGTCGGCTCTGACTCGGGCGGGTGGTCCCGCCGCTTCCTTCTCCGGGGACCGGCCGCGCCGGGCACTCGTCGAGCACCCCACCAGAGTGAGCATCCCCACCAGAAGGAGAAACGCATGCGATTACGCGAATCCGCCCGGCGACGGTCCTCCGGGCACACCCCGGATGGCCGTTCCCCCCGCCTCCGGCGGCTACGGCGGCTGGTCGTCGCCGTGCACCTCGCGATCGCGACGATGGTCCCGGCGGGGTGGGCGGTCGCGGACGGCGCCGCGGCCACCACGACGGGAACGGCCGCCGCGGCCGCCGCGGCCGTGGCGACGGTGGCGACTCCGCCGATGGGCTGGGCGTCGTGGAACACCTTCGCGGCCCAGATCAACTACAACGTGATCAAAGCCCAGGTGGACGCGATGGTGTCCTCGGGGATGAAGGACGCCGGCTACGAGTACGTCAACATCGACGAGGGCTGGTGGCAGGGGACGCGCGACGCGTCCGGCAATATCACGGTCGACCAGTCGGAGTGGCCGGGCGGGATGAAGGCGATCGCCGACTACATCCACAGCAAGGGGCTGAAGGCGGGCATCTACACCGACGCCGGGCGCAACGGCTGTGGCTACTACTACCCGACCGGCCGCCCGGCCGCGCCGAACAGCGGCAGCGAGGGCCACTACGACCAGGACTTCCTGCAGTTCTCCCGGTGGGGCTTCGACTTCGTGAAGGTCGACTGGTGCGGCGGCCAGGCCGAGGGGCTCAACGCCCGCACCGCCTACCAGGCGATCAGCGCCGCCATCGACCGCGCCACCGCGCAGACCGGACGGCCGATGGTGCTGTCGGTCTGCAACTGGGGCGCCCAGAGCCCGTGGGACTGGGCACCGGCCATCTCCACCATGTGGCGCACCAGCGGGGACATCATCTACTGGGGCGAGAACGCCTCGATGGACCGGGTGCTGGCCAACTTCGACTCCGCCCAGCACCCGAACGCGCAGACCCCCGGCCACTACAACGACCCCGACATGCTCGTCGTCGGCATGAACGGCTTCTCCGCGGCGCAGAACCGTACGCACATGGGCCTGTGGGCGATCTCCGGGGCGCCGTTGCTGGCCGGGAACAACATCGCCACGATGAGCGCGGAGACCCGGGCGATCCTGACCAACCGGGAGGTGCTCGCGGTCGACCAGGATCCGCTCGGACGTCAGGGCGTGAAGGTCGCCGAGGACCAGAGCGGACGCCAGGTCTACGGCAAGGTTCTGTCCGGCACCGGCCGGCGGGCGGTGCTCCTGCTCAACCGGACCACCTCCTCCGCGTCCATCACCGCCCGCTGGTCGGACCTCGGCCTGAGCGGGGCCGCCACCGTGCGGAACCTGTGGACCGGGACCGACATCGGCACGTTCGACGGCGGCTACACCACGACCGTGCCCGCCCGCGAAGCGGTCCTGCTCACCGTCACCGGGAGCGGCGCCACCCCGTCCGCCGGCCCGTCGCCCACGCCCACCGGGACAGGCGCGATCAAGGGGGTGGGGTCGGGCCGGTGCCTGGACGTCAGTGGCGCCTCGCAGGCCAACGGCGCGCAGGTGCAGCTCTGGGACTGCAACGGCCAGGCGAACCAGCGGTGGACGCCGACCGGTTCGGGTGAGCTGCGGGTCTACGGCACCAAGTGCCTGGACGTGTACAACCGGGGCACCGCGGACGGCAGCAACGTGGTGATCTGGGACTGCAACGGCCAGAGCAACCAGCAGTGGCGGCTCAACGCCGACGGCACCATCACCGCCGTCGGCGCGAACAAGTGCCTGGACGCCTACAACAACGGCACCGCCAACGGCACCAAGCTCGTCATCTGGACGTGCAACGGCCAGGCCAACCAGCGCTGGACCCGCCTCTGACCTCTCGCCGCATGCCTGCGCCGGGACGGCGCTGTCCGTCCCGGCGCAGGCCGCGCCGCGGTAGCGGCGGGCCGGGGCACAGAGCGCCCACTCCCGAGGTCAATGGGCCTTCTCCTGGTGTGCGGAAGATCGCAGAGGGGACCGGCCCGAGATCGCCCGGGTGTGAGACAATCCCGGCGACATGCGCGCCTCACTCTCCTTCCGGCTCGCGCGGTCGGTTGCCTTCTCGGCCGTCTGCGTGCTCCTGGCCGTCGGCGCGCACCGGTTCGCCGGCGGAGGGGGGCCGGCGCCTGCCGCGCTCCTCACGGGCGTGCTCGTGGTGGCGGCGGGGGCGGCAGTCGCGGCGGGCCGGGAACGGTCGCCCCAGGCGATCGTCGGCCTGCTGCTCGGGGCCCAGGCCTTCCTGCACTTCCTCTTCGACGTCACGGCCTCCGCCGCCGAGGCGGGGCATCCCACGTGGCACGGCGGCCTGAGCGCGCAGACCGGCATGCTCACCGCCCACCTCACCGCGGGGCTGCTCACCGGATGGTGGCTGGCGCGCGGCGAGGAAGCCCTGTGGTCCGTGCTGCGGGGGATCGGCGCCAGGGTGGTGCGCTGCCTGCGGGCGGTGGCCGCCTTGGTGACCGCGCTGTCGGCACTGCTGGGAGCGGACCTCGCGGCCGCCCGGCGTCCTCACCGGCGCCCGGCGCCCGATGCCGGGCGCGTTCCGCACGCCGCGGGCGTGCTGCGGCACGCGGTCGTCCGCCGCGGCCCACCGGTTCTTCCCGTCTTCTGAGCTTCACGCGCGGGCGGCGCGTATCTCCCAGGGGATCGGTCTCTCCCCTTCTGGGACACGCTCGCGCGCCTTCGTAACCTCGCAGACGACTGGAGAACCCCCATGACCTCGTATGTCCGTCGCGCGGCCGCCGTCACCGCCGGTGCCCTCGCGCTCACCCTCGGCCTCGCCGTGCCCGCCCTCGCCCACGTCACCGTCAACCCCGGCACCGCCGTCCAGGGCGGCTGGACCAAGATCGCCTTCCGTGTCCCCAACGAGCGCGACAACGCCTCGACCACCAAGGTGGAGGTCGAGTTCCCCACCGACCACCCGCTGCCGTTCGTCTCGGTCCGCCCGGTCCCCGGCTGGGACGTCAAGCTCACCCGCGGCAAGCTGCCCAAGCCCGTCGTGTCGGACGCCGGCGACACGATCACCGAGTCGGTACTGAAGATCACCTGGTCCGGCGGCAAGATCGAGTCCGGCCAGTTCCAGGAGTTCGAGGCCTCGGTCGGGCCGCTGCCTAAGAACGTGGACGCGCTCACCTTCCCCACGGTGCAGACCTACTCCGGCGGTGAGAAGGTCAAGTGGGCGGATGCGCCGAAGGCCGACGGCTCCGAGCCCGAACACCCCGCGCCGGTGCTCAAGCTCGTCACCGCCGAGGAGGGTGAGGACGACCATGGCGTCGCCGCCTCCGCCTCGCCTGTCGCCGCCGCCGCCCCCACGGTGGCGGCCGCCGCGGACGATGACGACGACGAGGGCGGGGACACCACCCCGGCCCTGGTGCTCGGCGGCATCGGCCTGGTCGCCGGCCTGGTCGGGGCCGGCGCCGGCCTGACCGCCCTGCGCCGTTCGCGCGGCTGAGACGGCCGCACCGAGGCGCCTGCGCTCCGGGCGTGAGGCGCCTCCCGTCCGGAGCGGGAGACCCTGCCGGGCCTTCCGCTCCGGACGGCCGGATCCGGACAGCAGGATCAGGACGGCCGGATCAGGACAGCAGGGTCTCGCCGATCCAGCCGTCCGAGGAGCATCCGGGTGGTATGGCGAAGACGGCCGACCCGATGGGGGTCGTCCACTGGTTCAGCAGATCCATCTCCGCCAGCCGCGCCTGGATCGGGACGAACTGCCGTGCCACG
The DNA here is from genome assembly GCF_014161445.1 of Microbispora sp. H13382. Classification (GTDB taxonomy): domain Bacteria; phylum Actinomycetota; class Actinomycetes; order Streptosporangiales; family Streptosporangiaceae; genus Microbispora. Next base: position 38,955 of record NZ_JABBXA010000010.1, read on the forward strand.
TCGGCCTGGTAGGACGCGAACAGCAGGCCGGCGTCCTGCCGTCCCTCCGGGCTGAGTCCGGCCTCGTAGTTGTATGCCCGGCGCAGGATCCGCATGCCCGGGTCGGCCGTCCGGGCGCGGCGGATGTGCGCGAACTCGGAGATCACCGGCAGGCCCGACGGGCCGAGCTCGGCGAAGTCGGGCTCGTCGGTCTCGGCCCGGCCGGTCAGGGGCGCACCGTTGTCCAGCCGCCGCCCGACGCTGAACTCCTTGGCCGCCCGGTCCGCGGCGTCCCACTTCTCCAGGTCCATTCGGATGCGCCGCAGCACCAGCGTGGTGCCGCCGCGCAGCCACCCGTCGCGCACCCACACGGCCCGCTCGAAGTCCGCCGAGCCCGGCGTGAGGTTGACGGTGCCGTCGAGCTGGCCCATCAGGTTGCGCTGGGTCGTGCCCGGCGCCCGGACCTGCGGGCTCTGCCGGAAGCCGTGCTGGGTCCAGCGTATGGTCGCGAAGGAACGGGCGTCCCTGACGAGCACGCGCAGCGCGTGCGCCAGCGTGACGCGGTCCTCCGCGCACACCTGGACCAGTAGATCGCCGCCGCTCCAGCGAGGCTGCAAAGCGTCGATCTTGAAGGCCGGCAGCGGCCGTGGCGCCAGGTGCCCGGCCCCCGCCGCCTCCAACAGCCCGGCGCCGAACCCGAAGGTGACGGTGAGCCGCGCGGGCAGCAGCGCCAGTTCGGCGTCGGTGTCGGCGAGGGCGGGCTCGCCCCGGGTGAGCCGCCGCGCGTCGTCGGTCAGCAGCCGCATCAGGCGTGTCAGCGCGACTCGCCCGGTTTTCGGCCGCAGGTCGAACCCGGCGAACACCGCGAACGTCTGCGGAGAGGTCGCGACGCCCGCCTGGTGGACGCCGTGGAAGGGTTCGACGGCGTCACCACCGGGAAGAGGCGCGGACCCGGCCGCCGCGGACCCGGCCCCACCGGGCACGGCGCAGGCCGCCGCGGCGGCGGCGACGGCCCCTCCCGCGAGCAGGCCGCGCCGGGTCAGCCGCCGTCCCGCCCGGGACTCGCGCTCACTCATGGGGGGCGTAGGACTCGTTGGCACCGGCGAAGTCCTTGGCCACCGCCGTGAAGGACACCGTCCTGCCGTCCTTCAGGGTGATCGTGAAGGGCACCTCGGCCCCGGGCTCGATCGCCGTGCGGACGTCCATGAGCATGATGTGGTCGCCGCCGGGCTGGAGCACGTGCCGCCCGCCCGCGGGGATCACGAACCCGCCCTGCTTGCGGCGCATCGTCGTGGCGCCGCCGTCTCCGGCGACCTCGTGCAGTTCCACGGACGGGGAGACAGGGGTGCTCGCCCCGACGACGGTGACCGCCTCGCGGGTGGTGTTGACGAGCGTGCCGAAGGCGGCGCTCATGCCGGAACGGGCCGTCTTCACCCACGGATCGGCGATCGACAGCGGGGCGGCGGCCGTCGTGGCGGACGCGGAGACGGGGGCCTGCGCCGCCGCCGGCGAAGCGGCGGTGGTGCCGGCCGGTGCGGCGCAGGCGGCCGCGGCGAGGAGGGCGGCGAGCGCCGCCGGGAGGACGCGGTGAACGGTCGTGCTGGTCATGCGGAAGCCTTCTCTCGGTCGTCCGGCGGGCACGCGGGCGCGTCCCGTGGGCCGGGCCGGGCGCGGCTGAGACACGGGCCGGGCGCGGCTGAGGAACGGGGCACGCGCGTGGGCATGCTCCGCCGGAAAAGATCATGATCACGTCCCGGGCCGTACGCGGCCGGGAGCGGGATGAGGAGCGCCGTCTCAGACGGACGGACGGAGAAGGCGGGGCGGGCCGCGCCGGGTGACGCTGTGGCGCGGCGCGACGGAGCGGGGGACAAGCGGCTCGTCCGGATGCGGCGACGCCAGGGGCGCGAACACGGGCGGCGCCGGATCGGCCGCGATCCGCGCGAGGCGTACGGCCAGCCGCCGCAGCAGCGCCCACAGGGCGGCCTCGCCCCTGGCCAGCCACAGCGACGTCAGCACCACCGCCCAGCCGTGGGCGATGAGCATCCCCAAGCCGGGTCCGGCGTGCGCGTGCCCGGCCAGGAGGTGCCCGGTCGCGACGTCCACGGTGGACGGGGACGACAGGGCGAACAGCACGTGCAACGCGGCCTGCAGGGCCGCGAGCAGGGGCAGGATCGCGCGCAGCGTCCGCTCCCCGCCGGACAGGGGCAGCGCGGCGGCGAACACCGCCGGCAGGCCCAGCGCGAGCGCGCCGGGGGTCACCTCGCCGCCGCTGAACAGGTGCGCCAGCACGCCCAGACCGAGGCACACCGCGGTGAAGGCGGCGGCTCGGGCGAGACGGAGAGGCGATGTCAGCGGCATGGCACTGCCAATATCGCATGCCCCGCGCCCGGTCCCCGTTCCGGGACGCCGTGTCGCCCGCGGGCGACGCCGGTTCAGCCGGCTCACGGCGCCCTGCTCGGGGACGGCTCAAGGCGCCTGGCTCGGGGACGGGTCACGGCGCCTGGCTCGGGGACGGCTCAGGGAGCCGGGCGCCCGCACTTCGCCGGCGATACTCGCGCGGCGAGCTGCCGGTGATCCGCTTGAACGCGGTGCTGAGGGCGCTTTCCGAGCTGTAGCCGACGGCGTGGGCGATCGTGGCGAGCGTGTCGCCGCCGTCGCGCAGGCGCCGGGAGGCGAGCTCGATCCGCCACCGGGTGAGGTAGTCCAGGGGGCCGAGACCGACCGTGTCCTTGAACCGCGCGGCGAGGGTGGACCGGGACACCGCACCGGTCCGTGCCAGCTCCGCGACGGTCCATGGATGGGCGGGCCGCGCGTGCACGGACCGCAGTGCCGCCGCGACCACGGGGTCGGCGAGACCGGCGAGCCAGCCCGACACCGCGCGGGGCTCCCGGGCCAGGTGCAGACGCAGGATGTGGATGAGCATGACCACGGCGAGATGCTCGGCCGCGAGCGTCGAGCCGATGGCGCGCCCCCGCAGCTCGGCGTCGATCTGGTCGAGGGCCCACCGCACCGCGCTCGCCTCGCCGGTTTCCGCGGGCACGTGGATAACCGGCGGCAGCCCGTCGAGCAGGAGCGAGCGTGCCCGGTCGCCGAACGAGAAGCGGCCGCCGACGAGGAGCGTGTCCGCGCCGTCGCCGACGAGCGCGAGGCCGTCCCGGGCCGCCGTCCACAACGGCCCGGCGTCGACCGGGACGGCATGCGGGTCGCTGAAGAGCGTGAAGACGAGCGGGCGCGTGAGCAGGAAACAGTCGCCCTCCGCCAGGGAGATCGGCGCGTCGAGGCCCTCGACGTCCAGGAGGCACCGGCCGCGCCGGACGGCGTTGAACTTCACGCCGTCCGGCGGCTCGAAACGCACGGCCCAGCTGCCGCCCGCCGACATGCCCGTGGACAGGTGCGCCCTGGTGCCCAGCAGCGCGAGCACGTCTTCGAGCGGATCCATCGGCTTCTCCGGCGCGATCGGGTAAATGGACGATCGATAAAGTATGCCGGACTTTCCGCTATAGATGATCCGAATCCGGCGCTCTAGCGTGACGGCATGAACAGCGAACAGACTCGTCTCACCACTCCGTTCCACTCCCACGCCACCGCGGCCGAGGTCATCGAAGGGGTGGATCTGTCCGGGCGGCGCGTCGTCGTCACCGGCGGCGCCTCCGGCATCGGCGCGGAAACCGTCCGCGTCCTGGCCGGGGCCGGGGCGGAGGTCACCATCGCCACCCGCGACCCGGCCGCGGCGGCGCCTATCGCCGCGAGCCTCGCCGGCGCGCCGGGAACCGTCCGGTCCGCAGCGCTCGACCTGGCCGATCTGTCGTCTGTCGCGGCGTTCGTGCGGGAGTGGCGCGGCCCGCTCGATGTGCTGGTCGCCAACGCCGGGGTCATGGCGCTCCCGGTGCGCCAAATTACCGCGCAGGGCTGGGAGATGCAGCTCGCGACGAACTATCTCGGACATTTCGCCCTCGCCGTGGGCCTGTACGGCAGTCTGCGGGCGGCGGGCCGGGCGCGGATCGTCGTCGTCAGCTCCGGCGCCCATCGCGAGACGCCGTTCGACTTCGACGACCCGCAGTTCGAGCGCCGGCCGTACCACCCGTGGACGGCCTACGGGCAGTCCAAGACGGCGGACGTCCTGCTGGCGGTGGGCGCGCGCCGGTGGGCTGCCGACGGGATCACGGCGAACGCGCTCAACCCCGGCTGGATATCGACGAACCTCCAGCGCAACATGGACGAGGCGACCATGCGCGAGATGGGCGCGATCGACGAGAACGGCGAGATCGTACCCCGGCCCTACCTCAAGACGGTCGCCCAGGGCGCGGCGGCATCGGTGCTGCTGGCGGCCTCGCCCCTGGTGGAAGGCGTGACCGGGCGCTACTTCGAGGACAACCAGGAGGCCCCGCCCGCCGCCCCCGGGATCGCCGGCGGAGTGGCGGCCCACGCGCTCGACAGGGACGCGGCGGACCGGCTGTGGGACTACGGAAGCGCCGCGCTCGGCTGAGGAGCCGGGCGGCTCTTCGGAGCATCGGTGTCACAGACGCGGGGCCTGTCCGGTCATAGGTGTCGTACGCCCGTCGGAGGACGGGCAGTCACCAGGAGAGCATCGCGGAGGTACGGCAATGAAGATCGTGGTCGTCGGCGGCAGTGGGCTGATCGGGAGCAAGGTCGTCGACAGGCTCGGCGGTCAGGGGCATGAGGCGGTGGTGGCCACTCCCCGGACGGGTGTGAACACCGTCACGGGGGAGGGCCTGGCCGAGGTGCTCAAGGGCGCCTCGGTGGTGGTCGACGTGTCGAACTCCCCGTCCTTCGAGGACACCGCGGTGATGGAGTTCTTCACCGCATCCACCCGCAACCTGCTGGCCGCGGAGACCGAGGCGGGAGTGGGCCATCACGTCGCGCTGTCGATCGTCGGAACGTCCCGTCTGCCCGAGAACGGTTACTTCCGGGCCAAGCACGCGCAGGAGGAACTGATCGTCGCCTCCGCGATCCCCCACACGATCGTGTACGCGACGCAGTTCTTCGAGTTCGTCGGCGGCATCGCCGACACGGCCACCGAAGGGGACACCGTCCGTGTGGCGCCGGTGCTGTTCCAGCCGATCGCGGCCGCGGACGTCTCCGAGGCGGTGGCCAGGGTCGCGGTGAGGCCGCCCGCCGGCGGGGTCGAGATCGCCGGTCCGGACCGTCTCAGGTTCGACGAGGTGGTCCGGCGGGTCCTCGAGGCCCGCCGCGACCCCCGCCGGGTGGTCGGCGACCCGGACGCGCGCTATTTCGGCTCGAAGCTGCAGGAGGGCAGCCTGGTCCCCGAGGGCGACGCCGACCTCGGCCCCACGCGGTTCGCCGACTGGCTCAAGGAGCACACGGCGGAGTAGGGCCCGCCCGGCGTCCGGCGGGAGGCGCGGGAGCGGCATAGGAATTGGGCCGTTTGGGCACTTCAAGAGGTATCGGGGGCGTGTTCGATGGGGGGAACCATGGCTGTATCGGCGGACCTGGCGAAGCTGCTCGACCGCGAGTACGAGGACAAGACCCTGGACGAGCTCCTCAAGGCGCCGGTGGATGCGCTGGCCGGGGTGAGCGCGGAGGACGCGGAGCTGCTGAAGAAGGCCTTCCACATCAAGACCGTCGGAGACCTCGGCCGCAACAAGTTCTTCCGGGCGGCCACCGCGCTCGTCGATCTCACCGACAGCGGGAAATAATCGGGTCTCCCGCCCTACCGACGGCCGTTGTAGAAGATTTCCATCGCCTTGTAGGTTGATGGAAAGTGCCTACAAAGGAGCGGCCGTGGGGGCTCTGTTCGTCGGTGTGGACGGGGGAGGCACCAGTACGCGCTGCGTCGTGGTCACGGAATCGGGCGAGATCGCCGGGCGTGGACTGGCCGGCGGCGCCAACGCGATCTCGGTCCCCGATCCGGCGGCCAATCTGCGCGCCGCGCTGCTCGGCGCGCTGGAGGGCCTGGACCGCGCGCGGGTCGCGGGCGGCGTGTTCGGCCTGGCCGGGGCGGCCCGCGCGGCGGAGCCGGCGGAGCGGGCCTGGCGGGAGGCCGGGCTCGCCGGGCGGCCGGCGGTGGTCGCCGACGTGCTCGTCGCCTTCACCGGCGCCACCGACGAGCCGGACGGCGCGGTCCTGGTGGCCGGCACCGGCGCGATCGGCGCGCGTGTCCGCGACCGCCGGGTCGTGCGGCGGGCCGACGGCCTCGGCTGGCTCCTGGGCGACGAGGGTTCGGGCGTGTGGCTGGGCCGCCGGGCCGCCGCCGCGGCGCTGAACGCGATCGACGGCCGGGGCGCGTCCACCGTGCTGGTCGCCCGGGTGGCCGAGGCCGTCCTGGGCGCCGGGGCGGCCGGCGAGGACGACGGGCCCGCGCTCGCCCAGGCCTTGGTCTCGGTCGTGTACGCGCGGGTGGCCGAGCGCGGTCCCGCCTGGCTCGGCACGCTCGCGCCCGTGGTGGACACCGCCGCCCGCGAGGGCGACGAGGTGGCCCGCGGCGTCGTCGCCGAGGCGGCCCGCAGGCTGTGCCGTACGGCACGGGTCGTCACCGGGGAGGCCGCCCACGACAGGGGAGCACGGGCGGCGGGAGGCGGAGGGCCGCTGGTGCTCGCGGGGTCGCTGCTGACCGAGCCGACCGAGCTCGCCCACCTGGTCAGGGCCGAGCTGGGCAGGCGGGCCACGCTGGTGCGAGCCCGGGACGCCGCGGCGGGCGCCGCCGCGCTCGCGGTGCGGGCGGCCCTGCCCGGCGACCCCCGCGCCGCCGAGGCGCACCGCGCGCTGATCGGGCAGGGGGGCGCATGAGCGAGCGGAGCGAGCGAGTCAGTAGGCACTGTGCGAGCGGAGCGAGCGAGTCGGTACGCACTGTGCGAGCGAAACGAGTGGATCAAGAAACACCGCCTGCACGCCTCCGGCACGACCTGACGCCGAGCCGCCGGACGGGGAGGCGGCATGAGTGAGGGCGAGCTGGACCGGATGGCGATGGCGGTGCTCCAGCCCGGGTTCGAGGGCACGGAGCCGCCCGCGTGGCTGCGGCGGGCGCTCGCGGAGGGCCTCGGCGGCGTGGTCCTGTTCGCCCGCAACGTCGCCGGCCTGGAGGGGACGGCCGCCCTGGCCGCGGGGCTGCGCCGGGAGCGGCCGGACGTGGTCGTCGCGGTGGACGAGGAGGGCGGTTCCGTCACCCGTCTGGAGGCCGCCGGCGGCAGTTCGTGGCCGGGCAACATGGCGCTGGGCGTCGCCGGCGACGAGGCGCTGACCCGCCGGGTGGCGCGGCAGATCGGCCGGATGGTCGCCGCCGCCGGCGTCACCCTCGACTACGCCCCCGTGGTGGACGTCAACGCCGACCCCCGTAACCCCGTCATCGGCGTGCGTTCCTTCGGCTCCGACCCCGACGAGGTCGGCCGCCACGGCGCCGCCTGGATCGAGGGACTGCAGAGCGCCGGGGTGGCCGCCTGCGCCAAGCACTTCCCCGGTCACGGTGACACCGTGACCGACTCCCACCTGGCACTGCCCGCCGTACGTGCCTCCCGTGAGGTGATAGAACGGCGCGACCTGCCGCCGTTCCGGGCCGCGATCGCGGCCGGGGTGCGCGCCGTGATGTGCGGGCACCTGCTCGTCCCCGCCGTCGACGCGCTCCCCGCGACGCTGAGCCGGGCGGTGCTGACCGGCCTGCTGCGGGAGGAACTGGGGTTCGAGGGGCTCGTGGTGACCGACGCGATCGAGATGCGGGCGGTCGCCGCCCTGCACCCGCCCGGCGAGATCGCGGTCCGCGCGCTGGCCGCCGGGGCCGACGCGATCTGCGTCGGGGTGTCCTCGGCCAGGGGGGAGAGCGTGTACGCGCTGCGCGACGCGATCACCGGCGCGGTCCGCGAGGGCCGGCTGGCGGAGGAGCGCCTGGCCGAGGCGGCGGGCCGGGTGCGGGACCTGGCCGCGTGGTACGACGCGCAGGCGGAGGCCAGGAAGGCGGTGGCCCGCGACGCCGACGAGGGCCTCGGCCTGGCGGCGGCGACGGCGGCGCTGCGCGCGACCCCCGCGGAGCCTCCGGGGCCGCTCACGCGGGCGCCGCTGGTGGTGCACATGGCGGCGCGCCCCAGTCAGGCCGTCGGCCGGGCGACCCCTCTCACCCTGGGGGAGGCGCTCGGCGAGCTCCTGCCCGGGACCGTGACGGCGCAGGTGCATGACGACGGGCGGCTGCCGGATCTGCGCGACACCGGGGGCCCGCTCGTGATCGCCGTCCACGACGCCGTGCGGCACGCCTGGATGCGGCGGCTCCTGGAGGAGGCGCTGCGGGCCCGCCCGGACGCGATCGTGGTGGAGACCGGGGTGCCGGGGCCGCCCGCCGGGCGGCTGTACCTCGCCACCCACGGCAGCTCCACGGCCTCCGCGCGGGCGGCGGCCCGCTGGCTCGCCGGAGCCGTCTGACCCGCCTGCCGGCCCCTGGAACAGGACATATTCCCAGGTAGCAGGCTCGGGTAAAAATTAACTCCACCGACGCGTCTGCCCGTGGAAAAAATTGACGGCGTCGCGAGGGCGCCCGTATTGTCCAGGCAATCGGGAACCAGGAGCAGCCCATGAAGCGACTCGCGGCGATCGTGGCTCTGGCGTCGATCGTCACAGCCACCGCCTGCGGCACTACCGGTACGACGGACACCGCCCAACAGGGCGGCGGCGTGTACACCACGATCGACGGCAGCAAGCAGATCAACGCAAGCGCGCCGATCAACCCGTTCAACCCCGTCGGATCGGTCTTCTCGGGATACAACGGCATGGCGCTGGCGTGGCCCAAGAACGACCCCACCGATCCCAACCAGTTCTACCCGGCCATCGCCAGGAGCTGGAGCATGTCCCCGGACCGGTCGGAGGTCGTCATCCACCTGCAGCCGGACGCCAGGTGGTCCGACGGCAAGCCGGTGACCAGCGAGGACGTGCGCGTCTCGATCGGTCTCGCCTACACCCAGGGCGGCACGGCCTACGCGCTCGACCCGAAGGCGGCGGGCGCCGCCGCCGACATCCAGGTCGTCGACCCCAAGACGGTCCGGGTGACCCAGGGCGCCAACCGCAGCTCGACGTTCCTCGCCAACCTGCTGTCGACCGTGGTCGTGCCCGCGCACGTGTTCGGGAAGCTGCTGCCGGCCGACTTCTGGCAGACGCTCAAGGTCGCCCAGCACGGCCAGGGCGCGGCGGCCGAGAAGGCGAAGAACCAGATCACCGGCCTGGCGGAGAAGGTCATCGCCTTCGACCCCGGCCACGACGTGTCGGCCGGGCCGTTCGTGCTGGAGCGGGTGAACCCGGGTGCGGCGCTGCTCAAGCGCAACCCCTACTTCTACGCCCGGCAGAACATCGCGCCGGCCAAGGTGAAGATCCTGAACTACACCGGCAACGAGCAGATCTGGAACTACCTGATCGCCGGCCGGCTGGACAACGCCCCCTTCACCTCCGTGCCCACCGCCGTCATGGAGCGGATCCGCGACGCCGGGGGCAGCAAGGTGGTCAAGGGCTACTCGCCGGTGGCCGTGTCCCTCGCGTTCAACCAGTCGCACAAGCCGTACGACAACGTGCACGTGCGGCGGGCGATGGCCTACCTGATCGACCGCGCCCAGGTCACGAAGATCGCCTCGCCGGAGGGCGGCACTCCCGCCGCCACCACCTCGGGCATCCACGCCAAGGCGGCCCGTGCCTGGCTCGGCGACGCGTTCGACACCCTGGAGCGGTACCGGGTCGACTCCGCCAAGGCCGACGCCGAGCTGAAGGCGGCGGGCATGACCAAGCGGGGCGGCCGGTGGGCCATGCCGGACGGCAGCCCGTGGAAGGTCCGCATCCACGTGCCCGCGTCGTTCTCCGACTGGGTCGCCGCGGGCAAGTCGATCAGCAGCCAGCTCAGCGACCACGGCATCGACGCGAGCGTGGTCACCGCGGCCGACTACACGCTCTATCTTGGAGAGCTGGCCGAAGGCAAGTACGACCTCGGGTTCTGGCTGATCGGCCTCGGCCCCTCGCCGTACAACATCTTCCAGCGGCTGTTCGGGCAGGCGAACGGCTGGCAGATGTTCGGCGGCCGGCTGCGGCACGTCGCGCCGGGCACCGAGGGCAACTGGATGGGCGGGCCGGAGAAGGTCGACGCCGGCACCGCCGGCACGGTCGACCCCGGCGACCTGACCAGCAGGCTGAACTTCGCGTCCCAGGACGAGCAGAAGCGCATCGTCGGCGTCCTGGCCAAGGTCGCCAACGAGCAGCTTCCGGTCGTCCAGCTGTGGGACTACGTGAACACCCAGTTCGTGAACACCTCCCGGTACACGGCGTTCCCGCCCGACGACGACGAGTCCCTGCGGCTGTCGTCCGGCGTGTGGATGCAGCTCGGGATGATCAGGAAAGCGGAGAAGGGGCAGGCATGACGCACGCGGTCCCGGGGCGTCCCCGGGTGGGCGCCATCGCCAGGAAGGTCGGCGGCCATCTGGTCCGCGGCCTGGCGATGATCTGGGTCGTCGCCACGATCAGCTTCGTCATCATCCGGGAGATCCCCGGCAACCCCGTGCTGGGGCAGTACGAGAGCCTGATCCAGAAGGGCATGTCGCCCGAGCAGGCCGAGCGGGCCACGGCCGTCCTGTACGGCTTCCTGCCCACCGGCAACCTGTGGGAGCAGTACGTCGGCTACATGGGCTCGCTGCTCCACCTCGACCTCGGGCGTTCGCTCAGCACGCCCGGCGTGGAGGTGACCACGCTCATCGGCCACGCGGCCCGGTGGACCGTGCTGCCGGTGCTCGCCGGCACGCTGCTGAGCTTCCTGCTCGGCGTCACCATGGGCGTCTACGCCGCGATCAAGCGGTCCGGCAAGCTCGGCGACATGCTCGCGCTGTCCGGCTCGCTGCTGCACGGCGTGCCCGTGTACGTCATCGGCCTGCTGCTCACCGCGATCTTCGCCACGCTGTGGCCGATCATGCCGTCGGGCGGGCCGGTGGACGTCGAGTTCGTCCCCGGGTTCAACGCCGGCTACATCGGCTCGCTGGTCCACCACGCCGTGCTGCCGGTCGTCACGTACACGTTGGCCAGCTACGGCGGATGGATCCTCGCGATGAAGTCCAACGTGGTCGCCGTGCTCGGCGACGACTTCATCCTCGCGGCCGAGCTGCGCGGCCTGCGGCGCGGCTTCGTGTTCCGGTATCTCGCGCGCAACGCGATCCTGCCGCTGTTCACGATCCTCGCCCTGTCGATCGGCATGCTGTTCGGCGGCTCGATCTTCATCGAGCAGATCTTCAACTACCCGGGCCTCGGCCTGCTGCTCGTCAACAGCATCAGCAGCCGCGACTACGCCCTGATGGGCGGCACCTTCCTGGTGATCACGGTGGGCATCGTCGTCGCCAACATCGCCGCCGACCTGCTGTACACGGTGATCGACCCGCGGGTCAGGAGCGGAGGCGCGGCATGACCGTCATCGTCAGCCCGGAAGGGGCGATGAGTCCCGAGGCCGGGCCACCCGGGACCACCCGGGCCACGCTGCGGCGCAACTTCTGGCGCGGGGTGTGGCGGGTGCTGCGGCGCAAGCCCAGCCGCATGGCGGGTGTGGTCATCGTCGCCCTGTTCGCGCTCATGGGCGTGGCCGGGCCGCTGCTCTACCCCGCCCAGCTGCCGCGCGACGACGACGCGCTGTACGCGCCGCCCAGCCTGGCCCACCCCTTCGGCACCGACTTCGAGGGCACCGACGTGCTCGCGCTGGTCGTCACCGGCGCGCGCTACGTGCTGCTGACCGGCCTGGCCACGGCCGTCATCACGGTCGCGCTCGGCACGCTCATCGGGCTGGTCGCGGGCTTCCACCGCGGCCGGTGGGACACGCTGCTCATGCGGCTGACCGACATGAACCTCGCGATCCCCGGCCTGCCGCTGCTGCTCGTGCTGTCCACGGTGTGGAAGTTCGAGAGCCCACTGGAGATGGGCCTGGTGCTCGGAGTGCTCGGCTGGGGCGGCATCGCCCGCGCCGTGCGGTCGCAGACGCTGTCGCTGCGCGAGCGCGGCTTCATCGAGGCGGCCCGCGGCCTCGGCCTGCCGACGCGGCACATCATCGGCCGCGAACTGCTGCCGAGCATGGCGCCGTACATCGCGATGAACATGCTCATCGCCGTCACCGGCGCGGTGTACGCCCAGGTGGGCCTGTTCTTCCTCGGCGTGCTGCCGTTCGAGTCGAGCAACTGGGGCGTGATGCTGAACCTCGCGGTCTTCAACGGCGGGGCGCTCACCACCCCGGCCGCGCTCCCGTACCTGATGGCCCCGCTGATCGCGATCCTGCTGCTCACCCTGGGCATCGTGCTGATCGTGGACGCGATGGACGAGATCTTCAACCCCCGGTTGCGGGAGGAGTAGCCCCTATGACCGCTCACACGGCCGCACCTCACATGGCGGCACGTGACATGGAAGCACCGGGGGTCCGGATCCGAGACCTCACGGTCGTCTACAAGACGCCGTCGGGCGAACTGCCCGCCGTACGCGGCGTCGACATCGCCCTCGCCCCCGGCACGATCACCGGCGTCGTCGGCGAGTCGGGCTCGGGCAAGTCGACACTCGCGCTCTCCCTGCTCAACGCGGTGCAGCCGCCCGGCAGGATCGCGGCGGGCAGCGTCGAGATCGACGGCCTCGGCGACGTGCTGACGCTGCGGGGCGAGGACCTGCGCCGCGCCCGCGGCCGCCAGGTCGGGTACGTCTTCCAGGCCGCGCAGAACTCGCTGAACCCGCTCAAGACCATCGGCAAGCAGCTGCTCGACCTCGGCCGCTCCCACGACGTGGAGGACCTGCGGGCGCTGGTGCGGGACGCCAAAGACCTGCTCGCCCGCATGGGCATGGACGGCGCCCGGGTGCTCGACTCCTACCAGCACGAGCTGTCGGGCGGCATGCGCCAGCGGGTCGGCATCATGCTCGCGCTCGTCCTGAACGCCAAAGTCGTCGTTCTGGACGAGCCGACCACCGCCCTCGACATGATCACGCAGGCCACGATCCTGCGGATCATCCGCGAGGTCCACGAGGAGCGGGCGCTCACCACGCTGGTGATCACGCACGACGTGGGCGCCGTCGCCGAGGTCGCCGACAGCCTCGCCGTCATGTACGGCGGACGCGTGGTCGAGCACGGCCCGGTGACCGAGGTGCTCGGCGACGCCCGACACCCGTACACGCAGGGACTGATCAGGGCGATCCCGCGCCTGACGGGCGACCTGTCGCTGGCACGGGCGCTGCCCGGCCGCCCGCCGACGCTCGGGACGCTGCCCAAGCAGGGCTGCGTGTTCCGCGAGCGCTGCGAGCGGCGCATGGATGTGTGCGAGACCGACGAGCCGATGTCCGTCAACCGGGACGGCCGCACCGTCGCCTGCCACGCCACCGACCGCCACCTCACGCTGGTCAAGCGGAAGGAGTTCGTGTGATCACGGGAACCGGGATCACCAAGATCTTCAAGCAGCGCGGCGGGGTGCTCGGCGCCCGCGAGGTGCCCGCGCTGCGCGGCGTGGACTTCGCCATCGCCAAGGGCGGCGCCGCCTCGTTCATCGGCGAGTCGGGCAGCGGCAAGACCACCCTCGGCCGGATCATCGCCGGGCTGGAGACCCACGACGCCGGTGAGATCGTCATCGACGGCGTGCCGATGTCGCCGCTGAGCCACCGCGCGCGGCAGCCGTACTTCCGCCGGGTCCAGCTCATCCACCAGGACCCCTACTCGGCGCTGAACCCCACCCGGACGATCCACCAGACGCTGGAGGCGCCGCTGCGGCTGCGTGCCAAGCAGACGGGCCGCCCGAGGTCGTGGGTCGACGGGCGGGCCGAGGAACTGCTGGCGATGGTCGGCATCGACCCCGGCTACGTGCTCCCGCGCTACCCCCACCAGCTGTCGGGCGGCATGCGCCAGCGCGTGGTGATCGCCCGCGCGCTCACCATGGACCCCGAGGTCCTCGTCGCCGACGAGGCCGTCTCGATGATCGACGTGTCGCTGCGCCTCGGCATCCTCGCGCTGCTGAAGGACCTGCGCGAGCGGCTCGGCGTGGGCGTGCTGTTCATCACCCACGACATCGCCACCGCCCGCTACGTCGGCGACGACGGCGAGCTGTACGTGCTCTACCGCGGCCAGGTCGTCGAGCGGGGCGCCACCGAGAAGATCATCGCAGACCCGGTCCACCCGTACACGCAGTCGCTGCTGTCGGCGATCCCGGTGCTGCACGGCCTGGAACGGCCGGGCGCGGAGCGGGTCGTGCCGCGGGAGATGCAGCGGGAGGGGCTGCCCGACGGCGGGTGCCTGTTCGCGCGGCGCTGCCCGTTCAGCACCGAACGCTGCGAGAGCGAGATGCCCGTGCTGGGCCGCGACGGCGGGCCCGGAACGGAGACCGAGCAGGAGCACGCCTGCTTCCATCCCGAGCGGCGCGGCGTGATCCCGGTGGGGGTGGGCGAGTGACGCACATCGCCCCCGTAGCCGTCGACGACCGCGTGGCGGATGTCGCGGCCGCCGCTCTCTGGGCGGACGCCGCGGACGCCCCGCTGGTCGTCCGGCGGCTGGCCGCCCCGCCGCCGGAGCGCCGGTGGACCGTCCTGGCCACGCCGGGCCGCGAGGGAGTGGTATTCACCTCGATCGGCGCGGACGGCGCGGGCCACGTCGACCTGATCGCCGTGGACCCCGCCGCCCAGGGCCGGGGGATCGGGCGGACGCTGGTCGGCGCGGCCGAGGAGTGGATGCGGGCGCACGGCGCCGCCGAGTCGAGGTTCGCCGGCAACCCGCCCTGCTACGCCTGGCCCGGCATCGACGTGCGCTACACCCCGGCGGCCTGCCTGGCCGAGCGCCTGGGGTACGAGCAGTATCGCGTCGCCTGGAACATGACGGCCCGCCTGCCGGCCCGCTACGACGAGGCCGAGCACGAGGCCGACCTGGTGAAGCTCGCCGCCGCCGGGGTCACGGTCGCGGCCGCCGCCGACCGCGCGAGGATCGCGGCGTTCGTGCGCGAGCAGTGGAACGACAAGTGGGCCTGGGAGGCCGAGCAGGCGACCGGCCTGCACTATGCCTTCCGCGACGGGGCCGAGCGCGACGGGGAGATCCTCGGCTTCGCCGCCTGGGGCGCCCGGCCGCTGTGGTTCGGCCCGATGGGCACGGCCGAGGCCGCCCGCGGGCTCGGCGTGGGCCGGGTGCTGCTGCGCCGCTGCCTCGCCGACCAGGCCGCGGCGGGGCAGACCTCCACGCAGATCGGCTGGGTCGGCCCGCTCCGCTTCTACTCCCGGGCGGTGGGCGCCCGCGCCGAGCGGGTCTTCTGGCTCTACCGCCGCGCGCTGGACTGATGTCAGCCGTACAGCAGTTCGCCTCGGGGCGGGCCCGGCGGGGGGCACAGCTCCCGGGGGTCGCGGCCCGCCTCCAGGTGCTCGCGCAGCGACGCCGAGCCCCACAGCAGGTCGAGGAACGGCTCGCAGCGGAACTCGCCCGGATAGAGGGTGCGCAGCGCGTGCAGGACGGACACGCCCGTGAGCACCGGCAGGAAGGCCCGCCGGTCGGTCACGTGCAGCTGCGCGCCGCGCACCACGACGCCCGCGTGCCTGCCGAACGTCGGGGTGAACCACGTGTCGCGGAAGCGCACGCCGGGCAGGCCGGCATCGTTCAGCGCCGCGGCGAACCGGCCGTCCGCGTACGGCGCGCCGACCAGCTCGAACGGCCGGGTCGTGCCACGGCCCTCGGCCGCGTTCACACCCTCCAGCAGCCCGGTGCCGGGATAGACCAGGGCGGTGTCGAGGGTCGGCATGTTGGCCGACGGCATCACCCAGGGCAGCCCGGTGCGGTCGAACTGCCACTCCCTGCGCCAGCCCTCCATCGGCACGACCTCCAGCTCGGCGCCGAGCGCGCGGTTGACGGTCGACGCGATCTCGCCGGGCGTGAGGCCGTGCCGTACGGGCAGGGCGGCGCGGCCGACGAAGCTCGCGAAGGCCGGGTCGAGCACCGGGCCCTCGGCCACCGCGCCGCCGATCGGGTTGGGCCGGTCGAGCACGGTGAACCGCAGCCCGAGCCGGGCCGCCGAGCCCATCAGGTCGTACATCGTCCAGACGTAGGTGTAGAAACGCGCGCCCACGTCGCACAGGTCGAAGACGAGCGCCTCCACCCCGGACGACGCGACGAGCGCGTCCAGGTCGCCGCCCGACCGCTGGTAGGTGTCGAGCACGGGAAGACCGGTGACCGGGTCGACGGCGTCGCCCTCGCCGCCGCCCGCCTGGGCCGTGCCGCGCAGGCCGTGCTCGGGGCTGAACAGCGTGGTCACGGGCACCCCGGCGGCCAGCAGGGCCGGTGCGGCGGCGGTCAGATCGGGCAGGACTCCGGTGGGGTTGGTGACGAGGCCCACCCGCCCCCGCACGGCTTTCGGCGCGCTCACCAGCAGCTCAAGTCCCGTACGCACGCGATCCACGAAGCACTCCGAGCCGAGGAACCATGACCATGACCCAATCACTCGCCGCTCTCGCCACCGAACAGAGCGATCCCCGCTTCAGCGAAATCGACACGTTGCCGACGGAGGAGATCGCGCGGCTCATGAACGCCGCCGACGCCGCCGTCCCCGCCGCGGTGGGCCGGGCCGTCCCGGCGATCTCCGCGGCCGTCGACGCGATCGCCGCGCGGATGGCCGACGGGGGCAGGCTCCTCTACGTGGGCGCGGGCACCTCCGGGCGGCTCGCGGTGCTCGACGCATCCGAGTGCCCGCCGACCTTCGGCACGCACCCCGACCTGGTCCAGGGCATCATCGCGGGCGGCGAGGCCGCGCTGGTGCGGTCGGTCGAGGGCGCCGAGGACGACGCCGAGGCGGGCGCCGCCGTCATCCGGGGCAAGGCCGTCGGCCCTCGCGACTCCGTCGTGGGCATCTCCGCCAGCGGGCGCGCGCCGTACGTCGTCGCGGCGGTCGAGCAGGCCCGGCGGCTCGGCGCGCTGACCGTGGGCCTGGCCTGTAACACCGGCACCCCGCTCGCGCGGGCGGCCGACCACGCCGTCGAGGTCATCGTGGGACCCGAGGTGGTCACCGGCTCGACGCGGCTGAAGGCCGGCACGGCCCAGAAGCTGGTCCTCAACATGATCTCCACGATCACGATGATCAGGTCGGGCCGGACGTACGGGAACTTCATGGTCGACGTCGTGGCCAGCAACTCCAAGCTGGTCGACCGGGCGGCCCGCATCGTCTCCGACATCACCGGCACGCAGGTGCCGCGGGCCCGGGAGGTCCTGGAGAACGCCGGGCGGGACGTGAAGACGGCCGTCGTGATGATCGAGCGCGGCGTGGGCGCCGACGACGCCCGGGCGCTGCTCGCGGCGCACGGCAACCGCCTCGGCCCGGCCCTGCACAGTGCCTGACGGGGTGTCCGCGCTCGAAGACGTCCTGCGGGCCGCGGTGCCCGAGGTCGCCTCGGCGGCGGTCGCCGTGATCGCTCTGGACGGGCGCACGGTCGCCGGGGCCGCCGTGGGGGAGGCCGTGCGGTATGCCGATCCGTCCGGGGGCCTGCTGGCGGAGCGGCCGCCCGTGGCGGTGGACGCGCTCTTCGACATCGCCTCCCTGACCAAGATGTTCACCGCCGCGGTGCTGGTCTCGCTGGCCCAGGAGGGCGCGCTCGACCTCGACGAGCCGGTGGCCGCACGGCTGCCCCGGTTCTACGGGCACCGGCCCGGGATCACCGTCCGGCACCTGCTGACGCATTCGGCGGGCCTGCCCGCGAGCCGCCGGGTGGAGAAGGAGCCGGAGGAGACCCGCTGGGACCTCGTCCTGTCCACCCCGGTTCAGGGGCCGCCGGGCACGCACCTGTACTCGGACGTCGGCATGATCACGGCCGGGCGGGTGGCGGAGGCCGCCGGCGGGGCGCCGCTGGACGTGCTCGTGCGCGAGCGGGTCGCCGGGCCGCTCGGGCTCGGCGCCACGACGTACGGGCCGGTCGACCCGGGCCGCGCCGTGGCCACGGAGTTCAAGCGCGGCACGTGCGTCAGGGGCGAGGTGCACGACGAGACCGCCCACGCGCTGGGCGGCGTGGCCGGGCACGCGGGGCTGTTCTCCACCGCCGCCGACCTCGTGCGCTTCGGCGAGGCGCTGCGCACCGGCGGCGGCCCGATCCTGTCTCCCGAGTGGACCGCCGAGATGCTGCGCGACCAGGGGGTCGCGGGCGCCGTGTTCCGCCAGGGGCTCGGCGTGCGGATCGACGATCCCGCCATCGTCGGGCCGCTCACGGGCGCGTTCGGCCACTCGGGCTTCACCGGCACGTCGCTGGTCGTCGACCCCGCCCACCGGCTGACCGTCGTGCTGCTCACCAACAACGTGCATCCCCTCCGGGGGCGGCCCGGCATCCGCGACCTGCGGCACGCCGTCGCGGCGGAGGCGCTGCGCCTGGCGGGCTGATGTTTGCCCCTCCTCGTCCGGGTCAGTAGGGAGACGGTGCAGCAGGCAGACCGATCCGTCCCCCCAAGGAGAGGAGCCGTGATGACGACCGCGCATCAGGCGGGCCGGCGGCTGGAAGGCACGGCCCGGAGAGCGGCCGACCATCCTGTCCTGGAGAAGCTCGCCAAGGTAGGGTTCGCCGCCCGGGGCGTCCTGTACGCGATCATCGGCCTGGTCGCCCTCCAGATCGCCTTCGGCGGGGGAGGGGAGGCCGACAAGAGCAGCGCGCTTCATATCGTCCGCGACGCGCCCTTGGGCGACACGCTGCTGTGGATCATGGCCGTCGGCTTGGCCGCCCTCGCGATCTGGCAGATCTCCGAGGCCGTCTGGGGCCGTCCCGGCGTCAAGGACCGCGTGGAGTCCGTGGCCAGGGCCGTCGTCTACGCGGCCCTCGTGTTCTCGATGGTGGCCCTGCTCACGCGGAACAAGGCCGCCTCCTCGTCCGACAGCCAGTCGCAGGACGTCACCAAGGCGCTGTTCGAGCTGCCGGGCGGACAGTTCCTGGTCGGCCTGATGGCGCTCGGTGTGATCGCCCTCGGCGTCTTCTGGATCTACGAAGGCTGGACCGAGAAGTTCATGAAGGACATGCACGTGACCGGGCCTCGTGCCCGCGGCGTCGTGACCAAGCTCGGCAAGGCCGGCTACATCGCCCGCGGCGTGATCGCGCTGGCCGCCGGCGTCCTGATCGGCCGGGCCGCCCTCACGTACGACCCCGACAAGGCGGCCGGCATCGACGGCGCGCTCAAGGCGCTCGCCGACACCCCGGCCGGTCCGTGGCTGCTCGTCGTGGTCGCGATCGGCCTGGTGCTGTTCGCCGCCTACTGCTTCGCGGAGGCCCGCTGGCACCGCGTGTGAGCGTCTCCGCCGGGGCGGCGTCTCAGGTGGACCTGCTCCACCTGAGATGTCCGCCACGGTCCGCTCCGGATGAGACCTGGCCTCACCTGGGCGGACTCCCTCGGATCTCGGTCTTCTCCCACACGGTCACTGTCCGATCGGTCAGATCCTGTCCGATCGGTCAGCTAGGGTGTCTCCCATGGCGCGTTCCGTAACCACCCTGCGCGCGGACATCCTCGACTCGGCGGTGCGGCTGTTCGCCGCCCACGGTTTCCGCGGCACCTCTCTCCAGGAGATCGCCACGGACGCCGGCTGCTCCAAGGCGTCCTTGCTCTACCACTTCACGAACAAGGACGCGATCTTGACCGAGCTGCTGGCGCCCGTCGGGTCGCAGGTCGCCGAACTCGAGGCACGGCTCGCCGGGCTGGACGGTGAGGCGGCCGCCCGTGCCGCCGTCGCCGCGCTCGTCGACCTGTCCCTGCGCTTCCGGCTGCAGGTGAAGATCCTCATGCAGGACGTCGACGCGCTGATCAACCGGCCGGAACTGCCGGACGTGGACGGCTTCATCGAACGGCTGACGGACGCCCTGTCCGGCCGTTCGGCCGCCCCCGAGGCCCGGGTCTGGGCCTGGATGGCGATGCTGGGGATCATCCTGACCAGCGCCGGCGAGCTCGCGGTTCCGGAGGAGACGCTGCGCGCGGAACTGACCCGCGGGGCGTTGCGGACGCTCGGTCTGCAGGCCGACTGACCTTCAGAAGAAAGAGATCTGTTTTGGCAACCCTGCTGTACCGGCTGGGCCGGTTCTCCTTCCGCAGGCGCGGGCGCGTGGCCGCCGTGTGGCTGCTGCTGCTCGTGGTCCTGGGCCTGGCCGCGGCAGCCTTCCACGGCCCGACCGGCGACAAGTTCGCCATGCCCGGCACCGAGTCGCAGCGGGCGCTGGACGCCCTGGCCAAGGAGTTCCCGCAGGCCAGCGGGGCCACCGGCACCATCGTCGTGGCCGCCCCGCAGGGCCGCAAGCTCGACCCCGCCGCGGTCGCGCCGCTGGTCGAGGAGGCCGCCGCCGTCCCCGGCGTCGTCGCCGCCCTCGACCCGTTCAAGTCCGGCGCCGTCTCCGCCGACGGCCGCCACGCCCTGATCCAGGTGCAGTTCGACCGCGAGGCCCAGGACGTGACCGAGGCGCAGCGCGCGGCGTACCTGAAGGCCGGCTCCTCCGCGCAGGGGCTGCGGGTCGAGCACGGCGGCGAGATCCTGAACGGCGCGCCGGAGGTCGGCGGGTCGGAAGGGATCGGCGTCGTGATCGCCGCGGTGGTCCTCATCGTCACCTTCGGCTCGCTGGTGGCCGCCGGCATGACTCTGCTGAACGCGCTGATCGGCGTGGGGGCCGGCATGGGCGGCCTGTTCGCGCTCAGCGGCGTCGTCGAGCTGACCTCCGTCACGCCCGTGCTGGCGCTGATGCTGGGCCTGGCCGTCGGTATCGACTACTCGCTGTTCATCACCTCCCGCTACCGCCAGTTCCTGGCCGAGGGCGTGACGCCGGAGGAGGCCGCGGGCCGGGCGGTCGGCACCGCCGGATCGGCGGTCGTGTTCGCCGGGGCCACCGTGGTCATCGCGCTCGCCGGCCTGTCGGTGGTCGGCATCCCGTTCCTGAGCGTGATGGGCCTGGCCGCCGCCGGCACCGTGGCCGTCGCCGTCCTGGTCGCCCTCACGCTGCTGCCCGCCTTCCTGTCGTACGCCGGTGCCCGCGTGCTGCCCCGCAAGCAGCGCACCGGTCAGAGCACGGGCGCGGGTGCGGAGGGCTTCGGCTACAGGTGGGGACGGGTCGTCACCCGGCTGCGCGTGCCGATCCTGCTGGCCGGCGTGATCGGCCTCGGCGCGCTCACGCTGCCGGCCCAGGACCTGCGCCTGGCCCTGCCCGACGCCGGCACCGCCGCCCCCGGCACCCCGGCCCGCGAGGCCTACGACCTGACCAGCGAGGGCTTCGGCGAGGGCTTCAACGCCCGCCTGATCGCCGTGGTCTCCGCCGCGGACCCGGCGGCCACGACCGCCGCCGCAGGCGAGGCCGCCAAGATGATCCAGCAGACCCCCGGCGTGCTGGCCGTGGCCCCGCCGCAGCCCAACGCCGCGGGTACCACCGCGCTGCTGACCATCATCCCCAAGGCCGGGCCCACCGCCGCGGCTACCGAGGACGCCGTCCACGCCATCCGCGCCAACGTGGCCTCGATCGAAAACGCCGAGATCGCCGTCACCGGGGCGACGGCCGTGGGCATCGACGTCTCCGACAAGCTCGCCGACGCCATGCCGGTGTACCTGCTGCTCGTGGTCGGCCTGTCGGTGCTGCTGCTCATGCTCGTCTTCCGCTCGATCCTGGTCCCCGTCAAGGCGGCGCTGGGCTTCCTGCTCACCGTCGGCTCGACCTTCGGCATCACGGTGGCGATCTTCCAGGAGGGTCACCTGGCCGGGCTGCTGGGCGTGGACGTGCCGGGCCCGCTGGTCAGCTTCCTGCCGATCCTGCTCATCGGCATCCTGTTCGGCCTGGCCATGGACTACGAGGTGTTCCTGGTCTCGCGCATGCGCGAGGACTACGTGCACGGCGACACTCCCCGCCAGGCCACGATCAACGGCATGGGGCACAACGCGCGGGTCGTCACCGCCGCGGCGCTGATCATGACGGCCGTGTTCGGCGGGTTCGTGTTCATGGACGACCCGATCATCAAGTCGATGGGCTTCGCGCTGGCCATCGGTGTGCTCATCGACGCCTTCGTCGTCCGCATGACCCTCGTCCCCGCCGTGATGTCCATGCTCGGCCGCGCCGCCTGGTGGCTGCCCCGCGCCCTCGACCGGGCGCTGCCCGACCTCGACGTCGAGGGCGAACGCCTGCGCCACCACCTGACCACCGGCGCCGCCGCATCCCCGGAGCGGGCCGGCGTGATGTGACCCGGGGCCGGAGGTCCCGTCCCGGCGGGACCTTCGGCGCTCGCACGCCGCGGAGGGTAAGCGGTCTGATGGAGGGACGGGAGAAGGAGGGCTTCATGATCGTGGTGGGTGTCGACGGTTCGCCCGCTGGCGTCGCGGCGGCGGCTTGGGCGGCCCGGGAGGCCGGTCTGCGCGGCGTCCCCCTGCGGATCGCCAACGCCATCCCCGCCTGGGCGTGCTCGACCGCCCCGCAGGGCCGGTACACGAGAGTCGCCGCGTGGATGCGCGACGGCGCCGCCGACGTGCTCGCCGCCGCCACCGGGCGGGCTCAGGCGGAGGCGCCCGGGGTGGAGGTCGACACCGCGATCCTGGCCGGCGACCCGCGCCCGGCGCTCGTCGAGGCGGCCGCGGACGCCGATCTCCTGGTGCTCGGCAACCACGGGCTCGGCGGCTTCCGCGGCCTGCTGCTCGGCTCGGTCGCGTACGGCGTGACGGGTCGCGCCCCGTGCGACGTGGTCGTCGTGCGGGAGGTGCCCTCGGCGCCGCGCCCGGAGATCGTGGTGGGCGTCGACGGATCGCCCGCCTGCGCGAAGGTGCTCGACTTCGCCTTCGCCGAGGCGGCGCTGCGCGGGGTGGGCCTGCGGGTGGTGCACGCCTACAGGCCGCTGGAGGCGGGCGGCGGCTTCGCGCCGGTGCCGGACGACTTCGACGACGAGAAGGTCGAGGTGCGGATGGTCAGGGAGGCTCTCGCCGGGCGCCGCGAGCACTACCCCGACGTCAAGGTCGTCGAGGAGGTCGTCCGGGGTCATCCCGTGGAGGTGCTGCGGCACGCGTCGGTGGGCGCCGACCTGCTCGTCATCGGCTCCCGGGGCCACGGCCAGTTCACCGGCCTGGTCCTCGGTTCGGTCTGCCAGGCCATGCTGCACTACGCGAGGTGCCCCATGGTCGTCGTCCGCGCGCCGGCGCCGGCCGGCTGAACAGCTGGCCGGCTGAACACGCGAAACGCCCCCGGCGGCCCGGATGATCCGGGCCGCCGGGGGCGTCGTCGGCGTCCTACGCGCTCTTGCGCCGCTGCTCGCGCAGAATGGCGAGCCGCTCGTTCAGCACCTCTTCGAGGTCCTCGATCGAGCGGCGCTCCAGCAGCATGTCCCAATGGGTCCGCGGGGGCTTCGCCTTCTTCTGCTGGGGCTGCTCCGCGTCCACCCGCAGCGCCGGGCTGCCGCAGTGACGGCACTCCCACGTCGTGGGGATCTCGGCCTCGACGGCGAGCGGGACGGTGGTGAGATGGCCCTTCGGGCACGTGTAGGACACCTCCTGGCGCGGGGCCAGGTCGGTGTTGCGGTCGTTCTCGTAGCTGGTCGCGCCGAGCCGGGTACCGCGAAGTGCACGCTCGCCCATGTCTTTAAGCCTCCTGAGGTCCCCGCCTTCGAGGGGTTCGTTCGCCACCGCGTACAACGCCTGATACCGTGTGTGGATTCCCAGCCGAGACCTGATCCAATCGCGCTTTTTCCGTCCCAGTGGTCTCAGATGTGCTCGGGCACCTCGTTCCCCGCCTCACGGATGGCCCGGGGCAGGTTGACAACGGTGAGCAGCACGAATCCGATGACGAAGAACACCACCAGCGAGACGATCGCGGTGCGGTAGCTGTCGGTGAGCTGGAGCGCCAGCGTGAGCACCAGCGAGCCGAGGAACGCCGACCCCTTGTCGCTGATCTGGTAGAGGCTGAAGTACTCCGCCTCCCGGCCGGGCGGGATCACCAGGGAGTACATCGAGCGTGACAGCGCCTGCGTGCCGCCCATGACGATCGCGATGGCGAAGGCGATCGCGTAGAACTGGATCGCCGCGCCCTTCTGCAGGAAGTAGGCCACGCCCACCACCAGTGTCCACACGACCAGGCTGGCCAGGACCGTGCGCTTGGTCCCGATCCTGGCCGCGAGCCGCGCGAGTCCGAGCGCGCCGCCGACGGCGATGAACTGCACCATCAGGATCGCGCCGATCTGGTGCGTCTGGCTCAGGCCCAGCTCCTGGTCGGCGTACGTGGCGGAGAAGCCGATCACCGTCTGCACGCCGTCGTTGTAGACCAGGTAGGCCGCGAGGAACAGCAGCGTGCGGGGGTAGCGCCGCAGGTCGGCGATCGTACGGCCGAGCTGGCGGACGCTGCCGGCCACGGCACGGGCCGCGGTCGCCTCGTGGACGGGCACCCGGCGGTTGCGCAGGCGCAGCATCGGGATGAGCGTGAACGCGCCCCACCACAGGCCCGCCGAGGCCAGGCTGATCCGCACCGCCAGGCCCTCCTCGACCGCGCCGGACAGGTAGACGACCAGGTTGAGCGCGAGCAGCAGGCCGCCGCCGAGGTAGCCGAAGCCCCACCCCCTGCTGGAGATCGCGTCGCGTTCCTCCGCGCCGGAGATCTGCGGCAGGAAGGAGTCGTAGACCACGATCGACGCGCCGAACGCCACGTTGGCGACCAGGAACAGCACGCCGCCGAGCAGATAGGCGTCACCGGACACGAGGTAGAAGCCGAGTGTGGCCGTCGCGCCCAGGTAGGCGAGCACCCCCAGGATCTGCTTCTTGCGTCCCGTGTGGTCCGCCACGGCGCCGATGATCGGCATGACCACGATCTGCAGCAGCACCGAGATCGTCACCAGCGTGGTGAAGTACGCCTTCGGCCGCAGGTCCAGGCCGAGGAACGACACGAAGCCGCCCGCGCCGCCCGCCGCCGTCGTCGCGATCGACGTCAGGTACGGCCCGAGGAAGACGGTCAGGACGGTCGTCTGGAACGCGGAGTTCGCCCAGTCGTACCAGTACCAGCCGCGTTGCTCGCGCCGCCGCGCCTCGGGGATCTCCTCGTGGACGACCTGGGGGGCGGTCATGTTCTCTCCTCGCCGGGGTGGGCGGTCGTACGATCGGTCGGGGGACGGCAGGGGTCCGACGGGCAGGGTTCGAGGGGCGGAGTCAGCGCGTCACGGCGCGGCCGGGCGCGGGTGCCACTGCCCGCGTGACTTGAGCACGTCGCGCAGGCCGCTGACGTTGTCCGTCATGATCCCGTCGACGCCGAGATCGAGCAGGTGGGCCATCGTCACCGGGTCGTTCACCGTCCACACGTGCACCTGCATGCCGATCGCGTGCGCGGTGCGCACGAGGGCGCGGGTGGTCACCCGCAGGCCGCGGAACCCGATGGGCGCCTGCGCGCACGGCACCCCCGCGCGGGCCAGCCCGGACAGCAGCCTGCCGTACCCGCCGCCCACCGCGGCCGTGCGCAGGGCGGCCAGGCCGCGCGGGCCGAGCGAGAAGCAGACCTCCCGGTCGATCGCGCGCCGGGCGCGGGCCAGCCGCACGTCGGAGAACGAGGTCAGGCACACCCGGTCGTAGGCGCGGGTGCGGCGGATGGCCTGGGCGAGCGGCGCGATAGCGGCGCTCTCCTTGACGTCGATGTTGAACCGCGCCTCCGGCCAGGTGCCGAGCAGGTCCTCCATCAGCGGGATCTCGTGCCGGCCGCCGATCCTGGCCTCGCGCACCTCGCGGTAGGGCAGTCGCGAGATGCGGCCGGTGCGGTCGGTGACGCGGTCGAGGGTGCGGTCGTGGAACGCGAGCAGGACGCCGTCGGCGGTCGCGTGCGCGTCGGTCTCCAGGTAGGTGTATCCGAGCTCGATCGCGCGGGAGAACGCCTCCATCGTGTTCTCGCGGGCCTCCGCCGCCCCGCCTCGGTGCGCGAAGGCGAGCGGGCCGGGGTGGTCGAGGAACGCGAAACGGCGGTGCACGAGAGGAGTATGCCGGGTCCCGGCCGTACAGTCAGCGCACGTAGGTGAACATTTGCGTCACAAGAGTCCATTGTCATGCTCGGGATCGAAGGGGTGCCTCTGCGTGTCGCGGTTCACTCCGTGTCCGCCGCCGGCTCTCGCCGGGGCCGATCCCGCGACAGGAGATCGGTCAGGTGTGCGGCGATGTCGTCGATCGTGGGGTGATCCCAGGCCAGCGTCGGCTCGACCAGCAGGCCGACGGCCTCCTCCACGTCGACGCACAGGCTGAGCGCGTGGATCGAGTCCAGGCCGTACGTGCGGAGCTTCACCGTCGCGTCGATCTCCGCGGGTGGCCGCCCGAGATAGGCGGCCACCCGCTCGGTGAGCCACCGGCGCAGGTCGTCTGGGGGCATCGGCTCGGAGGCGGCGTTCATGCGACGGTCTCCAGCAGATCGTTGACCGCGGGTTCCAGTTCGGCGTGCAGTGGGGCGAGGCGTCCGCTGAGGAACAGCTCTCGCATGTGCCGGCGGCGTAGCTTGCCGCTGGTGGTCTGCCGCACCGCGCCACGAGGCACCAGCATCAGGCTCAGCGGGATGCCGAACTCCCGCGTCACCTGGTCCATGACCCGGCCGGCCGTCTCGCCGAGGGCCCCCGGCTGTCCCCGGCGCACCTCCTGGACGAGGACGACGTGTTCCCCGCCGTCGTCGCGCCGGACGCCGAAGGCGGCGCTGCGCCCCGCGGCCGGGTTGGCCCGCGCCGC
The DNA here is from genome assembly GCF_014161445.1 of Microbispora sp. H13382. Taxonomy (GTDB): domain Bacteria; phylum Actinomycetota; class Actinomycetes; order Streptosporangiales; family Streptosporangiaceae; genus Microbispora. The sequence goes on from NZ_JABBXA010000010.1 coordinate 65,543, forward strand.
GGCCTCCTCCAGGTCCTGGGGGTAGAGGTTGCGGCCGTTGACGATGATCACATCCTTGATCCGTCCCGTCACGTAGAGCTGGCCGTCGAGCAGAAACCCCAGGTCCCCGGTGCGCAGCCAGCGGCCGTGCAGCGCCGGATCGCCCGCCCGGAAGGTGGCGCGGGTCTCCGCCGGGCGGCCCCGGTAGCCGAGGGCGACGCTGGGGCCCGCCACCCAGATCTCCCCGATCTCGCCGTCGGCGACGGGGCCGGAGCCGCCCGGATCGACGATTCGCAGATCGAGCCCTGAGACCGGGCCGCAGGCGACCAGGGGCGTCCCTTCGGGCGCCGGGACCGCCCGGTGCCGTTGCAGCGCGGAGGGGTCGAACCGGCGCACGGTCACGCCCTGCCCCTGCGGCACGCAGGTGACCATCAGGGTGCACTCTGCCAGGCCGTAACCGGGATTCCAGGTGGTCGGGCGGAAGCCCGCCGGGGCGAAACGCCGCTCGAAAGCGGCGAGCGTGCCGGCCCGGATCGGCTCGGCTCCGCTGAGGGCCATCGTCAGCGTGGACAGGTCCAGGCCGGCGAGTTGCTCGTCGGTGATCCTGCGCGTGCACCAGGCGTACCCGAAGTCCGGGGACACGGTCCAGTCCGCGCCGTGCCGGCTGATCAGCTCCAGCCAGCGCACCGGCCGCGCGACGAACGCGGCGGGTGACATGAACACCAGGTCGGCGGCCGCGTGGAGCGCCTGTAACTGGAGGCCGACCAGGCCCATGTCATGGTAGTGAGGCAGCCACCCGGCCAGTCGCCGTACCGGCCTCTCCCGTGCCAGCGAGCGGAACAACTCCAGGTTGTGCAGCAGGTTGCCGTGTGAGACCTCGACTCCGCGCGGGTCGCTGGTCGAGCCGGAGGTGTACTGCAGGTAGGCGATGGTGCCGCCGGTCAGGGCCGGTGGAGTCCAGGCGTCCGGATCGGCGGTGGCGGCGTCGGCCACGCGGGCCGAAAGACCGGACAGTCCGGACGCGTGCGCGGGATCGGTCAGGACCAGCCGCGCGCCCGCGTCCCGCATCAGTGTCCGTACGCGGCTCGCGTGCGGTGTGCCCGCGTCCGGCAGGGGGGCGGGGATCGCCGGCACCCGGGCGTAGAGACAGCCGAGGAACGCGACGGTGAAGTCGAGCCCCGCCGGGTAGAGCAGCAGCACCGGCTGGTCGGTCAGGCCGCGTCCGGCGAGCCACACGGCGGTGGCGCGCGCCCGTCGGTCCAGCTCGGCGAAGGTGAGCCGGTTCCGGCCGCCGTCGTCGCGCACGAAGACGAACTCACGATCGTCGCTGATGCGGTTCCGTACGTGGGTGACAAAGTCGGTCATTCGGGCAACCCCTCCCGTACGTACCAGGAGACGAGCCGGTCGAGGGTCGCGGGAGTGACGGCGGGCGGGGCCACCGCGTTCCGCCAGGCGAAGTCGTAGCGGTGCCGGAAATAGGTCGCGGTGTATTTCGCCCGCATGTTGACCAGCGCCTCGAACCGGCCGAACGGCCTGTCGCGGATCTCTTCGGGGGTGGCGGGAACCAGTTCGATCGGCAGCCGGGCGTTGATCACATCGAACAGGTCGCGCACCGGCACGGTGGCCCCGCTCACCACGTGGGAGACCGGACGCGCCCGGTCGGCTGCGGCGAGCGTGAGCAACCGGGAGACCGTGGTGTCCACGGGGGTCAGATGGAGGTTGGCCTCCGGATGGCAGGGGAGGCGGACCCGCTCACCGGGCGTGCGCCGGGCGAAGAAGGCGATCACCCGGAGGAAGTCGTACAGGCCGTAGTCGGTCAGCGCCCGCCCCGTGCGGGAGTGCCCGACCATCACGCCGAGCCGGGCCACCAGGGCGGCGCCCTCGCGGGCGGACCGCGACCGCGCCAGCGCGATCTCCGCTTCGCGTTTGGAGTATTCGTAGAAGTTCCGGAACCGGTCCGGCGGAGCGTGCGACGGCCAGTCCTCGGGAACGGGGCCCTCGGTGTCGAGTCCGCACTGGTAGGCCGTCCCGACGAGGACGTAGCGCGAGCCGGGCCGGGCGTGCCGCTGGTAGGTGGACAGCGCGTTGGCCGATCCCGTCACGTTCACGTTCAGGAGCTCCTCCTCCCGGCGTGGGAAGAAGGTGACGAGCGCGGCGACGTGCCAGTAGACGCAGGGCTCGGCGAAGATCTCGGCGACCGGAAGGCCGAGGTCCGGCTCGTCCAGCGCCAGCCCGCGCACCCGGAGGCGGCCCGCCGGGGACTCGTCGAAGCCGAGGCAGCACAGCGCGTCCGCGACCCGGCGGCGCACCACCTCCGCGGACGCGCGGGCGAGGGCGATCACCTCGTCGCCCCGGGCCAGCAGGGCGCCGATGAGATGGGAGGCCACGAAGCCGTTGGCCCCGTCGATCACGTGGACGCGCACCAACGCACCTTCCCACAAGCGGTAGCGGAAGGTAAAGTCACGATCGCTCACAGTGACTGAACGCGGGAGGGTGCATGCTCAACGACCTGCAGCAGCGCAAGCTGGCCCATCTGTTCACGCTCCTGGACGTGGACGACGACGGGACCGTCGACAAGATGGACTACACCGCCTCGGCCGACCGGCTGGTGAACGCGTTCGGGTTCGCGCCGGGCTCGACGGAGTCGCGGCGGGTCCGGGACCGATACGCGAGGTTGTGGGACGAGGTGACCCTGCCCATGGACGCCGACGGGGACGAGCGCGTCGAGCTGGAAGAGTTCGTGGCCGGCTTCGACCGGTTCGTCACCCAGCCCGAGACGGGCTACCACACCCATGTCGCGCCGGTCGCCGACGCCTTCTACGACCTGATGGACACCGACGGAGACGGCAGGATCACCCGGACCGAGTACCTGCGGATGGCCGCGAGCGCCTTCCGCATGTCGGAGGCGAACGCCGTCGCCGCGTTCGAGCGTCTCGATCTCGACGGCAACGGCTCACTGAGCCGGCAGGAGTTGCACGTGGCCAACGAGCAGTTCTTCCGCAGCTCCGACGCGGAGTGCCACGGCAACTGGCTGTTCGGTCCGCTCCCCGCGCAGGGCTGAGCCGCCGTACGTCGGCTACCCGGCGGCCGACGCCCATTCCTGCCGCCGGGTCTCCGCCATCGCGATGGCCGCGGCGACCGCCACGTTGACCGACCCGACCCTGCCGACCTGGGGGATGTAGGCCACCGAGTCGGCCGCCTCCAGGCCGGCGGGGGAGCAGCCGTGGTCCTCGCTGCCGAGCACCAGGCAGACGTCGCCGTCGAGCTTGGCCTCGTGCAGCGGCACGGCGTCGCCGGTCAGCTCGACGGCGACCACCCGGAAGCCCTCCTCCCTGGCGGCGCGCACGGCCTCGGCCACCGGGACGGGCTCGTGCCACTCGACCAGCCGGTCGGTGCCCAGCGCGGTCTTCTGCGCCTTGGGGTTGGTGGGCGGGGTGGCGTTGCCGGCCAGCCAGACCGTCTGCACGCCGAAGGCGGCGGCCGTACGGAAGATCGATCCGATGTTGAAGGGGCCGGTCACCGATTCGAGGATCAGCGCGAGACGGCCCTCCGTGTTGCGGCGCCAGGTGCGGTTGAGCCGCTTGACGTCGGTCGGCTTGAGCTGCCTGCGCGGGTTGGGAGTGCTCATCGGGCGGTCATCGCTCCTGGGTCTCGATGTCGGCGGGACGGGCGTCGACCCGCAGGACGCGGTAGGCCGACCGCGAGGCCAGCCGGGAGGTGGGCCAGCCCCGGTCGCCCAGCCAGCGCTGCAGGGAGTCGGAGCCGAGGTGCTTCTGCACGACCAGGTAGGCGCTGCCGTCGGGGGTGAGCCGGTCGAGCCATCGGGTGAGCATCTCGTGGAGCGCGGCCTTGCCGATCCGGATGGCGGGGTTCGACCAGATGGCCCGGAACCGGACGTCGTCCGGCATCTCGTCGGCGTGCACTGACCTTACTTTGTCAAGGCCCGCGCTTTTGGCGTTCCGCTCGCACAACTCCACCGAGCGCCGGTTCACGTCGACGGCCCAGACCGTCGCGCCGGGCGCCCGCGACGCCATCGTCAGCGCGATGGGCCCGTAGCCGCAGCCCAGGTCGAGCAGGTCGCCCTCGGCCGGGGGCGGCGGGACGGTCTCCAGCAGAACCCGGGTCCCCGCGTCGACGCGTTCGGGGGAGAACACCCCCCGGTCGGTCTCCAGCCGCAGGTGCAGGTCGGGGAGGACCAGGGTGACCGAGCCCGGCCGGCTCGCCGCCTGGGGGCTCTCCTCGAAGTAATGGGCCACGTGCCCAAACGTACCAACGTCGCGGACCCCTGATCTCCGCGCCCGCGAGGACGCGGGAGAGCTGAAACACTTCCGGCCTTCCGGACACGTACGAGATGGCGGATAAAGCGGTGAAGGGGGAGTATCGGTGGCCCGCTCGGACACGAGGCGTCGCTTCGAGGAGATCTATATGGCGCATTACGCGGATCTTCTCGGATACGTGCGGCGCCGCACGGACACCCCCGAGGACGCCGCCGACGTTCTCGCCGAGACCTTCGCCACGGCGTGGCGGCGCATCGGCGACGTCCCGGCCGGGTCGTCCGCCCGATTATGGCTGTACGGCGTGGCCCGGCGGGTGCTGGCCAACGGCCGCAGGGCCGAGACCCGCAGGAGCGCGCTCGTCGAGAGACTCGGCGCGGAACTCGCCCAACGGGAGGAGCACGATCGGCTGCCGGACCACGAGGATCTCGACGCCGTACGCGCGGCGTTCCGGCGTCTCGGCTCCGACGACCGCGAGGTGCTGGCACTGGCGAGCTGGGAGGGGCTGGGATCGGCGGAGATCGCCACGGTGCTCGGCTGCTCATGCGGAGCCGCCCGCCTCCGGCTGCACCGGGCCCGCAAGCGCCTGACCAAGGAGTTGACCTGCGCGGGGGTGGACGTGGCCCGGTACGGCGTCCGGGTGCCGGCGCTGGCGGGAGGAGAGGTGTGATGACCTACGACCGCGATGACCTGCACCGGCTCGTCGCCGGCATCGCTCCGGCCCCCGGCCCCGGGATGACGCCGGTCGCCCTGGAACTGCTGGAGGAGATCGTCTCCGGCCCGGCTCCGGCGGCCCGCCGCCGGCGGGTGACGGAGGCGCTCACCGGGGCCGCCCGGACCATCCTGCGCGGCCCCCGGCTGGTGCCGGCGATCGTCTCGCTCACCGCCGTTCTGCTCGCCGTGGGCTGGCTCGTGCCCGGGGCGGCCGGCATCGGCCCCGCACCCGCCTCCGCCGCGCTCGACATCAGGCGGGAGGGCGACCACTACGTCGTCATGGTGCGGGACCTGTTCGCCGCTCCCGCGACGTACCAGCGCGAACTGCGCGAACGCGGCCTGGACGTGGAGGTGCGGCTCGTGCCGACGGCGGAGGGCTCGGCGGGGCGGGCGATCGGCTTCGACGGCACGCGGGACACCAGCGGCATCACCGTGATGAAGGCGCCGGGCGAGTGCGAGTGGTTCGGCGGCTGCCCGATCGGCTTCCGTGTCCCGGTGAACTTCCGCGGGCACGCGACCGTGCTGCTCACCCGCACCGCCCGGCCGGGGGAGCGCTACGCGATTGTGGAGGCCATCGACATGGAGGGCCGGCCCTTCCACTGCGTGGACTACGTCAACAAGACCGTCGCGGAGGTCCTGCCCCTGCTGCGGGAACGCGGCGTGCGGGCGGAGTTCACCTCCTACGCCACCAAGGGCGCCAGGCCGTCCGCCCCGGCTTCCTGGTACGTCTACGAGGGGGTCATGGTCGCGGAGGGACAGGCGCTCATGCTGGTCAACCCCACCCCGAACCCCGAGCCGCGGCCCAGGGACGCCTTCTGCGCCGAGCATCCCTGAGACTCCGGCGTCCCTGAGACCTCGGCGTCACTGAGGTCGGCCTGGCGGTCCGCGCCCCGCTCGCGGCGCGGACCGCCAGGCGCCCCTCCGCGCTCCGCTCCAGGCGCCACTTGCCCCCCGCGCCTGCCACGGCGGCGGCGTCGCGGCCGAATCCGGCGCGGCGCCCGGGCCTTCATCCCTGCCCTCAGCGGCCGGTCTTCCAGCGCTGACACCGGCATGCCCACAGTCATTGCCCGACTGCCGCGGCCGTGCGCCGCCCGGCCGGATCTCCCCTCAACGAACGGTCTCGTCATGCCCGCATACGCTCGTGCCCTGCTCCCGGTGCTCGCCGGGATCGGGCGCCACCGGTTCTTCGCGATCGCGCTCACCGCCGCGGCCGTGCTCAGGGTGGTCACGATGCTCGGTTACCCGCCCGCCCGGCTGTACTGGTACGACTCGTTCAGCTACCTGCACAACGCCGTTCACCTGCGGCCCGAGCAGGGGTTCCATCCGATCGGATACCCCCTGCTGCTGCGCGTCCTGCTGCCCTTCCACAGCGTCGAGCTGGTCGTCGTGCTGCAGCACGCGATGGGACTGGCGACGGGCGTCATCGTCTACGCGGCGCTCCGTGGCAGAGGACTGCCCGCCTGGGGCGCCGTGCTCGCCTCGGCCCCGGTGCTGTTCGACGCGTCGTTCCTCCGGCTCGAGCACGCGGTGCTGTCCGATTCGCTGTTCATCCTGCTGGTCGTCGCCGCCACGGCCCTGCTGGTCCGGCGGCCGGTGCCGTCCGCGCGCGCCGCCGCGACCGCCTGTCTGCTGCTCGCGGGCGCCACCCTCACCCGCACGGTCGCGCTGCCGTTGATCCTGCTGGTCCTGATGGTGCTCGCCGTCCGCCGCGTGCCCTGGCGCCGGATCGCCGCGCTCGCCCTGGCCGGGCTGCTGCCGGTCGCGGCGTACGCGACGTGGTACGGCGGGCTCCACGGCCGCTTCGGTGTCAGCGGCACGGACGGAGTGGCGTTGTGGGCCCGTTCGATGACCTTCGCGGACTGCGCGGTCATCCAGCCTCCGCCGGACCTCGCGCCACTGTGCCCGAACGGCACCGTCCTCGACGCCGCGGGGGAGTACGTGTGGGCCGAGGAGTCCTCCCTCAACCGGCTCCCCGGCGGACACATCGCGCTGAACGACCGGGCGCGCGCCTTCGCGCTGCGCGCCATCGCCGCCCAGCCCCTGGACTACCTGCGCGACGTGGTGACGGACACCGCGCTCGCGTTCGCCTGGACCCCCGTCGCCCACCCGGCTCGCACCGTCCCCGCGTTCGGCTTCGCTCTCGGGACCTGGCCGCTCCCCGCCGGCCGGCCGCTCGTCGAGCAGGCCAGACGGGAGTACGACCCCGATCTCACCGGCATGCGGTCCGTCCGGCCGTACGCCGACCTGCTCATCGCCTATCAGCACCCGGCCTACCTGCGCGGGCCGTTGCTGGCCGTCATCCTGCTCATGGGCGCCGCCGGCACTGTGGGCAGGGTGGGCAGGCTGGGCAGGGTGGGCAGGGGGGACACTGTGCGGCGGCCGCGGACGGCGGCGCTGCCCTGGGCGGTCGCCGTGACGCTGCTCGTCGCGCCGGTGGCGGTGCTCGACTTCGACCACCGCTACGTGCTTCCCGCCGTGCCCGTGGCGTGCCTGGCGGCGGGGCTGGCGCTCGCCCGGCCCCCGCGCGCGGCGGCGGGCATCGGAAGTGGCGGCGGGCATCGGAAGTGGCGGCGGGCATCGGAAGTGGCGGCGGGCATTGGGCGCAGCGGCGGGCACTCGTACGGCGGGCATTCGGGAGGCCGGCGCGAGGCGCCCCTCCGCGAAGCGACCGCGGACGCGTGACCACGGGCACTTGACCATGGGCACTTGACCACGGGCACTTGACCCGGAGACGTGATCATCGGGAACAGGGGCGGCCTCTCTGACACTTTCACCGCCTCCGTGCGCACGTCCGTCAGATCGGGTCTAGGCGAAAGTGTCAGAACGGGTTAACTTCCGCAAAGGTAGCGATTCAAGAATCGCTCCCCTCGATTCCGACGGAGGCGCCACCCGGCACTGGCATACCGGCGGCACTGCCGCATCCCCTGCCGCACCCCCTTGGACGCCCCCGTCCCCGGCCGGCGACGCCACACCCCGGCGGACCCGGCCCGCCCACCCCCCTCTCACCCCCCGAGGACCGGCATGAGACCACGTCTGCTCACGCTGGCCGCCATCTTGGCGGCCGCCCTGCTGCCCGCCGCGCCGTCGCACGCCTCCGGCGCATCGGCGCTCGCCCCGCCGAACATCTCGCTGGCGAACGTCAAGGCGCATCTGTCCCAGCTGCAGAGCATCGCCACCGCCAACGGCGGCAACCGGGCCCACGGCCGTCCCGGCTACCTGGCCTCGGCCAACTACGTCAAGGGCAGGCTCGACGCGGCGGGCTTCACCACGACCCTCCAGTCGTTCAGCTACAACGGCGCGACGGGCTACAACGTGATCGCCGACTGGCCGGGCGGTGACCCCAACGACGTCCTCATGGTCGGCGCCCACCTCGACAGCGTGACCGCCGGGCCCGGCATCAACGACAACGGCTCCGGCAGCGCCGCGATCCTGGAGACGGCCCTGGAGGTGTCCCGGCAGGGACTGGCCCCCGCCAAGCACCTGCGGTTCGCCTGGTGGGGCGCGGAGGAGCTCGGCCTGCGCGGCGCGTCGTCCTACGTCACCAACCTGTCCACCACGGAACGGTCGAAGATCAAGGGGTACCTGAACTTCGACATGGTCGGCTCGCCGAACCCGGGCTACTTCGTCTACGACGGCGACAACTCCGACGGCGTCGGCTCGGGCCCCGGTCCCGCGGGCTCGGCGCAGCTGGAGCGCGTCCTGCAGGACTACTTCACCTCGATCGGCGTGCCGACCCGCGGCACCGACTTCGACGGACGCTCCGACTACGGGCCGTTCATCTCGCGCGGCATCCCGGCCGGCGGCACCTTCACCGGCGCCGAGGGCGTCAAGACCAGCGCCCAGGCGTCCCTGTGGGGAGGCACGGCGGGCCAGGCGTTCGACGCCTGCTACCACCGGTCCTGCGACACGACGAGCAACGTCAACGACACCGCGCTCGACCGCAACGCCGACGCGATCGCCTACGCCGTGTGGACCCTCGCCACCGCCACCCCGCCCGTCGCGGTCTGGTCGGACGACTTCGAGACCGACAAGGGCTGGACCGTCGTCCCCGGCACCGCGACCGCCGGCACCTGGGAGCGCGGTGACCCCGAGGCCACGTCGTCCAGCGGCGCCAAGCAGCTCGGCACCACCGTCAGCGGCACCAACGACCTGGTCACCGGCAGGCTCGCCGGTTCCTCGGCCGGTGACTACGACGTCGACGGCGGGACCACCTCCATCCAGTCGCCGCCGATCACTCTGCCGGCCGGTTCGCTGAGCCTGTCGCTGTCGTGGTACCTCGCGCACGGCAGCAACGCCACCAGCGCCGACTTCTTCCGCGTCCGGATCGTCGGCGGCACCACCGCCACGGTGGTCCAGCAGCTCGGCGCCGCGTCCAACCGCGACGGCGCGTGGAGCACGGCCACCGCCGACATCTCCGCCTTCGCCGGGCAGACCGTGCGCGTGGTGATCGAGGCCGGGGACGAGTCGACCGCCAGCCTGGTCGAGGCCGGCGTGGACGACGTACGGATCACTCGCTAGCGACGTATCCGCCATCGTGCCCGTTCCCCCGGGAACGGGCACGACCGTGGGTCAGGGGATGCGGGCGCCCAGGAGGATCGCGGCGGCGGCCGCCAGCAGGCCCGCGACGATCGCGGCGACGAGGAACCGCTGCGTGATCTCCTGGTGCACGACCTTGTATCCGAGCGAGGTGCCGATCTGCGTGTACACGTCGCGCAGCTCGCTGCCCGACTCGGCGGTGTACGCCCGGCCCCCGGTGCCCTCCGACAGCGACTTCAGCGTGGTCTTGTTGACCGGGACCTGCACCGCCCGGTTGTCGATCGTCACCGTGCCCTCCGGCGTGCCGTACGCGATCGTGGACACCGGCACCTTCGCGCCGACCGACGCGTCGATGGCCTCGTTGACCGACCGCCCGGAGGTGTTGTCGCCGTCCGACAGCAGCACGATCGCCGACGGGGGCGGGTCGGTGACCGCCCGCTGGTCGAACGACCTGATCGAGTCGAGCGAGTTGAACACGGCCTCGCCGATCGCCGTGCCGGGCCGGGTGGTCAGGCTGGAGATCGCGGTGTTCACGGCGGCGTGGTCGGTGGTGGGGGAGATGACCACGGCGGCCGATCTCGCGAAGGCCACCACCCCGACGTTGAACCGCTCGGGCAGGTCGCTGACGAACTGCTGGGCGGCCTGCTTGGCCGCGACGAGCCGGGTGGGGGCGACGTCCGCCGACTCCATCGACAGCGACACGTCCACGGCGACCATGATGGTGGCGCGGTCGCGGGGCACCTTCACCGCGCCGGCCGGCCGGGCCGCGCCGAGGACCAGCAGGCTCATCATGACGAGGAACAGCACGGCCGGCACGTGCCGCCGCCAGGAGGGCCGTTCGGGCGCCACCAGCGACAGCAGCGCGAGGTTCGTGAAGCGCACCGTGTAGCGGCGGCGCGCGAACTGCGCCCCGACGTACGCCGCGACCATCGCGGCGACCAGGACGAACAGCCACAGCCAGCCGGGGGCGAGGAACGTCATGCGCCCGCCTTCCCGCCGGCGGCCCGGCGCAGCAGATGAGAGGCCCGCCGCTGCCGCAGCACGAACTCGGCGATGTCGAACACCCAGTCGCGGTCGGTGCGGAGCACGAGATGGGCCGCCCCGGCCCGGCGCAGCGCCGCCCGGGTCCACCCGCGCTGCTCGGCCGCCGCCTCGGCGTACCGCTCCCTGAGCGTGCGCGACAGCTGGACCCCGCGCGAGCGCCCGGTCTCGGGGTCGGCGAGGGTGACGAACCCGACGTCGGGCAGCTCCAGCTCGCGGGGATCGATGATCTCCACGGCGAGCACCTGGTGCCGCGCGGCCAGGCGGCGCAGCGGCGGCTCCCAGGAGTCCGGCGAGTCGAGGAAGTCGGAGACGACGACCCGCAGCCCGCGCTTGCGGTGCGCCGGCGCCATCATCTCCAGAGCCTCCCCGAGGTCCACCGCGCCCTGCGCGGGCGGCGCGCTGAGCAGCGAGTGCAGCAGAGCGTACAGCCGGGGCCGGCCGGACCTGGCCGGATAGCGGTGCACGTCGTCGCCGTACAGGATGTAGGCGCCGAACCGGTCGCCGACCCGGCTCGCGAGGATCCCGATCGCCCCGACGGCGCTGACGACCAGGTCGCGTTTGGACATGCTCGCCGTGCCGAACTCCATGCTGGCCGACAGGTCGGCCACCACCCACGTCTCCAGCTCCCGGTCGGCGATGAGGTCCCGCACGTGCGGGACCGTCGTGCGCGCGGTCACCGCCCAGTCCATGCGGCGCACGTCGTCCTCGCCGGGCACGTAGACGCGGCTGTCCCCCTGCTCGCTGCCGGGCCCGGGGATCAGTCCCTGGTGGCGGCCCTGGAGCAGCCCGTCCAGCCGCCGCACCACCGTCAGCTCCAGCCGCCGCAGCGCCTGGTCGGGGTTGGCCGCGCTCATCGCATGCCCTGGTTCCACACCACGAGCGGCGGCGGCACCGCCTGCAGGACCCGGCGTACGACGTCGTCGGGGTCCACCTCGTCGGCCAGTGCGTCGAAGGTGAGCATCAGCCGGTGCGACATGACGTCGATCGCCACGTCGCGGACGTCGTCGGGCAGCAGGTAGTCGCGCCCGCGCAGCAGGGCCAGGGCCCGCCCGGCGGAGATCAGGCCCAGCGTCGCCCGGGGGCTCACCCCGATCTCGATCGTGTCCTGCAGGTCGGCCAGGCCGTAGTCCGCGGGGGCGCGCGTCGCCATGACGAGCCGTACGACGTAGTCGGCCACGAGCTGGTGGACCGAGACCTCCTCGGCCATGTCCTGCAGCCGCACCAGCGTGGCCGGGTCGAGCACCGGCTTGGGCACGGGCGGGCGCACGCTCATCCGCTGCAGGATCTCCAGCTCCTCGTGCGCGCTCGGGTGGGACACGCGAACCTTGAACAGGAACCGGTCGCGCTGCACCTCCGGCAGCGGGTAGACGCCCTCCGACTCGATCGGGTTCTGCGTGGCGAGCACGACGAACGGCCGGGGCAGCGGGTGGGTGCGCCCCGCGAGCGTCACCTGTCGCTCGGCCATCACCTCCAGCAGGGCCGACTGGACCTTCGCCGGAGCGCGGTTGATCTCGTCGGCGAGCAGGAAGTTGACGAACACCGGCCCGAGCTCGACATCGAACCGCTCGGAGCTCGGGTGGTAGACGCGGGTGCCGACGATGTCGCTGGGCACCAGGTCGGGAGTGAACTGGATGCGGGCGAACGTGCCGCCCACCACGGTGGCCAGCGTCGAGGCGGCCAGCGTCTTGGCGACTCCCGGGACGCCTTCGAGCAGGCAGTGTCCCCGGGCGAGCAGCGCCACCAGCAGCCGCTCGACCATGTGCTCCTGTCCGACGATCACCCGCCGGACCTCGCCCAGCGCCTCCCGCAGGGTGTCCAGCCGGGCCTCGCCCTCCTCCTGCTCCGTCACGCCCTCGCCGGGCTCGGGGTCACTGCGTTCATCGGCAACGGTCATGCTCGTTATTCAATCGTGACTCGGCTGGAGAATCCATTTCTCTCCCATTTGCCCGTCCCGGCGCGCGCCACACCCCCTGCCGCGCCCGTGTGTTTTCATGTGGGGGATGGTCACTCCGCTGCAGTACGGCGACCCGCCCCACGTGGGGCCGTTCGCGCTGCAGGCGCGTCTGCGGACGGCCCCGGCCGGGCTCGTCTACCTGGGGCAGGCGCCGGACGGCCGGGTGGTGTCGGTGGCCGTCCTGTCCAGCGGCGCCGCCCTCGACGCCGCCGCCAGGGACCGGTTCGTCACCGCGATCAAGGACGCACAAAGCAGCGCGATCAGAGAAACACAGGTCAGGGCGGGCGTACGCGCGTGGGGGGCCTCGCTGGTGGACCGGGTGCGCGGCCGGGTTCCCCCCGACACGCCTCCCGTCCTGGCGATGCAGGACGGGCCCGCGCCCTGGGTGGCCGTGCCGTACGTGGTGAACGGCCCGGGGGCCGAGCGGTTCCTCGACCCGGTGCCGGTGTCCGGCACGTTGACGGGTCGGCGGCACGGGCCCGACTTCGTGCACTACTGGCTGGGCGACCGCACCCCCGCGCTGCCCGCCCCGCCCGCCCCGCCCCCGCCGCCGTTGGCGACCCGGCGCTCGGTCGTGCTCGCCTCGGCGCTGCTGGCCACGCTGGTGCTGGTGCTGCTGCTGGTCGTCTCGATGCTGCTGTTCCACGGCGAGGACGAGCAGGAGCCGCCCCGCCCGCTGCCGAACACGCAGTTCGTGCCCACCCCGCCGCCCGAGCCCGCCTCGCCCGAGCCGCAGCAGCCCACGCCCGGCCCGTCCGGCAGCGGAGAGGGCAGCGAGAGCCCCTGGCCCGACGACCTCTTCGGCGGCCGCGGCCCGATCTGACGCGGATCAGGCGGTCATGAGGACCACCGAGGCGTTGTGGCCGCGGAAGCCGAAGGAGTTCACCAGTTTCGGGCCGCGCAGCACCGGCCGTCGCTCAAGGCCAGGGGCCACGGACGGCGATGGGGCAGGGGCGGTTCAGCGGGGGGAGACGAAGCCCGACTCGTAGGCGGCGACCACCGCCTGCGTGCGGTCGCGGGCGCCCAGTTTGGCCAGGACGTTCCCCACGTGGGTCTTGACCGTCTCCGTGCCGACGTGGAGTTCGGCCGCGATCTCCGCGTTCGACAGGCCGCGTGCCATCAGCCGCAGCACGTCCCCCTCACGCGCGGTGAGCCGGTCGATGCCGGGGACGGCGCGGGTGGCGCCGCGGGCCGCGACCAGCGACCGGATGGCGCCGGGGAACAGCAGCGACTCGCCCGCCGCGACCACCCGGATCGCCTGGACGAGCTCGTCCGCCCTCGCCCGCTTGAGCAGGAAGCCGCTCGCGCCGGCCCGCAGCGCCTCGTAGACGTAGTCGTCGTTCTCGAACGTCGTCACCACCACGACCTTGGGCCCGCCCTCGGCGGCCGTGAGGGCCCGCGTCGCCTGGATGCCGTCGACCGCCGGCATGCGCACGTCCATCAGGACGACGTCGGGCCGGAGCGAGCGGGCCAGCGACACCGCCGCCGCGCCGTCGGCCGCCTCGCCCACGACGCTCAGGCCGGGCTCGGACTCGACGATGATCCGCAGGCCGGTGCGGATCAGGTCCTCGTCGTCGGCCAGCAGGACCCCGATGTTCGTGCTCATTCCCCTGTCCGCCCCTCCCCGGAGTCCTCGTCCATGTCCCCGCTCGCGCTCTCGGCACGCGTGTCCGGGAGCCGGGCGGCGTCCGCCCCCGGAAGCGGGACCCTGACCTCGACCCGCCACGTCTCATCGTCGCCTCCCGCCTCGACCCGGCCGCCGAGCAGCGTCACCCGCTCCCGGATGCCGGCCAGCCCGTGCCCCGCCCCGCCGGTCACGCCGCCGCTCCCGCCACGCCGGCGTGGCCCGGTGAGGCCTCGCCTGTGATGCGCACGGACCTCGTTGCGCACGCACACCTCCAGGACGCGGTCGCGCACGCCGGCGTCCACCTCGACGGGGCCGGTGCCGTACCGGATCGCGTTGGTCAACGCCTCCTGCACGACGCGGTAGGCCTCCCGGGAGATCACGGGAGGGATTCCGGACAGCTCGCCCAGTCGCCGGGTGACCGGCCTGTCTCCGGGGCCGGCGGCGTCCAGCAACGCGGGAAGGTCGTCGAGGGACGGTTCCGGCGAGGCCCGCCCCCCGCCCTCCCGCAGCACGCCGATCACGTGGTCGAGCTCGTCCAGCGCGCTCCGGGCGGAGGTCTCGATCGCCTCCAGCGCGGCCCGGGCGGCGGCGGGATCCCGGTCGAGCACCCGGCCGGCCGCGGCGGCCTGCACGGTCACCACGCTGAGGGCGTGGCCCACCGAGTCGTGCAACTCCCTGGCGAGCCGGTTGCGCACCGCGAGCCGGCGCGCGGCCTGCCGCGCAGACGCCAGCCGGTCGGCCGCGGACGGCCCCAGGAACACAGGGGCCAGGCGGGCGAGCAGCGCCCCGGCGCCGGCCGTGAGGAAGAGCAGGCAGACGAGGACGGCCAGCCCCGCGGGCGGACCCCACATCGTGGCCCGGCCGGCGCGGATCCCGCGGTCCACCAGCCCGAGGTGATCCCCGGCCAGCGGGAGGACCGCCAGCCAGACCGAGAACGGCACCATGGCCAGGGTCACCCCGCTCACCAGGCCGCCGACGGCCAGGTGCAGGGTGAACCACGCCGCGGTCCGGCGCCGTTCGGACCAGGTCCGCCGTGCGGAGGACGGCGGGGTCTCGACGGCCGCGCCCAGCAGCGTGCGGGCGGCGGCGACCTCGAAGGCCCGGACCGGCAGGAACAGCCCTGAGGCGGCCACCACCGGAAGCACCCCGATGAAGATCAACGGCTGCACCGACAGCAGCGGATCGCCGACGTCCGGCGTCGGGCGCCACAGCGCCGTCACGACCTCTCCGGCCATCATGTAGGGCATGAGCAGCGCCCCGCCGACGATCAGGCAGGCCCACCTGCGGTAGGTGGCCCTGTCGATGAGCGGGGCGAGGACCTTGTTCATGTTCCGATGGTCCCGCAGTGACGGCGGACGCCGTGCCGTCCGGTCACGGCCTGTGGACGAGCACCCGCCACCCGTGCGCGGGCACGAGGGCGGGATCGCCATCCGGGTCATCCGCCCCGGCGGAGCTCTCGGCCACGGTCAGACGGGAGACGTCCACGGGGAAGCGGCAGGCGTCGTCGCCGATGTTGAGCAGTGTGACGACCTCTCCCTCCGGTCCCTCGCTGCGCAGCGCGAGGGCCGTGTTGGCGACGTGCTCGGCCTTCGTGCGCGCCCGGGCCAGCCAGGGATGCCGCCGGCGCAGCCCGATCAGCCGCTGGTGGAGCCGGTGGACGGGCATGCCGTCCGGCGCCAGATCGCCCGGGCCGTCCGGGAAGGCGGGCCGGATCGCGTCGTCGCCCCCGGCACGTTCCTCCTTGACCCCGGGGAACGCCCGCTCGTCGCCGTAGTAGACGCTCGGCACCCCGCCCACGGTCAGCAGGACGGCCAGCGCGTGCCCGAGGTGCCGCGGATCGGCGAGCCTGCTGGCCAGGCGCGTCACGTCGTGGTTGCCGACGAACGTCATCGGCGCGAACACCTCCAGCAGCCGGTCGTGCCGGTCGAGCGCCCAGGCGAGCTCGAAGAAGTTGCCGTCGTTGAGCGAGCTCCAGATGGCCTTCCACAGCTCGTACTGCGTCACCGAGTCGAGGCCGCCCTCGGTCACGTACGCCGCGTAGTCGCCGTGGATCACCTCGCCGGCGAACCAGGCGTCCGGATGCTCCCGCCGCACCCGCGTGACGGCCTCCCGCCAGAAGACGAGCGGCACCGCGTACGCCGCGTCGAGCCGCCAGCCGGACGCGCCCCGGCCGAGCCAGTGGCTCATCACCCGTACGACGTGGTCGAGCACGGCGGGCTCCGCGTGGTTCAGCGCGACCAGCTGGTCGTGGCCCTCGAACACGGCGAAGCCGCCGGCGCCGTCACCGGGACGGAACCAGCGCGCGGCGGGGGAGTCCGGCCCCTCCGCGAGCGCCCGCGCGAAGACCGGAAACCCCCTGCCCACGTGGTTGAACACCCCGTCGAGCAGCACCCGGAGCCCGCGCCGCCGCGCCTGCGCCACCAGGTGGCCGAAGTCGTCGTCGTCCCCGAGCCGGGGATCGATCCGGAAGTGGTCCACCGTGTCGTACCCGTGCGTCTGCGACGCGAAGATCGGGCCCAACTGGAGACCCGAGCAGCCGAGGTCGACGACGTAGTCGAGCCAGCTCTCCAGACGACGCAGGCGGTGCCGGACCGGCGCTCCCTCGGGCGGCGCCGTCAGCGGGGCGCCGGTGAAGCCCAGAGGATAGACATGCCACCAGATCGCGTGGTCGCTCCATGACGTCACAGCCGCTCCTCGTCGTCGCCCGTCCGGTCACAGTGTCGTCGTCCCTGCCCCCTCTCGTGCCACCGGCACCCCGGTGCCGGTGTGCCGTACGAAGGCGGGACGCCCCCGTCCGCAGGCGCGGCAGATGCCACGCGTGCGGTAGTGGTAGCCGGCGGCCGCCGTTCCCATCGCCAGCCCCCAGGCGAGGAACCAGGGATAGATGACGTCGAACACCCAGGGGGATACCCCCTCCAGGGACGGCCGCGCGAGGCCGAGGGCGACCGCGACACGCAGTCCCGTGCCGAGGACGCCGACCGGGATCAGCATCACGCTGCCCACGAAGGCGGCGGTCAGCGGCATCCACCGCGGCATGCGCAGCGGTGGCCGCCAGGTCCGGGCGAAACCGAGGCCGAGCGCCATGCCGATCAGCGCCAGCACCCCGGTGTCGCCCAGCCCCGGCGTCCACAGGTGCACGTCCCCGAACGCGCGGGGATCGGAGAGGCCGACCGTGCCCCCGAGGCCCCACTGCACCTTCAGCGCACCGTACCCCGCCGCGAGCAGCACGGTCAGGTATCCGGCGCGGACGCTCAGCCTCTGCCACGTCTCCCGGCCCCCGCCGGCGGGAGATGCGTGGCCCGCGTCGCCGCGTCCTTCGTGAACCGCGGCGCCGTGGTCCGCCGCGCCTTGGTCAGGCCGCCGGCCGCAGCGTGCGCAGGCGCCGCGCGCGCGGCGGCGACGCCGTACGGCGGTCACGAGGAGTGTCGTGCCGGCGGCGAGCGCGGCGGCGCGGGCCGCGGCCATCGGCAGGTCGAAGCCCAGGTCGACGACTCCGCTCTCCCCGGTGACCGCCGCGATTCCCGCCATGATCCCGCCCACGACGTCGAAGGCGATCCCGCTCGCCCCGGCGCCGGCCAGCGCGAGACCGGCCACCGTCGTGGCGGCTGTGGTGAGCGCGCCGGTGCGCCCGGGCGGGGACTCCCGGTGATGATGTGCCGTTTCCATGACCAACAGGCTCGCGGACGCATCCTCGCCGGGCCTCCCCACGGGGCGGGAGCCGCATCCCCCGCGCGGGGGAAACTCCCTTGAGCCTCACGTGGCGTGAGCTCTTAGCGTCGCGGCATGGAGATCATCGTTCACGACACGGCCACCGCGATGGCCGGACTGCTGGCCGCCCCCCTCGCGGAACGGCCCGCCGCGCTCACCGGCATGCTCCGGCCGATGTGGGACGCCGTGCCCTGGATGCCCGTCGACGACGTCGTCGGCATGCATCACAAGGGGTCCGGTTTCCGCGTCGACCGGGACGACGAGCGGTACCTGCCCGCGTTGCGGCGGATGCGCGAGGCGGGGGTGTGGGAGCAGGTCCGCGACGCGCTCACCGGCGCGTGGAAGCACCAGCGCGAGGCCGTGCCCGGCGTCCGGCATCCCGAGACGCTGCAGGTCTACGTCGTCCTCGGCGACCCCGACGCGGAGCACCTGGTGCGGCGTAACCACGGCTACCTCGGCATGAGCGGCAAGGGCCTGGTCTACCTGCTGGTCTGGCCGACGGAGGACAACGTCGGCCGCCTCGGGCACTGCGCCGTCCACGAGCTCAACCACAACATCCGGTACTCGAACGTCGTCTGGGACCCCCCGACCGTCACCCTCGGCGAGCAGATCGTCTCCGAAGGGCTCGCCGACGCGTTCGTCCGAGAGTTGTACGGGCCGGAGGGTCTCGGCCCCTGGAGCACCTCCCTGGACGGGCCCGCGCTCGACGCGGCGTACGCCACGATCACCGAGGCCGTGAACCTGACCGGCATGCACAACTTCGCCGCGTACGTGCACGGGGACGCCACGGCGGAGTCGATGGGGCAGCCGCCCGTCGGCCTGCCCGACCACGCGGGCTACCCGGTCGGGCTGCGGATCGTCGACGCGCACCTCGCCGCCTCAGGGCTGACGGCCGCCGAGAGCACGACGTTGCCCCGTCAGAAGATCCTGGCCAACGCCGGGCTGTCCGCCGCCCGCTAGGCTCGCTCGTCGGGCCATGGTCAAACCGGTGCAAAAGGGGGACGGGATGGGTGCCGGACAGGTCGTGCTCCTGCTCCTCGCGGCCGTGGCCGCCGGATGGGTGGACGCCGTCGTCGGCGGGGGAGGGCTGCTGCAACTGCCGGTGCTGCTCCTGGCCGGTCTCACGCCGGTCCAGGCGCTGGCGACGAACAAGTCCGCAGCCATCTTCGGCACGGGGTCGGCCGCCGTCACCTACGCCAGGAAGACGAAGCTCGACCGGGCGGTGGCCGTGCCGGCCGCGGCGCTGGCCGTGGCCTTCGCCGGACTCGGGGCCGCCTCGGCGGCCCTGCTCGACGCGGATGTGCTGAAGCCGCTGGTGATGGTCGTGCTGCTGGGGGTGGGGGCGTTCGTGACCCTGCGGCCGGGGTTCGGCCGCCTGCCCCACCCGCACCTGCGTACGCGTGCGCGGGCGATCGCGGGAGTCGCGGTGGCGGGCGTCGGCATCGCTTACTACGACGGCATCGTCGGGCCCGGCACCGGCACCTTCCTGCTCATCGCGTTCACCTCGATCCTCGGGATGGACTTCGTCCACGCCTCCGCCACAGCGAAGGTCGTCAACACCGGCACCAACCTCGGCGCCCTCGTCGTCTTCGCCGTGCAGGGCCATGTGGTGTGGGCGCTCGGCCTGGCCATGGCGGTCTGCAACATCGCCGGAGCGCAGATCGGCGCGCGGATGGCGCTCAACCGCGGCGCGGGGTTCGTCCGCGTCGTCCTGCTGTGCGTGGTGGCCGCCCTGGTCGCCAAGCTCGGGTACGACCAGTTCTTCAGCTGAGATGCTCCTATAGATGTCAAGCGACACGTTCATGATCGTTTTTGGTGATCACCTGGTAGATCTCGCGGGCGATGTAGCGTTTGAGGCAGCGGATGATCTCTTTCTTCGACAGGCCGTCTTGGATGCGTCGTTCCATGTAAGCGCGGGTGCGGGGATCCCAGCGCAGGCGAACCAAGGCGATGCGGTAGAGGGCGCAGTTGGCTTGACGGTCGCCGCCGCGGTTGAGGCGGTGCCGGTTGGTCTTGCCGCTGGAGGCAGGGATGGGGGCGACGCCGCAGAGCATGGCGAAGGCGGCCTCACTGGTGAGCCGGTCGTGGTTTTCCCCCGCGGTGACCAGGAGTTGGCCGGCGGTGTCGGGACCGACGCCGTGGACGGCGATGAGGTCGGGATTGATACTGGTGACCAGGGGTTCCAGGAGCTCGTCTAGCTCGCCAATCTCGGTGGTGAGCTGCTGGTGTCGGCGGGCGAGGGAGCATAGGGCAATCTTTGCGGCGGTGACCGGCTGGGCGGCGTCGGCGCGGTCCGGGCGCAGGGCCGCGCAGGTCGTGATGAGCTTGGCCACAGGCAGGCCGCGCAGACGTTCGCGCAGCTCGTTCGGCGCGGTGACGATCAGCGCCTTGATCTGGCGCTGGACATCCGCTCGCTGGTCGACCGCGCTACGGCGGGCCACGCGCAGATTCCGCACGGCCTCGATCCGCCCGTCGCGCTGTTTGGGCAGGCCGGTCCGCTCGCCCGCCAGGGCCGTCTTGGCCGCTTGAATGGCGTCGATCGGGTCGGACTTGCCCTGGAACCGGCGGGTCTTGCGATCAGGCCGGTCCACTTCGACCACCTGCACCTGCCGCTCACGCAGCAGCCTGGCGAGCCCGGCCCCGTAGGCCCCGGTCCCCTCCACCCCGACCTTTCCCAGGCGCCCGAACGAGCACATCCAGGCCAGCAGGGCCTCATACCCCACGGAGGTAGCCGGGAACTGCTCGGTGCCCAGCACCCGGCCGACAACGTCGATCACAGCGGCGGTGTGGGTGTCTTGGTGGGTGTCGACGCCACCGGCAACGTCAAAGTCCGGCTCGCGGTGGGATGTAATGGAGGGCATCGTCGTCCTGTGCTCTTGACCGTGGGCAGGGCGGCACGCACCAGTCGGGCAACGCGGACAAGACAGAGAAGGGGCCTCTGGCCAGGCTCCTGACTTATTGAATTAGGACCAGGCGCCCGGGTCTGCAGCCCTAGCGTCCAGGGTGTCGGTCGGCACAGGCTCGCATTGCTCCTTGCCGCCCTGGCGGTTGGCTCACTAATAGCGTGCCCAGCCCGGCCGGCACCCGCCGTGGTGTGGTTCGACAGAGGCATGGCAGCTGAGAGATCTTCAAGTCAGGGTGCCCACCACGGCACGACTGGATTCCGCCGGCCGCCGTGGAGCTTGCCTGTGATCACTATCGGGATCGACCCGCACAAGTCCTCACTCACCGCCGTCGCCATCGACGCCTCCGGCCACCCGATCGGCCAGCGCCGCTTCGCGGTCAACTCCGGTACCTTTCGGCAGCTCACCTCGTGGGCCGAGGCGTGGCCCCAGCGCCGATACGCCGTCGAGGGCGCAAACGGCCTCGGCCGCGGCATCGCCCAGCAGCTGGCCGCCGCCGGCGAGCAGGTTCACGACGTTCCCGCCACGTTGTCGATGCGAGCACGGCTTTTGACCACCGGCGGAGGCCGCAAAAGCGACTCGGCCGACGCCCTTAGCGTCGCCCACGTCGCCCTCTACCGGCACGACCTCAAAGTCGTCACCCCCGAAGACCAGACCACCATCTTGCGGCTACTGTCCGAACGCCGCGATGACCTGGCGCACGAGCGGGCGCGGATCCTCAACCGCTTGCACGCGCTCCTTCGTGAACTGGTCGCCGGCGGCGCGGCCACCGGCCTGTCCGCCGACAAGGCCGCCGCCCTGCTCCGCACGGTCCGCCCGGCGACCGCCACCCAGGCACTCCGTCGCGATCTCGCCCGCGATCTACTGGCCGACCTACGCCGAATCGACCAGCGGCTGAAAGACAACGAGGCACAAACCCGGGACGCGCTTGCGGCTACTGGCAGCACCCTGACCAACATCCACGGCGTCGGCGTCGTCCTGGCCGCCAAGATCCTCGGACATGTCGACGATGTCACTCGCTTCCGCACTGCCGACCACTTCGCCAGCTACACGGGCACCGCTCCACTGGACGCCTCCAGCGGTGACCAGGTCCGCCATCGGCTCAACACCGGCGGCAACCGCCAGCTCAACGCCGCGCTCCACACCATCGCCGTGTGCCAGGCCCGCGACCCTGGCCCCGGCCGTGTCTACTACCAGCGCAAACTCGCAGAAGGCAAGACTCCCGCCGAGGCCCGCCGCGCGCTGAAACGGCGCCTGTCCAACGTCATCTACCGCCGTATACGAAAAGATCAACAACGTGCGGCTGAGAACGTCGCTTGACACACAGAGGCGCTATGAGGTCACAACGCCACGTCCGGTGAGTGCGACGAGCACCTCCCGGCCGAAGCCGACAGATCCCGTTGAGGACCCTAAGTCAGTCAGTCGATGGGTCAGACCCCGGCGGGAGGTGCTCACCTACATCATCTCTGTCAGTCGATGAGGTCGCACAGGCCGGGCCCGAGGTCGTCGTCCACCATGCGCAGCGCGGTCTCCGCCCTCGACGCGAGCGCGAGCGGGGGCACCCCGGCCACCAGATGGGAGTGCGCGATGCGGTCGAGTGCGGCGCCGACCAGCGGCGCCGTGACCCGGAGGGCGGCGGGAAGCGCGACGCCGCCGGTGGAACCGCCGTGGAGCACGATGTTGCGGCACCGGTACAACCGCCGCAGCGACACCTCCAGGTAACCGCGCACCCGCCCCAGCACGGGCCGGCGGTCGGCGAGCAGCGCCTTCATCCGGAAGACCGACGCCACGTCGCTGCCGGTCCGCCAGGACCGCACCAGCGGGAGCCCGTCCCGGCTCTCCAGCTCGGCGGCGACGAGTGTGGAACGTTCCCGATTGGACGCGCAGGCCGCCAGCTTGTCCGCGAGAGCGTCACCGGGCACCTCCCGTATCCGGTAGGAGAGCGCGGTGAGCTCGGCACGCGGCCAGGAGCAGGCGACGAGCGCGGCGGCGCGGGAGGCGGCCACCACCTTCTCCCGCTCGTCGGGATCCCTGGCCTCGGTCAGCAGGGACTCCAGAGCCGCCCAGCCTCCCGCGATGGCGGGCGCGAGCGGCCCCTGGTTGAGCCCGGAGGCGATCTCCAGGGCCTCGTCGACCGTGCTCCTGGCCTGCTCGCCGAACCGCTGCACGTCCTGGCCGACCACGTACAGCTGCCGCTCGGCGGCCAGTGAGAGCACCTGCGCGCCGCGCGAAGGCAGCAAGAGGGGGGAGCGGCCGGTCCTCACCTCCGATGTACGCCTCGCCCAGTGGGACGACCATCCCCGCGGCCGTGAAGCGCGCCCGCGCCTGAAGCCGTTCGACGAGGTCGGAGACGATCTCCACGGCGCGCTCGGCGTCTCTGGCCTCGACCGAGTAGCTGAGCCCGCCGACCACCTCCCGGTGCCGCTCGGCGCTCGCGCCCGCCATCAGGGGCAGCAGCCAGTTGGGCAGCCAACCGGCCAGCTCCTCGTGCCGGCTCAGCGCGCGGAAGGGGACGACGACCCGCCACTGGCGCGGCGGCCGGGCCAGCAGGGCGGACGCCTCGGCGATCAGGTCCGTCGCCGACAGATTCAGATGGCCGGCCCGGAGCAGGTGCGCGGCGACGGCCCGGGCCACGCGTTCGGCCCGGGGCGGCTCCTGCGCCGCGGCGCAGGACGACCAGCGGCCGAGGTAGCCGGGCCGCCCGATGTCGATGAGGTGGCGCAGCTTGCGGCGGCCGTCGCTGGCCAGAGTGAGGGTGGTGCACAGGACCTCGCGCAGCTCACGACGATAGGCCGCGGTGCCCAGGGCAGGATCGTCGCCGAGCAGGCGCTCCAGCGCGTGGCGCTGCCAGTCCACCGCCGCCTGCGACAGCACCCGCCGGTCGACCCACACCCCGGCCTCGTACAGCTCCTCCAGGGCGAGGAAGGAGCTGACGGTCCACAATCGGCGCGCCCAGGGGGTGGCGGCGCTGGTGAAGTCGAGCAGCCGGGTGGTGACGTGCCGGGAGTAGGAGGACCGGGGGTCACGACCGGCGGGAATCGCATGCATGCTGACGCAACCTCGGGGGGTGTGCAGGACATCGGGGGAAATAAAGAGGGCGCGGCCCAGAAAGACCGCGCCCTCGGGGGCGACTGCCCCGGATTAGCCTGTGTTCGCTTGCGCGATGCTCAGAAGATACCCCGTGTCGCGCCCGCCGCACCGGGATTTCGCGAGAACCTTGACGCGTGTCGTGGCGCCTCTGTCGGTGCGGCTGTCAATTCGACCGTGTCTGCCCGTTATGACGCATCGGGCCCTCAGACCTGGGGTTCCACTACGACCTTGAGCCCGCGCCGGGTGACGGCGGCGGCGAAGGCGTCCGCCGCAGCCGCGAGCGGGAAGCGGTCGGTGACCAGCGACGAGACGTCCACCGCGCCGCCGGCGACGAGGCGGATCGCCCGGGGATAGGTGAGGTTCATCCGCCGGACGAGCGCGAGCGTGAGGCCCTTGCGCCGGGCCAGCGAGGCGGGGAACGAGGTGCGGTCGTCGTCGGGAATGCCGGCCAGCACGACCCGGCCGCCGGGACGCACGGCGGTCATGGCGATACGTACCGCGTCGTCGACGCCCGCCACCTCGAAGGCCACCCGTACGCCGAGGCCGTCCAGCCCGTCGATCCCGGCCCACGCGGCCGGTCCCGCGTCCTCGGGGGACAGGGCGTGGTCGGCGCCGAACCGCAGGGCGGCGGCGCGGCGGTGCGGGAGGGGGTCGACGGCGACGACCGCCGAGGCGCCGGCGAGCCGGGCGAGGCGGACGACCAGCAGCCCGATCGGCCCGCACCCGACGACGGCCACGGGCGACCCGAGGCTCACATGTCCCAGGTCCACGGTGTGGAGCGCCACACCGAGCGGTTCGAGCATGGCCCCGTCGCTGTCGGAGAGCGCGTCGGGCAGCGGGTGCAGCAACTCGTCGGGCCAGGTGAGAAACTCGCGCAGGCCGCCGTCGAGCGTGCCGTGCCCGGCGAAGCGGACGTCCGGGCACAGGTTGCCGTATCCCGTCGCGCAGACCGCGCAGCGGCCGCAGGGGATGGCGGGGTCCACCGCGACCCGGGTGCCGTGCCGGGGACCGCCCTCGACGACTCCGGCGATCTCGTGTCCCACGACGAGCGGCTCGTCCAGCACCGCGTCGCCGATGCCGCCCTCCGAGTACCAGTGCAGGTCGGAGCCGCACAGGCCGACGGCGGTGACGCGCACCAGGCTCTCGCCGGGCCCGGGGACGGGCGGCGGCTCGTCGGCCAGCCGGATGTCGCCCGCCTTCTGCAGCCGCGCCGCCCTCACGCCCCCGTCCCCCGCGTCATCGCCGCCTCCTCGATGAGTCCTTCATCTTGATCGTATCCCGGCGTACGACGAGGGCCGGGCCCTCGCTGCTGCCGGCCCGGCCCTCGGAACGTTCCCACGGCCCCCGCTATGACCGGGCCTGCCCGGTCATCTGCCGTGCCTGGTCGCGGGTCTGCTCGGTGACCTGCCGTGCCTGGTCGCGGGCCTCCTCGCCGGTGGTCCTGGTCGCCTCGGCGGCCGTCTCGCGCACCTGCTGGACCGCCTCCCTGGCATCCTCGCCCACCCGCTGGGCGGTCTCCTGGACGGCCTGCTTGACCGGCTCTACCATCTCCTCGGCCCGGTCCTTGACCTGCAGGGCCGCATGCTCCTCCGCGGAGGTCTTCGGCAGCAGGCTCGCGGCCAGCAGCCCCGCGCCGAAGGCGATCAGCCCCGCGGCGAGCGGGTTGCCCTGCGTGCTCCGCATCGCCTGGCGCGGCGTCTCGCGCACGGTATGGGCGGCCTGCTGCGCGCCGTGCCTGACCATCTCGCCGGCCTCCGCCGCGGTCCCGCGCACCGTCTCGCCCGCCTGCGCCGCCGCGTCGCGGACCGTCTCGCCGGCGTGCGCCGCGGCGTCGCGCATCGTCCCCGCGGTCTCACCGGCCTGGTCGCGTACCGTGTGGGTGGCGTGTGCCGGCACTCCCATCACCTTCTCCTTCACCGAGTGCGCCATCCCGCGCATCCTGTCCGTACGGCGCCGCACGATGCGCGCCGGGCTCGTCCGGTCGGCGAGCCGGTCCACGTCGGCGGCGAGTTCCGCCCGCGTGACCTCGATCTCGGCCCTTATCTCCTCTGGGCTCGCGCCCATTGCACGTCCTCCTTCAGCGTCTCGATGGTCTGCTCGGGCGTGGGGTTCACCTCGCGCATGCGCTCCCTGCCGCGCGCGAACAGGACCCCGCCGATCACCGCCCACACGACCGCGACGATGAGCGCGGCCCAGGCCAGGTCCATGACGTTGCCGAGCCCGAACATCACGGCCAGCGTGACGAGAAGCGCCACCATGTATCCGGCGAAACCGGCCCCGCCGAGCATCCCGGCCGCCTTGCCGGCCTTCGTGGCCTCCTGCCGGATCTCGGCCTTCGCGAGCTCCACCTCCTGGCGGAACAGCTTGGACAGGTCCTCGCCGATCTCCCCGACCAGCTTGCCCAGCGAGGGCTCGGCGGGCGGGCTGGGGTAGCTCATCGCGGCTCACCTCCGGCGCCCGGCGCGCCGGGGAAGCCGTCCGAGTCGCCGCGTCCGTCGTCGGCACGGCTGTCCCGGATCTCGTCGGACGGGTAGCGCGCGCCGGTGGTGTAGCCGGTCCCGGTGCCGTTCCGCGTCACGTCGCCGGTCCGGTGCCCGCCGCCGGCCCGGTATCCGTCGCCGGTCCCGTTGCCGTTACCGGTGCCGTACGACGGTGAGGGGGTCACGCCGGTCCCCGGGCCGCCGGTGCCCGTGCTCCCGCTCACCGGCTCTCCGGCCACGGTGTGCCGGGTGCCCGTGCCGTACGTCGTGACCGGGCGCGTGCCGTACGGGGCGGACGAGGGCGACCCGGAACCGTACGCGGCGCCGCTCCCGTCGCCGGAGGCGGAGCCGTACCCAGAGCCGTACGCGGTGCCGGAGTCCGACCACCTGGCGTCACCGTCCGCGGTGCCGACCGCCGGGCCGACCGCCGGGCCGTTCACCGGGCCGTTCGCGTGCGGATCCTCGGCCGAGGCGACGGCCTTGACGGCCCGCCCCACGAGGAATCCCGCGACCACGGCGCCGGCGAGGAACAGCCCGGGGCGGCGCCGCGCGAAGTCCTGCACGTCGCGTACCGCGCCCTGGAGACCCTCGGTCTCCAGGTAGTCGGCGGCGCGGTGGCCCCGCTCGGCGACCTGCTGGACCACGCTCCGCATGGGGGAGTCGGGCTGGGCGTTGTCGCCGATGGCCTCCAGTTCGCCGGTCCACTGCCGGATCGTGCCGGCGGCGCGCCTGCTCTGGTGCCGGGCCTGCTCGTCGGTGTGCCTGCGCAGCTGGTGGAGGACGTGCCGCGTCTGCTCCCTGGCCTCGTGGGCCACCGTCCGCGCCTGGTCCTTCGCGGTCAGCGCCACCTCGCCGGCGGCCGACCTGGCCTCGTGGGCCGTCTCCTGCGCCGTCTGCCGGACCTGCTGCCCGGTGCCTGCTTGAGTGGTGCCTGCTTGAGTGGTGCCTGCTTGAGTGGTGCCTGCTTGAGTGGTGCCCGCCTGCGTGGTGCCCTGCGGTCCGGCCTGCTCGCGGCCGGCGTCCTGCGGCAGCTCGCTTCCCCCGGCGTATGTTCGCGGCTCGGTATGGAAGTCGCTCACTGAAGCCTCCTTGGGTCGAAATCGTCCCTGGAGCGGCGAGCTACCCCCGAAGTTCGAACGGACGCACAAATTGCCCGAAAAAGTCAAGAACGCGTATTGACACGGTAAACGGCGGCCGGGGCGGGACCGCCGACGGAGGCCGGGACGTGCCCGGCGTGCGGCTGGGGAGTGACGACCTCTCTTGGCGGCGAGGGAACAGGAAATGGGAGAGCGCTTTCCCAGAGCCTGGACTCCGACGGCCGCCCTGTCAAGGCGGGGCTCGCGTCGTCGCCGAAACTCCCAGTTCATGCCGACAGGACTGGCGTAGCGCTGGCCGGGCGTCCCCGGGCCGGGGGGTGAGGGGAAGGGCCGCCTCTTGACACGTCCGGCCTTCCGCGACACTCTCCTGCTTGGAGAGCGCTCTCCAAGCCGTGGCGGCGAGGAGAGCCCGTGCTCGCGAGGCGCGTGCCACAACGTGGGGCGGCTTTCGCGCAGGCGGGGGCCCGTCCGCGCCCCGCTGTCGCAGGACATGGACTGTTCACCCCCCAGGCCCCCGCCCCCGCGGGCGGGCGGTCGCACCCCGCAAGAGTGAGGACAACACCCGTGCGCAGACGCAAGCCATATCTCCTCGCCGTCGCCGGAGCCCTCGTGCTCGCCGCGACGGCCTGCGGCGCCGACGACTCGCCGTCCACGGCCGGATCGGCCGGCGGGAGCGCGGCCCAGACGATCACCTACTGGGCGTCCAACCAGGGCACGAGCCTGGAGAACGACAAAGAGGTGCTGAGGCCCGAGCTCGACAGGTTCACCAAGGAGACCGGGATCACGGTGAACCTGGAGGTCGTCCCCTGGGCCGACCTGCTCAACCGGATCCTCGCCGCGACCACGTCGGGCAAGGGCCCTGACGTCGTCAACATCGGCAACACCTGGTCGGCCTCGCTGCAGGCGACCGGGGCGTTCGTGCCATGGGACGACGCGCTGCTCAAGACGCTCGGCGGCAAGGAGCGCTTCCTCGGCCCCAGCCTCGCCGCGACCGGCGCCCCCGGCCAGCCGCCCACCGCCGTGCCGATCTACGGCATGACGTACGGCCTCTTCTACAACAAGAAGATGTTCGAGGAGGCCGGCATCGACAAGCCGCCGGCCACGTGGGACGAGCTGATCGCGGACGGCAAGAAGCTGACCAAGGACGGCAGGTGGGGGCTCGCCGTGGAGGGCGCGAGCGTCAGCGAGAACGCCCACCACGCCTTCATCTTCGGCCGGCAGCACGGCGCCGAGCTGTTCGACGCCTCCGGCAAGCCGCACTTCGACTCCGACCAGGAGACCAGGGCCATCAAGCAGTACCTCGACCTGATGGCCGTCCACAAGATCGTCAACCCGAGCAACGCGGAGTACGCCAACGGCACCGAGGCGGTGCAGGACTTCGTCTCCGGCAAGGCCGGCATGCTCATGTGGCAGTCGATCGCCACGCAGCTCAAGCAGGCCGGCTGGTCCGAGGACGACTACGGCCTGGCCCCGATCCCGCTGCCCGACCCGTCGCAGGGCGGAGAGCAGGTCAACGCCATGGTCGCCGGCATCAACCTCGCCGTGTTCAAGACGGCCGCCAACACGGACGGGGCACTGAAGTTCGCCCAGTTCATGACGTCCAGGCAGACCCAGCAGAACCTCAACAAGGCGTACGGCTCGCTGCCGACCGTCACGGACGCCTACGACGACCCGGCGTTCGAGAGCGAGACCGTCAAGACCTTCCAGCAGATCCTCTCCACCACGGCCGCGCCGCTGCCGCAGGTGGCGCAGGAGAGCCAGTTCGAGACGCTCGTGGGCAACGCCATGAACCAGTTGTTCGCGGACGTCGCGAGCGGCAAGCCGGTCACCCAGGAGGCCGTCAAGGCCAAGCTGACCGAGGCCAACCAGCAGATGGGCGGCTGAGCGGCCCAGGCACCCTCCGGCGCCGGGCGGCGGCCCCGCCCGGCGCCCGCGTGCCTCCCGCCCACCGCACGGAAGTCCCCGGAAAATTCGTCGCCCCCCGGGCGCTTCCTGCTTGTTTCCTCGCCCACTCCGGGCGCCGTCTCCCTGACACCGAGAGGAAGTCCATGGTCGTGTCCACCACGTCCCGGCCCGGCGCGGGACGGAGACCCGCGTCTCCAGGTGGCCCTCCGCCTCCGGGCGGCCTGCGGCGCGGGATCGCCGACCGCGTCCCGGCGCGGCTGCGCCGTCTCGCCCTGCCGTACCTGCTGATCCTTCCGGCCGTGCTGCTCGAACTGCTCGTCCACCTGGTGCCGATGGTGATCGGCATCGGCATGAGCTTCCTCAAGCTCACCCAGTTCTTCCTGCGCAACTGGTCGGCCGCGCCGTCGGCGGGGCTCGGCAACTACCGCGTCGCCGTCGACTTCGACGGCGCGGTCGGCCGCTCGCTGCTGCACTCGTTCCTCGTCACCGTCGCGTTCACCGTGCTCACCGTCGGGCTGTCGTGGCTGCTCGGCATCTGCGGCGCGGTGCTCATGCAGGGCTCGTTCCGGGGCCGGGCCGTGCTGCGCGCGCTGTTCCTCGTGCCGTACGCCCTTCCGGTCTACGCCGGGGTGATCACCTGGAGCTTCCTGCTCCAGCGCGACTCGGGACTGGTCAACCACGTGCTGGTGGACCAGCTGCACCTGTTCGGCGAGCGGCCGTTCTGGCTGATCGGCTCCAACAGCTTCGTGTCCCTCATCGTGGTCTGCGTGTGGCGGTCGTGGCCGTTCGCCTTCCTCGTGCTGATGGCTGGGCTGCAGAACATCTCCGACGACCTGTACGAGGCGGCGGCCATCGACGGCGCGGGCTGGGGCCGGCGGCTGCGCGCGGTCACGCTGCCCATGCTGCGCCCCGTCAACCAGGTGCTCGTCCTGGTGCTGTTCCTGTGGACGTTCAACGACTTCAACACGCCGTACGTGCTGTTCGGCAAGTCGGCCCCGCACGAGGCGGACCTGATCTCGATCCACATCTACCAGAGCTCGTTCGTCACCTGGAACTTCGGCTCGGGCTCGGCCATGTCGGTGCTGCTCCTGCTGTTCCTGCTGCTGGTGACGGCCGTGTATCTGGTCGCGACGTCCCGGAGGAGGAGCGATGCGTGAGCCCCGCTGGCTGCCGTGGGCGCGGTGGGCCGGCCTCGGCCTGCTCGGCCTGTTCACCCTGACCCCGCTGTACGTGATGCTGACCTCGGCGATGAAGCCGTTGCGGGACGTGCAGGGGGACTTCCAGTGGATCCCCACGACGATCACCCTGCGCCCGTTCGCCGACATGTGGCGGACGGTCCCGCTGGCCCGCTACTTCGCCAACAGCCTGATCGTGGCGTCGGTGGCCGCGCTGGTGTCGGTGCTCATCGCGATCTTCGCGGCGTACGCGATCAGCCGCTTCCGCTTCCCCGGACGCCGGATCTTCTCGGTCACGGTGCTGTCCACGCAGATGTTCCCCGGCATCCTCTTCCTGCTCCCGCTGTTCATGATCTACGTGAACCTCGGGACCGCTCTCGGGGTCGAGCTGTACGCCAGCCGCACCGGGCTGATCATCACGTACCTGACCTTCTCGCTGCCGTTCTCGATCTGGATGCTGGCCGGCTACTTCGACTCGATCCCGACGGCCCTGGACGAGGCCGCCCAGGTCGATGGCAGCGGCCCGGTCGGGGCCCTGCTGCGTGTCGTGCTCCCCGCCGCCACCCCCGGTATCGTGGCCGTCGCGATCTACGCGTTCATGACCGCGTGGGGGGAGGTGCTGTTCGCCTCGGTCATGACCGACGAGACGAGCCGCACCCTCGCCGTCGGCCTGCAGGGGTACGCCACCGAGAACGACGTCTACTGGAACCAGATCATGGCGGCCTCCCTGGTCGTCAGCGTCCCCGTGGTGGCGGGGTTCCTGCTGCTGCAGCGCTATCTCGTGCAGGGCCTCACCGCGGGCGCCGTGAAGTGAACGCTCACCATCACCACCATCGAACCAAGGAGAACCAGCGAATGGAGCCGCAGCGCGGCCACGCCCCCGATATAACCGCTTTCGACGACTTCGTCTGGGGCGTCGCCACCTCGGCCTACCAGATCGAGGGCGCGGCTCTCGAGGACGGCAGGCTGCCCTCGATCTGGGACACCTTCTGCGGGGTGCCCGGCGCGATCGACGGCGGCGACACCGGAGACGTGGCCTGCGACCACTACCACCGGTGGCGCGAGGACGTCGGCCTGCTCGGACAACTCGGCGTGGACGCCTACCGCTTCTCGGTGGCCTGGCCGCGCGTGGTGCCCGACGGCGCCGGCCCGGTGAACCCGCGCGGGCTGGCCTTCTACGACCGCCTCGTGGACGCCCTGCTCGACGCCGGCATCCGGCCGTTCGTGACCCTCTACCACTGGGACCTGCCGCAGGCGTTGCAGGACCGCGGCGGGTGGCCCGAGCGCGACACCGTGCAGCGCTTCGCCGAGTACGCCGCGGTCGTGGCCGAACGGCTCGGCGACCGCGTCGCCGACTGGACGACGATCAACGAGCCGCTGTGCTGCTCCTGGCACGGGCACCTTGAGGGCTCCATGGCCCCCGGGGTGCGGAACCTGGAGGCGGCCGTCCGCACCTCCTATCACCTCCACCTCGGGCACGGCCTCGCCGTGCAGGCCGTACGGGCCGCCGCGCGGCTGACGCCGTCGATCGGGATCGTCAACAACCTCAGCCCGATCGACCCCGCGACCGACAGCGAGGAGGACCACGCCGCCGCGCGGCGTCTCGACGGGCACGTCAACCGGTGGTGGCTCGACCCGGTGACCGGCCGCGGCTACCCCGAGGACATGCTCGCGGTGTACGGCGTCGACCTGCCGATCCGGCCGGGCGACCTGGAGACGATCGCGACGCCGCTCGACTACCTGGGCGTGAACTACTACTTCCGTCAGGTCGTGGCGGCCGACCCCGGAGGGCCCGTGCCGTACGCGCGGCAGCTTGAGGTGCCGGGGGCGACGACCACGGCCATGGGCTGGGAGGTCGACGCCGGCGGCCTGGAGCGCCTGCTGGTGCGCCTCACGCGGGAGTACGCCGCACCCCGCCTGTACGTCACCGAGAGCGGGTCGGCCTGGCCCGACACCGTCGGCCCGGACGGCACGGTCGACGACCCGGAGCGCCTGGCCTACCTGGAGGACCACATCGCGGCCTGCGGCCGGGCGATCGAGCAGGGGGCGCCGGTCGCGGGCTATTTCGCGTGGTCGCTGCTGGACAACTTCGAGTGGGCCTACGGCTACGACAAGCGGTTCGGCCTGGTGCACGTCGATTACGAGACCCAGGCGCGGACGGTGAAGGCGAGCGGCCGCCGCTACGCCGAGATCATCGCGGCCGGCAAGCGGCTGCGGGTGGCCTGAAAGACGCGGCGCCGGTGGTCCGTCAGGCCGACTCGCGGACCACCAGCGCCGGCTGCACGATGACCGAGGTGACCCGGAAGCCCGGGTCCGCGACGTGCGCGAGCAGCAGGCGGGCCATCTCGGCGGCCATGTCCTCCATCGGCTGGCGCACGGTCGTCAGCGGCGGGCGGCAGACGGCCGCCGCGCTGTCGTCGAAGCCGACCACCGCGACGTCCTCGGGCACCCGGCGCCCGAGGTCGCGCAGCGCGAGCAGCGCGCCCTGCGCCATCAGGTCGTTGGCGACGAAGACGCCGTCGATGTCCGGGTGCTCCTTCATGAGCCGGTGCATGCCGGCCTCCCCGCTCGCGGGCATGAAGTCGCCCTCCACGGCCGGCACGTACGGGTGGCCGTGACCGGCCATGGCCTCCTGGAATCCCGACAGCCGGTCCTGCGCCGCGGGGACGTCGAAGGGGCCGCTGATCGTGGCGACCCGGCGGCAGCCGCGCGCCACCAGGTGGTCGGCCGCCAGCGCCGCGCCGGCCCGGTGGGCGAGGTCCACGTAGCTGATCGGGATCGGCCGGGCGGGCCGCGCCCACAGCACGGCGGGCAGCCCGGCGTCCACCAGCAGCTTCGGCAGCGGGTCCTCGCCGTGCGTCGAGACGACCAGCGCGCCGTCGGCGCTGCCCTGCCGGAGGAAGGAAACGACGTCGTGGCGGGTCTGCGCCGAGTCCGCCAGCATCAGCACCGGGTGGATGCCCCGCGGCCGCAGATATCCCACCACGCCGCTGGCCACCCGGCCGAAGAACGGGTCGGCGAACACGCGGGACTCGAACGGCTCTCCGCCCTTCGCGTCGCCCGCGCCGGAGACGACCAGTGCCACCGCTCCCGTACGGCGGGTGACGAGGGACCGGGCGGCCCGGTTCGGCACGTACCCGGTCGTCGCGATGGCCCGGTGCACGGCCTCCTGGATTTCGGGCGCCACATTGCGGATACCGTTGATCACGCGCGAGACGGTCGCCCGGGACACCCCCGCCACGCGGGCCACGTCCTCAAGTGTGGGAGTTCCCGAGAGCGGCGGAAGGTCGCTGGTCATGCAGCCATTTATAGCACGGAGGGGGAGAGCGCTCTCCGGTGTCGCCCGGCCGTCCCGCAGCCGACCGACACGTGAGGAGGAGCGACGGGAATGCCCGGCCTACTGGCACTTCGACCCGTCACGGAAGCCGACCTGGACGCCTTCGACGTGGCCTTCCAGAGCGAGAGCGGTGCGACGCCGTACCAGTGGTTCGGCTTCACCCCGACGGCGGGGCTGCGGGAGGCCCTGCGCGCCCGCGGACTGCTGGCGGGAGCCGACAACATGCTCGCCGTGACGGTGGACGGCGAGCTCGCCGGGCGGGTCGAGTGGACGCGTCCAGGCGACCACCGATCCGGAGAACAGGGCCGAGATCAGGTGCCTGGAGAAGATCGGATTCCGCCTGGAGGGCGTCGTACGGCGTGCTCAGTGGCGCGGCGGGCGCTGGCACGACCAGCTCCTCTACTCCATCCTCCGGGACGAGTTGCCGCTAGCGGGCCGTCCCTAGTGGTCCCTCCTTGACCAGGGTGGCGAAACGGGAGGCCACCTCGCCCCAGGAGGCCCGCGAGAGCGGGTCGTCGGCCACGGCGGTGGCATACAGTTCGTCGAGGTCGAGACCTCGCCGCCGGGTGTGGTCGACGTCCCACTGCTGGATGCGTTCGGGCCGCACCTCGGGGTGGAACTGCACGCCCCAGGCCCGGTCGCCCAGCCGGAAGGCCTGGTAGGCGCAGCGTTCGGTCTCCGCCAGCCACACCGCGCCCGGCGGCAGGGCCGTGATGGCGTCGATGTGGTTCTCGATCGCCGGGACGACGGCGGGCAGCCCGCCGAAGACCGGATCGTCCGCCGCCTCGGCCCGGATGGTGATGGACGTGCTGCCGTGCTCGGGCGCCCCGGCGTCGCCCTGGACCTTCCCGCCGCCGACCGAGGCCAGCATCTGCCCGCCGAGGCAGATGCCGAAGAACGGCACCGACTCGGCGAGGGCCTGCTCGACGAGGGCGCGGGTGGCCGGCAGCCAGGGTGCCCTGTCGTCGTCGTCCGGGAGGTAACCGCCGCCGAGCACGAGCAGGCCGTCGTGCTCCAGCCGCGGCGGGAGGGCGGACCCGTCGAAGGCGGTGACCACGTCGACGGCGACCCCGGCGGCGTCCAGCCATTCCCCGAACCGCCCGGGACCCCCGTTCGTTCCGTTCTGTACGGCGAGCACACGCGGCGTTTCCGGCATGAGGCCCGACTCTAGCGCCCCCGTCCGCGCGCACGATTCCGCTTCTCCCATGGCGCGACGGCAGGCGGGATCACGGCGTTCCCGTCATTCACGTGATCTTGACGCGGTGGCGGAGGCACAATGGGGCATGCCCACGACTCGTCTCACCGGCGCGATCCGCCTTCCCGACGGCGCCTGGGTCCGCGGACGGGGCCTGCGGCGTCCCGCCCCCGCGGGCGAGCCGCCCGAGTACGGCCTCTACCTCGGCGGCCCGCGGCTCAGGCGCAGGCACGACCAGGGCCTCACCTGGACGCACGAGTGGATCGACTGGCCCGATTTCCTGCTGCCCCGCGACCGGGAGCAGGCGATCGACCGCATCCGCGCGCTGCACGAGCACGCCCGGGCGGGCAAGGCGGTGGAGGTCGCCTGCGGCGGGGGAGTGGGACGCACCGGCACCGTCATCTCGTGCCTGGCCGTCCTGTCGGGCCTGCCCGCCGACCGGGCCGTCGCGTGGGCGCGGGCCGAATATCACCCGCGGGCCGTCGAGACGCCCTGGCAGCGCCGCTGGGTACTGCGGTTCCCCGCCTCCTGACGGACACGGCGCCCATCCGGCGTTCACCCGCACCGGGGGCGGCGGAGCCGGGCACGGACCGTTTCGGGCCGACCGGTAGGCCGGTTTTTGCTGTCCGAAACCCATATGGTTGGGTTCCCTTGTGCTTGTCGACGTGCTCGGGTTGGCCGGGATCGGCCTGATCGCCGGGATCGTCAGCACGGTCGTGAGTCTGGCTTCGATCGTGTCGTACCCCGCGCTGCTGGCCTTCGGCCTGCCGCCGCTCACCGCGAACGTCACCAACACGGTCGCGCTGCTGTTCACCGGTGTGGGTGCGGCGGCCGGCTCGCGGCCGGAACTGGCGGGCCAGGGGCGTCTCCTCGCCCGGCTCGGCCTCGCCACCGCGCTGGGCGGGGCGACGGGCGCGGCGCTGCTGCTGGTCACGCCGTCGCGGACGTTCGAGACGGCCGCCCCATGGCTGATCGCGGGCGCCTCGCTGCTGCTGCTGTTGCTGCGCCCGCCCCGTCAGGGACGGGTACACCTCGGCGGGGAGAAGGGCCTGGCCCTGCGCGTGGGCGCCTTCTGCGTCGCCGTCTACACCGGCTACTTCGGCGCGGCCGGCGGCATCATGATGTTCGCCGTGCTCGCCGCGGCGCTCGACCGCCCGGCGGCCGGGGTCAACGCGGTCAAGAATGTCGTGGGAGCGTTCGCCAACGCCGTCGCGGCCGTCTGGTTCGCATTGTTCGGGCCGGTCGACTGGGCGGCGGTCGGCCCCCTGGCGGCGGGGTTCCTCGTGGGCGGCTGGCTCGGCCCGGCGGTCGCCCGCCGCCTGCCCGGCGACACGCTGCGCCTCGCCGCGGCCCTCTGCGGACTCGCGGTCGCGGTCAAGCTCGGCGTCGACGCGTACGGCGGCTGAGCGGGCGGCGGTCTTGGCCGGACAGGCAGGCGCCTTCTCCGGACGTCCGCGCTGCCACGTCACCCCGTCACCACGTCGCCACGTCACCCCGTCGCCACGTCGCTCCGCCGCCTCGCCCCGGCGGCGGTGCGTGCTCACCGAGTGGTTGTGCCGGGGGACGCGTCCGCCGCGGCGACGGCCTCGGCGTGCCGGGCGCGCAGGCGATCCCGGATCTCCTCCGGCGTGTACGCGCGCCTGCGGCGCTCGGCCCGGGCGATCACCACACCTGTCGCCGCGACACCCGTGAAGGCCGCCAGACCGAGTATCTTCCACCACCGCATGTGCCTAGGCTACTGCCGTGGCTCATACGCGGATAAGCCTCGACAAGGCACTCGAACTGGCCCGTACCGGTGACGTCTGGGTGTTCCGGGGACGCAGCGTCCCGGACCGCGCCATCCAGGTCACCACCAACAGTCCGGTCAACCACGTGGGCATGGCCGTGGTCATCGAGGACCTGCCGCCGCTCATGTGGCACGCCGAACTCGGCCGGTCGCTGCCCGACATGTGGTCGGGCACCCACCAGCGCGGCGTCCAGCTGCACGACATGCGCGACGCGGTCTGCGTCTGGGCCGCGAGGTACGGCCAGCGTGCCTGGCTGCGCCAGCTGGAGCCGGGCGTGAGCAGGGAGATGGAGGACGCCGTCCTGCGGACGATCGCGCGGCTGGACGGCACGCCGTTCCCGTCCACGGCCCGCCTGGCGGGACGCTGGCTCCGCGGGCGGCTCCCCGCACTCCGGCCCGCGGCGTGGCGCGGGCTCCGGAACGCGGAGCGGCGGACCGCCCGCGACAGGGCTCTGGAGACCGCCTACTGCGCGGAGGTCGTCGCGGTGACCTACGAGGCGATGGGCCTGCTGCCCGAGGGCCGCCGCCCGAACTGGTACGACCCCGGCAGGTTCTGGAGCGGCGACAACCTCGTCCTCGGCGAGGGGCACCGGCTGGGCGGCGAGATCGCGGTCGACGTCCCCGGTGGCGAGGCGCCCTGACCGCGCGTCCGGCGTCTTGATAACGCCCCGGCGAATATTTTCCCGGGGCCGTCAACCTCCGGTGCCGGAGGCGCGTCAGGTGTAGGCACCGTTCGTCCAGACCCGGAGGGCAGAGCCCCATGCCTACTCCTGAGATGAGACGCGAGGATCTCGCCGGAACCACCGACCGAGAGCGGCGGGCGCGTCTCGCGCTCGACGCGATACGCCGCCAGGGTCCAGAGGCGGTGCAGGAGGAGACGTTGCGCCTGAAGTCCGAGCTGTTCCGGCAGTACGGATGGGAGGGATACCAGCGGGTCATCGCCAAGATGGAGAGCGACCTGGCGCGGCTGCACGAGTCGCGCTGACCGCTCAGGCGGACGACGGGCAGGTCAGGTGCCGGCCGAGCCACTCGGTGACGCGCCGCACGAACGTGACCCGGTTGACCCGCCGCCGGATCTCGTGCCCCTCGTCCTCGAACAGCAGCAGCTCGCAGGGCACCCCGCGGGCCCGGGCCGCGCCGACGACCTGTTCGGCCTCGTACACCGGGACGTTGGTGTCCCGCGCGCCGTGCACCACCAGCAGGGGAGCGGCCAGGCGGTCGAAGGCGTGCAGGGGCGACAGCGCGTGCAGCAGGTCGCGGTCGGCCTCCGGATGCCCGTACTCGCTCACCGCGGCCGCGGCGATCCACGGCTCGGTGCGCTCGTAGAAGGTGGCGAAGTCGGCCATCCCGCACACGTCCACCCCGGCCCGGAAGAGCCCCGGATAGGTGACGAGCGCGGCCAGCGTGAGATAGCCGCCGTACGACCAGCCCATGCAGGCCAGCCGGACGGGGTCGGCGAGGCCGGCCCGCACCAGGAAGGCGGCGCAGTCGGCCACGTCGTCGATGGCGCGGAACCGCAGCGCGTGGTTGTCGGCCTCACGGAAGGCCCGGCCGAATCCGGCCGAGCCGCGCACGTTCGGCGCGAAGACGCCGATCCCGGCGGCCACCAGGCACTGGTACAGCGGGGTGAACGCGGGCCGCTCCTGGTCCTCCGGCCCGCCGTGCAGGAAGAGGGCGTACGGCGCCGGGCCCCGCGCGCCGGGCGGGCGGTAGAGCCACCCGCCGATCTCCAGCCCGTCGCGGGCCGGCAGCCGCACGAGTTCGGCGTCCACGGCCGCGGCGACGCGTCCCGCCCCGGCGAGCGTCCGATACCGGCCCGTGTCCAGGTCGCACGACACCACCTGTGCGGGCTGGGCGGGCCCTTCCACGGCGAGCACGGCCGCCCTGTCGTCGAGCGACACGCTGATCGAGGTCACCAGCTCACCCGGAGGAGGGGGCAGCGGGCGCCGTACCGGGTTCTCGGCGGCAGCACCGCCGGTGACGAGGGCGGTGTCGGCGACGCCGCCGGCGTGCCCCCAGCCGTGACCGCCGTCGCCCGGCTCCAGCACCTCCAGCTCCGAGCGGCCCGCGACGTTCCACACCAGCACGAGACGGCGGCCGTCCGCGCTCAGCGCGAAGCGGTCCAGTTCGGCGTCCGGGCGCTCGGCCAGCACCATCGGGCCGCCGCCCCGGCTCACCGCCACCAGCGCGGCGCGGTCCCGGCCCGCGTCGGACAGCAGGTAGGCGGTCTCGCCGTCGGGGGACAGGACGCCGTGGCCGGTCGAGCCGGGCAGGTCCGCCAGCAGCGGCTGCTCCGTGCCGCCCAGGGTCAGGTCCCTGAGATACATGCGCCGCATCCCTCTCGGGCCGCGGCGCAGCAGCACCCGCGCGTGGTCGCGGCTCACCGACTCCGGATGCACGAGCGGCCCGGCCGCGACGGTCTCCCGGCTCCCGGTGCCCGCGTCGACCAGCAGGGCCTCGGCCGGCCCGGCCGCCGAGACCTCGGCCACCAGAAGCAGATCGCCCCGGCCGGTCCACCGGACGAAGCAGGCGGACCCGCCCTCGGGCGCGGCCAGCGGCCGCAGGTCGCCGCCGTCCGGGCGGACCGTCCAGACCTGGGTGTGCTCGCCGCCGCCGGGCACCACGAGCACGGCCAGCCGCTCGCCGGTCGGCGACCAGCTCACCTCGGCGACCGGCTCGGGCCCGGTGTCGACGGCCCGCGCCCCCGCGCCGGGCCGCGTCGGCTGGACCCAGACCCGCGGCGTGCCGTCCCGGTCGCTGACGTACGCGACGGCGCCGCGGTCCGGGGCCAGGGCCGGCGTCCGGCAGTCCCAGGCCTCCAGGAACGCGGTCTCCAGGAACGCGGTCTCCAGGAACGCGGCCCCCAGGAACGCGGCGCCGTGGGACGCGGCCCCCAGGAACGCGGCGCCGTGGGACGCGGCGTCGGCGAGCTCGGTGCCGGGGACGTGCTCCGCCATCAGATCCCTTGCGACTGCAGCCACATCTCCAGCAGCCCGAGCTGCCACAGCGTGTTGACCCCCGTCCTGGCGCGGTCGGCCCCCGGGTCGTCCAGCAGCCTCGCGACGTACGCCGGGTCGAACAGGCCGCGGGAGCGGGCGGCGGGCGCGGTGAGCGCGTCGCGCACCAGGTCGAGGAACGGCCCGTCGATGTGCCGGATGGCGGGCACCGGGAAGTAGCCCTTCGGCCGGTCGACGATCTCGCGCGGCAGCAGCGCCCGCGAGGCCTCCTTCAGGATGCCCTTGCCGCCCCCGGCGAGCTTCAGCTCGGGTGGGCACGCCGCCGCCAGTTCGACCAGCTCGTGGTCGAGGAACGGGGTGCGGGCCTCCAGGCCGTGGGCCATCGTCATGTTGTCCACCCGCTTGACCGGGTCGTCGGCGAGCATCAGCCGGGTCTCCAGGCGCAGGACGGCGTCGAGCGCGGTCTCGGCACCCGGCCGGTCGAGGTGGCGGCGGACGACGCGGGCGCTCTCGTCCTCCCCGGCGAGGTAGGCGGGCGCGACGATGCCGGCGAGGTCCTCGTGCGGCCGGTCGAAGAACTCCCTGGCGTACGCCGCGAAGGCGTCCTCGCGTGGCACGGCGGCCACGGGAGGGAACCAGCGGTACCCGGCGAACACCTCGTCGGCGCCCTGCCCGGACTGCACCACCTTGACGTGCCTGGCCACCTCCCTGGACAGCAGGTGGAAGGCGACGCAGTCGTGGCTGACCATCGGCTCGCTCATCGCCCGCACCGCCTCCGGCAGGCCCGACAGCAGCCGGGAGTCCTCGATGAGGATGCGGTGGTGGGTGGTGCCGAAGCGCTCGGCGACCAGGTCGGAGTAGCGGAACTCGTCGCCCGCGTCGCCGCCGGCCGCGTGGAATCCGATGCTGAACGTCGACAGGTCCCGCTGGCCCTCCTCGGCCAGCAGCGCCGCGATGACGCTGGAGTCCAGGCCGCCCGACAGCAGCACGCCCACGGGCACGTCCGCGACCATCCGCCGGCGGACGGCGGCGCGCAGCCGGTCGAGTACGGCCTCGCGCCAGTCGTGCGCGTCCATCCCCTCGTACCGCGGCAGCCGGGTGAAGGGCGGGTCCCAATAGACCGTGTCGCGGTACGTCCCGTCGGCCTCGACCGTGCGCACGGTCGCCGGCGGCAGCCTGCGCACGCCGGTGAGGATCGTGCGCTCGCCGGGCACCAGCGAGTGGAAGGTCATGTAGTGGTGCAGCGCGACCGGGTCGATGTCGGTGCTCACCTCGCCCCCGGCGAGCAGCGCGGGCAGGGTGGAGGCGAAGCGCAGCCGCCGCCTGTCCCCGGACACGTACATCGGCTTGATCCCGAGGCGGTCGCGGGCGAGCGTCAGCCGGCCCGTCGCCGGTTCGAAGACGGCGAAGGCGAACATCCCCGCGAAGCGGCGCACGCAGTCGGGCCCCCAGTGGTGGAACGCCTTGACCAGGACCTCGGTGTCGGAGCCGGAGAAGAAGTGGTATCCCTCGGCCCGCAGTTCCTCGCGCAGCTCGCGGTAGTTGTAGAGGCAGCCGTTGAAGACCGCGGCCAGGCCGAGGGAGGGGTCGGCCATCGGCTGGGCCGCCTTGTCCGACAGATCGATGATCTTCAGGCGCCGGTGGCCGAGGGCGACCGGGCCCCGCGACCACAGGCCCGACCCGTCCGGGCCGCGATCGTGCATCGCGTCGGTCATCCTGCCCACCGCGCCGATGTCGGCGCGCCGCCCGTCGAACCGGATCTCGCCGGTCAGTCCGCACATGTCGTCCTACCTCCCGGCCCCCGCGAGCCGACGGTCCCCGGACCTCGTCTCGGCGAGGAGAAGGTCCACGACGTCGGTCAGGCGGCCGCCGCGCCGGAAGGCCTCACGCTGCCGCGCGGCCGAGCCGCCGTCGGCCACCGCCCGATCCGCGAGGGACGAGACGAGCGCCCAGTCGCCGGACTCCTCGAGCTGTGGCCGCAGCCCCTCCAGCATCCGGCCGATCACCTCACGGGCCGGCCTCGGCACGCCCTCGACCGGGTCGACCAGCTCGCCGTCCAGTCCCGAACGCGCGGCCCGCCAGGAGGCGGCCCGCACCAGTTCCGTACGCACGGACTCCTCGGCCGCGGAGGGCGAACGGCCGGTGGCGAGGGCGTCCAGCTCCCGCGCGACCAGCGCGCGGAACAGCCCGGCGATCAGCACGATGTCGTCCACCCGGGGGCAGGCGTCGCACACCCGCAGCTCGACCGTGGGCACGTGCGCCGACGGCCGGACGTCGAAGTAGAGCATGCCGGGATCGCTGATCACCCCCGACCGCACCAGCTCGACCACCATCGCGTCGTACTCTTCGGCCGACTCGAACCGCGCCGCCGGCCCGGCGGTGGGCCACCGCTGCCACACCATCGACCGGAAGCTCGCGTATCCGGTGTCGGCGCCCATCCAGTACGGCGAGCTGCAGCTCAGGGCCAGCAGCGGCGGCAGCCAGGGAGCCAGCCGGTGCGTCACGGCCACCGCCAGGTCGCGGTCGCGCACCTCCGCGTGCACCTGCGTGCCGCAGATGAGCTGCTCGCGGGCGAGCGCCTGGTAGTCGGCCAGCATCTGCTCGTAGCGCGGATCAGGGGAGATCTTCATCGTCTCGGGGTCGACCAGCGGGACCGTCCCCGCCGCGACGATGCCCAGGCCGAGGCCGTCCGCCGCCGCGACCACGTCGGCCCGCAGTCCGGCCAGCTCCCGCGACAGGTCCTCCAGGCGGGTGCACGGGCGCGTGTTGGCCTCCACGACCGAGCGTTGCAGCTCCTGGGTGAACCGGTCGGGGGGCAACTGCTGGAGGAGCAGGCCGGCGCGCGGGACGGGCTGCCGTGTTGCCAGGTCCACGACGTGGAACTCCTCTTCGACGCCGACCGCCATGTCCCGCGCGAAATCCGTCATATGGTCGCCCCCCAGGCTGATGAGTGCTTTCGTGTCCTCTGCCCCGAAAGTCGGCTTACGCACGTCTCTGGTTTGCCATGGTGATGAAAGTTACAGGTCCTCACCAGAGGATCGCCCAGCTCACCGGCTCGCCGGCGGGGCCGCCTCGGCCGGGGCCCTTGACGGGAAGGGGTTACGCGGCCACGATCGCCGCGTTCCGAGCCGACCGTGAGCGCAGGGAGCCCGATGAACGGCCGCGCATCTTCCTTCCGACGCCGCGTGTGGGCGGCCGCCGTCGCCGCGGTCCTGCTGACCGCCTGGCCCGCCGCCACGCCGGCCGGGGCGGTCGACGACCCGCCCGCGCCGGTGACCGGCAACGCGACCTACTTCGACGCCCTCGGCTCGCCGTACGGCGGCTGCGGCATCCCGCAGTCGGAGCTGGACTCGCAGGACTTCGTCGCGCTGAACGTGTACGACACGCCCGGGGACTACGCCTTCTATCCGCGGCCCCTGACCGGGGCGAACGCGTCCAAGGCCGGGCTGTGGAACAACGGCCTGAACTGTGGCAGGTACGTCAAGGTGACGATCTCCGACTACTGCACGGGCGTCAACGACGGCGGGGCCGGCCAGGCGTTCTGCCGCAACGGCTCGTGGGTCTCCGACGCCTACAGCGGCGCCACGCTGACCATGATCGTCGCCGACAGCTGCGGCGATCCCAACGGCTGGTGCCGCGACGACCGCTACCACCTCGACCTGTCCAAGCCGTCGCTCAACAGGTTCGTCAAGAACGGGGCGCCCGTCGGGGACATGTACCCCAACCACTGGAACAACCGCCACGTGACCTGGTCGTTCGTCCCGGCGCCCGGCTACAGCGGCGACATCCGCATCGGGTTCATGAAGGGCGCGCAGGCGTGGTGGCCCGCCATCGCGGTCTCCCACCTGCCCAACGGCATCCACGGGGTGGAGTACTACGCCGACGGCGCCTGGAAGCAGGCCCAGATGAACTCCGACATGGGCCAGTCGTACATCATCGGCGGGGTCACGCAGGGCGCCACCCGGTTCCAGATCCGGGTGCGCGACGTGTCCGACGCGCTGGTGAACGGCGGCCGGGTCTACAGCTTCGCCCTGCCCGCGTCCTGCGGATCGCAGTGCGGCGCCGACTACACGGAGGTGAGCTACACCACGACGACGCCCAGTGGGTCGCCCTCGCCCTCGCCCTCGGTGTCCGTCTCGCCCTCCGCCTCACCGTCCGTCTCGCCGTCGGCCTCGCCGTCTGCGTCCCCGTCCGTTTCCCCGTCCGCCTCGCCCAGCCCGTCTCCCTCGGCGAAGCCCGGGAACTGCCAGGTGACCTACCAGGTGGCCAGCTCGTGGCAGGGCGGGTTCACGG
This sequence comes from Microbispora sp. H13382, assembly GCF_014161445.1. Lineage (GTDB taxonomy): Bacteria > Actinomycetota > Actinomycetes > Streptosporangiales > Streptosporangiaceae > Microbispora. The sequence goes on from NZ_JABBXA010000010.1 coordinate 109,597, forward strand.
CGGACGTCACGGTCAAGAACACCGGCGCAGCGGCCTGGACGGACTGGGCGGTCACCTGGGACATGCCGTCCGGGGTGAGCCTCGTCAATGCCTGGAGCGCGACCGTGACGACCGGCGGCGCCCGCTGGACGGCGAAGGCGCCCTCGTGGGCGAGGAGCCTCGCGCCCGGCGCGTCGGCGAGCTTCGGCTTCCAGGCGTCCGGCCCCTCCACGCCCGGGGCGAGCGGCATCACCTGCTCCTGACCTCCGGCCGGCTCGCCGCCCCCGGACAGCGGTGAGCGGGCCGGCCTCGCTCCGGATTCCCAGCCCTTGTCCCGGGCACCGTACCCGTGGGAGGAGAAAGGTCCCGCGGCGCGGGGACCAGCGGCCCTGCCCCTGACGGGGCGCAGGGGGTCGGATGGGGGCAGGAGCAGAAGGAGGAGCCATGACCCAACCCGTCATCGTGGGCACCGACGGATCGCGCGCCGCGACCGCCGCGGTGGAGTGGGCCGCGGGCGACGCGGCGCGCAAGGGCCTGCCGCTGCGGATCGTCCACGCGGTGGACCGCCTGCCGTACGAGATCGCGCGCTATCCGATCCCGGTGGAGGACCAGCTCGACCGCGCGGGCCGGCGGATCCTGGAGGAGGCCGAGCAGACCGTGCGGGAGACCCATCCGGTCGTCCGCGTCACCACCGCCCTGATCGAGGGCGACCCGTCCCGGGTGCTGCGTCAGGAGGCCGGGAACGCGGCGCAGATCGTGGTCGGCAGCAGGGGACACGGCGGGTTCGCCGGCATGCTGCTCGGATCGGTCAGCATGCACGTCGCCGGCCAGGTCGACGTCCCCGTCGTCGTGGTGCGTCCCGGGGTGTCGGCACCCAACGGGCTGGTCGTCGTCGGCGTCGACGGCTCCGACGAGGCCGGCACCGCGCTGACCTACGCCTTCGAGGAGGCGCGGCTGCGCGACTGCCGTCTGCTCGCTCTGTACGCCTGGCAGCTTCCGGTGCACGCCTTCGCGCCCGAGATCACCTACGACGTCGACGAGGTGCGCAAGGCCCAGGAGGAGTACGTGGCGGACGTGCTGCGGGCCCACCGGGACCGGTACCCCGACGTCCGCGCCGAGATGCGGGCCGTGTGCGCCCACCCCGTCGCCGCGCTGGTGGAGGCGGGAGACAAGGCCGACCTGCTCGTCGTGGGGTCGCGGGGACGCGGAGCCGTCGGCGCGGCGGTGCTCGGCTCGGTGAGCCGGGCGGTCCTGCACCACGCGCACTGCGCCGTCGCGGTGGTGCGGCCTCCCCGGGGCTGAGCCCGGCGCGGCCAAGGTCTCATCCGCGAGTTGAGAGTCGGTGACGGCCCCGCAGTGGATTCTCCGGAAAAGTCTCATAAAGGACTTGAATGGGACACTTGAAGGAGGAATCCCAGCGATAAAAGGACCTCGTGTGACCGAGAACGACGTCATCGAATTCACGACCGGCCTCCCGGGCGTCGTCGCCTTCACCGCCGGCGAGGACAACGGCGCCCCGCGGGCCGCGTGGGGAGACACCTTCTTCTACTACGACCCCGACGACGTGCCGGCCAACCGGAAGATGCCCTTCGCCACGATCGTCGTCAGGGATTACGAGGGGTTCGACACCGCCTCCGACCTGAACCGGCCGGGCGTTTTCCGGGTCAACATCGGCGTCGGCCGCGCCGTGTTCGAGGAACTGCTCGGTTACCCGCCGGCCGCGCACCCCGCCCACCACGAGGCGGTGGACTACCGCGTACCGGACCGGATCCTGCCGCACCCGGTCTACGCCGCCCAGTCCTGGATCTGCGTGCTCAACCCCGGCGACGCCACGGCCGAGCGGGTGCGTACCCTCCTGACCGGCGCGCACGCCCGCGCGGCCGCCCGCCACGGGACCGGTGAGCAGGCCACCCGCGCGTGACCCGGCGGGTGTTAGCGTGACTCCGGAGATGCGATCTTCGGGGAGGTCTCGTGTCGGTTCTCGTCGCGTTCAGCGTCACGCCGATCGGCGCCGGTGAGGATGTCGGCGAAGCGGTGGCGGAGGCCGTGCGCGTGGTCCGCGCGTCCGGGCTGCCCAACCGCACCGACGCCATGTTCACCACAGTCGAGGGCGAGACGTGGGACGAGGTGCTCGGCGTCGTCAAGGACGCCGTCGCCGCCGTCGAGGCCCGCTGCTCCCGCGTCAGCCTGGTGCTCAAGGCCGACGCCCGAGCAGGTCAGGGCAGGCTCGACGCCAAGGTCGCCACGGTGGAGCGCCACCTCGCCGAACGCCCGTCCTGATCACGGCCGGCCAGGCCCGCGCGCCGCACCGCCGCGTACGGCGGGTCGTCGTCAGGGGGAGGCCGCCATGGCGGTCTTCAGCGCCGCGCGCGACAGGCGGTCGGCGGCGCGCGTCGTCTCGGGGAGCCGGTGCCGCGGGGTCAGGGCGAGCACGTGCCGGCAGGCGGTCTCCAAATCGATCCGATGGCCGACGGAGACGAAGACCGGCTTGACGCCGTCCCGGGTGCGCAGCACCCGGCCGGTCACCTGGCCGTCCAGGAGCAGGTCGCTCCACGCGCCGCGTTCCCGGCCGGGCTGGTCGAAGGAGCCGACGAAGGCCGTCTTGCCGACACCGATCGTGGGCAGCCCGGTGAGCACGCCGAGGTGGCAGGCGAGGCCGAACCGCCGGGGATGCGCCAGGCCGTACCCGTCGCAGACGATCAGGCCGGGCGTGACGGTGAGCCGCTCCAGCGCCTCGACCAGGCTGGGCAGCTCGCGGAAGGCGAGCAGGCCGGGCACGTAGTCGAAGGCGGGCCGTCCCGGCACCGTCACCTGCTCGACCACGTCCAGGCTCGCCGCGTCGAGCACGACGACCGCGGCGGCCAGCAGGTCGTCGGCGTAGGCCACGTCCACCCCCGCGACCAGGGCGGGGTCACGGGGACCGGGGCCGGCCAGGTCGAGCCGGGACCGCAGGGCGTCCTGGATCGCCTCCGCCTCCTCGACGGTGGCCGGGGCGGTGATGGAACAGACCTCCATGCGGCGACCATAACGCCCCGGCGACCCGGCGGGCGCAGGGATGCGCGTGGCGCGGTCGCCGGGCACGCCCCCCGGACGATCGGGCTGGTGAACCCGTCCGCGGCGGCACCCGTGCCCGCGGGCCGGACCGGGCCGGACCGGGCCGGGGCGCGGTCCGGTAGACGTCATCGTGAGCGGTGGTGCTCGACCACGCGGTCGCCCTCACCGGGGAACACCATGATCAGAAGGTGCTGGGGTGTTCCCGCCTCCCAGTCCGGCTGCCGGTAGTGGACGCGGATCCGATAATGGCCCTTGCCGCGGAACGCCAGATTCGGCAGGGACTCTCCTCCCATCGGGTCCATGAGCTCGATGTGGCCCGCCGGGCTCTGGTAGCCGATCTCCACCACCCGATGCCACCCTTTCACCTCAACCGGGGGCCTCGTACGGTAGGTCTCGGTGGTCACACAGATGTCGTAGTCGGAGTGACTGAGGATGATCAGGTGTCCCGGAACGGCGGCGACCAGGTCGTCGTCCTGCGCCGTGTCCAGCAGGCCGTCGTCGAACGGGTCCGACGGCGTGTTCTCGTCGTACTCGAAGGATTCCAGGACGCCGTAGTCGGTCCACGTCCGCTTGCGGGCGACGCGTACGGGTCTGATCAGCGGCCGGTGGCGGGAGCGGTCGCACGCCTTCTGGTTGGCGGCCTCCTGCGCCCGATACTCGGCCTCCTCGGCGTCGATCGCCGCCTGGAATCTCGCGGCGGCCGGGGGACAGATGGGGGCGATCAACGCCTCGTCGGCGTGCGGGCCGGGGTAGACCTCACACATCGCCCGCCCGTACGCCAGCAGGTCTCGGTCGGAGACGGTGGCGAACCGCCCGCCCGATCGCGCCCAGCAGATGAACGCCCGTTCGCCGGTCGGCACCCTCGCCGCGTCGCCGTACCGGGGCGCGCACTGGTCGAGGGTGGTGATGCGGCCGTACGCGAGGTCGGTGGCCGGCAGCGTGGCCGGCAGCGCGAGCACCGCGAGCGGCGGCCCGGCTCGCCGGACGGCGCGGGCGATCGCGGAGGTCGGCCAGCCGGCGGCCCGGTCCGGGCTCGTCTGATCGCCGTCGTCCGTCGCGTCGTCGTCATCCGATCCGGCGGCGTCGCCCACCGTGGACCGCCGGGCCCACAGCAGCGGGACCGCGGCGGCCAGCGCGGCGGCGGTGGCGAGCGCCGGCGGCGCGGCGCCGCCCAGATCGGCCAGCCGCCCCGCGGGCCCCTCCAGGAGTTCTCCCGCCTCGCCGGCGACGGTGGTGAGCAGGAGCAGCAGGCCGCCCGTCCGGCCGAGCAGCCGGTTGGGCGTGACGGCCTGCCGGTGGCTGAGCAGGGCGACGGTGGCGATCACCGCGCCGGTCGCCGGGACGCCGCTTCCGAGGACGTACCAGATTCGTTCCGCCCCGGGCCCGGAAAGGGCGAGCAGCAAAGTGAACGGCGCGCTCACGAGCAGGGCCCACCAGGCCAGCCGGAACGCGCCGAGCCTGCGGTGCAGCAGCACCGCCAGCAGCGCCCCGACGACGACAGGGCCGTAGGCCGACGCGATCGCCAGCCGCCAGGGGTACTCGATCGGTGTCGCGCTCAGGCCGAAGAACGCCGTCGCCCGCGCCTCGTCGGTCACCTCGTCGCGAAGTTCGAAAAGCAAGGACGACAGCAGCAGATAGAGGGCGATGGCCCGCAGCGCCGGATGCCGGGCCGTGAACCGGATCCCCTCCGCCGCCTCCCGCCACAGCCCCGCCCTCGGCGGCGATGGCCTCTCGGCGGCGGAGACGCCGCGGAACAGCGCCGCCGCCGCGGCCAGCGCCAGGCCGGCGGCGAACAGGAACTCGGGCCCCTGCCAGATGGTCCCCGTCAGCGTCATCGGCACGACGACGACGCACGGCAGCAGGGTCAGCAGGGCATTGGCCGGAAGCAGGCGCGCACGCCGTACGACGGACGGCAGGTACGCGTCCTGGGCGACCACCGTCACCGACGCCAGGACGCCGCTCGCCGGAATGGTGGCGAGGAGAAGCGGCCAGGTGGGCGCCCCGAGAGCCCCGGCCGCCGCGACGGCCGTGAGGGCCGCGCCCAGCAGCGCGGACACCACCAGGACCGACCGGCGCCGCGCGCGGTCGATCAGCACGCCCAGCGGCAGCGCCAGCACGAGGATCGCTACCGGCTCCACGGTCCGGTCGAACACGTTGAGAAGGTTCGACGAGATCCTCCGGTCAGCGATCCACAGAGCCGGTTCGATCAGCGGGTGGGAGACGCCGACGATGACGGCGGCGAGCGCGAAGAGCGCGAAGCGCAGACGTGCACGGCGGGGGGATGCCACCGGGTGATCTTCGCCGCGACCGCCCGGTCCACGCAAACCGCCTCCGGCCCGCCCGGCCGATCCAGCTCGGCGAGGGAGCCGGGAGGCCACGCGCCCGGCCCATCCACACGCGGGGCCGCCCTATCCGGCGACGGGGCCGTTTCCCATGCCGATCAGGTCCGGCCGGCAGCCTCAGTAGCCCCGCGCGGGGTCGATCAGGCCCAGCAGCGGCTCCCCGCGCAGGTAGCGGGCGACGTTCTCGCGCACCCGCTCGGCGAGGCTTTCGGTGAGGCGGGTCTGCGGGTTGGCGCTGTGCGAGGTGATCAGCACGTTCGGCTCGGCCCACAGGCCGTGCCCGTCCGGCAGCGGCTCCGGGTCGGTGACGTCGAGGGCCGCGCCGCCGATCTCGCCGGCGCGCAGCGCGGCGAGCAGGGCGTCGGTGTCGACGAGCTCACCCCGCGCCACGTTGACCAACCACCCGTGCGGGCCCAGGGCGCGCAGCTCGTCCCGTCCGACCATCCGGTACGTCTGCGAGGTGGCGGGCGCGGCCAGGATGACGTGATCGGCCCGTGGCCAGACGGCGGCCAGGCCCTCGAACGGCACGGTCTCGGCCGCGCCCTCGACCGGCCTGCCCGAGCGGTTGACCGCGAGGACGCCCGCCCCGAGGGCGCACAGCCCGGGGACGACGGCCCTGCCGATCCCGCCCGCGCCGACGACGGCCACCGTGCTCCCGCGCAGCGTCCCCGGCTGGTCGCGCCGCCACGTACGGCTCCGGGCGGCGGCGGGCAGCCGGTGCACCCCGGCCAGCAGCAGGGCGAGGGCGTGCTCGGCGACCTGCGGGGCGTAGGCTCCCGCCGCCGAGCACCACACGCGCGTGGAGTCGACGAGACCCTCCCGGGTCCAGCGTTCGACGCCCGCGGAGGGCAGCTGGACCCAGCGCACGCTCGGCGTCAGGTACTCCCGCACGCCCTCGGGCCGCGAGTCGGTCCAGACCAGCGCCTCCGCCCGGCGCGGATCCGCGACGACCTCACCGCCGGCGGCGCGGACCGACTCGACGATCAGCGGCGGGTCCGCCGGGGCCACGCAGACGGTGAGCACGCGCCCGTCCCTTCCTGGTCGCGCCGGGCGCCCGCGCGCCCGCGGCTTTCCCCCCACATTACGGTCCGCCCGCCTCGGCCGATCACCGGCCCGGTTCGCCGCGATGGGGGGCCGCGCCGTCAGTCGATCTTGTTCGGGTGCAGGACCACCTTGGTCCAGCCCGCTTCCCGCGCGTCGAAGTGCTCGTACGCCTCGGGCGCGTCGTCGAGGTCGAGCTCGTGGGAGACGATCCACGACGGCCGGGCGCCGGCCTCGTGGATGAGGGAGCACAGCTGGCGGTTGTAGTTCTTGACGTTGCACTGGCCGGTGCTCATCGTCTGGCCCTTCGACCAGAAGGTGCCGTAGTCGATGGCCACCTCTCCCCGCTGGTAGAGGTTGTCCCCGCCGCCGGGGTCGCGGGGGACGAACAGGCCGACGACGGCGATGTTCCCGGTGAACTTCACCGATCTGACCAGGTCGTTGAGCGTCATGTTGGGACGCTCGGCGCCCTTCGGATCGTGTGCCTGGAAGCCCACGCACTCGCAGCCCCGGTCGGCGCCCATCCCCTGGGTGAGCTCCAGGACCTGCTCGACCGGGGATGCCTGGGAGTCGTCGATCGTGATCGCGCCGATCTCCTCGGCCTTGCTCAGCCGGTCCGGATGGTGGTCGATGACCATCACGCCGCTCGCGTTCCTGAGCAGGGCCGAGTAGGCGGCCATCAGGCCGACCGGGCCCGCGCCGTAGACCACGACGGTGTCGCCCGGCTGGACGCAGGCGAGCATGGTCGCGTGCCATCCGGTGGGCCACACGTCGGCCAGCATGACGTAGTCGGTCTGCCTCTCATAGGCGTCCTCCGGCAGGACGAGGCAGTTGAAGTCCCCGTACGGCACGCGCAGCAGCTCGGCCTGGCCGCCGTTGTACGGGCCCATGTCGGCGTAGCCGTACGCGGCGCCGGCCAGGCCGGGTGTGGGGTTGGTGGTCAGGCAGAAGGCCGTCAGGCCCTGCTCGCAGTTGGCGCAGAAGCCGCACGAGATGTTGAACGGCAGGCACACCATGTCACCGATCTTGACCCGGTCGACGGCGTCCCCGACTTCGACGACCTCGCCGAGGTTCTCGTGGCCGAGGACCCGGCCCGGCTCGAAGTTGGTCCTGCCCTCGTACATGTGCAGGTCGGAGCCGCAGATGTTGGACGTGGTGACGCGGACGAGGACGTCGGTGTGCCGCTCGATCCGGGCGTCCGGAACGGTGGTGACGCTGACCTGTCGGGGGCCTTCGTAGACCACGGCTTTCATGGCTACCCTCACAGGCGATCGTTACGGGCAGACGCGTGCGACAGGCGCGGCGCGCCGCCTCCCGCTGACGGCGGCCCGGGCCGTTGTGCGCTGTATCGGTGTGAGAGGCCGTACCCCGCCGGGCGGGGCGGAAACCGGCGCGCCCGCGTGGCCGCCCGGCGTCCGGCCGCGCCGGTCACGCGGGAGGGTCCGTGCGACCCGTGATCGGTGGGCCAGCCGCCCGGCCCCCTCGGAGGGGGATGCGGGCGGCGAGCACGAAGCCGCCCTCGGGGGTCGGCCCGGAGAAGAACCGGCCCTGGGCGAGGCAGACGCGCTCCCGGATTCCGGCCAGGCCGTATCCCCCGCCGAGGGAGGGCGCGGCCCTGACCTTCCTCCCGCCGGGCCGGGGGTGCGCCGGCGTGTCGACCACGGAGACCGCCACCTGGTCGCCGCTGACCTCGCAGCTGACCCGCACGCGGGAGTCCGGCGCGTGTTTGCGTACGTTGCTCAGTCCCTCCTGCACCAGGCGGTAGCACGCGTGTGAGACCTGCCTCGGCAGCGTCCCCGGGGGAGCGTCGAGGTGCAGGTCGACCTGGAGCCCGCTCGCCCGCGCCTCGCCGACCAGCCGGGCGATCGCCTCGGTGTCCTCGGCGAGGTCTCCGTTCTCGCGGCGGAGCACGGTGAGCAGCTGCCGCAGCTCGTCGAGCGCCTGCACGCCCTTGTCCTCGATGACCGCCGTCAGCTCGTCGACCTCGCCGGGATCGGTGGCGTCGCGGGCCATGCCGGCGTTGAGCACCATGGCGGTGACCGCGTGGGTGACGGTGTCGTGCATCTCCCTGGCGATCTTGCGGCGTTCCTCGGAGGCGGCGATCTCCTCGCGTTCGCGTACGCCGAGACGCAGCTCCCGGATGAGTCTCCGGTAGGCGTACACCCATGTGCCGACCATCGCGGGCAGGTAGATGAGGGTCAGCGCGCGCACGGCGTTGAGGTAGACCGAGTGGTCGGTGTGGGGGTTGCGGTAGTCGACGGCGAAGTAGACCACCGTCAGGGCCAGGGCGACGTACTGCCACCGGCGCACCCGGTGCTCGGCGGTCATCGAGTAGACGGCGAGGATCATCGGCACGACCTGCCCGGTGACGCAGGCGCACGCGGCCGAGGCGAGGACCGCGGGCCAGGGGGTGCGGCGCCGCACCAGCATGGCCGCCGCGGTGACGATCCCCGTGACGATCTCGACCCCGCCCGGGGCGCCGTCCCAGAGGGAGAAGCTGTAGCCGGTGAGCGTGGTGGGGATGGTGAAGGCGAGAACGGCCGCCGCCAGCGCCGCGTCGACGAGTCGATCACGATGCCTTATGCCCCATTTTCTCCACATTCTGCTAGTTTGCGTCGTTTACCTGGCGGTCGTCACGCCGGGCATCGCGACGGGCTCCGGCAGGACGAGTACGCGGTCTTGACGCAATCAAATGAACAATCATTTAATTCCGTCATGGGGCGGATCGCGGGTGTCACCGCCGCCGAGACGCGGGAGAGGCTGCTGCGCGCGGCCGCCGACGTGTTCGCCCGGCGCGGGTACGAGGGCACACGCGTGGCCGACATCGCCGCCGCCGCCGGCGTGAGCAACGGCGCGCTCTACGCGCACTTCGGCTCGAAGGCCGAGCTGCTGGTCGCCGCGCTGCGCACCCACGGGCCGCGGCTGCTGGCCGACCTGCTGGCCGCCGACCCGGACCGGCCCGTCGCGGACCTGCTGATCGCCGTCGGGCGCAGGCTGCAGCGCCGCCGGGACGCGGGCGGTCACCTCATCGTCGAGGCCATGGTCGCGGCCCGTCGCGACGAGGACGTCGCCCGGCCGATGCGCGGCTACGTCGGCGACCGGGCCGACCGGCTCGCCGGGCTCGTGCGCGCCGCCCAGGACGGCGGCGAACTGGACCCCGCGCTGTCGCCCGCCGCGATCGCCCATTTCTGTCTCCTGCTCGCACTGGGCAGCGCACTCGTCCCGCCGGACGAGCACGCGGTCGACGAGGAGGACTGGAGCGCGCTGCTCACCCGCCTGGTGGCCGCGCTCGCCCCCATCCGGCCGGACTCCACGAAGGGGAGCACGCGGTGAAAGTGACCATCGATCCGCAGCGATGCCAGGGACACGGCCGCTGCTACGACCTCGCCCCGGAGTTGTTCGGCGAGGACGACGAGGGCTACGGGCGGGTCCTCGGCGACGGCGTCGTGCCGCCGGGCGAGGAGCGGGCGGCGCGCGTCGCGGCCGCCAACTGCCCCGAACGGGCGATCGACCTCGCCGAGGAGGCCTGACATGACCGTCGACGACCGTTTCACCCGCGAATTCCGGCAGGAGCCGCCCGCCGGCACGCGCAACGAGGTCATCGCCGGTCCGGTGTCGGACTGGGCGAGCGACTTCTCCCACCTGGAGCCCGAGTGGGCCGCCGATCCGTACCCGATCCAGGACGACCTGCGGGCGCGCTGCCCGATCGCGCACACCGACAGGTTCGGCGGCGGGTGGCTGCCGACGCGGTACGAGGACATCGCGTCGATCGCGTACGACACCGAGCGCTTCTCCTCGCGGTCGATCATCATGAGCAACTACCGGCCGCCGGCGGAGATCGCGCCGGTGGGGGCCGTGCCGCCGATCTCCTCCGACCCGCCTTTCCACCACGACGCGCGCAAGCTGCTGCTCCCGGCGTTCACCAAGAAGGAGGTGGCGAGGCGGGAGGAGGCGACACGCGCCTTCTGCCACTCGCTGATCGACTCGTTCGAGGGCGCCGAGGTCGTCGACGCCGCCCGTGACTACGCGCAGCACATCCCCATGCGGGTCATCGCCGACATGCTGGGTTTCCCTCCCGAGGACGGCCCGCGGTTCCGCAGGTTCGTGGAGAGCGCTCTGGAGGGCGTCAACCTGCCGCCGGAGGAGCGGCTGGCGCGCATGGACGAGCTGTTCGACTACCTGTACGCCCAGATCCGCAACCACGTCGCCGACCCGCGCGACGACCTCACGACCTACCTGATCGACGTGGAGCTGTACGGCCGCAAGCTCGAACCCGCGCACGTCGCGGGCACGATCGCCCTGCTGCTCATCGCCGGCATCGACACGACGTGGAGCGCGATCGGCGCCTCGCTGTGGCACCTGGCGAAGACCCCGGCCGACCGGGAGCGCCTGGTCGCCGAGCCCGGGCTGCTGCCGACCGCGCTGGAGGAGTTCCTCCGGGCGTACGCCCCGGTCACGATGGCGCGGCTGGTCAAGGAGGACATGCACTGGCGCGGCGTCGACATGAAGGCCGACGACTGGGTCCTGCTGTCGTTCCCCGCCGCCAACCGCGACCCCGGCCAGTTCGACCGGGCCGACGAGGTGATCATCGATCGCGAGATCAACCGGCACGCGGCGTTCGGGCTCGGCATCCACCGCTGCGTGGGTTCCCACCTGGCCCGCATGGAGCTCCGGGTCGCGCTGGAGGTCTGGCTGGAGCGGGTTCCCGTGTTCGGCCTCGCCGACCCCTCGGCGGTGACCTGGGCCCCCGGCCAGGTGCGGGGCCCGCGTACGCTCCCGGTCCGCATCGGCTGACCGGGCGGCCGCGCGGCCTGTCAGCGCGCGAGCTGCCGGCGTGGCCGCGCGGCCTCGGCGTACGCCGCCAGGGTACGCGCGGCGGTGCGCGCCCAGCTGTAGCGCTCCCGCACGTACGCGGCGCCCCGCAGAGCGAGCCGGTCCGCCTCCGCGGCGTCGCCGAGGAGGCGCAGCAGAGCGCCGGCCAGCTCGGCGGGGTCGTCGCGGGCGCAGCGCAGCGCCCCGTCGCCGACGACCTCCGGCGAGTAGCCGGGCCCGGCCACCACCGGCCGGGCGAGCGCCATCGCCTCGACGGCGACCAGGCCGAACGGCTCGTAGACGGACGGGAAGACGCAGACGTCGGCGGCCAGGAAGTGCGCGAACACCTCGCCGGGCGGGATGAAGCGGTTGCCCGCGACGACGTGCGCGGTCGCCCCCGTCCGCTCGATCAGCCGGGCCACCGCCGCGGCGTCGTCGGTCTGCGGCGCCGCGGCGCCGACGAGCACGAACCGCGCGTCATCGTGCTCGGCGACGACCCGTGGCACCGCCCGGATCAGCGTGTGCACCCCCTTGTGCGGCGACGGGCGCCCGGCGAACACGACGAGCCGGCCCTGCCCGCCGGGCAGGTAGCGCCGCCGCACCTCCGCCCGGATCCGGTCGCGCTCGTGACCCGGCAGCCCGGCCAGCCGCAGCAGGCCGGGGTCCTCGTAGCCGTGCGGCACGACGAGCAGCCGCCCGGCCGGCCAGCCGCGGGCCGCGAGGTCGTCGCGCATGCGAGCGCTCGGCACCACGATCAGACGTGCCGTCCGGGCCTGGGCCGTCTCCAGCACATCGAGGAGGACGGCGTACGCCGAGCGGCGCCGCTCTCCGGGCGCGTTCAGCTCGCGGGTGTGGACGTGGAACACGACCGGCAGCCGCCCCAGCGCCATGCACAGGAGCCCGGCGAGGCAGCCCATCCAGTCGTGCACGGCGACGACCGCCCCCGTCCGCCCCGCCTCCGCTCGCAGGATCCGGACGGCCGCCCGCACGTTGAACGCGAGCAGCCCGGCGACCCTGGCCAGGCGGCGCACCGGCGCGGGAACGCGGGAGCCGCCCCCGAGGCCGTACCCGGGGGTGGGCAGCCGGTGCAGTGTGACGTCGCCCCGGCGCTCCGCCCGGCAGGCCGAGCCCCGGCGGGCGGCCCCGAAGACCACGACCGGGGTGCCGCCGTCACGCAGGGCGTCCATGATCCGCTCGGCGTACCGGCCGAGCCCGCCGACCACGTCGGGCGGGACCTCCGAGCAGACGGCGTACACCCGGAGGCCGGGGGATGGGTGATCGTCGGTGGGCACGGCGCGAACCTAGTCCCTCACGCGGCGCGCGGCCAACACGCGCCCGGCCGGCGACCGGCGGGCCCGCGACGGCGGCCGCGAACGGCTGTAGTCTCGGCGCGTGCGGCACGAGTCACCGGACGCCGGCGCGGGCCTGCGCCGGCATCTGCCGGACGGCGGGACCCGGCCGGGCCATCGGCTGCGGTTCGGCTCCGGCGCGGCGGGCATCGAGCGGCTGGAGGCGTCGCTCGTCGGCGAGGGATTCGCCACCCACCGCCACGACACGTACGCGATCGGGATGACGCTGCGGGGCGTGCAGACGTTCCGCTACCGCGGCGAGCTGCGGCGCTGTCTGCCGGGGGAGTGGCACGTCCTGCACCCCGACGAACCACACGACGGTGTGGCGGGCACCGACGAGGGGTTCGGCTACCGGATCATCTACCTCGATCCCTGCCTTGTGCAGGAGGCGCTGGGCGGGGGGCCGCTGCCGTTCGTCGCCGACCCCGTGATCGGGCGGCGTGAGGCCGACCCCGCGCTCGCCGCGTGCCTGCGGGACATCGACGAGCCGCTGGACGACGCCGAACGGCTGACGCTCACGCTGCGGGTCGTCCGCACGCTCGTGCGCCACTCCTCAGCGCGGCCGGGCGGGCGGCCCCGGCTGGCGCTGGAGGCGCTGACCCGCGTGCGCGACCTGATCGCCGACGACCCGGCGGTCAGGCATACGCTCGCCGAGCTCGAGCGGGTCTCGGGCCTGGACAGGTGGACGGTGGCGCGGCAGTTCCGCGTCGCGTTCGGCACCAGCCCGACCCGCTTCCGCACGATGCGGCAACTCGACCGGGCCCGCAGTCTGCTGCGCGACGGCGTGCCCCTGGCCGAGGCGGCCCAGCTCGCCGGCTTCGCCGACCAGGCGCACATGTCGCGCATGTTCAAGCGGGCCTACGGTCTCACGCCGGCCCGATGGACGGCCGCGCTCATGTGACCTGCGGGTCGCGTCCGCCCAGCTCGGCGAGGTCGTCGGCGGTGAGGCGGAGACCGGCGGCGCCGACGTTCTCGGTCAGGTGGCCGAGCGAGCCGGTTCCGGGGATGGGCAGTGTCACCGGTGAGGCGGCCAGCAGCCAGGCCAGGGCGACCTGCGCGGTGGTCGCCCGATGCCGGGCGGCGACGCTCGTGAGACGAGCGTGGTCGATCCGTTGCCCGCCTCCGCCGAGCGGAAAATACGGGACGTAGGCGATGCCCTCCCGCTCGCACGTCGCCAGGACGCCGGAGTCGCTCGTGTGGTGGACGTGGAAGTGGTTCTGCACCGCGGCGACCGGGGCGATGGACCGTGCCTCGGCGAGTTGGGCGGCGTCGACATTGCTGACGCCGAGGTGCCGGATCAGCCCTTCGCGGCGGAGCTCCGCGAGCGCGGCGAAGCGTTCGCCGATCGATTCGCCACCGGCCGGGCCCATACCGCCCACCCGCAGGTAGACCAGATCGAGGCGGTCCTGGCCGAGGCGGCGCAGGTCGTCCTCCACCAGAGCGCGCAGCCGATCGGGGCCGGCCTGGCCGGCGGGCGACATGTCGCCGGCGAAGAGCGGACCCACCTTGGTGGCGATCACCAGGTCGTCCGGATAGGGCGACAGCGCCTCCCGGATCAGTTCGTGCGCGTGCAGGTCGCCGAACCCGTAGAAGCCCGCGGTGTCGATGTGGTTCACGCCGAGTTCCACGGCGCGGCGCAGCACCGCGACGCCTGCCTCGGGGGAGCGCGCGGAGCCGCCGAGGGCGAGCCTCATCGCGCCGAAGCCGAGGCGGTTGACGCGCAGGTCGCCGCCCAGGAAGAAGTCGCCGTCGGCGGCGGCCGCAGTGGTGCCCATGTTTCGCTCCTTGTCGTGAGACGCGCGGCCGAGGACCGCGTGATGCCGTCACTCCGATCGCAGGCGGGCCTTCCCGCCGGATCGGGGGCCTCAGACTATACAAAAAGTGCGCGCACGCAAGTTTGCGTGAACGCAACCAGTCTGCGACAGTAGGACCGTGACGGCAGGACGGACGGGGCTGCGCGAGCAGAAGAAGCAGGCCACCCGGCAGGCGTTGCGCGAGGCGGCGTTGCGGCTGGCTCTCGAACGCGGGCCGGACAACGTGCGGGTCGACGACATAGCCGACGCCGCCGGAGTCTCCCCGAGGACCTACAACAACTACTTCTCCAGCCGTGAACAGGCGATCGTCGCCGCTGTCACCGCCGAACGCGAGTCCCGGGTGGCGGCGGCGATCGCCGCCCGCCCGGACGGCGTCCGCCTGGCCGACGCCGTCGTCGACGCGATCGTGGAGCAGTACACCGACCCCGACGCACAGGACGGCGACGCGCTGCTGTTGATCACCACCCGTCCCGCGCTGCGCGAGGCGTTCGTCGATGCCGCCGCCGCGATCGAACACCCCCTCACCGACGCGATCGCCGGCCGCCTCGGCGACGCCGGCCGGGACACCGCCCGCGTGCTCGCGGCGAGCGTCGCCGCCGCGGTCCGGGTCGCGCTCGACCGGTGGGTGGGAGGGACGGCCGCCGCGCCCCCCGTCGCCGGCGGGCTCGTCGTACCGTCCGGATCGCTCCCCGACCTGCTCCGCGCTGCGCTCGCCGCGCTCGCTCCCGCTCTCGACGCGGCCGAACGACGGGCGGCCTCCGCCCGGCACGACCCGGGGCGAATCTAGCCTCAGACTTTCGCCTGGAAGGCTGCCGAGACTGATCCTCGGGAAGCCGGAGGCCCGCGGCCGACAGCCGGTTCGGGGCCTCCACGGGCTCACGAGAGCTGTTGCAGCCCGTGTGGTAGCCGCCCTGTACAGGTGGCGCCGCACCGAGCCCGCTGGCCGCCGACGGGCGATGGCAAGGCCGTGTCAAGTCGGTGTGCCGATGCTCCCGGGTATGAGACACCCCCGGCGGCTGCTCCTCATCGGTGCCACGATCGCCGCCTGCCTGGCCACTCTGCTCACCCCCGCGACCGCCGCGCTGGCCGAGCCGCCCGCGCCCTCCCCGACGCCACCGCCGCAGCAGCTCGAACTGTCGTCCGTCCAGCCGGAGTTGCGCGACCGGGTGCTGGGCGCGAACTGGCAGAAGTCCAGCGACTTCGCCGTCACCACGGCCGGTGACGCGACCGGGTTCCACGTGTTCACGGCGATGGCCGCCACGGGCTACCAGTGGCGGACCGTCGCCACCCTCAGCGAGCCGGGTATGGACACCGACCAGTGGATCGGCAACGCCTGCCTGACCGGATCCGGCACCAGGATCGTGGCCGTCTACGCGCCGCGCTACTTCACCAACCGCTCCTGGCTGTTCGGCCGGGGCGCGTTCGCCGCGATCATCGACGTCAAGACCGGCGCCGTCACCAAGCTCCGGGACCAGGTGACGCTCGCCTACTTCAACCCGGGCTGTGGCGCCGGTGACACGGTCGCGCTCACGCAGGGCGTCAGCGAGCAGCGCGGCACCACCCGCCTGCTCACCGTCGACGCCGCCGCCAAGCGCGTGACCCGGGCCGTCGTGGTCAGCGGCCAGCTCACCTCGGCCGTCCCCGTCGGGGACACCGTGGTGGCGGCCGACGGCGCCCGGCTCGTCGAGGTGCGGGCCGGCGGCGAGCTCACCAAGCTCGCGGCCACCGACTCGGTGCCGTTCGACCTACGGGCGACCGCCGACGGCGGCGTGGCCTTCGCCACCCGCGACGGCGCGTCGGTCAAGGTCCGCCAGTATCTGGGCGGGACGACCCGCGAACTGGCGTCGGGCCGCCTGGGCGAGCTGACGGTCAAGTCGGGCACGAACGGCCGCGTCTTCCTCGTCGGCCGGGCCGACCGGAAGGCCGCCCTGCCGCAGGGCGTGTCGCTCCTGGACGCCCCGGCGGCGGCCGACGTCTCCTCCGAGGGCGGCCTCGCCGTCACGGCGGCGGCCCGGCGCGGCCTGCGCGCGGGCCCCGGCGCCCCGCCGCCCGCGGGACCGCCGGCCGCGACGATCCTGGGCGATGACAAACCCGGTGTCAGCCCCGACGTGCCCGACGCCGAGCCCGTCGACATCACCGCACAGGTCGTCACGACCAAGGCCGACGTCGGCTTCGAGGTGCAGCCGGGCGAGGATCTGCTCCCGGCGGCGGCTTCGGGACGCGCCACCAACCCCAAGCTGGCGCTGGCCCTCAAACTAGTGGGCCCCGCCGCGACCACCGCCGTCAACGGGACCGTCGACACCGGCTACCGGTGCGCCATCCCGCGTAACGACCCGTCGATCCAGGTGTACCAGCCGCACTGGCGGCAGGTGGAGTGGGCGGTCGACCAGCTCGTCTTCAAGAACCGGCTGACCGTGACCCGGCCGACCGGCTGGAAGGGCTCCGGGCTGCCCGCGTGGAACCCGCAGACCGAGTTCCCGGTCCCGGACCTGGAGGGCGGCGGGCGCATCCCGGTGTCGATCATGTTCGGCATCCTCGCGCAGGAGTCGAACCTGTGGCAGGCCCAGCGCAGCGTGCTGGAGGGCGAGACCGGCAACCCGCTGGTCGGCAACTTCTACGGCGTCAACATCTACGACTCCAACCCCGCCAACGACTGGGACGTCGACTTCACCAAGGCCGACTGCGGCTACGGCATCTCCCAGCAGACCGACAACATGCGCGGCGACGCGACCCTGTGGAGCGCGAACAAGCAGAAGCGGGTGGCGATCGACTACGTCACCAACATCGCGGCCGGCATGTCGACCCTGGCCGAGAAGTGGAACCAGATCCGGACCGACACCGACGGGCTGGCGAAGGTCAACGACGGTGACCCGGCGAAGATCGAGAACTGGTACCTGGCGGTGTGGGCGTACAACTCCGGCTGGCACGCCAAGGCCGAGGCCTGGAAGATCGACAACAACGGCACGCCGAACAACGGCGCCTGGGGGGTGGGCTGGCTGAACAACCCCGCCAACCCGTCCTACCGGCAGGACCGCCGTCCCTTCCTCGACAACAACAGCTACGCCGACGCGGCGCACCCGCAGGACTGGCCCTACCAGGAGAAGGTGCTGGGCTGGGCGGCGTGGCCGATCACCAAGACCTACTTCGACGCCGCCCAGAACAAGAACGTCTCCGAGGGCGGCTACAACTACGCGTGGTGGACCACCGAGGGCTACCGCACCATGATCGTGCCGACGGTCTCCAACACGGGGATCGTCGACAACAACGCCTTCTGCGCGCCCGGCAACGAGTGCCAGCCGCCGTCGTCGGGGAACGGGCGCGGCACCTGCCTGCGGTCCGACTCCAAGTGCTGGTGGCACTTCTCCAAGGAATGGAAGGATTGCGCGTCGGCGTGCGGGCATGAGGCGGCTCTCCGGTACGACTCGACCTGGGCCTCGACCGAGCGCGCCGAACCCACCGACCAATGGACGCCCTGCAAGACGCCCGGGCTGCCCGCCGTCGGCGGAGACACGACGAAGGTCCTCATCGTCGACGACGTGACAGTCCCGGCGGTGCGCGGCAACTGCGACAACAGCCAGTGGACCAACCGCGGCACCCTGTCCTTCACATTCGCCCAGGACTCCGCGGGCAGAGTCCCCGCCAGGGCCGACTTCCAGCAGCTCGGCAACGGGTTCGGCGGTCACGAGTGGTTCGGGTACACCCGCACCAGCGCCAGGAACGGCGGCGTCATGCAGGTGACCGGCACCTGGGAGCCGGAGGAGGACATCAACGGGTGGGCCCGTGTCCTGGTCCACATCCCGAAACGGCGCGCGGAGACCCAGCAGGCCCCCTACACCGTCGATCTGGGCAACGGCGCCACGGAGACCCGCTACCTGAACCAGAGCCGGGAGCAGAACCAGTGGTACAACCTCGGCGTCTTCCAGTTCGCCGGGAGACCGAAGGTGTCGCTCACCAACCTGAACGACGAGGGCGACGGCTCGGCCGCCATCGCCTGGGACGCGATCGCCTTCCAGGTGCTCGCGAAACGGCCCAAGCACTTCGTCGTCGCCATGGGCGACTCCATCACTTCGGGTGAAGGAGTCGGAAGCTACACCGCCGAGACCGACTTCGGCTACAAGACGCCGCGCTGGAACGCCTGCCGGCGCAGCAACGACGCCTGGATCAGGCAGACCGTCCTCCCGGGCGAGACCCAGACCGTCGGCCAGCTCGCCGACTCCTTCGACCCTCGGCTGGACTTCGCGTTCGTGGCGTGTTCCGGTGCCGAGTCGCGGGACGTGTTCGTGCCGCGGTACGCGTACATGGACGAGCCGATCGGCGACTGGTCTGACTATCGCGGTCGTGCGGAGGGCAGGTTCCGGGAGGCGGCCCAGATCGAGAGCGGCTTCCTGACCAAGAACACGACCCTGGTCGCCCTGTCGCTCGGAGCCAACGACGCCGACTGGTCCGGCGTCCTGACCGGCTGCTACCTGATCATCTGCAAAGCCGGCGGCAGCCCCTACGAGGACCAGCTCAGGGCTCGCATCACCGACGTGCTGAACACCAAGACGGAGTACAACCTCCCGGCCAACGTCGCCGACATCCTTCAGCAGATCGAGAGCAGGACGCACAACAAGGACGGCAACCGGGGGAAGAAGGCGAAGATCGTCCTCATGGGCTATCCGAACGTGGTCGGCGGCACCGTCTGCCAGCGCTTCGACCAGGACGAGATCGGAATGCTGCAACGGCTCGCCGACCATTTCGTCACCGAGGCGAAGAACACGGTGCGGGTGCTGCGGGACGCCGGGAACGAGGTGTCCTTCGCGGACTCCCTGCCGGCCTTCGCCGGTCACGGAGCGTGCGACGCCGACCCATGGGTCAACAAAGTGATCTTCACCAAGACCGGCCCCGGCGACTTCACCGACATCTGGGACGGCTGCATCGCCGACGGGGGCCGGTGCGCGAGCCGCTCTTCCCTGCACCCCACCAGGAGAGGCGCCCAGGAGTTCGCCACCGTGTTCAAGAACCACCTCGGCAGCCCTGAGGTGAACTACACCGGCTGGTAGCGGCTTGTCAGCCGGTCGCCGGCCACGACCAGCGCCGCGCGGACGCCCTCGACGGCTTGAAGTCGAGCGAGGGGTCCGCGCGGGCCATCCGGTCGTGCAGCTCGTGGAGCTCCCTGGTCGGTTCCAGGCCGAGTTCCCGCACGAAGTCGCCGCGGGCCCGGCGATACCCCGCCAGCGCGTCGGGCCTGCGGCCGTCGCGATAGAGAGCGATCATGTACGCCCGGATCAGCCGCTCCCTGAGCGGATGCAGCCGCACCAGATCGGCGAGGTCGGGCAGCAGCTCCCGGTGCCGCCCACACGCCAGCTCGGCCTCCGCGCGGGCCTCGATCGCGCCCAGCCGCAGCTCCTCCAGCCCGACCCCCAGCCGGTCACGCAGCCGATCGCTCGCGGCGTCGGCCAGCAGCGGCCCCCGCCAGCAGGCCAGGGCGTCTTTCAGCAGCCGCGACCGGACCCCCGGCGCGGCCGACCGGCGGGCCTGCCCGACCAGGTCCCGGAACCGGTGGACGTCGACCGCGCCGACATCGGTCTGGGCCAGATAGCCGTCACCCTGGCGCAACAGCCGGAACCCCCGTGACCCCGTCCGCTTGGGGTCCAGCGTGCCGCGCAGCCGGGTGACGTGGCTGTGCAGGATGCCGCGGGCGTTGGCCGGCGGGCGGTCGTCCCACAGCAGCTCCAGCAACCGGCCCACCGGGACGACCCGTCCCGCGTCGAGCAGCAGCAGGCCGAGCAGGCAGCGCTGGGCGCGCCTGGCGACCGTGATCGTCGTGTCCCCGTGCCCCACTTCGACCGGCCCCAGAAGCCGGAACTCCCAACCCCGATTCGACATGACCACGAGCATCCGACGCCCGGGTATAGACGAGGTATACATGCAGGTGAGGCCCCTTCCGCCGGTCACGATCGGCAGCGGCAAGGCCGTGTCAAGAAAGGCTGCCGAAGCTCTGTGTCGTGCTGCGAATTCATTTCACCGCCGACGACATCGCACGAACCCGCCTGGCGACCGCCCCGCGCGCAGACCACCACGATGACCTGATTCGCGCCAGCGTCGAGGCCGACGTCGCGGCCCGCGTCGGCGCGCTGCTCGCCGGGGGTGTCGAGGCGCTGCTAGGTAGCTTCGAACCGCTGATGCGCTGGCGTGCACCGGTGCTGGAAGTGCGCCACCCCGTCGATCACGACCTGCGCCTCCAGGGCCGGGGCCTGTGGCTGGTGCCGTCGTTCTTCAGGGGCGCGACGCCCCTGCCGCTCGCCGACCAGGACCTGCCACCGGTCCTGGTCTACCCGATCGCGCCCGAACACCGCCGGAACACGATCACCGACCCGGCGGACTCCCTCGCCGACCTCATGGGCGGCACCCGCGCCGCCGTCCTCGCCGCCCTCCGCGACAGTGCCTCCACGACGCAACTCGCCACCAGGCTCCACACCTCACTCGCCGCGATGAGCAGGCACACCAAGACCCTCAGGCAGGCGGGCCTCATCACCAGCACCCGGTGTGGTCCGGCCGTCCTGCACGGCCTCACGCCGCTGGGCCGCAGGCTCCTCGACGGACCCCTTTGCGTTACCGCGCAAAGGTCTTCTCCGAGGTAGGGCGCTGATCGACTCTTACGGCTATGCGACTCACACGACCAATGATCTCGACGGCGATCGCGCTCCTCATCGGCATCTCCATCCCGCTGGTCGCCAGCCAGCCCGCGAACGCGGCGTGCGGAACCGTGAACAGCGCCAGCAGCTACTGGGGCTGGAACGGCACCTGGAGCACGCACGTGGTCGGCACCAACTGTTCCACCCGGTATGGACGCTTGGTCTGGGACACTAGCGACAGCTGCTGCAACCCGTGGTGGGTGAAGATCGAGCGGCAGCTGTGGGGCAGCTATGGCTGGCTGACCACGCACACGCAGACCAAGCGGGTGGAGTTCGGCAACTTCGGCACGCACAACACCGGGACCGTTCCGTCGGATCCCTCGCAGGGCAGCGAGCGGTTCCACGCCTGCTGGGGCATCGGCTCGACCACGCCCAGTTCCTGGACGTGCGGCGGCTGGGTCAGCTAGTGGCGCGTCACGCAACCTTGGCCGGGTAACTGGTCCAGCTTCGGATCGGTGAGCTGGCGGCGAAGTTCGTCTTCGGCTGCGCCCGGGCGTTGCGCCAGCGGACGTAGGCGCCGATCGCTACGTTCTGCTCGTCATGGGTGCGGTGGTCGGTGCCGTTGAGGGCGTAGTACCGCAGCGCGGCGAACTCTGATTCGATCCAGTTCAGCCAGGAGCCATAGGTTGGCAGGAACACCAGCTCAACGTCGTTGCCGGCCGCCCATGAGCGGACCTGCGGGTGTTTGTGCGGCGAGAAGTTGTCGGCGATCACATACAGCTTCTCGCCCGGCCAGCGGGCCCGCAGCGTCTTGAGGAAGGACAACACCTCACGCCAGCGCTTGTGGGTGCGGATGCGGTAATACAGCTTGCCGGTGGCCAGGTCGAGCGCGGCGATCACGTGCATGACGCCGTTGTAGCGGTTGTAGGTGGCCCGCAGCCGGGCCGGCGACCCTGCCGGGCGCCACTGCTTACCCCTGCGCGGCATCAGGTTCAGCGGCCCGAACTCGTCCAGGCAGATCACCCGCCCATCGGCGGGCGGCTGATCGTATAACTCCAGTACACGCTGCATCTTGGCGATGAAGTGCGGGTCGGTGGAGGCTTTCCACGTGGTGGTGGTCTGCCAGCTCACCCCGCCCGCGCGCAGGATCCGCCGCAGGTGCTCGCGGCTGATCGCCGTCACCACCCCGCGACTGATGAGGTGCTCGGCCAACGTGCGCAGGCTCCAGGTGGAGTGCCCCCTGATGCCCCACTCGGCGGGGACCGTCGTGGCGATCAGGCAGATGTGCTCACGCACCCGCTCATTGATCGCCCGTGGACGGCCCCCGCTCCATTTTGGGTCCAGCGCGTCGAACCCCCGCTCGTTGAAGGCGTGGATGACATCCCGTACGTAGTCATCGCTGACCTGCATCAACGAGGTGATGTCCCGGACACTTTGGCCCTGACCGGACATCATCACCACGATCGCCCGCCGCAGCTTCACCGGATCCTTCGCGCTCCTGGTGATCCGCTGTAGCCTGCGGCCTTCCTCCATCGTTAACGGCCGGACGAACACCTCCGGTCGGCGAGCCACGACCACCTCCCAACATCACAGAGGCAGCCAGCCTGACGGGTTCACCACCACAGATCAATTACCCGGCTGAGGTTCAGTGACGGGCCACTAGCGGGACGTCTCAGGTCAAGGCTCGGTCGCCGGTCGCGGCCGAGCCTTCTGCCTCTGTCTGAGGTACGGGGACAGGCGCTTCTCGGAAGGAGGCGTACTAGAGCCCGCCGTCGACGTTCAGCACGGCCCCGGTGACGTAGGACGCCCGGTCCGACAGCAGCCACGCGACCGCCTCGGCGATCTCCTCCGGCCTGCCGGGGCGTCCCATCGGGATCCGCGCCGCGACCCGCTGCGCCCGTCCCGGCTCACCCGCCCGGGCGTGGATCGTGGTGTCGACCGTCCCCGGAGAGACGGCGTTCACCCGGATGCCCGCCGGGGCGAGCTCCCGGGCCAGGCCCACGGTCAGCGTCTCGACCGCGGCCTTGGTCGCGGCGTAGGCGACGTACTCGTGCGGGGAACCGGTGCGCGCCGCGACGGAGGAGACGTTGACGATCACCGGGCCGGTCTCGGGCGCGGCCGTCCGGCTGGTCCAGCGCCGCGCCGCCTCCCGGCACAGCCGCACCGGCGCCATGAGGTTCACCTCGACGACCCTCCGCAGGTCGGCGTCGGTCAGCTCGGCGAACGGCCCGAGCCTGCCGGTCACCCCCGCGTTGTTCACCAGACCCGCGACGTCACCGGCGGACTCGGCCAGCTCGAACAGCCGCTCCGGCGCGTCCTCCTCGGTCACGTCGAGCCGTACGCCGCGGACGAGGGCGCCGCGACGGCCGAGGTCGTCCTCCAGCGCCTTGGCGTCGGCGTCGGAGTTCGAGTGCGTGAAGACCACACCGAATCCGTCCGCGCACAGCCGCTCGACCGTGCACCGGCCGATCCCGCGCGTCCCTCCGGTGACGACGACGATCGGTCGAGAGGTCATCCGCATGTCCTTTCTCCGTGTGTCCTGGCCTCGACGTGTGTGCTGGCCCCGATCTGTGTCCTGGCCTCGATCGCGTGGACGACGGCGGCCATGTCCAGGTCGGCGTGGCCCAGCGCGACGGTCTCGCCGAACAGGGCGTGGCAGACGTCCAGCAGCGGCGAGGCGATGCCGGCCTCCCGCGCGGCCTCGGCGATGAGCCGGTTGTTCTTCAGCACGTCGGCGATGGAGGCCTGGGCGGCGAAGTCGCGCCCGGCCAGCTTGACCGCCTTCACCCGCGACACGTCGCTGGCCATCTGGCCCGAGTTGAGCACGTCCACGAGCAGCCCGAGGTCGAGCCCGTGGCGTTCGCCGAAATGCAGCGACTCCGCCAGGCCGGTGACCGTCGTGATCAGGAAGATGTTGACCGCGAGCTTCGTCAGCAGAGCCCTGGGCGCGGGCCCGCACGCCACCGTCTTGGCGCACATCGGCTTCAGCAGCGGGCGGACCTCCTCAACCGTCCCGGGCCGGCCGGCCAGCATCGCCACCAGCCGCCCCTGCTCGGCGGGCACCCGGGAGCCGGAGATCGGCGCCTCGGCGTAGCGGCCCCCGGCCGCCAGCACGTCGGCCTCCAGCCCGGCCGAGTAGCCGGGGGAGGTGGTGCCCATGTGGACCACGACCCGGTCCGCGACGTTGCGGGCGAAGCCGGGCGTGCCGCGCTCCAGCACCGCGTCGGCCGCGGCCTCGTCGGCCAGCATGAGGAGCACCACCCGCGACCGCCGGAACACCTCGGCCGCGCTGCCCGCCACGTCCGCGCCCGCGGCGCGCAACGGCTCGCTCCTGGCGGCCGTGCGGTTCCACACCACGAGGGGGGTTCCCGCGCGGGCCAGGTTGAGGGCCATGGGCTGCCCCATGATCCCGAGACCGACGAAACCCACGTCCATCCGTTCGCCTCCCCGCACACGTCCCCGTGCCGGCCCGGCGGCACGCCGGGGACCGTTGTAGCCCATGGCGTGGTGGCGGTCTTGAACGATTGTGCCCGTCCCGGCGCCCGCCCTGGAGTCGCCGTCCGGCGGGGGAGCATTTTGACCATCCGTAATGTGCCGTTGGTCGGGTGGCTGTCCGAACGCGTTACAGATATGCGGCATGACCTCCCTTGAGAGAAGAACGCTCCTTCGAGCGGGCATCGCGCTCGGTGGCGGCCTCGCCGTGTCGCCTGTGCTGGGGGCCGTGTCGGCGCGCGCCACGGCGTCCGCGCCCGCGTATGTCGTCTCCGGCCGGCCCGAGCTGAGCCACGGCGTGCAGAGCGGCGACGCGACGGTGGACTCGGCGGTCGTCTGGGGCCGCGCGGACCGGCCGGGGCGGCTCGTCGTCGAGTACGGCACCCGTCCGGACCTGCGGAACGCGGAGACCGTCCGGGGACCCTGGCTCACTCCGGACACCGATCTGACCGGACGGGTGCGCCTGCGTGGACTGCCCGCGGGCCGGCGAATCCACTACCGCGTGCGAGTCGAGAACGAGCGCGGCGCGGCCGGCGAGGCCGTGAGCGGGTCGCTGGTCACCGCGCCGAGGGACAACCAGCGCGCCGATGTGCGATTCGTCTGGTCCGGAGACATCGTCGGGCAGGGCTGGGGGATCAACCCGGACATCGGCGGCATGACCATCTTCGAGGAGATGCGCCGCCTGGGCCCGGACTTCTTCCTGTGCAGCGGCGACACCGTCTACTCCGACGGGCCGCTCACCGCGACCGTGACGCTGCCGGACGGCCGGGTCTGGCGCAACGTCACGACCCCGGAGAAGTCCAAGGTCGCCGAGACGCTCGCCGAGTATCGCGGGCAGTTCGCGTACAACCTGCTGGACGCCAACTATCGTGCGTTCGCCGCCGAGGTGGCGCAGATCAACCAGTGGGACGACCACGAGGTCCGCAACAACTGGTACCCCGGCCAGATCCTCGACGACGCCCGTTACACCGAGAAGAACGTCGACGTGCTCGCCGCCCGTGCCCGGCAGGCGTTCCACGAGTGGGTGCCGATCGGCGACGACCGGGTCTACCGCACGCTGTCCTACGGCCGCCACCTCGACGTCTTCGTCCTGGACATGCGGACCTACAAGGACCCCAACGACGACAACCGCTACGCCGACCCGCGCCGCGGCCTGCTCGGCGACCGGCAGCGGCGCTGGCTGATCGACGGCCTGAGCAGGAGCCGCGCGACCTGGAAGGTCATCGCGGCCGACCTGCCGCTCGGCCTCGTGGTCCCCGACGGGGCCACGGCGCAGGAGGGAGTGGCCCAGGGCGACGCGGGCGCGCCGCTCGGGCGTGAGCTGGAGTTCGCCGAGGTGCTCCGCACGGCCCAGCGGCGCGGCGTGCGCGGGATCGTGTTCGTCACCGCCGACGTCCACTACACCGCCGCGCACAGCTACGACCCCGCCCGCGCGGCTTTCAAGGACTTCGACCCGTTCTGGGAGTTCGTCTCCGGTCCCCTCAACGCCGGCGCGTTCGGGCCCAACGTGCTCGACGGCACGTTCGGACCCCGCGCCGAGTTCGTGCACGCGCCGCCGCAGGCGAACGCATCCCCGATGGAGGGCTTCCACCACTTCGGCGAGATCGAGATCGACGGCCCGAGCGGCGACTTGACGGTACGCCTGCGCGACGCCCGATCCGCGGTGCTGTGGAGCACGACGCTACGCCCCGAGCGCGGACCGAAGCAGAGCCTCGGCGCCGGCTCGCCGCACCGCTGACCGTCGCGCACGCCCCGGAAGTCCTGCGCGAGGGCCGCTCCGGCACCGGCCGGAGCGGCCCTCGCACACGCTCCGCCGGCTCCGGAGGAGGGCGCGACCCTCAGGAGAGCAGCTCGTTGATCTTGTCGCGGGCCACCGTGGCGAGGACGCCGGCCTTGTGCGGCTGTCCGCGCAGGAACGCCTCGGTGAAGTGCTTGGCCTGCTCGTACTTGACCCTGCCCGGCATGGGCGGCTCGTTGGGATTGACGTCACAGTCGACCAGTGCCGGGCCGTCGTGCGCCAGCGCCTCGCGGATCGCGCCCGGCAGGTCCACCGGATCCTTGATCTTCGCGCCGTACGCCCCGCAGGCGCGGGCCCAGGCGGAGAAGTCGGCCTCCGGCTGCCGGTGCCGCACGGCGTACTCGGGATAGCCGAGGATGATCTGCTCCCACAGGATCTGCCCGTAGCTGTTGTTGTTGTTGACCACGACCTTGATGGGCAGCTCGTGCCGTACGGCGGTGAGGAAGTCGGCCATGAGCATGGCGAAGCCCCCGTCGCCCACGAAGGCGATCACCTGCCGCCCGGGGAAGGCGTGCTGCATCCCGACGGCGTACGGCAGGCCCGGGGCCATCGTGGCGAGGTTGCCCGACAGGTAGAACTCCCGCCCGCCGCGGATCGTCCAGTGCCGCGCGGCCCACGTCGCGATGGTCCCGGAGTCGCAGGTCAGGATGGCGTCGTCGGCGGCGGCGTCGTCGACGCAGCCCATGAGGTACTGCGGCGCGATGGGGTGGCGTGAGGGATCCTGCAGCGCCTTCATGTCCTCGCGCCAGGCGTCCATCTTGCGCTGGTACTTCTCCAGGAACGACCGGTCCTTCGCCGGTTCGAGCAGGGGCAGCAGCGCCTGGAGGGCGAGCCTGGCATCGGCGGTGACCGGCGCCTGGGTCGGCCGGCGGATGCCGAGCAGGGTGGGGTCGGCGTCGATCTGCACCACCCGGGCCTGCCCGTCGGGCGGCAGGTACTTCCCGTAGGGGAAGGACGTGCCGACCATGAGCAGCGTGTCGCACTCCTCCATGAGCTCCTCGCTCGGCGCGGTGCCGAGCAGCCCGAGCCCGCCCGTGGTGAGCGGGTGGTCGTCGGGCACCACGAACTTGCCGGGCAGGCTCTTGACGATCGGGCTCGCCAGCCTGTCCGCGACCGCCAGCACCTCCTCGCGGGCGTGCCGGGCTCCGACGCCGACGAGCATGGCGATCCGCTCGCCCTGCCGCAGCACCTCGGCCGCCCTGGTCAGGTCCTCCTCGACGGGGCGCAGGGGCAGGCTGGAGCAGGTCGGCAGGCTCGCGGGCGGGTTGCCCGGCCCGACGTGGCGGTAGGGGTCCTCGCTCGCGGGCGCCACCTGGATGTCGTTGGGGAAGGTCAGATGCGACACCGTCCGCCTGGTCAGCGCGTTGCGCACCGCGAGGTCGACCACCCCGGGCATCTGCTGCGGATTGGTGACCATCAGGTTGTAGGCGGCGAGGTCCTGGTAGAGACGGTCGAGATGGACCTCCTGCTGGTAGTGGGTGCCCAGCACCGAGGTCTCCTGCATGCCGGTCAGGGCCAGCACGGGCACGTGGTCGAGCTTGGCGTCGTACAACCCGTTGAGCAGGTGGATCGCGCCCGGCCCGGAGGTCGCGGCGCACACGCCGAGACGGCCGGTCGCCTTCGCGTAGCCGGTCGCCATGAACGCGGCCGCCTCCTCGTGGTGCACCAGGATGAACCGCAGCCTGTCCCGGTGCCGGCGGAAGCCCTCCATCAGGCCGTTGATCCCGTCTCCCGGGAGCCCGAAGATCGTGTCGACCCCCCACTCCACCAGCCGCCGGGCCAGGCTCTCACCCACGATCTCGGTCATGTCCGCCTCCGGATAGCAAATGAGCCGTACGGGAACGCGGCGTCCGCGGCCCTCAGCGCGTCGCGGCCCGGTGACCGTGCCGCCAGCCAAGGGCGTAGGCGGCGGCGAGGCAGGCGGCGACGGCGAGCGGCTTCGGAGACGACACGGCCGACTTCGCCTGCTTCAGGGCGCCCTTCGGGTCGGCCACGGCGCCCGCGACGCTGCCGATCGCCGACGCCACGGTGTCACCCGCGTTCTTCACCGCGTTGCTCTGCACGTTCATGATCGACTCCGGCATCGAACGGCTCGCCCGGGGTGCCCTTCCCGCCCCCCGTACGCGTAAACGAAACGGCAGGTCATGGGGGCTTTGTCCGCGGCAGACCCGAACATCGCACGGCCCGTATGGGCGAATCCCCGCCGTGCTTTTACCCGCCCCCGTGGTCCTGCCCGCGCTCGGCGGGAAGGGTCGCGCGAGAGGCCGCCGCAGACGCCGCTGTCAGCCATACGCGTCCGGCGGGCCGGCGAGATCCGCGAGGAGGCGGACATGACCCGTGTCTTCCCGAGACCGGAGCCGCCGGCGCCGCCCCGCGCGGGGCCGGGGGCGGCAGAGGCCAGGAACCCGCCGCTGCCCCCGTACGCCGAGGAGCTGCGCGACCGGCTCGCCGAGGCCGTCGCGGGCGAGGTGAGGTTCGGCGGCGGCGACCGGGCCATGTACGCCTATGACGCGTCCGTCTACCGGCAGGTGCCGGTCGGCGTGGTGACGCCCAGGGACGCCGCGGACGTCGAGGCCGCGCTGGAGGTGTGCCGTCGTTTCGGCGCTCCCGTGCTCGCCCGCGGCTGCGGCACCTCGCTGACCGGGCAGACCGTCAACGGGGCCGTGGTGTTCGACTTCACCCGCCACATGGACCCGCATCGCCGAGCTCACCCCCATGCGCCGTACGGCGCGGGTGCAGCCCGGCGTCATCTGCGACCGGCTCAGGGACGCCGCCGCGCCGTACGCCCTGACCTTCGGCCCGGACCCCGCGACCCACGACCACGCGACGATCGGCGGCATGGCCGGCAACAACTCCTGCGGCACCCACTCGGTGACGGCGGGCAAAACGGCCGACAACATCGAGGACCTGGAGGTCGTCACCTACGACGGCACCCGCATGCGGGTCGGCGCCACCGGCGAGGACGAGCTGGAGTGCGTCATCGCGGCCGGTGGGCGGCGCGGCGCGATTTACGCCGGGCTGCGCCACATCCGAGACACCTACGCCGACGTGATCCGCCGGGGCCTGCCCGACATCCCCCGCCGGGTGTCCGGCTACAACCTCGACGCGCTGCTTCCCGAGAACGGCTTCCACGTCGCGCGGGCGCTCGTGGGCTCGGAGGGCACGCTGGCGCTGACCCTCGACGCGACCTGCCGGCTGGTGCGGCTGCCGCCCCGCCGCGCGCTCGTCGTGCTCGGTTACCCCGACATCCCCTCCTCCGGAGACGACGTGCCCTGGCTGCTGCGGTTCGGGGCGATCGGGCTGGAGTTCACCAGCCGCCACGTCGTGACCAACCTCCAGGCCAAGGGCTTCCGCTTCGGCGGGGAGAACCTGCTGCCTTCCGGCCGGGCGTGGCTGCTCGTGGAGTTCGGTGGCGAGACGCAGCGCGAGGCCGACGCGCGGGCCGCGCGGCTGGTCCGCGCCGTCCGGATGCGTCCGCACGGTCCGAGCTGCAGGTTCTACGACGACCCGGCCGACGAGAGCGCGGTGTGGGAGATCCGGCGCCACTCGGCGGGCACCGCTCGCATGCCCGTCGGGCTCGGTGGCCACGGCGGCTGGCCCAACTGGGAGGACGCCGCCGTCCATCCCGACGTCCTCGGGCCCTACCTGCGCGACTTCCTGCGCCTGCTCGACCGGCACGGCTACGACGCCGTCTTCTACGGCCACTGGGGCCAGGGATGCGTGCACAGCCGCATCGACTTCGACCTGCGCAGCCTCGACGGCGTCCGGGCCTTCCGGAGGTTCATGGAGGAGGCCGCCGACCTCGTCGTCGCGTACGGCGGATCGCTGTCGGGGGAGCACGGCGACGGGCACGGGCGGGCCGAGCTGTGGCCGCGCATGTTCCCGCCCGAGCTGATGCGGGCCTTCGAGGAGTTCAAGCGCGTCTGGGACCCCGACGGCCGGATGAACCCCCACAAGCTGATCGACCCCTACCCGCTGGACGCGCACCTGCGTGAGGGGCCGGCGTACCGTCCGCTCGACCTGGAGCACGTCTTCGGCTACCCGCTCGACGGCGGCAGCTTCACCGAGGCGGCCGGCCGCTGCTTCGGCGTGGGCAAGTGCCGTCACCTGTCCGGCGGGGTGATGTGCCCGAGCTTCATGGTCACCCGCGAGGAGAAGCACTCCACCCGGGGCCGGGCCCGGCTGCTGCAGGAGATGGCCGAGAGCGCGGGGCCGGTCGGAGACCGCTGGCGCAGCGAGGCCGTGCACGAGGCCCTCGACCTCTGCCTGGCCTGCAAGGGGTGCAAGAGCGACTGCCCCGTGAAGGTGGACATGGCCACCTACAAGGCCGAGTTCCTCCAACACTACTACGCCGGCAGGCCGCGGCCCCGGCAGGCGTACGCGCTGGGGCTCGTCGACGTGTGGGCCCGGCTGGCCTCGCGCGTCCCGCGCCTGGCCAACGCCGTCACCCACGCGCCGGCGCTCGGGCGGCTGGTCAAGCTGGCCGCCGGGATCGCCGTGGAGCGCGACACGCCGCGCTTCGCGCCCCGCACGTTCCGCCGCGTCATGGCCACGCATGTGCCGCGCAACCCGGGCGGGCCGCCCGTCCTGCTGTGGCCGGACACCTTCACCGAGCACTTCCAGCCGGAGGTGGGGGTCGCGGCCGTGGACGTCCTGGAGGCCGCCGGGTTCCGCGTCATCGTGCCCGAGGGCCCGCTGTGCTGCGGTCGCCCGCTGTACGACTACGGGATGCTCACGCTCGCGCGGCGCTACCTGCGCCGGGTGCTGGACGCGGTCGGCCCGCACGTCGAGGCGGGGATCCCGGTGGTCGGCCTGGAGCCGAGCTGCCTGGCCGTCTTCCGCGACGAGCTGACCAACCTGCTGCCCGACGACCTCGACGCGGGGCGGCTGCGCGCGGGCAGCTACCTGTTGTCGGAGTTCCTCACCCGGCACGCGCCGGGCTGGCCGCGGCCCCGGCTGCGGCGCGAGGCGCTCGTCCAGGTGCACTGTCACCACCACGCGGTGATGGGATTCGAGGCCGAGCGGGCGCTGCTGCGCGACATGGGGCTGGACGTGGAGATCCCGGACTCCGGCTGCTGCGGCATGGCCGGCGGCTTCGGGTACGAGGCCGGCGAGCACTACGCGGTGTCGATGGCGGCGGGGGAGCGGGTGCTGCTTCCGAAGGTGCGCGCCGCCGGCCCCGGCACGCTGATCGTCGCCGACGGGTTCAGCTGCCGCGGGCAGATCACCGCCGGGACCGGCCGCAGGCCTCTGCACCTGGCTCAGGTGCTCGCGCTCGCGATCCGCGAGGGCGAGTCCGGGCCGGCCGGCCACGCCGTCGACAGCGCCGTCGACAGCGCCATCGTGCAGGCCGGAGACGGAGCCGGCGGACGTGGGGGCCCGCGCGCGGCAGCCGCCGTCGGCGTAGGGGCCGCCGTCGCCGTCGCGGCGGCACTCGCCGCCAGACGGCGCGTACGCGTCTCACCGAGGGAGACCCATCATGAGCGATGAGTTCACCGCCGCGGACGTCCTCGTCGACCGGCTGATCCAGTGGGGGGTGGACGTCGTCTTCGGCCTGCCGGGCGACGGCATCAACGGCTTCATGGACGCCCTGCACAACCGCAGGCGGGACCTGCGCTACATCCACTGCCGCCACGAGGAGGTGGCCGCGATGGCGGCGGTCGGCTACGCCAAGTTCACCGGGCGGCTCGGCGTGTGCTTCGCGACCTCGGGTCCCGGCGCGGCGCACCTGCTCAACGGGCTGCTCGACGCGCGGACCGACCAGGCGCCGCTCCTGGCCATCAGCGGCATGACCTACCACGACCTCGTCGGGACCAGCTACCTGCAGGACGTCAACACCGACTACATGTTCGACGACGTGGCGCTGTACAACCAGCGCATCATGGGACCGGCGCACGTGGTCAACGTCACCGACTACGCCGTGCGCACGGCGCTGACCCAGCGCGGCCCGGTCCACCTCACTTTCCCGATCGACTACCAGGCGGCCCCGGCCGGCTCGGGCAGCCGCTTCCGGCGCAACGTCGAGGGCCACACCTCCACCGCGTACCGGCCGCCGATCCGGGTGCCGCGCCGGCAGGACCTCGACGCGGCCGCGCAGGCGCTGTCGGGGCGCAGCAGGCCGCTCATCCTCGCCGGGGCGGGCGCCCGCGGCGCGGTGGACGAACTCGAGGCGGTCGCGGAGAAGCTCGGCGCGCCGATCGTCAAGGCCCAGCTCGGCAAGGACTGCGTGCCCGACGACAACCCCTACACCACGGGGCCCATCGGCCTGGTCGGCAGCCGCCCGAGCGAGGAAGCGATGGAGGAGTGCGACGCGCTGCTGATCGTCGGCTCCACCATGCCGTACATCGAGTACTACCCCGCGCCGGGGCAGGCCGTGGGCGTGCAGATCGACGACAGGCCGGAACGGCTCGGCCTGCGCTACCCGGTGGACGTGCCGCTGGCCGGCGACGCGCGGGCCACCCTCGCCGAGCTCCTGCCACTGCTGACCCGCAACGAGGACAGGTCGTTCCTGACCAGAGCCCAGCAGGGGATGCGCGAGTGGTGGCGGCTCATGGAGGAGCGCGGCACGCGCACCGACATGCCGATGAAGCCACAGGTGCCCGCCTGGGCGCTCAACGGCGCGCTCACGCCGGACGCCATCGTGTGCGGCGACTCGGGCACGGTCACGAGCTGGGCGGCCCGGCAAATCAAGATCCGCCGCGGGCAGATGTTCAGCTTCTCCGGCACGAACTGCTCGATGGCGGCGGCCCTGCCGTACGCCATCGGCGCGCAGGTCGCCTACCCGGGACGGCAGGTCGTCGCCTTCACCGGGGACGGGTCGCTGACGATGCAGCTCGGCGACTTCCTCACCGCCGTGCAGCACGACCTGCCCATCAAGATCGTGGTGGCGAAGAACAACTCTCTCGGACTGATCAAGTGGGAGCAGATGGTGTTCCTCGGCAATCCCGAGTACGGCGTCAACCTCGCCCCCATCGACTTCGTCCAGTTCGCCGAAGCGTGCGGAGCCCGGGGGATGTGCATCACGGACCCGAGAACCTGCGCCGACCAGATGTACGAGGCGCTCTCCTGGGACGGGCCGGTCATCGTCGAGTGCCTGGTCGACCAGCACGAGCCGCCGCTGCCGGCGAAGGTGAAGAGCCACCAGGTGCAGAAGCTGACCGAGGCGCTGGTCCAGGGCACGCCGAACCGCAACCGCATCGCCCTGCAGATGGTCAAGGACATGCTGGACGAGTCGAGCTTCGCGGCCAGCCCGGCGCACGCCGTGCCCCGCAGGGTCGGGCAGGCCGCGGCCACGCTGGTGGGCCGGCTCCGCGACCGCGCCAGAGGCGAGCATCCCGAGTAGGGGCCGCGGCCCGGCCGGGTGCCGGGCTCATCGGGGATGCCGGGCTTATCCAGGGTGCCGGGCTCATCCAGGGTGGCGGGCTCATCCAGGGTGGCGGGCTCATCCAGGGTGCCGGGCTTATCCAGGGTGGCGGTGCAGCAGGAGCATGGCGGCGTCGTCGGGGACCGGGCCGCCGACGTGGCGCAGCAGGTCGGCGCGCAGTCCGTCGAGGGCCGCCTGGGGATCGGCGCCGCGCAGCAGGTGCGCCCGCTCCTTGAGGGGGTAGAAGCGGCCCTCCCGGTTCCGGGCCTCGACCACGCCGTCGGTGTAGAACAAGATCTGGTCGCCCTCCCCGAAGGGCACCCGGTGGGGCTTCGGGCGCGGCGAGCCGAGCATGCCGAGCCCGAGCGGGAGGGCTTCCTCCTGCGGCTCCGCGAATTGGACACCGCCGTCGTGCCGCAGCACGAGGGGAGCCGGGTGGCCGCAGTTCAGCAGCGAGATCTCCCCGTCGTGGACCTGCGCGACGATGGCGGTGACGAACTTCTCGCCGCTCAGGTGCCGGGCCAGGCTGGTCTCGACGCGCTCGACCACGCCGGCGAGTTCGGACTGGTCGTAGGCCGCCTCGCGGAAGGCGCCGAGCACCCACGCCGCGGTCTCCACCGCCTCCAGGCCCTTGCCCTGCACGTCGCCGACGAGGATGCGTACGCCGTCGGGGGTGGTGACGACCTCGTAGAGGTCCCCGCCGATCTGGGCCTCGGCGGCGGCGGAGGTGTAGGAGAGCGCGACCCGGAGGTCGCCGGCGCGGCGGGGGACGGGGCGCAGCAGCACTCGCTGGGCCGCCTCGGCGACCAGGCGGACGTCGGCCAGCTCGCGCTCCCGCCGGTTCCTGAGCCTGCTGGCGAGCATGCTCGCGGCGGTGACGCCGATGATGGCCGCGATGGTGAGGTTGTTCTGCGGTCTGCCGAGGAGACCGTCGTAGACGGCGAGGGGGAGGCAGATGCCCAGGGCCAGCACCCCCACCAGGACGGTGCGCCGCACGCCGCCCGCGACCGAGGCGAAGGCCGGACCGAGGGTGAGGAGCGGCAGGAAGCCCACACCGGGGCCCGTTATCAGGTCGACGACGACGACCAGGAGAATCGCGATGAACGGCAACGCGCGCAGGATGCTCTGGGAACTCATCGCGACTCCATTGCCGGCCCCCACGTCAGCACATGATTCCTTTCCTGATGGGTTTACTCCTTCCCGTCTTGCGATCGGGGCACTCCCCGTCGTCCGCGACGGATGGCACGATTTGGGGCCGGTCCGGTCAAGTCGCGGCGCGCCCCACCTGATCACTACGAGTAGTGACGTTACTCGAATTCGTGACGTGATGGCCGGTGAAGCCGGATATTCGGCCTTCCCGCCACCCCGTCACGGCAGTTCCGCGAAACGTTCGACCTGGTCCGTACGCCCGGACACGATGATCACGTCACCGTAGCCGAGTTCGGTCTCCGCGGTGGCGTAGGTGAACTCCTCGCCCGGCCGCTTGACCGCCACCACCGTCACGCCGTACTTGCGGCGCAGGCTCGACTCGCCGAGGGGGACCCCGACGTACTCCTTGGGCGGGAGGGTCTTGACCAGGGCGAAGTTCTCGTCGACCTCCATGTAGTCGAGCATGCGGCCGCTCACCAGGTGGGCCACGCGCTCGCCCATGTCGTGCTCGGGGAAGACCACGTGCTGGACGCCGATCCGGCTGAGGATGCGGCCGTGCTGACGGCTCACGGCCTTGGCCCAGATGTCGTCGATCTCCATCTCCACCAGCAGCGACGAGGCGAGGATGCTCGCCTCCAGGTCGCTGCCGATGGCGCACACCGCGCGGTAGAAGTCAGGCAGGCCCAGCTGGCGCAACGCCTCGGGGTCGGTGGCGTCGGCAGTGGCGATATGGGTGATCTGTCCCGCGAGGCTCTGCACCACCTTCGGGCGATGGTCGATGGCCAGCACCTCGGTGCCGCGCCGCACCAGCTCCAGGGCGAGCGCGGTGCCGAAGCGGCCGAGACCGATCACCGCGACGGGGTCGTTTCTCATGTCAGCCAACGATGACGTCCTCCTCCGGTAATTCATAACGGCGGCTGCGCTCCTTGAGCGCCAGCGCGGAACCGAGCGTGAGCGGGCCGATCCGGCCCACGAACATCAGCAGCGTGAGCAGTATCTGCGCGGCGGGGGACACGGCGGAGGCGACGCCCACGGACAGCCCGGTCGTGCCGAAGGCGGAGACGACCTCGAACAGCACCCGGTCGAGGGAGTGCGGCGTCAGCACCAGCAGGACGTAGGTGAAGAGCGCGACCAGGCTCACGCTCAGCACGGTGAGCGAGACCGCCTGCCGCTGCGCGGCCTCGGTGAGGCGGCGGTGGCCGATGTTCACCCGGCTCTCGCCGCGGAGCTCCGCCCAGACGATGAACGTGAGCAGGCCAAGGGTGGTGACCTTGATACCGCCCGCGGTGCCCGCGCTGCCGCCGCCGACGAACATCAGCAGCTCGGTGACCAGCCAGCTGGAGGGGTGCATCTGTGCGATGTCGATGCTGTTGAACCCAGCGCTGCGCGGCATGACGGCGGCGAAGAAGGAGGCGAGCAGCTTGCCGTTGCCGTCCATGCCGCCGAGCGTGCTGGGATTGGTCCATTCCGTGACGAGGAAGACCAGCGTGCCCCCGGCCAGCAGGACGGTGGTGACCGCGAGCGTGATGCGGGTGAGCAGCGACCAGCGTCCTGGGCGGCGCCAGGACCGGCGCAGCTCGAACACCACCGGGTAGCCGAGCCCGCCCACGATCACCGCCGTCGCGACGGTCAGGCAGATCCACGGATCCGCGGCGAACCTGACCAGGCTGTCGGGCCAGAGCGCGAAACCGGCGTTGTTGAACGACGAGACCGCGTGGAACATGCCCAGGTACAGGCCGCGCCCGACGGGCTCGCCGTATCCGAGCACGAACCTGAGCGTGAGGACGGTCCCCACGACGGCCTCGCAGAGCAGGTTGAACACGACGACCTTGCCCACCACGCGCCGCAGGTCGCCGGCGTTGAGCACCTTGGCCTCGGCCTGCGCGGACAGCCGGGCGCGCAGGCCCAGCCTACGGGAGACGAGCAGGGTGAAGACGGTCGCGAGGGTCATGATGCCGAGACCGCCCACCTGGATCAGGACGGCGATGACCACCTCGCCGAACGCCGACCAGTGCGTGGCCGTGTCGACGACCGTGAGCCCGTTCACGCACACCGCAGAGGTCGCGGTGAACAGGGCGGTGATCCAGCCCGCTGGCTCGCCCGAGGCCGTGGCCATCGGACTGGACAGCAGGGTGGTCCCCAGGAGGATCGTCACCCCGAACACCGTCGTGATGACCTGCGCAGGATGGTGGAAGCGCCCCAGCACGGCCCAGAACAGTCTCATGGCCGTCGCTCCGCGCTCTCGCGGCCGTCCCCGCGGCCACGAGCGCGTTCGTCGCCGGCGCAGTGCCGGACTGCTGTCCTGCGAATCACCGGAAACCTCCGTACGGGCGATGCGACGACGTCGCCGACCCGACTTCCCGGCACACCGCGGCCTACCGTAACAGCACATTACGGGTCAGGCACATCAGGGTTCGCCACCCCGACGATGCTCGGGGCGCGCCAATATCATGCCTCCCGATATATAGTGGCAACGTGACAGCAGCACGGACGATGACGGAGCCCGCCTTTCTCGTTCTCACCGCACTGGTCGACGAGCCGCGGCACGGCTACGGCATCGCGCAGGAGGTCGAGCGGCTCTCCGGGGGACGCGTCCAGCTCAAGATCGGCACCCTGTACGGCGTGCTGGACCGGCTCGCGGCCGACGGATTCGTGGAGGCGGACCGCGAGGAGGTGCGGCAGGGACGGCTGCGCCGCTACTACCGCCTGACCGACGAGGGGGCGCGGGCGCTGGAGGAGGAAGCCGTACGGCTGGCCGACAACGCGCGCCGCGCCGTCGAGCGGCTGCGGCTCAGGCAGGCGGGAGGTCTGGCATGAGCGAGCGAATCAGTAAGCACAGTGCGATTCGCGAGGTACTGACCTGCGCGCCTTCGGCACGACGTGACCCCGAGCCGCAAGGCGAGGGGGTGGCATGAGCGAGCGAAGCGAGCCAAGCGAGCGAAGCGAGCGAATCAGCGGGCACGGTGCGTTGCGATCAGGCGACCCCGAGCCGCGAGGCGAGGGGGTGGCATGAGCGTTCTGGAGGAGCGTTACCGGCGGTGGCTGCGGCTGTTGCCCGCGTCCTACCGGGCCGAGCGCGAGGAGGAGATGGTCTGGGCCTTCCTCGAAGGCGCCCAGTCCGGGCGGGCGGGCCACGACGACCAGCACCCGCGCTTCCTGGAGATCGCCAGCGTGGCCGCGCTCGCGCTGCGGGTGCGGCTGGGCGGCCCGGGGTCGCCGCCGCGGTCCCACCTGTGGGGTGAGGCGGTCCGCCGGGCCGCCCTGCTCGGCCTCGTCTTCTGGACGGTGATCGGCTGCCTCTACGCCGGGCAGGCCGTGCTCACGTACGGCATCCCCCCGGAGATGCTCCCCGACGGTGTCATGGGGATCGGCGACCCCGGGTCGCCTGAGCGCGTGCGGCTCGTGCTGGCCGAGCTGGCGCCGCTGCTGTGGGCGGTCGCCCTCGGCGCGCTCGTCCGCGGCCGCTCTCGCACGGCCAAGGCGGCGGCCGTGGCGGCCCTGGTCGTGCCGTACATGCTGATGCCGCCGCTGTTCCTCAACTGGGAGAGCGCGGTGCGCTGGGCCTGCTCGATCCTCCCTGCCGTGGTCATGGTGCTGGCTCTGGTGATCGGGTTCCACCGCGACGCGCCGCCGTCCCGTCTGCCCGCGCGGCGGGCCCTGCCCGTGGTCGCGATCCCGGTCGCCGCGGGCCTCCTGCTCGCCCTGGTCGTCGGCGTGCTCGGGGCGGCGACGCGGGCCGGTACGGTCCCGGCGCCGATCCTCGTGCAGGCCTGGATGTGGGTCGACGTCCCGGGCCTCGCCTCCCTGTCGCTGCTGGCGCTGACGGTGTGGTGCGCGGCCATGGGCAGGACGCTGACGTGGCCCGGGCCGGCTGCGCTGGCGGGCGCGATCCTGGCCGTGCCCGCCGTGCTCGCCCGGGCGGGCACGTTGTCTCCGGGCGGGGCCGACCCCGCTCTCGGCATGACCGGCCTCGCCGGTGGCGTGCAGTTGGCCGTGCTCCTGGCGAGCGGGATCACCCTCGCCGTCGTCGGCGTACGCGCTCTGCGCGCGGCGGACGACACCAGGGCACTGTACGGGCGACCATCGGGCGGGCAACCGCGGTGACACCCCGCCTCCCAGTCGTACGGCGACGCGCCTCCTGGCACCGGATGGGGGAGCGGCTGCTCGGTAGGTGATGGCGGAACGGTGGGTGATGGCGGAACGGTGGGTGAGGCGGACCCGGCAGGGCGGATGCCCTGCCGGGTCCGCTCCTCATGCCTCGCCGGTTGCCGCCCGGTCGGCCTCCTTGTGCGCCCGCGCCGTGCGGTCGAGCAGATCGCGTAGCACGCTCTCGTCGACGTCGCCGAGCCGCTTAAGGTAGAGGCAGCCCTTGCCCGCCCTGTACGGGCCGAGCCGGGTGAGCACCGCGGCGAAGCGCTCCTCGAACCCGCCCGTCAGGTAGACGACGAGATGCTGCTTGCGCGGGGAGAAGCCGACCAGGGGCGCCTCGCCCGTGTGCCCGCTTTCGTAGCGGTAGCGGTAGCGGCCGAAGCCGACGATACTCGGCCCCCACATCACCGGCGGCTCACCGGTCACCTCGCGGAGTATCCCGCAGAGGCGTTCCGCGTCGGCCCGCCGGCGTTCGTCGGGGACCGCGGCGAGGAAATCGCCGACGCTCACGTCGGTCGGGGCCGTCACCGGCTGTTTCGATCTCGTCATGACCTCATGCCTACACATCGGGTGCGACAGAAATCGACAATCCCCGCTGTGGCGGTCCCGGCGCGGACGCCCGGGCCCGACCCGCGGCCGGGCAGGCGCTCTAACGGCGGGACCAGTCGACCTGCCGGGGCTCGGAGCGCCAGGGGGACGGCGCGGGGCGACCGGGGTGCGTGGGCCGGGCGGGCCGGTTGGGCCCCACGGGTGAGGTGGCCGCCGACGTGGCGACGCCGGATGCGTAGCCGCGAGCCGACGCCGTCACCCGTACCGACAGCCGGGCGCCGCGGTCGCGGCCCTTGACGTGGTAGGTCCGCCCGGTCGCGCCCCTGATCTCGGCGCCGTCACGCAGCCACTGGTAGCGGATCCGCTTCGGCGACGGCGTCCAGGCGCCGGGGGACGCGGTCAGCGTGCGGCCGGCCTTCGCCACGCCGCGCACGACCGGGAGAGTGGTGTTGACCACCGCGACCGGGCGCGCGTCGTGCAGATCCACCTCGGCCGCGCGGACGAACACCTGCCGGTGGGCGTACCAGAGCTGGTAGTAGCGGTCCTGTCCCTTGAGGTCGGTGCGGTCGCCCGGCGCCGACCCGTCGAACGTCGTCGCCCGGTAGTAGTCGGTGACCACGTCGTCGTCGCTCACGGCGTACGCCTGCCCGGCCGGGACGGCGTACTCCAGCGGCGAGATCGCCTGTACGGGGATGCCGGTGCCGTCGTACGCCGGCGCCTCGGGATAGGCCCGGCCGTACACGGCGGCGGGGGTGGTCGCCCCCGCCTTCACGGTGACCGTCTTGGCCGACGCCGGGATCACGACGGGCCGGTCGGCGGGGTTGCGCAGCCAGGCCAGCGCGCCCGCCCACCACACGCCCAGCCAGTCACCCTGCACCTGCGCGACGACGAGCTTGTGGCCGGAGACGACGCGGGCGCTGATGTCGCTGACGTACGTCGTGCCCGCCTCGCCGGTGGGCTTCCAGCCGGGGTCGGCGGCGAGCGGCGCGGTATCGGACGGCGACTGGTGGAGCGGGACGAAGTTGGTGCCGGCCCCGGCGACGCACTCCGGCGAGGGCGGCGACGCGGCGGCGCAACCGGTCAGCGGCTGCGGGTTGTCGTGGTAGCCGGTCCGCACCTCCACCACGTCGCCCGGCACGACCCGGGTCGTGGCCGCCCGGCCGCCGCCGATCGGCGCGCCGAGCAGCTCGAAGTAGTGGTCCCAGTCCCAGTACGGCCCCGGGTCCCAGTGCATGCTCTCGGTGGCGCCGAGGATCGTCCCCGGCACCTGGTCGTGGCCGATGACGTGCGCCCGGTCGAGCGGGATGCCGTACTTCGCGGCCAGGTGCTTCACCAGCGCGGCCGAGGTCTGGTACATCGACTCGGTGTACCACCCCGCCCCGCCCGCGAAGCCCTCGTGCTCGATGCCGATGGCGTGCATGTTCACGTACCAGTTGCCGGCGTGCCAGCCCACGTCCTTGGCGTCGAGGTGCTGGGCGACGTGGCCGTCGGCGGAGCGGATGGTGTAGTTCCAGGCGAGGTACGTCGGGTCCTGGACGAGCCGCACCGAGGGGTCGTAGTAGCCCTCGGTGTCGTGGATGACGATGTAGTCGAGCTTCGGCCCGCCCGCCCCGGCCCGGTCGGCGACGTCGTGGTTGCCATAGCGCGTCGTGCTGTCCGGGTCGGCCGGGACGTGCTTGGCGTACGGCGCGGGGATCAGCTCGCAGTCGAGGCCGGACGGGCAGTCGGTGCCCGGCCCGGCCGCCTTGGCCTGCGACGGGAGGGCGACCGACTCGTCGGCGGCGAGCGTCACCGTCTGGCCGTCGGCGGTGACGCGGCTCTCGCCGGCGCGCAGCGTCTGGTAGACCTGCCGGACGAACTCGTGCTTCGCGCCGAACCGCGTGACCGCGTCCCGCCAGGAGCCCAGGTCGTCGCCGCCGTCGTGGTAGGAGGCCAGCAGGGCCGCGCCGCCGCAGATGTTGGCGTTCGGCTCCGCGCGCAGCGCGTCGGCCGGCAGCCCGGTCAGCTCGGCCGCCGCCGCGAGCTGGCTCCGCGTCCCGGCCGCCCTGCCCTTGCCGGCCCCGTCTCCCGTCACCGGCGTGTCGTCGCTCAGGTCGAACACGCCGTAGCCGCCGTCGGAGCTCGGCCTGCCCTGGTGGTCGTCCCAGCGGGACAGCATGTAGGCCACGGCCTTCAGCAGCGGTTCGGGCGCGCCCGTCGCCCGCGCGGCCTCGCCGAAGGCCGCCTGCCGCGTCGGCGCCGACAGCGTCGCGGCGCAGGACACGCGAGGCGCGGCGCCGTCCGCGGCCCGCACCGCCGGTACGGCCGGCAGCAGCAGCGCCGCGGCGGCTCCCACGACGGCGCCCGTGATGCCGGTGGTGCGCAGTGCGAGTCTCACGTGTGCGACCCCTTCTCGGATGCCTGTGGGGACCAGACCGGGGCAATCACACCGCCGCGCGGAGCCGGGCGCCAGTGAATCGGGCGAATCTCATCGAGATCGTTAACTGGAACCCGACAAAACCCGTCAAGCGGACATAGGCATGCGCATACCATCCGAGCTTCGGTCGGCTAGAGGGGGTCCTTGGCGAAACCGAGGTAGGGCTCGAGCCCGGGGAAGTCCCGGGTGGCCGTGCCGAAATCCTGGAAGAGGGTCCACTCGTTCTTGCTGCCGAAGATCGAGGTCGTCCTGATGGTGCCCGTGTGGGAACCCATCGCCCGCACCATGCTGGAGTCGCCGGTCAACTCGAAGACGGGCCCACCGCTGTCGCCGCCGACCGTGCTGCCGAGCGGCCGCTTGGCGGAGATCAGGTCGTCGTGGCACTCGTTGTTCCCGTAGACGTCCTCGCCGCAGATCTCGGTGTACTTACCGTCCACCACGTGTCCGCACGTCGCTCCGCTGGTCGCGCCGGAGACGCACAACGACTGTCCCTTGTAGGTCCACCCCCATCCGGCCACCGGCTTGACGAAGTCGTTCACGCCGGGCTTTCCGTCCCAGATCCAGCCCGTGGCGTCGTTCACCGAGACGACGCCCGTCACCCTGATGAGCAGCAGGTCGTGTCCCACGTGCTCGGCCTCGGCGGTGCCGATGGTCTGGCCCGCGGCGTCGGTGAACCGGTCGCCCGGCGCGCCGCAGTGGCCGGCGGTCAGCAGGTAGCGGACCAGGTTGATGTGCACGGCGAAGGCGGCGGTGCAGTGGTAGCCGGGGCCGCTGGTCCCCCCACAGGGGCCACCGGTGCCGATTGTCGCGTTGCGGATCGCCGCCCCGCCGTACCAGGGGGCGTCGTCGTCACAGCGAGTCTTGTTGAGCGTCATGGGCTCCTGCGCGACCATCTCGACCGGAACCCCCACCTTCGGCAGTTCCTGCCGGGCGAGGGCGGCGTCCTGCTCCCTGACCGCCGCGGTGAGCCCACTACCG
Organism: Microbispora sp. H13382; assembly: GCF_014161445.1. Classification (GTDB taxonomy): domain Bacteria; phylum Actinomycetota; class Actinomycetes; order Streptosporangiales; family Streptosporangiaceae; genus Microbispora. Next base: position 152,499 of record NZ_JABBXA010000010.1, read on the forward strand.
TCGAGGGCCAGCTTGACGGCGTGCACGCGGCCACCGTGGTCGGCACCGGATGCGGCCCAGAGCCGGTCCGCGGCCTCCGACAGCTCGCTCTGCGAATACTCGGCTGGGCGCACCTCCACCGTGACGGCCTTCCCGGCCCGGCCTATCGCGGCCCGGACCCGCCCGGGCACCTTGTCCTTCCACCAGACGACCACCCGGTCACCGGCCAGCTCGATCCCCGCGTACCCGGCGGACGGGCCGCTCTCCACCGCCTTCCTGATCTCGTCGGCCGCCGCGACCAGGGGTGCCTGCCGCCGGAAAACGTCCTGTTGCTCGGGCGTCAGGTACGCCGGCGCCCGGTTTCCCGGCGCCGGCGCCGCCTGCCCCGCCGGTACGGCGGGTGTCGCGACGGCGGGCGTGGCGACGGCGGGCGTGGCGACGGCGGTCACGGCCGCCGCCGCCAGGATGGCGCCCGTGACCTTCGACTTCAACGACATGCTGTTGGTCCCCCTCGGATGCTGGAGCCTTCGGTGTTCACCGACTTCCAGCGGCCGAAGGTAGGCGGGCGGACTTGTGATCGACTTGTCAGTGATTAGGACCGGAGGCCGCGGCCACGTGCGCGGTGTCCTCCCGCAGCGTGGCGTCCGCCTCGGCCTGGACGGCGTCGAGGTCGTCGGCGATCTCGGCGCCCGCGACCGCGTCGGGCAGCGCGTCCTCCATGAGCCGCAGCGGCCGGAACCACAGCCCCAGCGCGCCCCAGAGCACCAGCAGCGCACCGCAGACGGCCAGCAGCAGCGCGACGCCGCGCCCCGGCCCCACCCCGACGACGTCGCCGACGACCGTGTCCGCGAGCGCGCCGCCGGGGACGAGCAGCGGGCCGAAGACGTCGTCGGCCAGCACCGGCGCAGTGAGGAACGCCAGCGGCGTCATGGACACGGCGAGCATCTGGTTGGTGGCCAGCACCCGCCCCTGCAGCTCCAGCCCGACCTTGAGCTGGATGATGGCGAGCCAGTGCGCGTTCAGCACGCTGAGGAACGCCCACGACATCAGCCCGCCGAAGGCGGCCAGCGGGAGTGAGGGCCGCAGGCCGACGAGCAGCACCCCGGCCCCGAACCCGATCACGAAGCCGACCATGCCGACCGCGCGCCGCTCGGTGCCGCCCCAGAACACCATGGCCAGGGAGCCGAGCACCGCGCCCAGGCCCTGCATGGCGGTCACCGCGCCCACGCCCGCGACGTCGCCGAACGACAGCACCGCGGGCACGGTCACGGCCTGGGCCAGCATGCCGAGGTAGTTCTCCACGACGAAGAACCCGATCATGATCATGAGCGGGCGCCGCCGTACGAGGAAGCGCCACCCGCCGGCGATGGCCTGCCAGAAGGACTCCTCCAGGCGGCGGAACAGCCTGTCGGGGAAACGCACCAGCAGCAGCGTGCCGAGTCCGGCGAGGAACGTGACGACGTCCACCGCCACCACGCCGTGCAGCCCGACGGTCGTGACGAGAGCGGCGCCGCTCAGCGGGCCGGCGAGCATGCCGAGGCCGGTGCCGAGGTTGGCCAGCGCGTTCGCCTGCATGAGGTACGGCTTGGGCACGAGTTGCGCGACGGCCGCCAGATAGGCGGGCCGGTGGAAGGCCGTCACCAGGGACAGCACCCCCGCGATGGCCCCGACCTGCCAGACCTCCAGCCGTCCCAGCCAGAGCAGGATCACCAGGGCCGCGGTGGCCACGGCGGAGACGCCGTCGCAGACCAGCATGACCAGCCGCCGGTCCACCCGGTCGGCGACCGCGCCGCCCAGCGGCGCCGCGAGCAGCGACGGCAGCAGGGCGAGCATGGTGACGAGGGCGTAGTCGAGCACCCGGCCGTTCTCCTGGTAGGCCCACACGCCCAGGGCGAAGGAGGTCAGCGCGGCGCCGAGCAGCGACAGGGTCTGCCCGGCCGCGACCGTGTAGAAGCGGCGCAGGTCCCGCCGGGCGCTCTGCCCGGCCACCTCGACCCGCCCCACCGGATCGGGCAGGTCGCCGCAGGCCCAGCGGTCGAGCCGTTCGTCGATCAGCCGCGCCAGGGTCTCGGCCTGGTGCTTCAGGAAGTAGTGCCCGGCCCGGGGGATCGTGGCGAGCTCGACCCGTTCGGCGAACGCCCCCCACTCGCGGTAGCGCTCCCGGTAGAGCTCGGTCGACCGGTCACGCTCGCCGATCACGCACAGCAGCGGCGCCGCGAGCCTGCGCTCCGCATGCTCCGGGGCGTCCTCGGGGGAGTCCCCGGGGGAGTCGAGGTGGCGGCTGAACCACGTCTGCGCCTCCTCGACGTCGTGCCGCAGGGCGCGCAGCATGATCCCGGTGTCGCCGAAGTCGTCGTCCACGGCGCCGAGCGTGCGCAGGAAGTCGCGCTGGGCGCGGTCGGAGGACCAGCGGTGGGCGGGGAACCTCCGGTTCCACCAGGCCGACAGCCGTCCGGGCAGCCGGGCGTCGGGGAAGCTGCCGCCGACGACGACACCTGCGAGCGGCGTTTCCGCGGCCTCCAGCCGCAACGCCAGCTCCATCGTCGCGGCCGACCCGACGCAGTGCCCGTACAGGGCGATCGGGCCGCGTACCCCGGCCAGTTCGGCCGTGAGGTGGCCGGCCAGCTCCGGGAGCGGCAGCGGGTCCTCCTCGGGCCGCGCCGAGTCGTGCCCGGGCAGCTCGACGGCGACCACCGCCGTGCCGGGCGAGAGGCGGGCCAGCTCGGCGGCGAGCGGCCGGAAGGCGGCGGCCGAACCGCCCCCGTACGGCAGGCAGACGAGGGTGCGGCTCGCCGTACGCGGGCCCGCGAGGTGGTGCAGAAGCCCGGCGGGGGCCTGCGCACCGCCGTCGAGGTGGGCGGCGAGCTCACGCACCGTGGGCCGGGTGAACAGGTCGATCACCCGCAGCGCCGGGTCGATCCCCCGGACGGCGCGGACCGCGCGGAAGGAGTCGCCGCCCAGCGCGAAGAAGTCGTCGTCGACGCCGAAGTCCGCCACGCCGAGGACGTCCGACCACACTGAGGCGATCCGCAGCTCTGTCGGTGTGCTCGGCGCCACGCGTTCCCCGGCGGGCGCAGCCTCGGGCACCGGCAGGCGGGCCCGGTCGATCTTGCCGAGCGGGGTGAGCGGCAGCTCGTCGAGGACGACGATCGCGGACGGGACCATGTAGTCGGGCAGCCGCTCACGCAGCCCGGCCCGCACCGCGGCGAGGTCCACGGTGGCGGGCGCGACCCAGGCGGCCAGCCGCCGCGCGTGTCCCTCGCCGACCGGCAGCACCGCGGCCTCCCGGACGCCGGGCTGCTCCTGCAGGGCGGTCTTCACCTCCCCCAGCTCCACCCGGAAGCCCCTGATCTTGACCTGGTCGTCGACCCGGCCGAGGAACTCCACGAGCCCCTGGGCGTTGAGCCGGACCCGGTCGCCGGTGCGGTAACAGCGGCGCGTTCCGGTCACCGGATCGAAGACGAATCTCTGGGCGGTGAGGTCGGGGCGGTTCAGGTAACCGCGGGCGACGCTGGGGCTCGCCACCCACAGCTCGCCCGGCACCCCGGCGGGCAGCGGGCGGCCGGCGGGATCGACGATGTAGCAGTCCACACCGGGGAACGGGCGGCCGAGCGGCACCGATCCCACCCCCGTGGGCCTGCCGGGCGCCCGGCCGCCGAGCACCGAGACCGTCGTCTCCGTCGGGCCGCAGTGGATCTGCAGCTCCAGGTCGGGCCGGGCCGCGCGGATGCGCTCGGCCAGTTCCCACGACGTGGCCTCCCCGGCGAGGATCAGCAGCCGGCGCGGCAGCATCCTGCCCAGGTCGCCGTGGGCGGCCAGCAGCTCCAGGTGACTCGGCACCATCTTGATCACGTCGACGGGACGCGTGGCGAGATACGCGGCGTACGCCTCGGGGTCGGTGGCGGTCTCCTGGTCCACGAGGTGGACCGCGGCGCCCCGGAACAGCGCGCCGTACAGGCAGGTCAGCCCCAGGTCGGCGGCTGTGGTGGAGACCACGCCGTACGACTCGTACACGTCGGGCACCAGCTCGGCCAGGCCGTGCAGGTAGTGCAGGGCCGACCGGTGCTCGATCCCGGCGCCCTTGGGCCGCCCGGTGGAGCCGGACGTGAAGATCACATGGACCAGCTGGTCCGGAGCGACCTCGACGTCCGGCGGATCCTCGGGTCCGGCGGCCAGCAGCTCGGGCAGGACCAGCGTGCCGGGGAGCCGGCCCGCGTGCTCGGGATCGGCGAGCACGACCCGCGCGCCGGCCGTCTCCAGCATGTGGCCGAGACGGTCGTCGGGATAAAGGGGGTCCATCGGCAGGTACGCCCCGCCCGCGCGCAGCACGCCGAGGAGCGCGGGAACCAGCCCGCGGTGCCGGCCGACGAGGACGCCGACCGGCTCGTCCGGCCGCACCCCTGCCGCGATGAGATGGTGGGCGAGGCGGTTGGCCAGCCGGTCCACCTCGCCGTACGTGAGCGAGCCGGAGGCGTCGGCCACCGCCGTCGCCTCGGGCGTGCGCCGCGCGTGGTCGCCGACGAACGCGTGCAGCGGCCGGGTCAGGTCCATCGGCATCCGCGTGCCGGAGGCCACGGGCCCGGTCACCGGCTCCAGCGGCACGGCCGCCGCGGGCGCGTCGAGGTCGGCGAGCATGCCCTCCAGCAGGGCCGGGTACCAGCCGGCGACGCGCCGGGCCGTCGCCTCGTCGAACAGGTCGACGCGGTAGGCGAGCTCGCCCTCGTACGTCTCGCCCATGTTGTCCAGGGCGAGGTTGAGGTCGTACTTGGTGGTGAGCAGGGGGAACTGCACCTGCTCGGCGGTCAGGCCGGGGAAGTCCGGCGTCTGGGCGCCGTCCTCCAGCACGTTGAGCAGCACCTGGAAGACCGGCGTGGTGGCGAGGTTGCGCTCGGGGTGCAGGTGCTCCACGATCCGGTCGAAGGGCACGTCGCGGTGGGTGAGCGCGTCGAGCACGCCGGCCTTCGTCCGGGCCAGGAGTTCGCGGCCGGTCGGCTCGCCGGACCTGTCCCCCCGCAGGACGAGCGTGTTGACGAAGCAGCCGAGCATGTCCGCGGTGCCGGGGTGGAGCCGTCCCGCCTCGGGCACGCCGACCGGCACGTCGTCGGTGCCGCAGACCCGGCCGAGCAGCTCCTGCCAGGCGGCCAGCAGCACCATGAACGGCGTGCAGCCGGTCTCGGCCGCGGCCTCACGCACCCGGGCGGTCAGCGCCGGCGCGAGCCGCACCGGGACGGTGGCGCCCGTCCAGTCGGCGACCGAGGGCCGCGGCCGGTCCACCGGCAGGTCCAGGACCGGCTCGAGCCCGGCCAGCCGCCCGGTCCACCAGGACAGGTCGCCCTCCGGCTGCCCGGCGAGCCAGGCCGCGTAGTCGGCGTACTGCACCCGCGGCGGCGCGGGCGGGCCGGCGAGCCCGAGCCGTGCCGCGTACAGGGCGGCGAGCTCGGTCAGCGCGAGGTTCCGCGACCAGGCGTCGAAGGCGATGTGGTGCGCGGTCAGCGCCAGCACGTGCTCGCGGGCGCCGAGCCGGAGCAGCAGGGCGCGGGCGGGCGGCTGCGTGTCCAGCGCGAACGGGCGGGCGAGCTCCTCCTGCAGCCGTGCGCCGAGCAGGGCGTCGTCGTCGAGGTCCTCCACCGTGATCGGGACCTGTCCGGCGTCGACGGGGATCGCGCCGTCGTCGGTGAACAGGCTGCGCAGCACCTCGTGCCGGTCGGCCAGATCCCGTACGGCGCCCAGCAGCGCCGCGACGTCCAGCGGCCCGCGCAGCCGTACGACGGTCGGCACGTTGTAGGCGGCCACGTCGTCGAGTTGCGCGAGGAACCACAGCCGGGCCTGCGCGGGCGACAGGGGAGCGGGGCCGTCCCTGTCCCTGACGGGGATCGCCGGGACGGCACGCGCGTGGGCGCGGCGGGCCGCCGCCAGCCGGCCGGCGAGAGCGCTCCTGCGCTCGTCGCTGATGGTCACGGCGTCTCCTCCAGGTCGGCCAGCAGCAGGGCCTCCAGCCCGGCGGCGTAGTCGGCCAGGGTCCGCCGCTCGAACAGCATGCGCACCGGCACGGTCAGGTCCAGGGCGTCGCTCAGCCGGGCCGCCACGAGGGCGGCAGTGGCGGAGTGGCCGCCGAGGGAGAAGAAGTCGTCGTGCGCGCCCGGCTCGGGGCCGTCCAGCACGGCGCTCCACACCTCCGACACCAGCAGCTCGGCCTCGGTGCTCGGCGGCACCCGCGGCGCCCGGTCGCCGGGTTCCGGCAGCGCCGTGCGGTCCACCTTGCCGGAGGCGGTGAGGGGCAGGGCGTCCAGGAGCACCCAGCGGCGGGGAACCATGTAGTCGGGCAGCCGCGCGCTCAGCCGCCGCTCCAGCTCGCGCGTGTCGGTCCCCGGCGGCGCGGCGAGGTAGCCCACGAGGTGGTCGCCGTCGCGCACGGCGACGGCCGCGTCGGCGACGCTCTCGCGGAGCGCGGACTCGATTTCACCGAGTTCGATCCGGTGGCCGCGGACCTTCACCTGCCCGTCGCGCCGCCCGAGGAAGTCGAGCGTGCCGTCGGGCCGCCAGCGGGCCAGGTCGCCGGTGCGGTAGCGGCGCCCGCCCGATGGATCGTCCGGGTCGTCGGTGAAGGCGGCCGCGGTCAGCTCCGGCCGGCCGCGATAGCCGCCGGCCACGCCGGCGCCGCCGATCCACAGCTCGCCGGTCACTCCGGCGGGCAGCATGCGCCCCGCCCGGTCGAGCACGTACGCCCGTTCCCCGGCCAGCGGCCGGCCGATGGACACCCGGTCGCCGACCGGCGCGGTCACCCGGACCATGGTGGAGTAGATCGTGGTCTCGGTGGGCCCGTAGGCGTTCCACAGATCGACCCCGCGGTCCAGCAGCTCGGCGGCGAGGGCCGGGTCGAGCACCTCGCCGATGCTGATCACCCGCACGTCCCCGCCGCGCTCCGGGGGGTCGTCCCGCCAGCCGGAGGCGACGAGCATGCGCAGCGTGGTCGGCGTCGCGGTCATCAGCGTGACCCCCGACTCCTCGACGCGCCGCGCCACGGCCCGCCCGTCGAGCGCCTCGTCGCGGCCGAGCAGCTCCAGCCGCAGCCCCCGGCACAGGCTCACCCACACGTCGAAGCCGAACACGTCGAACGAGAACGGCGTGAGGCCGAGCATCACGTCGTCGGGCCCGACCCCCGGTGTGACCGTCATCGAGGCGACGAACGCCGCGAGGTTGGCATGGGTGATCTCCACGCCCTTCGGCCTGCCGGTGGAGCCCGAGGTGTAGAGGACGTAGGCGAGATCGCCGGGGTCCACCTCGACGCCGTCCGGCACCACCTCCGACGGGGACAGCTGAGCCAGGTCGACGACGACGCCGCCCAGATCGCGGGCCACCGCCAGCCCCTCGCCCGCCGCGACGATCACCTTCGCGCCGCAGTCGTCCACCTGGTCGCGGAGCCGCCGGAGCGGGTGGCCGGGATCGAGCGGGACGTAGGCGGCGCCGGCGAGCAGCACGCCCAGCAGCGCGGCGGGCAGACGACGGTCGCGCGGCAGGCAGACCCCCACGCAGGAGCCGGCGGACTCCGGCCCCAGGGCCGCGGCCACCCGTCGTGCCCAGCCGGCCAGTTCGCCGTAGGTGAGGACGCCCTCCCCGTCGGCGACCGCCGGGGCGTGCGGGCGTCGCACCGCCTGCCCGAGCACCGCCTCCACGACGGTCCGGGGCGCGTCCGCGGGCAGCGGCGCACCGGCTCCCGCCTCCAGCAGCGCCGCCCGTTCCGCCGCGCCGATCACCTCGAACGCCGACAGTGGCCGGTCCGGGTGCGCCAGGGCGTCGTCCAGCAGGCCGGCCAGGCGGCCGGTCAGGGTCTCGGCCGCGGCCCGGTCCAGGTGCTCCAGGTCGTACTCCACCTGCAGCTCGGGTCCGGCCGCCGTGGCGTTGACGTAGACGATCAGCGGGACCTGCACGCTGCCCGCGTCCAGCTCGCCGATCAGGTCCACGCCGACGCCCCCGAGATCAAGCGAGAGGGGCACCTCGGGCGGCTGCATCGAGAGCGTGACGGGGGTCGGCACCCAGCCGGGCGGGCGCTCGACGCCCGCCGCCTCGGTCAGCTCCTGCTCGGTCAGCCCCCTGTGGTCCATGGCACGGGCGGTCGCCGCCCCCGCCTGCCGTACGGCCGCGCGCAGCGACAGCTCGTCATCCAGGCGCAGCCGCACCGGGAGCACGTCGACGAGCACGCCGACCACGCCTTCCAGGCCCGGGGCGGCGCGGTCGGCGACGGCGGCGCCGAGGACCACGTCCCGCCGGTCGGTCAGCCCCGCCACCAGCATGCCGAGCACGGTCAGGTAGACCGCGAACGGCGTGGCGCCGCAGCCGGTCGCGAGCTCGCCGACCCGCGCGACCGTCGCCGGGTCCAGGCGGCGCACCAGACGCTCACCGCGCAGGCGGCTCGGCCGGTCGTCCCGGCGGGGCAGCAGCTCGTAAGGCGGGACCGCCCCGGCGAGCTCCCGGGCCCAGAAGGCCCGCAACGCCTCGGTGTCCCGGGTGCTCTCCTGCTCGCGCACCGCGACGTCGCCGATCTGCAGCGGCGGCTCCGGCAGGAGGACCTCGCCGCCGCCCGCGAGCCCGTCGAGGAGCTCCCGCATGACGATCCCCAGCGACGCGCCGTCGAACACGGTGTGGTCGGTGAGCAGCACCAGCTCCGCGCTGTCCGGCCCGGACCACAGCAGGGTGGCCCGCAGCAGCGGCGAGTCGCCGGAGGACAGGTCGAAATCGTGGGCGACCGCGGCCCGCCGCAGCTCGTCGGCCTCCTGCGGACCGGCCGGCCGATGCTCCTCGAGTGGCACCGGCGACGGGGGCCCGACCTCGACGGCGACGCCGTCCACGACGACGGAGCGGAGGGCCTCGTGCCGCCGGACGATGGCGTCCAGGGCGGCCCGCAGCGGCTCCGCCGAGGTGAGCCCGCGCAGCCCCAGCCGGAAGGCGATCGCGGTGGCGTGCGGATTCTGGCTCACCTCGCGCAGCAGCAGCTTGCCGCGCTGCCCGGCGGACAGCGGATAGCGGGTCCGGCCGGTGTGGCGGACCAGCGGCGGCACGGCGCCTGTCACGGTGCCTGTCACGGCTGTTACGGCGCCCGGCGCGGCGGACGCCGCGGCCTCGCCGACGTACTCGGCCAGCTCAGCGACCGTGGGCCGGGCCAGGAAGGTCGTCAGCGCGACGTGGACGCCCAGCGCCTGCTCGATCCCGGCGCAGATCCTCGCGGCGGCCAGAGAGTGCCCGCCCAGGTCGAGGAAGTGGTCGTGGACGCCGACCCGCTCGACGCCGAGCGTCTCGGCGGTGATGGCGGCGATCCGCCGCTCGGTGTCGTCGCGCGGCGCGGTGTCGTCGCGCGGCGCGACGTGACCCCGCGTCTCGGTGTCGCCCCGCTGCCACTCTGTATCGTTCCGCTGCCGCTCGGCGCTGCCCCGCTGCCGCTCGGTGTCCTTGCGCTGCTGCTCGGTGTCGTCGCGCGGCGCGGAGAAGGAGACCCCGGGCAGGCGGGAGCGGTCCACTTTGCCCGTGGGACCGATCGGGACGGCGTCGAGGAAGACGATCCTGGCGGGGATCATGTAGTCGGGCAGCCACTCGCGCAGCCAGGCCCGCAGCCGGCCCTCGTCCAGGCCGGGCCCGGCCGGCTCGACGTAGGCGACGAGCCTGCGGGTGCCCTCCTCGTCGGCCGGGGCGAGCACGACGGCCTGGCCGACCAGCGGGTGGCGTTCCAGCCTGCCCCGCACCTCGCCGAGCTCGACGCGGAAGCCCGCGACTTTCACCTGGTCGTCGATCCGCCCCTCGTAGTGGTAGACGCCGTCCTCCCGGCGGACCAGGTCACCGGTGCGGTAGTGGCGCACGCCCCCGGCATCGGTCACGAACCGCTCCGCGGTCAGCTCGGGCCGGTTCAGGTAACCCCGGCCGACCAGCGGCCCGGCCACCCACAGCTCGCCGAGCTCCCCGTCGCCCAGCGCCTCGCCGGCGGCGCCCCGCACCGACAGCCGCGACCAGGCGTACGGCGCGCCGATCGGCGGCTCGCCCGGCTCGTCCCTGGCGATCTCGTGCGCGCAGCAGTGCACGGTGCACTCGGTCGGGCCGTACAGGTTCACCATGCGCCGCACGCCGGGATTGGCGAAGACGCGGTCGGCCAGGGCCCGGCTCACCGGCTCACCGCTGGACAGCACCGTACGCACGTTCGGCGGCAACGGCTCCCGCAGCAGCGCGGTCAGCGCGGAGGCCGCGGCGCTGATCATCGTGACCTCGTCCCTGGCGGGCAGGGTGTGCAGCGCGAGGGGATTGTCCGCCATGATCACCGTGCCGCCCAGCAGCAGCGGGAGGTAGAGCTGCGGGACGGACGGATCGAAGCAGACCGACGTCGAGGCGAGGAATCCGGCCAGTTCCTCCGCGGTGAAGTAGCCGGCGTCCCAGCGCAGCAGCGTCATCACGTTGCGGTGCTCGATCGCGACGCCCTTGGGACGGCCGGTCGATCCGGAGGTGTAGATGACGTAGGCCAGATCGGCCGGGTCGCTCGGCAGGTCCGGATCCGAGCCGGGGCGGTCGCCGGCGTCGCCGAGCAGGACGAGTTCGCGTCGTGGCAGACGCGCGGCGAGCTCGGCGGAGGTGACCGTGTGCGAGACCCCGGCGTCCTCGATCATGAACTCCAGCCGCTCGGGCGGGTAGGCCGGGTCCAGCGGCACGTAGGCGGCGCCCGTCTTCCACACGCCCAGCAGCGCCGCGATCAGGTTCTCGTCGCGGTGCAGGCACACGCCGACCGCCGAGCCTCGCCGCACTCCGCGGGAGATCAGCTCGTGGGCGATGCGGTTGGCCTGGGCGTTGAGAGCGGCGTAGGTCGTGCGGGTCGTGCCGGAGACGACCGCCGTGCGGAGCGGGGTTTGGCGCGCCTGCCGTTCGAAGGCCTTGTGGGCCGGTTCGAACGATGCGAGGGTGTCGGCCACCTGCGATCTCCTAGGTTGTAAGGAAAGGTGGTGGATACATCGCACGCATCGTCACAAATGGCGTGTGGAACGAGTTAGACCGAAGATCATTCTGTTATCTCAGTGATGTCGGAACGATTTCTACATGTAACCATCCGAAATCCTGACAACATCGGTAACTCCCCGTGAAGACGGGAAGCCGCCCCCGGCGGACCGGGGACGGCTTCGGTGGTCGCGGGAATCTACCCCCAGGGCTGGGAGACGACCCAGCTCACGTCGGCGTTCCACGCGGTGGCGTTGTCGAAGGTGTTCGAGCCGCCGTTGCTCGCGATGTAGACGATGTTGTTGTAGTGGCGGAGGAACCGGGTCGGGAAGTTGTAGGAGGCGAACGACGTGCCCTGGCCGCTCTTACCGGCTTGCGGGCAGAATGTGGCGTCCGCCGCGAACAGCGCGCTGCCGTCGTCGCGCTGCCGGTAGAGCTGGTAGTTCTGGTGGCGCAGATAGTCGCCGGGGTAGTTCCTCGACTCGAACGACACGCACGACCCGCTGGCCAGGCCGCTGCGCACGATCCAGGTGGCGTCGCTCTTGTCGAGGGACGAGCTGGACGAGGTGATCACCGACGTGAGGACCTGGTCGTTCTGGTGCCGGATGTAGCGGTCGGTGTAGCCGGACGTCGTCGCGCGCAGCGAGATCGCCGAGCCGGGGGTGAGCGTGCCGTTCTGGGCGCCGCCGGTGGACGTGGAGTATCCGGCGGCCACGATGTTGGCCTGCACGGCGTTCTCGGTGGCGTCGGACGGGTAGCCCGAGGTCATGACGCCCTCGTAGAACGTGCCCCTCGCGCCGACGCTGTTGTCGCCGCCGATGCCGAGGATGATCGCGCCTTCCTTCTTCATCGGGTTGTAGCCCGGGACGTTGGGCCGCACGCCGTTGTAGAAGGTGCCCAGGCCGCCGGATTCGGCGTTGCCGCCGCGGATGGCCCAGTGGTTGGGCTCGCCCTTGACGATCGCGGTCAGGAAGCGGTGGCTGATGGACGGGTTGCCCGCGTTGTACTTCTGGTTGACGCCGGAGAACAGGCCGTTCTCGAGGTCGGCCATGATCCAGGGGCCGTTGCCGGCGCCGTAGCCCCAGACCTTGTTGTTGCCGAAGTAGATGGCCTCCATGGTGCCGTTGCCGTTGTCGCGGCTGTTGGTCTCGGCGTTGCCGTAGTCGAAGCAGCAGCCGCCGTTGTAGTGGGTGCCGTCGAAGACGGCGTACATGCCCTCGGGCTGGTCGCCCTTGGCCACGCCGTTGGTGGTGTTGTTGCGGTAGCCCGTGCCGGGGGCGACGTACACGCCGTACGCCTTGTGCCCGCCGACCGTGATCGGCGCGGCGGTCGCGACCGCGAGGTTGTCGTACCCGCCCGCCGCCGGACCGGAGAACCCGCCGGGAGGAGCCTGGGTGAGCCGGTTGTTACGGCCGGACTGGTCGTAGATGATCGTGATCAGGCAGGTCGTGCCGGTGCAGAACGAGTCCTGCGCGGCGGCGTCGGCGACCCCGCCCGCGCTCAGCACGCCGATGTCGCGGGTGGCGTTGTCGGAGGAGCGGCGCACCTGGTAAAGCGGGCCGCTGTAGTTGCCGTACAGGGCGCGGGTCGTGCTGTGCGCCGCCACACACGGCGTGCCGCCCGCGGCGTAGATGTCACACGGACCCTGCCCGGCGGCCTGCGACGGCGTGGCGACGCCGGCCAGCAGACCGGCGGAGAGCGCGACCGCCGCGCCCGCGGACAACAGTGCCTTCCTCAGGCGCCGTAAGTCGGAGATCATGCTGGTCCTCCGTGCCTTTCTGGATGGTGGTGGTGGTGGAAATCCGGGGGCCGTCTCGGTAGCCGAGACGGAAGGCGGCGTCCTGCCTGTCCGAGGTGCTCGAACCGGAGGAGACGGGGTCTCGACGCGCAGCACGTAGCCGGCGTGCCGTGGGTGGCGGGCCGGGATCGCCGGGCGGAACGGCACGCCGACGAGTCGGCGAGGGCTCCGGACGAGCCTCAACTGCGTGCCGGAGCCGGAATCGCCTGGCCCGCGGGTCAGTAGACGTAGGGCCAGCCCGCGCCGTCCCAGCCGAGCTTGTTGATGCCGAGGCGCGAGGACCCGTCGTCGGCGTACCAGTGGTAGAAGAGGACGTCTCCGTCGCTGTCGGCGAGCACGGCCTGGTGACCGGGGCCGTGGATGCTCCCGTGGCCGGCCAGGATCTGCGTGCCGCCGCCGGACGTCATCGCCGTTCCGTTCCGGTCGACGTACGGACCGGTGACCGAGGTCGAGCGACCCACCATGATGCGGTAGGTGCTGGACGCGCCCCTGCAGCACAGGTCGAAGGAGACGAACTGGTAGTAGTAGCCGCCGTGCCGGTAGATGAACGGCGCCTCGATCGCGCCGCCGTTACGGCCCGAGATGCTGAGGATCGTGCTGTTCGACCGCTTGCCGGTGGCCGGGTCGAGCTGGATCATCTTGATCCCCGACCAGAACGAGCCGAAGTCGAGCCACCAGCGGCCCTGGTCGTCGACGACCAGGTTGGGGTCGATGGCGTTCCAGTTGTCGGAGGTGTTCGACTCGATGACCAGGCCCTGGTTGGTCCACGATCCGGACGCCCCGGTCGTGCTGGTGGCCAGGAAGATGCCCGAGTGGTTGGAGCCGAAGGTCGAGGCCGAGTAGTACATGTAGTACTTGCCGTTGACGTAGGTGATGTCCGGCGCCCACAGCTCGTTGCTCCCGTTGGTGTACCCGTGCGCCCAGGAGGCCCCGCCGGGGAACGCCGCGCCCGCGTTGCGCCAGGTGGTCCGGTCGGTGGAGGTCTTGAGCTGGATGCCGTTGCCGGTGTAGGCGAGCAGGTAGCTCCCGTCCGGCCTCTTGGTCACCTCCGGGTCGTGCGTGGTGACGTCGCCGTTCACCGCACCGGGGTTCGGGTAGGAGGGCGGCGGTGTGCTCGTACCCCCACCGATCTTGACGAGCTGCCACTGCTGGTTGGCGCCGCCCAGGTCGGTGTATTGGGAGATGCGGCCGCCGTCGGCGGTGGACCACTCCCAGACTTCGAGGGCCTTGCCGCTGTTGCGGTTGATCAGCTTGATGTGGCCGTTGTCGGTGTCGACGACGCGGAACTGCTGGTTGGTGGCGTTCTTGTCGGTGTACTGGATGACGTCGGCGCCGTCGGCGGTGGAGCGGCCGGAGACGTCGACGACCTTGCCGCTGTGGCGGGACTTGAGGCGGTAGTAGCCGCCGCCGGAGTCGACGAACTGCCACTGCTGCCAGGCGCCGTCGTTGCGGGCCCACTGGACCAGCGGAGCGCCGTCGTTGGTGGCCATGTTGTAGACGTCCAGGGCCTTGCCGCTGTTGCGGTTGACCAGCACGTACGACGCGTTCGTGTCGATCGCCGCAGCACGGGCCGGACCCGAGGCGAGGATGCCGAGGCCCAGAGCCAGCAGCATCGCGACCACCGCCGCCACGGCGGGGCGTACGGGCGAAAGGAGGTTCATGGGGGGTGCCTCCTGCGATTGTGAGCGTTAACAACATCTCCCGAGGTGCGAAGACGCCGAAATCTCACAGTCGGTATCGGGGGGGTGGTGCGCTCAGTGTTGGCCCTTGACGGGGGTGCGTCAAGACCGACGCCCCGGGCCGGGCGATCCGGCCGCCGGGGTGCGGACGACGTCGCCACAGGTGGGCACCGGGGCCACGGCGGCTCGCCGTACGACGGTTGGTGGCGCGTTTTCCCTGCTGCACGGCGTGCGCGGCGGACGTGGCACGTTCCCGGCGACTGAGGCGGCTGGGGGACGCGCGACCCTGAAACTTTCAGAGCCCGCCCCGGTCTCCGTGCGCCGTCCCCGCCCCGCCTGGGGCGGACGCGGCCGCTCCGGCATGCCGGCGGCGTCCCCCGCTCGCGGTGTGCGGCCGGACGACGGCGAGCTGTGGATGCCGGGCGACGCGCTCCACCGCGGTCGTCCGGTCATCTGAAAGTTTCAATGGCTTTCGGCCTGGTTGCGGGGCGTTTCCCGGACGAGTGTCCCCGGTTGTCCGCTGCTTCGAACAGGGCTGACGTGCGTTGCCTCCAGCATAAGGTTTCCGCGGCATTACGGGAATCGTTGACAACTGGACAAGACTGGTCCGATACTTTCGCCGATGTTCCGATAGTTTTCGGTTGCGTGTGACGGTGAGTGCCGGTGGCCACGGCCCGCCCACTGACGGCCCCGCCGACTCTTCGCACGTCACCCGCCCCCCGTCAGCCTTCTCGAGGAGGAAGCGCGCACATGATCGATGCCCCCTTGCACTGGAGAGGCCGCAGACGCGGCCGCATCAGACGGCTGGTCGTCCGAGCCTGCACCGTGGCCGCGGCGCTGGCCGTGGCGATTCTGTCGCCCGGCATCGCCAACGCGGCCGTGACCACGAACCAGACGGGCACCAACAACGGGTACTTCTACTCGTTCTGGACCGACAGCCAGGGCACCGTGTCCATGGAGCTGGGGTCCGGCGGCAACTACAGCACCTCCTGGCGCAACACCGGCAACTTCGTCGCCGGTAAGGGCTGGAGCACCGGCGGACGCAGGACCGTGACCTACTCCGGCAGCTTCAACCCGTCGGGCAACGCCTACCTGACGCTGTACGGGTGGACGAGGAACCCGCTCGTCGAGTACTACATCGTCGACAACTGGGGCACCTACCGGCCCACCGGCACCTACAAGGGCACCGTCACCACCGACGGCGGCACCTACGACATCTACCAGACCACCCGCTACAACGCCCCCTCCATCGAGGGCAACAAGACCTTCAACCAGTACTGGAGCGTCCGGCAGCAGAAGAAGACCGGCGGTACCATCACCGCCGGCAACCACTTCGACGCGTGGGCCCGTTACGGCATGAACCTGGGCAGCCACGACTACCAGATCCTCGCCACCGAGGGCTACCAGAGCAGCGGAAGCTCCAACGTGACCGTCGGCGGCACCTCCGGCGGCGACGGCGGCGGTGGCGGCGGTGGCGGCGGTGGCGGTGGCGGTGGTGGCGGAGGCGGTGGCTGCACCGCGACGCTGTCCGCCGGCCAGTCGTGGAGCGACCGCTACAACCTCAACGTCTCGGTCAGCGGCTCCAGCAACTGGACCGTGACGATGAACGTCCCGTCCCCGGCGAAGGTCATCGCCACCTGGAACATCAGCGCCAGCTACCCCAGCGCGCAGCAACTGGTCGCCCGGCCCAACGGCAGCGGCAACAACTTCGGTGTGACCATCCAGCACAACGGCAACTACACCTGGCCGTCCGTCTCCTGCAGCGCGAGCTGATCCTCGCCCTGTAGAACCGCAACACCGCAACACCCAACGCGTGGCGCGGCGGTCCATGACCGCCGCGCCACTTCGCTGCGCGGCCGGAGGCGGATCGGCGACGACATCCGCCGACGGCGCACCGGACCGTCAGCCCCCGGTCGCGACCGGTGTCCCGGAGAGGCGGCGCGGCGCGCGAGCAGGACCAGGGTCAGCACGAGGCGCGCCGTGTCCCCGGCGTCTCCCGGTCGAGCCGCCGGTAGCAGGCGACGGCCCGCTCGGCGGCGCCGTACGCCTCGTCGCCTGAGGACATCACGGCCGTCATGTGCAGGGCCTGTCCGAGGTCCGGCAGGACGTCGGTGCCGCCGGCGGCGTCGAGGAGCGCCACCGCCCGGCGGAGCAGATCGAGCCCCTCCCCGGTCTCGCCGAGGCGGCACGTGGCGGGACCGGCCAGCACCAGGCACCGCCCGGCCCGCGCGGCCGCGTCCTCCTCCTCCGGAAGTCGCCGCGCGACATCGGCGGCGCGCAGGGCCACGTGCTGACAGGAGGCTTGTAGGGTGCGGTGCGTGACCGGTGAGACCGATCTGCACACGCTGCTGACCACGATGCGCCCGCGGCTCAACCCTGGCCGCTACGTGTTCACCACGGTCGACGGCGACGTCCCGCCGGGCGTCAGGCCCGTCGTCACGGTCGCCGAGGAGGAGGGCCTGACACTGGTCCTGCCGCAGCGGGACGCCGACGCGGCAGGACTGACGTACGACTACGTGGCGGGCTGGATCACGCTGCGCGTCCACTCGGCACTCGAAGCCGTCGGCCTGACCGCCGCCTTCGCGCAGGCACTCGCCGCCGCGGGCCTGAGCTGCAACGTCGTCGCCGGATTCCACCACGACCACCTCTTCGTGCCGTACGAGCGCGCCGGCGAGGCGGTCGAGGTGCTGGAGGACCTCGCCCGGCGGTCCGCCTGACGACTCACCGGCGGGACCGCCGCCCTCCCCGCAGGCGGTCGCAGCATGGGCACCCGAAGCTAAGGTCCGGGGTTTCGCTGGTCCTGCTCGTAGCGGACCAGCATGCCCCGGGCAGCACCCTGCGACCGGGCCCGATCTCCCAGGCGACCTCCAGCATGTCGCCGTACCGGCCGTCCTCGACGCTCTGCGGGGTCGGCAGCGTGCTGCTCTCGCCGACCACCCAGTGCCGACCGCGTACAGCGACCAACTCGCCGCCCAAGCCGGCCAAGCCCGCCCGCGCCCGCAAGGACCCCGAAGCCGCCCCGCCCGGCCTGTTCTGAACCGGTAGCGGCTCTCCCCGACAGCGGTCATAGTTCGAGTGCGCCTCGGCGCATCCGCAGGAACCAGAGCGATTGCCTTGACCAGCAGTATCGGTGAGGGGCAGGGAAACTCCTCCCTGCCCACCCGGCGCTGCGAAAGGAGCGAAGGGATGTCAGACCTTCCCCAGGTGATCACCACGAGGGGCAGTGACCGTTACCACGTCAGCGAGGAATGCCCCATGTGGCTGGCCGGCCGGCTCGGCAGCGAAAGCCAGGGCAACCGCCTGCACAACGTCCTGCGGATGTCCGAAGCGGAGGCCCGGGCCGACGGCTGGACGCCCTGTCCCGGCTGTGTCGGCACCGGACACATGTGAGCTGTTAAGCGAGAGGAGTACCTTCTCGGCCTTTTCCCTTCCTGGAGAGGCCGGGATTCCAAGGGCTCGCGAGCGGAGGTAGCCTGCGTGGGTTTCGCTGACACAGAAAGGTCTTTTACGGCACCTTCCTGAGGCCCCCGGATCAGCTCTGTCCCGTGGGTATGCCGCAACCGATAGGAGCCCCCAGCGCCGCCGTTCCCGGCTGGCGTGACCTCGCCCAGCATGATCAAGATGAAGAGCACACACGGTCACGGACTTGATTCCGGTTGGGTCGAAATCGGTTTTCCGGCGCCTTTGCCACTGTGACGTCTTTTATCGGCATAGTAGTTTGCGTTCATGTTCAGCCCATTTGCTGCATGCCGGGCAGCCGCTCTGCGGCCCACGGTCGTCTGGGCGGCCGTCGCCGGGGTCATCGCCGCCGGGTCGCCGATCGCGCTGGGCTCATCTCCCGCGTACGCACGGGATCCGGGCTCCTCCGCCAACGCCGTCATCGTCTGGGACCGGAACGCTCAGACCGCGATCTGGGACATCGCCGGTCAGCAGCCGCAGGTCCAGGCGCGTAGCTTCGCGATGGTCCACGGAGCGGTCTACGACGCGGTGAACGCGATCGCCGGTGCTCCCTACCAGCCATACCTGGTCGCACCGGCCGCCGATGGCACCGAGTCGACGGACGCGGCCGTCGCGACCGCGGGCTACCTGGTGCTGCACGCGCTGTTTCCCGACCAGCAGGCGAGCTTGAAGGCCCAGTACGACGAGTCGCTGGGCGCGGTACCCGACGGCGCCGCGAAACAGCGTGGAATCAGCGTGGGCACGCAGGCGGCCGATGCGATGATCGCAGCGCGGCGGAACGACGGGGCGTTCGGCGACCAGACCTGGCCCGTGGGCACCCGCCCTGGTCAGTGGCGGCCGGCGCCGCCCGCGTTCGCCTCGGACGGGGCCTGGGTCGGTCACCTCAAGCCGTTCCTCATCCCGAGGGCGTCCATGTTCCGTACGTCCGGCCCGCCGGCGCTCACCAGCCGCCGGTACGCCCGGGACTTCAACGAAGTCAAGACGGTCGGCTCGGCGACCAGCACGGTCAGGACGGCCGACCAGACGAAGGCCGCGATCTGGTGGCACGACCGGCATCTGGCCGAATGGGAGATCAAGCGCCAGCTCGCGACGCGGCAGCGACTGAACACCCTTCAGACGGCGCGGATGTTCGCCATGGTCGACCTGGCCGAAGCCGACGCCACAATCGCCTGCTACAACGAGAAGGCGGCATGGAACTTCTGGCGGCCGGTCACCGCGATCCGGCTGGCCGACACGGACGGCAACCCGGAGACGTCCGCCGACCCCGAGTGGACGCCGCTGCTCGTCACGCCGCCGCACCCCGACTACACGTCCGGGCACACCTGTTTCACCGCGGCGAGCATGTCGGCGCTGAGGTACTTCTTCGGACGGGATGACATCCCCTTCAGCGGCTACAGCGCCGACTCGGGTACGACCAGGTATTTCCGCGGTTTCTCCCAGGCGCTCGCCGAGGTCGTCGAGGCCCGAGTCTGGGGCGGCATCCACACCCGTACGGCGGACGTGCAGGGCGCGAAGATCGGTGCGCAGGTCACCGCCTACATGGTCACGCACTATTTCAAGCAGAGGCCGAGGAGCCGGTAGAGCCCACCACGCAGGAGACTCCTGCGGCCAGGAGATGCGTCTTCTTCGACGTCGACGGCACTCTTATCGATGCCCTGGACAACCAGCGGCGAGTTTGGGCGGCATGGGCGGTGCGGTTCGGCCTGGATCCCGACGAGGTCTATCGCGTCGCGCTGCGGACCCGGCCGGTGGAGACCTTCGCTCTCGTCGCGCCGGACCGGGATCCGCGTGCTTGCCTGGCCGCGCTGCACGAACTGGAGGACGAGGACGTGCGGTCCGGCGTCTACACGGCTTTCGATGGCGCGTCGGCGTTGCTGCATGCCCTGCCGCCGGGCTCGTGGGCGCTGGTGACGTCGAACTACGCCCACCGGGTTCGTGGGCGCTTCGCCCGCACAGGGTTGCCCGTACCCGAGGTCATCGTGGACGCGGCGGCGGTCGAGCAGGGCAAGCCCTCTCCCGGCCCCTATCTGCTTGCCGCCGAGCGGGTCGACGCCACCCCAGGGCATCCTGGCCTTTGCCACAGGCGAGAAGTGGACCTGACTGCACGGACTCAACCCGCCTGAAGCGCGGCCGGGGCCGGGCGGAGCTACGGCGATCCGCCCGGCCTTGGTGGTGATTCATTAAGGTCACGGACAGTTGCCGATGTCGCTTTCGGCGGAGGCCAGGACGACGTTGGTCTTGGCCAGCCCGAGGGCGTCGACGGTGACGTGGACGGCGTTGACGGTCAGGCCCTTGTCGGGCGTGGTGAATGGAATCTGCTCGTTGAGGACGAGCTTGACGACACCGACGTTGACCGTGGTGTTCGGTTGGACATTGGTGGGTTCTGCGATGACCACCGTGTTGCCGACCTTGAGAGAGGCGATCGTGGTGGTTCCGGTGGAGCCGTCGCAGGTGGTGGTGGAGCTGGATTTGATGGCCCCGACGGTGATCACCGGGATGCCGGTGATTCCGATGGTGGTGTCGTCGATGGAGGCGGTGGCCACGGACTTGCCGGGGAACTCAGTGGTGGCGACCTTGGCGCACAGGGCGTGCGCGCTGATCAGCCCGCTGAGGGTGGCGGTGCAGGGCACCGAGGTGGCGCCGGTCGAAGTGGTGGAGATGGGGCCGGTGTCGGGGGTGCGTGCGATGTTGACCAGTTGGATGCCGGCCAGGGCGGCGCTGGCGGTCAGGCCGTAGGCCCGTCCGGTCAGCCGCTGCGGCGTGACGGTGACGTGTTCGTCGCTGCACGGTGAGGTGACGGAGTTGTTGTTGGCGTCGCTGCCGTAGGTGGCGGTCCACCGGTAGGTGCCGGCCGCGCCGATGGTCACGTTGCCGGATGCGGCGGTGCCGCTGCCGGACAGGTCGTCGGTGCGGGTGGCGATCGGCGTCGTGCAGTCGGTGTCGCCGGGGGCGTACAGCTTGAACGTCACGGTACCGGTGGGGTGGAACCCGCCGGAGATGGTGGCGGTGTCGGACACGGCGCCACCGGCCGGCACGGACCCCGATGGGGTGGTGGCGATGCCCGGGGTCGCCTTGACGACCACGACCTCTTCATCGCCGCACTCGGAGGTGACCGGGTTGTTGGCGTCATCGCCGCTGTAGGAGGCCACCCACCGGTAGGTACCCACCCCGCCCGCGGCGATGTTCCCGGACGCGGCGGTGCCGCTGCCCGACACCGTCCCGGTACGCGTCTCGATGGGCGTCGCACAGTCGGTGTCACCAGGCCCGAACAGCTCGAACGTGACGGTGCCCGTCGGATGGAACCCACCGGACAGGGTCGCCGTATCCGAGACGTTCCCGCCCGCGGGCACCTGGCCCGACGGCGTTGTGGCGATCGACGGGGTCACCTTCGGAACGTGTTCGGTGATCGTTTCAGTGAAACCTGGTGACAGGACGCCGTTGAGCAGGAAGTCCACCCTGCAGGTAAGGGTGCTTCCCGGTGTGGCTCCGGCGCCGACGGAGACGGTCTCGGTGAAGGTGGCGTCATCGCCGCTGGTCACCGTACGGCTGCCCGGGGTCAGGGACACCGACAGGTTCGGATCGCAGTCGCGCAGCTGGTGGGTGACCGTGACCGGCAGGTTGTGCAGGGCCGCCAGGATGGTGTCGCTGACCTCCG
Organism: Microbispora sp. H13382; assembly: GCF_014161445.1. Taxonomy (GTDB): domain Bacteria; phylum Actinomycetota; class Actinomycetes; order Streptosporangiales; family Streptosporangiaceae; genus Microbispora. The sequence continues at coordinate 174,034 of NZ_JABBXA010000010.1, forward strand.
AGGCGTTGAGGCCGGAGAACAGCTGTCCATCCGTGGCATCGGTGATCGCGGTCGCCTGCCCGGTCGAGTTCAGCCCGGACAGGTCGAACGCGAGCACGGTGATGTCGGCCGCCTGCAGGGCGCTGATCGCATTGGCCAGCGTGTGGCCGTTGCTGGGGTCATGGCTGGGGGCGTCCCCGATCAGCAGCACGATCCGGGTGCTGTTCGACCGGAAGGCGACCGCCCCGGACGCGACCTGGAACAGACCGTTGATGCCGTCCTCGGGGAAGTCGCCGCCGCCCGACGCGACCAGCGAGTTGAGACCGTTGGTGACGTCGGTCTGATTGGCGGTGAGGTTCTGCGCCACCCGGAACGGCGTCGCGTCCCCCATGTCCTTGTACTCGGCGACCGCGAACTGCGCGTCCGGCTGCGCCGAAGCGACGGTGGACAAGATGGTGTTCGCATTGGTCCGCACGTTCGAGATGACCCCGCCCATGCTCCCCGTTGTGTCGATCAGGAAGGTGATATCCGGCTTGGGGGGGACCGCCGGAGTGGACACGGTCTTGGCGATCGTCGTCGATCCGCCCGGAGCCAGTTCCAGCTTCACGTTCGCCGGGGTGACCCCGGGCGCGGCGGACGCCGTCCCCACTCCGGCCACCAGCATCGCACCGGCCACCGCCACGCACACGGCGGCCCGTAATCTTCGCGTCGTTCTCACGGTGTCATTCCTTCTGGTGTGGCGTTATGCCACAACGAATTCGGGATTGCTGGCCGTGCAGAATTTCTATGATTGCGCCACCCCGGGACGTCCTCTCCTCGCGTGTCGGCGCAATCGGTTACCAAATTGCATTTGTTGACGACCTCGGCGACCTTTTCGGCGCAGCCGCTGATCAGCGAGGGGGTGTGGCCACGGTCATATGGTGACTGGTCATTGAATAGATGTAAATAGGCCACTTACAGCAAGTTCCCGACTGGCCACAGTCGGCCACCCCTTGCCGGTGAGAGGTGCCTGCGAGTAGTGAATCTTTTTCAGATACGCCGAATGAAATGCGTGATCGGCCGTTTGCCGCTGAGAAAAGAGCGGCCGTTTCCCGTCCTCTGGACCGTCTGAATCGCGGTTATGAGCATCGCCGCAGAGTCGACCGACAGCTCCCCAGTCCATTCGGCATCGGTCGGATCCGACGGATACGCCGGCTTCCGGTCATGACTCCGGCACCTCGGCGAGGCGCAATCGCGGCGTCCTCAACCGTGGGCGTCCAAACAGACCCACGCATTTCCGGCTGCAGAGGCCTGGCAGGTTCAACCGGTCGCCGCATCCGGCCGCACCAGGTTGTGGTGGATCGGGGAGTGCCTCGGACGCGGCCGGGTCGTCGCCCACTCCGGCGTCTGCCAGATGACCTCCTACGAACCGGTCCGCTGCGGCCGCGTCTACCAGTTCCGCCGCCGCGCCCTCGCTCGTCACGACGTGCTGCTCGTGTCCTGGACGGCCGGATGGTGGCGTCACGAGGAGGCGTACGGGTGGCCGGACGCCGGAACGCTCCGCTTCACGGGCGACGAGCTTCACGCGGCCGGTATGACCGCCAACCTGTAGCCGCCTCGACGAGGCGGGGTGCGGCCCCTGCCCGGTGATAGCAGGCAGGGACCGCACCCCGCACCCACTGTAACGACCACGTCCGAGGGTCCTCATGCATCCGCGCTGCTACTTCTGGACGGGAGTCGGCGACGACCGCCGCAACGAGGCCGAACGCGGCCTGCCCCCGCCCTCCGGTGATCCCGGGCCGTTCCTGGCCTCGCCGCTGCCGCCGACGTGCGACTGGCTGCTCAAGCCCCGCACCCGCATCGACGTCTCTCCGGGCTCGGCGGGGGAGGCGCGGGAGTGGCTGACCGAGCGCTACCGCGCGGCCGAGTCGCACCGCTGTCCGGCATCCTGAGCCGCCCGCCGCCGGAAGGGACATCAAACTTCTGCACGCATCACCCCAGGGGTGTGGTAGCGTACATGGCGTTGCAGTTGTGGTACCCATGAAACTTGTGTGCGCCTGACGGTATGTGACCTTCAGGCGCATTTTTGTTTTCCCGGCCATCTCCGGAGGGGGCCTCATCCGGCGACACGGGATCCGCGCGGTGCGGATTTCGGTTCGGTCCCTGATAAAGGAGATTCATTATGGCTATCGGAACCGTGAAGTGGTTCAACGCGGAAAAGGGCTTCGGCTTCATCGAGCAGGAGGGTGGCGGCCCCGACGTCTTCGCCCACTACTCGAACATCGCCGCCCGCGGCTACCGTGAGCTGCAGGAGGGCCAGAAGGTGTCGTTCGACATCACCCAGGGCCAGAAGGGCCCCCAGGCCGAGAACATCGTGCCCGCCTGAACCCAGGCCCGCATCTGATTCGGGGTCCGCGCTCGACGAGCGCGGGCCCCGACTCATGTCCGGGCAGACGCTCCCTCGTGCCGCACCTCGTCGATCCTGCAAGCGCCGCTGCTCATTCTGGGCAGGTGAGCTTGCCGCGAGGGCGGATGGAGATTCAATCCTGGCCGCGAGGGAGGGCGCCGGTGCGTGGACGCCCGCCGGCATGCCGCCGGCGGAGTCGTACTCGCGCGACGCGCTTCCCTACGGCGCAGCTGTCTCAGAGCTTGTGCAGCTTTTTGTACGGGGTCGTGATTCGTTCCTGCTGCGATCGGAAATCGACGATCACAGCAACCCCATCCTCTACATCCACGACCACGCCGAGACCGTACCGATCATGGGTGACCTGGTCGTTCACACTGAACTGCTCGACAGGTGGGGCAGGAGGCGGGGGCTTGAAGGGACTTGTGGGCAGGTGACGGCGGGACGCGCCGCTGGCTGGTTTCATTCCATCCAGTATGTGCTGCTCGCCGAGATGGTCACAACCAACCTGTGGTCTCGGGCCGATGACGTCGTCATCGCCGCGGTCCGCTTCGGCGGCCCGGGGGATGACGCGAGGACCTTGGTCGGCATGCGCTCACTGCTCACGCTCGCCCGGACGGTGGACGGAACGGAGAGATCCGTCGTGCGTCACGGCCGCCATTTGTCCTGGTAGCCGCTGTGCCAGTTGTACGCCGATGCCTCCAGCTTCAGCAGGTGCTCCGCCTGGGCGTGTTCCTCGAGCGCCAGGTAGAGCTCGCCCACGAGTACGGACTCCAGGAAGTCCACGCGGTCCCGCTTCGCGGTCAGGTCCCGCTCCGCTTTGTGCGAGTCGGGCTTCCCGGCGTCCGCGGACCTGTCCACCTGGTTCAGATCCTCGGCGATGCGGGCACGCAGGAACGCGATCAACCCCTCGAACACGGCTTCCGCCTGGTGCGCACGGGCCCGGCGCGCGTCGGCCACGATCTCGCGGTAGCGGGCGGCCAGGGCGGGCTCGTCCGCGCTGGTGAGTTCCGGCCGGGGGAATCGCCGCAGGAGGGTTCCTCCATCGGCCGCCTCTTCGTCGCCGGCGGCCAGAGCGTCCCCGAGGAGCTCCGCCGCGAGCAGGGGGCGGTTGCGGACCAGCTCCAGGAGCGTCCCCCGATTGATCGTTGTCATGGCCAGGAGGTTACATGGAGTAGTCACGTGCGCGCCAAGGGTGGCCGACGTGGCCTGAGGTGGTTTCCTTCCCTCCGGTGGAAGCTCTTTTCAACCAAGTGGGCCTTGACCACACGATCGCGGGTTCGCTTCGTTCGTCAACCGGGCCTCGCGGACCATGTGGAGTCTGGTTTGTACCCGATGGGCTGCAGCCGGGCCAGGGCAAGCCGGTCGTGCTGGAGCTGGACCCCGAGGTGGCATGCCGGCCGAGCACGGCAGCCTCGCGACCGCCCGCAAACTGCTGCGCTAACCCGCCGTGTCGGACGGGTTCGCGGCGCCGCTCACGCCTGAAGAGGTGGAGGTCGCGCGGCACCGCCTCGGACATTTCGGCTGGAGCGCCGCCGTCGCCTGACCCGCTAGCGTTGTGGATCGTGAAGGAGCCCTCGTCGTACCTGCTGATTCTGGGTGACCGCCAGGCCATCGCCTGGGTGCTGCGCGAGCAGCGGATGGCCTTCCCGCCGACCTCGCGAACCGAAATCGGGCAGGTACGACCGGGTGACGAGCTGCTGATCTACACCACGCGCGGCGCGTACCGCAATCCGACCAGGGACAGGGGCCGGATCATCGGGCGGGCGGTGGTGACGACCGAGGTCCGGCGCTTCGACGAGCCGGTGCACATCGCCGGTCGTGACTTCCCGAGCGGGTGCGGTCTGCGGATCGACCGGCTGGCGCCGTGGGGGAGCGGCGTGGAGCTGCGGCCGTTCGTCGCGCGGCTCGACGCGTTCCCCAATCCGGCGGCGTGGAGCATCATGCTGCGCCGGGCGCTGCTCCGGCTCCCGGGGCAGGACGCCGCGTTCCTGCGGGATGAGCTGGCGCCGCTGACGGGGAGTCGTGACGCCAATCTGCCCGGGTATCTCGCCCAGGACCGTCCGCCCGCGCCACAGTCCTCTCGGCACGCCTGAAACACCGCAAGGAACCCGCGGAACGGCCGGAGATGAGCGTCGAGATGCGCGCTCCGGGCCTGCCGCAGGTCGAATCCAGGAAATGACGCGAATTTGTCTGCTTTCGGCTCGGCATGGCCTGTAGTCTCGTCGCCCGTGAAACAGACCATGATCGCGCTCACCTCCGCAATGGCTGTGGTGCTCGTCCCGGCGACTTCCGCCGAGGCCCGCCCCGTGAAAAGCAAGACGCTGACGCAGAACGCGCTGTACAAGGCAGGAGCCCTGCCCGTCACCGCCTGTCCGGAAAAGCCCGTCAAGAAGCTCGATCCGAAATCGGCGAGAAGTTACCTCAACGGAGTCCTCGCCTGCCTCAACCGGACCTGGACGGGGGAATTCAACGCAGCGGGACTGAAGTGGTCCACGCCCAAGGTCGTGTACGCCACCAAGGCACCGGTGAAATTCTGTGGGGCGAAGTGGAACGACTGGGGCGGCTACTACTGTGACTCCTCCCACGTGATGGAGATCGTGCTGGACGAGGACCTCCTTGGTGCCGGCGACCTGTTCCTGTTCTTCCTGACGACCTCGCTTTACGGCGAGCACGTTCAGAACCTGGCCGGCATCACCCACGGCCTGGACGTGCTTCCTCGCAGCAACAAGGCGGAATCGGCTGAGCGGTACCGGCGACACAACCTGCAGAACTTCTGCCTCGCGAGCGCCTTCGTCGCGAGCGTCTGGAAGTCCCTCGGCCGCGGCCGGGAGGACTGGGACGACATGCTCTCCTACATGCGTGCCTGGGCGGGCAAGAACGCCGGGAGCAGGAAGTCGATCACCTACTGGGCAGGCCAGGGCTTCGCGACCGGCGACCCCGGCGCCTGCAACACGTGGACCGCGCCGTCCGCCAAGGTGGCCTGACGGCTCCATCCCCGCGGCGTCCGAGTGATCACAGGGTCAGCAGCCGCCGCATCCGCAGCCGGACGGGCCGCACCCCGCGCTGCCGTTGCGGGTGGTCTTGCGGCGGTGCAGCCACCACATGCCCGCGGCGGCGGCCAGCAGCAGTCCGGCCACGGCCGGCAGCGCCTGCTCGGCCAGCGCCGCGCCCGCGCTGGTCAGCAGTCCGGCACCGATCAGCACCGGCAGTGCGCAGCAGGCCGCGCACGCCAGCACCGCCAGCGCGGCGGCGACCTTGCTGCGCCGCGGCGGCTCGCTGTCGTCGGAGGGGCGGTCCTTCGACGCGTGAGCGGTGGCGGTGAGCGACACCGCGACCGGCTCCGCCGCACGCCTCGCGGGCTGCGTCGAAGAGCCCGAGGTCGGGACCGCGACCGGCGTACGGTGGTGGTCGTCGTGGGTGCTCACCGTTCAGCTCTCCTTGGGGGGCGGCCTTCGGCCAGGTCGGCGAAGGGCAGCGGGCAGTCGGGGCAGGTGCAGTGGGTCAGGCTGTCGCATCCGGCGGTGACCACCTGGGTCAGCGCGTGGCGGATCGTGGTCAGATCGGCGATCTTCGCGTCCACCTCGGCGATCTTTGCCTGGGCGCGGGCCCGCAGATCCGGGGTGGGGTGGCCACGCCTGCCGGTGTCGAGCAGTTCGGCCACCTCCTCCAGGGTGAAGCCGAGCCGCTGCGCGGCTTTGATCACCGTCAGCAGAGTGACGGTCTCGGGCGGGTAGGCGCGGTGGCCGCCGGGGCTGCGCGCGGGTTCGGCGATCAGGCCTCTCCGTTCGTAGTAGCGCAGCGTCTGGATGTTGACCCCGGCCTGCTCGGCCACCTGCCCACTGCGCAGGTACGAATCGCCCGGGCCCTGCAGCACGAGGTCCTGTTTCACGCCGGCCGCCTCACCCCGGCGGGCGCACCTGTGCGGCTGCCCTCGCGAGCCCGCTCGGCGCGGGCCTGCAGCGCGTCCAGCACCTCGACATGCTCGGGCGGGACGGCCACGTCCAGCGTCAGGCCGCCGCCGGCGACGGTCAGGGTGAAGGTGAAGAAGGAGCAGCAGCCGTTCTCCCGGACGGTCAGCTCGGCCGCTCGCGCGGCGTGCTCCGGGTCGAAGACGAGGTCCAGTCGCAGCCGCTCACGCTCTTCGCGCCGAACCGCCTGGACCGCCTCGGCGAACAACGCGTCGAACTCGGCCACCCGCAGCGGCTGCTCGGCGGTGGGCAGTGTGCACGCGGATGGCACCCATCCCTGGTCGATGACGATGTCTTGGGTCATGCCTCGACGGTAAGCCTGTACCTGGGTACCGGATGCAACCCCCGGCGCCGCCAGAATCACTGATCGTTCGCGCGCGGCCTGGGGGTCAGGTGGATTCGGAGCGGCCGCATGACTGAGCGGAAACCCGGACCCGGGAGCGATTCTGAGCGCGACGAGCGAGACCGGGAAGACTTATACCTATGGCCCGCGAATGTGCAAGGGGACCTCCTGGCTGATAGGGAAATAGCGAGCGCCGAGGGCCCTCCCCTGGCAGCACGATTCCCAGTCATGACGCACATCGGATGTCGGGCGAGGGTGAGCTGTCACAGTTCATTCGATGTCTTGATGGTTGGCGGGACGGCGCTCGACTCGCGGACGACGAGGTGGCAGGGCAGGGCGTGCCAGCCGGGGGAGGGGGTGCCGTTGATGGCGGCCAGGAGCATCTCGGCCGCCGCTCGGCCCAGCCCCTCGAGGTTCATGTCCACGCTCGTCAGCGGCGGCTGGCAGCCCTCGGTCATGACGTCCCAGTTGTCGAAGCCGACGAGGGCGACGTCCTGCGGCACCCGGCGGCCCGCGGCGCGCAGCGCGTCGCACACGCCTCGGGCGATCTGGTCGCTGCCGCAGAAGACCGCGTCGAACTCCGCCCGCCCCGCCAGCAGGATGCCGACGGCCTGGCGACCCCACGCCTCGCTCCAGCCGCCGAACAGTGGCGGCGCGGCCGGTTCGAGCCCGTCCTCCGCCAGCCGCTCCCGCGCCGCCGCGGCGCGGACCCGGGCGGAGTTGTGATGCTCCGGCCCGGTGACGTGCGCGATCCGGGTGCGGCCGACGGCCAGCAGGTGCTCGACCGCCTTGCGGGCGCCGCCCGCCTCGTCCGGGACGACCGAGCAGTCGCCGGGGTCGGCCGAACTGATGAACGCGTACACCACGGGCACGGGCAGGTCCGCGGCGATCGGCGCGCGTGCCTCGGTCCGCCGGCCGGTCACGATGATCCCGTCGACCCGGCGGCTGAGGAGCGTCCTGACGTAGTACTGCTCGCGGATCGGGTCGTCCCGCCCGTCGCAGAGGAAGACCGACATCTCCCCGGCGCCCAGCGCGTCCTCCGCGCCGATCAGGACGGGGATGCTGAACCGGCCGATCGTGTCCGTCGTGATCATGCCGACGGTGTAGGTGCGCCCCGAGTGCAGGCTGCGGGCGCCGGCGTTCGCCTCGAAACTGAGCTGCCGTGCGGCCTCCCGGACGCGCATGCGGGTCTCCTCCCGCAGTGATCCGCGTCCGTTGAGCGCTTTGGAGGCCGTGCCCACCGACACCCCGGCCAGTGCCGCGACGTCGGCGATCGTGGCGTGACGCTCCAGTTTTCCCACGTTTCCTCCACTTTCCGATGGCGTTGCCTCAGACCACTGTATCGCCGGACCGTTCCGATGTCGGTGGGCCCGTTTAACACGGGGGAAACCCGCTATTGACGACCCGGGAGGGCGTTGGTAGCTTTCCGGCAACCGTTTTCCTTATTTTCCTAGGTTTCCTTCCGCGGGGCCGTCCCCGGCGGAGTCTCGCACGTCCCGCGTCACGACACGAGAGATCAGGGATGACCCAGCAGAAGCTGTCAGACACCGTCCCGGCCGCGCCCGGCCTCGAGGCCGCCGGGCCCGTGACCCCGACTCCGGGCGCCCTGTCCGCGTTGCGGCCGCTCGGCCTCGGCCAGGCCCGGTTGGGGGCAGGCGGCCTGCTCGGGCGATGGCGGCGGCGCAACGCCGAGGCCACGCTGCCGCACTGCGTGGACAACCTCCACGGCAGCGGCAACATCGGCAACCTCCGCGCCGCCGCGGGGGAGTCCGGGGACGAGTTCGCCGGCATGTGGTTCGCCGACTCCGACGTACACAAGACGCTGGAGGCGGCGGCCTGGCAGCTCGCGACCTCGCCCGAAGACGTCGGCCTGCGGTCGTTCGTCGACGGCACGACCGCGCTGCTCGCCCGCGCCCAGCGGGCGGACGGCTACCTCAACTCCTACTTCACCGTCGTCGCTCCGCAGGAGCGGTGGGCCAGGCCCGACTGGAGCCACGAGCTGTACTGCGCGGGCCACCTCTTCCAGGCGGCGGTGGCCGCGGCCCGCACCGGGGTGAGCCCCGATCTGCTGACCGTCGCCCGGCGGTTCGCCGACCTGCTGGTCGAGCGGTTCGGCCCGGAGGGAGTGGAGGAGGTCTGCGGGCATCCCGAGGTCGAGACGGCCCTCGCCGAGCTGTACCGGGTGACCGGCCACCGGCCGTACCTGGATCTGGCGCGGCGCTTCCTCGACCTGCGCGGGCGCGGCCTGCTCGGCCACGGCCGGTTCGGCCCCCGCTACTACCAGGACCACCAGCCGGTACGCGAGGTGCGGGAGGTAACCGGGCACGCCGTACGGCAGTTGTACCTGCTGGCCGGGATGGTCGACGTGGCCGTGGAGACCGGCGACCTGGCGCTGCTGGACGCGGCGGAGCGGCTGTGGGCCGACGCCTTCCGCTCGCGGACCTACGTCACCGGCGCACACGGCTCGCGCCACCGTGAGGAGGCGTACGGCGACCCGTACGAGCTGCCGCCGGACCGGGCCTACGGCGAGACCTGCGCGGCGATCGCGAGCTTCCAGTGGAACTGGCGGTTGCTGCTCGCGACCGGACGGGCCCGCTACGCCGACGAGATGGAACGGGTGCTGTACAACGCGGTCGCCGCCGCCGTCTCGTCCGACGGCAGGCACTTCTTCTACTCCAACCCCCTGCACCTGCGCACCGGGCACGCCAGCACGGGCGAGGAGGCGGCGGCGCGCCGCCTGCCCTGGTACTCGTGCGCCTGCTGCCCGCCGAACATCGCCCGCCTCATGGCCTCGCTGCCCGGCTACCTGTCGACCGCCGACGACGGCGGCCTGCAGATCCACCTGTACGGCGACGCCTCCCTGACCACCCCCGACGGGCGCCGAGTGGAGATGCGCACGGACTACCCCTGGCAGGGACGCGTCGAGCTGGCCGTGACCTCCGAGGCCGACGCGCCCTGGACACTCGCGCTGCGGGTGCCCGCCTGGTGCGCCGCGTACACGGTGAGCGTCGACGGGGAACCGGTTCGGGCGCCCGTACGGGACGGTTACGTCCGGCTCACCCGCGCCTGGAGGCCGGGCGCGACCGTCGTCCTCGACCTCGACATGCCCGTCCGGCAGGTAGCCGCCCACCCACGGGTCGACGCGGTGCGCGGGTGCGTCGCCCTGGCGCGCGGCCCGCTCGTGTACTGCCTGGAACAGGCCGACCTGCCGCCCGGCACGGTCCTGGAGGACGTGCGGCTCGACCCTGCCGCCCCTGCCGTTCCGATCACACCGGGTGACCGGGAGGACCTGCCGGACGTCCCGGTCGTCCTCACCGCCCGCGGGCTGGTCGCCGACGCCGGCGATTCGCTGTACACCGCCGGACCCAGGCGGGAGCGGACGGGCGCGCCGCTCACGCTCACGGCGGTGCCGTACTTCCTGTGGGGCAACCGGAGCGAGGGCCCGATGCGGGTCTGGATCCCGGTCGCCGCCGCCGGATGACCGCGGCGGGCCGGCCCCCACCGGGCCGGACCGCCCGCATGGGGACCGTCCACGGCGTCCGCCGGTCCGGGGAGGACGGTCCCGCTTCACCTCCTGCTCTACCCCCCACCTAAGCACAGAAAGAGCGAGGTCGTTCATGCGCAGACCCCGAAGCACGGTCCTGCTGTCCGCGCTGGCCGTGTCACTGACCACGGCGCTCGTCCCACTGGCGCCCGCCGAAGCGGCGGGCGCCACCCTCACGGTGAACGTCGCCCAGCCCTTCCGGCCCGTCACCCATGTCGCCGCCGGCGGCCTGTACGGCCTGGCGGAGAACAGCCGCCCGGCCGACTCCACACTGCTGCCGCTGAAACTCAACTCGCTGACGCAGCCCGCCCCCGGCGTGGGGCAGCGACCCAACGGCCAGCCGCCCGGAGGCGACTCCCTGCTCGTGGCCCCGCAGGCCACCCGCGTCGGCGCCGGGGAGTTCATCCGGATGCCGGACATCTACCCGGACTTCCCGTACCGGTGGGTGAGCTGGAACGACTGGCTGGCCAAGATCGACACGATGGTCCGCGCCCGTCTCAACGCGACCTCGGTGACCAACGTCATCGGCTGGGAGCTGTGGAACGAGCCCGACTGGACGTGGAACACCTCCGCCGCCGGGTCCTTCAACGACGGCTGGACGCGCACCTACCGGGCCGTGCGGGCACTGGACACCACGACGCCGATCGTCGGCCCGAGCACCTCCTACTACAACCGCTCCTGGTTGTCGTCCTTCCTGAGCAGCGCCAAGGCCGCGGGCACGCTGCCCGACGTCATCTGCTGGCACGAGCTGGGCGATCCCACCGCCATCGCCGCGCACATCGCCGACTACCGCGCGCTGGAAAGCTCGCTCGGCATCAGCCCTCGGCGCATCTCGATCAACGAGTACGCCGCGACGAGCGAGGTGGACGTCCCCGGCCGGATCGCCAGCTACGTGGCCAAGCTGGAGCGCGGCGGCGTCGAGTCCGCGCACCGGGCGTTCTGGTACGAGTACGGCACGATGAACGGGCTGGTCGTCAACAACAGCCAGCCCACCGGCACCTGGTGGCTGTACAAGTGGTACGGCGACATGGCCGGCCGCATGGTGACCACCACCCCCGCCACCCAGACCGGGCTGGACGGCTTCGCCTCCTACGACTCCACCCGGAAGATCGTCAACGTGGTCTTCGGCAACGAGTCCGGCACCAACACGGTCCGCGTCACCGGCATCGGCGCGCTGGGCTCCTCGGTCCGGGTCACGCTGCAGTCGACCCCCGCGAGTGGCCGCTTCACCGCCGTGACCGCGCCCACGACCGTCTCGACGAGCACGTACACCGTGAGCAACGGGCAGATCAGCGTCTCGGTGCCGAACATGTCGGCGACAAGCGCCTACAACCTGGTGATCGAGCCGGTGAGCGGGGTGCCGTCCTACCAGCAGCGGTACGAGGCGGAGAACGCCGCCGTCTTCCGCGCCCAGCGGCTGACGAGCTCCAGCGCGTCCGAGGGCGGCTACGTCGGCCGCATCGACAACAACACGAGCACGCACAGCACCGACAGCTACGTCGACTTCGTGGTGAACGTGCCCACGGCACGCGCGTACACCATGACCATCGGCTACGCCAACGCCACCGGGGCGACCGCGACACAGGGCCTGGCCTACAACGGCGGCGCCTGGACGACGGTCAGCTACCCGCCCACCGCGGCGTGGGGCCAGTTCGGCGCCACCATCAGCACCACGGTCAACCTGCGGGCGGGCTACAACGTGATCCGCCTGGCCAAGGGGTCCCCCAACTTCGCCGGCGGCACCGGCTACGCCGAGCTGGACTACATCCAGCTGACCTGAGCCGCGCCGGACATCGAAAGGAAGAGCGATATGGAAAGCCTCGACAGGGGCCGGCGCGCCGCCGGCCTGGGCCTGGTGGTCCTCGCCGTCACCGGCGGGCTCACCGCGTGCTCCGGGTCGCCCGGCGGTGACGGCGGCGCCCCGGCGGGCGCGGGCCAGGCCGCAGGCGGAGGGACCTACACGATCTGGGACCCGTACCCGCAGTTCGACGACTCCTCCGACTGGGTGAAGCTGCTCACCCAGTGCGGCACGCAGGCCGGGGTGACCGTCAAGCGGACCGCCTACGACACCACCGACCTGACCAACAAGGCGCTGCTCGCGGCCCAGCAGGGCAACTCGCCGGACGTGCTGATCGTGGACAACCCGGTCGTCTCGACGCTGGTCGAGGCGGGCGTGCTGACCTCGACCGACGAGACGAAGATCGACACCTCGGCCGTCTCGCCGAACCTGCTGGCCGCGGGCCAGATCGGCGGCAAGACGTACGGCATCCCCATCGGGGCGAACACCCTTGCCCTCTACTACAACAAGCAGGTGCTGAAGAAGGCCGGGGTGGACGCGGCCGCGGTGAAGGACTGGGCGTCGATGACGGCGGCGCTGGAGAAGGTGAAGGCGGCGGGCAAGAAGGGCATCACGTTCTCCGCCATCGGTACCGAGGAGGGCAGCTTCCAGTTCCTGCCGTGGTTCTGGGGCGCGGGCGCGAACCTCACCAAGCTGGACTCGGCGGAGGGCGTGGCGGCGCTGTCGCTGTGGACCGACTGGGTGAAGAAGGGGTACGCCCCCACCTCGGTGATCAACAACACTCAGACCACGAGCTGGCAGGAGTTCGCGACCGGCGATTTCGCGTTCGGCGAGAACGGCACCTGGCAGCTGGCCAACGCCAAGAAGACCGGTTTCGAGTACGGGATCATCCCGATCCCCGCCAAGGGCGGCGGCACCGCCCCGGCGCCGACCGGAGGCGAGTTCGTCAGCGTGCCCGTGCAGAAGGACATCGCACGTTACGTCGCCTCGCAGAAGCTGGTGACGTGCGTGGCCAGCACCGGCAACTCGCTGACCACCACGACGACGCTGTCGTACATCGCGCCGACCGAGGAGGTGCAGGCCACGCAGGTCGAGCAGAACGCCGAGCTGAAGGTGTGGGTGGAGGCGGTCAAGGCGGCCAAGGGCCGCACCAGCGACGATCTCGGCACCAAGTACCCGAAGATCTCCGAGCCCATGTGGAAGGCGATGCAGGCCGCGCTGAGCGGGTCGCAGCCGCCGCAGGAGGCGCTGACGGCCGCCCAGGCCACGGCGGCGAGCGCCGTTCAATAGGCGCGGCTCATTAGGCGGCTCGGTAGGCGCGGCGCGCGGGCCCGGAGCATCCGGGCCCGCCCTCTCGTCAGACGAAGGAAAGCATGAAACACGCAACACAGACGCCGGCTCCGCGCGCGGGGGAGAACCGGCGGGAGCGGGTTCCGGCGCCGCGTTCCCAGGGCGCCGGCAGCGCTCACCGCGCGCCCGCACGGCGATCGGGCCAGTGGGCGGCATGGGCGTTCCTCGCGCCGATGGTGGTCTATCTGCTCGCGTTCTACGTCTACCCGCTGTACCGCAACGTCGACCTGAGCCTGCGCGACTACACGGTGCGGTCGTTCGTCCGGGGGGACGCGCCGTTCACCGGGCTCGCCAACTACGCGAAGGTCGTCCGCGACGCCACGTTCGGGCCGGCGCTGTGGCACACGGTGGTGTTCACCGTGGTGTCGCTGGCCTTCCAGTTCACCATCGGGCTCGCCCTGGCCATGTTCTTCACCCGGAGCTTCCGGCTGTCGGCGACGTTGCGCGCGCTGTTCCTGGTGCCGTGGCTGCTGCCGCTGATCGTGTCGTCCTCGACGTGGTCGTGGATGCTCAACAGCGAGTCGGGCGTGGTCAACGCGGTGCTCGCGGCGGTGGGCATCGACCCGGTCAACTGGCTGACGTCGCCGGACTGGTCGCTGTGGTCGGTGACCATCGCCAACATCTGGATCGGGATCCCGTTCAACCTCGTCGTGCTGTACAGCGGCCTGCAGGCGATCCCGTCCCACATCCACGAGGCGGCCGAGCTGGACGGTGCGACCGGCTGGCAGCGGTTCTGGAAGGTGACGTTCCCGCTGCTGCGGCCGGTCTCGGCGATCACGCTGCTGCTCGGGCTGGTCTACACGCTGAAGGTGTTCGACATCATCTGGATCATGACGAAGGGCGGGCCCAGCGACGCGTCCACGACGCTTGCCACCTGGTCCTACCGGCTGGGCTTCGGCAACCTGCTGCCCTCCTTCGGGCCGGGCGCGGCGGTCGGCAATCTGCTGATCGTGATCGCGCTGGTCTTCGGCCTCGTCTACATCCGCGCGCAGCGAAGGCAGGGAGCGGCATGAGGGCGGCCGGGCGTGGCTGGTGGCGGACCGGCCTGGGAGTGGTGTTCACCGCGCTCATGCTGTTCCCCGTCTACTGGATGGTCAACGTGTCGTTCACCCGGGACCAGGACATGCGCAAGTCGCCGCCGTACTGGTTCCCCGTGCACGGGACGCTCGAGGGGTACCGCGCGGTGCTGGAGCAGCAGTTGCCGTACCTCGGGGTGAGTCTGGTCGTCGGGCTGGGCACCGTGGCCCTGACGCTGGCGATCGCGGTGCCCGCGGCGTACTCGCTGGCCAAGCTGCGGCCGCGCGGCCGTGGCGTGCTGGGCTTCGTGCTGCTGATCGCGCAGATGATCCCCGGTGTGATCATGGCGATGGGGTTCTACGCCATCTTCCTCGCCACCGGTGTGCTCAACACCGTGCCGGGGCTGATCGTGGCGGACTCGACACTGGCGGTGCCGTTCGCGGTGCTGATCTTCACGGCGTTCATGTCCGGCATCCCCGAGGAGTTGCTGCAGGCGGCCCGGGTCGACGGAGCCGGTGCCCTGCGCACCTTCTGGTCGGTGGTCCTGCCGGTCAGCCGCAACTCGGTCATCACGGTGTCGCTGTTCGCGTTCCTGTGGGCGTGGTCGGACTTCGTCTTCGCCTCCACCCTCGACCAGGGCGGCGCCCACCAGCCGATCACGCTCGGCATCTACCACTACATCGGCAACAACAACCAGCAGTGGAACGCCATCATGGCCACCGCCGTGATCGCCTCCATCCCCGCCGCCGTGCTGCTCGTCATCGCGCAGCGCTACGTCGCCGCGGGCGTCACCGCCGGCGCGGTCAAGGACTGAGCGCGTCCGGGAACATGAGTTAGTTGGGCAACTGACTGAGAGTCGACAAGCGGATCCGCGACCGCTACGGTTGCTCCAAGTAAGTCAGTGAACTAACTTATTGGAGCGACGATGATTGTCGTGACGGGCGCCACCGGGAACGTCGGGGGCCGGTTGGTCGCGCTGCTCGCCGCCGCGGGCGAGCGGGTGACCGCCGTCTCGCGGCGGGCCGCCGAACTCCCCGAGGGGGTACGCCATGTGCGGGGCGACCTGGAGGACCCCGCCGGGCTGAAGGACGCCTTCGACGGAGCGGACGCACTGTTCCTGCTGGTGGCCGGTCAGGACCCGCGGGCCGTCCTCGACGCCGCCCGGGCCGGCGGGGTAGGCCGGGTCGTCCTGCTGTCCTCCCAGGGGGCGGGGACCAGGCCGGAGTTCTACCGCCACTCCGCCGCCTTCGAGGACGCGGTGCGCCGGTCCGGGCTGGAGTGGACGATCCTGCGTCCCGGCGGCTTCCACTCCAACGCCTACGCCTGGGCCGAGTCCGTCCGCGGCGGCCGTACCGTCGCCGCTCCGTTCGGCGACGTCGGCCTGCCGACCGTCGACCCGGGCGACATCGCCGAGGTCGCCGCGGCCGTCCTGCGTGAGGACGGGCACGCGGGCCGCGTCTACGAACTGACCGGGCCCGCGCCGACCACGCCGCGGGAACGCGCGGCGGCGATCGGGGCCGCGCTGGGCACGCCGGTGCGGTTCGCCGAGCAGACCCGGGAGGAGGCGCGGGCGCAGATGCTGCACGTCATGCCCGAGCAGGTGGTGGAGGGGACGCTCGCCATCCTGGGGGAGCCGCTGGAGGCCGAGCGGAGGGCCGGTCCGGACGTCGAACGCGTCCTCGGCCGCGCTCCCCGGTCCTTCGCCGACTGGGCCGTACGCAACGTGGCCGCCTTCCGGTGAGACCGGCCGGATCACGCACTTCGACATCTGAGAGGAATCCGTCGTGCCCGTTCAGAGTGTGCTCGGCGCAACCATCCACTATCGGGAAGCCGGTTCCGGGGCGCCGATGGTCTTCCTGCACGGCAACCCCACGTCCTCCTACCTGTGGCGGCACGTCATGCCCGCTGTCGGCGAGGGCCGGCTACTGGCGCCCGACCTGATCGGCATGGGTGGTTCCGGCAAGCCCGGCATCGCCTACACCTTCGCGGATCACGCGCGCTATCTGGATGCCTGGTTCGACGCCCTCGATCTTCGCGACGTGGTCCTCGTCGGCCACGACTGGGGCGGCGCCCTGGCCTTCGACTGGGCCTCCCGTCATCCGGATCGCGTGCGGGGCATCGCCTTCACCGAAACCATCGTCAAGCCGATGACCTGGGAGGAGTTCCCCGAAGGGGGCCGGGAGCTGTTCGCGGCCATCAAGACCGAGGGTGTCGGCGAGAAGATGATCCTCGACGACGACGCGTTCATCGAACAGGGGCTGCCGGGGACCGTCGCCACCCCGATCGACCGGAGCGACCTGGCCGTCTATCGCGAGCCGTACCCGACGCGGGAGAGCCGCCTCCCGCTGCTGCGGTGGGCGCGCTCGATGCCGCTGGGCGGCGAGCCGGCCGACGTGGTGGCACGCGTGGAGGCGTACGGCGCGTGGCTGGCCGCCAGCCCGCAGGTGCCGAAGCTGCTGCTCGCCTTCGCGCCCGGACCCGGCACGATGATGCACCGGGACATGATCGACTGGTGCGCGGCCACCATGACCGGCCTCGAGATTCGCCGGTACGACGTGGTCGCGGGGCACCACACCCCCGAGGATCATCCGGAGCTGATCGGCAGGGCCGTCGCGGATTGGGTGAGGACGCACGGGCCGCGAGAGCTCTGAGCCTGGAAGTTTCACCGGCGCCCCGCGCGCGGCCGGGCTTGACCAGGGGAGTCGGAGATGTTGTCACGCCGGGGTTTCCTCGACGGGCTCGCGGTCCTACGGTGACCCCACTCCCGGCGTCGAAGGTTTCGGACCGTCGAAATGCCGTCGAAGCGCTTCGACGTCGCGGATTCGACGGCGCCGCCCGCCGCGGGCGGCGCCGGAAGGGACTACGGCGGAGAGGAAGACCATGCTCAGAACGCTGCGTCTGCTCGTCTCGGCATCGACGCTCATGGCGGTCGTCGGGCTGCTCGCCAGCCCGGCCCAGGCGGCCGTGTGGTCCTCGTCGGACCAGTGGGGCACCTGGACCAACGGCGGCTACACGCTCTACAACAACATCTGGGGCGGCGGCGCCGGTCCCCAGACGATCTGGGCGAACTCGTACAGCAACTGGGGCGTGTGGGCGAACCACCCCAACACCGGCGGCGTCAAGTCCTACCCCAACGTCAGCCGGAACGTGAACCGGCGCATCAGCGCGCTGCGCTCGGCGACCAGCGGCTTCAACGTCACCGTGCCGAACGGCGGCGCGTACACGGCGGCGTATGACATCTGGTGCGACGGCCACACCTACGAAATCATGCTCTGGATGAACAAGTACGGCCCGGTCGGGCCGCTCGGCTCCCGGCAGACGAGCGTGACGGTCGGCGGCCACAGCTGGGACGTGTACCGCGGCTCCAACGGCTCCAACCAGGTGTTCTCGTTCGTCCGGCGGGGCAACGCCACCTCCGGCACCGTGGACATCAAGGCGGTGCTGACCTGGCTCAGGACGAACAACTGGTTCGGCGACGTGACTCTGGGCGACGTCCAGTTCGGCTACGAGATCACTTCGTCGAGCGGCGGGATGGACTTCCGCACCAACAGCTACTCCCTGACGGTGAGCTGACGAATCTCGGCAGGAACCGCGGCGGGCCACGGGTGCCGGTCGGAACTGTCGGTGCCCTCCAATACGGTCGTCTCGGCACGCGGAGCCCCGCCCGCGATCTGGCGGGCGGGACTCCGCGATCGGGCGGGTGCGTCACGGATTTCCGGCATGGATCCGTGACACGGATTGGGGGGCCGGATGGCGGAACGCAGGGCGCTTGACCTCGACTCGCTGGCGATCAGCGATCGGTTCAGGCTGTTCAACTTCACCAGGCGTGACGACCATGTGGCCTATCTGTGGGTGCTGCGGGCCATGGACCGGCTGCGGGAGGTGCACCAGGTCCAGGTGGACGCGGGTGAGGTGCAGGCGGCCCTCACCGAGCTCGCCCGGCTCCACGACGAGGTGCCCACCTTCGACGGCAACCTGCGCGACCGGCTGGACGCCCTGTACGAGGACGGGGTGGTGCACCGGTTCGACGACGCCTCGCGGGCCGGCGACCTCGTCCGCTACCGCAACAGGCAGTCGGTCTACCAGTTCAGCGAGCTCGGCTACTGGGCGTACACCTCGGTGGAGGGCCTGCTCGCGGCCCGCATCCAGGACGCGAACCTGTCGCGGCTGGTCTTCTCCGACATCCTGGAGGACCTCAAGGCACTGGCGGCGGCCAACCGCGCGGGGGAGGGCGAGCAGGTCTACCGCCGGCTGTCCCGGCTGGACTCGGTCATGGAGGACATGGGACGCCGCTCCGCGCACTTCCACGTGACACTCGGCGAGATCATCCGCTCCACCGACGCCTCTCCGGAGACGTTCCTGCGCTACAAGAACGCCCTGCTGACGCACATGTCCGAGTTCATGGCGGAGCTCGACCGATATCTGCCCCGCCTGGCCGCGGCCGTACGGGACGTCGAGACGAGTGGCCTGGTCTCCCTGCTCGACCGCGCGGCGGCGGTGGACGAACGGCCCTTCATGGACCGCGACGAGCGGCTGGAGGACTGGCGCCGCCGCTGGTCCGTCCTGCGGGCGTGGTTCGCGCCCGAGGGGCCGGAGGAGTCCCGCGCGGGGGAGCTGCGCAACGCGACGCGCGTCGCGGTGTCGGGGGTGATCGCGCTGCTGCGGCAGATCTCGGAGGCGCAGCGCGGCGGCGTCAACCGGGCCACCCAGCTGCGGCACCTGGCCGAGTGGGTCTGGAACGCACCGGACGAGGGGGCCGCCCACGCGCTGATGGGGGCGGCGTTCAACCTGCGCAGCGCGCGGCACCTGGGCGCGGCCCACGAGGACACCGAACAGATCTCGCCCAGGAACACGTGGTGGGACGCGCCGGGGGTGGAGGTGTCGGTCACGCTCTTCCGCAGTGGGAAGGCGCCCACGACGGGCGTGCCTACTCCGGTGCGCGGCAACCCCGGCGCGCGGGCCGCGCTGCGCCGCGAGCAGGCCGCGGAGCGCGCGGCCGAGCGCGAGGCCGCGGGACACCTGGTGGGGCTGGGCGCGCACGGCCGGGAGCTCGACGACGCGGAGACCAGGGTCCTGCTGAAGCTGATGACGCGGGCGCTGGAGGGACGCACGGTCGTCGCCGGCCGCCTGAAGAGGGGCTCCGGCGCCGACGACGCCGTGATGATCCGGCTCGTGCCGTCCGGCAGCGGGAGCGCGGTGCGCACCGCGCGGGGACTGTTGCACCTGCCCGGGTTCCGGGTCGAGATCGCCGGGCGGACGCCGGCGGCGGGTTCGGGGGCGGGGGGTTCCCGGTGACGACTCCTCGCGCCCGGGCCGCCATCGGCGTCTCCGCCGCCGACCTCGGCTCCTACCAGCAGGCGGTCCGCCGGGTGCTGACCTGCGACCTGATCACCAGGGAGCGGCCGCGCCCCGGCGTGCTCGACCAGGTGCTGCGGTGGGCCGACGAGATGACGCGCGACTTCCGCGAACTGCTCGGCTACACGCTGATCGCCACGACCCACCACGTGCGGCTGGTCCGCCATCTCGACGTCCTGGACGAGACGCAGCGGTCGATCTTCTCCCGCAAGGGCAAGCCGTTCGACCGCCGCCGGCTGGCCTACCTGTGCCTGGTGCTCGGGTCGTTCCAGCGCTCCCGCATCGAGATCAGCCTGGCGGACCTGGTGCGGATCTTCACGCCGCTGGCCAACTCCATCGACGGTCTCGGCTTCGACCCCGCGCTCGGCTCGCACAAGGCCGCCGCCGTCGACGTGCTGGGCTGGCTGGTGGACCGCGGCGCGCTCCGGCTGTCCGACGGCAGCCTGGAGTGGTGGGCGCGCGACACCGAGCGCGGCGACGCGCTGTACGACATCGACCATGACATCTGCGCGGTGCTGTTCAAACCGGCCCGGCCCGTCCAGCACCTCACCAGCGCGGCCGGCCTGGTGCACGAGCCGCCGCACGCGAACCCCGTCCGCAGGGCCAGGCGGTTGCTCGTCGAGTTCCCCGTGGTGTACTACGCGGACGTCGACCCCGAGGTGGCCGACGCGCTGCGGTCCCCGGGTCTCGCCGAGGACCTCGTCCGGCTCACCGGCCTGGCCTTGGAACGGCGCGCGGAGGGCGTCATGCTCGCCGATCCGGGCGGCGTCTTCACCGACCGGCCGTTCCCGGGCCGGGGCAACGCGGTGAGCCGGGCCGCCGGCCTCCTGCTGGCCAAGATCGCCGACCTGCTGGAGGATCCCGAGCACTTTCCGAAGAGGCTGCCCGTCCCCGCGCTCGCCGACGACCAGGCCGGCCTCGTCGCGCGGATGGACGCGGGCCTGCCCCGCGACGGCGTCGTCTCCGAACTCGCCTGGTCCGCGGCGGAGGCGGAGCCGTTTTCCCCCGGCGACCCGCCCGCGCCCGCCGAGGCGCCGTTCGTGGAGCGCGGCCGCCTCGAGTCGATGACGACCGAGATGTACGACGAGTTCGGGGCGGCCTCGTTCACGACCGCCTGGCAGCAGGACCCCCGGGGGCTGCTCGACGCGGTCGTCGGCTTCCTCGCGGACCTGATGCTGCTCAGGCCGGTGCCCGGCGGCGTGCTCGTCCTGCCCGCCGCGCTGCGGTACCGCAACATCCGGGCCGCCCTGCCCACCCGGACCTCGGGCGGCCAGTTGGCGCTGGTGGCGCTGCCCGAGCCGGCCACACAGAAGGACCCCTCGGCGCGGGAGGACGCGCCGGCGCAGGAGGAGGAGCGATGACGCCGCCGAGCGACCGGTTCCAGCCCAGCAGGGCCGGTGTGATCAACGTGTGGGACTACGTCGACGAGGAGTTCGCCTTCGCCGACGGGCGCCTGGTCCTGCGCGGGCACAACGGCTCGGGCAAGACCAAGGCGCTGGAGGTGCTCTTCCCGTTCATCCTCGACGGTGTGGCGGACGCCCGGCGGCTCGACCCGTTCAGCGGCGAGAACAGGACGATGAAGTCCAACCTGCTCTATCGGGGGCAGGAGGCCGAGTACGGCTACGTGTGGATGGAGTTCGCCCGGCGGGAGATCGGGGCGGAGCCCGCCGAGACCGACGAGACCGTCACCCTCGTCATCGGCATCCGCGCGCACCGGCACCGCGACGGGGTGCGGACCTCGTTCTTCGTCACCGACAAGCGCCTCGGCGTCGACTTCGGGCTGCTGGCGCCCGACTCCCGGCCGCTCACCGAGCGGCAGCTCAAGGCCGTTCTCGGGCCGGATGCCCACAGCGAGACCGCCACGCAGTATCGCGACGCGGTGGACGCCCGGCTGTTCGGGCTGGGCAGGGAGCGCTACACCCAGCTTCTCGACCTGCTGCTGGCGCTGCGCCGCCCGCTGCTGGCCAAGGACCTCGACCCCGACAAGGTGTCCGCCACGCTCACCTCGGGTCTCAGCCCTCTCGACGAGGAGCTCGTCGACCAGGCGGCCCGCGACTTCGAGAACCTCGCGGCGGTGCAGAAGCAGTTCGACGACTTCGCCGCCGCGGATGAGGCCGTACGGGCGTTCCTGACCGACTACGTCGCCTACCTGCGCACCCACGCGAAGGCACGGCTGTCCCGCATCCAGACCGAGATGGCCGGCGCGGTGGAGCACGCCCGCACGCTGGTGCGGGCCGAGGACGCGCGGAAGACGGCCGCGGCCGCACGCGAGACCGCGACGGCGGCGGCCGCCGCGGCGGAGGCCGAGCGGGAGGGCCTGGAGCGCCGCCTCGCCGTGTTGCGCGCGGACGACGCCTACCGCGCCCGGGGCGAGCTGGACCTGCGCCGCCGTCAGGTCGCCAAGACGGGCGAGGAGATCGAACGGGAGCGGGCCCGGCTGACGGACGTCGCCGATCACCTGGCCGCCCTCGAAGGAGAGGCGGGCGAGCTCGCGGAGCGGCTGGAGGGCGCCCGGGCGGCGATCGTCCGCCACGCCACGGACCTCGCCGACGCGGCGGAGCGGGCCGGAGTCTCCCAAGACGGGGACGGTCCGGCCGACACGGGGGAGGACCTGCTCACGACGGCGAGGGCCCGGGCCACCGCCCGCCGGGACGACGTCGCGAAGGTCCGCGACGAGGTCGCCAGAGTGTCCGCGGCGGAACGGGACCGGCTACGGGCCGAGACCGACCATGACAAGGCCGACAAGGACGTCGGGGAACGGGAAGGGCGGTGCGAGGCCGCCGACGCCGCGCTGGCGGCAGCGCGTCGCGATGCGCGGGAGGCACTCGGTGCCTGGGCCGTCCGCTGGGCCGGTGCGCCGGTGCCGCCAAAGAAGGAGCGCGCGGAACGGGAGCTTTCGGAGAAGGAGCTCTCAGAGAACGGGCGGCCCGCGGACGCGCGCCCAGAGGACGAGCGCCCAGAGGACGAGCACACGGGGGACGAGCACACGGGGGACGAGCACGCGGGGGACGAGCACGCGGGGGACGAGCACGCGGGGGACGACGGGGCCGTGGCCGGGCCGGCCGACGTGGAGGCCCTGGCCGAGGCCCTCGACCACGCCGGTGACGCCGGAGCGCCGTCCCCGGCCGAGGTCTACAGCGTGCGGACCGAGGAACGGCGCACGGAGGCGGCCAGGTCCGCCGAACGCCTGTCCGCCCGGGTCCGCGACCTCGCCGCCGAGCTCGTCCGCCTGCGCCGCGAGCGGGAGGAGATCGCGGCGGAGCGCGACGAGGCGCCGCCGCACGACGACCGCCGGACGGCGGACCGCGACGGACGCCCGGGGGCGCCCCTGTGGCGGCTCGTCCGGTTCGCCGACGGCCTCGGCGAGCAGGACGCGGCCGGTCTCGAAGGAGCCCTGTACGGCGCGGGACTGCTGACCGCCTGGGTGCACCCGCAGGCGCGGCACACCCTCGACGCCGTCGCGGTCCCGGAGCCCGACGGTTACCTGCTCCCGCTTCCCGAGGAGAGCCGCCCGTCCGGCCGTACGCTCGCCGACGTGCTCGTGCCGGAGGAGCAGGACCTGGTTCCGGCGGCGGTCGTCGCGGACGTGCTGCGGTCGGTCGCGGTCTCCGACACGATCACGCCCCGCCGGGATCTAGAGGGTGGACCGGTGCCGGTGGTGACCGGCCGGGCCCAGTTCGGCCTCGGTCTCCTCGTCGGCGCTAGGCCCAAGCCGTCGCCCGAATATATCGGCGCCACGAACCGGGCCAACCGCCGTGCGGCCAGGCTCGCCGAGTACGACGAGATGATCGTTGAGACGAGCCGGGCGCACGAGGCCGCCGAGCGGGACCTGGCGGGTGCCAACCGGCGCCTGGAGGACTTCGCCCGGGCACGGCGGGAGCTTCCGCCCGCCACGGCGGTCGCCGCGGCCGTCGCCCGCGTGTCGCGCGAGTCCGCCCTGCTGGCCCAGGCACGGTCGGCACTGGCCGGCCGCCGCCGCGACCTGGACGCCGCGGTGGCCCAGGTCGACGCGGCGCGCCGGCGGCTCCGGCAGGTCGCGGCCGAACGCGGCATGCCCGTCGCCGAGCAGGAGGTCGACGCGGTCGCGCGGGCCGTCGACGACTTCCTCGCGACGGCGCAGCGGCTGCACGACGGCCGCGAGCGGGCCGCGTCCGAGGAGCGGGACCTGGCCTCCCGGCAGGCCGCGATCTCCCGGCAGCGCGAGCGGCACGACGCGGACTCCCGCGCTCTGGAGGACAAGGAGCGGGAGCACCGGGCCGACGTCGAGGAGCTCAGGGCGGGCGAGGAGGCCCTCGACGCGCCGCTGCGCGAGGTGCTCGCCCAGGTCGACGAGGCCGAGCGTCACCTCGCCGAGGTCCGCCGGCGGTGCGAGGAGCACGCCGCCGCGGCGGCGCGGGAGGACAGGGCGCTGATCGTCGCCGAGAACGACCTCAAACACGGCCAGGCGTCTGTCGGCCAGGCCCTCGGGCACCTCTTCGAGCACGCCGCGTCGTTCGGGCCGTACGCGCACCTGGAGCTGCGCCCGCTGCTCGGTGTCGCCGCCACCGCGCCCTGGCCCGCCCACGTCGGCTGGCCCGAGCCCGCCGAGGCGGCCGCGTCGGTGGCGGCGGAGTTGTCCGCCCACGCCATCGCCGGAGAGGGGGGCGGGCCGCCGCCCGACCCCGCCGCTCTCGTCGGCCGAGTGCTGCCGGGAGAGGTCGCCGCCCTGCTGGACGCGTTCGCCGCGGAGATGGCCGACATCCGCGTGCCGGGGGAGAGCGCGCTCAAGAGCTCCGCGAGCCGGCTGTCGGCCTCGCTGCGGACCTTCCAGGACGCGCTCGACGGCTGCGCCGAGGACTACCGCCTGGAGCACGACCCCACCGGCGTCGTGATGGTCTACGTCAGCGACGAGGGAGGCCGCAATCCCGTCGCCGCGTTCGCCCGGCGCGTCGCCGACCGCGTCCAGGAGCAGGGCATCCTGCTCGAGGAGCGGGAGCGGACGGTGCTGGAGGACGAGCTGCTCACCGCGCTCGCCCAGCAGGTGCACGACCGGGTCCGCACCGCGCGCGACCTCGTGCGCGGGATGAACGAGGACACCCGGTCCCGGCCCATGTCGTCCGGCACCAGGATCGGCATCCGCTGGGGCCGTTCCGACAGGCTGAACGACCGGCAGGTCGCGGTCGCGCGGCTCCTCGACCGGGACGCGCAGGGGCTCGGCGCGGCCGGGCTGGCCGAGCTGCGCGGCCTGCTGCGGGAGATGATCCGCGGCTACCGGGCCGCCCATCCGCGCGCCACGTACAGGCAGGCCCTCGCCGACGTGCTCGACTACCGCACCTGGTACGGCTTCGAGCTGGTGCTCGCCGTGCCGGGGGAGAAGGAGGCGAAGCTCACCCGGGCCAAGCACGAGCAGATGTCCGGCGGGGAGAAGTCGGCGGCCATCCACCTTCCGCTGTTCGCGGCGGCCAACGCCCTCTATTCCTCCGCCAAGCCCACCTGCCCGCGCATGATCGCGCTGGACGAGGCGTTCGCCGGCATCGACGACCGGTACAAGCCCGAGCTGCTGGGCCTGACCGTGAAGTTCGGCCTCGACCTGTTCATGACCGGCCACGACCTGTGGATCCACTTCGACACCGTGCCGATGGCCGCGCACTACGACATGCACCATGACAAGAGCGCCCACGCGGTCTCGGCGATGTTGATGCTCTGGGACGGTGACCAGACCATCGACGCCGACGCCGGTTTCGCCGGCAACGAGGAACTGGCCGAGACGCTGCTCGGTTTCCGGCCGAGCCGCCGCGCTCCCGCCCTCACCGAGGGCACTCTCCTCGCCGCGGCCGATCACGATAAGGCCGACGAGATGGAGGAAGAGGTATGAGCGGCGGCCCCGAGGCGGTGAAGCGCTACCACGCGCCGGAATACCGGCGCCTGCTCCGCGCCGCGCGGCGGCGCCTGGAGAACAACGGCGGCAGCCTGGACGGGCCGCCGGTCCGGCTCGGCGGTCCCGACGAGGCGGAACGGAACGCGATCATCGGCATCACCGGCCGCCATCGCGGTCTCGGCGCCGGGACCGTCTCCGTGACGCTGCGTGAACTCGACGCCGTCGTACGCGCCGGCACCGGGCTCACCCTCGCCGGACTGCTGGAGGCCCTCGACGGCCGCCCGCTGGCGAACCGCCCCGCCGAAGCCGCCCGCGCCCTCGCCGCCCGGCGTGAGGCCCTGGGGCCTGCCGAGCAGAGCCCGCTGCACGAGAGCGCCGAGTGGTTCCGCACCTGGCTGGGTGCGGTGCGTCGTAACGGCACGGTGGGCAGACTCATCGCGCGGCCGGAGACCGTCGGCGTGCTCCCACAGGCCGTCGCAGTTCTGGAGTTCCTGGAGGCCCGTCCCGAGGGCCGCGCGCCCGTCACCCTCGCCGGGCTGGCTGCCGAGGTCACCGGCGATCCCAAGGCCCTCAACCATCGGACCACCCTGTCCACCCTGGTCCTGCGGGCGCTCGCGATCCGCGAGGGTGTTCCGCTTCCGGGGACGGCAGAGGGGCGCCGTGAACTGTGGGACCACTACGAGGTCGTCGTCGACGACCTCGCCAGCCGGATCCTCGTCCTGAACCTGCCGGCGGAGGGGGAGGGACTGGGGGAGTGGCTCACCGGCGCCGCCCGGTTCGGCACGCCGTTCCAGGTCACGCTCCACCAGCTGAGCACCTTCTCGATCACTCTGCGGGCCCCGGTCGTCCATGTCTGCGAGAACCCGGCCGTCCTGCGGCGCGCGGCGGCGGAGCTGGGGCCGGGATGCCCGCCACTCGTCTGCACCGAGGGACGCCCGTCGACGGCGTTCCACCGGCTGGCGGCGGTCGCCGTGCGCGGCGGGGCCCGGCTGCGTTACCACGGCGACTTCGACTGGCCGGGAGTGGACATGGCCGGAGCCGTCGCGCGGCGCCACGGTGCGGAGCTCTGGCGCATGACCGCCGCCGACTACCTCGCCGGTCTCGGCGACGCGGTGAAGGCCGGGGACAGGGAGGCCGGGGACGGAGCGGCCGGGGACAGGGAGGCCGGGGACGGGGAGGCCGCTGACGGCGAGGGGCGTGTCGGGCTCACCGGGCGACCGGTGCCCACGCCATGGGATCCGGCCCTCGCGGAGGCGATGCGTGAGCACGGGGCCGCGGTCTACGAGGAGGCCGTCGCCGATGCGCTGCTCGCGGATCTTCGGGAGTGACACCGCGCGGGTGACGGCCGTACGTTGACGGCTGGGACCGCTTCGACGATGAGGAGTTCCGCGTGAGCGAGACGACCGGCACCAACGCCTTCCGGGAAGCCCGCGACCTGCTGCTCCGCTTACGGGAGGACCCTGAGGGGGCGGCGCGTGAGTTCGCGTGGCCGGGGTTCGGCGACAGGTTCAACTGGGCCACCGACTGGTTCGACGTCATCGCCCGGGGGAACGACCGCACGGCCCTGTGGATCGTGGAGGAGGACGGCTCCGAGCGGCGTTACTCCTTCGACGAGATGGCCCGCCGCTCCGATCAGGTGGCGGCCTGGCTGGCCGCCCAGGGGGTCGGCAAGGGCGACCACGTGTTGCTGATGCTCGGCAACCAGGTCGAGCTCTGGGAGTCGATGCTGGCGGTGATGAAGCTCGGCGCGGTGATCATGCCGGCGACCACCGCCCTCGGCACGGCGGACCTCGCCGACCGCGTACGGCGGGGACGGGTCCGGCACGTCGTCGCCAACGCGGCCGACACGCACAAGTTCGACGGCGTCCCGGGCGAGTACGGACGCGTCTGCGTGGGCGAGGCGGCCGGCTGGCTCCGGTACGGCGACGCCTACGCGATGCCGGAGCCGGAGCCGTTCGAGGCCCGGACCTCTCCCGGCGACCCGCTGCTGCTGTACTTCACCTCGGGGACGACCAGCAGGCCCAAGCTCGTGCGGCACACGCAGGTGTCCTATCCGGTGGGGCACCTGACGACGATGTACTTCGTCGGAGTGCGGCCGGGCGACGTCCACCTCAACATCAGCTCGCCCGGCTGGGCCAAGCACGCCTGGAGTTGCTTCTTCGCCCCGTGGAACGCCGAGGCGACGGTGTTCGTGCACAACTACTCCCGCTTCGACGCCGCCGCCCTGCTGGCGCTGATCCGCCGGGCGGAGGTGACCACGTTCTGCGCGCCGCCGACCGTGTGGCGGATGCTCATCCAGGCCGACCTCGGGGACGGGCCGGGCCGCCTGCGTGAGGCGGTCGCCGCGGGGGAGCCGCTGAACCCCGAGGTCATCACCCAGGTGGAGCGGGCGTGGGGGCTGACCGTCCGCGACGGGTACGGCCAGACCGAGACGACCGCCCTGATCGCCAACACCCCCGGCACGCCGGTGAAGGCGGGCTCGATGGGCCGCCCCCTTCCCGGCGTCCCGGTCGTGGTCGTCGATCCGGTGACCGGCCGGCCGGCGGACGAGGGTGAGATCTGCCTCGACCTCGCCGCCCGCCCGGTCAACCTGATGACCGGATACCTGGACGGTGACGATGAGGCCATGGCCGGCGGGCTGTACCACACGGGCGACGTCGCGGTCCGGGACGCCGACGGCTCGATCACCTTCGTGGGACGCACCGACGACGTGTTCAAGGCGTCCGACTACAAGATCTCGCCGTTCGAGCTGGAAAGCGTGCTCATCGAGCATCCCGCCGTGGCGGAGGCGGCGGTCGTGCCCGCCCCCGACCCGATCCGCCTCGCCGTGCCCAAGGCGTACGTGGTGCCTGCCGCGGGCTGGGAGCCGAACCGGGAGACCGCCGCGGCCATCCTGCGGCACGCCCGTGAGAGGCTCGCGCCGTACCAGCGGGTGCGCCGGATCGAGTTCGCCGACCTGCCCAAGACGATCTCGGGGAAGATCCGCCGGGTCGAGTTGCGGGCCAGGGAGACCTCCGCGGCGCAGGAGGGGGCCGGGCCGTCGAGGGAGTGGCGGGACGACGAGTTCCCCGAGTTGCGCGCCTGAGCGGCCGCCCGTGCCGTCCCCGCCGGGGCGTGGCGTTCCGCGCCCCGGCGGTCCGGCCGTTCTCGCCCTGCCTGCCCGAGAGGATAGGTTGGCTCCCGATCATCTGGGCGCGAGTCGCTATGGGGAGGTGCGGGACGTGGTGCCGTCCACGCTCGGCGGTCGTTACGAGCTGGAGGAACTGATCGGCCAGGGCGGGATGGGCGAGGTCTGGCGGGGCCGGGACCTGCGTGCCCACCGCCCTGTGGCGGTCAAGATCCTCGCGCCGCAGGTCGCCGGGGTCGCCTCGCGGGAGCGCTTCGCCCGCGAGGCACGCGCCGCCGCCCGCGTCGTCCATCCGAACGTGGTGACCGTGCTGGACGTCGGCGAGCAGGACGCGCGGCCCTACCTGGTGATGGAGCTGCTCACCGGCCGCAGCCTGGCCGCGGAGCTGCTCGACCGGGGCCGGTACGGCGTGGCGGAGGCGTGCGACCTCATGAGCCAGGCCGCCGCGGGGCTGGACGCCGCCCACCGCGCCGGGGTCGTGCACCGGGACGTCAAACCCGCGAACCTGCACCGCACCGCGAGCGGCGTGCTCAAGGTGGTCGACTTCGGCGTCGCCCAGGTGGCGACCGAGGCGGCGCGGCTGACGATGGTGGGCACCGTCGTCGGCACCGCCGCGTATCTCGCGCCGGAGCAGATCGACGGCCGGGGCGGCGGGGCCGCCTGCGACCTCTACGCGCTGGGGTGCGTCTGCTACGAGCTGCTGTGCGGGCACCCGCCGTTCACCGGGTCGGCCCCGGAGCTGGTGTATCAGCACATGCACCAGGCTCCGGTGCCGCCCGGCCGGCACCGGCCCGACATCCCCGCCGAGCTGGAACACCTGATCATGGCGCTGCTGGCGAAGGACCCCGCCGCACGGCCCGCCGACGCGGAGGTCGTGCGCCGGGTCCTGGCGGCCGTCGCCCTCTCCGCGGCGGAGCCGGCGTGGGATGGCGGGACAGCGGCGGCGTGGGAAGGCGGGACGGCTGCGGCGTGGGAAGGCGGGACGGCTGCGTGGGAGGCCGGGGTGACGGCATCGCCCCCGCCGCAGGGGCCGTATCCGGGCGGCGCGCGTGCGGGCGACACGGCGCTGCTCGACGTTCCGCCGCCCGCCGTCCCGGCTGGCCGTGCTCGGGGGTCGTCGCTCGAACGGCGGACGCTGATCCGGCTCGGCGCCGCGGTGGCGGGGCTCGCCGTGGTCACGATCGGGGTGGCGGCGCTGTCCGACGGCGGCGGGCGGGCCGAACCCGCGGTCGCGGCCCAGTCCCCGACGGCCACCCGCGCTGAGACGTCACCCACTGAGCCGGGGAAGGCCTCGGCGAGTCCGTCACCCCGGGTGTCCAGGACACCGTCCTTCAGGCCGTCACCGGAGCCGTCTCCTACGCCGACCGCGACGCGGCGCGTCTACCGCAGCTACATGGAGTGGCTGGCCGCCTTCGACCACGCCGTACAGGCACAGGAGAGCAGGGGCGGCATCGATCCGAAGCTGGCCCGCGAAGCCCACGAGGAGATCAGGAAGACCGCCAGGGACCTGGCCAGGGGCCGGGGCGGGGACAAGGGCGACAAGGCCGCGCGGCGCGTCCGCGACCTGCTCATCAAGCTGCAGCGGGCGCACCGGACGGGCAGGCTCGCCGACGGCCCGCTGATCGACTTCGTGAACTCCGCCGGCATCAGCTCCCGAGGGGACGACGACTGAGGTCCTCGACCGGCCCGACGTCGCGGGTCCACGACCCCAGCACGAGCAGGGTCTTGGTGCCGGTCACGTCGCCGGCGCGGCGCAGCCGGTCGATGACCTGCTGGAGATGACCGAGGTCGCGGACCCGGACGTGGATGAGCGCGTCCGGGTCGCCGGCGATCGTGAACACCTCCTGCACCTCCGGCACGTCCGTGGCGGTACGGACGATCTTGCCGACCGGGGTGGTGCCGGGGTAGCGCAGTTCGGTGAACGCCTCGATGCCCCAACCGAGCTTGGCGTAGTCGATCCGCACGGTGAAGCCCGTGATGACGCCGATCTCCCGCAGGCGGTCGACCCTCCGCTTCACCGCGGCCACCGACAACCCGATCTCGGCGGCCATCTCCGAGAAGGTCCTGCGCCCGTCCTCACGCAGCAGGCGCAGCAGCCGGTGGTCGATGTCGTCGATCTCCGCCATGGGCACGCTCCCTCTCCACCCGGTGCCGGCCCGGCACCGGCGCAAAGAACAGTAGCGTTCCGGGCAAACCTCTCTATCTTTTTGCGTCTTCGCGGCTGTTTCCCGCGCGATGCTTGCGCCGACGCCGGGCGCGTTGGTGTGCTGTGGGTCACCCCCAGACCTCAGGAGGTTCGCGTGTCCTCGCCCGTGCCCTCGCCGGCCGTCTCGCTCGACGACAAGTACGCGGCCGAGAACGGCACCGTGCTGATCTCCGGCGTCCAGGCCCTCGTCCGGCTCACCCTGGAGCAGCGCCGCCTCGACGCCGCGCGCGGCCTGGACACGCGGGTGTTCGTCTCCGGATATCCCGGCTCGCCGCTGGGCGGCGTCGACCTGGAGATGGCACGGGCCGCGCGGTTCCTGGAGGAGGCGGGGGTGGTGGCCCGGCCCGGCCTCAACGAGGAGCTCGCGGCCACGGCGGTGGCGGGCACGCAACTGCTCGCCCAGGTGCCGGGCCGCCGGCACGAGGGGGTGACCGGGTTCTGGTACGGGAAGAACCCGGGCCTCGACCGGGCCGCGGACGCGATCCGGCACGGCAACCTCGCCGGCACCGCGCCGCTCGGCGGGGCGGTGGCCTGGATCGGCGACGACCCGGGCAGCAAGTCGTCGACCGTGCCCAGCTCCTGCGAGCCGATGTGCCAGAGCCTGTCGATGCCGCTGCTCGCCCCCGGCTCCGTGGCGGAGGTCGTCGAGCTCGGGCTGCACGCGGTGGCGCTGTCGCGGGCCACCGGACTGTGGGCCGGCCTGAAGATCGTCGCCGACGTCGCCGACGCCTCGGCCACCGTCGACCTCGGGCCGCTGCGCGAGAACATCCGTTCCGGCGTCCCGGTGCCGGACCGCGCCGACCGCGGGGCGCCGCCCACCCTGGTCGGCCCCGCCTCGCTCGACGCCGAGCACGACATGCTCACCCGCAGGCTCGGCCTGGCCCGCGAATACGCCCGCGCGCACGGCCTCAACCGGATCACGCACGACGCGCCCCGGGCCACGACGGGCGTGCTCGCGTCCGGCGCCTCCTACGCCCTGGTCCTGCGCGCCCTGGCCGACCTCGGCCTGGACGAGGCCGCGATGGACCACCTCGGCCTGCGGCTGATCCGGCTCGCCATGCCGTTCCCGCTCGCCTACGACGACCTCGCCGCCATGACCGCCGGGCTCGACCGGGTGCTCGTGGTCGAGGACAAGGTGCCGTTCCTGGAGGGGCACCTCAAGCAGGCGTTGTACGACACCGGGCAGCGCCCCGACATCGTCGGCCGGGAACTGCTGACGGCGCGCGGCACGCTCGGCGGCGAGGACGTGGCCGGGGCGCTCGCCACCTGCCTCGGCCCCGACCGCCTGCCCCGTCAGACGGCGATCCTGTCGCCCGCCCCCGCGAGGCGTCGCATCATGCTCCCCCTGGTCGCCGCCCGAACGCCGTACTTCTGCTCGGGGTGCCCGCACAACGCCTCTACGCGCGCCTCCGACGACACGCTGGTCGGCCCGGGCATCGGCTGCCACGCCATGATCGCCCTGGACGGCGACGGACGCGGCAGGCGGGTCGGCCTGACGCAGATGGGAGGCGAGGGCGCCCAGTGGTTCGGCCTCGCCCCCTTCACCTCCGACCGCCACTTCACCCAGAACCTCGGCGACGGCACCTTCCACCACTCCGGCTCGCTCGCCGTGCGCGCCGCCGTAGCCGCCGGCGTCTCGATGACGTACAAGCTGCTCTACAACGACGCGGTGGCGATGACCGGCGGGCAGCGCGCCGAGGGCCGCCTCGACGTCCCGGCGCTGACGCGGTGGCTGGCCGCCGAGGGGGTGCGCCGCGTGGTGGTCACCACGCCGGAGCCGGAGACCTACCGGGGCGTGCGGCTGGCGCCGATCGCGTCCGTACGGCACCGCGACGACCTCCCGGCGGTGGAGAAGGAGCTCGCCGCGATCGACGGGGTGACCGTGCTGATCCACGACGACCGCTGCGCGGCCGAGGAGCGGCGGCTGCGCAAGCGCGGAAAGCTGCCCACGCCGAAGGCCAGGGTCGTGGTCAACGAGCGCGTGTGCGAGGGCTGCGGCGACTGCGGGGACGCCTCCACCTGCCTGTCGGTGCAGCCGGTGGAGACCGAGTTCGGCCGCAAGACCCGCATCCACCAGGCGTCGTGCAACTCCGACCTGAGCTGCCTGAAGGGCGACTGCCCGTCGTTCCTGCTCGTCGAGCCCCGCTCCGCGGTGTCGCGTATGGTGCCCGAGCCGCCGGTGGCGCTGACCGAGCCGGCGCCGCGGTTCCCGGAGCGCTCGGTGCTGCTGCGGATGCCCGGTATCGGCGGCACCGGAGTGGTCACCGTCTCGCAGATCCTGCAGATGGCCGCCCATCTCGACGGCCTGCACGCCGCCGGGCTGGACCAGACCGGGCTGGCGCAGAAGGGCGGTCCCGTCATCAGCGACGTGCGGGTGTCCCCGCATCGGATCGGCGGGTCGGTCCGCGCTGCCCGCGGCACCGCCGACGTCCTCCTCTGCTTCGACGTGCTCGGCGCCGCCGCGGACGACACGCTCGCCGTCGCCTCGCCCGGCCGTACGGTCGCCGTCGTGAACACCGCGATCGTGCCGACCGCCGCCATGGTCACCGGCCGCGCCGCCCTCTCCGGACCCGAGGACGCGGTCACCCGCATCGCGTCGGCCACCCTGCCCGAGGTCGGCCTCCAGGTGGACGCCGGCGCGCTGTCCGAGGCGTTGTTCGGCGACCACATGCCCGCCAACCTCGTGCTCGTCGGCGCCGCCTACCAGCACGGCTGCATCCCGATCTCGGCCGAGGCGATCGAGCGGGCCATCCGCCTCAACAAGGCGGCGGTGGAGCAGAACCTGGCGGCCTTCCGCTGGGGGCGGGCCGCCGTGATCGACCGCGAGGCCGTTTTCCGGGCCGCGATCCCCCCGGCCCCTCCCGCCGTCCCGGTCGACGACGCCGCCCTGCGCGAGGCGGCCGGGACCGGGGCGCTGGAGGAGACGCTCGCGGTGCGGATCGCCGACCTGACCGGCTACCAGAACGCGGCCTACGCCCGCTCGTACGCGCGCGACGTGCGGCGGGTGGCCGCGCTGGCCGCCGAGCGGGCGGGGGAGGAGGCGGGCACGCGGATCGGGCTCGCGTACGCCCGGGGACTGCACAAGCTCATGGCGTACAAGGACGAGTACGAGGTCGCCCGGCTGCACCTCGACCCGGTGGAGCGGGCCCGGCGCGAGCGGGAGTTCGGCCCCGGCGCGGCCGTGTCGGTGCTGCTGCACCCGCCGCTGCTGCGGGCGATGGGCCTGAAGCGCAAGATCAGGCTGCGCCGGTCCGCCGATGTCGTGTTCCGCGGGCTGCGGGCCGCCCGAGTGCTGCGCGGCACCGCGTTCGACGTGTTCGGGCACGCCGGCGTCCGCCGCGTGGAGCGTACGCTGGTCGGGGAGTACCGCGAGCTGGTACGGCGCGCGCTCGACCGGCTCACTCCGGCGACCGCTCAGACCGTCGCGGAGATCGCCGCACTGCCGGACGTGATCCGCGGCTACGAGGGCATAAAGCTCGCCCGTGTCGCGGAGTTCCGCGACCGCGCGACGACCCTGTTCGCCCGGCTGGACGACCCCGCACTGGTGGAGGTGCTGTGACTGTCGACCGTCTGCTGCCCGGCCAGGACGCCCGGGACCTCGTCGAGCTGACGCGTGAGATCGCCGACAAGGAACTGGCCCGCCGGGTCGACGAGCACGAACGGGCCGAGACCTACCCCGAGGGCCTGTTCGCCACGCTCGGCGCGGCCGGGCTCCTCGGCCTGCCCTATCCGGAGGAGTACGGCGGCGGCGGCCAGCCGTACGAGGTGTATCTCCAGGTGATCGAGGAGCTGGCCGCGCGGTGGGCCGCCGTCGCGGTCGCCGTCAGCGTGCACACGCTGTCCTGCTTCCCCGTCGCGATGTACGGCACGCCCGAGCAGCGGGAGCGCTGGCTGCCGGACATGCTCGCGGGGCGGCTGATCGGCGGCTACAGCCTGTCCGAACCGCAGGCCGGGTCGGACGCGGCGGCCCTGACCTGCAGGGCCGACAAGACGGAGGACGGCTACCGGATCACCGGCACGAAGGCGTGGATCACCCACGGCGGCCGGGCCGACTTCTACGCGCTGTTCGCCCGGACGGGCGAGGGCAGCCGGGGCGTCTCCTGCTTCCTCGCCCCGGGCGCCGCCGAGGGCCTGACCTTCGGCCGCCCCGAGGAGAAGATGGGCCTGCACGCGATCCCCACCACCACCGCCCACTGGGACGGCGTGCCGATCGAGGCCGACCGCCTCATCGGCGCGGAGGGCCAGGGACTGCCCATCGCCTTCGGCGCGCTCGACTCCGGCAGGCTGGGCATCGCCGCCTGCGCCACCGGCCTCGCCCAGGCCGCGCTCGACGAGGCCGTCGCGTACGCCAAGGAGCGCGAGACGTTCGGCAAGAAGATCATCGACCATCAGGGGCTCGGCTTCCTGCTCGCGGACATGGCCGCGGGCGTGGACTGCGCCCGGGCGACCTACATCGACGCGGCCCGCCGCCGCGACGCCGGCCTGCCGTACGGCAGGCAGGCCAGCGTCGCCAAGCTGGTCGCGACCGACACCGCGATGCGGGTCACCACCGACGCGGTCCAGGTCTTCGGCGGGTACGGCTACACGCGCGAGTTCCGCGTCGAGCGCTACATGCGCGAGGCGAAGATCATGCAGATCTTCGAGGGCACCAACCAGATCCAGCGCCTCGTCATCAGCCGCCACCTGGCCCGCTGAGGCGGTCACCGGTCGGGATTCAGCGAGCGCCGCCCGGACGCGCTCGCTAAAGCCGCGGACGCCCCCCACCGCGTCGAGCCGCACGTCGCGAGCTTCTCCACATCCGTTTCTGTGCGTGTGGGCGGACCCGGTCGATGGCCAAATGGACCAAGGCGTACTGTTGGGGCGTTCAATCCCGTTAGTCATGATTTGGGGGAATTATGGCGAAGCCAGTTCTGCAGATCGTCATCGCCAGCACGCGTCCCGGGCGCGTCGGGCTACCGGTGGCGGAGTGGTTCCGCGACCGCGCGGTCGCCCAGGACGCCTTCGAGGTCGAGCTCGTCGACCTGGCGGAGGTGAAGCTGCCGTTCCTGGACGAGCCGAACCACCCCCGGCTCCGGCAGTACGTCCACCAGCACACCAAGGAGTGGAGCGCGACCGTCGAACGCGGCGACGCGTTCGTGTTCGTCACGCCGGAGTACAACTACGGCTTCAACGCCGTCCTGAAGAACGCCATCGACTACCTGCACCACGAGTGGCAGTACAAGCCGGCCGGGTTCGTCAGCTATGGCGGCGTCTCCGCGGGCACCCGGGCCGTGCAGATGCTCAAGCAGGTCGTCACCACGCTGAAGATGGTGCCGGTGTTCGACGCGGTCTCGATCCCGTTCGTCGCCCAGCTCCTCGACGAGGAGGGCCGCCTGCGGCCCAACGAGGTCATGAGCTCGGCGGCGGACGCGATGGTGGCCGAGCTGGAGCGACTCGCCGCCGCGCTGCGGCACCTGCGCCCCGCCGCCTGACGGTCACCCCGGCAGTGAGCCGGTCTCCGGGTCCCGGCGCGTGAGGCAGTAGACACCGCCCGCCGGGTCGCGCATGACGAGCCAGTGCCGCCCCCGCGCCACGAGCACCGCGCCGTGCCGCTCGTGCCGTACGCGAGCGGCGTCGGGGTCGGCGCAGGCCAGGTCGATGTGGGCGGACCGGCCGGGACCCTCGCCGAGCCGCTGCAGGAGGATCCGCACCGGCATCCCCGGCATCGCCAGCACCGTGAACTCGGGCAGCGACCCCCGGCGCGGGGGCCACCCGGTCAGCGCCGCCCAGAAGGCCACCTCCTCCTCGTACGCGCCGGGGGCGATGTCGAGGCAGACCTGGTCGAGGCGGGTGCCGGCGAAGACGGGCGGCCGCCGCGTCGTCCCCTCTCCGGGGACGAGACAGAACGCCCTGCCCTCCGGGGAGCGCAGCACGGCCCAGTCGCCGTGGTCGTCGGCGACGGCGGCGCCGAGCGCCACGGCCCGGGCCATCGCGGCACGGACGTCGTCCACCTCCAGATCGAGGTGGGCGCCGCCCCCGTCGCCCACCGCCTGGATCTTCACGCAGGCGTCGCCGGTCTCCGGCAGCAGCGTGGCGAACTCCCCGCCATCGCCCCGCCGTGGAGACAGGCGCGTGCCGGTGACGGCCGTCCAGAACGCGGCGGCTTCCCCGAACCGCTCCCCGGGCCTGTCGATGAAGGCCAGCACCCGCCGCACCGCCATCAGAGAGCCTCCCCTATCAGCGGGAGCAGCGCCCCCGCCAGGTCCGCCGGGGCGCGGTAGACGACCCCGGTCATGCCGAGCACCCTCGCCGCATCGACGTTCTCGGCCCGGTCGTCGACGAACAGGCAACGCCGGGCGGGGACACCGGCGCGGCCGGCGGCGATCTCGAAGATCCGCGGGTCGGGCTTGGCCACCCCCACGTCGTAGCTGCTGACGACGTGGTCGAAGGCGTCGTGCAGCTCCAGCTCACGCAGGTGGGCGGCCAGCTCCGAGGTGGCGTTGCTGACGAGCACGACGGGGACGCGGGCGCGGGCCCGCGTGAGCAGTGCGAGCACCTCCTCGTCCGCCCACGTGCGGGCCGCCAGCCAGTCGGCGGTCAGCGCGCTCGCCCGCGCGGGCGAGCCCACCAGCTCGGCGAGGACGGGAACGGCCGACGCCAGCCACTCCTCGCGGGTCACCAGCCCGGTCAGGGCCGGAACCACCAGCGTGGACCCACCGGTCACCCGCGCCACCGTCCCCGGCTCCACCCCGTACGCCCGCTCGATCTCCGCCTGCTGCTCGAGATC
Organism: Microbispora sp. H13382; assembly: GCF_014161445.1. GTDB lineage: Bacteria > Actinomycetota > Actinomycetes > Streptosporangiales > Streptosporangiaceae > Microbispora. The sequence goes on from NZ_JABBXA010000010.1 coordinate 211,730, forward strand.
GATAAATTTCACGACACCGTCGAAGTCGCACAGCACCGCGTCGAAGGGTCTGATCACCACGCTCCGAGCCTACGACGCGAGCGTCTCGTACAGCGCGATGTGCCGTTCGGCGGCGGCCGGCCAGGTATGGCGTGCGGCGAGCGCCCGGCCCGCCGCACGCCTGCCGGGATCGGCGAAGCCGAGGGCGTCGGCGAGCTCGGCGGCGAGGGCGCCAGGGGTGGCGGCGAAGCGCGCGGCGGAGCCGAAGACCTCACGCAGGACGGGCAGGTCGCGCACCACCAGGGGGACGCCCGCCGCCAGGGCCTCCATCGCGGCGAGCCCGAAGCCCTCCTTCACCGACGGGAAGGCGAAGGCGCCCGCGCCCGCCACGAGCGGCGGCAGGTCCGGGTCGATGACCGGGCCGAGCACCGTCGGCTCGACGCCGAGTTCGGCCGCCCGGGCCTCCCACCGCGCGCGGTAGCCGCGGTAGTCGAAGAGCGTCTCACCGCCGGCGATCACCAGCTGGACGTCCGGGCGCGCCTCCCGCAGCAGCGCGTACGCCTCCAGCAGGTCGAGCGAGCCCTTGCGCGGCTCGATGCCGCCGACCGTCAGGACGTACGTCCCGAGCCGCCGGCGCCACATCCGGGTGGCGACCGGATCGGCGGACGCGAAGCGCTCGTACGCGACGCCGTTGGGGATCACCGCCGCCGTGATGCCCCACCCGGCCGCGAGCTCGGCCGCCACCGCCGCCGACACGCAGACGTGCGCGTACGGCGTGACGATGGCGCGCTCGTGGCAGGCGGCCAGCTCGGGCGTGGTGAAGTGGTCGACGTGGTGGACGGTCCGTACGCACCGGCCCGCCGCGTTGGCGCTGATGCAGTCCTGGGCGTGCACGACGTCGTAGGACGCCGCCTCCGGGGCGAACGCCCTGCGCAGCACCGCGATCGACCGCAGCACGCGCGGGCCGACGCCCTCCCCGGCGATGCCGGGGAACGGCACGACGCGCAACCGCACGGCCGGGTCGACCGGGCGGAAGAAGCCCGCGTCGCCGCCCCGGCCGAGCGTCCACACCGTCACCTGCTGCCCCGCCGCCGCGAGCGCCTCGGCGAGGGCGAGGGTGTGCACGACCCCGCCGCGGGGCCTGGTCGAGTAGCTGAGCAGCGCGATTCTCACCCGCGCGCCTCCCGGTAGACGTCGGCCCTGCGCTCGTGAAGGTGATGGAGGATCCGCCGGGCGCGGTCGATCTCGGCGGCGACGTCGAGCTCGGCCACGGCCAGCCCGGCCTTCGACCAGGTGCGGGCGAGCACGTCACCGCCCGGGCCGACGACCTTGGCCTGGCCCAGGAAACGCATGCCGCCCATCACGCCGGTCTGGTTGGAGGAGGCGAGCACGACCTGGTTCTCGGCGGCCCGCGCCTGGTCGTACAGGTCGAAGAGCCGCGACTGCCGGTCCTGGGCCATCCGGGGCGCGCGGTTGGTGACGCTGGCGGGCCACGCCGACAGGCACGCCAGGATCTGCGCGCCGTCGAGCGCGAGGCTGCGGGCCGACTCCGGGAAGGTCTTGTCGTAGTCGATCAGCATGCCGATCCGCCCGGCCGGAGTGTCGAAGGCGTCGAACCGGCCGCCCGGACCGTAGGCCGCGGTCTCGCCCGCGGGCAGGTGGACCTTGCGGTGCAGGCCGAGCACCCCGTCGCCGCTGACGCACACGGCCGCGTTGTAGCGGACGTCGCCGCCGTCCTCGCAGAAGCCGACGCACACCACCATCTCGGCGGCCAGCGCCGCCACCCGCGCGATCACCGGGTCGTCGGGCTTCAGCGCGGGCGGCAGCGCGTCGGGGTCCGGCCGGCGCAGGTCGGCGAGGTAGCCGCCGAGCGCGGCGTCGGGCAGCACGAGCAGCCGGGCGCCCGCGGCGCGGGCGTCGTCGATCAGCTTGGCGATGCGGGCCAGGTCGAAGGCGAGGTCGCGGCCGAAGTGGGCGGCCGCCGCGGCGATCCGCAGGACGCTCATGCCCCGTACGTCTCCGGCCGGCGGTCGCGCAGGTGCCCCATCGACCGGCGCGCGGTCTCCAGCGCCCGCGGCACGTCGATATCGGCGACCGCCGTGCCGGGCCCGACGCCCGTCGCCGAGACGATCTCGCCGCCTGGGTCCACGACCTTCGCGCTGCCGACGAAGCGCAGCGACCCGAACGTGCCCGCCTGGTTGGCCGACAGCCACACGATCTGGTTCTCCAGCGCCCGGGCCCGGTCGAACAGGTCGAAGCGCCGTTTCCAGCGGTCCCGCTCCAGGTCCCGCGCCGCGTTCGTGCGCGAGCCCGGCCAGGCCGACACGCACACCCCGATCTGCGCGCCGTCGAGGGCCAGCGCGCGGGCGGACTCCGGGAACGCTTTGTCGTAGCAGATCATCATGCCGATCCTGCCGACGGGTGTGTCGAAGGCGCGGAAGCCGTCACCCGAGGCGTAGCTGGCGTTCTCGCCGAGCGGCTGGTGGACCTTGCGGTGGTTGCCCAGCACGCCGTCGCCGCTGACGCACACCACGCTGTTGTAGCGGGCGTCGCCGCCGTCCTCGCAGTAGCCCGCGACCACGACCATGTCGCCGGCCAGCGCGGCCAGCCGCCGGATCTCGGGGCCGTCCACGGCGAGCGGGGGCGGCCCGGCGTCCGCCGCGTCGCCGTCGAGGCTGAGCAGGTAGCCGCCGAGGCACGCCTCGGGCAGCGCGAGGAGCCGCACGTCCTCGTTGCGCGCCTCCTTGATGAGGCGTCCGGCGATTCCGAAGTCCTCCTCGAGGTCGCGGCCGAACGCGGCCGCCACCGCCGCCATGCGCAGGGCGCTCACGCGGTCCCCAATCCGGTCACCGGGCCGCCGACGGCCTCCGTGACCTGTCCATCGGGCCAGCGCAGCCAGACGCCCCGGCCGGTGGTCAACTCCCCGCACACCGCCGAGGCGGCCGGCCCCGCCGGAGGCGCCGGCGCGCCCGGCTCGTCCGCCGTGAGCATCGCGAAGCCGGGAAAGCAGGTGAGCCAGTCGCCCGTGGAGGCGGCGGCCGGGCGGGGCACCGCCGCCACGTCCAGCACGGCCGCGCAACCGCTCGCCTCGGCCAGCATGCCGAGCGTGCCGGCGATCCCGGCCATCGACACGTCCTTGGCGGCAGCGGCCGCGCCGGCCGCGACCGCACCGAGCATCACGCGCAGCTCGTCCGTACGCCGGGAGGTGGTCGAGTCCCATTGGCGGCCCCGGTATCCGGCCCGCCAGCCGCCGCCGAGGTCCGCCGTGAGGCGCACCTCGTGGCCGGGGCGCCCGCCGCCACCCGGCACGGGACGCGCGGCGCGGCCGAGCGCGGTCACCGACAGCGCGGCCGGCACCCCGAGCTGCGTGTGCCCGCCGAGCACCGGCACCCCGTACGCGCGGGCGGCCCGCGCGAGGCCGTCCAGCACCCGGGCGGCGTGCGCGGCGTCGGGGGCGGCGAGCGCGTCGAGCAGCCCCGCCGGGGCGGCGCCCATCGCGGCCAGGTCGTTGAGGTTGACCAGGACCGAGCACCAGCCGGCCCATTCCGGGTCGCGTTCGACCATGGACGGCACGATCGCGTCGCAGGCGGCGACGACGTCGCTGCCGGGCACCGGCGCTCCGTCGTCGCCGGTGAAGCCCGGGCCGCCGAGGGCGTGCGGGACCTGTCCGGCGAGGGCGGCGAGCAGCGGGCCGAGCGCCGACTTCGCCGCCGCGGCCTGGGCCGCGATCCGGCCGATCGGGTGGCGCATCAGCACGTGCGGCGCGCCCGCGACCGTCACCGGCCGCACCCGCGTCCACCCCAGGCGGCGGAAGAACGCCTCGGCCCCGGCCCGCACGCTCGCCTCGAAGCGCAGCACGCCCTCCGCCTCGGCGCGGGCGCACGCGGCCCGCACCAGCGCCGCGCCGGCGCCCCGGACGCCGCGCGCGGCGGGTGCCACGACCAGGCGCCCGCCCGTCCACCAGCCGATGTCGGGGCCGTCGCAGGCGGGCCCGAGCCGCACGCCGCCGACGACCGTGCCCGCCGGGTCCCTGGCCACCAGCGTGACCGTGCGGGGGTCGTCGTCCCTGTCGTCGAGGTCGTGCCCGTCGAACAGCCCCTGCTCCCGGACGAACGCCTCGTGCCGCAGCCGCCGGTAGGCGCGAAGGGACGCGGCGTCCGCGGCCTGCTCGATCCGTAGGCCGGGGCTGCGGGCGAGCGTGCTGTGGTCGCCGAGCAGCGCGAGGATGTCGGGCGCCTCCTCCCGCGCCGGGGCCCGAGTGTTCCCGTCGAGGTACATCGGCGCCTCACCCGCCCGCCGCGCTCAGCACACCGCACGCACCGCAGGCCGCGCAGCCCGCCCCCTGGTCCGCGCCGCGCATGCCGGCCGCGCGCAGCAGCGCCGCCACGCCCTCGGTGACGTACGTCAGCAGGGCGGCGCCGGGCGCCCCGATGCCGTCGCGGGCGGCGAGCGTGCCCCGCATCGGGCGGAACGGGACCACGAAGGGGTAGACGCCGCGCCGGATGAGCCGGCCCGCGCCCGCGATCAGCTCGTCGGGGTCCTCGCCCAGCCCCACCAGCAGGTACGTCGAGACGCGGTTGCGCCCGAACACCCGGACCGCCTCGTCCCAGGCGGCCTCGTAGCCGGCGAGCGGCACCGACGACTTGCCCGGCATCCAGCGCCGCCGGACCTCCTCGTCCAGCGACTCCACGTGGATGCCGATCGCGGTGGCCCCGGCCTCGCGCAGCGCGCCGATCCAGGCCAGGTCGCCCGGCGGCTCGCATTGCACCTGGATCGGCAGGTGCGGCACGGCGTCCAGCACGCCGCGCACGCACCGCGCCAGAGCGCGCGCGCCCCGATCGGGCCCGGTGGTCGTGCCGGTGGTCATCACCATCTGCCGTACGCCGTCGAGCCGCACCGCCGCCTCCGCCACCTCGGCGAGCTGGGCGGGCGTCTTGGCGGCGACCGTGGCGCCCGACCGCAGCGACTCCTCGATGGTGCAGAAACGGCAGCGGTCGGCCTCGCCGTACCGGACGCACGTCTGCACGACGGTCGTGGCGAGCACGTCCGCGCCGTGCAGCCGGGCGATCTTCTCGTAGGGGACGCCGTCGGCGGTGGTCAGGTCGTAGAACCTCGGCCGCCGCACGGGCACCAGCGAGACCCCGGTGTCCTGGTCGCCGAGCCAGACCGTGCCGTCGCGCACCGTGTAGGGGCTGCCGGGGTCGACGGGCAGTGCCGCGCCGGCGCCGTCCACGAGGACGTGGCCGTCGCCGCTCGGCCCCGCGCCGTCCGGCCGCCGTACGGGCGTGTCGAAGGCCACGCCGCGCAGGGCCAGTTCGGCGCGGGTCATGATCCGCAGATCGACGGTCACGGCACTACAGCTGGTAGGTGGAGTTGATGACGGCGCCCTTGCGGGCGTAGTGGATCAGCGCGTCCTGCACGTCCAGCGGGTGGGTCGGGATCACGCCCTCGATGAGGTCCTCCTCGCGGGCGCCGTGCAGGGACAGGCCGAACCGGCAGCAGTAGACCTTCCCGCCCTCGGCGATGAACGTCTTGAGCTGGTTGTTGATGTTGTGCTCGCCCGGGAACGCCGAGTTGCCTGTCGTCGGGAAGCCGCGGGTGGCCAGGCAGTTCAGCGAGCCCGGGCCGTAGAAGTAGATGGCGGTCTCGAAGCCCTTGCGCAGTGCGCGGGTGGCCTGCAGCACGGCCACGAAGCTGACCGACGACTCGTGCGCGATGCCGTGGACGAGCGTGAAGTACGACTCTCCGTCCTCGGCCTTGTAGTCGGGGAAGACCTTGGTGCTGCCGTAGATGCTGGAGCCCTCGGGCAGGGACGGATGGGGGATCTCGCCCATGCTCTTCTTCTCGAGGTCGGTCAGGTCGACGGACATGGTGTCTCTCCTTGGGTGAGCGGGGTCAGTCGTAGAGGGAGGCGAAGGTGCCGCGGAAGACGAGCGCGCCCAGCTCGCCGTCCCCGGCCGCGGCGCGCATCCGGGCGTGCTCGCCCGCGAAGTCGCCCCACGGCTGGTCGCTGGCGAACAGCACGCGGTCGTGCCCGAGGCCGCGCCGCTCGATCTCCCGGGCCAGCCAGTAGGGCGCGAAGCCGATGGCCCAGGACAGGTCGGTGTAGACGCGCTTGCCGGCCGTGATCCAGTCGAAGAACCGGGAGCCGGCCAGCTTGACGTGGCCGCTCATACCGCCGCCGAAGTGCACGAGGTGCACCGGCACGCGGTCGGCGTACCACTCGACCAGGTGCCCGACCTCGTCGACGTCCGAGGCGGCGCCGGGGGAGGTGTGGACGTGGACGACCAGGCCGTGGCGTTCGGCCGCGGCGAAGATCCGGTCGAGGCCTGGACGGCAGGCGGGGTCGGTGGAGCGGCCGCCGAGCAGGAAGCTCAGCTTCAGCGCCCGCACGCCCCGCTCGCCCGCCAGACCGAGGGCGCGGGAGGTGCGTTCCTCGTCGCGGGGCAGCGGCGAGACCCACAGCCCGGCGCGGATCCGGTCGTCGGCCTGCGCGGCCTCCAGGACGAGATCGTTGAGCGCGAAGGCGACCGCCGGGTCCGGTACGCCGTAGTTGGGCAGCACCAGCGCACGCTCCGTGCCCTCCGCGTCGAGGTCGGCGATCAGCTGCCTGACCGTGGCCCGCGCGGTGACGTCGGGGTTGACCGCGGGGCCGCCGTAGAAGGGATGGGCGGGCAGTACGCCGATGTGGCGGTGCGCGTCGAAGACCATCCGGCTCACCCGACCGGCAGGGCGGGGGAGAGCTCGGCGGGCGCGCCGGTCAGCGCGCCGCACACGTCGGCGAGCCGCCGGGACGCCTCGATGTGGCCGGCCAGGAACTCGGCGTCCCGGCCCACCGCCTCGAACCGGCCGGAGCCCCAGGTGTGCTGCCAGGGCAGCCCGAGGAAGTAGAGCCCGGGACAGTTCGTGACGCCGCGCCAGTGCATCGGATAGCCCCGGCCGTCGAAGGCGGGGATCTCGATCCAGCGGTGGTCGCGGGTGAACCCGGTCGCCCAGACGACCGAGGTGATCCCGGCCGCCGCCGGGTCGAGGGAGCGTACCGGCCCGTCCGGTTCCCACACCGGCACGTAGCGGGGCTCGGCGGGGGCGTCGACGCCGCGCGCCGCGATGTACGCGTCGATGGCGTCCTTGATCCCCTCGGCCACGGCGTCGGCCCGGTCGAGGTTGTCCTTCAGGTCGCCGGCGAACTCCAGCGTCGTGCCGGTCACGCCGGTCAGCCGGCCGTACAGGCGCATCCCGTCGCGGGCGAAGGCCCGCAGGTCGATGTCGCGCCCGCCGTCGCGGCCCGTGACGTAGTGGTTGGCCCGCAGGCGTACGGCGTCCGCGTCGTCGAACTCGTCGATGCTCCTGGCGTAGTGGCCCATGTCGTGCAGCCACGCCACGCAGTCCCGGCCCCGGTAGAAGCGGGCGACCCGGGGCGCGCTCCCGACGGCGAGGTGGACCCGGCGCCCGGCGAGATGCAGGTCCTCGGCGATCTGGCAGCCCGACTGCCCGGTGCCGATCACGAGGACCTCGCCTTCGGGAAGCTGCGCGGGACGGCGGTACCGCGAGGAGTGGATCTGCTCGATCCCCGCGGGCAGTCGTTCCGCCAGCCGGGGGACGGAGGGCGCGTGGTAGGGGCCGGTGGCCACCACGATCTGGTCGGCGGTGAGGTCCCCGGCGGTGGTCGCGAGCTCGAACGTCCCGCTCGCGGCCCTCCGTAAGCGGGTGACGCGCACGCCCTCGGCGAGCGGGGGCCCGAAGGAGGCGGCGTAGTCCTCCAGATAGCGGACGATCTCCTCGCGGACCATGAAACCGTCGGGATCGGGCCCGGGGTAGGGGAAGCCCGGCAGGTCGCACTGCCAGTTGGGCGTCACCAGGCAGAAGGAGTCCCAGCGGCGCTCGCGCCATTCGTGCCCGACCCGCCGCGCCTCGATGACGACGTGCTCGATGCCGCGCCGGCCCAGGCAGTGGCTGACCGACAGCCCGGCCTGGCCGCCGCCGACGACCGCGACGGGGTGGTGCGCCCCGGCGATCCGCGGTGTGCTGGTTTCCGCCGCCGCTTGCATGACGGCCACTTCAGTCCGGCCGGGTTTCCGGACCGCGGCATCCGGAATAAAAAGCCGTTACCGCCACGTCACCCCGCGTGACGCCGCCCGGTGCGTGAACTGATGTCGCGGTGTGTCAGGTGATGAGGCGGTGGCCGCCGGGGCTCAGGGAACTCAGGAACAGCCGGTCGGCTCCGGGGAGGGAGGCCAGCCGCAGCAGCCAGTCGCGGGCCATGATGCGCAGGCGGCTGGAGGGCGCCATCCAGGGAAGGAACCGCCGGCCGAACGACTGGACGTCGGCGACGACCGGCCGCATGCGTGCGGCGTACCGGTCGAGGGCGGGGGCCAGGTCGCCCGCGGGGGCCGCGCGGAGCTCGCCGGCGAGCACCCAGGCCGCGGCGATCGCGAGGGACGCGCCGTGACCGGCGAACAGGGAGACCGCCTGACAGGCGTCGCCGAGCAGGGCCACGCGGCCGCTGCTCCATTGTGGGGCCTCGACCTGCGTCACCTGGTCGTAGTAGAGCTCGGGCGGCTGCGGGCACCTGTCCAGCACCTCGGGCAGGATCCAGCCGAGGCCGCCGAAGTGGCGGCGCAGCGAGGCGGCCGGGTCGGCGGGAACGGCGGGATCGGGCTCGCGGCGCAGGAACAGCAGGGCGAGCCGGTCCTCGCCCACCGCGTAGGCTCCGGCCATCAGACCCGGCACGGTCAGCATCCGGTAGCGCGCGCCGACCCGCCGGCTGAGGTCCTCGTCCTCGACCACGTACGCGGCCACGTGATGGCCGAGATAACGGATGAAGCGGTCCTCGGGCCCGAAGACGAGCTCCCTGACCCGTGAGTGCACGCCGTCGGCGCCGACCAGCAGGTCCACCTCGTGGCGGCTGCCGTCGGTCAGCTCGACGCGGACGCCTCCGTCGCCCTGGCTGACGGCCGCGACCGTCGTCCCGTACCGGACCGGCGCGCGCACCTGCTCGGCGAGCACGCGGGCGAGGTCGCCCCGCAGCAGGCTGACCACCTCGGCGTACCCCGCCTCGACGGCGAGACGGCTGGTCTGCCGCCCCGCGCCGTCGACGTAGCCGATCTCGTGCACGGGGTGGCGGAGCTCCTCCAGCCGGGGGCGGAGCCCCATCCGCCCGGCCGCCTCGAGCCCGGGGCCGTAGAAGTCGATCATGTATCCGCCCTCGCGGAACGCCGGGGCGCGCTCGGCCAGTTCGACGTCCCAGCCCGCGCGTTCCAGGTGCCACGCCAGGGCGGTCCCGGCTATCCCGGCGCCGCAGATGATCGCTCTCATGTGCTTCGTCCCTTCTCGTGTCCGCTGGTACGCACCATCGCCCGCAGCGGCCCGGCCAGAGCGGTGAGGTCGAGAGCGGGGTCGAGACCGCGGTGGAGCATCAGGCCGTCCACCGCCGCGACGAGGACCGCGGCGGCCGCCTCGGCGTCGCCGGCGTGCCCTCCGCCGCGCAGCCAGGCGGCGACCCGGGCGCGGGAGGCTGTGACGAGCTCCTGCAACTGCTCGCGGAGATCGGGTAGCCGGGCGGCCGCGAGGTACATCTCCACGATCAGCAGCGAGGAGGGATCGGTCCCCGTGTACCGGGACAGCTCGCCCAGCAGCCACTCGACACCGGCCTCGGGGCCGGGCTGCTCCGTCAGCCGCCCGGTCAGCTCCTCCAGCATCCCGCGCGCGGCGCCGGTCGAGGCCGCGATCAGCAGGTCGGTGAGCGACGCGTAGTGATAGTGCACGACCCCGGGGGCGACCCCGGCCCGCTCGGCCACCATCCGCGTGCTGACGCCACCCCAGCCGACCTCGGCGATCAGGGCCGCCGCCGCGCCGAGCAGCCGCTGCCGCGTGGTCCTGCCCCGGTCCGCGGACGCCTCCGTCATCTCCCACGTGCTCCGTTCAGCTCTCGTACGACCGCTTGGTCGAACGCCTTGGACAATTGACTTGTACGACTGCCCAAAAACCATATCCCGGACATGAGGCCGTCGTCACTGGGGATGGCCGGATAGGTATGGCAGACCCGGGCGCCGAGGGGAGTGACCGATCATGATGCCGAGGGCTCCGGCGCCGTGATCGTCACGGTGGTTCTCGGCCTCGCGGCCGCGGCGCTGCTCGGGCTGGGCTGGGTCGCGCAGCAGCACGTCGCGTACACAGAGCCGCTGGGCGAGATGCTGCACGTCCGGCTGCTGTTCGACCTGGCGCGCAAGCCGATCTGGCTGGCCGGGATCGCCGCGATGGTCGGCGGGCAGGTTCTCGGGGCGCTGGCCCTGCGGGGCGCCGACGTGGCCCGCGTGGAGCCGCTCCTGGCGACCAATCTCATCTTCGCCCTCGCCTCGGCGGCCCTGATCTACCAGGAGCGCCTGGGCGCGACGGAGTGGCTGGGGGCGGTGCTGGTCAGCGGCGGCGTCGCCGCCTTCCTCCTGACCGGGCGTCCCCACGGCGGCGGGATGCCGGCGTCGGACACCATGCTCTGGGTCGCGGTGCTCATCGTGGCGGGAGTGGCCGCGGGCATGGTCGCGGTGGCCCTGCGGATGCCCCTGCAGGTCAAGGCGATGCTGCTCGCCGGGGCGGCGGGGACGTTGTACGGCCTCCAGGACGCACTGACCCGCGGGTCCCTGCTGACCCTGGCGCGGGGGCCGGCCGCGCTGTTCACCTCCTGGCAGCCCTACCTGCTGCCCGTGATCGCCGCGACCGGCATCCTGCTGAACCAGAGCGCCTTCGACGCCGCGCCGCTGCGGATCTCGCTGCCCGCCACGACCGCGACCGAGCCGATCATCGGCATCGTCCTGGGAGTGGCGATCTTCGGCGAGCAGCTGCACGTTGATCCGCCGGCCCTCGCGGGCGCGGTCGGCGGTCTGGTGGCGCTCGTGGCGGGCATCGTCATCCTCGGCCGCTCGCCGTTCCTGGCGAAGTCGGAGCAGGGGCAGAGCGCCCCTCCCGCCAGAAGGTGAACCGCGGGCGTGGCAGGTGCACGGACCTGACGTGCTCCAGGCATCGCAGGATGAAACGTGCACGATGCTCCCCCTGGGCTTCGCGGGGAAACACGAGGTCGGAGGCGCCCACGTCTTGACTGTAGTTGGTCGAGTAGTCAAACAAACGGTGGTGAACTAGCATCGCGCGTCAGGGAGCGCTCCCCATCTGGCCCGGAAACCCCCCACCGGAAGATGGAGACCCAACAGTGAACGCGCATTCGAATTCCCGGATCCGCCGCTGGGCCCTGCGCCTCACGGCCCTGCTGACCGCGTCGATCACCTGCCTGGTCACCTGGGCGGGCGCGGCCTCCGCCCACGGCTCGATCGTGGACCCGGCCTCCCGCAACTACGGCTGCTGGCAGCGCTGGGGCAGCGACTTCCAGAACCCGTCCATGGCCCAGCAGGACCCGATGTGCTGGCAGGCGTGGCAGGCCGACACCACCGCCATGTGGAACTGGAACGGCCTCTACCGCATGAACCTCGGCGGCAACTTCCAGGCCGCGATCCCGAACGGCCAGCTGTGCAGCGGCGGCCACGCGGAGAACGGCCGGTACAACGCCATGGACGTCCCCGGCGCGTGGAAGGCGACCGACGTCCGCAACAACTTCACGATCAAGCTGTGGGACCAGGCCGGGCACGGCGCCGACTACCTGCTCGTCTACGTCACCAAGCAGGGCTTCGACCCGACCCGGCAGGCGGTCGGCTGGAACGACCTGCAGCTGCTCACCAAGACCGGCAGGTACGCCCCCGGGCAGTACTACTCGGTCAACCTCAGCACCTCGGGCCGCAGCGGCCGGGCCGTGGTCTACACGATCTGGCAGGCCTCGCACATGGACCAGACGTTCTTCTTCTGCAGCGACGTGAACTTCACGGGCTGACGACCACATGACGGGGCCCCGCCGGACGATCGACGTCCGGCGGGGCCCGCGTGCGGCTACCGCGTACGGATCACTGGGCGGGCACGCCGTGCGCCCCGACGGCGTGGGCCGCGGGGGCGGCGGCGGTGGTGCGCGCGGCCGCCGCGGTGGTGCGGCTGTCCGGACCGGGCAGGTCCCGGCTGAAGGCGTAGACCACGGCGGCGGTGGCGATCGCTCCGGTGTTCAGCGCGAGCGCCTTGTCGTTGATGTTGGCGATGGTGTCGCAGGCCTGGTGGTAGCAGGAGTCGTACGCCTCGCCGGCGGTGCCGCCGAACAACGCCTGCTCCTGCGGCGTCTTGACGCCCTCGGCGCCGGTGAACAGGCCGCCGGACGGGATGCCCGCCGCGATGAAGGCGCCGTAGTCCGACCGTCCGTCGAAGTCGGTGCCCACGTGGCCCTGGCGGAGCGTGTCGAAGTACTTCTCGAAGAGCTTCTCGATCTCGTCGGAGCCCGCGGGGCCCGGGCCGGAGCCGGTGGCGTCGGAGTCGTCGCCGTCGTAGATCTTCAGCGCGTAGTTCGGGGAGGCGACCATGTCGAAGTTCAGGTACAGCTTGATCCTGGCCTGCTCCTCGGCGGACAGGTTCGCGACGTAGTGCTCGGAGCCGAGCGTGCCGAACTCCTCGGCGCTCCAGAAGGAGAAGCGCAGCTTGTTCCTGGTCGGGATCTTGCCGAGCGCGGAGGCGACCTCCAGGATCGCGGCGCTGCCGGAGCCGTTGTCGTTGATGCCGGGTCCCGGGACCACGCTGTCCAGGTGCGCCCCGAGCTGCACCACCTTGTTCGGGTCACCCCAGCGGGAGTCGGCGATGACGTTGTGCGTGGGCCGCATCTCGCTGGCCGTGTCGGTCTTCACCCGCACGGACGTCCCGGCGGCGGCCAGCTCCTGGCCGACCGCGAAGCTCACGCCCACGACAGGGATGTGCACGGTGGGCTCGCCCAAAGTGCCCTGCAGGGTGGCCGTGCGCCCGGGCTGGCCCTCGTTCATGATGATCACGGCGGTGGCGCCGGCGGCCTGCGCGTTCTCGGCCTTCGCTTGGAAGGTGCAGGTGCCGCGCTGGACCAGCGCGACCGCGCCCGCCGGGAAGCCGGCGAAGTCGGCGGCCTCGCAGCCGGAGCTGGACGTGTTGGCCTCCGCTCCCGGCGGCAGCACGAGGTCGACGCCCCGGACGGCCGCTGTGACGTCGCCCGACCCGGAGTAGGTCATCGTGGCGAAGTCGCCGACGGTGCTGCCGTCGGGCGGGGTGGGGGTGTACGTCTTGGGGGAGGGCGCGGTGCGCTGCAGGACGGCGGTGGAGTTCTCGTTGAAGAACGGGAAGTCGAACTTCTGCAGGGTCACCTTGTAGCCGGCCTTCTTCAGCACCCCGGCGACGTAGTCGCGGGAGGCCGCGAAGCCGGGAGTGCCGGCGGCGCGGGTGCCGCCGTTGGCGTTCGCGATGTCCTGCAGCTTGCGCAGGTGCTTCTTCACCGCGGACGCGACCACGGTCTGCGCGATCTGCGCCGGATCGGGGTCGGCGTTGGCCGGCGCGGCCGGCACGAGGGGAAGCACGAGGGCGGACGCCGCGGTGGCGACGACGGCCCGCATGCCGAGCGAGGCGCGCATTGGGCTCTCCTTCGGGTCCAATGACGGTCCGAACGGTTCCAGTTGTCAGGCCCCCCGATGGACACTGATCGGGAACCTAACCGGGATTGACCGATCGCGGAAGGCCCTGTTTTCTGGCCCGCCGGGGTATTGCGCGGGCCTGCTCACTCGTCGTACGCCGAGCCGTACGGCGGCTCAGCGGCCGGACTCGGTCGCCCAGGACTCGGATGCCCAGTCGAGCAGTCTCTCGGCGGTGTCCCAGCGGCGGCTGCCGACGCTCTCGCCGAGGATGATCCCGATCAGCCGGCGGCCGTCCCGGTCGGCCGCGAAGGCCAGGCACAACCCGGCGGCGTTCGTGAATCCGGTCTTCACGCCGATGGCGCCCGGCAGGCCGAGCATGCGGTTGGTGTTGTACCAGTCGTACCGGCCGTCCTCGGTCTCGTGGTGGCGAGTCGAGGTGATCTCGGTGAACACGGGGTTCCGGAGCGCGACCTCCGCGAGCCTGGCCTGGTCGCGGGCGGTGGAGTAGCCGTCGCCGCGGGAGGTCGGCAGCCCGTCGGCGTTGACGTAGAGGGTGTCGTTCAGGCCGAGTTCGCGCGCCGTGGCGTTCATCTTGTCCACGAAGCCGCGCACCCCGGGGCCGTACACGCGGGCCAGGGCGTGCGCGGCGTCCGCGCCGGAGGGGAGCATCAACGCGTACAGCAGGTCGCCGACCCGCAGGGTGTCGCCGGCTTCGAGGTCGGCTGTCGTGCCGTCGTTGTTCCAGGCGTACACGAGGTCCTCGCGCTTGATCTTGACCTCGTCGTCGAGGTTCGCCTCCCGCAGCACGATGTACGCGGTCATGATCTTGGTCAGGCTCGCGACCGGCATGCGCTTGCCGGCGTTCTTGTCCAGCAGGTCCCGCCCGGTCGTGGCGTCCCACAGATAGACGGCCCGCCCGTACACGCGCGGCGGCGCGTACGCGTGCTCGGAAACGTGCTGCGCCACGCCGGAAGAGGCCAGGGCGGGAGGGGCGAGAACCGGTGATGCCATCCCCGTGACCAGGGCAAAGGCGGTCATAGAGACACCAAGAGAAAGCTTTCGGGCGAACATGCGAATCAGCGTGCCATGACTATTCGGGCCTTTCGGGCGAAACTTCGCAAAAAGTCAGCAAAGCGCCCGAACGCGTGTGATATGGGAGGTTTAAGGGGTGCTGCGGGCGATCGGGCGTGACCTGTCCGGTTCCGCTGACCGGGATCGCGCTCCGCCCACCGCGGGGTGGGGAGACACGATGACGCCCACACCCCCGACACGAGAACGAGAGAGCGCATGGGAACTCCGGTCATCGTCGATGCCGCGCGGACGCCGTTCGGGCGCCGGGGCGGATGGCTCTCGGGACTGCACGCGGCCGAGCTGCTCGGCATCGCGCAGCGCGGGGCGCTGGAGCGCCTCGGCGTCGACCCCGAACTGGTCGAGCAGGTGATAGGCGGCTGCGTCACCCAGGCGGGGGAGCAGTCCGGCAGCGTCACCCGCACCGCCTGGCTGCACGCGGGACTGCCGGAGCAGACCGGCGTGACCACGATCGACTGCCAGTGCGGCTCGGCCCAGCAGGCCGTGCACCTGATCGCCGCGCAGATCGCCGCCGGGGTGATCGACGTCGGCATGGCGTGCGGCGTCGAGGTGATGTCCCGGGTGCCGCTGATGGCCAACCTCGGCGAGGGCGTCGGCAGGCCCCGGCCGGACTCGTGGGACCGCGACATGCCCGCGCAGTACGTCGCCGCCGACCGGATCGCCCGCCGACGCGGCTTCACCCGCGAGCAGCTCGACGCCTTCGGGCTCCGCTCCCAGGAGCGGGCCGCGCGGGCGTGGGCCGAGGGCAGGTGCGACGGGCAGATCATCCCCGTGACGGCGCCCGCCGGCCGGTCCGCCGGGGACGGGCCCGCCGCCGTCACCAGGGACCAGGGGCTGCGCGAGACCAGCACGGAGGCGCTGGCCGGGCTCAAGCCGATCCTGGACGGCGGCCTGCACACCGCCGGGACCGCCTCGCAGATCTCCGACGGGGCGAGCGCGGCCGTGTTGATGGACGAGGACCGGGCCCGCGGGCTGGGCCTGCGCCCGCGCGCCCGCATCGTGGCCCAGTGCCTGGTCGGCGCGGAGACCGAGTTCCTGCTCGACGGCCCGGTCAAGGCCGCCGAGAAGCTGCTCGCCCGCACCGGCATGAAGATCGGGGACATCGACCTGTTCGAGGTCAACGAGGCGTTCGCCTCGGTTCCCATGTCGTTCGCGCGGGTCCACGGCGTCGACCAGGACCGGCTCAACGTCAACGGCGGCGCGATCGCGATCGGCCACCCCGTGGGGGCGACCGGCATCCGGCTGATCGCCGCCGCGATCGGCGAGCTGGAGCGGCGCGACCAGGAGACCGCGATGGTCGCCATCTGCGCCGGCGGCGCGCTGGCCACCGGCGCGATCATCCAGCGGGTCTGACCGAGCGCCCCCGGCCGCGACGCCAAGACGCGCCGCGTGCTGCCGTCAAGCGGAGACCTCGCCCCGGCGCGCCGCCAGGGCACGCAGAGTGGCAGGCCGGAAATCCCTCGTGAATGATCCTCGAAGCCATTCGGTCAGCCATTCGGCGAGGGTCATGTTCTGCGGCGTCAGCGCGGAGCGGTCCAGTCCGATATCCGCCTGATCCGGCGGATCCGACTGCGGATAAGGACCGATCGGGTCCCATATCCACATGGGGCCCGCGGGGTCGCGGCAATCCACGAGCGACCAGATCGCGGTCCCCCAACGGCACAGCCAGACGAAGCCAGGAGGGACGAGAGGATTCCGCCCGGCAGTCCATACCTCATAGTAGAAAACGATCCCGGTCCCTTGATAAGCATCTGGCGTGGGCACCCCCTGAATGCCCCGGCCCGGGCCCACCCCGCCATCGGCCACCTCCAGGTACAGCCGGCGAAGCAACGGAGGCAGGGAAAGCCCCATCGCCCGTTCCGCCTCGATGACCGCCGCCGAGGACGCGGGTGGGGGCAGGCAGGGCAGCGTGGACATGGCCGCGATGAGCTCATCGTCCGTCAGGCACTCGGGCGGGGTGTATTCCAGCTCGCCGGGACACACGTCGGACGATGCCCGGCGTTCGGCGATGGCATCAAGACTCGAGGTCTCGAACGCCTTTTCCAGATTTCCGTCGAGTGACTCCGTGAGCCATTCGGCCAGGGTCATGTTCTGAGGAGTCAGCAGGGGTCCGTCGGGAAACAATTCTGGATCGATGTTCGGATCCCATACCCCCAGTCGAACAACCAGAGCATGCCGGGGAACTCGTCACGTGAATCCCGGTAGAAGGAGAGGATGTCGGCCGCTTCGACATGATGCTCGTATTCGCTGCCGGCCACCCCCAGCACTCCGTCGCGCGGGCCGAAGCCTCCGTTCGCTGCTTCGAGATACAGGCGGCGGAGCAACGGAGGCAGCGGGTGCCCGATGACCTGCTCCACCTCGTCGACCGCCTCGGGCGATGCGGGAGGGAGAAGACCGGGGATCGCGCGGATCGCCTCGACGAGCTCGTCCTCGGTCATATGGGCTATCGCCTGTCCCTCCTGGTGCTTCGCCGGACACTCGTCCGCCGGACCCGGGCCCCCTCGGCCCTCTCCAGATGATCCCGCACGATACGGGCGGATCAGCCGCCGAGGACGGCGGGGGCGAGGCGGGCCCGGTGCCAGGCGGCGTCGCCGAACAGCTGCGCCGCCGAGTGGGCCCGCTTGAAGTACAGGTGCGCCTCGTGCTCCCAGGTGAAACCGATGCCGCCGTGCAGCTGGACGGTCTCGGCCGCCACCGCGGAGAACGCCTCGGCGCAGTACGCCTGCGCCGCCGCGGCCCGCACCCGCAGGTCGGCGGCGTCCTCGGCGAGCGCGCGTGCCGCGTCGTAGCTCATGGACCTGGCCGACTCGACCAGCACGTAGAGGTCGGCCAGGCGGTGCTTGACCGCCTGGAACGAGCCGATCGGCCGGCCGAACTGCTCCCTGGTCTTCACGTACTCCAGCGTGATCTCCAGGCAGCGCGACGCCCCGCCGAGCTGTTCGGCGCTCAGCGCGGTCGCGGCCACGGCGAGCAGGCGGTCCAGCACGCGGTGCCCGTCGGTGCCCAGGAGCCGCGCCGGGGCGCCGTCGAAGGTCACGCGCGCCTGTGGCCGGGTCCGGTCCAGCGTGACCAGCGGCTCGGCCCGCACACCCGGCGCGGTGGCTTCGACCGCGTAGACGCCGAGACCGCCCTCGGGGGTGAGGGCGGGCAGGACGAACAGGCCGGCGCGCGTGCCGTCGAGCACGTGCTCCTTGACACCGGTGAGCAGGCCGTCCGTCACGCGGGCGCGGATCGCGGCCGGATCCCACGTGCCGCCCTCGGCCCAGGCCAGCGCGCCGACGAGGCCGCCGCCGGCGATCCCGGGAAGGTCGCCGGTCGCGTCGCAGGCCAGCAGCGCGTCGGCGGTGAGCACGGCCGAGCCCAGGTAGGGCACCGTGGCGAGGGCGCGGCCCAGCTCCTCGCACACCACGTGCGTCTCGGCGTAGGAGAAGCCCGCTCCGCCGTGCTCCTCGGGAACAGCCAGGCCGAAGGCCCCCACCTGGTCGGCGAGCAGCCGCCAGACGGTCTCGTCGTACTCCGGCGTCTCGTCGGGCGCCGGGCGGGCCGCGGGGTTGCGCTCGAGCACGGCGCGTACGGTGCGCCGCAGCTCCTCCTGCTCCTCGGTGGTGAACATGGCAGTCATTCTAACAACTGTTTGGTAGAGTGTCAGCTGTGAGTGAGACGTTCAGGCGAGAGGTACGGGCCTGGCTGGAGGACAACCTGTCGGGCGAGTTCGCCGGTGCCCGGGGGCTGGGCGGGCCCGGCCGCGAGCACGAGGCGTTCGACGTCCGGCTGGCCTGGGAGCGGCACATGGCCGAGGCCGGGTGGACCTGCCTGGGCTGGCCCGAGCGCTACGGCGGGCGGGGCGCGAGCGTCGAGGAGCAGGTGGTCTTCCACGAAGAGTACGCGCTGGCCGGCGCGCCCGCCCGGGTCGGTCACATCGGCGAGAACCTGCTCGGCCCGACGATCATCGCGTTCGGCACCGACGAGCAGCGCGCCCGCTTCCTGCCGCCGATCGTGGCCGCCCGGGAGCTGTGGTGCCAGGGCTACTCCGAGCCGAACGCCGGGTCCGACCTGGCCGGTGTGCAGACCCGCGCCGAGCTGGACGGCGACCGCTGGCGGGTCACCGGCCAGAAGGTGTGGACCTCCCTGGCCATGGAGGCCGACTGGTGCTTCGTGGTCTGCCGCACCGAGCCGGGGTCGTCGCGTCATCACGGCCTGTCCTACCTGCTCGTGCCCATGCGGCAGGAGGGCGTGGAGATCCGGCCCATCGTGCAGATGACGGGGACCAGCGAGTTCAACGAGGTGTTCTTCGACGGCGCGGTGACGGACGCGGCGAACATCGTGGGCGCGCCCGGCGACGGCTGGAAGATCGCCATGGCGACGCTCGGCTTCGAGCGCGGCGTGGCCACGCTCGGCCAGCAGGTGGGCTTCCGCCGCGAGCTGGAGGCGGTCATCGCGCTGGCCCGCAGGACGGGCGCCGTCGACGATCCCCTGCTGCGCGACCGGCTCGTCCGCTCCTGGATCGGCCTGGAGGCCATGCGCCTCAACGCCGTCCGCACGATGGCGGGCATCGCGGCGGGCGCGCCCGGCCCGGAGTCGTCCATCTCCAAACTGGTGTGGGGCGTGTGGCACCGCGAGCTCGGCGAGCTGGCCATGGACGTGCTCGGCGCGGCCGGCATGGTCGCAGACGGCCCGCCGTACGACCTGAGCGACGAGCAGCGGCTCTACCTGTTCTCCCGATCCGACACGATCTACGCGGGCTCGAACGAGATCCAGCGCAACATCATCAGTGAGCGCGTGCTGGGCCTGCCGCGCGAACGCCGGTAGCGGATACGTATTCCTGCCGATGCGCGGGAGGGCGGCAGGTCTCTAGCGTCGGGGACGCCGACGACACCCCGAGGTGAGCCATGCGCGTGCCGAGCGTGTTCCTGCCCGTGTTCCTGTCCGCCCTCCTGACGACCTCCGCCCTCACCATTCCGGCCACGGCCGCCGAGGCCGCGGCACAACCCCCGGCGTCCGCCGTCGACGTCGTCTACCAGCGGGCCCACTTCGGCCCCGGCCTCCGCGAGGGCGTGAAGGCGGGGAACACCCTGTCCTTCGCCGCCCCCGTGGGCACGATCTCCTACACCGACGCGCTCGGCACGAAGACCTGGGAGTACGCCCGGTGGACCGGCGCCGAGCGGCCCGTCGGGTTCGCCGCCACCGAGCTGGTGGCCTCCTGGAACGCCGACGTGCCCGCGGGAAGCTGGCTGCAGGTCGAGATGCGCGGCCGCCACGCCGCCGGGCAGACGAAGTGGTACGTGCTCGGCCGCTGGGCGTACGGCGACGAGGACATCCGGCGCACGTCGCTGTCCGGGCAGCGGGACGCCGACGGCACCGTCTCGGTCGACACGTTCGTGGCCGCGGCGGGCAAGGCGATCACCTCCTACCAGCTGCGCGTCACGCTCTACCGCGCGCCGGGCTCGGCCGCGAATCCGGTCGTGCGCGCGCTCGGCGCGATGGCGTCGGCCGTGCCCGACCGGCAGACCGTCCCGGTGAGCCCCGGCGGCATCGCCTGGGGCGTCGAGCTGCCCGTGCCCCGCCGCTCGCAGAACGTCCACGAGGGCCACTACCCCGAGTGGGACGGCGGGGGAGAGGCGTGGTGCAGCCCGACCTCGACCACCATGGTCCTCGGCTACTGGGGCAAGTGGCCCAGCAAGCAGGACACCTCCTGGGTGGACCCCTCCGACCCCGACCCCGAGGTCGACTACGCCGCCCGGTACACCTACGACTACGCCTACGAGGGCGCGGGCAACTGGCCGTTCAACACCGCCTACGCGGGACGGTACGGGCTGGAGGGCTTCGTCACCCGGCTCCGCTCGCTGACCGAGCTGGAGCGGCTGATCCGGGCCGGCATTCCGGTGGTGACCTCCCAGTCGTTCAAGGCGGAGGAGCTGCCCGGCGCGGGATACAGCACAAACGGTCACCTCATGGTCATCATCGGCTTCACCGCCGACGGTGACGTGATCGCCAACGACCCCGCCTCGCCGGACAACGAAGCGGTGCGCCGCGTCTACCCGCGGGCCGACTTCGAGAACGTCTGGCTCCGCAGCTCCGGCAGCGGCGGGGTCGTGTACGTCATCCACCCGAAGAACCGCCCCCTGCCCCCCACGACCCCGGGACTGCCGGCCAACTGGTGACGCGGAGCACGTCCTATAGTCAGTCAGGTGACTGACTCGACGAGTGCCCGGGTGAAGTCCGCGAGCGCCAAGCGGCGGCGGCTCATGGCCGCCGCCGCCGAGGTCGTGCACCGGCAGGGCGCCGAGCGAACGACCATCGCCGACATCGCCCGCGCCGCCGACGTCCCCGTGGGCAACGTCTACTACTACTTCAAGACCAAGGACGAGCTCGTCGCCGCCGCGCTGGACGAGCACGCCCGGCACCTCGGGGAGCTCACCGCGCGGCTGGAGCGGCTGCCGGACCCGCGTGAGCGGCTCAAGGGGCTCGTGGAGGCGTGGGTCGGCCAGCGCGACGTCGCGGCACGGTGGGGCTGCCCGACCGGCACGCTCGCCGCCGAGCTGGACAAACGCGACGAGGGCGGCTTGGACGCGGAGGCGGGCCGGGTGATCCGGCTGCTGCTCGACTGGGTGGAGGGCCAGTTCCGCGAGCTCGGCCTGCCCGGGCCGGACGGCCTCGCGCTGACCCTGGTGGGCGCCTACCAGGGCATGTCGCTGCTGGCCAACGCCCTGCGCGACCCCGGGATCATGACGCGTGAGGGAGCCCGGCTGCTCGCCTGGCTCGACTCACTGGAGGCCTGAAGCGGGGTGGCGGTGCGCGATCAGTGCGGTCAGCGCCGCCGTCCGCACGTCGTCCCACCCGGCCGGCGGCGCGATCCGCGCCCACGCGGCGATCACCTCGCCGTCGTAGTCGTGGCCGTGCCCCGCCGGCGCGTCGAGGGAGAACACCAGGTCGGCGGTGATCTGCCAGAACGTCACGAACGGATACCACCGGATCCACGGCAGCACGTCGTCGCCGCGGCGCTCCTCCAGCCAGTCGGGCCGGGTGAGGACGAGCCGGGGCGTCCACCACACGATCGGGTCGGAGGGATGCTGCAGGTAGACGACCCGCGGCGGGTTCCACGGCGACGCCGGGGCGTCCAGGTCCGAGGGCCGGTTGGCGAAGCGCACGGTCTCGCCGTCCCGGTGGACGGGCAGCGCCTCCCGGCTGCCGGGGTCGCGGCCGTCCACGAGCCGCCGCCACAGCGCGCTGCTGTCCGGCGGCCCGACGAACAGCGCGCCGTCGGTGCGCTCACGAAGGTCCCGGTCGCCGCCGAACGCCGACTCCGCGCCGAACGCCCCCAGGCTCTCCCCGAAGACCAGCAGCTTGGGCCGGTGCCCCGCGGGCAGCGCCGACCAGCGGGCGTACACCTGGTCGAACAGCTCCCGCCCGGCCGTCCTGGCCCGGTCGCGGTCGACCAGGAACGACAGCCAGCTCGGCAGGTAGGAGTACTGCATCGAGACCAGCGCCGTGTCGCCGCCGTACATGAACTCCAGGGCGGCGGCCGCCTGCGGGTCCACCCAGCCGGTGCCGGTCGTCGTGATCACGCAGATCACCGCGCGGCCGAACGCGCCGGTCCGTTCCAGTTCCCGTACGGCCAGGGCGGCCCGCGCGCGCGTGGTCGCGGCGGAGTCGAGCCCGGCGTAGACGCGGATCGGGGCGATGGCGGGCCGCCCGCCGAACCGGCTCAGCTCGTCCGTCGTGGGCGCGTCCGCGACGAAGGCGCGGCCCTCCAGGCCGAGGGACGCCCACGGGACCAGTGAAGAGGGGCTGCCCGACAGCGTGTCGGCACGCGGCCGGGTGGCGCCCGGCGCCGTCTCGCTGTTGATCGCGGCGAAGCTGCGGTCGGCCCCCTTGAGCAGGGCCTCGGTGAGGACCCCGTCGGTCAGGAAGACGGCCAGCACGCCCACTCCGAGCCCGGCGGCGAACTGCGCGGCCGTCGCGGGGAACCACCGCCCGAGGAGGCGGCCCAGCGCCCGCGCCGCGATCCGCAGCGTCCTGGCGGCGGCCAGCAGGGCCAGGAACAGGGCCGCCGCGACGAGCGGGACGCCGAGATAGCCGAGCCGCTCCGGCGGTTCCAGCCCCATCAGCAGGTAGATGTCCCGCTGTGCGCGCACACCCAGGACCAGCGAGGCGGCGCCGAGACCGCAGCCGAACGTCGCGACCACGCGCCGGACCCGCCGCCGTCCCGTGCGGTTCCACCCCTCGCGCCATCGCACCATGATCTGCACCGTGATCCGGGCCGCGGCCGGGCGTACGAGCGCGCCGGCGATCACTCCCACCAGGTATCCGGTGGCGGAGAGCACGCCCGCGATGATCCCCTGCAGCGACCAGGGGCGGGGCAGCAGCGACGGCGTGAGCGACAGGCAGAAGAAGGTCGTGGCGAGGACGATCCCGGCCGTGTCGAGCGGCGCACCGAGCCGTACCCGTCGCCCTTCCCCCATCGGGCCCCCGATCCCCGTGCCTTTCGGAGCAGGCAGGCTATCAAGGTCACGAATCGATCACGGCGCGGGTGGGGGAGCGTCCCGGTCATCGGGAGGAGCGCGGTCCGGCCCCGGACCGCGCCGATAACTTCCCAGCGTGAGCGGAGCGATGAGATACGCCGTGCTGGCGCCGGTGGCGGCGAACACGACAGCCGACCCGGAGTGGATCGCGGGCTTCGCCCGGCATGCCGAGGCGTGCGGGTTCGAGTCCGTCGTGGTGGTCGAGCACACGGTCGTGATGAGCCGCTACTCCAGCGTCTACCCCTACGACAGCTCGGGCCGGATGGAACTGCCCGACGACTGCGACATCCCCGACCCGCTCGACCTGCTCGCCTTCCTGGCCGGCCGTACGAGCGAGATCGGGCTGGCCACCGGCGTCCTGGTGCTGCCCAACCACCATCCGGTCGTGCTGGCCAAGCGCCTGGCGACCGTGGACGCGCTGTCCGGCGGGCGCCTGCGGGTGTGCGTGGGCATGGGCTGGATGAAGGAGGAGATCGAGGCCTGCGGCACCGACTTCGCCACCCGCGGCCGCCGGGCCGACGAGCAGATCCGCGTGATGCGCGCGCTGTGGGCCGGTGGCGGCCCGGACGGGGTCGACCACCATGGCGAGTTCTTCCGCTTCGACGGCGCGATGACCTACCCCAAGCCGGCGCGCGGGGCCGTGCCGATCCACATCGGCGGGCACAGCGTCGCGGCGGCCCGGCGCGCCGGACGCCTGGGCGACGGTTTCCAGCCGCTCGGCGTCGTGGGAGACGACCTGCGCCGGCTGCTCGACGTGATGCGCGCCGAGGCGGAGGCCTGCGGGCGCGACCCCGGAGCGCTGGAGCTCACGCTCGGCCACCTGGTCTCCCGCATCACCCCGGAGAAGGCCGCCTCGCTGGCCGCGCTGGGCGCCGATCGCATCCTGCTGTCACCCACCCCGACGGCCGACCTCGGGGCGGCGACCGACGAGCTGTCGGCCTGCGCCGCCCGCCTCGGGCTGACCCCGAGATGAGCACGCGATGACCCTGGACACGGCCGACGCCGTCGCGCTGTCCGACCTCGTGGCCCGGTACGCGTTGTACGCCGACCAGCGCGACATCCCGCGCCTGATCCACCTGTTCACCCCCGACGGGGTGCTCGTGCTGCCGGACCCGCCGCGCGCGCTCGGCCCGGTCGGCACGCGTACGGGCCGTGACGAGATCGCCGGCGCGATGGCCGCGCTGCGGGACCTCACGATGACCTTCCATGCGATCGCCGGGCAGGTCTTCGACGCAGGGCCGGAGCCCGGCACCGCCACCGGCGCGGTGGCCTGCGTGGCCCACCACCTGTCCAGTCGCCCCTCCGTACCCGACGGCGGGCCGTCCGACCTGGTCTGGCACCTGCGGTACGCCGACACGTACCGGCGGCACGACGGCGCCTGGCGCATCGCCCGCCGCGAGGTGCGGATCGACTGGATCGAGACCAGGCCGGTACGGCGCGTACGCGGCCGGGAGGAGGAGCGGTGAGGGCGGTCCGAGGGCGGCCCTCACCGCGATGCCTCATCCCGGCTGGAGAACCCCGAAGTCGCCGGTCGACATCGTCATGCCGAACACCCGGGACGCGAGCATCCAGCCCTCGGACGTGCGCTGCCAGTGGTCCTCGTACTCGCCGAAGCACTCGTAGAAGCGGCCCTCGTACGCCCCGGCGCCCTGGTGGTACACCCGCGCGTACGTCAGCGACCTGGCCCGGTCGCCGTCGATCTCGACGCGGTGGTTGCCCAGCAGGTGCTGGGAGGGGCCGCAGCCGCCGAGATGCGCCCGGATCGTGGCGACGATCTCCGTACGTCCCTTGCGGCGGTAGCCGGTGGCGTCCGGGGTGAAGATGCCCGCGATCGCGTCCCAGTCGCGCCGGTCCAGTGCGGCGGCGAGCCGGGCCAGCCGCTCGACGATCAGGGCGTGGTCGTTCCTGTCACGGTCGATCCTGTCGCGGTCGTTCACGCGGGCCTCCCGGCGACGCCGTCCGCCAGCAGCCGCGGGGACTCCGGCCGCCCGTCGAGCACCCGGGCGGTGCGGTTGACCACCCGCCAGCCCTCCGGGCCGCGGCGCAGGGTCCAGTGGTGGGCCGTGGCCCGGCGCAGCGTGAAGCCCTCGGGCCGGTTCACCACCATCAGCGAGTAGCCGATCGCGGTCGCCTCGTCGCCGGACACCGTCACGTGCGGCGCGCCGTTGAAGTGCGCGCAGCCCCCCGCGATCCAGCCCTGGTGGGCATCGGAGCGGACCATGGCCGCGATCTGCTCCCGCCCCCGCATCAGCAGCTCGTCCACGTCGTAGACGCCGTCGGGCTCCCACAGCTCGGCGACCTCGTCCGCGCTGCCGCTGTCCACCAGCGGCCCGTAGGAAAGGATGAGCCGGGTCACCTCCCGCTCGTCCTCCAGCACGCGGACGCGCTCCTCCAGGCGGGCGAGCCGCCGTTCGACGTCGGTCCCGGTCATCGCCGTGTCAGCCATCGGTCCTCCCGAAGTCGGCGCCCATCGCGGTCGCGAGGGCGTGCAGCGCCTCCAATTGCTCCTGGTAGTGCTCCGCCGAGGTCGCGGCGACGGTGACGCCGGTCACGGTCGCGCCCGCGTCGCGCACCCGCTCCAGCGCGCGCCGTGTGGCGTCGGAAGCGCCGATGGGGTCCACCGGGCGTCCGGCGGACAGCACGACGTCGAAGGCGTCCGGCAGGTCCGCCTCGCGGACCATCGACGCGAGCGTGTCCAGGGGCAGGCCGAACGGCACCCACCCGTCACCGTAGGTCGCGGCCCGTCGCAGCGACCGCGGGGTGCGCCCGCCGATCCACAGCGGCACCCGCGGCTGCACGGCGTGCGGCTCCACCACGAATCCCGAGAAGTCGTAGAACTCGCCGTGGAACTCCGGCTCCCGCTCCGACAGCGAGGCGCGCAGGGCCTCGATGGCCTCGTCGGCCCGTGCCCCCCGGCCCTCGAACGGCACGCCGAGTAGCTCGAACTCCTCCTTGAGGCTGCCCACGCCCAAGCCCAGCGTGAGCCGTCCGCCGCTGACGCGATCGAGCGTGCCGTACCGCTTGGCGATGGCGAGAGGGTGGTGGTAGCCCAGCACCAGCACCTGCGTGACCAGCCGGATCCGCCGCGTGCGGGCGGCGAGGTAGCCGAAGGTCGCCAGCGGATCCCAGTAGACGGCGCCCCGCTCGGCGGCGATGCCGGCCGGGACGGCCACGTGCTCACTGCAGGTGAGGTGGTGATAGCCCAGCCGGTCGGCGGTCTCGGCGATCCGGGCCAGGTCCTCCACGCTCGCCTCGCACTCCCAATCGGAGTGGATCCCGGGCAGCCGGACCACTACAGGACTGACGATGCCGATCCGCACCGGCGCACCTCCACATCCACCAGGAACAGGGCCTCACGTCGGGAAACACGCTTGGCAGAAATCTTTCTAGTGGAGGAGCACGCCCCTGCCGCCGCTCGTCCCGCTGACCGGAACCGGACAGCGGTCGACATAACGGGATGCCTCTTCCCCTCTTCCCAGAGGCGCTGAGCGTTGCTACATTCCAAAGCAAGAATTCATTTCAGTTTTGGGAGGTGCGATGACCGCTCTCCGCGCCGAGCAGGAGGCGATGGCGCCCGCGCGGCGAGAGCTGCCGCCGTCGATGGTCGAACGGATGACGCTGATCATGGACGCGTTCACCGGTCGCTCCACCCGCCTCACCCTCGAGGACGTGGCTCGCTGCACCCACCTCCCGCGCTCGACGGCTCATCGCATCCTCGACCAGCTCGTACGGCTGAACTGGCTGGACCACACGTCGTTCGGCTACAGCCTGGGCAAGCGGGCGCTCGGGCTCGGCGGCCGGGACGGCAGCCACGGCGAGATCCGCGAGGCGGCCGCGCCGCTGCTGCACAACCTGCAGATCAGGACCGGGATGGTCGTCCACCTCGCCGTGCTCGACGGCGCCGAGGTCTTCTACCTCGACAAGGTCGGCGGGCGCTTCGCCCTGTCGGTGCCGTCGCGCGTCGGAGGCCGGGCCCCCGCCCACTGCACCGCCCTCGGCAAGGCGATCCTCGCCTGGCTGGAACCCGAGCAGGTCGAGGTGCTCATCGACGGGCACATCAGCCGCCTGACCAACCGGACCATCGGCGACATCGGCACCCTGCACCAGGAGCTCAACCGCATCCGGCAGCGCCGGGGCCTCGCCTTCGAGCGGGGGGAGTGCTTCCCCGACATCTCCTGCGTCGCCGCCGCCGTGCGCGGTCATGAGGGGCCGGTGGCCAGCATCTCCCTGGTCGGCGACGCCCGCACCCCGCTGGAGAAGGTGGCCCCGCTCGTGGTCGACGCCGCGCGTCAGGTCTCGCTCGCCCTTTTCCCCGATCTGGAGTCCCAGCGCAGGTCCCGGGCCGTCCACCGCGTGCCCGACCGGACCTGGTCCCCGGAGACCATGAACCGCCTGCTCGCCGTCGGCCAGAACGGCGACTGGCTCTGATCTGCTAGCTCTGATCCGCGCCACTCGCTGCACGCCGGCCGCCCGGTCCTGACTTCGTCTGGGTTCGCCGTCTAGATTCGCAGCCGCCTGGTCCGGGCTGGGTGGTAGGTGAAGGCCCAGCGGTCTGTGCCGGTCTTGTGGCGGGTGTAGCGGTCGGGGTGCTGGTAGCGGTCGCGGTTGTGGAACTGGCAGGCCGGGCCCAGGAGTTTGAGGTCGGTCAGGCCGCCGGTGCTCCAGTTGTCGGCGTGGTCGATCTGGCACCTGGTGGCGGGCAGGGGGCAGCCGTCGATCCAGCAGGTGGCGTAGCGGGCGTAGATCGCCCGCCGCTGGGCGGGGGTGGCCAGGCGGACTTTGCGGCCCATGTCCAGGACCTGCCCGTCGGCGTTCATGACGATCCGTACCAGGGTGGAGGTGCGGGCCAGCCGGTGCACGCTGGAGACGGGCAGCACCTGCCCGGTCGCCAGCAGCAACCCCGGCGCCGTCCCCAACACCGCCCCCAGCGGCGCGTCCGCCAAATTGCCCGGCTCTGTCCCCGGTGACGCCCCCGGCTCTGGTCCCGGTGGCCTCTCCGGCTCTGGTCCCAGCACGCCCTGCGGCGACCCTGGCTCTGGTCCCGGTGGCGGCCCCGGTTCTGGTCCCCACGCGCCGGGCGCTCCCGGCGTCCTCGGTGTTTCCGGCGCTGTGGTCGAGCACCGCGCCCTACTGCCGCACCCGCACACGGCCTCGCCTTGGCCGGACCACTGGTGCTCGTGTCGTCCGGTCGTGTCATCGCCGGACTGCACTTCATGGGGGCCGGTCGCAAGGTCGTCGCTGTTAACGGCGCTCCCGCCGGTGCTCTCGACGGTGCTCTCGACGGTGGCCTCTGTGGCCTCATCGGCCCCGGCACCTACCGCAGAAGCGGCCTCCCCGGCCTCCCCGGCAGCACCGGTCTCGGCATGGCCGACAGGGTCGGTGCTGGCGACGTCAGTCGTGTCCCCCTCGGCGGGGGCGCTGGTGTCCTCGCTGTCCCGGCTGTCCTCAGCCGCCTCGGCGTTCCGAGCGCTCTCGGCGTCCTGGGCGCTGTGGCTGTCCTGAGTGTCTTCCGGGGCCTCGGGGTGCTCGGAGGTCTCAGGGCCGGGGGTGGGGTCGGCAGGGAGGGATTCGGCGTTGACCAGGACCAGGAGCTCGGCGGCGATCTTCTCCTCCAGCAACGCCATGAACGCATCCGCCTGACGCACCCTCAATGGCCGGTCATCGCCCTCCGCCTTCGGCCTGGCATACGCATCCAGCAACGCCTGCAACCGGGCGGCCGCCTCGCGCGGCAGATAGAACTCCCCCTCAAGCCCCCCGCCCTTGCCGGGGCGGACCCGAAGGAACCGCCGCCCGTAATCGGCCCGCTCATCGCGGTCCTCACCATCGGGGTCCAGCACCGCCCGCAGATAACGGCCGGCCCTGGCCACCTCCGCCGCCCCCGCCTTGCCCGCCAGCTCCAGCAGAATCGGCTCAGCCAAGGCGGCCTGCTCATCGGACAGGCCAGAGATCGCCGCGCAGATGGCCTCCACCACCCCCGCCGCCAACCCACCCGCGGCGAACTTCTCCCGCCGCTCGCGAACATGCCCAGCGCGCGCCGGAACTCGGCGGGCGTGGGCGGCGCCACCTCGGTGAACTCGGGGTCGGCCGGTGCAGCGGTCATGGACTCACCTCGCGTGGGTGTCGGTGCCTCAGGTAACGAACTTACAAACCCCCTTGGGGGCGGCTCGCAAGGGGATCCCGGTCAATGGAAGGCGCGTACGGGCGTGGGCGTGGTCCGGGCAGGTCACGGGGCCTGCCCGTGCCGGTCTCGCTCATCGGGATGATCGCCCTGTTCGCGCCGTCTGTCCAGTTAGCGTCACGGAATCCGACACTGCGATTCGGGACGGACAATGACGGAGCTGACCTACGAGTCGACCCTGCGGGAACTCGTGACCGACCAGGGCGTGCTGCGCTACCACGAGGCCGGACAGGGCCCGCCGCTGCTGCTCCTGCACGGTTCGGGGCCCGGGGTAACCGGCTGGCGCAACTACCGCGGCAACCTGGCGGCGTTCGCCGAGCACTTCCGCTGCCTGGTGCTGGAGTTTCCCGGATTCGGGGTCAGCGACCCGACCGACCAGCACCCGATGATGGCCGCGAACGGCGCGGTGATCCGATTCCTGGACGGGCTCGGACTCCAGCAGGTCGACGTGATCGGCAACTCCATGGGAGGGATCGTGGGCACCCAGGTGGCGCTCGCCCACCCCGACCGGATCCGGCGCCTCGTGACCATCGGCGGCATGGGCCGCAACATCTTCAGCCCCTCGCCGGGCGAGGGCATCAAGCTCCTGATGGAGTTCACCGAGGAGCCCACCCGTGAGCGGCTCATCCAGTGGCTGCACTCCATGGTGTACGACCCGGCCCTCGTCACCGAGGAGCTGATCGAGGAGCGCTGGGCCCTCGCCACCGAGCCGGAGACGCTGGCCGCCGCGCGCCGCATGTACGGCAGGGCCGCCTTCGCCGCCGGCCAGAAGGCCGCCGCGAAGTCGGACACCCCGCCGTACTGGGCGATGCTGCACAAGCTGAAGGCCAGGACGCTCATCACCTGGGGCCGCGACGACCGGGTCAGCCCCGTCGACATGGCGCTCCTGCCGATGCGTACGGTCCCCGACGTCGAGGTCCACATCTTCCCCAACTGCGGCCACTGGGTGATGATCGAGCAGAAAGCCGCCTGGGAGAGCGTCGTGCTGGCCTTCCTCACCCGGAAGGACGAGCGGTGACCACATGGGATGAGGAGTTCGACCTCGTCATCGTCGGCAGCGGCGGCGGAGGCATGGCCGCCGCGCTGACCGCGCACGACAGCGGGCTGTCGTGCGTGGTGGTCGAGAAGGGCGGCAAGTTCGGCGGGAGCACCGGCATCTCCGGCGGCGGGATCTGGATCCCCAACAACCCGACCCTGCGGGCCAGGGGGCACGACGACAGCCGCGAGTCGATCCGGCGCTACCTCGACCTGCTGACCGAGGGCCGTGTTCCGGCCGCCCGGCTCGACGCGTACGTCGACAACGGCCCGGCGGCGATGGAGCTGCTCGAGAAGAGCAGGTGGATGCGGTTCTTCTGGGTGAAGGGCTACGCCGACTACCACCCCGAGTACGAGGGCGGCCGGCCGCTCGGCCGCTCGATCGAGGCACTGCCGTTCGACACCCGCAAGCTGGGCGAGGACGAGAAGTACCAGCGGCCGAACAACATGAAGGGCCCGCTCGGCCTGTGGATCACCGCCAAGGACTACCACGACCTGGCCATGGTCAAGCGCACCTGGCGCGGCCGCTGGGCCTCGGTCGTCGCGGCCTGGCGGGTGTCGTCCAACGTGGTCCGCCGCCGGCACATGGCCACCGGCGGGCGCGCGCTCGTCGCCCGGCTGCGCATGGCGCTCAAGGACGCCGGGATCCCGCTGTGGCTGAAGACGCCGATGACCGACCTCGTCACCGACGAGAGTGGCGCGGTCACCGGCATTGTGGCGCGGCGTGAGGGCAGGACGGTCCGCGTCCGCGGCCGGTACGGCGTGCTGCTGGCGACCGGCGGCTTCGACCACAACACGCAGTTGCGCGAGAGGTACCTGCCCGAGGGCGCCAGGCCCGACTTCGGCATGGGCGCCAGGGAGAACACCGGCGACGGCATCCTCGCCGGCGAGCGCGCCGGCGCCGCCCTCGACCTGATGGACGACGCCTGGTGGATGCCGGCCGTACGGCATCCGGCCGGGGCGACGATCCCGCTGGTGTCCGAGCGGTGCATCCCGCCGTCGGTCATCGTCTCGCGGGACGGCCGGCGGTTCACCAACGAGTCCGCGCCGTACGTGAACTTCGTGCACGACCAACTGGCCGGCGGCCACGTCCCGGCCTGGTTCGTGATGGACGCGAAGGCCCGGGCGCGCTATCCCTTCGCGCAGATCCTGCCGGGCAT
This sequence comes from Microbispora sp. H13382, assembly GCF_014161445.1. Classification (GTDB taxonomy): domain Bacteria; phylum Actinomycetota; class Actinomycetes; order Streptosporangiales; family Streptosporangiaceae; genus Microbispora. The sequence continues at coordinate 243,201 of NZ_JABBXA010000010.1, forward strand.
GCCGATCCCGCAGGAGTTCTACGACCAGGGCATCGCGTTCCGGGCGGACACCCTCGCCGGGCTGGCGGACAAGATCGGCGTCCCGGCGGGCGCGCTGACCGAGACCGTCCAGCGCTTCAACGGGTTCGCCCGGGTGGGCAAGGACGAGGACTTCGGCCGCGGCGACAGCGCCTACGACCGCTACTACGGTGACCCGACGCTGAGGAACCCCAACCTCGACGTGATCGACAAGGCGCCCTTCTACGCGTTCCGGCTCGAGGTCGGCGACCTCGGCACCAAGGGCGGTCTGGTGTGCGACGAGCACGGCCGGGTGCTGCGGGCAGGCGGCGCGCCCATCGAGGGCCTGTACGCGACCGGCAACACCTCGGCGTCGGTGATGGGCAACGAGTACGCCGGGCCGGGGGCCACGATCGGCCCGTCCATCGTCTTCGGCTACATCGCCGCGCGGCACGCCGCCCTGCGGGCACGCGCGACCGGCACGACCAGCACCGCCGGCACCACGAACACGGCATGACGGTGGGGGAGATGACGCAGGGGGGAGCGCTCAGGGTCCGGGTGGTCGAGGTGGTCAAGGAGACCGCCGACGCCCACTCGCTGGTCCTCGAGCCCGCGGAGGGGGACCCGTCCAAGTTCTCGTACAAGCCGGGGCAGTTCCTGACGATCCGGGTGCCGACCACCCGGCCGGAAGGCGCCGCGCGCTGCTACTCGCTGAGCAGCTCGCCGCTGTGCGACGACAAGCTCAAGGTCACGGTGAAGCGCACCCGGGGCGGCTACGGCTCGAACTGGATCTGCGACAACGTCACCGAGGGCGACGTGCTGGAGGTGCTGCGGCCGTCGGGGCTGTTCACCCCCGGGTCGCTGGACGAGGACCTGCTGCTGCTGGCGGGCGGCAGCGGTGTCACCCCGGTGATGTCGATCCTCAAGTCGTGCCTGCGCGCCGGGACCGGCTCGGTCGTGCTCGTCTACGCCAACCGGGACGAGAACTCCGTGATCTTCCGGGACGAGCTGGTCGCGCTGGCCGCCGAGCACGGCGAGCGGCTGACGGTGATCCACTGGCTGGAGTCCGTGCAGGGCCTGCCCACCGCGGCGGGCCTGGCCGCGCTGACCCGGCCGTACGCCGGGCGGGAGGCGTTCGTCTGCGGGCCCGGGCCGTTCATGGACCTGGCCGTCGACGTGCTGACCCGGCACGGCACGCGGCCCGAGCGCGTCCACGTGGAGAAGTTCGAGTCGCTGGCCACCGACCCGTTCGCGGAGACCGAGGTGGTGCTCGACGCGGCGGGTCCCGTCAGCACCGTCGAGGTCGAGCTCGACGGCGAGACGAGGACGCTGACCTGGCCGCGCGGCAACAAGCTGCTCGACGTGCTGCTCGAGGCCGGCCTCGACGCGCCCTACTCCTGCCGTGAGGGCTCGTGCAGCGCGTGCGCGTGCGTGCTGCTTGAGGGCGAGGTCGAGCTGGAGCACAACACGGTGCTCGACAGGCAGGACCTCGCCGACGGCCTGATCCTGGGCTGCCAGGCGATCCCGCTCAGCGACCGGCTCAAGGTCACCTACGACGCGTGACCTCGCGCGCAGCGGCTCCACTCCCACTGCGCTCCCACTGTGCTCCCACTGTGCTCCCACTGCGCTCCCACTGCGCTCCCACTGAGCGGGAGACGGACGGGCGGGGCGGCGGGCATGACGCGACCCTTTGACCATCAGTAGGACACGAGGAGGACCGATGCTGGACGAGGCACTGCGGGCGGAGGCGGCCGGGCGGCTGCGGGCGGCCGAGCGGGACCGCTCGCCGATCGAGCCGCTGACCGACGCCTACCCGGGCATCGACGTGGTGGACGCCTACGAGATCCAGCTTGCCAACATCCGGCGGCGCCTGGCGGCCGGGTCCCGGGTGTACGGGCACAAGGTGGGCCTGTCCTCCCCGGTCATGCAGCGGATGATGGGCGTGGACGAGCCCGACTACGGCCACCTGCTCGACGACATGGTGCTGTCGCAGGACGAGCCGATCGAGGCCGCGCGCTACTGCTACCCCCGGGTCGAGGTCGAGATCGGGTACGTGCTCGGGGCGAGCCTGCCCGGCGAGGGCTGCACCGAGGAGGACGTGCTCGCCGCGACCGAGTACGTCGTGCCGAGCATCGAGCTGATCGACAGCCGCATCACGGACTGGCGGATCCGCCTGGCCGACACGATCGCGGACAACGCGTCCTCGGCCGGGGTGATCCTCGGCGACGCCCGGGTGAGCCCCAAGGGCATGGACCTGGCCGGCATCGAGGCCGTGCTCCACGACGGGACCGGCGCGGAGGTCGCCCGGGGCAACACCAGCGCCGTGCTCGGGAACCCCACCACCGCCGTGGCCTGGCTGGCCAGGAAGGTCGCCTCGTTCGGGGTCAAGCTCGAGGCCGGGCACGTCGTCCTCCCCGGATCCTGCACCAGGGCCGTCGACGTGCGCCCCGGCGACGTCTTCCGCGCCGAGTTCGCCGGGCTCGGCTCCGTCACCGCTCGATTCGAATAAGAGGACCTCATGAGTAAGGCGACCGCCGCGATCGTCGGCTCGGGCAACATCGGGACCGACCTGATGTACAAGCTGCTGCGCTCGGCGCACATCGAGCCGCGCTGGATGATCGGCGTGGACCCCGACAGCCCGGGCCTCAAGCGGGCCGCCGACCATGGCCTGATCACCTCGGCCGACGGCGTGGACTGGCTCCTCGGCCGGGACGAGCGGCCCGACATCGTCTTCGAGGCGACCTCGGCGTACGTGCACAGGGAGAACGCGCCGAAGTACCGCGAGCTGGGCATCCAGGCCGTCGACCTGACGCCGGCCGCGATCGGCCCGGCGGTGGTGCCCGCGGTCAACCTCGGCGCCCACCTCGACGCCCCCAACGTCAGCCTGATCACCTGCGGCGGCCAGGCGACGATCCCGATCGTGCACGCGGTCTCGCGGGTCACCGAGGTGGCGTACGCGGAGATCGTGGCCAGCGTGGCCTCTCCGTCGGCCGGTCCCGGCACCCGCGCCAACATCGACGAGTTCACCAAGACGACCGCGCGCGGCATCGAGACGATCGGCGGCGCCAGGCGGGGCAAGGCCATCATCATCCTCAACCCGGCCGAGCCGCCGATGCTCATGCAGGACACGATCTTCTGCTCGATCCCCGTCGACGCCGACCGGGACGCGATCGCGGCCTCGATCAAGGAGGTCGCCGCCGACGTCGCCTCCTACGTGCCCGGCTACCGGCTGCGGACCGAGCCCCAGTTCGACGACCCGACGGCGGTCAGCGGCGGGCTCGCCCGCGTCGCGGTGTTCGTCGAGGTCGAGGGCGCCGGCGACTTCCTGCCGCCCTACTCCGGCAACCTCGACATCATGACGGCCGCCGCCACCAAGGTCGGCGAGGGCTTCGCGCAGCGCATCCACTCGTAAGGAGACCGACCCATGCCCTACAGCGCCGACCTCGACATCAGGGTCACCGACTCGTGCCTGCGGGACGGCTCGCACGCCAAGCAGCACCAGTTCACCGTCGAGCACGTACGGTCCATCGTCGCCGCGCTGGACGACGCGGGCGTGCCGGTCATCGAGGTGACGCACGGCGACGGCCTCGGCGGCTCGTCGTTCAACTACGGGTTCAGCCACACGCCCGAGCAGGAGCTCATCAAGGCCGCGGTCGACACGGCCAGGCGCGCGAAGATCGCGTTCCTGATGCTGCCCGGCGTCGGCGTCAAGGACGACATCCGCGAGGCCGCCGACAACGGCGCGAGCATCTGCAGGATCGCCACCCACTGCACCGAGGCCGACGTCTCGATCCAGCACTTCGGGCTGGCCAGGGAGCTCGGCCTGGAGACGGTCGGCTTCCTGATGATGTCGCACAGCCAGTCGCCGGAGGTTCTAACCAAGCAGGCCCGCATCATGGCCGACGCGGGCTGCCAGTGCGTCTACGTCGTCGACTCGGCCGGGGCGCTGATCATGGAGCAGACGGGCGACCGCATCGCCGCGCTCGTGGCCGAGCTGGGGGACGACGCCCAGGTCGGCTTCCACGGCCACGAGAACCTCGGGCTCGGGGTGGCCAACTCGATCCTCGCCGTACGGGCCGGGGCCAAGCAGATCGACGGCTCGGTGCGGCGGTTCGGCGCCGGCGCGGGCAACACGCCGCTGGAGGCCTTCGCCGCCGTCACCGACAAGCTCGGCATCCGCACCGGCATCGACACCCTCAAGATCATCGATGCCGCCGAGGACGTGGTCCGCCCGATCATGGACGGCGAGTGCCTGCTCGACCGGCTGACCCTGACCATGGGCTACGCCGGGGTCTACTCCAGCTTTCTCAAGCACGCCGACCGTCAGGCGAGGAAGTACGGCGTGTCCGGCGCCGAGATCCTCATGGAGGCCGGGCGCCGCAAGCTCATCGGCGGTCAGGAAGACCAGCTCATCGAAATCGCAGTCGCCCTCGCGGCGAAGAAGTGAGAACAGCCATGGCCAACCCGGTACTCGAAGCGATCACCCAGCGCGCCGAGGAGATCAGCGCCCTCGGCCCCTCCAACGAGACGCTGTGCCGGCTGGACGACCAGGCCGCCAAGGTGCTGCGCGAAGCGGGCGTCATCCGCATGCTCCAGCCGAAGATCCACGGTGGCTTCGAGTTCCACCCGCGCGACTACGCCGAGACGATCATGAAGCTGGCGAGCCTCGACGGCTCGACCGGCTGGGTCGCGGGCGTCGTGGGCGTGCACCCCTGGGAGATGGCCTTCGCCGACCCGCGGGTCCAGCAGGAGATCTGGGGCGAGAACCAGGACACCTGGATCGCCTCGCCGTACGCGCCGATGGGCATCGCCCGGCCGGTCGACGGCGGCTACGTCTTCAACGGCCGCTGGCAGTTCTCCTCCGGCACCGACCACTGTGACTGGATCTTCCTGGGCGGCATGCTCGGCGACGCCGAGGGCAAGATGGCCCAGCCGCCGGTCTCGCTGCACCTCATCCTGCCGCGGTCGGACTACGAGATCGTCGAGGACTCCTGGAACGTCGTCGGCCTGCGCGGCACCGGCAGCAAGGACATCATCGTCAAGGACGCGTTCGTCCCCGGCTACCGGGTGATCCCCTACAACAAGGTCGTGGACGGCAGCCAGGCCAAGGAGGCCGGGCTGACCAACCCGCTCTACCACATGCCGTTCTCCGCGGCGTTCCCGCTCGGGATCACCGCCGCGGTCGTCGGCATCGCCGAGGGCGCGCTCGCGCACCACATGGCGTACCAGAGGAGCCGCGTGCAGATCACCGGCACCAGGATCAAGGACGACCCGTACGTCCTGTACGCGATCAGCGAGGCGGCGGCCGAGATCGCGGCGGCCCGCTCGGCGCTGCTCGACAACGCCTCGCGGATGTACGACATCGTGGCCTCCGGCCGCGAGGTGACCTTCGACGAGCGGGCCGTGGGCCGCCGCACCCAGGTCCAGGCGGCCTGGCGCGCGGTGCGGGCGATGGACGAGATCGTGGCCCGGTCGGGCGGCAACGCGATGCGCGTGGACAACCCGATCCAGCGCTTCTGGCGGGACGCCCACGTCGGGCTGGCCCACGCGATCCACGTGCCCGGCTCGGTCTTCCACGTCTCCGCCCTGACGCAGCTCGGCATCGAGCCGCCGCACGGCCCGATGCGCTCGATGATCTGAAGAGTGCCGGTTCCCGCCGGCGAGCGTGCCGGAGTCGAAGCCGTCAGGACTGGGCGAACATCTGGTCGTAGACGCCGGAGTGCCGGCGTCCGGCCATGAAGTCCAGGAACCGGCGGACGAACTCGCCACGGGTCAGCCGTTCGCCGACGTCTCCGCCGCCCGGGTCCTGATCGAAGGCCGTCCGGAAGAGAGCCCGGCACTCCCGGGCGTCGATGACCTGGTCGTCGTCCGTGTCGGTGACGTCGAACAGGACCTCGGCGATCCTGATGAGGGCGGGGCCGGCCATGGCGGCCGCCGCCGCGGCGTACTCGCCGCCGGTGATGCGTCCGTCGCCGTCGGTGTCGAGCTCCTTCTGCAGCTCGCGCCACCAGTCGGCGAAGGCGGCGAACAGGCGATCCTCGTCCTGGGTGTCCAGGTCGAGACGGGTGGCGATCTCCCGGGCCATCGCGGCGAGGTCGGGCCAGCGGAGGTGGCCGTCGCCGGTCTGATCGAGGACCTCGGAGAAGAAGCGCGAGGCGGAGCGCACCGCTGAGTCGCCGGCGGCCGCCGTCTCCTGACCGGGCGTGATGAGGCGCAGGAGCGCCCCGGCTTTCGCCATGCCACGGCGTAGCCCCGCCAGTGCCTCGCCGCCCCGCTGCGGCGTGTAGCCCGGGTCGAGCATGGTCATGACCGTGTCGAGCCGTGTCCACGACTCCGGCAGCAGCCGCGTCGCGAGACTCGTGGACAGGCAGGCGGCGTGCATCAGCGTGCGCGTGCCGGGCACCTCGGCGAGGCCCAGTCGCGCGCGGAGCGACTCGGGCAGCGACGCCACGATGATCGCGCTGGCCGTGGGGCCGGCGATCGCCCTGCCCGCCGCCCACACGGCCGGCCGGTCGCGGAGCAGAGGGGGCGCGGGTACCTGCGCGAAAAGGCGGTCGAGGATGACGTGGACCGCTTCGGTGTTCTCCAGCCGCTCCTCGACGACGGACGTGTAGTAGCGCCAGAACTCCCGCAATGTGGGCGGAAGCTTGCCGCCGTAGGGGTCCATCAGTGCGAGGAACGCCTGGAACTCGGCGTACAGCCGGTCCAGGGCGGGGCCGTCGAGGGACTCGCCGCTGAGCCGGTACATCGTGACAGTGGACTCGAACAGCGTCGCCACCACCCAGGCGCGAACCTCGGGATCCGCGGCGTTGAACGGACGGTTCTCCGCGTCGGTGCCGGTGATGCGGGCGTGCAGACGGTTGAGCCGGGCCGCCTCCCGCCGCCGTACTTCGCTGTCGGGGTCGACCATCCGCTGCGCGCTGAGCACGGTGTTGCGCAGGCGCCGCCACGGGTGCGCGACGAAGGTCGAGTTGGTGATCAGCGCGGCGCCGATCTGCGGGTGCGCGGCCTCCAGGACAATGGCCCGGGTCGCCACCAGCCCCCAGCGTGTCTGGTGGGTCAACCGGTGGAGCATCGATCCCGGGCCGAGCGGATCGGCGTCGGTTCCGGCGGGTGCGGCGTCGCTCATCGACATTCCTTTCCTGTCAGGGCCGGTGCCTGCACACCGCCGAACCGGCGGTCGCGCCGCCGGTAGGTCTCCAGGCATTCCCAGAAGTGCCCGGCGCGGAAGTCCGGCCACAGCACCCGGGGGAAGACCCATTCGGCGTAGGCCACCTGCCACAGCATGAAGTTGGAGATCCGCTGCTCTCCGGAGGTGCGGATGACCAGGTCCACCTCCGGCATGTCGGGGTGGGGCAGACGACGGGCGAAACTCTCCTCGGTGACCTGCTCGGGCGGCACCCCGTCGCGGATCAGCGACCGGGCGGCCTCGACGATGTCGCGGCGACCGCCGTGGTCGAACGCCACCGTCAGCGTCATCCGCCGGTTGTCGCGGGTCAGCGTCGTCAGGTCGGCGATGTCCCGGGCCAGCGCGGGCGGGATCCGCGGATCGGTGACACCGAGGAACCGGCAGCGGATTCCGCGTGTGTGCAGGGACAGGGCGTGTTTGCGGAGGGCGCGGCGAACCAGCCGAAGCAGGTCGTCGACCTCGGCGGCCGGACGTCGCCAGTTCTCCGTGGAGAAGGCGTACAGGCTCAGCCACCCGACGCCGGCCGTGTGGGCCGCCTCGATGACATCGATCACGGCGGTCTCCGCCGCCCGATGCCCCTCGACGCGGGGCAGCGACCGCTGCGCGGCCCACCGGCCGTTCCCGTCCATGACGCACGCCACGTGATGAGGCACGCCTCTCACATCGCCCGCCTCGGGGAGGAGTACATGGTCACTTCCGTCGTTCGCCGCCATCCCCGGCCCTGGTTCGGGGAGGGGAGGAGAGTGATCTCTCCGGTGACGGACTCTTTCACGCTGCGAGATGAAATGACTACTTACCGTTAGTAGTCATGATCCTTACCCTGGGTGCCGGGCGAGGGGATTCGGGTGCCGTCCCTGTGAGTGGGTCCGGGTTGTCGCAGGTAAAGACGTGTTTTGTCCCGTTTACACCATTCTGGTGGTGTGTGTACCTTTAGGGCACACGGTTTGGGGTACCGACCGGCCTCCGGTGCCGTATCCCTTGCCGTGTCGTTGCCCGGTCCGCGCGGTGCCATGACCGTGCGGCCGCCGAATCCGCGATCTGCGGAGCCGGGGACCCACTTCTCTCCGGGGTGAATCGGGAGCAGCCCCCAGATGCGCTCGTAGGGCACTTCCTGCCCGAACCCGTCAGCTAACCCGGTAGGCGGCATGGAAGCAAGGAGTCAACCCCGACATGTCCACCCACCGCCCCTCCCTCGGTCGCCGGCCCTCCGGCCGGCGCCTGCGCTCCGCCCTCGCGGCGGCGACCCTCGCGGTTTCGGCCGCCACGGCCGGCGTCACGGCGGCCGTCGTCCTGCCCGCTCCGGCCTACGCCAACCCGCACACGTACGGCCAGGACGTCTCCGGCTACGAGGCCGACCACGACTGGATGAACAGCCGTGCGCAGTTCGGCTTCATCAAGGCGACCGAGGGCACGTCCTGGGTCGACTCGTCCTTCCCCCGGCACTGGCGTGAGCTGGACAAGAAGGGCATCGTCCGCGGCGTCTACCACTACGGTCATCCCAAGAACGACCCCATCGCCGAGGCCGACCACTTCCTCGACGTGGTGAGCTCGCAGCCGGGCAAGCCCGGCGACATCCTGGTGCTCGACCTGGAGACCAGCGACGGCCAGTCGGTCGAGCACGTCAACGAGTGGGCCAAGGCCTGGCTGGAGTACGTGACGGCCAAGACCGGGACCAAGCCGATGTTCTACAGCGGCTGGAACTTCGCCGACAAGTACGGCCGCGGCCTCGGCGACTACCCGCTCTGGGTGGCCCACTACAGCAAGGCTCCGGGCGACATCACGCCGCCCGCCGACTGGAAGGCCTGGGCGATCCATCAGTACACCGACTCGCCCATCGACCAGAACGTCTCCGCGCTGACGCCCGCCGAGTTGCGCGCGCTCGGCCGCCAGTAGCCGCACGGCCCCCGGGGCGGGCGTCCCGCCCCGGGGGCCGTGCCGGCCTCAGACCACCGCGCCGGAGCCGTCGCGCCGCGCGGGCTTGACCCGCGGTGCGGCGGGAGCCGGCGGCGGCTGACCGGAGCGCCGCTCCAGCGCGATCGCCACCGGCCCGGCCACGAACGACGACGACAGCGTGCCCACGACGATGCCGATCAGCAGGGCGACGGCGAAGTCCCGCAGCGAGTCGCCGCCGAACACCGCCAGCGCCGCCAGGATGAACAGCGCCCCGAGTCCGGTGTTGACCGTGCGCGGCGCGGTCTGCAGGATCGCGGCGTTCACCACGCGGCCGAACGGCTCGCCGCGCCGCACCGGCCACAGCTCGCGCACCCGGTCGAACAGCACGACCTTGTCGTTGACCGAGTAACCGATGATCGTGAGCATCGCGGCCAGGAACACCCCGTCGATCGGCTTGCCCAGCCAGGCGAACGTGCCGATGACGACGGCGGCGTCCACGAACAGCGCCGCCACGGCCGCCGTGCCGAACGTCCACCGGAACCGGAACGCCAGGTAGGCGAGCTGCGCGGCGAGCGCGACGGCGAGCGCGATGATCGCGTTGCGGCGCAGCTCCTCGCCCAGGCTCGGCCCGATGAGCTCGTCGCGCTGCTTGGTGACCTCGCCCACGCTCCGGTCCAGCGCCTCCTCCACGCGGACCACGTCGTCGGCGCTGATCTGCCCGGTGCGCACCGAGATCGCGTCGTCCGACCGCTGCACGACGGCCGAGGGGAACCCGGCGTCCGCCACCGCCTGCCTGGCCGCCGCGACGTCGACGGGCCTGCTCGTGCCGAACTCCACGATCCGCCCGCCGGTGAACTCGACGCCGTAGTTCAGCCCACGGGTGACCAGCCCCGCACCCGCCAGCACGAGCAGCCCGGCCGCGACGGCGAGCCACAGCCGCCTGCCCCGCATGAGGTCCGGGTCGCGCCGGGTGAGCCAGCTCCTGACCCGGCCGATGGAGCCGATGCCGGACGCCCGCGGGCCGATCCTGCTGATCAGCATGTGGGTGAGCACCCGGGTGATCAGCATGGCCGAGACCAGCGAGGCCAGCACGCCGATGGCCAGTGTCACGCCGAAGCCCTTCACCGGTCCCGAAGCCAGCCAGAACAGCAGCCCGGCGGCGAGCAGGGTGGTGATGTTGGAGTCGGCGATCGCGCTCCAGGCGTTCTTGAACCCTCGTTCGAGGGCCGCCTTGAGGCCCCGGCGGGGCGCCTCGCCGTACTCCTCCCTGGCCCGTTCGAAGACCAGCACGTTGGCGTCCACCGCCATACCGATCGCCAGGACGAACCCGGCCAGGCCGGGCAGTGTGAGCGTGGCTCCCATGGCGACGAGCCCGGCGTAGGAGATCAGGCCGTAGCAGGCGAGCGCGACCGCGGCCAGCACGCCCACCACCCGGTAGACGACGCCGATGAACAGCGCGGTCAGGATCACTCCGACGATGCCGGCCTTGGCGCTCGCCGCGATGGCGTCGGCGCCGAGGGTCGGGCCGACCGTGCGCTGCTCGACCATTTCCAGCGGCACAGGGAGCGAGCCGCCCTTGACCAGCACCGCGAGGTTCTGCGCCTCCTGGGCGGTGAACGACCCGGTGATCTGCGTGGTGCCGCCGCTGATCCCCGCCTCGCAGGCGATCGACTCGTCCACCTGCGGCGAGGAGATGATCTCGTTGTCGAGGACGATGGCGACGCGGCGCTTGTGGTCGCCGGGAGGCGCGCAGGCCGCCGTCCCGGTCAGCTCCCGCCAGGGTCCGGGCTCCTTGAAGTCGATCGTGACGAACCAGCCGGGCCCCAGCTGGGGGTCGGTGCGCGCGGCGGCGTCGGTGACGCCGGCCCCGCTGAGCGCGACCGGTCCGAGCTTCAGCTTCTGGCCGCTCTCGTCGGCGATCGCGTCCTTGTCGCCGGCCTCCGCGGGACCGAGCACCGGATGGAAGTTGAGCTGGGCGGTCTTGCCGATGACCGCGGCGGCCTCGCGCGGGTCGAGCACGCCGGGCAGTTCGACGATGATCCGCTTCTCGCCGGAGCGGACCAGCGTGGGATCGACGACTCCGAGGGCGTCCGCCCGGCGCCGGAGCACGTCGAGGGCACGGTCGGTGGCGTCGGCGTCGGCCTTGACCGTGGGAGAGTCCTTCGTCTCGAAGACGAGCTGGGTGCCGCCGCGCAGGTCGAGGCCGAGGCGCGGGGCCATGGTGAGGGCGAGCAGCAATGAGGTCGCGATGACGGCGAGCGCCGCCACCGCACGCCACATGGGCGCACGGGACATGAAGCCTCCACAGGCGTACGAGTGGGAAAGGTCTCAGTACGCGGTGGAGGGAGGAGCGCGGGCCGGGGCGGCCCGGCGCGGGCACTGGGCGGGCGGGCCGTCGTGGTGCGGCCCGGCCCGGGTGACCCGGGTGCCGCCGCGCGGCGCCGCGGGGTTGGGCAGCACGACCGGCCCGCCGGACAGGCCTGGGCCGCCCGCGCCCGACTGGACGCGGGGCGGGTCGCCCTGGGCCGGCCGCGTCGCGTGGGCCGGGGCGCAGATCCGCGTGTCCGTGAGCCGTGCGCCGTCACGCGCCGGGGCCTGGCGGAGGGCCCCCTGGCGCAGGCCGCTCGCCGTGGCCGCCACACGACTCGTGGTGTGGGGGCCCGCGACGTGGAGACCGGCGGCGCGATGCGGCGTCTCCCACGCGGACGCGGACGCGGGCACGCCGCCGGCGGTCAGGACGATCGCGTGCAGCAGGAGCAGCAGCGCGGCGGTCAGCCTGCGTCGCACGATCGTTGCCTCCCTTCCGCGTTCGCCCGGTCCTCCGGCCACCGTAGCGAGTTCCGCGCGCATATGCCGCATGCCGTACGGGCGGTAACGGGAAACGCACCCGTGCGGAGGGGGCCGTCCCGCCGGAAACGGGTACACCGAACGGATGGCGGAAACCGGGCAGGCACCGAGCGGGAGAAACGGGCGGTGGGAAACGCGGATGACCGTTTCGCGAAGGTGGGTTATGGTCGGTCTCATGGCGACCTCACGACGTGACACGTGCGGGTCCACCGCCTTCACGTTGGTGGTGGGCCTGCTGATGCTCGCCCTCGCGCTGGTCGCCTCCACCCCCGCCTGGTACGGCGGGGATCCCGCTCAGCGTACCCCGCAGGCCGCGGCCGAGGTGTGGACACCGGGGGCGTGGACGCCGCAGTCGGCGACCCTGCCCGCGGGCCCCGCCGGTCCCGAGCACCTGCCGTTCCCGTTCCGGTCGCGCGTCGCCGTGGCCGTGGCTCCCGTCTCCGCACCGGTGCCCGCCCGGAGCCACGAGGACATCGTCCTCAGCCCGCAACAGACCGGGCACCGCACCGCCGGCTCGCGCAGCCCACCACAGGTCAGGTGACACGAGCTCGCTCGGAGCGCGCCGGAACCGCGGCACCGTCCCGGTCCTCGTCGTCGCGCGCCTGACCCGTACCCGGCGACACCCGCCCGGCAGGTCAGGCGACCGGCGACGCGACCTGTGACGCGTGCCGGCTTTCGCGCATCCGCACCCCGCCGTGCCGCCGTGGCCGCCCGGCGCGCGACTGCGCGTCGTGCCCCCGGCGGTCGTCGCGGCGCGCCCTCCCGAGCAGAGCCTCCTGACCGCCGTCCCGCGGGCCTGCCCGCGTACTCGTCTCGCGCACCGGCGACCGGTGCGCCGAAGGCGCGCGCTCGCGCGCCGACATCGTCCTTCACCTGGAGTGATGCCGCTTATGGCAGAGATCAGGTCGCCGCGCCTCCTCTTCGAGGAGTGCCGGCGGTACACCGCGCAGCTGTCCGAACTGCGCATGCTGCTCGAGGAGCGGCTCCACGAGGCCCGGGCCGAGCTGGCCCGGGTGCGCGACCCGTACGACACGCGCGTACGGCAGGCACGGCACGACGTCGCCGCGATCGAGGCGGCGCTGGAGCGGATGGATCGGGGCCTCTACGGCACCTGCACCCGATGCGAGGCGTTCCTGCCGCTCGACCGGCTCCGGCTCGCGCCGCACGTGCAGCAGTGCGCGGCCTGCGCCGGAGAGGCCCGGATGTCGGCATGACGGTCATGACCGGCATGACCGGTGTCAACGGGAGGAGAGGCGGGGGAGCGGCCCTCGCCATCGACCTCGGGACCGCGCGGACCCGGCTGCTGCTGTCCGGCAGCACGGCGATCAAGGAGCGGCCTTCGGCGTGCGGCGATCCAGGGGCGCGCCGGTGGCCGGTGCGGCACGGCATGGTCGCCGACATGCCCGGATGCGCGCGGCTGGTCCGCACGGCGCTGCGGGACGCCGTGACCGAGCGGCACCCGCCCCTCGAACGCGTCCTGCTCGGCGTGCCGGTCGCGGCCTCGCGGCTGGACCGGCGAGCCGCGTACGCGGCGGTCAGCAGCGCCGCCGGCTGCCGGGTGACGATCGTCGAGGAGCCGCTGGCCGCGGCGGTCGGCTGCGGCGTGGACATCGCCGACCCGAGGCCGCGGCTCCTGCTCGACGCCGGGGCGGGGATCGCCGAGGCCGTCGTCATCCGGGCCGGCGAGATCGCCGACGCGGGTGCCGTACAGGTCGCCGTGGGCGGCCCGGCGGAGGGCGCCGGCTGCCCGCCGTTCGCGCGGGAACGCGTCGTGGCGATGGTCGCCGACCTGATCGCGCGCGTTCCCGCCGCTCTACGGGCCATCGCCAGGCAGCAGGGCCTGCTGATCACGGGCGGCGGCGCCCTCGACCCGGAGCTGGCCCGCAAGCTCTGCGCGGAGCTGCGGATCACCGTCAGCCCCGCGGCCGATCCCGCCAACGCGACCGTCAGAGGGCTGGCCTTCCTGCTGGCCACGGTCGAGCACCGCACTCCCGGCATTTCTGCCATCGGACGAGAGGACGTCGACGATGACCACCAGTGACGAGTTCACCGCCATCAGCAGGCCGCAGATGCAGGCCATGCGCGCCGACCTGGAGGAGCAGCTCCAGTGGCGTGAGGTGCAGCTGCGCGATCTGCGGGCCGCCGTCGACGGCGGCAACGACGGCGCGGCCAGGCTCGCCCTGCTCGCCGACGTCGCCGCCACCGAGCGGGCGACCGCCGAGCTGCGCAAGGCGCTGGAGCGGATCGAGGAGGGCAGCTACGGCCAGTGCGCCGACTGCGCCGCCGCCATCCCGTTCGGCCGGCTGAAGATCCGGCCCATGGCCCGCTACTGCATCACCTGCCAGCGGCGCCACGAGGCGCGCTGACGCAGGCGCGCCCGCTCCGCCCCCGCACGCCGGGGGCGGAGCGGCCCCGGGCCGGGTCAGGAGGCGTCGAGGTCGGGCGCCCACACGACGCCGTTGATGTGCGCGCCGCCGTCCACGAACAGCGTGTTCCCGGTCAGATAGCGCGCGTCCTCACCGCACAGGAACAGCACGACGGGCGCGATGTCCTGCTCGGGGTCGCCCATCCGGCCCATCGGGTTGGACCGGCCGGCCGCCGCCTCCAGCTCGGGGTTCCCGGCCATCCTGCGGGCGAAGGCGGCGCTCTTCGCGCCCGGGCAGACCGCGTTCACCACCACGCCGGTCGGCGCCCACTCCCGGGCCGCCGTTCGGGTGAGGGCGCGTAGCGCCTCCTTGGCCGAGTTGTACTCCAGCGTGCCCATGTGGGCGTTGACGCCGTTGAGCGAGCACATGTTGACCACGCGGCCCCAGCCCTGGCGCTTCATGTGCGGAAACGCGGCCCGCATCGCCCAGAAGGGGCCGTAGTAGCCCATCGCGAAGCCCCGGACGAGCTGTTCGTCGCTCTTGTTCTCCACCCGGCCGAGCGGCCCGGCGCTGCCCCAGGCGTTGTTGACCAGGATGTCGACGCGGTCCCACGCCTCGGCTGCGGCCTCGACCATCGCCTCGACCTGGGCCCGGTCGGTGACGTCGGTGCGGAGAAACCTGGCGTCCGCCCCGAACTCGCCGGCCAGCTCCCGCGCGGTCCGCGCGCCGGTCTCCTCGTCGATCTCCGCCACCAGCACCCGGGCGCCCTCGGCGGCGAACCGCCGCGCCACGCCCCTGCCGATCCCGTCGCCGGCCCCCGTGATGATCGCCGTACGCCCGGCCAGCCGCCCGTCGCCCATGCGCCCGCCTTCCACGTGCCCACCTTCCTTTCGGCCGCCATGGTCGGCCGTACGGGCGGGCCGGCGCGGCGGGGACTCTCACTGAGCGGGAGGGCCGGGGCGGCCGGACGCGGGGTCTGTCACGGTGGGGATCGACGATCGGCTCCCCCCGACCGGCAGATTGGATTGAGCACAAGTGACGCAGATCCGAGGACTCGGCTACCTCAAGGTGCAGACGCGTGACATCGGGCGCTGGCGCGACCTCCTCATCGACGGACTCGGCTTCGCCGAGGGGTCCGGGCCGGATCCGGACGGGCTGTACCTGCGCATGGACGAGCGCCGTGCGCGGCTCGCCGTGCTGCCCGGCGACACCGACCGGGTGCTCGCGGTCGGCTGGGAGGTGCGCGACCAGTTCGCGCTCGCCGCCGTCGGCCGCGCGGTCGAGGCGTCCGGCACGCCGGTCAAGGTGCTGTCCGACGAGGAGTCCGCCGAGCGCGACGCCGAGGCGGTCATCGCCTTCACCGACCCCGCGGGCGTGCCCGTCGAGGTCTTCTTCGGGCCCGTGCTCGACCACAGCCCGGTCGTGACCGGTCTGGGCCAGCGCTTCGTGACCGGCGCGCAGGGGATGGGCCACGTCGTGGTGCCCACCACCGCGATGGACGAGACGGTCTCCTTCTACACCGAGGTGCTCGGCTTCCTGCCCCGGGGCGCCATCAAGATGGGCGGTGGGAAGCCGCCGTACCGCCGGGTGCGCTTCATGGGCGTCAACCAGCGCCACCACAGCCTCGCGATCTGCCCCGCCGGGTACGCCGGCGACCCCGGCCTGGTGCACCTGATGGTCGAGGTGGACAGCCTCGACGCGGTGGGCATGGCGCTCGACCGGGTGCGCAAGGCGGGCTTCTCGATCTCCTCCACCCTCGGCCGGCACACCAACGACAAGATGGTGTCCTTCTACGTCCGCGCCCCCGGAGGCTGGGACATCGAGTACGGCAC
This sequence comes from Microbispora sp. H13382, assembly GCF_014161445.1. Taxonomy (GTDB): domain Bacteria; phylum Actinomycetota; class Actinomycetes; order Streptosporangiales; family Streptosporangiaceae; genus Microbispora. The sequence continues at coordinate 259,325 of NZ_JABBXA010000010.1, forward strand.
CGAGGGAATGCGCGTCGACGAGACGTACTACACGGCCGAGGAGATCACCGCCGACAGCTACTGGGGCCATGACTGGTCCGGGTCCGAGCCGCTGGCCACCTTCGTCCCCAAGAAGTGAGCCGGGCATGACCCCCCTGCCCTCGGTCGACCCCGTGCCGGCGGCCTCCGTGGCGGCGTTCGACCACGAGTGCGACGTGCTCGTCGTCGGCTTCGGCTGCGCCGGGGCGGCCGCCGCGTACGAGGCCGCGACGGCGGGCGCGGACGTGCTCGTGCTGGAGCGGGCGGGCGGCCCCGGCGGCTCGTCCGCCATGTCCGGCGGCGAGCTGTACCTCGGCGGCGGCACGGCCGTCCAGCGGGCCTGCGGGTTCGAGGACGACCCGGACAACATGTTCGCCTACCTCGCGGCGGCGCTCGGCCCGCACGCCGACGAGGAGAAACTGCGGCTGTACTGCGACGGCAGCGTCGAGCACTTCGAGTGGTTCCGGGCCAGGGGCGTGCCGTTCAACGAGTCGTTCTACGACGCGCCGAGCTGGATGCCGCCGACGAGCGACGGCCTCATGTGGCTGGGGGAGAACGCCTGGCCGTACACCACCCTCGCACGGCCGGTGCCGCGCGGCCACCGCCCGGCCGTCGAGAGCTGGGGCGGGCGGCTGCTCATGGAGAAGCTGATCGGGGCGGCGCGGGCGGCCGGAGCCGCGTGTCACACCGACACCCGCGCCACCAATCTCGTCCTCGACGCCGACGGCCGGGTCGCCGGGGTCGTGGCCCGCCGGTACGGCGAACGGGTGACCTACCGCGCCCGCAGGGGAGTGGTGCTCACCACCGGCGGGTTCGTCGACAACGAGGAGATGCTCGCCGACCACGCCCCGGTGCTGATCGGGCACGGCAAGGTCAGCGACGGCCTGGACGACGGCGGCGGCATCCGCATGGCCACCGCCGTCGGCGCGGCCACCCGCCGCATGGGCGAGGTCGAGATCGCGATGACGGCGCTGCCCGCGATGCTGGTGCGCGGCATGCTCGTCAACGGGCTCGGCCGCCGCTTCGTCAACGAGGACGTCTATCCCGGCCTGTTCAGCGTCGCCGCCGTACGGCACCAGCCGGGGCCGTACTGGGCGATCATCGACGAGGAGGGCTACGAGGACATCCCGGCGCGGGACCTGTGGGGCGTCCGTCCGGTCTTCGTGGCCGAGACCCTCGCGGAGCTGGAGGAGTCGCTCGGCATGCCGCCCGGTGCGCTGGAGGACACCGTCGCGGTGTACAACAGGCACGCCGAGCAGGGTGAGGACCCCTACTTCCACAAGGACCCGAAGTGGCTGCGCCCGTTGAAGGGGCCGTTCGCCGCCGCCGACCCGCGCCTGGGGTTCGGCATGGGCGACCGCGACAGCGCGGGCAGGGGAACCGGAGCCGCGGGCTTCACGCTCGGCGGCTTGCGGACGACCGTGGACGGCGAGGTGCTGAACCAGTCCGGACGGCCCATCCCGGGCCTCTACGCGGCGGGCCGCGCCTCCTCGGGCATGCACGGCGAGGGTTACATCAGCGGCACGTCACTTGGTGACGGCACCTTCTTCGGCCGCCGCGCCGGCCGCGCAGTCGCCAGGGAGGCGTGATGAACCGGTTCGACGGTAAGAACGTGCTGCTCACCGGGGCGGCGTCGGGCATCGGCAGGGCGGCGGCCGTACGGCTGCTGAACGAGGGCGCCACGGTGTTCGCCGTGGACCGGGACGAGGACGGGCTCGCGGAGACCGGCAAGCTCGCGGGCGGGACCGATCGCTTCATCCCCTGGCAGGCGGACCTGGCGGACGAGCCGGCGGTGGAGTCGGCCGCGGCCGAGGCCGTCGCCCGCCTCGGCCGGGTGGACGTGCTGGCCAACGTCGCCGGCGTGCTGCGGGTGACCCCGATGGAGTCGCTGCGGCTCGACGACTACCGGCAGATCTTCGCGATCAACGTGTTCGCCCCGGTCGTGTTCTGCCGGGAGGTGCTGCCGCACGTTCCGGACGGCACGGGCGTGGTGGTGAACGTCACCTCGACGGCGGCGACGAAGGCGCATCCCTGGATGACCGGCTACGCGGCGTCCAAGGGCGCGCTGCTGTCGTTCTCGATCAGCCTCGCCGCCGAGCTGGCGCCGCGCCGCATCCGCGTCGTCCCGATCTCGCCCGGCGGCGTCGCCACGCCGCTGACCGCCAACCGGGAGACGTTCGCCGGCATCGACACCTCCTGGTACGCGCGCACCTATCCCCTCTGGGGGAGGCCGGGCCGCCCGGAGGACATCGCCGGGACCATCGCGTACGCCGCCTCGGCGGACGGCGCCTACCTCAACGGGGTGGAGGTCCGCGTGGACGGCGGCTCGCACAGCTGACCGTCGTCCCGGCCCCGGTCACGTCCGGTCGTACCAGGTGACGGTGGCGCCGTTGCCGAAGGAGCGGCTGCGGGCCGGGGTGAACAGGGTGGGGCGGAAGGTTCCGGTGAACGCGGAGATCCCGTCGCCGGCCACGACCGGGTAGCTCTTGACGATCAGTTCGTCGATCTCCGGGAGCAGCGCGCCCGCGAGCTGTCCGCCGCCGCAGAGCCAGATGTCGCCGCCCTCCTCCTTCTTCAGCCGCTGCACGAGGCCGCCGCGTGCCCGTCAGCTCGCCGCCACCGGGTCCGGCGCCGCCGGCCGTGTCCCGGAGAGTTGAGCCCCGGAGAGTTGAGCCCCGGAGAGTTGAGCCCCGGAGAGTTGAGCACGGTACAGCCGGGCGTAGGCGCCGCCCGCCGCCAGCAGTTCGTCGTGCGTGCCCTGCTCCACGATCCGCCCCTCGTCCAGCACGAGGATCAGGTCGGCGTTCCTGATGGTCGACAGCCGGTGGGCGATGACGAATCCCGTGCGCCCGGCCCGCAGCGAGGTCATGGCCCGTTGCACGAGCGCCTCGGTGCGGGTGTCGAGCGCGCTGGTGGCCTCGTCGAGCACCAGGATCGGGGGATCGGCCAGGAACGCGCGGGCGATCGTGACGAGCTGCCGCTCGCCCGTGCTGAGGCTCTCGCCGTCGTCGTCGACCACCGTGTCGTACCCGTCGGGCAGCGTGCGCACGAGGTGGTCGACGCCGGTGGCCCTGGCCACCTCGACGATCCGCTCGCGCGGCACGTCGCCGGCGCCGTACGCGATGTTGTCGGCGATCGTGCCGTGGCGCAGCCAGGTGTCCTGCAGCACCATGCCGATCCTGGCGCGCAGCTCCTGTCTGGACACCCGGGCGACGTCCACCCCGTCGACGGTGATCCGCCCGCCCGTGACGTCGTAGAAGCGCATGAGCAGGTTGATCAGCGTGGTCTTGCCCGCGCCGGTCGGGCCGACGATCGCGACGGTCTGCCCCGGCTCCGCGACGAGGGACAGGTCCTCGATGAGGGGACGATCCGGCGCATACCGGAACGAGACGTTCTCGAACGTCACTCGCCCGGTGGCCGTGGCCGGAAGGCGGACGGGGTCGGCGACGGGCTCCTCCTCGTCCTCGTCGAGCAGCTCGAAGATCCGCCCGGCCGAGGCGAGCACCGACTGCAGAAGGGTGGACATCGACGTGACCTGGTTCACCGGCTGCCCGAACTGCAGGCAGTACTGGATGAACGCCTGCACGTCGCCGACCGACAGCGCGCCGGCCGCCACCCGCAGGCCGCCGATCACGGCGACGAGCACGTAGTTGAGGTTCATGACGAGCGACATCGACGGGCCGATCAGGCTGGACAGCAGCTGCGCCCGGAACCCCGCGCGGAACACCGCGTCGTTGTGCTCGCCGAACTCCCGTACGGCCTCGCGCCGCCGGCCGAAGACCCTGACCAGGGCGTGCCCGGTGTAGGTCTCCTCGATGTGGGCGCCCAGCCTGCCCGTGGCGGCGAACTGCTCGGCGAACCTCGGCTGCGCCCGCCTGCCGACCACCCTGGCCGCCACGACGGACAGCGGCACCATGACGACCGAGACCAGGGCGAGCAGCGGCGAGGTCCACACCATCATCACCAGCACGCCGACGAGCGTGAGCAGCGCGGTGACCGCCACGCCGAGTACCTGCTGCAGCGTCTGCCCGATGTTGTCGACGTCGTTGGTGGCACGGGAGAGCACGTCGCCCCGCTGCCGCCCGTCGAAGTAGGCCAGCGGCAGCCGCGCGAGCTTGGCCTGGGTCCGCTCCCGCAGCCGGAAGACCAGCCGCTGCGCGATGGTCGCGGTCGTCCGCTGCTGGACGAAGGAGAGACCGAACGCGGCCAGGTAGCAGGTGAGGGCGCCCAGCAGGACCCGGCCGGTCGCGGCGAAGTCCACCCGGCGGTGCCCGGACACGGCGGACAGCACCAGGTCGGTGGCCGCGCCGAGCAGCCGGGGGACCGCCACGGTCAGGGCCACGGCCGCTGCCGCGCAGGCCAGGGCGGCCACGGCGAGCGGGAGTTCCGGCCGGGCCGTCTCCAGCAGACGCCGTACGGCGCTTCGCTTCCGGGCTGTCATGCGGCCACCTCCTGGCCTGTCTGGGAGAACACGATCTCGCGGTAGGCGGGGCACGAGGCCAGCAGCTCCTCGTGGGTTCCGGACCCGGCGACGCGGCCCTCGTCGAGCACCACCAGCCGGTCGGCGTGCCGGGTCGAGGAGATTCGCTGGGCGACCAGGACGACGGCGACGTCGCGGGTCTCCCGCGCCAGCGCGTCGGCGAGCGCCCGCTCGGTGATCGGGTCGAGCGCGGAGAACGGGTCGTCGAGCAGCAGGACCCGGGGCCGGGCGACCAGGGCCCGCGCCACCGTCAAACGCTGCCGCTGGCCGCCGGACAGCGACGCGCCCCCCTGCCCGAGCGGCGTCTCCAGGCCCTCCGGCAGCGCCTCGACGAAGTCGCGCGCCTGCGCGACCTCCAGCGCGTGCCACAGCTCGGCGTCGGTCGCCTCGGGCCTGCCGTACCTGAGGTTGGCGGCGATGGTCCCGGAGAACAGGTACGGCCGCTGCGGCACCAGGCCGACGACGCCGGCCGGTTCCTCCGGGGGCAGCGACGCGAGGTCCGTCCCGTCCGGGAGCACCTGCCCGCCGGTCGGGCCGAGCAGCCGGGCCACGAGGTTCAGCAGGGTCGTCTTGCCCGCGCCGGTGGAGCCGACGACCGCGACGGTCTCGCCGGGGCGGACGAGGAGGTTCACGCCCCGCAGCACCGGATCTTCGGCTCCCGGATAGCGCATGTGCGCGTCGCGGACCTCCACCTCGCCCTGCCAAATCCGGCCCCGCCGGGTCCGATCGGTGCCGGCCGGGGACGCGAGCGGTTCCGTCCCGGTCTGCAGCACCTCGCGCACCCGCAGGGCGGAGACCCGGGCGCGCGGCGCGGCCAGGACGGTGAAGGTCGCGAGCAGGGCGGATCCCAGGATCACGGCCAGGTAGTTGAGGAACGCCACCAGCGAGCCCACCTGGGTGACGCCGTCGTCGACGAGGTGCCCGCCGAACCAGACCACCGCCACGCCGCACAGGTTGCCGATCAGCATCCCGGCGGGATACATCACGGCCGCCAGCCGTGCGGCGCGTACGGCGAAGCCCGTCAGCGCGCCGTTGGCCTCGGCGAACCTCGCGCGTTCGCGGTCCTCGGCGGCGAAGGCCCGGACGACCCGGACCCCGGCGATCTGCTCGCGCACCAGCCGGTTGACCTGGTCGACGCCACGCTGCGCCGCCTGTGACAGCGGGGTGAGCCGGCGCAGGATCGCCCACAGGACGGCCGACAGCGCGGGCAGCGCGACCAGCAGCAGGGTGGACAGGCGCAGGTCCTGCCGCAGCGCCATGACCACCCCGCCGAGGAAGATCATGGGCGTGGCGGCCAGGCCGGTCAGTCCCATGAAGACCAGCGTCTGCACCTGCTGCACGTCGCCGACGGTGCGGGTGATCAGGGACGGCACGCCGAACCGGCCCATCTCCCGGGAGGAGAACGACTGGACCTTCGCGTAGACGGCCGCGCGGAGGTCCTGGCCGACGGCGGCGGCGGTCCTGGCGGCGAGGGCGCCCACCACGGCCGAGCACAGGACCTGTGCCAGCGTCCCGGCCGCCATGAGGCCGCCCAGACGCAGGATCAGCCCGGTGTCGCCGCGCAGCACGCCGTCGTCGATGAGCGTGGCGTTGATCGTGGGCAGCAGGAGGGCGGCGAGTGCCTGCGCGATCTGGAGCACGCCGATCAGGGCGACGGCGCCGCGACGGGGCCGCAGAACGGAGCGGAGCAGGGAGCCCATCTCAGCCCCCGTACGGCCGGGCCGCCCGCGCCTCGCGCAGGGCCCGCCCGAACCAGACGAGCTCGTCGAGCATGACCTTGGCGGCGCCCTCGGGGCCCGCGGGGTCCTTCGGCCAGTTCCCCTCCGCGTCGAACAGCGTCCAGGGGCTCTGGAAGGCGACGGAGTCGCGGATCGTCACGGCGTGCAGCTCGGCGAAGACGAGCCTGAGCTGCTCGACGGCCCGCAGGCCGCTGGACATTCCGCCGTAGCAGACGAACCCGACGGGCTTGGCCGCCCACTCCCGGTGGTAGCTGTCGATCATCAGCTTGAGCGCGGCGGGAAAGCTGCGGTTGTACTCCGGGGTCACGACGACGAAGGCGTCCGCGGCCTCCACCCGGGGCCGGAGCCCGGCGACCTCTTCCGGCTTCTCGCCGCCGAAGTGCCCGCGCAGCCCGTCCGGGAGCCGGGTCTCGGCCAGGTCGATCACGTCGAGCGCGACGTCGTCGCGCCGTTCCGCCTGGCCGGCGAACCAGTTGGCGGCGAGCGGCGCCACCCTCCCGTCCCGGACGCTGCCGATGATCATCGCCACGTTGAGCCGGTTGTTCCCGGACATGGTTTCCTCCTTGAGGTGTGTACGTCGTACGCAACGAGTACACCGTACGCTCAAGTGCGTACGGCGTACAAGTCCAAGTACGATGTACACACCGAACCGGGAGGAGCACGACGATGGCCGGGAAGAGAGCGGACGACGGCGCGCAGGAGTCCATCTGGCAGCGGATGGAGCGCCCCGCCCGGCCGCCCCGCGCGGCGCTGACCCACGCGCAGATCGCCGCGGCCGCCGTGGAGATCGCGGACGCCGAGGGGCTGGACGCGGTCTCGATGCGCCGGCTGGCCGAGCGGCTCGGCGTCGCCACCATGGGCCTCTACCGCTACGTGCGCGGCAAGGACGACGTGATCGAGCTGATGGTGGACGCGGTCTACGCCGAGGAGGCGCGGGCCGCGGAGGGGCGCGACTGGCGGGAGGTCCTGCGGGTGTCCGCCCTGCGGCTGCGCGCCCTCATGCTGCGCCATCCCTGGCTGGTGGAGACCACGGCCCAGGCCGGGCCGCTGACACCCAACTTCGTCGCGCGCACCGACCGGCTGCTCGCGTCGCTCGACGGCCTCGGCCTCGACGCCGACACGGCGATGACCGTCATCGGCACGGTCACGGCGTTCGTCACCGGGGCGACCACCGCCCGGATCAGGATGGCCCGGCTGATGCGCAAGGAGGGCGCCGAGAAGATGGACGACCTGCGCACCATCTACTCGTCCCGGATGAAGTGGCTGCTGGAGTCGGGCCGCTATCCCGCGTTCGAGCGCTACATCCGCGAGGGCGTCAGGAAGGACGACGACGACTGGCAGTTCGAGCTGGGCCTGGAGTCCGTGCTCGACGGCGTCGCCGCCCGGCTGACGATATGAAAGACGACAGGCGGCCACCCGGATGGGTGCCGCCTGTCGTGCCGGCGAGGTTCAGGAACTGGGCGGGGGAATCATCCGCCTGGTCGCCTCGTGGGCCCTGCGGACCATCTCGGCCCGGGGGAAGCCGCTCCGCTTGCGGGCCGTCTCCTCGTTGCCGCCGGCGATCCAGACCGGGCCGTCGGCGAGGTGCTCCAGGCCCTCGCGGGCCACGTCGCCGGGCTCGGCCACGTTGAGCCCGGGCAGGTCCATCCGCAGCCCCGCCCGCTCCATCGCCGGAGTGCGGGTCACGCCGAGGACGAGTTCGAGGACGTGCACGCCGTGCTCGCCCAGCTCCAGCCACAGCCCTTCCGCGAAGACGCGGCTGAACGCCTTGACCGCGGAGTAGACGCTGATCTGCGCCTGGCCCATGTACCCGGCGAGCGAGCCGACCAGGATGATCCCGCCGCGGCGGCGCTCGCGCATCAGCGCGCCGAAGTGGTGGGCGAGCGCGAGCTGGGCGGTGATGTTGAGGTCGATGACCCCGTGCACCCGGTCGAGGTCGCCGGTCACGAACTCGTGACCGTAGCTGTTGGCGCCCGCGTTGAAGATCAGCAGGCCCACCTCGACGTCGTCGGTCGCCGCGCGGACGGTCTTGAGCGCGCCCGGGTCGGTCAGGTCGAGCTCCAGCGTGCGCACCTCGACGCCCTTGGCCCTGACCTGCTCGGCCGTCTCGGCCAGCGGGCCGGGCTTGCGGGCGACGAGCACGAGGTTGAGCCCGGCGTCGGCGAGCTGGTGGGCGAACGACGCGCCCACTCCCTCGGAGCCGCCCGCGACGACGGCCCAGGGGCCGTACACGTCCTTGTCGATCACGATTCCTCCGGTACGGCGATCTCGCCGTCGAGCGCGGCCTGGACGATGGAGTCCCGCAGCGCCGCGCAGCCGGCGAAGACTCCCGCACCGGCGGTGCGGCGCTCCTGGCAGGTCCCGGTCGCGTCGGCGTTCCACTGGACGCTGGTCTGGTGCCAGCTCGCCTTGCGCACCTGGACCCCGGCGCCGCACCGGCGGCAGGTAAGCGGCTGCATGGGCGCGTCGAGCAGCCGGTCGTCGGGGCGGATCGTCATGCGGGCCGGCCCGTGCTCGCCGACAGCTCCGCGGCCTTACGGGCGAGGTTCTCCTCGACCTCCCTCTTCCACGCCTCGACCGGGCGGGTGGTGTCGAGCTCGAACTCGAAGCGCTCCACCATCTCCGGCCTGACGTCGGCGACGTCCACGTAGAACTGCTCGTACCAGCGGCGCAGCTGGTAGACCGGCCCGTCCTCCTCGCACAGCAGCGGGTTGTCGATGCGGGCCTTGTTCTTCCAGATCTGCACGTCCTGGTCGAAGCCCTTGAGGATGAAGGAGCTCATCTTCCTGGCCATCTCGTCGGCCGCGGGCCCGGGCAGCGTGTCGGTGCGCTGCACGATGATCCCCGAGTGCAGCACGAACGAGTTCGCGTCGATCGGGTAGTGGGCGTTGATCAGGACCGAGTTGATGTCCATCGTGTCGTAGTGGTAGGTCAACTCGTCGATCATGAACGACGGCCCGTGGTACGACGCCACCGAGTCGTTGCCGAGCAGCTTCGGCTCGCCGTCCTTCGCGGGCGGGCGGGTGTCCTGCCGGCCGGTGCCCTTCATGATCTGCGTGGCGACGTGGCCCTCGAAGATGTTCTTGAAGTACGTCGGGAACGAGTAGTGGACGTAGAAGAAGTGCGCCATGTCGACGACGTTGTCCACGACCTCGCGGCAGTTGGTGTGCACGACGGTCTCGGTCCAGACCCAGTCGGTCCAGTCGTCGCGGGTCGCGCCTTCCATCCGGGGGATCGTGACCTCCGGCGGCGGCGGGTTGCCCTCCGGGTCGTTCCACACGAACAGCAGGCCGTCCTGGTCCATGGTGACCCAGGAGGCGGTGCGGGCGCGCAGCGGGACGCGGCGCGAGTAGGGGATCTTCTTGCAGCGGCCGTCGCCGCCCCAGCGCCAGTCGTGGAACGGGCAGGCGATCTCGTCGCCCTTGATCTCGCCCTGCGACAGGTCCCCGCCCATGTGCCGGCAGTAGGCGTCGAGCACGTTGAGCTTGCCGTCGCCGCTCTGGAAGACCACGAGCTTCTGGCCGAAGGCCTTGACCGTGTGCGGCTTGCCGTCCTTGAACTTCTCCGACAGGCCCAGGCAGTGCCAGCCCCGGGCGAACCGGGTGGGCACCGCCTCCGCCTCGATTCTGCGGATGTCGTCGTTCCCGGCTTCTACTGCAGTCACCTTGATCCGACCCTTCAGGACGCACGTTCTCTCAGTCCGTCAAGGTAGGAGGTGCGGGGGTCCACGGACGGGTGAGTCCCATTGGCCGGGATGGTCCTGACATGCGTTCATCGGCGCCGCGCACCATCATGGACGGCATCTGACCGACGAGCGCGACACGGAGAACTCCCACATGAGCAACGAGGTCCTGGACGCGGTTCGCACGCTGTTGCCGAAGATCGCCGAACGGGCCCGGTCCACCGACGAGGACCGCCGGGTCCCCGCCGAGTCGATCAGGGAGCTGGTCCAGGCAGGGGTCTTCCGCATGCTGCAGCCCAAGAGGTACGGCGGCGCGGAGAGCGACCCGGTGAGCTTCTACGAGGTGGTCAGGGAGATCTCGGCGGTGTGCGGGTCCACCGGCTGGACCGTCTCCGTCCTCGGCGTGCACCCCTGGCAGCTGGCCCTGTTCGACGAGGCCGCCCAGGACGAGGTGTGGGGGAGCGACCAGGACGCGCTGATCTCCTCGTCGTACGCGCCGGTCGGGCGGCTCGTCCCCGCCGAGGGCGGCTACCGGCTGTCCGGCCGGTGGCGGTTCTCCTCCGGCTGTGAGCACGCGTCCTGGGCGATGGTGGGCGGCCTGGTCCTCGGCGACCAGGGCAAGCCGGTGGACTTCATGACCGTGCTGGTGCCCCGCTCCGACTATCTGATCGCGGACGTGTGGGACGTCATCGGGCTGCGCGGCACGGGCAGCAACGACATCGTCGTCGAGGACGCCTTCGTGCCCGCGCACCGCGTGATGCGCAACTACGAGATGGCGCAGCTGCGCGGCCCCGGCCAGAAGGTGAACCCGGGTCCGCTCTACCGCATCCCGTTCGGCACCGTGTTCACCACCACGATCACCGCCCCGGTCATCGGGATGGCGGCCGGCTGCTACCGGTCGTACGTGACCGCGATGCGCGACCGCGTACGGCTCAGCCTGGGCGGCGGCCGGTTCGCCGAGGACCAGTTCGCGCAGGTGGCGGTCGCCCGGGCGGCGTCGGAGATCGACGCGGCGATCCTGCAGACCGACCGCAACGTGCGGGAGGTGTACGAGCACGCGGTGCGGGGCGAGACGATCCCGGTCGAGCTGCGGCTGCGGGTGCGGCGGGACCAGGTGCGCGCCACCGAGCGGGCGCTGGAGGAGATCGACATCCTGTTCAAGACCGCCGGGGGCAACTCCCTCAGCCGGGGCAACCCGATCGAGCGGGCCTGGCGCGACGCCCACGCGGGCAGCGTCCACGTGGCCAACGACGTCGAGCGGGCCCTCGCGATGTACGGCAAGGGCGAGTTCGGCCTGGCCGTCGAGGACAACCTGATCTGACGCCGCGACGCGGGAGCCCGGGCGCACGCCGCGCCCGGGCTTCTTCTTCGTGCGCGTCCTTCGCAGACGGGGTGTTGACGGTCTCCTAACGCCGTGTGATAGTCCTAATCGTGTTAGGAGAACCGATTCGGGATAGAAGATCTGAACGGCATGAGCGAACGAAGGCCGAGATCCTCGACGCGGCGTGGGAGATCGCCCGTGCCGGCGGCCTGGCCGGACTGACGCTGCGGGATGTGGCGCGCAAGGTCGGGATGCGCCCGCCGTCGGTGTACTCCTATTTCGCGTCCAAGCACGCCGTCTACGACGCCATGTACGCCCAGGGCTGCCGGGAGTTCCTCGGGCGGGTGTCGCGGCTCGATCTCACCGGCGACCCCTTGCGCGATCTGACCACCGGCGCGTGGATCTTCATCGACTTCTGCGTTGAGGACCCGGCTCGCTACCAGCTGATGTTCCAGCGGACGGTTCCGGGGTTCGAACCGTCCGCCGAGTCCTACGCCCTGGCGGTTCAGGCACTGGAGTCGTTGCGGGCGGGGCTGGTGAAGATCGGCATAACCGCCCCCGAAGCGCTCGACATGCTCACCGCGCTCACCACGGGCCTGGTCGACCAGCAGATCTCCAACGACCCGGGTGGAGACCGCTGGCTCAAGCTGGTCGACGAGGCCATGGAGATGTTTCTCGCCCACATGCGCAGCCGAACGCACAGGAAGGTCCGCTGATGCCCGACACCGCGACGGCGATCGAGTCCGTACGATCACTCGGCCGCTCACAGGCCGCCATGCTGGCCGAGGCCGAGAACGAGCGTTTCGTCGACCTCGTCCGATCGCTGGAGGGCGACGACTGGGCCCTACAGACCGACTGCCCGGCCTGGGACGTGCGGGCCGTGGTCGCGCACGTGCTGGGTGCGATGGAGTCCCCTGTCTCCCTGCGTGAGTTCGTCCACCAGGTCCGAGCGGGCGGCAGGGCGGCGGGCGACCGTCCCCTCATCGACGGCATCACCGAGGTGCAGGTCGCCGAGCGCGCCCATCTGAGCACGTCCCAGCTCGTCGAACGGCTCACCGCCATGGCGCCCCGCGCCGCTCGCGCCCGGCGCGGGCTGCCGGCGCCGCTGCGCCGGATGCCGCTCAGGCAAGACGTCGGGGGCGTGACGGAGACCTGGACGCTGGGCTACCTGTACGACGTCGTCTACACCCGTGACACGTGGATGCACCGTGTCGACATCGCCAGGGCGGCGGGCCGCTCCCTCGTGCTCACGGCCGATCACGACGGCCGCATCGTGGCGGACGTGGCCGCCGAGTGGGCACGGCGCCACGGCCGGCCGTTCCGGCTTCACCTGACAGGGCCCGCTGGAGGCACCTTCACCGGTGGCGACGGCGGCGGCGAGCAGATCACCCTGGACGCCGTCGAGTTCTGCCGGATCCTCTCCGGCAGGGGCGGCGGAACCGGGCTGCTCACCCAGCCCGTGCCCTTCTGACGCGTATCGGCGCGAAGCCGCCACATGTGCGGGCGCCGGTCGGGGAGTGACATCAATGGTCCTTTCAACGTGCCATGTCCCTGGCGGCCCGGTAGGCGAAGACCATGGCCGAGCCGATCGGGACACCGGGGCCGGGGTAGCGGCGCCCGGAGAACGAGGCGCTGGTGTTGCCCGCGGCGTACAGGCCGGGGAGCGGCCGTCCATCCCCGTGGAGCACCCGCGCGTCGGGGTCGGTGCGCAGGCCGCCCTTGGTGCCGAGGTCGCTGAGCACCACCCGGGCGGCGTAGTAGGGCGGGGTGTCCAGCGGGACCAGGCAGGGGTTCGGCGCCTCGGACCTCGCGGTGAAGAACCGGTCGTAGGGGTCCTCGCCGCGGTGGAAGTCCTCGTCCACGCCGGTCGCGGCGAAGCCGTTGAACCGCTCGACGGTGTGCTTCAGCGCCTCGCCCGGCACGCCGATGAGCTCCGCCAGCTCCTCCAGGGTGCCGGCACGCACCCAGGTGCCGGCCTCCAGGTGCTCCTCGGCGCGGCGTCCCGGCAGTGAGATCGCCGGGAGCCGCCCGCCGAAGCGGGAGTCGAAGATCAGGTGGGCGGGCACGCGGCCGGGCTCGGCGAGCATCTCGCGGCCCATCCGGTCGTACGGCAGCGACTCGTTGGCGAAGCGGCGGCCCGACGCGTCGACCATGAGCCCGCCGTGGAAGCCCAGCGTGAAGGCGGCCCGGCCGTCCGGCAGCGCCACGCCCGGGCACCACCAGGCCTCGTCCATCAGGCCGGTGGCCGCGCCGATCGCGGCGGCGGCCCGGATCGGGTCGCCGGTGTTCGCGCCCGCCGGGGCCATCGACCACTCGGTCGTTCCGGGGACGCCGTGGGCCGCCCGCATCGTCGCGTCGCCCTCGAAGCCGCCGGCCGCCAGCAGCACGCCCTTCCGGGCGCGCAGCCGTACGGTGCCCTCCGCGGTGGCGGCCTCGACGCCGGTCACCCGGCCGTCCTCCACGACGAGCCGGGTGAGGGCGGTGCCGGTGCGCACGGTGCCGTTGCCGGTGTTCACGAGGGCGAGCAGCAGCCGCCCGATCAACGCCCGCCCGGCCGACAGCGGGCCCTCGCCGTGGCCGCGGCCCTCGCGGTCGCGGTCCACCGGCGGCCGGACCAGCGCGGCGAGGTCGCCGAGCCGTTCGGCGGGCAGGTCCAGCGGCACGAACGACCGCCCCGCGTCGAGCCGTCCCGGGGCGGGGAAGTAGTCGGGGAAGGCCCGCCACTCGAACTCGATCGCCGGGTCGCGCTCCAGGAACTCGGCCACCTCGGGCGCGGTCGCGAGGAACGCCTCCCGCCGGTCGGCCTCCGCCTCGCCGAGCAGAGCGGTGAGGTAGGCGCGGGCCGACTCCGTCGAGTCGCCGATCCCGGCACGGCGCTGCACCTGGGTGCCGGGCAGCCAGACGGCGGCGCCCGAGTACGCGGACGTGCCGCCGAGCAGCGCCGTCTTCTCCAGCACCACGGTGCGCAGCCCGCCCGCCGCCGCCGTCAGCGCGCCGGTCATGGCGCCCGCGCCGGACCCGGCCACCACCACGTCGTACTCGTCGTCCCAGGCCCGGGTGGGTGCGCCCGCCATGCCGCTCCTCCTGTCGTCGCTGATAGTGGTGGGTACAGGCAAGCGCAGCGGACGCGTGACCGGCCCGTTCGTCCCACTCAGTGGTATGGACCAGTGGCGGGTGGGCGAGCTCCGCTGTGTATCGTCGTTGCGACACACGAACGACCAGGGGGAGACGTGCCGAGGATCGCCGAGGTCAGGGCGCCGGCCGAGCCGAGCTCACCCGAGCAGCGCGCCCGTCATCTGCGCATCCTGCGCGCCGCCGCCCGGATGGGCGCCGAGAAGGGGCTCGAGCGGGTCCAGATGCACGAGGTGGCCAAGGAGGCCGGGGTGGCGATCGCCACGCTGTACCGGTACTTCCCCTCGAAGACCCATCTGTTCACCGCGGTGATGGCCGAGCAGATCGACAGGTTCGGCGAGACCGTCCAGCAGCCCAAGCCGGGGATGACGCCGGAGGACGCCGTCGGCGAGGTGCTCGTGCTCGCCAGCAGGCAACTGCTGCGCCGCCCCGCGCTCGCCACCGCGATGCTGCAGTCGGCGAACTCCGCCAACGCCGCCGCGGTGGCCGACGCGGGCCGGATCGACCTGATGTTCCGGCAGATCGTCCTGCGGACGCTCGGCATCGCCGAGCCCACCGTCATGGACGTCACGTTGATCCGGCTGCTGATGCAGTGCTGGTACGGCGTGCTGCAGATGAGCCTGAACGGCCGGGCGTCGGTCACCGACACCGAAAGCGACATCCGGATCGCCTGCCGGCTGCTGCTGGCGCCCCGATCGAACGCGCCCTCCGGCCCCGTCTCCCGCTGACCGGGACGCGCCCCGGGCCGCTCTCGCCGCGCGCCGCTAGCGTGCGCGTATGAATCGCTTCGACGGGGTGAAGGTCCTGCTCACGGGGGCCGGCTCGGGGATCGGGCGGGCCACCGCGGTCAGGCTCGCCGCCGAGGGAGCGGACCTCTTCGCGGTGGACCGGGCGGCCGAGGGGCTCGCGGAGACCGGCTCGCTGATCGAAGGTCCCGGCCGGTACGTCCCGCACGTGGCCGACGTGACCGACGAGGCCGCCGTGGTGGCGGCCGTGGACGCGGCGGCGGCCGCGTTCGGCGGCATCGACGTGCTCGTCAACGTCGCGGGGATCCAGCGGACGACGCCGATCGAGTCGCTGACCGTGGCCGACCTGAACCTGCTGTTCTCGGTCAACCTCGTCGGCACCGCGCTGTTCTGCCGGGAGGCGCTGCGTCACCTGCCCGACCGGACCGGCGTCATCGTGAACGTCGCGTCGATCGCGGCCACCCAGGGCAACCCGTACATGACGGCGTACGCCGCGTCGAAGGGCGCCGTGCTGGCCTTCTCGCTGAGCCTGGCCGCCGAGGTGGTGGGGCGCGGCATCCGCGTGGTGCCGATCTCCCCGGGCACGGTGGCGACCCCGCTGACGCGCGACATCGAGTTTCCCGAGGGCGCGGACCTGCGGTACTTCGGGCGGATCCGCTCGCTGCTCGGCAGCGCCGCCCCCGAGCAGATCGCGGCCGCGATCGCGTTCGCGGCCTCCTGCGACGGCGGATATCTCACGGGTGCGAACCTCCGGGTCGACGGCGGCTCCGGAACCTGACGCGCCCCCTTCGACAAGGAGTGACGACGTGACACGGACGATCGCGGTGACCGGTTCGGCCTCGGGCATCGGCAGGGCGCTGGCCGCCTCGCTGCGGGAGCGAGGCGAGGAGGTGATCGGCGTCGACCTGAAGGACGCCGAGGTGTGCGCCGACCTGTCCGCCCCCGAAGGCCGCGCCCGCGCGGTGCACGAGGTGCTGGAGCGGGCGGGCGGCGCGCTGGACGCCGTCGTGGCCTGCGCCGGCCTCTCGGGGGTGACCGTGGGCACGGTCACCGTCAACTTCTTCGGCGTGACCGCGATCCTGGAGGGGCTGCGTCCGGCGCTCGCCCGCGCGGAGCGGCCCCGCGCCGCCGCGGTGGCCTCGATCTCCGCCACCCAGCCGGCCGACCCCGAAGTGGTCCGCGCCTGCCTCGACGGCGACGAACCGCGGGCGGTCGCGCTGTCGGAGCGGGTGGTCGAGCGCGGCCAGGGCCGGCTGCTCTACCCCTCCTCGAAGTCCGCCCTGGCCCGCTGGCTGCGCGCCCGGGCGGTGTCGCCGGAATGGGCCGGATGCGGCATTCCGCTCAACGCGGTGGCGCCGGGCGTCGTGCTGACCCCGATGTCGGCGCCGCTGTTCGAGGACGAGGCGATGCGCGAGGTCATGGACCGGGCGGTGCCGATGCCACTGAACGGCTACGCCGAGCCCGAGGTGGTCGCCGGCGCGCTGCGCTGGCTGGTGAGCCCGGAGAACTCCCACATGGCCGGGCAGATCGTCTTCGTGGACGGCGGCGCCGAGGCCACGCTGCGCGGCCCCGACGTGTACTGACGGCCGGCGCGCGGCCTTCCCGGTCGCAACCGTTCGACTCCTACCGCCCGCACCGGCCGCTCACTACGATGCGGCCGTGGCGGAGATCCTCACGTTCCTTTTCGCGGGATTCGGGCTCGGCTCGGTGGTGCTCGCGGCGCGGTCGGTCCCGTCCGCCCCCGGCGCGCTCGTACGCCGGCGTCCCCTGGTCTGGGGATCGGCGCTCCTCGTGAGCGGCTGCGTGATCATGGTGCTCGCCGCGTGGTCCACTCACGAGGACGGGCACTACGACGACTTCGGGTCGGCCATGATCCTGCTGGCGGCCATGACGGGCGGCGCCCTGGTCCTCCTCGGCCTGGGACCGTTCCTCGCATTGCTGCTGGGGGTCGCCGGGCGATGGTCCGTCCGGCCGCTGCCGCCGATCCGCCTCGCGGCCCATGACCTCGCGCGTGATCGTGCCCGGACCGCTCCCGCGCTCGTGACGACGATGGTCGCCACGGCCCTCGCGGTCACGGTGATCATCGTGGCCGCCGCCGCGGCGGAACAGAACAGGGCCGACTACAAACCCGAGGCCCGGTCCGGCGCCCTCCTCGTGCGCTATTTCTCCGCGGCGGACGCGCCGGCCGTGCTCGCGGCCGTCCGGCGCGAACTGCCGGGCGTTCCCGTCGTCCAGACCTACCGTCACCGTGAGATCCGGCCCTACAGCCTGCACGCCGGCGACGTGGATCTGCCGGAGCGGCACGGCGTCATCACGTCGGGCGTCATCGGCGACGGCGCGCTGCTCCGCTACCTCACGGGAGACCCGTCGACGCCCTATGAGGAGAACACGGCCGTGGTGGTCACGGCCGACGACGTCGAGGTCGGCTCCGTGACGATCAGGTACGACCTCCTCGGCGAGGATACGACGGCGCCGGTGATCAAGCAGGTCCCCGCGACCGCCGCGAGGCCGGCCGACCCTTCGACGAAGGAGGTCTTCCTCCCGGCGCGGATCTTCCGGGATCTCGGCCAGAACCTGGAGCCCGATGAACTGATCGTCGACCCCTCCGTCCACAGCACCTCGGAGATGGAGCAGCAGCGGCTGGACCGGCGGCTCGGCGACGTGGCGCAGACCTACGTCGAACGGGGGTACCAACCTCCGTCCGGCTGGCGGATCGTCGTCGCGGTGGCGGTCGTCGTCGCACTCGGAGGGGCGCTGGTCGCGGCCGGCCGGGTCCCCGGCGCCCGGTCGCGACGCGTACCACCGCGGGCCGGCGGCCCGGACGCACGGCCGCGGTGGTCCGCCGCGTGCCGTGCGGGACTGGCCGCCGCCATCGGCACGGCGGTGGGTGTGGCCGCCGGCTGCCTCATCGGCCTGCTCCTGGCGTGGCCGGTCACGACCTCCTCCGGGTGGGAGCCGGCGCCCCGGGCGGGCTTCGCGACGCCGTGGCCGTCGATCGCCGCTCTGGCCGCCGGCCTGCCCGTTCTCGCCGCGGCCGTCGCCGCTTCAGCCTGTACGGCCGTACGGCCGGTTCGGTCCCGCACGCCGGCTCCCGGCTGAGCGGGCGACGGCGCGCGGCCCGCCTTCCTCACTTCGCGTGCGCGACGTTCCGCACGCCGGTGGTGTCGAGTTGCGCGACCGAGTAGGCCGCGTAGGTCCGGTACGGGTCCCGCCCGCTGAAGTGCGGGGTGACCTGCGCGTCCAGCTCCTCGACGGAGAACACGCCGTCGCCGGCGGTGAACTTGCGTTCCACGGTCGGGGCCGCCATCAGGGCCACCATGTCGCCGTACACCACGAACACCTGGCCGTTGATCTCCTCGGAGGCGGGGGAGGCGAGGTAGCCGACGAACGTGGCCACCCGCTCGGGAGCGAGGACGTCCAGCCCGCCGACCTCGCCGCCGTCGCCGAACACGCCGGCCGTCATGTTCGTCCGGGCCCGGGGGCAGATCGCGTTGGCCCGCACGCCGTACCGGGACAGGCCCTGGGCGGTCGCGAGCGTCAGCGCGACGATGCCGGCCTTGGCGGCGGCGTAGTTCGGCTGGCCGGCCGACCCGAACAGGAACGCCTCGGAGGAGGTGTTGATCACACGGCCGTAGACCGGGCCGCCCGCGGCCTTGCTCGCCGCCCGCCAGTGGACGGCCGCGGCCCGCGACAGCCCGGCGTGCCCCTTGAGGTGCACGCGGATGACGTCGTCCCAGTCGGACTCGGTCAGGTTGAACAGCATCTTGTCGCGCAGCACGCCGGCGTTGTTCACCACGATGTCGAGGCGGCCGAAGGACTCCACGGCGGTCTGGACGAGGCGGTCGCCCATGGACCAGTCGCCGATGTCGCCGGTCACCGCGACCGCCTTGCGGCCGAGCGCCCTGATCTCGGCCGCGACGTCCTCGGCCGCCGGGCCGACGTCGTTGACCACGACGTTCGCGCCGCGTTCGGCGAGGGCGAGGGCCTCGCTGCGGCCCAGGCCCGCCCCGGCGCCGGTGACGACGGCGGTCTTGTCCTCCAGGCTCGTGTTCGAGCTCATCCGCGCACTCCTGCCCGCTCGGTGATCATAGTCAGAACTAGTATGTATTCTAGTTCTCGCCCAGTGGGTGGCCTCTCAGTCGCGGGTGTCCCACTCAGTGACACAAGGATGGGTCCATGCAGCACGGCGAGCGATCGGCGGCACCACTGAGCGGGACCGGGCCGTTGCCTGAAACAGAAATGATTTCTAGCCTCACCCCATGACGCTGAACGTGGCATCCCTGTTCGAGGCCGTCGCCGCGGCGGTCCCCGAACGCCTCGCACTGGTCTGCGACACCCGGCGGCTGAGCTTCGCGGAGCTCGACGCCCGGGCGAACGCCCTGGCCAACCACCTGCGCGCGGCCGGTGTGCGGCCGGAGGAGCACGTGGGCGTGCACATGCTCAACGGGGTGGAGTTCGTCGAGGCCCTGCTCGCCTGCCTGAAGATCAG
This sequence comes from Microbispora sp. H13382, assembly GCF_014161445.1. Taxonomy (GTDB): domain Bacteria; phylum Actinomycetota; class Actinomycetes; order Streptosporangiales; family Streptosporangiaceae; genus Microbispora. The sequence continues at coordinate 278,932 of NZ_JABBXA010000010.1, forward strand.
AGCCGTCCCGATCAACATCAACTACCGGTACACCGACCGGGAGCTGCACTACATCTACCAGGACGCCGGCCTGGTCGCCCTCGTCATCGGCGGCGAGTTCGCCCCGTCCGCCGCCGCCCTCACCGACCGGTGCCCGAAGCTGCGCCACGTGGTGGTCGTGGACGACGGCACGCGGGCGCCCGACTGGCCGGCCGGCGTCGAGGTCGTGGACTACGAGAAGGCGGTCGCCGCCCGGCCCGCCGCCGTCCCGATGGCCGGCGAGCGCGGCCCCGACGACCACTACGTGCTCTACACGGGCGGGACGACCGGGATGCCCAAGGGCGTCGTGTGGCGGCACGAGGACTTCTACTTCGCCGCGCTCAAGGGCGGCAACCACTACGGCCCGCCGTACCGGACGGCGGAGGAACTGGCCGCGGCCGCGGCGGCGGGCACGCCCGTCGTCTACCTGCTCACCGCCCCGCTCATGCACGGCGCGGCCTGCTACACGCTGTTGAGCGCGCTGCTGGCCGGCTCGACAACGGTCCTGCTGCGGCGGTTCGACCCGGTCGAGACGCTGCGGCTGATCGAAAGCGAGCACGCCGTGATCGTCACCGTGGTCGGCGACGCCATCGCCCGCCCGCTGGTCGACGCCATCCGCGAGCACGGCGCGGAGCACGACCTGAGCTCGATGAAGGTGCTCGGCTCGGGAGGGGCGCTGCTGTCGCGCAGCGTGCGCGAGGAGGCCACCTCGCTGGTTCCCGGTCTCTACGTCAACGACGGCTTCGGCTCGTCGGAGTCCGGCGTGGACGGCACGATCGGGATCGGCCCCGACGGGCTGATGCGGCTGGCCGCCGGCCCCCGGATCAAGGTGGTCGACGAGGGCTTCCGGCCGATCGAGCCCGGCTCCGATCGGCTGGGGTACGTCGCGCGGACCGGGCACGTCCCGCTGCGCTATCACAACGACCCGGACAGGACGGCGAAGACGTTCCCGGTCGTCGACGGCGTGCGCTGGGCGGTGCTCGGCGACATGGCCCGGATCGAGGAGGACGGCACGATCGTGCTGCTCGGCCGCGGATCGGGCTGCATCAACACCGGCGGGGAGAAGGTCTTCCCCGAGGAGGTCGAGCAGGCGCTGAAGTCCCACCCGGCGGTCATGGACGCGCTGGTCGCGGGCGTGCCCGACGAGCGGTTCGGCGAGCGGGTCGCCGCCGTGGTGGAGCTGCGCCCCGGCGTGGCGGCGGACGCCGGGGAACTGCGCGCGCACTGCCGCACCCAGATCGCCGGCTACAAGGTGCCCGCCTCGATCGTCGTCGTCGACACGGTCGAACGCTCGCCCAGCGGCAAGGCCGACTACCGGTGGGCCAAGAACGTTTTGTCCACCCACACGAGGAGGAACGATGGCTGAGGCCGTCAACGGGGCCGTCACTGGGGCCGTCATCGTCGACGCGGTGCGCACACCGGTCGGCAAGCGCTACGGCGCCCTGTCCGGGCTGCACCCGGCCGAGCTGCTCGGCACGGTGCACCGGGCTCTGATCGAGCGCAACGGCCTCGCCCCCGACGCGGTCGCGCAGGTCGTCGGCGGCTGCGTCACCCAGGCCGGGGAGCAGGCCAACAACGTCACCCGCCAGGCCTGGCTGCACGCGGGCCTGCCGTACACCACGGCCTGTACGTCGATCGACTGCGCCTGCGGCTCCGGCCAGCAGTCCGTGCATCTGGTCGCCGGGCTGATCGCGGCCGGCGCGATCGACATCGGCATCGGCTGCGGGGTCGAGTCGATGAGCCGGGTCTTCCTCGGCGCCGCGGTCACCCCGGGCGCCGGCAGCCCGCTCCCGGCGTCCTGGTCCCTGGACATGCCCGACCAGTTCACCGCGGCCGAGCGGATCGCGCAGCGGCGCGGCATCACCCGTGAGGACGCGGACGCGCTCGGCCTGCGCTCCCAGCGGCGCGCCGCGCAGGCGTGGGCGGAGGGCAGGTTCGACGGCCAGGTCCTCGCGGTCGAGGCGCCGGTGATGGGACCCGAGGGACCGACGGGGGAGACCGCCGTCGTCACCAGGGACCAAGGGCTGCGCGACACCAGCATGGAGGCATTGGCGAGATTGCAGCCGGTGATGCCGGGCGGCATCCACACCGCGGGCAACTCCTCGCAGATCAGCGACGGCGCGGCCGGTGTGCTGCTGATGAGCGCGGACCGGGCGCGCGCGCTCGGACTGCGCCCGCGGGCGCGCATCGTCGCCTCCGGCATGGTCGGCTCCGACCCCTACTACCACCTCGACGGGCCGATCGACGCGACCCGGCACGTGCTGGACAAGGCGGGCATGAAGCTGTCCGACGTCGATCTCGTCGAGATCAACGAGGCGTTCGCCTCGGTCGTGCTCTCCTGGGCGCGGGTGCTCGACGCCGACATGGACAAGGTCAACGTGAACGGCGGCGCGATCGCGCTCGGGCACGCGGTCGGCTCGACCGGCTCCCGCCTGATCACCCAGGCGCTGTGCGAACTGGAGCGCACCGGAGGCTCGACGGCCCTCGTGACCATGTGCGCCGGCGGCGCGCACGCCACGGCGACCATCATCGAACGGATCTGAGGCACATGTCGATCGGACTGACCGACGAGCAGCGCGACCTGCGCGACGCCGTACGCGCCTTCGCCACGCGGCACGTCACGTCCGCCGTGGTGCGCGGCGCGGTGGACGCCGCGCACGAGGAGCTGCCGAAGTTCTGGCCGCTGCTGGCCGAGCAGGGCCTGCTCGGGCTGCACCTGCCCGAGGAGGCCGGCGGCGCGGGCTCCGGGCTGCTCGAACTCGCCGTCGTGCTGGAGGAGCTGGGCCGGGCGATGGTCCCCGGGCCGTTCCTGCCCACGGTTCTCGCCGGCGCGGTGCTGCACCGCGCCGGGCACGGCGCCCTGCTGGAAGGCCTGGTGAGCGGCACGACGGTCGGCGCGGTCGGCCTGCGCCCGGGCGGGCTCACGCTCACCCGCGGTGCGGACGGGAGCGGCACGGTCTCCGGCATGTCCGAGCCTGTCCTCGGAGGCCACGTCGCCGACGTGTTTGTGCTGCCCGCGGCCGACGGGACCGGCACGGCCTGGGTCGTGCTGCCGCGCGCGGCCGTGACGACCGAGGACCTGCCAGGTCACGACCTCACCCGCCGCCCGTCGCGGGTCCGGGCGGACGGCGTCGCCGTGCCGGCGGCCGACGTGCTGGACGGCCTCGCCGACGGCGCGGTGCTCGACCTGGCCGCCGCGCTGTTCGCGGCCGAGGCGTCCGGCCTGGCCGACTGGGCGACGGTCACCGCCGCTGAGTACGCCAAGGTGCGCCACCAGTTCGGCCGTCCGATCGGCCAGTTCCAGGGCGTCAAGCACCGCTGCGCCCGCATGCTGACCCGGGCCGAGCAGGCCAGGGTGTGCGCCTGGGACGCGGCGCGGGCCCTCGACGAGGCCGGCGCTCACGGTGAGGCGTCGCTCGCGGCGGCGGTCGCGGGGGCGACCAGCCCGGAGGCGGCCTTCTCCGTCACCAAGGACTGCATCCAGACGCTGGGCGGCATCGGCTTCACCTGGGAGCACGACGCCGGTCTGTACCTGCGCCGGGCGCAGACGCTGCGCATCACGCTCGGATCGGGCTCGTGGTGGCGCCGCAGGGTGGCCCGGCTCACGCTGGACGGCGTGCGCCGCGAGCTCGGCGTCGAGCTGCCGCCGGAGGCCGAGCGGATCCGCGCGGAGGTGCGCGCGGAGCTGCGGCCCGCGCTCGACCTCGCCGGCCGGGACCGGCTGAGGTACCTGGCCGAGCACGGCTACACCGCGCCGCACCTGCCCGCGCCCTGGGGCAAGGGCGCCGACGCGGTCACGCAGCTCGTCGTCGCCGAGGAGATGCGGGCCGGTGGCCTCCGCGCCGCCGACATGGTCATCGGCGCCTGGGTGGTGCCGACCCTGATCGCGCACGGCAGCCCCGAGCAGCAGGGACGGTTCCTGCCGCCGACGCTGCGCGGCGACCTGGTGTGGTGCCAGCTGTTCAGCGAGCCCGGCGCGGGCTCCGACCTGGCCGCGCTGAGCACCCGGGCCGAGAAGGTCGAGGGCGGCTGGAAGATCAACGGCCAGAAGGTCTGGACGTCGATGGCCCGCGAGGCGCAGTGGGGCATCCTGCTCGCCCGCACCGACCCGGACGCCCCCAAGCACAAGGGCCTGTCGTACTTCCTCCTCGACATGTCCAGTCCCGGCATCGACATCCGGCCGCTGCGCGAGCTGACCGGCGAGGCGCTGTTCAACGAGGTCTTCCTCGACGACGTGTTCGTCCCCGACGACATGATCGTGGCGCGGTCCGGGGACGGCTGGAAGCTGGCCCGTACGACGCTGGCCAACGAACGGGTGTCGCTGTCACACGACTCTTCCCTCGGCAGCGGCGGCGAGGCGCTGCTCGACATCGCCGCGGCACGCCCGGACGAGATGGACGACGAGCGGCTGACCCGGCTCGGCGGCATCCTCTGCGACGCCCAGTCCGGCGCCCTGTTCGCGCTGCGGACCACGCTGCGGTCGCTGACCGGGCAGCAGCCCGGCGCGGAGTCCAGCGTCGCCAAGCTGATCGGCGTCGAGCACGTCCAGGAGGTCTGGGAGACCGCCATGGACTGGATCGGCCCGGAGTCGCTGACCGGCGAGGGCATGGACCGGTGGTCCGACCCCACGCTGCGCTTCCTCAGCTCCCGCTGCATGTCCATCGCCGGGGGCACCACCGACGTGCAGCTCAACATCATCGGGGAGCGCCTGCTCGGCCTGCCCCGCGACCCGGAGGTGAAGTCATGAGCAGGGCGTTCGCCGAGGCCGGTCCGCGCCAGGTCGAGGGCGCGCGGGTCGGGCTGCAGCACAACCTGGGTCTCGGCGGCGCCTGTGTCGTGACCCTCTACCGCGGCCCTGCCGAAGGCCGTCGAGACGACGAGGAGGGCTGAGACATGCCGATCGACCTCGGCACGGCGCTCGGGGCGCCGCCGGCGACCCGGGAGATCGCCTGGACCGGCAGGGACGTGCTGCTCTATCACCTCAGCCTGGGAGCGGGGGCGGACGCGGCCTCCGATCCCGAGCTGTCCTACACCTACGAGCGCGGGCTGCGCGTGCTGCCCACCTTCGCCATGGTCGCCGGACAGGGCGTCTCCTCCGGCGACCGGCCGCCGGCGGCGATGAGCATGCCCGGGATCGACATCGACCTGCGCAGGATCCTGCACGCCGGGCAGGCGCTCACCGTGCACCGGCCGCTGCCCGCCGCCGGGCGGGCCGTCGTGTCCTCCCGCGTCGCGAACGTCTGGGACAAGGGCAAGGCCGCGGTGATCGAGATGGAGCAGTCCGCGACGGACGGCGAGGGCTGCCCGCTGTGGACCACGACCATGCGGATCTGGGCGCGGGGCGAGGGCGGCTTCGGCGGCGAGCCGGGACCGGAGACCCCCTGGGCGGCGCCGGACCGTGCGCCCGACTTCGTGCTCGACTCGCCGACCACCCCCGGGCAGGCGCTGCTGTACCGGCTCAACGGCGACCTCAACCCGCTGCACGCGGACCCCGGGTTCGCGCGGGCGGCCGGCTTCGACCGCCCGATCCTGCACGGCCTCGCGTCGTACGGCATCGTGGCCAAGGCGATCGTGGACGGCGTCCTCGGGGGCGAGGTGACCGGGCTGACCGGGCTGTCGGTACGCTTCGCCGGGGTGCTGTTCCCCGGTGAGACGATCCGGACCAGCGTGTGGCGTGAGGGCGACCGGCTGGTGTTCCGGTCCACCTGCCCGGAGCGCGGCGACGCCGCCGTGCTCACCCACGCGACAGCGGAGATTTCATGACGGAGACGCGGATCGATCGTACCGAGCTGACGGCGACCCCGAACAACGAGGGCGTGGACGCGGCGGTCGCCGCGGCCCGCCGCGTGATCGACGCGCTGCTCCACTCCGGCGACCTGTCGGCGGTCGAGATGACCCAGGTCGCCGAGCAGCTGAACGCCGTGGCCGACCACCTGCAGGCGCACGCCCCCACGGTGGGCGAGCGCATGGTCGACATGTGGCGGGGGGAGGGCGTGACCCGGCACGACCCGGTGACAGGGCCGGAGAACGCGATCGCCCCGCCGCTGCGCCTGTACGGCAAGGACGACGGCTCGATCGAGGGCACGGTCGTGCTGGGCATGCCGTACCAGGGACCTCCCGGGTGCGTGCACGGCGGCGTGTCGGCGCTGCTGCTCGACCACACGCTGGGCGTCGCGAACGCCTGGGCGGGGACCTCGGGAATGACGGGCACGCTGACGCTGCGCTACCACCGGGTCACCCCGCTGTTCGAGCCGCTGACGGTCACCGGGCGGCAGACCTCGGTGGACGGGCGCAAGATCCACACCACGGGGTCGATCAGCGCGGGCGGGCAGGTGTGCGTCAGCGCCGAGGGCCTGTTCATCGACAAGCAGCTCGACCGGCCCCGCTGATCACGCCGATCGGGGAAACGCTCTCCCGAACGGCTTCGGCTTCTCGCGGCGATAGACAGGCGTCAGAAGGTATTGACGAGCGGTCAGTTAACAGTAAAGTTACTTTTCTGAGAGCGCTCTCATGGCTTGTCTTCGCACCCCCCAGAGGAGCCGAGAGATGCACATGTCGTTGCGGCGATGGCGGCGAGCCCTGCTCGCCGTCGTCCTGCTGACCCAGGTAGTGGTCCTCGCCGCCGGGCAGCGGGCGGCGGACGCCGCCGTCACGCGGTTGCCATTCACGATCACCAACAACTCCGGCCGGGGCGACGCGACGTACGTCTACGTCGTCGCGCGCAACTCGGCCACCGGTCAGCAGGGATACGTGGACGCCTCGGGAACGTGGCGCGCGTACTCCTTCCCCTCGTCGATCCCCAACGGGCCGGTCCCCGCGCCGGACATCGCGATCCCCGGGCCGGGCAACGGCGCCAGCACGACCATCACACTGCCGCCGAACCTGTCCGGCGGCCGCGTCTACCTGTCCATGGGCGCGAAGCTGCGGTTCTTCCTGACCACGAACGGACTGGTCGAGCCCGCGCCCTGGGTCGACAGCGACCCGAACGCCGGCATCCTCTACGACTGGACCGAGTTCGCCCGGACCAGCAACGGCGGCACGGGCATCTTCATCAACTCGACCACGGTCGACATGTTCAGCATCCCGGTGACGGTCAGCGTCACCGACGCCTCGGGCGGCACCCAGACGCAGGGCATCGCCGGCAACCGCACCGGCATACTCAACGCGTTCGCCGGCCTGGGGTCGCCGTGGTCGGCCCTGACGACGACGAGGGCCTCCGACGGTCTCCCGCTGCGCGTGCTCGCGCCCGTGCACGCCATCGCCAAGGGCCTGTTCCCCTCGACGTACCTCGACTCCTACGTGAACGGGGTCTGGTCCTACTACGCGACGCGTCCGCTGACCGTGCAGACGTCGCTGGGCACCTTCACCGGCACCACCAGCGGCACGAACTGGACGTTCAGGAACGCGTCCGGCGCCGTCATCGGCACGCTCACCAGACCGGCCACGAGCGACGTCTTCGCGTGCTCCGGCGGCATGCAACCGCCGAACCAGCCCGACCAGGCGGCCATCCTCGCGGTCGGCGCGCGGGTGTGCGCCGCGCTCAACCGCGCGACGCTCTCGACGGCCGGCCGGGTCATGTACGACACCCAGCCGACGACGGACGCGACGAGGTTCTACGGGCAGTCCGCGTCGAACCTGTTCAGCAAGACGATCCACGCCAACTCGCTGAACGGCCTGGCCTACGGCTTCTCCTACGACGACGTCGGCGGGTTCGCCCCGACGATCGACCAGCCCAACCCGTCGTCGGCCGGGATGACGATCGGGAGCTTCGGCGGGGGCACGGGCGGCCCGGGCGGCGCGAACATCATCGGCCCCGGCGGCAAGTGCGTCGACGTGGCGGGCGACGACACGGGCGGCAACGGCACGGCGGTGCAGCTGTGGGACTGCCAGTCCTACGCGAAGGACCAGTTCTGGACCTGGAGCGGGCAGACGCTGCGCACCCTCGGCCGCTGCCTCGACGTGCGGTCGGGCGGCACCGCCAACGGCACTCCGCTGCAGCTTTACGACTGCAACGACACCGGTGCCCAGAACTGGGTGCGGCTGTCCGACGGGTCGATCCAGAACCCGCAGTCGGGCCGGTGCGTCGACTCGCCCGGCGGCGCGACCGGCAACGGCACCCGCCTGCAGATCTACGACTGCAACGGCACCGCGGCACAGCGCTTCGTCATGCGGTGAGACAGCAGAGGTGACAGACCGGCCCGGCGGCGCGCCCTCGCACCGCCGGGCCGGTCGCCCGTCCCGCGACTTAGTACTCCAGCCGTAGATCGTGATCTTGTTGCTGGAGTGCGGTGGAGAGGGGGCAGCGGTCAGTCGTCGACGAGATCGAGCTGGGCAGCACAGGCGTCCGCTACTCGAGTCCTTCGAGACGGCGGGCATCTTTGATCTCGCTGATCCTGGCAGCCGTCATCGGGGTCCACTCTCTCCTCTCTCCAGCGGCACGGAGGGCTTCTCCAACCTCGCTGAGCTTCACGGAGGACAACACGCCCGCCCGCTCGATCAGGTCGTCCCGGGCCACGGTGGTCAGCCATGTGCACGGAGTAAAGCCTGGACGCGGGAACGCGAACCGCAGCACGCCTTCGAAGGGCAGTCCTTCCGGGGCTCCTACGGCCACTTCAACGCCCAGGCCGCTGATGTCGACGCCCGCTGGCGCAACGACCTGCATCGCCTGAAACCTGGATGACTCCTCGTCCGAGAGCAGCACGACCGGGCGTCGCTCATCGAAGTCGACCCACCAGACTTCACCGCGTTGCATGTGTCCTCCTGGCACGAGACGGCGGGCGAACGCTGCGTGCCCCGTGCGGGACACGGAAGGGATGCGGCCCCGTCTTCGCACGTCGTGACCGAGGGGCGGTGAAGACGGGCGCGGCACCGTTGATCATCGGTGTGTGAAGACTGAAGATCATGCGGTGGCCGCGAGTCACAGCGTAGACCCTGCCCGCAGGCAGGAGGCGTTCGAGGTCCTGATGTCCCGGATAGCGGGCCGATTCGCGCGGGTTGAACCCCGGTGTCGGGTGCCGGACTTGGTGCTGGGGCTGCTGTCGGACCTGCCGCGCAAGAACTGCTGGAGCATCGACCGAGTGGGCCGGGCAGGCCAGTCCGCATGGAATGCAGCACCTGCTCGGCCGAGCTAAGTGGGATGCCGACACCGTGCGCGATGACGTGCGCGATGACGTGCGCGAGTACGTGCTGGAACATCTGCACGACGACGATGCGGTGCTGGTCGTCGATGAGACCGGGGACGTGAAGAAGGGCACGCACACCGTGGGTGTCCAGCGCCAGTACACCGGCACGGCCGGGAGGATCGAAAACGCTCAGGTTCCTGTCTACCTCGTCTATGCAGGCCGCCGCGGACACGCGGCGATCGACCGCGAGCTGTACGTCCCGCGCTAGTGGACGTGCGACCCGGACCGCTGCCGGGCGGCGGGACTGGGCGAGGACACCGTCTTCGCGACCAAGCCGGAGCTGGCCGCCCGCATGATCGGCCGGTTCCTTGATGCCGGGCACCGTGTGGGCTGGGTCGCGGGCGATGAGGTCTACGGCGGCAACCCCAAGCTGCGGGCCGCGCTGGAAGAGCGCCAGGTCGGCTACGTGCTCGCCGTTGCTTGCTCGGCCGAAGTCACCACGGGCGCGGGGAAGTTCGCGCGGATGCCCTGGCCGTGAAGGTGCCGAAGTGGGCCTGGCTGAAGCTGTCGGCAGGGGCCGGCGGCAAGGGGCACCGCTTCTACGACTGGGCCGTCATCGACCTGGCCGAACCCCGCCTCGGCAGCCACCAACTGCTGATCCGCCGCAACCGCACCACCGGTGAACTGGCTTACTACCGTTGCTGGTCGCCGGCTGCGGTGCCTTTGGCCACGCTGGTGCGGGTCGCCGGGTCGAGATGGCGGGTGGAGGAGACCTTCCAGTCCGGAAAGGGCCTGGCCGGACTGGACGAGCACCAGGTCCGCCGTTTCACCTCGTGGTCTCGCTGGGTCACCCTGGTCATGCTCGCCCACGCCTTTCTCGCCGTCGTCCGCGCTGACGAACACGCCCGCCATTCCGCCCCGGACGGGCTGATCCCGCTCACCTGCAACGAGATCCAGCGACTATTCACCACGCTCGTCGTTCGGCCCGTGCACGGTGCAGCCCACCGGCTCGGCTGGTCCGACTGGCGACGCCGCCATCAGGCCCGAGCCCAGGCCAGCCATTACCGCCGACAAGCCGCGAATCAGACCTGAAGATCACGATCTACGGCTGGAGTATTAGGAGCCGGCGATGCCGAGCTCGCGCTTGACCTCCTGACGGAGCACCTTGCCGGTGGCGTTGCGAGGCAGCGCCTCGGTCGTGATCCGCCACCGCGACGGCACCTTGAAGTAGGCGAGCCGGTCCCGCAGATACGCCCGCAGGTCGTCCTCGCCCACGTCCCGCCCGGCCGCCGTGACGACCACGGCTACGACCTCCTGGCCGAGGTCGGAGTGCGGGGCGCCGAGTACGACGCACTCCACCACCGCCGGGTGCTCGGCCAGCGCGTTCTCGATCTCGGCGGGGTAGACGTTCTCCCCGCCCCGGATGATCAGGTCGGAGCGGCGGGTGCTCAGGCGCAGCCGCCCGTCCTCGATCACCCCGATGTCGCCGGTGTGCAGCCACCGGTCCTCCCGGATGGCCTGCGCGGTCGCCTCCGGGTCACGCCAGTAGCCGAGCATGTTGAACGGGCTGCGGACGCAGACCTCGCCCTCCTCGCCCTCCGGCAGCGCCTTGCCCTCGGGGTCGCGGATCTCCAGCCGTACGGTCGCGATCGGACGGCCCAGCGTGCCGGGCGCCTCCTGCAGGTCCATCGGGGTGGCGACGGCGATCGCGGTGGACGACTCGGTCAGGCCGTAGCTGTCCACCAGGGACTGCCGGGCGACCGGGAACGCCTGGCGCAGCCGCTCCTTGAACGCGGGGGAGGACGGCGCCGAGGCCAGCGCGAAGGCGGTTAGCGAGGACAGGTCGTAGCCCGACAGGTCGCCGTGCTCGATCAGCCGGTTGGCCATCGTCGGCACCGCGCCCCAGTTGGTGACCCGCTCCCGCTCGATGAGCCGCAGCACCCGGTCGACGTCGAACGCGCCCAGGTGCATCACGACGGCGCTGCCGGTCGCGAGGCGGGGCACCGCGAGATTGTGCAGGCTCGCGATGTGGAACAACGGCAGCGCCAGCAGGTAGCGCCGGTCCGCGGGGTCCGTGGGGTCGCCGAACGCCCTACCGAGGGCGTCGTTCATCCGGTGGTACTCGACGACCGACGTGAGGTTGCGGTGCGTGTGGACCGCGCCCTTGGGACGGCCCGAGGTGCCGCTCGTGTAGATGATGACCGCCGGGTCGTCCTCGGCGGCGGCGTGCGGGGACAGCGGAGCGCCCGCGTACTGCTCGACGAGCCGGGGGAGGTCCTCCTCCAGGGTCAGGACCGCCGTCCCCGCCGGGGCGAGCGCGGCCCGCTTGGCATCGGCGATGAGCACCTTCGGCTCGGTGTGGCCGAGGGCGTACTCGACCTCCCCGCGTGACCACCACGCGTTGTACGCGACCGCGATGGCCCCGGCGGCCACCGCCGCCCAGAACGAGACGATCCAGCCCGGATGGTTGGCCGCGTTGATCGCGACCCGGTCGCCGGGGCGCACGCCGTGCTCCTCGCGCAGCGCGGCGGCGAGCGCGGCCACCCGGCGCGCGTGCTCGGCGAAGCTCAGCCGCTCGTCCGCCGTCACGACGTAGTCGCGGTCGCCGTACGCCGCGGAGGCGGTGAGTACCTCGCCGAGATCGCGGTGCCGGTTCTTGAAGACCGTCATGCGCGTGCCGAGGACCTCCTCCTCGGCGAGCTCGAACGCCCCGCCGGGACCGGTGAGGCCGGCCATCACCGCCGCCGCCGCGAGCCTCGGATCTGTCGACATGCCTATCAGTTCCCCTTCACGCCGGGATGCACCGCGAGCCGGAGTCAGTCCGTGGCGGAAATTGTGAGCATAGGCCGGGCGCGGCACGCCGGGACTCCCGGTCACCGGGACGGGTGGACGGCCGTCGCCGTCCGGCGTGCCGCTCACTGAGACGGGAGTGACCGGCTGGATGCTCGCGTTGATCTCCTAGAAGCCCGCAGCCGCCATGGTGTGCGCGACGGCCTTCACCATGCTGGGGAAGGTCTCCGAAGCCCGGGCGACGTTGATGGGCTTCGCGATGGTCGTCATGCCGATCCTGGCGCTGCCCGCGTTGCCGAAGTTTTTCACCTGGGCGAGCGGCAGCGTCAGCGAGGCGGCCTCGGGCGGTGGTCTGCTCGGTACGGCCGTGGGGGGAGCGGTCGCGGTCGCGCCTTCCGCGGGGGCCGGTTCGGTTCCGGTGGTTTCGGCGGCGGCGACGGCGGGGGGCGAGCGCGGTCGAGCACGCCCGGTTCATGTCCTCGGCGATGCCGCCCCCGACCGGTGCAGGCCCTTCCTCCGCAGCGGCCGCCGCGTCCGGCGGGTCCGGGGCGTCGGCTGCGAAGGCCGGCGCCGCCGCGGGTCCTGCCGCAGGCGCGGCGGGGGCGGGTCATCACGGGGCTGGCCACCGGTGCGAAGAAGGCCGGCGACACCGTCTCCTCCTCGATGGATCCTCCGCGGCAGGTCGGAGCCCCGCCGGAGCGAGCCATGAGCGGGACGGCGCTCCGGCCTCGGCCGTTGGACTCGACAACAGTCCGGCCGGGCTCTGCTCCTTGTCCTCGGTGTCGTCTCGGCGTCAGTGACGAAGTCGCCGCCCGGCACGCCTACATCCGCCCACACCTGCACGCGGCGGCCTGGACGTCCGTGACACCATGACGGGGTGATCTCCGCTGATGAGCTCGTTGGCCGGCGGCTTGAACAGGTGACGCTGTCGTTGCACGAACACTCGAGCGCTGACGAGCCCTCGCTGGTGCACATGTGGCTTCACGTGAGCGGCCTGGGCTCCGTCCGCTTCCACACAGCGCCGGACGATTCGGTCGAACTGGCCCTTGATCAACCACACGGCGACTACGACATGGACGAGTGCGGCCGGGTCGTCGTCGCTTCCGCCCCGCAGGCCTTCCCGATGAGCGGCTTCCTCGGCCAATCGATCCGAGCGGTGAGGCACATCGTGGATCGACACCCCGATGCGGAGATCGGGCTTGTGCTGGAGTTCGATCGCGGCCGGGTGAGCGTCCTCAATCTGGCGGACGAGTTGGTCGTCACCGATCGCGGTCTGCCGGACGAGACCGGGCTCAGTAGTCGTTGACACGGTGATCACACCGGTCGGCGGGAAACCACGGCTTGACCGCGGCCCTTCAGCCGGGATCTATCGGCCGATCTGCCTGGCTCCGCCTCAGGATGCCCAGCCGCACAGAACCCGATGCCCCCGCTGCGCCGGCCGGCGTCCGTCAGAGTGACGCCGTCCCCCGTCGCCCGGGCCCTGGCTAGAGTTTGCACCTGATCTTGTAGCGGAAGGCGGAGGGTTCGCGATTGGCCGGCCAGACGGGACGCCCCGGGTGGATGCACGTCGGGCCCCTGGAGGAGCGGCTGACACGCGGCTGGAGTCCGGACACCTTCCCCGACGCCGAGCTGCTCCTCGCCGTGATGACGCTGGCCGCGGTGCCTCACGCCCTCGCGGCCCGCCTGGCGGCCCACCTCACCGGGGGCATCTACCTAGGCTATGGCTCGGTGCCGGACCTGCCCGGGTTCGAGTCCCTGCGAAGCCTGCGACTGCCCGTCCAGGGCGCCTCCTGGGACCTGACCCCGGGCGTCTACGACCCCAACACCCGCCGCATAGGCATGGCACCGTCCCGTCGACGAGTGTCAGCGTGTGCGGCCACGAGTTGGGGCATGCCTGCGACCACATGGACGGCTACCCCTCACGCGAGGAGTTCTGGCAGCACCTGCAGGACAGCTGCCGAGACCGCCTGATGCGGCCCTACCGGGAAGATGCCGGCGAGTTGTTCACCGAGGCCTTCGCGTGCACGCTCATCAGGAAGCTCACTCGCCTGATCCGGCTTTTCGGCGGGGACGAGGCGCCGGCCGAACGCGCCTATCACTGGCTGTCGGGTCGCTACGGCATCGGATGACGATGCTTCGCGAAAGGCCTGTGATGGTAGGCGGGCAAACGTTGCGGTTATGCTGGCGGAGCGGCCATGGTGTCGGCTGTTGAACGGAGAGGCGCGGCGATGAGCGTGATAATGCTGCCCGGCGGTGTGCTCCGCGTGCCGACCACGACCACTCTGCCTAACGGCACCAAAGTCGACGGCACCCGCGAGGTCCGCCCGGACGACCCGGAATACCCGCAATGGCTGCCCTACGTCCAGCGGGAATCTGAGCTGTGGCAGGGAGACGAGGCTGAGCAGGACCAGCGCATCCTGGCACGTTGGCGGCGCCGCGAAAGCGCCTGAACCCGTTGGGGCCGGTGGTGCGGCGCTGAGCGCGAGCTGAGCGGTACTTCGCGCACACGGCCTGTCGTGCAGGGTGTCAGCAGCGTGCTGGCCCAAATCGCATTCGACCGGCGTGGTGAGGGTGTCGGGCAGCAGGGCGCCACGCGGGATTTCACTTGCGCCGCGAGTCGCCAGAGCCGGCGGCCGGCGCAATGTCGGGAAAGATCACCTACCGGCAAAGTCCCATCAGGCGAAGATCGGATCCACTACGCTCTGCGCGTCTGACACTGGGAGGATTCGGTCTGCTCGCCTTATGGATCTTCTGCCTGTTCGACGTGATCATCGCGGCGGAGGAGGACTGCCGGAACCTGCCCAAGGGGTTGTGGATCATTATCGTCTTGTTCCTCCCCGAGGTCGGGTCGATCCTGTGGCTGGTCGCAGGTCGGCCGCAGAGCGTGACGCGGCCCGGCGGGCTGCCGTACAAGGGCAACACCGGGCGCTTCCCCGAGTACGACCGGCCGGGCCGGTTCGTCCCCTCCAACCCCGACGACGACGATGAGTTCCTCCGCCGCTGCCGGGAGCGGGCCGAGGAGCAGCGCCGCGCCCACCGCGAACAGCAGCGTCAGGCGGAGAAGAACCAGGACCAGTAGTGGCGGGCTATGGGGCGAGCCCGATCCGGCCCAACGTCAGCGAGGTGAAGCCGGACACGGACCGGTTGCCGGGCAGCGCGAGGACGTCCGCGGAGATCTCGGAAGCACGGTCGCGCGCCTTGGGGAGAGGTCGCAGCGCGGCTTCCGGCAGGTGGTCGCCCGACTTGATGTCCGGCGCGACGGCAGTGGTGAGCTGGACGCCGCAGAAGCCGGAAGTCAGGTGGCGGGTCAGGTCCCGGTCCAAGTCCGGGTCGGCCCCGGGGAAGTGGACGAGGGTGAGCGCCGGGCGGAGCCCGAATCCCTCGCCGTGCGAATCGTGTCCCCGGAGGAGTTCGCCGAGATGGTCGCGCAGCTGTTGTAGGTGACGCTGCTCGTCCGCGTGTAGCCACATCACTCAGGCGAGAGGACCTAATTGGTGCTGGCCAGGTTGTTGACGGGGCCAGCGAGCAGGGAGGTCAAAGTTTGCGAGCCCAATGTTCTAGTTGGGCGGCGATCTGGGGTTCTGAGGCGAGGTTTTCGTAACCGGAGTTCCCGAGTCGCACGACGACTGTATCCGTGCTCGGATCGACGACCATCACTTCTCCGTGGTAACCGAGTGCAGCGTATGCAGGCTGAGGCGTGTCGTGGAGGATCCAGAGACCGTTTCCGTAGCCCATGGGAATGCGGCCGTAGCGGGGCGGGGCACCTGTACCGTCCGAGACCACCGGTGTGTTGAGCGCAGCCGCGCTGCGCCGCGCGAAGTCGCTGTTCGGTTCGTCGAGGAGAAGCTGGCCGATTCGGGCGATGTCGGGGGCGGACGCGACGAATCCGCTCTCGTGCCAGGGGAAGCCGTGGCTGTCGACGAGCCACCATGCTGGGTTCTGAGCGCCGATCCCTGACCACAGAGCTTCTGCGCCCGGCCCGGTCATGAGGTTCCCGGTTGCGCGCTGGTATGCGATGCCGAGCAGGTTGGGCGCCCAGTCGTTGTATGTGAAGACGCCAGGCTCGGAGGTGATGCGAGGGTCGTTGATGCTGGCGGTCCTCAGGTCGCCGGCGTAGTAGACGCGTGGGGCGTCCTGGTTGAACCATGGGAACCTGGCGACCACTTGAAAATCGATCCCGGATCGCATGTCCACCAAATCGCTGAGGGTGATCCGCGCGAACCGGGCGTCTCGTTCGTTGAGTTCTGGAACCCACTTCGTGATCGGGTCATCCCAGGCCATCTTCCCTGCCTCAACAGCCCTCGATAGCAACAGTGCGGTGATCGTCTTGCTGATCGAGAACACGGGCCGTGGTTCGTCGAGCCCGTGGCCCGGGGCAGACCACTGGCATATGAGCTGTCCATGTCGGACCACTACGAGCTGGGTTGCGCCGCCTGGAATCAAGACATCATCGAGGCTCGCGCCGGCCACCCGTCGCACGTCGTCGCATTGATCTGAACCCACCCAGGGCTTCGGATCATCCGCAGGGAGCATCGTGTGCTGCTTCCAGCGGATGTCGTCTGTGCTGGACTCGCCATGGCGGATGACCCGCCATGCGAAGGCAATGTCTCCGCCGGAAAGGACGACCACCGCCGTCACCGCGACCATCACAGCAGCGGAGAGGGAGAGCAGGCAGATTCTTGCTGATCGCTTCACACCATAACTATATGCCATATAGTTATGGTGGAGGAGGTTCCCGATGCCACGTCACTCACGGTTCACACGCGACGACGTGATAGCCGGCGCGCTCTCGATCGCCGACGAACAAGGCCTCGGTGCGGTAACGATGGCTGCGGTCGCCGGACGAGTCGGCGTCACGCCGATGGCGCTCTACCGGCACGTCGACGATAAGGAGCACCTGCTCGATCTCCTGGTCGAAGCCGTGTTGAGTGAGCTCTCGGACCCCGGCAGTCGTCTCTCCGGATGGCCACTGCTCGAGGCGCTTGCTCATGGGCTACGCGCGGCCGCGGAACGGCACCCGCATGTGTTTCCTCTGCTCCTGCAGCGGCCCGCGATCACAAGTGGCAGTCTGCTTCTGCGCGCGCGGATCCGTGGCGCGCTGCTCGACTGTGGTGTTCCGGCTGAAGACCTGGATCGTGGCGAACGTCTCGTCTCTACGGTCGCCCTCGGATTCCTGGCAAGCGAGGCCGGGGGCCGATTCCACGACGTACCGCCCGACCAGCGTGACATCGACTTTGAAATCCTGCTCGAACTCGTGCGTCAGGGCCTGCCCGCGCTGAACGGCCCACGGCACCACTATGAGTCATAGAAATGCGCCGCTGACACCCGAGGGCCGCATGAGGCTCGTCCAACGTTGCCGCACCCGCCCTATCGCGCTGACGACGTGCGAGCGGTGTCGTACGGCGGCATGAAAGGCACGGAGGGCTGGCGGCGGTATGGCGTCGAGTCGTTCGCCTGCCTGCAGTTGATGGCTGCGGCCCGGCTCTCGGTCGAGACGGGCGCGGCCGTCATCTTCTGGTGACGTTCAGCGGCCGAGGTGCCGGTCGTGGAAACGGTGTCGCGCCCGGCCGTGCCGACGAGCAGGACGGGCCGGTCCGCGAGCTTCGGAGCGAGCCCGGCCAGGCTCCACCCGTCGCCCGCCGCGATCATCTCTCAGAGCCTCACCGCTGGTGCCCTTCAGGGGGAGCAGGTCCTCGCCGAACCCCTCGACGTACGCGGCCCGCAGCGTCTCGTCCTCCCGGCAGGCGACGGCCACCCGGCCGAAGTCGAACGCCGAGACCGACGCGACGGCCGCGATCGACGGGTCGGCCGCCGCGGTCATGAGCGCGGTGAAGCCGCCGAGGCTGTGGCCCGCCAGCGCCAGCCGGCCGGGGTCGAGGCGATGCGCGGCGGCGAACTCCGGCTCGCGCACGGCCGCCGCCACGCGTGCGGCGTCCTCCAGCACGTGTGCCCACGACCACGATCCGCCGACGCCCCGCGAGCCACGGTAGTGGAAGACGAGGGAGGCGTACCCCGCCCGGCGCAGGTGCTGGGCCAGATCGAAGTTGCGCCCGTGGCCGGGGAAGCCGTGCAGCAGCACCACGATCGGATGCGGTCCCGGCCCGGCCGGCAGGTGGAGGACCCCCAGCAGAATTTCTCCATCGCTGTCGAACGTCACCGCGGCGTTGGCGGAGTGTGTCCCGAGGGTTATCCGTCTCCCATGACGATCGAACCGGTTGATGTCCTCCGAGGGTAGAGGCCGCCCGGAATCCGCCCCTTGCCGGGGCGTGGCATCAGGGCCGCGTACGGCAGGCGGAGGCGCGCTGTCCCGGACGTTCGTTCGCCGGGTGCGAGCATGCCTCGGGGCTGCGACGGCGACACGAAAGCCGCCGCGCGGAGCGGGCGACCTCGCGGCTGATCGCCGCCCGCGGTAGGGAGATTCAGTAGCGCTGGGCGCAATCGTCGCAGTCATCGGCGAGGGCACCGGCGATCTCCTGCTCGCTCATCGGACGACTGTGGAAATCGATCGCCGCCAACTCGTCCCTCTCCCAGTAGAGACCGCGAATGAAGAACAAGGCTTGCTCGCTCCGTATCACCAGGACCTCGCCGTCCGAGCCGATCCAGCGGCCGGGCCCGACGGACACGCAACGATCGTGCGGTTTCCAACGAGAGTCCGGCTCCGCGCAGTCGCGGGCCGGGTCGAATGGATGGGAAACAGGTCTGATGTAAACCTTCAGTGGATATATCTCTTTGGTTGTCCCGTCCTTCAGCGTGACAGGTGTGGTCCCCTCGTACTCGAGCCTGACGAGCAGGTACCCCTCTT
Organism: Microbispora sp. H13382; assembly: GCF_014161445.1. Classification (GTDB taxonomy): domain Bacteria; phylum Actinomycetota; class Actinomycetes; order Streptosporangiales; family Streptosporangiaceae; genus Microbispora. The sequence goes on from NZ_JABBXA010000010.1 coordinate 297,664, forward strand.
CGACGCCGACCCAGGTCGCCTGAAAACCCGTCACCTCCGGCATCTCGTGCGGAAGCGTCCGCAGCCGATGCTCGCGCAGGTATCCCCGCTGCCACGAGGACAGCGCCGGTGACAGGAGCGCCATCGCCGTCAGTGCCGCGGCGAGCCCCAGCCAATGCCGCATCCTCGCACCACTCGTCAGCAGCAGCGCCGTCACCGCGTACGCCGCCGGGACGACGATCAGAAGCAGGACGCTGGTCGGCACGACTCCCGGCGAAACCAGCCTGGCGATGGGCAGGCAGGCGAAAGCGGCGACGGGTAGCCCGAGAAAAGCGATCGGACCGGCGGAAGGCAGCCGGAGCGCCCGTGCCAGCCACCAGCAGATCAGAGGTGTAACCACCACGAGAAAGAGCGCCAGGAACCCGAGCGCGAGCTCGTCACCGTTTTCGACCATATGCTTGTCGATATGAGCGTCGGCGACGACATACCCGATGCCCGCGCACGATGCGACCCCGCCGATCAGGGCCCCACCCACCCAGGGCCGCACCCTCTTCTTCTCCACGCGGGCTCCCGAGCCGGGCGATTGCATTGGCATTTGACGAGTCCGTGTTTATCTCGGACATCGAAATCGCTGAACTATATCAGCCTGTCATGTCGGCATTCGCGAGCGCTTCGGCACGCACTACGAGGCAGGGAAGAGGGGGCCGGTGTTGAGGCCGTACGCGGCGGCGTAGCGGTGCCGGGAGGCAGTTCCCTGGCTAGCACTCCGAGCACCTCGTCGTCCCCGGCCGGGCCGCCCACGACCACCACGCTCCGGGATCCCGGCCGGCTCCGTGGAACGGGGTGATGGCAAGAGAAGATCCAGCAACGGGCGGCTAATGCCCTCACCGCGCGTGCTGCGTCTCAGCGCCCCCGGGGAGGAGATCGGCCTCATGGAGCAGCCACCTACGACCGGGCAGACGCGCAGGAGGGTCGTCGACGTCGACCATCCAGTACGGTTCTCATGCGCGGCCGCGCCCAGGCCTGCCCGCCCTGCGGCGCGCAGGGTGGAGGAGGTGCTGCGCGCCAGCGTGCGCCGTGCGCGCCTAGGGCCTGTATCAAAGTCGATCAGAGCCATTCGTTGATCGCGGCGATGAGGATCGTGGCTTCGTAGCGGACGGCGAGTTTGTCGTAGCGGGTGGCGACAGCGCGGTGGCGTTTGAGCCGGTTGATGCCGCACTCCACCGCGTGGCGCTGCTTGTACATCTCAGGGTCGAAGGCGGGTGGCCGTCCGCCCTTGGAACCTCTGGCGCGGCGGTTGGCGTCCTGGTCGGCCTTGCTGGGGATGGTGGCCGTGATCCCGCGCCGCCGCAGGTAAGCGCGGTTGGCCGCGGAGGTATAGGCCTTGTCGGCCAGGACGCGGTCCGGGCGGGTGCGGGGCCGCCCCACGCCCAGCCGGGACACCCGGATACCGCCGATGACCGCGGTGAACTGCGGGCTGTCACCGCGCTGCCCGGCGGTCAGCACGACCGCCAGCAGCTTTTGCCCCTGCTCGCAGGCCAGATGCAGCTTGGTGGTCAGGCCGCCA
>NZ_JABBXA010000011.1 GCF_014161445.1 Microbispora sp. H13382
CTCGCTGGTCCGTGAACTCGCCGACGACGGTATCCCGGTCGCGGTGGCCTGCCGAGTCCTCAACGTATCGACATCGGGATATTACGACTGGCGGGGCCGGCCCGAGCCACCGCGACAGCTGCGCAACGAAGAACTGACGAAGATGATTCACCGCATCCACGCCGAATCGCGGGGCAGCTACGGGTCTCCGCGGGTGCATGCCGAACTGACGTTGGGTCTGGGCGAGAAGGTCAACCGCAAGCGCGTCGAGCGGCTGATGCGGGCGGCCGGCCTGCAGGGCGTCTACCGGCGCAAGGGCCGCCGCAACCTGGTGAACCAGGCCACCGAGGAGGACCTGGTGCAGCGCCGCTTCACCGTCGAGGCCCCCGATGTGCTGTGGCTGACCGACATCATCGAACATCCCAGCCGCGAGGGAAGGCTGTTCTGCGCGGCCGTCATGGACGCCTATTCACGGCGCATCATCGGCTGGTCCATCGATTCGCGTCAGGATACCGATCTGGTAGTCGGAGCGCTCGCGATGGCCGTGGCGAGGCGTAATCCGAACCGGGAATCGACTATTCTGCATTCCGACCACGGCACGCAGTACACGTCCTGGGCGTTTGGAAAGCGTCTGCGGGACGCCGGGCTGCTCGGCTCGATGGGCACGGTCGGCGATTGTTACGACAATGCCATGATGGAATCGTTCTGGGGGACGATGCAGCTCGAACTGCTCGATACCCGGACCTGGGAAACCCGCGAAGAGCTCGCCAACGCCATATTCGAATGGATCGAATGCTGGTATAATCCATACCGTCGTCATTCCAGTATCGGAATGCACAGCCCCGTCACGTTCGAGAGCCTCTACCTGCACTCAGACACCATCGAGTGACCACACCACAGGTGTCCGTGCTACGGGGGGAACCTCATACAAGGCCAGGTGTGTGGGACACGGCCACATACGACAGGTGGGACAGGTCTTCAGGTCGACGAATGCGCAGTCGTCGCAGCCGCGGGGCATTCGCCTGTGCGTGACATGGCGAGAGCAAGGACGCCACTCGAGTCGCGACGACGCTCGGTCTGCGCTCTCGGTCAGGCCGCGCGGTGGCGCCGGGGAGAGCCCGGCCCTACCGAGGCCGAGCCGGGCCCGTCATAGTGGAGCGCCGCCGAACCCGATCTCGTTCCCGTCGGGATCGCGGTACGTGGTCTTGCGCACGCCGTTCGAGTAGGTCTCCTGCTCCACCGGGTCCAGTCCTCGATCGGCGATTCGCGCGACGAGCGCATCGAGGTCATCGACGATGATCGTGTGCATGGCGTAGCCGGCACGCTCGGGCCGCTGCTCGATGAACATGTATCGATGCTCCGCCAGCTCCCACACAGCCTCCGTGTCGTTCGGGAAGAACCCAGGCGGGGAACCCAGCAGCTGTTCATACCACCTCAGGGCCACCGCGTAGTCGGCCACCGGGATTCCTGCGAACAGATCAAGGGTCATGACGTCATCCTATGAATAACACCTCGGGTCAATAGCGCCGAACTTTGATCACCGTCCTTGACTATTGAGTTCGTCGCCGGCCCTGCGCGCTCGCTGACACTGGTGCCGTGATTACAGTCGGTGGATAGGTCGCGTCGAAAGCGATGTGCAGGCGCTGAGAGCGGCATTTCGCTGGGATGACCCACTATGGTTGGCCTGCTCGACGAGCATTGCCCAGGCCTCGCCGAGATGGGACCCTCCGGCTTCTTCACGGGAGCCGGCCTGCGCGATATGGCCGCGGTTTTGCCCCGCGTGCTCCGCGTGTCGGCGGGTAGAGCGTAGGCAGTGATGGACCGGAAGAAGGCAGGGCGGCGATGATGCGGCATCTGCCGAGCGCGTATGGCCATGTCGGGCTACCCGATCAGAGGTTGCTGCAGGCGGCCTTCGACAGCGCGGGGGCGGGTATCTATATTGCTGATCATGCCGGGCGTATCACTATGGCGAATCGGCAGGCCGCGGCGTTGCTGGGCCGTCCCGTGGCGGAAATGCTGGGCGCCAATGCCCACGATCTGCTGCACAGGAGCGCTGACGACGGGCTGACTCCTCGCTCCACCTGTCGGCTGATGGGGGTGCTGGTGCACCATCGTCCGGCGCGTGGCGAAGAGTCGACTTTCTTACGGGGTGACGGCAGCCTGCTGCCGGTCTCCTTGTCGGCCGCTCCGATACTGCAGGGCGGACAGGTACTCGGGTTGATCGTCGTCTTCACCGACATCACCGAGCGGCTGAACCTCTCTCGTCAGCAGGCCGGCCATCTGGCGATGTTGGAGGACTTCAACGCCCGCCTGACGCTGGTCACCGAGATCACCTCTGTGCTGACCCAGACTCTGGAAGTCGACGAGGCCTTGCAACGGCTGGGCAGGCTGATCGTCCCGCGACTGGCCGACTGGGCGGTGGTGGATCTGCGTATCGATCATGACGAGGTGGAGCGGGTGGTGGTGATCCCTCCTGCGAATGAGGCGCAGGGCTTCCCGCTGCCCGAGCCCTCCAGTTCCCTGCTGGCGCGGGTGCTGGATCGGGGCGAGACCGTCTTGCTGGGGCCCGGCGACATCGCCGGCAAACCAGACTCCGGCATGGCCGCCGCGCAGCGTGAGCTGTTCGCTGCCCGGGGGGCGGTCTCGGCGATCATCACGCCGTTACGCACCCAGCGGCAGGTGCTGGGGGCTCTCACCGTGGCGCGCACCGACCCGGCCCGCCCCTTCGACGCCACCGATGTGACGCTGGTCGCCGACATCGGACGGCGCGCGGGGTTGGCAGTGGGCAATGCGCGCCTGTTCGGCCGGCAACGCGAGGTGGCCGAAATGATGCAACGTCACCTGTTGGCCCCGCTGCCGCAGGTGGGCCACCTTGAGATGGCCGCGCGCTACCTGCCGGCCCCGGTGGGGTCTCAGGTCGGGGGTGATTGGTACGACGCATTCCTGCTGCCCGACGGCGTCACCGCCCTGGTCATCGGTGACGTGGTCGGCCACGACATCACGGCCGCCGCTGAGATGGCCCAGTTGCGCAGCATGGTGCGCACGCTGGCGTGGGACCGCTGCGTGTCGCCCAGCCTGGTCGTCAACCGCGTGGATGAGGCGATGTCGGCTGTGACGGACGTGCCCATGGCGACGATGATCTTGGCGCGTGTGGAGGGCACCGAAGACGGTCCCTGGCAGTTGCGCTGGAGCAACGCCGGGCATCCGCCGCCCCTGCTGGTCACCCCTGACGGGCATGCCCGCTATCTGGAACACAGGCAGGACCTACTGCTCGGGCTCCGGCTGGGTATCGAGTCGACCAGGCGCGACGCCGTCGAGCCGATGCCCGCTGGGAGCACCCTCGTGCTCTACACCGACGGCCTCGTCGAAAGTCCCGGCAGCGACCTGGCCACCGGACTGGCCCGGCTGCGGGCGCAGGCGGCGGCCATAGCCCACCTCCCACTGGAGGACGTGTGCGACGAGATCGTACGACGCATACCCCACGGGACCACCGACGACGTCGCCCTTCTCGCGTTGCGCTTTCCCACGGTCGGCGCCGGCGGCTGATCGTGTACGGGCCCGGCCTACGGCCTGCTCCCGGTATCCGACGGCCATCCGGCCCCGACTCTGGCCGGCCTCGGGGCTTTGTCATGCCACAGGTTGAACCGCCCGCGCTCACGCCGCAGCCTTGAGCATCCTCGCCGGCGGTTCGGCCGCCGATGGCCCGCCCGGCCCCGGCAGGGCCATCCGCAGGACACGCTTCCAGACCGAGCCGGCCTGCCGGGCCAGTGAGCCGGACGTGTAGGGGAGGCCGAACCGCTCGCACAGCGCGCGGACCCGCGGCGCGATCTCCGCGTACCGGTTGCTGGGCAGATCGGGGAACAGATGGTGCTCGATCTGGTGGCTGAGGTTGCCGCTCATGATGTGGAGGAGGCGTCCGCCGTCGATGTTGCACGAGCCGAGCAGTTGGCGGACGTACCACTCGCCGCGGGTCTCGTTCTCGAGCCGGTCCTCGGTGAAGACCTCCGCGCCCTCAGGGAAGTGGCCGCAGAAGATGATGGTGTGCGCCCATACGTTGCGTGCCATGTTCGCGGTCAGGTTGCCGAGCAGGACGGGCAGGAAGGCCGGACCGGCGAGCAGCGGGAAGGCGACGTAGTCCTTGACGATCTGACGTCGTATCTTGGCCGCCACGGCGCGGAGTTGGGCCAGCGCCTCCTTCGGATCCTTTCTTCCCGACGGGATGCGCTCCAGCTCCAGATCGTAGATCGCTATGCCGTACTCGAAGAAGAGGGCCAGCAGCGCGTTGTAGAACGGCTGGGCGAGATAGATCGGATGCCATCGCTGCTCCGGGCTGATTCTCACCACCGAATAGCCGATGTCGCGATCCTTGCCGAGGACGTTCGTCCAGGTGTGGTGGACGAAGTTGTGGGAGTGTTTCCACTGGTCGGCGGGGGAGGCGGTGTCCCACTCCCATGTGGTCGAATGGATTTTCGGGTCCCGCATCCAGTCCCATTGGCCGTGCAGGACGTTGTGACCGATTTCCATGTTCTCCAGGATCTTCGCGGCCGCCAGCGCCGCCGTCCCGACGGCCCAGGCGGGAGGCAACCAGGAGGCGAACAACAGCGCTCTTCCGCCCAGCTCCAGCTTGCGCTGGACGGCGATGAGACCCCGGATGTAAGCCGCGTCCCGCTCGCCGAGGCTCGCGAGCACCTCGTCGCGGATCTTGTCCAGCTCGCGGCCGAACCTTTCGGTGTCGGCAGAGGCCGGATGGAATGTGGCAGACATGTCTGTTCCCTTCACAGCTCGATCTCGACAGGGCCGGCCGCCACCGATACGCAGGGCTGGATCATCTCCCCTGCGTCTCCGTGCACCTGGCCGGTTCGTACGTCACGTACCTGACCGGAGCGAAGGCGCGCGACGCATCCGTAGCAGATGCCCATGCGACAGCCGCTCGGCATGAGCACCCCCGCGCTCTCACCGACGGCCAGCAAGGGCGTCTCGCCGTCGGCCTCGGCTTCTCGGCCGCTCCTGGTGAATCGGACGCGTCCCCCCGAACCCGCTGCCGCCGCCGGCACCGGACTGAAGCGCTCGACATGGAGCCCGCCCGCGGGCCCGGTCCAGTACGCGGCGATGTCATCGAGCATGGCCGGCGGCCCGCACGCCCAGACGGACCGCTCCGTCCAGTCCGGGCAGAGCCGGGCCAGATCCGCGGGCCGCAGCCGTCCCTCAGAGCGCGTGTGCCGTTCGTACAGGCGCAGCCGCGGACACCGTGCGGCCAGGCTCCGAAGCCGCCCGCCGAAGATGACGTCACCGGGTGTCGGCGCCGAATGGACCAGCACGACGTCCGGCCCCGTCACGGCCGGAAAACCGGGCAGCAGGCTGTCCAGCATGGCCATCACGGGGGTGACGCCGCTCCCGGCGGTCACGAACAGCAGGCGCGGGGGCGGTGGCTCCGGGAGGACGAACGTCCCCTCGGGCCGGCCCAGCCTGAGCACCGTCCCTGGCGCCGTCCGCTGTACGAGGTGACTGGAGACGAGCCCGCCGCGTACGGCCTTGACCGTGACGGTGACGCGACCACCGGATCTGCCTGGGGCCGACGACAGGGAGAAGGTGCGCCAGTGACGCCGCCCGTCGATGTCGACGCCGATCCGGACCCACTGGCCGGGGCGGTGCGTGACCCAGCCCCGCCCCGGGCGGATCACCAGGGTCACCGTATCGGCGGTTTCCGCATGCACCACCTCGACCCGGCCGCACAACTCCCCGGCCGCCCAGAGCGGATTGATCAACTCGAAGTAGTCTTCGGGAAGCAGTGGCGACGTCAGCCAGTGCGCGGCTGTCGCCAGCCGGCGCAGGAGGACCGCAGGGGATGCGGACGCACGCATAAGGATCACAGACAGAGCCTTCCGAGGGAACGGCAACGATCGAGGACCCAGGCCACGAACGGCTATCCGTACGACGTGTACCCGGTGCCCGCGTCCGGGACCCGCAGACAGGGGCCACGAAGGCACAGCAAGCGATCCAGGACAGGTAACGGACTGGTAGGCGGCCGGGTCCCGGTGCCCGAACCTGTGACGCGCGGCTCCAGAAGCCTGGGAAGCGGCGACGCGGATTCCCGTCGCAGGCACGGCGCTGGGATCCGGCTACGCCCGGGGAATCGCGGGAATACCGATGCGGACCGGGCCGCCGTCCCTGATTCAAGGAGGATCGTATGGCCATGGACGCCCCCTCGGGGCTGCTCTACTTACTCAGCGTCGGCAAGGAAAAGGAACTGATCCTCCGCGTGCACGGCACGATGCCCACAGCCGAGAAACTCATCAGCTGGATGGAACAGGGCACTGTGGTGTCCCTCCAGATTTCCCACGAGGGAGAGCCGGGCACATTCACCTACTTGGTCAACTTCAGGCATGTGGTGGCGGCTCGGCTCGCCCCGTACACCACGACACGGATCAGCAGCTTCTGAGCCATCGCGAAGGGCCCTGTTTGAACCTGTAGCTGCGCGGCGGCGGATGACCAGGGGCCGGACCGGCAGGTAGCGCACCCCGTGCTGGAGCGCGACTCATCCAGGCGGACAGCGGCGGGGTATGCGTATCACGCCTCACGTGTGCTAGCTTGGACGCAGTTGCAGTTGTGGTACCCATAATGAACTTGTGTGCACCTGACGGTATGTAGCCTCAGGTGCATTTTTTGTTTGCCGGTCTTCTCCGGGTGTGGGCCTATCGCGACAACGCGGAATTCGTGACAGTGCGGATTCCGGCTACGCCTATCAAGAGGAGATCGAAATGGCTACTGGCACCGTGAAGTGGTTCAACGCCGAAAAGGGCTTCGGCTTCATCGAGCAGGACGGCGGCGGCGCCGACGTCTTCGCGCACTACTCGAACATCATCTCTCAGGGCGGCTACCGCGAGCTGCGCGATGGCCAGAGGGTGGCCTTCGATGTCACCCAGGGCCAGAAGGGCCCGCAGGCCGAGAACATCGTTCCCGAATGACAAATAGCGCGACGTATCAGGGCTCGCACCTTCACTGGTGCGGGCCCTGATTCGTTTCCGGCTGCTGCATCCCCTGCTGCACGAGAATCGGCAGCAGGGGATGGCAACCACAGCCGCACAGCTCCTCGCTACCGGTGATCGACAGCGTGTGAGACGACATCACGCCTGGTAGAAGGCGCAAAATCCCGGAAAGCGAGGCCGGCGGCAGAAGGCGCGACCACCCTGATCACCTAACAAAGCACTACTGGTGTCCGACCGGACGGTCGCGCCCGTTGTTGATGCGCAGCGCCTCGGCGAGCTGGTCTTCCAAGATGATGATCCGGCAGGCGGCTTCCACAGGAGTGCCCTGATCGACGAGTTCCCGGGCGCGCGCGGCCAGCCGCAGCTGGTAGCGGGAGTAGCGGCGATGGCCGCCGCTGGAGCGTTTCGGCTCGATCAGTTTCGCGGCGCCCAGTGCCCGCAGGAACGCGGGGCTGACACCGAGCATCTCCGCGGCCGCGCCCATGCTGTAGGCGGGGTAGTCCTCATCGTCGAACCGGTCTTCGGCCCTCAATCCAGCACTGGAGCCGGCCGTGTCCGCAGTCCTGCCGTGAGCGAGTGTGTCATCCTCGGGAGCCGAGCGAGGTTGATCCATACATTCCTTTCCATCACGCGCACAGGGGGCCCCGGCACCTGTCGCGCCGGGGCCCCGAAGAGTTCAACACCATCTACCGGCCATCTGGCCGGCTCACTGTTTTCCGCATCCGCCGTACTGAGCGGCGGTGATGCGGGGATCGCGGATGCGTGACCGTAGACCACCTTCCTATCTGTGGAACTGCGGTACCCGAGCGGCGAGACTCAGCCGGCAACGGGCGATCCCGATGGCGTCAACACTCCCTTCATTCTGTCCTCGACTTCCAACTTCGTCTTGTTCCGGGCAGTTCATCGTGGTGCCAGTACTTCCGCTGCCCGGCCGAACCCTTCCTTACGATGCGAGAAACAGTAGCCTCAGCGACCACGATTGTCTACTGCGGTGAACACAGATTTTCGGTGTCGGGCGCGGCAGGCTTCCGGTGGCGCCGTCGACGAGCGGGAACGCCGCGGACGCCGGGCCTTGTTTCTGCCGCCCTCGCCTCTTGTGCTGATGGGCGGTCCCCACCACGTTCTGCGGGCCAACGCAATGGACCAGATCGACACCGTCACGGTGCCCAACACGCTGCCCCGCTCCGCCGCAGCGGCGGACATCGGCAAGGTGCTGGCCGCGATCTGCACCCGACGGCCCCGAAAGGACGTGCCGCTGGACCGGATGTGTGATCGAGTGCTGTTCGAGACCGCCTACGTCTGCGCGCCCGCGCATCCGAGGTGTGCAGGTTGTACGTGGAGGACTAGACCTTGCGCCTGGACGACAAGCACGCGCGGGTCCACGGCAGGGGCGGCAGCGTGCGCACCGTGCTGTTGGATGACCGCGGCCACGCCACGCTGTGAACGACAAAGTCGCTGACGCCGAGATCCGCGTGCTCCCCGCAAGGCCCATCTCAACCCAGAAACCTCAGGTCAGATGGGGTGTTAAGTGGTGGGGCGCCAGGGACTCGAACCCTGAACCGACGGATTAAAAGCTCGGCTGATCATGGTTCCAGACAGTTCAATGCAGGTCAGCGGGCCTACGTGGTCCGTCTAGAACCGTCCTGGACGGCCTCGTACTGCAACTCAAAGTGCAACCAACGGCGCTCCGTTGGGCCGGGGCTGAGGAACGAGGCCCCGGACCGCCGATCGCCCCCAGCCACCGCACATCATCAGCCACTTAACAGGCGATCGTGACACGGAACCCCATGACTGACATCCTGCTTGCAAAGACGCACGCCAATCTCGCTCGATCTGCGGGAACGCTGCTTACGGCGTTGATCGTGTGCCCTGTGGCTTCCCGCTGTTTCCCCTCCTCTCCCGCCTCATCGGGCATAGTGATGTCCTCACTGAGGCGGTCTTCGGTAGAGCGCCGCGCCTCCCCACATGAGTACAGCTTTGTTCAGCCATGCCGCTCACGCGGCCGGTGACCGCTGGCCGCCGGGACCGGGTCCCAGGCCGATGCCCGGCCGTTAACGGGATTTGGCTGCCGGATGATGGAAGCCGCCACTGTCGCCATGCAACCCACGGGTCACCGCGGTGCAACCATTGAGTATCAAGGATGTCACGGCTTAGCCCGGGGGCGAGGGTTACTCGGACAGGTTGTCCCGGAAGTCAAGGCAACCTATATTTAGGGGAGGCATGGAGTTCGGAATTGGGTCTGAGCCACCGCCGACATGCTTGAAGACGCTGGTCTCGTCATGCGCGGCCAGGCACCGCATCCTCTTCTCCCCGAGCCGATTGGACCTGATGCGTCCTTTCTGGCGAAAGGACGCATCCCTATGACTATCTACTCCCAGCACTCGAATCGCGGAAAAGTGCAGATCCTGGCCACCTATCGCGCGCCGGCCGGCGTCCGGTCGGTGACTGTGACGAGCGTGGAGAACATCGCGCTTGCTGCACCTTTGGTGAGTGCACTCAACGACATCTCCGCCTACGCTGCCGTCCCGATCGCTGTGCGGGACGAGCGCGGAGCGCGTGTGGCGCGCTACCCCGTCGACCACCTTGCCGTGCTCGTCGATCAGGGCGCGCGAGAGAATCTGCTGAAGGGCGCGCACAGCCTCTGGTATGAGTACGTGAAGCTGCTGCTTCACCAGGCGCTGATCGATCTGGACGCTGCAATGTCTTCGGTGCCCGTACCGGTTCGGACGGCAGTAAGAGCCGAGATCGAAACGGAGGGGTACGCACTGATCAGGGCTGCAGAGAATCTCGACCCTGAGGAGGCGGAAGACGCGCGCTTGTGCGAGTTCGACAATCCGTTCGTCACTTTCGAAAGCCGACGTGGGAACGTCTACCTTGGCGATCCCTACTGCCTAAAAGGTGAACGCTACCGTCTGGATCGCCTCGAACAAGGCGCTTCCCGCAGACGGCTTGAACAGGCAGTCGATGATCTACGGCTTCTCTACGACGCCTATGCTCGATGCAACAACGGGCGGGCGAACCTGATCATCGACAGCTCGCTCTTCATCGAGTATGAGCCAGAGGACGAGCTGGGCCGCTACTTCCTCAGTATCTTCGCCCCTATGCCTAGCGATGATGACGACGCGTGGCAGTTGGAAATCGCGCAATGGATACCCGAGGACCCAGAGGAGGAGGACGGTCCCGCAACTGGAGAACCAGTCCTTCGCTGCGTTCGAGCAGCCCCACCTAAGGCCTCAGAGCTCATCGAAGTGCTGAATCTTAGCCAAGCGCGAGCCCAACTGGCTGATTGGGCGGTAACTCCCATTGGCGAGGCGCTCGACGGTACGACGTTCATGGTGACCCGTCGCTATGACGACCAGTAGAGAGTCGGGTGACGAGCTTCGTTGATGCTCCGACGGGATCACCCGGGATTCGTCATCTCGCTGCTCGGCGGTTTCGTGAACACTCTGGGGCGCAAGCGGTCTCCGTCGGCTGTATTAGCTGCTTTCTCGTTGGTTGCCCGTGAGCATCCGCGATTCCTCCCGTGTTCCCGTGGCATCTGGCACGGGAACACGGGCTGTTGCCCCTGCGGACGCACGCACCTCTCTCGAAGGGAAGAGTCGGCCGCCCTAGCGGACTGGCCAGGGGAAGCTTGTCGTGATCACCGCGTAGCCAGGGTCCCCGAATGTTGCAGTAGGTCTTCGGACCCCGCACACCACCAGGGAAGCGACAACTAAGGCGTCTTGTCGGAGATCCCTAGTTACAGAAACAGTCTCCGTGAGATGATGCCTTAGCCCGACGAAGAGAGGTTTCTATGATGGCCAAGTCGCCCAGTAACGCACAGACGCTATTGATGCGCATTTTCGACACTTGGCACGCAGAAAATCTGCCCGGCGCGTCAAGCGGAACTGCGTTTGAAGTATTTGCTTCAGAGCTCGTCCTCCGTTCCTATGGGCTATCACTTGAAGAAGTGAGGCTCGGTATAGTGGGAGGCGGACAAGATGGCGCTATTGACTCCATCTACGTGTTTTTTGATGACGCACTGCTGGATGAGGACTCCGAGGTAGTATCCGACAGTAGTAAGCCGAGCGACTTTGGTCAAGATAGGTCACTAGAACTTTGGGTAATTCAAGCCAAGAGGACGGCCGCATTCTCCGAGGAGGCAATCGATAAGCTTGAAAATTCGCTGCGCCGCCTGCTTGACCTTTCTCAGCCGTTGGACGAACTATCGTCACTCTACAACAGCGACGTTCTCGCCCGCATTGGCATCTTTCGTTCCACTTGGGAGAAGGTCCTCACGCGTCGTCCCCGAATTAGCGTCAACGTTGTATATGCAGCGCCCGGCGACCGCAAGGGTGTAAACCCGCAGGTTGAAGCCAAGCTGCTTGCGCTAAAGCATGTCGTTCTGATGGCGGTACCTGACGCGCGCCATTTAACTGTAGAACTGCTCGGAGATGTGGAGCTTCTGGCGAAATACAACGAGAGGCCGTCATACACACTCCCAATGCGCTACCAAGAAAGCGTTACCAGCGGACAATCTCACATAGCACTTGTCGGCCTAAAGGACTACTACGACCTTATCGTAGACGAGAATGGGCGCCTGCGACGACATCTCTTTGAGATGAATGTGCGAGACTATCAAGGAAATGTCTCGGTCAATCAGGAGATCCGAAAGTCTTTGGCGAATCCAGGGAGTCCCCAATTCTGGTGGCTGAACAATGGCGTCACTATCATCTGCAGTGATGCCACGAGTGCCGGCAAGACATATTCGCTGTCGAACATCCAGATTGTTAATGGACTTCAAACCAGTCACGAAATCTATGACACGCTGAAGGTGAATCCGCCGGAGCACATCGAAGACCGTATGCTTCTCGTGCGTATTATCGTAACCACCGATTCACTCACACGCGACCAGGTCATCAGGGCCACAAATAGGCAAACAACTGTCACTGACGCGTCACTAAGAGCGACCGACGAAGTGCAACGTAACATTGAGAACTACTTTCTTACCAAAGGGTGGTACTATGACCGTAGAAAGAATTTCTACAAGAATGACGGCAGAGATACTTCGAAGATTGTTAGCATCTCACTCGTGGGCGCGGCAATAACAGCCATGGGACTGTCCCGGCCAGACAAGTCGCGCGGGAAGCCGTCGTCACTACTTAAGAACGATGACGACTATAGATCTGTGTTCAACTCTTCAATAGACCTGGAGATCTACTTCTGGGCGGCAAAAACTCAGCGACAGATCGACGCTTTTATCGTGTCAGAAGCCGCTGACGCGACAGTTTCCCAGAAGAGTAACTTGCGATTCCATTTGTCCATGCTTGTAGCCGAACATCTTTATGGCGGGCCACTGAGAAGCCCTCAGCAACTTCGTAGGCTTGCTCTAGAAGACGCTTCCATGTCAGGCGAGGAAGTATCCGTGCTATTTCAAGCCTTGAAAGACTGGTCAGCTGGTTACTTGAAAGCCAACGGAGTTATTCTGGAAAGGGCCACGAAGGCTCAGCGTTTCAGTGATTTCCTGCTAAGTCGCGCCGCGAAGCATAGGGCCAGCATTCAGGAGTCTTGACCGATCTCTTGAGGGTGATGCACCAGGCCAGTCGACGGGCAACGGCGATGAGAAGTAGGAGGGAATCATCTCTGGCAGCGGCCTGGAGCCGGCCGCGCGCGAGAACGGCCTCCAGGCCGCACGCGCAGCGTGCGGCCGGGCGTAGGGCCGCGAGGCGGCGCGGAGCGCCGCCCTTGATACCTACAAGCACAACTCGGCAAAACTGACGTGTGCAGGCTGTCCTGTCCCGCGACATGCTTGACACATCAGTCCCAGGACATGTTTGACGGGTGCCGTTTTCGGTCGATCTTTCGTGCGTCGTTTGCGGGTGGCGCGCGTCGGGAGGCCGGGATTGGCCCTGGTCGATTTGTCCGTTGTCGAGCAGCGTTATCGGGCGGTTTTGGCGGTCCTCGCCGGGGCGAGTGTGAGCGAGACCGCCGCTCAGGTCGGGGTGTCGCGGCAGACGATGCATTCCTGGCTGCGCCGCTATCGGGAATCCGGTTTGTCGGGGTTGGTCGACCGTTCCCGCCGTCCGAAGTCGTCGCCGTCGCAGTTATCGGCGGAGGTGGAGGTGATGGTGTGTGAGCTGCGGCGCGAGCATCCGCGGTGGGGTCCTGTCCGGCTGGTGCACGAGGCAAAGCGCCTGGGGGTGGATCCGGTGCCGTCGCGGATGGCGGTGTATCGGGCGCTGGTGCGTCACGGCCTGGTGAATCCGCGGCAGCGGCGCAAACGCCGGGAGGACTACCTGCGGTGGGAGCGGCCTGCGCCGATGCAGTTGTGGCAGATGGACATCGTCGGTGGGGTGTTCCTGGCCGACGGCACTGAGGCGAAGGTCGTCACCGGGGTCGATGACCATTCCCGCTACTGCGTGATCGCCTCTGTGGTGGCTCGTCCGACCGGGCGGGCGGTGTGCCTGGCCTTCGCCCAGGCGCTGCAGAGGTTCGGGGTGCCGGAGGAGGTGCTGACGGACAATGGCAAGCAGTTCACCGACCGGTTCGGCAAGGGCGGGGAGGTGCTGTTCGACCGGATCTGCCGGGACAACGGCATCGCGCATCGGCTGACTCAGCCGCGTTCGCCGACCACGACGGGGAAGGTCGAGCGGTTCCATCAGACGCTGCGCCGCGAACTGCTCGATGACGGGGTGCCGTTTGAGGACCTGGCGGCGGCGCAGGCCGCCTTAGACGCGTGGGTGATCGAGTACAACACCCGGCGGCCGCATCAGGCGATCGGCATGGCCTGTCCAGCCGAGCGGTTCACCCCTGCGGCCGACCCCTGGGAGGAGCTGCTGCCGCTGCGGCTGCCCGGCGCGCTCAAGGCGGTCGACGGGCAGGCCGCCCCGCCGCAGCCGGCACCAGCACCACAGATCCCCGCACCGGTCCAGGTTCCGGATCAACGGGACACTCCTCCGGTCGCCGGCCAGGAGCCGCCCAGGCGGTGGTCGGGCGGGCCGGTGGAGTTCGATCGCGTCGTTCCGGCCAGCGGCAACATGTTCGTGGCGGGACGCCAGTTCTGGCTCGGCCCGGACCGGGCCGGGGTGATGGTGACGTTCTGGGCTGGCACCGACGTCATCCACCTGCTGGTCGCCGGGGTGCGGATCAAGAGCTTCCGCTCGCACCTGTCGAACGCCGACCTGGCCAAACTCGCCGCCGCCGGGGGACGCGCAGCCGGGCCGGCGCCGCTGCCGCCCGCCGAGCCGGGAACGGCGGTGGAGGTGGATCGGACCGTCAGCCGCTCGGGCACGGTCAGCCTGGCCGGACGCGTCGTGCTGGCCGCCGAGATCCTGGGCGGCCGTCGGGTGACCGTCCGGATCGAGGAGCACACGTTGATGTTCTTCGACCCCGACACCCGGGAGCTGCTCCGGACCCGGCCTAATCCGATCAGCTGGGACCGGGTGCGGCATCTACGCGACGCCCGCCCGGCTGGGCCGCCACCGAGGCCCTCGGCCGAGCCGGTCACGGTGCAGCGGGTCGCCAGCAACAGCGGCGTCATCATGGTCGTCGGGCAGAAGGTCGCCCTCGGACGCATCCACGCCCGCGCGATCGTCACGGTGCACGTCAGCGACACCACGCTGACGATCGAACTGCCCGACGACACCCGCGTGGTCCGCCGCACCACCACTCAACCCGTCCGCAGCGTCAAAGCGGCCCGGCCCCGCAAGGCCGGTCATGTTTCCTAGGGTGCCCGTCAAGCATGTGGTGGGACAGAACTGTCAATCATGTTGTGGGACTAGACATGACGTGTGCAGGCTTCCGTATAGGTCGCAGAACGACAAGCGCGGGCCCTTGCGGAGGTGCTTGAGCCTACGCGGGATCGCGCCACTCATCCGGGGGAACTATCTTTGCCTGTACTCCAGCGTGTTCCTCAAGTAGGTAGAGAAGGTTGGCGCCGTCAATCAGCTCGATCGGCTTATTCTTTGCAAATTCGAATGACGCTTGACCATATCCGGCTGTCGTCACAAGGATGCCCTTGCTTGCACCCTCGTTTTGTAGTGTGCCAAACAAATCGCGGACCGCCGATACTCCCACGGTGTTCTTATAGCGCTTCGCCTGAATCACTACCTTCCCTCCGAAGATGGGGCGAGGGTCGTAGGCAATGCAATCGACGCCGCCATCTCGTGAAGCTCGTGTCTGTCGCGCTTCGAGGCCCATCTTTGTGAAAAGGTTTTGGATCAGCGCTTCGAACTCTCCGGGGGAAAGGTCCATGAGATTGGGCCTACTGTCAACAATCGACAGAGCGTCAGACTCCTCCACGAAGCGGGCATCCACCATGTTGAACTCGAGCACCGGGCGGACCGGCGTAAGTTCTACGGGGCTCTTGGAAACTCCTGCAGACAGGTGCTGAAGGCACTTGAGCGGGTCAACATGCGCAAGGTCGAGCGCTCCGAAAGTGTCACGGGTGGTGCGAAGCGTGATCAGGCACGGACGGATCTTCTGTCCCGAGGCTGGATCGATCGTGTCAACGACGCCATTGAATACAACTACGTCCAAGTGCCGTCCACGATCAGCTTCGAATAATTCGTGGACTGTCCTGAGCGCGACCTGAGCGATTGCGGCTGCATAGGTGCTCTTGATTTGCGTAGCTGGGCGGGGTGATTCGTTGATGGAGTCTGTGCTCTTCACGTACCGGTGCTGCTTAACTGCAGGCACGATGTCTACAGTTGGTAGCTCATACTCGACGACCAGTTGCCGCGACTCCGGAACAAAAGCAATCTTGAAGTGCTGAGGGAAGCCGTCAGGGTAGCTCGAACGCTGTAAGACCATGTCGTAGTAGGAGACGACCGCGTCCGGGTCGCCCGACTCGTATTCGTTACGAAAGGCATCGATCTCGGCGTGCTGTCGAGCGGCGTCAGCCTTCCTGGCGCTCACCATGCCTTCATAGGCGGCCCTCGCTTCCGCCAATGCCTGGGTTCGGGCGCGCTCCTGTGCCTGATGCTGTGCCGTGGCCTGCTGGAACTTCCCCTGCGCAGCGGTTAACGCCTGCTGGTACTTCGACTTACCGAATAGCTTTCCCACGCCCGTCGGCTCAGCTGGCGCGAACTGCTCCCACTGCGGTGCCGGAGTGGGAACTTCTAGGTGTCTATGCTGCCAGGCTGGGATCGTGGCGGGTCTTTTGAGCGACTCGAAGTCGATGTGGTCATCGACCTGCAGGGTAGCCTGCAGAATCGTGGCGAGCGCCTGCATGCGGAGCTCCAAGGCCTCGTTCATCGCTGCGACATCAGCAGCGCGGGACTCCTGGTAGAGCCGCTTGCGTTCCTTCTCCTCCGCAGCTTGGGCACGAGCGTAGGCGGCTCTGGCCCGTTCGGCGTTGCGTTGGGCTGCCTGCTGAGCTCTGATCTGCTGCGCCTGAGCGCGAGCTGCCTCCCGCTGCATCTGTGCAATCGTTGCCGCGAGGGAACGCCGCCGAGCCACTGGTTCTCCCTACGTTCTCTGAAATCCGACCGCCCCGACTAGCAGAAGCAGTGGCAAGGGCATTCCAGGCTCCTGCTCCTTATCGCCTTATATCGTTCCAGAGCGTACACCGCAGGCCTCAGTGCAAAAGTGTCGCATATGCACCAAAACGCCCGTTGCGTACGTTTATGTATCCTGTTGAGGCGTACAGTCTGCGGCAGCGATCACAAGGCCGGCAGGCTAGGCCGTACGGTCTGCGTCCTTCTCGGCTCCTGCGACCAGTTCGACGAGGTCGGCGAGGATTTTCGGGGCTGCGGCGATGGTGGCTCGGGCCCTCATCGTGTGGGGGGTGCCGTCGATGTCGGTGACGGTGGCTCCGGCTTCGCGGGCGATGAGGACGCCTGCGGCGGTGTCCCAGGGGTTGTTGGACAGCATGATGCAGGCGTCGGTCTTGCCTTCGGCGACCCATGCGAGATCCACGGCGGCGGAGCCGAACATGCGAACGCGCTGAACGCGTGTGGCGAGCTGGTAGTTGAGTGGGAGGCGGACGCGGTTCTTGGCCTCGGCGCCCTTGCCTACGGCGTAGTCGCCGACGGAGACGATGGCGGCCTCCAGGGCGTCGGTGGTGCTGGCACTGATGGGGTGGCCGTTGGCGGTGGCGCCGGCCGTTTCGGCTGCGGCGTAGCGGGTGGCGAGGAAGGGAAGGTCGATCACGCCGAGGATGGAGCGGTCGTGGTCGATCAGGCCCAGGGAGGTGCCGCAGAGGGGGATGCCGTGGGTGAAGTTGGCGGTGCCGTCGAGTGGGTCGAGTGCCCACATGAGGCCGTCGCCGGCATGGGTGATTCCTTCCTCTTCGCCGAGGAACCCGATCTCCGGGGTCTCTCGGGATAGGAAGTCGCGTAGGGCGTGCTCGACGGCGTAGTCCACTTCGGTGACCATGTCGCGGTCGCCTTTGGCGGTGACGATGCCGGGGAGCTTGGTGGTGATGATTTGGCTGGCGATGGTGACGGCCTGCTCAGCTATGGGCAGTAGCGCGCGGGCGTCAAGGGTCATACGGGTTTGCTCCGCTCCCACATAGAGGTGAAGACCTGGTCGAAGACGGGAAACAGTCCGTCGGCGGCGGTGTTGTCGGTGATGACGAGCGTAGGTGAGTCGACTCCGCGGGCTGCCGGTAGGTAGGGCTGTACGACGCAGGTCGAGCCGTCCACGATCAGGATGTTGAAGCGGATCGTCTCGTCGTAGACGTGGATCTCTAGCCGTTCAGCGGCCTCGGGGTCGAGCCGGTCGCGGAGCCGGGTGAGCATGCTGATGTTGAGCGCCGTCAACGTCTGGAGGGTGCCGTCGGTGTAGTGCTCTTCGCGTTCGCGGGCCTTGATGGCCTCGCCCTTGGGGTCCAGGAACAGGCAGCGGATGCGGGTGCCGTTCTCAAGTAGCCGGGTGAGCTGGTGGTCGGGGTAGCTCTGGCAGATCACATTGAGCGATAGGCCGCAGGCGTTGATCTCCTTGGCGTCGTCGAACAGGGACGCGGGCGGGTAGGCGGCGCTGAACGCGGACCGGCTGCTGAAGACGGCCGTCACGTCGGCGAAGCGGGCGTCCTCGCACGGGTCGGGCGCGGGAGCGGTGTTGTCTTGGGTGCTCCTCGGTGCCGGTACTGCCGCTGCCGCTGCGGTTTCGGCGGAGAACAACTCCTGGGCGGTCAGGCCGGGGAACATCGCCTCCAGGACCCGGCAGTGATCGGCGTAGGGCAGGCCCTTGAGTTCGCCGGACAGCCAGCGGTGGAGCTGGGCGCGGCTGGGCCACCTGCCCGCGAGGGCGGGGTCGACCTTCTTGGCGGCCTTGTCGTACTCGCGGCAGAAGGTGCTGTAGGTCTGCCAGTGGCGCTGGCGTAGGAGCGACTTCAGCATGATCGGTTGCTCGGTCATCATCCGCGCCCTCGGGGTTGGGGAGCCCTTGTAGGCCCAGGTTAACCAGGGATGCGGATCACGGGGAGACAAAGACGAGACGAAGCGAGACAGGACGCGCCCAGGCGGGACATGCACGCGGTCGAGACGCGACAGGCCGCCGGGCAATCGTTGGATCATGGCTGGTCAGTGTGGGTTGTGCGGAGGGCGGGGCTGGAAATACGCCAGTCCCCGGCGCGGTGTCGTCGCGGCCGAACAAGGGGCCGGCGAGACCGTGGCGGGTGAGCGGGTCACGGTCGAGTGCCTGGGCTGCCAGGGCTCCGGCATGGTGCCGGAGGAGTGAGGCCGATGGCTACCCGCTGGCTCGACCAGATCGCATCTCCTTCGCTGCCGCCCGAGGTGCCGCTGACCGCTGAGCGCGCGGCCGGGCTGCTGTCCGCCGAGTTGTCCATCGGGCACGGCATCCCCACTGACGTTCATGCCGGACACGGCGTGGCGTTCCTGTCGGTCTGGGTTGACCTGCTCGTGTGGACCAACGGCCGGTGGTTCCGCTGGTCGACAGGGCGGCGCTCGGCCAGCGGCCGACTCGTGTTCGCCTTCGCCCCCGTGCACGACATCGTCACCACCGCTCGGCGGGTGGCCCTGCTGCGGGAGGAGTTGCGCCGCACGCACCCCTACTCCCGGTACATCGAGGACGGCGGCGCATGACCGCCCGGCATCTGAGTCCACACCTGCCGCGCCCCCAGGCCGACGCCGAAGCACTCGTATGGTTCGCTCCCATGCCCACCAGCCGAGAGCTCGTTTTGGCCTGGACCTGCGACTGCCTGGCGATCTTCTTCGAGCTGATCCAGTCGGGCGGGGTCGCCTTCATCAGGAAGACGATCCAGGACGAGCGTGCGCCGGTGATCGCCGAGACGCACCGGTGGCCGCTGCGACAAGCATGGCTCACCTGGGCGGCGATGCTGGCCGGTCAGGTGCGGGTGAACGGGCGCGGCGGCGTGGTCGAGTCCTCAGGGCAGTGAGGAAACTCCCGCGCCGTCGCGCCTTCAGCTTTCCACGGGGCAGACAGAATCAGGACGGATAGCTAAGCTGACGACAAGTCGAGTTGTAGGGAAGTCGTCATGTCGTCCGAAGAGTACGCCCCGCCGAAGTACGCGCAGATCGTCCAGGCCATCCGGCGACGCATCGCGGACGGCACCTATCCTCCCGGCTCGCTCCTGCCGTCGGAGACGCAACTCATCAACGAGTTTCACGTCAGCCGGCCCACCGTCGTTCGCGCTCTCCAAGTGCTCCAGCTTCGGGGCGTGATCGAGCGCGAGCACGGCAAAGGCTCCTTCGTGAAGACCACGCCGCCGGCCGCAGCTGAGGAAGCCTCCCGACCCGGCCGGGCCGTACTCGACCGGGCGGAAGCCGACGAGAACGGGTGCCCGGTAAGCGTCGGTGAGCACCCGGCCCCCGCGAGCGTCGCCAAGCTCCTCGGCATCGCCGAGAAGTCGCCGGTCATGATGCGACGCGTCCTGTTCCGCGATGCTGACCGGCCGGTCGACCTCGTCACCATCTGGTGCCCGGTGGAACTGGCCGAAGGTACCGACCTGGGCCAGTCTGAACCGCTCACCGCCGGCATCCGGCAGCATCTCCAGCACACCAAGGGCCTCAAGCTCGAACACGTCGCGGAACGGCTCAGCGCACGGCACCC
Source organism: Microbispora sp. H13382 (assembly GCF_014161445.1). Classification (GTDB taxonomy): domain Bacteria; phylum Actinomycetota; class Actinomycetes; order Streptosporangiales; family Streptosporangiaceae; genus Microbispora. The sequence continues at coordinate 19,980 of NZ_JABBXA010000011.1, forward strand.
CTCAGCGGAAGAAGCCAAACTCCTGGAACTCCGTAAGACCGCACCCGTCCTCGGCGTGCTGGCCAGCGTCTACAACGGCGGCGGGCGACCCGCCCTCATCGTGGACCTGGTCCTCCCCGGCGACCTGCACGAACTGGAAGACGCCTACTCCCTCTGAGCTGCAGCGGCTGCGGACAGGTTCAGCCGTACGAGCACAATCTGCTCTTCTGGCAGTTCGACGTAAGCGGCTCGGACCTTGTACTGGCCGGGTATCAGGTCGATCCACAGATGGTCCTCGGATGTGACGTCCTCATGCCCGTAAACGGAGTCGAAGAGAATCAACGGCTCTTCCACCGTCCACGTCACCTCTTCGTCCTCAGGCACGGTACCCGCATCGATGATCTCGACGACCGCCTTCGCGAGGGCGCTCGCCTCCTGCGCGTAGCGTTCGGCTGATCGCGTCTGTACCCATTGGATGATCACGTTTCTTTCCGGCAGGTAGGTCGTAGTGCCGAGTACGCCTGCCACGACCAACGATTGGGACGGGCCGACGTCGATCAGCCCGATGTACGACTGGACGGAGCAGGCACGGCCGTAGTCGCCTTCGTCCTCGGGGTAGTTCCTGGGTGTTCCGTGCCAGTACGGGAGTGCTGACTGCGGCACGAGGATGTGCGGGCCGCCCAAGGTGCTCACCCACGTGAGGCCGCTGGATTCCGCCTGCTTCGGGTCATTTGCGGTCATGCCGCTGAGCGTACGCAGGCAACACGCCAAGATTCTCAGCAACTCGACTTGTCGAGTACGGAGAAGGTGGGTACTCTCAAGACAGCTCGACAATACGAGTTGTCGAGAAAGCGAGAGAAGGAGATGTCTCATGGCACTACAAGGACCCATCCCAGTGACCTTCGACATGGTCTTCCCCCACGGCTGCTACGTCGTCGGGGAAGTCGAGCAGGTCAAGGACTTCGACGCATCGACCAACGGCCGGTTCGTCCAGGCGCGGGACAAGCAGACGGGAGAACTCGTCTGGCAGGTCGCCGTGATGGACGCCGACCCGACCCTGAAGCCCGCGCAGAAGACGGTGGCTGTCAAGATCCTGGCCCCCGTCCAGCCGGCGCCGCCGGCCCCCATGGCGGGCCTGCCGTTCACGCCCGTGGAGTTCGACGGGATCAGCGTCACGCCGTACGTCAACCAGGCGGGTCGTCTGGCCTACTCGATCCGGGTGCGGGAGATGCGGGCTCCCCGCACTGTCGGTGGCCGGGCTGCTGCTCAGGCGAAGGACGCGGCATGACGGGGCGGCGTACCGTGCCGCCGGTCAGCACGATCAACCTCAAGACCGGGCCGGGCGCGTCGGCGGCCAACCATCCGTACCCGCAGCGGTCGCCCGTCCTCGGGCTGGTCTTCGGCGGCGTCCAGGTGCTCGTCACCACCTCCGCCGGAGACCGAATCACCGTCGATGACCTGGAGTTCGCCCGCTGCCTGGCGCGTGAGGCGGCCTCGTTCGCCCGATCGGTGGAGCGGATGTTCCACGGTCTCCCGAACGGTGAGGGGGTGGCGGTCCGATGACGCCGGATGCCTACACCTACCTCACCATCGCCATCACCTCGGACGAGCGGCCACGCGTGAACGTCGGGTTCTACACCCCCGGCCTTCGCGCCGACGTTCGAAAGCTGGAGTCGGGGCGGCCGTACCTGGTCCTGGAGTCCGACGAGGCGTATGTCTCGGTCTCCACGACCGGGGCCGGACCGGCCACCGCGAACGATGTGGAGACCGCCCGGCGCATCTTCGATGCTGCCGCCCGGTACCTGGCCGACTGCGAGCGCATGCACGCCGAGCAGGTGGCCGACTCCGACCAGCTCGCCCTTCCCGTCGTCGGCGAGACGGCGGCCTGAGATGCAAGCGGGGCCGCAGGAAGCGGCAACTTCCGGCGGCCCCTCAACTCTCCCTGACTGCGAAATCACGAGAGGACACGAAGTCTAATGTTCCGAAAACTGCCTGGCGACGAGGCGCGTAACCTCGTCTCCACCACGCCAGACACGGCCGTGGTCTTCCGCCCGGCCGTCATGCAGACCCCCGCCATCGTCACCATCGTGATCTGGCTGTCGCGGCTCGTCGCGGGCTTGGTCCGCCTGGTCGTGCGGCATCCGGTCGCGGTGGCCGTCCCGGTCGGCCTCGGGGTGATCTGGACCCTGTACGGCTGGCGCCTGGCCCTGGTCATGGCCGGATTCCTACCCTCGGCGGGCCTGCCCTGGGCGCTGCTGGATCGCGCCTCGTTCCTAAGGTTGGTCGGCTGGCCCCTGCTGGCCTGGTGGCGGCTCGTCGCCGTCTACCGGCGGCACTGGCAACCCGTGATGGTCGTCTCCGGCCTCGGACGGCACATCCGGGGACGCGACTACCTGCCCCGCCTGATGCGGGTGGAGTGTGACGGCTGGGCCGACCGCGTGAGCGTGAAGATGCTCAACGGCCAGGCCGTCACCGACTGGGCCGACCGCATCGAGCACCTGGCCCACGGCTTCGGCTCCCCCTCCTGCCGCGTCGCCGTCGCTCGGGCCGGGCGGCTCGTGCTCACCTTCCCCCGGCGCGACCCCCTCGCTGAACCCCTGCCCGCCGTCCCTGTCCCTGAGGTTGCCTCGGTGGGGCCGGTCGAGATCGGACGGTGCGAGGACGGCACACCGCTGCGGCTCAAGGTCCACGGCACGCACGTCCTGATCGCGGGCGCGACCGGGGCGGGCAAAGGCTCCTACCTGTGGTCGACAATCCGCGGCCTGCTTCCCGCGATGCGGGCGGGCCTGGTGCAGGTGTGGGCGCTCGACCCCAAGCGGATGGAACTGTCCTTCGGCCGCGCCCTCTTTGGCAGTCGGTACGCAGCTGATCCGAAGGAGTGCGCCGACCTGCTCGATGAGGCCGTGTGCGTGATGCAGGAGCGGGCCGACCGGTTCGCCGGCCTCCAGCGCTCCCACACCCCCACGCCCCCTGACCCGTTCGTCCTGGTGCTCGTCGACGAGGTGGCATTCCTGACCGCCTACCAGCCCGACAAGCAACTTCGCCAGCGGATCACGGCGGCCCTGGCCACGCTCACCACCCAGGGCCGGGCGGTCGGCGTCGGGGTCATGGCCGCACTCCAGGACCCCCGCAAGGAGGTCATGAACATCCGCAACCTGTTCCCCGACAAGATCGCGCTCCGTCTCGATGAGTCCGAACAGGTGGACATGGTCCTCGGCGACGGAGCCCGCGACCGGGGCGCACTGGCCGACCACATCTCACCGGTCCCCGAGCTGGGCGCGGGCGTCGGCTACGTCCGGCTGGAGACCTCCCCTGATCCGGTTCGCGTGCGCGCGGCCTACGTCTCCGACACCGACATCCGGGCGATGGTCGCCGAGTTCGCGGGGGAGGGCCGATGATGCGCCTGGCTCACATCCTCGACGGCCTACGTTGCTCGGGCTGCGGTGCCCTCGATGTCCTGTGGCTCGACCCCGTGCGCGGGATCGTCGAGTGCCACGAGTGCGGTGAGAAGGCCACCGTCATCGTTGACGGCCTCGACCTGGTCGATGCCCTCGACGGGTGCGGAGGTGACTGGTGACCAACCCGCACGACCGCTCGACCCCTCGCGCGGTGCGGATGACACAGCCCCTCGCCCGTGAGGTCGTGGAAGAGATCGCCAAGCAGTACGGCGTGTGCATCCGCCCGGTGCCGCTCCGGCGGCAGGACATCCTCACCGGACAGGTTGAGGTCATCGACGTCCCCTGCGGAGCAACGCTGGAGAACAAGTGCCCGCCGTGCGCCAAGCGCAACCGGCAACTCCGGCGGGCGCAGTGCCGGGAGGGCTGGCACCTTGACCACGAGCCGGTCAACCTGCCCGACAACGCCGACGACTATCAGCGGCATCTCGTGGAGCTGCGGGCCGACGCCCAAGCCTGGCGGGATGAGGTGGAAAAGGCCGGCGGCGACACCACCGACCTGGACGCCGCGATCGTCGAGTTGGACGAGGAGATCAACCGGGCGGGGATGCGCGGGAACGTCCTCGGCCGTACCTCCGGCAAGCGCTCGCGGTCCACGAAGCGGCGGCAGGATGCTCCGGATCTGCCCAAGCGGCAGATGACCAAGACGACGCTCGGGCGGACCTTCACTGGCTCGGACGGCAAGACCTACCGGCCGTCGATGTTCGTCACGCTCACCCTGCCCTCCTACGGGCGGGTGCTGGAGGGGGCTCCGCTCGACCCGGACCGGTACGACTACGCGCGGGCGGCCCGGGATGCGCTGCACTTCTCCAAGCTGGTGGACCGCTTCGTGCAGAACCTTCGCCGGGTGGCCGGGTACGACGTGCAGTACTTCGCCACCGTCGAGCCTCAGAAGCGGCTCGCGCCGCATCTGCATATGGCGATCCGCGGCACCCTGCCCCGTGCGGAGCTGCGGCAGATCATTGCCGCGACCTATCACCAGGTGTGGTGGCCCTCGACCGATGTGGTGCGGTTCGAGGGTGACCACGTGCCGGTCTGGGAGGACGGGGCCGGCTACCTCGACCCCGACACCGGGGAGGTCCTGCCGACCTGGGCACAGGCCCTCGACTCTCTTGACGCCGACGAGGACGCCGAACCCCTGCACGTGCTCCGCTTCGGCGACCAGGCCGACATCCAGAGCGTGCTCGCCGGAACGCCGGACGCCGACCAGCTCATCCAGTACCTCTCCAAATACTTGACCAAGTCCCTCGGTGACGCCCTCGGCACCGACGACCCCCGCCGCAAGGCACACGCCGAAAGGCTGCTGGAGGCCCTGCGGTTCGAACCGTGCTCACCGACCTGCCCGAACTGGCTGCGCTACGGGATCCAGCCCAAGGGCGCCAAACCGGGGATGGCTCCCGGCCGGTGCAAGGGCAAGGCGCACAAGCCGGACCACCTCGGCTACGCGGGCCGACGCGTCCTGGTTTCAAGGAAGTGGTCGAACAAGACCCTCACGGAGCACAAGCAGGACCGGCGTACCTGGGTCCTGGAAGCGCTCGGCGTCGAAGACGAGCCGGTCGACCCACACCGCTACCTCTGGAAGCCGGTCAAGCCCGGTGATCCCGAACTCGCCCCGATCGGCGTCCGGCTGCTCCGCTCGGTGCATGAGCGCCAGCGCTGGCGCAACCACATGAACCAACTCCAGGCACTCGGAGACGGCCAAGATCTTTCGGCAACTGAAGGGAGGGCAGCGTGATGGACAGACTCTTCTACCGACCCAAAGACGCGGCGGTCGTCCTCGGCATGAGCCGTACGGCGGTCTTCCGGCTGATCAAGACCGGTGAGCTTCGCTCGGTGAAGTACGAGGGATATCGGCTGGTGCCTGCTGACGCTCTTCAGGAGTTCGCGCGGGCGCTCGAAGTGGGCTCGACGCCGGAAAGGGCGGCGTGATGTCCCGTAAGCCCAACGGCCGCTCCTCGATCTATTTCGGCAAGGACGGCAAGTGGCACGGCTGGGTCACCATGGGCGTGAAGGACGACGGCACGCCCGACCGCCGGCACCGCATCGGCAAGACCGAAGCGGAGGTCACCCGCAAGGTCCAAGAGCTGGAGAAGGCGCGCGACTCGGGGAAGATCGACAAACCGGGCAAGGTGCCGACGGTCAAGGAGTGGATGCGGGTCTACCTCGACGAGATCGCCCCGTTGAACGTCAGTCAGTCCACCCTCGTCAGCACCTACCGGCCAAAGGTCGAGCACTGGATCATTCCCCGGCTCGGTGCTCACCGGCTCGACCGGCTCCGGCCGGAACACCTGGACGCCTTCTACGGCTGGCTGAACAAGCAGGACCTCCGGCCGAACACGATCTTGCAGATCCACCGCATCCTGTCGCGCGCTATCAAGCTCGCCGTACGGCGGGAGATCGTCGCCCGGAACGTCTGCGGGTTGATCGACGCGCCGACTGGGGAGGAGGTGGAGATAGAGCCGCTGTCGGAGGATGAGGCGCGCGACATCCTCGACGTCGCCAAGGATCGCCGGAACGGTACGCGGTGGTCGGTGGCGCTCGCGCTCGGTCTTCGGCAATGTGAAGCGCTCGGCCTGCGGTGGAAGTACGTGGACCTGAAGCGGGGACAGCTCCGGATCTTCTGGCAGATCAAGCACCAGCGTTACCGGCACGGCTGCGCAGATCCACACGCCTGCGGGGCCGCCCTCCACCGGTATCCGTGCCCGGCCGACTGCCCCAAGGCGAAGCGGACGTCCGGACGGCGGCACACCTGCGTCAAGCAGCGGTGTCCGGCCTCGTGCGACCGGCATGGCGGCAAGTGCCCGACGTTCTGCGAACCCGGCTGCACGAAGCACGCGCCGTCATGCCCTCAACGCGTCGGCGGGTGGACCTTTGTGAAGCCCAAGGGCAAGAGCAGGCGAGTGGTCCCGCTCCCTCCGCCGTTGATCCCGCTCCTCAAGCTGCACCGTGAAGCGCAGGAGGCCGAGCGGGCGGCGGCGGGGGAGAAGTGGCAGGACCGGGATCTCGTCTGGTGCGAGCCGGACGGCAGTCCGATCGACTCCCGGCAGGACTGGGAGGAGTGGAAGGAACTGCTTCGCCTGGCCGAGGTCGAGAAGGACGCCAGGGTCCACGACGCCCGGCACACGGCGGCGACGCTGCTCCTGGAGCAGGGGATAGACATGCGGGTCGTTCAGGTGATCCTCGGCCACTCCCAGCTCACCACGACGAAGCGCTACACCCACGTCACCGAGAACCTGGCCGGCGACGCCATGGCGCGGATGGGCCGGGCGCTGTGGGACGAGTGAACCGGCAACTGCACAACTGCAACCAGAAATGCAACCGGGCAGGCTTCCGATCGATCAAGATTCGGGAGTCTGCCCAGCTCATTGAGGGTGGGGCGCCAGGGACTCGAACCCTGAACCGACGGATTAAAAGCGCCCTTGATCAATGCCGCCGCGTGCCGCATTCTACCATTTCGTCCGCCGTTGTCCCCGGGAGTCTGCCGCCTAATCACGCTGGGTGCCGCGCCGTACCCGTACACACGAGCGACCACCGAGCAACCATGCGTCCTTGACCACTGAATTCGTCGACGACCCTGCGCGCTCGCCGACACTGGTGCCGTCATTACAGTCGGCACGTAGGTCGCTTCGAACGCGTGGTGCAGGCGCTCAGCGCGGCGTTTCGCCGGGATGACCCACTATGGGCCAGCCTCCTCGACGAGTATTGCCCACGCCTCGTCGAGATGGGATTCTCAGGCTGCTTCAGGGGAGTCGGCTGGCTCGACATGGCCGCGGGTTACCCAGTGTGCTCGGCGTGTCGGCGGGTAGGGCGTAGGCAGCGATGACCGGAGGAAGGCAGGGCGGCGATGAGGCGGCATCTGCCCAGCGCGCATGGCCATGCCGGGCTGCCCGACCAGAGGTTGCTGCAGGCGGCCTTCGACAGCGCGGGGGCGGGCATCTATCTGACTGATCTTGCTGGCCTTATCACTATGGCGAACCTGCAGGCCGGGGCGTTGCTGGGCCGTCCCGTGGCGGAGATGCTGGGCGCCGATGCCCACGATCTGCTGCACAGGGGCGCTGACGACGGGCTGACTCCTCGCTCCCCCTGTCGGCTGATGGGAGTGCTGGAGCACGGTCGTCCGGCGCGTGGCGACGAGTCGATCTTCCTGCGGGGTGACGGCGGCCTGCTGCCGGTCTCCTTGTCGGCCGCTCCGATAGTGCAGGAGGGCGGGCAGGTACTCGGGGTGATCGTCGTCTTCACCGACATCACCGAGCGGCTGAACCTCTCTCGTCAGCAGGCCGGCCACCTGGCCATGTTGGAGGACTTCAACGCCCGCCTGACGCTGCTCACTGAGATCACATCTGTACTGACCCAGACGCTGGAAGTAGACGAGGCATTGCAACGGCTGGGCAGGCTGATCGTCCCGCGGCTGGCCGACTGGGCGGTGGTGGATCTGCGTATCGATCACGACGAGGCGGAGCGGGTGGTGGTGATCCCTCCTGCCGATCATGCGCAGGACTCCCCGCTGCCCGAGCCTCCCGGTTCCCTGCTGGCGCGGGTGCTGGATCGAGGTGAGACCGTCTTGCTGGGGCCGGGCGACATAGCCCGCAAACCTGACTCCGGCATGGCCGCCGCACAGCGTGAGCTGTTCGCGGCCCGGGGAGCGGTGTCGGCGATCATCACGCCGCTACGCACCCAGCGGCAGGTGCTGGGGGCTCTCACCGTGGCGCGTACCGACCCGGCCCGCCCCTTCGACGCCACCGATGTGACGCTGGTCACCGACATCGGGCGTCGCGCGGGGTTGGCGGTGGGCAACGCGCGCCTGTTCGGCCGGCAACGCGAGGTGGCCGAAATGATGCAGCGTCACCTGTTGGCTCCGCTGCCGCAGGTGGGCCACCTTGAGATGGCCGCACGCTACCTGCCGGCCTCGGTGGGGTCTCAGGTCGGGGGTGATTGGTACGACGCCTTCCTGCTGCCCGACGGCGTCACCGCCCTGGTCATCGGTGACGTGGTCGGCCACGACATCAGGGCCGCCGCTGAGATGGCCCAGCTGCGCAGCATGGTGCGCACGCTGGCGTGGGACCGCTGCGTGTCGCCCAGCCTGGTCGTCAACCGGGTGGACCAGGCGATGTCCGCCGTCACGGACGTGCCCATGGCGACGATGATCTTGGCACGTGTGGAAGGCTCCGAAGATGGTCCGTGGCGGTTGCGCTGGAGCAACGCCGGGCATCCGCCGCCCCTGCTGGTCACCCCTGACGGGCATGCCCGCTATCTGGAACAAGGGCAGGATCTGTTGCTCGGGCTCCGCCTGGGCATCGAGTCAACCAGGCGTGACGCCGTCGAGCCGATGCCCGCTGGGAGCACCCTCGTGCTCTACACCGACGGCCTCGTCGAAAGTCCCGGCAGCGACCTGGCCACCGGACTGGCCCGGCTGCGGGCGCAGGCCGCGGCCATAGCTCACCTCCCGCTGGAGGACGTGTGCGACGAGATCGTGCGACGCATACCCCACGGGACCACCGACGACGTCGCTCTTCTCGCGTTACGCCTTCCCGCGTGCGGCGCCGGCGCCTGATCGTGTACGGGGTCATGCCTGCGGCCGGGGCGTACGGGGTCGTTCCGCAAGCAGGCCACACAGGCACGCCTTTCGGTTCTGGCCCATATCCGACGGGCATCTGGCCCCGGGCTCTCCGCGGGTCCGGGGCCGTGTCATGCGGCAGTGGATCCGCTCGGGCTCAGGCCGCCGCCTTGAACGACGCAGGCGGCCCGGCCGCTGGTCGCCGCGGGCTCGGTCCCGGCAGGGCCATCCGGAGGACGCGTTTCCAGACCGAACCCGCCTGCCGGGCCAGCGATCCGGACGTGTACGGCAGACCGAAACGCTCGCACAGGGCGCGGACCCGCGGCGCGATCTCCCCGTACCGGTTGCTGGGCAGGTCGGGAAACAGATGGTGCTCGATCTGGTAGCTGAGGTTGCCGCTCATGATGTGGAAGAGGCGTCCGCCGTCGATGTTGCACGAGCCGAGTAGCTGGCGTACGTACCACTCGCCGCGGGTCTCGTTCTCGAGCCGGTCCTCGGTGAAGACCTCCGCGCCCTCCGGAAAGTGGCCGCAGAAGATGATGGTGTGCCCCCACACGTTGCGGGCCAGGTTCGCGGTCAGGTTGCCGAGCAGGACCGGGAGGAAGGCCGGACCGGCGAGCAGCGGGAACGCGACGTAGTCCTTGACAACCTGGCGCCGAATCTTGGCCGCCACGGCGCGAAGTTGGGTCAGCGCCTCCTTCAGGTCCTTCTTCCCTGACGGGATGCGCTCGAGTTCCAGGTCGTATATCGCGATGCCGTACTCGAAGAAGAGCGCCAGCAGCGCGTTGTAGAACGGCTGAGCGAGATAGATCGGATGCCATCGCTGCTCCGGACTGATCCGCATCGCCGAATAGCCGATGTCGCGATCCTTGCCGAGCACGTTCGTCCAGGTGTGATGGACGAAGTTGTGGGAGTGCTTCCACTGATCGGCCGGAGAAGCGAAGTCCCACTCCCACGTGGTCGAATGGATCTTCGGGTCCCGCATCCAGTCCCACTGCCCGTGCAGGACGTTGTGACCGATCTCCATGTTCTCCAGGATCTTCGCGACCGCCAGTGCCGCCGTTCCGGCGGCCCAGGCGGGAGGCAACCAGGAGGCGAACAGCAGCGCCCTGCCGCCCAGCTCCAGCTTGCGCTGGACGGCGATGAGACCCCGGATGTAAGCCGCGTCCCGCTCACCGAGGCTCGCGAGCACCTCGTCGCGGATCTTGTCCAGCTCGCGGCCGAACCCTTCGGCGTCGACAGAGGCCGGATGGGATGTGGCAGGCATGCGTGTTCCTTTCACAGCTCGATCTCGACTGGGCCGGCCGCCACCGACACGCAGGTCTGGATCATCTCTCCCGCGTCTCCGTGTACCTGGCCGGTCCGTACGTCACGGACCTGACCGGAGCGAAGGCGGGCGACGCATCGGTAGCAGATGCCCATGCGGCAGCCGCTCGGCATGAGCGCCCCCGCGCTCTCGCCGACGGCCAGCAACGGCGTTCCGCCGTCGGCCTCGGCTTCTCGGCCGCTCCTGGTGAAGCGGACGCGTCCCCCCGAACCCGCTGCCGCCGCCGGCACCAGACTGAAGCGCTCGACATGGAGCCCGTCCGCGGGGCCGGTCCAGTACGCGGCGATGCCGTCGAGCATCGCCGGCGGTCCGCACGCCCAGACGGACCGCTCGGTCCAGTCCGGGCAGAGCCGGGCCAGATCCGCGGGCCGCAGCCGCCCCTCCAGCTGCGTGTGCCGTTCGTGCAACCGAAGCCGCGGCCATCGCGCGGCCAGGTTCCGGAGCCGCCCGCCGAAGATGACGTCGGCGGGTGTCGGCGCCGAATGGACCAGTACGATGTCCGGTCCGTCCGCATTGTCTAGACGCAGGCCGTCCAGCATCGCCATCACTGGTGTGATGCCGCTCCCGGCGGTAACGAACAGCAGTCGCGGGGGTGGTGGCTCGGGAAGGACGAACGCCCCCTCGGGCCGGCCCAGCCTGAGCACCGTCCCAGATGCTGTGCTCCGCACCAGGTGGTTGGAGACGAGCCCGCCGCGCACGGCCTTGACCGTGATGGTGAGGCGACCATCGGACCTGCCCGGGGCCGACGACAGTGAGAAGGTGCGCCAGTGTCGCCGCCCGTCGATATCGACGCCGATACGGACCCACTGACCGGGACGGTGCAAAGTCCAGCCCCTACCTGGGCGAATCACCAGGGTCGCCGCGTCGCTGGTTTCCGCGTGCACCGCCTCGACCCGGCCGCACAGCTCTCCCGCGCCCCAGAGCGGGTTGATCAATCCGAGGTAGTCGTCGGGAAGCAGCGGTGACGTCAGCCACTGCGCGGCAGCCGACAGCCGTTGCAGGAGAGTCGCAGGGGATGCGGACGTAAGGATCACAGAGCCTTCCCAAGGCAATCGAGAATCCCCACGAATGGGCCATCCGTACGGACATGTACCCGGCACCCGCGTCCGGCACCCGTGGGCCGTGGCCACGAAGGGCACAGGAAGCGGTTCAGGACCGGTAAGGCCGGCCCGGGCCCGTCGGAGGCCCGTCGGCAGCACGGCTACAGGAAGAGGTTCGAGAAGCCCGCCCGAAGCGGCGACGCGGATGCTACGCGGGGGGCTTTGTGGGGATACCCACGTGGACCCGGTCCCCTCCTTACGATGAGGAGCAGTGTATGACCATGGACGCTCCCGCCGGGCTGCTCTACTTGCTGAGCGTTGGCAAGGAAAAGGAACTGATTCTCCGCGTGCACGGCACGATGCCCGCAGTCGAGAAACTCGTCAGCTGGATGGAGCAGGGCACTGTGGTGTCCCTTCAGATTTCCCACGAGGGCGAGCCGGATACGTTCACCTACGTGGTCAACTTCAGGCACGTGGTGGCAGCCCGCTTCGCTCCCTACGCGACGACACGAATCAGCAGCTTCTGAGCCGTCGCGTAGGGCCCTGCGCGGTGCTCCGTCCCCGTCTCCCGGGTCACTGGCTCGTTCGCGGCCGCGCCTGTGGTGCGGCGAGGGCTTGCCGCCTGCGTCGCGACTCGAGGGCCTTCGGCTACGCCAGCATCGGGATGGTCCGGTCCAGGCCGTTCACATGCAGTAACCGAGACAGGTACGGGCGGGCTGCGGTCAGGGAGAGGGTGATCCCCAACGTCTTGGCGCGACGCTGGATGCCTACCAGAACGCCCAGCCCGCAGGCGTCGCATGCCGCCACACCCGACAGGTCGAGAATGAGCAGGCTCCTGCTGTAGCGCAGGACGTTCAGCAGATCCTCGCGCAGGCCGGGACTGGTGAAGATGTCGATCTCACCGGACAGCCGGATGGTCGTCGGAACCGACGGGTCGGCCCTGCCAAGTGGCGCGGGGTCACGGATGGCGATGGAATGCTCCGGTCGGCAACGAGACGGGTCCTCTGGCGGCAGGCTTGGCAGGTGGACGTCCGATCGGCGGTTTCGGCATCCGTGGAGCAGGTCCGCCGGCAGCGTAGTGATGTGCACTCCCTCGTTCTCCCCGTCCGCATCCCGCGTACCGATGGCGTGGTGGGCTGCGGTGGTGCGGAGGTCGACCGGGAGCGGGCCGAACGTGCCCTGACTGGCGAGCATGAGCGCCGCCCCGGCGGGACCGTCCGCGGTGTATGGCGGGACGACCAGCAGGATGACAGGCTCAGCCTCCGCGAATGTCAGGGTGACGAGGCGAGGATCGGCACTGTGGAACCAGCCCACTTTGACCTGGCGTCCACCGGCCTGGACACGGTGGGGGATGTGGTCCCATGCGTCGACGTGCACGCCGACGCGCAGCGTCGTCAGGCCCAGTCGCTGGTCGACGGCGGCGATGAGACCCGGCAGCTCCACCGTGGCGTCACGGGAACGCGGCCACCACGCCCCGTCCACGGTGCCCCGCAGGTCAAGGACGGGAGCCAACCGCAGCCGAACGTCGGAGCCGATGACGGGGGCTGTGCCGGCAGGGGGGCTGGGCGGTGTGATGGAACGAGAGAGCAGCGTCGGTGTCATGATCGCCTGGCCTGTCGGGCCCTCGAAAGGACCGCGTCCTGATATTTCGCCGCGGGCGACGCCGACCTGAGTGCCAACGCACGGAAAGTCCTCGGTGCTTAAACATTACCTCCGGGTTTTATGGAATGGCGCTGTTTCGGAAGTAAAAATGTCCCCCCGGTTTTCGGAGACGCGGAGGCGCGGGTCGACCACTGTCGCATCGGGAATTCCATGTATGAGATCACGAGCTTGGGTCACTCGCCGGAGCGACCTTACTAACGGCCGTCTCCAGGTTCATCGCCGGGTGCGACGTCGCACTCCTCTCCCGTATCGGGCCGCCGCATGCGGCGACCCGGTTCGCGATCTCCACCCTGTCTGCCGCTGTCCCGCCTGGACGGGGGACGCCCTGAACGAACTGGCCGGAGACTGCCCGGCCGCGCTGGCCGGCGCCCCGCCTGCCCGTGACCGCTCATGGTGGCAGTGTCCATACTCATGCCCGTAGTCGCGTGTGCGTACAACCGAGAATCGTGAGGGATCCGGTGGTGGCTTATGGAGCGGCGATGGGCAATTGGAGGATGAAGCAGGCGCCGCCGAGAGGGGACGATTCGACCCAGACGGCTCCGTGGTGGGCATTGGCTATGTCGCGGGTGATGGCCAAACCGAGGCCGATGCCGGGCCTGCCCCGCTGGGAAATGCTTTTGAGCTGGTACATCCGGTCGAAGATGCGTTCCCTGTCCTTCTCCGGCACGCCAGGGCCATCGTCGGACACCATCAGGCGCGCAATGCCGTCGCTGCGGCGTATGTGGACCTGCACCTGGTTGATGGCGTGGTGCTGAGCATTGTCCAGCAGATTGGTGAGGATCTGGCAGATCCGCGTGCGCATGGCTGTGACCCGGACACCGGGAGCGCAGATGACTTCGATCGAGATGGGGTCGTTCCGGTCTGCGACCTCCTGCCTGACCAGTTCACACAGGTCGACCCGTTCCCAGTCGGCTTGGGCTGCGCGGGAACGGGCGATCAGAAGAAGTGCTGTAGCCAGCGCCTCCAGCCGATCCACTCCACGGAGTACCGCCTCCAGCACACGCGGGTAGTCCGCCTCGCCGGGACGGGCAGTCGCTTCTTCCACCGTGACGCGTATCCCGGCCAACGGGGAGCGGATCTCGTGGGCGATGTTGGAGGCGAACTGCCGCTCACGCTCCAGCATGTCCAAACTCGCATTGATGTTATCGACCAGCTGCGTCACCTCTCGCGGGTCATGCTGCTGAGTAATCTGAGCGTGTTCGTCGCTGACGTTGATCTCGGCGAGGTCACCGGAGATAGTACGCACGCGACGCAGCAGCCGACGGATGAACATCCGGCCTGACACCGCGGCAGCCAGCATCATCACGAGGTTCCACCACCTCTTGTGAGAATCGGTGTCTCTCCTTGGACCTGCGCGTTCCAGCCGCTTCAGGATCGATCTGCCCATCGGATGCTCCCCGAAGAACCATCCCGCCGTAGGTCCCTTACCCTCCAATCAGGCTTTACCTCGATCGAATAGTCAGTAAGTGGGTCAAGGGGGGCGACCTCGTCGGCCTGGTTGCGTACATCGAGCTCGGCGCACGACCTGACCGCCGTCCGCACAGCAGATCGGATCGACGCTCGGCGATCGCCGGCCGTGACAGGGCAAGAGCACGGGGCGTTGCCAGACGGTCAGCCGGCAGCCGGGCTTCTTTTGCGCATGTTGATCAGCGGGACCGTGTCAGCTGTCCTGCTGGGGGTTGATTTCGGCGATCAGATCCTGGATGCGGGTTTTGATCTCGTCACGGATCGGGCGGACGGCCTCAACCCCCTTGCCGGCGGGGTCGTCCAGATCCCAGTCGAGGTACTTCTTGCCCGGGAAGATCGGGCAGGCATCCCCGCAGCCCATGGTGATGACGTAGTCGGAGGCCTGAACGGCCTCGGGAGTGAGCACCTGGGGGGTCTGGCCGGAGATGTCGATGCCCACCTCCTTCATCGCCTCCACGACGGCCGGGTTGACCTGCTCGGCGGGCAGCGACCCGGCGGAGCGGACCTCGATGCGGTCGCCGGCCAGGTGAGAGAGGAATCCAGCGGCCATCTGCGAGCGACCGGCGTTGTGCACGCAGACGAACAGCACGGACGCGAGGGGAGCAGCGGTAGCGGACATCGTTCTTCCTTGCAGAGTGCGGCGGGACTCAGGCCCGGAGCAGGGACCGGGCAGAGGTGACGGGGGCGTGCAGGAGATGACAGCCGGGCGTCAGGTTCACATCAGCACCAGCTGATGTGACAGTATCAGTACATGCTGATGTCAGTCGACACTGATCTGTTACGCGTGCTGGCCGATCCCCTGCGGCTGCGGATCGTGGCCCTGCTCGCCCGGGAGACGCTGTGCACCACGCACCTGGTGGCCGAGACCGGCGCCCGGCAGACCAACCTGTCCAACCACCTGAAAGTGCTGCGGGACGCCGGAGTGGTGGATACCGAGCCGTGCGGCCGGTTCACCTACTACCGGCTCAAGCCTGACGTCATCGCCGCTCTGGCCGGGCAGTTCGCCGAACTGGCCGAGACCGCCCGCGCCACCGCCGCCGCCGACAGGAAGAGGGCCTGCTCATGACGACCACCGAGCCCGCACGCGCCGCACCCGGCGGCGTGGCGGGCAAGCTGTCGCTGCTGGACCGCTTCCTGGCGGTCTGGATCCTGGCCGCCATGGCCCTGGGCCTCGGCCTGGGCCGCGCAGTCCCCGGCCTGAACGACATGCTGTCGAAGGTCGCGATCGGCGGCATCTCCCTGCCGATCGCCCTCGGCCTACTGATCATGATGTATCCGGTGCTGGCCAAGGTCCGCTACGACAAGCTGGACGCCGTCACCGGCGACCGCCGCCTGATGATCTCCTCGCTGGTCGTCAACTGGGTCATCGGCCCGGCCGTGATGTTCGCCCTCGCGTGGATCTTCCTGCCGGACCTGCCTGAGTACCGCACCGGTCTGATCATCGTCGGCCTGGCCCGCTGCATCGCCATGGTCATCATCTGGAACGACCTGGCCTGCGGCGACCGCGAGGCCGCCGCCGTCCTGGTGGCACTCAACAGCGTGTTCCAGGTCCTGGCGTTCGGCCTGCTCGGCTGGTTCTACCTGCAGGTGCTGCCCGGCTGGCTCGGACTCGGCCAGGGGCAGCACCTCGACATCTCCGCCGGGAAGATCGCCCTCAACGTCGTCATCTTCCTCGGCATCCCGCTGCTGGCCGGATTCCTCACCCGTCGCCTGGGCGAGCACTGGCTCGGCCGCCAGCGCTACGAGAGCGCGTTCCTGCCGAAGATCGGCCCCTTTGCCCTGTACGGGCTGCTGTTCACGATCGTGATCCTGTTCGCCCTGCAGGGCAAGACGATCACCTCCGAGCCCGGCGACGTGGCCCGCATCGCGCTGCCGCTGCTGGCCTACTTCGCCTTGATGTGGTTCGGCGCCTTCGCCCTCGGCAAGACCCTGGGCCTGCCGTACGACCGGACCGCCACGCTGGCCTTCACCGCGGCCGGCAACAATTTCGAGCTGGCGATCGCCGTGGCCATCGCCACCTTCGGCGTCACCTCCGGCCAGGCCCTGTCGGGGGTGGTCGGGCCGCTGATCGAGGTCCCCGTGCTGGTGGCGCTGGTCTACGTCTCCCTCGTCTGGCGCCGCCGCCGGGCGGTGCGGGTGGCGTCCCGGCCCACCCCGCGCAGCGAGTCGGACGACAGGCTGCGCTGCCATTCCAGCCCGACGTAGGCGAGCAGGGGGTGGGTGAGGGAGGCGCCGTCGCGGTGCAGCGGACGCCCGGCCGCGTCCAGGGCGCCGAGCCCTGCCAGATAGGGCAGGTCGGGGCGGTAGCCGGTCGCAAGCAGGATGGTGTCCGCCTGCTCGGTCGCGCCCTCGGCCCGCTCGTGCTGGAGACGGCAAGCCGCCGGATCCGCCGCCCGGGAGTGGCCGGTCACACGTGCGCCTGTTCTCCACCTGGGGCGAGATCGTCGACCACGCTGCCGAAAAGCTGCTCACCCCGACCGGTTGGGTCCGCCCGGACACGGCCACGTACCCGACCGGCGGAGACTGGGCCGAGCAGTACCTTCAACCGCTCGTCGACGCCCTCGGCGTCCAGGCCTTCGCTGCGCTGCAAGCCTCGCCCGGCGCCCGCGTCTATCACGACGAGCTCAGGGCCCGCGAGGTCGGCCAGTACGCCGCGCTTCGCCGGCTCGCCAACCGGCTCGTCGGTATCCTGTACGGCTGCCTCAAAAGCGGCACTCGTCTACGACGAAGCGACCGCTTGGTCGCATCGTGTCGAGAAGCTCGTCGCTTGACATTCAGGCTCCTGGGCTGTCTTTCTGCCGGTCGGCAGGGGCTTGCGGCAGGGCCTGGTGGGCGCTGAGACCACGTCGTCCAGGTGCAGGACGGGCGTGCCGGCCCAGCCAGTGAGCGCGGACAGCCGGCGCCTACGCGGGGACACAGAAAACCGGAGTCCGGGCCTGAGCGGGAACGCTCGGTCCCCCATCCTGACTGAGCGTCGCCATCAGCAGGGGTGATCGCCTCATCTGGCATTGCCGGTTTCTCAGTTGAGCTGACCGGAGCTTGAGGGTGAGATGGGCCCCGGTCCGGGGGATTCGGACCATCCCCGAGCGGCCTCCGGGGTGCCCAGGCCGGAGAGACGTGTTGCTGGCGGGTTCGGCGACCCGTCGACTCCGCCGGGCGCTCCGGCCGAACGAGCCCGATCCCAGCAAGCCTCGTCATCGGCTGTGATCGCCGGCCGGAGGTTGAGTGATGTCGGGTTCGCCGTGGATGACGGCATACGCCGCCTCGGACAGGCGCAGGCTGCGGCTGCGCGCGTAAATGCGCAAGGAGTTGAAGGCGTCGTCCATGTCGCTGTGGTGGCGCTCGGCCAGCACCCCTGTGGCCTGCTCGATGAGCGTGCGGCTGTTCAGCGCGGTCTGTAGCTGCTCCGCGGCTGCCTCCTGCTGCTCCAGCCCGCGATGGTGCAGGATGCTGATGGTGGCCACATTGGCCAGCGCCTGCCCGATGTGCAGCTCATCCGTGGTCAGCCGGCCGGCTGCCGTCCGTAGCAGGGCGAGCGCGCCGATGACCCTGTCGCGGTGGCGCATCGGCAGTGCCTGGATCGCGACGAAGCCGGCGAGCTGCGCCGCTGCGGCGAAACGAGGCCAGCGCCCTCCCTCGGCGACCAGATCGGCACATGTCACCGGCCCGCCGGTGCGGTAACAGTCCAGGCCGGGGCCGTCCACGTCTTGGAGTTGGAGGAGTTTCAGCATGCGGGCCTGCTCGGTGGAGGCCGCCATCGGGCGCAGCCGACCTTGTTGGTCGGCCAGTAGCAGCCCGGCCGCATCGACATCCAACAGCTGCACACAGCGCATGGTGAGCTGGTGTAACAGGTCGACGACGTCGAAGTCTCCGACCAGGGTGTCCGTCAACTCGGCGAACGCGTCGGTCAGTTGGCGTTCCCGCGTCACGACTGCCTCCCGGGAGGGACCTGCCGGATATCGACTCCCGTCCGCCTTGGCGAAAACCGCAGCAGACGAGTCTCGGCCGCGCGCGTTGCCGCTGGCAGCAGGCATGGCGTGCCTACGCGTGGCCGGACTTGAAGGTTCTTACCTAACTGCACCGAGGTCATGCCGATGGCCTGGCGCATCTGATGAGTCCGGTTCCGCAGATCCCTGATGACCCCCACGCGCTCGGCCACCTGCTGCTGAGTCAGGCCACGGCTGCGGCGGATCTCCGCCAGCCGATGTGGGGCGGTGACGTCCCCTCGGGTGGTGTAGTTTGCGTCCACGGGAGTGGTGTAAGAGTTTCCGCTGGTAGAGGCGTGGCGTCGTGAAATGAGGACGGCCATCGCGTGATCCTTCGTGATTGCAAGTCAAGATCGAAGGAGAACGAAAGCGATGGCCCTGAACGACAGTGTGGACCCTGGCGCCTGGCTGGCGAAGCAGATCGAGGCCGGAGATCCGGATCTGTTGCGATCCATGGTGAAGACCATGGCCGAGGCGTTGATGTCGGCCGAGGCCGACAGCCCTGATCAGCGTCGTGGCTACCAGCTACCTGCTGGGAGTCTCCACGCGCCGGGTAGACAAACTGGTCGAGCAACTGGGTATCACCGGCATCTCCAAAAGCCAGGTCTCCCAGATGGCCAAGGTGCTGGACGAGCAGGTGGAGGCCTTCCGCACCCGGCCTTTGGACGGCGGCCCCTACACCTTCGTGTGGCTGGACGCCCTCACCCAGAAGGTCCGCGAGGGCGGGCGTACGGTCAACGTGCACGCCCTGGTCGCCACTGCGGTCAACGCCAACGGCCAGCGGGAGATCCTCGGCTTGGATGAACCACTCCGACTTTCGTGGAGGCCCTGAAGCCAGCATCATCTGCTGGCGGAAGGGAGAATCACGACACGATGCCAGCCCCGAGGAAGTACCCCCAAGAGCTTCGCGAGCGCGCGGTCCGGATGGTGTTCGAGGTCCGCCGGCAGACCGGCGGCGCCCCCGGCGCGATCGCCCGGGTGGCCGACCAGCTCGGCGTTCACCGCGAGGCGCTGCGCGGGTGGGTGCGCCAGGCCGAAGTTGACGAGGGGCAGCGGCCCGGCACCTCGACCGCTGATGCGCAGCGGATCGCCGAGCTGGAGCGCGAGGTGCGCGAGCTGCGCCGCGCCAACGAGATCCTGAAGGCCGCGGCCGCTTTTTTCGCGGCGGAACTCGACCCACGGCCGCTCAGGTAGTCGCCTTCATCGACGCTCATCGCGACGCTTTCGGCGTCGAGCCGATCTGCCAGGTGTTGCAGGTGGCCACGTCGACGTACTACGCGGCCAAGTCCCGCCCGCCGTCTGCACGGGCGGTGCGCGATGCCCAGCTCATGGCCGAGATCACCACGGTGTGGAACGACAACTTCGAGGTGTATGGCGTGCGCAAGATGTGGAAAGAGCTGAACCGGCACGGCACCCGCGTGGCCCGGTGCACCGTGGCCCGGCTGATGAAGCGCCTGGGGCTGGCCGGTGCGGTCTGCGGGGACCACAAGCGGCGCACCACAATCGCCGAAGCTCTCACCGAACGGCCCGCCCACCTGGTCAAACGCGACTTCACCGCCCCCGCCCCGAACCGGCTGTGGGTCGCCGACCTGACCTACATCCCCACCGCGTCGGGGTTCGTGTACGCGGCGCTGGTGATCGACGCGTACTCGCGGATGATCGTCGGCTGGCGGCCGGCCGATCACCTGCGCACCGACCTGGCGCTGGACGCGCTGGAGATGGCCATCTGGTGCCGCGGCGACGGCCGGCGACTGGACGGGCTGGTTCACCACTCCGACCGCGGCTGCCAATATCTGTCGATTCGCTACACCGAGCGCCTCGCGGGCGCCGGGGCGGTCTGCTCGGTCGGCTCACGCGGGGACAGCTACGACAATGCCCTGGCCGAAAGCACCATCGGGCTGTACAAGACCGAGCTGATCCACCGGCGCGGCCCCTGGAACGGCCTGGACGACCTCGAGATCGCCACCATGGAGTACGTCGACTGGTACAACAACCGCCGACTCCACAGCGCCTGCAACGACCTCCCACCAGCCGAATTCGAGACCCACTACCGAACACAGATCGACCCGGCTATCCTCACCCCAGCCAGCTAACCCGGCCTCCACGAAACTCGGCGCGGTTCACCACCCAGCGCAACGGCTACCGCGACCGGCTGCTGACCACCGCCGCCGGCGACCTGGAACGGAAGATCCCCAAGCTGCGGTCCGGGTCGTTCGTCCCCTCCCTGCTGGAACGCCGGTATGGGTCGAGCAGTCGTTTCAGCCCTACGGATTATTCGCGCCCTTGATCAGTGTCGCCTGGTGTCGTTTCGCGTCGTTTTATCCGCCATCCTCCCTGCCGCTCTGCCGGGTGACGACACCGCGTGCCGCACCGTATCAGGGACAGGCGAGCAACCAGCGAGCAAACAGGGATCGCTTGACCATCGCCGGGTTGCTCACGCCCCCCATGCGGGGTGGTCGCCGAAGTCGGCTACCGCGCCCAGCATGACGTTCTGATCGAGCTGATCAAGCGATCGCGGCGATATCACCGTCATCGAAGTAGATCGACTGGTGGAGTCGGCCTCCGAGAGCGGCCGCGTAGCGGGCCAGGATGTCCTGGCCGGAGATCTTGCCCTGCTCGATCTGGGAGATGCGCCCTTTGGTGACCCCCATGCGCTCGGCCACCTGCTGCTGGGTCAGGCCACGGCCGCGGCGGATCTCCGCCAGCCGATGCCCCTGGACCTCGGCCAGAAGCTCCCGCTTACCGGCTTCGACCGATTCCTCCCCGCCAGCCCGCTCGACATGCTCCGCCCGGATGTCCTTCCAGCGAACGTATCCGCTCATTTTCCCTCCTCCTGCTGAGCGCGCTCCTTCAGGTAGACCTCATACCGGTGCTCGGCCAGCGGAATGGCCTCCTCGTACCAGGTTTTCCATCGCCCGGCCTTGTCACCGGCGACCAGCAGGATGCTGGAGCGCCATGGGTCGAAGGCGAACAGGATGCGTACCGTGCCGGGCCGGAGTTCCTTGAGGTTCTGAATCGACGATCCTGTGATCGTGTCGACCAGCGGCCGTCCCAGCCCGGGGCCACCTTCGGCGAGCGCGTCGATGGCCTGCACCACCCTGGCGTGGGTGCCGTCGTCGAGTTGCTCGATCCATTCGCGGACCTCAGTTACGACGTAGACGTCCCATTCCTCTCCGGCCACCTATGAAGTATAGCAATAGGTATACCTCGGGTCCATGAGGCCGTTTCCTGTCTCTACATTGCGTGAGCAGGCCCGGTGGCTCCGGCCATCGTTCTGGCGGCTTCCGGCACCAGCGCGGGCTTGAGCGCACCACCTGCAGTGACCGCACGTCCGTTCCCCACCCACGATGCCAAGGCGCGAGCGGCGGCGAACACGGCACAACCGATCGACATCTCCGTCACCATGACGGGGACGGTATCGCCCGGACGGCACGACACGGATATCGATCGTTCGGGTCGCCGTTGACACGCCGACCGGCCCGATAGATCATCAAAGGCCACGCCGCTGGAGTTCCGCCATGAAGTTGCGTTTGCGCTTGTGGGTGATCCGCAGCCGCTCCACATAGGCGCGCCCGTCGGCCTCGCGACCGAGCCGGTCGTAAAGCTTCGTGATGTGTGCGACCAGGTCGGCAGCCTCGGCGTAGGCGTCGTTCTTCATGAGCGAGATCTTGCTGTCGGCCAGGCGTTCGTAGACGGGAATCGCGTCGGCGGGGTGAGCCTCCGCCCGCAAGCGAGCCAGCCGCGACCACTGCCCGTCGACGGCGCCGAACTCCACCGCCGCCTGCCACGCCTCCTCGTTGCTGTTCTCCCATAACAGTACGTCCACGAGCATGGAGGGCGGCTGCCACGCGGACGGACCACGCCGCGCCGTGCTCGCGTCCTGACGTAGCAACTCCAGCGCCCAGGCGCGCAGTTCGGGCCAGTGGTCCGGCGTCGCCGCCGCGTGCAGCACCTGGTAGACCGTCAGGGATCGGTCGCGTTCGAACTGGGCCCGGCGCAGTGCCAACGCCTCATCGCCACGACCGGCGGCGGCATGGGCGGTCGCGGCGAAATCGGTCAAGCGCCGATCGTAGGCGCCGTCGGCGGCGGCCAGGCCCCGTTCGGCCCACTCCAGCGCCTCCCGGTCGCGCTCCGCCTCGGTCAGCACTTCGACGATGCCCGGATAGTCGGGACGGCCACCGTGACCGAGCACTGTGACCAGGAGGTCGATGTCTCCCCGTGCCCTGGCGTACTCGCGCATCAGCGCGTCCGTGCGCCAGCCCGTGCGGGGCGAGCGCTTCTCCCAGATCCGCCGCAACTGTTCGCCATAGGCGGCCACCCCAGCCTCGCCGAGTGCGTCCGCGTAGTCGTCGATCGACAGTTCGGGCACGTCGGCATCGCCAAGCTGCCGCTGCAGCAGCCATGAGGCCAGCGCCACGGGATCGCCGCCGGTGGCGGTGCAGGCTGCGGCGTGGACCGCGACCAGCACCCGGCTCGCCTCGCCGATCTGGCCGTCGGAGTCGTCGAAGAACTCGTAGTTCTCCGCCACCCGTTCCATAGCCCGCTGGGCCAGGGAGGCCGTAGCGGCGCTCTGCCCAGCTTGAAGCAGCCGTTCCAGCTCGTCGGCGATGCCGCCGATCGTGTCCGCGTAGTCCCAGCTGCCGTCCCAGCCGACATGACCACGGACCCGAAGCATGCGGTCGATCCGCTCGCGTAGATTCTGCGCGTCGACCGCTCCGACCGGATCGTCCGCGGCGCGCGCCTCCAGCCGGCGCCTGATATTCCGGTCACCCTCCGCGAGCTCCATGAGCAGGGCCACCAGCTCCTGCGAATCCAGCGACGTCAGATAGGAACGCAGATCGAACCGGTCGGGCACGGCTTCGCCGCGTTCCCGCTGGAACAGGTAGACCAGGCCGACCGCGACGCAGTGCTTGCAGAAGTTGCCCTCCTGCCCCCACGGGCAGTCACACGCACCGTCCAGCCCACGACGGCCGACGGTCAACTCCACCTCATACGGCTCCGTGCCGTACACAGTCGCGAAGATCTTTCCGCCGTCGACCTGGAGGTCTTCGACGGCGTCGACGTAATCGACACCGCGGTCATAGGACTTGGCTCCGGCCAATGCCCGCAGGTCATCTTTGGTGAACCCGGTCATGATCTACCGCGGAAACAGCCGGCCCGGCACGTGCCGTGCCCGTTCCGGAAGCTCCGCGCCGACCTCACGGGCGAAGTCGTGGAACTGTATGTGACCGGGCAGTTCGTCCAGACAGTCGCGGATCAGAGTACGCGCCGCGTCGGTCTGTCCGCGTCGATGGGCGAGCCGCGCGCGTAGATATCGCAGTTCGGGACCGGTCAGAGCCGGGTGGGTCACCAGTCTCTCCAGCCGGTCGTCGGCCTCGGCGTCGGCCAGCCGGTCCAGCACCATCAGGTGCCAGCCGGCGAGATTCCTGGCCCGCTCACCGTGTTCGAAGCCCGTGTCCCGCCAGGGCACCCGTGTCTTGGAGCCACCATCGGCCGCCTGATCCAGTGCGGCGAGATATCGGTCGGTGAAGTCCAGCCACGCATCGATCCCGCGTAGCAGCCGTGCCAGTACATCGGCCAGCGTGGTCTCCTTCTCGGCCGTCGGCCCGTCCCCACGCCGGTTCATCCGTACGCCCGCTCCCAGCGGATCAACTCTGGCGCCGCCCGCACGGCGAATCCCGAGAAGCCGTACAGGTCGAGATAGGTGGCCCAGAGCAACGCGACCGCGTCCGAGACCACGAAACGCGCGGCGGCCATCGGATCGTCGGAGCGGAAGTAGTCATAGTCACATGTCTCGTCAGCCAGGTCGATCAGCAGCTCCAGCGCCTGCGCCCCGGTGGCCGCGTCCACCGCGAGCGCCGCCTTGGCGTCCTCGGCCAGCCGGGTGAACGTGAAACGCCACCGGGTCCGCTCCCTGGGGGAGACACGCCGATCACCGGCCATGTAGGCCCCGGCCCGCGCCAGCTCCACGAACCGGCGTACGTCGTCCAACACCGACTGGGCGTCCACCGGCTGCTGGGCGCTCTTGGCCGCGGGCTTGCGCTCCTCTGGAGTCAGCTCTGCCGCGATCCTCTCCCTCAGCTGAGCGGATCCGCGCCAGTACAGCGTCCAGAGCGTCTTCTTCAAGCGCTCCTCGTCGAGTGGAGCCAGCGTGGCATAGAACTGCTCGCGATTCATCCGCTGCGGACCCATGGGCAGCGATCGTAGCCCGGGGCACTGATCACCATCCGAATCCGGCATCGGTACGTGGCCGGAGGGCGCGGGCCCGTAGTGCCGTCTGCGCGGTGGCGCGCCCGGTGTCGGTGAGGCGGTCGCCAGGATCATCCAGGCTGTGCTGCCGGTGCAACAGGCCGAGCAGATCCAGGCGGCGGTGGAGCGCGCCCATGAGCCAGCCGACGTCATTCACCGGGATGGGCGTTCCACTGGCGGGGGCATGCCAGCCCTCACCGGCCATGGCCTCGGTGACGGCGGCGCGCTGCTCGAAATAGCCGTTAGGAGCCTCGGTGAGGTGCAGCATCAAGACGACCTCCGCTGCGGCGCCCTCGGCGGGATCGAATGGGATCAGGGCGGCCGCCACGGCTGACCACAGTGTGGCGGTATCGGCCCTTGCCAAGCGTTTGCCCGCCGGAGTCAGTACCAGGGTGCGCTTGCTGCGCCGTACGGCGCCGAGCTGCCGGACGAGCTCTCGCAATGTCCAGGCTTCGGGGATGTCGGATTCGGAGCGCGGTCTGCCGGTCAGCGTGAGCCAGTCGAAGCGGTGGCAGCCTTCGGCGACGACGGCCCTGGCCAGAGTGTGGTTGGCGGTGAGAGGGATGCCACCGTCGGTGGACGCCAGGGTCAGCAGCCAGCGGACCGGTGCCAGCCGCGCCTCCGCGTCCTCGGGTACCGCCGCCGGCGACATGATCCGCGAAGCGATCATCTTCGTCAGGCGGGCGCGGGCCGCCCCACGGGAGGTGGCCCAGCTTTCCATGCGTTCGGAGTGGATGCGTTCCAGCCGGCTCTGCTCGCCCACGGCGGAAGGAGAGGTGAGGAACTCGCCGGTGATCCGCTCGGCGTCTGCGCGCCATCCGCGGGCGCCGGGAGCGAGGTGACCCGCCGCGATCGCCATCTCCAGATGGGCCGCCGTCGCCAGGAAGGCATCGTTTTCCTGGAGGCCCATCACGCGTCCCCAGGTCAGGATCTCCTCGACATCGGGTGGCTGTACACCGGAGGCGTTCATAGCCTTCTCCAGCGCCTTGAACCCGGCGTCGCGGCCTTCGTGCCAGGCTGTCAGGACCTGCATGGTTGTCTCGGAGGTGCAGGCGGCCGCGTATCGGGGCATCTCCAGCAGGTCGAACATCGCACCGAGCGTGGCGGCGAGCTGCTGGTGTTCGGTCAGGTCGGTGCACCACTTGGTCGGCAGCAGGTACCACAGCCAGTATTGAAGCCCGTACAGGGTGACGGTCTCGACTCCTTCCCCGAAGGTCAGCGAATCGAACGCGGCACGCGCCTGACCGGCCTCCCCCGGGTTGCGACGGGCCAGCTCGGCGAGAGCGTCCTGCACCTCGTCGTCCCCGCTCCTGCCCACCATCCCCTCCTTCTCATCCACAGGACGGGCCTACGCCACCTGGGCTATCCGCATGACTGATTGTGGAAGCTTCTCACGGCGTCGACGTCATAGCGGCGCTTGACCGCTTCGCACACGCGCTCGATGCGATGTGTTTAAGGCGGCCCACGTCGTTCCCTTCTTCGGGAGGAAGGTGACGGCCATGCGTGAGAGCCATCCAGTGGTCTACAAACGGTGCGGGTGCACCAGCCGGAGTGGCCGGTGCCCGAGGCTGACCGAGGACGGGCACGGCTCGTGGTACTTCGCGGTGCAGATCCGGGGCCTGTCCGGACACCGGGAGCGTGTCCGGCGAGGAGGCTATGCCAGCGCGGGCGAAGCCGAACAAGCCGGGCGGCAGTTGATCGCAGCCGAGCAGGGCGGCCCGATCGGCGCGGGGTGCACGGCGGCCCAGTGGCTGCGCTACTGGCTGGCGACCGATCAGGGGATCCGGCCGAGAACGCGTCAGGGATACGCGGATCACGTCCGGCTGTACCTGGTCCCGGCGCTGGGGCGAATCATGCTGTCGGAACTGTCTCATTGCGATGTACGGCGCATGTTCACTGCCTTGGCCGGGCGCCCGAACCGGTACGGCAGACCACTGGCGACCGCGACACTGGAGCGGATTCGTGCCACGCTACGGGCCGCCCTGAACGAGGCCGTCCGGGAAGGTCTGATCGACAGCAATCCCGCCCGAAGGCTACGGTTGCCCGCGGCGCCACGTCCGAGGGCGCAGGTATGGACCGACCGGTGGGTGGCGGCGTGGAAGGCCACCGGGGAGAGACCCACGGTGGCGGTCTGGACGATCCCGCAACTCGTGGCCTTCCTGGACGGCGTCCGCGAAGATCCTCTGTTCCCGCTGTGGTGGCTGGCCGCGCTTCGCGGGCTTCGCCGGGGCGAACTGGCCGGCCTGCGCTGGGTGGATCTCAGCCTGGAGACCGCCGAACTCAACGTGGTCCAGCAGTTGGTGCACGTCGGCGGGAAGCTGGTCCCGTTCCCGCCGAAGAGCGCGGCCAGCAGGCGCACGGTCGCGCTGGATCCGCAGACGGTACGGCTACTACTCCGTCACGAACGCGACCGGCGGGCGGAGAAGATCCGTCGCGGGGAGGCCTGGGACGATAGGGAACACGTCTTCACCCGTCCGGACGGCGCGCCGGTGGCGCCGGACTACCTGACCTACCGGTTCCATAGGCTGGTGCGCAGGAGTGGGCTGCCGCCGGTGCGGTTGCACGATCTGCGGCATGGTGCGGTCACGCTGGCGCTGGCCGCGCACGTGGATCTGCGGGTGGTTCAGGACCAGGTCGGCCACGCCAGCATCGTGTTGACCGCCGACACCTACACCTCGGTGCTGCCGGAGCTGCATCATCGGGCAGCCGGGGCGACGGCGCGGCTGGTGCTGTCGGCGGCGCGCGGGACCGCTCGGAAGGTGCGCAGGGGGCGATGCGGCTGGATGACCCAGGTGTGACCCATCCGTGTCCCAGGCCATGATCGAGTGATCTCCCGTTGAGGAGAACGCCCAGGTCAGAGGTGGTGGGGCGCCAGGGACTCGAACCCTGAACCGACGGATTAAAAGTCCACTGCCACCGTGTGCCGCCTTCTATCATTTCGTCGTCCATTGTCCCCCGGGGTCTGCCGCCCAATCACGCTGGGTGCCGTGCCGTATCCCGTACACACGAGCAACCACCGAGCAACCACGCATCCTTGACTGTTGCATTCGACCCAGAAATACAACTTCGTCCCCTTGAGGGGTCGCCAGTGGATCTACAGATGTACGGAATGGTGAGGGGCTAGGGCGGTGATGATGACGGTCGTCGAAATGTCGGACCGGAACGGCATGATGGAGACCATGATGACAATCGGGCGTTCGGTGTGGTCGTGGTGAAGAAGACCCGGCCGTCGGGAAGAGGCGTTCCTCTAGGGCGTCGCCTGGCTACTCGAGACGCGGACCAGTTGTGGTCGCTGGTCGTTGCAGCTGGAGCTGCTCCAGGCGTACGGCACCGATGGGCTTCAGTTGGTCACTTAATGCATGCGGCGGCGCAACTGGGAACGAGGAGTAACCGGCTGGTTCCCGCTCTCGAGCTCGAACGCCTCCTTGCGGCTTGTCTCCGTGATGAGCCGGGTCTGGTGACACTTGAAGACTTCGTGGCTTCTGATCCTCGTGACATAGTGCTCGTTCGCTTGGGTGACAACGTCGTCCGGCTCTTCCCAGGGAACGTGGAACGTCCGGTCGCTGACGTAGACCGAGCACTCCTGGTGGCGGATGCTATCGATGATGTTTTGGTTGCTCGCCTCGGTTTCGGCGTCCGAGACCTTGTTGAGGCAGCGCTGGGCTACGTCGACGCGGCGATCAGGGCGATGGCGCCTTCCTGGCCGGAGGGAGACTTCATCGACGAGGCATCGGTGACATTGACGGCAGCGGAGGTGAACGCGGCAGCGGAACTCGTAACCCTTGGCACACCCAGCGAACTGTCGAAATCTCCAAGACTGGCACGGGCCTTAGAGTGGGCAACATGCGATGCCGCCGCGCTGCCGTACATGATCGGCCACCCCCAGAGCCCGTTTGGCCGATTTTTGCGGGTCAGGCGACCCAACCACGGCGGTCGCGCGGACTGGCTGCCGCTTGCCTTTCTACCGGAGATAACCGGGTTCGGCGTGACCGAACTCGCGGCGTCCGTGGCGGATTCGCCTGAGGCGAACCGTAGGTTCGCTCAACTCGTCGCTGCCCAGGTGAGGCACGCTCTATGGCGCTTCAGCACCACTGTTATAGGTCCTAATGACTTCCCTGATGGTCCGGCGGTCACCCCAGGCAACGCGGTTCAGTGGGTGGCGATGCTTGGACCCCGTCGAGCTTTGGCTGTGCAGGTAGTCGCCCGCCTCCATTTGGCTGCCTTGCCATTCGATGGGCCGCCGGTCGCGTTGTCGATAGCCGACGCTGCTAGGGCGAACCCAGATGAGCCAATTTCCGTGCCGATGGCCGGGCGAACCCTGCAACTGCCCACGGGTACAGAGGTGGTTCCGCTGCTCGTCCTCGCGACTGCCGGGCATGTCATGGCACCGAGCTATAAGGGAATGGCGGGAATTTCGTTAGATGAACTCCGCTGGGCGGCCACTAGCGCTGATGAGGACAGTGATCTATTCATGTTTTGCCGGGAGATGGCGCGTCCGGATCGGCCGCATCTGTTCGGTTGGGAAACGATCAACGTGTGGGAGTGGTGGCGGGCCAACGGCAAAATCCTTTTTGTGGGAGGGGAAGATCCTGCCTTTATGTCTATTGCTCCTCACCTCGGAGATGCGGAGTGGAAGCGCGCAGTCCATCTTGCTGGGCTTGAGCGGGCGCTGGCAACGCTCCAGTTGCCAGCGCTGCGAGACATCGATGGAATCGATCACGCATCTTCCGGGCCGCCAGTGGTCTACCATTGGAGATCCCCTGGGCCCAGCGACAGCGGCGATATGACTGACGTAACTGAGGCGGTGCCTGGGAGCGCACTTTGACAGAAACGACAGCCTCTGTGCCCTCTCCACCCCTTTATCATCGGAGACCGTCTATGGGCGGTTGGACCATCCATGTCAGCAGCGTGCCCGTCGCTATCACAGCCGCAAACCCAGCATGGCCATCCGATTATGCGCTTCTACTTCATAAACTGGCGAATGCATTTGGCTTCGGGCTCCGGCAAATCGACGACGTCTGGCGCTCATGCCACGATGGTGGCGCAATTGACGGTTATATCCTTGACCTGTGTTTCCGTGCCGAGCACTCGCTGGGCGCAGCAACGTTGCGCCTTGAACGCGTGGAGGTCATGCCTGGAACCCATGGAAAGCAGCTAGTGCACGCTGTGATCGGTGTCGCCTGTGAGGCTCTCGCCGAAGAAACAGATCGTGACATCGGCGAGACTCGCGCGAGCATGGCCGAGGCTGTCCGCGGAATCGTGCAGGAAGCCGGAATCGCTCCGGATGCCGCTGGCATGGTTGCTCATGCCTGGATGAAGGCTCCAGCGACGCTCGCGGTGCAGATCCAGAATACGCCGACGGTCCGTAACGACCTTCGCCGGCCAGTCCATCTCGATGCAGCGCTGATATCCGAAACTGACCGGCAGATCGCGCGGATGGTGCGGGAGGCTGGTATTGAACCTGGAACGTATCGCGGCGATGGAGCAAAAACCCTCGACCGGGACACGCTCGCGCCAATTGCTCTCGGCGTGCTGATTCGGCGGCTGGCGGCTCATGATATGAATGAGCTCGTCCTATTCGGCATGCAGGAATTGGAGCGGATTACCGCCTACCGGGACAAGATGCTTCGTGGCATCGGGCAGTCTGCGCGACTGCTTTATCCCAATTGGGACCCCGCCAGTCGATACCAGGAGCAACAAGCAGAGTACCTGATCCTACGACGCTGCGCCGAAATGGGGGTAGAGGCTGCGCTGCGGTTGGCTCCGGTGGGGAATGCTCCGGTCGACGATGTTGCCTGGAGCGAGATCCTCGCGGGCGCACATGCGTATTTGTCTGCAACAGCTCGCAGCGAGAACATCCATCACCAGGTCACGCCAACGGCGCTGCACATCAGCGATTCCTTCGAGATGAAAATCGTCCCCGATAACGACGCCGCAGTCGCGATCGGTGACGAACGAAGCCGCATCTATGATCTCGACACCAGGGGCTTCGGTGCAGCAAGGGCGGCTCTAGAACTTGTGGAAGCAACAGACCATGCGTTGACGAGTAGCGATCGAGATGACGAATCCATGGTAGCGCCAGAGCTCGATGCCGCAATGCGTGATGCTTACGGTGTTTCAGCCTCTGACATCTACATAACTCTATTCGCGCTGGCGGGTTGGCCGCTGCGTCATAATGAGAGGGATGTTGCGACAGTAACACCGCGGCAGGTCACAGATCACGTCCTGAAGGCTACGATTCTCGGTGGCGAGGCTGATGGAATGACCCGGGTCGCCGCCGCAGTTTCGATGCTCAGCAGCAACGCCGCCGAGTTGCGCGCCGCAGACTGGAAACCGTGGCATGCGCGTACCCGTAAACGCAGGCTACTTATCCAGCCGCTACCCCAGCTGTCCGACGGATCCATTGTAGTAGCGCCACATTTTTGCTTGTGCAGCCTGAGCGTTTACCGGAACTACTTGTCGCAAGGCCAGCTCCCGTGGAGCCAGCCCCCGGCGCCCCGAAAGGTGGAGAGGGCGCTAGAGGGAGTCCGTAACGGCAGAAACAAGGCCTTAGAAAGGCAAGTCGC
This sequence comes from Microbispora sp. H13382, assembly GCF_014161445.1. Taxonomy (GTDB): domain Bacteria; phylum Actinomycetota; class Actinomycetes; order Streptosporangiales; family Streptosporangiaceae; genus Microbispora. Next base: position 51,265 of record NZ_JABBXA010000011.1, read on the forward strand.
GCAACTGCTACGAGACAGCGGATGGTCTGTTATCGAGGCGGTGAGCGCAAACAAGCCTCAGCGACTCAATGTGCCGTCACTGACCACCGAGATCGACGCGGTCGCCGGACGAGCAGACCTAGGTACGCTGTGGCTGCTTGAAGTGAAGGACCCTGTCGATACCTTCGCGGTGCCCGAGATTCGGCGACACCTCGACCATTTCTACGTAGGTCTCCAGAAGCCCTCCTATACCGCCCAGTTGCATAGGAAGGTTGCAGATATAGCGCCCCACGCTAACGCTGTAGCACAAGCACTGGGTCTTCCGCCCCGCACAACTGGTAGTCCCTTCGTTGTAAAGCCACTATTTGTGACTCGCAAGCCTATCCCGGCAGCGTTCGTCACAAGTGACTTCGAGTTCGTCTCGATCGAAAGCCTGCTCTCACGACTAGCGGACGGGTGACGCGTCAGAAAGTCGCTTGTATTCGAGCGTAATATATGGCTCCGGACATGGCGTCTGTTGTCGAGAATCCGCGCACAGCGGTGACGTTGCATACGTGCCGCTGGCGGTGCGCTCCTCGCGTGTACCGGGTACGGTGGGGCGATCTGTTGCCGAGCTGACGACGATCGTGCACCTGGTTGTGTCCGCCTCGGTACAGGCTCGGGTCCGGAAGGGCGCGGCGGTGTTGTCGAGAGTAGACCATGATGACGCTATGGACTATGACCTCGCCGGGCTGGGGCCGAAGGCATTCGAGCGTTTGTGCCAGGCCCTCGCGATCAAGATCCTCGGTGCCGATGTGCAGGTATTCGGGTCTGGTCCTGATGGGGGGCGTGAGGCATCCTTCGACGGCCAGTTGACTTATCCTGACCCAAGCCCCAACGGGCCCTGGGGCGGGTACGGAGTACTGCAGGCCAAATACAAGGAGCAGCTCTCGAGTGCCGGCAACGATCTGGCCTGGCTCCGTAAGCAGATCAAGGCTGAACTGGATGCTTGGGCGGATCCGACCAAGCGCCGCCGCAAAGAAGGCCGCTCTCCTCAGTACCTGATCTTCGCCACGAACGTTTCGTTGTCCGCCGTCCCCGGCGGCGGAGGAAAAGATAAGATCTCAATGCTGATCACCCAATCTGCGGATGTGATCGGCCTCAAGGACTGGCGGGTATGGGACGCCAATCAGATCAAGAGCTTCCTGGATGTCCACCAAGACGTGGCCACCGGCTTCGCGGCGCTCATCACCCCGCACGCGCTGATCGCTGCCCTCCGCGAGAAGGTCATGCAGTCCGCGCCTCTGATCATGCCCACCCCGATCAAAGTCGGGGAAGGGCTGCCAGGCAAGGAGGCGGCCTTCCGCGCTGCGTTCGAGGCTGCTGGCGGAGTTGCACGACTGGGACACCCGACCGGACAGGCACACGAACTCGGCCCGGGCTTCGTGCAGTACCTACGAAACGCCGACAGCGCACACGACAGCGTCCTTTGTGCTTTGGACAACCACCAGTCGGCCGTAGTCGTGGCCGGGCCGGTGTGGAAGGCTCTCAGCAACCTCGGTGATCCGTCGCTCGGCGGTGGCGTCGTAGACGCCGGTTTCCCATCGGCGGAGGAAGGCGGCGATACGTGTTACATCGGTGAGGACCTTCCGCGCATCGAGCTGTCCGGCGGTCGCTGGGGTCCCGGATACATCATCCGTGTCGGGCCCGAGCGATGGAAGTGGCGCCCACAGGTCCGCTTCGACTCCCTGGCCTTCCGCGATCGCACTATCTGGGCCGGTGTAAAGGCGGACCTGCGGATACGGGTCGCCGCCCGCATCCCCTGGCCCGTTGCCATGATGCGCATCGACTCGGCCGGTCGGCGTCGGGTCGAGGCCGCTCTGGCCGCCTCCGAAGCTATCGAGGCTCTTCACGTTCTGGGGCATCCGCGGGGTCTTACCGCCCAGAATCCCGTGTGGCAAAGGACCAGTGACTCAGATGGTCGCAACGACTCGTATGGGGTCAGCCAGCAGTGTGGGCTGAACGGTCCTGACGGCCGGCACGCGATTACGGGTCGCGCGCTGTTCCAGCTTCCTACGTTGCCAATAGACGACACCGCGCTTTCCCTCGTTGATGTGCGCGTGGACTTCGACGCGCTGCGGCAAGGCACGACGGATACCGCCGTGCCAGCCGAGCTACGGATCACGATTCCCGAACTGGCCAATATCTTTACCGCCGCCTGGACGCTGGCTACGACGGTCCTGCCTCTCGCAGTGACGGCGGACCCCACGACGGTCACTCCTACCGGAGCGCCTCGCCTGGAGTTGTACGTAGTCAACGAACGCCCCGTTACTGAAGGCGGAGACCGAACGCTACGAACGGACCAACTGCTCGACCTCACCGCCTTCGGTACGACCACGAGGACACACCTATACGACCTGGCCATCGGGGTCGCAGCCCCGCTTGACCTTACCGATGCCGAGATCGACTCCACGGTGAAGTTGGCCATGGTGCGAATGGCCGAAGATTACGGATTCACCGACGCGGATCGCTTATTCCTGCAGTGATCCGACATCATGTATTGCACCCTAGGGATTCTTCCGCGGCCGCCCTCGGTTCGACTTCGGGGGCCGCCACGCCCGCAACGTCTCATCGGACAGGGAATGACGGACATACAACTGATCAAGGCAGCTAAGAACCGAGCTCGCGGCGGTCGCGGGGCGATGACTGCCATACGGGTGCGTTAGCCACGGCACCAATTCGAGCAGACCTGCAGCGAGGGGGATGATAGCCTCTGCTGCCGACGGAGCCTTCTCCTGCTCTTCAACGAGACCGATCAGGACATTGGCCCGATCATCGAGATCCCAACCGCTCCAGCCGATCAGAGGGTCTTTCCCCTGCCGGATGGTCGGATAGGAGATAAAGCGCTCATTTGGGAGGTCGAATTTTCCCCGCTGGCGCCAGTAACTGCCTTTGAGGAAGTCACTCGACGTGTACTTGGGTGGCACCGGGATTGAGTTGCGGAGGCGATCCGCCTCATCGTCGCTGGAAGTACAGCGCAGGTCGTCCTCGCGCTGCTGAAGGCGCCATACTTCCTCCCAATCAGCGCGTTTACGCAGCCCTGACTCGCGCAGGCGTAGAGCTGAGAGATAGGGGACGTCCTGGTCGGCGAGGACGTCTCGCAGGACCTGTTCAACGCTCTTGCCCGGAGCGTAGAAGTGTGCAGCTCTGACGAACTCGTGGTCCTGCCGCAGTAGTTCGGCCAACTGTGGGATGGTCAGCGGGCGCGGACGGCGCTGTTGATCCCGCAGCTCGTACCAAAGCTCGGGTGTTTCACACCGGTCGAGCAGCCACGTGTGCAGTGCGGAGGAGAGGAGATCGTCCCAGCTCTCGCTCATCCATCGTCTTTTGAACTCTGGCCGTTCGAGGATCCCCAGACTGGCGTTCTGCTCTATCGCGTCGATACGCCTCAGGACGACGTCTTGATACGTATCCGGCCAATGCTGGGGCACTGTGGTGAGGGGCTGCAGGCCGTGGCGCGCAAACCAACTGGTGGTGACGGTGCCCGCTGCCAGTTTTCTGGCCAATACGATCTCAAAGGCGCGCTCTCCGGCTTTCACGAGGGGGATGTCCTCGGGCCTGGCTAGTAGTCCGCCGCTGTCGGGCAATAGTCCGTACCGGTCGTAGATCTCCCAGTCCAGTTCCTCCTGGAGACCGATCATTGTCTCTCTGATCCGGGTCCAGTTAGCGTGGGCCTCGTTCAGCGCTTCCAGTGAGGGTGGAAGAGACCTGCGGATGACCTTGGCGGGCGTGGCCTCCGTCAGAGCCTGGGCGTGATCATCCAGGGCGATCGCGTGACGCGACCACCGGTCACCGGACCAGCGATCAGGGGGGAGCGGAAGGCCTGCCAGGCGGGTGGAGGTGAACTCGTAGAAGTCGGTCCACGGCTCGCCGCTTCCCAGTTGATCGGCGCTCGGCTGACCCTTGCTATGACTGTGCTGTTTGAGCCAAAAGCAGACGGCTGAGCTGTTGAGCAGTGCCGCCAGTTGCTTGTGGTCCACATCCCACGCAGTCGCCGGCAGCTTGATCACGGGAGCGGAGTGCAGGGGGACAATAGGTTCACGCAGTATGGCGAAATGCGTGTGGGTAGCCACCCAAGGAAAGACGATCGACCACGGATGGGCGTCCTCTGTCTTAGTGACATGGTGCCAGCCGTACCAGGCCCGCTGAGCTTGGAAGTAGGAGCCGCCGGAGTAGTTCACCCGGTGTCCCAGAATCGTGCGATAGGGCCAGAGTCGTTGGAGGTGGTGGGGAGACTCGGTGGTGTACAGCGGCCTCCTGCTGCTCTCGTTGGGGAGGAAACTCTCCATTACGGGGGTCACGGTCCAGTCCCGGACCTCCGAGCCAGTGATCACCTTGACGAGTGATTCGTTCCCAGCGCCCATCCGACGGAAGGAAGCTGGCGGTGCGGTGAAGATGTCATCGGCTCCAGTGGTGGCGACATATCCGATTCTCACAACCCTGCCCCCGAGCCGATTGCCGTCTTCCATGCTCCGCAGGATCGCCATTGTCGTGGAATCGGTGAGATTCCAGGGGAAGTCCCGCAGCACTTTCCGGTCGAGCTTCAGCAGCTGCGTCCACTCGCTCTCCGTGGTCCAGCCGGAAACCTGGTCGCGGATCGATTGCCACACCTGCCCTTCCGCGGGGTCGGCAGGGTATGCGGGCTCGCCCTGAACACTGACGACGGTGACGACGGGGGTATCAGCCGCAGGCCGATTCCTTCCGAGCAGGATGACGGTTGGAGTGCCGTGTCCGGGGATGAACGCCCCTGACGTGTCGATCACATGGGTGAGGTCAACCTTCGATAGGAAGTTCTCAATCAGCCTCCGTCCGAACTCGCGTTTCATGAAGCTGTTCGCGGTGAGCTGGCCGACGTAGCCCGCGCCGGATCCTGACGAGTCAGCGGGGCGGGCGAGCTGGAAGAACCGTTGCGCGAACGGCACTGTCAGCGCGTACATTCCGGAGCAGACATCCGCATATGCCCTGCGGTACGTCTCGTTCCTAGTTTTGTCTTTGACTGTTAGGTATGGAGGGTTGCCCACGACCGCGTGATAGCTACCCGCAGCCAGCAGATCCACCTCCGGTGAGTGGTAGTGGTGCATGTCCTCTTCGGGGGAGAGCTGTGGATCCTCCTCAAGGATTACGGACTGGCCATCGTGCCCCCCGCGGCCGTTGAGAAGTGAGTCTCCGACGGCGATCGGCATGACAAGCCGGGGAAGATGAGTGAGATGGCGAACCCCTGCGGTCTTCATCGCGGCTATGAGAAGGCGGAACCGCGTGATGATGACGGCACTCGGGTGCAGGTCGACGCCATGAACCGACGCGGCGGCTCTGCGGATCAACTCCCACTGGTCCGCGCTAGGGTCGACCCTTCGCCACGCGGCCAGTAAGCGGTGGAACGCGCCGAGTAGGAAGCCCCCGGAGCCGCACGCCGGATCGATCAGCCTGAATCCAGCCGGCCCGAAGCTCTCGATCGCGGGATCAAGGGTGTGGTCAAGAATGAACTCGCTGACGAAAGCTGGTGTCCGGACGAGGGCGTAGGTGCTCCTGGCCGTCTCGGACAGGTCCTGATAGAGGTCACAGAGGAAATCCGTGCTCCACTCGGGGTCGGTGAAATCATGAATAAGCTCGCCGTCCTCGTCCCGGCGGCGCCAGAAGGCCAGCAGATCCGTCGCTGCCTCGTGCGGGATTGTGAGCTCTTCCTGTCTGGGGAAGAGGCTCACCGGGGCCAGCATGGCGGACGCCTTCGCGAACGCGGTCATGATCCAGTCGCGATCGCCGTCCCGCGGGTGATTGTGGAAATGCTCGCGCTGTCGCTGGATTGCCTGGTTGAACCGTTCCCCCGGGCCGGTGATGAACAGCGGCTCGATCAGATCGTTGTCCTCGCAGAACCTCAGAAGAACGGTACCCAGGATCCACGCCATGGCGGTGCGGGCCGCGTGTTCCTCCTGTTCCGAGGAGGAAGCGGACGGCCGCAGTGCCGAAGGCTCGCGTAGGTGAGCCTCCAGGGCGACCATCTGTCGGCGGATGTCGGCCAGTAGAGCCGTCCGATCGATCATCGAAGTCTCCTTTGAGGCAGACGCCTGCTCGGGGGCGTACGGACATCGGCAGTTCGCGGCTTTGACGGCCACGGTATGGGACAACTCCCCTCGGATGACGCCGGTCGTGCCCTTCTCGGAAGGGCAGTGGTATTTATCTTAGCGTGTTAGCGACATCTCCTGCGGCCTTCGCTGGTAGGGAGCCTGGAGGATGATCAGGGCGTGCTTCGCTCCTGTGACGTCCGCTTCTCCCTTCTAAGCGTCGCGTTCTGGTGATGTCCGCCTGTCCTCCGTTAGAAGGAGTTGCGGAATCCAATGATTTTTAGCATCGTGTTAGAAGCCATCCTCTCCCCCTAGGAGGTTGCACATGTCAGGCACAGTGAGCTGGAACGCCCCTCACCTGGTCTTCAGGTTTCCGTTCGACCGCAGCGCCAACGAAGCGCTCCAGGTCGCCACGTGTGGAGTCGCCCGCTGGGATTCGGAGCTCCGCGGGTTCGTCGTCCCTGTCCACCCGCGTGGTCTCGCGGGTGCCCTGCTGGATTCGATCAATCGGTTCGTCGTGGAGCACAAGCTCCAAATCGCTCCCGAGGCGCTCAAGCCGCTGGGTCGTCGTCCTACCGGCGGTTCTCGTGCGTGGGTGATGGAAGTCAACTCGTCATCTCACGGCCTGGGACAAGGACGGCTCCGTGCCGACCTCCTGCCGGCCGACACGTGGGGGTCCAACCTGAGGGGAATCCTCCCCAGCGCTGATTGGGATCGATTGCGTATCCCTGTCTGCGAGAGCGTGGGCAACCGGTGTGAGGTGTGCAAGGCGCTGTGCTTCATGGAAGGCGACCGGAAACGGCGCCCTGACTGCCACGAGCTCTGGGTTTTCGAAAGTAGCGAGGGTCGCCATGTCCAGCGGCTTGAGCGGCTGATCGCTCTCTGCCCTGATTGTCACCGTGTGCAGCACATGGGCTGGGCTGAGGCCAGGGGTGAGATGCCGCAGGTGATCGCCAAGCTCCGTGAGGTGAATCGCTGGACTTCGGATCAGGCCATGGCCGAGATCTCGCGTGCTCGCCGGATCTGCGCCCAGCGCGAGCTGGTCCGCTGGGACCTCGATCTCTCCGTGCTCGCTGAGCTCATCTCGATCGATGGATTTCCGGATCTTTATGTCCCCTCAGCCGACCGCCGGCGTTTGGGCAACTCGTTCTACGGAGAACGTTGAATTTCCTTAGAGGTTGTCGCCGGGCTCGTAGAACTTGAAGCGGCGGTCCCCGCCTCGGGCATACCTGGTGGTAGGGCTGGAGCAATCGCCATTTCACTTCTGAGTGAGATGGCCGGTCGCCGCTGTCGACGACTTCGTGGGCTGAGGTCGTGGTGCGCCGATAGGGTTCGGAACGTGGACCAGCACAGTGTTCCTGGGGGTCCTGCCCTCCCTAGCGAGGGCGGGCAGGTCATGCTGCCCTTGGAATCACTGTCGCCGACGGCGGCGGCTGTATCGGCTCCTGTCCCGTTCGCGATTGCGCTCCTCGCTCTCGGCGGGGTACGCGGGCTGGGGGTTAAGGGGTTGCGCGCTCTGGTGCGCGAGTACAGGGAGCAACTGGGTCGGCTCTGGGATCTGCCTGCTGACGCCTTACGTCAGGAGTTGGCTCGGGTCAAGGTGCCGACCGCGGCCAAGGTCGCTGACGAACTCGGGGACCATCGTCCCAGGTTGCTGGAAGCGGCCCAGGCCAAGGCCGCAGGCCTCGCTGAGCGCGGCGTTCACGTGCTGGGCCCCTCCACGGTTCCCCCACGACTGGCCGCGCTGAGCGATGGCCCACTGTGGCTGTTCGTTGAAGGCGATCCACAGGCGCTGTTCGTCGGCCCGCATATTGCAGTGGTCGGCACGCGCAATGCCACCAAGGAGGGGGTACGCGCCACTGACGCCGCGGTTCGCTCCCTAGCCGCGTACCCGATCACTGTGGTGTCCGGGTTGGCTAACGGGATCGACGCGGTCGCGCACGCGGCTGCCCTGCGCGATGGTGTGCGTAACGTCGCTTTCCTCGGGCACGGGACCGACCTGGTCTTTCCTGCGGAGACGGCCGAGATGCGCGCGCGGATCGTACACGCCGGAGGCGCGATTGCCAGCGAATACATGCCAGGCGAGCATTACCGCAAGGCGCAGTTTGTTCAGCGTAATCGGCTTCAGGCGGCTCTGGCGGACGTAGTGGTTGCCGTCGAGGGTGAGCGCCGCGGAGGGACCGCGCACACAGTGCGTTTCGCCAGCGCCTATGGCCGCCCAATCGTCGGCTTCACGTGGCCCGGTGCCGGAGACCTAACCGTGCTGATCGAGGCCGAGCCCGCGGGGCAGCTGATCGATATCTTCTCCCTGACCGGGCGCCGCGCGTTCGATGGGTTGTGCCGCCGCCTCGCTGACTCCTATGGGCACGTGACCTTCGGTCTCACCCTGGTGGAGCGCCAGCTCATCCGCGAGGTTCAGCTTCGCGCGCTGCCTCGCGAGGATCTCGCGCGGTTGCGGCGGCGTATTGATGCCCTTCTGGATGAACGATGAGGTGCCATGGCTGTCCAGGCTGTTATCTTCGACTACAAGACGCTGCTGATGCGGCCCGGCACCCCCCAGGCCCAAGCGGCGCGCGGCATGCTGGAATGGCTGCGCGATAGAGGGCTGCGCTGGTGCGTCTTCACCACCGACCCCTTCTCCGAAAACTACCGGCAGGACTTTGGCCAACTGGGATATCCAGAACCGGACCTGCTGGTCGACCTTGGCCACATAGCCAGCGGAAAGCGGCGCGGCTCGCCGGACTGGGTGGATACCGTCACCGCGGCGTTCGAGCTTGAGCGCCGCGAGTTGCTGTATGTCGGTTGCAACGTGATGGACTGGCGCACCGCCATCAACTCCGGTGTGCTGTACCTGCACGCCTGCTGGGCCGGTCCGATGCCCAGCGGAACCACCTCGCTCACAGCAGACTCGCCACAGGAGATCCCTAAGTTCACCGAGACCTTCCTGACTGGTCCGCCCTCCTGGTCGCACCGCCTGGACCAGGACCACTGGTCCCTGCGCTCCCTGCTCCCCGCGAGTGCGACCCTGCCCTCCACCAGCCCGGCGAGATGGTTCGCCCTCCAGGACGTCTTCACCTACGACAAGACTATAAAGATTAATAATGACGATGCTCGCGACGTGCTCATGCTCTTTGTTCTCGCAAACGCGTACTTGGAAGGGTTGATCCCGGCCAACCCCTACATATGCGTCTACCCGGGAAGCAAGAAGGGCAAGGTGAGCGCACAGCTTAAGGACTATCTGGACAAGGCGGCGAAGCTGTTCCACGGCTACTACCGCGACGACCTGCTGGTCCGCATGGTTGACGCCCCCGATACCAGCATCGAGCGTGCGAGGGCGCGCAGGCAGGGCGGTACGGCCGACGTGTCAATCGCTACACAGGCGACGACCGTGCACCTTGGTCCCAAATATCGGGGCAAGCTCAAGGGTAAGACCGTTGTCGTCTTTGACGACTTCACTACCCATGGCATGTCTCTGGAATGGGCACGCCTCCTGCTCGCTGCGGCCGGTGTCGGACGGATCGTCATGCTGACCGTCGGCAAGTACGGGACGGGACACACCCGCTACGAGCTCAAGGACGGCAAGGTCCTAGACCCGTACGTCCTTAATGCGCTGACCGCCGACGACTTCAGCTCCGTCAACTGTCGGCCCATCGTGGACCAGGCGGCTGAGGGCCGCCTGAGTACTCTCATCTCGATCTCCCTGGGCACGACCGGCCATTGAGTCGACCCTCGCGCCGCAGCCTACGCTGGGATCGCGATAGCGGCGTCGCCGTGAGTTGCAGGAGGAACAGGAACGCAAGAAAAGAGAGCAGCGAACGCGATGGGAAGCCGCAGTACGCGAGACGCAGGAGGCCGCGGCGGAGGAACGCCGGAGGCGATTGTTCGCCAATGCCTTGGAAGCCTGGCGATCCGCGGCCGAGCTGCGTAGGTTCTGCGCAGCGCTCCAGGAGTCGGCGGCGGCGAACGAAGATGCCGAGGCAGTCGAGAACCTCACCCTGTGGATCCGCTGGGGCCAGTCCCTCGCGGACACCTTGGATCCGGTACTGGCCCCCGGGGCGCTTGCGGAGGAGGGCTTCGATCCGGAGCTCGACGGCGATGAACTCCGTCCCTATCTGGACGCTTGGAGTCCGTACGGTCCCCACATGGAGTACCGGTTTCGGTCGACGGGACAGTCTCCGTCGGCACCGCCAGCTCCTCCAGCGAGGGGGCAAGTACGGCGGTTCAGCAGGGAGGGAACGGAATGGTGGCGCTGGACATAGCTTTCTTCGCCCCCCCGGCTGTGTGGGTCCGGACATGCGACCCGGTGGCGATCAAGGAAATCGGGTACAGCTCACGTACTTCGTGCCACCTGCACCTCAGAGGTCAGCTCGGTCACGATGCCGCCCACCTGGGCCAGGAGCCGCTCGGCGGGCAGCATGAGGTCGAGCGCGTGACAGACGATCTCGATCCCCGCATGCCGCACCACGTGCGAGGCTGCGGGGGCGTTTCCCTTGGCGTAGACCAGATAGCCGCGCGGCAGCCGCAGCGCGGTGCAGTAGGCCAGCATCTGATAGAGGTCCGCATCCGGATAGCCGGCCGGTTTCTCTCGTTTGTACTTGGCGTCAACCACTGCCGCGGGGCAGCCGTTCAGCTCCCATACCAGGTCGGGCCGCATCCGCACGGCCAGCGCTTCGTCCAGGTGGCAGTTGTACTGGGGGTAGGCGGCTCCGCCGTACCTGGCGTGGAGTTCCTCCGAGACGGCCACGGTCACAAAGTCCTCGAAGATCTTCGGGAGGTCGAAGAGGAAGCCGTTGGCGGCCACGGAGCCAGGGGAGTGTTCCGGGGAAGTCGCCCGCCAGACGATCTCCGCCAGTCGCAGCGCCGTGTGATAGCGCGTGTTCAACCGTGACGCGTGCCAGTCCGGTAGCGACGTTCCCCGGACTAAGGTGGTGACGTTCGCCAGCCTGGCCCGCAGAGCGGCCAGCCGCCGCCGGGACTCCCCATCCACACGCGGTACGGTCAGCAGCCGCGTGATGGCGGCCAGAAGGATCTGGTTCTCGGGGATGTCCACGGTGAAGTCGTCGTGGCGGATCTCCAGCGGGATCACGCGCCCATGGTGCCGCCGGAGCTGATCACCTTCCCGGAGGCGCCCGCGGAGAACGTACGAGATCTCCTCGACGGTGCGATATCCCTGGAGCAGCCCCTGCCGCAGGGCACGCTCGCTCTGTCGCCACAGAGCCTGTGCCACGGCCGGGATCAGCCCGTCCCGGACGTCCAGGTGAACGGTCTCGTCCCGCCACCCTTTGGGATCGACCGCGTATCCGACCAGGAAAAGGAGCCGGTCGATCGGCAGTTTCGGCGTTACCCACACCTCGACGTCGCCGATCAGCGCAACGCCGACCTTGCCGCGCGGAGTGATCTCCCACAGATCCGGCTCGTACGGAGACGGCCGCGCGTCCACGACTCCGGAGCTCGCCAGCCGGCGTCCCTGCGAGGGCGTGAGCTGTTCCAGAGTGTGGCCGGTTTCGGCGACCTCGATCCTCATTCGGGCGCGGCCAGCCCTCGGCGGAGGGAGGCGAGGCGGTAGCGGTCGAGAACGCTGGGCGGGCTGCCGTAGTGGTGCTCGGCGAGTAACGGCAGGATCGCGGTCTCCCAGACGTCGGCCAATCCGTCCTCGCGTCGGTAGATCCCGGGCTTCATCAGATACGACGGGCCGATCGCCAGGTCGTGATCCTCAATCCGGGCGTTGAGCGCGTCCAGCACCTCGGGGGCGTCCAGGTTGTGCACGGCAGCCTCGTCATCCTTACGGAGACGCTCCAGCCAGCGGCCGAGCAGGCCTTTGACGGGATCGAGGCCCGGGTGCAGCTCGACGAAGCGGAACCGGCGGCGCATCGCCGCGTCCACCAGCGCGATTGATCGGTCGGTGGTGTTCATGGTGCCGATGACGAACACGTTCGGAGGCAACGTGAAGTCGGTCTCGCCCGAGTAGAGCAGGCCGATGGCGTCGTCACGGTATTCGAGCAGGAAGTACAGCTCGCCGAAGACCTTGGCCAGGTTCGCCCGGTTGATCTCGTCGATGATGAGAATGTACGGGTCAGATGGGTGCTGCCTGGCAGCCTCGACGAGCTGCCGGAACGGTCCTGGGCGTAGCTCGAAGGCGAGTTGCCCGTCCGCGCGCTGCACCGGGCGGAACCCCTCGAAGAAGTCCTCGTAGGTGTAGGACGGGTGGAACTGCACCAGCTTGATTGCGCTCGGTTCGGCGAGGCTTCCGGCGAGCTTCCGAGCGATGAAGGTCTTTCCCGTGCCGGGCGGGCCGTACAGGATGAGCTGCTTGTTCTCCCAGAGGAGGTCGGCGAACCGCTGGAGTCGCACGCGGTCGACAAGAATCTCATCGGCCAGGTCCTGATCGATTGCCGGGAAGGCAAGTTCCTTGGCCGGCTCGGAAGCGGCGTCGCCGAGGTCGATGTCGAGAGCGGCCAGTAGTTCCTCGATCGCGCCGATGTTCTCGGTCAGCTCGACCACGTCCGACTGACTGTGCAGCTTGGCCGGGAGCGGCTGGGGCAGGTTCGCGAACGGCACCGGAGCCGTGGGGTTGAGCCACTCGGCGGACCGACGGAGGTTGGAGCGCTTGTCGGAGGAGGCGACGAACATGGCATCCCCGGTGATCCGGCCGACATATGTCTTACCCTGCGTGGTGGTGAGGACGTAGTCGCCGGGCCGCATCCGGTTGCAGAACGCGTCGAACTCAGCGAGCTTCGTCTCACGCACCGCGTAGGACTTGTGCTGATAGTTGTCCTCGACGATCGCCTTCAACTCATCGCGGGCGACGGGGATGGGGATCTCCTGCAGGCTGGACGCGGCCAGAGAGGCGGACTCCTTGTGCAACCAGATCGGCACCAGGTCCCGCCCGTCCACCGATGACCCGCGCACCAGCCAGGCCCGCTGGACTTGCGACTCCGGATCAGCAGGTGGGAGCTGGGCCAGGCGTTCCTGGATTTCCCCGCCGGTCACACGGTCCTCGGCGGCCAGGCGACCCTGGTCGTCGAACGTCGCGCCTTCGGCTTTGAGCCGTCGTGCGATGTCGCCGCCCCGGTAGCGGAAGTGACGCATACCGTCGCTGGGCAGCGTGCCGTCCTCATAAGCGACCCGGTACGCGCCGGGGATGTCGACATGCGCGAGAAAATGGGAAAGCTGCTCCTCCGGCAGGCCGGTCGCCTCGGCGAGGTCGCGGTACGAGGTCCAGCTCCCTCCGGGAACCGCACCAAGGGCATTCGCGAGCAACTGCTCGCTGCCCGATAGCGCCTTGTGCGCCTGGATACGGTGCTTTCTGATCTCCTGGTAGCGACGCAGGAGTTCCGCGAAAAGTTCGGCTTCGGAGTATGTTTCCAGGGCATCGATGCCGGGCTCTGTGAGCGCCCACAGGCCGTCGCGCTTGATGATCCAACCTACGGTGCCGGCGTCGCCGGTCCGCCAGCCGAGCATCACCTCCCAGCGAGGACGACCGTGATCGTCGCGCTGGTTCTCATAGGGAGTGAACTCGAACCGGCTTGCGACCGCCTCCGTGACCTGTCGCTTGGTCAGGGGTTCCGGGCTGTCCCGGAGCACCTCCATGGCGGCACGGAACATCGCCTCGATGCGTACGTTGTCAGCCACGATCGTTCTCCGAGGGGTTGAGCCTCCGCTCGGGATGGCGGGGGCCGTGGCCGGGCGGGGGAGTGAGGACGGATCGGTACGGCGTGGAATCGGCGATCGCCATGGCCATGGCCTCGTAGATCTCCAGAATCGCCTTCTTGGTACGGGCGAACAGATCCGGGCTGACGTTCCGGAACGCGCGGAAGCTGTCCATGATGTAGTGCACGTCATCCTCGGCAACGCCGTAGAGGTGGAAGTAGGCCGCATCGAGCTCGGCCCGCAGCCAGAACCGCCGCTCCTCGTCCCACCGGTACGGCGGACCGTCGTCACCGTGGTCCCGCGCGAACGGCTCCATGGCATAGGAGGTGTAGGTAAGTTCCAGCACCCGTGCCCGTACCCAGTCATCCAGCCGCTCCCCCCCATCCCAGGGGCACTTCTCTTCGTAAGCCGAAGGTGGCAGCACGGGAAGCTGCTTGAAGTAGTTTTGCGTGTAGTTGGTTCCTGCCATCTTCTGGCGGCCGACGAAGTCTAACGCGAACGACGCAAGATTCGCATAGAGCAGAGCAGCCAAGCCTAAACGGGGGAGGATAAGCGGGAAGCTGTGTGCTACTCCCGCATACGGAAGCAAGCTGCAGATTAATGTACGAACATCACTGCTACGCGCAATATTGCGCCAGCCGAGGAGCCAACCGTGGGCCCACTGGCGGGACCGTCTGCTGCTAACGTCGTCTTCAGGATGCAGCCGGTCCGCGACGTCCTTCTCCGGGACCCAGTAGCGGGGGATGGTGACGTAGGCCGGGTTGTCCTTTTGCTCGGACGTCGGATGAGGGACTGTGCCGACATTGGCCTGGGCCTCGGTCTGGCCCTTGTAGGTGCCGAACCGATCATCGAAGTGGTGCAGCATCTTCGCCTCATATAGAGGCAGCAACCGCTGGCCGTCACGGATGAGGACGTTGCCGTCGAACATCCACCCCGTGTCGAGCATGTCCTGCAGCGTTTCACTATCGGTTGCGCTTGGCCGGAAGAGTTCCGAGTCGCTGGCTATGTTAAAAATGCCTTGCATGAAGGCAAGGGCCCAGAGATTGGTTTCGGGCGACTCCTGCCAGAGAACGGGGACGCGGCGGTAGATGCCGATCGTGATGTCAGCGTTCCGCCTGTAGTCGAACACCGGGAGGGTTCCGGTGTTCGGGTTGAGCCGGCTGATGTCCTCTGGAGTGAGAACGAACCTGCGTTCGGCGATCTGTGACACCTGCCGAAGCCGAAACGCCAAACTAATGCGCGGCTGAGGTGCGCGGCGACCTGCCCCGCTCCAAAGGCAGAACCGGAAGGAGTGGTGCACATTGAGAAAGAGCTTTTCCTCGTTCTCGAAGTCGTACAGCGACGCGACCGTCTTGGTCTCCACCATGTCCCTGAAGAAGAACTGCGTCGTGGCGTCGGTGGCGATGCCGGTTGGCAGGACCATGCCGACCCGGCCGTACGGTGATAGGAGCATCCGGCCGGTTTCGGCGAACACGGCGTAAGTGTTGAGTCGTCCCATGCCTGTCAGTGGGTAGCGGCCCGACGTCTTAAGGAAGTGGGTCAATGCTGATGGTGTACGCAATGCCAGAACGAATTCGCCGTAGAGATTTCGGTCGAACTCCTCCTCGCTGTCCTTGAGCGCGGCGATGGCCTTCTTGCGGGCAGCGGCGTTCTTGGCGTTCGCGATGTCCTCGTTGCGGGAGGCGAAGAACTCCTGTTCCTTGAACTCGACCTTTTCCCAGGGCGGGTTGCCGATGACGCAGGTGAACCCGCCGTCCCAGCCGGTACGCGGGTCTTCCCGACCGTCCTGCGACACCCGGAACACGTGTGGGAACTCGACATGCCAATGGAAGAACTGGTACTGCTTCGTGAGCTCGTCGACTCGGCCGGCGATCAGCGCCTGGTGCTCATCGAGTTCTTCGCCGCCGATCCAGTCCAGGGCCGCCTGGGTGATGGCGGTCGTCCGGGTCTTCGGAGTGAGCTCCTGCACGAACGCGGCGCACCAGGCGTCGGCCACGCGCTTGGCCGCGCGGCGTTCCGCGTCGACCAGACGCAGCCTGCGCCGCTGCACGGCCGCTTTGGTGAGATCGTCGGGCAGGAACGTGACGATGTCACGGGTGCCCTCGGCGATCGCCGCATTGGACCAGTCGAGCTGAGCCTCGTCGAACAGGCTGACCTGTGTAAGACCGTGCGACCGATGATCCCGTTCGGTCGCGTTCTCCTTCGCGACGGCCGACGCTACCGCGCGGTCGTCGCCCTCGATCGGCTTGAACGCCTCTTTCGGGATCCCCCCGTCGATCAGAGCGGGCGTGGCGCCGAGCAGGGCGTTGCCGACGCGGATGTTGGTGTCGAGGAACGCCAGAGGCCGGCCCGGCTCGACCGACTCGATCCACAGCGACACCTTGGCCAGCTCCGCCGCCATATCGTTGATGTCCACGCCGTAGATGCAGCGTGACACCACCTCGCGCATGGCGTGCCGTACGAGATCGGGGGAGGGCTCGTCCTCCCCGGAGCGGATCTGCGCGAGGCGGCGGGCGATCCGGCGGGCGGCGGCGACCAGGAAATGACCGGAGCCACAGGCCGGGTCGCAGACAGTCACGTTCAGCAGGGCCTCGATCTTGGCGTCGACCATGTCTGCGCTGCCGGCGGCCTCATCCAGAACGGGGTCGAGCGTGGTGTCGAGCAGCGCCTCGGTCAGTGAGGAGGGCGTGTAGTAGGAACCCGACCTCTTGCGATCGTTCCCGTCTGCCTTCTTCAACGTGAAGGTGCGCTCGGCGGTGTCCAGCTCGACGTGGAACTCCAGCAGCCACTCGTAGACGCTGCCTAGCTCCTCCGAGTCGAGCTCGCGGAAGTTGACCGGCCGCCGCTGGAACTCCGAGTCCACGACGGCGAGGTGGCGGATGGCCTTAAGGAGGTGTCCGTTCTCGATCCGCATGCCTTCCAGTGGGGCGTCCAGTGCGTCCGGCCGGCTGTCCTTCAGGGGAGTGCCGTCGTCGTCCTCTGTGATGCGCTCGAACAACCCGCCGAGACCGGGGATGGCCAGTTCGGGACGTCCGTTCTCCTCGCCGAGGCTGCGGAGCACGAGCTGGACGGCCTCCCAGAGGTCGTCGTGGTGATCGGTGCCCCCGCGAATGGCCCGTTCCCTTAGGCGTTGGGCCGAGAAGTACCTCGTGTAGCGTTCTCGCGCGGCCAGGACGAGCTTGCGCTCGTGTGCCTGTTCCGGGCCGTCGGGGAGCGGGATCAGCAGGACGTCGCGGTCCTCGGCCACGAACCAGAACAGCAGCCGGTAGACCAGGCGCAGGACCGCCCTGTTGTAGTCCTCCTTGCCGAGCCTGTGGCCTTCCAGGGCGGCGCGGAGCGCGTCGTTCGCCGGGTGTCTGAGGAAACCGGTGCCGAGGGTGTTGATGGCCTGCGCGACGCCGGTGCGTAGCCGGGCCAGCGCTCGCTCGCCTACCTGGACGGAATCGGCGCGCCAGCGTTCCAGCCAGCAGTCCGCGGGCGTTTTCTCCGGCGGTACGGCGAAGCGCGACGCGTGGACCAGGCGGAACAGCAGCACGAAGTCGGCGAAGAGCTGCTCGGAAAAGATCAGTTCGAGATCGAATTCGACGAACGCCGACCCGGCCAGCGCCCGTGAGTCCCGCAGCAGCCGGAGCTTGCTTCCGTTTGAGAGGATCGCCCACAGGTGGTCGTCGCTGCGGTTGAGCAGCTCCTGCACCATCGACTGCGGAGCCTGGGCGGTGACACGGGGAGTCCGATGATCGAGGTCGACGTTCCAGCCGAGCAGGTGGATGGGCACGTGCTCCCAGCGGTGGCTCACCGGGAAGGAAACACCATCAACGGTGATGCCGCTCGCCGCGGTCAGATGGCCGTAATCAAGCTGCCGCAGCAGCGGCACCAGCCATCGGTCGCGGGTACGCAGTGTGCGGCCCTCCTGGGCGGCCTTCTCTCGCTCTCTTGTGAAGGCCTGCCAGGCGCCGTTGAGGTAGTCGAAGGCACGCGCGGCGGCTTCGCGGACGTTCTCGTGCGGGAGCAGCCCGTATGTCTCCGGTTCCCGGCCGGGGAGCGTGCTCTCCCCGGATTTGGCCTCCAGGATCCGATTGAACAGGTCGGCCGGAAGCAGGCCGCCGGCGGTGCGAACCGAAGGGAAGGGGGAACGGCTCATGCGCTGCCCTCACGACTGGCTGGTGCCGCCACGACCTGGGCGCCGTGGTTGATGTCTCGCTCGCTCACTTGGTGACTCCGGAGGGGACCGGGACATAGACGTAGACGCCGAGGAGGTCGGCGGGGGTGTTCGGGGTGACGGTGATCTTGCTGATGCTCTGCCGCGAGGCGGCCCGCGCTCGGGCGTGCGACTCGCGCAGTCGTTCCGCCATCGCGTGCGCCTCGTCGTCGAGGGTGCTTCCCAGCTCCCACATCAACCGAGGCCATGTCTGCTCCTCGCCGTCCTGATCCATTCCCGTTTGAAGTGTGAGCAGCCGGTCGAGGTCGTCGCGGGCGATGTCGGAGGCCACGTTGCCGCCCGGCTTGGCCGTGAGCAGTGTCTCCACTTCCTCCTGCGGCAGCCACTCCGGTGCGGCCGGCTTGCCGCGGAAGGCGAGCACTCGCGCCTCCTCTGCGACGAGGAGTTTCTTGCCGCCCTTGGCCGGCAGTTCCAGGTGCAGGCGGAATCGGACGAGGAGGAGGGTCGTGCGGCGTTGCACGGCCGCGGTGCGCATGACACCGCACCGGCTCGGGCGGTTCGAGGTCGGCCAGGACACCGAGCGGTCCAGCGCCGCGTCGAGCACGTAGCGGGCGATGGCGCCGACGGAGGGGTCCGTACGGTCGAGATGGGCATGCCAGCGAGGCACGGGAAGGACGCGATGGAACGGCAGCGGCTGAGCCTGCCCCGGTGGGAGCGTGTCCTGTAGGCCGCTCGGCAGAGTCGCGGTGACCGCCCTGAAACCATCCTCCTGGTCGGTCATCGACGCGCCGAGCGCGTCCAGAGCCTCGCGAGTGAATGCCTCGATCTCGCCGGAGGAGCCGAGGCTGGCGCGGACCTCCGCCAGTTCCCGGGCGACCTCGTCGGGCTTGATACCGACCTGGGCGAATTTGGTGCGTGACTGGCGTTCCTTGGCCGCGGAGCTCTCCCACTCGGCGTGCAGGTCGCCCGCACCGAAGCCGTCGAGCGGCAGTTGCTGCCAGCTCTCGCTGGGGGAGCTCATCAGCTCTTCCATGAGCGCTTCGACGACTTGGTTCGAGGAGTTCGGGACAGGGACGCTCACGCCGAGGCTCTTGCGGATCTCCTCGTGCTTGCGGATCAGGACCCGCATGACGACCTCGTCGATGAGGTTGTCGGCGCCGATGATGGTGACGGCGCGGACGGTGTCGGCAGACTGGCCGAACCGGTCGACACGTCCCTCGCGCTGTTCGTGCCGTGTCGGGTTCCACGCCAGGTCGTAGTGGACGACGGCCTGGAATGCCTCCTGCAGGTTGACGCCCTCGGAAAGGCAGTCGGTGGCGACGAGGACATGGCGGCCCTCGATCGCACTCAGCTCGGCGATACGGGCCTCGCGTTCGCTCGGCGGGAGAGTTCCGGTGACGCAGCCGACCTCCGCGGTCTTGCCGAGCGTCTTGCGCAGGTGGTCGGCCACGTATTCGGCCGTGTCGATGAATCGGCAGAACACGATGGGGTCGTAGCCGTCGGCGAGCAGCCCTTGCACGACATCGGTGAGTTTCGTGAGCTTCGCATCGCCCTTCCCGGTCAGCGCGCTCGCCTGCTTGGCGAACCGTAGAAGCCGCGCCCGCTCGCTCTGGTCGTCATCGTCGAGGTCGTCGGCGCCGGGGATGACATCGATCGACTCGGCGGCCTCGTCCTCGGCCATGTCCAGCACCGTGGCGCGGCCGATCCGGTCGGCTTCCTCCGGAGTTTCGGATTCCATGCTCTTGGCACGCGTCTGCAGAGTGGCAGCCGCGGCCTTCGGGGAGGATGCCAGGGCACGCAGCAGCGCGAGGATCGACCAGTAGCGGACCCTTTGGCGGAGCTGCCCACCCGAGGCGTCACGTACCGTCTCCCGGGCGTACGTGAGGACCTGGCGGAACAGCTTCCGGTAGTCGTCGGTGAGGTAGTAGCGCTCCTCGTGGGTCTCGCGATCGGAGGGGAACTTGGTCTCCTCATCCAGATACTTTCGGATGTCGCCACGGCGGCGCTGGACCATGTATCTGGCCAGCTCGTCGCGGCCCTTCGCATCGTCGAGGTCGAGGCCCGGCAGGGCAGGGTCGAGCAGGCCGATCAGGTTGTGGAAACCTTCGTTCTTGCCGCTGTGCGGGGTCGCGGTGACCAGGAGCAGATGCCGGTCCTTGTTCGCGGCGAGTTCCCGGACGAGGTTGTAGCGCTGGGTGCGGCTGCCACTGGTCGAGCCGTCCGCGACACAGGTGTGCGCCTCGTCCACGATGACCAGGTCCGGGCACGACTGGATGAATTCCTTCATCCGTGTCGGCGACTTGATGAAGTCCGTGGAGACGACGGTGTGCTTGTAATAGTGGAAGATCGACTCGTCATCGGCCAGGACGGCATTCCGGTGCAGTCCCTTGACGGTGCTCGGCAGGACCAATTCGGCGTCGATGTGGAACTTGCTGGCCAGTTCTTGTTGCCACTGCTCGGCGAGTGCAGGGCTGCACAGCACGGTCAAGCCGGTAGTGCTGCCCTGGGCGAGCAGCTCGGCGGCGATCAGGGATGCCTCGATCGTTTTTCCGATGCCGACGTCGTCGGCGATCAGCAGCCGTACGGTCTCTTGTCGCAGCGCCATCAGCAGGGGCACGAGCTGGTACGGCCGCGGCTCCACCGCGAGCCCGGCCAGGGACCGGAACGGTCCTGCCGTCGCGCGGAACCCGACCCGCAGCGCGGTGCGCAACAGCCCTGCGCTCACCGCATTGCCGGCCTCGGCCGTCTGCGGGGGCGGAAACGTGGCCGGGGCAATGTCTTCAACCCCGCGCAGGATGCCGGCGACTTCGTCATCGCCACCGCCCAGCGGCCGGGCGACCAGCAACGCGTCTGTGGTTTCCGGCAGCACGACCCAATCGCGGCCACGCGCGTGGACGAGTGATCCGGGGCTGTAGACGGAGGTCAATGCTGCTCCCTGCGGCTCGTTCCGAACACACTCGGGTACTTCTTCACGATCTGCGCGTAGTCCCCACCGTAGGGGACACGCACGACACTCCACCCAAGATCGCGAAGCTCGTCTTCGGCGTCCTCGTCGCGGCCGGGATCGTCGGCGTTGTCCGGGCCATCGACGAACAAAGCCACCTGCGCGTGTGGAGTTTCATAGACCATTTCGACCCGTATGCCGTTCAGGTCCACCTTGAGCGCATTCGGCGCACGGTACTCCCACTCCTCCAGCCAGCACACGAATGCGTGCAGCGGATCGTTCGACTCGGCGTCGGAGCGAACCGGTTCCCAGGTGTCCTGAGGCTTGGTCGCCGGGGGCCGGGGTACGCGGGCCTGGGCGAGGGCCAGCAGCAGATCACGCGCCAGGTGGCGGTCGATCTGCTCGTGCTTGCCCTGGTTGCTGAACGAGAGCAGGCAGTCGTAGCAAGCCTTGGCGCAGCGCTCGCCGTTGATCGCACCACCGGTGTCCTCCCCGGTGTCGGGGTCGAAGTGTGCGATCTCCAATGCCCGTCGGGCGGCGTTGGCGAGGGCGTCGTCCTCCATAACCAGGCGGCGCAACACCCCCGCGCCGCCCTCGGAGCTCTCGATGAACAGCGCCCGGCCGCGGTGGGCCTCGTCGGGCAGGGGTTCGCTGGTCAGTTCGCTGTCTTCGAGCTGGAACTCGGCCTCGATACCGCGCTCCAGCGCGTACATGAAACTGATCGCCGTCTCCTCGCTCACCGCCGTGGCCACGCGGGTGACCAGGATGTTGCGGCGGTCCTCGACGTACGGGATGACCTGCTGCTTGGCCTCAACCCGGCTGGCGTCGTCGACGGGGTTGAGCTCGGGGGTAAGCGCGTCCTTCTCCGACAACCACCTGCCGGTGTGGACGTTGATCCAGAACCCGGCGCTCGTATGCTGCCGGCGTCCCATGTTGGTGACCCGCACCGTCGCGGTGTCGCCGTACTGCAGCTGCAGCACGGCGCCCTTGTTCACGGCCGCGGTGTCAAGACGACCGGGACGGACGCCGTGGTCGTTGAAGCGGTAGGAAGTGACCAGGTCGTATCCGGCACGGCGCCGCTCCTCCTCGTCGGAGGAGATCCGATCGCGGCGGACCGTCTTGACGGTCTGCAGTCGAAGCAGGCGGTGCATGGTCTTGCCGAGTTTTCCGCCGCAGGACTCGCACATATCGATGCCGACGACGGAGTCGTGCAGGTAGCCGCAGAACTCGCAGCGTCGCGCGGACTTGGTGTCGAGCCCGCTGCCTCCTTGCTCGTTGGGGGCGAGCTGGACCTCCTTGACCTGGTAGCGCGAGCCCTCGTGATAGATGAGGGCGTCCGGGCCGAATTCGCGGATGGCTATGAAGCGCGGCCGGTGGATGAACTCGACTTCGGTGGTCTTGCCCTTGCGGGCGGCGATGTAGGCACGCAGTGGCAGCCGGGGGAACGAATAGCCCGGCAGGAACCCCTCGGAGGCGAGGTATCGGTAGGAGTAGAAGTCTGTCTGGAAGTCCTCGGAATCCTCGTTGCGGAGCAGCTTGAGCTGGTTTTCTGCCTCGCGCCGACGGGCGGTCGCGATGTCGCGCTTGTTCTTGCCCGTGGAGTGGTCGCCGATGATGCGATGTTGTTCCTCCCGCTCGGCCTGCGCCGTACGGTAGAGCTCGCGCCAGCGGTCGAATGCGGCGTTGAACTCTTTCGGCGCGTCCTGAACGGTCCGGTCGATCCAGTCGTCGTGCCACCATGAGGTCAGGTCCAGCTCGCTGACGTGCTCCGCCAGGACCACGCGGGCCCGTTCTCCCGCCCGCGTCTGGGCGTGCGTATTGGCGACCGCCGTCCGCACCTTCGGCAGCAGGGGGAAGCCGGGGGCGTCGACGTCGAGGATCTTGCTGATCGAGCTGTCGAGGGGGAGCTCGGTCTCGGCCAGCCAGATCGCATGCACATGAGAGCGGATCAGGTCCTCGTTGGTGAGGTCGAGCCGAGGCGCCGCCACCGACCCCGCCACCATCTGGTCACGGTGCCGGAAGTAGTACTGGTCGTGGGCGTTGCCGGTGGCGCAGTAGGTCACCACCAGGGCCGGTTGCCCGGACCGGCCCGCCCGGCCCGCCCGCTGGGCGTAGTTTGCCGGTGTGGGCGGGACGTTGCGCATCGCGACCGCGTTCAGGCTGGCGATGTCGATGCCCAGCTCCATTGTGGGTGAGCAGTAGAGCACCTGGAGATCACCGGCGCGGAACAGCTCTTCACGGATGCTGCGCAGCTCGTTCATCACCTGGGCGGTATGCTCCCGGGCCTGCAGGCCGGCGAGGTTGGCCGCCTTCTCGGTGTAGAGGCGCTGGAAGAACGGGTTGATCCGCGGGCCGGTGTCGGCCGCGACATGCTTGCGGATCCGGTCCTCTGCCCCCGCCTTGCCGTCACCGAGCCGCCAGATGATCGACGAGGCCTTGAGCTGGTAACCGTCCCGTTCCCGGACGAGGATGCCGCAGCGTTCCAGGACCGCCAGCATGTCCCGGATCATCGCGTGCGCGTCGTCCCGGGAAAGACCCGTGTGCTCGCGCAGCAGATACTTGCCGTACGCGCCGAACCCGGTCAGATACAGGTCCTTGCTGGATCGCAGGCCGCCATGCCGCCCAGCGCGGGGATAGGCGACGGCAGCGTAGACCACGTTCTCCGTCGGCTCCATGGCCCACGGATCCTTGAGGTAGTGGCGGCTCTCCTCCTTGATCTGCATGAACCCGGGCTCGGTCAGGCAGTCGGCGTCGATCGCCAGGACCCGGCGCAATTCGTCCAGCAGAGTCCGCAACAGCTCGTCACGTAACTCGGGCCGGTCGTCCCGCAGCGCGTAGTGCGCGCCGTCCCAGAGATCCTGCGCTGCGGCGATGTCTGGAAGGTCCAGGTAGTCGACCTTCAGCAGGCCCGTCTGCTCCAGGTTCGGCATCGTGATCCGCCAGCCGCGTTCCAGGTCCAGATAGAGCCGGTAGTTGATGAGCTGACGTAGTGCCTTCCACGTGTTGCGCTCCGCGGTGAACCTGGCCTCGGGGTTCTGCGCGAAGTCGGCGAAGGCGAGATTCAGCGCCTCGGTGACTCGCTGCGCGATCACTTCGTGGGTGAGGCCGTCGGGGGCCGCCTGAAGCGCCCTGTAGAGAGCGCCGCGGAGCTGGACGACCTGCACAAAATCGTTGAAGTGGCCGGCCTGCAGGCTGGCGTCCTGCCGGTTGTCCGTGAACGCCAGCAACTTGCGCTGAGGCTTCTCAATCTCCGGGTTCTCGCGCAGGGTCCGCACCACAGTGGAGCTGATCACGCTCGTGGCCGAACTACGGCCCTCCACCGCGAGCGACCCCAGCTTGGCGAAGTCACTGCCGCGTACCTGCTCATACGACGTCCGGCAGGCAAGACAGAAGGTGAAAGGGGCAGCGATATACGCGGCGCGGGTGCCGTCTTCGTCCACATAGCCGTTCGGGGCGACATGGACGATCTCGGGGAGGTACTTCCGTTTGGCTGCGATCACACTGGGGGATCCGTCGCTCGACGTCTCCAGCCACGACTCCGGCACCCGCTGATCATCGATCGCGATCTGTGTGGTGTCCGGCCACGGGAAATCGCTCGAGACATACAGGTAGCCGTCCAGCTCATCACCGGTCTGATCGACGTCACGGCGGGATTTGAACCGGATGGTCCCCTTGTCGTCCACCCGTCGCACGGTCAGGTACTCCTGACCACACTCCCGGCAGAACGACGCGGGTAGCAGGATGTGGTCTTCCTTGCCGGGCTGGGGAACCACTTTCTGATAGCGGCTGGTGATGTAACGGACGTCCTCCGGCTCGATGCTCAGGTAGACGTCGTCACCCTTGGAAAGGAACTGGTGCAGCCGGAAGGCGAACACCGGCCGCTGAGTCCGCGGATGGCTGATCGCCGCGCCTCGTTTGAGCGTTTCCTGGATCGCCGCCGCACACTCCTCCGGGGCGTATCCGGTTCGAGCGGCAAGATCGCGAGCCGCTTCCGGGACCGTACGCGGACGGGGCGGACGCGTCAGCGCACCCGTGGCCGGATCGGCGACCACGCCGAACTGAGCCTCCACCCACGCCGCGAGCGGGTCGGCGATGAAACTGTCGTAGTCCTGTTCGGGAATCTTGAGTGCGGTCACGGCGTCCGGATCCGCTGTGGTGGCACGCTCCAACGTCTCGCCGATCACATGCGCCCGCGCCACCGGAACACCGAACAGACGGGTCGCGGTCTCCGCCACCTTCTCGCGGCGATGCTGCTCACTGCCCTCGGTCGTCATCGTCGCGGACGTGCCGACACACTGGATCTCATCGGCGTCGCATGCATCCCGTACGCGACGGACCAGCATCGCCACGTCGGCGCCCTGCCGGCCGCGATAGGTGTGCAACTCGTCGAGAACCAGCCAGCGCAGGCCCCGCGCCGCGGTGATGAGACTGTCCCGCTCACCCGGCCGGGTCAGGACCAGGTCGAGCATGACGTAGTTGGTCAGCAGAATGTCCGGAGGGTCGGCCAGGATCTGCTGCCGCTCATGCCCCTTCTCCTGCCCGGTGTACCGGCGAAACGTCACCGGCTCACGGCCAGGGCCGTACCCCTCCTTGAGGAACTTGTCGAGCTCATGCACCTGGCTGTTGGCAAGGGCGTTCATCGGATAGACGATGATCGCCTTCACGCCCGGCTGATAGGCGCCGCTCTCCTTCTGGCGGAGCACCCAGTCGACGATCGGCACGATGTAACTGAGGCTCTTACCCGATCCCGTCCCGGTGGTGAGCACGTAGCTTGCGCCCGTCCGCGCGATCTCCACAGCCTCACGCTGGTGACGGTGCAGGTTGAGGACGTGGCCCTCGGAGGAGTCGTCCTTGCCGACGCGGAAGATGCGCTCGCACTCTTCGACAAGCAGGCCCTGCCCAATGAGCTCGCTGATGGAGCCGCCGGGCGCGAAGTTCGGATTCAGCGACAGGTAGGGATCAGGCCACTGCTCGCCCTCACCGAGCCGTTTCTGGACGTGTCCCTTGATCCGCTCGTCCTCGATCTCGGTGAAACCCGATGTGAACGCAGCGTAGTCGGCAATCAGCTGTTCGTGAACCTTGAAGACGTCCATCCTGCCCATATTCCGCGATCTTCAAACCTGTGGGCACGCTATCGCTCATCACCCTCAAGCGGTACACGCTCGTCGAAGGTCACCGCCTTCTGGGACATCCGTAATCCATGACCTGCCGTTACACGCTCAAGTAAAGCTCATGCCGAGAGGTGGTGATCCGACCTCCCAGGGGGACTGGCAGATCGGTCTTGAGCGCGCTCTATCGGTGCCGTGCTGCTGGCGGCTCCGCCGCGCCCCATGGCCGTGAAACCATCGTTCAAAATGCTCGAGCGCGGGAGGGTGAGGTGGTGGCGGTCCTGGGGTGGGATCGCTCCCGGTCCGGCCCCTTCGGCAGGGAGGTCAGCCACTCCGCGACGTTTCTGTTCGGACGTGTATACGGAGAGCCTGCCTTCAAGCGGTAGCAGGGTTTACACGAGAAGGTCGTCCGTGTCGGCGCCCAGTGCTCTGACGAGGCTAAGGATCGTGAAGTAGCCCGGTTCGACCACTGCCGCTGTCTCAATCTTTCTCAGGGTTGAGAGTGCGATTTCAGCGCTCGCTGCCAGCTGCTGTTGCGTGTACCCCCTCTGCAGGCGAAGCTCTCTGAGCCGCGCCCCCAGACGTGCTGCCTGCGCGACGTATCTGCTCTCAGCTCGTTTTCTACGTCCTGCGCCCACCGAACCACCGCTTGGAGTGATAAATTAATACCGCTCAAAATTTATCACCGCTGATAGCGTGAGGTCACTGCTCAGGCGTGACGCGGCCAAAGGGGTTAGTCATGGCTAGACGAACGGCGATCGAGTGGACGGAAGTCACCTGGAACCCGAGCACGGGCTGTGACCGGATCTCAGCTGGCTGCGACAACTGCTATGCCCTGACGTTGGCCAAGCGGCTCAAAGCTATGGGCGCGGCGAAGTATCAGAACGACGGCGATCCTCGGACGTCAGGGCCGGGATTCGGTGTGACACTCCATCCGTCAGCACTGCGTCAGCCCTACACCTGGCGCACTCCTCAAGTGGTTTTTGTCAACTCGATGAGTGACCTGTTCCACGCGCGGGTCCCTCTTGACTTCGTGCGCCAGGTTTTCAAGGTGATCAAGGAGACGCCACAGCATACTTACCAGGTCCTAACGAAACGCTCCGCGCGGCTACGCAAAGTCGCACAGCTGCTCGAATGGCCTGACAACTTGTGGATCGGGGTTTCGGTCGAAGACGAAGATGCCCTGTATCGAGTGGATGACCTACGGGCTGTGCCTGCCCGTACAAGGTTCCTGTCCTGCGAACCGCTCCTGGGTCCTTTGTCCCGGCTAACGTTGACTGGCATGGATTGGGTCATAGTCGGTGGCGAGAGTGGACCGGTTCACCGGCCCATCTCAGCGTCCTGGGTGCGCGAGATCCGCGATCTGTGCCAGGAAAGCCGAGTACCCTTCTTCTTTAAGCAGTGGGGCGGGCGCACGCCGAAAGCCGGCGGGCGGCTACTCGACGGACGAACGTGGGACGAGCTCCCCGTCCTCGCACGACCAACTGCGGCCATTGAACCTAGCGCTGTCACAGTCTGATAGCTACAGCACAAGTCGGCGGTAGACGGCTTACGAGGGCGGGTAAGAAGTGACGTATGCCTGCCCCCCAAACGCCGACGTGGGACTGCGACCCGCACACACGCGCTAAGCACGAGTTACTCCAGCGCTACCTAGAAGCGTGGTTCCCCATCCTCCTTCAAGGGCCCCGCGCACGCCAATCGGTGACATACGCGGAAGGCTTCGCCGGCCCAGGAATCTACAAAGGAGGCGAGCCGGGCTCTCCGGTCATCGCGCTCGGGGTTTTCTTGCGAAGAAAACAGCTCCTGAGCGGAAAGCGAATGAACGTCATCCTGGTGGAAGGCGATTCAACGCGCCTCCAGCGGCTAAAGAGTGAAATAGGGAAATCCGCTGCTCAGTATGGCGGTGTGCCTGAGAGTATGAACATCGAATACCATAATGGCCGCTGTGGGGATGTCCTTATTCCTGCCCTTAATGGCGCTGGTGCCACGACCTCCCCTATCTTCGCCTTTCTCGATAGCTGGGGCGGGCCAGACATCCCCCTCGATATCGCACGAGTCATTGCGAAAGTTCCTTCCAGTGAGGTGCTGGTCACATTCGGCACGCGCTTCCTGATGCAATTCGGCAACATTGAGGCGCATCAGGAGAAGGGGGATGTTGCCTTTGGTGGCACTTCCTGGCGCAAGGTCCGAAATCTTCCGTCGCACCAGAAGAAGGGGTACCTCGTAACGGCCTATCGTGAGTCCCTCAATGCTGCGGGATTTCCCTATGTGATCTCGTTTGAGATGCTCGATGAGGGTGGTCACGACCTGCACCTTGTGTACGGAACAAGTAGTCACAAGGGGCTCGAAAAAATGAAGGAGGCGATGTGGAAGGTTGATCCCATTCGGGGCGTTAGCTACCGCGATCCTCGCGATCCTGACCAGCTTCAGTTCGAATTGAAATTCGACCCTGACACACGCCCTCTGCGGCGGGCCATCCTTGAGGAACTATCGAAGGGTGAACGGACGCTAGCGCAGCTAAGGGAATTCGCACTATTGGAGACTGTTTATCGGCCCCCGCATGTGACGCCAGTTGTCCGGTACCTTCTAGAGCAAGGTATCGCCGAACGCTTTCCAAGCGGCGGACAACTGTCCGGAGATAAGATCATCAGACTGGTTCCTGAGGAAGCCCCTTCGATGGATACGCTTTTTTAGACTTCTGTCGAAAGGAAGGACCTTGGTCGCCGTCTATCCAGCAGGCGGTGCAACCTAAAGATCGTCTTCTCGCCATGCCTGGATTTCCGCTTCCAGCGCTGCTTCGTCGAGAGGGGGCACTCTCGCAACTGATGCCCACGCGTCGATCAGTTCCGCGACTTGCTCCACGTTCTCGCTCGTGACCTCGCCATGGACGGTGAACCAAGCGATCAAGGCCCCGGCTTCTGGTTGGCCTATGTCGCAGCGCGGGCAGAGAACGACGATGCCCGTGCCCGGGACGGTTTCATTCCGAGCATTGACGAGATGATGCGGGACCCGGGCCGAGAGGATGCCTTCCTGGCCGCATCGACCACACTCAGGTGACTCTGCTGCCAGGATGACTTCGACTCGGCTCGGATCCGGGGTGGAGTTGGTCGTCACGGCACAACGAGTGCGTTCGCGCCCAGAAGAACCTTGATATCTCCGGCGAATGCACCGTTGTTTATGTTCACTGCGTAGTCGGGGAGCTCAACGACGTTGATCTTCCGGTTGAGTCGCTCTACTCGCAAGCGGACGGGGGTTTCACCCGGGTGGACGGTCAAGATCCGCTTTAGTTCGTGGACGAGGTCCCTGTTTATGCGCTCCTCGCGGAGGGCGATCACGATCGGCTCGCGGCCGTCATCTTGGATACCGGAGATGTCGAGGAATGTGATGTCGATAGCGTTGAAGGAGATAGTGGCTTCGTCACCGTCGCCGCGTGAACGGATCCGGCCGGTAACGGAGACGACCAGATCGGGTGCGAGGTTGGTGCCGTAAAGCTGGTAGGTCTGAGGGAAGCAGGGAACCTCAATCGACGCGTCGTGGTCTTCAATCTTGAGAATGGCCCAGACGTCACCCTTTTTCGTGACCTTCTTATCGACGCCTGAGATGATGCCGGCGATGCGGACGTTGCCTGCTCCGGCCTGCCCGTCCAGAACTTGAGCGATGGTCAGATCTCGGTTGCGTTCCAGAATGCGTTCGGCGCCGTTGAGTGGGTGGTCGGAAACGTAAAGACCAAGCATCTCCCGCTCGAAGGCTAGTTTGGTCTTCTTGTCCCACTCGCCTTCCGGTACGGAGATATGGAAGACATTCCCTGCATCACCGTCCTCATCGAGCGCACCGAAGAGTGAGTCCTGGCCCAGTGCTTCCTTGCGCTTGACATCGATCACCGCGTCGACGGCCTGCTCGTGAATCTGGATCAGCCCATGCCGGGCATGGTCAAGGCCGTCGAATGCTCCGGCTTTGATCAGAGATTCAATGGTGCGCTTGTTGCAGACGACCTGGGGAACCTTGGTCAGGAAGTCGTTGAAGTCGGTGTAGGCGCCCTTCTCGCGACGTGCGGAGATGATGCCCTTGATGGCGTTTTCCCCGACGTTCTGGATCGCGCCCAATCCGAAGCGAACGTCCTCCCCGACGGCTGAGAACCGCAGTCCGGACTCGTTGACGTCAGGAGGCAGAACCTTGAGCTTCATGCGTCGGCACTCGGCGAGGTAGAGCGCCATGCGGTCCTTGTTCGTGCCGACCGAGGTGAGCAGGGCGGCCATGTACTCGGCCGGGTAGTTGGCCTTGAGGTAGGCGGTCCAGTAGGAGACAAGACCGTACCCGGCGGTGTGGGACTTGTTGAAGCCGTAGGAGCTGAACGGTTCCAGAACGTCCCAGACGGCCTTCGCCGCTTCCTCGGTGTAGCCCTTGGCGACCATGCCGGAGGAGAAGGTAGCCCACTGCTTGTCCATCTCCTCTTTCTTCTTCTTGCCCATGGCCCGGCGCAGGATGTCGGCGCCACCGAGGGTGTAGCCGGCCAGTTGCTGGGCGATGGCCATGACCTGCTCCTGGTAGACCACCAGGTGGTAGGTCGTGCCGAGGATCGGCTCAAGGGCTTCCTTGAGCGAAGGATGGATCGGGGTGATCTCCTGCTGCCCGGCCTTGCGTAGCGCATAGTTGACGTGTGCGTTCGCGCCCATAGGACCGGGACGGCCCAAGGCCAGGATGGACGAGATGTCTTCGAATCGGGCCGGAGCGATCAGCTTGGTGAGGTCCCGCATCATCGAGCTGTCGAGCTGGAACACGCCGAGCGTCTCGCCGCGGGCCAGCAGCTCATAGGTCTTCTTGTCGTCCAGCGGAAGGCTGAGCATGTCCAGGTCGACGCCGCGGTTGTCCTTCACGTTCTGCACCGCGTCACCGATGACGGTGAGGTTGCGCAGGCCCAGGAAGTCCATCTTCAGGGCGCCCATGGACTCTGAACTGGGTCCGTCGAAGCCGGTGATGCGAGCACCGTCATCAGGGCGCATGAAGATCGGCATGACGTCGATCAACGGCTGAGAGGAAAGGATGACACCTGCGGCGTGGACACCGGTGCCCCGGGTCAGCCCTTCAAGGCCAAGCGCGGTGTCGATGACCCGCTTGACGTCTTGGTCTTCTTCGTAGAGTTTCCTCAACTCGGTCGCTTCGGCGTACCGGGGGTGCTTCTCGTCGAAGATGCCGGTAAGCGGGATTTCCTTACCCATGACGGCCGGTGGGAATGCTTTGGTGATCTTCTCGCCCACCGGGAAGGGATAGCCGAGGACGCGGGCCGCGTCCTTGACCGCCGCCTTCGACTTGATCGTCATGTAGGTGATGATCAGCGAGACGTTGTCCTCGCCATACTTCTCCGTGACATAACGGATCATGTCGCCGCGCCGACGCTCGTCGAAGTCGAGGTCGACGTCAGGCATGGAGATGCGTTCAGGGTTCAGGAACCGCTCGAACAGCAGTGAATGCTCGATGGGGTCGAGCTCGGTGATGCCCGTGACGTAGGCGACCATGGACCCGGTGGCCGATCCTCGGCCCGGGCCCAGCCAGATGCCGTTCTCTCGGGCGTAGCGGCAGATGTCCGCGACGACGAGGAAGTACCCGGGAAAACCCATGCCCTCGATGACACCGAGCTCGTATTCGATCCGCTCCACAACCTCGGCCGGCACGGGATCGCCGTAACGCCGCACCGCGCCACGCTCGGCCTCCTTGCGGAGCCAGCTCATCTCGGTCTCCCCTTCGGGAACCGGGAACTTGGCGGCGAGGTCACGGTGAGCGAACACCTCGTCGTACGGCTCGACCCGCTCAGCGATCAGCA
The DNA here is from genome assembly GCF_014161445.1 of Microbispora sp. H13382. Classification (GTDB taxonomy): domain Bacteria; phylum Actinomycetota; class Actinomycetes; order Streptosporangiales; family Streptosporangiaceae; genus Microbispora. The sequence goes on from NZ_JABBXA010000011.1 coordinate 83,021, forward strand.
GGGTGTTCTTGCAGCCCTCGGCCCACATATCGGAGTTGGGGTTGAGAGCCCACATCTCCTCGGCGGTGCGTACGTAGTAGCCGTTGCCGGAGAAGCGGAACCGGCTGGGGTCGCTGAGTAGGGAGTTGGTGCCGACGCAGAGCAACGCGTCGTGGGCGGTGGCCTGGTCTTCGGTCACATAGTGGGAGTCGTTGGTGACCAGGGGCGGGATGCCGAGGGTCTTGCCGATCCGCAGCAGGTCCTCGCGGACCCCGGTCTCGATCGGGATCCCCCCGTGGTCCATGAGCTCCAGGAAGTAATTGTCCCGCCCGAAGATGTCCTGGTACTTGGCGGCGTGTTCCAGCGCCTTGTCGTACTGCCCGAGCCGCAACCGCGTCTGCACCGCTCCGGACGGGCAGCCGGTGGTGGCGACGATCCCCTCGTGGTACTCCGCGAACAACTCGTCGTCCATGCGCGGGTACTTCTTCATGTGGCCTTGAAGGGAGGCCAGCGATGAGATTCTGAACAGGTTCCGCAGGCCCTGCGCGTTGACCGCCCACATGGTCTTGTGAAGGTAGGTGCCGCTGGCCGACACGTCACCGCCCAGACCGGTGCGCTCGTCGGACTTACGCTGGTGGGGTTCTCCCCAGAACACCGGCTGCTTGTAGTGGCGGGATTCCGGGCTGACATAACCCTCGATGCCGATGATGGGCTTGACCCCGGCGGCCTTCATCTTCGACTGGAACTCATAGGCGCCGAACATGTTGCCGTGGTCGCTCATGGCGATCGCGGGCATGCCCAGCGCGGCTGCCCGCTCGGCCAGTTTGCCGATCTTCGCCGCCCCGTCCAGCATGGAGTATTCGGTGTGAACATGCAGGTGAACGAACGAATCAGCCACTGGTGATCTCTGGCCTTTCGTAGTGGGTCGAGCGGAGACCCAACTCTATCGAGAGCCCGGAGTGGCCGTCGTGGCTCATCTGGAAACAGGTGATCGTTGGTGCGGGAGAGTCCTCCCGGCTACGCGAGAGGCCCCGCAGCCGGGTTGCTGCGGGGCCGGTGAGGCAGTGGCTGGTCAGGCGGTGGAGCCCGCCAGGGTCACGGTGGTGGCGGTTCGCAGGGCGAAGTTGTCCTGCATGCCCTTGTCGCAGGCGGTCTCCGGGGCGATGAGCCCCTTGCGGGTGGCTTCGAGGAAGGCCGCGGTGTCCTCCGAATCGAGGCCGAGGCCGAGGCCCGGGCCCTCCAGCCGCAGACTGGTGGCGGCCCTCTCATTGGGCTGGGTCATGGTGCCAGTTCCTTTCTCTCCTTTGTGACCCGGTCGATTTACCGGGAGCAGGTGGCCACGGCCACGACGAGCTGCTGACCGTGCTCGATGGGGACGACCGAATGGGTAAGCCAGCCGGGGGCGATCGTCAGGGCGCCGGGCACGGGCCGGACGAGGACCTGACGGCCCCAGGGCAGTCCGGGCATCGCGGTGAGGTCGCTGCCCGCACGAGGGTCGGCCAGGGACAGGCACCCCGATTCGGCGGTCGAGGGCGCGGCCGTCGCGGACAGGCAGCACCAGCCGACGTAGGGGGAGGTGTCAGCGGCGGCAGGGATACCGTGGCCCTCACGCCAGCCCTGGACGCGTACGCTCACCAATGCGACCGGCGGGGCGGCGTCCATCCTCGCGACCGCGTTCATCCCGGACAGGAACATCTCCTCCAGCGCGGCCTGGTCGGTGACGAATAGCGCAGGGTCGAGGTCTTCGCAGATCGGCCCGGTCTCGGACAGGCGCACGTCGGGTCTGACGATGTCCTGGAGCTCCGCCTCCTCCACCAGGACGTTGGTGCCCCACAGGAACTGGACCGGCGCTTCGTTGCGCGCTTCGAGCAGGGTCGTCATTTCATCCCCGTCCAATCCTTGTCGTAGGCCACGTTCCAGGCGATGCAGATGCGCCGGCCTCCGCCGGTCAAAGTGGCCTGGACCGAGTGCGGCAGCCAGCCTGGGAAGGCGACCATCCGCCCGGGCACGGGTTCGACCCGGTACACGCCCTCGGAGGCTTCTCTGGCGATGGCGGCGGGCCGGGGGTCGAGCAGTTGCAGGTATCCAGCATCGCCGGTCCCGCCGCCGTCGCCGGACTCGACGTAGTAGACGCCGGACCAGGCTGAGTCGTGATGGGTATGTGGTCGAAGGCTCCCGCCTTCGGCGTAGACGACCGTCCAGGCCTCGGCAATCACGCCCTGCGTCACCTCGTTGGCCGCCTCCCCGAGCACCGCGGCGGTGAGCGCCGACACGGCGTTCATGATCTGGCCCCTGAACCAGTCCACGGCCGGGTGGGCCCAGGCGAGGATGTCCTGGTTGGCCTTGGTCGCCGAGATCACTCCGAAGTTCGACGCCTCGGGATCGGTCATCGTGCGCGTGACGATGAGGTCGCGCAGGACCTCGTTGTGCTCGGCGGCACCGGGGAGATCGGCGATGTACAGCGGGCTCTTCCACGCCGACATCGGTTTGATCCCGGCGCCGGGGCGAGCGGGGGCGGTGATGCTACTCATGGGCCTCCTTCAGATGACGGGCGATCTCGCGCCCTAGATCGGTCAGGTCCTCGGCGATCTGGTCCAACAGGGTCAGGCATCCGGCCCGGTAGTCCGCCAGCCTCTCCAGGCGTCCTTCCGGGGCGTCGCCTGCCACTGAGTAGAGGCGGGTCAGTACGGCGGCGACATGAGCCGCTCCCAGCACCTCCGAGGGAGAGCGGTTGGCGGTGCCGGACGGGAGTGCGACCGGCTGCGCGGACGGCACCTCGAGCCGCCACAGCTCTTCGATCAGGTAGAGCCACTGGTGAGACAGCTCGTGCGTGATCTGCTCTCGCAGCTCAACGGGGGTGGCGAATGCCTCCTCGGAGAGGAGGATGTGCTGCGGCCACGCCCTGGACGAGGCCGATATCGCGCCGTTGGCGGGGTGGAGCAGGGCATACCGGATCGGCAGGCTGGTCAGGTGCGACCACGAGGGGATCAACGAACCGAGTTCCTGCAACGCCGCGGCTATCTGGCCTTTCTGCCGAGGAGCCAGCGGCATGGCGGGCATCGGCCGCGTACCGGCCAGTAACAGTGCGCGCGACGGTCCGAGCCAGGTCTCGATGGACTGGTCGGTGATTCGATCCGCCTTGCCTTCCGCCTGCGCGGTGACATGACGGGCCGCTGCGACCGCGGCCATCAGCCGTTTGGTCATGAACCCCTCGTCCAGGAAAGGCAGGCCGTCGAGCAGCGCCAGGGGGTCGGACAGGTCGTAGGCCAGCGTCATGCGGATGCCTCCAAAACGAGGTCGTGGCCGGTCAACGCCGGATGGCGATCGAGTGGGCCGGCGTCGAGGCCGATTACGGTGATTCCTGTCCCGCCTCGTCGTCCCACCTGAAGGCAGGGAAGCGGCCACGAGGCGTCCGGATCGGGGGTCCAGTAGCGCGCCGGCGGCGACGGCATCACGGCGAAGGCCGACCGATCACATGGACGCCCGCCGTAGATGTCGAAGGAGAACCGGGCGTGGCCGATGTCGAAATCGTCGACCAGAACGACGCCCCTCGCGATGGCTGCGAGCTCGGCGTCCAAGGGCCAGCGATCCTCCCAGTGCGCATCCAGATAGATCAGCGGCCGCTCGTACAGTTGGCTGATCGTTTCCACCAGCGCAGGGGAGTCAGAGCACGACACCAAGGCGTTCTGGCAACCTGCCGCAGCCAACCGGCGGCGGGTGAACTCCACGTGTTCGGGAACGATGTCGCAGCTGTAGACGGGAAGATCGGGATACCGGGCCGCCAGGTAGCGGGTGGTGTCGCCGAGAAAACAGCCCGTCTCCAGAACCGCATCGCACCGATAGACCTGCAGAAGGTCGTCAACCAATAAGGCCCGAGTGATATCGAACCCGAACGGGCCTCCGCCATCCGACAAGCGAACGGCGCCTGCTCGTTCTACCTGATAGAAAACTTCGAAGGTCGCTCGCACGGATTCTTCCATCGAAAGCCGCCTTCCTGCCATTCGGTCAAGCGCGCCAGCTTGATCGACTAAACCTGCGAACCTGGCGAACCGGACTTACTTCCACACCTGGAGAAATCGGCACTGACTGCTCTGACTGCGCCTCTGAGAAACAACGCATCGGAACGCATGAGCTGGCAAGACCAGAGAACCCCGGACGGTTCTACCGGTCCAGCGAATCGCTGTTGTCTCGCTGTTGTCTTTGCGGGTTTCGGACTGCTGAGACCATTTCTAAAGCTGGCGATAGATGTACAGTCGTCCGTAATAAGGAGGTCGACATGGTGCGACGAGCGTCAAGCAACCCTCCTGGGCGGCTCGTTCATCCGCTGAGCTACGTTCGGTGGGAACGCAACTGGACGCTTCAAGATCTCGTGGATGTGATCGCTCGTCGGATCAACACGGCGAACCGCCGCGAAAAGGCATGGCGGTGGGAACACTGGGGAGTCGAGCCCGACGTGGACACACAACTCGCGCTGGCCGCCGAGTTGGGTGTGCCCGCAGAGTTGGTGCGGACTCTCCGGTGGCCTGACTGGCTACCGATCGGTGAGCGGATCGACACCGACGCGCCGTGGACCGTCGAAGGCGGGCTCGCCCTCCTGGACAGTGCTGGAGGCGCCTTGCTAGACCGTCGCGGTTTCCTGATTCTCAGCAGCGGCACGGCGGTGTCCGTAGCCAACAACTGGCTGACCATCGAGCCTCCCCAACTCGTCTCCGCGCTGCGGGGCGGTCGAGTGGACGCCGGACTGGTGAGCTGCTTCGAGCAACGGCTACCTGCTCTACGCCGCATCGATCACACCCTGGGCGGCGGTCACGTCGGGACGGTGGTTGACTCCGAGTTAACGCTGGTGACCAATTTGCTCTCCAGCGGTTCGTACTCCGCGAGCACCGGCCGCCGGCTCTTCGCCGTCGCCGCCGAGCTGGGACGCATCGCCGGATGGGCGAGCTGCGACGCCGGGCTCCACGCCGCCGCCGAACGGTATTGGATCGCAGCTCTTCGGGCTGCTCACCTTGCGAAAGACCGGGGTATCGGGGCCAACATCCTCAAGTCCATGAGCTTGCAGCAGGCCGAGGCCCAGCGGCTGGACGAGGCATTGGCACTGGCACGGGCGGCCCGAGACGGCGCGAGACAGGCACCTGCGCGCGTGGTGGCGATGCTGACCATCCGGCAGGCGCGAGCGCACGCCTCACGAGGCGAAGCCAACGAGTGCGAGAAGCTGCTCGTCGCGGCCGAGGAAGCGATGTCCCGCGCGGACGATGAGCCCGCGCCTTCCTGGGCCGCCTACTTCGACGAGGCCGAGTACTGCGCCCAGGTCGCCGCGTGCTACTTGCTGATGCGTCGTTACAAGGCCACGGACCGCTGGCTGGGCCAGACTCTCGCGCTGCAGCCGGATGAGCGCAGCCGGGACCGGGCGACCTATTTCATCTGGAGGGCCGATAGCGTTCTCAACCTCGGGGAGGTGGAGCATGCGTGCACACTGCTCGGCGAGGCCATACCCGACATCGCATCCGCCCGTTCCGCGCGTAATCGCAAGAGGCTGCTTGAGGTTCACGACAAGCTCAGCAAGCACCGTCGCCTCCCCGCGGTACAGGAACTACAGGAACGGTTGAAACCCTTGATCACATCAGCGGCATGAGTGAAGACATTCAGCGCGTCGCCGTAGTCACCGGCGGCAACAGGGGGCTTGGCCGCGCTATCGCTTCCGCCCTGGCCGAACACGGCCTTCACGTTGTGCTCACAGCCCGCAGCGAGCAGGCCGCCGAGCAGGCGGCGGAGGAACTGGCTGGGCAAGGACTCTCTGTTTCCGCCCATCAGCTCGACGTGACGGATCCGGCGAGCGTTGTTCGCGCAATGGCCGACACCGGCTACACGTACGGCAGGCTGGATGTGCTGGTGAACAACGCCGCTGTCGCCATCGATCGTGAGCGGCCTGCCACCAGCGCGGATATGGAGAGAGTCCGCGCCACCCTCGATGTGAACCTCATGGGTGCGTGGCGGTGCTGTACGGCCGCCATTCCGGAGATGAAGAACAACGCATACGGCCGGATTGTCAACGTGACGACGCACATGAGTCAGCTTTCTCGCATGAGCACCGGGAGCGCCGCTTATCGCGTCTCGAAGGCCGGCGTCAACGCGCTGACGTGCATCCTGGCCGCCGAACTACGCGAATCCAACATCCTGGTCAATTCGGCATCGCCAGGGAAGGTGTCCACTCGCCTCGCGTACGGGAAAGCCGACCAAACGCCCGAAGCGGCGGTTGACGCTTTCGTCTGGCTCGCCACGTTGCCGAATGATGGCCCCACTGGTGGCTTGTTCTATCGACGGCAACAGTTGGACTGGTAGCCCGTGACTCGAGCCGTGCAGAGCGTGGAAATGCCGCGAACTAAGAGTCGCGAGACAACAAGAAGACTACGCGAATTCCCTTCCAGTGCAAGGCGGGATCCGTTTGTCTATCATCTGTGAACAACGCGTTCCTCTGGCCGCAAGGCCCTGATCCCCGAAGGCGATTCCCCATCGGCCATCAGCGGCTCCCTTTCGAGAGCGGCGTGGCAGAGGCTAGGGATTCATCACAGCCCACACCCAGCCTTTGTGATGGGGTCGGCGAAAATCGCAGGAATGAGCCTGTACACGCGGCTGAGCGGCTCCAGGCAGCGTTGCTGAAACGCGGTCTGGAGACGGATACGCATGTGCTCACTTCGAGCCAGGCGGCGATCTCGGTAGCACCCGGCCTGCTTGTGCGCACGGACGGAAGGTATCTCTGGTGGGTGGTTTGGGGGCCGGATGGGACCCGGCGGAGCACGCCGCGCTTGGCTGTCTACATGACGCCGGAGTTGGCGGCCGAGCGGCTCTCGCAGCACCCAGCGGTGGTAGAGCGCCTTCGATCCGACAGCAGAAGTGCGACGCATGGAGCAGCGTAGGGGTCCGGCAGGGAAGCCGGCGTCCCGGCTACGGGAGGAGTTGGGCCACGCGGGGATCTCGGCAACGGTCAGTTCGGGGTTCGGGCTGGCGCTGGTGATGGCCGACCAGGTGAACGTGTGGGTGGAGTTCGGCCCGCAGGGATGGGGCTTCCGCTGGTGGACTGGCCGGGTCTCGGACCGGGGCCTGTGGGACTACACCTTCTGCCCTGCTTCAGCAGTAGAGAGGGTCGTCCGGCTGATCGGGGCTCGTGTCCGTGAGGTGCGTCGGAAGACGGTGTCGGTGCGAGAGCTGGGCCGCTTGCAGCTGGCGGCCCAGCTGGCGGATGCGGCGCCCATGGTGTCAGGGGTCAGGTCGGCCCTGCAGGCAAGCGAGGACGCTTTGTTCGGCAGCGAGGGGTGTACGTCATGACGGTGCCGGGTCCGCTCGGGGTGGGCGTGTACGACGGCTTGGAGGTGGAGTATCAGCCGCGCGGCGCGCTGGTGTACGTGCGTGATCCCCGCGACGCCTCTCATGGATACGTGCGGGTGAGCCTGGCGCGGTGGTCCCGTTTCGTGGGGGCGGTCAAGGCCCGCCAGTTCGTCCCGCAGCAGGAGGGCGACGTCGTCACGGTCACGATTGGGGACCTGTGGAACGCCGGAATCGTCACCGCGTCCGCCTTCCTGGTGACCAGCGCGCACACCTGGGAGATCTTCTGCAGGGCGGTCAGGGCCGGTGCGTTTGACGCGATCGACGCCACCTCGGCGGCTGGGCAGGGCGAGTACCCCTCGGATTCGGCCGGTCTCGCCAGCGGGTGACCGGTCCGTTGTGAGCTGTGCGGCGGGGCAGTGAGATGCCGGGACTGGCAGGCGTCGCCTTGTTCATCCTGCTTCGCCGCGCGTACGACAGGTGCGGGGGGATCGGCCACAGCCCCGCACCTTTGGCCTGCTCCGTCTCCGGGTCAATGCGCCTGACCATCTGGCCTGATCAGTATTCCTGGGGGTGCTGCCCCCGCGCATGACTCGGTCGCTCCCGCACCCAGCCGCTTCCGGGAGTCGCCTACAGGTCAGGGACGCGACGGTCAGGCATCGGAGGCGGGGGCGGAAACGGCCAGCGTTGATCTCGCGAATAGAATATAGCGGACAAAGGGAAGGGTAAGCCAATTGGCTTGCGCCAATTCTCCCCATCGCTGGTCGTGCCGGGTTGATGGGAACGCAGTCCCTTCGGTTCCTCACTAGCCGCAGTCGAGCGCGAGACTGTTTGGGTAACATGAGAAAGATGTGTGGATTGTGTGATTTGATAATCGTTGGGTGTGTGACTGAAAAGCGATGTGTCATTAGAAATTCTTGATCGTCCGCAGTTCTTGAAGGTCATCTCTGCAGGGTAGATCGCCGGTGAGCGTCACATATGGCGAAGCCCGTTTTTCGGGGGTGACGAGTGGTCCTATGGAAAGTTACTTCGTCCGAGGGGAAAGCTGAGCGCCTGTCGCTGGCAATCGGGGTCGGCGTCGCTGGCTGGACTGCGATACTGGGCTGCTTGGCCGGGGCGGCTGTGCCATCTTCCCGGGAACCGTGGTGCAATGCGACGATATCCGCGGAGGCGCAGAGGTACTACGACGCTGACAAGTGGTGCGCTCTGATCAAAGAGGAACTCGCGAAAGGGCGTGTCCCTGACTACTGGGGCCTGCTGGAGAAGGCGAGGCGCCAGCCGATAGCCGAAACCTCAAATTCGCCTGGGCAGAGATCTGATGTGGAGGCGACGGAGCCGAAGCGACAGAACGCCAAGGGGGCGCGCGGCCCAAGGGATACTCGGCCCAGAACACGTCCCAATCCGCAGCCCCGCCACAATCTGCAGGGGCATGTCCGTCATTCGCTTACCGCTACGAAACCTGCTACGACCAAGGCCGCCGAGCCGAGAAAGAAGCAGGAACGTGAATTCCTGCGGCCGTCCTCTCCTGCTCGGGGCCGACGCCAGGGAACGTTCACCTCGTCGCCGGCGCCCGTGCCGTCTACGCCCTACGCGCAGCCTCGGCCTTCGTCCGGAGGAGTTGCTCCTCGGCAGCGGCCTTCGGGGTTGACGGTGCATCTGGATAGGACCGGTGGAACAAGCGCCGCTGCCGGGTGGGCTCACGCCGCTTCCGCCGTGTTGTTCGGCGTCTTCGTGATGGCGGTCAACGCGGTCCTCATCCAGCGGTCCCGCGCCCTGACAGGAGGCGCTGTCGCGGGGGTGCCCGGAGCGTTGCTTCCGGTGCCAGTGGTTCCCGACGCTGATTTCGGGCGTGAGCGGGAGGCACCTGCTAAGCCGTCGGAACCTTCGGCCGCCGCTGTGCAACCTGCTGAAGAGACGGCTGGACACGCTGAGACCGCGATAGAGGCCGACCTCGGGAAAGTGGGGGAGACGTCAGCCGCCGCGGTCGTCTCGCCGCAGTCGGCCACCACCGCGGGGCTGCAGCTCAGGGTTCCGCCGTCTGCGCTTGTCTCCGGACGGCTGTTCGGAAGGACCCGTGTGCAGGCAGCGGATCGGGAGGTGGGCTTCACCCGCACGGAAGGCCGGGATCTGTTTGCGCTGTTGGCCACGTCCAAGGACGGCGTGCGACAGGATCTCGTTATTGAACACCTATGGCCTGAGCAGGGGGAACACGGGCCGCAGCACCTGGAGACCGGGGTCCGTGACATCAACGCCGCGCTGCGTGGCGCGACCGGGCTGTCTACCGGCGTGAGGTTCGTGATCAAGACTGGACAGTGCCGGCACCTTGCCTCAGCCTTCTTCGACATCGACCTGTGGCGGTTCGAGCAGGCGCATCTGGTGGCGAACACGGCACCGGAGGAGGACACCCGGGTGCAGGCGCTCAGGCAGATGGTCGCCATCCATGAGGGGCCGCTGCTCGCCGAGCGAGATGATCTCTGGTGCCTGCCGCTCCGGCAGGCCGCGGCCAGGAAGGCGACGAACGCGGTGATGCGGCTGGCCGAGCTGGAGCACAAGACCGACCCGGATCACGCACTGGATCTGCTGACTCTCGCGGTGGACCGAATCGATCCCTACAGCGAGGTCCTGTGGTGCCGGATCATGACCATCCATGGCGAGCTGGGACGGCTGCCGGCCGTACGCGCGGCCTTCCAGCAGTTCACCGAGCGGCTGCGGGAGGTCGACGCTGAGCCGAGCCGTCAGGCGAGGCAGATCTACCGGGGGCTCGCCGGGTAGCGGCGGATGACGAGGGGAGGTCCTGACCGGAGGCCGGGCCAGGACCTCCCTCTGCGCGGCAGAGGCCAATGTCGAGAGATGCCGTGACGGCGCGGTCTGCTGGGTTTCTCTTCCACGAACGGATCGAGGTCATACGCGGAGGAGCTCTTGGTCTCCACTGCTGTAGGTCGCCTGCGTCTCTGCGGCGAGGAGCTGGGCGGGGTGGGTGCCGTAGATCTGCGCGAGGAGCCGCAGCACACGTGCTGGTGGGCGGCGACCGGACTCGGGCCAGCTCTCGTATTCGTACAGCCTGCTCTCGCGTAGCGGAGCCGCGCCCGTGGACTCCAGGGCGTTGAACGTGGCGACGGCCTGGGCGGCGGTGAGACCGGCGGCGTAGCGGTAGAGGCGTAGCGGTGCGACGTCGTGGTCGAGGGAGAGCACGATGGCGATCTGGTCGACAGTGAAGCCGTGGCCGCGCAGGTGGAAGCCGCGGCGTCGGCATTCGAGCAGGGTCTGGTAGCCCTTCCCGGACATGATCACTCCCGTCTTGGCGGTGTTCGCTGGCCAACCACGCGGACGGTAGGGCGCCTTCCTGCGAGCTCTCCAGTCGATGTGGGGTGATCCATCCTCCGGGACACTGCCGCCCAGCGCTGTGGCGGTGTGTTGGCGCAGGTCAACGCCTATTTCGGCGTGGCGGGTGACGGGTGGCTGTGGGGGTTCGATTCGGGCGCGGAGTTGGTTCATGGTGTGGGCCCCTTCCTGGGGACGGCCGGGACGACATGGAGGTGCCCTGACGATGACCGGACGCGACAACGCGGACGCGCTTGTGCTGGACGACTGCGGACGGGCCGGATTTCCCGGCCTGTCACCTGGCCCCGCGTTGATCCGCCGGTGGTGGAGCGGGCTCGACGGGCCGATGCTGTGGCGCAGGCGATTCCCCGGGCGGGAGGACCAGGTCACGGCTGTCCGGAAGATGGTGCGCCTGCTGCTGGAGGACACTCCCCGAGCCTGCGATGCCGAATGGGTCACGGCAGAGCTGGCCGCCAATGCCCTGTTGCACTCGCGCTCGGGTCTGCCGGGGGGATTCTTCCTGGTAGAGGTGCTGCGCGGCCTGCACATGGCTCGTATCACTGTCTATGACCTCGGTGGCGGAGGAACCCCTGCTGTTCAAGCGCGGAGGCCGGGGCAGGACATCGGCGAGCACGGGCACGGCCTGCGCGGGGTACGGCAGCTTGCCGCACGATCCGGGGTACGAGGAGATGCGACCACCGGGCACGCGGTCTGGGCGCAACTCGCTTTGAACTGCGGCGCGAGCGCGCGGACCGCATGATGGCCTGGAGCACGCGGACCCAGTGGCCGGGCTCGAGCCCAGGACCGGTGCCGGATAGTGAGGAGGTGATTCGTCGCGAGCTGAAGGAGTTGCGGAAGGAGTTCCCGAACTGGGGCTTCCTCGTTCTCCACAAGGTGTGGGTCGCAGTCCGGGGGAAGACCATCATGGTCACCGCCGACACCCCCAAGGGGCTGCGGGCCGGATTGCCGCCTGCGCCCGCTGATCCCCCCGTCGTGCCCGCGCTGGCCACGACGTGGCCTATGACGGCCGACGATGTCCTGCCTGGGGCAATGACATGCTCGCCCACGATCGCGGGCGTGTGGCCCCGTATAGCGGTTCCGCTAGTGCCGACGCGGCGGGCCCGGCAGCCCGGCCGCCGTCGCCGTGGTCGGACGGGTGCTTGACAGCCGGGGTGAAGGTGGGCGTCGATGTCATGGAGCGATCGCAGTGTGCTGTAGCGGCATGTTCGATGGTGCCGCAGGGCCAGGGCACGGCGGAGACCGAACCCCGCTGCCGCGGCCCTCGGGCGCGGAAATCCCTGACGACCGTTTCGTGCGTGAGGCCGCCAAGGCGCTCGAGCTTCGCGTTCTGGTGGTGGGCGGTTGAGAGGCTGTCCGGGACGCCAGCGGATTTCGCTACGCGGCCCGTCTCATCCCTGCGGCGTTCTCTGGTGTGTCCCATGTTGCCGCTGGCGTTGCGTTCGCTGTAGCCGCTTGGACCACATCGACACCGGGCCGGTGTTCGCGCAGGTGGACGCGGTATGGGGCGATGCGTTGCTCCGCCAGACTCGCCCTACGGGCGACAAACCAATACGTGCGGCGCCGTACGGATGCGGGCCATCTGAATCCGCGGTGGTTCCCGCCGTACGTCGCTTTCCCTCTCTACCGAGCTGGCCTTGGGCCGGCCGGCGGCCGGACCGCCGGCCGAGACGAACGGGTGAGCCCCGCCGCCAGCTCGCCCGGTCTGCGCGCTTGCAGCCCCCATCTCGGCCTGTGACCGGTTGTCTGCGCTGGGGGGACGGCGTGATCGCCCTGGACGCAATGCGGTACGGCCTCCACACGTGCACGCAAGGGACCTGCGGGACCCTGGGCCGGTGCCTGGGGTGATGCGGGCGGTCCCAGCGAGCTCAGCGATCCTTGCGCCGTGCGGCTTGCCCTCGTCGGCGAGCCACCGCATGTGCTGCAGTCCCTCGTAGATGATTACCTCTGGCAGGCGGTCGTCATCGCCCTCTTCGGGACGCGTGAGCAGGACATCGTCACCGCTCCGCATCAGCGCCCATCCGTGGCCGTAGATGTTCAGTCCGCGTACGTGCGTCGCGTCCACTGTGATCGCGGCCCGTTCCATGCGTGCGCCCCCTTTCGGTCCCTGTCGCACCGCTGAATACACCCGGCGGCTATTTCGTGGTGCGAATCTATGGACGCTCGACGGGGCCGGTCCAGTCAAGTCGATTTGGTAGCTGCTTCATAGCTCCTTCGGTCTCAGCTGAAAGATTGGGTAGTGCATCCGTAGTCTTCGGTGAATTCGCATCAACGGGACGACCTGACTGCATCCGGGCTGGAAGCCACACCTCGGCGGGATGGATACCAGCAGGTGGAGGAGCTTCTTGTTAGGCGAGCCTCTCCGAAATGGGGGCGGCTGAAAAATGTTCCGCGACACGCTTGCAACGCGCGCTGATGCGAGCGATGGTCGAGCTCCACGAAATCCGTACCGGCCAAACAGCGGGCCGGTATGTGGCTGGAAAGGAGTCTTACCAATGGTCGCTATCACCGTCACGGAAAACGCGTACGACATTGACGCGAACGCGATTTCTACCGTCCCGGACGCGGACGACAACGCCCCGGACACCCACACCGGCACCGCGCTGAACACCCGTGAGGAGGCCGTATGGGCCGCGCTGGCGGCCAGCCCCGGTACGTCGGTCGCCCTGATCGCGGCTGCGGCCGGAATCAGCCGGGTGACGGTGGGAAAGATCCTCAATCAGTTCGAGGCCGAGGGGCGCACGACGCGAGTTCCCGGCGGGCACGACGGCCGGGGCCGCACCCCTGACCTCTGGTACCCCGCCGATGGCGCGATCGTCTCGGGCGGGGACACCCCGGAGGAGGCCCCTGACTCGCCCGGCTCGGATGACCCGGCCGACCCGGACGTCCCCGCCGTGAGCGACGTGGACGACGAGGGCAGTGCGGACGAGGAGGAGGCCACCGATGCGGCGGTGCCCGCAATGGATGGCCACCTCGATCAGGCCGACCCGGAGGGCGCGACCCCAGCCGACGTAGCCGGTGACACCCCCGGCCTGGACAGCGGCGGCTCGGATGACGCCCCGGACGAGGTCCTTGACTCGCCCGCTGAGGTGTCCGACTCGGACACGACCGACTCGGACGCGGATGTTCCGGCCGACGATTCCGAGGATGCGGCCGAGACTGAAGACCCAGCCTGGGCATGGGCGCGGACGGCCCTGCTGGAGCTGGCCGACCTGATCACCGGAGCAGTCAGGGCGCTCGACGATGACGGGGACGCGGTCACGGCGTTGGGCCGGTTGGAGATGGCCATGGCCAAGGCTCCGCAGGCGCACCGCGACGCCCGCGCCGTGCTGACCGGCACCAACCCCTCCGGACGGGGAACGGGCGGACGTGGGAGCACCGGCGGCGGTACGAGCGCGGGTGGGGCTCGTCCCGGTCACCTGCGAGACCGAGTGCTGTCTCACCTGCTCGACCATCCGGGGAAGGACTTCACCCCGTACGAGATCGGCCGGGTATTGGAGAGCTCGTCCGGCGCGGTCGCCAACGCCCTGGACCGCCTGGTCGGCCTCGGTCAGGCCGAGCTGACCTGCGAGCGCCCCCGCCGCTACGCCCTCGCCGTCAACCCCGCCCCCGGCGACTGACGGCGGCCCGTGGGGTGGGCCGTCCCCGAGGCGGCCCACCCCACACAGCACGGCCCCGGTACCTGAGTTGGCACGCGGTATGCCCCTCGTATCGCCTGGCCCCAGCGGACGCCCCCGGTGCGGCAACCGTGGCCAGTCAGCCCAATGCCACCGGGACAGGCGTCTGCCGTCTCTGATCGCCCACCCACCCATCTGTTTGTTCGGTTTCACCCATCGCCAAGGAGGCACTGTCATGGCCCACGAGATCGAGATCTTCGCCGACGGCTCCGCTGGATTCGCCGCTGCGACCAGGCCCGGCTGGCACCGGCTCGGCTACACCGCTCCCGGCCCGATGACGTCCGAGGAGCTCCTGACCCGCGCACAGCTCGCCGCATGGAACGTCCGCAAGGTGCCGGTCGGCACGGTCACCGATCCGGACACCGGGCGGCCCGTGACCGCAGAGGAGGACTTCCTGGTCGTCCGTACCAACCCGGTGACGGGCGAGCCGGAACGGCTCGGCATGGTCGGAAAGGACTACAAGATCGTCCAAAACGAGGAGGTTGCCGAGTTCCTGCAGACTCTGGTTGACGAGTCTGGGGCGATCTTCGACACAGGTGGCTCACTGAACGGCGGACGGCGCGTGTTCGTCACGATGCGCCTGCCCGAGCCGCTGATGGTCGGCGGCTTCGATCGGGTCGACCTGTACCTGGCGGCGTTCTCCCGGCATGACGGCTGGGGCGCGTTCACCACGGTCGCCACCCCTGTCCGGGTGGTGTGCGCGAACACCGAACGCGCCGCGCTGCGGAACCACGCATCGATGTTCAAGGTCCGCCACACGGGCCATATCGCGGGCCGGATCGCCGAGGCGCGTGAGGCGCTGAAGCTGACGTGGCGGCACGGCGAGGCGTTCGCCGCCGAGGCCGAAAAACTGCTCGCCACGCCGATGGACCTGAAGGAGTTCCGGCAGTTCGCCACCACCCTTCACCCGGTGCCCACAGACGCGAAACCCGTTACCCGCCGCAACTACGAGCTGGCGATGCGCCAGCTGGAGCTGTTGTTCACCGACGCGCCGACGAACGAGTCGATCCGGGGAACCCGCTGGGCGGCCTACAACGCGGTGACCGAGCGCCTGGATCACCGCAGCCCTGTCATCGGCCGCCGCGAGGCCGACATCGTGCGGGCCGAGCGTGCGCTGCTGGACGACCACGCCCACTCGAAGATCAAAACGCGAGCGTTCCAGTTGCTCACCGCCTGACCGGGCGCTCGGCTTCCCCACCTCCCCCTTGCTCGTCCGGTACGGCTCGGCGCGGGGCCGTACCGGACCCCATCCCCCCGGAAACCGCACCTCGGTTCCGGACCAACCCACGCAGTCGCAGCACGGGCCCGACGCCCCTCAGAGCATCGATCGAAGGAGAAACCATGGGACCGTTCGAGCAGATCGCTATCGACTACCTCATCGACGCCACTCGCACCCTGGACGAAGCCGCCAGCCACTTCGCGTCCGCGTGGGAGACGGGGGAGTGCGTTACCGCCGAGGAGTTGTCCCGCGCCGCCGTCGCGCAGCACCTTCGGGACTGGTGGCAGCAGGTCATGAACCAGATCGATGCTGATGAGGCGGTCGACATCGTGACCGCGATCATGGAGAGCCGCCGGGCCGCCGAAGCGTACCTGATCAATGCCAGCCAGCTCTCGTACGGCGAACTGTTCACCCAGGCCATGGCCCAGGCCCGCCGTCAGGCCGCCCGGCAGTTCCTGGACTCCACCCGGCATCTCGCCGAGGCACTCACCGGCCCCACCTCCGCAGGCCGCTCGGTCCTCGCCACCAGTGCGTCCGGTGGGGAGCGCCGGGTGTGAACGCCCCTGCAAACCAGTTCCAGAAAGGACATGACCACCATGAACGTCGGTACCGAGTCCGCCACCGGCGACGCAGCGGGCGAACCCGCCGGGGGACCGCAGCTCGCCCAACTGTGGGAGCCGAGCGGTCCTGTAGTGCCGGACAACTCCGCGCCTCCGGACGCTCCCACCGCCTCGACCACCGTCCCGAGCTTCGCGGACACGTTCGCCGGGCCGGAGGCCCCGGACGGCGTCGAAGCCGAGGGGCTGGCGGTCCCGGTCGCTGAGCTCGTCGCCCACGCCCGGCACGCCGACTACGCGGCATCGGCCGCGTTGGTCTGCCATATCCAGCGCGGCCACCGGCTCACCTCCGAGCCCCTCTACAGCGCGGTCTACTCCCACGCCCTGCGCACCTGGTGGGAATTCGTCCCGGCCCAGATCAGCGCGAACAGCGTCGACGTCGCGCACGCCGTCCGGCGAGTTCGCGCGTGGGCGCGGCACTACCTGACAGGCGAACCGGCCGCCGCACGGCCGGGAACCCTGTTCGACCACGCGCTCGCGCATGCCTCCCGGGCCGTCGCCCGCCACTTCCTGGCCGCCTCGGGCGAACTCCTCGCCAGCCGCGCGAACGCCGAGACGGCTACCGCCGAACCCAGCCAGCACCAGACCGGCCAATGAGTCAACCGGCCTACCTCAACTCCGCGAGACCGGCTTCTTCTGGCCGGCTGCCTGAAGCACCTCCCAGAAAGGAACCGTTCACCATGACCACCACCCGCGCCGACGCGAGCCGGGACGACACCGAGGCGTTCCGCTTCCTGGCCTGGGCCTGGAACGTCACCGCCGCCAAGACGTACGCCAACGGCAGGACACCCGAGGGGCGGCTGTCCCCTCGCGCATGGGCAGGCTTCCTATCCGCGATCTGGATAAACGAAGACCACACCAGCGAGGTGGACCTTTCGGCCCCGCTCATCGCCGTCCCTATCCCGAACGCCGGGCCCTTCATCATCGACGGCTGGCACCGGATCGCCCGCGCCCTGCGCGAGCAGGTTGCCGAGCTATCGGTGATCATCCTGACCGAGCAGGAGGAATACGACTGCCGAATCTACGGCGGCGACAAGGTTCCCACCGCCCGGTTCCGCTGACCCCATCCCAACCGGCGGCCGGGCGGCGATCCGGCCCCATCACCCGTACCAAGGAGCGATCAATCATGGAAACGCTGGAAGCACTCATACGGCGCAACGAGCGCACCAGCCGGGCCAAGTACGAAGCGGCTGCGGCCGAGCTGACCCGCCAGCTCGAAAGGCGTTACCGGCTGACGTCCACGGTCCTGCAGGAAGTGACCTACGCCCAGGCCCATCACGTGTGGTGGGACATGGTGCTCATGCAGACCGACAAGTACGACGTGGAGGTAGAGGAGGCTCTCGGCATTGTCCGGTCCTGGACCACCCGCTACGTGGAGACTGCCCTGCCCGGGGCCGTACCCCTTCCCCGTGCGGCGGAGACTGGGGTCACAGCCGCCGACCTGTTCGAGCATGCCTTGTCCGTCACCGGCCTGGAGGCAGGCCACCGCTT
Source organism: Microbispora sp. H13382 (assembly GCF_014161445.1). GTDB lineage: Bacteria > Actinomycetota > Actinomycetes > Streptosporangiales > Streptosporangiaceae > Microbispora. The sequence continues at coordinate 100,663 of NZ_JABBXA010000011.1, forward strand.
CCTGTCAGCCACTGAGGGCGGTCGGGCGGCATCATGATGACCGAGGTCGAGACATTCCGCCTGATGGGGTGGACCTGGGACGTTTCCGCCGCCAAGAAGTACGCGGCAAGTCGTCACCCGGGTGGGCACCTGCGGCCGCGTCACTGGGCCGGTCTGCTCGCCCTGATCGACGTCGACCAGGCGCACGCCGAGCTGGTGGACCTGAGCGAGCCGTTGATCGCCGTACCAGCCTCACCCCGGGGTGGAGCGCTGGTGATCGATGGCTGGCACCGTATCGCCCGTGCGTTGCGGGAAGGGGTCACCGAGTTGCCGGTGATCTTGTTGAGCAAGGAAGAGGAGTACGCCTGCCGGATTCACGGCGGGAGCAGGTGCTACGGCTGGGCATAGCTGCCCGGCGGTGCAGGTGGTGTGCCCCGGTCGTGCAGGACATGTGCGCGGCCGGGGCGTACCTCCTGCACCACCGGAGGCAGATGACCGGATCGGACAAGCTTCATTGGGGCGGAGAGGAAGCGGAGGCGGCGCGCTGCTGCTGAAGCCGCTTACGGAGCGCATCGAGGGACACCTTTCCTTGCGGCGTCTCGACCCGCCAGAAGGTCCAGCCGTTCACCTCGTACCCCGCTAGCTCCTGCGCGGGGTTGGACACCGCCTCGCGCCGCGTACCACGGAACTGGAGGCTGCCGTCGGGATTGACCACGGCTGTGTCTGTGTGGGACCGCGACTTGGGGACGAGGACCGTCCCGGGAGGCACCAGGCCCTCTCGAACCAGGTCGATCAACTTGATGTCGCTCTTGGTCTTCGTGGACTTCTTCCCCTTCGGCGTCGCCGCGCTTGGGCTCGAGGTCGCGACGACAGGACGGCCAACCTCGCTGGTCGTCTTTCCTCGCTGGCTCTTTCGCAAGTCGAAGACCCGCCGCCCGGCGATGGTAGGGGTGGCGGTGAGCCTGTGGCCGAGGATGTGCAGCGTGTGCAACACCGGGGGAATGTAGGTGCGCAGGCTGAGCTGCTCCTCGATGGAGATGCTGTCGTCCTGGGGCCGGTTGCCGTTGTGCAGTTGGACCTGGCCCGAGGCGTGCAGCAGGTCGTAGAGGTGGCCTTCCAGCCAGCCGGCCTCGGCGCTGTTCAGCGTCTTCTTCGAGTCTCGGCGTATGAGGATCGCCCGATACCAATGATCGCGGGCCTTGAGGTGTTCACGGAGACGGCTGCGCAGTCCCCGGGAGGCGGCCTTGCCCACGTAGGCGCCCCACCGGCCCACGAGGTCGGGGCGGTCGAGGAGCAGGTAGACACCAGGCACGTCCCACTCGGGATCCAGGCGGGTCAGGGTGGCGCGTTCGGTGACCACGATCCCGACCACCGAGTGCTCAACGGTGATCACGAAAGGGCCGTCCAGCGTCAGGGGAAGGGACACGCTCAGATGCGCAGTGGTGGGCTCCTGTACCTGCATGCCCCCGGGCCTCCTTTGATCACGAGCGAACCGAGATCTTCTTGGAGGGTACCGAAGCGATACCGTCACCGGTCGTGTGTCGCGAACGGTTCGCACTCAGTCCGTTGGAGCTGCCAAGCGCTCCGTCTGAGCTGGAGTCGAACTCTCATGCCGATGTGCGGATGCCTACGAGTGACGGCGAGCCAGTTCTGTCGGTGCATGCGCATACATTGCCGCTGTCCGAGTCAAGAGCAGGGGGCAGAGATGTTCGATCGCGACGTGGACTATCCGACAGCGGTTGCTAGCCATGACGAAGAGGGAGTGGACGCGGCCATCGACTGGTGCTGCCAGCACTTGGAGGACGGCGACACGCTGACCGTATGGACCGGGTATAAGTCTGACCTGCAGACTGCCTCGCAGCTGGAACAGCTCGTGAATCGGCACTCCAACGTCAAGCATGTCATCGGCAGGGGCGGCGGGTCCGTCCGTGGCAAAGGCCCGGTGCTGATGGCGTGGGCAGGCATGGACGACATCGGGAAGCTGGTGCGGTACGGCGGCCACAAAATCCGGGCGCTGTGCGTTATCGCCTGGAACGAGGATGCGATCAGGCCGTGGGTATCAGCCGCAAGGCCAACGGTCCTCGGTGATGGCTCGGCATGGGAGGGCTCGACACCCGAGCTGGACCCCGTTGTTGTTGAGGAGATGAAGAGCCTCACCCTGACGGTCAACCACAACAACACCATCTCGGCAGGCTTCGAGAAAGACAAGGTCGTGAGCACCCTGCTCGCACTTCATGACGCTGGCATCCGAATGGATGGTGTGGCGATGCAGGGCTGGGCCCTCGCAAACGGGTGGTCCGGTAAGAACCCTAAACACCTGGCCAAGTACGTGGAGGACATCAACGCAGGCAAGCGCCCCCGTTGCAATCACGTGCTCCGAGCGGACTACATCGACGACCTTCGGCGCCGAGCTGCGGAGGGCGAGTAGAGTCCCACCGTCCCTGAGCCTCCTATCCCTCGAGGAATTCTCCGCGATCTGGCTTCCGCCGGGCGAGCTGGGTGAGCGGAGTCTTGTAGCCGCGCCCGAGGCGGCGGGGTTCTTGTCCCCGGAACGAGCGAGCAGGCTGCTGGCCAGTCTTGCCGCTCGCGACCCCGGGACTGTGCACCTGGAAGACGGCCTGTCTCCCTAACGAGCTTCAGAGGCGATCGGCCGCGTGAAGCCGACGAGGTCTGCCCGCTCGTACAGTGCGATTTTGACGACCTCGCGGCTGTTGGGGGCGTGAATCATCTGCCCGTTCCCGATGACGATGCCGACGTGGCCGGGGCCATCCTGCTCCATTCGGAAGAAGGCCAGGTCTCCTGGCTGCTCCTGCCCGGCTGGGATGCGCGAGCCGTGCCGCCATTGGTCGGCGGCGACGCGGGGGATGGTGATTCCGGCGGCCTGGAAGGCGCGCATCGTGAGGCCGGAGCAGTCGAAGGCGGCCGGACCTTCGGCTCCCCATCGGTACGGTTTGCCGAGCTGGGCGTAGGCGTAGGCGATGACGGCGGCGACCTGCTCGCCGGGGATGACGGGCACGCAGGAGCCGGTGAACGTGTCGACTACCTGCTGGGCGAGCGCTTCCCATCGCGCGTATGCGTTGGGGGTGGCGGATCGCTGGACGGCTTGGGCGGCTTTGGTGAGCGGAAGCTGTTCCCACCTGCGTACGGTGACGAGCCGCTTGTAGAAGCTGCGGGAGGCGTAGGCCGGGTCGAGGATCTGCTCGGGAGTTCCCCAGCCTTGGGAGGGACGCTGTTGGAACAGCCCGAGGGAGTCCAGGTGCCCATGCGGGAGGTTGCGCAGCCCGGATTCCTGGAGGGCGGTGGCGACGGCGATGACGGCGGCACGGGCCGGAAGCCCGAGCTGCAAGGCGGTCTGGATGATAAGGGTGGCGTTTCCGCGCTGTTCCTCGTCCAGCTCCGCGACAGCCCCGGACCGGATATCAGCGGGCGCGGCGAGGACGCAGGTCGTGTCTCCGCCGGAGCTGGTGAACATGCCGGTGGCTGCTGCGGTGAAGGCGATGACGAAGAGCAGGAGTACGGCGGCGCCGGCCGCGGCGGCGTTCATCTCTCCTCCCCTTCGGGGCCGTCCGTAGCCGAGCCGAGGAGCATCTCTGGCCAGGCAACGGCGAGCTCGGCGAGCCGGAGTCTGTTTCCGGTGGCACCAGCGGGGAGCCAGATTGGTCCGGCAGGGCCGTCGCCGAGGCTGGTGTGCGTGGCGGTGGCGACCGGCACTTCTACGCGATCGAGTCGCTGGCGGAGGTGGGCCTCGCGGGCGGTCCCGGGTAGCCAGATCAGCACGGGTGTGGTGATGCCGGTGGCCTCGGCCAGGTTGGCGTAGTCGTTGAGCTTGGCGGCCACCTTGGTCAGCGGTTCGGTCCCGGTGTCGTGTTCGAAGAAGAAGTCCAGCTCCCGGCCGTTTTCCGTCCAGCGGCCGTAGGCGTCGGGGCGGGCCAGGTCTCCCCACAGTTCGACGCAGCGACGTTCGGGCCACCACTTCCGCACCGTCGCCTGGCTTTGGGAGCGGCGGGCGTAGGCGTGCAGGTCGGCGAAGAAGTCGTTCACCCCGATCTGATGGGCCAGCCGGGAGGACAGGCAGATCGCTATCGCGGTGTCGTAGCGGTAGCCGAGCTCGGCCACGGTGATGTTCCGGTTCGCGGCCAGGGCGGCGGCACCGGCCCGTCCTAGCACCCAGTGCGCAGGGGCTGATCCTGCGCCGTACGGTTTCCAGGGCCGGAACCGGGTGAGGGCACCGAGCCGGTGCAGGATGCCGAGGCGGCGGCGGGTCGGCTGGGGCAGCGTGAAGAAGATCTTCTGGATCTGGTGGGTCGTGAGGACCCGGTGCTCGTGGACGCAGGTAAGGATCCGGTAGTCGCGTTCGGTGAGGCGGGCGGCCAGCTCGGCGAGGGCGGCGGATTCGAGGCGGGATTGCCCGAGCTGAGCGCGGTGTGCTGGTGTCATCTTCCTCCTCGTGGTTGTGGTCAATCAGCGCGAGGGTCCCGGCCACGTCCGCTCCGTCGCGCTTTCCGTCGGGACTGTTGCTCGGTCGCTCTGCCGATTCCTGCCGTCCCCGCGGCGTTGGCGGGTGTGGTGAACCGGTCGCGGGAGGCTTGCCGGATCGCTGCCTCGCGTCCGGGAACGGCGGGCGGCAGAGGCCGGGTGCGCAGGGTAAACGCCGGGGTTTGCTGGCCGCCGGCGACCACCCGGGCGACTGCCTGGAACGCCCCGAGGTGGGCGAGGTCGTAGGGGGTGACGAGCGGAGCGGTGTGGGTTTTGAGCTCGCCGGCGTCCTTCGGTGAGACGGCGAAGTAGATCTTGTTGCGGGCGTCGGCGGACAGGGCTTCGCGTAGGTCGGCGGGGAGTTGGTCCAGGTGCTGGTGGGCGAGCACCAGCGAGAGGCGGTAGCCGCGGGCCTCGGCGAGGACGTCGTTGATGTGGCCGGGCAGGTTCAGGAAGTTGTGGCACTCGTCGATGTACAGGGCCGCGTCGCGGCGGTTGGTCTCGGCGAGAGTGGCGCGGCGGGTGGCGGCCTGCCAGGTGTGGGCGAGCAGGATCGACCCGAACAGGCGCGCGGCGTCGTCGCCGAGGATGCCCTTTGGGAGCCGGGCGAGCACGAGGCCGCCGTCGTTCAGGAGCTGCCCGATGGGGACGGTGGTGGCTGGACTGGTCAGCGCGTGCCGGATGAAGGGCCGTAGCAGGACGGCACGCAGCTTGTTCATGACCGGCCCGATCACGCTGGCCTGTCCGGCGGGGGTGAGCGCCTGGTAGGAGTCCCAGAACCCGCGCAGCAGCTCATCGTCCAGCCGGGCGGTGACCCGCGTCCGGTAGGCGGAATCGGTCAGCAGCCGGGGGACGTCGGCCAAGGTGGCGCGGGGGCCGAGCACCTTGGTGAGGGTGAGGCAGGTGGAGCGGAGCAGATCATCCACCCGCGGTCCCCATGCGGAGGAGAAACAGCGGTGGAAGATCGTGACGATCGAGTCGACCGCGAACGCCGGGTCGGGCCCGGCGAGCACGTTGATCGCCGGAGGCCGGGCCGGGTCTTGCGGATCGAAGACGACCGTACGGCCGACCGCGGAATCGGGGAGCCGGGCGAGTACGTCGGTGATGAGGTCACCTTTGGGATCGATGACCAGCGCTCCACGCCCGGCCTCGGCGTCGGAGAGGATCATGTTGGCCAGCAGGGTGGATTTGCCGACGCCGGTCGCGCCGAGGACGTGGACGTGGTGGCGGGCATCGGCCACGGTGAGGGCTACGGGCCGCGTTGGGCCGCAGTCGGCGTCCCCCAGCATCCGCACCGTACCGGGGGCCCCGCCACGCGGCACGGCCGGTGATGGGGCGATGGGACGGGCCGCGGCGCGGGTGATGCCGGGGGCGTCGGCGTCCCACGGCAGGTGCGCGAGCGCGGCCAGCTCGCTGACCGACAGCAGATAGCCGCCGTCCATCCGCCGCAACGCGAGCACTGAAGCCGGTCGCGGTAGCCGGCGCCTGCGCAGGTACTGGTGGCCGGAGGTGAACACGGCGAAGACGCCGGCCAGCGTGTGTGCCTGCCCACGCAGCCGCTCGCGCGTCGCCTCACCGGATGCGGTCGAGGTGACGGCGTAGCGAAGCACGATCTGGTAACGCGGCTGACCTGATTTTGTGAGGATGGCGCGGATCTGCTCGGCTCGCTCGGGAAACATGCGGGCCAGCTCGCCGGGATGAGCATGGCCGGACATTGGCGCGAGTTCGTCCAGGACCTGACCGATAGGGTTGCTGGTGGGTGCGCCTCGGAGTGCCGCCGCCGCGCGGTGGGCTCGGCGCAGTCGGCGGCCGGTGGCGGGCCGGGCCAGGATCTGGACGATGGCCTGCTCGCCGGAGCGCAGGCCGCTCATCGCGGTGAGCAGGGGACGAACTGGGTCGTTAGCGTGGTCGATCTTGAGAGGAAAATGCTCGGCCCTGCCCAGTACGAGATGCCCGCCTGCTACTTGGAAGCCGGAGAACAAGGACGGCTCTGACGGACGGGTGGTGACAGTGGCGCCTGGCCACGCCGCCTGGATGGCCTTCTCCACCAAGCCCGGTGGGACGACGCCAGGCACCCACATCCTGACGCGAATCCCGGCCTCATCGGCGAGGTACTCCCATGACAGATGCGGCTGGCCGTAGAGAGCGCGCTTCCAGGCGGGGCGCAGCAGGCCGATGAGCTGACTCCACAACACGACCGCGGCCTTCGGATCGCACTCGGGAGGGGAGGAGATCTCGATCAGGCGGGCACCGGGCTCCAGCCACGCGTGCCGCACCCGGACGAGCGCAGCGCGCATCATCGCGAGCGCTGACAGTGCCACTGCGATGACGAGCGCGACCTTCCAGCCGTAGGTCAGGAAGAGTTCCGGCAGCCGGGCGGGCAACTCGCGGAAGAAGTCCAGAACAGCCTGCACATCACGGTCGTCGAGATCGCACAGAAGGCACTCGGTCACAGCGGATCACCGTCCTCCTCGTCCTCATCCCGGACGAATGCGGATACGAGCGGTGGAGACGCGGGGCCGTCGCGAGACTCGCGGCGGGCCAGCTCGGCGAGCTCGGCCGGATCGGTCGTGATCAGCTCCGCCTCGGCGGGAGAGGCAATCACCTGGAACGCGATCCGGCTGGCCGGCCCAGCGACGAGGAGGGCCTCGCCGCGCTCCGCGGTGAGCAGGAACTGCCGCTCGCCCTCCGACAGGCCGAACGCCTCCCCGATCGCGCCGATCGCCTGCGGGGCCTGGCGGAGCAGGATCTGACCGGCGGCATTGGCGACGATGGCCTGACCGACTTCGGAGCCGAGCAGGTCGGCGGCGTCCTGGGTGACCACGGCCAGGCCCGCCCAGTGCTTACGGGCGGCCTTGGCCATCCGGAACAGGAACCGCGCGCCTGCGTCCTCGCGCATCAGCAGCCACGCCTCGTCTACGACGACGAGCCGCTTGCGCCGGTCGCGAGGGTTGGCCACGCGCCGCCAGATCGCATCGAGTGCCAGGAGGGTGCCGACCGCTTTCATCTCCTCGGGCAGGTCGCGCAGGGAGAAGACGATGAGGTGGCCGGAGGGGTGGGTGGTGGTCGGCCCGTCGAACAGTTCGCGGTAGGAGCCGGTCACGTACGGGGTGAGCTGCACAGCGATGTCCTCACCCTGTGGATAACCGCCGAGGGTGGTGACGAGGTCGCCGAGCAGCGGGGCGGGCCTGGACCAGGTGGCCGGGTCGCGGGTGATGCCTGCCTCGGTGTAGGTGGTGAGGACGGCTGTGTCCAGCGTGGCGCGGATGTGCGGGCCGAGTGACGCCTGGCCGAGCATGGTGGCGATGAGGGTCTGCAGGAACAGCGCCCGCCGAGCGAGCACGTCATCACGGGGGCCGTGGCTGGCCGGGAGGTCGAGGGGGTTCCACCGGACCCCGGTTGCGCCGAGCCGAAGGTAGGTGCCGCCGATGGCCTGGGCGAGCCGGGCGTACTCGTCCTCGGGGTCCACGACGGCGACCTCGACCCCTTGATAGAGCAGCCTTAGCGTCTCGAGTTTGGTGAAGAAGCTCTTGCCGGCGCCGGACCGCGCCAGGGTGACGGAGTTGTGGTTGTCCTGGGCGAAGCGGTCCCATAGGACGACGCCGGAGCTGGAGGCACTCAGCCCGTACAGCACCGCGCTTCCGGAGGCGGGGACGGGCAGGTCGGGCGAGGTGAACGGGAACGCCGCCGCCAACGCGGTGGTGTCGAAGCTGCGCGTCAGCCCGATTGCGTCGGTGGCCAGCGGCAGGCAGGTCACCCAGCCCTGGAGGGCGCGGAAGGTGGCGGGCTGGGCGTCCAGCAGGAGTGAGGCCGCCAGCGCGCGGACCCGCTCCACCTCCGCGGTCAGGTCCTCCTGGCTTGCGGCGTGGACGGTGAGGTACAGGCCGACTTTGAACAGGCGGCCGTGTCCTCGGGCGAGGCTGGCGGCCAGCTCGGTGGCGTCGTCGGCGGCGGTCTCGGTGTCGAAGTCCTGCAGCCGTCCCTGCTGGGCGTCGGCCTGGCTGGAGGATTCGAGCCGGGCGAGCTGGCGGCGCAGCCGCATCGCGGCGACCGCTTGCGGGATCGGCTCGATGTGCAGGCTGACGTCCAGGCGGCCCGGGTAGGTGAGCAGCGGTTCCAGCCAGCCCGCGCCGACCTCGCGCGGGTACCCGGTGACGGCGAACGAGGCCAGCACGCCGTTCGGCAGCGTGAGGGTCTGCGCGCCCACCTGAAGGGCGCCGGGGTGGGCAAAGCTGCTCGGTGCGGGCTTGGTGCGGCGGAGTTTCATCAAGCCTCCAGACCACTGATCAACTCGTCGGGAAGTGCGGTCCCGGCCGGATGCCAGCCGCCCGGGTCCAGGCACTCGGTCAGCACCCGGCTGGCCGCGTCGGCGTTCAGCACCGCGGCGGCGACGCCGAGGGCGGCAAGGGCGCGTTGGGTCTCGACTGCGTAGCGCAACACCACCGCGGCCGAGGCGTCCCGTACGGTCGAGCGCCGCCCGCGAGGCGGATGCGGGTCGCGGATGACGATGAGCACCTGCCGGGCCAGAAGATCCCGGGAGGCGTTGAGCTGGTTCAGGAACGCGGCGTGTTCGGCGGCGGCATGGGCCAGCGCCGGATGCGGAAGGTGCTCGGCCCGCTGCTCCAGAACCTCGACCAGGCCGGCGAGATCGACCGGGCGGGCGCGGACGAGGATCTGCACGGTGGTGTCCAGGGAGTTCAGCCACCGTCCGAACGCCCCGACCAGCGACGCCTGCTCATCGGCGGTGCGCAGGTGGAAGGACAGGGTGGAGGTCTCCACCAGCACCGCGGTCCCGCCATCGGCCAGTTCCAAGGCTCCATCGCTGCGGACCGCACGAACGGGCAGGCGCAGCGGAGCGGGAAGCTTCCCACGCAGCCGGCACCACCTCGGCGGCGGCACGACGCCATCCGGCGCGGCCACCACTTTCTTGGGCGAGCGCAGGAACAGCACGGCGGCGAGGGTGAATCGGTCGAGGGTGAGGCCGTCACGGCGGCCGAGCGCGAGCGTCGCGCCGAGCGCCACCAGTGGCAGCACCACGGCGGCGATGACCACGACCGGCACCACCTGCCGGAAGAGGTAGTAGATGGAAGAGGCGAGAGCACCGGTGACGGCGAGGATGGCCAACTGCCGCGCGGTGAACCCATAGGCGATCTTGTCGGGGCGAGCGACGTCTGCCGGTATGCGGACGATCAGTGGCTCGGAGTCGTTCACCTCTCACCTCGTTTCGGCATCCGGCGCGGCGGCGGGTCGAGCCGTAGCCGGAGCTGCCGGGGCCGTGCGGGACGGGTCGGCATGCCGGGCAGCAGGTCCTGCACGTACGGCGGCTTGGGCCTGATCCACGTCCCCTTCACCGGCGGCGGTGCGGGGGAGGGCGCGGGTGGGCGCGGGACGCGGGTCACGGGGAACGGCAACGCCAACTGCTTCCCCTGGTGCGCCTTACGCGAAGACGCAGGGGTGATCCCGAGCGGCAAGGCGAGCTGCTGTGCGGAACGGGAACTTCCCGACGCGGAGCCGGACGGGCTGGGGCGGGTAGGCGGGTTCATGGGCTTGCCTCCCGAGGCGGTAGGAGGTGAACCGGCGGCGGACGAGGCGCGCCGCGCCGTGGGGCGGGGCCATACGGTGCGGGAACCCGTGCCGTGCCGGTGGGCGGTGACCGTGGGACCGGGTGAGGGGCGTGAGCGGGCTCCGCGGAACACGCCGCCGAGCGCGCCCAGGGTCTTGTAGACGACCACGCCCTTGACCGCCCGCATCAGCAACTGCGGCTTGGCCTGCTGCCAGATGCTCCGCGCGACCCACCCCGGGATCTTGATCAGCACGTACAGCAGGCCAATCAAGATCAGTACATCCAAGGCGCTCCCGGCGGGGGAGGGCCGCCCGGCGGCGAACAGGTCGCGGGAGTCGGTGAGGTGGACCTTGAACGCCAGCAGCAGCACCAGCGCCTGCAGGACCTGTATGGCCAGCACCCCGGTGAAGGCGCGCCACCACAGCCGGGCGATCCCCTCGGTCTGCGGCAACGCGTGGCACAGCAGCGCGAGCGGAGCAGAGATGATCAGGAACAGCAGCAGAGTGACGCGGATGACCGCGATGAACGCCAGGATCAGCCCCAGCAGCACGCTGCCCCCGGCCAGCAGCACCAGATACAGCGCGGCATTCACCGGATCGCTGACGACGGCGGCGACCCTGCCGGCCAGCAGATTCCCGGCCCGATCGGCGTCGACGCCCGTCCCGACCAATCCGTCGACCAGGCCGTTGGCGAACCGGACGGCATACTCACTGATCGTCAGTGAGCTGTTGCTCAGGATCGTCGCCAGCACCAGGCGCGGTATGAGATCCACCGCTGTGGTCGCGGTCTGCACGCTGCCGTACGCCATGACGATTACTCCGCCCGCCAGGACGAACAGCACGAGCAGCGCGTTGGAGACCACCCTCACCTGGCCTGTCAGCTCGCGCACTCGGGAAAGCAGCGCCGGCGGCGGGGAAGAGAGCAGAGTCCGTCCGACCATCGCGAAGGCCGGGTTGACCGCGTCGCGGACCAGGTCGGTGAACCAGCCGTTGACGGCCTTGTTCACCTTGCAGCCGACATCCATCCAGCCGCACTCGCCCTTCCCCGTGGGCTGGGCAGGTGCCGTCGTGGGAGCGATCCAGCTCACCTGTGGTGAAGGAGACTGCGACGGCGCCGAGGTTGCCGTCGGTGCCGGAGTCGGCGTCGCCGGAGCGGCGGACGCGGGGCTCGCCATGAGCAGCGCAAGCGCGGCGGTGACCAGGGCGAGAGGGACGAGGCGACGGATGCGAGCGCCGCATTTGGCAAGGCCCGGTCCGTGAGAGCTTCGGCGGTTCACGGTCAGGCTCCCACGACGCCCTTGAGGATGCTGACCAGCAGCGGCGCCAGGGTCGCGATGCCGTACCCGATCCCGGCGTAGCGCAGAGTCTTCTTGGCCGCCTCGACCTCACTCGGGTCGCCACCGGCGAGGATGTAACGGACACCGCCGATCGTCAGAAACAACGTGGCGAGGGCGACGAGCAGGCCGACGATGACGTTGCGCAGGTTGTCGATGACCTCGTTCAGCGACGACGGCGCGGCCAAGACGTCGGAGGCGGTACCGGTGTCGCTGATGGCCCACGCGATGCTCGTCTCGATGAGCAGGCCGAGCGTCATACCGGTCGCCACGGCGGCGACGGCCCGCACGGTCTGGCGTCTGGTGCGGTGGGATGTCACTGCTGCCTCCTGAGTCATTGCCGGTGATGCCTGGAGGTAGGTGCCGGGAAGCACGCACGCCGCCGGCCTGCCGTGGCCTGGTGGGCGTCCTCCTTCGCATGGGCTGGAAGTTCCGATTCCGGTGGGTGACAGGGACCGGTGGCCGGAGTGCGGCCCGGCGAGCTCGGAAGATGCGCCCGTACTTCCCTTGCACCTGTGGAAAGACTTGGCTTCCTGCCCCGGTTGGGACATGGCCGCCGGAAATCGATCAGAGCGAGGGCAGGGACAGTTCCCCGTCGATGAGCGCCTTGGCCAGGCGGGCCTCGGCCCGCTGGCGGCGCTTGAGTACCGCGCAGTAGAGCAGGCCGCGGTGGCGGCAGTAGACCGACAGCGGAAGGTTCTCCAGCCGGGTCAGCCCGATCAGCTCGGCTGCTTCCGCCGTGATGATGCGCTGGCGGACCGCCTCCGCCAGGAGCAGGTCAGGGTGGCCGGCGGGGTAGACGAGGCTCTCGTCGCGGGTCGGGTCGGGATCGGTCAGCAGCTCGGGTGGCTTGACGGCGTAGGCGCGGAGGACGGCGAACCGGGTGAGACGGAACAGCCGCAGCAGCGGGTGCGTCCAGGCCAGGTTCACCCGGTTCAGGGCGTCCAGGTAGCAGGCGAGCACTTCGGCTTCCAGGTCTTCCCGGTCTGCGGTGACGGTCTCGGACAGCGTCCTGACCAGGCGGCGCAGCATCGGCAGAGCGAGTGCGACGGCGGCGACGGTCCACGCGCCGTGCTGGGTGCGGGACTGGGCGATGAGGTGCCGCCAGACTTCATCGCGCGTCTTCCGCCCGCAGGACGGGTGCAGAAGGATCGCCCGCAGCTCGTCCAGCGGGATCGTCCGCCGCAGAAGGCCGGCGCAGAACCTGGTGCCGTCGACCGACAGCGGCTCCGGGCCCTGCATGAGTAGACGGAAGGCGTTCTCCGCGACGTCCAGCGGGAGACGGGAGGTGGCGGCAGCGCGCGGTGTGGTTTCGAAGAGGTGTCGCTCGCCCCCGGAGACCTGCAGGTCGTCGCAGGCGGTATCGGTGGTGATGGTGTCGGTGGATGTCATTGCGGCCCCCGAATATCGATCGGTTCGGACACCGCTGATCTGCCACCGGCCCTGGTCAAGAACGGGACAAGACCAGTACGGACACCGGACAGCGCAATGATCACCAAAAGGATTCGTCAACGCCCGGAACCTGCTCTGATCTGCTGAAAGAGCGCTCAGAAGCCCCGGCGTAATTTGTAGAGGGCTCCCCAAAGGTGTGCCGGAACTGTCTGACCTGCGGCGATGACGCCAGTAGATCGGGCTCGGTCAAGTTCTCGTCATCACTGGCCGGAGAAAGGCTGCCCGGGTCTTCTTGACCACTTGTGCGTCCTGAGGAACGTTGACTTCATGAGGGCCCGCAGAGAATTTCAGGCGTGAGGTGGCTCCTGGCCCCGGAGAAGAAACGCTGCTATGCGGTGGGTCTGTGCGGCGCAGAGCATCTCGAAAGTCGTCGTCGCAGGCTCCCCTGTGCTGCGCGCCGAGCACGTCGATGCGCTTCTAGGCACATCAACCGTCATGGAGTGGAAGTGGCCGAAAAGAGTCAACAAGACCTGTTTGCCGACTTTATCCGGGCGCTGACTATCGCCACCAATCGGGGTTAACGTTCGACCGCTGAGATCACGAACGAAATCGCGCTTGCGAACCAGGTGGGTGGGGTGAAGCTCACGTTCACGGCTTCGGCACCACTGGAGGAGCTGCTACGGCACGTCAACGACACGCTGCGGACGCTCAACCAGTTGCATGCCCGGGAGAACGGCGTACATCTGGCGGTGGCGTTGCTGCTCGTCGACTCGCTTGCCGATGCAACTGGCAAGACTCCTTCGGAAGTGGTCCAGAGGCTGGCTCTCGCTATTGAAGGGCTCTTCCCTGAAGAGGCATAGCATGGCGGTCGTACCTGGTGTAGGAAAAAGGGTTCGTTAACCCTGATCGAACTCTCCGTCTTTGACGCCGCTGATGAAGGCGTCCCATTCTTCGGGAGTAAAGAGCAGTTTAGGGCCATTGGGGTTCTTGCTGTCGCGGACCGCGATCACACCAGGTAGATTGGCGGCGACTTCCACGCACTGCCCGCCGTTCCCGGAAGAGCGCGACGACTTCCGCCATACGGCGGCGCTCAGGTCCATTCCTGCTTCACTTCCTCGATCATTCTGAGTGACTCGTGCTCAGGATAGGCCCACAGCCGTATCGCTTCATACCGGTTTCGGATGGAGGTCACGAGGTTCGGATCGGATGAGACATGCCCCTCTGCTGGGGAGTCCGCGTGGACTGTCTCTGGCTCCCCGTTCGGTAGCTCTGCGATCATGAAGGCGCCCGCCAGACCTGGAAGGCACCGGGGGTCGACGACCTGAATGGAAATGGCGGGGTGGGTGGCGATCTCAAGGAGGTAGCCGAGTTGGTCGCGCATCACCTCGCGGCTGCCTACATGACGCCGCAGCACGCCGGCGTCGAAGAGGACCAAGATCATGGGTGGGTCATCTCTGTCGATGATCTGCCGGCGCTGCATACGGGCATGAACGCGTGCTTCAACCTCGTCATCGGTGATCCGGGGCTCCTGGCGGAACAGCTCTCGCGCGTAGGGCTCCGTCTGCAGCAGGCCTGGGACGAGAAGGGGATCCCAGGATCGAAGCACCACTGCTGAAGGCTCGATCTCTTCTACCCAGCCCAGGAACCAGCCGGGTCCTCCCGGGCGCGAGGCGATCCGACGGTACAAGCCGACAAAGTATTGCCTATCGCTCAGCCCAAAGATTTGGTCCAGCTTCTCCGCATCCGACTTGGACGGCGTTCGCTTCGCCATCTCCAGGCGGCTCACCTGGGTTTGCGTGCAGCCCAGACGTGACGCCACTGCAGCTTGTGACAGTTGGGCCGCCTCTCGTAGACGCCGCATCTCGGCGCCGAAACGTGCCCGTGGACCCGTGGAGTCGGGGGTCGGCTCGTGGGTCATTTCATCCCTCCAAAGAGCGGTGGAGCCGCCCCACAATGTAGCGGTCATACCGCTAACCAAACCAGCCTAGACCGCTGATTGTCATCATCTGGTTTTCACTGGTATGCAAATCCGGCTTCGAATTACCTCTAGGTACGGGCACTCTAGGCGTACGCCGATCCTGCGTGCGGGGCTGGTGGCAACCGCATATTCGGGAGACGGGCTGCTGATCACGATGTGGCCTGGTGAGCGGGTGGTTTGACGTCTCTCGTCTTGAGCCGCGATGGCATTGGAGAGGTCCGATATGAAAAGCGACGAGCGGGAGCAGCAATTCGTTCACCTGGTTCGCCTGGCATGGGACTTGCGGAATATCGGGATCGCCACCTCCGTGATGATGGCCCCCGGCGAGCCTCCAATGCTGGACATCGCGCAGGGCACTAGGCGACCTGTTCGTATTCGGGTGAGTCGTCGCGCACATGGCTGGGTATTCACCTGGAGGCCCTCGTGGTCGCGATTCTGGCGGCGCGATGGATGGGTGTGGGCACTCGATGCGAATGCGGCTGAGAGAATCCGGTCGGCGGTGATCGCGTGATTGGGCGTCAGGAACTCCACGAGGCCCGTTTTCGTGATCACACCGCGATCGGGAGGGAACTGCGCCTGTTGGGGTGGCGGCAGTTGCCCGGCCAGGCAGCGTCCGTCGGTGAGGCCCGCGCTTGGGCGAGGCGTCTCCTGGCCGGAGAAGTGGCAGAGGAACTTGCCGACGATGCCGTGCTGTTACTCAGCGAGCTGGTTACCAACTCCATCGTCCATTCGGACTCGGGGCGTAACCCGGATGGCCTCGTCACTGTGGTCCTGGCCACCGGCGGCGGCGTCACCCACTGCGAGGTGATCGATGACGGCTCCGCGACGAGCGTCCCCGTTGTTCGGGATCTGTCGGAGGAGGATGCCGGTGGCCGGGGCCTGTGGATGGTGAGCGCGATGGCAGACGCCTGGGGGTTCCACCATGACGACGAGGTTGGGAACGCGGTCTGGTTCCGGATCGGCGCTCGTCTGGCGACGGCGCATGCCGTCTCATGCTTGGAGGCTACTACCGGCTGACGAAAGCACGGTGGTCATGGTTGGGAGGGTCCGCTGGCGTTCCTCCTGATCAATATCGGCGGACTGCCACTGATCCGGCAGACGCCTTATGAGATGACCCGGTGAAGCTCCGTGCCGTCCTGTGCACCCCCAGCTACGGCGGCGCGGTCGCGGTCTCTGCCTTCCCCCATAGCAGGGCCGCCATATGGCCTGCTCGCACGCGGTCTGACGCGCGGCAGGCCCAGCGCGACGGTACGGGCAAGCCCCCGTATTACCCGTACCGTCGCGCCCTTCTCAGCCCCGGCCTCGCTTCCGATGTCCTGACGCCGTCGGCGAGGCGTCGCCCCGTAGGCACCTACGCCTGGAGCTGTCCGATCGCAGCTCTGGCGGCAGGTATTTGGTTGAGTGACAGGGATCAGGTGGCCTGGGTGACCGGGCCACACCATCGTGACAACAGCACCGCACTCCAGTACGAAATCGTCCGGTAGCTCCTCGGAGCACTTCTCGCTGGTACGGCATCTGCCGCTCAGCGTCTGGCTGACCGCTTCGGAGGGGCAGTCGCCCGCCGCATGCGCCAGCGGCTGCTGCATGCCGGTCACCGGGCGGCTGGCCCGTCAGCTCATCACGACCTGCAGTCGAGCCGACGGCTTGGTCGTCGACGTTCACCCCGCCGATCACGCGTTGGTGGCCAACGCGGTGGCCCTCGGCCGCCGAGTCTCGACCGTGGTCATCGACCCCGCGGTGGCGGGTGTCATCTGGACGAGGGTGACCTCTGGCCGTGATGAGGCCGACCTGCGCAGAGTGGAGGTGCGCGTCGCCCGAGCGGAGGCCACCTATCTGGCGCTGGCCCATCGGCGCGGTGAAGCATCCCTCGTCGTCATCCGGCGGACCTGCGATGCGGAGCCGGACATGACCTCGATCGACGGGTCTCCCCGTGAGAGCTCGCTAGGCGAGCCCGCTGCTCTGCTCGCCCCCGGCGGGCACCTGGTGGTTGTCACCGGTCTGCACCTGATCGAGGGGCGCCCGTACGACCCGGTGCCCGGCCTTATCCGTGAGGCGCAGCGGGCTGGGCTGGTCTACCTGCAGCACATCGTCGCGGTACACGGTCCGGTCCGGCGGCGCCAGATCGTCTTGTCCCTGCTCCCGGCGAACATCGCCGCCAGGAAAGCGCAGGCTGTCTCGCCGCACGTGCCTACAGCGCTGCGGGCGCACGCGGATGTGCTGATCTTCAGTAAACCCCTCACATCGCCGGTCTTCGTCGGCGCCTGCCCGCGCGGAGAGGAGGAGGCGTGATGGGTGAGCCGGGCGGGTCGGTGTGGGTGACGGGGCAGCAGCCTTCGCGGACGCAGCGGCGGGGCCGCTATCTGCCCGAGTCGATGAAGCATCCGGGCAAAATGCTGCCCGCCATCGCCGCGCAGGTGATCGCCACCTACACCGCGCCGGGTGAGCTGGTGGTCGATCCGATGTGCGGGATCGGCACCACTTTGGTGGAGGCGATCCACCAGGGCCGGCACGCGGCCGGTATCGAGTACGAGGGGCAGTGGGCCAAGCTCGCCGCCGAGAACGTCGCCCATGCCCGATGGAACGGCGCACCTGGGACGGCTCAGGTCGTGATCGGCGACTCCCGGAATGCCTCCCGCCTGCTGCCTGGGTTGGCGGGGATGGCGGCGCTGATGCTCACCTCCCCGCCGTACGGGTCCTACACGCACGGGCACATTCGTTCCACCCGGGATACCGGGCAGCCGGGGATCCGCAAGTGGAACCACCACTACTCCCGCGACCGGGCCAACCTCGCCCACCAGAGCCTGCCGGTCTTGCTGGAGGGCTTCGCCCAGATCCTGGCCGCCACCACGCCCCTTCTCCGGCCGGGTGGGGTGGTCGCGATCACGGTGCGGCCGTACCGGGTCCGTGGCGAACTGGTCGACCTGCCCGGCCAGGTCCGCAACGTGGCCGAGCAGGCGGGGCTGGTCTTCACCGATCGGATCGTGTGCCTGCTGTGCGGTATCGACGACGGTCGTGTGATCAATCGGGCGTCGTTTTTCCAGCTTCACGAGGCGCGTAAGGCATGGGAGCGCGGGGTGCCGATCCACGCGCTCGCACACGAGGACCTGCTGATCTTCCACAAACCGCTCAACGACCCGGCCGAGGCCGGGCGGTCCAACGATCGGGGGCGCCGGTGAGAACGGGACCGGTTCGGCGGCGACGCGGGGTTTGTGACCAGCGGATATTGCTTGACACCCGGCATAGAGGTGGGCGTCGATACCGGCGGCCATGGCCGATCGGTCACCCCGTGGCCCACGACGTCCGCGTACAGCGGCGACGGGGCAGGGGGCGCCCGGTTGGCCGGGCCATGGCAACGACACCACACCACGTCGCTTCGGCGGCCTGCCCGCGCCCCTGCGGGGGCAGGCGTTGACATCCCCGATGCGGGCAACCGACCTGGGGGACCTCCCGGCGGTGATCGATGTGGTCACCGCGGGGCGGCTGCTCGGATTCGGCCGGACCAAGGCCTACCAGTTGGCCAAGAACGGCGAGTTCCCCTGCCGGGTGCTGCGCATCGGACGCAGCTACCTGGTGCCGACGCGGGAGGTGTGGGCGTTGCTCGGCTACCACCACGACGGCACACGCCGTCCCGACACCGAGGAAGGGTGAACAAGGGTGGCGAATGGCACCACCTACAAAACCTGCGGCTGCCGCGACGCGGCCACGGGCAAGCAACTCGGGAAGAAATGCCCGAAGCTGCGCCGCTCCGGCGGGGGCGAGCGGTGGAGTTCCACCCACGGCACGTGGGCCTACCAGCTCGAGCTGCCCCCACACGCCGACGGCCGACGCCGTAGCCCGCTGCGGCGTCAGGGGTTCGCGACCCTGGAGGACGCCGAGGCCGAACTCGACCACGCCCGCGGGCTGCTCGCCCTGGATACCGACCCGCACACCCGGCGGAAGATCTGCGAGCTGATGCTGTCGGTCCTGAAGGACACCCGGGCGCTGCCGTCGATCGAGGAGGTGAGACGCAAGGTCCGCACCCACCAGGACCTCGACCGGACGGTCACGGTCGCCGAGTGGATGGGCGAGTTCCTCAAGCGGAAGAAGAAGATCGACCCGACCACCCGGCGATCGTACGAGACGCACATCCGGCTCTACGTCATCCCCTACCTCGGCGACATCCGCCTGGACCGGCTGCGGGTCTGCGACATCAGCGGCATGTTCGACGCGATCGAGGAGTTCAACGACGTCATCACCAGCGCCTATGCGAGCGGGAACCCGCAGGAGCGGGCGAAGGTGAAGTACCGGCGGCCGGTCGGACCCGCCACGATGCACCGCATCCGCGCCACCCTCCGCCACGCACTGAATGTGGCGATCAAACAGGACCGGCTGATCGACTTCAATCCCGCCGCCGTGGTCGAACTCCCCGCGGCCGCCCGCCCGAAGGGGCTGGTGTGGACCGAGGAACGCGTCGCCCGCTGGCGGGCCGACCACGCCGCCAACCGGGCCGCAGAAGACGAGCGCCGCGCCGGACGCAGCGTGGACGTGATCCAGGTCTACCTCGGCACGGCCCGGCCCTCACCGGTCATGGTGTGGACACCGGAACAGACCTCGGCGTTCCTGGCCTACGCGCGACGCCACCGCCTGTACGCGCTGTACCGGCTGATCGCGTTGCGCGGGCTACGCCGGGGCGAGGCCGTCGGGCTGCGCTGGCCCGAGGTGAGCTTCACCTCCGGGACGATCGCGGTGAACTGGCAGATCACCCAGCTCGGCTGGACCCCGGTCCAAGGCAAACCGAAGACCGACGCCAGCGACCGCGTCATCGCCCTCGACGCCGAAACACTTGAGATCCTGAAAGAGCATCGCAGGCGACAGGCGAAAGAACGCCTCAAAGCGGGCGAGGACTGGACCGACAGCGGATTCGTCTTCACCGACGAGTACGGCAGGCCGCTGCACCCGCAGCACGTCACCGACCAGTTCTACTGGATGTGCTACGAGGCAGACCTGCCGCCGCTCCGGCTGCACGACCTCCGCCACGGCGCCGCCTCCCTGATGCTCGCCGCCGGCGTCGAGCTGAAAGTAGTCCAGGAGACCCTCGGCCACGTCTCCTCCACCTTCACCCGCGACACCTACACCAGCGTCTATCCCGAAGTCGCACGCGCGGCGGCCGAATCCACGGCCGCTCTGCTGGCTGCCCCCAGCTCGACGGCGCCGTCTCCGGCTGGGCCGAGCAGTCACCAAAGCGACAAGAGTGAGGCCTCCCGGTCCCGACGAAAAACCCCTACAGGGTCCCGTGCGCGGTTGGCCATCGTGCCCGACGTCTGATCAGCCCTTCAGACAAGAGGTAGACGCAGGCCCGCTGGAATTATCAGCGGGCCTGACGCTTGGCAGATTAGTAACCGCCATTCATGTTGATTGATTCATCGAGCTGGCGAGGAGCGGTGGGGGCGGGCGGAGATGGTGGGTAACCGTAAATACGCTCCAGTTCCCGTCGCCGGCTACGTTCTCCTTTAAATAGTGGCGGGAACTCTTCAGCCAGGTCGCCGTTGTATCTCAGGTAGCGCAGATCGATACGGCTTCCGCTTCCGTCCCTGCTTACGAGGCGGACCCACGTGCAATGATCCGCGTAGACATCGGCCAGAGAGGTCTGATCGTGGACCAGGTCGATCTGAACATCGAGCCCAAACGTTCGGTCGAGGATCAGATCCAGCACCGCGTTTGGCGGTCGGCTATTTTGCCATTCGAATTGAATATAATATTCGCTATCGGTAGCGCCATAAAAATTGAACCACATGTCGTGGGCCATGAATGGGCTGCAGAGCCCTGGCAACCTGCGCAAAAGATCGGATGCTAGACGGCTGGCCTGGTAGTGCTCTCCGCCGATGGCGTAGCGGCCTGGCCAGGACGTGTTGATGAAGTAGAGCTCGGCGGGGTGCCAAGCGTTCGGGTGGGAGTCCCATGGGAAAGCGAGATCAGAGTCGAAGCCATCTGTGGCGATCTTGATTGCTTTGTGCCAGAGGCTTTCGTTCTCCAGCGGGATGCTGACACGTGCTGGCTCGCCAGGGCGGTACAGCACCACGTGCCCGTTCTCGTAGGAGAACCTCAATCCTGCAATTCCTTGGATCTCGATGTCATCGTTGGCTGAAGGCCCTGATGTGTGAAGCTTCGGGATGAGTTCTCGGATGAGGTCGGGTAGGTACTGTACTGGGATTCCTACGATGAGGTCCTCGGGTGAGGGGTCGACCCAGGCGATGCCGTAGGCCAGGACGAAGGGAGACCAGAAAACTGGACTCCACTCCCCGATGCGTTCCAGGATTAGCGCTTCGAGCGCGGCTTGCGCGGTCGTAGCGACGGGAATCGGGCCACATCCCTTTCTCTGATCCCGCCGCAAGGACTTGAGCGCATGCTGGTGAGCCTGGCCCGTGTAGAGAGCCCTCTTCCGCGCGTTCTCATTCGTGCCCATGACAACTCCGATGGCACGCCGCCCGGCTCAGCGTAGATCGAAGTGACAGTCGCACGTGCCTTGGCGAGTTGACGTGCTCGAGTGGAAGAGCCTAAGCCCCTGCAACCCTGCTGGTGATCTAACTGCCGGGTCGATCACCGGGAACGGCGCCCACAACGCCGGGAGTCTCTCTCCTGGCAAGAGTTTGCACTCGACACGCGGGCGGTGCAAGCGAAACCCGCCGGTTCGCTATGGCCGACGCTAATAGCGGGTCAAGGTCGTTCATTAAATGGGGTTCTGGCGCAGTTTGTGCATCTGGTGTCAATCGTGGTGCTGACTCTTTGATCACGACTGCCGTTCGGTTCGATCGATCTTTAGGGAACGGTTCACTGCTCTGCCTCGTCAGTTACCTCAGCGAACCCACCCCACTTCTTGCTTCCCCGTGGCCTAACGCAGGGATGGCTCCTCAGGTGGCGGGGCGGTGGGCTGGTCTAACAGCGCTTATCGCTCGTTACCAGCATCATGATCGTGGACAGCCAGCGCCCGGCGTGCCAGCCGACGGACCGAATATCGTCGGTCCTTTACCAGAGAGTGAAGAAGCTCAGGCGCGGGTGCATCTGCTTCTCCTAGGGTGTCTGCCAGGGTTCGGCGCACGATCGCGGCCTTGTCATGGGCGAGGCGTTGACCGATTTGCTCATCACGTTGTTCAGGAAGTTTCGCCCACCGATATGCTGCCAACGCGCGGACCGCTGGATTCGGATGTCCGATGAGCAGGGCCGGAGAGGTTAGGGCGGAGTTGGCGGGGAGCCAGCAAAGCGCCCTCGCGACGGCTTGGACGGTCGGGTCGTCAGCGGAGCTCATGAGGCTGATTCCTATCGCGTCAACCTGCGGAGCCTGGTCTATGCGGCAAGTGATGCTCGCCAGCTGTAGTCCGCAGGCAGCGAGATTGGTCTTGCCGAGATCGATGCGGAACAGACTGAGGGGGTGGGTGGGAGTAAACGGGCCGTCGTAGGCGGTAGAGTTTTCCTCTCCTTTCGCGAACCGTATGGCCATCTCAAAAAGGCGGTCGCGGGTCGGGGATGACAGGGAGCCCGCCAGGGCCGCGAGAGCCACCATTGCCTCACGCCGGTTGCGGGCCACCTCCTGGCGGTCCTGCGCTCGCCTGACCAATGCTGCAGTGACCTCTTCCCGGTCCTTTTCGGGTAGCGCTGTGACCAGGCACGCTTGCAAGCCGAGACCGCTCGCGTAGGCGATGCAGCCCGGGAGGGTTGCGTACGGCGTCAGTAGGCTGTCGCGGGCTTGGAGCGCCACAGTGATATCGGGAAGTTCGATGTCCATGCGCACGAGTAGCCGTGCTGCCGTCGCACTATCGCGGGCCAATGTCTGTAGTTCGGCGGCGAAGAGATCCGCATGTTCGGTGATGGCGACGCCAGCGAGAGTCGCCACCTGCTGAGAAATGGATGCGTCGAGCCCGATCATGTGGACGAGTTGGCCGGCGGCTCGTTTGGCCAGATCCTCATCGCCGTACAGGATCCCGGCCAGCGCCTTCACATGCGCCTCATCGCAAAAGCGGTAGGTGCCGCTCTTGCGTTCGACCAGGGGGTCAAGGGTATCCAGCAGACGGGAGGCCTGGGCAGCGGTGCCTCTCTCGATGAGCGAGGCGAGGAGCTTGAGAGCGGCCATGCCTGCCGAAGGTCCCATTTGGCTCTGCCGGATACGCCCTGAGCAATAACGTTCCCACTCGTCCAGGGCGATGGCGAGGAGGCTCGTGACCTGCTCGTCGGGAACCAGATCACCTTGCAACGCCATACCGGTGAAGCCGGCGGCTCGCTGATCAGGTACGAGGCTGGTGAGGTAAGGAGTGAGGTCGAGGTAGTCATCCTCCATGCCGCCGGCAAGCTTCTTGATCGCTTCGGTCTGGCCAGATCGGGCGTACAGCGAGGCGGCCCGCGCGTGTTCGCCGGTTTCGGCGTAGATCTCGGCGAGCAGATCGAGGGCGAATTGCTCACTGGCGAAGTGGGCAGAAGTGACCGCGGAGCGCAGGGCCCGGCGGGCGGCATGGGCCGCGCGCGCATACTTCTGGCGCCTCAACGCGGTTGCCGCATCCTCGATGTGGTTCCTGCGTTGGGCGAGCAAAGCGGTTCCACCGCTGGCCCGCATAGCCTGCGCCAGCGGATGTGTCTCCGTCCATTCCTCATCCGGCCCGTAGATGGACATGCACGTGCGAACGGCGTACAGCCATTCGGCGGTATCGTCTCCGAGCCCGGCAAGGGTGCCAGCGTTGATGGCGTCCCACCACATCTGGACCGCCGCATCCGCCGCCCCAGTGAGCATCAGATGGCGGGCGTACCTGGCCAGAATCAGCGCGGCCTCCGGCGGCGGCAGGCGTCTGCGCTGGGCGGATACGACGATGTCCTGCCAGCTCTCGGTTACTTCCGCGATGACCAGGTTGATTCTGGTTCGGAGCAGGCCGGTTGCTCGGTCGGCGGCTGCGGAGAAGGCGGGCAACCGCGTGAGGATCAGATCCGGCTGCTCGCTGGCGATCGCGGCCTCACCCAGCGCCAGAGCGTACTTGGACAGGTGATCGTCTTTCAGTTCGGCTAGGGCGTCGACCGCCGCCGCGAGTGCGGTCAGATTATCCAGGGCATGCCATGCTGCGGAATGGACGGCCAAGGCGGCGGCGGCCCGCTCTTTCGCGGGCGAGCCCAGGCGTGCCGTGTGCGCGAGTTGGCTGAGGCGATGGTAGACGCCCGTATCCTCATCAGGTCCCTCAGTGTGCGCGTATTGTTCGATGATGTCGGCGTAGAGAATCGCTGCACTGTCGCAATCTCCGCTGGCTTCCAGCGCAGCGCCAGCGCGAGT
Source organism: Microbispora sp. H13382 (assembly GCF_014161445.1). Lineage (GTDB taxonomy): Bacteria > Actinomycetota > Actinomycetes > Streptosporangiales > Streptosporangiaceae > Microbispora. Next base: position 124,667 of record NZ_JABBXA010000011.1, read on the forward strand.
GAGCATGAGCAGAGCGTGGCCCCGATAGCCTGCCTCCCGTAGCGACATCGCGATTTCATGGAATAGCTCAGCAGCATGGAGCGGCTTGTCAGCTTCGTCGGCCGTCGCCTGGTAGAGCTTCTCGGCCAGACCCGGGATCGCCTCGACCGGCCCACGCGCCAGTGCATCCGCGCGGATGGTGCTGTCGATCGTGTCAGGGAATTGGCCGAACAGAAGCGCACGCGAAAGACCGAGGTAGCGGTGGGCGATCCAGCGCAGATCGGGATCGCTGAGCCGTTCGGCGATGGCGTAACCGTCGAGGATCTCTAGATCCAGGTCATACTCCCGTTGCGCCCACGCTTGAAGGTCATGCCGGGTTGCTGTGTTGACATCGTGGGCGGTGAAGGCGTACACGCTGTCGACCTGACGGCCCGTCATCACGGTGGCAACATCAGACTTGATCTTTCCTGGCAGGTCCTTACGCTGAAGGGTGCACGCAAAAACGATCATCTTGCCGCTATCATTGGAGATCTGCGCTCCTGGTAACCGGTCCCGGATGAAACTCCGGAAGCTCTCGAAGTCCCGTCCCTGATCACCGCCGGAGGACACCGGCCCGGTGGCGGGAACGAGGTTCCGGGTGATCCTCGCACGTGCGAATTCGCGGCAGATGTCCTCGAATGTGTGATGCCCATTGCGGCCCGACAACCGTAGCAGCGCCTCATGCACTGCTTCTGCGATGACATCAGGCGTTTCGCTAAGCCAAGGTTGCGACACGGGCAACAAGCGTAGCCAGACGGTCCGACACTCTCGCAAGGTCGCGTGACCGTTCCTGTGCGAATGATATTGCCGGCCATTTTTGGGGGGGTGGTGGTGTGGTGCAGGATGAGCCATTGGCGGTGAGCAGGGACGAATCCGCGTTCGCCCGGGAAACGCAGTGATCGAAACAGAGGGTGGTAGACGCGACGTCAATACCGGGCGGGCGTCTATCGGCGGACTGCTTGAGCGGGGTGTCCACCCCGTGACTGGCTTCCCTCGGCAGCAAACGCCTTGCCGACTTCACCGCCAACCCCTGCGTCACCTCTCCACTGATCCACGCCCAGGTAGCCACGCGCTGGTATGGGTCGAGCAGTCGTTTCAGCCCTACGGATTATTCGTCCGCAGGTTCTGAAGGCTGTGAATCGAGCACAGGTTGTGCAGACGGTCCTTGACGGTTGGCATGCAGTAGCCGGGAGTGGGAGGACTGAGAGGTCTTCGGTCGTGGTCTTCTGCTGATGATCTGTGGGGTCTGGCCTGACGGAGGGCGCCTAAACGATCTACCGGGTGCCCGGCGCGTGCCCGCGAGCGAACAACGAGCAACCAAACGAGATCAACTATTCGCCGCGAGGCACACCTCGACCGAGAAATCCCAGGTCAGATGGGGTGTGAAGTGGTGGGGCGCCAGGGACTCGAACCCTGAACCGACGGATTAAAAGTCCGCAGCTCTGCCATTGAGCTAGCACCCCGTGGTCATGCTCCTCGGACCCGCCGCGTCGCGGTGTGATCCGCGGAACACTCCCCACAATGCAGGGTACAGAGAGTACCGCGTCTTCGGCGACGCCATTGTCCCTGATCGCCCCGCCGAAGCGAGCAGAGGCGTCAGCGGAAGGCGTCGAGACCCGTGAGCGCCTTGCCCAGCGTCAGCAGGTGCACTTCCTGGGTGCCCTCGTACGTGAGCACGGACTCCAGGTTGGTCATGTGCCTGATGACGGGGTACTCCAGCGTGACGCCGTTGGCCCCGAGCACCGTACGCGCCTGGCGGGCGATGTCCAGCGCGGCCCGGACGTTGGCGAGCTTGCCGAAGCTGACCTGGGTGGGCTTCAGCTTCCCGGCGTCCTTGAGCCGGCCGAGGTGGAGGGCGGTGAGCCCGGCCTGGCCGAGTGCGACCGCCATCCAGGCCAGCTTCTCCTGCGTGAGCTGGAACCCGCCGATCGGCTTGCCGAACTGCACGCGGGTCGTCGCGTAGTCGACCGCCGCCTCCAGGCAGGCCCGGCCCGCGCCGACCACGCCCCACAGGATGCCGAATCGCGCCTCCGTGAGACACGACAGCGGGCCCTTCAGCCCTAGGACGCCCGGCAGGACCGCGGAGGCGGGCAGCCGTACGTCGTCGAAGTACAGGGAGGCGGTGACCGAGGCCCTCAGGGACAGTTTCCGGTGGATCTCAGGGGCGGAGAAGCCCGGGGTCGAGGTGGGGACGACGAACCCCCGGATGCCCTCGTCGGTCTGCGCCCACACGACCGCCACGTCGGCGATCGAGCCGTTGGTGATCCACATCTTGGCGCCGTTCAGGATCCAGTCGCCGGACGGGTCCTGCTTGGCGGTGGTGCGCATACCGGCGGGGTCGGACCCGTGGTCGGGCTCGGTCAGGCCGAAGCAGCCGATGGCCTCCCCCGAGGCCAGCCGGGGCAGCCACTCCTCCTTCTGCTCGTCCGAGCCGTACTTCCAGATCGGGAACATCGCCAGCGACCCCTGGACGGACACGAACGACCGCAACCCCGAGTCGCCCGCCTCGAGCTCCCGGCAGGCCACGCCGTACGAGACGGCGTCGAGCCCGGCGCAGCCGTACCCCTCCAGATGCATGCCGAGCAGGCCGAGCGAGCCCAGGGCCGGGGCGAGCTCACGGGCGGGGAACGTGCCCTGCTCGAACCACTCGCCGACGTGGGGCAGGACCTTGTCGGAGACGAGTTCCCTGACGGAGTCCCTGATCAGCCGGTGCTCGGGGTCGAGCTGGTCGTCGAGTTCGAGGAGGTCGTCCATGTCCGTCAGGGTATCCGGGCCCCCTCGGGGTAGGGCCAGGGGGAATCCCGATGTGCGCCCACCCCCCTGCACGGCACTGTGGAGGTATGAACGAGATGAACACCAACGGTTCGGTCAAGCAGCTCCACCGCACTCGGAACGGCAGGATCGTCGCCGGCGTGTGCTCGGGCGTCTCCGAGTACACCGGAATCGACGCCAACATCCTGCGCCTCGGGCTCGCCGTCGCGAGCTTCTTCGGTGGCCTCGGCGTCGGCATCTACGCCGTCGCCTGGCTCCTCCTCCCCGAGGAGGGCAAGAACACCTCCATCGTCCAGGACCTCATCAACAAGAACAAGGACGGCCACGTCTGGCAGGACGCCAAGGCCAAGTGGGACAACGTCCAGCAGGGCTGGAACCAGGGCGGCCGCCCCACCGGCACCCCCTACCCCCCGCAGGCCCCGCAGGCCCCCGGCTACGAGCAGCACCCGTACGGCCGGTCCTCCACCGGCGACTCCCAGAACCAGGGTCCGCAGGCCTGACTCAGGTAGCGGCGGCCCGGACCTTGGCGATGATCTCCCTACGCGACTCGGTCCAGAGCATGGTGAGCACGGCCGCGGCGCACAGCCCGGCCACGCCCGCCAGCGTCACCACCGGCTCTGGGCCGAGCCTCTGGGCGGCGGCGCCCCCGACGAGGATGCCGGCGCCCTGCGCGGCCAGCAGCCCCGACTGCACCAGCCCGAACGCCGCGGCCCGCCCCGACGCCGGGACGCATTGGACGAAGGCCGCGTTCGCCGCGAGCTGGTAGGCCCCGCCGACTCCGGACAGCACCCACAGGGCGAGCACGCCCTCCAGCGGCGGCCGGATCACGCACAGCACGAGCGGCGCGCAGGTCAGCATGGCCAGCCAGCCCATGCCCCGCAGCCGCCCCGACGGCGTGACGAACCGCCCGAAGAAGAACGCGCCGATGACCGTGCCCGTCGGCATCGCCGCCATCAGCAGGCCCGTGATCACCGGGACGGGCAGCCTCCCGTCGGCGAGCGCCGCGGCGTACGGCGCCGCGATGCCCTCGGGGATCACGTAGAACCCGCACAGCCAGGCGAACAGCACGAGCGTGCGCAGCCGCCGTTCGCCGAACACCAGACGTGCGCCGGACCGCGTCATCCGCCACATGGACGGCCTGCCGTCCTCGCGCACCGGCGCCGGGCGGTGCCGCACTCCCGCGACAATGACCAGGGCGGAGCCGAGGAACGTCGCGCAGTCCAGCGCCAGCGCCCGGTACGGCCCGAGCACGGCGATCGCCGCGCCCCCGGCGGCGAACCCCAGCATCTGCACCGCCTGGTTGGTCACGTTCTGCAGGGCCGACCCCACGACGTACCGGTCGCCGTCGAGCACCTCGGGCAGCAGCGCCGCGCGGGCGGCCGAGAACGGCGCCCCGAGCAGGACCACGCAGAAGACCAGCGCGCACAGCACCGGGAACGGCGTCGCGGGCAGGGCCATCGCGGCGAGCATCAGGGCGCGCAGCACGTCGCACCAGAGCATGACCCGCCTGCGCGGGTACCGGTCGGCGAGCCCGGCCAGCAGGGGGCCGCCGAGGATGGGCGGCAGGTAGGTCAGCGCGTAGACGGCGGCCGTGGCCAGCGGTGACGCGGTCCGGCTGTAGACGAGCACAGCGAGCGCCACCTGGGCGAGCTGGTCGCCGAGCAGCGACATGCCCTGCCCGAGCCACAGGGCCCGGAACTCGGGGATCGCGGCGACCTCCCGGTAGGTGGTCCGCACCTCGGGAGGTCGACGATGGCGGCCGGACAGCCTGCCGGGCTTGGGGGCCGCCATCTCACTCCGCAGTGGTCGCTCCGCCGGCCGTGTCCGCCGATGTCCGTCGCGGCGACTGGATATGACAGCCCGTGGTCAACATGTCACTTACAGTGCCCGTCGAATGCGACTTTTGCAAGCCGCTGACGATCCGCTTTCGCGGGACGCGAACGCGAGCCGGCGCCTGACGGGCGGGAAGGGGCTTACCAGCCGAGTTCGTGCAGCCGCTCGTCGTCGATGCCGAAGTGGTGGGCGATCTCGTGGACGACGGTGATGCGGACCTCCTCGACCACGTGGTCCTCGGTCTCGCAGATCTCCAGCGTCGGGTTCCGGTAGATCTCGATCCGATCCGGGAGCACCCCCGAGTACCAGTCACCCCGCTCGGTCAGCGGAATGCCGGTGTAGAGCCCGAGCAGGCCGGGCTCGGGCGGGTCGTCCACCACGACGACCACGACGTTGTCCATGACCCTGGCCAGATCCGGCGGGATCGTGTCCAGCGCCTCGGCGACGAGCTCCTCGAACCTCTTCAGCGGGACGTCGATCACGTGCTCATCGTGTCATCGCGAGGTGGCGGTGCGGTAGCGCCGTACGGCGAGTGGCCCGAACACCGCGATGATCAGCAGCGACCAGCACAGCGAGGCCGTCACCGGATGCCGGAGAGGCCAGGAGGCGGCGGCCGAGCCGGGGTTGCCGAACAGCTCGCGGGCGGCCGAGACGACCGCGCTCATCGGGTTCCAGTCCGCGATGGCCCGCAGCCATCCGGGCAGCCCCTCCAGCGGCACGAACGCGTTGGCCAGGAACGTCATCGGGAACAGCCAGCCGAACGTCGCGGCGTCCGCCTGCGCACCGCTCTTCACGAACAGCCCGATGTACGTGCCCAGCCAGATCATCGCGTACCCGAACAGGGCGAGCAGCGCGAAACCGGCGAGCGTCTCCAGAGGCGTGCCGTGCGGACGCCAGCCCGCGATCAGCAGGCCGCAGACGGCCATCATCGCGAGTGACAGCCAGTCCTTGGACAGGTCCGCGAGGCTCCGCCCGGCCAGCAGGGCGCCGCGCGCGATGGGCTGGGCGCGGAACCGGTCGATGATGCCGCGCGCCATGTCCTCGGCGACCGACGTGGCGGCGGCGACCGCGGACAGCGCCATGACCTGCATGAAGACTCCGGGCATCAGATAGTTCCGGTAGTCGCCCCCGCCGGGCAGCGAGATCGCGCTGCCGAAGACGTACCCGAACAGGACGGTCATGATGACCGGCGCGACCAGCTCGGCGGCGAGCTGGCCGGGCTGGGCGCGCAGTTGCGAGTAGCTGCGTCCCGCGATGACGAATGTGTCGCTCAGGGCCCAGCGCAGTCGTTCCGCCTTCGTCCTGGGAGGTGTCACGGTGATCACGCCGCCTCCTTCTCTCTTGCGGGCGCGTCCGTGAGCGCCAGGAACACCTCGTCCAGCGTGGGCCGGCGCAGCCCCAGGTCCTCCACGCCGACTCCGGCGGCGTCGAGGGCCGCGGCGACCCTGACCAGGGATGCGGCGCCGTCCGAGACGGGCGCGACGAGCCGGCGCCCGGCGTGGTCGATCTCGGGCTCGCCGGGCAGCACGCGGCGGACCGCCTCGACGCCCGGCGCCACGTCACCGGCCTCGCGGAAGACGACGCTCACCCGGTCGCCGCCCACCTTCGCCTTGAGCGCGGACGGCGACCCTGACGCGACCACCCGTCCGGCGTCCATGACGGCGATCCGGTCGGCCAGGTGGTCGGCCTCGTCGAGGTACTGCGTGGTGAGCAGCAGCGTGGTCCCCTCGGCGACGAGCTCGCGCAGCACGTCCCATAGCGCGAGGCGGCTGCGAGGGTCGAGGCCGGTGGTCGGCTCGTCCATGAACAGCACCGGCGGCGCGACGATCAGGCTGGCGGCCAGGTCGAGCCTGCGGCGCATGCCGCCCGAGTACGTCCGCACCGGGCGCCCGGCCGCCTCTGTCAGGCCGAACCGCTCCAGCAGCTCCTCGGCCCTGCGCCGGGCCGTACGGCGGGGCAGGTGGTAGAGCCGGCCGAACAGCTCCAGGTTGCGGCGTCCGGTCAGCAGCTCGTCCACGGCCGCGTGCTGACCGGCGAGGCCGATGCGGTAGCGGAGCCGTTCGGCGTCCCGGACCACGTCGCACCCGGCCACCCGGGCCGAGCCGCCGTCGGGGCGCACCAGTGTGGTGAGGACGCGCACCATCGTCGTCTTGCCCGCGCCGTTGGGTCCGAGCAGGCCGCACACCGAGCCGCCCGGCACGTCGAGATCGACGCCCCGCAGCGCCTCGGTCGTGCCGAACCGCTTGCGCACTCCCTCCGCATGGATCACGACATCTCCTTAACGCAGTTAAATTTAACAGTGTTAAGGATGTATTGAACGCCGTTAAGCTGTCAACCGTGGCACTCGAACGCGACACGATCGTCAGGACCGCGATCCGGCTCCTCGACGAGGTGGGGCTGGAGAAGCTGACCCTGCGCAGGCTCGCGACCGAGCTGGGTGTGCAGGCCCCCGCTCTCTACTGGCACTTCAGGAACAAGCAGGAGCTCCTGGACGAGATGGCCGAGGCGATCTCCGTACAGGAGGCTCCGGCGCTGCGGCCGCTCGCCGAGGGGGAGTCGTGGGAGGAGTGGCTAGCGGAGTGGTTGCGGGGCCAGCGCCGCGTGTTCAAGTCGCACCGCGACACCGCGCGGCTCACCGCCGGCACACACCCCGGCACGGCCACGTTGCGGACCGTCGAGACCATCCTGGAGTCGCTGCTGCGGGTCGGATTCACCCGTACGGACGCGATGTGGGGCCTGGGCACGCTCGCGAGCTTCCTCGGCGGGTTCGTGCTGGAGGAGCAGGCCGACCAGGAGCGGGGATCGATCGACCCCGCTCTGTTCGACGAGGCGCTGGAGAGCCTCGCGCCGTACCCGAACGTGCGCGCCGTCATGGCCGAGACCGGCGGCCCGCAGACGGACGCGTCCTTCGAGCACGGATTGGCGCTGATTCTGTCCGGTATGCGGGCCCGCCTCGAGGTCCAGCCGGACGGCCGGTAACCGCAACACCGTGATCCGGTAACCAAAAAGGCCGCGTCTTCGGGTAGTCAGGAAGGGATGAAGAATTCGCGGTTGCGGGCGCTCGCCCGGAGGACGGTCGGCAGCCGGTTCGCCCGTGTGCTCGTTCGTGTGCTCGCGGTCGTGCTGGCGGCGGTGGTCGGCGGCTGGCTCGGTATGGCGTTCGGCGCCAAGGTGGACACTCCGGTCGGCCCCGCCGACATCGGGATGTCCCTGACCCCGTCCTGGAGCGGGGAGACCGTCATCGACGTACGGCCCCTCGGCGCGCTCAGCTTCGACAGCCACAGCGGCCCGCTGCGGCTCGACCTGACGATCGAGGCGGTGCACCCGGAGGTCGCGGAGGAGATCCTCAAGAACCCCCGGTGGGCCGACCGGCTCCCGACGACGATCGAGGCCGACGTCATCTCAGGGCTGCGGAGCCTTGCCGTGCGGGCGGTGCTGTTCGCCGTCGCCGCCGGGTTCCTCACCGGCCTGGTCGCCTTCCGCCGGCTGTCGCGGGCGGTCTGGACCGCGGCCGGTTCACTGGCGATGGTCGTCGTCCTCGGCGGCGTCGCCGCGCTGACGTTCAACCCTCGCTCGATCGCCGAGCCCCGGTACACCGGGCTGCTCACGGGCGTGCCGTCCCTGGTCGGCAGCGCCCAGTCGATCGTGACCAAGTTCACCGAGTACCGCGGCCAGCTCGCCAAGCTGGTGACCAACGTGTCCCAGTTGTACGAGGCGGGGTCGAACCTGCCGATCTTCGACCCCGACCCGGACACCATCCGTGTGCTGCACGTCTCCGACCTGCACATCAACCCGCTGGGCTGGAACGTGATCAAGTCGCTGAAGGAGCAGTTCAAGGTCGACCTGATCATCGACACCGGTGACATCGCCGACCACGGGACCAAGGCCGAGAACGAGTACGTCAAGGAGATCGACTCGCTCGGCGTTCCGTACGTCTACGTGCGCGGCAACCACGACTCCATGGCGACCCAGCGGGCGGTGGCGAAGCAGAAGAACGCGATCGTGCTGGACGGCGCCGCCGCCACGGTCGAGGGGCTCAGCGTCTACGGCATCGGCGACCCGAGGTTCACCCCCGACAAGTCCGTCCAGGCGGCGGGTGACGAGAGCAAGAGCCTCCTCGACCTCGGCCGGGCCAACGCGGGCAAGCTGGCGCCGCGTGACTGGCCCCGGTCCGCCTCCACCTCGGCCCCGGACAAGATCGCCGCCGACATCGTGGCCGTCCACGACCCGACCGTGGGCAGGGGCCTGTCCGGGTACGTGCCGCTCGTGCTCAGCGGGCACGTCCACGCGCGGTCCACCGAACTGATGCCCTCGGGCACCCGGTTGATGATCCAGGGGTCGACCGGAGGCGCCGGCCTGCGCGGCCTGGAACACGACGAGCCGACCCCGCTGACCGCCTCGGTGCTCTACTTCGGCAAGAGCAGCCACCGCCTGGAGGCCTGGGACGACATCACCGTCGGAGGCCTCGGCGAGCAGTGGATCCAGTGCGAGCGTCATATCGAGCCGGACCCTGGCCGTACAATTTTTCCCGAGTCGCCGCAGGCGCCGTCGCCGACGGCAACCGGCAGCGGCTCGCCGTCGCCGGTCGCTTTGGCATCAGGGGCAAACGTCCCCTATGCTTCAGAGGTCTCCGACGGAAGGCGTCACGGAACAGGGCGAAAGCCTTGAGCCCCCATCGTCTAGCGGCCTAGGACACCGCCCTTTCAAGGCGGCGGCACGGGTTCGAATCCCGTTGGGGGCACGTGGAGCGCGTCGAGCGCACCGGATGACGGAAGGTCGAAGACCTCCCGGAAGCTGGTAAGCTAGGCGAGCCGAACAACACGGGGAAGCGAAAGCTCCCCCGGACATAAAGGTCCTGTAGAGCAGTTTGGAGTGCTCGCCACCCTGTCAAGGTGGAGGTCGCGGGTTCAAGTCCCGTCAGGACCGCGTACGGCGGCAGTAGCCGAGGTCAGGTAGCTCAGTTGGTACGAGCGTCCGCCTGAAAAGCGGAAGGTCGGCAGTTCGACCCTGCCCCTGACCACCACCCTTGAACAGCCCAAACGCCCCGAGCCGATCACGGCCGGGGCTTTTTTGATCTCCAATGACAGCAACAAGCATCGTCCTCTTCCAGCAAGGGATCGTCGTTCAACAGCCTTGATGGCGGGTGAGCGCCAGATCCGGGCGTCGACGCCTGTCCGCAGACGTCCGAGGTTAGACGTTATTCGTTTGTGATCGCATCTGTATATCACTGTTTGCTGTGGCACATCCGTGGGCGAGGCTCTCGCGTTGGAGACGCATCCGCAGATGGACAGGCATCGCCGCGGTCTTCGTGGGTCTGGCCGCCTGTCAGGGGGCGTTCGGGCGCAATATCCAGGCGGTCACGTACGGCGAGCCCACATCGTGCCCCAGCGACCTATTCGAGCCCGGGCCCGCGGCCGGGACGGTGATTGATTGCGTGGGGTGGACACTGCACGTGCCATTCGGTATGGATATCGAGCTCAGTACGGCCGCCAGCAATGCTCGCTCTGAGTCGATGTACGACACCGGCCGTATCCCCATCGAGATCACCCCGGACGGACACCGCGTCGCCTACTTGGACGTGAGGGAGCTCCGCTACGTCGCCAAGGATCTCCGCTCCGGCTTCACCCGCCCGATCACACCACGCCTCACCACTGAGGAGATCGTCGCAATCACCTCGGTGGCCAGTTCCGCCGACAGCCGCCACTTCGCCGTGTCCACCAGTGAGAACCGTCGGACATTCGTCACGGACTTCGAGACGGGCCGGACGAGGACACTCAACCAGGTGTGCTGGGCCTACGGGCTGACCGGCGACAGCCTGATGGGCAGCGCGGGCTGCGATGGTCGCGACGTCTCGATCGACGCCATCCGCTTCGACGGCACGGCGACCCGCTTCCGGTCGGAGGAGGAGCGTCCCCGTGATATGTCCGCAGATCTGCGGTGGTACATCGACTTGGGGGAGCCGACTTCGGTGTACGAGACCGCAACCGGGCGGCGGGTGCGGGTCCTGCCCTCTGAGCTCAGCGAATTCCAGTGGGCGGGCGCCGACACCCTGGTCGCACGAGACGCGGATATCCAGGATGGGGACGACTACATAGCCATCGACGCCAGAACGGGCGAGCTCATCTCGATTGGCATCCCATACTCCGACTCAATCGTCTTCGGGAAGGTCCGTTGATGTCGGACTGGTACGAGCAGGTCCGCCGTACGGCGTCGCTGTTGGGCGGACGCACGCCGTATGCCCGGCGCATGGCGGAGAAGGCACTGCGCGACAGGGCAGGCACGAAGGACGCCTTCTTCTCGCTCTATCGGTCCTATCTCAGCCGCTTCCGCGTCTGGCCCGATCCGGGCTGGGGGAAGGAACTCTCCAATTTGCAGCGTGCCGTCCTGGTTGCGTTGCACCATGACGGCTGGACCGAGCAGGAGACCGCCTATTTATGTGGGCGAAGTAGAAGAGCCGTGCGGCGGGCGGGCGAGAAAGGGCTTCGTGCTCTGGGCACCGATGGCACGGCTCTCGCCGGCACGCTACGGGCAATGACGGAGGATCTTCCCGCGGTCGCCGAGCGGGAGCTCGGGCGGAATCCCGCCGGGTGTGGTGCCTTGATTGCCTGCCTCGTCGCCTTTGTCCTCATGGTGGCCTATTGCTCGGCCCTGGATGCTTCGCTCGGACAGCACGCGGGCCGCGCTCCCTTCGTCGCCCTTGCCTTTTCGGAGCTCAATCCATTGCGCGGTCCTATGCAGGCCACGATCCGGTACGCCTACCGCGTCGAGGCGCCGGTAACCTGGCTCACCGATGGAAGACACTGGGTCGTCATCACCGAGTCGAACCAACGGCTGCTTGTCGAGGACGCCACCCCAAGCGACCTCGAGATCAGCCCGGACGGCCGGAGACTGGCCTATCACAGCCGGAGCAAGCGCGAGGTCGTCGTGTATGACCTTCCGTCGGGAAAGATCAGCAGGATCTCGAAGGCAGATGTGTCGGATTACGGCCTGTTTTTTTCTCCAGACGGTCGCCGCCTCGCGTTCACTTCCGAGGACAAACTGTATGTCTGGGACGGCAAGCGGCGGCGTGTCTCGGGGTTTGGGCCGGAGTCGACACTGTACGGCTGGATGGCGGGCGGGCAGGCCCTGCTGGTTGGCGACTGGGAGGGTGCCCGGGCGGTCGATCTCAGTGGCACCGTCCTGTTCAGCACAGGGGACTTGGACCACGTGGGCCCGTTGCCCGACGGGAGGACGTGGATCGACGTCGACGATGACGAGAATCGCTTCACGCGGTACGGCCGGCGCACAGGTCGCCGGAGCATGCGACTGCCCACGACCGCGAGGGTCCACAAGGTCGAGTGTTGGACCAGTGCGGACACCTTCGTGATCAGTACCCACGGCTACGGGCCCAGCAACTACTACCGGATCGACATCGAGACCGGAGAAGCTGAGCCTCTGCCTGCTCTGGTCCCGGAAGACCTGGAAGAGGTGCGGTTCCCCGGGTGTGTGTGATGATCGACAACCGACAGTGGCGTGCGGTCAGCGTGCTTGCTGCACCTGAAAAGCGGAAGGTCGGCAGTTCGACCCTGCCCCTGACCACCACCATTGGACAGCCAAACGCCCCGAGCGCTCCGCTCTGGGGCGTTTTCGATGTCCAGGCATGGCGCGTCGCTCGACAGCTGGGACAGTGTGATGCCTATGGAGGCTGCTGCCCTGCCGAAGTTCCTGCTGCTTGACCAGGACGACCGCGTCCTGGGCCACTGCCTTGACGCCGAAGATGCCTTCGTGGAGGCGCCGCACGATGACCAGGACGTGACGATCGAGCTTCTGGGTTGCCTTCCGTCCCAGCGGATGCGCAACTACCTGAGTGGATCCAAGCGCTACCGCCAGCGGAACCCGCTGGATGTGGGGGGGCTGCGGATGCTCGACCTCGCTGGGGAGCCACTCGCAGATTTCTGGGTGGGCGAGCTCTTTGACTGGCGACCCTCGACGATCGATCCTCAGCGGGTAGACGTGGTCGCCGACTGGGGGTGGGACAGTCCACATGCCAGTTCACGTCATGTATGGGAGCACTGGCGTACCGCCAGGCCGGACAGACCCGATCTTTGGGCCGGCTACACAGGAGCGGACAGAGAGGAATGGCTGACCATCGTCCGTCTTCAGAACCGGTGGCGGACAAGACAGCCTGATCGTCTGCCAGGCCGTACGTATGATCTCAGTGGATCACATGTCACTGATAAGGCCGGCTTCTACCTCGCGGTCGGAGAGGCGATCAACGGGCCGGGCGGCTACTTCGGCTGCAACCTCGATGCGCTGAACGACTGCCTGCGCGGGAGGTTCGGGGCGCGGACGCCGTTCACATTGATCTGGCACGATTTTCAGATCGCTCGGGAGTCGCTGGTGACTCCTTTTGATGGTCCGGACGAGCCCTCCACCTATTACGACGTCATCCTTTCCATTCTTCAGGACCACGATGTGGCCGTGGTGTTGAGGTGATCTGGCGAGCGGGCCCGGGTGTCTTACTTCCGGTTTAGTCAGCTGATCCAGCGCACCGGTTGCCCGGTTAGGCGGGCGATGGCGTCAAAATCGGCGTCTGCATGCAGCACGGTGAGCTTGTGATGGCGAGCCGTTACCGCCATGAGGAGATCGACGGGAGAGGCACACTGGTGCCACCCCCTGTCAGCGAGTTCGCGTTGCAGCCGACTTGTCTCGTCCCAAGCCGATTCGGGGATGAAGTAGTACGGAAAGGTCTCCCGAAGCAGGCTGTCGGCTTCGTAGAAGGCCGGCCGGCCGCCGACTGCACTGAGGTACTCCTGCCTGATCGGCTCGCAGATGCCGACAAGTCCGGCGGAAACCGTGTGATCCCATTCCGCACCCACCTGACCGCGATAGAAGCGGACCAAGGCACTGGTATCGATGAGGTAGAGCTCTGTCACGCCACAGCCTGTGGTGCGCCGTCACCCTTCTCGATGGCCGAGAAATCGATCTCTCCCTCAGCCACCATCTCGCGCATACGAGCTATGGCGGCTGCACGTCTGCGTCGATCGACGATCTCTCGTAGAGCGGCGTTGACCGTGTCTTTCTTGGAAGAAGTGCCGAGCAGCTTCGCGGCCTCGGCCAGGGCCTCGTCATCGAGGTCGATCAGGGTCTTGGTCATGGGCGCCGCCTTGCTCGTATATATAAATCCAGATTAGTATATCAGCAGGCGCTGGTCAGCGAGAGTTTCCAGCGGCAGAATCTCTGCGAAGACCTGGCCGGTTCCGCATCTCTCAGACCAGCTCACAGAGGAGCTCCGGAGACGAGCGATGACGGCAACGCTGACGGCAACGCTGGCCACCACGCACGCACGACGGGCACCGTCGATCACCCTCGATCCCCAGGTCTTCCATGGGGTGACAGGGCGACTGCTACACCTGAAAAGCGGAAGGTCGGCAGTTCGACCCTGGCCCTGACCGCCACCCCTGAACAGCCCAGACGCCCCGAGCCGATCACGGCCGGGGCGTTCTTGTTTGGCTTTGACGACAACGCCCCGTGAGCTGTCCCCGCTCGGCGGGTGGCAGCCTCGCCCGTCTCCTGCGGACGGGGCTCCTGACCCGCGACGGCGCACCGTATCCGTTTGGCACGTGCCCCATCAGGCCCGATTACGGCCAGCCGTACCCGGGCCATGCACCGAATTCGCAGGCGGCGCGATGCTGTCGCCGACCGCCTATCCGGTGCCGTCCGCGCCCGGTCAGGAGGCGGTCAAGGTGGCAAAGCCCGTCGCGATCCACCACCGCTCGACCTTCCTTCGACTGAGCTTCTCCGGCGGGGTGCTGGTGCAGTTGTTCGGCGCCTTGGGCGGCTTGCAGTACGTACTGCCACCCTTTTTGCCGAGGCAGATGCCGCTGCCGTCCTTATACATCTCGCCGAAGCCACCGCCTGCATTGCAGAGATCCACCATGCTCTTCGGATCGCTCGTCCACGTGATCGTCTTCTCCTCAGCCGACGCGACAGATGCCATTCCCAGCGTGGCGGCCGCAGTGAGCGCGGGAACGAGGACCAAGCGGGCGGCCATCCTGACGGCCGTACTCCCGCTGCCCCTGCCGGTGCTCGCGCCGGTCCGCCTCCCTGCCGTCCCGCCGCCTGATGTTCCGTTCATGATGTCCTCTTCTCCTGCTTCTTTCGTGTCGACTCCGGGCAGAAGCCCGGTTTTCGCTGGTCCAGGCGTACCGCAGCGCGCTTACAACCGGCCGACCGTGCACCGGCTGCCAGCCGGCTCGGTCTTGCGTGCGGTGAGCAGCAGGTACTCCCAGGCCATAGAGGTGGTGCCGGTGTCGTGCGTGTGGCGATGGGCGAGGGCGGCCAGGTCATGGTCCAGAGCGGTGACACGGTCGAGATCGTTCGCGATGGCGCGGTAGGCGGCGACGGTCGGGCCGTAGTTGGATTTGAAGTAGTCGCGGAATGCCTCGGGTGTCGTGAACCTGTCGATCCGCACGGTCCGCCGATCGGCCGTGACATCGGTGATCTGGTCGCCGAAGAGCGCGCGGACGTGTTCCGGGCGCCCCCACAGGGGCGGCGGCTGAGTGCCGGGCGGCGGCGGGGGCGCGTAGGGCTTCATCGTCGCGAACATCTGGCCGATGAACCCCTCCGGCGTCCAGTTGAGCAGGCCGATTGTGCCGCCTGGGCGACAGACGCGGAGCATCTCGTCAGCGGCGGCCTGGTGGTGCGGGGCGAACATGATCCCGACACAGGAGAGCACGATGTCGAACTCACCGTCGGCGAACGGCAGCGCCTCGGCGTCGGCCTGGCGCCACTCCAACTCCACGCCGTGCCCAGCCGATGATCGGCGTCCGGCCTCCAGCAGTTCCGGCGTCAGGTCGCAGGCGACGACCTCCGCGCCAGCCAGAGCCGCCGGGATCGCGGCGTTACCCGTTCCGGCCGCGATGTCCAGCACCCGGTCGCCGGGCCGTACGTCGCATGCCTGCACCAGGGTCGCGCCCAGGTCAGGGATGATCTCCGAGGCCACGATCGGGTAGTCACCCAGCGCCCACATCGCCCGGTGCCTGGTCTTCAAGGCACGGTCGGTCTCCGCCGCGCTGATCAAATTGCTCATGAAACGAGACTAGGTTCCGGCGAAATCGCCTCCTAGTACAACATCTGCACCGGACAGGCGCCGGGGGAGGGGCTTACGCTGCAATCCATGGGGTCCTCCTATTACCAGTTCTGCCCCGTCGCAAAGGCGATGGAGATGCTCGACAAGCGCTAGACGCTGCTCGTCGTGCGGGAACTGCTGTCCGGGAGCAACGTGGGACATGCACCGGCGCGTCGACCACGCCGTCGTCCCGGTCGGCTGGACCGTGGTGCTGTTCAGCTTCCCGGACGTGCACCCGCGCGCCCGCGACTGGTGGCTGGTGATCACATCCGGCGAAGCCGACGTCTGTGACGTGGACCCCGGCTATACCGTGGCGGTCACGGTGACCGCTGGCCTGCGCCACATGGTCGCGGTCTGGCGCGGTGATCTCAGCTGGCGCGATGCCATGCTTTCCGGCGTGGTCGACGTGCATGGCCCCGAGGCCTTCCGTGGGCAACTGCCCCGTTGGTCAGGAGTTCCTGTAGCCCCCCGCGATCATGGAGCGAGGGCTGCGCCCTCGGCCGATCCCGGAGCAGAGCACCTCTGATTCTCCAGCAAGGTCAGTCGACGCCGCCCACGTCGGCGCGGCACTTTGCCAAGATCAGCACATGGTGCGATCAGCCGCGATGCTTCTGGCGGTGGTGCTGCTCCTCAGCGATAGCTCTGGTCTGTTGGGACCGACGTTTGAGGAGAAGGCCACACAAGCCGTTTCAACCTGGCGGACCAGCGGTGCCGCGAAGATCTGGCGTGAGGGTTTCGTCCCACTCGAGGACCTGAGCACGATGCCTCGGAAGGTGCGCGAAAAGATCGACAGTGATGAGGAGTACGGCTGGGTCGTGGCCGGACCGCTGCCCGCTCCGCCGGCCGGGGCGCAGATCCGCTGGGACGACGGGTCCACGATGCGGGTCCCGGTGATCGGGCCTCGAGAGGCGCTGATGGCGCTGTCCCCCTGGCCGGAGGAGTACACCTTCCCCGACGACAAGGAGTACAAGCTGACCGGCGCCAGATTCACGACGAGACGGCTGAAGACCGTACGCGGCATGGCGACCGTGCCTGCCTGGCGGCTGTACTTCTCGAACCTCCCTGGCCCGATTGACCACGTCGCGGTCGATCAGGACGCGATCGGGACTGTCGAAGGCGCTGTCGGCGACCATCTGCCGGGCGACGTCTCGGACTTCGAGGTGCTCGACGAACGCACACTGCTGGTGAGCTACGAATACGGCGTCTGCGTCGGTGAGGAACCGTTCGACGTCATCCTCCGAGCCAGCGAGAGGCCAGATGTGGTGGTTCTGGGACTCGTGATGCCTTATCGAGGCTACGGCCCCTGCGCAGGCGTCGGCGCGTCCGGCCAGGGCGTGATCAGGCTCAACGAGCCGCTGGGCGATCGTGTGGTGGTGGACGAAATGAGCAGGCTTCCCGTCCTCTGCCGTCGTGCGCAGAACACGTGCCATGCCGGGAACGGGTGACACATGCCGCGCCCCGAATGCGACGTGATGAGCGCGGGTGATCGGTGACGGCCTGACCGCTGACGTAGCCGGCGGCAGACCGCACTCGCCGTCCCTCATTGGCGGCGACCTCCTGCACCAATGGCACCGCCGCCGCGGCCGCTGTCAGTGCTGACGCCAGGCGCCCCTTGCTGCCGGCAGTCCGCCGGTCAGGTCGGTGAGGCGGTGCTACCGCGTACGACCAGGTGGGTGGCGAGCTCGATGCGGTGCTGTTCGGACGTGTCGCCCGCACTCACGGTCATGACGAGTTCCGCGGCGGCGGCGCCCATCTTGGCCAGCGGCTGACGGACGGTGGTCATCGGCGGGTCCGTCCACTGGGCGAGCGGAAGGTCGTCGAAGCCGACGACGCTGAGGTCGTCGGGCACGCGCAGCCCGGCCCGCAGGGCTGCCTGGTAGACCCCGAGTGCCTGCAGATCGTTGCCGGCGAAGACGGCGGTGGGCCGGTCGGGGAGGGCGAACAGCGCCTGCCCCTCGGTACGGCCGGTCTCCACGTAGAGCGGACCGGCCCGCAGGAACCGGGGGTCGACGGGCACGCCTGCGGTCTCCATGGCGGCGCGGTAGCCGTCGAGCCTGGCGCGGCAGCACATCAGGGTCGCCGGGCCGTTGACCATGGCGATCCTGCGGTGCCCGAGCTCCAGCAGGTGACGGGTGGCCGCCAGGCCGCCGTTCCAGTTCGTCGCGCCGACCGAGGGAACGCGATGGCTTGGCTCGCCGTACGGGTCGAGTGCGACGAGCGGGATGGACCTGCTGGCGAGCTGCGCGTGCTCGTGGTCGCTCAGCTCGGCGGAGACGGCGATCACACCGGCGGGGCGCCGGGCCAGGACCTCCTCGATCCACTCGCGGTGCGGGGAGTTGTGTCCGTGCATGTCGGTGACAGCCACGGTCAGGCCGTAGGACTGGGCGACCTCGTTGACGCCGCGGATGAGCTCCAGCGCCCACAGACTGTCGAGAGCCTGGAAGAGGACCTCGATGATGGCCGCGGACTCGGTCCTCTCCGGGCGGCGCTGCCAGCCGTGCTCACGGATCAGCTCCTCGATCCGGCGCCTGGTGGCGACCGACACTCCAGGGCGTCCGTTGATCACCTTGGACACGGTCGGAGGGGACACCCCGGCCAGTCTGGCGATCTGCGCGACCGTGATCTCTTGGCGGCGCCGCGGTCCTAGCTCAGTGGGAAGGCTTGTGCCGGTCACACACGGAAGTTTACGGAGTTCACGACAGCATTCGTGAAATATTCAGAATCATTCGTCAGCCCGATCCTACGACCTGCGGAAATGAAACACGTCCGGCTGACGAATGTCCTCCGGCCGATCTCGCCCCCATGATGCGATCACGAAACATAAAGGCCGGAGGTGTTAATCATGAAAAAGCCAGGCTGGACGCGTCGCCCCCGAGCGGCGCTGTCCCTTGCGCTCGCCGTGAGTGCGGCGTCGTTCGCCGTCGTGACCGCGACGAGCCCGGTGCAGGCCGTCACGCGGCCGCCGCTCGGGCAGAACATCAAGGTCAACCAGGTGGCCTACGCGCCGGGCATGGCCAAGCAGGCGACCGTCGTGAACTCCTCCACCTCGCCGCTGACGTGGAGCCTGCTTGACGGGTCCGACCAGGTGGTGGCGACCGGAACCACGACCGTCTTCGGGCAGGACGCGCCGTCGGGCGACACCGTCCACAAAATCGACTTCTCGTCGTATACGGGTACGGGCACGAACTTCGTGCTCACCGTGGGCAATGAATCCAGCCGGCCCTTCGACATCGGCGCCGACACCTGGAAGAAGCTGCCGTACGACGCGCTCGCGTTCTTCTACCACCAGCGCAGCGGAATCGCGATCCAGGCTCAGTACGTGGGCAGCCAGTACGCCCGGCCCGCCGGGCACGTGAACGTCTCGCCCAATCAGGGCGACAACGCCGTGCCCTGCCGCACGAGCTGCGGATACACACTGGACGTCCGCGGCGGCTGGTACGACGCCGGCGACCATGGCAAGTACGTGGTCAACGGCGGCATGTCGGCCTGGCAACTCGTCAACATCTACGAGCGGGCCAGGCATGTCTCCGGCGCCGACCCCGCGGCCTTCGGGGACGGCGCCATGGCCATCCCGGAGCGGGGCAACGGCGTGCCCGACATCCTCGACGAGGCCCGCTGGGAGATCGACTTCATGCTGAAGATGCAGGTCCCCGACGGGAGACCGCTGGCGGGTATGGCACACGCCAAGATCCACGACCAGGCGTGGACCGGCCTGCCGTTGCGGCCCGACCAGGACCCCCAGCCCCGGCTGTTGTCGGCGCCCACCACCGCCGCCACGCTGAACCTCGCCGCGTCGGCCGCGCAGTGCGCCCGCGTGTGGGCCTCCATCGACTCGGCCTTCGCCGGCCGCTGCCTCGCCGCCGCCGAGAAGGCGTACGCGGCGGCCAAGGCCAACCCGTCCGTCATCGCCCCCAGCAGCGACGACCAGGGCGGCGGCTCGTACGTCGACACCAAGGTGACCGACGAGTTCTACTGGGCGGCCGCCGAACTGTACGTCACCACGGGCAAGCAGACCTACCGCGACGACCTCACCGGCTCGTCTCTCTACTACGGCAAGAGCTTCACCAACGAGGGCGCGCAGTGGTCGGAGGTCGGCTCACTCGGCGACATCACGCTCGCGCTCGTTCCGAACGGCCTCACCTCCACGATCGGGACACAGCTGCGCAACCGTTTCGTGAGCAACGGCGACACGTTGCTCACCGCGATGCGCGGCCAGGGCTACCCCGTGCCGTTCGCGCCGCCTGGCGGAGGCTACATCTGGGGCTCGAACAACCTGATCCTCAACAACGCCGCGCTGCTCGCGCTCGCCTACGACTTCAGCGGGCAGGAACGCTTCCGCACCGGGGTGTTCGAGACGATGGCCTACGAGTTCGGCCGCAACCCGTTGGGCCAGTCGTACGTGACCGGGTACGGCGACCAGCCCTCGCACAACGTCCACCACCGCTTCTGGGCCCACCAACTCGACTCGTCGCTGCCGATCGCGCCGCCCGGCGCGCTGGCCGGCGGCCCCAACAGCGGGCTGCAGGACCCGGTCGCCCAGGAGAGGCTCAGCGGTTGCAGGCCACAGAAGTGCTATCTGGACGACATCAACGCCTGGTCGGTCAACGAAGTCGCGATCAATTGGAACGCGGTGCTGGCCTGGGTGAGCGCCTGGACCGCGGAGAAGGTCGGCACCTCCGCGAGCCCATCACCGTCGCCCTCGGCTTCGCCCAGTCCCAGTCCCAGTCCGTCTCCGTCCCCCTCTCCCTCTCCCTCGCCGAGCCCGTCTCCATCTCCGTCTCCGTCGCCGAGCCCTTCGGCGAGCCCGTCTCCGTCACCTTCACCTTCGGCGAGCGCCGGTAAGGCCTGCACCGCGACGTACGCCGTCACCAACCAGTGGCCCGGCGGCTTCGGGGCGACCGTCACCGTGAAGAACACCGGAACCGGAACCACCAGCGGATGGACGGTCGCCTGGACCTTCCCCAACGGCCAGACGATCAGTCAGCTCTGGAGCGCCTCATACACGGTGAACGGATCGAACGTGACGGCTGCGAACATGTCTTGGAACGGCACGCTCGGCGCCGGCGCGTCCACCTCGTTCGGCTTCAACGGCTCCTGGAACGGCGCCAACTCGCTTCCGTCCCAGGTGACCTGCACTCCTGCCTGACGAAGCACGGGCCCCGCGCGGAAACCGGTGCGGGGCCACACCCGTTCGAAGCAGGTGTGTCGGTAGTACGGGATCTCGCGGCCGAGGATGTCGCTGAGGATCCGGGCCGCCTCTCGGCGGTCACCCGCGCGACGTGCTGGGCCGCGAGGGCCCGGGCGCACGCCGCCTGCCGCAGAGGCGATGACCAACGCCTGCATACCAAGCCGATGCGAGGGCGCTGTCTTCGGCCGGCAGTCGAGTGTGTCACTTTAGGTAGTTGTAGCAACACGGAAAGTAGCAGCAAGATCTGGGGTGACCGCCACAACTGCCGAGGAGGCTTTCTTGACGCTGTCCAGCGTTTCCACTCTCGCCCGCCGCCTGGCCGGTACCGCCGCCATGGTCTTGGCAGCCGGCACCGTCTGCCTGCCTGCTACGGCGGCCACCCTGCCGGCGCAACCGCCGCAGGGCGTGGTCGCGCCGCAGAACGGCGCTGCCCAGCGGCCCGCCGGAGATGACGTGTACCGCACCTGGTACACGAGCCACTCCAAGTGCGTGGCAGCGGGTCAGGGAGGGATCGATCGAGGCCACTGGGAGCACTACACCTGCTCCGAGGGCGACTGGTTCTGGCACCTGTGGACCAACCGCTGAGCCGACGGGACGACGGGCACATGGAAGACGGCCGCGAGCCGGGCGTGGCGCGCTAGTTCCGCATACTCGGTGTAGGAGCCGTAGGCGCAGGTGCCGTATGAAGCGGCGCCTGCGCGCTCGGGTCTGGCCGGCCGTACGCAGCCGAACCAGGTCCGGTGAGCGGCCGTCTAAGGAACCATGACAGCAGACGCGCTGCGCCCGGGGGACCCGGCGATGCTGGGCCGTTACCGGCTGGCGGGCAGGCTCGGCTCGGGTGGCCAGGGCGTCGTCTACGAGGGCTACGACGAGGTGGCCAACCGCGTGGCGGTCAAGGTCCTGCACGCCTACCTGTCCGGCGACTCTCCGCTACGCCGTCGCTTCACCCGGGAGGTCACCGCGGCGCAGCAGGTGGCGTCGTTCTGCACGGCCCGCATCCTGGATCACGACCTCGACGGCGAGCGCCCCTACATCGTCACCGAGTTCGTCCCCGGTCCGAGCCTGCGCGCGGCGGTGCGGGAGGAGGCCCCGCTCTCGGGCGACCCGCTGCACCGGCTGGCGGTGGGCATCGCCACCGCGCTGGCCGCCATCCACCAGGCGGACGTGGTGCACCGTGATCTCAAGCCGGAGAACGTCCTGCTGGGGCCCGACGGGCCACGAGTGATCGACTTCGGTATCGCCCGGGCCGCCGGCCTGTCGATGACCTCGATGGGGGAGCTGGCCGGCACCCCGATGTACATGGCGCCAGAGCTGTTCTCCGGAGGACGCGCCGAGCCGGCGGCCGACGTGTTCGCCTGGGGCGCGGTGGTCTTGTTCGCCGCGACGGGACGCGACGCGTTCACCGCCCCGACGACGTTCGCGGTCATCAACCGGCTGCTCAATCACGACCCCGACATCGATGTCCTGCCGGAGAGGCTGCGGGAGCTGGTTCGCGCCGCGCTGTCGAAGGACCCGGCCGCGCGTCCGTCCGCGGAGCATCTGCTGCTGGCGCTGCTCGCTGGTGGTGGTGAAGATGGCGGTGGTGAAGATGGCGGCGTACGCGCGAGGCTGGCCGAGGGCGCCGAGGCCGCCGCCGACGTGCGGCCGCCCGGCGGGCCCGCCGACGAGCCGACGCTCGGCGCGGTGGCCGAGCAGTGCTACGCCGGGCTGCCGCCGTCCGAGCGCCAGGTGGCACGCGATCTGCTGCTGCGCCTGGTGGACGTCCGCGACAGCGACGAGGCGCCGCGCATCGCCGCCCTGGACGAGCTGATCGAGGTACGGCACGCCGAGCGGGTGCTCGCCGCGTTCGAGCAGGCCATGGTGGTCCGCCGCCAGGGAGACGCGGTCGCCATCGGGAACGCCGCTCTGCTGTACGCATGGCCCAGGCTCCACGAATGGGTGACGGGCGACCGCGAGGCGCTCGGCCGTCACCGGGAGCTGGGCGAGGCCGCCCGGCGGTGGGCGCGCAACGGCCGCCGCCCGGAGGACCTCCTCCGCGGCACGGCACTGCGCCAGGCGCTGGAGTGGACGGACACCACGCATCTGACCCTGAACACCACCGAGCAGACGTTCGTCGAGGTGAGCAGGACCGCGTCGGTGCGGCTGACCAGGCGGCGCCGCCTGGTCACCACCGGCCTGACGGTCCTGCTCGTCGCCTCGCTCACCGGCGGCGCCCTCGCCTGGCAGCAGTCGGTGCGGAGCGACGAGGCCGGCAGGCGCTTGGCCGATGAGCGGGCACAAGCCACGGCCCGGCGGGTGGCCCTGCAGGCGGACGCGCTGCGCGAGATCGACCCGGTGAAGGCGATGCTGCTCAGCGTGGCCGCCTACCGCATCGCGCCGGTCCCCGAGAGCGCCTCCGCGGTGCTGAGCTCGCTCGCCCAGCAGGAGCAGTCGGTCTTCACGGATCCCGCCCCGGCCAACGAGGGACGGGCGCTGAGCCCCGACGGCCGGACGCTGGTCAGCGCCGGCGCCGGCCGGGTGACCGCCTACGACGTGGTGACCGGACGGCCGGTCAGGACCTTCGGCGGGATCGGCGAGGCGCCCGTCACCGCCGCGATGGGCCCTGACGGTGACACGCTGGCGCTCGCGCGGGGCAAGATGATGGAGCTGTGGAGCCTGCGGACCGGCAAGCGCCTGGGCGGGGGCCGGTGGGGGCCGGAGGAGATGAAGGGCGACGACGGTCGCCCGGACAGCGTGGAGTTCAGCCCCGGCGGAGGTTACATCGTCGTCCGGGACAACATCGGCGGGCCGTACGTCGCGCTGTGGAACGTGGCGCGGCGGGCGCTGGAAAAGCCGCAGAAGCCGGACGAACACCTGGGCGGAGCGCTGCTCGGACCGGACGACCGCTTCGGTCTCGTCAACGGAGCGCTGCGGGCGTTCCCCGATGGGGGAACGCCGGCGGGCAGGCGACTTCCGCGCGACGTGCCGGGGGCGGTCCTCGCCTTCAGCCCCGACGGCGCGCTGGCCGCCGTACAGGGGAGCGGAACGCGGCTGTGGAACCTGTCCACCGGCACGTGGGACCGGCGGGTCCTCCCCGGGCTCTACACCGACGCCGTGTTCAGCCCCGACGGCCGCTTCCTGATCACCTTCGTGAACGCCGCGGGCGGGCGCCTCACGCTGTGGCGGCTGGATGACGCGGCCCCGACCCTCCGGCTCACCGTCGCCTCCAGGATCGTCGGATCCCCGCGGCTCGACTCCGGAAATCGCACCCTGAGAATCCTGGATGACGCCGGACGGGTGACCACCTACGACGTCGGCCGGCTGACCGGTCCCCGGCGCGTCCTGCCTCCCGACGCTCTGCACCCGCGGTTCACCGCCTCGGGAGACGCGTTGTTCGCCCTGACGGGCGGCACCGTGCGCAGATGGTCGGTGCCCGGCTTCACGGAGAACGGGCGGCTCGAAAAACGCTTTCCACTCCGTGGGCGGGACAGGGACGCGCTGATCACGCAGGTCAGCCCCGACGGGCGTACCGTGGTCACCCTCCCCCCATACGACCTCAAGGGCCCCACACTCTGGGACGCGGAGTCCGGGCGCAAGCTGGGCGAGGTGCCCGTGGCCTCGGAGTACGACAGGGCGGACATGCAGATCAGCCCTGACGGCCGCCTGCTCGCCATCAGTCACACCCTGCCCAGCGACTACTACGGCCGGGGCAGCGTCGTCATCGTCGACCTCGCGCAACGCAAGCAGGTGATGCGGTTCGGCCCCGTCGCGGGAGGCAGCCTGTCCTTCAGCTCCGACAGCAGGTTCCTCGTGACCGCCGATCAAGGGGGCACCGACGTCATCGACCTCGTCGCCCGTAGGGTGCTTCCCCCCGAGGAAGGCCCCGGGACGCTCGCGGAGAGGTGGATGACGCTCGCGCCGAAAGGCCCGCTGGGCGCATCTCCGTACGGGAGCAGAGCGGTGGCCCTGTGGGACACCCGCACCTGGCGTACGACGGGCCGGGTGTTCAGGGTGCCGGGAGACGTGGTGGGGGCCAGGTTCTCGCCCGACGGGCGAATCCTGGCCGTCGCCCACGACACCAGGGTGACGCTGTTCGACGTGGTCGCGGGCCGTCAGCTCGGCGCCGGCTGGACCGTGACCACCGGCACGTTCGATCCGAACGCGATGGCCGGCCCCATGCCCGCGCTCGCTTTCACGGCCGACGGCTCACTCCTGCGCGTGGTCGGGTACGACGGCGCGTTCCAGGAGCTGCCGGTCGACCCCGCGAAAGCCGTCCCTGCCGTGTGCGCGCGGGCCGGGCGCCGGCTCGCACCGGAGGAGTGGCGCGAGCACGTGGGAACAGACCTGGGCTACCAGGAGGTCTGTTCCGCCTAGATCAAGCGAGAGGCATCCCCCGACCTCCGGCCGGGCGACCCGCGATTGATCGGCGTGTGGGTGAACCGAGGCGAGGGTGCGTACGTGGTCTGAGGCATGAGACTACGACTGATCCTGCTGGTGGCGATGACGGCGCTGACCGCGGCCTGTGGAGGAGGGGAACCGGACACGTCGGCGGCCGCGGCTGACGACGGGCCGGCGAAGCCGGTCGCCTCGTGGGGCGCGGAGGGCGGGTTCGTGACCGCGACCATGAACGTGCTGCGTCCGCCGAGGACGGTGCTGTACGGCGACGGCCTGGTCATCGCCGACGCGAGCAAGCAGCTGACGCTCACCGATGCCGAGACGGGCGAGGTGGTCGCGCGGATGCAGGAGTACCTGGGTGGGCAGCCGCCGACGGCGGCGCCGAAGCCGGGTGCGCCGTCGGTGACGGACGTGCCGGACACCGTCCTCGGCGTACGGGGGAAGGACGGGAAGATGCTGGAGGTCCGGGTCCCGGCCCTGGAACAGCTCGCGGACTTCTACCCGAAGCAACTGCTGGACGCGAAGAAGCTGATGGAGGGCCTGGCGACCCGGGCCGCCGCGGAGGGCACCGACTATGTCGCCGGCCGCGTCCGGCTGGTCGCCGAGGAGGCCCCGTCGGCGGAGGGCGAGCCGTCGCCGTGGCCCGAGGGCGTTCCGGAGCCTTCGGGCGTGGTGGACCCGGTCTGGCAGAAGGACGTCGAGGGGGCGGCGGCGAGCGCGGTCACCAAGGCGGTTCCCGCCGGGCAGGAGTACGGCCGGTCGCTCTTCAAGACCAGCTCGGGGGAGACCTTCGTGCTGTCCTGGCGTTACCTGCTGCCCCAGGAATAGCCGCCGGCCTTCCCGGTGCCGGAGTGCGGGAACGCTCTCCCGCGCAGGAGGCGCTCACACTGCGCCGGGCGGAGGTGCTCGCGGTGTGGCCGAAAGGTTGTCCGCCGCCGTTTCAATCACGGACTGTCCCTATGCGTCCGAAATGTGAGATATGCCAGGTTTAGTCGCTCGTTTGCCTTCGCGACATGCGTGCGAAGCGAACCGTTTCACCTGCCCTGATTTCTATGATCGGCACGCTTGAACCATGTGAAACGGTAGAAAACATGACGCGCAGTAGCGCACCACGCACATCCACCTGGTCCGGTGCTGTCACGGCCGTCGCACTCGCGGCCGGCGCGCTGGTCGGCGCCCCGGCTTCCCCGGCCTCGGCGGCCGGCGAGGATCGGCCGGCCTACCTCGGCAGGACCCTGTACACCGGCGAGTTCCACGCGCACACCTCGGTGAGCGACGGCGTCAAGCTGCCGCCGGACGCCTACGAGCACGTCCACGACGAGACCGACGCCGACTTCTTCGCGGTCACCGAGCACGACGTCATGTGGGACATCCGCAACGGCGACGACTTCGTCGACAACTGGCGGGACGCCGACTCCGCCGAGTGGCGCTACCTGCACGAGAGCGCCGCGAAGTTCAACGCCGGCCAGAAAGACCTGGTCGCGGTCCCGTCGATCGAGAACACCTGGTACGACGGCACCGGCCACATCAACGTGTTCGGCACCGACTGGCACGTGACGGCTCGGGCGACCGAGAAGGGCAGCGTCGACGGGTACGGCAACGTGTTCGGCACCGGCGACATGAAGTACGACTACTTCACGTTCCTGGCCCGCCTGAAGCAGGACCCGGACGCGATCGGCCAGTTCAACCACCCGTCCACGAAGGACAAGGGCGACTTCTTCGGCTTCAAGGGCCTCGACTCCGTCGCCGACGACCGGATGGACCTCATCGAGGTCAAGTCCGCCGACGCGGTGGGCGAGTTCCAGAAGGCGCTGGACGCCGGCTGGCACCTGGCCCCGACGTGGAACGGCGACGAGCACTCCGCGACCTGGGTGTCCGGGAACCCGTCGATCACCGGCGTGTGGGCCAAGGAGCATTCCCTGGACGCGCTGTACGCGGCGATGCGGGACCGCAGCCTCTACTCGACCGCCGACACCAACGCGGTCCTCGGGTTCGGCGGCAACGGCAAACTCATGGGCTCGATCCTGCCGGGTGACACCACCGGCCTGGACGTCGAGCTCCGCCTCGCCGACCCGGACGCCAAGGACTCCTTCACCTCCGCGCGCCTCATCACGAACGGCGGCGCCGTCGCCCACGACTTCGGCGCGATCAGCGGCAACGACCTGACGCTGAAGACCACGCTGAACGTCCGGGACGGCGACTTCTACTACGTCCGCGCCGACCAGGCCGACGGCAACTTCCTGGTCTCCGCGCCGATCTGGGTCGGGAAGACCACCCGCGGCGCGAACTACGCTCCGGTGATCACCGTCCCGGCCGGCTTCCCCGCCACGGCGCGGTACGGCGACACGATCACGCTGCCCCAGGCGACGGCGACCGACGACTCCGGCGTCCAGCCGGCGGTCACGTACAAGGTGTTCGATTCCGCGGGCGAGGTGCCGGTCTCCGGCGGCGCCTTCCGGATCCGCTCGTACGACGACGCGTTCGTGGTCGTGAAGGCGACCGACAACCTCGGCAACACCAACGCCGAACTGCTGCGCGTCCGGGTCTCCCAGAAGGAGCCGGACCCCGCGGGCGTCTTCCGCTTCGGCGGCAACGCGACCGTGGGCGAGAAGCCCGGCTCCGCCGGCGTCGCGGTCACCACCGACCGCGCCGTCGAGCGGGTCTACGCGCAGGTCCTGCCCGAGGGATCGGACGACTGGTCCACGGCCGAGGTGCTCACGTCCACCAACGACCGGCCGTACGAGGTGAACACGGTCGGCAACGACGAGCCGGTCTACCAGCACTCCATCACGGGCCAGACCCTGCGCTCGCACGAGTTCCGGCTGACCGGGCTGAAGGTCGGCACGACCTACCGGTTCCGGTTCGGCGTGGCCCGCGACGGTCGCGCACCCGCCGCCACCGACGCGCCGGCCTGGACCGACGTACGCGGCGGGTTCCGCGCCGGCGGCGCCAAGGGGGAGCCGGTCTACATCCTGGGCGACGTGCAGGTGCCCGACGGCGACGCCGGCGAGCTCACGCTGCCGGGGCGGGTGCTCGACCGGCTGAAGAGCCAGGCGCCGGGCGGCGGTACGGTGATCCAGGTCGGCGACCTCGTCGACCGCGGCGGCCGGGGCGAGAAGTGGGCCGAGATCCACGAATCCTTCCTGTCCACGCTCGACCTGCAGTACGCGGGCCTGGTCGGCAACCACGAGACCTACGAGGACCTCGACTACGACGCGGTCGGCAGGCAGCCGGGTGCGATCTTCACCAACACGTTCGCGCTGCCGGGCAACGGTGTGATCGGCGAGAGCAACTACTCCTTCGACCGCGGCGACGTCCACTTCTCCGTGCTGAACTCCAACACGCGCCTCGACGAGCAGCTCGACTGGCTGGTCGACGACGTACGCGCCTCGGACGCGACGTGGAACGTCGTCGTGGGGCACTTCTCCTACTACGGCGGCCAGCACGCCGACGACGGCGGCATGGACATCGACCGCGACAAGGTCACGCGCGTGCTCGACCGGCTCGGCGTCGACCTGTACGTCGGCGGGCACGACCACGTCTACAAGCGGTCCACGATCTACGACGGGCGCCTGGCCACCACCCCCGAGGAGGAGGTCGCGGGCACCACGTTCGTGACCATGGGGTCGTCCGGCCCGAAGTTCTACGACAACCAGAAGTTCTGGTGGGACGACAAGGTCTTCGACGAGAACGTCCAGATGGGCGGCGTCCTGACGGTGACCGACGCCGGCCTGCGGCTGTCGACGTACACGATCGACGGGCGCCTGGTCGACGAGGTGACGGTCGCCAAACCGCGCGGTTCCTGGAAGGTCTCCTCCGCCGAGATCAAGGACCGTGAGCTGAAGGGCGTGGGTCTGTTGTCCTCTCCGGGCAGCCTGGACAAGGTCACCGTCATGGCGGCGACGTACGACAACGCGCAGCAGCGGATGATCGACGTCCGTACCCTCGACGTCACGCTCGACCACCGCGGTCGCGAGCAGTACGTCCGGTTCGGCACGCCGCTGCCGGTGGCGCCGAGTTCGACGGTCAAGCTCTTCACGTGGGACTCACTGGGGTCCGGCAAACCGCTCCGGCCCGCCGTGACCCTGCGTGAGGGCCTGGCCGGCGAGGGCAGCGAGCAGGCGCCGTACCTGATCGACTCGCCCGACGACCTGGCCAAGGTCGACAACGACCCGGCCGGGCACTACCGGCTGACCGCCGACCTGAACCTCACCGGCCTCGCCCGCGCTCAGATCGGCCGTACGACCACCTTCACGGGCGTCTTCGACGGCGACGGGCACACGATCTCCGGGCTGGCCGCCCTGCCCGGCCAGGGGCCGGGCCTGTTCGCCGACAACCACGGCACGATCGAGGACCTGGTGGTCCGGGGCGACGTCACCACCGACCGGTCCACCGCCGGCCTGGTCGCCGACGCCAACCACGGCACGATCCAGCGCGTCCGCGTCGACGGGTCGCTGACCGCGAACAGCTACGTCGGCGGCATCACCGGCCACCACTTCGGCACGGTTCGCGACAGTATTTCCACGGTGGACGTGCGCGCCACGACCCAGTACGCCGGCGGGGTCGTCGGCGTCTCGGTCGGCGGGTCGGTCACCGAGAACGTCCTGGCCGCCGGCGCCGTCGTCGCGAACGGCGCGTCCGCGGGCGGTGTGGCCGCCTACGGCTACACCGACACCCAGGTGCGCCACACGGTCGCGCTGAACACGAACGTCTCCGCGTCGAGCTACGCGCACGCCATCGTCGGCCGCGTCTACACCGGGCAGACCGCCACGCTCGAGGACAACCACGTCAGCCGGTCCGTGCCGATCAGCGGGCAGTCGCTGACCGGCCCGCCCGCGGCCGACAACCAGAAGGGCAACGTGGTCGCGCCCGCGGAGATCCAGAGGCAGACCTTCTAC
This sequence comes from Microbispora sp. H13382, assembly GCF_014161445.1. GTDB lineage: Bacteria > Actinomycetota > Actinomycetes > Streptosporangiales > Streptosporangiaceae > Microbispora. Next base: position 154,860 of record NZ_JABBXA010000011.1, read on the forward strand.
CAGGAGCGCGGCTGGGACTTCGCGACCGTCTGGCAGTGGAACGACGTCGCCAGGCGCCCGACCCTGCGCATGGCGCCCGAGACGCTCGAACCGGTCCCGGCCCCCGGGCTGCCGGCCGACGAGCGCGGCTTCTACAAGATCGGCAGCGCCGAGGATCTGGCCCTGATGGGTAAGCACCCCTCCTACGACTACGTGCTCGCCGCCGACATCGACCTGACCGGCACACCGTTCACCAGCCTGCCGGGGCCGTTCACGGGCGAACTCGACGGTGCGGGCCACACGATCAAGGGCCTGAACTCCACCACCGGTGGTCTGTTCACCCAGATCTCCGGGCACGTCCACGACCTCGCGGTCCTCGACGCCACGGTGAACACCACCACCGCTCGCGCCGGCATCCTGGCCGGCAGCAGCACCGGCACCGTCGAGCGCGTCCAGGTGTCCGGGGCCGTGACCGCGGGCTCGCGCGCGGGTGGTCTCGTCGGCGATTCGCAGGGCGTCGTGCGCGACGCCTACTCCGCCGCGAACGTGCACGTGCGCGGCACCGAGGCGGGCGGCGTGATCGGCGTGGCCCTGGCCGGCTCCACCACGGAGCGGGTCTTCGCCACGGGCTCTGTCACCGCCGACGGCCGCAACGACGGCGGCGTGGCCGGCTACGGCTACACCGGCACCACCATCCGCGACTCGATCGCGCTCAACCCGACGGTGACGGCACCCTCCTGGGCGCACCGCTTCCTGGGCCGGGTGCTGGCGAACAACGTCGCCACGCTGAGCAACAACTGGGCGGCCGAGACCGTCGAGGCGAAGTCACAGACCGAGACCGCGATCGGCCCGGCCACGCTCAACGGCGCCACCGCGACCCGGGACGAGGTCGCCGCCCAGGCGTTCTGGGCCGGCAAGCTCGGCTTCGACTTCGAGCACGTCTGGCAGTGGGACGCCGGCCTGGGCCGGCCGGTGCTGCGCGGCATGGCCGCACCCGAGGCGACGGCGGCGCCCGCCGCCGTAACGACCGCCGCACCCGCCGAGGCGCCGACGGCGGCCGCACCGGAGACCAGCGCCGAGCCCGGGGCGGCGCGGACCCTCACGTCCCCCACCGCATCCACCACCGCGTCCACCACCGCGGTCCCGGGGGCGGCCGAGGTCGTCGAGGCCGGCGGCATCCGCCACGAGGCGGTCGCGAACGACGACGGCACCGTCACCGTTACGGTGTCCGCCGGGACCGCGGCGGCGGCCGAGCAGCTGTCGTTCCTCCTGCTGGAGGCCGGCGCCTCGACGTCGGCTCCGGCCGAGGACGACATCGCCTACCTCGGAGAGGCGCCTCTCGACGAGCAGGGCAACGCGACGCTGACCGTGCTCCCGGACCGGCCGGGCGGGACGATCCTCGCGCTCAACACCTCCGGTGACATGCGGCGCCACGTCGCCTCGCTCCTCCCGAGCACGCCCGCGACCCCGGCGATGAGGGTGCTCCACGACGCCGTCACCGCCACGGGCAAGACGAAGGGGAACGCACCCGCCCAGGCGACGATCACCCTGGTCTGCGCGGGTGCGGACAAGTGCCGGGAGCAGGTCGCCGTTTCCCACGACGGCCACCTGCTCGACACCAGGAAGGTCACGCTCCAGCCCGGCAAGACCGGGGACCTGAAGCTCACCCTCCGTGACGAGGCCCGTGCCGCCCTCCTCGCCGGCGAGTCGATCACTCTGGACGTACGGATCGGCATGGCCCCGGCGGTCCAGGTGACCGTCACTCCGTGACGTACCGGCCGGGGAGGTCCCGGACTCTCCGGTGATCCCGAGCGCATGGCGCCCGCGGCCTCGGCCGCGGGCGCCATGGCTGTAACGCACTAGTCACTTGTTGTGTACTGTCACGGACAGTTATCTCTCGGCAGCATGGAGTCTCCCCGAAGAACGGAGACGGATGTGGCCAGTGAGTTCCAGCGGAGGAAGGTCGGCGGAGTCTTCCGGGCGATGGATGTGGACGGCGACGGCCGGCTGACCGAGGCCGATTTCCAGGCGCTCGCCGGCCGCTGGACGGCCGTCGCCGGATCCGGCGATCCGGAGCGACTCGCCTCCGTCATGACCGGCTGGTGGCCGGTGCTCCGGGCCGCCTCCCGCCGGGACGGCGACAACGCCGTCACTCTCGACGAGGTGCTTCTCGTCGTGGAAGGACTCGGCGACCGGGCGGACGCCGTCTCCGCCACCGCCGACGCGATGTTCGAGGCCGTCGACCTCGACGGGGACGGTCTGATCTCCCGTTCGGAGTACGGCGCGCTCATCGAGACGTGGAACGGGACGCCCACGGCGACCGACGAGGTCTTCCCCCGCCTGGACCTGGACGGCGACGGCCACCTCACCCGCGACGAGTTCCGCACCCACTGGACGGAGTTCTGGGCGGGGGACGACCCGAACGCTCCCGGGAGCTACGTATTCGGCGTTCTCGTGGAGTAGCCGGGGGACGGCGTCCCCACGGCGGACAGTGCGGCGATCTTGGTGGGGTTCATCAGCCACAACACCTGGTCGATGCCCTCGTCCGAGGCGTTGACGGTGAGAACCGTGAACAGCTCGCCGTCGCGGTGCAGCAGAGCGGCCGCCTGCCCGTTCACGTCGGCCCATTCCACCTCGACCCCGGCCCAGAACCGGTCCGCGAACGCCCTGACGTACTTCGCGACCCGGAACGCGCCGATCACGGGGATGCGCGAGGCGCGGACGGCGCCGCCGCCGTCGGAGTAACTGACGGCGTCCGCGGCGAGGAGCTCTTCCAGCGCGGCGAGGTCGCCGGAGCGGGCGGCGGCGACGAAGACGGTGAGCAGCCTGCGCTGTTCGGCTCGGGTCACCGGTGCCCGGCGCTCGGAGACGATGTGTTTGCGTGCTCTGCTGACGAGTTGCCGCACCGCGGCCTCGCTCGCCTCGATGATCTCGGCGATCTGCCCGTAGGGGTAGTCGAACGCTTCTCGCAGCACGTAGGCCGCGCGTTCGGTGGGCGAGAGCTTCTCCAGCAGGAGCATGACCGCGAAGCCGAGGGCTTCGCCTCGCTCGGCGCCGAGGTGAGGGTCGTTACCGGTGTCGACGGGTTCGGGCAGCCACGGGCCGACGTACGTCTCGCGGCGGACGCGAGCGGACTGCAGGGTGTTGATGGCGAGGCGCGTGGTCACCGTCGCCAGGAACGCCCCCGGGTCGGCCACGATGCCGCGGTCGTACGCCTGCCAGCGCAGCCAGACGTCCTGCAGCAGGTCTTCCGCTTCGGCGGAGCTGCCAAGGATCCGGTACGCGATTCCGAACAGGCGTGGCCGCACGCTCTCGAAGCTGGCCGCCGCCTGGTCGAGGTCCTCCGCCCCGCTGTGATGGCTCCCCGCACCGATATCCACGATCGTGATGGCCCCGTTCCTCCGGCGGATGGACCTCTACAGCTTTTCATCCGCCCGCGCAGGGGCTTCGCCGGGGGATCGTCGATCCGGTCGCGTCCTTATCGCCGTCGCGTGAGATTGATCTCCACTGGCATTCTCGTACGCCTTCGTTTTTTCGGTGGATTTGACGACAGGATGATTGACGGCTCGTCGCTTCCCGTGAGTCGAGGGGCCCGACGTGGTGCCGGTGTTTATCGATCCCGGGCGCGGGGATGGTCGGCGTCGTAATCGCCCAATTCGGGGCGAATCGACGGATCCAGGAGGCTGACATGACTGGATACCTGCCGTATCGCGATTCCACTCCCGCCGCCCGTATCGGGGGCGTGCGCGGCTGGCAGGCGGATATTCTCCGCGGCGAGTCGTAGCTGAGTGAATCGAGGTGCTGCGGCGCGTACGGCCGCAGTACCTCGACATATCACACGACGTATCGGGGGACGTCCATGGCGCGATTGTTCTACCCTGCCGCCCGGCGCGGCGACGTGGTGGAGAATCTGTTCGGAAATCCCGTGCCCGATCCCTATCGCTGGCTGGAAGACGGCGATGACGCGCGCGTGCGGGAGTGGGTCGCGGCCCAGGACCGTCTCTTCCGCACCCACCGCGAGCAATGGCGTGACAAGGAATCCTGGGCGTCTTCCGTGGCCGAGGTGTCCTCCTTCGGCGTGTCGGAGCCCCCGATGGTGCGGGGCCCGGTCATGTTCCTCGCCGAGCAGCGGCGCGGGGACGAGCAGCGGCGCCTGCTCGTCGTCGACGCCGAGGGCGGCAGGCGGGTGCTGGTCGACCCGATGGAGGCCGATCCGTCCGGTCACACCGGGCTGTACGCCTGGTGGCCGTCCCGTGAGGGGGAGCGGGTGGCCGTGCAGATGGAGATCGCCGAGCAGCCCGGCAGCGACGTCGTCGTGCTGGACGTGCGTACCGGCGAGGTCGTGGACGGGCCCTTGCCGCGTGCCCGCAACACCTCGCTCGCCTGGTTGCCGGGAGGGGACGCGTTCTACTACGTCAGCCGTGTTCCCGACGAGGAACTGGCCTCCGGCGACATGCGGCTGCACCGGCGGGTGCGGTTGCACCGGATCGGTGCGCCCTGGCAGGCCGACACGGTGGTGTTCGGCGGCGAGGACGCCCCCGACCACTATTACGGGCTCACGGTCAGCCCCGACGGCCGTCATCTGGCCGTCACCGCGGCGGCCGGGCCCGCCCCGCGAAACGACGTGTACGTGGCCGAACTCGCCGATCCGGAAGCTCCGAGCTTCGTCAAGGTCGTGGACGGAGACGCCGTCCGCGCGCGGGTGCTCCCGCGCTTCCTCGCGGACGGCCGTCTGCTGCTGGTCACCGATTACCAGGCGCCGTGCGGCCGCGTCTGCCTGGCGGACCGGCACGACACCGGCCCGGGAGCCTGGCGCACGCTGGTGCCCGAAGATCCTGAGGCCCCCTTGGACGAGTGCCTGGTCCTGGACGGCCCGGCGCTCGCCCGGCCCCTCCTGCTGGTGGCGCGCGCCCGCCACGGCACCTCCACACTGACACTGCACGACCTGGCCGACGGCCGGCCGCTCGCCGATCTGCCCCTTCCCGGCGCGGGCATCGTGTCATCCCTGCGTACGAGCGTCCCGCCCGGGCACCAGGCGTGGTTCAGCTACTGCGACGCGACCACGCCCCCCACCATCTATCGGTACGACGCCGTCCGCCGGAGGGCGGAACGGGAAGCCGGCGCGGCGACGGCCGGGAACACCCCGGCGATCCACAGCCGCCGTGTCCGCTACCGGGCCGGTGACGGCACCGCGATAACGCTCTTCCTGTTCACGGCGGACGAGGAAGACCGGGGCCCGCGTCCCACCCTCCTGTACGGCTACGGCAGCTTCGGCATGCCGATGCGCCCGTGGTTCTTCCCCCTGGCGGCCGCATGGGTCGGCGCCGGCGGGACGTACGCGGTCGCCTGCGTGCGCGGAGGCGGCGAAGAGGGCCAGCGCTGGCACGACGCCGGGCGCGGGCCGCACAAGCACCGCGCGGTCGGCGACTTCAACGACGCCGCGGCCTGGCTCATCGAGACCGGCGTGACCACCGCCGACCAACTGGCGATCTATGGTCAGTCAGCCGGGGGTCTCCTGGTCACCGCCGCCGCCGTGCGGCGGCCGGACCTGTACGCCGCTGTCGTCGCCGAAGGCCCGCTGTGCGACATGGTGCGCTACGAACGGTTCGGCCTGGGATGCACCTGGACCGATGAGTTCGGCAGCGCCTCCCGGCCCGAACAGCTCCAATGGCTGCTCAGGTACTCGCCCTATCACCACGTCACGCCCGGAGTCCGCTATCCCGCGTTCCTGCTCACCGGCGCGGTGACCGATCTGCAGACAGGAGAGGCCCACGTCACCAAGATGTGCGCGGCCCTCCAGCACGCCACCAGCGGTGACCGGCCGATCCTCATGCGCAGGGAACCCGACACCGCCCACGCCGCCTCGCCCGCGAGCAAGGAACGCGCCCTGACCGCGGACATCCTGGCCTTCGCCGGTGAACACACCGGCCTGTCACCGGGACGGACGGCCGTACGTCTTCACGAGACGGCCGCGGAACGGTGAGGAACCCGCCCCGGACGGCCACCGGCCTTACGACGGCGCCGGGCGGCCAGGGCCGCGACGACGAGTCCGCAGACGACGAGGAGGACGAGCAGCAGCGTCCACGGCGGGGTCCACGCGTGCGTGGTGCTCTCGACGGCGGCGAGCGGGGCGACCGAGCCCGCCGCGTCGGTGAGCAGCGGGACGAGGGAGACCGTCCCCGTCAGTCTCAGCGCGGGCGTCACCCCGCGGACCGGTACGGAGACCTTCCAGGTGTCGCCCGGGAGCAGCTGGGGCGAGTCGTCGATGTGTCCAGCCTCGGCGTGCCAGCGCCCGAAGGGCCCGGACACGGACACCGTCTGACGAGCGGTGAGAACGCTGTTGCCGTCGTTGCGGATCGTGTAGGTGACGGTGGCGTCGCCCTTCCCCAGCGGATTGGGCGTGCCCGAATAACCGACGTGCAGGTTCTCCACCGACAGGCTCGGCTTGAGCTCTCCGCCCACGCGCAGGCGGATCCGGATGCCGAGGCGGCGCCCGTCCGCCGCGCCGGCCGAGGCCGGTGAGGTGACGATGCCGCCCATGTACTCGCCGGGCGCGGCGTCCTGCGGAAGAGCGACCGTGAACGGCACCTCGGCCGACTCCCCGGGCGGGACCGTGACGTCGGGGCGGTCCGTGCGGACCCACGCACCCACCCCGGCCGGTTTCGCGTCCCTGCCGCGCAGGTCGAGCCGGCCCTGCTCCGTGGTGAACCCGTCCGCGGCGTACACGGCCAGGTGGAGCGGGGTCGTGCCGCGGTTGGCGATCACGAGTCCGTCCTGGAGCCGCCCGCCCGGGTCCAGGGTGTAGCTGTAGTTCCGCCGGCCGGATCCGAAGTCGTTGGAGGCGGTGGTGACCGTCCAGGAGGCCTCGCCGTCCGCCGCCGCCGCGGGGGCCGCCCCCACGTCGAGGAGGGCGAGCGTGGCGAGCAGCACCACGGCGACGGCCCGGGCGAGGGAGCCTGCCGCGCTTGTCGCGGGCGGTCTGAGCGGGTGCATCTGATTGGTCCTCGGTGGTCTCTTGGGCGGGGACGGGCGACGTGCCGTGGGGCGGGCGTCATGACGACGCCCACCCCACGGTCGATCGGGGCGAGAGGCCCTACGTCACCCTCGGTCGTCTACTGGAGCCAGTCCGACTCGGCGGCGGCCGGTGTGTCCTCGCCGGCCTTGCCCTCGTTCGTGTGGATCACGACCTTGTCGACGAGGGAGCCGACTTCGGGAGCGGCGGTGGCGCCGTTGTCCGGGCCGCACCACTTCACCTTGCCGAGCTCCACCGCGGCGTTGGGGGCGGCGCAGGTGCCGCTGCGGATGTTCTCGACCACGAGCTTGTTGCCGCGCACCTGGACCCGCACGTACGTGCGGACGTGCTCCTGGTTCTCGACCGAGTTGGCCCAGTGGCTCTTGGGGTTCAGCGGGTCGGGGCCGAAGTCCGAGCCCACGACCGGAGCGGTCAGGTCGTAGTACTTCGAACCCGACGCGGAGTTCGCCGTCACGTAGATGACGCCGCCCGGGCCCTTGGACACCTCGGTGGCGCCCGGCTGCTCGTCCTGGTTCGCCTTCTGACCGTTCTTGAGCACGTAGCTGCGGGAGTAGCTGTGGTCGTGACCCTGCAGGACCAGGTCGATGCCGAGCTTCGAGAAGGCCGTCGGGAAGTCCTGACGCCGCACCTTGTTGTCGCCGTCGTTCGCGTGAGCGGCCGGCGAGTAGATCGCGTGGTGGTAGATGAGCACCGTGTGCTTGGCCTTGGCGCCGTGGGCCTTGACGACGTCGGTGATGTAGCCGACGTGCGCGGCGTCGGCGCCGTTGGAGTAGGCGTTGCTGTTGATGTCGATGAACAGCACGTTCTTGTACATGAACCAGTAGTTGCCGCCCGACCGGGTGGTCGAGGCGCCGTTGTAGTACGGCGCGGAACGGTCGGTGTTCGGCGTCCAGAAGTGCTGTTCGTACGCCTTACCGCCGACGTCGTGGTTGCCGATGGTGGCGGCCCACGGGTACTGCCGCAGCTTGTCGGGCGCGAGGAACGCGTCCCACTGCGTCTCGGTGTTGGCGGTCTCGACCTGGTCGCCGCCGGATACCAGCAGCTCGGCCTTCGGGTTGGCGGCGAGGGCGACGTTCAGGGTGTCCTCCCACCCGGCGCCGTCCTTCGCCACGTTGCCGGACGAGCCGATCTGCGGGTCGCCGAAGAACAGGAAGTCGAGGTTGTTGCCGTTGAAGTCCTGGGTCGTGAAGGAGTACGTCGGGGACCAGCTGCCCTCGGTGCCGACCCGGTAGGCGTACGCGGTGTTCTGCTTCAGGCTGTCGATCGTGGCGTGCGCGTTGTAACCGCCGTTGACGACGTTCGCGGTGACCGTGGCCGCGAACGTGACGGCGTTCGCGGGGAATTGGCCGTCGACGACCTTGGACGCCGGCGCGACCTGGACCACCTGCGCGGTGCCGGCCGAGGAGTACCACGACACGACGCGCTGCGTCTCGTCGGCGCCCACGCCAAGGACGACACCGGTGAGCGTCACGCTGTCGGCGTGGGCCGCGGTCGCGAGGCCGCCGCCGAACACGGCGCCGGCGCTGAGGGCGGCGGCGGTGGCGCTGAGGGCCACCCGGCGCAGGACGTGCCCGGGGCCCTGAGTCCCCTTGTCGAGCTTCATTGCTTTCCATCCATTTGGGGGTATTGGAGCGATTTGCACGCTTTCGGGATTCAATGTCGTGAAGATGAACATGGGGCGGGCGGACCGTTGCGCTTGCCGGAAGTTGTGATCTCAGGCTCCGAGCACTCGCTGCACGAACCACACAAGGCCCATCGCGGCCACACCCGCCGCGATCGCCCCGGTCGTCCACAGCCCCGCGATCGGCCGCCGGTGACGCAGCAGGGCGAGCAGCGGGAAGACGGCGACGATGATCGACAGCTGGACGGCCTCGATGCCCACGTTGAAGACGAGCAGCGACCACAGGAGCGTCCACGACCACGCCTGGTCGATGCCGAGCGCCGAGGCGAAGCCGAGGCCGTGCACGAGGCCGAAGCAGAAGACCACCGCGAGCCGCGTCCAGCCCGCGCGGTCCAGGCCGAGGTGGCCGTGACCGGCCGTCTCGAGATCCGTGGCGTGCGATCGGCGCCGCCAGATCCGCCACAGGTGCCAGCCCGCGACGACCGCGATCGACAGGGCGATGACGGGCTCGACGAACGCCGCCGGCACCTCCACGAGGCCGAGGGCGGCGAGGACGAAGGTCACCGAGTGGGCCAGCGTGAAGGTCGTCGCGGTCAGCACGATCTCGCGCAGGCGGCGTGACCCCGCGATGAGCGCCAGCAGGAACAGGATGTGGTCGAGTCCGCCGAGCAGGTGCTCGGCCCCGAGCCGGAAGAACTCCCAGAACCGCTCGAACCAGGACTGCTGCGTGGAGAACGACCGATGCTGGGCGTCGAGGGCCGTGCTCCCGGACTTCAGGTCGAGGTCGTAGGTGACGATCGTCTTGCTGTCGCGCACGTATCCCTCCGAGCCGGGGAACAGCCCGCTGCGCACCTCGTGCGCCTCGGCGGACTCCGGGCACCGGTAGTCGAGAATCAGCCGCGCGTAGGGGACGCCCTCGCGTGGCCCGATCGTGAAGCCGCCGTCCCTGACCGGGGCGCACGCCGTGCCGCCGGCGGTGACGCCGAAGCGCTCGGTCACGTACGCGACGACCGAGTCGGCGTGGGCGTCGAGCGCGGCGGCCTGCTTAACCGCGTCACCGGCCTCGAACGCCGCGGTGCCCGCTTTGAAGAGCGGGTCGTCCTTCTCGTAGTCGGCGGCGGAGACGACGAGAAGGTCGTACTCCAGCTGGAGTTCGGCGCGGACGTGCCCGGTCGCGGGCGAGGCGAGGCTGACGTAAACCGTCGAGGTGAACCCGTGGGCGAGAGCGGGCAGGGCGCCCAGCGGAGCGGAGAGGGCGCTGAACAGGACGGCCACGGCTGCGGCGGCGATGACAGCATAGACACGACGCCGAGCGGCGGGGGACATATGACTCCTTTTGGCTTTGGCGTACGAAATCTGCTCGATTGAGATGAACGATCGGTATCTCGGGCGCGAACCGACGAGGAATCACGTTCGGCGGACGCGACCTCCGCATCGGACATGGGGTAGGAAATAGGCGCAGTCCCCGCCGCCTTCGAAGGACGATCCCCATGCGCTCTCGGCTTCTGCCTGCCTGCACCCTGGCCGCGGCAGTCGCGACCGCCCTGCTGGTCAGTGGATGCGGCTCCGGTGACGACTGGTCCCGGCCGCACGCGAAGCCCACCGCCGTCGGCACCCCGGGCCCCGGGTTCTTCCCGGCGACGTCACCCGCGCCCGAGGCGACGATCACACCCGGGCCCGGCTCCTGGAACGGGGTCCACCCGCCGGAGGGCTACCGCGTGGTGCTGCTCACCGCGGGGGAGGACCGCCAGACCAGGACGCTGGTGAGCGCGGTGACGGCGTGGGCCGAGGAGGAGCGCGTCAGCCTCAGGACCGTCACGGCCACGCGGCCGGACCAGTTCGTCCCGAGCATCAGCAGGGCGATGGAGATGAAGCCCGATCTCATCGTGAGCGCCGGCGACGACCTCGTCGACCCCCTGGCCCTGGTCACCCCCAACCACCTCGACCAGCAGTTCCTCGTGGTCGGTGCGGAGCTGGCCGAGCCCACCGCGAACGTCACCGCCGCCGACTGGCCCGGTGCGTCGTTCCGCGGCGAGGGCCTCGGCATGTCCTCGACGTACGACCCGGCCAGCTTCACGCCCGAGCGCGCCGGACGCGCCGTACGAGCCGGCGTCGCGTCCGTCCTCACCGGCATGACCGGCATCGTCATCTTGCTCGATTAGGGCCGCTCGGGGGTCGGCGGCGGGACGGGCGGCGGCCCAGCGATTAGCATCCGATCATGACCGGTGACGGCCGACCGGCCCCCCCGGCCGCGTTGGACATCGCCGAGCACCAGCGTCACCCGCACCACGGACCAGCCCCCGCCCCGCGCGGACCACGCGCGCCGGGCCGTTTCGATCGGGAGTAGACCTTGTCGCAGACGACTCAGCCGCCTCAGCCGATGTTCGGCGTCTCCGTGACGCCCACGCCCGACGTGGCGCTCGTCCGGGAGCTCACGGTCACCGCCGAGCGCCACGGCCTCGACCTCGCCGGCGTGCAGGACCACCCGTACGCGGCGCAGCTGCTGGACGCCTTCGCGCTGATCGGTGACCTGCTCGCGCACACCGAGCGGATCCGGTTGTTCCCGGACGTCGCGAACCTGCCGCTGCGCCCGCCGGCCATGATGGCCCGCACCGCCGCCGCGCTCAACCTGCTCTCGGGCGGCCGATTCGAGCTCGGCCTCGGCGCCGGCGGCTACTGGGACGCCATCGCGGCGATGGGCGTGCCGCGGCGCTCCCCGGCCGAGGCGCGGCACGCCCTGGAGGAGGCGGTCACGATCATCCGGGGCCTGTGGCGCCCGGGCCGGAGCGTGACCTTCCACGGCAAGTACTACGACGTCTCCGGCATCCAGGGCGCCGACCCCGGACCGTCACCCGTACGGATCTGGCTCGGCGCCCAGGGGCCGCGCAGCCTGGCGCAGACCGCGCGGATCGCCGACGGCTGGGCGGCGCCGATCCCCTCCTACCTGCCGTACGAGCGCTGGCCGTCGTGCAACGAGATCGTCGACCGGGAGGCGGAGGAGCACGGACGCGACCCCCGCTCGATCCTGCGCATCGCCCAGATCCCGGGAGTGGTCACGGCGGGCGGGCGGCCGGGCACGACCCCGCTCCTGCGCACCGGTGCCGAGCCGCTGCGCGCCGACGCCGACACGTGGGTAACCGAGCTGACCCGCCTCGGCACGGAGCAGCCCTTCGGCGCCTTCGTCTTCTGGCCGGAGGAGCAGTCGGCCGACCAGGTCAAGCGCTTCGCCGAGGACGTCGTGCCCCGCGTGCGGGACAACCTCGCCCGCTGAGCGCGCGATCCGGGCCACGCGTCCGCCGGTCGGCGGACCGTACGCGGACGGGTCACGGAGCCGCGCGGGTCACGGAGACGTGCGGGTCACGGAGACGTGCGGGTCACGGCCGGACGGCCAGCACCCGGAAGCCGATCCCGCGCGTCGTCCGCGTCACCGACTCGAGTTCGAAACCGGCCTGTTCCAGGAACGGCCGGGGATCACGGGTGAGGTAGTCGGCCGCGAACCGCACGAACAGCGGTTCGGCCAGCCGCATCCCGGCCCGGATGACCCGGTTGCTCGACGGCCCGTGCTCGGCCAGCACGAACCGCCCGCCGGGCCTGAGCACCCGGTGGGCCTCGCGCGCCGCGGCCGCCGGATCCGGGATCGTGCACATCGTGAACGTGGACACCACGGTGTCGGCGACGCCGTCGGCCAGGTCGAGGCGCTGCACGTCGCCCTGCCGCAGTCGCACCCGCTCACCCAGGCCGGCCCGCGCCGCCCGCCGCCGCGCGAGCTCCAGCATGCGCTCGGACAGCTCGATCCCGACGACCGTGGTGCCGGCGTCGTACAGCGGGAGGTTGAGCCCGGTGCCGACCGCGATCTCCACGACGTGACCGCTTGCCTGCCCTACGGCCCATTCCCGGCTGCCCGGGAAAAGACGGCGCTCCTGGGCCAGCATCTGGCTGTCGTACCGATCCGCCATCCGGTCGAACACCCGCCGTACGTCGGCGTCCGTGGTAGGCCGCATAGATCGACCCTACCCAACGGAAACTTCGCGAATGAATCACGGAATCCTGACGACGTTGTGATTCGGCTGGTTCGCGGGGAGGTCGTCGAAGACGACGACGCGGGATGCCGGAGGCGCCGTGACCCTCACCTTCGCGCCCCAGTGGTGATACCGCGTGTCCACGACGCTGGTGTAGACGGTTCTGACCAATTCGTCGTCGCGGGAGAACTCGTAATCCTTCTCCGCCCACCGCGTCACCAGGCGAACCGGCAGTCCGTCCGGGCCGACGAACAGTCTGAACGAGACCTTGAGCCTGTCCGGATTCATGGGGCCCTGCGCCGCGTACAGGTCCTGCGTCCTGAGGGTGCCGCGATATTCGCCCGGGCGGTGGACCACCGCTTTCGAGATCACGAACTTGAGCCTCGCGGGGCTGAGCACGTCGACGATTTGATGCCCGCGCTGGCCATAATTTCCCCAGGTCGCGGTGTTCCCGTCGAATCTGGTCCAGGTCTTTCCCGCGGGCATCGGACCCCACCCGAAACCCTGGACATAGGTGTCGGACCCCACGTTGACCGCGCGGAGCGGGGCGCGCAGGTCTTCCAGGTGCTCGCGGGGGACAGTGGCTTCGAGCGCAGGGGTGATTTCCAGCCTGGAGGTGAGGTCATAGCCGGTTACGCCGGATTTGCCGAATCCGATCGAGCCGGTGGTGTGGGTGACGTAGGTCTGTTTGGCACGTTTGGAAGTCGTTCGGGCCGTCTCCGAAACCAGCACTCCACGTCCAGCCCCGAACTGCTGCCTGAGCGCCTCAACCGGCTGAGCGGGCGAATCGGCGTGAGCGGCGCCGACGCCGGCGGACAGCGCCGTGAGCATACCGAGCACAACACCGGCGACCGCGAGACGCTTCATATCTCCCCCTGGGCTGAAAGCACGCTCGAAATCCTGTCGGCTCCGAATCACGAATCGATCTCGATATCGGCAGGGCTTCGATTCGCGGCGAGCTTCACACCCCGCGCGCCGGTGAAATGTGCGGAGAGCCGTTTCCCTGCCCCTACTTCAGGAGCCGACGATGGATGACGAGATTGAGCTGATCAGCGACGGCGATGGACTGGCGGTCATCGGGAATCCGACGGCTGTCGAACGCTTCCTGGTCTCCGAGGGACTGCCGTCGAAGGACCTCGGACTGCGACGGCTCAGATCTGTTCTCGATATCGGGGCTGGAGCCGCACAGGCAGGTTCCGAGATCGCCGCCAACTCAGGTCGCTGGGTGAAGCTGACCAAGGAGTCCGCACAGCTTGTCGAGAAGTACGGGCTGAGGAAAAGCTCGAAGTCGGGTCTCAGTACCGGTGTGCTGAAGGGGAACAACGGCCAGATCAAGGGATTCGTCGATTTCACGAAGGGGTCAGGGTCGTTTCTGACCAACCCGGCGATTCTGGCTGGTGCCGCGGGGATCATGGCGCAGGTCGCGATGCAGCAGACGATGGACGAGATCACCGACTATCTCGCCACGATCGACGAGAAGGTCGACGACGTGCTCCGCGCCCAGAAGGACGCTGTGGTGGCGGACATGATCGGAGTGGACCTCGTGATCGAAGAGGCCATGACCATCCGGGAGCAGGTGGGCCGGGTCTCCGAGGTCACGTGGTCGAAGGTGCAGACCACATCGGTGACCATTACACGAACCCAGGCGTACGCGTTGCGCCAACTCGACGCACTCGCGGAGAAGGTGGAGCACAAGACCAAGATCGCTGATCTCGCCAAGACGGCCAAGGAGGCCGAGTCCAAGGCTCAGGAGTGGCTCGCCGTTCTGGCTCGTTGCTTCCAACTGCAGGACTCGATCGCCGTGCTCGAACTCGACCGGGTGCTGGACACGTCTCCGGAGGAGCTGGACCGGCATCGCCTCGGGCTTCGGGCCGCACGGCAGAACCGGCTGGATCTCATCTCACGGTGCACCGAGCGTCTGATGGCCCGCATGGATGCGGCTGCCGGCACGGCCAACACGAAGGTGTTGCTGCACCCGACCGCGTCCCGGGCCGTGGTGCTTTCGAGCGACCATGTCGCGATCGCCGTCGTCGACTTCCACGGGCGGCTCGGGATCGAGCACGGTCGGCAGTCATTGGAAGCAAGACGATGGGTGGACGCGGCCGTGGAGGTGAGGGACAAGGTGCTCGAGACGGGAGCAGAGGGCGTCGATGCCGCCAGGCACCTCGGTAACGAGACCCTCGGCCGGGCCAGATCGGTGACGGGCAAGCTCTCCAGCGGGATCACCGAGCGAGCGCTCCGTCGGCGCGGGGACGAATCGGGATGAGCCCGTCTCGCGGTGCCTTCTCTCGCGTTCAGTACGCCACGGTGAAACGGGTCCGGTGGTGGCGCGGCCGTTCGGCCTCGTCCAGCAGCGCCACCGCGAGGTCCTCCATGGAGATGCGGGACTCGCCGTCGGCGTCGACGAGGAGTTCGTCGGCACCCACGCGGTACCGGCCGGTCCGGGCGCCGGGGACGAGCAGGTCGGCCGGGCTCAGGTAGGCCCAGTCCGCGGTGGTGTCGGCCCGGCAGGCCGCCAGCTGGGCGACGCAGGCCGACGCGATGGGCAGCAGGAAGGACGGATAGCCCGGCCGGTCCATCAGACGGCCGCCGCCCTCGACGGTCAGGCTGCCCGCGCCGCCGACGAGCAGCAGGCGCACGCCGGTCTTGGCGCACGCCGCGAGCAGCGTGGTGGCGGCCGCGACCAGCTCGCCCTCCTGGCCGGGGGCCGGGCAGGTCGCTGTGATCACCAGGTCCTGCCCGGCGATCGACGCGACGACGTCGTCCACGTCGGTCGCGTCGCCGGCCCGCACGTGCACCCCGCCGTGCACCCCGCCGTGCACCCTGTCGGGCAGCCCGGCGAGCCGCACCGCGGTCCGGGCCACGGCAGTCACCTCGTGCCGGCGGGACACGGCCTCGGCGACCACACGCCTGCCCACGTTCCCCGTCGCCCCGAACACCGTGATGCGCATGCCTGTTACTCCCTCTCGATCCGGGTGGTTGCCGTGGCGGTAACCTTGCGATGTGCCCGATCATGTGGACCACGTTCTGCAGCAGTGGGCCCATGCCCGCCCCGACCTGGACGTGTCTCCGATGGCGGTCTTCGGCCGGCTGTCGCGGCTGACCCAGCTCGTCAACAACGAGCTGCGCCGCACGTTCGCCGAGCACGACCTGGACCCCTCGTCGTTCGACGTCCTGGCCACCCTCCGCCGTGGCGGCCGGCAGGCCCCGGCCGAGCTGATGCGCTCAGCCATGATCACTTCCGGGGCGGTCACCCAGCGCCTCGACCGGCTGGAGGCGCGGGGCCTGGTGACCCGGACGCCCAGCGACGTCGACGGCCGCGGTGTCCACGTCGATCTGACCGAGGCGGGCCGCGAGCTCATCGACCGCGCCCTGCCCGACCACGTGGACACCGAACGGCGCCTGCTCGCCGGGCTCACCCCCGCCCAGCGGGAGAACCTGGCCGAGACCCTCAGGCAACTGCTGACGTCACTGGGCGACGAGCGGGCTTCCTAGACCCGCCTGGCGCCGGACACCACCAGCGACGTCAGGATCACGAGACCCGCCGCGACCCACAGCACGCCGGTCACGGCGACCGCCCCGACGATGAGGCTGGCGAACAGCGCCCCCAGCGCGATCGCCAGGTTGAACATGCAGGTGTTGAGCCCGGTGGCGGCCTCGATGCCCTGCGGCGCCGCCTTGATGATCCAGGTCTGCACGCTCACCGGCAGGCCGCCGAACGCGAACCCCCAGGCGATCAACAGGATCGACCCGGTGACCGCGTTGCCGCCGAGGAACGGGAACGCCGCCAGGATGACCGCGAGCGCGACGCTGACCGCGACGATCGTGCCGCGGACGTTGCGGCCCGCCCACGAGCCGGCGATGAAATTGCCGATCATCCCGGCCACGCCGTACGCCAGCAGCAGCGGGCCCACGAACGTCGCGTCCACTCCGGAGACGTCCTGCAGGATCGGGCTGACGAACGTGAAGGCGCCGTAGTGCCCGGACACCAGCAGGAACGTGGCGATGACGCCGACCCGGACGGCGGGCGTGCGCAGCTGCTCGCCCAGTGTGCGCAGCCGGACCGGCTCGGTCGCCGGCATCCGCGGCAGCAGCACGGCCAGCGCGATCACCAGCAGGAGCGCGACCACGGCGACCGCGCCGAACGCGACGCGCCAGCCGGTGAGCTCGCCGACGAACGTGCCCGCGGGGACGCCGAGGACGTTGGCGGCCATGGCGCCGAAGAAGATCAGTGAGGTGGCCCTGGCGACGTGCGCCCCGGGGACCAGGCGGACGCCGAGGCCCGCGGCGAGCGCCCAGAACCCGCCGATGCTGACGCCCACGAACAGCCGCGCCACCATGAGCACGGCGTACGAGGGGGTGAGCGCGGACACGACGTTGGCCACCAGTGCCAGCAGGATCAGGCCGAGCAGGACCACCCGCCGGTCCAGCCCCCGGATCGCCACGGGCAGCAGCGGGGCGGTGACGGCGGCGACCAGGCCGGACACGGTCACCATGAGACCGACTTCGCCGTCGGTGACGTTCAGGCCGCCGCCGATGGCCGTGAGCAGGCCCATGGGCAGGTTCTCGACGGTCACCACCAGGAAGGTCCCCAGCGCGACGGCGATCACCGCGAGCCAGTTCTTGATGGGCACGCGATCCGGTCTGCCGGCTTCGGCGGAGACGGACTCGATGACGGTCATCTGGTTCCTCCTGTGCGCGTGGCCCGGTCCGGGCAGGGGAGAGCGGACGTTCGTGCGTCGGCTGGGCAACTTCGCTTAGTGCTAAGAGACATTAGCTTAGCGCTAAGTGATTGACCAGAGGGGCCGGTGACGGCGCCCCGGCGGCATGGGCGGGCGTGCGATCCGGCGATCGCGCGCCGGAGGGCGGGGAGCCGCGCCGGCGGATGATCCGGGGAAAGCGATTGTCCGTGGTGCATTCTCACCACCGCCGTTTCTCGCGCGTGCTCAAGGCACTCCGAAACGGAGGCTAGTTCGGCGTTTTCCGCCGGGTCAACGAGAGTCGTTCGCGATTCGGGGCGGGCCGTCCTCCGATAGGGGTCGAAAGGGGTTGCCCGCCGTATTTTTCTCGCCCGGCTCTGGGGCACCCGAAAAGTCCGCAGGTGTCCCGGATTGTCCTGACATGCTTATGGGGCTGCTAGGGGTTGTGGGAAAAGTGCGCCGCGGCCAATTCTGAATACGCCTCGCCAGGCCAGAGTATTCGCGCCGCTGCTAATTCCAGCGCGAAAGGCCGAACTGTCGCGGGCAGCTCAATGCCATCGTTCGTGGCCGATTGCAATTCGTTTCCGACCGAGGCCGCTAAGGCCGGTTCGAAAGGCGGGTCAACATGCAGGGACTTATTCAGGTGGCCGGTGTCATCGACCAGGCCGAGGCGGACCTGATCCGCGAGGAAGGCGCGGACTGGCTCGGCTTCGCCCTGCGGCTGCCGGCGAAGAACGAGGACCTGTCCGAAGCGGACGCCGCGGCGATCGTCAAGGAGATCCAGCCGGAGCACAGGGGTGTCGTGATCACCTACCTGACCGACGCCGAGGAGATCAAGACCTTCTGCGCGGAGCTCGGCGTCACCGCGATCCAGCTGCACGGCGACGTGACGGGCGAGGAACTGCGGAAGCTGCGGCGCATCGCCCCCGACCTGTACGTGCTCAAGAGCCTCGTGGTCAAGCAGGACAACCTCGACGAACTGGCCACGATCGTGGACGAGGCGGCCGAGTGGGTCGACATGTTCATCACCGACACCTTCAACCCGGCCACCGGTGCCAAGGGCGCCACCGGTCTGTTGCACGACTGGTCGATCAGCGCGGAACTGGTCCGGATCTCGCCCAAGCCGCTGATGCTCGCCGGTGGGCTGAACCCGGACAACGTCGCCGCCGCGATCGCCGAGGTCCGCCCGGCCGCCGTCGACGCGCACACCGGCCTGGAGGACCCGGTCACCCGCCGGAAGGACCGGCTGAAGGTGCGCAAGTTCGTCGACGAGGCCCGCAGGGCCTTCGCCGAGCTGCAGGCGGGTGAGAAGTCATGACGATCACGACAGCGACCACGACCGGGCCGGCGCTCGACACCGTGCACCTGCTGCCGCAGACCAGGCAGCTCCGGGCGCTGCACACGATCATCCGGGACCGGCACGCCGACCCGGAGCGCTTCGTCACCACGTCGGGCCGGATCATCCGTCAGCTCGTCGAGACGGCCCTGGACCTCCTGCCGTACGAGCCGTTCGACGTGCAGACCCCTGTGGGGCGCACCTACCACGGCCTGCGACCGGCCACGCGGATCTGCGGGGTGTCCGTCCTGCGCGCCGGGGAGAGCATGGAGCACGAGCTGCGGGCGATGTCGCCGGGAGTGCGGATCGGCAAGATCCTGATCCAGCGGGACAAGGTGACGAAGCTGCCGCGGCTGTACTACTCCGCGCTGCCCGCGGACATCGACCGGCGGAGCGTGCTGCTGCTGGACCCGATGCTGGCCACCGGCGGGACCGCGCTGGCCGCCATCGAGGTGCTGCTCGGCCACGGGGTCGCGGTGGACGACATCGTCTTCGTCACCCTGCTGTCGGCGCCGGAGGGCATCGACGCGGTCCACGCGCACCACCCGAACCTGCGGATCGTGACCTCGGCCATCGAGGAACGGCTGAACGAGAACGCCTACATGATCCCCGGCATCGGCGATTTCGGCGACCGGTACTTCGGCACGGACATCACACGATGAACGCCGGCGCCGCGTGATCGGCGCGGCCGGCGTCTCGCTGCCGGTCATCCGGCCCACGGCCGCGCCGGGCGCGGCCGTGGCCGCGACGGCGCCGAGGGCCGCGGCTTCCCACCAACTCTTGTCCGCTCATCGCAGGGGGAGGAAATGACCACCACTCCAGTCACTGAGGCGAGGCGGGAATCACCTGAGGACGTCTGTCTTCCCGATCTGCTCGACGCACAGGCCCGGACGCGCCCGGACGACACGGCGGTCGTCTGCGGAGACCTGCGGCTGACCTTCCGCGAGCTCGCGGAGGGCGGCGCGGCCCTCGGCGGGCACCTGCGGGAGCTCGGCGTGGACCTCGACGAATGTGTGGGGCTGTTCGTCGAGCCGTCGATCGACCTGATGGTCGGGGTGTGGGGCATCCTGCGGGCCGGCGGCGCCTACCTCCCGCTGTCCCCCGAATACCCGGAAGAGCGCCTCCGCTACATGATCGAGGACGCCGGCGTGCGGGTCGTCGTCACGCAGGACGAGCTCGCGGCCAGGCTGACCGAGCTGGCGCCCGCCGGGACGAGGATCGTCACCCTGAAGGACGCGGCGCGGTCCGCGGGCTCGCCCGAGGGCGACCGTCACCCGGGCCTGCGGCCGGGCAACCTCGCGTACGTCATCTACACCTCCGGCAGCACCGGCAAGCCGAAGGGGGTGATGATCGAGCACCGCAGCATCGTCAGCCAGATGCGGTGGCTGCGGGCCGGCTACGGGATCGGCCACGACAAGATCGTCCTGCAGAAGACGCCGATGAGCTTCGACGCGGCGCAGTGGGAGATCCTCGCGCCGGTCTGCGGCTCGGTGGTCGTCGTGGGCCCGCCGGGGGTCTACCGGGACGCCGAGCGGCTGATCGACGTCATCAGGACGCACGACGTCACCACGCTGCAGTGCGTCCCGACGCTGCTGACGGCGCTCGTGGACACCGAGGAGCTGCACGGCTGCACGTCGCTGACGCAGGTCTTCACCGGCGGCGAGGTCCTGTCCAAGACGCTGGCGACGAGCTTCTTCGACACCCTGCCGGGGTGCGAGCTGGTCAACCTGTACGGCCCCACCGAATGCACGATCAACTCCTCGGCGTACACCGTGGACCCGGCGGCCGTCGGCGAGGGCCCGCACGCGATCTCGATCGGCGCGCCGGTCGACCACACCGGCTACCACATCCTCGACCTCGGCGGATCGCCGGTGGCCGTCGGAGAGATCGGCGAGCTGTTCATCGGCGGCGTCCAGGTCGCCCGCGGCTACCTGCACCGGCCCGAGTTGACCGCGGAGCGGTTCGTGGACAACCCGTTCGGCGAGGGCCGGTTGTTCAGGACCGGCGACCTCGCGTACTGGAACGCCGACGGCACCGTCCAGTTCGTCGGCCGCGCGGACAACCAGATCAAGCTTCGGGGGTTCCGGGTCGAGCTGGACGAGATCAAGCTGGCGATCGAGACCCACGACTGGGTCAAGCACGCCGCGGTCATCGTCAAGGACGACCCGCGCACCGGATTCCAGAACCTGATCGCCTGCGTCGAGCTGAATCCCAAGGAAGCGGCGCTGATGGACCAGGGCAACCACGGCGCGCACCACCAGTCCAAGGCGAGCAGGCTCCAGGTCAGGGCGCAGCTGTCCAACCCCGGAGTCCGGGACGCCGCGGAGCTCGACGGCAGGCCGGTCGTCGACCTGCCGGGCAGGCAGGCGACCGCGCGGCAACGCGCGCTGGCGTTCGCCCGCAAGACCTACCGGTTCTACGAGGGCGGGGAGGTCGGCCGGGGCGACATCCTGAAACTGCTGGCCAGGCGGGCCGAGGACGCGGACTCCCGCGGCCTGGACACCCTCGGCCTGGCGGAGCTCGGCGAGATCCTGCGGCACTTCGGCCAGCACATCAGCGAGGAGCGCCTGCTGCCGAAGTACGCGTACGCCTCGCCCGGGGCGTTGTACGCGACCCAGATGTACCTCGAGATCACCGGGATGGACGGCCTCCGGCCGGGCTACTACTACCACCACCCGGTGCACCACCGGCTCGTGCTGATCGGGCCGGCCGCCGGGGGGCCGGAGCCTCGGGTGAAGGTGCACTTCATCGGTAAGAAGCGGGCGATAGAACCGGTCTACAAGAACAACATCCGCGAGGTCCTGGAGATCGAGACCGGCCACATGGTCGGCCTGTTCGAGGAGGTGCTGCCCGGGCACGGCCTGGACATCAGAGCCCTGGAGTACGCGCCGGCCACGAAGGACCACCTGGACTGCGCCGACGAGGACCACTACCTCGGCACGTTCGAGCTGGTCCCGTACGCGGGGCCGCGCCCGGACGAGGTCGACCTCTACGTCCAGGCGCATCCCGGCAGGGTCCCCGACCTGCGGGCGGGCCAGTACGCCTACGAGAACGGGCGGCTGCGCCTGATCTCGGACGAGCTCATCCTCAAGAAGCAGGTCATCGCGATCAACCAGCAGGTCTACGACCGGGCTTCCATCGGCGTCTCGGTGGTCAGCAGGAACGACGAGGACTGGCTGCGCTACATCGACCTGGGCCGCACGCTGCAGCACCTGTCGATGAACGACGTCAACATCGGGTTCATGTCGTCCGGATACAGCTCGAAGTCCGGCGACGCCCTGCCCTCGGCGCGCCGGATCGACGGCATCCTGCGCTCGCTCGGCCGGCCCACGGGCCCGTCCTACTTCTTCATCGGCGGGCGCGTGAGCGACGAACAGCGGTTGAGCGAGGGGATGAAGGAGGACCTGGTCCACATGAAGGGACCGGCGGAGATGATCAGGGACGACCTGATCAACTTCCTGCCGGACTACATGATCCCGAACAAGGTCGTCGTGCTGGACCGGCTCCCGTTCACGGCGAACGGGAAGATCGACGTCAAGGCGCTGGCCGCGTCTGGCGCGACGAACGTGGACAACGACGACCGGCCGTACGTCGCGCCGCGGACCGTCACCGAACGCCGGATCGCCGAACTGTGGAAGAAGGCGATGAAGCGGGAGACCGTCTCGGTGGAGGACGACTTCTTCGCCTCCGGCGGGAACTCGCTCATCGCCGTCGGGCTGATCAACAAGATCAACCGGGAGTTCTGCGGCTCGCTGCCCCTCCAGGTGCTGTTCGAGTGCCCCACGATCGAGAAGCTCGCCCGCCGGGTCGACGGACGCGACTCCGAGGCGTGCTCCCGGCTGGTGCCGCTGCAGCGGGAGGGCGCGGGCCGGCCGGTCTACTGCTGGCCCGGCCTCGGCGGATACACGATGAACCTGCGCACGCTGGCCGCCAGGATGGGCGCCGCCCGGCCCTTCTACGGCGTCCAGGCGTACGGGATCAACCCCGAGGAGGTCCCGTACGCGACCATCGGCGAGATGGCGGCCGAGGACGTCAAGGCGATCCGGCGGGTGCAGCCGTCCGGGCCGTACACGCTGTGGGGATACTCCTTCGGCGCGCGCGTCGCGTTCGAGGCCGCCTACCAGCTGGAGCAGGCCGGCGAGCGGGTGGAGCACCTGTTCCTGATCGCGCCGGGCTCGCCGAAGGTCCGCTCGGCGGCCACGCCCGGGCACGAGCGCGAGGCCGGCTTCGGCAACGAGGCGTACGTGACGATCCTGTTCTCGGTCTTCGCGGGCACGATCGCCGGGCCGCTGCTGGAGCGGTGCCTGGCCGAGGCCGTGGACGAGGAGAGCTTCGCGGCCTTCGTCCACCGCAACTTCCCCGACCTGGACATCGACCTGGTGCGCCGGATCATGCGGGTGGTGGGCGAGACCTTCGAGTTCAGTTACACCTTCCGGGAGCTGGCCCGCCGGCGGATCGACGCGCCGATCACCATCTTCAAGGCCAGGGGCGACGACTACTCGTTCCTGGAGAACAGCAGCGGCTATTCGGCGACGCCCCCGGTCGTCGTCGATCTGGAAGCCGATCACTACGGCCTGCTCAAGGAACCGGACATCGACGAGCTGGCCGGAGCCATCGGGGATCGTCTCGGGACCCACCGTAAGGAGATCATCATGCCGCACGTCAGCATCAAGCACTTCCCCGTCCCCCTCACCGAGCAGCAGCACTCCGACCTGGTCGCGGCCGTGACCAAGGCGATGACGAGCGCCTTCGGATGCGAGGAGGGCTCGGTGTCGATCATCCTGGAGCCGGTCGCGCAGGAGCTGTGGGACGAGAAGGTCTACATCCCGGAGATCCTCAACCAGAAGCACAAACTGAACAAGCTGCCGAACTACGGCCCCGCCGCGACGAACTGAGGGGCCGACGATGACTAGGGAGCACGGCCGCGTCCCGCTGGTCTACAGCGAGGAGGTCGCGGACGCCCTCGCCGAGGGCCGGCCGGTGGTGGCGCTGGAGTCGAACGTCATCACCCACGGCCTGCCCTATCCGGACAACGCCGCCACCGCGCGGAAGGTCGAGGACGCGGTCCGCGCCGGGGGCGCGGTCCCGGCCACGATCTGCGTCGAGGGCGGCCGGTTCAGGGTCGGCATGACGGACGAGGACGTCGAGCGGTTCGCCTCGACCCCCGGCATCCCCAAGGTCAGCAGCCGGGACCTGCCGGTGATCCTCGCCCAGGGCGGGCTCGGCGCGCTGACGGTGGCCAGCTCGGTGGTGGCGGCCGAACTGGCCGGCATCCCGTTCTTCTCGTCGGCCGGCATCGGCGGCGTGCACCGGGGCGCGGAGAAGACGATGGACGTCTCCTCCGACCTGATCCAGTTCACCCGGTCGAAGGTGGCGGTCGTCTGCGCGGGGGCCAAGAGCATCCTCGACCTGGGCCTGACCATGGAGTTTCTGGAGACCCACTGCGTGCCGGTGGTGTCGTACCGGTCGGACGACTTCCCCGCGTTCTACTGCGTGTCCAGCGGCATCCGCAGCCCGCAGCGGCTGGACGACGAGCGGGTGATCGCGCGGGCGGTGGAGAACCACTGGGCGCTGGGCAACCACAGCTCCTTCCTGATCACCACACCGGCGCGGGAGGAGGACGCGATCGACGCGTCCGAGGTGGACGCCGCCATCGCCGGCGCGATGGCCGCGGCCGAGCGGGACGGCGTCCGCGGCAACGCGATCACGAAGTACCTCATGCGCGCCGTGGACGCGGCCACCGAGGGCCGGTCGTCCAGGGCGAACATGTCCGTGCTCGTCAGCACGGCCGAGGTCGGCGGCCGGCTGGCCGCGGCCCACGCGCGGTATCTGCGGGAGGCCGCCTGATCCGCTGCGCACCGCCCCGGAGCCACGAAGGCCCCGGGGCGGTCCGCTGTGCCGGGCCGGGCGAACCGGAAATCAATGGCGCTCGGGGCATAGCGCCGGAGCCGGTTCGCGCGATAGAAACGTCCCACACATTTTTCAGGGCTTGATGTAAGTCGGGCCCGCGGAGAGAGCGCTCTCTCGCTGCGTACGCAGCGGAAAGGACGACCCGTATGACGACCCAGACTCCTGGAACCGGGAGTCCCACCAGGCGGCGCCCCGGCCGCCGGCTGATCGGCCGGGCGTTCACGGCCGGTCTCGTGCTGACGACCGCCGTCATGACGGCGGGAGCGACGGCCGCCACCGCCGCACCGGCCCATGGAGACCACGGCAACCACGGCGACCACGGAAACCCGGGAGCCGTCGACCTCGGCCCGAACGTCACCGTCTTCGACCCGAGCATGCCCGTCGACCAGATCCAGGCGACCCTGGACGCGGCGCACACCGCCCAGGTCGACAACGAGATGGGCACCGAGCGCCACGCCTACCTCTTCAAGCCCGGCACGTACGGCACCGCCGAGCGCCCGCTCCAGATCAAGGTCGGCTACTACACGGAGATCGCGGGTCTGGGCGCATCGCCCACCGACGTCGTCATCAACGGCAAGGTCGAGGTCTACAACCGCTGCCTGGAGAACAACGGCACCGGCAACTGCCTCGCGCTCGTCAACTTCTGGCGCACGCTGTCGAACCTTTCCATCAACGTCAACGCGGCGGGCCAGGACGGCTGCCGCCAGTCGGCGAACTTCTGGGCCGTCTCCCAGGCGGTCTCCATGCGCCGCCTCAACGTCACCGGCGGCACCCTGTCGCTGATGGACTACTGCACCGCCGGCCCGCAGTACGCCAGCGGCGGCTTCATCGCCGACTCCCGGCTGCCGTCCGTCACGAACGGCTCCCAGCAGCAGTGGCTGACCCGCAACACCGAGGTCGCCGGGTGGTCCAACGCCGTGTGGAACCAGGTCTTCTCGGGCGTCGTCGGCGCGCCGGACGAGTCCGGCTTCCCGGACCCGCCCTACACCACGATCGAGAACACCCCCGTCAGCCGGGAGAAGCCCTACCTGTTCACCGACGCGCAGGGCGGGTTCGGCGTCCGCGTGCCGGACGCCAGGAAGAACACGCGCGGCGTCTCGTGGGCCGGCGGCATGACGCCGGGCCGTACGGTGCCGTTGTCCGACTTCTTCGTCGCGAAGCCGTCCGACTCCGTGCAGGCCATCAACAGCCAGCTCGCGCGCGGCAAGAACCTGCTGCTCACGCCGGGCGTGTACGACATCGCGCGGAGCATCGAGGTCAAGCGGCCCGGCACGGTGGTCCTCGGCATCGGGCACGCCACGCTCACCGCCGTACGCGGTGCGGTCCCGATCGAGGTCGCCGACGTCCCCGGCGTGGTCGTGGCCGGGGTCACCGTCGACGCGGGCACGCAGAAGTCCCCGGTCCTGCTGCGGGTGGGCAAGGAGCACGGCGTGCGGCTTGGCAGCGAGCACGGCGGCCACCGGACGTCGGCGGACGACCCGACGACCCTGTCCGACGTGTACTTCCGGGTCGGCGGCCCGCACGTCGGCAAGACCGAGACCGCTCTCGAGGTCAACAGCGACGACGTGCTCATCGACCACACCTGGGTGTGGCGCGCCGACCACGGCGTCGAGGGCTTCACCGACACGCAGCGCTGGAACACCAACATCGGCCGGTACGGCGCCGTCATCAACGGCGACCGGGTGACGGCGACCGGCCTGTTCGTCGAGCACTTCCAGCGCTACAACACGGTCTGGAACGGCGAGGACGGCACGACGATCCTCTACCAGAACGAGCTGCCGTACGACCCGCCCACCCAGGCCGACTGGATGAACGGCAAGGTCGAGGGCTACGCCGGCTACAAGGTCGGCGACCGGGTGAAGAGGCACAGCCTCTACGGCGCGGG
The DNA here is from genome assembly GCF_014161445.1 of Microbispora sp. H13382. Lineage (GTDB taxonomy): Bacteria > Actinomycetota > Actinomycetes > Streptosporangiales > Streptosporangiaceae > Microbispora. The sequence goes on from NZ_JABBXA010000011.1 coordinate 181,343, forward strand.
CGTCTACGTCTTCAACCAGAACAACCCGCAGATCCACACCGAGAACGGCTTCGAGGTCCCGCAGACCCCGGGCGTGAAGTTGCACCACATCATGACGGTCAACCTCAGCGCCGGGACGATCGACCACGTCGTCAACGGCGTCGGCGACGCGGCCGACACGACCAAGGTCGGGGTGCCGCAGTACATCGCGGACTACCCCGCCCGGTAGCCGGTGGGCCGGAGTCCCCGCGACTCCGGCCCATCCTCCCTTTCACCGGTCGTCGCCGGACTCGCAGCGCCGCTTGAGGCTCTCCGCCTCCGTGCGCACGTACCTGCGGGTGCGGCCGCCGACCAGCAGGCCGATCAGCGGCGCCAGCGGTCCGGACTGGGCGATCCCGAGCAGGACCGACACCCCGCCGTCCCGGGGCGTGAGCACGTGCGTCGCGAGAGTGGTCACGCCCCCGCCGGCCGCCTGCCAGGCGAAGGACCGGCCTTCGGCGAACTCCGTCACCTGCCAGACCATCGGGGGAAGCCCCGGCTGCTTGATCCGTACGCGGACGCCGAGGCCCAGCGGACCGTCCCCGAGGTGCTCCACCGTGGTCATGGTGGGCGTGAACTCGGGCCATCTGACGACGTCCGTCATGACCCGCCAGACCCGCTCCGCGGAGGCGTCGATGTCGACGCCCGTTTCGAACCGCATGTCAGCTGTACTCCTTCGCCCGCTGGGGATGAGTCCCGCCCGGCGCCGGGCCGAGCCATCGGTGGTGCGGGTCGTCGACGTGGGTGCCGCGGTTGATCGGCATGGCGATACGTAACCGCACATATGTCCGGCCCCGCAATCCGATCGAAGACCCCGCGCCAGGTGATGTCGCGGCCATGCCGTCTCCATGCGCGGCGTCCCTAGGTTTGGCCGTGTCGCACTCACGTGCTCCCCGCCGAGGGGAGCCGTCACGAGAAGGAAGGTCGAACCGTTGGCATGTACTGAGCGCTGGGAGCCGATCTACAACTGCCCCAGCTACCAGACGGGCAGGCAGCTCATCCGGGTCTGCGACGGCAAGGCGAGCGTGGTCCAGACCGAGCCCTGCCACTACCCGCAGCAGACGACCTGCAACTACAGCAATGGTCCCTACGGGCCGGGCACGTACGGCCCCCCCGGCTCGGGCCCCTGCCCGCCGCCCGTCTGCCCGCCCTTCCTGCCGAACTGCTAGGTCTCCGGGTGATCCGGGCCCGACCGGTCACCCGGACCTCCTGAAGGGGACGATCGGGGGTGCCGCGGCTGGCGTAGAGCCGCGGCACCCCCTCCCGAGAGTAGGGGTTGCCATGGAGTACGTCCTGGTCGGCTGCCGGTTTCTGATCGGCGTGGTCTTCCTGGTCTCGGCGGCGGGCAAGATACGCGGCCGGGACGCGTACGCCGCCTTCCGCCGGGCCGCCGGAGAGCTGGCGCCACGGGTGCCGCCGAGGCTGCGGTCCCTCGTGCCTTCCGCGGTCGTCGCCGGTGAACTGGCCGCGGTCGTGCTGCTCGCCGTTCCGGCCACGGTGGCGGCCGGGTTCGCGCTCGCCGTGGTCCTGCTGGCGGCGTTCACCGCCGCGATCGTCGCGGCCGTGCGCGCCCGCAGGCAGGTGGCCTGCAACTGCTTCGGCACCTCCTCCACGCCGGTGGGACCGGCCCAGATCATCAGGAACACGGCGCTGCTGACCGCCTCGCTGGCCGGGGTGGTGCTCGCCGCCGGTGGCACGCCCGCGGCGCTCGAACCGGCCGGTGTCGTGGCCGCGGTGGTCGCCGCTCTGACCGGGGCCGGCCTGGTTCTGCTCACCGACGACGTCGCCGAGCTGTTCCGGCCGCTCACCTGAACCGCCGCCGCGGGTGCCGGCGGCGCCGTCACCGTCGTAGTTAGGGGTTGTCGTGTCGAATATCGTGGTGGCGCTCGTCTGCGCCGCCGTCCTGGTGTGCCTGCTGAACCTCGTCTTCACCGTGGGGATGGCCCGGCGGCTGCGTGCCCTCGGCGCGCTGCTGTCCCAGCCTGGCCCCGCATCGGACGGACATTCGTCTCCGGGTGGGTTCGGTCCCGTCATGCGCGAGTCGGGAGAGCGGCTGGGTGCGTTCAGCACCACCACGGTGGACGGCAGGCCGGTCGGCGAGGACTTCTTCGCCGGCGGCCCGGCGCTGGTGGCCGCGTTCTCCGTGGGATGCGGGGCGTGTGAGGAGCGCCTGCCGGAGTTCGTCCGGTTCGCCGAGACCTTCCCGGGAGGCAGGGAGCGGGTGCTGGCTCTCGTGGTCGGCACCGACGGCGTCGCCGAGAAGCTCGCGCGGCTGGAGCCGGTGGCCACCGTCGTGGTGGAGGGCCTCCACGGCGGGCCGCTGTGCGCGTCGCTGGGGGTCAAGGGCTATCCCGCCGTAGGGATCGTCGAACCCGGCGGAGTGGTCCGGGCATCCGGCACGCTGATGCACAACGTGACGGCCGCGCTGGAGAAGGTCTGACGATGCGGAAGATCCTCATTGCGCTGCGGTTGAGCTGGGAGGCCAGCCCGCTGTTCACCGCGGTGTGCGTTACGCTCACGCTGCTGACCGCGCCGGCGCCGGTCGTGACGGCCTGGCTGACCAAGCTGGTGCTGGACGAGATCACCGCCGGGGCCGGGCCCGGCGCGGTGCTCGGGAAAGGCCTGGGACTCGCCGCCGCGGGCCTGGTGACCGGCCTGATTCCGCACGTCACCGCGTACGCCTCGCAGGAGACCGAGCGGCGCGTCGGGCTCCTGGCCCAGGAACGCCTGTTCGCCGCGACCGAGCGGTTCGTGGGCCTGGCCCGGTTCGAGGATCCCGCGTTCCTCAATCGCATGCGGATGGCCCTTCAGCACGGCGGCACCACTCCGGGTGTGGTCGTCTCCGCCGTGCTGTCGCTCGTCGGTTCCGTCGTCACCGGGCTGGGCTTCCTGGGATCACTGCTGGTGATCTCGCCCTGGATGCCGATGCTGATCCTGGCCTCGGTTCTGCCGGTGCTGTTCGTCGAGATGTGGCTCGCCCGCAGACGTGCCGCGCTGTCGTGGCGGCTGAGTCCCATCGAACGCCGGGAGATGTTCTTCCGCGATCTGCTGACCAGCACCCAGGCGGCCAAGGAGATCCGGCTGTTCGGCATCGGCGCGTACCTGCGCCGCCGCATGACCGAACAGCGGCGCCTGGCCAACGCGGAGAACCGCCGCATGGACCACCGGCAGGTCGGCGCTCAGGGCCTGATCGGCCTCGGCGGGACGATGGTGGCGAGCGGGACGCTGCTGTGGGCCGTGCTGGCCGCCGCCGGCGGCCGGATCGGCATCGGCGACATCTCCCTGCTGGTCGCCTCGGTGGCCGGCGTGCAGAGCGCGGGCGTGTCGCTGGTGCACATCATCGCCCAGTGTCACCGGCAGCTCCTGCTGTTCGACCACTATCTGCGGGTCGTCGCCGCCGGGCCGGACCTGCCCGTCGCCCGGCCGCCCCGGGCGATAGCACCCCTGGCGCGCGGGATCGTCTTCCGCGACGTGTGGTTCCGCTACTCGCCCGACCATCCATGGGTGTTGCGCGGCGTCGACCTGACCATCCCGTACGGGCACACGGTGGGCGTGGTCGGCCGCAACGGCGCGGGCAAGAGCACCCTGATCAAGCTGCTGTGCCGGATGTACGACCCGGAGCGCGGCGCGATCCTGTGGGACGGGGTGGACCTGCGCGACCTCGACCCCGCCGACCTGCGCGCCCGCATCGGCGCGGTCTTCCAGGACTACATGGAGTACGACCTGACAGCCGCCGAGAACATCGGCCTGGGCGACCTGGAGCACCTGCGCGACCGCGAGCGCGTCACCGCCGCGGCCGACGGCGCCGGAGCCCACGAGTTCGTCAGCCGTCTGCCCCGCTCCTACGACACGCTCCTGTCCAGGGTCTTCTTCCAGGAGGACGACACCCCCGGGGACACCGCCGGGGACACCGGTGGCGCCCTCGGCGTGACCCTGTCGGGGGGCCAGTGGCAACGACTCGCCCTGGCCCGTGCGCATCTGCGGGCGGGACGCGACCTGATGATCCTCGACGAGCCCAGCTCCGGCCTGGACGCCGAGGCCGAGTACGAGATCCATCGCAGGTTGCGGCGGCACCGGGCGGGCCGTACCAACGTCCTGATCTCGCATCGGCTCAACACCGTGCGCGAGGCCGACCTGCTGGTGGTGCTGGACGAAGGAGCCGTCGTCGAGCGGGGAACCCACGAGGAGCTCACGGCACGCGGCGGCATCTACGCCGACCTGTTCTCGATGCAGGCCGAAGGCTTCCTGGATTCCCTGCCCGAGAAGGTTCACGGGTGACCGGCACCGCTCGCTCCCGCCCTCGTGCCGCTCGTGGCCGGTGTCGCGTCATCCCCCCGCGGCCGACCGACGGGAGAGGGCGCCGTCCTTCGGGCGGTGCACGGCGACGAGATGGGCGTAGACGACGACGTTGTCGCGGTAGTGCCCACTGGCGGCGTCGAAGTCCCCGCCACACGTGATCAGGCGCAGGCCGGGGAACTTGACCATCCCGTAGACCTTGCGGGTGGGGAAGCGGTCCTTCGGCACCCGCTCCAGGGAGTCCACCTCGAAGACCGCCTGGGTGCGGTCTTTCCTGGAGATCCTCACCGTGTCGCCCGGACGCAGGTCGCCGAGGCGGAAGAAGACACCGGGCCCCTCTTTCGAGTCGACGTGGCCGGCGATGACCGCGGGACCGGGGGAGCCCGGCGACGGGCCGAGCCGGTACCAGCCGGCCTCGTCGACCCTGTCGAGGGGCGGGACCTCCAGTGTCCCGTCCGGGTTCTTGCCCAGCGTCATCAGCGTGGTCCGCACGCCGATCTTCGGGATCTCCAGCCTGACCGGCGGTGACGACGGCAGCGCGCGCGCCGTGGCCTTCGGCTGCGCCCGCGGGGTGGAGACGCTCACGGGCGGCGCGGGCGGCGCCGCCTGGCGGTCGCCGGAGGGCCCTGCTGCGACCGTGACGGCGACCGTGACGCCGACGGCGGCCGCGGCCAGGCCCAGAAGGACGGCGACAACGGCCCTGCCCATTTCATCACCGTTCCCACCCTGAAATCTCCGCGCACATCGTATGTCGCGTTGATGTAAACCAGTCACTTTCGTCACGCGTGTAACCTCTAGGAAGTAGTTACCACGATGCGGCGGTTTGCTGGGAGCTGGACGGGTTTCAAGTGGTTCTGTCAGAAACTCTGCCCATGCCGCCGGAGGCCGGGCGCGGCCACGCGCTTGACGCCGGACACCGCGGACATGCCTTCACGTCGGTCCATCCGGGCGACCTCGCGGAGGCCCGTACGGGCCGGCACCGGGCCGCGAAGGGCGCCGACGGCAAACGGGACCTCCCGGAGGTCGACCCCTCGCGCATGCACGTCACCGTGCTGGTCCCGGCGCACAACGAGGAAACCCAGATCGCCGAGACGATCACGTCGCTGCACGCACAGCGGCGCGGGCCCAACCGCGTCATCGTGATCGCGGACAACTGCACCGACAGGACCGAGGACATCGCCCGCGCGCACGGCGCCGAGGTGATCAGGACGGTCGGCAACCGCCACAAGAAGGCGGGCGCCCTCAACCAGGTGCTCGAAGTCCTGCTGCCGCAGCTGGGGTCCCGGCACGCCGTGCTGGTCATGGACGCGGACTCGGCGCTCGATCCCGGTTTCATCCACCATGCCGTCCTCCGGCTGGCCACCGGCGAACTGGCCGCGGTGGGAGGCACCTTCACCGGCAAGCCGGGCGGCGGGCTGGTGGGCATGTTCCAGCGCAACGAGTACGCGCGCTACGCCAGGGACGTGCGACGGCTGCGCGGAAAGGCGCTGGTGCTCACCGGGACGGCGACGCTGTTCCGCGCGCTCGCGCTCAAGGAGGTCGTCAGGGCGCGCCGCGGCGGCCGTCTCCCCGGCCGCGACCAGGTGTACGACGTACGTGTCCTGACCGAGGACAACGAGCTCACCCTGGCGCTGCTGCACCTACGGTTCCGCATCCTGTGTCCCGCGGAGTGCACGCTCACCACCGAGGTCATGGAGACCTGGAGGGACCTGTTCAAGCAGCGGCTGCGGTGGAAGCGGGGGGCGCTGGAGAACCTCACCGACTACGGCTGGACGCGGGTCACGTTGCCCTACTGGGGCCGCCAGCTCCTGTCGCTGGTCGGGATCATTGTGATCTTCGCGTACCTGGGCGCCACGGCCTGGTCGATCGCGGTCACGGGCACGCTCACCTTCCATCCGCTCTGGCTGGCGGTCACGGGCGTCTTCATGGTCGAGCGGATCGTGACCGTACGCAGCAGGGGTGGCAGGCAGATGGCCGTCGCCGCCCTGCTGTTCGTAGAAATGATCTTCGATGTCTTCCTGCAGTTAGCACAGGCGAAAGCCTTCTGGGACGCCGCATGGCGTCGGGAAAGGAAATGGTGAACATGTACAACAACCCACCCATCGGGGGTGTCGCGGCGGGCTTCGGCGGTGCGGCGCTGACCGCCCCGTTCATGGGCTGGAACGCGCTCTGGATCGCCCTGGGCCTGTTCACGCTGGTGTCGGCCGCCGTGGCGGTCAAGCGGATCATCCCGAAGCGCGGGGCCTGACCACCCCGCTCCCTCCGTGAAGCGCTGGGTCGGCCGAACGCCGGCTCAGCGCCCGCCGGGCAGGCCGGCGCCGAGCCCGGCGTCCCTGGCCCGGGCCACCGCGGCGGCCCGGTCGCCGACGCCGAGCTTGCCGTACACCGTGCTCACGTAGTTGCGGACCGTCTTGTCCGAGACATAGAGCCGGGAGGCGATCGCGGCGTTCGACAGCCCGCGCGCCATCAGGTCGAGGATCTCGACCTCGCGCTCGGTGAGCTCGGGCAGGACGGGGTTGGCGACGGGCCGTCGGGACTCGGCGCCGACGAGCCCGGCGAGCGCCCGGGCGGCGTTCCGGCCGAAGTAGGCGCCGCCGTCCCGGCACGCCTCGAGCGCCCGCAGGATCTCGGCCCGGCCCGCCCCCTTGAGCAGGTAGCCGCGCGCGCCCGCGCGTACGGCCGCCGCCAGCGACTCGTCGGACTCCAGCATCGTCAGCACCACGACGGCCACGTCCGGAAGCTCCGCCCGCAACCGCCCCGTGGCCTCCACGCCGTTCATGACCGGCATGTGAAGGTCCATCAGGACGACGTCGGGCGCCAGCCGGACCGCCAGTTCGACGGCGGCCGCGCCGTCACCCGCCTCGCCCACGACCGTCACGTCGGGACGGCCGGACAGCGCCGCGATCAGCCCCTCGCGGTACATGGGGTGGTCGTCCACGATCAGCACGCGCATCTCACACCTCGACTCTCGGCAGCCGCACGCTGATCTCGGTGCCGCCGCCCGCCGGGGCAAGGATCTCGCATCTCCCGTCAAGCTGGGCGGCGGCCTGGGTCATCGACTCCAGGCCGACTCCTGCGCGCCAGCCCGGGGCGGAGCCGGTCATGCCGACGCCGTCGTCCCTTACGGTGAAGTGCAGTGCGTCGGGAGCCAGCGCCACGTAGATGTCGCAGCGCCCGGCACGCGAGTGCCGGGCGGTGTTGGCAAGCGCCTCGCCCACGATGCGCAGAGCCGCCGCCTCGATGGCGGCCGGAAGCGGGGGCAGGCCCTGAGCGGGCAGGTTCAGCCGGACCGTGAGGCCGGGGCGGTCGAAGGCCGCCGCCTGTGCGCGGAGCGCCTCGGCCAGGCCGAGGTCGTCGAGGGCGGACGGGCCGAGGCCGTCCACGATCCTGCGGACGTCGCTCACGGCGCCGGCCAGCCACGCGGCGCACCGGTCGGCCAGCTCACCCGCACCGTCCGGGTCGTCGGCCGCCAGGTCGCGGATGGTCTCCAGCTGCAGCTGTACGGCCGACAGGCTCGGCCCGAGATGGTCGTGGAGGTCGCGGCGCAGCCGGCGGCGTTCCTCGGCGCGCGCGGCGACCAACGCCCGCCGCGACCGGTCCAGATCCGCGGCGAGCCGGGCGGCGTGCGCCGCCGCGCCCGCCTGCCGGGCCAGCACGTTCAGCAGCCGGGCCTCGGCGGGGCGGAACTCACCGGCGCGCGGCCGGGTCAGCACGAGCGGCGGGGGCCGCCGCCGTCTCCAGCGTCGCTCCCAGCCGCCCCAGCGCGTCGTACGGGTCGGCCGCGTCGCCGTACAGCAGCCGCCGTACGCCCCGCTGCAGCAGGCGGTGGACGGGAGCCACGCTGATGGCCACCACGGCCGCGGCGACGAGGGGAGCGCCGAGGCTACGGCCCAGCAGGTCCCCGAGCAACGCGACGACCACCGTGTAGCAGAGGGCGATCTCGGCCGACATGAGCGCCCAGACCAGGCCGCGGCGCAGCACGGTCTCCATGTCCCACAGCCGGTATCGCTGGATCGCCGCCACCACGGAGACCGGCAACGGCACGGCGGACGCCGCCAGCAGCACCCCCGAGCCGCGCGCCGGCACCGCCTGGGCGGCGGCCAGCAGGAGCAGCGTGCCGGCCACTCCCGCGAGGACCCAGGCCAGCCGGCCGCGCTCGTCGCCCTCGGCCCGGCGCAGGCGTACGCCCAGGGAGGCGAGCCCACCGAGTGACGCCACGGTGATCAGGGCCAGGCTGACCGGCAGCAGCGCCTCGGCGCCCGTGACTCCCAGAGGGTTGAGCAAACCGCTTTCGGCCAGCGCAGGGTCGTCGCCGTGCTCCCAGGGCAGCAGCGCCCAGGCGGCCGACCCCGTCGCCACGGCTGCGCAACCGGTGTACCTCAGGGGGCGGAACACCCGCGACGGCCGTTCCCCGGACGGCAGCCAGTAGGGGACGACGGCCGCCACGATCACATAGGCGGGCAGCCAGCTCCAGGCCGACAGCCACAGCACGGTCAGGTGGCCGGGCCAGTGCGGCAGGGCCGCGGCGGCTCCCGCGACCGAGTCCCCGATCAGCACCGTACGCGTATGCACGAGGTGAATTGTCCGTTATTTGATGTCCCGTCCGCATGGGACAAATCGTCCTTATCGCGGAAGGGGGCGGCGGGCTCAGGTGGCCCGGGACAGGGCCGCGTCAGTGTTTCGGCATGCGGCGGACGGGCCGCCACGCACGAAGGAACGCGATCATGAGAACGAACAAGCCCTACCTGCTCGCCGCGGCGGTCGTCGCCGGCCCGATCGCCGGAGTGGTCTGGCATCTGGTCGACACCGTCGGCCTGCCCCGCACCGAGGCGGCGGACTACCTCGCCCAGGTGGCCGCCGACCGGGATGGCTACGCCCTCGGCACCCTGCTTTACATGATCTTCGTCGGGTGTTCCATCCCCAGCGGCCTGGCGGTCGCGCGGGTGCTGCGCGACCGGGCGCCGCTGGCCGGGGCGATCTCCGGGCTGCTGCTCGCCCTGGCCGGGGTGCTCGGCCTGATCGTTTCCGGCATGCGGCCGGTGGTCCTGGGCCTGGCACCGGAGGGCGGCGTGGCCGCCGAGGCCGTCGCGGCGTACGGGAGATACCAGGGCTCGGCGTGGTTCGGCGGGATCATGCTGCCCATGCTGGCCTCGGCCGTGGCCGGGCTGGTCACGCAGGTCGCCGCGATCCTGCGCACCGGCGTGCTGCCGCGCTGGACGGCTCCGCTCCTGGTGGCGGGTTTCGTCCTGTCCAGCGGGGAGTTCTCCCTCGCCGTCACGGTGGTGGGCACGCTGGTCCAGCTCGCGGGCACCGTGCCGCTGGCCGTCAGGCTCCTCGCGGGCCCCGAGGCCGTGAGCGAGGCCGTGAGCGAGGCCGTGCGCGACGCCGAGCCGGCGCCGGCGGCCCTCGCCTGAGGCAGGGACGGCGGAAGGCCCCCCTCGTCGTGCGACGAGAGGGGCCTTCCCGCTTGGAGATCAGGGATGGACGCCGTACAGAAGACGCCTGCCCACTCCCGGGAACTCGGTGACGGACCAGAGCATCGGCGTGCTCGTGGCACGGTTCCAGTAGAGGTCCTGGACGCCCGTACCGGCGTAGTGACGAGTCACCGCCGTCGCGCCCGGCCGGGTCACGAAGCGTCCGGCGGCGCCTCCGTGACTCGTCGTGAACTGGTAGGTCCCCTTCCAGGACACGCCGCCCTGCGCGTACCGGACCGGCTGGGTGTACACCGAGGTCGGCCTCGCCGTGCCGCCGGAGGTCCGCAGGCAGCCCTTGGTGCAGGGGGTCTTGTCCGGCAACAGCGGGAAGCGCGCCACGCGCCCCTTGCCGCAGGCGGAGCTCGTGCACCACTCACCGGTGAGGAAGCTCGGCGGGGAGGTGCTCCTGTCGAGACCCGCGTACGTGTAGCACGGTGGGTAGTGGAGGTCACCCGCCCGGCACTTCTGCGGTGTGGTGAGGGGGCCGACCGACGGCCGCCATATGCCGCGCAGCGGCAGGATGAAGCGGTAACCCTTGGAATAGAACCGGCCCTTGTACAGGCCGTAGGGACGGGTGGCGGCCTGCGGCGACGTCAGATCGGCGCGCGGGCTGAGCGCCAGGTCGATCAAATTGTGCAGGTCGAAGACGAGTATCCCGTTGAACTCATGCCTCGGGCCGTCGTCCGCGACCAGAAGGTACTGGTGATACCAGACGAAGCCGCCCGCGTGGGTCGGCACCGAGGTGAAGGTGACCCCGTTCTTCCCGTATCGCGGCAGCGCCAGCAGCACATGCTGATAGCGGTGCGCGAAGGACCCCATCGGCGCCTGCTCGTCGAGGAACGTCACCCTGGAGGCGATGGGCGTCCTGTCGGTCGTGCTCGCCCGGCGGTACCAGCCGAAAGCGAAGGCACGCTCCCCGTCGACGACTCCGTTCGCGGTCGCGTCCCAGGTGCCGCTGACTCCCTGCGGATACCACCTGTTCGTAGTGGAATCCACGGGATTGAGGCAGATCCAGTAATCGCTGCGGACCGGGTACGCGCCGCCCAGCGCGCCGTGCGCACGCTTCGCCTCGGGACAGCCGACGGGACCGCTCGAGGCGATGTGGCCGGGCTGGCCCAGCAGTTGCGAAATGTTCGTGTACCGGTACGACTTCGGCAGGGCAAGAGCACCGCGCAACTGGGTGATGAGCTGCCGGTACGACCTCTTGTCGGGACCGATCTCATCCCAGCGCAGCGAGTAGAGAGTGTTGGTGTTCGCGCTGAGCTTCGCCATCGGCGTCGGTGTGTTCGCCGGATCATGGGCCTGCGGCACGCCGGCCGCCGCGCCCTGGCTCGCCACCAACGCCGCCGTGAGCACGGCGGCGACCGATACCGCCGTCAGTGCACGCAAGGGACGGAATCTCACATGTTCTCCTGACTGGCCCGGATGTTCTCGGGTGCGTTCGTTCGCACGAGCGTGCTGATGCAGGTGGAAATACACGCGACGAAAAGCAGATTTCCGCACACGTCCGGCCGCGCCGAATTTCCTGGCGACCATGTATCCGGAACATAGCAACGGCCCGCCGGAGCGCCCGCGCCAGTTGAAGTGCGCCTTCCTCAAGGAAAGTGCAAAAAAACGAGGGGCACGTGTTTGGCGCCGCTTGTTCGATGCGATCTGCCCGGACTTGTCGTTCAGCCGGAGCCGGAGCCGGAGCCGGAGCCGGTGTCGGCGTGGCCGCGCCCCACGGCCTGCTCCTGCCGTCCCTCGGACCCGTCCGCGGTCGCCCGGCCCCGGCGGAGGGTGGCCGCCGCCGCGACGGCGGGCACCAGGATGACCGCCGCCGCGACGTTGACCGCGCGGAAGCCGCCGGCGGCGAGGATCGGCCCGGCCAGCGCGGCCGCCGCGGCGCCCGCGTAGTTCATGCCGGCGTCGGTGGCCCCCTGCAACGGCACCCGTACGTGGTCCGGCGCGGCGCCGGTGAGCAGCGCCGACCCGGAGATCATCGACGCCGACCAGCCCATGCCGAGGACGGTCAGCGCGAGCGCGGTGAGCGCGCTGCCCTCGGAGGCGGACGCGGCCACGAAGCCGAGCGCGACGGCCGCCACGAGCATCAGCATTCCCGCGCACGCGGTCCGGACCGCGCCGAGCCGGTCGGCCAGCCATCCGAAGACCGGGCTGAAGGCGTACATGCCGAGCACGTGCAGGCTGATCACGACGCCGACCAGCCGCAGCGACATGCCGTGGTGCTGCATGTGGAGCGGTGTCATCACCATGACCATGACCATCGTTGCGTGCGCGACCGCGACGAGCACGACCGCGAACCGCGCCACGGGATGGGCCGCCGCCCACCGCAGCGCCGTCGACGCTCCCGCCGTGCGGGGGCCGTCGCCCGCTGCGCCGGCGACCGGCGCGGACGGCCGTACGGCGGGCCGGAGGAACAGCGCGATCACCGCGCCCGCCAGGGCGAAGGACACGACCGAGACCAGGTAGGGCCCGGCGAGGCCGGGCAGCCCGAGCCACCTGCCGAACCGGTCGGCCACCTCGCTGAGGTTGGGGCCGGCCACGGACCCGATCGTGGTGGCCCAGATGACGATCGACATCGTCCTGGCCCGGGCGGCGGGGGCCGCGCCGTCCGCGGCGGCGTACCGGGACTGCAGGTTCACCGCCTGGCCGACGCCGAACATGGCCAGCCCGGCCAGCAGCACGACGAGCTGGGAGACGACGGCGGCCGTGACGATCAGCGCGCCGCCGAGCACGGCGATCGCGTACCCCAGGGTGAGCGAGCGGCGCCGCCCGTGCCGGGCCGCGACGCCGGCCAGCGGCACCGCGGCGACCGCCGCGCCGAGCACGCCCGCGGCCTGGCCCAGCCCCGCGACGGACGTGCCGCCGAGCCGCTCCACGAGCAGCCCGCCGACCGCGAAGCCGGAGGCGACCGCGACCCCGCCGAGCAGGTTGCCGGTGACGAGGGCACCGATGCCGCCACTGCGCTCCACGCTCCGCACGGACACCACTGCCGGAACCACCTTTCCTTACGCCCGGTCCGGTGTGTCCCGGAAAGCGCCATCTGATGATAGGTCTGTCATCCGGTGTCGGTGTGGTGCGTGGGCTCAGCGGCGCCCCGACGAGCGACGCGGGGAACACGCCCCCGGGTCTCCCCCGCGGGAGCCGGGGCGCGCGGCCTTGATACAAGGGACGTACGGGCGCCTGCGCGAGGGGGTCCCATGCCCGAAGGCCGGTGGCAGTTCTGGGTGGACCGCGGCGGGACGTTCACCGACGTCGTCGCGCGGGGGCCGGACGGGCGGCTGGTGACGCGCAAGCTCCTGTCGGAGGATCCGGCGCGCTATCCCGACGCGGCGGTGGCGGGCATCCGCTCCCTGCTGGGCCTCGCCGCCGGGGAACCGATCCCGGTCGAGCGGATCGAGTCGGTGCGGATGGGCACCACGGTCGCCACCAACGCGCTGCTGGAACGCCGGGGCGAGCGCACGGCGCTGGTCATCACGAAGGGGTTCGGCGACGCGCTGCGCATCGGCTACCAGAACCGGCCGCGCATCTTCGACCGGCGGATCGTGCTGCCGGAGATGCTGTACGAGCAGGTGGTCGAGGTGGACGAGCGGATCACCGCCGACGGCACGGTGATCCGGCCGCCCGACCTCGTGGGGCTCGCACCCGCGCTGCGGCGGCTGCGCGCGGAGGGAGTCCGCGCGGTCGCGGTGGTCTGCCTGCACAGCCACCTGCACCCGGCGCACGAGCGGGTGGTCGGCGACCTGGCCCGCCGCACCGGCTTCCCCCAGGTCTCGTGCTCCAGCGAGGTCAGCCCGCTGATGAAGCTGGTGCCGCGCGGGGACACCGCCGTGGTCGACGCGTACCTCTCGCCCGTCCTGCGCGGGTACGTCGACGCGGTCGCGCGGCAACTGCCCGGTGTACGGCTGATGTTCATGCAGTCGAACGGCGGGCTGGCGGAGGCCGGGCACTTCCGCGGCAAGGACGCGATCCTGTCCGGTCCGGCCGGCGGCATCGTGGGCATGGCGCGCATGTCCCGGCTGGCCGGTCTCGACAAGGTGATCGGCTTCGACATGGGCGGCACGTCGACCGACGTGTCCCACTACGCGGGCGCGTACGAGCGGGTGTTCCAGACACAGGTGGCCGGCGTGCGGCTGTGCGCGCCGATGATCGCCATCAACACGGTGGCGGCGGGCGGCGGGTCGATCCTGCGCTTCGACGGCCGGCGCTACCGGGTCGGGCCGGACTCGGCGGGCGCCGACCCCGGCCCGGCCTGCTACCGCAACGGCGGGCCGCTGTGCGTCACCGACGCCAACGTCATGCTCGGGCGCATCCAGCCCGGCCACTTCCCGAAGGTGTTCGGCCCGGACGGCGACCTGCCGCTGGACGCCGAGGAGGTACGGCGCCGGTTCGCCGAGACGGCGGCCGACATCCGCGGGCGGACCGGCGACGAGCGCGGGCCCGAGCAGGTCGCCGAGGGCTACGTGCGGGTCGCGGTCGAGAACATCGCCAACGCGATCAAGCAGATCAGCGTGCGGAAGGGCCGTGACCTCGGCGAGTACGCCCTCACCACGTTCGGCGGCGCGGGAGGCCAGCACGCCTGCGCGGTCGCCGACGCGCTCGGCATCGGCACCGTGCTGGTGCCGCCGATGGCGGGCGTGCTGTCCGCCCTGGGCATCGGCCTGGCCGACACCACCGTCATGCGGGAGCAGTCGGTCGAGGCCCGCCTGGAGCCCGCCGCCATGCGCCGGCTGACCGGTGTCGCGGACGCCCTGGAGGCGGCGGCGCGACGGGAGCTCCTGGACGAGGAGGTCCCGGCCGGGCGGATCCGGGTGACGAGGAGGGTGCGGCTGCGGTACGAGGGCACCGATACGCCGCTGCAGGTCGACCTGGCCGGGCTGGACACGATGGTGTCGGCGTTCGAGGCCGCCCACCTGCGGACGTACTCCTTCCTCATGGACCGGCCGCTGGTCGCGGAGGCGGTCTCCGTCGAGGCCGTCGGACTGACCGAGCAGCCCGGCCTCGCGGACCTCGCTCCCGGATCCGGCGCCGCCGGCCCGCCGTCCGCGGACGCCGTGCGGTTGTACACGGGCGGCGCGTGGCGTGAGGTGCCGCTCTACCGGCGGGAACGGCTGCGTCCCGGGCACGCGCTCACCGGTCCGGCGATCGTGGCCGAGGCCGACGCGACCACCGTCGTCGACGACGGCTGGCGGGCCGGGGTCACGCCGTACGGGCACCTGCTGCTGGAGCGGGCGCGGCCGCGGCGGAAGGCCGCGGGCGTGACCACCGAGGCCGACCCGGTCATGCTGGAGATCTTCAACAACCTCTTCATGTCCGTTGCCGAGCAGATGGGCGCCAGGCTGGGAGCCACCGCGCAGTCGGTGAACATCCGGGAGCGGCTCGACTTCTCCTGCGCGTTGTTCGACCCCGGCGGCGGCCTGATCGCCAACGCGCCGCACATCCCGGTGCATCTCGGCTCGATGGGCGCCAGCGTGAAGGAGGTGGTCCGCCGCCGCGGCGACGGCATCCGGCCCGGCGACGTGTACGCGATCAACGATCCGTACCACGGGGGCACCCACCTTCCGGACGTCACCGTCGTCACCCCGGTCTTCGACGACGCGGGCCGGGAGATCCTGTTCTTCGTGGCGTCGCGCGGCCACCACGCGGAGATCGGCGGGCTCACGCCCGGCTCCATGCCCGCGGCCAGCAGGAGCGTGCACGAGGAGGGCGTGCTGTTCGACTGCCGGCTGCTGGCCGACCGCGGCGGCCTGCGCGAGAAGGAGACGTGGCGGCTGCTCACCGAGGCGCCGTACCCGTCCAGGGACCCGGCGACCAACCTGGCCGACCTGCGCGCGCAGATCGCCGCGAACGCCAGGGGGGTCGAGGAGGTCCGGGCGATGATTGGCCACTTCGGCCTGGACGTGGTGCGGGCCTACATGCGGCACGTGCAGGACAACGCCGAGAGCGCGGTGCGCGAGGTGATCGGCGCGCTCAGCGAGGGCGGGTACCGCTACGAGACGGACTGCGGTGCGGTCATCGCGGTGCGCGTCTCGGTGGACCGCGCCCGCCGTACGGCGACGATCGACTTCACCGGCACCTCGCCCCAGCTCGACTCCAACCTCAACGCGCCGTCGGCCGTGGTCACCGCGGCCGTGCTGTACGTCTTCCGCACCCTGGTGGCCGACGAGATCCCGCTCAACGACGGGTGCCTGCGGCCGCTGCGGATCGTCGTGCCGGAGGGGTCGATGCTGGCCCCGGCCTATCCCGCGGCCGTGGTCGCGGGCAACGTCGAGACCTCCCAGGCGATCACCGGGGCGATCTACGCCGCGCTGGGCGTCCAGGCCGAGGGCTCGGGCACGATGAACAACGTCAGCTTCGGCGACGAACGGCACCAGTACTACGAGACCGTCGCCTCGGGCTCCGGCGCCGGTGACGGCTTCGACGGGGCGTCGGCGGTGCAGACCCACATGACCAACTCCCGGCTGACCGACCCCGAGGTGCTGGAATGGCGGTTCCCCGTGCTGCTGGAGGAGTTCGCCGTCCGGCGTGGCAGCGGTGGGGCCGGACGATGGCGGGGCGGGGACGGGGTGGTGCGCCGCATCCGGTTCCGGGCGCCGATGACGGTCAGCGTGCTGTCCGGCCACCGCCGGGTGCCCCCCTACGGCATGGCCGGCGGCGCGCCGGGGGCGCTGGGCGTCAACCGGGTGCGACGCGCCGACGGGAGCGTGGTCCGTCTCGCGGGATGCGACTCGGTCCGGGTGGGGCCGGGCGACGTGCTGGAGGTGGAGACGCCGGGCGGCGGGGGATACGGCCGGCCCTGACGGCGGCGCCCGGATGGGGCACCCGGATGGCGGAACGCGGAACGGGCACCGCCCTCCTCGCCGTGAAGGACGAGGAGGGCGGGCTTCGAGCGGTTTTTCGCCGTAACCACACCGGGCGGCTTTTCTGGCGATGAGCCGCGGGGTTGCGCCTGACATGGCAGGCGCTTGCCACGAAGCCTTTCATGCCGAGATCAAACGCTCGATGCGGCCCTGTGCAACAAACCGCCCCGATCACGCAAAAGGCCGCAAGCGCCCCGCCGGACTCGAAATGCGTTTCGGCAAATTCTTCTTGAGGCTCCGCGTGAATGCGAATGACCTCGCGTACGCCGCCCTACGGTTGGGGCCATGCAGCGACAGCCCTACGTGAAACGGCGGCGGTCACGCCTCTCCTACCAGCTGGCCTACGCTCTGCGCCACCCCGGCAAGGTCTGGCCGCACCTGCGGCGGATGACCCGTGACGCGCGGCTGCGGGCGACGACCGCCGATCACGTGTCCTACTACCGTGAGGTCATGCGCGCCGACATCGCGGAGATGAGCGCCGACGGCGCGATCGGCAGCCACGGCAGGGAGAGCTGGCTGCGGATCGGCAGGATGCAGTTCGACTACCTGCGCGCACACGGCCTCACGCCGCGCGACCGCGTCCTCGACATCGGCTGCGGCAACCTGCGCCTCGGCTGGCGGCTGATCGAGTATCTGGAACCGGGCCACTACTACGGCGTCGACATCTCGCCCGAGATCCTGCTCGCCGCCGCGGACACGGTCGCCCGGCGCGGGCTGCAGTCACGGCTGCCGCACCTGACCGTGGTGGACGACCTCACCTTCGCCTTCCTCCCCGACGAGCACTTCACCGTGATCCACGCGCACAGCGTGTTCTCCCACAGCCCGATCGAGGTGATCGACGAGTGCCTCCGGCATGTCGGCCGCATCCTGCACCCGGACGGGTTCTTCGACTTCACCTTCGACCGTACGGAGAAGGCCGAGCACCATGTGCTGCGCGAGGACTTCTACTACCGGACGGAGACGCTCGTGAACCTCGCCGAGCGGTACGGCCTCACGGCGAGGTTCATGGACGACTGGGAGCGGACCCGGCACAAGCAGTCCAAACTACGCGTCACACGCTGAGACCGGCGACTACAGCGTCGAGCAGACCGTGCCGTTCAGGCGGAAGACCGTGGGGGAGGGGTAGGCCCCCTCGTTGGCGCCGACGAACCCGAGGGTGACGGATCCGCCCGCCGGGATCGTCCTGGTCTGCTCGTTGGGAACGACCCGCACGTCCTGTCCCTGCGATGTCCCCTCAGATGTCCACGTGCCGCCCTGCCCGCTGCCGACGCGTTCCCCGGCGACCGGGAAGCGGAACGCCAGCGACCAGTCGGACACGTCGTCCGCGCCGCGGTTGGTGACGGTGACCGTGGCGGTGAAGCCCCGCCCCCAGCCCTGCGTCACCCGGTAGCGGACCGCGCAGGCGCTGTCCTGCGGCGTGGGTGCGGTGAAGGTCACCGGCGCGGACGGCCGCGACAGCCGTCCGGCCCGGTCCCCGGCCAGCACGTTGACCGTGTAGGAGGCGCCGGGCTCCAGGCCGCGCAGTGTGAGCGAGGTGCCCCGGGTCGTGCCCAGCGGGACGGTGTCCGTGCCCGTCTGCCGGTACACCTCGTACCTGTCCGCGGTGGGACCGGCCGGAGGCCAGCTCACCGTGATGCCGCCGGGGACACCGCGCGCTGTCGGCGTGCCCGGGGCCGGTGCGGGCTTCGGGCCCTTCGCCGCCCGCACCGTCATCGTCGTGATCGAGTACGGCGGAAGCGTCCGGGTGTAAGCGTCGCCCTGCTCGGCCCGGACGATCGCGGTGGCCCCCGGGGTGAAGGTGTACGTCACCGGGCTCCGGCCGGAGGGGGTGAACCCGGTGTAGCGGAGCCGTACGGGATAGGCGGTGCCCGGATCCTTGTTGATCAGCACGACGGCCAGGTCGCCGTCGGCCTGCCGTACGGCGTGCACGGCCACCTTCGGCCGGCTGGAGCCGGCCCTGACCAGGCTGTCTCCCGGCCCGGCGGCCGTCTGGAGGATCTCGATGCCGTGGTAGGCGGGGAACGGCGTGTTGAGCGGCGGCTCGCAGACGCCGTCGGCGCACTGGCCGAGTGACAGGAAGCCGATGTCCTGGTAGTCGGTCTCGCCGTCGATCGTGCCGACCTTCTCCAGCGCGTTGTGGGTGTCGAACCAGTCCACGGTGAAGACGCCGTTCTCCAGCGCGGTCAGGTAGGCGTCGGCGGCGAACAGCCCGGCCGCGTGCGTGTTGCGCCCGATGTTGGAGGCGACCTCGGTCAGCGC
The DNA here is from genome assembly GCF_014161445.1 of Microbispora sp. H13382. Lineage (GTDB taxonomy): Bacteria > Actinomycetota > Actinomycetes > Streptosporangiales > Streptosporangiaceae > Microbispora. The sequence continues at coordinate 200,250 of NZ_JABBXA010000011.1, forward strand.
GAGCGGAACGTCGCGCCCGCCCAGGGCGGCGACGTCGGCCCGCACCTGGGCCAGCATCTCGGCGAGCCCGGGAGGAGAGGCCAGCAGCCCGGCGACGTCGCCGCTGGTGTCCGGGATGCTCGTGCCCGGATACCAGTGGACGGTGAAGAAGTCGATCTCGGGTGCCACCGCCGGGATGACCGTGTGGTTCCAGTTCGCCGAGTCGCCGGCGGCGACCACGCCGTCCGGCCAGCTCCCGGGGATCGTGAGCACCGCCCCGATTTTGATCGTGGGATCGACGGCCTTCATCGCGCGGACGAACTCCAGGGTGTTGCGGGCGTACGCCGCGGGGCTCTTGTCCGCGTGGTCGTCGGTCTCCCAGGTGGCGCCGTAGTAGCCGTTGCCGTAGAGCTCGTTGCCGATCTCCCAGTACTTCACGCCGTACTTCTTGGTCACGTTGGCGTACCGGACCCATCCGGCCGCCTCCTCCGGGGTGCCGGTGCCGTAGTTGGCGACCACGACGGCCTGCGCGCCGGCGTTCCTGACCGTGCCCATGAACGCGTCGAACCCCGTGTCCGGCGCCACGGTCCCACCCGGCACCGTGTGGCTCTCCCAGTGGTAGAGGTCGCCGTACGACCCGCCGGGGTACCGCACCGCGGCGATGCGCGCCCGCTTGTACAGCCGCGCCACCTCCGGGTCGTTCATGTGGGAGTCCCAGACGGCGGCGTTGGCGCCGTACGCCGCCTCATGGACGGTGCCGAGCCCGGCGTGCGCGTTGACCGAGACCTCGACGACGTCTCCCGGCGAGGGCGGCGGACTCTGGGCGGGGTCCGCCGCCGCGAGCAGGGAGGCGGCCAGGACCGCGGCGAGCGGGACGGCCAGGGCTCTTCGCATCGATCACTCCGGGGTCGAAGGGGACCGGTTCGTGAGTCAGGCCCCGACGATCACCCGTGATGATCTCCCGGTCAAGTGCGCGGAACATCACCCCTGATCAGTGCGCGTGGGTCTTTCATCGGCGGTCTCCCGTCGTGCCCTCGGGCAGTGTGTCGGCGAGATAGGCGCCGAGGTCGGGACGGCCGGAGGCGAGCACGTGCCGCACCCACGCGTCGCGTTCGTGCAGGATCGGCGGCAGCTCCCAGACACAGCCGATGAGCGGGCGTTCCGGCCGGATGAAGTGGGTGGGATCCCGATCGGGGCAGCCGAGCGCGGGCTGACCGGCCACCGCGTTGCCGTAGTGCAGGGCGTTGTCCCACGCCCAGGTGTAGGCGTTGATGTAGGCCCCGTCGTCCCCACCCCTGTGGAGGACGACGAAGGCGGCCGGGGGCGTGCCGTCCGGTTCGGGCAGCAGCTCGGGCAGGACGGCGTACGCCGCCTTCTCGACCTCGGGGTCGATGCCGGCCGGGTCGGCGGTGACGTGGTAGCGCTTGACGTGGTAACCGCCCACCTCGATCGGGGGCGGCACGAACAGCAGTTTCTCCGCGAAAGTCATGACGGGACGGTAGGACCGCTTCACTGACACCCTCCGGCAGTGAAATCGTGGCGATGTGCGCGCGTCCCGGCTGCTGTCGATCCTCCTGTTGCTGCAGTCGCGCGGCCGGATGACGGCCCGGCAGCTCGCCGCCGAGCTGGAGGTCAGCGTTCGCACGATCTACCGGGACGTCGAGTCGCTGCACGCCGCCGGCGTCCCCCTGTACGGCGAGGCCGGGCACGAGGGCGGCTATCGCCTGATGGACGGCTTCCGCACCCGGCTCACCGGCCTGACCGAGCGGGAGGCGGGCGCGCTGTTCCTGGCCGGGCTTAGGGGGCCGGCCGCGGACCTCGGCCTCGGCGCTCTGCTGGCCGCGGCCGAGTTGAAGATCGAGGCCGCGCTCCCGGCCGGTCCGCGGGAGGAGGCGCGGCGCGTGCGGGAGCACTTCCATCTCGACGCGCCCGGCTGGTACTACGACGGCGACCGGTCGTCCCACCTGCCGGAGGTCGCCGAGGCCGTCTGGAACGCCCGGGTCGTCCGCGTCCGCTACCGCCGCTGGACGGAGCCCTGCGAGGTCGAGCGGAGGCTGGAGCCGTACGGGCTGGTCTTGAAGGCGGGGAAGTGGTATCTCGTGGCGCGGTGCGACGGCGCGTTGCGCACCTACCGCGTCGGCCAGATCCTCGCGCTCACGGTGACCGGCGAGACGTTCGAGCGCCAGGAGGGCTTCGACCTGGCGGGACACTGGCGCGAGCACCTGGCCGGCTTCCGGTCGCGGCTGTTTCGCGGGCACGCGGTGATCCGGCTGTCCGCGCGGGGCCGGGAGCGGCTCGGGGAGGTCATGAGCTCGGCCGTCGCCGGCGCCGTGGCCGAGACGGCGGGCCCGCCGGACGAGCGGGGCTGGATCACCGCCACCGTGCCCATCGAGTCGGTGACGCACGCGCGGACGGAGTTCCTCAAGCTCGGGGCCGAGGTGGAGGTCCTGGAACCGGCCGAGCTGCGGCACGAGATGGCGGCGACCGCGCACGCTCTCGCGGGCCTCTATCTGCCGCCTTCGCGGCTTTGATGATGAAAAGCGGCCTTAATTCGAGGTGGGCCCCGACAAAAGCTGATAGCAACTCGGCGAGCGCCCTGACAGGGGTGGGTTCGAGTTCTATCCTTGACGGCGTCACTGACAGACTTCTCGCGACTTGCGGGAGAAAAAGTGCCCAGAACCACGCGTACGCCGCGAAGGGAGAAAGCGCGAAGCGAGGGCGCGCGAGTGGACGGGCTTCGTGATCCGGATGTCGAGACCTTCGTCGGCGCGATGGGGACGCGTATCCGCGCGGACGCCGAGACGGTCGGAGTCGACCTCCGGACCCTGGAGATCCAGGTAAGACTGCACCTGCCCCGGTTGAGCAGACCGGCCATCGCCGGCTGGTCTCCGGACAAGGTGTACGAGGAGATACGGCTGCAGGCCGTCGTCCGGGCGGCCCAGGTGCGCCAGTCCGCGGAGGACGCGGCGTACCAGGCCCATGCCTCCGTCCTCCTCAACGTGAACAAGGCGCACCGGGACCTGAGCCTGTCGTTCACCGACGGCTACCGCACCTGCCTGCGCTTCGCCGAGGTCAGACCCAGCGTGGGCCATCTCGTGCAGTCGAGGCTGCACTACCTGCACAGCGAGAGGGCCGACACCGTCGCGCAGTTCGGGCTCTTCCTGCCGGGCGCGACGATGCCGCTCACGTACGCCGCCTTCTCGCGCTGCGACCGCCAGTACGTCCTGGACGCGCTCACCGGGCACGGACTGGACGTGAATCCGGACCGGATAACGGTGCTGACACGAATGCACGGGCTGGCGGGAATTCCGGCGAACCTCATGAGCCTGACGATCGCGCGCGCGGTCCGGGAGATCAGAGCGGAAAACGCCGGGGATTATGTCATCACCGCGTACAACCCCATGCTCGGATTCGACGGCACCGCGTTCCTCGCGTCGGGATTCACGCCGATCGCCCTGTCACCGGTGGCCTATCGCTACGACGACAAAGGCCTTTTCCAGACGCGCCGCATATCTGGTGATTCGGTGCCGCAACTCCTGGACACCCCGGACAACGTGCTCATGGTCCTCGGCATCACCGCGGCGGCGAAGCGGTGCGTCGCCGGGATCGGGGACCTGATCAGGGTGTCGCACCGGACCCACTCGGGCGGCGACCACGTGAGACCCGTCAAGGCGGACTTCACCGCGCCGGAGTGGACGGACCGCCTGCACGGATACCGCCGCATGCTGGAGCCCTGCTGGTCGGACCGCACGGCCCATCCGCGGTATCAGGAGCCGCCGGTCGCGGCGGGCGATCCCCGTGGGCAGTGCGGCGTCACCTCCGTCTGGCTCGCCCGCAGGCTCCGCGCCGACCTGCTGCTCGAACCCGTGTACTGCTACGGGCGCCTGCGGGTCGGCCGCGACGACGCCGAGGACGTGAGCCACCACTGCTGGGTCGAGATCGGGCCGTCCCACGACCCGCGGCGGTTCGTCATCGACCTCACCGGCGACCAGTCGGAGGGCGTACGCGAGCCGATCATCCTGGGCGAGCACCGGGCGCTCGCGGAGCGGGGGCTGCGGTACGAGACCGCGACGCGCCTGCGCCTCGACGAGCTGCCGAAGGACCGGGTGTGGCCGCGTTTCCTCGCGATGGAGGACCGCCTGCGGGAGGTGCCGCGATGAGGGCGCGGGTCGCGGAGAGGGCACCCGGCATGACCGGGGTCCGGCCCTCGGTGCTGCTGCTGTCGTCCGACAGCAGGAGGAGGTACGCGGAGGACGTCCTGACGGCGCTGGCCCTGCCCCGAGGGGCGATCATCCAGTTCCGGTACGAGACCGACTACGTGGCGGGCGTTCTGCAACAGGCGATCGCGGACGGCTCGGCCGTCGGGCGGCGCTGCCTCGTGGCCTTCCTGGCGGACCGGGAGTCGCCCGAGGCGGAGCCGTTCGTCGTGCCCGTGCGCTTCGCCACGGTCGTGACGACCGCCTGCGTCGCCGACATGGCCGTGTTCCGGCTCAGGGTGGACGACTACGCGAACCTGGAGGAGTTCCCGCTGGCCGAGGCGGAGATCAGGGCCAAGGGCGGCTGGTTCGTGGACAGGCTCGCGGAGGCCAACGGCGGGCGCTGGTATCCGGCCACCACCCGATTTCCCGACCTCCACCTGCACGAGCGGCCGGACGGCGACCCCGCCGCGTGGCTCGGGGTGGCCCGGCGGCTCGCGCGGCATCCCACCTTCCGCTCCTCCTGCTTCGTCCGTACGGAGGAACCGCTGCTGAGCGGGGACAGGACGGGCGCGCTCGACGCCGAGGGCCGGCTGCACCTCAGCGACGGCGACACGGTGAAGATGCGGGTCAGCTTCTACTCCGAGGGCTACACGCCGGCCGCGAAGCGGCTCGTCTGCGCGACCGACGGCACCTTCCTGAAGATCGCGTCCGACGACTCCTACGACGTGGCGTCGCGCTACGACACGGTGGAGTTCTGGCTGCGGCCCGAGATGCTGGGCTTCGACGCGCTCGCGCGGGTCGGGATCAGGCTGGCCGTCGACACCCGGGCGGGCCCGGCTCCGCCGGGCGACTCACTGACGACGAGCGCCGGGTTTCCCGTGGTCGTGCGCCGCTCGCGGTCGCGCCTCCTCACGCGGGTGTCGGCCAGCGCGGCCGGGGCCTTCCTCGTCGCCCTGCCCGCCATACTCGGGCCGGGCGCCGACCTGCCCTGGAGGGTGCTGTACGCCGTCTGCGGAGCGGCCCTGCTCGCCGTCGCGAACATCGTCATCTCCCACGGCAGGTGACACCCCACCGGAGAACAGGTGCGGGCGCCGCGCGAACTCCCGGCACAGCTCGTCGAACAACGGCAGCAGTGCCGGGCAGCTCATGCGTATCTTCCGCCTGGCCGTGATCTCGGTGCGCTTGTACGCGGCCCAGGTCGGGCGCAGCGGGTGATGGTCGGCCAGCAGCACGTTGACGTGGGGGAGCAGCTTGTCCAGCGCGTAGACGAACCTGCTCTCCGGGTCGCGCTGCGCCTTGTAGCCGTACAGGTCATCGACGAGCCAGGGAAACGTCCGGCCGAAGTCGCGGGTGATGATCTCCCGTGCCTCCTCCTCGCGTACGGCCTTCTTCTCCCGTTCCGCCGGGCCCGCGTAGACCGACACGTCTCCCGCGTGGACCTCCGGCAGGTCGTGGACCAGCGCGTACCTGGCGATCCGCCCCGGGTCCAGGGTCTCGTCGATCAGCGGGGCGAGGCAGACCGCGGCCAGGCCCAGGGCGAAGGAGTGCTCCGCGTCGTTCTCGCGCCGGGTGACGTCCTGCGGCACGACCGAGGAGCGTTCGATCACGCACGGCGGGAAGACCAGTTCGCGCATGAGAGCCATCAGCGTGCTCGCGCCGACCCGGGGGCCGGTGGTTTTCGCGTCGTCCCTCGCCATCGGGCCGCCTCGCATTGTTCGCCCGTACGCGGCCACGGCGTTTCGCCCACGGCCTTCTCGCCAGAGTAGCCGAGCATTCATCGACGCAGCGGGGAGTATTCCCTAGTGAATAGTCACGGAAAGCCGAATGCGTGTTCGGTAATCGGCATTTCCGCATTTCAGGCCGCATAATCCCGGAGCGTTATCGAGGTGGCCGCCTTGGTGCTCATCTTGTCGAGCACCCGCGCCAGCGGCCCGGCGGTGAGCATCCGGTAGGTCAGGTTGCGCCGCCGGATCGCGCCCCGTGTCGGCGGGGCGAGGAAGGGGCCCGCGTTGCCCGCGACCCGCTGGCACGCCTTGGCGAACCCTCTGATCAGTCGCTCGTACTCCGGGAACGCGGCGCGGTGGTCACCGCGGGCGGCGGCCAGCTCGCCCGCCAGCACGTACGCGGCCACGACGGCCATGCCCGCCCCCATGCCGCCGCAGGTGGCGCCGTAGCCGGCGTCGCCGAGCAGCGCGATCCGCCCGTGGGTGTAGTGGTCCATGTGGACGAGGCTGATCGAGTCGAAGTAGAAGTCGGCCGCGTCGGGCACGGCCTGGAGCAGGCGGTGGGTCTCCCAGCCCGCTCCCGCGAACGCGTCCAAGAGGATCTTCTTCTGCTGCGCCACGTCGTGGTGGCCGAACTTCAGCCCGTCGGCGCGGAAGACGCACATCACCCCGGCCGTGCCGGCGTCACGGGTGCTCCCGGCCGATATGCCCCGGCCGGGCTCGTTGTACAGCAGCGCCTCGCGGACGAGTCCGAGATGGTCCGGCGCGCTGAAGATCGCGACATGGTAGCCGGACGGCCGCACGAACCGGGACTCGGGGCCGAAGGCCAGCCGCCGCACGTTCGAGTGCAGGCCGTCCGCGCCGACCACGAGGTCGAACGTCCGGGGTGCCCCGCGCTCGAAGGTCACCTCCACCCCGTCCGGGGTCTCGGTCAGGGACGCGACGGAGTCGCCGAAGACGTACTCCACGTCGTCCCTGGTCCGGTCGTACAGCACGCGGGCGAGGTCGCCGCGCAGGATCTCCACCTCGCCGCCGGCGAACTCCGCCGGCAGCGCGACGATCTGGTCGCCGCGCCAGTCGACCACCCGCAGCGGGCCGGGGTCGGTGCGCAGGCGCCGGATCTCGTCCAGGACGCCCATCCGCCGCAGCACGTTCATGTGGACCGCCCCGCGGAAGTCGACCGCCTGGCCGCCCTCCCGCAGGGCCGGGGCCCGCTCGACGACGGTGGGGGAGAAGCCGTGCCGGCGCAGCCAGTAGGCGACGGCCGGCCCGGCGATGCTCGCGCCGGAGATCAGGACGGACGGGGTCTTCATGTGGGCTCCTCTGGATCGAGGGGCCGCGAGGTGTCGCGGCCCACGAGAGGAGCGTCGGCCCCGGCGCTGACCGATCGCCCACCGCCCGCCCACCGCCCGCCCACCGGGCGCTGACCGGCCGTCGCCGTCACATGTTGATCATGTGTCCGGCCAGGCCGTGGATCGCCTCCTTGACCGCCTCGCCCAGCGTCGGATGCGCGTGGACGTTGCGCGCCACCTCGTGCACCGTGAGGTCCCACTGCTGAGCCAGGGTCAGCTCGGGCAGCAGCTCGGTCACCTCGGGCCCGATGAGGTGGGCGCCGAGGATCTCGCCGTACTTCGCGTCGCTGAGGACCTTGACGAACCCGCCGGGGTCGCCCAGCCCGTGCGCCTTGCCGTTGGCCGTGAACGGGAACTTGACCACCTTCACGTCGAAGCCCTGCTCGCGCGCCTGGGCCTCGGTGTAGCCGAAGCTCGCGATCTGCGGCTGGCAGTAGGTCGCCCGGGGGATCATCACGTAGTCGAGCTCCATCGTCTCCGCGCCCGCGATCGTCTCGGCGGCGATGACGCCCATCGACTCGGCGGCGTGGGCCAGCATGAGCTTCGCGGTGACGTCCCCGATGGCGAAGATGTGCGGCACGTTGGTGCGGCAGCGGCCGTCCACGGCGATCGCGCCCCGCTCGGTCAGCCGTACGCCGGTGTTCTCCAGGCCGTATCCCTCGACGCGCGGCTGGAAGCCGATGGCCTGCAGCACCTTGTCGGCCTCCAGCACGGAGGTCTCGCCGTTCCTGGAGACCGTGACCCGCACCTTGTCGCCGCTGTCGTCGATCGACTCGACCCGGGTGGAGGTCAGCACCTCGATGCCGAGCCGCCGGTAGCGCCGCGCCAGTTCCGCCGACACCTCCTGGTCCTCCAGCGGGACCATCCGGTCGAGGAACTCGACGATCGTGACCTTCACGCCGTAGTTGTGCAGCACGTACGCGAACTCGACGCCGATGGCCCCGGCCCCCGCGATGATCACACTCTCCGGCAGGGTCTCGCTGAGGATCTGCTCCTCGTACGTCACCACGCGCTCGGACAGGGACGTGCCCGGCAGCAGGCGGGTCGTCGCCCCGGCCGCGATGATGCAGTGGTCGAACGTCACCGTGCGCACCGAGCCGTCCGCGCCGCGCACCTCCATGGTGTCCGGGCCGGTGAAGGCGCCGCGTCCGTCGTACTCGGTGATGCCGTTCTTCTTCATCAGGTAGTGGACGCCCTTGACCCGTCCGTCCGCGACCTGCCGGCTGCGGCGGAAGGCGGCGCCGTAGTCGAGGGTGATCGGGCCGTCCGCCCGGATGCCGAACGTCTTGGTCTCGTTCGTCAGGATGTGGGCGAGCTCGGCGTTGCGCAGCAACGCCTTCGAGGGGATGCAGCCCACGTTGAGGCAGACGCCGCCCCAGTAGCGCTCCTCGACGACCGCCGTGCTGAGCCCGAGCTGGGCCGAGCGGACCGCGGCGGTGTACCCGCCGGGCCCGGCGCCGAGGACCACGACATCGTAATGATCGGTCATGCACCGGACCCTACGCCGCCACGACGGCCCGGCCCGCGCGGGGTCCGTCCTCCCCGGCGCCGGATGGACCGGGCCGTCGCGGGTAGGGGCGTCGTACGTCGACCAGAGGGAGGGAGTGACGGACCATGAGTGAGTTCGAGCGTTCGCGCAGGATGCCCGCGCCGGCCGACCAGGTGTTCCGCCAGGCGTCCGATGTCGGCAAGCTCGATCTCTGGATGCCCCGCGACCTGCACGTACGCGCGGAGGAGCCGCCCGCGGTCACCGTCCACGAGGACGAGACGGGGCAGGACGAACGCGCGCTGCTGCGGGCCGAGCGGGAGCAGCTGCGGATGGAGTGGGGCACCCGTGACGTGGACCGGTACGCGGGATGGCTGCAGGTGGCCGGCATCGACGACGCCAGCAGCGACGTGACGGTCCACCTGTCCTTCTTCGACGAGGGGCACACACCCCCGGCCGAGGCGGTGGAGCACGCCCTGGACGAGAGCCTCGAACGGCTGGCCGAGCAGGTGAGGCAGGCGGCCTGACCGCCCGGGCGATCCACTCGCCCTGCACGGCGGCCTGACCGCCCGTCGCTACCGGGCCTGCCCGGCGGCGCCCGGGCCGTCGGGCTCCTCCTCGGGTCCCTGACCGGTGGCCGGGGCCGGGGCCGGGGCCGGGGCCGGGGCCGGGGGTGGGGCCGGGGGTGGGGCGAACGCCGAAGCCCGGGCGCCGGCCAGGCCGAGCACCTGGCGTATCCACGTCTCCAGGCCCGTCGGGTCCGGCGGCGCGAGAGGATCCGGCGGCGCGAGAGGGTCCTGCCGGCCGTGCTCCCCGTGCCCTCGTCCGGGATCCGCCGTGGTCACGTCGTCATCCCAGGAGGGCGGGGACCAGCAGCCGCAGATGCTCGACCTGGACGTCGACCGAGTCCGCGAGCGGCTGGACGCACACGTGGTCCGCCCCCGCGTCGTGGTGGGCGCGTACCCGCTCGGCGATCGCCTCCGGCTCGCCCCGGGCCACGATCGCGTCGACGAGCCGGTCGCTTCCCCCGTCCGCGAAGTCGTCGTCGGAGAAGCCAAGCTCACGGAGGTTGTTCACGTAGTTGGGCAGGGCCAGATAGCCGGCGGTGTACTCGCGGGCGATCTCCCGTGCCCGGCCGGCGTCGGTCTCCACCACCACCGCCTGCTCGGGCGCCAGCACCGGGGCGGGGCCCAGGATCTCGCGCGCCTTCGCGGTGTGCTCGGGCGGCACGAAGTAGGGGTGCGCGCCCTGCGCGCGCTCGGCCGCCAGTTCGAGCATCCCGCGCCGCAGCGCCGCCAGCAGCCGGGGCGGCGTCTCGGCGAGCGGCGCGCCGAAGGACGTCTGGTCCATCGCGTCGAGGTAGTCCCGCATGTACGAGAGCGGTGCGGAGTAGTCGTGCCCGCGACCGGTCACCAGGGGCTTGTGACTGACGCCCAGGCCGAGCACGAACCGCCGGTCCCACGCCTCCGCCAGGGTCGCGGCGCCGTTGGCGGCGGCGACGGCGTCGCGGCCGTAGATGTTGGCGATGCCCGTGGCGACCCGCAGCCGCCCGGTCGCCGACAGCAACAGCGCGGCGTGCGTGAACGCCTCCCGACCCGCGGGGGTCTCGCCGACCCACAGGGTCGGGTATCCGAGCTCCTCGATCTCCGCGGCGGCCTTCCTGACCCGGGCCGCCGGGGTCACCGCCAGAGAGGACAGCCACACTCCCGTACGGCCGAGGCGGCGCCTCAGCTCGGCCACGTCGACGATGGGCGGTTGGGTGCGCTCGGCCATCCGGACGGCTCCTTGTCTGTCGTGAAGTCGGGTTGTGGTGAGATCGGGCGGGGCGGTTCGCCGGGGACGTCCCCCACGGGCCGGACGGCTTCGCCGGCGGGCGTCGCAGCCTCAGCATCGCATCGCACGCGCCGGGGACCTCGGCACCTCCCTCGCGATCGGTTCACGTGTCGGCACGCGCCGCCGCAGCCGTGCGGCTTACTCCGATTTCCCCGAGTCCGGCGGTTCATCCGCATAGGTCACTCGTGTGTCCTGAGGGAGGGGCGAGGTCGTTGTGGCGGAACCCACGAAACGGCAAAGCCCTGTCCCGGATCTTCGCGTCCGGCGGCGGGGCCGGCGTCACCGCGTGTCTCCTGGGAGCCGCATTGCTCACTTCCCAGGAGGCCGAACATGAGGAAACTGCTGTATGCCGGCGCGGTCGCGATCAGCCTGCTGGCCGCCGGATGCGGCGGTGCCGGCGACGAGGGCGCCAGCCACGTCGCCAACGACCAGCTCAACGAGTCGCAGACGCCCGAGACCTCCGAGAGCCCCTCGGGGACGACGCCGTCCGCCGGCGTTCCGGCGTCGCCGACCTCCCCCGTCCAGGCGTCCCCCACGGGGCCCGCGCGCATCGACGCGGCGCCCACGTCGCTCGGCAGCGTGCTGGTCGGCGTGGACGGCCGCACGGTGTACCTGTTCACCAAGGACAAGGGCGGCGCCGCCACCTGCACCCAGGCCTGCGCCGCCGCGTGGCCGCCCGTGCTCACCGCGGGCGCGCCCCAGGCCGGCACGGGTGCCCGTGCCAACCTGCTCGGGACGATCCGGCGGGAGGACGGCAGCACCCAGGTGACCTACAACAAGCACCCGCTCTACTACTACGCCAAGGACCAGAAGGCCGGGGACGTGCTCGGCCAGGACCTGCACGACTTCGGCGGCGAGTGGTACGCCGTCACGCCCGAGGGCAAGAAGGCCAAGCGCTGACGCCTCGGGCGTCCCGGACCGCGGCCGTGCCGCGACCAGTACGAGGCCGGCGCCTTCCGGGGCGAATGACCTCACCACTACTTCCTCTCGAACCGATCCGCCCTCCCGTACGGCTCCCCGCCCGCCGTACTGGAGGGCGGATTCGTCTGCTCTTCAGATCGAGGAGCGCGTCAAAACCGCCCGGAGCCCACTAGGCTTAGCACCACTCCGCCCTGTGTCCGCGGCCGCTTCATCATTTGAAAGTGGGCTCGCGATGGCATCGGACGCGTCATCCGTTCTCGAGAACGTCCTCACCGGCATGGCCGGCCTGTTCGGGGTCGACGGCGCCGCGTTGATGCTGCTCGACGGTCAGGACCGCCTCCGCGCGGTCGGGGCGACCGACGACGACGGCGTACTGCTGGAGTCCGCCCAGGAGTCCGTGGGCGACGGCCCCGCCATCGAGAGCGCCGCCAGCGGCGGCCTCGTCGCGATCCACGATCTGCACGCCGCGAGCCCCATGGGGTTCCCGCACGTGGCCGTCCACGCCCCGCCGGTCCGGGCCGTCCTCTCCGTACCGCTCATCGAGGATCGCGAACTCATCGGCGTCCTGGACTTCTACGCCCGCGACGGGCGGGTCTGGGACCGCGCGGAGGCGCAGGCCGGTTCCCGTCTCGGCGAGCTGATGGTCATCGTTCTCCAGGTCCTGGCCGAGATCAGGACTGATCGAGCCCCATTCGGGCAGTTGTGATGGCCGAATCGGCACCTCTCCCACAGGCCACGGCGGTGCGAGGTGAGGTTCACGAGAGGATACGGAATGACCCATATCGATCCTGAGGCTCTAGTCGCCAGCCTGAGACGTCTGCAGAAGGACAGGGCGGCGACCGGGATCGTGCACCACCTTGAGCGCATCGTCCAAGTGGTCGACCGGCTTTTCGGATACTCCGGCGCCGGCCTGATGTTCGCCGAGGAGGACCGCACACTCCGCTACCTCTTCGCCACGGACGAACGCGGCCGCAGCCTCGAACGTGCTCAGGCGGTGACGAGCCAGGGCCCGTGTGTGGCTGCGTACGTGGGCGACACCGCGGTGACGACGTCCGACGTGCGTGCCGACCGGCGGTGGCCGGCCCTGCGTGAACTGCTGCACCCCGAGGTGCGCGGGGTGGCGGGAGTGCCGATCCGGCTCGGCGGCGTGCCCGTGGGCACCCTGAACGTCTACCAGGACGCGCCGCACGAGTGGCAGGAGAGCGACACCCAGGCCCTCCACGCGTACGCCCACGTGATCGAGCAGGTCCTCGTGGCGTCGATGGAGGCGGACGAGAAGGCGGTGCTCGCCGACCAGCTCCAGTACGCGCTGGACTACCGCGTCGTGATCGAGCGTGCCATCGGCTACCTCATGGGCAAGCACGATCTGACGGCGTCACAGGCGTTCACCGGGCTGCGCAAGCAGGCCAGGGACAGCAGACGGAAGGTATCCGAGCTCGCGGCGGAGCTGCTGGGCGAGCAGAACCCGAGGAATGTTGCGAATCCAGACCACGTCGTCTGAAACCGGCATCCACGTATCCGTGAGCGGCGACCTCGACATGTCGGGGGTGCCGGAGTTCCGTGCCTGCCTGCGGCAGACGCTGGGGACGTACCGGCCCGGGCACGTCGAGGTCGACCTCGCCGGGGTCGGCTTCCTCGACTGCGCGGGCGCGCGGAGCCTCCTGTGGGCCGACGCGTGCGTGCGGGAGTGGGGCGGCGGTGTGACCTTCGTCCGCCCCACCCGGCTCGTGCTGCGGCTGCTGCGGCTGCTGGGCTTCGACGCGACGCTGTCGATCCGTACGGCGTCACACGTGCCGCTGCCCCAGCCCACGGCCGAGGCCCGGCCCCGGCCCAACTGACCGGCCGTACGCCGCGTGACCGGCGTGCGGTCCCGGACGAGCCGTGACCGGGCGATAGTCTTGCCGTGATGTATCGACTCGTGTTCACGCAGGTCCTGAGCCGCCTCGACGCCGAGGCCGTCCACCACCTCACGATCAGGCTGCTCCGCCTGCTCGGGATGTTCCCGCCCCTCGTGCGGCTGCTGCACCGGCTGCTCGCGCCGAGGGCGGAGTCGCTGCGCGTGCAGGCGTTCGGCGTCCACTTCGCCTCGCCGTTCGGGCTCGCCGCCGGGTTCGACAAGGACGCCGGATGCGCCGAGCCGCTCTCGGCGCTCGGATTCGGGTACGTCGAGGTCGGTACGATCACCGCGCACGCCCAGCCCGGCAACCCGCGGCCGCGGCTGTTCCGGCTGCCGGAGAGCCGGGGGATCATCAACCGGATGGGCTTCAACAACGCCGGGGCGGCGGCCGCGGCCAAGCGGCTGCGCAGGGTGCGGCACATCCCGGCCGTGGTCGGCGTCAACATCGGCAAGACCAAGGTCGCGCCCGAGTCCGAGGCCGCGCGCGACTACGTGGACAGCGCCCGCAGGCTGGCGCCACTCGCCGACTACCTCGTGGTCAACGTGAGCTCGCCCAACACCCCCGGCCTGCGCGACCTGCAGGCCGTGGACCGCCTGCGGCCGCTGCTCGCGGCGGTCAAGGAGGCGGCCGGGCGCACCCCGCTGCTCGTGAAGATCGCGCCGGATCTGGCGGACGAGGACGTGGACGCCGTGGCCGAGCTCGCCACCGAGCTCGGGCTGGCGGGCGTCATCGCGACCAACACCACGATCAGCCGCGAGGGCGTCGCGAGCACCGAGGCGGGCGGCCTGTCCGGACGGCCGCTCAAGGTCCGCTCCCTGGAGGTGCTGCGCCGCCTGCGCCAGAAGGCCGGCGACCGGCTCACGCTGGTCTCCGTCGGCGGCGTGGAGGACGTCGACGACGTCTGGGAGCGGCTGCTGGCCGGCGCCACCCTCGTGCAGGGATACACCGGCCTGATCTACGAGGGCCCCCTGTGGCCGTCCCGGATCAACCGGCAGCTCGCCCGCAGGTTGCGGCGGCACGGTTACCGCTCGGTCCGCGAGATCGTCGGCCGCACCGCATGAGTTCCCTCACCCCGGATATGGAGATCGTCATGAGTGTGAAGACCTACACCGTGCAGGGCATGACCTGCGGCCACTGCGTGAGTTCGGTCAAGGAGGAGGTCGGTGAGATCGCCGGGGTCACCGGCGTCGAGGTCGACCTGGACAGCGGCCGCCTCGACGTCTCCGGCGACGTCGCCGACGACGCCGTGCGCAAGGCCGTCGAGGAGGCCGGCTACACCCTCGCCTGAGCCCCGGCCGCGCCCTTGTCGTGATCGATAAGGTGTCCGGCATGGGCGTCCTGGTCGACTACTTCACCGCTGATTCGGACCGGTCGGCCCGGCGTGCCCTGTCCGGTGGGCCGGGGGCGGCCGGCCTGCCGTACGTCGACTGCAAGGGATGGCTCGACGAGCTCGACACGCTGGTCGCCGAGCTCAGCGGACGCGACCTCAGCGAGTTCGGCGACACCGAGGCAGTCGTGGCGGACGACGAAGAAGGGCCGGCCTTGGACCGCATGGCGGCCGGCACCGTCGAGGCGCTCGCCGCCGTCGACGACGCCCGGCTGCGCGAGTACGCCGATGAGGAACTCCTCGTCGAGTTCGAGATCGAGCGCGTCACGGAGCTGCGGGACCTGGCCCGCACGGCCGTACGGCTCAACCAGGGCATGTATCGCTGGATGTGCCTCTGAGCGCCTCGAACAGCTCCTGGCGGAGGGCGGGCGGCAGTCTGCGGCCCATGTCCAGCGGGCTCACCACCGCGTGGTCGTCGTTGTGCTTCACGGCGCCGCCGGCGAGGAACTCCAGGCTGAGGCGGGCCTCCTCCCGGTGCTTCTCGTCCGGCCAGGTCTCCACGAGCGGCAGCACCGCCGTCACCCGCGCGCCGACGCGGTCGAGGAGCGCGTAGCCGGGCGGCCAGCGCTGCGCGTGCAGGTCGATGTGCTTGAAGGCGACGTAGTCCAGCTCGGCGGCGGTGAAGTCGTTGCCGGTGAACGCGTTGCGCTCCCTGCCCAGCGCGCTCTCGTGCCGGATGGGTCGGCCCCAGAAGTTGATGTCGTGGAGCCGCCCGGAGAACACGCAGCCGACGAACTCGGCCTCCATCGTGAACGTCTGCCGCCGCAGCCGGGAGCGGTCGAAGACACATCGTTCGAACCGGACGTTGCCGAAGGACGTGAGCGGCGCGAAGCGCGTACGCCGGAACACGCAGTCGCGGAAGACCGACTGCGGCCACCTTTCGCCCCTCCAGGTCCGCCGGAGGCCGATGCCCGTCGACAGGTCGTCGAAGGCGGTGCCGGAGAAGTCGCATCCTACGAATTCGCCGGCATGAGAGCTGAAGTCGGCGAACCGCGTCCCGGAGAAGTCGACGTTCACGAGCCGTGCCCGGTCGAAGGTCACGCTCGACACGCCGGGCGGCAATTCGAACCGCTGGTCGCGCAGCTCGCCGCGGGCGATCCAATCCCGCCGCCACTCTTCCGCGCTCGGCCGCAGGCTGAACCGCTCGGACATGCTCATGCCCGCCGCTCGCTACGGCCCGTGCCCGGAGGACACGCCGCGATCATGTCCTCCGAAAGTACGAGATCATGCATGGGCGGAGTATCACAGCCCGCCCCGACAAAACTGCCAAGCGAGCGGCCCCCCACGCATGAGCGCCATCTACGACCAGGCCGACGGCGAGCGGATCGCCGTGGCGGACAGCGGTGACTCGGTGAGCATCGTCAACCGCTCCGCGAGGATCGTCGTCGCCAAGAAGGACGCCCGCCGGCTCGCCGAGCGGATCCTCGCCGCGGCGGGCCGGATGGCCGTCGTCCTGTTCCCGCCCGCCCTGCGGAAGGACACCCTGTCGGTCTCCGGCACCTCCGGGCGGTGGAAGGTCCGCGTCTCGCCCAAGAACGGCGCACGCGTCCTCGTGGAGGCCGACCCCCAAGGTCTCGGCCCGGACGAGGCCTACGAGCTCGCGGCCGCCGTCGCGGTGGCCGCCCGCCACATCGGCGACGCCGCGCACGCCGACCAGCTCCTCACGACGAGGATTCGCGAGGTCATCGACGCCCACCAGGGCCTGGACGCGGAGAAGATCGCCGCCGCCGTCGTCGCCGAGGTCCTCGACGGAACGTGACACCCCGCCCCGCCGCATCCCGGTACACGGAGTGCGGCCCGCCCGCCGGTGCCGGGCGGGGGGCACACCGGGGAAAGCCGGTTGCGCCCCGGGAAGCGGCCTGCGGACGATGTCGGCTGTGGGAGACGGGCACGTACGCGGACTGGAGCTGTCACGGCGGTTCTACGGGGAGGCGGTGGCACCGCTGCTGGCGCGGCGTTTCGGCGGGCTCACGCACTCGGCGGCACTCGTCGGTCCGGGCTCGGAGGTGCTCGGGTACGACACCGAGCGGTCCACCGACCACGACTGGGGTCCGCGGCTGCAGCTGTTCCTGAGCCCTGCGGACGCCACCGCCCACGGCGAGGCCGTGGACGCCGCGCTCGCCGAGAGCCTGCCGCCGCGGTTCCTCGGCTATCCCACGAGCTTCGGCGCTCCCGGGGCCGACGGAACCCGGCGCCTGGAGGCGACGGACGGGCCGAGCCGGCACGGTGTGGTGGTGGCCGATCTGACCGCGTGGCTCACCGGGCACCTCGGGTTCGACCCGGCCGCGGGCGTCGGCCTCTCCGACTGGCTGGCGACGCCGACCCAGACGCTCGCGGAGATGACGTCGGGAGAGGTCTTCCACGACGGACTGGGCCTCCTCCTGCCCGTCCGGCGGCGCCTCGCCTGGTATCCCGGCGACGTCTGGCGCTACGTCCTGGCCTGCCAGTGGCGGCGGATCGCCCAGGAGGAGGCGTTCGTGGGCCGAGCCGGCGAGGCCGGCGACGAACTGGGCTCCGCCGTCACCTGCGCCCGTCTGGTGCGTGACCTCGTCCGCCTCGCCCTGCTCATGCACCGCCGCTATCCGCCGTACGGCAAGTGGCTGGGCAGCGCCTTCGCCGGCCTGCCGTGCGGCCCGGACCTGGCGCCGGTACTGAGGGCGGCCGTGTCGGCTTCCGGCTGGCGGGACCGCGAGCGCTACCTGGCCACCGCCTACGAAGCCCTCGCGGCCCTGCACAACGGTCTCGGCCTCACCGCGCCCGTCAACGCGTGCACCCGGCCCTACCACGATCGGCCGTACCGGGTGCTGCGCGCCGAGCGCTTCACCGAGGCGCTGCTGGAGACCATCGCCGATCCGGAGGTGCGGCGGTTGCCTCTCACCGGCGCGGTGGACCAGTACGTCGACAGCACCGACGTGCTGTGCGACCGGCCTCGTGTGCGGCGCGTCGCCGACGCGGCGCGGCGTTAGAGGTGGTGCGGCGTTGAAGGTGGTGCGGCGTTGAAGGCGGCGCGGCGTCACATGCTGGGCCGGGTGGAGTCGGCCGACAGGCTGAGCTCGTGCAGGTGGCGCATCACGTCGTGCACCGCGACGGCGCCCGGGCGGTGGCGGCGCCATCCGCTGCCGCCCCGCTGCCAGGGCCGGGGCCCGGAGAGCGGGCGGTATTCCACGCCGAACGCGTCAAGCCGCGCGAGGTGGGCGTCGAGGCGGCGGAAGAAGTCCTCGGTCCCGGCCGGGCCGCCGGTCCAGGCGATCTCGGCCGCCGCGCAGCCCCGGGGCCAGGCGCGGTAGTCGAGCGTCCGCCCGTCCGGGATGCGCTCGCTCCACAGCTGGAACTGGGCGCCGATCACCCGGGCCCGGTCCTCCTCCGGCCACTGCGACGGCGCGGGGGCGAAGGCCGCCACGTCCGCCACGGTGATCGCGTCGCCCAGCCCGGCCGGTTCCTCGGGCGAGGCGGCCTCGGCGTAGTCGAAGTACATCGGGAAGACCGGCGTCGCCACCACGTCGTGCCCCGCCGCCGCGGCCCGGCGGGCGACATGCTCGCCGCGCCACGGCATGACGATCGTGTCCGGCCGCAGCCTGCCGCTGACGAACGCCTCGTCCCACACCACCGTGCGGCTGCCGCGCTCGGCCAGCGCGTCGGCGAGCCGCCGCAGGAACCACGCGTGCAGGTCACCCGTGCTCTCCAGGCCGAGCGACGCCTGGTAGGCCGAGATCTCGGCCGACGCCGCCCAGTCGTCCAGCACGCACTCGTCGCCGCCGATGTGGAAGTACGGCACATCCCCCAGCGCGTCGGCGATCTCGGCGAACACGGTGGTCAGGAAGTCGACGGTCGCCGGGAGCGGGGACAGGATCGCCGACGAGATGCCCCACCGGTCCAGCACCTCGTAACGCTCCTGCGGCCGGGAGGCCAGCGCGGGGTAGGCGGCCAGCACGGCGGAGGCGTGCCCCGGCACGTCGATCTCCGGCACGACGGTGACGGCCCGCGCCCGGGCGTACGCCGCGATCTCCGCGAGGTCGGCCGGCGTGTAGTGGCCGCCGTGGGGGACGCCGTCGAAGGCGAGCTCCTCCCCCCGGTGGCTGGTGATCGTCCGCGAACGGTGCGAGCCCACCTCGTGCAGCAGCGGGAACGCCCTGCTTTCCACCCTCCAGCCCTGGTCGTCGGCCAGGTGGAGGTGCAGCCGGTTGAGCTTGTGCAGCGCCATCAGGTCGATCATGCGCAGCACCTCCCGCTTGGGCAGGAAGTTGCGCGCCACGTCGAGGTGGGCGCCGCGCCAGGAGAACCCCGGCGCGTCCTCCACCCGCCCGCGGGGGACCGTCCAGGACGTCCCGGGCACGAGGGCCGACCGGAACGCCTCGGCCGGCAGGAGCTGCCGCAGCGTCTGCCCGGCGTAGAAGGCCCCCGCGCGGTCCCCGGCCGTGATGTGCACGCCGTCGCCCGCGATCGTCAGCGCGTACGCCTCCGGCCCGAGCCGGGGGTCCTCCGCCACCCGTACGGCCGCCGTGGCGGCGTCGCCGGGCCTCAGGTCGAGCACGGGGAGCGCGAGCCGTACGGCGTCGGTGAGCTGAGCCGGGCCCGACACGGCGGAACCGGGCGCGATCTCGGCAGACCCGGAACCGGTCTCGGTCAGCCTCGGCCGGGGAAGCAGGTGGTCCATGCCGCCGATGATGCCAAACCTCACCGACAGCTTCGCCACCCCGTCCACAGCCCTCCTGGCGGGGGCGCCACCCCCGGCGAGGGTTCGGTCAGCGGGCGGAGGTGAGGTACTTCTCCAGGCCCTGCGCCAGTGCCTCGGCCATCCGCTGGCGGAACTCCCGGTCCTTGAACTTGGCGGCGTCGGCCGCGTTGCGCATGTTGCCGCACTCGATGAAGATCTTCGGCACCTTCGACAGGTTGAGCCCGCCGAGGTCGCTGCGGTAGTTCAGCGCATCCTTGCCGATGTAGTTCGAGTACGGCAGGCCGGTGCCCTTCCGGAAGGCGTTCCGCACGTCCTGCCCGAGCCGCGCCGAGTCATCCACGACCGCGTCGACCGGCCCGCCGATCTTCTTCGGCATGATGATGTGGAAGCCGTGAAGGTTCGCCGCCGCGCCGTCGCCGTGGATGGAGATCGCCGCGTCCGCGTCGTTCTCGTTCCCGATGGCGGCCCGCTTGTCGATGCAGGGACCCCAGTCGGTCTTGCTCGACCGGGTGAGCGTGACCGTGGCCCCCCGGGCCTTCAGGAGCTTCGCGAGCTTGTTGGACACGTCCCAGGTGAAGGCCGCCTCGGTGTAGCCGTCGTTGGTCGACGTGCCGGTGGTGTCGCAGGCCTTCTTCTGGTTGGAGATGTCGACGAGCTTGTTGATCTCCCGGGCGTGCCGGAAGTTCCCGCCGTTGTGACCCGGATCGATCACGACGCGCTTCCCGGCCAGCGGCTTGGCCGAGGTCTCGGAGGCGGTCTCGGAGGCGGCGGCCGTACGGGTGTCGGGGACGGTCGTGATGTCCGTCTCGGACCCGGCGGGCTCGGACGTCCCCTGCCCCGCAGTGTCGGCCGCCCGGTTCTGGGTCGCGGCCGGCTGCCCGACCTGGGGCGTGGCGGCGGTGGGGACGGAGGCCCCCGTGTCGGAGACCTCAGCGCCGCCGCAGGCGACGGCTCCGACCCCGCACAGGGCCAGGGCTGCGGCGGCGAGTGGTCGTCTGATCACGGTCGAAATCCCTTCCCGGAGGTGCAGTCTCCCCAACCTAACCGGAACGGAGTCGTGATCAGACCGTTATGCCGGAAACCTGCCCGCCCACGCCGGCTCGGGGACCTCCTGCCGGTGTAGGAGAGCGGCCAGCTCACGGGCGTCCTCGGCGTCGAGGCCCAGCACCACGCGGGGCCGTCCCCAGGGGTGGTCGATCGAGTGGGCGACGTAGCTCGCCACCGACTCGGCGACGTCCTCGCTGCCGAGCCCCCGGCTCTCCCTCCAGTACGCCCAGGCCCGCTCCAGCTCGCCGGCGGCCCGCTGCGCGCACGAGACCAACTCAGGATCACGCATGTATCCCCCCGATTCCCGGTCGCCGGCCCGCGGGCAGCCCTTCCGCGACCCGCCGGGGGGCCGGCGCCACGGCTGAAGTCAACACCCGCCGCGAGGGGACACGTCGGTGATTGACCTAGCTTTGGTCACCACTTGGAGCAGGCCCGGTGCTGCGCCGTACGACGAGCTGCGGGCTCACCTGCCGCAGCCGGGCGGTCTTGCCCGGCTCGGTGATGCGGTCGCTCAGCAACGCCGCCGCCGAGCGGCCCATGGCCCGCCGGGGCTGGTCCACGCTGGTCAGCGAGATGTGGGTGACGGACGCGAGGTGCGTGTTGTCGTACCCGACGACCGACAGGTCCTCGGGCACCCGCAGTCCCAGCTCGCTCGCCGCGGTCAGCACGCCCATGGCCACGATGTCGTTCGCCGCGAAGATCGCCGTCGGCCGGGGCTCGCGCTTCAGCAGCGCCAGCGCCGCGCGCCGGCCGCCCTCCTCGCTGAAGTCGCCGTGCTCCACCATGATGTACGGCGCCAGCGCGTGGCGGCGCATGGCCACCAGGTAGCCCTCGCACCGGCACCGGGCGGCCGACGACGGCGCGCCCTCGATGTGGGCGATGCGCCGGTGCCCCAGCTCCACCAGGTGGTCGACGGCGAAGCGGGCGCCGAGCTGGTCGTCGTCGACGACGATGTCCACGCCCTCGAGTTCGACGTCGCGCTCGCCCACCACGACGGTCGGCGTGTAGGCCGCGGCCTCGGCCAGCGTGTCGCTGGACGGCGCGACCCCGAGCATGACCAGTCCGTCCACCCGCAGCTCCAGGAAGGCCTCGACGGCCTCGTCCTCGAACGCCGGGTCCCAGCGGCCGCTGCCGATGAGCAGCCGCAGCCCGTCGCCGTGCAGGCTCTCCTGCAGGCCGTCGAGGAACTCCGCGTAGAAGGGGTTGTGCAGGTCGGCCACGAGCGCGCCCACCAGGTGGGTCCGCCCCTCGACCAGACTGCGGGCGACCGCGTTGGGGCGGTAGCCGAGCTCCCGGGCGGCCTGGAGGACGGCCTCCCTGCGATGCTCGCTCACGTGCGGGGAGCCCCGCAGCACGAGAGACACGAGCGACTTGGAGACTCCTGCCCGCTCGGCGACGTTGCGGATGGTTGGGCGGGGCCGTGGGCTGAACCCATCGGACAGTCCGCCGGCAGGGATATCGACCCCGACGTCTTTCCGGGCAGTGGTCTGCATGGACGGTCCTGACATGGTTCTCCCCACGATGCGTGGACGTGCACCTGACACACCAAACGATCGAGTTGCCCAGAGGGTACGGGTTGATCGCGGTAAGACAGGATCCTTCCTCTAATCGGGCGTTGGGAAGGTTAGCCGGACCATGGGTAGGGCGGCGGCGCCGGGAGGGGGTTCGCGGGGAAACCCTTGATCCGGCCGGTCCCCCTCATTGAGGGACGATTCGCTAGGGTGCGGAGTGTGGGTGCCACACGCCAAGCGGAAGACGGTGCACGGCCGGCGCGCCGCAGGCTCAGCGTCGATCGGCGGCGGGAAGAGCTCATCGCCGCCGCGCTCGAGCTGTTCAGCAGGCACGACGCAGAGGACGTCTCGATCGACGACGTGGCGGCTTCCGCGGGCGCGTCGCGGGCGCTCGTCTACCACTACTTCGGCGGCAAGCAGGAGCTCTACGTGGCGGCCCTGCGCAGCGCGGCGGCCGAACTGCGGGCACGGTTACAGCCGCAGGGCGAGGGCGGCCCGCTGGAGCAGCTCACCTCGGGGCTGACGCGGTACTTCGACTTCGTCGAGGAGCACGCGGCCGGCTTCGCCGCGTTGCTCAGGGGAGGACCGGCCAACCGTGCCGGGGAGATCGGCGAGATCGTCGACGGGGTGCGCCAGCGTATGCTGCGCATGATCGTTCATCAGATGGGGGTCGACGCGCCCGGTCCGGCGTTGCGCGTCACGCTGAGGTCGTGGGTCGCCTCGGTGGAGACGGCCGGCCTCGACTGGCTGGAGCACCGCGACATGGAGCGGGCCGAGCTGGAGCGCCTGCTGGTGGACCAGATGGTCGCGCTCCTGCGGACGGCGAGCGGGCACGATCCCGGGGTGCGGGTGCTGCTGGAGACCCTGCTGCCCGCCACGAACCGTGAGGCCGTTCCCTGATCCGTCGGGAAAGCCCCCGGGACGTCCGGAGAGCGCCCCAAGGTACGGCGGTCAGGACGACGTACGCATGGGGAGAGGGGAACCGCCGGGGAGGCGGAAGGACCGGGCGTTCACGCGGGGAGGCGCCGGGCGGGCGGCGCCGACCCCCAGATTCCTCCCATGACGGGGTAGCGGTCATGGGAGTGTGACATCTCCGTCCCAGATGAGGACGGCTTGTCGCCTCCGGCTGAGGCAGCCGGATGCGGGCGAGGACGACCGGGCCCTGACCGATGCCCCTGCGGGGCAGGTGCGGACAGTGCGTGCCGGTTGCGGCCGGCGGTCCCCTCGCTGTGTCCGATGACGGACGCGCTCACATCCCCGACGCGAGCGCGCCGTTGTTCCCCCCTGGCGTGACGGCCACGTCCTACTCGGACCGCTGCTGCGGAATGCCCGCGAGCAGCGCCCGGACCTCGGTCTCCCGGTAGCGCCGGTGACCGCCGAGGGTGCGGATGGACGTCAACTTGCCCGCCTTCGCCCACCGCGTCACGGTCTTGGGGTCGACGCGGAACATCGTGGCGACCTCCGCCGGGGTGAGCAGTGGCTCGGCCTCGGGTGTACGAGCTGACATTTGTGCGGCCTCTCCTCCGTGTGGACCGCCGGCAGCGATCCTGCGACTTGTCTGGCGCAAAGTGCCCCCAGCCGGCAATCTCTGCCCGTCGTGTCGCTCAGAGACGCGTCCGACGGCGGTGAGGACGGGCTCGTAGCTCTCCGCTACGGGCTCCTCCTCCGCCGCTGTGCGGGGCACCTCTCTGGACCGCTCCGATCGGGTAAATCTTGTCGGTCGTGGCACTGTCACGGATGTCCTTCAATGATCCAAAACGTGCGGTTTCTAGGATCATTTACGGCATCACCCGATGTGACCATACAGCCACGTAGCGCGATTGGCGAGCCCTTAGGGCACAACGTCTCGACCACGGGTTGATGTCACGCTGGGTGATTCTAGCGACACGTTTCGTGGTATCGCAGTGAAAACGGCAAACTACTCAGTTCGTAGATGTGAGATCGACTATGTCATGACCAGAATCGGCAGGTCGGGCCACCTTCATGACCGTCAGTTTGCCGACTCCAGGGCGCGGATCGACCTCCAGCGGAGAATCACCCGCTGATACATCGCGAAGGCAAGTTCTTCCTGACCGTTGTCCAAACCCGCGAGGGCCGTCGCCACCTCGGCCACGGACTGGTCGCCCTGCAGTGTCCTGTCGTCCATCAGGTGGACGAGGCCGCCGTAGTCGAGTTCCACCAGCGAGTGGGGGTGGAACTCCTCCAGCCAGCGGCCCACCTCCTCGACCTCGGTGAGGGCCGCCACCTGACCGACGTGCCTGCGGATCACCACCAGCGCCCGGGCCACCCGGCGGCGGGCCTGTGCCATCGAGGTGACGTACAGCATGTTCCTGGGCGGGGCGGCGGTGGTCTGCGCGCCCGGCTCGGCCGGCTGCTCCGAGCCCAGCACGAGCCACCGCTCGGCCGAGTCGAACGGCACGAACCACGAGATCGGCACGTGCCAGGCGCCCGTGCGGATGTGGGTCCGCAGCGACCGCTCTTCGCGCTTGAACCGGTCGAAGTCGTCGGCGGTCTGCTCCGCGATGGCCTGGGGGACGAACCGGGAGGACAGCTTCACCGGCACGCTTCCGCGGAACGACGCGAACGCCAGCCACGACCGCAGCCTGCTCTGCCACGGGCAGACGTACAGCGTCTCCTCCACCCGGCGCAGGTACGCGTTGGGGCTCTCCCGCTCGGGCGCCGGCAGCGGCGGGACGGACAGCAGGCGGCGGACCGCCTCGCCGTGTTCGACCTCGAGCGCCCCCGCCCGGCGCGGCCGGTCGCGTGATTCGCAGTACCGGGCCCACCGAGCTTGATCCTGAGGGGCGAAAGCGGTCAGCGGCTCGTACACACGGAGATAGGCGGCGTAGGGGAGCACACCAGAATCGTGCCACGCCGCCGGACGCATGTGCAGCACCACCCAGGGTTTTCATGATCGTTTCGCGGGTGTATCGGATAAGCTGAAGTCCGATCGCCGCAACGAGGCGGCGTACACGATCAGGAGTCACCACCGTGACCGACGTTTTCGGGCTGTCCCACAAGGACTCCGGCTCGGGCGACGACGCGAACCCCGTCCAGCCGGTGCGACACGAGCAGGTCGTCTTCTGCTCCGACGAGCGAAGCGGCCTCTACGCCATCATCGCGATCTACAGCACCGCCCTCGGACCGGGGCTCGGCGGCACCCGGTTCTATCCCTACGAGAGCGAGCAGGCCGCGCTCGCCGACGCGCTCAACCTCTCGCGGGCCATGGCCTACAAGAACGCGCTGGCCGGCCTCGACCACGGGGGCGCCAAGGCCGTCATCATCGGCGACCCCGCCACCGACAAGAGCGAGGCCCTGCTGCGGGCCTACGGCAGGTTCGTCCAGTCGCTGGGCGGCCGCTACTACACCGCCTGCGACGTGGGCACCTACAGCGAGGACATGGACGTGGTGGCGCGCGAGTGCTCCTACGTCACCGGCCGCACCCAGGCCCACGGCGGCGCCGGCGACTCCTCCATCCTCACCGCTTTCGGCGTGTTCCAGGGCATGCGGGCCGCCGCCGACCACGTGTACGGCGCCTCCTCCCTGCGCGGCAGGCGGGTCGGGGTCGAGGGGGTCGGCAAGGTCGGCCACCGCCTGGTCGACCACCTGATCGAGGACGGGGCCGAGGTCGTGATCTGCGACGTCGACGAGCAGGCCGTCGAACGGGTGCGCCGGCGCCACCCCGCCGTCGAGATCGTGGCCGACGCCGCCACGCTCGCGGCGTCCGACGTCGACGTGTACGCGCCCTGCGCCCTCGGCGGCGCGCTGGACGACGAGACCGTCCCCCGGCTCAAGGCGAGGATCGTCTGCGGCGGCGCCAACAACCAGCTCGCCCATCCCGGCGTCGAGAAGCAGCTCGCCGAGCGGGGCATCCTGTACGCGCCGGACTACGTCGTGAACTCGGGCGGGGTCATCCAGGTGGCCGACGAGATCGAGGGCTTCGACATGGACCGGGCCCGCGCGCGGGCCGCGAGGATCTTCGACACGACCTTGAAGATCTTCCGCTCCGCCGATGAGGAAGGCGTCCCTCCCGCGGTCGCAGCGGATAGGCTGGCAGAGCGGAGAATGTCAGAAATCGGTCGGCTAAGGGGTATTTGGCTCCGGCGCTGACCGCCGCCGCTCGTACGACGTACCGAGCGGCGCACAAACCAGGTACGGTAATAGGCGAACGAGAGACTGACGCCTGAAGTCAGGTGGCGTCGGTGCGCGGTGCGTTAGTGACGAGGGGTCGGGCACGACCCCGCATGAGGGGGTCGAGCCAATGGGGCGCGGCCGAGCCAAGGCCAAGCAGGTCAAGGTCGCCCGTCAGCTGAAGTACAACAGCGGCGGGACGGATCTTGAGCGCCTGCGCGCGGAGCTCGGAGTCGTGGACGCCGACGATTCCGGCCACAGTGACGAGCATGACCCTTACGAAGAGTTGGCTGATCGCTACGCCGATTACGGGGTCGTCGACGACGAAGACGGCGAGGACGATCGCCGTGGGCGGCGTTGACCCGGTTCTGATCGCCAGGTGAGTGACCCGGCGGGGACGTTCCCGCCGGGTTGCTTTCTCATATCGGCGACTCGTGCTCCCTCGAGCCTCACCGTTCGCGTGAGAGTTCTCGTACGGTGCCACGGTCGCCGTCGGCCATGCCCTGTGGCGATGGGGTCGCGGCAGTCGTGCCGTCGGCGTGTTTCCGCGTTCCCACGGGCGGCTGGTCCGTGCGCTCACGTCTCCACGGGCCCATGAACCGAGCGTGAGCCTCCGGCGAGTCCGGCGCGCCGGTCGGCTCGGCACAGCTCGGCTCCCGGGCGGGCTGCCACCGTCGGCGCCCGCTGCCGTCGTGCCCTGCCCTGTCACGGCCGTGCGACGTCCAGCCGGCGAAGGCACTGCCGACGTGGTTCCCAGTGGGCCGTTCTCCCGGTGATGACGTGGCTGAGCGGCCGCCGCTGCCTGGCGGCAGGCGACGGCCGTCACGCGCCGAGAGCCAAATGGGGCCGGGGAACCCGGGACCTCACCGGCGGAAACGGGCTTGCCCCTCCCCGGGGACGACCTCGCCCAGCACCCACGCGGGCAGGCCGCGTCCGGTCAGCAACGCGAGTGCCTTGTCGGCCTCCGCCGCCGGGACGATCGCGCACATGCCCACGCCGAGGTTGAACGTCTTGTCCATCTCCTCCTGGGGCACGCCGCCGCGCCCGGCCAGCACCTCGAAGATCGCGGGCGGCGTCCAGGAGTCACGGTCGAGCAGGGCGTCCACCGTGCCGGGCAGGGACCTGGCGAGGTTGGCCGCCAGCCCGCCGCCGGTGATGTGGGCCAGGGCGTGCACCTCGGTCTCGCGGATGAGCGCCAGGCAGTCGAGCGAGTAGATGCGGGTGGGCTCGAGCAGTTCCTCGCCGAGCGTACGGCCCAGCTCGGGCAGCTCCTGCTCCAGGCCCAGCCCGGCGGTCTTGATCACGTGCCTGACCAGCGAGTATCCGTTGGAGTGGACGCCGCTGGAGGCCAGTCCGAGCACCACGTCCCCCGGCGCGACCCGGTCGGGACCGAGCAGCTCGTCGGCCTCGACGACCCCGGTGCCCGCGCCCGCGAGGTCGTACTCGTCGGGGCCCATCGCCCCGGGGTGTTCGGCGGTCTCCCCGCCGACGAGCGCGCAGCCCGCGAGCCGGCAGCCCTCGGCCACGCCGCCCACGATGTCGGCGATCCGCTCGGGCACGACCTTGCCGCACGCGATGTAGTCGGTCATGAACAGCGGCTCGGCCCCGCAGACCACAAGGTCGTCGACGACCATGCCGACGAGGTCGATGCCGATCGTGTCGTGCTTGCCGAGCTGCTGGGCCAGCATGACCTTGGTGCCCACGCCGTCGGTGGACGTGGCCAGCAGCGGCCTGCGGTAGCGCAGGAACGCCGAGGCGTCGAAGAGACCGGCGAAGCCGCTGACGTCGTCCACGACCTCCGGGCGCCTGGACCGCGCCACGCGCGACTTCATCAGTTCGACGGCGCGGTCGCCCGCCTCGATGTCGACGCCGGCGTCGGCGTAGCTGGTCATCGCTGGGCCTCCAGCACGAACTTGCCCACTCTGTCGTCCTCGATGGGAATGGGGTACTCACCGGTGAAGCAGGCGCGGCAGAGCCGGTCGGCCGGCAGCGTCGTCGCCCGGGTGAGCCCGTCGAGGGAGATGTACCCCAGGGAGTCGGCGCCGAGCGAGGCGCGGATCTCCTCGACCGACAGCGACCCGGCGATCAGCTCCGCGCGGGTGGCGAAGTCGATGCCGTAGAAGCACGGCCAGGCGACCGGGGGCGAGGAGATCCGGACGTGGACCTCGGTCGCCCCGGCCTCGCGCAGCATCTTCACGATGGCCCGCTGGGTGTTGCCGCGGACGATCGAGTCGTCCACGACCACCAGGCGCTTGCCCTCGATGACCTCGCGCAGCGGGTTGAGCTTGAGGCGGATGCCGAGCTGCCGGATCGTCTGCGACGGCTGGATGAACGTGCGGCCGACGTAGGAGTTCTTCACCAGGCCCTGGCCGTACGGGATGCCGCTCTGCTCGGCGTAGCCGATGGCGGCGGGGGTGCCGGACTCGGGCGTGGGGATGACGAGGTCGGCTTCCACCGGGTGCTCGCGGGCCAGCACGCGGCCGACCTCGACCCGGGTGGACTGCACGCCGCGCCCGGCGATCGTGGTGTCGGGCCGGGCGAGGTAGACGTACTCGAACAGGCAGCCCTTGGGCTCGGCCGGTGCGAAGCGGCGCGAGCGGACGCCGCGCTCGTCGATGGTGAGCAGTTCGCCGGGCTCGATCTCGCGGATGAACGACGCGCCGACGATGTCGAGGGCCGCGGTCTCGGAGGCGACCACCCAGCCGCGCTCCAGCCGGCCCAGCACCAGCGGGCGGATGCCCTGCGGGTCGCGGGCGGCGAACAGCGTCGTCTCGTTCATCCAGACGAGCGAGTAGGCGCCCTTGATCTCGGGAAGCAGTTCGGCCGCCACGTCCTCGACCGGGCGCGAGGAGTCCTGCGCGAGCAGCGCGGTGAGCACCTCGGTGTCGGTCGTCGCGCGGGTGGAGCCCGGCGCGAGCCGTTCGGCCAGGTGGGCGGTATTGATCAGGTTGCCGTTGTGGGCGAGCGCGAGCCCGCCGCCGTCGGTCGAGCTCAGCGTGGGCTGCGCGTTCTCCCAGACACTCGATCCGGTCGTGGAGTAACGGCAGTGCCCGATGGACAGGTGCCCGCGCAGGGTGCCGAGGATCGACTCGTCGAAGACCTGGGCCACCAGGCCCATGTCCTTGTAGACGAGGATGCGGCTGCCCTCGCTGACCGCGATGCCCGCGGACTCCTGTCCACGGTGCTGCAACGCGTAGAGGCCGTAGTAGGTGAGTTTGGAGACGTCCTCCCCGGGCGCCCATACGCCGAAGACGCCACAGGCGTCCTTCGGAGCGCGGTCCTGGGGGTCGAGGTCATGGCCCAGCCGGCCGTCGCCCTTCAACACGTACTTGAGTCTATTTGGGCATTGGCGCTGCTCAAACCGGGGCATGCCTGTGAGGTGCCGGAAGCATCACCCGCTCTTTGCCGTGTCGTCCCTGCTCACACGCGGATTTCGGGGGAGCCTGAGCTTTCGGGCAGGCCCCAGAATCGGTACGGGAGGGATCATCGTGGCGACACCCCACGACCCCGGGCAGCCGCGGGAGCCGTACGGCCCGGAGGGGCGGGAGCCGTCGGCGGGGATGCCCGAAGGACCCGGCGAACCCCGGCGGCCCCATGAGCCTCCGGCCCCCGGGACGCCCGGCCAGGGCCCGTCCGGAGGGACGTGGAGCGGACCCGGAGGCCCGCCCTACGGACAGCCGCCGTATGGGGAGCCTCCCTCCGGACAACCGCCATATGGGCAGCCGCCGTACGGGGGGCCGCTGCCGCCGCCTCCGGCGCCGGGCGGACCTCCCGGTGGGCCCTGGGGGCCCCAGCCGGGCGGCGGGCTCGGGACCGCCGCGCTGGTGCTCGGGATCTGCTCGCTCGTCCTGCTGCTGGTCTGCGGCGTCGGCACGCTCGTGGCGGTCGTCGGACTCGTCCTCGGCATCGTGGCGATCGTGCGGAACTCCAACAGGCGCAGGGCGGTCGGCGGGCTGGTGCTGAGCGGGCTGACGCTGGTGCTCGCCCTGGTCATCGGGGTGATTTTCTACACCTGGTTCCAGACCAGGCATGTCGGCGAGTGCTTCGACCGCCGGCTCTATCCCACCCAGGAGGACGCGCAGCGCTGCGTGGAGGACCGGCTCGCCGGGCCGCGATAACCCGGGGCGGAGGTCACCAGAGAGGCAGCAGCGCGGACAGGTCGGCCCGGGAGCCGCTGGCCGAGATCTTCCCGGCGTCGGTGGCGCCGGTCCAGGACAACCGGCCCGTGGCCAGTTCGAGCCAGGTGCGGGGGTCGGTCTCGATGACGTTGGGCGGGGTGCCCCGGGTGTGCCGGGGCCCTTCCACGCACTGCACGGCGGCGTACGGCGGGATTCGCACCTCCACCGACCGGCCCGGCGCCCGCGCGGCCAGCTCGTCCAGCAGGTGCCGCACGGCGACTCGGGCGGCGGTCCTGACCGGCGTGAGCCCGGCCTCGTAGGCGTCGAGCACGGCCAGCACGCACGCGTTCCCCGCCGCGCTCCCGGGGCCGTCGAACGGCGGCCGTCCGAGATCGGCGAGCTGGGCGTCGAGCGCCTCTCTGATCTTCCCCGGGTCGAGTCTGCGTACCGGCACCGGCCCATTGTCCAGGATTCCGCCTCCGCTCGATTTCGCTGCGGCTCGGCCGTTCCCCGTACGGCTCCGCACGCGCGGAGCCGTACGGGGACTCAGGCGACGGGTTCGGGCACGGCGGGCTCCGCGGGCTCGGCGACGGCGGCGGCGGCCCGGGTGCGGCGCAGGGAGTAGAGGCTGACCGGGACGCCGACCAGCACGATCGCCGCCGCGATCAGCAGCGTGAACCGGTAGGCCTCCAGGAAGGCGTGCAGCGGGGCGCCGCCGACCGCGCTCTGCCTGGCGCTCAGGATCGCGCCCAGGATCGTGATGCCGAGCAGGCCGAAGACCTCGCGGGAGACGTTGAGCACGCCCGAGGCCACACCGGCCCTCGCGGGTGGCATCGCATTGAGCACCACGTTCGTCAGCGGGACGAGCAGGCCGGCGCCCGCGCCGTACAGCAGGAACCAGGGGAGCAGGTCGCCGTAGTGGGAGCCCTCGCCCGCGCTCGACAGCCCGCCGATGGCGACCGCCATCAGGCCGAGCCCGGCGGCGACCGTGCCCGCGCTGCCGAAGCGCTCGGCGATCCGCGGCGAGACGCTCGCGATCACCGCCATGAGCAGCGCCATAGGCACGAAGCCCGCGCCCGCCTCTGTCGGGGAGAACCCGAGCGCGCTCTGCAGATAGAGCGCGGTGAAGAAGTAGATGCCGAAGACGCCGAACGACCACAGGCCCATCGACAGCAGGCCGCCGCTGAAGACCCGCGCTCGGAACAGGCTGAGGTCGATCATCGGCTGCGCCGTACGGGACTCGACGACCAGGAACGCGACGGCGGCCACCGCGAAGGCCGCGAACGCCCCGAGGATCGGCGCCGAGGTCCACCCCCGCGACTCGCCCTCGATGAGCGCGTAGGTGAGGGCGAACAGCGCCACGGCGGAGGTGGCCAGGCCGGGCAGATCGAGGGACCCCCGCCCGGACGCGGTCCGCTCGACCCTGATCGCACGCAGGCCGATCGCGGCCGCGACCACGCCGATCGGCAGGTTGATCAGGAAGATCCAGCCCCAGTCGGCGTTCTCGCTGAGGAACCCGCCGGTGAGCGGGCCGATCGCGAGGGCCAGGGCGCCGACCGCGCTCCAGATGCCGACGGCCGTCGCCCGCTCGCGCGGATCGGGGAAGATCCGCGGCAGCAGGGCCAGCGTCGACGGCGTCACCAGCGCGGCGCCGAGCCCCTGCACCGCCCGCGCCGCGATCAGCGTCTCCTGGCTCCCGGCGAGACCCGCCGCGACCGACGCGAGCGTGAAGACCGTCAGGCCCGTGAAGAACGCGGTCCGGGGGCCGAAGACGTCCGCCAGGCGTCCGCCCGCGAGCAGCAGGCCCGCGAACACCAGGATGTACGCGCTCACGATCCACTCCAGCCCGGAGATCGTCAGCGCCAGGTCCCGCTGGATCGTCGGCAGGGCCACGTTGACCACGTTGTTGTCCAGGTAGGTCATGAAAGTCGCGAGCGAAACCGCGACCAGCGCCCACCACCGTCCGGACATGTGTCCTCCTCTTATACGAGGTACATGTACGACGTACATGTACGGTGCACAGGAGACCTTGTACGGCGTATAGTTGTCAAGTGCCGAGGAGGTAGGGAGGCTGCGGACCATGGCGAACGCGGAGCGGCTGAGCCGCCTGAGTCTGGTCGAGAAGGCCGTTGAGCTGGCCGACGCCGAGAGCCTGGAGTCGGTCACGGTGCGGCGGCTCGCCCAGGAGCTCGGGGTGACGCCGATGGCTCTCTACTGGCACGTCAAGAACAAGGACCAGTTGCTCGTCTGCGTCGCCGACCATCTGCTCGCCGAGGTCGCCGCCGAGTTCGACCCGGCCGCGCCGTGGAACGCGCGGCTGCGGGTGATGGTCGAGGCGCTGATCGGAGTGATGCGGCGGCACCGGTACATGCCGGGGCTGTTCGCGATGGTCGAGAAGCAGGATCTGCCGAGCTTCAGCCGCGCGACCGACACCGCGCTCGACCTGCTCTCCCAGGCCGGTTTCACGTTGAGCGAGGGCTACGCCGTCTCCACCTACCTGCTGCACGGGGCCATGGCCCTGGTGGACAACGAGCCCGGCTGCCCCGGCGCGTTCACGGCCGAGCAGGCGGCGGAGTTGCGCCGCCAGAAGCGGCTGGCCCTGGAACGGCTCCCGGCCGACGAGTTCCCCCGCATCGTCGAGTACGCCAGGACGATGGAGCAGGAGCCCGACCTCGACGCCTACTACGCGTTCGGCCTGGATCTCCTGATGTCCGGGGTCGAGGCCATGGCCGCGAAGAGGACGCCGAGCAGCGCGACGCAGAACAACACGAGGTAGGTGGTGTGGAACCCGGCCATGAGCTGTCGCAGCGCGTCGGGGGACACCCGTGACAGCGTCCCGGCGTAGACCTGGTCCCGCAGCGCCGGCGCGACCGAGGCGGTCAGCACGGTCAGCGTCGTCGCCACGCTGAGCACGACGCCGACGTTCATGACCATCAGCCGGAAGCCGTTCACCACTCCCCGGCTCTCCTCGGGCAGCGCGCCCATGACCTGCGTCGTGTTGCCGGTGAGGAAGGCGCCGCTGCCGCACCCGCACACGAAGAGCCCGATGCCGATCACCCAGTACGGCGTGGCCGGGCCGGCCGCGAGCGTGAGGACGAGCAGCCCCGACGCCGTGAGCGCGCACCCTCCCACCGACAGCGCGTACGGGCTCACCCTGCGGCCCAGCGCGCCCGCCAGAGGAGAGGCGAGGGTCATGCCCACGGGGACCGGCAGCACGGCGACGCCGGCGGCCAGCGCGTCGGCCCCGCGCGCGGCCTGGAAGTAGAGCCCGGCGAGCAGGATCAGCGACGACCGCGCCAGCGCGTTGGCGAACGACGCCAGGTTGGCGCACAGCAGCATGCGCCCGCCGAACAACGTGAGGTTGAGCACCGGGTTGCGCGCCCTGCGCTCCACCGCGAACAGCGCGGGGACGAGCGCGGCGGCGGCCACACCGGGCAACGGCTCGCCCTGGCTGATCGCGACCAGTACGGCCGACAGTGCGGCGAACACGAGCAGATTGCCCAGCACGTCCACCGACTGCCGGGGACCGGTCGGGACCTTCCGCAGCACGGCCGCGCCCCAGGCGAGCGCGACCACCCCCGCCGGGACGTTGATCCAGAAGATCCACCGCCAGCCGAGCGTGTCCGCGATCAGGCCGCCGAGGGTCGGCCCGGCGAGCTGGGCCACCGAGAGCGTGGCCATGTAGACGCCCATCCCCTGGCTGAGCCTGTCGGGCGGGAAGGCGGCGGTGACGATCACCGTGCCGTTGGCCAGGATCATGGCCGCACCGAGTCCCTGGACGGCCCGCAGGACGATGAGGACGCCGACGTCGGGCGCGATCCCGGCGAGCAGCGACGCGCCGGTGAAGAGGGCGAAACCGACGAGGTAGACCTCCCGCCTGCCGAGCAGGTCCGCGACGCGCCCGAAGAACACCAGTGTCGCGGTGCTGATCAGCAGGTGCGCGAGCAGGATCCAGCTCGACGCCAGCGGCCCGGCCTCGAAATGCCGGACGACCGAGGGGAGGGCGACGTTCAGCGTGCTGGAACTGAGCCCGATGAGCACGAGACCGAGCCCGGTGACGGAGCAGACCCTCCAGGCGTACCGGAGGGCGTTCGCATGCTCGGCAGAGCCGGGTTCTGGGGGGTTGTCGGCCATGCCGTCGATTCTGGCGTGCGCCGTACGTCTCAATTGTCCCGGATCCACTCACCGGACAGATGCGCCGCTGAAGGCTGCCCTGCCATAGAAAGGGGTTTTTTGACCATCCGTGCTTACTGATAGCGGAGATGCATATACGTGATGTTTAACGTGACAACCCCTATATCCGACGGCGCGTGTATCACGTGCATCACTTCTGTTTTCCGCGCACTTCATGTGCTTCAGAAAGGGAAGTTCCGTGGCTATCAAGTTGCCGGGCGGACGCACCATCGGCCTGATGACGGCTGGTGCTCTGGCTGGGTCGGTCCTGGTTCTGGGTGGCGCGGCCACCGCTTCGTCGGCGAGTGACGCCGTGTTCTACGCGTGTGTGAACAAGAGCACGCGGTACATGCGCCTGGTGAACGCGACCACCACGTGCAAGACGACCGAGACCAAGGTGTCGTGGAACAAGACCGGCCCGCAGGGTCCGGTGGGGATCGGCGGCACCGGTCCGCAGGGTCCCGCCGGTCCGCAGGGTTTGCGTGGTCCTCAGGGCATGCGCGGCCCGCAGGGCCTGAAGGGTGCCACCGGCCCGCAGGGTCCCGCCGGTCCGCAGGGTCCCCAGGGCGCCAAGGGAGCCGACGGCGCCAAGGGCGACACCGGCCCGCAGGGTCCCGCCGGCCCCGCGGGTCCGCGCGGGCCGGAGGGCCCGAAGGGCGACTCGGGCGTCGGCGGCATCTCCTACAAGGAGGCGGAGTTCAACTTCGGCTTGAAGAACAACACCGTGAAGCTGAGCTGTGGCAGCGGTTACGCCACGGGAGGCGGTTACCGCGGCACGAGCATCATCGGCGAGGTCCTCACCAACGGCCCGATCATCGAGGGCGGCAAGCCGACCGGCTGGGAGATCAAGGGATCGATCGGCACCAAGGGCACCGCGTACGTGATCTGCGCCACCGTCGGCGGTGGCGGCAACGCCGCCTCCCAGTCCGGCGAGGACGAGAAGAAGGCCGAGGACAAGACGCCGGCCCTCCAGTCGAGGACTCCCAGCCCCACCAGCGGCAACTGAAGACGATGAGAGGTGGTGGAGTCCGTGGGGGCTCCACCACGCCCGCGTCCCGGCTCGATTTCTTGACCGCTCGGACTCACCGGTAGCGAAGATGCGCATACGTGATGTTTGGCGCGACAACCGGCATAACTCCTGGCGCGTGTATCACATGCACAACTTGCGTTTTCCGCGCACTTCGTGCGCTTCAGAAAGGGAAGTTCCGTGGCTATCAAGTTGCCGGGCGGACGCACCATCGGCCTGATGACGGCTGGTGCTCTGGCTGGGTCGGTCCTGGTTCTGGGTGGCGCGGCCACCGCTTCGTCGGCGAGTGACGCCGTGTTCTACGCGTGTGTGAACAAGAGCACGCGGTACATGCGCCTGGTGAACGCGACCACCACGTGCAAGACGACCGAGACCAAGGTGTCGTGGAACAAGACCGGCCCGCAGGGTCCGGTGGGCATCGGCGGCACCGGTCCGCAGGGTCCCGCGGGTCCGCAGGGTCTGCGTGGTCCTCAGGGCATGCGCGGCCCGCAGGGTCCGCAGGGCCCGAAGGGTGACACCGGAGCCAAGGGCGACAAGGGCGACACCGGACCGCAGGGTCCCGCCGGCCCCGCGGGTCCGCGCGGGCCGGAGGGCCCGAAGGGCGACACTGGTGCTACCGGTCCCAAGGGGGACAAGGGCGACACCGGTCCCAAGGGCGACACCGGTCTGAAGGGCGCCCAGGGCGACCGTGGTCCCGCCGGTCCCGCCGGTCCTGCCGGTGCCAAGGGCGACACCGGTCCTCGCGGCCTGCCCGGTGAGGACGGCAAAAGCGCCTGCGAGATCTGGAACAAGGGCGCCTGCAACGCCAAGGACGAGGCCGACTTCCTGAAGTGGCTCAAGGGCCAGGGTGACTCCGGCGGCGGTGCCGCCACCCTGAGCTCGCGGATGGCGAGCGCGTTCATCTCGGGGAACAGCGGATCCGTCTCCTGCGCGGCGGGTGAGACGGTCACCGGCGGCGGCTACAAGGTCGGCTCGAGCAAGACCGTCACGGGCAGCTACATGAGCGGCAACGGCTGGAAGGTCGAGCTGACGGGCAACGGCGGTAGCGGCGGCGACAACGGCCTCGTCTACGCCATCTGCACCAAGATCTCGTAAGAGCGTGCCGGTGGAGCCCCTAGGGCTCCGCGCGCGTGCCGCCCATGCTTGCCGTACGCGATGAGGCGTTGGCGTACGGCGACTGCGAAGGCCCTTCCGGAGGGGTTACCGGAAGGGCCTTCGTCGGCTCTCCGGCCGAATATCCGGAGCTACCGGCCCCGAGCGGCAGCAGGCGATGCTTGCTGAGTTATGCGATTAGTAAGGCGTTCGCTGTCCAAGCGGCACCGCGAGACAGGGTGGTGATCGGGGAACCTCAGGCGACCTTCACCGAGTGATCTCCGAAGTCGGCCACCACGTCAAGCCTTCCTCCCAGTGCCACCACGTAGGAACGGAGCGTGTCGAGTCCGCCGATCTGGCCATGCTCGATTTGCGAGACTCGTGCCTGGCTCACGCCCATCCGTTCCGCGAGAAGCTTCTGTGACACTCCCAGGCGCTTGCGCATCTCCGCCAGTTGAGCCCCGCGCAACTCGGTCCGTAGTTGCTCGCGGCTGGCCTCCCGGGCGGCGACCCGTTCCGGCGAGTCCCAGTTGGGATCGATCTCCCGAATGCGGGCCTTGGTGTCGGACCACTTCACGAACTCGCTCATCCCAGTTCCTCCTTCTCTTCGGCACGGTATGTGGCATAGCGTGCTTCCGCCAGGGGGATCGCCGTTCGGTACCAGCGGTTCCATTCTCCTGACTTGTCCCCGGCGACCAGCACGATCGCCTCCCTGGCGGGATCGAAGACGAACAGCAGGCGAATCTCACTATTACCGGGTATACGAGGGCGGAGTTCCTTCAAGTTGTGTAGGACGCGCGAGTGGTGGATCCGATCGACCAGAGGGCGGCCGAGCTTCGGGCCCTGTAGGGCGAGTTCGTCCAGCGCCTCTTCGATCTTCTCCGCCACGGGCGGGTCGTTCTTGCATAGATCGAGGAACCAGGCATGCACTTCGGCGTGCAGTGTGATTTCCCAGGCCATGCTGGCAATATAATACATCCTTATATCACTGGCCGGTGCTTTCGGTGTCCACGGGGAGGGTGGAGGGGCGGTAGCGACCGGAGAGGCGGGCGAGTTTGAGGCTGAGATGCAGGCTCAGCCGTTCTCCTCCGTCCCTGAGGTCGGTCTCCGCCAGTTCCTCCACCCGCCGCAGCCGGTAGTAGAGCGACGTGCGGTGCAGGCGGAGCCTGCGGGAGACGGCCTGGGCGTTGCCGGCGAGGTCGAGGTAGATCTCCAGAGTTTCCAGCAGCGGCCGGTGCTGGGCCTCGTCCAGCAGCCGTGCCAGCCCCGGGTGGAGGTTGCCGTGCGGCATTCCGGACAGCATGCGGTAGACGCCGAGGCGGCCCCACTCGGCCGAGCGCCCGAACTCCGGCACCTTCGCGGCGATCTCGGCGGCGTGCAAGGCCTCCTCGTACGACTCGGCCGCGAGGGAGAGCGAGGGGCGTGGCGAGCCGATCCCGACCAGGACGGGCGTCCCGAGGGCGGCGTGCATCTCCTCGGGGAAGGCGCCGGTGCCCGCGGTGAGCAGGACGGCGTGGTCGTAGCGCACCAGGTGAAGAGGATGATGCCTGATCAGGCGCCGCCGCAGGGCCAGCAGCCCGCGTTCCAGCGTCAGCCGCAGGGTCTCGCCGGCCTCGCCGGCGGTGGGCCGGGCGACCGCCACGGTCACGGGCGCGCCGTGCGGAAACGCGCCCGCCCCGATCAGGGTCCTGTCGGCGTCGGGCTCGCGGAGCAGCAGTCCGGTGACGGCCTCCAGTTCGCGGCGCGAGGCGAGTTCGGAGGCCAGGCTCTCGTGGAACAGGGTCAGGGCCAGGGTGGGCGCCGTCTCCGCCGCGACCGCGATCTCCGGCTCGGTCATGGCCGGGGCCGCGTCGATGAACCAGAGGAAGCCGAGCGGCAGGCCGTCGTGCCGTACGGGAACGCAGACGCGCGGCAGCAGGCCCAGTTCCGGTGCGCCGGGCGTGCGCAGCGGCCCGGTCGCCTCGTGGATGCCCGCCGTGCGCAGGAAGTCGCGCACGTCGGGAGTGGTGTGGCGGCGCAGGATCGACTGGCGGCGGACGTCGTCCATCGGCCCGTCCTGCTCGCTGTAGGCGACGACGCGCTGGCGGCCGTCCTCGAGCAGCAGGGGTCTTTCGAGCCGAAGGGCGAGGTCGTCCACGATTCGCTGCAGATCCACCACTCGGCCTCCACCTGGACGCTTCGACATCTGTAGGAGAAGGGCCCGTTGGTCTTCCCTACAAGTGACCGATGATCTGCGTCAATAGTCTCTATAGCGTCATAATTCGTGAAACTCTCAAAAACGCTGTTCCCGGGCATAGTGGCAGCCATTGCGCTCGCCCCGCTCGCGCTTACGGCGGCTCCCGCCTCCGCGGCCCCCGGCGGAGACCCCGATCTCCCCTGGCGTCGTGACCACTGGCCCCAGACCCAGCCCTGGCAGCGCGACCAGCCGGACGAGGCGCAGAACCTGCGCGGCCGCGCGTCCCGGGTCGTCGCGCCGATCGACCCGCAGAACTGGAAGAACCCCGACCACATGACGTGGGCGGACTACAAGAAGATCCCGGGCACCGACTGGGCGAACCCCGCCGTGAAGGGGTCGACGCGCACCTTCAAGGGCGCGCTTGTGCTGGTGGACTATCCCAACCAGCCGTTCGTGGTCACCCAGCCGCGGAACTCGACCGTCTTCGGCAACCCCAGCGCCGAGGCCCACGACATCCCCCGTGGCCAGGTCGCCAAGTTCTACCAGGACTTCCTCAACACCCCCAACCAGCTCAACAAGGGCCACACCCTGCACGAGTACTGGATGGAGGACTCCGGCGGCAGGTACGGCGTCGACCTCACCGCCTTCGGCCCCTACACCATGCCGGGCAAGTCGCACGAGTACGCGATGGAGTACCAGCGTGACGCCTGCCCGGCGGGGGACACCTGCACCAAGAACCTGCGCGCGGACGGCAAGGCCGCCTGGCTCGCCGACGTCGGCCAGGACGTCACCTCCCAGTTCGACTTCGTCTTCTATCTGAGCGCCGGTCAGGACGAGTCGTCGACCTGGCAGGAGTTCGGCATGATGAAGTTCCCCACCAAGGAGGACGTCACCGACGACTTCGGGCCGCCGGACCCGAACCTGCCCAACTGGTCCAGGACCCGCTACGTGGACTGGACGTCCTGGGCCGCCGGCTCGACGTTCTGGCCCAACGCGAACATCGGCGTCGACTCCGTTCAGGCCGAGAGCTCCGGCCAGGGGGTCTTCGCCCATGAGTTCAGCCACATCCTGGGCGTCCTGGACAACTACAACAACCCGTACGGCAACCCGCCGGTCCGGGCCTACACCGGCATCTGGGAGATGCTCAGCCGCGGCAGCTTCAACGGCCCCGGCGGCCCGCACAGCCGCTGGCTGATCCCGCCCACGGCGGGCGCGTCGATGGGCGCTCAGCACATGCTGCGCAACAAGATCAAGCTGGGCATCGTCGACGAGGAGAACGTCCTGCGCCTGTCGCGCGAGGCGCTCCGCGACTCCGGCCTGGTGGTCGCCAAGGTGACCGCACGCGAGATCCAGCCGGGCAAGGGCCGGCTGACCGGCGTCAACGTCTCCTTCGACACCGGCGACAAGTCCACCGGGTCGTGCAGCCAGCGGACCGACCCGCTCTGCGACGGCGGCGGCTACGACAACTACACAGTGGAGGTCGTCGACCGGATCGGCAGCGACTCCTTCACCCCCGACTCCGGCGTGCTCCTGGCCAAGACCAAGAACCAGGACCGGGCGCCGTTCGAGTGGGTGATCGACGCCAATCCGCAGGACATCAACATGACCGACTACGTGCTGCCCGACGGCACCAAGGTCCCGATCACGATCGGCGACTACCGGCAGCTCGCCGACGCCCTCTTCCACGCGGGCACCGACTCGGGCAGCCAGTACGAGTACGTGGACCAGGTCAACCGCCTGCACTTCTACGTCACAGACGTGCAGCGCGACGCCAAGGGGACCCTGTCGTACACGGTGGCGATCAGGTCCCTCGACGGCGCGGGCCCGCAGAAGCGCGGCGTGAAGCTGCTGCCGGGCGCCGGCGTCCCCGCCGCCCAGAAGGGCGTGTCGATGTGCGGCTTCCCGCTGTTCAACACCGGCAAGGGCGCCTCAGCTCAGGGGCAACACCCCGAGGACGTCAGCGCGTACCTGAACAGTGACGTCTACCGGCTGAAGGCCGAGGTCGATGGGAACGGCTGGACCACGATCACGCCCAACGCCCTCGCGGCCGTCGACTTCGGCGGCAAGGAGACCGTCACCGTCTTCGCCCAGCAGTCCGCGGGCGGCAGCCGTCACGCCACGGTGAAGCTCACGGCTACCTCCGAAAGCGACCCGTCCAAGACGATGACCGCCACCTGCCACGTCAACGCCGTCTGACGCCATACAAAAGGCGAGCGGGCCCTTCCGGACGGTCCGTCCGGAAGGGCCCTTTCACTCAATCGGAATCAGCCGAAGACGCGCGGGAGCGCGGACGAGTGGACCTCGCGAAGCTCCTCGACCGGGACGTCGAGGACGCCTTCGACCGTGAGCGCGGAGCCGCCGGTGAGGCCAAGCCCGGAGCACGGAACCTCGTGGCGGGCGCACAGGTCGGCGAGGGCCTCGAACGCCTCGGGCCGCACGCACACCAGCGCCCGCGCGGCCGACTCGCTGAACAACTCGACGAAGGCGTCCTCACCCGGCAGGGTCACCGTGCAGCCGACGCCCTGGGCCAGGCACGCCTCGGCCAGGGCGACGGCGAGACCGCCGTCGGACAGGTCGTGCGAGCCCTCCAGCAGCCCGCGGGCCGCCGCCTCGGTCAGCACCGCCGCCAGGCCACGCTCGGCCTCCAGGTCCGCCTGCGGCGGCAGGCCGCCCAGGTGGCCGTGGACGACGTGCGCCCACTCCGACCCGCCGAACTCCTCGCGGGTCTCGCCCAGCAGGAGGACGCGCAGGCCGGCGGCCGTGAAGCCGGACCTGACCCGCTGCGCCACGTCGTCGATCACGCCGAGCACGCCGACCACCGGCGTCGGGTTGATCGCGGTCGAGCCCGTCTGGTTGTAGAACGACACGTTGCCACCGGTCACCGGGACGCCGAGGGTCCGGCAGGCGTCGGCGAGCCCGCGCACGGCCTCGGAGAACTGCCACATGACCTCGGGGTCCTCGGGCGAGCCGAAGTTGAGGCAGTTGGTGACGGCGAGCGGCTTCGCGCCGGTCACCGCCACGTTGCGGTACGCCTCCGCAAGCGCGAGCTGGGCTCCCGTGTACGGATCGAGCTTCGCGTAGCGGCCGTTGCCGTCGGTGGCGAGCGCGATCCCCCGTGTGGTCTCCTGGGCGCCCGGCATGACCTCGGAGATCCGCAGCATGCCGGCGTCGGCGGGCTGGGCGAGGACCGTGTTGCCCCGGACGTACCGGTCGTACTGGGAGGTCACCCATTCCTTGGACCCGAGGTTGGGCGAGCCGAGCAGGGTGAGCAGCGTCTCCCGCAGGTCCTCGGGCCGGGGCAGGCGCTCGGGACCGTCGGCGTTGAGCGCCGCCTGCCCGGCGGGCTCGTGGAACGGACGCTCGTAGACCGGGCCCTCGTCGGCGGCCGTGCCCGGCGGGATGTCGACGATCACCTCGCCGTCCCACGTCATGACGAGCCTGCCGGTGTCGGTGACCTCGCCGATCACGGTCGCCGGAACATCCCACTTGTCGCAGATCGCCATGAAGGCGGGGATGTCGTCGGGTGTGACGACCGCCATCATGCGCTCCTGCGACTCGCTCATGAGGATCTCCTCGGGCCGCAGCGTGGGATCGCGCAGCGGGACGAGGTTGAGGTCGACCTCCATGCCGCCGGTGCCCTTGGCGGCCAGCTCGGTCGTGGCGCAGGACACCCCGGCCGCGCCGAGGTCCTGGATGCCGACGACCACGTCCGCCTGGTACAGCTCCAGGCAGCACTCGATCAGCAGTTTCTCCATGAACGGGTCGCCCACCTGTACGGCGGGCCGCTTGGCCTGCGACTCGTCCTCGAAGGTGGCCGACGCCAGCACCGACGCGCCGCCGATGCCGTCCGCGCCGGTCCGCGCGCCGAACAGCACGACCTTGTTGCCAGGTCCGGGGGCGGTGGCCAGCTTGATCTGGTCCTTGCGCAGCAGGCCGACGCACAGGGCGTTGACCAGCGGGTTGCCGATGTAGCAGGGGTCGAAGGCGACCTCGCCGCCGATGTTGGGCAGGCCGAGGCAGTTGCCGTAGTGGCTGATGCCCTCGACGACCCCGGGCAGCACACGGCGCGTGTCGGGCTGGTCGGCCCCGCCGAAGCGCAGCGCGTCCATGAC
This sequence comes from Microbispora sp. H13382, assembly GCF_014161445.1. Classification (GTDB taxonomy): domain Bacteria; phylum Actinomycetota; class Actinomycetes; order Streptosporangiales; family Streptosporangiaceae; genus Microbispora. The sequence continues at coordinate 243,091 of NZ_JABBXA010000011.1, forward strand.
CGCGACCGGCCGGGCGCCCATCGACATGATGTCGCGCACGATGCCGCCGACGCCGGTCGCCGCGCCCTGGTGCGGCTCGACGTACGACGGGTGGTTGTGCGACTCGATCTTGAAGGTGGCGGCCCAGCCGTCGCCGATGTCGACCACGCCGGCGTTCTCGCCCATGCCGACGAGCAGCGCCTCCGACTTGGGCGCCTTGGTCCCGAACTGCCGCAGGTGCACCTTCGACGACTTGTAGGAGCAGTGCTCGCTCCACATCACCGAGTAGATGGCCAGCTCGGAGCTGGTCGGACGGCGCCCGAGGATCTCGCGTACGCGCTGGTACTCGTCGTCCTTCATGCCCAGCTCGGCGTACGGCTGGCGCTCGTCCGGCGTCTCCTGCGCCCGCCTCACGCTGTCGAGGGTGCTCACGCGTTCACCAGCCTCTTGAGAATCGAGGTGAAGAAGTGCCGGCCGTCCACGCTGGGCGCGCCGGTCAGGTCCTCGACTGCGTGCTCCGGGTGGGGCATGAGACCGACGATGTTCCCGGCCTCGTTGGTGATGCCCGCGATGTCGTTGAGCGAGCCGTTCGGGTTGCCGCCGGCGTAGCGGAAGACCACCCGGCCCTCGCTCTCCAGCGCCGCGAGCGTGTCGGCGTCGGCGACGTAACGGCCCTCGCCGTGCTTGATCGGCAGCACGATCTCCTGGCCGTCGGTGAAGTCCGTCGTCCACGCCGTACGCGTGCTCTCCACGCGGATGCGCTGGTCACGGCAGATGTAGTGGAGGCCCTCGTTGCGGGTCAGCGCGCCCGGCAGCAGGTGCGCCTCGCAGAGGATCTGGAAGCCGTTGCAGGTGCCGAGCACGGGCAGCCCGGCCTGGGCGGCCGGGATCAGCTCGGTCATGAGAGGGGAGAACCGGGAGATCGCCCCGCAGCGAAGATAGTCGCCGTAGGAGAACCCGCCGGGCAGGAAGACGGCGTCGACTCCCTTGAGGTCGTGGTCGGCGTGCCACAGGGGCACGGCCTCCGCTCCGGCCAGCCGTACGGCTCGCGCGGCGTCCTGGTCGTCGAGTGTTCCGGGGAAGGTGACGACGCCCACCCGGGCAGCGCTCATGACAGTTTTCCCTCCAAGGCGCACGCCACCGTCTCATGTGCCGGACGGCGGTCAGTGGCGGTACACCTCAGGGTATCGGAGCCGCCAAATGGGCTCCCCTCGCGGAGGCCACTACCGATCACTCGTCACACCGGGTCCCCGGGCCCGGCGCGGTGCGTCGCCGGGGCCCTCAGACCCCGGCGAGATGCCGATCGAGGGTGAGGTGATGGGCGATGGCGTCCTCGTCCCAGTCGAGCTCCTTGCACAGGCGCACAGTGGTGCCGCGCCCGGGCGTGATGTCGAACGAGAGATCGTCCACGACGGCACGCATGATCAGGATGCCCCGTCCGTTCTCGGTCTCCGCCGGCGGATACTGCCGGGGGATCATGTGCAGCCCCTCGCCTTCGTCGGCGACGCGCAACTCGCAGCGGCCGTTGCCGATGGTGGCCATGACCTCGTAGCGGTTGGCGGGACCACCGTGCCGTACCGCGTTGGCGCACGCCTCGGACGTAGCCAGGAGTATGTCGGACACGCACTCCTCGGTCACTCCCAGAGACCGGAGCGCGTCTCCCACCACCCGGCGGACCATCGGGATGCCGATCGCATCTCGTGGCATCGCCAGTGAGAACTCAATATCCACCGGACCCCTCCCCGGTGTCGAAGGTCACCAAGGTAGGCTTCCCCGATGAATCAGGGCTAACCGCAAAATCACGTCCCTGTTAATCAGGGCGTGGCGTATAGGTGGGTTCGAGAGGGACCGAAGCCCCATTTGGGGTTGATAAGCAGCGGCAATAGTGGTGTGAAATGCGCCACTTCACCTCTCGACGTGGATCGTGAAGTCCTCGATGACCGTGTTGGCGAGCAGGGTTTCGGCCATCTTTCGGACCTCCGAAAGCGCGGCCTCGTCGGCCGGGCCGTCCAGCTCCAGCTCGAACCGCTTGCCCTGCCGCACCCCGGCGACCCCGGAGAAGCCGAGTCGCGGCAGCGCCCGGGCGATCGCCTGGCCCTGCGGGTCGAGGATCTCCGGCTTGAGCATGACGTCGACGATGACGCGCGCCACGATGTTCCTCCAGTTCGAATAGGCCCGCCGGTATCGGGGGTCCGCCTGGGTCAAGCCTAGTGCCGCCCCGCCGCCTCGCCCCCTGTGGCCCCGGCACCGGGGGTGTGGCGTCTCACGGTCCGGGAATCGGAGAAGTGTGGACAGGCGGGCGGGGTCTTGCGCTACGGGGTGTGACTTCTGCCACGATGTCCACATATGCGCCCGGTCGCCCACCCCAGCGGCCGTACGCCAGACGACCCGGCCTTCCTGCGGGGGTGACCCCACCCGCGGGGGCCCGACACGCACAGGAGTGGCACGTGACAGCCGACGCCCCTCGTGGTGTAGACGCACCCCCGGAGCTCGTCCAACTGCTCACCCCGGAAGGGGAGCGGGTCGAGCATCCCGACTACGACATCGAGCTGACCGCGGAGGAGGTCCGCTCCCTCTATCGCGACCTGGTCCTCGTCCGCCGCATCGACCTTGAGGCCGTCGCGCTCCAGCGGCAGGGGGAGCTCGGCATCTGGGCGTCCCTGCTCGGGCAGGAGGCCGCGCAGATCGGCTCGGGCCGGGCGCTCACGGACGCCGACATGGCCTTCCCCACCTATCGCGAGCACGGCGTGGCCTGGTGCCGCGACGTCGACCCGGTCAAGCTGCTCGGCCTGTTCCGCGGCGTGAGCAACGGCGGATGGGACCCGGCCGAGCACAACTTCCACCTCTACACGATCGTCATCGGCTCCCAGACCCTGCACGCGGTCGGGTACGCCATGGGCGTCCAGCGCGACGGCGCCGAGGCGGCCACGATCGTCTACTTCGGTGACGGCGCGACCTCCCAGGGGGACGTGAACGAGTCGTTCATCTGGGCCTCGGTGTTCAACGCCCCCGTCGTCTTCTTCTGCCAGAACAACCAGTGGGCCATCTCGGAGCCGCTGGAGAAGCAGTCGAAGATCCCGCTGTACAAGAGGGCGTCCGGCTTCGGCTTCCCGGGGATCCGGGTCGACGGCAACGACGTGTTCGCCTGCCTCGCCGTGACCCGCCGGGCGCTGCAGAACGCCCGCGAGGGGCAGGGGCCCACGCTGATCGAGGCGTTCACCTACCGGATGGGCGCGCACACCACCTCCGACGACCCCACCCGCTACCGCCTCGCCGACGAGCTGGAGGCGTGGAAGCTGAAGGACCCCATCGAGCGGGTCAAGGCGTACCTGTTCAAGAACCAGCTCGCGGACCAGGAGTTCTTCGAGAAGATCGACGCCGAGGCGGACGCGCTCGGCAAGGACGTGCGAAGCCGGTGCCTGGCGCTGCCCGACCCGCCGCCCGGGGCTATCTTTGATCACGTGTACGCCGGCGCCCACGCACTCCTCGACGAGGAACGCGAGCAGTACCTGACCTACCTGGCGGGGTTCGAGCGATGACCACTCTGACTCTCGCCAAGGCGTTGAACGAGGGCCTCCGCCGCTCCATGGAGGACGACCCCAAGGTGCTCGTGATGGGAGAGGACGTCGGCAAGCTCGGCGGCGTCTTCCGCGTCACCGACGGCCTGCAGAAGGACTTCGGCGAGGACCGCGTGATCGACACGCCGCTCGCCGAGTCGGGCATCATCGGCACGGCGATCGGCCTGGCGCTGCGCGGCTACCGGCCGGTGTGCGAGATCCAGTTCGACGGGTTCGTGTTCCCGGCCGCCGACCAGATCATCACCCAGCTCGCCAAGATGCCGCTGCGGTCGCTCGGCACGCTCAAGCTGCCCGTCGTCGTACGCATCCCCTGCGGCGGCGGCATCGGGGCGGTCGAGCACCACTCCGAGTCGCCCGAGGCGTACTTCACCCACACCGCGGGCCTGCGGGTGGTCGCGTGCTCGAACCCGGCGGACGCGTACACGATGATCCAGGACGCCGTCCGCTGCGACGACCCGATCATCTTCTTCGAGCCGAAGCGCCGCTACTGGGACAAGGCCGACGTCGACCTCGCCGCCCCCGGCCTGCCACTCGACCGCGCCCGCACCGTACGGCAGGGCCGCGACGTCACGCTGGTCGCGTACGGGCCGATGGTGAAGACCTGCGTGGAGGCCGCCGCGGCGGCGGAGGAGGACGGGCGGAGCGTCGAGGTCGTCGACCTGCGCTCGCTCAACCCCCTCGACGTGGATGTCCTGACCGAGTCCGTGACGCGGACCGGACGGTGCGTCGTCGTCCACGAGGCCCCGGTCTACACCGGCTTCGGGGCCGAGATCGCGGCGCGCGTCACCGAGCGCTGCTTCTACAGCCTGGAGGCGCCGGTGCTGCGGGTGGGCGGGTTCTCCACGCCCTATCCGCCGTCCCGGCTGGAGGACCACTACCTGCCCGACCTGGACCGCGTGCTCGACGCCGTGGACCGCTCGTTCGCGTACTGAGGGGGAGGGATCTGCCATGCTGCGCGAGTTCAGACTCCCCGACGTGGGCGAGGGACTGACCGAGGCCGAGATCGTCAAGTGGCACGTCGCCCCGGGCGACTCGGTGAAGATCAACCAGACGATCGTGGAGATCGAGACGGCCAAGGCCGTCGTCGAGCTCCCGTGCCCGTACGAGGGCACCGTGTCCGCCCTGATGGTCGGCGAGGGCCAGACCGTCGACGTCGGCGCCCCGATCATCGCGGTGGACGACGGCGCGGGCGGTGACGGCGCCGGCGCGGGCCGGGATGCGCTGGCCGACGACATGGTTCCGGACGTGCGGAACCGCGCTGAGGCCCACCAGGCTCAGCCGAAGGAGGAGCGCCAGCCGGTGCTGGTCGGGTACGGCGTCAAGACGAGCGCCACCCGCCGCCGCCCCCGCAAACCGGCGTCGTCCGCTCCGCCCGCCGCGTCCGCTCCGCCCGCCGCGTCCGCTCCGCCCGCCGCGTCCGCTCCGCCCGCCGCGTCCGCTCCGCCGGTTCCGCCCGTCCGGACCGCCGCGCCCCCGCTGACCACTCCCGCTCCCGCTCCCGCTCCCGCCCCCGCCCCCGCCGTCGCGGGAGGGGGTGTCGGTGCGGCACACGGCAACGGCTCCGGGGCGTCCGTACGGGCGCGCGTCCTGGCGAAGCCGCCGGTCCGCAAGCTCGCCAAGGACCTCGGCGTGGACCTGACCACCCTCACGGGCACCGGCCCCCGGGGGTCGATCACCCGGGCCGACGTGGAAGCGGCGGTGGCGGCGCCCGCCCTCGCACCGGCCGCCGGGCGCGACACGACCGCGCGAGAGGAGCGCATCCCGGTCAGAGGGGTCAGGAAGGCGACCGCGCAGGCGATGGTGGCCAGCGCGTTCTCGGCCCCGCACGTGACCGAGTGGCTCCAGGTCGACGTGACCGAGACGATGGAGGCGGTCCGGCGGCTGCGGACGCTGCCCGAGTTCGCCGAGGTCAAGGTCTCCCCGCTGCTCCTGGTCGCGAAGGCCCTGATCACGGCGGTGAAGCGGCACCCGATGGTCAACGCGTCGTGGACCGGCGAGGAGATCGTGGTCAAGCACTACGTGAACCTCGGCATCGCCGCGGCCACCGATCGGGGGCTGATCGTGCCCAACGTCAAGGACGCCGACGCGATGTCGCTGCCCGGCCTCGCCCGGGCGCTCGGCGACCTCACCGAGCGGGCGCGGGCCGGGAAGTGCCAGCCCGCCGAGCTGAGCGGCGGCACGATCACGATCACCAACGTCGGCGTCTTCGGCGTCGACGCCGGCACGCCGATCCTCAATCCGGGAGAGGTGGCGATCCTCGCCGTGGGCCAGATCAGGGACATGCCCTGGGTGGTCGACGGGCAGCTCGCGGTCCGCAAGGTCACCACCCTGGCGCTGTCGTTCGACCACCGCGTGGTCGACGGTGAGCTCGGCTCCTACGTCCTGCGCGACGTCGGCGCCATGCTGGAGGACCCCCTCCGAATGCTCGCCTGGAGCTGAGCCGCACGCGCTTGGAAGGGCCGGGCACCCGAGGGGTGTCCGGCCCTTTTCCTGCGTCACCCAGGTGGCGCAGGTGTCAAGCGGGCTGCAAGTGACGTCCAAGACGCCGTCCGTAGCGTCTTCGCCGTAAGCGATCACCGGCCCCGGGAACGCCGGAGATCCGGGGGATCCTCGCCGCTGCGGGGGGACCAGGCAAGGCCGCGCGAGCGGCGAGAAAGGACGACATCATGTCGAAGATCAGCATTGACGACATTCCGTTCGAGGGCGCGGAGCTGACCGACGCTGAGCTCGGCGAGGTCAGCGGCGGCCGCTGGTCGGTGAGCTGGTACATCGGCGGCAAGCCCGCCGAGTGGGTCAACAGCTGACCTGAGCTGATAGGGACCCGCGGGTGAGACGACCCGCGGGCCGCCCACAGGACGGCGGAGCGGACCTCCCGCTCCGCCGTCCGCGCTTGACCGGAGTGAACGTGATCCTGATACTCAGCGACCGGGGGGACGAGGCGGTCCACGCGGTCCTGCCCAAGCTGAAGCACCGCGGGGTGCCGGTGACCTGGTGGGACCCGGGAGACCACCCCGCGAGGGCCGGGATCACCGCCGCCTTCGACGGCGGCCGGCACCGCGTCGTGCTCGACACCGTGGACGGGCGGATCGACCTCGCCGACGTGACGGCCGTCTGGCGCAGACGCCCGAACCGCCCGGCGAGCGCCGGGAACGTGACCGACCCCACTCATCGCGCGCACGCCGAGCTGCAGGCGGAGTTCCTGCTCGACGGCGTGTGGGCGCTGGCCGAAGTCCCCTGGCTGCCGTGCCGGCGTGAGGTGGAGCGGCACGCGCACAACAAGATCGTTCACATGGCCCGCGCGGTCGAGCTGGGGTTCACCGTGCCCCCGACGGTCTTCACCAACGACCCGGCCGAGCTTGTCCCGGCGTACGAGCGGGCCTCGGGCCGCCTGATCGCCAAGCAGATCAGCTCCGACGCGTTCACCGTCGACGGGGCCGACCACCGCGCGTACACGACCCTCGTCACCCGGCGCCTGCTCACCTCACGGCATCGGCTCCGGCACGAGCCGGTCATTCTCCAGCCCTACGTGACGAAGGACGTCGAGCTGCGCGTGATCGTGGTCGGTGAGAGCGTCTTCGCCGCCGCGATCGACACCCGGGCGTCCCGGACCGCGAGGGACGACTGGCGCCACTACGACGACGACCGGGTGCGATACAGCCCGCACGAGCTTCCCGAGCCCGTGGCCGCGCGCTGCGTCGCGCTGACCGCGTCGCTGGGCCTGACCTTCGGCGCGATCGACCTCATCCTGACCCCCGAGGGGGAGTACGTGTTCCTCGAGATCAACCCGAACGGCGCCTGGGGCTTCGCGGAGCAGCGCGCCGGGCTGCCGGTCGGCGACGCCATCGCCGGCTGGCTCGCGGCGGCCCACGAGGGGAGGCGGGCGCGGTGAGCGACTTCGGCATGGCGGTCGAGTCCGGCGTGCGGCTGCTGCGGAGCCTGCCCCGCCGCCGCCCCGACGTCGAGGAGGCCAGGCGTACGGCCGCCGCCTGGGCGGCCGAGCGCCCCGGCCTGTCGGCCCAGCTCGTCGTCGACGTGCGGCCGGGGACCCCGGTGGTCGACTACGATCTGCTGCTCGCGCATCCCGAGGGCGGCACGGTCGCGGTGAGCGCGCCGCCGGAGGACGGCGTGCCCTGGCTGGTCGACCATTCCACGCACTGGGCGGCCGGAGGGCTGGTGACCGTGGACGACGTCCACCTGTCCGTCGCCCAGGCCCTGACGATGCTGCGCTCGCTGTCGCGCCGGGACGCGACGCCGTACGAGGAGATCGTCGACCAGTGCGTGATTCTCAACGAACTGCTGGACGACGACGAGCCGCTCACCCCGGGGGACCTGCAGGTCGCGGCCGACGAGTTCCGCCGGGGACGCGGCCTGCTGGACCGGGCGTCCACCCTCGCCTGGCTTGAGGAGGTCGGCATGTCGGGCGAGATGTTCGAGACCTACATCTCGGGCATCGCCCGGCGGAGGCGGTTCCGGCGGCGCAAGGAGAGCGAGCTGGGGCCGGGATACCTGGCGGCACACCGCGCCGATTTCGACCGGGTAAGGGCGGTCTGGGTGGTCTCGGCGGACAGGTATGCGGCGAGTTCTCCCCAGGACCTGCTCGTCCTCCTGCCGGAGCTCCGGGAGGCTCGGGTGATCGTCGGCGAGCGTCTGGCCCGCGAGTTGCCCGCCGAGCTGCGCGGCGCCCCCGCGGGCGCCGTCGTCGGCCCGTGCGAGAGCGAGGAGGGCTACCTCAGCGGGACGGTCCTGGAGCGCAGGCCGGCCGAGGACGACGCGGAGACGCTGGCGGCCGCGGGCCGCGCCGCCTTCGCCGAGTGGCTGGCCGGGCGGCGACGGCAGGCGAGGATCGAATGGCACTGGTCATGAGGCGTGGCCTCTACCGGGAGGAGGCCCTGAGCAGGTACGCGAGACCCGGCTCCGGGGCGCGACCGCCTGTGATGATCCGTCGCGGCATGATCACTCTGCTGTGGGCGCTGGCCGTGCTGCTCGCGTCCGGAACCGGTGCGGTCGCCGTCGCGGTGCTCTCGGGAGCGGGGAGCGGCTCGTGAGAAGGCGCGTGCCCGTCGTGCTGCAGAACACCGCCACCGAATGCGGCGCCGCGTGCCTGACGATGATCCTCTCCTACCACGGGCGCCGGCTCTCCCTGCACGAGATCACCGATCGGCTGCAGGTCGGCAGGGACGGGCTGTCCGCACGGGCGATCGCCGACGCGGCCCGGGAGCTGGGACTCAAGGCGCGTGCCTTCTCACTGGGGCCCGAGGACCTCGCCCGGCTGCCCATGCCCGTGATCGTGCATTGGGAGTTCAACCACTTCCTTGTCGTGGAGCGCTGGGCGCCCGACCAGGTGGACGTCGTCGACCCTGCCCGAGGCCGGCGCAGGCTCACCTCTGAGGAGTTCGACTCCGGCTTCACGGGGGTGCTGCTCGCCTTCGAGCCGGCTCCCGGCTTTCGTACGGGCCGTTCGACCGCCGCCACCGCATGGCGGCGGCGGTTCCTGCACGACCTGGTGCTGCGGCGCAAGGGACTGCTCGCTCAGGTCGTGGCCGCCTCCGTGCTGCTGCAGGTGCTCGGGCTCGCCCTGCCCGTGTTCTCCGAGTCGCTGGTCGACCGGGTCCTGCCGTACGGCGCCGATCGGCTGCTCCTCCTGCTGGGCGCGGGGCTCGTGCTCGCGGGTCTCACGCAATTCGTGGTCGGCTGGCTCAGGTCGGTCCTGCTGGTGTCGGTCCGGGCGGGGGCGGACGCCGAGCTCACCCGGGGAGTGGTCGCCCATCTCGTGACCCTGCCGTACCGGTATTTCGCCCTGCGCGGCAAGGGCGACCTGGTCACCAGGGCGGGCAGCGTGGCGGTGTTGCGGGAGATGCTGACCGGGCAGGTGCTGTCGGCCCTGATCGACGGGCCGCTCGCGATCGGTTACGCGGTGCTCGTCCTCGTCAGGGATCCGGTGCTGGGGCTGTGCCTGCTCGGGTTCGCGGCCGCGCAGATCGCCCTGCTGCTCGCCACCGCACGCAGGGTGCACTATCTGACCCAGCGGGAGCTGACCGCTTACGCGGCCACGCAGAGTCAGCTCGTGCAGGCGATCGGCGGCATCGAGACGCTCAAGGCCTCGGGCGCGGAGTCACGCGCCGTCGACCAGTGGACGAAGTTCTTCGCCGAGCAACTGGACGCCGACGTACGCGGCGGGCTCACCCAGGGACTGCTCGAGGCGGCGCTGAACGCGCTGCGGCTGCTCGCTCCGCTCGTGCTGCTGTGGGTGGGCGCCTGGCGGGTGCTGGACGGCGACATCACGCTCGGTGCGCTGCTCGGGCTCAACGCCGTCGCGACCGCGGCGCTGACCCCGTTGTCCTCGCTCATGACCAGTCTGCAGAGCATGCAGCAGGCCGGAGCGCACTTCGACCGGCTGTCGGACATCCTGAGCTCCGAACCCGAGCAGGACAGCGGCATTGAGGTCCTGCGGCTGCGCGGCCGGATCGAGCTGAGGGGGGTGGGCTTCCGCTACGACCCCCGCGGGCCATGGATCCTGCGTGACGTATGGGTGCGGATCGAGCGTGGTCAGAAGATCGCGCTTGTGGGCCCCTCGGGAGCGGGCAAGAGCACGCTGGCGAGGATGCTGCTGGCGCTGCACACACCGACCGAGGGGGAGATCCGTTACGACGACGTCCCGCTCCGCGAGCTCAACCCGCGGTCCCTGCGGCGCCAGTTCGGCGTGGTCACTCAGGACCCGTCGCTGTTCACCGGCACGATCCGGGAGAACATCGCGCTGAACGACCCCGAGGCGTCGTTCGACCGGGTGGTCGGGGCCGCCGGGCTGGCGTGCCTGCACGACGAGATCTCGGCCATGCCCATGGGGTACGAGACCGTGCTCACAGAGGGGGCGGGCCTGTCCGGCGGTCAGCGCCAGCGCCTCGCGCTCGCGCGGGCGCTGCTGTCCCGGCCGAAGGTCCTGCTGCTCGACGAGGCCACGAGCAACCTGGACAGCGCCACCGAGGCCCAGATCGAGGCGAACCTGGCCGGGCTCACCCAGACCCGGATCGTGATCGCGCATCGGTTGAGCACGGTCAGGGACGCCGACCTCATCCTCGTTGTCGACGACGGTCGGATCGTCGAGTGGGGTGCGCACAGGGAGTTGCTGGCGCAGGGGGGGCACTACGCCGCGCTGGTCGCGGCGCAGACGGCCGGGGCGGAGACGTGAGCATGCGAACGCGGGCTGTGAGGTGACGATGACGACCTTCGAGTTCGCCGACCTGCTCGGCGAGGGCACCGAGATCCTGCGCGGACTGCGGCGCCGCTGTACGGGCCTCGCCGAGGCGGGAGAGGTGGTCGGGTCGTGGGCGGCCCGCCATCCCCGTGCCTGCCCGCGGCTTGTCCTCACGGGCAGGCGCGGCGAGTACGACCTGCGGCTGAACCATCCGGAGGGCGGCACGGTGACGCTGTCCGTGCCGCGCGGGGCGGAGTCGGAGCAGGACGGTCGGGCGCCCGGCGATCCGCTCGGCACGGATCGCCTGCGGGCGGGGGTGGCGGAGGCCCTCGCACTGCTTCAGGCCGACTGCCGGGATCTCCGGGCCGTGATCGCCGAGCAATGCCTTCTGTCACGTGAGCTCATGGAGGACGACGAGCCCTTGGACGAGGGCGATCTGCGCGAGGCAGTGGCGGAGTTCCGCGCCGGCCACGGCCTGCGCGACCGCGCCTCCACGCTGGCCTGGCTGGCGGAGATGTCGTTGTCCGGTGAGCAGTTCGAGGTGTTCGTCACCGGGATCGCGCGGTGGCGGCGCTTCCGGCGGCGGAAGGAGGCCGAGCTCGCGCCGGGCCACCTCGCGGCCCACCGCCGCGACTTCGACCGCGTACGCGCGCTGTGGGTGACGGGCTCCCAGCCGGTGGACGGGAAGTCGCTGCGCGGCGTGGGCGGCCTGGTGGGGTGCGGAGAGGCCACGGTGACCGTGGGCGAGCGGTGGGCCAGGGACCTGCCCGCGCCGCTGCGGCACGCCGCGCACGACACGCGGGTCGGCCCGGTGGCGTACGGCGACGGATATCTGACCGGGATCGTGCTGGAGCGCCGGGCGGCGCGGGACGATCCGGAGACACTGGCCGTGGCGGGCGAAGCAGCCTTCCGCGAGTGGCTCGCCGTACGGCGCGGCGGGCCTTCGTCGAGCGACGCCCGCGCTGAGGCCACACCTGCGATTCCGGCCATCACTGACCATGATCATTCCGTGGGCCTCTCGCATGCTTCTCTAGATGCCCGCGCCATGACCGGATGAGAGGATGGGCCGGCGTGATTCCCGTAGCGGAGGAGAGTGAGCATGTTCCGGCACGTCGTGCTGCTGAAGTGGACCGATGACGCCACCGAGGAGCAGAAGGCGGAGGTGGCCAGGCGGCTACGCGAACTGCCCGGCGTCATCCCGGAGTTGCGGAGCTATGAGGTCGGACCGGACGCCGGGATCAACCAGGGCAACTTCTCCTTCGCTGTGGTCGCCGACTTCGACTCCGCGGAGGACTACATCGTCTACCGGGACCACCCGGCCCACCAGGACGTCCTCAAGGAATGCATCACCCCGATCCTCGCGAGCCGCGCCGCCGTGCAGTACCACACCGCCTGACGCGGGTGTTGTTACCCGCTGCCATCCGGACTACCGCAGAAGATGACGGCGATATCCAACCGAGGGTTGACGCTGGAAAGAATCCGCACGGTTACGGTCCTAGGGAGTGTTTCAAACACGACCTGGTTCGGCGAAAGCGCGGGGGCGGCGTAGACACTGAGACGCTTTCCCCCGCTTCGAAGACCGGAAGGAAAGCCTATGACCGTGAAACCCAACTCGCCGGCCGCGAAACGCGGAAAGACACCTGCTGCCCTGGTGAAGCGAGCGGGACTGGTAGTGGCGGCGGCCCTCCTGGGAGCCGGCACCGTCGGTGCGCTGCCAGTCGAGGCGAGCGCGGGCAGCGCCTCCAGCGCTCTCCGCGCCGACTGCGGCGGGACCATCAAGAGCAAGAGCTACCCCAACAGAACCGTGTGGACGCTCACCTGGGCGAACTGCGGCGGTAAGACGGTGCGCAAGAAAATCAATGTGAGGTGGGCGCCGGATTACGGCTGCAGCAAGATCCCCGGCGGGAGCACAAGTAAGTGGACATATGTTCAGCCCAGCGGACAAATCGCGTACCCGCAAGGATTCAAGAACTGCTGATCCCGGATTCACGGGCCGAAATCAGGCGACAGCGCCGGTAACCGACGATCAGGTGCGTCGGATGTCACGCCTCCGGTCGGTTCTCCTGATCGAGGATAGTGACGAGGCAAGGTTCCTTGCGTAACCGGTCATCCTCGACCACACCTGGCCACATTACTGGCGGCGGATAACGGATCACCTCTCATGCTCGTACGGCTGCCGCCGAAGAGGGCGGCAGCCGTACGAGCAGGCGACATGTCAGAAGGACTCTTCGGGCAGTTCCATGAGGTCCTGGCCGGTGGCGGCGAGCACGCGGCGCTCGGCGGCCAGCCGGGGCAGCACGGTCTGCGCGAAGAACGAGGCCGCGGCGACCTTGCCCGTGTAGAACGCCTTGTCCTCCTCCGAAGCGGACAGGGCGTTCAGCGCGACCTCGGCCTGACGCAGCAGCAGCCAGCTCAGCACCAGGTCGCCCAGCGCCATGAGGAACCGGGTGGTGTTGAGCCCGACCTTGTAGACCTCCTGCGGCGTCTCCATGGAGGAGATCGCCCATCCGGCCATCGTGTCGGCCATGGACTTGACCACGTCGGCCGCCTCGTCGAGCAGGCCGCGCTCGACCTTCAGCCGTCCGTTGCCCGCCTCGGAGGCCGCGAACGCCTTGATCTCGCCGAGCAGCGACCCCAGTGCCGCGCCCTGGTTCTTCAGGACCTTGCGGAAGAACAGGTCCTGGCCCTGGATGGCGGTCGTGCCCTCGTACAGCGAGTCGATCTTCGAGTCGCGGATGTACTGCTCGATCGGGTAGTCCTGCAGGAAGCCCGAGCCGCCGAGGGTCTGCAGCGAGCGGGCCAGCAGCTCGTACGACCGCTCGGAGCCGACGCCCTTCACCAGCGGGAGCAGCAGGTCGTTGAGCGCCTCGGCGGCCTCGTCGCGGCGGCCCTCGAACTCCGCGATCTGGATCTGGTCCTGGATCGTCGCCGTGTAGAGCACCAGCGCGCGCATCGCCTCGGCGTACGACTTCTGCAGCATGAGCTCGCGGCGTACGTCGGGGTGGTGGGTGATCGTCACGCGCGGGGCGGTCTTGTCGCCCGAGCGGGTGAGGTCGGCGCCCTGGACGCGGTTCTTGGCGAAGTCCAGCGCGTTGAGGTAGCCGGTGGACAGCGTGGCGATGGCCTTGGCGCCCACCATCATGCGGGCGTGCTCGATCACCATGAACATCTGCCGGATGCCGTCGTGGACGTCGCCGACCAGGTAACCGATGGCGGGGTGCTTCTCGCCGAGGGTGAGCTCGCAGGTCGTGGAGACCTTCAGGCCCATCTTCTTCTCGACGTTGGTGACGTAGACGCCGTTGCGCTCGCCCAGCTCGCCGGTCTCCAGGTCCACCAGGTATTTCGGCACGAGGAACATCGACAGGCCCTTGGTGCCGGCCTTGGCGCCCTCGGGCCGGGCCAGCACCAGGTGGAAGATGTTCTCGGCCATGTCGTGCTCGGCGCTGGTGATGAAGCGCTTGACGCCCTCGATGTGCCAGGTGCCGTCGGGCTGCTGGATCGCCTTCGTACGGCCCGCGCCGACGTCGGAGCCGGCGTCGGGCTCGGTGAGCACCATGGTCGCGCCCCAGCGCCGCTCGACGGCCATCTCGGCGAACCGCTTCTGCTCGGGGGTGCCGAGCTCGAAGACCAGGCGGGAGAAGGCCGGGCCGCAGGCGAACATCCACACGGCGGGGTTGGCGCCGAGCACCATCTCGGCCATGGCCCACACGAGGCTGCGCGGGGCGGGCGTGCCGCCGAGCTCCGGCTGCAGCTCCAGGCGCCACCACTCGGCGTCCACCCAGGCCTGGTAGGAGCGCTTGAAGCTCTCCGGCATGGTCACGCTGTGGGTGGCGGGGTCGAATACGGGCGGGTGGCGGTCGGCGTCCTCGAACGAGTCGGCGATCGGGCCGACGGCCAGCCGGTTGACCTCGTCCAGCACGCTTCGCGCGGTGTCCTCGTCGACCTCGGCGAACGGGCCGGTGCCGAGGATCTCCCTGCGGCCGAACACCTCGAAGAGGTTGAACTCCAGGTCGCGGAGGTTGCTCTTGTAGTGACCCATCTGTGTGCGCTCCTAGAACCGAACCCGGGGGTAACGTACTGGTCGGTAACTCTAAAGGAATGCTACCCGCGAGTAACCGCCCATATCCAGGGTCTGTGCCACAGATCGCACGGAATGAGGTCTCACAACCGGTATCGTCCCGTTGTGAGAAGGCCGCGAGCCGCGGTCTTCCCGGACGAGGTGCCCGCCGTACCCGGACCAGCGAAGACGGTGGGCGGAAGGACATGGACCAAGTTCTGCAGATCGCCGGCGCCGTCCTGATTCTCGGCGCGTTCCTGCTCTCCCAGATGAACGTCCTCGACAACAGTTCGAAGATCTACCTCGTGCTCAACCTCGTCGGCTCCGCGGTGCTCGCGTGGCTCGCGTACGCGGACGACGACTGGGGATTCCTGCTGCTGGAGGGGGTCTGGGCCGTGGTGTCCGCGGTCAGCCTCGTCCGGGCGCTTCGACCGCGGCGGGCGGCCACGTAACCTGCTTGACACCTTTGCTGGTGTCGGGATTGGGTGGGGCGCATGATTGAGATCTACACGACGACGATCGACTGCGCCCGGCCGTACGAGCTGGCCCAGTGGTGGAGCGAGGCCCTGGGCTGGCCGCTCGTCGACTCCGAGCCGGAGGACGACGAGGTCATGCTGGACCGTCCGGACGGCCCTCCGCACCTGCTTTTCATCCAGGTGCCCGAGGGCAAGACGGTCAAGAACCGCCTGCACCTCGACGTGGTCCCCTCCGGGAACGGCACCCGCGACCAGGAAGTGGAGCGGCTGCTCGCGCTCGGGGCCAAGCCGTACGAGGACCACCGCACCCCGGAGGGCACCGGCTGGGTCACTCTCCTCGACCCCGAGGGCAACGAGTTCTGCGTCTGCCGCGGCGCGGCGGAGCGGGAGGCCTGAGCCTCAGGCGCCCTTGGCGCGGCCGCGCATCGAGATCGTGAGAACGGCGGTGATCAGCAGCACGAGCGCGCCGCCCCACAACGCGTCCCAGGCCGCGCCGAAGACGCCCTCGCGGTCGATCACGAGCTGCACCGGGTACATCAGCGCCGCGGCGCCGAGGCCCGGGTAGAGCGCGAAGCGCCACGGGTGGCGCAGCGCCCAGAGACGGGCCTGCCGGGTCACCCGGTCGCCGGCGTCCGGCTTGGAGATCGCGCCGATCGCCGCGACGAGGGCGAACACCGTGAGGCCCGCGCACAGGGCCCAGGTCAGGTCGGCCGGGCCGGGCAGGATGACGCCCAGGAGAAGGCTCGTGGCCGCGACCGCCCCGCCGGACGTCGCCGCGGCCCGCCAGGGCGCGCCGCGCAGGGCCGCGCCGGCCAAGGACATCTCGTCCATTCGGGTCAGTTCGTTCATAACTACAGCGTGCCCTTTTGGGCGTTTCCGCGGCATCGGGGAAGTCCCTGACCCTCCCCTGACGCGCCCCGGTTAGTCTCCCGGCATGGATCTCGAATTCCGTACGGCCCGGCGTGAGGACGTCCCCGTCATCGTGGCGATGATCAACGATGACCCGATCACGGCATCCCGTCCGGCTTCCCCGGGGGAACCGGACTACCACGCCGCCTTCGAGGCGGTGGACGCCGACCCGCGCAACGAGCTGATCGTCGTGGAGTCGGGCGGCGAGATCGTCGGCACCATGCAGCTCACCTACATCCCCGGGCTGTCCCGCCGGGGCGGCGAGCGCGCCCAGATCGAGGGGGTCAGGGTCGCCGTGCCCCACCGCAACCGGGGGATCGGCCGGGAGATGATGCGGTGGGCGGTCGGGCGGGCCGGAGAACGCGGCTGCGCGCTGGTGCAGCTGACGTCCGACAAGGCCCGCACCGAGGCCCACCGCTTCTACGGCTCGCTCGGCTTCACCGCCTCACACGAGGGGTTCAAGCTCGCTTTGTGACAGCGGGGCGACGTCGACGAAGTTGTCGTGGTAGACCGCGCCGCGGCCCATGTCGGCGTCCCGCTCGTCCACGAGCGCGTTGGGGTTCGCGCCGGCCGACAGCTTGGGCCAGTGGCCCTTCGGCGCCGCCACCACCCCCGGCGCCACCCGGTCGCTGACCTCCACGTACGCACTGAACTCGCCGTTGCCGTTGAAGACCCGGGCGGCCTGCCCGTCCACGAGGCCGCGGGTGGCGGCGTCTGCCGGGTTGACCAGCACGGTGGGGCCCTTCGACCGCTTGCGCAGCTCCGGGTTGTTGGCGAACTGCGTGTTGAGGAACGTGTGCGCGGCCGGAGTGATCATGACGAGCGGGTGCGGCCGGTCGGCGGGAGCCGTACGAGCCGTGAGCGAGGGGACGTAGCCGGCGACCCGCGGCAGCCCGTCGGCCTCCGCCCTCTCGGAGGCGAACTCCAGCCGCCCGCTCGGCGTCGGGAAACCCTCGGTGAACGGCACGAACGGGTCGGCCACCCGGAGGCGCGCCCAGCCCTGCTTGCGGATCTCCTCCACGGAGATGCCCACCTGGGAGAGCGTCTGCTCGGCCAGTTCGAGATCGGTGTCGTACAAAGACGGCTCGGTCAGGCCCACCAGCCGGGCGAGCCGGCGGAAGGTCTCGGTCGTCGAGAGGCACTCGCCCGGCGGCTCGACGGCGGGCTCGTTCCACACCATGTACATGTGCCCGTAGCCGTGGTGCACGTCCAGGTGCTCGATCTGCATGGTGGCGGGCAGCACGTAGTCGGCGTAGTCGACGGTGTCGGTCGGGAACTGCTCCATCACCACCGTGAACAGGTCCTCCCGCGCCAGCGCCGCCCTGATCCGGTTCTGGTCGGAGGTGGAGCCGAGGGGGTTGGCCGCGTAGACCCACAGGCACTTGACCGACTCGTCCAGACCGTCGGCCAGCCGGGTCATCGTGAGCGTACGCACGGGGTGCGGCAGCAGGTCGTCGCGGGGGTCGGGGCCCGCGGGGGCGTACCCCGAGGTGGAGTAGGCCACCCCGCCGCCGGGGTACCGCCAGTCGCCGGTGACACCGGGGATGCAGGCGATCACCCGCATCGCCGCCCCGCCGCCCGCGTGCCGCTGGATGCCCATCGTGGCCCGGATGCCGGTCGGGCGGGTGTGCGCGAGCCGTACGCCGAGGGCGCGGATGCGTTCCTCGGGGAGACCGGTGATCTCCGCCACCAGCGCCGGGGGATGCCTGCGGATCTCGGCCTCGAACTCGTCCCAGCCGGTGGTGTGCTCCTCGATGTACGCGCGGTCCTCGGCGCCCTCCTCCAGCACGACGTGCAGCAGGCCGAGGGCGAGCGCGGCGTCCGTACCCGGCCGGATCGGCAGGTGCTCGTCCGCCTGGTCGGCCGTACGCGTGCGGATGGGGTCGATCGCCACGACGTACGCCCCGGCGGCGCGGGCGTCCTGGACGAACTTCCACAGGTGGTGGCCGCTGGTCAGGGTGTTGGTGCCCCACAGCAGGATCAGCCGCGACAGGGCGAACGTCTCGGGGTCCATGCCGCCGGGAGTCCCGTTGACGTACCGCAGCCCGTCGTTGCCGGCCCGCGCGCAGATGTTGAGGTCGTGCCGGGACGCGCCGAGGGCGTTCCAGAACCGCCGCCCCGCATTGCCCGACTCGCCCTGGACGTACCCGAGCGTCCCGGTTCCCTGGTAGGGCCAGATCGCCTCGCCGCCGTGCTCCTCGACGATCGACGCCAGCTTGGCGGCGATCTCCGACAGCGCCTGGTCCAGGCTGATCCGCTCGAACCGGCCGGAACCCTTCGGACCCACCCTCTTCAACGGGTGGAGAACGCGGTCGGGCGACCGCACCTGCTCCAGGTAGCGGTTGACCTTCACGCACAGGGCCCCGCGCGTGTAGGGGTGGTCGCGGTTGCCGCGCAGCCCGGCGGCCGCGCCGTCGCGTACGGTGACGACCCAGGAGCAGGTGTCGGGGCAGTCGAGCGGACAGGCGCCGAGGACGGGTAGCGACGTGCTCATGGCATCGACGTTAGCGTGCCGGCCGCGGGCGGGCTCTACCGGATTTCCCCGACGTACGCGATGTTCGCGGCGTCCTCGGGATCGGTGCTCGGCGTCCCGGCGAACCAGGCGTCCAGGATCTCCGTCAGAACCTGCCGGGAGGTGAGGCGGAGACTGAGCGCGAGCACGTTGGCGTCGTTCCATTCGCGGGCGCCCGCGGCGGTGGTGGCGTCGGCGCACAGCGCCGCCCGCACCCCCGCCACCTTGTTCGCCGCGATGGACGCGCCGGTGCCGGTCCAGCAGCAGACCACGGCCTGGTCGGCGCGGCCCTCCGCCACGTCCCTCGCGGCGGCCGAGCAGCACCATGCCCAATCAGCCCGGTCACCGGGGGCCAGTGCTCCATAGAGTGTGACTGAATGGCCGCGCTGTTCCACCTCGGCCGCAAGCACCGACGCGATCCCGTCGATGCTGTCCGAGGCCAGGGATATACGCATAGCGTCAATTGTGGACACCGAGTGCGAAGATCGCACAGAATCGCTGGTGGTGAGAGGCATCAAGGAGCAGGACATAGCGCTGGACACTCCTGGCCAAGGAGCTGTCCTCGTCGTCGAGCCTCTGCTGCCGCAGCGGATCCGCCGTCCTTCCGACGCACTGCGGTTCCTGCTCACGCTGCTGGCCCTCGGCGCCGTCGTGCTGCTGGCTCTGGCCCTGCAGCGCACGCTGAACGGCCTGGAGACCGACGTCCAGGCGGGTACCGGCCGCGCCCCCGACGTGCTGTCGGCCGCCGCCGGGCTGCTGGGCGGCGTCGCCGTGCTGGTCGTCCCGGTCGCGTTCGCCGTCGAACGGGTCTTCCACCGCGACGGCATGCGGGTCACCCAGGGGCTGATCGCCGCGATCCTCGCCCTGCTCGTGTCGTACGCGCTGGACGAGTGGCTGGTCAAGGCGGGCCCGGCCGATCTGGTGCAGCTGCTCACCGGCGGCAGGGAGGTCGAGCCGCTCAACACCGTGCTCACCCCCGCCATCGCGTACGCCACGGCGGTGCGGATGGGGCGGCGCCCCCACTGGCGGGCGCTCATGTGGGTCGCCCTCGGCCTCGACGTGTTCGCGCTGTTCACCGCCACCAAGGTCACCGCGCTCGGCGTGATCCTCACCTACGTCGTCGGCCTCGCCGTCGGGTTCGGCACGTTGTACGGCATCGGCAGCGCGAACACCAGGCCGCCCGGCAGCGCCGTGCTGGCCGCGCTGCGCAAACTCGGGTTCACACCGGTCAGCGCCAGGCGGGTGGAGGACGACAGCTCGGGCAGCCGCCGCTACCTGGTCGCTCTCGTCGGCGACCGGCGGATCGACGTGACCGTGCTCGACCGCGACCGGCAGGTGGCGGGCGTCATCTACCGCCTGTGGCGGCGCTTCCTGCTCAACAGCGAGACCCGGCGCAGGGCCATCCGCTCGCTGCGCGCCGAACTCGAGCGCGAGGCGCTGATGGCGTACGCCGCGCAGGCCGCCGGGGTGCGGCTGCCGCGCCTGCTCGGCACGAGCGAGGTCGGCACCGAGGCCGCGCTGCTCGCCTACGAGCACGTGGACACCCGGCCGGTGGGCGACCTGCGCGACGAGGACTTCGACGACGAACTGCTGGCGCGGATGTGGGAGCAGGTCCGGCTGCTGCACGCCCACCGCCTGGCCCACCGCCACCTGACCGGCGAGAGCATCCACGTCGACGCCTGCCGCAACGTCCACCTCGTGGACGCCCGCAGCGGCGAGATCGCCGCCGGCGACCTGCTGCTGCGGCTCGACATCGCCCAACTCCTCGCCTACCTCGGCACCCGGGTGGGAGCCGAGCGCTCGGTCAGGTCGGCGGCGCAGGTGCTGGGGGAGGACACGCTCGCCGGGGCCATGCCGCTGCTCCAGCGGATCGCGCTGAGCCGGGAGACCAGGACGGCCGCCCGCCGCGACAAGGACCTCCTGCCCGCCATCCGCGAGCAGATCACCGCGCTGAAGCCGAAGGTCGAGGTGGAGGAGGTACGCCTCGAGCGGTTCCGCCCCCGGACTCTCGTGACGATCATCCTCAGCGTGATCGCGGCGTACCTGCTGCTTCCCCAGCTCAGCAAGGTCAACCTGGTCTCCGTCGTGACCACGGCCAACTGGGCGTGGAGCGGGGTGGCGCTGGCCGCGGCCGCGCTGAGTTACGTCGCCGCGGCGATCATGCTGCGCGGGTTCGTCCCCGAGCCGCTGCCGCTCGGCCGCACCGTCCTGGCCCAGCTCGCCGGGTCGTTCGTGAAGCTGGTCGCGCCCGCCGCGGTCGGCGGCGTGGCGATCAACACCCGCTACCTGCAAAAGCGCGGCGTGCCGCCGGGCGCCGCCGTCGCGAGCGTCGGCGCGTCGCAGCTCATCGGCCTGGCCATGCACATCATGCTGCTGCTGCTGTTCGGCTACCTCACGGGAACGCAGGCCGCGCCGTCCCTCACCCCGTCGCGCGGGCTGCTGATGGTGCTCCTGGGCGTGGCCGTGCTCTTCCTGATCGTCCTCGCCGTACGGCCGCTGCGGCGGGTGATCACCTCCCGCGTACGCGCGATGTTCTCGGGCGTGATCCCCCGGCTGCTCGACGTCGTGCAGTCGCCACGGAAGATCACCGAGGCGGTCATCGGCACGCTGCTGCTGACGCTCAGTTTCGTGATCTGCCTGGCGGCGTGCGTACACGCCTTCGGGGGCGAGGTGTCCTTCACGGCGGTCGCCGTCGTGTTCCTCGCCGGCAACGCGATCGGCTCGGCCGCTCCCACCCCGGGCGGCCTGGGGGCGGTGGAGGCGTCGCTGTCGCTCGGCCTCACGGTCGCCGGCCTGCCCTACACGGTCGCCACCTCGGCCGTGCTGCTGTTCCGGTTGATGACCTTCTGGCTGCCCGTCCTCCCCGGCTGGGCCTCCTTCGCCTACCTCCAGCGCCAGAACGCCCTCTGAACCGTCCTGCCGCCGGCATCCCGTGCCAGGCGGATCGCGCGGGCGACGAGCCGGGGGTCACGAGCCGGAGGTCACAAGCAGGGGGCACGCGCCGCCCGCGTCGTGCCCCCGCGCTCGTGGACGCTCAGTGCGCGCTGGAAGCGGCCCAGAGGTTGATGCCGCACTCGACGGCGTCCTTGTCGATCGCGTCCAGCTCGTCCTGGGTGAAGTCGAGCCGGTTGGTCGCGTCGAGGCTGTCGTCGAGTTGCCCGACGCTGCTCGCGCCGATCAGCACCGACGTCACACGCGAGTCGCGCAGCGCCCAGGCCAGGGCCATCTGCGCCAGCGACTGGCCACGCTGCCGGGCGATCTCGTCGAGCCGCCGGACGTGGCGCAGGCTGTCCTCCGTCAGCAGGGACGGATCGAGCGACTTGCCCTGGGCCGCCCGAGAGTCCTTCGGGATGCCGTTCAGGTAGCGGCCGGTCAGCATGCCCTGCGCCAGCGGGGAGAACGCGATGCAGCCCGCGCCCTCCTCCTCAAGCACGTCGAGCAGTCCGTTCTCGATCCACCGGTTGAGCATCGAGTAGGAGGGCTGGTGGATGAGCAGCGGGGTGCCCATGTCCCGCAGGATCGCCGCGGCCTGCCGGGTCCGCTCCGGGGAGTAGGACGAGATGCCCGCGTAGAGCGCCTTGCCCGAGCGGACCGCGTGGGCGAGCGCCCCCATGGTCTCCTCCAGGGGCGTCTCCGGATCAAAGCGGTGGCTGTAGAAGATGTCCACGTAGTCGAGGCCCATCCGCTTCAGCGACTGGTCGAGGCTCGCGAGCAGATACTTGCGCGACCCCCAGTTGCCGTACGGGCCGGGCCACATGTCGTACCCCGCCTTGGTGGAGATCACCAGCTCGTCGCGGTACCTGGCGAGATCCTGCTGGTAGACGTGCCCGAAGTTGATCTCCGCGGAGCCGTACGGCGGACCGTAGTTGTTGGCGAGGTCGAAGTGGGTGACTCCACGGTCGAAGGCCCGGCGGAGGATGGCCCGCTGGGTCTCGATCGGCTTGTCGTCGCCGAAGTTGTGCCACAACCCCAGCGACACCGCGGGCAGCCTCAGCCCGCTCCGTCCGGTCCGGTTGTACGGCATGGGCCCGTACCGGCCCTCGGCTGCCACATAGCTCACTCGGTCACTCCAACTCGGTCGAGGATCCAGGAGAGCGCGAACGCCTCCTCACGCCAGGCGTCGTAACGGCCGCTGCGGCCTCCGTGGCCGGCGCCCATCTCGGTCTTCAGCAGGAACGGGCCGCCCTGAGCGGTGGCGCGGAGCCGGGCGATCCACTTGGCCGGCTCGTGGTAGAGCACCCGCGTGTCGTTCAGGCTGGTGGTCGCCAGGATCGCCGGGTACGTCCGGCCGTCGACGTTCTCGTAGGGCGAGTAGGTCTTCATGTACGCGTAGACCTCGGGGTCGTGCAGCGGATCACCCCACTCGTCCCACTCGGTCACCGTGAGCGGCAGCGACGGGTCGAGGATCGTGTTCAGCGCGTCCACGAACGGGACCTCGGCGACGATCCCCGTGAACTCCTCCGGCGCCAGGTTGGCGACCGCGCCCACGAGCAGGCCACCGGCCGAGCCGCCCCTGGCGATGATCCGATCGGACCAGCCCCCGGCCTTGAGATGCCGCGCGCACGCCACGAAGTCCGTGAAGCTGTTCTTCTTCCTGGTCAGCTTGCCGTCCTCGTACCACCGGCGGCCCATCTCGCCGCCTCCGCGCACGTGGGCGATCGCGAACACGAACCCCCGGTCGAGCAGCGAGAGCCGGGCCACCGAGAAGTAGGGATCGATGGACGACTCGTAGCTGCCGTAGCCGTAGAGCAGGGTGGGGGCGGGCCGGCTCGTGTCCTTCCGGACCACGATCGAGAGCGGGATCCGGGTGCCGTCCGGAGCGGTGGCCCACTCGCGGAACTGCTCGTAGTCGGCCGGGTCGTAGCCGCCGAGCACCGCCCTCTGCTTCAGCAGGATCAGCTCGCCGGACCGCAGGTCATAGTCGTAGACCGACGGCGGCGTCACCATCGAGGTGTAGCTGAGGCGAAGCCGGCCGGTCTCGAACTCCGCGTTGCCGGTCGGCGCCACGTCGTACAGCGGTTCCGGGAACGAGATCTCGTACGGCTCGCCGCCGTCGCCCGGCAGGATCCTGATGCCGGTGAGGCCGTCACGGCGGAAGTGCACGCTGACGTA
Organism: Microbispora sp. H13382; assembly: GCF_014161445.1. Lineage (GTDB taxonomy): Bacteria > Actinomycetota > Actinomycetes > Streptosporangiales > Streptosporangiaceae > Microbispora. The sequence continues at coordinate 266,906 of NZ_JABBXA010000011.1, forward strand.
GTCCTTGAAGGCGTCCACATCGAGCAGCCTGGTGTCGTCCCTGTGCTCGATCAGCGGAGTCCAGCTCCCCGGATCGTCGAGGGGGGCGCCGGCAAGCTCGAAGTTCACGGCGCCGTCGTTGTGCAGGATGAGGAAGCGGTCGGCCGCGTGCTCCAGCGCGTACTCCACGCCGGTCCGCCGGGGCCGCACGACCGTGAACTCGCCGTCCGGGGTGTCCGCGTCGAGGATCCGGACCTCACTGGTGATCTTGCTGCCCGAGGTCAGCACCAGGTAGCGCTGGCTGCGGGTCAGCCCTACGCCCACCCAGAAGCGCTCGTCGTCCTCCTGGTAGACGACGACATCCTCGGCCGAGCCGAGCGTGTGCCGGTGGATCCGGTACGGACGCCAGGCCTCGTCCACCGTGGTGTAGAAGAACGTGGAGCCGTCGGCCGACCAGGCGCCGCCGTAGAAGACCCCCGGGATCTCGTCCGGGAGCAGCTCGCCCGTCGTCAGATTCTTGAACCGAAGGGTGAAGCGTTCGTCACCGGAGAAGTCGGTCGAGTAGGCGAGCTTCGTGCCGTCAGGGCTGATCGAACTCGTGCCCATGGAGAAGAACGGACTGTCGCCGGCGAGCTCGTTGCCGTCCAGGATCACCTGTTCGCCCGGGAGCGGCGTGCCCGGCTCCAGCTGCGGCGGACTGTCGCCGTCGGCGGCCACGCGGCACTGGATGCCGTACTGCTTGCCCTCTTCGGTGCGGGAGTAGTACCACCAGGCGCCCTTGCGGGTGGGCACCGACAGGTCCGTCTCCAGGGTCCTGCCCTTGATCTCCTTGAAGATGACCTCCTGGAGATCCTGCAGGTGGCCGGTTATCTCCTGGGTGTAGGCGTTCTCCGCCTCCAGGTACGCGATGGTGTCGGGGTCGTCCTTCTTGAGCAGCCACGCGTACTCGTCGATCACGGTGTCACCGTGATGCGTGCGCTCCTGGGAGACCTTCTTCGCTACAGGCGGCATGTCGCTCACCCGCCAAAGTCTATGTTCGGCATGGTCCCGCCAAGGCTCCTCGCTGCGGCCTGTGGACAACCCGCGGCGGGACCCGGCCTCGCGGACCCGGTGGTGGAGCCCTCCGAAGTGGCGGCGAGGGGGGAATAGACCCGGAGCTCCCGGCGTTCTCTTCAACTCGGGTCATGGCAGTGCCGGACCCTGGTAATCTTGTGGTGTCGGCGCGGTTCGGCGCACTCCTCTTCGATCACTTCGGTGGTTGTGTTGGCTGTGCGCGGGCTGGTCGCCGGTGTCCTTCTCTCTTTCCGGGTTGTCTGGGTCGGTGGTTTTGCGCCGGGCTGGGGGTTCGGGTAAGTTAGAGGGGTTGCCCCGGAAACGGGGTGGTCGAATT
>NZ_JABBXA010000012.1 GCF_014161445.1 Microbispora sp. H13382
TTCAAAGGAATCCGTCACCAACACCGAAGTGCTGTCATGACGGGGTCATGCATGATTTCATGCACTGGCTTTTAGCACACTGTTGAGTTCTCAAGAAACGGACGCGACCACCATCACCCAGAACCCGTCACCAGGCCCTGCACTCCGGGGCGTTTCGCTTCGTTCGTTGTGTCTTAATCCTTCCCGACCCGCTGTTTCTTGTCAAATCCGCCCCACCGGGACCAACTTGACCCGAAACCCGCCAATCGACAGGAATTCGACCACCCCGTTTCCGGGGCAACCCCTCTAACTTACCCGAACCCCCAGCCCGGCGCAAAACCACCGACCCAGACAACCCGGAAAGAGAGAAGGACACCGGCGACCAGCCCGCGCACAGCCAAGACAACCACCGAAGTGATCGAAGAGGAGTGCGCCGAACCGCGCCGACACCACAAGATTACCAGGGTCCGGCACTGCCATGACCCGGTTCGAGTACAACGCCCCCGTCGCCGGCGCTATTCCCGGCGACGCCGGCCTGGGCGGCGCGGCGTCGCCTGTTGCGACACACCGGCCGGCCGCGAGTGTTCCCGCAGGTCACGGCCGGGAGCGCCCTCCGCGTCCGGGGTGCGGCAAAACGTACGAGCGGGCAGGGACAACCAGATCCGGCTCTCAAGCATCTACTTAGCGCCGCGGCGATCACGTCGGCATGGCACGGACTATCGGGGAGGCACGAGGTGAGGGACGAACGCCGTGAGCGGCTGTCGTCCCCGTGCCGCACGACGGCTCTGACAGGCCGTCGTCTTCCCACGCAACCGAACGTCAAGCCACTCGCAATCGCCCCGCGCTACGAACATGATGCGGAAGTCCCCGTACGGCGCCAACCCGGCCGCCCGGACTTCCGTCGCTGGAGGTGGCCATCATCATGCGGTCGGAGTTCGACGACATCCGTGCCCACATCACCGCCGAGCCGCCGCGCCCGGGCGACCTGCTCGAGCTCGCGCACTCCCTGCTCGACGACCTGGAGCTGTTGCGTACGCGCGAGGCGATCCTGCGCTCGCACTACCTCGCGTTGCTGACCGCCGCTCGCGCCTCCGTGGCCGCGGACGGCGCCGGCCATCCGGCGCCGCTCACCTTCCTCCAGCACGAGCTGGCCGAGCACGGGCAGCTTCCCGACGGTGAGCAGGCGCAGCGGATTCTGTCCGACGCCACGGCGGCGCAGGCCATGTTGACCAACCTCGACGAGCCCACGCCCCGGCGGCCCCGCACCGCGCGCGGCCCTCACTGTGGCGGGGTCAGCCGCAGGCTGCGGGGCTGACCCCCGCGGCCTGCGGCTCAGCCGCCGGGGATGAGCTCGTGCACGAAGACGACGTTGGGGTAGGCCGGGTTGTCGGTGAACCCCTGGACGTTGCCCAGATAGGCCCGTTGATAGGTCAGCACCCACGGCACGGCCACCACCGCCTTCTCCTCGATGAGGCTGCGCTGGAGGTCGGCGTACGCCGTCTCGGCAGCGGAGCGATCGTTCGTCCCCAGTGACGGCAGTCGGTCGATCTTGGCGTCGATGTCTTTGTTCTTGAGGTAGGTGAGGTTGAAGGACACCGGCTCGGCGCTGTGGAAGACGTTGAGGAACCACGAATAGGCGTCGGCGTAGTCGGGGTACCAGTACATGACGAAGATGTCCTGGCGCTTGGCCGGGTCCGCGGCCTTGCCCCGGTCCCACTGGTCGTTCCACGGCATGGCCTTGGCGTCGAGCTGGACGTTCAGCTCTGCGAGCGTGCGCTTGAGCCTGCGCACCAGCAGTTCCTCGTCGTCGTCCCCCTCCGCGTAGGTCAGCGTCAGGCGCAGCGGGTTGCCGCCCGGGCCGTACCCCGCCTGGGTGAGCAGCGCGGTGGCCCCGGCGAGGTCCTGCTTTTGGGTCAGGCCGGGAGCGTGACCGAGCAGGCCCTCGGGCACCAGGCCCGAGGCGGGCGCCGCCGCCCCCTTCAGCCCGGAGACCAGGCCGTCGTAGTCGATGGCCTTCTGCACCGCCTTGCGCAGCCGTATGTCGGCGAGGGGTCCGGAGGCGGTGTTGAACAGCACGAGCAGGTTCTGGAACGACGGCACCTGCAGGGTCCGCACGCCCGCGGTCGCCCGGGCCCGGTGGAACAGATCGGGGTTCAGCCGCTGCACGTAGCTCGCCTCGCCGCGCAGCAGCAGCCGGTACGCCCGGTCGGGGTCGGGGGTGACGCGGAACTCGATGTTCCGGTAGTGCGGACCCTCCCAGCCGCCCCAGTAGCGGTCGAAGGCGCGCAGCACCAGTTCCTTCTCGCGCCCCTTCTTCCAGCTCGCCACCGTGTACGGCCCCGAGCCGGCGTCCCGGCCGGCCTGGAACCACTTCTTGAGGTCGCCCGAGCCCGCCGCCTGCGTGTCGTAGATGAACGCCGCGTAGTCGGCGGAGGCGATCAGGTCGAGCGGGGCGGCGTACTTGAGCCGGAACTCCACGGTCAGCGGGTCCTTGACCGTGATCTGCTGCACGGGGTCCCAGATGTAGGCCGCGCCGGCGCCAATCCGCTTGGTGCGCTCGATGGACGCCTTCACCGCGGCGGCGTCCAGCGGCCGTCCGGTGTGGAAGACCACGCCGCCGCGCAGGGTGAACGTCCAGACCTTGCCGTCGGACGACGTCTGCCAGCGCTCGGCCAGGCGGGGCGCCGCGCGCCGCGTCCTGGGGTTGTACTTCGTCAGCGAGTCGTAGATGTTCTCCATCGCGACGACCTCGTTGGAATACGAGCTCGCCGGGTCCCAGTCGGTGACGATGTCGAGATGGTGCAGGTAGACGAAGGTGGAGTCCTTGGCCGACGGCAGGTTCGCGGCCGAGATCTCTCCGGCCTCACCGCCGCCGCAACCTGCCAGGGCCAGCACGGCCAGCACTCCCAGCACGAGGAAACGGCGCATGCGTGCGGGTCCTTTCCGTGTCTCCCATGATCGACGCTACTGCAAGATCACGATTGGACACGATATCTCCCGATAATTGATCACAGGGCCCTCATCCGGCTCGCCTCACTGCTAGTCTCTTGCTCTGTCTCAAAAAGGTCTTATGTGAGGCTTGTTCCTCACTGGCGAGGTGCCATGAGTCCGCGTAGGCGCGACCGGCCGATCCGGTCCCGGCTCATCGGCCTGCTCCTCGTCCCTCTCTTCTCGCTGGTCGTCCTGTGGGTGGTCACCGCCGGCGTCACCATCGGCGAGAGCCTGAGCCTGCGTACGTACAACACCTTGTGGTCCACACTGCGGCGGCCCGCCGACTCCCTGATCGTCGAGCTGCAGGCGGAGCGCCTGGCCACGGCCCGATACCTCGCCGCGCGCCAGAAGAACAGCCGCGACGCCATGGTCCTGCAGCGCCAGCGGACCGACAAGACCAGGGAGAAGGTCCGCACGCTGGCCCTGTCCGACTCGTCCCGGTCGGCCACCACCGCCGCGATGCGCACACAGGTCGACGAGATGCTGGCGGGGCTCAGCCGGATCGACGAGATCCGTGCGGAGATCGACGAGGGGCTGTCGGAGCGTCTGCGCGTCATCGAGACCTACAACCTGGTCAGCGACTCGATCTACCGGATGCACTACAGCCTGGCCCTGATCGACGACATCCCGATCTACCAGCAGTCGCGTGTGGTGATCTCGCTCGGGTACGCCAAGGAGCTGCTGACCCGGGAGCAGGCGCTGGCGGCGGCCACGGGGGCGTCCGGCGGCCTCACCGACGAGGAGCGCAAGCTGTTCACCCAGCTCGTGGGCAACCGCCGGTTCCTCATCGACCAGGGACTGCCCGAGCTGGACGCGGGCCTGCGGCAGCTCCACGTCAACCTGATCACCACCCCGCTCTACCAGCGGCTGCGGCTCCAGGAGGAGCAGATCATCGCGGCGCCCACGATCTCCGCGCGTACGCAGCGGGTGTGGCAGTCGACCTCCGACGACCTGGCCGACTCGTTCCAGAAGGCGCAGACCGAGGCGGCGGCCCTGCTCGCCCAGCGCGCCGCGCCGATCGCCGACTCGATCCTGCGCCGGGCCGTGCTGGTCGGGGGCTTCGGTCTTCTGGCGGTCCTCGCCTCGATCCTGATCTCGCTGCGGGTCGGCGGACGCCTCGCCCGTGAGCTGGCCGATCTGCGGCAGGCCGCGCTCGACCTGGCCAACACGCGGCTGCCGGGAATGCTGGTCAAGCTCAAGCGGGGCGACGACGTGGACGTGGCCACCGAAGCGCCCCCGATCCAGACGGCGGGCGGGACCGCCGAGATCCAGGACGTGGGACGGGCCTTCTCGACCGTGCAGAAGACCGCGGTGGAGGCCGCCATCGGGCAGGCCCGCCTGCAGCGGGGTGTCAGCCAGGTCTTCCTCAACCTGGCGCGGCGCAGCCAGACACTCCTGCATCGGCAGCGGACCCAGCTGCACGGCATGCAGCGCCACACGACCGACCCGGACATGCTGGAGGAGCTGTTCCGGCTCGATCACCTGACGACCCGCATGCGCCGCCACGCCGAGGGCCTGATCATCCTGTCCGGCAACGCCCCCGGCCGCGCCTGGCGCAAACCCGTCCCGATGTACGACGTCGTACGCGGGGCCGCGGCCGAGGTGGAGGACTACGCCCGGGTGAACGTGCTGCCCATGGAGGACCACGGGATCGACGGCGCCGCGGTGGCCGACGTCATCCACCTCATCGCCGAACTGATCGAGAACGCCACCATCTTCTCGCCGCCGCACACGTCCGTGTCGGTACGCGGCGAACTCGTCGGCACGGGCTTCGCGGTCGAGATCGAGGACCGCGGGCTCGGCATGACCAAGGAGCGGCTCGCCGAACTGAACGAGCGTCTGGCCGCTCCGCCGGAGTTCGACATCGCGGACACCGAGCGCATGGGACTGTTCGTCGTCGCGCGCCTGGCCGCGCGGCGGGACATCCGCGTGACCCTGCGGTCCTCGGCCTACGGAGGAACGACCGCCATCGTGCTGCTCCCATCCGCGCTCATGGTCGGCCCCAAGGATCCCGACCTCGCCCGTCTCGCCGCGGGAGAGGTCACCCCGGAGGACATCATCCTCGCCTCGCTGAAACGGGGGCCGCAGGACAACGAGAACACCGGCGAGGAGGACGAAACGTGACGGAGCGCATGCAGGACCAGTGGCTGGACGAGGAGGCCGGGCCGATCGTGCCGGCCTACGCCCTGACCCGCGGACGCGTGCGGCCCTCCAGCCGGGAGATCGACCTCGTCGCGATCGTCACCGCGGTCGGCGGGCCCACGCCGGTGAGCCTCGGTCCCGAGCAGTGGATGATCCTCAGCCTGTGCGCACGCCCGGCGTCGCTGGTCGACATCGCCGCAGCCATCGACCTGCCCCTCGGCGTCGTACGGGTGCTGGTGGGCGACCTCCACGAGCAGGGTCTCGTGAAGGTGCGCCCGCCCGCCAACGTCGCGCGCTTCCCCGCCGAGAAGCTCCTCGGCGAGGTGATCAGCGGCCTGCAGGCCCTGTGAGCGCCCTCACAGCGCGTGGGGATAGTGCCGCCGGGCGTGCTCGCCGGTGATGTAGCCCTCCCGCAGGTCCGCGCGCACGGCCTCGGGGTCGCGCTCACCGGGCGGGCCGTACCCGCCGCCGGAGCCGGTGCGCAGGTGCACGACCGCGCCCTTGGGCAGGAAGATCCGCGTCTTCAGCGAGAAGTCCTCGACGCGCCCGTCGGGATACTCCACGGTGAGCCGGTTGGGCCGGCCGGGCAGGCCGCCCTCCAGGCCCCACGGCGCCAGCGCGGTCCTGGCCAGGCCCGATGTGAGGTACTGGTCCTCCAGCACGCGGAAGGACAGGTCGAGTCCCAGGCCGCCGCGGTGACGGCCCGGGCCGCCGGAGTCCTCGGCCAGGGCGAGCCGCTCGATCCGCCAGGGGTTGCGCGCCTCCCACACCTCGGCGGGGGTGAAGCGGGTGGCCGACTCCGAGATGTACATGAGCGCGCTCGCGCCGTCGGCCGACCGTGAGGCGCCCTGGCCCACCGGGTGCGGCGCGCCGTCCGCCCACGGCTCGCCGGTCGCCTCGCGGTTGCCCCACCACACCAGTGCGTTGATGTCACCGCCGCTGGCGGCCGGCACCGATCCCGGCACGGCCTCGGCCAGCGCCCTGATGATCAGTTCGATGGCGTGGTCGGAGGGGATGCCGTACATGAAGCAGGGCGCGGGCCGTACGGGGTGGAAGAGCGAGCCGAGCCGGGTGACCAGCTCCAGCGGCCGGAAGTGGCCCTCGTTGGGCTGCTCGCCCGCACCCGCGAGGAAGGCCACCGCGATCCTGACGGCCGCCACGGTGGACGGGAGCGGGCAGTTGACCGGCCCGCCGACCTGGTCGGGGCAGTCGGTCAGGTCGACGGTCACCGACGAGCCGTCCACGGCGACCTCCACGCCGAACGGGATCGGCGTGCCGTTCACCCCGTCGGAGTCGATGACGCTGGACGCCCGGTAGACCCCGTCGGGCAGGCGCTCGAACCAGTCGCGCACCAGCGCCTCGCCGTGGGCGTACATCCGGGCGACGCAGCGGCGGAAGGTGTCCAGGCCGTGCCGCCGCACCAGCGCGCCGAGGGCCTCGGCGCCGGTCCGCGCCCCGGCCACCATGGCGTTGATGTCCCCGATGACCATCTCCGGCATCCGGCTGTTGGCCAGGATCATCCGGTAGACGTCGCTGACCAGCCGCCCGGCGTCGTACAGCTTGACGCCGGGGAAGATCGTCCCCTCCTGGTGGACGTCGATCGTGTCGGTGCAGTAGGGGTCCTTGCCGCCGATGTCGAGCCAGTGGGCCTTGATCGCCGAGTAGGCGACGAGCGCGTCCTCGTGGAAGATCGGCACCACCATCGCCGCGTCCTGGGGGTGGGAGCCCGTGCCGTACGGGTCGTTGTAGAGGATGACGTCGCCGGGGCTGAGCGCGGCGGGACCGCCGACGCCCTCGACGGCCTCCCGCACGCAGAAGCCGAGCGTGCCCATGAACGCCGGCAGTGTCGGCGCCTGCGCCAGCATGCACATGTCGGCGTCGTAGAAGGCGACGGCGAAGTCCAGCGCCTCGTAGATGATCGGCGAGAACGCGGTGCGGATCAGCGACTGCTTCATCTGGTCGGCCGCGGCGCTGAGCCCCTGCCGGATGATCTCGGTGGTCACCGGGTCCGCGCCGTCGCCCAGCCCCGGATGCACCTCGGTGTAGCGGGTGCGGACGATGGTCATGGCCGGTCCTTCCGTGTGATCAGGAGGCAGCCGCTCTCGTGCGCCTCCACCGCGAAGCCGGCGTCCACGTAGGCGGTCGCGGTCGGCTCCACCACCAGCAGCGGGCCCTCGGCCACGCCGGTCAGGTCCTCTCGGCGTACGACCGGGGCATCGGTCCAGGCGCCCCGGCGGAACGACCACAGCCGCGTCGTCCCCGCCTCGTCCTCGCCCTCGCCCGCGGACGGGGCCGGCACCAGGGGGCGCTCGTCGTCGAGCACGACCCGGCTGGTCGCCCGTACGGTGACGATCTCCAGCGGGTCGGGCAGGGTGTGGCCGAAGGCCCGGTGGTAGGCCTCGGAGAAGCGGGCGGACACGGCGGTCAGGTCGTCCTCGCCGAGCCGCACGGGGATCGTCAGCGTGTGCTCCTGTCCCCGGTGGCGCAGGTCGAGGTCCACCTCGCGTACGGCTCCGGGCCGCGCGAGCCGTTCGAACAGCGATCGCGTCACGTCGTCGACCGCCGGCAGCGCCGCGTCGTCCAGGGGGCGCACCATCGTGCGGGCGGCCGAGCGTACGACGTCGGTCTGCACCAGGCCGACGGCGGAGAAGTTGCCCGCGTTGGGCGGCACCACCACGGTGTCCACGTCGAGCTCGTCGGCGAGCAGGCAGCCGAACACGGGACCGGCGCCGCCGAAGGCGACGACGGCCGCCCCGCGCGGGTCGACGCCCCGCTCGACCGTCACGCCGCGCACGGCCTGGGCCATGTGCGCGGCGGCGATCCTGACGACGCCCACCGCGACGGCGTCCACGCCGTCGATGCCGGTCGGGGCGGCCAGCGGCGCCAGCGCGCGGGCCGCCTCCTCGGCCGACAGCTCGATGCCGCCGGAGATGCGCCCGCGGGGGATCATGCCCAGGTGCAGGGCGGCGTCGGTCACCGTGGGCTCGGTCCCGCCCCGCCCGTAGCAGGCGGGCCCGGGATCGGCGCCCGCGCTGCGCGGGCCGACCCGCAGCAGGCCGCCCGCGTCGGCGTACGCGACCGAGCCGCCGCCCGCGCCCACCGACCGCACGTCCACCCACGGGCTCTGCAGCGGCAGGCCGACGACCTCGCCCTGGTACAGCAGCGGGAGCCGCCCGTCCTCGATGAGCGCGGTGTCGAAGCTGGTGCCGCCCACGTCGGCGGCGACGGCCGTGCCGAGCCCCAGGGAGTGGCCGAGGGAGGCGGCCAGGCGCGCGGTGGCGGCGGCCCCGGCCACCGGGCCGGACAGGATCGTCTCGAACGGCCGGGCCGCGGCCTCCGTCAGCGCCAGCGCGCCGCCGCCCGACCGGGTCACGAGCAGCTCGCCCGCGAACCCTCTGGCCCGCAGCTCGCGGTCGAGGTTGTGCAGGTAGGGACCCATGCGGTGACGGACGAAGGCGTCCACGACCGTGGTGCAGGTGCGCTCGTACTCCCGGTACTCCCCCGAGACCTCGTGCGACAGCGAGACCGGCCCGGCGAACCCGGCCCGCCTGAGCAGCTCGGCCACCCGCGCCTCGTGCCCGGGGTTGGCGTAGGAGTTCACCAGCACGATCGCGACGGCGTCCACGCCTTCGGCCGCGAACGTCTCGGCGGCCCGCCGCACGTCCTCCGGCTCCAGGTCGCGTACGACCGAGCCGTCGGCGGCCACCCGTTCGGCCACCTCCAGGCGCAGCCGCCGGGGCACGAGCGGCGGCGGCGGGGTCCAGGACAGGTCGTAGGGGTCGTCGCGGTCACCCCGGCGGATCTCCAGCACGTCGCGGAACCCGGCCGTGGTGATCAGGCCGACGGTCGCGCCGCGTCTTTCGAGCAGCGCGTTGAGGCCGACGGTGGTGCCGTGCGCGAAGTGGCGGCAGCGGGCGAGCAGGTCGCGTGGCACGGCCGCGTCGACCGCCGCGAGGACCCCGCGCTCCGGCGCGGCCGGCGTGGTGGGCTGTTTGGCGACCCTGATCTCGCCGGTCGCGGCGTCGTGCAGGACGAGGTCGGTGAAAGTGCCTCCGACGTCCACTCCGATGACCGTTGTCATGCCTGGCAACGTAGATGTGGCCGCGCGCGGCGTCGATGTGCCCTCACAACGACGAGAGCGGCGTTGTTGTGCCCGGGAGACAGTCGTGGCCGAGCACCACGTGGCAGGCGAGCTGGAGCGCGAAGCGGGTCTGCGGGTCGGTCAGGTCGGCGTCGAGGGCCTCGGCGATACGCCTGATCCGGTGGGCCACCGCGTTGGGATGCAGGCTGAGCAGCTCGGCCGCCCGGGTCCGGGAGCCCCAGCAGTCCAGGTACGCCTTGAGGGTGGGCACGGCGTGCGCGCTGAGGGCCCCGAGGCGGTCCAGCGGGGCGAGCATGTCGCGGGCGGCGACCAGCGCGCTCTCGCTGCCGCCCAGCTCCGCGAGGATCGCCTGGACGCCGAGCCGGTCGAACCTGACGACCTGCCCGGCCGCGGCGCGGGCGGCGGCGGCGCGGGCCTGCGAGGCCGTACGGCGCAGCCCGTCGGGGCCCTCCTGGCAGGTGCCCACGCCCACGGCCATGCCCGTGATCGGGGCGTCCGGGCCGCCCGGTGCCGTCTGCTCGTCGGTGGTGAGCACGACGAGCACGCCGTCCTGCCATCGGGTGACCAGCGGCGCCGCGGACAGGCCGGCCGCCCCGCCGGGGCCCGGCAGGCGCGGCAGGATCGTGGCGGCCGTCCTGCGTATCTCGCGCAGCACGGGATCGGCCGCCCCGGCGCTCCCGGAACCCCGGACGGCGTCGGGAGCCGGATCCGCGGCGGGGTCGCGCAGGAAGACCGCGACGTGCCAGCCGTCCACGGGCACGCCCTCGTGGCGGGCGCGGCGGGCGGCGGCCCGGGTGTCCTTGGCGCCGAGCAGGGCCAGCAGCGCGCGTTCGCGGGCCGCCTCCGCCTCCCGCGCGGCCGCCCGCACCCGGCCGAGCGTGGTCGCGACGACCTGGGCGACGATCGCCGCCGCCGGGTCCTCGCCGTCCCAGCACACGTAGCCGTCCGGCCGCCCGCCGACCCGGATCACGGTCGCGTTGGCCGCCGGGTCGGCCAGGTCGGCGACCGCGTACGCGACCCCGACGGAGGCGGACGCCGCGCGCAGGATGTCGTCCTCGCCCGCGCCCTCCATCGCGCCGAGCCCGTCGATCGCCTCCCTCGTACGGCGCAGCAGCAGCCCGGGGTCGGCGCGTACGGCCGCGCTGAGGCCGAGCACGGCGTCCGACAGCGAGTGGTCGGAGGCGCCGGCGAGCAGGGCGACCCCCTCCCGCCTGGCCAGCTCCACGATCTCGGGCGTCGTGCCGGCCGGGCCGGGCAGCACGAGCCCGGCCAGGCGGCCGCGCCCGGCCAGGCGCAGCGCGTCGAGCACGTCGCACGACCGCATGGCGTGGCGGGACAGGATCGCCAGCGCGCCGGGGGCGGCCGAGGCCAACTCGCGCATCTCGTCGACGAGGACGACGCTGTCGACCTCGCGGGCGTCCCACGGGCCGGCGATGAGCGTCAGCCTGCGACCGGCGGGCGTCCTGAGCAGGTCACTGACGCGGCGCATCGCGATCCTCACGGGACACGTGGCCCAGCACCTCCTCCGCGCGGTGGCAGGCCACCCCGCGCCCCTCGACCTCGCGCGCCAGCGGCGCCTCGTCCCGGCAGCGGTCCACGGCGAGGGGGCAGGGCACCCGGAACGGGCAGCCGGACGTGGCCGGCGCCGCCTCGGTCCGCCCGGTCGGGCGCGGGGGCTCGCCGCCCAGGCGTGGCACCGCGTCGCGCAGCGCCCGGGTGTAGGGATGGGCCGGCCGGGTGAGCAGTTCCCGGGTCGGGCCCGACTCGACGACCCGCCCGGCGAACAGCACCGACGACGTACGGCACAGCCGCCCGACGACGCCGAGGTTGTGCGTGATGAGCAGGTAGCCGAGCCCGTGTTCGGCGGCCAGCCGCTCCAGCAGGTCGAGGATCCTGGCCTGCACGGTGACGTCGAGCGCGCTCGTGGGCTCGTCGAGCACCAGCAGCCGCGGCTCCACGGCCAGCGCGCGGGCGACGGCCACCCGCTGCCGCTGGCCGCCGGACATCTCGTGGGGCCTGCGGGCGGCGAGCGCGGGGTCGAGCCCCACGTCGGCGAGGAGCGCGTCCACCCGGTCCCGCCGCTCGGCCCTCGACATGCGGTGGTGGGTGGTCAGCGCCTCGGTGATCGACGCTCCGGCCGTCATGCGGGGGTCGAGCGCCTCGCTGCCGTCCTGGAAGACCGGCTGCACGGCCCGGCGGAACTCCGCCCGGCCCGTCCTGCCGAGTCCGGCGAGGTCGCGCGAGCCGTACCGGACGACGCCGGAGCGCGGGCGCACGAGGCCGAGCAGGGCGCGGGCGAGCGTCGTCTTGCCCGAGCCGCTCTCCCCGATCAGGCCCACCCCGCCCTCGTCGACGGTGAGGCTCACGTCGTGGACCACGGCCGTCGTGCCGTAGGCGAGGGTGACCTTCTCGGCGGCGAGCAGCGTCATAGGTCCTCCCCGGCTTCGGGTAGTGCGGGCCCGACTTCCGGTAGTGCGGGCCCGGCTTCCGGTAGTTCGGGCACTGCGGCGATCAGCTCACGGGTATAGGGGTCGCGCGGCCGCGCGAACACCTCGGCGGCGGGCCCGCTCTCCACCACGGTCCCGTCGCGCATCACCACGACCCGGTCGGCGATCGTGGAGACCAGCGCGAGGTCGTGGGAGACCAGGAGCACGGCGAGCCCGCGCTCGTCGCGCAGCCGGCGCAGCACCGCGACCACCTCGGCCTGCACGGTCACGTCGAGCGCGCTGGTCGGCTCGTCGGCCAGCACGACCTGCGCGCCGAGCGCGAGGGCCAGCGCGATGGCGAACCGCTGGGCCTGGCCGCCGGACACCTGGTGGGGGTGGCGGCGCAGGATCTCCGGGTCGAGCAGCACCGCGCGCACCGCCTCCTCGGCCCGCTCGCGCGCGTCCGCGCCCTTGACGCCGTGGCGGGCGAGCGCGCGGCGCATGAGCGTGCCCAGGCGCATGGTGGGGTTGAGCGCGGCCTGCGGGCTCTGCATGACCAGGGCCGCCCGCGAGCCGCGGATCTCACGCAGCCGGGCGGGGCTCGCCGTGAGCACGTCCACGTCGCCGACGGTGATCCGGCCCGAGACGTCCGCGCCCTGGGTGAGGCCGAGGGTGGCGAGCAGGGTCGTGGTCTTGCCCGACCCGCTCTCCCCGACGATCGCCACGCACTCCCCGGCGCAGACGTCGAGCTCGGGGACCGACGCGATCACCCGGTCGCCGATCCTGACGGCCAGGTCCCTGACGCTCAGCAGGGTCATCGCGCCAGCCTCGCCCTCAGCCCCTCGCCGAGCACGTTGAACGCGAACGCGGTGACCAGGATGGCGAGGCCGGGGAAGGTCACCACCCACCAGTCGGTGGTGAACAGCGTCTGCCCCTGCTGGACCATCAGGCCCCACTCCGGCGTCGGCTCGTGGGCGCCGAGCCCCAGGTACGACAGCGCGGCGGCGGTGAGGATGACCCCGCCGCCGTCCAGCGACAACTGGACCAGCACCGGCGTGAGCGAGTTCGGCAGCACGTGCCGCAGCACGATGAGCGGGGCGGGCACGCCGAGGCAGCGCGCGGAGTCGACGAAGCCCCGGGTGGCCACGGACGCGGCGACCGACGCCGTGAGCCGGGCGTACCACGGCCACCAGGTGACCGCGATCGCCACGATCACGGTGGTCACGCTGGGCTGCAGCACCACGGCGAGCGCCAGCGACAGCAGCAGCGCGGGGAAGGCGAGGAAGACGTCGGTCACCCGCATGATCACGTCGCGGGCCCAGCCGCCGGCGTACCCGGCGACGACGCCGAGCACGACACCGGCCACTCCGGAGACGGCCAGCACCGCGACGGCGATCAGCAGCGAGGTGCGGGCGCCGAACAGGACCCGGCTGAGCACGTCGCGGCCGACCTGGTCGGTGCCGAACCAGTGGGCGCCGCTCGGCGGCAGCAACGCCTCCAGGGGATGCGTGGCCGAGCCGCCGTCCTCCGGATAGGGGGCGATCCACGGCGCGAGCAGCGCCGCCAGCACGACGACCGCCAGCAGCACGGCCCCCGCCACCGCGAGGCGGTCCACGCCCGCCAGGCGCCGCAGGGGCGTACGGCGGAGCGCGGGCAGGGCCGGTGTGGTCATCGGGCCCTCACCCTCGGGTCGACCACGCCCTGGAGGAGGTCCACGGCGAGGTTGGCCACGACGTACAGCACGGCGACCAGCAGCGTCACCCCGGCGATGGCGGGCGTGTCGAGCGAGCGGATCGAGTCGGCGGCGTACCGCCCGAGGCCCGGCCAGTTGAACACGGCCTCCACGAGGAAGCCGTTCACGATCGAGTACGCGAAGACGAGCGCGATCAGCGACAGGACCGGGTTCAGCGCGGGCCGCAGGGCGAACCGGGTGAGCACCGCGGTCTCGCCGAAGCCGAGCGCGCGCTCCAGCCGGGCGTGGTCGCGCGACGACTCCTCGATGAGGGCGGCCCTGGTCATCTGGGCCACGACCCCGGCCGGGTACGCCGCGATCACCAGCGCGGGCAGCACCAGATGCGACAGCGTGCTCGTGAGGATCGGCCAGTTGCCGGTGATCAACGCGTCCACGGCGGTGATGTTGGTGTAGAGGTGCAGGGGGCTGGTCCGGTCGAGCGACGCGTCGTACTCCCCGGCGACGGGGAACCAGCCGAGCCCGCTGGCGAAGACCGTCTGCAGGGCCAGCGCCAGCCAGAACACCGGCACCGACACGGCCAGCATCGACGACAGCCGCACCGACAGGTCGGGCAGGCGGCCCTTGTAGCGCGCGGCGGCGATCCCCAGCGGGATGCCCGCGACCAGCGCGATGATCAGCGCGGCGCCCACGAGTTCCAGTGAGGCCGGGAACGCCTGGAAGAGGTCGTCGCGCACCGGCTGCCGGGTGTGCAGGCTGGTCCCCCAGTCGCCGCCCAGCAGGTCGCGCACGTAGTTCCACAGCTGGACCGGCAGCGGGTCGTCCAGGCCGAACCGCCGCCTGGCCTCGGCCAGCTCGGCCGCCGTCGCCTTCGGCCCGGCGTACGCCACGGCCGGGTCGCCGGGCACCAGGCGCATGACGGCGAAGGTGAGGACGATCACGCCGGCCACGACCAGGACGGCCTGGCCGAGCCGGCGGATCAGGTACCCCGGCATGGTCAGGCGCCGGGCTTCAGGTCGTAGACGAAGACCACGTTGGGGTAGGCCGGGTTGTCCACGTAACCCTGGACCGTCTTGGCGAAGGCCCGCTGGTAGTTCTGCACGTACGGCACCGCCACCGCGGCCTTCTCACTGATGATCGTGTTCTGCAGGCCGGCGTACGCCTTCTCCGCGCCCGCCTGGTCGGTCGCGGTCAGCGCGGGCAGCTCGTCGATCTGCTTGTCGACGGCCTCGTCCTTCAGGTAGGAGAGGTTGAACTGCACGTCCTTCTCACCGTGGAAGACGTTGACGAACCACGAGTAGGCGTCGGCGTAGTCGGGGAACCAGTACATGACGAAGATGTCCTGCCGCTTGGACGGGTCCTTCGCCTTGCCCTGGTCCCACTGCGTGCTCCACTGCAGCGGCTTGGCCGACAGCTTGACGCCGAGCTTGTCGAGCGCCGAGGAGAGCAGCGTGACCAGCAGTTCCTGGTCGGCGTCGCCCTGGGCGTAGGTCAGCGTCAGTTCGAGCCGCTTGCCGCCGGGGCCGTAGCCGGCCTCCTTGAGCAGCGCCTCGGCGCCGGCGAGGTCCTGCTTGGGGGTCATGCCGGGGGTGGCGCCGAGCAGGCCCTCGGGGACCAGCCCGCTGGCCGCCACGCCCGAGCCCTTCAGCGCCGCCACGAGGCCGTCGTAGTCGATGGCCTTCTGCACGGCCTGGCGCAGCTTCACGTCCTTGAGCGGGCCGTCGGCGGTGTTGAGCAGCACGAGCAGGTTCTGGAACGACGGCGTCTGCGAGGTCTGCACCGTGTCCGTGCCGCCCGCCTGGCCGAACAGCTGCGCGTTGAGCCGCTGGACGAACGTCACCTCGCCGCGCTGCAGGAGCTGCCAGGCGGTGGTCAGCTCGGGCGTGACCCGGAAGGCGACCTTCTTGTAGTGCGGGCCGTTCCAGCCGCCCCAGTAGCCGTCGAACGCCGTGAGCGTGAGCTCGGTCTCCTTGCCCTTCTGCCAGCTTTCGATGGTGTACGGCCCGGAGCCCGCGTCGTGTCCCTCGCCGAACCACTTCTTCAGGTCGCCCGAGGCGGCCGTGGTGTCGTAGATGTACGACGCGTAACCGGCCGAGGAGATCAGGTCGAGCGGAGCGGGGTACTTGAGCGTGAACTCCAGCGTCGTGGCGTCCTTGGCCTCGATCTTGTCGACCGCGCCCCAGATGTAGGCCGCTCCCTGGCCCTCCTTCATCGTGCGCTCGATCGCGGCCTTGGCCGCGGCGGCGTCCACCGGCTTGCCGGTGTGGAACTTCGCGCCCTCGCGCAGCGTGAACGTCCACTTCTTGCCGTCGGGCGAGGATGTCCACGAGGAGGCCAGCCGGGGCTCGGTCTTCTTCGTCTGCGGGTTGTAGCGGGTCAGCGACTCGTAGATGTTCTGCATCGCGATGATCTCGTTGGAATACGAGCTCGCGGGGTCCCAGTCGGTGACGACGTCCAGGTTGGGGACGTACACGAACGTGCTGTCGGCCGCGCCTCCGGCCGGAGCCGTCGTCGAGCCCGGCTGAGGGGAGTCTTCCGCGCCGCGGACCTTCCCGCCCGCGCAGGCCGCGGCGGTGAGGGTCACGGCGGCCACGGCTCCCGCGGCGAGAAGACGCTTGTGCCAGCGCATGTGAGGGGGTTCCTTTCCTATCCGGCCTGCCGGGCGAGGGGGCCGGCGGCCTTGACGTGCAGGCGCACAGCGGGCTCAGGAAGGTAGCTGAGAGGGATCTCGCTGAGCTCGACGATCTGGACGGATGCGGGGTCGGCCCCGGCGGCGACGGCCCGCGCGGCCGCCTCCTCCTTGGCGTTGTCGATCAATGTAGCCCTGGAGCTCCCACCTCCAGAAGCGGAAACGATCGTTTCGAACCTGCCGCCGGCGAGCGCGATGGCCGCGCCCACCGCGTTCGCGACCTCCGCGTGCGCCGGGCGGATCACCTCACGCACCCCGGGCACCTCCGCGGCCAGCAGGAACGCGCCGCCGCCGACCGCCACGAGTGGCCGGTCCACCCTGCCGAGCGTCACCCGGTCCACCGCGTCCGCCACCGCCTCGTCCGCTCGCCGTACGGCCCGGGCCAGCCGTTCGCGCCACTCCCCGGGCACCGGGTGGGTGCCGACGCCTCCCCGCCCGGCCGCCACGGCGGCGTCGGTCATCGTGGGGGTGGAGCCACCGAAGACGAGCGCCTCCGTGCCGATCCGGTAGCCGACCGAGCGCGGCTCGGCCCCGACGATCGTGCCGCCGCCGAGCGCGATGGACAGGATGTCGGGCATCCGGAAGTTGGTCGCGACCCCGCCGATCTCGACCGCCGCGGCCGACTCCCGGGGGAAGCCGCCCGCGAGCACGCCGAGGTCGGTGGAGGTGCCGCCGACGTCCGCCACGATCGCGTCCGTCACCCCCGACAGGTACGCCGCGCCGCGCAGCGAGTTGGCCGGCCCGGAGCCGATGGTCAGCACCGGGTAGCGGGCCGCGTAGTCGACGGCCATCAGCGTGCCGTCGTTCTGCGCGAAGTACGTCTCGACCTCCAGGCCCCTCGCCGCCAGGGCCTCGCGCAGCGCGGCGGTGACGTCGCGCGCCACGCCGTACAAGGCGGCGTTGAGGACGGTCGCGTTCTCGCGTTCGAGCAGGCCGAGCGAGCCGATCTCGTGGCTGAGGCTCACCGGCACGTCGCCGATCTCCGCGCGGATGACCTCGGCGACCCGGTTCTCCTGGTCGGCGCTCGCCGGACTGAAGACGCCGGTGACGGCGATCGCGTCGGCGGGCGTGGCGGCCACGAACCTCCTGACCGCGTCCACGTCGAGAGGCGCGATCTCACGGCCGTCGACGAAGTATCCGCCGCGGACGATCGCGGTGCCCGCCGCCACGGTGTCACGCAGGTCGTCCGGCCACTCGCTCAGCGGCGGCACCGACGTGGTCGCCGGGGCGCCGAGGCGCAGCACGGCGACCCGGCCGAGCGCGCGCCGCTCCAGGATGGCGTTGGTCGCGTGGGTCGTGCCGAGCATGACCCGCTTCACGCGCTTTTCCAGGCCCGGCTCGGGCAGCTCGGCGAGGACCGCGTCGAGCGCCGCGCGCAGGCCCTCGGTCACGTCCGGGCTGGTGGGCCGCTTGGCGGCGGCCAGCACCCGGTCGTCGTCGTCCAGGACCACCGCGTCGGTGTTGGTGCCGCCCACGTCGATGCCGACCCGCAACGCAAGGCTCATGCGATCTTCTCCACGGGCCGGTAGTCCATGTCGTAGCCGAAGGCGCGCGGGCCCGCCGTCTCCAGGCCCTTCCGCGTACGCCACAAGGGGTCGCAGGGCCAGGCCAGCACGGTCACCCGCTGGCCGTACCGCAGCCCCTCGGTCTGGATCGCCGTGGCCGTCTGCGTGTCGACCACCGTGATCAGGTCGGGCACCATGGCCCGGACCCGGCCGTCCTCGACGGCGACGAGGTTCTCGTTCTGGATCTCCAGCCGCAGCGTCCTGCCCCGGTCGCCGCCGGTGCCCTCGATCGTCGCCGTGCCCCGGGCGAAGCCGCCGGTGGTCCTCCGCTCCAGGTCGGCCAGCTTGCCGTTGATCAGCCGTACCGCGCCGAGCTCGGCGGTCAGGGCGGCGAGGGGGTCCGCGGCGCCCTCGGTCGCCCGCCCGACCGCGATCGCCCGGCTCACCGTGCCCTCGATCACCGCGCCCGCGCACTCCCGCGCGGTCAGCACGTAGTCGGCCATCAGGGCGCTCGACCCCGCGGCCACGCAGACCGCGCGGGCGATCTGCTCCGACCACAGGCCGTCGACCGGCCGGATCGTCACCACGTTGCCGACGACGTCGGCCATGACGACGAGGTTGGCGGGGATTCCGGCCACGTACATCGAGACCATCTGGACCTCTGGGAAGGCCCGGCCCATCGCGTCCGCGTCGAGCAGCGGCAGCCCGAGCCGGGCCGCCCAGGCCACGGGAGCCACGCCGTTGCCCCCGCCGATCTCCGAGGACATCACCGCGGCGGGCGGCCGGCCCAAGATCCGCTCGATCTCCCCGGCGATCCTGACCGGCTCGTCCGTGCCGTGGACCATCTCGTTACTCACCGTCGGGGCGCCGATCCCGGACAGCGGCAGCACGAGGGCGTCGCCGGGCAACTCGTCCAGGGCGACGAGCGGCACGTCACCGTGCTCGCGGATCGCGCGCCGCGCGGCGATGGCTCCGGGGCGGACGTCGCCCCCGCCACCGGTGCCGAGCACGGCGCAGCCGCGGGCCAGGGCGGAGACGTCCTCCAGCGTGATGCGGGCCTGCATGCGGGGAGCCTTCACCACCGGACGGCCGCCCCTCAATGTCGCCCTGCGACAGTAATCGCCTATTTGTTGTGGCGCCGCGACAAACCGTCAGCTTTGTCGCGGCACCGCGACGGAGCCGTCAGCGCAGGGGATCGCACTCCCGCAGGGCGGCGGGCTGCTTGCCGGTGGTGATCTGCTCGGCGAGGAGCCGTCCGGTGACCGGGCCCTGAGCCATACCCCACATGCCGTGCCCGCCTGCCACGTAGATCCCCGGAGCGTTCGTCGCACCGACCAGCGCCCGCCCGTCGGTCGTGACCGGCCGCGGACCGACCCAGACGTCGGTGCGTTCCTCCCAGCGCACGCCCTTGAGCAGGGGGCGGGCGGAGGCGATGATCGCCTTGAGCCGGGCCTCGACGATCGGGGCGTCCGGGTCGCGGAACTCCATGGTGCCCGCCACGCGCAGCCCACCCTGGTAGGGCGTGCAGGCCACCCGCACGTCCGGCAGGTAGATCGGGCCGGGGACGGGGTGGTCCACCGGCACGGTGAACGAGTAGCCGCGGCCGGCCTGCACCGGGACGCGTACGCCCCAGCGGCCCGCCAGCCGGGACAGCCAGGCGCCGGTGGCCAGCACCGCCGCGTCGGCGGACAGGACGGCGCCGTCACGGGCCACCACGACGACCTTCTTGTTGTCGGTGCGCACGTCCGCGACCTCGAAGGTCTCCACGGTCGCGCCTCGGGCGACGACGGCCTCGCCCAGGGCGTGCACGAAGCGGCCGGGGTCGACGTAGCGCTGCCCGTTGATCCGCACCCCCGCGCCCAGGGCGCCGGAGGCGAGCGGCATCGCCTCGGCCAACTGCGCGGCGTTCAGGACGTCGTGGTCCACCCGCTGCCCGGCGGCGGCCATTCTGCGCAGCTCGTGGAGCAGGCCCGCGGCCTGGCGCGGCGTGCGGAATCCGGCGGTGATCGGCGCGTCCTCGACGGGCGCGGCCACGCCGTTCGCGGCGAGCACCTCGTACGCCTCGATGCACTCCTCGTTGAGCGGCAGGCCGGCACGGACCGCCCGGGTCCACGACGACCACCGGCAGTTGGCGGCGAATCGGGTCAGGAACGCCCACAGGCCCGGATCGACGGTCGCCGGGACGTGCAGCGGCGCGGCCGGGTTCACCAGCGAGCGCAGGCCGTAACGCAGCACGGAGGGCTCGTTCAGCGGGATGGCCAGGCCGGGCGCGATCCAGCCCGCGTTGCCCCACGACGCGCCGGCGGCCACGCCCCGGCGGTCGACCACGGTGACCTCCACACCGCGTTCCTGCAGGAACCACGCGGTGGACAGGCCCACGATCCCCGCCCCCACGACGATCACCGACCCCGGCCATTCGTTCACGCGCTCGGCGCCGGACATATCCCACCTCCACACAGGCGACTGCTCTCCCGTTCAGGATGGCCCGTACGGCGTCGCGGACCGTTGTAGGAGCCACACAATCGCGACGCTCCTGTTGTGGGGTGCTGACAACCTCCTAGTCGTCCTCCGCGGCGAGAGTGATGACCATGGCGAGGCGCTTGCGTGGGTCGTCGAGGTGCAGCGGGGTCACCTCGCTCATCCTGCGCAGCCGGTTGCGCACCGTGTTGGCGTGCACGCCGAGCCGTTCGGCGGCGACCGCGAGATCGCCCTGGGCCTCCAGCCACGCCCGCAACGTCGCCACGTAGTGGGTGTCGTGGAGTGCGTCGTGGCGGCGCAGCGCGCTCACCGGCCCGCGTGCGGGGGTGCGGCCCGCGCGCGCCGCGGCACGCAACCGCTGGAGCAGGATGTCGTCCCAGGACTCGTCGTACGCGGGCGGACCGGCGTGCGAGGTGTCCCTCTCATGCAGCGCCAGGCACTCCTCCGCCTCCTGCCGGGCGGCCGGCAGGTCCGCCGGCTGCGCCGCCGCGCCGATCCCGGCCGCGACGCGCACCCGCGACGGCAGCCCGGCCGCCAGGATGGCCACCCAATCCCGTGCCGCCGCCGCCCCCGCGTCCGGCAGGACGGTGTAGAGCGTGTCGCCCAGCAGCGCGCTTCTCCCGGGCCTGGACCACCCGAAGCCGGTGGTGGCCCGTTCGAAGGCCAGCAGGAGCATGGCGTGCGGCTCCTCGGTGGTGTGCGTGCGCACCGCCACGACCCGCATCTCCCGCGCGGCCAGCCCCAGCCGACTGACCACGGTCGCGGCGTCGGCGGTGCCCTCGAGCAGCCGGACGACCAGGTCGGACTCCACCTGCCGTTCCAGGTCCGCGCTCGCCCGGGAGCGGAGCAGGTGCAACGCGACGGTGCGCGCGCCGTTCGCGAGCGCGGTGTGCCGCGTCCCGGTCAGGGGGCTGCCGCACGTCACCCATACGGACCCGAGCAGCTCGCGACCGGCCCGCACCGCCACCGCCATCCGCCCGGTCATGCCGTGCCGCGGATCCGGTTCGACGAACATCGGCTCGTCCGTCGCCGCCAGCCGGGCGAACACCCCACGCTCGCGGAAGACCTCCCGCAGCCGCTCCGGGACCTGCCGCACCAGGATCGTCTCCAGCCGGGCCGGGTCGCCCGCCTGCTGCGAGCGGGAGTAGGCGAGCACCCGCGAGAGCGGGTCCTCGATGGTCACGGCGCCTCCGACGGCGTCGGCCAGGCTGTCGGCCAGCGCGAACAGGTCCGTGGGCCCGCGCCCCGACTCGGTCTCCCGCCCTTCGAGTACCAGTCCGTAGACCACGCCGACGAGGTGGCTCCACGAGACCGCGGGATCGACCAGCATCACCGCCACGTCGTTGCTCTCGCCGGCCACGGTCGCCTCGCGCGCGGTCTCGGCGCCCGCGCGCACCAGGACCACCGTGGCCTGCGCCGCGACCGCCCACCGCACCGCCTCGGTCACCGATCCGGCTCCCACGGCCACGAGCACGTCGCCGGTGACCCGGCCGTCGGTCGCGTCCGGTATCGCCACGCTGCGCAGCCGCGCCGTACGCCTGTCGGGCCGGCCGCACAGCCGCACGCCGTACGCGCCCAGCACGTTGACCAGGCGATCCAGCGTGATCATGGGCAACTCCTGTCCGAGACCCGGTGGCGGTGCCCGTCCCGCACGCGGCCCCTCCGGGAAACGCCGAAGGCCCGGTCTCCGTTTCCGGAGGCCGGGCCTTCGTCTCTTGGTAGCGGGGACAGGATTTGAACCTGCGACCTCTGGGTTATGAGCCCAGCGAGCTACCGAACTGCTCCACCCCGCGTCGTTGTGTTTGTTAGCTTACCCCCACCGGGGACCAGTGCCAAATCGGTTTCCTCTCGAACGTGACAGCAGGAGCGGCACATCGTCGAGGACCGGAGCCCTGACCTGTCCGGCCAGCAGCCCGCGCCCTCAGCGGTCGGATTGTGCTTCAGTCCGTGGAGTAGGAGATCCAGAACTTCGGCGGATCCGCCAAAGGGTCGATCAATTGATAGCGGGCTTTCGGTGTCGGGTCGATGCTGCGCAGAGTGATCAGCCTCTGGTCGTTCGCCTCCTGCAACACGGCCAAGGCACCGGGGAGACCCGCAGCGACTGTCGCGATGGCAATCCCCATCCCTGCCAGGCCATGGTGCTTGTGTGGATACTCAACTCGATGCAGGCCCGAAGCCGCGATCGCCGCCACCTCCCGCGGACGTTGCATCTGCCGCCCGTCGTTTGTCACAACATTCAGAACGAAGGCGGTGAGGGCCTGGTAGAGCGGCTTGGGGACGTTCTCATCCAGCAGCAGCCTCACGCGGTCCTCTCGGGGGGTCGTAGCTGTCGACGTAATCGGCGAAATCCGCGGCCTGCAGCGCGGCCGTCGCGGTGACGCTGGGGTAGTAGACAGGAATCCGATCAGCCGGAACGCCGTCCCGGAGGAGCGCGGCGACCTCGTCATAAGGCACCCGCGTGCCCTCGATCACCGGGATTCCACCCCTGACCGCCGGATCCACCGTGACGTGGTCACGCGGGCGCAGGAGGTCGGGAATATGGCGACCGTCTCGATAGAACGGGCGCAGGACGTCCACCATCTCGTGAATGACGATGTTCTTCTTACTGCGGACCAGATCGACGGCCTGAGCCGGCTCCACCAAGTAGATGCTGCTGCCGTCGGCCACGAGGCGGTACTCCGAAAGGTGCTCACGCTCTCCCAGATCATCGCGGAGCGTGTCCAACGCCCTTCTGATCTTCTGCAGCGAAGCGTCGTTGCGCAGCTTGACGCAGGTTCGCAACGCCATGACGTCCCTGAAGGAGTACAGGACGGGACGGACAGTGGAGATTTCGGGAACCAGCAGAGCCCCACGACCCGAACCGGCCTTCCGCCAGTGGGCGAGCTGGCGAAGCGTGGCACCCGACAGCGCCGCGGCGAGCTTCGGACTGTAGGACAACCGCTTCACCTCCTCCTACCGGGCATGCGGACGTTGCACGGCCCATCATGGTAAAGATCTCCCCGATGTTCCCGGTGTTCCCGGCGTCCTATGCAGCCGATCATCGCCCCTGTTCAGAGGCCCGGGCATATCCACTCAGGTGGCGCGGTGATCGTGAACCATCGCCCTGACAAGCCGGTCCAGCATGGTCGTCGTGAACACGCCGATTCGGCGCCTAACGGCTTGCACCATGGCCGGTTACCGGCCATCGAACATGAAGAAGCCCTCGAACCCATGGGTTCGAGGGCTTCCATTTGGTAGCGGGGACAGGATTTGAACCTGCGACCTCTGGGTTATGAGCCCAGCGAGCTACCGAGCTGCTCCACCCCGCGTCGGCTCTACGAGGTTATCCCGGTATCGGGCGGGAGGCAAACCGGAGCCCCGCGCCGTGTGGGGCGCGGGGCTCCGGAGGGTTCAGCCGCTCGGTGCGGGGCTGGGAGTCGCACTGGCCGGTGGACTCCCACCCGGGCTGGCGCCGGCGCTCGGACTCGTGCTCGGGGCCGGAGACGCCGTCGAGGCGGGCGTCTCACCCTTCACCTTCGCCAGGTCGTCCAGCGCCTTCTTGAGCGAGGTCTGCGCGTCGCCGTACGCCTTCCAGTCGGGCGGGTTCGCCGACAGCGCCTTCTGCGAGTCCTCGTACGCCCGCTGGGCCCGGTCGAGCGCCGACGTCAGCGCCGAGACGTTCTCCGGCGGCGTGACCTGGCCGGGCGGCTGGTTCGCCGTCTGGTCGGGTCTCTGTTCCGGCGGCCTGGCCACCGTGCCGCCGAACACCTGCTCCAGCGCGTCGCTCAGCGTGGCGCCGAAGCCGACCTTCTCGCCGTACAGCACGAGCACCCGGCGCAGGGTCGGGTACTTGCCCGAGGTTTCCGCACGCGGCTGGATGTAGACCGGCTCGACGTACAGGAGCCCGCCGCCGAACGGCAGCGTGAGCAGGTTGCCGTACAGCACGTCGGTGCCGCCGCCGCGCAGCAGGTTCAGCTCGGTCGACACCGTGGTGTTCGACTCGAACAGGTTCTGCGCCTGTGGCGGACCCTGGATGGCCGTCGTGCTCGGCAGCTGGAGGATCTCCAGTGGCGGGTTCGGCGTGGCGGCCGTCGCGTCGACCGCCATGAACGCCGCCATGTTCTGCCGCTGGTTGGGCACGAACGTGGTCGTGAGCGAGAAGCGCTCGGTGTCGCTGCCCGGCATCTTCATCGTCACGTAGTACGGCGGCTGCTTGCTCTTGCCGGTCGCCGGGTCCTCCGGGACCTTCCAGAAGTCCTGGCCGCTGAAGAACGCGTTGGCGTCGGTGACGTGGTAGGAGGTCAGGATCTCCCGCTGCGCCTTGAACAGGTCGGCCGGGTAGCGCAGGTGGGCGCGCAGCCCCTGGCTGATCTGCGAGGCCGGCTTGACGACCCCGCCGAAGGCCTTCTGCCAGGTCTTCAGCACCGGGTCGGACTCGTCCCAGGCGTACAGGGTCACGGTGCCGTCGTAGGCGTCCACGGTGGCCTTGACCGAGTTGCGGATGTAGTTGACCTCGTCCCTGGGCACCTGCGGCACGCCGAGCCTGCTGCTCTGGACGTCGGTGGTCAGCGACTCCAGGCTCTTGCGCTCCGAGTAGGGGTAGGAGTCGGAGGTCGTGTACGCGTCCACGATCCACACGATCCGCCCGTCCACCACGGACGGGTACGGGTCGCGGTCCAGCGTGAGGAACGGCGCGACCTGCTGGATGCGCTGCACCGGCTCACGGTTGTAGAGAATGCGGGACTCGTCGTTGATGTTCGAGTTGAGCAGCAGGTTGGTCTCGCCGTACTTCACCGCGTAGAGCAGCCGGCGGAAGAAGTTCCCGACGGAGACGCCGCCCTTGCCCTCGTAGGTGCTGTTGACCTGGCCGGTGTTGTTCGGCTGGTCGGCGCCCGCCTGACCCTGCTGGGGGTAGTCCAGCTCGATGGGCCTGGCCGAGCCGGGCCCGCCGACGATCGAGTAGTCGGGTGAGTTCTCACCGAAGTAGATGCGGGGCTCGTAGTCGCCGAGGTCCCCGACCGGCGGGATGTCGCGCTCGCTGAACTCCGGCAGGCCGCTGCTGTCCACCTTGTTGCCCGGCGCGGCGACGAAGCCGAAGCCGTGCGTGTAGACCAGGTGGTCGTTGATCCAGTTGCGCTGCCCGTCCGGCGGGCGGCCGATCTCGCGGACCGCCACCACCGTGTCGCGCGGCTTGCCGTCGACGGAGTACCTGTCGATGTCGAGCTGCTCGGGGAACTGGTAGTAGCCGCGGATCTGCTGCTTCTGCTGGAACGTCGGCGACAG
This sequence comes from Microbispora sp. H13382, assembly GCF_014161445.1. Lineage (GTDB taxonomy): Bacteria > Actinomycetota > Actinomycetes > Streptosporangiales > Streptosporangiaceae > Microbispora. Next base: position 25,265 of record NZ_JABBXA010000012.1, read on the forward strand.
CAGGCTGGGGTCGAGCAGGCGCATGCCGGGGATGGCCGACGCCTCGGTCTGCAGCACGGAGGCGTCGGCGTCGGTCTTGGCGCTGTACTCCGTGACCTTCGCCGTATCGACTCCGTACGCTTTTCGAGTCGCGTCGATGTTGCGCTGGATGTACGCCTGCTCCTTGCTCTGCTGGTTCGGCTTGACCTGGAACTGCTCGACCAGCGAGGGATACACGGTGCCGATCAGGACGGCCGACAGCACGAGCAGCCCGAACGCCACGCCGGGGAACATCCCGCCGGGCCGGATGACACCGGCGAAGAAGATCAGCGCGCAGATGAGGGAGATGACCGCGAGGATCCCCTTGGCCGGGAGCACCGCGTGCACGTCGGTGTACGACGCGCCGAACGTCTTCCCGCGGTCGGAGAAGACCAGGCTGTACCTGTCGAGCCAGTAGGCCGCGGCCTTGAGCAGGACGAACACGCCGAGCAGCACCGACAGGTGCGCCCTGGCGGCCCGGGTGGCGTGCACCCCACCGGGCGAGGAGATCCGGAACCCGCCGTACAGGTAGTGCACGACCACGGCCGCGATGATCGACAGGATCACGGCCGTGAACAGGAAGTTCAGCAGCATCCGCAGGAACGGAATCGTGAACACGAAGAACGACAGGTCGATGCCGAACTGCGCGTCCTTCTCGTTGAAGGGCGTCCGGTTCACGAACTTCAGCCAGGTCCCCCACTGCCCGGCCGTGGACGACCCCGTGAACAGGGCCAGCACGGCCATGCCGACCAGGAAGACCATCCGCCGGTGCGGATCGAGTGCGACCCGGTAGCGGTCGGCGCCCTGCGGCGCCCCGAACATGCCCGGCCCGAACATCGGCCGGGTGCGGTGCGCGAGCACCATGTTGCCGCCCACGATGACGATCATCAGGGCGGCGCCCACGACGAACAGCACCACCTGGGTGAGCAGCAGCGTGGAGAACACCGAGGAGAAGCTCACCGAGTCGTACCAGAGGTAGTCGGTGTAGATTCCCGAGAAGATCAGCAGTAACACGACGATCGCCACGACGGCGATAAGTACGGGTATCAGAAGGCGCGGCCGTCGGGGCAAGCGCACCGCCCGTCCGGCTCCGGGGCTCCGGAAGCTCAACGCTCAACCCCTTGTCTCGGATTGTGTAGGGCCAGGATTGTCAGAGGGCAACGGTCCGTGCTAGGAAACCTACACTGCGAGGAGCGCGGTCGTGGTAACGGATCTGATCGTTATCACGATGCCGCTCACAGCCAAGACCGGCAGGTCACAGGCCACGCGCCCCCCGCGTACGCTCAGGCGGCCGGGCAGGAGGGGACCTCGCCCGAGCGGCCGCGCAGGGAGTCGATCGCCTTGATCGCGCCGTCCAGCGTCTCGACCCGCACCAGGCGCAGCCCGGAGGGCACGGCCTTGACGGCGGCCGCGCAGTTGCCCGCGGGCGTGAGGAAGACCGTGGCGCCGGCCCGGCGCGCGCCGACCATCTTCTGCTCGATCCCGCCGATCGGGCCGACGTTGCCGGCCGGGTCGATCGTCCCGGTGCCGGCGATCGACATGCCCCCGGTGAGCGCCCCGGGTGTCAGCTTGTCGTAGATGCCCAGTGAGAACATCAGTCCGGCGCTCGGCCCGCCGACCTCGCCGACGCTGATGTCGACCTTGAACGGGAACCGGTAGCTCGCCCGCATCTGCACGCCGACCCTGGCCTTGCCGTCCTTGCCCGCCACCGTGCCGACCGGCACCTCGGTCGAGGCGCCGCCTCGCCGCACGGTGAACGTCACCGGCTCTCCCGGCTTGTGGCGTTGCACGGACGCCGCGACGGACCCGAGCTCGCCCACCGCGGCGCCGTCCACCGCCGTGATCTCGTCTCCGGGCTTGAGCTTCCCGTCGGCCGGCGTCCCCTTGTCGGTCTGCGCGATCGTGACCACTTTCTCGATGGGGATCTTCAGCGCGTTCAGCGCGGCGGCGGTGGCCGACTGCTGCGAGTCGGTCATCTCCTGGACGTTCTGCTCCTCGACCTGCTCGGCCGAGGTCGACTTCGGGAACAGCGTCTCCTCCGGCACCACGGCGATCGTCGGGTCGAGCCAGCCGCGCAGCGCGGTGATCAGGTCGAGACGGTTGTCCGGCCCGCCCTGGTAGGCCACGGTGACCAGGCTCAGCCTGCCCTGTGTGGGGTAGGTCTCGCGGCCCGAGATCGCGATGACCGGTTTGCCCTTGACGTCCCCGATCGTGTTCTCGGTGGGGCCCGGGCTCAGCACGACGTACGGCACGGGGAGCATGGCGCCGATCACGGCCAACGCGAGCGCGAGGAAACCCGCGACCAGAAGGGTCAGAGCGCGTCGGGACATGGACGAACTCTATGCGTTCCGCGTCGCGCTAATCGCAGGCGCCGACCCACTCGGCGCCCCCGTCGGCGAACACCTGGTGCTTCCAGATGGGCACCTCGTGCTTGAGGTCGTCGATCAGTCTGCGGCAGGCCTCGAACGCCTCGCCGCGGTGCGGGCAGGCGGCCGCCACGACGACGGCGATCTCCCCCAGGCGCAGGTCGCCCACCCGGTGGACGGCCGCCAGCGCCGTCACCCGGTGGTCGGCCGCCACCTTCTCCGCGACCCTGCGCAACTGCTCCTCGGCGGACGGGTGCGCCGAATACGACAGGAGCGTCACCGGCCTGCCGCCGTCCTGCTCGCGCACCGTGCCGACGAACACCGCCGTGCCTCCCGCCGCGTGGTCCTCCACCGCGCCCAGCACCTCGTCCACGGACAGCGGGGTGTCGCGAATGCCCAGCAATCGGATGACGTCCACGGTCCGAGGTTAGTGCCTGAGCAGGATCAGATGCGGCGCAGTCAGGTGCGGCGCAGTCAGGTGCGGCGCTTGCGGCGAGCGGCGCGGACGATCGCGGCCGTGCCTATCACCGCGACGGTCGCGCCCGCGGCGGTGATCGTGGCCTCCTTGCCCGACAGGCGGCGGCCGACGACGGCGTGCCTGCCCGCGGACAGTTCGAGCAGTTCACGCAGGACCGCCTCGTTGGTCCAGGCCGCCTTCCAGCCCGCCTCCCGCAGCGCCACGCCGTCGACCACCCAGGGATAGACGACGTAGTGGAGGTCGGTCGCGGCGGTCGGCGTGATGCCGAGCCGGTGCAGCCGCTGCGCGGTGCCGAACGTCACACCCGCGGGCAGCTCGAACCGCTTCAGGCCGGAGATCTCCTCCACCTGCTCCATCTCCAGCCAGCCCTCCGAGCCGACCGCCACGACCCCGCCGACCCTGCCCAGGGCGGCGGCCTCCAGCGCGGAGACCAGGTCGTCGACGTGGCAGAACTGCCAGCGCGGCAGGCAGCCCTTCACCACCAGCAGCCGGGGCGCCTCGAAGTGGCGGGTGATGACCGTGTCGACGCCCGGCCCGACCAGGGCGGCGGGCCGAAGCACGGTCACCTCCAGGCCCGGGTGCGCCCGCAGCGACCGCCGTACCAGCGCCTCGATCTCCAGGTGGTCGCCCACCAGGCCGGTGTCGGGCTCGGCCGCGACCGGGGCGTCCTCGGGCAGGGGCACCGGGTTGTCGGCGGCGGCGCCGTACACCATGGCGCTCGTCACGAGCACGACCCGCCGCACCCGGGCCGCGGCGCAGGCCGTGAGCACGGTCTGGGCGGCGCGCAGGTTGTAGCGGCGGCGCTCGGCGGGATCGGTGTCGAGCGACTCGTCCGTGCCGAGATGCACCAGGACGTCCACATCGGAGATCCGGTTCGCCAAGAGCGGATCACGAATGTCGAGGACCCGCCAGGTGACGTCCGGGACGTCGCCGCGTTGTTCGTCGATGGCCACCACACGGCGGAAATCCGCAGACGAGGCCACCTTCGCGAGGAACGCCCGGCCGAGACCGGAGGCGGCGCCGGTGACGGCGACGACGGGGGGACGCAGGCGTTTCGAGGTAGGCACGAGGTCCTCACTTTGCACTGATCCGCCCCACGGCGGATAACGTGGCGGATGTGGACTCCTCCATCCTGCACGAGGTGGCGCGGTGACTGACCTGCCAGGTCGCGAAAACGACCCCAACGACAATCCGTTCGCCATGTTCGGCAGCCCGGAGCAGATCGCCGCGGCCATGCGGCAGTTCGCCGACATGCTGTCCGCCTCCCCGGAGGCCGGGCCCGTCAACTGGGACATGGCGAAGAACATCGCACGGCACGCCGTGGTCGCCGAGGGCGATCCGAGCGTCATGGAGGGCGAGCGACGCCAGATCGTCGAGGCCCTCAACCTGGCCGACCTGTGGCTCAACGAGGTGACCACGCTGCCGAGCGGCGTGAGCGTCCCGCAGGCCTGGAGCCGGTCGGAGTGGATCGAGAAGACGATCCCGGTCTGGAAGCAGCTGTGCGATCCCGTCGCCGCCCAGATGGTGGAGACGATGGGCGGCACGCTCGGCGGGGCGGGCCTGCCCCCCGAGGCACAGGCCATGGCCGGGCCGCTCATGGGCATGCTCAGGCAGATGGGCAGCATGATGGTCGGCCAGCAGATCGGCCAGGCCCTCGGCTCGCTCGCCCGCGAGGTGGTCGGCTCCTCCGACATCGGCCTGCCCCTGTCCGACACCGCCGCCCTGCTGCCCGGGGGCGTCGCCGCCTTCAGCAGCGGCCTGGAGACGCCCTCGGACGAGATCCGGCTCTACCTGGCGCTGCGCGAGGCGGCGCACCACCGGCTCTTCCAGCACGTCCCGTGGCTGCGGGCGCACCTGCTCGGCACGGTCGAGGAGTACGCCCAGGGCATCACGGTGGACGTGTCCGCCCTGCAGGACAAGCTGCAGGGGCTCGACCTCAGCGACCCGGAGCGGATCCAGGAGGTCCTGGGGGGCGGCGAGCTGCTCAAGCCCGAGGAGACCGAGCGGCAGAAGGCCGCGCTCACCCGCCTGGAGACCGCGCTCGCGCTGGTCGAGGGCTGGGTGGCCACGGTGGTCGACGCCGCCGCCCAGGGCAAGCTCCCGTCCGCCGTGGCCCTGGCCGAGACGCTACGGCGCCGCCGTGCCACGGGTGGCCCGGCCGAGCGGACCTTCGCCACGCTGGTGGGCCTCGAGCTGCGCCCGAGACGGCTGCGTGAGGCGGCAGCCCTGTGGAAGGCCCTGGGCGACGAGCGCGGGATCGAGGGCCGGGACGCCGTCTGGGGTCACCCCGACCTGATGCCGACGGCGGACGACCTGGACAACCCCGAGTCGTTCGTGAAGGGCGAGGCCGAGTTCGACCTGTCCGCCTTGGACGAGCCCGGAGAGCCCGGGGAGCCCGGAGAGCGGGGCCCGGAGGAGACCGGCAAGTAGGAGTCCGCCGGCTGTCGGTAGGCTGCGCCGGTGAGCCTGCACCGTGACGCGCACGCCGTACTGGCCGGATGGGTCGCGCCCACCCCCGAGGAGGAGGGGCTCCGCGAGGAGTTCCTGAGGCACCTGCGCGACCACGACGACGCGATGTGGCGCGAGTGCGCTCCCGGCCACCTCACGGCGACGACGGCCGTGCTGTCGCACGACGGCGAACGGGTGCTGCTGACCCTGCACCCCAAGGCCGGGATGTGGCTGCCGATGGGCGGGCACTGCGAGAGGTCCGACACCACGCTCGCGCAGGTCGCCCTGCGCGAGGCCACCGAGGAGTCGGGCATCCCCGGGCTGGTCCTGCTGGACGGGCCGCTCGCCCTCGACCGGCACAAGGTCTGGTGCCACCCGCCGCACAGCTGGCATCTCGACGTCGAGTACGGCGCGGTCGCGCCGCCGGGGGCCGAGGCGGTGATCAGCGAGGAGTCCCTCGACCTGCGCTGGTTCCCGGTGGAGGAGATTCCGGAGCTGAGCGACGAGGCCACCCGGCGCCTGGCCCGCCGCGCCCGGTCCCTGTGCCGCGCCTGACTTCTGCACCGTTCGTGCACGTCTCCCTCACACCGCGTCGCACAACCGGTGGCTAGGGTCACCCCCATGACGAAGCTGGACGTGGGCGGCGAGATCGTCTCTCCCCCGCGCCGCGGGCTGCGGGTCTCCCCGCGCCTGGCGTGGGTCGCGGCGGCGCCGTTCGCGCTCTGGGCCGCGGCCCGGCTCGCCGGCGTCGATCGCATCGGGGGAGCCGCCGTCGCGCTGATGACGGGCACACCGCACGTCGCGGCCGCGTCGCTCGCGGCGGTCCTGGTCGCGCTGGCCGCCCGCCGCCCGGCCGTGATCGCGGTGGCGGTGGCGTCGTCGGTCCTGCTGGCGGCCGTGGTCCTGCCCCGCGCGGCCGAAACGGCCCCCACGGCCACCGGGCCGTCGCTGCGGATCCTCACGGTCAACCTCTTCTTCGGCAGCGGCGACGCCGCGACCGTGGTGGACCTCGTACGCGGGCTCGAACCGGACGTGCTCACCACCCAGGAGCTCACTCCCGAGGCCGTCGGGGCGCTGGACGCGGCGGGCCTGGGGAGGCTCCTGCCGTACCGGCACCTGGAGGACGGGCCCGGGCCCTCGGGCAGCGGGATATACGCGCGCCATCCCCTGACGAAGGCGCCCGGCTTCGCGCCCGAGGGCGGTCACAACATGCCGAGGGCTCGCCTCGCCCTGCCGTCCGGGCCGCCTGTGGAGATCGTCGACGTGCACACGCTCGCGCCGCTGAGCAATGGTGACGTCGCCCAGTGGACCGCCGAGCTGGCGGCGCTCCCGGCCGCTTCCCCCGGCGTCGTACGCGTCCTGGCCGGTGACTTCAACGCGAGCCTCGACCACTCGGCCCTGCGCGCGGTGCTCGGGCGGGGTTACGCGGACGCGGCCGACGCGACCGGCGACGGCCTGACCACCACCTGGCCGGCGAACCGGCGGTACCCGCCGTTGATCACGATCGACCATGTGATGTACGACCGGAGGGCGTCGGCCGTGCGGACCGGGGTCCACACAGTCCCGGGCAGCGACCACCGGGCGTTGTTCGCCGAGCTTCGCCTGCCCGGACGCCTGTGACCCCTACGAGCAGGACTCAGGTCAGCAGGGCCCGGGTGTTGTCCCAGCCTTCGAGGCCGGGGTCGAGGCGGGCCACGTCCTGCGGCTTCCTGAGCCGGTGCCAGCCGGGACCCGTGGCGACCATGCGGGGACCGGGCGCCCTGCGGCGCATCGCCGCGACGACGTCGGGCTCGTCGAGATCCGGCGCGGCCCAGCCGGAGACCGGCAGCCGCGCCGCCACGGCGACCGCGCCGCCGCCCTCCGCCGGGCAGACCGCGAGGTGCGCCCGGCCGAGTTCCCGGAAGAGCTTCCCGATCAGCAGGGGCGGCAGGTCGGGGGCGTCGGCACCGACGACCACCGCCTCCTCCCCCGGTGGAAGCGCCGCGAACGCTTCGGCGGGAGAGGCGATGGGCAGGACGGGCGTGCCCGGCCAGGCGATGTCCTCGAGCCCCGGCACTCCGGCCGACAGGATCACCGGCCGCACCAGTTCGAGCCCGGCGACCATCTCGTAGGTGTCCTCGGCGATCGCCGTCAGGAACGCGGCCGGATCGACGCCGGGCGGAGCCGCGTCCGCCATGCCCGGCGTGACCAGCACCGCGGCGATCCGGGTCAACACTCCTCCGGGGCGCCGTTGGCCGCCATCGAGAAGCCCTCCAGGAAGCCCCGCGCGCGTTCCGCCCGGGGGTAGCGCTCGACGAGGGCCCAGAACCGCGGGCCGTGACTCGGCACGAGCAGGTGGACGAGCTCGTGCATGATGACGTAGTCGACGACCCAGGCCGGCATGCCCCGCAGCCGGGCCGACAGCCTGATCGTGCCGTGGTCTGGCGTGCACGAACCCCATCTGTGGAGCTGGTTCTCCACCCACCGCACGCTGGCCGGCATGGCCTTGCCGTCGAGGTAGCGCGCGGAGAGCTCTGTCGCCCGTTCGAGCAGGTCGTCGTCGCTCGGGCGTCTTCGCTGCTCCTTGGCCGCTAGGCGGTCGAGCATGCGGCGTACCCATTGCTCCTCGTCGGTCGTGCTCAGACCGGCCGGAAGCAGCACGATGGTCTTGTCTCCATCGCGGTACGCGGAAACGGTTCGCCGCCGTCGTGCGCTCCGACGAACCTCGACTGTCTCGGGGGGCACATATGAAAGGTAGCCGACACGCGCCGAATTCCACAGGGGGTGATACACGTTCTCCCTGGTCAATCGGGCGAACGTGACCTTGCGGGCGTGAAAACTACGGGGTTGCGGATATTCACCAACCACGAACACCCCGGTAATTATCCACAGCCCCGCTGGTTCCGGCGCCCGGCCCGGCCGGTGTATGGCATGGTCTGGCGACTATGAGACCTCGTCTGAAGCCCGTCCTGCGCCGGATCGAGCGGGACGGCCGCACGCTGCAGTTCGGCGTCCATCCGCTGCGGGCCGTCGTGCTGACCGGTGTCGAGCCGCCCGTGCGCCGCCTGATCGACGGCCTGGACGGCACCCGCACCCTCCGGCAGGCGGTGGCCGGGAGCGGCCTCGACGAGTCCGCCGCCCAGGAGGTGGTCGCCCGGCTCGCCGCGCACGGCCTGATCGAGGACGCCGCGGCCCGGCCGGAGCCCCTGGCGGACCTGACTCTGGCCGATCGGGACCGCCTCCGTCCCGACCTGGACAGGCTGTCGCTGACCGCCGCCGACGGCGGCATGAGCGCCCTGTCCGCGCGCAGGGCGGCGCGGGTTCGCGTGTACGGCGCGGGCCGGGTCGGCGCCCGGGTCGTCAGCCTGCTCGCCGCCGCCGGAGTGGGCCACATCTGCGTGGTCGATCCCGGCACGGCCACCGCGGGCGACGTGGTCCCGGGCGGAATCGGCCGCGCGGAGACGGGGATGACCCGCGAGGAGGCCGCCGTGCTCGCGGCCCGGCGGATGTCCCCCGCCGTCAACGCCTGGCCCGGCCGGGCCGCCTCCCGCCTGTCCGACGGCGGTGTGCGCCCGGATCTCGTGATCCTCGCGCCCGCCGCCCCGCTCGACGCCACGCTGGTCCACGAGATCGTGACCGAGGGGGTGGCGCACCTGCTCGTCTGCGCGTTCGAGGGCCACGGCTCGGTGGGGCCCTTCGTCGTCCCCGGGCTCACCCCCTGCCTGCGCTGCCTCGATCTCACCCGCCGTGACCGGGACCCGTCCTGGCCCCTCGTGGGCGCCCGGCTCGGGGGTTATCCGGCGGGCGAGATCGCCTGCGACGTCGTGCTGTCCTGTCTCGTGGCCGCGCAGGCGGCGGGTCAGGCTCTGGCCTATCTCGACGAGGGACGCGTGCCGGAGGGCCTGCTGGAGGTGTCGCCCGGATGGCGCTGGCGGCACCGCGCCTGCGAGCCGCACCCCGACTGCGGCTGCGTCCGCAGCGACCTGATCGGCGCAGCCGTGATCGCGCCGCGCGCTCCCGGGCAGGCGGCGTGAACCACCGCCCGGCCGGCGCGCACGCCGCGCCGGGGCCGGCACCTCGTCGACCCCTCATACGGCGCAGACGTCCCTGACCACCTCCAGGAAATTGCGGATCACGGCGGTGCGACGCTCTCCGTTCCAGGCGACGCCCATCCGCCAGACCGCGGCCGGGTGGTCGATCGGGTGATCGTCACCGTCGGTACGACGCCGTGCCCCGCGGCCCACCCCGGGAGATCCGCCGCGGCGGAAGGCGGAGGACCGTGCCGCTCGGTCGCGGCGAGCGCGAGCCGGTCGGTGCCGATCGTCAGGTGCTGCCACTCGTCACCGACGGGGAGCCGGACGAAGCCCACGTCATCGCCTTCCCGGAGATGTGCGTGCTGGGCTACTGGCACCTGCGCCGGCACACCGCCGGGCGGCTGCGGGAGTTGGCCGAGCCACTGACAGGACCATCGGTCGGCTTCGTGCGCGCCCTGGCGGTCGAGCACGGCATGGCTGTGGGAGCGGGCTTCCTGGAGATCGACGAGAAGGGCCGGCTGTTCAACAGCTACGCGGTCTGCCTGCCGGACGGGCGTGTCCATCACCACCGGAAGCTGCACGCGTTCGAGCACGAGGCCATCGGCAGCGGTGACTCCTACACCGTCTTCGACACGCCCTGGGGCTTCCGCGCGGGCGTCCTCATCTGTCGGGACAACAACCTGGTGGAGAACGTCCGGGCGACCGCGCTGCTGGGCGCCTCGGTGCTGCTCGCGCCGCACCAGACCGGTGGCACCGCCTCTCGCAGTCCCCACGGCATGCGGCCGATCCCGCCGGAGCTGTGGCGGCGCAGGAGCAGCGATCCGGAGGCGATCGAGGCCGAGCTGCGCGGGCCGAACGGACACGAGTGGCTGATGCGGTGGCTGCCCGCGCGCGCCCACGACAACGGCCTGTTCATCCTGTTCAGCAACGGGATCGGCCAGGACGACGACGAGGTCCGCACAGGCAACGCCATGATCCTCGACCCGTACGGCAGGGTCGTCGAGGAGACCTCGGCGGCCGGAGCTGTACGGCATCCTCACCCGGCGCTTCGGGGACGAGCGGGACCGCAGGACCGCCCGGTTCGCCGAGGAGCCCATGCCGGTCAGCGCACCCCCGGACGTACGGACCGGCCCGGTTCCGCCTGAGCCGGCCGCGCGCCGCGCACGGCCGCCATGCGGCCCGTCACGCGTCTCACCGGCGGGTACTCGTGTCACAACAGCATTGGTGTGACCAATGTCATACGCGGCCTATTTCCCCGAAAGGCTCGCGACCGCCGAAGCCCGGGCGGCCGGGCGATCGGAAATTGTGGTTGAAAGCGCCCTTCATCGCCGACAATGGTCGTGTGAGTGACCTTCCCCACCGTGCCGTGACCCGCTCGGCAAAGCTCGCGACACTCCCCCTCGGGTTCGCCGGCCGCACCGCGCTCGGACTGGGCAGGCGGCTCGGTGGCGCCTCCGCGGAGATCGTCACCCAGGAGATCCAGCGGCGTACGGCCGACCAGATCTTCAAGGTGCTCGGCGAGCTCAAGGGCGGGGCCATGAAGCTCGGGCAGGCCCTGTCGATCTTCGAGGCCGCGCTGCCACCCGAGATCGCCGGGCCCTACCGGGCGACGCTGACGCGCCTGCAGGAGGCCGCGCCGCCGCTTCCGGCCGCCACCGTCCACCGGGTCCTGACCGAGCAACTGGGCGACGACTGGCGGGAGAACTTCCTGGAGTTCGACGACCGGCCGAGCGCCGCGGCGTCCATCGGGCAGGTGCACCGCGCCGTGTGGCACGACGGCCGCCCGGTCGCCGTGAAGATCCAGTATCCGGGGGCGGGCAAGGCCCTGATCTCCGACTTCAACCAGCTCGCGCGGCTCGGCAAGCTCTTCGGCGCCATGTTGCCCGGTCTGGACATCAAGCCGGTCCTGGCCGAGCTCAAGGAGCGGGTCGCCGAGGAGCTCGACTACCTCAAGGAGGCCGAGGCCCAGCACGCGTTCGCCGAGGAGTTCCGCGACGACCCGGACTTCCACGTGCCCGCCGTGATCGCGGCCAACGAGCAGATCCTCGTCACCGAGTGGATGACGGGAACCCCGCTCTCCAAGATCATCACCGATGGCACGCAGGAGGAGCGCAACCACGCCGGCCTGCTGTTCGTCCGCTTCCTGTTCTGCTCTCCGGCCCGGGTCGGAATGCTGCACGCCGACCCCCACCCGGGCAACTTCCGGCTGATGGAGGACGGACGGCTCGGCGTGCTGGACTTCGGCGCGGTCAACCGCATGCCCGGCGGCTACCCCGTCGTGTTCGGCAGGCTCACGCGCATCTTCAACCAGGGCGACATGGACACGGTCGTGCGCGGGCTGCGCGATGAGGGGTTCATCCGCCCGCACATCGAGATCAATCCCGACGCCCTGCGGGCCTTCCTCGCGCCGTACGTCGAGCCGACCCGGGTCGAGGAGTTCGCCTTCAGCAGGGAGTGGCTGCGGCAGCAGGCGGCGACCGTGGCCGACCTGCGGTCGAACAACGTGGTCCGCCAGCTCAACCTGCCCGCGTCCTACGTGCTGATCCACCGCGTGCACGCGGCCGGCGTCGGCGTGCTGTGCCAGCTCGGCGCCACCGCCCGCTTCCGCGACGAGGTCGTGCGCTGGGTGCCCGGCTTCGGCGACGAGGCGGGCGAGTCGGAGGACAGCGCGCTCACCCTGACCTGAGCGTCATCTGCCTGCGCCGCCCCGGCTCTCCACCGCCTTCAGGGTCTGGTTGATCACGCAGCGGTTGATCCCCTTCCTGCAGTTGCCGTTGAGCGTGTTGGTGAAGACGCTGACGCTCGACACCTGCTGGACGCCGGCGAAGGTGACGGCGCTGTTGGCCGCGGGCGCGTTCACGTTGTGCCGGCCCGCCGATATCTGTTTGACCGGGCTTTTGATGGCGGGCGCGTTCGAGGTGTCGGTTCCCCCGCTGATCTGGGTCGCTCCGTCACCATGACCGTCACCATGACCCTCACCGTGGCCGTGGCCGTTGGCATGGCGGGCCCGGAACGCTCCGGGCGTCGGTGCGGCCTCGGCTCCCGGTGCGGCCGGCCCCCACAGTCCGATCACGAAAGCGGCCACGAGGCCGATCCCGAGCGCGGTGGCGGCAGGCCCTCGCGCGCCCGCCGCGTGATCAAGCGCACCTGACGTCCGCTCGCCCATCCAAGTCCCACCCACCGCTCGCGCGTCGCTCCGCCTGCCCCGTACGGCCGTACGGCCCGGGGCGCTCCGGCTCATACCCCGCGATCGCGGGGGTCTCTCGCGGCAGACGATCTTCTGTGCGTCCGGTGATCGCTTCTTTACCGGTTCGGGGTGGCGACCGGGCGACCCACAGCACGACGATGGGCGGTCCCGCCGGGGACCGCCCATCTGAACGAGCTGTCGGACGATTTGGTGCGGTGGACGCTATCGCGTCACATGCGCGCCAGCGCGGAGCTCAGCCGCCGGGACGCGCGCTCGGCCTGCCGGCGTGCTCTCTGCACGCTCCTGATCCGGCCGGCCAGCCGCTCCTGCGCCGCCTCCTCGTGCAGGGTCCGTATTCGCTCGTGCGCCAGTTCTTGATTCAGATACATGGCGGTGGTCGGGGAGATGCTCATCTGGATCGGTTCCTTCCGGGAAAATCGCTGGAATTGCTGGTCAGGCGGCGACGGGAGACTTGCGCGGGCGCCCACGGGGACGCTTGCGGGGTACGACGACCCCCCTCAGGATGAGCTCCCCGCCCCAGACGCCCCACGGCTCCTCGCGCTCCAGCGCGCGGGCCAGGCAGGCCTTCTGGATCGGGCAGCCGCCGCAGAGCGCCTTGGCGAACTCCACGTCCTCGGGGGACTCGGCGAACCACAGGTCGGGGTCGGTACGACAGGGGATTTCGGCTTCGATCAGGTCCATGACCGGGGCCGCCATCTGCGTCACCTCTTCGAGTGTTTGGTCTGGGTGTCCTCGTTTTGGGGTGTGGATTCGTGGCCGACAAACAAGAAGGCCGCGGATCCTGGTGCGGATCCGCGGCCCGGAGATGGAGACCGGTCAGGGTATGACTGGTCCTCTCCAGGCGTCGTGCGGACCCTGCGCACCGCCGCGAGCGGCGGTGCGGATCTGCTCATCGCTCATCGGCCGGTTCACGTAGACCGGACGGTGGGCGGGGTTGCCGTGGCTGGCCGGGCGGGCGAACGCGCCGAAGGCGGCCGAGCCCGCGACTCCGGTGATCAGAGCCTGGGCAGGAGCGGCCTCGCCACGCCGCAGTTTCGTCGGCATGACAATGGCGGCCGGGCATGCGGAGGCGAGCCACAGCGTGCGGGATGTCGTCATGTTCCTCACTGGACTCACCTCCATTTCAGTGCGATCGCCGGACCGAAGCGTCCGGCTGACTTGTCCAAGACCCTAAACCGCCGTGGCAGGGCGGGCAACCTATTTTCTACCTGCGATTTTCACGACTTCGTGACATCGGGATGGAGCGCGGGCGACACCCGCACCAAGCATTCCTGAACCACGGATACGGCCAGGTCTCCGGCGGCGGTGAACATCTGCCCGCGGGCGAGCCCGCGTGCCGCCCCGGACCAGGGCGACTCCTGGGCGTAGAGCAGCCAGTCGTCGGCCCGGAAGGGCCGGTGGAACCACATGGCGTGGTCCAGCGAGGCGCCGGACACCGCCGAGGACCCCCAGGCGAGGCCGTGGGCCAGCAGCACGGTGTCCACCAGCGTGAAGTCGCTGGCGTAGGCCGCGAGCACGACGTGCAGCAGCGGGTCGTCGGGCAGGTCGGCGTCGTACCGGAACCAGACGTTGTTCTCGGCGGTCACCAGGGCGGGGTCGTGGGCGGCCTCCCAGGTCAGCGCGTTCACGTACCGCGCGTCGACCGGGCGCGGCTTGGCCAGCAGCTCGCGCCAGCCCGGCTCGTCGCCCACGATGTCGAGCATCCGCTTCTGGAAGGTCGGCAGGGTCTCGGGGGCCGGCACCTCCGGCATGCGGGCGGCCTGGTGGCTCACGCCCGGCTCGTCGATGTGGAACGACACCGACATCGAGAAGATGGCCTTGCCGTGCTGGATGGCCGTGATGCGCCGGGTGGTGAACGACCGCCCGTCGCGCACCCGCTCCACGTTGTAGACGATCGGGACGGCCGGGTCCCCGGGCCGGATGAAGTAGGCGTGCAGCGAGTGGACCATCCGGTCGGACGGCACCGTACGGCCGGCCGCCACGAGGGCCTGCGCCGCCACCTGGCCGCCGAAGACCCGCTGGATGCGCTCCTCCGGGCTGCGCCCCCGGAAGATGTCGAGCTCGATCTGTTCGAGATCGAGCAGGTCCAGCAGCTCCTTCAGGGCCGAGTTCACGGGAGCCTCCAGCACGCGCGGGTATTACTCGTCGGTAACACTATCGGCAACACTGTCGGCGCCGCGGCAGAGCTCGAGGACCGCGTCGCCGTACCGCTCAAGTTTGACGCGTCCGATTCCGGCGATCGAGAGCAGGTCCTCCTCGGAGGTGGGCCCCCGCTCGGCGATGGCCTGGAGGGTGACGTCCGTGAAGACGACGTACGCCGGCACCTTGGCCTCCTTCGCCGCCGCGGTGCGCCACGCCTTGAGCCGTTCGAGCAGGGCCTCGTCGTAGTCCGCCGGACAGGTCGCGCAGCGGCCGAGCTTCTGCTCCGCGGCGGCGGCGAGCGTCCGGCCGCAGATCCGGCAGTGCAGCGGCGCCGCCGACCGCTTCGCCCGTCCGCCGGCCCCTCCCCCGGGCCGCTCGGACCGGGCCGGGCCCGCCGTACGGGGGGACAGCCCGTCGAGGAAGCGCGACGGCCTGCGGGCGCGGCGGCCCCCCGGCGAGCGCGCGAGCGCCCACGACAGGTGCAGGTGCTCGCGGGCCCGGGTGATCCCGACGTACAGCAGCCGCCGTTCCTCCTCGACCTGGTCCGGCGTCTCCGCGTAGACGATCGGGACCATGCCGTCGGTGAGGCCGACGAGGAAGACCGCGTCCCACTCCAGGCCCTTGGCGGCGTGCAGGGACGCGAGCGTCACGCCCTCGACCGGCGGCGCGTGCTGCTCCATCGCCCTGCGCTCCAGCTCGCCGACGAAGCGGGGAAGGTCGGCGCCCTCGGCCCCCATGTCCTCGGCCAGGTCGGCGAGCGCCTTGAGCGACTCCCACTTCTCCCTGGCCTTGCCGCCCCCGGGCGGCTCGGCGGTCAGCCCGATCCCCGACAGGATCGCGTGCACGGCGGGCGCGAGCGGCTCGTCGCCCGCCGACCGGGCCGCGCCGCGCAGCAGCACCACGGCCTGGCGCACCTCGGGCCGCTCGAAGAACCGCTCCGCCCCGCGCAGCAGGTACGGCACGCCGGCGTCGGTGAAGGCCTGCTCGTACGCCTCGGACTGGGCGTTGACCCGGAACAGCACGGCGATCTCGCGGGTGGGCACGCCGTCCGCCATCAGCTTCTTGACCGTGAGCGCGACGCCGAGCGCCTCGGCCTGCTCGTCGTCGTACTCGGTGAAGGCCGGCTCGGGTCCGTCCGGCCGCTGGGCGACCAGTTCCAGCCGGTGGGGCGAGCGCGCCATGACGCGGTTGGCCAGCGTGACCACCTGCGGGGTCGAGCGGTAGTCGCGCACCAGCCTGATCACGGCGGCCGAGGGGTGCTCGACGGCGAAGTTGGTCAGATAGTGGGGCGTCGCGCCGGTGAACGAGTAGATGGTCTGGTTGGGGTCGCCCACCACGCACACGTCGTCACGCCCGCCGAGCCAGGTGTCGAGCAGCAGCTTCTGCAGCGGGTTGACGTCCTGGAACTCGTCGACCACGAAGTAGCGGTACTGCTGGCGGATCTGGGTCGCGACCTCGCGGTGCTCGGTCATCACCGCCGCCGTGAGCTCGAGGATCGTCTCGAAGTCGATGAGGTTGCGCTGGCGGCGCAGGCTCTCGTAGCCCTCGTACAGCCGCGCCACCTCCTCGGGCGCGATCGGCGGGGTGCGGCGGGCCTTGACGGCGGCGGCCGGGTAGTCCTCGGGACCGACCTGGGTGACCTTCGCCCACTCGATCTCGCTGGCGACGTCGCGCAGCTCGCCGCGGTCGGGGTTCCTGCGCAGGCGCCGGGCCGCCTCCACGAGCAGCGGCAGCTTCGACTCGACCACCTGCGGCGGGTCGCCGCCGACCACCCTGGGCCAGAAGTAGCTGAGCTGGCGCAGGGCCGCCGCATGGAAGGTCCGGGCCTGCACGCCGGGCGCTCCGAGCCCGCGCAGCCGCTGCTTCAGCTCCCCCGCCGCGCGGGTCGTGAAGGTCACGGCGAGCACGCCCTGCGGCTCGACGACCCCGGTCTGCACGGCATAGGCGATGCGGTGCGTGATGGCGCGGGTCTTGCCGGTCCCCGCCCCGGCGAGCACGCACACCGGTCCGCGCACCGCCTGGGCGACCTCGCGCTGCTCGGGATCCAGACCCTCGAGGACGTCCAAGGAGCGGCTCCTGACATGCGTTGCGGACGTTGTTACTGGCATCATCCTTCCAGCAGCCGACCGAGCGTGTCCCGGCGACCGGTCGGCGCACGACGCAACATCGGGGAGGAACACGCCGTGGCCACCGCGGTCCGAACTGCTATAGGCATGGGCACCGCCGCCCTCGCCGCCCTCATACTCGCTCCGCCCGCCGCCCAGGCGGCCGCGGCGGGCGACCCCGTCCGCCGCCCCTCCGCTTCCCCCGCCCCGTCCCCCACGACCTCCGCGAGCCCGTCGCCCTCGCCGTCCCCGTCGGCCTCCCCCTCGCCGTCGGCCACGCCCTACGGCCCGAGGGTCCGCACCTACGCGTACGGCTCGCACGCGCGCCAGATCATGGACGTGTGGTGGCACACCGCCGGTCCGCGCCGCCCGATCGTGTTCGTGATCCACGGCGGCTGGTGGTCCGGGGGCGACAAGAAGTACATGACCTCGATCACCCGCAGCTACTCCGAGCTCGGCTACACCGTCGTCAACCTCGACTACCGACTGTCGGGCGACGCGGCCTGGCCGGCCCAGCGCACCGACGTCATGTCCGCCGTCAACGCCGTGCGCAGGCACGCGGCGATGTTCAACGCCGACCCCAATCGCTATGTGCTGCTCGGCTTCTCCGCCGGCGGCCACCTCGCCACCGCCGTCGGCGCGTACGGCGACGGGCGGCCGGGCCTGCGCGGGGTCGTCGGGATCTCCCCGCCCGTCTCGCCGCTGTCGGCGTTCGCGGACGGCAGCGCGTTCGGCAGCAAGGAGCAGCAGAAGCTGCGCAAGGCGGCCATAAAGCTGGCCGGCGGCTGCGTGCCCGCCAAGTGCCCGCGCGTCTGGTCGAGCATGGAGGTGCCGTTCCACGCCTCGGCCGGCGACCCGCCCATGCTCACCATCCACTCGTCTGAGGAGTTCGTCCCGCCGTACCAGAGCGAGATGCTCAAGGAGTCGCTGCAGACCGTCGGGGTTCCGATGATCGTCAAGACGATGGCCGGCACCCAGCACAGCGCGCCGCTCTACCGGGAGCCGGGAGTGGCCGAGAGCGTCCAGGCCTGGATCACCGCCAGGCTGGGTCGCGTCGCGCCGCCCGCGGCGTCCTCGCCACAGCAGTAGGCGGGAACACCCGGCGCGCCGGCGATGTTGCCATGACTGCTCTCGGCAACAGTGATGCGCACGAAAGGGACGACAGATGGCGCTGACGGTTTACACCACGAGCTGGTGCGGCCCCTGCAAGCGGCTCAAGGGCCAGCTCACGCGGGAGGGCATCCCCTTCAGCGAGGTCGACATCGAGCGTCATCCGGACGCCGCCGAGTTCGTCGCGAGTGTGAACAACGGCAACCAGGTCGTTCCCACCGTGGTGACGGACTGCCACACCATGACCAACCCCTCGGTCGCCGAGGTGAAGCGGCACCTCGCAGGCGCCTGCTAGTGCCGCGGGAGGGGCACTAGATCACCAGCCGGTGTCGGGGATCGGCGCGCCGTACCAGGTCTCGATCAGCCGCCGGGCGATCGAGACCTGGCCGGGCAGGACCAGCTCGCCCGAGCGCACCTGGATCTCCAGCTCCTCCCGGGACAGCCAGCGGGCCTCGGCGATCTCCTCCCGGTCGGGGCGCAGGTCGGTGGTGACGGCGCGGGCGAAGAAGCCCAGCATCAGGCTGCGCGGGAACGGCCAGGGCTGGCTGCCGAGGTAACGCGGCGCGGTGACGGCGACGCCCACCTCCTCCAGGACCTCGCGGACCACGGCGTGCTCCAGCGACTCCCCCGGCTCGACGAACCCGGCGAGCACCGACATCCGGCCTTGCGGCCATTGCGGGCCGCGCGCCAGCAGGATCCGGCCCTCGTCGTCGTGCACCAGCATGATCACCGCGGGGTCGACACGCGGGAAGTGCTGGCTGCCGTCCCGCGGGCACACCCGCATGTGGCCCGACGCGGTGACGTCCGTACGGCTGCCGCACCGCGGGCAGTACTCGTGGCTCGCGTGCCACGCCTCGAGGGCCACCGCGTAGACGAGCAGCCCGGCGTCGCGGTCGTCGAGCAGCACCGCGGCCTCCCTGAGGCCCGCGACGTCGCCCTCGGGCAGGGTGGCGTTGACCGCGAAGTAGGCCACGCCGTCCTCGTCCACGCCCAGCAGGTAACGCGTGCCCTCCGGCGCCTCGGCCGGCGAGGTGAGCACCAGGGCCGCGCCGTCGCTGAAGCGGCGCACCACCGTGCGGCCGTCGTGGATGAGGAAGACTCTCGTCTTGTCCGCCTCCCACGCCCGCCGCAGCCAGTCCTCGTCGCCGCGCAGGGCCGCCGAGCGGTCGATGGCGCTCCTCGCCAGGAGCAGGGGCCCGAGCAGTCCGTCCGCGATTTCCACGCCGTCATCCTTCCACCGCCGCCGCCCCGGCAATCTCCCCTCCCGTGGCGTTCACCCGTCGAATGACCGACGTTCGGGACTAGGATGCTCTCACTTAGGTTAGCCTTACCTACGGAGGGCCGGTGCGGCTGTACCTCACCACGCTCAACCCGACCGATTCCGTGACCGGCGGGTTCCTTCCCGCCGCGGCCGCGCTGGGCTGGGACGTGACGATACTCACCGACCAACCTGATCGGTATCCGGGGCACGACGTCGTGGCGGCGGACGTCCGCGATCCCCGGGCCGTCATCGACGCCGTGGCCGCCCATCACCGGCCCGATGTGATCTTCTCCAACTCCGACCACCTCCAGGCCGCCACCGCGCTCGCCGCCGAGTATTTCGGCCTGCCGGGCAAGGACTGGCGGGCCTGTGTCACCGCCAAGAACAAGGCGCTGACCCGTCGCGCCCTCTCCGCCGTCGAACCGGTCAGGTCCGTACGGATCCCTCCCGGCGCGGACCTTCCCGAGGGCCTGCCGTACCCGGTCGTGGTCAAGCCCGCGCTGGGCGTGGCCAGCGAGGACGTCGTGCTGGTGGACGGGCGGGAGGCGCTGGCCGACGCCGTCGCGGCGATCAGGCGGCGGCGCCCGGAGGATGTCCTGGTCGCGGAGGAGTTCCTCGAAGGGCCGCTCCGCACGCTGGAGACGCTGGGCGACGGCGCCTCCCGGCGGGTCGTCGGCGGGTTCGCCACCACGCTCGGCCCGCTGCCGCACTTCGTGGAGGAGCGCCTCGACTGGCGGCCTCCGGACCCGGACCACCTGCCCCACCTGACCGCGGCGCTCGACGCGGCGGGGGTCGGCTTCGGGATGTGCCACACCGAGTACGCCGTAACCCGGGACGGCCCCCGCGTCATCGAGATCAACTATCGGCTGATCGGCGACAACTGCGACTTCCTGCTGGCGGACCTCCTCGGCGTACCTCTGCACCAGTGGATCCTGCGCGTCCACGCGGGCGAGCCGCTCTCCGCCTTCGGCCTCGACGCCCTTCGCGCCGCGTACGGGGCCGTGGTCAGCCTCGTGGCCGAGCGGTCCGGCACGGTGACCGCCGCGCCGCCGGACCTCTGCCCGCCTCGTACGGACGACGGCGTGCGTCTGTGGCACCGGGCACTGCGTGAGATCGGCGATCATGTCGAGGTGACGGGGACCAACCGCGACTACCTCGGCCTGCTCCGCGCCGCCGGCCCGGACCGCGCGAGCGTCGACGCCGCCATCGACGCCTTCAAGAAGGAGCATCCTTGGGTGCTCACATGATCCGCCCGGCTCGCGATCACCGGGAGGCCACGGACCGGGAGCGCTACCTGGCCGCGCGGGTGCTGAACGCGCTGCTGCGAGAGGACTACGCCGGGATCTCCGCCAGGGTCACCCACGACAGGGACGGGGTCGCGATCGTCCTCGCCTCCGGACGGCGGGTCGGGCTCGCGGCGGGCGACCCGTTCCAGGACTTCGCGACCGCGCCGCACGAGCGCCTGCGCCTGGCGGAGGTGCTGGAGACGCTGGAGGCCGTCGCCCACCCCGCCGACACCGAGGGGGTCGCCGCCTTCGAGCGGGAGTGCGACGAGGCCCTCGCGGCCCTGGAGGCCCACCACCGCATGCGCGGCGAGGTGGCCCGGCGGCTGCGCGGGCGTCACGGCCTCATCCGGTACGAGTCGCTGGCCGCCGCGGTGGATCACCCGCTCTATCCGACGGCCCGCTGCCGCCTGGGGGTCTCCCCGGCCGGCCTGGCGGCCCACGCCCCGGAGTTCGCCCCCGAGTTCCGTATGCGGTGGACGGCGGCGCCGCGCGAGCGGGTGACGCTCTCCCGGCCGGACCTGCCCGGCTGGTGGCCCGTGCCCGGGGACGTCGGGCTGCCGGCCGATCTGGCCCGGACGCACGTGCTCTTCCCCGTCCACCCGCTGACGGAGCCGCTGGTGGCCGGGCTGCCCGGCCTGCTTCCCGGGCGGGAGCCGTACCTGACCGTGCGGCCGACCCTGTCCACCCGTACGGTCGAGGCCGGCGAACGCGTCCACCTCAAGGTGCCGCTGGCGGCCAGCACGCTGGGCCTGCGCAACCGCCGGTCGATCAAGCCGGGCACGTTGAGAGACGGCGCGCTGGCCGAGTCGCTGCTGCGCCGGATCCTGGCGCGCGAGCCCGGCCTGCGCGTCGCGCTCGCCGACGAGCAGACCTACGGGCACGCGGAGCACGAATACCTGGGCTGGCTCGTCCGCCGGTTGCCCGAAGGGGAGATCGTCCCGGTCGCGGCCCTGCTCGCGCCGCTGCCCGCCTCGGGTGACCGGCTCGTCCTGCACGAGGTGGCCGAGCGCCATCACGGCGGCGACGCGGAGGCGTTGCTGCGCGACTACCTCGCGGTGCTGCTGGAGTGGAACGTCACGCTCTTCGTCCGGTACGGCGTCGCGCTGGAGGCCCACCAGCAGAACCTGGCGCTGCTGTTCGGCGACGGGCCCATGCGGCTGCTGGTCAAGGACGACGACGGGCTGCTGGCCTCGCCGCGGCGGCTGCACGCGGCCGGGATCGAGGCGCCCGGCTTCGGCGACGAGCGCATGCTGGCCGACGACCCGTACGCCCTCGCCGACGTCTTCGTGACGATCACCCTGCATCTGGCCGCCATGGCCGTGGCCCACGGCGCGCTGCCCGGCTCCGGCGCCACGCTGGTCGCACGGGCCCTGAGGGCCGCGCTCGAGCCGTACGGGGACGACCCGATGGCCCGGCTGCTGCGGGCCCGCACGCTGGAGGCCGCCCGCCTCACCGGCAAGTCGATGGTCGTCGCCGGGACGCTCGTGGCCAAGGACCGCACCGGGGCCCGGGACGTCAACAAGTTCTACGGCACGACCGGCCCCAACTATCTGAGGGGTGCCTGAGCCATGGACCGCCTCCTGCTGGACCCGCACGCCGCCCCGGCCGAGGAGGCGGCGCTCGGGGCACTGCTGCGCTGCTGGCTGCGCGAGGTCGGCGGCCCGCGCGGCGACGTGCGCGCCACCGGGCCCCACCTGACGCTCCGCGTGGCGGGCACACCCGTGCGCGTACGCGTCCGCGGCGGCATCGCGCTGCGCTTCGACGGCCCGCCCGAGCAGCTGGCGGAGGGGCGGTGGCGGCCCCTGGACCTGCCCTCGCTCGTCGCGCTGGTGGAAGCGGAGCTGGACGGCGGCAACGAGGAGTTCGCCGCCCAGGTCCGCGCGGGACGCGAGGCGGTCGCGGCGATCCTCGCCGCCCGCGCGCGGGCCGTCCCGCCCGCCGACCCGTGGCTCGCCTCAGAGCAGGCGCTGGTGGCCGGGCACCCGTTCCACCCGGCGCCCAAGGCCCGCGAGGGCGACGGCTGGCTGGACTACGCGCCGGAGACGCACGCGCGGTTCGCCCCACGGCTGCTCGGCGTGCGCGCCGACCTGGTGGCCCAGGAGGGCGACACGACGGCTCTCGACGCGTTCGGCGGCGCGCCGGAGGGATACGTCGCGCTGCCCGCCCACCCCTGGCAGCTCGACCTGCTCGCCGCCGACCTGCGCGGGCCGCTCGCGGACGGGCGGCTGGTCGACCTCGGGCCCGGTCCCCGCGCGGTCGTGCCCACGTCGTCGGTCAGGACGGTCTACGACCCCGGCAGCGGCATGTGCCTGAAGTTCAGCCTGGACGTGCGGATCACCAACTGCGTGCGGAAGAACGCGTGGTACGAGCTGTCCGGCGCGGTCGAGCTGACCCGGCGGCTCGGCCCCGTCTTCGACCGGCTGGCCCGGCGCTTCCCCGGCACGCGGTGGCTGCCCGAGCCCGGCTACCGGTCGGCCGCCCTCGGCACCCGGCTGCTCGAAGGGCTCGGGGTGATCGTCCGTACCGGTCCGTGGGCGGTGTGCGGGCCGGGGACCACGCCGGTCCTCGCCGGCGCCCTGGCCGCCGGCGCGGACGGCGTCCCCGAGGCCGTCCTGGCCCGCCGCGCGGCCGACCCGGTCGCGTGGTGGGAGGCCTACGTCGAGCGCGTGGCGTATCCGGTGCTCGACGCCTTCTTCCGCCACGGTGTAGCGCTCGAAGCGCACGTGCAGAACGTGCTGGTCGGCTTCGACGCCGGCGGGTGGCCCGTCGAGGCGGTCTTCCGCGACCTGGAGGGCACCAAGCTGATCGCCGGCCGGCACGACCTGACCGGCCTGCCGGGCGCGGTGGCGGGCCCCCTGTCGTACGACGCCGCGCGCGGCTGGAACCGGGTCGCCTACTGCCTGTTCGTCAACCACCTTGCGGAGGTCGCCGCCACGGTGGCCGACAGGGCGGCCGCCACGGTGGCCGACACGGCCGACGGCGTCCTGCGCGCGCTGTGGGCGGCCGCCCGGGAGACTTTGGGCCGCTACGTGGAGGACCACGCCGCCGGCCCGGCCGAACCGCTGACGCGGCTGCTGGCCGGGGCGCCGCTGCCTGCCAAGGCCAACCTGGGCGTGCGCTGGGCGAGGGCGGCCGACCGGACCGCCGGATACGTGCCCGTCCCGAACCCGCTCGGCGTGGAGTGCGTGGCGGAAGGAGAGCGCCGATGAGCATCGAGATGCCGGTGGGCATGGCTCAGGTGGACGTGGTTCCGGTGGGCGTGGTTCCGGCGGGCGTGGTTCCGGCGGGCGTGCGGAAGGTCGCCGAGTCGCTGGACGACATCCCGGCCTACGTCTACGACCTGGCCGGGCTCGCCCGCCACGCCGCCGGCGTACGGGCCGCCCTGGCGGGAACGGAGATCTGCTACGCCGTCAAGGCCAATCCCGACCCGGAGGTGCTGCGCGCGCTCGCGCCGCACGTGGACGGCTTCGAGGTCTCCTCGGGCGGCGAGTTCGCCCACGTCAGGGCGGTGCTGCCGGAGATGCCGTTGAGCTTCGGCGGGCCGGGGAAGACCGGCGCGGAGCTGGCCCTCGCCCCCTCGGCGTACCGCTGGCACGTCGAGAGCCCGGCCGAGCTGCGGCGGATGCGGGAACCGGCGGACGTGCTGCTGCGGGTCAACCTCGACGTAGACGTCACCGGCGCGGCCCTCACCATGGGCGGCGGCGCCACGCCGTTCGGCATGGACCCCGGCGGGATCGCCGAATGCCTGGCCCTGCTCGGGTCCTCGCCGGTGCGGCTGCGCGGCCTCCACGCCCACCTCGCGAGCGGCCTGGCCGCGCCCGGCCTGCTCGCGCTCGCCGAGGCCGTCCTGACGTACGGCAGGAGCCTCGGCCTGCGCGAGTTCAACCTGGGCGGCGGCATGGCCGTCTCCTACACCCGGCCCCGCGATCGGTTCGACTGGGCGGCGTACGGCGCGGGCCTGCGGGGGCTGGCACTGCCGGGCGAGACGCTGCGCGTGGAGCCGGGACGCGCCCTGACGGCCTATTGCGGGTGGTACCTCACCACCGTGCTCGACGTGAAACGCGTCCACGGGGAGCGCTTCGCCGTCCTGTCCGGCGGCACACACCACCTGCGGACCCCCGTGACGAAGGGACACGACCAGCCGTTCGCCGTGCTCCCGGGGGGTGGGGAGGGCGAGGACGGGCCGGTGACCCTGGCGGGACGACTGTGCACCCCCAAGGACGTCTTCGCCCACCGCGTCACCGCCTCACTCGCCGTCGGCGACGTCGTCGCCTTCGCCATGGCCGGGGCGTACGCGTGGAACATCTCGCACCACGACTTCCTCATGCACCCGAAGCCGGCGTTCCACTACCTGGGGTGAAGGGCTACCAGGACAGCGTGAGCGTGCCGTCGAGGACCTTGGCGGAGTTGGCGAGGCGGGCCTGGTTGAGCGCCTCGACGACGCCGAGCCGTGCGCGGTTCCGGTCGATGACCCGCCTCTCGGCCTCGACGAAGACCGTGCGGCGCACGTCGGAGTAGCCCGTCTCGGCCCGGCATCGCGCGTCCGCGACCGCCGTGTCGATCTCGGCCCGCGTGCCGCGCGGCTTGGGGGTGTGGCCGATCGAGTCGTCGTTGACGGTCGAAGCCCAGCGGGGGTCTCCGAGGGCCTGGTCGGTGCTCCGGTAGTCGAAGCCCTCCGACCTCATGCAGTCGCTCCACTCGCGCTCGGCCGCCGCGATCCGGGGGTCCTCGAGGGCGAGGTCGGTCGCGCTGTCGACATAGCGCGGGACCTCGTCGTCGTCGAACCTCTTGCCGGCGTCGGCCGGGCCCACGCCCCGCGCTCCCCGGTTCAGCAGGGCGTCCGCCTTGGCCATGCACCCCCCGGGCGGCACCGTCCGTCCGTGGAACCGCCGGACCTTCCCTTCCAGCACGTAGAACTCCTCGTCCGTCACGGAGTACGACGGAATGCCGGTCATCTCATCCGGATTTCGCCTCTCCCCCAGATATCCCGATTCGGCGGAGTGGCGGGGATCGAGCCACCGGAGAAGATCGACGTTGCGCAGGTCGGTCACCGGTTCGACGGCGGGCAATCGGAAGTCGATTCCGACATGCCGCATGCATTCCTCCATCAGCATGAACCGGGCTCGTATCACCTGGGCACGATCCTTCGCACCGAGACTGTAGGCGTCCAGAGGGAGGGTGAGGTCCGGAGGATCCACCGCCGCCGAACATCCGGTCACCACCGCGACACAGGCCGCCGCCATCGCCATCCGCAAACCCGGCATAGGCCATTCATAGCCGATCATGAACAGCCTGCGTCAGTGAAAGAGGTAATCACTCTCGCGAAAAAGTCCGATCCCGTCGCGAGACATTTGCTGCAGGTGCGTCGCCTATGACCGATTCACAGAGCCGGTTTTCCCCTTCCCGGTAGGGCTTTCCTTCACCTCGTCACCCCTACCGAGGAATTTCCCTCCCATCAATCCGCTGTTACTTTCCGTGGCGATCCGGAAACGATCCGTACCATCAATGGAGGAGCAGGAGAGGATGGCGACATGGCCCTCACCAAGCCGACCAAGCGCGACAGGCACGACCGCCCGGTCCCACAGAAGCAGGACGATCCCGTCCCGGACGATCTCGTCTCGGACGAGTACGAGCCCCCAGAGGCCGGGAAGCCCGAGGAGCCCCAAGAGCTCGCTGACGAGGTGCTGCACCTGTGCATGCAACTCAACGACGCCGGTTACCGGGCGGAGATTCGTCTCGGGCAGGTCGTCGTGAGCCCGTGGATGAGTGAGGAGACCAACGAGATCATCGACCGGGTCTCAAAGCTCCTGCTGCCCTTGGGGATGGCGAAGGGCTGGCGCTTCTTCTGCAACTGGGCGGTCCACATCCCGCCGATGCTCGACCATCGGCTACCCGACCTGCTCGTCCTACCTCGGAAGGCCGAGCGGCTCGATCGGATGCGGGTGCACGGGCGCAGCGTCCTGCTGCTCGTGGAGGTGTGCTCTCCCGGCACCCAAAAGGTCGACTGGCAGGAGAAGCCGCTCGACTACGCGCGGGCGGGCGTGCCGCTCTACCTGATCGTGGACCCCGTGACATCTCCGCGAAGGGTGACGCTGATGAGCGATCCCCTCTCCGACCTGAAGCCCCTCGACTACCACCGGCAGGCGTACCGGCAGATCGTCACGGCGGAGGAGGGCGAGGCCCTGGAGCTGCCCTGGCCCTTCGGGATCAAGATCGAGACGAGCGCGCTCTTCGATCAGGTGGTCAGCCCTCAGGAACCCGCTGAATGAGCGTGGTGAGGCCGTCCGCGTCGAGGAGGTCCACGGGGCGGACGGTCTCGTTCGAGCGGACGTAGTGGAAGGCCGCCCCGACCTTCTCCAGCGGCACCCCGGCCAGCGCGGCCCAGGCCACCCGGTAGGCCGCGAGCTGCACCGACGCGGTCTCGGCGGCCCTGCCCTGCGGCCGTTCGCCGGTCTTCCAGTCGATCACCACGTAGCCGTCGCCCTCGCGGAAGACCGCGTCCATCCGGCCGCGCAGCAGGCGGTCGCCGATCATGGTCTCGAACGGGACCTCCAGGTCGACCGGCTCACGCGCGGCCCACTCGCTCTCCTCGAACCGCTCCTGCAGCTCGGCGAGCTGGACCTCGGTCTCCGACAGCTCGTCGTCGGCGGCGCCGGGCAGCTCCAGGTCGTCGATCAGGCGCTGCTGGCCCCAGCGCGACTCCAGCCAGCGGTGGAAGGTGGTGCCCCTGCGGGCCAGCGGCGCGGGCTTGCGCGGCACCGGCCGCCGCACCTGCCGGGCGAACGCCGCCGGGTCCTGGGCCAGCGTGACCAGCGACGACACCGACAGCCGCGACGGCAGCTCCACGACCGCCCCGGCCCGCCGGCGGTTCGTCTCCCGCTCACGCAGCAGCAGGTCGGTGTCGCGCGCCCAGGCCCGCATCCGCTCCCAGTCCCGAATTTTGAGCAGGACCTGGTCGTCGGCCGCCGCGGAGGCGACGCCGGTCATCGCCTCCTCGACGAGGCGGGCGCCGTCCTCGACGGCGGCAGGCACCTCGATCGACGGCCAGTCGGCCGAGGCGGGCTCGGCGAGCAGCGGATTCACGGCGTCTTCCGTGTCCTCCGCCTCGCCGGCCCAGCCCGCGACCTCGGCCCCGGCGTCCCGGATCTCCTCCAGGAAGCGGGACGGCGCGAGCGGCCTGGACGAGGTGCCCCAGCGGTAGCCGCTGGCGATCAGTAGGTAGTGCGCCCGGGTCACGGCGACGTACGCCAGGCGCCGCTCCTCCATCAGGTCTCGGTCGCGGCAGCGCTCGTCGAACTCGGCCAGCGCCTCCTTCTCCAGCCCGGCAAGGGCCGGCAGGTCCGCCGCGTCGCCGCGCAGTGGGTACGGCAGCTTGCGGGGGTTCTCCGTCCAGCGTGAGTTCGTCACCGGCGCCGCGGGGAACAGCGTGCCCTTCGTCGGCGCTCCGTCCTTCGTCGTGAGCTCCGACAGCCCCGGCACGATCACGACCGGCCACTCCAGGCCCTTCGACGCGTGCACCGTCATCAGCTTGACCGTGTTGCTGTCGCCGACGCGCCCCGCGTCCAGCCCGAACTCTTCGCTCTCCGCCGCCTTGAGGTAGGCCAGGAACGCGCCGAGCGTCGGGTCCTCGGAGTCGCCGGCGAACCGGGCCGTGGCGTCGAGGAAGGCATCCAGATCGGCCCGGGCGGCCAGCGGACTTCCGCCGCGAGCGGCCACCTCGACATCGAGCCCGAGCCTGCGTTCGATCTCGCTGACGAGGTCGGGCAGCGGCTGCCCGGTGCGGGAGCGCAGCAGGCGCAGCTCGCGGGCGAGCACGGGCAGCCGCTCCCCTGCGGCCGGGGAGAAGTCCGCCAGCCAGTCCGGCCGGTCCGGCAACTCGTCCAGCGCGTCGATCAGGCTCCCACGCTCCTCGGCGAGGTCGGCGACGACCTGGTCGAGCGGGTCCTGCGGCCGCGGCTCGCCTCGGCCGCCGCGAAGCTCCCTGTTCAGTTCGCGGGCCCTGTCGCCGAGCAACTTCAGGTCGGCCGGCCCGATCCGCCAGCGCGGCCCGGCGAGCAGCCGGACCAGCGCGTCACCGGCGGTGGGGTCGTAGAGGACCCGCAGCGTCGCCACGATGTCGGCGACCTCGGGCACGATCAGCAGGCCGCCGAGCCCGACGACCTCGACCGGGATGTTCCTCTTCTCCAGCTCCCGGCGCAGCGCGGGGAACTGGGACCGCTTGCGCGCCAGGATCGCGACGTCCTGCGGCTGCAGGACAGGGCCACGCCTGCTCCGCTCACCCTCGCTCCAGGGCAGGCCGTCGGGGGCGTGCCCGCTCCCGAGCAGGTCCCCGATCTGTCCGGCGATCCACGCCGCCTCGTCCTCGGCCGTACGGTGGAACGCGCACCGCACCCGCCCGCGGCCCGCTCGGTTGCCGCCCGGCACCAGCACCGGGACCTGCCGGGCCTCCCGGCGCAGGGGCGTCTGGATCCGGGCCGCCACGTCGAGCACGCGCTGGCCGTTGCGGAAACTGACCGACAGCTGCCGCACCGGCGCGGGCTCCCCGGAGGCCGTGGGGAAGTCGCGGGGAAACCGGGACAGATTGCCGGCCGACGCGCCGCGCCAGCCGTAGATCGACTGGCAGGGGTCGCCGACCGCGGTCACCGGGTGGCCCCCGCCGTACAGAGAGCGCAGCAGCACGAGCTGGGCGTGGCTGGTGTCCTGGTACTCGTCCAGCAGGACGACCGCGAACCGGGACCGCTCCGACATCCCGACCTCCGGATGCCGGGAGGCGATCCGCGCGGCCAGCGCCATCTGGTCGCCGTAGTCGATGACCTCACGGCTCCGCTTCAGCCGCTCGTACGCCTCGACCATCGGCAGCAACTGCTCGCGTACGGCCTGGGTCTCCACCGGCTTGCGCTGGTCCTTCACGATCCGCCCGGTGAGCGAGGCCAGGCGCTCGCGCAGCCAGTCGCCGACCTCACGCACGTTCTCGGGGCCGCACAGGTGCTCGGCCATCTCCCCGGCCAGCTCCAGCACCGCGGCCGTGACGGTGGTGGGGGCGTAGTCGACCCGGTCCATCGGCCCGTCGTACCGCCCGACCACCCGCGCCGCCATCTGCCAGGCGACGGCGGGGGTGACGAGCCGCATGGTGGGCTCCAGCCCCTCCCGCAGCGCGTGGTCGGTCACCAGCCGGGCCGCGTACGCATGGTAGGTCGAGATCGTCGGCTCGGAGTC
The DNA here is from genome assembly GCF_014161445.1 of Microbispora sp. H13382. GTDB lineage: Bacteria > Actinomycetota > Actinomycetes > Streptosporangiales > Streptosporangiaceae > Microbispora. The sequence continues at coordinate 54,916 of NZ_JABBXA010000012.1, forward strand.
GAGCACCTGCGGGTCCTCGACGACACCGGCCTCCGCCAGCCCGGCCAGCCGCTGACGTACCCGCTCGGCCAGCTCGGCGGCCGCCTTGCGGGTGAAGGTGAGGCCGAGGATCTGCTCGGGCCTGGCCACGCCGTTGGCCACGAGCCAGACCACCCGTCCGGCCATCGTCTCGCTCTTGCCGGACCCCGCGCCCGCCACGACCACCATCGGCTCCGTGGGCGCCTCGATGACCACCGCCTGCTCGGGGGTGGGAGTGCGGATGTCCAGCCGTTCGGCGAGCTGCCCCGGCGTCAGCACACCTGGCCCCCCTTGTCGTTCACCGGGCAGGCGATTCTGGCCGCGCACGTGCGGCAGCCGTCGTTGACCGTGGCCTGGAACACCTTCGCCGACATGCCCGTCGCCACGGTTTTCACCAGTTCTTCGGCCCACCCGGGCTCCGGGTCGTCCGCGAGCGCCCCCTGCACCTGCTCCTTGGCCTCCTTGGTCCCCGCCGCCTTGCCCACGTGCAGGAGCGAGGCGCCGCCCGGCTCGGTCAGGCCGAGCTTCTCGAACGCCTTCAGCGTCGTGGCCAGCTGGTACACCCCGAGCTGCGGGTGCCGGCCGATCTCGCCGTCCTTCGGTTTGGAGGTGCCGGTCTTGATGTCCACGATGACCGCCCGGCCGTTCTCGTCGCGCTCGACCCGATCGACCCGGCCCTTGATGCGTACGCCGATCTCCGGCATCTCGACGGTGAACGCCTCCTCGGTCCTGACGAGATCGCGGTCGTTGTTCTTGTGCCACTGCACGAACCGTTCGACCATCTGCTCGGCGACGAGGCGCTGCTTGCGGTTGAACCACACGCCGCCGAAGTCCAGTTGGTCCCAGACATCGTCCAGCCGCCCGAACAGGTCGCTGCCGTCCTGCGTCGCCAGCACGGCGATCGCGTGGACCACGGTCCCGAGGCTCTGGACGACGCTGGTGTCGCGCGCACCCACCGCCGTCTCCAACACCCACCGCAGCCCGCACCTGGTGAAGCTCTCCACCGCCGAGGGCGAGATCTGCACCATGTCGTCCGGCCAGCCCAGCGGCCGGTCGTCGCTGATCGGGGTCAGCGCGTACCACTCGCCGGGGTTCGCGCCGGGCACCCCTGCCGCGGCGAGCCGGGCGAGGTGCGCGGCGGCGGCCCGGCGCAGCGACTCGGACCTCTGTGGGTCGCACACGACGGAACGCAGGTCCGCCACGAGCGCGGACATGCTCAGCCACCGGGCCCGGTCGTCGGTGGTGGCCGGGGCGACACCCTGCGGCAGCAGCTCGGTAAGGAACCGGGAGGGCCGTTCGTCGGTGTCCTCGCCGCCGACGGCGGTGACGACGAGCCTCCTGCGGGCGCGGGTCGCCGCGACGTAGAACAGCCGCCGCTCCTCGGCGAGCAGCTTGGAGGTGATGGTCGCGGCCGTCACCTTCTCGGTGGCCGCCTCGGTGCCCGCGACGAGTTCGACGAGGGCCTCGGTGCCGAGGAGCGAGCCGCGCAGGCGCAGGTCGGGCCACAGGCCCTCCTGCACGCCCGCGACCACCACCACGTCCCACTCCAGGCCCTTCGACCGGTGCGCGGTCAGGATCCGTACGGCCTCGCCCTCGGGGGCGGACTCGGCGAGCGTGTCGCCGGCGATCTCCTGGGAGGTCAGGTCGTCGAGGAAGACCTCGACCCCGGCCTTGGGCAGCCGGTCGGCGAAGCGGGCCACGTGGTCGAACAGGGCGACGACGGCGTCGAGGTCGCGGTCGGCCTGCGCTCCTCGCGCCCCGCCCGCGAGGCTGGCCTCCGTCCAGCGCTCCGCGAGTCCGCTGGCCTGCCAGATCTCCCACAGCGTCTCCTCCGCGCCCCGGCCGTGCCGTACGGCCTCGCGGGCGATCGCGATGAGCCGCGCGAGGCGTTCGGCCGGGGCCGCCACATGCTGCTCCAGGTCGACGCGTTCCCGGACGTCCAGCAGTGCGGCGACCAGCAGCTCGTCCGAGGGCCGCGCCGTCCGGGCGGCGGCCTCCGGACCGGCGACGCCGGACGCCGGTTGCTCGGAAAGCCGCTCGGTGTTCTCGGACTGCCCGGAATGCTCGGAATGCTCGGAATCCTTCGAGAGCGAGTCGTGCTCGGCGATCCGCAGGGCGCGGCGCAGCCGGCGTACGCCGATCATGTCGGTGCCGCCGAGCGGGCCGGTCAGCAACTCTTCGGCGGTCGCCACGTCGAGCGCTTCGAGCGCGGCGGGCGGGACGGGCTTCTTGTCGCGGGCCGCGAGCGACGCGGCGATCCGCAGCAGCGTGATCAGCGGCCGGACGCCGGGCTCCTGCACCAGCGGAAGCTCGTCGCCCGCGACCACCACGGGCACCCCGGCGGAGACCAGCGCCCGCCGCAGCAGCGGCACCTGCCGGACGGCGCTGCGCACCAGCACCGCCATGCGCGACCACGGCACCCCGTCGATCAGGTGCGCCCGCCGCAGCGTGTCCGCGACCACCGCGGCCTCCTGGGTGGCGCTGCCGGCCACCAGGACCTTCACCTCGCCGGGGTCGGCGTCCTCGACCGGAATCAGGTCGCGGTGGCCGCCCGCCCTGTTCTCATGACCCGGTACGGCCGGGAGGCGCTGGGCGACGCGGCGGGAGGCCTCCAGCAGGGCCGGGCCGCTGCGGCGGCACACGCGCAGCGCGACCACCGGGGCCGGATCGCCGTGCGGCGTCCTGAACCGGTCGGGGAACCGCATGATGCCCTGCACGTCGGCGCCGCGGAAGCCGTAGATGGACTGGTCGGGGTCGCCCACGGCGATCAGGTCGCGGCCGTCCCCCGCGAGCTGCCCGAGCAGGAACTCCTGCGCCGGGTCGGTGTCCTGGTACTCGTCGACCAGCACCAGGTCGTAGGCGTCCCGCTCGCGCCGCCGGACCTCGCCGTCGGTCAGCAGGCCGGCCGCTTCGCGGATCAGCTCCGAGTAGTCGAGGGCGGGCACCGGATCGAGGTCGAACCTGTCCTGGTAGCGGTGGGAGAACAGCCCGGCGGCCTCCCAGTCGGGCCTGCCGTGCTCGCGGCCCAGCCGCACCAGCGCGTCGCCGTACAGGCCGCGCTCGGCCGCCCGCGACAGGAAGTCGCGCAGCTCCTCGGCGAACCCGCGGGTCTTGAGCAGCTCCCGCATGTCCGGCGGCCAGTGCCGCGCGCCGTCCTCCAGCTCGCCGTGCAGCAGCCGCCGGATCTCCAGCAGCTGCTCGGGACCGGTGAGCAGGCGCGGCGGCGGCTCACCGGCCAGCACCGCCTCCCGGCGCAGCAGCGCGTACGCGTAGCTGTGGAAGGTGAGGGCCAGCGGGGTCCTGGTGGTCCTGCGCATCCGGGCGGTGATCCGCTCGCGCAGCTCGCCGGCCGCCTTTCGGCTGAACGTGAGGACGAGCACGCGCTCGGGGTCCACGCCCCGGCGCTCGACCCGGTCGACGACGGTCTCCACGATCGTGGTGGTCTTGCCGGTCCCCGGCCCGGCGAGCACGAGCAGGGGCCCGCTCTCGTGCCCGACGACGGCCCGCTGATGTTCGTCAAGCACGGGAGCCGAAGGGCGCCCCACCCCGCCACGCCGTACCAGACGGTAGTTCTGACCACTCACAACACAGCATTCCACCAGATCACTGGGGCAGATCGTGCCCGAACGCCCAGTACAACCGTTTACACAGCCAGACGACGACCGTAGCCGAAGCGAGACAAGGCACCACGAGAATCGGTGGAAGGAAGCACACGCTCTAGGAGGAAATCGAATTCGCCGTGTGCCGCCGGGTGACTCGGGTCCGGACGAGACCGATGAGCGAGGGACCGCCCCGCGAGCACCACAGGGCGATGACGGGATCGCAGATGGCGCAGCCGAAGGACGAGTCGTGGGCGAAGGGAATGATCGGGCTGCCCTTGAGGTGGTGGAGGATGTCCCACCCGGTGTGCAGCAGCCAGGCGATCCCGATGAACGTCCACGACTCCAGGCCGCGGTAGGCGCAGTACGCGACGAGGGCGGTGAAGGGGAACTCCCAGCCGCCGAGGCCCCCGCCGCCGAGGTAGGCGGCCCCCGCTCCGGCCACCATGATGGCGTTGAAGCGACGTCGGTGCGGTTCGGGGATCAGTGACATCAGCACGGCGTAGGCGAGGCCGATCAGGATCGGCATGACAAGACTCATGATCGTGCGGCTTTCTGGAATGGCTCTCGATGGCGCGAGCAGACGGCCGGCACTGCGAACGGTGACGGCGAACCCGCGTCAGAAAGCCAACCAGCCGGCCGGCGCCCCTTCCCAGGGGAATTGACGACACATGCCGACGGGATCCCGCCAGGCGCCGCGGCGAAATGCCGCGCCCCGGGCCACGTGGAGACGGGCCCGGGGCGTAGCAGGCTTACCGGCCAGGAGGAGAACCGCCGGAGCGGTCCGCCTACGCGGAGGGATGTGCCTTGTCAGGCACGCCCCCGAGGGGGACATCGCGCAGGCTCAGCAGCAGGAGGAGGGCGCAGCCGCCCACGAGCGCGATGTCGGCGACATTGCCGACGAACAGGCCGCCGTAGTCGATGAAGTCCACGACATGGCCCTGGGCGAAGGCGGGCGGGCGGAAGAGGCGGTCGAGCAGATGGGAGGTGGCGCCCCCGAGCAACGCACCCAGCACGATGGTCCAGGCCGGCGACCGCAGCCGCCGCCCGACGTGCAGGATGCCGGCGACCGCGGCGGCCGCCGTCAGGGTGAACACCCACGTCGCGCCCTCGCCGATCGAGAAGGCGGCGCCGGCGTTCAGCAACAGCCGCAACCGGATCAGCTGCGGGATCACCGTGATGCTCTCACCGCTGGAAAGCGCGGAGATCGCCCAGAGCTTGGAGGCCTGGTCCACGAGAAGAACCACCGCGGCCAGCACGAGCATCCGCCCATATGGCCGCATACCTGGTCTCGTCCCCTGCGAACCTCGTCCGTCCGACACCCCTACCTCGCAATCCGCGACGTTCTGCGGTCTTCGTCAGGACGTGAAGACGTGGTCGATGACGCGGGCGGTGGCCTTGCCGTTGTCGTGCGGCGCGTAGGTCCGCACGAAGGACGCGTAACGGTCGGCCAGCTTGGCGGTCACGGCGTCGATGTTCCGCAGGGCCTCGACGACCTCGGGCGAGGTCTCCAGGCGCGGCCCCGGGCGCTGTGACTCCAGGTCGAGGTACAGCCCGCGGGACGAGCGGTACTTGCCCAGGTCCGGCGTGAACAGCACGACAGGCCGCCCGGTCGCCACGAAGTCGAACATCACCGACGAGTAGTCGGTGACGAGCACGTCGGCGATCAGCAACAGGTCGGCGGTGTCGGGGTAGGTCGTCACGTCGATCGCGAAGCCGTCGTGCGCGTTCACGTGCGGGAAGGCCTGCATCATGTGGCCGCGCACCAGCACGACGTGGTCGGCGCCGAGCGCCCGCTTCGCGTCGGTGAGGTCGAGCTTGACCACGGCGTTCCTGCGGTCGTAGTCGCGGTAGGTCGGCGCGTACAGGACGACCCGCTTGCCCTCGGGGATGCCGATCCGGCGCCTGATCTCCGCGGCCAGCGCGTCACGGTCGCCGCAGACGAGTAGGTCGTTGCGCGGGTAGCCCGACTCCAGGATCTCGCCCTCGTAGCCGAAGGCCTTGCGCAGCACGCCCGACGCCCACGGGCTCTGCGACAGCAGCACGTCCCAGCCGCGCACCTCCACGGCCTGGCGGTGCCACACCGGAGGCCGGGGCTCGCGCTTCATGTGGGCCTGGTCGCGGCCGATGTGCTTGACCGGAGTGCCGTGCCAGGTCTGCAGGCACACCTGGTCTTCGCGGGTGCGGAACCACTGCGGCAGGAAGCCGTTGGAGACGACGTAGCGGGCGCGGGCCAGCGCCTCGTAGTGCTCCCGGCTGCCCTCGCGGACGACCGTGGGCGTCATGCCGTCGCCGAGGCCCAGCTCGCGCGAGCCCGGCGGCACGAACGCGCCGTCCCTGACGACCCAGATGTGCTCGCTCTCGTCGCCGCGCCGCAGCCGCTCCTCGTAGATGGCGCGCGGGTTGTCCGAGTACGCGCGGCCGTCGAAGGAGACGTAGACGGTGGCCTCGCGCAGGGGCCGGGCCCGCTCGGCGGGGTAGAAGGTGCGGCTGAGCGCCCAGACACCCGCCGCGCTCCGCTCGTCACCCGGCCGGTCCTCGGCCGCCACCAGCACCGGCACGTCGTAACGGGTGGCGACGAACCGGTAGACCCGGCCGCCGATGGCCCGCGGGCTCTCGTCCAGGGCGTCGAGGCCGGCGTGGTCGAACCGGGCGGGCACCATGGCGGGGCCGTACCTGCCGGGCGGGGCCACCGAGATGTTCCAGCTGCCCTCGGCCAGCGGCACGGCCGACCCGAAGCGGGGCATCGCGCCGGGCGACAGCCGCACGGTGAACCGGTCGCCGTCGCGCTCGACCGGCACGCGGATCGTGAGCCCGCCCCGGTGGCGCAGCACGAGCTCGCGCGGGCCCTGGTCGGGGTCGGGGTAGCGGCCGGTGAGCGTGATCGACTCGTCCTGCCACTCGGCCGAGGTGATGACGGGCAGGATCTTGTGGCCGGAGATGACGACCCGGTCGCGCCGGTCGCCCTGCACCGTCACCTCGCGCTCGCCGACGAGGAGACGGGTCTCCTCCGCGCCCTCCAGCATCACGGCCGCGGCCGGGTCGCCCTTGGGCTCGACCCACAGCCGCCGGGACTCCGCGTTGAGCAGGGTGCCGACCGCGAGCGACAGCGAGAAGCGGCTGCCGCCCTCGACCGGGGTGAAGTCGGCCGACATGCGGTGCCCGCCGACGCGGGCCTTGCCCTTGGTGATGGGCCGGCCCGGCAGGAAGCCGGTGAGCTCGACGCTGTCGCCGTTCAGCCGCACTCCGGTCAGCTGGGCGCGGGTCGGCTGGTAGACCACCTGCAGCGCCTTGTCGGATGTCCACACGGGCCGCAGCCACCAGCGCGGGCGCACCTGCAGCCCGGCCGGGCGCTCGGTGCGGCCGATCACCGGGCCGCGCAGCACGCCCTTGGCGCGGGCGGCGCGGCTCCAGATCACGATCTCGGCCCGCCAGGTGGTGGTGTCCTGGACGATGTGGCGGCGGCGCAGCACCCGCTTCGTGCCGCGCACCAGGGCCCGCACCCCGGCACGCCAGCGCAGGGAGAAGGGGTGCACTTCGGCCGTGAAGCCCGCCCAGTCGTAGTTGCACCCGGGCTCACGGGCCGCGTGGGTGGCCTCCGGGCGGTAGGTCCTGCGGGTCCTCATCCGGACCCGGGGCAGCCACCGGGGGCCGTGCAGCACGACCGTGGCGCGGTTGAAGCGGCCGCTGCGGACCGACAGGCCCGCGATGTAGGCGTGCCCGGTCACCCGCAGGCGGTTGCCCACCCAGGTGATGTCGTCGATCTGCGTGACCGGCACGAGGTCGGCGGCCCGCAGGCGCAGCAGCGAGGGGTCGGCGACCTCGACCGGCAGGTCGGCGTACCACCGCAGGCCCCGCCTGACCCGGCGGGAGGGCTCGGCCGCCGCGGCGGCGAGCTTGCTCAGTGCGTCGCTCTCGGCGAGCTCGCCCGGGTCCTGGGTCTCGATCAGGTGGCAGGCCACCCGGCGCCCGACCGGAAGCTCCCCCTTGACCTTCGGGTCGACCTCCGCGAGGTACGGCCGGAGCACGTCGATGGCTTGGCGGCGGCGGGCGGGCCCGCGCTTGGCTGCGGCGTCGAGGCGCAGACCGAGGGGACCGGCGATCGCCTCGCGGTCGACCTCCCGGCGCTGCGCGGGGCTGAGCCCCTCCGCGCGTACGAGCGCGACCAGCGCGTCTATCGGCTCGCCCCGGTCGTAAAGCTCCTGGACAGCCCGCAGTCGCTCGGCGACGGCATCGCTCGTGGGTGCGGGTGTCATACGGGAGGCACCACCCTTCGCCAGACCTGTGTTCAGAAAATGGTAATGCCCTCGGAACACTGCCGGACCTGACTCGCGCAAGCCTGTGGATTTCCTGTGAATCACCGGGTGACACCCCTGTGGCACGGGGTGACGAGCGGCACTACGCGGGGACGGAGACGCTCGTCCGACCGATCACGGTGCGGCTTGTCATCCCTCCGGTCAGGGCCGCGGGACGGCTACGGTGATGACCACGACGGTCAGGCGCGGCCGTCCCAGCGCGCCGCGCGCATGTCGGCCCTGGCGCCGCGGACCGGGGTGCCTTCGTCGCGCCAGTGGGCCAGGCACTCGGCCTCCAGGCCGGAGGCGGGGGTGCCGTCGGCGTGGATCACCCGCCACCACGGCACGGCTCCGCCCCATAGCGACATGACACGGCCGACCTGTCGGGGGCCGCCCTCACCGAGATATTCGGCGACGTCCCCGTACGACATCACCTTGCCGCGCGGGATCCGCTCGACCAGGTCGAGCACCCGCTCCGCGTACGGCGGCGGCTGGCCGCGGCCGTCCCTCAAGCGCTCCACTCGGTCGGCCCGGCCGCGATGATCTCTTCGAGCTTGCCGAACTCGTACGACGACGATCCGTTGATCTGCTCGACGACGCCGTTCCTGATGCCGTACGCCTCGCCGTCCTCGCCCAGGAGCCGGGCCCCCATGAGGTCGGTGAGACGGGCCAGCTGGGCGACCTGCCAGTCCGATCCCGGCTGGCCGAAGAGCCGGCCCGACCAGGTCGCGACCGGGTGCACGGAGTCGCCGTGGCGCGCGACGATTTCGCCCGCCTCGTGCGACCCGCGCAGCTCGAATCCGGCCTGCGCCGAGACACTCGCGAGTTCGGCGTAGGCGAGCGGTGCATCACGCTCTACGCGCAGCTCGTACCCCATGAGCCGCGACCTTAGCGAAACTTGACCCGGCCGTGTCACCGGAAACACCAACATCGGGAGTACCGCGTCCGAAATGCTGCGAAACGGCTGCCAACATGTGATCACCGGCATTCGGTTATCGGCGGAGCAGCGCGACGGCGCCGGCGCAGAAACCGCCTATTCCGAGCAGGACGGCGATGCCGTAGATCCAGAGCCTAACCGGATCCGGCCCCGGGCGCGCGGGGCCCTGCGAGACCGGGCCCTTGCCGAAGTGCGCGTCGTCCTGGACCGCCGAGGCGGGGCCGTATCCGGTCAGCTCTCCGGCCTTCCGCAGGGCCGCCGCCGCGTCCACCACTCCGAATCCGATTTTGTCGTCATAACCCGCGGACGGGTGAGGCCGGGAGGTCGAGGTCAGAGCGCGCGACACCAATTCCGGCGGCAAATCCGGATATTTCGCCTTTATCAGTGCAATAGTTCCCGCGACGATCGCGCTGGCCACTCCGGTCCCCGACACGGTCCCGTGGCGGCCGCCGGCGAGAGCGACCGGCACCCGGTCCCCCGGTGCGGCGACCAGGACCGAGAGGTTGTCGCTGCTGTCCGCGGTCTTGGCGCCCCGGCGGTCGACGGCGGCCACGCCGACCACCCCGGGGTAGCCCGCGGGAAAGGCCCAGTAGGAGGTGCCGTTCTGCCGGGCGTAGGGCGACCGGCCCGCGTCCCCCGCCGCCGCCACTAGCACGACGCCCCTGGCCAGCGCGAAGGAGACGGCGTCCCGCTCCGCGCGGTCCACGGCGTACACGGGGACGGGCAGGCAGATGACCTTGGCTCCCCGGCCGATCGCGTAGCGGATGCCGCGCGCGATCGGGCTGTCCTGCGACTCCCCCGCCGCGCTCTCGGGATCGACGGAGCCGCCCTGCGGCCGCCCGGCCACCACGGGCAGGGACAGCACCCGCGCCTCCGGCGCGACTCCGGAGATCCCCCCGCCGCGCCCACTCCCGGCGATCACGGAGGCCATCGCGGTCGCGTCGTCGCCCGAATTCACCGTCTCGTCGCCGAACATCGTGCCCGTCATGTCCGGTCCGCGCTCGACCCGGTCGCCCAGCTCGGGCACGCCGGTGTCGGGCTGCCCGGTGCCGAGCAGGGCGACGGTCACGCCCGCGCCCCTGCTGACCTTCCACGCGGCGGCGGCGCCGACGGCGTCGAGCGCCCACGTCGCGTCCTCGCCGCCCGGCGCCGCCGCCCAGGCCGCCGGCCCGGCCCCCAGGAGGACGGCCGTCAGCGCCGCGCAGAGAGAGGCCGGCCTCAGCACACGTTCCCCTGAGTGCAGCGGGGGACGTCCGGGGGCTCTCCGAGGGCGCGCGCGATGCGTCCGGCCACGGTCTCGGCCACGGGCCACATCTCGCTGTTCACCTGTTCCTCCAAGGGGACGGAGGCACGAGTCCTGCCGTCGGTGTACCCCGCTGTGGAGAAGACGATGTACGGCCCCGCGCCCACCCATCCGGTGCGCTGGCGCTGGACCGCGCCGAAGGTGTCGGTGACCGTGCCGGGGAAGGCCACCGGCCGTACGCCCACCCGGTCGTCCACGGGCAGCTCGCCGGCCGCGTCGGCGCGGGCCTGCTCGCTCGGCAGCACGGCGACGCCCACGGTGACGGCGAACGTCGAGGACTGGTCGACGTAGGTGGCGCGCAGCACGGCCTGGCAGCCGTACTTGCGCAGCACCGACGCCACCGGCGAGTCGACCGCGGCCGCGCACGCCGCCTCGGGGGCGATGCCGACCCGGTGCGCGTACTGCTGGGCGCGGCCGAGCGCCGTGTAGGGAAGCTCCTCGGGGAAGACCATCCCGGCGGGCCACGCGCGCCATCGGCGGGCCACGTCCTCGGCCACGTAGCGGGCGCGCTCGGCGTCCGTGAGCGGCCGGGACCTGTTCTCCTGGATCAGCCCGACCGATCCCAGCAGCACGTTCACCGCCGCGACGGCGAGGACGACACCCATGATCGTGAGGTAGAGCGAGCGAAACCGGACGCCGCGCTCGAGCTCGGCCCGTTCCCTGGCCGCCCGCGCGGCGGCGGCGCGCCCTCTGGAGGCCGTCCAGGGCCGCGCGCGGGCGCGGCGGGCTGACGCGCCGAGCGGCAGTGCCCGCGGGCCCGCCCGCCGGAGGCCGGACGGCGTCCGTGCCGTCTTCGGGGTGCGGGACTGCTCGGGCGGCATACCTCGATGCTACGTCGGCAGGCCCGTCGGCCAAGGAGCCGGCGGCAGCGCGTCGTCCTCCTCCCGCTGCCGTCTGCGCGCGCGCCGCGTGAGCACGAGCAGCACGGCCAGACCCGCGCCGGAGCCGGCGAAGGCGCCGAGCGCGATGCCGCCGTAGAGGAGGATCGCCCCGGTGTCGCGCTGGACGACCACGATCGGGTCGTGGTCGTCGGTGGCCGAGCGGACGGGACGCGAGGGGCTCTGCACGCCGGCCCCCGACGCCGTGGCGCTGTGGCGGGCGAGGGTGGCCGCGACGCTCAGCGCCCGGTGCGCGTTGACCACCCCGAATCCGGTGCCGGTGTTGTACGGCCCCCGGCGGGCCGGCGACGACGTGAGCGCCTGCGCGACCAGGGCGGGCGACATGCGGGGGTAGCGCGACTTGATCAGCGCGGCGACGCCCGAGACGAGCGCGGTCGCCTGGGAGGTCCCCCGGCCGACCCAGTACTCGTCGCCCGGCCCGGCCCCGAGGACGTCGACGCCCGGGGCGGCCACCATGACCGAGGAGTTGCGGTTGGAGAACGAGGCCCGCCGCAGCGTGGACGTGACGGCGGCCACCGAGATCACGCCGGGGATCGAGGCGGGGTAGGAGTACGGCGCGGTCCGCTTGCCCGCGCCGTCGTTGCCCGCCGCGGCGACGAGGACGACGCCCTTGGAGATCGCGTAGCGGATCGCCGTGCGCTCGTCCTTCGTCGGCATGTCCTTCGACAGCGACAGGTTGATCACCTTCGCGCCGTGGTCCACGGCGTACCGGATGCCCTTGGCGACCACGGCCTCGTACCGCGTGTCGGAGTTGAACGTGCGGAACCCGGGCTCCTCGTCCTCCAGGATCACCCGCACGGACAGCACCTTGGCCTCCGGCGCGATGCCGATGATGCCGTCGGCGCCGCCCGGACCGTGCCCGTGCCCGGCGATGAGCGAGGCCATGTACGTGCCGTGCAGGCGCACCGGCTGCACCCCGCGCGGGTTCGCCCCGACCGTGAAGTCCCTTCCGGTGACAACCGACCCGGCGAGGTCGCGGTGGTCGGGATCGACGCCGGAGTCCAGGACCGCGACGGTGACGCCCCTGCCCTTGGTGAGCCGCCAGGCGTCGTCGACGTCGAGGGTGCGCAGCACGTCCTGCTGGCTGAGCCGTACGTCGTCGGCCCTGGCCGGGCCGGTGGCGAGGAACGCGCCGGCGGGCGGGGCGAGCAGCGCCGCGGCCGACGCGGCCAGGACCTTCCGCCGGAGCGCGGTCAGCACCGCCACTCCTTGGCGGTGCAGTCCGGGGACGCCGGGGCGGTGAGGATCGCGCCGACCTCCTCGGCCAGGTCCTCGGTGAACGAGAACATGGTGTCCCGTTGCTCCCCGAGCGCACGGGCCGGACGCCCGTCGACCTGCCCGGCCGTCGTCATCACGAGGTACGGCCCGGCCGCCCGCAGGGTCAGCGCCTGGCGTCCGCCCGCGGTGAAGCGGTCGGTCACCGTACCGGGGAACGCGAGGGCGCGCAGTCCGGGGGCGGCCGACCCGTCGCTCGGAAAGATGGGGATGGCCGAGCGCGCCCCGAGCGCGTCGGGGAAGGCCGCCACGCCGATCGTCACCACGATGCCCTGCAGGGCGTCGAGGTAGGTGGCCCGCAGGATCGCCCGGCAGCCGGCCGCCCTCATCTGGCCGGCGATGGCCGCGTCGACGGCGCCGCGGCAGTCGGTGCGCGAGGAGATGCCCACCCGCCGCGCCAGCTCACGCCCGCCCTGCTCGCTCGTGTACACCAGCGTGGCGGGGAAGATCCGGCCGGCCGGCCAGCGCTCCCACCGCAGCGCCGTCTCGGCCGCCTGGGCCTCGCGCAGCTCGGCGACGCTCGGTCCTCTGGTCAGTTCGGCGACGGCGGCGCTGGCCGCGATCCCGCCCACGATCGCGAAGACGAGGGTGATCGCGGAGGCCACGGCCACGGCAGGCCAGGTCCGCGTCTCGCCCACTGCGCCTCCGTCCCGTCGTGGCCTCCCTCCTTCAGTGACCTTAACGCGACCTACCGACCGGCATCCCCACAAATGTCATGGAAAGTACTTGACGCTTCGGAAAGAAGAAAGTACTTTCCGCAGTGGAAAGAGTGTTGGAAGGGAGCCCCATGAACCCCGAGGAAGCGGCGCAGAGCCTGGCGGCGATCCGGCAGACCCAGGCGAAGGCCGTCAGATCCCAGCCCTGGTTCCCGGCCTGGTACGGCGTCGGGGTCGGGCTGTTCGTCACCGGCGTGCAGTTCGTCACCGAGCCGGGCACCCCCGTTCCGGTGACGGTTATCACGGGTGTCCTGCTGTGCGCCGGCATGGGTGCGCTGATCGCCGTCTTCGTCCGGACGCGCACGATGACGACCCACCGCAGCCTGATGCGTGCGGACGCGCTCGCGGTCTTCACCGTCTGGCTCTTCCTGAGCATCGGGATCTGCTTTGCCGTCGCCTTCCGCCTGGGCTCGGCCGAGGTGGCCTACGCCCGCACCTACGCCGGCCTCGCCATGACGGCGTTCCAGCTCGTCACCGGGCCCTTCGTCGGGCGCTGGGTCTCCGCGCTGCTCGCCCGCGGGATCGAGAACCGCTGATGGAGCTCGATCCGGTCATCCACGCGCCGGCCCGGTTGCAGATCGTCTCGCTGCTCGCGGCGGCCGAGGAGGCGGAGTTCGCGTTCGTCCGCGACACCGTCGGCGTCAGCGACTCCGTCCTGTCCAAGCACGGCAGCGCGCTGGAGGCCGCCGGGTACGTCGCCGTTCGCAAGGGCTACGTGGGCAAGCGGCCCAAGACGTGGTTCAAGCTCACGAATGAGGGACGGGCGGCGTTCACCGCGTACGTCGAGAACCTGCAGCGCATCGTCGCACCCAGCGGCCTCACGGTCGTGCCGGACAGACACGAATAGGGCGCGCCACGACGGACGGCCGCCGCCTCGTCAGGAGGCGGCGGCCGTCATCGGTTCCGCGTCAGTAGGTCGGCAGGCTGGGGTCGACCGTCTTGATCCAGCTCAGCACGCCGCCGCCCACGTGGACGGCGTCGGAGAAGCCGGCGTTCTTCAGGACCGCGAGGACCTCGGCCGAGCGGGCGCCCGACTTGCAGTGCAGCACGATCTTCTTGTCCTGCGGCAGCGTCTCCAGGGCCGAGCCGTTGAGGAACTCGCCCTTGGGGATCAGCACGGCGCCGGGGATGTTGACGATCTCGTACTCGTTCGGCTCGCGGACGTCGATCAGCATGATCTCCTCGCCCCGCTCGCGCATCGCCTCGAGCTCGGCCGCGGTGATCGTGCTGCCCGCGGCGGCCTGCTGCGCCTCGTCCGAGATCGTGCCGCAGAACGCCTCGTAGTCGATCAGCTCGGTGATCGACGGGTTCTTGCCGCACAGCGGGCACTCGGGGTCCTTGCGGACCTTGACGTCCCGGTACTTCATCTCGAGGGCGTCGTAGATCATCAGGCGGCCGACGAGCGGCTCGCCGACGCCGGTGATGACCTTGATGGCCTCGTTCACCTGGATGGAGCCGATCGACGCGCACAGCACGCCGAGGACGCCGCCCTCGGCGCAGCTCGGGACCATGCCGGGCGGCGGGGGCTCGGGGTAGAGGCAGCGGTAGCAGGGACCGTGCTCGGCCCAGAAGACGCTGGCCTGCCCGTCGAACCGGTAGATGGACCCCCACACGTACGGCTTGCCCAGCAGCACGGCCGCGTCGTTGACCATGTAGCGGGTGGCGAAGTTGTCCGTGCCGTCCACGATGAGGTCGTAGCCGGAGAAGATGTCCATCACGTTGTCGGTCGTGAGAGCGACGTTGTGAATGATGACGTTGACCAGCGGGTTGATCTCGCGCACGCTCGCGGCGGCGGACTCGGCCTTCAGGCGGCCCACGTCCGACTGCCCGTGGATCACCTGGCGCTGCAGGTTCGACTCGTCCACGACGTCGAAGTCGACGATGCCGAGCGTCCCGACCCCGGCCGCGGCCAGGTACAGCAGCGCGGGAGAGCCCAGGCCGCCCGCGCCCACACACAGCACCTTGGCGTTCTTCAGGCGTTTCTGACCCGCCATGCCGACGTCGGGGATGATCAGATGGCGCGAGTAGCGGCGCACCTCGTCAACCGTCAGCTCTGCTGCCGGCTCTACCAGCGGTGGCAACGACACAGTTCCACTCCCGTTTTCGTGCCAATGTCGCGCTCGGCTCCATGGGCCCATCACAAGCTCTTCTCACAACTTAACCGGGGTAGCCCCGCATTCCCCAATCAGGCTGTTCGGCGCAGAGATCCCCTGGTGTAGGCGAGCAGGCGTCGCGCCTCCCGGGCCACGAGCTCGGGATACTCCATTTGCGCCACGTGACCGGCGTGCGGAAGTGTGACCAGACGCACGTCGTGGAAGACCCGTCCGGCCCGGTGGGCCATGCGGGCGTGGACCAGCCGGTCGCGCAGGCCGTACACGACGAGGGTGGGCGCGGAGACCCGCTCGGCCTGCCGCCAGAGGTTGTCGGGGCCCAGGCGGAAGTACTCCCGCACGATCGCGCGGGCGCAGCCCACCATGGCCGCCCCCGCGTGCGGCAGCCCGTCGCGGCGGCGCAGTTCCTCGACCGCCTCGCGCAGCCGCTCCGGGTGGACGCGCCCGACGTCGGCGTAGCACATGCTGAGCGTCGCATGGATGCGCCGCTCCGGCGGCAGCGCGCTGAGCCAGCGGGCGGCCAGCTCGCCCAGGCGCGGGGCGGCCGACATCGCGATCCTGGCCGGGCCGTACCTCGGCAGCAGGTCGGGCAGCGCCGGCGAGACCAGCGTCAGCGACCTGACGAGGTCGGGCCGTGTGGCCGCGACCCTGACCGAGACCGCGCCCCCCATGGAGTTGCCGAGAAGGTGGACAGGCCCCTCCCCCAGGGTCTCCACCAGACGGACCACCGCTCTGGCATGGGCGGGGACCGAATAGTCGCCGTCCGCCGGCTCCGGGGAGTGTCCCGCCCCGGGCAGGTCGAGGGCGACCCCCCGCACGTCGTCGGCGAGCTCGCCCATCAGGTCGGTCCAGTTGGTCGCCGAGCCCGCCAGGCCGTGCACGTATACGGCGGTCTCCGGCGGCCCCTCCGGGGTCGTCCGCACATGGATGCGCGCGTCCCCCAGATCGATGAGCCGGCCGGGCCACGGTGGAATCGGCTCGACACCCACGCGTCCTCCCCTGTTCGCCTCGCGTTTCTCGACCATAACCCCGCCCGTACGCCACCTCGCCGGGCACTCCCGCTACCCCGGGGGCGTGGGATCGATCATCCGGGTTCGCCCCGATCAGCGAGCGCGACATAGGGCCAATATCACCCCTATTCGGACATTTCGAAATGCGGATAGGAATCACAATTCGGACCAATGTGATCCTACCGGTGTCAACGATGCCAATAAAGCGATAAGTGAATGGCAAAAGCCGCTGATCGCCGTTTGTCGCTCGGACGGTGAGGAAAACAAGACAATGCAGGGATGATCCACCAAGGGTCATCAGTAAGGGCATTTTCCTAGCGACTTGGAAAACGCCGGAGTGTCGGGGCAACAATCCTTCAAGGAGGACATGAAATGCCCAAGTTCAACAACCTGGTCGGGATCCTCGCGATCAGCGCCGCGCTCACCGGCGGTGCCGTGACCCTGGGTACCGCTGTCGCCGCCACCAGCGCGAACGCCGCTACCGTCATGGGCGGCTACGTGGGCGGCGGTGGCTACTACCCCTACGTGAACTACAACCGCAACCGGAACGGGCAGCGGCAGAAGAACAAGGCCCTGAACGCCAACAAGAACAAGAACAAGAACAAGACGAAGCAGTGGCAGCACGAGCGGCAGAACCAGGCCCAGAACCAGTTCCTGCTGCGTGACTTCACGCTCGTCCTCACGCCGTTCCAGAAGACGGACACCGACGCGCGGGCGCTTCCGTACAACTGGCAGTACGGCAACACGCAGTCGTACCCGTACACGCGCACGAACAGCTACAGCGACCAGTTCAACAACCCGCGTCAGGGCCAGGACTCCCTGGCCGAGCCGAAGACGAACACGGCCACCGAGGTCAACCCGCGCATCAAGAAGAAGGAAATCGACGCGGACATCGACGTGGACCTGGAGAAGGAGAAGGAGAAGAAGGGCTACGACGTCGATCCGCAGATCGCGCGCTGATCGGATCCGCACGAGCGGCCTCGGTGAACGTGCCGGCCACGGCGGGTGAAGCGGCAACCGACGGCCACCCGTGACTCGTGACCGGCGGCCTCGCCTGAGCCGGATCCCGCGAGCGACTGAAGAAACACGCGAGGGATGGAGCGGCGGACACCGCCCGGCGGGACGGGCGGCGACCGGATGACCGCGAGACACGGCACCGGCGCCACCCGCGTCCGCCGCTCCGTCCGCAGTCCAGAGAGCAGTTGAGAAAGCAGAGCACCGGCGGCGTGTTCGAGGAGAGGACCGCCGGTGCCGGGCGAACGCATCGCGCCGCGTCACACACGACGGCGCCGAACCACTACCACCCGCCCCGGTTCCTCACCGGACCGGGCCGGGGTCGCGATATTCAGAGGAGAAACACCCAAATGTCCGCGTTGAAGAACATCGCCGGGCTTCTCGCCCTCGGCACCGCGCTGAGCGGCGCGGCCATCGCGCTCGGTGGCGCCACCGCCGGCACGGCAAGCGCAGCCACCGTCATGGGCGGGTACGTTCCCGCTCCGTCCGGCGGCGTCCGCTACGTCCGGCCGAGCTACAACCGCAACTACAACACCAACCGGCAGGCCCAGGGGCAGAAGGGCCGTAACAAGAACAAGAACAAGAACAAGAACAAGAACCACGAGTGGCAGCACGCTCGTCAGTCGGAGAACCAGAGCCAGTTCCTGCTGCGTGACTTCACGCTCGTTCTGACGCCGTTCCAGAAGTCGTCGAACGGCTCCGCCGCGGTTCCGTGGAACGCCCAGTGGTCGCAGAACTCCACGATTCCTTACACCAACACCAGCGACTACAACCAGATGCACAACCGGCCCTGGCAGGACCAGTCCTCGCAGGCCGACCCGCGCACGAACACGGCCACCCAGATCAACCCGCAGGCCAAGACCAAGGACGTCGACATCGACGTCGACGCCGACATCAAGAAGAAGGAAGAGGAGAAGAAGAAGGAGCAGGGGCCTAGCTACGAGGACGCGAGGCCCTGATCCGGGTCCTACCGCGCCGCCGGCTGACCGGCTGCGATGAGAACCGGGCCGCGGGCCCGGGGATCGATTGACGGGCGCCCGTGCTCACCGCGTCCGTGGACCTGTCCACGGACCTCCGGGGAGCACGGGCGCTTCTCGCTGCCCCGCCATCCCCTGTCCCCCACCACCCTGCCCGGCCGCGGGGCGCCCCCACGGGCGGACTACAGGCACGTTCTCCAGCGCCAGATCCGGCCGGGCGGACTTCAGACATGCAAGTTCCCCCAGCGGACCCGGAACAGGCCAGGCGCCGCCTCACGGCTCTCTCCGATCGGCACGGCGCTCGCCCGAATCTGCCATCCCAGACCCCGCTCCGGCGCCGCCTTCCACGACCCGTCCACCGCGCGGCCTCACTCCGTCCGCCTGTGCCCCCGCCGACTCAAGATGGAAATCGGACATTCCAGGACAAGTCGCCCTTTATTACTCTAAGTCGCGCCATAAAGCCCTAATAGCCGATCAAAAGCTACAGGAGGGCGTTTGTCGGCCTCACGCGTCGGACATCAACGTATCGCAGGAACCCGGCCCACGGGGGGCCATAGAGATATTTCTCTCGAATCTCCAGCGAGAAATATCGGAGGATGCGGGGAATTCCAATCCTTTCAAGGGGGACAGCAATGCCTAAGTTCAAGAACGTTCTCGCCGGCCTCGCACTCGGCACCGCGATCGCGGGGGGCGCGATCGCCATGAGCGCCACGGCCGCGAGCGCCGGCTGTGGAGACGGCTTCTTCGGTCTCGGCGGTATGCCGCCCCAGAACAACTTCGTTCCCATCGGACTGGGCAACAACAACAACAACAACTGTGGCAACGGCTTCAACAACGGCTGCAACAACAACAACTGGTGCAACAACAACCAGAACAACAACTTCTGGAACAACCAGAGCTTCTGGAACCAGAGCGCGTTCTGCGACAACCTGGACAGCGACTCCAACTTCGCCATCGTCGGCCCCTGCGCCACGATCGCCTTCAGCGACAAGACCAACCGCGAGAGCAACTGGTTCAACAACGGCTGGTTCCAGAACAACAACTGGTGGAACAACAACCAGAACAACTGCTGGAACAACAACAACAACAACTTCTGCAACTGAGAAAGGCGGGGCCGGCAACGGCCCGCGAGACGACCGCGCCGCTCGGAATCCTGACAGGTGAAGGGATGACGGAAACGGCCGGCCACACCGTCCTCCACCGCCTCGACAGGAGAACGGCGCCCTGAGGCGCAGTTACGTTCCCGCGGCGTCACAAGCTCCGTGAGCACTCCGCGCTCCGGGAACGGCCGTTCTATCCAGCAGAGACAAGGGCTCCGGCGAGACTCTCGCCGGAGCCCTGACTTTTTCCCCGATACGGCGGACTCGGGCGCGGCACCCGAGGCGACGGGCTCCCGTGCGGCTTCCTGCGGCGAGAGGCCCGCCAGGACGCCTTTCCCGGCCCGGCCGGGCCGCATCAACGGTACGGGCCCGACGGCGCCCACAACGCCACGCCCGCTCCGGCCGCCGCCTCCGCATCCCGCTCCCTGCCGAGCTTCGATGCGTGAGCAACTTACTCGGCAAATCGGTCAATTGAGACATTTCTCTTCTAATACCTCTAAGTCAGTTCATAAGACTCTAACTAGTGATCAAAAGGCTTAGATGCTCGTTTGTAGGGCCAGCGCGCTGGAAATCATGACAGCACAGGAAGTTAGGGCTCAATTGGGGGCCCGAAGGGCATTCCTCACAATAACGAGAAATGCCCTAAACAAATTCAGGGATACTGAATCCTGTCAAGGGGGACACGCATGTCCAAGCTCCACAAGGTCATCGCTGGTATCGCGCTCAGCACCGCCGCCGTCGGCGGGGCGCTCGCCCTGGGCGCCGGTGCCGCCGGCGCCGCGACCGGGACCAGCGACGTCGACCGTCCCATCGTCCGAGACGGCCTGGCCAACGGCGTCGACGACAGCACGGGCGGCATCGCCCAGGGCAACCGGGGCATCGGCGAGCGCGGTGATCGGGAGAACGTCTTCCCTGTCTTCTTCAACCCGAACAACAACAACAACTTCGATCGCAACGACCGCAACCAGAACCTCAACCAGAACAACAACAACAACTGGTGGAACAACCAGAGCTTCTGGAACCAGGGGGCGTTCTCCGACAAGCGGGACGACTTCTCCGGCTTCGGCCTCGTCGCCAAGGACGTCGCGATCGGCTTCCAGGACAAGACGAACAAGGACAACACCTGGTTCAACAACGCCTGGTGGAACAACAACAACTGGTGGAACAACAACGACAACAACTGGTGGAACCACAACAACAACGACCGCGTGAACTGAGAAGGCAGGCTCAGCGGCTCCTGCGAGACGATCGCGCCATTCCTCCAAGGTGACGGATCCGGAGAACCTTTCACGAGGTCTCCATCCCCGGCACACGGACTGGCGCCGTTGGATGCAGAGACACGTTCCTCGACCGGCCGGCCGCTCGCTCACCGAGCGACGGCAGCCTGAACGGGAACGGCCGTCAATCCTCCTACAGCGACAACCAAGGGCTCCGGCGGGAAGGTTCCGCCGGAGCCCTGCTCTTTTCCCTGACCCACGGTCATCGCCACCACAGGCATCCCTCCACGCCTTTCCCCGCCCGCGATCGCAGCCGCTCCCGGACCTCCCCGGCCCGCCCCACCTCATCGCGACGCGGGTGGGCCTGCACCGTCGCTCTCCGAGCATCAGAAGGCGGCCGCACCAGACGGGCAAATCGTACCTATCACTACATAAGGCGCATTATCCATCGAATCAAGCCTATACGCAGCTAATCATTAACTAAAAGCAGCAGGCGTCAGTTTGTCGGGCCGCCCGGCAGGAAATCACCACTAGCGTCGGAAGCAAGGCTCAATAAGAGCCACGAAGGAATTCCGGTCCACAGCAGGAGGACGGGAAATGCCGACAGACGCAGGGCAATTCGAAATTGAATCCTGTCAGGGAGGAACCATAATGCCCAACCTCAAGAAGATCTTCGCAGGGCTCGCGCTGAGCACCGCGGTCGTCGGCGGGGCCGTCGCCATGGGCGCCACGGCCGCCAGCGCCGACGACAACCCCTTCTTCTTCAAGAAGAACGAGGACCGCCCCATCGTCAAGGACGGCGCGGCCAACGGCGTCGACGACAGCACGGGCGGCATCGCCCAGGACAACAAGAAGGGGAACGACTTCTTCCCGCAAACCTTCTTCCCGAACAACAACAACAACAATCGGGAGCGCAACGACCGCAACCACAACATCAACGACCGCAACCAGAACAACATGTGGGACACCAACAACTGGTGGGGCCAGAACCTCTACAAGGACGACAGGGCTGGGCACGACGCCTTCGGCCTCGTCGCCAAGGACGTCGCCTTCGGCTTCCAGGAGAAGGACGACCGGGCGTTCAACTGGCTCAACAACAACTGGTGGGCCGACCAGAACTGGTGGGACAACAACAACAACGACTGGTGGAACCGCAACGACCGCGAGCACAACAACAACGGCAACAACGCCAACAGGAACAACGTCTGATCCGCGAGGTGTGACGCCTCGCGCGAAACCGCGCCGTCCGGCCGGGTGAGGAAACCGTTGGGCGGGACCGTCCACGCGGGCCTCTCCACCAGCGACCGGGGACGACGGCGCCGGTGAGTGCAGCCAGGAGTGTCCAGCGCATCCGCGCACCGAGCGACGGCAAGCCTGGACACGCCTTCCACCGGATGGCATGAGACAAGGGCTCCGGCGAGATCCTCGCCGGAGCCCTGACCTTTGCGCGCCCGGTCCCGCCCCGCCACCACCTCACCAGGCGGGTGAAGCGGCTCGCGCCGTCCCGCACCCCGCCGCCACCCTCCCCCGGACAGTGGCGCGACAGGGACGAAGCGCACGAGAACCGGGGATTGGGAACACCGCGCCGCGGACCAGGAGTCCGCCGTACCCCGCATCCCGCCGGAACGCGTCAGGCATGAACGTCGATCAGGTCAGCGGTCGCCTAACGTGAGACATCGCAGCACAACGCCGGCCCAAATCCCCTCCGGCCGAGTTTGCCGGCAGGCCACATCGGCAATTAAGACGCCACGGGCGATAGTCGGACATACGGGACATCGCTCGGACATTTCCGACAGACCCTGGAAATGTCGTACTCGGGCACTCCATCCTTCGAGGAGGACCTCAATGCCCAAATTCCGGAACGTCATCACCGGTCTGGCGGTCAGCACGGTAATGGCCGGCGGCGCGCTCGCCCTGAGCGCCACCGCCGCTCACGCAGCCGCCCCTGGCACCCCGACCATCACCAGCAACTGGGGCCACGGTGACCACTACGGACGTCGCGGTCGTGGCTGCAGTAACGCGGCCGTCAACCGCAACGACTTCCGCGTCTTCAAGCTCAAGAAGGAGAAGAAGGTCCACCGGAAGAACGTGGCCTTCGCATCCGGTGACGCCGTCATCGAGATCGACGGCGACGACGACGACTGACGGGTGACACCCACGCGTACAGGGCCGTCAGCGCGAAGCCGCGGTGTCCGGGCTCGCCCTGATCACGCCTCCGCCACCTTCGTGGCGATCGGGCGGCGGTGAACGGGCGGCCGAGAGCTCGCGGCCCTGTACGGATCGCCCACTTCCGTACCGTGAAAAAAGCCCCGGCGGATCAGCCCGCCGGGGCTCCTCCGAACAGCCGGTTCAGGCGGACCGGCGGGTCTTCCGCTTCTTGGGCGCCTTCTCCTCCTCGTCCGCGCCGTCCGACGCGGCCTTCCTGGCGCCGGTCCCGGAGGAGGCTGCGGCCTTGGCCTTGGCGGCCCTGCCGGGCGCCTTGGCCTCCGTGGCGCCCTGACGCTCCCGTTTGGCCGCCTCGACGCTGGCCCGCAGCGCGGCCATGAGGTCGACGGCGGGGCCGGCCTCCGCGGGGGCCTCGGGGGCGACGAGCTCCTTGCCGGCCACCTTGGCCTCGATGACCTCCTGCAGCGCCTCCCGATAGGCGTCCTTGTACTCGGTGGGATCGAAGTCCGCGACCATGGTCTCGATCAGGGACTCGGCCATCTTCAGCTCCTGGGGACGTACGTCGACGTCCTCCTCCAAGAACCCGAAGTCGGCCTCGCGGATCTCGTCGGGCCAGAGCATGGTCTCCAGCACGAAGACGCCGTCACGCACGCGGAGGGCGGCCAGCGACTCGCGCTGCCGCAGGGCGATCTTCACGACCGCCACCTGTCCCGATCGCTCCAGCGCGTCCCGCAGCAGCACGTACGGCTTGGCGCCCTGCCCGTCCGGCTCCAGGTAGTAGGACTTCGCGAAGTAGATGGGGTCGATCTGCTCCGCGGGGGTGAACTGCAGCACGTCGATCCTGCGGGAGGTGGTCAACGGCAGGTCGGAGAAGTCCTCGTCGGTCAGCACGACCATCTCGCCGGTCGCGAGCTCGTACCCCTTGGCGATGTCGGAGTACGGCACCTCTTCCCCGTCGACCGAGCAGATCCGCTTGTACTTGATCCGCCCGCCGTCCTCCCGGTGCACCTGGTGGAACGCGACGTCCTTCTGTTCGGTCGCCGAGTACAGCTTCACCGGGATGGTGACCAGACCGAACGAGATCGCGCCTTTCCAGATGCTGCGCATAGCCACATTCTCGTCTCTGTGTTCGAACAACGCTATGGTGGGATTCAAGGGAGTTACCTGATGGGCAGGTACCCACTATGGCGGTGCCGTATCCGATCGAGCCGATGCTTGCCATTCCAGGAGAAATCCCCCTCGACCCCGAGGCGTACGCGCTGGAGGTGAAGTGGGACGGCATCCGCGCGCTCGCGTACGTCGACGGCGGCGTGCGGGTGACCGGGCGGCACGGCGCCGACTTCACCTCCCGGTATCCCGAGATCTCGGCCGCCATGGCGCCGCTGGCCGGCCGCAGGGCGGTCGTCGACGGCGAGGTGGTGGCCTTCGACCCCGAGGGCCGGCCCAGCTTCGCCAGGCTGCAGAAGCGCATGCACATCACCGATCCCGCCGGGGCCCACCTGCTCGGCCGGCTGCCGGTCTCCTACCTGCCCTTCGACCTGCTCCATCTCGACGGGCACACGCTGCTCGACCTGCCCTACCGGGACCGGCGGGCGCTGCTCGACTCGCTCGGCCTGGGCGCGCCGCCGTGCTTCCCCTGTGAACCGGCCGTGCTGGAGGCCACCAGGCGGCAGGGGCTGGAGGGCGTGGTCGCCAAGCGTCTCGACTCGCCGTACCGGCCGGGACGCAGGGCGGACTGGTGGATCAAGGTCAAGAACCTGCGCACCGCCGACGTGGTCGTCGGCGGCTGGCGGCCCGGCAGGGGCCGCCGCACGGGCGGCGTCGGCTCACTCCTGCTCGGCGTGTACGCCGGGACCTCCCCTGCCGAGTTCCTCTTCGCCGGCCACGTGGGCACCGGGTTCACCGACGCGATGCTCGGCGACCTGCTCCGGCTGATTGAGCCGCTCGAGATCGGGCAGTGCCCCTTCTCGGACGGGCTGCCGAGGGAGATCTCCAGGAACGCCCGATGGGTCCGGCCCGAAGTGGTCGGCGAGGTGGCGTTCACCATGTGGACGCGCGACGGGCGACTGCGCAACCCCGTGTGGCGGGGCGTGCGCGCCGACAAGGTCCCCGCGGACGTGCGGCGGGAGGAGCAGGGATGACCGAGAAGGTGCGGGTGAAGGTCGAGGGCCGCCTGCTGGTTCTGACCAATCTGGACAAGGTCCTCTATCCCGACACCACGTTCACCAAGGCCGAAGTGATCGACTACTACACCCGGATCGCGCCGGTCCTGCTGCCGCACCTGAAGGGGCGCCCGCTCACGGTCAAGCGTTACCCGAACGGCGTCGAGGGCCAGTTCTTCTTCGAGAAGAACGCCCCGGAGCACACGCCCGACTGGGTCCGTACGGTGACCCTGCCCGCGCCGGGGAGCACCAAGAACCGCGAGGAGATCGACTTCGCGGTCGTGGAGGACCTGCCGACCCTGGTCTACTACGCCAACCTGGCCGCTCTGGAGATCCACGTGCCGATGTGGCGGGTGGCCAAGGACGGCGAGCCGCAGCCGCCCGACACCCTCGTCTTCGACCTCGACCCGGGCGCCCCGGCCACCATCGTGGACTGCTGCCGCGTCGCCGTCCTGCTGCGGCAGGCCCTGGCGGACGACGGCCTGGACTGCTTTCCCAAGACCAGCGGGCAGAAGGGCATGCAGCTCTACGTCCCCTGGGACCGGGGACCGGGCACGTCCGACTACGCCAAGGCGCTCGCCCGGCGGATGCAGGCGGAGCACTCGTTCGTCACCAGCGTGATGGCGAAGAAGGAGCGGCCGGGCAAGGTCTTCATCGACTGGAGCCAGAACAACCCGGCCAAGACGACCGTCGCGCCCTATTCGCTGCGCGCCGCCCGGCGGCCGACCGTGTCCGCTCCCCTGCTGTGGGAGGAGGTCGAGGCGTGCGACAGCCCCGACCAGTTGGTGTTCACCGCTCCTGACGTGCTGGAGCGGGTGGCGGAACACGGTGACCTGTTCGTACCCCTCACCGCTTAGCCCGGCCGCCGCCCTGGCCGTAGTGTTGGACCTGTCGCAGCCGACCTTCGAACGGAAGGACACGCAGATGCCCGAGATGGACCCCCTCGACGAGACGGCCGAGGAGATCTCGATCGAGGCGCCGGAGGCCGACGCGGTCGAGCAGCACCAGCTCGTCAAGGTCCCCGACGACCGGCGCTGGCCCGAGCGCGTTCCGTTCGACGCCGACCCGGCCGACGTGGCCGAGCAGGAGCGCACGGTCGACATCGACGACGACGACTATCGTTGACCCGAGTTACCCACGCGTAGGATGAGGCCCCGGGGCGGGAGCCCCCGATGCGCATCTGCCAAGGAGACTGCCGTGACCGCTACCCCGGACGCCAAGCCCCGGGGCACCCGGCTACCCCGGATGGCCCGCCGCCGCCAGTTGCTGAGCGCGGCACAGGAAGTGTTCGTGGAGAACGGCTACCACGCGGCGGCGATGGACGAGATCGCCGAGCGGGCCGGTGTGAGCAAGCCGGTGCTCTACCAGCACTTCCCGGGCAAGCTGGAGCTGTATCTGGCGCTGCTGGACCTGCATGTCGACGACATGGTGACCCGGATCCGGCAGGCACTCGAGTCCACCAGTGACAACAAGCAGCGGGTGCAGGCCGCCATCGGCGCCTTCTTCGACTTCGTCTCCAGCCAGGGCGAGGCGTTCCGGCTCGTCTTCGAATCCGACCTGCGCAACGTCGCGCCCGTACGGCAGCGGATGGAGCGTTCGCTGCACGAGAGCGCCGAGGCGATCAGCCAGGTCATCCAGGAGGACACCGGCTGCTCCAGCGACGAGGCGCACCTGCTCGGCGTCGGCCTGGTGGGCATGGCCGAGGTCAGCGCGCGCTACTGGCTGAGCAGCCACGGCTCGATCCCCAAGGAGGCGGCGACCCAGCTGATGGCGCGCCTGGCATGGCGTGGCATCAGCGGTTTCCCGCGCACCGGCTGACCGGAATCCTGTTCGCTTGACGCGATCACAGGGCGCACCGCTCCCCAGGAGGACGACGATGGGTGAGAACCAGCCCTCGCGAAAGGGGAGCCCGATGGAAATAAAGATCGGTGTGCAGTCGGTGCACCGTGAGCTCATCGTGGAGACCGACCTGTCGGCCGAGGAGATCGAGGAGGAACTCCGCAACGCGCTCGCCTCGGAGAAGGGTGTCTTCTCGCTCACCGACACCAAGGGCCGGCGAGTGGTCGTCCCCGTGGCCTCGCTCGGGTTCGTCGAGATCGGCGAGGACGAGACGCGCCCCGTCGGCTTCGGCGGGACTCTCTAGCCCACCGCGGCAACCCACCGAGACGGTCCACCGAGACCGCCCTCCGCGGCCTTCACCGGCCCGCCGGCGGCGCGCGCCCACCACGCGCGCCGTCCCGGCGGCTGACCGTGAGGTCCGCGATGCGGGCTCCATCGATCGGCCGCCCGGGAATCGCCGCGGGCTCAGCTGCGTCTGTAACCGCATCCGCGGGGACGGCGGGTCAGATCCGCGTGATGGGGATCCCGCCTCCCGCTGATCGTCGGACAGCCCGCGCTTCCTCTCCGCAACACCGCACGCGGAGTCCAGGTGTTCGGCCCACATCTCGTCAAGGAACTGCCGTAGCGGCGCGAGGCCCTCATGCTCGCACCGTACATCCGTTTGGCACGTGCGCGACCCATGAACGCCGGACCGGCCGCCGCGCGGGGCCGCCTGCCGTACCTCCCGGTCCCCGCCGCCCCAGGAGTCTCGCCAGGTCAGCGGACCGGCCGGCGTACAGCACCGGTGCCCGCGACAACCGCGGAACCCGTGAAGACTACGGACCCGGCGTGAGGCCGAGGGCCGCCATCCGCTTGCCGTGCTCCTCGGTCAGCCGGGCGAACATCCGCCCGACCTCGGCCAGGTCCTCACCGTTCTCGCCCACCAGCAGGGCGGCGAGCTGCGGCCGGGCCGCGGCGAGCCGCTGCCCCTGGCTCAGCGCCTCACCGACCATGCGGCGCGCCCACAGCGCCAGGCGGCCGCACAGCCGCGGATCGGCGTCCAGCGCGGCGCGCACCCGCTCCACCGCGAACTCCCCACGGCTCTCGTCGGTCAGCACCTCGTCCACCAGGGCGCTGATCGAGGGATCGGTGTGGCGTGCCGCCTCACGGTAGAAGTCCCCCGCGATCCCCACACCGACGTACGCCTTGATCAGCGCCTCGTACCAGTCCTTCGGCCTGGTCTGGGCGTGCCAGGCGTCGATCGCCTCCACGAAGGGAGCCATCGCCTCCTCCGCGTCGACGCCGAGCGAGGCCAGCCGGTCACGCAGCACCCGGAAGTGCCCGTACTCCGTCGCGGCCACGTCCCCGAGGGCGGCCCTGTCGTTCAGCGTCGGAGCCAGCAGTGCGGCGTCCTCGGCCAGCCGGAGGAAGGCGGTGAGCTCGGCGTACGCGAGGACACCGAGCAGGTCCACAGTCCCGGGAGAGGAATCACTCATGGGTGCAGCGTACGGCTCCCCGGCTCCTCGATCGGAGCGGCGCCCGGCCCCCGGCCCCCCGGCGACACAGCAAGAGCTTTTAGCGAGAAGACGCAGAAATCGGTTCCGTGTTGTGGTATCGAGTAGACTGCTTCGTGGAAGTGCGACCGCACTGTGCCGCTCACTGTGTCGATCCGGGGTCATCTCCCCGGACCCCCAGGAACCACTGAATGCAGCGGTCGCTGATCACGACGAGGGCGCGACTGTCCGCGAGGACCCGGACCGGGAAAGATCTGCCGGCCGGATGTCCCGGTAGGCCGCCCCTTCGCACTGATTGAGGCAGGCCACGCTGACAACGACGTTCCGAGACCTGGGAGTCATCCCGGAGATCGCCGATGCGCTCGAGACCGAGGGCATCACTTCACCATTCCCGATTCAGGAGATGGCGCTCCCGCTGGCGCTGGCCGGCCAGGACGTCATCGGACAGGCGCGCACCGGCACCGGCAAGACCTATGCCTTCGGCGTCGCCATGCTGCAGCTCGTCGGCAAGCCGAGGAAGAACCGCAAGAAGCCGCGCGGTCTCGTCCTCGTCCCGACCCGCGAGCTGGCCCTCCAGGTGACCGAGGACCTGGTCCTCGCCGCCGGCAAGCTGGGGTCGCGCATCCTCACCGTGTACGGCGGGCGCGCGTACGAGCCGCAGATCGAGGCGCTCAAGAACGGCGTCGACGTGATCGTCGGCACGCCGGGGCGGCTGCTCGACCTGGTCAAGCAGAAGCACCTCGACCTCGGCCAGATCACCATGCTCGTGCTGGACGAGGCCGACCGCATGCTCGACCTCGGCTTCCTGCCGGACATCGAGCGGATCATCAAGCTGGTGCCGGAGAGTCGGCAGACCATGCTGTTCTCCGCGACCATGCCCGGCGAGATCGTCAACCTGTCCCGCCGCTACCTCACCCGGCCCACCCGGGTCCGGGCGGAGAGCGGCACGGCCGAGGCCGAGACGACCACGCTGACCACGCAGCACGTGTACCGCACACACCGCATGGACAAGATCGAGATTCTGGCCCGCCTGATGCAGAGCAGGGGCGCCGGGCTCACGATGGTGTTCTGCGAGACCAAGCGGGCCTGCGACATGGTCGCCGAGCAGCTCAAGGACAAGGGCTTCGCGGTGGCGGCCGTCCACGGCGACCTCGGCCAGGGCCAGCGCGAGCAGGCGTTGCGGGCCTTCCGCAACGGCAAGATCAACGTGCTGGTGGCGACCGACGTCGCGGCGCGCGGCATCGACATCGACGACGTCACCCACGTCGTCAACTACGACTGCCCGCAGGACGAGAAGACCTACGTCCACCGGATCGGCCGTACGGGCCGGGCGGGCCGCACCGGCGTCGCGGTGACCTTCGTCGAGTGGACCGAGCTGACCCGCTGGAAGGTCATCAACAACGCCCTCTCGCTGGACTTCATCGATCCCGTCGAGACCTATTCGAGCTCCCCGCACCTGTACACCGACCTCGACATCCCCGAGGGGACCAAGGGCGTGCTGCCGCGCGCCCAGCGGTCCCGGGCGGGCCTGGAGGCGGAGGAGATCGAGGACCTCGGAGAGACGGGCCGCACCCGGTCCCGCGGCAAGTCCGGCCGCGGAGACCGGGAAGAGCGTCGTGAGCGCCCCGCCCGCACCCGCGAGCGGCGGCGCACCCGGGCTGGCCGTTCCCAGGACTCCGACACGACCTTCTCGGGGGAGACCGAGGCGGCGGCTCCGGTGGAGGCTCCCGTGGAGCCGCCTCTGGAGACCACCCCGGAGGCTCCCGCCGAGGCCGCGCCGGGGCGCCGCGGGCGCAGGGGCGCGAACACCGCGGCCGTGACCGGGGCGCTGGCCGACGTCGCGGCCGTGGGGTCCCGTGAGGACGGCTCGGAGGAACAGGCCGAGTCCCCGGTGAACGGGGAGGCCGCGCCCTCCGGCGACGGGCACGAGCCGAAGGCGGCGGCCACGCGCAGGACCACCCGCCGCAGGACCCGCGCCGCCACCGACGCCGCTGACGCCACCAGCGACATCGCCGCCGACGCCGACGCCCGCGACCAGGTGCCCGTGGCCGAGGAGCCGGCGGAGGAACCGGCGGAGGAGCGCCCGGCGCGCCGCCGCAGGACCCGCGCCGCCGACGCCCAGCAGACACTCCCGATCGAGGAGCCGGCAGTGGAGGCGCCCGTGAACGAGGTCGCCGCCGAGGAGCCCGCCGAGCGGCCGGCGCAGCGGCCGGAGCCGGAGCGGATCATCCCGGCCAGCCCGTTCTCGATCGTGTTCAGGTCTCCCGACATCGCGACCGACGACGACGACCCCGCGCCGTCCGCCGCGAGCGAGCGCGCCCAGCAGCGGCGCCGCCCGCCCCGGCCGCGGCCCCGCCGTACGGGGTGAGGGGCCGGCACAGGCCCGCTCGTCGGTGAGCACGACAGCAGGGGCAGGGAGAGCGCCGGACGGCCGGCGCTCGCCCTGCCCCCGTCGCGTCGGGGGCCAGTTCGCCCGCAGTGGGTATGACCTGGACAGGAGGCATGCGCAATGACCATCCGAAACCCGCGTAGTCGCTTCGGCAGTGTCGTCGGGATCTTTCCTGGGTATCGTGATGCCACGTGAGTGAGCGAGCCTTCAGCAGACGGTCCAGGACGTGGGGCCGGTCCGGCCCATCGGTTCCCGGGATCCGGGGTGAGGTGGAGGAGGCCTCGTGAGCACGCCACGGTTCCTGACCCTTCCGCCGGGTGTCAGCAGTGAGCAGATCGAGACGCCGCTGGGCTCGTTCGCCGCCCTCGAAGCGCTTCCGGTGAGTGGGGTCCCGGAGCGCTGGCCCGCCCTTCTCGTCCCCGGTTTGACGGGGTCGAAGGAGGACTTCATCGCCGTGCTGCAGACGCTCGCGCAGGCCGGCCGCCGGGTGATCGCGGTCGACATGCGCGGGCAGTACGAGACGCCGGGCCCGGACGACCCGGCGGCCTACACGTGCGCGGCTCTCGGCGCGGACATCGACGCGATCGCCGCGGCCGTCGGCCAGGGTGAGCCCGTCCACCTGCTGGGACACTCCTTCGGCGGGCTCGTCGCCCGGGACGCGGCGCTGAACGGCGGTGCCAGGCTCGCCTCGCTCACGCTCATGAGCTCGGGGCCGGCGGGCATCGTCGGGCCCCGGGAGCGGATGGGCCGGGTCCTGCTGGCCGAGCTCCCGGAGTACGGCCTGGACTACATGTGGTCGAACAGGCTGGAGCCCGAGGCGCTGGCGGCGGGCGTCCCCGACGACATCGTCGCGTTCCTGCGCAAGCGGCTGCTCAGCAATCACCCCACCGCCCTCCTGGCGATGGCGGAGGAGGTCCTGGGCGCCCCGGACCGCTGCGAGGAGCTGACCCAGTGCGGGCTCGACCTCCTGGTCCTGTACGGCGAGCACGACGACGGCTGGCCGCCGCTGCTGCAGGCCGAGATGGCCCGCAGGCTCGACGCGGAGTGCGTCGTGGTGCCGGGGGCGCTCCACTCGCCGGCCGTCGAGGCCCCCGAGACCACCGCGGCGGCC
Organism: Microbispora sp. H13382; assembly: GCF_014161445.1. Lineage (GTDB taxonomy): Bacteria > Actinomycetota > Actinomycetes > Streptosporangiales > Streptosporangiaceae > Microbispora. Next base: position 86,547 of record NZ_JABBXA010000012.1, read on the forward strand.
CTGACCCGCTTCTGGAACGCCGCGGAGAGCCGGCTGCTCCAGCACCAGCACGGATGAGCCCGTCGTCATGCCCGGCGCCAGCGGCCTGACCGCCCAGCCTCCGGAGTCCGCGACCTGGCTGGTCCACGTCGACCGGACCATGTGGGTGGCCGGCGTGCGCGGCCTGATGCTGCAGGCCCTGCATCCGCTGGCGATGCGGGGCGTGTGGCAGAACTCCAACTTCCGGGAGGACCCCTTCGGGAGGCTGCGCCGTACGGCGGACTTCGTGGGCCGGGTGACGTACGGCAGCCCCGAGGAGGCCGAGGAGATCGGCAGGCGGGTGCGCGCGATCCACCGGGCGTTGCGCATCCGCGATCCCGACACGGGCCGGACCCACCGCGTGGACGATCCCGAACTGCTGCTGTGGGTCCACTGCGCGGAGGTCATGTCCTACCTGGAGGTCGTCCGCCGCGCGGGCGCCCGGATCACCGACCGGCAGGCCGACCAGTACCTCGCCGAGCAGCGCGACAGCGCCGCATACGTCGGGCTCCACGCCGAGGACGTGCCCGGTTCGGTCAGTGAGATGGACGAGTATTTCGCGCGGATGCGGCCGGTCCTGCGGGTCATCCCCGAGTCGGCCGCCGCCGTGCGGTTCCTGCTCTGGCCGCGCCTGCCGGGCGACATGCGCTTCCTGTCCCCGGCCAAGCCGGTCTACTTCCCGTTCGGGGCGCTGTGCTACTACACGCTGCCCGACTGGGCCCGCAGGATGTACGGCGTGCTGCCCGAGGTGCCGCAGATCACGGTCACGGCGGCGTTGCGGGCCTTCCGGCTGACCATGAACACGATCCCCGACTTCGTCCACCAGCAGGTGCTGGACGAGCGCACCAGGGCCATGCTGCGGGCCTCGCGGGAGCGCCTGGGCGCCGCCGGATACGACGTGGGCAAGGGCCTCAGAGCCCTGGTCGACCCTCGCCGCCGTCCCCGCCGTACGACGGGCTGAGGCCGGGCGAGCCGGGCGTCTCCGGCAGGCCGTCCCAGGGGAGCTTGTCGGGGGAGGCGGCCCGCCCCTCGGGGCAGTGGCGGCGGAAGTCGCACCAGGAGCAGATGGGGCCCGGTTCGGGCGGGAACAGCCGGTCGACCTCGGGCGGCACCTCGACCGCCCCGGCGCGGTCCTCCCGCCTCGGGGCCCATGCGCGGTAGGCGTCGTCGGCGTCGGCCGCCTCCGTCGCGATGTCCTCGGCCCTGCTTAGGTGGCGGGCGAGCGTTTCCTCGCTGTGCTCCCACTCCGCGACCGTCCCACTGGGCAGGTGGTGTAACTCCACCCGGCGGCAGGCCCGGCGCATCATGCGGGACGAGGCGATCGCGTAGACGGCGAGCGCGATCGAGGAACGGGCGTCGTCCGAGGTCGGCGGGCGGCGGCCGGTCTTGTAGTCGACCACGACCAGTTCGTCCCCGCGCCGGTCGAGCCGGTCCACCCGGCCCGAGACGGCGATCACCGACGTGCGCGTGGCGACGGTGCGCTCGACGCCCACCGGCTCGTCGCCGGGATCGAGCGTGGCGACGTAGGAGGAGACCATCGCGCGGGCGCGGTCACGCCACGTGGCCGACTGCTCCTCGTCCCTGAACCCCTCGCGGATCCAGCCGTTGGTGAGCAGCACGGCCGCCATGACCGGCGTACGCCGGTCGTACGGCTCCCGCCACCAGGCGGCCAGCGCGTTGTGGACGGAGGCCCCCACGCTGTTGTGCGCCCATGGGGGCCCCTTCTGCGGAGCGGGCCGGTCGAGGTAGGTGAAGCGGTAGCGACGCCGGCAGTCGAGCCAGGTGTTCAGGCGCGACGGAGTGCAGGTGTAGAGCCGCCTCGGCATGCCGTCGAGGCCGAGCTGCTCCACGGCCCTACTCGTCGAGGTTCAGCTTGATGCCGGACGCCCGGGTGCCGTCCACGAGCGGCGGCTCCGGGTCGGCCTCCTGGGCGCCGGTCAGCGACCCCGACAGCCAGCGGTCGAACTCGGGCTCCAGGTCGCCGATCCTGCCCTCCTCGCCGTGCGCGGGCAGCACCCTCGTCTCGTGCGGAAGCGTGAACAGCCGCTCGCCGATCGAGGTGAGCTGGTCGGCGAGCGCGGGGTACTCCCCGCCGAGCTTGCCGGGGCCGTCCATCAGCAGGGTCTTGCCGGTGAAGACCGCGCCGAGGCCCTCGCAGTAGAGCGAGACGCCGCCCGGCGTGACCCCCGGCGTGGAGAGCACTTCCAGCTCGACGTCGGCCACGGAGAACAGCCCCTCGTCCTCCATCTCGATGTCGGGCCAGGTCTCCTCCCAGGTCTGCCGCCACAGGCGCTTGTCCTTGGCGTGCACGGCGATCACGGCCTCGTCCCTGGCCGCCACCTCGATCGCGGCGCCCACGTGGTCGGGCAGGCCGTGGGTGCAGATGACGGCGAGGACCTCGCGCTCGCCGACCTGCCCAAGGATCTTGTCGGCGTCCCGCGCCGGGTCGATGACGATCACCTCGTCGTCGTCACCCAGGATCCAGGTGTTGTTCTCGACCTTGTGCTCGTCGCCCTCGTAGTCCACCAGGCCCGAGGTCACCACTCGTTCGATGCGCGCTGTCACGGCTCAGAACCTTACTATCCCTCTCCGTCCAGACGCGGCGAGAAGGCACCGAAGGGCAGGTCGAGCGCCTGGTCCTGGTCCCGCAGATCGCGCAGCGACAGGTTGGCCAGCGCGATGAAGCAGCCGGCCTCGACGGGCCAGGCGACCGTCCACAGCCAGTTGCCGAGAGCCTCGCCCACGTAGACGGCCCGGTCCCCCGGCACCTCCCGCCCCGCGCACCACAGCGCCGTGGGGTGGCCACGTGCGTCGACCTTGGCGTGCGGCGGCCCGGCGTCGAACCCCGCTCCCGGATCCGGGCCCGGCAGCCCGGCGTACGCGGCCCCGAGACCGATGCCCGGCTCTTCCGCGATGAGCAGCATGTCGGCGGGGCCGTGCGTGACCGACGGGCCGGCGAGGGCGACGACGCTGGCCCTGACACCGGTGCGCTCGTCACCCACCTCGGCGAAGCCCGTCACCAGCCATCCGGAGGGGAGCGGCCACGGGAGCCAGACGGGCACCCTGGCCGTTACGCAGAGGGCCTCCAGCGCGGCCTGCGAGGGCCGCCGGGGCGGCTGGAAGGGCAGGACGTCCCCATGGGCGTCGCAACGCCAGGAACTCGACCAGACATTCGGTTCATGCAGCGGCCCGAAGCACCGCGGACAAGTTGGCGCGGTTCTCACAAATATTCACGGTGCGTCCGTGGTGTCCGTACGTCAAGAGTCTGCCCGTTATCTAGTCGTAATCTTGGTGATGTGCGGTGTATCAGATGTGTGGGCGCGATCGTCGCCGACGCCGAGGGACGGCTCCTGCTCGTGCGGCGGGGCCGCCCTCCCGGCGAGGGGCTGTGGTCCCTGCCCGGCGGCAGGGTCGAGCCCGGCGAGACCGACGAGCAGGCACTGCGCCGTGAGCTGCGCGAGGAGACCGGCCTCGACGTCACCGTCGTACGGCTCGCCGGGACCGTGCTGCGGCCCGCCCCCGGCGGCGCGACCTACGAGATCCACGACTACGTCGCGACGGCCTCGGGCGTGCCGGTGGCCGGGGACGACGCCGCCGACGCCCGCTGGTGCGCGCCGTCCGACCTGGCACGGCTCCCGCTGACCGACGGCCTCGCCGACGCCCTCGCCGGATGGGGAATCATCCCCGGGGTCATCGTTCCGTGACCGTGCTGCGCCAGATCGTCAGATGGTCGTCGGCGTGGCCGGCCGACCTGCCGACGGCCACGACCCGGCTGCCGGAGACCGCCACCGCCCCGAGCCACTGCGCCCCCTGGCCGCCGAGACCGTCCTGGGTGAGCGCCTGGCGCGACCAGTCCACCCCGTCCGCGGAGACCCAGGCCGCGCTGTCGCCCTCGCCGCCCTCCGCGGACGACCGGTGCGACCCGACGGCGACGAGTCCCCGCCCGGTCGCGGTCACGTCGAGGACCGAGGCGGCGGCGTCGGCGGGCAGCGTGCCGTACTTCCACTCGGCGCCGTCGTCGGTGGACAGCGCCGAGAACGGGCGGGGGCCGTCCTCGGTCATCGCGGTGCCCACGACCACCATGCCCGCCTCGGTCGCGACCACGTGGCGCAGCCCGGCCGAGGTGGCGTCCGGCGGCAGGACCCGGCCCCGGGCGTTCCAATTGAGGCCGTCGGAGGAGACCCAGACCACTCCCGTCTCCCGGTCGGCGGTGCCCGACCCGCCGACGGCCATGAACCCGTGGGGGGTCGCCGTGACGTCGTACAGGCGCACACCGGCCCCACCGGCCGGCATGCTGCCCGGCGAGGAGCGGGTGAAGCGCTTGAGGTCGGGGCTGAACCACAGGGCGGGCAGCGTTCCCGTGGCCGAGCGGTCCTCCCCCGCGAGGACGTAGCCCTTCGGCCCGGCGGCCGCCACACCCGGCGCGAGCAGGAAGTGGCCCGCGGGCACCTCGATCGCCGGACCGGGCCGCCAGTTCCTCCCGTCGGCCGAGGTGACGACCAGCGGGCGGGTCACCGCCGGGTCGGTCGTCGTGCTGCCGACGGCGAGCCATCCCCTGGGGCCGTGCGCGACGCCGCTGAGGGCCTGGCGTCCCGGTCCGCCCAGCAGGTCGGGGAACGCCGCGTCCTTCCAGTTGGCGCCGTTGTTGCCGCTCGTCCAGATCGCGGCGTCGCCGTTGGCCGAGCCCACGGCGACGAACGTGCCGCCGGCGGCGGCGAGGTCCGCGGTGTCCCTGGCGAGCCGGTTGAGCCCGGCGATCTCCCTGAGCGGCACGCCGCGCGCCGCCTCGCCCTTTTTCGCGGTGATCAGCACGGGAAGGTTCTCCACGTCGCCGGGCCCGCGCTTGTCTCCGCCCGCCACGAGCACGCCCGCGTCGGTGACGGCCAGCCCGCGCAGGGTGCCCGGGATGCCGCCGAGATCGGCGCTCCTGGTCCACTCGCGGCCGTCGCGGCTGGTGTAGACGGCGTACCGTTCCCAGGCCGACTCGGCGACCGCCGCGATCCCCGCCGCCGACGCGGCCAGGCCCCGCACGCCGGTCCCCTCCGCGCCGAGCGGCCCTATCGTGCCGCACTGGGTCCAGTCGGCGCCCTCGGGCGAGCAGTAGACCCGCACCTCGCCGCCGTCCGACTTCTGCCGGGTGGGCACGAGCACGAAGCCCTTCGCGGTGACGGCCAGCGCGCCGGGCTCGGGCCGTACGTCCGCCAGGGCCGCGGCCGTACGCAGCCAGGTGCGCCCGCCGTCGTCGGAGCGCAGGACGACCGAGACCGAGTCGCCCGACCCCGGGTCGGCGAGCGCCACCACGCGGTCGCCCCGGGCGGCCACCGCCCGCATCGCGCGGACCTTGTCGGGGGTGCCGATCTGGTCGGTGTCCACCCTCGTCCAGCCGACGCCGTCGGGTGACACCCAGGCGACCGGGCCCGCCGTGCCGTCCCGCAGGGTCGTGGCGCCCACGGCCAGGAAGCCGGTCGCGGTCCGCGCCACGTCGGTGATCCTGTCCTGGCTCCAGAACGCGGTCAGCCGCGCGGGGTCCACCGCCGTCCAGGACCGGCCGTCGGAGGAGACCCACATGCCGCGCGCGGCCGGGCCCGCCGAGCCGGGCGCGTCGGTCCCGACCGCGAGCCAGCGGCCGTCGCCACCCGCGACCCTGCCGACCGCCCCGGGCTCGGACTCGTACCCCGGGGCGTCGGCGACCCGGCCCGTCTGCCAGTGCGCGCCGCCGTCGGCGGACACGAGGAACAACGGCCGGGTGAGCGGGCTCGTCGTGTCGCTGCCCGCCGCCACCACCGTCGTGCCCGCCGCCGCGAAGGCGTTGAGCACCTGGCTGGAGCCGTTGCCCGGCAGCCCGGGCGCCGCGAACGCCGCGTCGCCCGACTGGCCGTCGCCCGCCGCGAGGCGCAGTCCCGCCGTTGACGGGCCGCCGGCCCATTTGACGACGGCCACGCCCAGCACGGCGGCGGCGACGAGGACCACGGCGATCACCGCGGGAGCGACCAGCCGGGGTAGGCGCGGCGGGAACCGCCGGACCGGCAGCACCCGTCTGTGGCGGCGCCCGCCGCCCGCCCGGGGCGGGCCGACGGCCACGAGCGTGTCGGGACGCGCCGGACGGCCTCCCGGCGGGCGCCCGATGCGCTCGACCGGCTCAGGCGGCGTGTGCGTCCACACGTGCTCCCCCCGCCCACCGGGGTCCTCCTCGCGCAGCGGCCCCGACGGCGGGGTGTCGATCTCGGGGGCGCCCGGCCCGTCGGGGTTCTCGCGCGGGATCTGGGCGCGCCGCCGCCGTGGCGGCCCAGAGGCGACCAGCTTGTCCGGCCGGTTCACGATGCGGCGTCCCCGGCCCTCCTGGCCGGAGGACGCCGCCTCCCCCGCCGACCCGGCACCCTCGCCGTGCCGGGGCGCGGGGGAACCCGCGGGACCGGGCGGACCCGTCGCGCCCGCGCCGCCGGGCCTAGCGCGGTCCTCGGAGCGGCTGTGGCGCGGTTCCCCGCCCTCGTAGGGCGCCGCGTACGGCCTGCGGCCCGTCCGGGGTCCGCGGTCGCGCGGCGCGTCCTGATCGGGGCGCGGCGCCCACGTCTCCGGCGCCGTGTCCGGGCTGCCGCCGCGTAAGTCCGGGTCGCCCGAGTCCGGGTCGCCCGCGTCATCGGGCGCGTCGTCCGGCACGGGGGCGGCGAACGGAGGCAGCGCCCACGGGGACGGACCGGGCGGCCGGTGATGTAACTCCGGCGGGGGCGAGGGAGGGGTCGCCTGCTCGTCTGCGGCGCGCCGGCGGTCGCGCTCGTGGGGGCCCGAGGCCACGCTCAGTACCTCCTCCCCGGAGAGGTCGATCCGGACCGTTCCACCTGTGGTACGGCAAAGCGATCACAGTGATACCCCATCACGGATCCAGAGCAACACGGGAAGAGCCCCGGGGCCATACCTCTCTAGTGAGATTTATCGGGAGAGGGTCTGAATTGCCCACTTTCGGGCGATTATCAGCACGCCGACCCCGAAAACCGCGAACTGCACGGCCGATCCGATCAGCGCCTCCCAGGGCACCTCGCCCTGTTCCATCGCGCTGCCCATGTCCCCGGAGGCCGCGACGACTCCGAACGCCACGACGTTGTTGGTCACGTGCAGGGCGATCGGCGCCTCCAGCCCGCCCGTGCGGACCGCCAGCCACCCCATGAGCATGCCGAACGCGAAGACGTAGACGATCCCCCAGCCCGTGTAGCCGTGTGAGGCGGCGAAGGCCGCCGCGCCCACCAGGATCGCCGGCCACGGATTTCGCAGGTACGCCCCGAACCCCTGGATGATCCAGCCGCGGTAGGCGTACTCCTCGGCCGCCGACTGGAACGGCACCAGCAGCAGGATCACGACGATGGCCGGGAGGAACCGTTCCCAGCCCGCCCAGCGGAGTCCGGGATCCACCCCCGCGGACATCAGCGTCACGGCCTCGACGGCCTGCCCGAGCACGACCGCCACCAGCGCGACCAGCAGGCACACCCCCAGCCACCGCCACCGCAACCGCAGGGCCACCGACGACAGCGACCCCGGCGGTCGTCGCTGGAACAGCCACGCCGCGCCGAGCACCAGCGGCAGCAGCAGCGCGATGACCCCCAACTGGAACCCGAGGTCGACGACGGGATCGGCGAACAGCCGGGTTCCCGAGCGCACCATGGGCACCCCGGTGACCAGCGACACTATGAAGGCCACCAGGCCGGCGGCGATCGAGAGCGCCAGGAAGGCCACGATGATCGCGAGCGTGCCGGCGATCGGCCGCCACCAGCGGTGCGACGGCGTACGCGCCAGGCGGTCGTACCGGGTGCCGGGCGGGGGCGGGACGTCCCAGCGGGCACGCGGCGGCGGCCCCCACGGATAGGGACCGGGATAGGGGCCGGGATAGGGGCCGGGGTACGGCCCCGCATATGGCCCCGCATATGGCCCCGCATATGGCCACTGCGGCCGGGCCGCAGGGTGTGGCGGCGGCTGCGGCTGCGGCTGCGGCGGACCGGCCGGCCAGGCCGTCCCGCCGGCGTACGGTCCCGGCGCCAGATAGGGACCGGGCAGTTGGGGCGGCCCGGCGGCCGGATCCGGGCCCGGCTGTGGTTCGTTCATATGTCCATTCTTCGCGTACCGCGGCCGATCAGCTGGGCGGGGTGAAGGAGCTGGAACGGGGAAGCCCGGCGGCGCGGCCCTTGGCCGCCACCACCAGGGCCATCTTCCGTGAGGCCTCGTCGATCATCTCGTCCCCCAGCATGACGGCGCCCCGATTCTCGACCGTCGTGTAGTACTCGTACGCGTCGAGGATGAGCTCGGCGTGGTTGTAGTCCTCCTGGGACGGCGCGAACACCTCGTTGGCCGCCTCCACCTGCGACGGATGGAGCACCCACTTGCCGTCGAACCCCAGGGCGGCCGACCGCATCGCCACCCGGCGGAAGCCGTCCAGGTCGCGGATCTGGAGGTACGGCCCGTCGATCGCCTGGAGGCCGTGCGCGCGGGCGGCCATCAGGATGCGCATGAGGATGTAGTGGTAGGCGTCCCCCTCGCCGTATCCGGGGGGCTGCTCGCCCACGACCAGCGTCCTCATGCCGATCGAGGCCATGAAGTCGGCCGGGCCGAAGACCAGCGTCTCCAGCCGGGGCGAGGACGCGGCGATGTCGTCGGCGTTGACGAGCCCCCGGGCGTCCTCGATCTGCGCCTCGACGCCGATGCCGCCCTCGGGCAGGCCGGTGGCCCGCTCGATCTGGCCGAGGAGGGTGTCGAGCCAGACCACGTGGGAGGCGTCGGAGACCTTCGGCAGCATGACGCAGTCGAGCCGGTCGCCGGCGCCTTCGACGATCTCGATGACGTCCCGGTAGGTCCAGCGCGTGGTGAGGTCGTTGACCCGGACGACGACCGTCTTGCCCGTCCAGTCGCCCTCCCTGAGCGCGGCGACGACGTTGCGGCGCGCCTCGTCCTTGGCGCCGGGGGCGACGGAGTCCTCCAGGTCGAGGAAGACCTCGTCCGCGGCGAGGCCCTGGGCCTTCTCCAGGAAACGGGGGTTGCTGCCGGGCACCGCCAGGCACGAACGTCGAGCGCGCATGGGCCAACGGTAGCGCGGTGAATAGGCTGTGCCTCATGACCCTGGCGGTGATCGAAGAGGGCGCGAAGAAGTCCGGTGTGCTGTGGCTCGGCCTGCCGTCCGGGCCGCGGCTGGCCTGGCACGTGTGGCACGACGGGGCGCTCTACGTGGTGACCGGCGGCGAGGAGCGGTCCCTGCCCGGCCTGGCCGAGATCGCGGCCGAGCGCGGCGAGATCGAGGTCGTGCTGCGCAGCAAGGACAACGGCGCCGAGCTCGTCCGCTTCCCGGCCGTCGCCGAGGTGGTGGACCAGGCGGCCGCCCCCGAGGCGGTGGCCGCGCTGGCCAAGGAGCGCCTGAACGCCCGCGAGGCCGCCGGCCTGACCGCCCGCTGGGCCGAGCGGTCCACGGTCGTGCGGCTCACCCCCGCACCTGAGCCACCCAGCGCCTGAACCAGCCGGCGCCTGAGCCTCACACGCGTACGGTCTCCGTCACCTCGACGGCGTGGCGCTCCGAGCCGATCCGCACGGTCGCGGTCTGGGCCAGCAGGGCCCCGGCGAGCACGATCAGGCCCCCGGTGATCTGGGCGGTCCCCAGGCGCTCGCCGAGCAGCACCCAGGCGATCACCGCCCCCGCGATGACCTCCACCGACGCGACCGTCGCGCCGACCGCGGCCGACAGCCGCCGCACCGCGGTGACCCCCGTCGCGTACGCGACCACGGTGGCCACCACGACCAGCACCACGGCGGCCGCGGCGACCGGCACCGTGTGACCGGAGACCTCGACGGCGCGGGTGAACGCCGGCCAGTCGATGTTCCAGGGCCGGGAGAGCGGCAGCAGGACCACCGCCGAGCCGAGCATGCCCCAGCCGATCAGACCCAGTGTGTCCACGTCGTCCCCGAACGAATCGCTCATCAGGAAATATCCGGCGCAGCAGGCGGCGGCGACCAGGGCGAGCAGCAGCCCGAGCGCGTCGAGGCGCAGCCCCTCCCAGACCTGCACGACGATCGCCAGCCCGACGACCGCGATCAGCGCCCCCAGGTAGGCCGAGCGCGGCAGCCGTAGCCGCCGGACGAATCGCACCCACAGGACCACCATCACCGGAGAGGTGTACTCGATCAGCAGCGCCACACCGACCGGCAGCCGGGTGATGGCCACGAAGAACAGGGCCTGCACGGCCGCCACCGCGATCACGGCGTACGCGGCGAAGAACAGCAGGCGGTCGCGGGGAATGCGCAGCGCGTGCGGCCTGAAGACGGCCAGGACCGCCAGCAGGAGCACGCCGGCCCCCGCCATGCGGACCCACACGGCCTCCAGCGGCGTGAGCCCCGCCGTGCCGAGGACCTTCGCCATCGGTCCCGAGAACCCGAAGCAGAAGGCCGAGACGCCCGCGATCGCCAGGCTGACAGCCCTCATCGTCACCTGCCCATGTAATGACCAATAAACGGCTTGGATCCTGTCATAACACCGAGCGGTGCGCATCCTTGCGTAACCTGACAGAGTGGATCGGATCTTCGTGGCCCGCCTGGCGGGGCTGGCGGTCTTCGACCCGGCCGGCGACCAGATCGGCCGCATCCGGGACGTCGTCGTCTCGCTGCGGGGGCCGCTGCTCCCCCGGGTCCACGGCTTCGTCGTCGAGGTCCAGCCACGCCGCCGGGTCTTCCTGCCGATCACCAGGATCACCAGCATCGAGGCCCGCGCCGTCATCTTCACCGGCAAGCTCAACATGCGCAGGTTCGAGTGCCGGGACGCCGAGACGCTCGCCATCGGGGAGATGCTCGACCGCGCCGTCGACTACAAGGGCGAGCGGGTGACCGTGCAGGACCTGGCCATTGAGCAGCCGCGGCCGTCCGACTGGCTCATCACGAAGGTCGCGGTCCGCCGCGGGACGCGCCGCAGGGGCGAGACGCTGATCGTGGACTGGGACGAGGTCACCGGCTTCGCCGGGATCCAGAAGGACCAGGGCGCGGCCAACCTGCTCGCCGTCTTCGAGGCGCTGCGCCCGGCCGACCTGGCGAACATGCTGCACGAGCTGCCCAGCAAGCGGATGGCCGAGGTCGCCGCGGCGCTGGACGACGACCGGCTCGCCGACGTGCTGGAGGAGCTGCCCGAGCGCGACCAGGTGCTCGTGCTGAGCCGGCTCCACCGGGAGCGCGCCGCCGACGTGCTGGAGGAGATGAGCCCGGACGACGCCGCCGACCTGCTGCAGGAACTGCCCGCCGAGCAGGCCGAAGGGCTGCTGCGGCTCATGGTGCCGGAGGAGGCCGCGCCGGTCCGGCGGCTGCTGACCTACGGGGAGTACACCGCCGGCGGCATGATGACGACCGAGCCGGTCATCCTCCCGCCGACCTCGACCGTGGCCGAGGCCCTCGCGCACATCCGCCAGCAGGAACAGACCCCGGCCATCGCCGCCCAGGTGTACGTCACCCGCCCGCCGACCGAGACCCCGACCGGGCGCTTCCTGGGGGTGGCGCACTTCCAGCGGCTGCTCAGGGAGCCGCCGTCGACGTTGCTCGGCAGCGTGATAGACATCACCGTGGACCCGATCAGACCCGAGCTGACGGTGCACGAGGTGGCGTCGTACCTCGCGACGTACAACCTGGTCGCGGTCCCCGTCGTGGACGAGCTGTCCCGCCTGCTGGGCGCGGTGACCGTCGACGACGTGCTCGACCACATGCTGCCGGAGGACTGGCGGGAACGCCCATGACAGAACGCCTCGACCAGCCGCGTGAGCTGACCCCCCGCCTGCGGCTCTACTACGACCCCGAGGCGTTCGGCGAGTTCTCCGAGCGGTTCGCGCGCTTCCTCGGCACCGCGCGGTTCATCGTCTACATGACCGTGTTCGTCGGGGTGTGGCTGCTGTGGAACGTGTTCGCGCCGGCCAAGTTCGACCCCTATCCGTTCATCTTCCTGACCCTGATGCTCTCGCTCCAGGCGTCGTACGCCGCGCCGCTGATCCTGCTCGCGCAGAACCGGCAGGCCGACCGCGACCGCGTCCAGTACGAGCAGGACAAGACGACGGCCGAGCGCAACCAGGCCGAGATCGAGTACCTCACCCGGGAGATCGCCGGCCTGCGCATGGCGCTCGGCGAGGTGGCCACGCGCGACTACATCCGCTCGGAACTCCAGCGCCTGCAGGAGGAGTTGAGCGAGGCCGCGACGAGATCGCCCGGGGCGGGTTCGGAGGACACCCGCTGAGTCCATAGCATGGATTCATGGCACCATCCCCTGAACTGGTCATGGCCGCGCTGGCGACGGTCAACGACCCCGAGATTCGCCGGCCGATCACCGACCTCGGCATGGTCGACAAAGTGGACGTCTCCCCCGACGGGGTGGTGCGCGTCGGCGTGTTGCTGACCGTCGCCGGCTGTCCGCTGAAGGACAAAATCACCCGCGACGTCACCGAGGCGGTCTCCAAGGTCGACGGCGTCACCCGCGTTCAGGTGGACCTGGACGTCATGAGCGAGGAGCAGCGCAAGGGGCTGCAGACGAAGCTGCGCGGCGACCGCGGGCCGGAGAAGGAGATCCCCTTCGCCAAGCCCGGCTCGCTGACCCGAGTGTTCGCGGTCGCGAGCGGCAAGGGCGGCGTCGGCAAGTCGTCGGTCACGGTGAACCTCGCCGCCGCGATGGCCGCCCAGGGCCTGAAGGTCGGCGTCGTGGACGCCGACATCTACGGCCACTCGGTGCCGCGCATGCTCGGCGTGAGCGAGCGTCCCACCAAGGTCGAGGACATGATCATGCCGCCGGTCGCGCATGACATCAAGGTCATCTCGGTCGGCATGTTCAAGCCCGAGGGCAACACGCCGGTGGTGTGGCGCGGCCCGATGCTCGACCGTGCGCTGTACCAGTTCCTGACCGACGTCTACTGGGGTGACCTCGACGTCCTGCTGATGGACCTGCCCCCGGGCACCGGCGACATCGCCATCTCGGTCGCCCAGCGCATGCCCACGGCCGAGATCCTGGTCGTGACGACCCCGCAGCAGGCCGCCGCCGAGGTGGCCGAGCGCGCCGGGTCGATCGCCGCCCAGACCCACCAGCAGATCGCCGGCGTCATCGAGAACATGGCGTGGCTGCCCTGCCCGCACTGCGACGAGCGCATCTCGGTGTTCGGCGAGGGCGGCGGCCAGACCGTGGCCGACGCACTGACCCGCACGCTGGGCGCGCGGGTGCCGCTGCTCGGCCAGGTGCCGATCGACATGCGGCTGCGTGAGGGCGGCGACGAGGGCAAGCCGCTCGTGCTGACCGACCCCGACGCCCCCGCGGCGGCGGAACTGCGCCGGATCGCGTCCGGTCTCGGTAAGAAGCCGACCAGCCTCAAGGGCCTGAAGCTCGACATCTCACCGGTCAAGCACTGACCGGTCAGGTCGCCTCGTTGTCGTACGGCGGGATCTCCCCCACGCCCAGCTCCGGCATGGGGGAGGCCGCCGGCTCCGGCTCTACTCCCGGGGTGGCGTTCCAGTCCTTCTCGACGTCGTCGAGCAGGTGCTTGCGCACGAAGTTCTTGGGGTTCAGGTCGGCCGGGTCGAAGTTGGCGAACTCGGGCCCCATGTTGGCCTGAAGGTCCTCTTTCGCGCTGTTCGCCATCTGCCGCAGCTGCCGGAGCGTACGGCCCGCCTGCGAGGCGGCCTGGGGGAGCTTCTCCGGCCCGAACACGAGCAGGGCGATCACCACCAATGCCAGGGCCTCTGCCCAGCCGAGTCCGAACATGGTGATCTCCTCCTGCGCGTACGACTGAAATCAGACTAATGCCCGCGCCCCAAGCTGTGGACAGGTGATGGCCGGTTCACGAGGGACGTGCGCTGGGAACCGGTGCCGCGCCGACCGTGACCGTCGCCGTCCGCACCTCACCGTCGTGCCGGAATTTGATCCGCACCTTGTCGCCGGGGGCCTTGCTGCGGATGGTCACGATCAGCTCCCGGCTGTCGCCCACCGGCTGGCCGTCGACCTCGAGGATGACGTCCCCCGGGCGCAGCCCCGCCTTCGCGGCCGGTCCGCCGGGGGTGACCGGCAGGGCGCCCCCCGCCGTCTGGGTGGCGATCCGCACCCCCTGGCCCTGGTAGGTCTGGTCGATCGTGATGCCGATCCTGGAGGTACGGGCCGCCCCCGTGGTGATGAGCTCCTGGGCGATGCGGCGCACCTGGTTCACGGGGATCGCGAAGCCGAGGCCGATACTGCCGGACTGCTGGCCCAGCAGGGAGCCGCCGACCGTGGCGATCGCCGAGTTCACCCCGATCACCTCGCCCGAGGCGTTGACCAGGGGGCCGCCCGAGTTGCCGGGGTTGATGGCGGCGTCCGTCTGGATCGCGTTGATGAGCGCGTAGTCGGATCCGGTGCTGCCGCCCGCCTCGACGGGACGGTTGAGCGAGCTGATGATGCCGGTGGTGACCGTGCCGCTCAGGCCGAGGGGCGAACCGACCGCGATGACCGGGTCGCCGACGACCGCGCCGTCGGAGTTGCCGAGAGGAAGCTCCGGCGCTCTGATGGGCGCGTCGGGCTTCACCACCGCGATGTCGGAGTTCGGGTCGCGGCCGACGACTCGCGCGCCCGAGGAGGTGCGGTCGTTGTAGCGGACGCGGATCTCACCCACCTGTCCCGCGACGGCCACGACGTGGTTGTTGGTGACGATGTAGCCGCCCTTGATGACGAAGCCCGAGCCGGTGCCGGCCTCGCTGTTGCCCTTGACCTCCAGCGAGACCACGCTGGGCAGGACCTTGGCGGCCACCCCCGCCACCGACCCCGGCGGCCGGGCCGTGGGCTGCTTCGACGGCGCGCTGAGCGAGTATCCGGGGTCGATGCCGGATGCCGGACGGGTCAGCAGGAACGTCCCCCAGCTCGCCACCCCGCCCGCCACGAGCGCGATGACCACGGCCAGGGCGGCGTACAACGCGATGTTGGGGCCGCGCGGCTCGCTCTGCGCAGCGGCGGGATACAGCGGCGGCGGCGCCCAGCCGGGACCCATGCCGTACGCGCCGGTGGGCGGCGGGGGGCCGCCCGGGGCGGTCTCCTGCCCGGGAGTGCCCCACGGGCCCGGAGACGGCTCCTGGGAGGGCTCCTGAGGGGGCTCCTCGCCCGCGGGAAGGAACTCGGGCCGGTCCGACGCGCCGAAGGAACGCGTGTTGTCGGTCATCGCGGCACTCACTCCTTGCGCCCGGGGTCATCCGCTGGCAGCCACGCGGTACCGGCACCATGCCGGAAACCCTGAGGACAACGGCACACGACGGCTGCGGTGTCCGATCGTATGCCGTCTCCTCGGCTCAGCGCGAAAGCCCCCTGGTGACGCTCGGTGACGGGCTGGGCGACACGCTCACCACGGGCGCCCTGTTCTGGGCGGGATGCTGTACGAACATCTGCCCGGGCGTCGGATTCGGGGTGGCGGTGGATCCGCCGGCCATGAGCATGGTGCCGAGGGCGACGGCGGCGCCGGCCATTCCCACGGCGACGTATCCCGCGCGTCTGATCCTGCCGGGCCGCCCGGGGCCCGATCGTCCGCCGTCCCTGCCCCTGGGCCGGTTGTCCATCGGCCCGGCGGCGTGCATTCCGGGAAGCCGCCCGGCGCCGAAGGCCGGATGGTCGGGAAAGGGCCGCATCCGCGGCGGCAACGGCCCTCCCGGCTCCGCCATCCGCAGCAGCGACATGGTGAGGTCCGCGGGCATCGCGGGCGGGTCCATGGACCGCAGACGGGTCTTCAGCGCCCGCATCGCCTCGACCTCCGCGCGGCAGTCCGCGCAGAACGTCAGGTGCGCGAGCGCGCGTTCTCGCTCGTTGTGACTGAGTTCGCCGTCGATGAGCGCGGAGACGCGCTCGCCAAGATGACTCACAGTCCCTCCCTGCTGAATGAAGGGGGGGTTTGATCGCCGTTCCGGTTCGCCGAGGGCGCCCGGTGGTCGAGCGCCTCCCGCAGTTGGGCGCGGCCGCGGTGGATGCGGCTGCGCACCGTGCCGAGTTTCACGCCGAGCGTCGCGGCGATCTCCTCGTAGGACAGTCCCTCGATGTCGCACAGCACCACGGCCGCCCGGAACTCCGGCGCCAGGGCGTCGAGCGCGGCCTGGATGTCGGGCTCCAGGTGCGCGTCGTCGTACGCCTGCGCCGGGGACGGTTCACGCCCGTGCAGCCGCTCGGCGGCGTCGTCCGCGAGTCCCTCGAATCGGATGCGCTGCTTGCGCCGCGCCATGTCGAGGAAGAGGTTCGTCGTGATCCGGTGCAGCCACCCCTCGAACGTGCCCGGGGTGTAGCTCGACAGGGACCGGAAGACCCGGACGAAGACCTCCTGAGTGAGGTCCTCGGCGTCGTGGACGTTGCCCGTCAGCCGATAGGCCAGCCGGTAGACCCGGGCGGAATGAGTTCGGACGACCTCCTCCCATGTGGGAGGCGTCCAGTCGGACACCGAAGTCTCCGCCTGGTGGTCGTGCTCGTCCACCGGCATTCCTCTCTGCAGGATCGTCGCTACAGCCATAGTGCCTGGTTTCGCCCCTTCCTGCGCACCGCGGGCCGAGCGGTCTCGAACAAAGACCGTTCAAAGCGTGCAACGTCCCCGTTGTGGCGTGAGTTCCCGTTCCGGTCCGACTCCCCTAGGCTGCGACCAAGATGAAGCAGGGGAGGGAGAGGCCGATGGCGACACCGGCCAGCCTGGAGTACGCGGAGGAGTTCGTCCCGGAGGACGACATCCTGCGGACCGCGCGCCGGCGGGGCATCGAGGTCGGGGCGCACCCGATCCTGCCCGGGTGCGGAGCGGCGCTCTGCTTCCTCGCCACCGTGGTGAACGCGCGCTCGGTGGTGGAGGTCGGCACCGGGTGCGGGGTCTCCGGCCTGTGGCTGCTGCGCGGGATGCGCCCGGACGGCACGCTCACCAGCGTGGACGTGGAGCCGGAGCACCAGCGCATGGCGCGCCAGACGTTCGCGGAGGCCGGGTTCTCCGGCAGCCGGATCCGCCTGATCGGCGGCCGCGCGCTCGACGTGCTCCCCCGCCTCGCCGACGGCGGCTACGACATGGTCTTCTGCGACGCGGCCAAGCAGGAGTACATCGACTACCTCACCGAGTCGGTACGGCTCCTGCGTCAGGGCGGGGTCGTGGTCTTCTGCGACGCCTTCTGCGGCGACCAGGTGGCCGACCCGACCCAGCGCGACCCGGACACCGTCGCCATCCGGGAGCTGGGCAAGCTCGTCAGGAACGACGAGCGGCTGCGCCCGCTGATGCTGCCGCTCGGCTCCGGCCTGCTGGCCGCCGTGAAGCTGACCTGAGGCACACCGCCCTGAGCGGGCGTCAGGCGGTCAGGTAACGCAGGAGCAGGCGGACGCCGAAGCCGGTGCCGCCCTTGGTGATCTCCCCCTCGTCCGAGCCGGCCCGCGCGGGCCCCGCGATGTCCAGGTGCGCCCAGGGACGCCCGCCGGTGAACTCGCGCAGGAACAGCGCCGCGGCGATCGACCCGGCCGCGCCCGACATCGCCTTATCGACATTGGCCAGGTCGGCCACGTCGGAGTCGAGCATCCCGCGGTAGTCCTCGACGAGCGGCATCCGCCACAGCCGTTCCCCGCTGGCCTCCCCGGCGTCGACCAGCGCGGCGGCCAGCGAGTCGTCGGTCGAGTAGACGGCCGCGAGCGACTGGCCGAGCGCGACCTTGGCCGCCCCGGTCAGCGTCGCGATGTCGACGACGACGTCCGGGTCCAGCTCGGCGTCCGCGTACGCCAGCGCGTCGGCCAGCACCAGACGGCCCTCGGCGTCGGTGTTCAGCACCTCGACGGTGCGCCCGCCGTACTGGGTGATGACGTCCCCTGGCCGCTGCGCCGAGCCCGAGATGGAGTTCTCCGCGCATGCCACGAGGCCGGTGACCCGCACCGGCGCCTCGAAGGCCGCCAGCGCGCTCATCGCGGCGATGACGGCGGCGCCGCCCGCCATGTCCGTCTTCATCGCCTTCATGCCCTCGGTGGGCTTCAGGGACAGGCCGCCGGTGTCGAACGTGATGCCCTTGCCGGCGAGCACCACGTGGGCGCGCGGGTTCTCCGGCGTGTAGGAGAGCTGCACCAGCCGCGGCGGGCTGATCGACCCCTGCCCGACCGCCCTGATGCCGCCGAACTCGCCGAGCTCGGACTCCTCCCACACCCGTACGGCGAGCCCGGACTCGGCCGCGACCGCCTTCGCCTGGTCGGCGAGCCACGCGGGCGTCTTCACCGAGGACGGGGTGTTGACGAGGTCGCGGGCGAGCGCGGTGGCCCGCGCGACCGCCTCGCCGCGCTTCAGCTCCCGCTCGTCCCCGCCGACGAAGACGATCTCCCCCACCGGCTTGGTGCGGCCGTTGCCGATCGTGAACGTGTACGCCGCGAGCAGCGCCCCCTCGACCAGGGCGGCGGCCTCCCCCTCGGACGGGACGACGACCGACAGCGAGGCACGGCCCTTCGCCCGCCTCGCGACGGACGCCCCGGCCTTGCGCAGCGCGGCGGCCGAGCCGTCGCCGGTGCCGTACAGCAGGACGCGGCGGACGGCGCCGTCCCGTGCCACCGGCACCTCCACGACCTCGCCGGGCTCCCCCTTGGCCTCGTAGTGCGCGAGCAGCGCGTCCACCGGCACGGGCGACTCGAGCCAGGGCGCCGCGGCAGGGGTCAGATCAGGGCCGAAAGGCACGGCCACCAGGTCGGCGTCCGGCGCGGGCCCGGCACCCCGACTATCGTGAGCACCTCGAGGACCGGCGAGCACCGGCGTGGTCTCGATGGGCACGTCCACCTCCAACAGGGCGGCCCCGGGGCGGGATCACCCGCCGCCAGGGCCGTGAATCGAACAGGTCGGCTGATCAGATCAGCCGACCACCTTCTTCAGCGCGTCACCGAGGGCGCTGGCCTCGTCCGCGGACAGCTCCACGACGAGTCGGCCGCCACCTTCGAGAGGGACCCGCATGACGATGCCCCGTCCTTCCTTGGTGACCTCCAGCGGACCGTCACCGGTCCGCGGCTTCATCGCCGCCATGCGTGTATCCCTTCCCGCGTTGTCGGCCGCCCCGGAGGGTAACCGGCGTATTCACGTTTCTGTGATGTTCTATTATCCCGCCTCCGAGCTCAAAAAGGTAACGGCCCGGCTCCGGTCAGTGGATCAATGCGGGGCGGCACGCGTTGTGGACGGACCGGACGTGACCCCACACTGGGTGGGGTGAACGCCCGAGCCGCGCTTTTCGATCTCTATGGGGACCACCTTCGCACCCGTGGCGGCCGCGCCTCCGTGGCCGCGCTCGTGAGGCTGCTCGCGCCGCTCGACATCGCGGCGCCTGCCGTGAGGACCGCGATATCCCGCATGGTCAGGCAGGGCTGGCTCGACCCCGTACGGCTGCCGCAGGGACCGGGGTACGCGGTCACCCCGAAGTGCGAACGCAGGCTCGACGAGACGGCGGCCCGCGTCTACCGCGGGGGCGACGCACCGTGGGCCGGGCGCTGGCACGTCCTGGTGCTCGAACCGGTCAGGGACCGGGCACGGCGCGAGCGACTTCGTGCCGACCTCGCCTTCCTTGGATACGCGCCGCTGTCGGAGACGACCTGGATCGGCCCTCGGCCCTCGCCGGAACTCGACGCGTTGCGGGTGCCCGGCCATCGGTTCGACGCCGCGTACGAGGGCGACCCGCGTGACCTGCTCGCCCGCGCGTGGGACCTGGACGCCATCGGCGACGCGTACGAGGATTGGCTGGCCAGCGCGGCCGACCTGGTCGGCTCGCTGCCGGACGACGCCCCGGACGACCGGGTCTTCGCCGTCCGCAGCAGACTGGTGCACGGCTGGCGCAACTTCCTGTTCCGCGACCCCGGACTGCCCGCCGATCTGCTGCCGCCGGGCTGGCCGGGCGACAAGGCCCGCGCCTTCTTCGAGCAGGAGGCCGCGCGGCTGCTGCCCGCCGCCGCCGCGTTCGTGGACCGCACACTGAATGGAGCCACCTGAGATGACCGTGACCTACGACGTCGACGAAGCCGTCGCCACGATCACGCTGAACCGCCCCGACGCGATGAACTCGCTGACCGTCGCGATGAAGACCGGCCTGCTCGCGGCCGTGCGGCGCGCCGCGGACGACGCGTCGGCGCGGGCCGTGCTCCTCACCGGCGCGGGCCGGGCCTTCTGCGCGGGACAGGACCTGCGCGAGCACGCCGACAACCTCGACCGGGGTCTCGGGCTGGCGAACACCGTACGCGAGCACTACAACCCGATCGTGCTGGCCATCGCCACGATGGGCAAGCCCGTCGTGGCCGCCGTCAACGGGGTCGCCGCGGGGGCGGGCGCCTCCCTGGCGTTCGCGTGCGACTTCCGGGTGGCGGCGGAGGGCGCCAGGTTCTCGATGGCGTTCACCGGGATCGGGCTCGCGCCCGACTCGGGCGCGTCGTGGACCCTGCAGCGGCTCGTCGGTCCCGCGCGCGCCCGGGAGATGCTGCTGCTCGGCGACGTCGTGGACGCCGCCAGGGCCCTGGAGCTCGGCCTGGTCGCCGAGGTGGTGCCGGCCGACCGGCTGGCGTCCGCCGCCCGCGACCTCGCCGTACGGCTCGCGCAGGGGCCCACGCGGGCGTACGCCGCCACGAAGGCGGCGCTGGACCACGCGGCGTCCTGCTCCCTCGCCGACGCGCTGGAGCGGGAGGCGGAGCTTCAGGACGAGTGCGCGGCCACCGCCGACCACGCGGCGGCGACCAAGGCGTTCCTCAACAAGGACAGGCCCCGCTTCGAAGGCCGGTAGGCGCTTCGAAGCAAGCAAGCACAGCGAAGGCCGGTAGGCGCTTCGAAGCAAGCAAACACAGCGAAGGCCGGTAGGCGCTTCGAAGCAAGCAAGCACAGCGAAGGCCGATAGGCGCTTCGATGGCGTCAAACACGGCGCAGGGCGCCGACGGCCTCTCGGACGTGGCAGTCGGCCACATGGTCGTTGACCAGGCCGATGGCCTGCATCAGGGCGTACGCCGTGGTGGGCCCGACGAAGCGGAAGCCGTGTCTCTTGAGTTCCTTGGCCAGCGCCGTGGAGCCGGCGGTGCTGGCCGGGACGTCGGCGAGGGTGGCGGGCACCCGCCCGGGCTCCTCGGCGTACCGCCACACCAGCGCCGACAGCCCGCCCGGCACCTCCAGAGCGGCGCGGGCGTTGGCGACGGCCGCCTCGATTTTGGCGCGGTTGCGCACGATGCCGGTGTCGGCGAGCAGCCGCTCCACGTCGCTCTCGCCGAAGGCCGCCACCGCCGGGATGGAGAACCCGGCGAACCCCTTGCGGAAGTTATCCCGCTTGCGCAGGATCGTCAGCCACGACAGGCCGGACTGGAACGCCTCCAGGGTGATCCGCTCGAAGACCAGGTCGTCTCCGCGGACCGGACGGCCCCACTCCTCGTCGTGGTAGGCGACGTAGTCGGACGTCGTGCCCGCCCACCCGCAGCGGACCAGCCCGTCGTCCGCCGTCACCACGCCTCCTCAGCCTCGGCGCGGTCACGCTCGGCCCGGCTCTCGTCGGCGTCGTCGGTCTGCTCCGCCTCGGCCTGTCGCGTCTCCTGACGCACCTGCGGCCGGGCGTACGATAACTCGGCCACGCGCTGCTCCAGCACGGCGATGCGGGTGTCACGCTCCCCCAGCGCGACCGAGACACGGTGCAGGGTCTCGTCGACCGCCTGGGTGCTGTAGCCCACGAGGCCGATGGGGAGCTGAAGCGCGATCAGGTCGGCGGAGGTCACCTGGCCGGCCGCGGGCAGATCGAGCGGCGGCGTGTCAGGGGGGAACTCCGCCATCTCGCCGCCGTGTCCCAACGAGACCATGACCACGCAGACGATCACGGCGAGCCCGGCGATGACGAGTACGACCAGCACATACGAATCGTGCCACAACTCTCCGGCGTGCGAGCATGGAAGCATGACGCGCGTGATCGGACCCGACGACGAGACCGAACCCGGCTGGGTCGAGGCCGCCTCGCTGCCGGAGGTGTCCGCGCTGGCCCGGGCGGGACACACCGTCGTCGTGACGCTCCCCGGCGACGAGACCGAGGCCGTCGCGGCCGCCGCGGCGTTCGCCTGGGCGGGCGCGAGCGTCTTCAGGACGTCCCACGACGTACGGCAGGCCCTCGACATGACCGAGGCCCTGCTGGGCCGCAGGCCCCCCGCCCTGACCCGCCGCGGCCTCGCCTAGCTCTCGCCGAGCTCCTCGCCCGTGGGGCTGAGGCGGAGCGCGGGGCGCTCGATCATGTCGAGCGCCTCCTCCACCGTGGTCGCCCACGAGATCGCGTCGAACACGTTCGGCCGGGTGAAGCCCTGCTCGTACATGCCGTCGACCAGGTCGCGCAGCGGCCCGTACAGGCCCCACGGGTCGAGGACGACCAGCGGCCGTTCGTGCAGGCCGAGCACCCGGGTGGTCCAGATCTCGAACAGCTCCTCCAGCGTGCCGATGCCGCCGGGAAGCACGAGGAAGGCGTCGGACCTGGCGTCCATGACGCCCTTGCGCTCGCGCATGTCCGCGGTGACGATCAGCTCGCCGGAGGCGGTGTCGGCGATCTCGACGTCGACCAGGGCCTGGGGGATCACCCCGACGGTGTGACCGCCGCCGGCCCGGACGGCCCGGGCGACCTCGCCCATGCAGGAGACGATCGCGCCGCCGCTGACGAGGCCGTGGCCGCGGTGGGCCAGCTCCGTCCCCACCTCCCGGGCGAGGTCGAGGTACTTGCGGTCGATCTTCTGGCTGGACGAGCAGTACACGCAGACGAACACAGGGCAACCCTACTGAGTGGCGGCCCGCCGGTCGGCCTCCACGATGATCCGCACGGCCTCGTCGGGGTCGTCGGTGACCGAGATCAGGTCGACGTCCTGCGGCGAGATCTTCCCGGTGGCCACCAGCGTGTCGCGGATCCAGTCGATCAGCGGCGACCAGAACGCGACACCCATCATGATCACCGGGAAGTAGGTGACCTTCCGCGTCTGGACCAGAGTCAGCGCCTCGAACAGCTCGTCGAGCGTTCCGAAGCCGCCGGGCAGGGCCACGAACCCGCTGGCGTACTTGACGAACATCGTCTTGCGCACGAAGAAGTAGCGGAACTCGATGCCGAGGTCCACATAGTCGTTCATGCCCTGCTCGTGCGGCAGCTCGATGCCGAGGCCGACCGAGACGCCACCGGCTTCGAGGGTGCCCTTGTTGGCCGCCTCCATCACTCCGGGGCCGCCGCCGGTGATCACCGCGTAGCCGGCCTTGGCGAGCGCCGAGCCGACCTTCGCGCCGAGTTCGTACTCGGGGCTGTCGGGACCGGTGCGGGCCGAGCCGAAGACGGTCACGGCGGGGGGAAGCTCGGCGAGGGCGCCGAAGCCCTCGACGAACTCGGACTGGATGCGCAGCACCCGCCAGGGATCCTCGTGCAGCCAGCCGGTGGGACCGCGGCGGTCGAGCAGGCGCTGGTCGTGGGTGGATTCGGGGACGAGGCCGCCGCGGACCAGGGACGGACCCTGCCGGCGTTCGGGTCGGGTGTGGTTCATGACGGTCACGCTAACGGTCGGAATCGGTAACGGTGCAAGACGGACGCGCTGCCCCGGCACCCGCGCCCCAAACGCCCCGGAAGAATCTGAAAAACATCCGCGGAAGGATGGAACCGGTCGCCGCCGAGGCTCCGTCTAAGAAACGAGGGTGCTGCTCGGGACGAAAGTGGCTTTCCCCGCCAAATGGCCGGCGAGGAGAGCCACTTTCTTCTATCTACGGGTTATTCGGCCAGCCAGGCCGTCATGCGGCGCTCGCTCTCGACGATCTTGGCCAGGCTCACGTTCTCCCCGGCCGTGTGCGCGATGTCGGGGTTGCCCGGGCCACAGTTGACGGCGGGCATGCCGAGGGCCGAGAACCGCGCGACGTCGGTCCAGCCGAGCTTGGCCCGGGGCGTGCCGCCGATCGCGGCCGCGAACGCCGCGGCGACCGGGTGGGTCAGCCCGGGCCGCGCGCCCGGCGCGCCGTCGGTGAGGCGCACGTCGAAACCGTCGAAGACCTCCTGGACGTGGGCGAACGCCTCCTCCAGGGTGCGGTCGGGGGCGAAGCGGTAGTTCACGGTCACCACGCACTCGTCCGGGATCACGTTCCCGGCCACCCCGCCGCGTACGCCCACCGCGTTGAGCCCCTCGCGGAACCGGAGGCCGTCCACCATCGGGCTCCGCGCCTCGTAGCCGGAAAGGATCTCCAGGATCGGCGCGATGCCGTGGATGGCGTTGACGCCCTCCCACGACCTGGCGCTGTGCGCCCGCACGCCCTTGACCGTGATGTCGGCCCGCAGCGTGCCCTGGCAGCCGCCCTCGATGAGCCCGTCGGTCGGCTCCATCACGACCGCGAAGTCACCCGTGATCCACTCGGGGTGGGTGCGGGTGAGCCGCAGCAGGCCGCTCCGCTCGGCCTCGACCTCCTCGCAGTCGTAGAAGACGAAGGTGAGGTCGCGGTTCGGCGCGGCCAGCAGGCAGAGCTTGAGCTGGACGGCCACGCCGCTCTTCATGTCGGAGGTGCCGCATCCGTGCAGCACTCCGTCCTCGACCCTGCTGGGCAGGTTGCCCGCCACCGGGACCGTGTCGATGTGCCCGGCGATCACCACGCGCTCGGCCCGGCCGAGATCGGTGCGCGCCACCACGGCGTCGCCATCCCGCAGCACCGTCAGGTGCGGCAGCGGAACGAGCGCCTCCTCGATGGCGTCGGCCAGCGCCTTCTCCGCGCCGCTCACCGATTCGATGTCCACCAGTCGCGCCGTCAGCGCGCCCACGTCCTGGGCAAGGTCAAGCCGCATGCCACCCGACCTTAACCGACCGGTTCACGCTATCTGCACGGTGGCGACGGGCTTGGCGTCCTTGCGCCAGCCGTCGTGCCCGCTGGCGGCCGTCCAGGTGACGCCCTCGAAGCGCACCTGGCGCAGGTGGTACTTCTGGGCGTGGGTGACATACCAGGCGGCCACCAGCCAGCCGCGCTTGGGCGCGGAGTCCGTCCCGAGCGCGCGCACGAGCTGCTTGCGCGCGGCCTCCGGCTGCGGCGAGACCGGCTTGTCCGAGGGCGGGTACCAGCAGTGGACGGCCTGGGGCACGCGCCCGATGAACGCCGCCGACAGGATCTTGGCGGACTGCTCGTGTTCGGCGTAGGCCGAGCCGTCGGCGGAGCGCTGCACGGCCTGCGCCGCCTCGTGCAGCGGCAGGGTCCGGTAGTGCTTCACCTTCTCCAGGGCGGCGAAGAACTTCCGCGTCGCGTAGACGGGGTCCTGCAACTGCTCGGCCGTCCCCCAGCCCTGTGAGGGCCGCTGCTGGAAGACGCCCACCGAGTCGCGGTCGCCGTACGGCAGGTTGGCCAGCTTGGACTCCTGGATCGCCGTGACGTAGGCGATCTGGAGGGCGCGCTCGGGCAGCTTGCGCCGCACGGCGACGGCCGCGATGGTGGCGGCGACCTGGGCCTGCTCGATGTCGATGTCGAGCGTGCCGTCGGAGGTCTCGACGACGCAGTGTTCGCCCAGAGCGAACGGCTCGGTCCGTTTCAGCAGATGGTAGGCGCCGTAGAAGATGGCCGCGCCCAGCAGGACGACGATGACCATGACGGTCACGACAGGTTTGGTAAGGCGCCGTTCCACGAAGCGAACCTACCCCGGTGATCAGGGCAGCCGATCCACCCGGACCGAACCGGGGGTGAGCGGGCGGGCGTAGGATGCCTCCCACTGACCACCCTGGACACGCTGGAACGACAGCAGGCGGCCGTCACCCGCCCGGTAATCGGCGAAGTCGAGCAGGCCGCGCTCGGGCAGCCCGGTCGTCCCCTCGGAGCGGAAGGCGGCCGTGCCGCGCTCGATCGGGGAGAACTCGACGCCGTCCACGATCAGCATGTGCCTGGCCGGCACCATGCCCTGGGTCGGCACGTCGGTCCACAGCAGGACCTCCAGGTGGAGGGGTCCGCCCTCCTCGCCCGGCCGCTCCTCGACCGACAGCCAGTTGTAGCGCCGGGCGCCCTCGTCCAGCAGGTACTCCGTCCACTTCTCGCCCTGCATGGTGCAGTGCAGGGCGCCGGTCGCCCGGTAGCGGGCGGCATCCACGTAGACGATGTCCCCCACCCTGATCGTGCGGGGGTCGAAGAAGTCGGGGTCCGCCGCGGGGTCAGGCGGCGAGGACCCTTCCACGGGGGCGGGCGGGGTGCGGACGGGCCGGCGCGCCCGGGTGCGCCGGGCCGCGGCGAAGACGCCCAGCACGACGACCGTGGCGAGGCTCAGCACGATCACGATCGCTGTCGTCATGGCGCGCGATCCTACTGGAGGCGGCTGACCGCCGCATCGACGCGCTCGTCCGTCGCGGTGACGGCGATGCGGACGTGGCCACGCCCGGCGTCGCCGTAGAACTCGCCCGGCGCGACGAGGATTCCCCTGTCGGCCAGGGCACGCACCTGGTCCCAGCAGCCGGAGCCGTTCGTGGCCCACAGGTAGAGCCCCGCGGCCGAGTGCTCGACCCGCCAGCCGGCCCGCTCCAGCGCGGGCCGCAGCACCGCCCTGCGCCGGGCGTACCGCTCGCGCTGCTCGTCGGCGTGCGCGTCGTCGTCCAGCACGGCCGCCGTCGCGGCCTGGACCGGGGCGGGCATCATCATGCCGGCGTGCTTGCGCACCTCCAGCAACCGCCGTACGAGCCGGGGGTCGCCGGTGACGAAGCCCGCGCGGTATCCGGCGAAGTTCGACCGCTTCGACAGCGAGTGGACCGCGAGCAGGTTCTCGTGGGAGCCCTCGCACACGTCCGGATGGAGGACGGAGACCGGGTGCTCCTCCCAGCCCAGCTCGATGTAGCACTCGTCCGACGCGACGACCGCGCCGCGCTCGCGCGCCCACGCGACGACCTTGCGCAGGTGCTCGGCGGGCAGGACGCGCCCGGTGGGGTTGGACGGCGAGTTGACCCAGACGAGCGGGACCCGCTCCGGGCCCAGCGCGAGGAGCCCGTCGGACGCGTAGGGCTCGGCCCCGACCAGCCTCGCGCCCACGTCGTACGTGGGATAGGCGAGCTCGGGGAAGACCACGCGGTCGCCGGGGCGCACGCCGAGCAGCGTCGGCAGCCAGGCCACCAGTTCCTTGGAGCCGATGGTCGGCAGCACGTCGCCGGGATCGACCGTGACGCCGTGCCGCCGCCGCAGCCAGCCCACGGCCGCCTCACGCAGCCGCGGCGTGCCGTACGTCAGGGGATAGCCGGGGCTGTCGGCGGCGGCGGCGAGCGCGTCGCGGGCGACCGGGGGAACCGGGTCGACCGGCGTGCCGACCGAGAGGTCGACGATCCCGCCGGGATGCGCCCGCGCCAGGTCCTGATAGGGCACGAGCCGATCCCATGGGAAGTCCGGCAACGCAAGCAAAGAAAATCCCCCAGTCGTCACGGACCACGCCGGTCAGGCGTCGGTCAGTGGTCCTCACCCTGCGGCGGGAGCGCCGCGACCAGCGGGTGGTCCTTGTTGATCTTGCCGACCTTCGAGGCGCCGCCGGGCGAGCCCAGCTCCTCGAAGAAATCGACGTTGGCCTTGTAGAAGTCCTTCCACTGCTCGGGAAGGTCGTCTTCGTAGAAAATCGCCTCTACGGGGCACACCGGCTCGCACGCACCGCAGTCCACGCACTCGTCGGGGTGGATGTAGAGCATGCGTTCGCCCTCGTAGATGCAATCGACGGGGCATTCCTCGATGCACGCCTTGTCCAGGACGTCCACGCAAGGCTGCGCGATGACGTACGTCACCTCGGGCTCCTTCTGGGTTGCACGGCTCGACCGCGGGTTGCTAGCCCTAGTATTGCGGTGCCTGCCGACTAGCCGGAACAGGAGGGGGGCAATCGTGGTGGCCCCTCGGCTCGGAGCCCGTCTCGTGGTCGCCGTCACCCCCGCCGACGTGGGCAAACGGGTGACTACGCGGCGCAGGGTGCCCGGTGGGTACCGGGACGCGGTCGGCGTGTTGGAGTCCTGGCACGATGGGGTGCTCATCGTGCGGAAGCGGGACGGAAGCCTCGTGGAGATCGCCGAGGACACCCTGGCCGCCGCCAAGATCGTGCCGCCCGCGCCGCCCGCCCGGTAATCCCCGCGCCCGGTAATCGGCGTGCATGGTGCGGACGCCGACTCGGTAATCCCCCAGCGCGCCGACGCGAACGGCCCCCGCGACGCGGGGAGCATACGCGGCGTGACCATACGTGCCTGCGTCGTGACGATCTCCTCGGCGGCGATCCTCCTGTCCGCGGCCTCCGCGTGCTCGAAGCCGTCGTCGCCGTCCTCGTCGGACAAGCCGCTGCCTCCTCTGAACCCTCGCGCCGACAGCCTGGAGTCCGGGTTCGGGACCATGGACAGGCTCGTCGACGCGGCCAAGAAGGAGGGCGCGCTCACCGTCGTGGGCCTGCCGGGCGGCTGGGTGGGCTACAAGGAGATCATCGCCAGGTTCTCCGACAAGTACGGCATCAAGGTGACCTCGATCGTGCCGGAGGCGAGCAGCAAGCAGGAGATCGAAACCGCGGCCAGGCTGAAGGGGACCAAGCAGGCGCCGGACGTCTTCGACCTCACCCTGGAGGTCGCGGTCGCCAACGCCAAGCTCTTCGCGCCCTACCGGGTGACCGGCTGGCCGGACATCCCCGACGACGTCAAGGAGCAGAGGGGACGCTGGTTCGCCGCCTACGGCGGCTACATGTCGATCGGCTACGACCCGCGGAAGGTGCCCGCCCCCGCGTCGTACGGCGCGCTGGCCAGGCCCGGGACCGTGGTGGCGCTGCCGGGCGACCCGCGCCGGGTGGCGTCGGCGTTCGACGCCGTGATGGCCGCCTCGCTCGGCAAGGGACTGCCGGACGCCGCGCGGGGCGTGAACCTGTTCGCGCGGCTGAAGAAGGGCGGCATGCTCGGCCGGCCCGACCAGGCGACCGCCGTGGTGGACTGGGACTTCATGAACGCGGCGCGGGCGGCCTCCGGGCGCGGCGCGGCGGCCTGGCGGGTGACGATCCCCAAGAACGAGGTGCTCGCCTCCTACTACATGCAGGCGGTCAGCGCCGAGGCGCCGCACCCCGCCGCCGCACGGCTCTGGGAGGAGTTCCTGCTGTCCGACGAGGGTCAGAACCTCTTCCTCAAGGCGTTCGCCCGCCCCGCCCGCCTCGAGGCGATGGAGATGCGCGACACGCTGGACGGGGACGCCGCCGCCAGGCTGCCCGAGGTGTCCGGCGACCCGGTCATCCTGAGCGTCCCCGAGCAGGACCAGGCCAAGTCGTACGTGGCCGCGAACTGGGCCCGGATGGTCGGCTGAGCCACCTGATCTCGCGGGGGCGACGGAAGCCGTAAAGTGTGTCGTCAGCCCAGCAGTCTCACAAGTCGGCATGAGACTGCGGCAATCCCGACACAGGGCACCACGTGTCAGAATGCGAGCCGATCTTGAGGTACGAAACTCCCAGTCTCACCCGATGGAACGCTCGCGCCTACGACAGCTCCTTCGGCTACGTCTCCGCTCACGGCGCCCCGCTGGTGGAACTGCTCGACCCTCGCCCCGGTGAGCGCGTGCTCGACCTCGGATGCGGCACCGGCGTGCTCACCGCCGACATCGCCAGGCGCGGCGCCCACGTGCTGGGCATCGACGGCTCCCACTCAATGATCGAGCAGGCCATCGCGCACCATCCCGGACTCGACTTCACCGTGGGCGACGGTTACGACTTCACCGTCGCCCAGCCGTACGACGCGGTCTTCTCGAACGCGGCCCTGCACTGGATGAGCCGTGACCCCGACGCGGTGATCGACTGCGTGCGGGAGGCGCTGCGGCCGGGCGGCCGGTTCGTCGCCGAGATGGGCGGCGCCGGCAACTGCGCGGCCCTGACCGCCGCCGTGTTCACCGCCTGGCGCGAGTACGGCCTGCGCGAGCCCGAGCTGCCGTGGTACTTCCCCAGCCCCGCCGAGTACGCCCTCCGCCTGGAGAAGGGCGGCTTCACGGTCCGGCTGCTGGAGTATTTCGACCGCCCCACTCCCCTCGACGAGTGCCCGAACGGCGCGGCCGACTGGGTCCGCATGTTCGCCGGATCGCTGCTCGACCGGGTTCCCCCGGCGGCCGTGGAGCCGCTGCTGCGCCGGGTCAACGAACTGGCCGCCCCCGCCCTGCGCCGGGAGACCGGCTGGATGGCCGACTACGTCCGCCTCCGCTTCGCGGCCGAACGCCGCTGAGTCGCGTGCACCCCGAACCTCCACCACAGCGGGGGCGATTTGCCAGACTATGGACTGGTCTCTGTGAGTGATGAGGAAAGCATGAACTTCTGCCTGAGTGACCTCGTGCCACCGCTGCGCTGGAGTGACGCTGCCCGTATCACCGCGCTGACCGACCGGCCCGGCCTGCCGGACGCCTGGTGGCGGACGCTGCCCCTGCACCGCGTGCTCGCCGTCCTGGGCGCCGAGGCGCTCGGCGACCTGCTCACCGGGCTCGCGCTCGACCACTGGCCGGCGGCGGCCGTCGGCGACGTGCTGCCCGCGCTGCACGTGATGGACCCCGACGAGGCCGACGACCCCCAGGTCGCGATCGCGCTCGACCGGGCGGGGTCGTGGCACGGCCTGCTCGCGCTGTCCGGCCGGGAGCTCGCCGACCAACCGTTCGTCAAGGCCCGGCCCGTGCTGACGGCTCTCTTCACCGCCGTGTTCTTACAGATGTCCCCCGAAGAGACGGCCCCCGAAGAGGCGCCCCCGGAGGATGTGGCCCCGGAGGAGGTGGCCCCGGAGGAGGTGGCCGAGCCGGCTCTGGAAGAGGACCTGCCCGCGCTCATCGACGCGGCGTTCGGCGACCTGGACGACCAGACCTGGATGGTGGCGCAGAACCGGGTCTTCACCGGCGAGCCGTCCGCGCCCGAGCAACTGGCCAAACTGCTGGCCGTCCCTCCCGCCGTCATCCACGAGTTGGAAGCGGCCCTGCGCGACCGGCTGTCGCGCTGGCTCGCGCTGCCCGCGGCGACGCCGTACAACGAGCACCTGGCCCGTCTCGCCGACGAGCTCGGAGCCGCGGCCCCGAAGGCGCGGTTCGTCGCGGCGGCCGGGTGGCACGAGCGCGAACTGCGCTCGCTGGAGGTGCCCGCCTGGCGGTTCGTGCTCGCCACGCTCCCCGGCCACCGCCTCTTCGGCGACTGGCTCGTGGCCGGCGACATCGAGGAACTGCGGGAGAAGACGCGGAACCTGATCGCCTCGGCCGAGCGCCCGCCGACCGTCTCCCAGGCACTGGAGATGATCTCCTCTCTCGGCATACGTCCCGACGTGGCACGGCAGTGGCTGGAGAGCGTGCCTCAACTACGCGCCCAGAAGGCGGACCGGCAGCAGAGCGGGCTCAAGGACGTGGCGCTGACCCGGCGGTGTTTCCGGCAGCCGGACGGCAGGTGGTGGCTCAGGGTGGACGTGTCCGGCCGGCACCTCGACGGTGTCGAGGTGCCGCTGCCGAGCGGGTTCGCCGCCTACATCGGCCTCGCGCCGGGCGACGACCGCACGGTGCACAGCGCGGCCGGCGAGGTCGGACTCTCCTGGCGCGCGCGGCCGGCGCTGAGCTCCCTCCAGCGGATTCTCAGCGAGATCTCCGCGGAGGAGGGCAGCCACATCTTCCTGACCCTGTCCGAGGAGGGCATGCTGCGCGTACGGCACCTGCCCGCCGCCGACGGCGGCGACCAGGCGAGCCGGGCCCTGCGCCTGGTGGGCTACACCACGCCGAGCGACACGCCCGAGCAGGCGGAGCAGGTGATCGCGACGCGCGTCGGCCTCACCGGAGCCGTCGAGCGGCCGGAACTCCTCGCGCGGCTGCGTGAACGCGGGGACCGCGACCTGCTGACCCTGCTGGGATAGCCCATGCCCCGGCTCGCGATCTCCCCGGAGTTCCTGCGCGGGCTCGGCGCGCTCACCCGGCCCGTCCGCCGGGACGTCGCCGTAGCGGTACGCCGGTTCCTGCTGAACGCGTCCGCCGCGCCGCACCCCGAGAGGGTGCGCAACAGCCGCGATTCCCGGATCGCCACGCTCCGGCTCGCCGACCGTCACCGGGGGGTGGTGGTGCGGCAGGAGGACGTCTACTGGCTGCTCACCGTGCTCCCGGACGCCGAGGCGTGGTCGTACGCCCAGCGGCACAGGGTCGGCGTGAACACGGCGATCGGGATCGTCGAGACCTGGGACGCCGAGGCCCTCGATCGGATCGAGCCCGCGCTGCGCCGCGCGGCGGGGACCGGCGGCCGGCCGCTCTTCGAGAACTGGTGCGACACCGACCTGCTGAACATCGGCGTCGACGCCCGCCTGCTGCCGCTGCTGCGGCTGATGACATCGGAGTCGCATCTCGCGGCCGTGGAGCCCATGCTCCCGCAGAGTCAGTACGCGCCGCTCGCGGCGCTCGCCCGCGGCGGCTCGCTCGCCGCGGCCTGGCGCGAGCTGGACGCCTACCGCTCGCGCGTCGCCGACGACGTCGACCCCGAGGACCTGCTCGCGGCGCTGCGGCGCAGCCCCGACCGGGCCGCGTTCGCCGCCGACGCCGCGGAGCTCGAGCGCGTCCTCACGCTGCCCACCTGGTGCACGTTCCTGTACCCGCCGCAGCACACGTACGCCAACTGGCCGGCGTACGAGCAGCCGGTGCTGATCACCGGGGGCGCGGGCACCGGCAAGACGGTCATCGCGCTGCACCGGGCCGCCCTGCTGGCCCGCGCGGCCACCGGCCCGGTGCTGCTCGTCACGTTCTCGCAGGGCCTCGCGACCGAGCTGTCCGCGCGGCTCGACGTGATCATCGATGACGAGCTGGTCCGCAAGCGCGTCGAGGTGGGCAACGTCGACAGGATCGCCCACCGCATCGTCGCCGCGGCGGAGGGCCGCGCCCCGGCGCTCGTCTCCTCCGACGACCTGGCCGACCTGTGGCAGGAGGCGGCCGTCGGGCGCTTCGGCAGCGCCTTCCTGCTGCGCGAGTGGGAGCAGGTGATCCTCGCGCAGGACCTGCGCACGCTGGAGGAGTACCAGGCCGCGGCCCGGCCCGGCCGCAGCGTCCGCCTGGACGCCGAGGCGAGGACCGTGGTGTGGGAGGCCGTCCAGCACGTCGTACGGCGGCTGCGCGAGTCCGGCCGGCGCACTCTGCTCCAGCTCGCCTCCGAGGCGGCGGGCCTGCTCGGGCGGGCCGTCGGCGATCTGCTGGGCGACGAGGCGCCGGGGCGGGAGCCGTACCGGCACATCGTCGTGGACGAGGCGCAGGACCTGCACCCGGCGCAGTGGCGGCTGCTGCGGGCGGCGGTCCCCGCCGCCCCGAACGACCTGTTCATCCTGGGGGACCCGCACCAGCGGATGTTCGACACGCGCGTCGCGCTGGCGGACGTCGGCATCCCCGCCCGCGGGTTCCGCCTGAGGATCTCCCACCGGCTGCCCGCCGAGATCCTCTCGTGGGGGGTGCGGCTGCGGGGCGGCGGCCCGGTGGACGGTCTGGTCGCGGGCAACGCCGCGATGTACGGCTACCGCGCGCTGGAGCACGGCCCGCGTCCGATGGTGCGCGAGTACGTGAGCGCGGAGGCGGAGATCGCCGGGCTCGTCGCCACCGTGGCCGAGTGGCTGGAGGAGGGCGTGCCGACCGCACAGATCGCGGTCGCCGCACGCACCCCCGACCTCGTGCGTACCGCCCGCACCGCACTACGCGAAGCGGGCATCACGGTCAAAGTCACGTCCCTCCATGGCATGAAAGGGCTGGAATTCCGTCGGGTGGCCGTGATAGGCGTGGCTGACGGAATCGTGCCGGCGCCGGACGCGCTGACCCCGGCCGACGAGGACCCGACGGCCCGGGCGCACGATCTGCAACGCGAACGGGGGCTGCTCTACGTGGCATGTACGCGGGCGGGGGAGTTGCTCTACGTGTCCTATTCCGGCCGAGCCAGTCCCTTCATCCCGTCCTGACGTCGGATCCCCTAGTCTGAACTGCGGATATATTCCCCTTGCCGGTTGGACCTGCATGAACCTCAGCCTTAGCGACATCGTGCCTCCGCTGCGCTGGACCGCGCCCAGCCAGGTAGAGCCGATCGCGAGCGACCCCGGTCTTCCCGACGCGTGGTGGCAGGCGCTCCCCCTCGACCGGGCCTGTGCGGCGGTGGGGACCGGCCAGGTCGCCTCCCGGCTCGCCGACCTCACGATCGCCTGCTGGGCGCACCTGGTCCTCGGCGACATCCTGCCGCTGCTGAGGTTCACCCACCCCGAGGAGAGCCTGCAGACGCCCGGCCCCCGGGAGAGCGTCCACGAGCTGTACGTCGACGTGATCGACAAGCTGCTGGCCACCGAGCCGGCGCGGGAGCCGGCCGGGGCCGCGGTCCCGCCCGCCCTCCCCGAGCGGCCGATGCCCGAGATCATCGACGAGATCTTCGCCCGGCTGGACGACCGCCAGCGGGCCATCGCGCGGGACCGGCTCTACTTCGACGCATCCCAGCAGCCGGGCCAGGCCCAGCGGGCCACCCTGGACGAGCTGGCCCAGCGCTTCTCGGTCACCCGCGAGCGCATCCGGCAGATCGAGCGCGACCTGCGCGACCACGTGAATGACTGGCTGAACGGCCCGGCGGCCGCGCCGCTGAACGCGCACCTGTCCTGGCTGCGCACCCGGCTG
Organism: Microbispora sp. H13382; assembly: GCF_014161445.1. Classification (GTDB taxonomy): domain Bacteria; phylum Actinomycetota; class Actinomycetes; order Streptosporangiales; family Streptosporangiaceae; genus Microbispora. Next base: position 121,100 of record NZ_JABBXA010000012.1, read on the forward strand.
GGCTCGGCCGTGCCCGCCGACGACCTCGCGGCGGCCGTGCCGTGGCACCGTACCGAGCTGGTCACGCTCGCGATCCCCGCCTGGCGGTTCGTCCGCACGCTGCTCACGGGGTACGAGCAGGTGGACGGCTGGCTGGTCGCGGGCGGCGCGGACGAGATCAGGGAGAAGACGCGGCAGCTGTTCACCGACGGCCCCCGGCCACTCGACGAGGCGGTCTCCCTCGTCGCCCAGCTCGGCATCCGGGAGGACGTCGCCGAGCGCTGGCTCGCGTCGGTGCCGCACCTGCGCGTACTGGACGGCCACGTCGTCCCCTGGCCGCGCAGCATGGGCGACAAGGCGGAGGCCGTGCTGGCGGTGACCCGCGCGCCGCTCACCCCTGAGGAGATCCAGACACGCATCGGCGAGGACTACAGCCTCGTCGGCATCCGCAACCAGCTCGCTTCCGACGAGCGGTTCATCCGGCTCGACCGCAGCAAGTACGGCCTGCGGCGCTGGGGCGGCGACGAGTACCTCGGCATCCGGGAGATGATCATCCGGGAGATCGAGCGCGCGGGCGGCGAGGCGTCCGTGAGCACGGTGGTGGACAACCTGACCTCCCGCTACGACGTGAGCGAGAGCTCCATCAGGGCGTACGCCGGAGGGCCCGGGTTCGAGCGGACCCAGCGCGGCTACATCAGGGTGGCCGGGCAGGACCAGGCCGAGCCGTACCAGCCGCGCCGTGACGTGTCGACGACCCGCCGCTGCTTCCGCAGCAGGGACGGCCGCTGGTGGCACCGGGTGGACGTGAACGCCGAGCACCTGCGCGGCTCGGGCTCCCCGCTGCCGACCGGTTTCGCCGCGCACCTCGGCATGGCGCCCGGCGGCCAGCTCACCGCCTCCACCGCGTCTGGCGAGGTGGTGATCAGCTGGCACAACCAGCCGACGATCGGCTCGATCAGGAACGTGCTGGCCGAGTACAACGCGTCCGAGGGCGACCACGTCTTCCTCACGGTCTCCGACGGCGGCGAGCTGCTGACCCGTTTCCTGCCCGCCGCGGGAGCCGGGCTGCCCGCGATCAACCAGGCGCTGCACCTGATCGGGTACACCGCTCCGGTGGCGTCGGAGGCCGAGGGCCTGCGGCTCATCGGCGCGCGTATCGGCCTGCCCGAGGGGGTCGCCCGCGAGGAGGTCCTCGACCGCCTGCGCGACCGCGGCGACCGCGACATCCTGACCTTCCTCGCCTGACTCCGGGCAAAGGGATGTCGGGGGCAGCACATAGGCTCAGACCATGTTGCGGCTCCACGACACCCTGACCCGGCAGGTCGTGCCTGCCGCCCCGACCGGCTCGCGGATCCTGCGGGTGTACACCTGCACCGCACACGAGACCGCCGGTATCGCCGACCTAAGGCCCGCCCTGCTCGCCGACCTGGTCCGCCGCGTCGCCGAGCGCGCCGGACTGCGGGTGCTCGCCTGCCGCAACGTCTCCGACCTCCGCGGCGGAGACGGCGCCTCGCTGGACGCCGACACGCTCGCACTCAACATGCGCGCCCCCGAGCACTCCCCCCGGACCAGCGAGACCATGGGCCTGGTGATCGAGCTCATCGGACGGCTCATCGAGCGTGGCCATGCCTACGTGACCCCCGAGGGGGCGGTGTTCTTCGACGCGGCCTCCTTCCCCGCGTACGGCGACATCTCCGGCAAGCCGGGCTCGGTGTCCGACTGGCCCCTGTGGGAGCCTCTGGGGGATGCGGCGGGCGGCGGTGCCGGGGCGGTCTGGGACGCGCCCTGGGGACGCGGTCTCCCCGGCCGCGACATCGAATGTTCGGCCACGCCGCTGCGGTTCCTCGGCGCGCGCTTCGACCTGTACGTGGGCGGGGCCGACCTGTGCTTCCCCCATCACGAGAGGGCGCGGGCCCAGTCCAACGCCGCGACGGGTCAGGAGGCCGCCGCCCACTGGGCGCACTCCGGGCGCCTGCTGTTCGACGGCCGCCGGGCCGGCGCCGGTGACGTCGTCTCGCTGTCGGGCGTCGCCGCCGCCGGCCTCGACCCCCTCGCCGTACGGCTGGCCCTGCTCGAGCACCACTACCGGCGACCGGTCGATCTCACCTGGGACGCCCTCCGCGCCGCCGACGAGGAACTGCGGCGGCTTCGGCGGCGGGTGGCCGAATGGGCCGAATCGCCGAGCCGCCCGATCGACGACGCCCACGCCGAGCGCGTCCAGCGGGCACTGGACGACGACCTCGACACGCCGGGGGCGCTGCGCCTGCTGCGCGACCTGGAAGCCGACGAGTCGGTCGCGCCGGGCTCCAAGTTCGAGACCTTCCTCCACTTCGACCACGTGCTCGCCCTCGGCCTGCCCGCCGACATCGGCCGGATCTGACGGGCGCTCCTTCCCTCGCAGCCCAACCTGTCGCTCCAACAAATCGCCGCTCATAGGTGTTCGCGATGCGATGGCGTGAAAGAATTCATACAAGAGTTCGAATCAGATTGGGAGGCGCGATGGACCCGTTCGCCGTCGATCCTGACCGCTCTCGCCGTTCGAATGGCTCCGACGGCGGCTGGTGGGAACGACTGACGGCCGACTCACCGTTGTGGGCCTCCAAGGAGTCGTGCACCTGCGGCGGCGGCGAGGAGGCTGGCGGCGCCGGTAGCGGTCCTCTTGGGGCGGATGCCGCTGGCGCGGGTGATCGCCGGGGTCGGTCGTCGTGGGTGCTGATCGGTTCTGTTCGTGAGTTGGCGCAGGCGTTGGCGTTGGCGCTGGTTCCGGACGATGTGGATATCTGTCTGGCCGAGGCCGAGGAGTTGGTGTTCGCGCGGGATCGGATCACGTGTGCTCTGGCTGATCGGGTGGGGCGGGTGCATCGGGCGGGGCAGGCCCGGCGGCACGGGCATGCCTCCACCCGCAGCTGGCTGCGCACCGCCGCAGGGATGACCGTGGCGGGTGCGGGCCGGCTGCTGAGCCTGGGGATCGAGTTGGCCCGCCTGCCGAAGGTGCGGGAGAAGTTCGCCGCCGGTGGGTTGGCGGCGGGGGTGGTGGAGGCCATCTGCACCGCCGTTGCCGGCCTGTCCGATGAGCAGGCCGCGGTGGCCGAGCCGATCCTGCTGGAGCTGGCGGGCAAGGCGGGCGCGGCGGAGGTGGCCAAGGCGGGCCGTTATCTGCGGGCGGTGCTGGACCCCGATGGTGAGGACCGTGATGAGCGGGCCGATTACGGGCGGCGGTTCCTGCGGGTGCGCCCCGGCAAGGGCGGCGGGCTGGAGGGGGAGTTCTATCTCCCGCGTGAGCATGCCGCCCGGTTGCAGGCCTTGCTGGATGCGTATGCCAGGCCGAAGGCGGAGGGCGATGACCGGCCGCTGCGAGTGCGTCAGGCGGATGCGTTCATGGCGTTGCTGGAGGAGAAGATCGCCGCCGAGCTCCTGGTGCTGGTCAACGCCGAATCCCTCCCTGCCGACCCCGCCACCGGCCCCGAGAGCGCCGACCATCCCGAGACCCCCGAAGGCACCCAGGGCACCGAGCACACCGAGGGCGTTCGGAAGACGCAGGACGCCGAGGCGGCTGAGGAATCCGTTTCGGTGGTAGGTGCCGGTGCCGATGTAGCGGCAGAGGCCGCCGTCGAGAGCACCGCCGAGAGCGCCGTCGAGAGCACCGTAGACAGCCTCAACCTGGCGACCGGGTCCCGTGACGTGCAGTCCGGCGATGACGCGACCGGACGCGTGCAGGCGAAGAGCACACAGCGGAGCGAGTCGCAGCAGGAGCCACAGCAGAGCGCGCCACAGCGACAGGAGTCGCGTTCGTGGGAGTCGCGGTGGGGCGAGTGGCGATCGCCTGATCCTCCCGGGGACACCTGTGCCCATCACGCCCACGCCGGGCCTCGGCCTGCGGGGGACTGCAGGCACGCGCAGGCCACGCGTGAGGACGACGGCCACGAACACCAGGGGCACGGCCAGGGCGCGTGCGGGTGCGGGTGCGGGTGCGGCAGTAGGGCGCGGTGCTCGTCCACAGCGCCGGGGGCGGGACCGGACAGATCGGGAGGACCCGGAGGGCCGAGAGCGGAGACGCGGGAGGCGCCCGGCGCGAGGGGACCAGAGCCGGGGACGCCACCGGGACCGGAGCCGGGGGCGCCGCCGGGCGTGCTGGGACCAGAACCGGAGGCGTCATCGGGAGCAGAGCCGGGGTCGCCACCGGGAGCAGAGCCCGGAGCAGCGGCCGGAGGGCTGCCGGGGGCGCTGCTAGGGACGGCGTTGGGGACGGCGCCGGGGTTGCTGCTGGCGACCGGGCAGGTGCTGCCCGTCTCCAGCGTGCACCGACTGGCCCGCACCTCCACCCTGGTGCGGATCGTCATGGACGCCGACGGGCAGGTCCTGGACATGGGCCGCAAAGTCCGCCTGGCCACCCCCGCCCAGCGGCGGGCGATCTACGCCCGCTACGCCACCTGCTGGATCGACGGCTGCCCGCTCCCGGCCACCAGGTGCCAGATCGACCACGCCGACAACTGGAGCACCGGCGGCCTGACCGACCTCAAACTGCTGGGCCCGGCCTGCCAGTTCCACAACCGCGACCGCTACCAGCACCCCGACCGCTACACCCGCCGAAGGGTCGGCACAGACCGCTGGGCCTTCACCTACCACCCGGCCCGGACCAGGCGGGTGCGGATCTAGGTCCTGTACGGCGTTCAGATCTTCCCGAGGACCTTGAAGCCTGATGACAACGGTGACCACAACGTCGGCCACCCGCTTTCCATGGAGTCAGAGATCTCCTTGCCTCAAAGGATCACGGGCGCCCTCGGACCGTGACGTTGTGCGTGCCGCTTGTGTACATGAAGACGTTCTTGCCGTCCCACCGGACCTCATACATGTGCTGACCGCCCACAGTGGGGGTGTCGACAAAGCCAAACGATCCCTCGCTGTTCGTGTTCACCGTCCCCACCAACTGCAGGTTTCCGCCAGAGACGGTCCGGTACACCACGAGCAGGGCGCCCGATGGAGGAGTTTGATCGCCTGCGTCCAGATGGGTGCCTGGCCACGGTGACAGTTGCAGAGGCCCGGCTCCATCGGAAGTCCGCGTTGCCGTTCCAGAGCACCTCGTACGTGATCGCCCCGGAGATCGGTGGGGTGTCGGTGAAGGTGAACGCGCCGTCCGGGGAGGTTGTCACGCCCGGAATCGTGGTACTGGTGCCGTCGGGAAGTTTCCGGGTCACCGCGAGTGGTTGCGGCCCAGGAGCCGAGCCGTCCGCCGGCGTGAGCTTGCCCATTGCAAGTCTCCGGCCTGCCTGAAGATCGGAACCTCGTACAGGTCCTAGTGCTGGGCACACACGTTCACCGGGCTGGAGGGAGCGGAGCGGAAGGGAGCGAGGACCGCAGCGAAGGCCCAGCGGAGCGGGCCTCGCGAGGACCGGAGGTTCCTTCCGGCGCAGTGACCGACCGGGCCAAGCATCGTGGCAGTGACCGGCCGGGCCAACCATCGTGGACCGCCCACGATCAGGTGTCGAGGTGATGCTCGCTGAGGAGGATGCCGTCCTCGTCGCTGTAGAGCCACTCCCCCGGAGTGAAGGTCACATCCCCGAAGGTCACCGGGACGTCGACCTCTCCGAGGCCGGTCTTGGCGCTCTTGCGGGGGTTGGAACCGAGCGCCTTGACGCCGAGGTCGAGCCGGTCCAGGGCGGCCGTGTCCCGCACAGCGCCGTTGATCACTACGCCGGCCCAGCCGTTCTTCACGGCCGCGGCCGCGATCATGTCGCCGAGCAGCGCGGTGCGCAGCGACCCGCCGCCGTCGACCACCAGGACGCGTCCCCCGCCGGGCGTCGCGAGCGTCTGCTTGACGAGCGCGTTGTCCTCCAGGCATCGGACCGTCGAAATCTGTCCGGAGAACCGCGCGCGGGCGCCGTACGAGCGGAACTGCGTGACGCAACTGCGCAGCGCGTCGCCGTGGGCGTCGTAGAGGTCAGCGGTCGCGAAGCTCATGCCCGAATTGTGCCAGGGCCGCCCGGCGTGGCCCCGCGCCCCGCCCGGAGCCGTCCCCTCAGGGGAGCGTACGGCTCTCGCCGACGGCGAGGTCCCACAGGTCGGCGGGGTCGAGGCCGCGTGACTCCCACACGGCGCGGGCCTCGCGTACGGGCTCCAGCAGGGGCTCGCCCGACAGCACGAAAGTGCCCCAGTGCATGGTGGCCATCCGCCGCGCACCCACGTCGAGGCACCCCTGCACGGCCTGGGCGGGATCGACGTGCGAGACCTTCATGAACCAGCGCGGCTCGTAGGCCCCGACCGGCATGAGGGCGAGGTTGATGCCCGGGTAACGCTCGCCGATCTGGGCGAACCGCTCCCCGTAGGCCGTGTCGCCGGCGAAGTAGACCCGATGGTCGCGGGAGGTGAGCACCCATCCGCCCCACAGGGTGCGGCAGGTGTCCCACAGCGTACGGCGGCTCCAGTGGTGGGCCGGGACGAAGTCGAACGTCACGTCGCCGAGACGGGCCGACTCCCACCAGTCCAGTTCGGTCACGTCGCGGAAGCCGCGCCGCCGGAACCACCCCGCGAGCCTGGCCGGCACGAAGACCGCCGTGTCCCTCGGCAGGCGGCGGATCGTCGGCGCGTCCAGGTGGTCGTAGTGGTTGTGGCTGATCACGATCGCGTCGACCTTGGGCAGGTCGGACCAGGCGACGCCGGGAGGGGTCAGCCGCTGGCGGACGCCGGGGATCTTGCGGGACCACACCGGGTCGGTCAGCACGGTCAGCCCGCCGATCTGGAGGACGAACGTCGCGTGGCCGACCCAGGTCACCACGGTCTCGGTCGCGGCGGCGCGGGGCAGGCCGACGCGGTGGACGGGAATCTGGTCGCTGTCGCCGATGTCGGGCCGCAGTTGCCCATGCCACATGACGCTCGTGACCTCGCGGAAGTCCGGGAGAGGTGCGGTCAGCCTGTCGGCGAAGCTGGACGGCCACCGGCGGGGTCCCGTCGGCGCGGTCGGCTTCGGCGGCGCTACCGGAACGGAGGGAACGGGAGAAACGGGAGAAACCGTAGAAACCGCAGAAACAGGGACCTCAGGGCTTTCCGGTTGGATCGTTTGCGACATGGGGAACTCCCTTCCGCTCTCCATGATCCCCACAGGACCGGAAATATTCCTCCTACGACCGGCCGATTCCGCTCACGTCGCCTCCGCCCTCAGAGGGAACGCGATCTCCTCCACCGTGGATGAACCCGGGGATAACCGCCGTCGTCGAGACCGGCCATCCGCTCGAAGAGGTTCCACGAGGCCGGGTGGCCGCAGACGGCGTACGAGACGGCCGAGGCGAGCACGTACAGCGCGAGCATGGGCAGGCCGACGCAGAACGCGTACTGGGTGGCGTGCCGGGACTCGTGGTCGAGCAGGCAGCCGGTGAGGTAGCCCTCCCCGTGCTTGGTGAGGACCACGTTGCCCACGGTGAACGCCCCCGCGACGGGAAAGGGGATGCGGTAGCCGTGGGCGTAGACGAGGCCGCGCTCCCCTCTGCGGGTGCGGGCTCCGCCGATCCGCGCGATCAGCAGCCCGAGGGGCGTGGAGAGGTTGACGTAGTTGATGACCTGCCGGACCCGGTGCGACCGCCGCATGCCCCCAGCATCGGCGACCAGTCCCACCTGAACAAGCTCACGCGCGGCCGTACGACTTCAGCAGCCACGAACCGGTGGAGCGGGTGACGACCACGGCCGCCGCGACCGCGACGGCGCCGCCATACAGATACCAGTAGCCGGCCGAGTTGCCCGCGACGGCGAGGTCGCCGGCCCGCTGCGGTGTGGCCAGCAGGAACGACACGAGGAGCCAGCCGACGGCGGGGACGAGCGCGGCCAGCTTGCCGCCCATCAGCCTGCCCATGGCGTACGGCACGGCGAACAGCACCGCCAGCCAGGCGATCGCGGCGACCGGCATCTGCCCGACGTACCACGCGTGCTGGAAGCCGCCGACGACGCCGAGCACCACGCCCAGCAGGAAGAGCACACCGTACGCCGCGCCGGTCACGACCCCGGCCAGCAGGCCGGGGGCGTCCTCGGTGGGTTCGACGCCGATCTGCGCCTCCTGGGTCATACCGCCCAACTTAGCCGATGCCGGCGAACAGGTCGGTCTCACGGTTGTACGGCTCGCCCAGGCCGCCGACCTCGGGCGGAGCGCCGATGCCGGGCCGGCCGGGAACCCCCGCGCGCAGGATGAAGTGCTCGATCCCGAGGGCCTGCTGGCCGACGTTGTTGGACAGCGCGAACCACGGCGCGTCCACGGCGATCTGCGTCGCGTGCGCCCGCATCGCGTCGAGCTTGGCCTCCACGTACGGCCGGGCGTCGATCTCCGTCGTGACGTCCTTGTCCGCGCATCCCGGCATGTCGTCGGCGGACTCCGGCACCCAGAAGTCGACGTCGGCCTCGCGCATGGTCTCCATGGTCCGCAGCAGCACCGACTTCGGCATGGCGGTGAGGTAGAACTTGGCGATCCGCCACGGCTCCCCGCCGGGGAACTCGGGGTCCGCGGCCAGCTCGAAGGCCCGCCAGGCGACGCGGTGCGCCTGGATGTGGTCGGGATGGCCGTAGAAGCCGTTCTCGTCGTACGTCACGAGAACCTGGGGCCTGACCTCGCGGATCACCGTGACCAGCTCGCCCGCGGCCTCGTCGAGGTCCGCCTGCCAGAAACAGCCGGGACGGTCGTTGGTCGCCGCGCCCATCATGCCCGAGTCGCGCCAGCGGCCGGCCCCGCCCAGGAACCGGTGATCGGTGACGCCGAGCGCCTTGCACGCGGAGGCCAGCTCGCCGATGCGGTACTGACCGAGGGTGTCGTCCCTGTCGGCCGTGTGGTGGGCGAGCTCCGCGGGGATGACCTCGCCCTCCTCCCCCAGGGTGCAGGTCACGAGCGTCACGTGCGCGCCCTCGGCGGCGTACTTGGCCATGGTCGCCCCGGTGCCGATCGTCTCGTCGTCGGGGTGGGCGTGCACGAGCAGCAAGCGACGGTCAGTCATGCCTCCGAGGGTAGTGCCCTTGTGCTGGCAGTATGAGGAGCTATGACGGAGAGCTTCCCACGGTTGCATGCCAGGACCCGGCGCTTCACCCTCGGGGTGCCGCGCAACTTCACGATCTCCCCTGACGGCGGTCGGGTGACCTTCCTCAGGACGAGATCGGGCACCGATCCGGTCACCTGCCTGTGGGAGCTGGACGTCGCGTCCGGAGCCGAGCGGCTCGTCGTCGACCCCCTCGCCCTGGGCGCCGCCGACGAGGACCTGCCGCCGGAGGAGCGCGCCCGCCGCGAGCGGTCGAGAGAGTCGGCGGGCGGCGTGGTGGCGTACGCCACGGACCGGGAGGTCCGGCAGGCCGTCTTCGCGCTGTCGGGCGACCTCTACCTGACCGACCTCGCCTCCGGCGAGTCGCGGCGGCTCCCGGCGGCCGGACCGGTCATCGACCCCCGGCTCGACCCCACCGGCACCCGGGTCGCGTATGTCACGGGCGGGGCGCTGCACGTGCTGGAGCTCGCCACCGGAGCGGACACCGGAGCGGACACCGCACTCGCCGAGCCGGAAGGCGACCAGGTCACCTACGGCCTCGCGGAGTTCATCGCGGCCGAGGAGATGGAGCGGATGCGCGGCTACTGGTGGTCGCCGTCCGGAGACCGGCTGCTGGTGTCTCGCGTGGACGAGTCGCCGGTGGCCCTGTGGCACATCGCCGACCCGGCCAACCCCGGCCGCCAGCCCGTCTCCCAGCGCTATCCCGCCGCGGGCACGGCCAACGCCGAGGTCACACTGCACGTCATCGGCCTGGACGGCGCGCGTACGGCGGTGCCGTTCGAGCAGGAGTACCTGGTGACGGCGGCCTGGGACGCCCACGGTCTCGCGATCGTGACGCTCTCGCGCGACCAGCGGACCATGCGCCTGCTGTCCGTCGACCCCGGCACGGGCGAGACGACGCTCCTGCGCGAGGACACCGACCCCGCCTGGGTGGACATCGTCACCGGTGTCCCGGCCCGCCTGTCGGACGGCACCCTGGTCTGGGTCGCCGACGCCGACGGCGGTCACCGCCTCGTGGTCGGCGACGAGCCGGTCACCCCGCCGTCGCTGCAGGTCCGGGCGGTGCTCGACGTCGACGGCGACACCGTGCTCTTCTCCGCGAGCGGCGAGCCCACCGAGGTCCACGTGTGGACGTACTCGGCGGGCACCGGCACAAAGGGCACCATCAGCCCGGTGACCACCGAGCCGGGCGTCCACTCCGGCCGCCGCGCGGGCGGCGTGACGCTCGTGGCCCGGCAGAGCCTCGACACCGAGGGCACGACGGTGACGGTCGGGTCGGTCTCCATCAAGTCCCTCGCCGAGCGGCCCGGCCTGGAGCCGCGCGTGTCGCTCGTCCGCTCGGGTTCGCGCGAGCTGTCCACGGCGGTCCTGCTGCCCTCGTGGCACGTGCCCGGCTCGGGCCCGCTGCCCGTCCTGATGGACCCGTACGGCGGGCCGCACGCCCAGCGGGTGCTGTCGGCCCGGCGGATGTTCCTGGAGTCCCAGTGGTGGGCCGAGCAGGGCTTCGCGGTCGTGGTGGCCGACGGACGCGGCACCCCGGGGCGCGGCCCGGCCTTCGAGCGCGAGATGCTGCACGACTTCACGATCGCGCTGCAGGACCAGGTGGACGCCCTCCAGGGCGTGGCGGCCCTGCACCCCGGTGACCTCGACCTGTCGCGGGTGGCGATCCGGGGCTGGTCGTTCGGCGGTTATCTCGCCGCGCTCGCGGTGCTGCGCCGCCCGGACGTGTTCCACGCCGCCGTCGCGGGCGCGCCGGTCACCGACTGGCGGCTGTACGACACCTGCTACACCGAGCGCTACCTCGGCCACCCGGACGAGGGGCACTACGAGAGGTCGTCCCTCCTCGGCGATGCCGAAAAGGATGCCGAGAAGCTGGAGCGCCCGCTGCTGCTGATCCACGGTCTGGCGGACGACAACGTGGTCGCCGCGCACACGCTGCGGCTGTCGTCGGCCCTGCTCGCGGCCGGCCGCCCGCACACCGTGCTCCCCCTGTCGGGCGTCACCCACATGACGCCGCAGGAGGTCGTCGCCGAGAACCTGCTGCTCCTGCAGCTCGACTTCCTCAAGAAGTCGCTCAACGTGAGCTGAACGTGAGCTGAACGTGAGCCGAGTCAGCGGGCGGTGCCGTGCCAGCTGTCCCACAGCGCGGCATAGGCGCCGCCCGCCGCCACCAGCTCGTCGTGCGAGCCCAGCTCGCTGATCCGGCCGTCCTCCACCACGGCCACCCGGTCGGCGTCGTGCGCCGTGTACAGCCGGTGCGCGATGGCGATCACCGTACGGCCCTCCAGCACGGCCGCGAGCGACCGCTCCAGGTCGCGGGCGGCCCGTGGGTCGATCAGCGAGGTGGCCTCGTCCAGCACGAGCGTGTGCGGGTCGGCCAGCACCAGCCGGGCGAGCGCGAGCTGCTGCGCCTGGGCCGGGGAGATCGCCGTGCCGCCGGAGCCGACGACGGTGTCCAGCGCGCCGTCGAGGGCGGCCACCCAGTCCCAGGCGTCCACGGCCTCCAGCGACCGGCGCACCTCCGCGTCGGAGGCGTCCGGCCGCGCGATGAGGAGGTTGTCGCGCAGCGTGCCCCGGAAGACGTGGTGCTCCTGGGTGACCAGGGCGACGTGCCCGCGCAGCTCGTCGAGCGGCAGCTCGACGATCGGCACCCCGCCGACCGTGACCGACCCGCTCCCCGGCGCGTGCACCCCGGCGATGAGGCGGCCCAGCGTCGACTTGCCCGCCCCTGACGGCCCGACCATGGCCAGCCGTTCTCCCTGGCGTACGTCGAGGTCGATGCCGTGCAGCACGTCGTGGCCCGCGCGGTAGGCGTACCGCACGCCGCTGACCTTCAGCTCCTCCCCCACCGGCCGGGCGTCGCCCGCGCTGCGGTCGTCGGGCACGTTGGCCACGCCCAGCAGGCGGGCCATCGAGGCCCCGCCGACCTGGAGCTCGTCCACCCACGACAGCAGCCGGTCGAGCGGGTCGATGAGCTGCTGGACGTAGAGCGTGGCCGTCGTCACCTGGGCCACCGTCACCCAGCCCTCGATGGAGAACAGCCCGCCGAGGAACAGGGTCGCCACGACCGGGATCACGTAGCCGAACTCGACCGCCGGGAACCACACCATGCGCAGGCCCAGGGTGTACCGCTCGGCCGCGAACGACCGGGCGATGTCCCGGTCCGTACGGGCCCGGCGGCGGCCTTCCAGCCCCAGCGCCTCGATGGTGCGCGCGCCCTCGACGGTCTCCGCCAGTCCTTCGGTCATGTCGGCGTACGCCGCGTTCTCCCGCAGGTAGCCGTCCCTGGCCCGGTTGAGGTACCAGCGGGTGGCGCCCCACAGCAGCGGCACGGCGACGAGCGACGGCACCGCCATGACCGGGCCGACGAGGATCACGGCGCCCACGACGAAGGCGCCGGTCACGACCGCGATCAACGTCTCCGGCACGGCGTGGCGCACGCTGCGGGACAACGCGTCCACATCCCTGGAGGTGCGGGTGAGGAGGTCGCCGGAACCGGCCCGCTCGACCGTCGAGAGCGGCAGCGCGAGCACCCGGTCGACGAACTCCTCGCGCAGCTCGGCCAGCACCTTCTCGCCCAGCCGTGACGACGCGTACACCGCGAACCTGACCAGCACCCCCTGCGCGACCACGAAGCCGGCGATGGCCAGGGCGACGGCGTCCACGCGCAGGTCGGCCCGGCCCTCGGCCAGGCCCTGCACCAGCTCGCCGAGCATGCGGGGCGCGAACAGACCGGCGACCGCCGCGAGGGCGTGCAGGGCCAGAGCCAGGGCGAGCTCGCGCGGATACTTCAGCGTCAGCCGCCGCGCGTAGGCGCGCACCTGCGCGCGGTCGGCGACCGGCAGGATCTCGCGGGCCATGCTCAGTCCTCCCCTCGTGTCACGGTCGAGCGATAACCGGGCTCCGCGTCCAGCAGCGCCCGGTGGGTGCCTTCGGCCCGCACCACGCCGCCCTCGACGTACAGCACGTGGTCGGCCCGGTCGAGCACGAGCGGGCTGGTCGTGCAGACCAGGGTCGCGCGGCCCGCCCGCGCCTTGCCCAGCCGTTCGGCGACGCGCGCCTCCGTGTGCGCGTCCACGGCGCTGGTGGGCTCGACCAGGATGAGGATCTCCGGGTCGGCGAGCAGTGCCCGGGCCAGCCGCAGCCGTTGCTGCTGGCCGCCGGAGAACTCGCGGCCCGACTCGGCCACGTACGCGTCCAGGCCCTCGGGCAGCGCCGTCACGATGTCCTCGGCGCAGGCGGCGTACAGCGCCTGGCGGACCTCCTCGTCGCCGGCCGTGCCCCGCACGTCCAGCTCGTCGCGCAGCCGTCCGCTGAACAGCCGCGCGCCGTTGTCGGCCACCAGGATGTGCCGCCTGACCTCGGCGAGCGGCAGCTCCGCGAGCGGCCCGCCGCCGAGCGCGACGTCGCCGGGGGCGAACCCGCCGAGCCGGTCGGCGATGGCGATGGCGTCCTCCGGCGCGGCCGCCGCGAGCGCGGTGAGCCGGCCGGGCCGGACCTCGGCGCCCGACCCGCCGTCGCGGAGCGTGCCCTCACCCGTGAAGAAGCGGCCGTCGCCGCCCGCGATCTCGGGCTCCAGGGACAGGATCCGGCAGACGCGGCGCGCCGCCACGTGCCCCTTGGTGAGCTTGTCGGCGGCCTCGGTCAGCGTACGCAGGGGCGCGATCAGGAAGACCGCGTAGCCGTAGAACGCGACGAGCTGACCGGGGGTGATGCGGCCCTCCAGTGCGAAGTGCGCGCCGAGCCAGGTCACGCACGCGATCAGCAAGCCGGGCAGCAGGATCTGGGCGCCCTCCAGCAGGGACTCCACCGAGGCCACCCGCACACCCGCCCGCCGTACGAGCTGCGACTCCTCGCGGTAGCGGGCGGCGAAGACCTGCTCGCCGCCGACGCCCCGCAGCACCCGCAGGCCGGCCACGATGTCGGCCGCCCGGGTGGCCAGGTCGCCCTGCAGGTCGCGTTGCGCGTGCTGGCGCCGGTGCAGCGGCTTGAGCAGGGGCCCCACCGCGGCCGCCATCAGCGGCACTCCGACCAGCACGACAAGACCGAGCGGAACCGAGGTGGTGATGAGGATCACGGTCACCGCAACGACCGCGACGACCGCGCCGGCGCCCCGCAGGAGGATGTCCATCGCGTTGCCGATGTGCGCGATGTCCGAGTTGCCCACGCTGACGACCTCACCCGTCGACAGCCGCTTCGGCAGGGTCGCCCCGAGCCTGGCCGCCTGCCGTACGGTGACCTGCACCGTGCGATAGGCCGCCGACAGCCAGGTGAAGACGGCGAAACGGTGCCGCAGGACGCCGGAGACCGCCTGGACCACGCCGAGGCCGAGCACCACCGCCGACCACTTCACCAGCGTGCCCGCGTCCCGCTGGGCCATCGCGTCGATCGCCTTGCCCAGGGCCGCGGGCACGAGCGCCTGTCCCAGCCACCACAGCACCGCAAGGCCGACTCCGGCCAGCAGCGGAGCGGCCTGGGCGCGCGCCACCCACCACAGGTAGCGGAGCGGCCCGCGGGCGTCGGGAGTGCCGGGATCGGCCACAGGAAGAGAGCGCATGGTCGTTCCAGGCTCGCAAACACGCAGGTCGACGGGCAAATCGTTTTCCCGCAGGATGAATGCGTCAACCAAGGTTGACAGTAGGCCGATTGTCAACCTATGTTGACGGCATGAGCGATACGGCACAGCTGGCGAGCGACGCCGGCAGCCGCGATCCGGCCGTCGGTCTGCGGGCCGTACGGGCCCTGCGGCTCCTGGTGGAACGGCTCGAAGCGCTGCAGGTGGAGAACGCCCGCACCGCGGGGTGGTCGTGGCAGGACATCGCGCTCCTGCTCGGGGTGTCCCGGCAGGCGGTGCACAAGAAGTACGCGGGCGGCCGAGGACTGCTGAGACGGGAGAAGTAGATGTTCGAACGGTTCACCGACGACGCCCGGCAGGTCGTCAAGCACGCGGTGGAGCAGGCGCGCGAGCTCCGGCACGGGCAGGCGGGCACCGAGCACGTCCTGCTCGGTCTGCTGACCCCGCAGACGTCGTCCGCGCGCCTCCTCGCGGCCCACGGGATCGACCACGCGCGGGTGCGCGCCGAGATCGTCCGCAGACACGGCGACCTGACCGGCGGGGACATCGACGCCGAGGCCCTGGAGTCGATCGGCATCGACCTGTCGGCCGTGCGGGAGAAGGTCGAGGGCGTCTTCGGGCCCGGAGCCCTGGACCGCGCCCCGCAGCGCGACCGCCGAGGGGTCCTCGTCAGCGGCTGGCGCGTTCCGTTCGGGCCCCGGGCCAGGAAGGTGCTCGAACTCTCGCTACGCGAGGCTCTCGCGATGAAGAGCCGGAGCATCCGGGACGGGCACATCCTCCTCGGCGTCATCCGGGAGGGCGAGGGCATGGGCGCCCGCATCCTGGCCGACGCCGGAGTCGACCTGCCCGCGCTCCGGGTGGAGGTCGTGAGCAGCCTCTGACGGGCCGGCGTCAGTCGTCCAGCGCCGCCAGGGCGTCCGCGGGGGTCTCGTAGATGGGGAACGCCGCGTGCAGCCCGGTCACCGTGAGGATCCTGCGGAAGACGCCCCGGACGCCGGCGAGCTTCATGAACCCGCCCGCCTCGACCGCGCGATCGTGCGCCTCCAGCAGCAGCCGCAGGCCCATGGAGTCGCAGAAGGTCAGCTCGGACGCGTCCACGACCAGCCGGGTGTTGCCCTCGTCCGACAACTTGCCGAACACGGTGCGCAGCCGCTCGCCGGAGATCACGTCCAGTTCGCCGGTCAGAGTGACGAGAGCGTGCGTCGCCTCATGGCTCACCGTGACGCCAAGTCTCGTCGTCATTCCCTGTCCTCGGTCCGAAGATCTTCACCCGGAAGATCTACAGAGAAGTTACACCTCTAATTACCCCGGCAGGCAGGGGGAGGCAAGGCAATCGGGCTTCACCTTCGTGGAGGACAGATGGTGCGGTCCGGCCCGGCTCAGCGGTCACCGGCGGTTTCGTACAGTCCGCCCGAGCCGGCGCCCGAGTCGCCGTCCGTTCGAGGGCGGCGCGGACCGGCGTCCGCGGCCTGGCTGAGCGCCTCCGCGACCGTCTCATGCTGCTCGAACACGTTGCGCAGCCCGGTGATCGTCAGCACCCGGCGCAGCACGCCCTGCACACCGGTCAGGATCAACCGGACGTTCAGGGCCTGACCGCGCTGCAACGCGGAGATCAGCTCGCTCAGCCCACGCGAGTCGCAGAACATGATCTCGGCGACGTCGATCACGAGGACGGACGTCTCGGGCGACTCCCAGACCCGGTGCAACTCGTCGTGGAGCAGGTGGACGGTGCCGGCGTCGAGGTCCCCTTCCACACGCACGACGACGGCCGCGCCGTGGACCGCGGACGCGACCTTCAAAGTGGAACGTGGACCGGACACGGGCATGCTCACTCCCTCGCCTGCGGGATCACGGCAGGCGTGTTACGCCAACACAAAGGACACGTTACCCGGGAGGAGGGGGGATTAGTCGCAGTGAAGGCGTGAGCCGTGCGGCTCACGCCTTCTCCGGATGTGGTCACGCTACTTGGAGGCGGCCTTGATGTAGTCGGCGTTCATCTGGGCGATGGTGTCGAACGGGATGCCCTTGGGGCACACCGCGGTGCACTCACCGGTGTTGGTGCAGCCGCCGAAGCCCTCGGCGTCCATCTGCTCGACCATCGCCCGAGCGCGGGACTCGCGCTCCGGCTGGCCCTGCGGCAGCAGGCCCAGGTGGGTGATCTTCGCCGCGGTGAACAGCGAGGCCGAGCCGTTGGGGCAGGCCGCGACGCACGCGCCGCAGCCGATGCAGGTCGCGGCGTCGAAGGCGGCGTCGGCGTCGGCCTTCGGCACCGGGACGGAGTGCGCTTCGGGGGCGGACCCGGCGGGGACGGAGATGAAGCCGCCCGCCTGGATGATCCGGTCGAACGCCGACCTGTTCACCACGAGGTCCTTGATCACCGGGAACGCCGCGGACCGCCACGGCTCGATGGTGACGACGTCGCCGTCCTTGAAGTGCCGCATGTGCAGCTGACAGGTCGTGGTGAGCTTCTGCTCGCCGTGCGCGACGCCGTTGATGACCATGCCGCACATGCCGCAGATGCCCTCACGGCAGTCGTGGTCGAAGGCGACCGGGTCGTCGCCCTCCAGGATCAGCCGCTCGTTCAGCACGTCGAGCATTTCCAGGAACGACATGTCCGGCGAGACGTCTTCGACCCGGTAGGTCACCATCCGTCCCTTGTCCGACGAGCCGTTCTGCCGCCAGATCTTGAGGGTCAGGTTCACTTGTAGCTCCGCTGGGTCATCTTGACGTACTCGTAGTCGAGCTCTTCCTTGTGCAGGACCGGGCCGTCCGGGGTCCACTCCCACGCGGCGACGTAGGCGAAGTTCTCGTCGTCGCGCAGCGCCTCGCCGTCCGCGTCCTGCGACTCGGCCCTGAAGTGACCGCCGCACGACTCCGTACGGTGCAGCGCGTCGATGCACATCAGCTCGGCGAGCTCGAAGAAGTCGGCCACCCGGCCGGCGCGTTCGAGCGCCTGGTTGAGTCCCTCGGCGTCGCCCGGCACCTTGACGTTGTTCCAGAACTCCTCGCGCAGCTCGGGGATGCGCTCCAGCGCCTTGCGCAGCGACTCCTCGGTGCGCTCCATGCCGCAGTAGTCCCACATGATCCGGCCGAGCTCACGGTGGTAGGAGTCGGCGGTGCGGTCGCCGTTCACGGACAGGAGCTTGTCGATCTTGTCCTGGACCGCCTTCCTGGCCTCCGCGACGTCGCCCTCCTCGACCGGGCCGAACGAGCCGGCTCCGGCGAGGTAGTCCCCGATCGTCGTCGGCAGCACGAAGTAGCCGTCCGCCAGGCCCTGCATGAGCGCCGAGGCGCCCAGTCGGTTGGCGCCGTGGTCGGAGAAGTTGGCCTCACCGACGACGAACAGCCCGGGGATCGTCGACTGCAGGTCGTAGTCCACCCACAGTCCGCCCATCGTGTAGTGGACGGCCGGGTAGATGCGCATCGGCACCTCGTACGGGTTCTCGCCGGTGATGCGCTCGTACATCTCGAAGAGGTTGCCGTACTTCTTCTCGACCGCGTCGCGGCCCATCCGGGAGATGGCGTCGGCGAAGTCGAGGTAGACGCCGAGGCCGCCGGGACCGACGCCGCGGCCCTCGTCGCAGACGTTCTTGGCGGCGCGGCTGGCGATGTCACGCGGGACGAGGTTGCCGAACGCCGGGTAGATGCGCTCCAGGTAGTAGTCGCGCTCGTCCTCGGGAATGGCGCCGGGGGCCCGGTTGTCGCCCTTGCGCTTCGGCACCCACACGCGGCCGTCGTTGCGCAGCGACTCCGACATCAGCGTCAGCTTCGACTGGTGGTCGCCGCTCTGCGGGATGCAGGTCGGGTGGATCTGCGTGTAGCAGGGGTTGCCGAAGTAGGCGCCCTTCTTGTGCGCCCGCCAGATGGCCGTGGTGTTGCAGCCCTTGGCGTTCGTCGACAGGAAGAACACGTTGCCGTAGCCGCCGCTGGCGAGCACGACGGCGTCGGCGAGGTGGGTCTCGATCTCCCCGGTGACCATGTCGCGGACCACGATGCCCCGGGCCCGGCCGCCGCTGACGATGAGTTCGAGCATCTCGTGGCGGGTGTGGACCTCCACGTTCCCCGCCGCGACCTGCCGCTCCAGGGCCTGGTACGCGCCCAGCAGGAGCTGCTGGCCCGTCTGGCCGCGGGCGTAGAAGGTCCGCGACACCTGGGTGCCGCCGAAGGAGCGGGTGTCGAGCAGGCCGCCGTACTCGCGGGCGAACGGCACGCCCTGCGCCACCGCCTGGTCGATGATGTTCACGCTGACCTGGGCGAGGCGGTACACGTTCGACTCGCGGGCGCGGTAGTCGCCGCCCTTCACGGTGTCGTAGAACAGCCGGTAGATGCTGTCGCCGTCACCGCGGTAGTTCTTGGCCGCGTTGATGCCGCCCTGCGCGGCGATCGAGTGGGCCCGGCGGGGCGAGTCCTGGTAGCAGAAAGACTTGACCTTGTAGCCCAGCTCGCCGAGCGTGGCCGCGGCGGAGCCGCCGGCCAGGCCGGTGCCGACGACGATGACGGTCAGCTTGCGCTTGTTGACCGGGTTGACCAGCTTGGCCTGGAAACGACGCGTGTCCCAGCGGTCCTCGATGGGACCCTCCGGCGCCTTGGTGTCCCGGATGGGCTCGCCCACCCGGTACATCCCGGGAAGGCTCACGCGCTCCTCCTGCTGCTGGGCGCGGCGGCGGAACTTCACTTGACCACTCCGATCATGATGCAGATGGGCGCGGCGACGAATCCGAGCACCAGCACCGCGGAGACCGCGGCGGCGCCCGTCTGCAGCGCGCCGCGAGAGCGGGGACGGCGGGTCAGGCCGAGCGACTGGAACGCGCTCCACAGGCCGTGGCGCAGGTGGAGGCCGATCATCACCATGGCGACCAGGTAGAACACCGTCACCCACCAGCGCTCGGGCTGGAAGCCGGCGATCATCCGGTCGAACGGCGTGGCGTCGCCGCCCTTGGGGTTGACCGTGCCGAAGGTCATGTCGAGCAGGTGCCAGATCACGAACAGCAGGATGATCACGCCGCCGTACCGCATGGTGTGGGTGGCGTACCCCTTGGCCTGCGACTTCCGCTTGGCCGCGTACTTCACGGGCCGCGCCTTGGCCGCCCGGCGGGCGAGCGACACGGCCGCCCACATGTGCAGCACGACGCAGAGCGCGAGCACGATCTCGGTGATCGTCAAAATCGTCCGGTTCGGCAACGCGGGCGAGCCCACGGTCCGCAACCATTCGGCATAGTGGTTGAAGGAGTCGGCGCCCAGGAAAATCTTGAGATTGCCCAGCATGTGGGTGATCAGGAAGAGCACGAGAACGGCGCCGGTGACGGCCATGACGGCCTTCCTGCCGGCCGAGGTGCCGAGCAGGCCGCGACGGGCAGGCGTACGCGGCGCGGCCCCGGCGGGCTTGCGAGGTGCCTCGTGCGCGGGAACCGGCGCGGTCGCCGAGCCCCTGTCCACAGAAGCATGGTCCACGGAGTGGTCAACAGTGGCAGTCACGTGAATAAACGCTAGGTTCGCGCTTTTCAGGCGTCCAAGTCATGACAGGTCTGGTCTCGATAGCCGCTGGCTATGCGCTCTGTCCCCTCCGGTTTCCAAGAGTCGAAAGTCACAAGGTGTGCGACGAAATTCACACCTGTTCCCCGTGCGGGACCCGCATCGAGCCGGTTCCGGCGATAGCCCTAGGCTATTGAGTCGTGCAGCTCCAGCAACTGGCCTACTTCATGGCCGTGGCCGAGACGCGGCACTTCACCCAGGCCGCCGAGCGGATGCGGGTCGCGCAGCCGTCGCTGAGCAAGCAGATCAAGAGCCTGGAGACCGAGCTGGGAGCGCCCCTGTTCAGCCGGGCGCGGGGCAACGTCACGCTCACCCCCGCGGGTGAGGCGCTGCTCCCGCTCGCCCGTCGCATGCTCGCCGACGCCGAGACCGCCCGGCGCGAGGTCGCCGAACTGGCGGGGCTACGGCGGGGGCGGGTGCGCCTCGGCGCGACCCCGTCGCTGTGCGCCGGGCTGCTGGCCGACGCGCTGGCGCGCTTCCACCACGACTACCCGGGGGTGGAGCTGCAGGTGGAGGAGGGCGGATCCCGCGACCTCGTCCGCGATCTCGCCCGGGGCCAGCTCGACCTGGCGCTGATCATCCTCCCGCTGCAGAGCAGCGACCCGTCCCTGGTGACCCAGGAGATCCTGAGCGAGAACCTCGTCGTGGCCTCCATGTCGGCCCGGGGGCGCAGGTCGTACATGCGGATCGAGGACCTGCGCGGACGGCCCATGGTCATGTTCCGCCGGGGCTACGACGTGCGGGAGGCGACGCTGGCGGCCTGCCGGCAGGCGGGCTTCGAGCCGCGCTTCGCGGTGGAGGGCGGGGAGATGGACGCGGTGCTGCGGTTCGTCGAGGCCGGGCTGGGAATCGCGGTCGTGCCCTCGATGGTGCTGGAGAACCGGCCGAGGCTGACGGGCACGCCGCTGCTGCCCGGGCTGCGCCGTACGGTCGCCCTCGCCCACCGCAAGGACGTCGAGCCGACCCGGGCGGCGCAGGCCTTCCGCGGGACGCTGCTGTCGTTCCTCGGCGAGGCGGCACGTGACGGCACGCTTCCCCAGGGAATAGAGGCGCTCGTTGATGTGTGACCCCTAGCGCCCGACCCCCAGACGATAGGTTTGTGCCCACGATGATGCCGACGCTGACGAGAGGCGTTCGTGACCCCCGTCTCACCTGATCTGCCCGATCCGCTCACCCTCCTGCTGATCGAGGACGACGCCGGCGACGCGTTTCTCGTCGAGGAGTTGCTGGCGGGCGCCGAGAGGCCGCCGAAGATCACCTGGGCGCGGACGCTCGCCGAGGGACGGGCGCGGCTCACCGACGACGTGCAGTGCGTGCTCGTCGACCTCTCTCTTCCCGACGCCTCGGGACTGGAGGCGCTCCAGCAGATCCTCGCCATGGCCACGGACACGGCGGTGCTCGTCCTCACCGGACTCGGGGACGCGCACGTCGGCATCGAGGCGGTCGCCGCCGGGGCGCAGGACTTCCTGGTCAAGCAGGACGTCGACGCCCGGCTGCTGATCCGCGCCATCCGGTACGCCATCGAGCGCAAGCGCGCCGACCTCGCCATGCGCGAGCTCCTGCAGGAGCGCATCGTCAGCAAGGAGAACTCCCGGCTCGAACGCGGCCTGCTGCCCGTCCCCCTGCTCGACCCCATGCTCCTGCACCACCAGGCCCGCTACCTTCCCGGACGTACGGGCGGGCTGCTCGCGGGCGACTTCTGGGACACGGTGCAGACGCCCGACGGGGCGGTCCACGTGCTGATCGGCGACGTGTGCGGGCACGGGCCCGACGAGGCCGCGCTCGGCACGGCGCTGCGCATCGCCTGGCGCACGCTGGTGCTGGCCGGGCAGACCGGCAACGACGTGCTGCGCACGATGGACACGCTGCTGCGGCACGAGCGCAAGTCGCCGGAGATCTTCACGACGTTGTGCACCGCGGCCATCTCCCCCGACCTCACCAGCGCCCGCCTGCACGTGATCGGCCACCCGCCGCCGCTGCTCCTGCGCGACGGCCGGCTCGGCGTGGTCACCGAGACGCCGTCGGGCCCGCCGCTGGGCATCTTCCCGGACATCGAGTGGTCGCCCATCGACGTCACACTGGGCGACAGGTGGTCGCTGCTGCTCTACACCGACGGCCTGATCGAGGCCACGGTCGGCGAGAACCGCGACCTGCTCGGCACCGAGGGGCTCGCGAACCTGATCCGCGCCCAGGAGGGCATCGACCTCGACCGCATCATCGCCAGCCTCGACGGCGCGATGCACGACGACGTCGCCGCCGTGCTCGTGGCCCGCGGCCACCCCGAGCAGCGTGTCCGGGAGGCCGGAGCATGACCGTGCCCGACGTCACGACCCCGCCCCCGCTGCCCCCGCTCGCCCCGTCCGGGCGGGGCGCCCGCCTGCCGGTCGGCCGATGGTTCCTGCTCGCCGGTGCGGGCGTCCTGGTCATCTTCGTGATCGCGCTCAGCGCGATCCTGCTCGCGCTCTCCACGACGTACGAGGCCCGGCGGACCCTCGTCGACGCGGTCGACCCCGCCGCCCTGCAGACGCTGCGGGTCGCCCGGGCGGTGCAGACCCAGGAGGGCGCGATCCGCGGCTACGGGCTGACCGGCGAGCAGCAGTACCTCGACAGCTATCGCCAGGGCGTCGCGGAGGAGGAGTCGGCCAAGGACGCCATCGCCAAGCTCGTCCCCGAGCTGCCCCAGGGATACGGCGTGCGCCACCAGATCCGCGAGCTCACCGACGCCACGGGCGCGTGGCGGCGCGACTACGCCGAGCCCGTGGTCGAGCGGACGCTCAAGAGCGGCCCGGGCCCGCTCACCGACCTGGCCAGGCACAACCTGCAGCACTTCTCGGCGGTCAGGGCCGCCCTCGACGAGCAGCAGGCCCTGCTGGGACGGCTGCACGACGTCGCCAGGGACCGGCTCTACTCCGGTTGGAACACCATCTACTGGGCGGTCGCGGCGCTGGCCGGCGCGATGGTACTGGCGATCGTGTTCTGTGCGATGATCGTGCGCCGCGCCGTCGCCGGCCCGATCGCGCGGCTCACCCGGCAGGTCCGGGCGGTCGCGGCGGGCGACTTCGACCACGAGCTCGGGGTCGAGCGGCCGGCCGAGCTGTGGGAGCTGTCCGGCCACATCGACGGGATGCGCCGCCGCATCATGACCGAGTGGCAGTCGTCCGTCGAGGCCCGCCAGCAGCTCGCCGAGCAGGCCGAGGAGCTCAAGCGCTCCAACCGGGAGCTGGAGCAGTTCGCCTACGTGGCCAGCCACGACCTGCAGGAGCCGCTGCGCAAGGTGGCGAGCTTCACCCAGATGCTGGAGCAGCGCTACGCCGACCGCCTCGACGACCGCGCGCGGCAGTACATCGGCTTCGCGGTCGACGGCGCCCGCCGCATGCAGCTGCTCATCAACGACCTGCTCGACTTCTCCCGGGTGGGCCGGGTCGGCGGCGAACGGGAGGAGATGGACACGGGCGACGCGCTGGCCGCCGCCCTGCGCAACCTCGACTCCCGGCTGTCGGAGACCGGCGCCACGGTCACGAACGACGACCTGCCCAAGATCCTCGGCAACCGCACGCTGCTGACCCAGCTCTTCCAGAACCTGGTCAGCAACGCGCTCAAGTTCCGTTCCGAGGAGCCTCCCCGCGTCCACGTCGGCGTACGGCGGGACGGCGACATGTGGGAGTTCAGCTGCGCGGACAACGGCATCGGCGTCGAGCCGAAGTACGCCGACCGGATCTTCCTGATCTTCCAGCGCCTGCACCCGAGGGACGTCTATCCGGGGACGGGCATCGGACTGGCCCTGTGCCGCAAAATCGTCGAATATCATGGCGGCCGGATCTGGCTCGACACGAACGAGAGCGCCGGAGCCACGTTCCGCTGGACGCTGCCGGCCCTGGGAGATCCCGATGACTGAACTCCGCCCGATCGAGGTCCTCCTGGTCGAGGACGACCCGGGCGACGTCCTGCTCTGCCAGGAGGCGTTCTCCTACAACAAGGTCGGCAACAACCTCCATGTGGTCAACGACGGCGAGCAGGCGCTGGCCTTCCTGCGCGGCGAGGGGCCGTACGCGTCGGCGCCCCGGCCCGACCTGGTCCTGCTCGACCTGAACCTGCCCCGCGTGAACGGCTTCGAGGTGCTGGAGGAGGTCAAGAAGGACCCCTCCCTCCGGAGCATCCCCGTTGTGATCCTCACCACTTCGGAGGCCGAGCAGGATATTCTGCATGGATATAACCTGCACGCCAACGCGTACATCACCAAACCCGTGGATTTCGACCAGTTCACGCGGGTAGTACGGCAGGTCGACGAATTCTTCGTGACCGTGGTCAAGCTGCCGGGGAAGTGACCGAGATCACATGGGGGAGGAGTGACCCTCCTCACAGTTCGTGATGTGCTCGTCGTAATGTGTGCCCCACCAATAACGCGCACGGCCTGAGCAGTACGGCGCGGTCGCTCCGGCGTGCGCGGAGTCAGTGAGGGTGGAAGGTCTCCGATGACCCAGACAACGGCCGAGAGCGCGGCAAGGAAACAGCGCGCGCAGATCAGGGTGCGCACTCTTCGCACCGACCGATGGTGGCTGGCCCCGGCGCTCACGTTCGCCGGGCTCCTGTTGTTCTTGATTTACGGTGTGTGGGCGACCTTTGACGGGAGCTACTTCACCGACCCGTACATTGCGCCCTTCTCGTCGCCGTGTCTGGCGACGTCGTGTCCCGAAGGGGCCCGGTTGTTCGGGTTCGCCCCCTTCGGCGACTGGTATGCGCTGCCGCCCGGGATACTGATCCTCGGACTGCCCGGTGGGTTCCGGCTCACCTGCTACTACTACCGCAAGGCCTACTACCGGTCGTTCTGGCTGTCGCCGCCGGCGTGCGCCGTGGCCGAGCCGCACGGGAAGTACACCGGCGAGACGCGTCTGCCGCTGATCCTGCAGAACATCCACCGCTACTTCTTCTACTTCGCCATCGTCATCGGCCTGATCCTGACGTACGACGCGGTGCTCGCGCTGGTGCACAGGCCCGCCGGGCTGGGCAGCTGGATTCTGCTCGTGAACGCGGCGCTGATCCTCGGCTACACGTTCGGCTGCCACTCGTGCCGTCACATCACCGCCGGGCGCCTGAACCACTTCTCCAAGCACCCGCTGCGCTACAAGGCGTGGACCCTGGTCTCGAAGCTCAACGCCAGGCACCAGCAGTTCGCCTGGGCCTCGTTGTTCTCCGTCATGATCGCCGACCTGTACGTGCGGCTCGTCGCCAAGGGCGTCATCAACTTCCCGTTCGCATAAGGATTTCACGTGGAGCGTCACGAATACGACGTCGTCGTCATCGGAGCCGGTGGAGCGGGACTCCGCGCGGCGATCGAGGCGCGGCAGCAGGGCAAGCGGACGGCCATCGTCTGCAAGTCGCTGTTCGGCAAGGCCCACACGGTCATGGCCGAAGGCGGCGCCGCCGCCGCGATGGGCAACGTCAACAGCAGCGACAACTGGATGGTGCACTTCCGCGACACCATGCGCGGAGGCAAGTTCCTCAACAACTGGCGCATGGCGGAGCTGCACGCCAAGGAGGCCCCGGACCGCGTCTGGGAGCTGGAGGCCTGGGGCGCGCTGTTCGACCGCACCAAGGACGGCAAGATCAGCCAGCGCAACTTCGGCGGCCACGAGTACCCTCGCCTCGCCCACGTCGGCGACCGTACCGGCCTGGAGCTGATCCGCACCCTCCAGCAGCGGGTCGTCGCCCTCCAGCAGGAGGACGAGAAGCTGCACGGCGACCCCGAGGCGTACATCAAGGTCTTCGCCGAGTGCACGATCACCCGCCTGATGAAGGACGGGGACGCGATTTCCGGGGCCTTCGGCTACTGGCGCGAGACGGGCGACTTCATCGTCTTCGACGCCCCCGCCGTGGTGCTGGCCACCGGCGGCATCGGCAAGTCGTACGTCGTCACGTCGAACTCCTGGGAGTACACCGGTGACGGTCACGCGCTGGCCCTGCTCGCCGGCGCGAAGCTCATCAACATGGAGTTCATCCAGTTCCACCCGACGGGCATGGTCTGGCCCCCGTCGGTGCGCGGCATCCTGGTGACGGAGTCGGTGCGCGGCGACGGCGGCGTCCTGCGCAACTCCGAGGGCCGCCGCTTCATGTTCGACTACGTCCCGGACGTGTTCAAGGACAAGTACGCCACGACCGAGGAGGAGGCGGACCGCTGGTACGACGACCAGGCCAACAACCGGCGTCCGCCGGAGCTGCTGCCCCGTGACGAGGTGGCCAGGGCGATCAACGCCGAGGTGAAGGCCGGGCGCGGGTCACCGCAGGGCGGCGTGTTCCTCGACGTGTCCACCCGGCTCCCGGCGGCCGAGATCACCAGGCGGCTGCCGTCGATGCACCACCAGTTCAAGGAGCTGGCGGACGTCGACATCACCAAGGAGCCCATGCAGGTCGGCCCGACCTGCCACTACGTCATGGGCGGCGTCGAGGTGGACGCCGACACCGGCGCGGCGTCGGTCCCCGGGCTGTTCGCGGCCGGCGAGGTCTCCGGCGGCATGCACGGCTCGAACCGCCTCGGCGGCAACTCGCTGTCAGACCTGCTGGTGTTCGGCCGCCGGGCCGGCGCGGGAGCCGCCGCGTACGTGGACGGGCTGGCCAGGCGGCCGGCGGTGACCGGCCTCGACGAGGTCAGGGCCGAGGCGCTGGCCCCGCTGGAGCGCAGCGGCGGGGAGAACCCGTACGAGGTCCACCACGAGCTGCAGCGCACGATGAACGACCTGGTCGGCATCATCCGCAAGTCCGAGGAGATCAGCGAGGCCCTCCAGGTCATCGAGAAGCTCAAGGAGCGAGCCAAGAACTGCGCCTCCTCGGGCAGCCGGATCTACAACCCCGGCTGGCACCTGGCGCTCGACCTGCGGAACATGCTGCTGGTGAGCGAGTGTGTGGCGAAGGCCGCGCTGCTGCGGGAGGAGAGCCGCGGCGGTCACACCCGCGACGACTACCCGGGCATGTCGGCCGAGTGGCGGCGCAGGCTGCTGGTCTGCTCCGCCTCCCAGGACGGCACGTCCATCACGGTCGAGGAGCAGGTCCAGCCGTCCATGCGGGGCGACCTCATCGGTCTGTTCGAGCGCTCCGAGCTGGAGAAGTACCTCACCGAGGAAGAGCTGGCGGAATACGACGCCGCGGTCAAGGAGTCGTGATGGGATACAAGGCGAAGTTCCGCGTCTGGCGCGGTGAGGGCGGCGAGGGCCGCCTGGAGGACTTCACCGTCGAGGTGAACGAGGGCGAGGTCGTCCTCGACGTCATCCACCGGCTCCAGGCCACACAGGCGCCCGACCTCGCGGTCCGCTGGAACTGCAAGGCCGGCAAGTGCGGGTCGTGCTCGATGGAGATCAACGGCAAGCCCCGGCTGGGCTGCATGACCCGGATGTCCACCTTCGAGGAGAGCGAGACCATCACGGTCACGCCGCTGCGGACGTTCCCGGTCATCAAGGACCTGGTGACGGACGTGTCGTTCAACTACCAGAAGGCCCGCGAGGTCCCGTCGTTCACGCCGCCGGCCGACGTGAAGCCGGGCGAGTACCGCATGCAGCAGGTCGACGTCGAGCGGTCTCAGGAGTTCCGCAAGTGCATCGAGTGCTTCATGTGCCAGAACGTCTGCCACGTGATCCGCGACCATGAGGAGAACAAGCCGGCCTTCTCCGGCCCGCGCTACTTCATCCGGATCGCCGAGCTCGACATGCACCCGTACGACGTGGCGGAGCGCAAGGAGTCGGCGCAGGACGAGCACGGCCTCGGCTACTGCAACATCACCAAGTGCTGCACCGAGGTCTGCCCGGAGCACATCAAGATCACCGACAACGCGATCATTCCGATGAAGGAGCGCGTGGTCGACCGGAAGTACGACCCGCTGGTCTGGCTGGGCTCGAAGATCTTCAAGCGTCAGCGCTGAGCCCGGGGAGGAAGCGCCGATCGGCCGGTCCGATCGGCGCTTCTCGTTTTCAGCGGCGGCTGCCCGGGTCCTCGCCGGCGCCGGTGGCCTCGGCCCAGGGGTCGGCCGGGGCCGGATACTGCTGCTGGCCCTGTGCCTGCTGCTGGGCCTGCATCTGGGCGGGGTCCGCCGGCGGATAGCCGTACGGCTGGGCGTAGCCGTACGGCACCGGGTAGCCGTAGGGCTGCTGCGGATACCCCATCGTGTAGTGCTGGACGGGCACGAAGCCGACCATCGGGGCGTAGCCGGGCGTGGCCGCCGGGTACGCCGCCGGCTCGGGAGCCGCCGTCCGCGCCGCGGCCGGGCCTCCTCGCCGTACGGCGGCGGCATGCGCCATCCTGCGCAGCCGGCCCTCGAAGATCAGCCAGGCGATCAGCGCGATGCCCACGAGCACCCCGGCGGGGATGGCGAGCCGGTGGGCCAGCGTCGGCTTGTCGTACTCCGGAGACGCGTTGCGGATCTCGATCGGCACCGTCTCGGGATCGGGCTGCTCGAACGACGCGCCCGCGGTGGGGGTCTGCTGCGCCACGTCCGGTGACGCGGACGCCTGGGGCAGCTGCACCTGTCCGACGTCCTCCGGGGACGGGGTGGGACTCGGGGTGGAGACCTCGTTCAGCGAGGGGAGCGTCTGCGTGTTCTGCGGCGGGAGGTCCTGCTCCGTGGTGGACGCGGGGGGAGCGGTGGTCGTCGCGGCCGGCTTGGGCGTCTTCGTCTTGGTCGGCTTCGGCGTCGGCGTGATGGTGACGGTCTTGGTCACCACGGGCTCCGCGGTGGGGCTCGCCGCCCCCGAGGGGGTGACCGGCGGCGTCTGGGTGACAGTGACCGTGACGACGGCGCACTGGGGGTCCTGGACGGGGTCGCACGGCTCCACGGGGTCGGCGTTGGCGCCGATCACCGGGCCCATGGCCAGGATCGCCACCGTGGCGATGGCCACGGACGCGACCGCCGAGGACGCGGCTCTCATGTACGCGCGTCCGATCACCGCTCGCCTCCCGTCGGCCCGGCTCCCAAGTCAAGACCGATTGTAGTTCGGTAAAAGGAGGAGCCAAGCCGGATCTTGCGAACGATTCGGCGACTATGTGGTCGCGGAACCGGGCAGCAGCTTCTCGATCGCGGCGACGACCGGCAGGTCCGCCGGAAGCCAGGCGACGTCGTACAACTCGTGCGGCTCCAGCCACCGCAGCTCGAGGTGCTCCAGCGGGCGGGGCACGCCCGTGACGACGGTGGCGAGCCACACGTGCATCAGGTGGCCGCCGGGCAGTGGCCAATCCCCGCCGACGCGGCGTCCGAGGACGACCTGGACGCCGAGCTCCTCCGCGCATTCGCGCACCAGCGCGGCGTGCTCGTCCTCCCCCGGGTCGACCTTCCCGCCGGGGAACTCCCAGCCGCCTCGCAGCTCGGGGGGCGCGGCGCGCTGGGCGGCCAGGAGGCGGCCGTCCCGGACGATCGCGGCGCCGACGACGAGGCGCGTCATGTCACGGCCCGCTTCAGCTGCGCGACGACGGTCTCGTTCTCCAGCGGGCGGGTGAAGCCGACGATGTTCGGCCGGTCGCGGTAGGTCGTGACCTTGATCGGCCCGCACAGCGTGCACCGTGCCTCGATCATCTTCCCGGGCGACACGACCATGCCGACATGCCCGGGATTGTCCGCGGACGTGCCCGGACCGGCGTTGAAGAAGACGAGGTCTCCGGGCCGCTCCTCGCCTTCCTCGATCTTCATGCCGAAGGGCCACTGGCCGAAGGTCGTCCGGGGAATGGTCAGACCCGCGTTCCGGTAGGCCATGTAGATGATCCCCGAGCAGTCGAAGGCGTCCGGGCCGGTACCGCCCCACCGGTACGGCTTGCCCCGCTGCGCCAGGGCGTACTCGAGGATGTCGCGCACGACGTCGTCGGTGGCGCTGTCGACGTAGCCGGAGTCGCAGGCCGGGTCGGCCTCGGGCGGCACGCCGATGTCCCCGGTCGCCGCGTAGCGTTTGGCGATCTCCAGCACCTGGTCCACGTACCAGGTGGCCCGGTTGTAGACGAAGATCGCCTTTCTGAGGTCGTCGGGCGCGCCGTTGCGCTTGAGCATCTTGGCGGCGCCGAGAATGGCGTCCGCCGGGTTGTAGACGTCGCCGTAGCCGTCCCCGTCGCCGTCGGAGGCGTAGCCGTTGATGCCCGGCTCGATCTTCATCTTGGCCTGGCCGCCCCAGGTGCTGATGAGGAACTGCATCGGCCCGGCGGCCCCCGCGTAGTTGGTGCCGCTGCTCACGCCCGGCAACGTCGAGCGCCCGTGATTCGTCTCCCGCTTGCCGATGGCCGCCAGGACGTTCCACTGCACGCCGATCTGCTTGCCGAACTTCTTGTAGAGCTCCAGGTAGTCCGTCGGGATGTCGCCCTGGGCCGTCTGGGAGACGTCCGCCGTGTCTCCTGTGGCCGCCTCGGCACAGTTCTCGGCCGCGCCGCCGCCGAGGAGGATCGACGGGCTGGGGGTCATCAGGATGATCGAGCCGAACAGCGTGACCGGGACGATCACGACCAGGGCCACGGCGATCGTCCGCCAGTCCCGCCCCGCCGACGCGAGCCTGCGCACGACGCGCGTCGAGGCGGTCACGGCGAGGTGTCCCCGTCCTGACCGGCGTCGGCCAGTTGCAGGTCGTACACCCGCCAGTCGGTCCCCGCCTTGACCACGGTCACGGCGAACCGCTCCGGCACGTCCTTCTGACCGTTCTTGTCCGTCACGTGGCGGACCGAGTCGACGACGAACGCCACCTGGTTGGCCGTCATGTCGCGGATCGTCGCCACCTTCGCCGACCCCTTCGAGGTCACCTGGTCGGCCTCGTTCTGGTCCACCACCGCGGGGTCGGTGACGGTCCTGGTGAGCTGCCCGGCGAACTCGTCGGTCGCGAACCGCTTCAGCCGGTCGGCGCGGGCCGCCGGCTCCTCACCGGCCGAGAAGGTGCCGTACGCCTCGGTGAAACGGCGCGCCAGGTCGGCCGCCGCGCCGATCTCCTCCCTCGACAGCGGCAGGTACGCGTAGACGTCGAAGGCGCCGGGGGTCGTGGCCACCGGGCTGGGCTCCCGGACCGCCCTCGTCGCCGGAGCGGTGGCCACGACGGACTGCTCCCGCGGCTGCTCGTCGCCCTCGGACGGCGGGGCCATCGTGAGATAGACGCCGACGGCGGCGAGCACCACGACGGCCGCCGCGAAGGCCAGGCCCTTGCCTCGATCGCTGTTCCGGCTTCTCATCAGTCGCCGGAGTCGCGGTCGGCGGGCTTGGCCCAGAACGGGGTCGGCGCGTCGCTGTCGCGGCGTGTGCCCGCTCCCCTGCTCGGCAGCCAGAGCGGGGGCGGCTCGGCCGAACGGGAACGGCTGGAGGACGAGCCGGAGTCGCGTGGCGGGGCGGGGCGGGAACGGCCGCCGTCACTCCGCCGGGACGAACCGCCGAACAGGCCACCCGAGCCACCCGAGCCACCCGACCTGCTCGACCCAGCGGACCTGCTCGAGCCGCCGGACGAGCCGCGCGAGCCGCCGAAGAACCCGCCCGAGCCGCCGCCGGACGGCCGCGGGGACGACGGCCGGGAGGCCCAGCCGCCCGACCTGCCGCTGAACCAGCCGCCACCCGAACCACCGCTCGAACCGCCACGGGACGGCGCGGCGGACGCGGCTGAGACGCCGGTGACCCGCTGCGGCGGGGCGGCCGGGCTCCCCGCCGACGGCGCCGCCGACGACCCCGACTGTGGGGCGGACCGGGCCGGGGAGGCGGGCCGAACGCCCGACAGGTTGAGCGGCGGGGCCGTTCCCGGACGGGAGGCGGCGACTCCGGCCTTGCGGCGACCGGCCCCCTGCGCGTCGGCGTCGAGCGGCGCGGGTTGCGCCCCCGCACGTGCTCCGACCTGGGCGGCGACGTTGCCCGCGCCCTCCTCGCCGCGCACGCGTCCCTGTGCCACGCCCGCCGCGGCGGCGGCCGCCGTGCCCGCGCCGGTGGCCATCGCGGCCGCGCCGATGACCGGCTCGGCCTTGCGCAGGCCCCACCGGCCCGCCCGGACCGCCGCCACCGGCGGCAGCGCGTTGGCCGCCCGCGACAGCGTCGGCGCGGCGGTGGCCTCGCCGAGCATCCGGGTGGTGATCGTGTGCCCGTCCATCGAGGCGAACAGATGCTGGAACGGCCGTCTGTAGAAGAAGACCGCGATCGTCATCAGCGCCATGAACAGGATCTGCATGCCCCAGGGCAGGTTGGTCGAGATGATCAGCGCGTAGCCGTACACGAGGATCCCGAGCACCAGAGCCAGCACGGCCTGGCGCAGCAGGGTGCCGACCAGCATCTCCACCCAGCGCATGGCGATGATGCGGCCCGAGCCCGGATGCACGCCGATCAACAGGAAGATCGGCCCGAGCATCAGCAGCAGGAGGAAGCCGACCTTCAGGACGAGCAGCGACACCGCGACGAGGAAGATGAGCAGACCGGCGACCATCGCCGCGATGAACGCGCCGATCGCGATGCCCAGGCGGCTGGTCCAGTCCTTGCCCTGGAAGAGGAAGTACGCCGGGGTGCTCTCCAGCGGCTTGGCGACCTCCTCCTCGAACCGCTTCTGGTGGGAGTCGGAGGCCGGCGTCTGCCTGTCCGCCTGTTCCGCCGCGTCGATCGCCTGAATTCCGAGCAGCTTCGCGCCGAGGCCCTTGACGAGACCGGCGTCGGGATCGGCCGTGCCGAACTCGCCCATCAGCCACGGCTTGCAGACCAGGACCGACCACAGCGCGTCGGCGTTCTGCGCCACGCCGGGCGTGCCCTGGCGGCCGTAGCCACCCGCGGTGGGCTCGCTCGGCACCTCGCCGGGCGCGGTCTCCTTCATCGGCAGACAGGACGCGCCACCCGCCCCGGGCAGCCCCGAGAACGCGGAGTTGACGATCTCGCCGGTCTTGTCGGTCACGGTCTTGCCGAGGCTGGTGAAGTCACCCGGGCGGCTGAAGAACCAGATCGCGACCGTGACGGCGAGGACCATCCAGATGACGCCCTCGGTGGTGGTCGTCGCGCGCTTGCGGATCAGGCCGTACCACGCCAGCCAGATCGCGCCGAGGATGACGATCGGCCGCAGGTACGGCCAGTACATCGCGTTGGCGAGGTTGGTGACGATCTCGTCGGCGACTTCCTTGATGGGCTGCAGCGGGCCCTCGGTGGCCGCCGCCTGGTAGGTGCTGATCGTCAGCCGGTCGACGGCCTTGGCCCAGGAGAAGACCGTGTTGGCCCAGGCGTTGCCGAGCACGGCCGTGACGTCGGAACACCCCAGGTCGTAGGTGTGCCAGAACTGGCCGGCCATGCCGTACCGCTCGTAGTTGGTCGCCGGTTCCTTTGGCGTCTGTGCGGTGTTCTGGCCGTCGGCCGCGCTCACGTCCCCGGCCGGCGGCTGGACCAGCCCGTCGACGCCGCCGCCCACGATCTCCGGGGCGAGGGCCGGCGACAGGTCGCAGGGCCCGACGGCGCTCGCCGTGTCCGCCGGGAAGACCAGCGGAAGCGTCACGAACGCCGCGAAGGCGACGAACAGCAGGGCCAGGGTCCGGCGGACCCGCCTGCCTCGTCTGCCGCCCTCTCTGGTGCGACCTCTGGGACCGTTCCTGCGCACGCTCACGATCGCACCTCCTGCGTGACCCCCGACCGACCGGAGCCCCCGTCAAGAAGATCATGCACGTTCTCGTTGGGTTTGTCGTGTGTCGGATTGGTGTCGAGCCAGCGCAGCAGTTCCTCCGAGATAAGGTCCACCCCGATACGGCCTGCCCGGCCGTCCAGATCCCGGAAGACGCACTCCCCGTTGCCCAGGGAGCGCAGCACCGCCTTGTGCTCCTCCGACGGGTCCACGCCGAGGAGCTCCATCACGTGCTCGACCTCCACGCGTTCGGTCGATCGGAACGCGAAGACCGACGACAGACAGTTGGTCACCTGCTCGTTGAGCAGGTCACCGGCGTTCTGCGAGACCAGGACGAGCGCCGTGTTGCGCGAGCGGCCCATCCGGGAGACCTCGGGCACGAGCTTGGCGCCCTCGGGCGTGGACGTGATCGCCCACGCCTCGTCGAGGAAGATCGCCTTCGGCGTGCGCCGGTCGAGCCCGTTCATCAGGCGGCGCGCGAACTGCGACACCAGGTAGAGCAGCGCGACCGACAGCCGCTGCTCGTAGGAGTAGTCGTCCCTGGCCGTCATCACGTCGGGCAGCGTGAGGCCGCCGAGCGTGAACACGGTCGTCCAGCCCTCGGTGTCGATCTGCTCGCCGCCGGAGGCGTCGAAGCACAGCCGGGCCAGGTGCATCTCCGACATCGACCGGAGCACGGCCCCCAGGTTCTTGGACGCCGGGTCGGTCGACTGCTCCAGGTGGTCGACCACCTTGCCCAGCGAGGGGTCGGGTTCGTTGGAGATCGCGGCGACCGCCTGGATCATGGCGGACTCACGCTCCTCGGACATCCTCGGCAGCAGCAGCCGCAGGGTCTCGGTCGCCATCGTCTTCTTCGTCGCGATGTCGTCGCCGAACGAGAACGGGTCGAGCAGGCCCGGCGCGGCCGACCCCAGCGGGATGACCCGCGCCTTGCGGCCCCGCCGTTGCAGCAGCCGTACGAGCGACTCGGCGTCGCCCTTGGGGTCGATGACCGCGATCGTGACGCCGCGCAGCGCCATCTGGTAGATCAGCAGCAACGCGAGCGTGGTCTTGCCGCCGCCCGGCTCACCGGTGATCGCGATGGCGGTCGGGCGGTTGCGCGCCGCCGCGACGAGCGGGTCGAAGTGCACGATGCTGCGGGCCCGTCCCAGCGTCTCCCCGACGTACGGCCCGATCCATCCGGCGTTCGACTCGTCCACCCGGTCGCCGAGCTCGACGGTCGCGGTGGCCATGCCGCCCGCGATCGTGCGCAGCGGCTGCCGCTGGGCGTACGCGTTGACCCGCAGCCGCTCGCCCGGAAGTGCCTCGCAGAACAGCGAGAACTGGTCGCCGGTGGAGTTGACGACGTCGATGCCGATATCGCGGTAGTGCTCCACGACGGCCTCGACGCGCTGCACGCACATCTCCTCGGTCGGCGCGCTGACGCTGAGCCGGTGCCAGCCGTACACGAACGGCAGGCGCTCCTTGGTGATGCCGTGCTCCAGCATGCGGGCGGCGTCGATCTGCTCGGCCAGCGCGAGCGGCGCCTCGGCGCCCGCCTCGCGGATGTGGATGTCCATGTCGCGCGCGTGGGCCAGCTTGCGCGCCACGTCCTTGCTCGCCCTGACCGGGGGGATCAGCCGCATCCGGCTGGAGACCTCCACCGGGAACGGCAACTGGTCGGCGAAGTGCAGCCACGGCTCCCCGTCGGGGAACGGCATCAGGTCGGGGAACCGGGCGAACGACAGGTGCGCGGTCCAGGAGTCTCCGGCCGGCTGCTCGATGCGCAGCAGCGACCTGCCGTTGTGGATCTGCCCCTCGACCAGCGACTCGATCTCGCCCTTGCCCCACCTGCGGCGCGGCGTGGCCGAGGGCAGCGGCTCACCGAGGCCGCCCGCCGCCGCGTGCTGGTACAGCCAGGCGATCTCCGTGGAGGTGGCGTGGCGGGCGTACAACGCGCTGGAGGCGAGCGCCCGGCCGAGCCGTTCCGCGGCCTCGGTCCACCGGGCGATCTCCTTGTCCGGCACGTGGTCGTCCTCGATGCCGAGCGTCTTCTCGCCGCGCTGGTAGAAGCCGAAGAGCTGGGCCAGCACGCCGGTGCCGAGCTGCGCGCCGCGCGGCCCGAGCCGTACGCCGAGGTAGATCTCCTTGCTCCAGAAGTCCTTCGCCCAGACGTGGCGGTACATCTCCTCCAGGTACTCCCGCCAGCCCGGGCCCTCGTCCGAGGTCGAGTTGAGCGCCATCGCCCACTCGGCGGCCGGATAGGCCCGGTGCGCGATCCGCAGGTGCACCTCGGCGTCCTGCATCCTGATCGCGGCCAGCGCGATCGTGATGTTGGTGGCCAGCGCCTCGCGCTCCTCGGGGGTGAGGAACTCGTAACTCACCGTCGGCAGCCGGAAGTAGGCCCAGGCCGCCGAGTCGGTGAGGAGAACGCGATCGTCGAAGTAACGCACCGCGAGGCGACTGCGCGCCCTGCTCATCGACCTCTCACCAGCTTCCTCGCTCGCCCCTCATCTGGCCACCTCCTGCTTGGCCTGGACAGTCGCCAGGCCGCTAACGATCACACCCGCAAGCGCAACGTACGCCCTGCGGCCGCCTATTCGGAGGTGATTGACGTCGACCGGTCCCGGCCGCCCGGGAGCCAGCTCGTCCTCCCAGGGCACCCGGACGATGGCCCGGCAGCGGCCGCTGGCCACCGCCTCGGCCTGCTCCACCTCGGGGAGGCTGCGGCGGCTCACGCCGTTGATCACCATCACGGCGCGGCGCCGCAGGTCGGAGCAGCCGTGCCCATCGAGCCACTCGTAGGTCATCGCCACCGCCTCGGAGGCGTCCTCGCTTGCGGGGGCGACCAGCACGAGCTGGTCGGCGTACGGCAGGAGCCGGGCCGCCAGCGCGGCCGCGGGGTCGATCACGGTAAGCCGGTAGTGCCGGTCGAGCGCGGCGAGCGTCCTGCGCCAGTCGGCCAGGAAGGCGCGGTCCGCCAGGCGCTGCGTCACCCGGTCGTCGGTGTCCGCCCCGACGACCTCCAGTCCCGATTCGCAGCGCGTCGTGTACGCCCGCATGCCGAGGTAGCCGGTCACCTCTTCCGAGCTCTCGATGAGCGAGCTCAGCGTCTCGGGCGAGTCGGCGGCGATCCTCGTCGTGAGGGTGTCCTCTCCGGTGTTCGCGTCGAGCGCGAGCACGCGGTCCTCCCGGTAACGGGCCAGCGTGTGGCCCAGCATTAACGCCGTGGTCGTCTGCCCGGCGCCGCCCGTGCAGCCGAGCACCATGATCCGGCTGCTGCTGGTGAGCGGGACGCGGGCCCGGGCCTCGTCGACCTCCATGCCGTCTGTACGGCTGCCGCCCACGACGACCTGTGCCAGGCGCCGCCAGCCGCCCGATGTGTCACGGCCGACTACGGCCTCGACGCGGCGCAGCCGCGGCGGCTCCTCGTGCGCCGGCCTGCCGGGGGTGGTCCTGTGCGCGGCGGGCAGCGACGGCCGGGCGGGACCGGCAGGGCCGGCCGCCCGGGGTCCCGCGGGCACGGCCCGGATCGACACCCCCGCGGGGGCCGCGGGAGGCGTCACGGCGGGGCCGGCGCCGGTGCCGCCGGGGGTGGTGCCACGGGGGGCGCCCCCGGCACTCTCGTACGGCCGGGACCCCGGTGTGTGCGTCCCCTCCCGCGTGGCGTCCGGGGAGGAACCGGCGTCGGCCGTCGTGGGCTCCGCCGGAAGGTCCGTCGCGGCGGGAGCGACCGTCGCGGGCTCGTCCGTCTCCGCGTCTCCCGTCTCCGCGTCTCCCGTGGCCGCGTCTTCGGTGGCCGCGGGCGCTTCGTCCGCCGCCGGAGGCGTCCGCTCCGGCTCCGGCGAGGATGTCCGGGACGTCTCGCCCCAGGCGTCTCCCGGCACCCGTGGCCGTACGAGCCGCGGCGGCCGGCCCTTGCGATGCTGTTCGAGCGCCTCGGCGTCCCGCTCGCCACCGGCGGACTCCTGGGGCGCGGACGGCGCCTCCTCCGTCTGTGCCTCCTCCCCCGGTGTCTCCTCCGCCGGTGTCTCCTCCGCCGCCTGCTCGCCGGGCCGCGGGGGCGCCTCGGCGAAGGGCGTCACACCGGAGTGCCCTATGGCGCGGGGTTCGGCCGAAGCGGCGAGCCGGCGCAGGCGGCGCAGCGCCTCCGTGCCGATGGGCGGGACGGCGGGCGCGTCCGGAGCCTCGGCGGGAGCTGCGGGAGCGGCGTGCGAGGCCGCAGTGACGGGGCCCCGCTCGTGGCCCTCGTGCCTCTCGTGGCTCTCGTGCTGCTGCTCGCGCTCACGTTCCGGGCCGGTGGCGTAGCCGCCCCGCGCCTCCTCACGTACGGGAGGTGCGGACGGCTCCGGGAGGTAGAGGACGCGCTCACCGGTGGCGCCGGCACCGCCGCGGGCGGTCTTGGCCGAGGTGGTGGCCGGGATGGGGGCCGGGGTGTCGGCGACGACCGGTGCGGCGGCGGCCGCGGCGGCCGCCACGGCGGGGCGTACCACGCGTGAGGGGTCCACCTGACGCGCGCCCGCTCGCACGGCGGCCCCCGAGGCCGGCCGTGCGCCGGTTGCGGAGACCTCCGGGACCGGCACCTTGACCGAGACGGCACGGCGCGCCTTGCGGGCCGCCCTGCCGTTCCCCGCCACGGCCGGCGGCGTGGTCCGCCAGACGCGCGCCGTGAGTGCGACCTCGTCCGGCTCGTCGAACGGGGCCATCCGGCACCACGTCCGGGGCTCGCTCATGTAGCGGAGCTGTGACTGAAGCAGCTCGGTGAGGCGCTTGCTCTCGATGACGGGACGGGTGGACAGCCAGGTGAGCACGCCGGGGGGAACCAGGTAGATGACGTGCCACGGGGCCGCGAAGGGCAGGCCGATCAGGTAGAGGAAGACCCACCACGGCACGGAGACACCCACGAACACACCGATCCAGACGACCGGAAGCGGCATCGGCAGCCGTAGGTCGTACAGCTTGTACAGCCGCTTCTCGATGCGCCAGATATTGGTATATGTGGGCAGATCCACCCCGAACCTCCTCTCCGCCCGCTCACTTGATGCCAAGTGCGCCCGCGATCGCCTTCGCCGTCACCTCGATGATGTTGGGAACGTAGAAGATCACGCCGATCGCGATCGCCAGGATGATGAACTGGACGAACCTGGTGATCTCGCGGGTGAAGAGGAAGAAGAGCGCCACGACGGAGACGACCGCGAGGAAGAGCGGAGCGAAGAACTTCCGGAGGAAGTCGGCGAGACCCTCGGTGTTGATGCCCGTCGCCGGGGCAGGCGACGGCGCGGCCAGATCAAGGACGTGGTCCGCGATGGTCTTCAGTATCAACTCTCGCCCTCCCGGGGGTATGGATCAGCGATGTCTTTGCCGGGCATGCGCTACCCCACGGACCGGTTCGCACCCTGGATGTCCCTGACGAACCACTTGCCGCCCTGCTTTTCGATCGTCAACTGATAGGCCTGCTCGAGACCGGCGGGCTGCGCCGCCGGGTCCTGCGACGGACTCGCCAGTGCCGCCTGCTCGCCGGACGCCACCGCCCACACGACCACCGCCGTGACCTTCCTGCTGTCGGTGCCGCCCGGCGGGACCACGACGTCCTTCAGCTCGGCGAGGGTGAACTCGCCGCCGAACCCGTTGACGGTCACCCCGCTCGCGACGTACCGCTGCAGGTCGACCTGGTTGCCCGCGGCGTACGCCTTGAAGAAGCCTTCGAGCTGGGGACGCAGTTCGGCCTCGGTGCTGGAGTCGCGGTCGGGGTCCGGGAGCTGCGGCAGGCCGGCCGGCCCCGGCGCGGGCAGCAGGGCCGGTTGGGCCGCAACCACGAACCTGCCGTTTTCGTAGTAGACCGGCACGGACAGCAGCCCACGGCTGCCTCCGGACTGGTACGTCACCGTCACCCGGGCGTTGTGGTCGTCGACGACGTCGATCCCGGCGAACTGGAAGGCCCCGGCCGACATGCGCCCGTAGCCGTTCCAGCCGAACTGGTCGTCCGCGCCCTCCGGCAGGAACGACTTCAGCCGTTCCGCGCGCTGCTGGGGGTTGGCCGCGTCGTAGTTGAGGTAGACCGCCGCGAACTGGTTGGCGAAGGCCGCCGCCTGCGTCGCAGGGAACCCGGAGGTGGCCGTCCCGGCCGGCGTCGAGGGGGCGCCGTCGTCCTGTAGGGAGCGCTCGAACACCGCACGGACGCCGTTGACCACGATGACGACGATCAGCGCCCAGAGGATGACCCGCCCGGTCCAGACGAGCCAGCGGCCTCCGCCGCCGCTCCAGCCTCTGCGGCGAGGGGCCGCGGCGCGCGCCGCGCTCGCCGGATCGAAGCCTTCCAGTGGGTACGGGTCAGGGTCGCCAGCGATCCGCGGATCCTGCTGGACGTCTGACCTGCGAGCCATCACGCCTCCGCTCGCGCCGATCCCTCCGGCTGGCGCGGTTTCCTCTTGCTCTCGATCCGGTTAACCGCATTGAAGTATTCACCCTAGCGGTCTCGCCAATTCTTCCAGGTAAGCCACGCCCATGGTGCAAGCATCGCCGCGACCGAGCAAACCGGGTCCACATCCCGTCGAGACGCCCCACGCCTATCCACTCCGCGGAAAAGCACGTTACGCCTGGCCAGCCGGGGCATCGATTACCTAACCGCCACCTATTGCTGTCTTCGCAGCTCGCAGGCATATCGAAACCGACCGCACCCCCGCACCCGGACAGCCGACGGCCCCGCGCGAAGCGGGGCCGTCGTGTCGTGAACGGGCCTGCGCCCTACTGGCACGCCTCCGAGGAGGACGAGGAGGACGACTCGATCGAGGTCTCCGGGATGCCCGCCGGCGGCGCGCTCTCCGGACCCGTGATCGTGGGCGGGATGCTCTCCGGCGCGCTTCCCAGAGCGCTCTCCGGAGCACTTTCCGGAGCGCTCTGCGGCAGCGAGGAGCTCTGCGACTCGCTCGCCGACGACTGCGTCTCCGACAGCTGCTGCTGTGCGTGCAGGGACATCTGCTCGATGCGCTGCTGCGCGTTCATCGCCTCCTGCATGATCTGCTGCTTGGCGCTGCTCGCCTCGTCCCTGATGGTCTGCCGGGCCTCCTCCGCCATCTGCTCCATCGACGCGGCCGGGAACGCCTCGCTCCGCAGGCTCGCGCCGGCTGAAGACTCGCTGCGCCACGACGAGCCGCTGGAACCGCTGTACTGCCGTGCGGACCACTGCGCCGGGAACTGCTCGCGGACCGTGACCGAGACGGTCCGCGGCAGCGCCGAGGCGGACATCTGCGGCATGGAGACGGTGAGCTGCGGCGCCTGGGGCACCAGGCCGGTCGGCGGGAGCACCTCAGGGGCGAAGACCGGCGCGCTCTCCGCGATCAGCGGCGCGCTGATCAGCGGAGCCGAGATCGTGCTGGCCTGGGATGCGGACTCCGTCGCCAGCAGCGGCTCGCTGATGGTGTACGACGTCACCCGCACAGATCCGCCGGGCTCACCCGCCTGCGGGGCGCCGGTGGCCGCGGAGGCGGTGCCGCCGAGCAGCGCGATTCCGCCGGCCGTGAAGGTCGAGGCGACAATCGCCGCGAGAGCGAGCTGTCTGGATTTCCGGTGCATGGTCCCCTCCTTGGGCCCGATCGGGGCCTCGGCAGGTCAGGCCACCTGGGCTTTTCCCGGTGCCCGAATTCGGCCGTCTCCCTTCCGCCCACGCCGGATTACGGCACCGATGGAATTTGTCACGAAAAGGGAGAATTCACGGGCGACTTCGCGCCCAAACGGCCTCATCTCGATGCTTCAACGAGCCTCCCGAATGCGTCTAGGGCAGTTGGCCCAAGCGTTTCCGCAGGCCATGGAGGATCTGACCGGAGGGAGGGCTGCGGCAGGTGATGCCCCAGGGTGGTTTGCGGCTTCTTATACGCCAGAGCAGTCTGCGATGGTCCGGCCCTGATCGTCGCCAGGTTCCGGCACCCGGAGAACGGCGAGCCCGCCGCTCACGCCCGATGACGGGTCCCCGCCACCGTGACCGCCGCTTTGCGTGATCCCCCGTCCCCGCCGACCGGCTACGGCCGTTCGAGATCGTAGGTGACGTCCGCCACGCGGACCGTCCGGACCAGCGGATCCTCGATGATCTTCCGCAGTTGCCCGACCGTCG
The DNA here is from genome assembly GCF_014161445.1 of Microbispora sp. H13382. Lineage (GTDB taxonomy): Bacteria > Actinomycetota > Actinomycetes > Streptosporangiales > Streptosporangiaceae > Microbispora. The sequence continues at coordinate 162,842 of NZ_JABBXA010000012.1, forward strand.
CCAACGAGTCCACGTAGGCGTAGGCCAGGCCGGCGTTCGCCGCCTTGCGCAGCCGGGCCAGGCTCAAATCGAAGTCGTGCAGGTTGTCGTCGTCGTAGTCCTTCAGCATGCCCACCCAGCGGCGGAAGTTCGCGAGGTCCAGCTTGATCGCATCGTCGGGCTCGATCCAGCCTTCCGGCACCGGGGCCCGGTCCCACATCGTCAGTCCTCCCCACGTGATGGGGATCGACCTGGGACGCCGTTCGAAGACCACCTTCTCGGCGATCGACTTGTACCCGGCGGTGAAGGCGGCCAGCTCATCGGTGGTGAGCGGTTTGGCGAACTCGACCACCGCCAGCGCGTTGAGCCCTTCCGGGAGCCTGGCCAGCACCTTGCGGCCGTCCTCCTTGGGCTGATTGCCCGTGCCCACGTTGATCAGCGCCCTGCTCAGCGTGGTGCCGGCGTAGGTGCCGAGTGGCAGCCTGCCCACGTGACCGAAGAAATCCTGGGTGACGACATGCTCCACGCCGCCGTAACCGTCGGCGAAACCTCCGACGGCCCGCATCGGCCTGACGGCCACCGTGAACGACATCGACAACGGTGCGGTGGCACCCCTCTCCCGAACTTCGATGTCGTAGCCGGGATTGTAGATCTTGAAGGCGGTGCCCAGCACGTCGGTCATGCGCAGTTCCCGGTCGCCGCGCCGCTGCACCAGGCCAGAGCCCACGGTCGCCGCCAGGACGAGGGCGAGCAGTGCCGCCAGCACCGTGATCGCGGTGCGGACGACACCGCGCCGGACGGCCCGTCGGGTCGCCTTCTGATCGAAGTCGGGCATGGGCGGCAGCAGATCGTCAGTCATGAGGAACTCCGTAGAGATCGGCGAAGGCGGTCCTGGCCCGCCACACGGCCGTTTTGATCGTGGTGTGCTTCTTGCCGGTCATCGCGGCCACCTCGACCAGGGAGAAGCCCTCGAAGTAGACCAAGGTGAGCAGCCTGCGATGCTCCTCGGACAGCCGTTCCAGGACATCGCGCACGGCCAGCGACTCGGCGTGCAGCGCGGGCACGCCGAGCTCGTCGGGATGGGGCAGGCCCAGTTCGAGGCGGTGGCGCCGGAGATGGTCGACCAGGACGTTGCGGGCGATGGTGAGCAGCCATGCCGCCGGGTTCTCACCGCGCCAGCCGAGCAGCGCCCTCGTCGCCTTGACGAACGTCTCCTGGGCCAGGTCCTCGGCGAGATGGGGGTCGCGGGTGCGGCGTAGAAGGAACCCGCACACGAGCGCCCAGTGCTCGCGGTACAGCTCCTCGATGATGATGCCCCCCGCGTTCTTGTGTCTGTCACAACAGACCAGACGCGATCGGGGCGGGAATGGTCACACCGCTCTCTCTAGCGGGGTGAAGGGTGACGGCTCAGCCGCCTATGCCGCTGGTCTCGGGGTCCTTCCGCACCCAGGGGCCACCGGACCGGTCGCCCGGGTCCTCAGAGGGGCTGGAGCCGGGCGTGCAGGAGGCAGAACTCGTTGCCTTCCGGGTCGGCCAGGACGTGCCAGTTCTCGGTGCCGGTCTGGCCGACGTCGGCGGGCCTGGCGCCGAGAGCGAGCAGCCGCTCCAGCTCGGCGTCCTGGTCGCGGTCGGTGGCGTTGACGTCGATGTGCAGCCGGAGCTTCCCGGTCCGCGGGGCGCTGCTGGGGCTGAGGATGAGGGTGGGCTGCGGGCCGCCGAAGCCGGTGCCGGGCGGCCCGATCTCGATGCTCCCGTCGTCTTCCCTGCCGAGTTCGACGTAGCCGAGGACCTTGCTCCAGAACTCGGCGAGCCGTTCGGGATCGGCGGCGTCGATGACGAGCTCACTGATGCGGCATGCCATGCCCGACAGTGTACGTAGACGACCCGGGAGTCGATCTACACCGGTTCAGACGTTGAAGCGGAACTCCACGACGTCGCCGTCGCGCATCACGTAGTCCTTGCCCTCGATCCTGGCCTTGCCCGCGGCCCGGGCGGCGGTCATCGAGCCCGCCTCCACCAGGTCGTCGAACGAGATGACCTCGGCCTTGATGAAACCGCGCTGGAAGTCGGTGTGGATGACCCCGGCGGCCTCGGGAGCGGTGGCGCCCTTGCGGATCGTCCAGGCCCGGGCCTCCTTGGGCCCGGCGGTCAGGTACGTCTGCAGGCCCAGCGTCTCGAAGCCGACCCGGGCGAGCTGGGCGAGGCCGGACTCCTCCTGGCCGACCGACTGCAGCAGTTCCAGCGCCTCGTCGTCGGGCAGCTCCACCAGCTCGGACTCGATCTTGGCGTCGAGGAACACGGCCTCCGCCGGCGCCACGAGCGCGGAGAGCTTGGCCCGCAGGTCGGCGTCGGTCAGCTCGTCGGCGTCGAGGTTGAAGACGTACAGGAACGGCTTGGCCGTGAGGAGGTGGAGCTCGCGCAGGTCGGCGAGGTCGATCCCGGCCGCCTTGCCCCCGGCGTACAGGGTGGTGCCGGTGTCGAGCAGCTTCGCCGCGGCCTCGGCGGCCTCCAGGAGGACCTTGCGGTCCTTGTTGGTGCGCGCCTCCTTCTGCAAGCGGGGCAGCGCCTTCTCGATCGTCTGCAGGTCGGCGAGGATCAGCTCGGTGTTGATCGTCTCGATGTCGCGCTCCGGCGCCACCTCACCGTCCACGTGGGTGACGTCGGGGTCGGAGAAGACCCGGATGACCTGGCAGATCGCGTCGGTCTCGCGGATGTTGGCGAGGAACTGGTTGCCCCTGCCCTGCCCCTCCGAGGCGCCCTTCACCAGGCCCGCGATGTCGACGAACTCGACCTTGGCCGGGAGGATGCGCGCGGAACCGTAGATCTCCGCCAGCTTGTCCAGACGCGGGTCGGGCACGCCGACGATGCCCACGTTCGGCTCGATCGTGGCGAACGGGTAGTTGGCCGCCAAGGCGTTCGCGCTCTTGGTCAGGGCGTTGAAAAGCGTGGACTTGCCGACGTTGGGCAGGCCGACGATGCCGATGCTCAGGCTCACGTACCCCGAGTTTAGGGGGCTCGGTGGGTGCGCCGGACATCGACGGCCTCGGCCCGCTGCCAGGCGCGCCTCCCTGTTTGGCACGCCAATGCCTGAAATCATCCAGACCGTGGATGTCGTGGCACTCGTACTGGGACTCGCCGTGGGGCTGGTGATCGGCCTCGCGCTGGCCGCCGCACGGACCGCGGGCCGTGCCGCCCAGGAGGCCGCCAGGGTGGCCGAGGCCGAGGCGAGGACGCGGGCGGCCGAGGACAAGGTGGCCTACATGGAGAACCAGCTCACCGAGCGGTTCCAGGCCATCTCCGCGCATGCCCTCGACGTGGCCAACCTGCGCTTCCTCGAACTCGCGGAAAACCGGCTGAACACCACGAGGGCCGAGGCCGCAGGCGATCTCGACCAGCGCAGGCAGGCGGTCGAGAACCTGGTCGCGCCGCTGCGGGAGACCCTCGCCAAGGTGGAGAGCCAGCTCAGGGAGAGCGAGTCGGGCGCCCGCGCCGCCCGCGCCGAGCTGAGCAAGCAGATGGAGTTCGTACGGCAGAGTTCCGAGCGGCTCAAGGCGCAGACGGACGCGCTGGTGCGGGCGCTGCAGCGGCCGGAGGCGCGGGGGCGCTGGGGAGAGCTGCAGCTGCGCCGGGTGGCGGAGATCGCCGGGATGGCCCGCTTCTGCGACTTCGACGAGCAGGTGAGCGCCGTCACCCGCGACGGCGTCGTCCGGCCCGACATGGTCGTACGGCTCAGCGGCGGCAAGAACGTCATCGTGGACGCGAAGGTGTCGCTCGCCGCCTACCTGGACGCGGCCGAGGCCGCCGATTCCGACTTCGCCTCGGCGCGGCTGGACGCCCACGCGCGGCACCTGCGCGAGCACGTGGACCGGTTAGCCGCCAAGTCCTACTGGCAGGCGTTCAGCCCGTCGCCCGAGTTCGTGGTCCTGTTCATCCCCGGCGAGGCGTTCCTCGCGCCCGCCCTGGAGCGCGATCCGGGGCTGCTGGAGTACGCCATGCGCAAGCGCGTCCACATCGCCACTCCGACGACGCTCGTCACGATGCTCCGCACCGCGCAGTACGCCTGGCAGCAGACCGCGGTCAGCGAGAACGCCAAGGCCGTCTTCGATCTCGGCAAGGAACTGTACGACCGGCTCGGCGGCCTCGGGCGGCACGTGGACAGCCTGGGCAAGGCGCTCACCCGAGCGGTCACCGCGTACAACCAGACGGTCGGCTCGCTGGAGAGCCGGGTCCTGGTCAGCGCGCGGAGGATGAACGACCTCGGCCTGGTGGACTACTCGCTCGACGCCCCGGCGGCGGTGGAGGAGGTCCCCCGGCCGGTCGCCATCCCGGAACTCGAAGGTGAAGAGCGGGTAAGCCCCCCACCCCCGCATCCTCAGAACGGTAAATTGACGCGAGACTTGTCGTAAGGGGGGCCCGATGACAGGCACCGGTCGAGCGGGGCTGCGGCTGACCGCTCGGGGGGCGATCGTCATGCTCTTCGTGATCACGCTGGTGGGCATGCCGTTCCTGCCCGGGCCCGTGTTCGTGGCCGGCTGCCTCGCGGCAGCCCTGCTGGTGCGGCCCCGGGACCTGCTGCCGCTGGTGGTGACGCCTCCGCTGGTCTTCTTCGCCGCGGCCCTGCTGGTGGAGCTCGTACGGGCGCTCGGGTCCGGTTCGATGCTCAAGACGTTCGGGCTCGGCATGTTCACCGTGCTGTCGTCCGGCGCGCCGTGGCTGTTCCTCGGGTCCGCGCTGGCCCTGGGGGTCGCGTGGTTCCGCGGCCTGCCCGCCAACTTCATGGAGCTGCGCGGTGCGCCGGCGCCCAGCGCGGCGCCGGCCTCCCGCTCCCGCCGTGGCCGCGCGTTCGACCCCGAGCCCGAGGGCTACTTCGAGCCCCGCGTGTACGGCAGGTCCGCCGACGAGTGACCCCGGCGGTTCAGACCGCGCGGAGGTCCTTGCGGAGCTCGTGCGGCAGGGCGAAACGCATGCTCTCCTGCACCGACTCGACCTCCTCGACGTCGGTGAAACCGTGGCCGGCCAGCTTGGCGAGCACGCCCTCCACCAGTTCCTCCGGCACGGAGGCGCCGCTCGTCAGGCCGACCGTGCGCACACCCTCCAGCCACTCGTCCCGTACGAACGAGGCGTCGTCGACGAGGTAGGCAGCGGCGGCGCCGTAGTCCTTGGCGACCTCGACCAGCCGCTTGGAGTTGGAGGAGTTGGCCGAGCCGACGACGATGACCAGGTCGGATTCGGCGGCGATCCGCTTGACGGCCGTCTGCCTGTTGGAGGTGGCGTAGCAGATGTCGTCGCTCGGCGGGTCGATGAGGTTCGGGAACCGCGTCCGCAGCCGTGCGACCGTCTCGGTGGTCTCGTCCACCGACAGGGTCGTCTGGGAGAGCCAGACCACCTTCTCCGGGTCGCGTACGGACACTCCGTCGACGCCGTCGAGACCGTCCACGAGCTGGATGTGCTCCGGCGCCTCGCCCGCGGTGCCCTCGACCTCCTCGTGCCCCTCGTGTCCGATGAGCAGGATGTCGTAGTCCTTGGCCGCGAACCTCTTGGCCTCGTTGTGCACCTTGGTCACCAGCGGGCACGTCGCGTCGACGGTGCGCAGACGGCGGCTCGCGGCCTCCTCGTGCACGGCCGGCGCAACGCCGTGGGCGGAGAAGACCACGATGGCGCCCTCGGGGACCTCCTCGGTCTCCTCCACGAAGACGGCGCCGCGCTCCTCCAGCGTCTTCACGACGTGGGTGTTGTGCACGATCTGCTTGCGTACGTAGATGGGCGCGCCATACTGCTCCAGCGCACGTTCCACCGCCTGCACCGCGCGGTCGACCCCCGCGCAGTAGCCGCGGGGCTTGGCGACCAGGACACGGCGGGTCGCTGAGGTCTGCACGTCCATGTTCCTATGCTATGTGGAACGCGAGCCGCTTCTTGACCCTGGTCTTGCAAGACTGGGCGTACCAGATACACATCTCCCCGGGAGCCGAAATGTCCGTCCTTAGAGCAATAACGACAGTGCTACAGACCGCTCTGAACGGGGTCGGGCAGGCACTGGTGGCCGGCGACAAGATCAAGACCACGATCAAGCATCGCTTCGCCGGTGGTGAGGCGCAGGACGGCGAGCGTCCCGAGACCGCCGACGCGACCGGGACCGAGCAGGCCGCCGCCCAGTCCACCGCACAGTCCACCGCACAGTCCACCGCACAGGCCACCGAGGAACGGACCGAGCCCCGCAAGCCCGTCATCTACGCCCCTCGCCCGAGCAAGACCGAGCAGGCCGAGCGGGCCGAGCAGGCCGACGCGGTGACCACCGAGACGCCCGCGGCGGCCGAGACACCGGCCGAGACACCCGCGGAGACACCCGCGGAGACACCGGCGGCGGAGCCTGCCCCGGCCGAGACGGCGTCCGCCGAGGCCGAGACCCCCGTCGCCGCCGAGGTCGCGGACCAGGCCCCCGCCCCCAGGAAGCCGCGCACCCGCAAGGCCGCCGCCAAGCCCGCGGAAACGGCCGAAGCCACGGAAAGCGCCGGAACCGCCGAGGCCACCGGAACCGCTGAGGCCACGGGAACCGCCGAGGCCGCCCCCGCCGAGGCGCCCAAGAAGCCGCGCACCCGGCGCAAGGCCGCCGCCGAGACGCCCGAAGCCGCACCCCAGACTTCCGAAGCGACCCCCGAGGCCGCGGCCGCCGCCGCGCCGAAGGCCACCAGGACCCGCCGCAAGGCCGCCGCCCCCGAGGCGCCGGAGAGCCCCGCCGAGGCGACGGCAGAACAGCCCGCCGGGGCCGCCGCCGAGCCCGCCGAGCCCACCGAGCCGATGCCGGGCTACGCGAACCTCTCCGTGGCGTCGCTGCGGGCGCGGATGCGCGGCAAGTCGGCCGAGCAGGTGCACGCGCTGCTGGACTACGAGCAGGCACACCTGAACCGCCCCGAGGTGGTCCGGATGTTCCAGAACCGGCTGTCCAAGCTCCAGTCCGAGTCCTGATCCCCGGGCCGCGCCCGCCCGGCCGCCGGTGGATTGTCGGCGGGTACGGCTAGCCTGCAGGTGCGAGCGGCGAGCGTACGGCGGGTGACGCGGCCGGGTCAGGCGAGGAGGGCACTTGAGCGCGAAGACGTCCCCGGAGGCGCCCCTGCCGATCAGGTCGGTGCTGCAGATGGTCGCCCAGTGGATCGGCAAGCTGGGCACCGTCTGGGTCGAGGGGCAGATCACCGAGCTGACGGCCCGGGGCGGCACCGTCTTCCTGACGCTGCGCGACCCCGTGGCCAACGTCTCGGCGCGCATCACCTGCGCGCGGGCCGTCTACGAGGCGAGTGTGCCGCGTCCCGTGGACGGCGCACGCGTCGTGATGCACGTCAAGCCGGACTTCTGGGTCAACAGGGGCTCGTTCGCGTTCACGGCCCTGGAGATCCGCCCGGTCGGCATCGGCGAACTGCTGGCCCGGCTCGAACGGCTCCGTCAGGTGCTGGCGGGCGAGGGCCTGTTCAACGTCGACAGGAAAAGACGGCTGCCGTTCCTGCCGGGCACCGTCGGCCTCGTCTGCGGGCGGGACTCGGCGGCCGAGCGCGACGTGCTGGAGAACTCCCGCCGCCGCTGGCCCGCCGTCCGATTCAAGGTGGAGCAGGTCGCCGTCCAGGGGCCGTACGCCGTGGGCGAGGTGACCGAGGCGCTGCGGAAGCTCGACGCCGACCGCGAGGTCGACGTGATCATCATCGCCAGGGGCGGCGGCTCGCTGGAAGACCTGCTGCCGTTCTCCGACGAGTCGCTGGTGCGGGCCGTCGCGGCCTGCCGCACACCCGTGGTGAGCGCCATCGGCCACGAGCAGGACAGCCCGCTGCTCGATCTCGTGGCCGACGTGCGCGCGTCGACCCCGACGGACGCGGCCAAGAAGGTGGTTCCCGACGTGGGCGAGCAGCTCACGCTGATCCACCAGCTCAGGGACCGGGGCAGACGGGTGCTGCGCGGCTGGGTCGACCGTGAGATGTCGTGGCTCGAGTCCGTCCGCTCCCGGCCGTCGCTCGCCGATCCCGTCCGGGAGCTCGACCGGCGGGCCGAGCAGGTCGACGCGTTGCGCGAGCGGTCCAGGCGCTGCCTGTCGGCGTCCCTGGACCGCTCGGCCGACTCGCTGGAACATCTCAGGGCCAGGCTCGTGGCCCTCTCCCCCGCGGCGACCCTGGAGCGGGGTTACGCCATCGCGCAGCGTCCTTCCGGAGAGGTCGTCCGCCTGGCCGGGGACGTCAAGCCGGGTGACGAGCTCACGATCCGCTTCTCCGACGACCGTGTGACGGTGACCGCCCAGGACTCGTGACCCGGCTTACGCGCCGCAGCGGGTCAGATCGCGAGGCGCACGTCGTAGGCGCCGAGCCACGCGTTCATCTGCAGGATGCCCTCCAGCGACGTCCGGGCGCCCTGCAGGCTGACCGCGCCCATGGGCTGGTCGAGCATCGTGCGCACCTTGCCCGCGTCCACCAAGCAGCCGATGGCGGAGTCCCCGTCCAGCACGCGGGTGACCTCGGCACGCAGCGCGCGCTCGTAGGCCGGGTCCTGGGTCGAGGGGTAGGGCACCTTGCGGCGCTCCACCACCGAGCGGGGCAGCACGTCGGCCGTCGCCGCGCGCAGCAGGCTCTTCTCGTGCCCGTCGAAGGTCTTCATGGCCCAGGGGGCGTTGAAGACGTACTCGACCAGGCGGTGGTCGCAGAACGGCACCCGGACCTCCAGCCCGACGGCCATGCTCATGCGGTCCTTGCGGTCGAGCAGGATCTGCACGAACCGGGTGAGGTGCAGGTAGCTGATCTCCCGCATCCGCTTCTGCAGCCCGGTCTCCCCCGGCACCCGGGGCACCTCGGCCAGCGCCCGCTGGTAGCTGTCGGCGCGGTAGGCGGGGATGTCGAGCTTGCGCAGCAGCTCCTCGTTCAGGAACTCGCCCCGGCTGGACAGGCCCGTCTGGCCCTGGATGGCGAGCCACGGGAAGGTGCCGGAGTTGACCGCCTCCGGATCGTGGAACCACCGGTAGCCGCCGAACACCTCGTCGGCGGACTCCCCCGACAGCGCCACCGTCGAGTGCCCCCTGATCGCCTTGAAGAGCAGGTAGAGCGAGGTGTCCATGTCGCCGATGCCGAGCGGGAGGTCCCTCGCCCGCAGGACGGCCGCGCGGACGGCGGGATCCATGAGATCGGCCGAGTCCAGCACGATGTCCGTGTGATCGGAGCCGACGTGCCGCACGACGTCGTGGACGTACGGCGTGTCCGGGGTGTCGCGCATGTCGTCGGCCTGGAAGTTCTCGCTGTAGCCGGCGAAGTCGACGGAGAACGACCGCACCCCGCCCTGGCCGGCCAGCGCGCGGGCCGCGAGCGCGGTGACCGCGCTGGAGTCGAGCCCGCCGGACAGCAGCGTGCACAGCGGCACGTCGGAGATGAGCTGCCGCTCGACGATGTCGTCGAGCAGCTCCCGCACGGTCCGGATGGTGGTCTGCAGGTCGTCGGTGTGCTCGCGCGACTCCAGCCGCCAGTAGCGCCGCTTGCTCAGGCCCTCGCGCCGCAGCTTCACCACCTGGCCGGGCCGCACCTCGTGCATGCCGCGGAAGACGGCGGACTCGGGCGTCTTGACGAAGGCCAGGATCTCGCGCAGGCCGTCGGCGTCGATCACCCGCTCGGCGAGCGGGTTGGCCAGGATGGCCTTGGGCTCGGAGCCGAACAGCACCCCGTTCGGTGTGGGGTAGTAGTACAGGGGCTTGATCCCCATGCGGTCGCGCACGAGCAGCAGTTCCTCGCGGCGGGCGTCCCAGATGGCGAAGGCGTACATTCCGTTGAGGCGGGAGACGAAGTCCTCGCCCCATTCGAGGTACGCCTCCAGGACGACCTCGGTGTCGCTCTGCGTCCGGAACCGGTGCCCGCGCCGTTCGAGCTCGGCGCGCAGCTCCCTGAAGTTGTAGACCTCGCCGCTGTAGGTGAGCGCGGCCACGACCTCGTCCCCGGTCCCGGCGGTCATGGGCTGGCGCCCGCCCTCGATGTCGATGATGGCCAGCCGCCGGTGGCCGAACGCGACGTGCGGAGCGAGCCACGCCCCCTCGGCGTCGGGCCCCCGGCACGCCATCGTGTCCGTCATGGCCTGCACGGTCTCCCGTTCGCGACGAAGGTCACGTCCGTAGTCCACCCAGCCGCTGATTCCACACATAAGGATGACCCCCCGATCATTGCCCCCGAAGATGGTTAGTACAGCTAAATAACGGACTAATCACCTCTTTTATGCCCAAAGCGGACAGCTCTAAGGGACCGCGGAGTGTCGGCCCCGGCCTCTAAGGTGGGGGACGTGGCTGAGGACAAGCAGACCCCGTCGGACAAGCAGACCCCGTCGTACGAGCAGGCCCGCGAGGAGCTGACCGACGTGGTCCGCCGCCTGGAGACCGGCGGGCTCACGCTGGAGCAGTCGATAGAGCTGTGGGAGCGGGGAGAGCGGCTGGCCGCGATCTGCGAGGAGTGGCTCCAGGGCGCCCGCGCGAAGCTGGCCGCCGCGATGGCTCAGCGGCAGGAGCCCCAGCCCAACGGCCCGGAGGAAGCGCCCTTCTGACTCCTGGGCTCGGCTGCGACGCGTCCGCCTTGCTCCACGCTCGCGAGGGGCGACAACTGCCGGACCCTCAGGCGTTCCAGAGGGCGGCGAGCTGCCGGGTGGCCAGCCGGGACGGCACGGCGCGCAGCAACGTGTCACGCAGCCACGCGGCGATGCCGGTCCGGGAGGTCAGCCGTGACTGCCGGGACGCCGCCCGCATCATGTGGTTGGCGCGGGGCCTGCGCTCGGTGTCGTAGCGCAGGAGCCGCTCGGCCACATCCACCGGCTCGGCGTTGCCCAGGTGGCGGCACAGTGCGGCGGCGTCCTCGAACGCCTGGCTGGCACCCTGACCGAGGTCCGGTGACATGGCGTGCGCGGCGTCGCCGAGGAGCGCGATCCTGCCGACCGCGAACGAGGGCAGGGGTTCGGCCAGGCAGGCGATCGGATCGACGTAGACGGCGGCGGGCGGGGTGGCCTCGATCAGCGTCGTGACGAGGGGGTGCCAGTCGGCCATCAGCGACAGCATTTGGCGGCGCGCCTCGTCCGCGTCCGGCGGCGTGCCGTGCAGGGCGGAGTCGGTGAACCAGTACAGGCGGTCCTCGCCGACGGGGAACAGGCCGAACATCGCCCCACTCCGGCGGTCGACCAGCTGGCCGGCGAGCAGATCCGGGTCCAGGCCGGGCGGACGGGGCAGCATGCCGCGCAGGTCCATCCGGCCGGTCCGCCGCAGCCCGGGGTGGGCGGGGAACAGCTGTGCGCGCAGCGTGCTTCCGATGCCGTCGGCCACGATCACGGCGTCCGCTCTCACGACGGGGTTTCCCTCGCTGATCACCGTCACTCCGGTGGGGCCGGGCTCCAGGCGTTCGACCGGAGTCGCGGTCCGCACCAGCTCGGACGGCAGCGGGGCGCGAAGCGATCGGTGCAGTTCCGCTCGCTCGATCATGGCGGGCGCCCCGATCTCCTGCCGCGCCCGGGCCATGTCGGTGACCAGCAGCGGCCGCCCGCGCCAGTCCCGCAATCCCCCGTGGGTCACCCGCATCACGTGCCCGCGGACGTCTTCGGCCAGCCCCAGTGCGTCCAGAGCGCGTAGCCCGTTGGGCATGACCACGATCCCGGTGCCCGCTTCCCTCAGCTCGGCGCCCCGTTCGAAGAGTGTCACCTCATGACCCAGGCGATGCAGCCCCACCGCCGCCGCCACTCCGCCGAGCCCGGCGCCGACTACCACGACCCGCACGAGACCTCCCGGTAGGTTCACTACGCTCGTACTACTACGGGTATTGGTAGCATGACCCCATGCCGCCCACCAACGCGGCCCGGCGCCGGGCCCTGACCGATGCCGCCATCGGCTTGCTGGCGTCGGCGGGCGTGCACGGCCTGACCCACCGGGCGGTGGAGAAAGCGGCGGACGTCCCACCGGGAACCGCTTCGAACTACTTCCGCAGCCGGGAAGCGCTGCTGGTGGCCGCCGCGGAGCGCATCGCCGAACTGCATCACGCGGACACCGGCCAGGCCGTCAAACAGCCGGCGACACTGGTCGACCTGCTGACGGACTCGTTGTTCACAGCGGCGACCACACTCCGCAGCCGCTACCTGGCGATCTTCGAACTGCAACTGGAGGCCGCGCGCCGGCCGGTGCTCGCATCGGCGCTCGCGGGCCTGCGGGACACGGCGTCGCTGGTCACCGCCGGGCACCACGACGAACTCGGCCTCGACATTCCACGCGAGAAGATCCCCGCCCTGATCGCGCTCTACGGCGGTGCGCTGTTCACCTTGGTCGGCGCACCACCGGAGCACGTCAGCAGGGACGTCGTGCGCAGCATGGTCGAGGTCATCGTGCACGGCTGTATTCCGCGGACGTGAGCGTGGGTCCGGCGTGATGGCAGGGGTCGTCAGACGCCGGACCGCCGCGCGTCCACCTCGATCTCGATCTTCATACGGGGGTCGGCCAGGCCGCACGCCAGCATCGTGGCGGCCGGCCGTACCTCGCCGAACCGGCGGCGCAGGACCGGCCAGCACGGCTCGAAGTCGGCCCGGTCGGGCAGCAGGTAGCGCACCCGCACGACGTCGGCGAAGGTGCACCCCGCCTCGGACAGCGCCGCCTCGATGTTCCGCAGGCACTGCTCGGCCTGCTCCACCACGTCCTCGGAGATCGTCATCGTGGCGTAGTCGAAACCGGTCGTCCCGGAAACGTGCACCCGGTCGCCGTCCACCACGGCACGGGCGTAGCCGATCTGCTCCTCGAACGTCGAACCGCCGAGGATCGCGCGTCGCTCTGTCATGCGCCAGAACGCTAGGCCGAGGCATGTCGATACGTCTAATACATCCTCAGACATCGCCTGATATCACTGGGCATATGGAGCGCCCCGAACTCCCCCTGGCGCAGTTGCACGCCTTCGTCGTGCTCGCCGAGGAACTGCACTTCGGCCACGCGGCCGCCCGCCTGGGCATCGCCCAGCCGCCGCTGAGCCAGCAGATCCGCCGCCTGGAGGACAAGGTCGGTCACGCGCTGTTCACCCGGGAACCGGGACGTGTCGCGCTGACCGCGGCGGGCCGCGAGCTGCTGCCCGCCGCCCGGCGCGCCCTCGCCGATCTCGCCGACGGGCTGTCCGCCGCCAGGGCCGCCGGCAGCGGCCGGATCGGCCGCCTCCGTATCGGCTTCGCCGCCTCCGCCGCCCTGACCGTCCTGCCCGGCCTGCTGCGCGCGTTCCGGCGGCGTTACCCCGGCGTCCGCCTGGACATCCAGGAGATGACCACCGCGCCGCAGATCGCCGCCCTGCGCGACAGGACCATCGACGTCGGACTGCTGCGCGAGCCCCCCGCGGACGAGCCGGACCTGAACTTCCGGACGGTGCTCACCGAGCCCTTCGTGGCCGTGCTGCCGTCCGCCCACCCGCTGGCCGCCCTGCGGTCCGTACGGCTCGCGCAGCTGGCGGACTCGCCCTTCGTGCTTCTGCCCCGCGCGGCCGGGCCAGGACTCCACGATCAGATCGTCGGTCTGTGCGCGGCGGCGGGCTTCACACCCCGGGTCGCTCAGCGCGCGGTGGAATGGCAGACCGTGTGCGCCCTCGTGGAGACCGGCCTGGGCGTCTCCCTGGCCCCGGCGAGCATCCGGCGCATCCGCCTCAAGGGTGTGGCCTTCCGCACGATCGAGTCCGGCGCGCGTACCCGGGTCGCCGTCGGCTGGCGCGAGGACGACCGCAGCCCCCTGGTCGCGCATCTGCTGGCGGCCGTCAGCCCGGCTCCCGAATCAGCCCGCTGACGGCGTCGCAGAGGGTTTGGCCTGGGGGGCGAGGGTCCGGACGAGGGCGGTCAGCTCGTCCCAGTCGGCCGACCCGGTGACGACCACCGCGTGGTCGGGGAAGACGCGGACCAGCGTCCGCTGGTTCTTGTCCTGGCGGAACCGCTCCTCCCAGGTCACGCCGTCGATCTGACGGCTTCCGCCGGGCTTGTCGGTGTTGGCCATGCGGTTGACGAAGTCCGCGGACGGCCTCTCGTCGCTCTGGGCGAGCATGGCGTGCTGACGCTTGGCGGTCGCGAACCCCAGCCGCCACGTCACGACGCCGTTCTTCTGGGTCAGCGAGGAGCTGTTGGGGACCCAGTTCTCCGGAACCCGGCTCGGGGCGACGACCTCGTACGGCGCGGTGCGCGCCGCGTTGACCTGGTCGATCGAGAAGTCCACCCGCGGGATGTGCTCGGTGCGGTTTTGCGGCGTGATGAGCAGGAACACGCCGACGGCGGCGAGGCAGACGAAGAGCGCGAACGCGTAACCGTACAGTCCCTGGGTGAATCGTCCCACGTGATGCGAGACTAGCCGGTGATGCGGGCGGTGGCCGTACCGGCCGTCACGGATGCCGAATATCGCCGATGATGCGAAGAGCGTCCTCGGCCATCCTGCGGGCCGCCTCCGGGTCGTCGGACAGCGTCACCTCCTGCACGACGGCCGCCAGGGCGCCGGTGACGACGACGACCAGCGCGTCCTCGTGCTCGAACAGCGCCGCGGTGCGCCTGGCCCACTGCCGGAGCCGGTCGCGCATGATGACCTCGAACCCGGGCGGGGCGTCGCCGCGCAGGAAGAGCGCGGCGAGGTCGCGCTCGGCGAGGCAGCCCTCCAGATAGGCCCGCGCCGCGGCGAGGAACTGGGGCATCGGGTCGGTCTCTCCGGCCCCCCGGGCCTCCTGCACGGCCTGCCGGGTGCGCTGGGCCTGCCGCTTCTGGAACTCCTCGAACAGCGTCAGGTAGAGGTCGGCCTTGCCGGAGAAGTGGTGGTAGAGGCTGCCGACACTGGCGCCGGCCCGGGCCACGACGTCGGTGACGCCCGCCTCGGCGAAGCCGCTCGTGATGAAGGTCTCCTTCGCGGCCTCCAGGAGGGCTCCCCTGGTCGCCGCGCCCCGCTCCGACGTGCGCATCGTCACTGGTCGTTCTGTGTCGCTGCTCATGCGGCGACGATATCCCCGAGCCGTCCGTTCCGGGGGTCCGCACTCGCAAATGGCCTCCTACCTGGCCCAACAGGTCCAGACCAATCGGACAAGAACGGCTTCGCGAACTACGATCGCTGGAACGGCACCTACCTAAAAGGGGACTAATGGCTGATCACGTACCGGCCGCTCTGGCGACGGGGGAACGCGCACCCGACCGCAATCTGGCTCTGGAACTGGTCAGGGTGACCGAGGCGGCGGCGATGGCGGCCGCGCGCTGGGTGGGACGGGGAGACAAGAACGGGGCGGACGGCGCCGCCGTGAACGCCATGCGTCAACTGATCAACACGGTCTCGATGAAGGGCGTCGTGGTGATCGGCGAGGGCGAGAAGGACAACGCCCCGATGCTGTTCAACGGCGAGGACGTCGGCGACGGGACCGGCCCCGAGTGCGACGTCGCCGTGGACCCGATCGACGGCACCCGGCTGTGCGCGCTCGGCATGAACAACGCGATCTCCGTGATCGCGGTCAGCGAGCGCGGCTCGATGTACGACCCGTCCGCGGTCTTCTACATGGAGAAGCTGGTCACGGGCCCGCAGGCGGCCGAACATGTGGACATCAACGCCCCTGTGGGCGACAACATCCGCGCGGTGGCGCGGGCCAAGGGCGCCAAGCCGTCCGACGTCACCGTGGTGATCCTGGACCGGCCTCGGCACGAGCGGATCGTCAAGGAGATCCGGGAGACCGGCGCGCGGATCCGTTTCATCACCGACGGCGACGTGGCCGGCGCGATCATGGCGGCGCGCAGCGGCACCGGCGTCGACCTGATGCTCGGCATCGGCGGCACGCCCGAGGGCATCGTCGCCGCCTGCGCCCTCAAGTGCATGGGCGGCGTCATCCAGGGCAAGCTGTGGCCGCGCGACGAGGAGGAGCGCCGCAAGGCCCTCGACGCCGGGCTCGACCTCGACCAGGTGCTCACCACCGACGACCTCGTACGCTCCGACGACGTGTTCTTCGCCGCCACGGGCATCACGGACGGCGAGCTGGGGCACGGCGTGCGGTTCCAGGGCGGCGCGGCGGTGACGCACTCCCTCGTCATGCGGGGGCGGTCGGGCACGATCCGGAAGATCGAGAGCGAGCACCAGCTCTGGAAGCTCGGCGCCTACAGCGCCATCAACTTCGACACAGCGGTCTAACGCCCGAACAGGCGGCGGCGGGGGCGCTTCGGCGAGCGGGCGACGACCTTGCCGCCGAAGACGAACCCGGCGAGCTCGATCACGGGCGCGTCCGGCGCGAAGTCGGTCGCGCCCGGCGGGAGCCGTACCTCGTTCCTGAACGACCGGACGCGGGCGTCCGGGGCGGTCACGATCCGCACGCCCTCGGGAACCGTCAGGTTGACCGTGCCGGCCATGACGGCGAGCTGGACCACCACGTGCCGCGACTGGAGCAGCGCCTCGCACAGGTCCATCGACACCGTGCCGCCCAGGGACGTCACCGGCACCTGGGAGGGCACGACCCACCGGCCGCCGCGGGTCTCGGTGCGGAAGAAGGCGGTGACGGGACGGCTGTCCATGCGGAACGGCTGGCTCTCCGGCGGCAGCAGGTCCACGGTCAACTCGGCCAGCTCGCCGAGGGTGCGCGCGGCCCACACGCGCTCGATCCGTTCCTCGTGCTCGATCGGGGTGAGCCGCCCGTCGGTGACGGCGTCCGCGAGCACCGCGACGATCCGCTCCCGATCGGCGTCGGAGGCCCGTAGCAGGGAGGGGTCCGGCGTGTCGGCGGTGCGCGGCGAGAGAAAGGCGGAGATCCACTTCGCGGCTGAGGACTCGCTGCTGCTCACACCATCGAGAGTAAGCGGTCTTCACGCGGCGGTCACCACGCGACGCGGCGCCCGGCCCCGACCGGCGGCGACGTTGACCGGGGACTCGTGGCCGCTTAGCGTGAGGAGGTGGTCGCGGGGGCGGTGACACGGCAGGTCGGCAACCTTCCGGCCGACCTGACGAGTTTCGTCGGCCGCAGGCGTGAGCTGGCCGAGATCAGGCGGCTGCTTTCGGCGTCGCGCCTGGTGACCCTCACGGGAGTGGGCGGCGTCGGCAAGACCCGGCTGGCCCTGCGGGCGGCCGCCGAGCAGCGCCGCGCGTTCGACGGCGTCTGGCTGGTGGACCTGAGCACCGTCGGCGACCCCGGGCTCGTCGCGGAGACGGTGGCGGCGACCATGGGCGTACGGGACGAGGCCGCGGCCTGCCCGCTGGACGCGCTGGAGCGGGTGCTGTCCTCCCAGCGCACCCTGCTCGTGCTGGACAACTGCGAGCACCTGCGCGACGCCTGCGCCGTGCTCGCCGACCGGCTCCTGCGGGCGGCTCCCGAACTGCGCATCCTCGCGACGAGCCGGCAGTCGCTCGGCATCACCGGCGAGCACCGGATGAAGATTTCGCCGCTGCCCGTCCCGGAGCCGGACCGGCCGCTCGACCGCAGGTCGCTGGAGTTGTACGACGGGGTCAGCCTGCTGACGGAGCGGGCGGCCGCGGTCCTGCCCGGTTTCGCCGTCACCGAGGACAACCAGGCGGCCGTCGCCGAGCTGTGCCGCCAGCTGGACGGCATCCCCCTGGCCATCGAGCTGGCCGCGGTGCGGCTGCGGGCCCTGTCGGTGAAAGCGCTGGTCGAGCGCCTGCGCGACCGCTACCGCCTGCTCACCGGAGGCAGCAGTACGGCGGTGCCGCGGCAGCAGACCCTGCACGCGCTGGTCGACTGGAGCTTCCAGCTGCTGCCCGCCGCCGAGCGGACGTTGTGGACCCGGTTGTCGATCTTTCCCTCGCACTTCGACCTGGACGCCGTCGAGGCGGTGTGCACCGGCGACGGCATCGAACGCGACGACGTGCTCGACCTGCTCGACGCGCTGCTGGACAAGTCGCTGCTGCTGCGTGAGGAGCACGCGGGCGCGGTCCGCTACCGCATGCTGGACACCCTGCGCGAGTTCGGCCGCAAGCGTCTCGGCGGCCCCGCGGAGCGCCGGTCGCTCCAGCGGCGGCACCGGGACCGGTATCTCCTGCTGGCGCGGCGGGCGGCCGCCGAGTGGTTCGGCCCCGACCAGCTCTCCTGGTTGCGGCGGCTCGACCTGGAGCAGGCGAACCTGCGCGCCGCGATGGACTTCTGCCTGCAGGAGCCCGGGGAGGCGGAGACCGGGCTGCGGATGGCCCTCTACCTGACCGACCCCTGCTGGCTGCCCAACGCGTACTACAACGAGGGCCGCCACTGGCTGGACCGCATGCTGTGGGCGGTGCCCGCGCCCACCGTCATGCGGGCGCGGGCGCTGTGCGCCGACGCGGAACTGGTGCTCACGCAGGGCGACACCGACAGGGGCCGGCTCCTGCTGGCCGAGAGCCGGAGGCTCGCCGAGAGGCTGGGCGACCCGGAGGCACTCGCCCAGACGTCCCTTGTCGCCGGGCTGGCGGAGCACTACGCCGGCGACTACGCGAGGGCGGCCCCGCTGCTGGAACGGGCCGTCGAGGAGGAAGAGGCCGTCGGCAACCTGAGCGGCCGGCTGATCGCCCTGATCACGCTGGCGGCGGGCGTCGGCTACCTCGGCGACCGGGCCCGCGCCAGGGAGCTGTTCGAACGCGCGCTGGCGCTGACCGAGGCCCACGGCGAATGCTCCGGCCGGGCCTGGGTGTTCACGATCTTCGCCGTCCATCTGTGGCAGGACGGGGAGAACGACCGCGCGCTGGCGATGGCACGTGAAGCCCTCCTGCTCGCCCGCGACCTGGGCGACCGGATGAACATCGCGACGAACCTGGCGGTCCTCGCCTGGGTGCAGGCCGGCGAAGGCCGCCACGCCCATGCCGCCCGGCTGCTCGCGGCCTCGGAGGAGATCGGCCGCAGGGTCGGGCTCGTGCCCAGTCGCGACAAGCGGTTCGCCGAGTTCCACGAGCGGTGCCTGACCGATCTCCGTACGAATCTGGGCGACCGGGCCATGAACCGCGAGACCCGCAGGGGGCAGCGGCTGACGCCGGACGAGATGGTCGAGGAGGCGCTCGGCGGCCGGGCCGAGGGCGCGCCCGCGCGCCCGGACGACGCGGCCGCAGGCGCCGAACCCACACGACCCGCGACGGTGGTCTCCGCGGCCGAGCCGTCCCCGCTCACCCGGCGGGAGCGGGAGATCGCCGAACTGGTCGCCCAGGGACGCAGCAACAAGGAGATCGCCTCGGCCCTCGTCATCTCGCAACGCACGGTGGAGGGCCACGTCGAGCACATCCTGGACAAGCTCGGCTTCGCCTCCCGGGCCCAGATCGCCGCCTGGGTGGCGGCACGCGAAGCAGGCGGCAGGCCCTGACCGGCGCACCCCATTGACCGGGCGGGTGGCGGATCCTACGCTGGCGAAAACTTGAACCACCCTCATGTTTCGGAGGCCCGCGGTGTCAGCAGAGGGCACGGTGCCCACTCCTCGGCCCACTCCTCGCGACCGGCAGGCGCGCCTGGCCACGTTCGCGGTGTTCTTCGTCCAGGGCCTCACCTTCGCCACGCTGCTCACCCAGGTGGCGGCGTTGCAGAAGAAGCACGGCCTGACGGACGGCGAGCTGACCATCCTGCTCCTGGTCGTCCCGGTCATCGCGGGAGCCGGGAGCGTGCTCGCCGGCGCCGCCGCGTCGCGGTGGGGCAGCCGGCTGATCCTGCGCCTGGTGCAGCCGCTCGCCTGCGCCGCCGTCGTGCTCGCGGGCCTCGCCGCGAACGTCCCCATGCTGGTGGCGGCCAACGTCCTGTTCGGCCTCGGCCTGGGCGGGGTGGACGCCGGCATGAACATGCAGGGCGTCGCGGTCGAGCGGGAGTACGGCCGGGCGGTGCTCACCGGGTTCCACGCGCTGTGGAGCGTGGCGGCGGTCATCGGGTCGCTGTGGGCCTCGGCGGCGGCCACGCTCGGCCTCGGCCTGCCCGTCACGTTCACAATCGCCCTCGTCCCGGCCGCCGCGCTCGCCGTCCTGTCCTCCCTCTGGCTCTACCGGCCGCAGGAGGAACACCGCGCGTCCGCGGACCGCGACGAGCACGCGGACGCGGGCGGGCCGGCCGGGGTCGCGTGGCGCCCGATCATCCCTCTCTGTCTCGCGATGGCGTTCCTCTACGTCGGCGACTCGTCGGTCTCCAACTTCGGGACCGTCTTCATGGACAAGGTCCTGCACGCCTCGGCGACCGTGATCCCGCTGGCTCTGGGGGCCTACCAGCTCACGACGTTCCTGGTGCGCGTCGGCGGCGACTTCGCGGTGCGCAGGTGGGGCCCGGCGGCGATCGTGCGCGCCGGGGGCGCCGTCGCGACGCTGGGCTTCGTCGCGATCGTGGCCGCGCCGTCCGTGCCGCTGGCGATCGCGGGCTTCGCCCTCACCGGGATCGGTCTGTCCGTCGTCGCCCCGCAGTCGTTCTCCGCGGCCGGCCGCCTCGACCCGGCGGGCACCGGCGTGGCGATCGCCCGGGTCAACATGTTCAACTACGTGGGCTTCATCGTGGGGGCCGCGCTCGTCGGAGGCGTCGCGGACGCCGCCGGCTTCCGCGTCGCCTTCGCGGCTCCGCTCGCGCTCGCCGCCGCGATCATCCTGCTCGCGCGCGGCTTCCAGCCCCGTACGGCCCGCCCCGCCCCTACGACGGCTCCCCTGACGTCCTAGCCGGGAGCGTGGCGGCCAGGGCGCGGACGGCCTCGGTCACGCGGTGGGCGGGCAGGCGGGCGAAGCCGATCACCAACCCCGGCGACCCGTGGGCCGGCGTCACGACCTCGGCGGACAGGCCGGCGGCGTGGGCGGCCGCCACCAGCGCGGACGGGTCGCCGTCCGGCTCGGCGTACAGGTGCAGCCCCGCCGAGATGCCGTGCACGGTGACCCGTGGCAGGTGCTCGGCCAGGGCGCGGACCAGGGCGTCCCTGCGCCGCCGGTACTCGCGGCGCATGCGGCGCAGGTGCCGGTCGTACGCGCCGACGGCGATGAGGTGGGCGAGCGCGTACTGGTCGATGACCGGCGAGCCGAGGTCGAGCTCCCCGCGCGCGAGCCGTACGGCACCGGCGACGCGCGGGGGCGCCGCGACCCAGCCGAGCCGCAGCCCCGGGGCGAGGGCCTTGCTCACGCTGCCCGAGAGCACGACCCGGTCGGGCGCGAGGCCCTGCAGGCACCCGACGGGGTCCCGGTCGAAGCGCAACTCGGCGTCGTAGTCGTCCTCGAGTACGAGGGCGCCCGTGCGGCCCGCCCAGTCGACCAGCGCGGCGCGGCGGGCCGGAGACAGGACGACACCGGTCGGGTACTGGTGCGCCGGGGTCACCAGCACGGCGTCGGCGTCGCCGGGCAGGGCCCCGACGACGATCCCCTCCCGGTCGACGGGCACGGGGACGATGTCCGCTCCGGCTCGCCGGAGCAGTGGAAGCTGACGGGGGCTCGTCGGGTCCTCGACCGCCAGGACGACCCTGCGGCCCAGATCCCGCGCCAGCGCCTGCACGGCGAGGCTGAGCCCCTGGGCCACCCCGGTCACGATCACCACGTCATCCGCCGGCGCGTCCGCCGCGCGCACCCGGCCGAGGTACGCGGCGAGTTCGCGGCGCAGGGTGGGCACCCCACCCGGGTCGCCGTAGTCGAGCGCGTCGTTCGGCAGCGTGGCCAGGACGTGGCGGACGGCGGCGAGCCAGGCCTGCCGGGGGAAGGTGCCGAGATCGGGCGAGGTGGGCCGATGACCGTAGTGAGGCCGGCCGTCCCGATCCTGCGGGGTCTGCTCGGCGGCGTGCCGCCCCGCCCCCGCCGCGACCCGGGTGCCGGCGCCCGTCCTTGACTCGAGGACGCCCTCGGCCACCAGTTGCTCGTACGCCTCGACCACGACGCCGCGCGACAGGCCGAGGTCACGGGCGAGGTCGCGGGTGGCGGGCAGGCGGGTGCCGGGGGCGAGCCGGCCGGACCGGACGGCCTCCCGCACCTCGCGGGCTATCTGGGCGGCGAGCCCGCCCGCGGCCCTGTCGACCACAAGGTGAAGATCGGCCATTGGTCCACGATAACGCGCCACGATTGGACCGGTTGCGAGGACCAAGGTCTTCCTAGCATCGCCAGACATGAACACTCATGTCGCCGGTGCCGCCGGAGCGATGTTCCTCGTGGGGACGCTCGCGGCGGTCTCGGATGTCATCGCCGGCTATCCGGTCTACGGCGGCCAGGCGCTCCGCTACGCCCTCGCCGCCGTGATCCTGCTCGCCGCCGCCCGGGCGCGCGGCCTCGGCCCGGTACGGCTGCGGCCACGCCAGTGGGGCCTGCTCGGCGCGCTGTCGCTGACCGGGCTCGTGCTGTTCAACGTCTGTGTGATCGAGGCGACCCAGGCGGCCGGGCCGGCGCTGCCCGGCATCGTCCTCGGCGCGGTGCCGCTGGCGCTCGCCCTCGTGGGGCCGGTCGCGACGGGCGCCCGGCCATCGCCACGCGTCGTGGCGGCGGGCCTGGTCGTGGCCGCCGGGGCGGTCCTGGCGACCGGCGCCGGCAGCGGGAACCTGGCCGGGCTGCTGTGGTCCGTCGGAGCCCTGGCCTGCGAACTCTGCTTCTCGCTGCTGGCCCTGCCGCTGCTGCCGGTGATCGGGCCCGTCAGGGTGTCGGCCTGGTCGGCCGCGCTCGCGGTACCGTTCCTGCTGGTCGCCGGCGTCGCCCTGGACGGCCGTCACGTGCTGCGCGTGCCGACCGCCGCGGAGGCGGCCGGTCTGGCCTACCTCGCCGTGGTGGTGACGACCGTGGCGTTCTTCCTGTGGTACCGCTCGCTGCCCCGGCTGGGCGCTGACCGGGCCGGGCTGTTCGCCGGGATGATCCCCGTGGGCGCGATCGCCACGGCGGCCCTCCTGGGCGTGGCCATCCCCTCCGCGGCCGACCTGGCCGGAGCGGCCCTCGTGATCAGCGGGATCGCCCTCGGGCTCCGTTCGTCCTCACCTCGTCCGCCGGTTCGGGTCGCGGCTCACGAGATGCCCTGACCTGGTCCGCGGCCTCGCTCGACGGCGGCCACTCACCGGAGGGCCGCCCCGCGCCGGGAGAGGACAACCATGTGATGTCGCCGTCCTTGACCTGCCGCAGCACGAGCGTGAGCAACGACACCGCCAGGGCCACGAGGATGCCGATCGCGAATATGACCATGACCCATACTTCGCCGTCCATGGCCCCTCCCCTCTCTATGTCTCAATTATCCCCTTTTGTGCTCGGATATTCAGTATGAACTTATTCAAAAGCTACTCATAGCCCGGACATGATGACCGCGGCCCGCGCGCCGTACGCTGTGCAAAGACCATGGGCGGTCCGCGCGGCGGGCGCGCCCGACCAGGCAGACCACGAGGAACCGAGGACGATGCCGGAGTTCGACTACACCGACCTGCTCCCGCTTGGACCGGACGAGACGGAATACCGCCTGATCACCACCGAGGGGGTGCGGGTCACCGAGGCGGCCGGGCGCAGGTTCCTGGAGGTCGAGCCCGAGGCCCTGCGGCTGCTCACCGAGACCGCGATCCACGACATCTCGCACTACCTGCGGGCGTCCCACCTGGCGCAGCTCCGCAAGATCGTCGACGACCCCGAGTCGAGCGGCAACGACCGCTTCGTCGCCCTCGACCTGCTCAAGAACGCGAGCATCTCGGCCGGCGGCGTGCTGCCGATGTGCCAGGACACCGGCACCGCGATCGTCATGGGCAAGCGCGGCCGCCACGTGCTCACCGACGGGCGCGACGCCGAGCACCTCAGCCGCGGCGTGTACGACGCCTACACCCGGCTCAACCTGCGCTACTCGCAGATGGCCCCGCTGACGATGTGGGACGAGAAGAACACAGGCTCCAACCTGCCGGCCCAGATCGAGCTGTACGCCGAGGACCCGAACGGGCACCCGGACGAGTACAAGTTCCTGTTCATGGCCAAGGGCGGCGGCTCGGCCAACAAGTCGTTCCTCTACCAGGAGACCAAGGCGGTGCTCAACGAGAAGCGCATGCTCGCCTTCCTTGAGGAGAAGATCCGCTCGCTCGGCACCGCCGCCTGCCCGCCGTACCACCTGGCGATCGTCGTGGGCGGCACCAGCGCGGAGTACGCCCTGAAGACGGCGAAGTACGCCTCGGCCCGCTACCTCGACTCCATCCCCACCGAGGGTTCGCCCGTCGGGCACGGCTTCCGCGACCTGGAGATGGAGAAGAAGGTCTTCGAGCTGACCCAGAAGCTGGGCATCGGCGCGCAGTTCGGCGGCAAGTACTTCTGCCACGACGTGCGGGTCATCCGGCTGCCGAGGCACGGCGCGTCCTGCCCGGTCGCCATCGCGGTGAGCTGCAGCGCGGACCGGCAGGCGCTGGCGAAGATCACGCCGGAGGGCGTCTTCCTCGAACAGCTGGAGACCGATCCCGCCCGGTTCCTCCCGGACACGACGGACGAGCACCTCGGCGGCGACGTGGTGAGCGTCGACCTCAACCGCCCGATGCCGGAGATCCTCGCCGAGCTGAGCAGGTATCCGGTCAAGACCCGGCTGTCGCTCACCGGCCCCCTCGTCGTGGCCCGCGACATCGCCCACGCCAAGATCGCCGAACGACTCGACGCCGGCGAGGACATGCCGCAGTACATGAAGGACCACGCCGTCTACTACGCCGGTCCGGCCAAGACCCCCGAGGGCTACGCGTCCGGTTCCTTCGGCCCCACCACCGCGGGGCGGATGGACTCCTACGTCGAGCGCTTCCAGGCGGCGGGCGGCTCGATGGTGATGCTGGCCAAGGGCAACCGGTCCAAGCAGGTGACGGACGCGTGCCAGAAGTACGGCGGCTTCTACCTCGGCTCCATCGGCGGTCCGGCCGCCCGGCTGGCCCAGGACTGCATCAAGAAGGTCGAGGTCCTGGAATATCCGGAGCTCGGCATGGAGGCGGTCTGGAAGATCGAGGTCGTGGACTTTCCCGCGTTCATCGTGGTGGACGACAAGGGCGACGACTTTTTCACCGATACGACCGGGCCCGTCCTTACCATCGGACGACGCTGATCCTGCGGGGAGGTTGTCAGGATCTTTGACAGAAGATCTCAACAATTTCCCGGCATGGTCTCTACAGGTCGCACTACACAAATCGGTAAGCTGCCACTCATGCGTGCGCCGTCCGGATACCTGCTAGCCGCGCGCTATCGGCTGATCGAGCCGGTCGGGCGCGGCGGGATGGGCACTGTGTGGCGCGCGCGTGACGAGCTGCTCGACCGCGAGGTGGCTGTCAAGGAGGTGCGCCTCCCCCTGGTCCTGGACGAGGACCTGCGGGCCGAGCTGTGCGCGCGCACCGAACGCGAGGGCCGGGCGACCGCCATGGTCGCCCACCCCTCGGTCATCACGGTCTTCGACGTCATCACCGAGGACGACCGTCCCTGGATCGTGATGGAGCTGCTCAGGGCGCGCTCGCTGGAGGAGCTCATCCGCCAGGAGGGGCCGCTGCCGCCACGCCGGGTGGCCGACATCGGCCGGCAGGTGCTCGGCGCGCTGCGCGCCGTCCACGCCAAGGGCATCCTGCACCGCGACGTGAAGCCCAGCAACGTGCTGGTGACCGACGACGACCGAACCGTGCTGACCGACTTCGGGCTGGCCGCCCTCGAAGGCGACGCCTCCATCACCCAGGCCGGGATCGTCCTCGGCTCCGCCGGGTACATCGCCCCCGAGCGCGTCCTCGGCGACAAGGCGAGCCCGGCGGCCGACCTGTGGTCGCTGGGCGCCACCCTCTACACCGCCGTCGAGGGCCGCGGCCTGCACGGGCGCCGGACGGCGGCGGCCGCGCTCGCGGCCCTGACAAGCGGCGCTCCCATCCCCATGGAGAAGGCCGGCCCGCTCGCCCAGGTCCTGCGCGGCCTGCTCCAGATCGACCCCGCGGCCAGGCTCGACGGCGTCCGCGCGGCCCACGCGCTGTCCAGGATCGCCGCCGGAGGCTCGGCCGAGGACCCCTTCGCCTCCCCGCTCCGCGGCGGCCGTTCCACACCGCCGCCGACCGCCCCGCAGCCCACGGCCCCGGAGACCCGCAAGCCGCCGCAGCGCAGCCAGCGGGGGCAGCACCGCGCCGAGTCGCGGCCCACGCCCAAGGTGACCCCGCGCGACCGCGACTCGGGGCCCCACCGGCAGCCGGGCCCGTACGGCCAGCCGTACCGGCCGGCGGAGTACGGCCAGCCCCACCCGTACGACTCGTACGCCTCGGGGCGCTACGACCTGTACGGCTCCCGCGGGCAGTCGGGACAGTACGGGCAGTTCGGCCAGAGTGGTCAGCTACGGCACAGCGGCTCCTACACCGGGAGCCACAGCGGCTCCCACAGTGGCTCGTTCAGTGGCCCGCATCCGCAGTACGGGCAGTCCGGCCACCACCACCGGGAGATGCCGGCCGTGCCGTCCCCGCGCCGACGGCCGAGCGAGGGCCTGCACCGCAAGCCGTCGGAGCCCGCTCTCCACCACGTCGTGCGCATCCCCATGATGCGGCACGTGGCGAAGATGATCAAGATCCTGCTCCCCCGCCGGTATTGGCCCAGAATCTTCATGCGGTAGCCGGGCCGGATCTCCGGCCCGGCTCTGGCGTTCTTCACCCCGCGACCGAGTGGCCTACCACTTGGTCATGTCCGGGAGCTGATCGATGGAGATGGTCCTGGGGTTCGCCATCGCCGTCTTCCACAGCCCTTGGACGTCCTTGCCGCTGCCTGCCCAGTCGCGTGAGGCCCACACGACGAAGTAGGGCCAGGCCGGATCGGAGGCCGGGTTGAGCGGGCTGAACGTCTCCGCGATGCCGAGCGTCTTGCCGCTGCCGATGGCCCTGAGCGTGTTGTAGTCGCCGGAGCTCTGGTAATAGTCCGAGGTGACGAGGTCGACGTAGGCGTCACCCGGATACCAGGACGACATCGGGGTGCTCTGGCCGCTCGCCATGCCGTTGAAGACCCACAGCACGTTGTGGACGCCGGCGAGCCGGGCCCGCTGGAAGATCAGCCGCCAGAGCTGCTTGTAGGCGTCCGAGCCCTTCTTGGTCCACCACATGTAATTGTTGTTGCTCTCGTGCAGCGGACGGAACAGGACCGGGATGCCGGCGTCGCCCATCTTCTTCAGCTCCCGCACCACGAGGTCGATGTCCTGGTAGAGCTTGGACGAGGGGTTGCTCAGATCCGGCACGAAGTCGCAGTCGGCCGCGTAGTTGCCGCCGCGCGGGCAGTACCAGTGCCACTGGAAGGCCACGATGCCGTGGTGGGAGTTGTACCAGTCGACAACGCTCTGGGTCTGGATGCTGCCTCTGGTGTACTCCATGAAGTCGAAGGCGACGATGGCCGGGTAGCGGCCGGTCAGCGACTTCACCTTGTCCGCGTCGGGCGCGTCGGTCTGGCCGCTCACGTACGCGTGGGTCTTGAGGTAGCACAGCAGGTTCCTGGCCTTGGAATCCGCCCCGGGGTCGGCGGGGGTCTGCCCGCAGGCGGGGCCGGTCGGGCTGGGCGACGGGCTCGGCGTGACGCCGTAGACCTCGAACTCGTAGAGCGAGTAGCCCCAGCTCGTGCCGCGGGCGGTGCCGTACAGGCGGACGTAGCGCCCGGTGCCGGAGACGGCGAGGTTCTCGACGCCGCCCGCGCCGCTGGTGGTGCTGTAGACCGAGGTCCAGGTGGCGCCGTCGTCCGAGGTCTGGATCTGGTAGCTCTTCCCGTACGCCGCCTCCCACTGCAGGGTCACCTGGCGGATGGGGTAGCTCGCGCCGAGGTCGACCTGGATCCACTGCGGGTCGCTGTACGCGGTGGACCAGCGGGTGCCGAGGTCGCCGTCCACCGCGTAAGCGGCGGCCAGGCTGCCGCTCTCGTCGGACGAGGACCTCACCGGCCTGCGGAGGGCCAGGTTTCCGGCCGGCGGAGTGACGGTCGGCGTTGCGCTCGGTGTGGCGCTCGGTGTGGCGCTCGGGCTGTCGTCGGGTGTGGGGCTGGGCGACGCGTCGCCACCGCAGGAGGCGCCGTTCAGGGTGAACGCGGTGGGGGCGGGGTTGGAGCCGCTGTAGCGGACGTTGAAGCCGAAGGCGACCGAGCCGCCGTTCGCCGGGATGACGGCGTTGTAGTCCACGTTGGTGGCCGACACGCCGGAGCCGGTCTGGGTGTAGGTCGCGCTCCACACGTCGACGACGGTCTGGCCGCCGGGAAACGCCCAGGCAAGGGTCCAGCCGTTGATCGTGGTCGAGCCGCCGTTGGTGACGACGACGTCCACGGTGGCGCCCGAGCCCCAGTCGTTGGTGACCTGGTAGCGCACCTGGCAGGGGGCCGGGGCGGCGTGGGCGCCGGG
This sequence comes from Microbispora sp. H13382, assembly GCF_014161445.1. Lineage (GTDB taxonomy): Bacteria > Actinomycetota > Actinomycetes > Streptosporangiales > Streptosporangiaceae > Microbispora. The sequence goes on from NZ_JABBXA010000012.1 coordinate 191,014, forward strand.
CAACACGACGAGCGCCGCCGACAGCAGGGCCAGTGCCACTGCCGTCGCGAGGCCGGCCAGGCTCGCCGGGCGGCGACGTTCAGGATGGTTCATTGGTTCTCCCGAGGTAGGGGGGTGCGACGCCCTCCGTGTCCCGCGCGCCTGGGGTCGCCGCCGCACGGGACACCTCGTACGGGCCGTGGGCGCCCGCACAAGAGGGTGTCCCGATAGTGGGAATGAACCGGTTAATACGTCAATAGAGGACCTTAGATCTTGGCCGCCCGTGGAGGAGCGGTAAGCCGCCCTGCCACTTCAGCGGCAGCGGGGGCCCCGGCGCGACGGGATGAAACGTTCATCACACATGATCTTTCCGCTCTGCCGCAGGTTGCGCCGAGGGACACAGATGTCGCATGGCCGGCCGGCGCCCGCCGATCCCGGCGGCCGGTCACGCCAATAGGTGTGTTGAATCGGCATCGATATGTGTTCGATTTCGCGCATGCAACCGCTCGCAGCATATGTGAATCCACAGTTTGTTGACCGGTTCATCCATCTTCGAAGGTAGGGTGCCTTTTCCGGTCCGGCCGGTGCCCCCGGTCCGTGCGAGGGGCCGGGCGGGGGGCGCGACGGGTCCAGGCGCCGGGCCGGGCCCCACGCCTGCCGTCGCCGGCCCGTCCGGGCGAGGACGCGGCCAGGGAACGGGCTTCGGCCGGCCTGTCTCAACTCCGCGAAGTGGATCACGCTGGGAATAAAGCGCTCTGCAAGGTCGAATCGCTATCTTTCTAGACATGCCGGAACAGCACCCGCCGCTGCTCGCCGACCGCTACGAGCTGCGCACCCGAATCGGCCGGGGCACCATGGGCACCGTCTGGCGTGCGTACGACCGGTCGCTGGGCCGGGAGATCGCGGTCAAGGAGATCCGCCAGGACCCCTCGCTCAGCCCGCGGCAACGTCAGGAGCTGCGCGAACGCATGATGCGCGAGGGCCGCATGGCCGCGCGCGTCAGCCATCCCTCCGTCGCCACCATCCACGACGTGATCGTGTCCGACGGCATCCCGTGGATCATCATGGAGCTCGTCGAAGGACGCTCGCTGGAACAGGTGATCGACGAGGAGGGGCCGTTGCCGCCGCGTCTGGTGGCGGAGATCGGCTACGACCTGCTCGGCGCGCTGCGCGCGGCCCACGCGCAGAACATCCTGCACCGTGACGTCAAGCCGGCGAACGTGCTGCTCACCGAGACGGGCAGGGTGGTGCTGACCGACTTCGGCATCGCCAAGGCCCTGGGCGACAACGCGCTCACCCAGACCGGCATGGTGATCGGTTCTCCGGGTTACACCGCCCCGGAGCGGGCCCGGGGCGAGTACACCGGCCCCGAGTCCGACCTGTGGTCGCTCGGCGCGACGCTGTACTTCGCCGTCGAGGGGCGGCCGGCGTACGAACGGGCGACCGTGGGCGAGACGCTGGCCGCGTTGATGACGGAGAAAGCGGACCCGCCCAGGCAGGCCGGGCCGCTGCGGCAGGTCCTGGACGGGCTGCTGGAGAAGGACCACACCGCGCGCCTCACGCCCGAGCGCGCCGCCGCGATACTGCGGGTGATCGCCGACACCCCAACGGGCGCCATTCCCGCGGTGCCTCCGGCACCCCCGGCGCCGTCCCCTCGCCCCACACCCGCTCCCTCCGCCGCGCCTGCCGGGCCCGTCGCGCCCGTCGCGCCCGTCGCGAGGCAGGACGGCCCGGCCGGGGCCGACGAGGACGACGCCAACCGCACGATGGTCGTCGTCCGCCCCAAGGGCGGGCTGCGCATCCCACCGCCCGGCGAGGCGCGGCAGTCCGGGCAGGACGTACAGGACGCCGCCGCCCGGCCGCCGGCCGGCAACGGCTCGGAAGCCGCCGACAGGCACAGCACCACGGTCCCCGGGAGGCTCCCCGGCCGGGGACCCGCGACGCCTCCGCCATCCGGCCCTGTCGCCGGGAACCGTCCCGCGCCCGTCATGCCGGGACAGCCCGCCGGTCCGCACCCACCGCACACTCCGCACCCGCCGCACCCCGGCCCCTTCCCGCCGGGGAACGGCGTCCCCGGCCGACCGCCCAGCCTGGGCACCGACCTGTTCACGATGCGCGGCCCCGACGAGCCGGACACCGGAACGCGGGTCCGGGTGCTCGTGACGATGGGGATCGTGCTCGTCGTCGTCCTCGTGTTGATCCTCCTGGGCGTGTTCTTCTTCGCGAGGTGATGTTGCGCCGGGCGCCCGGACACTGCTAGCAAGGTCACGAATACGTTCGGTTTCCCCCTGGAGTGACCGGTGCGCAAAGGGATCAGCTACGCCGACGCCGTCCGCCTGCTCGGCCAGGAGAGCACGGTGGCGAAGGTCCTCACCGGCACCCTCGCCGGGGCCGTGCCGGTGCTGTCCCTGCTCGACGTCAAGGACGAGGCCGTACGGCTGGCGGGCGAGGCGAGCGGCAGGCTCCGCGACCGGCTGACCGGCCTGAACCGGTACGACCGCACGGCCCGGCTGGAGGCGGCCCAGACCGTTCTCGTCGTCGCGGCGTTCTTCGAGGCCCTCGGCGAGCTGTCCCTGCCGTTCGATCCCAAGGAACTGCGCATCACCGGGGACGAGCAGGCGACGCTGGCAGGGTCCGGCGCGGTTGAGGGATCATTCGTCGACAGACTGAAGGCGATCGAGCCGGCGGGCTTCCGGGCCGGCCACTCCTATGCGGAAATGGTCGACTCGATCGACGCGTACTACCGCACGCTCGGATCGGCGCTGACCGGGTTCATCGTGAAGCTGGCGGTCCGTGACCGGCTGAACGCGACCGAGTGGGCGCGCGCCAAGGCGGCGATCGAGGAGGAGCTGCCCGAGGCCGCCCGCCGGAAGTACGAGGAACTGCACCGGCGGCTGGCCCTGGACGTCCCCGAGTTCGCGCTGTGGCAGCAGATGATCGACCGGCAGCGGGTCGCCACCGGCCTGGGCGAGCTGGAGTCGCTGCTCACTCAGGTCGCCGCGCGGACAAGGACCCCGGAGCACCGGCACACGCTGTCGCGCGCCCACCGGGCCCTGTTGCACCGCCCGATCGCGCAGTCCGGCGAGGCCCCCTCCGGCATGCGCATGCCCACGCTCGTCGACGCGTACGTGAACCCGGACTTCCGGCTGGCCGAGTACGGCGAGCAGGCCGATCCGAGCGCGGAGTGGTGGTGGGACAAGGCGGAGCCGAGCGACGACATCGCCGGCTTCCTGGCCCATTACCTCACCTCACCCGAGGCGGCCAGGATGCCGCTGGTCGTGCTCGGCCAGCCCGGCGCGGGCAAGTCGGTGCTCACCAAGATCCTGGCCGGTCGTCTCCCCGACGGCGACTTCCTTCCGGTGCGGGTGCCGCTGCGGGAGGTGCCGGCCGACGGGACGATCCAGGAGCAGATCGAGGCCGCGGTCCTGGACGCGACCGGCGAGCACGTCAGCTGGCCGGAGCTGACGAGGTCGGCGGACGGCGCGCTGCCGGTCGTCATGCTCGACGGGCTGGACGAGCTGCTCCAGGCCACCGGAATCCACCGGTCCGACTATCTGACCAAGGTGGTCGAATTCCAGCTCCGGGAGGCGGAGCTGGGCCGGCCGGCGGTGGTGCTCGTGACCACCCGGACGGCGGTCGCCGACCGGATGCGCTTCCCGCCCGGGTGCCTGACGATCCGGCTGGAACCCTTCAAGGAGGAGCAGGTCCGCCGCTGGCTGACGGTGTGGAACGCCGCGAACCAGGACTACTTCACCGCTCAAGGCCTGAGACCCCTGCCGCCGGAGACGGCGCTGGCGCAGGGTCAGCTGGCGTCGCAGCCGCTGCTGCTGCTGATGCTCGCGCTGTACGACGCCGACGGAAACCCCCTCCAGCGCGGCGAGACCGGGCTCAGCCAGGCCGAGCTGTACGAGCGGCTGCTGACCCGCTTCGCCCGCCGGGAGGTGGACAAGCACCAGCCGGGGCTCCCGGATTCCCAGGCCGTCCAGGCTGTGGAGATGGAACTGCGCACGCTGGCCGTCGCGGCGTTCGCGATGTTCAACCGGGGCAGGCAGTGGGTCACGACCGACGACCTCAACGGCGACCTGGCCGCGCTGCTCCCGGCGCCCCCGAGTCAGACAACGAGCTTCCAGACGCCCTTGTCGCAGGCGGACAAGGTGATCGGGAAGTTCTTCTTCGTCCACCAGGCGTCCGCCGTCCGCGATCACGCCTCGCTGCAGACATACGAGTTCCTGCACGCCACCTTCGGCGAGTACCTGATCGCGCGGATGACCCGCGACGTCCTGCGCCGCATGGTCACCCGCGAGATCGCCACCGCGGGCGATCCGTTCCTCGGCCGCCCACAGCCGGACGACGGGCTCCTCTACTCGCTGCTGTCGTTCTCGGTGCTGACCGAACGGCAGCCGATCGTGGAATTCCTCCGCGACCTGCTGCCCGCCCTCGACCGCGAGCCCACCGTCGACCTGCTCGTCCGCCTGCTGCACGCCGCCGAGACCCGCACCGGCGATAGTTACCCCGGCTACCAGCCCAAACGGTCCACCTTCATCACGCGGTACGCCTACTACACGGCCAACCTGGTGATCCTCGCCTCCCTCTCCGCCGACGGGATCACGGGCAGCACGCTGTTCCCCGATGACGAGCATCCCGGCATTCCCTGGTATCGCTTGGCGGCGCTATGGCACTCACGCCTGAGCAACGACGCCTTCAGCGGTCTGTCCCTGGGATTTGAGATCGACAGGGACAGCCCGGCCGGCCTGTTCGTGCGCTATGTCGGCGACACCGGGGAACGGCGGATCGGATTGCTTCAGCGGTGGACCAAGGGGCAGCAGTGGTATCCGCCGAACGAGGGGACGCTCGACGTGGCGTACTTCCTTTGCGACCCTTTGGCGGACAGCTTGGCCGAGGCCGCTGAGCAGCTGATTCTGGCGGACGACCACCGCTTCGTCGCAGAACTCTTCGCCGACTATGGGGACCGCGCCCGGCACCTGGCCGAGGCGTGGCGACTCACCGGAGGAGTGCGGGACTTGGTTGAGGCGATCCTCACCCAGCTCCACTGGGCATATCGACACGATCCGGACGCAGTCGCGGCGGCCTTCCGGGAGGCGACAGGGTCGGAGCTGCCCGACGCGGTGCTCGAGACCGACCGTTCGGACGGCGCGGATCCGGGCAGGAACGATGCGATTAGGGACGGGCTGAAGGACTGAGACATGGACGAATTCCGCATCGAGCACGACTCCATGGGCGAGGTCCGGGTGCCCGCCCGCGCCAAGTGGCGGGCGCAGACGCAGCGGGCGGTGGAGAACTTCCCCGTGTCCGGCCGGGGGCTGGAGCCCGCGCACATCGCCGCGCTCGCCCGGATCAAGGCCGCCTGCGCGAAGGTCAACGCCGAGTACGGCGTGCTCGGCGAAGACATGGCACAGGCGATCCAGGAGGCCGCCGGCGAGGTCGCCGAAGGCAGTTGGGACGACCAGTTTCCCGTGGACGTGTTCCAGACCGGCTCGGGCACCTCGTCCAACATGAACATGAACGAGGTGGTCGCCACGCTCGCCCAGGAGCGGCTCGGGCAGCCCGTCCATCCCAACGACCACGTCAACGCCGCCCAGTCGTCCAACGACGTCTTCCCGTCCTCGATCCACGTCGCGGCGACGTACGCCGTGGTGCACGAGCTGACGCCCGCACTGGAGCATCTGGCGACCGCGCTGGAGGAGAAGTCCATCGAGTTCGCCGACGTGGTGAAGTCGGGCCGCACCCACCTCATGGACGCCACGCCGGTCACGCTCGGCCAGGAGTTCGGCGGCTACTCCACCCAGATCGAGCTGGGCATCGAACGGCTCCAGGCCGCGCTGCCGCGCCTGGCCGAGCTGCCCCTGGGCGGCACGGCCGTGGGCACCGGGGTGAACGTGCCCGGCCCCGGCTGGGCGCAGGCCGTGATCGCCGAGCTGAGCCGGACGACCGGCCTGCCGTTCACCGAGGCGAGGGACCACTTCGAGGCGCAGGGCGCGCGTGACGGGCTGGTCGAGCTGTCGGGCATGCTCAAGGTGATCGCCGTCTCGCTCAGCAAGATCGCCAACGACCTGCGGTGGATGGGGTCGGGCCCGCGCGCCGGACTGGGCGAGATCAACCTCCCCGACCTCCAGCCCGGCTCGTCGATCATGCCGGGAAAGGTCAACCCCGTGATCCCGGAGGCCGTCACGATGGTGGCCGCGCAGGTCGTGGGCAACGACGCCGCCGTCACGATGGGCGGGGCCTCGGGATCGTTCGAGCTCAACGTGATGCTGCCGGTGATGGCCCGCAACGTGCTGGAGTCGATCCGGCTGCTGGCCGGCGTGTCGCGACTGCTCGCCGACCGGTGCGTCGCCGGGATCACCGCCAACGTGGACCGCCTGCGCGAGTACGCCGAGTCGTCGCCGTCGATCGTCACCCCACTGAACCGGTACGTGGGATACGAGGAGGCAGCCAAGATCGCCAAGCAGGCGTTGAAGGAGCGCAAGACGATCAGGGAGGTCGTGATCGAGCGCGGCCACGTGGCGAACGGCACGCTGACCGAGGAGCAGCTCGACCGGGCACTGGACGTGCTGTCCATGACCCGCCCCACATAGGAAGGCAGGCATCTATGTCGCCCACCGCCATGTGCTGGCAGCGGCGCGCTTTCTATCGTGAGGCGTCATGAGCCTTGAAGGGCGTACGGCCCTCGTCACCGGCGCGGGGAGCGGCATCGGCCGGGCGTGTGCCCGGCGCCTGGCCGCCGAGGGCGCGCACGTCGTCGTCGCCGACATGAACGCCGAGGCCGCGGGCAAGGTGGCGGCCGAGATCGGCGGTACGCCGGTGGCCGTCGACCTGTCCGACCCGGAGTTCCTGGTCGCCTGGCGAGGCCAGCTCCCGCTCTCGCCGGACACCCGCCTGCACGCCGACATCGTGGTGAACAACGCGGGGTTCCAGCACGTCGCCCCGATCGAGGAGTTCCCGCCCGAGATCTTCAGCAAGATCATGCGGGTGATGGTCGAGGCGCCGTTCCTGCTCGTGCGGGCCGTGCTGCCCGGCATGTACGAGCGCGGCTGGGGCCGGATCGTCAACATCTCCTCGGTGCACGGCCTGCGCGCCTCGCCGTACAAGTCGGCCTATGTCACGGCCAAGCACGCGCTGGAGGGCCTGTCGAAGGTGATCGCCCTCGAAGGGGCGCCGCACGGCGTGACCTCCAACTGCGTCAACCCCGCCTACGTGCGCACGCCGCTGGTGGAGAACCAGATCGCCGACCAGGCGCGCACCCACGGGATCAGCGAGGACGAGGTGGTGGAGCAGATCATGCTCGCCCCGGCGGCGATCAAGCGGCTGATCGAGCCGGACGAGGTGGCCGAGGTGGTGGCCTACCTGTGCGGGCCGCGGGGATCGTTCGTCACCGGCGTCTCGATCCCCATCGACGGAGGATGGAGCGCGCGCTGACCCCGAAGGCCCCGAGAAAGACGGACGGCGCCTACGCGTACCTCGACCTGCTCGCCCGGGAGGCGTCGGCGGTCGAGTTCGAGGGGCCGATCCTGCAGGCCAGGGCGGCCGGGGCCGACTCCGCCACGCTGGAGGAGCTGGAGCGGGCCAAGGTCGCCGCACTGCAGGTGCGGGCCGCGCTGCGCCGGCGGGCCAAGCGCGAGGCGGAGCTGTCGGCGCTGTTCGACACCGCGAGCGACCTGGCCGGGCTGCGCGACCTCGACGCGGTGCTGGAGGCCATCGTGCACCGGGCCAGGCAGCTGCTCGCCACCGACATCGCGTACATGACGCTGAACGACCCCGAGCGCGGCGACACCTACATGCGGGTGACCGACGGGTCGATCTCGGCCAGCTTCCGGCGGCTGCGGCTGCCGATGGGCGCCGGGCTGGGCGGGCTGGTGGCGCAGAGCGGCACGCCGTACAACACGGCGGACTACTTCGCCGACCCGAGGTTCCGGCACACGAACACGATCGACGTGGCCGTGCACGAGGAGGGCCTGGTGGCGATCCTCGGGGTGCCGCTGCGGCTCGGCACGCAGGTCATCGGCGTGCTGTTCGCGGCCAACCGCAGCGCCAGGCCGTTCGTGCAGGAGGAGGTGGCGCTGCTGTGCTCGCTGGCGGCGCACGCCGCGGTCGCCATCGACACCGCCCGGCTGCTGCAGGAGACCCGGGCGGCGCTGGCCGAGCTGAGCGAGGCGAACACGCTGATCAGGGCGCACAGCGAGTCGATCGAGCGGGCCGCGGACGCGCACGACCGGATGACCGGACTCGTGCTGCGCGGCGGCGGGGTCGAGGACGTCGCCGCGGTCGTCACCGAGGTGCTGGGCGGCCGGCTGACCGTGCTGGACGAGGAGGGCCGCCCTCTCGTGGGCGAGTCCGGCGATCTCGACACAGGCGTGTTCGACGCCGCCCAGTCGTCGCGGGCCCTCGGCCGCACGGTCAAGCGGGGCGGCGCGTACGTCGCCTCGGTGGACGTCGGCGCGGCGCCGCTGTGCACGCTGGTCCTGCGGACCGACCACCCGGTGTCCGACACCGACCAGCGGATCCTGGAGCGCGCCGCGATCGTCACCGCGCTGCTGCTGCTGTTCCGCCGCAGCGTGGCCGAGGCGGAGGGGCGGGTGCGCGGCGAACTACTCGACGACCTGGTCTCCCGCCCGGAGCTGCGCGGGCTGGACGACCGGGCACGACGGCTCGGCGTCGACCTCGGCGCGCCGCACGTGCTGGTCGTGGCGCGGCACGACGGGCAGCGGGAGCGCGCCGCCTTCTGGGCGTCGTCGCAGGCGACGCTGGCGCACGGCCTGGCCACCGCCCGGGGCGACGAGGTCGTGCTGCTGCTGCCCGGCGACCGGCCGGGCGCGCTGGCCCGGCGCGTCGCCGCCGAGCTGAGCGCCTCTCTCGGCCGCCCGGCCACTGCGGGGGCCGCGCCGGCCTCCGGGCCGGTGACGGCGGTCGCCGCCGCCTACGCCGAGGCCCGGCGCTGCGCCGGGGCGCTGGTCGCGCTGGGCCGTACGGGTGACGGCGCGAGCGCGGACGAGCTGGGCTTCGTCGGCCTGCTGGTGGGCGAGCGGCGCGAGGTGTCCGGCTTCCTGTCCGGCGCGCTCGGGCCGGTTCTCGACTACGACGCGCGCCGGGGAACCGCCCTGGTCAAGACGCTGAACGCCTATTTCGGCACGGGCGGCTCGCTGTCGCGTACGGCCGAGGCCCTGCACATCCACGTCAACACGGTGACCCAGCGCCTCGACCGGGTGGGACAGCTGCTCGGCGCGGACTGGCAGGAGCCCGAGCGCGCGCTGGAGATCCAGCTCGCCCTGCGACTGCACCGGCTGCGCACCCACATGCCGGATGCCTGAGGTGTGTGGCGGCGCCCCATAGGAGTGACCTCCGTCACTGCGTACGGTGGCCGGAACCCCCCATCGGAGGAGTTCCCATGGCAAACACCCCACCCACCCGGATCGGAAAGGTCGTCGGGGCCAGCCTGATCGGCACCACGATCGAGTGGTACGACTTCTTCCTCTACGGCTCCGCCGCGGCCCTGGTCTTCAACAAGCTGTTCTTCCCCACCCACGACGAGCTGACCGGCACGCTCCTCGCGTTCCTCACCTACGCCGTCGGCTTCGTCGCCCGGCCCCTCGGCGGGCTGGTCTTCGGTCACTACGGCGACCGGCTCGGCCGCAAGCGGCTGCTCGTCATCAGCCTGCTGATGATGGGCGGCGCGACGTTCCTGATCGGCCTGCTGCCGACGTACGCCACCCTGGGCGTGGCCGCGCCACTGCTGCTGACCCTCCTCCGCCTGGTGCAGGGCTTCGCCCTGGGCGGCGAGTGGGGCGGCGCGGTGCTGCTGGTCTCCGAGCACGGCCACCCCCGCAACCGGGGCTTCTGGGCGTCCTGGCCGCAGGCAGGCGCTCCCGGCGGCAACCTGATCGCCACCGGCGTGCTGGCGCTGCTGGCCGCGGTGCAGCCGGACGAGGCGTTCCTCGCCTGGGGCTGGCGGATCGCGTTCCTGCTGTCCGGCGTGCTCGTGCTGATCGGCCTGTGGATCAGGCTCACGGTCGCCGAGTCGCCGGTGTTCCAGGAGGCGCTGGCCCGGCAGGAGCCCGCGCCGAAGGCCCCCATCCTCGGCGTGCTGCGCCACCACTGGCGCGACGTGCTGGTGGCGATGGGTGCCCGGATGGCCGAAAACGTCTCCTACTACGTGATCACGGCCTTCGTGCTGGTCTACGGCACCACCACGGCGGGCCTGCCCAAGGGCACCGTGCTCAACGCCGTGCTGATCGGTTCGGCGATCCACTTCGTCACGATCCCACTGTGGGGCGCGCTGTCGGACCGGCTCGGCCGGCGGCCCGTCTACCTGATCGGCGCGGCCGGAGTGGGTCTGTGGGCGTTCGCGTTCTTCCCGCTGATCGACAGCAAGAACTTCGCCCTGGTCACCGTGGCGGTGACCGTCGGCCTCGTGCTGCACGGCGCGATGTACGGCCCGCAGGCGGCGTTCTTCTCCGAGCTGTTCGCCACCCGGATGCGCTACTCCGGCGTGTCCATCGGCTACCAGCTCGCGTCGATCGTGGCCGGCGGCGTCGCCCCGCTGATCGCGGTCGCCCTGCTCGACGCGTACGGATCGAGCGTGCCGATCTCCGTTTACGTGCTGGCGGCGGCCGTCCTCACGATGATCGCGGTGATCGCCTCCAGGGAGACCCGCGACCGCGACCTGTCCGCCATCGAACCCACCTCCGGCGCCGCCCAGGCCGCCGCGATCGCGAAGGAGGCCTGATGAGGGCTCTGGCCGTCCTGGCGCTGGCGCTCCCCTTAGCCGTCGCCGTCCCGTCCGAGGCCGCCGCCTGCCCGAACGTGACCGTGCCGGGCGCGGCCAAGCAGGTCACCGCGTGCCTCGACGACCTGACCACCAAGGGCACGCTGGCCTCCGGGCACACCGACCAGTCGGACTGGTCGGGACTCAACTCGGCGGGCGCCGTCAACCCCACCGGCGTCCCCGGCATGCAGATCGACGGCTACTTCCCCGACACCTCCACCGGGAACACCAACCACGGCTGGAACCACGACGCCCAGTTCGTGATCCGGCTGCCGCAGCAGTGGAACGGCGGCCTGGTCGTCGCCGGGTCGCCCGGCAACCGGGAAACCTACGCCAACGACTTCACGATCTCCGACTGGGCGCTGGCCAAGGGCTACGCGTACGCCGCGACCGACAAGGGCAACACCGGCGTCAACTTCTACCGTGACGGCGTACGGCCCGGCGACGCGGTGGCCGAGTGGAACCACCGGGTCAGCGAGCTGGCGGTCGCCGCCAAGGCCGTCGTACGGCAGCGGTACGGCAGGCCGGCCCGCACGACGATCGCGGCCGGCCAGTCGAACGGCGGCTACCTGGTCCGCTGGCAGATCGAGAACCGTCCCGACCTGTTCGACGGCGGCGTCGACTGGGAGGGCACGCTCTTCACCGCCGACGGGCCCAACCTGCTGACGTTCCTGCCGCCCGCGCTGCGCGCGTACGCGAAGGGCGACGCGGCCGGGGTCGCGGCGGCGGGCTTCGCCCCCGAGTCCGACTTCCTGTGGCCGTTCCACTACCAGTACTACTGGGACTTCACCCAGCGCGTCTTCCGTGAGGAGTTCGACCCGACCTACGACGGCGACGCCGAGGCGGGCACGCCGTTCTGCGCCTCCGGCACGCCCGGCTGCGACACGGACTACGACTACGCCTCCAGGCCCGCGGCCGTGAAGCAGGCGATGGCGCGGGTGAGCGTCACGGGGAAGATCAAGCGCCCGCTGATCGTCGTCCACGGCACTCTGGACGCGCTGCTGCCGATCCGGGAGGATTCGGACGTCTACGCCAAGATGATCGCCGACCGGCACCGCGACCGGCTGCTGCGCTACTACCGCGTCGAGGACGGCACTCACGTCGACAGCCTCTATCCGGCCTTCCCCGACCGCCTGCGGCCCCTGCTGCCCTGCTTCCGCAGCGCGTTCACCGCGCTGGAGGCGTGGATCGGCACGGGCACGCCGCCGCCCCCGAGCGCCACCCTGCCCCGGCCGGCCACGGGCGACCTCGAGAACACCTGCACACTGGGAGCGACACCATGACCCTGCCCATATCCGCCGAGCGTGTCGGCACGCCCCGGCTGACCCTGAACGTCCTGTCCGTCCCCGGCTCATCGGGCGACCCGGTGCTGTTCGTGCACGGCAACGTCTCCTCCAGCGCGTTCTGGCGTCCGACGATGACCGCGGTCGCGGCGGAGGGCTTCCGTCCGTACGCCGTCGACCTGCGCGGCTTCGGCGACTCCGACCCCGAGCCGGTGGACGCGAGCCGGGGCGTGCGCGACTACTCCGACGACGTGCTGGCGCTGCTCGACCAGATCGGACCGGCGCACCTGGTGGGCTGGAGCCTCGGCGGCGGGGTCGTCATGCAGGCCCTGCGCGACCGGCCCGCGGCGGCCCGCAGCGTGACGCTGGTCAACCCCGTCTCGCCGTACGGCTTCGGCGGCACCGTCGGCCCGGACGGCGTGCTCACCGGCTCCGACGGCGTCGGCTCCGGCGGCGGCGCGGCCAACCCCGACTTCGTGGCGGCGCTGCGGGCGGGCGACCGGTCGGCCGACTCCCCCGTCTCGCCCCGGAACGTGCTGCGCGCCACGTACGTCGCCCCCGGCACCGACCTGGGCGAGGAGGAGGACACGTACGTGGAGTCGATGCTGTCCACCCGGATCGGCGACGACCACTACCCGGGCGACTCCCTGCCCTCGGACGCCTGGCCGAACGTCGCCCCGGGCAAGCGCGGCGTGCTCAACACGATCGCGCCGACCAACTTCCGGATCGACGACCTGCACGAGATCGACCCGAAGCCGCCCATCCTGTGGATCAGGGGCGACCAGGACGTGATCGTCTCGGACACGTCGCTGTTCGACCTCGCCCACCTGGGTGCGATCGGCGCCGTGCCCGGCTGGGACGGCACGCCCGCCCAGCCGATGGTGACCCAGACGCGGGCCGCCCTGGACCGCTACGGCGTATACCGCGAGGTGGTCATCGAGGGCGCCGGCCACGGGCCGCAGCTCGACAAGCCCGAGGAGTTCCGCGCGGCGCTGCTCACGCACCTGCGCCGATAGCCGGCGGGTAGCTATCGGCGGTCGCGCAGGACGCGTACGGCGATGCGCCGCAGCAGTGAGGGGGCCTGCGGCGAAGCCCCGGCGGGCAGGACGGACACCTGCCCGCCGCGGCGCACCGCCAGCCCGAACAGCAGGTCCACGTCCTTCTGGTCGACCCGGAGCGCGGGCCGCCAGGAGCCCGGGCCGAGGCAGTCGTCCCCGCCGATCCGGCTCACCGGCACCCGGGCGACGAGCTGCCCGGCCACCCTGCCGGGTATGCCCGGCTCGACCAGCGCGGGCACGACCATGCTGCGCCCGCGCCCGTCCTGCTCGCGCAGCACCAGCTCGGCCGGCGGCCCGCCGCTCGGCGGCACGTACGGCACGGGCACGACGACGAAGACGTGCCCCTCCTGCCGGGCCACGGTGGCCCGGGACGAGACCAGCGCGATCGACTCGGGAAACGACTTCGGCTCCACGCACACGCCCAGCTCGCCGTGCTCCGACCAGCAGGGCACCACGAGGCGCCTGGGCTCCCCGGCGAGCGCGCCCGCGCAGCTCATCGGCAGTGCGGGCCGCGCCACCCGGGTGCGGCCAGCCTGCACGCCCCGCATGCGCACGTGGACCTCCCACAGCCCGGCCGGCAGCGGCCGTCCGAGGGCCGCCGCTCCGGCGTCGAGGCGGGCCTGGCCGCTCACCCAGACCCGCACCTGGCCGCCGCCCGCCCGGTCGCCCAGGCCGGCGCGGCCCACCGAGCAGGTCACCGGCAGGGAGTGGACCACCCCTGTCTCCACGTGGCGGACGCAGACCTCGACGCGGGCCCTGCGCACCGCGTCGGTCATGTCGGCGCCCTCGTCGTCGAGCAGGCCGTCGAGCAGGCCCTCGACCGAGGGGGGCGGGGCCCACAGCAGCCGGTCGTCCCGCTGCCGCAGCCACACCGGGGCGCCCCCGGCCCGCAGGATCTCCACGCTCAGGTCGAGCAGCAGCACGCCCTGGTCCCAGCGCAGCTCCCGCAGCTCCGCGCTGAGCCTGGTGCCCCGGGACGCCTCGGCGAGGGCGACCAGCGCGTCGAGACGGTCCTGGCGCAGCAGCGCCGTACGGGCCCGCAGGTGCGCGGGCAGGTGGACGTCGAGCGCGGCGGGGAAGCGGTCGAGGGTGAAGCGGCGCAGGAAGGAGAACAGGACCATCCGCTCGTCCGGCTCGGCCGCGAGGAAGCGCGCGCCCGCAAGCCGGCGCAGCCCGAGCGTCCGATACCAGTGGGCGTGGATGCGCTCACGCTGCGAGCCCGGCTCGGTGTAGGCGTCCACCACGTCGAAGACGGCGTTCAGGCCGTCGAAGAGCGCCTCGCCGTCCGGCCCCTCCTCCTCCGCCGCCGTCCCCGCGGACGCCGGGGCCAGGTGGCAGCAGATCTCGCCGGCCAGCACGGCGATCACCTTCGCGGCGAGGTACGCCCTGGTCACGAAGGCCTGCTCGGACAGCGGCCGGTCGGCGAAGCGGAGCTGGCAGGTCTCCAGGAAGTCGCGGCTGAACAGCTTGTGCGCCGTGGGCAGCGCGAGGAGGTGGTCGCGCAGGACGTCCGCCCGGTCCCGGTCGCGGGCGAAGGCGGCCGCCGGCGGCCCCTGGCTCGCGAGCCTGCCGATCAGCACGTCGGCGTCGGTCTCCACCGCCCTGTCGTACATCACCTCCAGGGCCCGCGGCTCCAGCCTGTCGTACTGGCCGAGCAGGTAGACGTACTCGCCGCGCGCCACCGACAGGCCGACGTTACGGCCCCGCGCGGGCGAGCCGCTGTGGTCGAGGTGCAGGACCCGCACGTTGTCGCGCTGCCCGGCGATCGCGTCGAGCCGCCTGCGGGTCCCGTCCGTCGACCCGTCGTCCGCGAAGATGACCTCGTACTCTTCCGGCGGCAGCGACTGCTCCAGCACCGAACGCACACACGCGCCGAAGGCGTCGTTCGACAGCCCGGGGTTGGACACGGGCATAACCACGCTGACCTTCACACCCATGAGCCCAAGGGTGCAGTGCGACCCCCCGCCGGACGCGCGGGCTTGCCGAAAGGTCGAACAACCCTGACCAGAGTTTCGCGGATCAGGCGCCTCGACCGGCAGGAGCTAGTACCAGCCGGTGGACTGGGAGTGCGCCCAGGCGCCGCAGGGCGTCTTGTAGCGGCCGGCGATGTAGCCGAGGCCCCACTTGATCTGCGTGGCGGGGTTGGTCTGCCAGTCCGAGCCCGCGCTCGCCATCTTGCTGCCGGGCAGCGACTGGGGAATCCCGTAGGCGCCGCTGTAGCGGTTCATGGCCCGCTCGTTCCAGTGGCTCTCCTTGTCCCACAGGCGCTCCAGGCAACCCCACTCCGCGCCGGACCAGCCGCGGGCCGCGGCCATCTCCTTGCCGACGGCCTTGTTGCTGCCCGGGTCGGGCGTGGAGCCGGGCGGGAAGTCGGCCGGGTTGAAACCGCCGCCGCCGGGGGCCTTCTCGACGATGTCGACCGGGTCGAGGCCGCCCTTCCGGTCGCGGGTCCGCTCCAGCCTCTCCTTGCGCAGCGCCTGGACCGCGTTCTCCTTGAGGATGTCGGCCTCGGGGTCGGGCGCGTTCGGGTCGAGGGCGAGGAAGCTGTCCGGCTCCAGCACCTTCTTGGGCGCGCTGTTGTTCGCCACCGAGGTGCGGTACAGGAAGGTCCCGCCGCCCGCGACCACGGCCACGCTGACGGCGAGGATGGCGACGCGCTTGAGGGTCAGCCGGCCGGGGCCGGAACCGTTGTCTCCTCCCCGCCGCGACCGGGAGGCGCGGGGGCGATCCTTCAACTGCTGACCAGAGCTCACGGCTTATGAGCTTGCCCTGTGTTGGGGGGTGGTCCGCAACCGATTCGTGGTACCTGTTTGGTGACACCTTGACCCGACCATCGATCACATGGACTTTCCCGCAGCATGTGATTTTGGTCACACTTTACGCGGCGTCGAGCGGCACGGCCTCCCGGCACCAGCGTGCTCCCCCTTCTTGACGATGAGGTGTGGACCAGTTCACAGGACCATGACAAATAGGGAATTGGTGCGGTCCGCACCATAATGACCGAGTGGCAGGCATCCTCCTGGTCGAAGACGACCCCTCGGTCCGGGCCGGACTCGAGCTCGCGCTCACCCGGCAGGGCCACTCGGTGACCGCGTACGCCACGGGCGAGGAGGCCCTCGAACACATACGCTCCCGGCGTCCGGAGATCGCGATCCTCGACGTCATGCTGCCCGGCATCGACGGGGTCGAGGTGTGCCGCCGCATCCGCAGGCTCGACCCGCTGCCCGTCATCCTGCTCACCGCCAGGGGCGACGACCTGGACGTGGTGGTGGGGCTGGAGGCCGGCGCGGACGACTACGTGGTCAAGCCCGTCGAGCCGCGGGTGCTGGACGCCCGCATCCGCGCCGTGCTGCGCCGCCTGGAGTCGGCCTCGCCCGACCGCCTCACCTTCGGCGACCTCGTGATCGACCGCGGAGCCCTCAAGGTGAGCCTCGCGGGCAAGGAGATCCACCTCACCCCCACCGAGCTGCGCCTGCTGCTCGAACTGGTCCGCCACCCCGGCCAGGTCCTCAACCGCCGCTACCTCCTGCGCGCCGTCTGGGACCACACGCACGTGGCGGACTCCCGCCTGGTCGACGCGTGTGTGCAGCGCATCCGCGCCAAGATCGAGCCGGTGCCCGCCGACCCCGTCTACATCCACACCGTGCGCGGCTTCGGGTACCGCTTCAGCCCGCCATGACCTGGGTGCCCACCGGGTTGCGGGCCCGGCTGGTGATCACCTTCCTGCTGGTGGCGATCACGGCGTCCGCCATGGTCGCGGGGCTGGGATACCAGATCGTCCGCCGGGGGCTGCTGGAGCGCGCGGAGCGGGGCGCGGTCGCCGACGTGCGCGAGACGCTCTCCAGGATCACGCTGCCGATCGGCGCGAGCGAGGTGGTCTGGCCGAGCGACACCACCGTCACCGACGAGGACCTCGACGGAGTGGTGCGGGCGCTGGAGGCCCCCGAGCGGACCGTCATCGTGACCTACGGGGACCACCGGCGCGCCAACACCGGGGCCCAGTTCACCATGACCGACGTGCCCGACCAGCTCCGCTGGCAGGCGGCGCGGCGGCTGGTCTACCAGAGGGTGCTGTTCAGGGACCGGGCCTGGCTGATCGTCGCCACGCAGATCCAGCGGGCCAACCGCGACGGTGTGCTACGCCCGACGGGCCTGACCGCCTATGTCTTCGTGCCTCTGTCGGACGAGGAGGCCGTGCTTACCCGCCTCAGGACCGCACTCGCGCAGGCCGGAGGCATCACGCTCGTCCTGGCGCTGACCCTGGCCCTGCTGTCGGCCCGGCGGGTGCTGCTGCCCGTACGGCGGCTGGGCGCGGCCGCCCGCGCGCTCGGCGCGGGGGAACTGCACGTCCGCCTCCCCGTACGGGGCAGGGACGAGCTGGCCGAGCTGACCGCGACGTTCAACGAGACGGCGGCGGCGCTGGAGGACACGGTCTCCGAGCTGCGGACGCTGGAGTCGACGTCGCGGCGGTTCGTCGCGGACGTCTCCCACGAGCTGCGCACGCCGCTGACCGCGATGACCGCGGTGACGGACATGCTGTCGGAGGACGCCGAGGACCTGCCGGACGACGCCGGGGAGGCCGTGCGGATCGTCGTCCGCGAGATCGACAGGCTCCGGGTGCTGGTCGAGCACCTCATCGAGATCAGCAGGTTCGACGCGGGCGCCGCCACGCTCCGCCGGGAGACCGTCGACGTGGGCGACACGCTGGCCGACTGCCTGGAGGTGCGGGGCTGGGCCGACCGGGTGAAGCTCACCGTGCCCGTCGGGCTCACGTTCTCCCTGGACGCCCGGAGGTTCGACGTGATGGTGGCCAATCTCGTCGGCAACGCGCTGAACCACGGCGCGCCGCCCGTCGTGGTGAGCGCGCGGGTCGCGGTCGGCGGCAAGACCCACGGGTGGCTGGAGGTGACCGTGCGCGACCACGGGAGCGGCATCCCCGAACAGGTCCTCCCCCTCGTCTTCGACCGCTTCTACAAGGCGGGCACCGACCGGGCCAGGAGCGCGGGCAGCGGCCTCGGCCTGGCCATCGCCAAGGCCAACGCGGAGCTGCACGGCGGCTCGATCACGGCCGAGCGGTGCGAGCCCGGCACCCTCTTCCTGCTGCGGATTCCCAAGCCATGAAAGCGCCGAGGCTCAGAACGGCGCTGGCGGCCCTGCTCGCGGGGCTCCTCGTGGCGCCGGCGGCGGCCTGCGGGGTCGCGCCGACCGGGGTGACCGACGCCGGTCCCGCGCCGGTCATCAGCGGCACCCCCACCCTCGTCACGATCTACCTGCTGCGGAACGGCCGCTTGGCGCCGACGCGGGTCGCGGCCCGGTCGCCGCACGTCAACGACGTGCTCGACGCCCTGTTCAAGGCCAGTGGACGGTCGTCGAACCGGCTGTCCACGGCGCTGACCGGGCTCACGCCGACGCAGGTGCAGCTCGTCAGGTACGCCCCGGACGCGGGCAGCCGCAACGACCCCGACAACACCCTCAGCCTGCGGGTGCGGCTGTTCGTGACCGGCTGGAAGATCACCAGGACCGCCATGGCTCAGATCACCTGCACGGCGCGGCTGCGTCCCGAGATCTGGGCCGTGGAAATCGCTCACGCGACTCCTGGCAGGAACGGGCCCCTCAAGACCCACACCTGCCAGGAGTTCTGGGATCTGGCCCCGAAGGACGGCCATCTCCCGCCGTGAGGGAGTTCTAGAGCGTGATGTCCTCCAGCATCTCGGTCACCAGGGCGGCGATCGGCGACCGCTCGGACCTGGTCAGCGTGATGTGGGCGAACAGCGGGTGGCCCTTGAGCTTCTCCACCACCGCGACGACGCCGTCGTGCCGGCCCACCCGCAGGTTGTCCCGCTGGGCGATGTCGTGGGTGAGCACGACCCGCGAGTTGGCCCCGATGCGGGACAGGACCGTCAGCAGCACGCCGCGCTCCAGCGACTGCGCCTCGTCCACGATCACGAACGCGTCGTGGAGGGAACGGCCGCGGATGTGGGTCAGCGGGAGGACCTCCAGCATGCCGCGGTCGATGACCTCCTCGATGACCTCGGGAGACGTCACCGCGCCCAGCGTGTCGTAGACCGCCTGGGCCCAGGGGCCCATCTTGTCGTTCTCCGTGCCGGGCAGGTAGCCCAGCTCCTGGCCGCCCACGGCGTACAGGGGCCGGAACACGATGATCTTGCGGTGCTGGCGGCGCTCCAGCACCGCCTCCAGGCCCGCGCACAGCGCCAGCGCGGACTTGCCGGTGCCCGCCCGGCCGCCCATCGAGACGATGCCGACGTCGGGGTCCATGAGCAGGTCGAGCGCGATGCGCTGCTCGGCGGACCGGCCGTGCAGCCCGAAGACCTCCCGGTCGCCCCGGACCAGCCGTACCGACTTGTCCGGCAGGACGCGGCCGAGCGCCGAGCCGCGGCTCGACAGCAGCCGCAGGCCGGTGTGACACGGCAGGTCGCGCGCCTCGTCGATGTCGGCCGTGCCGGACTCGAAGAGGGCGTCCATCTCCTCCGTGGTGACCTGGAGCTCCGCCATACCGGTCCAGCCGGACTCGACCACCATGCCGGCGCGGTACTCCTCCGCGCTGAGGCCGATGGACGCGGCCTTGACCCGCATCGGCAGGTCCTTCGACACCAGCACCACGTCCTTGCCCTCCACCGCCAGGTTCTGGGCGACGGTGAGGATGCGGGTGTCGTTGTCGCCCAGGCGGAAGCCCGCCGGGAGACAGGATGGATCACTATGGTTCAGCTCGACCCGGATGGTCCCGTCGCCGATCGGCATGGGCTCATCCAGCCGTCCGTACCGCACTCTGAGGTCATCGAGGAAGCGCAGCGCCTCCCTGGCGAAGTAGCCCAGCTCGGGGTGGTGGCGCTTGGCCTCCAGTTCCGTGATGACGACGATCGGAACGACGACCTCGTGCTCGGCGAAGCGGCTCATCGCCGCCGGGTCGGCGAGCAGGACGGACGTGTCCAGAACGTAGGTGCGGGATGTGGACGGGTTGCTCGAGGACACTGCCACGCGTTCTCCCCCGGGCGCCTGAGGTGGGCGCCCTGCCTTGACTGGTGGTGAACGGACCGGGCCCGTGACCTGCGAGGGCAGACCGGGGCTCCGGCCCTCCCCGCATGGTGGTCGCGCAAGGACGGGCCCTCTCCCGAGGTGATGGCCGCCGATCTCCTCGACGGCCGCTCAGCTACCACGGTACGTAACGAATCTCCCGGGCCCAATAGGTCTGCGCCGTTTGGAAGATGCTGGTCACGTACCGTCTCAGGAGCCGTACCGACGGTGTCGTGCGGCGTACGAGCGGAGCGCCCGCAGGAAGTCGACTCTGCGGAAGTCGGGCCAGTAGGCCTCGCAGAAGTAGAACTCGGAGTGGGCGCTCTGCCAGAGCAGGAATCCGGAGAGTCGCTGCTCTCCCGAGGTCCGGATGACGAGATCCGGGTCGGGCAGGCCGCGCGTGTAGAGATGCTCCGCGATGTGCTCGACGTCGAGGACCTCGACGAGGTCCTCGATGCTCGCGCCCTTGCTGGCATGCTCCTGGAGGAGGGAGCGCACCGCATCAGCGATCTCACGCCTTCCTCCATACCCAACGGCAACGTTCACAATCAGGCCTGGACGATGCGATGTGGTTTCTTTTGCGTGTTTGAGGACACGAGCCGTGTGATCGGGCAGAAGGTCGAGCGAGCCCATGGGGTTGAGGTGCCATCCCTGGTCCACGAGATCCTGCACGAGGTTCTCGATCACCTGGAGCAGCGGCTCCAGCTCGGCCTTGTCCCTGGTGAGGTTGTCGGTGGAGAGCAGCCACAGCGTCACGTACTCGACGCCGGCCTCGCGGCACCACGCGACCAGCTCGGAGATCTTGTCGGCGCCCTTCTGATGGCCCCGGCTGACGTCCCGCAACCCCATGGCCCGCGCCCACCGGCGGTTGCCGTCCACTATGACGCCGACATGGCGGGGAATCTGGTCGGAGGACAGCTTCCGTTCGAGCCTGCGCTCGTACAGCTTGTACACGAGATCGCGCACGCTCATGCCACCTCCTCGCCTGTCGGCTCGGAGTTCGGTCGTGCCGGAGGCGCGCAGGTCAGCACTTCGCGAAACGCGCTGTGTTTATCGATTCGCTCGCTGCGCTCGCTCATGCAACCCTCTTCCTCGCGACCGGTGGGGCTCGATCACCAATTATCGCGGGCGAACCGGCATGCCCTGCCCTCTCCTCAGAGGCTTTCCTGGGCACGGCCGGAGTAACCCGCGCCGCGTGGTCAGGGGCGTCCGCGGGCCCGCATCCAGGCGGTGAAGTCCCGCGCGTCCGCCCTCGGCCCGCCCTCGGGCTTCACGTTTCCGGCGGCGTACGCGGCGAACAGACCGGCGAACTCGGCGCCGAGTGCCTCGGCGAGGTCAGGGGCGGCGCGGGCGACCGAGCCGCACCGTTTGGCCAGCAGCCCGCGGGCCTGGACGGCCAGCCTGCCGGGATCGAAGCCGTCCGGCACGCGTCCGCCCGCGACCAGGGCCGCCACCAGCTCCGCCTGGGCGGCGGCCAGCGCGGCCCGCGCGTTCCGGGGAGCCGCCGGCTCAGGCACGGGACATCGCCTCCCGGATCCGGCCCAGCTCGCCCGCCAGGACGCCGTCGCCGGGATAGGCGTCGTCCCACTCCAGCAGTACGCCCGGCGGCGTCACCCGGCCGCACAGCTCGGTCAGCAGGTCGAGCACCTCGGCGGGAGGGGAGGCGGTGTGCGTGTCGTGCCAGAGGCCGTCGTGAGCGTGCCCGCCCGCCACGTGCACGTACGCGACGGCCTCCAGCGGCAGCGCGTCGAGCGCCCGCCGCGCGTCCAGACCGAGATTGACCTGGTTCGTGTAGAGGTTGGCCACGTCGACCAGCAGCCGCACGCCCGTACGCTCGACCAGTTCGCCGAGAAACCGCGCCTCGGTCAGTTCGTCGTCCGGCCAGCCGAACAGGGCCGCCACGTTCTCGAGCGCGAGCGGCACGGGAAGCGCGTCCTGCGCCTCCCGCACGTTCTCCACGATCACCGACAGGGCCTCCCGGGTGCGCGGGACCGGCAGCAGGTGGCCGGCCTCCACGCCCCCGGCCCGCACGAAGGCCACGTGCTCGCTCACGAGAGGCGCGTCCAACGCCTCGGCACACGCCGCGAGGCGCGCCAGCCGGGCCGGATCGGGACGGTCCGCCCCGCCGACACCCAGGCCCACGCCGTGGGGCACAACGGGCACCCCGGCGGCGCGCAGCACGGTCAGGGACTCGGGCGGCCGGGCCGGATCGACGTTCTCGGCGATCACTTCGACGAACCCGACGCCGGGCAGCCGCTCCACCGTGAGATCGATCTCCGGCCGCCAGCCGATGCCGACGCCGAGACCGGCACTTCGACCGGCATTCTGGCCGGCACCGGCGGCGTGCCTCTTGTGCCCCCCGGCAGGCCTGCCGGACGGCAGCCACCTCCCGAACCGGCGCTCAGCCACCGCCGCAACCGCCTCCACAGCCGCCGCCGCAACCCCCTCCGCAGGAATGCGAGCCGCCGGAGCCGCATCCGCTCGACGCGCAGCCCACGAACCCGCCGCCGTCACCGCCCGAGGGCCCACCGTCGACGGGACGGCGCATGAGGACCTCGTCGGTCGCGATCTGGGCCGCGAGGTGCGGGTCGCCGAGCTCGCCCAGGCCGTACAGGGCGATGGGCGTCACCGCGGCGAGACCCGCCGCGCCGCCCACGCCGAGCGCCCCGGCGGTTCCGTGCGCGAAGACGCCCCTCGGATGCCTTTCGCGCGCCTGCCGCAGCGCCTCCTCGCCCGCCGGGCTCAGCGGGTTCCGCAGGGACGCGGCGTACGTGAGGGAGGCGATCAGTGCGCAGCCGCCGGAGACCGCGGCGATCCCGGCCGTGACCCAGTCGGCCGCGGTGGCGGCGACGGTCCCGATGAAGAGGATCAGCACGAGCGTGACGGAGGCGGCGGCGAGGGCGAGCACCGCGAGTGCGCGCAGGCGTGCGTTGAGGCGGCGCGCGCCCTCCAGAGAGCCCTCGGGCAGCAGGTAGCCCTGCGCGAGCAGGCGTTCCTTCAGCGCCGCCATCGCGGAGCCGTCGCCCGCGCGGCGCCTGACCTCGGCCGCGCTCGCCCCGCCGGCCCGCGTGGCCAGGTCGAGGACGGCCTGCTCGACGGGATCGGCGGAGGTGGCGGGGGCGCCGGCGACGGCGGTGACCCTGCCGCCGCGCGCGACCCGCACCTGCTCACCGACGGCCAGCGAGGCGAGCGCCGTGTTGACCACCTGCGGCGGCCCGCCCGCGAGATAGGCCAGTTCGTAGGCGTCGAGGCCGGACCCTGGCCGCGCTCCGGACGCGAGCCTTGCTTCGCGCCGCTCCCGGCCGACGGCGAGAGCGGTCGTGACGATGAGTGCCGCGAGAATCGCCGCGGCGACGACGAGCACCAGTTCCATGTGCGCCCTCCTCCGGGGGAGAAGAGGGGGACCCCGAACCGGGCCGGACGGCCCGCGCCCCGTCTATCCGCTAGACGAACCTCCCACGGGGAGAGTTCCGTGCCGGGACGACGGCGCGCGGGCCGTGGTCGAGGACTCAGCCGAGCCGCTGGACCAGGGCGCGGTATTCGTCCCACAGCTCCTTCGGCATGTGGTCGCCGAAGGTCTCGAAGTGGGACGGGATCAGCGCGGCCTCCTCGCGCCACACCTCGGGATCGACGCTGAGCAGAAGCTCCATGTCCTCGGGCGCGAGGTCGAGGCCCTCGGTGTCGAGCGAGGCCGGCAGGTTGCCGATCGGCGTGGGCACGGCGTCGGCCACGCCGTTCAGCCGGTCGACGATCCACTTGAGCACCCGGCTGTTCTCGCCGAAGCCCGGCCACAGGAAGCGGCCGTTCGCGTCCTTGCGGAACCAGTTCACGTAGTAGATCTTCGGCAGCTTCTCCGGGTCGGTCATCGTGCCGACCTCGACCCAGTGCGCGAAGTAGTCGCCCATGTTGTAGCCGCAGAACGGCAGCATCGCGAACGGGTCGCGGCGCAGCTCGCCGACCTTGCCCTCGGCGGCGGCCGTCTTCTCCGAGGCCACGTTGGCGCCCAGGAAGACGCCGTGCTGCCAGCTCAGCGACTCGGTCACCAGCGGCACGGCGGTCGCCCGGCGGCCGCCGAACAGGATGGCCGAGATCGGCACCCCGGCCGGGTCCTGCCACTCGCGGGCGATCGTCGGGCACTGCTCGGCCGGAGTGGTGAACCGGGCGTTCGGGTGGGCGGCGGGCTCCGGGGAGTCCGGCGTCCAGTCGCGGCCCTTCCAGTCGACGAGGTGCGCCGGCGGCTCGTCGGTGAGGCCCTCCCACCAGACGTCGCCGTCGTCGGTCAGCGCGACGTTGGTGAAGATGCTGTTGCCCCACAGCGTCTCGATCGCGTTGGCGTTCGTGGACTGGCCGGTCCCGGGCGCGACGCCGAAGAAGCCGGCCTCCGGGTTGATCGCGTAGAGCCTGCCGTCGGGGCCGAAGCGCATCCAGGCGATGTCGTCGCCGATCGTCTCGACCTTCCAGCCCGGGATCGTGGGCTGGAGCATGGCGAGGTTCGTCTTGCCGCACGCCGACGGGAAGGCCGCCGCGACGTACCGCGCCTCGCCCTGCGGCGGCGTGAGCTTGAGGATCAGCATGTGCTCGGCCAGCCAGCCCTCGTCGCGGGCCATCACGCTGGCGATGCGCAGTGCGTAGCACTTCTTGCCCAGCAGCGCGTTGCCGCCGTAGCCCGAGCCGTACGACCAGATCTCACGGGTCTCCGGGAAGTGGCTGATGTACTTGGTCTTGCTGCAGGGCCACGGCACGTCGGCCTGGCCGTGTTCCAGCGGCGCGCCCACCGAGTGGACCGCCTTGACGAAGTCGCCGCGTTCCTCGATCAGGCGCAGCGCCTCTTCCCCCATGCGGGTCATGATCCGCATCGACACGACGACGTACGGCGAGTCGGTGATCTCGACCCCGAGCTGCGAGATGTTCCCGCCCAGGGGACCCATGCAGAACGGCACGACGTACATCGTCCGGCCCCGCATGCAGCCCTTGAACAGCGTGGCGAACGTCCGGCGCATCTCGTCGGGCGCGATCCAGTTGTTGGTGGGGCCGGCGTCCTCCTCGCGCTCGGAGCAGATGAACGTCCGGTCCTCCACCCGGGCGACGTCGCTCGGGTCCGAGGCGGCGTAGAAGCTGTTGGGACGCTTGACCAGCCGCTTGAAGGTGCCCTGCTCCACCAGCAGGTTGGTCAGGCGCGTCCACTCGGCCTCGGAGCCGTCGCACCATTCGATCCGGTCCGGCTGGGTCAGCTCCGCGATCTGGCTCACCCAGGCCGCCAGATCGCTGTGCGTGGTGGGCGTCGGTACCTCTACTGAAATGGACACGGGGGCGGCTCCTTAATCTCTCAGGGCCAGAGCATCATGAGCGATGAATGGCCTCCGAATCCAATTGGAGTAGACCACCGTGTTTCCACTCCGTTAAATCGGCGCCATTCTTGGCTTCACGACCTCCAACAGCGTCGCCGCAGGCAGTGGTCGTGATGTCGTGGGACCTTACCCACTCCGGCCCTGTTGGAAAAAACGTCCTTCTCCCCCTTACCCGCCTCGCCGGCGTTACACATTGGTATAGGCCAATTCAATTGGTCCAGACCACTGGGCGAATTGGTTCAGTCCAATCCGCCGGGCCCTTCCGCCCTGATCCGGTCCACGTGCTGGAGGGCATCGCGCAGGTCAGCGAGCCAACTGTCGGTGTGTTTGCCGACGAGCCGGACGCACCAGGCCAGGGCGTCGCTGCGGCTGCGCGCGACACCCGCGGCGACCAGTGTGTCGAGGACCTGCCGTTCGGGCTGCCGCAGCCGGGTCATGACCGGGACGCTGAGAGTGGTGAACATCACCGTCTCATCGCCCACGACGACGCCCCAGGAGACCTTGCGGCGGAAGCGGTGCTCGGCCTCCCTCGCGATGTCGATCCTGCGCTCGCGGGTCTCCTCGCGGAAGCGTTCGACATATCCCTCGACGGCCGCCGCACGCTCCGGGTCGGGGAGCCCTTCGACCACCGACAGCGGCGGGAGCGTGCCCAGCACGCTGATCTCCTCGCGGTCGACGACGACCTCGGGGGTCCCGGTGAACCAGTTCTCGGGCAACCGGCCCGCGAACCAGGCACTCAGCTGTTCGTCTGCATTCATGTAATCAACATTACATCGCTACCCACAGCGGAAGCCGAGGTTGACAGTAGCTACTTTTTGAGAGTTACTTTCAAATTATGGCTTCTCCCACTTCCCGCTGGTGGGCGCTCGGCGCCCTCGTGCTGAGCGCCCTCGTCATCGGCATGGACGCGACGGTGCTCAACGTGGCGCTGCCTACGCTCGCGGCCGACCTGCACGCCTCGACCGGCGACCTGCAGTGGATCGTCGACGCGTACCTGATTCCGTTCGCCGCGCTCATGCTCCCGGCGGGCGCGCTCGGCGACCGCTTCGGCCGCAGGCGCCTGCTATTGGCCGGGCTCGCGGCCTTCGGGATCGCGTCGGTGCTCGCGACGTACGCGGGCGGCATCGGCGCCCTGATCGCGGCCCGCGCGCTGATGGGCGCCGGCGGCGCGGTGATCATGCCGCTGTCGACCTCGATCCTGCCGGTGGTCTTCCCTCCGGCCGAGCGTGGGCGCGCGATCGCCGTGTGGACGGCCGCCATGGCGCTCGGCCTGCCCCTCGGCCCCGTCGTGGGCGGCTACCTGCTCGACCACTTCTGGTGGGGCTCGGTCTTCCTCGTGAACATCCCCATGATCGTCGTCGCGGCGGTGGCGGTGGCCGTGTTCCTCCCCGAGTCGCGTGACCCCGCCGCGCCGCGGACCGACGTGCCCGGCGCGCTGCTGTCGGTGACGGGCCTGGCCGCGCTGGTGTACGGCGTCATCGAGGCTCCGGCGCGCGGCTGGGGCCACCCCGCCGTGCTGGGCGGTCTCGGCACCGGGGCGGCGCTGCTGGCGGTGTTCGTCCGCGTCGAGGCCCGCACCCGGCAGCCGATGATGGACCTCGGCCTGTTCCGCAGCCGGGTCTTCGTGTGGGGCGCGGCCGGCGCGACGTTCGTGAGCCTCGGCATGTCGGGCGTGCTGTTCGTCGTCCCCCAGCACCTGCAGGCCGTGCTCGGGCACGACGCTCTCGGCACCGGTGTACGGGTGATCCCCATGGTGGCCGGGCTGATGGCCGGCGGCCTGGCCGGAGAGCGGCTCACGACCCGCCTCGGGCTGCGCGTGGTGATGCCGGCGGGCCTGGTCGTGCTCGCCGCCGGGTTCTTCCTGGGCGCCGGGACCACGGTGTCGGGCGGGGCGTCCTCGGCGTACGGCTACGTCGCGGCCTGGCTGGCCGTCCTCGGCGCGGGTGTCGGCCTCGCCATGGTCCCCGCCATGGACGGCGTTCTCGCCACGCTGCCCGAGGACCGGTCGGGCTCCGGCTCGGCGACCCTGCAGACCGTGCGCCAGGTCGGCGGCGCGCTGGGCGTGGCCGGTCTCGGCAGCCTGCTCTCGGCGGCGTACGCCTCGGACCTGCCGGACGGAGTCCCGGAGGCGGCGGCCGACTCGATCACGGCCGCGGCGGTCCTGGCCGCGCGCGCGGGGGACGCCGCGCTGCTGAGCGCCGCCAGGGAGGCGTTCGTGAGCGGCATGGACCTGGTCCTGCTGGTGTGCGGGGCCACGTCGGTGCTGGCCGCCGCACTGGTGGCCGTCTTCCTACCAGGGAGTACGGCCGGGGGCGGAAAGACGGCAGAATCGGGACATGAGCTCACCCCAGCGCGCTGACCGGACCTCGCCCCCCTCCGACCGCGCTGTCACGAGCCTGCGCGAGCGCAAGAAGGCCAAGACCCGCAGGACCATCCAGGAGCAGGCCCTGCGGCTGTTCGCCGAGCAGGGGTACGACGCGACGACGGTGGAGCAGATCGCGGAGGCGGCGGAGGTCTCCCCCAGCACGTTCTTCCGCTACTTCCCCACGAAGGAGGACGTGGTCACCCAGGACGACTACGACCCGATCCTGATGGAGGCGATCAAGGCACAGCCGGCGGACCTGCCCCCGCTGACCGCCCTGCGCGCCGCCTTCCGCACGGCGTTCGAGTCGATAGGGGCCGAGGATCTCGACCAGGTGCTCGCCCGGACCAAGCTGTCCACCTCCGTGCCCGCCCTGCGGGCCCGCACGGTGGAAGGGCTGTTCGCCACGATCGACATGCTCGCGGGCGCGGTGGCCGAGCGGGCGGGCCGCGACCCCCGCAGCCCCGCCGTACGGACGCTCGTCGGCGCGGTCATGGGAGTCATGCTCCCTGCGCTGTTCACCTGGGTGGAACAGGACGGCAGGACACCGCTGCCCGTGCTGCTCGACGAGGCCCTCGGCTACCTGGAGGCCGGGCTGCCGATCTGACCGGCTCTCCCGAGGCCGGGGTCAGCGGACGCGGGCGGAGATCTGCGGGCTGACCCTGACGACTCCGGCGAGGTTCTTGGTGTAGACGTCGGCGATCTTCACGACGTCGCCGGTGTGCGGGGCGTGCAGCATCTTCCCGTTGCCCCAGTAGATGGCGACGTGCGAGATGTATCCGGGGTTGGTCGGATCGTTGCGCCAGAACAGCAGGTCGCCCGGCTGCGCCTGCGACAGCGGCACCTGCGGCCCGGTGACCCACTGCTGGTACGTCACGCGGGGCATGCGCACGCCCGCCTGCGCGTACGCCCACTGCACGAGCCCCGAACAGTCGAAGCTGTCGGGCCCCTCGGCGCCCCACACGTACGGCCGGCCGAGCTTGCCCACCGCCGCCGTGAGCGCGACCCTGAGCTGCTCCGCCGACATGAACGCCGTCTGCGGCCACACGGTCTGGCCCTTGGGCGTCACCACCACCGGGTTGATCGTGGCGACCTGGCTGCCCTTGGGCAGGATCTTCAGCAGCCTGAGGCGGAGCTTGCGGGAGTCGACCTTCGGTGCGCTCACCACCAGGGCGTTGCCGTCCGGGATGCCGAGCGCCGCCGCCGTCCCCTTCGAGACGATCGCCGCGATCGAGCCCATGCCCACCGTGGCGTACGCGCCGATGCGCAGGCGCCTGGCGCCGCTTTGGACCTGCGAGCCGAGCTGCACGCCGCCGTCGTTGCCGAGCTCGAAGGAGACCGCCATGTCGCCGGCGGCGATGTTGCGCCACAGCTCGTCGGAAGATGCCGTCACCTTCGGCGTGTACGAGCGGAAGGTCGACGGGTCGACGCCCATCGTCGGCACCCGCTTGCCGTCCACGGACACGTCGGCCGCGCCGGTCACCTCGGCCGCCGTCACGCCCTTGACCCGGCGCACCTTCTCCACGACCTCGGGCGGCAGCGGCCGATTGGCCACCACGAACAGGTGCGGGCGGACCAGCCGCCCCAGCGGGGCCACCGGCTGCTGCATCACCGTCTGGGCGGCCGGAGCCTGCCGCCCCGGCGTCGGGGACACCCCGTCGCGGGCCTGCCGTGCCGCCGCCACGTAGCGGTTGCCGGCGCGCCGGTCCGACAGCGCGACCACGCCCGAATCCGGGGAGCCGGACGAGAGTTCGCCGAGCACGAGCACGTCGGCCGTCAGCACGGTGACGAGCGAGACGGCGATGAGGGGAACCGTCCTGCGCAGGCGCCCCGGGCGGGGCAGCCGGGGGCGGTAGGCGAGGTCCTGGCGAGCCTCGGACACGGCTCTCGTGAGCTTCCTGCCTAACCGGGTGGATGGGCGCGCTCGGCGTTCGAGCACGATCTCACCCCTCCCGCGGCGAATGGTCCGGTCCAGGACGAGACTGCCGCACGGCCGGGAATACCGCAAACGAATGCGGAATTCCCGGCCGGGGCGGAAGCGGACTAGTTGCCGATGTACGGAACGGCCTCGAGGATCTCGACGGTGTTCTGCCTGCCGTTCGGCAGCGTGTACGTCGCCTTCTCCCCGATCTTCTTGCCGTTGATCGCGGACCCGAGGGGAGAGTTCGGCGAGTAGACGTCGATCGGCGCGCCGCTCTCCTCGCGGGAGGCCAGCAGGAAGGTGACCTCCTCGTCGTCGCCGTCGAAGCGGACCGTCACGGTCATGCCGGGACCCACGACGCCCTCGGCGCGGGGAGCCTCGCCGACCCTGGCGCTGTCCAGGATCTGCCGGAGGTGGAAGATGCGGGCCTCCATCTTGCCCTGCTCGTCCTTGGCGGCGTGGTAGCCGCCGTTCTCCCTGAGGTCACCCTCTTCCCGGGCGGCTTCGATCTTCTTGGCGATATCCGTGCGACCCGGGCCCGAAAGGTACTCGTACTCCTCCTTGAGGCGGTCGTACGCCTCTTGCGTCAGCCAGGTGACGTTGTCGTTCTGGGAGACGGCCACGGGCTCTCCTTGTTTCCGTAAGTGACTCGAAAGGCTGTCAAGATAACGCCTTCGAACGCTTCCCCAAAGATTCCACTATACGAGATCGCAGTAGTCGACATGTACCGCTGTGGCCTGCGCGCTCGTCCTCAGCCGCTCGGTGAACTCGAGGTCCGACCGGCCCTTGGGAATGTCGACCTCACGGCTGCCGACCTCCAGGTGCTTGGTGTCGAGCGCCTGGATCCGGCACGTCGCCGCCCGGTCGGCCGGCTTGTGCACGGTGAAGGTGATCACGGCGGAATCCGGAGCACTGGCGTCGAAGGTGATGACGTCCGCGCTCACGGAAGGATTCCCGTTGGCGCGCAGCATGACGTAGCCCCATCCGCCCGCGATCACCGCCACGATCAGCGCCATCACGACGTACGGCACCAGCCTGGCCGGCCGTGCGGGGCGGGGCGGGAAATCGTCCGGGGTGCCGAGCACCGGGCGTGTCCCCTGGCCGCCGGCCTCATCGGTGGGCATCGCGGAATCTCCCTGAGGATTGTCGGTGTTGTGCGAGACGATCGTCCCCACAAGTCGACCGTGGCGTGACGCGGGCCAGCCGGGTCCGGAACGCACGGTCACTTAGAAGCTAACCTCTTTCCGTAGCCAGAGGACACCATGAGGAGAGCCGTGAGTGCACCGTTGAGACTGATGGCCGTGCACGCGCACCCAGACGACGAGTCGAGCAAGGGCGCCGCCACGATGGCCCGCTACGTCGCGGAGGGCGTGGAGGTCCTCGTCGTCACGTGTACGGGCGGTGAACGCGGCTCGATCCTCAACCCCAAGATGGACCGGCCCGACATCCTCGAGAACATGGGCGAGGTGCGCCGCCAGGAGATGGAGAAGGCGCGCGAGATCCTCGGCGTGCAGCAGCGTTTCCTCGGCTTCGTCGACTCCGGGCTGCCGGAGGACGAGAACGAGCCGCTGCCCGAGGGGTGCTTCGCGCTGCAGCCGCTCGAAGCGGCCTCCGCGCCGCTCGTCGCCGCCGTCCGGGAGTTCCGGCCGCACGTGATCCTCACGTACGACGACAACGGCGGCTACCCGCACCCCGACCACATCATGACCAACCGGGTGTCGATCGAGGCGTTCGAGGCGGCGGGCGACCCCGACCGCTACCCGGGCACGGGCGAGCCGTGGCAGCCGCTGAAGCTCTACTACCACATGGGCTTCACGCGGGAGCGGTTCGAGGCGCTGCACAACGCGATGACCGAGCGCGACATGGGCTCGCCGTACGCCGACTGGATCGCGCGGTGGGAGGACCGGCCGCAGAAGTGGGAGGTCACCACCAAGGTCCCGTGCGCGGACTACTTCGAGATCCGCGACCTCGCCCTGCTCGCGCACGCCACCCAGGTGGACCCCGACGGGTTCTGGTTCGTCTGCCCCCGTGAGCTCCAGCAGGAGATCTGGCCGACCGAGGACTACCACCTCGCGCGGTCGCTCGTGGACACCGCACTGCCGGAGGACGACCTGTTCGCGGGGATCCACGCCGAGGTCACCCCTGCCTGCTCGTAAGCTGGGGGCGTGGATGCAAGCAGCTACGGGCCGGGTCTCCTGGGTTTCCTCGTCGTCGCCGCGATCGGCGTGGCCCTGTTCCTCCTTCTGAAGAACATGAACAAGCAGATGCGGAAGATCCAGGTGCCGCACGACGGCCGCGAGGACGAACGTCGCGGGAACGAGCCCGAGGCGTGAGCACGGACGCGCGGGTGGCCCACAACGCCGCCGCGTCGCGCTACGAGATCCTGTTCGACGACACGCTCGCCGGGTTCGCGCAGTACCGGCTGCGGGGCGGCTCGATGGTCTTCACGCACACCGAGGTGCGCGACGAGTTCGAGGGCCGCGGGCTGGGCGGCAGGCTGGTCGGCGCGGCCTTGGACGGAGCACGGGCGGCCGGCCTGCGGGTCGTGCCGCTGTGCTCGTTCGTGGCCTGGTACATCGAGAAGCACCCGGAATACCGCGGCCTGGTGGACAACGACTACCGCGGCCTCGTCGACACGCCGGAATAGGCCGGGACGGCGCCCGGCCCGCCGGTCGGCCGGGCGGCCCTGGACCGTCAGTCGGGTACGCGGAAACGCCGGCCGGGTACGGGGGACCGTCAGTCGGGCAGCGCGGGGCCTGAGGACCAGGCGCGTTCCAGCGCCTTGGGCAGGCCCCACCAGCCCAGCGGGGTCAGCACCTCGGACCGGTCCACGATGCCGAGGTGCGCCCACAGCGGCGTCACCGCCGTGAACAGCATCTCCGTCGCCTCAAGGTCCTCCGGCTCGTCCGGGTCCACGTCGACGTCCTCGGAGTCGGCGATGAACCTGGCGATCCGCTCGGGCGAGGCGAGCACCCCCGGGCCGTACCGGACCAGGGTGATCACCGACGCGAGCCAGTCGGCGTGGTGGATGGCGCACAGCGAGGCCAGTATGGAGTCCTCGTGGCTGAGCTCGCCCTCCATGTCGAAGAACCGGGCGGCGTCCTCCTCGTCCGGCAGGTCCGAGATGGGCGCGGCGATTCCGGCCGCGACGGTGAGCCACAGGTCCTCGTCCCCTTCGGGCAGGTCGCCGTCCTCCAGACCGGCGCAGGCGCGCAGCACGTTCCCCGGGTAGCCGGGCCGGGTCAGCGTCACGCGCAGCCGCCGGGCGGCCGAGCGGAGGTCGGCCTCGGGGAAGGGCGGCTCCGGCAGGTCGTCGAGCACCCGCCGCAGCTCGCTGAGCGCGAACGCCTCCTCCTCGTCCCAGGCGGCGTACAGCTCCCGGTCCTGCTCGTCGTTGACCACGACGCCCGGCACCCGGCCGTCCGGCAGCGGGGTGCCGAGCCAGTGCTCCTGGAGCTCCTCGTAGGCGTGCCGGGCGGCGGAGTCGCCGGCGGCCAGCGCGTCCGCGTCGATCTCTCCGGCCGCCAGCCTCTCCTCCAGGAACTCGACCAGCCGCTCGTACATCTCCGTGGCCACCGGGCCGCGCTCGCTCTCCTCGGGCCACAGGAAGTAGCTGCGGGTGAGCATGATCGGCTCGGTGCCGCTGGACTCCAGCCAGCGCTGCACGTCGCCGACCGTCGCGACGCCGGACTCGATGCTCGTCAGCACGGCCTTGGCCGAATCCCAGAACACGGGCGACAGCGGATTGCCCGCCGCGAGCAGCTGCCGCCGCAGGTCGGGAAGGGCGACCAGGGCCTGTCCGGACGGAACGGCCAGCAGCACCCGCGCGACGTCGCGCCGCGTCATGACGGCCGCGGGGCGTCCCGAGTGCCTGACAGCGAAGTCCAGATTCAAGCCCACGTCCTGTGAGCCTACGCCGGGACGCGCCGGAACACATCCCCGCGGTCTTCCGCGCGTTCTCCCGACATGACAAACAGCTCCACCCGGGAAAACAGACCATCCCGCATCACGGCGAGCGGCCCCGGAGCCAATCCGCACCCAGATCGTCCTTTTCCGACGGTGTGAGAGGCTGGCCCTATGAACCGGCTGGGTGGCGAGACCTCTCCCTACCTCCTGCAACACGCGGACAACCCGGTGGACTGGCTCCCCTGGGGCGAGGATGCCTTCGCGGAGGCCCGCGGGCGCGACGTCCCCCTGCTGATCAGCGTGGGGTATTCGGCCTGCCACTGGTGTCACGTCATGGCGCACGAGTCGTTCGAGGACGAGGCCACCGCGAAGCTGATGAACGAGATGTTCGTCAACGTCAAGGTGGACCGCGAGGAGCGGCCCGACGTGGACGCCGTCTACATGGGCGCGGTCCAGGCGATGACCGGCCAGGGCGGCTGGCCGATGACGGTCTTCGCCACCCCTGACGGGCACCCGTTCTACGCCGGCACCTACTTCCCCCGTCCGCACTTCCAGCGGCTGCTGCACGCCGTCTCGCAGGCCTGGCGGCAGGACCGGGAGGGCGTCCTGGCCCAGGGGGAGAAGGTGGTGGAGGCGCTCGCCGGGCAGACCGGGGCTCCGTCGGGCCCGGTGCCCACCGCCGAGACCCTCGGCCTCGCCGTACGCGACCTCGCGGACGGCTTCGACGAGCGGCGGGGCGGATTCGGCGGCGCGCCCAAGTTCCCGCCGTCCATGGTCCTGGAGTTCCTGCTGCGGCACGGCACCCGGGACGCTGTCGCCATGGCGGAGGCGACCATGGAGGCGATGGCCAGGGGCGGCATTTACGACCAGCTGGGCGGGGGCTTCGCCCGCTACTCCGTCGACGCGGGCTGGGTCGTGCCGCACTTCGAGAAGATGCTCTACGACAACGCGCTGCTGCTGCGGGTCTACGCCCACTGGTGGCGTGCGACCGGATCGGTCCTGGCCAGGCGGGTGGTCCTGGAGACCGCCGAATGGCTGCTGCGGGAGATGCGCACGCCGGAGGGCGGGTTCGCCTCCGCCCTCGATGCCGACAGCGAGGGACCGGACGGCACCCACGGCGAGGGCTTGTTCTACGTCTGGACCCCCGAGCAGCTCCGCGAGGTCCTCGGAGAGGACGACGGAGCCTGGGCGGCCTCGGTGTTCGAGGTGACCGGTACGTTCGAGCACGGCACGTCGGTGCTCCAGCTTCTCGCCGACCCCGACGACCCGGCCCGGTTCGACCGGGTCCGTACGGCCCTGCGCGCCGCGCGGGGGCGCCGGCCGCGGCCCGGGCGGGACGACAAGGTCGTGGCCTCCTGGAACGGACTGGCGATCGCCGCCCTGGCCGAGGCGGGCGCGCTCTTCGACCGGCCCGACCTGGTCGACGCCGCGCGTGAGACGGCCGTGCTGCTCGACGGCCTGCACACGGTGAGCCGCGACCCGGCCCGGCTGCTGCGCACCTCCCGGGACGGCCGGACGGGGGCCAACACCGGCATGCTGGAGGACTACGCCAACACGGCCGAGGGCTTCCTCGCCCTCTACGGCGTCACCGGCGAGAGCCGGTGGTTCCACCGCGCCGGAGACCTGCTGGAGACCGTGCTGACGCGGTTCCCCGACGGTTCCGGGGGGTTCTACGACGCCCCCGACGACGGTGAGCGGCTGTTCCAGCGGCCCCAGGACCCGACCGACAACGCGACGCCGTCGGGCCAGTTCGCGGCGGCGGGCGCGCTGCTGTCGTACGCCGCGCTCACCGGCTCGGCCCGGCACCGGGAGGCGGCCGAGGCGGCGCTGGGCACGGTCTCCGCGCTCGCGGAGCGGCACGCCCAGTTCGCCGGATGGGGTCTCGCGGTGGCGGAGGCGGCGCTGCGCGGCCCCGCCGAGGTGGCGATCATCGGCCCGGCCGACGACGCCCGCACGCGCGCGCTGCACCGGGCGGCCCTCATGTCCGGCACGCCGGGCCTGGTCGTCGCGCTGGGCACCGGGGAGTCCGGCGCCGTGCCCGTGGACGTGCCGCTGCTGGAGGGCCGGGGCATGGTCGACGGCTCACCCGCGGCCTACGTGTGCCGTCGGTTCACCTGCCACGCGCCGGTCACCACCCCCGCCGAGCTGCGGGCCGAACTGGTCCGGTAGAAGCGGCGGGCGCCCTCAGGCGTGGCCGCGGACCTTCCGCGGCGACTTCCCCGTCCTCGCCGAAGGGTCACGGTCGCCCGCCGCTGGAGTGCCCGGCTGAAGCCGTCAGCGGGCGGGAACCTGCGCGACCGGGAGCTGGGGCCCGGGGATCTGCGCGAGCGGGCCGGTCTGGTCACCATGACCGTCCTGGCCGGTCTGGGTCTGGCCGGTCCGCCTGGCGTCGGGCCCCGTGACGGCGCCCGGGGCCCTTCTGGCGCCCGTGCCCGTGGCGCCCGCGTCGGATCTGCCGTTCCCCGTCCCGGGGGCGGCGTCCGCGGGACCCGTGTCGCGGGCACGGGCCGCGCCGGCCGGGCCTGGCACGCCGTCGGTTCCGTTCGCGCCGCCTCTCGGGCCGGTGTCGGGGTCCTGGCCGGTCGTGCCCTGCTGCTCCTCCTCCGCGTCCGTGGTCGCGCCGGGCACGCCCTGGTCCGGCACCGCCGCTCCACCCGGGCCGTACGGTCCGTAGGGGGGCCCATACGGCCCGTCGGCACCGGGCGGGCCCGACGGGTAGGGACCGGACGGGTAGGCGGTGGGAACGCCGCTCGGCTGGGGCATGGCCATGCCGTAGGTGTCCCAGTTGTAGGGGTTCCACGTGACCGGGTCGGGGAACTCCCGGACCGGCTTGCCCTCCATGGCGGTGCTCATGAAGGTCTTCCAGATCTCGGCGGGCAGCGTGCCGCCGTACAGCTCGCCGTAGCCGGGAACGGTCACCGGCTTGTTGTCGTCGCGGAACATGTCGACCGCGACGGCCAGCTGGGGGACGTAGCCGGAGAACCAGACCGCGGCGGACTCGTCGGTGGTGCCGGTCTTGCCCGCCACCGGGCGGTCCCACAGGCCCGCGGCGCTG
The DNA here is from genome assembly GCF_014161445.1 of Microbispora sp. H13382. Taxonomy (GTDB): domain Bacteria; phylum Actinomycetota; class Actinomycetes; order Streptosporangiales; family Streptosporangiaceae; genus Microbispora. The sequence goes on from NZ_JABBXA010000012.1 coordinate 227,738, forward strand.
CCGGTGCCGCTGCGCACCACCTGCTCCAGCGCGTACGTCGTGTCGGCGGCGGTGTTCTCGCTGAAGGCGCGGGTGCCGGCTGGGGCGAACCTGCGGGTGAGTCCGGTGCCGTCGGTGACCGCCCGGATCACGTGCGGCTCGTGGTGGATGCCCCCGGCGGCGAACGTGGCGAACCCGGAGGCCTGCTGCACGGCGCTCACCGACGCCACGCCGAGGGGCAGCGTGGCGGCGCCCTGGTGCGGGGCGAGTTGCGCCGCGGGGATCCCGGCGGCCCGCGCTGCCGCGACGACCTTGTCGACGCCGATCCGCTGGCCCAGGTCCACGAAGGCGGTGTTGACCGAGTACTGCGTCGCCTCGAGCAGCGTGATCGCCGAGCCGTACGACTTGCCGCCGGAGTTGGGGATGTCGGTGGAGCCGACGCGGATGGGCGAGTTGCCGTAGACCAGCGTGTCGAGCCCGTACCCGGCTTCGAGCGCGGCGGCCAGCGTGTAGGGCTTGAAGGTCGAGCCGGCCTGGACCTTGGCGGAGAAGGCGTTGTCGTACTGGTTGGTCTCGTAACGTCCGCCGTAGAAGGCGACGACCTCGCCCGTCGCGGGATCGACGGCCGCCAGGCCGGTGCGGACCTTCTTGGGGGTGTCGTCCGGCAGGACCGACTTGACCGCCTGCTGGGCCTGTGCCATCAGCTTCTTGTCGAACGTCGTGGTGACCTTCAGCCCGCCGTGGTTGATGTCCTCGTCGGTGAAGCCGAGCCGGTTCAGCTCGGCGCGCACCTGCGCCAGCATGTAGCCGTTCTGGCCGCCGAGGGACAGCGGCGCGCGCTGCTTGGCGAGCGTGGGGAACACCAGCGCGCCGGCCTCATCGCGGCTGATCGCGCCGATCTCGCGCATGCCGCGGACCACCGACGCCCACCTGGCCTTCACCGCGTCGAGCGCGGCCCCGGCCGGGTTGGCGAAACGGGTGGGCTGCTGGATCACGGCGGCGAGGTAGGCGCCTTCGGCCGCCGTCAGGTTCTGCACGTCCTTGTCGAAGTAGGCCCGCGCGGCGGCCTGGACGCCGTACGCGCCCCGGCCGAAGTAGATGGTGTTGAGGTAGCGCTCCAGCACCCAGTCCTTCGGCTTGGAACGATCCACCTTCAGCGCGATCATGACCTCTTTGAGCTTGCGCGCGATGGATCGTTCCTGGCCGAGGCCGCTGTAGTAGTTGCGGACCATCTGCTGGGTGATGGTCGAGCCGCCCTGGAGCTGGCGGCCGGTGATCGTCGACCACACCGCGCGGGCCGTACCTGGCAGGGAGACGCCCTGGTCCTGATAGAACGTCCGGTTCTCCGCCGCGATCACCGCGCTTCTGACGACCTGCGGGACCTGCGTGAGCGGCACGTTCTTGCGGTTGACGCCCTCGGTGGCGAGGACGGTCTTGCCGTCCCGGTAGTAGATCACCGAGCCCTGGGCCGTCGCCAGTTCCTGGGTGCTGTCCGGGATGGGGGTCAGCGCCCACACCACGGCGAGGAACACGACGAACCCGGCGATTCCGGTGGCCAGACTCACGAGCAGGACGCGCGGCAGCCGTCTTCGCCGGCGAGGCGCCGGCGCGCGGCCGTCCTCGCCGCCTCCCCCGTTCGGGCCGCCGAGTGACGCCTGCGGATCCACGGCGCCCTCCTCGATCGGGCCCTCCTCGGCGCTGTCCACGCTGTGACCCCCGATAAGTCCGATACCCCCGCTACGCCCGTTTGTGCCCCTGAGCTGGGCGGATAGGACCACGGTAAACGATGGCCATCGATGGTCCGGCACTTCCCGCGACGTCTGTGGAAAAGCCTGGCCCACGGCAGGACGCTGTGGAAAACCGCCCGGTCAGCCCCCGGCCGCGCGGACGAGCGGAAGGGTCCGGTACGGCACCGGCGTGTCGAGCGCGATCACCGATTCGGTCCGTACGACGCCCTGCACGTCCACGATCCGGTCGATGACGCGCTGGAGGTCGGCGTTGCTGCGGGCGACCACGCGGCAGAACATGTCCCCGCCACCGGTGATCGTGTGGACCTCCAGGACCTCGGGGATGAGCGCGAGCTGGTCGGCCACCGGCACGTGCCCCGCGACCTGCCTGATGTGCAACGTCACGAACGCCGTCACGTCGAAGCCGAGCGCGGCCGGATCGATGTCCGGGCCGTAGCCGGTGATGACCCCGTTCGCGGCCATCCGGTCGAGCCGGGCCTGCACCGTGCCCCTGGCGACGTTCAGCCTGCGGGAGCACTCGAGTACGCCGATCCTGGGCTCGGCGGCCAGCAGCGCGACAAGACGTGCGTCGAGGTGGTCAATCGTCATAACGATTTTCCCTTGTACGAGACGAAGACTGAGCACATTGTCCACCTATTCGAGTCACTGTTGCACAAATTGGCCACGCGAACGGACGCTTGTCACATGAACGATGTCTTTCCGGTTCACGGCATGGACGCGGTGGTCTTCGCGGTCGGCAACGCGAAGCAGGCCGCCCACTACTACTCGACCGCCTTCGGGATGCGCCTGATGGCCTACCGGGGGCCGGAGACGGGCAGCCGCGACGAGGTGGCGTACGTCCTCGCGTCGGGCTCGGCGCGGTTCGAGCTGCGCGGAGCCGTACGGCCGGGCACGCCGCTCGCGCGGCACGTGGCCGAGCACGGCGACGGCGTCATCGACCTCGCGCTGGACGTGCCGGACGTGGAGACGGCCTACCGGCACGCGCTGGAGAACGGCGCCCGGGGGCTGGAGGAGCCCCACGTGGTCGAGGACGAGCACGGCAAGGTCGTCGTCGCGGCCATCGCGACCTACGGCGAGACCCGGCACACGCTGATCGACCGCGCCAACTACACCGGCACCTATCTGCCGGGATACGTCGCGGCCGAGCCCATCGTCGCACCGCCCGCGGTGAAGAACGGCCGGCTCTTCCAGGCGATCGACCACTGCGTCGGCAACGTCGAGCGCATGGAGGAGTGGGTGGAGTTCTACGAGAAGGTCATGGGCTTCACCAAGATGGCCGAGTTCATCGGCGACGACATCGCCACCGAATACTCGGCGCTGATGTCCAAGGTCGTCGCGGACGGCACCCGCAAGGTCAAGTTCCCGCTGAACGAGCCCGCCGAGGGCAAGAAGAAGTCCCAGATCGAGGAGTTCCTGGAGTTCTACGGCGGCCCGGGCGTGCAGCACATCGCGCTCGCCACCAACGACATCCTCACGACTGTGGACGCCATGCGCGAGGCGGGGGTCGAGTTCCTCGACACGCCGGACTCCTACTACGACGACCCGGAGCTGCGCGCCCGCATCGGCGAGGTCCGCGTGCCGGTCGAGGAGCTGAAGAAGCGCCGCGTCCTCGTGGACCGCGACGAGGACGGCTACCTTCTGCAGATCTTCACCAAGCCGGTGGTGGACCGCCCGACCGTCTTCTTCGAGCTCATCGAGCGGCACGGGTCCCTCGGCTTCGGCAAGGGCAACTTCAAGGCGCTCTTCGAGGCCATCGAGCGCGAGCAGGCACGCCGCGGCACCCTCTGATCTCAGGTCGTGGCCGGCGGATCAAGCCCTGCACGGTCGCGACGGGCAGCATTTGCCAGACACTCCCCAGCCTTTGCGCCTGCCCGGCTTTGACCGAAGGGCGGCGGGGTGACCATTCAGCCATGGGAACACCGCCGCCTCCGGGAAGCCCGTACGAGGAACCGAGGAGTCCCTGGACACCCCCGCCCTTCGGGCAGACGGCGCCGCGGCTCGCCGGCCGCTGGCGCCGCCTGTTCGCCGGGATCCTGGACGCCGTGCTCATCGGGCTCGTCACCTCGCCGCTCACCTGGGACGACTGGCGGGTCGTGTACGAGGGCACGACGGGGGCCGTGGCCCGGTTCCCGGTCGGCAACGGTCTCCTCGTCGGGCTGATCGGGTTCCTCTACTACTGGCTGCTCCAGTCGTTCTGGAACGGCCAGACGGTGGGCAAGAGGCTGTTCGGCATGCGCGTGGTGCGGGAGACCGGTGAGCCGGCCGGCCCCGGGCCGATCGCGGTGCGGCAGGCGGTGGAGATCGTGCTGGGCTGGTTGTTCTGCCTCGGGCTGGTGAACCTCGCGTGGATCCTGTTCGACCGCAGGAAGCAGGCCCTGCACGACAAGGCCGCCCAGACGCTCGTCGTGGACGCCTGAGACGGCCGCCCCCGCGGCGCAACCCCTGCGAGCAGGTAAAACACGCGGCGTCAGTACCCGGACCACCTCGCCGCCTCGCATAGAGTTGCCAGACATATGGCCACGCATCGTCTTCCTCCGTTCTCCAGGCCGACCAGGACGCCGACCGGCAGGCCGATCACCGCCCTGATCTGCGCGGTGGCCGTCGGAGCCGCCGCGGCCTGCGCGCCGTCCCAGGGCGCGGTCGCGCCGTCCCCGGCCGCGGCCGCCCCCGCGTCAGCGGGTGTGGGCCAGTCGACCGGCACGCTGGGCGCCCCCGGCATCGGCGACCCCGACTTCCCCGGCGACGGCAACGGCGGCTACGACGTCCGGCACTACGACCTCCGCCTGTCGTACGACCCGTCGTCCAGGAAACTCGCGGGCAGCGCCACGATCGAGGCGAAGGCCGTGCAGGACCTCACGTCGTTCGACCTGGACCTGCACGGGCTCACCGTGAGCCGCGTGTCGGTGGACGGCGCGGCGGCCTCGTTCAGCCGCAGCAAGGACGAGCTCGTGATCGAGCCGGCCCGGCGGATCCGGAACGGCGACGGGTTCGCGGTCACGGTCGACTACTCCGGCGTGCCGGAACCGATGCACGACTCCGCCAACCTCGGCCGGTACGGCTTCATCGCCACCCCGGACGGGGCGTTCGTCACGTGCGAGCCGAACGGCGCGAAGACCTGGTTCCCGTCGAACGACCATCCCGCCGACAAGGCGACCTACGACTTCCAGATCACCGTGCCCGAAGGGCTGACCGCGATCGCCAACGGCGAGATGGCCGGGACGCCGCGGACCGCTGCGGGCAAGACGACGTTCGTCTGGCGGGAGAAGCACCCGATGGCGAGCTACCTCGCCACGATGACGACCGGCAAGTTCCAGGTCCGCACCGGCACGAGCGAGAAGGGCCTGCCGATCTACGCCGCCGTCGCCGACTCCTTCCGCGGCTCGCTGGACACCCTCTTCACGCAGACCGGGAAGATCACCGACTACTGGTCGACCGTCTTCGGGCCGTACCCCTTCTCCTCCACCGGCGGCGTGATCGACGACTACGCGGCGGGGTACGCGCTGGAGAACCAGACCAAGCCCATCTACGGCGGCTTCTCGCCCGAGCCCGCGATCATCGCGCACGAGCTCGCCCACCAGTGGTTCGGCGACAGCCTGAGCATCGGGCGCTGGCGGGACCTGTGGCTGAACGAGGGCTTCGCGACGTACGCCGAATGGCTCTGGGCGGAGCACACCGGCCAGTACACGGCCGATTCGGCCTTCCGGCGCTACTACGAGAACGCGGCGGACCCGATGTGGACCTATCCCCCGGGCGCGGCCCGCGCCGACGACCTGTTCAGCGCCGCCGTCTACAACCGCGGCGCCATGACGCTGCACGCGCTGCGCCGGGAGATCGGCGACCAGAAGTTCTTCCCGCTGATCAGGGCGTGGGCCGACGCCCACAGGCACGGCAACGTCACCACGCAGGAGTTCGTCGCGCTGGCCGAGCGCGTCTCGGGCAAGGACCTCAAGGGATTGTTCGACGCCTGGCTGTTCCAGCCGAAGCGTCCCGCCCCGGTCACCTGACCGTCCACACCGGGGGACGGCCCTCGCTCCACTCCGGTCACCCGGCCGGCCGATGGACCGCGAGATTCCAGCCGATGTCCACGGCGTCGCCCGGCCTCAGGTTCGGCCCCTGGCCGCCGCGGCCCGATCAGGAGAACAGCAGCTTGTAGCCGTCCCGCCGCAGCGCGCTCAGCACCTCGTCGCAGTGCGCGGGGCCGCGGGTCTCCAGCTGCAGCAGGACCTCGGCCTCCTCCAGGTGCAACCGGGAGCCGAACCGCTCGTGCACCACGTCGAGCACGTTGGTCCCGAGGTCGGCCAGCCGGGCCAGCAGCGCGGCGAGCGCCCCGGGACGGTCGGTCAGCCGGATGCGGAAGGCGAGGTAGCGGCCCGCCGCCGCGAGGCCGTGCCGCAGCACCCTGGCCAGCAGCAGCGGATCGATGTTGCCGCCCGACAGCACGACGACGACCGGCGGCTCGAACGCGTGCGGCTGGTCGAGCAGCGCCGCGACCCCCGCCACCCCGGCCGGCTCCACCAGCAGCTTCGCGCGTTCGAGGCACAGCAGCAGGGCTCGCGACAGCGACTCCTCCGACACCGTGACGACGCTGTCGACCAGGTAGTGGATCAGCTCGAACGGCAGTTCGCCCGGCCGCCCGACCGCTATCCCGTCCGCCATCGTGGACGTGGGCTCGACCATGACCGGACGGCCCGCGGCCAGCGAGTCGGGGTAGGCGGCGGCCCGCTCGGCCTGCACGCCCACCACCTTGATCCCCGGGCGCTGGGACTTCACCGCGAGCGCGACCCCGGCCGCGAGACCCCCGCCGCCGATGGGCAGCACGATCGTGGCCGTGCCGGGAAGCTGCTCCAGGATCTCCAGGCCGACCGTGCCCTGCCCGGCGACGACGTCGGGGTGGTCGAACGGGTGGATGAACACCGCACCGGTCCGGTCCGCGTGCTCCCTGGCCGCCCGCAGCGCCTCGTCGACCGTGTGCCCCGCGAAGACCACGTCCGCGCCGTACGCCCGGGTGGCCTCCACCTTCGGCAACGGCGCGCCCTCGGGCATGTAGACGGTCGACTTGGCCCCGACCAGCGACGATCCCAGCGCCACGCCCTGCGCGTGGTTGCCCGCGCTGGCCGCGACCACGCCCCGGGCCCGCTCCTCCTCACTCAGGCGCGCGATCCGCACGTACGCCCCGCGGATCTTGAACGACCCGGCCCGCTGGAGGTTCTCGCACTTCAGATGCACCGAGCCGCCGACGATCTCGGACAGCACCCGTGAATGCAGAACGGGCGTCAGCGCCGCCACGTCCGACAGCGACTCGCGTGCGGCGACGACGTCCTCGTACGTCACCTGTGGGACAGCCATGTGCCCATCATCACAGGTTCCGGCACTCTCAACGCTCCGGCGACCAGTACCTGTCGCCGGCCGCCACGAGCGCGGCGGCGCCGACGAGTCCGGCGTCCTGGCCGAGCGCGGCGGGCACGACCCGCGCCCGCCCGGCGAACCCCATGCGGGTGTGCTCCCGCAGCGCCTCCTCCAGTGGCGCGAAAAGCAGGTCGCCCGCCTGGCTGAGCCCGCCGCCGACGGTCACGAGGTCGAGGTCGCACAGGTTGACGGCGGAGGCGATCGCGACGCCCAGGGCGCGCCCCGCCCGGGCCATCGCGGCCAGCGCGATCGGATCGCCGGCCGCGGCGTCGGCGGCCAGACGGCGCGCGGTGGCGGTGCCCTCCTCCTGGTAGAGCTCCCCACGCGTGACCGCGGCGTCCGGCGACCAGCCCTGTGCCAGCGCCCAGGCGGCGAGGCCGGGGCCGCGGGCGATCGCCTCCAGGCAGCCGTTGCCGCCGCAGCCGCACGGCGGGCCTTCGGGGTCGACCACCACATGGCCGATGTGACCCGCGTTGCCTGTCCCGCCGTCGATGAGCCTGCCGCCGAGGATCAGCCCGCCGCCGACGCCGGTCGACACGACCATCCCCAGCATGGCCGCACTCCCCTGCCCGGCGCCGCGCCAGTGCTCCGCGACGGCCAGGCAGATCGCGTCGTTGTGGATGCGGACCGGAACCCCGGGGAACCGCCCGGCCAGCCTCCCGCGCAGCGGGAAACCGCGCCAGCCGCCCATGTTGAGGGGCGAGACCTCCCCCTCGGGCCAGATCATGGGCCCGCCGCAGCCGACGCCCACGCCGGCGAGCGCGGCGGGCAGGTCCAGCCGGTCGAGCAGCGCGGTCAGCGTCTTCCACAGCGTCTCGGCGTCGGCGCCCTGCGGGGTGGCGACCCGCTCGGCGGCCACGACCCGCCCGTCCGGATCCACCAGGCCGGCCGCGAACTTCGTGCCGCCGATGTCGACGGCCAGGATGAGGTCGCTCACGCGCCCGCTCCCGCGTCCCCGGGGAAGCCCGTACCGCCGGGGAACCCCGTGCCGCCGGGGAACCCGCCGGAAAAGCCCGTCCCGCCGGAGAAGCCCGTGCCGCTGGACAGTTCCGTGCCGCTGGAGAAGACGAGCAGCGACGCGGTGAAGCCGTGGACGTGGTTGTGCCCGCCGACCGGCCCGACCTCGCCCGCGGCGAAGAACCCCGCCACCCCGATCGGCCCCAGCGTCTCGCGTACGGCGAGCGCGTCGTGGTCGGCCGAGTCGAACATGCCCGAGCCCCGGCCGTTGCAGGAGAACAGCAGCGCTCCCTCGACCCGGCCGGAATGCTCCCGCAGGTGCTCGTCGAGCAGCTCGTAGAGGTCCTCGTCGGCGGCCTCGGCGTCCCTGACCTGGAACCGCACCGTCCTGCCGATCTCGATCACGTCGCCGACGGCCACCGCCTCGCGCTCGGGGTCGATCCCGATGACCCCGCGGATGAGGAAGTCGCCGCGCTCGTGGCGCTCGGCGTACTCGTCCATCGCGATGCCGATCTGTAAGCCGGCGGCGACCAGGTCGCGGTCCTCCTCGTCGAGGGCGCTGACGATGTCCTCCAGGCGCGCCAGGGCGGGCTGGCCCGCGAGTTCCAGCAACACGTTGTCCTCGGCGCGGGTGACGACCATGGACGGCCCGATCGGCCGGCAGCCCTGGCTCACGACGGTGCCGACGTTCACCTGGCCGCCGATGACCACGCCGATCGCGCCGGAGTCGTGGACCTCCCCGTTGGCGAACAACCGCACCGAGCCGCGGCCCTGGAGCCCGTTGGCCAGGCCGCCGACGATCGGCAGGGTGCCCAGCACCTCGTGCGAGTGCTCGATGAAGGCGTCCGTGGGGAAGCTGTAGGGGTCGGCGAGCAGGATCGCCGCCCGGTCGTCGGGGACGCGCTCCGGCAGCCCCACGACCACGAACCTGTCCTCCGTCCGGAGCGTCTCCAGGGCGAAGGTGTCGATCCTGGCCCCGCCGAGGGACGCCGCCCACGCGCTCACGGCGGAGGTCAGCTCCACGCCCTGGCCGTGCCCGATCACGCCGGTCGCGCTGCAGCCGATCACGTCGGCCCCGGACGCGACGGACATCGCCCGCTGGCCGGCTCTGGCCACGTCGTCGGGGTCGTCACCGCAGATGAAGAAGCACACAAGGTCTGGCGGACCCGACAGGCCGGCCAACGCCTGGCGTACGGCCGTCTCGGCCGCTTCCACCAGGTTTGGGCCCACGGCGAGACCGTCGGCGAAGCGGCTCGTCATTACCGCCATAGTCTCGCCCTCTCTTCCTCCGCGACTGTTTCCCTGGGCCGATTCTCCCCACTGGACGGAGGTCAACGCACGGGCCGCCCGGGCAATTGGTCGCGTCTCCGTGCCGTGTTCCCCTGAGCCGTGTCTCCTGAACCGTGTCTCCGCAAACTCGGCTGCCGGATCATCCGATGGGGACGTAGGCTCGACTCCGTGCACAAATCGCCCACGCCTGCCCCCAGCACTCTGCGTGAACTGCGCGAGAGTGGACACCGATACCGAACGGTCAAGGCCGAGATCAGGGAGAACCTCCTGGCCCGGCTGCGGGCCGGCGAGGCCCGGTTCCCCGGCATCGTCGGCTTCGACGACACGGTCCTGCCCCACCTGGAGAGGGCGCTGATCGCGGGCCACGACCTCGTGCTCCTCGGCGAGCGCGGCCAGGGCAAGACCCGCCTGATCCGCACCGTCACCGGCCTGCTCGACGAGTGGTCGCCGGTGGTCGAGGGCTGTGAGATCAACGACCACCCGTACGCGCCGGTCTGCGTCCGGTGCCGCCGGCTCGCCGCCGCGCACGGCGACGACCTGCCGGTCGCGTGGAAGCACCGCGAGGACCGGTACGGCGAGAAGCTGGCCACCCCGGACACCTCGGTCGGCGACCTCATCGGCGACGTCGACCCCATCAAGATCGCCGAGGGCCGCACGCTCGGCGACCCCGAAACCGTCCACTACGGCCTGGTTCCCCGGACCAACCGGGGCGTCTTCTCCGTCAACGAGCTGCCCGACCTGGCCGAGCGCATCCAGGTGGCGCTGCTCAACGTGCTGGAGGAGCGCGACATCCAGGTCCGCGGCTACAACCTGCGGCTCCCCCTCGACATCCTGCTGATCGCCAGCGCCAACCCCGAGGACTACACCAACCGCGGCCGGATCATCACCCCGCTGAAGGACCGGTTCGGCGCGGAGATCCGCACCCATTACCCCCGCGCGGTCGAGGACGAGCTGGTCCTGATCCGGCAGGAGGCCGACCTCGGCGGCCTCGGCGCGGACCTGCCCGACCACCTGGTGGAGGTGATCGCCCGGTTCACCCGCCTGGTTCGCGAGTCGACCGCGGTCGACTCCCGCTCGGGCGTGTCTGCCCGCTTCTCGATCGCCGCCGCCGAGACCGCCGCCGCCTCCGCCGTACGGCGGGCCGCGCTGACCGGGGAGGAGCGGCCCGTCACCCGCGTGTGCGACCTGCCCGGCGTGGTCCACACGCTGCGCGGCAAGGTGGAGTTCGAGGTCAGCGAGGAGGGGCGGGAGATCGAGGTGCTCGCCCACCTGCTGCGCCGCGCGACGGCCGAGACGTTCCGCGCCTCGCTCGGCGGCGCCGACCTCGCGCCGCTGCTGGACAGGTTCGGCGAGGGCGCGCAGGTGGAGTCGGGCGAGCTGGTGCCGGCCCACGAGCTGCTGCGCAGGATCGGCCGCGTCGAGGGCCTGTCGAAGATCATGGCACGGCTCGGCATGGGCGAGGGCGACGAGTCGCCCGGCCACGCCGCCGCGGCGCTGGAGTTCACGCTGGAAGGGCTCTACCTGATGCGCAGGCTGTCCAAGGACGAGACCGACGGCGCCGCGGTGTACCGGACGTGAGCTACTTCTACCGGGAGTACCACGACGGGCCGGATCCGCTGGCTCCGCCGTACGACGTGCGTTCGGCGCTGGACGAGATGGGCGATGCCGTCCTGTCCGGCTCGACGCCGCTCGACGCGCTGCGCGACCTGCTGCGGCGCGGGTTGCCGGGAGCTCCCGACCGCCGCGGCCTGGACGACCTGCTCCGCCAGGTGCGGCGGCGCCGCCGCGATCTGCGGGACAACACCCGGCTCGACGGCACGCTGGAGCGCGTGCGCGCCCTGCTCGACAAGGCGATCGGCCAGGAGCGGGCGGAGCTGTTCCCGGACCCCTCCGACGACGCGCGTTTCCGCGAGTCGGCGCTCGACGCGCTCCCCTCGGACGCGGCGCGGGCGGTACAGGAGCTGGCCGACTACGACTGGCGCTCGGCCGCCGCCCGGCAGACGTTCGAGGAGCTGCGCGACCTGCTGCGCAGGGAGGTCCTCGACAGCCAGTTCCGCGGCATGCGCGACGCGCTGGCCAACCCCGACCCGGCCGCCATGGAACGGGTCCGGCAGATGATGTCGGACCTCAACGACATGCTGGACCGCGACGCCAGGGGCGAGCACACCCAGGACGACTTCGACCAGTTCATGCAGAAATACGGGGACATGTTCCCCGAGAACCCGCGGAACCTGGACGACCTGGTCGACCAGCTCGCCCGCCGTGCCGCCGCCGCGCAGCGGCTGCTCGCCTCGCTCACCCCGCAGCAGCGCGAGGAACTGGCCGGGCTGATCGACCAGACGCTGGAGCAGGCGGGCCTGGCCGAGCAGATGCGGCGTCTCGGCGACTCTCTCTACGCCCGCCGTCCCGACCTCGCCTGGGGCGCCCCCGAACGGGTGTCCGGCGAGCAGCCGATGGGCATGGGCGACGCCGTGACGGCCCTGCAGGAGCTGGCCGACCTCGGCGACCTGGAGACCGCGCTGCGCCAGGACTACCCCGGCGCCCGGCTCGACGACATCGACGAGGCCGCGATCCGGCGGGCGCTCGGCCGCTCGGCCGTGGACGACCTGGACGCGCTGCGGCAGGTCGAGCGCGAGCTGGAGGCCCAGGGCTACCTGCGGCGCAACCGCGGCAAACTGGAGCTCACGCCCAAGGCCGTACGCCGCCTCGGGGAGACCGCCCTGCGCCGCGTCTTCGCCTCGCTCGACTCGGGCCGCCGCGGCGACCACGACCAGCGCGACGCGGGCACGGCCGGGGAGCCGACCGGCTCGACCCGCCCATGGCGCTTCGGCGACGAGCAGCCCATCGACGTCGTCCGTACGGTCGTCAACGGCGTACGGCGGGGCGGGGGCGCGCCCGTGACCCTGTCGGTGGACGACTTCGAGGTCGTGGAGACCGAGCGGCGCTCGGCGGCGGCCGTCTGCCTGCTGGTCGACCTGTCCTACTCGATGGCCCTGCGTGGCACCTGGGCCGCGGCCAAGCAGACCGCGCTCGCCCTGCAGGCGCTGGTCGCCTCGAAGTTCCCCCAGGACGCGGTGCAGATCATCGGGTTCTCGAACTACGCCCGGGTGCTGCGGCCCGACGAGCTGGCCGGGCTCGAATGGGACATGGTCCAGGGCACGAACCTGCACCACGCGCTGCTGATCGCGGGCCGGCACCTCGACCGCCACCCGGACTTCGAGCCGGTGGTCCTGGTGGTCACCGACGGCGAGCCGACGGCGCACCTGATGCGCAACGGCGTGCCGCGCTTCGAGTGGCCTCCGTCACAGGAGACGCTGACGCTGACGCTCGCCGAGGTCGACAAGATGACCAGGCGGCGCGCGACGATCAACGTCTTCATGCTGGCCGCCGACGACCGGCTGCGGGAGTTCGTGGACGAGGTCGCCCGGCGCAACGGCGGCCGCGTCTTCTCCGCCAGCGCCGACCGCCTCGGCGAGTACGTCGTCAGCGATTTCCTGCGCGCCCGCCGCACCCGCTGATCGTGGGGCCGTCCGCACGCCGCGCCGGGTTCCCGCTCCTCGGGCAGAAGGCCGGGTTCCCGCTCCTTGGGCAGAAGACGGACCGGTAGGCGGTTCGCCGCCTGCCGGCCGGGCATGGCTAAGCACATCGGCGCGGCCCCGGGGCGCGTCCCGGGGCCGCAGGACTGACGGGGACCGGGAAAGCACCGGGCGTCGGGCGTGAGCGGGGAGACGGACGGCCGCGGCCCGGGGAATCGATAATCGATTGCCGACCGGGTTGCAATCGGCGGACGATAGACAGGCATCCCCTGTTCGCGCTGGTCGTTCCACATGCCAGTGGAAGGAGCGCTCCCATGTTCGCAGCGGTCGGCCTCGTCGTCCTCATGGTCGTCACTACGGTGCTGTTCGAGATGGCGGTGCACAACCGCCCCCGTCGCCGGAAGTAGCTCCTTGGCGCCCCGGCGTCCGACGCGCCCACGACGAGCGCGTCCGGGCGACTGCGGGGCCGATCAGTCAGGCGATAGCCTCTGCCCATGTCGCCTCTCGACCACCTGCTGCTGTGGCTGCACATAGGGTTCGCGATCTTCGCGCTCGGTCCGCTCACGGCGGTCACGAGCGTCACCCCGCGCTACATCCGGGCGCGCGATCTGAGCGTGCTGCGATACCTGCACCGCGCGACCCGGCTGTTCGGCCTGCTCACGATCGGGGTCTTCCTGTTCGGCCTGTTGCTGGGCCGCAGCGCGCTCGGCGCGCCGTACCTGTCGGTGTCGATGACGTTGTTCGTCGTCGGGGCCGTCCTGCTGGTGATCGTCGAGCGTGACCAGCGTACGGCCATCGCGGCGCTGTCCAGCGAGTCGACGGCGGACGACGCGAAGGTGCAGACCGGGCGGATCGCGGCGCTGGCCGGCATCAGCGCCCTGATCTGGCTCGTCGTCCTCTTCCTGATGGTCTTCTTCAACCCGTCATAAGCATTCCCTCTTTTCGCCGAATGTCCGGTAGAACGTCTTTGGCCGGAATCGGGGGAAAGAGGGGCTAGTGCACCTTACGACGCAACGCCGTGCGGCGTGGGCGCTGGTCGCCCTCGCCGTCGGCGCCTTCACCTACGTCACCGCCGAGGTCCTGCCCATCGGGCTGCTCACGGTGATGGCGGCCGACCTGGACCGGTCGCCGTCCGAGACGGGCCTGCTCGTCACGGGGTACGCCGCGGTCGTGGTGCTGGCCTCGCTGCCGCTCACCCGGCTGACGCAGCGGGTGCCGCGGCGCAGGTTGCTCACCGCCACGCTGGCCGTGTTCGTCGCGGGGATGCTGCTGACCGCCGTGGCGCCGAACTATCCGACGCTGCTGGCCGCCCGGCTGCTGGTCGCGGCCACCCAGGCGCTGTTCTGGTCGGTCGCGACCCCGGCCGCGGCGGCGATGTTCCCCCCGGAGATCCGGGGACGCGCGATCGCCCGGATGTCGATCGGCAGCGCCCTCGGGCCCGTCCTCGGCGTCCCGGCCGGCACCTGGCTCGGCCAGCAGGTCGGCTGGCGGGCCGCGTTCGCCCTGGCCGCCGCCGTCGGCCTGATCACGTGCCTCACTGTGGCGGCGCTGATGCCCGGCCGCCGGCAGGCGGACGGCGGCTCCGACGGCCACGAGCCGGGCCGCGGCGCGACCCCGGACGCCCGCCGCTACGCGCTCCTGATCGTCGCCACCGTCATCGGGGTGGGCGGCTACCTGACCGCGTACACCTACATCACGCCGTTCCTGCTGGAGTTCGGCGGGTTCGCCCCGGCCGCGCTCAGCCCGCTGCTCCTCGCGTCCGGGATCGCGGGAGTCACGGGGACGATCGTGGTCGGCCGGCTGCTCGACAGCCGGCCCAGGACCGCTCTGGTCGGGCCGCTGGCCCTCATCACGTGCGCGCTGCTGGGTTTGTATGCCTTCGGCGCCGTGCGTCCGGTGGCGGTGGTGGCCCTGTGCGTCACCGGCATGTCGTTCAGCGCGCTGGCCGCGGCCATCGCGAGCCGCGCGCTGCAGGTGGCCCCGGGCAGCACCGACATCGCCTCGGCCGGCAGTGGCTCGGCCTTCAACATCGGCATCGCGGGCGGCTCGCTGCTCGGCGGCGCGCTCATCGATCACTCCGGCGTCCGCAGCGTGACCGTGGCCGGCGCCCTGCTGACGGCCTCGGCCCTCGCCGCCCTGCTGTGCGAACGGTGGGTGGCTCCCGCCCGCCGCTCCGCGCCGGAGCCCGCGGCCCCGGCGCGGAGCGCCCAGTAGACAGGGCGCGGAGCGCCCAGTAGACAGGGCGCGGAGCGGGCGCCGAGACCTCAGCCGAGGGCCTCGGAGAGGTCGGCCAGGAGGTCGTCGACGGTCTCGATGCCGACCGACAGACGGACCAGGTCCGCGGGGACCTCCAGCGGCGACCCGGCGGCCGACGCGTGGGTCATCCGGCCGGGGTGCTCGATCAGCGACTCGACGCCGCCGAGGGACTCCCCGAGTGTGAACAGCTTGGCGCGGTTGCAGATCTCGACGGCGGCCTCCTCGCCGCCCTCGACGCGGAACGACACCATCCCGCCGAAACGCCGCATCTGCTTGGCTGCGACCTCGTGGCCGGGGTGCTCGGGCAGGCCCGGATAGAGCACCTGGACGACCTTCGGGTGCGACAGCAGCAGGTCGACAACGCGCTCGGCGTTGTCGCAGTGCCGGTCCATCCGCACGCCCAGCGTCTTGAGGCCGCGCAGCGTGAGCCAGGCGTCGAACGGCCCGGCCACCGCGCCCATCGCGTTCTGGTGGTAGGCCAGCCGCTCGCCGAGGTCGGCGGACCGGGTCACCAGCGCGCCGCCGACCACGTCGGAGTGGCCGCCGACGTACTTGGTCGTCGAGTGGACCACGACGTCCGCGCCCAGGCTGAGCGGCTGCTGCAGGTAGGGCGAGGCGAAGGTGTTGTCCACCACGAGCACCGCGCTCCCGTCGTGCGCGACGTTCGCCAGCGCGGCGATGTCCGCGACGTTCAGCAGGGGATTGGTGGGCGTCTCCACCCAGATCGCCTTCGTCTCCGGCCGTACGGCGGCGCGCACCGCGTCGAGGTCGCCGAGCGGGACCGGGTCGAAGGTGACCCCCCATTCCTGGAGCACCCGGGAGAACAGCCGGTAGGTGCCGCCGTACGCGTCGTCGGGGATCACCACGTGGTCGCCGGGCTTGCAGACGGTGCGCAGCAGCGTGTCCTCGGCGGCGAGGCCCGACGCGAAGGCCAGCCCGCGCACACCGCCCTCGACGGCGGCCAGCGCCTCCTCGAGGGCGGTCCTGGTCGGGTTGGCCGACCGGCTGTACTCGTATCCCGCCCGCAGGCCGCCCACGCCGTCCTGCTTGTAGGTGGACACGGCGTATATGGGAGGAACGACGGCGCCCGTGTGCGGGTCCGCCTCCTGGCCTGCGTGGATGGCGAGCGTCTCGAAACCATGGTTCATGGCGTCGAGCGTAGCCGCCCGGCCCGCCTGGTCCCGGCGGACGGGCTGTGGCCGACCCAGTCGTCGGCCCAGTCGTCGGCCCAGTGGTTGGGTCAGTGGTCGGGTCAGTGGTCGGGTCAGTGGTCGGGTCAGTGGTCGGGTCAGTGGTTGGCGAGGAAGGCCAGCAGGTCCTGACGGGTGACCATGCCCACCGGCTTGCCGTCGTCCAGCACCACGGCGGCGTCGGCCTTCTCCAGCGCCTCGACCGCCCGGGCCACCGGCTCACCGGACCCGATCATGGGCAGCGGCGCGGACATGTGGCCGCCGATCTCGTCCTCGGACCGCACCCGGCCGCGGTAGAGGCCCTCCAGCAGGTCGCGCTCCACGATCGAGCCGATGACCTCGGCCGCCATGACCGGCGGCTCCTCCTTCATGACCGGAAGCTGGGAGACGTTGTACTCCCGCATGATCGAGATGGCGGTGCCGACCGACTCGTGCGGGTGGACGTGGACGAACTCGGGCAGCCCCGGCGTCTTGCGTCCCAGCACGTCGCCGACCAGGCCCTCCTCACTCGTCGTGGTGAGGAAGCCGTAGTCGGCCATCCACTCGTCGTTGAAGATCTTCGACAGGTAGCCGCGGCCGCCGTCCGGCAGCAGCACGACCACGACGTCGTCGGGCCCGGCCGCCTGGGCCACCCGCACGGCCGCCACCACGGCCATGCCGCACGAGCCGCCGACGAGCAGTGCCTCCTCGCGGGCGAGCCTGCGCGTCATGCCGAACGAGTCCTTGTCGGAGACCGCGATGATCTCGTCGCAGATCGCGGTGTCGTACGTGGCGGGCCAGATGTCCTCCCCCACGCCCTCGACGAGGTACGGACGGCCGGTGCCGCCGGAGTAGACCGAGCCGATCGGGTCGGCGCCGATGACCTTCACCCGGCCGCCGGAGACCTCCTTGAGGTACTTCCCGGTCCCGCTGATCGTGCCGCCGGTGCCGATTCCGGCGACGAAGTGCGTGATCCTGCCCTCGGTCTGCTCCCAGATCTCCGGGCCGGTCGAGTGGTAGTGGCTCGCCGGGTTCTCGGGGTTGGAGTACTGGTCGGGCTTCCAGGCGTTCGGGATCTCACGGGCCAGCCGGTCCGACACCGAGTAGTACGAGTCGGGGTGGTCGGGTGAGACGGCGGTCGGGCAGACCACGACCTCCGCGCCGTACGCGCGCAGCACGTTGATCTTGTCCTGGGCGACCTTGTCCGGGCAGACGAACAGGCAGCGGTAGCCCTTCTCCTGCGCCACGATGGCCAGACCCACGCCGGTGTTGCCGGAGGTCGGCTCGACGATCGTGCCGCCGGGCTTGAGCTCGCCGCTCCGTTCGGCCGCCTCGATCATCCGCACCGCGATCCGGTCCTTCACCGAACCGCCGGGGTTGAAGTACTCCACCTTCGCGAGGACCTGGGCGGGCGCGCCCGCCGTGACCTTGCGCAGCCGGACGAGCGGGGTGTTGCCCATCAGCTCCACCAGCGAGTCGTGTACGCGCACCGCGATGACCACCTTGTTTGCCGAAGCTTGTCAGCCTGCCGTCAGCCGGGGTTCCGATAGGGGTGGCCGGAACTCGGCTAATTTCTCCCTCAAACCGTACCGTGAGCATGGGGAGGACGGGTGATCCGGACGTCCGGCGCGGTGCGTGCCGCCCGCCGCATCGCCACCGCCGCCGCCGTGGGCGGAGGCGGGCTCACGGCCCTGGGAGCCGTGACGTACGGCCTGCTGATGGCCGAGGCCATCGTGGCCCGGCGGATCGTTGGACAGCCGCACGGCCTCGACGGCCCTCGGGCCGACGGCGTGTACGGCGCCTTTCCCGGAGAGCCCATCCGGATGGCCGTGCTCGGCGACTCCACCTCGGTCGGCCTCGGCATGACCCGTCCCGAGGACACCCCGGCCGTCCGGATCGCGTACGGCCTCGCGGCGGTGGCGGAGCGCCCGGTGCGCCTCACCGTGGTCGGCCAGTCGGGCGCGGCGTCGGTGGACCTCGGCGTCCAAGTGGACCGCGCGCTGGAGGACCGGCCGGAGATCGCGGTCGTCTTCGTGGGGGCCAACGACGTGACCACGGCCACCCTGCCTGCCCGGGCCGTACGGCACCTGCAGAAGACGGTGCGCCGGCTGCGCGAGGCCGGCGTGGAGGTGGTCGTGGGGACCTGTCCCGACCTGGGCACCGTACGCCCGCTCGCGCAGCCGCTCCGGTGGGTCACCCGGCGCTGGTCGCGGCAGCTCGCCGCGGCCCAGACGGTCGCCGTCATCGAGGCGGGCGGGCGGACCGTGGCGTTCGCCGACCTGCTCGGACCCGAATTCGACGCGAACCCGGCCGAGATGTTCGGGCCTGATCGTTTTCATCCATCTGCCCGAGGCTACCTACAAGCCGCGTACGCAGTGCTACCGTCTGTATGCGCCGCGTTGGGGTTGTGGCCCGAGCCGGAACCCGTGCGCGTCGAAGGATCGCAATACCTCTTGGCCGCAATGGCCGTGGAGGAACCCGGCACCGAGGTCACCGCGACCCGTGTCGCCGGCCGGGCTGTCGGCCCCCACGGACGGTGGGCGGCGCTGCTCCGCCGGAGACCCGGGCCGCTTCCGAACGCCTAAGGCCGGTCACCTACCGCGGCCGGGCCATCACCCCCTGTAGGAGCGAAATGATCCGGCCCCAGGTGAACCACGTGAAACCCGCTCTGGCCCTCGCCGCGACCGCCCTGCTGACCGGCGGCGCCCTCACCGGCTGCTCCGGCGGCGACGAGGCCGCCAAGGACTACCCGGCCTGGCACAACACGCAGGTGAACGCGGTCAGCCGGGCCACCACGGGAGGCGGCGTCGCGGCGGCCACCTCGATGCGGCCCGACGGCTCCCTGGAGACCGTCGCGCTCGACCTCGCGACCGGCCGCCGGCTGTGGGCGCACCCCGCGACGATGGTGGGACGCCTCCCCGGCATGGGAGTGCAGGCTCCCGCGACCGTGGAGACCGGCGGCGGGCAGGCCGCGGTGGTCGCGCTCGACCCCGCCGCCGACCGCAAGGGCGCCACGCTGGTGGCCAGGGACGCCCGCACCGGACAGCAGAAGTGGGTCAGGCCCGTGCGGTCCACCTTCGGGCCGCAGCGCTGCGGGCCGTACGTCTGCGTCTCCGAGGACACCGCGCTCTCGTCCGCCCGCGTCGTGGTCCTCGACCCCCGTGACGGCGCCGTGAAGTGGCGCCTGCCCGGCATCGCCGAGGTCGAGTGGTCCGACACGACCAAGGTCGTACTGCTCAGACTCGCCTCCCACCCGGTGCTGGAGGCCCGCACGATCAAGGACGGCAAGACCGTCTGGCAGCTGCCGATCGAGCAGGCCCTCGGCCCGGGCGTCGACCTGAGCGGAGGCTGGGCCTTCGGCGCGACGGGCGACAAGATCATCGGATACGTCGCGCCGTACACCAACCCCCAGACCAAGGAGACCTCGACGTTCGGCCTGTTCTCCGCGCGTCTCACCGACGGTGCCGTCGACTGGATGCGGCCGTCCGTCGTCCGCGTCTACCCCAGCGGCAACCCGGCGTACGCGCCGGTCGTCCGGCCGGTCGACGAGCAGGGCCAGTACGGCGGGTTCGCCCGGCTCGACGCCGAGACCGGACGGGTCCTGGGGCAGATCACGCCCACGCAGGTCCCCGGCACCGGCTGGTGGCTGGCCTTCCCGCCCGAGATGAACAAGCTCGGCTTCCTCAAGCGCGACGCGCCCGGCTCGGTCTTCGACCTCAGCACCGGCGAGCCGACCCCGGTGAGCGGCGCGACCGGGTGGTCGTTCTGCGTGACCGACCCGAAGCCGCTGCCGCTGCGCGGCATGACCCCGGGGTTCTACTCGATCGCGGCGCTGTGCGAGTTCGACCTGGCCACGGGCAAGCGCAGGGACTCCTCATCCGCTCCGCCCTCCTGGTTCACCGGCGGCCAGAACGGCTGGCGCCTGTGGCGCGACGAGAAGGGCGCCCTCCACGCCGTCAACGACGGCACCGCCACCACCCCCGGCATGTACGGCTGATTGCCGAGCGGCCCGACGGCGAAGCGGGAAACACCGAGCGAGCCGGAGGGGCGCGCCGCCGGTCTGGACTGAGGAGCGCGCGGGAGCGAAGCGACCAAGCGCGACAAGGGCTGTGCCCCTGGCGCGCCTCCGGCACGACCCCGCCGGGAGTGAGCGCCCCGACGAGCGAAGCGGGAAACACTGTGCATTAGTACAAAGTTCTGGTGAGTGGGGTCCGGGGCGTGGCGGGCGGCGTACCGAAGGGTAACCTCCGGGGAGGAGGCCCCCCGAACCCTGGGTGGAGGGGCCCGAGATCAGGCAGGAGAGTCACATGCCCGAGGCAGTCATCGTGGCGACCGCGCGGTCACCGATCGGCCGCGCCTTCAAGGGGTCACTCAAGGACATCCGCCCGGACGACCTGACCACGCAGATGATCCGCGCCGCACTGGCGAAGGTGCCGCAGCTCGACCCGAACGACGTTGACGACCTCATGCTGGGCTGTGGGCTCCCCGGCGGCGAGCAGGGCCACAATCTGGGGCGCGTGGTGTCCGTGCTGCTCGGGCTCGACAACGTGCCGGGCACCACCGTGACCCGTTACTGTTCCTCCTCCCTGCAGACGACCCGGATGGCGTTCCACGCCATCAAGGCGGGCGAGGGCGACGTTTTCATCTCGGCCGGCGTGGAGACGGTCTCCCGCTTCGCGCACGGCAGCTCCGACATGCCGCAGGCGCAGAACCCGCTGTTCGACGAGGCGAAGGCGCGGACGGAGGAGACCGCGAAGGGCGGGGCCCCCGTGTGGCACGACCCGCGCGAGGACGGCGTGCTGCCGGACGTCTACATCGCCATGGGCCAGACGGCCGAGAACGTCGCGGCGCTGAAGGGCGTCTCGCGGCGTGAGCAGGACGAGTTCGGCGTGCGCTCGCAGAACCTCGCGGAGAAGGCGATCGCGAACGGTTTCTGGGAGAGCGACATCACCCCGGTGACGCTCCCTGACGGCACCGTGGTGAGCAAGGACGACGGCCCCAGGGCCGGCACGACGTACGAGGCGGTCTCGCAGCTCAAGCCGGTCTTCCGGCCGGACGGCACGGTGACGGCGGGCAACTGCTGCCCGCTGAACGACGGCGCCGCCGCGGTGATCGTCATGAGCGACACCAAGGCCGCCGAGCTGGGCATCACGCCGCTCGCCCGGATCGTGTCGACCGGTGTCACCGGCCTGTCCCCCGAGATCATGGGGCTGGGCCCGATCGAGGCGTCGCGGCAGGCCCTCGCCCGCGCGGGCATGTCGATCGGCGACGTCGACCTGGTCGAGATCAACGAGGCGTTCGCCGCCCAGGTGATCCCCTCCTACCAGGAGTTGGGCATCGACGTCGAGCGGCTCAACGTCAACGGTGGGGCGATCGCGGTGGGCCACCCGTTCGGCATGACCGGTGCCCGCATCACCTCCACGCTGGTCAACAGCCTCCGGTTCCACGACAAGTCGATCGGGCTGGAGACCATGTGCGTCGGCGGCGGCCAGGGTATGGCGATGGTGCTGGAGCGGCTGTCCTGAGCGACGGGGTTGACGCCGGTCCCGGCCCGCGCCGGGACCGGCGCCACGTCAGCCGTGGTAGTCGGGGCCGGCGCGGGTGGGTTCGACCTGGATGATCACGCGCTTGTCCCGGATCATCACGGCGCGGTAGTCGTCCCAGTCCGGGTGCTCACCGCTGATGTCGCGGTAGTACTGCACCAGATGCTCCATCGCGTCCGGCAGCGAGATGATCCGAGCGGTGCCCTCGATCTGCATCCACTCGCCGTAGAAGGCGTCGGTCATCACGGTGAGCACGACCTGGGGGTTCTCCCGCAGGTTGCGGGTCTTGACGGCCGTCTCGCGACTGCTGATCACGATATGGCCGTCCTTATCGCAGCCGACGGTCACCGGGGAGGTCTGCGGTCGTCCGTCCGGATACCGGGTCAGCATGACCGCTCGGTGGTTCTTCCTGACGAACTCACGCGCCTTGTCGAGATCCATAGAACAATGATGCGCCCGCACCGGACCGGTGCGGGCGCTCACTGATGCTCGAGGTGCTCAGTGCTGCTCGAGATTGAGAGCCGAGCGCTGCTGCTCGGCGGGTCGCTGCTGGTGCTGTGTGCACGGGAAGGCACTGCCCCCTCCCGCGCTCCGGTGTTCGCTAGAAGCGACGGCGCCGCTCGTGCTCGAGGACGATCGCGGCGGCGTAGCCGTGGCTCAGCCCGTGCTCGTCGGCGAGCCAGTTGGCCCGCTCGTCACAGCGTAGGAACGACGGGCCGTTGTCGATGGCTTCGAACCACTCTGGGAGTTCTCGCCCGGTTATGGACGGGACACGGGCGATCAGCTTGTTCTGGGTCTCCGGTGAGTGGTTCAACGACATGGGCACCTCCACGGAAAAGGCGGCTTTGTGTCACGATGCATCACCGGTCCGCGATTGACAAGCCCTCAGCGGCATAGATTTGTTACAAGATGTTGATCGAAAGTTACGGTACCGATCACCGGATCCTGCTATAGCACGACAAAGGCGCCGCCCCCGAAGGAACGGCGCCCCTTTCGCCCGTACGGCTAGTCGTTGCTCGTGAAGTAGCTGATGAAGCGGAGGATCTCCAGGTAGAGCCAGACGAGGCTCAGGGTCAGGCCGAACGCCATCAGCCACGAGTAGCGCTCCGGCACGCCGGCACGCACCCCCTGCTCGATCTCACTGAAGTCGAGCAGCAGGAAGAAGCAGCCCAGCAGGATCATGGCGGCGCTGAAGATCCAGCCGATGGGGCTGTCGGTGCGCAGGCCGAGGCCACCGCTGACGAAGATGCTCGCGATCCAGTTGATCAGCATCAGGCCGACCGCGGCGAACCCGGCGGCGAGCACGAACTTGGCGAACTTCGGCGTCGGCCGGAAGATCTTCAGTGCGTACACCGCGAGCGTGCCGCCGAAGGCCACCATCGTGCCGAGCACGGCCTGCAGGACGATGCCGCTGTAGAAGGTCTCGTACATGTGGCTCAGCACACCGATGGCGATGCCGTAGCACACGGAGTAGCCGAGGATCAGCGCGGGGTTCGTGCTCTGCTTGAACGACACGATGAGCCCGAGGATCAGGCCCACGATCATCGCCGGCGCCGCGAGCCCCCAGCCGAGGTTGAAGTACCAGGCCAGGGCCGCCGACACGACGAGCGTGCCGAGGGTCATGAAGCCGCGCACCACGACGTCGTCGATCGTCATGGTCCGCGCTCCCGGGGGAGCGTACGAGGGCGTGGCGTACATCTGGTTCAGCTGCTGAACGCTGGGCGTCGGACCGGCCCACGCCTGCTGACCAGCCGCCCCGCGCCGACTGAATATGGGGTTCTTACTCTCCATTCGCTTCCTCCAGGACGCGACTCACTGATCAGCCGCTGCGCGGCCTAGTGGGGATGGTGCCCGAGGAGCGGTGCCCCCACAAGTGGGAGCGCCACTCCACCACAGTGGGAACGATCAGGATTTCGTGGGAGTTCCCGCCGGCACCCAGGTAAATACGCCACTCCTCGCCAAGCAGAGTACCAACTTGAACAGTTCCTTTACTTGATACCTTCAAGTCTAGTGCTAACGTGGTGCGGAGCCGACAAGTAGCGGCCTGACCAGGCAGAACGCCCTAGTGACCACTCCGCCTGCCGTTGCGAGCCTCTCATCCCGAAACAACCGGCACAGCGAGCCGTCCGGACGGCCACCTCGATCACACGGATACCGCCGCCCGCCCGGAGTGCCCAGGGAAGTGCCATCGCAAGGAGGACGGCGATGAACGTCAGAGGCCCAGCGTTACTGCGGTGGTTCCGGCCTCATTCCATCCGAGGGCGTATCACCGTCCTCGTCACCTCTCTCGCCACCCTGCTGCTGATCCCCACCGGGATCCTGGGCAGCGTGCTGGCCAGGCAGGCGTTCGCCACCGCGGTCTGGCTCGACGCGCGGCAGGAGGCCGCGCTCACGGCCGCCGCATGGCGCACCGGCCATCTGCGGGACATCATCACTCCGCAGGTGGCCGGGATCAGTCTGGTCCAGGTGGTGGCTCCGAACCGGCGGGTGCTCGCCGCGTCGCCCGCCGCCCGGGGGATACCTCCGATGAGCTCCTTCTGGCCGTCTCAGCAGGATCCGATGCAGGACCTGCAGGCCTGTGCGCACGACGGGATCGGCTGCCTGCGCCTGTCGGCGCTCCGGGTGACGCCCGGGCCCGACTCCCCCGTCGTCTACGCGGGACGTCCGATCGACGGCTTCACTCCCGTCGCGATGTTCGACCTGCTCTTCACCGTGGAGGTCGCCGCGCTCGTGCTGCTCACCGCCTGGGCCACCTGGAAGGTCGCCGGACGCACCCTGCGGCCCGTGGAGGCGATCCGCAGCGACCTGGCCGCCGTCAACGTGCACGACCTGGACACCCGGGTGCCCGTACCGACCGGGGACGACGAGATCGCGCGGCTCGCCCGCACCGTGAACAGCACGCTCGCCCGCATCGAGCAGGCGAAGCTGACCACCGAGCGGGCGTTGCGGCGGCAGCGCGAGTTCGCCGCGGACGCCTCACACGAACTGCGCACTCCGCTCGCCGGCCTGCGCACGCAACTCGAGGAGGCGCAACTGCATCCCGACGAGACCGATCTGCGGTCGCTGCTCCGGGACGCGCTGCTCGACGTGGAGCGGCTGGAAGTCATCATCGACGACCTGCTCCTGCTGGCGAAGGTGGGGGCGACCGCCCCCGACCGCAAACCCGTGGACGTCTCGGCGCTGGTCAGGGACGAGGTCGCCCGCCGGGCGGACCGCATCCCCGTGCGCCTTCAGCTGGCGGACGGGGTCAGGATGCACGCCGCGCCGCGCCACCTCGCCCGCCTGCTGACCAACCTGCTCGACAACGCGCAGCGGCACGCCCGGAGCGTGGTCGAGATCGGGCTCCGGCGTGACGAGGGCTTCGTCGAGTTGTGGGTCGGCGACGACGGCCCGGGCGTCCCGGCACCCGAACGAGAGCGGATCTTCGAGCGGTTCGCGAGGTCGGACACGGCACGCAGCCGGGGCCACGGAGGCACCGGACTCGGCCTGGCCATCGCCCGCGACATCGCCCGCGCCCACTGCGGCACGCTCGTGGCCGGCGAGTCGCCGTACGGCGGCGCCATGTTCGTGCTGTGCCTGCCGGTCTCCGGCTGCCCGCCGAACACCGACGCCACGGCCGCGCACGCCGGGAGCCGCCGCGCCCCCAGCCCGTACGACGAAGCCGCACAGCTGGAGATGGCGCCGGGACCGGTGAACGAGGGCCACGCATGACAGCGGGTCAGAGGCGGGCGAACCAGTCCCGTACGGCCTGCCGCCCGCCTCCGCCGAGCGCCACCATCAGGGCGGACCGGGCCTTCACGGCGGCCAGCCCGCGCGCCCCGATGGCGCCGACCTTCGCGGCCAGCCCCAGCCCCAGCGGCAGGTCCTCCAGCGCGACCGGCCGAGTGTGGCACCGCGAGGCGACCACCACGGGGATGTCCCACTCCGCCAGTTCGCCGATGGTCGCGTACAGGGTGACCGGGACGTTCCCGGCGCCGGTGCCCTCCAGCACGACACCCCTGGCGCCGGCGTCCACGACGGCCGTGAGGAGCACGGGATCCATCTCCGGGTACGTCTTGACCAGTGCGACGTGCGTCTCGGGCTCCCCCCGCGCGGCCGGGGGCCGTGGCGGCGGCGTGGCCGTCAGCTCGGCCCGCCCGTCCACCACCCGGCCGAGGATCGGCGCGGGAGCGGAGGACATGGCCGCCACGCCCGTCGCGTCGGTCATCGTGACCCAGCGGGCCGCGTGCACTTCGTCGTTGACGCAGACCACCGCACCGGCGCCGCGGAGAGCGGGATCGGCGGCGGCGACCAGGGACGACGCCAGGTTGCGCGGGCCGTCGCTCGACAGCTCGTCCAGCCCGCGCACGGCACCGGTCAGCACGATGCCGCCGCGCGTAGCGGCGGGCCCGGCGAGCAGGTCCGCGAGAAAGGCCGTCTCCTCGATCGTGTCCAGGCCGTGGGTGACGACCACGCCGTCGAACCCCTCGTCGAGCAGGGCCGAGCGGGCCCGCCGGGCCAGCCGCAGCATCGTGGAGGGCGAGGTGTCCCAGCTCGGCTCGGCCTGGACGTCCTCGGTCACCACCTCCACGCCGAGGTCGCCCGGCAGGGCCGCCAGCAGGTCGGCGGCCGTCGCGAGCCCGGGGCGGCGGGTGCGGCGGGCGTACGCCATGACGTCGCCCGTGGCGACCAGCAGCACGCGTCCGGTCACGAGGCACCGTCCTCGGCGGGCGCGGCGACGCCCGCGTGCTGCTCGAGCCGCTCGACGCGCCGCAGAAGCGGAGCGATCTCCTGCCGGACGACCGCCGCCACGATCTGCGCGGCGTTCTGCGGAACGTTCTGGGTGGCGCTCTGAGCGATATCCTGAGAGGCGCCCTGTCCCTGGGCCCGTAGGTGGACGTAGCCGGCGAGCGCGGCGGTGACCGCGCGCCGCGTGAGGCGGGGCTCGGCGCCCCTGGCCCGCAGCACCTGCCCGGCGACCCCGTCGGGCTCCGTGACCAGGCCGAGCAGCAGGTGCTCGCACCCGATGTAGTTGTGCCCCAGCGCGTGGGCCTCGGTGACCGCCAGTTCGAGGGCGTTGGCCGCCGCCGTGTCGAAGCGGCTCGGACCGTCCTCCCGCGCTCCCCCGTCCCCGGCCTGCCCGGGACCCACCGCCCCGGCGGGTGCGGACGACCGGTGGCTCGCGAGGTCGCGTTCGAGCAGAGCGGGCTCGATCTCGATGGCGCGCAGGACGTGGAGGGCGAGGTTCTGACCCTCGGCCAGCATCGCGGCGAGCAGATGCTCGGTGCCGATGCCGGAGGCGTCCTCGGCCCTGGCCCGCTCCAGCCCCAGCCGGAGGACCGCGCGGGTCCTGGGCGTGAAGTGCGACAGGCGGGGGTCGTCGATCTCGAATTCGCCGAGGACGCTCTCCCGGATGGCGGCCACCCGGCGGACCGCCTGCTCCAGCGCGCGCTGGCAGATCGCGGAGACCGGAAGCGCCGCCTCCTTGACCGCCTCCGCGAGATCGTCCGGCAGGTAGACGTTGATCTTAGGCATGCCCCATTGATACCCCCAGTGGGGGCATATGTCTATAACCCCAATTTGGCGGCGTCAGGGGAGCGCGACGTACTCGCCGAGGAACTTCCGGGCCGATGGCGTGTCCAGGCGGTAGTCGAGGTTGGTGAACCGGCAGGCGTCGTCCACCCCGCTGATCGTCGTGGCCACGAGCAGCTTGGAGTCGGAGCCGCCGAGATAGTTGGGGCCTCCCGAGTCGCCGTAGCAGGTCCCGCCTTCCTCGCGCGAGGGGTTCGGCGACAGTTCGAGCCACCTGCCGCGGAGGCGTTTGAAGGAGATGGACGTTTGGCTGCGCGTGTCGGTGTAGTGGAACCGCCATCCGTGCGCCTTCTTCGTCGGGTCCACCGAGCCGTAACCGACCGGGGTGAACCGCGCGGTCTCCAGAGTGCCCTCGGCCTCGAGCCGGTCGAGCAGGCCCAGAGAAGGCAGCGTGGCCGGCGTGATGCCGGGGACGGGGTCGGAGAAGACGACGACCGCCATGTCGTGAAGTTCGCTCTTGCCGGTGTAGCGCGGGTCGGGCACGTAGCGCCCGGTGTAGAGCTTGTTTCCGGCCTGGTAGTGCCCGGCGAAGGAGACCCGTGCGGTCTTCTGCCCCTCATGTCCGCAGTGGGCGGCCGTGAGGAAGACGGTCGGCGAGATGAGAGTGCCGGTGCAGTACGCCCAGGTGCCGTCGCGTTCCGGCTTGTCGCCGATGAGGGCGCCAACTTCCGGGTGATCCGCATGATCGACCGAGCCATGGGTGATGGCCGATGCCGGCGAGACGGTACCCGCCACCAAACCGGCAATAATCATGACAAAAGGGACAAAACGCATGCACAAATGTATCCGAGCATGGGTTCCGTATGGCAAACGCCCGGAGAAGATCTACCGCGTGCCCGTCAGGCCCGGGCTACGCGCGTCACCGGCTGCCCAGGCCGCGGATCACCGGCTTCTCGTGCTGGAACCCCGCCCCCGCGCACCCTCTGAACTGGCGCAACCGCTCTCGGGCGCGCCCCTTGCCGTCGTCCCAGGCATGCATGGGGCACAACACGCTATCGACGCGGTGACTCGCTCTCGGCACAGCTCGTATTCGACATAGGGTGGGCGGCTTGAAGCCGTAGGGGATCTTGGGCCGTACTCGAACCCTGTAATGGCTTGCCCATCCACACCCGAATGAGGGGTGTGAAGCGAATCATGTTCACGGCCGGGCGTGGGCCGTTCCGGCGCCGCTCCTCGATTCCGGCTCTGACGGCCGAAGAAGTGGCCACCCTAACGCCGAAGGACCGCGAGGAGTTGCGGTATCAGCAAGTCCAGGGCCGCTTACAGGTGGTGAGTACCCTCACGGTGGTGCTCGGTGTCGTGTTCACGGCCCTGGGATTGATCTATACGGCGAGAACTCTCGAAGCCATACAACAAGCACAGATAACAGACCGATACGCGAAATCCGTCGAGCAACTGGGAAACAAGGATTCCCTTGATTCGCGCATTGGCGCGATCTATGCGTTGGAACGGCTGGCGACAGACTCCGCGCGAGATGGAGAGACGATCGCCGAGGTCTTGTCTGCCTTCGTTCGTGAGCACATTCGCAAGTACGCCCAGGGAAAGCGCGAGGCGGCACCCGTTCCCGAGAGCGACGTCCTCGCTGCGCTCAGCGTCCTCGCACGGCGTCTGAATCCGGCCCACAAGTGGTCGATGGACCTGCAGGGGCTCGATGCGCATGGGCTCGATCTGAACGGTCTGGATCTTCGCCGGGCTGACCTGAACCACGCGCGCATGTCCGACGTTCATCTGGAGGGCGCACGTCTGGAGCAAGCCCGACTCGAACAGGCGGACCTCACGAAATCGCATCTCGGAAACGTCCACCTGGACGGCGCTGACCTGCGCGGTGCCCGACTCATCGAGGCCTACGCGGGAGGCGGCGCGCTGCCAGGGGCGGACCTTCGCGACGCCTACCTGGGCGAGGCGCACATCAAGGGGGCGGACATGCGACGTGTGCGACTCGACGGCGCCGACCTGAACGGCGCCGTGCTGAGTGGCTCCGATCTTACCGGTGCCACCGTGACGGGCGCCGACCTCACCGGAGCCGACCTCACCGACGTGAAGCTCATCAACGCCCACCTGGATGACGCCAACCTCATTGGCGCCTTCTTATACGGAACCGATCTCCGCGGCGTGACCGGAATCGACCCGGCCGAGGTGCGCCGGATCGCCAAGACCAACGCCACGACCAGGTTCTGATGTCACAGGGCATTTACTGCGGGCGGGACCGGCGACTGGCTGACGTACACAGTGAGAATGGGCTTGGACGTCACCGGGCGGGACCTGACCCATATGTACACAGACCCCGTGTCCTCCTCGCGATTTGTCGGTCTCGCTTGGTGACGTCTGTAATGCACGCGGCCGGACGAG
>NZ_JABBXA010000013.1:0-86773 GCF_014161445.1 Microbispora sp. H13382
GTGTGGGTGGGTTTCAGCCCCGGCCGACGACGGCCGGGGCTTTCGCATATCCAGAGGCGTATCCAGAGGGCAGGGGCAGGGGCAGGGGCGGCGTCACAAGGCACGGTGGGTGGGGTCCAGCGACGGTGGGGGTCTCAGGGGTGGCCGGTGGACCAGGCCGATGCCGAGGCCGACCTGAGGCCGACCATGCTGGGCGTGAGCGTCGGGGGAGCGGAGCGGGCGGGAGGGAGGACCGCAGCGAAGGCCCAGCGGAGCGGGCTTCGCGAGGACCGGACCTTCCGGCCAGCGCAGTGACCGACCCCAACCCACACCACGACCCCCCACCCACACACACCATGAGTTCCCCGCACACACATCACGAGGCCCCCACACACCACGAGGCCCCGCGCCATCACGCGTCCTAACGGCCCGGCCGCCCCGCGTCCCCGCGTCCCCACGTCCCATGAACACCCCGCGGCGAGACCGCGCAGATTGACGCTCACGCGGCCTACTGCCTTGTGAAAGGGCGGGTGTGGGTTCCCGTACGCTGAGGGTCGTGGAATATCGAGCCGTCGAGCAAGCGATCATGGCACGGGGAGTGGAGTGGGATTTCAGCCCCACTCTTGACCGGATCACCGCGCTGATGGAGATCCTCGGAGATCCCCAGAACTCGTACAAGGTCGTTCACATCGCGGGCACCAATGGGAAGACGAGCACCGCGCGGATGGTCGAGGCTCTCCTGCGCGAGCGTAACCTGCGGGTGGGCCGCTACACGAGCCCTCATCTGCAGTCGATGCGCGAGCGGATCGTGATTGACGGCGAGCCCCTTTCGGAGGAGCGGTTCGCCGAGGTGTACGAGGACATCGCCCCCTACCTGGAGATGATCGACGCCAAGGTGGGCAGGCTGAGCTTCTTCGAGGTGCTGACGGGGATGGCGTACGCGGCGTTCGCGGACGCTCCCGTGGACGTCGCGGTGGTAGAGACCGGCATGGGCGGCACCTGGGACGCGACGAACGTCGCGGACGGGACGGTCGCGGTCGTCACGCCCATCTCGCTGGATCACACCGACTACTTGGGGCCGGACGTCGCGACCATCGCCGGTGAGAAGGCCGGAATCATCAAGCCCAAGGCGACGGCCGTGCTGGCGCAGCAACCGCTGCCCGCCGCCGAGGTGCTGATGCGGCGGGCGGCGGAGGTCGGCGCGGTGGTGGCCCGCGAGGGGCTGGAGTTCGGCGTGCTGCATCGCGAACTGGCCATGGGCGGCCAGATGCTCCAGCTCAAGGGCCTGAAGGGTGTGTACGAGGAAGTGTTCCTGCCGTTGTACGGCGCACACCAGGCGGGCAACGCGGCCGGCGCCCTGGCCGCCGTGGAGGCGCTGACGGCCGGTGACGACCCGCTGGGCGAGGAGGTCGTACGGCCGGCGTTCGCCCAGGTGAAGAGCCCGGGGCGGCTGGAGGTCGTACGGCGTGGCCCGACCGTCCTGATCGACGCGGCACACAATCCCGCGGGCATGGAGGCGTCGGTCGAGGCCATGACCGAGGCGTTCGGGTTCACCAGGCTCGTCGCGGTGGTGGCCGTGATGGCGGACAAGGACGTGGACACGATCCTGGACCTGCTGGAACCGGTGGCAGAGGAGATCGTGGTCACCTGTAACTCCTCATCGCGCTCGCTGAGCCCGGACGATCTGGCGGCCCGCGCGGAGGCGGTCTTCGGCCCGGATCGCGTCCATGTGGAGGACCGGCTCGACGACGCCATCGACACGGGCGTCGCGCTGGCGGACCAGGGCGACGAGCTGGGCTCCGGTGTCCTCATCACCGGTTCGGTCGTGACCGCGGGAGACGCGCGCATCCTCCTCAAGGTCGCGAAATGAGCAGCGGCGTGTTCGAGGTCACCCCCGGCATGCGCCGGCTCTGCGCGAGCGTCCTCGGGATGCAGGCGATCGTCGTGGCGCTCATCAGCCCGGTCGCGATCACCATCAATCATGTGTCCGCCCCGCTCGCGCTGACCGTCGGGCTCGGGCTCGCCGTCCTGTGCGTGGTGGTCGTCGGCATGCTGAAACGCCCTTCCGCGTACATCGCGGGCACTGTGCTTGAAGTCCTGACGATCGCCACAGGATTCCTCGTCCCGGTCATGTTCTTCCTCGGGGTGATCTTCGCGGCCCTGTGGATAACTGCCATCTTCGTCGCTCGCCGTGTCGAAGGGACGACGAAGCGCTAAAGTCGGCAACCATGGCCGTCCCTCCCGTACCGCAGGCTCGGACCGCCGCGCCGGTCCGCGCCGTGCGCGTCCCTCTGCTGGTCGACGTCGTCATCGGGCTGCTCACCCTGGTGGCCCTTCCTCTGGCGCTCGTCGCCATTCCGAACACGATCTCCGTCGTGGCGGCGCTGCTGCCGCCGGGCGTGTCGCAGGTCGACATGATCCGCGCGCACGGCCTGGCGCTGCCCGCCATGCTGGTGACCGTGCCGCTCGCCGCGGTCGCGGTACGCAGGTTCCGCGCGGCCCCGATCCTCGTGGCGGGGCTCACGCTGCTCGCGCTCGCCGACGTCGCCGGGGGGTACACCGACACCGTCGCGCTGGTCGGCGTGCTGCGCGTGCTCCACGGAGTCGGCGCGGGCATGCTCGTGCCGGC
Organism: Microbispora sp. H13382; assembly: GCF_014161445.1. Classification (GTDB taxonomy): domain Bacteria; phylum Actinomycetota; class Actinomycetes; order Streptosporangiales; family Streptosporangiaceae; genus Microbispora. Next base: position 2,609 of record NZ_JABBXA010000013.1, read on the forward strand.
CACGCTCGTCGCGGTCGCGGAGCGTTCCCGGCGCCGGGTGCTGCTGCCGATCTGGGCGGGCGCGCTCGCCGCCTCGTTGCTCACGGCCCAGGCGCTCGCCCTGTGGGCGATCCGCGACGTGACCTCCTGGCAGGTCACCCTCCAGCCGTACCCGCTGCTGACCGGAGTGGCGCTGGCCCTCGCCGCGGCGTACCTGGTGCTCTGGATGATCTCCGGTGACGGCGGGACGCAGGCGGAGGGGGAGATCCTGCCCGCGAGCCGGCCGACGTCGGCCGAGCGCGGGCGGCTCGCGCTGGCCATCGTGCCGGCGGCGGCCATCGCGGTGCTGGGCGTGGGGATCACCTTCGACTGGCCGCCGCGCCTGGTCGTCGCCGCCGCGGCGCTCGCCGTCGTGGCGATGCTGGGCCTCGCGGCGCTCGGCACGTTCGAGGGGCAGGGCGGCCGTACGCTCGCCTTCGTCAACGTCGCGGTCGGGCTGGTGGTGCTGCCGACGGCCGCGCAGATGACCTACATCGAGCTCGGCGGCCCACTGGGCGGCCCCGGCCTCAAGGGCCTGTGGGTGCCGTTCCTGGTGGCCGCGCTGACCGCGCTCGTGGCCGCCGTCCTCGCAGGCCGGGTGCCGGACACGTTCACGGAACGGATGACGGCCCTCGGTCTCGCGGCCGTCGTCGCGGGACTGTGCGCGACCTGGCTGCTGGTCCCGGCACCGTCCGGCACGCCGCTGGTGGTGCCGTTCGTGCTGCTGGCCGCGGGGTCGGCGGTCGCGTTGGTCGGCGCGTTCCGCACGGCGGGTCTGGGCTCGGCGATGCTGGGTCTGTCGCTGTGCTTCCCGGCCGTGCTCGCGGGCTTCCTGCTCGGCACCGGCATCCAGGTGAACCGGCTGCGCGACGCCGCCGAGACCGCGGGAGGCAACGGGAACGCCCTGGTCGAGGGGTTCATCGACGCGCTGCACATGTGGGCGCAGATCGGCGGTTTCGTCGTGGTCGGAGTGATCGTGCTCTCCGCCGTCCTGACCCGGAGGGCCGCCGCGCCGGGGGATGGTCCGGTGGTGATCCCCGCGCCGACGCCGTCTCCGGAGGAGGACGACGGCACCCCCGGGGACCCGGGGCCCGCCCGCTGACGACGCCGGCCGGCACCGCCGCGCCGGCGAGACCCGGCCTCGCCCGATCGGAGCGGCGTTCGCGGACCGGTAAGCTGCCGTTGCGTACGGAGCTCCCCAGCCGGAGCTCCCAGATGCTTGACGGGTGCGCCCGCGACCTGCACGGGTCACCGTACGGCGAGCACGACGCCACGTGAGCCTCAGCAACGACCTTAGGAGAACAGACCGTGTCCGAGCGTACGCTTGTCCTGATCAAGCCCGACGGGGTCCGTCGCGGCCTCGTCGGGGACGTCATCGGCCGCATCGAGCGCAAGGGCCTCAAGATCGTGGCGATGGACCTGCGCACGCTCGACGCCGAGACGGCCAAGGCCCACTACGCCGAGCACTCCGAGCGCCCGTTCTTCGGCGAGCTGGTGGAGTTCATCACCGGCGGCCCGCTGGTCGCGATGGTGCTCGAGGGTCCCCGGGCCGTCGAGGCGTTCCGCGCCCTGGCCGGCCTGACCGACCCGGTGAAGTCCGCGCCCGGCACCATCCGCGGCGACCACGCCCTGGAGATCGGCGAGAACGTCGTCCACGGTTCCGATTCGCCGGAGTCCGCCGCCCGGGAAATCAAGATTTTCTTTCCGGACCGTTTCTAGCCCTTGCCACACGAGAGGCCCCGGTTTAAACCGGGGCCTCTCGTGTTTTTCCAGGTGGTGACCGAGCTTAGGCGGGGGGAGGCCGGTTTTTCCGGGGGCTTGAGAGCGCGATGTGCCCAGTGATGAGCACGTGCCGTTACGATTCGAATGCGATGCGTCATCCCGCACACCCGCTGAACCCGGTAACCGCTAACCACCTGAAGGAAGGCTTCCTTCCGCATGGGCAGCAAGCTGACATTCCTGGGCCGTGACATGGCTGTCGACCTTGGCACGGCGAACACTCTCGTCTACGTCCGAGGGCGCGGCATCGTCCTGAACGAGCCGTCCGTCGTCGCCATCAACGTCACGACTGGAAAGATCGTGGCAGTTGGAATAGAAGCGAAGCGGATGATCGGGCGGACGCCCGGAAACATCGTCGCGATCCGTCCCCTGCGGGACGGTGTCATCGCGGATTTCGATGTGACCGAGCGGATGCTGCGGTACTTCATCCAGAAGATCCACAAACGCCGCCACTTCGTGCGTCCGCGCATCATCGTGGCCGTGCCGAGTGGCATCACCGCGGTGGAGCAACGCGCGGTGAAGGAAGCGGGCTATCAGGCAGGGGCCCGCCGCGTGTACATCATCGAGGAACCGATGGCGGCCGCGATCGGGGCCGGCCTGCCGGTCCACGAGCCGACCGGGAACATGGTCGTCGACATCGGCGGCGGCACCACCGAGGTGGCCATCATCTCGATGGGCGGCATCGTGACCAGCCAGTCGATCCGCGTCGGGGGTGACGAACTCGACCAGGCGGTCATCGCCTTCGCGAAGAAGGAGTACTCCCTGATGCTCGGGGAGCGCACGGCGGAGGAGGTCAAGATCGCCGTCGGGTCCGCGTGCGTCACGGGGGAGGACTTCCACGCCGAGGTGCGCGGCCGCGACCTGGTCAGCGGCCTGCCGAAGACGGTCGTCATCAGCGCCGAGGAGATCCGCCGGTCGATCGCCGAGCCGGTCAACGCGGTAGTGGACGCCGTGAAGTCGACGCTGGACAAGTGCCCGCCGGAGCTCTCCGGCGACCTCATGGACCGGGGCATCGCCGTGACCGGTGGCGGCGCCCTGCTGCGCGGCATGGTCGACCGGTTGCGCGAGGAGACCGGCATGCCGGTCCATCTGGCCGAGAACGCGCTCGACTCGGTCGCGCTCGGCTCCGGGCGGTGCGTGGAGGACTTCGAAGCCCTCCAGCAGGTGCTCGTGCCGGAGCCCCGCAACTAAGGAGCGTCATGAGAGACACCCGCCGCGCCCGTCTCATGCTCGGACTCCTCCTCGCCGTGGCGCTGATCCTCATCACCGTGGATCACCGGGCCGGGAACGACCACGTCCTCGGCCCGGTGCGCGGCTTCGTGGGCGCCGTGTTCGGGAAGGCCGAACGCGTCGGCGCCGCCGTGACCCGCCCGATCACCGGATTCGTCGGCATGCTGCGCGACGCGCCCTCGGCCCGCCGTGTCATCACCGACCTGCGCAAGGAGAACGCGCGGCTGCGGGACGAGGTGTCGGCGCAGCGGCTCGACCGGGCGCGGGCCGAGAAACTGGACCGCATGCTCGGGCTGGCGGGGCTCGGCCGCTACCGCGTGGTCGGGGCGCAGGTCGTCGCGCGGCGTACGGTGGCGGGGTTCGAGGACACGGTCGAGATCGACGCCGGCACCGCCGACGGGATCCGGCCCGACATGACGGTGCTGAGCGACGTGGGACTGGTCGGCCGCATCGTCCAGGCGGGCCCGGCCAGCTCGACGGTGGCCCTGCTGACCGACCCGGCCCTGTCGGCGGGGGCGCGGCTGGAAGGCGGCAACGAGCTCGGTGTCGTGAGCGGCCTCGGCGAGGCGGGCGGAGGCGGCAACCTCGTCAGGTTCCGCCTGCTCGACTCCACCGTGCCGATCGGCGTGGGCCGCCGGATCGTCTCGTTCGGTTCGCAGCAGAGCAGGCCGTACGTGCCGGGCGTGCCGATCGGCGTGGTCGAGCGGGTGGACAACACGCCGGGTGAGGTGACCAGGACGGCCTACGCGAGGCCCTTCACCGACTTCTCCGCACTGGACGTCGTCGGCGTGGTGATCGCGGCGCCGAAGCGTGATCCGCGCGACGCGGTGCTGCCGCCGAAGCCGCAGCCGCCGAAACCGGCGCGCGAGGACCGGCAGCGGCGCGGCGACGAGGGTCGCGGGCAGGGCCGCGCGTCGCTGGAGGCCGAGTGGGGGCTCGGCGACCGGGGCCGCGGCACGGGCGAGGGCAGGCCCGAGGCGGCGCAGGAGCGGCGCGGCCGGCACGGCACGCAGGCCGTGGACGGGGAGGTACAGGAGCCGGCCGTACAGGAGCCGCGCGCGGGGCGGGAGACGGACTCCGCAACGGCGCCTCGGCACGAGCCCCGGGAGAACGACGGTGCCGTGGCCGACGACGGCCGCGGCGGGAGGAACTGAACGATGGCCCGCAACCTCATCGCCGCGCTGTCGCTGTTCGTCGCCCTGGTCCTGCAGGTCAGTTTGGTGAACAGGCTGCTGTTCTCGTGGGCGCCGGACCTGGTGCTCCTGACGGTCGCCGCACTCGCGACCAGACGCGGGCCCGTGCCCGGTGCGGTGATCGGCTTCTGCGGAGGGCTCGCCTACGACCTGCTGCCGCCCTCCAACCACACACTGGGCGAGTACGCACTGGTCCTGTGCTTCCTGGGCTACGCGGCCGGCCGTGTGGGAGAGCGCCTGCCGCTGCCCGCGGTGGCGGCGTGCGCCGTGATCGCGCCCGGCATGGTGGCCGGTCTGGGCGCGCTGCTCGGCGCCCCGGGGATCACGTGGCCGGTGCTGGCCACGGCCTGGCCCCGGGCCGCGATCTGCAATCTCGTGGCCGCTCCGCTGGTGCTCCGGGCGGTCAAGGTCATGCACGGCGGCCATCGGAGGCGCGCGGGCGGTGGCGAGCTCGTGCCGAGCTGGAGACGGGGGACGGCATGACACGTTTGCGGGGGCGCCTGCTCGTCCTGCAGGTGCTGGTCATCGCCATGATCGTGGTGCTCGTCGTCCGGCTGTGGCAGGTCCAGGTGGTGCAGGGGTCGCGGTTCGTCACGGTCGCGACCGAGACGCGCACCCGCGAGGTGCGGGTCCCCGCCCTGCGGGGGGCGATCCTCGACTCCTCCGGCCGCCCGCTCGTGCGCAACCGTACGACGCTGGTGGTCTCCGTGGACCGCGGCCGGCTGGAGCGGATGCGGGACGGCGGCGACGCGGTGCTCCGTCGCCTGTCCGCCGTGCTGAAGGTGCCGCTGTCGAAGCTGAAGCAGGAGATCCGGGCATGCGGGCCCGGCGTCAGCCGCCCGTGCTGGCCCGGCTCGCCGTACACGCCGATCCCGGTGGCCAACAACGTCAACCCCCGGGCGGCGCTGCAGATTCTGGAACGCCAGGAGGACTTTCCGGGCGTCACGGCCGACATCCAGGCGCTCCGCGACTATCCGAACGGCAAGGACGCCGCCCAGCTCCTCGGCTACCTGCAGCCGGTGACGCAGAGCGAGCTGGAGAAGCGGGAGGGTCTCAAGGCCAACTACTCGGGTGTCGACCTCACCGGCCGCGACGGGCTGGAGCGGACCTACGACTCGGCCCTGCGCGGCGCACCCGGCCTGCGCAACGTCCAGGTCGACCGGATGGGCAAGGTCATCACGGTCAACCAGCAGTCCGACCCGGTTCCCGGCGACATCCTGGTGACCAGCATCGACGCCAACGTGCAGCGCATCGTCGAAAAGTCGCTCGACCAGGCCATGCAGGAGGTGCCGAACTCGGACGGCGCCGCCGGTGTGGTGCTCGACGTGAAGACCGGCCGCGTGATCGCGATGGCCAGCCGGCCGACGTACGACCCCAAGGTCTGGACGGGCGGCATCGCGGAGAAGGACTACCGACGCTTGCTGTCGGACAAGTCGGGCAAGCCGCTGGTGTCGCGCGCGATCGCCGGCGAGTACGCCCCGGGCTCGACTTTCAAGATCAGCTCGGCGTCGGCGATGGTCGCCGACGGTCAGCCGCTGCACGGCACCTACCAGTGCCCGGGTGCCTACACCGTCGAGGGCCGGTCGTACCCCAACGCGGGCGGCATGAGTCTCGGCGCGATCTCGCTGCACGAGGCGCTGGTCAAGTCGTGCGACACCGTGTTCTACCGGGCCGGGTACGAGGAGTGGCTGCGCGACGGCGGCAAGACGCCCAAGTCCAAGGTCAAGGAGCCGATGCCGAACATGGCGAAGGCCTACGGCTTCGGCCGCCGTACGGGCATCGACCTGCCGGGCGAGTCCGCGGGGCGCATCCCCACCCGGGGGTGGAAGCGCGACCTGTGGAACTCCACCAAGGACGAGATGTGCAGGCGGGCCAAGACCGGCTACCCGGAGATGAAGGACCAGAGCCGGGCCGCGTTCGCCAAGCGGCTGGCCCACGAGAACTGCGTGGAGGGCGCGATCTTCCACGCCTACGAGGCGGTCAACCTCTCGATCGGCCAGGGTGACGTGCTCGTCACCCCCCTCCAGCTCGCCCGGGCGTACGCGGCGCTGCTCGGCGACGGCAACGTGCGCAGCCCGCGGATCGGCTGGGCGCTGATGCGTCCGGACGGCACGCTGAAGCAGGAGATCCCGGTCCCAGTCGAGGGACACCTGCCGGTCAACGACGAGACGCGCGAGTACATCCGCAAGGCGCTCAGCGAGGTGCCCTCGGACGGCACGGCGGCGGGCGCGTTCCGCGGCTTCCCGTTCAACATCGTCAAGATCGGCGGCAAGACCGGTACGGCCGAGGTCTACGGCAAGGAGGACACGTCGTGGTTCGCGTCCTTCGCGCCCGCGGACAATCCGCGGCTGGTCACCGTGGTCATGGTGGCGCAGGGCGGCTTCGGCGCCTCGACCGCCGCGCCCGCCGTGCGGCGCATCTGGGAGGGCATCTTCGGCCTGAGCAAGGGGGACAACGGCAAGCCGGTCAAGCCGGCGCTTCCGGACGGCAAACCGGTGACGCGGCTGCCGGCCATCAGCCGCGACAACACGCAGTGAGGCGGGCCTGCCATGACTGAGGCCATCGGAATACGGCGGAGGTCGTTCGCGAGCCGGGTCGTCGGGCGGGGATCGGTCGTCTGGCGGATGGACTGGTTGCTGTTCGGGGCGGTGGTCGCGCTGAGCGCGATCGGCACGCTGCTGGTGTGGTCGGCCACCCGCACCTGGTCGTCGATCGAGCCGACGGGCATGGTCAAGAAGCACGTGCTCAACCTGCTCATCGGTCTGGCTCTCTACAGTGCGGTCGCGGTGACCGACTACCGCTGGCTTCGCACGTACGCGCCGGTCCTGTACGGCATCGCCGTCATCGGGCTGATCCTGGTCATCAGCCCGATGGGGTCGACGATCAACGGCCACCACTCGTGGATCCTGCTGGGCGGGGGCTTCGCCCTGCAGCCGGCCGAGCTGATGAAGCCGGCGCTGGTGGTGATACTGGCGCGGCTGCTGGCCCCGACGTCGGAGAAGGGGAAGACCAAGGACCGGCCGAGGGCCGCCGGTCTCGCGCTGTCCGTCGCGGCGGCGGGCGTCGCGGCGGCGCTGGTCATGCTGCAGCCCGACCTCGGCACCACCATGGTGCTGATGACGACGACCGGTGCGATCATCGTCTTCTCCGGGATACGCAAGCGCTGGGTCGTGGCCGGGGTGCTGCTCACGGGCCTCGGGGCGGTGGCCGTGTGGTCGCTGGGGCTGCTCAAGCCGTACCAGGTGGCCCGGTTCACCGCGCTCATCGACCCGTCCAGCGACCCGCGCGGCGTGGGGTACAACAGCACCCAGGCGCTGGTGGCGATCGGGTCGGGCGAGGTGTTCGGCAAGGGCCTGTTCCACGGCGGCCAGACCACGGGACGGTTCGTGCCCGAGCAGCACACCGACTTCATCTTCACCGTCGCGGGCGAGGAACTCGGTTTCGTCGGGTCGGTCACCGTGGTCGCCCTGCTCGGCGTGGTGCTGCTGCGCGGCGCGCGGATCGCCCGGATGTGCGGCGACCGGTTCAGCGCGCTCGTCTCGGCCGGCATCGTCGCGTGGCTGGCCTTCCAGACGCTCGTCAACGTCGGCATGACGATCGGCATCATGCCGATCACCGGTGTGCCGCTGCCGTTCGTCTCCTACGGCGGCACCGCGACGTTCGCGAACATGACGGCGATCGCCATCCTGCAGGCGATCCATCTGAGATCGCGACCGGTCTGACGTTCTCCGCGTTCCCCGTGTTCCCCGCATGAGAGCCGTCCGCAGGGTGCCGGATCCCCGCTCTCACTGGTGCCCGCACCGCGCGGCGAACACCATGGGAACGGAACAGGTTCGGGGGCTGAACGAACCCTTACGGAGGAACGGTGACTCCGGACGACGAGGCGCGGGAACGCCAGCGTGCCCTAGACCTGCTGCGCACGGCCTTCCCCGACTACCGGATCGTGTACGGCGGCGGGAGGTGGGCCGCCGCGGCCGCGGGCGACCCGCCGACGGTGTGGTTCGCCGAGACGCCGGCGAGCCTGTGCGGCCAGCTCTTCACGGCCCAGCTGCGCAGCGGCGGCACCATCACTCCTCTCCGCTCGGTGGAGAGGGACTCGCAGTGCGCGAGGTGACCGGTTCGTGACATGTACGGCGTTAGCGTGCGGGTGTCACCACTGGGAGAGCCGATGACGACACCCTCACGCGGCGGGGACCGGTCCGCCATCCAGATCGCCGGCGGCATCCGCGAGCGGACCCTCGCCGCTCTCGGTGAGCCGCCGACGACCGCGGTCTTCCACCAGATCGCCGACGAGATCCACCTGTGCTGCCCGCGGCTGGCCCGTTTCAAGTGCCTGCGGCTGGCGTACGGGTGGACGGTGGAGGAGGCGATCGAGCGCTTCCACGCGATGTGCGACCGCGAGCAGATCAAGCGCAGGGGACTGAGCGAGCGGTCCTGGCGGGAGTGGGAGGCCGGGGCGCGGCCCGACCGCGACTACACCGACCTGCTGTGCCGCCTGTTCGAGACGGGCCCGGTGCAGCTCGGGTTCGCCAAGGACTACACGCCGCCGGAGATGCGCGGCCCCGAGGCCTGGCGGCGGCGTACCGCGCCCGACCTGATCAGCGCCGCCGCCCGGGAGGCGAGCGAGCACGCCGAGCGGGTGGAGACGAGCGAGATCGGCGACAGCGCGCTCGAACGGCTGCGCACGCAGGTGATCTGGTTGTCCCGCCGGTACGTCTGGGAGGCGCCGCTGCCGCTGTTCGTGGAGATGCGGGCGCTGCAGGAGCAGACCCGCAGGGCGCTGGAGCGGCGCGTCCACCCGGCCCAGGCCGGCGAGCTGTTCTTCCTGGCCGGGACGTTGTGCGGGCTGATGGCCAACGCGAGCATGGACATGGGCCGCCGGGTGCCCGCCGACGACCTCGCCCGCGCGGCGTGGACGTACGGCAGGATCGCCGGGCACCGGTCCCTCATGGGCTGGGCCCGCGGCATGCAGGCGTCGGTCGCGCTGTGGGACCGGCGGTACGAGGACGCGGCGGGCTACGCCGAGGACGGCCTCACCCACCTGCACCGGGGCCAGGGCGGCGCGCGGCTGCACATGCTGCGGGCGCGGGCGGGCGCGATGCTCGGCCGGACCCGCGAGGTGGAGGACGACCTGCTCAAGGCGGCGGACGCCCGCGAGGCGGGCACCGGGGACGAGCTGCACGACGGGTTCGCCGGGGAGTTCGCCTTCCGGCCCGCCAAGCAGGCCTACTACACGGCGGTCACGCACCTGCACCTCGGACAGGCGGGCCGGGCGATCGAGCAGGCCCGCGCCGCGCTCGGCCTGTACGCGCGGGAGGACCGCCAGAACCGGTCGTACGGCTGCGAGGCGATGGCCGGGGCGCACCTGGCCGTCGCGCACCTGATGGAGGACGACCCCGGTGGGGCCGAGCAGGCCCTGACGCCGCTGCTGGCCCTGCCGCCGGAGCGCAGGATCGACAGCCTGGCCGAGACCCTGCAGTCCACGGTGCTGACCTGCACTCCGATGGTGCGGGGAGAGCTCGCCGAGCGGCTGGAGGCGTTCTGCGCGACCGGCCTGCCCCAGTCGGCCGCCCGGGCGCTGCCCGAGGCGCCGTCCGAGGCGCCGTCCGAGGCACTGGGCGGCGAGGAGGATCCGCGATGAGTGTCTCCACCGTCGCCGGCACCCCGCCCGCGCTCGCGGAGGCGTGCCGTCGGGCCGGGCTCAGCGCCGACGGCGCACGGTTGCTGCGCAGCTTCGCCAACGTGGTCTACCACCTGCCGGGCGAGGGGGTCGTCGTCCGCCTGGCGGAGGCCGGCACCCCCGGCAAGTACGACCGGCTGGTCACCTCGCTCAAGGTCACGCGCTGGCTGCACGAGCAGGGTTTCCCCGTCACGCTGCCGCTCGACGTGCGCCAGCCGCTGGCCGTCGAGGGCTGTCTGGCGACCTTCTGGCACTACGAGGACGGCGCGGACGACGGCGATCCGGTTCCGCTCGGCCGGCTGCTGCGGTGGCTGCACTCCCTGCCGCCGGTCCCGTTCGCGCTGCCGACCTATGATCCCTTCGGCCGCGTACGGCGGGCCGTACGGGCGAGCCTCGTGCTGGACGGCGAGGAGCGCGAGTGGCTGCTGGACCGGTGCGCGGCGCTGGAGGAGGCCTACTACGAGCGCGTCGAGTTCGCCCTGCCGTACGGGCTGGTGCACGGCGACGCGCACCGGGGCAACCTGATCCGCACCGCGGGCCGGATCCTGCTGTGCGACTGGGACTCGGTCAGCGCCGGGCCGCGCGAGGTCGACCTGGTGCCCACCCTGCAGGGCACCAGGTTCGGCCTGTCCGACGCCCAGCGGGACGGTTTCGCCCGCGCGTACGGATGCGACGTCAGGGACTGGCCGGGCTATCCGGTGCTGCGCGACATCCGGGAGCTCCAGACGCTGACGGCCGTGCTGCGCATCGGGCACCGCGACGACCGCGCGCACGCGGAGCTGCGCCACCGCCTGGCCTCGCTGCGCGCGGGCGACGACCGGATCTGGCACCCCTTCTGAGGCTGGAAGATCCGCAGGGGACACTCCCGGGAGCCGATACCCTGGAGGCATGTCTGTCGAGTCGTTGTTTCCCCGCCTGGAGCCGCTGCTGCCCAAGGTGCAGAAGCCGATCCAGTACGTCGGGGGCGAGCTGAACTCGACGGTCAAGGACTGGGACGAGGCGACCGTCCGGTGGGCCCTGATGTACCCGGACGCCTACGAGGTCGGCCTGCCCAACCAGGGGGTGCAGATCCTCTACGAGATCCTCAACGAGCTGCCCGAGACGCTGGCGGAGCGCACCTACGCGGTGTGGCCCGACCTCGAGGCGCTCATGCGGTCCGAGGGCGTCCCGCAGTTCACCGTGGACGGCCACCGGCCGGTTCGCGCGTTCGACGTCCTCGGGGTGTCGTTCGCCACCGAGCTCGGCTACACGAACCTCCTCACCGCGCTCGACCTCGCGGGGATCCCGCTGGAGGCGGTGGACCGCACCGACGAGGATCCGATCGTGCTGGCGGGCGGCCACGCCGCGTTCAACCCGGAGCCCATCGCCGACTTCCTCGACGCCGCCGTGCTCGGCGACGGCGAGCAGATCGCCATCGCGATCTCCGAGGTGTTGCGCGAGTGGAAGGCCGAGGGCTCGCCCGGCGGCCGTGACGAACTGCTGCTGCGCCTCGCCTCCACGGGCGGGGTGTACGTCCCGAAGTTCTATGACGTCGAGTACCACCCGGACGGCCGCATCAAGCGCGTCGTCCCCAACCGCGACGGCGTGCCGACGCGCGTGTTCAAGCACACGGTCATGGACCTCGACGAGTGGCCGTACCCGAAGAAACCGCTGGTCCCGCTCGCCGAGACCGTGCACGAGCGGTTCAGCGTCGAGATCTTCCGGGGCTGCACCCGGGGCTGCCGCTTCTGCCAGGCGGGGATGATCACCCGTCCGGTCCGGGAGCGGTCGATCACCACGATCGGCGACATGGTCGAGGCGGGGATCAGGGAGTCCGGCTTCAGCGAGGTCGGGCTGCTGTCGCTGTCCAGCGCCGACCACTCCGAGATCGCCGACGTCACCAGGGGTCTCGCCGACCGCTACGAGGGCAGCCAGGTCGGCCTGTCCCTGCCGTCCACCCGGGTCGACGCGTTCAACATCGACCTGGCGAACGAGCTGTCCCGCAACGGCCGCCGTTCCGGGCTCACGTTCGCGCCGGAGGGCGGGTCCGAGCGGATGCGCAAGGTGATCAACAAGATGGTCACCGAGGAGGACCTGATCCGCACGGTCACCACCGCCTACTCCAACGGGTGGCGGCAGGTGAAGCTCTACTTCATGTGCGGGCTCCCGACGGAGGAGGACGAGGACGTCCTCGGCATCGCCGACCTGGCCAAGAAGGTCATCAAGGCGGGCCGTGACGCGACGGGTTCGCGTGACATCCGCTGCACGGTCTCCATCGGCGGGTTCGTGCCCAAGCCGCACACGCCGTTCCAGTGGGCCGCCCAGTGCGACCACGAGACGGTGGACCGCCGGCTGCGCGCGCTGCGCGACGCCCTGCGCTCCGACAAGGAGTACGGCAGGGCCATCGGCTACCGCTACCACGACGGCAAGCCGTCGATCGTGGAGGGGCTGCTGTCGCGGGGCGACCGCCGGGTGGGCAGGGTCATCCGCGCCGTCTGGGAGGACGGCGGCCGGTTCGACGGCTGGAGCGAGCACTTCTCGTTCGAGCGGTGGATGGCGGCGGCGGACCGTGCCCTCGCCGACGAGCCTGTCGACGTGGACTGGTACACGACGCGCGAGCGGGACGAGCACGAGGTGCTGCCCTGGGACCACCTCGACGCCGGTCTCGACCGCGAGTGGCTCTGGCAGGACTGGCAGGACGCGCTGGGCGACGTGGAGGTCGAGGACTGCCGCTGGACGCCCTGCTACGACTGCGGCGTCTGCCCCACGATGGGGACGGAGATCCAGATCGGCCCCACGGGCAGAAAACTGCTGCCACTCACCGTGATCTGACGCTCACGGCCTATCCTGAAAGACGATCGACCGACACCGGAAGGACGACGGAACTCTGAAACCCGTTCCCGACGGGCCCGCGCCCGAACCCACGGTGCAGCGACTGCGTGTGCGCTACGCCAAGCGGGGCCGCCTGCGCTTCACCAGCCACCGCGACATCTCCCGCGCCGTCGAAAGGGCGGTGCGGCGAGCCGGCATCCCGGTGGCCTACAGCGCGGGCTTCAGCCCCCACCCGAAGATCTCCTACGCCGGCGCCGCCCCCACCGGAGTGGCGAGCGAGGCCGAGTACCTCGAGATCGGGGTGAACCGGCCGTGTGACCCGCGGCGGGTTCACGACGACCTCGACGCCTCGCTGCCGCCGGGACTGGACGTGCTCGACGTGGTGGAGGCGCGGGACGGGAACCTGGCCGACCGGCTGGAGGGCTCGATGTGGGAGCTGCGGCTCCCCGGAGCCGATCCGGGCGAGGCCGAGCGGGCGGTGAAGGAGTTCCTGGCGGCCGGCCGGGTGGAGGTCGAGCGCCTGACCAAGAAGGGAATGCGGCGATTCGACGCCCGCCAGGCGGTGCGTTCGCTCGCCGTAGTGGAGGGGCCGGGAATTACGGCAGGTCAGGAGACCGTTCAACCGTGTGTCATACTTCGTATGGTTGTTCGGCACGAAACACCTGCCGTCCGGCCCGATGACGTGCTCATGGGTCTGCGTCTCGTGGCAGGCTTCGCGCCGCCGTCACCCGCAGCGGTGACCAGGCTGGCGCAGGGGCCGCTCGACGCGACCGGTGAGCCCGCCGACCCGTTCGCCTTCGACCGGGCAGGCGGAGACCGATAAGACTTGCCGCCGAGGCGCCGACAGGAAGCCCGGCGGACCGCGAGAGACGAGAGCCTTCGCGCGGCGCGGCAACGTGCCCGGAGGCTGACGGGAGAGCGCCCGCATGCTCGACAACGAGCCCACTGACGGGGCTGTGAGCCTTGACGGTGATACGACAACAGAAGAACGCGGCCAGGCCGGGGGAGACGCGGTTTCCTCCGGTCCGTCCGGCGTGTCCGCGACGCCGCGCCGCCGGTCGGCGAGCCGGCCGGCCGGGCCCCCGCCCGAGCCGGACGACCTGCCGCCGCCGGTGACCACGGTGGTCGCCGCCGACGTCCCGGTGACCGCCGAGCCCGCCGACGAGACCTCCGCGCCGCCCGCGCAGGAGGAGCCGGTCGCGCAGGAGGAGCCGGTCGTGAAGGAGCGGCCCAAGCGGGTCACCCGCCGCCGCACCAAGACCGCCGAGGCACAGGTCACGGAGACAGCGGTCACCGAGACGGCCGCCGAGACACCGGCCGCCGAGACGGCCGTTCCGGAGGCGGCGACCGGGGACGACGAGCCGGCCGCGCCGGCCCGGCGTCGCCGCAGCCGCAAGAGGACCGAGGAGACCGAGCCGTCCCCGCAGCCGGAGCAGGCGGAGAAGACGGCGCAGGCCGAGGACACGCCACAGGCCGAGGAACCCGCCGCCCCCCGGCGGCGCCGCCGCGCCCGCGCGGAAGAGCCGACGCCGGAACGATCCAGGGCGATGCACGCCGCCGAGGCCGAGGTCGCCGCCGCGCTCGGGCTCAACCTCCCCGACGAGGAACCGCTGGACGACGAGCCGCTCGACATCGAGGACATCGACATCGAGGAGGACGGCGGGCGGCCGGACGTGGTGGCCGACCCCTTCGGGCTGTCGGCGCCGCAGCCGTCCGTGCCCTCGGTGACCTTCCAGGCGCCGTCGGCGCTGTTCCAGCCGATCTTCCAGGCTCCCGACCCGTTCGCGGTGCCCGCGCAGAGGCCCGCGTCGCCCGCCGCAGAGCCGGTGCCGGCGGAGGACGAGGAAGCCGAGGAGGCGGAGGAGGCGACCGAGTCCGGCGACGACGAGTCCGAGGCCGACGGCGGCACCCGCAGGCGGCGCCGTCGTCGCGGCGGACGCGGCCGGGGCGCCCGCACCAGGGACACCGAGGACGGCGAGGAGTCCGAGGACGAGGGCGAGGAGCCGCAGGCCGCGTCGGGCGACGAGGAGGACCGCGAGCAGGCGGAGGACGACTCCGAGGGCCAGACCGGCACCCGGCGCCGTCGCCGTCGTCGCCGCCGCGGCACAGAGGAGGCCGAACTGGCCCCCGACGACCCGCCGAACACCGTCGTCCGCATCCGGGCGCCCCGCGCCACCAGGTCCACCTCGGTCGACGAGGTCCAGGGCGTACGGGGATCGACCCGGCTGGAGGCGAAGAAGCAGCGCCGCCGCGAGGGCCGCGAGCTGGGCCGCCGCCGTCCGCCGATCATCACCGAGTCGGAGTTCCTGGCCCGGCGCGAGTCGGTCGAGCGGATCATGGTCGTGCGCCGCCAGGGCGGCCGCACCCAGATCGCGGTGCTCGAGGACGGCGTCCTCGTCGAGCACTACGTCGACCGTGAGTCGAGCCAGTCGTACGTCGGCAACGTCTACCTCGGCAAGGTCCAGAACGTGCTGCCCTCCATGGAGGCGGCGTTCGTGGACATCGGCAAGGGCCGCAACGCCGTGCTGTACGCCGGCGAGGTGAACTTCGACACCGCGGGGCTGGAGGGCCAGCCCAAGCGGATCGAGGCGGCGCTGAAGTCCGGGCAGTCGGTGCTCGTCCAGGTCACCAAGGACCCGATCGGCCACAAGGGCGCCAGGCTGACCTCCCAGGTCAGCCTCCCCGGCCGCTACCTGGTCTACGTGCCGGACGGCTCGATGACCGGCATCAGCCGCAAGCTCCCCGACAAGGAGCGGGCCCGGCTCAAGCAGATCCTGCGCAAGGTCATGCCGGAGAACGCGGGCGTCATCGTGCGCACCGCGGCGGAGGGCGCCTCGGAGGAGGAGCTCAGCCGCGACGTGGCCCGGCTGTCGGCCCAGTGGGAGAACATCCAGCGCAAGGCCAAGTCGGCCAGCCCGCCGGAACTGCTGTCCGGGGAGCCCGACCTGACCGTCCGGGTGGTCCGCGACGTCTTCAACGAGGACTTCAGCTCCCTGGTCGTCGAGGGCGACGAGGCGTGGACGACGGTGGACGAGTACGTCCGCTACGTCGCCCCGCACCTGGCCGAGCGCCTGACGAAGTGGGATGAGGAGACCGACGCCTTCTCCGCCTACCGGATCGACGAGCAGATCGCCAAGGCGATGGAGCGCAAGGTGTGGCTGCCGTCCGGCGGCTCGCTGGTGATCGACCGGACCGAGGCGATGACGGTCGTCGACGTCAACACCGGTAAGTTCACCGGGCAGGGCGGCAACCTCGAGGAGACCGTCACCCGCAACAACCTGGAGGCGGCCGAGGAGATCGTCCGTCAGCTCAGGCTGCGGGACATCGGCGGCATCATCGTGATCGACTTCATCGACATGGTGCTGGAGAGCAACCGCGACCTGGTGCTCCGGCGACTGCTGGAGTGCCTGGCGCGGGACCGGACCAAGCACCAGGTGGCCGAGGTCACCTCGCTGGGTCTGGTGCAGATGACGCGTAAGCGGGTCGGCCAAGGCCTGCTGGAGGCGTTCTCCACGCCGTGCGACTGCTGCCACGGGCGCGGGATCATCGTGTCGACCGAGCCGGTCGAGGCGAAGCCCGAGCCGCGTGGCACGCAGGGCAAGATGGCCGTCGAGAAGGCGGTGGCCGAGAAGCTGGCGGCCAACGAGGGATCGGTGGCCGCGGCGTCGGGCTCGGCACGCGAGAGCGTCACCGACGCCATCGACGCCGATCCCACCAACTCCGACGAGGGCGACGGCTCCGCGCCGGCTTCCCGGGGACGGCGACGTTCCCGCAGGAAGACGGCGGAGTAACGACTTCGTCACCCGGCGATCCGCTCGGTTCGACCTGGGTACCGGATATCCGGTACCCTAGGCAACCGGTGCGCCCGGTGTCGGCGTGCCTGGCTTCGCGCGCCTGCCCGGATCGCCGGTCGTGTAATCGACAGCAGCTGGATGCGGGGCGCGGCATCTCAGCATTTAGCCAGTAGAAGGGTTCCGCGGTGTACGCGATCGTTCGTTGCGGCGGCAGGCAGCAGAAGGTCTCCGTCGGGGACGTCCTCGAGGTGGACAAGGTCGCCGGCGAGGTTGGCTCCTCGGTGTCGCTGCCGGCGGTGCTCGTCGTCAACGACGGCGATGTCACCACCGACGCAGCCACGCTTTCCCGGTTCCAGGTGACCGCCGAGATTCTCGGCGAGACCAAGGGGCCGAAGATCCGGATTCTGAAGTACAAGAACAAGACCGGATACAAGAAGCGCCAGGGTCACCGTCAGCGGTACACCCAGGTCAAGGTCACCGGCATCAACCCCGGACAGTAGTTTCCCGGGGGACGACCCCCGCTTACCCCCGAAAGGGAGTGAATCATGGCACACAAGAAGGGCGCTTCGTCCACCCGGAACGGCCGTGACTCGAACGCTCAGCGCCTCGGTGTGAAGCGTTTCGGCGGTCAGCTGGTGAACGCGGGCGAGATCATCGTCCGTCAGCGCGGCACGCACTTCCACCCCGGCGACAACGTCGGCCGTGGTGGCGACGACACGCTGTTCGCCCTGGCCACCGGCCGGGTGCAGTTCGGCACCAAGCGCGGTCGCCGCGCGGTGAGCATCGTCCCGGCCGCGGAGTAGATCCGCCCCGGACACCAGTAAGCAGCGCGATGAGGCGGATCGAGCATTCGGTCCGCCTCATTCGTTTTTCATACGGCAGTTAGGGGGAGCGGCTGATGGCCGACTTCGTGGACCACGTCGTCCTGCACATCAAGGCGGGTGACGGGGGCAACGGCTGCGCCTCCATCCACCGGGAGAAGTTCAAGCCGCTGGGCGGGCCCGACGGCGGCAACGGCGGACGCGGTGGCGACGTCCTCCTGGAGGTGGATCCCAACACGTCCACCCTGCTGGAGTACCACCACCGGCCGCACCGCCGCGGGGGCAACGGCAAGCAGGGCATGGGCTCCAACCGGGACGGCGCCAACGGGGAGGACATCGTCCTTCCGGTGCCCAACGGCACGGTCGTGAAGGACGCCAGGACCGGCGAGGTGCTGGTCGACCTGATCGGAGCCGGCACCCGGTACGTCGCCGCGCAGGGCGGCTTCGGCGGTCTCGGCAACGCCGCGCTCGCCAACGCCAAGCGCAAGGCCCCGGGTTTCGCGCTGCTCGGCGAGCCGGGCGACGAGGCCGAGATCGTGCTCGAACTCAAGACGGTCGCCGACGTGGCGCTGGTCGGGTTCCCCAACGCGGGCAAGTCGTCCCTGATCGCGGCGCTCTCCGCGGCCCGGCCCAAGATCGCCGACTATCCGTTCACGACGCTCATCCCCAACCTCGGCGTGGTGACGGCGGGCGAGACCGTCTTCACGGTCGCCGACGTGCCGGGGCTCATCCCGGGGGCGTCCGAGGGCCGGGGTCTCGGCCACGAGTTCCTGCGGCACGTCGAGCGCTGCTCGACGATCGTGCACGTGCTCGACTGCGCGACGATCGAGCCCGGGCGCGACCCGGTCACCGACTACGAGGTGATCGAGGCCGAGCTCGCGGCGTACGGGACGCTGCAGGACCGGCCGCGGCTGGTCGCGCTGAACAAGGTGGACGTGCCCGACGGCCGGGACCTGGCCGACATCGTCACGCCCATGCTGGAGGAGCGCGGCCTGCGCGTCTTCGAGATCTCCGCGGCCAGCCACGAGGGCCTGCGGCCCCTGGCGTTCGCGATGGCGGAGATGGTGGCGGCGGCCCGGGCGCAGGCCCCGGTCGAGGAGCCCACGCGGCTGGTCATCCGGCCCAGGCAGCTCGGCGAGACCGGCTTCTCGGTGCGGCGCGTCGACGAGAACCGCTTCCAGGTGACCGGCGAGAAGCCCGAGCGGTGGATCCGGCAGACCGACTTCTCCAACGACGAGGCCGTCGGCTACCTGGCCGACCGCCTCGAACGGCTCGGGGTCGAGGAGGAGCTGATCAAGGCCGGTGCGGCGGCCGGCGCCGAGGTGATCATCGGCCCGATGGAGGGCGGCTACGTCTTCGACTGGCAGCCGTCGCAGGGCACGGAGGCGACCATGGGCCCGCGCGGCACCGACGCGAGGCTCGGCTGATCGGGGAGACGGCGTGACAGGCAGGGAACGGATCCGCGAGGCCGCGCGGCTGGTGGTCAAGGTGGGGTCGTCGTCGCTGACGACGTCCCGCGGCACGATCGACGTCGACCGGGTGGACGCGCTGGTCGACGTGCTGGCGGCCCGGCGCAAGACCGGCACGCAGATCGTGCTCGTGTCGTCCGGCGCGATCGCCGCCGGGCTGGGGCCGTTGGGGCTGCGCGACCGGCCAAAGGACCTGGCGACCCAGCAGGCGGCCGCCTCGGTCGGGCAGGGCGTGCTGGTCGCCCGCTACACCTCCTCCTTCGCCAGGTACGGCCTGCGGGTGGGGCAGGTGCTGCTGACGGCCGACGACATGATGCGCCGCATCCACCACCGCAACGCCCAGCGGGCGCTGGCCCGGCTGCTGGAGCTCGGCATCGTGCCCGTCGTGAACGAGAACGACACGGTGGCCACCGACGAGATCCGGTTCGGGGACAACGACCGGCTCGCGGCGCTGGTGGCCCACCTCACCCACGCCGACGGGCTGGTGCTGCTGTCGGACGTCGACGCGTTGTACGACGGCGACCCGCGCAAGGACGGCGCCACCCGCATCGCCGAGGTCCGCGGGCCCGAGGACCTGGAAGGCGTCGAGCTGGGCACCTCCGGCCGGGTCGGCACCGGCGGCATGATCACCAAGGTGGAGGCGGCCCGCATCGCGACCGGGGCGGGCGTCCCGGTGGTGCTCACCGCGGCGGCGCACGCGGCGCAGGCGCTCGCGGGGACCGACATCGGCACCTGCTTCCACCCGGGGGGCCGGCACCCCGGCACCCGGCTGCTGTGGCTCGCCCACGCCACGACCGGCCGGGGCCGCCTGCACCTGGACGCCGGCGCGGTCGAGGCCGTGGTCGGGCGGCGCAAGTCGCTGCTGCCCGCGGGCGTCGTGAAGGTCGAGGGCGACTTCGCCGCGGGCGACCCGGTCGACCTGTGCGCGCCGTCGGGGGCCGTCGTCGCCCGGGGTCTGGTCAACTATGACGCGGGGGAGATCCCCGACCTGCTCGGCCGCTCCACCCGGGAGCTGGCCAGCACACTCGGCCCGGAGTACGAGCGCGAGCTGATCCACCGGGACGACATCGTGATATTGGAGCCTGTTCACCACCACAAGTGACGGAGCGCGAGGCAATGTCTGAGGCAGAGGAATTTCTGAAGGTCGCGCGGGCGGCGCGGGACGCCGCGACGGTGCTCGCGCCGATGCCGCGCGCGCCGAAGGACGCGGCGCTGCGGGCCGTGGCCGACGCCCTTGAGGCCGCCACGGACGAGATCGTCGCGGCCAACGCCGCGGACGTGGACCGGGCCAGGGAGAACGGCACCTCGGAGGCGATGATCGACCGGCTGCGGCTCGACGCCGACCGGATCGCCACGATCGCCGCCGCCGTCCGTCAGGTGGCGGACCTGCCCGACCCGGTCGGCGAGGTCGTGCGCGGCGGCACGCTGCCCAACGGCCTGGAGCTGCGTCAGGTGCGGGTGCCCCTCGGCGTCATCGGCATCATCTACGAGGGCCGGCCCAACGTGACCGTGGACGCGGCCGCGCTGTGCCTCAAGAGCGGCAACGGCGTGCTGCTGCGCGGGTCGTCCAGCGCGTACTCCTCCAACACGGCGCTGGTGCGCGTCATGCAGCAGGCGCTGGCGGCGACCGAGGTGCCGGCGGACGCCGTGCAGCTCGTGCCGGGCCAGACCCGCGAGTCGGTCAAGCACCTGATGCGCGCCCGCGGCCTGGTCGACGTGCTGATCCCGCGCGGCGGCGCCTCGCTGATCAACAGCGTGGTCGAGGAGTCGACCGTGCCGGTCATCGAGACCGGAGTGGGCAACTGCCACGTGTACGTGGACGCCGACGCCGACATCGACACCGCTCTCAAGATCCTCGTGAACGCCAAGGCGCAGCGGCCCTCGGTGTGCAACGCGGCCGAGACGCTCCTCGTGCACTCCGCCATCGCCGACGAGTTCGTCCCGAAGGCGCTGACGGCGCTGAAGGACGCGGGCGTCACCGTCCACGGGGACGAGCGGGTGCGAGCCTACGGCGCCGACGTCGTGGCCGCCACCGAGGAGGACTTCACCACCGAGTACCTCTCCCTCGACATCGCCGCCGCCGTGGTCGACTCGCTGGACGACGCCGTCGCGCACATCCGCAGGTACGGCTCGGCCCACACCGACGCCATCGTGACCCGTTCCCAGCAGGCCGCCCGCAGGTTCGTGGCGACCGTGGACTCGGCGGCGGTCGCGGTGAACGCCTCGACCCGCTTCACCGACGGCGGGGAGTTCGGCTTCGGGGCGGAGATCGGCATCTCCACCCAGAAGCTGCACGCCCGCGGCCCGATGGGGCTGCCGGAGCTCACCTCCACGAAGTGGATCTACACCGGCGAGGGTCACATCCGCGGGTGACGCTCAGACGCGCGTGAGCACGGGACGCGAGCCGAGGCCCGCGTCCCTGGCCCGCAGTGCGGCGTCCACCCGGCTCGGCGCCTCCAGCTTCGTCAGCACGTTGCTCACGTGGTTGCGCACGGTCTTGGTGGCCAGGCACAGCTCGCGGGCGATCTCGGCGTTGGACCTGCCGTCGGCCAGCCGCTCCAGGATCTCGTGCTCCCTTTGGGTGAGGCCGGGAAACGGGCTGCGGGGCGGCGGCGTGGTGAGACGGTCCAGGAGCCGGGGCGCCAGCCCGCCGCCGAAGACCATCTGCCCGAGGGCCACGGACCGGACCGCCGCCGCGATCTCCGCGGGCTTCGAGTCCTTCAGCAGGTAGCCGTACGCGCCGGCGCGCAGCGCGCCCAGGAAGCCCGCCTCCCCGTCGTCGTCGCCCAGCGCGAGCACCCGTACGGCGGGGCAGCGGCGGCGCAGGGAGTCGAGCCCGTCCAGCATGGCCAGGTCGACCAGCAGCACCCGCGGCGACAGCCGTACGCACAGGCGGAGGGCGTCGAGGTCGTCGCAGGCGGTGCCGGCGACGGAGAGGCCGTCCGCCTGCGCGGCTTCCTGCTGCAGGGCGAACCGGATCCCCTCGACGAACAGGGGGTGGTCGTCGGCGATCACGACGGTGATCGCGCCGGAGGAGTCAGTCATCGTTTATCTGTCTTCGTCTCGCCGATGGGGAGCGCGGCCCTGCGGTCCGGCCGTGGTCGTCGTGGACAGACTGCCGGGGCGGGCTTGTGAGCCGGTTGGCAACGGCTTGTATGCGGCATCGACGGCGCGCCTCCGCCGATTCGGGCGGCCGGACCGCTATGGTTGGCGCTCCTATGGCTGGACGTCTCGGGCGGGTCGGCCCCTACACGCTGCAGGAGCGGCTGGGCCGGGGTGGCATGGGTGAGGTGTACCTCGCCGTCGGCCGCCGGGGCGACCGCGTCGCGGTGAAGATGCTCCGCGACCCCATAGAGAACGATCCGGACGCCCGGTTACGCCTCGAACGCGAGGTCCGGGCGCTGCGCCGGGTGGAGAGTCCGTACGTCGCCCAGGTGCTCGACGCCGACCTGTCCGGCGACCGGCCGTACCTCGTGATGGAGTACATCGAGGGGGAGAACCTCCTCGACGCCGTACGTCGGCGCGGGCCGCTGCAGGAGTCCAGGCTCATCGCGCTGGCGCATGGCCTCGCGGCCGCGCTGGCGATCATCCACGCGGCCGGGGTCGTGCATCGCGACGTCAAGCCGGCCAACGTCCTGCTGGGCGAGGACGGGCCGGTGCTGATCGATTTCGGCATCGCCCAGGTGCTCGACGCGACGCGGGTCACGATGACCGGCACGTTCCTCGGCACGCCCGGCTACTGCGCGCCCGAGGTGTTCTCGGACGAGACGGTGGGGGAGCCTGCCGACGTCCACGGCTGGGCCGCCACCGTGGCGTTCGCCGCCACCGGACGGCCGACCTTCGGGCGGGGCACGGCGGAGTCGCAGATGTACGCCGTGCTGAACGGCAAGGCCGATCTCGTGGGGGTCCCCGCGGCCCTGCTGCCGCTGGTGCGCGCGGCGCTGCACCGCGACCCGGCGCGCCGTCCCACCGCCGCCCTGCTCGCCGACCGCCTGTCCCGGCTCGCCCGGGTCAGCGAGACGTCCACCGCCGAGCGCGTCGCCGACAGGGTCGCCGACAAGGTCGGGGCGGAGGCTGTCGCGCGGGTCCGCGCGGAGGCGCCCGCGCGTACGGCGGCGGGAAAGACCGCGGAGCCGGCGGCCAAGGGCCAGGCCGCGGAACGTCCACGTGGGCGCGGCGGGACGGGTACGCAGGCCCGGCCCACCGGCGGCCGTGCGGACACGCACGCGCCCGAGGGGGCGCTCGGCATCCCCACGGGGAACGCGGCCCTGGTCCTGGTCGCCCTGCTGGCCGTCCCGTGCGTGGTGGCGTCGGTGGTCTACCCGCTCGCGACCTTCGCGATCACGGCGGCCTTCGCCGTGGTGACCAGGGCCGTGTGGACCAGCCACTGGCTGGTGCGCAGCCGCAGACCCGGCCGCGCCCGCGCACTCCTGCGCGCGCTGGCGTTCCCGCTCACGCTGGCGGGTTCGCTGCTGTCGGCCGTCGCGTGGCCGGGGCTGCCCGCCGCCGCGGCGGCGTTCGCGGCGCTGTGGGCGGGCTCTGGGGCGCGGCTGGAGCCGGAGTGGTGGACGCGGCCGGTGCCCGTCACGATCGCCGGCGTCGCGTTCGGCGTCGTCAGCGGCGCGATCATCGGCCGGGAGATCGAGCGCGCGGGAGCGGCCATTCCCGGCCTGCGGCGGGAGGGCCTGCGCGCGCTCGCCGTCCTGGGCGGTTTCGTCGCGCTCTGCGCGGCGGCCGTGCGCGTCGTGGCCTTCTTCTTCTGACGGTCGCGGGCAGGCCGCGGGCGCGTCCCGGGGTCAGTTCTCGCGGCGGGCGAAGCGGTTGAAGATGCGCTCGCCGGCGTTGACCGCGCCCTCGGCGACGTCGCGCAGCACGCCGATGAACGGGTCCTGCGACTGGGCCCAGGACTCGCGGTAGGAGTTGGCCGCAGCCTTGATCTCTTCGGTGATCCTGGCGTTGGCGTCGTCCTCCCGCCGGGGGTAGTCGCCCGCGATGATGCGCTCGTACTCGCCGCTGCGACGCCACCGGTCGAGCTCGGCGACCCGGGTCACCGCGAACGGGTGGGTCGTGCCGAGCATGTTGAGGACCTTCAGCAGGCCGTCCCGCACGTCGCCGGCGGTGTCGTACTCCCTGGCCTGGTCGAGGAACGCCTCGATGTTCATCTCGTGCAGGCGCGAGCCGCCGGCGAGCTTCATGAGCGCCCGCAGCGCGGCGTCGGGGTCCTGCCCGGCGAGCAGGCCGCCGCGGTCGGCGGACATCTCCGCCTTGCGCTGCCATTCCTCCAGGGCGGCGACGATGACCCGCAGGCCGATGTAGCCGAGCGGGATCCAGGCGACCCGCGTGGCCAGGCGGGTCAGGATCGCGAGCATCGTGCCGTAGACGGCGTGGCCCGACAGGATGTGCGAGGTCTCGTGGCCGATGACGAAGCGCAGCTCCTCGTCGTCCATCAGGTCGAGCAGACCCGTCGAGACGATGATGAACGGCTCGTCGAAACCGATCGCCATCGCGTACGCCTTCGGGTCCTGCTGCACGTAGATCTCGGGGATCTTGTGCAGGTCGAGGATGTAGGCGCTGTCGCGGCCCATGTCGTGCAGGGCGCGGAACTGGGTGTCGGTGGTGCGCACCGCGGAGGCCAGGAACATCAGACGGAGCCGGCGCTCGCTGAACAGGCCGGACGTGCGCTTGAGCACCGCGTCGAATCCGGACAGCGAACGCATCGCGACCAGGGCGGAACGGTCGGCGGGATGCTCGTAGGCTCGTGAGCTGATGCCGGTCAGCTGCACGCGGTTGCGATCGGGAGTGGTCATGTCCCGCATGCTATGTCTCACGGGCCGGACGCGCGCGGGACGCCGTGAGGAGCCCGGGCCGTCAGGCCAGGGGCCGGTTCCGGATGTGGTCCGGTAGGCGCGTTATCGTCCGTGCATGCGAAACGGGACGGCGATCCGGCGACTGGGCGTGATGGGCGGGACCTTCGACCCGATCCACCACGGCCACCTGGTGGCGGCCAGCGAGGTGGCCCACCACTTCGATCTCGACGAGGTGGTGTTCGTCCCGACCGGCCGGCCCTGGCAGAAGGCCGAGCAGACCGTGTCCTCGACCGAGGACCGCTACCTGATGACGGTGATCGCCACCGCCTCGAATCCCCGCTTCTCGGTCAGCAGGGTGGACATCGACCGGCCCGGCCCGACGTACACGATCGACACGTTGCGGGACATCGCCGCGGTGTACGGCCCGGAGGTGGAGCTGTACTTCATCACCGGTGCCGACGCGCTCGCGCAGATCCTCAGCTGGCGCGACGTCGACGAGCTGTTCACCATCGCGCACTTCGTCGGCTGCACGCGGCCCGGCCACACGCTGCAGGACCCCGGCCTGCCGGCGGGCAAGGTCAGCCTGGTCGAGATCCCGGCCCTGGCGATCTCCTCCTCGGAGTGCCGCGACCGGGTGGCCGCCGGGGAGCCCATCTGGTATCTGGTCCCCGACGGCATCGTGCAGTACATCAACAAGCGCCATCTGTACCGCGATCCGGAGTCCTGACGGCTCGCCGCCGTTCCCGCAGGCCGTACGTCGCGGCGAGCGCGCCGGCGAGCGCCGCCGCGTACAGCACCGGACGGTAGGAGGTCAGGGCCAGGAGCCCGGCGCCGAGCGCCATCCCCACAGCGGTCGGGACGAACAGCACGGTGTTGGCGGTGGCGGACACCGTGGCCAGCAGGTCGCGGGGTGTGATCCGCTGCACGGCGGTGAAGGCGGCGACCAGCACCCAGGGCAGGCCCAGCCCGGACAGCAGGCTCGCCGCCGCCACGACGGGCTCCCAGGGGGCGGCGCGCAGTGCCACCGAGACGGCGAAGAGAAGCCCTCCGGCGGCGGACAGCCGCGCCTCCCCGGCCCGGCGCAGCACCGGGCCCGCGATCAGGCCGCCGAGGACGGTGCCGCCGCCCTGGATCGCGGACAGCACACCGGTGAAGCCCGGTTCCCGGTGCAGGCCGTGGTCGACCACGGCGAAGACGGCCGCGCCGTTGACGCCGGAGGCCAGCATCAGCACCGCGCCGGACAGCACGAGGCGGCGCAGGAGCGGGTCGCCGAACAGGAAGCGCGCCCCGTCCGCCGTCCGGGCCGCCCAGCCGCGCGTCGCAGGGGCGCGCGACCCAGCTGTGCCCGGCAGGCGCAGTGAGCCCAGCAGCCAGGCGCCGGCCGCGAAGGTGGCCGCGTCGAGCGCGACCACCGCGTCGCCGCCCGCGACGGTGAACAATCCGGCGCCGAGCAGGGGCGCGGCGAGTCGGGTGCCCTCCGACGCGCTCATGCGCAGCCCGTTGACCGCGGGCAGCAGCGCCTCCGGCACGGCCGCGGGCAGGACGGCCGCCTCCGCCGCGTCGAGCAGGACGAAGCTCACGCCGTACAGCACCAGCACCGCGAACAGCAGCCAGACCTGCGCGGGGGAACGGACCAGGAAGAGCAGGCAGAGCGTCGCGCCCATCACGACGTTCGTCCAGATCAGCACGGGCCGGGCGCCGAGGAGGTCGACCAGCGCGCCGAGGGCCGGCCCGGCCGCCGTCGGCGCCCAGAAGCAGAAGGCGGCGAGACCGGCGAGGCTGTCCGACCCGGTCAGCGACTTCACCCAGATGCCCGCGACCAGGGACATGGCCATGGTGCCGAAACCGGAGACCACGACGGCGCTCAGGTAGCGGCGGGCGTTGCGGTCGGCGAGAGCGGCTTTCACGACGATCGATGATCGCCGCAAGCAACCCCCAAGTCAATGCTTGGGGGTTGTGATGGTGTTTACTTTCCGCCATGACGGAGGCGGATCCCAAGCTCAGGGCGCTCGCGCATCCGGTGCGGCTGCGCATGCTCTCTCTGATGTGGGGCGCGCCCATGTCGGCGGCCGAACTGTCCCGTGAGCTGGGCATCTCGCACGCCCTCGCCAGCCACCACCTGCGCTGCCTGGACGACGCCGGGCTGACCGAACTCGCCGACGTACGGGTTCGGCGCGGCGGCCGGGAGCGCCGCTACCGGGCGGCGGGAGGCACGCCGCTGACCGAGCAGCGGGACGATTTCCCGCTGCTCGCCGAGGCGCTGGCGCGATCGCTGTGCGAACGTGCCGGGCGGCGGCGCGCGGACGAGGAGGGGGTGACGGCCGACGCCGAGCTGTGGGTCGAGCCCGAGCTGTGGCACGACGTCCGCGGCAGGATTCTCGCCGCGATCGTCGATCTGCACGAGGGCGCGGCGGCCCCCCGCACGCCGGGCACCATCCGGGTCGGCGCCACTGTCGCGGTCTTCCCTCTGGTGGAATCCACGGGCTCCGGAGGACGTTGAAATCCTGATCCCGGGCATAACACCGGAATCGACAGGGTGTGCCGGTAGGGTCTTGGCCGGGAAAGCCGGTTGTGGGGGACACGTCGACTGTGCACCCTGGAAAGAGCCCGTCAACGGAGGACAGAACCGAATCGTGACAGCATCCGAGAGATCGATCCAGCTCGTGCGGGTGGCGGCCGAGGCCGCCGCCGAGAAGCTGGCCGACGACATCATCGCCTACGACGTGAGCGAACAGCTCGTCATCACCGACGCCTTCCTCCTCTGCTCCGCCTCCAACGACCGCCAGGTCCGCGCGGTCGTCGACGAGATCGAGGAGCGCCTGCGCGTCGAGGCCGACGCCAAGCCCGTACGCCGTGAGGGCGAGCGGGAGGGCCGCTGGGTCCTGCTCGACTACCTCGACATCGTGGTGCACGTGCAGCACGAGGAAGACCGCAACTTCTACGCGCTGGAGCGCCTGTGGAAGGACTGCCCGTCCATCGAACTGCCGGAGAGCGTCAAGCGCGTGGCCGAGCAGCGCGGGCACGGAGCGGCCCGGTGACGAACGCCATCATCGGGGCGGCGCGATGAGCCGTCGCGTCGTCTGCCTGCGGCACGGGCAGACGCTGTGGAACGTCGAGAAGCGCTTCCAGGGGCACACCGACATCGCGTTGGACGAGACCGGCATCGCGCAGGCGGCCCGGGCGGCCTCCCTGCTCGCGGCGCTGCGGCCCACCATGCTGGTCTCCTCCGACCTGCGGCGTGCCTACGACACCGCGTCGGCCCTCGGCCGGCTCACCGGACTCGACGTCGCCGTGGACAAGGATCTGCGCGAGCGCGGCGGCGGCGAGTGGGAGGGCCTGACCCGCGACGAGATCAGGGCGGGCTGGCCGGTCGAGTACGAGGCGTGGGAGGCCCCGGGCGGCGAGGACGTGGCGCACGTCGCCGACCGCGTCGCCGACGCGGTCGGGCGCTGGGCGTCCCGCCTCGACGAGAACGGCCTGCTGGTCATCGCCTCGCACGGCGCCGCGCTGCGGCTCGGCATCTGCCGGCTGCTCGGGCTGCCGCAGGAGCTGTGGTCCGCGCTCGGCAGCCTGGGCAACTGCTCGTGGTCGGTCCTGGAGGAGGGCCGCCGCGGCTGGCGCCTGCTGGAGCACAACGCCGGCACGCTGCCGGAGCCGATCAGCAGCGACGACAGCCCGGCCGCCACCGCCGACGCCTGATACGGGTGTGACCGGTGACAATTAGGTAAACGGAAGGGCATACCTATATGCTCTCCGAGCGCCGCGCCGGGAGCACCCGGAGCGGTGGCAAGGGGCTATAGCGCAGCTGGTAGCGCACCTCCATGGCATGGAGGGGGTCTGGGGTTCGAGTCCCCATAGCTCCACACACCATGGCTGGAACTTTCAGGCCCGTCTCTCGCATGACCTGCGCTCCCGCCCAGCGCCTCACCGTGGACGTTGACTCACCTCTGGCCGCCGTCTGACTCTTCCGGCGTGAGACGTCACAGTGCCCTCCTCCTCGCGGCCGCCGTGGTGGGCTCGACCGTCACGGCCCCCGCCCCGGCGCACGCGGCGGCGTGGGAGACGGTCGTCGACACCGGCTCGTTCGCCGGCTACTCCGCCCTGGAGTCGGAGTGGAAGTACCTGTATCCGTGGGGGTCCGACCACAACGGCTCCGCCCGGATGTACGGCTCGTCCAGCGACCACAACCACATCTCCCTGTCCGGCGGGGTGCTGACGCTGACGGCCACCAGGATCACCTGGGACGAGGGCACGAGCACCGCCAACCCGCATCCGGCGATCCACTACCACTCCGGCGCGATCCACGCCCGGGACCAGGTCGTGGTGAACGACCAGTTCCCCAACTGGGAGGTCAAGGGAGACTTCCAGGCGCCGTCGTCCCGGGGGACCTGGCCGGCGTTCTGGCTCACCGGGGTGAACAGCTGGCCGCCCGAGAGCGACATCCTGGAGTTCAAGGGCGACAGCCGCAACTGGTTCAACACGTTCCGTACCTCGTCCGACGTGGACAGCACGGTCGTGGGCGTGTCGTCCCCCGGTTCCTGGCACACCTACCGGGCGTGGATCACCAAGGTGAGCGCCACGGACGTGGACATCCACTACTACGTCGACGGCCAGTGGAAGGCCGTCCACCACGCCCGTGGCTTCGTCGGCAAGCCGATGTGGCTGATCGTCAACCTTCAGATGGAGGGCTCGTCCGGCTCCCCGGGCCCGAGCGCCGCCACGTACTACCGCGCCCGCAACGTCTACGTCGGCCGCTCCCGCGCCTGACGGAGGGTCACAGGCTCTTGAGATAGGCGAGCGACGGCATGAAGAAGTACTCGCCGCCCTTCATCGTCACGGTCTGGGGGACCTGCCGCTGGGGCGCGCTGAGTTTCGTGCCGCCCCACGCCTTCGGATAGCGCACCTTGACGTCCCGCTTGCCCTGGCCGATCACCGGGTCGTGGCCGGTGCCGCCGGCGGGGAAATCGGGATTGTCGGCCCAGGTCTGCTGGGTGAACTCGAACTGAGCCTGCAGGCTGGAGTTGAACGCCATGAACAGCAGGCCCACCCCGCCCGTCGGCCTGGTCTGCGGGGCCGCGTCGTCCCACGGCCTGTCGGTGCGCCTGCCGTACGTCTGGCCGCGCCGGGCCATCATGACGCCGAGCGCGCGCTCCAGCCCGCCGTCCCGTGAGTCGCGCGGGTTGGCCTTGCGGATGTGCGCGCTCACCGGGCACTTCGACCCGGGGTCGTCGCGGTAGCTGAAGTCGTTCTGCACCGGATGGCCCTCGGAGCTCGGCTTGCCGTGCAGCCGCAGCGGCGTGCCGTTGCGGAACCGGCCCACCAGCATCGCGCCCGCGAGCGGCCGGTCGTCGCCCTTCAGCCCCAGCGCGTCGGCGAGGGCCTCCTCGGCCTCGCGGAACGCGCGGACGTTCTGCTCCAGCTTGCGCAGGACGAGATAACTGCCGAAGTGCCGGCTCGGGTGCGGGGCGAGCGGGTCGGCGACGAGCACGTGGCTGAGCGGGAAGAACGGGTTCCAGTTGGTGCCGGGCTCGGCGGCCACCTGGTCGGCGAGGAACAGCGGCTGGCTGCGGCCGTCCACGTAGCCGAAGTGCTCGATGCCCCGGCCCTGGGCGTCGCGCAGGCCCTCGCCCTTCTCCTCCCCGACGATCTTCGCGGTCTTCGGCAGCAGCGCGAGGACCCGCGTGCGGGTGGCGGCGACCGGCTCGGGCGTGGCGTCGCCGATCAGCACGATCGCGTGGATCTCCTCCTGGTAGTGCTTCTCCCAGGCGCCGACGGCGGGGTCGCTCAGCGTGTCCTTACGCCGCTTCATGCCCGATTTGAACGCGTTGTCGGTGAATTTCGTGGTGGATTCGCCCAGTTTGAGATAGCCGGGCTTGCTGATTCCCACGCCCACGTACGGCGTGCCGGGCTTCTTCGAGCGGTTGAAGTCGCGGACCTCCTCCAGATGCTTCCTGGCCGATTTCATGAGCGGCACGAGGGAGCGCAGGAAGCGCCTGCCGTCCGGGCCGTCGCCGAAGCGCACGAGCAGCAGGGACATGCTTTCCCGTACGTGCCCCTGCAGGATGTTCGGCTGCAGGTTGTCGAGCATCGCCTTGGTGTCGGCGTCGAGTTTCGCCGAATCCCATGCGAGCGGTTTCCCGTTGGACAGGTCGACCGGCATGTCGATTCCTTCCCCGTAGTGGAAATGTCGGGCCCCCACCGATAAGAGTCATCATCCACGGAAAAGGTTCCCTGCGCCCCGACTTTCCCTGTGCGAGACGCGCCAGGTCAGGCCTATTCCGCACCACGGGGGTAGTGATCGGTCATGACGAAGAGACGGCCTGTCGGCGTTGAAGAGGAGTTCCTTGTCGTCGATCTCGAGACCCGGCGGCTGACGCCGCTGGCGGAGTCGATGCTGGAGCGGCTGCCGGACGAGGGGTTCGCGGCCGAGCTGCAGCGGTCGGTGGTGGAGACCAACAGCACCCCGATGGAGGACCTGGCCGACGTACGGGCCGAGATCGTGCGGCTGCGCCAGGCGCTCGTGTCGGCCGGCGAGCCGCTGGGCGTGGGCGTCATCGCCTCCGGCACGACCCCGATCACCGGCATCGAGGGCTACACGTTCACTCCCGGGGAGCGCTACCGCTACCTGTGGGAGTCCTACCGGTTCCTCGCCGAGGAGCAGCTCATCTGCGGGGCGCAGGTGCACGTGGAGATCGACGACAGGGACGTCGCGGTGCTCGCCGCCCAGCGCGTGGAGGCGTGGCTTCCCCCGCTGCTCGCGCTCAGCGCCAGCTCGCCGTACTGGATGGACGAGGACAGCGGGTACGCCAGCAGCCGGGCGCTGACCTGGCAGCGCTGGCCGACGGCCGGGCCGCTGGGCCCGTTCGCGGACGCGGCCGATTACGACAGGACGGCCGAGGACCTGGTTGCCTCCGGCGTCATCGAGGACCGCGGCATGGTCTACTTCGACCTGCGGCTCAGCGCCCACGTGCCGACCGTGGAGATGCGCATCTGCGACTCCTGCCCGCTCGCCGACGACGTGGTGCTGCTCGCCGGGCTCTTCCGCGCACTCATGACGAGGGAGATGGAAGCCGTGGAGCGGGGCGAGCCGCCGGCCGGCGAGCAGCGCCTGGCGCTGCTGCGGGCGGCCAACTGGCGGGCGGCCCGCGACGGGCTGGAGGGCGACCTGCTGTCGCCGGTGACGAGCAGGCCCGAGCCGGCCCCGCAGCTCGTCACCTGGATGCTGGAGGAACTGCGGCCGACCCTGGAGGAGCTGGGCGACTGGGAGATCGTCTCGGAGCTCGCCGACGCCGCGCTGCGCCGGGGCAGCTCCGCCTCGCGCCAGCGGGGGGCGTACGCGGTCAACGGGAAGCCGGAGGACGCGGTCGACCTGCTCCTCGCGGAGACCCGGCAGCGCTAGGAGGCCGTGCGGCAGGGCGGGCATGCGGGCCGATACCCTACTGGCCATGTCACTGGCCATGTCTGCGATCCCCGCCCCGAGCGCGGCATGAACGGCGCGTATTCCGGCTGGCTGATCGGCGCGGCCCTGCTGCTGGCATTGGCCGGCGCCGTCACCGCCGTACGGGACCGGCCGATGGGGCCGGTGCTGCTGGCCGGGCTGGGACTGCTGGAGCTGGCCGTGCTCGCGCAGGCGGGTTTCGCGCTCGCCGGGCTCGGCCACGTCGCCGAGAAGGCGACCTTCATCGGCTACCTGGCGGGCACTGTGGTGATCCCGCCCGCCGCCATGTGGTGGGGCCGTGCGGAGCGTACGCGCTGGGGCCCGGTGGTCATCGCCGTGGCCGCCTTCACCGTGGCCGTCATGACCGGGCGGCTGCTGCAGATCTGGAACGCGGGCGCATGAGCGCTCCTTCCGGCACCGGGCCTGGGCGCGTGCTCGTGGCCGTGTACGGGATCTTCGCGCTGGCCGCGACGTCCCGCGCCGCCGTGCAGATCGCCACGCGCTTCGCCGAGGCGCCGCTGGCGTACGCGCTGTCGGCGTTCGCCGGAGTGGTCTACATCGTGCTCACGGTGGCGCTGGCCCGGAACGCCCGGCGCCTGGCGGTGGCCGCCTGCCTGGTCGAGCTGGCCGGGGTGCTGGTCGTCGGCACGCTGAGCCTGGCCGACCCCGCCGCGTTCCCGCACGCGACCGTGTGGTCCGGGTACGGCAGCGGGTACCTCTTCGTGCCGCTCGTGCTGCCCGTCGTCGGCCTTCTCTGGCTGCTGCGCGGCGTCCGCCGCTCGTAACGGCTTTCTCGGGAAGCAGCGGGAAGCAGGGAACAAATGAGAGCGATGAGGGCTTTGGTATGGTGCTAATCGTAGGATGACTGGATGAGGGGAAGTGTTGCGGCGATGAGTGCCGTCGAGACGCGGAGGGGCGTCCTGCGAGCACCATGGAGAGCGCCATGGGGAGCACGGCGCGGATCGATGGCGTGGCTGATCGCCGGGGGTATCGCCCTCGCCGCGTTGAACCTGCGCACCGCGGTGACCAGCGTGGGGACCGTTCTCGACGAGGTGAGCACGGGCCTCGGCATGTCGGGGGCGATGACGGGGCTCCTCACCACGCTGCCGGTGATGAGCTTCGCCCTGTTCGGCGCCCTGACGCCGGCCATGTCCCGCAGGATGGGGCAGCACAGGCTGCTGCTG
This sequence comes from Microbispora sp. H13382, assembly GCF_014161445.1. Classification (GTDB taxonomy): domain Bacteria; phylum Actinomycetota; class Actinomycetes; order Streptosporangiales; family Streptosporangiaceae; genus Microbispora. The sequence goes on from NZ_JABBXA010000013.1 coordinate 35,833, forward strand.
GCCGCGATCGTCCTGCTCGCGGCCGGGCAGGCCGTGCGCTCCCTCGTCGACTCGGCCGTGCCGTTCATGGCGGCCAGCACGGTCGCGCTGGCGGGCGGCGCGGTCGGCAACGTCGTCATCCCCGCACTGATCAAGAGGCACTTCCCGCGGCGGGCGGGTGCGATGACCACCGTCTACTCGACGGCCCTTGCGGCCGGGACGATGGTCGCCGCCGCCGCGACCGTTCCCGTGCAGCAGGCCGCGGGAGGCAACTGGCACGTGGCACTCGGGGTGTGGGCGGTCCTGGCCGCCGTGGCCGTGATTCCGTGGCTCGCGCTCAGGCGCGGTGAGCCGGAGCGGCGCGACACCTCCGTGAGGGCCGGAGCCGACGGCCTCCTGCGCAGCAGGCTCGCCTGGGCCGTGGCCGGTTATTTCGGCTCGCAGTCGCTCATCGCGTACGTGATGTTCGGCTGGCTGCCGCTGCTGCTGCGGGACAACGGCTACACCGCCGGGCAGGCCGGTCTGGTCCTCGCCGTGTTCACCGGGCTCGGCATCCCCGTCTCCATGGCGGTGCCCGCGCTGGCGACCCGGCTGTCCGGCCAGCGCCCGCTGGTGGTCGCCTTCGCCGTCCTGTACGCGGTGGGCTTCGCGGGCCTGCTCACCGGGCAGGCGCTGTGGGCGTGGTCGATCCTCGTGGCCGTCGGCGGGGGCACGTTCCCGCTCGCGCTGGCGATGCTGGCCATGCGGACCCGCACCGCGGCGGGCACCGCCGCGCTGTCGGCCTTCGGGCAGAGCGCCGGATACCTCATCGCGGGTGCGGGGCCGATCACGTTCGGCCTGCTGCACCAGATGAGCGGTGGGTGGGTGCTGCCGTTCGGCCTGCTGTTCGCCGCGCTCACCGTGCAGGTGGTCACCGGCTGGTACGCCGCGGCCGACCGCGTGCTGGAAGACGAGACTCCGGCCGCGCCCGGCGTGCGGCGCGACGACCACGTCTCGCGGGGCGTGCGCGACCTCGTGGTGGGGCGGATGCGACGGTCGGCCGACAAGGCGCGGCGTGCGCGGTCGGGCGACGGCGTCACGGCGGCCCGGCCGCGCCTGACCCGTCCGGCCGGACGGCGCGGTGCGGGCCGAGGAGATGATCGTCGCAGGTCGGCCTCCCGCTGAGGCCGCGCACCCGGGTTTACCTCTCCCTCTCGGGGCAGGCGTAGGTGCTAGAAACCCACGAGAGAAGGAGAAGGCATGAGCTCGATCGAGCAGTCCGTCGACGTGAATGTCCCGATCCGCACCGCGTACAACCAGTGGACGCAGTTCGAGAGCTTCCCGGAGTTCATGGAGGGCGTGGAGTCGGTCAAGCAGATCGGCGACACGCGCACCGACTGGGTCGTCGAGATCGCGGGTGTCCGCCGGGAGTTCGAGGCGGAGATCACCGAGCAGCACCCCGACGAGCGGGTGGCCTGGCGCTCGGTGGACACGCCGCGCCAGGCCGGCGTGGTCACCTTCCACCGGATCGACGACAACACCACCCGCGTCACCCTGCAGATGGAGTACGACCCCGAGGGCTTCCTGGAGAAGGCCGCGGACGCCCTGCAGATCGTCCGCATGCGGGTCAAGGGCGACCTGGAGCGTTTCAAGACCTTCATCGAGTCGCGCGGCGGCGAGACCGGTGCCTGGCGCGGCGAGGTTCCCGGCCCGCATCAGCAGGGCGGCATGGGCACCGGCGGGTCCGGCACGGGGTATGACATCGGCGAGCCGATGCCGCCCCGGACCGTGAACCCCGAGTATCCGCGCGAGACGCCCCTGCCGCCGCCCGGCACCGGCCCGATCCCGCCCGCTCCCGGCACGGGGCCCGTCCCCGGCACCGGCCCGCTGCCGCCGCGCGACACGCCCGGTCCGGTGATCTGATCCAGACATCGCCAAAGCCCATCTCCCGCAATCCGGGAGATGGGCTTGTTATTTACAGGAGATCGGAAATTTATTTCGCCATGATATGATCGGAAAATACTCTTATAGCCTCACGGGTGTACCCATTGATTTGCTCGAAAAGGGATGCCGCCCGTGTGCTACGAATCCAATGCCGTGCCGCCCGTCTACGGCTCTCCGCGGACGACCGTGACGTCCGGGCGTGTCGTCCTCACGTCGGCCGACGGGGCGAGGTTCGCGGCCTTCCTGTCCCGCCCCGGCCGCCGGTCCGGTCCGGCGGTGCTCGTCCTGCCGGACAACCGGGGGCTGTCGGGATTCTACGAGCGCCTCACCGAGCGGCTCGCAGAGCAGGGCCACACCGCTCTGGCGATCGACTATTTCGGGCGTACGGCTGGTACCGGCCCCCGACCCGACGACTTCCCCTTCATGGAGCACCTGGGCAGGGCGTACAAGGACGGGCTTTTCGCCGACATCGCCGCGGGCGCCGCACACCTGCGCGCCGAGGGATGCGAGGAGGTCGTCTCGCTCGGTTTCTGCTTCGGCGGCAGGCTCGCGTTCATGGCGGCCCGGCCCGGCTTCGGGCTCGCCGGCACGATCGGCCTGTACGGCTATCCGGACGTGCTGTTCGGCAACCCCGGCCCCACGCAGATGGCCGGAGAACTGCGCGGGCCGATCCTGGGGCTGTTCGGTGGCGCCGACGAGGGCATATCTGCCGAAGTGGTGAGCGCGTTCGGCGAGGCGCTCGACGGTGCCGGGGTGGCACACGAGTTCGTCACCTATGCGGGAGCGCCCCACAGCTTCTTCGAGCTGGGCCGCCCCGAGCTGGCCGAGGCCTGCGCCGACGCCTGGGCGCGCATCCTGGGCTTCCTCGCCGCCGCGGAGCGTCCGGGAAAGCGGACAGCCCGAGGCGACCTGACCTCGCCTCGGGCTGCCACGATGCAAGACTAAGCCTTCCTGCTCCGGCCGCGCGCACCGGCACCCCCGAAAGTGCCTAAACGGTGATGCGGTGAGCCGCTTGGGCGCGCTACCGTGCCCGCATGACATTGATCGTCTCTCCGCCGCCCGCCCGCTAGCGGGCGGCGTCCTCCGGTGAGCCGGGCCCGGGCGGCCCGGCCGGTGGCTCCTGCCCGCGTACGGGAATCGGGCCCACCTCACTGGAGAGACGTCAATGAACCACGCTCCAGCCCTGTCCGTACGGCAGGGCCTCGTCTACGTGTCCACCGCCGCGGTCGCCTGGGGAACCGGGGGACCGGCGGGGGCGATGCTGCACGGCGCGGGACAGCTGAGTCCCGTCGCCGTGTCATTCTGGCGCTTCGCCTGCGGCGCGGTGCTCTTGCTCGCCATCGCCCGCAGCCGCCCCTCCTGGCGAGCGGTGCTGCTCGTCGGCCCCGCGATGGCGGTCTGCCAGGCCGCCTACTTCGCGGCGATCGCCCAGGCCGGGGTCGCGGTCGCCACGATGATCACGATGGGCGCCACCCCGCTCCTGGTGGCGGCCGGTGGCCGCGTCTTCCTGGGCGAGCCGCTGGGCCGCACCGCCCTGGGGTGCGCCGCGCTCGCCGTCTGCGGCCTCGCCATGCTCGTGGGAGGGGCGGACGCGGTCACCCCGGCCGGCGCCGGCTACTCACTGCTGTCGGCGGCGGCCTACTCGCTCGTCACCCTCACGACCCGCCGGATGCCCGCCGACGGCGTGGCCGTGTGGGGGTTCGCCGGGGGCGCGGCCTGTCTGCTCCCGCTCGCCGCCGCCGGAGGGCTGTTGCCCGCCGGGCACGCCGTGACCAACGTGCTGCTGCTCGGCTACCTGGCGGCCGTGCCGACGGCGCTCGCGTACGGGCTGTTCTTCGCGGGGCTGCGGGTCGTCGGCGGAACCACGGCGTCGGTCCTGTCCCTGATCGAACCGCTCGTCGCCGCCGTCATCGGCGTCGTGCTGCTCGGGGAGCGCGTGTCCGCCGTACAGGCGGGCGGCGCGGTCGTGCTCCTGTGCGCCCTCGCCTGGCTCGCCCGTGGTGAGCTCCGCGGTGAACCGGCGGGGGCGTCACGGCAGGGTGATGCTACCTGTTAGCGATACCATCTCGTGAGTGGTCCGCATACGCGGTCACCAGGCGGAACGTGCTTCACAAGGCTCGGGACGCAACACAGTGATCATGTCAGTATTGACAGGGTCGCTGTTATCGCAAACACTCAGGAAACCTGACGAACGAGCGGGGACGCGGCGGATGACGAAAGTCCGGCCTGGAGAGAACCCGGCCGAACGCCCCAGGGCGGCGGTCATGGAGGACGTCGCGGAGCTGGCGGGAGTGTCGGCGATGACGGTGTCGAGAGTGCTGAACGCCCCGGAGAAGGTACGCCCGGAGACCCGCGCGCGTGTCCTCGCGGCGGTCCGCGAGCTGGACTACCGGCCCAATTCGGCGGCGCGGGTCCTGGTGACCGGCCGCTCGGGCGTGCTGGGGGTCGTCTGTTTCGACACCACGTTGTACGGCCCGGCCTCCACGTTGTTCGGCATCGAGCAGGCGGCCAGGGACAGCGACTACCTCGTCAGCATCGCCAGCCTGCCCGCGCTCAACCGCAGGTGGATCACCAGGGGGATCGACCGCCTGCGGTCCCAGTCGGTGGACGGCGTCATCGTCGTCGCGCCGCACGAGTCGGCCGCTGAGGGGCTGCGGAACCTTCCCCCGGGGCTCCCGGTGGTCGACGTCGGCGGCGGATCGGACCTGCCGGTGCCGGTGGCGGCGGTGGACCAGTCCGCCGGCGCCGCCCGCGCCACCCGCCACCTGCTCAGTCTGGGCCACCGCACGGTGTGGCACCTGTCGGGTCCGCCCAACTGGATCGACGCGAACGGCCGGGTGGCGGGCTGGCGGTCGGCGCTGGAGGCGGAGGGCAGGGAGGTCCCCGAACCGCTGGTCGGCGACTGGACCGCCCACTCCGGCTACGAGATCGGCAAGCGGCTCGCCCGCGAGCCCGACGTGACCGCGATCTTCGTGGCCAACGACCACATGGCGATGGGCGTGCTGCGGGCCCTGCGGGAAGCGGGCCGGCGGGTCCCCGAGGACGTGAGCGTCGTCGGGTTCGACGACGTCCCCGAGGCGGCCTACTTCTGGCCGCCCCTCACGACCGTACGGCAGAACTTCGGCGAGGTCGGACGGCAGGCGTTCCAACTCCTGCTGGACCGCATCGCGGGCGCGGAAGGCGAGGCGAGACGCATGGTGGAGCCCGAACTCGTGGTGAGGGAGAGCACCGGCGTGAGCCCTTGAGAGAGCTTCCGCCCGGCTCGCTCGCGAGCCGGGCGGAAAACCGCGTCCCGCCGGTCTAGGCCCCCGGCGGGACGCGTGTAACACGCCTTCCCCTGCGGATCGTCCCATACGCGGGCTGTCGGTTGCGCCGCCCGCTGCGGTGATCGGACACAGCGAGGAACGGCGGCAGGCGTGTCCACGCCTGCCGCCGCTCACGGGTGGAGGCCGCCCCAGGCGGCGGGTCTTACGGCTTCACCTCCAGAGTGAGGGTGGTGGTCGACGGCCGGAAGCGGGCGTCGCCGGAGTAGGAGACGGTGAGCTCGTGAGTGCCGGCCGGCAGGTCGAGGCCGAGCTCGGTCTTGCCCTGGCCGCCGGGGTTGAGCGTGCCCTCACCGAGGATCGTGGCGCCCTCGGACACGGTCACCTCGCCGGTCGCGCCCGCCGGGTCCACGCTGTAGTGAACCTGGACCTTCTTGCCCTGCTTCACCTGCTTGGGCGAGGCGTGAGCGGTGACGGTGGTGTCGGCCCGGGTGTCCTTGCCGAGGCGGATGAACGTCACCGAGTGGGCGGGGAAGTCGTAGGTGAACGACTCGGAGAAGCCGCTCACCTCCCGCTCGAGGGGGGCGACTCTCGTGGGCTCGGTGAGCGAGTTCACCGCTGCGGGGTCACCGGTGAGCGAGGTGACGACGGCCTTCGGTGCGATCTTGGCGTTGCCGAGGTCGACCGTGCTGCGCACGGCGGTGTCCTGGACGTTGACGGCCTTGATCACGACGTCGCCGGTGTCGCTGTCCTTCGAGACCACCTGGTAGAGCGGCTCGACGGAGGCGTTGTCGATGAAATCGTTGATCTTCTGGCCGTCCAGCCAGGTGGTGATGCGCCGCCCGGCGACCTGAATCTTGATCTTGTAGTCGCGGCCGGTCTGGACGGTCGTGCCGGAGGTCGCGATCGACGACTTGGCGCCGTTGGTGGCCTTCTCGATGGCCGACTGGGTGTTGTTCCAGCCGCCGATGTTCCACCAGTAGTAGTTGCCGGTGTCCTTCGCGCCGAACATCACCAGGAAGCCCTCGGCGCCGCCGGTCTTGCGGGCGGTGAGCTCCAGCGTGTAGTTGGACCAGTCCGTCGAGCCGGCCGTGGACCGGGCGTCGGTCACGTTGGCCGACTGGACGTACGCGCCGTCCTGCACGCCCCATGTCCCCTGACCAGGGGTCCACTTGCCCGCGCCGTTCGAGAAGTCGTCGCCGAACAGGACCGTGCCGTCGGCTCCCGTCACCTTGACGTCGTCGTAGCGGACCTGGGTGCTCCAGGAGCCGAGGCCGATGGCGCCCTTGATGTCGTCCACCGGCAGGGGGCTCGCCTTGTACGTGCTCGGCAGCACGGTGTCGCCCACGTTGCGGGAGAACATGCGCTGCACGTAGTAGCTGGGCGAGCCGTACACCTGGTCGTTGTCGAACCAGATGAGGTCCGGTGTCCAGTTGACGTAGTCGACGTTGGACAGCAGCGGCGCGTACGACGCGAGCTCGACGACGTCGGAGTTGCGCTCGATGCCGGTCAGGTACGACGCCTCGGTCAGCGCGTTCCAGTACGTGTTGCCCTTCGAGGCGTACTCCCCGACGAACACGTGCGGGCCGTTGCGGTCGTAGGTGTCGTAGCGGTGGTTGTTGGCCAGGAACCAGCTCGGGTCGTTGTAGTAGTGCTCGTCGACCAGGTCGGCCTTCTGGTCACGCGCGAACTGCCACATGCGGTCGAACCAGGTGCCCTGGGAGGTCTGTCCCGAGTTCGAGAGGATCTTGATGTCCGGGTACCTGGCCCGGACCGCGTCCGCGAACTTGGGGTAGTTCGTGAAGAACTCGTTGTAGATCTCCTCGTTGCCGAGGCCGATGTATTTCAGGTCGAACGGCTTGGGGTGCCCCATGGCGGCCCGCTTGGAGCCCCAGGTGGAGTCGGCCGGGCCGTTGGCGAACTCGATGAGGTCGAGCGTGTCCTGGACCCAGCGCTGCAGCTTGGCCTCGTCGGTCAGCGGCCGGTTCTCGTTGCAGCCGTTGACGCCCACCGACAGGACCGGCAGCGCCTCGGCGCCCAGGTCCTCGGCGAACTGGAAGTACTCGTAGTAGCCGATGCCGTACGTCTGGTTGTAGCCCCAGAAGTTGAAGTTGGTCGGCCGCTCCTCGACCGGACCGAGCGTCTCCTTCCACTGGTAGATGCGGCGCCGGTCCTGGTTGAGCGAGTACGGGTCGTAGGTGCCGACGTTGGTCACGCAGCCGCCGGGGAAGCGCAGGAAGCGCGGCTTGAGCGCCGCGATCGTCTCGGCGAGGTCCTTGCGCATGCCGTTCGGGCGGCCCTTGAAGGTGTCCTTCGGGAACAGCGAGATCATGTCGAGGTCGACCCGGCCGGAACCGCCGGCCAGCACGACCAGGCGTGCCGCGTCGCTGGTCTCGCTCGCGGTGATCGTCGCGGTGTACTTCTTCCACTCGGCCGACTGCGCGTCGATCGTGGCGGTGCCGTACACCTTCGAGCCGTCGGCGTTCTCGATCGCCGCGGTGATCGGGCCGCCGCTGGTACGCCGGGCGAACAGCGACAGGTCGTACTCCTTGCCGGCCTGCACGGCGATGCCGCTGTTGAAGCCGGCGTTGCGCACGCCGACCCCGGTGCCTGAAGTGGCGATGTCGAGCCGCAGGAAGTTGCGGTTGTCGCTGTTCAACGGCTGGTCGCCGGAGACCGCGGCCGTGCCGGCCGCGCCTCCGCGCTCGACCTTGGTCCACGCGGTCAGGCCGTTGTAGCTCCGGTTGTCGACCGAGTTGAACTCGAAGGACCGGTTCTGTACGAGCTCGGCGTACAGGCCGCCGTCGGCCGCGTGGTTGATGTCTTCGTAGAAGATGCCGTACAGGTTGGGGCTGACCTTGGTGCCGGCCGCGGCGGTGTCCACCTTGAGCGCACCGACGTCCTTGGCATAACCCTCGACCTGGAACTTCGTTCCCTTCGCGGTGGCGACGAGCGTGCCGTCGCTGACCGCGACCTGCTTGTCCCCGGCGGACAGGTACACCTTGCCGCCACCCGCGTCACGCAGCTGGAACGCTCCAGCCGTGGCGCCGAGGCGCAGCGTGGAGTCGTCGGCGACGCGCAGGTATCCCTCGCCGTTCAGGTCCTTGAGTGCCACCGTTCCGGCGCCCTTGTCCTCGGCGGTGAGCGCGAGGCTCGTCATGCCCTGGGCGTCGGAGACGGTCACCTGCCCGTCCTCGGCGGCCGACAGGTACGGCGTGGCGCCGGCCGCGCGCAGCGTGAACGGCCCGGACGGCACGACCGTCCTGCCCTCGGCCGTCTTGACGGCGAAGTAGTCGAAGTCGGCCGCGATCGGCGTGCCGTTCTGCGCGGACAGCGCGAACAGGCCGACCTGTTTGACGTCGAGCGCGGCGGCCACCTTGGACGCCTGCACCCAGGTGGAGCCGTCCCAGTAGGCGCTGGTGAACTCGTCGCCCGACCTGGTCAGCTTCAAAATCTCGCCGGTGGAGCCGGGGCGGCTCGCGAACGCCGCGGTGAAGGCGGCCTTGACCTCGGTGTCGGTCTCGATCACATTGCCGCCGGAGAATCCGACGTGGGCGAGGCCGGCGCGGACGTAGTTGTCCCAGTCCTGCCAGGCGAAGATGCCGGCGCTCTGGTAGTCGAGCGCCACCGGGGCGCTGAACTTCGCGACGACCTCGAAGTCCCCGGCGGGGACGTCCATGAGAAAGATGTTCTTGGCCGAGTTGTCGGTCTGGTAGGTGTCGCCTTTCAGGGAGTGGAGGCGCAGGCTGCCGGGCCGCTCACTCAGCGACCACTGTGTGTTGTCGGGGTTGAGGACCTGCCAGTCGGGACCGAGCGCGGCGGCGTCGAACTGGTCGACGGTCGCGCCCGCGGGGATCGGGTCGGCGGTTTCGGCCTGAGCGGGCGTCGTGGAGAGCACGCCGCCCACCGCGCCGCTGAGAACGGCCGCCGATAAGGCCAGTGACCAGGCCTTTCTGCTCATATGGGGGGCTCCTCCGAGTTCTGTTAGCGCTAACATCGGCGGATGGCCGCAGGGTGAGCGCTAACAAGCTGGATTCGGCCACCAGTTAAGAGCCCTATGGCATGTCCGTCAATAGGACGTTAACGCGATGTTTCGGTGTGACCGGACCGTAATCGGCCGCCTCCTTGACGAGAGGTCGTGTTAACGCTCACAGTCTTCCCAAGCAGTTGAGAGGAGCGCCAGTGGGACCCAATGTCGACCGCCGTCCGCCAGTCATGGCCGATGTGGCCAGGCTGGCCGGGGTGTCGCACCAGACGGTCTCGCGGGTGCTCAACGACCATCCGAACGTCCGCGCCGAGACCCGCACCCGGGTCATGCGGGCCATCGACCAGCTCGGTTACCGCCGCAACCTCGTCGCCCGGGCACTGGTCACCAAGCACTCGCGCACGCTGGGCGTGGTCAGCTTCGACACGACGCTGTACGGCCCCGCGAGCACGGTATACGGAATCGAGCAGGCCGCGAGAGACGCGGGCTACTTCGTCAGCATCGTGAGCCTGCGAACCATCGACAGGGCCGGCGTGAACGACGCGATCGGCTACCTCGCCGAGCAGGGAGTGGACGGCATCGTCGTCGTCGCTCCGCAGCGTTCGGCGGCCCGGGCGCTCGACGACCTGCCGGCGGGCATGCCCGCCGTGGCCGTCGAGGGCTGGCATCAGGGCGACGTCTCCGTGGTCAGCGTCGACCAGGTGGAGGGCGCCAGACTGGCGACCTCGCACCTGCTCGAGCTCGGGCACGAAACCGTCTGGCATGTCAGCGGCCCGGCGGACTGGCTGGAAGCCGAGGGGCGGATCGAGGGCTGGCGCGCGGTACTGACCGCCGCGGGGCGGCCCATCCCCGGCACGCTGACCGGTGACTGGAGCCCGCGATCGGGTTATCAGGCCGGCAAGCAGCTCGCCGCCATGGCCGGCGACGTCACCGCGGTGTTCGTCGCCAACGACCAGATGGCGCTCGGCCTCCTGCGCGCGTTCACGGAGGAGGGGGTGAAAGTCCCCGAACAGATAAGCATCGTGGGCTTCGACGACATCCCTGAGTCGGAGTTCTTCTCCCCGCCGCTCACCACCATCAGACAGGACTTCGGGGCCGTCGGCAGGCGCAGCATCGACGTGCTGCTCAGGCAGATCGAGTCGGGCGAGCCGCTCCCCCATGAGCGTCTCGTCGTGCCTCCCCAGTTCGTGTTCAGGGGAAGCACGGCCGCGCGCTAGCCGTACGGAGACAACGAATAATCAGCGCTGCGCCACTGAGGTGTTAGCGCTATCAGAAATGAAAGGATCCCAGAGTGTTGAAGAGGATCTCGGCACTGATCCTGGCCGGCGCCACGGCCCTGACGATGGCCGGTTGCAGCAGCGGCGACGACGGCTCGACGTCGGCGGGCGGCTCGTCCGGAGGCGACGACAAGCTCGTCATGGGCTTCGCCCAGGTCGGCGCGGAGAGTGGCTGGCGTACCGCCAACACCAAGGACATCCAGGAGTCGGCCAAGACCGCCGGCGTCGAGCTGAAGTTCTCCGACGCTCAGCAGAAGCAGGAGAACCAGATCAAGGCCATCCGCTCCTACATCCAGCAGAAGGTCGACGTGATCGCCTTCTCGCCGGTGGTGGAGTCGGGCTGGGACACCGTCCTCAAGGAGGCGCAGAACGCGAAGATCCCGGTCATCCTCACCGACCGGGCCGTGGACTCCAAGGACACCAGCCTGTACAAGACCTTCCTCGGCTCGGACTTCGTCGAGGAGGGGAAGAAGGCCGGCCAGTGGCTGGTGGACCAGTACAAGGACAGCAAGGACGACGTGAACATCGTCCAGCTGGAGGGCACCACCGGCTCCGCGCCCGCCAACGACCGCAAGTCCGGTTTCCAGGAGATCATCTCCGCCGATCCGAAGTTCAAGGTCATCGCTTCGCAGAGCGGCGACTTCACCCGCGCCAAGGGCAAGGAGGTCATGGAGGCCTTCCTCAAGTCCAACCCCGACATCGACGTGCTCTACGCGCACAACGACGACATGGGCCTCGGCGCCATCGAGGCGATCGAGGGTGCGGGCAAGGTGCCTGGCAAGGACATCAAGATCATCACGGTCGACGCGGTCCACGACGGCATGCAGGCCCTCGCCGACGGCAAGATCAACTACATCGTCGAGTGCTCCCCGCTGCTCGGCACCCAGCTCATGGACCTCGCCAAGAAGGTCGTCAAGGGTGAGCAGGTGCCCCAGCGGGTGGTGACCGAGGAGACCACCTTCACCCAGGAGCAGGCCAAGGAGGCCCTGCCCAACCGCAAGTACTGATCGGGTTCCGGGCCGTCCCCACGCGGGGGCGGCCCTTCCCACGAGGACGAGTCACGAGAACGAACGATCCGGAGGGGCGCGCCGTCGATCTGGACTGAGGGGTGCGCGGGTGCGAAGCGACCAAGCGCGACGAGGAGGCGTTTCATCGCGCGCCTCCGGCACGACCCAGGCGGATGTGAGCGCCCCGATGGTGAGCGGGAAATACAGAGGAGAGAGGGGCGCCGCATGGCCGCACCCGCGCCGATCCTGCGGATGAGCGGGATCGGCAAGCAGTTCCCCGGCGTGAAGGCACTGGACGGCGTCGACTTCCGGCTGCTGCCGGGCGAGGTCCACGCCCTGATGGGGGAGAACGGCGCCGGTAAGTCGACCCTGATCAAGGTGCTGACCGGCGTGTACGACATCGACGCCGGCGAGATCGAGTTGGAGGGCAGGCGCGTCGTCTTCCACAGCCCGCTCGCCGCCCAGCAGGCGGGCATCAGCACCGTCTACCAGGAGGTCAACCTCTGCACCAACCTGTCGGTGGCGGAGAACATCTTCATCGGCCGCGAGCCGCGCCGTTTCGGCCGGATCCAGTGGCAGAAGATGCGCCGCCGGGCGGCGGAGATCCTCGCCCGCCTCGAACTCGACCTCGACGTGTCGGCCCCTCTGTCGTCGTACTCGCTGGCGATCCAGCAGATGGTGGCGATCGCACGCGCGGTGGACATCGACGCGAAGGTGCTCATCCTCGACGAGCCGACCTCCAGCCTGGACGCCGGGGAGGTCGCCCAGCTCTTCCGGGTGATGCGCCGCCTCAAGGAGGAGGGCATCGCGATCCTGTTCGTCTCGCACTTCCTCGACCAGGTCTACGAGATCTCCGACCGGATGACGATCCTGCGCAACGGCAAGCTCGTAGGGGAGTACCTCACGAGCGAGCTGAGCCAGGTCGAGCTGGTCGGCAAGATGATCGGCCGTGAGCTGGCCGACCTGGAGAAGCTGGAGGGCCGCCCGCCGGCCCGCGAGGCCGCGCCGTTGGTGGAGGCCGTCGAGCTGGGCCGCTCCGGGGCGATCGAGCCGTTCACGCTCACCATCCACGAGGGCGAGGTCGTCGGCCTGGCCGGGCTGCTCGGCTCGGGCCGTACGGAGGTCGCCCGGCTGCTGTTCGGGGCCGACCACGCGGGCACGGGCACGTTGCAGATCGGCGGTGAGCAGGTCAGCTTGCGCACGCCCCGAGCTGCGGTCTCCCGGAAGCTGGCCTTCTGCTCGGAGAACCGGCGGGCCGAGGGGCTCGTCCCCGACCTCACCGTCCGCGAGAACCTCATCCTCGCCCTGCAGGCCGCGCGCGGCTGGACCCGGCCGATCCCGCGGCGCAAGCAGGACGAGTTGGTCGACAAGTACATCGCCGCGCTGAACATCCGCCCGGCCAACCCCGACCAGCTCATCAGGAATCTCAGCGGCGGCAACCAGCAGAAGGTGCTGCTGGCCCGCTGGCTCATCCTGGAGCCCCGCCTGCTCATCCTCGACGAGCCGACCCGCGGCATCGACGTCGGCGCCAAGGCCGAGATCCAGCGCCTGGTCGCCGAGCTCTCCGACGGCGGGATGGCCGTGCTGTTCATCTCCGCCGAACTGGAGGAGGTGCTGCGGCTCAGCCACAAGGTCGGCGTGCTGCGCGACCGCAAGCTGGTCGCCCAGATCGACAACGACGAACGCCTGACCACCGACAGCCTGACGGAGACGATCGCGAGCGGAGCTCGGTCATGAGAGGGTTCCTCAAACATCGCCTGTTCTGGCCCCTGGTGATCCTGGTCGCGCTGCTGGCGCTGAACCTGTTCTTCACCGACAACTTCTTCAAGGTCCAGATGAAGGAGGGGCACCTCTACGGCAGCCTGATCGACATCGTCCGGTTCGGCGCTCCTCTGATCCTGGTGTCGCTCGGCATGACGCTCGTCATCGCCACCAGCGGCATCGACCTGTCGGTCGGTTCCGTCGTGGCGATCGCCGGCGCCCTGGCCTGCCTGCGCATCAGCGACCTGTCGGACCAGAAGTCGGTGTCCGGCGTGCTCGGGGCCGTGGGCCTCGCGCTCGTGCTGTCGGTGGTCCTCGGCGCGTGGAACGGCTTCCTCGTCGCGGGCATCGGGATCCAGCCGATCATCGCGACGCTGATCCTGATGGTCGCCGGGCGCGGTCTGGCGCAGCTCATCACCGACGGCCAGATCACTACGGTGAACAGCTCGCCGTACAAGCTGATCGGCGGTGGTTACTGGCTGACGCTGCCGTTCGGCATCATCATCGTGGCGGTGGTCCTCGCCCTCACCGCGTTCCTCACCCGGCGGCTGGCGCTGGGCCTGCTGATCGAGTCCGTCGGCGGCAACGCCGAGGCGAGCCGGCTGGCCGGCATCAGCGCCCGCGGCGTGCTGATCACGGTCTACGCCTTCTGCGGGCTGTGCGCCGGCATCGCGGGCCTGATGATCAGCTCGAACGTCTCCAGCGCCGACGGCAACAACGCCGGCCTGTGGATCGAGCTGGACGCCATCCTCGCCGTCGTCATCGGAGGCACCTCGCTGGCCGGCGGCCGGTTCTCCCTGAGCGGCACCGTGCTGGGCGCCCTCATCATCCAGACGCTGACCACCACGATCTACTCGATCGGCGTTCCGCCGGAGACCACGTTGCTGTTCAAGGCGCTCGTGGTGACCGTGGTCTGCCTGATCCAGTCCCCGGCCTTCCGCGCGAAGGTCTTCCAACGCCGCATGCGCCCGGTCGAGGCGCGCCCGGCGACCGAAGAGAAGGTGAGGGTCTCGGCGTGACGAGCATCACCGGCCTGCCGGGCCTGCATCGCACGGTCCCGCAGAAGTACATCCCGGTCCTGGTGACCGCGGGCCTGTTCGTGGCGATGTTCGTGGCGGGAGGCATCCGCTACGAGAACTTCGCCACCGGGCAGATCATCCTCAACGTCTTCATCGACAACGCCTTCCTGCTGGTGGTCGCGGTCGGGATGACGTTCGTCATTCTCACCGGCGGCATCGACCTGTCGGTCGGGTCCGTCGTCGCGCTCTCCACCATGATCGCGGCGAGTCTGCTGAAGGACGGCTGGCCGGCGTTGGGGGTCATCGTCCTGGTGCTGGTGATCGGCGCGGTGCTGGGCCTGGGCATGGGCGCGATCATTCACTACTTCGAGATCCAGCCGTTCATCGTCACGCTGGCCGGGATGTTCCTCGCGCGCGGCCTGTGCTACACGATCAGCACCGACTCGATCCCGATCGAGAACGAGACGTTCACCGCGATCGCCCAGACGCGGATCGGCCTCGGCGGCGACCTGTCGGTCTCCCCGAGCGCGCTGATCGCCGTCGTGGTCGTGCTGATCGCGGCGTTCGTGCTGCACTACACCCGGCTCGGCCGCAACGTCTACGCGACCGGCGGCAGCGAGCAGTCGGCGCTCCTGATGGGCCTTTCGGTGGCCCGCACGAAGATCTCCGTCTACACGATCAGCGGCTTCTGCTCCGCCCTCGGCGGCCTGCTGTTCGCCTTCTACTCCCTGTCGGGCTACGGGCTCGGCGCCGTCGGCATGGAACTGGACGCGATCGCGGCGGTCGTCATCGGCGGCACGCTCCTCACCGGCGGCAGCGGCTATCTGCTCGGCACCGTGCTCGGCGTGCTCGTGCTCGGCCTGATCCAGACGATCATCAGTTTCGAGGGCACGCTGAGCTCGTGGTGGACCAAGATCTTCATCGGGGTGCTGCTGTTCGCCTTCATCCTGCTGCAACGGCTGTTCTTGGGTGGCTCACGCCGTTGAGCACCGCGACACACCGACGATGCATCTATAGATTTGGCAAAGATGCAGGTCACATCAGTGCACTTTGGGCCGATTTGGTAGGTTCTGTGAACCCACTCCCTCCAATGGCAGCAGCCGCACCCAGCTCTGCCGCGCCCTCACTAACAAGGAGAAGCACATGAGATTGGCACGTATCGGGGGCGTGGTGTCCGCCATCGCGGTCGCCCTGACCATGACGGCCTGCGGCTCCAGCCAGAAGACGGTGGACGCCGAGGCCTCGGCGTCCACGGCCGCCGGCAACGCCGGCGCCCTGATCGGCGTCACCATGCCGACGAAGTCGTCCGAGCGCTGGATTCACGACGGCGACAACGTCAAGCAGCAGCTCGAGAAGCTGGGCTACCAGGTCGACCTCCAGTACGCGGAGAACGACATCCCGACCCAGGCGAACCAGATCGAGAACCAGATCACCAAGGGCGCCAAGCTCCTGATCATCGCCTCGATCGACGGCACCGCGATCACCTCGCAGCTGCAGCAGGCCGCGGACAACAAGATCCCGGTGATCGCCTACGACCGGCTCATCCGCAACAGCCCGAACGTCGACTACTACGCCACCTTCGACAACTTCAAGGTCGGCGTGCAGCAGGCGACGTCGCTGCTGAAGGGCCTCGGCGTCGAGGACGGCAAGAAGGGGCCGTTCAACGTCGAGCTGTTCGGCGGCTCGCCGGACGACAACAACGCGACCTTCTTCTGGAACGGCGCCATGTCGGTGCTGCAGCCGAAGATCGACGACGGCACGCTGGTGATCAAGAGCGGCCAGACGGACTTCAAGCAGGCCGCCATCCTCCGGTGGGACCCCGCCACCGCGCAGAAGCGCATGGAGGACATCGTCACCAAGACCTACACCGGCGACACCAAGATCGACGGCGTGCTCTCCCCGTACGACGGGCTGTCCATCGGCATCCTGTCGGCGCTGAAGAGCTCCGGCTACGGCAAGCCGTACCCGATCGTCACCGGCCAGGACGCCGAGCTTCAGTCGGTCAAGTCGATCATCGCCGACGAGCAGTACTCCACCATCTTCAAGGACACCCGCAACCTCGCTGAGCAGACCGTGAAGATGGCCGACGCGGTGCTGAAGGGCGAGAAGCCCGAGGTGAACAACGAGAAGGACTACAACAACGGCGTCAAGGTCGTTCCGTCGTACCTGCTGGACCCGGTGATCGTCGACAAGGGCAACTACAAGGACGTCCTCGTCGGCAGCAACTACTACACCGAGGACCAGCTCAAGTAGGGGATCCGGGCCCGGGGAGGCGTCTCCCCGGGCCCTCCCTGAGCGAGGGGCATATGACCGAGCACATCTTGCGGATGAGCGGGATCACCAAGACGTTCCCGGGAGTGAAGGCGCTGCAGGACGTCAACCTGTCCGTGCGGCGGGGCGAGATCCACGCGATCTGCGGCGAGAACGGCGCGGGCAAGTCGACGCTGATGAAGGTGCTGTCCGGGGTCTACCCGCACGGCGAGTACGAAGGTGAGATCACCTTCGAGGGCAGGCGCTGCGAGTTCGGCGGCATCCGCGACAGCGAGCACGCGGGCATCGTCATCATCCACCAGGAGCTGGCGCTCAGCCCGCAGCTGTCGATCGCCGAGAACATCTTCCTGGGCAACGAGCGCGCCAAACGCGGCGTGATCGACTGGAACCGCACCAACTACGAGGCCGGCGAGCTGACGAAGCGGGTCGGCCTGCGCGAGAATCCGACGACGCTCATCTCCGACATCGGCGTGGGCAAGCAGCAGCTCGTGGAGATCGCCAAGGCGCTGTCGAAGGAGGTCAAGCTCCTCATCCTCGACGAGCCGACCGCGGCGCTGAACGACGACGATTCGGCGCACCTGCTCGACCTGCTGCGCGGGCTCAGGGACGAGGGCATCACCTGCGTGATCATCTCGCACAAGCTCAACGAGGTGATCGCCATCGCCGACGCCGTCACGATCATCCGTGACGGCCGCACGATCGAGACGCTCGACATGGCCGGCGACGACGTGACCGAGGACCGCATCATCTCCGGCATGGTCGGCCGCGCTCTCGACAACCGCTTCCCGGAACGGGAGCCGGCGATCGGCGAGGAGGCGTTCCGGATCGAGGACTGGACGGTCTACAGCCCCAGCCAGCCCGGCAGGAAGGTGGTCGACGGGGCCTCTCTCAGGCTGCGCCGCGGGGAGATCGTGGGGCTCGCGGGGCTGATGGGCGCCGGACGCACCGAACTGGCGATGAGCGTGTTCGGGCGGACGTACGGGACGCACATCTCCGGCCGGATCTTCAAGGACGGCAAGCCGATCGAGATCCGCACCGTCCAGGACGCGATCAAGCACGGCATCGCCTACGCCACCGAGGACCGCAAGAGGTACGGCCTCAACCTCATCGAGGACATCAAGCGGAACGTCAGCGCCGCCGGGCTCAGGGGCCTGTCCCGGCGCGGGTGGGTCAACGAGAACGAGGAATTCCGCGTCGCCGAGCAGTTCCGCAAAAGCATGAACATCAAGGCGCCCGGCGTGAACAGCGTCGTCGGCAAGCTGAGCGGCGGCAACCAGCAGAAGGTCGTGCTCTCCAAGTGGATCCTGACCGAGCCGGACGTGCTCATCCTCGACGAGCCCACGAGGGGCATCGACGTCGGTGCGAAGTACGAGATCTACACGATCATCAACCGCCTGGCCGACCAGGGCAAGGCCGTACTGATGATCTCTTCTGAGCTGCCTGAGCTGCTTGGCTTGTGCGACCGCATCTACACCCTCTCCGAGGGGCGCGTCACCGGGGAAGTGCCGCGCGGGGAAGCCACGCAGGAACGCCTCATGTATCTCATGACCAAGGGACAGGAGTAGCTCGAATGAGCAGCATCACGCCCGCCGACGTACAGGTCGGCGCCATGGGCGACGGGGGATCGCCACGGCAGCCGGGACGGGTGTCGCTCGGCGGACTGTCGATCAACCTGCGCTCGAGCGGTATCTACATCGCCTTCGCGCTGATCATTGTGCTGTTTTCGGTGCTGACCGACGGCGCGTTGCTCCAGCCGCAGAACATCTCCAACATCATCGTCCAGAACTCCTACGTCCTGATCCTCGCGATCGGGATGATCCTGGTCATCATCGCCGGGCACATCGACCTGTCGGTCGGCTCGGTGGTCGCGGTCACCGGAGCGCTGGCCGCCGTGCTCATGGTGAACATGGGCATGCCCTGGCCGCTGGCCCTGCTGGTCACGATCATCGCCGGTGGGGTGATCGGGGCCTGGCAGGGATACTGGATCGCGTACTTCGGCATCCCCGCGTTCATCGTGACTCTGGCCGGCATGCTGCTGTTCCGGGCGCTGACCCTGACCGTGCTGGGCAACCAGGGCATCGGCCCGTTCCCCGACCAGGTCCGCACGCTGGCGAACGGCTTCACCGACGGCTACCTCGGCAACGTCGGCCTCGGTCCGCTCGGCGGCGCGGACCTGTTCAGCCTGTTGATCGGCCTGATCGCGATCGCCGGCATGGTCGTGGCGCAGTGGCGTACGCGCAATGCCCGGAAGGGCTACGGCCAGTCGGTCGAGCCCGTTGCGCTGTTCGCGCTGAAGATGGCCGCCGGAGCCGCGCTGATCCTCTTCGTCGTGGTGCAGCTCGCCCGTTTCAAGAACCTGCCATGGGTGCTGGTGCTGCTGGCCGTGCTCGTGCTGGGATATTCGCTGATGGCCAATCGCACGGTGTTCGGCCGGCAGATCTACGCGATCGGCGGCAACCTGCAGGCGGCCGTGATGTCCGGTGTGAAGGTCAAGTCCGTCGTCTTCTGGATCTTCGTCAACATGGGCGTGCTCTCGGCCATCGCCGGCGTCATCTTCGCCGGCCGGCTCAATCAGGCGGGTCCCACGGCGGGCAACAGCTTCGAGCTGGACGCGATCGCGGCGGCCTTCATCGGCGGCGCTGCCGTGCAGGGCGGCGTGGGCAAGGTCGTGGGCGCCATCACCGGTGGTCTGATCATGGCGGTCATCAACAACGGCATGTCCCTGATCGGCTCGCCCAGTGAGCGGGTCATGCTCGTCAAGGGCGCCGTCCTGCTCGCCGCCGTGGCGTTCGACGTGTGGACCAAGCGCAGGGCAGGTGCCTCACGCTGATCGAATAGTCGCCGACAGGAAACCTATCGAGGGCAGGATCGACGCCTGGAGCACCGCTCCGCAGCACGCAGGTCGTCATCGCATCGAGGTGCTGGTGAGATCAGCGCGGGACCCACCGCGACGAGCGCCTGCTCCTGAGAGCCGGCTTGGTGGTGAGGCCGAGGCCCCTGGACATGATCCGGATGCCCCACAGTCCCTGGAGTTCAATGTGAACGCTAACAACAACCGCTATGTCATCGGCGTCGACTACGGCACGCTGTCCGGGCGTGCGGTCGTGGTGCGGGTGAGCGACGGCGAGGAGGTGGGCGGCGCCGTCCACGAGTACGCCCACCGCGTGATCGAGGACGCGCTGCCGGGCTCCGGCGTCCGTCTCGGCCCCGACTGGGCCCTGCAGTCGCCGGCCGACTGGATCGACGTGCTTCGGCACGCCGTGCCGAAGGCGCTGGCCGCCGCCCAGGTCCCGGCCGAGCAGGTGATCGGCATCGGCACGGACTTCACGGCCTGCACGATCCTGCCCGCCACCGCCGACGGCCACCCGTTGTGCGAGGAGCTCCCCGAACGGCCGCACGCCTGGCCGAAGCTCTGGAAGCACCACGCGGCGCAGCCCCACGCCGACCGCATCAACGCGCTGGCCGCCGAGCGCGGCGAGCCGTGGCTGCCGCGGTACGGCGGCAAGATCTCCTCCGAGTGGGCCTTCGCCAAGGGCCTGCAGCTGCTGGAGGAGGACCCGGAGCTGTACGACCGGGCCGACCGCTGGATCGAGGCGGCCGACTGGATCATCTGGCAGCTCACCGGGGTGGAGACCCGCAACGTCTGCACCGCCGGGTACAAGGCCATCCACCAGGACGGCGGCTATCCGTCCGAGGACTTCCTGGCCGCGCTCAATCCCGCCTTCTCCGGTTTCACCCGCAAGCTCGGCCAGGGTCTCGCTCCGCTCGGCGGCCTCGCCGGTCAGCTGACCGCGCGGGCCGCCGAGTGGACGGGGCTGCCCGAGGGCATCGCGGTCGCGGTCGGCAACGTCGACGCACACGTCACCGCCGCGGCGGCCGACGCCGTGCGGCCGGGCCAGATGGTCGCCATCATGGGCACCTCGACCTGCCACGTCATGTGCTCCGACCAGCTCGCCGAGGTCCCCGGCATGTGCGGCGTCGTGCGCGACGGCATCGTCCCCGGGCTGTGGGGCTACGAGGCGGGCCAGTCCGCCGTCGGCGACATCTTCGCCTGGTACGTGGACAACTGCGTGCCCGCGTCGTACGCCGAGAGGGCGGCGGAGGCGGGAGTCGGCCTGCACGAGTACCTGACCTCCCTCGCCGCCGAGCAGAAGGTCGGCCAGCATGGGCTGGTCGCGCTCGACTGGCACGGCGGCAATCGCTCGGTCCTGGTCGACCACACCCTGTCCGGCGTCATCGTCGGGCAGACGCTCGCCACCCGCCCGGAGGACGTCTACCGCGCGCTCATCGAGGCCACCGCGTTCGGCGCCCGGACGATCGTGGAGACGTTCGAGGCGTCGGGGGTGCCGGTCGAGGAGTTCGTGGTCGCCGGCGGCCTGCTCAAGAACCACTTCCTCATGCAGACGTACGCCGACGTGCTGCGCCGCCCGCTGTCGGTGATCGGCTCCGACCAGGGGCCGGCCCTCGGCTCGGCGATCCACGCCGCCGTCGCGGCGGGCGCCTACCCCGACATCACGGCCGCCGCGGCGGCGATGGGCAAGCGCGACGCCGCCGCCTACGTGCCCGACGCCGGGCGGGCCGACGCCTACGACCGGCTGTACGCCGAATATCGCAGGCTGCACGACCACTTCGCGGACGGTGGCATGCTCCACCGGCTCCGCGCGATCAGGAACGAGGCCAGTGCATGATCGATGACCCGCGCTCGATTCAACGGCTGCGCGAAACCGTTTGCAGACTCCACGCCGAGCTGGTCCGGTACGGCCTGGTGGCGTGGACGGCGGGCAACGTCTCTGGCCGGGTGCCCGGCGAGGACCTGTTCGTCATCAAGCCCAGCGGCGTGTCGTACGACGACCTGACCCCCGAGTCGATCGTGGTCTGCGACCTCGACGGCAACCTCGTCGAGGGCGACCTGGCCCCCTCCAGCGACACGGCCGCGCACGCCTACGTCTACCGGCACATGCCGGAGGTGAACGGCGTGGTGCACACCCATTCCACGTACGCCTCGGCGTGGGCGGCCCGCGGTGAGGCGATCCCGTGCGTGCTCACCGCGATGGCCGACGAGTTCGGCGGCGAGATCCCCGTCGGGCCGTTCGCGCTCATCGGGGGCGACGACATCGGCAAGGGGATCGTGGCGACCCTGACCGGGCACCGCTCCCCGGCCGTGCTCATGCAGAACCACGGCGTGTTCACGATCGGGGACTCGCCGAAGGCGGCGGTGAAGGCCGCCGTGATGTGCGAGGACGTGGCCCGCACCGTGCACATCTCCCGCCAGCTCGGCCGGCCGCTGCCCATCGCGCAGGCCGACGTCGACAGCTTGTACGACCGCTACCAGAACGTCTATGGACAGAGGAGTCACCTGTGAGGCTATGGTTTCTGACCGGCAGCCAGGGCCTGTACGGCGAGGAGACGCTGCGGCAGGTGGCCGAGCAGTCCCAGCGCATCGCCGAGCAGCTGGGCGAGGCGCTGCCGTTCGAGCTCGAGTGGCGGCCCGTGCTCACCGACGCGGCGGCCATCCGCCGCGTGTGCCTGGAGGCCAACGGTGACGACGACTGCATCGGCCTGATCGCGTGGATGCACACGTTCTCCCCGGCCAAGATGTGGATCGCCGGGCTTGACGCGCTGCGCAAGCCGCTGGTGCACCTGCACACGCAGGCCAACGTGGAGCTGCCGTGGAGCTCCATCGACATGGACTTCATGAACCTCAACCAGGCCGCCCACGGCGACCGCGAGTTCGGCTACATCCAGACGCGCCTCGGCGTGCCGCGCAAGACCGTCGCCGGGCACGTGAGCGACCCGTCGGTGGCGGGGCGCATCGCCACCTGGGCGCGGGCGGCGGCGGGCCGGGCGGAGGTCGGCTCGCTGCGCCTGGCCAGGTTCGGCGACAACATGCGGGACGTCGCCGTGACCGAGGGCGACAAGGTCGAGGCGCAGCTGCGGTTCGGGGTGTCGGTGAACACCTACGGGGTCAACGAGCTGGTCGAGGCCGTGGACGCCGCCGCCGACGCGGACGTGTCCGCCCTCGTGAAGGAGTACGAGGACCTCTACCGGATGGCGCCCGAGCTGCGCGCGGGCGGAGAGCGGCACGAGTCGCTGCGTTACGCGGCCCGCATCGAGCTGGGCCTGCGGCACTTCCTGGAGGGCGGGGGCTTCAAGGCGTTCACCACGAACTTCGAGGACCTGGGCGGGCTGCGCCAGCTCCCCGGCCTGGCCGTGCAGCGGCTGATGGCCGACGGCTACGGCTTCGGCGGCGAGGGCGACTGGAAGACCTCGGTGCTGCTGCGCACGCTCAAGGTCATGTCGGCGGGCCTGCCCGGCGGCACCTCCTTCATGGAGGACTACACCTACCACCTCACGCCGGGCGAGGAGCTCATCCTCGGCGCGCACATGCTGGAGGTCTGCCCGACGATCGCGGCCGACACCCCCGCGTGCGAGATCCACCCGCTGAGCATCGGCGGGCGGGAGGACCCGGTGCGGCTGGTGTTCGACGCCGCCCCCGGCCCCGCCGTGGTGGTCGGTCTGTCCGACATGGGCGAGCGGTTCCGCCTGGTGGCCAACGCGATCGACGTGGTCGCGCCGCCCGAGCCGCTGCCCGCCCTGCCGGTCGCCCGGGCCGTGTGGCGCCCCCGGCCCGACCTGCGCACCTCCGCCGAGTCGTGGATCACGGCCGGCGCCCCGCACCACACCGTGCTCTCCTCGGCGATCGGGTCCGAGGAGCTGACCGACTTCGCCGACATGCTCGGCGTCGAGTTGCTCGTCATCGACGAGGCGACCACCTCCCGCCAGTTCGTCAAGGAACTGCGGTGGAACCAGGCCTACTATCGGCTCGCGCAAGGATTTTGATGCTCAGCAGGTTCGTGATGGGCGGCCTGGCCGCCCTCACGCTCGGAGCCGGGGCGCTCGTCCCGTCCGCCGCCTCGGCGGCCGACGAGGGCCTCGCGCTCTGGTACAAGCTCGACGAGACCTCCGGCACGGTGGCGGCCGACTCCTCCGGCAACGGCAGGAACGGCACGCTGAACGGTGACGCGAGCTGGGGCGACGGCCTCCGGCTCGGCGGCACGAACGGGTACGTCAAGATGCCCGACAACCTCATGCGCGGCATGACCTCGATCACGGTCGCGCTCGACGTCTGGATCGACCCCACGCAGGCCACGCCGTACTTCGTCTACGGCTTCGGCAACTCGAGCGGGTCCAGCGGCAACGGCTACCTGTTCACCACCGGCGACACCTTCCGTACGTCGATCGCGTCGGGCAACTGGTCGACCGAGCAGAACGCCAACGCCGGCGTCAACCTGCCGCGCGGCGGCTGGCAGCACATCGCGTACACGCTCGGCGGCGGCGTCGGCGTGCTGTACCAGAACGGCGACGAGGTGGCCCGCAACACCGCCGTCACGCTCACCCCCGGTTCGATCGGCGGCGGCACGACCACGGCCGACTACATCGGCCGCTCGCTCTACTCGGGCGACAAGTACCTCAAGGGCAGGGTCAAGGACTTCCGCGTCTACGGCCGGGCCCTCGGCGCGTCCGAGATCGCCCAGCTCGCGGCACCGGTCAACGCCGAGATCGTCAAGCAGGACGCCGCGGCGCTCGACCTCGGCGACACCGGCGCGGTCCGGTCCGACCTGACGCTGCCGGCGAAGGGCGCGTCCGGGTCCACGATCACCTGGGCCTCCGGCGATCCGGCGGTCGTCAGCGCGACCGGCGCCGTCACCCGGCCGCCGGCGGGCGCGCAGGACGCCCACGTCACGCTCACCGCCACGCTCACCAAGGGCACGGCGACGGAGACGAAGACGTTCGACGTCACCGTCGAGGCGATCTACACCGACAAGCGGGCCGTCGAGACCGACGCCGGCAAGCTCGTCGTGCACAACATCGACGACGTCCGCGGCAACCTGACGCTGCCGACCGAGGGCGAGAACGGCACCACCATCACCTGGCGGTCCACCGAGCCGGACACGCTCGGCGAGACCGGCGAGGTGAACCGTCCCGCGCCGGGCGCCAAGGCCGTGAAGGTGAACCTCAAGGCGACGATCTCGCGCGGCAGGCACCAGGCCGTGCGGATCTTCAAGCCCGAGGTGCCCGCGCTGCCAGCCAAGGAGCCGTACAAGGGCTACCTGTTCGCCTACTTCACCGGTGAGGGCTACTCGGACGGCGAACAGATCTACAACGCGCTGAGCAAGGGCGACGACCCGCTTCACTGGCAGGAGCTCAACGGCGGCCGGCCGGTCGTCACCTCCGACGTCGGTGAGAAGGGCCTGCGCGACCCGTTCGTCATCCGCTCGCCCGAGGGCGACCGGTTCTACCTGATCGCCACCGACCTCAAGATCTACGGCAACGGCGACTGGGACCGCGCGCAACGCCGCGGCAGCCGCTCGATCATGGTGGCCGAGTCGACCGACCTGGTGCACTGGACGAACCAGCGGCTCGTCCAGGTCTCCCCGCCCGAGGCCGGCAACACCTGGGCGCCGGAGGCGTACTACGACAAGACCCTCGGGGCGTACGTCGTGTTCTGGGCGTCCAAGCTGTACGGCAACCCGCAGCACACGGGGGACACCTACAACAAGATGGTGTACGCGACGACCCGCGACTTCTACACCTTCTCCGAGCCGAAGATCTGGAAGGACCCGGGCTACTCGGTCATCGACTCGACGGTGATCGAGCACAACGGGACCTACTACCGCTTCACCAAGGACGAGCGGAACAACAGCTCCTCCAGCCCGTGCAGCAAGTACATCATCGAGGAGAAGTCCACCTCGCTGACCAGCACGAACTGGGACTTCCTGAAGGAGTGCATCGGCTCCGGCGCGCTGTCGCGCGGCGAGGGGCCGACGATCTTCAAGTCCAACAGCGAGGACAGGTGGTACCTGTTCATCGACGAGTACGGCGGCCGCGGCTACGTGCCGTTCGAGTCGACCGACCTCGAGAAGGGCGAATGGACCGTCCCGGCCGACTACCAGCTGCCGAGCCGTCCGCGTCACGGCACGGTGCTGGGCGTCACGCAGGCCGAGTACGACCGGCTGCTCTCCGTTCTCGGCTGATCCGGGCCCTCGGCTGATCCGGTCCCGCTGATCACACGGGCCCTTCCCCCGCGGGGGAAGGGCCCGTTTCCGCGCGTCAGGCCGCCGGCCGGGACAGCGATCGGGAGGCGAGGGCGGCCCGGGCCGCCGCGAGCGCGCTGTTGACCGAGACCTCGGCCAGCAGGCCCGGTGCGGCCACCTGGTCACCGGCCAGCCAGACGCCGTCGCCGCGCTCGACCGCCGGGCGGTCGTGCCACGAGGCGCCGGGCAGGTCGAGGGCGCCGGTGCGGCCGGCGGCGACCGACTCGCGGCGCCAGGTGACCCGGTCGCGCCAGCCCGGCAGGGCGAGGTCGGCGATCCGTTCCAGCCGTGCGAGCGCCGTCCCCTTCGCCTCACCGGGGCGCATCGGCAGCTCGAGTTGCACCAGGCTCTCCCCGCGGGGGGCGAGCGACCGGTCAGGCAGCGAGTAACGCTCCAGGAACCCGCCCTCGTCCAGATCGCTCACGAGGAACAGGTCCCGGGGGTGCGCGCGCAACCCGAGGTCGAGGAGGACTCCCCGGCCGCTCTCCCAGCGCAGCGAGTCGTCGCCCAGCAGGCCGCGGGCGGCGTCGAGCGAGGTGGCGACGATCACCTGTCCGTCCGGCAGCCGGTCCACCCTCGACCCGGTCTCGACGCGCACGCCCAGATCGCGGGCGTACGCCGCCATCCGGTCGATCATCCGTCCCCAGCCGCCGACCAGATACCGCACGGCCGGATACCGCGGGGCCGCGACGCGCAGGAGGCGCTCCCAGACGAACGCGGCCGACAGTCTGCCGGGATCGGCCTCATAGGTGACCACTCCTGTCGCCCCGGCGGCCACCCGGGCGGCCTCCTCGCCGAAGTGGCGCGTGGCCCAGGACCCGAAGTCCTCCTCCACCGGCGCCCGAAGGCCGCGCCGGGCGGCCATCCGCAGCAGTGTGGCCGGGGGCCGTCCGGTGAGCCTCCCGTCGCGGCGGAACCGTGCCCGGAGCAGGTGTCCCGGCCGGGGCAGCGCGTACGGCCGGACCAGCCTCCGTTCGTCCAGCCACCGCCACGGCAGACCGTCCGCGTAGAGGGCGTGGACGCCCTCGTTCGCGACGTACGGCGCGGCGGTGGACCGGGCGCGTCCGCCGAGAGCGTTGTGCGCCTCGTGCAGGACGACGGACGCGCCGCCCTCGGCGCAGGCGATGGCGGCGGTCAGCCCGGCGAGCCCGCCGCCCACGATCGTGATGTCTTCTCTCATGCACTCCCGGACGCGTCCGAGACCCCGAGCCGTGACATCTTCTCGGGGTTGGCGATGAGATAAACGGTGTCGACCAGTCTGCCGGTGATCACCAGCGAGACGACCGTGACGGGCCGGCCGTCCAGCCGGGCGACGATCGCGGGCCCGCCGTTGACTTCGGCGATCTCCAGGTCCATCTCCACGCCCGGGGGAGCGCCGATGGAGGCCAGGAAGCGCCGGCGGCCCTCCGGGCTCGCGATGGCGAGAAGGAACCGGGCGACCGGCACGGCCCCGGCCAGCTCCCGCAGCGGCGCCCGCGCCTTGCCGCCGCCGTCGCCGACCAGACGGACGTCCGCGGTGAGCAGCGCCGTCAGGGCCTCTACGTCCCCTTCCTCGCAGGCCGCGACGAAGCGCTCGGTGATCGTGCGCCGCTCGCGCCGGTCCACGTCGAAACGCGGCCTGCGTTCGCGCACGTGATCGCGGGCGCGCCGGGCGAGTTGCCGTACGGCGGGCTCACCCCGGCCGAGGAAGCCGGCGATCTCGGCGTGGGAGAAGCCGAACGCCTCCCGCAGGACGAACACGGCCCGTTCCAGCGGGGACAGCGTCTCCAGCACGACGAGGAGGGCCAGTTCGAGGCTGTCGGCGCGTTCGGCGGGCTCCGCGGCGTCCGGCGCGGTGACGACGGGCTCGGGCAGCCAGGGCCCGACGTACGCCTCCCGCCTGGCCCGCACCCGGCGCAGCCGGTCGATGGCGAGGTTGGTGGTGACGCGCACGAGGTAGGCCTTCGGGTCGGCCACCGACGTTGCGTCCACGTCGGCCCAGCGCAGCCATGCCTCCTGGACCACGTCCTCCGCGTCCGCGGCGCTCCCGAGGATGCGGTACGCCACGCCGACGAGCAGGCTCCGGTGCGCGGTGAAGACTTCGATGGTCATGTCATGCCAGACGTATCATGCCCACCGTTGTGTGACGTCGGCTCGTCCGGTTACCACCCTCGCGCGGACTCCTATACACTGACTGCGTCGCAAGGGGCTATAGCGCAGCTGGTAGCGCACTTCCATGGCATGGAAGGGGTCTGGGGTTCGAATCCCCATAGCTCCACCACACTCGAAGGGCGGTCGATCGACCGCCCTTCTCGCGTCTCAGGGGAACGTGTCTCAGGGCACGCCGAGGAGGCGGAGGACCGCCGTGGTGGCGGCGGCGAGGACGACGACCAGGGGGAACGGCGCCTTCCGCAGCGTGAGGATCCCGGCGGCGAGCACCCCGGCGAGCCGGGCCCATCCGGCGAAGCCGTGCCCCTCGGTGAGGGCCGAGGTGGCCACCAGGGCGACGAGCAGCACGGTCGCGGTGACGGACAGCAGGTGACGCAGGCGTCCCGGCAGCCGGAGCCTGTGGTGCAGCGCCGGGCCGGCCAGCCGGAACGCGTAGGTGCCGGCGGCCAGCGCGAGGATGGCGATCAGGGGCATGAGACCTCCGAACCGGTGGGGGTCCGTACGGTGAGCACGAGACCGGCCAGGGCGAGCAGCACCGGCAGGCCGGCGGGCAGGAACGGCGTGGCCGCCACCGCGACGGCCGCCCCGAGTAGGGCGGCGTTCCGCACGTTCCGCACGTTCCGCTCGGCTCGCTCGGCTCGCTCGGCTCGCTCGGCTCGCCCGGTGAGCGAGGGCAGGACGAGGGCCAGCAGGACCGCGGGGAAGGCCGCGTCGAGGCCCAGAGCGGTCGTGTCGCCGATGCCGCGCCCGGCCAGCGCGCCGAGCACGACGGCCGCGTTCCAGCTGACGAACAGACCGAGCCCGCAAGCCCAGAACGCGGCGTGACGCCGGCGGGGATCGCCGTCGCGCACCACGAAGGCCACCGCCTCGTCCGTCATGAGGTGGGCGCCGGCGAGACGCGTCCACCACCTGCCGCCGAGGACGTCGCCGACCGCGAAGCCGAACGGCAGCAGGCGTGCGTTCAGCACCAGACCGGCCGCGACGGCGGCGATCGGGGCGCCGCCCGAGAGCACCACGCCGACCGCGGCGAACTGGGCGCCTCCGGCGAACACCAGCAGGGACATGACGACCGGCACCCACGGAGGCAGGCCGCCGGACACGGCGATCGCGCCGAACGCGGCGCCCACCATGGCGTCGGCGAGGCAGACCAGGGCGATGTCGCGGAGGGTGCCGCGATCGAGTGTTCGCCATATCGAATGCATGTCCAGTAGAGTGAACAGAGATGGTGGGGTTCGTCAAGTCGAACATTTGGAAGCGTGGAGTGAACACGTGGTTGAGAAGGCGTCCTTCGACCTGATCGCGCTGATCGCGGCGTCGATCCGCCGGGAGCGTGAACGCGCCGGTCTGTCGCTGACCGAGCTGGCGAAGCGGGCGGGCATCGCCAAGTCCACGCTCTCGCAGCTGGAGTCGGGCGCGGGCAACCCGAGCGTGGAGACCCTGTGGGCGCTCGGGGCCGCGCTCGGCGTGCCGTTCAGCCGCCTGGTGGACCCGCCGCGCACGGTCGTCCAGGTCATCAGGGCGGGGGAGGGCCCTGCCACCTACTCCGAGCAGGCCAGTTACGGGGTCACGCTGCTCGCCTCCTGCCCGCCGCACGCCCGGCGTGACCTCTACCGCATCGCGGCCGAGCCGGGCCCGCCCCACAGGTCGGACCCGCACCGGCCCGGTACGACGGAGCATCTGGTGATCGGGACCGGCCGGGCGTCGGCGGGGCCGGCGGAGGAACCGGTGGAGCTCTGGCCGGGGGACTACGTCGTCTATCCCGGAGACGCACCGCACGTCTTCGAGGCGCTCGAACCCCGCACCACCGCGGTCATCGTCATCGAGCACATCTAGTTGACAACGATCTTTGACACATTCGCTGGCCGAAAAGCCCATTTGGCCGGGGAATGCCTTGACTTGTTGGGGTTCAGCCCCCTATCTAGAAGGAGGCAAAGACGGCTGATCATTAACGGCGGCGACGATGACAATCGAATCAGGACCGGACAATCCGCGTCAGGAGTACCGCGCCATCCAGGCTGAGGCGTTCAATCGCATCGGCGGCCGGTACGACGAGGCGTTCCCGCACAAGGAAGGCCAGGTGGCCGCCGGTGAATGGCTGATCAAGCAACTCAAGCCGGGGTCGCGGGTCCTCGACGTGGGCTGCGGCACGGGCGCGCCCACGGCCCAGCAGTTCGCCGACGCGGGCTGCGAGGTGACCGGCATCGACATCTCCCCGGTCATGCTGGACCTGGCGCGGAAGAACGTGCCGATCGGGACCTTCCTCGAACGCGACGTGCTCGACCTCGACGACTCGCTCGGCGTGTTCGACGCCGCGACGGCCTTCTTCAGCCTGCTGATGCTGCCGCGCGCCGAGATCGAGCAGGCGCTTCACAAAATCCACGCCGTGCTCGCGCCCGGCGGCCTGTTCACGCTGAGCATGGTGGAAATCGACCTCGACGACGTGCCTTTCCAGTTTCTCGGCGCGCCGGTGCGGGTGACCGGATATCTGCGCGACGAGTTGCGCGAGGTCATCGAAGCCGCCGGTTTCAGCGTGCTGTCGGAGAATCACCTTTCGTATGCTCCGGCGACCACCCAGGCGCCGCCGGAAATCCAGCTGTTCGTCAACTGCCGGCGCGACGACAAATTCTGAGCGGCCACACCCGTGTCGGGAGACGGGGAACCGCTCGCCGTGCTGAGTGATGTCAGTGGGATCGTCCGTGCCATCGGCGAAAGCCCGGGGCCGGAGGAGGCGACGAGGGTCCTCTGCGAGGCGGTCGTGCCCGGCCTGGCCGACGCCGCCGCGGTCTACGTGGACGGCACCGTCTGTCAGCGGGTCGATCCCGACGGACGGCTGCCGCCGCGCTGGACCGGCGACGGCATCCGTGAGGCGGCCCTGCTCGACGGGCACCTGCTCGCCGTGCCCCTCCGCGCGTACGGCGCGCCGGTCGGCTGCGCGCTGCTGGCGCGCGACGCCCGGCGGCCGCCCTTCGGCGAGGCCCACGTGCTGGCCGCCGGGCAGTTCGCCGTGCCCGCCGCGCTCACGATCTTCCATGGGCGGCGGGACCGGCAGCAGGACGAGACCCTGGAGATCCTCCAGCGCGGGATGCGCCCGGGCGACCCGCCCGAGCTGCCCGGGCTGGAGATCGCCTACCGCTACAAGCCCGCCGCCGAGCGGGTGGGCGGCGACTGGTACGACGTCATCCCTCTCCCGGGCAGCAGGGTGGCGCTGGTCGTCGGCGACGTGATGGGACACGGGCTGGCCGCGGCGGCGGTGATGGGCCAGCTCCGCACGGCCGTGCAGACCCTGGCCTCGCTCGACCTGCCGGCCGAGCAGGTGCTGCACTCGCTGGACGAGATGGCCCAGCGGCTGGCCGCGCAGACGCTCACCACCTGTGTCTACTGCGTGTACGACCCCGTGCTGCGCAGGTGCACGATCGCGAGCGCCGGGCACCTGCCGCCGATCCTGCTGGGGCCGGACGGCAAGGCGGAGGTCCTGTCGCCGCCCCGGTGCCCGCCGATCGGGCTGGGCCGTACGCCGTTCGAGACGATGGAGATCGCGGCGGAGGACGGCAGCATGCTCGTCCTCTACACCGACGGGCTCGTGGAGGAGCGCGGGCAGGACATCGGGCTGAGCGTGGAGTCGCTGCGCCGCAGGCTCGCGAACGGCACCTCGATCGAGGCGCTGAGCGACGACGTGCTGTCCGCCGCCAGGACCGACGACGTCACCGTGCTCGCCATCCGGTTCCGCGGCATCCCCAGCGAGCACGTCGCCCAGTGGCTGCTGGAGCCCCAGCCGACGACGCCGGGGCGCGTGCGCGGCCTGGTCCGCCGGACGCTCGACTCGTGGGGTCTCACGCGGCTGATCCCGGTGGCCGAGCTGCTCGCCGGCGAGCTCGTCACCAACGCCGTACGGCACACCCAGCGGCCCATCACCCTCAGGCTGCTGCGCACCGACCATCTGTTGTGCGAGGTCAGCGACGACGACCACCGGCTGCCGGTGGTCCGCGAACCCGGCCCGCTCGACGAGGACGGCAGAGGGCTGTATCTGGTCAGCCAGCTCGCCGAGCACTGGGGGACCAGCCGGGTGGCGGGAGGCAAGACCGTCTGGTTCTCACTGGCGATTCGCTGACGCCCGCGCCTGCCGAGACCTTCTCGGTTACACCCACGCCGCGAAAGTCCTATACACTGGCCACGCGCCGCCTACGCGGCGTGGGTAAGGGGCTATAGCGCAGCTGGTAGCGCACTTCCATGGCATGGAAGGGGTCTGGGGTTCGAGTCCCCATAGCTCCACCGTGACTGAAGCACCGCAAGAGCCGTCCTCCAGCCGGAGGGCGGCTCTCGGCGTTTCGACGGACGCCGAGACGGTCTCCGGCATCTACGGATATCTCGCCGAACGTGGCGTGAAGATCTGGATCGACGGCGGCTGGTGCGTCGACGCCCTTCTGGGCAGGCAGACGAGAGAGCACCCCGACCTCGATGTGGCGCTCGCCCGCGAGGACGAAGAGCGGTTCATCGAACACATGACGGACCTCGGATACACGAAGAGGCGCGACGACAACGACACCGCCTGGAACTACGTCGTGACCGATGACCGGGGCCGCCGTGTCGACGTGCACGTGTTCGAGTACGACGAGACCGGCAGGAACGTATACGGGATCGAGTACCCCCACGGCTCGCTGACGGGCGAGGGCACAATCGACGGCCGTACCGTGGCCTGCGTCGCGCCGGAATGGATGTTCGCCTTCAAGACGGCGTACCCCCCTGCCGAGAAAGACCTCGAAGACGTCCGCGCACTGAGTGAGACCTTCGGCTTCGAGATACCGCCAACCCATCGGTGACATGGTCACACCCGTGCCGGGTAGAGGCGGGTGTCATGAAGAGGATCCTGCAGCTCGTCGTCACCCGCTGGCTGGCGCGTACGCCGATCGGGATGGTCGTGCTCGGCCTCGGCTGGCTGTTCATGCGCAAGCGGCGGGCCCGCAAGCAGCAGCCCGCGCAGAATCCGGCGCAGAATCCGGCGCTCCGCGAGCCCGGATGCCGGTCGGGCAACCCCTACGCCCGGCGCGGTCCCGCCGCCGGCAATCGCCGGTGAATCAGCCGAGCACGGCGGGCGTGCGGAACGTCTGCCGGTAGACCAGGGGGGACACCCCCACGGCGGCGTGGAGGTGCTGGCGGAGTGAGACCGCGCTGCCGAACCCGGCCTTCCTGGCGATCGCGTCCACCGGCAGGTCGGTGGTCTCCAGCAGGTGCCGTGCGTGCGCGATCCGCTGCCCGGCGAGCCACCTGGCCGGGCTGAGGCCGGTCTCCTCCCGGAACCTGCGGGTGAACGTCCGCACGCTCATGCGGGCGTGCGCGGCCAGGGCCGTCAGGTTGACCGGCTCCTCAAGGTGTTCGAGCATCCACGCCCGGGTCGGTGCCGTGGTCGTCCCGGCGGGGTCGGGCAGCGGCCGCTCGATGAACTGGGCCTGGCCGCCCTCCCGGAACGGCGGGGTGACGCACCGGCGGGCGGTGCGGTTGGCCACCTCGCTGCCGTGGTCGCGCCGGATGACGTGCAGGCACAGGTCGATCCCCGCCGCCACGCCCGCCGAGGTCAGCACGTCGCCGTCGTCGATGAACAGCACGTCGGGATCGAGCCGTACGCGGGGGAACAGTGCGCGGAAGGCCGCGGCGTTGCGCCAGTGCGTCGTCGCCGGACGCCCGTCCAGCAGGCCCGCGGCGGCCAGCACGAAGGCGCCGGTGCAGATCGAGATGAGCCGGGCACGCCCGGCGACCCCCCGCAGCGCCTCGCGCACCTCCCCGTCGAACGTGCCGTTCTCCAGCGCCGCTCCGCTGTGGATGCCCGGCACCACCACCGTGTCCGCCGTCGCGAGCACGCCGAGGTCGTGGTCGGGGACCACGCTGTAGCCCGCCTGGCTCCGCACCGGGCGGCCGCCCGGGGTGCAGGTGACGACCTCGTACAGCGGGCCGGGGTCGCGGGCGGCCCAGAACACCTGCCCGGGGATGCCCAGGTCGAGTGTGGCGAAATCGTCCAGGGCCAGTACGGCGACGCGGTGCACAGCCGGATGCATGGCCCGATTCTTTCACATGTTGGCCTCTCGGCCACTGTCCCCGATGGCGGACACAACAGGATGATGCTCGCCATGAAGTCGCTGCATCGTGCCTGGATCGTCGCCGCCGTCGCCTTCGTCGCGATCATCGGAGCGGCGGGGTTCCGCGCCTCGCCGGGCGTGATGATCACGCCGCTGGAGGACGAGTTCGGCTGGACGAGGGGCACGATCTCGCTCGCCGTCTCGGTGAACCTCATGCTCTACGGGCTGTGCGCGCCGTTCGCGGCGGCACTCATGGACCGCTTCGGCATGCGCCGCGTCGTCTCCTGCGCCCTGCTGCTGGTGGCGGTGGGCAGCGGCCTGACCGTTCTCATAACCGCGAGCTGGCAGCTCGTCGCGCTCTGGGGCGTCCTGGTCGGGCTGGGCACCGGCTCGATGGCGCTCGTCTTCGCCGCCACGCTGACCGACCGCTGGTTCGTACGGCACCGCGGCCTGGTCACCGGAGTGCTCACGGCGGGCGGGGCGACGGGACAGCTCGTCTTCCTGCCGGTGCTCGCGCACCTGGCCGAATCGCAGGGCTGGCGGTGGGCCTCGGTCACGGTGGCGGCGGCCGCGCTCGCCGTCGTCCCGCTCGTGTGGTTCCTGCTCAGGGACACTCCGGAGGAGCTGGGCCTGACCGCGCTGGGCGCGACCGAGCCGGTCGTGCGCACATCGGGCAGGGGGGCCGCCGCGCGGGCCGTACGGGTGCTGCGGGACGCCGCCCGCACCCGGCGCTTCTGGTATCTCGCGCTCGGCTTCGCCATCTGCGGGGCGAGCACGAACGGCCTGGTCGGCACCCATTTCATCCCGGCCGCCCACGACCACGGCATGCCGGAGACCACCGCCGCCTCTCTGCTCGCCGTGATCGGGGTCTTCGACATCGCCGGCACCGTCTTCTCCGGCTGGCTGAGCGACCGGGTGGACCCGCGGCTCCTGCTCGTCGTCTACTACGGGCTACGCGGGCTGTCGCTGCTGGTCCTGCCGCAGCTCTTCGCCGCCACGGCCGAGCCGAGCATGCTGGTCTTCATCGTCTTCTACGGCCTCGACTGGGTGGCCACCGTGCCGCCGACCGTCGCCCTGTGCCGCAAGATCTTCGGCGCGGACGGCGCCGTGGTGTTCGGCTGGGTCTTCGCCTCCCACCAGGTCGGCGCGGCCGTCGTCGCCACCGTGGCCGGGCTCACCCGCGACCACCTGGGGAACTACGACCTGGCGTGGTACGGCTCGGGCGCGCTGTGCCTGCTGGCCGCGCTCTTGTCGTCCCGTATCGTCACGCGTGTCCGGGACCGCCGCGATGCTGCGATCCTTGTCGGGTGACCGAACGCGTTCTTCCCCTGGTCGTACGCATCGAGCGGGCCGCGCCGCCGCGGCGCACCGACGCGCTGGAGGCGGCCGCGACGGCGGTGGTGCGCCTGCTGGACAGTGCCGGGAACGGGGGACAGTGGCCGCAGGAGGTCGCCGAGTGGCAGGACGGCCGGATCAGGAAGGTCGTCAGGCGGGCACGCGGCGCCGAGTGGCGGCGTGCGCTCGCCCTGCCCGGCATCACCGTCGCCGTGGGCACGGCCGAGGTACGCGTGCATCCTCCCGTGCCGCTCGACGGCTGGCCGCGCGACCTCGCCAGGCTCCAGGTGTCGGGCACCGAGCTCACCGACGACGTGGCGCCGCCGGAGGCGGGCCCCGATGACGTGGTGCTCTGGATCAATCCCCGTCTGGAGATGACGGCGGGCAAGGCGATGGCTCAGGCGGGCCACGGCGCGCAGTTCGCCTGGTGGGGCGCGGGCGAGGCGGACCGGGCGACCTGGCGCGGGCGCGGCTTCGCCGTACGGGTCAGGACGGCCGCCCCCGGAGGGTGGGACGCGCTGGCCGCGAGCGGGCTGCCGGTGGTCAGGGACGCCGGGTTCACCGAGATCGAACCGGGCTCCGCGACGGTCGTGGCCGACGCGCCGTGGCTGCGGGTGGGCGTTCCCGAAGTGTGATGGGGAAGGCGCCCGAAATAGCGGGATTTGCCGTACGCTCCCGATCGTGTCACCTGGGGATCACGGGACGAAGGCCGTCCCCTCTTACTTAGCGGCCGAGGCCGAGACCACTCCGCTCCCGAAGATCACGGTCCCTGAGCCGGTGCCGCCGGCGAGTCCTCCCAAGAAACTCGGGGACTTGCCGATGCGGGTGGTCTACAAGGTCGTCGCGGTCGCGGCGGGGGTCGCCGTGCTGGGGGCGGGCGCGGCCGTCGTGCTGCTGAACCGGGACGACCCCGCCACCACGGCCGCCGCGCCGCGTCAGTCCGCCGCGGTCGGCCTGCTCTCGGCCGAACCGTTCCCGTCCGCGTCGAGCGCCGCCGCGCCGGCCGCGGGCGCGGTGGCCACGCCCGGTCTCAGCCCCCTGTCCAGTCCCGCCGCGAGTCCGGCGGCCAGTTCAGCGGCCAGTCCGGGCGCCGTGGATCCGGCGCTGGCGGCGGCCCTGAAGGATCCCCGTGTGCCCGCGCTGCCGAAGGCCGACCGCCGGCTTCGCGGCCTGCCCGGGCGGGCGGCCGCCACCCGCGGCCTGGTCAAGGACCGCCGCTCCGGCGTCGCCCTGGCCCGCTTCGCGAAGGAGTGGGCGCTTGTCACGCCCACGCCGTTCGCCTCCCGCCAGTTGCTGCCCAGGGTGAAGGGCGCGTCGTACCGGGGGATGGTGGTCTCCTGCCCCGTGCCGATCCCGGAGCAGGAGACGCTGCGCGACACCGCGTTCCTGGCCGCCCGGTGGACCCTGAACCACCACCCCTCGGGTGCCACGATCACCTGGACGGCCTCCCAGCCCTTCAAGGCGGGCAAGCGGAAGGGCTGGCTGCTGGGTTACACCGTGCACTACACGCTCAAGGGCAAGAAGCGGGTCTCCGCGGCGGCGCTGGCCCTCGTGGACGTCCCGGAGAAGAAGCCCGCCGTCGTGTTCGTCACGATCCCCGACGGCCAGAAGAAGCGCTGGCACGACATCAACACGGTGATGTCGTCGGTCAGGGCGCTCTGACCCAGCGCTCGGCTCGGTGTATCGGCTCAGTGCTCGGCTAGGACGATCACGGAGTCGCCGGGGGCGAACGTCACCGGCCGGGAGCGGTCCGGGTTGAGCACGATGCCGTAGTGGGGCGGCTCTCCGGCGTTCGCCGCCAGGCGGTAGCCGATCGCGGTCTCGCCGCGCCGCAGGGCCGACTCCACGATCGTGCGGAAGGCGACGGGCACGCCGGTGGTCACGTAGTTCTCCACGGGCCGCGGGTAGACCTCCGAGCCCGCGGAGTCGAACAGCTGCCCGAAGACCTCGGCGAGGTGCGGGTTCTCGGCGAGTTGCGCGAGCAGCAGGCCGATCACGGTGTCGCTGATCACGATGTCGTCGGCCTCGGTGACCTCCGCGAGCGCGCGGTTGTTCTCGTCGTGCATCTCGCTCACGATCGAGTACTTCTCGCCGAGGGTCGCCTGCATGTCGCGCAGCTGCAGCAGCGTCATCAGCGTCCGGGTGTCGGCGTGGCGCGGGTCGTGCCGGTCGTCGGAGAGCACGATGACGTGCTGGTAGACGCCGACGCCGAGGGACTCCAGGGCGTACCTGTCGGTGGCGTCGCACTCCTTGACGTTCACCGCCAGGTTGGCGAGGTGCGCCAGGCCGATCCCCGCGCCGGGGTGGTCGCTCGCGACGTCGAGCACCGATCCGGGGGTCACGTAGCCGTCGAGGTGGCGGACGATCCGTGCGGCCCGGTCGTTCCAGCCGAGCATCAGCGTCCGCTCGGCGACCCTCTCCGGGGCGCACGCGGCCACGATGTGCCGTTCCTCGGCGGGTGCGGTGCCGTTCGCCAGGCGGATGAGCGAGTCGTCCTGGGCGAGCACGACGAGCTCGTCGGACGTCCCGATCACCGTGTCCGCCGGCGGGTTGAGCGCCACGCCGCCGGACGTGCGCAGGCCGAGGACGGTCGCGGTCGCGTACGCGTCGAGGGCCCGGCCGTACGACCGGTCGGCGAGGGACGGGTCGCGCCGCAGGTAGATCTCGCCGCCGTCGAAGTTCAGCAGGTCCATGCAGACGACGGACATGCCGGACTGGCGGGACGACTGCACGATCAGCCGGGCGGCGATGTCGTCGCTGTCGACCAGGTGGACGCCCGGCCCGCCGGCCAGCCGGGCGGCGGCCATGTTGCGCGAGGAGGCGACGGCGGCGACCACGGGAGGGTGGTCGCCGGCCCGCTTCGCCAGCGCGAGCAGGGTCTTGATCACGTGCGCGTCCGGGTCGTCCTTCTCGGGGGACAACACGACGATCGTGCGCGCCGTGTTCAGGCTCAGCAGATCGAGATCGGTCGGTTCGGTGGGCCGGCCGGTGCGGCAGACCAGCCGCGTTCTGCCGGTGTCTCCCACCCGCGCCCGGATGGCGTCCTCCATGGCCGGCTTGTCCTTCTCGGCCAGGACCGCGATGACCGAGCCGTGCTGGCTGGCATGCGCCTTCACCAGTTCGGAGACGATCGTGTAGAGCTGCTCGGACCAGCCGAGGATGACGGTGTGACCGCTCTCGATGACGCGCGAGCGGCCCTTGCGCAGCTCCTCGATCTTGCCGCGCAGGCCGGCGGAGAGCACGCCCACGAGGATGCTGACGATGAAGATGCCGCCGAGGGACGCACCCAGCATGATGGCGAGGAAGGGCGCCGTACCGGCGTCCCCGGCGATCTTCCCCGGGCTGAGCGCGTGCATGAGCGCAAGCCACAGCACGCCCGGCCACCCGTGGTACTTGAGTGCCTCGTCGGGGGTCAGCCACACCGTCAGTGCGCTGACCACCACGATGAGCCCCAGCGACACCATGGCCAGCCAGCCGATCAGGGCGGCCGTGCCCCTGGCCATCGTGTTGTCGAACCAGTAGCTCAGGCGCTCCTTGACCGTGGGTTTTGACACCGGCTCCCCCGTCTTTATCGGCAAACGCCAGACATAGTAGAAGCGACTAGGCTTCACCGTGTGACGGATCTGATACTCGCCTCCGCTTCGCCCGCCCGCCTCGGTGTGCTGCGGGCGGCCGGGCTCGATCCGAAGGTGATCGTCAGCGGCGTCGACGAGGACGCGATCACGGCCGCTACGCCCGAGGAGCTGTGCCTGAAACTGGCCGTCGCCAAGGCGGACGCCGTCGCCGGATCGCTCGGCGACGGCATCGTGATCGGCTGTGACTCGGTGCTCGAACTCGACGGCGTCGCCTACGGCAAGCCGGGGACGCCCGAGGAGGCGGTGCGCCGCTGGCACATGATGCGGGGCAGGACCGGCCGGCTGCTGACCGGGCACAGCGTGGTCGACGTGTCGAGGGGCCGCGGGGTGTCCGAGGTGGCGGCGACCGTGGTGCGGTTCGGCACGCCGTCCGGCGAGGAGATCGAGGCGTACGTCGCCAGCGGGGAGCCGCTCCGCGTGGCGGGGGCGTTCACGCTCGACGGCCTGGGCGGCTGGTTCGTGGAGGGCATCGAGGGCGACCACGGCAACGTGCTCGGCATCTCACTGCCCCTGCTTCGCCGCCTTTTCGCCGATCTGGATGTGCCGGTGACGACCTTGTGGCGCTAGCCTGCCCGCCATGAGTGGCATCGGGCGGCCCGCCGGACGGCGCGGCGTCGGCGGTTTCGCCGAGGGAATCGGGTTCTGCTTCCGGGGTCTCGGGTGGGTCGCCCGGCATCCCCGCTGGTGGTTGTTCGGGTTGATCCCGGCGCTGATCGCGCTGGTGCTGTACGCCCTGGCGCTGGTCTGGCTGGGCACGCACGCCACCGACGTGGCGGCCTGGGCGACGCCGTTCGCGGACGACTGGGGCTGGCGCGACACCTTTCGCACGCTGGTCGGCGTGATGATCTTCGTGGTGGGTCTCGCGCTCGCCGTGCTGACGTTCACCGCGGTCACGCTCATCATCGGCGACCCGTTCTACGAGAAGCTGTCGGAGAAGGTCGAGGAGGATTGCGGCGGTCTTCCCGGCGGCGACCAGCCCTTCTGGTCGTCCCTGTTCCGGTCGATCCGCGACAGCCTCGTCACGCTCTGGTATGTCCTGCTGTTCACGGTGCCGCTGTTCGTGCTCGGCTTCGTGCCGGTCGTCGGGCAGACCGTGGTGCCCGTGGTGGGGGCGTTCGTCTCCGGGTTCTTCCTCACGGTCGAGCTGACCGCCCTGGCGATGGAACGCCGGGGCCTGCGGCGCAAGGAGCGTTTCGCCCTGCTCCGGTCGAACATGTCCGCCTCGCTCGGGTTCGGCGTGCCGCTCTTCCTCTCGTTCATGGTGCCGCTCGTCAGCGTCGTCGCGATGCCCGGCGCGGTCGCCGGCGCCGCCATGCTCGTCCGCATGCGTCTGGCGCCGGCGGCCGTACCGGAAGGTCAGGCCAAGGACACGAGACCGGCGTAGCCGGCGTTCCACATGTCCTCGACCCCGTCGGGCAGCAGCAGGACGCGGTCGGGACGCAGGGCCTCCACGGCGGTCTCGTCGTGGGTGACCATCACGACGGCGCCCTGGTAGGAGGCGACCGCGGCCAGCACCTCCTCCCGCGACGCCGGGTCGAGGTTGTTGGTCGGCTCGTCCAGCAGCAGCACGTTGGCCTGGGAGCAGACCAGGGTGGCCAGCGCCAGGCGGGTTTTCTCGCCGCCCGACAGCACACCGGCCGGCTTGCCCGCGTCGTCCCCGCCGAACAGGAACGAGCCGAGGATCCGGCGCGCCTCGCCGTCGCTCAGGTGCGGCGCGGCGGCGACGAGGTTCTGGGCGACGGTGCGCGCCGGGTCGAGCATGTCGTGCTCCTGCGCGAAGTAGCCCAGGCGCAGACCGGGCCCGTGCACGACGCGGCCCGAGTCGGGGCGTTCCCGCCCGGCGAGGATCCTCAGCAGGGTGGTCTTGCCGGCGCCGTTGAGGCCGAGGACGACGAGCCGGCTGCCCCGGTCCACGGCCAGGTCCACACCGGCGAGCACCCGCAGGTCGCCGTACGCCTTGGTCAGGCTGATCGCGCCCAGCGGGGTGCGGCCGCAGGGGGCGGGCTCGGGCAGCCGGATGCGGGCGACCTTCTCGGCGCGGCGGGCCGGCGCCACCTCGGCCAGCATGCGGTCGGCCCGCCGCGCCATCTCCTTGGCCCGCACGGCCGTCGACTTGCCGGCGCGCATCCGGTCGGCCTGCGCGTGCAGCGCCGCGGCCTTGCGCTCGGCGACCGCCCGCTGCCGGGCGCGGCCGCGCTCGACGGCGTCGCGGTCGGCCAGATAGGTGCGCCAGCCGGTGTTGTGCACCTCCAGCGAGGCCCGGCCGGGGTCGAGATGCCAGATCCTGTTCACGGTGTCGTCCAAGAGCCCGGTGTCGTGGCTGATCAGGACCAGCCCGCCGGTGCGGCCGGCGAGGAACGACCGAAGCCAGGCGACCGAGTCGGCGTCGAGGTGGTTGGTGGGCTCGTCGAGCAGTAACGTGCCGTGCCCGGCGAACAGGATGCGGGCGAGTTCGACCCGGCGGCGCTGCCCACCGGACAGGGTGCCGACCGGCTGGGCCATGACCCGGTCGGGCAGGCCGAGCCCGGCGGCGATGCGGGCGGCCTCGGCCTGCGCGGCGTACCCGCCGCGGGCCTCGAACTCCGCCTCGGCCCGGACGTAGCGCCGCATCGCCTGCTCCCGCAGGGCGGGATCGGCCATGGCCGCTTCGGCGGCCCGCAGTGCGCGCTCGGCCTCGTCGAGGCCCCGGGCCGACAGGACGCGGGCGGCGACGGTGAGGGACGGGTCGGCCGCCGCGGGATCCTGCGGGAGATAGCCGACCGGGCCGGTGCGGGTGATGGTGCCCGCGGCCGGTCGCAGTTCGCCGGCCAGGGTCTTCAGCAGGGTGGTCTTGCCGGCGCCGTTGCGGCCGACCAGGCCGACGCGGTCGCCGGGGGAGACGTGGGCGGTGACGCCGGACAGCAGGAGACGGGCGCCGACGCGCACGTCGACACCGCGAAGGGTGATCATTGATTGACGCTCCGGAGAAGCTCAAGGACACACGGGTGGCGTGGAAGCGGGTGTCCGAGCTAGGAGATCCGGGGCAGAGACATGGTGCCGAGTGTAGGCCGAGCGCTCTGTCCGGTGCCAACGGGTTTCCTGCTGGCCTGCTGGCCTGCTGCCCGGGTGCCCGGTCGTCCGGTTGTCCACAGGAGGACGGCTGTCCCCAGAACGCGCTTCGGCGGTCTTGGGGGTGCGACCGTCCGGCGAGGCTTGCGGCCATGACGATCCCGAAGCTCGTGCTCTCCTCGCCGGCGGACATCCTCGCCGCCGTGCCCTATCTCGTCGGGTTCCATCCCGCCGACAGCCTCGTCGTGACCGGCTTCGCCGGCCCGGAGGTGCGGCTGACGACGCGCTGGGACCTGCCTGCCGCCTCCGATGACCTCGACCGGCTGGTCGCGCTGCTGCGCCGCGAGTCGGTGACCGCCGCCTTCGTCGTCGGGTACGGCCCCGGCGCCGCAGTGACCCCCGCCGTCGACACGGTGACCCGGTTGCTGCGTGCCGAGGGCATCCGGGTGACGGAGAGCCTCCGGGCCGAGGGCGGGCGCTACTGGTCCTACTCCTGCGGCAGCGCGACCTGCTGTCCCGCGGAGGGCACGCCGTACGACACCGAACGCAGCCGTGTCACCGCGGAGGCCGTGATGCACGGGCTGGTGGCCCTGCCCGACCGGAGCAGCCTGCGGCGATCGGTCCAGCGGTCCGACGGGGCGGCGATGCGGCAGGCCACCCTCCGTGTGATGGCCGATCTGCGGGCGTTGCCCGAGCCCGGAGGCCCCGCCGCGGACGAACTGGCCGCGCGCTTCGTGGCCGAAGGGCTGGCACGGGTGCGCGGAGCCCTCGGCCTGTACGACTCCGGGGGCCGGCTGGACGACGAGGGCGCCGCCCGGCTCGGGCTCGACCTCGCCGTGGTCAGGGTGCGGGACGAGGCGTGGGCGTTGGTCGACGACCGTGACGCGCACATCGCGTTGTGGCGCGACCTCACCCGCCGCCTGGAGCCGGGCCACGCGGCGCCCGCGGCCTCACTGCTGGCGGCCGCCGCGTGGCATCGGGGGGAGTGCGCACTCGCGGGGATGGCGCTGGAGCGGGCGCTCGCCGCCGACCCCGGCTATTCGATGGCGCTCCTGCTCCGGCAGGCCCTGACGTACATGATGTCCCCCGCCATGCTCCGCGACCGCATGCCGACGCCGGAGGAACTCGACGACGAGATGGGCCGTCCCCGGGCGATCTGGCTCGCGCCGCTGCGCGCACTGCTGGCCCGGGACCTGTCCGAGCCGGCGCCGGTGCCGGACGGCCGTCAGACGGGGTCGCCGTCCTGAGCCCGGCGGCGCTCGTTGTAGGCCCGCATCCGGGCGGGGTAACCGGTGAGCTGCACGTCGTAGACCGGGAGAGCGAGGTCCCTGGCGACCTTGGCGATCACCGCGGGAGACCCGACACGGCGGCGGGTCCACTCCCCGTCGTGGGCGACGGCCACCGCGGTCGTGTCGGTCGCGAAGGTCTCGGGCTCGACGTAGAACTCGACGCCACGCCGCGTCTTGGCGAACTCGATGAGGGTCTCGATGTCGGCGTCGGTCGCCTCGCGGTCGAACTTTGCCACGCGGGCGCCCCGTCGCCGCCGGAGCCCATAGCGATCTCGCCATCTCATAGTGCTTGTATACATCGCCGTGGATCACGATGGCGTTAAGGGAACGGTCTCGGGGCGATGTCGGGGATGTCCCTGATGCCGCCGGGCGCGTAACCGGCACAAGATGGAGGCAGACTCGAAGAGAGCCGAGCAGTCGACGTGACGGAAGGCGATGCGTGATGCCCACGGCAGTCACACCACCCTGGCAGGGCCGTGCCCCTATGCCACACCCTCAGCTGCGCGTCACAAATCAGGACCGCGAACAGGTGGTCGAGCACGTCAAGGCGGCCTACGCCGAGGGCAGGCTCGACAAGTACGAGATGGACGAGCGCCTGCACCTGGCGATGACCGCGCGCACGCACGCCGACCTCTTGCCCATCATGAACGACCTGTACGGGACCCGCCCGGCCTACGTGCCCCGGCCGCCCTCGTACCACGCGGCCGCGGCCCCCGACGGGGGAGACCGGGTCGGGGCGGCGGCCTCGCACCTGTTCGGGCTGCTGGGGTTGTTCATCATCGGCCCGCTGTTGATGATGGTGACCGCGGGGCGGACGTCCCCCTACATCAGGAGGCACGCGGTGGAGTCGCTGAACTTCCACCTCACCGTGCTGGGGGCGAGCGTGCTGCTGCCGATCACCGTCGTCGGGCTCGTCCTGGTGCCGGTCGTCTGGGTCGTCGGGCTGGCCCTGTGCATCGTCGGCGGGGTGTCGGCCCTCGCCGGCACCGAGTTCCGCTACCCGCTGACCATCCGCCTCGTGAAGTGACTGACGTCCGGAGCGGGGCGCCCGGTCAGGGCATGAGCACGCGGACCGCGGCCACGGTGTCGGCCTCCTCGGGCCGCTTGTCGGGCCGGTAGCGCAGCACCCGCGCGAACCGCAGTGCCATGCCGCCGGGGTAACGGCTCGACCGCTGCACGCCGTCGAAGGCGATCTCCACGACCAGCGCGGGCCTGAGCGTGACGACGTAGTCGTCCGCCGGCCCCTCCGCCAGTCGCAGGAACTGCTCGGTCTGCCAGGTCAGCAGTTCGTCGGTGAGGCCCTTGAACGTCTTGCCGAGCATCACGAAGCCGCCGGTCTCCGGGTCGTAGGCGCCGAGATGCAGGTTGGACAGCCAGCCCCGGCGCCGTCCGCTGCCCCATTCGGCGGCCAGCACGACCAGGTCGAGCGTGTGCCGCGGCTTGACCTTGATCCAGCCCGCCCCTCGCCGGCCCGCGGCGTACGGCGTGC
This sequence comes from Microbispora sp. H13382, assembly GCF_014161445.1. Taxonomy (GTDB): domain Bacteria; phylum Actinomycetota; class Actinomycetes; order Streptosporangiales; family Streptosporangiaceae; genus Microbispora. The sequence goes on from NZ_JABBXA010000013.1 coordinate 80,425, forward strand.
GCAGCGACTTCACCACGACGCCCTCGTGGCCACGCCGTACGGCGTCGCCGAAGAACGCCTCGGCCTCGTCGGCGTCGGCCGTGACGAGCCGAGGCGTGATCAGCTCGGCCGGGACCGCGGCCTCGAGCGCGGCGTGCCGCTCCGCGTCGGGCAGGTCGAGCAGGTCGGCGCCGCCCACGCGCAGGGCGTCGAAGAAGAAGACGGTCAGCGGCACGGTCGCGCGCACCGACGCGACGTCGGTCCTGCTGGCCACCCGGCCCGAGGTGACCTGGAACGGCTCGGGACGGCCGTCCGGGCGCAACGCGATGACCTCGCCGTCGAGCACGAGATCGGTCCCGGGCAGGCCGAGCACGGCCTCCACCAGCTCGGGGACCTGGGCGGTGATGTCGTCGAGCGTGCGGGTGAAGACGGAGACCCGGTCGCCCGACCGGTGGGCCTGGACCCGCACGCCGTCGAGCTTCCACTCCACCGCGGCGGGGACGCCGGCCTTCTCCAGAGCGGCGGTCACGCTGGGCGCGCTCTGCGCGAGCATCGGCGCCACCGCACGCCCGACCTCCAGGTGGAACGCCTTCAGCTCCGCGACGCCCCCGCGCAGCGCGGCCGCGCCCACGGCGGGCAGCGAGCCGCGCAGGGTCAGGGCCCGGCGCACCTCGGCCGCGGGCACGTTCGCGGCCAAGGCGATCGCCTCGATCATCACGCCGTTCAGCGCCCCCTGGCGCAGCTCGCCCGTCAGCAGCCGGTGCATGAACGACTGCTCCTGGCGGGTGAGGGCGCCGAACAGCTCGCCCAGCAGCTCACGGCGCGCGGCCTGCGAACCGGCGCCGGACTGGGACTTGACGCGTTCGAGCAGCTCGTCGACCCGGGTCAGGGTCGCCGTGGCGACCTGGCGCGGTTCGGAAAGGTCGGACAGGCTGCGCCAGCCCACCCCGATCTGGCGCTGCGGCAGCTCACCCGACAGGTACGCGATGGCGATCTCGGCCTCGTCCGCGCCCACCCTGCCGAGCAGCTCGGCGAGATGCCTGATCTTGGCGAGCCGCGCCGAGTCCGCGGCGACGGCCGCGGAGGTCCTGGCAAGGTCGATCAGCAACACACCGTAATCCTGCCTCACCGCAGCGGCAGATGCCCAGGCCGGGGGTCGGAGACCAGTGCCGCGACCGCCGGAGTCCGCCCGGAAGGAGCGGTGTCCAGAGTGGGTGGGGCGACAACGCGGCGAGGTGCCGCTCTGGTCGACGCGACGGGGCGAAGGTTGGCGGGAGGGGCACTAGCTGTAGTGGCGCAGGCTCGGCCACAGGTCCCGCCAGAGGCGGACGGGGTCGCGGCAGACCGTGATCGGCACTCCCTGCTCCTCGCCCGGCATTCCGCTCAGCCTGCCCGCCGGGGCGCAGCCGGCGAACGCGGCGCCGAGACGGGCGGGCGGGTAGCCGACGGACACGACCACCCGGGTCCCCTCCGGCGGCGGCCCCCACCACCACAGCTCGTTGTGGCCGCTGTACACCCGGGGCAGCCCGAACTCGCCCGCCCAGCGGCGCAGCGCGCCGGCCTCGCCGTAGTTCGCCGCGAGCAGCACCGCCCCGGCGCGCTCGGCGGCGGGGAGGCCCTTCACCACCCGGGCCGTCTGCGCCGCCACGTCGCGCATGCCCACCGACTCGCGGGCCACCTCGTTGACGGCGGCCACGGGTGTTCCCCCGAGTGACGCGGCCGGGACGACCGGCAGCGCCATCACCACCGCGACCACGGCGCCGACCGCCAGTGCCGCGGCCAGCGCCGCCCGCCACCGCCACCCGGCCGCCGTGACGCAACCGGCCGCGAACAGGTAGAGCAGGAACGCGCCGGTGTAGTCGGGGCGGCCGCCCGAATACAGGATCAGCGCGCAGGCCACGGGATAGGCGATGGCGAGCGAGCGGACCCGCCGGTTCCGCCACAGCCGCAGCCACCCGGCCACGCACACCACCGCCTGGACGGGCCCGAGCAGCACGATCTGCAGAGGGAAGAAGGCCGCGCGGTTGTCCGCGCCCTCGTCGACCCGCAACGCCTGGGCCATCTGGAACTGGGGCCAGTCGTGTGTGGCCTGGTAGACCAGGTTGGGCGAGGCGATGGCCAGGGCCAGAAGGGCGCCCGCCCACAGGCGCCTGTCCCGCAGCACCTCGCGCGGACCGGCCACGAGGACGCCCAGGCCGACGCCGACCAGCAGCACCACGATCAGATCGCGGTTGTACGCCGCGATCCCGCACAGCGCTCCCGTCCAGAGCCAGTAGCGCCCGTCACCCCTGAGCAGCACCCTCAGCAGGCACAGCGTGACCGCGCTCCACAGCACGAGGTCGGGGGTGAGGGTCAGCAGCGCGTGCCCGGCCACGAGAGGCAGGACGGAGGTCGCGGTCCCGGCCGCGGCGAGGATCTGGGCCGCGCGGCCGCCGCCCAGCTCACGGGCGGCCAGCGCGACGAGCACGACCAGAGCCCCGGTGCACAGGGCGGGGACGATCCGCAGCGCGACGACCGTGTCCCCGAAGAGCGTCGTGGACAACCGGGCGATCATCGGGGTCAGCGGCGGAGTGTCGAAGTATCCGAGCCGCGGCCGTTCGCCCAGCATGCGGAAGTACAGCTCGTCACGGTGGTACCCGTACCACGGGCTCACCGCGAGGAGCACGGCCACGGTCGCGGCGGCGATCGCGGCCACGGCCCGGGGCGGTGCGGCGAGCGGCCCGCCCGCCCGGTCACCCCCGCCGGTTGCCGGCGTGCCGGTGATCGCCTGTCCGTCCGCGGTCACGCCGGCCTCCCGGAAGCCGGCGTTCGCAAGGGGCCGCCTCTGGAGCCGTGTTTCGGGAGGGCATCGTCCACGCGGCCATCATCCTCGAAGCGCTCCGGCTCGCCTACCCCCGGATAGGCGCCTTCCGGTGTCCGGTCAGCCGACGCCGAGCAGGTCGACGACGAAGATGAGCGTCTCACCGGGCTTGATGAGGGCGCCCGCGCCGCGGTTGCCGTACCCGAGGTGCGGGGGGATCGTCAGGCGGCGCCGCCCGCCGACCTTCATGCCGGCCACGCCGCGGTCCCAGCCGGCGATGACCCGGCCGCCGCCGAGCGGGAACTGGAACGGCTGGCCGCGGTTCCAGGATGCGTCGAACTCCTCACCCGTGGAGAACGCCACCCCGACATAGTGGACGGTCACGTTCTGCCCGGGCTTGGCCTCCGGCCCGTCCCCCTCGACGAGGTCGACGATCTCCAGGTCCGCGGGCGGCGCGCCCTCGGGAAAGTCGATCTCGGGCTTCTCCAGTGCCACGTGGGCCTCCTGTTCTTCCAGTGCCGGAAGTTCCGACCGGCTGACGACTCTACCGGTGACGGCCGACACGACGACGCCTTCCCCACGCGGCGTGGGGAAGGCGTCGCGACTTCCGTGGACGACGGGAGGAGGTTACGGGCGAGGGCCTCGCGAGGCGCCCGCCCGGTCGTCGTCGCGTACCTCCTCGGCCCGGGGTTCGGACTCCGGGAAACCGGTGGCCTGCGGCGCCGTGTCGCCAGTGGTCACCGGTGACGTGGTGGCGGGACCGGCCGACGGCGGACGCTGGACGACGACGGTGTCGGCCGGCTGCACGCCGCCCTGCAGCAGCGCCTGGGCCTGGTCGAGCATGGGGGAGGCGACCAGCACGTCGTAGCGTCCGGCGACGATCGAGCTCCTGGACGAGAAGTCGCGCGTCCCGCCGGTGAAGGCGTGGCTCGTGAAGCCGAAGGCGGCGCCGGCGATGGCGCCCCAGAGGATCGACCACAGCACCAGCCCGATGAACGAGGTCGTGGTCGAGGTGAACAACCCGAGGAACAGGCCGACGACGAGTCCGAACACCGCACCGGTGATCAGGCCCGACAGTGCGGCCCTGCCGTTGGTGAGCCGCCCGGTGACGGTCTCCTCCAGGCGCAGGTCGCTGCCGACGATCGCGGTGTTCTCCACCGGGAACCCGGCGTCGGACAGGGTGTCGACGGCGCGCTGCGCCGCCGTGTAGTTGTCGTAACTGACCAGCAGCCGTCTGTCGACCGCCGGACTGACCGGCTCTCCGGCCGGGGAGTACTGCATGATCGCCTCCGCGGGGTAGTGCGGTCGGTACACGAACGCACTACCCCGACAGAGCCCGATATTCCTGTGCGGAACAGGGGGAGTCACCAACTCTGGTGAAGTGGCATGCCCTCGCTGTAGCCGGAGGCGCTCTGCACGCCGACCACGGCCCGCTCGTGGAACTCCTCCAGCGTCGTGGCGCCCGCGTACGTGCAGGAGGAACGCAGACCGGCCACGATGGCGTCGATCTGGTCCTCCACACTTGGCCGCGCCGGGTCGAGGTACATCCGCGACGTCGAGATGCCCTCCTCGAACAGCGCCTTGCGGGCCCTCTCGAACGGCGAGTCCTCGGCGGTGCGCAGCCGTACGGCACGGGCCGAGGCCATGCCGAAGTTCTCCTTGTACTTCCGCCCGTCGGGGGCGGTGCGGGTGTCGCCGGGCGACTCGTACGTGCCGGCGAACCACGAGCCGATCATGACGTTGGAGGCTCCCGCGGCGAGCGCGAGCGCGACGTCGCGGGGGTGGCGCACGCCGCCGTCGGCCCACACGTGCCGGCCGAGGCGGCGGGCCTCGGCCGCGCACTCCAGCACGGCGGAGAACTGCGGCCGTCCCACGCCGGTCATCATCCGGGTCGTGCACATCGCGCCCGGACCCACGCCGACCTTCACGATGTCGGCGCCGGCGTCCACGAGGTCGCGTACGCCCTCCGCGGTGACGACGTTGCCGGCCGCGACCGGCACGGAGGGATCGAGCGCGCGTACGGCCCGCAGCGCCGAGATCATCTTCTCCTGGTGGCCGTGCGCCGTGTCGACCACGAGCACGTCGACGCCGGCGTCGAGCAACTCCTTGGACTTGGCGGCCACGTCGCCGTTCACCCCGACCGCCGCCGCGACGCGCAGCCGGCCGCGCGCGTCGAGGGCGGGCTGGTAGAGGGTGGAGCGCAGCGCCCCGGTGCGGGTGAGGATGCCGACCAGGCGGCCGTCCTCGTCCACCACGGGCGCCAGCCGGTGGCGGCCCTCGTGCAGCGCGTGGAACGCGGCCTGCGGATCGACGCCGCGCGGCAGCGTCTGCGGTGAGGCGGTCATGACCTGGGAGAGCTGCGTGAACATGTCGACGCCGTGGCAGTCGGCCTCGGTCACCACGCCGACCGGCCGGTTCTCCCAGTCCACGACGATGACCGCGCCGTGCGCGCGCTTGGGCAGCAGGGTGAGCGCCTCGCCCACCGTGTCGTGGGCCGTGAGCGTGATGGCCGTGTCGTGGACGAGGTCGCGGCTCTTCACCCATTCGATGACGTCGGCCACCACGTCGATCGGGATGTCCTGGGGGATGACGGTGATGCCGCCGCGCCTGGCGACGGTCTCGGCCATGCGGCGGCCCGCGACGGCCGTCATGTTGGCGACGACGAGGGGGATCGTGGTGCCGGTTCCGTCGCCGGTGGACAGGTCCACCGCGAGACGCGACCCGACGGAGGAACGGGACGGCACCATGAACACATCGCTGTACGTGAGATCGTAGGGCGGCGTCACATCATTGAGGAATCGCACGTTTGTCCAGCCTACGTTGTGAGCGGGTCATACCCGGCATTCCCGGCCGCCGCCGGAACAGACCCGGACACGGGATACATTGACCTCGCCTGAGAGGAGAGCATGTGATCATCGTTGACCGTCCGGAGACGCTCGTCGTCGGCTTCGCCGTGCGGACGACCAACGCGGCGGAGGCGGACCCGGCCCGCGCCCAGTTGCCGGGCCTGTGGGCCCGTGCCGGAGCGCCCGGCGCCTTCGCGCACGTGCCCGGCCGGGTCGACGAGAACCTGTACGCCGTGCTGACGGACTACGAGAGCGACCACAACGGCGCCTACACCCAGATCGTCGGCGTGGCCGTGCGTACGGCCGCGCGGCTGCCCGAGGGCATGGTCGCCGTGCGGGTGCCCGGCGTGCCCGCGCTGCTGTTCGAGGCGCGGGGGCCGATGCCGGGGGCGCTCCTCGATGCCTGGCAGCAAGTGTGGAAGCACTCGGAGTCGGGCCTCACCCCGGCCCGTGCCTTCACCACCGACCTGGAGATCCACCACCCCGGGGGCGTCGACCTCTTCGTGGCCACGCTGCCGTCGTTCGGGGATCCGACCGGGCCCATTCCGCCGGTTCAGGCCACGCCCGCCTGACCTCCGGCCTCGTCGTCCAGGTCCTCGTCGAGGTCGTCGTCCGGCGGCGGGTCGGGCAGCCGCCACCCGGCGACCAGCAGCGGCAGCAGGAAGTGGGTCCACCACAGGGCGAAGACGCCGAGGAAGACGGCGGCGCCGGGGATGTGCGCCTT
>NZ_JABBXA010000013.1:86869-246622 GCF_014161445.1 Microbispora sp. H13382
TCGTCGTCGAGGTCGTCGTCCGGCGGCGGGTCGGGCAGCCGCCACCCGGCGACCAGCAGCGGCAGCAGGAAGTGGGTCCACCACAGGGCGAAGACGCCGAGGAAGACGGCGGCGCCGGGGATGTGCGCCTTCTCTCCCTCATCCCACATCGCGACCACGACGAACGCCGCCAGGCCGCCCAGGATGAGCCGCATCGCCGTGTTGGCGTACGTGTGGGCCCGGAGCCTTTCGGTGATCTGCCGCTCGTCGAGGTGGCTCTCCGGCAGCGAGGCGAGCCCGCGGGTGGCGCTGTTGAGGGCGGACACGACCGGGATGCAGATCGCCAGCATGACGACCAGCAGCACGAGGTTGACCCGGACGGCGGCGTCGCTCGGGGCGATCGCCCACGACACCGCGGCGTCCGCCCACAGCAGCAGCACGCTGGCCGCGCCCGCCACGACGAGCAGGCGGCGCCGCCGCCGGGTGCGGTGCAGCGGCACGAGGCGGTCCTGCTCCATCGCCCGGGCCATGTGGCGGTTCCAGCGCTCGCGCACGCTCACGACGTGCTCCCCAGCTTGGGAAACGGCTTGAGGGAGAAGACGACCTCCACCGGCACCTCGAAGAACTCCGCGATCCGCAGGGCCAGGTGGAGACTCGGGCTGTACTCGCCGCGCTCCAGGTAGCCCACCGTCTGGTAGTGCACCCCGAGCGCGGCGGCCAGGTCCCGGCGTGAGACGCCGCGGTCGGCCCTCAGCACCGCGATGCGGTTGAACACCGGCTCCTCGGCCACGTCTCACCTCCGTCGGGCCCACGGGACCGCTCACCTTCCGCGGACCCGGCGCAGCAACCAGGGGGCTAGAACCATACCGCCGACGGCCCACGCGCCCAGCACGGTGGCCGCCTGGCCCAGCCGCCACACGTGCGCGACCTCGGTCGCGAGGACCGAGTCGGGCAGGAGCGCCGCGCGCAGCCCGAGCGCCTGCCAGTAGAGCGGGAACACCTCGGCGATGCGGCGCACCAGGTCGGGCAGCGTCTCCAGCGGCAGCATCACCCCGGAGACGACCATCAGGAGCATCGCCGGCAGGGCGAGCATGGCGCCCGCCTTCGGGCCGGGCAGCAGGCTGCCGATGACCGCGCCCACCGGCACGACGGCCAGCGTGCCGAGCACGACGACCCAGGCGAGGGTGAACCAGCGCGCGGGAGTCGCCGGCGCCGGGACCCCGGCCAGCGGGATCGCGAACGCCAGGACCAGGGCGACGTTGACGAGGATCGTGAGCAGCACCGTGGTGGCGCGGCCGACCAGGTAGACCCGGATGCCCCGGGGCAGCGTGCGCGCCCGCAGCAGCGTCCCCTCCTCCCGGTCCGCGGCGATCAGCATGGGCAGCGCCGTCAGCCCGGTCGTGAAGATCGCGAACGCGATGAAGCCCGGCGTCATGAACGTCCCCGCGGTGACGGTCGTGCCCCCGACCGGAGTGTCGCCGATCCAGAGGATGAGCAGCCCGTAGGTGACGACGCTCCCCGCGACGGCGTTGAACAGCTCCTTGCGGTCGCTCCACTGGTTGAGCTGCTCGATCCAGCCCCGCCGCAGTCCCAGCATCGTCGCGTTCATCGGGTCCTCGCCTCCTCGATGAGGTCCAGGTAGCTCTCCTCCAGCGTCGGCCGCCGGATCTCCAGCCCGGGGACCGGGCCTCCGTACCGCCGGTGCAGTTCCCAGGCCACCCCGGACGGGTCGTCGGTCTCCAGTTCGCCCTCCGCCCAGCGCACCCGCGACGGCGCCTGTACGGCTCGCGCGAGCTCGGCCGGGCTGCCGCAGGTGAGCACCCGCCCGGCCACCAGCACGGCGATCCGCCCGGACAGCCGTTCGGCCTCGGCCAGGTCATGGGTGGTGAGCAGCACGGTCAGCCCCTCCTCGGCCGCCAGCCGCTCGATCAGCAGATGGAACTCGCGCCGGGCCTCGGGATCGAACCCGGTCGTCGGCTCGTCCAGGAACAGCACCTCCGGCCGCCCGACGATGCCGAGCGCCACGTCGAGCCGCCGCCGCTGGCCCCCGGACAGCACGGCGGCCCGGACGTCCGCCGACTCGGTGAGGCCGAGCACGGCCAGCAGGTCGTCGACGTCGCGGGGGTCGTCGTAGTGCGCGGCGACGTGGCGGAGCAGGTCGCGCACCCGCCAGCGCGGGTGGTCGCGCCACGACTGGAGCACCACCCCGAGCCGCGCCCGCCAGGCGTCGCCGGCCCGTGCAGGGTTCTCCCCGAGCACGCTCACCTCGCCGGTCCAGCCGGTCCTGAAGCCCTCCAGGATCTCGACGAGGGTGGTCTTGCCGGCGCCGTTGGGCCCCAGGAGCGTGAACACCTCGCCGCGCCGCAGGTCGAGATCGACCCCCTCCAGCACCCGGACGGATCCGTACGCCATGCGTAGCCCGCGTACGCGGATGACGACATCGTTCATACGCCCTCCAATGAAGCAGCCTTGCTCTCGAATGTAGTAGGTGTACTACATATGAAACAAGAGCTGCTGCATCAGAGGGCGTGTCGATGATCGCTCAGGGCGTCCAGAGAGGCTCGGGGATCTCGAAGCCGACCGGGTCGCCCCAGCGGTTGCGGTAGGCGACCTCGTGGGCGGGCCGGCGCGGGGCCACCCCCCAGCGGCCGGTCGGGTAGCCGAAGGTAACCATGCACGCCACCTGCCAGCCCTTGCCCTCGGGCACACCGAGGATCCGCATCGTCTCCGCGCCGTGGAACAGTCCCAGCACGGACGTCAGCGCGCTGCCCACGCCGAAGGCCCGGGCGGCGAGCTGGGCGCTCCACACCGAGGGGTAGATGGAGCCGCCGCCGGGGTCGTTGCGGGTGAAGGCGAACATGAGCAGGGGATAGGACTCGAAGTTGTCGGCCAGATGCTGGGCCGAGCGCAGCACGTTGAGCGTGCCGGTGTCGCCGGTCGCCTCGGCCCGCTCGCGCATCGGCTTGTAGTGCCCCTCGAACAGCCTGCCGAGCGCGTCCCGGTACAGCGGCCCCAGCTGGGACTTCACCTCCGGGTCGTCCACCAGCAGGAAGCGCCAGCCCTGGGTGTTGCCGGCGCTGGGGGCGCGGACCGCGGCGTCCAGGATGCGTTCCTGGACCTCCGCGGGGATCGGGTCGGGCTTGACCCGCCGCATGGCACGGGTCGTGTAGAGGGCTTCGAAAACGTCCATGTGCGGGGGGACTCCTCGTTCTGTCAGCACGATAGAAACCGGCACGGTCAGGCCGGCACGGTCAGGCCGGCACGGTCAGGCCGGCACGGTCAGGCCAGCACGCCGGCGGCGCGCAGGGCCTTCGCCTCGTCGTCGGGCAGGCCCCAGGAGCTCAGGTCCCGCAGCCGGGTGGCGGGGGACAGGTCGCCGCGCGGCGCGCCGACCAGCCGGGGCGCGGGCGCCGCCTGCGGCAGCCCGCCGACCTCCACGAACGTGCCGCGCGCCCGGTTGTGCGGGTGCCTTGCGGCCTCGCGCGGGTCGAGCACCGGGGACACGCAGGCGTCGGAGCCCTCGAAGACCGCCTCCCACTCGGCCCGCGTACGCGACCGGAACGCCTCGGTCAGCCGCTCCCGGACGGCCGGCCAGTTCGCCCGGTCGTCGCGGTCGGGCATGTCGTCGATGCCCATCCGGGCGAGCATCTTCGCCCAGAACTGCGGCTCCAGCGCGCCCACGGCGAGGAAGCCGCCGTCGGCCGTCTCGTAGGTGTCGTACATGGGGGCGCCGGTGTCGAGGAGGTTGGTGCCGCGCGGACCCCAGTGGCCGCCGTGCACCGCGCCGTAGAACATCGACAGCAGCAGCGCCGCGCCGTCGACCATCGCCGCGTCCACCACGCGGCCCCGGCCGGTGCGCTCCCGCTCCAGCAGGGCCAGCAGCACGCCGTAGGCCAGCATGAGCCCGCCGCCGGCGAAGTCGCCGAGGATGTTGATCGGCGGGGTCGGCTTGCCGCCCTCGCGGCCCAGCATCGACAGCGCCCCGGCGATCGCGATGTAGTCGATGTCGTGCCCGGCCGTGGAGGCGAGCGGGCCGTCCTGGCCCCAGCCGGTCATCCGGCCGTAGACCAGCCGCCCGTTGACCGCGTGGAGGTCGGCGGGCCCGATCCCGAGCCGTTCGGCGACCCCGGGCCGGAACACCTCGATCACCACGTCGGCCCGCTCGGCCAGTCGTCTGAACGCGGCGACGCCCTCGGGCGACTTCAGGTCGAGGCCGATCGTGCGCTTGCCGCGGTCCATCACGTCGCGGCGCGGGGTGTCGCTCACGGCCTTCACCCGGTCGATCCGCAGCACCTCGGCGCCGTGGTCGGCGAGCATCATCCCGGCGAACGGCCCGGGCGCGAGGCCGGCCAGCTCCAGCACGCGGACCCCCGCCAGCGGTCCCCGCGACTCGTCCATCCGAACCCTCCTCAACGCGGCATCACTTCACGCGACAGTAGAACATGTTTCTGGAGACGTGCGAGACTGCGCCCGTGACGTGGAATGTTCTCGCGCTGCCGCCGCTCCCCGAGGACGCGGTGCGCGGCCTGCTCGCCGACCTCGACGGGCGCGCCGAGGTGCGCGTCCCCGCCCGGCGCGACCGCGAATCGCTGCTCGAGGCGCTGCCGGACGCCGAGATCGTCGTCGGCGACTGGAGCGGCGCCCTGGCCCTCGACGCGCGGGCCGTACGGCTGGCGCCGCGCCTGGCGTTCGTGCAGCAGCCGTCCGTCGGAGTGGACGGGCACGACCTGGAGGCGCTGGCCCGAGCCGGGGTGCCCCTCGCCAACACCGCCGGGGTGAACGCCGCCGCGGTCGCCGAATGGTGCCTGGCCGCCGCGCTGGCGCTGCTGCGCCACCTCGCGGACGGCGACAGGGACATGCGGGCGGGGGAGTGGCCGCAGTTCGCCTACCAGCGCCGCGAGCTCGCCGGATGCCGTGTGGGAGTGGCCGGCTTCGGACCGATCGGCGCGGCCTGCGCCCGCCTGTTCGGCGCGCTCGGCTGCCGGGTCTCCTACTGGTCGCGCACGCCCAAGCCCGAGTCGTACGGCGCGGCCTACCTGGACCTCGACGCGCTGGCCGCGGGCAGCGACGTGCTGGTCCTGGCCGTGCCGCTCGCGCCGGAGACCCGCGGGCTGATCGACGCCGCCAGGATCGGGCGCATGCCCAGGGGGTCGGTGCTGGTCAACGCGGCCCGCGGCGGGGTGGTGGACCAGGCGGCGCTGCTGGCCGCGCTGGAGTCCGGCCACCTCGCCGGCGCGGCGCTCGACGTGTACGACAGCGAGCCCCCGCCGCCGGACGACCCGCTGCGCTCCTGCCCGAGGGTCCTGCTGTCGCCGCACGCGGCCGGGGTCACGCCCGAGGCGACGACGCGGCTGATCCGGTGCGTGCTGGACAACCTCACCGCGGCGATCGAGGGCCGTCCCGTCGTCAACGTGGTGAACGGCGCGGACCCGCTCGTGCGTCGGCGTCCGCCCAGGTCCTGACGGTTTCCACAGTTACACCAGGGGCGGCGGGGGCGATGTAAAGGGGCAAGATACGATCTACGCCGGTGGGCCGCCGTGAGAACACCGGATAGTTTTCGCGGGCGTAACGTGTCTACTCTGGTCTGCGATCCCCTCCAGGGATAGCGTGCCAAGAAAGCGATCTCTACGATCCATGGGGGTGGTGTCATGCCAGAGCGCACGGCCAGTATGACCGCCCATAACAAGGCCGTCGAGCAGATCAGGGACTCCTACGCCGCGATTCCCGCGGACGCGGCGCCACGGCTGGCCAAGGCCACGACGAACCTGTTCCGCTTCCGTACGCCGGCCAAGACGGCCTCGCTGTCCGCCCGCGATCTGGACCAGGTCATCCACGTGGACCCGGTGACCATGACGGCCGAGGTCCAGGGCATGACCACGTACGAGAACCTCGTGGACGCGACGCTGCCGTACGGGCTCATGCCGTACGTCGTGCCACAGCTCAAGACGATCACGCTGGGCGGCGCGGTCACCGGCCTCGGCATCGAGTCGACGAGCTTCAAGGACGGGCTGCCGCACGAGTCGGTCGAGGAGTTGGAGATCCTCACCGGCGACGGGCGGATCGTGGTGGCCCGGGCCGACAACGAGCACGCGGACCTGTTCCGGGCGTTCCCCAACTCCTACGGCACGCTCGGCTACGCCCTGCGGATCCGCATCAAGCTGGCCCGGGTGAAGCCGTACGTCAAGCTGACGCACATCCGCTTCGGCGACGCCGACAAGTGCATGCTCGCCATGCAGGAGATCTGCGAGAGCCGCGAGCACGACGGCGAGCAGGTCGACTTCGTCGACGGCACGTTCTTCGGCCCGGAAGAGCTGTACATCACGGTGGGCTCGTTCTCCGACCGGGCGCCCTACACGTCCGACTACACCGGTATGCGGATCTACTACCAGTCGATCCGCAGCCGTGTCCGCGACTGGCTGACCGTGCGCGACTACCTGTGGCGCTGGGACACCGACTGGTTCTGGTGCTCGCGCGCCTTCGGCGTGCAGCAGCCGCTGGTCCGCTCGCTCCTGCCGCGCCGCTACCTGCGCTCGGACGTCTACCGCAAGCTCGTCGGCCTCGACCAGAGGTACGGCGTGACCGCCCGCGTCGACCGCTGGCGGAACAACCCGGTGCACGAGTCGGTGATCCAGGACGTCGAGGTGCCGGTCGAACGCGGCGCCGAGTTCCTGGAGGTCTTCCACGACAGGGTCGGCATGACCCCGGTGTGGATGTGCCCGCTCAAGGCGACCGGCCGGTGGTCGCTCTACCCCCTGGAGCCCGGCCGTCTGTACGTGAACTTCGGCTTCTGGGGCATGGTGCCGCTGCCGCGCGGTCAGTACGACGGGTACTACAACCGGCTGATCGAGCGGGCGGTGCACTCGCTCGACGGCCACAAGTCGCTGTACTCCACCTCTTTCTATGAGCGTGAGGAGTTCTGGCGGCTCTACAACGGAGACGCTTACTGGCCGGTCAAAGGCGCCTACGACCCGGGTGGCCGGCTGCTTGACCTCTATGACAAGTGCGTCAGGGGCAGGTAGGCGTCGAAACGTCGGGAGAGGTGCAATGACTCTTGCGGAGATCTTTGAGAAGATCGTCGGTCCTGACGCAGGCGTCGAGTTCGTCGCCTACGACGGCAGCAAGGCCGGATCCTTGGGGGCGGAAGTCCGGATCGAGGTGAAGTCGCCGGCGGCGGTGGCCTACCTCGCGCAGGCGCCGGGGGAACTCGGCCTCGCCCGTGCGTACATCTCCGGGCACATCGACGTGCACGGTGACATGTACACCCTGCTCGACCGGATGTGGTCGCTGACGATCAACGACCTGCCGCTGAGCGAGAAGATCGCCGCAGTCCGCTCGCTCGGGCTCAAGCCGCTGCTGATGCGCGTCCCGCCCCCGCCGCAGGAGGCGCGGCAGAGCACTCTGGCCAAGCTGGGCAGCAGGCACGCCAAGCAGCGCGACGCCGAGGTGATCCATCACCACTACGACGTCTCGAACCGCTTCTACGAGTGGGTGCTCGGCCCCTCCATGGCGTACACCTGCGCGACGTTCCCACGGCCGGACGCGACGCTGGAGGAGGCGCAGTACACGAAGTTCGACCTGGTCGCCAAGAAGCTCGACCTCAAGCCCGGCATGCGCCTGCTCGACGTCGGCTGCGGCTGGGGCGGCATGGTCATGCACGCGGCCAAGGAGTACGGCGTCAAGGGCCTCGGCGTCACGCTGTCGCGCCAGCAGGCCGAGTGGGCGCAGAAGGCCATCGCGGAGGCCGGGCTGTCGGAACTCGCCGAGGTCCGTCACATGGACTACCGCGACGTCGCGGAAACCGGTTTCGACCGGGTCAGCTCGATCGGCCTGACCGAGCACATCGGCAAGGACAACCTCCCGTCCTACTTCTCCTTCCTGTACGGCAAGCTGAAACCGGGCGGGCGCCTGCTCAACCACTGCATCACCCGCCCGACGAGCACTGAGAAGACCCTGAACAAGGGTGGTTTCATCAACCGCTACGTCTTCCCCGACGGCGAGCTGGAGTCGGTGGGCTACCTGATCCGCCAGATGGAGGACACCGGGTTCGAGGTCCGCCACGAGGAGAACCTGCGCGAGCACTACGCGCTGACGCTGCGCGAATGGTGCAAGAACCTCGACGCCCACTGGGACGAGGCGGTCGAGGAGGTCGGCCAGGGCACCGCCCGGGTCTGGCGGCTCTACATGGCCGGTTGCGTCGTCGGGTTCGAGCGCAACAAGGTGCAGCTCCACCAGGTGCTCGGCGTCCGGCTCGACGAGGGACGGTCGCACGTCGCGCTGCGCCCGTCCCTCGACTGGCCGTAGGCACTCGTTATTACCGCAGCTCGCGCTTGAGGATCTTGCCGGTGGCGGTCATCGGCAGGGACTCGCGGAACTCCACGATCCGCGGGTACTTGTAGGCCGCCATCGTCTCCCTGCACCAGGCCACCAGTTCCTCCTCGGTGGTCGTGGCGCCGGGCTTGCGGATCACGTACGCCTTGATCTCCTCGCCGTGGGAGTCGTGGGCCACCCCGACGACCGCGGCGAGCGAGACGGCCGGGTGGGTCATGAGGACCTCCTCGATCTCCCGGGGGTACACGTTGAAGCCACCTCGGATGATCATGTCCTTGGCCCGGTCGACGATGAAGTAGTAGCCGTCCTCGTCGCGGCGGGCCACGTCGCCGGTGCGGAACCAGCCGTCCTTCATCACCTCGGCGGTCGCCTCGGGCCGGTTGTAGTAGCCCTTCATGATGTTGTGCCCGCGGATGGCGATCTCGCCGACGTCGTCGGCCGTGTTCCAGCCGGCGTCGACCAGCTTCATCTCCACGCCCCAGACCGGGGTGCCGATCGAGCCGGCCTTGGCGGGCCTGCCGGGCTGGTTGAACGACGCCACCGGCGAGGTCTCCGACAGGCCGTAGCCCTCCAGGATGTCCACGCCGAACGTCGCGTTGAATTCCTTGAGCACCTCCACCGGCAGCGCGGCGCCGCCGGAGACCGCCGTGACCAGCGACGACGGCACCTCGGCGGCCCCGGTCTGCACCGCGGTGAGCATCGCCCAGTACATGGTCGGCACGCCGGCGAACAGCGTGACCTCCTCCCGCTTCATCAGCGCGAGGGCCTCGACCGGCTCGAAGCGCGGCATCAGCACGAGCGTGCCGCGGCGCCGGAAACCGGCGTTCAGCAACACGGTCTGGCCGAAGGAGTGGAACAGCGGCAGCGTGACGAGATAGGCGTTCCGGGCCTGCCGGGGGAACATCTCGTCGCTGACGACGGCGTTCATGACCATGTTCTGGTGGGTGAGCTCGGCGCCCTTCGGCTGGCCGGTGGTGCCGCTGGTGTAGAGGATCACCGCAGTGTCCTCGGCGGAGGTCTGCACGGTCTCGAACTCGCCGGACACCCCGTCGAGGGCGGCCCAGAGCGTCTCGCCCAACTCGGACTCGGTCGCGAACGGCGTGGCCGGCAGTACGAAGAAGTGCTCGGTGATCTCGGTCTCGGCGAAACCGGCCCGGCCCCGCTCGCCCAGCGGCAGTTCCGGTGAGCCCTCGAAGCAGAAGAAGGCCTTGGCGTCGGAGTCGTTCAGGTGATAGGCGATCTCCCTGGTCTGCAGCAGCACGTTCAGCGGGACGACGGTCGCGCCCGCCTTGAGGATCCCGTAGTAGACGAACGGGAAGTACGGCAGGTTGGGGCAGGCCAGCGCGACCTTGTCACCCCTGCCGATGCCGCGCGAGACGAGCAGGTTGGCGACCTGGTTGGCGATGGTGTTCACGAGCGAGTACGGCAGGCGGAGGTCTCCGAAGACGACCGCTGTGGCGTCGGGCGTGTCTCGTGCGGTGTCTTCCAGCACGACGGCCAGGTTGAGCATCTGCCGCTCCCTCTTCTGTCGGACCCTCGGTCCATACCTACCGGTAGGTACCTCAGCGTAACGGCTCGGAGGGCGTATTTTGGGGGGCCGGTTATCCGGGCTGCTCCGGCCCTCAATGGGCGTACTCGTCGCGGCGCCGCAGCATGGCCGCCAGCATCAGCGGGAACATCGCGACGTGGGCCGCGACCATCAGGGCCATGCCGTCGATCAGGCCCAGCCACAGCACCGGGAACAGCGGCACGACCGGGGCGAACATCGCGCCGCACATCTCCAGGGCCGGGGCCCAGGCGTGGCCGCGCACACGCATCCAGGCCGCCATGCCGGCCGACATGTCGAACGCCATCAGCAGATAGGCGATCTCGGGGTCGCGTGCGTACGAGGGATCGATCCCCAGGGCGGACCACAGCAGGCCGAGCGCGAACATCCCGGCGAACATGGCGACGATCATCTCGAGGTAGTGCAGGGCGAAACGGCCCCAGCGCCGCGCGGCGTGTCTTTCAGGCGTCGTGTGCGTCATGGGCTCAACTGTCCGGTCGGCCCCGGGGCGCGCCAAGGAGGGAGACGGGGACAGGTCCGGAATCTTGGGCTCCCCGTCCGTCCGGCCTACAGTCGTGTCATGACCCAGCGGCGCATGGTCGTGGTCGGATACCACGCGGCGGAGCTCGTCGACATCGCCTGCGTGACGTCGACGCTGATCATGGCGAACGCCTACGGCGCGTCCCCGTGCTACGACGTGTGCCTGGCCACCCCGTCGGGCCTGCCCGTCACCTGCGGCAGCGGGCTGACGCTGCAGGGGCAGCAGGCGCTCGAACGCGTCACCGGGCCGCTGGACACGCTCCTCGTCTCGGGCGGGATCGGGCACGAGGAGGCGGCCGCCAACCGGGTGATCGTCGGCCACGTGCGGCGGCTGGCGCGGGAGAGCCGCCGCGTCGCGTCGGTGTGCACGGGCGCGGCGGTGCTCGCCGCCGCCGGCCTGCTCGACGGGCGGCGCGCCACCACGCACTGGCAGTTCGCGCACACGCTCGCCGCCCGCCACCCGGAGATCGCCGTCGACGCCCGCCCGATCTTCATCCGCGACGGCAACGTCACCACCGCCGCCGGCGTCACCAGCGCGCTGGACGTGACCCTCGCCTTCATCGAGGAGGACAACGGCCCCGCCCTCGCCAGGCAGGTGGCCCGCAACCTGGTGACCTACCTGCAGCGACCCGGCAACCAGGCGCAGATGAGCATGTTCACCGAGGGCCCGCCGCCCGGCGACGGCCTGGTCAAGCGGGTCGTCGACCACATCACCGGCCATCCGGGCGCCGACCTGTCCACCGCCGCCCTGGCGGCCGGTGCGGGCGTGAGCGAGCGCCACCTGACCCGGCTGTTCCTCAAACACACGGGGCAGACGCCGGGCCGGTTCGTCCGCCGGGCCCGCACCGAGGCCGCCGCCCACCTGCTCGCCTCCACCTCGCTGCCCATGGCCGCCGTCGCGGCGCGCTGCGGCTTCGGGACGGCCGAGGCCCTCCGCCAGGCGTTCGTCGACCTGTACGGCGTCCCGCCCTCGCGCTACCGCCTGACCCAGGCGACCGCGCTGCCGTCCTCCTTCGCCGACGATCCGCCTTCCCCGCCCGAACAGGCCCCTGTGGTTGGGCCGGGGAGTGTGGCAGACTGACGACCGAATATGGTTCTAGTCACTCGGAAGGGCCGGCCTCTCCATGACGACACAGCCGACGGAGCCCGCGGAGCGCACGCCCATCACCTCGGCCGCGGACATCGACCTGAACGACTGGAACTTCTGGGGCCGCCCCGACGCGGAGCGGGAACACGCCTTCCGGCTGCTGCGCGACCTGGACAAGCCCGCCTTCTTCCCCGAGCCGGAGTTCGGCTTCGCCGGCGCCACCGGGCCGGGTTACCACGCGCTCGTCCGGCACGCCGACATCCTGGAGGCCAGCCGCAACCCGGAGATCTTCTGCTCGGGCGACGGCGGGGCCACCAACATCCCGGACCTGCCGGCGGAGTTCGCCGAGTACTTCGGCTCGATGATCAACATGGACGACCCGCGCCACGCGCGGCTGCGGCGGATCGTCTCGCGCGCCTTCACGCCGAGGATGATCAAGCAGTTCGAGTCCGACGTGGACGCCGCCGCCACGCGCATCGTCGACGAGTTGCTGGAGACCGGCCCGGGCTGCGACTTCGTCACCGAGGTGGCCGCGAAGCTGCCGCTGAAGATCATCTGCGACATGATGGGCATCGCGGAGAAGGACTACCAGTTCGTCTTCGACCGCTCGAACATCGTCCTCGGCGCCACCGACCCCGAGTACGTCAGCGACCGCGAGGACATCGCCCACGCGCTGCTCACCGCGGGGATGGAGCTGCAGCAGCTCGTCCAGGACCTGGCCGCGCTGCGAATGGAGACGCCCACCGACGACCTCACCTCGTCCCTGGTGAACGCCAACATCGACGGGGAGCGGCTGACCGCGCAGGAGCTCGGCTCGTTCTTCATCCTGCTCGTCGTGGCGGGCAACGAGACCACCCGCAACGCCATCTCGCACGGCATGCGCCTGCTCACCCTCAACCCCGAGCAGCGGCGGCTGTGGCTGGAGGACTTCGAGGGCCGGGCACCGCGCGCCATCGAGGAGATCGTCCGGCTGGCCGCGCCGGTCAACTACATGCGCCGCAAGGTCACCCGCGACCACGAGATGAACGGCAACCTCTACCGCAGGGGCGAGAAGGTCCTGCTGTACTACTGGGCCGCCAACCGCGACGAGCGGGTGTTCGACGACCCGCTGCGCTTCGACATCCGGCGCGACCCCAACCCGCACGTCGGCTTCGGCGGCCCGGGTCCCCATTTCTGCCTCGGCGCGCACCTGGCCCGCCGCGAGATCACCGCGATGTTCCGCGAGCTGATGCGGCGGATCCCCCAGATCGAGGCGGGCGAGCCGGAGCGCCTGCTGTCCAGCTTCATCAACGGCATCAAGCACATGACCTGCGACTTCTGACCCCCGGCGGTGCCCGCATGGCCACTGTGAACACCGTCGGCGGCCCCGTCGACGTGGACGACCTCGGCGAGACGCTCATGCACGAGCACGTCTTCGTGCTCGCGACCGAGCATCTGGACAACTACGGCCGGGGCGTGTGGTGGGACGAGGAGACCCGGGTCGCCGACGCGGTCGCCAAGCTCCGGTCGCTGGTGGCCAAGGGAGTCACGACGATCGTCGACCCCACCGTCTGGGGACTCGGCCGCTACATCCCCAGGGTGCAGCGGATCGCCGCCGAGGTGCCGGGACTCAACATCATCGTGGCCACCGGCCTGTACATGTTCGAGAGCGTGCCGCACCAGTACGAGATGCGCGGGCCGGGCCTCGTCATGGACATGCCCGAGCCGATGGTGGACGACTTCGTCCGGGACATCACCGAGGGGATCGCCGACACCGGGGTGAAGGCGGCGTTCCTCAAGTGCGTGGTCGAGCAGCAGGGGCTCACCCCCGGCGTCGAGCGGATCTGCCGAGCCGTGGCGCGGACCCACCTGCGAACCGGCGCGCCCATCACCGTGCACACCAACGCCGCGGCCCGCAGCGGCCTCGCAGCGCTCGACCTTCTCGTCGCGGAGGGCGTGGACCCGCGGGCGATCGTGATCGGCCACGCCGGAGACTCCAACGACCTCGACTACCTCATGCGCCTGGCCGACACCGGCGCGATCCTGGGCATGGACCGCTTCGGCCTGGACCTCTACAACCCCACGCCCGCGCGTGTGGAGACGATCGCGGCGCTGTGCGAGCGCGGCTACGCCGACCGCATGGTGCTGAGCCACGACGCGGCGTGCTTCATGGACTACTTCGGCGGGGCGTGGGACCAGGTCATGCAGGTGACGCCGAACTGGCGGTACGACCACATCCACGACGACGTGCTGCCGGCCCTGCGCGAGCGCGGGGTGGGCGACGACCAGATCCGGCAGATGCTGGTGGACACCCCCCGGCGCTACTTCAGCCGATGGGCTTGATCGACCGGAAGACCGTGTTGACGTCGGGAAGCAGGTCGTCCTTGAGCTGCGGCACGGCCATGTAGACGATCGCGGGCAGGTCGGCGCCGGTGTTCACGGCCGCGATCACGACCGTGGTGGTCGCGCCGTCGGCGGTCACCTTGTACGCGGCCGTCAGGCCGGTGAGGCCGTTGCGCGCCAGGCGCTGCTGGGCGACCTTGGTGACCTTGTTGTCCTTGGGGAACTGGGTCTGCCGCGCCCGGAACATCACCGCGCTCACGACCGGGCCCAGGTTGTCGGGCGTGGTGTACTTCACGGCCAGCGACTGCGCCAGCCGGCCCGACATCACCAGGGCGAACTCCCGCTTGCCCTTGGTGGTCATGCCGGCGGGCACGTACTGCCTGCTGGTGAAGCCGTACGTCGCCTTGATCTGAGCCGGGTCGGCGTCCGCCTGCCAGGGGCCGCCGAGCCTGGGCAGCGTGATCCCGGCGGCGGTGTCGGTGACCACGCCGTTCACGGGCGAGGCCTGGCCCTTGTAGACGGGCAGCCGCGGGACCTGCGCCTGCGGTTTGGCCGTGGCGGCGGATTTGGCGGGGGAGGGCTTCGCGGACGTCGCCGCCTCGGCCGTGTCGCCGGAGCTGAGCGGCCCGGCGGCGAAGGCCCACACGAGCACCCCGACCAGCGCGGCGACGACCGAGGCCACCAGCGCGTACAGCCAGACCGGCCGGCCGGGCTCGTCCTCCTCGTACTCGTCGATGGCCCGGTAGTTCTCCCCGAACACCGTGTTCCACAGCTCCTGCTGCCGGTGCGCGGGAGGCGTCTTCGGCCCACTGATCTGCCCCGCCGTCACGAACGGCCGGTACGGATCCTCCGGCTGCGGCGGGGGCGGAGGCGCGGTGGCGGAGGGCGGGGCGGACTCGGCGAACGCGCGGACCGAGGGGGTGAACGGAGAGGAGGGCTGCGCGCGGTCCGTGCCTCCCGGGAACGTCGCCTCGTGGGGGCCCGACCGACCGCGGTCGTGGCCGTGACCGTGGCTCTGACCGGGGTTCTGATCGTGGCTCTGGGCGGGGCCCGGCATGCCGTACACGGGCGCGGGGCCGCCGGGCTGCGCGGGATTGCCGAAAGCCGCGGGGTTGCCGAAAGCCGCAGGCCCGCCGGGCTGCGTGTGCGGGCCGGCCTGCGGGTTCCCGCCGGCCTGCGGGTGGCCGGCGAAGGCCTCCGGGCCGCCGAAGGGAGGAGCGGGCCGGGGCGGATCGGGCTCGCCGAAGGCGGGGACGGGCTGCCGGGGAGCCGCACCGGGAAGCGAGCCCGCCATGGTCGCGGCGGCGTCCGGGGACTGCTGCGGCGTTCCCTCGACGAAGGACCGGACGGAGGGGGTGAAGGAGGAGGGCGGA
The DNA here is from genome assembly GCF_014161445.1 of Microbispora sp. H13382. GTDB lineage: Bacteria > Actinomycetota > Actinomycetes > Streptosporangiales > Streptosporangiaceae > Microbispora. The sequence goes on from NZ_JABBXA010000013.1 coordinate 102,045, forward strand.
GGCATCTCGGGCCACGCCGGCGGGATCTCCGGCCACGCCGGTTCCCGCTGGTGTTCGCTGCGGTCCGTGGGCACGGTACCTCCCGAGATCATGCCCGAATTGGGGGTGCCTGGCATGATCTCATGCGAGCCGGGGGCTGCCGCAGCGAAACCGCGGAATGCCTCGCGGAACTGCTCACCCGTGGGGTCGGTGGGCGGGTCCTGCATCGGCAGATCCGCGGGCGGATATGAGTTGGCCACGGCAGCACAGTAGGGGAATGGACATAAGAGCCCACAACGGAACTATCACCATCGGATATCACACTCTGACAGACGGGGTCAGCGAGTGAGCGCCGCGACCGACGAGATTCGCCCGGACGGGGCGAAGATCGGCGGGAGGGGCACAAGAGCGATCGGCGACTCACTTGCGGTCTGCGCTACGCTTGACACGCGTGCCGCACCCTGCTGCGCAGGCAGCCGCCTCACACCGGGAGTGTGAGAGCGCGGGCCGCCCTCCCCTCCCGGGGTCGAAGAACCGGGCCGGCGGAGGGCCGGAGCGGTAAGGGAGTGCGACGGGGTCCCGCCCCGGGCGCGCCTTCATCTGTGTGATTCCAGCCGCCTGGCGAGGAGTGGAAGTGGACGAGCCGGTGTACGACCCGCAGGCGCTGCAGGCCAAGTGGCTGCCGCGGTGGGAGGAGCTGAACCCCTTCGCGGCGGTCGAGGACCTCGCGGACACCAGGCCGCGCAAGTACATGCTCGACATGTTCCCCTACCCCTCCGGCGACCTCCACATGGGGCACGGCGAGGTCTTCGCGATCGGCGACGTCGTCGCGCGTTACTGGTTCCAGAAGGGCTACAACGTCCTGCACCCGATCGGGTGGGACTCCTTCGGCCTGCCGGCGGAGAACGCGGCCATCAAGCGCAACGCGCACCCCGCCGAGTGGACGTACACCAACATCGACACCCAGGCGAACTCGTTCAAGCGGTACGCGATCTCCTTCGACTGGTCGCGGCGCCTGCACACCAGCGACCCGGAGTACTTCCACTGGAACCAGTGGCTGTTCACCCGCTTCTACGAGCGGGGCCTGGCCTACCGCAAGGGCGGACTGGTCAACTGGTGTCCGCAGGACCAGACCGTGCTCGCCAACGAGCAGGTCGTGGCGGGCAAGTGCGAGCGGTGCGGGGCCGACGTGGTCCGCCGCGAGCTGACGCAGTGGTACTTCAAGATCACTGACTACGCCGACCGGCTGCTCGACGACATGGCGCAGATCGAGGGCGGCTGGCCCGAGCGCATCCTCACCATGCAGCGCAACTGGATCGGCCGCTCCACCGGCGCCGACGTCCAGTTCCGCATCGAGGGCCGCGACGAGCCGGTCACCGTCTACACCACCCGCCCCGACACGCTGTACGGCGCGACGTTCTTCGTCGTGGCGGCCGACGCCCCGCTGGCGGAGGAGATCTGCACCCCCGAGCAGGCGGAGGCGCTGGCCGCCTACCGCGCCGAGGTCGCCAAGCTCTCCGACATCGAGCGGCTGTCCACGGAGAAGGAGAAGACCGGCGTCTTCCTGGGCACGCACGCGATCAACCCGGTCAACGGGGAGCGCATCCCGGTCTGGGCGGCCGACTACGTGCTGTCCGACTACGGCCACGGCGCGATCATGGCGGTGCCCGCGCACGACCAGCGCGACCTCGACTTCGCGCGGAAGTTCGGCCTGCCGGTCAAGGTCGTCGTGCACACCGGCCTGGCCGACCCGGGCGAGACCGGCGTCGCCACCCCCGGCGAGGGCACCCTGGTCAACTCCGGCCCGCTGGACGGGCTGACGAAGACCGACGCGATCCAGAAGATCATCGAGGTCCTGGAGGAGCGCGGCACCGGCAAGGCCGCGGTCAACTTCCGGCTGCGCGACTGGCTGCTGTCGCGGCAGCGGTTCTGGGGCACCCCGATCCCGATCATCCACTGTGTGGACTGCGGCGAGGTCCCGGTGGCGGACGACCAGCTCCCGGTCACGCTGCCCGATCTGCGCGGCGCGGCGCTGAAGCCGAAGGGCGTCTCGCCGCTGGCCGCGGCCACGGAGTGGGTCAACGTCGAGTGTCCCAAGTGTGGCGGCCCCGCCCAGCGGGACACCGACACGATGGACACGTTCGTCGACTCGTCGTGGTACTTCCTGCGTTACTGCGACCCGCACTACGAAGGCGGGCCGTTCGACGTCGAGAAGGTCGGCCTGTGGGGCCCGATCGACCAGTACGTCGGCGGCGTCGAGCACGCGGTGCTCCACCTGCTGTACTCGAGGTTCTTCACCAAGGTCCTGCACGACATGGGCCTGGTGAGCTTCACCGAGCCGTTCCTGCGTCTGCTCAATCAGGGTCAGGTCATCAACCGGGGCAAGGCGATGTCGAAGTCGCTGGGCAACGGCGTGGACCTGGGCCAGCAGATCGACGCCTTCGGGGTGGACGCCGTCCGGCTGACGATGATCTTCGCCGGGCCGCCGGAGGACGACATCGACTGGGCCGACGTCTCGCCCGCCGCGTCCCAGAAGTTCCTGGCCCGCGCGTTCCGCGTGATGGCCGAGGCCGGTGCGGCGTCCGCCCCGGGGGCCGACTTCTCCGGCGGCGACGTCGAGCTGCGCAAGGTCACCCACCGGACCATCGACGAGGTGACCAAGCTCGTCGAGAGCTACCGGTTCAACGTCGCGGTGGCCCGCATGATGGAGCTGACCTCGGCCGCCCGCCGGGCGATCGACGCCGGTCCCGGCGCGGCCGACCCGGCCGTCCGCGAGGCCGCCGAGACCCTGGCGATCATGCTGTCGCTGGTCGCGCCGTACGCCGCGGAGGAGGGCTGGGAGCGGCTCGGGCACGCGCCGTCGGTCGCCACGGCCGGCTGGCCCGAGGCCGACCCGGCGCTGCTGGTCCAGGAGTCGGTCACGGCCGTGGTCCAGGTGGCGGGCAAGGTCCGCGACCGGCTGGAGGTCTCCCCGGACATCACCGAGGCCGACCTGCAGGCCCTGGCCCTGGCGTCGGACAAGGTCCGGCCCTACCTCGACGGCGAGCCGCGCAAGGTGATCGTGCGGGCGCCGAAGCTCGTCAACATCGTCCCGTAAGGGGTGACCCCGGCTCCGCCGTACCGTGAACGCACCTGTCCGGTACGGCGGAACCGTCGCCATTCGGCATAGGGTGCCGATGTGGCGAATGGTGCGTACTTGAGATACCCCCACCTGAACGGCGACCTCCTCACCTTCGTGGCGGACGACGACGTCTGGCTGGCACCCACGGGCGGCGGCAGGGCGTGGCGGTTCACGGCCGACCGGGTCCCGGTCTCCCATCCCCGGTTCTCCTCCGACGGCACGCGTATCGCGTGGACGAGCACCCGCGAGGGCGATCCCGAGGTGTTCGCCGCCGATCTGGACGGCGGCGAGGGCGAGCGGCTCACGCACTGGGGCAACGCCATGACGGGCGTGCGCGGCTGGACCGAGGACGGGAACGTGCTGGCCGTCACCGCGGCGGGCCACGGCTCACGGTCCCGGCAGTGGGCCCACGCGGTCCCGCTGGACGGCGGCCCGGCGACGGCTCTGCCGTACGGCAGGGTCAGCGAGGCCGCGGTCAGCGGCCGCAGGGTGGCGACCGTCTCGGCGGTGTGGCGCGAGCCGTCGCAGTGGAAGCGTTACCGCGGCGGCACCGCGGCCAAGATCTGGGTGGACGCCACGGGAGACGGCGAGTTCAGCCGCCTGTTCGCCGGCGATCCCGCGCAGCACTGGTCGGTCATGTGGGTGGGCGAGCGCCTGGCCTTCCTCGCCGACACCGACGGCGACGGCAACCTGTACTCCTGCCTGCCGGACGGCTCGGACCTGCGGCAGCACACCACGCACCGCGGCTTCTACGCGCGCCACGCCGCGACGGACGGCTCCCGCGTCGTCTACGGCTTCGGCGGAGACCTGTGGCTGCTGGAGAGCCTGGACGCCGAGCCGTACAGGCTGGACGTCACCCTGAGCGGGCCGCGCCCGGCCAGGGCCAGGCGGCCGGCGCCGAACAAGGTCGGCGGCTTCGCGCCGGACCGCACCGGACGGGCCAGCGCGGTGGAGATCCGCGGCACCGCCCACTGGCTGACCCACCGCGACGGCCCCGCGGGCGTGCTGCGCGCGGAGCCCGGCGTCCGGGTACGGCTGCCGCGGCCCCTCGACGACACCGGCCGGGCCGTCTGGGTGTCGGACGCCTCCGGCGAGGACGCGCTGGAGATCGGAACGCCCGGCGGTGAGATCCGCACCCTGGCCGCCGGGCAGCTCGGCCGGGTGCTCGACCTGGCCGCCGCGCCGGACGGCAAGCACGCCGCGGTCGCCACCCACGACGGGCGGCTCCTCGTGGTGGACCTCGACTTCGGGAACGTCCGCGAGCTGGACCGCACCACCCACGGCGACGTACGGCACCTGGCCTTCTCGCCGGACTCGGCCTGGCTGGCGTGGGCGCACGCCTACCAGCCCTGGCGCTGCCACCTGAAGCTCGCCCGCGTGGACGGCAGCACCGCGATCGAGGTGACGCCGCCGCGGTTCAACGACTACAACCCTTCCTTCACCAGGGACGGCAAGTATCTGGCCTTCCTGTCGGACCGCACGTTCAACCCGGTCTACGACAGTCACGTCTTCGACCTGTCCTTCCCCGCCAGCTGCCGCCCGTACCTGGTGCCGCTCAAGGCCACCACGCCCTCGCCGTTCGACCCCTCGCCGGCGGGCCGCGGCTTCAACGGGGAGGACGACGCCGGTGCGGACGCCAAGCGCCCCCGGAACGCCGAGAACGACGGCAAGCCGGGCCCGCCGCCGGTGACGGAGGTGGACGCCGACGGGCTGGCGGCGCGGATCGTGCCCGTGCCGGTGCCCGCCGCCACCTACTCCAACCTGCGTGCGGCCAAGGACGGCCTGCTGTGGCTGCGCCACCCGCTCGGCGGCCAGCTCGGCGACGGCACCGACCCAGGCGAGCCGGTCCTGGAACGCTACGACCTGGTCAGGCGCAAGCTCGGCGAGCTCTGCGGGGAGTTCGGGGCCTTCGAGGTCAGCGGCGACGGCACGCGCCTGGTGGCCACCGGCGGGCACGACCTGCGGACCCGTGCCACCGGAGAGGACGACGAGGTCGTCACCATCGACCTGGACCGGGTGGTCGTGACCGTCGACCCGGTCGCCGAGTGGCGGCAGGCGTACAACGAGGCCGGGCGGCTCATGCGCGACCACTTCTGGCGCGCGGACATGAACGGCGTGGACTGGCCGGGCACGCTCGACCGCTACGCGCCCCTCGTGGAGCGGTTAGGCGCCTACTCCGAGCTGATCGACCTGCTCTGGGAGGTGCAGGGCGAGCTGGCCACATCCCACGCCTACGCACGGCCGGGCGGCGGCGCCCGCGATCCCCGGCGCCGCCAGGGCCTGCTCGGCGCCGACCTGGCCCGGGACGAGAACGGGGTGTGGCGGATCAGCCGAGTTCTGCCGGGGGAGTCCTCCGACCACGAGGCGCGCTCGCCGCTGCTCGCGCCCGGCGTCGCCGTCCGGGAGGGCGACGCGATCGTGGCTGTGGGCGGGCGCCCGGTCGACCCGGTCCGCGGGCCGCTGGCACTGCTGTCCGGTACGGCGGGGCGGCCGGTGGAGCTGTCCGTCCAGCCCGGCTCCGGCGGCGAGACCCGCCGGGTCGTCGTCACGCCCATCGCCGACGAGACGCAGCTGCGCTACCACGACTGGGTGGCCGGGCGGCGGGCGTTCGTGCGTGAGGCGTCGGGCGGGCGGCTCGGCTACCTGCACGTGCCGGACATGATGTCGGCCGGGTGGGCGCAGTTCCACCGGGATCTGCATGCCGAGATGGGCTTCGACGGGCTCGTCGTGGACGTGCGTGACAACGGCGGCGGGCACGTGTCCGAGCTGGTGCTGGAGAAGCTGCAGCGGCGGGTGACCGGGTGGTCGCTGGCCCGGGGGTACGAGCCGGCGCGCTACCCGGAGGACGCGCCCCGCGGGCCGGTCGTGGCCGTCACGGACGAGTTCGCCGGGTCGGACGGGGACATCGTCAGCGCCGGGATCAAGAACCGCGGCATCGGGCCGCTCGTGGGCACGCGGACCTGGGGCGGCGTGATCGGCATCGACTCGCGGTACTCGCTCGTGGACGGGACCGTCGTCACGCAGCCGCGGTACTCGTTCTGGCTGGAAGGCGAGGGGTGGGGCGTCGAGAATCACGGCGTCGACCCGGACGTCGAGGTCGTCATGACCCCGCAGGACCTGGTGGCCGGGCGGGATCCGCAGCTGGCGCGGGCGGTGGAGCTGGCCCTGGCGGCGCTGGAGGAGAGGCCTCCGGCGACCCCGCCGGAGGTGCCGCCGCTGCGGTGACCCCGGGGACGTTGACGATCGGCCAGCCCAGCGGACAAAATTACGCCCGAGCCACAAACAAGTCATAGAGAAGTAGGCGTGCGGTCAGGGCATGCCGCGACCACCACCGCTCCGGCGGTGGTCTGGGGTGCGCGCCTGACCGTATGGCTCACCGTCGGCGTGCGCCCCGCGTGGGAGGCACGTCTTGTACAGACGCATTCTCGGCGGGCTGGCGACCGCCGCCGCGATGGCGGCGACCGTTCTCGTCGTCACCGGTACGCCGGCGAACGCCGCCGGCACGGGCACCGGCTACCTGCACACCAGCGGCAACAAGATCGTCGACAGCACCGGCGCCACGGTCCGGCTGACCGGCATCAACTGGTTCGGCATGGAGACCGACAACAAGACCTTCCACGGTCTGTGGGCCAACAACCCGTGGAAGAGCCAGATCGACCTCATGGCGAACCTGGGCTACAACACCCTGCGCGTGCCGTTCTCGGACGACGCGCTGAAGCCGGGCGCGCAGGCGACCAGCGTCAACACCTACTCCAACCCCGACCTGATCGGCCTGTCGCCGCTGCAGATCCTCGACAAGGTCGTGGACTACGCGGGCCAGAAGGGCATGCGCATCATCCTCGACCGGCACCGGCCGACCAGTGCGGGCCAGACCGCGCTGTGGTACACCTCCGGCGTTCCCGAGTCGACCTGGATCAACAACTGGAAGTCGCTGGCCCAGCACTACGCCGGCAACACCACCGTCATCGGTGCCGACCTGCACAACGAACCACACGCCGACGGCACCAACCCGAACGCCACCGGCTCCTGCTGGGGCTGCGGCGACCAGTCGCGTGACTGGCGCCTGGCGGCCGAGCGGGCGGGCAACGCGATCCTGTCCGTGCAGCCCAACTGGCTGATCTTCGTGGAGGGTGTGAGCTGCCCGAGCGGTGGCCTGTCCAACACCTGGGACAACGACCCCAGCAACGACGAGGACTGCGGCTGGTGGGGCGGCAACCTCACCAAGGCCGGCCAGTTCCCCGTACGGCTGAACGTGGCCAACCGGCTCGTCTACTCGCCGCACGAGTACGCCACATCGGTCTTCCACCAGAACTGGTTCGACGACCCGAACTACCCGGCCAACATGCCGGCCATCTGGGACAAGTACTGGGGATACCTGTACAAGCAGAACATCGCCCCGATCATGGTCGGCGAGTTCGGCACCACGCTGGCCAGCAACATCGACAAGGTCTGGCTCCAGGAGCTCATGAAGTACATGGGCACCGGAGTGAACGGCATGTCCTTCACCTACTGGTCGTGGAACCCCAACTCGGGTGACACGGGCGGCATCCTGAAGGACGACTGGGCCACGGTCGACCAGGCCAAGCAGAGCATCATCTCGCCGTACCTCATCCCGCCGGTGGGCGACAACCCGCCGGTGTCGCCCTCGCCGCGCGTCTCGCCGAGCGTGTCGCCGCCTGTGTCCCCGTCCGCGTCCCCCTCGGTGTCGCCCTCGGTGTCGCCCCCGGTGTCGCCGTCGGCGTCGCCGTCGTCTCCGGGTGGCAAGACCTGCACCGCCACGTACAAGGTCGCCAACCAGTACCCCGGCGGCTTCCAGGGCGAGGTCACGGTGAAGGCCGGTTCCTCGGCCATCTCGGGCTGGACCGTGAAGTGGGCCTTCCCGAACGGCCAGAGCATCAGCCAGCTGTGGAACGGCACGCTCAGCGCGAGCGGCGCCAACGTCACGGTGACGAACCTGTCCTACAACGGCGCGCTCGGGGCCGGGGCCTCGACCATGTTCGGCTTCAACGGCAGCTGGTCCGGCAGCAACGGCGTTCCGTCCTCGGTGAGCTGCACGGCGAGCTGAGCGGGCGCGTCACGTCAGCGCGGCGGCGATCCTGGACAGGATCTCCTCCAGGATCGCCTCCGATGTCGCGAAGTTGAGGCGGGCGAAGGTGTCGCCGCCTCCGTAGTTCGGGCCCGGGTTGAGTTTGACCCGGGCCTCCCGCTCCAGGAAACGCGCCGCGTCGGGCACGCCGAAGTCGAGCCATGCGAGATAGGTGGCCTCGGGCATGCGGTAGCCGACCGACGGGAGCCGCTCGGCGATGCGCCTGCGGTTGCGGTCCAGGATCGCCAGCACCTCCTCCAGCCACGCGTCGCCGTGCCGCCACGCGGCCACCGTGGCCTCAACGCCGAGGACACTGGGCGCCCCGTAGATGTGGGCGGGCTGGCGGCCGAGCGCGTCCCTGACGTCCTTCGCACCGATGTGGGCCACCGAGCAGTGCAGGCCGCCCATGTTGAAGGCCTTGCTGGCGGAGGTCAGCGTGACCGTGCGCTCGGGGAGGACCGTGGCGAACGGGATGTGGCGGGCCGGGGCGTACGTCAGGTCGGCGTGGATCTCGTCGGCGATCACGAGCGTGCCGTGCCGGTCGGCGTACGCGGCGACCGCCTCGAGCTCCTCACGGGTGAACGAGCGGCCCGACGGGTTCTGCGGGTTGACCAGCAGGAGCACCCGGACGGGCTCGCCCGGGACCTCGAACCTGCCGTCGGCCGTCAGCGGCATGGGCACCAGGCGGCGGTTCATCCCGGTGATGGTGGCGAGGAAGGGGTCGTAGGCCGGAACGTGCAGCGCCACGGCGTCGCCGGGGTCGGTCATGACGTGCAGCAGCACCTGGAGGGCCTGGTTGAGGTCGGTGTAGGACCGCACGCGGGCCGGATCGGCTCGCCAGCCGTACCGCGCTTCCATGCGCTCGGCGAACGCCTCCGCCAGGGGCCCGGCGGTCGGCTCGTCCAGCCAGGCGGGATAGCCGAGATCTGTCGCGGCGCGTCTCGCGATGGCCTCCGTGACCGCCTCGGGCACGGGGAAGTCCATGTCGGCGACCCAGGCGGGGATGACGCCGGACGCGGCGTGGGCCCATTTGATTCCGTCACGGCGGCGGGCCGCATCCAGGGACAGCGAGTCGAGTTTCATCCGACTCACCCTAATTGCCGATTAGCGACTACCGGAAAGGCGGTCGTCGCGCCCCGCGGTGCTGGGGTGCCGCGGGGCGCGACGCGGCTACAGCTTGCGCAGGACGGCCGTGACCTTGCCGAGCACGGTCGCCTCGTCACCGGGGATCGGCTCGTAGTTCGGGTTGTGGGGCACCAGCCACACGTGCCCGTCCTTGCGCTTGAACGTCTTCACGGTGGCCTCGCCGTCGATCATGGCGGCCACGATGTCGCCGTTGTCGGCGACCGGCTGCTGCCGCACCACGACCCAGTCGCCGTCGGCGATGGCGGCCTCGATCATCGAGTCGCCGGAGACCTGGAGCAGGAACAGCGTGCCCTCGCCCACGAGCTGCTTGGGCAGCGCGAACACGTCCTCGATGCTCTGCTCGGCGAGGATGGGACCGCCGGCGGCGATGCGGCCGACCAGCGGCACGTACGCGGCCGTCGGCCGGTTGAACCCGGCCTCCTCCTCGGTGGTGGCGTCCGGATCCACCCACAGCACCGGTTCTCCGGGCAGCCGGACCTCCAGGGCACGGGGGCGGTGCGGGTCACGCCGGAGGTAGCCCTTACGCTGGAGCGCCGTGAGCTGGTGCGACACGCTGGAGGTGCTCGTCAGCTGTACTGCCTCCCCGATCTCCCGCATGGACGGCGGATAGCCGCGCTGCTGGACCGAGTCGCGGATCACCTCGAGGATCTTCCGCTGCCTGGGGGTGAGGCCAAGCGAGTCGCGCCTGCGAACCGCGAGGTCGCTGACGCCATCCGCTTGCTCACTACGGTCACCCACGATGCCACCTCTCAATCCGTGTTCCTCATGTCGCACAGAGCGACCGTACCGCGATTCAAGATCACCGTCAAACAATTGTTCGATATCCAGCGAAATCGCCGATCTCGCCGTCCACATCATCGTACGGGAGTTCGATCGATCCCGTGTTCGATTTACCCGATCTTCCAGGGTCGATGTACGTCCAGGTCAGAGCCCCGCGGAAATCGCGGAGGAAAAGCGCCGTAAAGGGTCTGTTCCGCGGCCGGCGGGGCAGGTGATGCGGCCGTGACCGGAGGTGCGACACGCGCGCCGAACAGGCACTTCCCCTCCCTGGGCCGCTTCGACTTGCGTTCAAGGTCGGGCACTTCTACGGTTGGACCACAATATCTAGTAGTCACATCGGTGTAAGTTCACCACACCTTGTGTTCGGGATGGGCGTTCAGGGAGGCGATGGAGTGCACTGTCCGTTCTGTCGCAACCCGGACACGCGGGTCGTGGACAGCCGCGCCGCCGAGGACGGGGCGGCGATCCGTCGCCGGCGCACCTGTCCCGAATGCGGGCGCAGGTTCACCACCCAGGAGACGGTGCTGCTGATGGTGAGCAAGCGCAGCGGGGTCACCGAGCCGTTCTCCCGGGAGAAGGTCGTCGCCGGCGTGCGGCGGGCCTGCCAGGGACGCCCGGTCAGCGAGGACTCCCTCGCCCAGCTCGGGCAGCGGGTCGAGGAGAGCATCCGGGGCACCGGCGCGGCCGAGATCGCCTCCCACGAGGTGGGCCTGGCCATCCTCGGTCCGCTCCGCGACCTCGACGAGGTGGCGTACCTGCGCTTCGCGTCGGTCTACCGCAGCTTCGAGACGCTGGCGGACTTCGAGGCGGAGATCGAGCGGCTCCGCGCGGCCCACGGCCCGGGGGGCGAGGAGTAGGCGCCTTCCGGGGGACCGGGACGAGGCGGGCGGCGGCGCGCGACGGCGCGGCGCGACGATGTGGTTGTAACGAGCGTGGTCCGGAGAAGGGGCTCCATCGGGCCCTGGGAGGGGGAAGTCATGACGGAGACCGTGAGCGGCACCGTATCGGGTACGGGGGGCCGGGGGGGCAAGCGCCCGCGCAAGGGCCTGAAGATGAAGCGCGTCTTCACCACCCCGGGCGTCCACCCGTACGACGAGGTCCGCTGGGAGCGGCGCGACGTCGTGATGACGAACTGGCGGGACGGCTCGGTCAACTTCGAGCAGCACGGCGTTGAGTTCCCCGACTTCTGGTCGGTCAACGCGGCCAACATCGTCACCACCAAGTACTTCCGCGGGGCGGTGGGCACCCCGCAGCGCGAGTCGAGTCTCAAGCAGCTCGTCGACCGGGTGGTGGGCGTCTACACCAGGACCGGTGTCGAGCACGGCTACTTCGCCTCCGAGGAGGACGCCGAGATCTTCGACCACGAGCTCAAGCACGCGCTGATCCACCAGATCTTCAGCTTCAACTCGCCGGTGTGGTTCAACGTCGGCACCCGCTCGCCCCAGCAGGTGAGCGCGTGCTTCATCCTCGCCGTGGACGACACGATGGAGTCGATCCTCGACTGGTACAAGGAAGAAGGCGTCATCTTCAAGGGCGGCTCGGGCTCCGGGGTCAACCTCTCCCGCATCCGCTCGTCCAAGGAACTGCTGTCCAGCGGTGGCACGGCCAGCGGCCCGGTCTCCTTCATGCGCGGCGCCGACGCGTCCGCCGGCACCATCAAGTCGGGCGGCGCCACCCGCAGGGCGGCCAAGATGGTCGTCCTCGACGTGGACCACCCCGATATCGAGGAGTTCATCGAGACCAAGGCGCGCGAGGAGGACAAGGTCCGCGCGCTGCGCGACGCCGGGTTCGACATGGACCTCGGCGGCAAGGACATCGTGTCCGTCCAGTACCAGAACGCCAACAACTCGGTGCGGGTCTCCGACGAGTTCATGCGGTCCGTCGAGGCCGGCGGGCAGTTCGGCCTGCGGGCCCGGCTGACCGGCGAGGTCATCGAGGAGGTCGAGGCCCGCTCGCTGTTCCGCAAGATGGCCCAGGCCGCCTGGGAGTGCGCCGACCCCGGCGTGCAGTACGACGACACGATCAACGACTGGCACACCTGCCCCGAGACCGGGCGCATCACGGCCAGCAACCCCTGCTCTGAGTACGTCCACCTGGACAACTCCTCGTGCAACCTCGCGTCGATCAACCTGCTGAAGTTCCTGCGCGACGACGACAGCTTCGACGTCGCGAACTTCGTCAAGGTCACCGAGCTGATCATCACCGCGATGGACATCTCGATCACCTTCGCCGACTTCCCGACGCAGAAGATCGCCGAGACCACCCGGGCGTACCGCCAGCTCGGCATCGGCTACGCCAACCTGGGCGCGCTGCTGATGGCGACCGGCCACGCGTACGACTCCGACGGCGGCCGGGCCGTCGCGGCCGGGATCACCTCGCTGATGACCGCCGTGTCCTACCGCCGATCGGCCGAGATGGCCGGGATCGTCGGGCCGTACGACGGCTACCAGCGCAACGCCGAGCCGCACAAGCGGGTCATGCGCAAGCACGCCGCGGCCAACGACGACCTGCGCACGCTCGAGGACATGGACAAGGCCCTGCACGCCGAGGCCACCCGGCAGTGGCAGGAGTGCCTGCGGCTCGGCGAGAAGAACGGCTACCGCAACGCCCAGGCGTCGCTGCTCGCCCCGACCGGCACCATCGGCCTGATGATGGACTGCGACACCACCGGCATCGAGCCCGACCTGGCGCTGGTCAAGTTCAAGAAGCTCGTCGGCGGCGGCTCGATGCAGATCGTCAACCAGACGATCCCGCGGGCGCTGCGCCGGCTCGGCTACCTCGAGGAGCAGGTCGAGGCCATCGTCGAGTACATCGCCGAGCACGGCCACGTCGTGGACGCCCCCGGCCTGCGGCCCGAGCACTACGAGGTGTTCGACTGCGCGATGGGTGAGCGGGCCATCGCCCCGATGGGCCACGTCCGGATGATGGCGGCCGTCCAGCCGTTCCTGTCCGGTGCGATCTCCAAGACCGTGAACCTGCCCGAGTCCGCCACCGTGGACGACATCGAGCAGGTCTACCTGCAGGGCTGGAAGCTCGGTCTCAAGGCCCTGGCTGTCTACCGCGACAACTGCAAGGTCGGGCAGCCGCTGTCGATCGCCAAGAAGACCCCGGAGGAGGCCTCCCCGGAGACCGCGGAGAAGGAGCCGGTCGTCCAGGTCGTCGAGGTCGCGAGGCCGACCCGGCGGCGGATGCCGAACCAGCGGCCCAGCACCACCACCCGCTTCACGGTCGGCGGCGCCAAGGGCTACATGACCGCCTCGTCCTACCCCGACGACGGCCTGGGCGAGGTCTTCCTCAAGATGTCCAAGCAGGGCTCCACCCTCGCGGGTGTGATGGACGCATTCTCCGTGGCGATCTCGATCGGCCTCCAGTACGGCGTGCCGCTGGACACGTACGTGCAGAAGTTCGTCAACATGCGGTTCGAGCCGGCCGGGATGACCGACGACCCCGACGTCCGGATGGCGCAGTCCGTGATGGACTACATCTTCCGGCGGCTCGCGCTCGACTACCTGCCGTACGAGGACCGGGCGGCCCTGGGCATCTTCTCCGCCTCCGAGCGGGCCGCGCAGCAGCGCGGGGAGGACCCGGCCGCGCTGCAGGACGTCGACACCGCAGCCCTGGCGCAGTCTGCGCCCATCGAGAACGGCCAGTCGGCGCCGATCGAGAGCGGGCAGTCTGCGCCGATCGAGGCCAAGCCCGTCGAGGGGCCGTCCGCCGGGCAGCCCGCGCCGGTGGCCGTGCCCGAGCCGCGCCGGGCCGGCGCCTCGCTGGAGAGCCACCAGGGCCGTACGGCCGACGCGCCGCTGTGCATGACCTGCGGCACCAAGATGCGGCCCGCGGGCAGCTGCTACGTCTGCGAGGGCTGCGGCAGCACCAGCGGCTGCAGCTGAACCGCTGTCTGAACGCCCCGTGAGCGAAGGGGGCCGGCGAGTGTGCCGGCCCCCTTCGTATTCCTCCGTATTCCTCAGACCGTCGTGGCCGCGTGGTCCAGACGATCGGTGCTGCTCAAGAGTTCGCAGGCGGGAATGAGGACCGGGGGCGGGCGTGTTGCCGCAGCCATGGTCATCGGATTCATCGGCAGCGGGAAGATCGGCGGCACCCTCGCGAAGCTGGCGGTCGACGCCGGGCACTCGGTGGTGCTGAGCAACTCCCGGGGGCCGCAGACGCTCTCCGAACTCGTCGCCCGGCTGGGCCCTGACGCACGCGCCGCCACCGCGGCCTCGGCCGCGGAGGCGGGCGACATCGTGGTCGTCACGATCCCCTTCGGGCGGTATCGCGAGGTGCCGGTCGAGCCGCTGGACGGCAAAGTCGTGATCGACACGAACAACTACTACTTCGAGCGGGACGGTCACTTCCCCGCGCTGGACGCGGGGGAGACCACCGACAGTGAGCTGCTCGCGGCGCACCTGCCGGGGTCGCGGGTCGTGAAGGCGTTCAACGCCATCAATTACGTCCATCTCGCCGAGCAGGGGCAGGCCGCCGGCACGGAGAACCGCCGGGCGCTGCCCATCGCGGGCGACGACGCCGAGGCCAAGAAGGCGGTCGCCGAGCTGATCGACTCCTTCGGCTTCGACGTGGTCGACGCCGGCCCGCTCGCGGAGGGGCGGCGGTTCCAGCGGGACAAGCCCGCCTACGGGCCGCGGCTCACCGCCGCCGAGCTGCGTGACGCCCTGAGCCGCGGCTGACTCCGGGCGGCGCGGCGGCCCGGCGTCCGGCCGGGCCGCGCGGCGGCCCGATCAGTCGGTCTCGATGGCGAGACGGTCGGTGAGCCGGCCCAGGTGGCCGGCTGGCTGCTCCGGGGAGATGAACGTGAGCGCCGCGACGGCCATCGCGGTGGCGTTGACCGTGGTGGGTGCTCCCACCGCCTCGCCCCGGAGCCGCTATTGGCGAGAGCGCCGATCCCTGATCTGCGGAGAACCGGAGTGCCAGACTACCGTGTGTGTTAATCTAACCTAGGTTAATCTGGACGTGTGTACTCGGACATAGTGATCCTCCGTGGACTGCTCCAGGGGCCCAAACACGGCTACGAGATCAAGAAGTACGTCGCGCGCGTCGACGGCGGCCTGATCAACAACAACACCCTCTACCCCGCCCTGCGCAGGTTCGAGCAGCGGGGCGAGGTCGAGAAGATCATGGAGGAGGTGTCGGCCGGGCGACCCACGCGGAACGTCTACCGGCTGACGGAGAAGGGCCGGGCTCGGCTGATCTCGCTCCTGCACAACACCGACCCGGCGGTCCTGATGAAGGAAGAGGAGTTCCAGGTCAGGGTCGGCCTCTTCGATCTGGTCGAGGACCACGTCAAGTGCCGCATCCTGGAGGTCCGCAGGGAGTGCGTGGAGCACGCCCTCGCGATCCAGGAAGAGCTGGCGCCGGCCGCGGGCAAGCACCCCTGGGGCCTGCGCATCGTGCTTTTCAACATCGAACGGCACCGCCTCGAACTGACCTGGCTGAACGAACTCGAGGCGGCACTCGAGGAGACCCCCCATGACACGCCCGGAACGACCGTCCCCTAAGCCCACGGTGCTGATGTCGGCCGGGTTGATCGCCGGACCGATCCTGTCCATGGTCGACTCGTCGGTCGTCAACGTGGCCGTCCCGGACCTGGTGCGGGAGCTGGGCAGGCCGCTCGGCACCGTTCAGTGGGCGGTGAGCGGCTACCTCCTCGCTCTGGCGGTGGGCCTGGCTCTCACGTCGTACACCGCCCGCCGACTGGGGCTGCTGCCGGCGTACATCGGCAGTCTGGCCGGGTTCACCCTCGCCTCGGTCGCCTGCGCCCTGGCCCCGAACGTGGGCGCCCTCATCGCCTTCAGAGTGGTCCAGGGGCTGTGCGGGGCGCCGATGGTGCCCCTTGCGATCGGGCTCCTCATCGGCCAGGGCGGAGCGGTGGAGGAGCGGCGCTCGAAGATGCCGCTGAGCGCGGCGCTGGCGTTCTTCGCCGCGCCCGCCCTCGGCGTCTCCGTGGGCGGCCTCCTCATCAGTGTCTACGGCTGGCGCTCGATGTTCCTGGTCAACCTCCCCATCGGACTGTTCGCCCTGCCGGGTGCCGTCGCCGCCCAGCGGGCTGGCATGGGCACGCCCGCCGACCGCAACGCCCGCCTGGACCTGCCCGGCCTGGCGCTCCTCGCCTGCGGTCTGGGCCTGGCCACCTACGGGGTCGAGCAGGCGACCGCCCATGGATGGTCGAACCCCTGGTGGCCTGCGGGCCTTGTCCTGCTCGCGGGGTACGCGCTGTGGGCACGCAACCGGCCGCAGGCGGCCCTTGCCCTGGACCTCGTGAAAGATTCCGGCCGCGCACTCATCCTGGTCCTGTGCGCGGTGGCCGGCGTGGTGCTCTTCGCCGTGTTGTTCCTCGCGCCTCTCTACCTGCAGAACCTGCAGGGACATTCGACGACCGTCACCGGCCTGGCGCTGCTTCCACAGGGTTTCGCGATGGGGCTGTCCGCGCCGCTCGCGATGAAAGTCGTGGAGCGCTTCTCGGTGCGGGTCGCAGTGATCGCCGGAATGGTGTTCCTCGCGGCGATGACCGGATTGATGGCACTGTTCGCGGCGGACACGCCCGTCTGGTTCACCATGCTGGTGCTCTGCGGGCGCGGTCTGGCGATCGGGTTCACCAGCCAGCCGCTCGTCCTGTCCCTGCTCGGGGGGCTGGCGCCCGAGCGCATTCCCGACGGCAACTCCCTGTTCAGCGTGGCGCAGCGGCTGGCCGGATCTTTCGGTATCGCCTTGTTGGCCACCTATTTCGCCGCGCGCAGCGAGGCGAGCGGTTCTCCGCTCACCGCGCTGCACGAGACGGTCGGGATCCTGGCCGCGGTGGCCCTGCTCGGGGCGATCGCCGCGTGCTGGTTGCGGAACGCGTCCGTCAGCACGATGTCACCCGCGGGGGCTCAGGACTCCGTGCCTCCGACGCAGGGGTGATCAGGCGCTTTTCTCCATTGGGGCTGTGCGCCGGAGCGCCCGGGGCCGGCGGTACGAGCCGGACGCGCGTGCGTGGCGCCGAACCTGCGCGCGGCCTCGCGGGCGCAGTCCTCCCCGGCTGGTGGGCGGCGAGGCAGGACGTGCCGTTCCTGCCGGCGAGCCGCGCCGCCGGTCAGGTCAGTCGGTCTCGAAGGCGAGGCGGTCGGTGAGCCAGCGGTAGAACTTGATCGAGAACCTGACCCAGTGGGCCACCATCGTGGTCAGGTGCTCCCTGGTCACACCGGCCCCGATGTAGACCTGCGAGTCGCCGACGAGGCGGATGTCGCCGTTGTCCTGGGTGAACGTGTACACCTTCGGCCACATCGTGTCGGCGTTCCACTCGTTGAGCGCCGTGAGCAGCATCGGTTTGTCGTCCACCGAGTGCGGCCTGTCGTAGAAGGTGCGTACGGTGAAGAGATCTCCTTCCTTGCCGAACAGGAAGAAGATCGTGAGGTGGGCGGTGGAGATCGCCAGATCGCCCTCGGCGTCTATGGTGTGCTCGATGTCCAGCTCGTCGAGGATCTCCTGGAGGAGATCCCGGTCGGGCTGCACGACCGCTGGGGAAGGCGTCACCGTCCCATCCTGCCGCATGGGCTCGGTTCTACAGTGGCGGATGTGACAAGGGAGCTCGCCGAGGAGTTCGTCGAGTACAGAGCACGGCTGTTCGGGCTCGCCTACCGGCTGCTCGGCTCCGCGGCCGAGGCCGAGGACGCCGTCCAGGACGCCTACCTGCGGTGGAACGCCGCCGACCGGGCCGCGATCGCCGCACCCGGCGCCTGGCTGGCCAAGGTGCTCACCAACATCTGCCTCAACCGGCTGACCTCCGCGCGAGCGCGGCGGGAGGAGTACGCCGGCCCCTGGCTGCCCGAGCCGGTCCTGACCGACGAGCCGTCGGAGACGGCCGAGCAGCGCGACTCGATCTCGATGGCCTTCCTCGTCCTGCTCGAACGGCTCACCCCGGCCGAGCGCGCCGTGTTCGTCCTGCGCGAGGCCTTCTCGTACGGCTATCGCGAGATCGCCGAGGTGCTCGGCCTGTCGGAGGCGAACTGCCGGCAACTGCACCACCGCGCCCGGCAACGGGTGGGGGACCGGCGCCGGTTCGACGCCTCCGCCCCGGCCCGCCGCCGGGTGGTGGAGGGCTTCCTGCGGGCGGCCGAGAAGGGCGACCTCGCGGGCCTGGAGAGCGTGCTCGCCGCCGACGTCGTGGCGTGGGCCGACGGCGGCGGCAGGGCGAACGCCGCGTTGCGGCCGGTCGTGGGGGCGGCCAAGGTCGGGCGATACCTTGCGGGCCTGGCCGCGCGGGCCGCGGGGATGGGCGTCCGCCTCGGATTCGCCGAGGTGAACGGCGAGCCCGCCGTGCTGACCTTCCTCGACGGCGTGCTGCTCAGTGTGTTCGTCGTGCAGACCGATGGGGAACTGGTCCACGGCCTGCACGTCGTCGTCAATCCTGACAAACTCACCTACCTCGCCGCGCAGTTGTCACAACGGGAGGACGTCGCCGGTTCTTAGGGGCATGAGCGATTCCATCCTCGTCACCGGCGGCACCGGCACCCTCGGCCGCCACGTCGTCGGCAGGCTTGCCGAGGCCGGTGCCGGCGTACGCGTCCTGTCCCGCTCGCCCCGTCCCGGCACGGCGTACGCGTTCGTGCGGGGGGACCTGACAACCGGCGCCGGCCTGGAGGAGGCCGTGCGCGGCGTCTCCGCCGTCGTCCATCTCGCCAGCGACCCGCGCCGCCCCGCCACCGATGTCGAGGGCACCCGCCGTCTAGTTGAGGCCGCGCGCGCGGCGGGGACGGGGCATCTCGTCTACGTCTCCATCGTGGGTGTGGACCGGCACCCCTACGCGTACTACCGGCGAAAGTACGAGGCCGAGCGGGTCGTCGAGGTGTCCGGGCTGCCGTACACGATCCTGCGCACCACCCAGTTCCACGACTTCGTGCTCTTCCTGGCACAGTCGCTGGCCCGGCTGCCCGTCGTGCCCGTTCCCGCCGGGTGGCGCTTCCAGCCCGTGGACACGTCCGAGGTCGGCGAACGGCTGGCCGCCCTCGCGCTGGGCGCACCCGCCGGACGCGCGCCCGACATGGGCGGCCCGGAGATCCTGCCGGCACGTGACCTCGTGAGGGCCTACCTCACGGCCGCCGGACGCCGCCGGCCACTGGTGAGCGTTCCGGTGCCGGGGAAGACAGCGGCCGCCTTCCGGCAGGGCGTCCATCTCGCGCCCGGCCGGGCGACCGGCGTGCGCACGTTCGGGGAGTTCCTCGCCGGCCGGGTCGCCCCGGGGAGGCCGGCCGCCGGGTACGGCGCCGAATGAGCACGCCGTCCGCGTCTGGCGGCGGATCGGGCTCGGGTATCCCGCGATGACCGAGGTCGTCGTCGGCTCGACGCCGTCCTGCGGCGTACGGCCGCGGCCGGATACCTGCTCTACGCGCTTCCGCGTCTGGTATTTCACCTCGGCCATCTCCACGGTCTCACCACCGTGGACGTGATCGGGCAGGTCGTGACGCTGATCCTGCAGGTGGTGGTCGCTCTCGCGGTCGCGCTTGCGCGCGACGGAGCGTCATGAGGCCGGGGCTGAGCGCTTGTGGTAGCCGCGCTTACCAGTCTGTGATTGATGAGACACGTGGGGTAACCCTACGCTCACCGGCATGAGCATCCCCACCGAACCCATCGGCAGCCTCCCCCGTCCAGCGACGCTGCTGACCGCCCTGGCCGGCCACGCCGTGGGGCGGGTCGAGGACGACGAACTCGCCGCGCGACAGGAGGAGGCTGACGCGTGTGCCCATCGGCGAACGGGATGACCGCGCCGACCGCGTTCGCCAAGATCGCCGCGCGGCTGGAGGGCACCAGGCTCGCCGAACAGGCGCTCGGGCTGTAGGCGCTACCAGGAGGCGGTGGGGAACCACCCGTATCCGAACATCGCGGGCAGCCGTACGTCCCAGTAGAGGAACGTGAAGGCGCCGACGACGAGGAAGGTCACGGCGGTGATCGCCGCGATCCGCGTGGGCGACGCCGTGAGCCACTGCGTGAAACGGCCCCTGGTCGCGTAGAGGAGCACCACGAAGAGCAGGGCCATCAAGGTGATGTTGCCGAGGGACTGCAGGACGAAGACGGCGGCGCCGTAGAACGGGTTGCGCGTCGCCGCGGCGTACTCGAACAGCTTGTGGAACAACGGGAACGGACGGCCGACGAGGAACCCGCCGATCAGCGCGCCGACGACGACGATCCGGGCGTGCGGGAACCGGCCGGACAGGCGGGCGAACGGATCGGGCACGACGCGCAGGGCCGCCAGGCCGAGGTAGACGAAGGCCAGGCCGATCAGCCCGAAGACCACGGACGCCTGGATCAGCCGGGGCGGCAGGCCGGAGGCCGTCTGCACGGCGGACAACTGGGGAAGCCGGTCGCCGAGCAGCGCCCCGACCGCGCCGTACACCGCGGAGACGACGACCATGCCGAGCGCGAGCCTGCTGAGCGGGCGCAGCACGGCCCTGAACCTGCGGCTGCCCGCGGCCGGAGAGCCGGCCATCGGTGCGATCGCGCCGAACACGGCGATGTTGCACGCGGTGAACGTCCCGGCCAGGCCCGAGACGAACGCGAAGACGGTGCCCGCGGCGAGACCGCCGATCGCCGTCTGCTTGGCGTCGTAGCCGAGCAGGGTGTTGGCGACGTTGTCGCCGATCACGCTGTCCACGAACCGGAACGACCAGAGAGCGGCGATGAGCGCGCCGGCCAGCACGCTGAGGACGACGATCAGGCCCCGGCGCCGGGGCACGCCGTCGGAGCGCGACAGGGACGGGGATGTGGGAAGCGGCAGGGTCCGAGCCATGAGACACCTTTCTCCGGACGAGGACGTGACGGGGGAGGTGCGATCGGGAGCTGCGGAAGGAGGGTCAGGACCGCCCGGCGGCGGCCTGCATCTCGGCGAAGAGCCCCAGGTAGCCGTTGGCGACGATCCGCTCGGCCCGCGCGGCGTACGACTCGGGGTCGTCGGGCGCGATCGTGGCCAGGCCGTCGACGTACCGGTTGAACATGCAGAAGGCGGCGGCGATGAGCACGGTGTCGTGGATTTCCAGGTCGGTCGCGTCCTCGGCGCGCGCCGCGGCGATCTGCTCCTCGCTCACTTCTCTGCCGCCGCGCTGCACGGAGGCCGCGATGCGCAGCAGGGCCCTCATCTTGGGCGTGACCGGTGCGGAGTCGAGGTCGGTGCGCACCTGCTCGACCAGCGTCATCCCCTCGGGCAACTGGGCGGCGGCGTAGGCGGCGTGCGAGGAGAAGCAGTAACGGCACGCGTTGAGCGACGACACGTACGCCGCGATCAACTCGCGCTCGCCCCGGGAAAGAGTGCTGTCGCCGCGCAGCAGCACCTCGGCGAGCGCGTTCAGCGGCTGGGCGGTCTCGGGGCGGAAGGCGAACAGGCCGCGGATCCCCGGCGCGTCGGATCCGAGGGCGATGTGGGGCATGGACTCTCCCTTGCTGACGGGGGAAGGGGGAAGGGCATCTCCCCAAGCAGCGTCGGCGAGAAAGATCGTCCGGTCAACCTCTGTCTTGCTCACCCTGTCGACGAGCGCCGTGATGTCCCCGCCACGCCGGCGTCGGGCTTCAGGCCGTGATCACGAATTCGGCGCCGGCGGCCAGCGCCACCTCGGGGCCGAAGAGCCTGGCCGGGGTGAACGCGCCGGGGCGGCCCTCGCCCTTGGCCAGGCGCTGGGCCACCTCGGTGACGGCACCGGCTGTGAACGTCATGCCCTCGCCGGTGCGCAGCCAGCCCTCACGCACGCGACCGGACGGCCATTCGACTCGGGCACGGCCCCAGGACGATCGGCGCGGACGCTCCTTGGCCGTGGTCGTCGTGACGCGGGCGAGCCGCCGAGCGGCGAAGCCCGCCAGACCGGGCAGACGCAGCACGCCGACGATCGCCGGCAGGGCCGCTCGGACGGCAGGGTTGGCCGGGGCGAGAGCCGAGGCGCCGATCACGGAGGAGGCACCGCTGGCCCGCCAGGCCGCGAAGAGCTCGCCGCTGCCCAGGGCAGCGGTGGTGACCACGTCGCCGTCGGGGGTGGTCAATCGCTCCGCGGCACCCCCGGCCCGGGCGCGCACCATCCGGCCCTGCCGCACCTCGCGACCGCCCTCGAGCAACGCGTGCACGATGGTGGCGGCCAGGGCTTCGCCGAGGGCGCCGGGCTCGATCGCGACTGACGCGACGGCGTCGACGCGTACTCGCGAAGGCTTCTCCGCGGCCTCCAGCAGATGCAGCAGGATGCTCTCGGTCGCGAGCACGCCGAAGCCCGCGCCGGAGACCAGCGTGCGACCGGTCGCCGCCGCCTCCCGGTCCATGCCGTGGAGCAGCTCGAACGCGCTCAGCTCGTTGGAGACGTCGACGTAGTGGGTGCCCGGTGGGCAGGCCCGCGCGACCTGCGGCGCCGTGACCGCGAACGGCCCCACCGTGTTGATCACGACGGCCGGCGCCTCGGCGGCCAGCCGCGCGCAGACCTCGTCGAGCGAGCCGGTCACCGCCCGGGCGTCCGGACTCACCCGGGTCAGCCGCTCCCGATCGCGGCCGGCCACCACCACCTCGGCGCCCGCCTGCCGCAGACGCTCCACCGCCTCCCGGCCGACCCGTCCGGTCGCGCCGAGCACCCAGATCTCGCCCGTCATATTCGCCTCCATCAGCTATGACACGTCGTGTCATCACTATCGCATAGCATGACACGACGTGTCATCACTAGAATCGGCGACATGGGTCGATGGCAACCGGGTGCGCGAGAACGGCTCGAACAGGCCGCGCTCGATCTCTTCCTCGAGCAGGGGTTCACCGAGACCACCGTGCCGCAGATCACGGCGCGGGCCGGGCTCACGACCCGTACGTTCTTCCGGCACTTCGCCGACAAGCGTGAGGTGCTGTTCGCCGGCGAGGAGTCGGTGCCCGAGCGGGTGGCCCGCTTCATGGCCGAGGCCCCGCCGTCGCTCGGCCCGATGGAACTGATCAGCGAGAACCTGGCCCCCGCCGCGGCCGAGATCTTCGAGGGCCGCAGCCTCGACTACCTGCTACGCCGACGGGCCGCGATCGACGCCGAACCCGCCCTGCACGAGCGCGAGCTGCGCAAGTTCTCGCTGATGTCGCAGGCCCTGGAGCAGGGCTTCCGTGCCCGCGGCGTTGACGAGCTGACCGCCCAGCTGGCGGCGGAGGTCGCCGTGACCACGTTGCGGATAGCGGTGACCCGCTGGCTCAACCAGCACGGCGACCCCGGCCTGCCGGCCACCATCGACCAGACCCTGGCGGCGATGAGGCACCTGACGAACACGCCGTCGGCCTGAGGCCGCGGCCCGCCTGCGGACGCGGGCTCGGCGAACCCGGGAGCGCCGTCAGAGGCTCGTGCCGGTGCGGGCCAGGATGTGCGGCGGGACGGGGTGGGCGGCGGCCCGCGGGTCGGTCACGGGGGCCTGCCACGACGAGGTGAGCGGCAGGACGCCCGCCCACACGTCGTGCGGATCATCGGCGTCGTCCGGGTGGCCCTCGCGCACCTTGACCGACGCCTCGTCGAGCGGGACCGCGAGAATGGTCGTCGCGGCCAGTTCCCTGCGGTTCGGCTGCCGGGCGTGGTCCCACTGGCCCGGAGCGACGTGCTCGGTCAGGCACCGCAGGGCATCGAGCTTCTCGTCGTCCTCCAGCACGCGCGGCACGCCGTAGATCATCGCGCTGCGGTAGTTGACGCCGTGCTCGAAGACCGACCGGGCCAGCACGAGGCCGTCGACATGCGTGATCGTCACGCAGACCGTCGTGCGCCGGGTGAGGCTGCGGCTCGCCACCGAGCCGTGCACGTACAGATGGTCGTCGTCGAAGCCGTACACCGTGGGCACCACCATGGGGTCGCCGTCCACGACGACGCCGAGGTGGCAGACGAACCCGGCCCGGAGCACCTCGAACAGCGCCTCCCGGTCGGTGCGGCCCTGTTCCCGCAAGCGACGGTGCCGGGTCCGCTTCGTTGTGGACAGATCACTCATGAGGCGACATCTAAGCAGAAAGCCGACCCGCCCGGCGGGGATGCCGGGCGGGTCGTGGGATCGCTGCGGACGGACCGGATCAGGCGGCCGGCGTCGGTCCGGACGTCCTCGGGAACCGGATGACGTTCCCACCCGTGTAGGCCCGGAGGTCGACGATCTTCCTGTCCCCTCTGTCCCTCCTGGGCCTGCGGCGCAGCGCGGTCCTGATGTCCCTGACCTTGGCGAGCGACGGCACCACCGTGACCATGTTCATTACCCCCCGACCGTGATGGTTCCGTGACCTTGTCGGTATAGATACCGGAGACTCGGTAAAAGGGGCGTAAAGCCTCCCCTGTCGCGCCAGTCTCAGTAAGGGAGCAGCCGACCGGAGGGGGTGCGCAGGTCGAGATCGGCGGCGGGACGGCGGATGCGGAGCGGCTTGCGGATCCGGGTGCGTCTCATGGCCTCCTCCTTCCGTGATGGAGGAAGACTATTCGGCCCGCCTGCCATCGTCTTCCGGTTTTCGGGGACAGACCGGATCAGACCCCCGTGCCGGGGACCGTCCGGCTGACCACGGAGATCCGGTTCCAGGCGTTGATCTGCGCGATCGCCACCACCAGCGCGGCCAGCTGCTCCTCGGAGTAGTGCTTGGCCGCCTCCGCCCAGATTTCGTCCGGCACCGGGTCGGGCCGGTCGGCGAGCCGGGTCGCGGCCTCGGTCAGCGCGAGCGCGGCCCGCTCGGCGTCGGTGTAGTACGGCGCCTCCCGCCAGCCGGCCACCGACCACAGCCGCTCGTCGCTCTCCCCGGCCTTCTTGGCGTCCCGGCCGTGCATGTCGAGGCAGAAGGCGCAGCCGTTGATCTGACTGGCCCGGATCTTCATCAGCTCCAGGGTGGGGTGCGGCACCCCGCACTCCCGCAGAAAGCGCTCCACCCCGCTCATCGCCCGGTACGCGTCCGGGGCCAGGTCGCGCACACTGATCCTCGCGGTCATCTCTCGGCTCCTATCTCGCCGGCCCGCGTCACGCGGGCGAGCTTTCTCGGGTTGAGGACCATGTCGACGGCGGTGACCCGGCCCTGCGCGACGGTGATCCCGATCACCGCCACGAGCCGGCCGTCCCGGTAGCGCAGCAGCCCCGGCCGGCCGTTCACGGAGACCGGGACCAGTATGTGCTCGGACCGGCGGATGCCGAACAGCAGCCTGGCCACCTTGGCGGCGCCGAGGACCGGGCGGCGCGCCGCGGTCACGAGGCCGCCGCCGTCGCTGCGCAGCACGACGTCCGGGTCGAGCAGCGCGAGCAGCGCGTCCATGTCGCCGCCGAGGCAGGCCCGGGCGAAGGCGTCCACCACCCGCCGATGCTCCGCGGGATCCACGTCGAACCGGGGCGCACGGGACCGGACGTGCGCCCGTGCCCGCGCGGCGAGCTGCCGGCAGGCCGCCGGGCTGCGCCCGACCGCCGCGCCCACCTCGGCGAACGTCAGGCCGAACACGTCGTGCAGCACGAAGGCGGTCCGCTCGGCCGGGCTGAGCGACTCCAGCACGACGAGCATGGCCATGCTCATCGACTCGTCCAGGGTCACCCGCTCGGCGGGGTCGGGCCCCATCAGAACGGGCTCGGGCAGCCACGGCCCCACGTACTCCTCCCTGCGACGCCGCGCCGAGCGCAGCACGTCGAGGGCGAGCCGGGAGACCGTGACCACCAGCCAGCCGGTCGCGTCCCTGATCTCGTCGCCGTCCGCGGCCTTGGCGGCGCGCAGCCGCAGCCAGGCGTCCTGCACCACGTCCTCGGCCTCGTCCAGGCTGCCGAGCAGGCCGTACGCGACGCCGAGCAGCCGGGGCCGCAGCGCCTGGAACTCGGCGTCCAGGGCGGTCACCGCGCTTTCATGGTCGTTCACGCCTTGAGGACGAGACACATCCTCAGTGTGTGACATCGCCCTCTCGGGAGGCTCAGGCGGACTCTCTCACGACGAGGCGGGTGGGCAGGATCACCGGCTCCACCGGGCCGCCGCCGTCGATGAGCGTGAGCAGGAGCCGTACGGTCTCCTGCGCGACCTCGGCGAGCGGCTGGCGGACGGTGGTCAGCGGCGGATGCGTGGTGGCGGCCACCGACGAGTCGTCGAAGCCCCCCACGGCCACGTCGTCGGGCACCCGCCGTCCGGCCGCGCGCAGCGTGGACAGCGCACCGGCCGCCATGAGGTCGGAGGCCACGAAGACGGCGTCGAGGTCGGGCGTGCGCTCCAGCAGCCGCGCCATCGCGCTCTCGCCGCTGAGCTGGGTCCAGTCGCCGTGCTCGATGAGCTTCCTGGAGGCCTTCCTGCCGAGCACGTCGGCGAAACCCTCCAGGCGCTGGATGCCGCCGGGGGTGTCCATCGGGCCGGTGATCGTGGCGATCCTCCTGCGGCCCTGCTCGACCAGGTAGCGGGTCATCTGCCGGGCGCCCTCGCGGTCGTCGGCCGCCGCGTAGGGGATCGTGGTCTCCCGTCCGATGACCGCGCCCTGCGCCACGGCGGGGACCTTCGTCTCCACCAGGGCGTCCACGAGCGTGTCGCCGGCGTGCGTGGACATCAGGAACACGCCGTCGGCGTGGCCGCCGCGCACGTAGCGGAGCACCCGCTCGCGGTCCCCGTCGTCGCCGGCCAGCATGACGACGAGGGACACGTCGCGCTCGGCCAGGCGTTTGATGGCGGTGCGGATCATCACACTGTAGTTGGGGTCCTCGAACAGCTTCTCGTGCGGCTCGGACAGGACCATCACGACCGACCCGGTCCGCTGGGTGACCAGGCTCCTGGCGGCGCGGTTGACGACGTACCCGGTCTCGGCGATGGCCCGGCGGACGGCGGCGTGGGCGGCGGGGCTCACGTACCGGTCGTCGTTGAGCACCCGGGAGACGGTGCCCCGGGAGACGCCCGCCGCCGCGGCCACGTCGTGGATGGTCGGACGTTTCGCCATAGACGTATTTTCCCCCCGCCGATCAGCGTGTTTCCCCGTGTGCATCAGCTTTTCACGGCCCCGCCGGACAGGTCCGTACGCCAGTAGCGCTGCATCGTGAGGAACAGCGCGATCAGCGGGATGAGCGACAGCAGCGTCCCCGTGATGATCAGGTTGTACAGCGACGGCTGGTTGGCGCCCGCGGCCAGCAGCGTGTAGAGGCCGACCGTCAGCGGGAACCTGTGGTCGTCGCCCAGCATGATGAACGGCAGCAGGAAGTTGTTCCAGATCGCGACGAACTGGAACAGGAAGATCGTCACCATGCCCGGCGTCATCATCGGCAGCGCCACCTGGCGGAACAGCCGCCACTCGCTCGCGCCGTCCAGCCGGCCCGCCTCCAGCAGCGAGCCCGGGATCGCGGCCCTGGCGTAGATCCGGGCCAGATAGATGCTGTACGGATGCAGGATCTGGGGCAGCAGCACCGACCAGTACGTGTCGGCCAGGCCGGCCTTGGAGAACAGCAGATACTGCGGGATCGCCAGCACCACCGACGGCACGAGGATGCCGCCGATGAGTATGTTGAAGATCAGGTTCCGACCCGGGAAGTCGTACGTGGCGAGGGCGTAGCCCGAGACGGTGGACACCGCGGTCGACAGGACCGCGCCGCCCCCCGCGTACAGGAGGGTGTTGAGCAGCCAGAGCCAGAAGACGCCGTCTCGGTAGGCGAACAGGTCGGTCAGGTTGGACAGCAGGCCGGTCCCCGGCGCGAACGTCGAGGTGGAGAACAGCTCGGCCTTCGATTTGGTGGCCGCGACCACCACCCAGCTCACCGGGAACAGGGTGTAGATCGCGCCCAGCACGAGCACTCCGGTCGGCACGATCCCCAGCGGCCGGCGCGGCGCCCGCCGGGCGTGGCCGCGGGTCCGCGGCAGCGCGGTGGCGGCCATCAGCCCTCCCCGAACGCGCGGTTCTTCACGATCCGCAGGAAACCGAATGACAGGACGAGGGAGATCCCGGCGATCACCATGGATGTCGCGGCGGCCGAGTAGAGGTCGCCGGTGACGAACGCGTCGCGGTACACCTTCATCAGGGGGCTCCAGGTCGAGCTGATCGTGTTCGTCAGCGGCCGAAGGGTGGTCGGTTCCGTGAACACCTGGACGGTCGCGATGACGGAGAACACGGTGGTCAGGATGATCGACGGGACCAGGATCGGGATCTTGACGCGCAGCGCGATGCCCAGCTCGCTCGCGCCGTCGATCCTGGCCGCCTCGTAGTACTCCCGCGGCACGGCCCGCAGGTTCGTGTAGAGCACCAGCATGTTGAAGCCGGTTCCGCCCCAGACCGCCACGTTCGCCATCGAGAACGTCACCAGGTCGGCGCTGAGGAACGGGTGCTCGCCGAACGGGCTGAGGCTGGGCAGGTAGAGGAAGCCCCACATCAGCGTCGCGGCCACGCCGGGCACGGCGTACGGCAGGAAGATCGAGATCCGGGTGAGGCGGGCGAGCCGCACGTGCGCGGCGTCGAGCATGAGCGCGAACACGAGGGCGAGCCCCAGCATCAGCGCCAGCACCAGCGCGCCGTATCCGAGGACGCGCAGCCAGCCGGCCCACAGCTCGCCGTCGCCGACGGCGGCCGCGTAGTTGGCGAGCCCGGCGAAGACCTCGGTGCGGGCCCCCTTGCCGAGCCCCAGGCCGGAGACCTTGGTGCGCCGCAGGCTCAGATAGATCGTGTAGCCGATGGGCAGGGCCATGAAGAGCGTGAACAGCGCCATGGCCGGGGCGAGGAACAGGTAGGGCGCGGCGCCCGCGCGGCCGGCGCGGGCGCCTGTCTTCGGAGATCGCATCGTCACTGGGCGAGGCTGAAGCCGGACTTCTGCATGTCGGCGACGGTGGTGTCCTGCATCGCCGCGACGGCGGCGGCGAAGTCGGATTTGGCGGCGACGGCCTTGTCGAAGGCGTCCCTGTAGGCGTTGTACGTCACGTTGACGTTCGGGCCGAAGGTGAAGCCGCGTGCGGTGGCGCCGATGGCGGCGGCCTGCTGCCAGAAGTCGGGCTGGTTGGAGAAGAAGTCCGGCGCCTCGGTCATCAGCGCGGCGCCCTTGGCGGAGGCCGGGTAGACCGCGCCCTCCTTGATCAGCAGGTCGAGCGCCTGCGGGTCGGTGTTGAGCCAGGTGGCGAACTGCGCGGCGGCCGCCTTGTTGGGCGATTTGGCGGCGACGGCGGTGGACGAGCCGCCCCAGAAGCCGCTGTAGTTGTCACTCGCGCTCCACTGCGGCAGCGGGGCGATGGCCCACTTGCCCTTGGCCTTCGGCGCGTTGCTCGACAGCACGCCCGGGCCCCACACCGCCGACGGCCAGGTGAGCAGCTTGCCGTCGTTGAGCGCCTTGTTCCACTCGGGGGTGAAGTACGGCATGCCGTCGATGACGCCCTCCTTCACCAGGCCGCCCCAATAGGAGGCGACCTTCGTGGTGGCCTCGTCGTTCACCGCGACCTTCCAGGCGTCGCCGCTGATCGACCACCACTGCGCGCCCGCCTGCTGGGAGAGGCCGGCGAACCAGCCCGGGTCCTTGCTGGAGAACGTGCCGAGGAAGACCTTCGGGTCCTTCTTGTGCACGGCGCGGGCGGCCTCGGCGTACTCGTCCCAGGTCTTCGGCACCTCGATGCCGTACTTCTCGAACAGGTCCTTGCGGTAGTAGAGCATCATCGGCCCGCTGTCCTGCGGGACCGCGTAGACGGCGTCGGTGCCGAGGGTGACCAGCCCCCAGATGCCCTCGCCGAACTCGGCCTTCGCCTGCGCGGTCTCCGCCTTGAGGTCGGCCACGGCGTCGGCCGCGACGAAGGAGGGCAGCATCTGGTATTCGGCCTGGACCAGGTCGGGCGGGTTGCCGGCCTTGGCGGCGGTGAGGAACTTGGCGGCCGCGTCGTCCCCGCCCGCCTGCTTGCTGACCGTGACCTGGATGTCGGGGTGGGCCTGGTTCCACACCGTGACGATCTTGTCCATGTTCGGGACCCAGGTCCAGTAGGTCAGCTTCACCGGCCCGGCCGGTGCCGCGCTCTGGCTCGCGGCCTCGGAGGACGGCTCCTCGGTGCCGCCCGAGCAGGCCGCCGACAGTGCGGTGGTGAGGATCGCGACGGCCGCCACTGCTAACCGGTTCACACGCATAGGGCCCTCCAGGCAGGGGGGAGAGGGGGATGGGAGGATGAAACGTTCTGGGAGCGTTCACAGAGTGAAAGGTCGCTCAGGTGCTGTCAATGGCCGTTACCCGGTTGTTAACGGGCCGTCTCTATCAGCGCAAATCGCACGCACCTTCACGCCTGGGCGGCTGTGCGCTACTGTGCACGTTCACAGAAGCAGAATCGAGGGGGAGACGTGCCCGGATATCCCGTCCTGCCCGAGGGCCTCGCCTACGGCGGGGACTACAACCCCGAGCAGTGGCCGGAGGACGTGTGGCGGGAGGACGTCCGCCTGATGCGGGAGGCCGGGGTGAACCTGGTCACCGTGGGGGTCTTCAACTGGGGGCTCATCGAACCGGAGGAGGGCGAGTACGACTTCGCCCGGCTCGACCGGATCCTCGACCTGCTTCACTCGGCCGGCGTGTACGCCGACCTCGCCACCCCCACCTCGTCGCCGCCCACGTGGTTCCGCCGCCGCTACCCCGGCAGCCGCCTGGTGGACCGGGAGGGCCACGTGCTCGGCGGGGGCTCCCGGCACAGCTTCTGCCCGAGCTCGCCCGACTACGCCGCCGCGTCCGAGCGGGTCGTCACCGCCCTGGCCCGGCGGTACGCCGGCCACCCCGCCGTGGCCATGTGGCACGTGCACAACGAGTACGGCTGGGCCAACGCCCACTGTTACTGCCCGACGTCGGCCGAGGCGTTCCGCGCCTGGCTGAGGGACAGGTACGGAGACGTGGGCGCGCTCAACGCCGCCTGGGGCACGACCTTCTGGGGGCTG
Organism: Microbispora sp. H13382; assembly: GCF_014161445.1. Lineage (GTDB taxonomy): Bacteria > Actinomycetota > Actinomycetes > Streptosporangiales > Streptosporangiaceae > Microbispora. Next base: position 132,967 of record NZ_JABBXA010000013.1, read on the forward strand.
ACCTACGGCTCGTTCGAGGAGGTCGAGCCGCCCGTGGCCGCGCCGGTGGGCCTGCTCACCGGGCTCCAGCTCGACTTCATGCGGTTCTCGGTCGACGCCCACATCGCCTGTTTCCGCAGGGAGCGGGACACGATCCGCCGGTTCTGCGACCTGCCCGTCACGACCAACTTCATGATCCCCAACTGCAAGCCCATGGACTACTGGCGGTGGGCGGCTGAGGTCGACGTGGTGGCCAACGACCACTACCTCGACTCGGGGCGGGCCGACCCGCAGATCGAACTCGCCATGGCCGCCGACCTCACCCGCTCGGTGGCCGGAGGCCGCCCCTGGATGCTGATGGAGCATTCGACGGGCGCGGTCAACTGGCAGCCGCGCAACCTCGCCAAACGGCCGGGGGAGATGCGCCGCAACACCCTCGCCCACGTGGCGCGCGGCTCGGACTCGGCGATGTTCTTCCAGTGGCGCGCCTCCCGATACGGAGCGGAGAAGTTCCACTCGGCGATGGTGCCGCACGCCGGGACCGACTCGCGGATGTGGCGCGAGGTGGTGGCGCTCGGCGCGGACCTGCGCGAACTCGCCGGGGTGAGGGGCTCGCGGGTGGCGGCCGAGGTCGCCGTGGTGTGGGACTGGGAGTCCTACTGGGCGCTCGAGTTCGAGTGGCGGCCGTCGGCCGACCTGCGCTTCCGGGAGCGCGTCGAGGCCTATTACGAGGCGCTGTGGCGGGAGCACGTCACCGTCGACTTCGTCCACCCGTCGGCCGACCTGTCGCCGTACCGGCTGGTCGTCGCGCCGAGCTCCTACCTGCTCGGCGAGGCGCCGGCGAAGAACCTGCACCGCTACGTGGAGGCGGGCGGGCACCTGCTCGTCTCGTACTTCTCCGGCATCGTGGACGAGAACGACACCATCCACGCGGGGCCCCATCCCGGTGCGCTGCGCGAGGTGCTCGGCGTTGCCGTCGAGGAGTTCCACCCGCTCCGCGAGCACGAGACCGTGACGCTGGAGCCCTTCTCCGCGACCGGCCGGATCTGGTCCGAGCGCGTACGGCTCGCGGGGGCGCGGGCCGTGCACGAGTTCGCCGACGGGCCCGACGCCGGGCACCCCGCCGTCACCCGGCACGACCTGGGCGCGGGCACCGCGTGGTACGTGTCCACCGCCCTGGACGCCGGGTCCGGCCTGCGCGGGCTCCTCGGCCGGGTGCTCGACGGCGCGGGCGTGTCCCGGCCGCGCGGCCTGCCCGACACGCTGGAGCTCGTATGGCGGGGCGACCACCTGTTCCTCATCAACCACGGGGACGCGCCGGTCACCGTGCACGGGGTGACCGGCACCGGAGTGCTCGACGGCGCCGCGTACGACGGTTCGGCGACGGTGCCCGCCGGGGGCGTCGTGGTGGTCCGCACCGCTTGAGACTCCCCGGCGCCGTGCCGCACCTGACCGGCGACGCGGCGCCGGGGCCCGCACAATCGAACACGGGGGAACACGGCTCGTCCTCTCCTGACCGGAGGATCTCATGGCTCGATTCCTGGCGGCCCTGCTGTGCGCGATGGCCGCGCTGTTCACCACCGTCGCCCCGGCAGTGGCCGCGGCACCGGCCGGCGGCGGCCGGAAGCCGGGCGGCCCACCACCCCACCTCGCGATCAGGGGCGCCGACGTGTCGAGCCTCGCCAAGTCCGAGGCGCTGGGCGGGACGTACCGCTACGCGAACGGGCGGCGGGGCGACGCGCTGGCGATCCTGCGGCACAGCGGGGTCAACTACATCCGGCTCAAGGTGTGGGTGAACCCCGCCGACGGCTACAACACCAAGAACCAGGTGCTCGCGATCGCGAAGCGGGCCAAGGCGCTCGGCATGGGCCTGCTGGTCGACTTCCACTACTCCGACTCCTGGGCCGACCCCGGCAAGCAGAACAAGCCCGCCGCCTGGTCCTCGCTGTCGTTCGAGGAACTGAAGCAGGCGGTGTACGACCACACCTACGACGTGCTGAGCGCGCTGAAGGCGCAGGGCACGACGGCCGACATGGTGCAGGTCGGCAACGAGATCAACGGCGGCCTGCTGTGGCCGGACGGCCGGTGGGACGCCTGGCCGGGAATGGCCGCCCTGCTGGGCGCCGGGTACGACGCGGTCAAGGCGGTGTCGGCCAGAACGAAGGTCGTGCTGCACCTGGCGGACGGCGGCGACAACGGCCTCTACCGGTGGTGGTTCGACACCGCCGCGTCCTACGGCGTCCGCTACGACGTGATCGGCCTGTCGTACTACCCGTTCTGGCACGGCACCCTCGCCGCGTTCCAGGCCAACCTGAACGACGTCGCCGCGCGGTACGGCAAGCCGGTCGTGGTGGCCGAGACCGCCTATCCCTTCACGACGGCCGACGACGACGGCTGGGAGAACATCGTCACCTCCGCCGAGCCGTACCCCGGATATCCGGCGACCCCCGCGGGGCAGGCGGCGTTCGCCCGCGACCTGACGAACATCGTGCGGGCGGTGCCCGGCGGACTCGGCCTGGGGGCCTTCTGGTGGGAGGCCACCTGGACGGGGGTGAAGGGCAACGGCTGGGATCCCGCCGACCCGTCGTCGGGCAACGCCTGGGAGAACCAGGCGCTGTTCGGCTTCGACGACCGGGCGCTGCCCGCGCTGCGGGAGTTCGCCCGCCGCTGAGTATCGAAGCGTCCCTCGCCGTGGCGACCTGACCTCGTGACGGCGGGGGTTCGGGGGCGTCCGTCCATTCCTCTCCTGACCGGAGGACTCATGAGAAAGATCCTGGCGGCGCTGGTCGTATGCGCCGCCGCGGTGCTCCCCGCCGCGCAACCGGCGCAGGCCGCCACCCCACTGACCATGCTCGGAGCCGACGTCTCCTCCGTGCAGCGCTCCCTCGACCTGGGGGCGAAGTACTACGACGCGAGCGGCGCCCAGAGGGACCCGCTCGACATCCTCAAGGGCGTCGGCGTCAACTACGTCCGCCTGCGGATCTGGAACAACCCGGCCAGCGGCTACAACAACAAAGCGAAGGTCCTGCAGTACGCCAGGACGGTCAAGGCCAAGGGCCTGAAGCTGATGATCGACTTCCATTACTCGGACACCTGGGCGGACCCCGGCAAGCAGTACAAGCCCGCCGCGTGGGCGAGCCACGGCATCGGCCAGTTGCAGACCGACGTCTACAACTACACCTACGACGTGTGCTCCAGCCTCAAGGCCCAGGGCACCACCCCTGACAGCGTGCAGATCGGCAACGAGATCAACGTCGGCATGCTGTGGAACGACGGCAAGGTCGTCAACAACGACTTCACGAACCTGAGCCTGCTGCTCAAGGCCGGCTACAACGCGACCAAGGCGTGCAACTCCGGCACTCAGGTGATCATCCACACCGCGAACGCCGACAGCGACGCGCACGCCCGCTGGTTCTACGACGGCATCCGGGCCAAGGGCGTCCCCTGGGACATCACCGGCCTGTCGTACTACTGCATGTGGCACGGCACGCTGTCCAACCTGTCCAGCGTGATCTCGGACATGCGGTCCCGCTACGGCAAGCCGGTCGTCATCGCCGAGACGGCCTACCCGTTCACTCCTGACAACGCCGACTGGGAGGGCAACTCGGTCACGTCGGGCTGCCCGGGATACGGCCTCACCTGGCAGGGGCAGGGCGCCGAGTTCGCGGCGGTGCAGAGCACGGCCCGCAACGCGGGTGCCGTCGGCGTCTTCTACTGGGAGCCGACGTGGTACGCCGTGCCCGGCAACGGCTGGGACCCGGCGAACATCAACGGCACCGGCGACGGCTGGGACAACATGGCCGTCTTCGACTGGACCGGCCACATCAACCCGAACGTCAGATGGACCCCGTAACCGCCTGAAGCCAAGCGGGCCGTCCTGAGGGTGCACACCCCCGGGCGGCCCGCCCACCGGCACACGGGCCGGCCCGCCTTCAATCGAACAGGTCGTCGGCTGATTTGACCTTGGGGGCCTTATGCAGCCACGTGACCAGTTGGTCGAGGCTCTTGCATCGGTGGATCCGTTCCGCCGCGTCGTCGGAAAACTCCACGCCGCGCATCTCCAGCACCCTGACGATCCCCGCGATCAGCGTCGCCTCCGCCTGCCCCAGGGCGCGGCCCGCTTCGATCCAGTGAGGGAAATATTTCTTACCGAGGTAGTCGAAGTCCTGCATGGTCTTACTCATCGAACAACTCGTCGGACGAGGTGATGACGGCGGCCCTGCGGACCCAGGCCTCCAGTTGGTTCGTGTCCTCACACCGCTGGATCCGTTCGCGTGCGTCGTCGGAGATCTCCAGGCCTCGGGCGTCCAGCACAGTCAAGATCGATTTGATCTCGCCTTTTACCTCGCCTTTCACCTCGCCTTTGGCCAGCCAGTGGGAGAAGTACTTCTCGCCGAGGTAGTCGAAGTCCTGAATGGTGGTCACCATCTCCTCCAGACGCTTGACCGTCACATCCCGTAGCGAGCTGATCACGTAGCTCAAATATACTCTGGCGCGATCCTCATCCAATGTCGCCAGCCCCGCCAGCATCGCCTCCAGCACCATCTCGTTGTCGGACTCGTCGGGGTGTGCCACGGCCGAGAGGACGGCGAGTTCCGGGCAGGCGCGGGCCTGGTCGGGGTCGGTGATGAGGGGCATGCGGCCGGGGTCGATCACGAGCGGCGTGATGGCGCCGTTCGGGCCCAGCCGGATCGTCCTCTCGCACCAGCGGGCCATCGACCGATCCGGGCAGATGACCAGCAGTGCGGTGTCGCACTTGTGCTGCGATCGCAACGTCGTGATGTAGACCGGCCAGCTGAAGCGCTTGCCATAGTCCCGGCCGAGCTGAACCTCCACGATGACGGCCATCAGTGCCGCACCGGTCTCGTCTCGCAGCACCACGACCGAATCGGCGCGGAACTCGATCGGCGCCTGGGTGCAGTCGACCGTCTCCACATGAGCGGTGGTGTAAGGGGGAACGTCGGCCCCCGGCGCGCGACGCAGCAGCTCGACCGCCGTCTCCGGCCGGTTGCGGATGAGTTCGAGTGGCATCTCGTGATCAATACCGGGCATGGCCGAGACATTACTGACTGTCGTCGGTCAATTACGAACGGTTCGCATAAATGGCGGCGATTGACGGTTATTAAAAGCGCTCAGGGCTCGGGGATGGCTTCCCATTCGCGGCAGGGGGTGAGCGCGTGGTGCTGGTAGATGACGCCGACCGCGGGGCGGGACCAGCCGAGTGCGACGGTGTCGCCGTCCGTGTACGGAACCGGCTCGCCGAGGTCGGCGGCGGTCACGGGCTGGCCTCCGGGGCCGCAGACGCACTCGGGGCTGCCCTCGTGGTCGATCACGTCGTCGAGCGGCATCACATGCACGAACCTGTCCATCTCACCTACCTTGGCGGGGGATTGCGGTCACATTACCTCAAACAGGCATTAATCGGAATAATTTGGACAAATCCGGAGCGACTTCGACCCCATTGACCTTTGTTGGGATGGACGGCAAACTAACTCCACAATCGCCGGATGAGCCGATGGAGTGCCGCAATGCCGTACCGTCCCCCATTGATCGCGCGCGAGTTCTTCGTGGCGGATCCTCCCGAGCTTCCGGTGCGCGAGCCGGGCGAGGCGGGCCTGTCCGCGCTGACCAGCGCGGATGTGGTGGCCTCCGACGGCCAGGGCGTGACGCTGAAGGGCTCCACCTCGGCCGAGGAGACGCTCGTCGTGCAGATCACGGTCGCGGGTGAGGGGGTGATCCGGGTGCGCCTGTCGGAGGACCCCGACGCGCGCACCCGGTCCGCCCGCGCGATCTCCATGGTCACCCCCGGCGAGTACGGCGAGGCCGTCGTGGAGGCGAGCCACAGCCGCGTGATCGTCGACGCGGGATCGCTGCGTGCCGAGGTGCGGCTGAACCCGTGGAACCTGCGCTTCACCGACCGGGCCGGCCGGACGCTGGTGGAGCAGGACCCGGGCCACCCCGACATCAGCGGCCGGCTGCGCACGCTGCCGTTTGGCCGCTCCGCCGTCGACGGCGCCCCCGTCGCCTACCACGACACGTTCGTGGCCCCCGCCGACGAGGCGTTCGGCGGCTTCGGCGAGTCGTTCACGCCGCTCGACAAGCGCGGCCAGCGGCCGCTCATGTGGAACTTCGACGCGTTCGGCGCCGAGTCGCAGCGCGCGTACAAGAACGTGCCCTTCTACCTGTCCAGCAGGGGTTACGGCATCTGCGTCGACAGCGGCACGCCGGTCGAGTTCGACGTGTGCCAGTCCACGCACAGCGCCGTGCAGATCATCGTGCCCGACGACCTCATCGACTACTACGTCATCGCGGGACCGGCCCCGGCGGAGGTCCTGGACCGGTTCGACCGGCTGACCTGCCGGCCGCAGCTGCCGCCGAAGTGGGCGTTCGGCACCTGGATCTCCTCGGGCTTCTTCCGTGACAGCCAGGAGCGCGTGCTGGAGCGCGCCAGGAAGATCAGGGAGCGGGGGATCCCCTGCGACGTGCTCCACCTCGACTGCTACTGGCAGGCGGACGGGCACTGGTCCGACCTCCAGTGGGACCCGGAGACGTTCCCCGACCCGGAGGGCATGCTCGCCACGCTCAAGGAGCAGGGCTTCAAGGTCTGCCTGTGGATGAACTCCTACGTCTCGCATCTCAGCCCGGCCTTCGCCGAGGCCTCGGAGAGGGGCTACTTCCTCAGGACGCGCGGCGGCGAGACCTACGTCGCCGACACCTGGCACGGCTCCTACCCGGCCTGCGGCATCGTCGACTTCACCAACCCCGAGGCGGTGGAGTGGTTCAAGGGCCTGCTGCGCGACCGCCTGCGTGAGGGCGTGGCGGCGTTCAAGACCGACTTCGCCGAGGGGGTGCCCGCCGACGCCGTGGCCTTCAACGGCATGACCGGCACCGAGCTGCACAACGTCTACACGCTGCTGTTCAACGACATCGTGGCGGAGGTGACCCGCGAGGTGAACGGGCACGACCTGGTCTGGGCCCGCTCGTCCTACCTCGGCGGTCAGCGCCACTCGGCCCAGTGGAGCGGCGACGTCGACACGACCTACTCCGCGATGGGCAGCACGATCAGGGGCGGGCTGTCGCACGGGCTGTCCGGAGTCCCCTTCTGGAGCCACGACGCGGGCGGCTTCACCGGCACGCCGAGCCCGGACCTCTACATCCGCTGGTCGCAGTTCGCCGCGCTGTCCCCGCTCGTACGGTTCCACGGCACGACCACCCGGGAGCCCTGGGAGTTCCCGGCGCACGCCGAGCAGGCCGCCGTCGAGGCCCTGCGGCTGCGGTACCGGCTCATGCCGTACATCTACTCGGCGGCCGTCACCGCGGCCGAGACGGGCGCGCCGATGCTGCGCGCGCTGTGCGTCGACCATCCGGACGACCCGGTGGCCTGGCAGGCGGACCTGCAGTACCTTCTCGGCACCGACCTGCTCGTCGCCCCGATGACCTCCGCCGACGGCACCAGGAAGGTCTACCTGCCCTCGGGGGTGTGGGTGGACTACTGGACCGGTGAGGCGGCCGACGGCGGACGCTACGTCACGGTGTCGCCGCCGCTCGACCAGATCCCCCTGTTCGTACGGCACGGCTCGCTGATCCCGGTCACCGAGCCGGGCGACACGGTGGCCGACGAGCCCCAAGTCTCGCTGCTCGCCTTCGGCGTGCCGGAGCGCGAGAGCCGTACGACGATCAGGGACCTGGACGGGGACACGACGGTCACGGCGGTGAGGGACGGCGACCGGCTGGTCGTCACCGCCGAGGGCCCCAAGCAGATCGACGGCGTCGAGTTCGTGGGCCCCGGCGTCCCGGTCGTCATCAACTAGAGAAACCCCCCTGGAGAAACACCATGTTCAGAGTAGGCAGGAGCGCGGCGGTGGCGGCACTGGCCGCGGCCGCACTGGCGCTCAGCGCGTGCGGTGGATCCTCTGACGATTCCAATAGCGGCAGCGGCGGCGGCTCCGCGGAGGGCAGGACCCTCACCCTCTGGCACTACGAGACCGGCAACAGCGCCATGGGCACCGCCTGGGCCCAGGCGATCAAGGATTTCGAGGCGAGCCACCCCGGCGTCAAGGTGAAGTTCGAGGAGAAGGGCTTCGAGCAGATCCAGAAGACGGCGTCGATGGTCCTCAACTCCGACGAGGCGCCCGACATCATGGAGTACAACAAGGGCAACGCGACGGCCGGTCAGCTGTCCAAGCAGGGCCTGCTCACCGACCTGTCGGAGGAGGCCACCAAGCGCGGCTGGGACAAGCTGCTCAGCCCGTCGCTGCAGACCACCGCCAAATATGACGAGCGGGGCATCATGGGCTCGGGCAAGTGGTTCGGCGTGCCGAACTACGGCGAGTACGTGATGGTCTACTACAACAAGGACATGTTCGAGAAGGCGGGCGTCAAGGTGCCCACCAGCTTCGACGAGTTCACCGCCGCGCTCGACGCGTTCGCGAAGAAGGGCACCACGCCGATCGCGATGGCGGGCGCCGAGTACCCCGCCCAGCAGCTGTTCTACCTGCTCGCGCTGAACAAGGCCAACCGTGCCTGGATCGACTCCTTCGAGCTCTACAAGGGCAAGGTCGACTTCCACGGTCCCGAGTTCACCTACGCCGCGCAGACCATCTCCGACTGGGTGAAGAAGGGGTACATCGGCAAGGACTCGGCCGGCATGAAGGCCGAGGACATGGGTGTGGCGTTCATCGGCGGCAAGTACCCGATCATGGTGTCGGGCAGCTGGTGGTTCGGCCGCATGCAGGAGGAGATCAAGGACTTCAAGTGGGGTTCGTTCCTGTGGCCCGGCCAGTTCGCCCCCGGCTCCAGCGGCAACATCTGGGTCGTGCCGGAGAAGTCCGAGAACAAGGACCTCGCCTACGACTTCATCGACATCACGATGAAGAAGGAGATCCAGAACCTGCTCGGCAACTCGGGCGGCGTCCCGGTCGCGGCCGACCCCACCGCGATCACCGACGCGCAGAACAAGGAGCTCATCGAGAACTTCAACAAGCTCTCGACGCAGGACGGCCTGGCCTTCTACCCTGACTGGCCGGCCCCCGGCTACTACGACGTGCTCGTCGCCGGCGTACAGGAACTGATCAACGGCAGCAAGAAGCCCGAGGAGGTCCTGGACGAGATCGCCCAGCCGTACAACGACAACCTGGCCGACATCGCCGAGTGACTCTCCCCGACTCCGGCGGCGGGGCTGCCTGACCGGCCTCCGCCGCCGGACCCCCTTTTCGAAAGGCTCCGCACATGGCACCACCCGGCGCGGGCACCGCCCGCCCGCGCGGGAGGGGCGGCTACTGGCTCTACCTGGTTCCGAGCCTGGTGCTGTTCCTCGCGATCATCGTCGTTCCGTTCCTGATGAATGTCGCGACGAGCTTCACCCGCTGGTCCGGCGTCGGCACCCCCAAATGGATCGGGCTCGACAACTACACCAAGCTGTTCAGGGACGAGCGCTTCTGGGCCTCCTTCCAGCACAACGTCGCGCTGATCGTCGCGATGGCCGTGGTGCCCACGATCATCGGCCTGATGCTCGCCGCAGCGCTGTTCGACTACATCGCCAAGCGGTTCGGCGGGCGTACGGCCTCGGCCCTGCGCGCGGCGTTCTACCTGCCGCAGGTGCTGCCCGTCGCGGTGGCCGGCGTGGTCTGGGGCTGGATGCTCCACCCGTCGTACGGCGCGGTCAACCAGATCTTCGGGCTCGAGGTCAACTGGCTGGGCGACCCGGACATCGCGCTGGCGACGGTCATGGCGATCATGGTGTGGTTCCAGCTCGGGTACCCGGTCGTCATCTTCATGGCCGGGCTCCAGCGGGTCGACCCCTCGTTGTACGAGGCGGCCGAGATCGACGGCGCCTCGTGGTGGCGCAGGTTCTGGCACATCACGATTCCGCAGATCCGGCCGGAGATCTTCGTGGTGCTGCTGACCTGCACGATCGCGGCGCTCAAGGTGTTCGGGCCGATCTTCGTGCTGACCAGGGGAGGGCCCGGCTCCGCGACCATGGTGCCGTCGTACTTCTCCTATCTGAACTTCTTCCAGAAGGTCAACGTCGGGTACGGCTCGGCGATCGCGACCGTGCTCGCCCTGATCATCGTCGTGGTGACCTTCCTCTTCCTGCGGGTCCAGGAGCGTGACCAGGAGAGTGAGTCGTGACCCCCGATCGCACCATCCGCCAGCCGGGACGATGGGCCGTGCTCGCGGCACTGGTCGTGCTCGCGGTCGTGATGCTCTTCCCGTTCGTCATCGTCACGCTCAACGCGTTCAAGTCACCGGCCGAATACTCCTCGGGCGGCCCGCTGAGCCTGCCCCACGGGCTCTACCTGGACGGGATCGTCGCCTTCTGGAACCGCGTCGACTTCGGCCTGAAGCTGTGGAACAGCCTCCTGATCAGCGGTGTCGTCGCGGTGGCCGCCGTGGTGCTGTCGGTGCTCAACGCGTACGCGCTGGGGATCGGCAAGGTCCGCGGCCGGCTGTGGATCCTCGTGCTCTTCCTGGTCGCCAACACGCTGCCGCAGGAGGCGCTGGTCTACCCGCTCTACTACCTGTCCAAGGAGGTGGGGCTGTACGACTCGAAGCTCGCCGTCATCCTGATCTTCACGGTGATCCAGGCGGCCTTCGGGACCTACCTGCTCTCGTCGGTGCTCGGGCAGTTCCCCCGGGGGATCCTGGAGGCGGCCGAGATCGACGGCGCGAGCAGATCGCGGATGCTGTGGCGCATCGTCGTGCCCATCAGCCGCCCGACCCTCTCGGTGCTGCTCATCTTCTTCTTCATCTGGACGTGGAACGAGTTCTTCCTGCCGATGGTGTTCCTCATCGCCAACGACAACCAGACCGTGCCGGTCGCCCTGGGCGTCCTGCAGGGCGAGAAGATGATGGACGCCACCATGTCCAGCGCGTCGGCGCTGCTCGGCATCATCCCGGCCGTGGCCTTCTTCCTGATCTTCCAGCGCACGCTGACCCGTGGCGTCACGGTCGGCGCCATCAAGTAACACCCCCCAAGTAACGCGTCACTACCTGACCTGGAGGCGCAATGTCCCATCGCCGTTCGGCGATGCTGTCCGCGTCGGCCGCCCTGGCTCTGGCACTGAGCCTGGCCGCCGGCCCCGCGAGGGCGGCCGACGACTATCCGTTCCGGAACCCGTCGCTGCCGCTCGCCCAGCGCGTCGACGACCTGCTCGGCCGGCTCACGCCGGACGAGAAGGTCGCGATGCTGCACCAGTACGCCCCCGCGATCGACCGTCTCGGCATCAAGATGTTCAAGACGGGCACCGAGGCGCTGCACGGCGTCGCCTGGTCGACCGACTACACGAACAACGGCGCCGTGGTCACCGCCAAGGGCACCGTCTTCCCTCAGGCGCTCGGCCTGGCCAGCACCTGGGATCCGGCCCTGATCAAGCGTGTGGGCTCCGCGGTGGGCGACGAGGCCCGCGGCTTCCACGCCGAGAACCCCACGGTGTGGGGGCTCAACCTCTGGGCACCCGTCGTCAACCTGCTACGCGACCCCCGCTGGGGACGCAATGAGGAGGGTTACTCGGAGGACCCGCTGCTGACCGGCGCCATCTCCACGGCGTACGGATCGGGCATGGTGGGCGACGACCCCGACCACCTGAAGACGGCTCCCACGCTGAAGCACTACCTGGCCAACAACAACGAGGTCAACCGCGACACCACGTCGTCGGAGCTGCCGCCGCGGGTGAAGCACGAGTACGACGAGGCGGCCTTCAAACCGGCCATCGAGGCCGACGCGGCGACCGGCGTGATGGCGTCGTACAACCTCGTCAACGGCCGGCCGAACACGGTCAGCCCGGACCTCGACGACGTGGTCCGCTCCTGGACGAAGCGGACGCTGTTCAACGTCTCCGACGCCTGGGCGCCGAACAACCTCGTGCAGACCGAGAAGTACTACGCCACCCAGCCCGAGGCCGCCGCCGCGCTGATCAAGGCGGGCCTGGACAGCTTCACCGTGGACGACACCAACGGCGGCCCGACGGTCGCGTCCGTCAAGGAGGCGCTGTCGAAGGGCCTGCTCAGTCAGTCGGACGTGGACGACGCCGTCCGGCACCAGCTCGGCGTCCGGTTCCGGCTCGGCGAGTTCGACCCCGACGGCGGGCCGTACGCGAAGATCACCAAGGACGTGGTCAACAGTCCGGCCAACCAGAAGCTGAACCGCGAGACCGCGGCCAAGGCCATGGTGCTGCTGAAGAACTCCGGCGGCGCGCTGCCGCTGAAGCCCGGCAAGAAGGTCGCCGTGGTCGGCCCGCTGGCGAACGTGCTCTACACCGACTGGTACTCGGGCAGCCTGCCGTACAAGGTGACCCCGCTCGACGGGATCAAGGAGCGGGCGGCGTCGGTGACCTCCTCCGAGGGCGTCGACCGCATCGCGCTGAAGGACGTCGCCACCGGGAGGTACATCAGCGCGCCCGCGGCCGGCGGTGACCTGAAGGAGAGCGCGACCTCGGCCGGCGTCACCGAGCAGTTCGACGCGTTCGACTGGGGCCAAGGCGTGCTGACCCTGCGCAGCGTGGCCAACGGCAAGTACGTCAGCCGGGCCAACTGGGCGACGCTCGCCAACACCTCCGAGCAGCCGTCCGGATGGTTCGTGCAGGAGCAGTTCAAGCTGGAGCAGCAGTCCGACGGGACCTACCTGCTGCGGTACGCCGGCTACGAGACGACCGAGAGCTGGTTCGGGTCGGACCCGTACGTCAAGGCGGCGGCCGACGGCACGCTGAGCCTGACCTCCGCCGACCAGGCCACGCACTACGCCAAGGAGGTCGTCTCCAGCGGCGTCGACGACGCGGCGGCCAAGGCCAAGGCGGCCGACGTGGCGGTCGTCGTGGTGGGCAGCATGCCGTTCATCAACGGCCGCGAGGCCCACGACCGCACCGACATGAACCTCGCCGAGCGGCAGGAGGCGCTGGTCAAGGCCGTGAAGGCGGCCAACCCGAACACGGTGGTCGTGCTGGAGAACAGCTACCCGACGACGATCAACTGGGTGCAGGACAACGTCCCGGCCATCCTGTGGACCACCCACGCGGGCGCCGAGACCGGGCACGCCCTCGCCGACGTGCTGTACGGCGACGTCAACCCGGCAGGGCGGCTCACCCAGACGTGGTACCGCTCGGCGGACGAGCTGCCGGGCATCCTCGACTACGACATCGTCAAGAAGGACCGGACGTACCTGTACTACCAGGGCAGGCCGCTCTACCCGTTCGGCTACGGCCTGTCGTACACGTCGTTCGCCTACCAGGGCCTCAAGGCGGTGCGGAAGGGCGACGCGTACGAGGTCTCGGTGAAGGTGACCAACACCGGCTCCCGGGCCGGCGACGAGGTCGTGCAGCTCTACACCCACCAGCACCGCTCGCGGGTGAAGCAGCCGGTCAAGCAGCTCCGCGCGTTCCAGCGCGTGACGCTGGCGCCGGGCCAGACCAGGACGGTCGCCTTCAGCGTCGCAAGGAGCGACCTCGCGCTGTGGGACGTCACGCGGAACAAGTGGACCGTCGAGAACGCCACCCACGACGTGCTCGTGGGGTCGTCCTCGGCGAACGTCCGGCAGCGGGCGACGATCAACGTGCAGGGCGAGAACATCCCCCACCGCGACCTGTCGAAGACCACCCGGGCGGTCGACTTCGACGACTACTCGGGCATCCACCTGGTCGACGAGACCAAGGAGCGCGGCGACGCCGTGGCGGGCGCGAACGGCGGCTGGATCGCGTTCAAGGACGTCCAGCTCCGCAACTCCAGGAAGGTGACGGCCGGGGTCGCCTCGGCGAGCGGTGGGACGATCGAGGTGCGCCTCGGCTCGCCGACCGGCGCCAAGGTGGCCACGATCCCGGTCGCCGCGACCGGCGGGATCTACAACTGGGCCGGCGCGACCGCGCCCGTGTCCGGCGCGAACGGCGTGAAGGACGTCTACCTCGTCTTCACCGGCGATCTCCGGATCAAGGACCTCACCCTGAGCTGAGGCCCCTTGGAGTACGGCGGACGCCCCGCGCGCATGCGCGGGGCGTTCCCCGTCACGGGGGTCAGCCCGCCAGCACGTCCGTCGCCTTGTGGTCCCCGGCCACGCCCTCGATCAGCACGGCGTCACCGGAGGAGTTCCGGGTGCGCAGCGGGAGGATCTCCTGGTAGGCGGGCGACCGGTACCACGCCCTCGCCCTGCCGAGGTCGGGGAACTCGATGACGATGAGGGTCTGCGTCCAGGTGCCCTCCAGCAGCTCGGGCTCGCCGCCGTGGATGATGAAACGGCCGCCGAACGGCTCCAGCGTGGCGTCGATGCGCCGCAGATACTCCACGATGTCCGCGCCCAGGTTGACGTCGCGGAGCTGGGCGACGGCGTAGGCAGTCATGGTTTCCTCCCGTGATCGTGTGCGGCCGGGTGCGGGGCGCCGGTGGGGCGCGTCCTCCCGCGGCCTTGAGCATCCCGCGGACGGGTCGCGAAGACGATGACCTGTGAGGTAACCGACGTCCCGTGCCGGTCAGCCGGGGGTGAGGCGGATGCTCCAGTACGTGTCGGCGGTCCCGGCGAACTCGGCGAAGAGCCGGACCCGGCGGCCGGACAGGTCGACGATGTGGACCCGCCACGGGGTGGACCCCTTGTCGAAGACGAGAAGGTGGTCCTCGTTGAACCAGCCCCACAGCGCGCCGTCGGCCGGGAGGGGAAGGCTCGCCCGGCGGCGGCCGGTGCCGGCGTCCACCACGCAGGCGCGCCCGTCCTCGCCGGGACACAGCGCCGCGAGCAGGCGTCCGGAGGGGGAGAAGCCGGCGTTCACGGCGGAGGTCCAGCGCACGCCGTCGAGGGTCCGGCGGAGGGTTCCGTCCAGGCCGTAGACGCGGACGCCGTCATTCCCGGACGCCGACGACCGGATCACCGCGGACCCGTCGGGCGTCCACTGGTAGGTCGCCGTGCCCGCCTCTCCGTCCTCGACCTTGGTGAAGGACACCCTCCTGGCCTGCACGTCGACGACCGCGAAGCCCGCGGCCCGCGGGTTCTTCGACGGCCCGGCGGAGATCGTGAGCAGCAGCCGCCGCCCGTCGGCGGACCACTCCGGCGAGGCCGCGAGGAGCGGGAGCATCACGGTCGGCACCGAGAAGGTCTCACCGGTCTCGCGACGGGTGAACCGCACCACGTTGTTCGGGTCCGAGGCGCGCCGCGGATCCCGCCCCACAACCGCGACCAGCCTGCCGTCCGGGGACACGACCGGGTCGACCAGGCCGTCGAGCTTCCGGAACGCGGCCCGGCCGGGCTCCCGGACGTAGGCGGGCTCGTCGACGCGGCCCGCCTGGCCGGTCTGCACGAGGAACGACGTGACGCGCACGGGGTCGCTCGGCGCCTCGTGAAGCGTGGCCCGCAACTCCGGTACGGCGACGCGGTCCGCGACCGGCGCGGGCGGGCCGCTCAGGGCGAGGCGCGGCGGCGGGTCCGGGCGGGTCGCCACGTACGCCGCCACGCCCGCGCTGAGGAGCACTCCCACGCAGGCGGCCGCGACGGCGCGCCGCGCTCTGCCGCCTTCAACCCTGCCGCTCTCGATCCTGCCGCCTGCAACCCTGCCGCTCGCGGTGGCCCCATCCGGTCCGCTGCCCGGTCCGCTGCCCGGTCCGCTCTCCGGCTCGGCGGCGGCGGAGCCGCGGTGGAGGAGGCCGGTCGTGTCCTCGGCGGTGCGGCCGAGCAACCGGAGCAGCGCCTGAGCGGCGCCGGGACGCGCGGCGGGATCCTTGCGCAGGCACGCGGCCGCCACCTCGCGCAGGTCCCCGTCGAGCCCGCCCAGATCGGGCTCCTCCGTCAGCACACGGCGGATGATCGCGGGGACCGTGTCGTGCCCGAACGGCGGGACGCCGGTGGCGGCGAACACCACGACCCCCGCCCACGAGAACATGTCGGCGGCCGGGGCGGGCGGCGCGCCCCGCAGCTGCTCGGGGGCCATGTAGGCGGGGGTGCCCAGCACTCCCTCGCCGGTGGGTTCCGCCGCGTCCCCGGGGCCGACCGCGCGGGCGATGCCGAAGTCGATCACCCGCGGGCCGTCGGGGCCCAACAGCACGTTGGCCGGTTTGAGGTCGCGGTGGACGACGCCCGCCCGGTGGATCGCCGCGAGCGCGGTCACCGTGCCGACGGCGAGCCGCCGCAGCTCCTGGCCGCGCAGCGGACCCCGCTGCGCCACGGCCTGCTGCAGCGTCGGGCCCTCGATGAATTCGCTGACGATGTACGGCAGGCCGTCCGCCGTGCCCACCCGCAGGACCTGGGCCGTGCAGAACGACGCCACCTGGGGCAGCACCTCCGCCTCCCGGCGGAACCTGGCGTCGGCCTCCGGGTCGCCGGAGGCGTGCAGGACCTTCACGGCCACCCGTTCGCCGTGCCCGGACTCGGCGAGATAGACGACGCCCTGCCCGCCGGACCCCAGCCTGCCGAGCACACGGTAGCCGCCGATCTCGGCCGGATCGCCGGGACGCGGGGGAGAGGCGGAGGCGGGCACGACGATCAGCGCGAGGTGTAGGAGAACCGGACCGGAGTGTCCGGGAGCTTCCGGGCCTCGGCGAGCGTTCTGACCTTCCGGCCCTTGAGATCCGTCACGACCGCCCGTACGCGGTCCTTGCCGGCGGGTTCGCTCACGATCAGGTGCTCCTCGTCGTACCACCCCAGGACGGCGCCGCCCTCATGGCCGGGAACCGTCGCGGCGCGTGCGCCCGTGGCGGCGTCCCACAGGCAGACGGCGCGACGTCTCTCGCACCTGGTGGTGACGAACAGGCGGCCGGACGGCGAGAACAGGTCGCCTCCGCCGATCGACGGGCCCGTCCAGTGCATGCTGCGCAGCAGTCGCCCGGACAGATCCCACACCCGTGTGCCGAGCGCCTGCTCGGGGGTGGTGTAGGGGCCGACGACCCCGGTCCCGTCCGGCGTCCACCGGAAGTAGCCCGTGGCGCGCGCCGACTTCGGCAGCGCCAGGTATGCCCGGGCGTCCTCGGGGTTGGCCGTCTGGACGTACCGCGCCCGGCGGGTGGCCGGATCGGCCACGAGGAACCCGGCCGGATACATCGCCTCCGGGCCTTTGCCGAAGTCGAGGACGGTGAGCAGCAGCCTGGCGCCGTCCCGTGACCACTGAGGGCCCTGGCTGAAGTAGGGCGAGCTCAGGCCGGTGACGGAGAACCGCTCGCCGGTCCGCCGGTCGGTGAAGGCGATGGACTGGCGTTCCGAATCGGCGTTGTGGAGCGTGTTCAGCACTGCCAGCCATCTGCCCCCCGCGGACACCGCCGCCTCGACGGTGTCGCCGCCGACGGCCTCGAAGCCGCCTTGGGGGAGCCGGGCGTAGGCGAGCTCGACCTGCCCGTCGACGGTGGCGTGGTAGGAGGTGAGGATCACGGGATCGGACGGGTTCTCGTGCAGGGTGAGCCCGGGGGTCGCGCCGGGGGACACCGCCGTCACGGGCGCCGGGCCTGCTTCCGCCGGCGTGGCCACGGCGGTCCGCGGAGCGGCCTGGCGTGGAGTCAGCGCGTACGCCGCGCCGCCGCACATGAGCGCGAGGGCCGTCCCCGCGACGGCGAGCACGAACCACGACCGGCCGGCACGGGACGCGGGCGGCGGCGCGGAGGGCCGCGCGGGCTCTTCCCGCGCCCCTTCTCCGGCCGCCGGCACGGTCGCCTCCCGCGCGGCGGGGATCACGGTGTCCAGTGCGCCGGAGTGGCCGATCAGGCGCAGCAGGGCCTCCTCTGCCGACGGGCGCGCGCCGGGCTCGGCGGCCAGGCAGTCGGCGACGAGCTGCCGCAGGTCGCCGTCGAGCGGGTCGAGGTTCGCCGCGCCGTGCGCCAGGCGTTCCTCCTCGGCGAACGGGGCCCGCCCGCTCGCCGCGTACACGATGGTCGCGGCCCAGCCGAACACGTCGGCGGGCGGGCCCACGGGGTCGCCGGCCACCTCTTCGGGAGAACGCCACAGGACGGGGTTCGGCGTGGCGGAGCCGTCGCAGAGGAGGCGGGGGCCGTCCGGGCCGAGCACGATCCGGTCGGGCCGCACGTGCCCCGAATGCAGACCGGCCCATTGCGAACCGGCCCATTGCGAACCGGCCCATTGCGAACCGGCGCGGTGCAGGGCCGCGACCGTGGTCATCGTGGCGATCGCCAGCCGGTGGAGCGCGGGGCCCGACCGGGGACCGGACGCGGCGACGTCCTCCTCCAGCGACGGCCCGTCCACGTGCTCGGTCACCACGTAGTCCGGGCCCGAACCGACGATGGTCGCGGTCCCGATGACGACGGCCCGCCGCAGTGCCTCCAGCCGGACCGGATCGGGGCGGGACGCGGCGGGAAACCGCTTCACCACGACCCGCTCCCCGGAGGGGGACAGGGCCGTGTACGTGGCGTCGCCGAGCCGTCCGGCGAGGCGGTGGGGACCGAGCGCGGCCGGGTCGCCGGGACCCAGCGGGGTGACGGTGGGCATCGCGTCAGCTCCCTGTGCCGGAGAGGGGGGTGTAGTAGAAGAGAAGGTCGTCGGTGTCGTCGGCCGCGGCGATGTCGGCGAGCGCCCGCTGCTCCCGCCCGCGCGTGTCCATGACGACCACCTGGTGCTCTTCGCGGCTCGGGTCCGTGACGAGCAGGTGCGCGTCGTCGTACCAGCCCAGGAAGGCGGAGCCCGAGAAGAAGATCGCGATCGAGTGCAGGCGGACGCCGGTGGCGGCGTCCCACAGGCACAGGGTGCCGCCGCTCGGGCAGTACGTGAGGAGGAGCCGCCCCGAGGGGGAGAAGAGGTGGCGGCCGACGCTCAGGCCCACCCAGGGGAGGTCGCGCGTCTGCCGTCCGGCGAGGTCGAGGAACCGCACGCCGTATCCGGTCTTCGTGGCGTGGCCGACGGCGACCCCTGACCCGTCGGGCAGCCAGGCGTACGTGCCCACCCCCTGCCGGCTCTCGTCGTGTGTGTCCACGTACGACGAGGTCCGTTTGGCGGGGTCGAGCACCACGAAGCCCGTGGGCGTGCTCTTCCCGATCACCACGGACAGCAACAGCCGGGTGCCGTCGGGGGACCAGACGGGGCGGCCGAGCTTCCCGCCGGGCACCGCCGGGGTCAGCGTGAACCGCGCGCCGTCGCGCTGGTCGCGGAACTCGACGGAGTTCTCCTTCATGAGGAACAGCGCGAGCCAGGCGCCGCCGGGGGACGCGAGGGGCTCCGCGTCGGGCGTCTCCAGCTTCGCGAACGCGTTTTCCGTCCGCAGGTAGGTGTCCGGGCCGACACGGTAGGCCGTCAGCCGTACGGCGTCCCTGGGATTCTCGAGCAGCGTCATGCGCACGCCGGGCACGGTCAGCCGGGTGGTGGCGGCGGGAGGAGCCGGCGGGTCGGCGGCGGCGGAGACGACCTCCACCGGCGGCGGCGACGCCGTGACCGGGCCGGACACGGCGCGCTGGCGCAGGGCGAGAGCGTGCCCGCCGATGGCCGAGGCCAGCGCGATCGCGAGCCCGGCCAGGGCCAGGACCGGCAGCCGCCACCGGTTCCGCGCACCCCGCGCGGACCCCGCCGCGAGCCGTTCCCCGGGGGAGGCGCCGGGGAGCACTTCCGGCTGTTCCGCCGGGGGCGGCGGTGTGGCCGGGTGCCGAGGGGGCGCCGGTTCCGGGTCGCGGTCAAGGGGGACGGTGAGCAGCGAGTGGCCGACCAGCGCGAGCAGGGCGTCGGCGGCGGTGGGGCGGGCGGCCGGGTCCTTGGCGAGGCAACCGGCGACCAGGCTCCGCAGCGGTTCCTCCAGCGCGGACAGGTCCGGTTCGTCGTGCAGCACGCGGGTGACGACGGCCGCGGGCGAGTGCGCCTCGAACGGCCGGTGTCCCGTGGCGGCGAAGACGACGGTGCGGGCCCAGGCGAACACGTCGGCCGGGGGTCCCGTCTCCCGCCCCGCGAGCCCCTCCGGCGTCAGCGCGTCCAGGTCGACGGGCAGGGTGGCGCCAGGATCGGTCCCCGGATCGCCGGGATGGGCGGCGGTCTTCAGGAGCGGGGCGATTCCGATGCCGGTTACGAGGGGACCGTCGGGTCCCAGGAGCACGGCGTCCGGCCCGAAGGCACCGTGCACGGTGCCGGCCTGATGGGCGGCCACCAGCGCGGAGACCGTCGCGACCGCGAGGCGGTGGAGCGCGGGACCCGGCAGCGGCCCCCGTCCGGCCACCTCCTCCGTCAGGGCCGGTCCGTCCACGTGCTCGGTGACCACATAGGGCCTGCCCCGGGCGGTGCCCGCGTCGAGGACGGGCACGAGATGGGAGACCGGAAGCCGCCGCAGGGCGTCCACCGAGAGGAGGAAGGAGCCGGGGTCCTCGAGCGTCACGTCGTACAGGGTGACGATCACCCGGCCGCCCGCGTCCGGCTCGGCGGCGTAGAGCACTCCGTGGGCGGTCTCGGTGATCCGGCCGAGCAGCCGGTAGTCACCGAGCCGCTCCCGATCGTCCGGTCGTAACGGGCTGGTGGCGAGCAACTCGTCCCCCGTTTTCGAGGCGATCCGTCTCTGGATGTCTCCATTATTCGTCGCTCAGGGCGGCCGTGCCGGGTTTCGTCGGGCGATCGATCACGCTTTCGCTATTCTCCCCCATATGGCCGAATCGCTGAGGGGGACGCTGGCCTCGCGATACCACCTCCTGCGCCCACTGGGCTCCGGCGGTATGGGCACGGTGTGGCTGGCCAGGGACTCCGTGCTCGACCGCGAGGTGGCGATCAAGGAACTTCGCCTCCCGGACGGCCTCGGCGAGCGCGAGCGGGCCGAGCTGATCGCCAGGGTCATGCGCGAGGCCGAGGTCACCGCGCGCGTCCGGCATCCCGGGATCGTCGCCCTCCACGACGTGCTCCTCCAGGACGGCAGGCCGTGGATCGTCATGGAACTGCTCCACGGCCACGACCTCGCCCGGCAGATCGCGGCGTACGGGCCGCTGCCGTACCGGCAGGTGGCCGACCTCGGCGCCCGCCTGCTCGACGCGCTGTCGGTCACGCACGCCGGGGGCGTGCAGCACCGCGACGTCAAGCCGGGCAACGTCTTCCTCTGCGCCGACGGCCGGGTGCTGCTCACGGATTTCGGCATCGCCCGCCAGGCCGGCCAGGCGTCGATCACCGAGGCCGGGCTGCTGGTCGGCTCGCCCGGGTTCATCGCGCCGGAACGGCTCGCGGGAGAGCCCGGCGGCCCGGCCGCCGACCTGTGGTCGCTCGCCGCCACCCTCTACACCGCCGTCGAGGGCGTCGCCCCGTACCAGGGCCCGCGTGCCGAGGTCATCCGGGCGACCCTCACCCAGGCCGCCCGTCCGCCGGTGCTCGCGGGGCCGCTCGGCCCGGTGCTGGCGTGGATGATGGCGCGCGACCCGGCCGGCCGTCCGGACGCGGCGACCGCGCTCACGCTGCTGCGCCAGGTCGCCGCCGGCGGCACGCCGTCCGTGGACCACGGGCCGGGCATCCGGGTCGAACCCCCGCCGCGCCGACGGCGGTGGTGGTGGATCGGCGCCGCGGCCGCCGTCGTGGTGGCCGCCGCGGTTCCCCTGACGGCGCAGCTGCTGAAGAACGAGCCGCCGGACGATTCCGCCCGCCGGGTCTCGCCGGCTTTCGAGCGTGCCGTGGACCTGTGCCGGTCGCTGTCGGCCGACCAGGTGCGGCGCATCCTGGGCGCCCCGGCGCAGGCGCGGCCGGGGGAGGCGAGCTGCCAGTGGGCCGTCACGGGCGCCGGCATCGCACTGAGCGCGGAGACCGACTCCGACACCCCCGAGCCGTGGGCGCTCGACACGGCCTCCGCGCACACACTCCTGGAGGGACTGCGCAGGCAGTACGCGTCGGGCCCGCGCGACCGCGACTGGATCTGGTACGAGATCGGTCTCGACCGCAGGAGCCAGGCCATCGAGTCGGCCGCCAGGGACGTGCCGAAGGCGGCCGACGAGGCGTTCGCCGTGGACCTCACCACGCCGGAGGGCAAGGCGCAGGCCACGGTCGTGTACTTCAGACTCGGCGATCTCGTGGCCCGGCTCCAGTACGCCGACCTCGACGCGAAGTCGCCCGCCGACCTGCGCGACCGGGCGGTCGCGGCGGCGACGTCGGCGGCCGAGGGCCTGAGGGGGCTGGCCTAGCCGTGGATCTGCTCGCCGGACGGTACCGGCTCGCCGAACCGCTGGGTGAGGGCGGCGGCGGCACGGTCTGGCGCGCCCACGACGAACTGCTGCGCCGGGAGGTGGCGATCAAGCAGGTGCGCGTCCCGCCCGGTCTGGACGACCGGACGCGCGCCGACTTCCTCGGGAGAGCCGTCGAGGAGGCCCGGGCGGCCGGGCGGCTCACCCACCCGGCCATCGTGACGGTCCACGACGTCGTCGGGCACGCCGGGCAGCCGTGGATCGTCATGGACCTGGTGCCCGGCCGCTCCCTCGACAAGATCATTCGTGAGGATGGGCCGCTTCCCGCCGAGCGGGTGGCCGAGATCGGCCTGGCCGTGCTCGACGCGCTGGAGGCGGCCCACTCCCGGGGCATCCTGCACCGCGATGTGAAGCCGGCCAACGTCCTCATCGGGCCGGACGGCCGCGCCCTGCTCACCGACTTCGGGATCGCCGCGCCCGTCGGCGGCGCCGGCGGCTCCTGGCAGAGCTCGGCGGGGTCGCCCAACTACATGGCCCCGGAACGGTTCCGGGACGAGCCCGACGGCCCGCCCTCCGACCTGTGGTCGCTGGGCGCCACGCTCTACACCGCCGTCGAGGGGGAGCCGCCCTTCCACCGGAACATGGCCGCCGCGCTCGTCGCCGCCGTCCTGCTCCACGAGCCCCGGCCGATGACGCGGGCCTCGCGGGTGCTCGCGTGGATCGTGCTCGCGCTGCTCGACAAGGATCCGGCGCGGCGTCCGCCGCCCGACGTCGTACGGCAGGCGCTGCGGGCCGCCGCCGCGCCGCCGGTGCCCGCGGCACGGCCCGCGCGGACATGGCGGCTCGTCGCCGCGGCGGCCCTGGTGATCGTCGCCGGCCTGGCGGCGGGCCTGGGCGCCTGGCTGCTGGTGTCCGGGGGACGGGACGGCTCCGCGCGGTTCACCGCGGTCCCGGACGCCTGCCGCAGCCTGACCGCGGCCCAGGTCCGCGACCTCATCGGCGCCGCGCCGCGCGCGGAACCCGCCGCCGAGGGGCGGTGCCAGTGGAAGGAGCGCACCACCGGCCGCGAAGGGGCGATCACGGTGACCTACCGGCTGCCCGCCGCCGGGGAGGACGAGGCGGCGGCCTCCCGTGACCTCGCGGCGCAGCGGGCCACCCGGGGCGCCGCGGCGCGCGACCGGCCCGGCATCGCCGACGAGGCCTTCACCTGTGACTTCTCCGACCCCGCCGCCGGTGCCACCGGGGCCACGGTCTGGTTCCGCCTCAGCAATCTCATCGTCGAGGTCGCCTATCGGCGTGCCGGTGACCCCTCGGTCACCCCGGCCGACCGGCACACCGCCGAGCGCGCCGCCGAACTCGTCGGCATCGGGCTCGGGTGACCTCCCGACCGTAGGAGACGATATGACCAGCGGTGACGACGCACCCGTCGAGCCCGGCGGGCCCCCTCCCCAGGACCGCCCCCGGCAGGGTGTGCCGCCGTACCCGCCCCCGTACGGCCCGCCACCCGGTGCTCAACCCGGTGCCCAGCCGGGCGCTCAGTACGGCCCGCCGCCGGGTGCTCAGCCGGGTGCTCCGTACGGCTGGCAACAGCCAGACGCACAGCCCGGCGTCCCGTATGGTCCACCGCCGGATGCTCAGCCGGGTGCCGCGTATGGTCCACCGCCGGGTGCCCAGTCCGGTGCGCCGCCCTATGGTCCGCCGCCGGGTGTCCAGTCCGGTGCCGCGTATGATCCGCAACCTCAGCCCGGCGCGTATCCGGGTGCCGTGCCCGGTGGTCAGCCCGCCCCCCAGCCCAACTTCGGCGGGTATCCCGGCGCCCAGGCCGGTCCGCAGCCGCCGCCCGGACCGTACCCGGGTCCTCAGCCTGGTCCTCAGCCCGGACCGTACCCCGGGTCGCAGCCCGGTCCGTACCCTGGACAGCAGCCTGGGGGGTACCCGGGTACGCCGGGCGGGCAGGTCTGGCCGCAGGCAGGGCCTCCGGGTGGGCCGCAGCCCCAGTCGAACCCCTATCCCTATCCCGGCGGGCAGGCCGCTCCGCCGTCCACTCCGCCGTCCACTCCGCAGGCCACTCCGCCATCTGTTCCGCCGCCCGGACCGCAGGCGCAGCCCGGTCAGTACTCCGGCCCCTACTCGAGCCCGTACCCCGGGCAGGGTGGCCAGGACGCGCAGCAGGGGCAGGGCTGGCAGCCGGCGACGCCGCCCCCGCCGGAGCTGTGGCAGATGCCGACCCAGCCGTCCGCCCCGGCGCGACGGGGATGGGTGGTGCCGGTGGTGGCGGTCGTCGCCGTACTGGCGGTGGCCGGGGGCACGTTCGCGTTCATGTCGGTACGCCAGACGGGGACGACGCCCAGCGCGGCGGGTTCGCCGGCGCCGTCGCAGGCCGCGAAGTCGGCGTCGGCCGCGCCGGTGGCGGCGACCGCCGACGTGTGCGCGATGCTCGACCCGGACGAGGCCGAGCGTCTCGTGCCCCGGGCCGAGATCGACTCATCCACCAGCGACAACCGCGACAGCACCCTCGTGAGCTACGTCCGGTGGCAGTGCCGCTGGGCCAACCGGAACATCTCGTACAAGGACGTCACCCGCAGCCGCGAGATCACGGTCAACGTGTCCAAGTACGAGGCGCTCGGGACGACCACGGCCGTGGACGCGGCGAAGATCCAGTACAAGGGCGAGCTCAGTCAATACAAGTACGGCGCGACCCACTCGGACGAGGAGCGCTATTACTCGGCGGTCCAGGAATACCAGGGTGTCGGGGACCAGGCGGCCGCGCAGTACCACTGGACGCGGGAGCGCGACAAGTACTGGTACTCCTTCGGCCAGGGCGTCGGCCGGGTCGGCGACGTGGTCTTCCAGGTGAAGTACGAGGCGAGCCAGAAGAAGAAGGAGGCGGAGCTCTTCTCCAACGAGACCACCCAGTCGATCACCGAGGAGAACGCCCTGCGTGAGGTGAAGGGCCTTCTCACACAGGTCGCGAAATCGGTGGCCGCCTGGCAGGACGGCAAGCCGCTGCCGTACCACGCGCGCCCGAAGCCGAGCCCGTCGTCGTCGCCCTCGCCCACCCGGATCCCGATGCCGAAGGCCTGCGTGAGCCTCGAGTCGCTGGCCGCCACCCTGGTGCCGGGGACCGAGGGCGCGGCGGTGCGGGGCAAGGAGGGCAACTCGACCGTCACCCAGTGCCAGTGGTGGAACGACAAGCTCCCGCTCGGCGGCGGCAAGGTCCGCTGGCGGAATCTCCGTGTCGCCGTCCACAGCTTCTGGGACGCCGAATCCGCTCGTTATTACCTCATCGACCAGCGCTCGAAGACCAAGTTCACGGCGAGCAGCGAGATCGGCGGCATCCGATGGGGCAAGGTCGAGAAGCTGACCGGCTTCGGGCAGGAGGCGTTCGGCCAGGCGATCCGGCAGCGCACCGACACGGCCCAGGGCAACCGGTACGAGATCTACGCGCTGGACGGCAAGAACGTCATATGGGTGCTGCTGTCCGGCAGCGACCGGCCGGAGAACACGCCGATCAACGCGCCCGATTCCGTGCTCATGGACCCGAAGGAGGCCGCGGACGGGGCCAAGTCCGTGGCCAAAGCCCTGCTCGGTGCCCTGTGAGACGGTGTTCGCCCAGGTTCGGGCGGGTACTTCCCCACTCGACCGCGAGTCGACGGGGGGAAACCATGGCTACCTGTGAAGTCTGCGGCAACGACTACGACATGGCCTTCGAGGTGCACAGCCAGGGCGCGGTGCACGTCTTCGACAGCTTCGAGTGCGCCATCACCCGGATGGCACCCGTGTGCGAGCACTGCGGGTGCCGGATCGTGGGCCACGGCGCCGAGTACGACGGCCGCTGGTTCTGCTGCGCGCACTGCGCGCGCGAGGAGGGCGCGACCAGGATCACCGACAAGGAGGTCACGACCGCCGGCATGCGGTAGCCGTACCGGCGGCGGTCAGGACTCGAAGGCGACGAGGCGGATGATGAGGAAGTGCTCGCCTTCGGGTTTGGGCGGCAGCGTGGTGCCCGGCACGGCTTCGAACACCTCCGGGTGCTCGTCCCGGGTCACCACGCCGAACAGGTCGTCCGGTATGGCCACGCCCCGCGCGAGCGCACGCCTCGCCGCGGCGTAGAAGCTGCCGCCCGCCTCCAGGTCTGCGGCGACCGCCTCCGCCGCCGACCGGCTGGGCACCTTGATGCGGGCCACCCGCGCCCGCTGCGGGCGTGCCGTACGGGCGCGCAGGTAATCCTCGATCTCCCAGATGAGCAGCTCGCCGAGATAATGCGAGACGTCCTTCTCCATGGCGTCCATACTGGCGTGTCCCGTTTGATGCCGACTTGCACTCCGTTTGTTTCCGATGACCGGCGCTTCCTCCGCCGCCCGTCGGCCGCGTGATCACCCGTCGGCGTCATCCAGCAGAGGTGACGTGCAGGGCGACCGGCCGCAGGACCAGGCCGTCGGTCCATGCCACCGACTCGGGCGAGGTGGTCAGGCGGAGGGCGGGCCGCCGGATGACCAGGGCTCTGATCGCCTCGGTGAGCTCGACCCTGGCGAGACTGGCGGCCAGGCAGCGGTGCGGGCCGTAACCGAACGCCACATGCGGGTTGGGGGGATGGGCGGTGAAGCGGTGGATGTCGAACCGGCCGGGCTCGGGAAACGCCTGCGGGTCGTGGTTGGCCGCGTTCAGGTTCGGCATGACGACCGTCCCCGCGCTCAGCGTGCCGCCGGACAGCTCGGTGTCCTCCGTGATGCGACGCATGAAGGCGCTGGCGGGCGGCCCGTCGAAGCGCAGGATCTCCTCGACGGCGGTGGCCGTCAGGGCCGGGTCCGCGACCAGCTCGTCCCACTGGCCGCGGTGGAGGAGCAACCGGAACACACCACGGGCGATCATCGAGGCGGTCGTCTCGTAACCGGCCGTGATCAGGGAGAAGACGGTGTTGACGAGCTCGCCCTCCGACAGCCGGTCGCCGGCGTCCCTGGCCTGGATGAGCAGGTCGATGAGGTCCTCGCCCGGTGAGAGGCGATGCTGGGCGACCAGTTCGGCGGCGTAGGCCATGAAGTCGGTGTAGCCCTCGTAACGCGCCTGCTCGGTGGCCGTGGAGGTGGTCAGGAACATGTCCGTCCACCGGACGAACTGCTCGTAGTGGTCCATCGGCACGCCGAGCATCGCGCAGATGACGTGGGCCGGCAGCCGCAGCGCGTATCCCTGGACCACGTCGAAGTGGTCGCCCAGGCCGTCGAGGAGATCGTGGGCGATCCGCGCGATGCGGGGGCGCCACGGTTCGATCTGGCGCGGGGTGAAGGTGCCCTGCATGATCCGGCGGTAGCGCGTGTGCTCCGGCGGATCCTGGTTGATGAGCGCGTCCGGGTCGTCGTCGATGCCGACGCCGCTCACGAACCGCGGCAGCCCGGGAAGGCGCAGATTGCGGCTGGATGTGGGCGAGGCCAGCAGGGCTCGGACGTCCTCGTACCGGACGGCCATCGGCACGCGGTCGCCACTGGGCATGGTCGCCGGCTCCAACGGCCCCGACTCCCGTCTGCGGGCGAACTCCGATGGTGGAGTGGCGAGCGGTCCCGGCACGATATCCGGCCCGAAACCAGGCTCAATCCCGTTCGAATCCGGCTCGGTGGTCAATGCAACCCCTTCCGGTTCGGGGCGCCCGGAGGACGGCCTAGGCGGAACGTACGAAATGGTGCACCGCCCGTCAACATGCGAACAACGTCGGCTGCCCCCCGGCGAACCGCCGACTCGAAGGGGGCCCCGATCATCGCGCCGGCCCGATGGGCGGGGGCAGCCGCTAAGCAGAGAGGAAGGACCGCAGGTTGTCGGTGGTGGGGCCCCAATGGAAGTGGCAGCCCCGGCGGCCCACCCGCGGACGAAGCTGCGAATGAGACGGAAGGGGCCGAGTCCGGCCCGTGACGTGCCCCTGGATTCGCTTGGCTCTCCACGGTAGGCTTTAGTTAGTCTTATGGCCAAACAAATGACGGAGGGGCGAGTGCCACCAGGTTACCCGGGAGGCGCTGGGGCCGGTGGCCGGTGCCGAGCCGGACGCGGCGCGGCCCGTGCGTCCGTCCGTGCCGCGATGCTGGCCGCCGATGTCGTGTCAAATTGCTCGCAATTGCGGCATGATGAGCCCGAGCGGGAACGGGGCGGACATTGATCACATCGCACAACGGGCCACAGCCGGCCGACTTCACCGACGTACGCGCGACCAACCTCGCCGTCGTGCTGCGGTTCGTGCGGGAGAACGCGCCCTGCTCGCGTGCCGACATCGCCGCCTCGACCGGCCTCAACAAGGCCACCGTGTCCAGCCTGGTCGCCGACCTCATCGACCGGCGCCTGCTGCGCGAGACCGGCCTGACCGAGCACCGCGTCGGCCGGCCCGCCACCATGCTCGTCCTGGACGGCTCGCCGTACGCCGCGATCGGCATCGAGGTCAACGTCGACTACATCACGGCGGTCGCGGTGGACCTCAAGGGCGAGGAACTGCTGAACTGGCGGCGCTCCTTCCCCGGCGGGACCTCGAGCGCGGGCCAGGCGGTCGTCGCGATGGCCGCGCTCGCCCGGCGGGTCGTCAGCAGGATGACCAAGGAGGCCCGTCAGGT
This sequence comes from Microbispora sp. H13382, assembly GCF_014161445.1. Classification (GTDB taxonomy): domain Bacteria; phylum Actinomycetota; class Actinomycetes; order Streptosporangiales; family Streptosporangiaceae; genus Microbispora. The sequence continues at coordinate 161,562 of NZ_JABBXA010000013.1, forward strand.
GCTCGGCCTGACCGTGGCCGTCCCCGGGCTGGTGGACGTCAACGGCACCGTACGGGTCGCGCCCAACCTGGGCTGGCGCGACGCGGACCTGGCCGGCGACCTCACCAAGGCACTGCGCGACCCGGGCTTCCCCGTGCTGGTCGACAACGACGCCAACCTGGCCGCACTCGCCGAGCACCGGTTCGGGCCCCACCGCAACGCCGCCAACCTCGTCTACGTGACCGGCGAGGTGGGCGTCGGCGCGGGGATCGTCATGGACGGCAGGCTCAGGCGAGGCGGGCAGGGCTACAGCGGCGAGATCGGCCACATCGAGCTCGACCCGGCGGGGCCCACCTGCCGGTGCGGCCGGCGCGGCTGCCTGGAGGCCGTCGCCGGGATGGGCGCGATCCTCGCCCGCACGGCGCCCGACGCCTCGCCGTCCGAGTTGGAACTCGAGATCGACGAGGTCGTGCGGCGCGCCCGCAACGGCGAGCGCGACATCCTCGCGCTGCTGGAGGACGTGGGACGCCACCTCGGCAGGGGAATGGCCGCCGTGGCCAACATGCTCAACCCCGAGGTCGTGATCCTCGGGGGCTACTACGTGCCGCTGGCGCCCTGGCTCGTCGCGTGCGCGGAGGAGGAGATGTACGGCAGGGTGCTCGCCCCCGGCGGGGGAGGCTGCCGCCTGGAGGTGTCGACGCTCGGGTACGGCGCCGCGGCTCTCGGGGCGGCCGCGCGGGTGCTCGACTCGGTCGACTCCGGCCGCCTGCCCGCGCAGCGCTGACCGCCGCCGGCCTCGTCCCCCGTCCGGGAAGCGTCCGCCGGCCTCGTCCCCCGTCCGGGAAGCGTCCGCCGGCCTCGTCCGCCGTCCCGGAAGCGGGCGCCGGAGCCATGCGCCGGACGCGGGGTCCGGCGCGGTGGCCGATGCCGATATGGGATACCCGCGAACCGGGCCGGGGCCCGCGGCGTCGAACATCGGCAACGTCGACGAATTGGGACACGATGAACACTCGCCTGCTCTGCGCCGCCGCGCTCTCCACCGCGCTCGCGGGTGCGCTGGCCGCCCCCGCGGCCGCCGCCCCGGCCGGAACCTCCGCCGCGCCCAAGCCCCTCATCGGGGTCGCCGTCTACCTCTCCTACGGCAAGGGCTTCCCGATCAGCCGGTACGAGCCCGGCACGGGCTTCTCGAAGCTCGGGGTCATGCCGATGACGGGCCAGTTCTCCGCGTCCCCGGACGGCGGGAAGCTCGCCTGGATCACGGACCGCGGCGAGGTCCGGGTCGGGAGCGGCAGCACGTCCACAACCGTGGCCAAGGGCGCCGCGGCCGGGTTCCCGTGCGCCACCCCGGTCTGGTCGCCCGACTCCAAGCAGGTCGGGTACGTGAACAAGGGCAACTCCGACGCCGGGTCCGTCTCGGTCGTCGGCGCGGACGGCAAGGGACGCAGGAAGGCGGGCACCACCCTCGGGGTCTGCCACCTGGCGTGGTCGGCCGACGGCCGCTACCTCGCCGGGTACGCGGGGACGACCGAGGGCGTGTACCGCCTCGACGTGAAGACCGGCAAGGCGATCAAGGTGAAGGGCGTCGACCTCGCCAACCACGTGCAGAGCCTGTCGCCCGACGGCACGAAGGTGGTCGTGACGCCGCTGTCGCGCAACGCGCCCGGGGGCGACGGCTCCTGGCCCGGCGGCTTCCGCCCCGCCGTGGTCGACGTCGCCACCGGCAAGAAGACCGCCATCCCGGTGAAGGGCTCGCTCATCGGGGCCTTCTACCTGCGGGACGGCCGCCTGGTCGTCCGGGTCGCCGGACGCACCGCCAACACCCTGGTCGTGCTCGACAAGAACGGCAGGCAACTGCAGAGCCTGAGCGAGCCGGCCGCGGCCAGGCGGCAGGCGCTGCTGCAGATCGTCCGCTGACCGGGGAACTCCCGGGGCATCCATCCGAGGGCGGGCGCGGACCGGCGGGTCCGTGCCCGCCCCCGTGCCCGCCCCCGTGTCCCCCCGTGTCCCGCCGCGTCCGCCTCCGCGTACGGCCGAGGTGACATCGGGGTGAAACCGGCGCGACGGGGGTCTTGACCTGAGCCGAGGATGCGGGCAATCTTCCGGATGAGCCCGGATTTACACACCGGAAACTCGCGGTAACCCTTTCGAAGCGCTTCGACAGCGGGCGCTTCCCCAACCGAACAGCGGATCCTCGCGGCGCCCTGTGGGCGCGTTTTTCGGCAGGTCATCGAAGCGCTTCGACGCGAAGGGTAACTCTCCAGATGAACGAACCGGCTCAAGACCCGGCATTCCGGAACCCCGCGCTGTCTCCCGCCGACCGGGTGGACGACCTGCTCGGCAGGCTCACACTCGACGAGAAGATCGGCCTGCTGCACCAGTACCAGGCGCCCGTGGACCGGCTCGGCCTGCGGCCCTTCCGCACCGGCACCGAGGCCCTGCACGGCCTGGCCTGGCACGGCCCGGCCACCGTGTTCCCCCAGGCCGTCGGGCTGGCGAGCACCTGGAACCCCGACCTGGTCCGCCGGGTGGGGGACGCGACCGGCGACGAGGTCATGGCCTTCCACCTCAAGGACCCGCAGAGTGTGGGCCGCAACGTCTGGGCACCGGTGGTCAACCCGCTGCGCGACCCGCGCTGGGGCCGCAACGAGGAGGGCTACTCGGAGGACCCCTGGCTCACCGGCGTCATGGGCACGGCCTACGCGAGCGGCCTGCGCGGCAGCCACGAGGTGCTGAAGACGGCGCCCACGCTGAAGCACTTCCTCGGCTACAACAACGAGACCGATCGGTGCGTGACCTCCAGCGGCCTGCCGCCGCGGGTGCTGCACGAGTACGAACTCAGGGCGTTCCGCCCGGCGCTGCAGGCCGGAGCCGCGGTGGCCGTGATGCCGTCGTACAACCTCGTCAACGGCCGGCCGGCCCACCTGTCGCCGCTGATCGACAGCCACCTGCGGACCTGGGCGCCCGACGACATCCTCGTGGTCAGCGACGCGTACGCGCCGGGCAACCTCGCCGGGATGCAGGGCTACCACAAGGACCTGCCCCAGGCGTACGCGCACGCGATCAAGGCCGGGCTGGACAGCTTCACCCAGGACGACGCCGACAGCGCCACCACCCTCGGCCACATCAGGACGGCGCTCGACCGCGGCCTGCTGACCGAGGCCGACATCGACGCCGCCGCCCGGCACGCGCTGTCGATCCGGGTGCGGCTGGGCGAGTTCGACCCCGCCACGCCGTACGACGACATCACCCACGACGTGGTCAACAGCCCCGAGCACCGGCGGCTCGCGCGGGAGGCGGCCCGCCAGTCGATCACTCTGCTGAAGAACGACGGTCTGCTTCCGCTGGCCGCCCCGCGTACGGTCGCGGTGATCGGCCCGCTGGCCGACGCGTTGTTCGAGGACTGGTACAGCGGCACGCTGCCGTACCAGGTGACGGCCCTGGCGGGGCTCGCCGAGCGGTGCGAGACCGTCTACTGCGAGGGCGTCGACCGGGTGGCCCTGCGCACCGAGGGCGGGTACGTCGGCGCGTCCGCCGACCCTGCGGGCGGGCCGCTGCACGTGGGGAGCGAGCGGTCCTGCTTCGACGTGTTCGACTGGGGCGGCGGCGCGTTCGCGTTCCGGTCCTGCGCCAACGGGCGGCACGTCTCGGCGGGGGAGGACGGCGTGCTGGTCAACGACCAGCCGGGCCCGAACGGCTGGGAGGTGCGCCAGACCTTCCGGATCGAGGAGCGGCCGAGGGGCGTCGTGCTGCGCAACATCTCCTCCGGCAGGTACGTCACCGTGGTGGACGGCGTCGTCCGCACCACCGACGACCCCGACGCCGCGGCCGTGCTGGCCGTGGAGCCGGTGGAGAGCGGCGCGGCCCGCGCGGCGGAGGCGGCGGCCCGCGCCGACGCCGCGGTCGTCGTGCTCGGCGACCACCCGCTGGTGAACGGCCGCGAGACCGAGGACCGTGCGACGCTGGCGCTGCCCGAGCGGCAGGAGGCCCTGCTGAAGGCCGTCCACGCGGCCAACCCGGCCACGGTGCTGGTGATCTCCAGCGGCTACCCCTTCGCGGTCACCTGGGCGCAGGAGCACCTGCCCGCGATCGTCTGGTCGTCGCACGGCGGCCAGGAGTACGGCCACGCGCTCGCCGGCGTGCTGCTCGGCGACGACGACCCGGGCGGCCGCCTCACCCAGACGTGGTACCGCTCGGCCGCCGAGCTGCCCGACCTGCTCGACTACGACATCATCGCCTCCGACGCCACCTACCTCTACTACCGCGGCCGGTCGCTCTACCCGTTCGGGCACGGCCTGAGCTACACCCGCTTCGCGTACTCCGGTCTGGAACTGTCGTCGGCGGAGGTCACCGAGGACGAGACGCTGACCGTCAGCGTGACCGTGACGAACGCGGGCGAGCGCGCGGGGGAGGAGGTCGTGCAGTTCTACACCCACCAGCGGCGCTCGCGGGTGAAGCAGCCGCTACGCCAGCTGCGCGGTTTCGCCAAGGTGCGGCTCGCGCCGGGCGAGAGCCGCACGGTGTCGGTGGACGTGCCGGTCGGCGACCTGGCCTTCTGGGACGTGACGCGGGGCAGGTTCGTGGTCGAGGAGGCCGCGCACAAGGTGCAGGTGGGCGCCTCGTCGGGGGACATCCGCCTGTGCGCGTCCTTCCGCGTGCGGGGCGAGCGCATCCCGCCCCGGGACCTGACCGTGGGGTCACTGGACGCGGCCGACCACGACGAGTACGACGGTGTGGTGCTGTGCGACGCCGCGCTCGACGCCGGGGACGCGGTGCGCTCCACGTCACCGGGATCGTGGATCGTCTTCCGCGACTGCGATTTCGCGGACGGGGAGCTGTCGGCCTGCGTGCTGGCGGTGTCGAGCGACGAGGGAGGGGTGGTCACGCTGCGGCTCGACGATCCCCTGACCGGCGAGGTCGCCGGCGCGGTCAGCGTCCCGCCCACGGTCGCCAGGCATGATTTCGTCGAGGTGAGCACCCCTCTGGCGGGAGCGGCCGGAGTGCGCGATCTTTATGTGGTGTACGAGAGCGAGGGGGTCACGGTGAACGCGCTGGGGTTCTGCCGGTGAGGACCGTGACGATCGCCGACGTCGCCAAGCACGCGGGGGTCGCCGTCTCCACGGTGTCGTACGTGCTGAGCGGTAAGCGGGCGATCTCGGCGACCACGCGGCAGCGGGTCCTGGACAGCGTGCGTGCGCTCGGTTACCACCCCAACGCCGGCGCCCGCGCCCTGGCGAGCAAGCGCGCGAAGGTCATCGCGCTGGTGCTGCCGCTGCGGGCCGGCATGAACCTGCCGGTCCTCATGCAGTTCGCGACCTCGGTCGTCACCACGGCCCGGCAGTACGACCACGACGTGCTTCTCATGACGGCCGACGAGGGAGCGGACGGGCTGCACCGGGTGGCGGCCAGCGCGCTGGTCGACGGGCTGCTGCTGATGGACGTGGAGATCCACGACCCCCGCGTGCCGCTGCTGCGCAAGCTCGCCGAGCCGAGCGTGCTGATCGGTTTCCCGGCCGACCCCGAAGGGCTGACCTGCGTCGACCTCGACTTCGCCCGGGCCGGGGCGCTGTGCGCCGACCACCTGGCCGACCTCGGGCATCGCGAGATCGCGCTGCTCGGCGCGCCGCGCGTGGTCTACGAGCGCGGCACGGGCTTCGCCGAGCGGACGATGGCGGGCTTCGTCGAAGCGGCCCGGCGGCACGGCCTGGAGGCCGACGCGCGGCCCTGCGAGGAGTCGTTCGACGAGGTCCACGCCGCCGTGAAGCTGCTGCTCGACGAGCGGCCGCGGCTGTCCGGGCTCGTCGTGCACAACGAGGCGGCCGCCGGCCATGTGCTGGGGGCGTTGCGGATCCTCGGCAGGCGGGTGCCCGAGGACGTTTCGGTGGTGGCGATCTGTCCGGACGACATCGCCGAGCGGGCCAGCCCCGCGCTGACCTCCGTGCTCATTCCCGCCGAGGACGTCGGCAGGCAGGCGGTCCGGCTGCTCATGGCCAAGCTGGAGGGCCAGGCCGTACCTGACTCGACGCTCCTCGAACCCCGGCTGACGATCCGCGAAAGTTCACGATGACCTCATTCCCCGACGGCTTCCTTTGGGGCGCCGCGACCGCGTCGTACCAGATCGAGGGCGCGGTGCGCGCCGACGGCCGCGTCCCCTCGATCTGGGACACCTTCTCCCACACCCCCGGCATGGTCGTTGACGGGCACACCGGCGACGTGGCCTGCGACCACTACAACCGCTATCTCGAGGACGTCGAGATCATGGCGTGGCTGGGACTGAAGGCGTACCGGTTCTCGGTGGCCTGGCCGCGCCTCGCCGACCTGAGTTTCTACGACCGCCTCGTCGACGCCCTGCTCGACAGGGGGATCACGCCCGTCGCGACGCTCTACCACTGGGATCTGCCGCAGACGCTGCAGGACGAGGGCGGCTGGGCCAACCGCGACACCGCCTACCGGTTCGCCGACTACACCGCCGCCGTGCACAAGCGCCTCGGCGACCGCGTCGCCACCTGGACGACGCTCAACGAGCCCTGGGTGTCGGCGTTCGTGGGGTACGCCTCGGGCCGGCACGCGCCCGGCGTGACCGACCCGGCCGCCGCGTTCGCCGCCGCCCACCACCTGATGCTCGCGCACGGCCTCGGTGTGCAGGCGCTGCGGGCGGGAGGCGCGGAATCGGTCTCGCTGACGCTGAACCTGACGCCGATCCTCGGCGACGCCGAGCCGGCCCGCCTGATCGACGGGCTGGCGAACCGGCTCTTCCTCGATCCCGTGCTGCGCGGCGAGTACCCCGCCGACGTCCTCGCCCACCTGGAACGTTTCACCGAGGTCGACCTGGACGACCTGCCCACCATCGCGCAGCCGATCGACGTGCTCGGCGTCAACTACTACACGGTCAACCGGGTCGTCGCCGACCCCTCGTCCGAGGGGCATCCGGAGTATCCCGGCAGCGAGGGCATCGCCTGGGAGGACCCGCACGGCCCGGTCACCGAGATGGACTGGGAGATCAACCCGGCAGGGCTGGAGGACCTGCTCCTACGGCTGTCGCGGGACTACCCCGGCACGCCTTTGATGATCACGGAGAACGGTGCCGCCCTGACCGACGAGGTGGCCGACCCCGGCAGGATCTCCTACCTCGACGCCCACTTCCGCGCCGCCCGGTCCGCCATGGACCGCGGCGCCGACCTGCGTGGCTACTTCGTGTGGTCGCTGCTGGACAACTTCGAGTGGGCCCGGGGCTACGACAAGCGGTTCGGGCTCGTCCGCGTCGACTACGAGACGCTGGAGCGCACGCCCCGCGACAGCGCCAGGTGGTACCGCGAGGTGATCGCCGGGAACGGCCTCGCCGGCTGAGGCCGCTCAACCCGCGTCCCGGCGGGGACCGCACCGGTCCCCGCCGGCGACCGGGCCGATCGGGATCTTCCGAAGGCACACCTCAACTCTCGCCCGGTACGGGCGGAAGCACGCGGTCGCCGAGGTGCGGGAAGACCTTGGCGACCTTCGCCGTCAGGTAGTCGCCGTACGTGCCGGTGAAGGCCCGCAGGTCCAGGCCGTCCCAGCGGGCCCGGCCCCCCTCGCGGCCGGGCAGGGCGGGCAGCGGCGGCACCTCGCAGTCCCAGCTCGGGTCGAAGAAGAAGGGGAAGGACAGCCTGTCGCGGCCCGTGGCGTTGCGCACGCGGTGCGGGGTCGACCGATACAGGCCGCCGGTCAGCTTGTCGAGCATGTCGCCGATGTTGCAGACCAGTGTGCCGGGGATGGGCGGAGCCTCGATCCAGCCGCGGGCGGTGTGCACCTGGAGGCCGGGATTGTCGTCCTGGAGTAGCAATGTCAGCAGGCCGTAGTCGGTGTGCTCGCCGACCCCCCACTCGTCCGGATCGGCGTACGGCGGGGGCGGATAGTGGAAGATCCGGAAGAGGATCGTGGGCGTGGCCGTGTACCCGGCGGCGAAGTAGTCCTCGTCGAGTCCCAGGCTCAGCGCCACGCCCCGCATGACCGCCTGCCCGACGTGGCTGAGGGCGTCCATGTACGCCAGCACCGCCGGGCGCATCTCGGGCACGTCGTCGGGGAAGAGGTTGCGCCCGTGCAGCGGCCGGGGATCGTCGTGGTCGTGCTCGGCGCCGAAGTAGACGCCCTCCTTCAGGTCGGGCCGGCCGGAGGTGAGCTCGCCGCCTACGGGGAAGTACCCGCGCCAGGCCCGCCCGCCCCGGTCCATGGAGATGCGCGACTTGTGCTCCGGCGGCAGCCGGAAGAACCGCGCCGCGGCCTCCTTGAGCCGTGCGATCAGGTCTTCGGGCACCCCGTGGCCGCTGATGTAGAAGAAGCCGCTGTCCAGGCAGGCCGCCTCGATCCGGCGCGCGACCTCGGCGCGCGCGTGGCCCGCTCCGGAGCCGGTGAGAGCGGACACGTCGATCACCGGCAGTGGCCCGGCTGTGTTCATATCTCCATATCCCACCATCCGGGGGCATCGTCCCGGAAGGCTCCTTTACCTGCTTGCCGGACGTGTTGCGCGTGCGGGGATTTCGCGCGCACAGGACCATCTCGTCCGGTTTGTCTCGTTACCGGCGTATAACGCCCTGAAGAGTAGATTTCTTACGCACGGTCAATCGGGCCGCATCGTAAGTGGGCGATCACGTGGGTTTCGGGGATCGATGGTCGGTCAGGAGCCGCATCGCGCTGTTCACCGGCACGGTGGTCGCCCTGCTGTGCGCCGGGTTTTCGGTCGTCCTGGTGTGGGCGCTGTACATGACGGCCGGCGAGAACCTCTTGAAGGAGGTGACGACGGCCGGTGCGCGGGTCGCCTACCTCGTGGACCGCGGGGAGGCCGGAAGCGTCCTGCCATACGATCCCCCCTCCGCGCGCGACCGGCCCGTCCAGGTGGTGGGCCCGCAGGGCAGGGTGCGTGCGGCGACGCCGGACATGGCCGGAAAGCCGGCCATGGCGACCTTCCGTCCCCGGCCGCCGCTCCGTAAGGCCATACGGGAGGTCTGCGACGGTGTCTTCGGCCGGGACGGATGTCACATCGTGGTCGCGCAGCAGGTCTATCGCGACGGCGGAGACTGGATCGTCTACAGCGCCGCGCCGGCCAACGCCTTCGACGTCCCGCCGGGCCTGGTGGCCGGCCTGGCCGTGGGATCGGTGCTCGTCACCGCCGCCGTCGCGTACGGCACCCGGCGAAGCGTCAAGCGCGCGCTCATGCCGGTGCGGGCGATCCGGGGCGAGCTCGACGAGATCAACGCCTCGGACCTCGGGCGGCGGGTGCCGGTCCCGGAGGCCAAAGGAGAGATCCGCGAGCTCGCGCAGAGCGTCAACTACACGCTGGACCGGCTGGAGGAGACGCTCGAACAGCAACGGCGCTTCACCTCCGACGCGTCCCACGAACTGCGCAGCCCGATCACCGCGATCCGCGCGCAGGTGGAGGGCGCGCTCCTCGCGCCACAGGAGTCCGACGTGAGCGAGATCGGGCAGGCCGTGCTGAAGAGCCTCGACCGGCTCCAGGCGATCGCCGCCGACCTGCTGACGCTGGCCCGCCTGGACGCGGGCGCGCCCTGCGAGCGAGAGCCGCTGGACCTCGGCCGGCTCGTGGCCGCCAAGCTGGACACCCGCCGCCCGCTCAGGAGGGTCGTCCCGAATCTTGCCCCCGGCGTGATCGTCCGGGGGGACCGCATCCGGCTCGGCCGCCTGGTCACCAGCCTGCTCGACAACGCCGAGCGGCACGCCGCGACCACCGTACGGCTGGCCGTGCGGCGGGAGGACGCGCCCGACGGCGACCCCCGCTTCCGCTCCGGCGCGGCCGTCCTCGAGGTGCTCGACGACGGCGCGGGCATCGCGCGGAACCAGCGGGAGCTTGTCTTCCAGCGGTTCACCCGGCTCGACACGGCGCGCAGCAGGAACGCCGGGGGCGCGGGCCTGGGCCTGCCCATCGCCCGGCAGATCGCCGAGAGCCACGGCGGCACTCTGACGATCATCGACAGCCCGCACGGCGCGTGTTTCCTCCTGCGCCTGCCGCTCTCCCGGGAGTCCTGATTTCCCGGGTCCGAAAACCGCTGCCGCTAATGTGTCATGCCCCACTACGCTCCTTACCGGCACATGAGCGGAGGGAATTGCACATATGCGACGGTGGCTTCCGTCTTTCATCCTGCTGGCGCTCGTCTGGGGGAACAGCTTCTTCTTCATCAAGGTGGCGCTCGGGAGCCTCCATCCGCTCCAGATCTCCTTCCTCCGGATGGCCGTCGGGGCGTTGACCCTGCTGGTCGCGGTGCTCGCGACCGGCCGCCGGCTGCCCCGCGACCCGCGCCTGTGGGGGCACTTCGCGGTCGCCTCCGTCGTGCTGACCACGGTGCCGTTCACTCTCTTCGGGTACGGCGAGCAGCACGTCTCCTCCGTCGTCGCGGCGATCTGGAACGCCACGACGCCGCTGTGCACGCTGCTGTTCGCGCTGCTCCTGCGCAGCGAGAAGGCGACGGCCGCCAGGGTGACCGGGCTCGGCCTCGGCTTCGCCGGCGTCATGGTGGTGCTGGGCGTGTGGCAGCCGATCTCCGGCGGCGCGGCCGTCGGCAGCCTGGCCTGCTTCGGCGCGGCCGCCTGCTACGGCGTGGGCGGGGCGTACATGGGCAGGTTCATCACCCCGCGCGGTGAGGAGCCGATGGTGCTGGCGGCCGCGCAGCTGGTCGCGGGAACGGCCGAACTCGCGGTGATCACGCCGCTCGCGGGGGTGAGCCTGGTCGAGGTCGACGTCCCTCTGACGGTCTGGGGCAGCCTCCTCGCGCTCGGCGCTTTCGGCACCGGCATCGCCTACCTGCTGCTGTACGGGATCCAGCGGAAGGTGGGAGTGACGGCCGCCTCTGCCGTGACCTACCTGATCCCGGTGTTCGCCGCCGCCTCCGGCGTGGTCTTCCTCGGCGAGCACCTGACCTGGAACCAGCCCGCCGGAGCGCTGGTGGTGCTGCTGGGCATCGCCGTGATCCAGGGGATCGTCCCCCGGCGCCGCGGCGGGCGTGCCGCCACGGCGGCACGCGCCGTCCCCGCCGAGACCGACGCCGCGGCCTGATCCGATCGGCGCGGCGCGCTCTCCGGCTCCTCAGCGGGCCGGGGGCGCCTCGGCCCGGCTCTCCGTGGTGGTGTCGTCGTCCCGCCTCGCACGCCGCTGTCTCGGCGTGGCCTTGCGTACCGTCGTGGCCGGAGCCTCCCCGCCGGGCGGGTCCGCGACCGTCCCGGCGGCGGTGGAGCCCGTGTCCGCACCGGCCGTCGGGGGCGGCTCCGGCGACCCGGGCGAGGGCCGCCGCTCCCCGGAGGAGGGATCGGGTGCCGCCGGGGCGGCGGGCCGTCCCGGCGATCCGTCCGCGCCCGGCTCGCCGGGCCATGGCGGGCGCAGCGCCGCGATGACCGCGTCGGCCTCGGCGTCGGCGGCGAACTCGCCGGCCGCCTCGGCCTCGCGCCGTTTGATCACCACCATGTGGTCGGCCGAGATGCGGCCCGCGCCGGTGACCGCCAGCAGCACGGAGGCGGCCCCGAGAGCCACGATCAGTTCGATGTCGCCCCCGGTGAGCGGCAGGCCGGTGTCCCCGGCCGTGAGCACGAACACCGCGAGGGCCTCGGCGAACAGCAGCAGTCCGACGACCGGCACGGCGAGGCCCGCGATCAGCAGCGTGCCGCCCACCAGCTCGGTCAGCATGGTCACCGGCGCCCACACGTGGGGCAGCGGGGCCTGCAGCTCGGTGAACTGGTCGGCGGTGGCGTTGAGGCCGGCTTCGAGCTTCTGCCAGCCGTTGGCGAAGAAGATCCCGCCGACGCCCATGCGGGCGGCCAGCGAGGCTAAGTCGTGCAGGGTTTTCTTCACCGAATCCTCCGGAGGAAGCCCGGCCCTTCAAAGCCGGGAGGAATAGGGATCCCCAAAGGGGTGGCCCGGCGAAGCCGGGATAGCCCAGAGCGCCAAGTGCGCACGACTTGCTCCTTCCACTGACCGACCAGGCAAAGGGCTAGTAAATCGCGAACATGCGTACGGCTTACAAGGTGCGGGTCTACCCCACCGACGAACAAGCTGCGGTGCTGAACCGCACGTTCGGCTGCGTACGCCTCGTGTGGAACAGCGTCCTGGCGTGGCGGCAGGCCCGCTACCACGCCGAGGGCGTGACGACCTCTTATGCACAATCGGACCGGTATCTGACCGAGCTGAAACGCGACGGCGGCCACGACTTCCTGTACGAGGTCTCCAGCGTCCCGTTGCAGCAGGCGTTGCGGCACCAGCACACGGCGTTTGTGAACTTCTTTGCGGGACGCGCGAAGTATCCGCGGTTCAAGTCCCGCCACGGCCGCCAGTCCGCGACCTACACCCGCTCGGCGTTCCGCTGGCGCGACGGGCGACTGTGGCTGGCCAAGATGGATGGCCCGATCGCGTTCGTATGGTCCTGGCCCGAACTTGACCCTGCCACGCTCAACCCGGCCACGGTGACCATCTCCAGAGACCCCGACGGCCGCTGGTACGCCTCCATCACGATAGAGACCGAGACCGAAGCTGAGCCGCTGCCCGCCACGGGCGGTCACGCCGGGGTCGACCTCGGAGTGACCGACTTCGCCGTCCTGTCCACGGGGGAGAAGATCCCCAACCCGCGCCATCTGGAGCGCAAGGCCAGGAATCTGGCCCGCTACCAGCGCAGGATGGCCCGCAAACAGCGCGGCAGCAACAACCGGGCCAAGGCCAGGGCGAAGGTCGCCCGCGCCCACACCAAGGTCCGCGACGCCCGCGCCGACTTCCTGCACCGCACCTCCACCCGGCTGGTCCGCGACCACGACCTCATCGTGATCGAAGATCTCAACATCAAAGGAATGGTCCGCAACCGCTGCCTGGCGCGGGCGATCTCCGATGCCGGGTGGGGCGAGTTCCGCCGCCAACTGGAGTACAAAGCCCAGCGGTTCGGGCGGCACCTGGTTGTGATCGACCGCTGGTTTCCCAGTTCGAAGACGTGCAGCGCGTGCGGGCACCTGCTCGCCGAACTCTCTCTGTCCACACGGCACTGGACGTGCCCGGACTGCGGCGCCCGGCACGACCGGGACGTCAACGCCGCCAAGAACATCCTGGCCGCTGGTCGAGCGGTGCCTGCCTGTGGAGCTGATGTGAGCCATTCCGGGTCCTCCCGGGTGCGGTCGGCTGCGAAGCAGGAAGCCCGGCCCGTGAGGGCGGGAGTCCTCCGCCATTAGGCGGGGGAGGAAGTCAAGGCTTCTCATCCTGGGGTGGGGGATGACTTGCCCGGACACTTCCCCGCCTGTGCCGCCGTCATGCGCCCGGCCGGCTCAGTCGCGTACGCCGCCGGGCTCCTCGGCGCCGGCGTCCGCAGGGGTGGGAACGTGGCGGGGCAGCAGCAGGGCCACGGCCAGCGCGGTGAGCCCGAGCAGTGCCACGCTGACGACGATGGTGGAGTGCAGGGCGGTGACGAAGGCCACACGGGCGGCGCCCAGCAGCGCGGCTCCGGTCGCGCCCGCCTCGCCGGCCGCGTGCGCGGCCGCGGCCAGCGACTCCCGGGCCTGCGCCATGAGCCCGGCCGGGATCCCGGGGACGGTCCCGAGCGAGGGGGCGTACACGATCGTGGTGATCGTGCCGAGGACGGCGATGCCGAGGCCCGCCCCGAGTTCGTAGGCCGTCTCCTCGATCGCGGCGGCGCCGCCCGCCCGTGCCTCCGGCACCGACGCCATGATCGTGTCGGACGCCGCCAGCAGGGCGACCTCGACGCCGAATCCGATGCCGACGAAGCAGACGGTCAGCATCACCGGATGCTGCTCGGTGCCCCAGCTCAGCACCGGGGTGAGGGACAGCGCGGTGAGGGCGAGACCGCCGCCGACCGTCGCGCGCAGCCCGATCCGCCCCAGCACGTGCGCGGCGGCCAGGCCGCCCGCGATGGCCGCGACCATGAGCGGCAGCATCCGCACGGCGGCCCGCAGGGGCGACAGCCCCAGCACGAGCTGGAGGTACTGCGCCAGCATCAGCTCCAGCCCGACCAGGGCGAAGATCGCCAGCAGCACGCAGCCGACGCCGGTCGCGAAGCCGCGCTGCGTGAACAGCCCGATGTCGAGCAGGGGGAAGTCGAGCCGCCGCTGCCGCCGCACGAACCAGACGAGCAGCGCGACGCCGGCCAGGAGGACGGCGAGCGAGGGACCGCGGCCCAGCAGGTGTCCCGACCCCGCCTCCTTCAGCCCGAACGCGACGGCCAGGATGCCGACGGTGGACAGCGCCGCGCTCAGCGCGTCCCACGGATGCTCGGCCCGCCGCGGCGAGGCAGGCAGGATGCGTACGGCGAGCGGCAGCGCGACCAGCAGCAGCGGGACGTTGATGAGGAAGACCGCGCCCCACCACAGATGCTCGACGAGGACCCCGCCGACCAGCGGCCCGACGGCCGCACCCGCGGCGGCGACGGCGCTCCACACGCCGAGGGCGATCGCCCGCTCGCGCCGGTCGGTGAACACCTGCCGGATGATCGAGAGCGTCGCCGGCATGATCATCGCGCCGCCGACGCCGAGGAACGCCCGCGAGGCGATGAGCGCGAGCGGGGTCGCGGCGAACGCGGCCGACAGCGAGGCCAGGCCGAACACCACGTAGCCGCCGAGCACGAAGGGCCGCCTGCCGTACCGGTCGCCCAGGGTGCCGAACGTGACCAGCAGCGGCGCGACGACCAGCGAGTAGATGTCGATGATCCACAACAGCTGCACGGACGACGGCTCCAGCGCCGCGGTGAGCGCCGGGACGGCGATGTGCAGCACGGTCGCGTCGACCGCGATCAGGAGCAGGCTGAAACACAGGAGCACGAGCACCGACCACCGGTTCGCCCGATGCTCGCGCAGGGCGCCTGCGGCGCGGACGGCGGCGGACTCGACCGAAACCATGATCATAGACCGCTCAGTGCTCCTGCCCGAAAATTCCGGCCCGCTGGAACATGCGTGGCAGCTTAGGCCATGGGAAGCGGATCTCTCAGCCCTTCCAGGGATGTCGGGAACATATCGCCGGATCCGTATCGCTCCAGGTGATCGAACAGGGGCCGGCGACGTGCGTCGTCCACCGTGCCGCAAGGGTCCACCCATTCCGTCCGCACGTGCGGTATAACCGGGGTCGAAGCGGGGAGGCGTCGATGCGGGACTCCGGCAGGGCACGGGCGGCGAGCCTCTTAAACCGGACTGCGGCACGTGATCTGTTCGAACAGGTGCGTTTCCGCTATTTCAGGCTTCCGCCGTTCGCGCGACGCGCGCTGTTCGCGGTGCTGCTGGTCGCGACAATGGGAGTGGCCGCGGCGCTGAACTGGTCGCTGATGCCCACGTTCATCTACACGTTCCTGGCGCTGTGCTTCCTCGCGCTGGCCCTCAGCTATCCGCGTGCCGCCGCGACCGTGCTCGTGCTCGCCGGATGGGGCCTGCTGCTGCCGCTGTTCATGGGTGCTTTCGGCGGGCAGTCGATCGTGCCCGGTCTGCTGATGCTGCTGGGCGCGCTGGCCGGTGGCGCGGCCCACCTGATCCGGTGGGTCCCGCCGTGGCTGACGACGCTGATGTCCCTCGTGCCCGCCGGGGTCGTCGCGCTGTCGCTGTCGCCGCTGTCGCCGGCCGCCGCCCTGTGGGGGGCGTACGGCGCGGCCGCCGCGGTGCTCCTCTACCGCCTGGTGCTCGCCCGCAAGGTGCGCGGCGAGGCGGAGCGGGAGGCGGCGGGCGCCGAGACCCAGGTGCAGGTGCGCGCATCCGGCAGGACAGGGGGGCCCGGCGGCCACCAGCCCGCCCCGGCCGAGGCCGCCGCTCCGCCGCCCATCACGGTCGAGCAGGCGCTCGCCGAGCTGGAGTCCATGATCGGCCTCGAACCGGTCAAGGAGCAGGTGCGCGCCATCGCCGCGTCGATCGAGGCGGCCCGGCTGCGCAGGGAGGCGGGCTACACCAACGAGCGGCCGATGCGCCACTTCGTGTTCGTCGGCCCTCCCGGCACCGGCAAGACCAGCGTCGCCCGGTCGCTCGCCAAGATCTTCTACGCGTTCGGGCTGCTGGAGACGCCGTTCGTGGTTGAGGCGCAGCGGGCCGACCTCGTGGGGGAGTACCTGGGGGCCACGGCCATCAAGACCAACGAGCTCATCGACCGCGCGCTCGGCGGGGTCCTCTTCGTCGACGAGGCGTACGGCCTCATCAACTCCGGCGACGGCCAGCCCGACCGGTTCGGCGCGGAGGCCGTGCAGACGCTGCTGAAGCGGGCCGAGGACGACCGCGAACGGCTCATCGTCATCCTGGCCGGCTACGAGCGGGAGATGAACGACTTCCTCGCGTCCAATCCGGGGCTGTCGAGCCGCTTCGCGACCCGGGTGCGCTTCCCCAGCTACAGCCCCGCGGAACTGCTGGAGATCACCGAGGCGCTGCAGCGGCGCCGGGGAGACCTGCTCGCCCCCGAGGCGCGTCCCGTGCTGCGCCGGCTGTTCGAGGACGTGCACCGCCGGGCGCTCGTCGACGACCTCGGCAACGCGCGATTCGCCCGCAGCCTCGCCGAGGCCGCCGCACAGGCCCGCGACGTGCGCGTGGTGAGCGCGGGCGGGGCGCCGCGCGGGGAGGACCTGGTCACCGTCACCGCCGACGACGTGACCAAGGCGTTCAACGAGATCACCGCGCGATACCGCGGCTACCAGGTCACCCCGACCCTGGACGAGGCGCTCACGGACCTCGACAGGATGGCCGGCCTCGACCCGGTCAAGCGGCAGGTCCACGCGATCACCGCCCAGCTCAAGGTGGCCAGGATGCGGCAGGAGCAGGGCCTGCCGGTCCAGTCGCAGATGCGGCACATCGTGTTCGTCGGCCCTCCGGGCACCGGCAAGACGACCGTCGCGCGGATCCTCGGCCGGATCTTCTCGGCCCTGGGCCTGCTGGCCCGGCCCGACGTGGTCGAGGCGTCGCGGGCCGACCTGGTCGGCCAGCATCTGGGCGCGACCGCGATCAAGACCAACGAGCTGGTCGACCGCGCGCTCGGCGGCGTGCTGTTCATCGACGAGGCGTACAGCCTGGTCAACACCGGATACTCGGGGGGCGACGCCTTCGGGGCCGAGGCGGTGCAGACCCTGCTGAAGCGGGCCGAGGACGACCGCGACCGTCTGGTCGTCATCCTGGCGGGCTACGAGCGCGAGATGGACGCGTTCCTGGCGACCAATCCCGGCCTGGCCTCCCGGTTCAACCAGCGCGTGTCGTTCCCCTCCTACTCGCCGTCCGAGCTGACCGAGATCGCGGAGCTGCTCGCCGCGCGGAGCGGCGACAGGTTCGACGCCTCCGCCGCACGGGACCTCGCGGACGTCTTCGACTGGGTCTGCCGGGAGGGGCTCATCGACGGGCTGGGCAACGGCCGCTTCGCCCGGTCCCTGTACGAGCGGGCCGCGCTGCGGCGCGACGTCCGCCTCGCCGAGCAGGGATCGGCGAACGCCGCCGAGCTGACGACGATCACCAGCGAGGACGTCCGCAGCGCGGTGGACGAGTTGTCCTGATGTCGTAGGGAAATCCACAGGGCGCGTGTCCCGATGGCCGACGGTCGTCACTTCCTGCTACTAATCGACAGCGTAGGGTAGCCAGGAGGATCGGAGAAGCACGTGAGAGCACGATGGCCGGTTGCCCTGGCCGCACTGGCCGCTCTGTGGGCCGTCGGCGCCTGCGGCGTGCAGCGGGGGCCGGGCGAACCGGACACCGGGCTCGCCCCCTCCCCGGTCAGGGCGTACGACATCAACCCGCTGGCTCGTGACAAGGTCAAGGACGGCGGCACGCTCCGGTGGGGGCTCACCGACTTCCCGTCCCAGTGGAACCGCAACCACGTCGACGGCGACACCACCGCCGTCAAGGTGGTGACGGACGCGTTGCTGCCGCGCACGTTCCGGTCGGACGCGCGGGGGCGGCTGACCATCGACACCGACTACGTGACCAACGCCAGGATCACCGCGACCTCCCCCCGCCAGGTCGTCACCTACTCGATCAACCCCAAGGCGAAGTGGTCGGACGGCAGGCCGATCACCTGGACGGACTTCGCCGCGCAGTGGAAGGCCATGAGCGGCCGCGACCGGGACTACCGGGTCGACTCGACCATCGCGTACGAGAACATCCAGAGCGTGGCCCGGGGCGCGAGCGACCGCGAGGTGGTGGTCACCCTCGCCCAGCCGTTCAACGAGTGGCAGTCCCTGTTCACGCCGCTGTATCCCGGCACCACCAACGCGACCGCGGCGGCGTTCAACGCCGACTGGATCAACCGCATCCCGGTGACCGCGGGGCCGTTCAAGGTGGAGAGCCTCGATGTCAAGGGCAAGACGGTCACGCTCACTCGCAATCCCGGCTGGTGGGGCAACCGGGCGAAGCTGGACGGCATCGTGTTCCGCGCCGTGCGCCCCGACCAGATGGTCCACGCGTTCACCAAGGGGGACGTGGACGTCTTCGAGGTGGGCCCGTCCCCCGGCGACTACGCGCGGGTCAGGGAGGCGTGGGACGCCGTGATCCGGCAGGCCGCCGGCACCCAGTACCGGCAGTTCACCTTCAACGGGGAGAGCCCGGTCCTGGCCGACGCGCGGGTGCGCGAGGCCGTCGCGGCGGCGCTCGACCGCCGCGGTCTCATGCAGGCGGACCTGAAGGGCCTCGGCTGGCCGGCCGTGACGCTGGACAACCACTTCCTCATGAACAGCCAGTACGGCTACCGGGCCAACGCCGGCGAGATCGGCGCGTACGACCCGGGGCGGGCCGGGCGGCTTCTCGACCAGGCGGGCTGGAGGCTGTCGGGCAAGACGCGCGTGAAGAACGGCAAACCGCTCACGCTGCGCTTCGTCGTCCCCGACGGGATCGTCATGAGCGGCGTCGAGGCCGACTCCGCCCGGCAGATGCTGCAGCGCGTCGGCATCCGGGTCGAGGTGCGCAGGGTGTCCTTCGACGACTTCTTCGGCAAGCACCTCATCCCCGGTGACTTCGACATCACCGCCTTCGCCTACCCGAGCACGCCGTACCCCGTCTCGGGCGCCTTCGACATCTACGCCGACGGCGAGAGCGGCGGCCGGGGCGACGACACCGAGTGGTACGCCAACATCGGGCGCAGCGGCAGCAAGCAGATCGACGAGGCGATGTACCGCGCCGGCAGCACGCTCGACGCCGACAAGGTGCCCGGCCTGCTCAACGAGGCCGACCGGATGGTCTGGAAGAAGGTCAACGTGCTGCCGCTCTACCAGTGCCCGCAGGGCGTGGCGGTGCGGTCCGCGCTCGCCAACATCGGCGCCAACGGGTTCCACGACCTCAGGTACGAGGACATCGGCTACGCCTCCTGAGCGGCGGCCGCCCGGGCCGGAGGGGCCGTCAGGCGGGAGGCTCGTCCGGGATGTCGGCGATGTCGTCCAGGGCGGCGGCCAGCTCGTCCGGGTGGTCGCCGATCCGCTCGGCGATCTCGATGAGGACGTGCAGCACGTCGTGCCGGTCGTGCCCCAGGTCGATCAGGCGCTGGGCGGCCTCCCACAGCTGCGGCGGGTCGCCCACCCACAGCCGCCCGGCGATCTCCTCGTGCCAGGCGAGGTGCTCCTCCAGGTCCGTACGGCCCAGCTCACCGGCGTGGTCGATCTCCAGCAGGATGCGCCGGTCGGCCTCGTCCGCCGGGTTCAGCAGGTCGAGGTTGGTCGATCCGCGCATGCCCTGCAGCAAGGGGAACGCGAACGCGCGCCGGGCCAGCGCGGACAGGTCGCCGTCCGGCAGCAGCCGTTCCACGAGAGAGCGGTCCAGCCCGAAGGTGGCCGGGTCGCGGTAGGCCTCGGTGAACCGGGCGGTCGCCTCCCAGACCGCGTCGAGCGTGGCCCGCACGCCCTCCTCGGGCAGCCCGATCCGGGGGCCGGCGAAACGCACCCACGCCGACAGCACGTGCGGCATCGCGTCCTGCTCCGCCGGGGTGAGCAGGACCTTGCGAGGCAGCCAGTCGAGCAGGAACGTCTCGCACTTGGTCGGGCTCACCCGCATCGGCCGGCCGAAGTCCTGGTCGCAGCCGTGGTCGATGATGTGGTCGGCGCACCGGGAGGCGGCCGAGGGATCCGACAGGTTCTCCGCCGCGTCCGAGGCGAGGAACTCGGCCGCCAGCATCGCGCGGCGGTCGCGGCTGTAGGGCGCCTCCGTGTGCGCGGGGGCGGGCCGCATCCGCCCGGGCGGCAGCGCCTTGATCCGCGCCCGCGCGAAGGCGTGGTAGGCGCTGTAGCTGTCGCTCACCAGCTTCGGGCCGCCACGGCCGTGCGCGGCGGCGCTGGTGGCCTTCATGGCGAACTCCAGCAGCGCCCGCGCCTGCTGCGGCTCCAGCTCCTCGAACCGCAGCAGCGCGTTGCCCGCCGCCTCCAGCCTGGCCTGCTCCAGAAGCTTTTCGACCTGGGACGACACCCACGCGTCGCGGGCCATCCCGCCCATGTTGTAGTCGACGACCACGACCAGCGCGTGCCGGTCCTCGCCGTTGTAGGCGAACGTGCACACCACGGTGTCCTGGTCGCCGTACACGTCCCTGGAGACGTAGCAGCCGGTCGGTTTGACGGCGCCGACGCGGTCCGCCCAGCGGGGCCGGGCCACGTCGGACTCCATCAGCGCGAGCGCCGCGCCCTCCGCCTTGGCCGCCTGGCGGGCGGTGCCGAGATAGGCGACCGAGACGAGCAGGGTGAGCGCGGCCGGCGTGCCGGCCTTGGCGGCGTAGTCCACCAGGCCCTCGCCGAGGATCTGCTCGACGTCGCCGCCGCGCAGCCGCCTGCCCCACCAGGCGCCGAGCATGTCGGAGACCATGAGCTCCGCGTCGAGCGGACTGCGCACGGCGAGCAGCTCCCTGGCCGCCAGCAGCATCTCCGCGAACACGTCGTCCGGCGGCCGGGTCTCCCGGGGGTCACGTCGGCGCCGGCGACTCACGAGATCTCGCTCCGCTCGCTCACGGTCACCACCTTCTCGCATTCCCGCCGCGAAGGGCATCAGGAACACGGGCCGGTGACTTCCCCGTTATCTGCCGCTCCAGCCTTTCCCAGACTACGGCGGCGGGCCGGGGCGACGGTCGTGCGAGCGTCGTGCGCCGCCTCACCTCCGGGAAGGCGGCGCCGAGTTCACGAGACCCAGGAGGCGTTCCCGGGCGACCCGCTCGACGATCTCCGGTGTGACGTCGAGTCCCAGGTGCTCCCCGCACACCCATGCGTCGGCGACGCAGCGGGCGACGGCGGACAGGGGGACGGTCAGGAATTCCGCGGCCAGACGATCGGTCACCAGCTCCGCCGGTTCGCGGAGACCCGGCTCCGGTGATGGGCCGCCACTGATTCGTGCTGCGAGTACGGGCATGGACTGCATTCCTCGCTGAATGGGGACCTGCCGCCCCTTATTCCACCTCTTTCCCGGGCAGTGTCAAGCCTTGGCGGGCCACCGCGTGGGAAGCTTGACCCATGCGCATCCGGCTCGCCCAGGATCCCGAGGCCGACGAGCTGCTCGGCCGCAGCCCCCTCGCACTGCTCGTCGGCATGCTGCTCGACCAACAGGTGCCACTGGAGCGGGCCTTCGCGGGGCCCGGCGCGATCGCCGACCGGCTCGGCCGCGACCTGGACGCGCGTGAGATCGCCTCCTATGATCCTGACCAGTTCGCGGCACTGTTCGCGGCGGCGCCCGCCGTTCATCGGTATCCGAAGGCGATGGCGGCCCGCGTCCAGGCGCTCGCGACATATCTCGTCGAGCACTACGATGGCTCGGCCGAGAAGGTATGGGAGGATGCCCGCGACGGTGCCGAGCTGCTGCGCCGGCTGCTGGCCCTCCCCGGATTCGGCCGGCAGAAGGCCCAGATCTTCCTGGCCCTGCTGGGCAAACAGTGCGGCGTGCGCCCGGACGGCTGGCGTGAGGCGGCCGGGCCGTACGGCGAGGAGGGGGTGCACCGGTCGGTGGCCGACGTCGTGGACGCCGAGAGCCTGCAACTGGTTCGCGCGACCAAGCAGGAAGCGAAGCGGGCCGCCAAGAAGTAGGCCCGATCCTCCTGCGCGAGGCGCCGGTCTTTTGACAGGATGCGTTGACCGCATGCCGGGCGGGGCTTCCGTCCGCGTATGCCGATCGCCCATGATGTAGGGCAGATCTGCGCTACCAATCACAGTTATGGAGATGTGCCTCGTGGGAGACGCTGGCACGCGACGGAGGTGCCGACCATGAGCGCCGAAACCTCCGTGCCCCGGCCCCGGGAGCCCGGTTTGGACATATCAGACTCCGACCTCTTCAGAGGCCTGATGTCGGAGGCGCCGTTTGCCTTCGCGTTTTTCGACCCGGATGGGCGTTTCGTCCGGGTCAACTCCACCTTTACCGAGCTGACCGGCCATCCTGTCGAGCTGCATCTTGACCGCCAACCGGCCGAGTTGCTGCCGGCCGACCTGAGCACCCTGATCGAGGCGGCGCTGGGCCGGATCGCCGACGAGGCGCTGCCGATCACCGACCAGCGGATCAGGACCCGCGCGGAGAACGGCGACAGCCGCCACTGGACGGTGTCGTTCTTCCCGCTGCACGGCGACGACGGCGTCATCGGGACCGCGCTCTTCGGGGTCGACGTGACCGAGCGGCAGCTGAACGAGGAGGTGCTGGAGCGCAGCGAGGAGCGCTACCGCTCGCTGGTGGAGTCGCAGCAGCAGCTGGTGTGGATCAGCTCGCCCAGCGGCTCGGTGGCCGAGGACGCGCCCCAGTGGCGCGCCATCACCGGTCAGGGCCTGGAGGAGTACCTCGCGCACGGCTGGCTGGACGCGGTGCACCCCGACGACCGTCCCGGCACCGAGGAGGCGTGGCGCGAGGCGCTGCGCGGCCGCACGATGTTCGAGTGGAGCTACCGGGTGCGCACCCGGGCCAGCGGCTACCGGCACTTCGAGGTCCGGGCCGTGCCGATCGTCAGGCACGGCCGCGTGGTGGAGTGGGTCGGGGCCAACACCGACGTCACGCCGCAGCGCGAGGCCGAGGAGATGCGCGGCCGCCTCACCGACCAGCTCGGCGCCGCCGCGCTGCGCACCGCCCGCCTCCAGGGCGCGACCGCCCAGCTCGCCGAGGCGCTCACCGTCGAGCAGGTGGTGCAGGTCATCATCGACGTCGGCCGTACGGCCCTCGCCGCCGATCACTCGTCCGTCGCGCTGCTCGACCCGGACCGGGCCACGCTGAAGGTGATCAACAGCGGCGGCACCCCGGACGCCCCGGGCGAGGAGATCGACCTCGCGCACCCCAACGTGATGACGATGGCGGTCAACAGCCGCCGCCCGCTCTTCGCCGAGTCCCCCGACAGCCTGCGCGCCCAGCTCGTCGACGCCGGCGCCGACGAGGCGCGGATCTCCGGCTTCCTGGCGCAGTCGGACGAGCGGGCCTGGGTGGGTCTGCCGCTGCTCGCGGCCGGCCGGGCGCTCGGCGCGCTGCGGTTCTCGTTCATGCGGACCCAGAAGATCTCACAGGAGGACGGCGTCTTCCTGGAGGCGCTGGCCGGCCAGTGCGCCCTCGCGGTCGAGCGGGCCACGCTGTTCGAGCGCGAGCACAAGACGGCCGAGACGCTGCAGCGCAGCCTGCTGCCCGAGCGCCTGCCGGTGGTGCGGGGGATGACGCTCGCCTACCGCTTCCGCTCCGGCTCACGCCACGTGCAGGTGGGCGGCGACTGGTACGACGCGTTCGTCCTGCAGGACGGCCGGGTGGCGGCGGTGGTGGGCGACGTCATGGGCAAGGGCGTCAAGGCCGCCGCGGGCATGGGCCGGATCCGCAACGCCATGCGGGCGCTCGCGCTGACGAACCCGCCCCCGGCGGCGGTGCTGACGGGACTCGACCGCGTCTTCGAGGCGACCGAGGAGGAGGAGCAGGTCACCACCCTGGCGTACATGGTCGTCGAGCCGGGGACCGGGGAGGGCACGCTGGCCCTGGCCGGTCACCCGCCGCCGCTGCTGGTCTCGCCGCAGGGCGTCGGGCTGCTGCACGAGACCGAGCCCGGCACCCCGCTCGGCTGGGCCACGAGCCGCAAGCAGTTCAGGTTCTGCGTGCCGCCGGGTCACACCGCCGTCCTGTACTCGGATGGTTTGGTGGAGAACCGCAAGCGCGGGCTGGATGCCGGACTCAGGGAGCTTTCGTCCGTAGTGGCCGAAGCGCCCCCGGAGGTCCTGAACAGCCCGAATATGCTGCTCGATTTCCTGGTGGACCACATGCTGTCCGGGTATGAACAGGACGATGACGTAACGGTACTCGCGGTCCACGTCCCACCGGCCACGAAGAGTGACTGAATGAAACAGTCATAACGGTTGCTTTCGGGTATCAGTGACCTCCTTCCGTACGCACTAGTGTCTCGGTCGGCCTAGGGTGGAGGGGCAACCCGGCGGGACGCGGCCGTATCACGTGCCGTGGCGTGCCACAATGGCATGTCGCGGTCTGCGCGACCTCACCACCGGAAAAGAAGAAGCACCTGGGTCCATTCTCGCCATGCGTTCGTTCGAGAGGTGTTCGTGTCGCCTGCAAGTTCGACTCGCTCGAAGCCGTCGGAGCTGAACGAGCCAGTGATTCAGCAGCTCCTCGAGCGTGGGCGCTCGCAGGGTTTCCTCGAGTCCGAGGATGTCCGCAAGGCCTTCGAGGAAGCGGACATCCCGATGTCGCAAGCCGCTGGATTCCTGCGCAGCCTCAGCAAGGAGGGTGTGACCGTCGTGGTGACGGCCGCCGACTCCGCGGCTCCCAAGCGCTCTCGAGGTCAAGCCAAGCGCCGCACCACCGCGCCCGTCAAGAAGACCACCAAATCCGCGGCGGCCAAGGAGTCGCAGCCGGAGACCGTGACCGCAGTGGTCACCGACTCCGCGCCGGCGCCGAAGAGGCCCGCCCCGGCCAAGCCCGCGCCCGCCGCCAAGCCGGCTGCCGCCAAGGCTCCGGCGAAGCCCGCTCCGCCGAAGAAGGCCGCGCCCGCCAAGCCGGAGGCCCCCGCCGCGGGGCCCGAGGGCAAGGCGCCGAAGGCCGACTCCAAGCCGAAGTCGGCCGACATCGCCGAGGACGACGAGGACATCGACCTCGAAGGTGACGTCGAGATCGAGGACTTCGACATCGAGGTCGAGGACGTCGAGATCGACGCCGAGGCGGAGACCGAGGAGGCCGACGCCGAACCCGAGGGGGAGACCGAGGGCGAAGAGCCCAAGGCCGAGGCGCTCGTCCAGTCCGAGGACGAGGTACTGATCCTCACCGACGACGATGACGACGCGCCCGTCGCCCAGGTCGCGGCGGCCGGCGCCACCGCCGACCCGGTGAAGGACTACCTCAAGCAGATCGGCAAGGTGCCGCTCCTCAACGCCGAGCAGGAGGTCGAGCTCGCCAAGCGGATCGAGGCCGGCCTGTTCGCCGAGGAGCAGCTCGCCCAGGAGGCCGACGGCCTGCCCGTCGACGTCCGCGCCGAGCTGGAGTGGATCGCCGAGGACGGCCACCGTGCCAAGAACCACCTGCTGGAGGCCAACCTCCGTCTCGTGGTCTCGCTGGCCAAGCGGTACACCGGCCGCGGCATGCTGTTCCTGGACCTGATCCAGGAGGGCAACCTGGGCCTGATCCGCGCCGTCGAGAAGTTCGACTACACCAAGGGCTACAAGTTCTCGACGTACGCCACATGGTGGATCCGGCAGGCGATCACCCGGGCCATGGCCGACCAGGCGCGGACCATCCGCATCCCGGTCCACATGGTCGAGGTGATCAACAAGCTGGCCCGTGTCCAGCGGCAGATGCTGCAGGACCTCGGCCGCGAGCCCACGCCGGAGGAGCTGGCCCGCGAGCTCGACATGACCCCCGAGAAGGTCATCGAGGTGCAGAAGTACGGCCGCGAGCCGATCTCCCTGCACACTCCGCTGGGTGAGGAGGGCGACAGCGAGTTCGGCGACCTCATCGAGGACTCCGAGGCCATCGTCCCGGCCGACGCCGTCAGCTTCACGCTGCTGCAGGAGCAGCTGCACTCCGTTCTCGACACGCTGTCGGAGCGGGAGGCGGGCGTGGTGTCGATGCGGTTCGGCCTCACCGACGGGCAGCCGAAGACCCTCGACGAGATCGGGAAGGTCTACGGCGTGACCCGTGAGCGGATCCGCCAGATCGAGTCCAAGACCATGTCGAAGCTGCGGCACCCCTCCCGGTCCCAGGTGCTGCGCGACTACCTGGACTGACGCACGAGTCGATCGTCCCCCGGCCACGTACGGCCGAGGGGGCGATGGCGTAGGAGTGTCTCGCAGATCTCGCCGTAGCGAGGCGCCGCCTGGGTGACCGCAGTAGGCGAAAGATCTAAGGGAGACGACTTTACACCCCCGTAACCTCGTGGTAGCGCCCCGGGCACGTCGAGGCTCCTAGGCTCGCGCCTCATGGGAGTGATCGAAGTGGATCGGGCGCGTGCTCGGGGGCCACGAGTGATCCCGGACCGCCCGTGGGCGGACTCAATGCTCGACGAGGCGGTCGAGGCCGCCTGCCGGGGCGACCTCGGACCGGCCGCGGCCGCCCTCGCGGACAGCAGGGGCGACCCGGAGACGCGGTCGCTGCGGGTGGAGGCGCTGTCGCGGACCGTCATCGGGGCGAGCCGGTCGATCGAGGCGCTGCTCGCCTATCACCAGGGCAATCCGGACCTCTGGCTGTGGCTCGGCCGGGCCCGCCTGGAGGAGGCCTGGGAACTGCGGCCCGACGTACGGGCCAGAGCGGTGCAGGCGGACCGGCTGCACACCTATCAGTCGGCGATGGAACGGGCCAGGCAGCCGCTGCTGACGGCGGCGGCGCTCGCGCCGGGCGACCCGGTGCCGTGGGAGGGCCTGATGTGGCTGGCGGTCGGGCTGGACCGGCCGCGCGGCGACAAGGACGCGGTCTGGTACGAATGCTCCCGCCGCTGGCCGACGCTGTATTCGGGGGCGGTGGCCCGTCTGATCACGCTGTCGCCCGGCTGGGGCGGCACCGCCCAGGAGATGCTCGCTTTCGCCCGCTCGGCCGCCGCGCACGCCCCGGAGGGCAGTCCGCTGCCCGCGCTCGTGCCGCTGGCCCACTTCGAGATCGTCGCCGCCGGGCGCACCCCCATGTCGCGGGGTGGCTGGTTCTCCTTCGAGGCGCAACGCGAGATCGTCTCGGCCTCCGCCCACTGGTCGGAGCGGCGCCTCGGCGGGGCGCACCCGCGGGCGGTCGAGGCGCACAACGTCTTCGGCGCCGCGTTCTACCTGTCGGACCTGCGGCGTCCGGCGCGTGGCCACCTGGCCAGGACGGGCGGCCGGTTCAGCCGGCTGCCCTGGTCGCACCTCGGCGACCCCGGGCAGCAGTACCGCCGGGCCTGTTCCCGGCTCAACCTCTGACTCACTCGTTCACGATCACGTCGAGGGTCCGCGGCCGTCCCCGGCCGGCGGACGCGGCCAGTTCCACCCGGTGCCCCAGGCCGGTCAGCAGGTCGGCGAGGTCGCCGGCCGTGCGGGGCCGGTCGGGGGTCTCGACGAGCGATCGAGCCACCACGCCCCTGGTGGCCTTCGCCATGTGGCTGACGACCGTCCGCTTCCCGGCCGCCTCCCTCAGCACCCGTACGGCCACGCCGCGTTCGCCGGGTTGCCAGGCGGCGGCGTACGTCGCGGACC
Organism: Microbispora sp. H13382; assembly: GCF_014161445.1. Lineage (GTDB taxonomy): Bacteria > Actinomycetota > Actinomycetes > Streptosporangiales > Streptosporangiaceae > Microbispora. The sequence continues at coordinate 189,080 of NZ_JABBXA010000013.1, forward strand.
GCATGTCCACCACGAGCCCCTTCGTCGCGTCGAGCACGGCGCTGATCGACGGCCGCCAGAACGCGGCCAGGCCGCCCATCGGCGGCAGCCGTACGCCCATGGACAGCCGGTAGGGCGGCACGCGGTCGGACGGGCGCAGCAGGCCCCACAGCGCCGAGAACACGACGATCCTCCGATCCGCCCGCCGCCGGGCCTCGGGGGAGAGGGTGGCCAGGCCGAGGTTGTCGTACAGCACGCCCGTGTAGAGGGCGGCGACGGGCAGCGTGCGCGCCGTGGGCAACGCCAGGTCGCGCTCGATCTCGCCGGCCTGCCCCTCGGACAGACCGAGCACGTCGCGCGCCTCGGGGGTGTGGCAGAGCGAGACGAGGGCGTCGAGGACCTTCTCGCGCGGGGAGGCGAGTTCGGGGAAGCTGAGCCGCCGGACGGTGGAGGTCCCCCGCTCGGCCTTCCCCTCCGAGGGCGGAAGCAGGATGAGCACGGTTCCGCAGCTTATCCGGCCCCCCAGGTTAGGCTGCGGCGGGTGGATGAGGAGATCGCACAGTTCGACCTGCTGGTCGACGAGGCCTGGCCGGCGCCGGGGCGGGCCGAGGACGGCGGCTGGGTCTACCGGCACGCGGGCGGCGTGACGAAGCGGGCCAACTCGGTGCTCGCGCTGGGGGAGCGTACGGACCTGCCGGAGGCGGTCGGCCGGGCGGAGCGGTTCTACGCGGGCCTCGGCCAGCCCTGCGTGTTCTCGGTCGGCATGGGCGCGTCGCGCGGGCTCGACGACGAACTCGCCCGCCGGGGCTACCGGCTCGTGGACCCCACTCTGGTGATGACCAGGCCGCTGACCTCCGGTGGCCTCGCCGCCGGGGCGGTGGTGGAGGACGCGCCGTCGGAACGGTGGCTGCACACGTGGTGGAGCGTGGACGGAGGGCGGCATCGCGACACCGGGGAGATTCCGGCGCGGACGTGGGGCGAGCGGATCCTCAGCGGAGTGCCCGCCGGGTACGTCCTCCTCGACGAGGGCGCGGTGGGAAGGGGCGTCCCGCAGGGCCGGTGGCTCGGAATCTACTGCATGGCCGTCGAGCCACGCGTGAGACGGCGTGGGCTGGGCGCGGCCGTGCTGCGCACCCTGCTCGCCTGGGGCGAAGGGCACGGCGCGGACAGCGCGTACCTGGTGGTGACGGAGGCCAATGCCGCGGCCCGAGCGCTCTACGAGCGGGAGGGCTTCACCGTCGCCGGCCGCTATCACTACCGCGTGCGGCCCTGACGGGCGCCGCCGCAGGAGAGTCCGTGCGCCGGCTCGGGCCGGTCACGGCACCCGTACAGCGGCCGCCGGTGCGCCGACGGCCGTTGATCACGCCCGGGACGGCATCCGTCGGGGCCCCGGGGGAAGCGGGGATCGGCGGGTGTCCGGCCCGGGCCGGTGGCTTATAAGGCGACGGCGTGCGGAGCGGACATCGTCGTGACGCTCCGGCACGCCGTCTATGGGTCAGCGCTCGCCGTCAGAGGCGGTCGCGGGGGATTCACTGAGTCGGGCCGACTCGTCCTGGATCTCAGCACCTTTGTCGCGCAGCACAGTCACGTGCTGACGCCCGTGGTGGGCGCAGAACAGCAACTCCCCACCCACGGGCAGGGTCGCGCGGATGTAGGCCTGAGCACCGCACCGGTCGCACCGGTCCAGGGCCGTCAGCGGCTTGATGGGGGCGAGAGCTCCAGTCACGTATCGCCTTTCGGGTCGCCCCACATTTCGTGGGGACGTTGGCGTCAGTCACTTGGGACAACATCTAACCGGATGAAGGGCTTCCCAATCATGCTCCGACTACGCCCAGAGCAGAATGATCCGGAAAGTGACCGGGATCACAGCGAAAGTGCCGGTCATCGTGCTGCGCCTGGCAAGCTTGTACGCGTACAAACATGAGTGGCGTTAAGCTGCGTACGCGTGTTCGATTGATAAGTGGGAGTTGGGTGTGACTGCGGTTCGCGCGGAGACGGGGTACACCGCCCGTCATCTCTCTGTGCTGGAAGGCCTGGAGGCCGTCCGCAAGCGCCCGGGGATGTACATCGGCTCCACGGACACGCGCGGCCTCATGCACTGCCTCTGGGAGATCGTGGACAACGCGGTCGACGAGGCGCTGGGCGGCTACTGCACCCGCATCGAGGTCGAGCTGCACCCCGACGGCTCGGTCGAGGTCCACGACAACGGGCGCGGCATCCCCGTCGACATCGAGCCCAAGACCGGCCTGGCCGGCGTCGAGCTCGTCTACACCAAGCTCCACGCGGGCGGCAAGTTCGGCGGCGGCTCCTACGGCGCCTCGGGCGGTCTGCACGGCGTCGGCGCCTCGGTGGTCAACGCGCTGTCCTCCCGGGTGGACGTGGAGGTCGACCGCGACGGCAAGGTCCACCAGATCAGCTTCCGCCGGGGCGTGCCCGGCGTGTTCGACGGCGACGGCCCGTCCGCCAAGTTCCGCAAGAAGTCCGGCCTGCGCGACGGCGGCCCGGCCCCGCGCGACGTCACCGGCACGCGCGTGCGTTTCTGGGCCGACCGGCAGATCTTCCTGCCCGAGGCGGAGGTCTCGCTCGACGAGATCCACGTCCGGCTGCGCCAGACGGCTTTCCTGGTGCCGGGGCTCACGCTCGTGGTGCGCGACCTCCGCGGCGAGGAGCCGGTCGAGGAGTCGTTCCGCTTCGACGGCGGCATCGGCGAGTTCACCGAGTTCCTGTCCCGCGACGAGGCCGTGTGCGACGTGCTGCGGCTGCAGGGCGAGGGCCACTTCCACGAGACGGTCCCCGTGCTCGACGAGCAGGGCCACATGACGCCCACGGAGACCGAGCGGGAGCTCACCGTCGACGTCGCGGTCCGCTGGGGGAAGGGCTACGAGACGACCGTACGCTCCTTCGTGAACGTGATCGCCACGCCGAAGGGCGGCACGCACGTCGCCGGGTTCGAGCGGGCGCTGGTCCGCACGATCAACGAGCAGCTGAGGGAGACCCGGCTGCTGAAGAACGGCGACGAGCCGGTGACCAAGGAGGACATCCTCGAAGGGCTGACCGCGGTGGTCACCGTGCGGGTGCCCGAGCCGCAGTTCGAGGGCCAGACCAAGGAGGTGCTCGGCACCTCCGCGGCCAGCCGCATCGTCGCCCACGTGGTCACCCGGGAGCTCAAGGCGCTGTTCGCCAACCCCAAGCGGGGGCAGAAGCAGCAGCTGCGCGCGGTGCTCGAGAAGATCGTCGCCGCCGCCAAGGCGCGTATCGCCGCCCGCGTGCACCGCGACAACCAGCGGCGCAAGTCCGCCCTGGAGAACTCGGCGCTGCCCGCCAAGCTGGTCGACTGCCGCAGCGACGACGTCGACCGCAGCGAGCTGTTCATCGTCGAGGGCGACTCCGCGCTGGGCACGGCCAAGCTCGCACGCGACTCGGAGTTCCAGGCGTTGCTGCCGATCCGGGGCAAGATCCTGAACGTGCAGAAGGCGTCGGTCGCCGACATGCTCAAGAACGCCGAGTGCGCCGCGATCATCCAGGTGGTGGGCGCCGGGTCCGGCCGTTCGTTCGACATCGAGTCGGCTCGCTACGGCAAGATCATCTTAATGGCCGACGCGGACGTGGACGGGGCGCACATCCGCTGCCTGCTGCTCACGCTGTTCCACCGCTACATGAAGCCGATGGTCGAGGCGGGGCGGGTGTTCGCCGCCGTGCCGCCGTTGCACCGCATCGAGGTCACCAACCCCGGGCGCGGCCAGGACAAGTACATCTACACCTACAGCGACGCCGAGCTGCACAAGGTCCTGCGCGACCTGGAGCGGCGCGGCAAGCGCTGGAAGGACCCCGTGCAGCGCTACAAGGGCCTCGGTGAGATGGACGCCGACCAGCTCGCCGAGACGACCATGGACCCCCGCCATCGCGTCCTGCGCCGCGTCAAGATCGAGGACGTGGAGGAGGCCGAGCACATCTTCAGCCTCCTCATGGGCAGCGACGTGGGCCCGCGCCGCGAGTTCATCATCGGCAGCGCCGCCGAGGTGGACCGCGACCACATCGACGCCTGACCGGTGCCCCGCCGGGCACCGGCTCACCGGCGTGAGCTCAGCAACCCTGGGCGGTGAGAAGGTCCATGATCTCCGGACGGAAGTTCACCGTCCGGCAGCCATAGGTCCCGGACGGGATGGCGATCGTCCCCCCGCCGACGGTGCCGGTAGTGCTCGGCCCCGTGCAGCCGGTGGCGATGATGAAGTAGCCCGCCAAGTCGGATATGAAGTTTCGGTTGCCGCTCGTGCAGGTGTAGGTGGCGGTGCCCTGCGCCGCGGCGGGCGCGGCGGTGACGGCGCTCGCCAGGGTGATCGCGGCGCAGATCGTGGACACGCGCGTGAGCAAAGCGTGCATTGGGGGCGTCCTTCCCAGGGGGGAGGTGTGTGGACGCATGCCTCCCTACCCGGACAACCCCTGGCCCGATCTGGCAGGCGGTGTCCGGAAGCGGCCAGTTCGGGACGAGGAAGCCTTCCACCTGCCCCTGGCGGCAGGCCGTGCCGCCGTACTGCTGCTGGTAGAAGATCCCGGTCCCGGCCTCCACCACGACGTACAGCCGGCGGTCGCCGCTCGTCCGCGGTCACCACGCCGCCCGAGGTGGACCGCGACCACATCGACGCCTGACCGGTGCACCGCCGGGCCCCGGCTCGCCGTCGTGAGCTCAGCAGTCGTAGCCGGCGATGTAGAGGGGTTCCGTGTCGGTGACGCGGACCACCCTGTGGCAGTGGTAGGTCCCGGTCTCGAGAGTGATCGTCCCCGCGACGCCGGTGCCCGACCCCGTGCATTCCCGGGCGAGGATGCCGTAGCCCTGCCAGTCGTTCACGAGGATTCGGGTGCCGTACGTGCAGGTGTAGGCGGCGGTGTCCTGCGCTGCGGCGGGTGCGGCGGTGACGGCGCCCGCCAGGGCGACTGCGGCGCAGATCGTGGACACGCGGGTGACCAGAGCCTTCATGGGGGGCGTCCTTCCGGGGGAGGGGGTGTCGGACGCACGCATCTCTACCCGAACCGGCCCTGCCCGATCCGGCGGGCGGTGTCCGGAAGCGGCCAACGCGGCCATCTCCCGGGCGTGATCGCGACCGGAAGAGCCATGTGACCGTGCGGCCTCCCCCCGCCGAGGACGTCGCCCGGGTGCGGGAGTCGTTCATCGAGGGGCTGTCCTCGCCGCCCTCCGGCGGGCTCAGCCGGACTCGATCTCCAGCGTGCTGACCCGGTTGCGGGCCTCCACCATGCCCTCCCGGTAGAGCTCGTCCCAGTCCGGGTCGTCGTCCCGGATCGCCTTGACCGTCTGCCTGGCCAGCTCCACCGGCCCGGCGGGGCCGAGGGCGACCTTGCGCACGACGATCAGGGTCCACCCGTTCTCCATGACGGTGTCGGTCTCCCACCGGGGTGCGCCGGCCGCCTCCCGGCGGGACGCCGGTTTCCCGCCGCGTGCGAGCGTCACGAGCAGATACACGAGTATCGCGATGACGATGAGCGTGATGGGAAGGGCGAGCAGGCGCATCGGGGTCCCGGCTCCCTACTTGGTGGGCAGAGCGACGCCTCCAGTATTGCCCGGCGCGTACACCGTGATGCCCTGGGGCAGAGCCTTCAGCTTCTCGATCTCCGCACAGGTGGGGCACTTGTTGTAGCCGTCCTGCCGGGCCTTGTTGGCCTCCGCCTCGGCGCGTGCCTGGGCGACCTTGGCCTGTGCCTCCGTGACCTTCGCGAACGCGGCCTGCGCCTGGTTGACCGCCTCCTGCACCTCGGTCGGCAAAGTGACCCGCGAGAGGTTGAAGTGGATGTTGGTGAGGAAGTCGGCGCCGAGGGTCGACTTGAGGTCCTCGGCCAGGCTCGTGTTCACCGCGTTCTGGATCTTGGCGATGTTCGCGTTGTTGCCCTGTTGCGGCACGCCCGCCTGCTGGCCGGCGCTGTTGTTCTGCACGAGCGCACAGGAGGAGACCAGCTCGGCGCAGCGGAAGTTGTTGATCTGGGTGCGCAGGTCGTTGTCGATCACCGGCCGGATGATCTGGTCGAGGAAGGCGGACCAGCCCTCGTCGCCCTCCCAGGGGTAGTAGGTCCCGCCGTTGGTGCTGCGGAACTTGCGCGTGCCGAACTTGTCGTCGAACGACGCCAGTGTCCGGTGGTCGAGGTTGAGCCCGAAGTACAGCGTGCCCTCGATGCCCATGTTGACGCCGTCGCTGCTCGGCACGTTGACCACGTCGACGCCGGACTTCTCGCCTTCGCCGGAGTTCGAGGTGATCGTGTAGAACCGCTGCTGCGCCGGATAGCGGTGTATCTGGGACCACCAGCCGATCCAGGCGACCCCGGAACCGGGGTCGATGACCTGGCGGACCTTGTTGTCGTCGAGCGGCCCGCCGTCGCGGACGACCGCCACCTCTCCGCCGCTGGTGCGCTCGAACCCGCTGAACGCGCCGATCAGGGCCGGCGCGCCGACGACGATGAGCGCGAGGATCACCAGGATGGCGATGCCGCGGTAGGACCGGCGCGACGTGCCGCCGGAGGCGGAGGAGGGGGTGCGGGGCATGCGGGCTCCTGTGGGGGCTCGGAACCGGTGATGTGACCGGGGGGAGAGAGGCGCGCGTTTTCGCGATTCAGCAGAAGAACGTAGCAGCCTCCCGGCCGGGTTCCGTCCCGCCGCCCGAAGCGCGCCGCCGGTCCCGGAGGCGCCCACGCCCGGCCCGTACGGCAGGCCCGCGGGGAGCCTGCCGCTGGGAACCGTAGATCAGAGCTCGACGGGCTGGAGCCGTCCCGTGTGCACGTCGTACAGCGCGCCGCCCACCACGAGGTCGCCCGGCAGGTAGGGGCTGGACTTGATGCGGGTGATGTCGTGCCGCAGCGCGGCCCGCTGGTCGGGGACCGTCTGGAACTCCAGGCTCCGGGTGTCGACGCCGTGCTCGGCGGCGATGAGGTTGTGCACGTCTTCGTCGGTCGACTTGGACATCCGGCAGTCGGTGTGCGGCATCACCAGCACGCGGTCGACGCCGAGCAGGTAGACGGCGAGGACGAGGGTACGCAGGACGTCGTCGGTCACCCGGGCGCCGGCGTTGCGCAGGATCTTCGCGTCGCCGGCGGTCAGGCCGAGCAGGCCGAGGGGGTCGATGCGGGAGTCCATGCACGTCACCACGGCGAGTCCGCGCGAGGCGCGGCCGCTGAGTCCGGAGTGGGTGAACGTGCTCGCGTACTTCTCGTTGGCGGCAAGCAGATCGTCGAAGGCAGCGGTCATGTCACAGATGTTGCCCGATGCCCTCTCGCCGCTCCCTGCGGGGGTGGCGATTTTCGCCACCGCGGCGTCTGGCTCCCCGGCAAAACACCGGTATAAGGTCTTTACTGGTGTTGTTCCCATCGGAAGAGAGGTCCACCCATGAGCGGTGTCGCACGCATGTACTCGGTGGTGCTCGACTGCCCGGATCCCAAAGCCCTGGCCGCTTTCTACGCCGGGCTGCTGGGCTGGAAGGTGACGAGCGAGGAGGATGACTGGGTCACCCTCACCGGGGACGACCAGGGCCGTCTCTCCTTCCAGCGGGTGCCCGGCCACAGGCCGCCCGCGTGGCCGGACGCCGGGCACTCGCAGCAGTTCCACCTCGACCTGGTCGTGGACGACCCGGTCAGGGCGGAGAAGGAGGCGCTGGCCCTGGGCGCGGTCAGGCATGACCACCAGCCCGGCGCGGGGCATGGATGGACCGTCTACCTCGACCCCGCGGGACACCCGTTCTGCCTGTGCGTCTCGTCCTGACGCCTCACCGCGGGGAATCGGAGGCGGCCTTCTCCCGGGGCGTGCGCGCGAGGCGCCGCAGGACGAGAAGGCCGCCGATCCCCGGCAGCCAGGCCAGCATCTTGCCGGCCGGGTCGCATCCCGCGTCGCGGGCGGCGGCCACGACGACGAACAGGTACGCGCAGCCGTGGAGGGGGCCGACGAGCGAGGACACGGGCGGCAGGTGCGTGGTGGCCAGGTTGACCAGGAGGACGGCCAGGGACCCCAGCTCGACGGCGGCGGCGGCACGCAGGGCGGCGTGAGGGCGCGACATGGTCAGACTCCCGTGGTCGAGCCGGGACGGACGATCATCAGCACCGTGACGGCCGCCCACAGCAGGTTGAAGACGCCGGTCGGCATCGCGAGCCTCGCCGCCCCGGCGTCGGCGGACGGGGGATCCCCGGCGGTGAGCCGGGCGAGGACGGTGTCCTGGCGGGGCAGGACCGCCAGGGCCAGGATCGCGGCCGCGGCGCCGGTGAGCGCGACGGACGCGATGACCCAGGCGTCGCCGAGCACACCGAGGGCGCTCGCCGTGGCGAACCCGAAGACCGGCACGGCCAGGCCCGCGACGGCGTAGACGCGGCAGACGCGGTGCAGGACGCGGAGCACCGCCGGGCCGCCGGCCTGTGTGTTCCGATCCGCTGTGCTCCGATCCGCCGCACGCCGGGCGGCGGTGGGAAACATGCTCGCCGCCACGGCGACCGGGCCGATCGCGAGGATCGCGGCGAGGACGTGGACGGCCAGGAAGAACTTGGTCATCGTGCGCGGTCCCCGATCAGCGGGCGGCGCGCGAGGACGGGTACGGCGCGAGGACGTCCAGGGGGTCGAACCCGTCGGACAGCACGAACTGCGCTTGCATCGGCATCTCTCCTCGTCGTCGGTGTGCGGTCACCAACCGTAGGAGTGCGGCCGTCGTCGATCCCAGCGGCGAGAACGACAAAGGTCAACGGATTCCCGCCAAGTCCGGTCACCAGGATGTTCACGCGACGGCGGAGGTATCTCCACTGGCGGGATCCCGTCTATGGTGGCGACCGTGCACACCGTGGCGATCCTGGCGCTGGACCATGTCGTGCCGTTCGATCTGGCGACCCCGATCGAGGTGTTCGGCCGCACCCGCCTGCCGGACGGCCGCACGCCGTACCGGGTGCGGGTGTGCGGGCCCGCCCCCGAAGTGGCGACCGAGGCGTTCGCCCTGCGCGTGCCGTACGGCGTGGACGCGCTGGCGGAGGCCGACACGATCATCGTCCCCGGCTGCTCGGAGCGGTCCGGGCCGGCCCCGGCCGAGGCGCTGGAGGCGCTGCGCGAGGCGGCCGCGCGGGGCACCCGGCTCGCCTCGATCTGCGTGGGCGCGTTCACGCTCGCGGCGGCCGGGCTGCTGGACGGCCTGCGCGCGACCACCCACTGGGCGGCGGCGCCCGAGCTGGCCCGGCGGTTCCCGTCGGTGGACGTGCGGCCGGACGTGCTGTACGTCGACAACGGGCAGGTGCTCACCTCCGCGGGCGCGGCGGCCGGGCTCGACCTGTGCCTGCACATGATCAGGCGCGACCACGGCTCGGCCGTCGCGGCCGACGCCGCCCGCCTGTCGGTGATGCCGCTCGAACGGGAGGGCGGCCAGGCCCAGTTCATCGTCCACGAGCATCCGCCGGTGCCCGGCGGCTCGTTGCTTGAGCCGGTGCTGGCGTGGATCGAGGACAACCTCGGCCGCGACCTCACCCTGGCGGAGATGGCGGCCCGAGGCGGGATGAGCGAGCGCACCTTCAGCCGGCGCTTCCGTCAGCAGACCGGCACCACTCCGCTGCAGTGGCTGCTGCGGGCCCGGGTGCGGCGGGCGCAGTACCTGCTGGAGAACACCGACCACGGCATCGAGCGCATCGCGGCGCAGGCCGGGTTCGGGTCGCCGACCGCGTTCAGGGAGCGGTTCAAGCGGGTCGTGGGGACCACGCCGCAGGCGTACCGCTCGTCCTTCCAGGGCGGCCCGGCCGGCACCTGAACCGGAGTCCGCCCGGCGCGGGCGGCGGGCGGACTCCGAGACGGCTACGAGACCGGCTCTTCGCCGCCGGTGTCGCCGGTGGTGGCCATGCCGCCCTCGGTCGCGGCGGCCTCGTCGTCGCCGTCCGCGCCGAGCGCGCCGCCGATCGCGGCGATGGCGTGCACGAGGCGCACGCCCGAGCCGTCGCGGCGGCCCAGCTCATCCGGCAGCGGCACCGGCTTTCCGGTCGAGGAGACGGCCTTCACCGGGACGGGGCCGGCGTAGGCGAGCAGCAGGACGTCCTCGCCCTTGAGGAAGCGCTGGGCGCGCACGCCGCCGGTCGCCCGGCCCTTCGGCGGGAAGTCGGCGTAGTCGGAGACCTTGCCCGCGCCCATCTGGGTGCCGGGCAGGGCCGTGGAGGAGCCGGCGACCGTCACCACGCGTGCCTCACGCGCCGGATCGACCACGCCGAAGAAGACCACCTTCGCGTCTCCGTCGAGGCGCACGCCGGCCATGCCGCCGGCCGGGCGTCCCTGAGGCCGTACGACCGAGGCGGGGAAGCGCAGCAGCTGCGCGTCGCTGGTGATGAAGACCAGGTCGTGGTCGGCGGAGGTCAGCTCGACGGCGCCGACCACCACGTCGCCGTCCCGCAGGCCGATCACCTCGAACTCGTCGCGGTTGACGGGATATTCGGGCACGACCCGCTTGACCACGCCCTGGCTGGTGCCGAGCGCGAGGCCCGGGCCGTCCGGGTCGAGCGAGCCCAGGCCGACGACCTTCTCGTCCGGTTCGAGCGAGACGTACTCCGACACCGGGTGCCCGCCCGCCAGCGAGGGCGGGTTGGCCGAGGGCGGCAGCGCGGGCAGGTCGAGCACCGAGACCCGGATCAACCGGCCCTGGGAGGTCACCACGCCCACCTCGCCGCGTACGGTCGAGCGGACCACCGACACGAGCACGTCGTGCGCCGTGCGCTCACCCTCGCCGGAGATCGGCGAGGCGTCGGTCGTACGGGCGAGCAGGCCGGTGGACGACAGCATCACCAGGCACGGGTCGTCGGGCACCTCCAGCGGCACGACGGCGCTCCTGGCGGCATCCGAGGACTCGAGCAGGACCGTGCGGCGCGGCGTGCCGTACGTCTTGGCCACCTCGGCCAGCTCGGACGACACGACCTTGCGCAGCCGGTCCTCCGAGCCGAGGATCTCGTTCAGCTCGGCGATGTCGGCCTGGAGCTGCTCCTTCTCCCGGTCGAGCTCCAGCTTGTCGTAGCGGGTCAGGCGGCGCAGCGGGGTGTCGAGGATGTAGTTGGCCTGGATCTCGCTCAGCTCGAAGGTCTCCATGAGCCGCGCGCGGGCCTGCGCCGTGTCGTCCGAGTTCCGGATCACCCGGATGACCTGGTCGATGTTGAGCAGCGCGATGATGAGGCCGTCGACGAGGTGGAGCCGGTCCTCGCGCCTGCGCAGCCGGTACGCCGAGCGCCTGCGCACGACGTCGAGCCGGTGGTCCACGTAGACCGACAGCAGCTCGCGCAGGCCGAGCGTGCGCGGCTGGCCGTCGACGAGGGCGACGTTGTTGATGCCGAAGGTCTCCTCCATCGGCGTCAGCCGATAGAGCTCCTCCAGCACGGCCTCGGGGTTGAAGCCGTTCTTGACCTCGACGACCAGGCGCAGGCCCTTGTGCCGGTCGGTCAGGTCCTTGAGGTCGGCGATGCCGGTGAGCTTCTTGGCGTTCACCAGCTCCTTGATCTTCGTGACCACCCGCTCGGGGCCCACGTTGAACGGCAGCTCGGTGACGACGATGCCCTTGCGGCGCGGGGTGACCTGCTCGATCGTGGCCTTGGCCCGCATCTTGAAGGTGCCGCGGCCGGTCTCGTACGCGTCCCTGACGCCGCCCAGGCCGATGATCGTGCCGCCGGTCGGCAGGTCGGGGCCGGGGACGAAGCGCATGAGCTCGTCGAGTGTGGCGGTCGGCTTCCTGATCAGGAAGCGGGCCGCGGCGATGACCTCGCCGAGGTTGTGCGGGGCCATGTTGGTGGCCATGCCGACCGCGATGCCGGAGGCGCCGTTGACCAGCAGGTTGGGGAACGCCGACGGCATGACCGACGGCTCGGTCTCCTGGCCGTCGTAGTTGGGCTTGAAGTCGACGGTGTCCTCGTCGATCGACTGCACCATGAGCATGGCGGCCGGGGCGAGGCGGGCCTCGGTGTACCGCATCGCGGCGGGCAGGTCGTCGGGAGACCCGAAGTTGCCGTGCCCGTCCACCAGCGGCAGGCGCATCGAGAACGGCTGCGCGAGCCGTACGAGCGCGTCGTAGATGGCCGAGTCGCCGTGCGGGTGGAGCTTGCCCATCACCTCGCCGACGACGCGGGAGGACTTGACGTGCCCGCGCTCGGGCCGCAGGCCCATCTCGCTCATGGAGTAGAGGATGCGGCGCTGGACGGGCTTGAGGCCGTCGCGCGCGTCGGGCAGCGCGCGCTGGTAGATCACCGAGTAGGCGTACTCAAGGAAGCTCGTCCGCATCTCCGCGGAGACGTCGATGTCGACGATCCGCTCCTCGAAGTCCTCGTCCGGCGGGGGTGTCGTCGTGCGTCGGGCCATGTCGTGGTTTCCTGCGTGTCGAGGAGCCGGGCCCCGGCCCGTCGGAGCCGGGGAAGGTCAACATCGGTGGTGTGTCTCGAACATTCTGCCGAGAGTTCATCCTGTTCGCGACTCACACCATATCGCCGGGCCCGCGCCCGCCGTCCCGGCTTCCCCGACGGGACAGCGCCTGCGGTCGCGGGCCGGTCAGTCGCGGGGGCCGGCGCCGGGCCATGGGCCGGGCGTCTCGCCCTCGTCCTCGTCGCCCGGCACGTTCAGCTTCTCGTCGTAGATCCGGAAGCCCCGGGCCTTGTAGTTGGCGAGCGCGGCCGGTCCGTCGAGGGAGCAGGTGTGCACCCAGACCCGCCGGGTGGTCCCCCGCCCCGGCCATCGCTCGGCGAGATCCCAGGCGCGGGCCACGGCCTCGCCCAGCAGCCACCCGCCGAGGCCCTGCCCGATCGCGTACGGCAGCAGCCCGAAGTTGACGATCTCGACCGTGCCGCCGTCCTGGGCCACCAGTTCGGCGTACCCGGCGGGGGTGCCGCGCACCCAGGCCACCCAGGTCTCGACGCCCGGCCGGTCGAGCCAGTCCTTCCACTGCTTCCAGGTCCACGGCAGCCGGTTGGTCCACTGCCAGTCGCCGCCCACGGCGGTGTAGAGGAAGCGGCTGAACTCCGGGCTGGGGACCTCGGCGCGGACGACCCGCGCGGGCAGCGCGGGCGGCCGTCCCGGCCGCAGGTCGGCGGGGCTGGTCTGTTCGAGATACCAGGTGGTCACGTCCATAGCGGGATTCATCCAACCACGACGCCCGTCCGGGTCGGTCCCGCCGCAGGCGTCGACATGCGGCCGCGACGCCTGCGAGGCGGCCGGGGGTACTCTCACCAGGAGGGGAGGCTGCCGCAGTGTACGACGTCGTGGACCGGACGCTCGACGCGTGGAACGCACACGATCTGGACGCGCTGTCGCGGTGCTACGGGCCGGACGCGGTGGTCGTCGGACCGGAGATGGAGGCGGAAGGCCGCGAGGAGATCGGCTCCTTCATCCTGCAGATATGGGAGGGCTTTCCCGATCTGCACTTCACGCTCTGGGAGAAGATCTTCGCTGGCGACGCGGTGGCGCTGGAGCTGATGTCCACGGGCACGCACACCGGGCTCTACCTGGTCGCGGGAGGGGACGTCCTGGCCCCGACCGGCCACAGCATCAGCGTGCGCGCCTCCTGGTTCTGGCACCTGGAGGACGACCTCATCCTCAGCCACCGCTTCTACTACGACCAGCTTCAGATCTACTCGCAGCTCGGCCTGCGGTTCCCCCTCCGCTTCGGAGACGAGGGCGCCGGAAGCGGCGCGTCCGGAGAACGCGGCTAGCTTCCCGCCCCGCCTCCCGCCGTCGCGGCGGAAACGGTCGGCCGGACCTGGTACCAATGGGCGGGTGAGCGAAGAAGAGGTGACGCTGCGGGAAGAGGCCGAGGCCCGGTTGCGGGCGCTCGCCGGCGATCACGCGCGGCTGCGCGACGACCAGTGGGCTGCGATCAAGGCCCTGGTCATGGACCGCAGACGCGCGCTGGTGGTGCAGCGCACCGGCTGGGGAAAGTCGGCCGTCTACTTCATCGCGACCGCGCTGCTGCGCGAGCTCGGCGAGGGGCCCACGGTCATCGTCTCCCCGCTCCTGGCGCTCATGCGCAACCAGATCGCCGCGGCCGAGCGGGCCGGCATCCACGCCGAGACGATCAACTCCGCCAACCCCGAGGAGTGGGAGAAGGTCTACGGCCAGGTCGCCGAGGGCGCGGTCGACGTGCTGCTGGTCAGCCCCGAGCGACTGAACAACCCCGACTTCCGCGACAACGTGCTGCCCGAGCTGGCCGGCAGCGCGGGGCTGCTGGTGATCGACGAGGCCCACTGCATCTCCGACTGGGGCCACGACTTCCGGCCCGACTACCGCAGGCTCCGCACGCTGCTGGCCGAGCTGCCGCCGGGCATCCCCGTGCTGGCCACGACGGCCACGGCGAACGCCCGGGTCACCCGCGACGTCGCCGAGCAGCTCGCCGTCACCCAGGAGTGGGACGAACTGCCCGGCGGCGAGGTGTTCGTCCTGCGCGGCCCGCTGGAGCGCGAGAGCCTCCACCTGAGCGTCGTACGGCTGGGCGGTGCGGACCAGCGGCTCGCCTGGCTGGCCAGGACGCTGCACGAGCTGCCGGGCTCCGGCATCGTCTACACGCTGACCGTCGCGGCGGCCCAGGAGATCGCCGCGTACCTGCGCGAGCAGGGGCACACCGTCGCGGCGTACACCGGCCAGACCGAGCCGGCGGACCGGCTGGCGGCCGAGGAGGACCTGCTCGGCAACCGGGTCAAGGCGCTGGTGGCGACCTCGGCGCTCGGGATGGGCTTCGACAAGCCCGACCTGGGCTTCGTCGTCCACGTGGGCGCGCCCGCCTCGCCGGTGGCGTACTACCAGCAGGTGGGCCGGGCCGGCCGCGGCGTCGAGCGGGCCGAGGTCATCCTGCTGCCCGGCCCCGAGGACCGGGAGATCTGGGCCTACTTCGCCTCGCTCGCCTTCCCGCCGGAGGGCGTGGTCAGAGCCACGCTCGAGGCGCTGTCCGAGGGGGGAGTGCTGTCCACCGCCGCGCTGGAGACGAGGGTCGACCTCAGCCGGAGCCGGCTGGAGATGATGCTCAAGGTGCTCGACGTGGACGGCGCCGTACGCCGGGTCAAGGGTGGCTGGGAGGCCACCGGCGAGCCGTGGAGCTACGACGCCGAGCGCTACGCCCGGGTGACCGCCGAGCGCCGGGCGGAGCAGGAGGCGATGCTCGGATACATCGCGACCACCGAGTGCCGGGAGCGGTACCTGCGCCGTCACCTCGACGACGAGTCCGCGACGCCCTGCGGCAGGTGTGACAACTGCACCGGCGCCCACCGTTCCGCCGAGGTGCCGGACGAGGCCGTCCGGGCCGCGCACGAGCGCCTCGCGCGCCCGGGCGTCGAGATCGAGCCGCGCCGCCAGTGGCCCACCGGCCTGCCGGACCTGAAGGGGCGGATCAAGCCGGAGCTGGGCGCCGAGCCGGGCCGCGCGCTCGGCCGCCTGACCGACATCGGCTGGGGCACCCGGCTGCGCGAGCTGTTCGCGGCGGGGGACGGCCCGGTCCCCGACGACGTGTTCGCGGCCGTGATCGAGGTGCTGAAGTCGTGGGAGTGGGAGCGGCGCCCGGTGGCGGTGGTCGCGGTGCCGTCGGGCGCGCGGCCGGTCCTGGTCGGATCGCTCGCCGAGCGGCTCGCCCAGGTCGGCCGGCTGGAGCATCTCGGGGCGCTCGGCTACCGCAACGGGTCGCCCGCGGCCAGGCACAACAGCGCCCAGCGGGTGTCGGCGATCCGGGGCACGCTCGCGATGCCGCGTGACGTCGCCGCGAGGATCGCGGCGGCGGGCGGGCCG
This sequence comes from Microbispora sp. H13382, assembly GCF_014161445.1. Taxonomy (GTDB): domain Bacteria; phylum Actinomycetota; class Actinomycetes; order Streptosporangiales; family Streptosporangiaceae; genus Microbispora. The sequence continues at coordinate 204,798 of NZ_JABBXA010000013.1, forward strand.
GTGCTGCTGGTCGACGACCGCGTCGACACCGGATGGACGATGGCGCTGGCCGGCGCCCAGGTGCGTCACGCCGGGGCACCCGCCGTGCTGCCCCTGGCCCTGGCCGTCACGAGCTGACCGCCTCCCGAGCCCCGGCCCGGGGCCGGACCGGCGCACCCCTGACACGCGGGGGCGGCGAGCCGGGACTCGCCTCCGGGACGGGCCAGGGTGGAGTCAGGGTGATCACCCCATCCCGGGGCGGGGGCCCGATCACCAAACTTGTCGCCATGAGAGCACTTGTTGCGGCTCCGGCCCTGGTCGGCGCGTACGGCGTCGCCCGCATCCTCGACGGTCTCGACGGCAGCCGGGGACCCGGCCCGGCCTGGACCATGGGGCACCTGTTCTTCCTGGCCGCGTTGGTCCTCTTCGTGTGGATCTTCGGGCGGCTCCGGACGATGGCCGGCGGCGGGCTGACCGCCACGGCGGGATACATCGCCGGTCTCGCCGGTGCGCTGGCGCTGGCCGCGCAGTTCACGATCGACATCGTGGTCGGCTTCCTGTCCGCCGACCACGACGCGATGGGGCCGCGCTTCGACGCCGTCAAGGCGATCCCCGGCGTCGAACCGGTCGTCTACACCGTCGTGCCGTTGCTGTTCTACGTGGGCATGGTCACGCTGGTGGCCCGGCTCGCGTCCCAGCGGCGGGTGCCGTGGTGGAGCGCGACGCTGGTGCTCGTGCAGGCCGTGCTCCCGCTGGTGAGCAAGGACCTGATCCCGCTGGGAGCCGCGCTGCTCCTGCTGGCCTTCGTGCCGCTGATGCGCGTGCGGCCCGCGCGGCCGGTCGCGCTCGCGCGTAGCCCGTTCTGAACTGCGTTGTCCTGAACTGCGCCGTTCCGAACTGGGCTGTTCCGAACTGCGCTGTTCCGAACTGCGCTGTTCAGAACTGGGCCCTTCCGGACGCGAGGGTCAGAGCCGGGGACGGGCGCCGAGGTTGGAGATGCACCTGGCGGCGAGGGCGTTGCCCGCCGCCAGCGCCTCGGCGGCCGGCTTGCCGTCGAGCCAGACGGGCAGGAAACCCGCGCTGAAGGCGTCACCGGCGCCGGTGCCGTCCACCACGCGGTCGACGACCTCGGCGGACGCGCGGACCGGCTCGGGACGGCTGTTGGAGTACCAGAGCGAGCCCTCGGCGTTGAGCTTGATCACGACCTGCGGGAACCAGGCGGTCAGCACCTTCGCCGCGGCGGCGGGGTCGTCCCTGCCGGTGAGCACCTTGGCCTGGTCGCCGTTGGCGAACAGCAGCTTCGCGCCGTCGGTCCACTCCAGGAAGGGCTCGGCGCCGGTCCGCTCCAGCGGAGCGGAGGAGGCGCAGTCCACGGAGATCGACATGCCGGCGCGGCGGGCCATGTCGAGCGCGGCGAGGCCGGCGTCGCGCGACCCCTCGTTGATCAGCGTGTAGCCCGACATGTGCAGGTGGCCGCCGGAGGCGAACAGGTCGCGCGGCAGATCCTCGGGCGACAGCGCGGCGTTGGCGCCGGGGTCGGACAGCATGGTCCGTTCGCCCTTGTGCGTGACGAGCACGACGCAGGTGCCGGTCGGCCGCTCGGGGTCCATGACGAGCCGGGCGTCCACGCCGTACCCCATGAGCTCCATGTCGCGGTTGCGGCCGGTGATGTCGGCGCCGCGGCGGCCGATGAAGGCCACTTCCGAGCCCTCCACGGCGAGCCAGGAGGCGATGTTGGCGCCGGAGCCGCCGCCGTGCATCGTCACGACGGCCGGGGTGTCGCTCGCCCTGGCAAGAGGGAACTTCGCGCGGGCGACCGCGTCGGTCATGAGATCGCCCACCACGACGACCCGCGTCATGATGTCACCACCTTGCCAACTGCTAGTGGAGGCGAGCCATGCCCTGGGAGGGGCGGCGTCCTCTCCGTGCTGTGAGGCTGACGTCCAGAAACCTAACAGCTTCCAGGGGTGTCGTGGGGTGGAGAGCGGACAGACGGGCACAGTCGATGCACAAGCGTTGCCCAATTCGTCGCGTCGCGGCTGGTAGATCCCCTATAAGCGGTCTCGCGAGATGGGCCCCTCAGTCGTAAGCAATCTCTCAATACAGGTCAAGCCAGGCACCGCTAGCCTCGATTGCGTGCACCCTCAGTACCCCGCCCACTGGGAGGCGGACGTCGTGCTGTCGGACGGCGGCACCGCGCACGTCCGCCCGATCAGGCCGGACGACGCCGGCATGCTGCGCTCGTTCTACTCACGCCTGTCCGCGGAGTCCATCTACTTCCGCTACTTCGGGCCACGGCCGCGGCTGACCGATAAGGACGTGGTCTGGTTCACCAACGTCGACTACGACAATCGGGTCGCCCTCATCGCCACGATCGGCACCGAGATGGTCGCGGTCGTACGGTACGACCGGGTGCAGCCGCGCGACCACGCCGAGGTGGCCTTCCTCGTCGAGGACGCCCACCAGGGCAGGGGCGTGGCCTCGGTGCTCATGGAGCACCTGCGGGCCGCCGCGCGCGAGCGCGGGATCAAGACGTTCATCGCGGACGTGCTGCCGGGCAACCACCGGATGATGGGCCTGTTCCGTCAGGCGGGCTACACGGCGCAGAGCCAGTTCGAGGACGGCGTCGTGCGGATGACGCTCGACCTGTCCAGCACCGAGACCGCGCTGGAGGTCCGGCTCGCCCGCGAGCACCGCGCCGAGGCGCGCTCGATCGCGCGCCTGCTGACGCCGGAGTCGGTCGCGGTCATCGGCGCGAGCCGCGAACCGGGCGGAATCGGCCAGACGGTCCTGCGCAACCTGCTCGCGGCCGACTTCACCGGGCCCGTCTACCCCGTCCACCGGCACGTACGGGCCGTGGCCGGCGTCCGGGCCTACCGCAACGTGTCCGCGATCGACGGCGAGGTGGACCTCGCCGTGCTGGCGGTCCCCGCCGAGGGCGTGCTCGAACTGGTCGAGGAGTGCGCGCGGAAGGGCGTCAAGGGCCTGGTCGTGCTCTCCTCGGGGTTCGGCGAGACCGGTCCGGAGGGCCGGGCACGCCAGGAGGAGCTGGTCCACATCGCCCGGGGGTACGGCATGCGGGTGGTGGGGCCCAACTGCCTGGGCATCGCCAACACCGACCCCGCCGTACGGCTCAACGCGACGCTCGCGGCGACCCTGCCGGGGCGGGGGAGGGTCGGGTTCTTCAGCCAGTCGGGCGCGCTCGGCACCGCACTGCTGCAGCGCGTGGCGCAGCGCGGCATGGGCATCTCGACGTTCGTCTCGGCCGGCAACCGGGCCGACGTGTCCGGCAACGACCTCCTCCAATACTGGGAGGAGGACCCCGCGACCGACGTGATCCTGCTGTACCTGGAGTCCATCGGGAACCCGCGCAAGTTCACCCGGCTGGCCCGGCGGATCTCCCGGTCCAAGCCGATCGTGGTGGTCAAGTCGCGCGGCGTCCCCGGCGGGCACCGCGCGCCGGTGCTCGCGCTGCCCGACACCGCGCTCAGCTCGCTGTTCGCGCAGGCCGGGGTCATCCGGGTGGACGACCTGGTGCAGCTGTTCGACGTCGCCGAGCTCCTGGCGCACCAGCCGCTGCCGGCCGGGCCCCGGGTGGGCGTGGTCGGCAACTCCGACGCGCTCACGCTGCTCGCCGAGGAGGCCTGCGCGGGCGCGGGCCTGGAGCCGCGCCCGCCGGTCAACCTCGGCGCCCAGGCCGGCGCGGGAGAGTTCGCCGAGGCGTTGCGGAGCGTCCTGCCCGAGGTGGACGCCGCCGTCGCGATCTACATGCCGCCGATCCCGGGCGACTGCCGCGAGGTGGCCGAGGCGCTGCTGGAGGCCGCGCGGGAGTCGGGAAAGCCGGTGCTGGCCACCTTCCAGGGACAACTGGGCATGCCCGCGGAGCTGCGGGTGCCGGGCGGCCCCGGCGACGAGTCCCCCCAGCGGGGGTCGATCCCGTCGTACCCCGCCCCGGAGGAGGCGGTCCGCGCGCTGGCCCACGTGGTGCGCTACGCCCACTGGCGCCGGCAGCCCCCGGGCACGGTGCCGTACGTCGAGGGGATCGACACGGCGGCGGCGCGGCGGATCGTCGCCGCCACACTGACCGAAGAGGGGGCGGACGGCGAGGAGCGGGAGATCGACGCGACCGCGCTGCTGGCCTGCCACGGCATCGAGGTGTGGCCGGCTCACGTCGCGGCCGACGCCGAGGAGGCCGTCGCCACCGCCGAGCGGATCGGGTGGCCCGTCGTGGTCAAGTCGGCCGACCCCGAGGACGCCCGCCGCGCCGGCACCGTGCGCATCGGGCTCACCGAGCCCGCCGGGGTCCGGCAGGCGTACGCGGACCTCGCGGCCCTGCTCGGGCCGGACACCCCGCTCGCGGTGCAGCGCATGGCGCCGCAGCCTTCGGTGCCGACCGTCGTCGGCGTGGCCCAGGACCGCTACTTCGGCGGGGTCGTCACGTTCGGCCTCGGCGAGGTCACCGCCCGGCTGCTCGGCGACCAGGCCTACCGCCTGGCGCCGCTGACCGCGGAGGACGCGGCCGGGCTGGTGCGGTCGGTCCGCGCCGCGCCGCTGCTGTTCGGCGAGTACGGCTACCAGGCGGTGGCCGTGGAGGCGCTGGAGGAACTGCTGGTGCGGGTGGGACTGCTGGCCGACGCCCTGCCCGAGGTCGCCCGGATGGACCTCGACCAGGTCCTGGTGAACGCGACGGGAGTGGCCGTGCTGGGGGCGCGGGCCGTGCTGCGGCCGGTCACGGCGCTGCGCCCCGACGTCGGCCCCCGGCGGCTGAGCTGATCGGCCGGGCGCCGGGACCCGGGCGGAAAACCCGTACCGCCGGGGTGTGAAACAGGTGTCCCTTACAGGGCAGGATGGACCCATGAGGGAAACCCGAGTCTCCGCCGCGGGCTTGCGCGAGGCCATAGATCGCAGCGGCTACTACCCGGATCTGGTGGCCGACGCCGTCGACTCCGCGCTCGGCAACGAGCAGGTCACGGCGTACGTCGTGCATCACGAGGCCACGTTCGACCCGGCGATGGAGGTGCGCAGGCACGTCACGGTCCTGGTTCTTTCGCCCACGCGGCTGCTGGTCTGCCACACCGACGAGCACCCGCCCGCCGAGGGCATGCCCGCCTCGCACGCCTCCACCACCACCGAGGCGGTGCGGCTCAGCCGCATCCAGTCGGTCGCCGTGACCAGGGTCGTGCCCGACCCGGCGGCGTACGTGCCGGGCGTCCCCCCGACGGAGGTCACGCTGACGATCGGCTGGGGCGCGATCTCCCACGTCGATCTCGAACCGGCGACCTGCGGCGACGAGAACTGCGAGGCCGACCACGGCTACACCGGCGCGATCACGGCCGACGACCTGTCCCTCCGGGTCAGCGAGGCGGCCGACGGCCCCGAGGCCGTCACCCACGTGCTGGCCTTCGCGAAGGCCCTGTCGGAGGCCACCGCCAAGACGGCGACCTAGGTGTCCTGACCACACTTCCTGACCGCCCTCCTCGAGCCGCCGGGAGGCGACGTGATCAACCCCCAGCCCCCTGCGACGTCCGCCGTGACGCCCTCGGGGGCGTCGCCCACGGCGTCTCCCGCGGTGCCGCCGGCCGCGCCCGTGCCGTACGTGCCCGCGTACGGCACGGCCTCGCTGGCCGATCTGCCGGGCTCTCTGCTCGCCTCCCTCGGGCTGCCGGGCGCCGCGAGACTGGCGCTGGAACCGGCCGCCCGGGTGTGCCTGTTCCTCGTGGACGGCCTCGGGGCCGAGCTCCTGGCCGCGCATCCGGGCGCCGCGCCGTTCCTGTCGGCCCATCTGCGCGGGACGCTCACGGCCGGCTTCCCCTCCTCGACCCCCATCAGCCTGGCCACCCTGGGCACCGGCGCTCCTCCCGGGGAGCACGGCATGCTCGGCAGCCAGCTGGCCGTCCCGGGGGAGGGCCGGCTGTTCAACTGCCTGCGCTGGGTGCCGCCGGTCGACCCGGAGGTGTGGCAGCCCCTGCCGACGGTCTACGAACGCATGGCGGCGGCGGGGGTCGAGCCCGTCTACGTGGCGCCCGCCTGGTTCGACGGCACCGGGCTGACCCGCGCCGTCTACCGGGGCATGCGCCACTGGGCCGCCGACAGCGTCGACGAGCGCGTCGAGGCCGTGCGGCGGGCGCTGCGCGAGACCTCCTTTGTCACCGTCTACTACGGCGAGGTCGACCGTGCCGGCCACTTCCATGGGTGGGGCGGCGGGGAGTGGCTCGAACAGGTCGCCGTGGTGGACCGGATGGCCGAGCGCATCGCCGAGGCGTTGCCGCCTGGCGCGGTCCTGTACGTCACGGCCGACCACGGCATGGTCAACGCCAGTGACAAGGTGGACGTGGACCTGCGCCCCGACCTTCGGGAGGGCGTGCTCATGCTGGGTGGTGAGGCCCGCGCGCGGCACGTCTACACCTCCCCCGGCGCGGCGGGTGCGGTGCTGGAGACCTGGCGGGAGGTCCTGCGCGGGCGCGCCTGGGTGGTCACCCGTGAGGAGGCCGTCGCCGCGGGCTGGTTCGGCCGCCGCGTCCGCCGCGAGTGGCTCGGCCGCATCGGCGACGTGGTGGCCGTGCCGTACGGCGAGTGCGTGATCGTGGCCTCGGCCGGCGAGCCGGTGGAGTCGTCGATGATCGGCTACCACGGCTCGCTGACCTCCGCCGAGCAGAACGTCCCGCTGGCGGAGATCCGCCGCTGACGCCTCCGCGAGATCCGCCGGGGGCACCGGCGGCGGGGATGCGCCGGCGCCGGCCCGCCGCACGGCACAATGGCTGCGGCACCGTCCGACACCGACCGAAGGCGAGGAGATGGCATGAGCCCGCTGATCACTCCTGAGGAGCTCGCCGCGATCGGCGACGCCGTGATCCTCGACGTCCGGTGGCGGCTGGGCGGCCCGCCCGGCATCGAGGCGTACCGCGAGGGCCACGTCCCCGGCGCGGTCTTCTGCGACCTCGACGCCGACCTCGCCGCCCCGCCCGGACCCGCCGGACGGCATCCGCTGCCCGCGCCCGAGGCGTTCCAGGAGGCGATGCGCCGCCTCGGGGTGTCGCAGGCCCGGCCGGTGGTCGTCTACGACGACGCCGACTCGACGGCGGCGGCCAGGGCCTGGTGGACGTTGCGCTACTTCGGTCACGGCGACGTGCGCGTCCTCGACGGCGGGCTGCGGGCCTGGACGCGGGCCGGGTTGCCGGTGACCAAGGAGGAAGGGCCCGTGCCGCCCGGCGACTTCACGGCGCGGCCGGAAGGGATGCCGGTGCTCGGCGCCGGCGAGGCCGCCGCGCTGGCGGCCGACGGCGTGCTGCTCGACGCCAGGGCGGCCGAGCGCTACCGGGGCGAGGTGGAGCCGGTGGACCCGGTCGCCGGGCACATCCCCGGCGCGGTCAGCGCCCCGACCGGTGAGAACGTCGAGCCCGGCGGGCGGTTCCACACCAGGGAGTTCCTCCGCGAGCGCTTCAACAGCCTCGGCGCGGTCGAGGGCGTGCCCGTCGGCGCGTACTGCGGGTCCGGGGTCACGGCCGCCCACGAGGTGCTCGCGCTGGAGATCGCCGGGCTGCCGGCGGCCCTGTACGTCGGCTCGTGGTCCAACTGGGTCGCCGACCCCGGCAGGCCCGTCGCGACCGGCTGACGGGGCGTCACGCGGTGGTCCCGGCGGGCGAGCGTCAGGACCTGTGGGCGGGAGCCGCACCGACCCAACGGCGATAGGCGTCCATGTCGACGTTGCCGCCGCACACGACGGTGACCACGTGCCGGCCGGCGAAGCGGTCGCGATCCTCGAGGATCGCCGCGATGCCGAGCGCGGCCGACGGTTCGACGACGAGGCCGGCGTGGTCGAGGAGCATCCGCATGCCGGCGATGATCGACGCCTCCCGGACCAGGACGCAGTCGTCGGCGACCACGAGGAGGTCGTCCAGGACGGCCGGGATGGGGCGCCGACCGGCGACGCCGTCGGCGATGGTGTCGGCCGAATCTGTGGTGACGACGCGCCGTCGGCGCCACGAGTGTGTCATCGCCGGTGCGCCCAGCGGCTGGACGCAGATCACCTCGACTTCGGGCGCCGAGGACTTCACCACATGACCCACACCGGTGGCCAGCGCCCCGCCGCCGAGAGCGATCAGGACGGCGTCGAACGAGGGCACGGTGTTCACCAGCTCCAGGCCGATGGTCGCCGCGCCTTCGCAGGTCTCGATGTCCAGGCTGTCTTCGACCAGGCGGATGCCGTCGTACCGCGCGACGTCCGCCGCCCGCTCGCGAGCCATGTCGAAGTCGCCGTCCACCAGCTCCAGCCTGGCGTCCAGCGCGCGGATCCGATCAAGCTTGGCCGCGGGCGCGAAGCGGGATGCCACGACGGTGACGTCGAGCCCCCGGCCGCGACCGGACCAGGCGAGGGCCTGACCGAGGTTGCCCGCGCTGGCGCACACCGCGGCCCGCGAGCCGTTCCCCGCGAGCAGGCTCGCGACCACCTCGGTGCCTCGGGCCTTGAAGCTGCGCACCGGGTTCGCCGTTTCGAGCTTGACGCTCACCGCGCACCCGAGGGCGGGCTCCAGCGCCTCGCAGCGGTAGAGCGGAGTGTCGAGGAAAACCGGGTCGATCACATGGCGAGCCGCCCGGATCCGAGCGGTGTCGAGGCGCGTCTCCTGCACGGCACAGCAGCGTAGCCCCGCCGGCGCTGCTCGGTCCGGGGTGAACGCCCGGCGTGGGCTCGTCGGTGGGCCGGCACCGGCGGAGAGGGCATGCCGTGCCGTGACCGAGATGGGACACGAGGGGGTCAGCCGGTGCCGAAGGGCGCGTCGCCGGCTCCGAAGCACACGAAGCCCGGCACGGCCGTCTTCTCGGAGGCCCGGGCCAGCGCCTCGGCGGGGGAGCGGCCCTCGGCCAGCAGCGTGTGGAAGATCGTCATGAGCGCCAGAGCCTCGTCGTCGCGTACCGGCACCACCCCGGCCACCACGCACCCCGCCACTCCGCTGTGCGCGGCGCGGTCGAGGAAGGCCCCGGCGAGGCCCAGCGCCGCGCCGTCCACCGGGGCGTGCGCCATCCCGGCGTCGCAGGCCGACAACACGACGAGGCGGGGGATCCGCTGCGCGGTCAGCAGGTCGTAGGCCATGAGCGGCCCGTCGTCCAGCGTGATCCGCGACAGCATGGGCCCGCGCGGGGTGAACATCCCGTGGGCGGCGACGTGGAGCACGTCGGCCAGCTCCAGCGCGCGGAGCACCTCCGCCCTGGTGGCGCCGACGCGCCGTGCCCGCGCGTGCGCGGCGGCGACCATGTCGGCCTCGGCGGCGGCGTGGTCGAGCCCCGGTCCCGCGACCGACAGCACCAGAGGGGCCCCGGCCGGCCCGGGGCGCGGAGCGAGCCATCCGGCGGCGTCGGCCGCCACCGACACCGGCCGCCCGCGCAGCGAGGGAAGCAGCGGCCAGGGCAGCGTGCACAGCGCTCCGGTGGGCACGACCGTCACCCGCCCGCCGGGCGGGCTCCCCGCGCGGGTGAGCGTGCCGGGACCGGACAGGAGAACGCGGTCGAGCGCGGACAGCTCGTGGGCGACCGCGTCGCCGGCCGCTCCTCGAGGGGCGTCCGCGTCGCCCGGGGTGTCGCGCAGATTGCGGCGGCGCAGGCCGTACCGGATCCGCACGGTCGCCTCCACCGCGGCCTGGTAGGAGCCGAGCGCGCGCAGCGCACAGCCTTGCGGGCCGGCCGTGACGGCGAACAGGTCGTCGCCGCGCCGCACCAGCTCCACCAGGATCCCCGCCCCGGCGGGCGGGGCGCCGGGCGTCCGGAACACGGGAGCCGTCGCGCCGCGCACGACCGCCCGGCATCGCTCGGCCCATTCGAGCACCGTCCGGGCGTCTCCCGTCCGTCCGGCCCGGTCGAGGGCGATCTCCCGGCCGAGCTCGGCGAGGTCCTCGGCCGGCCGTGCCGCGTGCACCCGCAGTTCCGCGTCCCGCGCTGTGTCCCCCGCTGTGCCCCCCGTCGCGTCCAGCGCTGTGTCCCCCGCCGTGCCGTGGTCACGCGTCCCGGCGTCGTGCACGGCCTCGATGCCCCGTGCCGCGGCCGCCAGGGCCCGGTCGAGGTCCCCGTCCAGGCGGTGCCGCATCGCCGCCGCGTGCCAGCGTACGAGGGGGCGCGTGGCGCCGGCCGCGACGAGGTCGAGCTGGGCGCGGGCACGTGTGATCACGCCCAGACGTACGGCGGCAGCGGCGGCGGTGAGCCGCAGGGCCGCCGAGGCCCCCGGCCAGCCGCACGTCGCGAGGTCGTCGGCGCAGGTGATCAGTTCGGTGACCAGGCCGGGGAGGCCCTCGCGTGCGCCGGGACCGGCCGGCGAGGCGGTCGCCGTGGTCCGCGCGAGGCGGGCTCGCAGGACGACCTCCCTGGCGAGGGGCAGCCAGGCCGTCCTGCCCTGCGCGTCCAGCTCGGCCAGCGCGGTGCGCGCCGTCGTCTCGGCCAGCGTGGCGTCCCCGGCGAGGAGCGCGGCCTGGGCGAGCAGCAGCCGCGCACCGGGGACCGCCGCCTGCGCCCCGGCCGCGACCAGCTCCGGAACGGCCTGTTCGAGCAGCGTGCGCGCCTCGCCGGGCAGCCGCGCCGCCACCAGCGCCTCGGCGAAGTCCGTGCGCATCGCGGCGAGCCGTTCCGGGTAGCCGAACAGCGTGGCCTCGGCCGCCCGGTACCGCCTGAAGGCGGCGGCGACGTCGCCGCGCCGCGCGGACACGAAGGGCAGGTTGCCCTCCGCCAGCATCGCGACGTGGTCCAGCCCCGCCGACCTCGCGACCCGGGCGCATTCGGCCAGGTCGGCCTCGGCCTCGCCGTACCGTTCGAGGTAGGCGTGGGCGAGGCCGCGGTTCAGCAGCCCGCCCGCCCGGAAGCGGGGATCGTCGTCCAGCAGGCCGACCGCCCGGTCGCAGTGCCGCACGGCCTCCTCGTGCCGTCCCAGCAGGATCAGGGCGACCGACCGCTGCACGCCGAGCCTGGCCAGGTCCGTTCCCACGAGATCCCGCTCGGCGAGGTCGGCGAGGCGCAGCCCGCCCTCGGGGTCGCCGAGCTGGGCCCGGACCGTGACGAGCGACATCCGGGCCTGCGCCACGCGGCGCGGGAACCCGTGCCCCGCCGCGATAGCCTCCTCCAGCCGCTCCCCGGCGAGTTCGAGGTCGCCCAGTTCGCGGGCCGCGAGCGCCGCCGCGCGCAGCGCCACCGAGACCGCCTCGCCGTACGCGTCCGCGGGTCCCGGCCGCCCGGTCAGGTCCAGTACGGCTCTCGCCTCCGCGAGTGCCAGCCGGGGGTCGGTCCCGGACAGCCGCACGGCGGCCTCGGCTCTGTCCAACGGGGTCATGAGCGAACGTGGATCCAGCGGGTGAAGACGGGTGCATGGCCGGGCCGGTGGCAGACCACGCTGACCCATCCCGGCGGCAGGCCGGCCACCGCGAAGTGACCGCTGCCGGAGGGCACGCGGACCTTGCCGATGTGCGGGGTGCGCACCTCGATCCTGGTGTCCGGACCGGGGGCGGGGGACACCTGACCGGCCACTTCCATCCGCCCGCCGCTCACGGTCGTCTCGACGTCGATGACCAGGCCGTCCGCGCTGAACCTGCGGACACCGGACTGCGCCGTCCCGTCCGCGGAGCGGGCCCCCGGCGGCACGGCGACGTCGACCGGCGCGGCGGGCACACCCCCGGGCACCCGCAGGCCGAAGACCGCCCGGGCGGCGGCCGACACGCCTTCGGGCACCGGATCGGCGCCCGCTCCCATGCGCAGGGCGGCCAGCAGGTATTCCTCCCTCATCGGGCCTCCTCCTCGACGAGGGCGCGCAGGCGGGCCATGCAGCGGGCCCGGGTGGGGCCGATGCTGCCGACCGGCAGGTCGAGCCGGACCGCTATCTGGGCGTACCTCGCCTCGGGGTGGAGCACGTAGAGGCGGATGAGCGACCGGCACGGCTCTCCGAGCAGGTCGAGTCTGCGCCACACCTGCCTGCCGAAGTCGGCGTCCACCACCGCAGCCGTCGGATCGGGGAGCGCCGTGTCCGGCACGTCCAGGTCGGCGGCGACCTCCCCGCGGGCCCTGCGGCTGAGCCGGGCCGCCTCGCGCCGTGTCGTGGTGACGAGCCACGCGCCGATACGTCCGGGGTCGCGGATCGCGTCCGCGTTCTCCACGAGCCGGAGCCAGGCGCCCTGCACGGCGTCGGCGGCGTCGGCGGCGCTCAGCCCGAACGCCCGGGCGACCGCCCACATCCTGCCGTCGAACCGGGCGACCAGGTCCTCCCAGGCGGCCTGGTCGATGGTGGCGAACGAGTTGTCTGTCGGCATACGTCACTCTGCGCACTCGGGGGGATTCTGTTCGTGACGGCACCTTATCGATCCCCGCCCGCCACGACCACCCCGAGATCCGCGATGCGCCGCCCGCCGCCGAGCAGGCGGCGTACGGCCCGGTCCGGCGGCGCCTCCCGGCACAGGCGGGCGAGCGCGCCCGTGACGAGGGCGGCGGCGAACGACGTGCCGCTCCAGGTCGCGTAGCCGCGGAAGTCCCCGTATTCGAGGAAACTGCTGGTCAGGCCGACACCCGGCGCCCAGACGTCCACCCACGGGCCGTACGCGGAGAACTCCGCCCTGGCGTCCCCGTCGAGCGCGCCGACCGCGACGACGCCCGGCAGGGCCGCCGGCCAGAAGGGACGCGGCGACGCCGTGTTGCCCGCGCACGCGACGACGGCGGGAAAATCCACGAGCGCCTCGGCCAGCCCGAGAGGCGGCGCGTCGTCGAAGGTGTGCCCGCCGAAGGAGAGGTTCACGACGTCGGCGCGCGCGCCGCGCAGCGTGGCGAGCGCGCGCAGCAGCGCCGCCTCGTCGCTCACGCCGTCGCTGTCGAGGAGGCGCAGGGCGCGCAGCCGGACGCCGGGCGCCTGCCGCAGGATCAGCCCGGCCACGAACGTCCCGTGCCCGGCCTGCCGGTCGCGCGCGCCGTCGCCGTCCGCGTCGGGTGTCTCGGCGATGTCGTCGCTGTACCACCGGGCGAGCCACGGATGCGGCGCCAGTCCGGTGTCGAGGACGGCCACGGTGACGTCGCACTGCTCGCCCGGCGCGTACGGCGGCGGCGCCGCGGGCGCGGGCGGCCCGCCGGGTCCGCCGAAGAACAGCGGCTGGCCGGTGAGCAGGTGATTGGGGGAGGCCGGATGCCCGCGGTCGCGGAGCACGGCCGTCAGGTCGATCACGTCGGTGCCCGGCGGCAGCCGTACGCGGTGGACGCGGCCGGCTCCGGGGAGGGGCTCGGCGGCCAGGGCCCACCGGGCGACGGCCGCGGGAGAGGAGGTCAGGAGTTCGTCCGGCCGGATGAGGACGGGCCGTCCTGGGAGGGGTTCGACGAGGAGGCTGCGCATGGGGGAGGCCTTCCGTGACGGTTACGGAAGGCGTCCTTCCCGATTCGGTTGGTCACCAAGCGCCAATCGGTATGACCCCCCTCTGGTGCCGGACTGCGACGGACGGTAGTCTCTCCTACAGTCATCCAACCGTGATCATTCCTAGTGTGAGGCCGTTGGGGAAGGCGCACCTCATGCGAATTGGGAGGTCCGGTGGCTGCTGCTCGTGGCGTCCTGTACGTCCACTCGGCTCAGCCTGCGCTGTGCCCGCACATTGAGTGGGCCGTCGCAGGCGTTCTTGGCGTGCCCGTCGACCTGACGTGGACCGCCCAGCCTGCCGCGCCCGGGACCCTGCGGGCCCAGGCCGAGTGGGAGGGGCGTCCCGGCACGGCGGCGGCGATCACGTCCTCACTCATGGGCTGGCAGCGCATCCGCTTCGAGATAACCGAGGACGCCTCGCCGGGCGTCGACGGCTCCCGGCACGCCTACACGCCGACGCTCGGCGCCTTCACGGCGGTCGTCGGCGCGAACGGCGACATCATGATCCCCGAGGACCGGCTGCGCAACGTCATGCTCATGGCGGCGCAGGGACGGGTGGTCCTGGAGGAGGAGCTCGACCGCCTGCTCGGCAAGCAGTGGGACGAGGAGCTGGAGTCGTTCCGCTACGCGGGTGAAGGGGCGCCGGTCCGCTGGCTGCACGCCGCCGTCTGATCCGGTTCCGCGGCGACTGTTTTGCGCGGATCGTGATAACAAGTCACCCTTGCGCCTTGTGAAAACCGCATAGAAAGCCGCCTTTTTCGCAGATATACCGGGACTCATCCACGTCCGCACCCCCCGACGCGGACCCGAGGAGGAGTCCATGAGCGTTCTTGCCCGGCGCCTGGCGATCGGCGTGGCGGCGGTGGCGCTGCTGGCCGGCACGGCGGCGCCCGCCCAGGCGACGGCCGCCTACGACTACCATCCGAGCGACGCCGACTGGGCCGGCTGCCCGCGGCTTCCGGCCGGCGCCGCTCCCGACACCTGGAGCTGCATCTTCATCATCACCGTCGGTGGTTCGATCAAGCTCGGCTCGATCACCCAGGACATCAGCCAGCCGCTGCGGATCACCGTGGCGCAGGGCAGACTCGCCGACGGCAGCACGGCGGCGGCGTTCGGCAGCGTCGTGGGCGGCCGGATGAAGGTGCCCGGCGGCCTCATCGGCAAGCCGTTCGAGGTGCCCAAGCTCACCGACGTGTACGTGGAGACCCAGGGCACCGGGAAGGTCGAGGCCGGCCCGGTCTTCCCGACCAACGTCGGCATCAAGATCCGCATGATCCACTCGCTGCTCGGCAAGAAGTGCTACATCGGGACCGACGCCGCCCCGATCACGCTGAACCCCGAGATCACCTCGCTGGACCTGACGTCCATCGACGACACGCCGGTCTTCAGGGCCACGGCCACCGACACGACGTTCGCCGTGCCGAAGGCGTCGGGCTGCGGCCTCGACTGGGGCCTGGTCAACACGGCCGTGAACCTGCGGGCCGGGCTGCCCTCGCCCAGCGGCAAGAACGCCGCCGACTTCCAGTGGTTCGTCCGCGGCAAGTCCTACCTGGAGCTTCCCGAGCTCACGTCCTGACCTCGCCCGGTCCGCCCGGCCCGTGTCGTCGTACGGACCGGGCGGACCGGATCAGGCGAGCCCGTCCAGCAGGACGATGTCCCCGAGGGACAGGCGCAGCAGGGCCGCGGCCATGTTCTCCTCCAGGTGGGTGAGCGAGGAGGTGCCGGGAATGGCCAGGGTGACCGGGGAACGGCCGAGCAGCCAGGCGAGCGCCACCTGCGCGCGGGTCGCGCCGTACCGACCGGCGACCTCGTCGAGCACGGCCAGCCACTCGGCCGAGGGGGCCATGCCGGGCGGGGCCTGCGACAGATCCAGGCCGGGCCGGAGCATGCCGGCGGCGAGCGGGAAGTAGGCGGCGAACGCGATGCCGGCGGCCTCGCACGCGGCCAGGACGTCCGCGCCCGACCGGTCGAACAGGTGGAAACGGTTCTGCACCGCCGCCACGGGCGCGATCGCGCGCGCCTCGGCCAGTTGTTCCGTTGTCACGCCGCTGAGCCCGAGCGCGCGGATCAGCCCGCGTTCGTGGAGCCCGGCCAGCGCCCGGAAGGACTCGGCGAAGGGCACCTCACCGGGAAACAGCAGTCCGTCGCCGCCCACCCGCGGGTAGACGAGGTCGAGCCGGGCCCGGCCGAGCCGGACCCAGCCGCCGGACGGCCAGGCCGTCCGCGAGCCGCAGGACGTCGCCGGTGGAACCGGTGGAAACGGTCATTCAGAGCTCCTCACGCCGGCTGCCGCCCGGTCGCCGCGGCTACGGGAGAGGCGGGCCTGGATCGACGCCGTGGTGATCGCGCCCCCGGAATCGCGGTCGAGCTTGTGGCGGCGCACCAGGTCGTGCACGCCCTGACGGGTGATGCCGAGCATCGCCGCGGCGACCGAGACCGGCACCGCGGTCGCGGCCGGATGCCCCGCGCGCCGGGCGACCGCCCGGCCCAGTGGGGTGCCCCACCAGGCGGCGGGCGGATCGAACGCCTCGTCGCCCGGATACAGCGCGCTCACCAGCCGGACCGCGAGAACGCGAAAGCGCCGGTCCCCTGATGTGGGGACCGGCGCTTCCGGTACGTCGTCAGAGCGGGATGTTGCCGTGGGCGCCCCGGGCCGGGGTGGCCTGGGCGAGCACCCGGGCGATCGCACCGCGCGTCTTGGCCGGCTCGATCACCTCGTCGATGACGCCGAGGTCGAGGGCGCGCTGGAGGCCGCCCGCGGCCTTCTCGTGCTCCTCGGCCAGCCGGGCCTCGAGGGCGGAGCGCTCCTCCTCGGGGGCGGCCGCGAGCTCACGCCGCTTGAGGATGCGCACCGCCGCGACCGCGCCCATGACCGCCACCTCGATGTTCGGCCAGGCGAACACCCGGGTCGCGCCGAGCGAGCGGGAGTTCATCGCGATGTACGCCCCGCCGTACGCCTTGCGGGTGATCAGGGTGACGCGGGGCACGGACGCCTCGGCGAACGCGTGCAGCAGCTTCGCGCCGCGCCGGACGACGCCGTCGTGCTCCTGGCCGACACCGGGAAGGTAACCGGGCACGTCCACGAGCACCACCAGCGGCACTCCGAAGGCATCGCACATCCGGACAAAACGGGCGGCCTTCTCGGCGGAGGCGGAGTCGAGGCAGCCGCCGAGCCGCATGGGGTTGTTGGCGATGACACCGACCGTGCGGCCGCCGAGCCGGCCCAGGGTGGTGACGATGTTGGGCGCCCACTTCGGGTGCAGCTCCACGCCGGGCTCGTCGAGCAGCCCCTTCACCAGCGGATGCACGTCGTAGGCGCGGCGGGGGTTGTCGGGGAGCACGTCGCTGAAGTCGACCTCGTCCACCTCGCGCACCCGGCCCTGGTGGCCGAGCAGGCTGGCGAGCTGGCGGGCGCGCAGCATCGCCTCGGGCTCGTCCTTGGTGACGACGTGGACGACGCCGCTGCGCTTGCTGTGCGGCTCGGGACCGCCGAGGGCCGCCATGTCGATCTGCTCGCCGGTGACGCTGCGGACGACGTCCGGGCCGGTGACGAAGATGCGGCCCTGGTCGGCCAGGATCACGATATCGGTCAGGGCCGGGCCGTAGGCGGCGCCGCCGGCCGCAGGGCCGACGACGACGGAGATCTGGGGGACCAGGCCCGAGGCCTTGGTCATGGCGGCGAACACGCGGCCCACGGCGTGCAGGGACTCCACGCCCTCGGCGAGCCGGGCGCCGCCGCAGTGCCACAGGCCGATGATCGGCACGCGCTCGCGCACCGCGACGTCGTAGGCGTGGACGATGTGCTCGCAGCCCTCCGCGCCCATCGCGCCGCCCTGGACACGGGCGTCGCTGCAGAACGCCACGACCGGCACGCCCTCGACGCGGCCGGTCACCGCCAGCACGCCGCTCCTGTCCTCGGGGGTGATCGTCCGGATCGACCCCTCGTCCAGCAGGTGGCCGAGGCGCACCAGGGGGTCACGAGGATCGACGGCGGCCGCTTCGGCGGCGTCGGCCACCGTCCTGCTGTCGAGCACTGTCATTCGAGACTCCCTTGTCAAACCGTCGTGAAGGCCACGGCGACGTTGTGTCCGCCGAACCCGAAGGAGTTGTTGATCGCGGCGAGCTGGTCGCCCTCGAGCTTGCGGGGTTCGCCGCGTACGAGGTCGACCTCGATGCCGTCGGCCGGGTCGTCCAGGTTCGCGATGGCCGGCACGATCCGCTCGTGCAGGGCGAGAATGGTGAAGATCGACTCGATGCCGCCGGCGCCGCCGAGGAGGTGGCCGGTCATCGACTTGGTGGCGGTGACGATCGCGTGGCCGCCGATGGCCTCCTTGATCGCACGGGCCTCGATCTCGTCACCGAGCGGGGTCGACGTGGCGTGGGCGTTGACGTGGACGACGTCCGACGGGGCGAGGTCCGCGTTCCTGAGGGCCCGGAGCATGGCCTCCTGGCCGCCCTTGCCGTCCGGGTCGAGCCCGGTGATGTGGTAGGCGTCGCTGGTGTAACCGGCTCCGGCGGCCACGGCGTAGATGCGGGCGCCGCGAGCCAGGGCGTGCTCCTCCGACTCCAGCACCACGATGCCCGCGCCCTCGCCGAGCACGAAGCCGTCGCGGCCCTTGTCGAACGGGCGGGAGGCGCGCTCGGGCTCGTCGTTGCGGGTCGACATGGCCCGCGCGGCGGCGAACGACGCCACGTTCAGACCGTGGATCGCCGCCTCGGTGCCGCCGGCGACCACCATGTCGGCCCGGCCGGAGCGGATCATGTCGATGCCGTAGCCGATGGACTCGGCGCCGGTGGCGCAGGCGCTGACCGTGGCGTGCGCGCCGGCCTTGGCGCCCAGCTCGATGCTGATCCAACCGGCCGAGCCGTTGGGCATGAGCATGGGCACGGTGAACGGCGACAGCCGGTTCCAGCCCTTCTCCCGGTAGAGGTCGTAGGCGGACAGGATCGTTCCGATGCCGCCGATGCCGCTGCCGACCACCACGCCCAGCCGGTCCCCGTCCACCTCGGGGGCGCCCGCGTCCTGCCAGGCCTGCCTGGCGGCGATCAGGGCGAACTGCTCGGCGCGGTCGAGCCTCCTCGCCTCGGGCCGGGGAAGCACCTCGCCGGGGTCGACGGCCGCCACACCGGCGAACTTCACCGGCACGGTGTCGACCCAGTCCTCGGTGAGCGTGCGGATGCCCGACCGCCCCTCGAGGAGCGCCGACCAGGTCGATGCGACGTCTCCACCGAGGGGCGTCGTCGCGCCGAGCCCGGTGACTACGACACGTACCCGGTCCTTACTCACTTGTCTGCACTCCTCTTGCGTATGAGCGTGAAAGGGGCCGGACGCGCCCTGCCGTCTCATCGGAGGCGGGGCGGGCACGTCCGTGCGGCCGTCGTACGGCGGGGACTAGGGGATACGCCCTAGGCCTGGATGAAGCTGATGACGTCCTTGACGGTCTTCAGGTGCTTGAGCTGGTCGTCGGGGATCTCGACGCCGAACTCGTCCTGGGCCGCGACGGCGATCTCGACCATCGAGAGCGAGTCGATGTCCAGGTCGTCCACGAAGCTCTTCTCCGGGGTGACCTCGTCGGCCGGGATGCCGGTGATCTCGTTGATGATCTTGCCGAGGCCCGCGAGGATCTCCTGCTCGGTCAGTGCCATGTCGCGACTACTCCTTGGATTTTCTGTCTTCCGGGTTTTCTGGGTTGCCCCAGCTCTGTACGGCAGGCCGTACAAGTTCCTCAGGGGATCTCGATCACCTGGGAGGCGTAGGTGAGGCCGGCGCCGAAGCCCAGCAGCAGGGCCAGGTCGCCCGACCGGACCTCGCCGCGCTCGATCATGCGAGAGAGCGCGAGCGGGATCGACGCGGCGGAGGTGTTGCCGGCGAGCACGATGTCCTTGGCGACGACGGCCTTCTCGGCGCCCAGCTTGCGCGCGATGGCCTCGACGATCCGCAGGTTCGCCTGGTGGGGGACGAACGCGTCCAGGTCGGCGGGGTCCACCCCCGCACGCTCGCAGGCGAGCTTGGCCACCGGGTGAAGCGCGGTGGTGGCCCAGCGGAACACCGTCTGGCCTTCCTGATGGAGGAAGGACTGGCGGTCCTTGATGGCGATCGCCTCGGCCTTGTCGCCGGCGCTGCCCCACGCCACCGGGCCGATGCCCGGCCGGTCGGAGGGGCCCACGACCGCGGCGCCCGCGCCGTCGGCGAAGATGACGACGGTCGACCGGTCGCCGGGGTCGACCCACTGGGTGAGCTTCTCGCTGCCGACGACCAGCACGTTGGTCGCCGAGCCCGACCGCACCGCGTCGGACGCGGCGGCCAGCGCGTAGCAGAAGCCGGCGCAGGCGGCGTTGATGTCGAAGGCGCCGGGGGCCGTGATGCCGAGCCGGTGGGCGACGCGGCCCGCGGCGTTGGGGATGGGCGCCTCGATCGTGCAGGTCGCCACGATCACCAGGTCGATGTCGTCGCTCGACAGGCCGCTGGCCGCCAGGGCCTTGCCGCCCGCCTGCACCGCGAGGTCGATCTCCGACTCCTCCGGGCCCGCCACGCGGCGTTCCTTGATGCCGACGCGGCTCTGGATCCACTCGTCGTTGGTGTCGAGCCGGGCGGCGAGGTCGTCGTTGGTGACGACCTGGGCGGGCTGGTAGCCGCCGAAGGCGAGCACCCTCGCCGCGGGAGCGCCTTGGCCGAGCCTCACTTCAGCACCTCCCTGGCGGAGTCCAGGTCACCGGGGGTCTTGAGCGCCACGGTCTTCACGCCGGGCAGGGCGCGCCGGGCCAGGCCCGTCAGCGTGCCGCCGGGCAGCAGCTCGATCATGGCGGTGACGCCGCGCTCGGCCATCGTCGCCATGCAGGCGTCCCAGCGGACCGGGTTGGCCACCTGGTTCACCAGCCGGTCCAGGAACTCGCCACCTCCGGCGACGGCCGCGCCGTCGGCGTTGGACAGCAGCGTCACCGACGGGTCCGCGGGGGTGAGCGCCGCGGCCTCGGCGCGCAGATGGTCGACGGCGGGGGCCATGTGGACGGTGTGGAAGGCTCCGGCGACCGCCAGGGGACGCACCCGCGCCTTCTCCGGCGGCTCGGCCGCGAAGGCCTCCAACTGCGCCCGCGTGCCGCCCGCGACGATCTGACCCGCGCCGTTCATGTTGGCGGGGGTCAGCCCGTGCTTGGAGATCACGGTGAGGACGTCCTCCTCCGCGCCGCCGAGAACAGCGCTCATGCCGGTCTCGGTGACGGCGGCGGCCTTGGCCATGGCCCGGCCGCGCTCGCGCACCAGCGCGAGGGCCTGCTCGGGGGTCAGCACACCGGCGATCGCGGCGGCGGCGAGCTCGCCCACGCTGTGCCCGGCGACCATGTCCGGCCGGACCCCGAGAATCTCGGACGACGCCAGGGCGGCGGCCACCAGCAGGGGCTGGGCCACGGCGGTGTCGCGGATCTCGTCGGCGCCGGCGGTCGTTCCGTACGACACGAGATCGAGCTCCACGATCTCCGACCACGCGGAGATCCGCTCGCGGAACTCGGGGATCTCGAGCCACGGACTGAGGAATCCTGGGGTCTGGGCGCCTTGGCCCGGAGCGACGATGACGAGCACGTACTCAACCCTGCCCTGTAGAGGTTCACCACACTGATGGAGATCCGAACGAACTTTGTGGCCGCCGCGTTGTGGGGTACCTACAGTTTCGGTGTCGAGAAGATTAAGGCACCCGGCTCAGGTAACGGACAGGCGCCCGAGTATGAGACCCACCTGGAGGGTGAATGCGGACCGTCCCTCGGTGGGCTGGTACCCGGTCAGTTCCGTGATCTTACGTAGACGGTACCGCACGGTGTTGGGATGGACGAACAACAGCCGGGCGGTCGCCTCGAGGGAGGTCCCCTGCTCCAGGTACGTCGCGAGCGTGTCGAGCAGTGGGGTCCCGGCGAGCGGCTTGTAGACGTTCTCCACCAGCTGGGCCCGGGCGTCCTCGTCGCCGTCCAGCGCGCGCTCGGCCAGCAGGTCCTCGGCGAGCACCGGGCGCGGGGCGTCGGGCCAGCCGGCGGCGGCGCGCAGGCCCGCGATGGCGGCGCGGGCCGATCTGGCCGCCGCGTGCAGGTCGGGCACCTCGGGCCCGATGACGACGGGCCCGGGACCGAAGCGCGGCACGACGCCGCGCGCCGCGTCCTTGACGCCGTCCGCGCCGCCCACGATGACGATGAGCCGGTCGCCCTGCACCCCGGCGAGCAGCTCGTGGCCGAGACGGCGGCCCTTGTCGCGCAGCCCGTCGATGACGCTCTGCGGATCCTCGTCGGGGGCGTACCCGGCGAAGACGACGACCGGCGCGGAGGTCCAGCCGAGCGCGGCGGCCCACGAGTGCAGCCCGTCGTCGACCTGGCCGCGCACCAGCGCGTCCACGATCAGCGCCTCCAGCCGGGCGTCCCACGAGCCGCGTGCCTCGGCCTCCCTGGCGTACACCTGCGCGGCGGCGAAGGCGACGTCGCGCGTGTAGCGCAGCATCGCGTGCCGCAGCAGCTCCGCGCCGCCGGGCGCGGCCAGCTCCTCGACCTGGGCCTCCACGACCTCGACGACGATGCGGACGAGGTCGACGGTCTGCTGGAGCGACACGCTGCGCTTGAGCTCACGCGGCGCGGTGCCGAAGAACTCGATGCTCGGCGTCGGCCGTCCCTCGCCCGCGTGGCCGAACCACTCCACGAACGCCGCGATGCCGGCCTGCGCCACCAGGCCGACCCACGACCTGTCCTCCGCCGACAGCGCGCGGTACCAGGCCAGCCGCTCCTCCATCCGGGCCATCGCGGCCGTCCCGAGGCTGCCCATGGCCCGGTCGAGCCGGCGCGCCGTGTCCTCCCGGATCCTGTCGCTCATCGGCACACCGTCTCCGGCCACCCGGGCCACGTCGCCCTGTCCGTCCGTTCGCACCTGTCCGCCGCTCCCCGTGCCCCGCTCGCTCACGCCCTCTAGCGTGCCAGGTCATCCCGGAGATCGTGCCGTACGGGGGCGTGGACGGCGTCGTCGCACGTCGGAACGGCGGCGTCAGGCGCCGATGCGATGCAGGACGACGATGTCGTCGCGGTCGAGGCGCATCTCGTAGCCCTCGGCCAGGTAGCTGTTGACCAGGCCGCGCAGGTCGTTGTTGACCGAGGCCACGATCCAGGGCGTGCCCCGCTTCTGGTAGTCCCACCACAGCACGGTCGTCCGGCCGGACAGCCGCGCGCCGAAGTCGTCGGTCGCCTCCACCACGACGCCGTCGGGGACCAGGCTCATGGCCTGCTCCCGGGCCGCCGTACGCGGGTCGGGCCGGTAGAAGTCGGGGTTCATCAGGTTGTCGAACGGCCGGTAGGGGACCGTGGTGACCGCGACCGCGAAGACCGCGGCGGCGTAGGCCAGCCGCAGGCCGTGCCCGGGGCGCGGCAGCCCGCGCCGCTCCAGCCACCGGATCAGCCGGGCGGCGCCGTCCACCCCGGCCAGCAGCAGGATCACCACCACGAACGCGTCGTAGTGCCAGCCGGTCGACCACCAGTTGTCCGAGTCGGCCAGCAGCCGCTCCAGGATCAGCGGCAGCGCCGCCAGGACCAGCGGGGACAGCAGGCACAGGAACAGCGCCGGCCACAGCAGCAGGCCCCAGGTGTCCCACTTCGAGTGGTCGTCGAAGAGCATGGCCGCGAACTCGTGCGGCCGGGTGACCGCGCTCCACAGCATCTGCGGTAGGTCCTCGCCGAGCTTGGAGTAGCGCGTGTAGTAGGCCGGGTTGCCGCCGGCCAGCGGGATCAGGAACTTGCGCACCACCTGGAACACGGCCACTCCGGCGACGGCCAGCCCGGCGCCGAGCCGGCGCTGCCCGGTGAGGAACAGCCACACGCCGAGACCCGCCACCAGGAGGCCCATGTCCTCCTTGGTGAGCAGCAGGCCGAGCACCGCGAGCAGCCCGGGCAGCCGCCGCCCGGCGTGCAGCCGCTCGACGGCGATCGCGCTCAGCAGCGGCACGAAGGCGACCTCGTGGAACTCCACCGCCGTCGCCTGCGCGATCGGCCAGGAGATCGCGTACGCGGCGGAGACGAGGTAGGCGTGGGGGGTGCCGAGCACGCGGCGGGTGAACTTCCAGATGAACGGAATGGCCAGGGCGAACAGCACGGCCTGCGCCACGAGCAGCGTCTCGGGCCCGTCGTGGAGCCAGTAGAAGGGCGCCAGCACGGCCAGGATCGGCGAGAAGTGGTCGGCGAGCTGGATGTAGTCCATGCCGAAGCCGCCGGTGATCCCGCGCAGCGGCACCGTGGGCGCGGAGAAGCGCGAGTATCCGCGCACCGCCTGGTCGAAGATGACGAGGTCGTAGGTGGCCACCTGGAAGTGGGCGAACCTGAGCAGGGACAGGGTCCAGTTCAGGGCCGCGGACAGCCCGCACAGCACCGACACCGCGATGAGGTGCCGGTTGGACCTCAGGAACCGCCCGGCGGGGCCCTGAGGCGCGCTCTCACCGGCCTGGCCGTCCCGCTGTTCCTCCGGTCCGGCGGCGGCCGTGGCGCCGACGGCGTCTTCGGGCTCCGCCGCGCCGGCTGCCCGGGGGCCTGCCGTGTCCTCCGGCTCCGCGACGGCCGTTCCGTCCACGGCGGCTGCCTCCAGGGTGTCGTCGGGGTCGCTGGCTTTCCGGGGCGACTCCTCCGCCGGTTGCCCGGACGTCGTGGTCCCCGTGATCACGAGGAGGAGAGTAGGCCCTCCGGGCGGGAACGGTCTATACGGGCGTACCCGCGCAAACTTCTTCGCGGCACGCCCGCCGCTCCCACCTGGGCGTCTGCCCGCCGGCCGATGAATGTTTCACGGCGGGCGGGACCACGTCCGTACGGGGTCAGATGACGGCGACGGCCGTGATGAGGCCGATGAAGAAGTGCGTCACGCCGAGGAGCACGGCGGCGGGCTGCAGCGTGGTCTCCCGGACGAGTTCGCGCACCGAGATGCCGGCGACCTTGTCGAAGGCGACCATGCCGAGCGTCTGCACGGCGATGCCCACCAGGCCGAACACGAGCGTCGCGAGCAGCCCCTCCTGCAGGGCGCCGCCCGACGACCAGATGGAGGCCGCCACGACGAGCCCGACGCCGGCGACGCTGGAGGCGGCCAGCACCGTGGCGTTGGGGTTGCGGTCGGTACGGATGATCTTGCTGAGCCTGCCGGGCGTCGCCAGGTCGATGACGTAGAACCCGGCGACGAGCAGCAGCACGCCCAGGATGGCGTACGAGAGGATCGCCAGGGAGCCGTGCGTGAGCACGTCGGCGATGGAGGTTTTGGTGTCCACGGGGGCCTTCGCTTTCAGCCGTGAATGCGGTGGGGGACGAAAGAGGACGTGTCGTCGGTGACGAGACCGGAGGTCTCCCGGATGCCTAGCCCGGCCGACTCGTCGTCGACCATCCAGGCGCCGAGCACCGGACGCCAGCCGTCGAACTCGGGTAACGGCAGGAACTCCTGGTAGACGAAGCCCTCCGTGCCGTACTCGCCCGCGGTCTCCATCTCGACGCCCGGCGCGGCGATCCGCATCGAGGCGCCCTCGCGGCCGAGCAGCGGCTTGCGCACGTAGCCGGGGCCGCCGGCCAGCTCGCGCGGACCGTCGAGGTATGCGGGCAGCAGGTTGGGGTGGTCCGGGTACAGCTCCCAGAGGATCGCCAGCAGGGCCTTGTTGGACAGCAGCATCTTCCACAGGGGCTCGATCCACGTCATCGAGACCTGCTGCCCGAGCGCGTGCGGCGCGAACGGCTCGGCGACGATCCACTCCCAGGGGTACAGCTTGCACAGCGTGCGGACGACCCGGTGCTCCATGTCGACGAACCGGCGGTTGAGCGGGTCCCAGCCGATGTCCTCCATGGCGATCGCCGCCGTGACGAGACCCGCCTGCTCCGCGGTCTCCTGGAGGTAGCCGATGGTCATCGCCTCCTCGCCCGTCTCGTCGGCGCTGGTCCACGCGAAGTGTGCCGGGCCCGTCTGCAGCGTGAGCGACTTCCAGCGGTCGACCAGGCGCTCGTGGATCGAGTTCCACTGGTCGTCCTCGGGATACACGTCCTTGAGCCAGAACCACTGCACGACGGAGCTCTCGACCAGGCTGGTCGGGGTGTCGGCGTTGTACTCCAGCAGCTTGGCCGGTCCCGTGCCGTCGTAGCGCAGGTCGAACCGGCCGAAGACGTGCGGGTCGCGCCGCCGCCACGACTCCGCGACGGCCGCGCGGCAGTGCGGTGGGATGCCGAGGTCGGCGAACCGGTCGAAGGCCACGATGTGGTCGGCCGCGGCCAGGCACATCCGGTGCAGCTCCTCGACCTGCTCCTCCAGGGACAGGACCTCGTCCATGGTGAAGACGTAGTGGACGCTCTCGTCCCAGTACGGCCGGGTGAGCCCCTCGGGGTGGGCGGAGCGGTGGAACGCGAGGCCCTGCGACTCGATGAGGGCGGCCCAGTTCTCCCTGGGCGCCGAGGTCAGTCTGCGCACGTGCCGGCCCCGCTCAGCCGCCGCCGCCGGAGTGGAAGCCGAAGCCGCCGCGCTGCACGACCCGCCCCGACCTCGTCGTGATCTGCGCGTCGGCCGGCCGGATCGTCGTGCCGTGGTAGACCCGGCCGCCGTTGCGGGTGCCGCCGTAGTACCAGCGGTACGCGCCGTGCGAGCCGGAGTAGTGGCTGTGGCCGTTCCCGTCGTCATCGTCGTCGCAGTAGGAGTCGTCGACGACGACGTACGACCCGTCCGGGTTCATCGTGGAGGTGTCCACGCAGTCCGCGCCGACCTCCTCGTAGTCGTCCTGGGCCGCGCAGAAGCCGACGACGAGGACGGACAGGACGCCCAGGGTGCCGAGCTTGATCATGGTGGAGGACTTGACGCCGCTCCCGGGCGGCGTCGCCGCCGGCCGCGGCGCGCTGCCCATGGCCATGGGATGGAAGGGCAAGGAGGAGTTGCCGGGTGGCGGGTTCTTCGGTGGGGGGCTCTCCCCGGGCTCTGCCAATCGGGCTCCTGCTTGTCGAGATCGGCACACATTATCGTCTGGCTGGACGAACGGGACAGGCAGGTCTGGGGTTCCTGATGAGTCTGTTATGTCCCGTCCAGCTGATGCTCCGTACGCCGGGTAGCGTGCCGGATGTGGACCCCGTCGAGGCACTCAAGCGCATCGCCTTCCTGCTGGAACGGGCCGGCGAGCCGACGTACCGTGTGCGCGCCTTCCGCGGCGCCGCCGCCGCGATCGAGGACCTGCCCCGGGAGGAGCTGGTGCGGCTCGCCCGCGCCGGCGGCCTGACCGGCCTGAAAGGCATCGGCAAGGTGACAGCCCTGGCCGTCACCGAGGCGCTGGACGGCGCCGTGCCGACTTACCTGCGGCGGCTGGAGGACACCAAGGACGTCGACCTGGACGAGGCCGCGCAGGCGCTGCGGTCGGCGCTGCGCGGCGACTTCCACAGCCACTCCGACTGGTCGGACGGCGGATCGCCCATCGAGGAGATGGCCGACGCCGCCCGTGCGCTCGGTCACGAGTACCTCGCGCTGACCGACCACTCGCCCCGGCTGACCGTCGCGCACGGCCTGTCCGCCGACCGGCTGCGGCGGCAGCTCGACGTGGTCGCCGGGCTCAACGAGCGGTACGCCGGGGACGGCGGCCCGCCGTTCCGGATCCTGACCGGCATCGAGGTGGACATCAACGCCGACGGCTCGCTCGACCAGGAGCCCGAGCTGCTCGAACGGCTGGACGTCGTGGTGGCGAGCGTCCACTCGCTGCTGCGGATGGACGCCGCGGACATGACCCGGCGGATGGTCACCGCGGTGGCCGACCCCCATGTGGACGTCCTCGGGCACTGCACCGGCCGCGTCGTACGCGGACGAGGGCGGCCCGAGTCCCGGTTCGACGCCGAGATCGTCTTCGAGGCGTGCCGGAGGTTCGGGGTCGCGGTGGAGATCAATTCCCGTCCCGATCGGCTCGACCCGCCCAAGCGCCTGATGCGGCTGGCGTACGAGATGGGCTGCGAGTTCGCCGTCGACTCCGACGCCCACGCGCCCGGCCAGCTCGACTGGCAGCGGTTCGGGTGCGAGCGCGCGGCCCTGTGCGGGATACCGCCCGAGCGCATCAGGAACACCCGTCCCTGGGGGACTCCTGCGCACTTGGGGTGATAGTGCTGTGGCGTCCGAGTGAGGTGTGTTGGGCGGGTTTCGCCGCACTGATCGACGTAGCGTCGAATCATGAAACGCCGCGACGCGCTGGTGAAGGAGCTGGAATCCGGCGGATGCCTGTCGGCGCGCGAGCTCGCCTCGCGCCTCGGGGTCAGCAGGAGCACCGTCGTGCGCGACGTCGCGAAGCTCCGGGAGGCCGGGGTCCCGATCCGGCTCGACCAGGGCGGGTACGCGCTCGCGGGCCCCGACTCGGTGAAGCGCGCCATCGATAGAGCGCTGCGCGGGCGGCACGTGCTGCGCCTGGAATACGTCAACAGCAAGGGCACGCCCACGGTCAGGGACGTCGAGCCGAGCATCTGCCTCGGCGGCCGGGGCGGGCACTGGTACCTGGTGGCCTGGTGCCGGCTGCGCGACGACGTCCGCGTCTTCCGGCTCGACCGGATCTCCTGGGCCGAGGTCCTGGAGGAACGGTTCCCCGAGCCGGGCCGCGACCGCCTGGCCGAACTCGCCGAGGCGGTCGGCGGCTGAAGGACATCGGGCGCCCGCCTGCGGCGGCATGGCGCTCCGGCTCCTGTCGCTCCTGTCGTGACCTGCGGGAACGCGTGTCACTCGAACGGGTCAGCGAGAAATGTCGGTGGGATGGCCTACCCTCTGCGGCGTGAACCGTACCGACCGGCTCTACGCGATCGTCGAGGACCTGCGGGCGATCTCCCCGCGCTGCCGGTCCGCGCGTGAGCTCGCCCTGCGCTTCGAGGTGAGTTCCCGGACCATCGAGCGGGACATCTCCGCGCTGCAGCAGGCCGGCGTGCCCATCTACGCGGAGGTCGGGCGGAGGGGAGGCTACGCGCTGGACAAGAGCATGTCCCTGCCCCCGCTCAACTTCACCCCCGCCGAGGCCGTGGCGGTGGCGATCGCCCTGAGCCGCACAGAACAGCAGCCCTTCGCCGACGAGGCGCGCAGCGCGCTGCGCAAGCTCGTCGCCGCCATGCCCGGTCCCGAGGGGGAGCGGGCCCGGCAACTGGCCGCCCGCGTGCAGATTCTCACCGAGGACAAGCCGGAGTCCCGGTACACCGGGTCGATCGGCCGGGTCATCGAGGAGGCCCTGCTCCGGAGCGTCGTCCTGCGCATCCGGTACAGCGACGCGCACGGTGTGCTGACGACCAGGGAGGTGGAACCCGGAGCGTTCGTCGGCGGGCGGAGCGGGTGGTGGTATCTGGTGGCCTGGTGCCGGCTGCGCGACGCCGTCAGGGTGTTCCGGCTCGACCGGATCGCCGAGGCCGTCCTCACCGAGGAGCCGGTGCCCGGCCGGCCCCTGGAGGCGTTCGACGCCGACGTGCCGGACATGATCGCGCGGACACCGGTGCTCGACTGACCTGAGTTTCGAAAAAACGTTCGTGAGATTCTGGAAACGCCGACAGGGGGGTGTCGCCGAAGGGCGGGAGGCTCTACCTCACCGAGAACCCGGAAAGCAGAGAGAAAGAGACGACGATGACCACTCCCGCCCCCGCCGTCGACACGGTCGCCTGGTTCGAGATCGCGAGCGACGACCCCGAGGGCGTCCAGCGGTTCTACGGCGACCTGTTCGGCTGGCGGTTCCGCACCGACGAGGCCTCGGCCGCCGTCGGCATGGACTATCGGCTCATCAGCTACGACGGTGACGACGAGGTGCGCGGCGGGGTGTTCGGCACCGGGGGCGGCATGCCCGGCCACGCCGTCTTCACCGTCCTGGTGCGGGACGTGACCGAGACCTGCCGGAAGGTGGAGGCCCTGGGCGGAAAGGTGCTCAGCGAGGTCGTGGGCAACGAGAGCGGCCCCGACTTCGCCTACCTCCACGACCCGTCCGGCAACCTCTTCGGCGTCTTCGCCCCGGCCGCTTCCTGACCGCCCGTGCCGCCGGTCCTGACCGACGGGCCTCGCGTCGGCCCTGTGACGAGCCGGCCGGGCCCGACGGCCGCGACGGGTGACATGCGACCGACGGCAGTGCGGCCGGTGACAGTGTGACCGACGGCAGCGCGCCGAGTGCTGCCGGAGGGAGCAGATCTTAGAACCTCGCGACGGCCGATCTCCGACCGGCCGGAGCCTACCGAGGCCGTCCGAACGCCCGCCGGGATCCCCCCTCCCGTGCTTCCCCTGCGGTGCCTTTCCTCCGGGTCCTTCCCCTCCGGGCCGTCAGGGCGTTCGGGCGGCCCTTCCCCAATCCGGCCGCAACATTGTTCGCCGCGAACCTTGGCCGCCGGAAACGTCACAGGAGGGCCGGTCGGTGTGACCGGCCCTCCTGTGAGGTCCGCCGTTTCCCGGCGGAGCCGCATGTCCGCTGTGCACCTGCCGCTCGGCCGGGGCCGGGCAGGGTCGCGCCGCGTTCAGCGGCGGGCGTACAGGTTCCTGCGACGCAGGATGAAGATCAAGGCCCCGACGGCGATGACCGCCGCGACCGCGATGATGCCGATCTTGAGCGGCATGCCCGAGTCGTCGGCGTCCTGCGCGGCCGCCCGGTCGCTGAGCAGTCCGGTCGCCGCCGCCTTCTCCGGAGTGAGCGTGGTCGCCGGGGCCTCGGGGACGACGTCGACCGCACCGGCCTTCACCGTCACCGTCTTGCTCGCCTTGGCGGGCTCGGTCGCTTTCACGGTGACCTTCCACTCGCCGCTCGGCAGCGGCTCCGCGGCGTGGTAGACGTTCTGGCCCTCGGGCGCCGACCTCAGCGGCACCGGCCCGAAGGTGCGGCCGTCGGTGGCGGTCGCGGTCAGCGTCGCCTCGACGATCTCCGTGACCGGGTGCTTGTCCTCCTTGTACGTCACCAGAACGTTGACGTTGTGGTCGCCGTCCCCGATCACCTCCAGCTTGATCGGCCCGCCGTGAGCGGACGCCGCCGGTGCGCCGAGCGTCAGCGCGAGCCCGGCCAGCAGGACGGCGAAGACGTATTTCAGTGCCTTGGTCACGATTCGTGATTCCCCTCAGGTTCGGTGTCGGGGGTGAGCGCTCCGTCGCCGGGCGTTGTCGGGAGGAACACGTGCTGGTGCCCGTAGCCGGCGTCGACGTTCACGGCGTCGAGGGCGGTGCCTCCGACCGACCAGGTGAAGAGCGCGTCGGCGCGTTGCCGTGCGGCCAGGTCCAGAGCGGTGGTGCGGGCCGGTCCGGTGAGGTCCCGCGCGGCCGCGTAGGTGTCGACGGTCGTGGCGAGCTGCCGTGCGGCGGAGGCGAGAGTCGACCTCGCGACGTTGGTGGCGGTCTCGCCGGACGGCGGGTCGGCGAAGCCGTCGGCGGCGGCGGTGGCCGCCTTCCGCCAGTTCTCGACGTCGGCCGTGGTCACCACGGCCGGACCCGCGGTGCCGTCGACGGGCATGGCCCGGCTCAGCCCCTCGACCACCGGGACGAGCCGGTCGCGCGTGGTGCGGGCCAGCTCGGTCAGGGTCTTGATCTGTGTCTTGTCGCGGAGGGCGGATTCGGCGCGGATCTGGCTGGCCATCTGCTCGATCGAGCTCGGCCGGGTGGTCCAGAACACCAGGCCGCCGGCGACGAGCGCGCCGATTACGAACGCGGCCACGAGGCCGAGCGCCCGGCCCCGGGCCGGACGCCGGACCGGCATCGGTTGCCTGGGTGGTCGGTTGATGGTCGCCACCTCCTGAGGGGCGGATAGTGCTGGTCGGGTGGGCTGGGTTCGCCTCGTGGCAGGTGTCGCGGTGGGCGTCGATCCGTCCGCGCGTTCAGGTGCTCATGCCCCGAGGGGTTTGCCTTGGCTGTTGAGGAGGATCAGTTTCTCGATGCGCTTGCGGCGCCGGGCGCCGGTGATGCGGAGGGCGAGGACGAGCAGGACGAGCAGGGCGAGGACGGCGAGTTGGGGCCAGGGCAGTGCCCAGATCGAGGTGTCGATGGAGACCCGTTCGGCGGTGACGCCGGGGAGCGGCTGACCCGCGGGGGAGGGGATCGCCATCACGGTCGTGTTGATCACTCCGATGGGCCAGGCGCCGGTCACGTGTGCGGTGAAGGTCCGGCTGCCGCCCGGCATGATCTCCCTGGCTTTGGCGTCGGAGGTGTCGTCCCAGCCGCTTTCGCCCGCGAAGGTGGAGGTCAGGATCCGGGAGTCGGGGGCCAGGCGGACGTTGCCGACGTTGGCGACGGTGTAGGTCACCTCGACCGATCCCGCGGCGAAGGGGTTCCACGACCAGGTGTAGTGGGCCTTGACGTCGCTCACGGCGACTTTGGCCACGTAGGCGCCGCTCACGCGGATGTTGAGGCGGACGCCGACCCGGTTTTGGACGCGTACCTGGCCGGAGACGGTGTCCACGGAGGCGGTCACTCCCGCGGGGTGATCGCCGGGGGTGGCGTTTTGGGGGATGGAGACCTTCACGGGTACCACGGCGGTGGCTCCGGCGGCGATGGTCACCTTGTCGGGGATCTCGATCCAGGCGCCGCCGTCGACGGGTTTGACGTCCGAGGGGCGCATGTCGAAGTAGCCCTTGGAGGTCAGGTAGCCGTCGTTGGCGTCGATCGCGAAGTCGACCTGCTGGGTGGAGCGGTTGATGACGGCGATGTGCTCGGTCGTCTGCTGCCCGCCGGCGAGTTCGACGTCGATGACGCGGCGGCCGTCGGGGCCGTTCGCGTCGGCGGGGACGACCGACCAGGTGACGTCGGCTTGGGAGGGGGTGGCGAAGGCGACCAAGGCGACCATGGCGACCAGCAGGGTCGCGCCGAGGGCGCGAAGCACGGGCGACAGGACGAGGGCGCCCCGCGTGCGGCTCTTGGTCAACAACGGTCTCTCCTGTCTCATGATGGGCGTCCGGGCCGTGTCCGGGGTGATCGATCGGGTGATCGATCGGCCCGGACGCCCACGTCGGGGGTGGCGTCCAGCCGCCGGTTCAGGACTGGTTGAACAGCGAAAGGGTCAGGGTGGAGTGGTACTCGCCGGCGGCGACGTCGACGGAGGTGCGCAGGGCGAGGTCGGCGTTGACCTGCGAGGTGCCGATCTCGTCGGCGGAGTTGGCGGTCGAGACCAGCAGCTCCTGGCCCTCCAGACCCACGTTGGGGGCTCCGGTGCCGTCGGAGACGACACTGGAGACCGGCTCACCGGCTGAGACCGCGCCGGTGGAGGAGTCGCTCAGCAGACGCGGCTTCCAGCCCAGGTATTCGGGGCCGATGGTCTTGGCCGGGTCGTCGGATGCGACGAACTGGCTCGCCTGGCCCACGACCGCCCAGTACTCGCCGGCGGGGATCTCCTCGGGGGTGCGGGTGTCGGTCACCGTGACCGTCGGCAGGGTGCCGGTGAACTGGCGGGCGGCGGCGTCGGAGCCGTTCTCCTGCAGGGACACGCCGTTGTTGTCGGCCACGGTCATCGACAGCTGGCCGGGGGTGGTGGTGGGCTCGATGTTCACCGACACGTCGATGCCGCTGCCGGGGTCGTCGGCCAGGGCGGGAGTGGCCACGCCGACACCGGCGAGGGCGAAGCCGAGCACCGACGCGGCGAGCGCGGTCCTGTTGATTTTCATGTGATCATTCGCTCCATCTATGAGGGGCGGGGCCGGCCGGCTGTTCGGCCGGCCGGCCCCGGTTGAGCTACGGCGGTGTCCTCGTCGTGGGGACCGTGGTCACCGCCGGTGCGGTCAGCGGCAGCTGGCCGCGGAGTAGGCCGCGTCGTAGGACGAGGTGACCTGCTTGCCGTTGATCGTCGCGGTGCC
This sequence comes from Microbispora sp. H13382, assembly GCF_014161445.1. GTDB lineage: Bacteria > Actinomycetota > Actinomycetes > Streptosporangiales > Streptosporangiaceae > Microbispora. Next base: position 237,898 of record NZ_JABBXA010000013.1, read on the forward strand.
GGTCACGGTGACCTTGCCGGCGTCGATCTGGGCGGTCCGGGTGTTGAAGGACTGGTAGGCCTGCTTGCCCGGAGCCACGTCGGTCACGGTCTTCTTGCCGAACGGGGTGTTCAGCTCGATCGTGGCCGGCGCGTCGCCGTCGTTGACCGCCGTCACGGCGAGGTACACCGAGCTGCCGATGCAGCGCGGCGCGGCCGTCACGGTCAGCTTGACCTCCGCCGAGGGAGCCGCGGCGATCGTCAGCGAGAGCGTCTTGATCTCCTCGGTGTTCCCGGCCTTGTCGGTCGAGCGGTAGCGCAGCTGGTGCTGCCCCTCGCCCGAGACGGTCACCGGAGCGGTGTACGCCGTCCAGTCGCCGTTGTCCAGCGAGTACTCGGTCTTGGCGACCCCGCTGCCGCCGGCCTCGTCGGCCGCCTTCAGCGTGACCGTGACCGGGCCGGTGAACGAGCCGCCCTCCGGCTGCGCCGGGTCGGTCGTCGCCGTCGTCACCGGAGCGGTCTTGTCCTCGCTACCCGCCTTGGTCAGCTTGAAGTAGTCGAACTTGACCGTCTTGGACGCCGCCTGGGCGGTGCCGATGGTGTAGACGCCGACCTTCGACGCGTTCGCCACGGCGCTGTTCTTCACCGCGGTGACCGTGCCGTTGGTGGTCAGGTCGGTCCAGGTGGTGCCGTCGGAGGAGTAGGCGCCGGTGAAGCTGTCGCCCACCTTCTTCAGGCGCAGCCACCACACGCCGGTGGTGCGGTTGGCGATCTGCGGCTGCGGGTTCTGCACGGTGCCGCCGACCTCGCTGCGCAGCTCGATCGTCCGCGCCACATTCGACCCTGCGGCGTTGGTGGTGACGAAGTCGAACTTCACGTAGTTGTCGTCGTCGCCGTAGACGATCAGGCCGCCCTGCTGGTAGCGCTCGTTGAGAGCGGAGCCGTCGACCTTGGTCTCCAGCGTCCAGTCACCACTCGGCGCGGTCTGCAGGATGAAGTTCTTCGTGCCGTCGTTGGGCGTTCCGTAGATGTCACCCGTGGCGGTGTCGATCTCCAGGTTGCCACCGGTCATGCGAACAGCCGTGGCGTCGTAACGCACGTTCTGGTTCCAGCGGCAGAGGTCGAGCGAGCTGCCGTTGAAGTCGTCGTCCGGGTTCGGGCCGGTCGCCTTGTCGTCCGGCGTGATGTGGAACCAGTCGAAGGCCGCGTCCACCACCGGGTGGTTGGCCCCGGCCAGCGAGATCAGGCCGATCTTCGGGTTGGTGATCCCGGCGAGCGGCTTCGTCTCGGACATCGCGGTGAAGTTGCTGCCGTCCGACGAGTAGTGAGCGGTGATGTTGGTGCCGTCGTTGATGAACCGCACGTACACCGTGTCGGGGTAGGCGTCCCCGAGCTGGGCCGTGTTGCTCGCCGTCACCTCGTTGGGGTTGCCCTGGTCTTCCCGGATGAACTGGAAGATGCGGTTGGCGTGGTTGGACCCGTTGGTCGACCGGCCCTGCAGCACCATCTTGGCGTAGTTGTCGTCGTCGCCGTAGATGATCAGGCCCGCCTGCTGGTACGCGTCCTGCGCGTTCAGCGTGAGCTTGGCCGTGGCCGTCCAGGCACCGGAGGGAGCCGGCTGCACGACGATGTTCGGCGTGTTGTTGGTCGTCTGGTAGATGTCGGTCGTCGAGGTCGGGATGATCAGCTTGCCGTCGGCGACGCGCAGGTCCTGGTTCTCCCGGATGACCGACCAGCGGTCACGGTCGAGCTGGGTGCCCAGGAAGTCGTCGGAACGACCGGAGAAGCACACCGTGGCCGGCGCGTTCACCTTGATCTCGACCTTGGCGGTGGACGACGCGCCCTTGTCGTCGGACGCGGTCACAACGGCCGTGTAGGTGCCCGGCGCGTTGTAGGTGTAGCTCGCGTTGGCCGTCGTCGGCTGCGGCGACCCGTTCACCCCGAAGTCCCACTTGTAGGTGATCGGGTCACCCTCGGCGTCGGTGGCCGTCGAGGTGAAGTCGACCTTCAGCGGAGCGATGCCCGTGGTCGGGTTCGCCGTCATGGTCACGATCGGACGCTCGTTCTCCGTGGCGCCCTTGCCGATGAAGTCGACCCAGTTGAAGTTGACCAGGTAGGCGTCGTTGGCCGCGCTCGCCGGCTTGCGCACGACGAAGTACAGCGGGCCGCTGGTCGTCGGAACGTTGTTCAGGTTGACCGTGACGTCCTTGAACGTGTTCCAGCCGCCGGTCGGGGCGATGTCCGCCGAGCCGATCAGCGTCCCGTTGTTGGGGTCGCCTGCACGGATCTGCACGGTGCCGCCGGCCCCGCCCGAGGAGGCGCGCAGCCGGATCGCGCTGATGTTCGTCAGGTTGACCGGGTCGAAGGACCACCAGTCGCCGTCCTGGACGAAGGCGATGTGCTTGGCGCCGCCCGCGCTGTCGGTGGTGTTCTCGGCCTCGACACCGGCGGCGTCCGTGCCCACCCCGCCGGTCACCCGGCCGGTCTGCGTGAAGTGCTCGGCCTGCTTGCGCTTCGGCTGCAGGAGCACCTCGCCCCGCCCGGTCAGCGACGGAGCGTCGCCGTTGCCCTTGTCGGCGTAGCTGGCCTCGATGACGTAGAACAGGTTGTCGGTCTCGCCGTGGCCCGCCTGCTGGGTCTGCAGGGTGCCCTCACAGCCCTTGAGCTGGTCGAGCGGGTGGCCGTGGCTGTCGTGACCGAGGATCGCCTGGATCTTGACCTTGTCGCAGTCGATCGTGCCGTCCTCGGGGTCGGTGACGGTGACCGTGAACTTCACCTGGTCGCCGAACTCGAAGAAGGCGCCGTTCGGCGGCACGTTCACCTTGACCGTGGGCCGGTTGTTGCCGGCGACGACGACCACGTTGGCGGTCGCGGTCTCGCCCTCCTCGTTCTTGATGGTCAGGACCGCGCTGTACTCACCCGCCTTGGTGTAGGTGAAGGTGGGGCTGGCCTCGGTGGAGTCGGTCTTGCCGTCACCGTCGAAGTCCCAGGCGTAGGTGAGCGCCTGGCCGTCCGGGTCGCGGCTGCCCTCGCTGGAGAACTTGACGGTCAGCGGGAGCGGGCCGTCGGTCTTGTCCGCCGTGGCGTGGGCGACCGGCAGCGGGTTGCCCTTGATGTAGTTGATGCGGTAGATGCCGGAGTCGGCGTTGTCGCCGCCGAAGCCGGAGCCCCACTCGATCATGTAGAGCGCGCCGTCGGGGCCGAACTTCAGGTCCATCGGCTTCTTGAAGCTGAGGGACGAGAGGATCCGGTTCATCTCGACGAGCTTGGTGCCGTTCTCGTCGAGCTGGAACGACCACACCTGGTTGTTGTTCCACTCACCGAAGATGGCCTTGCCGTCCCAGTACGCCGGCCACTTCACGTTCGACTTCAGGTCGGCGTTGTAGCGGTAGACCGGGCCGCCCATCGGCGCACCGCCGCTGAGCTCGGGGAAGGTGGTGTTGGCCTGGTAGTGGTACCAGATCGTGGCCGGGATCACCGGGGGCAGGTTGGTCAGTCCGTCGTTGTTCGGCGACTCGTTGACCGGCGCGGCGCAGTTGAACGCCTGACCCGACTGGTTGGTGGCGAAGTCGAAGTCGATGTACGGGGTGTTGTTGCCGATGCAGTACGGCCAGCCGTAGTTGCCCGGCTTGGAGATCAGGTTCCACTCGACCGTGTTCTGCGGACCCCGGGTGGCGCTCGCCGAGTTGGCGTCGGGGCCGTACTCGCCGAGCATGATGTTGCCCGTCTTGGGGTCGATACCCATGCGGAACGGGTTGCGGAAGCCCATGCCGTAGATTTCCGGCTTGGTCTTCGCGGTGCCCGGAGCGAACAGGTTGCCGGCCGGGACGGTGTAGGTGCCGTCGGCCTCGGGGTGGATTCGCAGCAGCTTGCCGCTCAGGCTGTTGGTGTTGGCCGAGGAACGCTGCGCGTCCCAGGCCGCACGGCCCGACCGCTCGTCGATCGGCGTGTAGCTGTTGGAAGCGAACGGGTTGGTGTTGTCACCCGTCGCCAGCCACAGGTCGCCGGTCTTGTGGTCCATGAGCATGCCGCCGCCGTGGTGGCAGCACTCGGCCCGCTGCACCGGCACGTCGAGCATCTTCTTCTCGCTCGCCAGGTCCAGCGTGTCACCGGTGACCGTGAACCGGCTCAGCCGGTCGACGTTCTCACCGCTGGGCGAGTAGAAGAGGTACGCCCACTTGTTGGTGTCGAAGTCGCGGTCGAGGGTGATCCCGAGCAGACCGCTCTCGTTGGCCGTGAAGACGTTCAGCTTCGCGGCCGTGACCGTGCCACCGGCGGGCTTGATGACCTTGACTTCGCCGAGCCGGTCCACGTAGAACACGCGGCCGTCGTTGGCGATGTCCATCATCATCGGGTTCGACGTGTTGTCGTCGAGGGTGACCTTCTCGAAGCTGGTGCTCTGCGAGGCCGAGCAGTCGGCCTTCTCAGCGCCGGCGGCGGTCTTGATACCGCCCAGCAGCAGCTTCAGGAAGTTGGCCTCGCTGAAGTTCTGCTTCTGGTGGCCGAGGCCGGTGTACCACGAACGGCCGCCGTCGTAGTCCTGACACCAGGTGTTCGGGTGGTCGGCGCCCATCGTGGCGCCGGTGTAGGACTTCTCGTCCATCGACGTCAGGACGTGGACCGTGCCACGCGGGTTCGTCTGGTAGTCGTACCACTCGTCGGTACGGACCCAGTTGGTCGGCAGGCCCTTGGTCGACGGGTGCGCAGGGTCCTCGACCTTGACGGTCGCCTGCTGGATCGCCGGGTGCTGCTTGAAGTACGCACCGACGAGCTTGCCGTACCAGGCCCAGTTGTATCCGCTGTCGGCGGCGGCGTGGACACCCACGTAGCCGCCGCCCTTCTGGATGTAGCGCTGGAACGCGTCCTTCTGGTCCTGCGTGGTCACCGGGTCGCCGGTCGTGGACATGAAGACCACGGCCTGGTACTGCGCCAGGTTCGCGTCGGTGAACGCGGCGCTGTCCTCGGTCGTGTCGACCGCGAAGTTGTTCTGCTGCCCGAGCTGCTGCACGGCCGCGATGCCCTCGGGGATCGAGTCGTGCCGGAAGCCGGTGGTCTTGGAGAAGACCAGAACCTTGAAGTCGGGCTCCGCTGCCGCCGTGGCGGCCTCGGCGCTCACCGGCGCCGAGAAGAGCGTGATGGTGGGGGCGAGGAGGGCGAAAGCCATCGTCGCCGCGGTACGACGTCTGGGACGCCGTCCGCTTGGCTGGGCCGCGTTGTGCGGCCAGGCCCACGTTCGAGAACGTGGTGTCATGGAAAACCCTTCCTGACCGGGGGGACGTCAGGCAAGGCGCGCGCCGCCGCGCTTGTTGCCACTTGGTCGAAGCGGATATTTCGGTTGCTGGAGGGTGCCGTCTCCAGGTCTGAGGAGGCCGTCAGCGTCAGTAGGCTGCCGGCCTGGGTAATGAATCCATGATCGTGGTCGGATCGTCGAGGATCTGGTTCACCACCATGCTCGCGGCGCCGCGGGACGCGGCGCCGAAGCCGAGTGTCGAGGCGACGAACCGGCACTGAGTGGCCGGTGCGGCCATCACGAGCCGTTGCAGCTGGTCCTGCGCGTGCGGCAGCAGCCACTCGGCCAGTGAGGCGAAGTAACCTCCGATCACGATCACGCGGGGGTTGAACAGGTTGGCCACGATCGAGCCGCCGAGCCCGAGCCACTGGCCGACCTGCGCCACCGCCTGCATCATGCGCCGGTCGCCGGAGGCCAGGCCCCGGGCGATGTCGGCCACTCGTTCACCGGGGTCCGGAACCGGCATGCCGGGCAGTCCGTACGCCTGCTCGGGCATGGCGGCGCGCACGAGCGCGGCCAGCCCGACCTTGGTCTCCCAGCAGCCGATGCGGCCGCAGCCGCACTGGTCGCCGTTCGGGTCGACCCGCAGGTGCCCGACCTCGCCGGAGAAGCCGTCCGCGCCGCGCAGGAGTTTGCCGCCGGAGATGATGCCGCCGCCGACGCCCACCTCGCCGGTGAGGTAGACCAGGTCGGGCGTGCCCGCCGCGACCCCCGAGGTGAACTCGGCCAGCGCCGCGAGGTTGGCGTCGTTGTCCACGCGCACCGGCACGCGCAGCGAGCCGAGCATCGCGGAAAGCTGGTCCGCCAGGGGCAGGTCCTGCCAGTAGAGGTTCGGCGCGAGCGACACGACGCCGCGCGCCACGTCCACGAGGCCGGGAACGGCCACCACGATGCCCGCGGGGACGGCGCCGGCCCGCGCCATCGCCTCCACGGACTCCTTGGCCACGAGCCCGAGCCGGCGCACCGCGCTGTCCGGGCGGCTGCCCATGGTGTCGAAGACCACCCGGCGCTCGACCAGGACCCGGCCGCTGAGGTCGGTGCCGTGGACCGCGATGTAGTCCACGTTGATCTCCATGCCCAGAGCGCCGACGTGCGCGCCGTGCAGCGCCACCGCCCGCCTGGGACGTCCGACGGCGCCCACGTGCTCGACGCCGAGCTCCCGCACCAGCCGCCGTTCGAGCAGCTCGGACATGAGGCTGGAGACGGTGGCCCGGTGCAGTCCCGTCGCGTCGGCGATGTCGGCGCGGGACAGGGAGGCGTGGTCACGCAGTTCGCGCAGCACCATCGAGAGGTTCGCCCGGCGCAGTGCGGCGGGGCCCGCCGGCGGAGAGCCACCCCAAGGACGGGTGAGGTGCGACTCGTACGTCACTCTGCCCTCACCTGCCCTTTGTTTGTCTCTGAGATTAATTAATCAGGGTTGTAACACGCAGATGTCCGAACGTGCACCCCCGCGACGCGTAACGAGTTGGCATCGCTCCGTTCCACCCCAGCTCAGCGCCAATTTGTGACCTGGTTACCGGAACGTTACGTAAATCGCTGTCTGTACCCCCTTGTGCCTGGAGGGAAGGATTGCCTTTAATTCGGCGAGCCATGCGAACTAATTGAGGGAGACCGGTGGACCACAGCAGGGCCGACGGCCGTACGACCGACTCGCCGAGTCGGGGCGGGTCCGCGGGCGTTCCCGCGGACCAGGCCACCGTGCGCCGTTCCAACCTTGCTCTGGTGCTGCGGCACGTGAGCGTGTACGGCCCGTGCTCGCGGTCCGCTGTCGCCGTCGCGACCGGGTTGAACAAGACGACCGTGACCAGCCTGGTGAACGAGCTGCAGGCACGGGGGCTGGTCAAGGAGACCGGACCACAGCACGCCGGCTCCGTCGGCCGCCCCAGCGTCGCGCTCGTCCTGGACGGTTCCGGGGTCGGCGCCCTGGGCGTGGAGGTCAACGTCGACTACATCGCCGCCTTCGCCACCGACCTGGCCGGAAGGGTGCTCGCCGACCGGCGCATCGGCTTCGACGCCATGGGCTCCAGTCCGGAACGCTCACTCGACGAGCTGGCCCGGGTGGTCGAGAGGACCGTCGCCGACCTCGACAGGATCGGGGTCGCTCCCGCGGGGATCACCGTGGCCGTTCCCGGTCTGATCGACACGACCACCGGCACCGTCGTCGTCGCCCCGAATCTCGGCTGGCGCGGGGTGGCGGTGGCCGAGCGGCTGTCCCAGGCCGACATCCGCGCGGACATCCCCATCGCCGTGGACAACGACGCCAACCTCGCGGCGCTGGCCGAGTTCACCTCGGGGGTCGCGGCGGGCACGCCCGACCTGGTCTACCTCACCGGCGAGGTGGGCGTCGGCGGCGGCATCATCTCCGGCGGCCGGTTACTGGGCGGCGCGGACGGGTTCGCCGGGGAGGTCGGCCACGTCATGGTCGACACGTCCGGTGAGCAGTGCCGCTGCGGCCGCATCGGCTGCTGGGAGACCAAGGTCGGGCTGGCCGCGCTGGTGCGCATGGCCACACCCGACCGCGCGTACGGCACCGGCCGGCAGCTCGTCCGCGACCCGGAGGAACGGCTGGCCGAGATCGAGCAGCGGCGCGCCGAAGGAGACCCCCGCGTCGAGGCGGCCCTCGCGGAGGTGGGCCGGTGGCTCGGGCTCGGAGCCGCCACCCTGGTCAACCTCTTCAACCCACGGGTGATCGTGCTCGGCGGCTACTTCGCCAGGCTCGCCGACCGGCTCATTCCCGCGGCCCAGGGGGAACTGGTCCGCCTGAGCATCACCGGCGCCGCCGACCGCTGCCGGTTCGTCGCCTCCGACCTCGGCTTCGGCGCCGCCTCGCGCGGAGCGGCCGGAGTCGTCGTCGAACGAGCGCTGGCAGATCCCACAGCGATCGCGATCCGACATCCCAGCCATCGGGGGGCGTGAGGAACCCCGATGCCCCTTCCACTCCACTCGCGGCGGACCCGCGTGTCCACCGCTCCGTCCCCGCGTACCGCCCGTCCCCTCTGACCGTCCCCCCTCCCCGCCAGACTTCCCGTCCGCCTGACCGTCCTGCCTGACCGCCGGCACTCCCGCCCATCCCGCGTGCCGCGGCCGTGGCGCATGCGGTCAGGCGGACGGGATCACCACCGTACCTTTCCCCTCACCACAAGAACGTCCCGCCCGCCTGACCGGCTGTCCGGACCGCAGCGGCACCGTTGACGCCGACCTCGGTGCCGCCGCGGTGGTGCCAAACCGGCGCCGTCAGGCGGGCGGGGCCACAACCGTGTCCCTATTTTTCAGGAGGCTCCTGTGCCGAAGTCATCATCCGACTCGGCGTCTCTACTCGTGATGCGAGGAATCGTCAAGCAGTTCCCCGGCGTGCGTGCGCTGGACGGCGTGGACCTTGAGGTCAGGGCCGGGGAAGTGCACTGCCTGCTCGGCCAGAACGGTGCCGGGAAGTCCACGCTTATCAAGATTTTGTCTG
>NZ_JABBXA010000014.1 GCF_014161445.1 Microbispora sp. H13382
GCGGGGGTCGGCGGGGAGGGGGGAGGCGCGGCGGGCGGCCGAGGGGCTGTGCCAGCCGAGGTCGGGGGAGTGCCGCCGGACGACCTTGGCGGGGACCCCGGCGATCACCGAGTGGTCGGGGAACTCGCCGCGCACCACGGCGCCGCCGGCGACCACCGACTGGCGGCCGATCCGCGTCCCCGGCAGGATGATCGCCCCCGTTCCGATCCAGGACCCCGAGCCGATGGAGACCGGCTTGTTGCGCGGCCACTGCCGTCCGATGGGCGTCTCGGGATCGTCGTACACGTGGTTCTGGTCGGTGATGTAGACGTAGGGGCCGGTGAAGACGTCGTCGCCGATGTCGATGGACTGGTGGCCGACGATGTGACTGCCTCTGCCGATCGAGCAGCCCCGGCCGATCCGCACGATCGAGTCGGGTCCGAGATCCACGCCGGGGCCCATGCCCGCCGAGATCGACACCCGCTCTCCGACGAGCGTGTGCGGGCCGATCTCGATCCACTGCTCCCCGAAGATGGCGCCCTGCGGGAAGGACAGGCACACTCCCTCGCCCATGCTGCGGAACCGGTAACCGCCCGGGACGGCCGGGCTGATCGCCGCGGCCTCCCGCACGTAGGCCCACCCCCGGTGGACCAGACGGCCGACGGCGCGCTTCACGAACGACATAACGCGACAAGTTACCGTTAGGTCGGCTTGTCCGCTATGGCAGGTTAGCGCACGTGGCAAGCCCAATGTTGCCCAGCGTTTGATATTCTGAGAGCCCGTGGGCATCGCGGCGTCCAATCCGGACGGCCGGATCGACATCGACCACGGGAGCTCTTCTTGCGCAGCGCCGCACAAACCAAGCATCTGTTCGTCACCGGCGGCGTCGCCTCCAGTCTCGGCAAGGGACTCACGGCCTCCAGCCTCGGTCGTCTCCTCAAGCTTCGCGGCCTCCGCGTCACGATGCAGAAGCTCGATCCCTACCTGAACGTCGACCCCGGCACGATGAACCCCTTCCAGCACGGCGAGGTGTTCGTCACCGACGACGGCGCCGAGACGGATCTCGACATCGGCCACTACGAGCGCTTCCTCGACACCGAGCTGCACGGCTCCGCCAACGTGACGACCGGACAGGTCTACTCGAACGTGATCGCGAAGGAGCGCCGCGGCGAGTACCTGGGCGACACCGTCCAGGTCATCCCGCACATCACCAACGAGATCAAGGACCGCATCCGGGGCATGGCCGGCCCGGACGTCGACGTGGTCATCACCGAGGTCGGCGGCACCGTCGGGGACATCGAGTCGCTGCCGTTCCTGGAGGCCGTCCGGCAGGTCCGCCACGAGGTCGGCCGCGACAACGTCTTCTTCCTGCACGTCTCCCTCCTGCCGTACATCGGTCCGAGCGGCGAGCTGAAGACCAAGCCCACGCAGCACTCGGTCGCGGCGCTGCGCAGCATCGGCATCCAGCCCGACGCGATCGTGCTCCGGTCCGACCGCCCGGTGACCAACGCGATCAAGCGGAAGATCAGCCTGATGTGCGACGTGGACGAGGACGCCGTCGTCTCGGCGATCGACGCCGCCTCGATCTACGACATCCCCAAGGTCCTGCACGCCGAGGGGCTCGACGCGTACGTGGTGCGCCGGCTCGGCCTGCCGTTCCGCGACGTGGAGTGGACCGAGTGGGACCAGCTCCTGCGCCGGGTGCACCGCCCGGCCAAGGAGGTCACGATCGCGCTGGTCGGCAAGTACATCGACCTGCCCGACGCGTACCTGTCGGTCACCGAGGCGCTGCGCGCGGGCGGCTTCGCCAACGACGCGCGCGTCAACATCCGCTGGGTCAAGAGCGACGACTGTGAGACCCCCGAGGGCGCGGCCCGCGAGCTGGACGGCGTCGACGGCGTGCTGATCCCCGGCGGCTTCGGCGTGCGCGGCATCGAGGGCAAGGTCGGCGCCGTACGGCACGCCCGCGAGCAGCGCGTCCCCCTGCTCGGCATCTGCCTCGGCATGCAGTGCATCGTCATCGACGCGGCCCGCAACCTGGCCGGGATCGAGGACGCCGACAGCACCGAGTTCGACGCCGAGACGATCAACCCGGTCATCTCGACCATGGCCGACCAGAAGGACGTCGTCGCCGGTGAGCGCGACATGGGCGGCACCATGCGGCTCGGCCTCTACCCGGCCAAGCTCGTGGAGGGCTCACTGGCCCGCCGCCTGTACGGCAAGGCCAAGGTGGAGGAGCGCCACCGGCACCGCTACGAGGTGAACAACGCCTACCGTGAGCGGCTGGAGAAGGTCGGCATGGTGTTCTCCGGCCTGTCGCCAGACGGCCGCCTCGTCGAGTACGCCGAGCTGGCCACCGACCAGCACCCGTTCTTCATCGGCACGCAGGCCCACCCGGAGTTCCGCTCCCGCCCGACCCGGTCGCACCCCCTGTTCAAGGGGCTGGTCCAGGCCGCCCTCGAGTACGCGGGCCGGCGCGAGAACGTGGCGAAGGCGGGGCGGGCCAAGTGACGGCGGAGAACACGCCGGAGCACACGGTGAACGTGGAGGACACCGAGGAGTCCTGGAACGTCGTCGCCTCCGCCGAGCGCTTCGCGGGGCGGATCATCACCGTGCGCACCGACACGGTGGAGATGCCGGGCGGGGTGACCGCCGACCGCGACTACGTCGTCCACCCCGGCTCGGTCGCGGTGCTCGCCCTCGACGGCGAGGACCGGGTGCTGCTGATCCGCCAGTACCGGCATCCCCCGCGCCGCCTGCTGTGGGAGCTGCCGGCCGGCATCCGCGACGTGCCGGGCGAGCCGCTGGTGGAGTGCGCGGCGCGCGAGCTCGCCGAGGAGGCCGCCTACCGGGCGCGTACGTGGCACACGCTGGTCGACCTGCGCACCTCCCCGGGCATGTCGGACGAGCGGATCCGGGTCTTCCTGGCCCGCGACCTGGAGCCGATCCCCGACGAGGAGAACACGTACGTGCGCCACCACGAGGAGACCGACATGCCGGCGGCCTGGATTCCGCTGGGTGCGGCGGTCGACAAGGCCCTGAGCGGAATGATCCACAATTCTCCTGCGGTCGCCGGTATCCTCGCCGCGTACGCTGCTTCCGCCGACGGATTCAAGGGCCTTCGACCCGCCGACGCGCCGGAGGCATGAGTCCGTAGGGAGACGTCCTGAGCGAGCCCGAGGCGGTGCTGTCCAGCTACCTCGCCCATCTGGCGGTGGAGCGGGGGCTGTCTGCCAACACGCTCGCGTCCTACCGTCGCGACCTGCGCCGATACCTCGAGCACCTGCGGGCGCGCGGGCTCGAGACGTTCGCGCAGGTCGCGGAGGCGGACGTGGTCGCCTTCCTCGCCGCACTCCGGGAGGGCGACGAGGACCACCCGGCGCTGGTCGCGAGCTCCGCCGCCCGCGCCGTGTCGGCCGTACGCGGGTTGCACCGCTTCGCCCTGCGCGAGGGCGTGGCGGGTCACGACCCCGCGCACGAGGTGCGCCCGCCGCGCCAGCTCCGGCGGCTGCCCAAGGCGATCACCGTCGCGGAGGTCGAGCGGCTGATCGCCGCCTGCGGTCCGGAGGACTCGCCGCTCGCCCTGCGCAACCGCGCGCTGCTGGAGGTCCTGTACGGCACGGGCGCCCGGATCTCCGAGGCTGTGGGGCTGGCGGTGGACGACGTGCCCACGGGCCCGGCCCACGAGGAGGACCAGGACCAGGACCAGGTGCGCCTGCGCGGCAAGGGCGGGCGGACCAGGATCGTGCCCCTCGGCCGTTTCGCCCGTAAGGCGCTCGACGCGTACCTGGTCAGGGCGAGGCCCAGGCTGGCGGCGCACGGCCGGGGGACGCCCGCGCTGTTCCTCAACGCGCGGGGCGGACGGCTCACGCGGCAGGGCGCCTGGGAGGTGCTGCAGGCGGCGGCGGAACGAGCCGGACTATCCGGTGTATCGCCGCATATGTTGCGGCATTCGTTCGCAACCCACCTCCTGGACGGAGGCGCCGACGTTAGGGTTGTCCAAGAGCTGCTCGGCCACGCCTCGGTGACCACCACCCAGGTGTACACGCTGGTGACGGTCGACAAGCTCCGGGAGGTCTACGCGGCGGCACATCCCCGCGCCTTGCGCTGAACACGTGCATCTCGGCGGCCTTTGGCGCGCCGCCTTGCCGACCACGTGCCGACCCTTTAGATTCGATCAGGTTCGAGGGCCGTCAGGGAGGACCAACAGGTGACTGCGACCACAGAGGGGACGTGGGTGGGGGCTCCCGGCGCGATCGGGCCTACCGGCCGTCCCCGTCCGGTGTTCCCCGAGCCGACACCGCCGGAGTCCCACGGGCCCGCGCGCATCGTCGCGATGGTCAACCAGAAGGGCGGCGTCGGCAAGACGACGACCACGATCAACCTGGGCGCCGCGCTCGCCGAGGTCGGCCAGCGGGTGCTGCTCGTCGACTTCGACCCGCAGGGCGCGCTGTCGGTCGGTCTCGGCATCGACCCCCGGCCGCTCGAGGCGACGGTCTACGACCTCATCATGGAGGAGCCCGACGTCACGGTCGAGGACGTGCTGATCGACACCACCGTCGAGGGCATGCAGCTCCTGCCGAGCAACATCTTCCTGTCCGGCGCGGAGATCCGGCTGGTCAACGAGGTCGCGCGGGAGTACGCCCTGCAGCGGGCGCTCGAGCCCCTGCTGCCGCACTACGACATCTGCCTGATCGACTGCCAGCCGTCCCTCGGCCTGCTCACGGTCAATGCGCTGACCTGCGCGCACAGCGTGATGATCCCGCTGGAGTGCGAGTTCTTCGCGCTGCGCGGCGTCGCGCTGCTGATGGAGTCGATCGGCAAGGTCCAGGAGCGGCTCAACAAGAACCTGGAGATCGACGGCCTGCTCGCCACGATGTACGACCCCCGGACGTTGCACGCCCGTGAGGTGCTGCAGACGATCATGCAGGGCTTCGGCGACAAGGTGTTCCACACCGTCATCAACCGGACGGTCCGCTTCCCTGACGCCACCCTGGCGGGGGAGCCGATCACGCAGTTCGACCCCGGCTCGATGGGCGCCACCGCCTACCGCGAGCTGGCCCGCGAGCTGCTGGCCAGGTGGCCCGCCCGCGTCTGACCCCGCGGGGCCGCGACGGTAGGGGACAATGGCAGGCGTGACGACCGGCCAGGAGATCGACCAGGGGAGCGAGGAGAGCGCGCCGAGCGGCTTCCAGGTGCACCTGGACGTCTTCGAGGGGCCGTTCGACCTGCTGCTCGGGCTGATCTCCAAGCACAAGCTGGACATCACCGAGGTGTCCCTGCACAAGGTCACCGACGAGTTCATCGCGTACATCCGGTCGCGGGGGCCGGAGTGGGACCTCGACCAGACCAGCCACTTCCTGCTCGTCGCGGCGACCCTGCTCGACCTCAAGGCGGCGCGGCTGCTGCCCACCGGAGAGGTGGAGGACGAGGAGGACCTCGCCCTGCTGGAGGCCCGCGACCTGCTGTTCGCGCGGCTGCTGCAGTATCGGGCGTACAAGGAGGTCGCGAAGATCTTCGCCGGCCGGATGGCCGAGGAGGCGCTGCGCTTCCCGCGCGCCGTGCCGATGGAGAAGCGCTTCGCCGACCTGCTGCCGGAACTCGTGCTCGGCATCGGGCCAGAACAGCTCGCCAAGATCGCGGCACGGGCCTTCACGCCGAAGGCTCCGCCGTCGGTGTCGGTCTCGCACATCTATCAACCGCTGGCGAGCGTCCGGGAGCAAGCCGCTATCCTTGTCGAGCGGCTGAGGCGGCTGCACACGGCGACCTTCCGGGCGCTGACCGCCGACTGCGCGGGGACGTTCGAGGTCGTCGCCCGCTTCCTGGCCGTCCTGGAGCTGTTCCGGGAGGCCGCGGTCTCCTTCGAGCAGGTCGAACCGCTCGGCGACCTGTACGTCACCTGGACGGGCACCGACGACGGCGATGTCACGGTCGGCGACGACTACGACGAGGGCCGGCGCGAGGAGCGGCCCGCCGAGGCGGACGCGGCACGGGACGAGTGAGGCGGGACCACCCCGTCACACCGCCGCGCCACACGCCGAGGCGGCGCGGGGCCGACGGCGGCGGCAGAGACGGAACCACCGCACGACGAGCGAGGAGCGATGGAAGCGAGCGACATCCCCCGTTCCGGCGACGACCCCGGCGCCGGACCGCCCGCCGGGCGGCGGGATCAGGCGTTGGAAGCCGCAGAGCCCGGTGGGGACGGGACGGCGGAGGGACCCTCGCTCATCGCCGCGCTCGAAGCGATCCTGATGGTGGTGGACGAGCCGGTCGCCGAGGTGACCCTCGCGCAGGTGCTCGAACGCCCGACGATGGAGGTCGCCGCCGCCCTTCGCGCGCTGTCCGAGGAATACACGGCCTCCGGCCGGGGTTTCGACCTGCGGGAGGTGGCCGGAGGCTGGCGCTTCTACACTCGTGCGGATTGCGCCGCGCTGGTGGAGAGGTTCGTCAGGGACGGCCAGCAGGCGCGGCTGACGCAGGCCGCGCTGGAGACCCTCGCCGTGGTCGCCTACCGGCAGCCGGTCAGCCGGGCCCGGGTGGCGGCGGTGCGCGGCGTGAGCAGCGACGGCGTCATGCGGACGCTGGTCGCACGCGGCCTCGTGGAAGAGGCCGGAACCGACCCGGAGAGCCAGGCCGTGCTCTACCGGACGACGAGTTACTTCCTGGAGAGACTGGGGCTGCGGAGCCTCGACGAGCTACCCGAACTCGCCCCCTTCCTCCCGGACGACGTGGAAATTCTTGAGGAGCAGAAGTAGTGAACAACAGGCGTGGCACCCCGTCCGGTGAGGGACGCGGTCGGAGCCGGAGCACCGGTCAGCAGGGCGCGAGCGCGCGTGGATCCCGCGGTGGATCCGGCGGCTTCCGCCCCCAGGGCGACCGGCGCGGCGGTTCCCGCGTCCCTGGTTCCCGGTCCGGGTACGGGTTCGACTCCAGGTCCGACAGATCCGACAGGTCCGACAGGTCCGACAGGCCGGACTCTCGGCGGTTCCGCGACGAGGACGCCCCGCGCGGCGGCCGGTACGGCGACCGCCGCACCGGCGACGCACGCGACGACCGTCCCCGCGGCCGTCAGGGTGACACCGGTCGCCAGGGTGACACGGGTCGTCAGGGTGACACCGGCCGGCGCGACGCGCGTTCCGGCGGCGAGCGGTATCGCGACGACGCCCGCGCCCCCTTCAGGTCCGAGCGGGACGGCTCCCGCGCCCGCTACGGCAGGCCCGAGGGCGGCCGTTCCGGCGACCGCGGCTTCAACCGTGAGGGCGGCCGCGGTTTCAACCGTGAGGGCGACCGTGGTTTCGACCGTGAGGGCGACCGTGGTTTCGACCGTGAGGGCGACCGTGGTTTCGACCGTGAGGGCGACCGTGGTTTCGACCGTGAGGGCGGCCGCGGTTTCGACCGTGAGGGCGGCCGCGGTTTCGACCGTGGCTCCGAGCGCGGTTTCGACCGTGATCGCGGCTCCGGCCGGGAGCGCGGCGGGCGGGACGGCTACTCCGCCGAGCGGCCCTCGTTCCGCACCGAGGGGGCCGGTTCCCGTGGCCGTTACGGCAGGCCCGAGGGCGGCCGGGATCGGCTGCGCGACCGCGACGGCGGCTACGAGACGTCCCGTGAGGGGCGTGCGGCCGGGCGGCCGGCCTTCCGCGACGAGGAGCGTGGCGGCGGCAGGACCGGCGATCGCGACAGCTACGGCAGCCGGAGCTTCGGCGGCGACCGCGCGCCCCGGCGTGACGACCGCGACGGCCGGAGCCACCGTGACGACCGCCAGGCGGGCGGCGACCGTGAGGCGCGCGGCGCGCGGCCCGGGCGCGGCGACTACCGCGCGGGGCGCGACGGCGGCAGGGGCCGGGCGAGCCGCGACGAGGTGCAGACGATCGGCCGCCTGGGCGGCGGCACGCGTGGCCGGTCCGGCGGCGCGGGAGCGGGCGCGGGCTCACGGAGCGCGGCCCGGCCCGCCGGCGGTCCCAAGCGTGCCGGCGTGGGCGGCCCGGTGGGCAACCCGTTCAAGACTGCCCGGCAGCCGCTTCGCGACCCGGACTTCTACGACGAGAACTACACCGACGAGCGCGACACGACCGAGGTGCCGGGCGGCGAGCGGCTGCAGAAGGTGCTCGCCCAGGCCGGGGTGGCCAGCCGCCGGGCCTGCGAGGAGATGATCGGCGACGGCCGGGTGAGCGTGGACGGCCAGACGGTGCGCCGCTTCGGCGCCCGCGTCGACCCCGCCAAGCAGGTCATCCGGGTCGACGGGAAGCGCATCCCGACGTCGTCCGACACCGTCTACTACGCGCTCAACAAGCCGATCGGCGTGGTGAGCACGATGGACGACCCCGAGGGCCGGCCGTGCCTGAACGACTACGTGCAGGATCTCGCGCCCCGGCTGTTCCACGTGGGGCGGCTCGACACCGAGACCGAGGGCCTGCTGCTGCTGACCAACGACGGGGAGCTCGCCCACCGGCTGACCCACCCGAGCTACGGCGTGCAGAAGAAGTACTGGGCCAAGGTGCCCGGCCCCGTCGCGCGCGACCTGCACAAGGTGCTGCGCAAGGGCGTGGAGCTGGAGGACGGGCTCGCCAAGGTGGACGAGTTCCGGGTGGTGCAGGAGCACGGTCAGCAGGCGCTGGTCGAGGTCGTCCTGCACGAGGGCCGCAAGCACATCGTCCGGCGGCTCATGGAGACGGTCGGGCACCGGGTGATCGACCTGGCCCGCATCGAGTTCGGCCCGGTCAAGCTCGGCCGGCTCAAGCCGGGGACCATTCGAGCGCTCACCGTGCAGGAGATCGGTGAGCTGTACGCGGCGGTCGGACTGTAGCCTTTCCGCGCGGCGGGCGAAAGTCGCAAGTCGAGCAGAATTGGCTAAAAGCGTGTAGATGGGCCGGACTCGTCCTCTCGGGGAGAGACCGGCCCGTCCCAGCGAGAGGGGAACGACATGGTGCGGGCGATTCGCGGAGCCATCCAGGTCGACGGCAACGATCGCGACGCGATCCTCGCCGGGACGACCGAGCTGGTGACCGAGGTGATGGGGCGCAACAACCTCACGACCGACGACGTCATCAGTGTGATCTTCACGTGCACGCCCGACCTCACCGCCGAGTTCCCCGCCCTGGCCGCGCGCAAGCTCGGGTTCCACGACGTGCCCCTGCTGTGCGCGACCGAGATCGACGTGCCGGGCGCGCTCCCGCGCGTGGTGCGGCTGATGGCCCACGTGCAGACCGACCGCCCCCGGCAGGAGATCCAGCACGTGTACCTGCGCGGCGCCGCCGCGCTGCGCGTGGACATCGCCCAGTAGACGTCCCCAAGGCGTCCCCTGCGGGACCGGGCCGGGACGACGGGTCCGCGCACCATCTCCATCCACCCACGACACATCCGTCGCAGAACAGCGTGTCCGAGGACGGCGACGGCAGGAAGAGCACGATGACTCCCATCGAGGATGCCGGTATCGGCAGTGTGGTCGTTGTCGGGACGGGCCTCATCGGCACGTCGATCGCACTGGCGCTGCGGCAGCGGGACGTGCGGGTCTTCCTGGCCGACCGGGACGCGGGAGCCGCACGGCTGGCGCGTGAGCTGGGCGCGGGGGAGGACTGGACCGGTGAGCGGCGGGTGGACCTCGCGGTCGTCGCGGTGCCGCCCCAGTTCGTCGCGCAGCAACTGCTCGATCTGCAGAAGCGCGACAGCGCCCGCGTCTACACCGACGTGGCGAGCGTGAAGGCGCTGCCGCTGGCCCAGGCCGCCCAACTGGGCTGCGACCTGTCGTCGTACGTCGCGGGGCACCCGCTCGCGGGCCGCGAGCGGTCCGGCCCGGCGGCGGCCCGCGCGGACCTGTTCCTCGGCCGTCCGTGGGCGTACTGTCCGACGGACGAGGCGTCCCCGCGGGCGGTGGCCGCGGTGGAGCGGCTGATCTCGTTGTGCGGCGGCAACGCCGTGCGGGTGGACGCGGCCGAGCACGACCGCGCCGTCGCGGTCGTCTCGCACGCCCCGCACGTGACGGCCGCCGCGGTGGCGGCCCGGCTGGCCGAGGCGTCGGAGACAGCGCTCGGGCTGTCGGGGCAGGGCGTACGCGACGTGACCCGCATCGCCGCCAGCGACCCGTCGCTGTGGACGGGCATCCTCGAGGGCAACGCGCTGCCCGTCGCCGAGGTGCTGGAGGCGCTCGTGGCCGACCTGAGCGCCGCCGCCCGGTCGCTGCGCGCGCTGGCGGGCGACGGCGCCGCATTGGAGCAGGTCACCGACCTCCTGTCGCGTGGCGTGCGGGGGACCGGCAGGATCCCCGGCAAGCACGGCGGCCCGGCGCGGACGTACGCCGTGGTCCAGGTGCTCATCGGCGACCACCCCGGCGAACTGGCCCGCCTGGTCCAGGCCGCCGGCGAGACGGGCGTCAACATCGAGGACATCCGCCTGGAGCACGCCACCGGGCTGGAGCTCGGCGCGGCCGAGCTGTACGTCCGGCCGGAGGCGGCGGAGACCCTCACCGAAGGCCTGCGCGAGCGCGGCTGGCAGGTGCCGGGCTGACCCGGTCTCCCGGTGCGGCCGGTGACGTCCGGGCGGCCACCGGCCCTGGGGTGACAGCGGGGGCGGAATCGGGGGCGGTGTAACGGCGCAGGCCGGGGATCGCCCAGGCGATCGCCGCGACGGAGGCAACGGTGAGCAGGCCGCCCGCGCAGATCACGACGCGCGGGCCGTACACCGCTCCGGCAGCACCGTGCAGCACGTTCGCGATCTGCGGCCCTCCCACCAGCACCACGGTGAGCGCGCCCTGGACGCGTCCGCGAACGGCGTCGCCGGTGTGCGTCTGCACGATCGTGGTGCGGAAGGTGCTGAGAACGAAGTTGACCGCGCCGCCGAGCACGAGCGCCGCCAGCGCGACCCACAGCTCGGCGGCCAGGCCGACGAGCACGACGGCGATCCCCCACGCGACGGCGGCGCCCGCCACGAGGGCGCCGTGGCGCCGGGCGCGGGTGAACGTGCCCGACAGCAGCCCGGCCGCGAAGACCCCGGCCGGGTAGGCCGCGTAGAGCAGCCCCGTCTCCGGGCCGCCCCCGGCCGCGCCGCCGAAGACGTGCCGGGCCAGCTCGGGATACAACGCCGAGGGCATGCCGAAGACCATGGCCGCGAGGTCCACGGCCAGCACCGCCACCAGCAGCCGGTCGGCCGCCAGGTGGCGGAACCCGGCCGGCGTCCGGCGGGCCATCGAGGAGCCTCGGCCGCCGTCCGCCGCGCTCGCCGTGCTCTCGGGGGGAGGCGGAGGCAGCGGCGGCAGCATGGCGACGGCCCACACCACGGCGAGCAGTGCGACGGCGTCGAACAGGTACAGCATGCCGAGCCCGACGACCGGGACCAGCACCCCGGCGAGCATCGGCCCCAGGACGGACCCGCCGTAACGGACCAGCGAGCTGAGGCTGTTGGCCGCCGGCAGCAGCTCGGCCGGGACGAGGCGGGGCACGACGGCCCCCGTCGTCGTCATGACCGTCCCGTAGGCCGCCCCCTGGAAGGCCACCGCCACCAGCAGGACGGGGACGGAGCGGCCGCCCAGAGTCGCCTGGACCCACAGCGCGGCGTACGTCAGCGCCAGGCAGAGGTCGGCGGCCAGCAGCACCGTCCGCCGGTCCATCACGTCGGCGAGTGCGCCGCCGCACAGCGCCGCCGCGACCAGCGCGGCGAACGACACCCCAGCGGCGGCTCCCACGGCCGCCGAGGAGCCGGAGATTGTGAACAGCTGCGTCGGCACCGCGACCACGCTGAAGGACCCGCCCACGGCACAGATCACCGAGGCGACCCACATCCGCCGGAACGCCGGGATGGCCAGCGGCCGGCGGTCGACGCCGAAAGTCCGGGAACGGGGCGGCCGCACCGTCGTGGCGCTCATCGCGGGGTCCCGTCCGCCGCGCACTCCTCCTCCGCCACCACGTCGGCGACCACGCAGGCGACGTTGTCGGGGGCTCCCGCGGCGTACGCGAGGTCGATCAGCTCGTCGACCGCCTGCCGCGGGCCGCCGGAGCCGGCGAGCGTCTCGCGCAGCACGCCGGCCGGCACGACTCCCGGCAGCCCGTCCGAGCAGAGCAGGTACCGGTCGCCGGGGGCGGCGTCGTGCGTCGACAGGTCCGGCGGGGAGGCTCCCGTGCCGGTCAGCGCGCGTACCAGCAGCGAGCGCCGCGGGTGGGAGACGGCCTCCTCCGGGGTGAGCCGGCCCTGGTCGATCAACGACTGCACGTAGGTGTGATCGTCGGTCAGCTGGAACAGGCCACCGTCGCGGAGCAGGTACGCCCGGCTGTCGCCGACGTGCACCAGTCCCAGCCGCGTCCCGGACCACACGAGCGCGGTCAGCGTGGTGACCACCTGACCCGACGGGGTCGAGGCGGCGACGTCCCGGATCGCGCGCTCGGCGTCGCCGACGGCGTCGGCGAGCGCGCCGAGCAGGTCCTCGGGGGGCGGGGACAGGGTCCGCAGGCGCTTGAGCGCGTCGACGGCCGCCGCGGCGGCGCGGTCCCCGCCCGGGCCGCGCATCCCGTCGGCCACCGCCAGCAACCGGTCGCCGGCGTACGCGACGTCCTCGTTGCTCGTCCGCACCCGTCCCGGCTCCGACCGGGCGGCGTGACGGATCCCCAGCGTGGTCGTGGTGTCCTCCACGGCGCCGTTCCTTCCCGAAAGGTGATCGACGAGGAAGGCGGCGAGCCGGCCGCGGGCCGCCGTCTCGGCGGTGACCTGCCGCCAGTAGGCCGCCACCGCCTCGGCCGCGTCCGGCGCGGGCAGGCCGCACACCTGCCGGATGCGTGCCAGCGGCATGCCGAGCCGCCGCAGCCAGGCGATCAGACGGGCCTGCTCCAGCTGGCCGGGGTCGTAGTAGCGGTATCCCGACTCGCCGTCCACCGCGGCCGGGCGCAGCAGCCCGAGCTCGTCGTACAGCCGCAACGCCTTGGGCGACAGCCGGGCGGCCCGCGCGAACGTCCCGATGGTCAGCAGGTCCCCCACGGCTCCTCCTCGTCCCGGCCGTCATGGCCGGTGCGACGATGCTGGGGCTTCACCCAGGGGCAAGGTCAACACGGGCCGGACCCGGGCGTGGATCGATCGCGCGGGAAGCCCTGTCCGGCCGCCGATGCACGCTTTCCGGCCGTATCCCGGTAGCCTCGGGGACGACGATTCGAAGGGGAGAAGGAGAGCCGGTGTCGGGTCTGGTCGTCGCCATGGACGGTCCCTCGGGATCGGGCAAGTCGAGTGCCTCGCGAGGCGTCGCGCGGGCGCTGGGCCTGCGCTACCTCGACACGGGCGCCATGTACCGCGCGGTCACCTGGTGGATGCTCCAGCGGGGTGTGAACCTGGAGGACGCCGCCGGGATCGCGGCGAGGTCCGCCGAGCCCGCGCTGGCGATGGGCACCGACCCCGACGCGCCGGGCGTCACCGTGGACGGCGTCGACGTCAGCGGGCCGATCCGCGGCGCCGAGGTGACCGGCGCGGTGTCGGCCGTGAGCGCCGTGCCCGAGGTCCGCCGCCGCCTGGTGGCCCTGCAGCGGGAGATCATCGCCGAGTCCCTCCCCGGCGGGGGGATCGTGGTCGAGGGCCGCGACATCGGCACCGTCGTCGCACCGGACGCGCCCGTCAAGATCTACCTGACGGCGAGCGCCGACGCCCGCGCCCAGCGCCGTACGGCCGAGCTGGACGGGACGACCGTGGAGGCGCAGAAGGCCGCGATGGCCCGGCGCGACTCCATCGATTCGACGCGCAAGGCCGATCCGCTGGCGAAGGCCGCGGACGCGGTGGAACTGGACACGACGCCGCTGGACCTGGACGAGGTGATCGCCGAGGTGCTCCGGCTGGTCAAGGAGCGGGTCTGACGCCCGCACGCCCCGCCTGACCGCCCCCGGCGCCGCGCGCCGCGTTCCCGGAGGAAGCCCGGGGTGGGCCACGCGGTGCGACATACGAACGAGCCCGGCCCAGGAGACGGTCCGCGGCCGGGGAGAACGGAAGAGCAGCCGATGAGGCAGGGTATGGACGTGACGGGGGAGTACGACGAGGACGAGGGCGGCTGGATCGAGGCCGAGCTCGCCGAGCTTTCCGCCGAGGAGGCGGAGCGGGAGCCCGATTCGGGCCCGCTGCCGGTCGTCGCCGTGGTGGGGCGCCCCAACGTCGGCAAGTCGACGATGGTCAACCGCATCATCGGCCGTCGTGAGGCGGTCGTCGAGGACGTGCCGGGCGTGACCCGCGACCGGGTCACCTATGAGGCGACCTGGCGGGGCCGGCGGTTCACGCTGGTCGACACCGGCGGCTGGGACCCGGACGCGACCGGCATGGCCCTGCGCATCGCCGAGCAGGCGCAGATCGCGGCCGAGCTGGCCGACGTGATCCTCTTCGTGGTGGACGCGAGCGTCGGGGTCACCGACTCCGACGAGGCCGTCGGCGCGGTCCTGCGCCGCTCGGGCAAGCCGGTCGTGCTGGCCGCCAACAAGGTCGACAACCAGCAGATGGAGCTGGAGGCGAGCGGGCTGTGGTCGCTCGGCCTGGGCGAGCCGCACCCCGTCTCGGCCCTGCACGGCCGCGCCAGCGGAGACCTGCTCGACGTGGTGCTCGACGCGCTGCCGGAGACGCCGCCGCAGACGTTCGGCGTGCAGCGGGGCCCGCGCAGGGTCGCGCTGCTGGGCAAGCCCAACGTGGGCAAGTCGTCGCTGCTCAACAAGCTCGCCGGGGAGGAGCGGGTGCTGGTCGACCCGATGGCCGGCACCACCCGCGACCCGGTGGACGAGCTGGTCGAGCTGGGCGGCACGACGTACCGGTTCATCGACACCGCGGGCATCCGGCGGCGCGACCGCGAGCTGAAGGGCGCCGACTTCTACGCGGCCATGCGCACGCGGGCCGCGCTGGAGCGGGCGGAGGTCGCGGTCGTGCTGATCGACGCCTCCGAGGTGCTGACCGAGCAGGACCTGCGGATCATCGGCCTGGTCATCGAGTCGGGCCGGGCGATGGTGGTCGCGTTCAACAAGTGGGACCTGGTCGACGAGGACCGGCGCTACTACCTGGAGAAGGAGATCGACCGGCAGCTCGTCCGCACGCCCTGGGCGCTGCGGGTGAACATCTCGGCGAAGACCGGCCGCCACGTCGAGAAGCTCGCACCGGCCATCGAACGGGCCCTGGATTCGTGGGGCACGCGGGTGCCGACGGCCCGGCTCAACCAGTTCTTCACCGAGCTGGTGCAGGCCACTCCGCCGCCGGTGCGCGGGGGCCGGCAGCCGAAGATCCTTTTCGCCACCCAGGCGTCCACGGAGCCGCCGAAGTTCGTGCTGTTCACCTCGGCGTTCCTGGAGGAGACCTACCGGCGTTTCCTCGAGCGCCGCATCCGCGAGGAGTTCGGCTTCGCGGGTTCGCCGATCGAGGTGACGATGAAGATCCGGGAGAAGCGCAAGAAGAAGTGACCCCGGCCGGGCGCGGGGCGGACGGGAGCGTCCGGCCGGCGCGGATCAGCTCGGCTGATAGGTGTTCTCTTTGCGCGGAAGGGTGAGCTGGACCTTGGTTCCCCACGACGAGAAACGCATGTCGGTGCGGCTGCTCATCGCTCCCGTCGGGTAGTCCGGATCGGCGAAGGTCGTGTAGAGCCGGGCCGGCAGGCCCTTCCGGTCCGTCCACAACCGCCAGTGGACCTTCAGTTCGGCCTCTCGCTGACCGGGCTTCATGTCGGGCTGCGCACGCAGGGACGGCGAGGCCTTGTACAGCGTCCCCAGGGTGATGGCGCCCTGATAGACCCCACCGGTCCGCCTGGTCGTGGTGGCCAGCAGCGCCTTGTATGTGGCCGCCTCGAAAATCGGCGGAACCGAGTAGAACGGGTTGCGGTCACTGGCCGTGAACCGCGCCCTCCACCAGGTCTTGCCATCCGGCAACGCCTGCTGCCGCGGCCCTCCCGACTCGTACGTGTACCCACCCGCGGCGAGCAACCGCATCTGCCCCCCGAGCTGCTTGGTTTTGATGGTGAGGTCGTACGCGGTCAACCCCGGCCGACCGAGCCGTACGGCGCCACGAATGTCGGACTTCTCGAAGAGTTCTTTCCGTATGCGGACCTGGTGCACCTCGCTCACTTTCACCCAGCGCTTGGCCGCCACCTGCGCTTTCAACGCCGCGAGGGGATCGGCCGCCCGCGCATCGGCCGGGCCCGCCGGCCAGGAGACCAGTAACGCCGTGACCAGGCCCACGGAAATCGCCGAGCGTCTCATACATTCACTCCCGAAGTCAGATCCCCCGGCTCGCCGAACGCGCGAGCCGTCGGCCGCAGATTACCCTTGTGGATAGGGCGGCCGCCGGTGACGGAAATTGTCCCGATTGTGCGGACAGGTCGCTCCCTCGTGCGCGACGCCACGGGGGAGCTGCTGAAGATCCTGCCCGAGGCCGCCGGGGTGCGAAGGTAGGGAATGCCCTACCCCCGGGACTGCCGTCCGCCGGATCGATCTCCGGTGGGCGGCTCAATAGCGTTGGAGACATGCGCCGACTTCTCTCCCGCCTCGGCGGCGACACGGTTTACATCCTCGTCGGGTTCCCCCTCGCGACGATCACTTTCTGCCTCACGGTGGCCGGCCTGTCGGCCGGAGCCGGGCTGCTGGTGGTCTGGCTGGGCGTGCCCGTCCTCGCCCTCACCCTCCTCATAGCCCGGGGGATGGGCGACGTCGAACGGCTCCGCATGCGCGCAGTGCTGGGCCGGGAACTGCCCCGGCCGCGTTATCCCGCGTCCCCGCCCGGAGCCGGGGTGTTCCGCAGGACCGTCACCCCGCTCGCCGGCGGGCAGCCCTGGCTCGACGCGCTGCACGCCCTGCTGGCCTTCCCGGTCGCGATCGCGGCGTTCTGCGTGACCGTCACCTGGTGGGCGGTGGCGGTATTCGGGCTGACCTACCCGCTGTTCGGGTGGATCTTGTCGAACATCCCGGACAACCACGAGCTCCCCGAACTGCTCGGCCTCGGGCGCGGCTACGTCGTGAACAGCGTCTTCTACGTCGCCATGGGGGCGGTCTTCGCGCTCACGCTCTACCCGGTCGTCCGCTCCTGCGCGCTGATCAAGGCGTCGCTGGGCCGGGCGCTGCTGACGGGCGTCGCCGAGTTGCAGGAGCGCATCGACGACCTCACCGAGGGCCGCCACGCCGCCGCCCACGCGGAGGCGAACGCGCTGCGCCGCCTGGAGCGCGACATCCACGACGGTCCCCAGCAGCGCCTGGTCCACCTGGCGATGGAGCTGTCGAGGGCCCAGCGGGAACTACAGAAGGACGCCACGGCCGCCCACGAGACGATCGGCAAGGCCATCAGCGCCACCCGGGAGACCCTGGACGAGCTGCGGGCGCTGTCGCGCGGCATCGCCCCGCCCATCCTGGCCGACCGCGGCCTCGCCCCGGCGCTCGCCGCCCTGGCCGGCCGCTGCACCGTCCCCGTGGAGCTGGACGTCCAGACGGCCGAGCGGTATCCCGCGCTCGTCGAGAACACGATCTACTTCGTGACCGCGGAGTCGCTCACCAACGTGGCCAAGCACAGCAGGGCGACATCCTGCTCGGTCGGGCTGACCAGGATCGGTGACACGCTCATCCTCACGATCGGGGATGATGGGGTCGGCGGCGCCCATGTCGCCAAGGGACACGGTCTGTCCGGCCTGGCCGACCGGCTGCGGGCCGTCGACGGAGAGCTGTCGGTGCGGTCGCCGGCGGGCGGGCCGACACTGATCACGGCGGAGGTTCCGTGCGCGTAGTGGTGGCCGACGACGCCGTCCTCATCAGGGAGGGGCTGGTCCGCCTGCTGGAGGAGTTCGGCTGCGAGGTCGTCGAGACCGTGGGCACGGGGGACGACCTGGTCCAGGCCGTGGCCGCCCACCGGCCCGACGTGTCGGTGGTCGACGTGCGGATGCCGCCGACGTTCACCGACGAGGGCCTGCGCGCCGCCGTCGAGGCGCGCGAGAAAGTGCCGGGCACGCCCGTGCTGATCCTGTCGCAGTACGTCGAGGTGTCCTACGCCGACGACCTGCTGGCCGACGCCCGGGGTGCGGTCGGCTACCTGCTGAAGGACCGCGTGGTCGACGTCGAGGAGTTCATGGACGGCCTGCGCCGCGTCGCCGCCGGGGGGACGGTCTTCGACCCCCAGGTCGTCGCCCAGCTGATGGTGCGGCGGCGGCGCGACGACCCGCTGGCCTCGCTGACGCCGCGCGAACGCGAGGTCCTCGAGTTGATGGCCGAGGGCAGGTCGAACCCCGCGATCGCCCGCCGCCTCGTCGTCACCGAGGGCGCGGTGGAAAAGCACATCCGCGGTATCTTCGCCAAGCTCGGGCTGCACGCCGAGGACAGCGACCAGCACCGCCGCGTCCTCGCGGTGCTGGCCTACCTGCGCTCCTGACCGTACGCGTCAGGCCGGGCGGTTGCGGCCGCCCATCTCGTACGGCGTGGTGACCCCCTCGTAGGCGAGGTGGAACTCCATCCCCTGGGCGGCGTGCGCGAGGTCGTGGCAGTGGGACATCCACATGCCGGGGTTGTCGGCAGTCAGGGCCACCTCCCAGACCTCGCCGGGAGCCACGTCGAAGGTGTCCATCGGCAGCCCGGTCGCGGGCACGCCGTCGCGGGACAGGATCCGGACGTGGTGGCCGTGCGGATGCATGGGGTGGGTGTCCGTGCCCCGGTTCACCACTGTGATCCTGACGGTCTGGCCCTGCCGTACGACAGGGGTGGGGATGTTCGGCCAGGCCTTGCCGTTCACCGTGTGCGCGAGCCTCGGCAGGCCGCCGGCCATGGCGAGGGTCTTGTCCAGCACCCAGGTGATCTCCTGGTCGAACCGGGCCGGCGGGGCGGTGGCCGCGCCGTACCGGGTGATGTCCACGATGGGCCCGGCCGCCGCCGGTGGCGTCGCCGGTCCGTTGACCAGCAGGGCGGGGCGGTCCCCCGCCGTCAGCAGCACCGGGCCGGACGGCACCGTGAAGGTCAGGTCGTAGCGGCCGCCCGCGGCGAGGTGCAGGCGGGCGCCGTCCAGGTCGGTCGCCCCCGGCACGTCGCCGCCGTCCACCGCCGCGATCCGGTACGGCGCCCCGGCCAGCCCGAGGACCACGGGCCGGGTGTCGGTGTTCACCACGCGCAGCCGCGCCCGGGCGCCGGGCGGCAGCGCGAGAGGGACGAGCCCGTCGACCGGCGCGGCGCCGTCCATCGACAGCGTGGGCCGCGTGCCGAACGTGTGGAGCGTGAGGAGGTGGTCCTCGCTCTCCGGGAGCGGGACGGCCGGGTCGACGACCAGCAGGCCGAACAGCCCGCGCGGCACGGCGACGCTGGAGTCCTGGTGGCTGTGGTACCAGTACGTCCCGGCGTCCTCGGCCCGGAAGCGGTAGAGGTGGGTCTGCCCGGGGGCCACGGCGTCCTGGGTGACGCCCGGCACCCCGTCCTCGCCGGACGGCACGTCGTATCCGTGCCAGTGGATCGTGACCGCCTGCCCGTCCGTCAACCGGTTGCGCAGGACGACCTCCACCAGGTCACCCTGCCGCACCCGCAGCACCGGCCCGGGCACCTGGCCGTCGAACGACCACGCGTCCACCGCGCCGGACGCGAGCCGTACGGTGGCGGGCCGCGCGGTGAGCGTGAACCGGCGGACCCGCGGCTTCGCCCCGGCCGGCCCGCCCGCGGCCGAGGCCGCCGGGCCGCGCAGCAGGTCGACGGACAGGCCCGGGGCGACTGCGCCGCCGTCGTGACCGGAGTGCGGGGTGCCGCCCGGCCAGACGCCTCCCACGGCCAGGGCGACGGCGAGGGCGAGCACGCCGGTCCCGGCTGTCTGCCAGCGGTGCTCAGGCGCGCGGACCGGGCCGAGCAGCCGCCACGACACGAAGGACGCCGCGGCGAACAGCGCGAGCACCGCCGCCGCCCCGCCGGCCGTGACCGGGTAGGAGACGACCACCCCGCAGGCGACCCCGGCCACCGCGCCGTACGCGGTGACCAGCAGGGGGAACGCGACGAGCCGGGGGGAGGGGACGGGGGCGTCGCCGGACGGCACGCGCAGCAGCCGGGGCAGGCTGACGACGGCCGAGGCGAGTGCGGGAAGGACGACCAGGGGCAGGGCCAGGGTGACCTTCTCCGCCACGAACCACCAGCCCGCCCTGGCGAGGCCGAGCGTGACGGCGACCCGGAGCGCGGTCATGACGATCGCCGCGGCGCACAGCGCCGCGGCGATCAGGCGGGTCCGCCGCCCGTCCGCGGCGGGCTGCCGCAGACCGGCCAGGGCGACCCCGGCGGTCGCGGCCCAGGCGGCCGCGACCAGGACGAACAGGATCTGATCGAGAGCGATCAGCCGTGCGGTGGTCACGCCGCGACGCGTTCCGCGGCCGGGGCCGCGGCCGTGCCCTTCATCAGGGCGCGGGCCCGCTGGACCAGGATGACGGCGACGGCGAGGATGGCCACGCCGTCGAGGGCGTGGAAGCCGAGGACCACGAGGCTGCCGGTCGTGGTCGAGTTCTCGGTCCATCCCGCGATCTCCGCCAGCGAGAAGATGACGAACAGCTGCACCGCGACCAGCACGAACGGCAGGATCGACAGGCCCACCAGCTTGCCGCCCGCACGGGCGATCAGGGCCACGACCGTCGTCAGCAACGACAGGAGCGGCATGATCATCGTGCCGTTCATGGCGTGGTAGCCGATGGCGGCGTTCGGGTCGCCCGGCGCCGGATGCGGCGTCTCGAACGCGCCGAACGTGGAGAGGTAGAACTGGGCGAGCACGGCGACGAGCTGCAGAACGGCGAACCCGAAGAACACCTTGCGCATGTGGGGCCTCCTCAGTGGGAAGGGACGAGCCCCGGGGGTTCTGCGGGGCGGCGGCGAGAGCCGGAACGGTACGCCCGCAATGGTGGACCGTGCGGTGTCCCGGGCACCCGGGACATCCGCCCCTGTCCACCGGGAAGTTCGCCGCCCGGGGAAGCGTGCGCGTCCCGCCCGGCCGCGCCCGCTCCGCGGGGAGGCGTAGGGACTCGTCAGCGGATCCAGGGCGGCACGAGCCGGTCGCTCCCCCGGGGAGCGAGATCGCACGCGTCCGGGGCGGAAACGCCTTCGGGGTTGTAGACCTCGCATCCGGCCGGCGCGACCACGATCGCGCTGAAGCCCGACTCGGCGCCGGCGTGCACCTGGCGGCCCACGTCGGCGGGCATGACGACGGTGTCCCCGGCCTCGACGCCGAGGGTCTCGCCGTCGAGTTCCACGGTCGCCGCGCCGGTGAGGAGGGTCCACACCTGCTCGCCGTCGCAGGCGTGGTAGGGGCCGCTGTTTCCGGCCGGCATGTCCACGCGCCACACGGCCTGAGCGGCGTCTCCCTGGGTGGGCGAGGCGAGGGTGGTCATGACGCCGTTGGGCGTGGTGCTGACGCGGCTGTCCGCGGAGCGGATGAGGGGCATGGGTGACTCCTTGGTGAGATCGGGCCCGGCCGGGCCGCCGGGGGAATGGGGAGGAGGGGCCGGGTTCAGGCGATCCACGGCGGCACGCCGTGCACGGTGCCGTCGGGCAGGATGGCCTTGGCCCCTGCGGGGGCCGTGACGACGGCGGTGAAGCCCTCACCGGCGCCCGCGGTGACGCGGCGCGGGGTCGAGGGCGGCATGACCACGGTGTCGCCGGGCGCGACCGCGAACGTCTCGCCGCCGAGTTCGACCGTGGCGGCGCCGGCGAGGAACGTCCACACCTGCTCGGCGTCGAAGTCGTGCAGCGGCCCGCTCGTCGCGGGGGTCGCCTCGACGCGCCACACGGCTCGGGTGGCGTCACCGAGGCTGGGCGAGGCGAAGGTGGTCATGACCCCGGCGGGGGTCTCGGATCTGCGGCATTCGGTGTGACGGATGACAGGCATCGCCGGCGTCTCCTAAGATAGACAACGTCGTTGTCGTTAATAGTGAACCTGGTTGTCTATCTGTGTCAAACGACCCGCCCGGCTTCGAGCTGCCCCTGCGGCTCTTCCTGGGCTTCCGCGTCCTGATCGACGAACTGCACGCCGAGCTCGCCCGTCAGGGGCACCCGCACGCCCGGCCCATGCACGGGTTCGTCATGCAGGCGATCGGCATCGAGGGCACGACCGCGGTGGAACTGGGCCGCACGCTGGGCGTCAGCAAGCAGGCGGCGGGCAAGACCATCGAGACGCTCGAACGCCTCGGCTACGTGGAGCGCGCCCGCGACCCCCGCGACACGCGCCGCAAGATCGTACGGCTCACGCCGTCGGGGGTGGACGTCCTGGTGCGCTCCGCCCGGATCTTCGACGAGCTGCGCGCGCGCTGGGCCGCCGTCATCGGCGACGAGCGGCTCAGGGAGCTGGAGACCGACCTGCGGAAGGTGACGCCGCCCGACGTCTTCCGCCTCGACGTGCCCGGCTGGTTCGGCGCCTGACCGGCTCCCGATGCGGGATCAGGCGCGGGATCAGGGCGGGATCAGGCGCGGCGGCCGGGCAGGGCGAGGGAGGCGGCGGCGCCGAGCACGCACAGCCCGCAGGTGATCAGGAAGATCTCGGTGTACTCCGCGTGCAGCGCCGCCTGGACCTTCGCCGTGTAGTCCGCGAGCCTGCGGGCGTACTCGGCCGCGTCCACCCCGAACGGCAGCGGCGTGTCGAGGTGCGCGGTGAGCGACTGGAACCGGTGGAAGCCCCAGGCCGACAGCGCGGCCACGCCCAGCAGCATGCCCATCATCCTGGCCACCACGACCGCAGCCGACGCCACGCCGTGCTGCGCCGCCGGCACCAGGCGCAGCACCGCCGACGAGACCGGGGCGATCATCACCCCGAGGCCGAGGCCGGCCACCACGAGGTCGACGTCCATCCGCACCCCGGCCGAGGCCAGGTCGAGCGGCCACCGGGAGATCATCCAGTAGCCCGCGGCGGCCACCGCCATCCCCGCCACGGCCACCGGGCGCTCGCCGAACCGCCGCACCAGGATCCCGCCGAGGAAGGCCGCGACCGCCAGCGCGGCGAGGAACCGGGTGAGCACCAGGGCGCCGCCCACCGCGTCCCTGCCGAGCAGCGTCTGCGCGGCGAGCTGCACGTCGACCAGCGTGACCAGCAGCGCCGCCCCGGCCAGCAGGCTCACCGCCAGCGTGGCGAGCAGCGGCCGCCGGCGCACGCCCGTCAGGTCGAGCAGGCGGACCGGCGAGCGGATCTCCCACAGCACGAACAGCACGACCGTGACCGCCCCGGCGACCACGCACGGCAGTCCCCACGGCGGCAGCACTGCCGTGTCGGGGGAGGGGTTGTAGAGCCCGGCGACCAGCAGGCCGAGCGCCAGCGCGAGCAGGGCGCCGCCGCCCGCGTCCACCTTGCCGGCGCCCACCTGCCCGGCGCCCACCTTGTCCGGGCTCGGCTCGCCGGACCGCCGGCCGTACGGCTCGCGCCCGGCCGGGACGGCCACGTGCACCGCCACGGCGGCCAGCAGCGCGAGCGGGAGGTTGACCCAGAAGATCCCGCGCCACCCGGCGAGCGCGGCCAGCCCGGCGCCGTACAACGGGCCGAGCACGCTGCCGAGCTCCTGCGCCGCGCCGACCGCGCCGAGCGCCACCGGCCGGGCGCGCTCGTCCCACAGGTCGCCGATGAGGGCCATGGTGATCGGCAGCAGCGCGCCGCCCGCGACGCCCTGGAGCGTACGGCCCGCGACCAGCGCGGGGACGCCGCCCGCCAGGGCGGTGACGAGGGAGCCGGCGGCGAAGCCGGCCAGGCACGCGTGGATCAGCGCGCGCCTGCCGTACCGGTCGGACAGGCGGCCGAGCAGCGGCATCGCCGCGACGTAGCCGAGCAGGAACCCGGTCACGACCGGGGTCGCCCGCTCCAGGCGGTTCAGCGGCACGCCGACGTCGGCGGCCACGTCCACGAGCACCGTGACGACGACGTACGCGTCGAGCGCGGCGAGCAGCACGGCGGCCCCGCCGACGCCCAGCGCCAGACGCCGGTGCCGCGTGGAGGGCCCGGCCGTCCCGGCCGTCCCGGTCGCGCCGCCGGCGTCGGTGGCGCCGGTGGGGTCGGTGGAGCGGTTGGTGGCGCCGGTCACGACGCGGGCGGGGCGACGGTCACGGGGGCGTCGTAGTCGCCCAGGGTCA
This sequence comes from Microbispora sp. H13382, assembly GCF_014161445.1. Lineage (GTDB taxonomy): Bacteria > Actinomycetota > Actinomycetes > Streptosporangiales > Streptosporangiaceae > Microbispora. Next base: position 23,994 of record NZ_JABBXA010000014.1, read on the forward strand.
CGGTCACGGAGCCGCCGGTGAGCGGCAGTTCGAGCTTGAGCAGGCGGCCGGCGGCCTTGTCGATCCAGAGCGTGCCGGTGACGTTCTGCTGGACGCCGGGGACCAGCTTGGCCAGCGCCTGCTGCGTCAGCGTGGCCGTCACCCGGTAGGCGGCGGCGTCGCCGACCTTCTCCTCCGCCTGCGACTGGGCGTCCTGGGCGGTGGCCAGCAGGTCGGGCACGCCGGTCAGCACGGCGGAGGGGTCGTAGAGCGCCATGAGCTGCTGCCGGGTCATCGTCTGGAAGCCGCCGGTGGGTCCCTTGAAGTAGACCTTGTCGCCGACGAGCACGAACTCGATCTCCTGCAGCCCCACGATCTCGATCTGCAGCGTGCCCTTGGCGTCGCCCTCCCTGGTGAGGCTGCCCTCGGCGTGCCGGACCGGCACGGCCGGCTTGTCCTTGGTCTCGATCGTGAAGGCGACCGTCTTGACCGTCCGCATGGCCTCGGCCGAGCGCTTCAGCAGCGCGGGACCGTCCGGCAGGGCCGTCTCGCTCTTCGCGCTGCAGGCGGTCACGAGCAGCAGGCCGGCCACGACGAGCCCGAGGATTGTTCGCACAGCCGGATCGTAGCGAGCGCGCGGGGACCGCACGCGCCCGCCGGGGGAATCGGTTTGGCGCCACCCGCCGGGGGAAGGCGGGACCGGTGCCCAACCCGCGCCGTCCCGCCGCCTGCGGCGTCCCCTCACCTGGTGCCGCGGACCGCCTGGAGGTGGTCGATGATCGGGGCGTAGATCTGCTCCAGAGCGGACACCTGCTCGGGCGTCATCAGGTCGACGAAGTGCCGGCGGACGCTCGCGACGTGGTCCGGCGCCACCCGCTGGATCGTCTCCCAGCCGTGGTCGGTCAGCACGGCGAACGTGCCGCGCCGGTCGTCCTCGCAGTCCTGGCGGGTCACCAGACCGGCGGCCTCCATCCGGGAGATCTGGTGGGACAGCCGGCTGCGCGACTGGATGGTGACGTCGGCCAGCTCGCTCATGCGCATGCGGCGGCCGGGACTCTCGGAGAGGTTCACGAGGATCTCGTAGTCGTTCAGCGACAGCCCGGTGCCCTGCAACTCCCGGTCGAGCTGGAGGAAGAGCAGGCGGTGGGCGGCCAGATGAGCCCGCCAGGCGCGTTGCTCCTGCGGGGTGAGCCAGGTGGGGGCGTCCATGACCACCAGCATAAGATCAGCTGAGCGGACGGAGCGGAATGCCTGACAGCGAGAACGGCGAGAGCATCGGCACCGTCGTGGTCGCGGGGGCGGCCAACCTCGCCATCGCGCTGGCCAAGCTGGTGGCCGGCCTGATCAGCTCGTCCTCGGCCATGCTGTCGGAGGCCGCGCACTCGGCGGCCGACACGGCCACCGAGGTCGTGCTGTTCGCCGCGATCCGGCACGGCGAACGGCCCGCCGACGCCCGCCATCCCCTCGGCCACGGGCGGGCCGCCTACCTGTGGGCGATCGTGGCGGCCTGCTTCACGCTCGTCGTGGGGGCGGGGTTCTCCCTGACGCACGGCTGGCACACGATCACCGAGGGGGAGAGCCTGGGCGACATCCGCGTCTCGTACCTCGTACTCGCGGTGTCCTTCGTGATCGAGTCGGTCTCCCTGTGGCGGGCCCTGCGTCAGCTGCGCGGCGCGGCCCGCCGCTGGCGGGTGAGCCCCGGACGGCTGCTCCAGCGAACCTCCGACACCGTGCTCAAGGCCGTCGTGCTGGAGGACTCCGCCGCGCTGATCGGCATCGGGACCGCCGGCCTCGGCCTGCTGCTGTCGCAGCTCACCGGCTCGGCCGCGTGGGACGGCGTCGCGTCGATCGTCATCGGGCTGCTGCTGCTCGGCGTGGCGCTGACCCTGATCAGGACCAACGCCTCGCTGCTGATCGGCCAGGCCGCGCCACCGGGGTTGCAGGAGAAGATCCGCGGCGAGCTGGCCGCCCAGCCGGAGGTCGAAGCCGTAGTCGAGCTGGTCACCGTCATGATGGGCCCCGGCCAGGTCATGGTCGCCGCCAAGGTCGACTTCCTCGACGAGACGTCCGGGGAGCGGCTCGAGCTCGCCTCCGACCAGGTGGAGCGCCGGCTCACCGAGCGGTTTCCGGAGATCCGGCAGGTCTTCCTCGACCCCACCCCGGGCCGTTCAGCCACCAAGGAGGCGTAGCTTGGCGGGCTCGTCGGTGACCGCGGCGGCGATCACCGTGCCGGCCGTCCACTCGACGAAGTGGCGGCCCTGCCACTCCAGCGCGATCGACGGCCCGTCATCGAGCGGCAGGGCCGACAGGTCGGCCTCGCGCAGCCGGTCGAGGGTGAGCTCTCCCCGCTTGACCAGCGCCTCCTTGCGCACCCACTGCCGGATCAGCCCGCGGTTGTCGTCGCCGACCAGCGTGGCCTCCGCGGGGGTCAGCGCGAGCGCCGCCAGCCTCTCGTCGGCCGGTCCGTCCGTGGCGTGCTCGGCGTCCACGCCCACCCGTCCCAACCCGGCGACCGCGCAGACGTAGCCCGAGGTGTGCGCCAGGCTGATCGACACCTCGGGGGCCTCGGCCAGCCAGGGCCGTCCATGAGCCTGGCCGCAGCCCTCGCATCGCTGCACCACGGTCAGCATGCAGGCGCGGGTGCCGAGCAGCTCCGCCGCGCAGTGCCGTACGAGCAGGTGGGCGGCGACGAAGTCGAGGCGGTCCCGCTTGCGCGTGAACCGACCGGCGCGCTCGCGCTCGGCCTCGCTCAAGGTGCCGGCGACCATGTCCAGCACGTCGTCGGTGTGGCCGGCCACGGCCAGTGGAGGGCGCACAAGGCCACTGTAGGGAAGCGATGTGACGATCGAGTGAACTGGGGCGCTCCGCCTGGGCGGATCCGGTCCGGGCCGCCTGGCCCGGACCGGAAGGTGCTCAGCCGGCCAGGGCGGCCATCCACGACTCGATTTCGTCCGGCCGGCGGGGCAGCGCGGCCGACATCAGCCGCGCGCCGTCGGCCGTGACGACGAGGTCGTCCTCGATGCGCACGCCGATCCCGCGCAGCTCCGGCGGCAGCGTCAGGTCGTCGGGCTGGAGGTAGAGCCCCGGCTCCACCGTCAGCACCTGGCCCTCCTCCAGCACGCCGTCCAGGTAGGCCTCCGCCCGCGCCCGGGCGCAGTCGTGCACGTCCAGGCCCAGCATGTGGCCGCTGCTGCACAGCGTGTAGCGCCGGTGCAGGCCCGCGTCCGCCTGCGTCCGCGTCAGCAGGCCCCACTCGCGCAGCCCGTCGGAGATCACCCGCATCGCGGTCTCGTGGAACTCGCGGAAGCGTGCCCCCGGCCGCAGCACCGCGATGGCGGCCGTCTGCGCCTCGTAGACCAGCTCGTACACCTGCCGCTGGACAGGGCTGAACCGCCCCGACAGCGGCAGGGTGCGGGTGACGTCGGCCGTGTAGAGGTTGTCGCCCTCGACCCCGGCGTCCAGCAGCAGCATCTCGGCGGGGTCGAGCCGTCCGTCGTTGCGGATCCAGTGCAGCACGCACGCGTGCGCCCCGGAGGCCACGATGGACTGGTAGCCCACCGCGTTGCCCTCCAGCCGGGAGCGCATACCGAAGACGCCCTCGACGTAGCGCTCGCCGCGCGGGTGCGCGAGGGCCGCGGGCAGCGCGCGCACGACGTCCTCGAACCCGCGCACGGTCGCGTCCACCGCCTGCTGCAGCTCCGCGATCTCCCACTCGTCCTTGACCAGCCGCAGCTCCGACAGGACCGCGGCGAGTTCGGCGTCGCGGTCGTCGCCCGCGGGCGACACGAGCGCGTCGACCGAGGCGTCCACCCCGCGCAGCACGCGGGCCGGTCCGCTCAGCGCCGCCGGCAGCGTGTCGATGTGCGCGCACTCGATCTGGTACGCCGACTCGGCCTCCGCGAGGTCGAAGCGGCGGCCCACCCAGAACTCGCCGTACCGCCGGTCGCGGTAGAACTCCTGCGACCCGGCGCGGGACGGGCGGGGACGCAGGAACAGCCGAGCGGCGCCCGACGGCTCGATCACCAGGACGTCGTCGGGCTGCTGGCCGCCGGTCAGGTAGGCGAACGCGCTGTGCGTACGGAACCGGTGGTCGTCGTCGTTGCTCCGGGCCCGCAGCGTGCCCGAGGGGATGACGAGCCGTTCGCCGGGCAGCCGTTCGGCGAGCCGCGCCCGCCGCTTGGCCGCGTACGCGGCGACCGGCAGCGGCGCCACGTCCTCGCGGGTGTCGGCCCAGCCGTCGCGCATGAAGTCCGCGAGCGCGTCTGAGATCGGGAGATCGTGGCTCCCGGTGTTGAGCTTCTCGGCCATCCAGTGCCCCCAGGGTGCGGTGATATTTCGCCATCGTAGGGGTGGGGGCACTTGACGACACAGGACGGCCGCTGTTGCCTGGGGAAACAGGATTGGCCGCTCCGGCCGGCCGGCGGGAGCGGAAACGGGGACGTGTCCCCCGGATGCCCCTGAGAGGCGGTGCCGATGCTCATCGGGACGATCTTGCAGAGTAAGGGAACAGGCGTGGCGACCGTTCCTCCGCACGCCACGGTGTCCGAGCTCCTCACCCGGCTGGCCGAGCTGAACATCGGCGCGGTCGTGGTCTCGGAGGACGGCCTGTCCATCGCGGGCATCGTGTCGGAACGCGACGTCGTGCGGCGGCTCAACGAGCACGGCGCGGCGCTGCTGGCCATGCCCGTCTCGTCGATCATGACCGCGGAGGTGCGCACCTGCGGCCCCGACGCCAACGTCGAGGACCTGCGCCGCACCATGACCAACCACAGGATCAGGCACGTGCCCGTGGTCCGTGACGGCCGGCTGGCCGGCATCGTCAGCATCGGCGATGTCGTCAAGAGCTCCATCCAGGAACTGGAGAGCGAGAAGGAGGCCCTGGTCGGCTACATCAACGGCTGACGGGGGCGCCGGCGTGGGGCGCGGTCACCGCCTCGCCCCGCGCTCTGCGGCGAGCGGCGATTTAGACTCGCTGGCGTGAAGCTGAAGCTGGACCTCCACGACATCTACAACAAGGGCAGCGAGATCGACAAGGCGCTGCACGGCATCATCCAGGAGGCCGTACGCAAGAAGGCGAGCCAGGTGGAGATCATTCCGGGCAAGGGGTCCGGCCAGCTCAAGAAGAAGGTGCTGCGCTTCCTTGAGCAGAAGGAGATCAAGGCGCTCTACCACCGGATCGACAAGGACGCCAAGAACCACGGCCGCCTGTTCGTCTACTTCCAGTGGAAGTAAGGGCACCGCGCGTCTACCAGGGTAAACGTCATATTGATCTTCCCGAGGGCACAACCAGGGCACTCGGCCCGGTTTGCTCTTGAGTGAAGAACGCGTCCATGGCCTTGCGCGCCCGGTCGGCTGCGTTCGGCACCCGCCAATGTGCGCACCGGTGGGTCAAGCGCTACGACCAGCAGGGCTGGGCCGGCCTGCACGACCGTTCCTCCCGCCCCCACCGCGTCGCCAACCGCACCCCGGCACAGCTGGAGCACGCCGTGGTGGACTGCCGCCGGCAGATGCGGCGTGGACCAGCGCACATCGCCGCCCACACCGGCGTGCCCGAGCGCACCGTCTCCCGGATCCTGCACCGCCACAACCAGCCCCACCTGGCCGACTGCGACCCCCTCACCGGGCAGGACATCCGCGCCACCCGCACCACCACCACCCGCTATGAGCGCGACCGACCCGGCCAGCTGGTCCACCTGGACGTCAAGAAAATCGGCAAAATCCCCGACGGAGGCGGCTGGCGTGCCCTGGGACGCGCGGCGACCTCAGCCCACAAACACAAGAAGACCACCATCGGCTACGACTACGTCCACGCCGCCGTCGACGACCACTCCCGCCTGGCCTACGCCGAGATCCTGCCCGACGAAACCGGCGACACCAGCGCGGGATTCCTGCGCCGGGCCGCCGCCTTCTTCGCCACCTGCGGGATCCCCTCCATCGAACGAGTGATCACCGACAACGCCTGGGCCTACCGCCACTCCGCCGCCTTCCGCGCCGCGGTGGCAGCGCTCGGCGCCCGGCAGCAGTTCATCAAGCCGCACTGCCCATGGCAGAACGGCAAGGTCGAACGCTTCAACCGCACCCTGCAGACCGAGTGGGCCTACCGCCAGGTCTTCACCAGCAACACCCAACGCGCCCAAGCCCTGCAACCATGGCTGGAGTACTACAACACCCGACGACGTCACACCGCACTGGACGGCCTACCACCGATCAGCCGACTGTCACCAACGCCATGACCGGGTACAGCTAGAGCGTGGCATGCGCTGGCTTGGTCAGCGGCCTGGGGGCACTTCACTCACCAGCGGAGGCCCGGCAGGCGGGCTCCTCGCCAGGCTCGGCACCGTCGCAAGAGTCGGCCGGATCGCCGGAGTGAGTACAGGCCCGCAGCGATGAGATAAGCCCGTGCCCGTAGATCATCAGCGAGTCCACCCGGCGCCACCCTTCGCATCGGGGATCACAACTGCCCCTGTCGATCGTAATCACATCAACACAATCCGTCATCGGAACGTGTGTTCGCATCGTTCGCTCTGCACAGATACGTCCCTCTCGCGGAACCGCCGGTTAGGGGGTGGTGCGGGATGTGCGGCCACACGCTGGCAAGTCACATGTTTGACAGCGCCGCAGGACCCGCGAATGTAGGGCATCCCTCATGCGGCGGTTCGTGCTGTCTCTAGATGCTTGTCCTCGCGATCAGTGAGGGCACAACGAGGGCACATGACGTCAAGATCAGCCGTGAAACACCGAGAACCACCGAGACAACCATTGCAGGTCATCAAGGTGGTTCTCAGGGTTACTGCAGGCCAGAACGGCGGCCGATCACTTCCAGTGGAAGTAAGGGCGTCTCGCGTCTACCGGTGCCGGTCTTCTGTAAGGGCACACAAGGCCATACAGTTCGCCGATGGCCGCAGTCATCGCGACGCCACCGGCATCCCGCTCGCGGCCGCCGGACGGCGGTCCCCGATGAGGCGGGCGAGGGCTCACCACCCGGCGGACGCGGGGGATGAAAGTTTCACGCCACCTCGTCGGAACGATGCGGACGCGTCACGGTAAGGACGCAGACGGTGGGCCGAGGGCACCCGGGCGTCCGAGAGGGTTGATCCACGTACTTGACGCCGGGACCTTCGTTGAATTGACTCCGGATCACCGTCAACCATCGAATCGATTCGGGCGCTCATCAATGTTAGCGCTAACATTACCTGACGAGGCCTGCCGTCGGTGCCGTCCGATCGTGATTCCTGATCGAGGGAAGAAGGCATGATGCTTTTCGCAAGCCGGAGAAGGGCGCTCGCGACATGGGCGAGCGCGTTGATCGCCGCCGCCTGCCTGGTGGGCGGTGGTACAGCCCAGGCCGCGGCGTCGCAGCCGTGTGACATCTACGCCGCAGGCGGGACGCCGTGTGTGGCGGCGCACAGCACGACCCGTGCTCTGTACGGCACCTACAACGGCCCGCTGTACCAGGTCCGGCGCGCCTCGGACAACACCACCCGCGACATCGGCGTGCTGAGCGCGGGCGGAGTCGTCAACGCCGCCGCCCAGGACTCGTTCTGCTCCGGCACGACCTGCCTCATCACGATCATCTACGACCAGTCCGGCCGCAACAACCGCCTCACCCAGGCACCTCCCGGCTACTGGAAGGGCCCCGCTCCGGGCGGATGGGACAATCTCGCCGACGCGAAGGCGGCCCCGATCACCATCGGCGGCCAGAAGGCATACGGTGTCCGCGTGGAGCCCGGCACCGGCTACCGCAACAACAACACCAACGGCGTCGCGACCGGCGACCAACCCGAGGGCATCTACGCCGTCGTCGACGGCACGCACTACAACCAGTGGTGCTGCTTCGACTACGGCAACGCGCAGACAGATGGCCAGGCCGACGGCCCCGCCATCATGGAGACCGTCTACTTCGGCGCCAACAAACAGTGGGGCTACGGGGCCGGAGCCGGCCCCTGGATCATGGCCGACCTGGAGTGGGGACTGTTCTCCGGGGTGAACGCGGGCTACAACAACCTTCCGTCGATCAACCACCGTTTCGTCACCGCCATGGTCAAGGGCGAGCCGAACCACTGGGCGATCCGGGGCGGGAACGCGCAGTCGGGCGGCCTGACGACCTATTTCGACGGACGGCGCCCCAACGGCTACAACCCGATGAAGAAGGAAGGCGCCATCCTGCTCGGCATCGGCGGCGACAACAGCGTCTCCGGCCGCGGCACCTTCTTCGAGGGCGTGTTGACCTCCGGCTACCCGTCGGAGGCCACCGAGAACGCCGTACAGGCCAACATCGCCGCCGCCGGCTACGCACCGGCGGGCGGCGGCGACCCGCAGCAGAACGTCCAGATCGTGGGCGGCCAGTCCGGCCGGTGCGTCGACGTGCCGAACTCCAGCACCACCAACGGCACCCAGGTGCAGCTGTGGGACTGCTCGGGCGGCACCATGCAGCGCTGGACCTACACCTCCGGCAAGCAGCTGCAGGTGTACGGCAACAAGTGCCTGGACGCCTACGGGCAGGGCACCGCCAACGGCACCCAGGTGATCATCTGGGACTGCAACGGCCAGGCCAACCAGCAGTGGAACATCAACACCAACGGCACCATCACCGGCGTGCAGTCCGGGCTGTGCCTCGACGCCAACGCGGCCGGTACCGCGAACGGCACGAAACTCATCCTGTGGTCCTGCAACGGCCAGGCCAACCAGCAGTGGACCCTGCGCAGCTGATTCTGACCATCTTCGGCCCATGAGGGCGATCAGGTGAGACGCCTTGGGCGGAGGTCCGGACCTTGGGGGGCTACGGCTCCCCGGACCGGGCTTCTGCCTCAGGCGCAACCAGGGCCTCGCCCGGTCTGCGCGTGAAGACAGGGCCGGCGTCTCAGAGCCAGAAGGTGTCGTGGCGGAGGTAGAACTCCGCCTTCTCCTCTTCGCTCATGTTCGCGAGCGTGAGCAGTCCCTCGAAGTACCCCTCGCGCGGCGCGCCGGGCGCGAAGTGCAGCAGCATCGACGCCGGCTCTCCCGACTCGTTGCGGAACGCGTGTACGCCGCCCTCCGGGACGTGCACGAAGTCACCGGGACCGGTGTCGATCCAGCGCCGCCCGTCGTAGATCCGCACCGTACCGGAGAGGATGTAGAACGATTCGGAGATCGAGCGGTGGAAGTGCGCCGCCGGGCCGCTGGGCTTCGGTCCCATGTCCCAGCGGTAGAGCCCGAACTGCCCGTTGGTCGTCGCACCTGTCGCCAGATAGTGCACCGTGGTGCCGCTCGGGTAGTCCAGCTCGGGCGTCGCGTCCGGGCGCCGGTACGACGCCGTCAGCTCGCCGGTGTCACCGTGGTAGGACGGCGGCGGATATGTCAACGGTCTTCCTCTCCCCGGGTTCGAGTCGCTCGTCGGTGGGCCGCGCCGTTCGACGGCGGCCGGACGAGCGGTGTCTCGCCGACGCGGTGAAGGCTAATCGCCGTCGTCGCCCGGTGCGAGGAGTTCCTCGTACGTCTTTTCGCATCGCTCGGCGGGCATGCCGGGTGCGCACAGCAGCACCCGGAGGTTGAAGTCGACCGTGTGCCGGCGGCCCGCCGACGTGTAGGTGATGCGGACGCCCTCGGCTCCTGCGCTGTCGTCACGGGTCTTCCCGTACTGCAGGGCGAGTTCGGTGTGGAGGTCGCTCTCCTCGCAGACGGTGGTGACGGCGGGGCCGCGGGCGGGAAAGCCGAGCTCGGTCAGCGGCTTCTCGGCGTTGCCGAGCATCGGGCCGGTATGCGGCCGGGACGAGAACGCCTGCACCACGATGTCGTTGTACGGCCTGATCGGCTCGACGCTGGTGATGGTGGCCGAACCGGGCCGGTCCAGGCACATGTCCCAGCCGCCCAGGGAGTACGGCCTGTGGGCGACGGTGTCGTGAAGCACGACGATCCCGACGGGCCCGTCCGTGCCGGAGCCTCCGCTGACGACCAGGCGTGGGTCGAAGGCCCCACAGCCGGAGGTCAGGGCAGGTGCCAGGACGAGCGGCAGGACCAGGCGGGTGAGAGCACGCATGAGGGGACCCGATACCCCCGCAGCCCCGTGATAGACGGCCCGGCCGTCGATCGGCCTGCGGGGGAAGGTCATGGGGCGGGGGCCAGCCGGGACGACCACATGCGGGCTTCCTCCTCGGACAGCACGCGGTCGAGAGTGATCGACGGCCGCATCATCGGATAGGTACGGCCGATGTTCCACGTCCGCCGGAACGACGGTCTGTCGAGGACCACCACACGACGCCCGTCGAGGAGCGGGATCTCGGCGGGACGCCCGGCGTTGCGGATCAGCTCTCCCGTCGCGTCGCGCACGTCGAACCGATCCACGATCGGCCCGGCCTCGGGTTTGACAGGCCCGTCCGTGGCGGCCCCGACCCAGGAGGGATGGGGGGTGGTCACCGGCACGTGCTTACTCAGGACGTGCGCCAGCAGCGTGGAGAGCTGGAAGTTGTCCCCGATCCCGCCGATCGTCGTCGCGTACGCGCGCCCGGCCGGCCGGTGCAGGACGATCAGCGGCTCGTCGTCGAGCACGGCCAGAAGCCTCGGCAGGCACCACAGGTCGGGGCGGTCGGCCTCCACGGCGGCGACCGCCGCGGTGAGGCGCGGACGCCGGGAGAACTCCGCGCGAATGGCCGCCGACTGCTGGAGCAGGGTCGTCGCGGCGGTGCTCCAGTCCTCGGCGATCGACCAGCCGACGGACAGATCGAGGGCGCGAGCGAAAGGCAGACGGCGGCCGAGCCCGAACCGTCCGAGGAGGCCGAAGGGGCCGGAGAGCACGCGCGCCGCGTCGAGGAGCACGTGGTCCTCCGGACCGGGCTCCGGGAGGCGCCGGTCGGTGACCGCGCGCCAGGCCCGCGCGAACTCGGCGCTCAGCTCCAGCGCGTCGCACAGTCCCGCGACCACGGGGTCGATCAGCGGGGCGGGGTCGGCCCCGTTCTCGACCATCGCGCCGCCCATGACAGCCAGCCGCGCGCCGAGCCCGGGACTCAGACGGTCGAACAGGTCGCACAGGCGGACGAGGACGGCGTCCGCGGAGGCCGGGTCGCAGTCCTCGGTCCCCTTCCACAGCTCCTGTAGGGTCGCCAGGAAACCGGGAGGGTCCTGGGCCTCCGCTGCGCGGTGGAGGGCGTCGCACTGTCGGTCGGTAACCTGGTCGAGCACCGCATGATGCTACGACAGGGGCCGCTCATCGGGCGGCGAGCGCGGGGGAGAGCGGCTTCTCCGTCGCCGACGAGGCCGCGGTCACCACCGCGGCGGCCGTCTACGAGCCGTTCTACCGGCGGTTGAACGACCTGTTCGCCGACTACACTCCCGCGGAGATCGCCGTGCTGTCCGACGGGTTCACCCGCGCGCGCGACCTCATGCGGGACTACCTGGAGGAGATCCGGCACGACCAGCTCGCCGGCGTGCCCCGCACCCGGCGCACGCGGAGCCGTTGAACCCGGCCCTCACGTGCGGTCTCCCGAGACGCGCCAGAGCGTGCCGTCCACCGTGAAGGGGTCCGGGTCACCCGGCGGCGGCCCTCCGGCCGCCGCGAGCGGGCCGCGGGCCCGAGTCGTCGGCTCCTGGTCGTGGGCTTCTGGTCGTGGGCTTCTGGTCGGGCGCCCCAGAGGCTGCGGGCTCAGAGCTTGCGGGCTCAGAGCTTGCGGACCTGCCACGCCTCCTCCGCCGCCGCCAGCACACCGGCCAGCGAGGCCCCGCCGCCCGCCGCGACGACCGCGGAGATGGCGCCCTCCACGAACGGCACGTCGGCGAGCACGACGTCCCCCGGGGACTCCAGCAGCCGGGCGGTGAGCACCGAGCTGCCGAGATCGGGGATCAGCACGACGCCCTCCCCCCGGTTCACCTCCTCAATGGCGGCGGTAACCCGGTCGGGACTGGTGCCGAGGCCGCCGTCCTCGGTGCCGCCCGCCGCCGCCAGCGGCACCTGCGCGCCGCCGATCTGCCTGGCCAGCGCGGCCACCTCCTCGGCGAGGCCGCTGCTGTGCGAGATGAGTACGATGCCGACCATTCGCCATCCCTGATACGTGTTCGCCACCTCCCGTCATCGGGAGGCGGCGGCCCTGAGTGCGCCGAACAGGAGAGCCGTCGAGGCCGCGCCCGGATCCTCGTGCCCGACGCTGCGCGGCCCCAGGTAGCTGGCCCGCCCCTTGCGTGCCTGCAACGGGACCGTCGCCCCGGCCCCCTCCTCGGCCGCGGCGGCCGCCGCCTCCAGGGCCTCCTCCGCCTTCAGCCCGTCCCGTACGGCCTGGGCCAGTGCCTTGGCGGCCGGGGCGAGGGCGTCGACCATGGTCTTGTCGCCCTCGGCGGCGGCTCCGAGGCGCCGGACGCCGGCCAGGGCCGCGTCCAGGGCGGTGCTCAGCTCGGCCGGCGAGACCTCGGCGGCCTCGCCGAACGCCTTGCCCATCTCACGGAAGGCCGTGCCGTACAGAGGGCCGGACGCCCCGCCGACCTTGCGGATGAGCGTGGTGCCGACGAGGACGAGGAGCGCGCCCGGGGTCCGCGGGGAGGCGCCGGTCAGCGCCTCCCGCGCGGCGGTGAACCCGCGGTCGAGGTTGGCGCCGTGGTCGGCGTCGCCGATCGCGGCGTCGAGCTGGGTGAGGTGGTCGCGCCGCGCCCGCACGACGGCGGCGATCTCGTCGATCCACGCGGCGAAGAACTCGGTGTTCACGAGTGGACTCCAGAGGTTCCGATGGCGGTCAGCGGCCCCAGCGCAGTGCCGGCGTCTCCACGGGCGCGTCCCAGAGCCGGGTGAGCTCGCCGGTCAGCGAGCACGTCGTCACCGAGAAGCCCTGCATGTCGAGGCTGGTCACGTAGTTGCCGACGAGGCTGCGCACGGCCGTCGCGCCCTTCTCCCGGAGGTACGCCTCCACCTCGGCGAAGACGATGTACAGCTCGATGAGCGGGGTCCCGCCCATGCCGTTGACCATGACGAGCGTCTCCCCGGACAGCGGGAGGTCGGCGTGGATCGCGTCCATGGCCGTACGGACGATCTCGCGGGCCTCCCGCATCGGGGCCCGGGCGCGGCCGGGCTCGCCGTGGATGCCGATGCCGAGCTCGATCTCCGCGTCGCTCAGCTCGAAGGTGGGCTTGCCCGCGGCAGGGACCGTGCAGGCGGTCAGCGCCACCCCGAAGGAGCGGCTGCGCTCGTTGACCTCCCGGGCGGCCCGCGCCACCTCGGCGAGGGGCGCGCCGGTCTCGGCCAGCGCTCCGGCGATCTTCTCCACGAACAGCGTGGCCCCGGTGCCCCGGCGGCCGGCCGTGAACAGCGAGTCCTGCACGGCCACGTCGTCGTCGACGAGCACGGTCGCCACCTCGACGCCCTCGTCGCCGCCGAGTTCGGCGGCCATCTCGAAGTTCAGCACGTCGCCGGTGTAGTTCTTCACGATGTGCAGCACGCCCGCGCCGCCGTCGACGCCCTTGGTGGCCTCGATGATCTGGTCGGGGACGGGGGAGGTGAATACCTCGCCGGGGCAGGCCGCGTCGAGCATGCCGTACCCGACGAACCCGCCGTGCAGCGGTTCGTGCCCCGATCCGCCGCCGGAGACCAGGCCGACCTTGCCCGGCGTGGGGGCGCCCGCGCGGAAGACGACCCTGTTCTCGAGGTCCACGCGGAGCGAGGGGTGCGCCGCGGCGATGCCGCGCAGCGCGTCGGTGACGATGGAGTCGGCGCCGTTGATGAGTTTCTTCACGATGCGGTCCCTACTGCCGTTGTCGTGCTCTCCAGCTTGCCCTTTCCTCACGAAGCCGCAAGCGCCCGCGGCGGTCGGACACCCCGGAGGCGGCCCGGGCGAGCGGCCGGCCCGGATCAGCGCGTACGGGCGCGGAGCCCTCCCAGCATCCGCCGGTAACCACCCCTGGCCCGCACGGCGAAGTGCGCGCCGGCGGCGAGGGCGAGCAGGCACAAGGCGATCGCCAGCACCACGGCCGTGCCGTAGTCGTCGGGCCACCCCGCGCTCCAGCCCAGGAAGGGCAGGTAGATCGCCGCGAAGGTCAGCGGTGCGGCGACGATCACGCTCAGCCCCCGCAGGCCGGCGTGTACGCCGATGCCGGCCAGCCCGGCGGCGGCGCTCGCCGCGAGGAGGAACCCGAAGGCGGCGTAGGGCAACCCGAAGATGCCGGGAGGACCCTTCACCATGAGGTAGACGCCGGCCCAGACGAGGAGCCCGAGGACGGCGAACCCGACAGGCGACCGCCGCCACAATCCGGCGGACGCCAGGGCGGCCAGCAGCACCGTGAGCGCGGCGAGGACGGCCGTCCCGGTCTCCGCCTGGATGTTCTCCCCGGGGTCGGACACGAGCGCGGCCGTCTGCTCGGACAGGTCGTCCCGCCCGTCGAAACCGAGCCGGTGCCATCGTCCGGCGGCGTCGCGCAGCGCCACGCCCTCGCTGCCGTTCGCCACGGCGACGAGGTGCCCCGCGGGCACGGGCAGCACCGCCACGGCCACGGACGCGGCGGGGTCGATGCCGCCGTACAGGTAATCGTCGTGGTGGCGGCGGTCGAGGAAGAGCTGCCGGCCCGGCGAGACCGCCCAGGCCGGCGACCAGGTGGCGCCCGCGTTGTCGGACTGCTCGACCGCGAGCCGGTGCGGAACGACGCGGTAACAGCGCGACGGCCGGTCCGGGACGCAGGCGACGGTCCGCGGCGTCCCCGTCGCGGAGGTGTCCCAGCGGTGCCAAGTGCGGCCCTGGTCGCTCGTGGCCAGCCCTGTGCCACGGCTGGAGGGGTTCAGATACACGACGATGACGGCGTCGTGGGCCTCCACGTGCAGCGCGGACGGCCCGGGGTCGGCCGCGCTCGTGGCCGTGACCGCGAGGACGGCCGCGGGCAGGGCGACCAGCAGCCGGGCCCGGCGTAGGGCACGCCGGACACGGGCGACGGTCGCCACGGCGCGCAGCCGGACCAGCCAGGCGAGGCCGAGGGCGGGAAGAGCGAGCAGGTCGGAGGGGTCCGCGACGACGCGGGCGGAGGGGATGAACAGCGCCCAGACGTCCGCGGCCGCCCGGGCCCCCGCCGCCGTGGTCTTCACGACCGTGAAGACCACGGCGGTCAGCAGGATCGCGGCCAGGGCGGCCCGCCTGTCCGCCTCTCCCGGCGCGCCGGCACCGCTCCGCGAGGCGCTGCCCTGAGCGGCGCCGAGGCGCCGGACGGCGAGGGCCGCGGCGAGCGCGAGCAGCGGTGGGGCGACCAGCATGCCCGCGACGTCGCTCAGCTTGCCGGTGACCACGCCCGGCCACAGGCGCTTGAGCAGGTGGTCGTTGACGAGGAGCACGGCGATCGCGGCGAGCGTCGCGGGATGACCGAGCCACGCCCCGGCAGTCGTGCGGGTCCGATCGGCAGCCCGCGCCATCCGCGTCCTCCCACGTGAATCGATGATCAGGTCCCCTGTACGGTTCATCGCGCGGGCGGGTGCGGGCGTTGCATGCCCCCGGGGATATGGCGTTCGGGGGCGGAGGTGTAGGAGTATCGCAGGGGTGTCCTGACTGTTGGGAGGCGCAGTGTCGGTGTTGCGGGATTTGGTGGACGGCATCCGGAGCGGGGGGATCGAGGTGCTCGACCTCACCGCGCCGCTGAGCGACAAGACACCGATCCTGTTGCTGCCGGAGCCGTTCGGGCAGACGGTGCCGTTCTCGCTGCAGGAGATCAGCCGGTACGACGACCGCGGCCCGGGCTGGTACTGGAACAACTTCACCACGGGCGAGCACACCGGCACGCACTTCGACGCGCCCGTCCACTGGGTGACCGGTCGCGACGGCGAGGACGTGTCGCAGGTGGCCCCCGCCAAGCTGATCGCCCCCGCCGTGGTGCTCGACTTCAGCGCGCAGTCGGCCGCCGACCCCGACTTCCTGCTGGAGATCGACCACGTGAAGGCGTGGGAGGCCGAGCACGGGCCGCTGCCGGACGGCGGCTGGCTGCTGTACCGAACCGGCTGGGACGTGCGCGCCCACGACCAGGCGGAGTTCCTCAACGCCGACGAGACGGGGCCGCACACGCCCGGCATGTCGCCCGCCTGCGCCCGCTTCCTGGCCGAGGAGACGCCGATCGCGGGCATCGGCGTGGAGACCGTGGGCACCGACGCGGGCGCCGCCCACTCCTTCGACCCCGCGTTCCCGTGCCACTCGTACCTGCTCGGCGCGGGGAAGTACGGCCTGACGCAGCTGCGCAACCTCGACCGGCTGCCGGTGACGGGCGCCGTGGTCGTCGCGGGGCCGCTGCCGATCGTCGGCGGCTCGGGCAGCCCGGTCCGCGTGCTCGCGCTGGTGGAGCGGTGAACGTCGCGGAGGCCGTCGGCGCGGCCCTCGCCGCTCTCGGCGTACGGGCGGCCTTCGGCGTCGTCGGCAGCGGCAACTTCCACGTCACCAACGCCCTCGTC
Source organism: Microbispora sp. H13382 (assembly GCF_014161445.1). Classification (GTDB taxonomy): domain Bacteria; phylum Actinomycetota; class Actinomycetes; order Streptosporangiales; family Streptosporangiaceae; genus Microbispora. The sequence goes on from NZ_JABBXA010000014.1 coordinate 40,339, forward strand.
GAGCACGGCGTGCGGTACGTCGCGGCGCGGCACGAGGGCGGGGCCGCCACGATGGCCGACGCCTACGCCCGGATGAGCGGCACGGTCGCCGTGCTCACCGTCCACCAGGGACCCGGCCTGACCAACGCGCTGACCGGCGTCACCGAGGCGGCCAAGAGCCGCACCCCGCTGCTGGTGCTCGCCCCGGAGGTGACCTCGCCCACCTCCAACTTCCGCGTCGACCAGGCCGCGCTCGCCGAGGCCGTGGGCGCGCACTGCGCCCGGGTCGGGTCGGCGGAGACGGTCGTGGACGACACCGTGATGGCCTTCCTCGCCGCCCTGCTCGGGCGCCGGACCGTGGTGCTCAACCTGCCTCTGGACGTGCAGGCCGAGACGCTGCCGGAGGAGGCGGCCGAGGCCGTGCGCGAACTGCTGGCCGGACGCGGGCACCGCGACGTGGCGAGCCGCGTGCCGGCGGCGTGGGGGCTGACGTTCCCCGTCGATTCCGGGGACGACGAGGAGCCGGAGGGGCTTCCGGCGGAGCCGTCCGACGCGTTGACGCGGTTCGCGCGGCTGCTGGCGGAGGCGGAGCGCCCGGTCTTCGTGGCCGGCCGGGGAGCCCGGGGCGCGCGGCGGGAACTGGAGGCGCTCGGCGAGCGGGTGGGGGCGCTGTTCGCCACATCGGCCGTCGCCAAGGGCAACTTCCACGGCAGTCCCTGGGACCTCGACGTGAGCGGCGGGTTCGCCACCCCGCTCGCGGCCGAACTGATCCGCGATGCCGACCTCGTCGTCGGCTGGGGCTGCTCGTTCACCATGTGGACCACCCGGCACGGCGCGCTGATCGGGCCGGAGACCAGGGTGGTCCAGGTGGACCTCGACCCCGACGCGCTCGGCGTGCACCGCGAGATCGACCTCGGCGTGGTCGGCGACGTACGCGAGACCGCGCGGGCGGTCGCCGCCCTGCTCGGCGACGGCGGGGCCGACGGCGAGGCGGGCACGCGTGGATACCGCGCCCCGGAGATCGCCGGGCGCATCGCCCGCGAGGGGCGCTGGCGGGACGTGCCGTACGAGGACCTGAGCGCCGGGGGACGCATCGACCCCCGCACGCTGACCATCGGGCTCGACGACCTGCTCCCGCAGGAGCGGCTGGTCGCCGTGGACTCCGGGAACTTCATGGGATATCCGTCGATGTTCCTCACGGTCCCGGACGGCGGCGCGTTCTGCTTCACCCAGGCGTTCCAGTCGATCGGGCTGGGCCTGGCCACCGCGATCGGCGCGGCCGTCGCGCGGCCCGACCGGCTGGCGGTCGCCGCGCTCGGCGACGGCGGGGCCCTGATGGGCGTCGCCGAGCTGGAGACGGTCGTACGGCTCGGCCTGCCCATGGTGGTCGTGGTCTACGACGACGACGGGTACGGCGCGGAGGTCCACCACTTCGGCCCCGGCGGGTTCCCGCTCGGCACGGTCACCTTCCCGCCGGCCGACATCGCGGCGATCGCCCGGGGCTTCGGCTTCGAGGCGGTGACCGTACGGGGGGAGGAGGACCTGTCCGGCGTCGCCGAATGGCTGAAGGGGCCGCGCGACAAACCCCTGCTCGTCCACGCGAAGGTCACCGCCGACCGCCCGTCGTGGTGGCTGGAGGAGGCGTTCCGCGGCCACTGATCGGCATCGGCGTCACAGCGGGCTCACCCAAGTGACCGCCGGGCGCTCCGGACGGTCCCGGGAGCTGTAAGACGAGGCGCCTCCCGGGTTCCGGTGGTCCTCGGTAGTGCGATCGTCACGGCGGCCGGGGCGCGTTCGCCTGCTGGTCAGGCAGTGGTCAGTTCTCACCAAACAGGCGCCGGTGACGTATGTGCCCAGGCTGACTCGGGTACGACGCCCAAAGCGGACGAAAGGGATCATATTGACCCCGGGCCGTCCCGACGCCCTCGCGACGGGGGCTGACCACATCGCCGGGAAAGGCGCCGGCGGGCGAGTTCCCGATCGCGGCTCGACCTCCTGCCTCGCGGCTTCGGAGTCGGCCCGCGACCGCGTCCCGCCGGAGCGGGCGCGCCCGCGCCGAGGGTCCGCCGTCGGCCCGGAGCCGCCGGGGGATCGCACCCTGACCGGCGGCACATCCGGCCGCCTGCGGACCGCGTGAGCCGCGTGGTGAACGCCCGTCCGCACGAGATCTCCCCGCCGGGCCGGGGACGACGAGGGCGGGCCGAGCAGAGAGAAAGGTAGCCGAAATGTCTTCGAGCGCAGAACAGACCTTCGTCATGCGCGCCGGCCAGGCCGCGCCGATCGCCGACGAGACCTCGGTGCGTGACCTCTGGTCGCGGATCAGCGTCTCGCTGGAGCGGGACCACGCGCTCCGTGCCCGTTTCGCGACGGACCCCATGGGGGTCCTGTCGGAGCATGGCCTCGGCCGGGACCTCCAGGAGGAGCCGTTCGACGACAGGGGCGGCAGCGTGACCAAGAGGCCGTGCACGTATCGCCGCTGTCCGGACTGACGAAAGGCGCGGCGAGAGGTCGCTGATGGAAAGGTCATCGTCTGCCGAGCGGTTCCACGCTCGGTATGCGCTGGCTCTCGAGGCGTTCGTCGCCGGCCTGCCGCAGGAGTGGTCGACCGGTGTTCACCGGGACGGCCCGGTCTCCTGGCGGGTGTGCGAGCCTCCCGGGGAGTTGCCGGCCCAGGGGTGGAAGCTCCATGTCTCCGCTTCGGCGGCGGACGCCCTCGACCTGCTGGACGTCGTGCTTCCCGCGCTGGTGGAGGCAGGTGCGGCCTTTAAGCTGCCGGACGACGTGCGGTCGATCCTCCGGATCAACGCAGGGCTCGCCGGCCGCTCCCAGGTGGGGAAGATCGTCACGGTCTATCCCTCCTCCGATGCCGCGCTGGCCGCCCTGATCGACCGCCTCGACGCGGTGTGGCGCCCCGGCCAGGCCCCCGCCGTACCGTCCGACCTGCCGGTCGGGCCGGTCAGCGAGGCCCTGTTCATCCGGTACGGAGAGTTCACCCCCGTGGGAGAGGTGGTCGACTCCACCGGTGTCCGCCGTCCTGCCCTCCGCGCGCCGGACGGAAGCCTGCGCCCGGACGTGCGCGACATCCGGGGCCGCCAGCCGGAGTGGGCTGTGCCGCCCGTGCGGCCGGCGGATCGCCCCGTGAACCCCGGGTTCGACGGCCCGATCGAGATCGACGGTGCCACCTACCTTCCGCTGAAGCTGCTGGGGGAGGACGCCCGCGGATTCGTGGCCCTGGGCGTGCGGCCCGCCGATCAGCGGCTCGTGGTCATCCGGCACCGGCGGCGCGGGGTCGAGGGCGACGAGTTCGGCGAGGACGTGGTGACCAGGCTGGAGCCTGAGAGACGGGTGCTGGAGCATCTGAGCGGTTCCGGTCTCGCCCCCGAGCCGCTGGCACACGACGCCTCGGCCGGATATCTCGTCGTCTCGGACGTGGGAGGGGGCCGGCTGGAACGCCTTCCCGTGGAGGAACGTCTCGACCTCATGCCGGAACTCGCCGCGGCCGTCGCCCGGTTGCACGCCCGGGGCATCGTGCACCGGGATCTGAAACTTCCCAACGTGCGGGTCGGGCCGGACGGCCTGCGCCTGGTCGACTTCGAACTGGCGGCGCCGATCGGGACGCGGCACCCCGTGCCGTGCCTCACCGACGGGCACACGCCCCCGGAAGGGCCCTTCGCGGCGGTGGAACCGGCGTACGACGTCTACGGGCTCGGCTCCTGCCTGGCCCACGCCGTCCTGGGGTGCTGCCCAGGCGAACTGCCGGAGCGAGGCAACGCCGGCCGCCAGGCCGGTCTGCTCCTGCGGCACGGGCAGCCGACGGCCGCCGCCATCGTGCGAGAGTGTCATCATCCCGATCCAGGACGGCGGCCGGCCGCCGCGCAGGTGGCCGAGCGGCTGAGGGCGGCGCTGCCCGCCATGCGGGACGAGCGCGCGGCCGGCCCCTCGGCGTACCGGGGCGAGCTCGACGTGCGCTGGGCACGCGGCGCGGCGATGAGCGCCGGGACGGCGGCCCGCCGGTTCAGGCCCCACGGCCGGCATAACGCCCACGACCTGCCCGGGGACGGAGACGAAGGGCTGAACCTGGGCGCGGCCGGCATCGTCGTCGCGCTGGCGACGCTGGACACCGCCCTGGGGACCCGGCGGTTCACCCACGACATCACGGGCGCGGCCACGTGGCTCGCCGAGCGTCCGCCGTCCCCCGCGCACGGCCTTTTCACCGGCGACAGCGGGGTGGCGGTGGCACTGGCCGTGGCAGGCGGACGGCTGGGGCGGGCGGACCTGGTCGCCGGGGCGCGGCGGCGCTTCGAACACGCGGCGGCCAGCCGCGTTCCCGACTACGACCTGTTCTCCGGGGCGGCGGGGATCGTGTGGGCGGGCTGCCTGCTCGACGCGGTCCTGGACGCCACCTGGGCGCGCGACCTGGCCGGACGGCAGGCCGGAAGGATCGTCGAAGCCGCCCGGCACATCGACGGCCTCGTCGCATGGCCGTCCGACCCGGACCTCGAACCGTCCGGCAACGTGTTCCTCGGGGCCGCCCACGGGACGGCGGGTGTGGCGATGGCCCTCGGGATCTGGGGCGGCTCCACCGGCGACGCGACCGCGGTGGCGCTCGCCGAGGACGCCTTCCGCGGCGTCGCGACCCACGGGCTGACCGGCGACGGGACCAACATCCTGTCCACGACGACCGGGGAGAGCCGCCGGGCGCAGCACTGGTGCCACGGAATGGCGGGCTTCCTCTGGTGCCTGCTGCAGGCGAACGCGGGGGACGACGGGGTCCGGGAAGCGGCGGTCGCGGCGTTCGACCGTGCCACGCCGCTCCTGGACGGCCCGACCATGTGCCACGGGCTGTCGGGCGTGCTGGAGACGTGGCGGATGCTCCAGGCCCTGCCGGGGCACCGCGCACGCGCACGCCGCCGCGTCGCCCAGGTCGCCGACAGCCTCCGGCCTCTGCACCACTCTCAGGACGGCGTCACGGTGTGGTCGTCCGAGAGCTCTTCGGTTGTCGCCCCCGGCCTGTGGCTGGGTTTCCTGGGCCCGGCGACCCAGCTCGCGCTCGCTGCCGCCGGATCGGCCGATCCGCTGCTGTCCGCCCGATGGTTGCGGCGCTGCGCCCGGCCCGTGCGATGAGATGACCCGGGGCGGGGCCGGAAGTTACGGGCGAGTAGGTTACGGTTTTCAGTATGGCTGAGATCGTGTACCCGCCGGTCCTGAGGGCCGCGCTGACCGCCTTCAAACTGCTCGACCTGAGGTTCCACATGGAGGGCACGGAGCGGATACCCCGCAGCGGCGGCGCGGTCCTGGTGAGCAACCACGTCAGCTACCTCGACTTCATCTTCGCCGGTTTCGCCGCCCACCCCGCGCGGCGGCTGGTCCGCTTCATGGCGAAGAAGGAGGTCTTCGGCCACCCCGTGTCGGGCCCGCTGATGCGCGGCATGCACCACATCCCGGTGGACCGGTCGGCCGGGGCGGGAGCCTACGACGTCGCCGTACGGGCCCTCAAGGACGGCGAGATCGTGGGCAACTTCGCCGAGGCGACGATCAGCAGGTCGTTCACGGTCAAGGAGATCAAGAACGGCCCGATCCGGATGGCGGCCGAGGCCGGGGTGCCCGTGATCCCGGTCGCCCTGTGGGGCGGCCAGCGGCTGTGGACCAAGGGCCGCCCCCGCAAGCTGCTCCAGCGGCACGTCCCGATCACGATCCTGGTCGGCGAGCCCATGCACCCGATGCCGGACGACGACATCGCCGCGCTCACCGACGACCTGCGCCGGCGGATGGCGGACCTGCTCGACGAGGCCCAGCGGACCTACCCCGACCAGGCGCGGGGCGTGTGGTGGCAGCCCGCCCACCTCGGCGGCACGGCGCCCACCCCCGAGGAGGCCGCCGCCCTCGACGCCGCCGCCCGGCCGCGCCGCTCCTGACAGGGGCCCCGGGCCTGACCTGGACGAGGCGCGACCGGTGCTCGGACGCACTTGGGAAAATCTGTGCCCTCGTCACGCCGGCCGGATCACGGCGCCCATATGGGGGCGACCGGGAGTCCCTTCCGCCATCACCCTGGCCGGCCTGCCTGTGCTAGACGGCAAACTCTAGGTCCAGAATGGACCCCAGGAGTATCCACTCGCCCTGTACTCCGTTGTACCAAGCGCGGGGATGCACCTCGATGAATGTTGCTAGGCTGTAGCATCACCCGGCGGATTCCGGCTTGTATAGTGAATCGACGACGCCGATCCGTACGGCATTTCACGAGATCCGTCTGAGACGATATGCGCCGTGACGATCAAGCGGTCCCACATGCCGAAATGCCTCCTGATGCCGCGGTTGAAATCACGCGGATACGTCAACCGATGCGGTTTTGGTCACTCCTGATATCTCGCTGCGGTCAACCCATCCGAGAAGCGATATCGGGAGGGGGACGGAAGATGAGCGGTCTCTCGTGTGGTACCCGGGGTGACCTTCCTCGCGCCGGCCGTCCTTTCCGGGGGCGGCCATGGGAAGCGGCTCCGATATGCAACACGGCCGTTACGCAGGAGGCTTGACCACGGGTCAGGGGACGGGGATAACTGACCCGGGGGCCCGCAATCCGTAGGTTGGAGCCGTGGATGAGCATCGTGCCCTCGCCCCCGCTGGTCGGACGCGCCGCTGAGCTGCGGACCCTCATCGACGCGGTGACCCGGCCGCCTGCGGTCGTGCTGGTGGAGGGCGAGGCGGGCATCGGCAAGACCCGGCTCGTCCGCGCCGCGCTCGACCGGCTGCCGTCCGGCGACCGGGCCGTCCTGCTCGGCTACTGCCACCAGATCCGCGAGCCGTTCCCGTACGGGCCGGTCTTCGAGGCGCTGCGGGACATCAGGGGACGGCTCCCGGCGGCGCACCGGCTCAACCCGGTCACCGGTGCGCTCCGCGGCCACCTCCCCGAGCTGGCCGGCGCGCTGCCGCCGCCGCCCCAGCCCCTGGACGACCCGAGGGCCGAGCGCCACCGGGTTTTCCGCGCGATACGCGCCCTGCTGGCGGCCGTCGGACCGGCCGTACTCGTCGTCGAGGACCTGCACTGGGCCGACGACGGCACGCTCGACTTGCTGCGCTTCCTGGCCGGTCAGCCGCCGCGGGGGCTGGCGGTGGTCGCGACCTGCCGGCGGGACGGCACGGCCGGGCCGCCGCTCGGCAGGGCCTACCGGCACCAGCCGGACACGGCCAACGTGGTCGTACGGCTGGCGCCGCTGGACGTGCCGGGTGTGGCCAGCCTGGCCGGCGCGCTGCTGGAGCGGTCAGACCTGGCTCCCGGGTTCGTCGCGCGGCTGCACGAGCGCACGGCGGGCATCCCGTTCGTGGTGGAGGAGCTGGTCCGATCGCTGCCCGCCGGTCTGCCCGGCGCCGGCGATCCTGACTCGCTCGACCGTGCCGTCGACCGCGCCGGCGTCCCGCTGCTGCTGCGCGAGGCGATGGCCGAGCGGATGGCGGGGCTGTCCCCGGCGGCGGCGAGCGCGGTCCGGGCGGCGGCGGTGCTACGGCTGCCCGCGGACGAGGAGATGATCACCGCGGTCGCCGGAAACTCCGCCGGGCTGAGCACTCTTGGGCCGGGCTCCGCCGGCCTGGGCACCCTCGGGCCGGGCTCCGCCGGGCTGGGCACCCTTGGGCCGGGCTCCGCCGGCTTGGCCGAGGCGCTGCGCGCCGGGGTCCTGCACGAGCACCCCGGCGGCCGGTACGGCTTCCGCCACGCGCTGGCCCAGCAGGCCGTCTACGACGCCGTCCCTGGTCCGGAACGCCGGTCGGCGCACGTCAGGGCCATGGCCGCGCTCGCCGCCACGGACGCGCCGCCGCTCGTGCAGCTGGCCTTCCACGCCCGGCGGGCCGGGGACACCGGCGCCTGGGTGCGCCACGGGACCGCCGCCGCCAAGCAGGCCGCCGCGCTGGGCGACACCGCCCTGGCCGTCGAGGTGATCGAGGGCATGCTCGACGATCCCGATCTCCCGGCCACCGGGCGCGGCCCGCTGGTGCTGATGCTGAGCCGCCTGGCGGCGACGGGCCTGTCGCACCAGCGGGTGGTGCGGCTGCTGCGCCAGGTGCTGCGGGGCGACTTCCTCTCCCGGGACGTGCGCGGCGAGGTGCGGCTCAACCTTGGCGTCGTCCTGTCCAACCAGGCGGGCGACGCCGCCGCGGGGCGTCCGGAGATCCTGGCCGCCCTGGCCGAGCTGAGTGACCGGCCGACGCTGGCCGCCCGCGGCTGGGCCAGCATCGCGATGCCGGAATGGGGCACCGAGTCGCTGGCGGAGCACGCGGAGTGGATGGCCCGCGCCGAGGCGCTCGTCGCCACCGCCGACAACCCGGAGCTGTCGGCCGCGGTCCTGGCCAACCGGGCCTCCTTCGAGATGACGACCGGTTCTCCCGGCGCGTTCGACGTCGCCGCCCGGCTTCCGGCCGCCGATCCGCGTTCGGCCGTCCGGCGGGAGGTCGCCCGGGCGTACTGCAACCTCCACGACTCGGCGACCACCGTGGGGCTCTACGCGGCGGCCGAGCGGTTCGCCCGGGAAGGCCGGCGGCTCGCCCTGGAGACCGGCGCGCAGTATCCCGCCTTCCTCCTCGACGCCTCCGTGATCCGCAGGGAGTGGCTCACCGGACGGTGGGACGGGCTCCGTGACCGGGCGGCGTCCCTGGGGGAGTCGGCGACGGAGACGCCGCTGATCGCGGTGGACCTCTGGCTGGTGCTCGGATTGCTGGCCCTGGCGAGGGGCGAATGGGAGGAGGCGGTCAGGCAGCTCCACCGCGCCGGGCTGGACGCCCCGGACGCCCGCAACGTCCCGGTCGTGACGGCAGCCGCCGGGGGGCTCGTCGACCTGCATCTCGCCCGCGGGACGGCGGACGAGGCGGCCGCGGAGGCCGGGCGGGCGGTCGCCCGGCTGCGCCGCAAGGGCGTGTGGGTGTGGGGGGCGAGCCTGGTCCCGTCCGCCGTCGCCGCGTTCGCCCGGGCCGGGCGGACGGGGATGGCGGCCGATCTGGTGGACGAGTACGCCGCCGGGATCGCGGACCGGGTGGCGCCCGCGGCGCACGCCGCGCTCGACGCCGCCCGGGGCGTGCTCGCCGCCGCCGAACTGCGGCACGCCGACGCCGCCGCCTGCTTCGCCCGGGCCCGCGAGGCGTACGCCGCGCTGCCCCAGCCGTACGCGGCGGCGCGGGCGGCCGAGGGCGAGGCGCGGGCCGGGCTCGCGCGGGGGGACGTAGCCGCGGCGGCGGGTTTCCGGGAGGCCGCCCAGTGGTACGGCCGGCTCGGCGCCACCCACGACGCCGCCCGGTGCCGGCGGGCCCTGCGCGACATCGGGGTGGACGTCCCGCTGCCGCGCGGCGGGCGGCGGGGCGCCGGCGCGCTGTCGCAGCGGGAGCGGGAGGTGGCCCGGCTCGTCGCGCTCGGCCGGACCAACCGCGAGATCGCCGACGTGCTCTTCCTGTCCACGCGCACGGTCGAGACCCACGTCGCCACCGTGCTGCGCAAGCTCGGCGTACGGTCGCGGACCCAGATCGCGCCGCCCTCCTGACCTGCCCTGGACGCGGAAACCCCCGGGACCGCGTGGTCCCGGGGGCCGCGCCGCCGTCACTCAGAGCGTGATGCTCCAGGAGTCGAGGTAGCCGGTGTCGTAGGTGTACTGGTCACGGACCTCCAGGGTCCAGGTGCCCGCCGCCGTCTGGGTGACCGGGACGGAGTAGGTGCGGGTGCCGAAGGAGGCGCAGCTCCCGCCGCTGGACTTGACCGTGTAGTAGGTGCCGTTCGGGCCCTGGAGCCTGATCCGCAGGTCACCGGCGCAGGTGTGCGAGATCGTGATGCTCAGCTGCACCGGGGAGATCGCCGTGCCCGTGGCGGTCGAGGTGATCGGGCTGTTGATCGTGCTCAGGTCGTTGATCGTGTAGTCGGTGCCGTTGGTGAACGTGCGCGTGCCGGAGGTGCCCGACACGGTCAGCGTGTACGCCGCGGTGTGGGCGCCCGACGATCCGCTGCCGGTGACGGTGACGGTGTAGGTGCCCGCGGGTGTCGACGCGCTGGTGGCGATGGTCAGGGTGGAGGAGCCGCCCGAGCTCACCGACGACGGGCTGAAGCTCGCGGTGGCGCCGGAGGGAAGCCCGGAGGCGCTGAGGCTCACCGTCTGCGCGCTGCCCGAGGTCGTGGCCGTCGCGACGGTGGTGGTGGCGGAACCGCCCGGCGTCACCGTGCCCGCGGTGGGACTGAGCGACAGCGAGAAGTCGCTGCTCGATGAGCTGCAGCTCGCCTCGCCCGACTGCGCCGGCACGCCGGCCGCGCTCCACGCCGCCTTGGTGGCCGCGCACTCGGCGCTGCTCGCGCCGTACAGCTCGACCGCCGCCGCCAGCGACGCGGTCCTGACGTTGACGTACTTCCAGGTCGAGGTCTTGCGCATCAGCGCGCCCATGTAGATCTTGCCGGCCTTCTGGATGCCGATGCCGGTCACCGAGGAGGGGCCGCCGGAGCAGATCGGGCTGTTCGGCTTGCCGCCGCCCGGCGACGAGCCCTCGGCGAGCAGGTAGAACCAGTGGTTCAGCGGACCGGCCGCGGAGTGCACCTCGGTGCTCGGAATCGAGCTCGAGTAGCAGTTGGGGTCGCCGGCGAGGGACGGGTTGTACATGTAGCGGATCGGCCCGTCACCGACGAGGTTGACCTCCTCGCCCACCTGGTAGTCCGGCGGGTCGTTCGGGTTGTTGGCGTACGCCTCGGTGAGCGCGCCGAAGATGTCGCCGGTGGCCTCGTTCAGGCCGCCGTTCTCGTTGCCCGAGCCGGCGTTCCCCGGGGTCGTCTGGAAGATGGCGTGGCCGAACTCGTGCGCCACGACGTCGATCGGCGTGGCCTGGCGGGCGTTGTCCTGGGAGTGGCCGAAGTTGGTGTAGCTGCCGTTCCAGTACGCGTTGACCTGGTTCAGGCCAACCCGGGCGGGGAAGCCGCCGCCGTTGCCGTTGATGCCGTTGCGGCCGAGCCAGTCGCGCAGCATGTCCCACTCGCGCTGCACGGCGTAGAGCGCGTCCACGCAGGCCGTCTCCAGGTTGGTCCCGCCGCCGTTGCCCCAGGAGTCGTCGGTGCCGGTGTAGGCCGAGCCGTTCTGCCCGCCGCACCGGATGCCGCTGCGGGTGGAGTCGGTCATCGAGTACGACGTGCCGGAGCCGCTGGTGTTGATGGTGACCGTGCCGTAGTAGTAGCCGTTGCCGGTGCCGGCCCTCACCTGGTCGTAGGAGTCGGCGATCTCACCGGTCGTCGCGTCGACGAAGACGTGCTGGATGCTCGGCTTGCCGTCGGCGATGCCGGAGACCACCGCCTCCCACGCCAGGCGGGGCTGGGCGCCCCACGCCAGGACCACCAGGCGCGGGGCGGCGCTGTCGTCGACGCGGGACAGCACGGTCTTCGCCGTCGCGGTGGCGGTCTCGGCGGTGACCGCCGGCGAGGTCGGCACGCCCAGGGGGAGGGCGCCGGAGGCCGCCTCGGAGTCGCGCACCCGCCCATTGGCGTCGGTGACCACGACCGCGTCGCCGCCCACGATGGGCAGGCCCTTGTACGCGCGCTCGTAGGTGACGTAGTACATGCCGGCACCCGCCGTCACGGCGGTGCGCCGGTAGGTCTCGTTGGGGGACATGCGCAGGTCGTCCAGGCCGCTCGCGACGGCCTGGTCGGCCGCGGCCGCGGCCCGCTGTGCCGGATCGTCGGCGAGGGACCTCACCGCGACCTCGCTGCCGGGCGGGGGCTTCGCGGCGGCGGCTGTGGGGGGTGCCACGACGCCGGTCACGGCCAGCGCGGCGGTCGCCGCGAGCAGTGCTGTGCGCCTCATGGGCGTCTTCCTTTCTCTGCCTCCCACGCGGCGTCCCGCCTTGTGGGCGGGCACCGGCGGTCGCGCGGCCGGGAGACGAGCCCGGGCGGCGGACACCGTGGGAAGTGGGGGGTGATGAGAGAAATGGAGGGGGATGTCCGCTGTGCGGGGCACGAGCGGGCACGTCTCTCCCATGGCGGAATAAAAGGCTGGGAGAAAGAGAGGGGTTCTACGTCACGGGGCTCCTCGCTTCGCCGACCCGCCGGGGAAACCGGCTCGTGCGCGACGTTAGAACCATGGTCGGGACGCGAACATCCGTAGCGATATCCGTACATCTACGGAAAAGCGACTGCCATGGTGCGTAGGGCGTAAGAAGCGGCCGGCGAGGCGGAGAGCCGGGGGAGGGGCACTAGGTTCGAGGGCATGGAAAGGATGACCGAGGCGGAGTGGCGGGAGTTCGCGACGAGCGGCACCAGGACCGGCAAACTCGCCATAACCAGGGCGGACGGCCGGCCACACGTGACCCCGATCTGGTTCGCCCTCGACGGGGACGACGTGGTCTTCACCACGCACGAGAGCAGCGTGAAGGCCCGCGAACTGCGGCGTGAACCACGCGCGACCCTGTGCGTGGACGACCAGCGGCCGCCGTACTCGTACGTGATGATCGAGGGGGAGGCGACGCTGTCGGACGACCTCGACGAGGTGCGCCACTGGGCGACGGTGCTCGGCGGCCGCTACATGGGGGAGGACCGGGCCGAGGAGTACGGCAGGCGCAACGGCGTCGCGGGGGAGTTCCTGGTGCGGTTGCGCGTCGGCAGGGTCGTCGCCTTCAAGGACGTCGCCGGCTGACCCCCGCCGGCCGGTCCGCTTGTCCGCACACGGCCGCACACGGCCGCACACGGCCACGCGGGGGCAGGCGGGCGGACCCGGGACGGAGGATCCGGCTCGCGGAGCCCGGTTTCGGCGAGGCGCTCGCCCAGGTCGAGGACGTGCACCGGCTGGACCCGCTGCGGGCGATCGGCGGACGGGTCATCCCCGCCGTCGCCTTCCTGCGACGCCGAGGGGCGGGTGGGTTCCCGCCCCTCACCGATTCTCGCTCCGGCGGGCCTACTCGTCCCCGGCCGGGGAGGTGCCGCCCTTGCCGGGTTCGGCCATGCGGCGGTGCATGGCGGCCTTGGCCGTGTCCGGGGTGATCCGGCCCGCCACGCCCTGGACCTTGTTCACGAAGGACCCGGCGACGACCTTGTCGTCGCCCTTCATCAGCGCGTCGAAGCCCTGCCGGGCGACCTCGGCCGGGTCGTCCTTCTTGCCCGAGCCCACCCGCGTGTCCTCCTTGCCGGCCCGCTCGAAGAACTCGGTGTCCGTCGGTCTCGGCAGAAGCGAGGTGACGGTGACCCCCGAGTCCTTCAGCTCATTGCGCAGGGCCTCGGCGAACGAGTGGAGGAACGCCTTGCTGGCGGCGTACACGGCCTCGAACGGCCCGGGCGTGAGCGCGGCGACCGACGACGTGAACAGGATCTTCCCCGTCCCGCGGGTGGACATGGCGGCCATGGCGTATCCGATGCCGCTGGAGGCGCCCGTCACGAGCGCCAGGGGCCGTTCCGTCGTCGTCATCTCTCCTCCTTCGCGTCGTTTCGCCCGCCCGTCCCGCGCATGGCGCGGACCGCGAGCGCCAGCGTGGTGCCGTACACCACGTGCGCCGCGGCCATGACGACCGGGCGGCCGCGCGCGGGGTCACGCGAGGCGGGCGGCAGGATGTTCAGGGCCGGCACCCAGCCCTCGTAGGCGCCGAGCCAGATCAGCAGCGCGTAGCCCACGCCGAGGGGGACGCCGGCCCCGCGCCCGCGGGTGAACACCGCGAACGCCGCGCCGCAGGCGGCACCGAAACCCAGGTGCGCGGCGGCGCCGAGGACGTTCTCCCCGGGTTTCGGCCGGTGCCGGTGGCCGGGCAGGGCCGCCCGCACGATGTGCTTGGGCGGCTGGCCCGGCATCAGGCCGGTCTTCTGCCCGGCGAGCATCACCGTGCTCATCGTGACGGTGGACAGCGCGCCGGCGGCCGCGCCGCGTACGAGTTGGCGGATCAAGGTTCTCCCTCCAGGAGGCTGTTACAGGCGCCGGGAGAGCTTCTCGGCGAGTCCCGCGGGATCGGCGACCGTCATGGTCAGGCCAGGGTGGCGCAGCAGCCCGAACGGCTCGCCGCCCCGGATCGGCTCGTGGAACCGCACGCACAGTCCTCTGCGGGCGTTGGTGGCGAACGTCAGGCCCCGGTCGGCGAGCGACACGTGGACGCCGATCGCCCGGAACGGGGAGTAGGGGCCGGTCGTCTCGACGCCGGAGACGTTGGCCAGCGGGGTCTCGGTCACCCACGGCCCGAACCGGACCCGCAGGGTGCCCGGGCCGACCAGGACGCCGGCGGTGTCCGGGCGGATGCCCAGGACGGACAGAAGCGGGGCGAATCGAGGGTCGAAGTCGAACGCGTAGCGCTCCGGTTTGCCCGCGGTGGTGTCGTCGGTCATCGCCACCCCTCCCGGCGTCTGGGGTCCTGGCCCAGGATCGAGCACGTGTGCCGCGGGCCCGGTCGTCGCGGCGCGGCCCCCGGCTGCGGCCGGGCAGGGCGCCGCAAGGCCGCCATACCCTCACGACCGTGCCCAAACAGGGCGCCTCCCACAGCCGTCGGGGCGCGCGCCCGCCTCCCTCCTCGATCGGGGGATGACTTCTGCTGCGTACGGGAGAAGTGCTGACAGAAATAGGAACAGCTATCTCACTTCTGTCAGTAACTTTTTATGTTACAGACGAAAGTTCGTCAGGTCATTGACAAAGTTCCGAGATGCGGCTCACACTTCCGGAAGTCATCGCGTTAATCCGTAGATCATCGCCTCACCCGGGTCGGCGCTCGTGGGGTCGGCGTCCGAGGCGCGATGTGTTTTTCGTCCCGACAAGAGGAGTGACATGCGATCCTCTCGCACACGTCCCGGGCTGCGGTCGCGATCGGCTCTGGCTGCCGCCGTGCTCGCGGTGCCGGCCATGGTGCTCGGCTCGCAGGGCCCGGCCGCCGCGGCCGAGACCGGAGCCGCGCCCGTTCTCGACGCGGCCACGCTGTCGCCGGTCGCCGAGCCGAACTACAACGGTGCGACGAACACCGCGTACACCCCGTCGACCACGACCGGGACCAACGGCTGGTTCACCAACGGCGATGTGACGCTGAACCTGTCCGCCACGGACGACGACGCCGTCGCCTCGTTCCGCGTGACAGTGGGAACGGAGGCCGCCGTCGAGGTGCCGGCCGTGCGGAACGGCACCCGCGGCACGGCCACCTACGTCGTCACGGGCGACCGCAACAGCACGGTCCGCTACGTCGCGGTCGACGCGGCCGGCAACGTCTCGGCCGCCAGGACGATCAGCGTGCGGATCGACACCAAGCCGCCGGTCGCCGCCTGGCCGGGCGTCGCGAACGGCAAGGTGCCGCACAGCGCGGCGGCCTCCTCCATCACGCCGACGCGGACCGACCCCACCCCCGGATCGGGCGGCGCCGCGGTGCGGGACATGTGGATCGACGGCAAGTGGACCTACCCGCTGCCGCTCGACCCGGCCACCCTGTCCGTCGGCGCGCACACGTGGGCGGTCACGCTCGGCGACGCCGCCGGCAACGGGGCCACGTACACCCTGACCTTCCAGATCACCACCTCGGTCGCGGACGTCCGCGCCCTCGTGCAGCGCTACGTCGCCGCCGGCAAGGTCTCGGCCTCCAACGGCGACCGTCTCCTGGCGCTGCTCACCCAGGCCGACGCCGGTGGCGACGCCGCCGTGGCCGCGCTGACGCGCTTCGGCGCCCTGGCCGGCCAGGTCGTGCCCCAGGGCCACATGCGCGACTCCCTCGTGAAGGACGCCGCCTACCTGGTCGAGGAGCTCCGGGGGGTCCAGCACCCCGACGTGGCCACCGGCGTCACCGTGAGCGCGGCGCGCGGCATGGAGCGTGCGCCGTTCCGGCTCCCGGGCGAGTCCGTGCGCAACGAGAAGCCGAAGTTCAGGGTGCTCGCCTTCGGCAACAAGCCGGGCGCCTTCCGGCACGAGCACATCCCGCTCACCATGGCCGTGCTCCAGGACATGGGCCGGGCCAACAACTTCGACGTCGACGTGTACGACTACCTCAGCCCCGACGTCTCGGTGCCGAACCCCTTCGAGAGCATCGAGCGCCTGTCGCAGTACGACGTGATCATCGGCGTCTCGAGCGTCGGCAACGACACGTTCTCCACGGCCCGGCCCACCGAGGCCGACCCCAACGTCAAGGTGGACGAACAGGCCGTCCTCAAGCAGTACATCAACAACGGCGGCGGATTCGTCGCCCTGCACGGCGCCACCGACTCCATGCACCGGTGGGACTGGTACAAGGGCCTGGCCGGCGGCGAGTTCGACAACCACGGCTCCAACGGCAGCGGCCTTCAGAACACCTGCGGAGCCTGCAACATCGGCGAGCTGGTGACCGAGGACGGCACCAACCCGGCCACGCGCCAGTTCCCCGAGAAGCTGAAGATCGTGGACGAGCTCTACAACTGGATCGGCCTGCCGCGCCAGAAGACGCACGTCCTGCAGACGCTGAACGAGGCCACGTACGTGGGCAGCATCGGCGCCACCGCGGGCCGCGTCGAGGGCGCCGACCACCCGATCTCGTGGTGCCAGAACTACGACGGCGGGCGCGCGTTCACCCAGGCGCTGCTGCACAACTGGGCGAACACGCTCGACCCGTTGTTCCAGAAGAACATCCTCGAGGGCGTCAAGTGGGCCGCCGGTCAGACCGAGGCGAACTGCGTCAGCCACGAGGAACTGAGCAAGCTCGTCGCCGCCGGCGCGGCGGACGGGTCCGTCGGCGCCGACCTGGCCGCCCGGCTCAGCCAGGCGCTCACCGCGTCGTACGACGCCTACCTGGTGAAGGACTACGCCGGCGCGCTCGCGCAGGCGAAGGCGTTCCGTCAGACGGCCGACTCCGGCCACCTGGGCGGACGTGCCCAGAGCACGCTCCGGGATCGGGCCCACGAGCTCGTCGAGTGGATGAAGACGCTCGACGACAAGAGTGTCCACCTGGGGTTCGTGTCCCAGCCCAAGACGACGGCCGTGGGCAACGGTGAGGACGCGGTCTTCTCCGCGCCCGCCGAGGGCAGGAACGTCGCCTACCAGTGGCAGGTGAAGTCGCCGGGCTCCTCGGAGTGGGCCGACATGGCGGGCGAGACGTCCTTCGCGATCGCCGTCACGGCGACCCCTGACCTGTCCGGCTCCGAGTACCGGGTCCGCGTGACCGACCCGACCGGCGAGATCGTCTCCCGTTCGGCGTCTCTCAAGGTCAGCGGGCGCTGACCCCCGCTCCGGCGGCTCGGGCGCGCACCGCGCCCGGGCCGCCGGAGCCCCCCGACGAGACAAGGAGTGGACGGATGGGCCAGGCCCTCACCCGGGTCGCACTCGCCGTGGCAGCGCTCGCGTTCTGCGCCGGGTGCGGCGGGGCCGGCTCCGCCGCGTCCTCCGGGGTGAACGGCACGGCGAACGGCACGACGAACGACACGGCGGCGTCGCCGGTCACGTGCGACATGCGGCCGCGCACGGCCCCCGGCGAGACGACCTCCTGGGCGCACCCGGCCCAGTCCTTCTACAGCCCGTCCGACCAGGACATCCCCACCAGGGCGAGCCTCGACCACCTGCTCGTCAAGGACGACGCCCTGGTGATCGAGTACTCGACGCGGCTGCCCGCCGCGTCGCTGCAGGCGCTGCGTGACTGGACGTATATGCAGACCGCGACCGTGGCCGTGCCGGGGGACGACTCCGCCGCGCTGCGTGCCGTGATCGCCTCGACGGAGCTGGTCTGCGACGGCGTCGACACGGTGCAGCTCTCGGAGCTGGCCCGCAGCAGGGCCTTCGGCCAGGTGGCCGGACACGGCGACGCGGGATGAGGGGGCGCCGGCACCGGCCGCGGTAGGGCCCGACACGCACGGAGCCCCGGCCGGGAGGGCCGGGGCTCGGAAAGGCGTGCGGCGGCGGACGTCCGTCAGTCGGTGCTGATGGCGTCCACGAGGTCGCCCACCGGGCGGTCGGGCAGGGCGCGGGCGACGTCGGCCAGCGCGACGATCCCCACCAGCTTGTGACCGTCGATGACCGGCAGACGCCGGATCTTGTGCGTGGCCATCGTGGTCAGGATCTCGGCCGCGTCGTCGTCCGCGCCGATCGTCACGGCCTCGCCCTGGGCGAGCTCGCCGGCCTGGCACGACTTGGGGTCCTTGCCCTGGGCCAGTACCTTCACGACGATGTCGCGGTCGGTCAGCACACCCTTGAGCCGGTCGTCGGTGCCGCAGATCGGCAGCGAGCCCACGCCGAGGCGCGCCATCTTCTCCGCGGCGTCGAGGACGGTCTCCTCCGCGTTCACACACTCGGCTCGGGGGGTCATGATGTCGCGAGCGGTCGTCATGCCTTCTCCTTTCTTTCGTGTGTCGTACGCGCGGCCGGGGGACGGCCGTGCGAAGGGGCGGGGAGTGGGGACTCCCGCCGCCTACCCCCGACGGCACGGCGTACACGGCCATCCGGATTTTCGCCCCGAATTACACCCATAGTGGATTGGTTTGTACGCTTGCGCGTCATGAGCGTGATGGTGCGCAACAACGTGCGCATCATCGGCCGGCCTGACGGCCGCCCGATGGTCTTCGCCCACGGCTTCGGGTGCGACCAGAACATGTGGCGCCTGGTCGCTCCCGCCTTCGAGGACGAGTACAGGATCGTCCTGCGCTGACCAACAGCTTCTGCCGTACCGACCCGGACATCGCCAGGCGGTTCGCCACCGTCACGTTCATGTCGGACAACCGGGCCGACCTGTCCCGGGTGCCGGTGCGCAGCCTGATCCTGCAGTGCTCCGATGACGTGATCGCCCCCGTGGAGGTGGGCAAGTACGTCCACGAGAACGTCCCCGGCAGCGAGCTGGTGCTGATGCGGGCGACCGGGCACTGTCCCAACCTGAGCGCGCCCGAGGAGACCATCTCCGCGATCAAGAAGTTCCTGTAGGTGAGCCTCGCCGAGGAGGACGTCGAGGATCTCTACGAGCACGCGCCCTGCGGCCACCTGTCCACGCTGCCCGACGGGACGATCATCCGGGTCAACCGGACGCTGATCGAGCTCACCGGGTACGACCCCGGCGAGCTCACCGGCGGCATGCGGATCCAGAACCTGCTGGCCGTCGGCGACCGCATCTTCTACGAGACCCACTTCGCCCCGCTGCTCGCGCTGCAGTCGGTCGTCCGCGAGATCGCGGTCGACGTGCGCCGGGCCGACGGCACCCGGCTGCCGGTGCTGCTCAACGCGGTCATGCGGGGCGACCCGAGGGTCATCCGCTTCTGCGTCTTCGCCGCGACCGACCGGCGGGAGTACGAGCGCGAGCTGCTGCGCGCCCGCCAGCGTGCCGAGCGGTCGGAGGCTGAGGCGCGCGAGCTGGCCCGCACCCTGCAGCGCAGCTTCATCCCGCCGGCTCTGCCGGAGATCCCAGGACTCCAGGTCGCCGGGGCGTTCCGGCCGGCCGGAAACGGCGACCTGGTGGGCGGTGACTTCTACGACATGTACGAGACCGCCGGCGGCTGGGCCCTCGCCCTCGGCGACGTGTGCGGCAAGGGGGTGGAGGCCGCCGTCGTCACCAGCCTGGCCCGCTACACACTGCGGGCCGCGCCGATCCGGGAGCCCAGCCCCTCGGCGGTCCTGTCCGCGCTCAACCGGACCCTGCTGCGCGAGCGGGCGGGCCGGTTCGTGACGGCCGTGTACGGCCAGCTCGCACCCGCCGGCCGGCACTTCCGTCTCACGCTCTCCCTGGCCGGTCACCCGCCTCCGCTGCGGGCCCGGGGGGAGGCGGTCGGCGAAATCGGACGGCCGGGCAACGTCCTCGGCCTGCTGCCCAGCGTCAGGCTGACCGACGTGGACGTCGATCTCGTGCCCGGCGACGCGGTCCTCTTCCACACCGACGGTGTCGTCGAGGCCCGCAGGGACGGGGAACTGTACGGCGAGGAGCGACTGCGCCGACTGCTGGGCGACACCCGCGCCATGGAGGCGGACGGGATCGCGGACGCGATCGTGGCTGACGCCGTCGCCTTCCAGTCCGGGCTGACCCGCGACGACATCGCCCTCGTCGTGCTGAAGATCCCCGGCTGACCCGCCCGCGCCGGCGGGACGGGGGACGGCGACTGGTGATTTCCCCGATGCCGTGAGCCGAACCGATCGCGAGACTCCTTGTCATCCCCCACGGCAAGGAGATCTCATGCGTCGGATCGTCGGCCCCCTCCTCGGCCTCCTGGCCCTGCTCGGCTTCCTCGCCCCCACTGCCCCCGCCCAGGCCGCCACCCACGACCCCGTCGTCTTCGTCCACGGCTACACGGGAAACAGCACCAACTTCGCCGCCCTGCAGGCGTACCTGGTGGCCAACGGGTGGTCCGGCAGCAGACTGTTCGGCTACAACTACAACTGGGCCGGGTCGAACGTGGTCAGCGCCCAGGGCCTGGCCGCCTTCGTCAACCAGATCAAGGCCAGCACGGGCGCGTCCAAGGTGGACATCGTCAACCACTCGATGGGCGGCCTGGTGACGCGGTGGTACCTGCAGAAGCTCGGCGGAGCCGCCAACGTCGGCCACGTCGCCTCACTGGCCGGGGCCAACCACGGCACGACCTACGCCGGTGCCTGCACCATCTACGTCTCGTGCATCGAGATGCTGCCCGGCTCGGCGTACATCACCTCGCTCAGCGGCGACGAGACGCCTGGGTCGGCGAAGTACGGCACCTGGGTGTCGCCCTGCGACGGCATCATCATCCCCTATACCAGCACCCGGCTGTCCGGGGCGGACAACCACACCCTCGCCTGTGTCGACCACCTGTCGATCCTGAGCAACATCCAGGCGATGTCCGGCGTCCGCGACCTGCTCGACAGCTGATCGTCTCCGTGCCCCAACCGCCGGGCGGCCCGCAGGCCGCCCGGCGGTGTCCCGCGACTCCGCCACCGGCGCGCGCCCTCCTCGATCGGTAACGGCCCTGCCACAATCGCGGGGGAACGGCGGCTTTTACGCCACTTCGCGGGCACCCTGGGGTCAGGCAGGAACGGGGAGCCGGAAAGCGGGGGCGGGATGGCGTGGGCAGCCCGCGCGGGCGCTGTCGTCATGGGTGCGGTGTCCGCGGTGCTCGTGGCCGCGGCGCTGCTGATCCTCGCGGGGCTCCCGGCGGAGTGGCGGGTGCCGGGGACGGTCTCGCCGCTGATGCCGGCGGGGGTGACCTTCCCGGCGGTCGGCGCGTTCCTCATCGCGTACCGGCCCCGGCTCACGCTGGCGTGGCTGATGTGCGCGGGCGGGCTCGCCGCCGCCGTCCACGACTTCTGCCAGATGGCGATGCTGGCGTCGATGGCGCGCGGGGACCTCGCGCTCGCGGAGTTCCTGAGGTTTCCGGCGCAGGTCGGCTGGGCGGTGGGCGGGATCACACTGGAGACGCTGCTGCCGCTGTACTCCCCGGACGGCAGGCTGCCCTCGCGGCGCTGGCGGGCGGTGGTGCTGCTCGGTGTGGCGTCCGTCGGGACCGAGACGGCGCGCCAGTTCGTGCGGCCGGATCCGCCCCTCGAGGGCTATCCGCTCCCCGCGGTCGTCCACAATCCGCTGCAGATCCCGGCCCTGGCGCCGTACATGCCGGCGATCGGGACGCTGGCCTGGACGGCGATCACCGTGTCGCTGGCTCTGGCGGCGCTGTCACTGCTGTCGCGCTTCCGCCGGGCGGACCCGGCGGGCAGGCGGCAGATCGGCTGGCCGCTGTTCGCGTTCGCCGGATACGTCGTGTTCTCGCTCGTGGGCGTGGCCGCGCCCGAGCTGGTCTGGCTGTCGATCGTCTGGGCGGCGCTCGTCCCCGTCGCGATCGTGTTCTCGGTGACCCGCTACCGGTTGTACGGCATCGACACCGTCGTCAGCCGGACCTTCGTCGCCGCGGGGCTGCTGGCCGTGGTCGGCGGGGTCTACTTCGGTGTGGCCGCGCTGTCGAGCCTGGTCGTGTCCGGCTACGACCAGGTCGCCGGGCTCGCCGCCGCCCTGCTCACGGGCGCGTTCTTCCAGCCGCTGCGCCGGATGCTGCAACGTGCCGTCGACCGCCTGTTCTACGGCCCGGTGGGCGACCCGCGGGTGCTGGCCGAGCGGCTGGTCCAGGAGGTGCGCCGGGGCGATCCGGCGCAGGCGCTGGAGCCGGTGATCGGTGTGCTCCGGGAAGGCCTGGCGGTGCAGGGCGTCGCGGTGGAGGTGACCGGCGGTGAGCCGGGGCTCGGCGCCGGGGTGGTCAGCACGGTCAGCGGGCAGGTCGGCGACTCCCCGCGCGAGGTGCCGCTGGTCTGGCACGGCGAGCGGGTGGGGCGGCTGCTGGTCGGCCCGCCCGCCCCACGCCGCTTCCCCGCCGCGCACGACGAGCGGGTGCTGGCCACGCTGGTCCCGTACGCGGCCGACGTGGCGCACGCGGTGCGCCTGGCGGCCGACCTGCAGCGCTCCCGGGAGCGCATCCTGACCGCCCGGGAGGAGGAACGGCGGCGGCTGCGCCGCGACCTGCACGACGGCCTGGGCCGGACGCTCGGGGAGATGGCCATGGCCGTCACCATGGCCCGCGCCAGCCTGAAGAGCTCCCCGGAGACGGCGGACAGGCTGCTGCGCGAGTTGCGCTCCGGCATGGACACGGTCACGCACGACGTCCGGCAGCTCGTGTACGGCCTGCGCCCGCCCGCCTTGGACGACCTGGGCCTGGCCGCCGCCCTGCGAGCGCTGGCCGGGCGGGACGATCCCGAAGGCCCGGCCGCTGAGGTGCGCGCCGAGGGCGACCTGGCCGACCTGCCCGCCGCCGTCGAGGTGGCCGTCTACCGGATCGCGCAGGAGGCGCTGACCAACGTCCGGCGCCACGCGCGTGCCACCCGGGTCCGGGTGGAGCTGCGCCGCGAACCCGCGGCGCTGCGCCTGCTGGTCGCCGACGACGGCGTGGGCCTGCCGCCGGAACGCCGCACGGGTCTCGGCCTGACCTCCATGCGCGAGCGCACGGCGGAGCTGGGCGGGATCTGCCTCATCACCGGCGAGCCGGGGGCGGGCACCACGGTCGAGGTCACGCTCCCTGCGCCTGCCAACGGAGCACCTGCTAACGGAGCGCCGGCGGACGGAGCGCCGCCGGCACGGCGCCACCCTGCCGGTCCGCCCGGAGAGGCCGCCGGGATGTCCGGCGGGGCGGCCGATTTCGTGGTCTCCTGAAGCGATCCGCCCGGGCGTGGCGGTTCCGGTCACCGCAATGGAAGGGGAACTTGGGATGACGACACGGGGGCTGCGGGTCCGGGACGCGCGGGCCGCGGCGGCCCGGTGGGTGGCCCAGGAGGCGGCCGCCGCCCCGAACTTCGCCGGGGCCTTCCTGACCGGGTCGGCGGCCTGGGCGGACCCCGGCGCGGTGCTGCCGCCCACCTCGGACGTCGACGTGGCGGTCGTGGTCACCGATCCCGTCGCGCCGCCCAAGCTCGGCAAGATCCCATGGGACGGCGTGCTCGTCGAGGTCACGTACATGTCCTGGGACCGGCTCGCCTCGGCGCACGACGTGCTGGCGTCCTGCCACCTGGCCGGCGCCTTCCGCACCGACACGGTGATCGCCGACCCCACCGGGCGCCTGGCCCGGCTCCAGGCCGCCGTCGCGGCGGGCTTCGCCGAACGGCGCTGGGTCCGCCTGCGCTGCGCGGACGCCGAGAGCCGCATCACCGGCGGGCTCGCGGCTCTCGACGCACACGCGCCGTTCCACGACCAGGTCACGGCCTGGCTGTTCCCGGCAGGCATCACGACCCACGTGCTCCTCACCGCCGGGCTGCGCAACCCCACCGTACGGCTGCGCTACCCGGCGGTCCGCGAACTCCTGACGAGCTACGGCCGGATGGACGTCTACGAGGAGCTGCTCGGCCTGCTCGGCTGCGCGCACCTGCCCCGCGAGCGGGTCGAGGCCCACCTCGCCACGATGGCGAGGGCGTTCGACGCGGCGGCGGCCGCGGCCCGCACGCCGTTCCCGTTCTCCTCCGACATCACCCCGGCGGCCCGGCCGGTGGCCGTCGACGGCGGCCTCGACCTCGTCGCGCGGGGACTGCACCGCGAGGCGGTCTTCTGGATCGCCGCGACGTACGCCCGGTGCCTGAAGATCCTCGCCGCGGACGCGCCGGGGGAGACGGGCCACCGCGCCGGATTCGCGGACCTCGCCGCCGACCTCGGCATCGGCTCGCCGGACGACCTGCCGCGCCGGGCGCGCGAGGTGAGCGCGTACCTGCCCCGCCTGCGCGCGGTCGCCGAGGAGATCATCGCCGCGAACCCCGAGGTCCGGGACGCGTCAGCCCCCGGTGGGTGACGGGCTCGGCGAGACCGGCGGAGGACTGGGCGAAGTCGCCGGCGAGACGGCCGGCGACGGGCTCGGCGACGCGCCCGGCCAGGGGGAGTAGGTGCTCCGCCACGCTCCGGGCGGCAGCACCGGGACGTCGACCCGGACCGACCCCGCGTTCTGGAACCGGAACGTGATCGGGATCGTGCCGCCGCTGCCCAGCGGGCGGGTGAGGCCGGCGAGCAGCACCTGGGGGAGCGCCGTCCCGCCGACGTACCTCCCGCCGGGGATCTCCAGACCGCCGGCGGGCAGGCGGGCCTCCCGGAACAGGCCCCCGGTGTCCACCGACACCAGACGGTCGGTGCGGCCGCTCTCGTTGAGCAGCATCATGTAGATCGGCATGTCGGTCCCCGGCGGGGCGGGCTGCTGCGAGCCGAGGATGAAGGCGTTGCGCAGCAGCAGACCCGGCAGGTTCACGTTCGCCCCGTCGTTCTGGGGCATCGTCTGCGTGTAGTAGTCCGACTTCAAGTCGCCGCAGGCGGCGGTGACGGCCGCGCCCGCGATGCAAAGAGCCGCCAGGATCCTGCGCATGTCGACCTCGGCTCGCTCGGAGGCGTCTTTCGGGCTCGGTACCCCCTCTGGCCGTCGTCTACCGCCGGTGAATTATGCGAGGCTCGAATCCCCGAGCGATTGGAAGTAACGCCATGCGGCTGATCTCCCCGGAGAAGGCCGGGTTCGTGCCGGACCTGCCCCACCGTATCGAGGCCCTCGTACGGCGGGGCGGGGCACCGGCACTGCACGGCGTCGTGGTGGCCCGGCACGGCGCCGTGGTCCTGGAGTGGTACGGCGCCGGCGAGGACCACGTGCTGAACACCCCGCTCGGCCACGTGGACTTCGGGCCGGACACGCCACACGACATGCGCTCGGTCACCAAGAGCCTGGTCGCGCTGCTGTACGGCCTGGCGCTGGAGGCCGGCCTGGTGCCGGAGCCCGGCGAGCCGATCCTGACGGTCTTCCCCGAGTACGCCGACCTGGCGGCCGACCCCCGCCGGGCCGGGCTGACCATCGGGCACGCGCTCACGATGACGATGGGACTGGACTGGGACGAGAGCGCGCCCTACACCAGCCCGGCGAACAGCGAGATCGCGATGGAGATGGCGCCGGACCGCCGCCGGTACGTGCTGGAGCGCCCCTTCGTGGAGGAGCCGGGCGAGCGGTGGCGCTACAGCGGGGGAGCCGCGGCTCTCGTCGGCGCGATCGTCGAGGAGGGCACGGGCCTGCGCCTCGAGGAGTTCGCCCGCACCACGCTGTTCGAGCCGCTCGGGGCCGGGGCCTTCGAGTGGTCGGCCGGCTCGGACGGCAGGGCCCTGGCCGCCTCGGGCCTGCGCCTGACGCCACGCGGCCTCGCCCGCGTCGGGCAGGCCGTGCTGGACCGGGAGATCGTCCCCGGCTGGATCGGGGAGATGCTGCGCCCCCGGGTGACCGCCTGGGAGGGCGTCTCCTACGGGTACATGTGGTACGTCGGCCCGGGGGCGCGGGCGACGGCGATCGGCAACGGCGGCCAGCGGCTGTTCCTGCTGCCCGACCTCGATCTCGTCGTGGCCGTCACCGCCGGCGACTACGACGGACCCGGGCAGGACACCGCGCCGAGAGCGATCCTGGAGAATGTGGTCCTGCCCGCGATCACGTGAGGAGACGCCCGATGATTTTCATCACCGCGAAGTTCCGGGTGCTGCCGCAGCACGCCGACCGGTGGCCGGAGATCACCCGTGAGTTCACCGAGGCCACCCGCGCCGAGCCGGGCTGCCTCTGGTTCGACTGGTCGCGCAGCCTCGACGACCCGGCGGAGTACGTCCTCGTCGAGGCGTTCCGCGACGACGAGGCCGGGGCGGCGCACGTGGGATCCGAGCATTTCCAGACGGCGCGGCGGACGCTGCCGCCCCACCTCGCCGAGACCCCGCGGATCGTCAACGTCACGGTCCCGCAGGACGACTGGTCCCTCCTCGGCGAGATGGCCGTCCCCGCCGAGGACTGAAGCCCGTTTTACCGGCATGCATGCAGAGTGCATGCTAAGGTGAATGCATGGGGATAATTCAGGTTCGAGACGTGCCGGATCCGACAGAGCGCACGCTCAAGGCGAGGGCGGAACGAGAAGGTAAGTCGCTCGCAGCCTACGTACGCGATCTCCTGAACGAGGAGGCGGCGACTCCCACAATCGATGAGGTGATGGCGCGGATCGCCGCAGACGAGCCGGTGCCGTACGACCCCGACTTCGTGCGCGAGACATTGCGTGAGGGCCGTGCATGAGCCTCGTAGTCGACGCCTCGATCGTCTTCCGCCTGCTGGCGAATGTGAAGGGCGATGAACTGCTCCGCCAGCGGCTGACGCGCAGGCTGCACGCCCCGGCGTTGATAGATGCCGAGATCGCTTCGGTCGTCCGGGGTCACGTGATCACCAGTAAGCCCGAAGTGCGCATTTCAGAAGCTCGGGCGCGGCTCATGCTGGGGCGTTTTCGTGAACTGAGGATCGTCCGGCATCCGATGCTGCCCCTGCAACCCCGTGTGCTGGAACTCCGGAACAACCTCACCGCTTACGACGGCATGTATGTGGCGCTCGCCGAGCTGTTGAGAGTGCCGTTGCTCACCGATGATGCGAAGTTCGCTGGGTCGACCGGCCATTTGGCCGAGATCCACCGCTACCCCCCGCCGCCGCCGTGAGCGGGGCGGGGGTAGCGGGCCGGGTCAGTAGCCGAGCTCGCCGAGGTCGGGCTGCTGCCAGCCGCCCTGCGGCACGTCGCCCTTGTAGGGACCGCCCACGACCGGGGGCACGAAGGTCTCCTTGATCGTGCGGGCGTTGACCCAGCGGATCAGGTTGAAGATCGAGCCGGCCTTGTCGTTGGTGCCCGAGGCCCGGGCCCCGCCGAACGGCTGCTGCCCGACGACCGCGCCGGTGGGCTTGTCGTTGACGTAGAAGTTGCCCGCCGCGAAGCGCAGCCGCTCGGTGGCGTCGTCGATCGCGTACCGGTCCTGCGCGATGACCGACCCGGTCAGCGCGTACGGCGAGACGCTCTCCATCTGGTCCAGCACGCTGTCGTACGCCGCGTCGTCGTACACGTGGACGGCGAGGATCGGGCCGAAGTACTCCTTCACGAAGACCTCGTCGGCGGGGTCGGCGCACTCCAGCACGGTCGGCCGCACGAAGTAGCCGGCCGAGTCGTCGTAGGAGCCGGTGAGCACCTCGATCGAGTCCGCCGAACGCGCCCGGTCGATCGCCTCCCTGTGCTTGGCGAAGGCCCGCGCGTCGATCACCGCGCCCATGAACGTCGACAGGTCGCCCGACACGTCGCCCACCGTGAGCGACTCGGCCGCCGACACGAAGTCGTCGCGCATCCGGGTCCACAGCGAGCGCGGCACGTACGCACGGGAGGCCGCCGAGCACTTCTGGCCCTGGTACTCGAACGCGCCACGAAGCAGCGCGGTGGACAGCACCCCGGCCTCCGCGGACGGGTGCGCCAGGATGAAGTCCTTGCCGCCGGTCTCGCCGACGAGCCGCGGGTAGCCCCGGTAGCCCGCGATGTTCTCCCCGACGGTGCGCCACAGGTGCTGGAACGTGGCCGTCGAGCCGGTGAAGTGGATGCCGGCCAGCTCGGGATGGGGGAGCGCGACCTCGGAGACCGCGCCGCCGTCGCCCGTGACCATGTTGATCACACCGGGCGGCAGCCCGGCCGCCTCCAGCAGCCGCATGGTGAAGTGCGCCGAGAACTGCTGCGTCGGCGACGGCTTCCACACCACGACGTTGCCCATCAGCGCCGCCGACGCCGGCAGGTTGGCCGCGATGGAGGTGAAGTTGAACGGCGTGATCGCCAGGACGAAGCCCTCCAGCGGGCGGAACTCCATGCGGTTCCACACGCCCGGCGACGACTGCGGCTGCTCGGCGAGCAGCCGCCGGGCGTAGGCGACATTGAACCGGAAGAAGTCGATCAGCTCGCACGCGGCGTCGATCTCGGCCTGCTGCGCCGACTTCGACTGGCCGAGGATGGTGGACGCGTTGAGCGTGGCCCGCCAGGGGCCGCTGAGCAGCTCGGCGGCCCGGAGGAACACCGCGGCGCGCTCCTCGAACGGCAGGGCCCGCCAGCGCGGCGCGGCCTCCAGCGCCGCGTCGACCGCCGCCCGGACGTCGGCCGTGGTGGCGTCGGCCGTACGGCCGAGCACGGCGGCGTGGTTGTGCGGCTGCACGACGTCGATCGGGGCGCCGCCGGCCATGCGCCGCTCGCCGCCGATCGTCATCGTCAGGTCGAGGGTCGTCCCGGACAGCTCCTTGATCCGGGTCTCCAGGGCCGCGCGCTCGGCGCTGCCCGGCCCGTACCCGTGCACCGGCTCGTTCGCCGGCACCGGGACATCGCTGATCGCATCCATCATTTACCCCTCAAAGCGCGAAGGAAGAAGGCGACGTTGGCCGGGCGCTCGGCCAGGCGGCGCATGAAGTAGCCGTACCAGTCGTCGCCGTAGGGGACGTAGACCCGCACCCGGGACCCGGCCGCGGCCAGCGCCGCCTGCCTGTCGGCCCGGATGCCGTAGAGCATCTGGAACTCGTAGCCGCCGGTGCCGCGCCCGGCGCTCACCGCGAGCGACTCGGCGATCGCGATCAGCCGGTCGTCGTGCGTGGCCACCATCGGATAGCCCGTGCCGTTCATCAGCACGCGCAGGCACCGCACGTACGCGCGGTCGACCTCGGCCTTGCTCTGCCAGGCCACCGAGGCGGGCTCGCGGTAGGCGCCCTTGACCAGCCGCACCCGCGACCCGGCGAGGTCGCGGCAGTCGGCCTCGCTGCGGAACAGGTACGCCTGGATCGCCACGCCCGTCTCCGGGAAGTCCTCCCGCAGCGTGCGCAGCACGCCGAGCGTCGCGTCGACGGTGGTGTGGTCCTCCATGTCCAGGGTGACCGTCGCGCCGCACTCCCGCGCCGCCGCGCAGATCTGCCGCGCGTTCTCCAGGGCCATGCCCGGGTCGAGGGCCTGGCCGACGGCCGACAGCTTGACCGACACCTCGGCCCGTTCGCCGAGGCCGAGCGGCCGCAGCTCCTCCAGCAGCGAGACGTACGCCTTGGCGGCGGCGACGGCGGTACCGGGGTCCCGGACCTCCTCGCCCAGATGATCGATGGTGACGGACAGCCCCGAGCCGGTCAGGCGGCGCGTCGCGGTGACGGCGTCCGCGGTGGACTCCCCGGCCACGAAGCGGTCGACGACCTTGCGCGTGAGCGGGAGCCCCGACACGGCCCGGCGGGCGAGCGGGCTGCGTGAGCCCGCGAGAAGCAGGGAACCGAGCATGGCTTCAGGCTAAATCCGCACGTCACGGAAGTTCCACGGACATCCGCCACAGCATTTTTCGACAAATGCACAAGAATGTCAGCATGCAAGACATCGTCGATGAGATCTCCCGCCTGCTGGACGCCTCCGTGACGTTGGAGGACCGCTCGTTCAACCTGCTGGCGTACGGCGCGCAGAGCGGGGACATCGACCGGGTGCGGCAGGAGTCGATCCTGCGCCGGCACGCGTCCGACGAAGTGCGCGCCCACTTCGAGGCGTACGGCATCGCCACCGCGACGGGGCCGGTGCGGATCCCCGGGCTGCCCGGCCTGCTCGGCCGCGTGTGCGTGCCGCTGCGGCACGGCGGGGTGACCTACGGCTATCTGTGGGCGCTCGAATCCGGCGCGCTCACCGACGAGCGCCTGGCCGCCGTCGCGCCGCTGGTCGGCCGGGCGGCCGCGCTGCTGGCCACGCAGGCCCGGGGCCGGCACGCCCCGCTGCGCCCGTTCTTCTCCGCCGACCCCGCGGTCCGCGCCACCGCCGGGGTGGACGTCGAGGGACCGGTGACGGCGGTGGCCGTCCGGACGCCGGCGGAGGTCGCCGGACCGCCGCGCACGCTGCCGCGCGGCGTGCTGGCCGACCCGGACGTGACCGAGACGGCCGTTGACGCGCCGCTCCTCGCGGTGCTGGCGCCCGCCGCGCAGGCCGGGCACGTCGCCCGCCTCCTGCACGGCCTGTACGGCATGGCCGCCGGAATCGGGGGCCCGCGCGACGACCCGGGGGAGGCCTGGCAGAGCTGGCGGGAGGCGCTGCTGGCGCTGCGGGTGGCCGAGCACGTCGAGCGGCACGCCCCGGTCGCCGACTGGAGCGTGCTCGGCGTCTACCGGCTGCTGGCCCGGCTGTCCCCGCGCGACCTGGCCGACCTCGCCGCCGAGTCCGCCGCGCTCACGCCCCGGATCGCCGCGAGCGTGGAGGCCTACCTCGACCACGCCGGGCAGGTCCAGGAGACGGCGGCGACGCTGGGCGTGCACCGGCAGACGCTGTACTACCGGCTGGGCAAGGCCGGGCACCTCACCGGGCTCGACCTCGCCGACGGGGAGGACCGCCTGCTGCTCCACCTGTCGCTGAAGGCGGCGGCCCTCCTCCCCGGCCATGTGTGACCTAGTGGATCCGGGTCATGTTCGACTCGTAGCCCCCGCCGCCCGGGTAGTGCCAGCGGCCCGTCATGGCGTCGCCGGCGGTGTCGAAGGTGCCCCGGAAGTACGCCGGAGACCCCTTCGCGCCGCCCCAGATGGTCAGCGTGTCGCCGTCGAGTTCGTAGACGTAGTCGAGGGTGTCGCCCCCGCCGCCGTAATAGCGGGACTTGATGTCCTCGCTCGGCGCGTCCGCCCCGTAGGGCCGCTCACGGCCGATGACCTCGAAGCCGGCGATCGGCCGGCCGTCCTGCTCCAGTCGGACGTCCTGGATGAGGAAGAAGCCCCCCTCCATCCAGCGGTAGGTGACCGTGCCCTCCGCGCCGCCGGTCACGCGCCATGAGCCGACCAGCCGGTCCAGCGCCCTGACCTGCTCGTCCGGCTGCGTCGTCCCGGTGATGTCCGGCATGATGTTCTCCTTCTCCCGTTCGTGCGATACCGCTCGTATGACGGCGCGGGCGGGAAAAGGGAATCGGTCCGCGCGGAGGACGTGCGTCACGGTTCGGTAACGGCGGGCTCGATGGAGAGCGGCAGGCCGAAGAGGGGCAGCAGCTCGGGGCCGAAGGTGGTGATCTCCGTGACGAGGCCGTCCTCGGCGCACAGGACGTCGATGTTGACCGCGGTGAAGGAGCTCTCACCGGGCCGCCGCACGTAGTTCGCCACCGCGGGCAGCCGGTTGACCGCGAGCGTGACACAGTGCCACTCGCCCCAGCGCTCCTCGCCCTCCAGGACCGGACGCCACATGTCGAGCACGGCCGCCCGCCCGTCGAACACCAGGGCGGCGGGCGGCATGGCCTGCCGGACGTCCTCGCGCAGCAGCGCCGCCAGCCCTGTCAGGTCGGCGTTCCTGGAGGCGGTGACGTACCGCTCCAGCAGGTCGAGCTCGCCGCGGCTGGGCCGGGTGGCCGCGGCCCAGTCCGCCCGCCGCCTGGGCAGGCGCTCGCGCAGCGTCGCGCGGGCGCGCTGCGAGGCGCTCTTGACCGAGGCGACGCTCATCTCCAGCGCCTCGGCGGTCTCGGTCACCGGCCAGCCGGCCACGTCGCGCAGGATCAGCACGGCCCGCTGCCGCGGCGGAAGGTGCTGGATCGCCGCGAGGAACGCCAGCTCGACCGTCTCACGGGCGATGGCGGCCGCGTCGGGCCCGCCCTCGTCCGGCGCCGCCAGGTCGAGCAGTTCGTCCGGGTAGGGCTGGAGCCAGGGGACGTCGGCGGGGGCCGGACGCCCCGGGTGTCCCGGAGCGCCCGCCGCCGCCACCTCGCGGGCGCGGGCGCCGGACAGCGCGTCCAGGCAGGCGTTCGTGGCGATCCGGTAGAGCCACGCCCGGAACGTCGAGCGCCCCTCGAAGCTCTCCCGCGCGCGCCAGGCCCGCAGGAGCGTCTCCTGGACCAGGTCCTCCGCGTCGGTGAACGACCCGAGCAACCGGTAACAGTGCACCCGCAACTCGTGCCGGTGACGCGCGGCGAACTCGCCGAACACGGCCTCGTCGCCCGCCCGGACCGCCTCCACGGCCGGTTCCGCCGTCGGTTCCGTGGTCGGTTCCGCCGTGGGCCGCCCGGCCGTGCCGTCCCGTCCGCTCACGCCGGCCCCGCGTCCACGCCGCACCTCCGAGATCACCCGGAATGCTACCGCCCCGGAGCCCGGTAGATCCGCACCCAGTCGACGTACACCGTGCCGCCGCCGGAGGCGCCGTTGCGCAGCACCAGGCCCATCCCCTCGGACCGGGGGACGTACGGGCCGGTGTAGTTCCACACCTGCCTGCCGTCCAGCCAGAAGGTCACCCGGCCGGGCAGCCAGTCGACGGCGATCGTGTGCCACTGGGCGAAGTCGGCCGCCATCTCGGCCCGGGCCCGCTCCCGGCCCTGCCGTACGGAGAACTCCGCGCGCCGCCCGCCGGCGTCGCCGATCCCCGTCACGCCGATCTCCGCGTCCTCCGCTCTCGCGTCCTCCGCCTGGGGGGAATCCGGGATGTCGTACCGCGAGCCGGCGTACTCGGTGTACTGCGCGTCATCGTATTCTGGAGCGCCCGATCCGGCGGACCGCAGCAGCGCGACGGGAAGCGCGCCCTCCTCGGCCCGCACGCGGATCTCCCAGCGGCCGTACCGCTGGACCGACGTCGCCGAAAGGTCCACCTCTTGGCCGCCCCCGCCGAGGCGCAGGGCCTCCCCGCCGAAGTCCTCCACCAGGGCCGGAGCGCCCCAGCCGCCCGTGGATGCGCCGGAGGAGCGGGGGAACGGCGTACGCGACGGCGCGGAGGGCTCCCGGGCGGCCCCGTCCGCGCCTCCGGGGATCACCCGGGCGGGCGCGCGGCCCTCCCGGGGCACGTCCTCCGGTTGGATGACGTCCACCACGACCGGCCGATCCGCGGTGCGCACCGGCCGCGCGAGCCGCATCGGGGGCTCGGCCTCCGTGGTGGGCGCGGGCGTCGCCCGCGGGCTGGGGGAGGAGATGACCGAGGGGCTGGGGGAGGGACGCGGCGACGGCGCCGCGGGGACGTCGCCGATCTTCTCCGCTGCCTTGTCGCCCTCCTGGCCGGCGGCGCCCTCGTCCGCCGCCACGGCGGCCGCGGTGGCGGTCTGCGTCGCGCTCACTCCCGCCGCGTTCGCGTTTCCCGGCAGGACGCCGGAGGAACCGGGGGAGGACGCGGACCTCTGCGTGGTGGACTCGCCCCCGGCGTTGAACACCTTCGTGGAGTCCCCGCTCGAACATGCGCTGGCGGCGGCGATGAGCATCGCCGCCGCCACCGCTAAACCAGGCCCATGAAGTGACATGAGCCGAGTTAATCACATGAATTCACTCAGATAACGGCCTTAATCCGGTAATATCGCTTGCCTTTACGCGCAGGTCTTCTCATATACGCGAAGCAGTTCCATGCTGATTCGCTCGACCGAATAGCGGGAACGGGCGCGGTCGGCGGCCGCGTAGCCGATGGCCGTACGCAGGGTGGCGTCGCCGAGCAGGCGGCGGATCCGGTGGGCGATCTCCAGCGGGCGGTCGGGCCGGGTCAGGAATCCGGTCACGCCGTCCACCACCGAGTCGAGGTGCGCTCCGGCGGCCGAGGCGATGACCGGGATCCCGCACGCCATGGCCTCCAGTGCCGCCGTGCCCGTGGCGACGGTCGGCGGCAGCGACAGCACCAGGTCGGCGCTGCGCATGAGCTTGGGCATCGCGGTGTGCGGGACCATGCCGAGCATCTCCACGCGGTCGGCCACGCCGTGCTCCCCGGCGAGGGCGCGCAGCCGCTCGACGCTCAGGTCGTCGCCACCGGCGATCACGAGCTCGGCGTCCGGGACGGCCCGCAGCGCGTGCACGGCGTAGTCGGCGCCCACGTGCCCCACGTGCAGGAGACGGGGCCGCTCGCCCCTCGGGAAGGCGGGACCCTGGCGGCGGAACCGCTCGATGTCCACGCCGTGCGGGACGACCGAGATGTTGCGGCGCGGCACGCCCATCCGGATCAGCTCCGACTCCTCGTCGGCGCAGGCGGCGATGACCGCCCTGGCGCGGCGCCCGATCGCGCACTCCAGCCGCCGCACGGGCGCGGCGCTCCGGCTGTCGTCGTAGTGGCTGTGGAAGGTCTGGGTCACCGGCACGCCCAGGCCCTCGGACCCGGCGATGGCGGCCAGGCCGCTGGACCAGGAGTACGCGTGGATGATGTCCGGGCGGTGCTCCCGCCACCTGCGCCGCAGGCCGTCGCTGAAGTCCGAGATGTAGGGGAGGAGGTCGCTCTCCGACAGCTCCACGTCGGGCCCGGCGGGCACGTGCTCGACGCCGTCCCCCTTGACCTGCGACCGTGTGTAGACGGTGACCCGGTGGCCCCGCCCCAGTTCGCGGGCGATGGCGGGAGTGTCGGGAGTCAGCTCGTGCGCGGAGACGATGGCGATATCCATGGCACACCTCAAGACAGAGAAGGCGTCTGAAAGGGGTGTGCCTGCGTCCTAGGCACGATCGATGTAGATGATGTTTACCTTACTCTGATTCGCGCTAAACGCCTAATCGGGAAAAATCATGCGCTCTCCTGCAGCCGGGAGGTGGCCACCTGCAGCCTGATCCGGCAGCCGCCCTCCTCCTGCCGTATGTCCAGGTGGTCGCAGATCTGGCGGGCCAGCCACAGGCCGTCCCCGGGCCGCTCGTCCGCCCCCGGGGGCGTGAAACCGGCGAGCGGATCGCACCCGGTCTCCCGGCCGGCCCACAGGTCGTACGCCAGTGCCCCGAAGCTCTCCCACATCCGGACGGTCAGCGGCAGGCCCAGGTAGCGGGCCGCCTCGTGCACGGCCACGCACAGCATCGCGGCCCTGTCCTCCGCCAGGCCGTGGAGCCGGGCCTGTCTGCCGGCGAAGTGCCGCACGCCGTGCAGGTGGCCGATCGTCGCGGCCGCCGCGCCCGGGGGAGCCTGCGGCAACGGTTCGCGGTCGCACTCGCCGATGAACCGCGCCGGGTCGGTGTACGCGGGAGACGTCCGCCGCTCCCGGCCGCCGACGCTCATGGAGGGATGGGTGCGCGTCGCGGCCTCGACGAGGCCGGGACCGGCCGCCCTGGTGTCGTACGGGCAGATCATCCACACGCCCGTGCCGGCGAGGATCACGTTGAGCGCCGACTCCATCCGCTGCCAGGCCACGACGTCGCGGGGAGAGCGGCCCGTCCACACCGGCTCGGCCAGGATGCGCACCCGCCCGCGCGCCGCGTTGCGCTCCCAGTAGCGCAGGAACGCGGCCGCCCGTTGCGCGGTGCGGCGGCCGAAGTAGGCGCTCTCGGCGTAGTCGACCTCCCGGGCGTCGTCGCCGAGCGCGGCGCCGAGGAGATCGAGGTTCTCCGCGGTCGTGGTGACCAGCACCGGTTCGCCGCCGCCGAGCCCGTCCCGCACGAACGGCACGGACATCCCGAGGAACTCGTCGCCGGAGCCGTAGAGACCGGCCTCGTGGATCAACCCGAGGTCGCCGATCGGCCCGTTTCGCTCTGCCATGCGATCGCCCCCACGCACCGCATCCCCCTCAGTCCACCACGTTCAGGTGGGGGCGGCAAATCCCGTCAGCGGGATCGGCGCAGCGTGAGGATGGTGATCTCGTCGATCACGTGGCTGCCGCAGAAGGCCCGGTGGTCCTCCTCGATGGCCTTGACGACCGCGCCCGGGGGCTGCCCGGCGCAGCGGGCGAGGGCCTCGGTGAGCCGCTGCTCGCCGTAGTTGTCCCCGGCGGGGCTCTGCGAGCCCACCAGGCCGTCGCTGTACAGCACGAGCGTCTCCCCGGACGACAGCGTGAGCTCCTCCGTCGCGGGGACCGAGCCCTCCTCGAAGCCCAGCGGGACACCGCCGCCCTCGGAGAACCGGACGCCCCCGCCCGGCTGGATCAGCGCCGCGGGATGATGCCCCGCGGAGGCGAGCCGCACCTTGCGGCCACGGACGAAGCCGGCGGCGGCCATCACGAACAGGCCCGTGTTCTGCGCGACGAGGGCGTCGCTGACCTTGCGCAGGGCCTGTCCCGGGTCGTCCTCCCACACGCTCAGCACGCGCAGGCCGTTGCGGACGATGGCGGTGACGGCCGCCGCCTCCTCGCCGCGCCCCGCCGCGCTGCCGATGACGAAGCCCCACCCGTTCTTCACGGGGAACACGTCGTAGAACTCGCCGCCGATGGCCCGCATGCCGGAGCCGGGATGGTAGGCGGCGGCGATCTCGAAGCCGGGGATGTCGGGGAGCGTGCGGGGGAGCACGCCGGTCTGCAGGGTGTCGGCGGCCTGCGCCCGGCGCTGGAACCCCTGCTGGGCCCGCATCGCCAGGCCGAGGTGCAGGCCGATCTCCTCCAGGAGACCCAGGTCGGCCAGGCCGAACGGCGGCCGTTCGCGCAGCCGCACCAGCGTGAGCACGCCGCGCGCCTCGTCGTCGGCGCGGATCGGCACGCTGAGCAGCGAGCCCGCGCGCATCGCCTGGAGCACGCCGCCGCCGAGCAGGGAGTCGTCGGTCAGCATCTCGTGGACGACGCCGCTCTGCGTGGTCATCACCTGCTCCACCACCGGAGCCTTCGCGGGCGGGGCCTCCTCGACCGTCCGCTGCAGCCGCCCGACCGGCTGGTCGCTCGGCCCGATGACGACCGACCGGACCAGGCCGCCCTCGCCGGCGACGTCCGCGATCACCCAGTCGGCCGTCTCCGTGGCCAGCAGACGGGCCGCCCGCAGCAGGGCGACGGGCTCGCGCAGGCTCTCCTCGTCCAGCAGCAGCCGGGTCAGCCGCGACAGCAGCTCGTGCCGCCGGGCCGCCGCCAGGAGAGCCGCGTCGTCGGGCGCGCCCGCCTGCACGGGCGGCTCCGGCAGCTGGACCTCGGTGGGCAGCACGACCCCGGCGATCATTTCCTGTGGCTCGCCCGGCATGCGCAGGCGGCTCAGCACCAGCCGTACGGTGTGGGCGCGGCCCTGGTGGGTCAGCCGGGTCTGGAGCGAGGCGTTGTCCTCGCCGTGGAGGACGGCGGCGAAGCGCTGCCGGAAGGCGGCGCGGGCGGTCACGTCGACGAGCAGCGGGAAGGCGCGGCCGATGAGGTAGCCGGCGGGGCTGCCGAGCAGGCGGGTGGTCTCGTTGTTGATACGGCGCACCGTGCCGCCCGTGTCCATGATGATCACGGGGATAGGCAGCGCGCGGAACACCTGCCGCAGCAGCTTCTGCTCGCGCTGACTGCCACCGTCCCTGCGCCTGCGGCTGCGCACCAGCTCGCTCAGGGCCTTGCGGAGGAGTTCCTCGGCGGCGTCCAGCTCCCGTAGCATCACACCCGGATCGGGTTCGTCCCGTAGGGTGGCGATGCGGTCGGCGAGCCCGCTCAACGCGCGCTCAAGCTCGGCGGTGTCGGGCAAGCTGCCCCCCTCTCTCGACGTAGACGCTACGCCAAACCCCCGGGTCTAATCGATCCAGCCTGGATTAACCCGGAAACAATGGGAATGGTCTTTCTACCATGGAGACGACATCCATCCTCGCGCGTGACCTCGCGGCTCTCGGCCGTGTGACGGAGGGCACGTCGGCCGAGAGCGTCCTGCGCGGAATCACCGAGGCGGTGGCGCGCGGCGTCCCCGGCTGCGCCGGCGGCACCGCGGAGCTGTGGATGGAGGAGCGCGTGCTGCTGGCCGCCTCCCACAGCGAGCTCACCGCGCTGATCGACCGGGAGCGCGACCTGCGCGAGGGCCCGTCGAGGGAGGCGCTGGCCACGGGGCGCCCGGTGGCGATCCCCGACGTGATGCGCGAGTCGCGCTGGTCCCGCTACGCCGCCACCGCCGTACGGCAGGGGGTGCGCTCGGTTCTCGTCGTGCCGATCGCCGTGGAAGGCGCCGTCATGATCCTCGGCCTGTACGGCGTGCGCCCCGGCGTGTTCGCTCCCGGCGGGTCGCTCATGGCGCTGCTGCGCGAGCAGGTCACCGTGGCGCTGGCCAACATCTGGGAGTTCGACGACGTCCTGACCGGTGCCGCGCAGATGCAGGAGGCCCTGGCGGGGCGGTCGGTGATCGACCAGGCCAAGGGCATCATCATGTCGAAGAGCGGCTGCTCCGCCGAGGAGGCGTTCGAGGAACTCAGGCGGGTGTCGCAGCACCACCAGGTGAAGGTGGCCGACCTGGCCAAGCTTCTGGTCACCGAGCACCAGCAGAAGCACGGGGGAGCGGCTCCCGCCTGAACCGGTGTGCGCGGGCGGCCCCGGGTGCGCTCGGGTGGGCTCAGGTCGGCTCGGGTGGGGTGGCCTCAGGCGGCGAACGCGGTCAGAGCCTCGTCAAGGGTGTCGAACAGCGGCAGCCGCTCCGACAGGCCGGTCACCCACATCACCTTGGAGTTCGGGTACTGCACGGAGATCAGCGCGAAGTTGCCGCCGGCCGTGGTCGAGCGCTGCCAGTGGTGCACGATCAGCCCCAGGGCCCGGGAGTCCATGAACGTGACGCCGCCCAGGTCGAGGATCATGTCGGGGCCGTGGTCGTCCGCCGCGGCGTCCAGGTATTCCGAGAACTGCTCACGTGTCGTGGCGTCGAGGACACCGTTCACATGGATCACCACGATGTCCCCCGCCATGCTGGACGTCAGGGACAGCAGTCCGTTGTTAGACACCTCGCGCCTCCTCTGCGGCAACATTACTGGTGCCGAAGGGGTGGTGATACTCCTGATTTTGAGGCAATATACTGAAGCAGAGGTCCAGCAGAGGGCCTCGTCTCGATACTGTAGCGAGGCGTGCCTTCTGCGTGGTCACCCCAGCGCGTAGGCGCCCTCGCGAGAAAAATACGAGGGGACTGCGCAGATGGCTGCCGAGGTCCGTGTAGAGACCGCCAGCAATCCGACCGCCGAAGAGCTCCTGGCCGAGCTGGCCGAGGACGGACTGTCCGAGGAGCGGCGGGAACGCCTCCGTGAGAAGATCGTCGAAATGCACCGCCCGATGGCGAGGGACATCGCCCGGCGGTATCTCAACCGCGGCGAGCCGATGGAAGACCTCCTCCAGGCCGCGTACGTCGGCCTCATGAAGGCCATCAACGGCTTCGACCCCGACCTGGGTCACAGCTTTCGCGGCTACGCCATGGTCACCATGACGGGCGAGGTCAAGCGGCACTTCCGCGACCGCACCTGGGCCGTCCGGGTGCCCCGCCTCTACCAGGAGCGCCGGGCCGAGCTCAACCGGCACGTCGCCGACATGACCCAGGAACTGGGCCGGTTCCCCACCGTCGCCGAGCTCGCCAAGAAGATGGGTCTGTCCGAGGAGGACATGCTCCTCACCATGGACGCCTCCGCCGCGTACAGCACCCTCTCCCTCGACGCGCCGATCGGCGCCGACGACGACGCCGCCGCCCTGGGCGACGTGATCCCCGAAGAGGACGACGCGCTCGACACCCTGGTGGACGCCGAGGCGCTGAAGCCTCTCATCGATCTTCTCCCCGAGCGGGAGAAGAACATCCTCCTGCTGCGGTTCTACGGGAACATGACCCAGGCCGAGATCGCGGCGGAGTTCGGCATATCGCAGATGCACGTCTCTCGGATCCTCCGCAAGACCCTCGACCAGCTCCGGGCGGAGCTCGTCGCGGGATGAGAGGATGCGACGATGCCCGGGGCACCGCCTGTGCCGAGGCGGTGTCCCGGGGTATCTTCGTCCTGCCTACAGCCCATAGATCCTGAGACAGCCAGATTTCCGGCGGGAGGCGTGTACCGGGTGAAAGATGACGGCGTTCCCGCGCACGTCACCGGAGCGGCAAGGGAGCGTGCCTTCTCCTTAGCCGATCTGCCCGATGTGCGGGAGTTCGCCGCCGCCGAGGCGCTGCGTCGCGGCATGCGGGAAGACGCGATCGGCGACTTCCTCGTCGCGCTCAACGAGGTCGCCACCAACGCGGTCACCCACGGGTCGACCAAGGCGCGGCTGGGCATATGGCGGGATGGGCCGGCCCTGGTGGTCGCCGTCCACGACGACGGCAGGGAGTGGCGTTTCGAGGGCGAGCCGGGCCACAACCCGCCTCCCGAGAACGCCACCAGCGGCATGGGGCTGTGGGTCGCGCGCATGCTCAGCAACGACCTCCACGTCACCACCGGTCCCAGGGGGACCAGGGTGACGATGCGTTTCCTCCTCGAGTAGGGGTAGGGGACAGCCATGGCTGTCCCACGGATTCTGATCGTCGGCGGCGGATACGTCGGCATGTACACAGCACTCCGCCTGCAACGCAGGCTCCGCCGCGGCGAGGCACTCGTGACCGTCGCGGACCTCGACTCCTACATGACCTACCAGCCCTTCCTGCCGGAGGCGGCCGCCGGGAACATCGAGGCGCGGCACGTCGTGGTTCCGCTCAGGCGGGTGCTGAACAGGTGCCAGATCCTCAGCGGGCGGGTCACCCAGGTGCGGCTGGCCGACCGTAGGGCGGAACTCACCCCGCACGAGGGGCCCGACCTCACCATCGAGTACGACTATCTCGTCATGGCGCCGGGCTCGATCTCACGGCTGCTGCCGGTGCCCGGCCTGGCCGAGTACGGCATCGGCTTCAAGACCATCGAAGAGGCCATCGCCCTGCGCAACCACGTGCTCGGCCGCCTCGACATCGCCGCGTCCACCCCGGACCCCGAGGTCCGCCGCAGGGCCCTCACCTTCGTGTTCGTCGGCGGTGGCTACGCCGGCGTCGAGGCCCTGGCCGAGCTCGAGGACATGGCGGCCGACGCCCTCAAGTACTTCGCCGGGCTCAGCCGCGAGGACATGCGCTGGGTGCTCGTGGAGGCCACCGACCGGATCCTGCCCGAGGTGGGCCCGGACATGGGCAGGTGGACGGCCCTGCAGTTGCGCGAGCGGGGCATCGAGATCCGCATGGGCACGCTGCTGAAGTCCGCGGAGGGCTGCCGCATCGTGCTGAGCGACGGTGAGGAGTTCGACGCCGACACCCTCGTCTGGACGGCGGGCGTCAAGCCGAATCCGCTGGTCGGCGCGGGCGACCTGCCCCTGGACAAGAAGGGCAGGATCAGAGTCGATCCCTACCTGCGCGTGCACGGGACCGACTTCGCGTTCGCCGCGGGCGACTGCGCCGCCGTCCCCGACCTCACCCGGCCGGGCGAGTTCTGCCCGCCCAACGCACAGCACGCCGTACGGCAGGCCAGGAGGCTGGCGGACAACCTGCTGGCGGCGCTGCGCGGGCAGGCCCAGCGGCCGTACCGGCACAAGTACGCCGGGTCGGTGGCGAGTCTGGGACTCTACAAGGGCGTCGCGCAGATCTACGGCCGGGAGCTGCGCGGGTTCCCCGCCTGGTTCATGCACCGCACCTATCACCTGACGCGGATGCCCACCTTCAACAAGAAGACCCGGATCCTCATGGACTGGACGCTCGGGCTGTTCTTCCCCCGGGAGATCATCGCGATGGGGGCCATCGAGGAACCGCGCAAGGAGTTCACCCTGTCCGCCCGTTCGTGACGGGTCCGGACGGGTGCCGCGTGACCCGGGGCCACGCGGCACCGGTCACCCGACTTCGGCGGCGGGGGCGTCGTCACCGGCCAGGGCGCCGGCGAACTGAGCGGAGTACAGCCGGTGGTAGGCGCCCCGGGCGGCGAGCAACTCGTCGTGGGTGCCGTGCTCGACGATGCTGCCCGCCTCCATCACCAGGATGAGATCGGCGTCGCGGATCGTGGACAGCCGGTGGGCGATGACGAAGCTCGTCCTGTCGCTGCGCAGCGCGGCCATCGCGTGCTGCACGAGGACCTCGGTGCGGGTGTCGACCGAGCTCGTCGCCTCGTCCAGGATGAGCAGGGACGGGTCGGCGAGGAAGGCGCGGGCGATGGTGATCAGCTGCTTCTCGCCGGCGCTGACGTTGCCGCCCTCCTCGTCGATCACCGTGTCGTACCCGTCCGGCAGGGTGCGCACGAACCGGTCGACGTACGTCGCCCGCGCCGCGGCCCGGATCTCCTCGTCGGTCGCCCGCGGGTTGCCGTAGGCGATGTTGTCGCGGATCGTCCCGCCGAACAGCCAGGTGTCCTGGAGCACCATGCCGATCTGGGAGCGTAGGTCCTCGCGGCGCATCGCGGTGATGTCGACGCCGTCGAGGGTGATGCGGCCCGCGTCCAGCTCGTAGAAACGCATGATCAGGTTGACCAGCGTGGTCTTTCCCGCGCCGGTCGGGCCGACGATCGCGATCGTGTGCCCGGGCTCGGCCACCAGCGACAGGTCCTCGATGAGAGGCTGGCCGGGGTCGTACCGGAAGGACACGTGCTCGAACTCGACGCGCCCCCGCCGGGCGGCGGGCGGCGCCGGGACGGCGGGGTCGGGCTCCTGCTCCTCGGCGTCCAGCAGCTCGAAGACCCGCTCGGCGGAGGCCACGCCCGACTGCAGCAGGTTGGCCATCGAGGCGACCTGGGTCAGCGGCTGGGTGAACTGCCGGGAGTACTGGATGAACGCCTGCACGTCGCCCAGGCTCATCGACCCACCGGCGACCCGTACGGCGCCGACGACCGCGATGGCGACGTAGTTCAGGTTCCCGATGAACATCATCGCCGGCATGATGATCCCGGAGATGAACTGGGCGCCGAAGCTCGCCGTGTACAGGGCGTCGTTCCGCTCCCGGAACACCTCCTCGACCTCCGGGCCCCGTCCGAAGACCTTCACCAGCTCGTGACCGGTGAACGCCTCCTCGATGTGGGCGTTGAGCGTGCCGGTGTGAGCCCACTGCGCGACGAACTGCTTCTGCGAACGCTTGGCGATCTGCCCGGTCACGATCATCGTGACCGGGATCGTCACCAGCGCGATCGCCGCGAGCAGCGGCGAGATCACGAACATCATGACCAGCACGCCGACCACGGTGAGCAGCGAGTTCAGCAACTGGCTCAGCGTCTGCTGCAGGGTCTGGGACACGTTGTCGATGTCGTTGGTGACCCGGCTGAGCAGCTCGCCGCGGGGCTGGCCGTCGAAGAACTTCAGCGGCAGCCGGTTCAGCTTGTCCTCGACGTCGGCCCGGAGGCGGAACACCGTACGCTGCGTCACGTCGTTGAGCAGGTAGCCCTGCAGCCACATGAACAGCGACGCGGCCAGGTAGAGCCCGAGGACCCACGCCAGGACGGTGCCCAGCTCGCCGAAGTCGATGCCGCGGCCGGGGACGACGTCCATCCCCGCGATCATGTCGGCGAAGTCGCCGTGGCCCGAGGCGCGCAGCGCCTGCACGGCCTGCTCCTTGGTCGCCCCCGCGGGCAGCCGTCCGCCGATCACCCCGCTGAAGATGACGTCGGTCGCGCGGCCGAGCAGTTTCGGCCCGATGACGGAGAACACCACGCTGACCACGGCGAGGGCGATCACGGCCATGATCCTCGGCCGTTCCGGGCTCAGCCGCCGCAGCAGCCGCCGCGCGGATGGGCCGAAGTCCATCGACTTCTCCGCCGGCATCTGGCCGCCGCCGAAGGGCCCGAAACCGCCGCCTCCGCCGGGCCGCGGTCGTGCAGGTGCCATGGGCCGCTCGCTCATGCCGCACTCCCCGCGGTCAGTTGGGACTCGACGATCTCGACGTACGTCGGGCAGGAGCCGAGCAACTCCTCATGGGTGCCGATGCCGGCGACGACGCCGTCGTCCAGGACGACGATCTGGTCGGCGTCCGCGATGGTGGAGACCCGCTGGGCGACGATCACCACCGCGGCGCCGGCCGTGTACGGGGGCAGCGCGGCGCGCAGCCGGGCGTCGGTGGACAGGTCGAGGGCCGAGAACGAGTCGTCGAACAGATAGATCTCGGGTTTGGCCACGAGCGCGCGGGCGATGGAAAGGCGCTGCCGCTGCCCGCCCGACACGTTGGTGCCGCCCTGGGAGATGGGCGCCTGCAGGCCCTCGGGCATCGCCTCGACGAAGTCGCGGGCCTGGGCGACCTCCAGGGCCTGCCACAACTCCTCGTCGGTGGCGTCCGGGTTGCCGTACCGAAGGTTGCTCGCGACGGTCCCGGTGAACAGGTACGGCTTCTGCGGCACCAGGCCGATGCGCGTCCAGAGCATCCGGGGATCGAGGTCGCGTACGTCGACCCCGTCGATCAGCACCGCGCCGGACGTGGCGTCGAACAGCCGGGGGACCAGGGAGACCAGGGTCGTCTTCCCCGACCCGGTGCTGCCGATGACCGCGGTGGTCTGTCCCGCGGTCACCCGGAAGGAGACGCCGGACAACACCGGCGCCGCCGCGCCCGGATAGCGGAACCCGACGTCACGCAGCTCCAGGTCGGCCCGGCGGTCCACCTGACGTACGGGGCGCTCGGGCGGGCGCACCGACGACTCGGTGTCGAGCACCTCGGCGATGCGCTCCGCGCAGACGGCGGCGCGCGGAATCATGATCGAGATGAAGGTGGCCATCATCATCGACATGAGGATCTGCAGCAGGTACATGAGGAACGCGGTGAGGGCGCCCACCTGCATCTCGCCGCTGTCCACCCGGGCGGCGCCGAACCACAGCACGGCGACGCTGGAGGCGTTGAGGATCAGCATCACGGTGGGGAAGATGAGCGCGGTCAGCCGCCCGACGCGCAGCGCCGTCCCGGTCAGCGCGTCGTTCGCTCCGGCGAACCGGCGGGTCTCCTCGCGCTCGCGGACGAACGCCCGCACCACGCGGATGCCGGTGAGCTGCTCGCGCAGCACCTGGTTGACCTCGTCGATGCGGGTCTGCATGGCGCGGAACTGCGGGACCATACGGAAGACGATCAGCCCGATCGAGACCAGCAGCACCGGGACGCAGACCAGCATGAGCC
This sequence comes from Microbispora sp. H13382, assembly GCF_014161445.1. Taxonomy (GTDB): domain Bacteria; phylum Actinomycetota; class Actinomycetes; order Streptosporangiales; family Streptosporangiaceae; genus Microbispora. The sequence goes on from NZ_JABBXA010000014.1 coordinate 85,115, forward strand.
AGGACAGCCCGACGTCCTGACGCAGGGCCATGATGATGCCGCCGACCCCCATGATGGGCGCGGCGACCAGCATCGTGCAGGTCATCACCACGAGCATCTGGACCTGCTGCACGTCGTTGGTGTTCCGGGTGATCAGCGAGGGCGCGCCGAACTGGGCGACCTCACGCGCGGAGAAGCCGCTCACCCGGTGGAAGACCGCCGACCGGACGTCCCGGCCGAACCCCGCCGCCACCCGCGCGCCGTAGTAGACCGCCGCGATCGAGCAGGCGATCTGCACGAAAGACACGGTCAGCATCCAGCCGCCGGTGGCCAGGATGTAGCCGGTGTCGCCGGTGGCCACCCCCTGGTCGATGATGTCGGCGTTCAGGCTCGGCAGATAGAGGGAGGCGATGGTGCCGACCAGCTGGAACAGCACCACCGCCGTGAGCGCGGGCGAGTAGGGCCGCAGGTACGTGCGGAGAAGCCGGCTCAGCACGGCTGTGGCCCGGGGCGGACGGTGCGTCGCAGGAGGGGCAAAATCATGCGGAACACGGTATATGAGCAGCTAGCTTGCGCACGCATGATTTTCGGGGGTGAGACGCGATGGCGGCGTCGTCCGAGAACGTGCCCCGGTGGGTTGCTCAGCGGTGGGTTGCTCAGCGGTTGGTTGCTCAGCGCGCGGCCGGAGCCGAGACGGGTTGAGCGGCCGGGTCCGGGGCGGTGGTGCGGCCGGGCGCGTGGCCGGAGGGAAGGCCTGGGGCGAGATCGGCCAGGGCGACGACGCCGACCGGGTGCCCGTCCACCACCACCGGAAGCTGCTGCACGTCCTTCTCGCGCATCAACCGCGCGGCCTCGGCCACGTCCTGGTCCGGGCCGACGGTCACCACGTCACTGGTGCACAGCGTCGCCAGCGGAGTGGTGGCGAGGTCCCTGCCCTCCGCGACCGCGCGTACGACGATGTCCCGGTCGGTCACCAGACCGCGGAGCCGGCCGTCCCCGACCACCAGCACGTCGCCGATCCCGCGGTCGCGCATCAGCTTGGCGGCCTTCACCACCGGGGCCTCCTCCGGCAGTGTCACCGGATCGCGCGTCATGACCTCTTCCACCTTGTGCGGCATCACGGCCTCCTCAGGGGTCCGGGGGACGGACCGGGTTCGCGGCGGGTCTCGCGGGAGGGGCTCCCGCGAGACCTTCGTACCCCGTCGCGGCCGCGACTCGGTAGGGGAGAAAGGCTGATGGCGAGGGGGCCAGGGTCAGCGACGGACGCGTCCGCCGCGCCAGCCGCCGCGCCAGGAGTTCACCCCGGCGGTGCCGACGCCGGCCTGGTGCAGGGAGAGCAGGCAGAGGCCGAGTGCGAGCAGCGCGGTCAGGCCGATGCCGATGCTTGCGTTGAGGAGATCGAGGAGGAAGGCGATCCCGAAGACGACCGCCGCGGCGATGGCGAGCATTGTTACCTCACTTCCGGGTCAACTGGGTTAGTAACGCGTGGTACTCGTGCAGGGCCAGGCGCAGCGCCTCGGTGTCGCCCCGCTCGTTGTCCTTCCACTGGTCGAGCAGCGCCTGACGGCGGGTGGTGAAGGCCGACAGGGCCTCCTCCACGAGCGCGTCCGCCTGTTCGATCGAGTGGCGGGGATCGTCGACGAAACCCGCCTTGATCTCACGCCACCGGCCTTCCAGCGTCTCGTCCAGGACGGACGCCGCGCCGGAGGCGGCGGTCGTGGTCGTGACGGGGTAGGCCACGGGGCCGTCCACGGAGCGACCGTCAGGGATGCCGGCGGCGGCGTCCGCCGTGGTGTCCGCGGTGGTGTCCGCCGTGGTGCCGGTCCCGGTGTCCGCGGTGGTGTCGGTGGTGTCGGTGGTGGTGCCCCCGTAGGCCGTGGTGTCCCCGGCCGTCACGCCGTCCCGGGCGCCGGTGCCGGTCGTCTCGGCGTCGTCTCCCCGGAACCCGTACGCGGTGTCGGCGGCGTTGTCGTAGGTCTGGCCGCCCTCGGTGCCGTCGTCCACGCGGCCGCCCGCGACGAGGCGGTCGCCGTCGGCGGTGTGCCCGCCGCCGGTCCGGGGCGACGTGAGGACGTCGTCACCCGCCTGGCCGTACGGCTCGCGGAAGCGGCGGCCGTCGCCGTCCGCGTCCGCTTCGACTGTTCCGTCCGCGTAGGCGTGGTCGCCGGTGTCCCGCGCCGTGGCGTCGGAGTAGCCGGCGGTGTACGCGTCGCTGGCCTCGCTGGGGGAGTAGACCGGGCCGGGGCCCTCGTGTTCGTCCCGTCCGGAATCCGCGAGAGCCCTCTCTCTGCGCGCCTCCTCCTCGAGGGGCTCGGGGGTCTCGGGAGTCGGCTGCTCGGCGACCTCACCGCGCTCGTGGTGCCTGTTCGTTCGCATCGTCATCGCCTCGCCTTCCGCACGTCCGCGTGGTGACCGTTCATCGAGGCGCCGTCGTAGCCGTCGGTGGTGTACGCGGCGCCGTTGACGTGGCCGTCGGGGGGAACCTCGGCGCCGTCACCGAGAAGCTCCTGGAACAGCGCGCGGTAGTGGACCATCGCCTGACGGAGCTCTTCCGTCGTGGCGTCCTGCCGGGCGGCGCGGCTGCTGATGTCGTGGGCGTTGCGGTAGTGGTCGATCGTGGCGGCGTGCGCGACCGACAGGTCGCTCAGACGCTGCTCGAACTCGTCCGTGGGGTAGCCTCGCTCCGCCATAACCGCGGTGACCAGCGCGTCCGCCTCGGTCACGGCGAAGCCGGGAGCGTCGACGAACCGCTCCTGCACCTCGGTCCACTTCCTCGCGTACTGGTCCCGGGTCTGCGGGTCGAGCGGGCGGATGTCCAGCTTGGCGTGGCGCTCCTCGCGGGCGAGCAGCTCCTGCTCGGCCTCCCTACGGCTGTCGCTCTCCCGCACCGCCCGCTCGTACTCGGGCCCGAAACGGTCCCGCAGGTGGCGCCGGCGGTTGCGTGCCGACACGAGGTAACCGACTGCCAGGATCACCAGCACGGCGACGATCACGACGGCCACCCATGCTACGGCGTTCATATCTGCCTCCAGGGGTGAGTGCGTTGTTCATCCGCACTGCCCGGGAATGCGGCCTTCACGCCTTGCGTAATCGTGGATTCTGGGGGTAAAGGGCGGTTGACCAGCAGAGGAGGTAGCCATGGGCTTCGGGGCCAGTCTCGCCTTCATCGCGGTCGGCGCGGTTCTCGCGTTCGCCGTCAAATGGGACGTTCCTGGAATCGACTTACAAATGATCGGCTGGATTCTCATGCTTGTGGGAGTCGTCGGCATGGTGCTGACAACTCGCTACACGCGCCGCCCGCGAACCGCCGAGGAGACGGTGGAGACCATCGAGCCGGACACGATGTACACCGTGGACCCGGCGGCCGAGCCGCACGTCCACGTCCAGGAGACCGAGTCGCACACCGCCGTCCACCCGGGCGAACGCCACGTGCACGTACGCGAGGAGACCAGGCCCCTGCCCCGCGACGGTGTGTGAGCCGTACGGTCAGGGGCTGGTGCCCGCCGCGTCCGTGGCGTCACGGGCCTCGGCGAGGACCCGGGCGATGTGAGAGTCGTCCCCGGCGGGCACCTCATGAAAGCCCTGCTCGGGGTCGTAGGCGATGTCGAGCCCGTTGTCGACCAGCCGGCTCGCCCAACGTAGGGCGGTGTTGAGCTTGTCCTCGGGGACCCGACGGCCCTGAGCCGCGGCGGAGAGGTTCCGGAGGTTGGTGGCGGGGCCGCTCTGGCTGTGCTCGCGGCGGAGCTTCCACGGCAGGGCACGGCTGTGGTCCGTCATCGGCTTGGACAGACCGGCCGCGCGCTTCGCCTGCAGGACGCCCGACTCCGTGACGCCGAAGTGCTCGGCGAGACGGGCGTTGGTCCACCCTTCGGCGGCCAGCCGGACGAGTTCTTCCTGGTCGATGCGCGCCTTCCTGCCCATGATCGCCAGCCTAGGCCCACTGGCGCGGTTCGTGTACGCACGACGGCGGAAACTGCGCTAAGGTTTGGATGTGCCCGGGGAGACCAGGGCAACGGGACGTAGCGCAGTTTGGCAGCGCACTTGACTGGGGGTCAAGGGGTCGTGGGTTCAAATCCCGCCGTCCCGACACTGTTGTAGCAGGTCAGAGCCACAGTTCCCAAGATCGGGGATTGTGGCTTTTCTGTTGTGTCACCCAGGTGTCATCAAAAGTGGCCCTCCCGGACCGTGCCGCCCGGTGACAGATGTATGTCCAGCGTGTCACCGCATTCGAGGGGTTGCGAAGCCGGGTGGCGGGCCGTGTTCAAATGCGAATGGAATCTACGATGTAAAGGCGTGCGCTGAGGCCAGATCGCTTACTCGGGTGGTCGTCGATCGTCCGGGTCGCGCTCGCCCGAGCTGCCGCGGCGTGGAGACGCTCGGGCTCGACTTCCTCCCCGTGCCGTTTCGTCGACGCGGGGGTGTCTGCTGTAGTCCGCGGCGGCCTCTGCCTGAGTGAATCTGCCGGCGAGGACGCGTGGGGGTGGCGGTCCCTCCTGAGCGGACACTGCCGAGGTCGGGGCGGGCGAGGCCAGGGGGCATGCGGGCCGATGCCAAACTGCTTGCCAGCAACGAGTTTTGTTTCGGTGAAGCCTGGGACAGTTGTTTATGCAGCGTAAGCAAAGCCGTTCCGGGCAGGTGGTTGTGTGGATTCCAGACAGGGTGAGATCGTCTGTGCAGCGGCCCAGAGGGTGTTCAGGACGGGCATCTTAACTGGTCAGTCGTCGTTTGCCCCCGCTCTCAAGGTGTGGACGTCTTCTACATCCTCAGAGCTATATGGGCGTTTTGTCGTAAACTTCGACGGCTCCGCTGATGAGTTTCTTGTGAAGCTCAAGCGGCAGATCTCCAGCGCCTCGGACGAGGCAGATGTGCTGGCGGCCGAGCTGCTGTACCTGAACATGCTGCCGTTGACCGGCGCGACGATCGGCATCGACCGGAAGCTCGAGATCATCAAAACAGTGCTGTCCTGGACGTCGTATGACCTTGCGATACCGGCGGATCTGGCCGCTGCGGCGAGCCCTGGATACATGAAGGGCGGCCAGGCGTTCCTCAACTTCCGCTGGGCGCAGTTCGCCTTTCTCATCCGGGTCACCCGCAAGCTGCTCGAATTCCCTGTTGAGGAGCGAGAGCGCCTGCTGAACGATCCGTGGGCGTTCCGCGATCTGTCTCGATCGGTGCTTGCCGATCACGACGGTAAGTTCCGCGCTCGGGCCCAACTGCATGTCTTGCTGTTCCTGCTGTTCCCTGGGGTGTTCGTGCCGGTCTCTGTCGAGGAGAACAAGACTTCGATCAGAGACGCCTTCGCTGATCGCTTGCCCAGCACCTCTGGCGATGTCGATCGGGACATCCACGCCATCCGTCAGACGCTGAAGCGGGAGGCCGGTCACCCGGTCGATTTCTACGACGAGCCCTGGCTGTCGAAGTGGCAGCCTGCTCAACCCCGTGCCCAACGCGGCTGGCTGGTGCGTGGCGCGAACGTGAACGGCGCCAACGTGATCTCGCGTTGGCTCGAGGACGGTTTCTGCTCCGTCTCGTGGCGTGAGGCGGGTGAGGTCCGAGCAGGGGCCTCGCGGAAGGAAATCGAGACCGCCCTCGACGACGCGTACCCCGACCACACGAACGAAGCCAGACGCGCTCACGTGCAGCAGCTGTGGCGCTTTCTGTCGGACATGCGACCGGACGACCTGGTGGCGACCCTGGACGGCGACACCGTCTACCTCGGAAAGATCACGGGCGACGCCTACTACGACGACAGCGAGGGGCGTGAAATCGCACGACGACGACCAGTCGATTGGAACGTCACACGCACATTGAGCCGCAAGGCTTTGCCGGAGGAAGCTCAGGCGAGGCTGCGCGACCGCCGTACCGTGGTCGACATCACCCGCGTCATGGCCCAGCTCGCCGAGTCGGCAGACATGGGCGAGGATGTCGCTCCCGACGTGGTGGCGGCCGATGAAACACGTCCCCTGGAGATACCCGAGATCACACCCGAAGCTGCGAACAGGCTGCTGTTGCCGTTGGACTGGTTGCAGGAGACCGCCGATCTGCTCGTGGCCAAGGGGCAGATGATCCTGTACGGCCCGCCCGGCACCGGCAAGACCTATCTCGCCTCTGAACTCGCCGAAATGCTGGCCGGCCCCGACCGGATGGACCTGGTCCAGTTCCATCCCTCCTACGGCTACGAGGACTTCATCGAAGGCTTCCGTCCTCGGCAGGCGGAGGGGGGCACGATCGGTTTCGAGCTCGTGCCCGGGCCGTTCAAACGGGCGGTCGAGGCGGCGGAGGGCGAGCCCACCAAGCCATTCGTCCTGGTCATCGATGAGATCAACCGGGCCAACCTCGCCAAGGTGTTCGGAGAGCTGTACTTCCTGCTGGAGTACCGCAATCGTGAGATCACCCTGCAGTACTCTCCGCAGGAGAAGTTCAAGTTGCCCAAGAACGTCTTCGTGATCGGCACGATGAACACGGTCGATCGTTCGGTGGCGCTGGTGGACGCGGCCATGCGCCGCCGGTTCGCCTTCCGCGCGCTGGCCCCCGACCGGCCGCCGATCGAGGGACTCCTCCGGCGATGGCTGACCAGACACAATCTCTTCGAGGCTCCCGCTCTCCTTCTGGACGAGGTGAACCGTCGGCTGGCCGACCCCGATAGGGCGGTGGGGCCGTCCTACCTGATGACCTCAGAGGCGGGAAATCGGCGAGGGCTGGAGCGTATCTGGGCCACCGAAATCCTCCCGCTGCTGGAGGACCAGCTGTATGGCAAGGTCGTCGACGTCGAGCAGGAGTACGGCCTGCGGGTGCTCCTGGACGCGTTGAAGCTCGACCTGCCGTGAGCGCCGTTCCCGTCATCGAGCTGACCGAGGCCTCGGCATCGCCGCCATGCGCTCTGACCACTGCGCAGGTGGCGACCCTGGTCCCCGTCCCCGACCTCGTCGCGATCGCCCCCACCGGCTCCGGCCTCTGGCGGCTCGTCGGCCGCCAGCGGGTCGGGACGGTGCGGCTGGGCATCGGCGAAGCCGCACTCGAGCTGCGCATCCACCCCAAGATCCCCGTCGATCACCTCATGTACCTGGTTGCGTTCGCCACGGGCTCGTCCGTCTGGCGGCATGGCCAGGTCGGCGTGGGCAAGGCCGACCTGCTGGTGGCTGCCGTGGCGGACGCCTTCGCCCGATCGGCGGAGCAGGCTATGCGCGGGGGAGTACTGCACGGCTATGTCGCCCGTGAAGACAGCCTGACCGTCGTTCGTGGACGGATCCGCACCAGTTCTCAACTGTCTCGCAGACCGGGTCTCGCCGTACCGATCGAGGTTGCCTTCGACGACTACACGGCCGACATCGCCGAGAACCGGATCCTGCTGGGTGCCATCGAACATCTGCAGAGCCTGCCGGGTGTGTCGGCTCCCACCAAGGCATTGCTGCGCCATCTGGCTGCACGCCTGGTCGACGTTGTTCCGGTCCGCGCTGGCGCTGCTCCGCTACCGGCCTGGACCCCCAACCGCCTCAATGAGCGCTACCTGCCGGCTCTGCGTCTTGCCGAACTCGTCCTCGGCGCATCGTCGTTTCAGCAGAAGGGCTCACCGGCCCTACAGGTCGACGGGTTCGTGCTGAACATGGCCGAGATCTTCGAGCGGTTCCTCACGACCCGACTGACCGAGCTTCTGCAGCCACACGGCCTGCGCTGCGCAGGGCAGCAAGGGCACCACCGCCTCGACCGCAGCGGCAGTGTGCTCTTCCGGCCTGACATCGTCGCCTACGGCAGAGGCAGACCGGCGGCCGTGATCGACGCCAAGTATCGGGAGCTGGGCGGGCCACCTCCCACCAGCCATCTGTTCCAGCTCATCTCCTACTGCACCGCACTAGGCATCCGAGACGGGCATCTCGTATACGCCGCGGGCGGTCCCGCCGCTATGCCGTACCGAATCACACAGTCGGACATCACCGTAACCGCTCATGTGCTCGATCTCGCCCTGCCGCCCGAACAGCTCAATCAGGCGCTCCATCGGATCGCCGAAATGCTCGCAACTGGCGGCTCGGGAGACCGCACGACCGCTACGGCATGATTTGGTGACTCACGGGGGCCCCGGCAACCGCGCTCGTCCGGCCACCCATCACGTCCCTTCTCAGAGCGGTCGCAGTGACCCGGCTGTACGACGGCCAAGAGAGCGCGCTTGGGTTGTCAGAAACGCCAACAGGAATGCTTGCAGTACAAGATTGATTACTTAGAGTAGGGAGAGCTGTCAAGGATCAACGGGGGAGACATGGCATCGAAGACAGGGATGTCCGTCGCGCTGCTGGCCGGGGCGCTGGTTGTGGGGACGGTTGGATCGGCCTGGGCCGGCGCGCCAGGCTGGAGCGATGCTTACGGCGACGGCCGCGTGAGCGTGCCCGCGGACCGATCGACGATCAAGGTCTGCGATGGCAGGAAGGACAACGTGGCCTACAAGGCCGTGTGGCACAACGACAATCCCGTCGACGCGCGCAAGCCGTTCGAGGTGCGGGCGCCGCAGGGCGGCTGTGCTACCGACAGCTCCCTGTTCGGATCGGTCAAGGTCTTCAAGCTGTGCCAGGGGCAGATCGGTACGGACAAGCGTGTCAGGTGGGGTGCCTGCAGAGCGGCGGTGTGGCCGGGCGGCCGCTGACCCAACCTGACGTGGGGGCGGCGCGACTGTCGTGGGCGATCGGTCAGCTGCCCGCGTCGCCCCCGAGCGTGTTCTGAATCTCGCCCTGCTTCTGCTCCACCACTGTCTTGATCAACGTCGCCAGGCCCAGCGCGACGCCAGCGATGATGGCAGTGATGATCACCCATTCGACAGCGGATGCTCCACGTGTAGGGGCGGTACGGGCGCGCTGCATCCGAAGAGCCAGGCATGCTTGCAGATATATAACCCACGGGTGGTTCACGAGGCTCAACATCCTCCATGGCAGACACCAGGGACCCGGGGCGCGTGTGACACGTGGCCTCGGCGAGTCCTGCACTACTTGTGCTGATCGTAATGGAATTCTTACTCAGCGTAAACAACGCCTCTGAGTAGGTGGGAGAGACGCGTTCAGACTGGGCGTCAGGCCACCACCTCGCGGTTGAGGTGTGGTTCGCAATACGGGGCTGCTCGGCGGGCTGGTTGCTTGCGGTGGGGCGGGCTCAACACATGGCCCGCGCCGGCGAGTACACCTGCTCGGCCTCGACCCGCTAGATGTTGGAGTTCAGTCGGCCTGCTGCGCTGGTCGGATTCGTGTCTGACTGCGGGGACATCGCGACTACAAGCAGCAGATGTAGGCGCTGGTGCGCCGTGAAGAGGGTTCATCGATCTGCGGACTGTCTGCTTGCGAGTTCCACTTGATCAGCTTGGCGAGCTGACCGGCTGCTCGCGAATCTGCTTGTCGTGGTTGAAGGACTCGGTCTTGTGGCAATCGCGGAACCGCTCGCTCCCACCTACCATCCATACCCCCATCGAAGCGAAGGATCGACGATGTCGCGGCACTGCGTTACGGCCAGACGAAAGATCTGTCTTTTCAAGCTGCGTCTCTAGGCGTAATGAGAAGGAATGAGGTTCAAAGGCTGGCGGCGCATCGCTTACGGGGCATTTGTCATAGTTGCCTTGGCGCTGATGGCCGTGGTGGGCATCAGGACGGGCTGGTGGGAGGACTCGAAGGACGGGAAAGGCCCGGGCTGGGTCTGGCTGGAGCGGGGCAGCTGGATCGCTGGCATTCTCGGCGGGTTCATCGGCTATCTCTCCTGGCGGCTGAGCGCGAAGGCGCCGGTGGTGGGGGAGCCGGGCTCTGGAATCGTGCGAAACGACAGTGATGTGCAGCCAGGCACGCTTCCGTCAGCCGATGCAGGGGGGGTAACCGGTGGATCGGCCCAGGGGCGTCATGAGCTGTTGGATCGGCGTGATGCCCGCCAGGAGCTTCGAACGATGCTGCTCAACGGGCCGTGGGGCGTCATTGTGGTGAGGGGGGAGCCGGGCATGGGGAAGTCGAAGCTCGTGAAAGTAGTGTTGGAGGACCTCAAGCGGACCGCGCAAGGCCAGGACCACCTGCGGATTTGCGAGCATGAGGCTATCCCCGGAGTACGGCTAGACGTCAAGACACTCATTGATGACCTTGAGGGCACGATCGGGCCAACGAGCGACATCCGCCCCGGGGAATCCTCGCTTGCGCGGTTCGAAGCGGCATTGGAAGCCCTGAACGAGGCGCCCGTCCTGATCACCATTGAGTGCGCCGAGAACCTGGTGGACCGAAACAGCAAGCATATAGTCGACTACGACCTGGACGAGGCGTTTGAGATTCTCGCGAACCGCCGGCACCGGGTGACGGTGTTGCTCGTCACACGTCTCTCTCCGAAGTCGCCAGGGAGCGGCACCTGGCCAGCCCGGGCCCACGTTGTCTCTGTCCAGGGCCTGCCGTACGAAGATTTCGTCACCTATCTCAGAGAGCTTGACCGCGACGACGTGCTTCACCTGGACAGGTTTCCCGGGGCGCTCGTTTTCTTCCACGACAAGCTCCAAGGCAACCTTCGCTTGGCCGAGCTGCTGTTCGCGATTCTGCTCGGCGATGGTATGGACATCGGGACCCTCCAACGGGAGCTGACCAGTTTGAAACCGAAGGAGGTGCCGCAGTGTCTGTCTGACCTGCTCATTAGAGGCCTCAAGCCGAGTCACCGCCGCGTACTGGAGGTGCTTGCCGCTTATGCGATGCCAGTTGAGCCTGCTGCTGTGGCGGAACTGGTGGCCGGAGAACTATCCGCGGACGAGGTCAGCGGCGCGCTCAACGTACTACAGGGCAGGCACATTGTGCACCGCACCTCGGATGAGCGTTACTGTCTGCCGTCGTCGGAGGTGGACTGGCTGCCGGAGGATGACACGGCCTGGAGCAATCTCCTGCTCGCCGCCGCGGACGCGCTGTGGCGGCGCGCGCCAAACGATCCGTCTGGCATACACGATCTCCAGCTTCATATCGCGGCGGTGAACGCGCTGTTGAGAGCCGGCCTCCAGGGATTGGCCTACATGCGGATGGAGTTCATTGATCGCGTACTCCGTAAATGGAACTGCCCATTCCTGCTGATTGAGCAGCGCGAAGCCGTCAGGGGTGCCATAGGGGACGGCCACACCGAAATGGCGAACGAGAACGCGCTCGGTGACCTCTACATCAGGCGCGGGCAGTCGATCAAGGCCGCTCAGGCGTATCACAAGGCCCTCGAGTACTCGGAAATCCTAAACGATACCAGGAGTCGAACGAAGATTCGTGCAAATATGGGCATGATGTACTGGCAGCGAAACCAGATTGAGGAGGCTTGTCAGGCTTATAACCTCGTGCTCGAAGAGGCCCGGAACGAGGGCGATCTGAGGGTTCAGCTGAGCGCGTTCGAGGGGCTGGCGGATTGTCACCGGCGCTGGGGCCGTTACGACGAGGCTATCGCGTTCGCACAGCAGGCCCTCGCTGTGCCGGGGCTGCTGGAGTATCCGCACAGCGCCGACGCGCGAGCATACGCATCCTCCCGGACTGTCAAGATGGCGCTCAAACTATCCCGCTGGCACGCGGAGCTGGGGCATGAAGCCGACTCGAGACGTTTCCTCAACATCGCCGAGGAGGAGGTGGCCGGACACCGGGATGATTGGCTGAGGGTTGCCTGCCTGGACGGGTACGCCGACTGGTTGCTCGGCCGGTACGACATTACGGGAGCGATCAAGGCTGCGACCACCGCGGTTGAGAAGGCTTTGCAGGTGCACGACCCGGTTGTTCTGCTGCAGGCGCGGACCACTCTTTGCTTCGCACACCTAGTAAGGGGTGACTATCGCGGGGCCGCGCACGCCATCGAAGGCGCAGACCGTTACAGACAGGTAAGCCGTTCCCTCATCGTGCTGGCACTGCACGCGCTGGTCGCACGGCACCAATGGTCTGACAAGGCCAGCAGGCTCTTTGGACAGTTGCACAAGGAAGCAGCGGAGCGACTTCGGCTGGACGAGCGGGACTTCGCGGCCTGGTACTTTACGGCGTTTGCGATCTGCGGTCGTCGCTTGGACGACTCGGCTGACCTGTCCAAGGCCGTCGAAGCGTTTCGCAAGGCCAGGAGCCTGCCCACTCGCCCCACTCCGGGCCTGGTGCAGCGCATGAGCACCCTCTTATGGGAGCTGGACAAGACAGCCCAGAGGCCGGGACGCCTGGTTCCGGTAATCGAGGTGGTAAACGCTGGATAGCCTGCGTCCCGCAGGAGCGTAGCGTTCAGCTTGATCCTGCAGTCTGGGCGGGAGCGGTCTTCATGCGGAGCCATCCTTGTTCCTGTGCTCGGATAATGGCCTCAATTCGGGTACGCACGCCCAACTCCTTATACAGCGACTGTAGCAGCCGGAACATCGCGCGTTCCGAGTAGCCAGCCTGTTCGGCGAGTTGGGCCACCGTGGCGCCGGCTGCCAGTTGTCGCAGCCAGGACAGCTGTTCCGGGGTAAGGGACAGTGAAGCCGTGTTGTTTGCGATCGAACCTCTGGCTAGGGCTGCGGAGACGGCTGCCGGAAGCACTGCCTGGCCGTCCATGGTCGCCTCCATCGTGCGTCTCAGCGTTACGGCAGTGACCCCACGCGGAAGCACGGACTGGGCTCCGTCGCAGACCGCTCTCACCCCCAGAGCAACAGAATCCTCCGCCAGTAACACGATTACGAAATGTGCAGCCTCTACCTTTCGGAGTCTGCCGAGCACTCCCCAGTCATGCTCGGACTCGAGTGTCATCAGCACGAGATTTTGCCGCCCTGGACGCGGCCATGACAGGACGTCCGGGGGCATCTCGACCGTGTAACCGGCCTCGGACAAGGCAGCGGCCACCCCCTGTTGGAACATGGGCAGGGGATCCACAACTGCGACATGGACGGTCACCGGTGACGCAGGATCCCTTCTCCGGAACGGCTGCAGCCGCTCGGTCATAGGCGCGCGCTGGCAGCTGGGCACGAACGGGATCAAGCCTAGAGATGGAGCTCCGCCGAGCGCCCCTGATCGGGACTGCTTGCTTGCAGGGGTCTGCCGCATGTTTGTCAGGTCCACGCCGGGATCTGTCGTGGACCTGCGGATGGGTGCCTACCTAGCGTCGAGACGTAGGCGATCCAGCTGGGAGGTCTCGATGGTTTACGACGACGACACCAGCCAACCAGATGCGCACATCATCGGCGCTGACGAATGGGTGCAGGCCGACGAGAACAGGGAGGTATCTCCTGCGAACCGCAAGCTCATTATCGATCTGTACAGGGAGGACCCGACACTAGGGGCGCTGGGCATCCGCGACCGTCTAAAAGCTCGCGGCCACAATGTGCCGCTGGAAGACATTAGAACGGTACTCGCCCCGTTGAGGTCGGCCGACCAGAAGCAGGGCTGACGCGTCCACGGGTCGCAAAACGAGGGCTGCGGTCATCGCTGGCGTCGGTGCGGCCTTGCACAGACCCCCTCCGAACGGGGTCAACGTAGACTCCATCGGCGAGTTCCTCACTGCGGCTGCAGATTGAGGCCCAAGGTGGTGCAGACCGAGGACGTCGCAGAGGGGCGGCGGACGGTCCCCAGACTCCTCCAATCTGGTGCTGTGCCCCCACCGCGCTGAGGCCGACAACCCGTGCACGATGCGCGCTGTAGAAGTTGAGGCAGACGGAGGCGCAGCGGCTACCCGGGGCCCCGCAGGGCGGGAGCAAGATATTCGTAATGTCCCATTACCGCTGCATCCGGCGGGATGCGGCGGGGGACATTCGTGATCAGAACCGCCCACTCCCGCTACCGGTCGGGGGTGGGTTCTGATCGATTGCGACCGGGCGCGGTCGTCGGGGGAGTGGTCATGAGCGTGTCCGCTGGGGGAGAGGACACCGGGTCCAGCACGGGGTCCAAGCAGGTGCGGCAGCGGCGGCGGCAACGCCAGGCGATGCCGCGGCCGCACGTGGTGAAGTTCGTGCTGACCGAGGAGGAGTACGCCGACCTCCGCACAGCCGCCGAACGCCTTGGGCTGGCGCACGGGGCGTACGCGGCAGAGGCGGCCTTGGCGGCGGCGCGGATGGTGAACCCGCCGATGCCCGACCCGCTGCGCGAGGCGCTGATCGAGCTGATGCACGCCGCCACTCAAGTGCGCCGCATCGGGGTCAACCTCAACCAGGCGGTCGCCGCTCTGAACGCGACCGGCGCTGATCCCGGCAACCTCGTTCCGTACGCCGCCGCGTGCTTGCGGGCGGTGCAGCGCTTGGACGGAATCGCGGAAGGCGTCCGGAAGGCGCTCCGGTGATAGGAAAGGTGTTGCGCGGGCGCCGCGTCGGCGGGTTGCTGTATTACCTGTACGGCCCGGGCCGGGCCAACGAGCACGTCAACCCGCACGTCGTTGCCGGGTGGCGGCATCCGGCCGAGCTGGAGCCGGTGCTCCGCCCGGAAGGTGGCCGGGATTTCCGGAATCTGATCGGATTGCTCAACCAGCCGCTCGCCGCGCTGGGGGAGCGCGGGTATGCCGAGCCGGTGTGGCACTGCGTCGCCCGTGCCGCACGGCAGGACCGGATCCTGAGTGATGAGGAGTGGGCGCAGGTCGCCCAGGAGATCATGACCCGCACCGGTCTCGCGCCGGCTGACGATGACGACGGAGTGCGCTGGGTCGCCGTGCGGCACGCCGACGACCACATTCACATCGTCGCCACGCTCGCCCGTCAGGACGGGACCAAGCCCCGGACCTGGAACGACTTCTACCGGGTACGGGAGGCCTGCCAAATCATCGAGCGCCGGTACGCCCTGCGCCTGACGGCCCCGGGGGACCGGACGGCGGCGCGCCGGCCGACCCGCAGCGAGACGGAACAGACCCGGCGGCGCGGGTGGGACGAGGTGCCGCGGACGGTGCTACGGCAGCACGTCGTCACCGCAGCCGCCGCAGCGGCCTCGGAAGAGGAGTTCTTCCGGTCGTTGGACGCCGCCGGGGTGCTGGTGCGGCAGCGGATGAGTCAGCGCAATCTCGGCGAGGTGACGGGGTACGCGGTGGCGCTGCCGGAGCATCGCAACCGCGCCGGTGAGCTGGTGTGGTTCGGCGGTGGCAGGCTCGCCGCCGACCTCACTCTTCCGAAACTCCGCGCGCGGTGGCGCGGCGGAAGCGATCAGCGTCCCGGCGGAACGGGTTCGGACGACCGCCGGGAGATTTGGGAGCTGGTGACGACGGCGGCCCGGCAGGCCGCCGCGCAGCTGCGCGAGGCTGCAGGCGGAGAACCGGGCGGCGCGGCGGACGTGCCCGGGGCGACCTCTGACCTGCTGCATGTCGCGGCGCGCCTGCTGAAGGACCGGCGGCTTCGCAATGCCGCGGAGGCCTTCGACCGCGCGGCGCGAGAGCCGTTCGCGCGGATTCCGCCACCGACACGAGCAGGGCTGGAGTTGCGGAGGGCCGTGCGAGGGCTCGCTGCCGGGACGCGCGGGTCCGCAGGATCGCTCATCGCCGACATTGCGGCGCTGGTCGCTGCGGTGGCCGAGCTCCGTACGGCGCAGGGCAGGATGGCCCAGGCGGTCGCGGCACGAGCGGCCGCGCAGCACCTCGCTGTGGCGTCACCTGCGGCGGGTGCCCCGGTACGGCTGGCTGCGGCGGACTTCCCGCAGCCCGTCGCCAGGTCGCTCGGTGCGGATTCCGGCCAGAATCCGCGCTCGTCCGGGCGCTCTGCCGGTCCTTCGGCACCGTCTGCGTCACCTCGGCATAGGTAGCTGGAAGATCGTTATTTTGCTCGTGCGACTCGGCTCTGAGCTGCGCTGTTACACCGGCGTAGCTGCCTATCGTGGTTGATCATCTTCGCTTCGTGATCGACCCGGGGGTGCCGTCGTGACAGCCAGCAATCCGTTCCGAGGCCGGACGGCGATGTGGCGGTCGGCTGCCGCAGGAGTGCTGGCAGGCGCCGCAGCGCTGGCCGTGGCGGGGACGGCTCAGGCGGACCCGCCGCCCGGGTGCCCGCACCTGACCGGTACGGCAGGCCGGTACGTCGACAACACGAAGTTGTGTGCGGCCATGCAGCGCGAGGTGCAGAACTGGCTCGCCGGCAACAGCATCGACGTGGGCCGCGCCGTACGGGACTCGTGGCGCGGGCAGGCCTCGCAGCCGGCCCCGGAGCAGCCCCAACAGGTCGTACCACTTCCGCAGGTCCCGCAGCAGCCGACAACTGCTCCAGCCGCCGCACCTTCTCCCATGGTTGCAAAGAGTCCCGAGAAGCTGGAGACGGCGGCACCCGTAAGCCGGAACGGTGAAGCGGAGGAGCATCACAACGTCCGGAACCGGCCCCGGCGCGATCACCGGCGGACGCCAGGCCATCATGCGGCGAGCCCGTCAGCAGCGGCCACGGGCGAGAAGCCGCTGGTGATAGAGGAAGTGGCGGCGAGACGCGGGCTTGGCCACCGGCCAACGGCAATCATCGCTCGAACGCCCTCAGCCAAGCCTTTGCCGCGGCCAAAGAGGAGCCCGGCACCGCGGCCGACGTTCAGCGAAGAGCATGAGCCGGCTCCCCACGCAGCCAACGCCGCTCTGGAGTCGTCGGCGTCGACGATGCCCCTGACGATCCCCGTCGGCCTTGCCGCGCTGCTT
This sequence comes from Microbispora sp. H13382, assembly GCF_014161445.1. Classification (GTDB taxonomy): domain Bacteria; phylum Actinomycetota; class Actinomycetes; order Streptosporangiales; family Streptosporangiaceae; genus Microbispora. The sequence continues at coordinate 101,636 of NZ_JABBXA010000014.1, forward strand.
GTGCTCGCCATCGCTTACCACCGACGGCGTCAGTGTGTCGGCGCTGCGGTGATGTGGTGGCGGCGTACCCGTCTGACCAGGCAGGGCGATCGACTGGTTCGCTACGGCGAGGTGAGGGACACGTTGCCGTTCCCACCGGTGGAAGCCTCGCAAGAGTCGGTCGCCGTCATAAGGGCCGACGATGAAACGCCCGTCTCAACGCTCGACTCCATGCTCGAACAGGAGTCGACGAGTTTGGGCTACCTCGTCGCGCTGGCGGCCATGAACGGGACGGGACTCACCGGCCCGGGCGCGGAGAACGTGACGCGTGCCATGGTCCTGGACCTGTTGGCCGGACGCCACATCGCGGCACGCGTACTCATGCCGCGCGAAGACGCGGTGCGCCTGTTCGGCGAGGAAGCGCTACACGCGGCGGACCCGGGGCTCGTGGTGCTCGACACCCTGCAGGAGGTGGTGACCGAGCTGGAGGTGGAGATCGTCAGACGAAGTGGGCAGCGTACGGACGCGGGAGTCCCGGAGGGCCAGTCCTGGTTGTTCGTCATCGCCTCGCCGGGTGCCGCAGCTGAGCGGCTGCACCGAATCGTCCAGGGCGGTATGGAGGATTTGATTCTGGGGGTCTTCCTCGGCGACTGGCCGTATGGCATCACCTGCACGGTCGACGAGAGCGGCGTCATCCTCAACCTGGAAGGACGCTCGGCCCCCGCCTGGACCGCGCATCGCTTGGCGATCTGCGCCGAGTCCGATGCGGTCCGGTATCTCGTGGGCCGTGATTGACGGACGTCACCGACGGTCATGGCGCGTGGGCAGCGCGAAGGCCAGGAAGAGCGCTGCCGGCCAGCCGATGCAGATGAGGCCGCCGAAGAAGTTGAACGCTATGAGTAGAAGGACGTTCTCTACGCCGCGTAAGAGCCCGATCAGCGTGGGCAGGAGGTACAGCACAACGAGCAGTAGGATCAGGCCGATCCAGAACAGGTAGCTGTGTGCGAGAGCATCCACCTCTTACATCCTTCCGTAATCGATTGATTACGGAAGGCGATTGAGGGTAGCTGTCCGCGCTGGCTTCGCCGTAGCTCCCGCGTTCGTCCTGGTGCTGCCGCAGGCTGCGACGACCTTGTCGATGGTGTGGGGGAAGTCCTCCTGGGCGAGCCTCACGACCGGAGGTAGCTGAGGCCGAACGGGCGCTGGATATCCAGTTCGCGGGCGTGGCTCTCGGGCGAACAACGGGGTGACTTCCCGCATGGCCGCTTCGGGAGCATGTCCTTCGACCCGAAGCCGGTCATAGCGGTTCATGGCGTACGGGTGGAGCTCGCGGAGCCGACTCTCGCACCTCAGCAGCGCGCGCTCGGCGCCCGGGTCGCTCGTCGCGTACGGCAGGGCTGCTCCCCAGGCGCGGCTCACCTGCAGCAAGTCAGCGGTGCGCAACCATGCCGGGTCGTTGGCGGGCAGCCACTGCAGACGTGCCGCCCGATGGGCGGCACGCTGCTTTGCGCGGAGGGCGTCTGCTGCCTGGCGCTCCCGCTCGGCCTGTTCGCGTACGCGCTGAGCCTTCATGTGCAGCCAGACCTGAACTGCCGCCGCGGCAGTAGGGGCGACCTGCACCGCCTTCTGCATTCCATGGGTGGCTGCCTCACGGAGCGGGTCCGCGTAGTGGTCGTTCATTCGCTCTCCTTTCGCCCGAGCGTGTGGTCGTGCTGCGGGGTGTGGGCGCTGCCGGGAAGTCGGCGAGGGCCAGCCGGGCGGTCACCGAATCGGTGGTGGTCTCGGTGACGGTCGCGTGGTCGAAGTTGAGCTGCGCAGCGACGCGTGCGACCTGCCGGGCGACGTCACGGGGCGCCATCGTTGCGATCGCCGCGCCGGCGGCGCGAAGTGCGCTGACGCGTCCTTCGGGGAACTGCAGGGAGTCGTGCCAGGGCTCGATGGCAGCGTCGGTCACCAGGTCGGCCAGTGGCCGTACGCGGACGCGAAGCAGTGCCGTGAGAGTTTTGGGGCCAGCGTCGCCGAGCACCGCCGCCGGATCCCAGTCCGATGGGAGCACGAGGGCTTCCGCCGTACCGGCGTCTTTGAGCAGCGAGTAGGACCGCGCTGCGGCTTGCTGCCCGGCACGGTCGCCGTCGAAGGCGACCAGCACACCGGTGGCGCACAGGTCGGCGGCTGCGTCGAGAGTGCTGACCTGGTCGGGGGTCAGGCTGGTGCCGCACAGGGCGAGTCCGGCCAATCGGCCCCGGCCGGCGACCGTGACGGCGATGGCATCCAGAGGGCCTTCGGTGATGACCGGCTTGGCCCCGGCGCTGAGCGTGTGCAGGCCGAACAGCGCCCGTCCCTTGCCGTAGACAGGGGTGTTCGGGCTGTTGAGGTACTTGGGTTCGCTCGTACGGCTGCGACCGATGAAGGCGATCGTTGTCGCGTCGCGCTCGGTGATGGGGAACATCGCCCGGTCGCGGAAAAAGTCGATGAGCATGCCGCGGGTGGTCCGCCGGGCCAGGCCGGAGGCCTCGATTGCGGTGTCAGGGAAGCCGAGATTGCGCAGATGTCTGGTCAGCGCTCGCCATTCGTTCGGGGCGTAGCCGATGCGCCACTGACGCTGAACGTCCTCGTCGAATCCGCGCTGACGCAGGTAGTCGGGGACCCAGCTGGTGGCGACGCGGGCCTGGAAGAAGCGTTCGGCGTGCTCGTGGATGGCGAGGAGCATGAGGCCGTGTCCTTAGACCGGCTCGCGGCGGAGCCCGATGGCGGTGGCCAGCCAGCGCAGCCGCTCGTTGGCGATGCGGTGGCCCTGGGCGCGGAGCTGGGCGGCCAGGTCCATCTGGCTCAGCCGTACGCCACGCTGCTCGGCCCTGGCGACGATGGCCTGGGCCGCTTGAATGAGCTGGTCGTCGGAGTCCTGCTGCTGTGGGATCTGCGGAGTCGGAAAGGCCGCGCCCGCGAGTTGGAGTCGTACGGCGGTCCGCTCGGACAGAGGTGCCTTCCATCGCCACAGCCAGCGGCCGTGCACCTGATGGAGCGCGGAGACGGCTTCGAGGTGCAGGTATTCGAGCTGGAGGCCGCGGGGGTAGCTCGTGACGTTCCACAGCACCATGCGTCGCCAGAGCATGAAGCTGGAGACGGGGGCGAGGAGCCAGCGCGAGAGAGGTACCCGCTCACGCCGGGTGCCCGTGGCCAGGCCGACCCAGCGGCGGATGAGGTGGCGGATTCCCTCGATCACCGTGACGAACAGGACGGGCATGGCCGCGTGCATCAGGCCGGCGATCGGGTCGCCGTGTGCGGCGGAGATGTTGAGGATGACGGTGGCGGTGATGAACGTCCAGGCGATCCAGCGCAGGACCGGCCAGGGCAGGTCGGCGAACTCGGGAGTTCCCCCCGAAGTGTGGACACCGACTGTTATGCGGCAGCCAGCACCTTATCGGGCTGCTGCTCGTAGTCGATCGGGCTGAGGTAGCCCAGGGTCGAGTGCCTCCTTCGGGTGTTGTAGCGGGTGATCCAGGAGAAGACCGCCAGGCGAGCCGCTCGGACGGAGGGCCAGCACCGGGCGCCCTGAAGGGTCTCCCGCTTCAAGGTGGCGTTGAACGCCTCGGCGGCAGCGTTGTCCACGCTGGTGCCCACCGCGCCCATCGACTGGCGCACCCCGAGCTGCCGGCACACAGTGGCGAACTCGGCAGAGGTGTATTGCGCCCCGTGGTCGCTGTGGAAGATCGCCCCGGTCAGGGTGCCGCCCCTCGTGGCGGCCGCGGCGCGCAGCGCGTCGGTCACCAGCTCGATGCGCATGTGCTCGGCGATCGACCACCCGGCCAGCCGCCGCGAATGCAGGTCGATCACCGTGGCCAAATACAGGAACCGGTCCTCGGCCAGGGGCAGATAGGTGATGTCGCCCACGTAGCGCCGGTTCGGCTCGGTTGCGGTGAAGTCCCGCTTGAGCAGGTCAGGAACCTTCTGCGCCGCCGGCTGCGGCACGGTGGTACGGACCTTCTTACGCAGGTGAAGCCCGACGATGCCCTGATCGCGCATCACCCGCTCCACCCGCTTGTGATTGACGCGAGCCCCGCCCTGGCGCAGCTCGGCGGTGATGCGAGGGCTGCCGTAGGTCCCGTCGAACTCGGCGTGGATCTTCCTGATCCGGCCGGCGAGCTCGGCATCCGCGGCGGCGCGGGCCGCCCGCACGGGCGCGGCGGCCCGCCAGCGGTAGAACCCCGAGCGGGACACCGAAAGGACGCGGCACAGTCGCTTGACGCCGAAGGCGCCGGCGTGGTCGGCGACGAACTGGAAGCGACTCACCAGTTGGTCTCTCCGGCGAAATACTTGGCCGCCCGGCGCAGGATGTCGCGCTCCAGCTCCAGTTCCCGGATCCGAGCCTTGAGCTGCTTGTTCTCCTCTTCCACGTCGCTTGACGGTAGCGGGGCCTGCGAGCGCTTGGGCACCGGCCTCTCCTTCGCCGGCGCGGTACCCGCCGCCTGGGCCTGGCGCACCCACAACCGCAGCGTCTCCCGGCTGATCCCCAGATCCCGGGCCACCGACGTGATCGTCCGGGCGGGGTCCGACAGATACAACGCGACCGCGTCGGCTTTGAACTCAGGCGGGTAGACCTTCATGACCACCAGGAACTCCTCGGTCTCCAGATCTCCATGATCTGGCACTCAAGGTGTCCACACCTCGGGGGGAGGGCCCCTCCATGAGGAGGTCCCAGGCCAGCAGGGCGAGGATGCCGAGGTCGATGCCGATCGGGACGATCCACGCCTGCGGGCCGAACCATGGCTCGGCGAGGCGGCGCAGGGTGGCGAAGGAGCCGATCCCGCCCAGTACGGCCAGGGCGACCACGAGCGGAACCACGACACAGGCAGCCACGGCGACGGCCCGGGTGAAGTTGCGGGTCACTGGCCGCCACCTCCTGCAAGGTGGGTCGCGGCTCGGGCGACGCCCTCGTCGTTGGCGGGGGAGAGGATCAGGCCGTGATGGGTGACGTAGGCGTAGACGCCTTCGGCGCCCGCGCAGTACACAGTCTCGGTGCCGACGGTGAGGGCCCACTGGCCGTTGCGGCGGCGGATCAGCCGGGCCGGCCGGTGGCGGCTGACCTCAAGGCCGAGGCGGACGAGTCGTTCGTGACGAGCTTTGCTCTCGTCAGGTGCTCGCATCGGTGTGGCTCGCATCGGTAACCTTCGGGCGTGGAGAGGCGGACTCCATCAACTAAAGTTGATGACGAGAGCAGGATAGGCACTCTCCGTCACCGACTGTCAACTAAAAGCGATGAAGCAGGGCGCATGTCGCTCCAACTTGATGTGGTGAGCAGTGGTTGACGACCGAAGCGCGGCGAACACCACGCGGTCCCTCGCCGACAAGATCGAGTGGTTGATCCAGAACCGCTGGCCGGCGGGTAGCCGGCCGCCGAAGAACAACCTCGAGGCGGCGGCGGTGATCTCGGAGGCGACGGGCGAGGAGCTGTCCTCGACGACGATCTGGAAGCTACGGACGGGCAGGTCGGACAATCCCCAGCTCAAGACGTTGAAGGCGCTGGCGAGATTCTTCGGCGTGCCGATCGGCTACTTCGGCGACGACGAGAACGCCGAGGCGACGGCCGACCAGGTGGCGGCGTCCTCTTTAATCGGCGAATTCGGCCTCAACCGCGAGGCGCTCCGCGCCCTGGTCGAGATGTCCGACGGCGGCCGCCGGCTCGTGGCCGACTTCATCATCAGCGCCGCCCGCCTCGAACGCGGCCAACGACACGACGGCCGTCAGGCCTGAGCTCCTGCGGGGCGTGACCATGCGCTGGATCTATTGTGCCCTCGTAGAACTGGGTGTTCTCCGCCGTGCTCCTGGGCCACCTGCGATAACCCATGGATCTGTCCGCTGACCAGGGCATACGCTTGCCGGGACCTTCCGTTAGTTGCCGCCGGTTTTGACGCTCCCACGGAACAGTCACGGAACAGACCATGATCAGGAGGTGCCGGTGTCGCTTCCCAAGAAGGGCTCGCGCGTCATCACCGTGAGTGATGTGGCGTACCGCTGGCGCGTCCGCCACAAGCCCACCTACTGCCAGGGGAACGGCTGGACCCCCATGACCTTCGCCGTCGAACTCGCGGAGAAGCCGGGAAACGTAGCGGGAAGGACTTGAACAGCCGCTTCGCCGACCACGTCCTCGGGGCGTCGCGCTCCCCGAGCCTGTGGTCGTGCGGTGCGCAAAGTCCTCGTCAGGCATGCTCACCGGGTTCGGTCTGCTGTCCCTCGGTGTCTTCGTCTGGCACTTCAATGACACTAGATTCTTGCGAGAATGGCGTCTCGCTGTACTGCAACCGCAAGGCCTCTTTGATCTTCTCGTTTCTCAACGGCACGTACACGCCGTCAACGAATCGACCGCCGCCGAAGATCCTCATGAATTCCGCTGATTTCTCTTCGTCGAGCAGGGAGGCATTCTTCTCAAGCATACGATTGATGCTGTCCGTGACCTGCTGAGTGGTGAGCTTCTCCATCGCACTCTTCAACGCAGGAAAGCCCTCATCGTCTTCGATGCGAGCATCGGACAGCATTCTCATCTGGTCTGCGATGAATGCTGCAGCTGTGAGCATCGCAGCGAGGCGTCTCTGCGCTTCTTCGCTACTCATGTTGGTTCTGGAGTCTTCGACCGCGACATCTATCGCCTTGGAAAAATCTGCAGGCGCGGTCTTGCTCAAGACGGCCAGTTCAGTAGTCGCCGCTTCGTTGTCGCCCTCGTCAGTTGCGGACCGGACGAACTTTTCGATTGCGGGCCACTTTCTCTTCAGGCTCGGAAACGCCTTCTCCTGCCACCAGTTCTTGATATGTGGTGCAGCGACGACGCCTGCAACGACGATCGCTAAGCCTATGAGTCCAGCGAGCGAAATCGACTCGTCCTCGTCGCTAGGAGCAACGGGCTCATTCTCGTACTCATCCTCGGCGTCGGGGAAAAACGTGCCGTGGTCGGCGAGATACCCTTGGTCATTGAATAGAAGTTGACTAAGGCCACCATCTTTTGATTGCCCTGGAGTCAGGTCATCAGGGAATCTAAAAGTGCCTCGAATTTCAGCCATTTGCCACTTTCAGCTTGCGCGTAGGCACGACGGTTGTGCCGCCTGGACACAGCTGGCCTTCCGGCTCGTCCAGGGCATGCGCGCGCTGCTGTTCGACGAGCGCGTCCATTTCCTTGGATGCCATGGTCCAACTGTACTTGCGGCCACTGACGCTAGTACGTGGCGGTGCGTCAGTACACCTCTTCCCGACGTATTGGTCATAGTTGGGGGTGTTCGATCCACAGGGGAAGGCCCCTGATGCGTAGATTCGCTCTGGCCGTTGCGGTTACAGCACTCGTACCGGCGGCTCATCGCATAGCAACTGGGATTCGGCAACCTCGACTCCCTGAGCGCCGGCGAGCGCTCCCGGTACCGCACAGACCACAGCCGCAGCGCTTGTTGAGCCGCTACAACTGTCAACGGCCATCTCACGGAATTCGCCCGCGGACTCCCCAGCCCCGCCAGCAGACGTCACGTTACGACCCAGGAGGCAGCACACCGGGCATAGCGGTTTTCAAGAGCACTACGGTTGCTCCGCCCACACCGCTGCTGACCTGGGGCTTGACCCTAACCGAAGATCGAGCCAAGGAAGATCATCCCGTGCATATCCCGTGCTCCGCGCTCAAGGCATCCTCACGGACTCCGCAGCGAAGGAGACAACTGCCACCGGCATGGGCCAGGATAGGCACCCGTGAGGGAGCTGTGGGAGACCCTAGACGTTCACGGGTACGCTTGCCTGGAAGGGCAGACCGCATCCGACATGGGCACGATTGCTCGTCGACTCGGTCGAAGTAGTGGCCCAGAGCGGCTCGAACCACGCGAACGAGCCGATGCCGATCCCTGGAGCTTGTCGGGCGTCTACGGACTTGGATCCTTCCCATGGCATACAGACGGGGCAGTCTCCTTAAATCCCCCGAATTGGCTGTTGTTAAGAGCAGCGCAGGTCTCGGGCGGTACATGGACGGAAGTACTCGACCCTGATCCAGAACTGCTGGCGGCGATGCGGCGCACCGTTCTTCGTGTAACCAACCGCGCGGGACGCGTACGACACCTACCCGCTGCCCTACCTAATCAAGGCCGCTGTCAGCTGCGTTGGGATCCCCGAATATGCACACCCCAAATCGGGTTAACCATCAATGAGATGGAGCAGCAGCTACCTACTCACAAGATCGCATGGGAGGGAAACCGCCTCCTGATCCTCGATAATCGACGCCTGCTGCATCGACGACCTGCGGTCAGGGGCAAGTCCGAACGCCTTCTTGAGCGCATCTATGTCTGGGATGTCTAATGTGGGATTATGAAGGCTTCGTTGCTAAGGCGCAACTTTACTTCACCCGGGCGAAGGAGTACCCGCGGGCCGAAGATGACGTAATGGCACTATGGCTTCTTCTTGGCTTGGAATTCCTGCTACGCGCACCACTTGCTAAAATCAGTCCTACCCTTCTCGCGGACCCGCAAAGCGGCGACGCGATCATGCACGCCGCCGGATACCCCATTAGATCAGACGGCGGTACGCCTAAGTCGATACAAGCGAAGACAGTAATCATCCGGCTAGGAGCAGTTATCCCGGAGTTCACAAAAGAACGCCAGGATGACGCGAACTTTTTGATCGGCCTTCGCAATGAGGAGCTACACAGCAGCGAGTCCCCTCTTGCCATTGAGATTGCTAAGTGGCTGCCGCACTTCACTCGTGTGGTCGAAATAATCGGTGCCCATCTGGAACTCGACCCCGCCGACCTGGTCGGCGACGAAATCATGGACCTGGGACGAGAACTAGTCAATGAGGCGGACAAGAAGATAGAGCACGAGGTTAATAAGCGCATCGAGGCGGCGAAAGTGTTTTTCGCCCGCCTTAAGCCTTCGGAAATCGATGCCCGACGTGGAGCGCGCCCCAAGCAGATAACACTATTCGGCGAAGAACCGCTGATTCCCCACCCTGACTGGCCCATTGATTGTCCAGCCTGTAAAGAGGAAAAAATACCTCTGAAGCTCCGGCCGGTTCGCTGGACTAATGAGCGGCTTGAGAATGATGAGATCTGTCGCGAAGTCGTTTACATTGCGATCGGATTGTCATGCCCAATATGCGATCTGGAACTAGCTGGCACTGCCGAGATTCGGGCAGCTAAGATTCGCCAGGAGTACATCCGGAAAGAGTGGGAAAGCTTGGAAGATCGCTATAGTGCCGATTACGAAGCCGACTATGGAAACGAGTAGATCCATCACGTCGCGCCTTAGTTTTGGGATCTAGGCTAGGGGCATTCCCAGAAGCTTGACGAGCGCGAGCGTCGCCACAGAGAACTCTCTGTACGCCGACTGCAGGACGGCGGCTCGGGTCTGCCATCCGATTCCGGAGGCGTTCGGGATTACTGCCGTGGGACTGGCAGCCTAGGGACATGCAGCGACTTGCGCTTTTTGACTTGGACAACACACTCGTAGATCTAGATCAGGCGTTCAGAGTGTGGGTTGCGGAGTTCGCCGATGAGCACGACTTGGGATCTGAAGCGATTGGGTGGCTAATCGCCCTCGACCGGGAGGGCTTCCCCCATCGAGAGGTGTTCTTCACCAAGGTCCGTGAGCGCTTCACCCTGCCTGACTCCGTGGAGGAGCTGTGGGGCCGCTATCGGCGGCGGATGCCGTACCTCGTGCACTGTCGACCCGAGGTGCTGGACAGCCTAGCCCGACTACGCGCGTCCGGGTGGCGTGTAGCGATCGTGACCAACGGGACTGCAGACAACCAGCTTGGGAAGATCCAGCAGACTGGGTTGGCCGAGGCCGTCGACGCCTACGCGCTGTCGGGAGCCGAGGGCATCCGCAAGCCCGAGACTGGTCTGTTCGAGATCGCGGCCAAGCGTTGCGGCGTGGCGCTTGCCGAGGGCGGATGGGTGATCGGTGACACCTAGAGGCTTCATCCACCCGCGGCGTGGGCCGCGGCGGGTGCCGCCGCACGGATGCTGCACGACGCGCCGCTGCCGCCATGGCCCGGTTGGAGCCTCGACGAGGTCGCATCCATCGCACCTCGACGGCGAATGCGAGTGGCTCGTCACGAATGGCGTCCTTCCCGCCGACGTGGTCACGCGCAACCGCCGGGTTGCCGAGGCTGCGCTCCGGCCGTGGACACCGGTGTTCACGCACGGCGACCTGCAGGTCACCCACGTGTTCGTCGACGGTGACGAGATCACCGGCGTGATCGACTGGTCCGAGGCGGGCCAGGGCGATGCCCTGTTCGACCTCGCCACCTTGACGCTCGGACACGAGGAGCACCTTGGCGACGTCGTCGCCGGCTACGGCACCGACGTCGACCTCGACGTGATCCGCGCGTGGTGGTCGTTGCGAAGCCTGCGGGCGGTCCGCTGGCTGATCGAGCACGGCTTCGACCCGTGGCCCGAGGTCGCCGTGCTGAGATCCCGGCTGTGAGGCTGCACGAGCCCGACGGCTACGAGTGCCGTTCTGCCGCATCGAGCGGGCCATCTCCTGAAGCGCGTCGTCTTCCGGACCGACGAGGTCATGGTCCTCGAAGATCCTGGGCAGCCGGTCGGCGACAATCGGAAGCCGACGCACGACTTGAGTCGAAGATGCGCCTCAGCTGAGGACCAGCAACTGCCTCGAATAGACCCAGGATGAAAAAGCCTCGGCATGCGCCGTGCTCACCGCGGCCGTGCTGCACAAGGGCAATGTGGACCCCGACCCTGGACGCCGCTGCTGGCCGGATCGCCGACCCGAGCGCCTGATCGCGGGGAGAATTCGATCTCGCGTGTACTCCGGCCACTGTGATGGCCGACGCATCATTTTTGCCAAGACAGAGCCCCCATTTACCCAGCTCAGCGGGGTATCCCAACTATGTCGCGGTTTCGGAAATTTCGGAAGTTCAGGTCTCGCCGGCCTCTCGCACGGTCATGATGGCGACAACATCAACGTCGTTCAAAGGAGTGTCGATGCCCATCGAGCCTTCCCTCGATCACATGCTCATTTGTGATCTCGGCTTCCTCCCCGCGCCGGGCGCACCGTGGGTAATCATCGTGGTGCTTGTGCTGGTCCCGCAGCTGGTCAAGAAGCTGCGTAAGGCGGTGACTACCCTGATCTCTCGTGTCGCGGTCAACGGGTGCCTCACCCTCTCCGTACGGGTGGGCTGATGCGCAGCCGGCTCACCGGTGAGGGTTTCGCCGAAGAAGAACTGATCGACGAGCAGGAGCTGTGCGCACGGTGGGGGCTGTCTAAGGCAGCTCTGGGGCAGCGGGTGCGACGTGGAGATCTCCCTGGCCCAATCCGTACACGCCCGAAGAGGTGGCTGCGGTCTGAGGTGGACGCCTGCCTGCCGCAGGCCCATCTGGTCGACGATGCTGTAGAGGACGCCAGGCGTGAGCTGGCCGAACCTGTGCCGCATGATGCCCAGGGCCGCTTCACCTCTCGAGGTCCGACCTCCTCAAAGGAAGCTGCTCAGCCCGCTGTGCTGGCGCGGATGGAAGTCTGCCTCCTTGCGCGTGAGCTGGTCGACCAAGCGGCCCGACTAGTGATCGTCCAGAGCGCCTGTACCCCTGAGGAGGCGACTGACGAGGAGTACTTGGCCGAAACTATCCGGCAGGTGAGCACGATCATCGAGGACCTGCAGAACCGGGCCGTGGCTTATCTCGACAAGCAGGGATGGGACCAGGCCAAGATCGCGCAAGCTCTCGATCAGCAGGGCCGTCTGATCGCTTCCCGTCGTACGCCGCCACGGCCTCGCATAGAGCCGAAACAGCTCGACCACTGGCTGGCGCGATACCGGGCGGTACGGGCGGATTCCGATTGGCCCGAAGCGGAAAGTCCCTCAGCTGGGTTGCGCCGTGTCGGCATCCACGCCGAGTTACGGCATCTCGATGCTGACCCGAGATCTCCAGCGGACGAGCTGGTTCGTGTGCATAAGAGAAGGGTCGAACTCTACGCGGAGCTCATCAGGAGCACTAAGAAGAGTAAGAACCCGGCAGAGTACGAGAACCTGCTTAAGGCGATGAAAAATGCCAAAGAGGCAGTCAGGGAGGCCCAGTTGGACCTTCGTCATGCTCGTCCCTCGCCAGAAGTCGACTGAACAGGTCATCGCAACCGACACCCGCCCATGTGACCCCTGGCCGGGCGACGTCATCCCCCGGGGGACCGCCGACTCGCCAAATGAGACGACGTCTAACCATGGCTAATAGTACAGGTGTACGCCCTGGCCGAGAGCGCCAGGGCGTAAGCCCTTGCCCCCATCTCCTGCGGAACGACTAGACCTTGGGCTGGACTTGCTGTGCACTACGTCGCGCCGACTGTGCGGCCACCTTGCCAGGAGCGACAAAGACGCCATCAAGGACCATATCCATAAGTTCCAGGATCGCTTCCGCTTCTTGAGAGCTGAGCGGATCATCTACTAGGTCACCGTGGGCAACCTCATTTCCGGCGAAACGAACTTCATGCGCTGCATCTTTAACGTGCTCGTAGATGAAGCCCCGCTCGTAAAGCACATCGATCTTGTCCTTTAGTGACCCTTGAGTGATGCCCTTGGCCTTCGCTGTGGACTCAACAACCGCACGAGCCAGGGCAACGGCCCCCCGGTAGCTCTTCACGGTTAAACAAGCATGTGCCTCTACCGCGACCGATGCGATACGTACAGGGACGTACTGAGGATAGGTTCTGAACAACGACTCGGTTGGGTACCAGCCGGCCGCAACGAAGGTTTCGCTGCCCGAGCTCGTAGCTTCGGTCACAAAGCCCTGTGCAAGGCTGGGGGCGTTGCAACCGGGACAACGGAATACCCGCCACCCCATCGTCGTCTGGTCGCCAAGCTCGTCGGCGATGACCTCGCTGACGAGCGGCTCGTGGGAAACGGGGATCATGACGGCCTTGTGGCCGCACCACCCACACACTGCCATCTGACTCATGACGGCGAGCATAGAGGCGGCACGACTCGCACGCCTCGGTTCCCCGCGGGAAGGTATTGGGAAGGATCAACCGGAGTTAACGGCTGACGGCCGGACACAGCCGGACGCCGTCAACTGATCCAGAATGCGGAAAAGCCCAGGTCATCGGCTGATGATCTGGGCTTCCGTATGGCGCGGCCGAGAGGACTCGAACCCCTAACCTTCTGATCCCTAGGGAAGGGCAGGCTCCATCGTCGATGGCTCGCCGCCCTGCTCGACTGGTAGATGCGCGCCGGTGGGGTGTGATCGTGTAAGGCGGCGTTGCTGTACACCACCTTCGCGGACGCAGCCGAGCACAGGAAACTCATTGAGGCCGTCCACCGGGGCTGTTACGTTCTGCTTCGTGATTGTCCTCGACAGCAACCAACTGCGACACGTGTTGCCAGGGAAGCCCCTTTACGGATTGCTGTCGGCTGTCGCTAGGCGTGCCGGACACACGCTTGCGACGACAGACGTGGTGCTCGCGGAAGTCGTAAGGCAGCGAAGGGAAGATCTTGGCGCGGCGCTGAAAGCGTGGACCGAAGCGGGGTTCGAAGCGCGGAGGCTGATGATCACGGATAGGCACCAGATAGGGGGCCTTGCAGTGCATCCTCAACAACTGCACGGCCGCCGCCGACGGATCACGTATGAGCAGTCCGCGGAGCTAGAAACACGGCTCCGGGCCGCCTTCCTGGTGTTGAACACCCTTCCCGAGGATGCCTTGTTAGCGATCCTTATGGAAGCGCAGCATCTTCCTCCATGCGAGCATGGCAGGGGGGCACGCGACGCTACGATCTACCTCACCACCCTACGGGCCGCTGTAGCGCCGGAGATTTCGGCCTCGGGGGAAGCGTTGCCGCTCATGTTCGTATCCCAAGACGGAGACTTCTCCCGTTTCGATCTCCCCGAGGGCCGGGAGCTCGACGCACTGCGGGAGGTCAGGGTACTTCATCAGAGGACGGTCGTCGCAACCCTCAACGCGCTTGGATTCCCCAAGTCCTCAGCTAAAGCGGACGATGTGGTAGCTCGCCCAGAGTTCCAGCAAGCCCTCATCGATGCGATCACAAATTCGCCGATCATGCCTCCCCGCCTGCTTCGACAGGCCCAGGAGGCCGCAGAGGTTCGCATCCGTCGGCTAGCTGGCGGACCGGCTGAGTCTTGTACTGGCGACGGAGTCACAGTGACCAGCATGACTGGCGAATGGTCGATCAGGTTCGTTGAACAGGTGATGCCGCCGAGGCTAGACGGGAGGCCGGGAGGATACCGAGGGTTCCCGATGAGGGCCGAAGGCACGGCGCTCCTCGTCGATGGCCCGCCGCACCCTCCGAGCGTAGAGCTGAACTCGCTTGTGCTGTCGTTCCCAGATCGGTAGGGAAAGAATGGCCGAGCGGGGCATGTTCGCCACTGCCGCGTTAGTGCCGTTGCTGGCCGAGCGGCAGATCACCCTGTCACGCGAGCAGGTCTACCGACTGGTGACGGGCACCTCGGAATAGCGCATCTGGGGGCTTGCGGCAAGACCCAGGTTGTGCCGCAGAAGCGCTGGCTGGGATCCCTGCAGCCGGTTCGGCGACATCCCCTCCTCGGCTTCAAGGGAACTGGGCCTTCGCGACGAAACCGCAGCTCGCCCAGCGGATCGCGGCCCGCGCCGTGGCGGCGGGCGTTCCCATCGCGTGGGCGGCGGGCGATGAGGTGTACGGCCGCGATCCCAAGCTGCGGGCCTTCCTGGAACAGCAGCAGATCGGGTACGTGCTGGCGGTCGGAGTGGACTTCCCCGTCGCCACAGCCGCCGGCCCGCACCGCGCCGGCCATCTGGCCGCGCTCGTGTCCGCCGGCTCCTGGGAGCGGCGCTCGTGCGGCGCGGGGTCCAAGGGGCCGCGCGTTTATGACTGGGCGATGGTGGCCACGACCAGCGCACGGCATGTGCTGCTGATCCGGCGTTCGGTCAGCGACCCCTCCGAGTTGGCGTTCTTCTACAGTCACGTGCCCGAGGGCCGCGCGTTGATGCTGTCCGTCCTGGTGAAGATCGCGGGCGTCAGATGGGCTGTCGAGGAGGACTTTCAGCAGTCCAAGGGCCAGGTTGGGCTCGATCACGCCCAAGTCCGCCGGTATCGGTCCTGGCGGCGGCACGTCATCTTGGCGATGGCCGCGCTCGCAGTCCTGGCCGTCGTCGCCGCGGTTGAGCGAGGTCGTCATCCCGTTCCCGTCGTGCCGTGTACCAGCACCGACGCCCCGCCCGGCGACTACGGGCTCATCGCGCTGACCGTGCCCGAGGTCCGTCGCCTGCTCACCGTATTCACACAGCTCACAGCCGTAGTGACACCACGGATCGCTGCCCTGCGGCGGCAATTCGAGTTGCAGTGGAGCATCTGGCGACGCCGCCATCAGGCCCGTGCCCGGTGGCACCACTACCGCAGGCGCCTTGCGCTCACATAGCCCGAGATCACAGAGTTACACGACGCACGTCGATCGGGGGCCAGATCACAAAGTACTGCTGTCGTACTAGCCGCTGATGAAGCGTTCGGTGGTGGCGTGGCGATCCCCCTCGCCCCATCCGGCGATGTCGTAGCCCTCGCGTGTAACAGTCGACCGGCATTGAAGTATAAGGTGATCCCCAAAATCATGCTTCGCCCTTCGTCGTGACCATGAGAGGAAAGAGGAAACCCAATGGGTTGGTTTAGCGATTGGTTCTCAGGTCGCCCTGTGCCAGGGTCGCGACGGTCTGCCTCGGCTCCGCGTACACGTATACACATGAAGATCGACCCAAACGCGCAGCCAACGCGCGAGGAAGAGCAGATGCTGGCTCGCGTCGAGGCTAGCAATCAGCGCCACCGAGCCGCTGATGCCGCATCTCTCGTAGACGGGCGCCACTACACCGAGTGGGTTCCTCTCCTCGATCAGTACCGGACGCAGAAACGCGATGATGACGCACTAGCCCTGCTCGCACGGATCTTCCCCGCGGTTGAGGCGCAGGCCCGGATACTCGGAGGGTCCCCTGCGCCTGGATACTACGAGCGCGCGGCGATCATTCACCGCCGGAAGAAGGACTACGCAGCCGAAGTGGCGATCCTTGAGCGATACGTCACACTTTGCCCGCCTGGCTTTGTTCATGAAGGGTTTGCTACTCGTTTGGACAAGGCCCGCAAGCTACTCTCGGGCCAGAGGTGAGGTGATCAGACTGTATTAAGCTGGACGGCCAGTCTCGCCTAACCAGCTTGGTGCGGCGCTCGTTCCAGTGAAGCAATTGGTCAAATGCTTCTTATCGCGCCGATAGTGCTGGCCTGACCATGAGGTAGCCCGGACGGTCGTGCGCCGTTCGGGTATCGCGTTCTGCTGTGAGTTTGACATCGCATAATCGATGTCTCTGTTTGGGAACGCATCTGCCCCGACGTAACTATTCGGAGATGGTGTGGAGTCGTCAGAGTGGTATAGCGGTTGAGCTTGGATGGTCTAGAGATCCCCCACGGGTTCACCGAATACTTACGCCCCGACAGCCGTCTGCGCTGCTCGTCCGTGACAAAGTGATCACCATGAAGAGCTCGATGGGGCCTCCACAAGGTAGCCATGACGGTGTGCTGAAGTACGACGATGCCTTCGATGTTCCGATCTTGGTGCGCTCGGCGCCGGCCCGGCGACCGTTCCCGCAGTGGCGGAGGGCGAGTACGCCCTGGCCGACGCCGGGTGCGGTGCCTCCACCAGGTTGGTATCTGGTGACCGCCTTGTGGAGAGAGATCATCAAGCACAGTACCGAGGTTGGTCGGGACATCGTTCCCTGGCTCAGAGAGGTGCCGCAGCTGGCCGGGCAGGAATTACTCGCCCGGATCTCCCCGTTACAAGCTTACCTATCACTGACCGACGCAGGGCAGGTTCCGTTTCCTGGCAACACAGGTCGCAGGCTGAAGACCAGCGTCGTCTACGATCACGGCACCGAGCGCAGCGCCAAGAGCGCTTTCGGTTATCGGATCGGAATGACCATGGCGCAATGGGCATGCTGCGGACTGATGGGATTGGGCGAGACCACACACATCGAGTCGGCTCAGGACCCGGCGTTCACCGCGCTCGCCAACACAGCCGGGCCGTGTCCGGATTTGTGCGGCCGACATCCGACCGACTATCGGCCGTGGTGGCTAGTGGAAGCCAAAGCCGGATACAAGCTCGGCCTTGACGCTTTGGCCAAGGGGCAGCAACAACTACACCATGGCAGCAAGCTAATGTCCCAGGAACACCGGTTGATGCTGTGTGGCACCTCGCTGCACGAGCACGTCTTCATGACAATGGATGACCTGACTAGCGGGGCAGCCGATCTGTTAGATACTGGGGTCAGGCCAGATTCGGAGGACAACCTTAGCGAGGACACTGACGCGCTGCTGCGCGTAACGCAGACTCAGCTGCTGACCTATCTCCACCTGCGTTATGGCAGTAGCAGCTTGCGGTTGATTCCGCTCAGTTCGCAACGGACTGCGCGGCCACGTACCCGTCCCGGCGCGCTAACCCCTCTGGAAGACGACCCTGCCACGGCCGAGGCACGTCAGCGGCTGCGAGCGCATCCCCCTGCCAACAACCGGGAGCTGCGGCAGCGCACTGAGGTCACGGACTTCGTGGCCAGCGCTGTCGGCGCGACTGGGGTACACGTGGGGATGTCGCGACGGCTGTTCGCCGCATGCCAGCGATTATTCGAAGAACGTATCCGAATAATCGACGAATTCCCTGACGTCTTCAGCCGTCGAGGCAAGCCGAGCGTTCCTGAAGAATGGTTGGCACCTGACGACGAAGAATGGGTGCGGATTGAGCGTGAACAACGGATCCGTCACCGCGAGCGCGAATACGAGAATCGTGAGCACATCCGAGTAACGGTCAGGGATGCCTACCACCAAGCTGACCAGCTTGAGTGGCCAGAGCTTTTCGGAGGCGTCGAACCAGCCCTCGACCTCGGCGCTGAGCTGTTGGAAGGGGCAACAGCCGAAACGTACATCGGCATCCGGCCAGATGACCCCTTGCTGACCTCGTTAAGGTCCAGGTAATTGCGACTTCATTGCCCAGCGAGAGACAGGCTGGTCACGTGTTGCGAGGAACTGGAGACGGGTCTTGCGCGGCTCGCGGCCACGCCTCCCGCTTAAGGACGCCCTTCACTGTGCGGTGCAGTGGCGGGCCGGGACCGGCCGGAAGAGGCCGCACGCCCGCGCGGCCCCGAATCTGTCCAATCATCAACGGGTCTGTCCCGTCTAGCAAGGTCTGCGGTTCATCACGCTTCTTGTGCGATAGTAAGGGGAGACGAGAGGACTTGTATTATAAGCTGAGCGTGCGACCCACGTCGATGGCGTCATGAATGCTCTTGGCTAGGGTTCTCTCGACAGATTCTGCTTGCAAGGCGAGTTGCTGCATCCCTTCGGCGTCGTCTGTGTGTGCTAGTAGAGCAAGGTATCTGTCGTTGTTGTTCAGGGCTTCCCTGGCTCGTAGGGCAGCATCGGCCGCTTGCACATTGTGGGCATAGCGTTCAAGAGTAGCCACTCGCTCAGTTACCGCAGCAACAGATCGTTCGAGTGCTTGTTGCTGTGGTCGGAGGACGGCCTGTAGCTCAGCGGTCATCACCACCCCTTGGCGGATCTGACGCTGTTCGTTCTCGAGTCTGCTGTGAAGATCGACCAGCCTGGCGATTTCCCAGATCTGTTGTGGGAGGATAAGGTCGTTTGCGATAGGGTCCAGCATGTGGAGGCGTCGTACCTGCGACTCGTACACGATGCTGGCCGCCTTTAGAGCCCGGTGGAGAAGACGGCGGGATGGAGCGGTGAGTTCACTCCCAACAACAAAGTGATTACGTAGCGGGCCAAGGCTTCGATCTAGTCTATTTCCAACAAAGGTCAGATCCGTACAGGCGTCGATGATCTGATTGTGCTGTACTTCCGTGAGTGCGGGATCGATTATGAGCTGTAGTCGGCGCACGATGTACCCCCTCACCCTGGCGCGGGCGCGAGCATCGGCATCGATAGCCCTGGGCTGCTGCCTCCTGGCCACATTCACCCCTCTTATTGAATAGTTACGCGGTGGCGAAATAATGAGGAGATGACGGTATCAGAGGACCGACGGTCATGTTAAGTGATGGCCATTTGAATCGGCTCGTCAGGCCACTCAGGCAGTGCATCGAGGTCCATTTCAAGTTCCGCTGCACACTTGGCGATGTTCGTACAACCGACCTCTGATCGGGGATGGTGTGGGCCACCGACATGCCATAAGTGATCATGAGGCCCAACACGATGAGGGCCGCCGACGGGCGCGTCGAGAGCCGCGCCCGTTTCGCTGCGATAGCCGATCCATAGTGTGGTCGACGCGGTCGTGTCGGACCCGGGTGTGGGTGTCGCCGTCGCGGCTGCCGCTCGAAGCACCTACGGGGTGAGAAATACCAGGGTGCCTATCATGGCGATCCGACCACCCCCGCACCACCGCCCCCACAGTTCGTTGCCGCACCGTGCCACCCCCGCTGCGGCCTACAACAACCGGCCCAAGGCGTAACCAACCCCGTCGTCATCCTGCGGATCAGCGGCTGGCTCTTTCGCATCGGCATCGGACGAACTCACGCCCGAACCCACGTCATCTTGCTCGTCAACGATCTCCACGTCCCGCTGGTCGCCGCCACCGCCGGACAACTCCTCCGCGAGCTGACCATCGACCCCCCCACGGAGTCGCCGTGGTGCCCGGCTCTGCGGTGTCAGGTTACGGCGGCGTGACGGTTTCAGATTCATCGAGTGATTGAGCGCGTCTGTCGAGGTTCTGGACCCACTTGACCGCGACCGCTGCGACCTGGATCAGCTCAGCGCGCAGGCGGTTGGGGTCGTCCTCGGCGAACGCTTCGAGGACCTCCTCGTACAGGATGTGTCGCCAGGTCAGTAGGCCTTCGGTCGCGGCGTCGGTTACGGCCTGTTTGGCGAGGTCGGCCTCGGGCGCGTACGCGGGCCCGGTGCCGTCGGGGTGTTCCTGCAGGCCCCACATCGCGTCCTGGGCGGCTCGTTCCGCTGCCACGTCGCTCAGGACTCGTTGTAGCGACCCGGGCGCGCCGTAGTCGCCGGGCTGCATCATCGTGTCGGTGTCCCTTCTGTAGAGGCGATCCGGGTGTCGAGCCACGGAGTTGACTGACTGACGGGGTCGAGCAGTTGGATGAGAGGCGCGAGGACGGGGCAGTGAAAACCGCTTTTAGCTGGATGAAGAGTCGAAGCCTTCGCGTATGGCGTGCAGTGCTTCGTAAAGATCGTCCCAGGGGAAGGAGGCCGCTCCTGATGCGCCTGAGTTGGGGGCGGGGAGACGGTCCCAATCGAGGATCACCCGTACGCCCCACTCTTTGAGCCGGGCCACGCTGCTGGGGAAGGCGGGGTGCCTCGCGAGCGCGTGGTTGGGCCAGGGGACGGCGACGATCGGCAGGCCGAGACCGATGGCTTCGTTCAGCAGGCCCAGTGCCAAGGTGTCGCTGATGCCCTGGGCCCACTTGTTGGTCGTGTTGAAGGTCGCCGGAACGACCGCCATGGCGTCGGCCGCCGGCAGGACGTCCGGTTCCTCGGGCCGCTTGTAGTCGTGCCGTACGGGATAGCCAGTGAGCATGCTGAGCCGATCGGCGTCGATGAACTTCGTTGCAGACGGCGTTGCGATGACGCAGACCGTCCAACCGTCCGCCTGTAGGCGCTCGACGAAGGCGGGAAGGTCACCCGCCGGCCGACCTCCGCACGCGATCACGTACAGAACCGGCTTGCCTTCTGCCATCTCCCGCCGTTCCCCATTCCTCTGCGATCACCATCGGTTACTATCCGCTGACCCACGGACACGGTTACCGTGGTCGAGGCGAACACTACGTCCCCAACGTGAGGTCGTACCATGGCGACTGAGCACGTGGAAAGTGGAGAGCTGGACCAGCGCATCGGCATGCGCGTCCGAGCGCTTCGGTTGCGTCGAGGCCTCGGACTGCGCGCCTGCGCAGAGTTGTGCGGACGAACCGAGGAGTGGCTCCGCCAGGTCGAGCGCGGCGAGCAGCGCTTGGACAAGCTCTCCACGCTCGTCGCTCTGGCGAACGTGCTCGGTGTACGCGATCTCGGTCTCATTGTCGAAGACCGGCTTCAGGGCATGACGTGCGCCGTCACCGAGGGCGGCAGGATCCGGCACGAGGCCGTTCCCGCCATTCGCCAGGTGCTGTCCACGCCGATCTATCCGCCGCAGCCCGTGGACGACCTGCTCGCCGAGAGCGAGAAGCTGCGGAGTCGGCTGACCGTCGCCTGGTGGGCCTGGCACGGGTCGGCGCGGCCGTACACCGCTCTGGGCGCGGTGGCGCCCGGCCTGCTACAAGACGCACTGAACCTGCACCGAGCGGCCGCGCCCAACATGCGGCGCAGCACGTGGGCGCTTCTCGCCGAGACCTTCCAGCTCGCGCAGCGTTTCCTCTACTGCGTCGGGGAGGCCGAGCTGGCGGCCCGCGCAGCCGACCGTGCGATGGTCGCCGCCGAGGAGACCGACGATCCGCAACTGATCGCGATCTCCGCCTGGACCTCCACGATGGCCGCACTCGGGCGCGGACAGACTGACGAGGCCTTCGAAGTGGCGTCGACCGCGGCGACTTACCTGGAACCGAGGTCGAGCTCCTCGCAGGCCGTGCTGTCGGCGTGGGGTTCCTTGCACCTGTTCGCCGCCATCGCCTGCGCGAAGAACCACCGCGGCGCCGACGCCTGGCGGCACTGGGACCTCGCTCACAGGGCCGCCTCCGCTCTCGGCCCTGCTCACCACAACCCTCTGACGATGTTCGGCCAGGCCAACGTCGCCATCTACGGCGTCGCGATAGAGGTGGAGACAGGGCGGTCCAGCGCGGCGATCGACCGGGCCAAGGCCATCACCGTCTCCGCCATCCCCTCGACGAATCGGCGGGCCCAGCACCTGCTGGACCTGGCGCGAGGGCACATGCGGCAGCGGGATTTCGACGCAGCCCTCACCTGCCTCCGGATGTCGGAGACACAGTCGACGGAGACCGTCGTCTTCAATCCGCTCGCACGGCAGACCATCGGCGAGATGATCGAGGCGAGGCGCCGTCCTCCGGCTCTGTTGCTGGACCTCGCGACAAGAGCCCGCGTCATCGCCTGAATGCCACCCCCAACCGCTGGTTGGGTTTGCCCACGTGAGCCGGCCGTACGGTCGCGTCATGAGTACGCAGCTTGCCGATCTGGCGGTGGTCCGCGACGCGCTCCAGTCGCTCGCCACCGCACTCGAAGTCCGGGGCTTCGCCGCGCGGCTCCGTAGCGGTGAGGGGTCCTCGCTCCACCTCTTCGTGATGAACCCTGAGGCTCCCGTCCTCACGGAACACATCATGATCGTGCCGGATGCGGAGGGGGAGTGGAGCTTCTGGTTCCCCTGGCCCGAACGGATCGCCCTCGTCACGAACGTCACCGAGGCCGCCGACCGCATCGAGCGTGTGCTGGCCGAGGTCGACCGTTAGCCGGAGCACACCCGTATGGTCTCGCACGGTGCACCTCGCGGCGCTCCCAAGGACGCGCAGCTTCCCGCGCCGTTCCACGGCGTCCACGTCGCGCCACCGCAGACAGGCTGCGAAAGGCTCGTGTGGAGGAAACCGACGGCGCGGTGCACACACCTGCGGGTACGACGGCACACCTGTGAGTGCCAGCCGGTGATCTACGAGCTGTGCGTTTCCGGCGGCCTGGTGTTCATCCGCCGCACCGTCCGCAAGCCGACCGGTCTGTCCGTACGCGAGACGGAGTGGCTCCTGACGGCCAGAGCCATGGAGCTCTGGCAACGCCTGCTCAGTGGGCAGGCCCGATAGCTCCCCCTCCACCAGGAAACCCACGTCAGAAGGAGAGTGCCTCAATGACTCTGAGCGCCCAGCTCGACGCGTTCGCCGTCGAATTGCCGGTCGCCTTCGACCCGCGCTGGAACCGTATCCCCGGGATCACCGTCGACGGAGCCACCATCACGGTCGACCCCGAGAAGTACTTCTTCCGGTTCGAGAACTCCACCTGGCTCCTGTGTGACTGGAACCTCGTCGCCGGCCAGCTTCTCGGCATCGAGGAGTCCGCGGAGACCGCCGTCGAACAGCTCGCCCTGGAGTTCGTGCAGGAGCACGGCTTCTCCACCTCCGACGCCGGCCGGGTGCTGGCCACGGCCTGGGAGGTCTATAGCTACCTGTTCCGCGAGGAGCACCTGCCCACCCTCGGCCTGCCTCAGATCACCGCCGGCCACCTGCGGATGCTCCGCGAGGCCGCCACCTTCATGGCGCTCAACAAGGTCGAGCTGGACGGCCACATCTCCAACGTCGGCCCGTGCTGGTTCTTTCCCGCCGCGACCTCCGTCGTCTACGAGCTGAACGAGGAGGAGGGCGGCATGCTCGACGAGGTCTACCACGGCACCTGGTTCAACGAGTACCGCCGCATCGAGTCGATCAAGGCGCACGCCGCGCTCGGCGGGCGGCTGGTCCACGGCTGCCAGTCCGTGCCCAACCAGTCCGGCGGCGCCTGCGTGCCGTACGGCGCCTCGATGCAGACCTTCCGCACCGAGCTGACGAGCTTCCGCGAGGAGTGGCTCGCCACGGTCTACGCCTGCCGCACCGCCAGCTGACCCTTCCTGTACGGCCCGCGCTTCGGTGAGCGTGGGCCGTACGCCCCAGATGCCGAAGGAGAAACCCTCGTGGACGAGCTGACCGTCACCCGGCTGTGCGCCGAGCTGTGCGCCAAGGCGAGGTTCCCGGGTGAGCCGAAACGTGAGCCGATGCGTGCCTGGTCGCTGTCGGCGGTGGAACGCCTGCACTTTCCCGACGGCTCCACGGCCATCTTCAAATTCGCCGCCGAGCCGTTCACCGAAGAGGACCGGGCCCTCAAGCTGGCCGCTGTCCATGGCGTGCCCGTCCCCGACCTGTACGCCTCCGCCGTCAGCGGCGGCATCCTCGGCATGCTGATGCAGGACCTTGGCGAACCGGTCCGGGAGGCAGCGGACGACGACGGGGTCAAGGCGGCGGTCGTCCTCCACCAGGTTCGCCCCTCGGAGATCCTGCCGACGACCCTCGACGCCGACGAACTGGGGGCCCTGCCTTTGCGCGCGCTCGCACACCTGGACTATCTGCGGCAGGTCCGGCGCTGGAAATCCACTCTCGACATCGCCGAGATGCTCTCCGCCCTGGACAAGGTTGCTCCCGCTCGTGCTCAGGGGGCGGAGCTGGTGCCGTTCGGGCTGTGCCACTCGGAGTTCCATCCCAGCTCGTTGCATGTCGGGCGGGCGGGATGGCGGCTGCTCGATTTCGCCCGCGCCTTCAACGGCCCCGGCCTGCTCGACCTGGCATCCTGGCCCGGAACTCAACAGCCCCCCAACGTGCAACGGGTCCGTCGGCTGATCGAAGCCTACGTCGCCGCTGGCGGATCGCAGGAGGCCTTGGCGCCACGGGGTGGACTGTCCGCCGAAGCATGGGCCCTCGGCTGGCACCGGGTCTGGATCGTGGAGTGGTTCATGGACCAGACCGTGCACTGGATCAACGACCCGACCAGCGATCCGGTCTACATCAAGGCGGTACGGCGTCACCTCCGCGAAGCCGTACGACTGCTCGCGTCATGAACCGCCAGGCATGGCAGGAGCACGCCCGGCAACGTCAGGCCGTCGAGCCGGCACTGCCGGCGGCGGCTCCGTCTCGCATGTACTGGACGCCGGAGCCTCGCGGCGGGCCAGGCGCCGAGATCCTGGGACACCTCGCCTGTGCGCGCGTCCTCGAGTTGGGGTGTGGCGCGGGCCATCACCTCGCTCACCTCGTCGGAGTCCATCGCTCCACCGGGGTCGGCGTCGACATCTCGGAGAGACAAATCGAACGGGCGCGCACGCGCTATGGGCACCTGCCGGGGATCTCTTTCGTCGCCGACGACGCGGTTGAGTTCCTGGCGACGCCGTGCCATCCGTACGACGTCTGCTACTCCGTCTTCGGCGCCGTGGGACTCACCTCGCCGAATGTGCTCGTGCCGTTGATCGCGCGGGCGCTGCGGCCTGGCGGAGCGTTGGCCTTCGCCGTTCCGCATCCCAGACGCAGTGACCGGGACAGCACGTTGTTGTTGCCGTCCGGCGGCAGAATGCCGATCCGCCGCTGGGAGCCGAGTGCGCTCGGATGGGTCGCGCTGATGTCGGCAGCCGGTCTCCGGGTCAAGGACCTCCAGCACCTGGGTGAGTCGCCGGCAGGCCCGAACACCTTGCTCGTTGTTGCCCGTAAATCATGACGGTTCGAGGAGGCTGTCGTGCCCGAGGTTTATCTGCTCATCGACGTGGATGGCGTGCTGATCCCGTTCCCCGACAGCGAGGAGAACGGACCGGCTACTCACGTGAGGCACAGCGTCGTCCCCACCGGCTATGACGCGGGCTCACCCGTCCCCATATGGCTGAATCCCACGCACGGCCCCATGCTGGCTGAGCTGGTCAGCGAGTTGGCTCTGACACCGGTCTGGTGCACCAGCTGGCGTTGCGACGCCAGCCCCTTGATCGGCGCCAAGCTGGGCCTGGAGCCGTTCCCGCATGTCGAGCTGGCGCGTCAGGACATCACGACGAGCCACCCCAACGGCTACCTCTGGAAACGGGACGACGTCTCAATCTGGCTCGGCACCGCTCAGGCCGTCTGGATCGACGACGACTTCACCCCTGCCGACCACGCCTGGGCCGCAGCCCGGACGGCAGTGGGTATCCCCACCTTGCTCGTCCAGCCGGCTCCCAGGGTCGGGCTGCTGCCGGCGCATCTGGAGACGATCCGATCGTGGATGACCGAACTCGTCAGCATGCCCTCCGGCCCTTCATAGCTCGAGGCCTGCGCGATTGATACGAGCGTCGCGTGACCAGGGCGAAGTGCGTCCAGCAGCCGGGCTCGCGGTACTGGAATACACGCAGCTCGTATCCCGCCTCCGCGCCGTCACCGTTCTACCGATGAGTGAAAGGTGCGCCACCCTGGGCCAAGCAAGTCCGTGGCTTGGTCCCGGGTCTTGCGCACGGCGACAGCATCGGCCGCGGCGCCGTGCCCCCGTTGGCCCATCCGGGCCGCGGTGGGTGACCCTACTTCTGATGACCGGGGTGGAGGAGCAACTCGGCCAGTTCCCGGACGCGGGCGGAAGTAATGCCGGTCCGCTGCTCGACGGCGAGGGGATGGCCGGTGGGCTCCAACTCGACGGCCGGGCGCAGCCCGACCGGACGAGTGTGGAGGTTGGCCTTGAGGTTGAGCGTCGTCGGTTCGTAGACCGGCAGCTCGGAGGAGAGCCAGCCGAAATAGGGAGGTTCGGACTCCCGGCCCGGGGTCTCCCACATCCGGCTCATCCGGGCGAAGTTGTTCCGGCTCAGTGAGACCCATACGCCCCAGGTGAAAGTCTCGTCCGTGTCAATGACGGGGATCTCGATGAGGCCGTGGACGAAGAAGTGCTCTCCTTCGATCACACACTGGTCGGAGGAGAGCACGCTGTCGGGCACGCCGGTCATCTCAGGGCTCCAGTAGGCGGGCGCGGGCATGTGGTAGCTCAGCGGGAGCTCGTCGTGGTGCCGGCCGCAGCAGGAGCAGAGGAAACCGGAATCAATCGACACGGGCGTCAGCGTAGCGAAACCGCGGGATCGGAAGTCTCCTCTATGCCATTCGCGAGGTGGTTTCGGGTTCTGGCGAGCGCGGCCCCGGTTAGCCGGCACACGAGAGTTATAGGCCAGGGCATGCCGTTCCCGTACTGCCGGAGACGGACTGTAGTGGGAAAAATCCAAGGGGTATCGATCTTCAGGGGAGCTTATGTTGTGACGGTCATGGGATGGGTGTACTTGGACCGAACTGGGCCGTCCGAGGACTTCACCAGCGGGCCGGCCGATATCGGTTGTCGGTGGAGGCACCGGTCATGCAGGCCGTGGAAGTACTCGTGCCTGGCGTGTCCACCGTGACCCGACACCGGCCACTGCTTCGACCAAGAAGCCCCGGACATATCCGCAGTTCACAACCGCAGACGGAGTATTGGCACCCTTCAACCTTGCGATGGTCACAGCCGCCGCTCTGATCGCGTAGCAACAGAGCGCGAAACCGTATTTCCGAGCGGGACACCATCGTTCACGGGGCGATTCGCGGTTTCTGGGTTAGCGTGGGGGAACTCACGTATGGCCGATCGGAGCCGCAGATGAGCCGCAGGACACTGGACGAAGCCGGTCCGGAAGACTCGGATCCCGCTGGCGTGGCCGCGCGGGTGGAGGCGGCGCTGGGGCGGGCCCCGGTCAACAGGGGCAGCGCGTGGTTCCCGGCCGGCGCGGAGGACGCGCCTGGTCACGAGGCATGTGACGGCTGCGAGTCGGCCACGGGCCCCGCCGCCTACCTGTCCGATCTGCTCGACCTGCTTCTGGACGCATTCACCGACACGGTCGGCTTCCATAGCCTGGAGGAAATCGAGCAGCGGTTCGCGCGCCCCTTCGGCGATCTGGTCATCGGGTGCCCCGACGCCGTCGTGCCACAGGTGGAGATTGCGGTCGAGGTGCTGGAGAGGCTGGTGACCAGGCCGCCGTTCCCCGGGTACGACCGCGCCACGATCTATGGCTTCTTCGACACCGCCGATCAGCGCGGTCGGTGGCTGTACCCGTTCCCGCACGTGCTCTCCGACCTGCTGGACGCCTACCTGGCCGAGTTGGGGATCTCCCGCGCCGACCTGGACAAGGCGATCACCAAGGCGTACCCACTGCCCGGCGACTCGCCCGCCGACCTCGCCCCGCTCGGCGCGCTGCTCGGCCCGCTGCACCTGACCGAACCCGAGTTCAAGGCTGGTCTCGGCATCGTGAACCGGAACTGGCGGCCCGGCCTCGCCGCCGTGGACTGGCTGGAACGGCAGGTCGCCGCGCTGGCGACGTACGGGCTCGACCCGGCGGACCCCGAGCGGGCGGCCGGCTTCCGCGAGGCCGCCGAGCGGGCCTCGGCGGCGGTGAGGAGGGTCAGGGGCTTCCTGTTTCCCGCGGTCCGCGCGAACCTGATCAGGTACGCGCTGCGCCATCTTGAGGCCCACCCCGACCCGACCCTTCCGGTCGCCGACGCCGACCAACTGGGCGACTTCCTGCACATCGATCTGTCGGCCGATCCATGCGTGAGCACGACCCGCGTCCGGGACGCGATCGAGTCGCTGCAGTCCTTCCTCATGGCCTTCCAGCTCGGCAGGGAGAATCCGCTGCTCACCAACATGCTCGGCGACGACTTCGCTGAGCGCTCGCGCTGGCTGCGCGGTTACGAGCAGTGGCACGCGGCACAGAGCGTGTTCCTGTACCCCGAGAGCTTCCTGCTGCCCGGCCTGCGGCCGTCCGCCGGCGGGCCGTTCGGCGAGTTCCTCAGCACGGTGAGCACAGCGGCCGTTACCTCGGAGTCGGTCCGCGCGGCCGCGCACGCCTATCGGGACGCGACGGCGCCGCTGCTCGCGGGCCCGCCCGCGCGTTTCCTGCTCGACCACCCGCTTGACCAACCTCAGGGGTTCGCGCTGGAGGACTTCAGAAGCTTCCAGGCCGCGCAGTACACGGCGGTGGCCGAGCCGGTGCGCGCCGTGCTGGACGAGTGGTACTTCTGGCTGCCGCTCGCCGGCGCGCGGGCGCTGGCCGAGGCGGGCTGGCACGAGGACGCCGCCGCCTGGCTGCACACCGTGTTCTACCCGTACGCGGGCGCGTTCGCGTCGGTCCCGGGGCGGAACGTGCCGAGGCTGGTCTGGGTTGGCCTGACCGAGCCGGGCGACGAGTCTCGGCGCACGGAGGAGTGGTTGCGTGACCCGTTCTCGCCCTTTGCGGTGGCGGCCACGCGCGACGGCGCGTACCTACGACACGCGGTGTACCAGTACGTGGAGAACCTGCTGGCCTGGGCCGACGCGGAGTTCGCGCAGGACACCGGCGAGTCGGTCAGCCGGGCCAGGGAGCTGTACGAACTGGCTGGCGACGTGCTGGCGGCGGGCGAGCTGCCGCCCGAGGACGCCCGCGAGCGCGCCTGGCGGGCGCTGGAGTCGGAGATCCTGGCCGCGTTCGCCGCGCCGGAGCTGCGGCGGCTGCGGCCGGTGCTCGCCGGGCTGCGCGCCGACGGCGTCGTGCCAGAACCGCCCGACTTCGACGACTTACGCGACGCGCTCCACCGTGACGTGCCGTTCGAGAGCGCCTACGCCGACGTCCTGGCGGTGTCGCGGCGGATCCTGGCTCGCGCCCGTCCGTCCCGTACGCTCTCCCAGGCGCGGGCCGAGTCGGCCGCGCCGATCGCGCGGGTGTCCGGCGCGGCCGAGCTGGCCGTCGCGGCGGCGCGCCGGCTCGGCTTCGGGTTCTGCGTTCCGCCGAATCCCGCGGCGAGCGCGCTGCGCTGGCGAGCCCTGAGCAACCTGGACAAGATCCGCACCGGCCGGAACATCGCCGGTGTCCGCAGAGAGCTGTCGGAGGACGTCCTGCCGACCGCGCCGCCGCCGTTGTACCGCTTCAGCCATCTCATCGAGCGGGCCCGCTATTACGTGTCGGTCGCCCAGCAGCTCCAGGCCCAGTTGCTCGCTTCCTTCGAGCGGGGCGACGAGGCACGCTACACCATGCTCAAGGCCAAGCAGGATCTCCAGGCGGCGCAGGCGGCCCTGCGCCTGCGCGCCCTCCAGCTCCAGACCGCCGTCCGCGAGCGGGAGCTGGCCGTACGCCAACGCGATAAGGCGGCCGACCAGCAGTTTTACTACGCAGCGCTGCTGAACGCCGGGTGGAACCTCTTCGAGCAGCGGCAGGTCTACTACGAGCACTCCGCCACCTCGGGTTACGACACGGCCGCCGCATTTGCCTGGGCGGACTGGCTCTCGCTGAACGCCTCCTCACCCTTCTCTCAACGCGCCGCCTCCGACGCGGCGATCGCCACCGAGTACGGCACTGTGGCCGCCTACGAGCGGCGCGAGCAGGAGTGGCGGCAGGCTCGCCGCCAGGCGGAGTACGACCACAGACTGGCCGCCGAAGGCATCCTCGTCGCCGGCGACAACCTGGGCGTGGCCGACCAGCAGTACCGGATCGGCCGGCTTGAGGAGCAGTTCGCGACGCAGGGGCTGAACTTCCTCAACGAGAAGTTCACCGGCCGCGAGCTGTACGACTGGATGGCGCGGGTGCTGGCCGGCTCCTACCGGCAGCACCTGGACCACGCGACGGCGCTGGCCAGGATGGCGCAGCGGGCGCTGGAGTTCGAGCGCCAGGAGTCCATCACGATCATCGCTCCGTTCTACGGCAACAGGGGGAAGCGCGACCTGCTGTCGGCGGAGCGGCTGCTCGGCGACATCAACCGGCTCGACCAGCACCGGCTGACCACCGAACAGCGCAGGCAGGAGCTGACCAAGACCATCTCACTGGCCCGCTCGGCCCCGATCGAGTTCGAGAGCCTGCGCCGCGACGGTGTGATCACATTCGCGACGCCGATGGCCTGGTTCGACCGTGATTTCCCTGGCCATTACCTGCGGCTGGTCAAGAGCGTGAGCTTGACGGTGGCCGCGCTCACCTCACCGGTCGAGGGGATCAGGGCTACTCTGTCCAACACGGGCGTCTCGCGGGTGATGACCGGCCCGCCGTTCACCGAGCCGCGAACCGTCCACCGGTTCCCCGAGTCGATCTCCGTGAGCGTGCCCGTGAGCGGCACTGGGCTGTTCGAGCTGCGGCTGGATGATCCGATGCTGCTCCCGTTCGAGGGCGGCGGGGTGGACACGGCGTGGACGTTGGAGCTGTCGCGGACGTTCGACTTCGACACGCTCTCCGATGTGTTCCTGACCATCAGATACACCGCGCTGGCCGACGCTGGCTACCGGCGGCAGGTCGTGGCTGGCATGGGCAGCACGGCGGAGACGACCCTGGTGAGCCTGCGCCACCGTCAGCCGGACGCCTGGTACCACTTCCACAATCCGGTGTTCGGGGGGGACGAGCGGCCGTACGAGCTGCGGTTCGAGGTCGGGACGGAGGACTTCCCGCCCGCTCTCGACCTGACCGGGCTGCGCCGGCTGACCGTGGACTTCGCGCACACCGCCGCCGTGACAGCCCCGGTGGAGCTCGAGTTCGCGCCGTACGGCGAGCAGGTCGCCTATCTGGCCGACGCGGACTATAAGTCGCAGCCGGCGGGCTCTCCTGCCCCGGCCGGCCACGGCCCCCTGCCGTTCGGCGCGTTCACCCACCGGCGCGACGCCGGGGGCGCGGTGACCGAGCAACGCACGGCGCTCGGCGACCTCCGCCCGTTCGGGTGGTGGATGATCCGGTTGAAGAACGGCGGGGCCAAGCTCAGCGGCAAGCCGATCCTGCCGGCCGACTACCCCGGCTTGTTCCTGGACGCCCAGCCCGTTCCCGGCCAGTACCTGCTGGAGACGGGCCCACTGCGCAACGTGACGCTCGCCTTCAGCTACGACGCATCGCTGCGCCACACGTTCAGCTGAGAGGAGAGCGGGCGTGGCCGGATCCGGTGTGGCCGAGCAGGTGCTTCCGCTGCCCCGAGGGGGCGGCGCCGTCCGGGGAATCGGCGAGACCTTCCAAGCCGACGCGCAGAAGGGCACGGGACGCTTCAGCGTCCCGATCACCTTCCCCGCTGGCCGCGGCGGCTTCCAGCCGAGGCTCGCCCTGACGTACGGCACGGGCGAGCCGAACGGCCCCTTCGGCTTGGGCTGGAGCCTGAACACCGCGGCGATCAGCCTGCGGACGGCCAAGGGCATCCCGCGCTACCGCGGTACCGACGAGTACCTGCTGTCGGGTGCGGAGACCCTGGTCCACGTGGGCGACGAGCCGCGGGGCCGCCGCTACCGGCCGCGCGTCGACGGGCTGTTCGCCCGGATCCTCCAGATCGGCGATCACTGGGAGGTGACCGCCAGGAACGGCCTGACCAGCCTGTACGGCACCGACGACACCTGCCGGATCCGCAACGGCGACCGCCCGGACGAGGTGTTCGCGTGGCTGCTGAGCGAGACCCGCGATCCCAACGGCAACCACGTCGGCTACGCCTACCGGCGCGAGGACAACCAGCTCTACCTGGTCGCGATCCGCTACGCGCGCTACTCCGTCGAGTTCGAGTACGGCGAGCGCCCCGACCCGTTCTCCACCTATCGCAGCGGATTCGAGATCAGGACGACGCGGCGCTGCGAGCAGATCCTGATCAAGGCAGACGACGTTCTGATCCGCTCCTACCGCCTGCGGTATGTGACGGACGACATGCCGCTCAACCTGGTCTCACTGCTGGCCGGGATCACGATGACCGGTCACCGGACGGACTCGCGGGGCCGGGTGCTGACCCGGTCCATGCCGCCGCTGACGTTCGGTTACACCGCCTTCCGGCCGGGACACGCCAGCTTCGAGACGTTCAGCGCGGACGGCGGGGACGGGCCGGACCGGGCTCTCGACCATGAGGAGTACGAACTGGTCGATCTGCACGGCGGCGGGCTGCCCGACGTGGTGCACACCTCCGCCGAGGGCGTGCGCTACTGGCGCAACCTCGGCGAATGCCGGTTCGCCCGGCCGCGCCCGATGACCGACGCCCCAGCGGGAATCACGCTGGCCGACGACGGCGTCCGGTTCGCCGACATGGACGGGACCGGCTCGGCCGACCTGCTCGTCACCAAGGGCCCGCTCAACGGTTACTTCCCCACGGAGTTCGAGGCCCGCTGGGCGACGATGGTCCGCCCCCGCCGCGCCCCGGCCATCGACCTGACCGACCCCGCAGTGGCGCTCGTCGACATGGACGGCGACGGCCGGGTGGACGCCCTGGACACCGGCGGCCACCACATGGTTGTCGCCTACAACCGGGGCGCCGACGGCTGGGCCGAGGAGGTGACCCACGTCGCCCGCGGCCCGCTGCCGGACTTCACCGACGTCGTGCTCTCTGCCCCGGACCGGCGCGTGCGGCTGGCGGCCATGAGCGGAGACCTCCAGGACCTCGTCACCATCCACGACCGGCGCGTCGAGTACTGGCCCAACCTCGGTTACGGACGATGGGGCCGGCGCATCACCATGCGGGGGTCTCCCGAACTGCCGCGCGACTACGACCCCGCGCGCCTGTTCCTGGCCGACATCGACGGCGACGGCTACGCCGACCTCATCTACGTCGGCTTCGACGAGGTGCGCTACTGGATCAACCAGAGCGGCAACGGGTGGAGCGAGCGCCAGGTGGTCCGCGGGACGCCGGCCGTGCGTGACATCGACGTGATCAGGACCGCGGACATGAAGGGGACCGGCACCGCCGGGTTGCTCTGGACCGCGGATCGGCAGGGCGGCGGCTACCGGTATCTGGATTTCACTGAGGGGACCAAGCCGTACCTGCTGAACGTGGTCGACGGCCATGTGGGGGCCACGACCAGGATCGAGTACGCGCCGTCCACAGCGTACTTCTGCGCGGACCTGGCAGCGGGGCGGGCGTGGGCGACGCGGCTGCCGTTCCCCGTGCAGGTCGTGGCGCGCGTAAAGACGGTGGACCGGCTGTCTGGCGGGAGGCGGACGATCGCCTACCGCTACCGCGACGGCCACTGGGACGGGCGCGAGCGCGAGTTCCGCGGGTTCGCGCGGGTCGACCAGACCGACAGCGAGACGTTCGAGGAGCACCCGAGACCCGGCCCGCAAGCGGCAGCGGACGGGGTCCCGCGCGAGGCCGGACGCCACTTCTCGCCGCCCACGATGACCAGGACCTGGTACCACGTCGGCCGCGGCTCCGGGCGGCCGGCCGAGGCGCGCGCGCTGTGGGGCGCGGTGCTGCGGACAGAG
The DNA here is from genome assembly GCF_014161445.1 of Microbispora sp. H13382. Taxonomy (GTDB): domain Bacteria; phylum Actinomycetota; class Actinomycetes; order Streptosporangiales; family Streptosporangiaceae; genus Microbispora. Next base: position 135,252 of record NZ_JABBXA010000014.1, read on the forward strand.
CTGGCCGAGCTCGGCGCCCCCGACCGTCCCTATGTGATCACCGAGCACCGCTATCAGGTGCGGACGGTCGCGCCAGATGTGCACGTCCCGGTGCAGGGCGAGAGCGTGACCCGCCAGACCGAGCGCTCCGACACCGCCAGGGTGACCCGCCTGATCTTCGAGCACGACGATCACGGCAACGTGACACGCCAGATCAGGGTGGGCGACGCCGCGGACCCGCTGGTCGTCGTCACCGACACCGCCTACGCCGATTCGCCGGGCGGCCACGTCAAGGACCGCCCGGCCGAGACGCTGATCCGTCTGCCGTCGGCCGCGGACCGCGCGATCCTGCGGGACTATCTGGACGGCGGGCGGGAGCCGGACTGGACGGCGTTCTGCACGGTGGACGCCGAGGTGCTGGGCCGCACGAGGCACCACTACGACGGAGTTGACTACGTCGGACTGCCGGTCGGCGAGGTGGAGCGGGGCAATCTGACCCGTACTGAATCGCTGGTGCTGACCGACGCCTCGATCGCGGCGCTCTACCCCGACCCGGCGTCGGGCGGCCACCCGCGCCCGCCGGAAGCGCTCGCGGACCTGGCCGGGCTCGGCTACGCGCGCGAGGCCGACGGCTGGTGGGCGCGTACCGTGCGCAACCGCTGGGACCGGCGGTTCGGCCTGATCGTCGGCGTGCTGGACGCGATGGGCAACGAGACGACGATCGACTACGACGAGGACCACCACCTGTTCCCCGTCCGGGTCACCGATGCCGCCGGTCACGCGGTCTCGGTGGAGTCGATCGACCTCCAGGCGCTCGCGCCGCGGCTCGTGCGCGACGCGAACGGGAACCTGACGGAGTACGCGTTCGACCCGCTCGGCCTGCTCACGGCGACGGCGGTCAAGGGCAAGCCGCTCACCGGCGGCCGGTGGGAGGGGGACACGCTGGGCCGGCCCACCACCCGGTACGCCTACGACCTGCACGCCTTCGACCGCGACGGCTCGCCGATCGCGGCCGCGGTGTGGCAGCGCGCCGAGCACGGCGGCGACCGGCTGGTGCGGAGCCTGGAGTACTACGACGGCATGGGCCGGTCGTTGCAGCGCAAGGTCACGGCGGAACCGGCGGCGCCGGGCGGGCCAGCGCGGTGGGCGGTGAGCGGGCGGCAGGTGTACAACGACAAGGGCTGGCTCGTGGAGCGGTACGAGCCGTTCTTCAGCACGACGTCCGCCTACGAGCCGGTCACCGGTGCCGGCGTGCCGACCGTGCTGGGATACGACCCGCTGGGGCGGCCAACCGTCCAGGTGAATCCGGACGGCTCGTTCCGCCGGGTGGTCATCGACGGCCCGTGGCGGACCGAAAGGCACGACGAGAACGACACCGGGGCCCGGCGCTACGAGGCCGACGGCAGGCTGGTCGAGCGGACGAACGCGGAGGTGGCCGCCCTCAAGATCGGCGATCACTTGGACACACCCAAGGTCGAGATTGCCGACGTCTGGGGACGCCTGACCGAGTCGATCGAGGACGGCCAGCCCACCCGGTACGCCTACGACCCGCTGGACCGGCTCCTGACGGTCACCGACCCGTACGGCAGGCAGGTGCTGAGCTATGGCTACGACCTGCTCGGCCGCCGGGTGCGCACCCGGCACCTGGACGCGGGGACGCGGATCGTGGTTCTGGACGCCGCCGGCTCCGTGGCCGAGTCCGGGGACTCCAAGGGAGCGCGGACGATCACCTCGTACGACGTGCTCGGCCGACCGGTCCAGGTCAGGGCGCGGGACGGCGCCAGCCGCCCGTTCACGCTGCGCGAGTGGCACCTCTACGACCGACTCGATGGCGTCACCGCCGAGCAGGCGCGCCGGGCCAACCAGCTCGGCAGGCTGGTGCGCAGCTACGATGGCGCCGGCCAGATCACCGTCGAGAGCTATGACCTCAATGGCGAGCCTGCCAGGAAGAACCGGCGGATGCTCCCCGCCGCCCTGTTGCCGGCGCACTGGCCAGACAGCGGCCAGGAAGACCTGCTCGAACCCGGCCCCGGCTACCCGGTCGGCACAGGCTACGACGCTATGGGCAACCTTACCGAACTGGCCTACCCGGACGGCTCGGTGGCCCGCTACGCCTACAACGAGGCCGGCCTGCTCGAACGGATTACCCTCGGCGATCGCGTGTGCGTCGCCGGCGTCGACTACAACGCCCGCGGCGAGCGCACCGTGATCCGCTACGGCAACGGCGTCGTCACCGGCTACGCCTACGAACCGCTCACCTGTCGCCTGCTGCGGCTGACCACCCGCGACGCCCTGGGCGGCACGATCCAGGACCTGGAGTACGCCTACGACCCGATCGGCAACGTCATCGGCATCATCGACCACGTGCCGACCGGCCCGGGACACGTGAACAACACCAGGGAGCACAGCTACGACGCGCTCTACCGGCTCACCTCCGCCGAGGGCGCCTCCTACCGGCGGCACTACGACTACGACCGGGTCTCCAACATCGTCGCCGAGTCGAGCCTGGATCCGCCCTGGACCAGTGTCCACACCTACAGGCCGGGCACGAACCTGTTGCTCACGCGGGACGCCACCGCGTTCGACCACGATGCCGGCGGCAACATGACCCGGATGGGCACGCTGCGGCTGGACTGGGACCACGCCGACCGCATGGTGGGTGCGGGACAGACAAGCTACGCCTACGACAGCGCCGGCCTGCGGGTGCGAAAAGTCGCCGAGGCACGCGAGACCAGATACCTCGACGGCGTCTTCGAAGAGCGCACCGACAGGACGGTCGCCCACGTGGTCGACGCCGGCCGGCGGATCGCCGTGGTCACCACGACCGCCGGCCATGCGTCGATCACCTTCCACCACGGCGACCATCTGGGTAGCACCAACGTGACCACCGGCGAGGACGGCAGGCCGACCGGCCAGGAGGAGTTCGCCCCGTACGGGGAGACCAGCCTGGGCGCGGGCGACACCTACCGCTACGCGGGCAAGGAATTCGACGAGGAGACCGGCCTCTACTATTTCGGGGCGCGCTACTACTGTCCCCGCCTCGGCCGGTGGATCAGCGCCGACCCGCTCGCCCTCGTGACGCCCGACGCCTCGAACCCGTATCTGTACGTGCGCGCGAACCCGATCAAATTCACCGACCTGATCGGGCTGGAGGAGAAGAACTTCACCATCCTGCTCTCGCCCTCCGCCCTGCAGCGCAACGACAGCAAGAAGGAACGCCGGGTCGCGGAGACCATCGCCCAGCTGTCGACGTCGTATGCGGAGCGCCACCTCTCCGACGCGGCCATCATCGTGGTGGACGACCTGCCCGGCGCGGTCGCCAAGCTGGCCGGGCAACTGGGGCCCGACGACACGATCGGCCGGGTGGTGATCATCACCCACGGTCTCGAACTCACCAACAGGCAGGGACGCACGGTGGAGAGCCGGGTCTGGTTCCCGCTGAACTCTGGCAAGGAGCATGCCTGGCAGAGTCCGCAGAGCCTGGCGGCCGCCGCGCGGTCACCCGACCTCCGCTTGGACCTGCGCACGTTGCAGCAGAAGAGCACGGACCAGACGACGATCTCCTTCATCGGCTGCAATATCGGAACGTCGAAGCCCACCCTGACGGCCGTGGGACGGTTCTTCGGCGGGCGCGGAGTGTGGGTCGAGGCGCCGGCCACGGGCGCGGCGCTGGAGGAGCGGACCGCTGACACCGTGTTCCGGCTGAAGATCGGGACGAAGACGTACGTGGACTACGACAGCGTGGAGGGACGCCGGCTGATGACGAGAATCCAGGTGGATGACGCGCCGCTGGACACCCGGCCGGCCGTGTCCGACTCTGTGCTTCGCAAAAAGGACGAGGAGGTCCAGCTCCCTCCGTGACGGGGCGCCGCCGTCGCGGGCGCGCCTGGTGAATACCCGCAAACCGCTGCTGCGGGCTCAGGCCTGTGCCTACTCTGGTCTCGATGATCAATCGTGGAGGAACCAGCAACATGGGCAGAGCGCGCGGGAAGAAGCCGGCACGGGCCGGCCGCGCCGGCCCGGCCCAGCGGCCGGAGGCGCCGAGGCGTCCGATCACGGCCGGTCGAAGGGGCTGGCAGGCATCCTCAGCGCCGTGCTCCTAGGGCCTGTATCACAGTCGGTCAGAGCCATTCGTTGATCGCGGCGATGAGGACCGTGGCTTCGTAGCGGACGGCGAGTTTGTCGTAGCGGGTGGCGACAGTGCGGTGGCGTTTGAGCCTGTTGATGCCGCACCCCCTGAATCCCGTTTCTCCTCGGCCGACATTTCCTCCGCTCCCGGCCTCGTCGGCAAGGCGATCCACATGAGCGAGGCGCCTCTCGATCGCGCGCGCCAGGTGTTCGCTGACTGCGGTTTCGATCCGATCGAATTGCGAGAGCGCATGCTACGGCAGCAGGCCTCTTGATCCGAGGTGACCTCTGGTGTTTCTCGGAGGCCACCTCAGGACGTAGTGGTTCAGGACAGTTGTTGCTGGAGGCAGCCAGACAGACCGGCGTCCTGATGAGGCGGCATAGACCGTCGCTCTGAAGCGGTTATTTGCTTCTGTGGCGGATGGTGCGAACTGGACGTGTGGACGAGGAGGATGTCGATGACGGAGTACCGCTTCAACGCTTTCCGATAGGCCAGTCCCGCCCGCGGGTTACGCCCGCCTCACAGGTGGCAGCCGGACCCGTCCTGACTTCGGCGCCGCCCGGCTGGCAGTTCTATAGTGCCCGCGAGTGCGCCCTTGGGATGCGCATCTCGGCGATGACTGAGACCCCGGAGGGGCAGCGGGCGTCGCTCCCTGCCACTACCTCGCTGGCTTGCTTCCCTGCCGCCCGCCGTCCCTATTGGATCTTGAGGCTGCCGACCGTCCGCCGCATGGCCAGCGCCGGCCAGATCCCGGCGCTGCGGACCGGCAAGGACTACCGCTACTCGTGGAACGCGGTCCTCGACGTGCTGCGACAGCCCCATCCGATAGCGGGGGGCAGTGGGAATGAGGAGAGTAGGCCGGGCGCCGGACGGCTGGCGACGCAGCAGGCTCGGGACCGAGCTGCGCGGGAGTTGTGACACCGGCCGGTCTCGATGACCGTGCGGCTGCTCGTGGCGGCCGCCGGTCTGCTCATCGCGATACCGCTCGGGCTGATCCTGGCGTTCACCGCCTTGAGCGGCTCCTTTGGCTGCACCCAGGGGCAGGACGGTGACATCCCGCCGAACTACCTACGGCTGTATCAGCAGGCCGGGCAGAAGTATGGCGTCCCCTGGCAGGTGCTCGCGGGGATCGGCAAGGCCGAAAGCGACCACGGGCGCGGTACCGGTGTCGGTATCCGGGATGGTGCGAACCACGCCGGCGCGATGGGGCCCATGCAGTTCCTCGGTTCGACCTGGGCGGCGTACGGCGTAGACGGGAACGGCGACGGGCGGACCGACGTCTACGACCCGGCCGACGCTATCCCGTCGGCGGCGAAGTACCTGAAGGCGAGCGGAGCGCCGGCGGACATGTACCGGGCCATCTGGCGCTACAACCACGCCGACTGGTACGTCCGCCGGGTCCTCGACTTCGCCCGTGGCTACTCTTCCGGCTCGGCTGGCGTGGGGGAGGAGCTATGCGCGATCCCTGCGGCGCCGAGTGCCGTGGCGGGCCGTGTCCTCGCCTACGCGCGGATACAGCTTGGCAAGCCGTACGCGTGGGGAGCTGAGGGGCCCGGTGCGTTCGACTGCTCTGGGCTGACGATGCGCGCCTATCAGTACGCGGGAATCCTGCTGCCGCGTGTCGCCGCCGACCAGTGGCGCCAGGGCCCCGCTGTCACTCGCGGCCAGGAGCAGCCAGGCGACCTGGTCTTCATGCACCCGGGAGCCGGCGGGCCCGGGCACGTCGGGATCGTCGTCGCTCCCGGCCAGATGATCCACGCGCCGCACACCGGAGACGTCGTGCGCTACGCGTCCTATTCCGCTCGTCCTGACGTGGTCGGGTTCACCCGGCCGGCAAGCTTGATGGAGAAGAAATGAAGGGCCTCACCCTGGCCGAGCTGCAGCAACTGCCTGCGACGGTCGACCTGCTCACCGCCGCCCGGGCTCTCGGACTCGGGCGGACCAAGGCGTACGAGCTGGCCAAGCGGGGCGAGTTCCCCTGCCGCATCATCCGCGTCGGCGTCGCTTACCTGGTCCCCACGGCGGAGTTGCTTAAGCTCCTCGGGGTGGATCAAATCAGGGGCCATTAAGGAGGTTGGGCATCTCAAAGCTGCAATCATTCCCGTCGGCCAACCGGTTGCGGCATGCGGCGCATACGTACGCGTGCAGGAAGCCGGGCTGTACTAAGCAATATCGTACTTGGACTGGAATAACTGACTCGAAGTGGGAGGATCGCGTGTCGCGAGTAGCAGCCGGGCATGGGAGGCCTTTAGCTGGACTGAAGCGGATCGCATGAGCGCGATCGCATTTCGGTCGTGTCGGACCGATGACTTAATCGACACTTGCGTCGACGGGAGTTGACCGTTGGCGTAGCCTCGATCTTTGATGGTCCTCGGCGACCTGAGCCAAGCCCCATATGCCGGGTAAGGTCGCGGGAGTAACGCGTTTCGACGCGATGTCCGAACCTTGCAAGATTCGGTCTGTTCAGAGGAAGAGGTTGCATGGCCCTCGAACCCCGGTTTCATCGGGTCGCTGCATTGCATCGCCGCTTTGTCAACCGGGAAGGCCCGCGGGAGATCTTTGCGGAGGAGCTGGGTAAGGTCGGTCACGGTCCGCGTGTCTTGAACGTCGTCGGTGTCGGCGGGATCGGTAAGTCTCGCCTGTTACGTGAGTTCGAGCGACACGTACGTGGCACCTGGCTGGTAGCCGCGCTGGATCTCCAGATCCCCGCGCACCGCCAGCAGGAGGACGCCCTGGCGGTGCTTCGTATGCAGTTTGGTGAGCAGGGCGTACGGTTCGACCGCTTCGACATCGCTTACGCGGTCTTGTGGCAGCGGCTGCATCCGCATCTGGGGCTGACCCGTGCTGGCCTGCCTTTCGTCGAGCACAGCGAGGTGCTCACCGAGATCCTTGACAGTGTTGCGGGTGTTCCGGTGTTCGCCACCGCGCTGGGCTTGTTGAAGCTGATGGATCGTGGCGTGGATGCTCGTAAGCGACGGCGCCACCTACGCACCGATGAAACGCTCAGCCAGCTCGACCAACTGCCTGGCGCCAACCTCGTGGATGCAGTCACGTACCTGTTCGCCGAGGACCTTCGCGTAAGCCATAAGGACAGGCCATACCTGATCACGGTGGACGCCTATGAGGCACTTGGCCGACCCGAGGCGGACGTGTGGCTGCGCGACCTGGTTGCACAGCTCGACCATGGTCTGGTGGTGATTGCCAGCCGGGAACCCCTGCCCTGGCGACAGTACGACTCGGATTGGGACGAGGTCATCTGCGGCCTTCCGCTGGAAGGGCTGCCGATGCAGGCGCGGATGGAACTGCTCACCGATGGTGGTGTCACCGACCCTCAACTGCGGGAGGTCATCGCTAAGGCCAGCGTAGGCGTGCCGTTTTACTTGCATCTGGCGGTCGATAGTGAAGGCAAGGGACGCGTGGTCTCACAAGACGAGATCATGCAGCGCTTCCTGGATCACGTCGACCAAGACGAGCGCCGCTACCTGGACCTGCTCAGCACCGCGCGAACGTTCGACTTCGAGCTGTTCAAGCAGCTGGCCCAGGCATTTCACCTCCCTGCAAGTCGGCTGGCCTGGGAACGGTTGGTGGCGTACTCGTTTGTGTATCCGGCGGTTGACGAGCGATTCCAGCTGCATCAGCTCATGGCCAACGTCTTGCGGGTACGGTTGTCGCCTGCCATTACTAGCGACGCCCATCAGGTCCTGCATCGCTTGTGGAACGAGCGCGCCCGTGATAATAACGCCCCAGACGCGCTGCGCGAGGCGGTCTACCATGGCCTGCGCGCCGGAACGCTGTCCAGCGATCAGCTGCTCGAGTACGCCGACCGAATCACAGCCTGCGGAGGCTCACAGGGTATGGCGGGGTTGGTCGCTGATCTGTCCGATTATCTTGCGGACTACGAGTGCGATGACGCTCTGGAACAGACAGCCCGGTGTCTTGCCGCAGAATCGGCCGTATTGCTTGGCGATGCCGAAAAAATCAAAAGCCTCACCCCTTCTGGATCATGGTCGCTGACCACCATGGCGGGCGCTCGCCTGGCCGTGGCCGCTGGGCATGGTCGCCGTATCGCCGGTGAGACCTCCGAAGCGCTCAACATCTACACCAGCGTATGGGAAGGCCGACAGGGCCCGGAACGCCATCCCGCCGGGCTGTGGAGCGCGGACCTGCACATGGCCCAGGGCCGGTTCGGCACGGCATCCCGCCTGGCCGAGGAACTGACTGCCGCCTGCCCCGCCGACTTGCACGCCGTTAGGGGTGACATTGCACGACTAATGCATCTCGCGGCGCGATTCAGCTACGACTTCGGGCAAGCCGATCTATATCTCCGTGAAGCGGAAACCTATTATCGTCAGGCCGACACGATCGTGGGTGCGGCCTTAATCGCGACGAACCGCGCCGAGCTGCTCGCCTGGACCGACCCTTTCGCCGCGGTCAATTTGGCACAAAGCGCGGTTGAGGCCAATCTCGACTTGGGAGCCCTGCATGAGGTTGGTAAGGCCTATACCGCACTCGGACAAGCGCACCTGGCCATCGGGCGCCACAATGACGCGAACAGGGCGCTTGAGCAAGCCTGCCAGGCTCTGGAGAAGGCGGGTTACCGGTCAGGACGCGCAAGAGCCGAACTAATCAGGGCCGCCCTAAACGCAAGGCTGGACCGCGTCGACGATGCGGTGGCCTCGGTGAACTGGGCTGTCAACGAACTGCTCGTGGTCGAGGTCTACCCGACCCTGCTCATGGCGGCAGCCTACCTTCTCGACGTCATCGGTGGAATCGACGCCAAGGTGAGCCGCGCGGCCGAGGAAGCCCGAACAAGGATTGAGGCGTTGGATTCTTTGGAGATCCTCGAAGCACGGATGAAGCACCACGTCCGGGGGCTCCTGGTATGAAAGAGATCTACCAGGCGGCTCTCGAGTCCCGCGACGGCGCAAGCGGCTTCTACAACGACAATGTCAAGGTCGACACCGAGACCGGACCCGTAATCGTGCGTATCCCCATCGGGGGTGCGGACTCGATGGATCTGCGGATCTGGCCGGAACAAGAGGTCTTGGCCGCCATCGCCGCACATGTAAGTCACGTGCCACGGCTGCTGTACGCGTCACCAGACCCCACCTTCCAGGTGCATGAGTTCATCGCGGGAGACCTCGTCGACGACATCGCCCCACGCGGTCGACGAGTCCCCCCGGATGTGCTCCGCGACGTCGTCGAGTTGTTCGTCCAGCTCGCCGGCGTTCCTCTGCAGGACTTGCCGCAGCTCCCACCGTCCTGGCCCGAAGATGCTGACACTGCCAGATTCGCGAGGATCCTGTCCGACATCACTCAGCGGGTCTACACCAGATTCCGGGAGCAATACCGATCATTGTTCTCCGCACTCGGCATCCCTAATGACCCGCTCGCCCCGATCTTGACGCGTTGGTCCGAGCTCACCCCTCGCCCGTTTGGCCTGATTCATTCCGATGTCCACCGCAAGAACATGATCCTCAGCATGGGGCATGTCGTATTCCTCGACTGGGAACTCGCCCTGTGGGGTGACCCCGTCTACGAACTCGCCGTCCACTTCCACAAGATGGCCTACCAGGACGACGAACGCCAGGCCGTACTCGATCGATGGGCAGACGCGATGCCCTCCCGGTACATCCGAGGTTGGGAACACGACCTCGACATCTACCTCGCCCACGAGCGCGTGAAGTCGGCTGTCGTCGACACCGTCCGATACACGCAGCTAATCACAGCCGGATCCCTTGACCCGCTTGGCAAGCAACACCTGCTCGAGAAGCTGACCGCCAAGATCAACGCCGCAGGTCGGCTTTGGCAGCATTACAAGTCGTTGACGCCGGGCCAGGTCGAGACGATCCTCCGCAGTCAGGGTGCCGTCGCAATCACTTGAAGCCGCGGAGGCGCAGGTACTGGCTGAACTGTTGCGAGTAAGCCGACGAACCGTTCCGGCCGGGGATCACTGGACCATGAGATACACGGGCTCGGTAAGCACGACAGCCGCTGCCGAGAAGTCGGCCAGACGGGTCGCGAGCGTCTCGACGGCGAGTTCGCGGGGGAGTAATGCGCTGAACTTGAGCCCGTTCAGCGCCCTGTCGTCGATATTGGGGTGGCTGAGCTCACCGGCGAGGTCCTGCCGCCATCCGGTACCGGTCAGGTCGTTCCTCAGCCTGACGTGCAGGTCGTCCACGCGCTGGGTCGGGTCGGCGAGCGCGCCCAGCGTGGCTTTGATCACGGCATTGGCGCGGAATCCGGCCCAGGTCCACCACCGCAGGTCGCCGTCGTCCCGCACGATCACTGTGCCGCCGGGATGGACGAGATTACGGCTGTCTTCCCGTATCCGCGTGAGTCCGCTCACCGCCCGCCGGGTGAGCTTCACCGGAGGGTCGGCGCCCAGGGCGACGTCCCGCTTGGCTCGCGACAGGGCGAAGGAGCTGCCGCCGGACATCGAGGTCGCCCAGCGTGCCTTGCCGCCGCCACCTTCGACGGGCTGGACGAAGCACCGCCGCCGTTTCCAGTCGATCCAGTCCACGACCCAGGTGCGGCCGGCCAGCAACAGGAGGCGCGGCCCCGAGGCGGCGGACGTCAGGAGACCGGGGTCCGTCCGGCCGATCTCGGCGTTGCCGCGCAGGACGGTGAACTCCGGCGGGGCCGTGAACACCGCGGTGAGATCCATGAAGTTCCGGCGTCCGAAGCGCTGCTCGGCCTGAGGGCCGACGAGCAGAGCGCCGCCGTCCCGCTCGAGAAAGCCCTGAGCGATGAGATGGTCGAGCACCGGGCGCGCGTGCTGCTCACGGAAAGGGCCGAGTCCGTGCCACCAGTCCGGCCACAGGGCGTCGCCTATGCGGCCCTCCTGCAGAGTGAGTGCGAGGAACTGCTGCGCGACGATGTGCCGAGGCGCGGGCGGCGGCTGCAGGGGCTCGACGTAACCCGTGCTCCACAGCAGCAGGAGCCCCGCTGAGGCGAGGAGATCCTCCGGGGTCAGGGCCAGGACGAGGCAGTTGCGCTTGACTCCCGAGCGCCTGCCCGTGCGTCCCAGGCGCTGGAGGAACGACGCGACCGACCACGGAGCGTTGATCTGAATGACCCGATCCAGGTCTCCGACGTCGATGCCCAGTTCCAGCGTGGATGTCGAGACGATGACGCAGTCGCGGGACTGGGCGAAGGCCTCTTCAGCGCGCCGGCGCTCCTCGGCCGAGAGGGAGGAATGGGAGAGGAACGTCGTAACGCCGTGGTCGCGCAGCAACTGACCGAGCTCTTCCACCATTCTGCGGGAGTCGCAGAAGACGAGTCGCTTCTCGCCCTGATGCAGCGCCGCGATGACGCGGGCGGCGTTGGCGACGGAGCCGACGTGGTCCAGCTCCACATCGGCCGCTCCGGAATCCGCTCCCGTGTCAGGGGCGATTACTTCCGCAGGTCGGCTCCCCGCGCCCGAACCCTGGAGCCAGGAAAGCAGTTCATGAGGATTGCCCACCGTCGCCGACAGGCCGATGCGCTGGAGCGGCCGTCCGGCCAGCCGGGTGAGGCGCTCCAGAACGGCGAGCAGGTGCCAGCCCCGATCGTCGCGGGCGAAGGCGTGCACCTCGTCGACCACAATCGCCCGCAGATCCGCCAGCAGTCGGCGGTGGTCCACACCGGTGCTGATGAGGATGGCCTCCAGGGATTCCGGGGTGGTCAGCAGGATGTCGGGCGGATCCCGCAGGATCGCCTGACGGCGCGAGCCGGACACGTCCCCGTGCCAAAGCTCGACCCGCCTGCCGAGCCAGCCCGCGTACGCCTGCAGGCGTGGCACCAGGTTGTTGAGCAGGGCCTTCAGTGGGCATACGTACAGCACCGACAGGCCGGTCCAGGTCTGTTCCTCCATCATGGACAGCAACGGGAACGCCGCCGCCTCGGTCTTGCCCCCGGCCGTCGGCGCGATCAGCAGCGCGTCCTGCCCCTCGCCGATGGGCCCCAGCGCCTCCTGCTGCAGCGGCCGCAGCCGGGCCCAGCCGAGGGTGTTGGTGAGGTGGTACGTGATCGTCGGATGCAGCGCTAGGGTCGGCGAGGTCACGGCAGGTCGAGCTCCACATCGTCCGCGGAGACCGCCGGGCGGCCGCGGCGGAACGCGTTCAGCTCGTCGTCGTTCAGCTCTCCCTCCGTGACCGTCACCTGCCGGTAGTCCCGCCGAGGGTCGAAATCCTCGTGATCCGAGACCCGGTACAGCACGTCGGCGACGAGTTTGCGGAGGAAGATCCGGGGCGCCACCCCGGCTCCCAGGTGTCCGGCAACCGCGGTGGCCAGGTCCTTGACGTACGCGTCGTCGATGAGGTCTCTGATCCGCCGCTCGGCCGGATCTCCCTGGGCGTACAGGTCGCGTACGGCGCAGCCCAGCTCGACCAGCTTGTCCCGGTCGAAACCGGTGAGCCTGATCTGCACTGCGCGGGCGGTGTCGAAACGCGCGTCGGTTTTGAAGTCGGAGTGCAGCCGCTGGGCCAGGGCCGGGGACCGTTGCACTCCCTGCTGACCGTCGTAGAAGGCGGGAGTGCCGGTGATGACGAGATAGAGGCCGGGGAAGCGGCCCTTGTCGATCTCGTCGATCAGCTGCCGAAGCGTGTTGAGGCTCCGTTCGCGGTTGTCGCTGCGCATCCGCTGCAGGGTCTCGACCTCGTCGAGCACGACCAGCAGCCCCGGGTAACCGCAGTCGCGCAGCACCACGAGCAGGCCCTGCAGGAAGTGCAGGGCCGCGGTCGAGTCGACGTCCCCCTTGAGCCCGGCATAGCGGCGGACGCTGGATGCGACGTTCGGCTCACCGCCCACCCAGGCGAGCAGGCCGTCGGCGGTCGCGTGGTCTCCCGACAGCCGGGCGCGGCGGTAGAAACGGAGCGCGGTCGCGAACGCGGGTGCGTTCTTGGCGGTCTCGGCCAGCCGTGACTCGATGAGGTCCTCGACCGCCGTGCTCATCGCCCTGCGGTCGTCCTTCGCGACCCCGGTGTCGTCCTCGAGAGCGAGAAGCCATGTGTCGACGATGTCCCGCAACGCGCTCGGCGGCGAACTCGCGGTGCTCAGCCCACCGACCAGCGACCGGTAGACGGTCTCCAGCCGATGCAGGGGCGTGGTCCGGTCCGAGACCTGGATCTCACTGGTCGCCATCTTCTTCCGCTTGGCCCTCTCGGCCAGCCAGCGGGCGAAGAACGTCTTGCCCGAGCCGTACTCGCCGCGGACCGCTTTGAATCCCGCGCTTCCGGCAATCACCGCCGTCAGATCGTCGTCGAGCGCCTTCTCGAACCGCTCCATGCCGACCGCGAACAGATCCAGGCCGTTGCGTGGCACAGTCCCACGGCCGAGAGCGTCGATGATCTGCCGCCGCCTTGCCCGGCTCACCTTCGCCGTCACGGTTCATCCTCCTCGAGGAACTGCTCTTCCAGCAATCGCACGTTCAGCTCGACAGTACGGTCGCGGTCCTTGAGCATGATCACATCGGTCTGCTCCACGTTGAGCAGGTTCTTCAGCGCCCGCATCAGCAGGACTGTCCTGTCCGCGGTGTCTGCGAGCAGCACCGCGATGTTCGCCACCGAGTCGCGTCCGGTGCCCCCGGCGAGGTGGTCGATGAGACGGGCGACCTCGTCGTCATCGACGCCGCCGCCTCGGGGAGCCAGCCGCCGCTGTTCGGCATAGGTATCCGAGGCGACCACCCGCTGACCGAGGGTGGGCAGAGCTGTCGTTGCTGCAAGAGGTGCAATCGGCTGGGCAGGTGTTTCGGGCACCGGTGTTGGGGGAGGGGCGGTTGGTGCGGGCTGGGAGCGCACCGGTCCCTGCGCCACGGGGAGGCTGCAGATGGCCTCGCCCAGTCGGGAGACGCGCGGCTGGGGCGCGGGCTGACGCCTGTTTCCGTCCCCTGCGGGCGTCGTCGGTCCGCTCAGGGGTGAGACCGGCGTCCAGCTCCGTTCCGTGGACGGCAGGGACGGTGGCTGCGGCAGGGACGGGCTGCTTCCCGGTGCCGGCCTGCTGACCGGCACACTGACACGGCCCGCGCCGGGCAGGTGGATAGGGGCGTCAGGCCCGGAGTGCACGGACTGCTGTGGCCGAGCGGGGCGGGTCACCGCGATGCGCTTGCGGCCGACGAGAGCCTGGACCCACTCGGCCGCGATTGGACGGGTGCCGCGCGGGCCCTGCGCGCGGATGAAGAGCTCCCTGACCGCGGTGACCACATGGTCCGGCAGGCCGGGGAGCAGCGCCGGCTCGTCACCGGGCCGCACGGACGCGGTCCGCGAGAGCACCCGCCCGATCAGCAGCGCGAGCTTGTACCGGTCGGTGTCCAGCTCCGGCCCGCTGGAGGGCTGGTAGGGATCATTCCAGTCCGGCGTGTGCGCCTGCCGTAATACCGGTTCCGCTCCGTGCCGGCGCAGGCCGTCGCAGTCGAGCATGAAGACCTTGTACGGGTGGCCCGGGCGCCATAGGAGATTCCGGAAGGAAAGGTCCCCGACGATCCATCCATGAGTGTGCAGCAGGTCGATCAGCTTGGCGGCCAGCGTGGCGATCTCGAGGCGGCCGTCGATGTCCGGCTGGTGCAGGTCCTGCCAGGCCCAGTTCGGTTCGTACAGCAGATACTGCAGCTCGACCAGCTTGGGCTTGCCGCCGATCGTGCCGTAGAAGTCCTTGGGCACGTGCGGCATGAGGAAGCCGGTCACTTGACCTCCATTCACCACCCTCGCGACAGGCCAGGCGCACTGGCTCAGCAGGGCGCGCACCTCCGCGGCAGTCTGGCGGTGACCGAACTCGACGAGTTCCGCAAGAGCCACGCCGTTCACCTGGCCGGCCTGTGGCATGTACTCCTTGTAGACGAGGTTCTCCGGTCCGAGCACACGGGTGACCACTCCTTGGCCGCCCTTGTCGAGGGGGTCGGATTCAAGGGGCAGCGTGACACGGTGCCGGTCGAGCGGATGGGGGGTGAAGGCCATTCAGACCCTCCAGATGCACACGGCGGTCCGGTCGTCGTCGTGCGTCTTCGCCCGGAAGCTCATCTGCCAGAAGAATTCGGGCAGGGACGGCGGCCGGCTCCACCAGCTCGCCAACTGGGAGCTCACCTGCGGCCCCCGCATCGGCTTGGCCAGGCCGTCGGTGCACAGCAGCAGCAGGTCGCCCGGATACAAGTCGGCATAGCCGACCTCCACATGCTCAATGTCATGGGGCAGCGCGTGGGTCGCCGAGGTCGCGACCCCCGTGTCGGCATCCTCCTCGCCGAAGCACGATGTCCAGACGCCCCTGTGCAGATACCACGCCATGCAGTCGCCGACCCGGACCAGCACGGCGCGATGCAAGGACGCCTCGGGCACCTCCTGGACCCTGGCGGCGAGGAACGTCGTCGACAGCTCGTCCGGCGGCAGTCCGCGTTCCGCCGCCCGGTTGCGGATCTCGCCGGCGACGCCGTCGACGAAGTCCCGGGCGTCCTTCACGTAGTCAGGGTCGATCGGCAGCGCGGAAAGATACGCCTGCGCGACCTCGCAGGCCGTGGCCGCTCCGACATGTGAGCCCTCTTTGCTGCCCAGTCCATCCGCCACGCAGGCCAGCAGCGTGCGGTCGCCGTCGTGCCAGAGCCCCATCGCGTCCTGACGTACGGTGCCGAAGTAGCGGTGCGCGTCCCCTCGGATGGACGCGGCACGCACCTCCAGCCCGGGCAGCGCGGCGCCGTCAATCTCGGTGTCCGGCCGTCGCACGGCCGGCAGCAGACCCGGCTGTGAGATCACCCGCGGCTCACGGCCGATGACGAGCGGCTGGGGGAATCCGGGCACGGTCTCCGCCGTCGAGGGCGACTCGTACCCCTGGACCTGTTCCATGTGCGGTTCCTCTTCTGGCTATGGTTCGCGATCAGAGCGGGTCGGGGGCGAGGACCGTATAGCCCGGCACCTGGTCGGGGATGATGAGCTGGGCCGTGCCCGAGGGGTTGGAGGATGAGGCGACGGCCGACTGGACCACGGAGTTGAGCAGCTGCCGCGCGAACTCGCGGAGAGCCTGTGCGGGTGACATGTCGCCGTTGGCGATGAAAGCCCGGAACGTAGCCACCTGCTGCAGAGTCGTCGGATCCACGTCGCCGAAGCCGAAGGCCAGGATGGTCGGGTGAGCCCGGAAGCCGTGGCTGACCAGGTCCTTGTGCTCCACGTGCCAGTCGTCCGTCGGGAGCCCGTCCGTGAGGAAGAACACCGTGGGGCGGTACGGCGCGTGCCCGGCCTGCTTCAGCCCCGCGATGTCCTGCTCGATCGTACGCTTGAGCAGCGAGAACGCGGCGCCGTAGCTGGTCGCGCCGCGCGGGGACAGCTGTGGGATGGAGTGCACGTCGTTGAGGTCGGCGAGTGGGAGCAGCACCTCGGCGGTGCTGCTGAACCCGATGATGCCGAGCCTGGCCCGGTCCGCCACGACCGGATTGCTGGCGATCTCCTGGTAGATCAGGGGAAGCTCCTGGTTGATGGCATCGAGGGGCGGTCCCTGCATGGAGTACGACTCGTCGCAGACCAGGTAGAAGGGGAGTACCTGTTCGCTCATCAGGTGGTCCTCAGCTTTGAGTGATGGGGGAGCAGCCGCCGGAGACGAAGTAGATCTCCATGGAGATCGACCCGCTCGGGGCGGCGAGGTCATGGAAGTTGCGGGTGGCCGCGGTCTGGAAGATGCCGGGGAACGCCTTGCCCGCGGCCGCGTTGATCCGGGTCGCCAGGTGCACGCCTTCTCCCGCGCCGCCGTTGGCGCCGAAGGTCAGCACCATGCCGGCGTGCCGTCCGGCCAGGCGTTTCCTGTGCTTGAGCAGCTCTCGCCTCACCGTGCCGAGCAGCTCGGTGTCCGAGGCGCCGGAATTCACCCGGAAGGAGATCTTGGTGGGCTTGGCGGCCACCCCGGCGGCGCGGGTGACGCAGGGCGATGGGGACGGGCTCGGCGAGGGCGACGCGGTTCCCTTACCCGCGAGGGGCTTTGCCGGAATGGGTGGTGGCGCCTGCGCGCCCAGCATGATGATCGTGAGCCCCAGCAGGAGGTCGGCGAACAGCCAGCCTGCGAGGAGCAGCGATGGGGCCGAACTGCGACGACTGATCACGGGTGCCATCCTTCGACCCGCTCGCCCCTGTTCCCTACGGTGCCCGAGGTGGCGCCCGTGTCAAGGGGTGCCGGGCCATGCGGGTCATTCGCAGGTCCGGTCGGGACCGGCGTGTGGGCCGGCCCGGCCGCGGTGTCGGCGCCGGAGAATTCCGCGGCAGTGCTGACAATGCCGGCGGTTACGGCCGTGGCGGCCTGCCGTACCGCCTCGTCCAGCCGGGTGATGGCAGCCTGCAGCGCGGTGATCTCGGGGCCGGTGACCTCACGGACGGCCGCCGGAACCTCCTGGAGAGACCTGGCAAGGTCCGCGGGCAGCCGGTCCAGGGCGTCCCGCGTTTCTTCCAGCAGCCGTACGGTGCGACCGGCGGTGTCCGAGACCATCTCGATCCTCGCGGCATGCGCGCTCGCGGTTCCGGCCCAGTCGTCGAGCGCCTCCCTGATGTCGGCTCCGGCGCCGCCGAGCACGGCGGAGAGGGTGCCGCTGCCGCTGGTGAGCGCATGGCTGATCCGGTCACCGCTCTCGGTGGCGGCGGTCTCCACCCGGCCGACGGCGGAACCGATACCGGCCGTCGCGCTCACCAGCTCGCCGACCCGCGCGTCCAGGCTCGCCGCCGTGTCGCGTACGGCCTGCCCGGTCGAGCTCGCGAGGTCGCGGACGACCTGGCCGGTTGAGTCCGCCAGTTCCCGCACGGCCTGGCCGGTCGAATCTCCCAGATCCCGCACCACCAGGCCTGTCGAGGCCGCGAGATCCTTCACGACCTGCCCCGCGGATGTCGTCAGATCCCGGACGACCTGTCCTGTGGACGACGTCATTTCGCGTACGGCCTGTTCGGTCAGCGTCGCCAGCTCGTCGACGGACTTCCGTACGCCGCTGGTCGAATCGAGGATGACGGTGCTGAGCCGGTCTCCGACGCGGTCCACCGCCACGTCCGTCTTCTCGCCGACGGAGTCGATGGCGTAGGCGGTGCGCTCGACCGAGTGCAGCAATGTCTCCGCGGCAGAGGAGACCGCGGCCATGTGCTTGTCGAGGGTCGCGATCGAGTCTCGCACCTCGGCGACGCCCGCCGTCAGCGCATCCGTGGCCTGGCCGGTGGCCTCCAACGCCTTCTCGAGTTCCTCCACCACCTGCGTGTGAACCTTGCTCATGGTCCTGCCGACCTTGTTCAGCTCGCTCGCGCTCTTGGTCAGCTCGGCCTGGAACCGGGCCGGCGAGGCCAGCTTCACCTGACCGAGGTGCAAGGTCGCTCTGGTGAGTGCGGCCAGCAGGCGTGAGCGAAGGGCGACAACCTCTTCCTCGGCCTCCTGCTCGATCGAGCGGCGCAGGAGCCTCTCCCACAGAGTGATGACGATGAGCGCGCCGATCACCCCCAGGGTCATGAAGGCGATGCTGTCGAACCGCAGCCAGCCCGGCAGCCTCCCGTCGAAGCCCTGCTGCCACATCTCCAGGAACGGCCGGCGCGCCGCCTCGACGCCTGCCGCCGCGAGGGTCTCGCCGTACGCAGTCGTGGCCATCTTGAGGCCGAACCAGGTGGTGACGATGGGGAGGAAGACGAGTACAGGCTGTACCACATCGATGATCTTGTGGGCCCTGTGCCGAATGCTTGAGTCAGCCGGGATCGAACGGACCGACTCTCCGGGCGGGAAGGCGGCGAACAGGTCCACCTCGCACCACAGCTCGGCCTTGCCGGGGTCGTCCAACGCGTCTGCCAGCTCTGTCAAGTGGTCCGCGCGCGCGGACAACGCGGGATGTCCGGCGAGCTCACGGAGTTCGGCGGCAAGCTCCTGATCCGTCACGGAAGACCGACGTCCTCTCGTCAGATTCGGGTCAGCGTCAAAGGGGATTCCGGGTGGACCGGTCCAGACGCGAGAAATCGGCGTGATCTTCCCGATTTCGTGGTGCAAGTGTCAACTATTGGCCGTGCAAATGGTTAGAAATGCCTATGCGATCAGTGAGGCGAAGGCGGATCCCGGCCCTCAGCTCCGGGTGAGGGTCCAGGCGCCGTCGGCGTGGACGGTGACGAGACGGGTGCCGACGGGCAGGAGGGCCTTGCCCCTGTACCTGCCGATCTGGTTGAAGAGCAGGTCGCCGTAGGAGCCGATGCGGATGTTGGCGTGCACGATGAAGTTGGCCTCGCCGTTGTGCGCGGCGCGGACGGTGTGCAGGCCGCGGGTGGGGGAGAGCTTGAGGACCTGGTCGCCGGTGCCGCGGATCGTCGCCGAGCACCAGCAGCGTGCCTTGGCCAGGGGCAGGAACGTCGCCGTCCAGTATCCGTCGGCTTTGATCTCCAGCCCACTCGTGCCCCTGGTGCCGTAGTCGTTGTAGAGCACTGTCCCCGTGTAGGGCCCGATCTCGTTGACCAGGTACTCCCCGGCCCTTCCGTGCGGGTCGACCGCGTGGACGATGAAGTTGGACTCGCCGTCGTGGGTGAAGCGGATCAGGCCTGGCTTCTTCGTGGCGTGGATGCGGACGACGTCGTCACCCTCGCCCCGATAGGTCGTGTCGGCGTGGGCGGCAGCGGGCGTGGCGAGGGCGGCGGCGGTCAAGGCCAGTACGGCGAGCATGCGGCGGAACACGGGCGTTCTCCTCAGAGGGGGTAGCGGTCGGTCCAGTAACTGTGTGAGGTGGGTTCTGTCAGGAGGTCGTAGGTGATCTTCACGAGGGTCTTGCGGCCTTCCACCGTGTCGAGCCACTCAGGGGGCAGGAATCTGAACCCGTGCTGGGCGCCGAGGATGCTGCCGCAGATGGCGCCGGTGGAGCCGGAGTCGCCGGAGTGGTTGACCGCCAGGAGGAGGGCCGTTCTCGGGTCGGATTCGGCCAGCGCGCAGTAGACGGCGATCGCGAGAGCCTCCTCCGCGACCCATCCCGCCCCGAGCGATTCGACCGCCTCAGCCGTCGGCTCGGGCCCCGCGGCCAGGTGGACGGCGGCGCGCAGAGCGCTGACGGTCTCTTCGTGCGCGGGGGTGCCGTTGAGGCGGTCGAGGGCCTGCTGTACGGCCTGCTCCAGGGATTCGCCGCGAACCAGGTCGTGGATGATCGCGGCGAAAGCGCCGGCGGACAGCGAGGCCGTAGGATGCCCGTGCGTGAGGTAGGAACAGCGGGCGGCCGTCTCGAACGGGTCGAACACCGACAGTCCGAAAGGCGCGGAACGCATCACGGACCCGCAGTCTTTGGAGAGCGGGTTGATCTCACCGACGGCGCCAGGGGCGGGGACGTCCACGTGCCGCCCGCCGGCGTACAGCCCTGACAGGCAGGCCCGGCGCCCGCTTCGCGTACAGCCAGCCCTCTTGTCTGAGCCACCCGTTGCGGATGCTGTCGTCCGCCGGCGGCGGCCCCGGGAACTGCTGAGTGTCGAGCCAGCGGAGATAGGCGTTCCGGACGGCTCCGACGGGGTCGATGTGATGAAGGCGTGCGCGGATCAGCCCTTCTGCCGTGAACAGGGTCATCTGGGTGTCGTCGGTGACCTCGGTCGTGACCATGTCGCGTAGTCCGTCCGGCCCGTGAGCGGCGCGGATCTGAGTTAGGGACATGACCTCGACGGGGTTGCCCAGAGCGTCTCCGATGGCGCCGCCGAGCATGCAGCCCATGACGCTGGAGTAGTAGCCCATGCTCACTGGGCCAGGGAGACGGTCACACCATCGGAGAACATCGAGTCGTGCAGCTCGACCGCCTTGAGCTTGATGTCTCTGGGCACGTCGAACAGCAGGATGCCGTTCACCGCGTTCCCAGGGTTGATGTTGTTGAGGAACGCGTTGGAGCCCTTGAGCCCGAGCGCGGCGGCTCCCGAGTCGGCGTCGAACGTGCGGCCCTTGGCGTCGCTGAGCTTCTGCGCCGAGTCGCTGAACATCTGCGCCTCGTCGCCGATGTTCTTCACGGTCAGGTGGATCAGGACGTACTGCCCCTGGGCCTTGGAGACGGTGAAGCCCTCCCCGACCTGGGACAGTCCCTTCTCGACCTTGCTGACCTTGAACGCGAACTTGCCGTCCTTGACCACGTCGCCCAGCCCGGGGGCCTGAGGCTTCCTCGGCTTGTCGGTCTGGGTGGTGTGCTCGGGCGTCTCGGCCCGGCTCACCTGGGTGTCATTCTGTCCGCCGCTCTTGAGGGCCGTTCCAAGGACGATCAGGCCCATGAGCACGGCGCCGCCGATCAGGAGCGCTTTCAGGCAGCCGCCGCCCTTCTTCTGCACGACGACGGTCTGGGGGTAGGGCGGCGGGTAGCCGTGCGGCGGCTGCTGGGGGTTCGAGTGCATGGAGAGGCCTTCTTCGTCGTTGCCGGCCGAGGATCCGCGGCGGGGGTGTGAACGAGGACTGGCGTAAGTAAAGCACGCTGTGAACCAGGCACACAAGTTAGTTCGAGGTTGCATGAGACATGCTCCTGTGTCATGTTTCTTGCGGCGCATAGAGCGGTGAATCCGCTCGAACTGGATGCGCCTTCTGACATCAGCACGGAGGGTGCGTGCAGCCGCTGTTGACGGGCGATCCCCACCGGATCGGCCCATACCTGGTGGTCGGCCGTCTCGGTGCGGGCGGCATGGGGATTGTCTACGCGGCCGTGGACGGCTCCGGCAGGCGTGTCGCGGTCAAGCTCGTCCATGAGGCCCTGTCGGTCGATCTCGAGTTCCGGCGCCGCTTCAGCAGGGAGACCTCCGTACTCGCCGGAGTCGAGGGAGCCTGTCTCGCCCGTGTGCTCGACTCCGACCCCGGCACTGAGCGCCCGTGGCTGGCCACGGAGTTCATCCCCGGGCCCACGCTGGAACAGCACGTGCAGGCCGAGGGGCTGCTGACGGGCGACGCCCTGTACGGCCTGGCCGCCGGGGTGGCGGAGGCGCTCGTGGCCATGCATGCCGCCGGGGTCGTGCACCGCGATCTCAAGCCGCCGAATGTGATCCTCTCGCCGCAGGGTCCCCGGCTCATCGACTTCGGCATCGCCAAGGTCCTCGACTCCACCTCGATGACGCACACGGGAACGCTGATCGGCTCGCCCGGGTGGATCAGCCCCGAGGAGTACGGCGACGGACATGCCGGCACCCCGGCCGACGTCTACGGCTGGGGCCTGCTGGTGCTGTACGCGACCACGGGTGAGCCGCCGTACGGCACCGGCCGTCCCGAGGTGCTGGCCTACCGGGTACGCGAGGAGACCCCCGACCTCCAGGCCGTGCCGGAGGACCTGCGTGACCTCGTGGGCCGGGCACTTGCCAAGGGTCCCGCAGAACGGCCCGCCGCGGCCGACGTCCTCGCGGCGGTGACCGAGATCTGGCAGTGCGAGGAGCCCGAGACGGAGCCGGGCGACCTCACCTCGTTCATCCAGCGGACCTGGGTGCTCCCTGCGCACGAGACGCCCGACTGGCCCGAGGTCCGCGTCGCTCCCGCTCCGCCGGCCAGGCTCCTGCAGTCAGAGGAGCCGGTGACCGGACCGGCGACGGTCGAATCCGCTGCCGCACCGGCAGGTCCTGCGCCTGTCTCCGGAGCCGACGCCGCACCGGTGACGGTCGCCGGTCGGCGATCCGGAGCGTCCTGGATCCACGCCTACATCGCAACCGCGGCCGCGGTCACCCTGATCGCTGTGACCGCCATCATCGCCGCGTCCGCCTCCGAGCAGGCCGCCCCCGTCGTCCCGCAGGCAGCGCCTGCTTCCCAGGGGTCGGCCCCCGTCACGTCAGCCCCCGTCACGTCAGCCCCCGTCACGTCGGCCACGGTCACTGCGACGCCGACGGAGAGCCGGAAGGAGAAGCCGGAAGCCGCGGGCAGGAGGGTGTCCTTCAAGGGCGTCTCTCTGACGCTCCCCAAGGGCTGGCGGATGACGACCGACGGCGACGATCGGGCCTGCGTGGAGTCTCCCCGGTCAGGGGGAGTCGACGGTCCCTGGAACTTCTTCTGCCGTCCCGATTCCATGGCCATCGAGCTCACGTCCACCGAAGATGGCTGGCCGGGCTTCGGTATCGAGGACTCCGAATTCGGCTTCATGTGGGGCGAGCACGTGCCCTGCCTGACGGGAGGGGGCGTGCTCCGCGATCCCTACGGATCGAACTCGGAGGACGAGGGAGAGGCGGGGCTGTACTACGGCATCGATCCCTACGCCTCACGGCTCGTCCACTCCGGGCTGGCGAAGATGCGTGACGGCAGGAAGGCGTACTACCGGGAGTGGCAGGTCGCCTGCGAGGTCAACCTCGCGTACACGATGATGATCTGGTATCTGCCGCAGTCGAAGGTCGCCTTCTACGTGCTGAGCGCCCATCCAGAGGACGAGAAGGGCTACAAGAAGATCATCGCTTCGGTGGACCTCAGGGGCTACAAGCATGCGGCTAAACTGTGAACGCCATACACGTAAGTCCCGGAGATGCTCGCGAGCCGGGAACGATGAGGAGGCCGATGATGGCGGGGGACGAGGCGACCGTCACCGCGGCCGATATCGCCAGAATGGTCGGCGTCGGCCGCGCAGCCGTGAGTAACTGGCGCAAGCGGTACGAGGACTTCCCGACACCGGTCGGCGGCACCGCGACCAGCCCCACGTTCTCGCTCAAGGCCGTGGAGGAGTGGCTTCTCCACCAGGGCAAGGTCGAGGAGGTCCCGCTCAGGGAACGCGCCTGGCAGCAGATCAGGAACGCCGCCGACGACCTGCACCTGGGAGCGGTGGTCGCCGAGGCCACCGAGCTCCTACTGGGCCAGGGGAAACGCCGTCTCGTCGCTGCTCCCGCCTGGCGGCTGCTGCAGGAGCTCGCCGAGGAGCAGGGGAGTGCCGAGGCGGCCCGGTTCCTTCTCGACCGCTACGCCGACGTTCACTCCCGCCGCCTGTTCGAGACGCCGTTGGAGATCGCGCAGTTCATGGCGAGGCTGGCCGGCCCGGACGTCCGATCCGTCCTCGACCCCGCGTGTGGTCTCGGGACACTCCTCACCACGATCCGCGATCTGGACCACGCGTACGGTCAGGAGGCGGACGACACCGTCGCACGTCTCGCCCGGACACGTCTGGCTCTGGCGCAGATCGAGGGATCGGTGGGGACCGGTGACTCCCTGCGCTGCGACTCCTGGCCCGATCTCGTTGTGGATGCGGTTTTGTGCCACCCACCGTTCAACGAGCGCAACTGGGGATACGACGAACTGGCTAGTGACCCCCGCTGGGCGTACGGCCTGCCGCCCAAGGCCGAATCAGAGCTCGCGTGGGTGCAACATGCCCTGGCACACCTGAAACCCGGCGGCATCGCCGTCTTACTGATGCCCGCCGTGGCCGCCAACCGCCGGTCCGGCAGGCGGATCAGGAGCAATCTCCTCCGGCAGGGGACGCTGCAGGCGGTCATCGGCCTGCCGTCGAGGATGGGGGTGGGCACGGGCCTTCCCCTGCACCTGTGGGTTCTCCGCAAGCCGGCCGGGGGCGACCCGGTTCCATCCCACGTTCTTATGGCCGAGGCCGAGCCGGAGACCTTCGACGAGATCGCCGACCGCTGGCAGCAGTTCCGTTCCGCCCCCGGGCAACGGGCGGAACAAGCAGGGCCGGTGTGTGCCGTCCCCATCATCGAGTTGATGGACGAGAACGTCGACCTCACCCCCGGCCGGCACGTGAGCATGGAAGACCAGGCGTCGGGACAGCAGTTCCCGGCGGTCCGCGAGCAGCTGCTCCAACGCCTGGAGCGGTTGACCACGATGGTCCCCGAAGCCGTTCCCGCTCCGGCCAAGACGATGCCCTCGGTCGATCTCGCCGAGGTGGAGCGGGCCGGGGCGATCAAGGTGTTCAGTTCGGGGCGGTTCGACATATCCGGATCGGGCGACCCTGTCATCACCGACCAGGACCTGTTTTCCGGAGCCACACCGCAGTCTCGCACCCAGCCGGACGACCGCATCGTCACAGAACCGGGTGACGTCGTCGTAGCCGCCAGAGCAGGCGAGTTCGCGGTGAGAGTCCTCACGGAGAAGGGGATCGTGCTCGGCCCGCGACTGACTCTCCTACGACCCGACCCACAACGGATCGACGCGTACTTCCTCGCGGGCTTCCTGAAGGCGACCTCCGCTGGGCCAGGCAGCGGTTCCCAATCGAGCATCAGCCGATTCGACCCGCGCCGGGTGCTGGTCCCGCGTATGCCCATCGAGGAGCAGCGGCGCTACGGCGAGGCCTTCCGGAGAGTCTTCGAGTTCGAAGACGAGCTCCGGAACCTCGACATCGCCGGCCGCGCCACCGCCGCCGCCATCGTCAAGGGCTTCGGCACGGGCGAGCTCGCTCCTCCGGCCTGACTTGCGGCGAACGAGAAGAGGCGGGCTGCTTTGGGGCGGATCGTCGCACGCATCTCCCAGCATTCCCTCCCAGCCTCGATTTCGCACTGAGCACTGCCAGTAGGAGCGTAGGCGAAGGGTCAGGTCCCGGCAGAGGCGCGCCCTGCGAGGCGTCGGCGCTCAGCGGCCACGACCTCTCGGGCGAGTTCAGTCTCGGACAGGTCCACCGCCTCGGGGGCGGAGTCGGCCATGTCGCTTACCCGGGCGAAGTCGTCGAACAGCCGCTTCTTTCCAGCTACCAGTTCGACGATTCGCTGATCGACGCTGTCTTCGGACAGTAACCGGTGGACCTGCACCGTCTGCACCTGACCCATCCGGTGTGCACGGGCGATGGCTTGGGCCTCGGTAGTGGGCTTGAGCTGGGGCTCGCAGATGACGACGACGGACGCGGACTGAATGTTGAGCCCGACGCCGCCGGCGACGATCTGAGCAACGAGCACAGCCCCATGCGTGGCCGACGAGAACTGGTCTACCATCTGCTGGCGTTGGTTTGCCGGGACCGACCCCGTCAGGGGCCCGAACACCGGGCCCGGCAGCGACCGGGCTAGCAGGTTCAGGATCTCCCTGAAGTAGGAGAACACGATGATCCGCCGCTCGTTCTCCTCCGCCTCGCGGACGATCTCGATAAGCCTTTGCACCTTTTCAGACCGGGCCCCCTGGAGCATGGCCGCCTGGCGCATCTCCATGAAGTTCCCACGCTCAACAGCCACCCGGTAACAGGAGGCGTCCGCTGCAGACATGGGAAGCCATTCATCGATCTCGATGAGCTCTGGGAGTTCGGTAAGCACGTCCTCCTGGTTTCTGCGGAGGTAGGCCGGCGCGATCTGCCGCCGGAACGTCCGGGGGGACAGATCCGTGGCGTCGACGGTGAGGTCAGGGCGTACATAAGAGGCGAGATTGCGGAACTCGTCGACCTTGTTCTCCAGCGGCGTGCCGGTGAGCAGGATCGCACGGTCCGAGCGCGCGATGAGGTCGTTGGTCCTGATGGTGCGCCGCGCCTGTGGATTTTTGATCAAATGAGCTTCATCGACCACGACGCACGCCAGATCGCGAAGCTCCTTGAGCGCAGGCTCCCACCACGCCAGGGTCTCGTATGTCGTGACGGCGACCCCGCCATCGCGTACCCACGCCCGGGCCGCGCGCTCGCGATCCGGTCCGTGGACGCGGTGCGCCCGCAGCCTCGACTTGCCGGTCACCTCGCGAATCCAGTTGGTGACCACTGCGGCCGGGCAAATCACCAGAAAGTGCGTCTCACCCCGGCTACGGAGATGGGCGAGCACGGCGAGGGCCTCGACGCTCTTACCGAGTCCCATCTCGTCCCCGATGATGACCTTGCGCTGTACAAGTGCGAATCGGGCCGCGAAGCTCTGGTACCCGCGCAGTGACGCGGTCAGGTGTTCACCGCTCAATGCCTGGTCGCGCACCGCCTTGATGATCTCCTCTGGGAGATCTCCGTGCACCGCGTTCTCGTCCTCGGTGATGAAACCGAGCTCGGAGAGCATGGCGAAGTAGTCGGCGGGCCGAGAGAGGAAGTCGTCCCACGGGTCCGCGTTGACGCTGCCCGGGCTGGACGGCGACGGCCCACGGAGCAACTCGGCGCGCCGCCTGACGATCTGGATGCTCTCGCGAAGTCCGGCCGCCGGGAGCAATCTGGTCGGAATCACGAGAAGGTGAGTGGTCCTGCCTCCGATGACCGTCCGCAGCGGATCGAGCTCGGCCGCGCGCTCCAGGTCGGCTGACGCGCCGCGGGTCTGACGGCACGCGTCCCATTCGGCGAGGCGCCGTAGCAGGTGGGTGGTCTCCGGACGACGGCTGTTGATGTCGATGCGTACAGGCGTCTCGTCGTACGTCGTCTGCCAGAGCGTCTGTGCCGCTCCGAGCATGCGCCGTGCGGACATCTCTCCGACGCCGGGCAGCGTCTGCAGAGACATGCCGCAGTTCAGCACCTCCTGCACCGTGTTGATGCCGGCCTGGGAGAGTGGACTCAGCCGCAGGCGCTCACGGGTGGCCGCTTTCAGCGCGTCCATTGGCATCTCCTGCAGGAGCCGCTGAGCCTCCGCGCGCCGGACCTTCTCGCCTGCATCGCGCGCAGCCAATCGGTACGAAGCTTCACTCGCGACGGCTCTGGCGATAGCGGCCAGCGCCTCGGACAGGCCTGCGACGGCCGATTGGTCCACGATCTCAGGATCCGGGCCGGTGCGCCCGGCGACGAGGTTGAGGCGAAGGGCCGGGTTGAGCAGTGCGTCGAATCCGATGCCGGGCGCGCCGACGGCCGTGGTGAAGGTCCCGAGCTGCTCCAGACGCTCTGGTCCGCCAACCCTGGTGAACACCGCATGTCGGAGCTGCAGGAGTTTGGCCGCGGTGTCCGCCGACTGCTTCCTCGCCGATCCGGTGAAGAAACGACGCACGTCGAGCACGGGACCGACCTCGGCGATGGCGCGGGGTGCGTCCTCGGTGAGCAGCCGCAGCATCGCCTCGTCGCTCGCTGTCATCGCAGGGAGGTTCGCGCGTCGCCACAGGTGCATGACGATGCCCGTGTCATTCGTCTCGAGCGGAACCACGCGCCACGCGGGCTGGCCCGCTCGCGTGATCTCAAGGCTGCGGGAGTGCAGGTGCCGCTCGCTGTCGGCGGCGGCCTGATGGACGGCATGGTGCCAGGCCCGCAGGTCTTCGGCGCGCTGTCCCCACTGCTTGAAGTCCGCCACGAGGCGACGAATCTGTTCGCGCTCTGTCTTGTTCATGCCTCGCCACACGGGTTCGATCAGTTAGCGTCAGGCGATGGTAAAGCACCCGCCCATGGTGGGGAACTGGATCTCAAAGGGACAGTAGGGGTACCGACGCTGTGTAGTCGGTATTTATCGCTGATCGTCGATAAGGTCTGCAGACCGACGATCTGGAGGTCATTGGTGAGGCTTGAGGATCTTGTGTCCGGCGTCCGGGTGTCCGGGGTGGTGCCCGGCGAGACGGTCTCGGTAATCGCCGCGCAGTGGCACGGTTCCGACGCGCTGGAACTGACCTTCAAGACCCTCGACGGAGGGCTGCGTCAGCAGGTGCTCTTCCGGACCGATGAGGCGAAGCTGAGCCTCTCCGACGCGGGCAGCCGGCCGTTCGACGCGGACCCGGAGGAGTTCCGGCTGGTCGCCGAGGCGCAGCGGATCTCCTTGGCCGGTCTGTTCGATCCGATGCTGGCCGTGGCCACCAGTGCCGTGGAGCCGTTGCCCCACCAGATCCGGGCCGTGTACGACGAGATGCTCAACCGCACGCCGCTGCGGTTCCTCCTGGCCGACGATCCGGGTGCCGGTAAGACGATCATGGCTGGTCTGTACGTCAAGGAGCTTCTGCTCCGTGACGACGTGAAGCGCTGCCTGATCGTGGCGCCCGGCGGGTTGGTCGACCAGTGGCATGACGAGCTGTTCTTCAAGTTCGGCCTGCGCTTCGACATCCTGACCACGGCCATGGCCGACACCGCGCTCGGTTCGAGCGTCTTCGAGCAGTACCCGCTGCTCATCGCGCGAATGGACCAGCTCGCGCGCAATGAGTATCTGACCGCGCAGCTCGACGACGCCGAGTTCGACCTGGTCGTCGTGGACGAGGCCCACCGGATGGGCGCGCACTACTTCGGCGGCAAGCTGACCAAGACTCGCCGCTTCCAGCTCGGCGAGAGGCTCCGCGACCGCACGCGGCACCTGCTGCTGATGACGGCCACCCCCCACGCCGGCAAGGAGGAGGACTTCCACCTTTTCCTCACACTGCTCGAGCGTGACGGCTTCGAGGGCAAGTTCAAGACGGGCGTGCACAGTGCCGACACCACCGGGCTCATGCGACGCATGGTCAAGGAGGATCTGCTCACCTTCGAGGGCAAGCCACTCTTTCCCGAGCGGATCGCTCAGACCGTGCCCTACGAGCTCACCGAAGACGAGCAGGACCTCTACGAGCGCGTCACCGATTATGTGCGCGAGGGGATGAACCGAGCCGATCGCCTGGACGACAAGCGTCGCAACACCGTCGGCTTCGCGTTGACGGTGCTCCAGCGGCGCCTCGCCTCCAGCCCCGAAGCGATCTACCAGTCCCTGGTCCGACGTGCCGGACGCCTCAAGCGTCGCCGGGACGACCTGCTCCATGGCCGCGGTGTCGCCGGCGAACCCGCCCCGATCGACCCGGCCGACTGGGACGACGACGAGCACAGCGCCGAGGAGGTCGAGCGCATCGAGGAGGAGCTGCTCGACGCTGCGACCGCGGCGCGCACCATCGAGGAGCTCAACGCCGAGCTGGCGGACCTCGACCGGCTCATCCATGTAGCGCTCCGGGTGCGCAATCTCGACGCCGACCGCAAGTGGGTCGAACTGCGCAAGATCCTCGACGACAACGACCTCATCCATCCTGGTGCGGAGAAGCCACGCAAGCTGATCATCTTCACCGAGCACCGCGACACCCTCGACTACCTTGCCCG
Source organism: Microbispora sp. H13382 (assembly GCF_014161445.1). Lineage (GTDB taxonomy): Bacteria > Actinomycetota > Actinomycetes > Streptosporangiales > Streptosporangiaceae > Microbispora. Next base: position 165,119 of record NZ_JABBXA010000014.1, read on the forward strand.
CAAAATCCGTTCGCTCTTCGGCAGGCCCGACACCGTACAGGCCATCCATGGCGGCGTCCGGCGTGCTGACCGGCGAGCTATCACCGAGGAGTTCACCAAGAGCCCGGCCTGCCAGGTGCTTCTGGCCACCGATGCGGCCGGTGAGGGGCTCAACCTCCAGGCCGGCCACCTGATGGTCAACTACGACCTGCCGTGGAACCCGAACCGCATCGAGCAGCGCTTCGGCCGCATCCACCGAATCGGCCAGACCGAGGTGTGCCGCCTGTGGAACCTCGTGGCCGCAAACACGCGCGAGGGCGAGGTGTTCGGGCGTCTGCTGCAAAAGGTCGAGGAGCAGCGCAAGGCCTACGGCGGCAAGGTGTTCGACGTCCTGGGGGCGGCCTTCGACGAGACGCCGCTGCGCGAGCTGCTGATCGAGGCCATCCGCTACGGCGACCTCCCCGAGACCCGGGCCAGGATGGAGCAGGTCATCGACGATTCGGTCGCCCACGGCCTCAAGGAGCTTCTCCACGAACGCGCGCTCACCCACGACGTGCTGTCGGACGCGGACCTGGCCCAGATGCAGCGCGTCATGGAGGAGGCGCGCGCTCGACGGCTGCAGCCGCACTACATCGAGTGGGCCTTCCGTTTCGCATTTCAACGCCTCGGCGGCCGGCTCGCAAGACGTGAGCGCGGCCGCTACGAGATCGCGCACGTTCCCGCGGCCGTCCGCGCCGTAACCAAGCACGGTCCTGTCGCCAGTCGTTATGAGCGGGTCACGTTCGAACTCGACCGCGTCGACGTCCCGGACAAGCCCCGTGCCGACCTGCTCGCCCCCGGGCACCCGCTCCACGGTGCCGTCGCTGAGCTCACCATCACGCAGCTCCGCCCCATTCTCGAGCGCGGGACCGTTCTGGTCTCCGCGGACATCGAGGAGCCGAACCTGCTGGTCGGCGTCGTGGAGGAGGTCGTCGACGGCACCGGGGCGTCGATCGCCCGGCGGTTCGGATACGCCTATGTCGACGCCGCCGGCCAGGTCAGGCCCGTCGGCCCCGCGCCGTACCTCGACTGCGTGGCCGCCCAGCACACTCCCACCGCCGAGGCGGTCACGAAGACGGCCTGGCTCGCCGAGGCCGAGTCCCGGGCCCGAACCTGGATCATCGGTCACCAGCTCAAGGAGTACCTCGCCGAGGTGGCACCCCGCCGGCTCGCCGAGCTCGAACGGACCCGGAAACGAGTCGACGAGCGACTGACACACGAGTCGAACCGGCTCGTCGGCGAGGCGATCGCCGCGCAGGAGAAGGAGCGGGCCGGTGTCAAACCGAAGGAGAGCTCCGACGGTCTCCTCCGCAAGGCTCAGGACCTCCAGGCCCGGCGGCAGATCCGTCTGGCGCTGCTGGAGCAGCAGGTGCAGCTGGCCACCAAGCCGCCACGCATCATGACCGCCGCGCTGGTGCTGCCGCTGTCCATGGTCGCGACCGAGATCGCGGCGGACGCTCCCATCCATGCGAGGGGGACCAAGGCCGTCGAGCGGCGCGGTGTCGATCTGGTGCTCGCGACCGAGCGTGCTCTCGGCCGGGAGCCGCGGGAGCGGGCGTTCAACAACCCCGGCTACGACGTCCTGTCCCTGCCCGCCGACGGCGGCCCCTCGATCCGCATCGAGGTCAAGGCGCGGATCGAGGGAGCCGGGGACTTCTACGTCACCCACAACGAGATCATCACCGGCAAGAACGCCGCCCCCTACTACCGGCTCGCTTTGGTCACCGTCAGCACGGTCGGCCCGGAACACGATCAGGTGCGGTACCTCGCCGATCCCTTCGCCGGTGTCGACCTCGGTGACCTTGCCGCGACCGGCGTTCGCGCCGACTGGCCGAGGACCTGGGCGGCCGGCACCACGCCCTTCTGATCCACGCCGCCGCCCCCTGGTGGGGCGATGTGGCCGACGTAGCCCAGACCGCCCGGCTGGAGAAGGTGCCGGGCGACGTTGATCACCCGGAGGACGAGAATTAATGGGGTTCCAGACGCCGCTCTATAGGCTGGCCGACTATCTGAATTGGACCACCAGCGGGGCAATTCAGCTGCCTGACTTCCAGCGTGGCTACAAGTGGGAGGACGAGCGGATCCGCCAGTTGCTCGTCACGGTCCTGCAGAGACACCCCATGGGGGTGGTGATGCTGCTCAAGACCGGAAACGACCAGATCCGGTTCAAGCCGCGTCCGATCGAAGGTGTGGAGCTTCCCGCCGGTACCGAGGCGGGGTCCTTGCTCCTGGACGGGCAGCAGCGACTGACGTCGCTGACCCAGGCGCTGACCGGGGACGGCGTCGTGTCCACCAAGGACAGCCGTGGCAAGCTCATGGACCGCCGCTACTACATCGACATCAGGCTCGCTCTGCAAGGCGAGGACCGCATCGACGAGGCCGTCATCTCGGTGCCCGGCGACGGCGTGGTGCGCACCAACTTCGGCAAGGACGTCGTGCTCGATCTCTCGGACGAGGACAAGGAGAGGACTGCGGGCTACTTCCCCTTCCGCCTTCTGTACGATCCGCTGCAGGCGGCGACCTGGCTCATGTTGCTGCCCGACACCTCTCTGATACCGGAGTTCATGGCAGAAATTGTGCAGCCGGCGGCGACGTACAACATTCCGGCCATCGAGTTGGACGTGAAGACAAGCAAGTCGGCGGTGGCCACCGTATTCGAAAAGGTCAACACAGGTGGCCTGACCCTCAACGTGTTCGAGCTGCTCACCGCGACCTTCGCCGGTGACAAGGACTACTACGACCAGCACGGCGAGGACTTCCGCCTCAACGAAGACTGGCTGAAGACTCAGGAGGTCTTCGCTTCGCATCCGGTGTTGCATGCCGTGGAGAACACCGACTTCCTTCAAGCGGTCACGATGCTCGCGACGCTGAAGCGCAATCACGCCGACACTTCTGACCGCCCGCCGGCCGTGTCGGCCAAGCGTGAGGACGTCCTCAAGCTTCAGCTCACTGAGTACCTGGAATGGGTGGAGCCGCTGCGCACGGGCTTTGTCTGGGCGGCCACATTCCTCGCGGATCTGCATATCTTCGATCAGCGGTCGGTTCCGTACGCCAAACAGCTCGTGCCGATGGCGGCGCTGCGGGTCGTGTTGGGCGACTCCATCGATCTCCACGGGGTCCGTGAACGGATCGCCCAGTGGTACTGGTGCGGCGTCCTGGGCGAGCTCTACGGCAGCGCCAACGAGACTCGATTCGTCCGGGACCTGGAGCAGGTGCCGGACTGGGCGTGCGGCAAGGACGGCGCTGTGGTGCCACGCACGATTCAGGACGCGGCGTTCGTGGAGTCCCGGCTGCACTCGCTGCGGACGCGAGGGGCGGCGGCGTACAAGGGCATCCACGCACTCGTCATCGCAGACGACGCGGCGGACTGGATGTACGACAAGAGGTTCGACAAGGTCCAGTACGTCGACATGAACGTCGACATTCATCACATCTTCCCCTACAAGTGGTGCCTCGACCACGGCGTCGAGGACGAGCGCCGCGAAAGCATCGTCAACAAGACACCGCTGTCCGCGGCCACCAATCGCAAGATCGGGGGCGTCGCACCGTCGAAGTACATGGTCGCCATCGAGAGGGCCGCCGGCATATCTTCCGACAAGCTGGATTCCTTGATCTCGTCGCACCGCTGCGATCCGAAGGCGATGCGCGCGGACGATTTCGACGCCTTCTTCGTGGCGCGGCGTGAAGCACTCGTCAAGCTGGTGGAGAAGGCCATGGGCAAGACCGTGCAACGGGACGCTTCCGAGGGCGAGATGCAGGAGTCCGCAGACCGGTTCGACGCTGCCGACATCGCCGTCGTCCCAGATGAGGAGGGGCCCTATGGCGATGAGCAACTCTCATCGTAGGGGCAGCAAACGGTACCGCCTCCGCCTCGCTCCTCAGTGTCTACCATTGCTCAATATTGGTCATAAATCGGAGATATGCCGCTGGTCGGACCTGGACCCGCGGTGGTCACAGTCCTCGATCGGTTCGCCGCGTGGGTAGAGGCCGCGCGTCAGTCGCTGCCCCACCGGCCGGTCGTCGCCAAACTGTGGCCCCGGACCTCCAGAACCTTGGCGAAGTCCCGCTGGCGGTGGCGTAGGCCGTGAACAAGCATCACCTCGCGGGCTCCCACCTCGCTGGCGATGTCGAGGAGTCCTCGTCTGTCGGCGTGGGCGGACAGGCGCATCATCTCAACACGGGCGCGCAGTGGGATTTCCTTCACCGCACCGTGATCGTTGACGGACAGGTGCGATGCCTGCTCCTCGACGAGTCTGAGCAGCCTGGCGCCAGCAGACTCCTCGTCCTGGTAACCGGAAAGGAACAGTGCACTGCGGGGCTCCGGCAGGATCCGGGCAGCCCACTGGACCGCAGGGCCTCCGGTGAGCATGCCCGACGTCGTAATCACGACACCAGAGGTGAACAGGTCCAGGTCACCGGGACGCTGCGCGCGGGCCACGCTGTCGCCGAAGATGCACAGAGGAGACGGCCGGTCCGCTGTGATGCGCTCGAACGACGACGTTACATCGGCTGCCATCCCGTCGAGCAGCACGGGCACGTGCGGAAGGTGCTTGCGCATGATCATGGCGAGTTCCTGCGCCCGCCCCAGTGCGAAGGCCGGGATGAGCACGCGCCCGCCGGTCGTGTACACCTCCTCAATGGCCCGGACCAAGTCCCTGACGCGGGTCTCCCGGGAGTCGTGGTCCTCCGCGCAGCAGGTGGACTCCATGACGAGGAGATCCGCCTCGCGTGCCGAGTCCGGGACGGAGTAACCGTCCACAGTCTCTTGACGAAAGCCGGAGATATCACCGGTGATGACAACACGTTCGCCACCGGCCTGCACGACGACTCCCGCAGCACCGAGAATGTGGCCAGCCGGGAACAGCTCCACAGTGAGGTCGCCAATCCTGACTACGGTGCCAAAAGGGACTTCCTCACATCGCTGTACGGCCGCCTCGACCGCATCGCGCCGGTACAGGACTTCGCTGTCCGCGCCCCATCGGCGGTGGAGCCGCTCCCGCTCGCTCATGAGCTTGGTCGAGTCGGCCCACATTCGGGGCATCAACTCGGTCGTCTCCGGAGTGGCCATGATCCGCAGATTTGGAAGGCGTTCGACCAGGGCGGGGACGTAACCGCAGTGGTCGGTGTGGGCGTGCGTGACCACGACGGCATGAACCGGCCCTGTAAGAGCCTGTTCGATGTCGCGCGGCGGAAGCGCCGGATCGCCGGGCCGTAGTCCGGCGTCGACCAGCAGGCGGGTCGTACCTGCCTCGACGAGTACGCAGGAACCGCCGATCTCGTCAGCGCCTCCCAGCGGTTGAACGCGAAGGTGACGTTCTCCGCTGACGGTCACCCGAGGAGGCGCCGGCACTGGCTGTGGAGGCGTAACAATTGCCTGAAGCGCCGCTGCGAGAGCCTCCGGCGCGATACCAGCTGTCTGGGCCGCGAGAACAAGCGGAGGCTCTGACCGCGCCTTTGGTTCGGCGCGGAGGTTGCGTGGGTCCCGGGTCTCCGGTCCCCCGTCGACTGTGTCGGGAGTCTGCTGGAGGACCGCCAACAGGGTGGACGCCAGGATTCGGTGGTCGTGCAGTCGCCGCTGTAAGGCCGCCACCTGGGTGTCCAGCTCCTCCGCGCGCTTTTCCGCGTCGGCGAGCGCGCCCTTGGTGTTTTGAAGGGCTTTGTCGGCGTGCTCGTGCCTCCCTCTGGCCACCTCAAGTCTGCCACGAAGATCATCAATCTTCTCCTGGTGGCGTTTGCGTAGAGTGCGGCGAGCGTCCTCCTGCCTGGACAACTGCTCAGCGAGGCGCAGGCCGGCGCGGACGACGTCGCTGTCAGGAGACAGGAGCAGGGTGGCGACCGCCCGCAGATTCGGCTGGTCGCGGTCGATCAGCAGGTCACGCCGGAGTCTCGCACGCAGAGCCGGAACCCGGACGAGTGCATCGACGATCACCTCGCGATGTTCGGTGGCGAAACATCCCGCATCGTATTCTCTCCCGGCCAGAGCCGGCCGGGAAAGCATCACCTCCGCCGCCGCGTGGAGGATCGGCAGGAGAAGGTCCGTCATCGGGACAGCCCCATTCGCTGGGTGGCCTTCAGAAGGACGGGCTCCGGCCTCAGCGTCCCGTCGTCCTGAGGGACCAGCGCACCGAGAATCCGGAGCACCTCCACCAGGTCCGCCGTCGAGATAAAGCCCTCCTCCTGGAGATTGGCCTCCGACAGAGGGTGGTCGTCCCCGTCGCTCCCGATCGAAGTAAGGAGGTCGGAGAGCGTCTCGGGGCTCTCCGCCGTGTCGAGGATCTCCACCAGCGTCTGCCATGCGGAGCTGAGCGCCGAGCCGGAGAGCACACCGGTCGACCGGACGAACTCCTCCGGGACCTCCTCCAGGTGTCTCCGGCAGCGCTCCAGAGCGTGTTCGGGGTCAGGGTCGCCGGCGGTGAGCGTCTGGACCACCTTGCTGATCAGCAGCGGCCAGCCACCGGTGGTGCGCAGCAGTGCGTCCTGGCTCGACCTGTCCTGGAAGCCGAGTCCGACCTCGTGCATCCACTGCCGGACAGCGGCATGGTTGAAGCGCTGGAGTTCAATCAACTCTGCGACGCCGGTCAGGCCGCCGAGGCTGTCGTCTTCCGGCTCGGCCCCGCGACCCGCCGAGAGCCATTCCGAGGCGTGCTCGGGCGGCGCGACCAGGGCGATGGATCGTGTCCCCTTGGTCGGGGCGGAGATCGCCTTGGCCGCCCTCCGCGGGATGGTGGCCGCCTTCCTGGGCTGCTGCCCCGTCAGGTCGACGATCACGATGTCGTGGCCGGAGCTCTGCTCGGCGCGCTGTAACGCCCCTTCCAGAGTGAGACCGTCCGCCCCGACCCGCAGTGTCCGGGCCTGCTTGTGCCGAGAGGCGGTCTCCTCCAGGGCAGCGGCCACCCGGTCGATCTGCAAGGCCGGTGAACCGGCGATCAGGTGCAGCACGTTGCGATGACCGAGCACCCTTGTCACCTGACTACCGGTCAGGGGGGACCGCTCGCCGTGCTCCTTGTAGGCGTCGCGGTAGGACTGTGCGTCGAACTCCTCGGGCCGCTCGAACGTCTCGGCCTGCCCGAGCACGGCCTCCACCTCGTCGGCGCCGCCGAGCAGGTTGAGGATGTGCGGAGTGCGCAGCCGGTAGCGTTCGCCGTCGGCGGCGAGGACACCGAGGTTGACACACTCTTCCAGCAGCCCACGGAATCCGTCGCTGGTCGAGTCCTTGAATCCGTGCGGCCACCACTCCAGGCAGTCCGCCCGCAGTTGGCTCGCTGTCAGCTCGCCGACCCCGCTCTCGTCGAGCGCGTGGAACGCGACGGTGTAGGCGATGACCTTGTATCGCTTGTCCAGGTTCAGGGTCCACTCGAAGCGGTCGCGGAAGCCACGCGCCAGTTTGCTGTCTCGCCAGACCGCGTCCACGTCCTCCCGCGTGATTTCGTACGGCAGCGCCATGTGCGTCGCTGAAATCCGGCGCAACCGGGTCAGCAGGGCGTCGGCGAACAGCTGAATGAGGGCCGGAGCGTTGTTCGCCTCCGCGATGACACGCGCCCCCAGGCGGGGGGAGAACCTGAAACCGAGCGCCTCCAGGGGCTTGGTCAGCAGATTGTAGGCGTCCTGCGGATCGAGCGGACCGACCGCGATGGGCGTTCCCAGATGGGCGAGAGGCTGGTTGGACAGGCTCTCGAACCGGGCCGTCTGGTGCAGGCCGGCGAAGACGACCTTGACGCGGCCGTCCGTCTCGTTCATCAGGTTGCGCAGCGCGATGACATTGCTGAAGGAGGCGTCCCTCGCGTCCGCGTTGAGGAACTCGTCGGCTTCGTCCAGCAGGATCAGCAGTTGCCGCGCGGGATCGGCCTCAATCCACTCCTTCACCCCCCGGCAGATCTCCTCCGGATCGGCCGGGGGCGCCGATCGCTGCGGCAGAACCTCGGCCTGCGTGAGCCGGTCGGCGAGCGTCCGCCATAACGCGGCGACGGATTCGACCTTGCCGATGTTCTGGATGACCTCGGAGATGACCAACCGGTTCGGGTCGGTCTTGCGGATGTACCGCTCGGCCTTGCGCAGTAGCGCGGACTTGCCGAGCTGCCGCCCGCCGTACACGAAGGAAGATCCGGCCCGGCTGATCACCTCCTGCCACTGGTCCAAGCGCCCGTAGAACATCTCCTCTGGCACGTCTCCCGTGGGGGCGTACGGATTGGTGGCGGTGAACGGGGCCAGCAGGTTCACCGTCGTGCTCCAGTCCGCGTCGGGCAGACAGGCGAGGTAACTGATCGCGGCGTCGTCCAGGAACGCCGCGATCGGTGTCGGACGCCTGCGGCTCACGGCGGCCAGTTGCCGGCGCTGCTCCATGGTGAGCACACCGAAGTAGAGGACGAGGACCGTCTGGTCCGCCGGCTGCTCCTTCAGCCACTCGATGACCTGCTGCGGTCCCGGCGGTCGCCATACCAGCAGGAGCTGGAGCCGGTCACCTGACGGGCTCATCCGGGAACCGAAGGCCGGCAGTTGCGGATCGACGATCGTGCGCACCTTGTCCAACGTGATCCAGAGCCGGTCTCGTTCTTCACGAGAGGCTCCCTGCTCGCCCTCCAGGCCGATAACCTGCAGAACCGCGGTGACGGCGGACCTGAGGTTGCCCGCCCCCTTCGGCCCCTGGGACAGGGCGTGCCACAGACGCAGGCCCTCTCCCGCCACGGCGCGCCGGGTGCGGGGAATGCCAGAGATCGACAGCCCGGTGCGGTGCAGGAGGAGACCCAGCTCAGGCTCATCGATCTCCTGGCCGGTACGGAGCGCGTCCTTGAGCCGTTGCAACCACTCCGCTCCTTCCTGACCCTTCTGCCTGGCCGGCAGCCGAGCGGACATGGTTTCGAAGGCCTGTGGAAAGTGCGGGAAGAACCGCTTCAGGTGGTCGACCGTGTCCGATATCTCGGGCAGCCGCTTGCCGCTTTTCGCCTGCGCCATGAACTCACGGGCGGTGGTCAGGTCACCGTCCTCGATGTAGGTCCTGATGCGTTCTTGGACGTCGGCGACATCGGCGTTCTCGGCGCTCAGGGCGGCCAGTGCGGCCAGCTCCGCGGTGATCTGTTCGTCGCGGACGTGGGCGACCTCCCGCTCCAACGCGTCCAGCTCGCGCGTAATCAGGTCGAAGTCGTCCCGCTCGGTGCTACCGAGAGCCTGGAGCAGAGCGGAGAAGCGGGTGGCGGTCACCTCAGGGAGCACTCCCGCCCGGCGCCACTCCGCGATGCGGTCCTGGAGCTCGTCGATGCGATCGTCACGCTCGTGCCGGGCCTCGTTGACCAGCTTGTCCCTACGCTGGCGGAGCTCGGTGTGGAGCTTGTGGTCCTGCTGAGCCAGGACCGAGAGGAGGGCTCGCGTTCCCCGGTGGTCGCCGTTCCCGGCGCGTTCCTCGAAGGCCGTCCGCCAGTCGCGCTCGCCGGCGGTGCAGAGGGGGAGCAGGCCTTCCAGCGTAGGCCGGGCCCGAGGCGCGACGGTGTCGGCGTCGAAGTCGATCGTGGGGGAGAGGAGTAGGTCGCCGTTGAGGAGGTGTGTGATCAAGGGCTCCGGCTGGGAGAGCGGCTCGCCGTCCAGCAGGCCCAGGGTGTCATGCACCAGCCGTGAGACACCGCTCGCCGCCGCGGCGACGAGCGGGTCGGAGGACATCGCCAAGGCAGCGATCTCCTCCTCGACCCGCGTCCGGTAGCCCTGCACGGTCGCGCGAAGTTCGTCCAGGTGCCGGACGACCCAGGAGACGCCGGACGCGTCCGTCTGCAGCGACTGCACCTCGCGTACCGCGGCCACCCAGTTCGCCACGAGGTCGAGAGACTTGTCGATTTTCTCGATCAGTTTGGCCCTGGCGCCGGAGTGAATGCGGTCAGCCCCTCTGCGGGAAGCGCGGGCCTTGGCCGTCTCGTCGATCAGCCGGTCGATCGCCTCTCCGGTCCGGAGCTTGTCGAGTTCCTGTTCGACCTCGCGCGCCAGCGACGCGTTGTCGCGGGCCGCGATCGCCAGTAGTCTCCCCGGACCCGACGAGTCATCCTGGATCAGGGTCTTCCAGACATCCGTGGCCAGAGCGTACTTGATCTTCTGGGATGGGCCCTCGTCCAGGAACCTGGCTGCGGCGGCAGAAGCCTGCTCCCGGATTCCGTCCGCCCGCGAGGCGTCGTGCATCCGCCCCGACAGTCCGGACACCAGATAGGCCCCGGCCTTCGCCATCCGGCCGAACGCCTCACCGTACGCCGTCAGACCAGGGTACGGCGCCAGCGCCGGCGACAGCTCGTCCAGCAGGCGAGTCGCCTCCGGGGTCGGGTGAACCAGGCCGCTGCGCAGCGCCGCTGCCCAGGCCAGCAACTGACCGGGCACGTCGTCGCCAAGGGCCTTCACGGTCACGTTCACAGCGGACTCCGTGAAGGCGGCCGACAGCCGCCCGGCGAACTCGCTCGTCTCGGCGGATATAGCGGCACACCGCCGCGCGCTCACCTCCGCGGAGGGTCTGTCCGCAGCCTCACGCAGCCACGCCGCCAACCCGAAGCGCCCAGCACGGAGCGCGGCCGCCTCTGCCTCGGCGGCGGAGCCGGTGAGGCCCACGCCACCGGTGAGCTCCGCGGCGCCGCTGGTCGCTAGGGAGCCGGTCGGCCGGGCCGGTTCCAACTCGGACCTGTCGTCCGCGCCCGCCTCATGCACTTCTGTGTCCGACGGCGGGACGCGTTCCTGCGGCGCGGCCTCACGCGCCTTCAGCGGACGCGTCGGCTTGTCCTTCACCGGCTGCGCCGTACTCTCGATGAAGGCGTCCAGGTCGGCGAGCTCGTCCAGGTCGGCGTGCCGGCTCACGTCCGCCGGAACGGGTGGAGCATCCGCGGCGGATGGTGAGGAGGGTGCCTGCGGCTCGTCCGTCGCAGGAGCGACACCCCCATCGTCCTCTCCTGCCGGATTCTCGTCCACCGAGCCACCGCCTGTGGAGTCGTCAGAGGATGCGTCATCCGACGGGGTAGTCGCGCCGCCGTCGTTCTCTGCAGGCATCCCGTCGTGCAGCGGAGCGGGCAGGGGCACGCCGGCATCATCGGGAACTGTCAGCGAACCTCGAACCGCGGCCGCGCCCAGCTTGCGCCATCCGGGGGGTGCCTCCTGGCGGAATCGTTCCTGCAGCTCGTCGATCCTGTCAAGGGCGTCGGGGTCGTCAGCCAGGCTGATGAGTTCCGCCAGGATCTCCAGGACTGGGCTCTCTGCTGTGGCGGCCTCGCGGACCTCCTGGAGAAGGTCTTCGAGATTCGATGGGCCGTTGACGTGGGCCAGCGCGAGGATCCTCCTGCGCCGGTAGTCCTCGGACTCGAGCTGGACGATTTCGTGCTGGAGCGCCTCGGCGGTCGTGCCGGAGAGTGCGGAGCCGCGAACAACCTCGAGTCTGCCCCGGAGCCCGTCGAACTCTCGGACGCCCCGCAGGATCGCCTCGACATCCTCGGCAAAAGGCCGTCCGGCGTCCGCGAACGCCTGCCGTACCCGCTCGGCGGCGGTTGCCGCATCCTCAAGCGTCCGGCGAAGAAGTTCGAGTTCCGCCCGCAGGGTCGATCTGGAGGGCCGCTGATCGTCGTCAAGGGGTTCCCGGGTAACCGAGGTCATCTCTTCCTCTCCAGCATGAGACTCCTCGGTATAAGACGCCTGGAGCGATCCAGTGGACGACAGGGACAGGGCGGCCTCCCGGAGCTCGGAGAATGCGATCGGCTCCTCCGGGAGCGTGGGATAACCGGTGCGGAGCTCCCGCCAGGCGGAGCGGACCGCGTCCGCAGCGGCGACACCCATCCGCTCAGTGGAGCCCATGAGGAGCCCGAGCGCCACTGCGGACAACGGCAGGTCGTGCCAGTAGACGTCTGCGAGCACGAGGTCGACCATGCTCTCGGTAAGACCCTTGGCACTGGTCAGTGTCGCGGCGAGCACAGGGGCGTTGGAGAGAACGTCGGTGGCCTGACCGGAGTGGAGCAGGCGAGCGCACTCGTCCGCGGATAACTCGTCGTGGTTATCGAAGCCGAGAAGGAAGGGGGTGCTCAGGGCGCAGGCGAGGGAGGTCCGCAGCTTCCCGTCTGTTTCGTGAAGGATGCGGGTGAGACCGATGGCCGCCGACCGGGGTATCGAGCGTACGTCGCCGAGCTTGACATAGCTCAGGACCCTTCTGCGGACCGGTGGCGGATAGTGCCGGACCACCATCAGGTCGTCCGGGGTCACACGGGCCGCCGCCTCCGCCACGATCAGGCCGACGTGTTCGAACGCGGCCAGGGCGCTGACTTCGCCCACAGGCGCCGGGTGCCGGTCATGCGGGCCCTTCTCGATGCAGAGTTGCCGCACAGTGTCCCCCTTCTTCGTTGGTGGGGCGCGAACAGTCCGTACACGGAGAAATGCCGATCAGTACCGTCGAGTCCGAGCAAGAGCGGCTGGGGCATGGGCCGCGCAGGGATGACCGGTCCTTCTCGGTAACGGATGAGCGTGCCGGGCTCGTCGGTGACGAACGGACCATATCCCAAGAGAAGCCGACTTACAACAGTGAAGTGAGTTCACAAGGATAACTCACTTCAGGGACAAATGGGATTCAATCGCATAGAAGCGGTTGAACCTCATGAATCGGGCTAGCTCAGGATTCTGATGAGAGAATGTCGACAGCAATCGCTCGGCCATCTAACTGTTACTTGGGTTCACAGGCGCAATCATGTAGACCCCGTGATGGTAACCGGCTACTGTTGCGGGGCGCAGGTGAAAGTGTGAGGCGTGATCTCCTTGAGATCGGAACGAGCATCTTGGAGAGTCAGGCCGCATATCTTGAGTGCGGTGCGTTACCCCCGACGTCGCCGTAGAGGCAGGTGAGCATGGAACTCCTGGACCGTTCCGACCCCCAGCGGATCGGTGGTATCACCCTGCGCGGACGGCTCGGCGCCGGAGGAATGGGCCGGGTCTTCTATGGCCTCACCGACGACTACGAGCAGGTCGCAGTGAAGATCATTCGTGAGGACCTACTGGGCCACACCGAGGCGCGCGCCCGGTTCGCCCGCGAGATTGACGCGTTACGAACTGTGCAGGGGCCGCACGTCGCCGCTCTGGTGGACGCATCCGGCGAGGGCGAGGAGAGGCCCTGGCTCGCGGTGGAGTACGTCCGGGGCCTGAGCCTGAAGGAGTTCGTCGAGACCTGTGGCCCGCTCGACGGCGAGCACGCCGCGACGCTCGGTGTCCTGCTGGCCTCCGCGCTGGGCGATATTCACGCGGCCGGCCTCCTGCACCGTGATCTCAAGCCTGGCAACATCCTGCTCGGCAGGGACGGGGCGAAGGTCATCGACCTGGGTCTGGTGGCCCTCGTCGACGGCCCGACCGACCTGACCACGACCGCCTCGACGCTCGGCACGCCCGCCTGTATGTCACCCGAGCAGGCCAACACTCCCAAGCAGGTGACCGCCGCCACCGACGTCTACTCACTCGGCGCGACGCTGATGTTCGCGCTGGCCAAGCACTACCCCTATGACGGCAAGACGGTCGCGGCGCTGTTCATGAACATCATCAGTGCCGATGTGAAGCCCGACCTCGCCGGCGTCCCGGAGGAGTTCGCGCCGCTCATCACCGCGATGCTCGCCCAGGATCCCGCCGACCGCCCCACCGTCCCCGAGACGTACGAGCGGCTCAAGGAGGTGGCGACCTCGGGCGGGGTTACGCTGCCGGTGGCCGTACGACGCTTCGCCGTCGCCACGTACGTCGAGCGGGACAGCGACCCGCAGGACCCCACTCCGCCGGCTCGGCCGCGCCGCCGCGACCTCTCCGAGGTCGTCGTGCCCGGCTCGGTGGTCGCGAAGCTCGCCGACCGTCTCCGCGGCGCGTACGCCGTCGGCGCCCGTTTCTAAGAGGAGAACCGTGACCGAGACCTCCTTCCCGCCCGGCGCCCGGATCGAAGTCCGGGACGCCGAGTGGATCGTCCGGACCTGTGCGCAGCTCGCCACGGGCGGCTACAAGATCACGGCGGTGGGCGCATCGGAGTTCGTCCGCGACGAGGACGCGGTCTTCTTCACCGACCTCGACGAGGTGAGCCTGCTCAAGCCCGAGGAGACCGTCCTGGAGCAGGACATGACCCCGCGCTTCGCGCAGAGCCGCCTGTTCATCGAGGCCGTCCTGCGCCGGACCCCGCTCCCGCAGACGGAGAAGGGCCTCGCGTTCGCCGACCGCTTCCTCCTCGATCCGCTGCCCTACCAGCGGCGGCCCGCCGAGCTCGCGCTGAAGGGCCTGCGCCCGCGCATCCTCATCGCCGACGTGGTCGGCCTCGGCAAGACCCTGGAGATCGGCCTCGTCCTCGCCGAGCTCATTCGTCGCGGCCGGGGCGAGCGCATCCTCGTCGTCACTCCGCAGCAGGTGCTGGAGCAGTTCCAGCACGAGCTGTGGACCCGCTTCGCCATCCCGCTGATCCGCCTCGACTCCGTTGGCATCGAGCGTATCCAGCGGGAAATCCCCGCGGGTCGCAACCCGTTCACCTACTACAAGCGGATCATCGTCTCCATCGACACCCTCAAGAACGAGGGCAAGTACGGCCAGCACCTGGAGAAGATGGACTGGGACGCGGTCGTGATCGACGAGTCGCACAATCTGATCGGCGAGACCAGCCTGCGCAACAAGCTAGCTAGGCTGCTGGCCCGCCGTACGGACGCGCTGCTGCTGGCCAGCGCCACCCCGCACAACGGCAACAGTGAGTCGTTCGCCGAGCTGATCCGCATGCTGGACCCCGCCGCGATCGCCGACGACCACAGCTACTCCGCCAAGGACATCGAACACCTCTACATCCGCCGTACGAAGATCAGTCCCGAGGTGCGCGACCAGATGGGCACGAAGTGGCCCGAGCGTGGTCCCTCCGTCCCGGTGCGCTGCGCCGCCACCCCCGCCGAGGAGAAGGTCTTCGAGGAGCTCACCCAGGTCTGGCTCGCGGGGGATCAGCGCGTCGGTGGTCCTGTCGTCGACGGCAAGAACCGGCTCTTCCCCTACACGCTGCTCAAGGCGTTCCTCTCCTCGCACAGGGCGCTGGCCAAGACGGTCGGCAACCGGCTGAAGAACGCCAAGGAGCCCCGGGAGATCGACGCGCTGAAGACCCTCGCGGACCTGACCGCGCAGATCAGCGATGACGACTCCGCCAAGCTCGACGCCCTCGTCCGCCTGCTCCGCGACGAGATCGGCGTACGGCACGGCGGCGAGACCCGGGCCGTGGTCTTCTCCGAGAGCGTCGAGACGGTCAGGTGGCTGGCCGAGGTCCTGCCCAAGCGGCTCGGCCTGACCAGCAAGGGCGAGGTCGAGATGATGCTCGGCAACGGCATGTCCGACCAGCAGCAGCAGGAGATCATCGAGCGTTTCGGGCTCTCCGACGCCCCCGTACGCCTGCTAGTGACCACCGACGTGACCTCCGAGGGCGTCAACCTCCACCGGCAGTGCCATCACCTGGTCCACTACGACGTGCCGTGGAGCCTCATCCGGATCGAGCAGCGCAACGGCCGCATCGACCGCTACGGCCAGACGCGGCAGCCGCAGTTCCGGGCGCTCATCCTCACCTCCGAGGTCGAGGGCGCCAAGGACGACCGGGCCGTCGCCGAGAAGCTCCTGGAGAAGGAGGAGACGGCGCACCGCACCCTGGGGACGGCGGAGGCCGTCACCGGCGAGTACCGCGCCGAACGCGAGGAGCGCCGCCTCATCCAGGACCTGCTCGCCGGCAAGAGCGTGGAGGAGTCCCTCACCGAGCACAACGCCGATGACCCCTTCGCCTTCGCCGGCCTGTTCGGATCGGTCGACGGCGGTGTCACGGGCGCCGACCCGCTCCGCGCGGACGTGCCCCGGCTCTTCGACGGCTCGGAGGCGTTCGTGAAGGAGGCCGTCGACACGCTCGGGCTACTCAAGGACCTGGAGGACGACGGCGTGATGCTCGCCTTCGAGCCGCCGCCGGACCTCGCCCACCGCCTGTCCGCGCTGCCCGCCGACTACCTGCGCACCCACGACGTGCGCAGGCGGATGAAGGCCACCTTCGACCGCAAGGAGGCCCAGCGGAAGCTCGACGAGGCGCGCAGGACGAAGACGATGTGGCCGGAGATCGCCTACCTCTCCGACCTGCACCCGATGGTCGACTGGGTGACCGACAAGGTCCTCGTACGGCTCGGTCGCCAGAAGGCGCCGGTCATTACCGCCCAGGTCGACGAGCCGACCTTCCTCATCCAGGGCATCTACTCCAACCGCCTCGGGCAGCCGACCGTCGTCGAATGGATGGCCGTCACCCCCGCGGGTGTGCTCGACCGGAAGATGACCGACGTGCTCGTCGCGGCCCGCGTCGGCCCCGACATGATCAACACGGGCCGGGCCATCGACCTCGGGCCGCTTCAGGAGCGGGTGCCCCAGGCCGTCGCCACCGCTCGCGCCCACCTGGAGGAGCGCCGCTCGGCCTACGAGAAGAAGGTCGTGGAGCCGCTCGACTCCTACCGCAACCGGCTCGGTGAGTGGCAGCAGCTCACCCTCGACGGCGTGCACGCCTCCCAGCGCGGGCGCAAGGAGCAGCGCGTCCGCGAGACCGTCGAGCGGCAGCAGCGCCTGCTCGACTCCCTCAAGATCACAGGGGAGCCGCTGCTGCGGGTCCTCGCCGTACTCGTTCCCGAGGCGCCGGACTCGGGCGCAGTGAGACAGGACGGACACCGATGAGCTTCGACTCGCTGGTCAACCGCGGCGACTACTTCTCGGCCCACTACTTGGCCGAGGTGCTGCCCAAGGACCTCAAGAAATCCGGCGGTATGTTCGCCCGCTGGAGCGAGGAGGAGAAGGCCGGGCGCACTACCCCGCGCAAGGGGCTGCGCGCCCTGTCCAAGCCCTACTTCGCCGACCGGCCGTACTTCGCCGAGCTGAACGCGCGGCTGCGCGACGACGAGATGCTGACGGGGGACGAGCGCGCCGAGTGGCGCAAGGAGCTGGGCGAGCTCCATGGCGAGGTGTTGCGCGCCCTCGGCTACGTCGCGGCCCCGCGCGAGCTGATCGTCGAGCGGGCGGGCAGGGAGCACGCCGTCGAGGTCGCCTACGCCGACCGGCACCTGGTCGCGATCGAGTGCGGCTGGGCCGCCGATGTGGACGCCGCCCTCGACGACGACCAGGCCGGGCGGCTGCTGGCCCCGGTCCGGCTGGACAACACCGAGGAGATCACCTCCGGCACCAAGCTCGCGACCTGGCTGCTGACCTCCGAGGAGCCGCCGCGCTACGTGCTCATCCTCGCCGGCGGCGTGGTCGTGCTCGCCGACCGCGCCGTATGGGGCGAGGGCCGCTACCTCGCGGTCAGCCTCGATGTCGCGCTGGGCCGCGGCAACGAGGCCGAGCTGGGCACGATCGCCGCCCTGTTCGGCGCCGACTCCCTGCTTCCGCCCGAGGAGGGCGGCTCCGAACCGCTCGTCGAGCTGCTCGACCGCTCGCGTAGCCATGCGGTCGGCGTGTCCAAGGAGCTGCGCGACGGCCTCAAGGACTCGGTCGAGCTCATCGCCAACGAGGTGCTCGCCCGGATTCGGGCCCAGGGCGTGCGGCCCGAGGACGTCATGGAGCCCGCTGCTCTGGCGAAGGAACTCGGCCGCGAGTCGCTGCGCTACCTCTACCGGATCCTGTTCCTGCTGTACGCCGAGGCCCGCCCCGAGCTGGGCATCCTGCCGACCGACGACGAGGACTACGTCAAGGGCTACAGCCTCGCCCGCCTCGGCGACCTGGTGGTGCGCGACCTGACGGGGGAGGAGGCCCGCAACTCCTTCCACCTGTACGAGTCGCTCGACCTGCTCTTCCGAATGGTCAACAGAGGCCACCGGCCACGCTTGGGCGCCGAGCCGGAAGGCTCGGAGGGGGAGGGGCTGCGCTTCGAGCCGCTCCGCTCCGACCTGTTCGAGCCCGAGGCGATCAAGCTCATCGGCCGGGACGCCATCTCCCTGGACGAGGACGACCCGGACGCGCCGCGCATCGACACCCGGCTGCGCAACGAAACGCTCTACAAGGTGCTGCGCAAGCTCATGCTCACCAAGGGGCGCAAGAAGGAACGCGGCGGTTTCATCTCGTATGCCCAGCTCGGCATCAACCAGCTCGGCGCGGTGTACGAGGGCCTGATGTCCTACACCGGGTTCATCGCTGACCAGGATCTCTACGAGGTGGCCAAGAACGGCGACCCGAAGGACGGCTCATGGATGATTCCGGCGTCAAAGGCGGAGGATTATCCCGATGAGGTCTTTGTTCGCAACAGCGACGAGGACGGCAACGTCGAGAACAAGCGTGTCCACGAGGGCATGTTCGTCTACCGCCTGGCCGGCCGCGACCGCGAGACCAGCGCCTCCTACTACACCCCCGAGTCGCTGACCCGGGTCACCGTCCAGCTCGCGCTCCAGCACCGCCTCGACCAGGACGACACGGTCACCCCGGCCCGGGAGATCCTGGAGTGGAAGATCTGCGAGCCCGCCCTGGGCAGCGGCGCGTTCCTCAACGAGGCCATCAACCAGGTCGCCGCCGAGTATCTCAAGCGCCGCCAGCAGGAGCTCGGCGTCTCGATCGACCCCGAGCGGTACGAGGAGGAGCTGCAGAAGGTCAAGGCGTACGTCGCGCTGCACAATTCCTACGGAGTCGACCTCAACGAGACCGCCATCGAGCTGGCCGAGGTCTCGCTCTGGCTCAACGTCATGCACCCCGGACTGCAGGCCCCCTGGTTCGGCCTGCACCTGCGCCGCGGCAACTCGCTCATCGGCGCGAGCCGCAGGGTGTACGGCGCCGCCTCGCTGACCAAGGGCAGCTGGCTCAAGGAGGCCCCCGAGGACCTGCCGTTCTCGGCGGGTCAGCTGCCGTCGGGGAAGGTGCACCACTTCCTGCTCCCCGCCGAGGGCTGGGGCGCGGTCGCCGGGGCCAAGGAGGCCAAGGAACTCGCTCCCGAGCAGGCGAACCGGCTCAAGGCCTGGCGCAAGCAGATCCAGAGGAGTGTCTCCGACAAGAAGAAGCAGGGCCAGAAGTTCAGCCAGCTCCAGCGCCTCCAGGTGTTGTCGAAGCGGGCCGAGTACCTGTGGGACCTGGTCCGGCAGCGCCTCGCCATCTCCGAGCGGGAGATCAGCCGCAAGATCGACGTCTGGGGCGCCGACTGGATCGAGCAGCCGGCCGACGCCGTGCCCAAGGAGAAGGTGTACGGAGACCTGACCGCGCCGGGCACGCCGTACTGGCGGCTCAAGAAGGTCATGGACGCCTGGTGCGCGCTGTGGTTCTGGCCGCTCGACAAGGCCGGTCTGCTCGACGGCTCCGACGAGGTCTACGCCCGACCGGTGCTTGAGGTCTCTGAGCCGGAGCCAATGTATGGGGCGTGGGAGCCCACGACAGTACGGCCCGTGCCTTTTGCGGTGGACCGGCCCCTTACAGCCACGGGGAGCACGGCGGGCGGGGAACCGGCTGACTTCGGAAAAGTCTATGTTACCGACTCCTTGTTCACCGCAGGAGACGAGCAACTCGACCTCGGAGAGCACGCCGCCGCACTTCAGAGATCCGCGACAATGAAGACCCTCAGTAAGGAGCAGAAAGAGGCGCGCGCTGCCACCGCCGCAGCCAACGCAGCTAGAAAGGCCGCCGTGTTGGAACCCCTCCGCCCAAGGATTGCTCTGACGGACCTCAACGATTGGCTCGACTTCGCCGAAGCCGTGCTCGGACGCCTGGACATCGACTATGGCGAGACCGGCACCCAGAAGGGGTTGGCCACTACCTTCACCAGCCTGGACGAGATGGAGCACCACGAGGACGACATTGTCACTTGGATGCGGATGGATTCCCCCGATAAAATGTTGGAGCGTTTCCCCTGGTTCCAAGAGATTGAGGGTGAGAACGGCATTGCAGAGCAATGCGGCTTCTTCCACTGGGAACTCCAGTTCGCTCAGGTCTTCGCTCAAGGAGGCTTTGATCTCCAAGTCGGCAACCCACCGTGGGTGCGGCCTCGCTGGAACGAGTCCGCCGTGCTTGCAGAATTTGAACCGTGGTTTGAGCTTGCTGAAAAGGCTCCTGTAGCTGAGAAGTCTCGGCGGCGTGAGGAACTGCTCTCGAGCACTGCGGTCAGGGACTATGTGCTCGGTGAGCTGACGAATATCGTCGCACAGGTCTCCTTATTCGGGTCTCCGCAGGTGTATCGCCTGCTCGTTGGTACCCAGCCCGACCTGTACCGGGCGTTTATGTGTCAGGTCTGGGCGCACGGGGCCCCCAAGGGGACGACGGGATTTCTTCACTCCGATAGTCACTTCACTGGGGACAAGGAAGGCGAGCTCCGTGCGGCGGCCTATCATCGGCTCCGCATCCATGGTGATTTCGTCAATGCAGGGCAGCGATTCTTTCCGGAGCCGGTTGGTCACGCAACCCATTTTGGCGTCCACATCTATGGAAGCCCGAAGGTGATTGAGTTCGATCACCTCTCGTGGCTGGTTTCCACGGAAGCTCTGCTTCTCTCGAGCAGTCACGATGGCTCTGGTGAAATCCCAGGTATTCGGTACCAGAACGCCGAGTTCGATGGCAGGCCGCACCGGACGCGAGTAATCAGGGTTACCGAGGATAGGCTCTCAGTATGGCAGCGGTTACTGAATGAGGAAGGCGTGCCCATCGAGCAGGCGCGCCTCCTCTTCCCAGTGAGCGAAGCGGAAGCTGCGGCCATCGCTGCTCTAGCTGACTATCCTCTGCGGCTTGGTCCGCTATCGCCGCAGATAACCCGCGGTTACGATGAGAGCGGAGCGAAAAAGAATCACCTGATCGACTACAATCGGTCGGACGTATTGCCTAGTCGTGAGTTGCGGCAGGACTCGTGGAATAAGGTGATTTTGAAGGGGACACAACTTGGTGTTGCGACTCCCATCTTCAAACGCCATGATGCTAACAGCAACGACCCTTATGGAATCGATCTAGTTAATCTGCCCTCTGATTTCGTGTCAGACACAGCATACACATGCGTCGAGGGGCGGGAATCTGCCTATCTTGCAGCGCAAGATCATTGGATTGATCACGCTGCTCTAATGCGTCTTCGCTCCGACCCGGAGATGATTGAGAGTGCTCGTAGGCAGCTCACAGCAGATGGTGTCAGAGAGGGGAACATCACCCCGGGTAAGATCGATCAAGTCCTAGAGGAACGTGCTCGGCGCCGATACACAGACTTCTACCGTCTGGCTTGGCGTCGAATGATTTCCCAGAATAGTGAACGTGCGCTCTACGCTGCTCTCATTCCGCCAGGAGCGGCGCACATCGATGGTGTTTGCAGCATGTCGCTACCTGATTGTAAACTCCTAGCGCTCGTGGCGGGATTCTGGGCCTCGCTTCCTCTAGATTACTTTTTGAGAATCACTAGCCCTGCTAATTTCGGCGTTAGCGGGGCCCGGGCGATGCCGGCTCCCGCCTCTGAGCATCCCCTAGCATCTGCTCTCCTTCTGCGCACGCTACGGCTGAATTGCCTTACGAACGCCTACGCCGATCTCTGGGCCACGCTGTATGACCCCGCTTGGTTGCATGAGTCGTGGGCCTGTGAATGGCCCGATCTGCAGCCATTGCAAGCGGTCACCCCTGATTGGCGTGCAGAAACGCCACTGCGGACCGAACGCGCCCGGCGCTCAGCGCTCGTAGAGATCGACGCCCTGATCGCAGTCTGGCTCGGTATGGACGTCGACGCCTTGATCGCGGCCTATCGAGGCCGCTTCCCAGTGCTTCAAAAGTTCGAGGCGGCTACATGGTTCGATTCCGAGGGGTGGAAATTAGCAAGCTACGCCCGCACGATTGGGCAACGCCAGACCAAAGAAACCTGGGCGCAATTCGAGGCATATCAGGCGGATCCAGAGAACGCTCCCGTCCCCGACGGGTATACCGCGCCGTTCTATAAGGCCGACCGGGAAGCGGAGTATCGGCAGGCGCACGCGGTCTTCTCCGAGCGGCTCCGGCAGGCCGGCTGGGAGCCGGGGGCCGTATCCGCCAACGGCGGCGAGAGCGCGTCGTGACGATAACCGCTTGCCCGGTTACCCGGGGTGCGGCACCCTTGACGGTGCCGCACCCCCGGTGGGTGCCGGAAGCAGGGGCCGGGACCACCGATGGAATCGGGCACCCGGCCCCCGCGCTGCAACCGCCGACCAAGGCCGGGCCGGGTTCTGTTGCTCTGAGTGAGTTGATATGCACCCTCGGGCGCCGGTTCGCTGGGCTCAGTCGCCCCACTCATCTCGATGGGTGGGCGTGGGCCTCGCCCACTGGGCGAGGCCCTGGTCGTCTCTCGCTCGGCTCGCATGGCCAGCGCTTTGATCTTGCCTTCGTGACGGCGGCGGAATCTGCTTGCCAGGTCATGCGGCGTACGTCATCCTCGGCTGTGCCGCACCCCTGGGAGTGTGGAAGTGAGGCCGGGACTACTGAGGGATATCGGGTGCCCGGCCTTCGCGCTGTCCTCGTGTCCCTGGGCACGGTTGCGTGTCCGGCCCTCGCGTCGCTCGTGGTCCGAGGCGGGGCCGGGAGTGCACGTGTTACGGGGAGTGAGTTGACGGGCACGGAGGCGATCCTGTTTACTGTTCTCGACTGCACCACTCATTTCGATGGGTGGCCCGGAGCCCCGTTCGTTGGACGGGGCTCTATGTTTTTCTCACCATCGGTCCGGGCGTCTGATCTTCCCGTGAGCGTCCTGGAGCCGGTCGGGCAGCTGACATGCCTTCAGCATGCTCGGGTTGATCTGCCTGAGGAACGTGGGGCGTGCGGCGATGAGATCGACGGCGCGCCTCTCGTAGGGGTACGGGTTGGCCACCCCGATCGGGATGCCGAGCTCGTGACGGACCACCCGGATCGGCTCCGCCAGGTCCGCGTCGTTGCTGACGACGAGGGCGCTGTCGCAGTCTTGCCGGAAGGCATCCAGGAGAAGGTATGTCGCCAGATTGACGTCCGAACCCTTCTCCTCGGTCTTGACGACTTCGACGGTCCGGGGGCTGCCGGGCGTCGGGAAGGCCAGCGGCATGCGTGTGATCCGCTCCTGGAACCGTCCGAAGTGAACGGTGAGGTGAGGGATCGTCAGCAGGGCGCGCAAGTAAGTGTCTTGGCGCTTGTGAGCGCCCGGATCGTCCGGCCGGGCTGTGACCATCGCGGTGAAATAACGAATCCGGTGGACGCTGCCCTGCCGCACCAGGCGGTGGGCGAGAGCGTCGAGGTCCAGCCATTTGTACGGTGTTCCGCGCAGGCACCCGTAGTAGAGGTTGAACCCGTCAACGTAGACGTTGGTAAGCACTGTGTAAATATATCGTCACCGAAAGTTAGCATGCCTGAGGCTGGTCGAACGGGAGTGCGGGTGAGGAGCGGGTTCAAGTGCAGGCGGGCCGTACGAGTGCATGAGGAGGACCGGTGAGGCCGACGCTGGCCGCGGACGAGTTGCGGCAGAGCCTGACGCAGTACCTCACCACCACCTTCGCGCTGGCCGACCCACCCGTCCGCCAGGCCCTGAAGCGGTTCCTGGAGCATCCCGAGCAGGGCATCTTCCGCGGGCCGTACCTGCGCATCCGTACGCCGTTCCGGACCGCCAAGGACGGCTGGCGCACTACGCTGGAGTGGGCACCGGAGGGCTTCTCGCCGTACCGGCACCAGGCGGAGGCGTTCAAACGGCTCAGCACTCACGGCAAGAAGGCCGAGCCGACGCTGATCACGACGGGCACCGGCTCGGGCAAGACCGAGTCGTTCCTCATCCCCGTGCTCGACCACTGCCGCCGGGAGCGGGCCAAGGGGAAGGGCGGCGTCAAGGCCGTCCTGCTCTACCCGATGAATGCCCTGGCCACCGACCAGGCGTACCGCATCAGCGGATACCTCGAACAGCCGAAGTTGAACGACGTGACGGCCGCCCTGTACATCGGCGACACCCCCGGGGACAGCTTCAAGAAAGTGATGACGCAGCGGTCGGAGATCCGGCGCAACCCGCCGGACGTGCTCATCACCAACTACAAGATGCTCGACCTGCTGCTCCAGCGGCCCGACGACCTGCCGCTGTGGCAGGACGCCGAGATCGCGTACGTGGTGGTCGACGAGTTCCACACCTACGACGGCGCGCAGGGCACCGACGTTGCCATGCTGCTGCGCCGGCTGGCCGCCGCGACCGGGCACGCACAGCCCGGCCGGCCGCTCGGCGACATCTGCCCGGTCGCCACCTCCGCCACCCTCGGGGAGAACACGGGTCAGGAGGGCGGCGGGCGAAGCATCAGCGAGGTGGCCGAGCAGGTCTTCGGCATGCCGTTCCCCGAGAAGTCCGTGGTCGGCGAGGACCGGCTCACGGTCGAGGAGTTCATCGGCGACATCGACGTCACGCTCCCGCTGCCCGGCCCCGAGGATCTGATCGCCTGCGGCGACCCGATGCGCGATCCGACGGCGATGGACGAGCTCGCCGCCGCCGTCACCGGGCGGACCGGGCTCGGCGCCCAGGAATTGGGGAAGGTGCTCCGGCATCACATCCTCACGCAGGCCGTGCTCGACGTGCTCGGCGGCGAGCCGCGCACCTTCGACGAGATGCTCGACCTGCTGCCGCGGCGCGGCGCGTACAACTGGGGCGCCGCCATCCGCGAGAACCCCGCCCGGGCCGCGACCGCGCTCGCCCGGTTCGTCGCGCTGCTGTCGACCGCCCGCGACCCGGAGGACACCGAAGACCTCGGCAAGCGGCCGAGACGGCCGTTTTTGCTGGTCGAGACGCACATGTGGGTGCGCGCGGTCTCACGGCTGCTCCGTCTCGCGCACCACACCCCGGCCTTCGCCTGGATCGGCGAGCTGCCCGTGGTAGACGCCGACTCCACGTTCAGCGTGCTCGGCAAGACCCTGCTCCCGGCCGTCTACTGCCGCCACTGTGGCCGTTCCGGCTGGGCCGCGTTCTCGCCCGAGCGTGACCCGGACCAACTGATCACCACGCCGGAGCGGATCTACCGGGCGAACGTCGGCGCGGAGAAGAAGCGGGTCCGGCCGCTGATCCAGGCGACCGAACGCGAGGTGGAGGCGGCCGTACGGAACCTCGCCGTTCTCGACGGGGAGCGGGTCCGGCCGTACGACCCGGCGCGCGACACCTATGGCGAGGGCGACATCGTCTTCGTGCTGACGGACCTGCGCACCACCCCGGAGGCGCTCTACGCCGCCGAGCAGGACCGCTGCCCGGCGTGCGACATGGACGAGGGCATCCGCTTCCTCGGTTCAGGACTGGCCTCGCTGGCGTCGGTGGCGATCACGCAGTTGTTCGCCGGAGGCCAGTTGGAGCCGGAGCAGCGCAAGACGCTGCTGTTCAACGACTCGGTGCAGGACGCCGCGCACCGGGCCGGGTTCGTCGCCAACCGCTCATACGCCTTCTCCCTGCGCCGGCTGCTCGCTTCGCGGCTGGACCCCGAGGCGCCGATCCTGCTCAACGACCTCATTGGCGACCTCGCGGCGGCGGCCAGCGAGGCGGGAGTGCTGCCCGCGGTCGTCCCGCCCGACCTGCACGACCGCCCGGAGATCGACGCGATCCTCGCCGAGGAGACCGAGGGTGGCTCCGACGCCTGGAACCTCATCGGGGAGCGGCTGGCGTTCGCCGCCGTGATGGAGCTCGGCCTGCGCTCCCGGAACGGCCGCACGCTGGAGCTCACCCGGACGGCCGCGGCCGAGGTCGTGCTCGCCGACCCGGTGAGGATCGCCGCGCTGGCGCGTGACGCGCACACCGCGACCTCCGGCATGGTCGAGCTGCAGGCCGGCGACCGCTACCTCGTCTTCGTACGCGGCCTGCTGGAACGGCTCCGCTACCGGGGCGCGGTCAAGCACGCGTGGCTGGACAGGTGGATCGGCAACGCTGGCACCAGCCGCTACAACGCCATCTGGGGACGCCGCCCCGACGGCATGCCCGCGTTTCCGCGCGGGGTCAGCGCGCCGACGTTCCTGCTCGACCGGATGAAGAGGAAGTCGGAGTTCGACCGGGTCGACGCCGACCAGGGCTGGTCGCAGGACTGGGCCACCCGTTGCCTCGGCCTGACCCGGGGCCAGGCCGGCGAGTACCTGTCCCGGCTGCTTCCCCTGCTGGCCTCCGAGGGCGTCGTCGCCAAGCGCACCGCCGACGACGGCGCCACCGGCGTGTACGGCCTGCAGCCCGGCCACATCCAGGTGCACCTGCTCGAAGACGAGCACGTCGACGACGCCGGCATCGGCTGCGACCGATGTGCCTGGCAGCAGACGCTCCCGCCCCACCTCGTCGACGACTGGTACGGCCAGCCGTGCCCCCGCTATCGCTGCGGCGGCTCCCTGACCGACCGCGGCAGCCGCGACCACCGGAGCGACTACTACCGCCGTCTCTATCGGGGCGAGGGCGTCTTCCGGGTCGTCACCGCCGAGCACACCGGCGCGCTCACCCGCCGCCAGCGCGAGCAGACCGAGGACCGCTTCCGTCAGGGCACCCGCTACAGCGACCCCAACGTGCTGTCCTGCACGCCCACGCTGGAGCTGGGCATCGACATCGGCGAGCTGTCGGCGGTCATCCTCGCCTCGCTGCCGCCGGGGCCGGCCAACTACGTGCAGCGGGTCGGCCGGGCCGGTCGCCGCACCGGGAACGCGTTCCTGGTCACGATGGTGGGCCGGTCCCCGCGCGACCTGTACTTCCTTGAAGAGCCGCGCGACATGATCGCCGGCGAGATCGTCCCGCCCGGCAGCTATCTGTCGGCCGTGGAGATCCTGCGTCGGCAGTATGTCGCCCACCTGGTCGACCTGTGCGCACGCGACCGGCTCTCCGGCGTACGGGCGCTGCCGCGGCGGGCGTCGGCGCTGTTCGGGGAGACCGGCTGGCTCGCCGGCTTCACCATCGCCGCGCTGGCGTCCGGCGCGACGCTCGCGGAAGGTTTCCTGGAGCTGTTCGGTGAAGCGGTGAGCGAGGCGGCGGCCACGGAGCTGCGCGGCTTCGCCACGGGCGGGCTGAAGGAGACCGTGGAGGAAGCCGAACGGGTGTGGAACCGGCGCCTGGACGACCTGCGCGAGCGGCTGAAGGTCATCGACACGGCGTCCGAGACGCTGGTGGAGTCCGATCCGAGCCAGCAGGCGATCAAGCGGTCGCTCGCGGCCGAGCGCCGGGCAGTGGCGCGGCTGGTCAGCGAGATCGGCGGGCAGAACGCCCAGGGCGCGTTGGTCGAGCTCGGACTGCTGCCCAACTACTCCCTCATCGACGCCGCCACCACGCTGGAGGCGACGATCACCTGGGACGAGGAGGTCCCGGGCGGCAGGCGGTATCACAGCGAGGTCCGTGAGTACAAACGTCCTGCCAGGCTGGCCCTCACCGAGTTGGCCCCCGGCAACTCCTTCTACATGCGCGGCTACCAGCACCGGATCAGCGGCCTGGACATCGGCACCTCGTCCCGCCCGGCCTGGGAGGAATGGCGGGTCTGCCCCGGCTGCGGCCATGTGCGGACCTTCCGGGCGGCCGAGGACACCTCGCCGTGCCCGCGCTGCGACAGTCGGCAGATCGGTGAGCTCGGCTCGCTGCACAAGGTGCTGCGGCCCACCCGCGTCACCGCCCATGACCGTCGCGACGACGTGCAGATCCGCGACGACAGCGACGACAGGCAGCGGCGCTACTACGAGACCGCCGTCGCGGTCGACGTCGACCCGGCCGACATCGCGCCGGGAGCCTCCTGGCGGCACGCTACGGCCGTCTTCGGCGTCGACTTCACCCGGCAGGCCGTGATCCGCCGCTTCAACCTGGGCACCGCCCGCTACGACCGCCCGGCCGGCGACCGGTTCGCGGGCGAGCAGGTCCGGCTCAACCCCTTCCACGCCTGCCCGTCCTGCGGCGGGACGACCGTGGACGGCCCGCCATCCTCCAACGAGTCCGACGGGCTGGTCGCCACCTCGTCGTTCGACCGGTCGCGCAGCCACCACCGGCCGTGGTGCCCGTTCCGGCGGTCCGCTCGCGACACCGAGCACGTCAAGCTCATCCTCGCCCACGAACTGCACACCGAGGCGCTGCGCATCCTGCTCCCGGTCGCCACGCTGATGGTCGAGCAGCGCTCCGCCTCATTCCAGGCGGCGCTGATGGCCGGGGTGGCGGCGCGGTACGGCGGCGACCCCGACCATCTCGACATCGTCACCGCCACCATGCCCGACCCGGCCACGGGCCGGGAACGGCGCTTCCTCGTGCTGCACGACACCCTGCCCGGCGGCACCGGCTACCTGCACCGGCTCTCCTCGCCCGAGGGTTTCCACGAGGTGCTCGCCGCCGCGTACAAGATCGTGGACGAGTGCCGCTGCAAGGAGGAGCGCCAGAAGAAGGCCTGTCACCGCTGCCTGCTCTCCCACGTCCCCGGCAGCATGTACGACAAGGTCAGCCGGGCCGACGCTCTGGAGATGCTCCGCGAGCTGCTGGAGAAGTGGGAGGTCGCCCCGGTCACGACCACGGCCGACATCTCCCTGTGGGACCAGGTCGAAAGCGAGCTGGAGGCACGCTTCCTGGACGGCCTGGAGGCGTGGGCCCGCCGGTCCGACACGCGTGCCGTGCTCGCCCGCGGCGAGATCGTCAACGGCAGGAAGACCGCCGACCTGCGCATCGAGGGCCCCGGCGGCGTGATCCGGCACTGGCGGATGACCCTGCAGAACACCATCAAGGGCACCCGGCCCGACGTGCTGTTCCGGCTGGTGGACGACGAACCGCAGGAAGTGGCCGTCTACCTCGACGGCTACGCCTACCACGCGACGGCGGAGATCAACCGCCTGGCCGATGATGCGGACAAACGGGCCCGGCTGCGTGCTCATGGCCGGCTCGTCTTCCAGCTCACCTGGGAGAACCTCGACGAGTGGGAGGGACGCGGGTTCGCCCCCGATCAGTCGATCGAGCCGCTGCGCAAGCCGTACGAGGGCATCGCGCAGGAACAGGCCCGAGGGTTCTACGGGCGCTCGGAACCGCACCGCGAGCCCGTCGAGCTGGTGCACACGATGTGGACCAACCCGGTCGAGACGCTGGTGGCCTACCTTCGTGAGCCCGACCGGCGGCTGTGGCTGCACCGCGCCGAGGCGGTGGTTGCGGGCACGGTCCGCAAACTCAACGGCATGAGCATCTGCGACCCAGATGGGGTGGCGGAGCGGGTGGCGGCATCGTTGCGCGGCGAGGACCTCCCGCCCGGCGCGGCAGGCCCTATCAGGGTCTGTTCCACAGACGACCTGGACGGCTGCCGGCTCACGGTCGTCCTGGATGGTCGCACCGGAGCGTGGAGCGCGTTCACCGTGATCGACGACCGCAACGAGACGATCCTCGCTGACGACGAGGCGCACCGGCGCCACTGGGCGGGCTGGCTCTACTGGGGCAACCTCCTGCAGTTCCTCGACGCCGGTGCGGGCGACGGAGGCCAGCTCGCCCTCAGCGAGCTGGATCTGTTCGATCCGGGTCTGCTCGCCGCAGCGGGTGGCGAGGGTCTCCTCACGGCGCTCAGCAGGCTCCCGCTCGACGCGGACCTCGCCGAGGGTCTGTCCGACGACACGCCGTTCGTCCCGCGCCCACCGGACGAGGAAGGCGAGTCGGGACGGCCTCCGTCCGACAAGACCGAGGTGACCGACGAGACGGCGGAGGATGTCGTCCCGCAGGACTGGGAGGAGGTGCTCGACCTCCTTGACCCCGAGGACGCCGCGCTGGCGCGCCTGGCGCACGCCCTCACCGAGCTGGGAGTGCCCGCCCCCGAGGCGGGCTACGAGCTCGGCGAGCAGGCCTGGCAGGCCGAGCTGGCCTGGCCGCAGGCCAAGCTGGCGGTCATGCTCTCCGGAGACGACGACGAGGCGCGCAGACGCGACGCCGCCTACGCCCAGGAGGGCTGGGACGTGCGGATCGCGGAGGGCTGGACATCAGAAGAACTGGCCGAGCGTCTCGGGGTGAGCGGACGGTGAGTGTGCAAGGCGAGGCGGACTCGACCCGGAAATACAGCGGAGGCCCGGTGAGTGGGCGGAGCAACCGGTACGGCGGCAGCGCACCGGTGAAGGAGGTCGCGTGAACACGGTGACGTTACGGCTCCTCGACAAGGCTGACAAGGAGATCCTCAAGCTGCCGCGGGCGGTCAAGGGAGCCATCTACGACTTCCAGCACAAGTTCCGCCAGGACCCGGAGAGCCCCGGTCTGCGGTTCAAGCAGCTCAAGGGGCATCCGCGGCTGTATTCGGCACGGGTGAACCTGGACTACCGGGCGCTACTGCTGCACGCGGGCGGCGGCGACTACATCCTGGTCGCGGTCAAACCGCGCCAGGAGGTCTACGACAACCTGGACAAGTTCGCCTACCAGGTCAATCCGGTGACGGGTGGCATCGAGTTCCTCGACCTGCTGACGATCGGGGGGAAGGTCGCCACCGAGCCCGCGCCGACCCCGGTGGCCATGCCTCCCGCCGAGGAGAATCCGCCGGAGCCGCTCTTCGCCAAGATCTCGGCCGAGACCCTGCTCGGCCTGGGTGTGGCGGAGCCGCTGCTTCCCCTGATCGCGAAGATCACCACTGAGGACGAACTGCTCGGCCTGACCACCTACGCGCCGCAGCTCACCGGTGAGGTGCTGCTCGCGCTGTACGACGGTAAGACGGTCGACGAGGTGATGGACCAGATCACCGCGCCGGTCGCGGTGGAGGAGACGGTCGACACCGACGACTACCAGGCGGCGCTCGCCCGTCCCGCCACGGTCGTGACCACCGAGGACACCGCCCTGCAGGAGGTGCTGGAGGACGGCGACTTCGGACGCTGGAAGGTCTTCCTGCACCCCACCCAGCAGAAGATCGTGGATCGCGTCTACAGCGGCCCCGCCCGCGTCACCGGCGGCCCCGGCACCGGCAAGACGATCGTGGCGCTGCACCGGGTCAAGCATCTGGTCGAGCGGCTCGGCCCGGGCGAGGGCAAGGACGTGCTGCTGACGACGTTCAACAAGAACCTCGCCGCCGACCTGCGGCGGCGGCTACTCGACCTCGCAGGGCAGGAGGTCGTCAAGCGGGTCGAGATTGTCAACATCGACAAGCTGGCCAGCGACCTCGTCGCCCCGACTCAGACCGGCACCGGGCGGCAGTGGATCGACGACACCAAAGCCGTCATCCAGTGGCAGGAGCTCCTCGACGAGCTGGGGGAGCAGAAGTGGGACCCCGAGTTCTTGCACGCCGAATGGTCGCAGGTGATCCTCGGGCAGGGCGTCGCGACCCGGGCCGAGTACTTCCGCGCCCGCCGGGCCGGGCGGGGTCGCGCGATCAGCCGACAGGACCGAGCGGAGATCTGGAAACTTGTCGAGCGCTACGTGATGCGCCTGGACGACAAGAAGCTCTGGACGTACCGACAGGTCGCCGAGCGGGCCGCGGGACTGGCGATCGAGCGGGCCAAGGCCATCGCGACCTACCAGGCCAACCAGGTCAGCTCGGCGAAGCTGCAGCACGAATCCGGCATCTGGTACAAGCACCCCTATCGGCACATCGTCGTGGACGAGGCGCAGGACCTCGGCGCGGCGCATTGGCGGATGCTGCGCGCGATGGTGCCCGAAGGGCCCGACGACCTTTTCATCGCCGGCGACACCCATCAGCGGATCTACGCCAACCAGGTCTCACTGGGCAGCCTGGGCATCAACATCCGGGGCCGGTCGTCGAAGCTGACCCTCAGCTACCGCACCACCCACGAGATACTCGGGACCGCCTGTCGCCTGCTCGGCGAGGAGGAGTGGGACGACCTCGACGACGGCACCGACGACCTCACCGGCTACCGATCCGTGCTGCGAGGCCCCGACCCGGTGCTCACGCCGTACGCCACCTGGGGGGCCGAGCTCGACGGAATTGTCGAGCAGGTCAGGGAGTGGGGAGAGGGCTCGATCGCGGTCTGTGTGCCCGAGCGGTGGATGGTGGCCGAGGTCGAGAACCGGCTCGGCAAGGCCGGCATCATGGCGGCATCCATCGGTCCCGACGGGCCGAAGCTCGTCGAGGCGCCCGTCCATGTGGGGACTATGCACCGATTCAAGGGGCTGGAGTATCAGCGCATGATCCTCGCCGGTGTCGCGGAGGGCCTGTTGCCCGCGCAACGGGTTCTCGCGTTCGAGAAGGACGATCCCCTGCGCTGCCGCCGGGAGTTGCAGCGTGCCCGGTCGCTGCTTTTCGTGGCCGCCACCCGGGCGCGGGACAGCGTCGTGATCAGCTGGCACGGCACCAAGAGCAGGTTCCTGCCGTGAGGACCATCGCCGACCGTTACCGGATCACCTCGCCCATCGGGCGGGGTGGCATGGGCGAGGTGTGGGAGGGCACCGACCTGCGGCTCAACCGGCCGGTCGCGATCAAGCTGATCAACTCCGCCGACCTCGCCTCCGAGAAGGAGGCACGGCGGCGCTTCAACCGTGAGGCCAGGATTACCGCACGGCTCCGCCACCCGGGCGTTCCGGTCGTCTACGACTTCGGCGACGACGGCGACCTGTATATGGTCATGGAGGCGCTGCGGGGCGAGTCTGTCGGCAAGCTCAAGGACGAGGTGGGCAGCCTGCCCGTATCGTGGGCGGCCTTCGTCTGCGCTCAGGTGTGCGCCGTACTGGCCGCAGCACACGAGGCCGGGCTGCTCCACCGCGACGTCAAGCCGGAGAACCTGTTGCTGTGCCGGGACGGGGCGGTGAAGGTCATTGACTTCGGCGTGGCTGCCTCGCTCGGCGCGAGCGAGTTCTCCCGGATCACCCAGAGCGGGCAGGTTCCGGGGACCGCTCGCTATATGGCACCCGAGCTCGTCGAAGGGGAGAACGCCAGCCGGGCAAGTGACCTCTACACCATCGGCTGCGTGCTGTACGAGCTGCTCACCGGCACGCGGCCGTTCGAGTCCCGTGACCTGCTACGGGAAATCGTCCGCAGCAAGGAGGAGGACCCACCGCCGATGGCGGGTGTGCCCGCGGAGTTGGAGGAGCTTACGCACCGGCTGCTCATCAAGGACCCGGCTCACCGTCCCTCTGACGCGACCGAGGTATACCGGAGCCTCCTGCCGTGGGTGTGCGACCTCCCTCCGCTTCCCGGCTGGGTCGCCCAGGACCTGTCGACCGATCCTGTTCACATGTACTCGACAGTGATCGCGAGTTTGGGCTAATCCATGCCTGACCCCGCCACGGTCGCAGTGGCCGACATCGCGCAGCTGGCAGGGGTCGGACGTGCCGCTGTCAGCAACTGGCGCCGCCGGTTCGACGACTTCCCGGCCCCCGTCGGCGGGACGTCCACCAGTCCGTTGTTCTCGCTGGAGGACGTGGAGGAGTGGCTTCGGCGCCGGGGCAAGCTTGCCGAGGTGCCGCTCTTCGAGCGGGTCTGGCAGCAACTGCGGGCGGGTGTCGAGCACAGCCGGCTCGCCGAGGCTGCCGGACACATCGGGGCGTTCCTGCTCTTCCTCGACAGGTCGAAGGAGCGATGGGAGCAGCTGGCTCGCCGGATGGAGGGGCGAATCTCCTCCGCGGAGTTCACCGCCACCGATCTCCCGGAGATGCCGGAGACGACGTTCGACCTCTCCCTGCTGCGCGACGTCGCCGAACTGGCGGAGCAGCGGGGCCCCGCAGAAGCCTTCGATCTCATCCACGCTCGCTATCTCGAGGCTTCCTCCAAAAGAGTCCCCACCCTGCCGGCAGAGGTTGCCGGCCTTATGGCGGACCTACTGGTACCGCAGGGTGGAACCGTCCTCGACCCCGCCTGCGGGAGGGGAAGTCTGCTGCTGTCCGCCGCGTCCGCAGGCGCCACCGGACTGTTCGGTCAGGAACGGAACGCGACTGCGGCGCGTATGACTGCCGTACGGCTCCTGCTACACGGCCACGAAGCAGTCGTGCGCGACGGCGATTCCCTGCGCGCGGATCGGTTCGGCTTCCTTGAGGCCGACGCGGCTGTCTGCAGCCCGCCTTTCGGTGAGCGTAGCTGGGGGTTCGAGGAGCTTGCCGGGGATATCCGCTGGCAGTACGGTCTACCACCGCGAGGAGAGCCCGAGCTGGCGTGGGTCCAGCACGCTCTGTTCCACGTCAAACCTGGTGGGCACATCGCCATCCTGATGCCGGCGGCCGCCGCGGGCCGCCGCTCCGGCCGTCGGATCCGGGCGCAACTGCTGCGCAGCGGAGCCCTGCGCGCCGTGGTGGCACTCCCCGCCGGTGCGGCTCCGCACACTCTCGGCTCCCCCCACCTGTGGGTGCTGCGCAGACCCGCCGCCGGAGACCCTGTCCCGTCGCGAATCCTGATGATGGACGTCACCGAGTTGCCCTGGGCGAGGCTTCGCCAGACGGTCACAGAACGGTGGCGGGGATTTCGCTCCTCCAGTGTCTCGGGAAGTCTCTCCGACAGGATGGTCGGCCCTCCCGACGAGGAGAACGGCGCCGTGCCCCTCATCCGCCTGCTGGACGAGGACGTGGATCTGACACCCGTCCGCCATGTCGCGGTTCCGTCGTCGGGAGGTGCTGCGCAGGAATTCATGACGTCGCTCGACGCCGTCGCCTCTGCTGTGGCTGCGCTCCAGCGGGTACTCGGGGATCTGCGCGCGATCACCGCCGGCGAAGACCGAGACCTGCCCAGGACCACGCTCGCCGAGCAGGCCAAAGCCGGGGCGATCGGCCTTCATGAGGCGCACAGGACGGCATCCGTCCCCGGGAGAATTCCGTTGCTGACCCTGGAGGACGTCATCGCGGGCAGAGCGCCGAGTGGGCGCACATCCGTCACCGCCGGTATGGTCATCGTCGAGCCTGGTGACGTGGTCTTCCCGGCTGGCGGGCGGAAGTTCGCAGCGAGGGTGGTGCGTGAGGGCGGGGCCGTACTGGGTAGCGGGCTCCTTCTCCTGCGAGTGGATCCCGACCGGGTAGACCCGGTCTGCTTGGCGGGGTTCCTGCGGATCGCGGGAGAGCAGGCGGCAGAGCGTGGCGAGCCCTCGCGGGCCGACATCCGGAGGGTTGAGATTCCCCGGCTCCCCCTTGAAGAGCAACGCAGGCTCGGGAATGCCTTCCAGAAGCTGGAACTGCTTGAGAACGAAGTAGCTCAAGTGGGCGAACAGGGCGCGCGGTTAGTGCGCCTTGGCTTGGGCGGCCTAAGCGGCGGCGCTTTGTCGAGCTAATGTCGCACTCTTGCTTGTTAGCTCGATTCACATGTACTACATTGGTGCCTCGCGGTTCGGTGAGTCACCGAACCTGTCGTGCCACTTATAGCCCGAAAGCTCGGGACCCCAGATGACGATAAGCAGCATGGAGGTGCTTCCCGTGTGGTTACTCTCCGCGTGGAGGCCACGTGAACGCCTTGGCAGGAGGGCGCAGTGGTAGAAGACGGAGCGCCTCTCCTCGCGTCGCCGGGCGAACTGGCGGTCTTTCCGGACGCGGTCGGGCGAGTCCTCGGTACTCAGGCGGCGTCACCGCTGTCGTTCTGGATCGGACTCGAACCTGGGCGGGTCGTTCAACTCGATGACGTCGTCGTCACCCGTCGGGAGGTGCCGGGGCATGGGCCCGTGCTGATGGCGGGGGTCGTGACGGCCGTCGAGGCCCGGCACGAGGGCGCCAGCTACGACTCCGATGTCTTTCTCATCGCCGACGGAGCGCTGCCGGCCGCCGTGGCCGAATGCGCGGAGGTTCGGGTGACGCGAGTGGAGCCCGAGGTCTTCGTGCCGCCGCTGCCGGGCTCCCTCGTCCATCGTGCCGAGGCCGGGGACCGGGACCGGGCGCTCTACTTCGACGTGATGGAGCGGCGGGTCCCTGTCGGTCTCGGACGTGACGGCCGCCCGCTCTACGTCAACTTCGACTTCCTTGATGGCACACGCGGCGCACACGTATCTATCTCGGGAGTGTCGGGGGTGGCGACGAAGACGTCGTTCGCCACGTTCCTCATCTACTCGATCTTCAATTCTGGGGTCCTGGAGGCGGAGGCGGCCAATACCAAGGCGCTGATCTTCTCCGTGAAGGGTGAGGACCTGCTGTTCCTCGATCGCCCCAATGCCCGGCTCGACACCTCCGCCGCCCAGGTCTACGGTCAGCTCGGCCTGCCGGCGCGGCCGTTCGACAGTGTTCACGTGTTCGCGCCGCCGCGTCCTGGCGACCCGAACGGGGTCCCGCACGTTTCCGCCCGCACAACGGATGTGAGTGCCTTCTACTGGACGCTCGCCGAGTTCTGCGCCGAGGAACTGCTGCGGTTCGTGTTCGCCGACGCCGACGACGAGCGCGCGCAGTACTCCCTGCTCGTCGGCCAAGTGGGGGCGCGGCTGCGCTCCTGGGCGGCGCCGGCGGGGGACGGGGGAGCGGTCACTGTCACCGCTCCGGACCAGGCCCCGGTGGTGTGCCGGACCTTCGGAGACCTGGTCGACTACCTCGACGACCAGCTCACCGGGGACGCCACACGTGCCGGCTGGGCGGGGGCTCAGGTGCCGCTGGGTACGGTCAACGCCTTCCTTCGGCGGCTCCGTAGCGGGGTCCGCACGCTGTCGCCGATCATCCGTGGTGACCTCCCCGCCGGCGCAAGGCATTCGATCAGCACGTCGGATGCCCAGATCTCGATCGTGGACCTGCACAACCTGTCCGAGCGCGCCCAGCGGTTCGTCGTCGGTGTCGTCCTGCGCGGGGAGTTCGCGCGCAAGGAGAACTCAGGCACCGCACGTCCGCTGCTGTTCGTCGTGCTCGATGAGTTGAACAAGTACGCGCCACGCGATGGCGACTCACCGATCAAGGAGATCATCCTGGACGTTGCCGAACGCGGCCGGTCCCTCGGTGTGATCCTCATCGGCGCTCAGCAAACGGCCTCGGAGGTCGAGCGGCGTGTCGTCGCCAACTGCGCCGTTCGGGTGGCCGGTCGGCTCGACGCCGCCGAGGCCACACGGCCGGAGTACGGCTGGATGCCGACCGTTCTCCGGGAGCGCGCGACAATCGCGCGTCCGGGCACGATGTTCGTGGCCCAGCCCGAGATCCCCGTGCCGCTCGCGGTCACCTTCCCGTTTCCCGCTTGGGCGACACGCCCTTCGGAGGCGGCTCCCGCCCCCGCCGCTCGCGGGGCGGTCTCCGATCCCTTCGCCGGTCTTCCCGGGGCCGACGACGACATCCCCCCGTTCTGAAGGAGCCCGGGATGAAAATCCTGCACACCGCCGACTGGCACGTCGGCAAGGTCCTGAAGGGCCGCTCCCGGATCGACGAGCACCGAAGCGTACTGCGGGAACTGGTGGCGATCGCCGACCGGGAGGACGTGGACGCCGTCATCGTGGCCGGTGACGTCTTCGATACCTCCGCACCCACCCCCGAGGCGCAGTCGCTGGTCATGCCCACGCTGCTGCAACTGCGGGAGGACGGGCGCCAGGTTGTGGTCCTCGCCGGCAACCACGACAACCCTCACCTGTTCGAGGTGTACCGCCCTGTGCTCGGCGAACTCGGGATCCACATCGTCGGGACGTTCCGCCGGCCGGATCAGGGGGGCACGCTTGAGCTCACAGCACGCACCGGCGAGTCGGTGCGGTTGGCCGTACTGCCGTTCCTGTCCCATCGCTACGTTGTCCGCGCCGCGGAGGTGCTGTCCGGCACCTCCGCCGAGCACAACCGCGACTACGCGGACCGCATCGCGCAGTTGATCGGGGCCCTGACCACAGGCTTCGCCGGCGACACCGTCAACCTCGTCACGACGCACGGCACTCTTCCCGGCGGCAGGTTCGGCGGAGGCGAACGGGAGGCGCAGTCCATTTTCTCGTACTATTTCGAGGCCACCGCCTTCCCCGCCTCCACTCAGTACGCCGCGCTGGGCCATCTGCATCGGCGGCAGCAAATGCCCGGAGCCTGCCCGATCTGGTACAGCGGTTCGCCCATGGCGGTCGACTTCGGGGAGGAGGGCAACACCCCTGGAGCGCTGCTGGTCACCGTGGAGCCCGGCCGCCCGGCACTCGTCGGCGAGGTAACCGTACGGTCCGCGCGAACACTGGCCACGGTACGCGGAACCCTCGAGAAACTGGAGGCCACAGCAGGCGACGTAGGTGACGCTTGGCTCCGCGTGGTCGTGGAGGAGCAACCACGGCCTGGACTCGCCGAGACGGTCAGGGAGATTCTCCCCAACGCCATCGACATCGATATCGATGAGCGGTTCCGCCCGGTGCACGCTCGGCGTCGCGATCCCGTGGACGCGAGGACTGCCCGGGGTCCCGGGCAGTTGTTCCGCGACTATCTGGCGGCCACCAACAGACATGACGACGAGGTCGCCGCGCTGTTCGACCGGCTTCACGACGAGGTGACGAGCTGATGCGCCCCCTGCGGCTCCACATGGACAACTTCGGCAGCTTCCGCGAGCCGGTCACCGTCGACTTCTCCGACGTGGACTACTTCGCCCTGGTCGGCCCCACCGGGGCGGGCAAGAGTACCGTCATCGACGCGATCTGCTTCGCGCTGTACGGCACGGTCCCCCGGTGGAACGACGAGAGGGCTATCGGCTCTGCGCTGGCCCCCTCGGCCCTTGTGGGAAAGGTTGCGCTGGTCTTCGAGACCGGCGGCCGTCGTCACGGGGTGGTTCGCGCGCTCCGGCGTGATGCCAAGGGCAAGGTGCACACCAAGGAGGCCAGGCTCGACGAGCTCGATTCCGGGGTCCTCGCCACCGCTGAGCTGGACGAACTGCTGGCAGCCGTCGTCCGGCCCGTTGCCGAGGGGGAGGAGGTCACCAACGCGGTCCAGCGCATCACTGGCCTGCAGTACAAGTTTTTCACCCAGTGCGTGGTGCTCCCGCAAGGAAAGTTCGCCGAGTTCCTCCACGCCCCCCGCCGGGCTCGGCAGGATCTTCTGATGCAGCTTCTGGACGCGCAGGTGTACGAGGACATCCGCGAGCGAGCGGTGCAGGAGGAGGCCGCTGCCAAGCAGGCCGCCGAGTTCGCCCGGCACCAGATGACCAAGTTTGCCGACGCGGACGAGGCGGCCGAGCGTGCGGCGGCCGATCGCGTTCGCCTGCTCGGCGACCTCGCCGCCCAGGTCAGGACCGACCTGGGCGCCCTACGCGCGCGCGACCAGGAGGTGCGTCGGCTCCACGACGAACGGGTGGTGTTGGAGCAGCGGCTCGCCGCTTTGACCGCGCTGATGATGCCCGCCTACGTGCCTACCCTCGCCGACGCGATTCGCGAAGCGACTGGAAAGATCGAGGACCTCACGGCCCAGGAGACCGAGGCGGAGGACGAGGAGCGGCGGGCAGAGGAGGCCCTGGCCGTACAGGACGATCTCGCCCAGCTGACCGCGGAACTGGCGGCGCTCGACACGTACGAACAGACTCTCGCGGAGCTGGAGACCGCCGAGGCCACGGTAGCGGGGGCCGAGGCCGGGCTGGAGCCGCTCGCGGCGATCAGGGACCGGGCCGAGGCGGCCCTGACCGAGGCGGAACACGAGCGTGACCGACTGCGGGACATCCACGCCGGCGCCGAGCTGGCACGCCGGCTGCTTGTAGGCGAACCGTGCCCCACCTGCTTGCGCCCCGTCGTCGAACTGCCCCGGCATACAGCGTCGGCCGATCTGGCCGATGCCGAGCGCACGGTCAGTGAGTGCGGCAGGGAGGCGGAGCAGGCGCGCAGACGGCACCAGCAGGCGGAGATCCGGGCCGCGCATCTGGCCGAAAGGGCCTCTGAACTGCGTGAGGTGGTCTCCGGGCTGGAGCGTCCCGTCGTGGACCGATCCGATATCCAGAACCGGCTGGCCACGGTGCGCACGGCGGAGCTCCGTCTCGACCAGGCGCGGAAGGAGGCGCGGGACATCCGCATTCGTCTCAGTCAGGCGAGACGGCGATTCGACGAACTGCGGGGCAAGGGCGAGCAGGGCGAGCGAGATCTGGAGGCTGCCAGGGACACCGTGGTGGCTCTGGGCGCCCCGCGGCTGGATCGTGGCGACCTGCACAAGGCCTGGACCACCCTGCTGGCGTGGCGGGACGAGGCGGTGACGCAAGAACGAGCGGCATCGGACGCGCACGAACGTCTAATCACCGATGCCGAACGCCTGTGTGACCAGGAACGCGTTGCGCTCATCACCCGTCTGTCCGACCGTGATGTGGCGGTCGCCACCGACGCGGCCCCCGATCTCATCGGCGAGGCCGTAGCCACCGCCATAGCGCAGGCGAACGGCCTGCTGGAGCGGATCAGAGACAACCGCCGACACGCCCGGGAGCTGGACGAGCAGGCCAGGACGAAGGAGAAAGAGGCGCACGTCGCGCACGAGCTGGCCTTGCTCCTGCGGGCCAACATGTTCGAGGCGTGGCTGTGCTCCGAGGCACTCGAACTGCTCGTGGCCGCCGCCTCCAACACGCTGCGGGAGCTATCCGGCGGCCAGTACGAGCTGGCGCTGGGGGACAAGGGCGATATCGAGGTGGTCGACTACGCCGAGGCGGGGATGCGGCGCGGTGTCCGTACATTGTCCGGAGGAGAGACCTTCCAGGCGGCGCTCGCCCTGGCGCTGGCCTTGTCGAGCCAGGTGGCGGGGCTGGCCGCGGCCGCCGCCCGTAGTCTGGACTCCATCTTCCTGGACGAGGGATTCGGCACGCTCGACCCCGCCACACTGGACACGGTGGCGACGACACTCGAACGCCTGGCTTCCGACCAGGAGCGGATGGTCGGGGTGGTTACCCACGTGCCCGCGCTCGCCGACCGGGTGCCGGTGCGTTTCGAGATCACGCGGGAT
The DNA here is from genome assembly GCF_014161445.1 of Microbispora sp. H13382. GTDB lineage: Bacteria > Actinomycetota > Actinomycetes > Streptosporangiales > Streptosporangiaceae > Microbispora. The sequence goes on from NZ_JABBXA010000014.1 coordinate 205,695, forward strand.
GCGAAGGGATCGCACCTGAGTAAGGCGGAGCGATGAGCGTCGCGATCGGTCAGGCGGGCTTCACTGTCGATGCCTGGGATCCCGGGTACGCGGCCGCCCTGGCTGCCGAGGCGCTTGCCGAACTGGACACGACGAGTGCAGAGCTGCATCTGGATGTCGAGACGCCGGCGGTCGGCTGGCGGCCGATCACGCCCGGCGCGAGCGCAGGGCGTCCCGACGTCCTGTTGATCGCCGACGGCGTCCGCCGGATAGACGCGCGGGTCTGGATTCATGATCTGGATGGAGGGATGCCCTCACCCGGCATCGCGGCGTCATACGCCGCCGGTATCGTCCGGTGTGCGTTCGGCGACGGCGCGTCGGCGACCCTGGCCGCCGTGGAGGTGAGCAGGTCTCTGTTCAGCGCCTCGCCGTACGCCGCGGACGTCAAGACCGCCGCGGCCACCTACCGGGCCCGGGCCGCCGCGGACGCCTCGATGGAGGAATTGTCTCTCGCCCTCCAGCGACAGGTCACGCGACTGGAGGTTGAACTGGCGGTCCGCCACCGCGCCGAAGTGGGGCACACCGACCTGCTCCTTGTCGATGGGCCGCTGCGCGGGCGCACGCATCTGCCGCGGACCGTCGGATACGTCAAGACGCACCACACTGCCTACCTGCCCGCGCCCCAGGCGGCCGTCGTCTCCGCCCTGCGACCCGGACAACGCACGCCGATCTTCCTGATGGGCACGACGTGGCGCCGTCACACCTGGTATCTGCGTCTGCCCGTTCGGTCCGCCATGCCCTGGGCGGGGATCGTCCGCTGTGAGGCCGGCGCCGACCTGGGCGTGGAGACGGTCACCGAACTCGCCGACGCGGTCACGCTCGCTCTGCCGTCCCTCGCTGGAGTGGACTACAAGGATCCCCGCGCCCCGCAGAACCTCATCCCGATCGGTGGGCTGGAAAAGCTTCTACGGCACCGGTTGGGCGACGCCCGTCTGCTGTATCGCTCCCTCCGTACTGCTGCCAGTCGCTGAGCCAGTCTTTGTACGCCCAGGTACACGGGTGAGCTCTAGTCAACCTGATCATCAGGCTGCACAATTTTCTCGTGAAGGCATATGTCGGGGTTACTGACGGCGAGTGGTATCGGTTCCTTGCCGAGCGTCCAATCCTGACGGAGGCAAATTTCTGGCGTCCTTCCGGGGGCACGCGATTCCGTGCGCTAACGCCGGGGGAGCCCTTCTTCTTCAAGACCCACCACCCGCACAACCGAGTGGTCGGCGGTGGCTTCTTCAGCAGCTTCGAGCTGTTGCGGCTCTCGGAAGCGTGGGAGATTTTCGGAGAGGCCAACGGAGCCACTGGTCTGGCCCAGATGAGGCAGCGGATCAGCCGCTACCGGCGCCGACCGATCGCCCCCGACGAGGACCCGGTCATCGGCTGCGTGTTGATCCGTGACACCCGCTTCTTCGAACAGCCCGCTGCCGAACCCCCGGACTTCGCCTCCAACATCGTCCAGGGCAAGGGTTACGATCTGGCCATTCACCCACGCGCCGAATACTTCCATGATCTGGTCGGTCGCCTGCTCGGGGACGGACGGATGAACATCGACCTGTCGCAGCCGTGGCGTCGTGAAGGTCCTGTCTACGGCGACCCGCGCCTGATCCCGCAACGTCTTGGCCAGCAGGCCTTTCAAGCGGTTGTCCTCAATGCCTACCACAGGCGCTGTGCTGTCACTGGGGACAAGATCCGCCCTGTGCTACAAGCGGCCCACATCCGCCCGATCTCTGCTGGCGGCGAGCACCGCCTGGATAATGGGCTGCTTCTTCGTTCTGATGTGCACACTCTGTTCGACCGGGGCTACCTGTCCGTCGATCCAAAATACAAGTTGCGGGTCAGCCCTCGGCTGCGCGAGGAGTTCGGTAATGGCGAGGAGTTCTACCAGCGCGCGGGAACTGTGATCGCGGTTCCCGACCATCGACGCGACCGTCCCGATCCAACAGCCCTTGACTGGCACCTCAGCGAGGTCTTCCTCGCCTCTTGACTGCGTTGGTTCTCAGTGCTTGACATCTGGACTGAGCTTCCCCCCGTTCTCCGGACACCTCGCCTGAGGTCACCCTTGATCATCAGGAAGGATGTCCCTCATGCCCGCACCACACCCTCCAGAGTTCCGGCGCCGCGCGGTCGAGCTGGCGCGCCAGGGTGACAAATCCCTC
>NZ_JABBXA010000015.1 GCF_014161445.1 Microbispora sp. H13382
CCAGCGTCTCCCCGTACTTCGACGGTGAGACCCTGGCCGTCTACCAGTACGCCGCGAAGTTCGCTTCCGGCAAGATCGTCTGAGACTCCCTCTGACGCTCTGACTGGACCACAGGAAAGGGCCCGGCTTCCAGCCGGGCCCTTTTCGCATGCCCGGACAGTCTCCGCGAGCCACCCGTCCCGACGGCGATGTCCGATCGACGCGGGTGAAACTGCGCGTGAAGGCGGTGCCTCTCGCTCCCGATCGTGACGCATCGACCTATGCGGAGGCGACCGAGGCGAAGGAAGAGTGACCGTTTTGACGGTATTGGAACCCTTCCTGGTTTCATCTAAAACTGTGATTTGCGTCACATTCAACATGAACCGTTCCATCACCCAAGGTGATCACCCATGGAACGGGCCATAGATGATCAGCCAAAACGCCACCGAGGCCTCTGAGCGCGGCCGCGCGTGGGGCTTGGCGGCCGGAGAACGAAGGCCGCGGAACCACTTACACCACCCTTATTCCTCCTATACCTTTCTCCTCGTTCCTTCACTGACGCATGGGGCGCAAGTGACGTCCCACGACAGACCAGGGAGAAATCCATGAAGCGCACTCTCGCCCTCGGCGGGATCGCGGCGGGCCTGCTGGCCGCTGCCGCCGTCGCCGCGCCGGCTCAGGCCGACTCGGACGTCGCCCCGCCGGTCAACCTCGCCAACACGAACTTCGCCGCCAAGCAGGTGGCGGCGTTCTGGTTCGGCGAGTCCCGGGCAAACCTGATCAACGCGACGCCGTACAACGTCGAGACCACGCTGCCCGCCAAGCACGTCTCGACCGGTGGCGCTTCCGCCGACAGCAAGGCCGGCGTTGTCGGCTCCAGCGGCGACCAGAAGCCCGCCACGGCGAACCTGAAGAACATCAACCTGCCGAAGACCACCGGCAAGGTGTTCTTCATCGGTGCGGACAACAAGCCGCACTGGTGCTCGGCGACCTCGGTCCAGAGCCAGTGGAAGAACCTGGTCGCGACCGCTGGTCACTGTGTCTACGACACGGTGAGCAACAAGGCCACGCTGGACAAGTGGGTCTTCATCCCCGGTTACTACGAGGGCAAGACCCCGTGGGGCATCTACGTGGGTAAGACCGCGTACACCCACTACGACTTCGACAACTACGAGGACGGCGACCGCAACTACGCGTTCGTCACCGTCTACAACGGTGTCCAGGTCACCGACGTGTCGGCCGACAAGGTCAGGAACTGGGTCAAGGACCGCTACTTCGACAACCGCGCGGACGCCGAGAAGGCTCGCAAGGACCTCGAGCTCAAGACCACCGGCTGGGCCGGCGAGATCGTGGCCTTCGGCCCGAACGACGTGAAGTACCCGTGGTCGGAGCGGTGGGACTGGGAGCTGGCCAGGCACGGCCAGGAGTCCCAGAAGGTCTACGTCCCGGTCACCGACTGGTGCACGTGGACCAAGCTCGACCCCGCGCAGGTCGGGCCGCTGGTTCGCGGCGGAAAGACGGACAACTCGTGGCACGGCAAGGCCGGCTACGAGGTCACCCGGATCTCCAAGGAAGAGTTCAAGAAGGCCACCGGCGCCTACGACGGCGACGCCGTCGTGGACGGTGTCTACTACTACGCCGAGAACAACGGCTGGTACAAGGCCAAGTTCTGGGTGAACATCGCCAAGAAGTTCAAGCTGACCGGCAAGATCGTGGACATCGCCCTCAAGGACGTCGGCACCCTGGGTGCCAACGTCGGCGGGCAGGGCCTGGCCTACAACCAGAAGATCGGTTCCGCGGTCTTCGTCTTCGGTTACCCGAGCGGGTCGCACCCCGACGGCAACTACGCCTTCACGGGCAAGACCCTCAAGTGGGCCTACGGCAAGACCTTCAAGGCGGCTGCTCCGGCTGTCAAGGCCGAGGAGCTGGTGGGCGTCAAGGCCTCCTTCACCGGCGAGGGCTCGATCGGTTCCTCGTGGATCTACCGCTACAGCAACACCAAGCGGCTCGGCTACCTCAACGGTGTGACCATCGGGGTCTCCGACACCGACGGCAACAAGCGCATCGACACCAGCGTCTCCCCGTACTTCGACGGTGAGACCCTGGCCGTCTACCAGTACGCCGCGAAGTTCGCTTCCGGCAAGATCGTCTGAGACTCCCTCTGACGTTCTAACTGGACCAAAGGAAAGGGCCCGGCTTCCAGCCGGGCCCTTTTCCTATTTTCGTCCCTTTTGCCGCATGACTATGCGGAAAGCGCAGTCACGAGAACGTCACCGAGCCCCCGAACGGCCCTGCCGGCGCCGTGCCACCCGCCCGCACAGAAGCGCCCGAGAACCCACCTCCCGGCCGGCCTCTCGCCTGCCACCCCGGCCCACGGCCCGCGCCCTGAGCACTCGTACTCCTCCCCTGCGGACCTGCCAGGATCCACCTCCCCCAGGCACGGTGCGGAGCGTCCCTCAGGGGCGCACGGCAGGAGCGAGCCCGACTTTGACGCGGCTCGACCTCCCCTCGGTTTCACCCACGCAGTGTGATTCGCATCACACAGATGCCTGAACCGTTCCATGACTGAGGGTGACAAAAACCGAACAAGGCCACCCTTGATCAGCGGAAATACGGTCAGCACCGCCAGATCGGAACCTCTAACTGTCATTGGTGCCTTACTGGCATACCTCATGAATCGCCTTACATACCCCTTCTTTCTCCTATAGCTTTTTCCTCGATCCTTCACTGACGCATGGGGCGCAAGTGGCGTCCCACGACAGACCTGGGAGAAATCCATGAAGCGCACCCTCGCTCTGGGCGGGATCGCGGCGGGCCTGCTGGCCGCCGCCGCCGTCGCCGCGCCGGCTCAGGCCGACTCGGACGTCGCCCCTCCGGTCAACCTGGCCAACACGAACTTCGCCGCCAAGCAGGTCGCGGCGTTCTGGTACGGCCAGGGCAAGGCCAACCTGATCAACGCGACGCCGTACAACGTCGAGACCACGCTGCCCACCAAGCACGTCTCCACGGGTGGCGCTTCGGCCGACAGCAAGGCCGGCGTCGTGGGCTCCAGCGGTGACCAGAAGGCCGCCACGGCGAACCTGAAGAACATCAACCTGCCGAAGACCACCGGCAAGGTGTTCTTCATCGGTGCGGACAACAAGCCGCACTGGTGCTCGGCGACCTCGGTGCAGAGCCAGTGGAAGAACCTGGTCGCCACCGCCGGTCACTGCGTCTACGACACGGTGAGCAACAAGGCCACCCTCGACAAGTGGGTCTTCATCCCCGGTTACTACCAGGGCAAGACCCCGTGGGGCATCTACGTGGGTAAGACCGCGTACACCCACTACGACTTCGACAACTACGAGGACGGCGACCGCAACTACGCGTTCGTCACCGTCTACAACGGTGTCCAGGTCACCGACGTGGCCGTCGACAAGGTCAAGAACTGGGTGGACAACCGCAAGTTCGAGACCAAGGCGGACGCGGAGAAGGCCCGCAAGGAGCTGGAGCTCAAGACCACCGGCTGGGCCGGCGAGATCAAGCCCGTCGTGGACTACCGCACGGTGGTTCGCAACCGGCACGACGAGTCCCAGAAGGAGTACGTCAACATCCTCTGGTGGGCGTACGCCCAGGGCTGGGGTGACAACTACACCACCCTCAGCAGCCCGTCCGAGCAGGACATCAAGGACATCGCGTCCAAGATCAACACCCAGCGCGGCGGCACCACGGAGTTCAAGGTGTCCCGGGGCACCGGCGTCACCGTGACCCGCGTCAGCAAGGAAGAGTTCAACGGCGCCAAGTACGGCGACGACGAGATTCGCGTCTCCGCGGACTACAAGACCGTGTACTTCGCCTACAACAACGGCTGGTACAAGGTCACCTTCTGGGTGAACTTCGACATCGACTACATCCTCAAGGGCAAGATCGTCGACATCGCCCTGAAGGACGTCGGCACCCTCGGCGCCAACGTCGGTGGCCAGGGCCTGGCCTACAACCAGAAGATCGGGACCTCGGTCTTCGTCTTCGGTTACCCGAGCGGGTCGCACCCCGACGGCAACTACGCCTTCACCGGCAAGACCCTCAAGTGGGCCTACGGCAAGACCTTCAAGGCCGCTGCCCCGGCGCTCAAGGCCGAGGAGCTCGTCGGCATCAAGTCCTCCTTCACCGGCGAGGGCTCGATCGGCTCGTCCTGGCTGTACCGCTACAGCAACACCAAGCGGCTCGGCTACCTCAACGGTGTGACCATCGCGGTCTCCGACACCGACGGCAACAAGCGCATCGACACCAGCGTCTCCCCGTACTTCGACGGTGAGACCCTGGCCGTCTACCAGTACGCCGCGAAGTTCGCTTCCGGCAAGATCGTCTGAGACTCCCTCTGACGCTCTGACTGGACCACAGGAAAGGGCCCGGCCTTGAGCCGGGCCCTTTTCTTATATCCCGGGACGGCTGTCACGCATCGCTCCAGTAACGGCCCTTACGTCCCACTGATCTTCTCCGATAACTTTATTTTCATCCTTTACTGACGCATGGGGCAAATGTCACGCCCCACGCCAGACCTGGGAGAACAAGTGAAGCGCACCCTCGCTATCGGCGGCGTGGCGGCCGGCCTGCTGGCTTCCGCACTCGTCGCCTCCCCCGCACAGGCGGAGAAGGTTCCGGTCGTGCCCCTGGCCGATACGAACTTCGCCGCCAAGCAGGTGGCCGCGTTCTGGTACGGCCAGAAGATGGCCAACCTGATCAACGCCACGCCGTACAACGTCGAGACCAAGGTCTCCTCCAAGGTCGTCGCCCACCTGCCGAAGGAGCCCGCCTCCGTCAAGGCGGGTGTCGTCGGGTCCAGCGGCGACCAGAAGCCCACCGGCACCTCGAAGAACGTCAACCTGCCCCGGTCCTCCGGCAAGGTGTTCTTCGTCGGCGCCGACAACAAGCCGCACTGGTGCTCCGCCACGGCCATCCAGAGCGGGCACAAGAACCTCGTGGCGACCGCCGGGCACTGTGTCTTCAGCACGGCGAAAGAGAAGGCCACGATGAACAAGTGGGTCTTCGTCCCCGGCTACTACCAGGGCAAGACTCCGTGGGGCATCTACGTCGGCAAGACGGCCTTCACCCACTTCGACTACGAGGTCTACGCCGACGGCGACTACGACTACGCGTTCGTCGCCGTCTACAACGGTGTCCAGGTCACCGACGTGAAGACCGACAGCGTCAAGAACTGGGTCGACAAGCGGGTCTTCAAGACCCTGGCCGAGGCCGAGAAGGCGCAGCAGGACGTCGAGATCAAGCAGACCGGCTGGGCCGGCAAGATCGTGCCGTTCGTGTCGAAGCCCGAGACGGTCGTCAGGGACAAGAAGAACAAGGAATACCAGCAGACGTGGATCGACGTCTGCAGCTGGGCGCACTGGCAGAACCTCCAGGCGCCGGCTCTCACCGCCGAGAACAAGGCCCCCGTGACCAAGGACGCCGTGGAGATCCTGAACAAGGGCCGCGGTCAGACGACGGACTTCAAGACCGCGCCCGGCACCGGGATCAAGGTCACCCGCGTCTCGCTGACCGAGTACAACTCGGCCAAGGACGAGGTGAAGATCGGCGACGTCGTGTTCCGCGTCTCGGAGGACGGCAAGAGCGTCTACTTCATCTACGACAACGGCTACTACAAGGTCAACTTCTGGGCCAAGTACGACCTGGACTACAAGCTGACCGGCAAGATCGTGGACATCACGCTGAAGGACGTCGGCCGCCTTGGCGACAACGTCCCCGGCCAGGGCCTCGCCTACAACCAGAAGGTCGGCCAGCCGACCTTCGTGTTCGGCTACCCGAGCGGGTCGCACCCGGACGGCAACTACGCCTTCACCGGCAAGACCCTCAAGTACAGCTACGGCAAGACCTTCCCCGCCGTGGCGCCGTCCATCAAGGGCGAGGCCCTGCAGGGCATCAAGTCGTCCTTCACGGGTGAGGGCGCCCTCGGCTCCGGCTGGCTGTTCAAGTACGACAACAACAAGCGGTTCGGCTACCTGAACGGCGTCACCATCGGCGTCTCGGACACCGACGGCAACGACCGGTACGACACCAGCATCTCGCCGTACTTCGACGGCGAGACCCTGGGCGTCTACAAGGTCGCCGCGGCCACCGCGTCCGGCAAGATCGTCTAGTCGCCGATCGCATGCGAAGGGCCCGGCAGCCTGCCGGGCCCTTTCCTTTTCATCCGCCTACTGGTCGAGACGTTCGGCGAGCGTCATCCACTCCAGCTCGGCCGCCTCCTTCTGCGCGGCGATGTCGCGCAGCTCGGCGTCGAGCTTGGCCAGGCGCTCGAAGTCGCTCGCCGCCTCCGCCATCTCGGCGTGCAGCTTCGCCTCGCGCTCGCCGAACTTGTCGATCTGCCGTTCCAGCCGGTTGAGCTCCTTCTGCAGCTCGCGCAGCTCCTTGGCGGACAGCCCACCGGCCTGCACCGGCTGACTGTCCGGCGGCGCCAGCTCGGGAGCGCCGGCGCCGGAGGCCGCGCGGGCCGACAGGGCCTGGCCCGCCGCGCGGCGCTCCAGGTATTCGTCCACTCCGCCCGGCAGCATCGACAGCGTGCCGTCTCCGAGGAGCGCGACGCAGCGGTCGGCCACCCTCTCCAGGAAGTACCGGTCGTGGCTGACCAGCACGAGCGTTCCCGGCCACGCGTCGAGCAGGTCCTCCAGCTCGGTGAGCGTCTCGATGTCGAGGTCGTTGGTCGGCTCGTCGAGCAGCAGCACGTTCGGCTCATCCATGATCAGCCGTAGGAGCTGCAGCCGCCGGCGCTCGCCGCCGGACAGGTCGCCGACGACCTTCCACTGCGCCTCGCCCCGGAAGCCGAGACGTTCCAGCAGCTGGGAGGCCGACCACTCCTTCTTGCCCACCTGGACGTACTTGCGGATCTCCTCGACCGTCTCCAGCACCCGCCGCGTGGGGTCCAGCTCGACGAGCTCCTGCGACAGGTGCGCGAGCCGCACGGTCCTGCCGCGTACGACGCGGCCGGAGTCGGGCTCGACCGTGCCGGACAGCAGGCGCAGCACCGACGACTTGCCCGAGCCGTTGACCCCGATCAGGCCGATCCGGTCCCCCGGCCCGAACTGGTACGTGCAGCGGTCGAGCACCAGCGGACCCGATCCCGGGCCACCGGCGTGGAGCGTCACGTCCTCCAGGTCCGCGACGGTCTTGCCGAGCCGCGCCGAGGCGAAGTTGAGCAACTCGACCGTCTCCCGCGGCGGCGGCTCGTTGGCGATGAGCGCCTCGGCGGCGTTGATCCGGAACTTGGGCTTGGAGGTCCGGGCCGGCGGTCCGCGCCGCAGCCACGCGATCTCCTTGCGCATGAGGTTCTGCCGGCGGTCCTCCGCGGCCTGCGCGATCCGCGCCCGCTCGGCCTTGGCCAGCACGTACGCCGCGTAGCCGCCCTCGTATCGCTCGACCGAGCCGTCGACGACCTCCCACGTGCGGGTGGAGACCGCGTCGAGGAACCACCGGTCGTGGGTGACCACCAGCAGCGCGGACTTGCGCTGGACGAGATGCCCGGCGAGCCAGGCGATGGCCTCGATGTCGAGGTGGTTGGTGGGCTCGTCGAGGATCAGCAGGTCGTGCTCTTCGACCAGCAGCCGCGCCAGTGCCGTACGGCGGCGCTCACCGCCGGACAGCGCGCCGGCGGGAGCCGCGAGGTCGATGTCGCCGAGCAGGTTGGCGAGGATCTCCCTGATCGCGGGATCGCCGGCCCACTCGTGCTCGGCCCGTCCGGCCAGCACGATGTCCTTCACGGCCGTGTCCGGATCGAACTGGTCACGCTGGGAGAGCGTGCCGACGCGCAGGCCGCGCGTATGCGTGACGCGGCCGCTGTCGGGCTTCAGCGTTCCCGCGATGATCGAGATGAGCGTGGTCTTGCCACCGCCGTTGCGGCCGACGACGCCGATCCGGTCGCCCTGCTCGAGCCCGAGCGAGATGTCGGCGAGCAGCGGCTTGGGCCCGAAGGCGTGGGAGACGGACTCCAGATTGACCAGATTCATGGCCTGTAAAGCTTATCCGGCCCCCGCACCGGCAACGGTCGCGCCGGGGACGGGACCATGCGCGGTGACGACGGCCCGGCAGCCGTCGACGTCCGTGATCAGGCCGGCCAGCTCGTGCGCGTGCTCGGCCGACTCGGCCAGGAACGCGCAGGTGGGGCCGGATCCGGAGACGAGCGCGCCGAGCGCGCCGCGCTCACGCCCGGCGGCGAGCGTGTCCGCGAGCGAGGGACGCAGCGCCAGCGCCGCGGGCTGAAGGTCGTTGGCCAGCGCCTGTCCCAGCGCCTTCGCGTCGCCCCGGCGCAGGGCGTCGAGCAGCGACTCGCTCACCGCGGGACGCGGTGCGGCCACTCCCGCCTCCTCGCGCAGCCGGTCGCACTCGCCGTACACCCTCGGGGTCGACAGGCCGCCGTCGGCGAGCGCGAAGACCCAGTGGAAGACCCCCGCGGTCTCCAGCGGCGCGAGCCGCTCGCCGCGTCCGGTGCCCACGGCGGTGCCGCCGAGCAGCGCGAACGGCACGTCGCTGCCGATGTCGGCGGCGATCTCCATCAGGTCCTCGACCGGCAGCCCGAGGCCCCACAGCTCGTTGCAGGCGACCAGGGCCGCGGCGGCGTCGGCGCTCCCCCCGGCCATGCCGCCCGCCACGGGAATCGACTTGCGGATCAGCAGATCGGCCCGGTACGTACGGCCCGCCCGCCCGGCCAGCGCCATGGCGGCCCGGACGGCGAGGTTGTCGTCGCTCACCGGAACCTCGCCGGTGTGGTCCCCCTCGACCCTGACCCTGAGCGGGGCGGCGGTGACGTCCCCGTCCGCCGGCTCGGCGGCGGTGACCTCGTCGAACAGCGAGACCGCGTGGAAGACGTTCACCAGGTCGTGGTAGCCGTCCTCGCGCAGCGGGCCGACCGCGAGCTGGAGGTTGACCTTCGCCGGCACGCGCACCGTGATCGCGCTCATCGCCCGCTCCCCCGCTCGTGTCGTCCTCGCGTGTGACGTCCTGGTGCGTGACGTCCTGGTTGTGGGCGACGGGCGAGGCCACGTCGTCTGTGCCTGACCATGGGACCCGAGCTTAGCGGCACCCGCCCATGGGGACATCGCACGGATTTCCGCTGGTCATCGGTTGGTCATCCGGGCCCGTACATGCGGAAAGGGCCCGGCTGGACGCCGAGCCCTTCCCTCAGTTCACCCGATGGCCGCGGGAGAACCTCAGACGATCTTGCCGGAAGCGAACTTCGCGGCGTACTTGTAGACCGCCAGGGTCTCACCGTCGAAGTACGGGGAGACGCTGGTGTCGATGCGCTTGTTGCCGTCGGTGTCGGAGACCGCGATGGTCACACCGTTCAGGTAACCGAGACGCTTGGTGCTGCTGTAGCGGTAGAGCCACGAGGAACCGATCGAGCCCTGGCCGGTGAAGGAGGACTTGATGCCGACGAGCTCCTCGGCCTTCATGGCCGGGGCGGCCGCCTTGAAGGTCTTGCCGTAGCTCCACTTGAGGGTCTTACCGGTGAAGGCGTAGCTGCCGTCCGGGTGCGACCCGCTCGGGTAACCGAACACGAAGACGTTCGTGCCGATCTTCTGGTTGTAGGCCAGGCCCTGACCACCGACGTTGGCGCCGAGGGTGCCGACGTCCTTGAGGGCGATGTCGACCAGCTTGCCCTTGAGCTTGTAGTCGACGTCGAAGTTGCCCCAGAAGGTGGCCTTGTACCAGGCGTTGTCCTTGGCGAAGTAGTAGGCCTTGCCGTCGGACGACCAGCCGCCGGCGCCGAACTCCCGCTTGGAGACCCGGTTGACGACGACGCCCCACGTCTTGTCCGAGTAGGTGGAGGTGCCGTACTTCTCAGCCTGCTCCGCCAGGGTCTTCTTGGCCGAGTCGATGGTGTTCGGGTCGACCGCGATCTGGGCGACGCTGGCCTCGACCTTCTTCGAGTCCGGGGTGCGCAGCGGCACCTTGTGGGCCCAGTCGATCCGGCTGACGATCTTGCCCGCGAAGCCGGTGCTCTTGAGCTCCAGCTCCTTGCGGGCCTTCTCCGCCTCGGCCAGGGTCTCGAAGTTGCGGTTGTCGACCCAGTTCTTGACCTTGTCGGTCTTGACGTCGGTGACCTGGACGCCGTTGTAGACCGTCACGAACGCGTAGTCGCGGTCGCCGTCCTCGTAGTTGTCGAAGTCGTAGTGGGTGTACGCGGTCTTACCCACGTAGATGCCCCACGGGGTCTTGCCCTGGTAGTAACCCGGGATGAAGACCCACTTGTCGAGGGTGGCCTTGTTGCTCACCGTGTCGTAGACACAGTGACCAGCGGTCGCGACCAGGTTCTTGTACTGGCTCTGCACCGAGGTCGCCGAGCACCAGTGCGGCTTCTTGTCGGCGCCGATGAAGAACACCTTGCCGGTGGTCTTCGGCAGGTTGACGTTCTTCGACGTGCCGGTGGACGCCTTCTTGTCACCGCTGGAGCCGACGACGCCGGCCTTGCTGTCAGCGGAGGCACCGCCGGTCGACACGTGCTTGGTGGGCAGCGTGGTCTCGACGTTGTACGGCGTGGCGTTGACGAGGTTGGCCTTGCTCTGGCCGTACCAGAACGCGGCGACCTGCTTGGCGGCGAAGTTCGTGTTGGCCAGGTTGACCGGCGGGGCGACGTCGGTGTCGGCCTGGGCCGGGGTGGCGACAGCAGCGGCGGCCAGCATGCCGACCGCGATGCCGCCGAGGGTGAGGGTGCGCTTCAACTTACTACTCCCTGGTCTGATCGTCGGGCGCCGATTGCGCCCCATCCGTCAGTAAAGGACGGGTAAGAAGCTATCCGAGGTTTTGCCAGTTGTGACCCCGTCTAGTGGTTTCAGTCTGATCAGCTGGTCAAGATCGAACCCCTGGCCGCCGCTCGAATCGCCCTGCGCGCCGTCACGTTTTCGCTGATCACGGAGGCCGCCGTCGCGACGTCGTCACTCAACGTCACTGATCCACGCACGCCACCAATGTGACCCAAATCACATTAATCTGATGGAACGAGATGGCTAGTTGATCACGTCAAAATCGGTCCGACAGAGCACCCGCGGGCCCCGGCGCGCGTATGCCCGGGACTCCGTCCAGCGCGCCCCGCCCGGAGCCCAGCCGCGCGGTCAGGGCCGCGGTCAGGGCCGCGCGGAACACGGCCACAGGGGTCCTGGGCGCTCACCCGCGCCACAGCGGGCCGAGGCCGGCGACCAGATCGCGTTCGCCGCGGCGATCACGGGTGGGCCATGACCGGGACATCGCGACGGCCACCGAACAGCCCTCGCCGCTCACCCCGCAATGGCCCGGCCGCTGATAGAGGTCGCCGCCCGGCGCTCACGGCCTCACGGCGCGCTCCAGAAGATCCGCACGCCCTGGGAGATTCGCGCGGCCTAGGCGATCGCGGCGGCCCGCTGCTCGGCGATGCGCGCGAAGTCCTCGATCCGCAGCTGCTCCCCGCGCGCGGAGGGGTCGATCCCCGCTCCGACCAGAGCCTTCTCGGCGGCGGCCGGCGTGCCGGCCCAGGAGGCGAGCGCGGCGCGCAGCGTCTTGCGGCGCTGCGCGAAGGCCGCGTCGACGGCGGCGAAGACCTCCTGGCGGGTCACCGTCGTCGCCGGCGGCTCCCGCCGTACGAGCGAGACGAGTCCGGAGTCGACGTTCGGCGCGGGCCAGAAGACGTTGCGCCCGACCGGTCCGGCCCGGCGCACGTCGGCGTACCAAGCCGCCTTCACCGAGGGAACCCCGTAGATGCGCGACCCCGGCGACGCGGCGAGCCGGTCGGCGACCTCCGACTGCACCATCACCAGCCCGCGCCGCAGCGACGGCAGCACCTCGAGCAGGTGCAGCACGACCGGCACGGACACGTTGTACGGCAGGTTGGCCACGAGCACGGTCGGCTCGGCCCCGAGGTCGGCGGGCCCGACCTTGAGCGCGTCGGCGTGCACCACCTTCAGCCGGTCGGCCACCTCGGGGGCCCGCTGCGCGACGGTCAGCGGCAACTGCTCCGCCAGCACCGGGTCGATCTCCACCGCGACGACCTCGGCGACCTCCGGGAGCAGGGCGAGGGTGAGCGAGCCGAGCCCCGGGCCGACCTCGATCGCCACGTCTTCCGGGGTGACCTCGGCGAGCCGGACGATCCGGCGGACGGTGCCGCCGTCGATCACGAAGTTCTGCCCCAGCTTCTTCGTCGGCCGGAGGTTCAGCTTCTCCGCCAGCACACGCACTTCGACCGGCCCGAGCAGACTCATGGCTCCAGTGTGGGGCATCGGCGCGACTACCAGGCGCCGAAAACGGTCTCGCCGTTGGCCGTGATCCGGGCGGCGAGGTCGGCGACGTCCATGCTCTTGACCTCCGCGAGGCAGCGGAGCGTGAGCGGGATCAGGTAGGGCGCGTTGGGCTTGCCCCGGTGCGGCGTCGGCGGCAGGTAGGGCGCGTCGGTCTCGACCAGCATCAGCTCGGGCGGGGCCACCACCGCCGCCTCCCGCAGATATCCGGCGTTCTTGTACGTCACCGGGCCGGAGAACGACATGAAGTAACCGGCGTCGACGCACCGCTTGGCCATCTCGGCGTCACCGGAGAAGCTGTGGAAGACCACCACGTCGGGGGCGCCCTGGTCGGCGAGCACGGCGAGCACGTCGTCGTGCGCGTCGCGGTCGTGGATGACCAGCGCCCTGCCGGTCCGCTTGGCGATCTCGATGTGCGCGCGGAAGCTCGCGTGCTGGTCGTCCTTGGACGCCCAGTCGCGGAAGTAGTCGAGACCGGTCTCCCCCACCGCCCGCACGTGCGGCAGCCGCGCGAGATCCTCGATTTCGGCGAGGACCTCGGGTGTGGCGGCGTGCGCCTCGTTCGGGTGGATGGCCACCGCCGCGTAGACGTCCCGGTGCTCACCGGCCACCGCGGCGTTCCACCGCGAGGACGGCAGGTCGTAGCCGACCGTCACCAGGCGCGTCACGCCGACCGACTTCGCCTCGCCGAGGATCGACTCGACGCTCGCCCCGGCCGCCTGGGCCGCCAGCGCGACCGGGTCGCCCGAGGACGCCTGCCGGTTGCCGACCATGATGTCCAGGTGGCAGTGGCTGTCGAACACCTCACCCGGCAACGCCTCGGGCTTCACGGGACGCTCGCGCGACATGGTCAGGCGGTCTCCAGCCTCGGGAAGAGGATCTCGCCCTTGACGACCTGGGCGCCGGCGGGCAGCTTGCCCCAGGTGGCGACTTCGGCGATCCGCTGGTCCGCGAGCGCGCCGAGGTGCGGCTCCGCCCCGAGGGACGCCCACAGCTTCTCGCTGGTGGCGGGCATGACCGGGTGCAGCAGCACCGCGATCGCGCGCAGCGACTCGGCCGCCGTGTAGAGGATCGTCGCGAGGCGCGCCTGCCCCTCCGGCGAGTCGTCCTTGGCCACCTTCCACGGCGCCTGGTCGCTCAGGTAGCCGTTGACCTGCTTGACGAAGTCGAAGATGGCGCCGATGCCGCCGGCGAAGTCGAGGTTGTCGCCGATCATCGTGTCCGCATGGGTCGCCGCGGCGGCGAGGCCGTCCGCGACCGCCTGCTCGGCCGGACCCGCGTCCTTGGCCTCGGGCAGCACTCCGTCGAAGTACTTGCCGATCATCGCCGCGACCCGGGACGCCAGGTTGCCGAAGTCGTTGGCGAGCTCGGAGGTGTAGCGGGCGGAGAAGTCCTCCCAGGAGAACGAGCCGTCCTGGCCGAACGGGATCGCCCGCAGGAAGTAGTAGCGGTAGGCGTCCACGCCGAAGTGGCTCGTCAGGTCGCGCGGCGAGATGCCGGTGAGGTTGGACTTGCTCATCTTCTCGCCGCCGACCATCAGCCAGCCGTTGGCGTAGACCTTGCGCGGCAGCGGCAGGTCGTTCGCCATCAGCATGGCCGGCCAGATCGCCGCGTGGAACCGGAGGATGTCCTTGCCGACCAGATGGACGTTCGCCGGCCAGGTGGCGTCGAACTTCGCCTGGTCGGAGCCGTACCCGACGGCCGTGGCGTAGTTGAGCAGCGCGTCGATCCACACGTAGATGACGTGCTTGGGGTCCCAGGGGATCGGGACGCCCCAGTCGAACGTCGAGCGGGAGATCGACAGGTCCTGCAGGCCCTGCTTCACCAGCTGCACGATCTCGTTGCGGGCCGAAGCGGGCTGGATGAAGTCCGGGTTCTGCTCGTAGTGCTCGAGCAGGCGCGGGCCGTACGCGGAGAGCCTGAAGAAGTAGTTCTCCTCCTTCAGCCACTCGACCGGGCGCTTGTGGATCGGGCACAGGTCGCCCTCGAGCAGATCGCCGGGCGACTTGTACTCCTCGCACCCGACGCAGTAGGGGCCCTCGTACTCGCCCCTGTAGATCTCGCCCTTGTCGTACAGGTCCTGCACGAACTCCTGGACGCGGTCGGTGTGGCGCGGCTCGGTGGTGCGGATGAAGTCGTCGTTGGCGATCTGGAGGTGCTCCCAGAGCGGCTTCCAGGAGTCCTCGACGAGCTTGTCGCACCACTCCTGGGGCGTCACGCCGTTCGCCTCGGCCGTACGCATGATCTTCTGACCGTGCTCGTCCGTGCCGGTGAGGTACCACACCTTCTCGCCCCGCTGGCGGTGCCAGCGGGTGAGCACGTCGCCCGCGACGGTCGTGTAGGCGTGGCCCAGGTGCGGGGCGTCGTTGACGTAGTAGATCGGCGTCGTCACGTAGAACGCCGACTCCCCTGATGCAGTCGTTCCTGTAGCCGCCATGTGCGAAT
Source organism: Microbispora sp. H13382 (assembly GCF_014161445.1). Lineage (GTDB taxonomy): Bacteria > Actinomycetota > Actinomycetes > Streptosporangiales > Streptosporangiaceae > Microbispora. The sequence goes on from NZ_JABBXA010000015.1 coordinate 14,676, forward strand.
CCTATCGGCCCCGGGGAGGTGACTCCCCGGGATAAAACCGTGGTGTGTCAGGCCACGGACTCGCGGCCGGCGGTCTCGGACTCGCGGCTGACGGCCTCGGCGGCCTCCTCGGCGGCGGACGCCGCGATGTCGACCGGATTCTCCCGCGTACGGCGGATGCCGAGGATGCTGATGAACAGCGACGCGAAGATCGTCTGGAAGCTCATGACGAACGCGGTCGCCGAGGGCACGACGAGGCGCAGCGACTCGGCCGGGATCAGCTCGCCGAAGCCGCGGCCGCCCCAATGGGCGAGCGAGGCCACCAGGCCGACCAGACCGGCCACGGCCAGGGCGCCACCCGCGAGCAGGCCCTTCTCCAGCGTGACGACGTCCACCAGCCTGCGGATGCGCCGGTCCTCGGGGAGGAAGCCCTCCTCGGCCGCGTACACCTTGGTGAACAGCGCGAACAGCACGGCCTGGAATCCGCTGATCACCATCGCGGACGCGCCGACCAGCGTGTCGACGTCGAAGGCGAGCTTGCCGATGTAGACCGGGCCGAACGTCAGCGCGGCCCCGACGACGAGGCCGAGGCTCATGAGCACCAGGCCCGGAATGAAGAACAGCCAGCGCGGGCTGTACAGCAGGAGGAAGCGCAGGTGGCGCCAGCCGTCCCGCCAGGAGCGCAGGTGCGGCGGGCGGGAGCGGCCGTCGGGCGACAGGGTGGTCGGCACCTCGCGGACGTCGAGCCCCTGCAGGGTCGCCTTCACGACCATCTCGGAGGCGAACTCCATGCCGCCGGTCTGCAGCCCCAGCCGCAGGATGGAGTCGCGGCGGAAGCCCCGCAGGCCGCAGTGGAAGTCGCCGATCGCGCTGGGGAAGAACAGCCGGCCGACGAACGACAGGACCGGGTTGCCCAGGTAGCGGTGCAGCGGGGGCATGGCCCCCGGAGCGATGCCGCCGCGGAACCGGTTGCCCATGACCAGCTCGGCGCCGTCCCGGAGCTGCTCGACGAAGGGCATCAGGTTCGTGAAGTCATAGGAGTCGTCGGCGTCGCCCATGATGACGTACTTGCCGCGCGCGGCGCGGATTCCGCCGATCAGGGCGTTGCCGTAGCCCTTCTCGTCAATGTGGACAACCCGGGCGCCCGCATCGCGGGCCAGTTGTTGCGAGCCGTCGGTGCTTCCGTTGTCGGCGATGACCACCTCGCCGTCGATCCCGTTCTCGCGCATGCACGTGAGAGCCTTGCGAACACAGATCTCCACGGTCTCGGCCTCATTGAGGCATGGCATGACAACGGTAAGTTCCACGTCGCAACTCCTCGCATATGACGGCAGGACACCAATGATGCCCGCTTCCCAGTAGCGTCCGAGTCAAGTCCGCGAAACGGCTGGCATTCTGTAACCGTGACTCCACCCACCGCTGGAGCGGCGGGCTTCCCGCGCCGCCGGCCGAGCGGCGACGCAGAGGACGAGCCCGGCCCGGACAATTCCCATCGCGCCGGCCACGTCGATGTGTACGGCATGCCCGCAGGTCACGCGCCGGATTTCGGCGCGGGCGGCGGAGTTCTCCTTCGCCCCATGCCCGCGGGTTTTCCGTGGCAGGCGCCGACAATCGAGGGGAGGAAGCGCGGAAACACCGGCCGGCCGACGCGGGCCGTGCCCTCCGCGCGACTTTGAATGGTCGCGATCGCTGATCCTCCCTCCGTGGACGCCTCCCCCGCCGGCGGCTGGGGCCGTACGGTCGCCTTGCTGCGCCGGCACCGGGTCTTCGCGGTCGCGCTCGGCGTCGCCTTCGTGCTGCGGATCGTCACGATGCTGGGCTTCGGCCCGGCCATGTGGTTCAACGACTCCTACGACTACGTGTCGGTGGCGCTGCGCCCGCGTCCGCACCCGATCCGCCCGGACGGGTACAGCTTCTGGCTGCTGCTGCTCAAGCCGTTCCACAGTTTCTCGCTGGTGGTGTTTACCCAGCACCTCATGGGCCTGGCGACGGCGTTCCTTATCTATGCGCTGCTGACCAGAAGATTTGGGATTCCAGGCTGGGGGGCGACGCTCGCCGCCGCCCCCGTGATGTTCGACGCCTACCAGATCCAGCTCGAACAGCTGATCATGTCGGACACCATGTTCATCCTGCTCGTGGTGGGCGTGGTGACGCTCGTGCTGTGGCGGGAGCGGCTGACCTGGCGCGGCGGCACCGTGGTCGGGCTGCTGCTCGCGCTGACGGCGCTGACCCGGAGCATCGGCCTGCCCATCCTCGCCCTGGTCGTGGCGTACCTGGTGATCAAACGGGCGGGCTGGAAGCCGATCGTCGCCATGGTCACCGCGTGCGCGCTGCCCGTGCTCGCGTACATGGGCTGGTTCAAGGCGGTGAACGGCCAGTTCGCGATGACCAACAGCGACGGGGTGATCCTCTACATGAGGACGTCGCTGTTCGCCGACTGCCACAAGATGAACATCGACGAGCGCCGCGAGCTGGAGCTGGCGCTGCTGTGCATCAACGTCGCGCCCAAGGACCGCGGCCTGTCCGCGCAGGCGTATCTGTGGTGGGACGACCAGAACCAGCTCCACGTCTTCGGCTCGGGCATGAAGTTCACCCCGGAGATCAACGCCAACGCGAGCACGTTCGCGAAGAGGGCGATCCTGTCCCAGCCGGGTGACTACCTGGCCGCGGTGGCCAAGGACTTCTTCCGCGCCTTCCAGTGGGGCCGCCCCCGGTTCCCGGACGCCAAGACCTTCCTGCAGTACGAGTTCGACAACGAGTACACCCGCAAGCTGCCCAAGTGGAGCTCCTACCACAGCACCACGGACAAGGACGCCGAGGCGTACGAGAACGGCCCGGCCGCGACGCACGTGGTCTCGCCGTGGTCGGACATCATGATCGGATACCAGACGGTCGTACGGCTGCCGGGCCTCGTGCTGGGCCTGCTGCTGCTGGCCGGCCTGTACGGCGTGGCGCGCCGCTGGCGCGACCTCGGCGGGCCCGCGCTGCTGCCCTGGCTGGGGGCGGCGGGCCTGATCCTGGCCCCGGCGGCGACCGCCGAGTTCGACTACCGCTATCTGCTGCCCGCGGCGCCGCTCGCCTGCCTCGCCGCCGCCCTCACCGCGCGTGATCTTGTAGTTGGCCGCAGGAGTGGCCGCTGACCCGGGCCACATCGGCGGGACGAACTACAAGGTCACGGCGAGGGGGTGGCGTGGACGGCGTTGTAGAGGTCGCGTTTGGGGACGCCGGCGGACTTGGCCACGTCGGCGATGGCCTGCTTGCGCGGCACGCCCGCGCCCTCACGCCTGGCCACCTCCTCGACCAGTTCCTCGATGCTCGGCGCGGCCTCCTCGGCGGTCCGTCCCGCCACCACCAGCGTGATCTCGCCCCTGACCTCGCCGGCCGCCCAATCGGCCAGCTCGCCGAGGCCCCCGCGCCGCACCTCCTCGTACGTCTTGGTGAGCTCCCGGCAGACGGCGGCGGGCCGCTGGGCCCCGAATGCCTCCGCCATCGCCTCCAGCGTCGCGTGCAGGCGGTGCGGCGCCTCGAAGAACACCATCGTGCGCTCCTCGGCCGCCAGCGCCGCCAGGCGCCTGGCCCGCTCCCCGGGCTTGCGCGGCGGGAACCCCTCGAAGCAGAACCGGTCGCTCGGCAGGCCGGAGACGGCGAGGGCGGTCGTCACCGCCGACGGGCCGGGCAGCGCCGTCACGGGCAGGCCGGCCTCGACCGCGAGGCGGGTGAGCCGGTATCCGGGGTCGGAGACGCCCGGCATCCCGGCGTCGGTGATCACGACCACGGTCCGCCCCTCGCGCAGCGCCTCCAGCAACTCGGCGGCCCGCGCGCTCTCGTTGGCGTCGTAGTAGGACACCACGCGGCCCCCGATGACGATCTCCAGGTCGGCGGCGAGCCGCCGCAGCCTGCGGGTGTCCTCCGCCGCGATCACGTCGGCGGCGGCGAGCAGGTCGCGCAGCCGTGGGGACGCGTCTTTGGGCTGGCCGATCGGGGCCGCGGCGAGAACGAGCACCCGTCCACCCTATGACCGGTGTGAAACATTCATCGCCGAAAGGCCTGTTGCCGCAATCCTCACGTGAGTCGTGTCCATGACGGGGACACACCAGTAATCTGTCGGCGTGACCGTGACCGACCATTCCCACAAGGCGTTCGAGCAGCCGGAAGAGGGAGCGCAGGACGAGGCTCCCACGGTGTCCCTGCGCGACCGGCTGGTGCCGCCCATGCCCGGCAGCGGCATGTGGGGCTGGCTCGGCCCCATCCTGGTCGCCCTGTTCGGCGGCTTCCTGCGGTTCTACCGGCTGGGCACGCCCCACTCGGTCGTCTTCGACGAGACGTACTACGCCAAGGACGCCTTCGCGACCATCAAGTACGGCGTCGAGCGGCAGTTCGTGGAGGGCGCGGACAAGCTCCTGCTCGCCGGCAACGAGAACATCTTCAAGCAGTGCGGCACGGTGGGCGAGTGCGCGTCCTACGTGGTGCACCCGCCGGTCGGCAAGTGGTTGATCGGCCTCGGCGAGCTGATCTTCGGCGCGAACCCCTTCGGCTGGCGCTTCGCCGCCGCGCTGCTCGGCTCGCTGTCCATCCTGATCCTCGCCCGCACGGCCCGCAGGATGACCCGCTCGACGCTGCTCGGCTGCGTGGCCGGCCTGCTGCTGTCCCTCGACGCCCTCCACTTCGTGCTGTCCCGTACGGCGCTGCTGGACATCTTCCTGATGTTCTGGGTGCTCGCCGGGTTCGCCTGCCTGGTGGCCGACCGCGACTGGTTCCGCAGCCGCCTGGCCGACTGGCACGAGGCGGGATCGCCGGCCGGCGGGGCGCGGCTGGGCCTGCGGCCCTGGCGCCTGGCCGCCGGGCTGTGCCTGGGCGCGGCCATGGCCACCAAGTGGACCGGCGGCCTCTACATCGCCGCTTTCGCGATCATGTCGCTGCTGTGGGACGCGGGCGCCCGGCGGGCCGTCGGGACCGGCCGGCCGTACGGCACGGTCGTCCGCCGCGACCTGCCGCTCGCCGCGGCGTGGATGGCGGTCGTCCCGGTCGTCACCTACATCGTCTCGTTCACGGGATGGTTCGTCACCGACAAGGGGTACGGCCGCAACTGGGACCAGGCCACCGCGAACGGGCCGGTCTTCTTCGTCATCGACTCGTTCCGGTCGTGGTTCGACTACCAGAAGCAGGTGCTCACCTTCCACACCGGCCTGGAGACGAGCCACCCGTACCAGTCCGAGCCCTGGCAGTGGCCGCTGCTGCTGCGCCCGGTGGCGTTCTTCTACGAGTCGCCGAAGAACTGCGGCGCCGCCTCCTGCTCCTGGGCGGTCCTCGGGACCGGGACGCCGATCATCTGGTTCGCCGGCGCCATCGCGCTGATCGGCATGATCGCCTGGTACGTCGCGACCCGCGACTGGCGCGCCGGCGCGGTGCTGCTCGGCTACGCCGCCGGGTGGCTGCCCTGGTTCTACTTCGCCATCGCGGACAACCGGACGATGTTCATGTTCTACGCGATGCCGATGGTGCCGTTCATGATCTTGGCGCTCGTGCTGGTCTGCGGGCTGATCATCGGGAGAGAGAGCCCGGCCCGGCCCAACCGGCGCGTGGTCGGCTCGGCCGTGGTCGGCGCGTTCGTGCTCCTGGCCCTGGTCAACTTCGGCTGGCTCTATCCCGTCATCGCCGCCGAGGTCATCCCCTACGACTCCTGGCACGCGAGGATGCTGTTCGACCGGTGGATCTGAGACCCCCGTATCGTTGGGCGCATAGCGTTGCGCTCAGAGGGGGTGGTCGCGAGTGATACCGGGTCGTCGTCAACGATGGGGTCGATACGGCAGACTGCGGGTCATGCCCGCACCTGACGTCGCCGCGCTCCTCGCCCAGCTGGAGCGCTCCGATCCGGACATCGCCGAGCCCGCCCGCGTCGCGGTCGAGTGGCTCGCCGGTGGCGAGGCGCTGGAGACCATCAGCCAGTTCGACGTGTGCGAGTTCCTCTGGTACACGCTGCCGATCAAGGTGCCGGGCGACCAGGCGACCATCGCGCGCGCCCTCGGCGTGCTGCTGAGGCTCGCCGGCATGGAGCGCTACGCCGCCCTGTGCGACTCCCCCGCCACCGCCCGGATCCTGCTGACGTACGCCAGGGAGGGCGAGGAGGCCGGGGCCGCGGCCTACCACCGGGAGCTGGAGGCCACCGGCGTGGTCCCCCCGGACATCGCCGAGCTGTCGTGGAGCTCGATCATGGGGCCGGAGGAGCTCGGGGCGCACGTCGCCTGCGCGGCCGCCCTGGAGCTGGCCATCGTCGCCGGAGACCCGGTGGACCGCGAGGAGCTGACCCGCCGCTGGCTCACCACCCCCCGTCCCGAGCTGGGCGGCGACTGCTGGCTGCACCGGGTCCACGGCGAGCGGCTGAACCGCTGGGTGCTCGGGCGCGGCACCGCCCGCCGCGAGCTCGCCCAGCCCTTCGAGGTGCGGCTGCACGCGCCGATCGCGGCTCCGGACGAGCCACACCTGGAACCGCTGCGCTGGCTGCTCGGCCTGGCCCGCACGGGGGTCCGCCTCACCGAGCGGCTCAACGTCGGGCGGGCCGTGGCCGTCGAGGCGGCCGGCCGGTTCGGCTGGGCGGATCGGACGGTGCGCGGCGAGAACGACGTACCGGCCCTCACCGAACTACGGCAGATCGCCGTGGACGACCTCGGGGCGCTGCGGCGCAGCGGGCGGAGGCTGGTGCTCACCACCACGGGCAGGAACCTGCTGGACGACCGCGCCGCCCTGTGGGAGGCGGCCACGACCACGTTGCTCGTCCCCGCCCCCGGAGAGCACGACTTCGAGGTCTCCATCCGCGAGTCGGCGCTGATGATCCTGGTGGACGGCGGCGTGGTGCGGGACGACGAGCTGCGCGACCGGGTCGCCGAGGTGGTCAACGGCGAGGGCTGGCGCACGACGGACGGCGGCCGGGTCGGCGGCGCCGACCTCACCGGCCCGCTCGCCCGGCTCCGCCACCGCCTCGACGCCCTGGGCCTGGGGGCCGCGACCCACACACCCGAGGCCGCGTCCCAGGAGCCCGGGGCGGCGGGACGGGAACCCGTGCGGCGTGCCGGGGGCGCGGAGACCTGGGGGCTCACGACCGCCGGGCGCCGCGCCGCGCTGGCCGCGCTGCGCGCCCAGGCGCTGCGCCCCCGGCAGTACGCCGGCCTCGGCTGAACCGGCCGGGCCCCCGCGTGCTGTACGGGGACGCCCCCGACGCGGTTGAGGGCCTCAGCTGGTGACGATCTTCCTGGTGCAGGGCTCGCCGTTGAGATGCCACTGCACGGGGTTGGAGTCGCCCCCGGAGTAGGAGCCGTTGAAGCCGAGGTGCACCGTCTGATGGGGACCGATGTCGGTAGCCCAGGAGGGGGCCGCCGCCGTCACCTCGGAACCGGTCTGGGACCAGGTGGCGGACCATCCCGAGGTCACCGCCTGGCCGGGGTCGGTGAAGAGGAACGTGAGCCGCCAGTCCCTTACGGGCGTCGTGCTCGTGTTGGTGACCTCGATGGTCGCGGTCATCCCGCCCGTCCAGGTGACGGGCCGGTACACCACCTGGCAGTGGATCGTCTGCGGGAAGGACGGCGACGCCGACGGCGAGGCGATGATGTCGTTGTAGATCCTCACGGTCACGGATCCCGACGCGGGTGAGACTGCCCCCTCTGTGTCCACGGCCACGACGTGCAGCACGCGGTCCTCGTATGCGACACCGCTGGGCGGCCAGCCCAGGGCGAAGGAGCCACCGGTGGCGTTGGGCCCGAAGGTCGCTTTGAGGGAGGTGACGCCGCCCCGCGTCTCCTGCACGCGGTAACAGGCGATGCCGTCCTCGTCGGTGGCAGGCGCCCAGCGCAGGCTGACCGTGTTCAGGAACACGTTGACGATCTCCGGCGTCCCCGGCGCGGTCGGCGGCGTGCCCGACGGCGACGTGCTCGGCTCGCACGGGATGGGCGTGGGCGGCGGCGGCGCCGTCGTGAGGGCGTAGGCCGTGGCCCCCGACTCGGTCTCGACCACCGCCGGTACGACGAGCGCGGCGGCCGCCAGGAGCACCGCCGTCATCCAGGCGCTCATCTCCGTCTTCGATCTCATCGTCGACGCTCCTCGTCTCGGTCGACAGCCCCGGTGACGGTGATCGTCTGCGCCGGACGGCGGCCGGTCAACGGACGCCGGCATGGCAGGCCCTACGCGCCTGGTAGGCCGCGCACGGCTCTGCAACTTTCATCCGCGGCCTCCGAGCACCTCCAGGTAGTGGGCGTTGTACATGATCCCCAGGACGTTGCCGAACGGGTCGGTCACCGAGGCGGTCACGAAGCCCGGGCCGCGCTCCGTCGGCGCCTCGTGCTGCTTCGCGCCCATCGACAGCAGTCTGCCGAGGCTCGCCGCCACGTCGTCGACGTGCCAGTAGACGACGGCCCCGGCCGGTTCGGTGGCCGGGTGCGGCGCGTAACGCCGGTCGATGAAACCGAGTTCGTGCTGGTGGTCACCGAGGCGGAACTCGGCGTAGGCGAGCCGCCCGTCCGGCCCCCGGCGCTCGAAGTAGGCCTCCACGCCGAGCACCTCCGCGTACCACCTCGTCGCCTCCTCGACGTCGTCGGCCCAGAAACTCACGGTCGTCAGTCCACGCAACATCGGTTGCTCCCTTCGTCGATGACGTGAACGTTAGAAGGCATTGAGGAACGTGCCGTTCCTCAATGAACGGGATACTGCTCGGCATGCTGGAAACCTCCGTACGGCTGCTTCGGCTGCTGGCGCTGCTCCAGACCCGGCCCGGCTGGTCGGGCGCCGATCTGGCGGACCGGCTCGGCGTGACCACGAGGACCGTGCGCAACGACGTCGAACGGCTGCGCCACCTGGGGTACGAGATCCGCTCGACCACCGGCGCGGCCGGCGGATACCGGCTGGGAGCGGGGTCCTCCCTGCCCCCGCTGCTGCTCGACGACGAGGAGGTCGTCGCGGTGGTCGTCAGCCTGCAGGCCGCCGCGGGCAGCACCGTGACCGGCATCGAGGAGACCTCGCTGCGCGCGCTCACCAAGCTCCAGCGGATGCTGCCGTCCCGGCTGCGCCACCGGATCGAGGCCGTGCGCGCCGCGACGGTCGCGGTGCCGGGGCACGGTCCCACGGTGGACCCGGAGACGCTGACCTCGATCGCCGCGGCCATCCGCGACCACGAGACGCTGCGCTTCGACTACCTCGACCACCGGGGGCACGAGGGGCGCCGCACGGCCGAGCCGCACCGGCTCGTCTTCACCGGGCGGCGCTGGTATCTGCTGGCCTGGGACGTCGACCGCCGCGACTGGCGGACCTTCCGCGCCGACCGGGTGCGGCCGCGCGTCCCGAACGGCCCCCGGTTCACCCCGCGCGAACCGCCCGAGGGCGACGCCGCCGCCCACGTCGTACGCGGGACAGGCTCGGCCGCCTGGAGGCACCGGGCCGTCGTACGGCTGCACGCCCCCGTCGACGTCATGGGCGCGCGGCTCACCGCCGCGGCCGGGCTGCTGCGTGCCGACGGGGCGGACGCCTGCGTGCTGGAGACCGGCGGCGACTCACTGCACAACCTGACGACCTTCCTCACCTCGCTCGACGTGCCCTTCACCGTGCTCGACCCGCCCGGCCTGCGCGCCCACCTGCGTACGCTCGCCGGGCGCTACCTGGCCGCGGGGGCGGATAACGTGTGAGGTCATGCCGGACGAGACGATCGCCAAGGAAGACGACATCCGGAGCGTGAACGCGTTCTGGCGGAGCCTGGGCCTGCCCGGCCTCGTCGACGTGCACACCCATTTCATGCCGCACCGCGTCCTGACCAAGGTGTGGGCCTACTTCGACTCCGCCGGGCCGCTGGTCGGCCGGGCCTGGCCCATCACGTACCGGCTGCCCGAGGACGACCGCGTCGAACGGCTCAGGGCCTTCGGCGTGCGGGCGTTCACCTCCATGCTCTATCCCCACAAGCCCGGCATGGCCGAGTGGCTGAACGACTGGGCCGCCGGCTTCGCCGCCCGGGTCCCCGGCTGCCTGCACACGGCGACGTTCTTCCCCGAGCCCGGCGCCTCGCGGTACGTCGCGCGGGCGATCGAGGCGGGCGCCCGGGTGTTCAAGGCGCATCTCCAGGTCGGCGCGTACGACCCGAACGACCCGCTGCTCGACGGGGTCTGGGGGCTGCTGGAGGACCACGGCGTCCCGGTGGTCACGCACTGCGGGTCGGGCCCGGTTCCCGGGCCCCACACCGGGCCGGAACCGATCGCGGCCCTGCTCTCCCGGTATCCCCGGCTGCGGCTCGTGATCGCCCACATGGGCACTCCCGAGTACGCCGAGTTCCTCGCGCTGGCCCTGCGTCATCCGTCGGTCTGCCTGGACACGACGATGGCCTTCACCCGCTTCACCGAGGAGACCGCGCCCTTCCCCCGGGATGCCGTGCCGCTCCTGCTGGATCTTCAGGACCGCGTCCTGCTCGGCACCGACTTCCCCAACATCCCCTACCCGTACGCCGAGGCGCTGTCGGCCCTGGCCGACCTGGACCTCGGGGACGGGTGGCTGCGCGCCGTCTGCCACGACAACGCCGCCGGGGTCTTCGGCCTCCGGTCGGTCACGCCGGGGACATGACCTCGTAGAGGTTGCGCGCCGCGTCGACGAAGAACAGCCCGCGCGGACACAGCGGATGGTCGATCCGGCCGTTGTCGGGCTCGGCAGGATCGTTGCCGTAGGGCACCCCGGCCTCCCGCAGGCGGGCCAGGATCCCGTCGAACGTGACCGGGTCCACGTCGAAGGCCAGATGCACGCCGACGGGGTCCGCCACGGTCATGAAGTCCAGGGTCAGCGTGTCGTTCACCCGTACGGGCGCGAAGTGGCCGTCCCGTCCGGCGGGCGGGAGCTCCGGCAGACCCATGACCGAGGCGAAGAACCGGGCCGCCTCGCGGTTGTCCACGGCGGGGACGATGGTGTGGTTGAGCGTGACGGTCATGCCGCGCTCTCCCGGCTCTTGAGGGTGCCGTGCAGGAGGATGTCGACGAGTTCCTCCGGGGACGGCCCCTGGGAACGGGTGAAGAGCATCCCCAGGAAGACCGAGGCGATCTTCTCGGGTTCCAGGCGCAGCGCCGAGCGGTCGGGTTCGATCAGTTCGACGATCGCCTCCCGGGTCGCCTTCATCGAGGCCTCCCTGCTTCCCGGGGACGGCTGGTCACCTTCCCGGTCACCTTCGCGGTCGCCTTCGCGGGCACCGTCCCGATCGCCGCGGCCTCGCTCGCGGCGGTGACCGGTACCGTGCAGGGCCCCGATCACGGTCCCCATGCGTCCCAGGTGGGCGCGCAGTGCCTCGGCCGCCTGTGTCAGCCGATCGGGAAGCGGTTCGTCGAGGGAGATCGAGGCCAGCTCGCGCAGCACGTGGCCGGGGTTCATCGCCTCGGTCAGGCACGCGTCGAGCAGTTCGTCCTTGTCGCCGAAGGCCCGGAAGACGGTGCCCTCGCCGATGCCGGCGGCCCGGGCGATCTGACCGGTGGTGACTGCGGCGCCGTGCTCGGCGACCAGCGGAAGCGCCGCGGCGACGATCATCGCCCGGCGCTGCTCGGTGCTCATCGCCGGCGCGCGCCGGCGTGTGGGGGAATCTGTCATGCCTCCGACAGTACGGAGTGAGTACTCACTCCGTCAATGGATTTGTGGGAAGGCTGTCGTCGGCCGGAGCCGCCGCCGTGGCGGGAACGGCCGTGAGGCGCAGGACGAAGCGGGCGCCGACGGGGCTGTCCTCGATTCCCAGGCTGCCTCCGTGGGTCTCCGCGATCTGCCTGGCTATCGCTAGACCCAGCCCCGCGCCCCCCGCGTCCCTGCTGCGCGCCGCGTCCAGCCGGATGAACCGGTCGAACACCAACTCGCGCTTGTCCCGGTCGATGCCCGGCCCGTCGTCGACCACTTCCAGCACGGCCGCGCCGTGATCCTCGCCGGGTTCGTGCCGTACGGACACGGTGATCGTCGTCTTGGCGTGCCGTTCGGCGTTGTCGAGGAGGTTGGTCAGCAGCCGAGCGAGACCCACCCTGTCGCCGACCACGACGACCCCCGGCTCGAGCGCGCACTCGACACGCTTGGCCGGGTGACGGCGGTTGCGCAGCTCCGCGGACACGAGCTCGGCCAGATCGAGCCTGCACTGCTCGCCGCACACGCCGTGATCCAGCCGATCGAGGGTCAGCAGGTCGTGCACGATCGCCTGCAGCCGGTCGAGGCTGGGCAGGAGGACCGAACCCAGCTCGGGCACGCTGGTCTCCTCCGGCGCGAGAAGGCCGTCCTCCACCTCGGCACGCATGGCGGCTATCGGGGTGCGCAGATCGTGGGAGGCGTTGGAGACGAACTGACGCTGGTGCCGCAGCGCGCTCTGCACCTGCTGCAGCGCGCCGTCCAACCGGCTCAGCGTGCGGTTGACGCTGTCGGCCATCGCCCGGATCTCGTCATTTGTGGGCGGCACCGGCACCCGGCGGCCGGGGCAGTTTCCGTTGATCTCGTCCAGCTCCGTGCGAATGGCGTTCACCGGTCTGAGCGATGCCCGCACGTTCCGGAAGCCGACATAGGTGATGGCCGCGGCCAGCGCCGCCGCACTCGCCCCCACCAGCCCGGCCAGCCAGGTATCGACCCAGGGCGGCACCACCGGGGAGGCGCTGTAGACCATCCATCTCTCGCCCATGCGGTGCGCCCACTGCGCCACGACGATGTTGCATTCGGCGGCCGGGAAGTCGCCGCCGCACACGACGCAGGTGGTGCTGTTCCTGGTGTCCGGCGGAACGAAGCGCGCCATTCTCGGCTTGCCCTGCATCTTCGTGGTCGACGCGACCACGCGGCCGGACGGGTCGACCACCTGGAGATCGCGGGACTTGTATTCGACGAGAGGGTAGGTCAGTTGCCCCCGCTCGAGCTCGACGGCCACCCGGCCACCCGCTGCCGCGACCTCCCTGGTGACGGTGTCGCTGGCGTAACGATGAAAGCCCATCATGACGGACGTGGCCAGCAGCGCGCACAGCAGGATGGCCGTCGCCCCGGTGAACAGGGTGATCCGGCGCGTGATGGAGAAGCGGTCGTGCAGGCGCATCCTCCCCCCTCCTGGCCAGTGGACCACATGAGGCGGAAAGAGCCGGAAAAGAAGTAGCCGTCCGAACCCGACAGGTCGCCACGGTCCCATCCGTATGTCCGGCGGAACACCAAGGGTTCCCCGGCTCTCGTCCTCGTACGCTCACGACGGCGGGGTGGGACACGCGTGGCCGCTCAGACGGTCGCGCGGAGAAGCAGAGAGGCCGGTCCCGCTGGGCGGAACCGGCCTCTGTCGTGGTGGAGCTATGGGGATTTGAACCCCAGACCCCTTCGATGCGAACGAAGTGCGCTACCGGACTGCGCTATAGCCCCAACGACCTCGACTAGATTAGCAAACTCTGCGGGGTGTTCGCGCCACCGAATCAGTCTCCTGCCGCGCGGCGTCCGTCGGCGTACTGGTCGAAGACCTGGACGCGCCTGCGCGCCTCGAACTTGATGATCTCCGCCTCGCGGGCCAGCGCGGCCAGAGCGCGGCGGCGTTCCCGCTGGCGGCGCAGGTGCTCGGCCCGCGCCTGGGCGGCCTTCTCCCGCTGCTCCCTGTCCACGCGTACGGCCACGCGCAGCACGGCGAGGTAGCCGACGATGAGCACGCCCGAGGGCGCGACGGCCCACCAGGGCATCACGCGGACGGCCGCGGTGACCACGGAGGCCAGCACGAGCAGGATGCTCCACAGGAGCCGCCGCCGGCGCCGGGCGAGGATCCGGGCGCGGCGGTGGGCGGCGACGCGGCGGGCCCGCGCGTGCCGCTCCGCCGCGACCTGCTCCGCCGTGACGGTCTCGGCCTGGTCCGCGGTGACGATCTCGGCGCCCGGCGCGACCTCTGCGGAGGCCACGGCCGGCGGTGTGACGACCGTGTCGGCGTCGCCGCCGGCGTCGTCGGAGCCGGCCTCCGAGAAGTCCTCGGCGGAGACGGCGGGGTCGGCGGCGGGCGGCTCGGACAGCGTGGACGCCTCCGCCTGCTCCTCGAACAGGTCGTCGTCGATGTGCCGGTCCCTACGCAGCCACATGGGCAGCAGGACGCTGAGCCACATGACGACGATGGCGAGGTAGAGGACGGCGCTACCCATGCGCCCACCCCCACACCCCCGGACGAAGGGCATGGTGAACACGTCCGTGGACCTGTGTCGGCGGAGAGGTGTTCACGTCACGCACCGTAGGACTGCGTGTCACTGAATGACGAGCATTCGGTCCGGTGTGTCGCGAGATCGTCAAAGCTCTTCATGTAATTCGATCCCGTGCGAGCGCGTGATCCTCACAGGCCAGACCCGTCATCGCGAGGACGGGCCACCCGGGTGCGATGGACGGAGCCTGCGTGCATGCGGACGTCTCCCGTGAGGCGGTTTCACCTTTCGTCAGGCAGCATCACAGCGCACGCTGGTGATCGGTTTGCTCTTCGATTGCAGCGGCGCCCGCCCAGGAGTGCCGGGGCGAATCCGCCTAGCCGGGGCTGGACTCGCTGCGGCGGGCGGCGGAGTTCATCGTTCGGCGCCACTGGACGAGCAGTCCGCGCGGCACGTCCTCGACGGTCAGCGCGTAACAGATGTGATCGCGCCACGCGCCGTCGATGTGCAGTTGACGCCGGCGGATGCCCTCCTCGCGGAACCCGAGCTTCTCCACGACCCTGCGGCTGGCGTGGTTCTCCGGCCGGATGTTGGCCTCCAGACGGTGTAAACCGGTCGTGAAGAAGCAGTGGTCGACGGCCATGGCGAGCGCGGTCGGAATGATGCCCCGCCCCGCCAGCGCGCCGTCGACCCAGTAGCCCACCTGTGCCGAGCGGGCCGACCCCCACACGATCGCCCCCACGGTGAGCTGCCCGGCGAACCGTCCCTCGTACGTGACGACCCAGGGCATGGCCATCCCCTGGCGGGCCTCGCGGCGCAGCGTGCCGACCATCGAGACGTACGGCCCGAGGCCGGTGCGGAACAGCGGGGTCTCGGGGTTGCTCGGTTCCCAGGGACGCAGCCATTCGGCGTTGCGCAGCCGGGTGTCGCGCCAGTCACGGACGTCACGCAGGCGCAGCGGCCGCAGCCCGACGGGCCCCTCGGCCATGGACGCCGGCCAGCCGCGAAGTCGATCCATTCGTCAATCATCCACCGGAACACGGTCAACGCGCCACGCGGGACGCCTCGCGTCCTCAGCGCGCATGGTCGCCGCCGTGCATCTGGTCGACGACATGAGCCAGGATCGGGGTCAGCACGGCCATGCCGTCCCGTACGCCGCCGGAGGAGCCGGGCAGGTTGACCACCAGCGTCCTGCCCGCCTGCCCGGCGAGACCGCGGGACAGGATCGACGTCGGCACCTTCTCCCTGTTGACCTGGCGTACGGCCTCGGCGATGCCCGGGATCTCCCGGTCCAGCACCCGGGCGGTCATCTCCGGAGTGAGGTCGAGAGGCGTCACCCCGGTCCCGCCCGTGGTGACGATCACGTCGTAGCCCGCGGCGACGCCCTCGCGCAGCGCGGCCTCGACGGCGTCCCCGTCGGGGACCACCTGGGGCCCGTCCACCCGGTCGCAGCCCGCCTCCGTCAGGAGGGAGGCCAGCAGCGGCCCGGAGCGGTCCTCGTAGACGCCCGCCGACGCCCTGTTGGAGACGGTCACCACCAACGCGCGCACGCCTTACTCCTGTCCGGAACGGGTCCAGTGGCCCTTCTTGCCGCCCGTCTTCTCCTCCACCCGGACGTCGGTGATCACCGCCGCCGGATCGACCGCCTTCACCATGTCCACCAGAGCGAGCGCCGCGACGGTGACGGCCGTGAGCGCCTCCATCTCGACGCCCGTCCTGTCGGCCGTACGGACCCGGGCGGTGATCTCCACCCCCTCGTCCACGACGGCCAGGTCGACCTTCACCCCGGTCAGGGCGATCGGATGGCACAGCGGCACGAGATCGGGGGTGCGCTTGGCGCCCATGATCCCGGCGATCCGCGCCACGCCGAGCGCGTCGCCCTTCGGCACGTCCCCCGCGCGCAGCACGGCCACCGCCTCGGGCGACAGCAGCACCCGGCCCGTCGCGACGGAGGTACGCGCGCTCACGTCCTTCTCGGAGACGTCCACCATCCGGGCGGCGCCCGACTCGTCCACGTGAGTCAGCTTCGCAGTGCCGTCATTCACAGGGGTATCACCTCCACCTCGGTGCCCTCGGGCAGCGAGGTCACGTCCTCGGGCACCACGATCAGCGCGTTCGCCCCGGCCAGCGCCGCGAGCTGGTGCGAGCCCTGCCTGGTCACCGGCGCGACGCTCTCGCCGGTCAGCATGGCCCGCAGGTACGACCGCTTCCCGGCGGGAGAGCGCAGCGGCGCGGTGACGGTCGCGCGTACGGTCGCGGGCGGCCCGGCCGGGAGGCCCTGCATCACCCGCAGGGCCGGCTTCACGAAGAGGACGAACGAGACGAACGACGAGACCGGGTTGCCCGGCAGCGTGAAGATCGGCACCCGGTCCGGCCCCACGACGCCGAAGCCCTGCGGCATGCCCGGCTGCATGGCGACCTTCTCGAAGGTGACCGTGCCCAGCGGCGACAGTGCCTCCTTGACCGGCTCGTATGCCCCCATCGAGACGCCGCCGCTGGTGATCACGGCGTCGGCCCGCAGGAGCTGGGCGTCCAGGGTGTCCAGGAACTCCTTGGGGTCGTCGGTCACCGAACCGGCCCGGAACCCCTCCGCCCCCGCCTCGCGCACGGCCGCGGCCAGCATGAAGCTGTTGGACTCCCAGATCCGCCCGGCGCCCAGCGGGGTGCCGGGCTCGGCGAGCTCGGCACCCGTGGACAGCACGACGACCCTCGGCCGGGGCCGCACCCGCACCCGGCGGCGGCCGACCCCGGCGAGGATGCCGATCTGGGCGGGCCCGATCCTGGTTCCCTCGCGGAGCACCACGTCGCCCGCCAGGACGTCCTCGCCCGCCCGCCGGATCGCGTTGCCGAGCGGGGCCGGCCTGTCGATCCGTACGCGGGCGGTGCCGCCGTCGGTCCACTCCACCGGGACGACGGCGTCGGCGCCCGCGGGCATGGGCGCGCCGGTCATGATGCGGGTGACCAGGCCGGGGCCGAGGGCGTTCAGCCCGCCGTCGCCGGCCGCCACGTCCCCGATCACGGGCAGCGTGACGGGCGCGGCGGCCACGTCCTCGGCCCGTACGGCGTAGCCGTCCATCGCCGAGTTGTCGAACGGCGGCAACGGGACGGGCGAGGCGACGTCCTCGGCCAGCACGGCACCGAGGGCGGCGTCGATCTCGACCTCGAGCGGCGCGAGCGGACGCACCGCCGCGAGGATGTCGGCGAGATGGCGGTCGACGGGCTTCATCGGCTCACTGTCCGGACTTGTCGAGGAACTCCCGCAGCCACGGCATGAACTCGGGGGCGAGGTCGTCCCGGTTCGCGGCGAACTGCACCACGGTCTGCAGATACTCCAGCTTGTTGCCGGTGTCGTAGCGACGGCCGCGGAACAGCACGCCGTGCACCGGACCGCCCTCCTCCGGGCCCGTCGAGGCCAGCGTACGCAGGGCGTCGGTGAGCTGGATCTCGCCGCCGCGCCCGGGCGGGGTCCGCTCCAGCACACCGAACACGGCCGGGTCGATCACGTAGCGGCCGATGATGGCCCAGTTCGAGGGCGCCTCGTCGGCCGGGGGCTTCTCCACGAGGTCGGTGACGCGGACGACGTCGTCCTCGTCGGTCGGCTCGATGGCGGCGGCGCCGTACAGGGAGACGTGCTCGCGCGGCACCTCCATCAGCGCGACGACGCTGCCGCCGTAGGTCGCGCGCACCTCGATCATGCGCCTGAGCAGCGGGTCACGCGGGTCGATGAGGTCGTCGCCGAGCAGGCAGGCGAACGGCTCGTGGCCGACGTGCTGCTTGGCGCACAGGACGGCGTGGCCGAGGCCCTTGGGCTCCCCCTGCCGCACGTAGTGCATGGTGGCGAGGTCGACGGGCTCCTTCACCTGGTTGAGCCGCTCTTCGTCGCCCTTGGCGCGAAGAGCGTCCTCAAGCTCGTACGCTACGTCGAAGTGGTCCTCGATCGAGCGCTTGTTGCGGCCGGTCACCATGAGGACGTCCAGCAGTCCGGCGGAGACGGCCTCCTCCACCACGTACTGGATGGCCGGCTTGTCGACGATGGGCAACATCTCCTTGGGGGTCGCCTTCGTCGCGGGAAGGAAGCGGGTGCCGAGACCCGCGGCGGGCACGACGGCTTTGGTCACGGGATCGAAGTCAGCCATGAGTAGACACTAACGGAGCGGTCTTTGGACAAGATGAACCTGCGTCGGCGTATCCTTCGCGGCCGATCGGAACTCGATGCCAGGACGCTGCGCGAGTCGTCGGCGTCCATCCGGGAGTTACTCCTCGACCAGCCGTGGGTGCAGATGGCGGGCCTGGTGGCCTGCTACTGGTCGACCGGCACCGAGCCGTCCACACAGGGGCTGATCCTGGCCCTGTGGAAGCACGGCGCCACGGTGATCCTGCCGGTCCAGCGCCCGGACGGCGACCTCGACTGGGCGGTGTACGACGGCCCCGACTCGCTGGCGCCCGGCCCCAACGGGATCATGGAGCCCGTGGACGTCCGGCGCGGCGTCGACGCGATCCGCACCGCCGCGCTGGTCATTGCGCCGGCCCTGGCGGTGGACCGGGTCACCGGCGTACGGCTCGGCCGCGGCGGCGGGTTCTACGACCGCGCGCTCGCCCGCGTCGGGCCGAACGTGCCGACGGTGGCGCTCCTGCACGAGGGCGAGTTGATGGAAGGGGTTCCGGCCGAGCCGCATGACCAGCGCGTACGCTTCGCCGCCCTCCCGAGTGGAATCGCCCGTTTGGTACAAATGTGACAAGATTGACGTGACGGACGGCGAAGGGAGCGGGTGGGTCTGAACGTCTGGCTGCTCCTGTCCGCCGTCGTCGTCATCGCGGCCATCGCGTCCGTACGGATCGCGCATCGCACCGGCCTTCCCACGCTGCTCCTCTATCTCGGCCTCGGACTGCTGCTCGGTGAGGGCGGCATCGTCGGCATCAACTTCGACAACGCCCAGACGGCCCAGCAACTCGGCATGGTCGCGCTCGCCGTGATCCTCGCCGAGGGTGGTCTCACCACCAACTGGAACCACGTACGCGCCGCCGTGCCGACAGCGCTCGTGCTCGCCACGGCCGGGATCGCGGTCAGCGTCGTCGTGCTCGCGGCGAGCGTCGCGGTCCTGCTCGGCATGGAGTGGCGGATGGCGCTGCTGCTCGGCGCGTTCCTGGCGTCGACCGACGCGGCGGCCGTGTTCTCCGTGCTGAGACGGCTGCCGCTGCCGCCCCGGCTCGCCGGGATCCTGGAGGCCGAGTCGGGCTTCAACGACGCCCCGACCGTCATCCTCGTGATCATGCTGAGCGCGGGCTCGTCGCTCACCCTCTCGCTGCCGCACGTCCTGCTGGACACCACCGTCGAACTGGTCATCGGCGCGGCCGTCGGTCTCGCCGTGGGCCCGGCGGGGGTGTACGCGCTGCGCCGGGTCGCCCTGCCCGCCTCCGGCCTCTACCCGATCGCGGTGCTGGCGCTCGCGTTCGTCACCTACAGCGGGGCGACCCTGCTGCACGGCAGCGGGTTCCTCGCGGTCTACCTGACGACGCTGATCCTGGGCAACGCCAAGCTCCCCCACCGCGCCGCCACGCGCGGCTTCGCGGAGGGCGCCGCCTGGCTCGCCCAGATCGGGCTGTTCGTCATGCTCGGCATGCTCGCGGATCCGCGCGAACTGCCGGGCGTGCTCGTCCCGGCCCTGGTGTCGGGCCTGCTGCTGGTCCTGCTCGCCCGGCCGGCGTCCGTGCTGGTGTCCGCGGCGATCGCGCGGCTCCTGCGCCTCGGTTCGCTGACGTGGCGCGAGCAGGTGTTCCTGTCGTGGGCGGGGCTGCGCGGCGCGGTGCCCATCGTGCTGGCCGCGATCCCCTGGGCCGCCGGCCTGCCGGGAGCGAAGGGCCTGTTCAACGACGTCTTCATCATCGTCATCGTGTTCACGATCCTGCAGGGGCCCACGCTGCCGTACCTCGCCCGGGTGCTCGGCCTGGCGGCGGAGGGCGAGGCCCGCGACCTCGACGTGGAGGCCGCGCCGCTGGAGGAGTTGAACGCCGACCTGCTGCAGGTCCGCATCCCGTCCGGCTCGCTCATGCACGGCGTGGAGATCTTCGAGCTCCGGCTGCCCGCGAACACCATGGTCACGCTCGTCGTACGGAAGGGGCAGTCGTTCGTGCCCACGCAGACGACCCGGCTGCTGGCGGGCGACCAGCTTCTCGTGGTCACCACGGCCGCCCAGCGGGAGACGGTCGAACGCCGCCTGCGCGCCGTGAGCCGCCGCGGCAAGCTCGCCGGTTGGTACGGCGAACGCGGCAACTGAACGGGGCTGTCCAACGGGCCTTGAGCGAAAGGGACGCCCCGGGGCAATAAACATGGCTGGAGTGGCGTTTGCGCTTGTTGGTTGCGTACGATTAGCAATCGACCCGGTCGAGTGCCAGTCTCAGGAGGAGCGAGTGCCTACCTACCAGTACGCCTGTACCGCTTGCGGTGAGCAGCTGGAGGCCGTCCAGAAGTTCTCTGACGACCCGCTCACGGAGTGCCCGGCCTGCCAGGGCAAGCTGCGCAAGGTCTTCTCCGCCGTTGGCATCGTGTTCAAGGGCTCCGGCTTCTACCGGACCGACAGCCGTTCGTCGAGCACGTCGTCGACTCCGGCCGCCACCACGCCGTCCTCCTCCACGAAGTCGTCCGGCGACTCGGGCAAGAAGGAGGCCGCCGCGGCCTCCACGAGCTCGTCGAGCTCGTCGAGCACCTCCTCGTCCAGCACGTCGTCGTCCGGCTCCACCGCCGCCGCCTGAGGTTATCCACAGGGGTCGGTGGGACGCGCCGGGTGGGCGGCGGCGTTCGCTAGTGTCGGCCCATGGTCAATCGCGCAGACATCGGGGTCATCGGCGGTTCGGGGTTCTACTCGCTGCTGGAGGACGCCGAAGAGATCGACGTGACGACGCCGTACGGCCCGCCGAGTGACTCGATCACCGTGGGCCGCATCGGCGAGCGGACCGTCGCGTTCGTCCCCCGGCACGGCCGCGGCCACACTTTTCCTCCCCACCACATCCCCTATCGGGCGAACATGTGGGCTCTGCGGTCCCTCGGCGTCCGCCAGGTGCTCGCGCCCAGCGCGGTCGGGTCCCTGCGCCCGGAGATCGGCCCGGGCGCCCTCGTGATCCCCGACCAGCTCGTGGACCGCACCCAGGGCCGCGAGCAGACCTACTACGACAGCGGGGCCGTCCACGTGTCGTTCTCCGACCCGTACTGCCCCGTGGGCAGGGCCGCCGCCGTCGCGACGGCGCGCGAGACGGACTGGGGCACGGTCGACGGCGGCACCCTGGTCGTGGTCCAGGGGCCCCGCTTCTCCACCCGGGCCGAGTCGAAGTGGTTCGCGAGCGCGGGGTGGTCGATCATCGGCATGACCGGGCACCCCGAGGCCGTCCTCGCCCGTGAGCTCGCCCTCTGCTACACGACGCTCGCCCTCGTGACCGACCACGACGCCGGCGTGGAGGCCGGTGAGGGGGTCACCCACGAAGAGGTCCTGGCCTTCTTCGCCGCCAACGTCGAGCGGATGCGCGCTCTGGTCGGCCAGGTCGTCGAGGCCCTGCCGGAGGAGCGCGCCTGCCCCTGCGGCAGCGCGCTCGACGGCGTCAAACTGCCGATCGAGCTTCCCTGAGACCACCGATGCGTGCCACGACCCGTCGGCGGCGGCCCTCCGCCCATCGGCTCCTCCTGATCGCGCCCGGCCGACGGTGTGAGGCCGCTCGTGGAACAGCCGGAGCCCGTTTCGGGGCGGTGCGGCCATGCGCGACGTGAGGCGCCTGGCGGTGCGGCGTCGCCGTCCGATCGCCGCCGTCCTCGCCGGTCTGGCGGTGGCCTGCGTGCTGCTGGCCGTCCGGACCCCTGACGGGGTGGAGGTCCTCGCCGCCGCCCGGGACCTCCCCGGAGGCCGGCTGGCCCCCTCCGACGTCATGGTCGTACGGCTGCCGCCCGACGCGGTGCCCGCCGGGGCGTACGTGCCCGGCACCCCGGTGACGGGCCGCGTGGTCGCCGGTGCGCTGCGCCGGGGTGAGCCGCTCACCGACGCGCGCCTGCTCGGCCCCGGCCTGTTCCGCCAGGCCCTTGCCGGGCAGGCGCCCGCCGGACAGGTGGTCGCGACGCCGATACGGATCGCCGATCCCGACGCCGCCCGGCTGCTGTCCCCGGGTGACGTGATCGACGTCCTCGCGGCCTTCGAGGACGGGCCCTTCCAGGCCCGGGTCATCGCCCAGGAGGCGCGGGTGATCGCACGACCGCCCGGCCGTACGGACGGCGGGGCGCTGCTCGTGCTCGCCACGACCCCCGGCCAGGCCGCGCAACTCGCCCAGGCCCAGGCGCAGGGCAGGCTCTTCGTCACCATCCACCCGCGCTGAGACCCGGCCGTCAGCGCGTGCTCGTCACAGGAGTGAGCCGAGCTTGGGGTCGTACTCCCAGTGCCAGGGCTCGAAGGGGCTGCTGTAAGCCCAGGCGGGGTGGAACCAGCCGAACCGCTTGCCGTTGGCCTCCAGCCAGTTGAACTGCGCCGAACGGAAGTTCTGCACTCCGCCGCACAGGTCGACGGCGAGCCCCAGCCCGTGGTTGCTCTTACCGGGAGTGGCCGCGAAACCGGGCCGCCGGTAGTAGACCGACTGCTGCTCGCTGAGGCTGCGGTAGCTGTCGGAGATGCAGATCGAGGTGCCGAACCGCTTCTTGTAGGCGATGTTGAGATCGGCGAAGGCGATCGCCGCGTCCGCCCGCAGCGTCTCCCCATCCTGCGGCAGGGGGCACAGGATGTTCTTGGGCAGCAGGCCGTTCGGGTACTGCTCCGCCTGGGTGATCCTGGTGGGGTCGCATCCCCCCGCCCCCTGTGTCCCGTCGCCGATCTTCACGCCGAGCTTGATCAGCGCTCTGGTCAGCGATCGGACCAGAGTGGACGAGCGCTTGCGCAGAGCGGTCACCTGGGCGCTCAGCTGCGCCTCCTGCAGAAGGCTCGCCGCCCGGAGCTCCTGGGCCTCCTGGGCGAGCTGCTGCTGCCGCTCCAGCAATTTGATCGCGTCGCCGAGCACGTTGTTCCGCCCGGCGACCAGGTGATCGAGGTCGGCGATCCTCCGGAGCGTGTCCGTGCCGTTTCCCACCCTGAAGAACGGGCTGAGCCCGTCGACGGACGGGTCCTGATACAGCGACGACGCCAGGTCGGACAGCGGTTTACGCATCTTGTTGAGCTCCGCCGTGGCCTGCTGGAGGCTTTCGAGCTTGGCCACCAGCTCCTTCTCCACGGCGCCGAACTTCTTCTGGCGCGCCACCAGCGCCCTGTTCGCGTCCTCGATGGACTTGTACGCCTTCTGGGCCTCTCGCCGCAGCTCGGTCAGCGAGGTGGGCTCCTTGCCGAGCTCACCGGTCCAGGCGGTCGCGGTCGTCGAATCTCTCGCGGTGACCGTGGCGTCTGCCGAGGCGGCCGTGGCCGTGTCGTACGGCGCGGAGACGGCCAGCGAAGTCATCACCGTGGCGACCGCGATCAGCCTGGCTGATCGAGGAGATGACACGATCGACTCCCCCGTTTTGCGAACTCGTGACCTGGGTCAGGGACGCACGTTACTACAGCGCCCTGTGTGCCCGAGCCCCGGTTCGCATAAGCGCTATCGACCGGTCACGTCGCATTTGCGCGTTTCCAGCTCATCGCCCGCCTTCCGGGTGAGCCTCTTGTTCCCGGCAGAGCTCCCACAACCATGTGTCCCGCCACTCGGGCGCGCACCTGAAGGTCGTCTCCTCGCGAGGTTCCGGCTTCGCCTCCGCCGGACGCCGCACCACCGGGGCATCCCTGGGGACGACCTCACGCACGGGCCGGACGATCGGAAGGATCCGTACGATCCCCCCGTAGAGACGCGCTGGACCAGTCGGCTCGGGCACCGGAGTCGGATCCAGCAGGGGCTCCCGCACCGCCCCCGCCATCGGAACCACGGCGATCCTCCGGGCTTCCGGGGCGTCCCCAGCGGGCGGCACGGTCGGCCGCGCGCCGGGCATCCCGGCGGGCACCCGGTCTCCCGCGGTCGCGGCGGGCGCTCCGGCACGCCCCTCACGCGCCGTCCCGGCCGGTTCCGCCCGTACGGCCGCGTCCGATGCGGAATCGCTGCGCGCCCGCTCCCCGTAGCCGGTGAAGTCGGCCATGAGCATGCCCGAGGCCAGGATCGCCGGCGCGATCAGCGCCACGACGAGCACCGCCGATCGCAGCCCGCGCGCGGCTCCACGTCGCGTTACGGTCACGGCCAGCGACGGTAACCGCCCCACCCACGCCGCCGTACGGGGACTTGCCATGCCTTTACCGCAGGTCAGCCTGCCGGTGACCGGGGAACTCGAAACGACACCCCCGGTGGAGGCGCGAGCGGGCCCAACCTTTCGCTAGGCTTACTGATGCACATCATGCCTCCGTAGCTCAGGGGATAGAGCACCGCTCTCCTAAAGCGGGTGCCGCAGGTTCGAATCCTGCCGGGGGCACTCACCAAATCTTCGGCACAGGCGCCTGCCTCCGGCAGGTGCCTGTTTTCGTTTCCGGGAAGTTCCTCTGCCATCTCCGCGACTCCTTCGATCGTTTCGTAGTCCAGAGTGATTCGGATCAACGCCACCCCAAGGCGGACGTCATAGCGGATCTCCAGGCGGAAGGCTGTGAACAGCTCGCGCTGGAGCTCTTCGGGCAGCTCAGCGAGCTTCGCCTGGAGCATCGGGATCTTGCGGAGCAGATCGGATTGGTGGTCACGAGCGGGCCTGCGAAGATCGCCGCGTGCCGATCTTCCGTGTCGCCCTGGTCACCGTCGCGGTGCTGACCGCCGCCGTCCTGGCCTTCCCTCAGTTGATGCCGAACGGGATCGGTAATCTCGGCAGCCTGGTCGAGACGTTCCTGCCGTGGCTCGCGCTGGCCGTTCCCGCGCTGCTCGGCCTGGCCTGGTGGCGGCGCTCCGCGGCGGGTGCGCTGGCCGCGCTGCTGCCGGTCGCCGCCTGGTTCGCCCAGTTCGGCGCACACCTACTACCCCGAGGAGAACAGCCACATCACCTGGTCGCCGTGCAGCACAACGTCAGTGACGAAAACACCGACCCGGCCGGGACGGCGCGCACGCTGATCGCGGCCCGGCCGGATGTGATCGGCCTGGAGGAACTCCTGCCGGCAGCCCTGCCGGCCTGGGAGGCCGCGCTGCACGCCGAGTACCCGTATCGGACGGTGCACGGCACCGTCGGCCTCTGGTCCCGCTTCCCTCTCACCGAGACGGCCACGGTGGACATCCGCCCGCACGACGTCGGCCCGGACTGGAACCGCGGGCTGCGCGCCGTCGCCCGCACCCCGCACGGCGACCTCGCCGTCTACGTCGCCCACCTGCCCTCGGTACGCATCGGTGCAGGGGGATTCGACGCCGTACGCCGCGACGAAAGCGCCCACCGGCTCGGCGCGGTGCTGGCCGCCGAACCGCTCGACCGCATCCTTCTGCTGGGCGACCTCAACAGCACCGTCGACGACCGCGGGCTGCGCCCGGTCCTCTCGCTGATGGCAGCCCCACCCCGCGATTTCGCCTTCAGTTGGCCGGCCCGCGCCCCGCTGGCACGTATCGACCAGATCCTGACCCGCGCGATGACGGTGACCGAGATCCACCCGCTGCCGAGAACGGGCAGCGACCACCTGCCGATCACCGCCCACATCCGCCTCTGACCGATACGGCAGGTCGCACCTGAGCGCCGCCGACATCGCACTGGGCTAAAGCACGCAGCAGGAAGTCCACTTCTCGGCAGAGCCAGACGGGTCCCGCACTCGGATCTCCGACGCCCGCCCAGCGGCGTCAGCGGATGGTGTTCACCACGTGACAAGCTCGGCCAGTGCGGCGCCGGTCGCTTCGTCGGCCGGTAGGAATGCTTCCAGTCGCAGTTCGGCGATGGTGACGTCGGTGGCGGTACCGAAGTGGGTGAGTGTGGTGATGAGCCGGAGTTCCCGGCTGTCCGGGTCGCTCGTGCGGAGTTGCAGCGGCACCGCGAAGCCGAGGTGATGTGGCGGCAGGTGCCGTGGACGCGGTGGCGCCAGGTCGACAAGTTCCGCGGCGAGGCGGCGGAGCCGGTCGCTCGGGTTACGCAGGCTCTCGGCTTGGACGCGGTGGATGATGTGCCATGCCCACTCGTCGAGGTTGACGATGCGCGGCGCGAGACCTCGTGGATGCAGCAGGACCTTGGGGACGCTCACCGGTGGGGCGAGCAGGTCCGGGTCGACGTCGCGAGTGATCACGTGGAACCCGGCGTTGGCCGAGATGAGGTCGCCGTGCCGGTCGACGATCACAGCCGGGTACGGCAGGTGGCCGTGGAGGACGCGATCAAGGGCGGTCCGGACTGGCGCCAACTGGGGGTCGTCCAGGTCGGTATGTGGGTACGCGGGCGCGAATCCCGCGGCGAGGAGCAGTTCGTTGCGTTCGCGGATCGGCACCTCCAGCGACTCGGCCAGCCGTATGATCATCGACCGGCCAGGGGTCGAGCGTCCGCTCTCGATGAAGCTGACGTGCCGTTGCGTGGTGCCGGCGCGCACCGCCAGTTCGAGTTGGCTGACGCGTCGGCGGGTGCGCCACGTGCGCAACGCGCCCGCGAGTCCGCCGCTCGCCGATTCGCTGATCATTCCTCCTGTGTACCGGGTTCAGTGCCGGCAGGCGATTCCCTGCGGGGAATTGTGGCGGCTCGCCGGGCGCAGCACAGTCGTGGTCGCAAACGACTATCCACGACCAAAGGATCACCATGGCCGACATCGACCTGAAGGACCTCACAGACCGCTACGTCGCCGTGTGGAGTGAACCCGACCCGGAACGTCGCCGCGCCGCCATCCGCGCACTGTGGTCCCCCGACGCGGTCCACGTCCTGCAGCCCCCTCAGGAGATGCGCCAGGCAGCTGAAGGGCTGGGGTTCGATCGTCTCGTCCTGGAGGCGCGCGGCCATGACGCACTGGAGGTGCGGGTGACGCGAGCCTACGAAGAATTCGTCGCCCCGGGCACCTTCGTTTTCCGGCCCTGCGGCGATGCCGAACAGCTCCACGACGTGGTCAAGTTCCACTGGGAGATGGTGGCTCGTGCCGGTGGCGATGTGACCGGTATCGGGCTGGAGATCCTCATGCTCGGCGCGGGCGGTCGCATCGTCAGCGACTACCAGTTCATCGAGGGATGACCGCGATGACGGCGGCACTGCCATCGTCCGTCCGGAGCTACCACGTCAACAGCGGCGACGGCATCGATGGGCTGTCGCTGCGGACCCGCCAACCGCGCACGCCGGGCGTCGGCGAGGTGGCGGTCATGGTCCACGCCGTCTCGCTCAGCTTCCGCGATCTGCTGGTGCTGCGCGGGCAGTACGTGCTGCCGGTGAAGCCGGACGTCATCCCTGTTTCCGACGGTGCCGGGCAGGTCGTCGCCGTGGGACCGGGTGTCCAGCGGGTGCGTCCGGGCGACCGGGTCACGGCCACGGTGTTCCCACAGTGGCTGGACGGCCCCCTGCAGCCGTCATCCCTGCCACAACTGGGAGGCTCCCTCGACGGCATGCTCACCGAACTCGCCGTCATGCCGGAGCAGGCCCTCGTCCCCATCCCCGAGCACCTTTCCTACGCCGAGGCAGCGACGTTGCCGTGTGCCGCGGTCACGGCGTGGAACTCGCTGACCGGGGACGGTCCTGGGATCCGGCCAGGGCACACGGTGCTGACCACCGGATCGGGCGGCGTATCGCTGTTCGCGGTACAACTGGGCAAGCTGCTCGGCGCGAAGGTGATCGCCACGACCGGCCAGGCGGACAAGGAGCAGCGCCTTCGTGAGCTGGGCGCCGACGAGGTCGTCAACTACCGTGCCGTTCCCGACTGGCACACCGCGGTCCGCGACATCACCGGCGGTCGCGGCGTCGACCGGGTAGTCGACACCGCCGGAACCCTGGAACAGTCGCTGAAGTCGCTTGCCATCAACGGGCACGTCGCCTTCGTGGGGTCCGTTTCCGGTAATTGGCCTCCCCTCGACCCTCGCCTGTTGTTCGGTGTCGCCGGGACGGTCCGGGCGTTGGCCGTCGGCAGCTACGCGCAGTTCACCCGGCTGAACGAGATCATCGCCGCGCACCGGCTTCGGCCCGTCATCGACCGGGTGTTCCCGTTCGAGGAAGCCGGCGCGGCGCTCCGCTACTACGAATCGACCAACCAGTTCGGAAAGGTCGTCATCGGAATCCGATAACCGGCGTGCGTGGCGGCGCAATCCGCCACGCACGCGCCGCCGGGCGCTCCGTTGCCGTCGAACAACCGGTTCGCCGCCCGGTACGACGCCTCGCTCAGCGCCGTGAAGCTCGCAGTCGGGATTTCGAGGACCAAGGGCCGCAACTCGCGGTTTTCTCCGAATTCTCTGAAACCTGATTTTTTGCGGTCAGGTCACGAAGGCGCCCTGCCGGCCTCGCGTTGACTAGCCTCACCGGCATGCCCCTTGCCTCGATACCCAGCCCTTCCGAAGGGGTCTGGTATCTCGGATTCATCCCGATCCGGGCCTACGCATTGTGCTTCGTCGTCGCGATCGTCTTCGGCACCTGGCTCAGCGAACGCCGCTGGCGCGCCCGCGGCGGCGAGAAGAGCGCGATCAGCGACATCGCGGTTCCCGGAGTGATTTTCGGCCTGATCGGCGCCCGTCTCTACCACGTCATCACCGACTGGCAGACCTACTTCGGCCCGCGCGCGATCAAGGAGCCGTACCGGGCGCTGTTCATCTGGGAAGGCGGGCTCAGCATCTGGGGCGCGGTCGCCCTGGGAGGCGTGGGTGTGTGGCTGGCCTGCCGCCGCCGGGGGCTGCCTCTGGGCGCCGTGGCCGACGCGATCGCGCCCGGCCTCGCGTTCGGGCAGGCCATCGCCCGGTGGGGCAACTGGTTCAACCAGGAGCTGTACGGCGGGCCGACGACGCTGCCGTGGGGCCTGGAGATCGACCAGGCGCACGGCGGCGAGCCGGGCGTGCTCTACCACCCGACGTTCCTGTACGAGTCGCTGTGGGACGCGGCTCTCGGTTTCGGACTGATCCTGGCCGGCAGGCGGTTCACGCTGCGCCACGGCCGCCTGTTCGCCCTCTACGTCGCCGGCTACACGTTCGGGCGTTTCTGGATCGAAGGGCTGCGGGTCGACCCGGTGGGCGGAGTGGATCACGCGGTGACGCTCCTGGGGCTGCGGATCAACCAGTGGACCTCGATCGCGCTGTTCGCCGGCGCGCTGGTCTACCTCTGGATGACCCGTAACAAGGAAGACGAACGGATCCCGGCACCGGCCCCCTGATCGCCGTATCCGCCCGTCCTTGCGGGAAGCAGGAGGGCTGAAACATTCATCGCCGTTGTGACGGCCGGTCTTCCCCATGCTTCCGCGAAGCGCCTGTTCGAACGGCATTCCACGCGGCGAGGCGAGAACAGGGCAAACCCTCACCTCGTTGACTCGCCCCTCCTCGCCGGGATTGGCTCACCGCGGCAGAGCACCATCCGCGGACATCGGCGTCGCGAAACGTCAGCGCCAGGACACCGCTCCGCGCCGGCGCCGGTCCTCAACTGGTGTTCCACCAGGGCGTATTCGTCGCCCCGAGGAAACGTCACATCTCGGAAAGTGGAAAACATCTATGCGACAAGTCAGCTCTTTGCGCCGCCGGTTGAGCCTGTCGGCCGCCGCCGTCGCCGCGCTGGTGGCGGCCGGTACCGGTGTGGCCGGCACGCACGCCGCGTCGGCCGCCGCGGCCGGGTGCCAGGTCAGCTACACGGTCACCAACCAGTGGCAAGGCGGCTTCGGCGCGAGCGTCAGCGTCCGCAACCTCGGTGACCCGATCAACGGCTGGAAGCTGACCTGGTCGTTCCCCGCCGGGCAGACCATCACCCAGCTGTGGAACGGCACCCACACCCAGTCCGGCTCCCAGGTCACGGTGACCAACCTCTCCTACAACGGCGGCCTCCCCACCGGAGGCAGCACGGAATTCGGGTTCAACGGCAGCTGGAACGGCTCCAACCCGGTCCCGTCCAGCTTCGCCCTGAACGGCGTGACCTGCACCGGCGGCGTCACGTCCGCCAGCCCGTCTCCCTCTCCTTCGTCCTCTCCCACGCGCTCGCCCTCGCCCTCGCCCTCGCCGAGCCCCAGCGTCACGCCGGGCACCGGCACTCCCGTCGAACGGCACGGCCAGCTGCACGTCTGCGGCACCACCATGTGCGACAAGAACAACGCGAAGGTCCAGCTTCGCGGCGTGAGCAGCATGTGGCTCAACTGGGAGACCGCGCCGTACGCCGAGAACCTGTCCGCGCTGAAGTGGATGCGGGACAACTGGAACCTGCAGGTGTTCCGGGCCGCGATGGGCGTGGAGCCGGCCGGCGCCTACCTGAGCGACCCGAACAAGGCCCGCTCGCAGGTGGAAACGATCATCAACAACGCCGTCGCCGCCGGGGTGTACGTGATCGTGGACTTCCACGCGCATGAGGCCCACAAGGAGCAGGCGCAGGCGGTGGCGTTCTTCTCCGACCTGGCCAAGCGCTACGGTCACCTGCCCAACGTCATCTGGGAGGACTGGAACGAGCCGCTGCAGCTCAGCTGGACCGGCGTGCTGAAGCCGTACCACCAGGCGGTCGTGTCCGCGATCCGCGCCGCCGACCCGGACAACATCATCGTGCTGGGCACCCCGACCTGGTCGCAGGACGTGGACACCGCGGCGACCAGCCCGGTCTCCGGCACCAACCTGATGTACACGCTGCACTTCTACTCGTGCACGCACGGCGCCTCCCTGCGCGCCAAGGGCGACGCGGCGATCAGGGCGGGACTGCCGCTGTTCGTCACCGAGTGGGGCGCGAGCAACGCGGACGGCGGCCTCGACGGCAGGGTCTGCCTCGACGAGGCGCAGACCTGGATCAACTGGATGAAGGCGAACGGCATCTCCTGGGCCGCCTGGAAGCTCGACGTCGGCACCGACTCCACCAACATCCTCTCCCCCGGCGCGCCGGTCACCGGGGGGTGGAACAACTACCTGCACGGCCACGCACCGTTCGTCGTCGCCAACATGAAGTAAGGCGACGTTCCCCCAACGCTGTCGGCCCCGCCCTCACAGGCGGGGCCGATCGGCACGTGTCACGGCTGCCCGCGGTGGACAACGGATCTCGCCCGCTTGTGACCGCTGAGGTGTGGGCTCAGTGCAGGGTCTCCGCTATCCACCGGACGATGCCCGTGAACTCGGTGACGGCGCTCACCAGATCGTTCTCGGCGGTCGGCCGATCGGTCTGGGGGTCGTAACCTTCCAGCCCGGTCTCCTCCTCGACCACGCGCGCGAGCCGGTACGCCTTGGTCAGTACGGCGACCGCCTCCTCGGCGGCGTAGTGATACGGGATGAAGACCTGGGCGGACTCCCCGTCGTAGTCGAGCTGGAAGGCGTGCGGCCCCTGCGGGCGGAGCGTGAGACCGGACGGGAACTCCTCCACGTCGACCGGCCCCATCTCCTCTGCGGCCCGTCGCACGATGCGATCCCACGCGGCACGATGACCGGCGGTCAGCGCACACCCTCAGCGGCCGGATGCCCGGGAGCGCGAACCCTGCCGCGCAGCCCACGGCGGCGAAGACCGGTAGAGCGGGCCGGTTGGTGGCACGGCCCGGCGGACTCGCGCCGGCATCGGCAGCGGACCGAGGACATGGTGCCTGTCCGGGTCACGCGGCCTCCGGTCGCCGCAGTCCTACGTTCAATGATTGTTAACGTTCACATTTCACATGTCGTTCACAGTCGCCTCTCCCTCGGATGGGTGGAGGTGGTGGTGGCCGGAGCAAATCCGAGGCCGGGATGCGCTGTCAAGTGGCCCGCCGCCCGCCGGGCCGGCCCACATGGGTGCGATGCGCCCATCTGGGCATCGAGATCACCGTCGCCGGACGCTCGTCGCATCAAGTTGAAAGTTTCATCGTTCACGACCTCGGCCGACACCGGCCCAGCCCTTGTCACGGGCCCGCAACAACGACGCCCTCGAAAAGATTTCGTGCTCTGGACATGTACGAGACCTCCTCGTGAGACGAAGATGCCGAAACTTTTCTAAATAGTCTTGACACATTTCGGCGCGATTCCCACACTGAGTCCCCAAGGCGGTCCCCCTGCCCGGTGGTGGTGCACTGCAGGGGGCCCGCGCTTACGACGCCCTCGTGGTGTGCGTTCCCGACGACGGAGCGCGGCGTCGATTCCACGGGATCCCCCGTGTGTCCCCCTATTCGTTCGTTCAGCCATGGAGGCTCAGGCATGGGCGCAAACGCCTTACCCCCGTCTGGAAGCCCGCGTTCCGTCAACAACTGGCGCCGGGCCCTGGTCGCCGGCGCGATCGGCGTGCTCGGCGCGGCCTCGGCACTGGTGACAGTGTCGGTTCCCGCCGACGCGGCGGCCAGCACGCTGGCCGCGGCGGCCCAGCAGAGCGGCCGCTACTTCGGCACCGCCATCGCCTCGGGCAAACTCGGTGACGGGACCTACACCGGCATCGCGAACCGTGAGTTCGACATGATCACGGCCGAGAACGAGATGAAGATCGACGCGACCGAGCCGAACCAGAACCAGTTCAACTTCACCAACGCCGACCGCATCTACAACTGGGCGACCCAGAACGGCAAGAAGATGCGCGGCCACACCCTGGCCTGGCACTCCCAGCAGCCCGACTGGATGCGGAACATGTCCGGCAATTCGCTGCGCCAGGCGATGATCAACCACATCAACGGCGTCCTGAACCACTACAAGGGCAAGATCCCCTACTGGGACGTGGTCAACGAGGCCTACGACGACAACAACGGCGGCCGCCGCGACTCCAACCTCCAGCGCACCGGCAACGACTGGATCGAGGTCGCCTTCCGCACCGCGCGCGCCGCCGACCCGTCCGCCAAGCTCTGCTACAACGACTACAACATCGACAACTGGACCTGGGCCAAGACGCAGGGCGTCTACAACATGGTCAAGGACTTCAAGCAGCGCGGCGTGCCGATCGACTGCGTCGGCCTGCAGTCGCACTTCAACAGCCAGAGCCCGTACAACAGCAACTACCGCACCACCATCTCCCAGTTCGCCGCCCTCGGCGTGGACGTGGCCATCACCGAGCTGGACATCCAGGGCGGGTCGGCCTCGACCTACGCCAGCGTCGTCAACGACTGTCTGGCCGTGTCCCGCTGCGTCGGCATCACCGTGTGGGGCGTGCGTGACAGCGACTCCTGGCTCGGCGCGAACACCAGCCCGCTGCTGTTCGACGGCAACGGCAACAAGAAGGCCGCGTACACCTCGGTGCTGAACGCCCTCAACGCCGCCTCGCCGAACCCCCCCACCTCGCCCAGCCCCGGCACGTCGCCCAGCCCGGGCACCTCGCCCACTCCCGGTGGCGGCAACGGCAGCGGACCGATCCGCGGTGTCGCCTCCGGGCGATGCCTGGACGTGCCGAACGCGAGCACCTCGGACGGCACCGCCCTGCAGATCTGGGACTGCAACGGCCAGACCAACCAGACCTGGAGCTCCACCTCTGCCGGTGAGATCCGCGTGTACGGCAACAAGTGCCTCGACGCGGCCGGCACCGGCAACGGCGCCAAGATCCAGATCTACTCCTGCTGGGGCGGCGACAACCAGAAGTGGCGCGTCAACTCCGACGGCAGCATCCAGGGCGTCCAGTCCGGGCTGTGCCTCGACGCCGTCGGCGCCGGCACCGGCAACGGCACCCAGCTCCAGCTCTACTCCTGCCACGGCGGCAACAACCAGAAGTGGACCTGGAACCGATAACCAGGCCCTGACGGGCGAGCCGACCCGGCACGTCACCTGGTCCACGGCCCGCCACGCCGGCCCCTGCCGGCGTGGCGGACGACCCGACGATCCGGATCGATCTCACCCCTGACATCTCCCCGGCCTCCGGTGCGGCGCGATCCGCCGCACCGGAGGCCGTGTCATTGCCAGGAACCCGGCCCGCATTGCTCCACCCGGCCCGAGTCGAATTAAACGCCGGCTCTTTCCCGGCGCCGGCACCGCAGTCGACCCCTAGAATGCGGGCCGATCCCCGCGCCGATATGAATAAGGAAAGCCCGTAACACCACATGCCCACATACTGCTCACACAATTCCGGCGGGCCCGGAATTCGTACGACGTAATAGCATTATTCCTTTTACGTGAGTACCGCCCGCAGGCCGATTCTCTCGATCATAGTTCCCAACAAATCAGCCTTTATCGGCATTTGTACGGTTCCTGTCGGTGAACGTCGGGCACTGCAGGGTGATCACATGGATTTCAAGATCCTCGGACCGATCGAAGTCCGTACCTCCCACGGGACGCCGATCCCGCTCGGGCGGCGCAAACAGCGGGTTCTGCTCGCCGCCCTGCTGCTCAACGCCGGCAGGGCAATCCCGAG
Source organism: Microbispora sp. H13382 (assembly GCF_014161445.1). Classification (GTDB taxonomy): domain Bacteria; phylum Actinomycetota; class Actinomycetes; order Streptosporangiales; family Streptosporangiaceae; genus Microbispora. Next base: position 49,095 of record NZ_JABBXA010000015.1, read on the forward strand.
CAAACGGATGCTCGACTGGCTGTGGGGCGAACGGGCTCCCGCCGCCGCCGAGTCGAACCTGTACACCTACATCTCCGCGCTGCGCAGGGTGCTCGGCACCCCGTCCCGCATCGAGGCGGGCTGTAACGGGTACGTGCTGCGGGTCACGCCCGGCGAGATCGACGTGACGTTGTTCGAGGACCTTGCCGAGCAGGGCCTGCGCGCGCTGTCCGAGGGGCGGCACGACACCGCGCTCGAACGGCTGACCCGGGCCCTCGGCCTGTGGCGCGGCGAGTCCGTCCTGGAGGGGTTGCCCCTGCCCGCACCGCTGCGCGGCGAGGCGGCGCGCCTGGAGCGGCTGAGGGCCGTCGTCGTGGACGCCTCGCTGGAGGCCCGGCTCGCGCTCGGCCGGCACGGCGAGATGCTCGCCGATCTGGAGACCCTCACCAGCAGGGACCCGTTGAACGAGCGCCTCCGGGCGCACCTCATGCTGGCCCTGTACCGCTCCGGACGCCGGGCGGACGCGCTGGCGGCGTACCAGCGCGCGCGGGGGGTGCTCGCCGCCGAGCTCGGCATCGACCCCGGCCCGGACCTGCGGCGCATGCACCAGCGCATCCTCGCGGACGACCCCGCCCTGGCGCCGCCCGAGGCGAGCGCCGCCCTCAGATCCCCCGCCCCGGCCGAGCTGCCCATCGACTGCCGGGCCTTCACCGGCAGGACCGCCGAGATCGCCCGCCTGCGGGCGGCGCTGACCTCGGCCGGCCCGGGCGCGGTCGCGGTCTCGGCGATCACGGGCGCGGCGGGAGCGGGCAAGTCCGCGCTGGCCGTACACGTCGCCCACCAGGTCGCGGACCACTTCCCGGACGGGCAGCTCTACGTGGACCTGCACGGCTGCACACCGGACGTCGCACCGCTGAACCCCGCCGACGTGCTGGCCCGCCTGCTGCGCTCCCTCGGCGACGACAGGGCCGTCCGGCCCGACGTGGACGAGGTGGCGGCGCGGTTCCGTTCGCTGACCGGCGGCAGGCACCTGCTGCTCCTGCTCGACAACGCCTGCGACGCCGCGCAGGTTCGCCCGCTGTTGCCGGCGAGTCCCACCTGCCGGGTGCTGATCACGGCCCGCAGGACGCTCACCTCGTTGGACGCCGTGTCGCATTTTCCCCTCGGCGTCATGACCGAGGACGAGACCTGCATGCTGCTCGGGCGCCTGATCGGGCCGGAACGCGTCGCCGCCGACCCGCGGGCGGCGCGCGCCATCGTGCGGCTGTGCGGAGGGCTGCCGCTGGCGGTCCGGATCGCCGCCGCCCGGCTGATCGCCCGGCCGGGCCTGTCGCTGCGCGCCCTGGCGGACCGGCTCGCGGTGGAGGACCACCGCCTGTCCGAACTCCAGACCGACGACCGGGCCGTGCGGCCGTGCTTCATGACGAGCTACCGGAGGCTCGATCCCGAGTCCTCCCGCATGTTCCGGCTGCTCAGCCTGGCCGGCGGCTCTGCCGTCAGCGTCGCGGCCGCCGCGGCCCTGGCCGACCGCACGGAGCCGCGCACCGCCGACCTGCTGGACCGCCTCGCCGACGCGCACCTTCTCGAGGCGTGTGACCAGGACTGGTACGGCATGCACGACCTGCTCCGCCTGTTCGCGCGCGAGCGGGCCCGGGAGGAGGAGACCGAGGAGGACCAGGCGCAGGCCGTGCGGCGGTTGCTGCGCAGCATCTGGTCGTCGTCCGGCCCGCCGGCCCGCGGCGACCGCGAGCGGCTGAGACCGGTGAGTCACCCGGCCCACGGGAAATCCTCCGCGGGAACCCTGAGATCCGACCGATAATTCGCGGCGGCCGATTCCGGCCGCTTTTTCTTTCCGTCGTCCCGCTCCTCAACGCCGACCTACACGCGTTCGTATGGGGCGGGGTGTGGTCGCTTTCACCACCATTGACCACGTGCAATTTCCTAGCACGTAAGGGGATGGGCGTAACGTGTCTGAACTGATCGGCCTCGACGCGTGTGAGAACCTCACCGTGAAACAGGTCCAGGACCTGTACAAGAAGTACGTCAGCCGCAGTCAGGTCAATCTCATGACCTCCTTCGGCTTCGGCCGGGAACTCGTCGAGCGCGCGGAGGGCGCCTGGATCTGGACCCGCGACGGGCGAAAGGTCCTCGACGTCACCGGCGGGGTCGGGGTGCTCAACCACGGCCACAACCACCCCCGCATCCTGGAGGCGCGGCGCCGGTTCGCCGAGCGGCGGCGCATGGAGGTGCACAAGGCGTTCTTCTCGCCGTACGTGGCCGCGCTGAGCCACAACATGGCCGAAGTGCTGCCGGGCGACCTGAACATCTCCTACTTCCCGAACTCGGGCGCGGAGGCCAACGAGGGCGCCGTCAAGTTGGCGTACAAGTACCACGAGGGGCGGCGCAACACGATCCTGCGCTCCGACATCAGCTTCCACGGCAAGACCCTCGGCGCGGGGAGCCTGACGGGCTCGGCCGAGAACTCCTTCCGCTTCCCCGGCCTTCCGGGCATCGCCGTGTACCCCTACGGCGACGTCGCGGCCGTCCGCGAGCTGATCGAGAACGCCCGAACCCCGGACGGGAAGTGCGACGTCTACGCGATCATGGCCGAGCCGTACAGCGCGTCGAGCATGCGCTGCTGGTCCGAGGCGGACCTGTACGAGTTGCGACGGCTCTGCGACGCGAACGACATCATGCTCATCTTCGATGAGGTCTACACGGGATGGGGCAAGACGGGCAGCCTCTTCTACTTCATGCGCTACCCCGACCTGCTGCCCGACATCCTCGTGTACTCCAAGTCGCTCGGCGGCGGGAAGGCGTCGATCTCCGGATACACCGCGCGTGAGCCGATCTTCCGCAAGGCGTACGACCGCCTCTCCGACGTCATCCTGCACAGCACGACCTACTACGGGTTCGGCGAGGAGACCGTCACCGCCATCGAGGCGATCAACATCGCCATCGAGGAGGACTACCCCGCCAGGGCGCGGCAGATCGAGCGTGTCCTGGGACCCGGCCTGGAGAACATCGCCAAGCGCCATCCCGACGTGGTCGGCCGCGTGAGCGGCGTGGGCGCGCTGTGGGGGGTGTTCCTCGGCGGCGGCCCCAGGGTGCTCGACCTGGCCGGCAAGCTCGCGCCCGGCTTCTCCCACGATCCGCGGTTCCGCACCAAGTTGATCACTCTCTCGGTGATCGCGGACCTCTACCGCGAGCACGGGATCGTCTCCTACTACAGCCCGAACGCCGACAATCCCCTCGTCGTCGCGCCGACCCTCGTCATCGAACCCGAAGAGGTCGAATTCTTCCTGGAGAGCCTCGACAAGACGCTGTCCAAGGGCCTGCCGCGGCTGCTCAGCCGGTTCGTACGAGAGAAGGTGGGGTCGCGGTGGTCCAGCGGGTCGTAGTCACCGGCAGCGCCGGAATGCTCGGCGGCAACCTGGCCCGCCGGCTCGTCATGGATGGACACGACGTGCTCGGGGTGGACCTGCGCCCGCAGGCCGACCCGCTGCTCGCGGCGCGGCACCGGTGCGGCGACGTACGCGACCTGGGGCTGTTGCGCGGGGCGATGACCGGGGCGGACGTGGTCGTCCACTGCGCCGGCGCGCTGCCGAGCTACCCCGCCGAGCAGATCCACGACCTGATCGTCGGGGGCACCCACACCGTCCTGGAGGCGGCGCGCCTGGCCGGCGTGGAGCGGATGGTCCACATCTCCTCCACGGCCGTGTACGGGCTGCCGACGCTCGTGCCCACGCCCGAGGATCACCCGCGCGAGCCCGTCGACCCCTACACGAGGGCGAAGGCCGAGGCGGAGGAACTGGCCGAGAAGTACCGCGCCGGGGGGATGTGCCTGCCCATCCTGCGCCCCAAGACCTTCCTCGGCCCCGGCCGGATGGGCCTGTTCGCGATGCTCTTCGAATGGGCCGAGGAGGGGCGCAACTTCCCCGTCCTCGGCAGGGGCGACAAGCGCGTGCAGATGTTCGCCGTCGAGGACCTGGTGGACGCCATCGTCGGCGTCCTCGACGCGCCGGCCGACGTCGCCAACGACACCTACAACCTGGCGGCCGCCGAGTTCGGCACGCTGCGCGAGGACTTCCAGGCGGTGCTCGACGCGGCCGGCCACGGCAGGCGGGTCGTCTCGGTGCCCGCCGGCCCGGCCCTGGCCGGGCTCCGGCTGCTGGAACGCACCCGGCTGTCCCCGGTGTACGGACGGCTGGTGCGCAAGCTGCTCGCCGACTCCTACGTCAGCATCGACAAGGCCCGTGAACGGCTCGGTTTCCGTCCGCGGCTGTCCAACCGGGACGCCATCCTCCGTACGTACGCGTGGTGGCGGGAACAGCGCGCGGCCGGGTCGGCGCGCGGCGCGGGCCAGACGAGCCGCGACGCGTGGCGGCAGGGCGCGCTGGCGCTGGCGAAAGTCTTCTTCTGAGCTGACGGGGAGAGCATGCGCGTCGTCGAATCGGCAGACCTTCCAGACAGCCCGGAGCGTCCGCAACAGGCGCAGGACCGGGTCGTGCGGACCCGGACCCGCCTGGTCGCGGACCTCGCCGGCCTGATCCGCCCGTCCCACGCGGCCAAGGCGATCCTCCTCGTCCCCGTGGCGCTCATCGGCGCACCCTCCTACGGCCTGGCCGAGGTGGCGGGCGTCGTCTCGGCCACGGTGGCCTTCATGGTCGCCTCGGCCGCCGTCTACATCGGCAACGACATCGCCGACCGGCACCGCGACCGGCACCATCCCGTCAAGCGCCACCGCCCCATCGCGGCCGGCCGGGTGGGTGTGCTGACCGCGGGCGCCTGCTGCGCCGTCCTGCTGGCGCTGCTCGCCGTGATCGTCGCCCAGGCCCCGGCGTCGTACTGGCCGGTGCTGGTGTATCTCCTGCTCAACGTCGCCTACAGCCGCTTCCTCAAGCACCTGCCGCTCATCGACGTGGGGACGGTGGCGGCCGGCTTCGTCCTGCGCGTCGTGCAGGGGTTCGAGGTGACCGGAGGCCGGGCGCCCGCCTGGCTGCTGATCACGGTGTTCTCGATGTCCCTGCTGCTGCTGCTCGGCAAGCGCCGCCAGGAGCTGCTGCACGGCGGATCCGTACACCGGCCCGCGCTGCGCGGCTACTCGATGGAGCTGACCAACTGGCTGCTCCAGATCGCCTCCGTGCTCGCCCTCGTCTCCGGCCTGATGTACCTGCGTGACGAGGGCCCGTTCGGACCCCAGCACGGTCAGACGGCGATGATGCTGTCCACGCCGTTCGCGCTGTTCGCGCTCTTCCGATATCTGCAGATCCAGCTGATGGACAAGGAGGGCGGTGACCCGGTCCGCATCCTGCTGCGCGACCGCGTCATGGTCGCGAACTCGATGGTGTGGGCCACGACCCTGGGTGTGACGCTCGTGCTCGTCCACCACCCGTCCCTGGCGGCCGCCCTCTCGTTGTGAGAGCGACATGGAAGGAAGCCGATGGACGTCCGCTTGTTGGGACCGGTCGAGGTGACCCTGGACGGCCGCCGCGTCCCCCTGGGACCACCCCAGCGGCACGCGGTGCTGGCCGCCCTGGCGGTCGACGCCGACCGCCCCGTGTCGCTCCGTACGATGATCGAGCGGGTCTGGGACGACCCGCCGGACCGGGCGACCGACTCGGTGTACGCCCACATAGCCCGGCTGCGGCAGGCGCTGACCGGGACCGGGGTCGCCATCGAGCGCCGCGGCGGCGGGTACGCGCTCGAGGTCGACCCCGAGCGGGTGGACGCCCATCGGTTCCGCCGGCTGACCAGGCAGGCGCAGAACGCCCGTGACGACGCCGTACGGGCCGCGCTGCTGGCCGAGGCCATGGAGCTGTGGCGCGGCGCGCCGCTGACCGGCGTTCCGGGCGACTGGGCCGCCCGCATGCGGTACAGCATCGAGCAGCAGTTCGTCGGCGCCCTCGCCACCTGGGCCCAGGCGCACCTGCGCCAGGGCCGCCCCGACATGGTGGTCGCCGAGCTCACCCCGCTGGTGCCGCACTACCCGCTCGCGGAGCCCCTCGCGAACATGCTGATGCGCGGCCTGTGGGCCCTCGGCCGCACCGCGGAGGCGGTGGCCCTGTACGCCCGTCTTCGCGGGTATCTCGCCGACCGCCTGGGCGTCGAGCCGGGGCCCGAGCTGCGCGCGCTGCACCTGCGGATGCTGCGCGGCGACGCGGAACCGCTCGTGCGGACGGGCCTGCGGGCTCAGCCGCGCGACCTGCTGCTGGCCCAGGTCACCGAGTCAGTGAGATGACCAGACGCTGGCCGCTGTGGTCGGACTGGCCCTGCGAGGGGACCAGCCGATACTCGTGTACGGCGACCTCCGGGGTGGTGAACGCCCAGTCGATCCGCCACAGGGGCCACCGGTCGTCCCAGGTGGCGGGGTAGAGCGAGTCGATCGCGGGGGCGGCGTCGGTCAGCCGCTGCGGCAGCAGGCGCAGGATGCCCATGGCCGGGGAGGCGTTGAAGTCCCCGGCCAGGAAGGCCGGCAGCGGGTTCGCCCGGACGTCGGCCGCGAGCGCGCGGAGGTTGGCCTTGCGCGCCTCGTGCTGGGTGCGGTTGAGGCGGCGGGGGTCCAGGCCCGGCGGCGACGAGTCGACGGGCGTGTTGATGTGCGTGTTGTAGAACGAGACGGTCCTGCCGCCGACGCGCAGGTCCGTGCGCAGCGTCTTCACCGTGTGGAAGCCGGGCCAGCCGGAGCCGGGCGGCACGGGCGTGTCCCGGCCGTCCTCCAGCCACGGGCGCAGGTCGAGGCCGCGCTGCGCGACGATCGGGAAGCGCGACAGCGTCACCAGCTCGCCCACGGTGGCGACGTGGTAGCCGGGGAACTCGCGGCGCAGCCTGTCGAGGTCGTTCACCCGGATCGGCCGGGAGTCGGCGCCGAAGTAGACGTACTCCTGCAGCAGGAGCACGTCGGCGTGCTGGGCCCGCAGATAGCGGTAGAAACCGTCGACGTCCCGCCGGGGCGTGCCGGTGGGCGGGGGCATCGGCTGTCCGCCCACCGCCGGCTGGTCCCAATACCAGGTGTTCCAGGAGAACACGCTGATCGCGTCCGGCGGAGCCGGAGTTGCGCGGTGCCACAGCGAGGCGAGGTTGAGCCCACCGGCGCCCCCGCCCAGCACCAGTGACACCAGAGCCATCGCGACGGCCGTACGGCGCGCGCGGCGCGCCACCGCGACCGCCGCGAGCAGCACGACGGGAACGGCCGCGAACGCCAGCGGGGGGACGAGCTCGGGGACCTGCCACCACCAGACCCGGCCCGACAGCGCGCGGTGCAGCCCGGCGAACATCAGCCAGGCCGCCGCCGCCGGCATCACCACCGGGATTCTCCGGCGGGCCCTCGGCGTGCCCAGGGATCCGCCGGGTCGCGTCGCGACCCGCGTGCCGTCGGTCATGCGCCGCGCCCCGTCCTGTGTCGATCTGCTTCGGGGCGCGGCGGTGCGAGCGCGGCGAGCGCCGTCACATGGCCTCCCCGAGGGCCGAGGAGCGCATGGGCAGGTCGGGGTCGTAGAGCCGGCGGAACCTCGCCGAGCACAGCCAGCGCGCGGCCCCGGCCGCCACGCCGGCCGCGATGGTCACGTTCACCAGGAAGTGCACGGCGCCGAAGTAGAGCAGGAACAGCGGGCCGCGCCTGCGCAGCACGAAGCGGTACATGCCGAGGTCGGCCGCGACCGACACGGCCAGGGCGAGGGCCGGGAGCGCGGCGCCGGCCGCCCCGAGCGGCACCGCCACCGGTATCGCGGCCAGCGCCGCCAGCGCGGCGAGGCTGCCGCCGGCCCTGTTGGAGGTCTCGAACCCGCGGGCGAACCGCCGCCGCCGCGCGTACAGCGGCACCCGGGCACGGCCACGCCGGTACAGCTTGCGCAGCAGGCCGGGCAACTCGTGGTCGTGGTCGTGCCGCGAGCGGATCGCCGACGTGAGCACCATCCCGTATCGCTGGGTGAGGCGGTGGCCGTAGTCGACCTCCTCGGTCTCGCGCAGCCGGGTGTTGAACGGCCCGATCTCGTCGAACACGCGGCGGGGCATCGCCATCAGCGCCGAGAACAGGAACGAGATGGGCCCCTCGGAGCTCGCCGTCCAGTAGTAGTACTGCAGAGCGCGGTATTCCTCGACGAGGCTGTGACGGACCAGCGGCTCGGGGTCATGGATGCTGCACACCGCCCCCAGCCGCGGATCGGCGGCGAGCATGCCCACGGCGACCTCGACGGCGTCGGGGTAGGCGGCCACGTCGGAGTCCACGAACACCAGGATTTCACCACGGGCGTGCGCGGCGCCCAGGTTTCGCGCCGCCGCCACCCCCATGTTGTGTTCCGTACGGACGACTCGGACGCCGAGCCGCCGCGCGACCTCGACCGAGTCGTCGGTGCTGCCGTCGTCCACCACGATCAGCTCGATCGGCCGGTAGGTCTGCGCCTGCATCGCCCGCAGGCACAGCTCCAGGGAGGCGGCGTAGTTGTAGTTGGGCACGATCACGGACACCAGGGGCGAGTGTTCGGTCATGTCACGCCTCCACCGACGCGGAGCGGGCGGGGATGTCGTAGGTACGCCGGAACCGGCTGGACAGCGCACACTGGGCGACGCCGGCGAACACCGCCACCGCGACGGTCACGTTCACCAGGAAGTGCACCGCGGCGAAATAGAGGGTGAACCGGATGCCGGCGTAGCCCAGGACGAAGCGGTACATGCCGAGGTCCGCCGCGATCGACGCGGCCAGCAGCGCGACCGGCGCCATCAGCCAGACCGGCCCGAGCAGCATCGGCAGCGGCGCGCAGAGCACGGCGAACAGGGCGGCGAGCGAGCCCCAGCCGCGGCTGCTCTGGGCCGGGCCGCCGTTGAAGTCCGGGCGGCGCAGGTACAGCGGGATGTGCAGGCGGGCGCGGTGGAAGAACTTCGACAGCACCACGCCGAGCCTGTCGTCGTGGTCGTGCCTGCCCCTGATCCGGTTGTCCAGCACGATGCGGTACCGCTGCGTGACCCGGTGGCCGTACTCCGCGTTCTCGCTGTGCCGCAGCGCGGGGTTGAGCGGGCCCACCTCGCGGAAGACCTCCGCCCGCATGGCGAACAGCGCGGAGTAGATCGTGGTGATCTCGCCCTCGTCGCCGGAGATCCAGTAGTGCAGCTGGAGGCTGCGATACCGCTCCACCCGGCTGTCCGGGATCAGCGGCTCCGGGTCGTAGGTGCCGCACACCACTCCCAGGGTGGGGTCGGAGGTGAGCAGGTCCACCGTGTGCTCGACCACGTCCTCGGCCAGGGCGAGGTCGGAGTCGAGGAAGAACAGCACGTCCCCGCGCGCGTACTGCACGCCGAGGTTGCGCGCCGCCGGAGCGCCGATGTTGATCTCGGTCTCCACGACCCGCACCCCGTGCCGGTGCGCGATCTCCACCGAGTCGTCGGTGCTGCGGTCGTCGACGACGATCACTTCGATGTGCGGATAGGTCTGCCGCTCCAGGGCGCTCAGGCACAGGTCGAGCGTGCGGGCGTAGTTGTAGTTCGGCACGATGACCGAGACCAGCGGGCGTACCTGCGACGTCATCGATGTCCTCCTCGCCTCGTACGGCGCAGCAGCAACGGCAGGGGCCGGCTGAGGCCGCTCCTGGTGAAGTCCGTGGCGCCGTTCACCCGGGGGAACGGCTCGTCCGGAACCGGGACCCCGAGGAACTCGCACAGTGGGTTCCAGCCGTCGGCGGCGTCGAAGACGAGCAGCCGCTCGGCCGGGATGGCGGCGATCACCCTGGCCGCGTGCTCCTCGAACAGCCGGATGGCCCGTTCGGGTTCGCGGTCGGCGGGTGTCGCGAAGGTCCGCGCGTCGAGGGTCGTGTCGACCATCCTGACGAACGCGGCGAGGTCGGTGCGGAGCAGCGACGACAGCAGGACGGCGGCCCGGCCCGGCAGCGAATTTATGCGCCGCCGCTGAGCGAACAGCGTCCGCCGCATGCTCTCCAGCCAGCGGTCCGGGTCGCGTGTGGTGAGGATGACCTTGGCCTTCGGGTAGTACTCGGCGAGCTGCCGCCAGTAGATCGAGGTCGGGCCGTCCACGCACGACTCGTAGCCGACGAGCAGATGGTCCCAGTCCACCTCGCGGGCCGTGGCGGCGGCGAGCCAGCTTCTGATCTGCCAGGGGTGGGTGAACACGTCCACCATGTGGTGGCACGGCCCGAAGCCGAGCCGTTCCAGCGCCGTCTTGAGGGAGAGCGTTCCCGTCCGGCCGAAGCCGGTTCCGATGACCTGCATCGCCGGTCAGTCCTGGGCCGCGAGCATCTGGGCGGGCTTCTCCAGGCGGGACAGCGCGAGACGCTGCAGGACGCCCACCGCTCCGCCGAGGGCGCCGGTGAAGGTGACAGCGAGGTGCACGCCGGAGAAGTAGACGCCGAACGCGGCCCCCCGCCGGGCGAAGGCGAAGCGGTGGGTGCCGGCGTCCAGGGCCGCGGCGGCGACGACGAGCGCGGGTGACACGAGTGCCCCGGCCCGGCCCGCCACCATGGGCAGGGCGAGCGCCGGGACCGCGGCGAGCAGCAGGACGCCGCCGACCGCGCGGGGCACCGAGTCACCGGGCGTCTCGCCCTGCTGCCAGTCCAGGGCGCTCAGGCGGGCGCGGCGGAACACCTTGCGCAGGATCGTCCGTACGGTCGGGTCGTGGTCCTTCCTGCCGCGGATCGCGTCGCTCAGCTTCACCTGGTGGGACCGCGTCACCCGGATGCGGTAGTCGGAGGAGACGGTCTCGCGCAGGCGGGGGTCGAAGGGACCGACCTCGGCGAACACCTTGGCCGGGACGGCGAGCACGGACGCGTGCAGCTCCAGGGTGGGCCGGTGGGCGGGCATCCACCAGCGGTGCATCTGCACGGCGCGATACTGGGAGGCCAGGCTCTGGGACACCAGCGACTCGGGCCGCAGGACGCCGCCCAGCGCGCCGATCTCCGGGTGGGACTCCAGTATCCGCACCGCGTTCTCCACGGCGTCGGGGTCGAGCGCGATGTCGGCGTCGAGGAAGAACAGGATGTCTCCGGTGGCGTGCTCGGCGCCGAGGTTGCGCGCGGGGGTCGGGCCGCCGTTGACGTGGGTGCGCACCACCGCGGCGCCCTTCGCCTCGGCCACCCGTGCCGCGTCCTCGGTGCCGCAGTCGTCCACCACGATGACCTCGATGTGCGGATAGGTCTGCTCCTTCACCGCGTCGAGGCAGAGTCGCAGTACGTCGGACCGGTTGTAGCTGGGGATGATCACCGAGACGAGCGGGTGCTCCTGACTCATGATGTGCTCCAGAGGCCGGAGGTCGTCGGTTTCGAAACGTGCATGTCAGACCTCGTGTTCGGCCCACGCTAGGCACGGCGGCTTGTCCCAATCTTGTCGCGTACGTGCGGGCCGGCCGCGCCTCCCGCCGTCGGCGGCCGACAAGGATGCGACAAGGAGCGCTCAGTACGTTCGACGCCGGTCCACCCACCGAGGATGGTGTCGATTGATGAGCGATCGGGACGCCCTGGTCGAGGAGCAGTCCATCACCGCCCCGCCCGAGCCGGCGGCGAGCTGGGCGGCAAGCGTCCGCCGTTTCGTGCGTCCCCGGCGTCGCTGGTGCCTGGGCACCAGGCTGGTCGTGACCGCCACGGTGGCGTGGCTGCTCTTCGTGGTCTGCCACCTGCTGGCGAGCGGGCGGACGTCGCTGTGGGCGCCGCTCGAGCTGATCCCGCCGCTGCTGTTCCTGGCGGTCCCCGCGTTGCTGATGGTCGTGGCGCCACTGGCCCGGCCGGTCCGCTGGCGGATCATGTCGCTGCTGGTGGTCGCCGCGGTGCTCGGCGCCGGGCGGAGCGGGGTCAACTACGCCGCCCTCTGGTACACCCCGCCGCCCGCGCGCCCCGGAGCCATCACCGTCGTCGCCTGGAACACCGAGTTCTGGGACCAGGACCTGCGCGGCTCCGACCGCACCGGGTTCTCACCCGGGTTCTACGACTACCTCCACAAGCTGGACGCCGACGTCTACCTGCTGACGGAATACCTGCATATGGACGTGCGCCCGGCGCAGCGCTGGACGGGTGACCTGGCGCTACGCATCGACAAGCTGGCGGAGCTGCGCCGCGAGTTCCCCGGCTACCACGTCGCGGTCTCCGGCGAGCAGATCACGCTCTCGCGGTTCCCCATCACCGGGCACCGCGGCCTCGACATGCGCCCGTGGTTGCCGGCCGACCAGAAGGAGATCCCCGAAGTCCTCCGGCACTGGCCGGAGGGGTACACGGTCGAGACGCTGCGCACCGACATCGACGTGAACGGCACCGTCGTCTCCTTCTACGACGCGCAGGTCTCCCAGCCCCCGCTCGAATGGCGGCTGTACGACGCCGAGTCCCGCGACGTCAACCGGAGCAAGACTCTCCGGCGTGAGGCGAGCTACCACGCCATCAGCGCGGACATCGCGGCCAACCCCAACCCCGTGGTGCTCGCCGGCGACCTGAACACCTCCCCGGCCATGGGCATCCGCCGCCTGCTCCCCGAAGGGCTGGTCGACTGGACGCCCGCGCTCTCGTCCCTCTACCCGGCGACCTACCTTGCGGGGACCGCCGAGCTGTGGCGGATCGACTGGCTCTACACCACCCCCGACGTGACGGTGCACGACTACGAGCTGCCCGGCGCCGAGGGGCAGTCCGATCACCGGGCCCAGCGCATGCTCATGTCGGTGTCCTGACCGGCGCGGGCCCCGCAGACGACCCTGCCGACGACCTGACCGACGAGAGGAACGGACATGCCTGACGAGCCGATGTGGCGTGATGACGTCGCGGTCATCGTGCCGAACTACAACAAGAGGAAGACCCTGCGCGCCTGCCTGGAGTCGGTGTACGCGCAGACCTACCGCCCCGCCGAGGTCATCGTCGTCGACGACGTCAGCACCGACGGCTCGCTGGAGATAGCGCGGGACTTCCCGTGCACGATCGTCGAGTCGCCGTACAACGGGGGGCCCGCGGTGGCCCGCAACCTCGGGGTGGCGAGGAGCTCGGCACCGCTGCTGTTCTTCGTCGACTCCGACACGGCCCTCGCGCCGGACGCGATCCGCAACGCGGTCCAGGCGTACCGGAACACTCCGGACTGCGGCATGGTGCAGGGCATCTACGACGCCGATCCGCTGTACGACGACGGCCCGGTCGAGCGCTACCGGGTGCTGTGCGAGCACTACGAGCGCAGCCAGACCACGGCGACGTTCCTGTCCTGCACGCTGATCCCGCGCCATGTCTTCGAGGAGGCGGGACGGCTCGACGAGCGGCTGCGCGACGGCGAGGACTTCGAGTTCGGCACGCGTGTCCCGGCCCGCTACCGGCTGGTGGTGAGCACCTCGGTGGTGACGAAGGCCGACGACGAGGACCGGTTCTGGGGATGCCTCGTGGAGCGGTTCGTCCGGTCCACCACGCTACCGGTGATCATGGTGCGCGCCCGGCGGCTGCGCGACGAGGGGAAGGTGGGCTTCCAGCTCAACATGATCGGAACGGGCCAGCACAAACGACGCAAGCCCCCCAGCATCTCCTCGGCGTCCGCCACGGTCACCTTCCTCACCCTGCCGCTCGCGCTGGTCAGCCCCTGGATGCTGGCCGTGCCGGCGGCGACGCTCGGGGTGTTCCTGTGGAAGAACCGCAGATTCATCGGGTTCGCCCGCCGTCACGGGGGCGCCCGCTTCGCCTCGTGGGTCGCCTGGATGCAGCTCTGCTTCCACACCGCGTTCTTCCTCGGCGCCTGCGTGGGGCTCGTACGCGTCGCCTACGAACTGGGCCGCAGACAGGGAGAGCCGGTCAGGACGGGCCTGTCCCCGGTGCCGTCGAGCGGTGCGCCCGAGTGAGGGCGATCAGGCTCCCCCGGCTGCCGCGCCCGGTCCGGCGGGCGCTGGTGGCCGCCTTCGTCCTCGTCGCCGTGGGCGCGATCGCGCTGACACTGAGCCGGCTGGACTGGGGCGTGGTGGCCGTCCTGTTCGCCCGGCGCGACGCCGGGCAGATCGGTCTCCTGCTGGGCGGCGCGCTGCTGGCGAGCATGGCGGGACTGTCGTTCGGGTTCCTCGCCTGGCGTGTCGTGCTGCTGGAGAGCGGCCCCCCGGTCAGCGAGCCGCGGGTGGTGCGGATCTTCTTCGTCGGCTTCCTGTCCAAGTACGTCCCCGGGCGGGTGCCCGGCATGATCGCGATCACCAAGGTGGCCACGGCCAACGGCGTCGGCTTCGGCCGGCTGATGAGCACGGCCGCGCTCGTCATGAGCCTGGTGCTGCTGAGCGGGTTCACGGTCGGGCTGCTCGCGGGCGTGCAGATGCTGGGCGCCCGGGCGGCGTGGCTCGCGGGCGCCGCCGTGCTGATCGTGCTCGTCCTGGTGCGCCCGCAGATCGTCAACCGGGGCTCGGCGCTGCTGCTGCGACTGCTGCGCCGTCCCTCGGCGGCCCAGGCCGTCTCGGTCCGGGGAGTGCGGCTCGCGGTCGCCTGGCAGAGTCTGTCCTGGGTGGTCACCGGGCTGCACCTGTGGCCCCTGGCCATCGCGGTGGGCGCGCCCCCGTCGCGCTCGCTCGCCCTGTGCGTCGGCGCGTTCACGCTCGCCACGACGATCGGCATCGCCAGCGTGTTCATCCCCGACGGCATCGGCGTCCGCGAGGCGGTGCTGGCGGCCGCGCTGGCCCTGGTGCTCCCCGCCCCCGCCGCCGCGGTGGTGGCCCTGGCGAGCCGCCTGGTCTCCACCGTCAGCGAGGTCGTCCTCGGCGCGGCCGCCCTCACGGCCGCCGAATATTTCATCCGCCGCAAGCCGCGGAGTTTCTCTGGACTCCAAACTATTGACGGCGAATCCGCTGGTGTGTGAGCCTTCCCTTTCAGATTTCCATGCACACGGGAGAAGGACGGTCAGGGTCCCCGCCTGATCGTGCATGGCCGCGCCCAACTGGGGCCAGGACTGGCAGTACGTCATGCGCGACAACGGCCAGACGATCCTGGACGCCGACAGCCGGCACAACACCGTGCTGTCGATCCACATGTACGCCGTGTTCAACACCGCCGCGAGCATCGTCGACTATCTCAACCGGTTCCAGGCCAAGGGGTGGCCGCTGGTCATCGGCGAGTTCGGCTGGCGGTTCAACTCGGGCGAGGTGGACCACGAGACGATTCTGTCCGAGGCGCAGGCGCGTGGCCTCGGCTGGATCGCCTGGTCCTGGAGCGGGAACAGCGACCCGATCCTGGACATGACGGTCGCCTTCGACCCGAAGCAGCTCACCACCTTCGGCACGAGGATCTTCAACGGCGCCAACGGCATCAAGGCGACGGCCAAGGAGGCGTCGATCTACAGCGGCAGCAGCCCCTCGCCGTCGCCCAGCGCCTCACCGTCGAAGTCGCCTTCGCAGAGCCCGTCACCGTCCCCTTCGCCGTCTCCGTCCCCTTCGCCGTCTCCGTCTCCGTCTCCGTCGAAGTCCCCCTCGCCGTCGCCTTCGCCGTCTCCTTCGCCGACTGCGAGCGTCTCTCCCGGGCCCGGCGGCTGCTCGGCCACCTACCAGGTGGTCGGCCAGTGGGGCGGCGGTTTCCAGGCCGAGGTCAAGGTCACCGCGGGCGGCTCGGCGATCAGGGGCTGGACGGTGACGTGGACCTTCGCCAACGGCCAGACCGTCACCAACGCTTGGAACGCGACGGTCAGCAGCAGCGGGGCGAGCGTGACCGCCCGCAACATGAGCTACAACGGCAGCCTCGGCGCCGGGGCCGGCACGACCTTCGGGTTCCTCGGGTCGTGGAACGGTGGCAACAGCGTCCCCACGCTGTCCTGCACCGCGAGCTGACCGGGTGAACAGTGCGGGCCGGGCGCGGCGTGCGCCCGGCCCGCGACCGTGAGGTGCGACATGGCCCCACCCACCGTGCTGGGCCTCGGATGGCCGGAGAATCTGAAATCAGTCGATCCCCCCACGACCTGCCGGAAGGCGACCGGGTCGTCCTCATGGCGCGGATTGCCCCGAATGGAGTCGGTGGATATGGGGAAGGTCTCCACAATCCCTCGGAAGTGACACGGTTTGGCAACGAATTCGCCGGTCGCTCCCGTCGGATGTCGGGGCAGAGCGCTCCGATACGGCCGCCGCCGCTCGGCGGAGGCCATCGGATCGACGATACGGAGGAACGGTGATGCCGACCAACCCCCACCACCCGAAGACAGGACTGTGGTCCCGATCGGGTGGGCCACGCCGGCGCATCTCCCCACCCATGATCCTCGCGACCGCGTTCGTGCTGACCGCGGCGGGCGGCGCCGGGGCGTCGGCGGCCTCCGCCGCCACGCCCGTCAATCCGCCGCCCGAGACGTCGGAGCCCGTCGTGACGGCCACCGTGACGATCACGCCGACGGCGGGCCCGGCGGAGACGGCCACCGGCTCCCCCGCGGCGACCCCCACCACCGAGGTCCCCCTGGTGGGCCCGTTCCTCGGCGCGCTGCACGGCGAGGTGGTCGTGCCCACCAAGGACGGATGCGGCACCGTCACCGTCTTCACCCAGACCGGGCAGGCCATCGCGGTGGCGGAGGACTCGATCACCGTCCGCAGCCAGGACGGCTTCGAGCGGTCGTACGCGATCGCCGACTCCACGCGGGTGTTCACCGGGCGCCGCGGCGGCGAGCTCCGGCAGGACGCCTGGATCTCGGTGGTCGCGGCCGCACAGCCCGCCCCGCCTCCGACCGATACGCCGACGCCGCCCGACAGCACTCCCACCCCGCCCGAGGGGACGCCGACCCCGCCCGAAAGCACCCCGACGCCGCCGTCGGAGAGCACGCCGACTCCTCCGGAGAGCACGCCGACGCCGCCCGAAGGCACTCCGGCTCCCTCCGAGGGCACGCTCACACCACCCGCGGACTCCCCCACTCCTCTTCCGGGCGGGACGGACTCCGTTCCTCCGCCGATCGAGGAGACGACGCCCGCCGCCCCGCAGGGGGAGACGGCGGCGGCCGCCTACGTCTTCGACCTCTCGCGGCCGAGCAAGCGGCTGTGGTACCTGGGCAAGAGCACGCCGTACTCCCCGCAGTGGCGCTCCGGGAAGCCCGTCTGGCGCACCCCCAAGCCCTGCCCGACGCCGACGCTCACCCCCACCGAGCCGCCGGCCGCCACGCCCGAGCCGACCGCGACCCCCACGGAGACCACGGCTCCCACCACGGCTCCCAGCCCTGAGCCGACGCCTTCGGACACCCCGACCCCGAGTCCCGCATCCTGATCCCGTGCCGGCCGGCCCTCGCATCACCAGCGGGGGCCGGCCTTTCTCCACCTCGCCCGGCGATACTTGTTGCAAATAATTCGCAACTGCAAGAAGATCTCAATAAGCACGGCCGCGAGGTCCAGCGCACTGGGCCCTTTTCCTGAGGACGTCCATGGGTGAGCAGGGGGATGGGGCCGGGTCGCCGCTGCGCCAGATACTCGCGCTCGCCGTGCCCGCGCTCGGGGTCCTGGCCGCCGAGCCGCTCTACCTGCTCGTCAACACGGCCGTGGTCGGCCGTCTCGGCGCGGTGCCGCTCGCGGGGCTGTCGGTCGGCGGGATCGTGCTGGCGCAGATCGCCTCGCAGATGACGTTCCTGTCCTTCGGCACGACCGCACGTGCGGCCCGGCTCTACGGCGCCGGCCGCCGGGCCGACGCCGTGGCCGAGGGTGTGCAGGCGACCTGGCTCGGCGCGGTCGTGGGCCTGGTGATCATCCTGGCGGGACAACTGCTCGCCGCACCGGTCGCCGGCCTGCTCGCCGGTGAGGGCCCGGTCGCCGGCGCCGCGGTGAGCTGGCTGCGGATCGCCCTCCTCGGCGCGCCGCTGATCCTGGTCACGATGGCCGGGAACGGATGGATGCGCGGCGTCCAGGACATGCGGCGCCCGCTGCGCTACGTGCTCTTCGGCAACGGTATCTCCGCGGTGCTCTGCCCGGTGCTGGTGTACGGGCTCGGCTGGGGGATCAACGGCTCCGCGATCGCCAACGTGGTCGCGCAGCTGATCTCCGCGAGCCTGTTCGTACGGGCGCTGGCGGCCGAGGGCGTGCCGCTCGCTCCGGTTCCTGCCGCGATCCGCGCGCAGCTCGGCATGGCGCGTGACCTGGTGGTGCTCGGCCTGGCCTTCCAGACGTGCTGGGTGTCGGCGACCGCGGTCGCCGCCCGCACCTCCGCCGCGGCGGCCGGCGCCCACCAGGTGGTGTTCCAGCTGTGGATGTTCCTGGCCTTCGTCCTGGACGCGCTGGCCATCGCCGCCCAGGCGCTGGTCGGGGCCGCGCTCGGCGCGGACGACGCGGCGCGGGCGCGCCGCCTCGCCTGGCGGGTGACCAGCTGCGGGCTGGTCTTCGGGACCCTGCTCGGCGTGGTGTTCGCGGCGCTGGCCGGGCCCCTGCCCCACGTGTTCACCACCGACGCCACGGTGCTGGCCGAGATGCCGCAGGCGTGGTGGTTCTTCGTCGTCCTGCAGCCGATCGGCGGCGTCGTGTTCGCCTTGGACGGAGTGCTGCTCGGCGCCGGCGACGCGGCCTACCTGCGCACCGCGACGGTGACCGGGGCGGTGCTGGGGTTCCTGCCGGTGGTCTGGGCTTCGCTCAGATTCGGCTGGGGACTGGTGGGCATCTGGTCGGGGTTGTCGGCCTTCCTCCTGATCCGGATGGTCGCTTCGCTGGCCAGACTGCGGTCCGGCCGCTGGGCGGTGCTCGGCGCCGCGCGCTGACCCCGCCGCGCCGCCAACGGCGTCCGGTACTGGCCGTTGCAGGACCTGCGTGTGCACTTCGAGCAGACGCAGCGCGAGGTCGGCCAGGACCCGCAGGACGCGATCGGCCGGCTCTGCGGCGACGCCCGCCGCCTCCGTGAAAACCACTACGCAGCGGCCCAACCTGCAGGAGATGCGAGACAGCGCGCGGCGGCCCTCCCCGAGGATGAGGGGGAAGGCCGCCGCCCGGGCCGCGGTACCGATCAGGTGTGGGTGAGGAGGAGGTTCCCCTCGCCGCTCTTCCTGATCACGATGACCGCGTAGACGCCGGTCACCTTCGGGTCCGCGATGGTGATCCGCTCGGCCTTGTTCGGCCCGCCGCTCGCCGAGCGCCGCGCGGCGGATCGCGGCAGACCCCATCGGCCGGCGTCCGGCGCCATGACGAAGAGGTCGATGTCCTGGCCGTTCCGGGGGACGACGTTGATCGTCGAGGGCACGCCCTTCTCGATCCAGGTCGTACGGATCTCCACCAGACGGTCGGCGCCCATGCCGAACTCCACGGGCGTGCCCTTCTCCAGGTCGCCGTCGGGCGCCTCCGCCGCCTCCGTCACGAACTCCTGGTAGTCGGTGTCGGAGGTCACGGCGACGGTGAAGAGCTGGTCCTGCGGGGTGGGCTGCACGGCCACGAAGTCCGGGCCCGAGCTGCCCCACTCGGAACTGGTGACCGCGTCGTTCGGAGCGCCGACGGGCGTCACCCGCATGTCGACGTCCGCGCCGCCGGCCCCCGAGGTGGCCGTGGCCACCACGGACCAGCTGCCGGCGGTGGTGAGGAAGTCCTGCGTGAACGGCAGGTTGGCGGGCCGGTACGCCGCTTTCCTGTCGTCGAGGATCTCGGAGTAGTCGGGGAGCACGGTGTTGTGGAACAGGACCTCGTCCGCGGCGGGCCGGTCCCGTGCCTCCAACTGGCCGAGGAACTGGTGGATGTCGTCCGCCGGCGCCTTCCTGAAGGCGGTCACCATGGCCACGGGGCCCAGGCTGGAGGTGTCCCAGTACTTCTCGTTCCGCGCTCCGGAGTCCCCGAGGTCGACGAGGACACCGGCCACCCTGCCCTCGACCGCGTCCGTGTCGCCTCCGCTCGGCCAGCCCTCGGTGAACCACCGCGGGCTCTCCAGGTCGATCGCGGCGTCGGTGCCCCAGCGATAGTGGGTGTCGTCGTAGGCCTGGATCGCCACCCAGTCGGCCCACCCCTCTGCCCAGGCGCACCCCGGAGTGGTGATCTTCTGAGCCCAGTGGTCCCGGCAGGGGGGGCCGGCGGGCGGCATGCCGTTGTAGGTGTAGTCCATGATGAAGTGCCCCAGCTCGTGGGCGACCGTCATCTTCCTGAGCTGGGCCACCGCGCCCAGGTGGACCTCGAAACGGCCCGTGCAGTCGGCGTTCGGGCCGGGACAGTAGTAGGACCCGCCGGCCTGGTCGGGCGCCCACACGATCCGCACGGACTGGCAGTTCGCCTCGCCGGGCTTCCAGCACTCGTTCCCGGGCACGCCGAGCCAGCCCGTGTACGCCTTCCAGGTCTCGTACGCCGAGGTGAAGACGCGGAACGCGCCCTCGAGCGGGCTGCCGCGCCCGGACTCGTAGTCGATGGTCGTCAGCGTGCCCGCGGGCACGTCCCAGGTCACCTCGCTCACCCCGCTGTAGGAGTCCCCGGTGGCCGTTCGCACCACGTCCCACTCGGAGCTGATGGAGCTGACCTCGATGTAGACGTCCTGCGCGCCGCCGTCCTGGTCGACACCGGGGAAGCAGATCTTGTAGTCGCCCGCGTCGTCGGTCAGCGTCCAGCCGAGATTGTCGGGGCCCTTCGCGTCGGTGTCCCACGCCTCCACGAGCGTCCTGGGCACACCCCTGACCGTGCCGTCCTCCGCCTGGACGTGCTTGACGCGCCCCTGTACGCAGGTGTCCCCGGCGAGGGACTTCGTCGCGGCCGGCATCCGCGCCTCGCGTACGGGGAGGTCGCGCGGCAGGCCGAAGATCGACGACCGCTCCCCGATCGTGAGGTAGGCGAGCCCCTCGCTGCCCGGGCCCGGCCGCCCGTCGCGGGCCTGGACGCGGATCGAGGCGGGCCCGGGAGCCACCGCGGCGACCACCCCTTCGTACCGGACGGCCTTGCCGCGCCGGGCCCGTTCCGTACGGCTCGCGCGGTCCACGGGGCTGCGGCCGATCGTCGCCGCCCGGCGGTCGAGCCCGGCGGGCGGGCGCACCCAGCGCAGGGTCTCCGGCAGCTCGATGACGGTCGTGGCGTCCGGCAGGTCCTCCTTCGCGGTGACCTCCACCGTGAGCGTCGCGGTCTGTCCCACGGCGGGGGCGTGGTCGAGCCTGACGCTGACGGTGAAGCAGTGGCCCGGATCGCACGAGGGCGGGTTCGCGGGGGCCGCGTGCGCGGCGGGCACCGGGGCCGCGGCCAGTCCGGTGGCGACCAGGGCGGCCGCCATCAATCGGCGTAACATCCTGTTTCTCCTGATCAGCCCGCGCAGGCCACGGGCGAGTCGAAGTGTCCGGGTGAGGTGGGGTACGGCGAGCCGTTGTCATTGGCGGGGATCGCCAGCTCACGCTCGGCCGAGGGGTCGCCCTGGACACGGCCCGCCCCGGAGCCCCAGGCCACCTTGGCGAGGAAGTCGCGCATCGCGGGCGAGTGCTGGCGGACGATGTTGTGCCCGCCGTTGGCCGGACCACAGTGGGTGTACAGGTTGAACGAGCCGTTCCAGTCGATCATCTTGTCGCCCGGGTTGGGCCCGTTCGCGGTGCGGTCGCCCTGCAGCACGTCCCGGCCCTCGCCGCCGTACTGCCAGTCGACGCCCTGGTGGTGCTGGTCGTCGGCGGCGGACGCGTTGTCCTTGCCGGTCATCCGGAACCACAGGCAGGGGTCGACGACGGTGGTGAGCGTCCCCTCGGGCATGCGGCCGGGGGCGCAGTCGTCCGGGTAGGAGCCGCGCGGGTTGTAGTCGAGCAGGTCCGCCCCGGCGCCGCCGAAGACGTGGTCGACGAACCGGTCGCCCGTGCCCCGGGCGGCCGGGTCGAACGCGCCGCCGCTGAGGCAGTCGGCGGTCGCCGCGTCCAGGACGGGGTCGCAGCCCTTGCCACCCCAGATGACGTCCGCGCCGTCGTCGCCGAAGACCTCGTCGCCGCCGCTGTCGCCGTTGATCAGGTCGTGGCCCGCGCCGCCGTGCATGCTGTCGCGCCCCGGCCCGCCGCGCATGCGGTCGTCGCCGCCCGTGGCGAAGCCGTCGTGCGGCATGGCCGCGGTGACCCAGGTGTCGCCGTCCGCGTCGTGCAGCAGGTCCGTACGGCGGTCGTAGGAGCCGGCCGGGAAGCCCCGGTAGGTCTCCTTCGGCGGGGCGTTGAGGCTGACGGTGAAGCCGAGCCGCTGGGCGTCGCCCGCGTCGATGCGCTCGTTCACCACGCCGCCGCGGTCGCCCAGCATGGCGTCCTCGCCCGCGCCGCCGTCCATCTCGTCGTCGCCGAGCTCGCCGAACAGGTCGTCGTCGCCCGCGCCGCCGTACAGGCGGTCGTCGCCGTCCTGTCCCCACAGCCCGTCGTCGCCCTCGTCGCCGTACAGGCGGTCGGCGCCGAAGGCCCCGGCCGGTTCGCACGTCGGCTGGGCCTGCGTGCAGAACCGGGTGGAGCCGCCGGGCAGCGCCGGGTCGTGCGTACGGCTGCGCGTGGCGTCCGCGGGCGCCTGGCCCGCCGCGTAGCGCTCGGTGTAGACCCGCTCGGTGTTCCCGGTCAGCGTGCGGACGAGCGAGCCGTTGTCGCCGAGCAGCACGTCGGCCGCGCCGCCGCCCTCCATCGCGTCGCCCTTGTCGGCCGCGCCCGGCGTGGCCGAACCGCCGATCAGGTCGTCCTGGCCGGGAGTGGCGTCGTCGCCCTCCAGCTCGGCGGGCTCACTCGCGGCTCCCTTCCATCCGGGGTCGCCGAGCGGCTTGCTCTCGGTCTGGGAGGACTCGGCCGACAGCGGGAGATCGCCGCGGATCTGGTCGGCGCCGCCGCCGCCCTCGGCGTAGTCGCCCTGGCCGCCGCCGGAGATGTAGTCGTCGCCGTCCTGTCCCCACAGCACGTCGACGCCCGAACCGCCGGATACGCGGTCCTCGCCCGAGCCTCCGCTCAGGAGCGTGACCGCCCGCGGGGTCATCGGCGCGCCGGCCGAGCCGAGGCGGACCGTGACCCGGGACGGAGTGCCGGCCAGGGTCACCACCGCGTTGTCGCCCGTGACGACGTCGTCGCCGGGGCCGCCGAACAGCGCGTCGTCGGCGTCGTCGGCCGCGACGTGCGAGCCGCCCACGAGGTCGTCGTCGCCCCGGTCGCCCTCGACCCAGTCGACGCCCGCGCCGCCCTCGGCGTAGTCGTCGCCGTCCTGGCCGCGGAGCCGGTCGGCGCCGCCCTGGCCGAAGATCACGTCGTTGCCCGCGCCGCCGTCGGCGACGTCCGCGCCGGAGCCGCCCGCGAGCAACTCCACCCGGTGGGTGTGCGACTGGCCGGGCCGTACGGCGACGGGGGTGGCCGTGCCGGACGTGCTCAGGACGGCGTTGTCACCGGCGATCACGTCCGGTCCGTCCCCGCCGAGCAGGGTGTCGCCCGCGTCGGGGTGCGGCCCGGAGCCGCCGCCGGCCAGCTCGTCCTCCCCGGCCTCGCCGAAGACCCGGTCGGCGCCGTTGCCGCCCTCCAGGTGGTCGTCACCGGCGTCGCCGTGCACCTCGTCGGCCCCGATCCCGCCGAAGGCGGTGTCGTCGCCGTCGCCGCCGTGGATCACGTCGGGCCCGCCGGCCTTCTCCGGCGTCCCGTCGAGGTCGGACGAGCCGGTGGCGTCGCCGTTGTCGCCGACCAGGCGGTCGGCTCCGGCGTCGCCGTAGAGCGTGTCGCCCGCGTCGTCCCTGCCCGCCGTACGGCTGCCGCCGACGAGCAGGTCGTCACCGAGGCCGCCGAACGCGGTGTCCTCGCCGGCCTCACCCACGACCACGTCGTCCTGGGCGCCGCCGTACAGGGTGTCGTCGCCCGGACCGCCGGTCACCTCGTCGGCTCCGTCGTCGCCGTAGGCGATGTCGTCGCCCGAACCGCCGCTGACGTCGTCGTCGCCCGCGCCGCCGTACAGGGTGTCGTCGCCCTTCTCGCCGCAGACGCGGTCCTGACCGCCGCCCGCCTCGACCCGGTCGGCTCCCCCGCCGGCCGAGACGGTCTCCCTGCCGGAGCCGCCGAGGACGAGGTCGCGACCGTCGCCGTCCGCGCCGGCATCCGTGCAGGGCTCGTCGCGCAGCCGGTCGCCGAAGATCGTGGCGCCGCCGTCACCGCCCACGACGTGGTCGTCACCGTCACCGCCGACCAGCAGCTTGACCGAGGGCTGCACGCCCGCGGGCAGCGGCAGATGACGCACCCGCCTGGCCGGGCCGTAGTCGTCGCGGCCCTCGGCCTCGCTCACCTCGGACGGCTCGGCGATCACCCAGTCGTCGCCGGGGCCGCCGAAGATCTCGTCCTTGCCGTGGCCGCCCGCGAGGACGTCCTCGCCACCGCCGCCGAGGATCCGTACGGTCTCGCCGGGACGGGAGTGGCCGGCGACCAGATCCACCGCCTGGCTTCCGTACACCTTGTCGGCGCCCGCGCCGGTGTCGACGTAGTTCGGCCCCGAGTCGGCCGGTCCCCGCGCGTCGGGCCCGAACTCCTCCCGCGGCCCGGTGTGGATCTCGTCGGCGGCCGAGCCCCCGGTGAGGGTGTCGCTGCCGGGCCCGCCGACCAGCAGGCTCGGCTGGGCGCGGTAGCGGGGCGACGGGTCGGTCTCGGCGAGAGGGCTGTCGGAGGCGACGCCGATGGTGTCGTCTCCGCCGTTGCCCCACAGCCGGTTCGCGCCGAGCCCGGCGGCGATCCGGTCGTCTCCGTCGCCCGGGCCGTCGTCCGGCGCGCCGGGCAGGCCGTCGGCGGTCCAGTCGGCCACCTCGGCCGTGCCGACCTTCCGGACGGCGGGGGTGAGGCGGCCGTCGCCGGCCGCCCAGCCACCCGCGCCGCCGATCGTCAGGTAGTCGTCGCCGGGGCCGCCGGCCACGATCGGGGCCCGCCCGCCCTGCTCGTCGTAGGAGTCGGCGCTGGTGATCTGGTCGTCACCCTTGCCGCCGTCGATCACGTTCTTTCCGGAGCCGGCGAGGATCATGTCGTCGCCCTCGCCGCCGAAGGCGACGATCTTCCGGTCGAACGGGAACGGCGCGCCGGAGTCGTCGGCGTACCCCTGGAAGACGAGCTTGAGGCCGCCCTTGGCGCCGCGGCCGTCGGCCAGCACCCGGTCGAGGCCCGCCGCGTGGTGCTCCTCGCGGACGCCGAGGGCGTTGACCACGAATCCCTCGTCGCCGGGGAGCTGGCTGACCGTCCACTGCTCGGCGTCGTCACTCGGCTTGGCCGTGCTGCCGCCCCTGGCCGCGCGCATCGGGCCGATGTGCAGCACCAGCGCCTCACCGCTGACCGTGGCCAGCTTGGGCGGGGCCTCGTCGCACTTCGGCTTGGCCGAGAAGTCGAGCAGCGTGGCCTCGACGATCGTCCAGTCGAACCGCTTCTTGAAGATCGAGAGGCCGATCTCCACCCAGGCCTTGAGATAGACCTTGAGCTTGCCTTCCATGGTGAACAGGCACAACGGGTTGCGCAGCAGGATCCCCGCGAACTCGAAGAACCTGAACTTGCCGTCGTTGGTCGGGTCGGCCCAGAGCATCGAGATGCCCAGGGCGATTCCTCCGCTCACACCCGCCTTGACGAGCAGCAGGTCGACTCCGGCTCCCGCTTCCAGCGTTCCGTACAGGCTGATCGCCGGCAGGGGACGGCCCCGCTCGTCGGTGGTCTTCAGGTAGAGGCTGTCGAGGATCTGGAGGTCGGCCTTGCCCTGCTCGATGGCCTTGCGGATGCCGTAGGTGTCGAAGCCCGCCCTGATCCGCGCCTCGACCCCGGCGGTGCCGGAGATGACGACCATGATGGGCGGCGGCGCGTAGACCGGGCCGAACGACTGGCTGTAGGTGAAGCCGAGGCGCAGCGGACCGGAGTCGAAGGCGACCAGCTCGACGTCCTTGCCCATGAGCAGGCTGAAGATCGACCGCCCGGCGTTGTCGAGCACGGGGAAGCTGAAACCGGCCTTGCCGGACTGCTGCATCGGGCCCTGCGCGTCCGCGGCGGCCTTCGTGGCGGTGACGGCCTTGGCCTTGTCGCACGTCCTGGCGCCCTGGTCGAGCGCCGCCAGCAGGTCGTCGGTCCTGGGCGCCACGTCCGCGATCAGCGAGTCCGCCACGTCCGGCGAGTTCTCCGTGG
Source organism: Microbispora sp. H13382 (assembly GCF_014161445.1). Lineage (GTDB taxonomy): Bacteria > Actinomycetota > Actinomycetes > Streptosporangiales > Streptosporangiaceae > Microbispora. The sequence goes on from NZ_JABBXA010000015.1 coordinate 75,000, forward strand.
TGAGGGCCCTGTCACCGGCCACGGTGAAGCTGCCGATGGGGATGTGCAGCTCGCCGCGGCAGTCGGGCAGCGAGGTCACCAGCTTGGTGATCTCGATCATCCGCTCGATGAACTGGGTCGTGCTGTTGCCGCCCAGGGTGTTGAACTTCTTGGCGATCGTCATCAGGTTCACGTCGCCGCCGCCGGCGGCCCGGCTGAGGTCCGAGAGCACGGGGATGGGCGCGTAGAGCTGGTCGACGACCGGCCGCACCGGGTCGGTGACCCGCTTGACCTGCGTCACCACCGGCCCGAGGACCGTACGGAAGAAGTCGCCGGCCTCCAGGTTCACGTCGGTGAATGCGATGGACAGGTTCGCGGGGTCGGGCGAGCCGCCCTTCGTGAGGTCCCACGCCAGGTGGAAGTCGCCGAACAGCCCGGGCAGCATCGGCGATCCGGGCGTCACGGTGAAACGCCAGTCGACGGCCGCGTTAGCGTGCAGCGACGTCTCCACCAGGTCGGAGGCGTCGGCGAGCTGCTGGAGCCCGATCTTGCCGACCGGCTTGAGTCCGACGGTGAACGTGCCCGCGAACAGGTCGGGAGACTGCGGCGAGCGGTTCTTCACCGTGACGTCCAGGATGGACAGCTTGGCGTTGATCTCGTCGGGCAGCGACACGTTCACGCCCACGGTGGCCTGCGGCCGCTTGTCGGGTGTCGCGTCGATGTAGAAGCCGTTGACGCGGTCGAGGCCCACGGTCACGTCCACGTGCCAGCCGAACTCGGCCCGCACGCCCTTGCCCGGGCCCTGACGCAGCGCGAGACCGGGGACGCCGATGTCCAGCTGCCGCTCCAGGGCCGCGCAGCCCTCCACGCAGCCCTGCCGCGGGTCGACCGTGCCCTTGCCGATGCTCATCGTGAACTTCACGCCGGTCAGCTCGGTGCCCTTGGCCGTGTCGCAGGCGGTGGGGTCCGCGGGCTCCGGCGCCTGCACGCAGGTGATCAGCGGTTGCACGCCGGGGCCGACCTTGGGGGCGAGCTCGGCGTTGTACCACTCGCGCAGGTCCTTGCCGGTGGGCACCCGGCCGCCGTTCGGCAGCTTGGCGACGGCCGCCTTGATCTCCTGGCGCTTGACGCCGACGAAGTCGGCACCCTGCTGCAGGTCGTCGCCGACCAGGGGCAGCCTGCCGCCGTAGGAGGCCGTGCGCAGGCCGGCCTCCAGCGCGGTGAGGTAGCGGTCGATGCCGTCGCCCAGGTTGGTCCAGTCGAGCTCCAGCCCCGCGGGCAGGGTGGAGAAGTCGAACTCGGGCACCTCCAGCCGGTCGACGTCGCCCGGCAGCTTCTTCGTCAGGTCGAACATCTCGGCCAGCGGAGCGGCTCTGGGCAGGCGCAGGACGAGCGCGTGCCTGCCGTCCGCCGTGATCGGGCTGCCGTTCACGTAGGCGGGCAGCACCGCGCACAGCGCGAGGTCGGTCTCGTCGCGCCGGGGGTCGCGGTCGCAGGTGACCGGGTCCGTCGTCTCGTTGAGCGCCAGGTCGAGCCCGGCGAAGAAGTCGGCCGGCGGCACGGCGTCCTGCGGCTCGCCGTCGTACCGGAGGGTCACGCCGTACGCGAGCCTGGCCTGCATCGGGTCGTCGTCCGCCTTACCGACGGAGACGGGCAGCGGGCCGATGTTCGCCTTGATCGTGCCGTCGAGCCGGGCGTCCGCCTCCAGGTCGAGACCGGAGTCGGTGTCGACGAGCAGGTCGCGGGCGAGATCGAAGTCGCGCTTGAGCGCCACCCGCAGCCCCAGCCGGATCTGCCCGCCGACGGAGGCGTCGAGCGTGCCGGAACCGGAGGCGGCGACCAGGCTGCTGTCCCCGAAGGAGAAGCGCAGCGGCTCCTTCAGCGCCGCCTTCTTGTCGTACGCCAGCGACAGGCGCAGCGCGCCGTCCTCGTAGCCGATGCGGACCTGGCCGCCCAGCGCCTTGTTCAGCTCGGCCACCAGCGCCTGCACGGTGTCCGGCGGGGCCGCGGTCAGCCGGTCGATCGCGTCCCTGAGCGGCGAACGCAGCGCGTACGCCGTGCCCGGCTCGGGACGGACCTGGCCGAACTTCGCGGTGAACGCCATGGTGTGCTGGCCGCATACGGCCCCGACGGTCATCACGCGGGTGCCGATCACGACGCCGCGCCCGATGTGCGCCTGGGTGAACGTCCGCGACGGGTCGGTGACGAAGCCGTTCTCGGTGCCGCAGGCGCCGTCGCCGTACACGACGCCGGGGCCGGAGCCCATCTCGTCGGCGGCGACGAGGTCGGACAGCGAGCGGCCGAGGAGCGGCAGCTTCGCCGTCATCGCCGTGCCGACCGGTCCGTTGGGCGTGACGTGGTCGAGATAGGTGGCCAGCGCGCCCAGCGACTTGACCAGCGCGCCGAACAGCGCCTGCGGGTTGTCGGGATCGAAGGCGAAGTCCTTGACCCTGCCGATCTGGTCGAAGCCGCGGAAGACCACGGTGCCGGGCGTACGGACGTCCGGCATCTGCACGTCGCCGGTGACCTTGCCGCCGAAGAAGTCGGCCAGCCCGGGGACGCCGAGGGTCAGCCTGGCCGTGGCCGTGGCGTCCACCTGGGTGGTGAGGACGTCCGCGGGGTCGCTCGCCAGACGTTCGAACAGCCGCGTCAGCGGCACGTCCCCGGCGTCCTTGAGCGCGACCTTCACCACGTCGCCGCCGGACCTGCTGCTCATGGACAGGTCGCCGGTGAGCCGTACGCCGAGGTAGCCGACGACGGCGTCCACGTTGACCGAGGTGAGGACCGACACGCGGGCGCCGAACAGGTCACGGCCGGTACGCAGCATGATCCGGTCGGCGGGCCGGGGCAGCTCGGTGACCACGGTGGCGCTGCCGTCGGGGTTGGTGTGCTTGTAGGGGCACGCCTTCTGCTGCCCGTCCGGGCGGGTGGCGCACGCCTGGCCGGTGGCCGGGTCGCTCAGGTCGAGCACGACCGTGGCGGCGGCGTGGTAGCCGCGCATCACCCCGGCGACCGAGGTGGTCGCGTTGGCCTGGGCGAGGCCCGCGCGGGCCTTGAAGGTGTCGCCGAAGGTGACCTGGCCGATCATAGGGTCGGCGGCGGCGATCCGGTAGGCGGTCCCGGCCGCGGGCACGCCTCCGCGCCAGCCGTCGCCGGTCAGCGTGACGACGTCGGCGGTGTTGTCGGCCACCATGCCGGTCGACGTGCCCGCGGTGATCGTGCGGCCGGCGAACTCTCCGGGCGTCCACTTCTGGCCGGCGTGCCTGAGCGTCGTGGCCGTGTAGGTGACGCCGGCGCCCGTGCCGCTGTTCGCCTGCCCGCCGGGGTTGAGCGGCTCGGGTGCGGGGTTGACCGCGCGGTCGATCACGAGCGTGAAGGCGATCTTCTTGGTGGCGTCGTCGTAGCCCGCGTCGGCGACCTTGATGATCGCGCCGCCGGGCAGGCCGCGTGCCCTGCCGAGCGCGGCGAACATGTCCTGGATCGAGGTGAAGGTGGGCTGACCGGTGTCGCGGTCGACGCTGTCGGCGACGAACTTGTCGATCGCCTCGGAGACGCGGACGGCGTCGGCCAGGGAACCCCGCATGAACGGCAGGTCCAGATCGCCCTGGTCGCCCCAGCGGGCCCGCTGCACCGCGGTGATCGCGCCGGACAGATGCGTCAGCCCGTCGAGCAGGTCCTTCGGCGTGAGCGTCTGGAAGCGGTTCAGCCGGTCGAGGTCGGACTGGCCGACGCTCACCTGCGGGCCGCCCGTGGCGAGGTCGGGCCAGCTCACGTCGACGGTCGCGGTGGCGCCCTCGACCTGGGCGCCGGCGAACGGCTGCGCGGTGACCGCGAGCCTGGCGGTCGCCGAGCCCTTCCTGGAGAAGGTGAACAGCCCGGCCGCCGCGCCGTCCGCGCCCAGCTCCCGCAGGTCGAGCCTGCCGTCGCCGTCCGGGTCGGCGGCGGTGGAGGTGAACGTGGAGGTGAAGGAGAGCGACGAGCCCGCGGCCAGGTCGACGCCGAGGATGCCGAAGGCGGCGGTCGGTTTGGCCCCCGCCGCCAGCCGCCCGTCGGCCTGCACCGTCACCGCGGCGTCCTTGCCCAGCCAGGCCGTCTTGGTGGCGGGGTCGTAGGCGAAGGGCAGCTTCGCGCCGAGCTTCAGCGTGACGTCCACGCCCCCGGAGGTCGCGAGCGCGACCCTGGGCTGCGTGCTGCTGACGGAGACCGGGCGGTCGGCGACCGTCCTGGTCACCTCCAGGGTCAGGTCGAGGTGCCTGACGCCGCCCTGCGTGCTCGCCTTGGCCAGCAACCGGCCGGCACGCGGACCGGACAACGGATACTCGTCCTCGAGATCGGACAGGCTGGTCAGGTTCTTGAGCCGGTCGTACACCGCGACGTCGAACAGGTCGCCCAGGCCCAGGCCGTCCTTCCCGCCGGGGACCAGGCCGGCGAGGGGTAACTGCTCGCCCATCGGGCCGAGCGCCGCCATGCCCCTGCCGACGGCGGCGAAGCGCTCGACCGCGGACACGAGCGCGGCGGTCTCCGCGTCCGGTTGCGCGGCCGCGGACGCGGCCTGGGGCAGGCCTGTCACCAGGCCTGACATCATTCCCACAACGCACAGCGCGCTGATCAATCGCCGCCTTGACACCGGACCCCCAGAACCGACGGATTGCATACCGACGGTCTGTTCTAGTGACGGCGACTTGTGATCCGGTTGGATCCGACTTCAGCAGGACGTGAGCGCGTCCGGGGCAGATGCCCCTCCACGTACGTCGCGTGGACGCGGAGGGGCACGCCGAGGCGTGCGGCCGCCGCTCCGGCTTCCCGCCGGACCGCGGTCGCGGGGCCCCTAGTTGTAGCAGTAATCGTTCCAGTAGCGGTTGGCCCAGAAGCAGTTCTCCCACCAGCAGTCGTCCCAGTAGGGCGTGTTCCAGGCGCAGTTGTACGAGTAGCCGTCGACGGGGCCGGCGACGAGGTTGTTCGAGACGTTGTTGAAGGTGTTGTTGACACCGTTGTCGAGATAGTTCGCCGATGCGCCGGCGCACGCGTTGCCACACGTTTCGCGGCAGCGGTTGTCACACGGGTTCGTACAGGTGTTACACGGGTTGTTGTACAGATTATTGCGGGTGTTGTCGAAGGTGTTGTTGAATCCGTTCGTGAACTCGTTTTCCGTCGGAGTGGCATAACCCGAGCCCGTTGGGGCGGTCACCGCGCCCGCCGCCGTGGCGCCCGCGACGAGGGCGCCACCGCCGAGCGCGGTGGAAAGTGCGAGTCCGGCGATGACCTTCTTGAGCTTGGGCATTCCATGTCCCCCTCTAAAGGCTCAACTGCCTAATTTGTGCGACACGCCGAAGAATGCCGCTTAATGACCGTTAAGTGGCCATTGCCCCGCGACGTCATGTTTTCCAGGCCGGACAAGCGATAAACGGTGATTGAGGGTGTTTAACGGCTTATTGGTGGATAAGGGACGTGACTCAGACACTTATGCCGCCTTTATCCCTTAATGTCCGATTTCGACGGATGGTCGGCCGGGGCCTCAGCCCGCGCGCACCATGGTGACGAGCGCGTTCGCCACGTCGAGGAACTGGTCCCGCGAGGAGGTCGTCGTCTGCAGGTCGACGAACGCCTCGTGCGCCCCGGCCTCGGCGAGGGTCAGCAGGTAGTCGGCGACCTGCCGCACCGTTCCCGCGTGCGGCACCTGGTCGGCGGGCGCCGGTGAGTCCGTGATCGCCGGATTGACGCGCACCACCATGCGCAGGACGGACGGGTCCCGGCCCGCGCCGGACGCCGCCCGCAGCGCCATGTCCCACAGGGCGGTCAGGTACGGCATGGGCATGGCCGCGCTCAGCCAGCCGTCGGCCCGCCGGCCGACCCTCTCCAGCGCCCCGGGGGTGTAACCGGCCAGCAGGATCGGAGGGCGCGGCCGCTGGCAGGGCTTGAGGTCGATGTGCGACGGCGGCACCGTCCAGAGCGCGCCCTTGTGCTCGACCACCTCGCCCGTCCAGACGGCCTCCATCAGGTCGAGCGTCTCCTCCAGCCGCTCTCCCCTGCCCCGCCAGGGCACCCCGGTCGCGGTGTACTCGTCGCGCAGCCAGCCGAGGCCGATGCCGACGTCCAGCCGTCCGTTGCTGAGCAGGTCGAGCGAGGTCAGCGTACGAGCGAGCAGGACGGGCGGCTGCCACAGCGCGTTGAGCGTGCTGGTCCCCAGCCGGATCTCGCGTGTGCTGACCGCGGCCAGCGTCAGCGCGGTGAGCGGGTCGAAGAACGTCCCGAAGGCCGGGGGGACCGTCCCGTCTCCTCCCGGATACGGGTCGCTGGGGGCCAGCGGCAGCAGGATGCGGTCGCCCGCCCACAGGCTGTCGTAGCCCATCGCCTCGATATCCGCGCTCGCCTGCCGCATGAAGTCCGGGTCGGCGAACGCGCCGTACTGGGGAACCGTGTATCCGAGCCGCATGAGTGTCTCCTCGCACTTCGCCGTAGCGGAATCGCCCTGTTCGGGCGTCGGCGGAGACGCTAGAAAGGCCCGCTTGCGGAAAACTTGGACAGGCCGGGTCCAAGGAGCATCCCAGAGCTGGCGTTACCGGGGGCCGGGGGTCGAAACCGGCGATGCGAGGGTTTCCGCGCGCCGCTTGCCGGCGGCGCACGTCGTACGGTCGCCCGGCCCGGACGCCTGTCGCGGCGGCCGGGCCGGGCGGAGTCCGCTCCGAGGCGTCCGTTTGCGAGGCGTCCGTTCAGACGCCGGCCGTCGCCTCCGCGTGCGCGGTGGCCGTCTCCGCGGATTCCTCCGCGGACTGTCCGTCGGGGTCCTCGGACCCGGCGTCCGGGGCGGCGTCGGGGTGCGCCGCGATGAACCGCTCGATGACCTCGTCGGCCATCTTCCCGCGCGGGGGCACGTCCAGCCCCTGCTCGCGGGCCCACTCGCGGACGTCCGTCAGCGTGTGACCCCGCAGGCGCGGGGAGGTGTCGGCGGCCTTCTTGGACCGCGACGCCTGCTTCACCTCACGGGCGTTCTCCAGCACTTCCTCGATGAACGCCAGAGCCTCGCTCAGCCGCTGCTGGTTCGCGTCGGACAGGTCGATGGCGAAGGTCCGGTTCAGCAGCGGGAACTCCCGTCGCGCCACATCGTCGCCCTCGGAGTGGTCGAGGTCGTCAACCAGAATCACCTTCTGCGCCACGTGCAGCCCTTCCAGGGTGGATCTCCGTCTATCTGGACCGTGGCATCTTACTGGTGCTCTCCTCACCGGCCCGCCTTCCCCGGTTCCTCGCCCCGAGCACGAGCGCCACCGCGGCCACGCCGTACGCGACCGTCGTGAGCAGGGCGGGCAGGAAGTCGCCCGGACCGGAGAAATCGGGCTGGCTGCCCGCGCTGATGTCCGCCACGGTCACCGCGTGCGGGAACTCGTCGATCGCCATCACCAGGTTGACGACCGTCATGACGCCGAGCAGTGCCGCGACGACCCACCTCGTCCGTCGCAGGTGCCGGTGGAGGACGGCCACCACCAGGACGAGCATCGGCAGATACCACGCGACCATCGCGTCCACGCCGTACAACGGTCGCGCGGCGACTCCGACGAAGAGCCCCAGGAAGGAGAGAATCGCCTGGTAGCCGAGGTGTCCGCCCCCCGCCGAGACGGGGAGGATCACGGGCACCGCCGAGGCGGACACCGCCAGGACCAGCCACGGCCATACTCGGCGGACCTTCGCCTCACGCGGCGGATGGTGCTCGGACACCGCCGAAGTATCCCAGGACCGATCACTCCGCGCCGTGGACGCCCCTGCCGGAGACGATCGGACCGTCCCGACGACCGGCACCTCGCCGAGGGGGCCTGCGCTGAGGAAGGCCCTGACTGCTTCGCCTCAGCGTTTACGCCTGCGTCCCGCCGTACGCCCCCGGGCGCCGGGACGCGAGCCGGGCACCAACCTCAACGGATGGGACCGCGCGCGCAAGCTGTCGAGGACCAGCCTGCGCAGTTCCTCCATGCTCTCCTCGGCGGGGTGGCCGGAGCCGGCCATCGCCTCGACGAGGGCGAGCGCGTTCGGCCCCGCCATGGCGCGCAAGTGCTCCAGCACCTTCTCCGGGCCCGCGATCTCCAGCAGGCCGAGCACACCCTCCGTCGTCACCAGCAGATGCTCGTCGGCGCCGAGTCCACCGCTATCGGAGAGCTCCAGCAGGACGAGGGGGCCCAGCACCGGGTCCGTACGCAGGCCGGGCAGCATCGGCCGCAGGTCCGGACGGATCTCGGCCAGGAGGGAGAGCATCGCGGCCGCCCGGGTGCGGAAGGAACAGGCGCGGACCGCGTCCACCAGCGGCCCGCAATCCCCGTTGTGCGCCGCGAGCCAGCCGTCCAGCTCCTGCGCGGCGGCGTCCGGCGGGTAGTGCTGCATGAGCACCCCCAGCAGCTCGGCGGCCGGAGCGTCCACCAGCTCGCCGATCAAGGGGGCGTCCCTGCCCTCGGCCAGCATCCGATCCCGCACGGCCCTCGCGCCGAGCGGCGTCAGCCGTACGAGGAGGCCTGGCTCGGCGAGCCGCCGCAGCAGCCTGGCCCGCGCCTCGGCGGACAGCGGAAGCCCGCCACCAGTGAGATCGTCGCCGGGGAGATCACCGTCGTCGACGAGATCACCGTCTTCGGGGAGATCGCCGGTGAGGTCGCTGGAGTACAGCTCGTCGGCCACGCCGTGGCTCAGCTCCACGGCGCCGAGCTCGGCCAGCGGCTCCAGCGCCCGCGCCAGCTCCTCCCCGACCCGATGGCGCCACGTCTCCTCCGGCACGCGGTCGGACGGAACGTAGTCCTGGCAGACCAGCCAGACCAACTCCTCCAGCCGGGCCACCGGCATCGGCCTCGCCATGCCGTACGCGCTGTTGAGCACGTCGGGCATGAGGTCGCCGAACACGGACGACAGCAGCGTCAGCGACGCGGGCATGTCGCGGCCCAGTTCGAAGTACGCCTCGAACGCCCGCGTCCACAGCTTCTCCGGGTCACGCAGCAGCGGCGCGGCCTTGGCGACGCGGAGCAGGCGACCGCCGGTCACCCGGACGAGCCGAGCGCGCTTCGCCCAGGCGAGCATGAGGCCGACGCCCGGCAGTTCGGCCGCGCTGCGGACCTCGGCGTCCTGCTCGCCGGTGCCGAGCAGCCCGGCCAGCTCCCGGGCGTCGGCTCTCCGCAGATGACCGGCCTCGGTGAGCGTCCGGCCCTCGGCTCCCGCCCAGTCGGCCAGGGCCGTCAGCCGGCGTACGACCTCGCTGCGCGCCGCCGCCTCGGCGAGCTCGCGTGCGGGCGGCAGGACCAGCGGGGGCTGCGGGAAGGCCCGCTGCTCGTCCAGGTGCGGCCGGGCGAACCTGGCCTCGATCACCCTGTCGAGCGCCTCGGCGTCGTACGGCAGCCGGCCCGCCTCGACGTCGTGGGGCAATCTCTCCAGCGCCCTGCGGTCGGTCAGGTCGACACCGTTGTCGAGCGCCGTCTGCGCCCAGAACTTCGCGAGGCCCATGCGCGCGGGGTCGTCGAGCGCCGCCGGATAGTCCGCGACGGCGGTTCGCACCGCCCGCTCCAGCTCCGCCGGGGTCGCGCCACGGGGGTCGCGCAGCCCCTTCGCGGCGACGTAACGCAGCAGGGTCAGCAGGCTCTCCGGCGCCGCGTCCAGCTCGTCCCGGGTTGCGGTGACGTATCGCGGGATCCACTCCAGCAGGAACCTGCGCACCTGCGCCTCGTCCCAGTAGCCGAGCCGGCCGTCCACGCTACGGTGGCGGGAGTCCAGGGCCGCCTCCAGCACCAGCGGGTCCGCGGCCATGCCGCGCTCGCCCGCCCAGACGAGGCAGCGGCGGACCAGCAGGTCCTTGGCCGCCTCGAACTCCTCGTCCTCATGCGGCTCGAACCAGGTACGCATCAGTCCCCCTCACCCATGACCATGCAGCGGAGGGTATCCGTAGGTGCGCGGGAAGCACCGGGAAACGGCCTCAGGAGCCGGTGTGGAGGCGGCGGTGCAGCGCGCGAACCTCGTCGGCCAGCGCGGGCACGGGCCCGGCCACCCGCACACCGGGCGCGACGTCGTTGACCGGGAGTGTCCGCACCGGCGGGGGCGGCACGTCCCACTCGGCCAGCCACCGCGCGAGCTGCGCCGACGACGCGACGTAGACGATCCGCCCGAGTCCCACCCACCCGTGCGCCGCCGCGCACATCGGGCAGTGCTCGCCGGAGGTGTAGACGGTGGCCTTCGCGCGTTCCTCCGGCGTCATGTTCGCCGCGGCCCAGCGCGCCAGCTCGAACTCCGGGTGCCGCGTGTGATCGCCGCCCGCCACCCGGTTGCGGTCCTCGGCCAGCACCTCGCCGTCGCCGGAGACGAGCACCGAGCCGAACGGCTCGTCGTCCGCCTCAAGTGCTTCCTTCGCCAGCTCCACACAGCGGCGCAGGTGCCGCAACTCCTCAGACGTCGGCTCGTAAGTCATGATCCGAACGGTATCTCCGGACGGGACGGGTAGGGCGAGGGGCATGCCGGAGGGGCATTTGGTCCATCGCTACGCGGACGAGCAGCACGAGGCGCTCGCCGGCCGGGTGGTCAGGGCCACCAGCCCGCAGGGCAGGTTCGACGCCGGGCCGTACGACGGCAGGGTCGTCGAGGGCGTGGAGGCGCTCGGCAAGCACCTGCTCTACCGGCTGGAGGGCGCCCCGCCGATCCACGTGCACCTCGGCATGCAGGGCCTCTTCCTGCGGTACGACGACCCGGCGGCCCCGCCCCGCAAGGGCACCCGGCTGCGGCTGGCGACCGGCGAGGCGGCGTTCGACCTGATCGCGCCCGCCCGCTGCGAGCCGATGGACGAGCGGGCGCTGGCGGCGCTGCGGGCCGCGACCGGCCCCGACCCCCTGCGTGGTGACATCGACAGAACCGAGGCCGTACGACGCCTGCTCGCGGCCCACGTCCCGGTCGGCGCGGCCGTGCTCGACCAGGGCGTGTGGTCGGGGGTCGGCAACGCCTGGCGGGCCGAGCTGCTCTTCCTCACCGGCCTCGACCCCGGCGCCCGCGACATCGGCGCCGAGGCCGCCGGGCGGCTCTGGGACGCCGCCGTGCGCTACCTCGCGCTGGGGCGCGACGCCGGGCAGGTGGTCAGCGACCCGGACGCGCCGGACGAGCGGTGGGTCTACAAACGTGAGCGCTGCCGCCGCTGCGGGACCGCCGTGCGGACCTGGACCCTGGCCTCGAGGACGGCATACGCGTGCCCCGCCGACCAGCACCTGAATGCCCTCTGACCTGGGAAGTCGTTCCATTACCGAGTTGTTATATCCAGGTGAACGAAGGCCAGAGACTGCTGGACATCCGCCGCATCTACGTCGAGCCCGCAGCCGCCGAACTGCCGCGCGGCAAGGAGATCCTGGAGCGGTTCCCCGAGGCCGAGCGCATCGAGATCGAGGCCCACCACCGCATCCCCGAGCTGTACGGGGACGAGGCGAACGTGGCCCGCTGGGTCAGGATCAAGACCGAGGCGCTGGTCCTCGGCGTCAAGAAGTCGCTCACCGCGCGGCCCAACGGCCGGTCGAGCGACTTCATCGCGCCCTCCACCGCCAACGGCTGCGCCATGGCCTGCGCGTACTGCTACGTGCCGCGCCGCAAGGGCTACAGCAACCCGATCACCGTGTTCGCCAACATCGACAAGATCACGGGATATCTCGCCAGGCACGCCGGGCGCCAGGGCGTCAAGCCCGAGCCGAACCAGGTGGACCCGCACGCCTGGGTCTACGACATCGGCGAGAACTCCGACTGCTCGGTGGACGCGACCGTCTCCGACAACGTGCGCGACCTCGTCGACCTCTTCCGCGACCTGCCGAACGCCAAGGCGAGCTTCGCCACCAAGTACGTCAACCGCGACCTGCTCGGCTGGGACCCGCGGGGCCGTACGCGCGTCCGCTTCAGCCTGATGCCGGCCGCCGACGCCAAGCTGCTGGACATCCGCACCTCGCCCGTCGCCGGCCGGATCGCGGCGATCGACGACTTCGTCGAGGCGGGATACGAGGTGCACGTCAACTTCAGCCCGGTGGTCGTGCGCGACGGCTGGCTGGAGGACTGGGCCGAGCTGCTCGGGCAGCTCGACGACGCGCTGAGCCCGGCGGCCCGCGCCCAGCTCGCCGCCGAGGTCATCTTCCTCACGCACAACGACCGGCTGCACGAGGTCAACCTCGGCTGGCATCCCAAGGCCGAGGAGGTGCTGTGGCGTCCCGACCTCCAGCAGCCGAAGCGCTCGCAGACCGGCGGCTGGAACGTCCGCTACAAGACCGGCCACAAGGGCCGCTACGTCACCGCGCTCACCGACCTGATCGCCGGCAAGCTCCCGTACTGCACCGTCCGCTACGCCTTCTGACCGCCGCCCGGCAGCGAGAGCGCGTACGGCGAGCTCCACCCACCGCACCCGGGCGCGCTCCGGCGTCCCGGCGCCCGGTGATGTGGTCAGGAGCAGGGCGACGTCGTCGACCGTGACGTCGGGCCGCAGCGTACGGTCCCGGTGGGCGGCGGCGACCAGGTCGTTCTTGGTGGAAAGTGCCGGTAGAGCGTGCCCACGGCCACCCCGGCCGCCGCCGCGATGTCGTCCATCCCGGCCTCCGGCTTGAACGCATGGACCCACGAGGACATCCCCGGCCAGCGGGGCCGGACGGCCGTGGTGACCGGCGCCAACACCGGCATCGGGTTCGAGACGGCCAAGGCGCTGGCCCTGCGCGGCGCGACGGTCGTGCTCGCCTGCCGTGACCTCGCCAAGGCCGAGACGGCGGCCGGCGGGATCCGCCGCGACGCGCCGCGGGCAACCGTCGACGTGGTGCGCCTGGACCTGCTGCTGACCGTGCCCGGGTCCCGCGTGGTGACGGTCAGCAGCATCGGCCACCGGTTCGGCCGCATCGACACCGACGCCCCCGACTCGGGCGCGGGCGCCTACGCCCGGTCGAAGCTCGCCAACCTGCTGTTCGCCTACGAACTGCAGCGGCGGCTGCGGGCGTCCGGAGCGCCCACCGCGGCGCTGGCCGCACATCCGGGAGGCGCCGCGACGGAGGTGTTCCGCTACTCCTCGCCGTGGTTCCGGGTGCCGAACCTGCTGATCGCCCGGCTGTTCGGGCGGACTCCGGCCATGGGCGCGCTGCCCACCCTGCGCGCGGCGACCGATCATGAGGCCGTCGGCGGCGACTACTACGGTCCGGGCGGCCTGTTCGAGATCCGTGGACATCCCGAGCGGGTCAGGGCGGCCGCCCGCGCGCACGACAGCGGTCTGGGGCAGCGCCTGTGGGAGGTCTCCCAGCGGCTCACCTCCGTGACCTACCCCGTCTGAGCGCCGCCGTCATCTCGAGAGTTTCTCGTACGGCGTCCGGTCTGTCGGTGATGACGCCGTCCACACCCGCGCCGATCAGGCGGCGTACGGCGCCGGGGTCGTCCACGGTCCAGGCGAGGACCTTCATGCGCAGCCGGTGGACGCGCCGGACGTACTCCGCCGTGACGCCGGCGTACGGCGGGTCGACCTGGTCGGCGAACCGGGCCAGGCCGGGCAGGTCCCGGGCGGGCGGTGTGCCGAGCAGGCCGATCGGCACCCGGGGCATCAGGCGGTGGAAGCGGCGCATCGAGTCCCAGTCGAACGACTGCACGACGATCCGGCCGTGCCAGGCCGGGTCGCGCCCGATCTCCTCGGCCACCCGGGCCTCGATGCCGGGGTAGCGCCGGGGCTCCTTGATTTCCAGCAAGAGCCCGAGGCCGCTGCCGCGCATCGCGCGCAGCGCCTCGCCGAGCGTGGGCACCGCCTCCCCCGCGTACCGCGGTGAGAACCACGAGCCGGCGTCCAGCCTGCGGATCTCGGCCAGCGTGAGATCGCCGACCCGCCAGGGCGACCGGCCCGGGAAGACCTTCCCCGCGTCGGTCGTACGTCCGAGCTCAGGACGAGTCGCCGGCGCATGGTTCTCCTTCGAATCGAGAGCGTCTCCGATTCGAAGCTGACCGCGAGTCATTACTACAAGTTGATTCCTCGGTGGCGGCCGGGTGCCGGCTCGGTGAGCATCATCCCGTCTCCGGACATCCCGCCCGTGATGCTCACCCGCGTGCCGCGGTGACCACCACCGTGACGTAGGACACCGTGAAGCCGCCGCCCATCGCGTCGATGGCGTCCCCCACGCCCGCCAGCACCTCCGCGAGCGTGTCCTGTGGAAGCCGGGTGAGGACGCCGGACGTGGGCATCTGGTCCAGCCACTCGTCGCGGGTGTAGAACCGCTGCCAGTCGTACCGCCACTCCTCGGGATCGCCGAAGGCGCCCGCCTTCCCGATCCCGTCGGCGGCCTTGGCGAACAACGGCCGGTATCCGTCGAGCGCCGGCCCCGCCGGCCGGTCCTGCGCGGGGAAACCGGGCAGCACCCGTCGATAGACCGCGGCGGGGGCCTCCGCCACGGCCGGTGGGAGCTCGAAGACGTGCCAGAACGCCGCCAGCCGGCCGCCCGGGCGCAGCACCTCGGCCGCTTTGACCGCCCCGGCGACCGGATCGACCCAATGCCAGGCCGTCCCGGCGACGACCGCGTCGAACGTACGGCCCGCCGGTTCCCAGGCCTCGAAGGTCGACACCTCGACCTCGATCCCGTCGCGGCGCGCGAAGTCCGCCATCCGCGCGTCGGGTTCGACGCCGAGGACCGTGCACCCGGCCTCCCGGAACTGCCGGGTTGCGATGCCGGTGCCGCAGCCGACGTCGAGGAACTCGCGCCCGGGGCTCGCGGCGATGATCTGCTCCACCATCGCGGCGGGATAGGGGGGCCGGGTCCGGTCGTAGCGTTCGGGGTCCACGCCGAACGACTCCGCCATTCCCCTGGCCTTGTGCGGTTCGTTCTCGGGAAGTGTAGTGGGCATGCGCCCACTATGAGTGGGCGCATGCCCACTCGTCAAACCGGATACAGTCGACGAACGGACGAGAGGAACGGAACGGTGCCGACGGGGGTTGCCCTCCACAACGCGCGGGAGCAGTTGTTCGCGGCCGCGGAGCGCGTCCTGCTCAGGGACGGGCCGAGCGCGCTGACCAGCCGGGCGGTCACCACCGAGGCGGGCTGCGCCAAGGGCGTCCTGCACCGGCACTTCGCCGATTTCGACGCCTTCCTCGCCGAGCTCGTGCTCGACGGCATCGCCAGGGTCGACGCCCAGGCCGCCGCCCTGCGTCAGGCCGCCGGGACCGGCACCGTCGCCGGCAACCTCACCGGCGTGCTGACGGACCTGTTCGGGTCGGTCGCCGTCGCGGTCGTCGGTCTGATCATCTCCCGGGACGGGCTACGTGCCCGGCTGCGCGAGGCCAGGCCGGGCCCCGGCCTTCCGCTCCTGACGGAGGCAGCGGCCATGCTCGCCGCCTACCTGACGGCCGAGCGCGATCTGGGCCGCATCACGGCGGACGCCGACGTCGACACGCTCGCCCCCACGCTGCTCGGCGCCTCGCACCTGCTGTTCGCCGACCGGGACGGCGGCCCGCCGCGGGCCGACGCCGTCCACAGGATGGTGACCACCGTCGTCTCCGGCGTCGTACGCGACTGATCCGCGCGCACCGGAGACCTCCACCAGGGGCGGCCGGGTCAGCCGAGCAGCGGCGCGAGCGCCGTCTCCAGGCCGGGCGCGCCGGTGAAGAGGACGGCCGTCATGCCCAGTGCCCTGGCCGCCTCGACGTTCTCCGCCCGGTCGTCGACGAAGAGGCAGCGCCCGGCCGGGACGCCCGCGCGCTCGGCGGCGATCTCGTAGATGCGGGGGTCGGGCTTGGCCACCCCGGTCAGGGCGCTGCTGACCACCTCGTCGGCGAAGTGCGCCAGCCCCAGCCAGGCGAGGTCGTCCTCCAGGCTCAGCGTCGCGTTGGTCACCAGCACGACGGGCACGTGCGCCTGGGCCCGGCGCAGCAGGCCGAGCACCTCCTCGTCCGCCCGGGCCGGCGCCTTGACGAACGCCGTGACCAGCGCGCGGGCCCGCTCCGGCGGCGTCTGGAGGGCCAGTGCGGCCTCGGCCGCCTCCGTCCACTGCTCGACGGTGATCCGCCCGAGCAGCGCCGGCCGGCCCGCATCGGGCGCGAAGAAGACCTTCATGGTGGTCCCCTCGCCCAGACCGGCGGCGCGCTCCAGCTCGGTCAGCTCGGTGTGGTCGAAGAAACGGATGACGCCGTCGAGGTCGCACAGCACCGCGTCGTACGGCCGGGGGTTCGCCATCGCCCATGCATACCACGGGTGGCCGCCTCCCGGATGGGTCGGATCGGCGGCGGGGTCAGCGCAGCATGTCGAGGGCGCGGGCGGTGCCGAGGGAGTCGTCGGCCGCCGTGTGCCGGGGCTCGGCCTCCCCGCGCAGCACCTCGTGGATGTGCCGGATGCCCCAGGAGAACGCGGTCCCCCCGCCCGGCTCGTGCCGTTCGACCAGGCGGCCCGCACGCCACACCTCGAGCCCGTCGTGCGGCTCGGGGTGGAACGGGTTGGTCAGCCGGATCTCCCCGCCGGTGCCGACCAGGCGGGTGTACGTCGTGAACGGCAGGTCGAAGCCGCAGCTCATCATCAGGCGGCCGGTGCCGAACTCCAGGACCCCGGCGGTCTCGATGTCCACGCCCGCCTCGCCCTTGACGACGACGGCGTGGCCGGCGACGGCGTCACCGCCGAACAGTAACTGCGCGAGCCGCACCGGGTAGCAGCCCACGTCGTAGAGCGCGCCACCGCCGAGTGCCGGGTCGAGCCGGATGTTCACGGTGCCCTCCATCGTGAAATGGAAGGTCGACCAGATCTCCCGCAGGTCGCCGATCGCGCCCTCGGCGAGCAGGTCGCGCAGCCGCGCCGTCTGGGGGTGGAAGGGGAAGACGAACGCCTCCCAGAGCGGCCGGGCCGACCGGCGTGCGACCTCGATGACGTCGCCGGCCTCGGCGGGGGTGAGGCACAGCGGCTTCTCGCACAGGACCGCCTTGCCCGCCTCCAGGGCGGCGATCGTCCACGGCGCGTGCAGGGCGTTCGGCAGCGGGACGTAGACCGCGTCGATGCTCGGGTCCTCGATGACGGCCTCGTAGCCGCGTACGGCCCGGTCGACGCCGTTCCGCGCGGCGAACTCCTCGGCACGGGACAGGTCGCGGCCCGCCACAACGGCGGCCGTACCCCCGCCGGCCTCACGCAACGCGGGCAGGAACGCCCGCGCGGCGATGCCCGCCGTTCCGAGGACGCCCCATCGGACAGCCCCACTCATACCGAACCCACCCCTCGCCGCCATGACAGAGATTTCACCGTTTGCTGGGGAATGCCTGCCGGGACCGTAGCACAGGGACACTGAGCCGCCGCTGATGGGAACTTTTGCCTCCGAGGTCCGGTATCGGGCCGCTCAGGGGGTACGTGACGGCCGATCCCGACCGGGGCGCGACGTGAGCGGACGAGGGATGCGCTATGAGCGAGGAAATACGGCGATTCACCCATCTGCCGAGCGATCGGGCGCCCGGGCCCGACTACTCGGGGCCTGGAGTCGAGGCGGAGCTGACCGGGGAATTACCCGGAGACCACTCCACAGACCGGCCCGGACGGCAGGCGGCCCGCGAGGGCGGCGAATCCTACCACGACCTGTACACGGCCCGGGCCTCCTCCGCCCTCGGCAAGGTGGCGTCGGACGACGGCATGCTCGACGTCCGCATCAAGGCACCCGGGGAGCTCGGCGGGCCGGGCGGGGCGACCAACCCCGAGCAGCTGCTCGCCGCGGCCTACGCCTCCTGCTTCCACAACTCGCTCACCCTGGTGGCCGGCCGGCAGGGCGTCCGGACCGCCGACGCCACCGTGGACACGGCCGTCACGCTGCGCAAGCGGGGCACCGCCGACGACTACACGATCGCCACGGACCTGACCGTACGCCTGCCGGGGGTCGAGCCCGAGGCGGCCCGCAGGCTGGTGGAGCAGGCTCACGGCGAGTGCCCCTACTCGCGGGCCTTCATGCAGGGCGCCGAGGTGCACCTCCACGTCGCCTGACCCGCGACGCCCGGGCCGAGGCGTCCGGGCCGGGCCCTCCGGAGCGGACCCGCGGCCGCGCGCACCACGGGTCCGCCCGCTCATCTCAGATCCTCTGCCACAGCGCGGGGACGTTCGGCGGCTCCCAGCCCACGAGCGCCGTGTGGGCCTGCCTGCACTGGTACGTCGCCCCGCCGTAGGTGACCCGGTCGCCCACCTTGTACGCCGTCCCGGCGGCCCAGGTGCCGCCGGGAACCGTCGGAGTGGGCGTGGGGGTGCGCGTCGGCGTGGGAGACGGGCTCGGAGTACGCGTCGGCGTCGGGGACGGAGTGGGCGTGGGGCTGGGCGTCCCGCCCCCGCCGACCTGAAGGTCGACGCAGGCGTAGAACGCGTTGGCGGTGTCGGCCACGTTCCAGATCGCGAGGACCTTCTGCCGGCCCGTCCGTCCGTTCAGGTTCACGGTGTGGCTGACGGTGGCGGGAGGCTGGCGTCCCTGGTCGTCGAAGACGGCGACCCGCGTGCCTCCGATGTAGTACTCCCACGTGCTGGTGGCGTGGCGGGCGGTCAGCGACCAGGTGAAGGTGACGGTGTTGCCGACGCTGGTGGCCGGCCATGGCCTGCTCTCGTCGTCGAGCTGGGCGAATCGGGCGTTGCCGCCGCTGCAGCTGCGCAGCCCCTTCGGCCCTTCCACGCTCTGGGGCTCGTAGACGATGTCGCCGCAGTTGGGGACGCGGCCCTGGGCGCACATCGCCTGGCGGCTCGGGGGCGACGAGATGTAGCCGTGCGCCTGAGCCGGTGAGGCGACGAACACCGTGGCGCCGATGGCGATCGTCGCCGTCGCGAGGAAGGTCAGCGTTCTTCGCATGTGTGCTCCTCACTGCTGGGGGGTGGCGCAAATATAAAAGAAAGTTTCCTAACAGTGAAGGCCCAATGACTGCCCTTGTCAGACGTCGGCGGCGGGATCGTTCCAGCCGTGAACCTCCGCTCGGCCCCTGCTCCTCAGGGAGCAGGGGCCGAGCGGGACGTCACGCCGGTCGCCCGTCCGGGGTGCCCACCTGAGCGAGCGACCAGCCGCTGACGTCTTCGAGACGGATCCTCCAGGTCGCTCCGGCACCGCCCGCCGGGCGGTCGCCGGTGAAGGCGTCGACGAGGTGGAGGTAGTCCGGAAGGTCCTGCTCCGAGCCGGAGTCGAAGTCGCCGGCGAGCGCGGCGGCACGGTGGCGCTCGCGGCGCTCCTTCGCGCTCTCGGCGATGCGCATGAAGAAGCCTTCGGGGCCCTGGCCCGCGGGTATCTCCTCGGCGTGTGACCGGCGGATCTGTTCGATCACCGCGTCGGCGTACTCCTCCGGGGAGACGAGATGGCCGGTGATGACCGTGCCGTTCACGGCGAGGGCGACGCCCATTCGCTCCTTCGCCATGGACACGGCGAAGACCAGGGCCCGCAGTACTGGATCGGTGGTGCTCATGCGCCGATCTTGTCATCCGCCGGACGACGGCCGTACGGGCCACCGGGTGGGAGGCGTTGACATGCGTCAGGCGTCGCCTACACTCTCACACGTGAACGATCGTTCAAGTGTTGTGGATCTCGTGACGGCCGACTCCTGTGCGCTGCCGGTGGTGGACGCCGGCCGGGTGGAGACCGTCAGAAGGGCAATGCCGGCCGCTGAGACGGTGGAGGACCTGGCGCAGATCTTCGGGCTGCTGGCCGATCCCGGGCGGTTGCGGCTGATCGCGGCGCTGCTGGAGGGCGGCGAGATGTGCGTGTGCGATCTCGCCGCGGCGACCGGCCACAGCATGTCCGCCGCGTCCCACGCCCTGCGCCTGCTGCGGGTCCACAACGTGGTGAAGGTGCGGCGTGCGGGAAGGATGGCCTACTACCGCCTCGCGGACTCGCACGTGCGACTGCTGTTCGACCTGGCGATCACGCACATCGGACATGAGGAGAAGGACCGGGACGATGGGTGAGACCGGGAAGGACGCGAGCCATGAGCACGCGCGCGAGCACGGTCATGGTCATGGTCATGGGCACGGGCACGGGCACGCGGTGAGCGCCGAGGCCGACCGGCGTCTGCTGACCGGCGCGCTGGCGCTCATCGTCGGCTTCATGGCGGTCGAGGTCGTCATCGGCGTCATCGCGCATTCCCTGGCCCTGATCAGCGATGCCGGGCACATGCTCACCGACGCCATCGCCATCGCCTTCGCGATCGTGGCCATGCGGATCGCCGCCCGCCCGCCGCAGGGCGGCTTCACCTATGGCCTCAAACGCGCCGAGATCATCAGCGCCCAGATCAACGGGATCACGCTGCTGCTGCTCAGCGTCTACTTCGTCTACGAGGGCGTACGCAGGCTGATCGAGCCCCCCGAGGTCGAAGGCGCGTACGTCGTCGCCACCGGCATCGCCGGGATCGCGGTGAACCTGGCCGCGACCTGGCTGCTGAACAAGGCCAACCGCGCCAGCCTCAATGTCGAGGGCGCCTTCCAGCACATCCTCAACGACCTGTTCGCCTTCATCGCCACCACCGCCGCCGGCGCGGTGATCTGGGCGACCGGCTGGGGCCGGGCCGACGCCCTGGCCGCCCTCGTCGTGGCCGCCCTGATGCTCAAGGCCGGATGGGGCCTGGTGCGCGAGTCCGGCCGGGTCTTCATGGAGGCGGCTCCGGCCGGCATGAACCCCGCCGAGATCGGCCGTAAGGCCGCCGCCCTGGAACACGTCGTCGAGGTGCACGACCTGCACATCTGGGAGGTCACCAGCGGCTATCCCGCCATGTCCGCGCACATCCTCGTCGCCCCCGGCGCCGACTGCCACGCCGTACGGCAGGCGGCGCAGCGGATGGTCCACGACGAGTACGGCATCGACCACACCACCCTGCAGGTCGACCACGCCCCGCCGGAGCTCCTCGCGATCGGCGAGTCGTCCCCCGAGGCCGCCGAACCGCACTGCGCGGACGCGCACGGCCCCGCGCACACGAACGGGCGGTGGCGGCCCGCGGAGGAAGCGGCGCAGGAGCGGCGCGCGGCCGGTTGCGCCGGCCGCCGGTACATCAGGTTCCCCAGCCCCGGACGCCTCTCCGACCGCCGTTCCTGACGTCGCCCCTCCCCGTCATCGGCGGGTGGCCGGACACGACCGACCACGTTGCGTCGAGCCGCCGCTCTTCAGCCGGGGCGGGGCGAGCGACGGCGGGGCACGGCCACCGAGGCGCGCGCGGAGGAGAAGGACACGGCCGGCGTGGGCGGCTGACGGCGCTGTTTGCCGGATCACCCCAGGGGTATCACGCGCGCATGTTCGCCCCGTCTGACCTGGATGTACTCGTGCCCACGAAGGACCGCCCGGGCGCGCTGGGCGTGACGTTGGCGGGCCTCGCGGCGCAGACCGTGGCCGGGTTCCGCGTCGTGATCTCCGATCAGTCGGACGCGCCGGTCGCCGACGACCCGCTGGTGGCGGCGCAGCTGCGGATCCTCGGCCACCGGGACAGGCCGGCGGCCGTCCACCACCACCTGCCCCCGCGGGGCATGGCGGAACAACGCGCGTTCCTGCTCGACCGGGCCGAGCGGCGGCTGGCGCTCTACATCGACGACGACGTCTGGCTGGAGCCGGAGGCGATCGAGGTCCTGCTGTCTGCGATGAGCGATCTGCGCTGCGGCTTCGTCGGCTACGCCCTGCACGGCCTGTCCTACCGCGACGACGTACGCCCCGCCGAGCTGGCGCCGTACGAGGAGTGGACGGACGGCGTGCGGCCCGAGCGGGTGCGCCGGGAGTCGCCGGCCTGGCGGCGCCACACCCTGCACAACGCCTCGAACCCGCTGCACCTCGCGCGCGAGCACCTGGGCGTCCCGGGCCCCGGGGAGTGGCGGCCGTACAAGGTGGCCTGGATCGGCGGCTGCGTGCTGTACGACCGGGAACGGCTGCTGGAGTGCGGCGGCTTCGACTTCTGGCGGTCGGTGCCGCCCCGGCACGCGGGGGAGGACGTCGCGGCGCAGCTGCGCGTCATGGAGAGGTACGGCGGCGCGGGCCTGCTGCCGAGCCGGGCCTACCACCTGGAGTTGCCCACGACGGTCACCGACCGCAGCGCCGAGTGCTACGACTACGTGTTCGAGACGGCATGGGCGCGCTGATCGAGGGCGTGCGCCGCATCGCGGTGCTGCGGGCCAACGCCCTGGGCGACCTGGTCCTCGCCATGCCCGCCCTGGAGGCGCTCCGCCGGGCCTACCCGCAGGCCCGGCTGACCCTCCTCGGCATCCCCTGGCACGCCGGGTTCCTGGACGGCAGGCCGGGTCCGGTCGACGACGTCGTCGCCCTGCCGCCGATCTCCGGGGTCTCGTCGGCGGAGAGCGGGCACGAGGCGCCGCAGAGCCTGTTCGAGGAGCTGCGCGAGCACCGGTTCGACCTCGCCGTGCAGATCCACGGCGGCGGGCGCAACTCCAACCCCTTCGTCAGGGCGATCGGCGCCCGCGTGACGGCCGGCCTGTGCGCGCCCGACGCCGTACGGCTCGACCTGTGCGTGCCGTACGTCTACTACCAGCACGAGACGTTGCGCTATCTGGAGGTCGCCGCGCTGGTCGGCGGGACGGCCGAGGTGTACGAGCCCAGGATCGCCGTGACCGGCGCCGACCGCGCCGAACTCGCCCGCGTGTACGGCGAGCCGCCCCGCGGCCTGGTCGCGCTGCATCCCGGGGCGAGCGACCCCCGGCGGCGCTGGCCGGCGCGCGCCTTCGCGGAGGCGGCCGACCGGCTCGGCCGCCCGGTCGTGATCACCGGCATCGAGAAGGAGCGGGAGGTGGTCGAGGAGGTCGCGGCGGCGATGCGGCGGCCCGCGCTCACGGCGGTCGGCACGCTGAGCGTCGGCGGCCTCGCCGCGCTGTACGAGCGGTGCGACCTGGTCGTCTCCAACGACACCGGCCCCCGCCACCTCGCCGCGGCGGTCGGGACGGCCACCGTCGGCATCTACTGGTCCGGCAACCTGATCAACGCGGGGCCTCTCACCCGCGCCCTGCACCGGCCGTTGATCTCCTGGACCGCGCGCTGCCC
Source organism: Microbispora sp. H13382 (assembly GCF_014161445.1). Taxonomy (GTDB): domain Bacteria; phylum Actinomycetota; class Actinomycetes; order Streptosporangiales; family Streptosporangiaceae; genus Microbispora. Next base: position 97,911 of record NZ_JABBXA010000015.1, read on the forward strand.
GGTCTGCGGCGTCAGCGGGCACGATCCCCGGGCGGGGCGGTGCCCGCACGACGAGTCGTGGGTGGCCGAGGTCCCGGTCGACGACGTGGTCGAACAGGCCGGAGACCTGCTCCGGAGCTGATCGTGCGGGGAGACCAGCGGACGACAAGGATCTTCCAAGTCGGGGACCCTAGGGTCGGCGGACATGAGCAAGAACCTCGTCATCGGCCTGCTGGCCGCCGCCTTCGCCATGGGCCTGCCGACCGCTTCCGCCCACGCCGCCACGAGTTACACCAGCACGAGCCGCACCAGCACGACTCAGACCACCGCGGCCCAGACCACCGCCGCGGCGCCGCCGATCCACTGGGGTCCGGTGCAGTCCCGGTCCGGCCACCACGGCTACGCCAAGGCCGACGTGTGGACCACCCGTTTCACCGCGGAGACGTTCGTCGTCTCGGGCACGCTGTACGACCGCGACACGCACAGCGGGCACTGCGCCTACGTCCGGGCCCGCTTCCACTACGTCGGCGGCGGCACCGGGTGGGCCCGGCCGCAGACGACCTGCGCGTCCCGCGGTTCCTTCCGGCTGTCGTCCGACGGCCAGATCAAGCGGGTGGACGTCAAGGTCTGCGTGCTCGACCGGCCGCGCCGTACGACCCTGAAGTGCTACGCCGACGCCATCACCCCGGCCATCATCGCCAACTGGCCGCAGTGACCGTACTCCCCTCGCGGTAGCGGCGTGCGGCGCTGATCCCCGGGCGGTAGGCCCGACAGCCTCCGGGCGTGGGACGACGCGGACGGGCCCCGGCGGCCACCATCGAGACACCGCCAGGGGACGGACGGCGCGCAGGCCCGCGTACTCCCCCAGCGGTAGCCGACGTGTCTCTCGGTGAGGGACGCGCCACCGGCCCGCGTGGGACACGATCCCCGTGATCCCCCGCAATCCGCTAACCGTAGGGAGCAAAGAAAGTGCGCAAGGTCTACGCCGCTCTAGCGGGACTGCTGCTCGCCGCCGCCGTCGTGCAGATGTACCTCGCGGCCGTCGGCGCGTTCGACAAGCCGCAGGACGACTCCTCGTTCGCTCTGCACACCATGAACGGCATGATGGTCATCCCGGTGCTGTCGCTGGTGGCCACCGCCGCCGCGGCGGCCGCGAGGGCGCCGGGGCGCCAGATCGGGCTGACCGTCCTGCCCCTCGGCCTGGTGATCGTGCAGTCACTGATCGTCGCGATCGGCGGGCTGTTCGACGACAGCACCGGCAACACCACGCCCCTTTCCCTGGCGATCCTCGGCCTGCACGCCGTCAACGGCATGGCGGTGATCGGCGCCTGCGAGCTCGTGTTCCGCCGGGCGCGACGGCTCGCCTGGCCCAAGCCCGAGCCACGGTCGCAGGACGCCGCGGAGGGCAGTGCGGTCCCCGCATCATGACGACCGACCGGCTCATGGCGCTCGACCTGCTCGTCTCGGTCCTGACCGCGGCGGCGTGGGTGAGCGCGGGCGTGGCCGCCGCGGCCCGCCGTACGAGGACGACCGCGGCCCTGTTCGCCGTGGCCCTGGTCGCGTCCCTGGCCCGGGTCTGGTCCGTCCTCGCGCTGGCCGGCTCCGGCTGGTGGTTCGTGCAGGAGAAGGTCACCGTCGCCCTGCCGCTTCTCTTCGCGGCGGCGGCCGTCGCCACCGCGCTCGCCGGGCCGCGCGTCCTGCGCGCCGCCCGGCGACCGGGCCCACCATCGGGCGCGGTCCCGCACGGCGTGAGGACGCCGGCGGTGGTGGTCCCGCTGCTCGGCGCCGGATACGCGGCGGCGGCCGGGCTCGTGCAGACCTTCCTGGTCGGATATCCGGCGGACCCCGGCACCGCTCTCCTCCTCCTGGCCGTCGTCGCGGGGGCCGTCCTGGTGACGTGGAGGGCGTCCGGCGCGAGCGTCCCCGGCCTGCGTACGGCGACGGCGGCGACCGCCGTGGCCGCCGTGCTCGGGGTGACGCTCACGTTCGTCCCGGCCACGGAGGGGACCGCCGCAGCCGCGGAGGGGGCGGCTTCGGCGGGAGCCGGTGCGGCGGGGGCCGCCGGCTCCGAGACGCCCTCCGCTCACGGGGACCACCCGGCATCCGCGGACCACTCCGTCTCGGGGCCGAGCTCCGAGGGCCACTCCGTCTCGGGGGCGTCGGCCTCCGTGGCGGGAGGGCCGGTTCGCCCGGTGACGGCCCTGCGCGGCCCGGCCGTGCCACCGCCGGGCGGCGCCGTGCGCCGGTTCACGCTGACGGCCCGTACGGCGACCGTCACTCTGTCGTCGGGCCGGAAGGTGGCCGCGTGGACCTTCGACGGCCGGGTCCCCGGGCCGCCGATCACCGCCGTCCAGGGCGACCTTGTCGAGGTGCGGCTGCGGAACGCGGACATCGCGTCGGGGGTGACGCTGCACTGGCACGGCTACGACGTGCCTTCGGGCGAGGACGGCGTGCCCGGCCTCACCCAGGAGGCCGTGCCGCCCGGCGGGGAGTTCGTCTACCGCTTCGTCGCGGCCCAGGCGGGGACGTACTGGTACCACACCCACGAGGTGTCCGACCTCGGCGTACGGATGGGGCTCTACGGCACGCTCGTCGTCACGCCGGAGGGGGCCGCCGCCACCGGGGTGGACCTCACGCTGCCCGTGCACACCTTCGCCGGCACGACGGTGACGGGCGACCACGACCAGCCCCTGGTCCGGCAGGTCGCGCCCGGCACGCCCGTACGGCTGCGCCTGATCAACACCGACAACACGCCGCACCGGTTCACATTGGCGGGCACGCCCTACCGGCTGGTGGCCGTGGACGGGACGGATCTCACCGGGCCGGGCACGCTCGGAAGGGCCGGCCTGCGGCTCGCCGCGGGCGGCCGCTACGACCTCGCGTTCACGATGCCCGCAGGCCCCGTCGTCCTGCGGACCGACGACCGCTCCGACGCCGTACGGCTCACCCCCGGACCGTCCGGCACCGGCGAGGGCGCGGCGGGCACGAGGACGGGCGACGGGGGCACGGGCGACGGGGGCACGGGCGACGGAACCGGCGGCGGGAGCACGACCACGGCTCCCACCGGTGACTGGCCGGAACTCGACCTCACCCGGTACGGCACTCCCGCCCCCACGCCGTACACGCTGCGGAGCCGCTTCGACCGGGACTTCACGCTCGTCCTCGACCGGGGGTTCGCGCTCGCCGGCGGAAAGCCGGCCTACGCGCACACGGTGAACGGCCTCGCCTTCCCCGACATCCCCACGGAGGTGGTCAGGGAGGGCGACCTGGTCCGGCTCACCGTGGTCAACCGCGGCCGGGACACCCACCCCTGGCACCTCCACGGTCATCGGGTGCTCGTGCTCTCGCGTGACGGCCGCTCCCCCACCGGCAGCCCGCTGTGGCTCGACACCTTCGACGTACGGCCGGGCGAGGTGTGGGAGGTGGCCTTCCGCGCCACCAATCCCGGGCTGTGGATGAACCACTGCCACAACCTCAGCCACGCCGACCTGGGGATGATGCTGCACCTGGCGTACGAGGGGGTGACCACGCCCTTCCACGGCGCGCACGGCGGATGAAGCCGGCGGCGGGAAGCGCGATCGCCCCCTTTTCCCTGGTGTGTCGGGTAAAAAATCCGGGCGCGAATTCAACCGAGGTGTAAACGCAGGGTAATCAGATCAGAACTTCGGGTGAGCACCACTGGCCCGGGTCCCCCCGGCCGGGCGTGGGCGATGCCGACCGAAGGGAGAGATCGTGAAAGTCGCCGGAAGCATCGTTACCGCGCTGGCGGCGTGGGCCGCCACGGGGTGGATCCTCGCAGGCCACCCCGCACCGGCGGTCGCGGGCCCGGCCGGTTCCGCCGTGGCGGACCGCGCCGGCGCGGCCGCCGGGACCCGGGCGGCCCGGGCCGCCGCGGACGCCGGGGGCCGCCACATGCCGGGGATCGCGCCCCGCCCGGCGTCGGATGTCCCGGGACGTCCCGCCCCGGGCCTCCCGGCGGTCCGGCCACCCGGTCCCGGTGAACCCACCACCTCGGGACCGTTCGGGCAGATCGTGCACGAAAGCAGGCGGGGGCCCGGTGTCGTGTGCACCTACCGGCTCCGGGGCGTGCACAGGGGAGGCTTCCTCAACGTCCGTGATGGCGCCGGAATACGCCACACCCCCGTCGCCAAACTGCGACCGGCCGACGGAGGCTTCTCGGGAGCCTGCACCGCCACCAACGGCTGGATCGCGGTGAAGACCGCCGGCGGGGCGTCGGGCTTCGCCGCCGCCCGCTACCTCCACAGGCTCGACCTCGGCGGGCGGCCCTCGCTTTCGTGCATCTACCGCCTCCGGCACGTGCGCAAGGGCAGCTTCCTCAACGTCCGCGAGGGCGCCGGCGTCCACCACGCCCCCGTGGGCAGGCTGCGACCGGCCGACGGGAACATCGCCGGAGCCTGCGAGGCCACCCGCGGCTGGCTGGCCGTCGACACCGTCGCCGGCATTCCCGGATGGGCCTCCGCCCACTATCTGCGGAGGCTGTGACCCCGACCGGCGGGCTCCGTCCTGCCGCGTCCCCCCGGCCGCTGTCCTCGTCCCCGGTGTCCCCCTGGCCGGGGACGGGGGCCGCCGGCCCGCCGCCCCGGCTCCGGTCTAGCCGAGGTCGGGATGCGGGGTGTAGCAGTCGAGCCGCATGAAGTCATCGCTGGTCATCAGCGTGTCCATGTCGCCGATGTGCCAGCCCGCCTCCAGCAGCAGGGGCAGCAGCGGATGCGTGCCGGGCACCGCCAGGTGCACCCGCCCGGCCTGGGGATGCGCGTTCACCGCCTCCAGCACGATGTCGGCGCAGTCCTGGGGGGTCACACCCCCGGCAGGCCCGATGACGACCCTGTCTCCGGCCACCCTGGCGAACGCGTAGCCCGCCCCGCTGACGTGCAGGGTCACGCCGGGCAGGCCGGCGTACCACGTCAGCGTCGCGGTCCGGTCCCCGCCGGAGACGTGAGCGTCCATGGCCGCCGCCGCGCGGACGTCCGCATCCCCCGGCGCCGCCGGCCCGCTCTCCCGCGACGCGGGCCGGCCGCCGAGCGGCCCCCGCTTGAGGTACAGCAGCGGGCAGCGCGGGCGCATCCCGTTCCTGACGTACAGCGCGAAGGCCCTCTTGTCGTCGGACGCGAAGGTGACCTTGGGTGTGTCGCGCGGCAGCAGGTGGGACAGGATCGCGCGGCCCAGCCCCGACGACTGGTGGTCCGGGAGGACGAACAGGTCGCCGAGGTGCGTGACCGTCCCCCGGCGCAACGTGCCGCCGAAGCCCGCGATCGTGCCGTCCACCTCGCCGACGAGCAGCGCGCCGAACTCGCGTTCGGCGTCCACGAAGTCCGGCCGCTCCGGCCACGCGCCCAGGAGGCGGTAGTGGTCGGCGACGGCCCGAAGTCCGGGCATGTCGGCGTCGGCCGCGGCACGGACGATCGGTTCCGCCATCGGTGCTCCCCCCTGCGCGTTCTCCCCTCGTCCGTTCACCTTAGGGCGCGTTCATCCCCCAGTTCCCGGCCGGGGCGGCCGAACCGGGACGTGGCCGGGCGGAGCAGGTGGAGGACGCGTGCGGATCAGCCCTTGACGGCCCCCGCGGTCAGGCCGCTGACGAGCTGGCGCTCGGCCACGGCGTAGAAGCCGAGGGCGGGCAGCATCGCGACCACGATGTAGGCCATGACCCGCGCGATGTCCGTCGCGTACTGCCCCTGGAACTGCTGGACGCCCAGCGGGATGGTGAAGAGACTGTCGTCGCTGAACACCACGAGTGGCAGCATGAACTGGTTCCAGCTGTTGACGACCGCCAGCACGGAGACCGTGGCGATCGCGGGCCGGGCCATCGGCAGCAGGATCCGCCAGAAGAAGCCGAATGACGTGCACCCGTCGAGGATCGCCGCCTCCTCGATCTCCCCCGGGATGGCCCGGAAGAAGCCACGAAGGATGATGATCGTCATCGGCATGCCGAAGGCCGCCTGCGGGAGGATCACGCCGAGCGGGTTGTCGAGCAGCCCGAACATCCGCAGCAGCACGAACAGCGGCAGGATCGCCACCGCGAACGGGAACATGAGCCCGGCGGCGAACATCGTGAACAGCGCCTCGCGCCCCCGGAAGGCGAACCGCGCGAACACGAAGGCCGCCATCGCGGACACCGCGACGACCACGAGCGTGGTCAGCACCGCGATGTACGTGCTGTTCCAGAGCATGCGCCAGAACGACGCGGAAGCCAGCACGCTCGTGTAGTTCTCCGGCATCCACGGGTCGGGCAGGCCCAGCGGGTTGCTCGACAGCTGCCGGGTGGTCTTGAAGCCGCCGAGCACGCCGTACAGCAGCGGGATGCCGACGAACAGCGCCGTGATCACGACGATCGCGTGCAGGGACAGGCTGCGCAGCGGACCGCCCGACGTCGGAGACTGCTTGTGACGGTTCGCGCTCATCGCTGGTCCCTCAGCACGGTGCTCGCTCCTTCGAGGTCGCGGCGCATGACGTATCTCTGGTAGAAGAGCGCGAACACGAGGCTGATGAAGAACATCACCACGCTGATCGCACTCGCGTAGCCGACCTGGAAGCGTTTGAAGCCGAACTGGAACATCGTGACGGCCATGGTCTCGGAGGAGTGCGACGGGCCTCCACCGGTGATGATCCAGACCAGGTCGAACAGCTGGATCGCACCGATGACCGACAGGAACACGCTGATGCGGATCGTCGGGCCGAGCAGCGGCAGCGTGACGTAGCGGAAGGTCTTCCAGCCCGTCGCGCCGTCGATCTGGGCGGCCTCGGTGAGCTCCCGCGGGATGCCCTGGCGTCCGGCGATGTACAGAATCATGTGGAAACCGAAGTATTTCCAGGTCATGACGATGAACACCGACATCATGACCGTCGACGGGTCGGCGAACCAGTCGAGCGGGTCGACTCCGAACCAGCCGAGGATGTAGTTGGCCAGGCCGTCGGTGGGCGACAGGATCATCATGAACAGAACCGCGGTGATCGCCTCGGACAGCACGTACGGGGCGAAGAACAACAGGCGGAAGAACGCCCTGCCGTGGATCTTCTGGTTGAGCAGCATGGCGATGCCCAGCGAGAGGGGAAGCTGGATCGCCACCGACAGGATGATCAGCAGCAGGCCGCGCCACAGGTCACCCAGGAAGACCTCGTCCGCCAGCACACGGGTGAAGTTGGCCATGCCGACGAAGTCCGTCGGCAGCCCGCGCATGCCGTTCCACTTGAAGACGCTCGCGTAGAAGGCGAGCAGGATCGGCGCCACGACGAGCCCGAAGAAGAGCACGAGGGCGGGGAGCAGGAACAGGAGGATCGTGGTGAACCCCCGGAGCCTGAGGCTCCGGGGTCTCGTCGTCTTCACGCGGCAGTTACTCCGACTTCGCCGTTTCCGTGATGGCCTGCGCCACCTGCTCGGGCGTCTTGGTCCCGGCGATCAGCTGGGCCACGGAGTCGTTGACCTCCTGGCCGACGGCCGGCGGGTACGCCTGGTCGAGGTAGAGCTGGAACCCGGTGGCCCCGGCGAGGTTCTTCGCCACCACGCTCAGGTTCGGGTCCGTGACCGCGTCCTCCTCGCCCTTCAGCACCGGGAGCAGGCCGCCGGTTGCGACGGCCTTGCGGTGCTCGGTGCTCTCGGTGAGGAACTTCAGGAACTCGATCGCCTCGGGCGGAGCCTCCGACCCGATCGCGAAGCCGCCGCCGCCGCCGAAGGCGTCGGTGACCGCGCCCTTGCCGCCGTCCACGGCCGGGAAGGGGAAGAAGCCGAGGTCGTCGCCCAGGCCCTTGCCGGCGTCGTTCTGGACCGCGGGCGCCCACTGGCCCATCAGCTCCATCGCGGCCTTGCCGTCACCCATGGTCGCGGCCTGACCGCCCGGGTCGCCGTACGTCGCGCCCAGGTAGCCCTTCTGGAACGGCTGGAGAGCGGCCAGTTCCTTCAGCTTCTGCCCCGCCTCCACGAAGGCCGGACCGGTGAAGTCCTTGCTCTCGCCCGCCTGCTTGAGGGCGTCGAGGCCACCGATGCGCATGGAGAGGTACGCCCAGTAGTAGTGGCCGGGCCACTTGTCCTTGCCGGCGAGGGCGATCGGGGTGACTCCCGCCGCCTTCAGCTTCTTGACGTCGTCGACGAACTCCGACCAGGTCCCCGGGGGCTCGGCGATCCCGGCCTTCTTGAACAGCGCCTTGTTGTACCAGAAGCCCACCATGCCGATGTCGTCCGGGATGGCGTACGTCTTGCCCTCGACCTGGTAGGCCGACAGCGCGGCGTCGGTGAAGGTGCCGATCCAGTCACCGGTGTCGGCGCTCAGGTCCTTGACCAGGCCCGCGTCGACCTGCTGGCCGAGCACGCCGCCGCCCCAGGTCTGGAAGATGTCCGGCGCCTTGCCGGACTGCGTGAGCGTCGTCAGCTTCGCCTTGAACGCCTCGTTCTCGTAGGGAACGCTCTTGATGGTGATGTTCGGGTGCTTGGCCTGGAAGTCCTTGATCGCCTGAGCGCCGTAGCTCTTCAGGGGGTCCGTGGTCCAGATGTTCCAGAACTCGACGGTCACCTTGCCGCCGGCTGAGCTCTTGCTCTCGCCGGCGTCGTTCCCGGTACTACCACATCCCCCGAGGACCAGTGCTGACGCCGCCAGGAGCGCCGCACCTCGCCGACTCAACTTCACGGTGGTTTCCCTTCTGGATTCCGACCGAAACTTTCGGCTTGCGCCCGATAGTTTCGCGATGTGGCGTACGTTACAGTGGGGTAAGGCTCAGATCAACGGCTGTTGTCCACCTGTTACGCATGGTCGGCGGCGATGGACAAGACGATCGGCTCATGGCGCCCAAAAGGGATGAATAGGCAGTAATCAGGCGGCATTAACGGACAGCCGAAACCAGGGCGGGGCCCAGCCGGGGAATGGGCGACGCGCGGAGGCGTGTACGAAAACACCGCTCGCCACGAAACGTAAACTCGCGCACAGCAGTCATAAGCCATGCACGCGGAGGAACCCGGACGTTGCCGGGTGAGGATGCGACGAAAAACGTCAGCGGGCGGTGGCGGTGGGACGCTTTCCGTAGGCGTGCTTGACGAGCTCGATCAGGACTTCCTTGCCCGATTCCCGCTTGCGCGCGTCGCACAGCATGATCGGCACGTCCCCGCCGAGGTTGAGGGCGAGCTTGACCTCGTCCAAATCGAAGACCGGGGCGCCCTCGAAGCAGTTGACCGCGACGACGAAGGGCGTGCCGCGCCGCTCGAAGTAGTCGACGGAGGGGAAGCAGTCGGCGAGCCTGCGGGTGTCGGCCAGCACGACCGCGCCGAGCGCTCCCCGGGCGAGCTCGTCCCAGACGAACCAGAACCGCTCCTGGCCGGGGGTGCCGAAGAGATAGAGGACGAAGTCCTGCCCGATGCTGATCCGGCCGAAGTCCATGGCCACCGTGGTGGTGGACTTCGCCTCGACCCCGGACAGGTCGTCCACGCCGACGCTGCGGTCGGTCAGCGTCTCCTCCGTGCGCAGCGGCCGGATCTCCGACACCGCGCCGACCATCGTCGTCTTGCCCACCCCGAAACCCCCGGCGATCAGCAACTTGATCGCCGTGGGCATCTTCGGGGGGGCCTGCGGCGAATCAGAGCGCCCGAAGGCCATCGAGCACCGCCTTGTACATCCGCTCGTCGAGCACGTCCGTCTCCGGTTGGGGCTGCTGCACGGCCAAGAAACCCCGGTCGAACAGGTCGCCGAGGAGGACCCGGACGATCCCGGCCGGCAGGTCCAGATGGGCCGCGATCTCCGCGACCGACAGCGGCCTGCGGCACAGCCGCACGATCGCCTGGTGCTCGGGGTCCAGTCCGATCTCCGTCCCCGTGGTGGGCCGGATCGTCACCGCGAGCGAGATGAGGTCGAAGCGGTCCTGCGCCTCCGTACGGCCGCGTGCGATCACGTACGGCCGGATGGTCGGCGCGTCGAGTAAGCGCTCCTCGTCCGGGTGCCATCCGGCGTTCACAGGCGGACCTCGCTCCCCGTCGTGGTGCGGGCGGGCGAGGTGAGGTACTGCCCGACGCGCGCGACGAGCATGGCCATCTCGTAGGCCACCAGGCCGACGTCGGCGTCTCCCGTGCAGAGCACGGCCAGGCAGGCGCCCTTGCCCGCCACGGTCACGAGCAGGTAGGCCGACTTCATCTCCACGATGGTCTGCCGTACGGGCCCGCCCTGGAAGCGCTCGCCGACACCGCGCGCGAGGCTCTGCAGGCCGGAGGCGACGGCGGACAGGTGCTCGGCGTCCTCCACGCGCAGGCCCTGCGAGCCGGCCAGCAGCAGGCCGTCGTTGGACAGCACGATGCCGTGCTCCACCTCACGGATCCGTGCGACGAGGTCGTCGAGCAGCCACGCGAGGTCCGCGGAGGCCCCGGTCTTCTGCGTCACAGGTTGTCCTCCTCTTCGCCGAGCAGCTTCGCGGCCTCGGACCTGCCGCGCCTCGTCCCCGACTGGAACGAGCCCATGATCTTACGGATGTCGTCGGGCGAGCGGTCCTCGTCGTCCGCCCCGGTCTCGCGCCTCGGCTCCTCGGCGAGCGCGGGGGCGAGGTTCGCCTGCGGCACCCGGAACGGCAGCCCCGACGGGGTGAACCCGCCGGTGGACGCGAGCGAGTCCGGCTCGGCACCGCCGGAGGGTGGCCCGCTCGGCACGGGCCTGGGCGGCTCGGGAGCCCTCGGCACGGGAACCACCTCCTGCACTGGTCCGGGAACCGCGTCGGGCACGCCCACCAGGGCGATCTTCCGAGCAGCGGGCTCCCGCCGTCCGAGACCGTGACCGGTCTCCTCCTCCGGCGCGTCGTTCTCGCCCTCGATGACGAGGTCGCGGGGCAGCAGCACGACCGCGGTCGTGCCGCCGTACGGCGACGCCTTGAGCGACACCCTGATGCCGTGCCGCTCGGCCAGGCGGCTGACGACGTACAGCCCGAGCCTGGCGGTGCTCGACAGGTTGAACTCGGGCGGGTCGGCGATCCGCTGGTTGGTCGCCTCCAGGTCCTCGGCGCTCATCCCGAGGCCGCGGTCCTCGATCTCGATCGCGTACCCGCTGGCCACCGCCTGGCCGCCCACCTGCACCATGGTGTACGGCGGGGAGAACGACACCGCGTTCTCGATCAGCTCGGCGAGCAGGTGGATGACGTCGCCCACCGCGCGTCCGATAAGCGCGGTCTCCCCCATCGGCATCACGGTGACGCGGGTGTAGTCCTCGACCTCCGCCAGCGCGCCGCGCACGACGTCGACCATCGGCACCGAGCGCCGCCACGCGCGGGCGGGGGACGCCCCGGACAGGACGATGAGGTTCTCCGCGTTGCGCCGCATGCGGGTGGCGAGGTGGTCGATGCGGAACAGGTCCTTCAGCTCGGCCGGGTCCGACTCGCGCCGCTCCATCACGTCGAGCAGCGTGAGCTGGCGGTGCACGAGCGACTGCGTCCGCCGGGCGAGGCTGAGCAGGATGTCGCGGATGCTCTGCCGGAGCTGGGCCTCCTCGACGGCGGTGCGGATCGCGGTCTCCTGCACGGTGTTGAACGCCGCACCCACCTGGCCGATGACGTCGGGCCCGAAGTCGAGCGGCGGCGCCTCGGCCTTGACGTCGACCTTCTCGCCCTGGGCGAGCCGGGAGACCACCCCGGGCAGCCGCTCGTTGGCCAGCTCGAGCGCGGCCTCGCGCAGCTTCTCCAGCTGGCGCACCAGCGCCCGGGCCGTGGTGACCGACAGGACGATCGACGCGATGACCGCCACGAGGCCGAGCACACCCGCCAGCACCAGCCGGATGATGACGCCGGCGGCGACGGGGGTCGCCCGGTCGATCATCTTCTCGCCCGCGCCGCTGACCACGTCGTGCAGCTGGGTCAGGACGGCCGACGTCGCCGACTGCCACTGCTCTCCGCCGACGGGCACGCGCAGGCCGGGCCGGCCCTGCTGCGCGACCAGATCCTCCAGGCTGTGGAGCCGGGCGAGCGCGGCGCTCTTCTGCAGCCGCTGGTAGACGTCGGGAAGCGGCTCCTCCAGGTCGGCCTGCGCGAGGTCCATCACGTTGCGCTCGGCGCCGACGAGCTGGGTGAACTGGGCGACCTCCGCCTGGCCGAACCTGCCCGTCGCGATGACGCCGGCCAAAAGCGCGTCTTCACGCGAGATAAGTTCCCGTGCCCAGTTGAGGCTGATAAGTGTCCGCGTGTCTTTCGCGAGCTCGTCGTCGTCGAGCGTGGCGAGCGAATAGTAGGTCTGGAAGAGGGAGTCGATGGGGTCGTTGTAGGCCTCGATGGCCCTGTTCCGGTCCACCTGGCGCGCGTCCACCGCGTGCCGCGCGGAACCGAGCTGGTCGAGCTGCCGGAACGTGCGGTCGATCCGTCTCCGGAGTTCGTCGGTCGCCGCGAACCGCATGATGTCGGTCCTCGTGAGCCTGCGGAACTCGCCCGCGGCGGCGTCCGTACGGCCGCGCTGCACGGCGAGGTCGGCGGACGGGACCAGCGCCGGGTTCACCAGGCGGGAGACCGACAGGCGCCGCTCCTTCTGCAGCTCCAGCAACAGGGACTCACTCGGCTGGGCGACGTTGCTGTCGTAGACCGCCACCCACGCGAGGTTGAGACCGTCCCGCACGGTCACCCACGCGGCGAAGACCCACAGGGCCGCAAGCGACACGAGCAAGGCCGTGACTTTGGTCCGCACGCGCGAGTTGCGGAAGCGCATAACACCCACCAAGGGACATATGAAGAGCCGTCATAGCGCGTTTCCCGGCGATTAACCAGAAGCTCATCGCTAGGGCGGCGGACATCGCCCAACATTTTATAGCCGCGCCACGCCCCGCCACCCTAGCAATGGACAGAAAATCGCTCAAGGCCGCATTATGTACGCCATTTGGGGCAAATGTACGAATGTATGCCTATATAGCGTGATCAAGCGACCCGTTGATCATAGTTGACGCTGCCTGCCGACAACAAGTCGACTGGACTGTGCGAGGTGCAGGGCGGCGAGGATCGCGGCTCTGACCACCGCACCCGGTAGGTAGAGGTCCTTGTCGTGCCACAGCGGCGGATCGTCGGCCTCGCCCGCTCCGAGTAGGTAGTCGTACCCTCTGGCTGCAGCCTCCGCGACGAGCCCGTCCTCCCCGGTAAGCAGCAGCAGTTGCATGGCGTAGGCCGTCTCCTCCCGGGTGCCGCCCCAGCGGCCCCAGGATCCGTCGGCCCGCTGGGTCTCCAGCACCCATCGCACGGCCCGCCGTACGGAGGACGCACAGCCGGCGCCGCCGAAGGCGTCCAGCGCCAGCGCGCAGGAGACGGTCGCGTAGTAGGGCGAGGCGTGCCAGCGGTCGTCCCACCAGCCCTCCGGCCGCTGGCGCTCGCGGAGCCAGGCCCCGATCGCGTCCATGTCGGACCGGTAGCGCTCGGCGGCCTCCGGCCGCACCGCCGCGTACTGCCCCAGCGCGTCGAGCACGTGGGCGTTCACGCTGACCGACGACCCCTCCTCCCCCTGCCAGGTGCAGAAGTGGGTGTCCGTGCGGAAGGCCCACAGGCTGTCCGGCTCGTACGGCATGCCGAGGAGCGCGAGGGCGTACAGGGCGACCGACGTGGTGTCGGCGTCCGGCGGCAGACCGGCGCCGGCGGGCGTGCCGACCGGCTGGATCGCGGCCCGCAGGTCCGCCAGCATCTCCGGCGGCACCTCGAAGGGGATCCCCGCGCGGGCGAGCCAGCTCAGCACCCAGCCGCGCTCGAAGACCGTGATCGGAAGGCCCACCGGGACCGGCCCGCCGTACCGTCGCGCGACCGCCTCCAGGTGCTGCCTGGCCGCGGTGCCCGGATCCGGCAGCGCACGGCCGCCGAGCCAGGCGGCGGTGGCGGCCGGGGACGCGCCGACGGTGCCGATCGAGGTCGGCTGGACGCCCGGGGCCCCGTGGGCGGCGGGACCGGCCGTCTCCAGCGCGTGCATGAGCTTCTGCGGCAGTTCCGCGCCCGAGCCGACCCTCGACCTGACCGCGGCGAGCGTGTGGTCGTTCATGCCCGGGGGCAGCCGCAGCCTCGGGCGTCCGGCGAGATGCGGCACATCCCGGTCGGCCAGCGTGTCCAGGTGCGCGTTGACCAGCTCGACCAGCGCGGGCACGATCAGCTCGATCGCCGGCATGTCGGGGAACAGCGGCGCGGCGCCCCGCGGCGGCCAGCCGAGCAGCCAGTCCAGCCCTCGGCCGGCCGCCCGCGAGAGCGTCTCCCGATCGGGGTCCCCCCGCGACAGCGCGCACAAGAGCGCCTCGGTCGCGCTCAACGTGGGGACGAGGGCGTACCCGTCCGGCCCGCCCCAGCGGCCGTCGGGCCGCTGGCCGTCCAGCAGGAACCGCACCCGTTCCGCGTGGCCCACCAGCCACGGCGCCAGGCTCACCAGCCGCCCGGTCTCGTACACGGAGGGGGAGACCGTGCCCCACGGCCGGACCATGAGATCGGCGACCAGTTCGGCGGCCGCGGCCGCCACGTCGATCGCCTTGGGGAAAGTCAGGCCGCCGACGCTCACAGCCCGCCCCAGTAGTCGGTGATCCCGTAGAAGCCCATGCTGTACCCGATCTGCCTTTCCAGATAGACCACCTCGTCCGGGCAGACGTCGCGCAGCGGCTCCAGGAGCTCGCCGCACCCGTCCACCAGGACGCCGACGCGTTCGGCGATCTCCTCCCGGCCCGAGCAGAGCATCCGCGCGTTGAGATCGCCCCAGGCGAGGTCCCGCTCGTACGTGGCCAGGTCGTTGAGCAGGCGGAGGACGCGCTGCACCTGGCCGCTCGCGGTCCGCAGCTCCTCGAGCCGGCCGAGCGCGGCCGGGTCTCCGCCCCGGATCCAGTGGGACACGTTGACGAAGGACGAGCCGAAGTTGTCCGCGTTGTCGAGGTACTCGTCCAGGGTCGGCAGCGGCGTCCCCTCGCGGGCGGCCGTCTTCCAGTCCCACTCCCGCGCCATGGCCGACAGCATGCGCCGCAGCTCCTCCCGCCAGACGGTCTCCAGCCCGGTGAACGCGGGCGCCGCGGCGAGCTCGTCCCGGAGCTCGGCGAGGAATCGGCCCAGGGGGAAGTCCCGCGGCGGCGGTGCGCCGTCCGCCACGTCCAGGCACCCGCGGACGAGGCGGTCCACCTCGTCCCGTGACTTCGCCACGTAGTCGAGCAGCCAGTCGAGCGCGAAGATCCACAGCGCCGTACGGCTCGCGACGCGCAACCGGTCCGCGCTCGCCCACGGCGCCCCGAACGCGTTCGCCTGCGCGACCGCGCTGAACAGCGCCGAGTCGAACGGCCGCGCCGGGAAGAGGCCGGGGTAGGCGTCCCGGCACTCGCGCAGATCCCGCTGGAGCTCGGCGGACACGGCGGCGGCGGCACCGCACTCCCTCGCCGCCCGGAGCTCGTCTCCTGTCGGCTTCGTCATGTGCATGGATGTCCCGGTCAGGTACGACGGATGGGGCGCAGGGTGATCTCGACCCGCTGGCGCGGCCGCAGCGAGGCCCCCATCTGGGGCGTCGCCACCTCCGGGCTGCAGGAGAGGATCTCGTAGCGGCTGAGGATGCCCGCGATGATCAGCTGGGCCTCGAGCATGAAGACGTGCATGCCGAGACACTGATGAGGGCCCCCGCCGAACGGGAAGTACGCGTACCTGTGCCGGCCCGTGGACCGGCGCCCGGAGAAGCGGCCGGGGTCGAACTCCTCCGGCCGCTCCCAGAACGCCTCCATGCGGTGGGTGATGAACGGGCTGACGACGATCGTCTCGCCCTTCTTGAGCAGCACTCCCCCGAGGGGCTCCGGCTCGACGACCATGCGGGGGAACAGCCAGCCCACGGGGAACAGCCGCAGGAGTTCCTGCACGACCTGCTTCGTGTACGGCAGGTCCGCCAGGTGGGCGGGTCGTACGGGTCCGTTCCCGACCACGAGGCCGATCTCCTGCCGCAACCTCGCGGCCACCTCGGGATGCGCCCCCAGGAGGGGCCACAGCCAGGTGAGCGCGCCCGCCGTGGTCTCGGTGGCGGTGGCCAGCATGGCGACCAGGTTGTCGCGCACCCATCGAGCGCTCGGTCCGCCGCCGGCGTCCCCGGCCCGGCACAGGACCGAGACGATGTCGTCGCCGTCATCGGGCCTGTCCCTGTGCCTGTCCACAAGCGGAACCACGACCTCGTCGATCGTCCGCAGGGCGTTCCTGAAGGCGCGGTCTCCCGGGAGCGGGACGCGGTAGGGGACGAACGGCAGCAGGTAGCGGAAGATGACGGACGTGCCGACCGCGTCGAAGGCCGGGGCGAGCCGCTCGGCATCGGCCATGTCGATCTTGTCGCCGAAGAAGATCCGCATCACGACCCTGTTGACGATCCGCGCCATCGCCGCGGAGACGTCGATCGGGAGGCCTGACTCGGCGGGTGGGGCGAGCTCGCCGATCCCCTCGCCGACCGCCTCCGCCATGCGGTCCGCGAGCGTTTCCACGTTCTTGGCGGTGAACACGGGCTGCAGAACCTTGCGGCTCTGCTCCCACGCGGGGCCGTCGGACATGACGCTCTCCCCGAAGAGCCGGTGCAGCGGCTTCCAGAGGACGCCGTCACGCCGGTAGTTCACGGAGTTGCCGCGCAGGACGTGCTGCAGGTGATCGGGGTGTGTGATCAGGTACGGCCGGAAGGGACCCAGGTTCACCCTGACGACGTCGCCACCGGACTCCCGGCCGATCTCGAGGACGGCGCCGACCGGATCGCGGAGGATCGCGGGAAGTACCTGCCGGAGGGGAAGAGTTCTCGCTTGTCGGATCGGGTTCGCGTCAACATCGATCGGCATTCCGGCTTGCTCCCCACCTGACGATCACGCCGTTCGCGAAGTATCACATGATCCACGCCGATTGATCAATGTTGCGGCGAGTGACAATTTTGTCCTGTGAGGCGAGAGATGCTCCGATGGCGCATTTTGCCCGCATAGTGACGTGTGACACGTTTTGGGGGCGTGAAAAAAGGGAAGGGCCGGACCTCGCGGCCCGGCCCTCCTCAGGACGTGTCGTCAGGAGTGACTGGTCACCAGCAGCGCGAGGCCCACAAGGATGACGATGGGAATCAGCCACACCACGACCTCGCCGAGGAACTCCTTGTACATGGGGACCGATCCTCCCGGTGACGTGCGAAAAGTAGACCGACGTGCAGCATATTCGGTCGTGCGGCCAGGGGGAACCCGGCGTCGCCGCGGGCGATGAACGAGGGGCGGCTGCGCCCCGGAGTATCCAGTGAGGCCGGCCGGCGACGCGACCGCCGACCGGCTGATTCATGGGATGAAACGTACATACATCCCCGCTGGTCAGGGCATTTGCGGCGTCTCGACCCTGGGCCGGGCGGCGGACCGCTCTCTACCATCGCGCCGGACAGCACGAGGGAGAGACGCGATGTCGAAGAGAAGTGCGGTGATGGCGGCCCTGCTCCTGGTGCTCGGGCTGCTCGTCGCCCGGCCCGCCGAGGCGGCCACGGTGCGGATCATGCCCTTGGGCGACTCGATCACCGGATCGCCCGGCTGCTGGCGGGCCCTGCTGTGGAACAAGCTGCAGAACGGCGGCTTCACCAACGTCGACATGGTGGGAACGCTGCCCGCCCAGGGGTGCGGGGTGCCGTACGACGGCGACAACGAAGGCCACGGCGGCTTCCTCGTCACGAACGTCGCCGACCAGAACCAGCTCCCGGCCTGGCTCTCGGCGACCCGTCCCGACATCGTGATGATGCACTTCGGCACCAACGACGTGTGGAGCAACAGGCCCACCGCCACGATCCTCGCGGCGTACGGCAAGCTCGTGGACCAGATGCGGGCGAGCAACCCGAACATGAAGATCCTCGTCGCCCAGATCATCCCGATGAACCCGAGCACCTGCTCCGAGTGCGCCCAGCGGGCCGTCGCCCTGAACAGCGCGATTCCGGGCTGGGCCGCCTCGAAGACCACGGCGGCCTCCCCGATCGTGGTCGTCGACCAGTGGACCGGTTTCAGCACGAGCGCGGACACCTACGACGGCGTCCACCCCAACGCGAGTGGCGACCAGAAGATGGCGGACAAGTGGTATCCCGCCCTGTCGGCGCTGCTCGGCGGCGCGCAGCCGTCCCCGAGCCCCGGATCCCCCAGCCCCAGCCCCAGCGTGAGCCCCAGTGTGAGCCCCAGTGCCGGCCCGTCGGCGTCGCCCTCGGCACGGCCCAGTTCCTCCGGCTGCGCCGCGACCTACACGATCACCAACCAGTGGGGCGGCGGCTTCCAGGGTGAGGTCACGGTCAAGAACACGGGCACCGCTGCGATCAGCGGCTGGACCGTGACCTGGACCTTCGCCAACGGGCAGCAGGTCACCCAGGCGTGGGGCGGCAAGGCCACCCAGAGCGGGGCGAACGTGACCGTGAAGAACGAGAGCTGGAACGGCTCCCTCGGTGCCGGCGCGAGCACGACCTTCGGCTTCATCGCCTCCTGGAACACCGCAAACGCCACACTGGTGCCGGGCTGCGTGGCGTCCCTCTGACCTCGGCCGGGCGTGACCTGTGCTCGGCAGCGGGGAGAGGCCACAGACCGCACTGGGTGGCGGGCACGGCGGGCGGCACCGCGGCCGAGGTCCACGTCGAGTGGACCTCGGCACCGCCGCCCTCGGCACCCGTTGATCGGTACAGGCCACCTCGCGAAGCGCCGCGGCGGCTTCCGCGTCAGCGGTAACCGGTGACGTCGGCGGGGAGGCCGGGGTCCTGGACCTCCACCATGTATCGCCAGCAGTCCGGGCGGCTGCCGTCGACGTCGGTGAAGCCGTACACCTGCGCCAGTTGGCCGCTGGACAACGACTGCCCGTTCCAGCGGCTCACCTCCGGGTCGGCGGCCAGGGCCGCCACCGCGCGGCCCACGAAGGCCGGGGTCTCGGAGATCGCGAAGTGCGGCTGCTGGGCCAGCGCGTCGCGCCAGTTGGCCTCCGTCACCCCGTAGTGCCCCAGCATGATCTCCGAACGGAGCCAGCCCGGCGTGAGCGAGACCGCGGTCGCACCGTGCGGCGCCAGCTCTTTCGCCTGGCCGAACGCCATGCGGTTCACGGACGTCTTCGCGAGGTCGTAGAAGAACGAGACGCGGTAGTTGGCGGCGTTGTACTCCGCCGTGCCGTCGGTGATCTCGACCACCAGGCCGCCCGGCTTGCGGATCAGCAGCGGCAGCGCGTAGTGGCTGGTGATGATGTGCGTGTCAATCGCCAGCCGCAGTATGCGCAGGCCGTCGTCGAGTGAGTGCTCCCAGAGCCGGTCCTTCCAGCTGAACAGCAGCTCGCCGCCCCAGATGTCGTTGACCAGCACGTCGAGCGCGCCCTGCTCGGCGTCGATCCGCTCCACGAGGGCCCGCACCTGCTCGCGCTCCAGGTGGTCGACCGGCACGGCGATGCCCCGCCCGCCAGCGGCGGTGACCAGTTCGGCCGTCTCCTCGATCGTCTCCGGCCGGTTCATCTCCGAACGCCGCTCGCGGGTGCTGCGGCCGGTCACGTAGACCGTCGCCCCCGCGGCGCCCAGCTCGACCGCGATGCCGCGGCCCGCACCCCGGGTCGCCCCGGCGACCAGTGCGACCTTCCCCTCAAGGCTGCTCGTCATGACCGTCATGCTGGCAGACGCCACCGACAGAAACGGCTTCCGCCGGTTGGCCGCGATCTCTGGGGGCAGCGCGTGCTTTCAGCTAGTGTGCTGATCGCGATCCCGGAGGAGGACGGCATGAGCGAATATGCGGCGACTTTTCAACTTATCGACGCCGATGGGGACGGGCGAATCTCCGCCGAGGAGCTCGTACGCCTGATGGAGGTGCTCGGCCGGCCGCTCACGCCGGAAGGCGCGCAGAGCGCCATCGACAAGGTCGACGCCGACCGCGACGGCCTGATCGACCTGGAGGAGTTCGGCGCCTGGCTGAGCGGGCGCTGAGCGGACGCTGAAGGGCGACGACGAGTTCTGGGACGCGGTGCCCGCGGGCGTCGCGAGGCTGCTGCGTCCCCGCATGGGCGACGTCGCGGACCGGATGATCGCGGAGATCCAGCGGCGGGTGCCCGAATACGCCCGCCCGACGGACGAGGTCTACATCAAGGTCCTGCGGCTGTCGGTCAACCAGGCGCTGCGGGGGTTCCTCGAACGCATCGAGAACCCGCGGGCGCCGTGGGACCCCGAGGTCTTCCGGACGATCGGCAGGGGTGAGGCCGCCGAGGGGCGCGACCTGGAGCCCTTCCAGACCGCGATGCGGCTGGGCGCGCGGGTGGCGTGGCGGAGGCTCACCGAGCAGTCCGAGCAGCTGGGCCTCGACCCGCGGACGCTGTACGACCTCGGCGAGGCCATCTTCGTCTACCTCGACCAGCTCGCCGACGCCGCAGCGGAGGGCTTTGCCGCGGCGCGGGCGCACGCGGCCGGCGAGATGGAGCGCCGCCGCCGGCGGCTGCTCGACCTGCTGCTGACCCGGCCCGCGGCCCCGCCGGAGGCCGTCGCCGACCTGGCCAGGGCGGCCGGCTGGCGGCTCCCCCGCACGGTCGCGGGAGTGGCCCTGGAGGAACCCGACGACGGTTCTCCCCTGCCGGTGCTGCCGCCGGACGTGCTGGCCGGGCTCGACCGGAACTCCCCGTGTCTCGTGGTGCCGGACCCCGGCGGCCCCGGGCGGGTGCAGGCGCTGGAGAGCGCCCTGCGCGGCTGGCGGGCCGCGATAGGCCCCGCCGTGCCGCTCGCCGCGGCCGCGAACTCGCTCGGCTGGGCGAGGGAGGCCCTCGACCTCGGCACCCGGGGCGTCCTCCCCCGGCAGGGACTGCTGCGCTGTGCCGACCACATGGCGACGCTGGTCGTCTTCAAGGACGAGGACCTCGTGGCCGCGCTGGCGGAGGTGCGTCTCGCGCCCCTCGCCCACCTGCGCCAGACCCAGCAGGACCGCCTGGCCGAGACCCTGCTCGCCTGGCTGCGCCACGGCCGGGGCGTCGCCGAGGTCGCCGCGGCGCTCCACGTCCACCCGCAGACCGTGCGCTACCGGCTGCGCCAGATCGAGCAGCTGTACGGCGACGCGCTCGCCGATCCCGACGTCCGGTTCGAGCTGGAGATCGTCCTGCGCGCCCGGCAGGCCCGTCAGAACCCGCCCGGCTAGCCCTCTCTACGGCTCTACGGCGTGGTGCCGCCGCTGGTGCGCAGACCCCGGGCCGCCGGCCGCTCGTGCAGGCCGAACCGCGCGTCCGGCTCCCGCCGGCCGTCGAGGATCTCCGCGACGTAGCCGGCGAGGGCCGGGGCGTGCTTGAAGCCGTGCCCGGACTCGCCGCCGAGCAGCCAGACGCCGTCCTCGATCTCCGCGACGATCCACTCGGCGTCCCTGGTCAGCGCGTACTGGCAGACCTGGCTGAACACCACCGGCGCTCCCACCAGCGAGGGGAACCGCCTGGCCAGGTAGGAGCGCGCCTGCTCCTCGGTGTGCCGCAGCACCCGCCTGCCGCCGGTCTCCGGGTCGTACGGCTCGCCCTCGGCGTCGCCGGTGATCTTCATGCCCATGCCGTCCAGGTCGCCGTGCCCGTACGCCGCCAGGTCGTAGTCGCAGAAGGCGGGCAGCGGCGGCGTGGTCCAGTCTCTGGGCACGCCGAAGTGGAAGGTGTCCTGCCGCGTCACCTGGACGTGTCCCGCCTCGTGCGGGAACAGCCACGGCAGCCACGCGCCGCACGCCCACACCACCCGGTCCGCCGTCAGCACCTCGCCGTCCGCGACGACCCCTGTTTTCCGCGCGTACGGCACGGCCCGGGCACGGACCTGCCGGACACCGTTGGCGACGGCCAGGCGCGCGGTCACCTGTGTCGCCCGCCGGGCCCGCAGCAGTCCGGCGTTCGGCTCCCACAGCACGAAGGCGAGGTCGTCGACCCGCAGGCCGGGGAACCGCCGTGCCGCCTCGTCAGGATCGAGCAGCTCGCGAGGGATGTCCAGCCGCTCCAGAACCCCGGCGCTGCGCATCTCCCAGCCGTCAGGGTCACGGGCGAACCACATCAGCCCCGACTCGACGTACAGGTCCTCGCCGGTCCTGTCCTCCAGTCGCCGCCAGGCGTCGCGGGCCTGCCAGGCCAGCCGGGGGTACCAGTCGTCCGAGCCGTGCGCACAGCGCAGCAGGCGGGTCTCCCCGGCGCTGGCCTGACGCACGTGCCCGGGCGCGTACTGCTCGACGAGCGTCACCCGCCAGCCCTCGTCGGCCAGCCGCAGCGCCAGCGACGCCCCCCAGATCCCCGCCCCCACGACGATCGCCGATTTCATCCACCACTCCTTGATCGCGGGCCGAACCTCCGACGTAGGCTACGTCGGATGCGGGTTTCGCCTACAGGCGCACCGGGGCGGCGATAATCGGTACATGATGGCGGCCGAATCGGCGCAGACGCTCGAACGTGGCTTACGGCTGTTGCGGCTGCTCGCCGACGCGAACCGGGGCCGCACGCCGACCGAGCTCGCCCACGAGCTGGGCCTGAGCCGGCCGATCGTCTACCGGCTCCTGACGACCCTGCAGGCCGAGGGCTTCGCCCGGCGGGACGCGCAGGGCCGCGTGCATCTCGGTTTCGGGGTGCTCGTGCTGGCCCAGGCCGTGCATCCCCTGCTGCGGGCGGCGGCGCTGCCGGCGTTGCGCGCGCTCGCGGAGCAGGCGGGGGCGACCGCGCACCTGACCGTTGCCGAGGGCGACGAGGGGCTGGCCGTCGCGGTGGTGGAGCCGTCCTGGACCGACCTCCACGTCGCCTACCGCGAGGGCTCGCGTCATCCGCTGACGCGCGGCGCGGCCGGGCTGGCGCTGCTCGCGCTGCGCGACGGCCGTACGAATCCGGCGGTGCACACGAGCAGGGGGCACCTCCAGGAGGGCGCGCAGGGCATCGCCGCGCCGGTTCCGGGGCCGCCGTGGCTGGAGGCGTCCGTCGGCGTGGTCAGCTTCGCCGACCTCGACGCGGACAAGGTGGGCCCGCTGGTCCTGGAGGCCGCCGGCCGGCTCGCGACCGCCCTGTCCGAGCCCCCGGACTGACGGTCACCACTTCAGCAGCCGCGGCTCGGTGAACACCGTGTTGTCGACGACCACGTCGGCCCGCGCCAGCGGATCGGCCTCGGCGATGTAGATGCGCTCGGCGGGCAGATAACGGTGCAGGTGCAGCGCCTCGGCCTCGGATCCGGCCCAGTCCTGGTCGCGTTCCGCCCCGCGCCGCACCGAGGTCTCCGGCGTCACCTCCATCCAGACGCGCAGGTCCCAATACGCGTCGATCTCCGGGCGGAACGCGAACACCCCGTCCACGATCGTGATCGCGCCGGGCGCGGCGGTCGTCCGCACGGACGAGTGGTCCACCTGGGTGAGCGGGTCGATGGAGCACAGCGCGACGTCACCCGAGCCGCCCGGCCCCGCCGGTTCGAGCAGCAGGGCGATCGCCGCGTCGTAGTCGTAGGCGTTCCGGTAGTACCCCTCGCCCGACTCCCGGTCGTACAGGTGCCGGTCACGCCACGGCCGCTTGAAGTCGTCGAGGCTCGCCCGCAGCACGGGGCGCCCCGCTCGGGCGAGGTGCTCGGCGAGCTCGTGGCCGAAGCTCGTCTTCCCGGCCGCCGTGAGCCCGTCCACACCGACGCGCAGACGGCCCGTCCCGAGAGCCAGCACGCGCTCCGCCACCCGCCGGACCAATGCCGTACGCGCGGGGGACCCGGGCGCCGGCGTCGGCTGCCGCCAGGTCGAGACGGACAGGTGGATCTCCGCTGTACTCATGACGCACAGCTTGACATTCCCGGCGGCATGGCGAATCGTCGTACATATATAGGACGCCGGCGTCCGCTTAACGGACAAGCAGGGAGGTGTCATGCCGCACTACCGCATAGTCGGGGAGGTGCCGCGCAAGCGCCACGTGCAGTTCCGCGCTCCCGACGGCGGGCTGTACAAGGAGGAGCTCATGGGAGAGGAGGGCTTCTCCTCCGACTCCTCGCTGCTCTACCACCGCCACGCGCCCACGGCCATCGTCAAGGCCGAGGCCGTGGACGCGGGGGCCTCCGGGCTCACGCCCAACCTGCCGCTGTCCCCGCGCCATTTCCGCACCCAGGACCTGAGGCCGGAGGGCGACCTCGTCTCCGGGCGGATGCTGCTCGCGGGCAACTCCGACGTCCGCATCTCGTACGCCGCGACGGACGCGCCCAGCGAGCTGTACCGCGACTCCATGGGTGACGAGTGCGTCTACGTCGCGAGCGGCCGGGCCCGCTTCGAGTCGGCGTACGGCGCGCTGGACGTGGCCGAGGGCGACTACGTCGTGATCCCGACCGGGACGATCCACCGATGGGTGCCCGAGGGCCCGGTGACCGCGCTGGTGGTCGAGGCGGCCGGGCACATCAGGCCGCCGAAGCGCTACCTGTCCCAGTACGGCCAGTTCCTGGAGCACGCGCCGTACAGCGAGCGGGACCTGCGCGCGCCGGCCGAGCCGCTGCTCGCGGACGGCGCGGAGGTTCCGGTCCTGGTCAGGACGCGGGGCGGGCTGACCCGGCTGACCTACGCCCACCACCCGTTCGACGTCGTGGGCTGGGACGGCTGCCTCTACCCCTACGCGTTCAACATCCAGGACTTCGAGCCGATCGTGAAGCGCACCCACGCGCCGCCGCCGGTTCACCAGACGTTCGAGGGCCCGGGCTTCGTCATCTGCTCGTTCTGCCCCCGGCCGCTGGACTTCCACCCGGAGGCCGTGCCGATCCCGTACAACCACCACAACGTGGACTCCGACGAGTTCATGTTCTACGTGGGCGGGGACTACACGGCCAGGAAGGGGTCGGGCATCGACGTCGGCTCGATCTCGCTTCACCCGGCCGGTTTCACGCACGGCCCGCAGCCGGGCGCGGTGGAGGCCGCCGTCGAGGCCGTGCGGAAGGGCCACACCGAGACGACCGAGATGGCCGTCATGCTCGACACGTTCCGCCCGCTCGATCTCGGTCCGGCCGCCCTCGCGTGCGAGGACACCGACTACGCGTGGACGTGGGCGAGATGAGCTTCGGGCTCGGCAACCTGCCGTACGGCGTGTTCTCCCGGCCCGGGGAACCGCGCAGGGTCGGCGTGCGGGTCGGGGACCACGTCCTCGACCTGGCGGCCGCCCTCGGCGGGGACGTCTACGCGGCGCCCAGCCTCAACCCGCTGCTGGCCCTGGGCCGTGCGGCCTGGCAGGAGTCGCGGGCGCGGGCCCGCGAGGCGGCGGCCACGGGCGACCATATGGTCCCGCTGGCGGAGGTGACCCTGCACCTGCCGGTCGAGGTGGCCGATTATGTGGACTTCTACGCCTCGCTGGAGCACGCGTCGAACCTCGGGCGGATCTTCCGTCCGGACGACGAGCCGCTGAAGCCCAACTGGCGGCACCTGCCCGTCGGCTACCACGGGCGGGCGGGCACCGTCGTCGTCTCGGGGACGCCGGTCAGGCGGCCGTGCGGGCAGCGGCCGTCGTTCGGGCCTTCCCAGAGGCTCGACATCGAGGCGGAGGTCGGCTTCGTCGTCGGGGTGCCGACGGGGCTCGGCGAACGCGCCGGCGCGTTCGAGGACCACGTCTTCGGGGTCGCGCTCGTCAACGACTGGAGCGCCCGCGACATCCAGGCGTGGGAGTACGTCCCGCTGGGGCCGTTCCTCGGCAAGTCGTTCGCCACCTCGATGTCGGCGTGGATCACGCCGCTCGACGCCCTGGAGGAGGCCAGGGTCGAGGGCCGGTCGCAGGAGCCCGAGCCGCTGCCGTACCTCGCCAGGCAGGCACCCTGGGGGCTCGACCTCACGCTGCGCGTCGATCTGAACGGCGAGACGGTCTCGACGCCGTCGTTCCGCGACATGTACTGGACGCCCGACCAGATGCTCGCCCACATGACCGTCAACGGCGCCCGTCTGCGCACCGGCGACCTGTTCGCCAGCGGCACGGTCTCGTCGATCGGGCAGCCGGGCTCACTCATCGAGCTGACCTGGAACGGCGCGGACCCGGTCAAACTGCCCAACGAGACCCGGACCTTCCTGGAGGACGGCGACACCGTCACGATCACCGCGTGGACCTCGCACGGGATCAGCCTCGGTGAGGTCTCGGGAAGGATCCTTCCGGCGACTTAGCGTGTTTCTGTCGTCACCCCTCGCTATCTTGGGTGCCCGTGAAGCCACGCACCCCGCCTCCCGCCGCCCGCGCCCTGCTCGCGGTGCCGCTCGTGGTCGCCCCGGCGCTTGTCGCGGGCTGCGCCGTACGCGTGCCGCCCGCGCCGCGCATCGCGATCGCCCCGGCCTCCGGCGCGGCGGCGGTCCCGCCGGAGGCGGGCCTGGTCGTCAGCGCGAAGGGCGGCAGGCTGACCAGCGTGCTCGCGTTCGCGGGGCGCGACCCCGTGCCCGGCACGTTCGACCCGGCCCGCACGGTGTGGCGGTCGTCGTGGACGTTGCGTCCCGGCACGCAGTACGTCGTCAACGCCGTCGCGACCGGGCCCCAGGGCGTCACCGCCCAGGTCGCGGGCCGGTTCCGCACGCTCACCCCGCGCCGTGAGGTCGCCGTCGCCTCGATCGTCCCCTCCGACGGCGAGACCGTCGGGATCGGCATGCCGATCATCGTGACGTTCACCAGGCCGGTCGAGGACCGCGCGGCGGTCGAGCGGGCGCTGGTGGTCCGGGGCCCCGCCGAGGGCGCCTGGCACTGGGTGAGCTCCACCCAGGTCGTCTACCGGCCCCGGAAGATGTGGCCGTCCGGCGGCCACGTGCGCCTGACCGCCCATCTCGCCGGCGTCCGCGCCGCCCCCGGCACGTACGGCACCGCCGACAGGAGCGTGGCCTTCACCGTGGGACGGGCCATGGTCAGCACGGTCGACACCCGCACCCACGAGATGGTGGTGCGGCAGGACGGCAGGGTGGCCCAGCGCATGCCGATCAGCGCCGGCATGGCGACCACGAGGGAATACACGACCACGAGCGGGATCCACCTGACGATGGACAAGGGCAACCCCGTCCGCATGGTGTCCCCGGGCCGCCGCAAGGGCGACCCCGGCTTCTACGACAAGCTCATCGACTACGCCGTACGGATCTCCAACAGCGGCGAGTACGTCCACTCGCTGGACAACGTGTGGGCGCAGGGCCGGGCCAACGTCAGCCACGGCTGTCTGAACGCCCACCCCGACCAGGCGCGGTGGTTCTACGAGCACGCGCTGCGCGGCGACCCCGTCGTCGTCACCGGCACGACCCGCGAGCTGGAGTGGAACAACGGCTGGGGCTTCTGGCAGCTCTCCTGGCCTCGGTGGCTGGCGGGCAGCGCCCTGCGGCACGACGGCGCGCGGACCCCTTCCGCCGTGACCCCTTCCGCGCTCTCCTGACAGACACCGCCGCACTCCAGTCAGCGGTCTGCATTACGGTCGAGTCATGGCAGCAGTGACGATCGACCTGACTCTCTACTGTGAGAACGCGAGGCTCCTCGCCGAGTTCTGGAAGACGGCGCTCGGCTACGTCGACGAGATCCCGGCCTCCCGGTACGGCACCGCCGAGGAGTCGTTCGCGCGGCTCGACCTGCCCGCGGGCGGCGCCGACGACGACGGGGCCCTGCTCTGCGACCCCGAGGGGATCGGCCCCCGGCTCTCCATCTTCCGGGTCCCCGAGCGCGGGACGACGGACAACCGGCTCCACATCGACGTGCGCGTGCCCGGAGAAGGCTCGGCGGCCGATCGGTGGGAACGGATCAGAGCGGAGGCCGCCCGTCTGGTGCGCGCGGGCGGCACGATTTTGGAGGCCTTCGACGACCACATCATGATGGCCGACCCGGAGGGCAACGAGTTCCGCGTCACCGCGGCCCCGGTGTCCGTCTCAGCGTGAGACCCCGCGCCCTGGGATAGCGCGGCCGTACGCGTTAGGTTTGAGGAGGAACCAGACCCGAGCGGTGTTCGTTCATTGCTATGGAGGCGGCAATGGACTCCTGGATCGTATGGCTCATCCTGGCAGCGGTGCTGGGCGTCGCGGAGATCTTCACGCTGACCGCGGCGTTGGGACTGCTGTCTATCGCGGCCCTGCTCACGACCGTGGTCGCGGTCGTCGGGCTGCCGCCGGCGATCCAGCTCGCCGTGTTCGTCATCGCCTCCGTCGCCGGCCTCGCCGGGGTGCGCCCGATCGCGCTCCGGCACATCAAGCAGCCGCCACCGAAGCGCTTCGGCGTGCCCGCGCTCATCGGCAAGTCCGCGTACGTGACCAAGGAGGTCACGGGCAGGGACGGCCGGGTGCGCATCGGCGGGGAGGAGTGGTCGGCCCGAGCGTACGACGAAACGCTCGTGATCCCGCCAGGGGCCACGGTCGACGTCATAGAGATCGAGGGCGCCACCGCCCTCGTCTATCCCCGGGAGTGATCATGGACGGAGCACTGATCGCCGGAATCGTCATCGCGTTCGTCGCGATCCTGACGGTGCTGCGGGCGGTCCGGATCGTGCCCCAGGCCAGAGCCGGCAACGTCGAGCGCCTGGGCAGGTACTACCGCACGCTGGGCCCCGGCCTGAACTTCGTCATCCCGTACATCGACCGGGTCCGCCCGCTGCTGGACCTGCGCGAGCAGGTGGTGTCGTTCAAGCCCCAGCCGGTCATCACCGAGGACAACCTCGTCGTGGACATCGACACGGTGCTGTATTTCCAGGTCACCGATCCCCGGGCGGCGGAGTACGAGATCGCCAACTTCATCCAGGGCGTCGAGCAGCTCACCGTCACGACGCTGCGCAACGTGGTCGGCGGCATGGACCTGGAGAAGACGCTCACCTCGCGCGACATGATCAACAGTCAGCTGCGCGGCGTACTCGACGAGGCCACTGGAAAGTGGGGCATCCGGGTCAACCGGGTCGAGATCAAGGCGATCGACCCGCCGAAGACCATCAAGGACGCCATGGAGAAGCAGATGCGCGCCGAGCGGGACAAGCGCGCGGCGATCCTCACGGCCGAGGGCCAGCGGCAGTCGCAGATCCTCACGGCCGAGGGTGAGAAGCAGAGCGCGATCCTGCGCGCCGAGGGTGAGCGCACCTCGCAGATCCTCAAGGCCCAGGGTCAGTCGCAGGCGATCGACGAGGTGTTCCAGGCCGTCCACCGCAACGACCCCGACCCCAAGCTGCTCGCCTACCAGTACCTCCAGGTGCTGCCGCAGCTCGCCCAGGGCCAGGGCAACACGATGTGGGTGATCCCGAGCGAGGTCACCTCGGCGCTCAACACGTTGTCGAAGGCGTTCACCGAGTCGCTGCCCGCGAGCCGGGCCGCCGTGACGGACGGCAGGGAGCACGAGCGGAGGGTGGCGGGCGACGAGGCCGTCGCCGAGGCCGAGCGGGCCGCCGCGGAGGCGAGGGCGGCGGCCGAGGACAGCGAGCTGGGACCGCGCCAGATCGAGTCCCGCCGCGCCGATCTCGGCGCGGACGGCGTCCCGAGCCCCGACCCCGCCCACGCCGTACGCCCGGACGAGCGCTCGTAGCTCACACCATGGCCAGGTAGGCGGCGAGTTCCCCGGGCGAGGAGGTGGAGACCCCGGCGTACCCGTCCGGCCGGACGAGGGTGTACCGCTCGCCGCCGTAGGGCTCGGCGACCTCGTACGCGCGCACCCGCGGACCGGGTGCGACGTACGGGACGGGACCGGCGGACAGCAGGGTGAAGTGCGGGCCCCGCAGCAGGTCGACCATGCGGGCCCGCGTCCCGTCCGCCAGCGGGAGCGGGCCGTCGGGCACCCGGTCGCCCCCGCGCCGGGCGAGCGAGCCGCCCCGGTAGCTCAGCGAGAGCTGGTAGGAGAGCGCCACCATCCCCCTGCCCGGCGTGCGCGGCTGCAGGCCCTTGCCCTTGGAGCCGGCCGCGGGCTCGGGCGCCCGCTCGACGATCCGGCAGGCGACGCCCCGCCGGGCCAGGTCCACGGCGAGGGTGAGCCCGGTCGGGCCGGCTCCGGCGATCAGTACGTCGGTGTCTTCGCGCATGCCCCGACCATGCCGGGCCGCGCTGCCAGACCGCTGTCACGCGCCTGCCGCCTCATGGCAGGCCCGAATCACGAGGCGGCGAGCGACACGCGGTCGGCGAATCTGGCGTAGCGGGCGAGTTCGTCCCTGGTGGGTGCGACGATCAGCGCCCCGGCGACCTGTTCGATGCCGGCGCGCAACGCCTTCGCGGCTCTGCGCGCCCTGCGCCGTCCGCCGATCCAGGCGAACACCCGGCACAGCAGCGCGATCAGCACTCCCGCCAGCGCGCCGCCCAGCAGGAGCACGGTCGGCCACGGTGCCCGGCCGAGCGTGGGGGTGGGGAGCTCGGGCAGCATGAGGTAGTTCAGCGCGAAGCGCACGAGCAGCCAGATCGCGCCCGCGGCCATCGCGGCGACGGTCAGCCACTGCGCCGTTCCCGCCACGCGCCACCATCGAGGGGCTTTGGAGACGCCGCCCGAGGTGGCCGCGGCGACCGTGCGGTCCAGGGCGTCGGTCAGCTCCTCCGACCGCGACCGCGCCGCGTGCCGTACGGCCGTCGCCCACGGCTCGGGCACCGCCTCCGACGCGGCGGCCCCGACGTCCCGCAGGGCGGTGTCCAGGGCCGAGACCTCGACGGCGGTGGCCGCGGGCAGCGAGGAGCGGGCTCCCCCGGTCAGGTGCAGACGGCGCAGCGGATCGGGCCGCAGCCTGCGCAGCCAGCGCGTCACCGGCCAGCCCGTCGCGGCGACCGAGCGGTGCCGGTGCGACTTCGCGACCGCCTCGACCGCGACGGGCGCCCCGGCCGCCTGCGCCAGCGCCCGCGTCAGCGCCCCGCCGACGGCGACCTCCGGCACCGCCACCCGCCCCGGCGGGGGCGGGGCCTCGGCCGTCACGCGCGATGGGGCAGGAGGCGGCGACGCGGCGACGGCCGCCGCCCTCGCCTCCCGCGTGCCTGCCGGGAGCGCCACGGCGCCCGGTTCCGGTTCCCGGGCGGCCGGGGGCCGGGTGGCCGCCCAGAGCCCGGCGGCGGCCGAGGCCACGTCGGCGGCGAGCCGCGACGACCAGGCGCGGCGGCGGGAGATCTCACGGTCGAGCAGCGCCCGCAGTTCGGGGACGCCCTCGCCGGTGCGGGCGGAGACGCCCAGCACCATAACCCCCTCGAGCCCGTCCGCCGCCAGCAGGCCGCGCAGGTCGTCGAGACAGCGCTTGACCGAGCGTTCGGGCAGCCGGTCCACCTGGTTGAGCACGACGACCATGACGTCCCGGTGCCGGGCGAGCGGGCGCAGGTAGCGCTCGTGCACGGCCGCGTCGGCGTACTTCTGCGGGTCGAGCACCCAGACCAGCAGGTCCACCACGCCGACCAGGCGGTCGACCTCCCTGCGGTGGGCCAGCTCGATGGAGTCGTGATCGGGCAGGTCCAGCAGGATCAGCCCCGACGCGTCGCCCTCGACGGTGTGGCGCAGGGGGACGTCGAGCCAGTCGAGCAGCGGCCCCGCGCCGCCGGTGCCCCACAGGGCCGCCTGCGCCTTGGCGGTCGTCGGCCGGGTCACCCCCACCGTCGCGAGGTCGGTCCCGGAAAGGGCGTTGAACAGCGACGACTTACCGCTCCCCGTCGCCCCGGCGAGGGCGACCGCGGTGTGGTCCACCGACAGGCCGCGCCGTACCCCGGCGCGGGCGACGACGGCGCGCGCGTGGTCCACGGCCTCCTGGCCGAGCCGGCCCTCCGCCAGGTCGGCGGCCTCCGCGAGCGCCTCCAGGCGGTCGTCCAGCGACACCTCCGCCTTCCTGCGCGGGAGCTTCACAGGACGCCCCTCTCCTGTACGGCCTTGGCGGCCTCCCGCAGCCGGGCGGACGTCTCCGGCGCCGGGCCCAGCCCCTCCACCAGGGAGGTGAAGCGGGCGCGTTCCTCGTCGAGCAGCGCGCGGACGCGCCGCCGCAGGTCCTCCCGGGCCTCCTGCGTCAGCGTGCGTACGGCCTGGTCGCCGAAGACGGCTTCGAGCAGCTTCTGACTGAGCACGCCGGTGCCGCCGGCGATGCCCAGCTCGATGCCGGTGATTCCGCCGGTCGTGGAGAACACGGCCAGCATGATCAGCACACCGAGGCTGTTCACGCCGAACGACGCCGCCCTGGCGAGCGTGCGCCGGTCGGCGCCCTCCGAGCGGACGAGGTCGAGCACGTGCCCCTGCCAGGCGCGTACGGCCTCGCCGGCCCGGCGGGGCAGATCCGGCGAGGCGCGGCCGAGCCGCCCGGAGACGGTGACGCCGGACTTGTCCAGCAGGTCGCGCCCGGCGGGCAGGGCCAGCCACGCCTCGACGGCCCGCTCGGCGGCACCGTCCGCGGTGGCGCGGATCAGCGACTCCACCCCGCTCTCCAGCGCCACCCGCAGTTCCCTGTCCGGCGCCGGGCGGCCCCGGAACGCGGCGGCGAGGCGGTCGCGCAGCCAGCCGATCCGCGACTCCAGCGAGCGCATCAGGTCGCCGGTGCCGACGAAGTCCTGCCAGCGGGCCAGCACCTCGCCGCGCAGCAGCCTGCCGTCGCGCATCCCGTCGTCGAAGGCCGACATCGCCACGTCGTACGCCCTGCTCGCGATGTCGCGCAGCTCGGTGATGCCCGCCCGCTGGCGCTCCACCCGGTCGGCCAGGTCGGGCACCCGGGTGCCCAGGCTGTCCAGGGCCCCGGTCAGGGTCCGCCGTACGACCTCCGCCCGGGCCTTGGCGTCCACCGAAAGGTCGGCGAGCCAGGTCGCGATCGGCTGCACGACGTGGGCGGGCAGCCGGGCCCGCTCCGACGGCAGCTCCAGCTCCGGGACGGTGAACAACGGCGTGCCGCCCAGGCCGTTGTCCCGCAGCAGCCGGGTCAGGTCGGCGGCCACGGGTTCACACGCCTCGGCCGGGACCCGCTGGAGGATCACCGCGAGCGCCGTGCTCCGCTCCCTGGCCAGGCGCAGGAAGCTCCACGGCACCTCGTCGGCGTACCGCGCGGCGGTCGTGACGAACAACCACAGGTCGGCCGCGGCGAGCAGTTGGGCGGCCAGCTCGCGGTTGGCCGTGACGATCGAGTCGATGTCGGGGGCGTCGAGCAGCGCCAGCCCGGGAGGCAGTCCCTTCACGGGGGCGATCCGCAGGGTGCCCGGCTCGCCGCGTCCCCCGCCGGCCGCCCCTCCCGTCACCCTGGCCAGCCCGGGCAGGACCGTGGTGGAGGTGAACCAGGCGGCGTCGGCGGGGTTGCACACCAGAGTCGGGGCGAGCGTGGTGGGCCGCAGCACCCCGGGCTCGGTCACGATCACCCCGGCCAGCGAGTTGACCAGGGTGGACTTGCCCGCCCCTGTGGAGCCGCCGACCACGGCGAGCAGCGGCGCGTCGATCGCCGCAAGACGGGGCAGCAGGTAGTCGTCGAGCTGCCCGCGCAACTCCACCAGGACGCGCCGGTCGGTCGCGGCGTCCCCGATCTCCAGGGGAAACAGGTCCTGATCGAGGTGACGCCGCAGGCTATCCAGGGTGGCCCGCAGCCTGTCGTTCCCCGCCATAACTCCCGACCTTCCCCGAGGAGGGCCCGCGAATCAGCCGCCCTCAGGCACCGGGCGTGGCAGTGGGAGTGGGCAGCAGGACCTTGCACTTGTCGTAGGCCTTGGCCACCTTCGGGTCCGAGGTGGCCAGACCGCGCACGCGCCCACCGTCGGGGAACTCGGCGCCGTTGTCCTTCATGCAGGTGCGGAACGCCTGCAGGGCCTGCGGATCGACGCCGCGCCGGCCGCCGAACCCGCCCTGACCGCCTTGCGGCATGAGGGAGCGGCACGCCTCGAAGGCCTTGCTCGTCGCGGGATCCATCGACCGGAACCCGCCGAAGCCCCCGCTCGGTCTGCCGCTGGGCCGCACGCTCGGCATGCCCGAAGGACGCCCGCTGGGGAGTGTGACGCCGTTCTCGCGCAGGCACTCGGTGAACGCCGCCCGGGGGTCGGCGCTCGAACCGCCGCCCGCGGCCCGCGTGGTGGTCGTGGCGGCGGTGTCGTCACCGCCGCCGCAGCCGGTCACCGTGACCGCCAGAGCCGCTGCGGCAACCGCGATGGACAGGTATCGCAAGGGAGATCACCCTAGCCTTTCTTCGGGCGGGCACGCGGGGAGGCGGACGCGGAACACCGCGCCGCGGCCGGGCTCGCCGTCGGCCGTGATGGTGCCGCCGTGGGCCTGGACGAGGGCGGCGGCGATGGACAGCCCGAGTCCCGTGCCGCCGGAGTCCGACCGGCTGCGCGCGGGATCGGCGCGGTAGAACCTCTCGAAGACGCACTCGGCGTCGCCGGAGGCCAGGCCCGGGCCGTCGTCGGCCACCTCGATCAGCGCCTGCGATCCGGGCACGAGGCCCACGCCCACGCGGAAGGCGGTGCCCGCGGGAGTGTGCCGCAGGGCGTTGCCGACGAGGTTGCCGACGACCTGGCGCAGCCGCGCCTCGTCGCCGAGCACCCGCACCGGCTCCTCCGAGTCGTCCAGCCGCAGCAGGTCGATCTCCCGGTCCGGCGCGAGCGTCTGCGCGTCGAGCACCACCCCCGCCGCGAGGCTGAGCACGTCGACCGGGCGGCGTTCGAGGGGGCGCTGCTGGTCGAGCCTGGCGAGCAGCAGCAGGTCGTCCACGAGCAGGCCCATGCGTACGGCCTGGTCCTCGATGCGGCGCAGCAGCACGACGGGGTCCTGCGAACTCTGCTGGCGGTACAGCTCGGCGAAGCCGCGGATCGAGGTGAGCGGGGTGCGCAGCTCGTGGGAGGCGTCGGCCATGAACCGGCGCATCCGCTCCTGCGACGCCTCCCGCTCGCGGAACGCCGTCTCGATCTGGGTGAGCATGCCGTTGATGGACCGGCCGAGACGGCCCATCTCCGTGCGCCGGTGCCGGAGCGGGACGCGCCGCGACAGGTCGCCGGCCGCGATCGCCTCCGCCGTCCTCTCGATCTCCCCCAGCGGACGCAGGCTGCGCCGTACGAGCCAGTAACAGGCGACCCCGAGCGCGACGAGCACGGCGAGGCCGACCCCGACGACGATCGCCTCCAGCTGGGAGACCGTGCCGTCGATGTCGGCCAGGCTGATGGCGGCGACGCGGAACCGGGTGCCGTCCTGTTCGCGTACGGCGATCGCCCGCCACAGCACCCCCGAACGGGACTCCACCGTGAACAGCCACCGTCCCCGGTCCTGGCGTGGCCTGGGCAGCGCGGGCGGCGGGTCGGCGTTCGGCGGCTCCTGGACGGTGCGGACCACGGTGCCGTACTGGTCGAGCACGACGATGTAGAACGACCCGAACTGCCTCGGCGGCCGGGACACGGCATTGGCGGCCTGGGCGGGAGGCGGCTCGGCCGGGCGCCGGCCGATGGCCGTGAGCTGCGTGTCGACCCGCTGCACCAGGTAGCCCCGCAGGAGCTGGACGGCGAAACCGCCGGTCAGCGCGATCGCGAGCGTCACCAGCAGCAGCGTCCCCGCGACGAGCCGCAGCCAGAGCGGGGTCCGCGCGACCCGCCGCCGCAGCTCACCGCCGCTCAGCGGGCGCGGCACCCGGCGGACGCCGGCCGCTCCGCCGGAACGGAGCAGGTCAGTGACGCGGCGCACGGAGGACATAGCCGACGCCGCGGAGCGTGTGGATCAGCTTGGGCTCGGTGGTGTCGACCTTGCGCCGGAGATAGGAGACGTACGACTCGACCACGTTGTGGTCGCCGCCGAAGTCGTAGTGCCAGACGTGGTCGAGGATCTGCGCCTTCGACAGCACCCGGCCCTGGTTGGCCATGAAGTAGTGCAGCAGCTTGAACTCGGTGGGCGACAGCCGTACGAGGGCGCCGCCGCGCCAGACCTGGTGGGAGTCCTCGTCGAGCTCCAGGTCGGCGACGCGCAGCCGGGCGGGAGCGGCGTCCCCGCCGCGCGTGCGGCGCAGCACGGCCCGGATGCGCGCGAGCACCTCCTCCAGGCTGAACGGCTTGGTGACGTAGTCGTCGCCGCAGCCCAGCCCGGCGATCTTGTCCTCGGTCGCGTCCCTGGCGGTGAGGAACAGCACCGGGACCCGCCGCCCGGAGGCCTGCAGCCGGTCGGAGACGGCGAAGCCGTCCAGGTCCGGCAGCATGACGTCGAGCACGATCAGATCGGGGCGCACCTTGGCGGCGATCTGGACCGCCTCCCGGCCGGTGCCCGCGGTGATCACCTCGAACCCGGCGTACCGCAGGCTCGCCGACAGCAGTTCCCTGATGTCGGGCTCGTCGTCGACGACCAGCAGACGGCCCTCCGTGGTCACGATCCCGCCCTCCTGCCCATGGGCGAGCCCTGCGTGACCGCCGTCGCCGCCACCTGGCCCTGGGCGTCGGCGGCGCCCGCGACGGTGACGAAGCTGCCCGGCTTGAGGTCGGAGACCTTCCCCGCCCGGCTGACCTGGACCTTGGTCTCGCCCGAGGTGGTCACCGTGACCACGCCGCCGTTCGGGGTCTGGACGTAGATCTTGTCGCCGTCGACGAGCTTGACCGTCCCGAAGGTCATGCCACCGGACCCTGCCCCTGCGCCCGCGCCGCCGAAGCCACCGCCCGCGCCTCGTGCGTACCCACCGCCCGCGGGGGCCTGACCTGCGCCGGCATACGCCCCCGGGCCGGCCGCACGGGACGGCACCCGGCCCGGTGCGGAGCCGCCCAGGAGCTTCTGCACCTGGATGCCGAGGAGCAGCCCGGCCACCAGCAGGACGCCCCCGGCCAGGGCGAGCGTCAGCTTCGACCCGCCCGCCCGCGCGGGACGCGCCGTCAGCACCTCCTGGAGGTCGTCGTCGAACGGCGAGGTCTCCAGAAGCTCCTCGGTGTCGTTCCTGCTCACATCAATCTCCCTTCCACGGGTCCGGCCGTCACTCGAAGCGCAGGGCTTCGATCGGCCGCAGCCCGGCGGCGCGGTTGGCGGGATAGCTGCCGAAGAACAGGCCGATCACGACCGAGACGCCGAGCGCCAGCGCGATCGACGCCGGGACGATCACCGGCCGCACGCCCGCGATCGTGAACTGGGCGCCGATCACGGCGATCAGCACGCCCAGGAGGCCGCCGACGAGGCTGAGCATCGTCGCCTCGGCGAGGAACTGGCCGAGGATCGCGCCCTTCGGCGCGCCGATCGCCTTGCGGATGCCGATCTCCCTGGTCCGCTCGGTGACCGTGACGAGCATGATGTTCGTGATGCCGATACCGCCGACGAGCAGGCTGATCGCGGCCACCGCGCCGAGCAGGACCGTGAACGTCCCGGTCGCCGCGCTGACCGTCTCCTGCAGGGCGGCCTGGTTGAGGATGCGGTAGTCGGCGCTCGCCGAGCCGGTGATTCCGTGCCGCTGGTTGAGCACCTCGGTGACCTCGCTCTGCGCGGCGTCGACCGCCTCGGCGCTCTTGGCCTGCACGAGGATCTGCCCCAGCGGCCCGAACCCGGTCAGGCTCTGCTGTACGGCGGGCAGCGGGGCGATCGCCACGTCGTCGGCGTCCTGGAACCCGGACGAGCCGGCCTCCTTCAGCACGCCGACGACGGTGAACGGCACGCCCGACACCGTGATCTGCCTGCCGAGGGGGTCGACCGTGCCGAACAGGTTCTCGGCCACCGTCTGCCCGATCACCACGACCTTGCGCGCGGCGAGCACGTCGTCGTTGTAGAAGTAGGAGCCCTTGACCACCGGCTTGTTCGACGCCTCGAAGTAGCTCGGGTAGGTGCCCACGAGCTGGCCGATCGAGTGGCTCGCCCCATCGTAGGCGGCGCTCTGGGACTGCGCCGTCACGACCGGCGAGACGCTCTTGACCGAGGGGGCGTTCGCCGGGTCGGCCAGCGCCCGTGCGTCGTCGACGGTGAGGTCCTTGGCCTGGGTGCGCGGGCCGGTGTTCTGCCGCCCGGCCTGGCCGCCCCCTCCCCCGCCGGCGCCGCGGGCGAAACCGCCGGGGCCACCCCCGCCACCCGAGGTGGAGGGCGTGACGGTCAGCGAGTTGGCCCCGAGCCGCTGGATGTTCTGCTGGATCTGCCGGGACGACCCCTCGCCGATCGCGACCAGCAGGATCACCGCGGCGACGCCGATCAGGATGCCGAGCATGGTCAGCGCGCTGCGCATCTTGTTCGCGGCCAGGCCGCGCAGCGCGAACCGCAGGACCTCCGCGGCGTTCACGAGGCCACCTCCGCGAGCCGCGGGGGCGGGCCGCCGACCGGCGTGGTGCGCACGTCCTCCACGATCCGGCCGTCCATGAGGCGGACGACCCGTTTGGCGTGCGCGGCGACCTCCTCCTCGTGCGTGATGACGACCAGGGTCCGGCCGCTCGCGCTGAGACGGTCGAAGATGTTCATGACGTCCTCGCTGGACTTGCTGTCGAGAGCGCCCGTGGGCTCGTCGGCCAGCAGCAGGGTCGGCGCGGTGACGAGCGCGCGGGCCACCGCCACCCGCTGCTGCTGGCCGCCGGACAGCTCGTTGGGCTGGTGGTGGACGCGCTCGGAGAGCCCGACCCGGTCGAGCGCGGCCAGCGCCCTGCGGCGCCGCTCCGCGGCCCCGACCCCGCCGTACGCCAGGGGAAGCTCGACGTTGGCGAGCGCGCTCATCCGGGGGATGAGGTTGAACGACTGGAACACGAAGCCGAGTTTGCGGTTGCGGACGATCGCGAGCCGCCGCTCGTCGAGCCCGCCCACGTCGGTGCCGTCGAGGTGGTAGGTCCCGCCGGAGGGGACGTCGAGGCAGCCGATGATGTTCATCAGCGTGGACTTGCCGGAGCCGGAGGCGCCCATGATCGCGACATAGTCGCCGCGCTCCACCCTGAGCGACACGCCGCGCAGCGCGCGCACCGCGGTCTCGCCCTCGCCGTACACCTTGGTGACGTGGCCCAGATCGAGCACAGGGGGGTCGAGCGCAGGGGGGTTGAGCACAGGGGGGTCGAGCGCCGGCGGCGGCCCGGGCCTCATCGGTTGCCTCCGCCGCCACCGCCACCGCCGCCGAAGCCGCGGCCGAACCCGCCTCCGCCGCCGGGGAACTGGATGCCCCCGCCTCCGCCGGTCGTCGACGCCTGGGGCCGCACCACCTGGTCGCCCTCCTGGAGCCCCGACTTGATCTCGGTGGTGGTGTCGCCCTTGAGACCGGCCTCCACCCTCTTCACGACCTGCCTGCCGTTCTCCAGCACCGTCACGGTGGTCTGGCCGCCCGCCGTGGTGACCGCCGAGGAGGCCACCGTGAGCACGTCGGCCGCCTCGCCCACGGTCACCCGTGCGGTGGCCGTCTGCCCGAGCCGTACGGTGGAGGGCACGTCGGTCAGCGAGATCGTCACGGCGTACTGGACGACGTTGTTGTTGGTCTGCGGCTGCGGGTCGACCACCGTCACCTTGCCGGCGGCGGTGACCCCGGCGAGGGCGTCGAAGCTCACCGTCGCCGCCTGGCCGACCTCGATCCTGCTGACGTCGGCCTCGGTGAAGTTCCCCACGATCCGCAGGCGGGCGGGGTCGGTGATCTCGACGAAGCCGCCGGAGCCGGCGGACCCGGAGGACCCCGCGGAGCCTGTGGACCCTGTGGACCCTGTGGACCCTGTGGACCCGTTCTGCGACTGCGCCTGGCCGCCCTGCGAGGACCCGCCCGACGCGCCGGACGAGCCGCCGACGGCCCCGTTGACCGCCGTGACGACCCCCGCGAACGGCGCCTTGATCACCGTGCCCGCCACCGCCCGCTTCGCCGACCGGTAGGCGTTTCGCGCGTTGATGTACTGCGAGTAGCCCGAGGCCGTCGAGGTGTCGGCCTCCTCCGCGGCGTCCAGGCTCGCCCGGGCCGCCTCCAGGCTCTCCCGGGCAGCGGTGTCGTCGATGCGCGCGAGCACCTGTCCCTTCTTGACCCGGTCGCCGGTCTCGACCAGTACGGCCTCGACGGTGCCGTTGGTGCCGAAAGCGAGGGCGCGCGTCCGGGCGCTCTCGACGGAACCGGAGGCCGATACCGAGGCGAGCACGGTCCCGCGGGTCACCCGGGTCGTCAGCGGCGCGGCGCCGTCTCCGGAGGTGTCGCCCCCCACGGACGCCCAGGCCGCCGCGATCCCGCCGAGCAGCAGTACCACCAGGACGCCGTTGATGATCAGCGTCCTGCGCTTCGTCGACAGCTTCACGACGTCGAACCATGGCAAACTCCGCTGCGGGCAACCTAGGCTGATGCTGAGGGTTTGCTGACAGTCCGCGTCCGGGTCCGCGTCCGCGTCCGGGTCCGCATCCACAGACAACTCTCAGGTACGGCCAAGCCACCGGTCACGTGGCGTCAGCAGGATGGCCGCCATGAGATCGAGCACTCCACTCCGCGTCGGAGGGCTCGCGCTGGCGGGGATCGTCATCGCGAGCGTCGCCGTGATCTCCGCCAGTGGCGGCGACACCTCCGTGGCCGATCGGATCGCGCTCGCGTCTGTCAGGCGGGGCACGGTCACGTCGTACGTCTCGGCCGCCGGCAACACCGTCGACACCGGCGTGCGCGATCTCGCGTTCGGAGCGGAGGGCACGGTCGAGAAGGTCTACGTCAAGGTGGGCGAGAAGGTCCGCCGGGGCAAGGTCCTCGCCCGGGTCGACGACACCATCGCCAGGGAGAACTACGCGGCCGCCAAGGCCGCCCTCGCCGCCGCCCAGGAGACCCTCGACGACGTCAAGAACGGCACCGCCACCGGAGGCGGCGTCTCCGGCGGCGGAACGGGCACGGGAGCCGCCGCGCCCGGGGCCGGCGGCGCGGGAGCCGGGACGTCCGGCGGCGGAACCGGTGCGGGAGGCGCGGGCGGAGCCGGCACCTCCGGCGCGACTGGCTCCGGAGCGGGACCGGGGAACGCGGGCGGCTCAGGGAGCGGCGGCCCGGTCGTGTGTCCGACATCCTCCGCGCGTCCCACCGCACAGCCTTCGGGGCGGACTTCGGGGCAGCCGTCTCCGCGTCCCACCGCACAGCCTTCGGGGCAGCCGACCTCCCGGCCATCGAGCCGGCCGACCGGCCGTACGGGCGACAAGAAGACGACCGCGGCGAGCGTGGCCCTCGTGGCGTACCGGGGCGGTGACCACGGAGGTGACCACGGCGGCCCGAAGCCCGAGCCCAGTCCCGTCCCCGCACACACGCCGCGTCCGCACGCGAAACCGTCCGCGACGCACCGTCCGGCCCCCGCGGACGGCGGAGCTGCCACGCCGAATCCCGGGGTGAGCGTGTCGATCCTGCCCACGGCACCGGCACAGCAGCCCTCCGCCAAGCCGATCCCCTCCCCCAGCGGTTCCTCCTCCACGTGTGCGCCCGGCCGGGGCGGCCAGGGACAGGGCTCACAGGAGCAGGGCGCACAGGGGCGGAGCCGGCAGGGGCAGGGTGGCGGCACGCAGGGTCGTGCGGGCTTCGGCGGCGGCCAGAGCGCTCCGGGCGGTCAGGCGGGCCAGGGCGGCGGCGCCCGGCTGACCGAGGCACAGGCCGAGGCGCAGGTCAGCCAGGCGACAACCGAACTGGCCGAGGCCAAGAAGGCCCTCGCCGGCGTGCGTATCAAGGCCCCGGCGGATGGCACGATCCTGTCGATCGCGGGAACCACCGGCTCCCGCTACACCTCGGGCGCCTTCATCACCCTCGGCGACCTCGACGCTCTTCAGGTGCAGGCGATGTTCACCGAGTCGGACCTCCGCTTCCTGAAGGCCGGTCAGGCGGCCACGGTCACGCTGTCCACGCAGCCGGGACGGGAGTACGCCGGAACGGTCGCCCATATCGACCCGACCGCGACCACCTCCAACCGGCTGGTCCGTTACGGCGTGACGATCGACCTGGCGAACCGCCCCGCCCGGCCGCTGCTGGGGCAGAGCGCCACCGTGCGGGTGACGACCGGCGAGGCGGCCGACGCGCTCTACGTCCCCTCACAGGCCGTACGCCTCCAGGACGACGGCACGGCCGTGGTCACGGTGACCAACGACGGAACCCAGACACGGCGGACGGTCAAGGTCGGCGTACGCGGCGACAGCCACGCGGAGATCACCGACGGCCTCGCCGAGGGCGACCAGGTCGTCCTGCCCGGCGCCTCCACCGCCTTCCCCGACGAAGGCTTCCCCACCGCCCGCTGACACATCGGCAGACCACTCGCCGTCCAGCACGGTCACCGCGCAACGCCCGAGCAAAAGCGAGGTCACATGATTTCCCTGCGAGTTGACGCTGTCCTCGCTACGCTCCGTGAAGAAAGACACTGCTCCCCGCCGTCCGGGCATCGCCCCGACTGGCGGGGATTATTCATTGCGGGGCAGTCCGCACCGGTTGGATCGATGACCGTACGGCCAGCAGTCGCACGTCGGGCTACCTGCGGGTGAAGGGGAGTGACGAGGATATGCACGCTCCGGTGGACAGGCCGCGGTCCGAGCAGGTCCGCGATCTGGGTGCGGTCGCGCTCCGACCGGTCGAGGCCGACGAAAGCCCGGACAGGCCGGATGCCGAGCAAGAGGGCCGACGACGGTTGTCGTTCATCAGAGCGATGAAATCGGGAGTCGGCGATCTGGCGGAACGCCATGAAGAGGTCCTCCGAGAGGGCCGACAGCGGACGTCACGCGGCGGGGGCCCGGGGTGTCAGGCGGACCTCTACTTCCGCATCCAGAGCGCTCGCCAAGCGCTCGATGACCGGCAGGGTGGGAACCGTACCTCCGGCCTCGAACCGCGCCACCGCTGACTGGGTCATGCCGGCGACACGAGCCAGATCGCTCTGGCTCCAGCCCCGCGTCTCCCGCATCGCCCGAATCGTCTTTCCCAGTTCATACGCGAGGCGTGCGGCCTCATGGGCCGCAACCGCGCCGGGCTCACTCATCCGGCGATCCCGGAGCTCCCGCCAGCTCTCCTGCTCGCTCATACCGCTTCTTCTGCCTCATCCACGGTGTGCGCCGCCTCGATACAGCGACGTAGGGCCCGACGAGCCCGCTCTATCTCACGCTCCTCGCGTGGCCTGGTCTTGCGAAACACCGTCAAGAGCACGATTCTGCGCCCGGGTGCGATCCAATAGGTGATGCGCACCGCGATGTCGTCGAGATAGAACCGCAGCTCGCGTAACTTGCCGTCGAGTTGCTTGCTGAAGGCCTTCAAGCCACTGCCGAACCTCTGGTTCCAGCTCGACTGTACCCCAACCCATAGCATCGATGCTATACCCAACGAGGACGCTGCGCGTCGTCATCGCTACTTTGAGTGGCCAGTGAATCCGGCAACGTTTCACTCGATTCGATCGAGTCCAACAGCTAGTCACCGGCGGGCGAAGGGGACCTCGTAGGCGGGTGGCCCGCCCAGCATCTCTGCCAGCTCATCCTCGGTGACGTCGAGGTCGAAGGCAGGGCCCGCCTGGTGAGGATCCCAGCCTCGGCCCAGAGCCATCCGTATGGCCGCCGCCACGAGCGCCGGCCGTACGGCCATCGTTCGCTCTCCCACCCAGACGTCCGGCCGGGAGAAGGGAAGCGAAACCAGGAGCACCCGCCCGGGCCCTCCCGCCCCTCAACCTGCGTTCCCGAGGACGCGTAGGTCAAGGGAATCAACGGTCAGGGGCGGGCTTCGGGGGCGAGAGGGAGGGTGACGCGGAAGGCGGCGCCGGCGCCGGGGGCGGTCTCCACGCCGACGTCGCCGCCGTGAGCCTCGACGAGGGACTGCACGATCGCGAGACCCAGGCCGCTGCCCCCGGACGGCCGCGTACGGGAGGGGTCGGCGCGGTAGAACCGCTCGAAGACGCGGGCGGCCTGCTCGGGGGTGAGGCCGGGCCCCTTGTCCGCCACCTCGATGTACGCCGTGCCGTCCCGGCTTCCGACGCGTACGGTGATCGGCGTTCCCTCGGGCGTGTGGGTCCTGGCGTTGCTCATCAGGTTGCCCACGACCTGCCGCAGCCGCAC
This sequence comes from Microbispora sp. H13382, assembly GCF_014161445.1. Lineage (GTDB taxonomy): Bacteria > Actinomycetota > Actinomycetes > Streptosporangiales > Streptosporangiaceae > Microbispora. The sequence continues at coordinate 141,537 of NZ_JABBXA010000015.1, forward strand.
CTCGTCACCCGAGACGATCAGCGCCGCGTCCCCCTCGACCACGAGCGAGACGCCGCGGTCGGGGCAGAGGGTCCTGGCGTCGTGAACCGCGTCGGCCGCCAGGGCCAGCAGGTCCACGGGCTGCATGCGCAGCGGGCGCTGCTGGTCGAGCCGGGCGAGCAGCAGCAGGTCGTCCACCAGCAGGCCCATGCGGGCGGCCTCGCTCTCGATGCGCGACATCAGCCGGGTGACGTCGGCGTCCGGCACCTGCCGGTGGAACTCGGCGAATCCCCTGATCGAGGTGAGCGGCGTGCGCAGTTCGTGCGAGGCGTCGGCCACGAAGCGGCGCATGCGCGCCTCCGACTCCCGCGCCTTGACCTCGGACTCCCGCGCCTTGGCCTCGGACTCCCTGGCCGCCGTCTCGGAGGCCGCCCGGGCCTGGAACGCCGCCTCGATCTGGGCGAGCATGCCGTTCAGCGCGCGGGCGAGCCGCCCGACCTCGGTGCGCGGGTCGCGGTCGGGGATCCGGCTGCCGAGCTTTCCCCGGGCGATGGCGTCGGCGGTCGCCTCGATCTCCGCAAGGGGCCGCAGGCTGCGCCCTACGATCACGACGCCGACGACGGCGAGCACGACCATCAGGGCGCCGCCGACCAGCGCCTCGATGAGGGTGAGCCGCGCGGTGATCTGCCCGACCGAGGCCATGTCCACCGCGACGACCACCGTGCCCAGGCCGTCGATGGGCACCACCCGGGCCCGCCACCGGCCGTCGCCCGACACCGCCGGAACCGTCACCGGGCTCTGGGAGGTCACGGCGCCGGGACCCGGCAGGTCCTCCACGCCCATGCCCGCCTGCGCGAGCACCGTCCCGCCGCCGGTGTCGCGGATCTCCACCCGTCCCTCGGGCGGCAGCCTGAGCCGTGCGAACGCGGCGGGGCCGCGGCCGAGCCGGATCTCGGTCTCGTGCGCCAGCATGCCGACCTGCATGTCGACCCGGCTGACCAGGTAGTCGCGCAGCACCGAGACGCTGCCCACACCGACGACCGCGAGGGCGACCGCGACCAGCGCGAGCATGGCCGCGCTGAGCCGGATCCGCAGCGGCGTACGCCCCGGCACGGCTCAGGCGCCGGCGGGCGGTGTCCGCATGACGTAGCCGACGCCGCGCAGCGTGTGGATGAGCCGGGACTGGGCCCGGGAATGGTCGGTGTCGAGCTTGCGGCGCAGCACCGACACGTACGACTCGACGATCCCGGCGTCGCCGCGGAAGTCGTAGTCCCACACGTGATCGAGGATCTGGGCCTTGGACAGCACCCGGCCGGTGTTGCACATGAAGTAACGCAGCAGCTTGAACTCCGTCGGCGACAGGGAGACGGCCCGGCCGCCGCGCCAGACCTCGTGGGACTCCTCGTCCAGCTCGATGTCGGCGAAGGTCAGCCGCGGCGGGGCGACCAGCGGGTCCCCGGCGGTGCGGCGCAGCACGGCCCGGATGCGGGCGACGACCTCCTCCAGACTGAACGGCTTGGTCACGTAGTCGTCGCCGCCGAGCGTCAGGCCCCGGATCTTGTCCTCGGTGGCGTCCCGCGCCGTGAGGAAGACCACAGGGGTGTGGCTGCCGCCGCCGCGCAGCCTGCGCACGATGTCGAACCCGTCCATGTCGGGCAGCATGACGTCGAGGACGATCAGGTCCGGGCGGTGCCGCCGGGCCGCGGCGACCGCCTCGCCGCCGTTGGACGCGGCGTGGACCTCGAATCCGGCGTACCTGAGACTGGCCGCGAGCAGTTCGAGGATGTTCGGCTCGTCCTCGACGATCAGCAGCCGGGCTTCGGGAGATTCAGCGACCATGGCGCCAGCACTCTAGACCTAGGTTGTTAAGGGAACCGTTAAAGCGATGTGCCTGGCGATGGCGAGGCTGCTCGTCGCCGCGGGTGAGGGCGCGTTGCGCACCAGCACGATCCGCCCGCGCACGTCGATGACGAAGTCGTCGAGCAGCCCGCCGTCCCGCGACACGGCCTGTGCCCGCACGCCGCCCTCGGTGCGTACGAGGTCGGGCGAGGACAGGGTGGGTACGTACCGCCGGGCGGCGGACACGAAGGCGTGTTTGGCCAGCGAGCCGTACACCTCGCGCAGGCCGGTCCGCCAGTGCTCGGCCGCCAGGCGCCGGGTGCCCGGCCAGGACAGGATGCCGCGCAGGTCGCGGGCCGAGGCCCGGCGCCACGAGTAGCCCTCCAGGGCGAGCGCCGGCACGGCGTTGGGCCCCACCAGGACCTCCCCGTCGATCCGGCGGGTCAGGTGGACGCCGAGGAAGGGGTAGCGGGGGTCGGGCACGGGATAGATGAGCCCCTTCACCAGGTCACGCGCCGAGCCGGCGAGCCGGTAGTACTCCCCGCGGAACGGGACGATCCGCACGTCTCCGCCCACCCCCGCCAGGTCCGCCACACGGTCGGAGCCGAGACCGGCGCAGGAGATCAGTCGGTCGAAGGTGAGCCTCTCCGGCCCGGCCGCCACCGCGACGCCGTCCGCGGTCTGCCTGATCGCGCGTACGGGGCGCGAGAGCCGTACGGACCCGCCGGCCTCGGCCACGTCGGCGGCGAGGCGGCGCGCGACCGCGGAGAAGTCGGTGATCGCGGTGTGCGGCGAGTGGACGGCGGCGACCCCGACCGCGTACGGTTCCACCTCCCGCAGGCCGATCGCGTCGAGCTCGGCGATGCCGGGCACGCCGTTCTCCCTGGCCCGCTCGGCGATGCGGCGCAGCCCCGGCAGTTCGGCCCGGGTGGAGGCCACGACGAGCTTGCCCACCTCGTCGTACGGCAGGCCGTGCTCGGCGCAGTACTCGCGCAGCATGGCCACGCCCTCCCGGCAGAGGGTCGCCTTGAGCGAGCCGGGCTGGTAGTAGATCCCGGCGTGCACGACTCCGCTGTTGTGCCCGGTCTGGTGGGCGGCGACGCGGGGCTCCTTCTCCAGGACGGTCACCTCGGCGCCCGCCCGTGCCATCTGCCGGGCCACGGCCAGACCGAGGATCCCGGCGCCGACGATCCCGATCCTCATGTCCGTACCGTTGTCGACAGCATGCCGGCCATTGTCTCAGCCGGAGCCGCTCCGCGGTGATCGAACCTGTGTTCGGTACGATGGCGGAGTGTACGTGCCACCCGGCTGGCCGCCGGAGGTGCGCCCTCCGGGCAGCCCCGAATGGGAGGTCTCGGCCGTGTCGTGGCTGCTCGACGCGGTACCCCCGGACTACCGCGCGTACGGCGTGCTACGCCGTCACCCTCTCGCGCTCGCCCGGATGGCCCGTCAGCAGGCGGCGGCCTCGATCCAGGCGGCCAGGGAGGGGTATCGCGGAGCGGCGGTGGAGTTGAAGGAGCACCTGCCTCCGCACGCGGTCGAGGCGGTCCTGGACGCCTACCGCCAGGAGGGCCCCCGGCTCGTACGGCTGGCCGAGTCGATCGCGCTCGTGGAGCGCGCCCTGCGCGGCGAGCACTTCCTCCCCCGGCTGTGAATCCGCTCTTATTTCCGGACAGAGGGGGCATAACCGCCCAAAAGAGGAAATCGGGGGTTAGCCATGACCACAGAGGGAGTGACCAAGACCGCCGGCCAGGTCATGCACCAGGGCGCCGAGTGCATCGGCGAGCACGACAGCCTTCGCAGGGCCGCCGAGATGATGCGCGACCTGAACGTCGGCGCCCTGCCCATCTGCGGGGAGGACGACCGGCTGAAGGGCATCATCACCGACCGCGACATCGTGATCAAGTGCTGCGCCGAGGGCAAGGACCTCGACCAGACCACGGCGAGCGAGCTCGCCCGCGGCCTCGTCTGGGTCGACGCAGGCGCCAGCGTCGAGGACGCCCTGGCGAAGATGGAGGAGCATCAGATCAAGCGCATGCCGGTGATCGACAACCACCGGATCGTCGGGATGATCACCGAGGCCGACCTGGCCAAGGAGCTGCCCGACAGCAAGCTCGCGGAGTTCGTGCACCGCATCTACGCGCGGAGCTGACTCTCGCGACGCTCTCCGGGGCCGGGCACCATGGGGGCCCGGCCCTTCCGCGCGCCGCCGCGCACGACCACTGCACCGCGCACGACCACTGCACCGCGCACGACCGCTGGACCGCCACAGCCACTGCACCACGCACGGCCACCACACCGCGCACAGCCACCCGCCGGGCCGAGCCGCCCCGCCGCGCCGCGCGCGGCCGGTGCGCCTCGTTCAGCGGCCCGTGCGGTAGGCGACGAACGCGATGATCCCGATCGCCCCGAGGGCGACCGCCACCCATAACACCGGCATCGGCACGCCGGGCAGGCCGCCGCCTTCGGCGGCCGCCTCGCTCGACGGCGTGACCGCCCTCGGCCGGACGGAGGTCCGGGCCGGGCGGGGAGAGGGACTCGGGCGGGCGGAGGCCGGCAGTGGCACCCGGTAGACCGGGCTGTCTTCCCCCTCGCTGCCGGTGAGCAGGGCCGTCCCGTCCCGGGTGTACGCGATCGACTCGGCCTGCTTGAGCGGCGGCATCGTGACGTGCGCGATCAGTTTGCCGGGTGATCGGTAGACGGACGCGGAGAAGTACGTGCGGATGACGAAACTCGACCCGTCGGGGGCGTACGCCGCGTCGGTCGCCATGATGGGCGCCGGCCCCACCCGCCGCAGGACGTTCACCTTGTCGGCGCGGAGCTTCGCCGGCGCGGCGTAGACGCCGCCGGAGAACTCCTTGCTGACGATGTACAGCCGGCCCGAACGGGGATCGACCATCACCCCCTCGGCGTTGCGGGGGCCGTCGGCGTACCGGAAGCGATACCGGGTCGCCCGCAGCGTCGCGTCCTCCATCGTCCGGGGCTCGACGACCTTGTAGACGGACACGTCCGGCCAGGCGCCGTCCATGTTGTCCCCGATGTCGGCGATCCACAGCACGCCGCGGCCGGTCGCGCGGTCGGTGGAGGCCGCGATGCCCTCCCAGTCCCTGGCCTCGGCGTTCCCGATCGTGAACGTCGCCCGCGTGCGGCCGTCCGGGCCGATCGCGTAGATCTGCGGTCCGTGACCGCTGTCGTTGTGGGTGTAGACGATGCCCTTGTGCGTGGGCGAGACGGCCAGTCCGCTCGACTCGCTGACGCGCTCGTCCCTGATCAGGAACTGCGGCCGGTCTCCGTCGTCGGCCCGCGCGGCCGTACCCGGAACGGCCGCTCCCGCGGCCGCGAGGAGAGCCAGGACGGCCCGCGGAATCCGTCTCGTCCGAGTCCGCCCCGTTGCGCGCCCCATGCGGCCATCATTCCCGATGTCCGCTGCACGTGCGGCGGCCGACATGCCCCCGGCCGTCCCGGATTCGGTCAGGGGCGGGCAAGTGGCGGGCGATCAGCGCAGGGCGGCGTAGAAGTCGCGCAGGTCGGCGGCGAGCACGTCCGGCCGCAGATGGGCGGCGTAGTGGCCGCCCCCACCGTAGGACCGCCAGTGGACGATGTTCTTGTGGTCGCGCTCGGCGAAGGTGCGCATCGACACGAAGTCGCCCTCGAACATCGCCAGGCCGAGCGGGACCGTCGTCGGCTCCTTGGGGTGCTCGGCGTGCGCGTCCTCGTAGTAGAACCGCGTCGCCGACGTGGCGGTGCCGGTCACCCAGTAGAGCATCGTGTTGGTCAGGATGAAGTCGTCGTCGACGTCCTCGCCGAACAACTGGGCGTTCCAGCCGAGCAGCCCGGCCGGCGAGTCGAAGATCCCGTACGACAGTGTCTGCGGCTGCTGGGAGTGGACCATGTTGAACGACATCTTGTTCTCGTAGAACCACTGCAGCACCTCAAGGCCCTTGCGCTCCTCGTCGGTGAGGTTCGCCATCTCCGCCGGGTCGCCGGAGGGGAAGGAGTAGATCTGCGTGACGTGGACGCCGACGACGTGCCCGGGGTCCACCCGGCCGACCTCGGGCGAGACGAACGAGCCGCCGTCGTTGCCCACCGCGCCGTACCGGTCGTAGCCGAGCCTGCGCATGAGCTCCGCCCAGGCCCGGGCCGTACGGAACCTGTTCCAGCCCCGCTCCCGCGTCGGGCCGGAGAAGCCGAAGCCGGGCAGCGACGGGATCACCAGATGGAACGCCTGCGCCGGGTCGTCGGGCTTCGTCAACGACTCGACGACCTTGAGGTACTCCACCACCGAACCCGGCCAGCCGTGGGTCAGGATCAGCGGGAGCGCGTCCTCGTGCGGCGACCGTACGTGCAGGAAGTGGATGTTCTGTCCGTCGATTTCGGTCATGAACTGGGGATACCGGTTGATCTCGGCCTCGTGGGCGCGCCAGTCGTACCCGTCGCGCCAGTACGCGGCCAGCCGCTTCACGTACTCGACCGGCACGCCGTAGTCCCATCCCCCGCCCGGGATCTCGTCGGGCCACCGGGTGCGGCCGAGGCGGTCCTTCAGGTCGTCGAGGTCGATCTGCGGGACGTCGATCCGGAACGGCGTGATCTGCGTGTTCTCGCTCATGACGCCGACACTAGAGACCCTTCCGGACAGGGTCTGTCCTGAAGTGCCGCCAGACTTGAACCCATGCTGGAAACCTCGGCGCGGCTGCTGCGCCTGCTGTCGTTGCTCCAGGCCAGGCGCGACTGGCCCGGCGCGATCCTGGCCGGACGGCTCGGCGTGAGCGAGCGGACCGTCCGCCGCGACGTCGATCGGCTGCGCGAACTCGGCTATCCGGTGGAGTCCACCCGGGGCACCGACGGCGGCTACCGGCTGGTCGCCGGGACCGCGATGCCGCCCCTGCTCCTCGACGACGAGGAGGCGGTGGCCGTGGCGATCGGGCTGCGGGCCGCCGGCGGCGTGGCGGGCGTCGAGGAGGCGGCCGAGCGCGCCGCCGCCAAGCTCGAGCAGGTGCTGCCGTCGCGCCTGCGCCGCAGGGTGGGCGCCCTGCAGGCGTACACCGAGCCGGTGCCGCCCGACCGGCCGGGTCCGGCGATCGATCCGGCCGTCCTGAACGCGCTGGCCGCCGCCTGCCGCGACCGCGAACGGCTGCGGTTCGACTACCGGGGCCACGACGGCTCCTCGGGCGTACGGGTGACGGAGCCGTACCGGCTCGTGTCCTGGGGCCGCCGCTGGTATCTGGTGGCCTGGGACGTCGACCGCGACGACTGGCGCACGTTCCGGGTGGACCGGATCGCGCCGCGTACGCCCACCGGCCCGCGGTTCCCGCCCCGCGACCCGCCCCAGGGCGGGGCGGCGGCGTACGTCGCCCGGGGCGTGTCGGCGGCGGCCTGGCGGCACCACGCCCGGGTGCTCGTCCACGCCCCGGCCGAGGAGGTCGCCGCGCGGATCAACCCCGCCGTCGGCGTCGTGGAGGACGTCGACGACCGCACCTGCGTGCTCGTGACCGGCGCCGACACCCTGAACGCGCTCGCCGTCCACCTCGGCCTGCTCGATCTCGACTTCGAGATCACCGGTCCGCCGGACCTGGTGGAGCACCTGCGCGCACTCACCGCCCGCTACGCCCGCGCGACCGCCGCCGCGCCGGAGGGGTCAGGCTGAGGCACCGCCGTCGAGCGCCAGGTCGAGCCCCACCGCGAAGCCGGCGTCGTCCGAGGCGAGCCAGAGCACGGTGCCGGTGATCTCGTCGAGGGCGCCGACGCGGCCGATCGGCAACTGGTCCCGGAGCCGGGCGGCCCGGTCGTCCTCGGTCTCACCGGGCCGCTTGGACATCTCCGTGTCCAGCGGGCCCGGGCTGACCGCGTTGATCCTGACGCCGGCCCGGATGTTCTCCAGCGCCGCCGTACGGGTAAGCGCGCTGACCGCGGCCTTGGACGCGGCGTAGGCGCCCAGCCCGGGGACCCTCTTGTGGGCCCCGATGTTCGAGGCGATGTTGACGATCACGCCGTAGCCCTGCGCACGCATCGCGGCGATCTCGTGCTTCATCGCGAGGAAGGTCCCGGTGGCGTTCACCTGCATGACCCGCGCCCAGTCGTCCTCCGGCATGTCCGCGACCGTGCCCCCGGCGAAGACCCCGGCGTTGTTGACCGCGACGTCGAGGCGGCCGAACCGGGTGAGGATCTCCTGAACGAGCCGGGCCACACCGGCCGAGTCGGTCACGTCGACTGCGAGCGCGACGGCCCGGCCTCCCTCGGTCTCGATCAGCTTGACGGTCTGCTCCAGCGCCTCGGGACTCCGGGACGCCACCACCACGATGGCGCCCTCCCGGGCGAACCCCCGGGCGACCGCCCGGCCGACGCCGGAACCCGCTCCGGTGACCAGAACCACAGTGTCCGTGAACCTCATCGTCACTCCTCGAATCGGGGGAGCCGAGCACGGCGAATGCCGCGCATTTCTAGATCGATCAGTCCAAAATGGAGGTACGGAAAAGCGCATTCCTCTTCGAAGGGGCGATCAGCGGAGGAGCGCGAGAGCCTGGGCGGCGGCGTCGCGGATGCGGGCGGGATCGCCGCGGCCCTTCCCCATCACCCGCAGCCCCTGCAGGAAGACGAGCACGAATCGCGCCAGCGCCCGGGGGTCGGCCTCGGCCGAGATCTCCCCTTGGGCGCGGGCGCGGATAAGCGCGGAGGTGAGCGCCGTCTCCAGACCCGTCCAGCTGGTCTCGACGAACCGGGCCACCGGCTCGTCGTCCGGCAGGAGTTCGGCCGCCGCGTTCACGATCATGCACCCTCGCCGGTCACGGTCGTGGATCGAGTCCTCGGCGTACAGCTCGACCACGGCCCGTACGGCCGGCAGGGCGGGACCGGGCTGCGACAGCAGCTCCACGAGGTTCGGGTCGCGCGTCTGGACGTAGCGATCCAGCGCCTTCAGGTAGAGGTCGTGCTTGCCACCGAAGGTGGCGTACAGGCTGGCGCGCCCGATACCGAGGTGCTCGACCAGGTCGGCCATCGACGTGGCCTCGTATCCGCGCCGCCAGAACAGGTCCAGGGCCCGCTCCAGCACGACGTCGGGGTCGAACTCCTTGGTCCTCGCCATGGCCTCGACCCTAGACCATACAAGAACGATTGGTCAATTAAGCCGCGACGTGGTCGTCCCACGTGATCCGGTGGTCGTACATCCAGGCCAGCGCGTTCCGCTTCTCCACCTGTCGCATGATCACGGGAAGGATCAGGTCGCGAACGAAGGCCCCGCCGACGCCCGGCGCCTTGCCGTCGCCGTTGCGCTTGCCCTGCGCGACGACCCGTTCGACCCGCCGGCGCCGCAGCCGCTCGAAGGCGGCGAACGCGTCCGCGGTGCCGGGCACGTCGCGCAGGCACTTCCCCAGCACCACGGCGTCCTCGATGGCCATCGACGCGCCCTGACCGGAGGACGGCGAGGTGGCGTGGGCCGCGTCTCCGACGATGACCATGCGCTCGCCGGACCACTTGGGCACGGTCGGGAAGTCGTAGGTGTTCCAGCCGGGCAGGATGTGCGGGGTCGCGGCGATGATCTCCCGCATCGGCCCCGCGTCGCCCTCGAACAGGTCCATGAGCCTGGCCCGCCACTGCTCGGGGGTGATCGCCGCGAGTTCCTCAGGGCTCATCTCCCTGCGGCTCGGCGGGTTGGCGAACCACCACACCTGCCCCTCGGGGTGGACCATGTAGCCGAAGAAGCACCGCCTGCCGAAGACGAAGTAGCAGACCCCCGGCCTGCCCGGCGACCGCACACCTTCGGCGTAGCCGCCCGTGTTCAGCAGCCCGACGTACCGGGCGCGGGGGGCGCCGGGGTCGATGAGGGTGCGGGTGCGCGAGCGCAGCCCGTCGGCGCCCACCAGCAGGTCGCCCTCGGCCTCGCTCCCGTCCGCGAAGACCGCCCGCACCCCCTGCGGGGTGGCCGAGGCGTCGACGAGCCGCCTGCCGTAGTGGATCGGCACGCCCCGCCGTACGGCCTCGTCGCGCAGCGCCTGGTAGAGGTCGGCGCGCCGGAGTGTGCGGCTCGGCTGGCTCGTGGTCGCCAGCGGCCTGCCGCGCGCGTTGCGGATCTCCATGACCGGCGTGTCCATGCCGAGGCCGCCGACGACGTCGTCCAGGCCGAGCAGCCGCAGGGCCTCCAGTCCGTTGCGCGCGACCGTGAGGAAGGCGCCGACCCCCTCGGCGCCCCGGTCGTACGCCTCGAAGACCTCGCTGTCGACTCCGGCGCGCCGCAGCGCCATGGCCGTGACGGGACCCGCGATCCCGCCGCCGATGATCAGAGCTTTCTTGGTCATGCTCTGACTATACATATTATGACTATTTGCGGACAAGGCCCCTATGATGGGCGCCATGTCGACGCGGCGCTCTCCCCTGGCCACGGCGGTGCTCGCCCTGGTCTGCGAGTCGCCGATGCACGCCTACCGCATGCAGCAGCTGATCAAGGAGCGCCATCAGGACGACGTGGTCAACGTCGCGCAGCGCAACAGCGTGTACCAGACCATCGACCGCCTGCTCCGCGACGGGCTGCTGGCGGTCCGCGAGACCACCCGCGAGGAGAACCGGCCGGAGCGCACGGTCTACGAGGCCACCCAACTGGGCCGGGAGACGCTCAAGCAGTGGATGCGCACCATGCTGTCCACCCCGGCCCGGGAGTTTCCCGAGTTCCCCGCCGCGCTCGCCTTCCTGCCCGTGCTGCCGCCGGACGAGGCGCTGGCCGCGCTGCGGCAGCGGATCGCCGCGCTGGAGACGCGACTGGCCGCGCTCGACGCCGAGCTGGCCGAGAGCCTGACCTTCGTGGCCCGCCTCTTCCTCGTGGAGTCCGAATACCAGCGGGGGCAGGTCGCCACCGAGCTGGAGTTCGTCCGCGGCCTCGCCGACGACCTCGCCGAAGGCCGCCTCACCTGGGACTTCCGCCTCTGAGGCGCGCCGGGCTCGCCTGGAGTCCACTCCAGGTACCTAGGGTGGGGGGCATGGAATACGGACACCTTGGCCGCACCGGCCTGCTGGTCAGCAAGCTCTGCCTGGGGACCATGAACTTCGGTCCGCAGACCACGGAAGAGGACTCTTTCGCGATCATGGATCGCGCCCATGAGCTCGGGATCAACTTCTTCGACACGGCCAACGTGTACGGCTGGGTCAAGGGCGAGGGGATCACCGAGAACATCATCGGCCGCTGGTTCGCGCAGGGCGGGGGCCGCCGCGAGCGTACGGTCATCGCCACCAAGCTGTACGGCTCGATGGGCGACTGGCCGAACGAGGAGAAGCTGTCGGCGCTGCACATCCGGCGGGCGGCGGAGGCCTCGCTGCGCCGCATGCAGACCGACTACATCGACGTCTACCAGGCCCACCACATCGACCGGGACACCCCGTTCGAGGAGTTCTGGGAGGCCATGGACATCCTCAAGCAGCAGGGCAAGATCCTGTACGTCGGCTCGTCGAACTTCGCCGGCTGGCACATCGCCAAGGCCCAGGAGTCGGCCCGGCGCCGGGGCACCGTCGGCCTGGTCAGCGAGCAGTCCCACTACAACCTGCTCGTCCGCGCGCCCGAGCTGGAGGTCATCCCTGCCTGTGAGGACTACGGCCTCGGCCTGATCCCGTGGAGCCCGCTCGCGGGCGGCCTGCTCGGCGGCGTCCTCCGGAAGATCGACAAGGGCCGCTCCGCGGCCGACCACATCGTCGCCCAGCTCGACAAGCACCGCGACAAGATCGAGCGCTACGAGGCGTTCTGCGACGAGCTCGGCGAGGACCCGGCCAACGTCGGGCTGGCGTGGCTGCTGCACCAGCGGGCGGTCACCGCGCCGATCATCGGCCCCCGTACGGTCGAGCAGCTCGACGGTACGCTCCGGGCGCTGGAGATCGAGCTGAACGACAAGGCGCTCGCCCGGCTCGACGAGATCTTCCCCGGCTTCAAGACCGCCCCGGAGGAGTACGCCTGGTGATCAGGCGGTGTTGAGGAGTGCCTGACAAATGCTGCCCGTCGCGAGCGTGGATCCAGGTGGATGCATCGCAAGGCGGAGGAGGAGCCGATAACAGCGTTATCGGCGACGACGACCCCGGGCCCCGCGGAAATTCCGAGCCTGCGAGGAATTTTCGTGGGTGGGGCAACGCAGCGAGGCGCCGCCTGGGCCACGCGCAGCAGGGCTTGATTTGTCAGGGACGACCTAGGAGCGCGCCGACGATCACGATGAGCACGAGCAGCGCGAGCACCGTGGGCAGCAGCCAGCGTCGAGGACGATCCACGTCATGGAGCCTAGTCGCGGACTGCCAATGGGTACGCCTCGACCTGCTCGTAGCGCACGCTCGCCCCGATGTGGCTGCGTACGAGGTGCACCGACGACACCTCCCAGCGCCGCCCGCCGAAGGCGCTCAGGGCGCCGACCAGGGGGCGCAGGTCGTCGCCGTGGCGTGACCGGGTCCTGGAGCGGGCCAGGGTGAGATGGGGATGGAACCGCTTGCGGTCGGTCTCCGCCGCCCCGGCCCGCCGGGCCCCGGCCGCCACCGAGCCGGCGAGCCGCGTCAGCGCCGGTCCGGCGTCCAGACCGACCCAGAAGATCCGTCCCCGGGAGGCGGAGGGGAAGGCGCCGGCGCCGCCGAACGCCACCGTCTCAGGGGAATGCCGGGCGGCCGCCCGGGCCAGCCGTACGCGTAGCTCGGGCAGGACGTCGTCGGGCACCTCGCCGAGGAAGGCCACGGTGACGTGCCACAGCGCGGGATCGACCCAGCGCAGCTGCGACCACTCGGCGCGTACGGGGTCGACCGCCGTGGCGATCTCCGCCAGCGCCTCAGGCGGCGGCAGCAGCGCCACGAACAATCTGCTCACGTGCCGATTCTTCCTTGCCAGCCACGCGTGCCGCGACCATCCGGGTCACCAGCACCGCCAGGAAGACGCCACACATGCTCAGCACGCCGGCGGCCACGACCGAGACCCGGGGGCCGGCCAGCTCGGCGAGCCAGCCCACCAGCGGCGACCCGATCGGGGCTCCCCCGGTGAAGACCAGCACGTAGATCCCCATCACCCGACCGCGCATCTCGGGCGAGGCGCCGAGCTGCACGATCGTGTTCGCGGTCGTGTTGACCGTGATCATCGCCATGCCCGCGGGGACGAGCATCAGCAGGAAGGCCGGGTATCCGGGAGCGAGCCCGGCGGCGACCTGGAACAGCCCGAAGCACAGCGCCCCGGCGATCAGGAACCGGCGGCTCGGCTTGACCCGGCGCGCGGCGAGCAGCGCCCCGCCGAACGCCCCGACGGCGAACGCGCTGGACGCGACGCCGAAGGAGGACGCGCCCGCGCCGAACGCCTGCTTGGCCATCAACGCGATGCTGGTCGAGAAGCTCTGCGCGAAGATCGCCATGAACGCCACGAGCAGTAGCGGAAGAAGCAGGTCCGGCCGGTTGCCGACGTAGCGCAGGCCCTCCCGCAGCTGGCCCTTGCCCCGCGGCACGGGCTCGGGCGAGCGCAGCTCGGACACCCGCATGAGCGCGAGACCGGTGATCACCGCGGCGAACGACGCGGCGTTCAGCACGAAGATCGGGCCGGTGCCCATCCAGGAGATCAGCAGGCCGGCCACCGCCGGGCCGACGACCCGGGCGAGGTTGAAGGTCGAGCTGTTCAGCGCGATGGCGTTCGGCAGGTCCCGCCGGCCCACCATCTCCACCACGAACGACTGCCGTGTGGGCACCTCGACGCACGACACCAGGCCGAGCGTGAACGCCATCGCGTACACGTGCCAGACCTGGGCCGTGCCGGTGAGCACCAGCACGCCCATGGTCAGCGCCAGCAGCCCCATGAGCGTCTGGGCCACCATGAGGATCCGGCGCTTGGGGTAGCGGTCCGCGATGACCCCGCCGAACATGCCGAACAGCATCGTCGGCAGGAACTGCAGCGCCACGGTGACGCCGAGCGCCGAGCCGCGGCCGTGCGAGAGGTCGAGGACCAGCCAGTCCTGGGCGGTGCGCTGCATCCAGGTGCCGACGTTGGAGACGACGCCCCCGGCGGCGAACAGACGGTAGTTGTGGTTCCGCAGCGAGCGGAACATGCCGCCTACATCGTCGACAGCTTCTCCAGGATCGGCGCCGCCGCTCGCAGTGTCGCCCTCTCCTCCGGCGTCAGATCCCTGAGCCGCTGCGCCAGCCAGGCTTCCTTGGTGCGGCGCTCCTCCTTCAGCAGCTCCGCTCCCTGCGGCGTCACGCTGACCGTCACCTGCCGCCGGTCGGTCGGATGCGGACTGCGTGCCAGCAGACCCCGCTCCTCCAGCTTGGCGATCACGCGGGTCATCGAGGGTGGCTGCACCTTCTCGTGCTCCGCGAGCTCGCCGGGAGTCATTGCGGTGTGGCGCTCGACGGCGACGAGCGTCGCGAGCTGTGTGGGCGTCAGTGAGTGGTGCGCGGCCTGCCTGCGCATCCGTCGCGTCAGCCGGGCGAGGGACACGCGCAAGGCGGACGCGAGAGCGGCGTCGCTGCGTAAGTTCTGGGCGTTCGTTAGCATAAGTCATTACCTTTGCTAACTATATGGTGCATGTCCGCATTCCTCCAAACCGTCCTGCTCTGCACGGTGATCGCGACACACCGTACCGGCGAGTCACCGGGCCCGCGGACGACGAAGGCCCGGCCCCCATGGGGACCGGGCCTTCCGGACGCGCACCGGCGTCAGGCGAAGTCCTCCGGCGTGAACTCCCTCGGCTCGACCAGGACGAGCCAGTTGCCCTGGTTGTCGCGGACGACCGCCTCCACCCCGTACGGCCGCTCCTCGGGCTCCTGCAGGACCGTGACGCCCTTGGCGGTGAGTTCCTCGCAGGTCTTGCGGCAGTCGTCGACCCGCAGGCCGAGGCCGCCCATCTGCCCCTTCTCTAGCTGACGGCGGTAGAAGCCGGCGGTCTCGGGGTCCTGCGGCGGTCCCGGCTTCATGAGCGTGAGCTCGAGCTCCGGGTGGTCGGGGTGGCAGACGGTGACCCAGCGGAAGTCCTCGCCCATGCTGATGTCGGTGCGCGGGACGAAGCCGAGCACGTCGACGTAGAAGTCCCGCGCCGCGTCCTGGTCGAGGCAGTACACGGTCGTCAGGGAGACATTCTTAATCATGCCGAGGACGCTACTGCGACCCCTCTGACCTGGGCTTCTCCAAAATTGCACAATCCGGGGGCCCCTTCCGCGGCCCGGCCGTGCCCGTGAGGTCGAGCACTCCGCGCATGAACAGCCAGCACCCCGGGACATGCGGCCCGCCGCGCGCCGCCCACCGGTCGCGGTAACCGCTCGGGCTCTCCCCGACGAGCTGACGGAACTTGGCCGAGAACGACCCGAGGCTGGTGAACCCCACCGCCATGCAGATCTCGGTGACCGTGAGGTTGGCCCCGCGCAGCAGGTCCTGGGCCCGCTCGATGCGGCGCCGGGTCAGGTAGCGCATCGGCGTCTCGCCGTACGCCGCCTCGAAGCAGCGGACGAAGTAGAACTTGGAGATCCCGGCCACGGCCGCGAGCGCTTCGAGATCGAGCTCGCCGCGGTAATCGCGGTCGATGCGGTCCCTGGCCAGGCGCAGCCGCGGCAGCAACTCCACCGGCACCCGTCGCTGTCCCCTCACGGCCACGTCACGACACTAGCGCCCGGCCCCGACAGATCGTATCGGCCGCCACGCGGCCGCCGTCCAGCACGCGCCCCAGAGCAGGAAGAACGGCGACCACAGCAGCAGGTCCCACCGCGCCAGGTCGTGGGCGAGCGCGGCGTGCTCGGCGGGCACCGAGGAGACCCCGGCCAGCACCAGTGCGTCGCCGACGAACCCGAACCCCAGCGCTCCGGCCGACCGGGCGATCATCAAGATTCCCAGTGTCCAGGCGATCGCCGGCAGCAGCCGGCGCGGAAATGCCGCTTCCCGGGGACGGACGGTGGCCAGCGCCACGACGACACCGACAGCCGCGGCGCCGGCGAGCACCCAATGACTCGTCACGAACAGCGGATCGCGCGCGAGCAGCCGCTCGCGCAGCCCCGGCGGCAGGGGGTCCTTGTCGGCCAGCGCCCCGGCTCCCAGCGCCTGAGCGAGCTTCATCGATCCGTAGGCCGCGCAGCAGACCGCCGCGCCGTAGCCGCCCACCCGCGTCCAGTCAGCCCGCGACACGTCTCGTCGCTTTCGCGTATGACCGGAACATCTCAGCGAACAGCCCGATCACGACGATGCCGAGCACGCCGTGATACCACTTCCAGCCCACACCCATGCCGATGAACCCGTCCAGGATCATGATGCCCGCGCCGCCTCCGACAGCCGCCAGCATCACGGCCAGCACGAGCAGCATCAGCGTCCTCGGCGCCGTGCGCCCGAGCGGCGTGACCGTGGCGAGGGCGACACACGCGCCCACGATTCCGGAGGCGGTCGCGAGCCACTGCGCGGTGGCCGCGTCCATGAGGTACCCCTGCGTCTCGGCGGCCGACACGGGCGGGCCGCCCGGGAAGCCGAGCCGGTCCTGCAGGGCGAAGGCGGCCTTCCCCGCGGCGTAGCCGAGGAACAACACGGCCAGCGCGTACGCCGGCCAACGTCGTGGGTGAGCGGAATCGAGCATGACTCGACCGTAGAAACGACGTGCCCGGCAGCACTCCCGTGTGCGGGGGAAACGCCTCCCCCCTGTGGGGGAGCGGCTCGCGGAGGGCACTCGGTCGGCGCGCAGAAGGCCGCCGCGGCGACGATCGCCACGGCGGCCTCCCGGTGAAACGCGGATCAGCCCAGGCCGAGCAGGGTCTTGATGGGCTCGAGGGCGAAGTACACGACGAACAGCGCGCCGACCAGCCACATCAGGAAGTGCAGCTCGCGCGCCTTGCCGCGGAACACCTTGATGGCGATGTAGCTCACGAAGCCCGCGCCGATGCCGGCGGTGATCGAGTACGTGAACGGCATGAGCACGATGGTCAGGAACGCGGGGATCGCGGTCTCGAAGTCACTGAAGTCGATCTCCTTGACCTGCGTCATCATCAGGAAACCGACGACCACGAGGGCCGGGGTCGCCGCCTCGAACGGCACGATCTCCGTCAGCGGGGCGAAGAACATGGCCAGCAGGAACAGCACACCGGTGACGACGCTCGCCAGACCGGTGCGTGCGCCCTCGCCGACGCCCGCCGCCGACTCGATGTAGGTCGTGTTGGACGAGACACTGGCCGCGCCGCCGGCCGCCGCCGCGAGCGAGTCGACCAGCAGGATCTCCTTGGTGCGCTCGACGGTCCCGTCCTCCTGGACCAGGTTCGCCTGGCGGCCCACGCCGACGATGGTGCCCATCGTGTCGAAGAAGTCGGCGAGCATGAGCGTGAAGACGAACATCACGGCCGCCAGGCCGCCGATCTTGGCGAAGCTGCCGAACAGGCTGAACTGGCCGAGCAGCGACAGGTCGGGCAGCTCGATGAAGTTCTTCGGCCACTCGGGCACGTTGAGCGACCACCCGTTGGGGTTGCTGCCGTCGGGGACCTGCGCCCCGATCTTGCCGACCGCCTCGACGATCATGGCGAGCACTGTGGTGCCGACGATCCCGATCAGGATGGCGCCCTTGACCCTGCGGGCGACGAGGAAGGCCGTCACGAGCA
Organism: Microbispora sp. H13382; assembly: GCF_014161445.1. Lineage (GTDB taxonomy): Bacteria > Actinomycetota > Actinomycetes > Streptosporangiales > Streptosporangiaceae > Microbispora. The sequence goes on from NZ_JABBXA010000015.1 coordinate 158,898, forward strand.
GGCCGACGACGAAGACGAGGGTGGGCCAACCGGTCAGCGAGCCGTTGCCCAACGCGCCGAGCTTCACCGGAACCGTGGTGTTGCTCGCGTCCGGCATGCGCCGGACGAACCCGGCGTCGACGAACCCGATCAGCGCGATGAACAGGCCGATGCCGACGCTGATCGCGGTCTTGAGCTGTGCCGGGATCGCGTGGAACACCGCCACCCGGAAGCCCGTCACCACGAGGATCGCGATGACGATGCCCTCCAGCACCACCAGGCCCATCGCGTCCTCCCACGACATCTGGCTGGCGATGCCGAAGGCGAGGAAGGCGTTCAGGCCGAGACCGGTCGCCAGGGCGAACGGCACCCGGCCGAAGACGCCCATGATGATCGTGAGGATGCCCGCCACGAACGCGGTGGCCGCGGCGACCAGCGCGATGTTGGGGTTCTCCCCGTCGCCGAGGAACTGGCCCGTCTTGTCCGCGACGGTGCCGATGATGAGCGGGTTGAGCACCACGATGTAGGCCATCGTGAAGAAGGTGGCGAAACCGCCGCGGACCTCCTGTCCGACGGTGGATCCACGGGCTGAGATGGAGAAGTATCGATCGAGAAAATTAGGGGTGTTCATGGGGTTCGCATTCACGCGCGCAGAGTCGCAGGCCCTTACCATCGGCGGAAAGAGCCAGGGGAGCAGCGTTGTCCTTTCGTGACTGGTTTGTCATGAAGATACCGGCTCACCTGCGCGACCTTCTAAGCTGGCTGGCGTGAGCGAGCGCCACCCGGACCCCATGCCTCTCAGGACGAGGGACACCATCACGATCCTGACCGGAACGGTGTTGTGGGCGATCGCCCTCGCCGTCGTGCTGCTGGTGGTCAGACCGGCCGATCATCGCCCCGCCTGGGTCTGCGTCGTCGGCATCGGCCTCGGCCTGTTCGGGCTCTGGTACGTCCGCCGCCGCGACGCCCGGCTGGGTGAGGCCGCCCCCGTCGACGAGGTCACCGGATCGGAGCCCCGCCGCCCCTGACCGCGGCCTCCCGCTCAGCGTGTCCCGTCGAGGAGCACCGCGATGCCGTCGAGAAGCCGCTGCAGGCCGAACTCGAACAGGGCGTCCATGTCGAGGTCGAATCCGCCGTCCGCGCTGAGCCGCTCGAACAGCGGCAGATCACCACCCGCCGTGATCGCCTCGAACGCCGATTGGTGGGCGTCCATCCACTCGTCGGCGTCCAGCCCGGTGAGCGCCTCGGCCTCCGCCTCGAACTCCAGGTTGATCGCGGTGCCGCGGATGTGGTTGAACACGGTGATGTAGGCGGTGAACATCGTCACCGGGTCGAGACCGTGACCGTCGAGAGCGCCGAGCACCCATTTCATGAACGGCAGCGCGCTGGGAATGACCTGCGGCCGTGTCACCGACATGGCCGATGCGAGCCACGGATGCCGCCGGAACGTCGCCCACAGCATCCGGGAGGCCAGCTCGATCCTGCTGCGCCAGTGCCGGGGCGGCTCTTCGGGAAACCGCATCCGCCCGAAGATCGTGTCCATCATCTGGAGCAGCAGGGCGTCCTTGTCCGCGACGTGCCGGTACAGCGACATGGTCGCCACCCCGAGCTCGGCCGCCACGCGGCGCATCGAGACCGCCGCGAGCCCTTCGGCGTCGGCGACCGCGATGGCCGTCGTGGTGATCCGCTCGGGCGTGAGCACTCCGTCCGGGATGCTCCGCCGCGTTACCCGGGCGGGCGCCCCCGCCGGGGCCGCCGCGCCGTAGCCGCCCGCGGGCGGCGGCGCCGGACGATCACCTGTGCCGACGACCGTGCCGACGCCCGGTACGGCGCGGACGAGCCCCTCGCGGCGCAGCTCGGTGAGGACCTTCGTCGCGGTCGCCATCGCGACGCCCCACTCCCGGACGATCTCCCGGGTCGACGGCACGCGGTCGCCCGCCCGGAGCTCGCCCGCCTCGATCCGCCTGCGTATCTCGGCGGCGATCTCCTGGTAACGCCCTGCTCCCGGACCGGTCACCACACCTCCCCCGCACTAGTGCACCACTGTAGCCGCGCACGCTGCGGCGACACCGCGCACCACCCGCCCACAGGTGGTTAGTGCACTAGTGCTTCAGGTTCATTCTCCCAGGACAACGGCTTGTGCGCTGTATGTGTACGCCGTACAGTGTGCACTATGCCGAACAACGACATCCTCGTATCCGGCGGCGGAATCGCCGGACCCGTGCTGGCGTACTGGCTGAGCAGGGCCGGCTTCGCCGTCACGATCGTCGAGCGCGCGCCCGCTCCCCGCCCGGGCGGTCAGACCGTGGACCTGCGCGGCGCGGGCCGTACGGTGGTCGCCCGGATGGGCCTGCTGGACCAGGCGCGGGCGATCGCCGTCGAGCAGCGTGGCATCGCCGCCGTCGACAAGAAGGGCCGTATCACGGCCCGCCTCCCGGCCGACAGCTTCGGCGGCGAGGGCATCGTCTCCGAGATCGAGATCCTGCGGGGTGACCTCGCCCGTCTCTTCTACGAGGCGTCGCTTCCGCACACCGAGTACGTGTTCGACGACACCGTCACCGGACTGGAGCAGGACGACGACGGGGTGAACGTCACCTTCGAGAAGTCCGCGCCGCGCCGGTTCTCGCTGGTCGTCGGCGCGGACGGGCTGCATTCGGCCGTACGCGCGCTGGCCTTCGGCCCGCACGCGCGCCACATCCACCCGCTGGGTCTCTACATCTCGTGGTTCACGGCGCACGACGAGCTGGACCTCGGCGGCTGGTACCAGATGTACAACGCCCCGGGCGGCCTCGTCGCCTCGGCGCGGCCCGGACGCCTGCCCGGCGAGGTCAAGGTCAGCTTCGGCTTCCGCTCCGGGCCGATCGCCTACGACCGCCGGGACGTCGCCGCACAGAAAGCGATCATCGCCGGCCGCTTCGCGGGCGCCGGGTGGGAGACGCCGCGGCTGCTGTCCGCGATGGCCGGCGCGTCCGACTTCTTCCTCGAGTCCGTGGGGCAGGTGCGTCTCGACCGATGGTCGCGCGGCCGGGTGGTGCTCCTCGGCGACGCCGGTTACTGCCCGACGCCGCTGACCGGTCTGGGCACCAGCCTCGCCCTGGTCGGCGCGTACGTCCTGGCCGGCGAACTCGCCGCCACCGGCGACCACCGCGTGGCGCTGCGCAACTACGACCGGATCATGCGCCCCTACGTCGGCGAGGCGCAGAAGCTGCCGCCCGGCGGCGTGAACGGCTTCGCGCCGTCCACCGCGCTCGCGATCCGGATGCGGACCGCCTCCATGCGCGCGATGACGCGCTGGCCGATGCGGAACCTGATCGCCTCGCAGTTCGCGAAGGCCTCGAGCATCGACCTGCCCGACTACGACCTGCCGGCCCTGCGCTGAAGCCCGACAGATGCAGCCGCCGGGCGACGACCTGACCCGGTCAGTAGGCGGGTTCCCACCACGTCAGGTGGCCGGTCGCCTCGGCCACCGGCTCGATGATCTCCCATGCCTCGGCGATCAGCCCGTCGTCGAGCCGCCAGATGTCGACGACCGCGATCTCCGGCCCGGCACCGGGCAGCCTGCGCCGCGAGTGCAGCACAACGTGATCGCCGTCGGCCACCACGTGCCGGATCTCCACCTGCATGCCGGCGAGCGGCCCGAGCGCGGTGCGGACGGCGGCGAGCCATTCCGCCTTGGTCCTCGATGTCGCATCCGGCCGGTGGTGGACGAAGTCGTCGCTCAGCGACCGCGCGAGCGCGTCGACGTCACCCGTCGCGACCAGCGCCGCCAGCGCCCGTCGCACGATGCTCTTGTTGTCTGTGGTCATGTCCTTGGCAGGCATGGACGGCAGTGTTTCCGCCTCGGCGTGGATTGTCGATGAAGTGGCATTTCATCGGCGTACGGCTCGCGCGGGAGTAGCATCGGCGGCCATGCACACGGTCGGGGAACTGCTGCGGCAGTGGCGTCACCATCGGCGGATCAGCCAGCTGGATCTCGCGATCGCCGCCGACGTCTCGGCTCGTCACATCAGCCTGGTGGAAACCGGCAAGTCCAACCCGAGCGCCGACATGATCGTGCGGCTCGCCGAACGGCTCGACGTGCCCTTGCGCGAGCGCAACCGGTTGTTGCTCGCCGCCGGCTTCGCACCCCGCTACGCCGAACGGCCGCTCGACGGGGATACGCTGTCCGCGGCCCGGGGTGCGATCGGGAGGGTCCTGCGCGCGCACGAGCCGTATCCCGCGCTGGTCGTCGATCACCGGTGGAACATCGTGATGACCAACGACGCCCTCGGCCCGTTCCTCGCACACGTCGCGCCCGATCTGCTGCGGCCGCCGATCAACATGGTGCGGCTCGGGCTGGACCCGCGCGGGCTCGCTCCGCACATCGTCAACCTGGCCGAGGTGCGTGCGCTGCTGCGGATCCGCATCCGGCGTCAGCTCGCCGTCGCCCCCGGCGACGAGCTGGCCGCGCTCTACGAGGAGTTGCTGGCACCCGGCGCGGGCCCCGGCTGTGCGGACGTGAGTCATCCGATGGAGTCCGAGGTCGCAGTTCCGATGATCTTCCGCTTCGGCGGACGCGAACTACGGCTGTTCTCGACCACCACCACGTTCGGCACCCCGATGGACATCACCCTGGACGAGGTCGCGATCGAGTCGTACTACCCGGCGGACGCGGAGACCGCCGCGTACTTCACCGCGTCCGGCCGGGTCTCCTACGACGCTTAGATCGAGGCCGTGGGGTCGAGGTCGGCCTCGGCGAGCAGCAGGGGGACCCGGGCGGGGTCGCGCAGCAGCGCCGCCACGGCGAGGCGGTCGCCCCACTGGCCGGACGCCCAGGCGAGGCCCCTGGCCAGGCCGTCGACGCCGGTGGCGTGCACCACGCCCTCGAAGAACCGCCACGGCACCGGCCGGCCGTCCACGAGCAGTTCGTCGTGCTCGACGTACGTCGAGGGCGCCCCGGGCAGCAGCGAGCGCACCTCGGACGGCACGGGCTTCCCGGCGCCGGTCGAGGTGACCGCCCCGGCGACCTCCTCCCCGGCGAGCGGCAGGTCGAGCACCTCCGACAGCGCCTCGGCGAGGTCGAACGGCGCGAGCACGAGCGGCCGGTCCTCGACCAAGGGGAGCAGGTCGGGCGCCTCCACCACGACCGGGCCGTCCTCGACGTCCGCGACCGTGACCGTGCCCTTCAGCACGGCGCGTACGGCCTCGGGCGGGCTCACCCGGGTGGGATCGACGGCCGCCAGCGCGATCCACAGGGACCGCAGCTGGGCCCGGTCGACCTCCAGGGACGAGTCGGCCAGCAGGTCGAGCAGCTCCTCCGGGCCGCCGTGCGAGTCGAGCAGCTCGGCGAGGGTGGACCGGACGCCGATCATCTTCAGGGCGTCCGCGTCGATCCCCGCCGGCGCCTCGCCGTACAGGCCGAACAGCAGCGGATCGCCCGCCGGGAGCCGCAGCTCGGTCGGCTTGCGCCCGCCGAGCACCGGGTGCCGCGACAACCACCAGGCGGTGTACGACGGCACCTCGACGGTCTCCCCCGCCGCGAGCACCCGCATGGGCCGCAGGGCGGCGCGCAGCGGGGGCCGCGACAGCAGCGCGAGCGCGCTCGGCCAGTCCGCGACGTACTCCAGGTCGCGTACGGCGGTGAACTCCCGGACCACCGGCGGCACGTCGAGGTCAGGCAGCAGGTCGAGCACGGCCTCCAGCCACTCGTCCTCGAGGTCGAGGTCGTGGTCGCACTCGGCCGGGTCGAGCAGCACGTCGGAGTCGTTGACCACGGCGAAGCCGTCGAGCACCCCGGCCGCCGCCAGCACGTGCGGCCCGAACCTCTCCACCAGGTCGGGGGCGGCGACGCCGAACGGCACCTCGGGGTCGATCAGGCCGGCCAGCGACCCCTCGGCCAGCAGCAGCTCGCCCGCCGCGTACAGCTCGCCGTCGGCGCCGCGCAGCGCCAGCTCGGCCAGCCACGGCGCCTCCCCCGCGGTCAGGCCCGCCGCGTCGACCAGCGCCAGCACGGCCTGGGCCACCGGCTCGGGCTCGGCGTTGTTCAGCGACTCGGACACGGCCGCGTGGGTGAGCGGATCCTCCAGCACCGTACGCGGGGTCGCCTCGGCCGCGCCCAGCCGCAGCAGCAGCGGGTGAGCGGCGCCGGGGTGGACGATCCGCAGCCCGAGCGGCGCCAGCAGGGAGGGGTCCACGGAGCTTTCCCCGGTGAGCACGAGCGTGCCACGCGGGCCGCGCACCAGGCGGCCGTCGGCCAGCGGCACGGCGATCGCGCCGACCGCCTCCAGGTCGTCGGCGGGCAGCACCTCGTAGAGCGACCGCCACCAGGACGGGTCCTTGTCCTCCACGGCCTCGCCGGACAGCATGTCCACGACGTCGGCCAGGTCGACCCGGCGCACGCCGAGCGTGGTCAGGGCCGGGTGCCGGGAGGCCCAGCCCGCGGGCAGCAGCCCGGGGACGATGCCGGCGATCAGCGCCAGGAACTCGGCCGACCCCTCGACCGCCCGCGCCTGGTTGCCCGGCACTACCCCGTCGGAGAGCGACGGCAGCAGCGGCGTGTCCGGCAGCGCCGTGACGATCTCCCGCCTGACCGCGGCGTCGAGCGCGCCCTTGCCCATCAGGCCGGGCACGAGGTCGAGCAGGTCCGGGGTCGCCGGGAGCTCCCGCAGCAGCCGGACGTACGCCTCGGCGGCCCGGGCGACGAGGAAGTCGGTGAGCGGCCCGGGGGCGACGTGCCGCCGGTCGGTGGTCATCGGGAAGGACGCGATCAGCAGCGCGGGCAGGTCGAGCGGCTCGTCGCTCGGCGTCGGCGCGTGCACCACCTTGGGGACGTCGCTTCGGCGGCCGGCGGGGACGGCCCAGCGGACCTCCCAGTAGGGCCGGGCCCGCTCCTCTGTCGGCCGGTCGGCGAACAGCTCGGCCACCTGCTCGGGGGTGAACGTCCCGGACTCGGCGACGACGTGCCAGCCGTCGGCCGAGATCGTGCGGGTCCGCCCGTCCAGCTCGATCTCGACGGTCTCCAGCGCCGGCATCGACAGCGGCAGCGCGGGCCCCGCCTCCTCCAGCATGCGCCGTACGGCCTGCTCGGCGGCCTGGTCGCGCAGCGGGAGCCGGACGATCGTGTCGTAGCCCTCGGGGACGCCGAGGGAGTCGTCGGAGAACGGCAGCCGCAACAGCGGCACGTGCCCCTCGCGTCCCTCCAGCTCGGCGGCGAGCTCCGGCCGGGCGGCGACCAGCGCGGCGGTCTCCTCGCGCGACCAGCGGACGCCACCGGTGGCGCGGGAGGCGATCGAGGGCGTGTCGGTCGCCGACACGACGGCGGCGAAGCCGACGCCGAAGCGTCCGGCCGCTCCCGCCTCGCCCTTCTTGCCGGAGACGCGCAGGGTGCTCAGGCCCTCGACGCCCGTCTCGTCGAGCGGGGCGCCGACGTTGGCGGCCAGCAGCACGCCGTCGGCGAGCGTCAGCCGCAGCCGGCCCGGCACGCCGGCCCGCAGCGCGGCGTCGGCGGCGTTCTGGGCGAGCTCCACGACCAGCCGGTCGCGGTAACCGCCGAGGGCGAAGTCCTCTTCGGCGTTGGCGTCCTCCCGGAAGCGGGCGGGCGAGGCCGTCCAGGCCGCGAGAACGGTGTCACGCAGGCGCGCGGTGTCGAACATGATCAGGCGTGACCCAGAGGTTCGGAGTCGGCCTCGTCGACGGAGCCCGACTCGATGATGTCGTATCCCATGTCGTCCAGGATCGGGGGCGCCGGGTCCATGACCATCGAGGGCACGGTGGTCGCCTCGGAGTGCGCCCCGCAGCCGTGGTCGGCGGACACCACGCGGCCGTCGTCCGGCGCGTACTCGTTGGCGCAGACCCCGAAGCCGAGGCCCAGCGCTCCGGCGAGCTGCCAGTAGAAGCCGCAGGTGGAGCACTGCGCGGGGGCGGCGTGCGCGATCGGGGTGTGCGGACCGGCCTCACCGGCCCGCCAGCGCCGTGCGGCGAGGTCCCGGCCGATCGCCGACAGGACGCGGGCGCGTCCCAAGCCCAGCTCGAAGACCATCTGCTTGTCGATGTCCTCGTCGTCGGAGGCGAACCCCGGCACGAGCCGGTCGTCGTCGGCCTCGACCGGCAGCAGGTCGCCCACGCCGAGATCCCCCGGGCGCAGCCGCTCGTTCCACGGCACCCAGCGGGGAGCGAGCAGCGCGCCCGAGCCGGGCAGCAGCACGGTCTCGCTCACTGTCACGATGCGCGCGCGGGAGGCCCGTGTCACGGTGACCGCCCAGCGCCAGCCGCGGTAGGCGCGGTCGAGGCACTCGAAGTAGTGGGTGACGAGCCGGTCGCCTTCGCTGTCGAAGCCCAGGTGCTCTCCCACCTCTCCCGGGCGCGCGATGTCCTCCGCGGCCCGGCGGGCGAGGTCGACCGCCGCCGCACAGGCCTGGTCGACTGGAGTGCTACGGATTCGGGTACGACTCACACTCCATTTTCACCCACGCCGCGAGCGGACCGCACCGGCTGGATGGGTAAATCATGGAAGGACCCTCGGTGCCTATGGTGAAGATTTGGGCGAACGTCACGCGTGTTGTGAGATCACCGGCGCGGGCGGCGCGCCGGCTCACGCACGCGCAGGGAGCCGGGCGCACCGGTCTCGGCCGCCTGATCGAGTTGACGGCCGCGCACTCGGCCGGGGACGCGCTGGTCACGGTGGCCCTCGCCGGGGCGCTGTTGTTCGGGCTGCCGGTCGGCCAGGCCCGCGGCCAGGTCGCGGCGTACCTGCTGATCACCATGCTGCCGTTCGCGGTCGTCGCGCCCTTCGTCGGGCCGGTGCTCGACCGGCTCCGCTCGGGCCGCCGCTACATCATGGCCGGCACCCTGCTCGCGCGGGGGCTGCTGTGCTGGGGGATGGCCGGGGCCGTGCACACCTCCGACGCCGTCACACTGTTCCCTTCGGCCCTCGCCGTACTGGTCCTGTCGAAGGCGTACAACGTGTCCCGTGCGGCGATCATGCCGAGCGTGCTGCCCGCCGACATCCCGCTGGTGACCGCCAACGCCAGGGTCGCGTTGTTCGCGCTGGTCTCGGCCGGCGTGGGCGCGGGCCTGGCGACCGGCCTGTCGGCCGTCGCCGGGCCCGACTGGGTGCTGCGCGGCGCGGTGCCGCTGTTCCTGCTGTCCGGGGTGTTCGCCGTACGGCTGCCGCGGCACGTGGACGCGCCCGACCTGGAGGAGGACGAGCCGCGGCCCCGATGGCGCACCGTGCTCAACCTGGGCCCGGTGGTGGGCGAGGCCATGGGCGCCAACGCCGCGATCCGGGTCCAGTCGGGGTTCCTCGTGTTCTTCCTGCTGTTCCTCGTCCAGGACGGCCACCTGCGCGGCGTGGACCCCAAGGTCGCGCTGGCGCTGCTGGCCGCCGCCGCGGGCGCGGGCGGCCTGGCCGGGGCCGCAGCCGGCTCCTGGTCCCGCTCCCGCTCCCCGCACCTGACCGTCATGGCCACGCTCGCGCTGGCCACGGTGGCCACGGTCGCGGCGGCATTCTTCTTCACCGTGTGGACCGCGGCCGTCGTCGCCCTTGTGGGCGCGTTCGCCCAGGGCCTCGGCAAGCTCGCGTTCGACGCCATCGTGCAACGCGAGATCGGCGAGGAGGTGCGCTCCTCGGCGTTCGGCGTCGCCGAGACGCTGCTCCAGATCGCCTGGGTGCTGGGCGGCCTGCTGGGCCTGGTGATGTCGCTGTTCGTGGCCGGTCCCGCCGGTCTCGGCGTGATGTCCGCGGCTCTCGCGCTCTCCTTCGGCCGCCTCGTCGTGCTCCGCCGCCGCAGGCTCGCCGCCCGCACCGCCCCGGCGACCTGAACCCGCCGCGACGCCCGCCGCCCCGAACGCGGAAAACCCGCGTGGACAGCCGGGGCTGCGGGCGTCGGGTTCTACGCGTCGGGTTCTACACGTCGGGTTCTACACGTCGAGGTCGTCGGCGACGGCCCGGAGCACGGTCGCGATCTTCTTGGCGTGCGCCGCGTCCGGGTGCTTGCCCCGCTGGTAGGAGTTCGAGATGTCGTCGAGCAGCTTGATCAGATCCTCGACGATCACGACCATCTCGTCGGGCTTCTTCCGCTTCGCCTTGCCCTTGACGGTCTTGGCCAGCGTCGGGGGCTGGTCGATCACCCGCACCGAGAGCGCCTGCTGGCCGCGGCGGCTCTCGGCGACACCGAACTCGACCTTCTGCCCGGGCTTGAGCGCCTCGACGCCCTTGGGCAGGGCGGAGGAATGCACGAAGACCTCACCGCCGTCGTCGCGGGTGAGGAAGCCGAAACCCTTGTCGGCGTCGTACCACTTGACCTTGCCACTCGGCACAGGGGTGACCTCGTTCAGACTGTCGTGAAGGTGACTGTAGGTAGGTTATGCCCAGAGACAGGCCCCGCGGACCCACTCGGAGGCCAATGAAGCATCCCGTGACGACATTCTTGTGGATCTTTCCGGCGAGTGCGCGAAACCCCTGCCGTACGGGCGCTCCGGCGGCCGGATGAAGGTCGAGCCCTACCATGGAGAAGATGACGGGCACGGACTTCAGCGAGTGGCTGCGCGGCCGTTCCGACGAGCGGTTGCGGGCGCTCGTGGCGGCGCGGCCCGAACTCGTAACGCCCGTCCCGGCCCACATCGACGGTCTCGCCGCCCGGGCCTGCAGCCCCTCGGCGATCGGCCGGGCGCTCGACCGGCTCAACCGGTTCTCGCTCTCCGTGCTGGAGACGCTGGCCCTGCGGCCCGGCCCCGCCGACCGTGAGACGTTGCTGACCCTGCTCGGCCGCGCCGTGCCGGACGGGCCCGGTCAGGAGGCCCTCGGGCCCGCCCTCGACGCCGCGCTCGACCTGCTGACCACGCGCGCCCTGATCTACGGGCCCGAAGACGCGCTGCTGCCCGCGCCGGGGGTGGCCGACGCGCTCGAACCCCCGGCCGCCCTGGGGCCGCCGGTCGCCGAGGTCTTCCGTCACCACCCGCCCGAACGGCTCGACGTGCTCCTGCGGGACATCGACCCGGCGTACGAGGGCGGCGGCGGGCACACCGACGGCGGACGGCCCGCCAGGGAGCGTCTCGCGGCGCTGCTCGCCGACCCCGCGACGGTCGGCCGCCTCGTCGGCGAGGTCTCCCCGCAGGCGAGGGCCGCTCTGGACGAGCTGGTGTGGGGCCCGGCGAGCGGACGGCTACCGAACGCCCGCCGCGACGTGGACACGGCGGGGGCGCAGTCGCCCATCGAGCAGTTGCTCGCCCGCGGCCTGCTGGGCGCAACCGGAGAGGAGACGGTCGCACTCCCCCGGGAGGTCGCCCTCGTGCTGCGCGACGGCTGCGTGCACCGCGACCTGTCCCCCGGCCCGCCGGCCCTGGAGGGGCCCGTACGCGACCAGGATCTGGCCGACCGCACGGCCGCCGGGCAGGCGTTCACGTTCGTGCGCACGGTCGAGGAGCTGTGCGAGGTGTGGAGCGTGGACCCTCCGGGGGTGCTGCGCGCGGGCGGCCTCGCCGTACGGGACCTGAGGCGGACGGCGCAGCTGCTCGACCTGCCGGAATGGGCGGCGGGCCTGGTCGTCGAGGTCGCGCACGCGGCCGGGCTGGTCGCCGCGGGCGAGGGGGAGTGGCTGCCGACCGGCGGCTACGACGCCTGGCGGATCAAGGCCACCGAGGACCGGTGGGCCGTGCTCGCCGACGCGTGGGCCGCGATGGAACGCGCCCCCGGGCTGATCGGCGAGCGCGACGACCGGGACCGCCCGATGAACGCCCTCCACCCGGACCTGCGCAGGCCGGGGGCCGCCCAGACGCGGGCACGCGCGCTCGCCGTGCTGGAGTCCGCGCCGACCGGCCTCGCGCCGACGCCCGAGTCGGTGCTGGCCCGGCTCGCCTGGGAGCAGCCCCGCCGCCGTCCCGCACTGCGCGACCGGCTCGTGCGGTTCGCCCTGCGCGAGGCCGAGCACATCGGCGTGACCGGCCTCGGCGTGCCGTCCTCGCACGGCCGCTCGGTCGCGCGCGGAGACGGCCGTGCGGCGGGCCTGCTCGCGCCGCTGCTGCCGCGGCCGGTCGACCACGTGCTGCTGCAGGCCGACCTGACGGCCGTGGCGCCGGGCCCGCTGACCACCGACCTCGGCCGCCGGCTCGCGCTCACGGCCGACGTGGAGAGCAAGGGCGGGGCGACGGTGTACCGCTTCTCCGAGCAGTCGATCCGCCGGGCGCTCGACGCGGGGCAGTCGGCCGGCGACCTGCTCGCCATGCTGGAGCGCCACTCGGCCACCCCGGTCCCCCAGCCGCTGGCCTACCTGGTGACGGACGTCGCCCGCCGTCACGGCCGCATCCGCGTCGGCGCGGCGTCGGCCTACATCCGGTGCGACGACCCGGCCCTGCTCGACGAGGTGCTCGCCGACAAACGGGCCCACCTGCTCCGGCTGCGGCGGCTCGCGCCGACCGTGCTGGTTTCCAAGACGTCCCGGGCGGCGCTGGTCGACTCGCTGCGGGCGATGGGATACGCGCCGGTGGCCGAGTCCCTGGAGGGCGACGTGGTCGTCGCGCGGGCCGACGCCCGGCGGACCGAGGGACAGCTCGCCGCCCGCGTGACCGCCACCGCCGCGCCCGACCCCGAGACGCTGACCGCCGCCGTACGCGCGATGAGGGCGGGAGACTCGCGCCGGCGGCCGGTCGAGGCGCCCGAGGGCCAGGTGCCCCGCTCCCCCGCGACCGCCACGATCAGCGCACTCCAGGAGGCCATCCGGCAGGGGTCGCGGGTGTGGATCGGCTACCTCGACTCGCAGGGACACGCCACCAGCCGGATCCTCGAACCGGCCCGGATGGAGGGCGGCTACCTCACCGCGTACGACGAGACCAGGGCGACGGTCCACCGCTTCGCCCTGCATCGGATCACGGGCATCGCCGACATCGGACGATGACAGATTCGTGGTAAATCTTGAGGTCCGCCGTAGTAAAGGATTTCAGGGTGACGACTCCAGAGCAGCCGGGGCAGGGACCCCAGGATTGGCAGACCCCGTCCAACCCCTACGGGCCGCCGTCCGGCTCCAGCCCCTACGGACAGCAGCCGTACGGCCAGTACGGCACGCCGCCGGGCCCCGACCCGAACCAGCAGTACGGCCAGTACGGCCAGCAAGGGCAGTACGGCCAGCAGGGGCCGAATCCGTACCAGCAGCAGCCGTACGGCTACTACCCGCCCGGCGGTTACCCCCCGCGGCAGGAGGGCCCGCGCACGCACGCGATCGTGGCCCTGGTCATCAGCATCGTGCTGGCGTTGAGCTGCTACGTGACCCTCGGCGGCATCGCCGGCGCCATCCTGTCGGGGATCGCGCTCAGCAAGGTGGACACCGCGCCGGACCAGGCGCGCGGGCTGCTGAAGTGGACGTGGATCGCCATCGGCATCAACGTCGTCCTGCTCATCCTGGGACTCGGCGGGCTCTTCTACGCCGGGATCAACGGCTACCTCGACTGACCGCGCCCATACATACGGCATCCGCGAGACCGGGACTGATTCGGCCCGGCCTCGTGTTTGATATGCGGTAGCCGTATGAGGGGGAGCAGGCATTGAGTGACGGGCCGCTGATCGTTCAGTCGGACAAGACGCTGCTGCTGGAGGTCGACCACCCCAGGGCGGACGAGTGCCGCAAGGCCATCGCACCGTTCGCGGAGCTCGAACGCGCGCCCGAGCACGTCCACACCTACCGGGTCACCCCGCTCGCGCTGTGGAACGCCCGCGCCGCCGGGCACGACGCCGAGCAGGTGGTCGACGCGCTGATCGGCTTCAGCCGCTACCCCGTGCCGCACGCGCTGCTCGTGGACGTCGCGGAGACCATGGCGCGGTACGGCAGGCTGCGGCTGGAGAAGCACCCCATCCACGGCCTGGTGCTCACCAGCACCGACCGCGCCGTGCTGGAGGAGGTGCTGCGCTCCAAGAAGATCCAGCCGCTGGTCGGGGACCGCTTCGGCGTCGACGTGGTGGCCGTGCACCCCTCCGAGCGCGGCAACATCAAGCAGACGCTGCTCAAGCTCGGCTGGCCGGCCGAGGACCTCGCGGGGTACGTCGACGGCGAGCACCACCCGATCGACCTGCGCGAGGACGGCTGGACGCTGCGGCCCTACCAGAAGGAGGCGGCCGACGCCTTCTGGCACGGCGGCTCCGGCGTCGTGGTGCTGCCGTGCGGCGCGGGCAAGACGATCGTGGGCGCGGCGGCGATGGCGCACGCCCGGGCGACCACGCTGATCCTGGTCACCAACACGGTCTCGGCCCATCAGTGGAAGCAGGAGCTGCTCAGGCGCACCTCGCTGACCGAGGACGAGATCGGCGAGTACACCGGCACCAAGAAGGAGATCCGCCCGGTCACGATCGCCACCTACCAGGTCATGACCACGCGGCGGCAGGGCACGTACCGGCACCTCGAGCTGTTCGACGCCCGCGACTGGGGGCTGGTCGTCTACGACGAGGTCCACCTGCTGCCCGCGCCGATCTTCCGGATGACCGCCGACCTGCAGGCCCGGCGGCGCATCGGCCTCACCGCCACGCTCGTGCGCGAGGACGGCCGGGAGGGCGACGTCTTCTCGCTCATCGGCCCCAAGCGGTACGACGCGCCCTGGAAGGAGATGGAGAACCAGGGCTACATCGCCCCCGCCGAGTGCGTCGAGGTGCGGGTGACGCTCAGCGACGACGAGCGGCTGGCCTACGCCATGGCCGAGAGCGACGAGCGCTACCGGTTCTGCTCGACCACGCCCGCCAAGACGAGGGTGACCGAGGCGCTGGTGCGGCGGCACGCGGACGAGCAGGTGCTGGTCATCGGACAGTACATCGACCAGCTCGACGAGCTGGGCGAGCACCTGAACGCGCCGGTCATCAAGGGCGAGACCAAGATCAAGGAGCGCGAGCGGCTGTTCCAGGCGTTCCGCGACAAGGAGATCCGGGTGCTGGTGGTCTCCAAGGTCGCCAACTTCTCCATCGACCTGCCCGAGGCGGCCGTGGCGATCCAGGTCTCCGGCACGTTCGGCTCGCGCCAGGAGGAGGCCCAGCGGCTCGGCCGCGTGCTGCGTCCCAAAGCGGACGGCGGCGGCGCGCGGTTCTACTCGGTGGTCAGCCGCGACACCGTCGACCAGGAGTTCGCGGCGCACCGGCAGCGGTTCCTGGCCGAGCAGGGGTACGCCTACCACATCATCGACGCCGACGACGTGGGCGAGGAGGACCCGGCGAGGTGATCCCCCCGGATCACGTACGGCGCCGTGCACGTACGACGCCGCGCCCATGTCGGCCGCCCGGGCGTCCACGAGCGTCGCGTCCGAGCGGTGAAAGGCCGGCCGGAGCTTCCGGGGTCGCCGTACAGCGTCGGCACGGCGCCGTGCCGCACCAGGATGTCGTTGAGCCGTGCGGCGGCCGCGGGCAGCCGGTCCCCCGCCGTCGGTGACGCCTGACCAGCCCGCATGCCGGATCGCTATCTCCAGGTGCCCCTCCCGCCGTCGCTCACTCCGAACGGCGACGGCGGCACTAGATCCAGGAAATACCCTTGGGCGTTGTCACCACGTCACCCCCTCGCGCCTTACCCTCACATGATGCAGTCGTGATGGCCGCAATACCCAGCAGACGAGACGAATCACGCAATATACGCATTTTTCGTCTTACTCCTGGTTCATCGCTGCCCCTTGTCTCGCCCTGCCGGTGAGCATCCGAGGCTCACACAACAGGCCATTTCACGACAAATCACCCCACTACCGCATAACGCCACCCCGGCGGGCCGAGGAGAGGTCGATCCCCCTCGGCCTCCGGGAAGCTCTCGACCGGTCACCGGGACGCGGTCACTGCGCGGCCAGGCCGCCGACGAACAGCACCACCAGCGCGACGACCCAGGCCACCACGGCGGCGCCGTACAGGGACTCGCGCCGGCCGAGCCAGGCGACCCCCGTGGCGCACGCCGCGACCGCCGCGACCATCACGGACACCGCGATCACCGAGGCGATCCGGTCCGCACAGCCCGGCGAGGGCCCCAGACTCGTCGCGCAGAAGGCCTGCGTGCTCCAGCCGCCGAAGACCGCGAACCCCCACAGCGTGGCGAGCAGCAGGCTCGCCGCCGCCTGGATCGCCGGAGGAACCACGGTGCGCGTCACCCGGGTACAGATACCCGCCCCGGGAAACGGCGACACGCGCGAGAAATACCGTTTCGGCATCGCGGGGTCCGTCGCTAAGCTCTTGTGTTTCCCGCTTCCACCAGTCCTGTCCTCGTCATGTCCGGAGGAGTTTTCGCATGCCCGGAAATGTGCTCGAAGACGAGCGCGCCCATCTGGCGGCCTCCCGCGCCGCGCTGCGCGCGATGCGTGAGCACGCGCAGTCGCTGTCGGCGGACGCCGCCGGCGACTGGGTGTCGCAACAGGTCCTGCAGGGCCTGCTCGACCAGAGAGTGGCCGCCCTGGCCGACCATCCCGACGCGCCGCTGTTCTTCGGCCGGTTGGACCGCGCGCCCGGCGACGACCTGCCCGGCACGGTCTACGTGGGACGCAGGCACGTCCACGACGAGAGCAGCCGGCCGCTCGTGATCGACTGGCGCGCCCCGATCTCACGCGCCTTCTACCAGGCGAGCCCCGCCGACCCCATGAGTGTCCGGCTGCGCCGCAGGTTCGGCTACCAGGGCGGCGACCTCACGGCGTACGAGGACGAGCCGCTCGACGGCAGGGCGCTCGGGCAGAGCAGGCTGCTGACGGAGGAGATCGAGCGGCCCCGCACCGGCCCGATGCGGGACATCGTCGCGACGATCCAGCCCGACCAGGACGAGATCGTCCGCGCGGACCTCGGCGTGACCGTCTGCGTGCAGGGCGCGCCGGGCACCGGCAAGACGGCCGTGGGCCTGCACCGCGCGGCCTACCTGCTGTTCACCCACCGTGAGAAGCTGTCGCGCTCGGGCGTCACGATCGTCGGGCCCAACCGCGCCTTCCTCGCCTACATCTCCTCGGTGCTGCCCGCGCTGGGCGAGGTGAAGGTCGACCAGACGACGGTGGCCGGCGTCCTGGGCGACCACGCCCACCCGGAGGACCCGGCGGCGGCGGCTGTGAAGGGCGACGCATGCATGGCCGAGGTGGTGAAGCGGGCCCTGTGGCTGCACGTCACCAAGCCGGTCGAGGGGGTGCTGTTCACCAAGGGCATCAACCGCTACCGGGTGCCCGATCACGAGGTCCGCGAGATCGTCGCCTCATTGCGCGGCACGACGAGGTACGGCCCGGGCCGCGCCACCCTGGCCCAGCGGCTCGCCCACGCCGTGCTCGTCCAGATGGAACGGCGCGGCGAGTCGCCCGACGACCGGGTGCAGGACGCGGTGGCCCGTTCGAAACCGGTCAAGGCCGTGCTGGACGCCGTCTGGCCGAAGCTCGCTCCCGAGCAGGTGCTGTTCCGGTTGCTGTCGGACCCGGAGTTCCTCGCCAGAGCGGCCCGGTCGGATCTCTCGCCCGAGGAACAGCAGCTCATCCTGTGGCGCAAGCCGTACAAGTCGCATCGGTCGGCCAAGTGGACGGCCGCCGACGCGGCCCTGCTCGACGAGCTCGGCGACCTGATCGAGCGGACGCCGTCCCACGGGCATCTCGTGGTGGACGAGGCGCAGGACCTGTCGGCGATGCAGTTGCGCGCGCTCGGCCGCCGCTGCCGCACGGGCTCGGCGACCGTGCTCGGCGACCTCGCGCAGGGCACCACACCCTGGTCGGCACGCTCGTGGAAGACCGTGCTCGACCACCTCGGCCAGCCGTCGGGCGAGGTCACCGAGCTCACGCTCGGCTTCCGCGTGCCCCGCGAGATCCTCGACTTCGCGGCGCGGCTGCTGCCCTCCGTCGCGCCGGAGCTGGCCCCGCCGCGCTCGCTGCGCCCCGGCGCGGGCTCCCTGTCCGTGCGCCGCGAGCCCGACGTCGCCGCCGCCCTACCCGGGGCCGTACGGCAGGCTCTCGCGCAGGAGGGGTCGATCGGCGTCATCGCCGCGGACGCGGACGTACCGGCCCTCACGGCGGCCCTGGAGTCCGCAGGAGTGCCGCACGCGGTGCTCGGCCCCGACTCGACGGGCGACGACCGGGTGCTGCTGGTGCCGGCGACCCTCGCCAAGGGTCTGGAGTACGACCATGTGGTCGTCACCGAGCCCGCCGCCATCGCGGAGGCCGAGGAGCGCGGTCTCGCCCGCCTCTACGTGGTCCTCACCCGGGCCGTGACGTCACTGTCCATCCTGCACAGCCGCGACCTGCCCGAGGAGCTGCGATGAGCGCGCCCGACGTACGAGTCCGCAACGGCGCCCTGGAGGACGTCGAGGCCGTTCTGCGGTTCTGGCGGGAGGCCGCCGAGAACACCGACAGGCACGACGACGCCGCCAAGGTCGTGGCCCTGATCGAGCGCGATCCCGAGGCGCTGCTGATCGCCGAGATCGGCGGCCGGATGGTCGGCACGCTCATCGCCGGCTGGGACGGCTGGCGCGCCCACCTCTACCGGCTCGCCGTCGACCCGGCCCACCGGCGCATGGGCATCGGCTCGCGGCTGATCCGGGCCGCCGAGGAGCGCTTCCGTGAGTTCGGCGCGTTCCGCGCGGACGCGATGGTCCTGCACGACAACGACCTGGCGCACCACGCCTGGACGGCGGCGGGATACGCGCCGCAGACCGACTGCGGCCGCTGGGTCAGGCGCCTGGCCTGACGCCGCGGCGGGCGGACACGGGAAAGGGCGGTTCCCCCGCGGGGAACCGCCCTTCCGTTGAGACGAAGCAGGCTGATGGATCAGAAGTCCATGTCGCCGCCGCCGGGCATGGCGGGGGCCTTCTCCTTCTCGGGCTTCTCGGCGATGACGGCCTCGGTGGTCAGGAACAGCGCCGCGATGGACGCCGCGTTCTGCAGCGCCGAGCGGGTGACCTTGGCCGGGTCGATGATGCCGGACTCGAACATGTTGACGTACTCGCCGGTCGCGGCGTTGAGGCCCTCACCAGCCGGGAGGTGCCGGACCTTCTCCACCACGACGCCGCCCTCGAGGCCGGCGTTGACGGCGATCTGCTTCAGCGGCTCCTCGAGAGCCTTGCGGACGATCGCGGCACCGGTGGCCTCGTCGCCGTTGACCTCGAGCTTGTCAAACGCGTTGGCGCCGGCCTGCAGCAGGGCCACGCCACCGCCGGGGACGATGCCCTCCTCGACCGCGGCCTTGGCGTTGCGGACGGCGTCCTCGATGCGGTGCTTGCGCTCCTTGAGCTCGACCTCGGTGGCCGCGCCGGCCTTGATGACGGCCACGCCGCCGGCCAGCTTGGCGAGGCGCTCCTGGAGCTTCTCGCGGTCGTAGTCGGAGTCGGTGCGCTCGATCTCGGCGCGGATCTCGTTGACCCGGCCGGCGATCTGCTCGGCGTCACCGGCGCCGTCGACGATCGTGGTCTCGTCCTTGGTCACGACGACCTTGCGGGCGCGGCCGAGCAGGTCGAGGGTGGCGTTCTCGAGCTTGAGACCGACCTCCTCGCTGATGACCTGGCCACCGGTGAGGGTGGCGATGTCGCCCAGCATGGCCTTGCGGCGGTCGCCGAAGCCGGGGGCCTTGACGGCCACGGACTTGAACAGGCCGCGGATCTTGTTGACGACCAGGGTCGCCAGGGCCTCGCCCTCGACGTCCTCGGCGATGATGACCAGCGGCTTGCCGGACTGCACGACCTTGTCGAGCAGCGGCAGGAGGTCCTTGTTCGCCGATACCTTGGAGTTGACGATCAGGATGTACGGGTCCTCGAAGACCGCCTCCATGCGCTCGGGGTCGGTCACGAAGTAGCCGGACACGTAGCCCTTGTCGAAGCGCATACCCTCGGTGAGCTCCAGCTCCAGGCCGAAGGTGTTGCTCTCCTCGACGGTGATGACGCCTTCCTTGCCCACCTTGTCCATCGCCTCGGCGATGAGGGAGCCGATCTCGGTGTCGGCCGCGGAGATGGAGGCGGTGGAGGCGATCTGCTCCTTGGTCTCCACGTCCTTGGCGAGCTTCGACAGCTCCTCGCTGACGCGCTCGACGGCGGCCTCGATGCCCTTCTTCAGCGCCATCGGGTTGGCGCCGGCGGCCACGTTGCGCAGACCCTCGCGGACCAGCGCCTGAGCGAGCACGGTAGCCGTCGTCGTGCCGTCACCGGCGACGTCGTCGGTCTTCTTCGCGACTTCCTTGACCAGCTCGGCGCCGATCTTCTCCCACGGGTCCTCGAGCTCGATCTCCTTGGCGATGGAGACACCGTCGTTGGTGATCGTGGGGGCGCCCCACTTCTTCTCCAGCACGACGTTGCGGCCCTTCGGGCCGAGGGTCACCTTCACGGCGTCGGCGAGCTGGTTCATACCGCGCTCGAGACCGCGCCGGGCGTCCTCGTCAAACGCGATCATCTTGGCTGCCATTAGGCTAGACCTCCCAGTAGCAGGGTGTCTTCAACGGACCGAGCCGACGCCCGCGACGGCTTGAGCCCGCTATCCCTGCGCGGGCCCCATCGCCCCGATCCCGGTTGTTGTCACTCTCGACCTCAGAGTGCCAAACAAGTATTTAGCACTCTCCCCCCGAGAGTGCAAGCGGAAGCCACCCTGACCAGCTTGGACGGTATGTCCAGAACAGCGCGAAGCGGGGAACGCAGAGCGAGCCGGAGGGGCGCGCCGCCGGTCTGGACTGAGGAGCGAGGGAGTGAGGAACGAACTCCCGAACGACGAGGGCTGTGCCCCTGGCGCGCCTCCGGCACGACCCCGGCGGAAGTGAGCGCCCCGACGGTGAAGCGGGAGACACGGATCGTCCCGACGCGCGCAGCGGGCACGCATCGGAAGGCCCGGCCCGCGGGGGTCGCGAGCCGGGCCTTCCGGTGGTCGATGACGGGATCAGACGGACCGTACGGCCTCCGCCTGGGGGCCCTTCTGACCCTGCGTGATGTCGAACTCAACCCGCTGACCCTGCTCGAGGGCCTTGTAGCCGTCCATCATGATTGCCGAGTAATGGACGAACACGTCCTTCCCACCGTCTACCGCGATGAAGCCATAGCCCTTGTCCGCGTTAAACCATTTGACGGTGCCCTGCGCCACTTCCGACTCCTCTTGCTGGGCTGGGGACCACCAAGAAGCCCCCGGTTTTGTCGATCGTCCTCGACCATACCCGTGTCAAGGCGTAGGACAACAGAGTCAATCCGCAAACTACTACTTGGCGTTCGCTCAAAGCGGGACCGAAGAATTTTCACTTTGCTGTTGAATAGTTGAGAGCTACACCTTTTGCCATGGCACCGCCCGACTTCTTCGCGATAGAAGTGCACTTCAGGTGCTCGGCACCGGTGCGGCGGCTCAGCCTCCGGCGACGGCGGGGATGACCGAAATCTGCACCCCGTCCGGTGTGGCGGTGTCCAGACCGTCGGCGAATCGGACATCCTCTTCCCCGACGTAGACGTTGACAAAACGCCGAATCTTACCCGTTTCGTCCAGGATGCGTCCGCCGATGCCGGGGTAGTCCGCGTCCAGCTTCTGCAGGACCTCGCGGAGCGTTCCCCCCTCCCCGCTCACCTCCGCGGCTCCGTTGGTGTACGTCCGGAGAATCGTCGGAATCCGCACGGAAACGCTCATTGTTCGCTCGCTTTCGTTGCTGCCGATGGGCCTTGTGAAACGCTTTCAGTTGGCGAATGCCGCACGGAACGCGTCGAGAGAGGGACGGATGACGGCGGTGGGGCGGGCGTGCTCGGCCACCGCGTCGAGCGTCTTGAGCCCGTCACCGGTGTTCAGCACCACGGTCTCGGCGTCGGGGTCGAGGCGCCCCTCGCGCACCAGCTTGCGCAGCACGCCGACCGTGACGCCGCCCGCCGTCTCGGCGAAGACGCCCTCGGTCCTGGCCAGCAGGCGGATCGCCTCGACGACCTCCTGGTCGTTCACGTCCTCCACCGCGCCGCCCGTCCGCCGGGCGATGTCGAGCACGTACGGCCCGTCCGCCGGGTTGCCGATCGCCAGCGACTTGGCGATGGTGTTCGGCCTGACCGGCTGCACGACGTCCTGCCCGGACTTGAAGGCCTGGGAGACCGGCGAGCAGCCCTCGGCCTGCGCACCGAAGATCCGGTACGGCCGGTCCTCGACCAGGCCCAGCTTGATCAGCTCGCGGAAGCCCTTGTCGACCTTGGTCAGCTGTGAGCCTGAGGCCACCGGGATGACGATCTGGTCGGGCAGCCGCCAGCCGAGCTGCTCGGCGATCTCGTACGCGAGCGTCTTGGAGCCCTCCGCGTAGAAGGGCCGGAGGTTGACGTTGACGAAGCCCCACTTCTCGCCCAGCTCGTCGCCGATGAGCTCGGAGCAGAAGCGGTTGACCTCGTCGTAGTTGCCGTCGATGGCGACCAACCGGCCGCCGTACACCGCGGCCATGACGACCTTGGCCGGCTCCAGGTCGGCGGGGATGAACACGCAGGAGTCGAGGCCGGCCCGGGCGGCGGCCGCACTCACCGCGCCGGCGAGGTTGCCGGTGGAGGAGCACGACAGGGTGTGGAAGCCGAAGTTGCGCGCGGCCTCCAGCGCGATCGAGACGACCCGGTCCTTGAAGGAGTGGGTGGGGTTGCCGGAGTCGTCCTTGACGTGCAGCGACCGCAGCCCCAGCTCGGCCGCCAGCCTGTCGGCCTTCACGAGCTTGGTCCAGCCGGGCTGGAGGTTGGGCTTGGCCGCCACGTCGGCGGGGACGGGGAGCAGGGAGCGGTACCGCCAGATGTTCGCCGGGCCGGACGAGATGTCCTCCCGGCGGATCTCGCCGAATTCGTACGCCACCTCAAGGGGCCCGAAACACTCCGTACAGGCGAAAATCGGACCGAGTTCATAAAGAGCGCCGCATTCGCGACACGAAAGACCGGTGGCGGGGCCGAACTCGACGGTGTTCGCGGCGGTGTTAGCGGCAGTGCTGGTGTGCGCCATGAAGCGAGGCCTTTCCCTCATCTTCGCTCGCGACCACCCTGGCCGCGAGCCGGAATTGGCACCTGTCCCGGCCGGGCCTCGTGGACACGAGTTCGACACCGGGGAGGTTGCCGGGGCTTCGCAGGGCCGGTCCCTCCACCCCTCTGGATGAGCATGTTCAGTTGTGGAACCTTTCCGAGAAAGGTCTCTAGCACTGTACCCCGGCGTCCTCGGTGTCCGTTCCGCTGTCTCACATAACGAGACGATTCGTATCAGCCGTATGCTTCGCCGAGGGCGTTCTGCACGTACTTGCGCGCCTGGTGGATACGGGACTTGACCGTCCCGAGGGGGATCTTCAGCTGGTCGGCGACCTGCGAATAGTCGAGCTGGCAGATGTCGCGCAGCACGAGCGCCTGGGCGAGGTCGGGCCGCTCGGCCTCCAGCGCCTCCATCGCGTCGAGCAGGTCGAGCCGCGACCCGGCGATGACACTCACCCGCCGGGGATCCGGCCGCTGATCGGGCAACTCCTCCGCCTGCTCCGACGAGCGCCGCTTCAGCGAGCGGTAGGTGGTCCTGGCACAGTTCACGGTCACGATGTGCAGCCAGGTGCTGAACTTGGCGCGCCCCTCGAACCTGCCGATGTTGCGTGCCACGGCGAGCAGCGTGTCCTGCGCGGCCTCCTCCGCGTCCTGCCGATACGGTAGAAGCCTCTCGCAGTGCCGCAGCACGTCGGGCTCGATGCGCCGCAGCAGCTCACCGAGCGCGCGATGGTCCCCCTGGGCAGCCGATCGGGCCAGGTCCTCGGTCGTGTCGTCCAGTGCCATGCCGTATCCAGCCCTTCCGCGATCGGTTGACATCCTATTGACGGAGGTCGGCTTTTATTAATCTTCCGGCATGCGCGCCCGCTCTGATCGAGGGACAACCCAGATGAGCAGCACCGTTCTTATCGCGTCCAACAGGGGCCCGGTGTCCTTCACCCTGTCGGAGGACGGCGGCCTGACCATGCGCAGGGGCGGCGGGGGCCTGGTCTCAGGTCTGTCCGAGGTGGTCAGGGACACCGACGTCCTGTGGGTCTGCGCGGCGCTGTCGGACGGCGACCGGGGCGCGGTGCGTCAGGCGCCCGGCGGCCGGCTCGACCGGGCCTTCGAGACGGGGCCGATCCGCATGCTGGACATCCCGCCCGCGGTCTTCCACCGGGCCTACAACGCCGTGGCCAACTCGACCCTCTGGTTCGTCAACCACCTGCTGTACAACACGCCCTTCTCCCCCGAGTTCGGCACGCGGTTCCGGCGCGAGTGGGAGTCGTACCGCACCTACAACGGCGCCTTCGCGCTGGCCCTGGCCGAGGAGGCGGCGCCCCGGGCGCGCGTCATGGTGCAGGACTACCACCTGACGCTGACCCCGGCGATGCTCCGGGTCGACCGGCCCGACCTGCGCATCGGCCACTTCTCCCACACGCCCTGGGCGCCGCCCGAATACTTCGCGCTGCTGCCCGAGGACGTCGCGGCGGAGGTGCTGACCGGCATCCTCGGCGCCGACCACGCGGGATTCCTCACCGCGCGCTGGGCCCGCTCCTTTATGGACTGCTGCGAAGCGCTGCTCGGGGCCCGGGTGGACCACGCCGCCCGTACGGTGACCTACGACGGGCGGATCACCAGGATCGGCGTCCACCCGCTCGGGGTGAACGGCGAGGCGCTGCGGGCCCGGGCGGCCGAGCCGGACGTCGAGTCGCACATGACCGTGATCAGGGACCTCGTGGGCGACCGCAGGCTGATCGTGCGCATCGACCGCACCGAGCTGTCCAAGAACATCGTGCGCGGCCTGCGGGCCTACCAGGAGTTCCTGGCCACCCATCCCGAGTGGCACGGCCGGGTCGTCCACCTGGCGTTCGCCTACCCCTCCCGGCACGACCTGCCCGAGTACCGCGAATACACGGCGGCCGTGCAGCGCTGCGCGAAGGAGATCGAGGACGAGTACGCCACCGAGGACTGGGACCCGCTCATCCTCAACGTCAACGACGACTACCCGCGCTCCCTGGCCGCCTACCGGCTGGCCGACGTCCTGCTCGTCAACCCGATCAGGGACGGCATGAACCTGGTGGCCAAGGAGGGCCCGATCCTGTCGCCCCGGTGCGCGCTGGTGCTGTCGCGCGAGGCGGGTGCGGCGGCCGAGCTGGGGGCCGACTCGCTGCTGGTCAACCCGTACGACGTGTCCGGCACGGCGGCGGCGCTGCACGAGGCGCTGACGCTGCCGGAGCAGGAGCGTCTCACGCGCGGCCTGCGGCTGCGGGAGGCCGCCACCGCCCTGCCGCCCCAGCGCTGGTTCGAGGACCAGCTCGCCGCGCTGCACTGAAACCACGGCTTTGTCATCGTTGCGCTAACCTTGCCTGGTTTTGGACCGGAACATAAAGGTCACCAGGGACGGCCCCACCTGGTTGATCTACCTGCAGCTCGCCACCTTCGCCACCTACCTGTACGGCCTGTCGGCCGCCGTGCCGCTCCTGCGCGCCGAACTCGGCGTGTCCCAGGCCGTCGCCGGGCTGCACGGCACCGGGATGGCGCTCGGCGGCATCGCCGGCGGGCTGGCCCTTCCCACGCTGACCAGGCGACTCGGGCGTCGTGTCGTCATCTGGGGCGGCCTGGCCGGGATGAACGCCGGGGTGCTCCTCGTCGCGTTCGGGCACTCGCTTCCGCTCACGCTCGGCGGTTTCACCCTCGCCGGCGGCTGCGGTTCGACGGCCCTGTACGTGATGATGGCGGTGCTCAGCGACCACCACGGCCCGGCCGGGGCGGCCGTCATCAGCGAGGCCAACGCGGTCGGCGTCACCGCCGGCATCGCCACCACCTACGTCTTCAGCGTGGTGGCCGAGTCGCCGATCGGCTGGCGCCCCTCGCTGTTCGTGCCGGTGGCCGCCACCCTCCTGCTGGCCCTGGTCATGGGCCGGGTATGGGTGCCGTCGGCGCCCGCCCCGCCGCCGTCGCCCGCGGCCTCTCTCCGGGTCCCGTACGGCTGGCGCTTCCACGTCGCCGGCTTCGTGCTGCTGTGCTGTGTGGCCCTGGAGTTCGCCTTCAACCTGTGGGCCGCCGCGTTGTTCGGCCAGCGGACCGGCCTGTCGCCCGGCGTGGCGGCGACCGGGCTGACCGCGATGCTGGCCGGCATGGCCGCGGGCCGGTTCGGCGGCGCCCGGCTGGCCCTGCGCTTCGCGCCGGGAGCGGTGCTGCTGGGCTCGCTCGGGGTGACCCTGGCCGGCTGGACGCTGTTCTGGACCGGGACCTCGGCCCCGGTCTGCTACGCCGGGCTCGCGCTCAGCGGGCTCGGCATCTCGGTCCAGTTCCCCATGGGCCTGACGCGCATGATCGAGGTGTCGGGAGGCCGGCCGGACCAGGCGTCCGGCACGGCCTCGATCTGGGCGGGCGCGGGCTCGGGCAGCGGGCCGTTCGTGCTCGGCGCGCTGGGGGACGGCTTCGGGACGCACACGGCGTTCCTGCTCGCGCCCGCCCTGATCGCGGTGGCCGCGGGCGGAGTCGTCGGTTCCCGGTCGCGTTCCTGACTTCCGGCCGGTCAGTTCCAGGTCGCGTTCTTGAGGATCGCGGCCAGCTGCGGGTGGTCCCACTGGTCGAGGACCAGGATCTTCGACGTGGGCAGATACCACTCACGCTGGTTGTAGTGCAGCTTCACCCGCCACTTCTTGTCGACGCAGGTCGCCGCCCACCTGTGGTAGTCCGCCTTGTGGCCGGCCCCGACCGGTCGCAGCCCCTTGTCCGCGAGCTTCCACTCGCCCTTGTAGAGCTTGTAGCTCTTGGGGCAGATGCTGACGTCGGTCGCCGGGTCGAATCCGTACTTCGACTTGTAGGACTGGAACGTGTGGCCCCCGATCTTGAGCGCCTTCGGGCCGAGGATCCAGAAGCCGTGGCACCCATAGTCGCGGAAACCGTAGTCCTCGGTGCCGAAGGTGGGACACGAGCCGGTGATGACGCGCACCCAGTCCCTGTCGTCCTTGGCCACCTTCCACGACTTGGGGATCGTGAGGGTCAGGCCGCTCCGCAGATAAACCTGCTTGGTGCCGCCGCTTTCGCTCGCGGACGCCGCCGCCGGAACCGCCAGGGACGCCGCGAGCACGGCCAGGCCGGCCGCCGCGGCCGAGATCGTCTTTCTGAACATGTCCGGCAGACTAGGCGCGCTCACTTGCGGACGACTTGCGGCCCGATAGGTGGGAGATCGCCGAGCGCTCAGTTCCAGGTCGCGTTCTCGAGGATCGCGGCGAGGCCCGGGGTCCTCCACTGGTCGATCACCAGGATCCTCGACGTCGGCAGATACCACTCGCGCTGGTTGAACCGGGCCTTCACCGTGCCCGAGGTGAGGGTCCTGCAGGTGCCCGCCCAGTCGCGGTAGTCGGCCTTGTGCCCCGGCCCGACCTGCCGCAGCCCCTTCTCGGCGAGCGTGGTCCGGCCGATGTAGAGCTTCTTCTTGACCGGGCAGGGCCCGACGTCGGTGGCCGGGTAGAACGGGCCGTCCGGCGTGTACGCCTGGAACAGCTCATGGCCGACCTTGATGGCCTTGGGGCCGAGGATCCAGAAGCTGTGGCACCCCGAGTCGCGGAAGCCGTACGTGTCCGTGCCCTTGGTGGGGCACGAGCCGGTGATGACGCGCAGCCAGTCCGCACGGTCGGCGTCGACCCGCCAGGACGAGGGGATCTTGAGGGTCAGGCCCTTGCGCAGGTGCAGCGTCTTGGTGGCCGCGGCGTCGCCCGCGTACGCCGCCGCCGGAACCGCCAGGGACGCCGCGAGCACGGCCAGGCCGGCCGCCGCGGCCGAGATCGTCTTTCTCATGCCCCGGACGTTACGCCCGGCGGGTTGCAGACGGCTTGCCCATCCTTGCCGCGAGATCGCCGAGGAAGGCGACGACGCCGTCTGGCCCGTCCACCACCACGTCGGCGCGCTCCGCCAGCGCGGTCACCTCCGTGGACCCGCTGCAGACGCGTACGCCCGGTATCCCGGCCGTCTCGACCGCGCCGAAGGCGGCCAGGTCCCCCAGGTCGTCTCCGACGAACATGACCGAGCGGGCGCCGCGCTCGGCGAGGAAGGCCGACAGGGCCCGTCCCTTGTCCATCCCGGCCGGCCGGAGCTCCAGCACCATGCGGCCCGGCTCGACCGCCAGCCCGGCCTCCTCGGCCAGCGCCGCGACCGGCCCGCGCAGCGCCTCCAGCGCCCCCATGGGGTCGGCGCACCGCCGGGTGTGCACGGCGACGGCCCGGTCCTTGTCCTCGATCCACACCCCGTCGAGGCCCGCCGTGAGCTCGGGCAGCCGGGCGCGGACCAGGTCGAGCCCCGGCGGGGGCGGCGGCGCCGTCAGGCGGCCGTCCTCCCAGCGCTCCAGGCCGTAGTGGCCGAGGATCACCAGGCCGGGCACGTCGGCGAGGGACGGCCCGCCGGAGACCTCGCCGAGGGCGAGCGCCGTACGCGGCGGGCGGCCCGTGACGATCACGACGGCGCGCACCAGCGGGGCGAGGGCGGCCAGCACGCCGGGCACGCCGGGATGCACCCGGGCGGCGGCGGGGTCGGGCACGATCGGGGAGAGCGTGCCGTCGTAGTCGAGCCCGATCACGGCGCCGGCCGGATCGGAGACGATCGCGTCGAGTCCTGCGTGCGCGGGCAGGGTCATGGCCTCACTCCGAAGGGGGTCAGATGCGTACGCCTCGACGGCCTCATGCCCCGGTGGCGGGGCTCATGCATGCGAAGGGGAAAAGCTAGGAGAGTCCGAATCGGCGGGCCGAGCGGTCACGCCGCCTGCCGGCTCTCATCCGGCGCAGCCGCTTGACGAGCATGGGGTCGTGCTCCAGCGCCGCGGGCCGGTCGATCAGCTCCCCGAGTAACTGGTAGTACCGGGTCGCGGAGATGCCGAAGGCCTCCCTGATCGCCTGCTCCTTGGCGCCCGCGTAGCGCCACCACTGGCGCTCGAACGCGAGCATCTCGCGGTCGCGGTCCGAGAGGCCGGGCCCGTCGTCGCCGGCCGGTTCGGTG
Source organism: Microbispora sp. H13382 (assembly GCF_014161445.1). GTDB lineage: Bacteria > Actinomycetota > Actinomycetes > Streptosporangiales > Streptosporangiaceae > Microbispora. Next base: position 187,712 of record NZ_JABBXA010000015.1, read on the forward strand.
TCCATCCGCTCCTCCTCGATCGGCTCGCGGGCCCGTCCCATGGTAATGCGCGAACCAGCGAGGCGAACCCGGGGTGTTCAGGCCGGGCGGGACGGACGTAGTGTCACGTGTTGTGAGCTCTGTAATCACGCTCCTGACCGACTACGGGCTGGAGGACGGGTTCGTCGCCGCGTGCCACGGCGTGATCGCGGGCATCGCTCCGCAGGCTCGGATCATCGACGTGGGTCATCTCGTCCCCGCCGGGGACGTACGGCGCGGCGCGGCCATCCTCGCGCAGACCCTGCCCTACCTGCCCGCGGGCGTCCACCTCGCGGTCGTCGATCCCGCCGTGGGCGGCAACCGGCGCCCGGTCGCGGTGGAGGCGGGAGGCCGGGTGTTCCTCGGCCCGGACAACGGCATCCTGTCGTGGGCCGTGCGTGCCGCCGGAGGCGCCGACGCGGCCTACGAGCTGACGAACACGGACCTGTTCCTGGAGAACGTCTCTCCGACGTTCCCGGGACGGGATCTGTTCGCCCCGGTGGCCGCCCACCTGTGCACCGGGCGCGCGGTCGCCGACGTGGGGCCGCCGATGCCGGTGAACCGCCTGGTGACCCTGCCCGCGCCGACCTGCCGCTTGCGGGACGGCGCGGCGGAGGGCGAGGTGCTGTCGGTGGACAGGCACGGCAACGTCCAGTTGTCGATCACCGCCTCCGACCTGGCCGAGCTCGGCGTACGGCTCGGCGACACCCTCGCCGTGTGGCTCGGGCGCCGCCAGATCACCGTGCCGTTCCGCGAGACGTTCACCGCCGTGCCGCCCGGTGACCTGGTGGCGTTCGCCGACTCCGCCGGCCTGGTCGCGATGGCGATCAACGCCGGGGACGCCGCCGACCGCCTGGGTCTGCCCCCGGGCGCGCACGTACGGCTGTCGCCCGGGCGCTGACCGGCCGGTCCTACTGGGCGTTCACCACGTCGCGGACCTCCGCGAAGTGGCAGGCGCTGGGGTGGCCGCTGCCCGGGCGCACCTCGAGCGCCGGCGCCTGCTGGGCGCAGATGTCCTGCGCCTTCCAGCACCGGGTGCGGAAGTGGCAGCCCGAGGGCGGGTTGGCCGGCGAGGGCGGGTCGCCCTGGAGGATGATCCGCTGGCGCGTCTCCCGGCCCTCCGGATCCGGCACCGGCACGGCCGACAGCAGGGCCTGCGTGTACGGATGAGTCGGGCTGTCGTAGATCTCGGCGTCCCTGCCCAGCTCGACGATCTTGCCGAGGTACATCACCGCGACCCGGTCGGAGATGTGGCGGACCACCGACAGGTCGTGCGCGATGAAGATGTAGGCGAGGTCGAACTCGTTCTGCAGCCGCTCCAGCAGGTTCATGACCTGGGCCTGGATCGACACGTCGAGCGCGGAGACCGGCTCGTCGCAGATGATGATCTCAGGCTGGAGGGCCAGGCCGCGGGCGATGCCGATGCGCTGGCGCTGGCCGCCGGAGAACTGGTGCGGGTAGCGGTTGATGTGGTCGGGGTTGAGGCCGACCACCTCGAGCAGCTCCTGCACCCGGCGCCGCCGCCCGCCCTTGGGCACGACATCCGAGTGGATCTCGAACGGCTCCCCCACGATGTCGCCGACGGTCATCCGCGGGTTCAGCGAGGTGTAGGGGTCCTGCATCACCATCTGGATGTTGCGGCGCATCCGCTTCAGCTCCGCGCCCCTGGCCGACGTGATGTCCCTGCCGTGGACGCGCACGGATCCCGACGTGGGCCGCTCCAGCGCCATCAGCAGCTTGGCCAGGGTGGACTTGCCGCAGCCCGACTCGCCGACGATGCCGAGCGTCTCACCCCGGTGCAGGTCGAAGGAGACCCCGTCCACGGCCTTGATCGCGCCGATCTGCCGCTTGACGACGACGCCCTGGGTGAGCGGGAAGTGCTTGACCAGGTCGCGGACTTCGAGGATCGACTCAGCGCTCGCCTTCATCGATGACCTCCCTCCAGTAGTGGCAGGCGCTGCCGCGGGTGCCACTGATCGTGTACAGCGGGGGAACGTCGGTCACGCAGTTGTCCCGCCGGTACGGGCACCGCGGATGGAAGGCGCAGCCCGTCGGCATCTCCAGCAGGTTGGGCGGCAGGCCCTTGATCGCGTACAGCTCCTGGCCCTTGTGGTCCACCCGGGGGATGGATTCGAGCAGCCCCTTCGAGTAGGGGTGGGCCGGGTTCTTGTACAGCTCGTGCACCGGCGCGTTCTCGACGATGCGCCCGCCGTACATGACCGCGATCTTGTCAGCGACGTCGGCGACGACGCCGAGGTCGTGGGTGATCAGGATCAGTCCCATGTTGCTGTCGCGCTGCAGTTCCGCGAGCAGCCCCATGATCTGGGCCTGGACGGTCACGTCGAGCGCCGTGGTCGGCTCGTCGGCGATCAGGATCTCCGGGTCGAGCGCGATCGCCATGGCGATCATGATGCGCTGCCGCATACCGCCCGAGAACTGGTGCGGGAAGTCGTTGACCCGCTCCTTGGCGGCCGGGATCCTGACCCGGTCCATCAGCTCGACGGCCTTCTTCTTCGCGTCCGCCCGCGAGGTGCCGCGGTGCATGCGGAACATCTCGGCGATCTGCCAGCCGACCGGGAAGACCGGGTTCAGCGAGGACAGCGCGTCCTGGAAGACCATGGAGATGCCCTCCCCGCGGATCCTCCTGCGCTGGTCCTCGGGGAGCTTGAGCAGGTCGACGCCGCGGAAGCGGATCTCGCCTCCGGTCACCTTCCCCGGCGGGATGTCGAGGATGCCCATGATGGTCTGGGCGGTGACGCTCTTGCCCGAGCCCGACTCGCCCAGTACGGCGAGCGTCTCGCCGGCGTCCACGCTGTAGGTCACGCCGTTGACTGCCTTGGCCACGCCCGCCCGGGTGCGGAACTCGACGTGGAGGTCGTCGACCTCCAGCAGGGCGCCGCTGTGGGAGCCGCTGCCCATCTGCTCGGAAAGCACTTCCGTCACTCGCTGTGCCTCCTCATCGAAGCTTCGGGTCGAGGGCGTCGCGTACGGCTTCGCCGAGCATGACGAAGGTCAGCACGCACAGGGACAGGAACCCGGCCGGGAAGAACATGGCGTGCGGACCGGTCCTGAGATAGTCCTTGTGGTCGGCGATCGCGATGCCCCAGGAGATGACCGGCGAGCGCAGACCGATGCCGAGCAGCGACAGCGTGGCCTCGGCGCCGATGAAGCTGCCGATCGTGATCGTGGCGTACACGAGGATCGGCGCCAGCGAGTTCGGCAGCAGGTGCCGGAAGATGATCCGCATCGGTCCCGCGCCGAGCGCCCTGGCGGCCTGCACGTAGTCCTGGTGCTTGGCCTGGATGACGGCCGAGCGGGCGATGCGCATCAGGATCGGCCAGCCCAGCAGGGCCAGCACGATGATGACGACCGCCATGATCATCGCTTTGCCGGGGTTCGACTGGGCCGGTGCGACGGTGCCGAGGATGATGATCGCGCCCAGCACGTACGGCAGGCCGAGGAACATCTCGCCGATGCGGGAGATGATCGCGTCGAGCCAGCGCCCGAAGTAGGCGGCGAGCACGCCGGTCAGGCCGCCGAGCAGGACGGTGGCCAGCGTGGCCAGCACGCCCACGATGATCGAGGTGCGGGCGCCGTAGATGGTCCTGGCCCACACGTCCCGGCCCTGCAGGTCGTAGCCGAACCAGGCCTCCGAGCTGGGCAGCTCCATGCTCTTGGCGAGCGTCGCGTACTCCGGGTCCTTGTGCGTGAACAGCGACGGGAAGGCCGCCATCACGAGGAACACGATCAGCATCACGAGCGAGACCCAGAAGATCTTGCGTCGCTTCAGGATGTCCCACGTGTCGCGCCAGAGGCTGCGCTGGCTGTCCCTGACCGTGACCGGGCTCGCGGCCGGATCGTCCGCACCCTTGATCAGGTCTTGCGTCGCGGTCGGGTCACTCATAGCGGATCCTCGGGTCGAGCACGCCGTAGAGGAGGTCGACGAGCAGGTTGGAGATCAGGTACACGAGCACGAGCAGCGTGGCCACGGGGACCACGATCGTGTAGTCCTGACCGTTGATGGCCCGCCACAACAGGCCGCCGATGCCGTGGATGTTGAAGATGCCCTCGGTGATGATCGCACCGGACATCAGCGAGCCGACCTCGGTGCCGAGGAACGTGAGCACCGGGATGAGCGAGTTGCGCAGCAGGTGGATCCCGACCACCCGCCGGTTGCTCAGTCCCTTGGCCACGGCCGTGCGCACGTAGTCGGAGCGCAGGTTCTCCACGATGCTCGTACGGGTGAGCCGCGCGGTGAACGCCATGTTGAGGCTGGCCAGCACGAGCGCGGGGACGATCAGCTCGGGAACCGTCGCGGCGTCCGTCACCGTCGGCTCGATCACGTGCAGCTGCACGCCGAGCACCCACTGCAGCAGGTAGGCGGTGACGAAGATCGGCAGAGAGAGCAGGAACAGCGTGGAGAGCGTCACCACGTTGTCGATGAAGCCGCCGCGCTTGAGACCCGACAGCACGCCGGCGCCGATCCCGATGATCGCCTCGAAGGCCACCGCCATCAGCGCGAGCCTGATGGTGATCGGCCAGGCGTCGCCGAGCTGGCTGGCCACCGACACGCCGTTGAAGTCGGTGCCGAGGTTGCCGGTGAGCAGGTTCTTCAGGAAGTTCCAGTACTGCACCAGGAGCGGCTGGTCCAGGCCGAACTGCTCACGCATGGCCGTGACATAGCTGTCCGGGCACGGCCGCTGGCCGCATCTCCCCGCGAACGGGTCGCCCGGGAGCTGCCAGACCATGTAGTTGATGATGAACGTCGTGCCGAGCACGACAGGCACGAGTTGCAGCAGGCGCCGGATCGCGTATCGGCCCATGCGCACCTCCGATCTGACGCTAAAGGTCGTACATGCGCCCCCCGTGGGTCAACACGGAGTTCGCGAATGGACAGCCCACGAGGCCGGCCCCGGTGGGGGAACCGGCCTCGGGGGGTTCACGTACGAGCTGTCCTACGCTTCCTTGATCGCGATCGACAGCGGGTCGAGCACGCCGAAGGGGGTGACCTTAACGCCGGTCACCCACTTGCTGGTGCCGGCCTGCAGACCGTACGACCACAGCGGAATCGCGGGCATGTCCTGCTGCAGCATAGCCTCGGCCTCCTGGTAGAGGGCGTTGGCCTGCGCGGGGTCGGTGGCGGTGTCGGCCTCGTGGAGCTTCGCGTCGAGCTCCTTGTTGCTGTAGAGACCGTCGTTGGAGGATGCGCCGGTCTTGTACAGCGGGTTCAGGAAGTTCTCGATGTGCGGGTAGTCCATCTGCCAGCCGGTGCGGTGCACGCCCTTGAGCTTGTGCTGCGTGACGACGTCGCGCAGCTCGGCGAAGGTGGGCATGTCCTTGTGCACGAACTTGAAGCCGGCGTCGGGGCCGAAGGCCTGGTTGATGCTGTTGACCGTGGCCTCGATCCACTCCTTGTGAGTGCCGTCGGCGTTGGACCAGATCGGGAACTCGGCCGGCGGGGTGTAGCCCTCGGACTTGGCCTTGGCGAGGAGCTCCTTGGCCTTGGCGGGGTTGTAGGTGCACAGGTCGCCGCAGGCGCCGTCCTTGAAGCCCTCGACGATCGGGGAGACCCAGCCGTTGATCGGGCTACGACCCTTGTTGAAGATCTTCTCAGTGATCGTCTTCCGGTCGATCGCGAGGGAGACCGCCTTGCGGAAGTCCGCGTTGCCGCCCCACTCCTTGCTGTACACCGGGAAGGTGATCGTCTGGATGACGCCCTGCTGACCGTCGATCGCGCGGTCGCCGAGGTCGGTCTTCCACTTGTCGCCAGCGAGGGCCGACGGCGGGATCAGCTCGGTGAAGTCGAGGTTGTTGGAGACCAGGTCCGCGTAGGCCGCGTTGTCGTCCTTGTACATCTTGTAGACGATCTTCTTGACCTTGGGCTTCTCCGGCCCGGGGTAGTCGGGGTTGGCCTCGACGATGATCTGCGAGTTGTGGTCCCACTGCACGAACTTGAAGGGGCCGTTCGTGACCGGCTTCTGCGCGAAGCCCTTCGGGTCCTTGAAGAACGCCTCCGGCAGGGCCGAGAAGGTCGAGTACCCCAGCTTGGTGCGGAACACCGAGATGGGCGCGGTCAGCGTGACCTTGAAGGTGAGGTCGTCGACGACCTCCAGGCCCTTCAGCTTGTCGGTCTCCGGCTTCGGAGCCTCCTTCGGCCCGTCGGGGCCGTCGGGGTCCTGCGTGTTGACCTTGTCGTAGCCCTCGATGTCACCGAACCAGAAGCTGCCGAGCTGGGCGTTCGGCGAGTAGGCGGTGTAGTTCCAGGCGTCGACGTAGTTCTTCGCGGTGACCGGCGTGCCGTCGGTCCACTTCAGACCGGACTTGAGCTTGATCGTCCACACCTTGTTGTCGGTGGTCTCGATCGACTCGGCCTGGTCGAGCTCGGGAGCGGCTGTGTCCGAGTTGTACTTCACGAGCTTGCTGTACACGAAGTCGTTGATCGTGCCGCCGCAGGTCTCGTTGATGTTTCCGGGCACGAAGCCGGTCTGGGGCTCACAGCCACGGATGTAGACGGTTCCCGACGCGGCCCGGGGGTTGTCCCCGCCGCCGCTACTGGAACCGCCGCCCCCGCCGCACGCGGCGACGCCGAGCGCAAGCAGCGCGGTGCCGGTGGCGATCTTCGCGCCCTTAGTCACGCGCATAGTGGATTGGTCCTCCCTCTAAGGATGGGCGTTCGCGCTGGTTAGCACCCGGTTTGCCGGGCTTCGTCAAACCAGCTGACGTCCTGCCAGTCGTCCGGAGCATCCCTTACCGGACGCACCAGAGGAGTCTCCGGCACGTTGCAGTTCGGTCACACGTGCGTCAGTCGGGCGTCACACACATTCCTGTGAGCCCAACCTTAAATGCCCAGCAAGGCATCAAACTCCCCTTTAGAGTACATATACCGACAGAGTGCCGGTCCTTTGGCCAAGGAGGGAGGCGACACCCGCCTCCCGGTCCCCGGACGAGGATGTCCTGGGCTACCTTTGACCAGTCGCAGCCACGTTCGGTGCGACAGCCGTCCCACCGACCTCCATCCAATAGAGTCCATGCCATGAGCCAGCCGGAATCCGCGCTCGCGGAGGCCCAGGGTGGCGGCCGAGCCCCGGAGTCGCTGGCCGCGCTCGCCGAGCGTCACGGACTACGACGCGCCATCGCACGCCCCAGCATGCCCGCCTACCTGCGCCAACTGTGGGACCGGCGGCACTTCATCCTCACGTACGCCACCTCGCGCAACGTCTCGAAGTATTCCGAGTCGATGCTCGGCCAGCTCTGGCAGGTGCTGACCCCGCTGCTCAACGCCGCGGTGTACTGGCTGATGTTCGGCGTCATCCTGGGGCAGAGCAAGTCGATCGAGAACTACCCGGCGTTCCTCATCACCGGGGTCATGGTGTTCACCTTCACCCAGCGCACGGTGATCAGCGGCGCCAAGTCCATCTCCTCGAACCTGTCGCTCATCCGGGCGCTCCACTTCCCGCGCGCCTCGCTCCCGCTCGCGTACACCATGCAGGAACTCCAGCAGCTCGGCTACTCCATGGCCGTGCTGGTCCTCCTGGTGCTCGTCACCGGGGAGCCGATCACCTGGCTCTGGCTGCTGATCCCCGTCACGCTGCTCATGCAGCTCGTCTTCAACATCGGCATGGCCATGTTCATGGCCCGCCTCGGCGCGTTCATGCGGGACCTGAACCAGCTCATGCCGTTCATCACCCGCACCTGGCTGTACGCCTCCGGCGTCTTCTACGCGATCGACGACAAGACCAGGGAGCTGCCGGAGCTCCTCCGCTGGGTCCTGGAGTTCAACCCCGCCGCCGCCTACATCGAGTTCATGCGCGATCTGCTGATCTACCAGCGATTCCCCGAGCGCTGGGCGTGGGTGACTTGTCTATTCTGGGCAGTGTTCGCGCTGATCGTCGGCTTCTGGTACTTCTGGCGGGCCGAGGAGAGGTACGGCCGTGGCTGAGCTGACCGAGGAGCTGTCGCAGGTGGCGCCCCAGCATTCCGAGACACAGAATTCCGAGACGCAGACCCCCGAGACGCGCAATCCCAAGGTCGGGACCCCGACAGTCATCGTGGACGACCTGCACATCGTCTACAAGGTGTACGGCGCCGCGAGCGAGTCCGAGAAGGGCAACGCCGCCAACGCCCTCATGCGCATCCTGCGGCGGCAGGGCCGGCCGCAGATGAAGGAGGTCCACGCCGTCAAGGGCGTGAGCTTCGTCGCCCACCACGGCGACGCCATCGGCATCATCGGCCGCAACGGCTCGGGCAAGTCGACGCTGCTGCGCGCGATCGCCGGCCTCCTGCCCCCGCACAAGGGCGCCGTCTACACCAACGGCCAGCCGTCGCTCCTCGGCGTCAACGCGGCCCTCATGAAGGAACTGACGGGCGAGCGCAACATCATCCTCGGCTGCTACGCGATGGGCATGAGCCCGGCCGAGGTCCGCGAGAAGTACGACGAGATCGTGGACTTCTCCGGCATCGGCGACTTCGTCCAGTTCCCCATGTCGACGTACTCGTCCGGCATGGGCGCCCGGCTGCGCTTCGCCATCTCCTCCGCCAAGACGCACGACGTGCTGCTCATCGACGAGGCCCTCGCGACCGGCGACCGCGAGTTCAAGAAGAAGAGCCAGCAGCGCATCAAGCAGATGCGCGACTCCGCCGGCACGGTCTTCCTGGTCGCCCACAACCTCGACGTGATCGAGGAGACGTGCAACCGGGTGATCTGGCTGCACAAGGGAAAGATCAGAATGGAAGGCGACCCCCAGGAGGTCCTGGAGGCGTACAACAAGGCCTGAGAGAAACGGAGGGGTGACCGTGCCGACGCCGCCACCGATCCCGTACGACCATCTGCCCGAGGTGCCCGCGCTGACCGTCGAGAGCGACGACGTACGCGACGGCGAGCGGCTCCCCGAGGCCCACGTGTTCAACGACTGGGGCATGAGCGGGCAGAACGTCTCCCCGCACCTGCGCTGGTCGGGCGCCCCCGAGGGCACCAGGAGCTACGCCGTCACCTGCTTCGACCCCGACGCGCCCACGGGCAGCGGCTTCTGGCACTGGGTGCTGTACGACATCCCGGCCGGTGTCACCGAACTGCCGGCGGGCGCGGGCAACGGCCCCGACTTCAAGGGGCTGCCCGAGGGCGCCAAGCACGCGCGCAACGACTTCAGCACCAAGGAGTACGGCGGAGCGGCGCCGCCTCCCGGCTATCCGCACCGCTACCTCTTCGCCGTGCACGCCCTCGGCGTGGAGTCCCTGGGCGTCGGCACCGACACGCCGCCGGCCGTGGTCGGGTTCAACATCACGGCCAACACGCTCGCCCGCGGCTATATCGCACCTTTGTACGAAACCTGATGCGGGAGGGCCGCTCGTTCCACTATGATTCGAACGGAGATTCGACATAGGGGAGGGGCGGATGAGCGACCTGGCGACGGCGATCGACAATCTGGCCGCCGAAGATCCCTCGGAGCTTCCCGTCGGGCTGATCGCCGAGCAGCTCATCGAGCTGCACTGGCAGATGGCCCGTCTGCAGGCCCAGATCGCCAGGCGCACCCACCTGCGCACGCATACCGACTCGCCGAACTAGTGCCGCACTAGCCGGCCCTGCGGGGCGCGGCCGGCATCGACGCCGGAACGGCCGGCGCCCCCGAGGGGCGCCGGCCGTTTTCGTCATCGACGTCTTTCCGGTGGTCCTGCCGTACGCGGGTCTCCGGCGCCGTTCGGCATGTCGCCTCGACCGCGGCGGCGGAGGCCCTCAGGCGTGGATCACCTGCCGTACCCGCCCTGCCGCGAGGTCGCCGGCGCGACGCTGGACACCATGCCCGGGGCGGACGAGACCGTGCTCGACGCCGCGGCGTCGGCCGTGGCCGTCGCGGAGGTGGCGAGCTCGGCCGCCGCTCCCGTCGTCGCGGCGGCTCCCTGCGCCGGAGCGTCCGTGGTGCCACGGACGGTCCTGGTGACCGCGTTGGCGTTGGCGTCGGCCCGGGCGGCGGCATCGGCGGCCGTCGTCTGGGTGCTGCTCATGGCGCCGTCCGCCGGAGTGTCGCACGGCACCAGCGCCAGCAGGCCGCCCGCGCTGCCGGCGGTCGCCGCGACGGCGCCCTTGAGGCTGAGCAGCGCGTTGAGCCTGGCGGTGACGTTGAGCCCGGCGTGGACAGCGGCGCCCACGGTGGCGACGGCCGCCGCCGAAGCGTCCACGGCGGCGGCGGTCTGGCCGGTGACGGCGACGACCGGCCTGCCGACCTGGGCGGCGAGATCCGCGGCGACGTCCACCTTGGCGGCCAGCGCCGCGTTGACGTCCGCGACCGCGACCAGGGCGGCCGTCAGGTGGGCCTCCAGCCGGGCGACCACGTTGGCGGTGACGGTGACGGTCGCGTCGGCCACGATGTCGGCCGCGATGTCGGCCGCGGCGTTGATCTGGGCGTTCGCCTCGGCCGACAGGCCGGCCGTCACGGTGCCGCAGAGCTTCGCGACGGCGACGAGGTGGGCCCTGATGTCAGCGGTCAGGTTCACCGCCACCTCGGCGGCCGCGTCGGCCTGCGCGGCGACGCCGCTCGTCGCCCCGCCGACGGCCGTGCCCTGCAGATCGGCCAGAAGCCTCGCCAGCGTCTCGACCCGGTGCTCGGTGCACTTCTGCGCGCACACGTCGGCCTGCGCGGGTGCGGCGAGCATGCCGGCGATACCGATCGTGACGGCGACGACGGCTGTCCTAACCACTCGTTTCATTGACTTGCCCCCGGTTCATATTCCTTTTCACGAGAGTGGGAATGACGAACCCAAGAACCCCCGTGCGTCGGCGAGCACGCCGACAAAGACGTCGGCATTTCTATCACTCCCGATCACGGCGGAAAGCCCTGCCGACCAGGGGATCCCCGCCCCGCACCCGCCCGGAAAGTCGGCATATCAAGGCCCGGACGACCACTTCGCGGTCACCGCAATCCCGCCTCCGGAGAAAGCCACGGTAAACACGACGCCCAGGCCCGGCGACAGATCTTTCCGCTCACTTTTAGCGACGCGCCGCCGGGCCTCGCGACCCGGCCCCGCCAGGACCGATCACGACCTCGCCATATCGCGACATATCTCGATTGGAGTTACGCTGGCAGAGTGACTCTCCTCATCCCCCATGCGGGCGACGACCCCGCACAGCGCGCTTCGGACGCCGACCGCGACCGGGTCGCCGCCGTCCTCGGCGAGGCGCTGGCCACCGGCCGCCTGACGAGCGTCGAGCACGCGGACCGGCTCGACGCCGCCTACGCCGCGGTGACCGTCGGCGACCTCGTGCCCCTGGTCAGGGACCTGCCCGACGCGGCCCATCCCCCGGCCACGCCCTCCACGGAGCGGCACCGTGTCTCCGCGGTGTTCAGCAAGATCATACGGCGCGGGCGCTGGGTCGCCGGGCGGCACACCGAACTCAGCTCGGTCTTCGGTGCGCTGATCGTGGACCTCAGCGACGCGGTGCTGCCCGGCCGTGAGGTGACGCTGGAGCTGAACTCCTTCTGCGGCAAGCTCATCGTCACCGTGCCGGCCGACGCCAGGGTGATCGACGAGGGCAGCGCGGTCTTCTCGAAGCGCTCGGTGACCGGTGGGAACGGCGACGGCGACGGCCCGCTGATCCGCGTCACCGGCAACGCGCGGTTCGGCAAGATCCTGGTCTACCGCAGGACACTTCGCTGACGGCCTACGATGCGGCCATGCAGCCCACCGGCCGTGCGCTGCCCGTGGCGCTCGACGCCATGGGCGGCGACAACGCGCCCGCGGAGATCGTCGCGGGAGCCGTACAGGCCGTGCGGGAGCGGGGCGTGCCCGTCGTCCTCGTCGGTCATCCCCGCCTGCTCTACCAGGAGCTGGCCGAGCACGACGCCGTCACCGAGATTCCCATCGTCCGCGCGGAGGAGGCGCTGGCGATGGACGAGGGCGCGCTGGCGAGCCTGAGACGGCCCCGGTCCAGCATCGCCGTCGCCTGCCACCTCGTCCGGCGTGGCGACGCCTGCGCGGTCGTGTCCGCGGGGTCGACGGCGGGCGTCGTCGCCACCGGCCGGCTGCGGCTGCGGGCCCAGCAGGGGGTCGTACGCCCCGCGATCGCGGTCGGCCTGCCGACCCTGCCCCAGCCGACCGTGCTGCTCGACGCGGGCGCCACGGCCGACGCCAAGCCGGAGATGCTGGTGCAGTTCGCCCACCTCGGCGTGGCCTACGCCGAGACGGCGCTCGGCATGCGGCGTCCCCGCGTCGGCCTGCTCACGATCGGCGCCGAGGCGGAGAAGGGCAACAAACTCGCCAAACGTGCTCACGAGCTGCTGGCCGCCACGCCCGGCATCGACTTCACCGGCAACATCGAGGGGCACGACCTGCTCACCCGCAAGGTCGACGTGGTCGTCGCCGACGGGTTCACCGGCAACATCGCGCTCAAGACCGTCGAGGGCACGGTGCGGTACGCCTTCGAGCAGTTCAGGGAGGCGATCGCGGACAGCCGCGTGGCCAGACTCGGCGGGATGCTGCAGCGGTCCCGGCTCCGGGAGCTGGCCGGCCGGCTCGATCCCGAGGCGCACGGCGGGGCCGTGCTGCTCGGTCTCAACGGCACCGTGGTGATCGCGCACGGCTCGTCACGGGCGCGCGGCGTCGCCGCCGCCTGCGAGCTCGCGGCCCGCCTGTCGGCCCAGGGCATCGTCGCCAGGATCGGCGAGCGGATCGCCTCAAACAACAAGCCGCACCGCCGCTGGTGACACCGGATATAGGACGGCGGGCGGGAGGCGCGCGCCGATAAGCTTGACGCATGACCGACCCGCAGCTCGTGCTCACCGAGCGGGTCCAGCAGGCGCTGGGTTCCGCCTTCGGTCCGGAGTACGCCACCGAAGATCCGCTGATCAGGCCCTCCCAGTTCGCCGACTACCAGGCGAACGTCGCGCTCAGCCTGGCCAAGCGGCTCCGACGTGCCCCGCGGGAGGTCGCCCAGGCGATCGCCGATCACCTCGACACGAACGACGTGAGCGTGGAGGTCAGCGGGCCCGGGTTCCTCAATCTGACGCTCCGCGACGGCTGGATCGCCGAGCAGGCCGGGCAGCGGCTGCTCGACGAGCGCATCGGCGTGCCGCAGCCGGCCCCGCAGACCGTGATCGTCGACTACTCGGCGCCGAACGCCGCCAAGGAGATGCACGTCGGCCACCTGCGCACCACGATCGTCGGCGACACCCTCGCGCGTACCCATGAGCACGTCGGCAACCAGGTGATCCGGCAGAACCACCTCGGCGACTGGGGCACCCAGTTCGGCATGCTCATCGAGCACCTCCTCGACATCGGCGAGGAGGAGGCCCTCGGCATGCTGGCCGCCGGCGACGGCAACGCCTTCTACCAGGCGGCGCGGCACAAGTTCGACAACGACAGCGAGTTCCAGCAGCGGTCCCGCCGCCGGGTGCCGCTGCTGCAGGGCGGCGACCCGGAGACCCTGCGGCTGTGGCGCGAGTTCATCGACTGCAGCAACCGCTACTTCACCAAGGTGTACCGGACGCTCGGCGTCACGCTGACCGACGACGACATCGCCGGCGAGAGCATGTACAACCCCATGCTCGCCGACGTCTGCGACGAGTTGGAGCGCACGGGCGTGGCCGAGATCAGTGAGGGCGCGCTGTGTGTGTTCCCGCCCGGATTCAAGGGCCGTGACGACCAGCCGCTGCCGCTCATCGTCCGCAAGAGCGACGGCGGGTACGGCTACGCCACCACCGACCTCGCCGCCATCCGCTACCGGGTGCGCGACCTGAAGGCCGACCGTGTCCTGTACGTCGTGGGCGCCACCCAGTCGCTCCACTTCCAGATGGTCTTCGCCGCGGCGCGGATGGCCGGCTGGCTGCACGACGACGTGAAGGCGGAGCACGTGCAGATCGGCAGCGTGCTCGGCAGCGACGGCAAGATGTTCAAGACCCGCAGCGGCGCCTCGATCAAGCTCACCGAGCTGCTCGACGAGGCCGTCGTCCGGGCCGAGGCCGTCATCGCCGAACGCGGGTACGACCCGGAGGCCCGCCGGCAGATCGCGCGCCAGGTCGGCATGGGCGCCGTCAAGTACGCGGACCTGTCGGTGAGCCACGACAGCGAGTACGTGTTCGACTTCGACCGCATGCTCGCCCTCACCGGCAACACCGGGCCGTACCTCCAGTACGCCACCGCCCGCATCCGGTCGATCTTCCGCAACGGCGGGATCGAGCCGGAGTCGGTCACCGGTCCGATCACGCTGGGCCACCCGGCCGAGCGGGCGCTCGCGCTGCAGCTGCTCGGCTTCGGCTCGGTCGTCGCCGCCGTCGCCGAACTCTCCGAGCCCCACCGGCTGTGCAACTACCTGTTCGACGTGGCCCAGGCGTTCACCTCGTTCTACGAGGGCTGCCCGGTCCTCAAGGCCGAGGAGGAGTCCGTACGGCAGTCGCGTCTGGCTCTGTCCGCGCTCACCCTGCGCGTGCTGCTGCGCGGGCTCGACCTGCTCGGCATCGAAGTCCCCGAGCGGATGTGAGCGGGGTGCCGGATCCCGCTCCGGCGGACACCGCTCCGGGGGACATCGGGAAGGGCGCGCCCTGCACCGGGAGCGGCCCTCTCGAGGCCACGGACGCCGTCCTCGCGTCAGGGGACGGCGTCCCCGCTCGATCATGGCCGGCCGCCCGTTCCGGGGCGGTCCGGCCTTGCCGAGTCCACGGGTCAGGGTCGTCCCCGGCGCGCCTCGTCCGTAACTGTCGCACCATGCGTCTAGTCTGGCGCGGTCAAGGGAGTGCCAGCCGACTCCTCGGGGAGCTTTCCGCGTGAGCATGGACCTGACCACGAGTCCGGACTTCGAAAACCTGGCCGAGGCCACGGAGCTGCACCACTACGCCGAGGCGCTGATCGTCAGCCTGGCGGCCGACGGGACGGCGCCCAACCTGCCGCCGGGGATCACGGACGTGCCGGGCTACTGGCTGGGGCCCGCCGTCGAGGCCCTCGTCCTCATCACGTCCGGCAAGGACGCCCTGGAGCCACTGGCCCTGGCGAACCAGCTGGACGAGCGGCGCACCGCCCTGTTCCTGTGCCTGGCCCTCGCCGTCTGCGGCCACGGCGACCGGATCCACGCCTCCTGGCTCGGCACCGCCTTCGGCGACCTGTCCGAAGACCGCCCGGTGACCCCCGGCCAGCGGGCGCTGTGGCTCGCCGCCGCACGCGGGGCGTACGGACCGGTCGGCAAGATCTTCGTACTGCGCAAGCTGGACGCGGTCGACGTGCCGGCCACCGACGACCGGTGGCTCAAGGCCCTCGTACCCGGTCTGCCGGAGACGGCCGTGCCTGCCTCGTTGGAGGCGTTCCCCGAACTGGCCAAGGTCCCCGAGATCGAACGGTCGCTGCGGGCGTCGGCCACCCTGAACCGCCTGCGCGAGCGCTGCACCGAGATCACCTCCACCCGGCAGACCGGCGAGGTCACCAAGGTCGTACGCGGCACCGTGTGGGCCGAGGACGAGCCGCTGGCCGTGCTCCGCGCCCTGGCGGGCCAGCGCGGCCAGGAAGGACCGCTGAGCTCGCTCACCGGGCATCTGCTGGAGGACCTGCGTCCCGACGCCGACCCCCACATGGCGGCGCTCGCTCTGCACGTGGCCGCGCCTGCCGTGAGAGCGGCCGCCGAGTCCCTCGTCGAGGTCGTGCGCGAACCGCCGCCCGACACCCTGCACGTGCCGATCCTCGGCTATCCGATCACGCTCAGGCCCGAGGGTCCCGACCAGGAGTCGATGGCGGCGGCCGAGCAGCGGCTCGTCACCGACTGCGTGCCGAAGCGCACCCGGCCCTGGGCCGGCTACGTCCTCCTGGTCCTCGCCGTCGTCGTCTTCGCCGCCGGGTTCGTGGTCTCACTGCCGCTCGCCCTCGTGGGCCTGATGATCGGCGCCGCGGGCGGGCACCTGCTGTGGCGCCATCGCATCAAGGAACACTCAGACGTGCGGTACGTCCAGACACGGGCCGGCAAGCTCGCCGACCTCGCCGACAAAGCCGTCTGGGCCCTGCACGAGTACGCCAGGGAGTCCGAGGAGCGCGCCTCCGCCGCCGCCCGGGACCTGACAGAGGTGTCCACCCTCCTGCGCCGGGGCCCGCGGGCCGCGTAGGACGCCTGCACCGCAGACGACTGTGCCCGCCGCCCAGAAGGGCGGCGGGCACAGTCTCGTACGCGGATGCGCTCCAGGCGATCACACGGATGTGCCTCAGGCGGTGGAGACCTCCACCGTCGCCGGAGTGATCAGGAAGACCTTGTCCGCGATCCGCTCGATGCGTCCCTCACAGCCGTAGGCCAAGCCTGCGGCGAAGTCGACCATTCGCGTGGCCTCCGCCGTCGACATGCTCGCCACGTCCATGACCACCGTGTGGCCCTCGCGGAAGTGCCGGCCGATCGTCAGGGCGTCGTCGTACTTCTGCGGGCGAACCATGACGATCCGGGCCGGGTCGGCATTGGGCTGCCAACGCTTGGCGGCACGCTCGGCCGCCGGCATCCAGTCGTCCTCGTACTCGTCCTCGGCATAGGTCTCGTCGTCGTACTGCTCTGCCCCGCCTAGGCCAAGGTAGCTCGCCACCTTGCGCACAGCCCCCATCGGTTCGTCCTTTTCCGGCTTGTCCTTTTCCGGGCTCGTCCCGACACACGGAACCGTAATCGACGATTCAGCGAACCCCCACCGACACGCCCGGCCGTTTAAGTGTTGTTGGCTGGATAATGTGCAGGCCGGGTACTCATGTCTTCATCGTCAATTCCGTCAGCCCTTCCAGGGTAACTCTCAAACCCGCCTACCCCATGGAACCCTTCGCAAACATTTCTCACAGTCACCCCGAACGACGGCACGCCTTCAGTAGATCACAACGGACGCCACCGATGACGGGTTCCCGAAACACGATCTTGCAGGTAGGCCCCCGTACGCCGCTCACATGAGACACGATTCACGACGAGGGCAATGAAGATCGAATTGCGCGACGAAGACACCGGAATTCTCATATCGAAAGCACTTTCGATAACGGCGATGCTGCCCTGAAGCGTGTCTCTCGGGGGCCGATATCGAGCTCAATTTGAGGTGTCTCCCGCGCCTCCGACACAGTACGGGCCCGCAATCCCGCCTGCGGAAAGAGGACGGGAAAGGCGGCCGCATCCGCCCCTCGCCGGCGCTTGTCCCCCAGCGGGTTCGCCAGCGGGTTCGGCAGCGGGAGCAGCGTCCGGCTTCCATGCCATACGGCTGTCGGCCCGAGTGACTGTCCGGACCGAGACACTGTCCGGAGCGAGGCTCTAACCGAGGCTCTAACTGGGACGCTGACCGGGACGCTGTGGGAACCGGCGGCGATCGGTCCGGGCGCGGGCGGCCCGGGCGGCAGACGGCGAATGCCTACGCGTCCCCGGGCCGTAAAACAGCGGGAGGACAACCGTGGCGTCTCCAGTAGCACCCGCCGATTCTCTCGCGGGTACCGCGGCCCGGTCGATGGCTCCCGCCCCTTGAAATCAGGACTCGACCCCGGCGCGGCAGGAACTGACCCCGCGGCGACTACGTGGGCGAGGGACGCGGGACGGGTGGAACAGGCGACGGGGCGAGGGTACACGCGCCACTGAGACATGGGATGGCGACAGCAGGGATCTGGGGGGGAGGCCGGGCCGCTGGGAGTTGGGCCGTGGAAGCTGAGACGGGGACTGGGTGGCTGGGACGCGTGTTGGGGTGGGGGTCGTGGTGTGGGTGGGGGTTGGTCACTGCGCCGGCCGGAAGGTCCGGTCCTCGCGAAGCCCGCTCCGCTGGGCCTTCGCTGCGGTCCTCCCTCCCGCCCGCTCCGCTCCCCCCACGCTCACGCGCAGCATTTTCCTGGACGCTCACGCCCAGCATCGTCGGCCTCAGGTCGGCCTCGGGTCGGCCATCGGCCTGGCCCCCACGTCCCTGAAATTCCACCACCGTCCCTGTGACGCCGCCCCCGCCCCTGCCTCTGGATGTGCCTCCGGATATGCGAAAGCCCCGGCCGTATTCGGCCGGGGCTGGATCCCACCACTTCTATGTCGTCTTCTATGTCGTCGCCGGGTCTGTGGTCCGCCAGTCCGTCAGGACCAGGCAGGTGGCGCACCCGTCTCGTTGCCCGGCCTACTGGCGGACGGCACGCAGTCGGGTTCCGGGCCTGATGCGGGTGCCGGATCGGGCCGGCACCACCACGGCCTCGGCGCAGAACCCGGGGGGCCGATCCCGACAACCCCGCAGGAAATGAAAGTGGTCTGGAAATGCGGAAGGGCCACCCCGTTTCGGGGTGGCCCTTCCTATAAAGATTGTCCGGCGGTGTCCTACTCTCCCACACCGTCCCCGGTGCAGTACCATCGGCGCTGGCAGGCTTAACTTCCGGGTTCGGAAAGTAACCGGGTGTTTCCCTGCCGCTATAACCGCCGTAACCCCATGAAACACACAACCAATCAGTGGTTGCTGTCTCTGAGATCACATAGTGGACGCGAGCATATTATGGTCAAGTCCTCGGCCTATTAGTACCGGTCAGCTCCACACATTACTGCGCTTCCACTTCCGGCCTATCAACCCCATCATCTCTAGGGGGCCTTACCCACTCTCGTGGTGGGAGACCTCATCTTGA
>NZ_JABBXA010000016.1 GCF_014161445.1 Microbispora sp. H13382
CACGAGGTCGACGCCCGCGACACCAAGCTGGGGCCCGAGGAGATCACCCGCGACATCCCCAACGCCTCCGAGGACGCGCTGGCCGATCTCGACGAGCGCGGCATCATCCGGATCGGCGCCGAGGTGGTGACCGGCGACATCCTGGTCGGGAAGGTCACGCCCAAGGGTGAGACGGAGCTGACGCCCGAGGAGCGGCTGCTGCGTGCGATCTTCGGGGAGAAGGCGCGTGAGGTGCGTGACACCTCGCTGAAGGTGCCGCACGGTGAGTCCGGCAAGGTCATCGGGGTGCGCGTGTTCAGCCGTGAGGAGGGCGACGAGCTTCCTCCGGGTGTCAACGAGCTGGTCCGGGTGTATGTGGCGCAGAAGCGCAAGATCACCGATGGGGACAAGCTCGCCGGCCGTCACGGCAACAAGGGCGTCATCTCCAAGATCCTCCCGGTGGAGGACATGCCGTTCCTCGAGGACGGCACCCCGGTCGACATCGTCCTGAACCCGCTGGGCGTCCCCGGGCGAATGAACGTCGGCCAGGTGCTGGAGACACACCTCGGCTGGATCGCCGCCCGCGGCTGGGACGTCTCCGGTATCGAGGAGGCCTGGGCCGAGCGCCTGCGCGAGAAGGACCTGGACAGGGTCGAGCCCTGGACCAAGGTCGCCACGCCGGTGTTCGACGGCGCCAACGAGGAGGAGATCGTCGGCCTGCTCGACAGCACTCTCGTCAACCGGGACGGCTCCCGGATGGTGGGGGAGAACGGCAAGGCGCGGCTGTTCGACGGCCGCTCCGGCGAGCCGTTCCCGCACCCGATCTCGGTCGGCTACATCTACATCCTGAAGCTGCTGCACCTGGTCGACGACAAGATCCACGCTCGCTCGACCGGTCCGTACTCGATGATCACCCAGCAGCCGCTGGGTGGTAAGGCGCAGTTCGGCGGCCAGCGCTTCGGCGAGATGGAGGTCTGGGCCCTGGAGGCCTACGGCGCGGCGTACGCGCTGCAGGAGCTGCTGACGATCAAGTCCGACGACGTGCTGGGCCGCGTGAAGGTCTACGAGGCCATCGTCAAGGGCGAGAACATCCCCGAGGCGGGCATTCCCGAGTCCTTCAAGGTCCTCATCAAGGAAATGCAGTCGCTCTGCCTGAACGTCGAGGTTCTCTCCAGCGACGGCATGTCGATCGAGATGAGGGATACCGACGAGGACGTCTTCCGCGCGGCGGAGGAGCTCGGCATCGACCTGTCCCGGCGCCCCCACGAGGGCGCGATGACCGTCGACGAGGTCTGATTCAAAAGGGGATTATCTAGTGCTCGACGTCAACTTCTTCGACGAGCTGCGCATCGGCCTCGCGACCGCCGACGACATCAGGCAGTGGTCGCACGGCGAGGTGAAGAAGCCGGAGACCATCAACTACCGGACCCTCAAGCCGGAAAAGGACGGGCTCTTCTGCGAGAAGATCTTCGGTCCGACCCGGGACTGGGAGTGCTACTGCGGCAAGTACAAGCGCGTCCGCTTCAAGGGCATCATCTGTGAGCGCTGTGGCGTCGAGGTCACGCGCGCCAAGGTGCGCCGCGAGCGGATGGGCCACATCGAGCTGGCCGCGCCGGTCACCCACATCTGGTACTTCAAGGGTGTCCCGTCGCGCCTCGGTTACCTGCTCGACCTCGCCCCGAAGGACCTGGAGAAGGTCATCTACTTCGCGGCGTACATGATCACGCATGTCGACTTCGAGATGCGTGACCGTGACCTGCCCTCGTTGGAGGCGAAGATCTCCGTCGAGCGGCAGCACATCGAGCAGCGCCGTGACGCCGACATCGAGGCCCGGCAGAAGAAGCTCGAGGCCGACCTGGCCGAGCTGGAGGCCGCCGGCGCCAAGGGCGACGCCCGCCGCAAGGTGCGCGAGGGCGCCGACCGTGAGATGCGCCAGCTCCGCGACCGGGCCCAGCGCGAGCTGGACCGGCTCGAGGAGGTCTGGAGCCGCTTCAAGAACCTCAAGGTCCAGGACCTGGAGGGCGACGAGCTGCTCTACCGCGAGATGCGCGACCGGTTCGGCCGCTACTTCCGCGGCGGCATGGGCGCCCAGGCCATCCAGGAGCGGCTGGCCAGCTTCGACCTGGAGGCCGAGGCGGAGAACCTGCGGGAGACCATCCGCAGCGGCAAGGGCCAGAAGAAGGCCCGCGCCCTCAAGCGGCTCAAGGTCGTCGCGGCGTTCCTCAACACCCGCAACTCGCCGAGCGGCATGGTCCTCGACTGCATCCCGGTGATCCCGCCGGACCTGCGGCCGATGGTCCAGCTCGACGGTGGCCGCTTCGCCACCTCGGACCTGAACGACCTGTACCGCCGGGTCATCAACCGGAACAACCGCCTCAAGCGTCTGCTCGACCTCGGCGCGCCCGAGATCATCGTGAACAACGAGAAGCGGATGCTCCAGGAGGCCGTCGACGCCCTGTTCGACAACGGCCGCCGCGGCCGCCCGGTCACGGGCCCCGGCAACCGTCCGCTGAAGTCCCTCAGCGACATGCTGAAGGGTAAGCAGGGTCGTTTCCGGCAGAACCTGCTCGGCAAGCGTGTCGACTACTCCGGCCGTTCGGTCATCGTCGTCGGCCCGCAGCTCAAGCTCCACCAGTGCGGCCTGCCCAAGCAGATGGCGCTGGAGCTGTTCAAGCCGTTCGTGATGAAGCGCCTGGTCGATCTCAACCACGCGCAGAACATCAAGTCCGCCAAGCGGATGGTCGAGCGGTCCAAGCCGGTCGTGTGGGACGTGCTCGAAGAGGTCATCACCGAGCACCCGGTGCTGCTCAACCGCGCGCCCACCCTGCACCGCCTGGGCATCCAGGCCTTCGAGCCGCAGCTGGTCGAGGGCAAGGCCATCCAGATCCACCCGCTCGTCTGCACCGCGTTCAACGCGGACTTCGACGGCGACCAGATGGCGGTTCACCTGCCGCTGTCGGCCGAGGCCCAGGCCGAGGCGCGGATCCTGATGCTGTCCACCAACAACATCCTCAAGCCGGCCGACGGCAAGCCGGTGACGATGCCCACCCAGGACATGGTCATCGGTCTGTACTGGCTGACCACCCAGAAGGAGGGTGGCCTGGGCGAGGGCCGGGTGTTCACCACGGTGTCGGAGGCCCTCATGGCCCACGACCGCCACGAGCTGGACATCCAGGCCAAGATCCAGGTCCGCCTCAAGGACGTCCCGCCGCCGCGCGGCTGGGAGGCCCCCGAGGGCTGGGAGACCGGCGACCCGATCCGGCTGGAGACCACGCTGGGCCGGTGCCTGTTCAACCAGACGCTGCCCGCCAACTACCCCTTCGTGAACTACCAGGTCGGCAAGAAGCAGCTCTCGGCGATCGTCAACGAGCTGGCCGAGCGGTACCCGAAGGTGGAGGTGGCCAACGCGCTCGACTCGCTGAAGGACGCCGGCTTCTACTGGGCGACCCGCGCCGGTGTCACGATCTCCATCGAGGACGTCGTGGCGCCGCCGAACAAGGCCGCCATCATGGAGTCGTACGAGAAGCGTGCCGACAAGGTCCAGCGGGAGTACGACCGCGGTCTGATCACCGACGAGGAGCGCCGTCAGGAGCTCATCGAAATCTGGACCCACGCGACGGCGGACGTCGAGACCGACATGGTCAACGCGTTCCCGGCGACCAACCCGGTCTGGATGATGGTCAACTCCGGCGCCCGCGGTAACCGTATGCAGGTGCGGCAGATCGCCGGCATCCGCGGCCTGGTGTCCAACACCAAGGGTGAGACGATCCCGCGGCCGATCAAGTCCTCGTTCCGCGAGGGCCTGTCGGTGCTGGAGTACTTCATCTCGACCCACGGCCAGCGGAAGGGTCTGGCGGACACCGCTCTGCGGACCGCCGACTCCGGTTACCTGACCCGTCGTCTGGTCGACGTCGCGCAGGACGTCATCGTGCGCGAGATCGACTGCGGCACCGACCGGGCCGTCCCGCTGCACGTCGGCGAGCGCGACCCGCAGGGCAACCTGGTCAAGGCCGAGAACGCCGAGAGCAACGTGCACGGCCGCATCCTGGCCGAGGACGTCGAGGTGGACGGCAAGCTCGTCGCGTCGGCGGGCGTCGACATCAACGACGACGTGGTCACGGCGCTGGTGAACGCCGGCATCGAGACCGTCAGGACCCGCAGCACGCTCGTCTGCGAGGCCAAGATCGGTGTCTGCGCGACCTGCTACGGCCGCTCCCTGGCCACCGGCAAGCTGGTGGACGTCGGCGAGGCCGTCGGCATCATCGCGGCCCAGTCGATCGGTGAGCCCGGCACCCAGCTGACCATGCGTACCTTCCACACCGGTGGTGTGGCGGGCGCCGACATCACCCACGGTCTGCCGCGTGTGCAGGAGCTGTTCGAGGCGCGCATCCCCAAGGGTGTCGCCCCGATCAGCGAGGTCGCCGGCCGCGTCCGGATCGACGAGACCGACAAGACCCGCAAGATCGTCATCACTCCGGACGACGGCTCCGAGGAGGTCGCCTACCCGGTGTCGATGCGGTCGCGGCTGCTGGTCTCTGAGGGGCAGCACGTGGACGTCGGCCAGCTTCTGGTCGCCGGTGCGCGCAACCCGAACGAGGTCCTGCGCATCCTCGGCCCGCGCGCCGTCCAGCTCCACCTGGTGGACGAGGTGCAGCAGGTCTACCGCTCGCAGGGTGTGTCGATCCACGACAAGCACATCGAGGTCATCGTCCGGCAGATGCTCAAGCGCGTGAACGTGCTGGAGTCCGGCGACACCGAGCTGCTGCCCGGCGAGCTGGTCGAGCGGCCGCGCTTCGAGGCGATCAACCGTCAGACCGTGGCGGAGGGCGGCCAGCCGGCCGCCGGCCGTCCGGTCCTGATGGGCATCACCAAGGCCTCGCTGGCCACCGAGTCGTGGCTGTCGGCGGCGTCCTTCCAGGAGACGACGCGAGTCCTCACCGACGCGGCGATCCACGCCAAGTCGGACTCGCTGCTCGGCCTCAAGGAGAACGTCATCATCGGTAAGCTCATCCCGGCCGGTACGGGCATGCCCCAGTACCGCAACATCCGGGTGGAGCCGACCGAGGAGGCCAAGGCCGCGATGTACACGGTCGGCGGCTACGACGGCTCGGCGGCGGACTACACCTTCGGCTCGGGCAGCGGCGAGGCCGTCCCGCTGGAGGAGTACGACTTCGGCCAGTACGGCCGTTGACATGTCGCCGCGGTGAGCGATCGCCGCGGCGGTGAACGCACGGAAGCGGCCCGGGGCATCTCGCCCCGGGCCGCTTCCCGTTGTCCACGCTCCGGGTGCGGGCGTGGTCTCCGGCGGCACGGGGGCGGGGACGGCGCCGAAAGTGTGAGAAGCCGCTCGTGGGAGCGGTATGATAGGGGGCCGAGTCCTTCGGCGGTCCGGCTCGGGCCGGCGGCGAAGCGGCACGTCAGGACAGCGGGGCGCGTCCCTCCGGGGCGTCCTCCTCTGTTTTGACGTGTTGTACGGGGGCGGGTAGGCTTTACCTTCGTGCCCGTCTGTGGGCTCGCATGCGTGCGCTCAAATGCCGCTTTCCGATGAGGAAAGCGTGTGGGGGGCGCCGCGTGACTCCTCCAGATCGACCGGGTCCGCCCGGGTGTGCTCTGACAAGAGCGCGACACGCCCGAGCGCGTGGGTCGAAGGGGATGGAAAACCAGCAGGTCATGACACCGGCAGTACCTGCAAGCCTGTGAGAGGCGGCATCGCCACCTCGATCGGGTCCTACGTATCACCGGCTAGGCACGAAACGGAGACGCGGTGCCCACCATTCAGCAGTTGGTCCGGAAGGGCCGGCAGGACAAGGTCAGCAAGACCAAGACTCCTGCCCTCAAGGGGAGCCCGCAGCGGCGCGGCGTTTGCACCCGCGTTTACACGACGACCCCCAAGAAGCCCAACTCGGCGCTGCGCAAGGTGGCCCGTGTTCGGCTCACCAACGGCATCGAGGTCACGGCTTACATCCCCGGGGTGGGCCACAACCTCCAGGAGCACTCGATGGTGCTCGTGCGTGGTGGTCGTGTGAAGGACCTGCCGGGTGTTCGCTACAAGATCATCCGTGGTTCGCTGGACACCCAGGCTGTCCGCAACCGCAAGCAGGCCCGCAGCCGCTACGGCGCGAAGAAGGAGAAGAGCTGACATGCCGCGCAAGGGTTCCCCTGGCCGCCGCCAGCTGGTCGCTGACCCGGTGCACAACTCGCCGCTGGTCACCGCGCTCATCAACAAGGTTCTCCTGGACGGCAAGCGCTCCCTCGCGCAGTCGATCGTCTACGGCGCCCTCGAGGGCTGCAGGGAGAAGACCGGCAACGACCCGGTCGTCACCCTCAAGCGCGCTCTCGACAACGTCCGCCCGACGCTCGAGGTGAAGAGCCGCCGTGTCGGTGGCGCCACCTACCAGGTGCCGGTCGAGGTCAAGGCCTCGCGCAGCACCACGCTGGCGCTGCGGTGGATCGTCCAGTACTCCCGGGCGCGCCGCGAGAAGACCATGACCGAGCGGCTCATGAACGAGCTGCTCGACGCGAGCAACGGCCTCGGCGCCAGCGTCAAGCGGCGCGAGGACACGCACAAGATGGCCGAGTCCAACAAGGCCTTCGCGCACTACCGCTGGTAGTGAGCACCGACGACGAGTTAAGGACGCGAAGAAGTGGCCACCACGACCGCTCTTGACCTGGCCAGGGTCCGCAACATCGGGATCATGGCCCACATCGACGCGGGCAAGACCACGACGACTGAGCGCATCCTGTTCTACACCGGCATCAACTACAAGCTGGGTGAGGTCCATGAGGGCGCTGCCACCATGGACTGGATGGAGCAGGAGCAGGAGCGCGGCATCACCATCACGTCTGCCGCCACCACCTGCAGCTGGCTTGATCACACGATCAACATCATCGACACGCCCGGACACGTGGACTTCACCATCGAGGTCGAGCGGTCGCTGCGTGTTCTCGACGGCGCGGTCGCGGTGTTCGATGGCGTCGCCGGCGTGGAGCCGCAGTCGGAGACGGTCTGGCGCCAGGCCGACCGGTACGGCGTGCCCCGCATCTGCTTCGTGAACAAGATGGACCGGGTCGGTGCGGAGTTCCACCGCTGCGTCGACATGATGATCAGCCGGCTGGGTTCCACCCCGGTGGTCATCCAGCTTCCCTGGGGCGTCGAGGCCGACTTCAAGGGCGTCATCGACCTGGTGAAGATGAAGGGCCTGCTCTGGAGCGCCGAGGCGGCCAAGGGCGAGATGTACGACACCGTCGACATCCCGGCCGACCACGCCGACGCGGCCCGCGAGTGGCGCGACAAGCTGGTCGAGACGGTGGCCGAGAACGACGACGAGCTCATGGAGCTCTTCCTGGAGGGTGTCGAGCCCACCGAGGAGCAGCTCGTCGCGGCCATCCGCCGGGCGACGGTCGCCGGCGCGATCAACCCGGTCCTGTGTGGCACCGCGTTCAAGAACAAGGGCGTGCAGCCCCTGCTCGACGCGATCGTCGCCTACCTCCCCGCCCCCACCGACATCCCGGCCTTCAAGGGCCACGCGGTGGGCAACGAGGAGGAGATCGTCGAGCGCCACGCGGACCCGAACGAGCCTTTCGCGGCGCTGGCGTTCAAGATCATGAGCGACCCGCACCTGGGCAAGCTCACCTACATCCGCGTCTACTCCGGAACGCTCGAGACCGGCACCACCGTGGTGAACTCGGTCAAGGGCAAGAAGGAGCGGATCGGCAAGATCTACCAGATGCACGCGAACAAGCGCGAGGAGCGCCCGTCCGCGACCGCTGGTCAGATCGTGGCCGTCATGGGCCTGAAGGACACCACCACCGGCGACACTCTGTCGGACCCGGTCAAGCAGGTCGTCCTCGAGTCGATGACGTTCCCCGCGCCGGTCATCAACGTCGCGATCGAGCCCAAGACCAAGGGCGACCAGGAGAAGCTGGGCACCGCGATCCAGCGGCTGGCCGAGGAGGACCCGTCCTTCCAGGTCCGCCGGGACGAGGAGACCGGCCAGACGGTCATCTGGGGTATGGGCGAGCTCCACCTGGAGATCCTCGTCGACCGGATGCGCCGCGAGTTCAAGGTCGAGGCGAACGTCGGCCGCCCGCAGGTCGCCTACCGCGAGACCATTCGCCGCAAGGTGGAGAAGGTCGAGTACACGCACAAGAAGCAGACCGGTGGTTCCGGCCAGTTCGCTCGCGTGATCATCAACCTGGAGCCGCTGGGCGAGGGCAACGACGGTTACGAGTTCGAGAACAAGGTCACCGGTGGCCGCATCCCGCGGGAGTACATCCCGTCCGTGGACGCGGGCGCGCAGGAGGCGGCCGAGTTCGGCGTGCTCGCCGGCTACCCGATGGTCGGCGTCAAGGTCACGCTGCAGGACGGTGCCTTCCACGAGGTCGACTCGTCGGAAATGGCCTTCAAGATCGCCGGCTCGATGGCCTTCAAGGAGGCCGCGCGCAAGGCGGACGCCGTACTCCTCGAGCCGATGATGGCCGTCGAGGTCACCACGCCCGAGGACTACATGGGAGACGTCATCGGCGACCTCAACGGTCGTCGCGGACAGATCCAGGCAATGGACGAACGGTCCGGCGCCCGTGTCATCAGGGCGCTCGTTCCGCTCTCCGAGATGTTCGGCTACGTGGGCGACCTGCGCAGCCGCACTCAGGGGCGGGCGAGCTACAGCATGCAGTTCGACTCCTACGCGGAGGTGCCCCCGGGCATCGCCAAGGAGATCGTCGCGAAGGCTCGGGGCGAATAGTTCCGCACCACTGTGGCGGGGCGCCGTAGAGATGGTCGCCCCGTAGCCATAGGGGCTCGGGACGAAAAAGTTCCGCTCGCTGTAAGGTGGGGCGCTCTCGGGCGCCCCGCCGTACAGAGCCTGAGGTAGAAGACGCAAGTCAAGTCAGAAATCTCTAAGGAGACAGACCAGTGGCCAAGGCCAAGTTCGAGCGGAACAAGCCGCACGTGAACATCGGCACCATTGGGCACATCGACCACGGCAAGACCACTCTGACCGCGGCGATCACCAAGGTGCTTCACGACCGTTTCCCGCAGCTCAACGAGGCGACCCCGTTCGACAAGATCGACAAGGCGCCCGAGGAGAAGGCTCGCGGAATCACCATCTCCATCGCGCACGTCGAGTACCAGACCGAGAAGCGCCACTACGCCCACGTGGACTGCCCCGGTCACGCCGACTACGTGAAGAACATGATCACCGGTGCCGCCCAGATGGACGGCGCGATCCTGGTGGTCGCGGCGACCGACGGTCCGATGCCGCAGACGAAGGAGCACGTCCTCCTGGCCCGCCAGGTCGGCGTCCCCTACATCGTCGTGGCCCTCAACAAGGCCGACATGGTCGACGACGAGGAGATCCTGGAGCTCGTCGAGCTCGAGGTCCGCGAGCTGCTGTCCGCCCAGGAGTTCCCGGGCGACGACCTGCCGGTCGTGCGCGTATCGGCGCTCAAGGCGCTCGAGGGCGACGAGAAGTGGGGCGACTCGATCATCGAGCTCATGAACGCCGTGGACGAGAACGTCCCCGAGCCCGTTCGTGACACCGACAAGCCCTTCCTCATGCCGATCGAGGACGTGTTCTCGATCACCGGTCGCGGCACCGTCGTCACCGGCCGTATCGAGCGCGGCATCGTCAAGGTCAACGAGACCGTCGACATCATCGGCATCAAGGAGAAGAGCACCACGACGACCGTCACCGGCGTCGAGATGTTCCGCAAGCTCCTTGACGAGGGCCAGGCCGGTGACAACGTCGGTCTGCTCCTGCGCGGTATCAAGCGCGAGGACGTCGAGCGCGGCCAGTGTGTCATCAAGCCGGGCACGACCACCCCGCACACCGAGTTCGAGGCGCAGGTCTACATCCTGTCCAAGGACGAGGGCGGCCGCCACACGCCGTTCTTCAACAACTACCGGCCGCAGTTCTACTTCCGTACGACTGACGTGACCGGTGTCGTGAACCTGCCGGAGGGCACCGAGATGGTCATGCCCGGTGACAACACCGAGATGACCGTCCAGCTCATCCAGCCGATCGCGATGGAGGAAGGCCTCAAGTTCGCGATCCGCGAGGGTGGCCGCACCGTCGGCGCCGGTCGCGTGACGAAGGTCATCAAGTAGCAGCACCGCTGGGCGGCGGTCGGGTCCACGAGGGCCTGACCGCCGCACCGCGCAGGGGCCGGAGACGACCCCCCACGAACGACGAGACCGTGATCTCGCAGTGCTTTCGGCCGCACTTCGACCGAAGCCACTGCCAGATCACGGAACACCGGACGGGATCCGGACGTCGGCCTCGTGGAAACAGACCTGCGGCAACAGGCCGCGCGAAGCTTTATAGGACGACAGCGAAGGACACCGAGGCCATTATGGCGGGACAGAAGATCCGCATCCGGCTTAAGGCGTATGACCACGAGGTCATCGACAGCTCGGCCAAGAAGATCGTCGAGACGGTGACGCGGACCGGCGCCAAGGTCGCTGGCCCGGTGCCGCTGCCGACCGAGAAGAACGTGTACTGCGTCATCCGGTCGCCGCACAAGTACAAGGACAGCCGCGAGCACTTCGAAATGCGTACGCACAAGCGGCTGATTGACATCATCGACCCGACGCCGAAGACGGTCGACTCGCTCATGCGTCTCGACCTTCCCGCCGGCGTGGACATCTCGATCAAGCTTTAAGGAACGCACTGACATGGCTAAGCAGATCAAGGGCGTCCTGGGCAAGAAGCTCGGCATGACCCAGGTCTTCGATGAGGCGAACCGGGTGATCCCGGTCACCGTCGTCGAGGCCGGTCCGTGCGTGGTGACCCGGGTCCGCACTCCGGAGAAGGACGGCTACTCCGCCGTCCAGCTCGGCTACGGGCAGATCGACCCGCGCAAGGTGAACAAGCCCCTGGGCGACTACCTGCGCAAGCACGACATCACCCCGCGCCGCTACTTCACCGAGGTACGCACCGACGACGCCTCCGAGTACACGGTCGGCCAGGAGCTTCTCGCCGACACCTTCGAGGCCGGCCAGTACGTCGACGTCACTGGCAAGAGCAAGGGCAAGGGCTTCGCCGGTGTCATGAAGCGCCACAACTTCCGTGGTCTGGGCGCTTCGCACGGTACCCAGCGCAAGCACCGCTCCCCGGGTTCCATCGGTGGCTGCGCCACCCCGGGCCGCGTCTTCAAGGGCCTGCGTATGGCCGGCCGGATGGGCAACGTCCGCACGACGGTCCAGAGCCTCAAGGTGCACGCCGTGGACGCCGAGAAGGGCCTCATCCTGATCAAGGGTGCGATCCCCGGCGCCAACGGCAGCCTGGTCCTCCTCCGCACCGCTGCCAAGAAGGGGGTTGCTGCGAAGTGACCACGACCATTGACGTCCTCGACGCCAGCGGCGCCAAGGCGGGGACCGTCGACCTCCCCGAGGAGGTCTTCGGCGCCAAGGTCAACGTCCCGCTGATCCACCAGGTGGTCGTCGCCCAGCTCGCCGCGCGTCGGCAGGGCACCCACGCCACCAAGACCCGCGGCAACGTCTCCGGCGGCGGCAAGAAGCCGTACCGGCAGAAGGGCACCGGCCGGGCGCGCCAGGGTTCGACCCGCGCTCCGCAGTTCGCCGGTGGTGGCGTCGTCCACGGCCCGCAGCCGCGCTCGTACGAGCAGCGGACGCCCAAGAAGATGAAGGCGGCGGCCCTCAAGGGCGCGCTGTCCGACCGCGCCGGCGGCGGCCGCGTCCACGTGGTGAGCAGCCTGGTCACGGGTGACACGCCCAAGACCAAGGCCGCCCTGGAGGCGCTGCGGAAGATCACGCAGGCCCGCAGCGTTCTCGTCGTGGTCGACGAGAACGACGAGGTCACCTGGCTCAGCCTGCGCAACGCGCCCGAGGTCCACCTGCTGGACGCGGGACAGCTGAACACCTACGACGTGCTGTGCCACGACGACCTGGTCTTCACCCGTGAGGCCTACGACCAGGTCGTGGCCCGGCTGGCGAACAGCGGGAAGGAAGAGGCCTGATGCAGAAGATCGCCGACCCGCGCGACATCATCCTCAAGCCGATCGTCTCCGAGAAGAGCTACGGCCTGATCGATGAGCACAACAAGTACACGTTCCTGGTGCGCAAGGGTGCCAACAAGACGCAGGTGAAGATCGCCGTCGAGCAGATCTTCGGTGTCAAGGTGACCGGCGTGAACACGATCAACCGCCAGGGCAAGCGCAAGCGGACCAAGCACGGCTACGGCCAGCGCCCGACCACGAAGCGCGCGATCGTGAGCCTGGCCGAGGGTGAGCGGATCGACATCTTCGGTCAGATCGGCTAGCACCTGCCGCAGCGGGGAGAGGGGCCCCTCGCCACCGTGCGAGGGACCGGCCCCGAGGAAGAAAGCACCGGGGGGACCGCCGTGAGGCGGACCCCGACCGGTACGAACCGACGAAGGATGAACGAAAAAGATGGGCATCCGTAAGTACAAGCCGACGACTCCGGGTCGGCGCGGCGCGAGCGTCTCGGACTTCGCCGAGATCACGCGCAGCACGCCGGAGAAGTCGCTGCTTGCCCCACTGCACAGCAAGGGCGGCCGTAACGTCCACGGCCGGGTGACCGCCCGGCACCAGGGAGGCGGGCACAAGCGCGCCTACCGGATCATCGACTTCCGCCGCCACGACAAGGACGGGATCCCGGCCAAGGTCGCGCACATCGAGTACGACCCGAACCGCACCTCCCGCATCGCGCTGCTGCACTACGCCGACGGCGAGAAGCGCTACATCCTCGCCCCGGCCGGCCTCAAGCAGGGGGACCGGGTCGAGAACGGCCCCGCGGCCGACATCAAGCCGGGCAACTGCCTGCCGCTGCGCAACATTCCGACCGGTACCTTCATCCACGCGGTGGAGCTTCGCCCCGGTGGCGGCGCCAAGCTCGGCCGCAGCGCCGGCGCGCAGATCCAGCTGCTCGCCAAGGAGGGCATGTACGCGACCCTGCGTATGCCGTCCGGAGAAATGCGCCAGGTCGACGTGCGCTGCCGGGCCTCGGTGGGCCAGGTGGGCAACGCCGAGCAGTCCAACATCAGCATCGGCAAGGCCGGCCGCAACCGCTGGAAGGGCAAGCGCCCCACGGTCCGCGGTGTCGCCATGAACCCGGTCGACCACCCGCACGGTGGTGGTGAGGGCAAGACCTCCGGTGGTCGCCACCCGGTGAACCCGAAGGGCAAGCCCGAGGGCCGCACGCGGCAGCCGAACAAGCCGAGCGACCGGCTGATCATCCGTCGTCGGAGCAAGAGGAAGAAGCGGTAGGAGCAGCCGATATGCCACGTAGTCTTAAGAAGGGTCCCTTCGTGGACGACCACCTGCAGAAGAAGGTGGACGCCCAGAACGAGAAGGGCACCAAGAACGTCATCAAGACGTGGTCGCGGCGCTCCATGATCGTGCCCGACATGATCGGCCACACGATCGCCGTGCACGACGGCCGCAAGCACGTTCCGGTGTTCGTCACCGATTCGATGATCGGTCACAAGCTCGGTGAGTTCGCCCCCACGCGGACGTTCCGCAGCCACGTCAAGGAAGACCGCCGCAGCCGGCGGTAAGCGCCTTCAAGCCAGCAGTTAGAGGAGAAAGCGATGGAAGCCAGGGCACAGGCGCGGTACGCGCGCCACACGCCCCGGAAGGCCCGCCGTGTGGTGGACCTCATTCGCGGGCTGCCCGCTTCGGAGGCGCAGGCCGTGCTGCAGTTCGCTCCCCAGTCGGCGAGCGAGACCGTCTACAAGGTGCTCTCGAGCGCGATCGCGAACGCTGAGCACAACTTCAAGCTCGACCGGGACACGCTCTTCGTGAGCCGGGCGTGGGTCGACGAGGGCCCGACGCTCAAGCGCTTCCGCCCGCGTGCCCAGGGTCGTGCCTATCGGATCAACAAGCGGACGAGCCACATCACCGTGATCGTGGAGTCCCGCGAGCCGAAGGGAAGGACCCGCTAGTGGGCCAGAAGGTTAACCCGCACGGGTTCCGCCTCGGCATCACGACCGACTTCAAGAGCCGGTGGTACGCCGACAAGCTGTACAAGTCGTACGTCGCCGAGGACGTGGCGATCCGTCGCATGCTGCAGAAGGGCATGGAGCGGGCCGGCATCTCCAAGGTCGAGATCGAGCGCACGACCGACCGCGTCCAGGTCGACATCCACACCGCCCGGCCGGGCATCGTCATCGGCCGTCGCGGCGCCGAGGCCGACCGCATCCGCGGCGACCTGGAGAAGCTGACCAAGAAGCAGGTCCAGCTGAACATCCTCGAGGTGAAGAACCCCGAGATCGACGCGCAGCTCGTCGCGCAGGGCGTGGCCGAGCAGCTGTCCAGCCGCGTCTCGTTCCGCCGTGCCATGCGTAAGGCCATGCAGTCCGCCATGAAGAGCGGGGCCAAGGGCATCCGTGTCCAGTGCTCCGGCCGTCTCGGCGGCGCCGAGATGTCGCGCTCGGAGTTCTACCGCGAGGGCCGCGTGCCCCTGCACACGCTCCGGGCCGACGTGGACTTCGGCTTCTACGAGGCCCGCACCACCTTCGGCCGCATCGGCGTGAAGGTGTGGATCTACAAGGGCGAGGCCCCGACCAGCCGCTCCGAGCGGGAGGCGGCCGCGGCCGGCGCCCGTGCGAGCCAGCGTCGTGAGCGTGACGACCGTCGCGGTGGTGCGGGCGAGCGTCCGCGTCGTGGCGGCGGCGACCGTCCCCGTCGTGGCGGGGCGGGTCGTCCCGACCGCGCCCCCAGGACCGAGGCGGCCGCGCAGGCCGCCCCCGAGACCGGCCCGGCGGAGCAGCCGGGTGCTGAAGGGAGCTGACCATGCTGATCCCGCGCAGGGTCAAGCACCGCAAGCAGCACCGGCCCGACCGCAGCGGCGCCGCCAAGGGCGGCACCCGGGTCGTCTTCGGCGAGTTCGGCATTCAGGCGCTTGAGCACTCCTACGTGACCAACCGCCAGATCGAGGCCGCACGTATCGCCATGACCCGGCACATCCGCCGTGGCGGCAAGGTGTGGATCAACATCTTCCCGGACCGCCCCCTGACGAAGAAGCCGGCCGAGACCCGCATGGGTTCCGGTAAGGGCTCTCCGGAGTGGTGGATTGCCAATGTCAAGCCCGGCCGTGTCATGTTCGAGCTGTCCGGTGTCGCCGAGCCCGTGGCCCGCGAGGCCATGCGGCGCGCGATGCACAAGCTCCCCATGAAGTGCCGTTTCGTCAAGCGTGAAGTGGGTGAGGCGTGATGGCTAAGGGTCTGACCGCCGCGGAGCTGCGAGTCGAGGACCAGGAGGTCCTGGTCCAGAAGCTGAAGGAAGCCAAGGAGGAGCTGTTCAACCTCCGCTTCCAGGCGGCGACCGGGCAGCTGGAGAGCCACGGGCGGCTGCGCGCCGTCCGCCACGAGATCGCCCGCATCTACACCGTGATGCGCGAGCGCGAGCTCGGAATCGTCACGGTCGAGAAGGAGCCGAGCGATGTCTGAAGCAACCGAGACCCCGACCACTGAGACGCGGAACTACCGCAAGACCCGTGAGGGCCTGGTCGTCAGCGACAAGATGGACAAGACCGTCGTCGTCGCCGTCGAGGACCGCGTCAAGCACCCGCTGTACGGCAAGGTCATCCGCCGTACGACGAAGTACAAGGCCCACGACGAGCAGAACTCCTGCGGCGTCGGCGACCGCGTCCTCCTGATGGAGACCCGGCCGCTGTCGGCCACCAAGCGGTGGCGAGTCGTCGAGATCCTCGAGAAGGCCAAGTAACCTCACTTAGACGCGCCTCGTGGGGGGTGGGAGACCGCCCCCCACGACGGTGTCCAAGGGGCGGGGCCGGCTGTCGGCCCCGTCCGCCAGCGGTGGCGGTCGTACGGCTGTCGCCGAGGGAAAAAGACCACATCAGTTCGGCCAGGCTCACCACCAGGGTGAGAACCGGCACGACACACAGGAGTAGACGTGATCCAGCAGGAGTCGCGGCTCAAGGTCGCCGACAACACGGGTGCGAAGGAAATCCTTTGCATCCGCGTGCTCGGTGGCTCGGGTCGGCGCTACGCGGGAATCGGCGACATCATCGTGGGCACGGTGAAGGACGCCATTCCCGGCGGAGGCGTTAAGAAAGGCGACGTTGTCAAGGCTGTCGTGGTGCGCACCGTGAAGGAGCGCCGCCGCCCCGACGGCTCCTACATCCGCTTCGACGAGAACGCCGCCGTCATCATCAAGGACAGCGGCGACCCCCGGGGCACCCGCATCTTCGGCCCGGTGGGCCGTGAACTGCGCGACAAGAAGTTCATGCGCATCATCTCGCTCGCGCCGGAGGTGCTGTGATGCCGAAGCTGCACGTGAAGAAGGGTGACCTCGTCCAGGTCATCGCGGGCAAGGACAAGGGCGCCAAGGGCCGGATCATCGCCGCCTACCCGCGCGATGAGCGCGTGGTGGTCGAGGGCGTCAACATGATCAAGAAGCACTCCAAGGTCACCAACCAGGGACCGCGCGGCGCCAAGGAAGGCGGCGTGCAGACCATGGAGGCTCCCATCCACGTGAGCAACGTCAAGAAGCTCAAGGATGACGAGAAGAAGCCCGAGAAGAAGGCCGCCGCGAAGGGCGACGCCGAGGCGACGGGTGAGGACAACTGATGACCGCGACCACTGAAGAGCGGACTCTTCCGCGCCTCAAGCAGCGCTACCGCGAGGAGATCATCGCGAAGCTGCGCGAGGAGTTCGGCATCGAGAACATCATGCAGGTGCCCACGATCACCAAGATCAAGGTGAACATGGGCGTCGGCGAGGCCGCCCGCGACTCGAAGCTCATCGAGGGCGCCGTGCGCGACCTCACCGCCATCACCGGCCAGAAGCCGGCCGTCGCCCGCGCCCGCAAGTCCATCGCGCAGTTCAAGCTGCGCGAGGGCATGCCGATCGGTGCGCACGTGACGCTGCGCGGCGACCGCATGTGGGAGTTCCTCGACCGTCTGCTGTCCCTGGCGCTGCCGCGTATCCGGGACTTCCGCGGCCTGTCGCCGAAGCAGTTCGACGGCAACGGCAACTACACCTTCGGCCTCACCGAGCAGGTCATGTTCCACGAGGTCGACCAGGACAAGGTCGACCGGCAGCGGGGCATGGACATCACGGTCGTGACCACCGCGAAGAACGACGAGCAGGGCCGGGCGCTGCTGAAGCTCCTCGGATTCCCCTTCAAGGAGGCCTGATCATGGCGAAGACGTCGCTGAAGGTCAAGGCAGCGCGCAAGCAGAAGTTCGAGGTCCGGGCGTACACTCGGTGTTCCCGCTGCGGCCGTCCCCGCGCTGTCTACCGCAAGTTCGGGCTGTGCCGCGTGTGCTTCCGCGAGATGGCGCACCGGGGCGAGCTGCCCGGCATCACCAAGTCGAGCTGGTAAGCCCTCGCGGGCCAGCCGTACAGAAGTCTTATCAACCGGGCGCTGACCACAGCGCCCACGACCGCACCGAAGGTCCCATCGGGAAACCGCGGTGAGGAAGGCCACCGGCCATGACGATGACCGACCCGATCGCAGACATGCTGACGCGTCTGCGGAACGCGAACTCGGCCTATCACGACACCGTGAGCATGCCTTACTCGAAGATCAAGGCACACATCGCGGAGATCCTCCAGCAGGAGGGCTACATCCAGGGCTGGAGCGTCGAGGACGCGAAGGTCGGCAAGAACCTCGTGATGGAGCTGAAGTTCGGCCCCACCCGCGAGCGCTCCATCGCCGGCCTGCGCCGGGTGTCGAAGCCCGGTCTGCGGGTCTACGCAAAGAAGGACAACCTGCCCCGCGTTCTGGGCGGCTTGGGCGTCGCGATCATCTCGACGTCCGGCGGTCTGATGACGGACCGGCAGGCGAGCAAGCGTGGAGTGGGCGGGGAAGTCCTCGCCTACGTCTGGTAACGAGGGGAGGAACTCAGCATGTCGCGAATCGGACGGCTGCCCATCCCCGTACCGGCGGGTGTCGACATCACGATCGACGGCCGGGCGGTCCAGGTCAAGGGGCCTAAGGGCACGCTCACTCACACGGTCGCCGAGCCCATCGAGGTCTCGCGTGGCGAGGACGGCAACATCGCCGTCACCCGCCCGAACGACGAGAACAAGGTTCGTGCGCTGCACGGCCTGTCGCGCACGCTCATCGCCAACATGGTGGCGGGTGTCACGCAGGGCTACACGAAGACGCTGGAGATCGTCGGCGTCGGTTACCGCGTCGCGGCCAAGGGCCCGACGCAGCTGGAGTTCTCGCTGGGCTTCAGCCACCCGGTGATCATCGACGCGCCTGAGGGCGTCTCCTTCCGTGTCGAGAAGCCGACCCTGTTCCACGTGGACGGCATCGACAAGCAGAAGGTCGGCGAGGTCGCCGCGAACATCAGGAAGCTGCGCAAGCCGGACCCGTACAAGGGCAAGGGTGTGCGCTACCAGGGCGAGGTTATCCGCCGCAAGGTCGGAAAGGCTGGTAAGTAGGCATGGCTGGAAAGGCTGCGTACGGCAAGCACACGGCCGCCCGCACGGTCTCCCGGGCCCGCCGGCACAACCGCGTCCGCAAGAACGTGTTCGGCACGACCGAGCGTCCGCGTCTGGTCGTCAACCGGTCCACGCGTCACCTGTTCGTGCAGATCGTCGACGACACCCAGGGCCACACGCTGGTGAGCGCCTCCACCATGGACGCCTCCCTGCGCGGCGCCGAGGGTGACAAGACCGAGAAGGCGAAGAAGGTCGGCGAGCTTCTCGCTCAGCGGGCCAAGACCGCCGGGATCACCGCTGTCGTGTTCGACCGCGGTGGCAACCGCTACGCGGGGCGGATCGCCGCTCTCGCGGACAGCGCCCGTGAAGGCGGGCTGGAGTTCTGATGGCTCCGGTCCGAGGGTCGCGCCTCATGACCCGTCCCAAGAGCAACGAGAAGAGGAACCACTGATGGCTGCAGCTCCGCGTCGCGGTGCCGGCGGCGGTGGCGAGCGGCGTGACCGTCGTGATGACCGCCGCGGTGGCGCCGCAGACAAGGGCGTCTCGTACATCGAGCGCGTCGTAAAGATCAACCGAGTGGCCAAGGTCGTCCAGGGCGGCCGGCGCTTCAGCTTCACCGCGCTGGTCATCGTCGGCGACGGCAACGGCCTCGTCGGGGTCGGCTACGGCAAGGCCAAGGAGGTGCCCGCGGCGATCGCCAAGGGCGTCGAGGAGGCCAAGAAGCACTTCTTCAAGGTCCCGCGCATCCAGGGCACCATCCCGCACCCGGTGCAGGGCGAGGACGCCGCCGGCGTCGTCCTCCTGCGTCCGGCCTCGCCCGGTACGGGCGTCATCGCGGGCGGCCCGGTTCGCGCGGTCCTGGAGTGCGCCGGGATCCACGACGTGCTGTCCAAGTCGCTCGGCTCGGACAACCCGATCAACATCGTGCACGCCACCGTGGCGGCTCTCAAGGGCCTCAGCAGGCCCGAGGAGATCGCGGCCCGTCGTGGCCTGCCGATCGAGGACGTCGCTCCCAAGGCCATGCTGAAGGCTCGCGCCGAGGGTCTGGCCGAGGCCGCGGCTGCCGCGAAGGCGGTGAGCTAGCGATGGCTCGCCTGAAGATCACCCAGACCCGGTCCAAGATCGGCGGCCAGCAGAACCAGCGTGACTCGCTGCGTTCGCTGGGCCTGAAGCGAATCGGCGACGTGGTCGTCAAGGAGGACCGTCCCGAGATCCGGGGCATGGTCGCCAAGGTGTCGCACCTCGTCGTTGTTGAGGAGGTCGACTAGTCATGACCGAGAACGCTCCGCTCAAGATCCACGACCTCCGTCCGGCCCCCGGCTCCAACAAGGCCAAGACCCGCAAGGGCCGTGGCGAGGGCTCCAAGGGCAAGACGGCCGGCCGTGGCACCAAGGGCACCCGGGCCCGTACGGCAGTGATGCCGGGCTTCGAGGGTGGCCAGGTCCCGCTCCAGCGGCGGCTGCCGAAGCTGAAGGGCTTCTCCAACGCCCTGTTCAAGACGACCTACCAGGTCGTCAACCTGGACAGGCTCGGGGAGCTGTTCCCCCAGGGCGGCGACGTCACGCTCGACGACCTGGTGGCCAAGGGTGCGGTCCGCAAGAACCAGCCCGTGAAGGTGCTGGGCACCGGTGACATCTCCGTGGCGGTGAACGTGCAGGCGCACGCCTTCTCCGCCAGCGCGAAGGAGAAGATCGCCGCTGCCGGTGGCTCGGTTTCCGAGCTGTAGGCATGACGCTCCACGAGGCGCGGAGGTTCGTTATGAGCCTCCGCGCCCGTAGTGCGTTAGAGTTCGCCTGGCACGAGGCTCTGGCCCGTGTCTGACCAAGCACTCTGGCAGAAAGACATGTCGATGGACGCCTTGCGGGCCATCGCCGACCGTAACCGCGTCACTGGCGCGCAGGAGGGACCGTGCTGACCGCGATAACCCGGGCGTTCCGGACGCCGGACCTGCGCAAGAAGCTGCTCTTCACATTGGGCATCATCGTGCTGTTCCGGCTTGGCTCGGTGCTTCCCACTCCGGGCGTCAACGCCCAGAACGTGGCCCTGTGTCTAGAGCAGGCCCAGGCGGGAGACGCCGGCAACATCTACGGGATGGTGCAGCTCTTCAGCGGCGGCGCCCTGTTGAAACTTTCAGTGTTCGCGCTCGGCATCATGCCGTACATCACCGCGAGCATCATCCTGCAGCTGCTGACGGTGGTGATCCCCCGGCTGGAGGCCCTCAAGAAGGAGGGCCAGTCGGGAACGGCGAAGATCACGCAGTACACACGTTATCTGACCATCGGGCTTTCGGTGCTCCAGTCGACGGCCTTCGTCGCGCTGGCCCGCAGCGGGCAGCTCTTCCCCAGCTGTAACGAGCAGGTCCTGCTGAGCCAGGAGGTCTTCCCGCTCGTGACCATGGTCATCACGATGACCGCCGGTACGGCTGTCATCATGTGGCTGGGCGAGCTCGTCACCGACCGCGGCGTCGGCAACGGCATGTCGATCCTGATCTTCACTCAGGTCATCGCGGTGTTCCCGTCCGAGCTGGTGAACATCTACCGGCTCAGCCCCTTCAAGTTCGTCATCGTGATGATCGTCGGTGTCGTGATGATCGGCGTCGTCGTCTTCATCGAGCAGGCGCAGCGCCGCATCCCGGTGCAGTACGCAAAGCGGATGGTCGGCCGGCGGATGTACGGCGGCACCTCGACCTACATCCCGCTCAAGGTGAACCAGGCCGGCATCATCCCGGTCATCTTCGCCTCGTCGCTGCTGTACCTGCCGCAGCTTATGGTGACGCTGTTCGGCAACAGTCAGAACCCCAACGTCGTTGTCGACTGGCTTGCCCAGTACCTGGTCAGGGGCGACCATCCGGTCTACATGGCCACGTTCTTCCTGATGATCGTCTTCTTCACCTACTTCTACGTGTCCATCACTTTCAACCCCGCTGAAGTGGCTGACAACATGAAGAAGTACGGTGGGTTCATCCCGGGCATCCGCCCGGGCCGGCCGACCGCTGAGTACCTGAGCTACGTGCTCAACAGGCTCACGGCCGCAGGTGCTCCGTATCTGGGTGTGATCTCGCTCATCCCGATCATCGCACTGGGGGTGGCCGGGGCGAGCCAGAACTTCCCGTTCGGAGGGACCAGCATTCTGATCATGGTTGGTGTTGGTCTGGACACGGTCAAGCAGATCGAGAGCCAGCTTCAGCAGCGCAACTACGAGGGCTTCCTGAGATAGTGCGCGTCGTCCTGGTTGGGCCCCCCGGAGCGGGTAAGGGGACGCAGGCCCAGTTCATCGCATCGCACCTGTCGATCCCGAAAATCTCGACAGGCGACATCTTCCGTGCCAACGTCTCCGGCGGCACGGAGCTCGGCAAACTTGCCAAGGAGTACATGGACCGCGGTGACCTCGTCCCCGACGAGGTGACCGTGGCCATGGTCCGCGACCGGTTGTCGGAGGACGACGCGCAGGAGGGCTTCCTCCTGGACGGCTTTCCCCGCAACGTGCCCCAGGCCGAGGTCCTCAAGAAGATGCTGGCCGAGTTCGGCACGGCGCTCGACGTGGTCCTCAACCTGGTCGTCGAGGACGACGAGGTCGTACGCCGCCTGGCAGGGCGCCGTACGTGCCGTTCCTGCGGCAAGGTGTGGCATGTGCTGTTCGACCCGCCCGCGGTGGAGGGTGTCTGCGACGCCTGCGGCGGGGAGCTCTTCCAGCGGGACGACGACCGCGAGGAGACCATCAGGCGGCGCCTGGAGGTCTACCAGGAGCAGACGTCGCCGCTCATCTCGTTCTACGCCGACGAGGGCATCCTGCAG
Organism: Microbispora sp. H13382; assembly: GCF_014161445.1. GTDB lineage: Bacteria > Actinomycetota > Actinomycetes > Streptosporangiales > Streptosporangiaceae > Microbispora. The sequence goes on from NZ_JABBXA010000016.1 coordinate 22,175, forward strand.
GGGGTCGACGCGACCGGGCCGGTCGAGGAGATCACCCAGCGGGCGATGTCGGCGCTGCGACGGTTCGCCGACTGAACCATTACCGCGGCCGGGAACGCCACTCCACTCCATGGGGTGGCGTTCAGGCTTATATGGGACAATTTCGAGAGGGGGTGTATTGCGTGTTCAAGAAGAACCGGCACGGAATCCAGATCAAGAGCGCGGAGCAACTGGAGAAGATGCGCGCGGCCGGCCTGGTCGTCGGCCGGACGCTGGAGTTGCTCCGGACGTCGGTCCGGCCCGGGATGACGCCGCTCGACCTCGACGCCATCGCCGAGGAGGCGATCCGGAGCGAGGGCGCGATCCCGTCGTTCAAGGGTTACCAGGGCTTCCCCGCCACGATCTGCGCTTCCGTGAACGACGAGGTCGTCCACGGCATCCCCACCGACCGCCGCGCGCTGCGCGAGGGCGACATCATCTCCATCGACTGCGGCGCGATCCTCGACGGGTGGCACGGAGACTCGGCGATCACCGTCGGGATCGGGGAGGTGGACCCCAAGCTGACCGAGCTCATGCGGGTGACCGAGGAGGCCATGTGGCGGGGCATCGCCGCCCTGCGGGCCGGCGGGCACCTGAGCGACATCGGCCACCAGATCGAGCAGTACGTGCGGTCTCAGGGCCGCTACGGCATCCCCCAGGAGTACGGCGGGCACGGCATCGGCACCGAGATGCACATGGACCCCTGGGTGGCCAACCACGGCCGTCCGGGGCGCGGCCCCCGCTTCGAGGTGGGCATGTGTTTCGCGATCGAGCCGATGGTGAACCTCGGCACCGACCGGACCAAGGTGCTGGCCGACGACTGGACGGTCGTCACCCTCGACGGCCGCGCGTCCGCCCACTTCGAGCACAGCGTCGCGGTGACGGAGAACGGCCCGCTGGTCCTCACCGCGCTCGACGGAGGCGCCTCCCGCTTCTCCGGTGCCGGGGCCGAGGCGGGGGAGACCGCCTGACGGCTCCGCCCGTCCTGGCGGCGCCTGCACCATAATGGTCATATCGCTCGAACAGCCGGGGAGATGGTGATGGCTGCAGCGCCGGAGATGCGGGCCTCGGACGGCGACCGGGACCGGGTCGCCGCGGCGCTGCGCGAGCACGTGGCCGAAGGCAGGCTCACCCTCGACGAGTTCAACGAGCGGCTGGAGCAGGTCTACCAGAGCCGTACGTACGGGGAACTGGCCACGCTCACCTCCGACCTGCCCGGCATCGACCTGAACCGCCTGCCGGCCGCCGTCGAGCCCGCGCGGGGGTCCCGGCCGGCCCGGCGTGACGCAAAGGCGCGGGCCGGTCTGCGGGCCGCCTGGTCCGCCTGGGCCGGAGCCAGCGGCGTGAACTGGATGATCTGGCTCATCGTCGGCCTGTCCTCCGGCCACTTCGTCTATCCGTGGCCGCTCTGGGTGATGGGCCCCTGGGGCGTCATCCTCCTCGTCAGCACGATCGCCGGCACGGCCGGGCAGTCCCGGGGACGCGACACCTGAGCGTTCTTTACCGGAGGGCCGCCGTCGCGGCAGCCGCGGGCGGGTAGATGTCCGGTGTCGCGACGTACGGCACCACTCGGGCCGTGCCCCCGCGGTGATCAGGCCGCACCCGCCCCGTCCCGGCATTTCGGCGGTGCCGGGCGGGCGGGTGTGGTGGTTCCCCCTCCTCCACGCGATCCGTCGGCGTGGGATTGGCCGTCGGCCTCCGCCGGGGGTACCCTGTGATCTGGTTGTGTCGGGACCCCTGCCGTCGTTTCGCAATTCGGCCCGGGTTGTCGTACACTCCTTTGTCGGTTCACTATGACCTTTGCGCCTAGGCGGCCTTGGCTGGTCGCCGCTCTCTGTAAGCGCCCGAAGGTCGCGGCTGCTTAGTGTTCCGAAGCCTCTGACGATCCGATCTGTGAAACGCGAGGGCCATGGCCAAGAAAGACGGCGCCATCGAGATTGAGGGCACTGTTATTGAGTCGCTCCCGAACGCAATGTTCCGGGTGCAGCTCGACAACGGTCACAAGGTCCTGGCCCACATCAGCGGGCGGATGCGAATGCACTACATCAGGATCCTGCCCGATGACCGGGTGGTCGTGGAGCTGAGCCCCTACGACCTGAGCCGCGGACGGATCGTCTACCGGTACAAGTAGCCCGCCCCGCCAGCGGGACGGGCCGTATGCGGAACGAATAAGGACTATGAAGGTCAAGCCGAGCGTCAAGAAGATCTGCGACAAGTGCAAGGTGATTCGCCGACACGGTCGCGTCATGGTGATCTGCGACAACCTGCGCCACAAGCAGCGCCAGGGCTGAGCCCAGCTCTCAGTACGTCGCCACCAGGCCCCTGCTGAGTCCGTCCATGTGACGGGCTCCACCCGCGTGAGGGCCGGAACAACGAAGTCGCGTCACACACCCGCGCAGGCGGCGCAAGCCGTACCACGTGGGAGACCCCCGGTCGGAGGCCGGGGCCCTCGCCCGGGCATGGGAGGGGAAGTGTGGCGCAAGACCTCCGCCACACTGAAGGAGAATGCCCGACCATGGCCCGCCTGGTTGGCGTCGACCTCCCCCGCGACAAGCGGCTGGAGATCGCTCTCACCTACGTTTTCGGAATCGGCCGCACCCGCGCCAAGGAGATCCTTGACGCGACCGGCATCAGCCCCGATCTGCGCGTCCACCAGCTCACGGACGCCGAACTCGTCCCGATGCGTGACTTCATCGAGGCGAACTACAAGATCGAGGGCGACCTTCGCCGCGAGATTCAGGCCGATATCCGCCGCAAGATCGAGATCGGCTGCTACCAGGGCATCCGGCACCGCAAGGGGCTGCCTGTCCACGGTCAGCGGACGCAGACGAACGCGCGCACCCGCAAGGGGAAGAAGAAGACCGTGGCCGGCAAGAAGAAGCCGGGCAAGAAGTAGTCCTTAGCAGCCACTGCCAGGAGATAGCGCTTAAATGCCGCCGAAGAGCCGCCAGGGCGCACCGAAGAAGGTGCGCCGCAAGGAAAAGAAGAACGTCGCTCACGGGCACGCCCACATCAAGAGCACGTTCAACAACACCATCGTTTCGATCACCGACCCGAACGGGAACGTGATCTCCTGGGCCAGCGCCGGCCACGTCGGGTTCAAGGGCTCCCGCAAGTCCACCCCGTTCGCCGCCCAGATGGCTGCGGAGAACGCCGCCCGCCGCGCCATGGAGCACGGCATGCGCAAGGTCGACGTCTTCGTCAAGGGCCCCGGCTCCGGCCGTGAGACCGCGATCCGTTCGCTGCAGGCGACCGGGCTCGAGGTCGGGTCCATCCAGGACGTGACCCCGGTTCCGCACAACGGCTGCCGTCCGCCCAAGCGCCGGCGCGTCTGAGCCTCAGGAGAGTAGAGAGAAATGGCTCGTTACACGGGTCCGGACTGCAAGCTCTGCCGCCGTGAGAAGACCAAGCTCTTCCTCAAGGGCAAGAAGTGCGAGTCCGCCAAGTGCCCCATCGAGATCCGCCCGTACCCGCCGGGTGAGCACGGCCGCGGCCGTCCGAAGGAGTCGGAGTACCAGCTCCAGCTCCGTGAGAAGCAGAAGACCCGCCGCATCTACGGCGTCCTCGAGAAGCAGTTCCACAACTACTACGAGGAAGCCAACCGCAAGGCCGGCAAGACGGGTGAGAACCTCCTCCAGATCCTGGAGAGCCGTCTCGACAACGTGGTCTACCGCGCCGGCTTCGCCGAGTCGCGTGACGCGGCCCGCCAGCAGGTGCGCCACGGCCACTTCCTCGTGAACGGCAAGAAGGTCGACATCCCGTCGTACCGCGTCCGCGAGCACGACATCATCGAGGTCCGCGAGAAGTCGCGCAACCTGCTTCCGTACGAGGTGGCCCGCGCGACCGCCGGCGACAAGACCGTCCCGGCCTGGCTGGGCGTCTCCGCCGAGAACATGCGCATCCTCGTGCACCAGCTCCCGGTCCGCCAGCAGATCGACACGCTGGTCCAGGAGCAGCTGATCGTCGAGCTCTACTCCAAGTAGTAGGGCCCCGGCATTTAATGACGCCGTACGGCCGGTACACTCCCGGCCGTACGGCATCATGGTTGTAGGCGAGCGACGTCAAATAGCGGGCGTCGCCGTAACCCAGGGACCCCTCGTCCACGGTGGCGGGGCCGTCCCGGATCCAGGAGATCCAGATGCTCATCGCACAGCGCCCGAGCCTCCAGGAGGAGTCGCTCGAGGAGCACCGGTCCAGGTTCATCATCGAGCCGCTCGAGCCGGGCTTCGGCTACACCATCGGCAACTCGCTGCGGCGCACGCTGCTGTCCTCCATCCCGGGGGCGGCGGTCACCAGCATCCGCATCGAGGGCGTGCTCCACGAGTTCTCGACCGTGCCCGGGGTCAAGGAAGACGTCACCGACATCATCCTGAACCTCAAGTCGCTGGTCGTCTCCTCCGAGCACGACGAGCCCGTGGTCATGTACCTGCGCAAGCAGGGCCCCGGTGAGGTCACCGCCGCCGACATCGCGCCTCCGGCCGGTGTCGAGGTGCACAATCCCGACCTGCACATCGCCACGCTGAACGGCAAGGCGAAGCTGGAGATGGAGCTGACCGTCGAGCGCGGCCGCGGCTACGTCTCCGCCGCGCAGAACAAGCAGCCGGGTCAGGAGATCGGCCGGATTCCGATCGACTCGATCTACTCTCCGGTGCTCAAGGTCACCTACAAGGTCGAGGCCACCCGTGTCGAGCAGCGCACGGACTTCGACCGCCTCATCCTCGACGTCGAGACCAAGCCGTCCATGAAGCCCCGCGACGCGGTGGCCTCGGCCGGCAAGACCCTGGTCGAGCTGTTCGGCCTGGCCCGCGAGCTCAACGTGGAGGCCGAGGGCATCGACATCGGCCCGTCGCCGACGGACGCGGCTCTCGCGGCCGACCTGGCGCTGCCGATCGAGGAGCTCAACCTCACCGTCCGTTCGTACAACTGCCTCAAGCGCGAGGGCATCCACACCGTGGGTGAGCTCGTCGCCCGCAGCGAGCAGGACCTGCTGGACATCCGCAACTTCGGCGCCAAGTCGATCGAAGAGGTCAAGCAGAAGCTGCACGAGATGGGCCTGGCTCTCAAGGACTCCCCGCCCGGGTTCGACCCCTCCGCCGTCGCCGGCGGCGGGTACGACGACGAGGACGGCGGGTTCATCGAGACCGAGCAGTACTGATCGCCCGTTCTTCGCGCGACGCACCACCGTCTCGTGCCGCCCTCCGGGGCGGCATGAGGCGGCGATGACAAGTCACGACCGGTACGCCGGTCGGCCCGACCCCGGTACCTGACACGGCCGGAGCGGGTTATCCATGAGGAGCATGAAATGCCCAAGCCCACCAAGGGCGCCCGTCTCGGCGGCAGCCCGTCCCACGAGCGGCTGATCCTGGCGAACCTCGCCACGGCGCTGTTCCAGAACGGCCGGATCACCACCACCGAGGCCAAGGCCCGGCGACTCCGTCCGCTCGCGGAGAAGCTGATCACCAAGGCGAAGAAGGGCGACATCCACAACCGTCGCCAGGTGCTGACCGTCGTCCGCGACAAGGGCGTCGTCCACCACCTCTTCACCGAGATCGCCCCGACGTACGCCGAGCGTCCCGGTGGCTACACCCGGATCACCAAGCTCGGCCCGCGTAAGGGCGACGCTGCCCCCATGGCGGTCATCGAGCTGGTGACCGAGCAGCTGAACCCGGTCAGGGTCTCCCGCACGGCTCCGGCCGCGCCCGCCGCCGAGGCCGCTCCGGCCCCCGCGGAGGTCGAGGAGACGCCGGCGGCGCAGGACGAGGCCGCCGAGAGCACCACCGCCGAGGCCTCCGAGGCCGCCCCGGCGGAGGGCGACAAGAAGGACGAGGCCTGATCCCAGGCTCCGTGAGCGGGCTCAGCTTCCCTTCGGGGGACGCTGGGCCCGCTCTTCGTTTGTGCACCGTACGAGGCACCGTACGAGGGATGTCGTGAGGCGAGAACTGCGGCTGAGGCTGAACCTGGGCTACGACGGGACGGACTTCTCGGGCTGGGCGCGCCAGCCCGGGCGGCGGACCGTGCAGGGGGAGATCGAGGACGCGCTCGGCCGGGTCCTGCGCCTGGACGCCCCGCCGCCGCTCACGGTCGCGGGCCGCACCGACGCCGGCGTCCACGCGAGGGGACAGGTGGCGCACGCCGACGTTCCGCTCGCCGCGCTGGCCGCCGCCGTCTCCGGGCGCGCCCCCGTCCCGGCGGAGCCGGAGGAGGCGTGGGAGGAGCGCGGCGCTGAGTGGCTCGCTGCGCTGACGAGGCGGCTGGCCGGCGTGCTGCCCCCCGACGTGCGGGTGCACGCCGTCAGCGTGGCCCCAGAGGGCTTCGACGCCCGGTTCTCCGCGCTGTCGAGGCGGTACGGCTACCGGGTCGCCGACGCCCCCGGCGGGGTCGACCCGCTGCGACGGCGCGAGGTGCTGTGGTACGCCCGGCCGCTGGACGTGGACCTGCTGAACGCCGCCGCCGCCCGGCTGCTGGGCGAGCACGACTTCGCCGCCTTCTGCCGCAGGCGCGAGGGCGCGACCACGATCCGCGAGTTGCAGCGGCTCGACTGGGTCAGGGGCGAGGACGGAATCCTCCTCGCGACGGTGGTCGCCGACGCGTTCTGCCACTCGATGGTCCGGGCGCTGGTCGGGTCGCTGCTGACCGTCGGGGAGGGCAGGCGGCCGGTCGAGTGGCCGGTCGAGGTGCTGGCGAGAGCCGTACGGGATTCGGGCGTGCACGTCGCGCCCGCGCACGGTCTCACGCTGGAGGAGGTGCGCTACCCCGGGCCGGAGGAACTGGCGCGGCGGGCCGCCGCCACCCGCCGGGTGCGCACGCTGAGCCGCTGACCGTCGGCCGAGGGATCGGCGGGGTGGCCCCGCGGCATTCACCCCACAGCGCGCCGTGCCAAGGGCCGCTGCGCTATGTGCGCCCTTGGGGTCCCGAGCGCCGTATCCGTGCGCTGAGCCGCCGACGCCGCGCCGCGCGACGACACCGCGCCGCGGCGGGCGCGCGGCCTCCCGCCGGGGCCGCGCGCCGGATCGTCAGCGGCTCGCGCGCTTTTCGATCACCTTCGCCGTGTTGTCGCGGAAGGCGCCGCTGACCGGCCCGAGGTTCGCGTCGTCCGTCTGCGGCGTGTGCCCGTCCGCGTAGGTGGCGTAGCTGAACACGATGTAGCGTCCCCACACCATGCCCGCGGCGTAGCCGCCGGAGATCGACACCTTGTCCGCGCCGCTCTTCTTGTCGCCGTCGAGGCCGCGGAACCACACGTTCGTACCGAGATTCTTCGTCTGGTCCACGGCGAGGGCCTCGGTCTTGCCGGGGAGCACGGCGATGCCCGTGGTCACGGCGTACTGGCGTTTGCCGTCGACGTACGTCGCCCTGAGCACCCTGCGGCACTGCTGCTCGGTGAGGGCCTGCGCGAACGCGCCCGCCGCCGCCTTGCCGCAGTCGTCGGTCACGTCGACCTTGACCCGGCGGTACGTCCGCCCGGCCAGCGTCACCTTCTCGTCCGGGAACGCCTCTTCCGGTTTGAGGGTCTTGGGGTCGGTCTGCTCCGAGTCGAGGATCGCGGAGGCGACCGTGGAACTCGGCTGCGGCTCGTCGGAGGGGGGCGCGGTGGTGGCCGCCGGTGTGCGGGCGGCCTGGCCGCCGCCCGGTTCGCCGGAGTAGGCGAAGTAGGCGGCGGTGCCGATCGCCCCCACGACGACCGCCGCTCCGGCGGCCATCAGGATCCGCTTGGCCTTCCCGCCGGACGGGGAAGTGCCGGTGGGCCCCAGCGTCGCCGGGAGGTTGCCCTGGGGGGACAGGCCGCCGGGGGCGGACGGATCCGGCCCGAATCCGGGCGGAGGCGCCGGCTTGCCCGCCTTGGCGGGCGTCACCGGCGTGAACGCGAACGGGGTCTCGTCGGTCGGCTGCGAGGGCGAACCGGTCGTGGGAGAGGTTGTCGCCATCTGTCCTGAATTGGGGGTAGGGGAGTCCGCCCCGTTGGCGCCGTCGCTCGCGGACGGGCCCGTGGGCGGCGTGTCGGATGACGCCGCGCCCGGGGGCGCGGCGAATGGCGGGACATCCGCGAAGGACGCCTCGGACGGTGCCTGGGACGCCGTGTCGGCCGGCGTCTCGTCCTGTGTCCCCAGTGGTGTCCCGGACGGTGCGCTGTCCTGCGCCTGACTCGGGGCGCTCGGTGTGTGCGGGGGCGGCGGCGGGAGCAGCGGCTGTGTCGTCCTGTCGGGGGACGCGGGCTGCGGCTCGCCGTGCGCGGTGCTCGGCTCGGGGTACGCGGGATGGCGGTCCGGCTCGTGTGGTGCGCCGGGCGCGTGGAACCCCTCGGCCGGCGTCACCGCATGGGTGATCTCGGCCCCGAATCCCGCAGGCGGTCCCGCAGGGCCCGGCGGGGGAGGATACGGCCCCGGCGCGCCCGGTGGCGGGACGCTCATTCCGGGCACGTCTCGCGGCGAATCGCCAGGTCCGGGCGCGTCCGTCCCCGTGGGCCCCTCGGACGCCCACTCCGTGGGAGCGGCGAGCGGCTCCCCACCCGGCCGCGCGTACGGGTTGGGGTCGGCCCCGGCTTCGGGGTGCCGGGTGGAGACGTCCGCGCTCGCGCCACCCGGGAGCGGCTGCCCGGCGGACTCGCCGGTCCCGCCGGTTCCCCCGCCGGTAGGCGTACCGGCGTGATGCGGGGCGTCGGCGGGCGCGCTGGGGTGTCCGGGTGCGCTGGGGTGTCCGGGTGCGTCGCCCGGCGTTCCGCCGGACGGGGCCGCGGACGCCTGCGCGGTGCCGTGCTCGTTCTGGTAGGTGTCCACCGGAGGCCAGGAGGTGCCCGCGGGCAGCTCTCCCTGGGGATACGGCTCGCCCGGCAGCCGTGGCGGCCACACGGGGACGTCGCCGGGCTCCCCGGGACGGATCTGGTCCGGGGACGCGGCCCCCTGCGCGTGCGCCTGCGTGCCGGGGGGCTGCGGACCGGGCGGGAGCGGCGCCTGCGACGGGTCCGCCGCCGGATATCCCTGGTGGGGCGCCTGCGCCTGGGACCACGCCTCCCCTGCGGGCGGCTGCCCCGCGGCGGGGGCGGGCCCCCATTCGGGGAACGACGGCACGCCGGGCGCCGTCTCAGCGGGCGGGGCGGACTGTGGGGCCCCCGCGTTCTGCTGATCAGGGCCGTAGGGCGCCGGTGCCGTGGGGGTGCCGCCGTGGTGCGGCCAGGCGGACCCGGCGGGGTCCTGCCACGGCTGCCCGGGGGATCCGCCGTACGGCGTTTCCGCGCCGGTCTGTCCCTGGGGGCCGGTGTCGTACGGCGAGGGGGACCCGCCGAAGGCACCGGGAGCGGCCGGTCCGCCGGACGGCGGAGCCGGCCACGTGGTGGGGCCGGTGTCACCCGTCGCGGCCGGTGCGGGGCCCTGTTGCCACTGCGACTCGTCGCCCGAGTGGGGCCAGGAGCTCACGCCGGGCTGTGCGCCGTACTGCGGACCGGGCTGTGCACCGGGCTGTGCACCGGGCTGTGCACCGGGTTGTGCGCCGTACTGCGCACCGTATTGTGCGCCGGGCTCGCCGCCCGGGGCGGGCCACATGTGCGGGGCGCCGGGCGGGGGTGGCTCCTGCTGCCAGGGCTGGGGGGCCGCGCCCACGGGCGGTTCCCAGGCAGGCCCCGCGGGGCCGGGCGGCTGCCATGCCTGTGGGTTCGCGCCGGGTGACGGCTGCCAGGCCGGGTTGGCTCCGTCCGCCGGAGGCTGCCAGGCGTGCGGCCCGGAGCCGTACGCGGACTGCTGCGGGGGCGGAGGCGGGGGCGGGGGAGTCTGCGGGTACGCGGGGCCGCCCGCGCTCTGGCCTGGCTGCCAGGACGGCGGCCCGGGCTGCCAGGAGGGGGCGCCGGGACCCGGTGCGCCCTCCCAGCGTGGGGCGTTCGGATCCGCCGGCGGATGTCCGTAGGGGGCGGTGGGGCCGGCCCCACCGCCAGGGCCCTCCTGCGCCCGGCCCACGGCCTCCGGAGCGGCCGGCGGCTGCCAGGACACCACTCCTTGGCCTTCGGGCTGCCAGGAGGGCGCTCCGGGACCCGGCGCCTGCTCCCATCGGAGGGCGTTCGGATCGGCCGGGGGCTGCCAGGGGGGTCCGGCCGGAGCGGGCGGCTGCCACGCGGGCGGGCCGTACCCCGGCTGCCGCTGGTCGCTCTGGCCGGGCTGTGGCTGGTCGCCCTGGCCGGGCTGCGGCTGCCACGTGTGGACACCCTGGCCCTCCGGCGGCTGCCAGGCGTGCGGTCCGGAGCCGTACGCGGGCTGTGGCGGCACGGCGCCGGGATGCGGCTCGCCGGGCGCGGGCGAGCCGAGGCCCTCGTCGCCGGGCGGGCGCGGCGCGGGAAGGGGCCTGGCCTCCCCCGGCACACCGGAGGAGGGCGGCGGGGGACCGTACGCGGGAACGGCCCGGAATCTGTTGGTGCTCTCCGGGTCGTCGGCGGCCGGTTCCGGCGCCCTGAGACCGCCGGGGAGGCCATACCTGGTCGGGTAGGGAACGGCGGGCGGCGCGGGCCGGTCCGCCGCGCCGGCGGCGTCCTGGGCCCAAGCCGTGCCGTCGTCCGCGGGGGGCTGCCCGGACCCGGGCGCCGGGGTCTGCCCGAAGCTCGGGGGTGGCGTCGGAGGTGTCGCCGAGCCCTCGGCGTCCGCCTCACGGTGGGCCCACGCCGTTTCGTGTTCGTGCTCGGAGCCGGAATCCTTGCCACGCATAGCCGGAAGCGTAACGGCGCGGGCGCGATCGGCGTGCCCCTATGGGCGTTTCGGTCCGTGCCGCCCCAGCTCGCCCACCGGCTCCCACCTCAGCGAACGCCTGGCCTCAGCTGGGGCCACCGGTCAGCGAGCGGGTGTCGAGGGCAGGGAAAACAGTCGCGTCGGTGACGTCCACCGCGGCCTGGTAGAGCCGCTTCTGCTCGGTCTTGGTCGGTTTGTGGCCGTCCTTGAACTGGAACCAGAGCAGCACCGCGTAGTGGCCGTGGGTCCAGCCGCCCGCGTACGCCTCGCCCGTGCCGAGGTGCTTGCTGGCCTCGTCCTTGCCCGGCAGCGGCTTGAGGTAGTCCTTGCGCTCGCCGCCGCCTCCGGCGGAGGCGACCTTCTTCGCCGCGGCGGAGGTCCGCAGGTTGGCGACGCCCACGGTGCCGATGATCGTGCCCTTGGCGTCCGCGAAGCTCGCCCGCAGAAGCTGCGTGCATCCGCCCGCTTTGAGCGCCTTTGTGATTTTGTCGCCGGTGACGCCGTCCGCGCATTTCTTCTCCCTGCGCGCGACCGTGCGGACGTACGACCGCTTGTCCTTGAGGAATTTGCGCTTGGGGAACAACTCGCCGAGTGACAGCGGGCTTTTGTCGGTCGCCCGGGAGCCCGTGTAGCCGTACTTGCCGGAAGGGCCCTCGGAGACGAGCGGGGTGGACCGCTTGGTGGGCGCCGGAGCGGCCGCCGGCGGCTTCTCGTTGCTCGCGGCGTACCACAGGCCGGTGAACAGCGCCCCGATCAGGGCCAGCAGGCCGAGGCCGAGGGCCCAGGGGCGTCGCCACCAGGGGCCCTTCACGTCGGGATCCCACACGGGCTCCGGCGGCGCGGGCACCCGCGGCGCCGTGGGCTGCCGCCGCGCGTCCCAGCCGTCACCCGGCTGACCGGGCGGGGGCGGGTAGGGGCCTGGGCCCGACGCGAGCTCCTCCACGCGGTGCGGGCCCTCCTGCTCATACGGCCCGCGTCCGGCGTACGGCGGCTGCTCGGGCCGATAGGGCTGGTAGGGGGCCTGCTCGCGTTCGTACGGCGACTGCTCGCGTTCATACGGCGATTGCTCGCGGGCGTACGGCGACGGCTCACGCTGGTAGGACGGCTGCTCGCGCTGGTAGGGCGGCTGGCCCCCGCCGTACGGGGGCGCGTCGCGACGGCCGGCGAGGGGCGAGTCGTCCCCGCCGGAGTACGGAGGCAGGTCCCGCCTGCGGGGGTCCGGAGGCTGGTGCGGCGGAGGTGGTTGCTGGTCGCCGGGATAACCCATGGCGCTGAGATTAGTCGGCGTTTCGGACAGACGACGAAGGGTCAGGAATACCCGAAGTCCTCGGTCCACCACGGGCCGCCGTCCCCCGTGCTCACGCCGACCCCGGTCGCGACCAGGCGGCAGTCGAGCAGCGTGGCGCGGTCGCTCCGCCCGGCCATCCAGCCGCGTACGACCGCCGCGGCGGTCTGGTAGCCCCTCGCGATCGTTTCGGCTCCGCCCTGGGAGTAGCCCGCCGCGCCCATGCGGTCCCATGGCGTTGCGCCGCCGGGCGAGCTGTGCCGGAACAGGCCGCTCGACGCCATCTCCGCCGAGTGCGCGCGGGCGGACTCCACGAGGCGGGGGTCCACACGCAGGGGACGGCAGCCGTGCTTGCGGCGCTCGGCGTTGACCAGGCGCACGACCTCGGCCTCCATCGAGGCGGCCCGCATCGCGTCGGCGTCGTACGCGCCGCCGCCTCCGTCCGCCCCGGGGGTGAGGACGCTGTACGGCGAGCCGCCGCCGGAGCCGTCGATCACCGTGGAGGGCGGCTGTTCCTTGCGGGGCCTTTGCTGCGGCACCTCCCGGGGGGTGACCGGAGCCACGGTGCGCAGGACGTGGTCGAGGGTGGGCCGGTCGCGCGGCACCGCGCCCGGCGCGCTCGCGCGGGGCGACAGGGACGGCTCCGACTTACGGAGATAAACCTCGTCGACCTCGCCCGACCCGGCGCTCATCCGGCCGATTACGACGCCGGTGAGCAGAATGGCCACGGCGCACGCCAGCAGACCCATCTGAGTCCCCCGCAGGGGGCCACGGAAGGTGTGATTTTTGTGAGGGGTCTGCCACATACCGCAGTCAAATATAGGGATCCTCGCCATGGGGATGAAGGGGCGTTTGGGTATGGATTTGATGAACGTTCAAATGTGTCGTTCCAATCAGGCCCCCCTCTCGCTGTTTTGACCGGACGGCATCGGGTCGGTAGTCTGCTAGTTCGTTGTGTGTGGATCGGTCTGTCCGCAGACCGGTGCACGGCGCGTCCGGCGCCTTCTCCCGTACATGTGGAGACGGAGGTTGTCGCCGTGCCTGCGCAACCTACCGAGAGTTCACATTTCCGACAGAAGGCACTGCCGTGCGCACGTTCTCACCGAAGCCCAACGACGTCGAACGTCAGTGGTACGTCATCGACGCGACCGACGTCGTGCTCGGCCGGCTGGCCAGCCAGGTGGCGACCCTGCTCCGCGGGAAGCACAAGCCGATCTTCGCCCCGCATGTCGACACGGGTGACTTCGTCATCGTCATCAACGCCGACAAGATCGCCCTGAGCGGCAACAAGCTCGAGCAGAAGAAGGCGTACCGCCACTCGGGTTACCCCGGCGGTCTGCGCGCCGTCTCCTACGGCGAGCTCATGGAGAAGCGTCCGGACCGGGCCGTGGAGAAGGCCGTCCGGGGCATGCTTCCCAAGAACGCTCTCGGCCGGAAGATGGCCAAGAAGCTCAAGGTGTACGCCGGTGGCGAGCACCCGCACCAGGCCCAGCAGCCGGTGCCCTTCCAGATCACCCAGATCGCCCAGTAATCGCGAGCCAGGAAAGTTAAGAGGAGAACCGTGGCCGAGCCCACCGGTATCGAGACGCTCGTCGAGGGCGAGCCGGAAGACTACACCGCGGAGGAGTTCCCCTCCGAGTACACCACCGAGTCGGCCCCCGCCGGCGACGGCGCCGTCCGCAAGCCCGTCACCACGGGCAACTCGTACGGCACCGGCCGCCGCAAGGAGGCCATCGCCCGGGTCCGCATCGTGCCGGGCACCGGCAAGTGGACGATCAACGGCCGCTCGCTGGACAGCTACTTCCCGAACAAGGTCCACCAGCAGCTGATCAACGAGCCGTTCGTCGTGCTCGGTGCCGAGGACGCGTTCGACGTCATCGCCCGCATCGACGGCGGCGGCGTGACCGGCCAGGCCGGCGCGCTGCGCATGGGCCTGTCCCGCGCGCTCGCCGCGCTGGACGCCGAGGTCAACCGCCCGCCGCTGAAGAAGGCCGGCTTCCTCACCCGTGACGCCCGCGCCACGGAGCGGAAGAAGTACGGCCTCAAGAAGGCCCGCAAGGCTCCTCAGTACAGCAAGCGTTAATGTCGGGGGAGCCCGTAGGCGCCTCCTCACGGGGGCGCCTCTTCGGCACCGACGGGGTACGTGGGGTCGCCGGGCGCGACCTCACCGCGGAGCTGGCCATGGACCTGTCCGTGGCCGCCGCGCACGTGCTCGGCGATGCCGGGGCGTTCCACGCCAGCGTCGGGCGGCGCGGCCGCCCGATCGCCGTCGTAGGCCGGGACCCGCGGGCTTCAGGTGAATTCCTGGAGGCCGCCGTGGTCGCCGGCCTCGCGTCGTCAGGCGTGGACGTCCTGCGGCTCGGCGTGCTGCCCACCCCGGCGGTCGCGTACCTGACCAACGCGCTGGGCGCCGACCTCGGCGTCATGCTCTCCGCGTCGCACAACCCCGCGCCGGACAACGGCATCAAGTTCTTCACCCGCGGCGGCTACAAGCTGCCCGACGCGGTGGAGAACGAGATCGAGCAACGGCTCGGGGAGAAGTGGGACCGCCCGGTGGGCGCGTCCGTCGGCCGGGTCCGGGAGGCGTACGGCGAGGCCGACCGGTACGTCGCACACCTGCTGACCACCCTGCCCCACGGCCTCGACGGGTTGCGCGTCGTCATCGACTGCGCGCACGGTGCCGCGCACATGGTCGCCCCGGAGGCGCTGCTGCGCGCCGGCGCGACCGTGGAGACCATCGGCGCCGCCCCGGACGGGTTGAACATCAACGACGGGGTGGGCTCGACCCACCTGACGCCCCTGCGGGAGGCCGTCGTCGCGCGCGGCGCCGACCTGGGCATCGCCTACGACGGCGACGCCGACCGCTGCCTCGCGGTCACGGGTACGGGCGAGGAGGTCGACGGCGACCAGATCATGGCGATCCTGGCCCTGTCGATGCAGGCCGACGGACGCCTCGCCAAGGACACGGTCGTGGCGACGGTCATGTCCAACCTGGGGTTCAAGATCGCCATGCGGGAGGCCGGCCTGTCCGTGGTGGAGACCGCGGTCGGCGACCGGTACGTCCTGGAGGCGATGCAGGACGGCGGCTACAACCTGGGCGGCGAGCAGTCCGGTCACGTGATCATGCTGGATCACGCCACGACCGGGGACGGCCTGCTCACCTCGCTGCACCTGATGGCCGAGGTGGCCCGGCAGGGCCGCTCCCTCGCCGACCTCGCCTCGGTGATGACGAAGCTGCCGCAGGTGCTCGTCAACGTCCGGGACGTGGCGAAGTCGAAGGCGTCCGCGCCCGCACTGCGGGCGGCGGTGGCCGAGGCCGAGGCGGAGCTCGGGGAGACCGGCCGCGTGCTGATCCGGCCGAGCGGAACCGAGCCCATGATCCGGGTCATGGTCGAGGCCGAGTCGCACGACCAGGCCAGGGCCGTGGCGGACCGCCTCGCGGAGGTCGTCCGCACGGTCTGCGTCTGACGCCGCACGCGTCACGACTCCTGAGGACCCCGCCGGGCGCGTGCCCGGCGGGGTTCCTTATTGGAAGCCCTTCTCAATTGCGCAATGTGGGCGTAACACTGGTGCATGTCTTGTTTGACCGGTGTTCGGTCGGATGCGTTAAGAGGCCGTGAAAGGGAATCGGACGCGCTGCGGGCACTGACGGACCGGGCCCGAACCGGTGCGGGCGGATGCCTGCTCCTCCTCGGCGGACCGGGTGCGGGAAAGACCGCGCTGCTCGACCTCGCCGCGGCGCACGCGGCCACCGGCACCCCCGGCGAGCCGGGGTTCCTCGTGCTCCGCACCCAGGGCGTCGCAGGTGAGACCCACCTGCCGTACGCCGGGCTGCACGCGCTGCTCCGGCCGATCGCCGGCCGGCTGGACACGCCGGCGGCCGATACGCGGGTGCTCGCCGAGGCGCTGCGGACCGGCGCGGCCGCGGGCGGCCTGGCGCTGCCGGCCGCGCTGCTGCGGCTCCTGCAGGCCGCCGGGCGCCCGGTGCTGGTGTGCGCCGACGACCTCCAGTGGCTCGACGCCCCAAGCCGGGAGGCGATCTGCTTCGTGGCCCGCCGGGTGGGGACGATCCCCGTCGCCGTGCTGCTGTCCTCCGCGCAGCCCGGCGCCGCCCCCGGTGACCTGCCGCCGCTGCCGCTCGCCCCGCTCGACGAGAGGGCGTCGCGGCAGGTGCTCGACGATCTCGTCCCCGAAGGCCTGCCGGGAGACCTGCGTACGGCACTGGTCCGGGCGGCCCGGGGCAACCCGCTCGCGCTGGTGGAACTCGCCGGCGCGCTGACCGACGCGCACCGCAAGGGCGCGGCGCCGCCGCCCGAGACGCCGCCGCGCGGCGGCCGCCTGTGGCGGGCGTACGCCGACCGGCTCCGCGGCCTGCCCGCCGACACCGTCGACCTCGTCCTGCTGATCGCGGCCGATCCCGGCATCGACGCGGTCACGTTGACGCGGGCGGCGGACGCGCGGTCCGGGCTGGCGGCCCTGGAGGCGGCGGAGGCCGCGGGCGTCGTGGTCGAATGGCCGGACGGCGGCTTCGACCTCGCCGACCCGCTCCTGCGCCACGTGGCCTACGCCGAGGCGTCCCTCGCCCGGCGGCGGGCCGCCCACCGCCTGCTCGCGGGCCTTCTCGACGATGCTTCCGGCGATGTTTCCGGCGGTGCCATCGGTGGGGAGCGCCGGCGGCTGCGGCGGGCGTGGCACCGCGCCGCCGCCCTCGACGGTTCCGCGCGGGAGCTTGCCGAGGAGCTCGTACGGGCACTGGCGGAGGCGCCGAAGGCGACGTCGGCGGCCTTCCCGGAACCGTTCCGCGTCCTCGAACGGGCGGCCGAGCTCACCGGGCACGGCGAGGCCAAGGCCGCACGGCTGGCGGCCGCCGCCCAGCACGCCTGGCAGGCGGGTCAGCCGCAGCGGGCGAGGTCGCTGCTGTCCAGGATCGACACGCTCGCGGCCGGCGCCGACGTGCACGGCCGGGCCGAGCTGCTCAGGGGCAGCCTGGAGCTGCGGGCGGGCAAGACCGACAGCGCCTGCGACACGCTGCTCGCCGCCGCGGAGCGGCTGCTGCGCACGGACCGCGAGCAGGCCGTACGCGCGCTGGTCCGGGCGGGTGAGGCGAGTTACCTGGCGGGGGACAACCGGCGGTTCCTGACGATCGCCCGGCGGGCCGAGACGCTGCGGCGGCCCGACGACGACCACGTCACGCGCATGGCGCTGGAGTATCTCGGGGGCATGGCCGCGACGTTCCGCGGCAGGCATCGGGAGGCGACCGCCTTCCTGCGCCGCGTCGCCACCGGGGTGATGGCGCCGCCCTCGGCCGGCAGTCCCTCGGCGCTCGTGTGGGGCGGCGTGGCGAACCTCCTGCTCGGCAACGGCGCCGCCGCGCTCACCCTGACCTCCCGGGCGGTCGAGCTCGCGCGTGCCCACGGCGCGGTCGCCCGCATGCCGCAGATGCTGGAGATCCTCATCCAGGCCCAGCAGTGGATGGGCCGTTACGACGCGGTGGCGGCCAACGCCATGGACGGCCTGCGCCTGGCGCAGGAGACGGGCCGTGCCGTCAGCGGCGCGCAGCACCTGGCCTGGCTCGCCTTCACCGCCGCCGTCGAGGGCGACGAGGAGACGTGCGCCCTGCGGGCGGCGCGCGCCGTCGAACTGGCCGCCGCCCACGGCGTCAGCGTGGCCGAGGCGCTCGGCACGCTCGCGCTGGCCCATCTGGACGTCGCGGCCAACCGCCACGCCGACGCCGTGAACCGCCTGCGCGCGGTGGCCCGCACGGGAGACCCCCTCGTCGTACGGGTGATGGCGACGCCGTTGCTCGTCGAGAGCGCCGTGCGGACGGGGGACGTCGCGCAGGCGCGGGACGCGCTGGTCGTGCTGGAACGCTGGGTGGACAGCACCCGCGACCCCGACCGGCTGGCGCTGGCGGCCCGATGCCACGCGCTGCTGGCGCCCCCGGACGAGGCCGGGGAGCGTTTCGCCCAGGCGCTGGAACTGCACCGGCAGGGGTCGTGCGCGTTCGAGACCGCGCGCACGAGGCTGTTGTACGGCGGCATGCTCCGGCGGTCGCGCCGCCCGGGCGCCGCCCGTGAACACCTGCACGGCGCGCTGGAGACGTTCGAACGGTACGGCGCCCGCCTGTGGAGCGCGCACGCCCGTGCGGAGCTGCGGGCGGCGGGGGAGTCGGTGCGGCCCACGGGATCTCGTTCGGAGGCCGGCCGGCTGCTCACGGCTCAGCAGTTCCAGATCGCCACCCTGGTGGCGGAGGGCGCGACGAACCGGGAGGTGGCGGCCCGGCTGTTCATCAGCCCGCGCACGGTGGAGCACCACCTGAGGAACATCTTCGCCAGGCTCGGCGTGCGCTCCCGGGTCGAACTGGCCCGCCTGCTGTCGTGAACCGGCCGTTGGAACCCGTGATATCCAGTTCTTCCCAACGCCCGCCCCCGGGACCGGGTGTCCCAGGGCCTACCGACGATGAGCAAGGATCACGCAGTGACGCTTGACGCCCAGCGCGCGCATATTCTCTCGGGCCGGATGTACAACGACCTCACCGACGAACTCATCGAGGCACGCCGGCGCGCCGTGCTGCTGACCACCGAATACAACAACAGTTTCGGGCAGCCGCAGCACGACCGTGAGGCGATCCTGCGCCGCCTGCTGCGCCAGGTCGGACAGGACTGCCACTTCGAGCCGACATTCCGCTGCGAGTTCGGTTTCAACATCAGCATCGGTGACCACTTCTACGCCAACTTCGACTGCGTCATGCTCGACGGCGGGGGCATCACCATCGGCCACCACGTGCTCTTCGGTCCCCGCGTCGGCATCTACACCAGCAACCACGCCATCGACGCCGCGGAACGCGCGGCCGGCGCCTGCTACGCCAAGCCGGTGACGATCGGAGATCACGTCTGGATCGGCGGCGACGTCACCATCAACCAGGGCGTGACGATCGGCGACAACTCGATCATCGGTTCCGGCAGCGTGGTCACCCGCCCGATCCCCTCCGGCGTCATCGCCGTCGGCTCCCCCGCCCGGGTGCTGCGCACGATCACCGAGGCGGACAAGAGCGGCTACCGGCCCTGACCTCCAGAACCGGCTTCTGGTGAGCGCCTTCTGGACCAGTGGTGCGTCGGGGCCCGTGGTCGGCGGGGACCGGTGATTTCACCGATGCGCGCACGGGCCTGACGGCGCGACAGTGACGGCAGGTCAGACCGTTCGCGGGAACCGGCCCGCGTGCCGTTCCCACTCCTACCCCCCAAGGAGTGCACCCACGTGCCGACACACCCCCCAACCCCATTCCCGCACCGGACGTCCTCCATGGTCACGACGCTGGCGCTCGTCGTGCTGCTCGCGCTGGCCGGCGGTCTGCTCACCGCTCCCGCCGCCCACGCCGCCGTACACGGCCCGGACCCGACGGACGCGCTCCTCGAGGCGTCGCGCGGGCCGTACGCGACCGCGCAGACCGACGTGTCGTCGTTGTCCGTGAGCGGCTTCGGCGGCGGAACCATCTACTACCCGACCACCACGTCCGAGGGGACGTTCGGCGGCGTGGCCATCGCCCCCGGCTACACGGCCGACAAGTCCAGCCTCGCCTGGCTGGCCGCCCGGCTCGCCTCGCACGGCTTCGTGGTGTTCAACATCGACACGCTGACGCGGCTCGACCAGCCCGACAGCCGCGGCCGGCAACTGCTGGCCGCGCTCGACTACCTGACCCAGCGCAGCTCGGTCCGCGGCCGGGTGGACGCGACCAGGCTCGGCGTCATGGGCCACTCGATGGGCGGCGGCGGCACGCTAGAGGCCGTCGACGACCGGCCGTCCCTGCGGGCCGCGGTCCCGCTGACCCCGTGGAACCTCGACAAGACCTGGTCGGACGTCCGGACGCCCACGCTGATCATCGGCGCCGAGGCCGACACCGTCGCGCCGGTCGCCTCGCACTCCGTGCCCTTCTACACCAGCCTGCCCTCGTCGCTCGACAAGGCGTACCTGGAGCTGAACGGCGCCACCCACTTCGCGCCGAACACGACCAACACCACCATCGGCAAGTACGCCGTGGCCTGGATGAAGCGGTTCGTCGACGACGACATCCGCTACGACCGCTTCCTGTGCCCCGGCCCCGGCAGGAGCCTGGCCGTCGAGGAGTACCGCAGCACCTGCCCCTTCTGACACACCTCATGACGGCGGCCGCCCCCCGGCGGCCGCCGTGTTCCGCTCCAGGCTCAGGGAAGGACGTCTGCGGGGTCGCGGACGCTCCGGCGCAGGCGCGCGGCGTCCTGGCTTGGAGGTGCGCCGAACTGGCGGCGGTACTCCCGGCTGAACTGTGACGGGTTGTCATAGCCGACGCGGTGGCCGACTCCGGTGACGTCGCCCGGGTGGGTGGCGAGCAGCAGCCGGGCCTCCTGCAGCCGGATCTGCTTCTGGAACCGGATGGGGCTCGTCGCGGTCACCGCGTGGAAGTTGCGGTAGAAGGCGGACAGCTCATGCCGGACAGCCGCGCCAGGTCCTCGACCCGGAAGGGCTGCGCGTAGTGCTCGCGGATCCAGCGCACGGCCCGGGAGACATGGCTGAGGCCGCTGTCGGCGAGGCCGAGCTGGCGAACCGTCGCACCCTGCTCGCCGGTGATCAGGCGCCACAGGATCTCGCGCTTGACCAGCGGGGCCAGCACGGCCCGGTCGCGGGGCTCGTCGAGCAGGCGCAGTAGCCGGACCACCGCGTCGAGCAGAGCAACCGGAGCGTCGCTGACGACGATCCCCGGCGCCGCGCCTCCACCGGTGGGGGGAGTGTCTCCCGGGTGCGGCCCGCAGCAGCAACTCGGCGACGGCGGGCGGTTCCAGGACGAGACCGAAGCCCAGCGCCGGCCGCTCGGGATCCGCCTGGGTGAACTGCCCGGTGACCGGCAGGCCGACCGAGGCGACCAGGTACTGCCCGGCGCCGTTGGGAATCCATGACCGTCAACTACGGATTCGCCGCCACCCTGACCGCCAGGCCCGGAATGGGCGACCGGCTGGTCGACGTGCTGCTGACCGGCCTGGACGAGGGGAGCCCCGGTGCGAGCGAGCACTGCGTCGTCTACCTGGTCTCGCGTTCCGCGTCCGATCCCGACGTCGTCCATGTCATCGAGGGCTGGACCAGCGAGGAGGACCACCACCGGATCTTCGCCGGCGAGGCCGCCCAGGACATCGTGGCGCGGATCGGCGGACTGCTGGCCAAGGAGTCCGAGTACGCCGACCACGTCCCGGTGCGCGGCAAGGCCGCGTTCTGACCCCGCCGATCGCTCAGCGACCCTCCCTCCCTCTACGAAAGGCAGTGACCATGACCCCGGCACGCCCCGGCCTGGACCCCGGACTGCGTGAGCTGCTGGCCGGCATGCCTCTCATGTCCCAGCTCGACCAGGAAGTGCTCGCGCAACTGCGCCGGCTCCCGTCGACACCAGTCGAGCCCCTCCTCGCACACCGGCAGGTCGACCGGCACGAGGTCATCGTGCCCGCCGCGGACGGCACCCCCATCCCCATGTCGATCTTCAAGCCCGCGGACGCCGTCGCCGCGCCCTGCGTCTACTGGATGCACAGGGGCGGAATGGTCATGGGCGACCGCTTCTCGCAGATCGACATCCCGCTTGAGTGGCTCGACCGGTTCGGCGCGGTCGTGGTCTCCGTGGAGTATCGGCTCGCACCGGAGGCCACCGGGACCGCCCTGGTCGACGACTGCTACCAGGGCCTGCTCTGGATCGCCGAGCACTGCGCCGAACTGGGCATCGATCCCGCCAGGATCGTCGTCGCGGGCGCCAGTGCGGGCGGCGGCCTCGCCGCCGGCGTCACGTTGCTGGCCCGAGACCGCGGCGCCCCGCCGATCGCCGCGCAGATGCTGATCTGCCCGATGCTCGACCACCGCAACACCAGCACGTCGAGCCGCCAGTTCTCGGGCGGCCCCGGCGTCTGGACCCGCGAGATGAACGGGTTCGGATGGCGCTGCGTCCTCGGCGACCTCACCGGCGACGAGGTGCCCCCGTACGTCTCGCCCGCGCTGGCGGACGACCTGTCGGGCCTGCCGGCCACCTACATCGACACCGGCTCCGCCGAGGTCTTCCGCGACGAGGACGCCGACTGCGCCACCCGCATCTGGGCGGCCGGCGGCCAGGCGGAGCTGCACGTCTGGGCGGGCGGCTGCCACGGATTCGACGCCCTGTATCCGCAGGCGCGGATCTCGGCCACGGCTCGCCGGACGCGCACCGACTGGCTCGCCCGAGTGCTGCGCCCGGATTTCACGAACGGGAGCTAGTCGTCGCCGGTGAGGGACAGGGAGCGCAGGCGCTGGCCGGTCCAGACGACGGCGCCGACCGTGACGAGGACCACCGCCGGTACGGCGAAGCCGAGTGTGACCTCGCTGGAGAAGAACGGCGAGGAGGAGATCTGGTCGGCGAGCGACTGGGCCCACTGCTGGATGGAGAACTTCCGCGCGCCGGGCACGTAGCCGCCGACCACGCCCTCCCACAGGAGGGCGTAGATGACGCCGACCGCGACCGCGTGGCGGGTGAGCACACCCAGCAGCAGGAACACCGCGGCGTACGCGATGCCGCCGAACAGCGCCCCGAGGGTGAAGCCGGTCGCGACGCCCGACTCCGAGCCGGTCAGGAGATAGGCGGCGGCGAAGGTCGAGACGGCCGCGAACACCGCGACGAGGGAGGCGGCGACCACGAACTTCGTCACCGCGATCACCGGCCGGGAGATCGGCTTGGACAGCAGGTGGATGATCGTGCCGTCCTCGATCTCCGGGGCGATCACGCCCGTCCCGGCGATCAGCCCGAGGAGCGGCAGCATCGTGCCGATCGCGAAGCTCTTCATCAGGGTCACGGCGGTCTGCTCGTCGTGGCCATTGATCAGTCTCAGCAGCGCGGCGAGCGCGACCAGCGCGACCGGCAGCAGGATCAGCAGCCAGATCCGCTTGCGTCCGAGCATGGCCCGGTAGGTGATGTCCGCCACCACCGTGTTCATCGCGCGCCTCCGGAGATCAGATAGGAGAAGACGCTTTCCAGGTCCTCGTCGGTGGGGGAGACCTGCCACAGACGCACGCCGAGGTCGCGCGCGATCCGGGGCAGGAGCGCGGTGAAGCGCGCATGGTCGGTCACCTGCACCTCGACGCCCTGCTCGGCCAGGGTGACCGCACTGGAGGCGGGGTCGGAGATGAGGGCGGCGGCCAGGCGCCGGTCGTCGCTCGACCTGACCCGGAACAGGTGCGGCCGGTCGGCCATGCGCCGCCGGATCTCGCGGTAGTCCCCGGACGCCGCGTGCCGCCCGGCGACCAGGACCTCGATGTGGTGGGCCACCCGCTCGACCTCTTCGAGGATGTGCGAGCTGAACAGGATGGTCCGGCCGTCCTCGCCCATGCGGCGGACGAGGTCCATGAGGTGGAGCCGCTGCCGGGGGTCCATGCCGTTGAACGGCTCGTCCAGGAGCAGCACCTGGGGGTCGTGGACGAGGGCGGCGGCGACCTTCACACGCTGCCGCATGCCCTTCGAGTACGTCTCGATGCGACGGCCGGAGGCGTCCGTCATCTCCACCAGGTCGAGGGCCCTGCGGGCCGCGTCGGCGGGCGAGGGCAGACCGTGCAGCCGGGCGGACGAGAGCACGAACTGCCATCCGGTGAGGAAGCCGTACACGGCCTCCTTCTCGGGGACCAGGCCGATCTGCCGGTAGATCTCGTGGTTGTGCCAGATCTGCCGGCCGTCGAGGGTCGCCGTGCCGCTGGACGGCGCGAGGAACCCGGCCATCATGTGCAGCAACGTCGACTTACCCGCGCCGTTCGGCCCGAGCAGGCCGGTGACGCCGGGCCCGATCGTCATCGTGACGTCGTTGACCGCGACGACGTTGCCGTACCAGCGGGACACCTGGGCGAGTTCGAGTACGCCCTGCCGGGTGGCCACGGGAGAGCTTGTGGTGGTCACGACGCCGCCTTCCGGTAACGGAGGAGTACGCCCGTCACGGCCAGGGCGATCACGGCCAGCAGGATCGCGCACGACGCGATGCCCGACGGATAGCCCTCGCCGGTGGCCGGTGCGGTGCCGAACAGCGCCGACTGGACGCTGTCGACGAGGAAGAACGGGTTGAGGAGCAGCGCCCACGGCGCGACGGAGTCGCGGCCGGACACCGACAGCACGGCGAAGAAGGTGGTGGAGACGGCTGCGGTGAACATGAAGAACGCGATCACCACCGCGACGCCGAGCCCGCGGCGCGGGGTGAACGACGCCAGGGCGATGCTCACGGTGGACAGCAGCAGCGCGAAGAGCACGGCGCCGCCCAGCGCGCCCAGGTAGTCGCCGGTGTGCGGCGGTCCGGGCAGGTCCACCAGCAGTTCGCCGACGAACTGGATGGTGAGCGGCACGGCCAGCAGGCCGAACAGCGCGATCGCCAGCGCGGTCAGCTTCGCCAGGACGTAGTCGGTGACGGTCAGCGGGCGGGACAGGTACAGCGGCAGCACGCGGAAGCGCAGATCCGGCGCGACCAGGTACGGCGACTGCGCGGCGAGGAAGACCGCGATCACCGCCTGCATGAAGATCGCGTATCCCGGATAGGGCATGACGTACTGCTTGGCGAGCGCCATCACGCCGATCGACACGACCGTCGGCATCAGCATGATCGCGACCAGCAGCAGCGGCATGATCTTGGCGCGGGTCGTGCGGCCGAGCCCGAACACGCCGCGCAGGCTCTGCACGCCGAGGGCGAGCGTCGCCCGGCCGCGCCCCAGCCGTACGCCGTCGTAGTGGCGGTATCCGATGTCGTGGATGACCGCGGTCGGCTCTGTCGTCATGCCACCGGCTCCTTGAAGACGTCCTCGATGCGGCCCCGGCGCTGTTCCAGCCGCAGGAGGCTGAGGCCGAGGTCGCAGACGGCGTCGCGTACGGCGTCGTAGGTGCGGCCGGGGTCGTCCGCGGCCACCTGGACCGTCAGCAGCCTGCCCTGCGCCGCGACCGTCTCGCCGCCGGCGGTGAGGCGTTCGGCCAGCCGCTGCTGCCCCTCCTCGACCTCCACCGCGATGGTCTGCTCGGCCCGGGTGAACTCCCGGATCGCCGACGAGCGCAGCAGCCGCCCGCCGTCGATGACGATGACGTGGTCGCACACCCGCTCCAGCTCGCCGAGAAGGTGGGAGGTGACCAGCACGTTGATGCCGAACTCGGTGCCGATGCGCCGGATCAGCGCGAGCATCTCGTCGCGGCCCTGCGGATCGAGCCCGTTGGTGGGTTCGTCCAGGAAGACCAGCTTCGGGTCGTGGACGAGGGCTTGGGCGAGTTTGACCCGCTGCCGCATGCCCGTGGAGTAGCTGCCCATCGGGCGGTAGCGCTCCTCGTCCAGCCCGACGTGGCGCAGGGTGTCGGCGGCACGCTCACGGGCGGCCGTGCGCGGCAGCCCGGACATCTGGGCCATGTGCACCACGAACTCGGTGGCGGACATGTCCGGGGGCAGGCAGTCGTGTTCGGGCATGTAGCCGACGGCCCGCCGGATCTCGAAGCCCTGCGTGGCCGTGTCGAGGCCGAGCACCGAGGCACTCCCCGAGTTCGGGGAGAGCAGGCCGAGCAGAATCTTGATCAGCGTCGACTTGCCCGCGCCGTTGGCGCCCACCAGGCCGGTCACGCCGGTGCCGCCCGCGACCGTGAGGTCGTCGAGCGCCGTGACGCGGGGGAAGCGCTTGGTCAGCCCCTCGGTCGCGAAGCATGGGGTCGCGCTCGCAGTCATGATCCGACCCTACTGGGCAGGCGAGCGCCGGACCTCCGCCTGATGGAGGAACCCGTCTACGTCTCAGGTATGCCTGTCACGTCCGTCCCCCACCTCCGGCGTACCGGTTCCACAGGGAGCGCTGGAGGAACAGCGTCAGCGCGCCGGCGACGACCATGCCCGTGATGTTGACGAGGAGCTGCAGCGCCGAGCCGCCGACCTCGTCCCAGCGTGAGAGCGCCAGGGCAACGGCCATGTAGCCGGCCGCCGGGACGGTCGTGACGGAGATGAAGACGCCCACCAGCGCGGAGGACTTGCCCGCCGTGATCGACAGCACGCCCGCGGCGCCGGCGAGCAGCGCCACGATGAACGACCACCGGTCGGGCGTCACGATGAAGCGCACCTCGTCGTGGTGCCGCAGGGTGTCGGGGGAGATCCAGCCGAGGCCGCGCGCGACGAGGGCGCAGGCCAGGGTGACGGCGACCGCGGACGCGAAGCCGGTCGCGAGCGCGCGGGAGGCCGTCCCGACGAGTCGCCACCGGCGGCGCAGCAGGCCGAAGGAGACGGCGGCCACCGCGCCGAACTCCGGCCCGAGGACCATCGCGCCGACGATCAGGATCTGCGACGGGATCAGCACGCCGATCGCGGCGATCTGCGTGGCGATGACGAGGAACGCCAGGAACGCCCAGGTGATGCGGCTGTCGAGGGCCACCCGCTGCTCGAATTGGTCCCACACCACGGCGTCGTCGCCCTCTCCGGGGGCCTGCTCCTCCGCCTCGGCGGCGCCTCGGGAGATGGACAGCTCGATGTCCTCGGCCGTGATCGAGCCGTCCCGTTCCAGGCCGAGCGCCTTGAGCTCGTCGATGACCGCGTCGGCGGCCTCCCTGGCGACGTCGGCGAGCACGACGTCGCCCTCCGGCCGCCTCGCCGCCCCGCGGAGGAGCACGACGTTGGTGACGCCCGGCGTGCGGTCGAAGACCTCGACGACCTGGCCGGTCCGCTGGAACGGGGCGATGACCCGCAGATGCAGCACGGCTGCATCCTAGGTTCGGCGCAGCCGTACCCCCCGGACGGAGTGGCCGGAGCCCTTGTGGAGGATCAGGCCGGCCCGGTGGCGGGTGGGGGCGATGTTCTCCACCAGGTTGCGCTCGTTGACGTCCCGCCAGACGTCCTCGGCGAACGCGGTCGCCTCCTCGTGCGACAGCTCCGCGATGTGCCGGAAGTAGGACTTCGGGTCGGAGAAGGCCGTACGGCGCAGCTTGTGGAAGCGCTCCACGTACCAGGTGCGGATGTCCTCCATGCGCGCGTCCACGTAGATGGAGAAGTCGAAGTAGTCGTAGACCGCCAGGGCGTCCGGCGGCGCGGGCTGCAGGACGTTGAGCCCCTCGACGATGAGGATGTCCGGCCGGTCCACCGTCTGCGCCGCGCCCGGCACGATGTCGTACTCCAGATGGCTGTAGACCGGCGCCTCCACCGAGGGGCGGCCCGCCTTCACGTCGGCCACGAAGCTCACCAGCGCCCGCCGGTCGTAGCTCTCCGGGAAGCCCTTGCGGTGCATGATCCCGCGCTCTTCGAGGACCTTGTTGGGATACAGGAAGCTGTCGGTGGTGATCAGATCGACCCGTGGGTGCTCAGGCCAGCGGGCGAGCAGCGTGTGCAGCAGCCGCGCCGTGGTCGACTTGCCGACCGCGACGCTGCCCGCGATGCCCAGCACGTACGGCGGGGGCGCGTCCTGCTCGCCGAGGAACGCGCCGACGGCCGCGCCGCGCTGCCGCGAACCCGTGAAGTGCAGGTTCAGCAGCCGGGTGAGCGGCAGATAGATGTCGGTCACCTCGGACAGGTCGATCGGGTCATGGACGCCGCGAAGCTCCACCAACTCCGCCTCGGTGAGCGTGAGCGGTGTGTTCTTGCGCAGGTCAGCCCACTGCTCGCGGCTCAGCTCGACGTACGCGTCCCCATCTGCCACGACGGCAAGCGTAGCCATGGCTTCCCGGCGGCCCCACGCGGGGTGTGCACAGGCTGTGGACAAAAATCGATGGATTACTTCGGCGCGCGACGGGGAAGGGTTAAAGGCCCGTACGCTGGCGGTGTGATCGTGGGCATCGGGGTGGACGTGGTCGAGGTGGCGCGCCTGGGCGCGGCGCTGGAGCGCACCCCCGGCCTGCGGCGCCGCCTGTTCACCGAGGCCGAGGCCGCGCTGGCGCTGGAGTCGCTGGCCGCACGCTTCGCCGCCAAGGAAGCCGTGGCCAAGGCCCTCGGGGTCCCGCCGGGGCTGCGGCACCTCGACGCGGAGGTCGTGCTCGGCGGGCGCGGCCGTCCCGAGCTGAGGATCACGGGCCGGGCGGCCGAGGTGGCCCGCGACCTCGGCGTACGCAGGTGGCACGTCTCCCTGTCCCACGACGGCGGGGTGGCGGTCGCCTACGTCGTCGCCGAGTCCTGAGCAGGGTCCTGAGCCGAGTCCCGAGCCGATCCCGAGCGGCACGGCCCGATCCCGTGGAAACGGCGCCGTTCGTGCCCGCCGCCGTGGGCGTGCGGTGATCGCCTTCGCCGTCGCGGCAGGCTACCGTCGGACCCATGCGGACCGCCTACACCTCCGAACAGATCCGCGCCGCCGAGCACGCGCTCATGGCGAGGCTCCCCGAGGGGACGCTGATGGACAGGGCCGCCGCCGGACTCGCCGCGGTCTGCGCGCACCTGCTCGCCGGCTCCCGCGGCCGGGTGTACGGCTCCCGCGTGGCGCTGCTCGTCGGCGGCGGCGACAACGGCGGGGACGCCCTGTACGCCGGCGCCCGGCTGGCGCGCAGGGGAGCGCGGGTGGAGGCCGTCCTCGCCGGTTCGCGCGCCCATCAGGGCGGTCTGGCCGCGCTGCGGGAGGCGGGCGGCCGGGCGCACCCGTACGACACCGCGCGGGCGCGCGAGCTGCTCGCCGGCGCCGACCTCGTGATGGACGGCCTCGTCGGCATCGGGGGCGGCGGGGCGCTGCGGGAGCCGTACGGGACGCTCGCGGAGCTGACCGCCGGGGCCGCCGGCCTGGTCGTCGCGGTCGACGTGCCCAGCGGGGTGGACGCGAGCAGCGGACGGGTCGACGGAGCGGCCGTCCGCGCGCACATGACGGTGACGTTCGGCGCGTACAAGGCCGGTCTGCTCGTCGACCCGGGAGCCGCGCACGCGGGCGCGGTCGAGCTGGTGGACATCGGCCTCGGGCCCTTCCTGCCGGATCCCGAGGTGGCCGCGCTGACCGGCGACGACGTGGCCGACATGCTGCCCCGCCCCGGCGCGGAGAGCGACAAGTACCGGCGGGGCGTGGTGGGGATCGCCGCGGGCAGCGACAGGTACACCGGGGCCGCCGTGCTCTCGGTCGGCGGCGCGGTGCGCGCCGGCGCGGGGTTGGTGCGCTTCGCGAGTTCGGCGGAGCCGGTTCGGCTGGTCAGGGCCCGGTGGCCGGAGGCCGTCACGACCGTGCTCGACCCGTCGCTGGTGCTGAAGAGCTCGCTGGACGAGGTCGGGCGCGTGCAGGCGTGGGTGCTCGGCCCCGGCCTCGGGACCGGCCCGGAGGCGCACGCGGTGGCCCGAGCCGTGCTGTCCACCGGCGTGCCGGTGCTGGTGGACGCCGACGGGCTGACGCTCCTCGCCAAGGACCGCACGCTGCTGCGCCGGGCCGCCCCCACCGTGCTCACGCCGCACGCGGGGGAGCTGTCGCGGCTGCTCGGCGTGCCGCGCGAGCGCGTCGAGGCCGGGCGGCTCGAACACGTACGGCGGGCCGCCGCGGAACTGGGCGCGACGGTGCTGCTCAAGGGCTCGACCACGCTCGTCGCCGAGGAACACCGGCCGGTGCGGGTCAACACGACGGGGACGCCCTGGCTGGCCACGGGCGGCACCGGCGACGTCCTGTCGGGCATCGCCGGCGCCCTGCTCGCCGCCGGGATGACGGGCTACGACGCGGCCTCGTGCGCGGCGTACGTCCACGGGCTGGCGGCGCGGATCGCCGCCGGGGGCGGCGCCACGGGAGGCGGGCAGGCGCCGATCGCCGCCCTCGACGTCGCCCAGACGCTCCCCGAGGCCCTTCGTATGCTCTGACGTGCGGCGTCAGGATGGGCGCATCCACCCGGGTCCACCTGACACACTGGGAAAATGAGCTTCTCGACGGTGCACTCCGCCACCCCGGCCGAGGCACGCGTGGACCTGTCCGCCATCCGGCACAACGTCCGGCTGCTCGCCGAGCAGGCCTCCGGCGCCGATCTCATGGCGGTCGTCAAGGCCGACGCGTACGGTCACGGCGCGCTGCCCGTGGCGCAGGCATGCCTGGAGGCGGGCGCGACCCGTCTCGGCACGGCCTTCGTCCGCGAGGCGCTTGCGCTGCGCGAGGCGGGTGTCACCGCGCCGATCCTGTCGTGGCTCATCACGCCGGGAGAGCCGCTGGACGCCGCGTTGCTCGCGGACGTCGAACTGTCCGCCGGCGCGACGTGGGTCGTCGACGACATCGTCGCGGCCGCCCGGCGCACCGGTCGTACGGCCCGGGTGCACCTGAAGGCCGACACCGGCAACTCCCGGGGCGGCGCCACCGTCGCCGACTGGCCGTCGCTGGTCGAGCACGCGCTCGCCGCGCGGGCGACCGGGGCGATCGAGATCGCCGGCCTGTGGTCGCACCTCGCGTGCGCCGACATCCCGGGCCATCCGTCCATCGCGCGCCAGCTCGCGACGTTCGAGGAGGCGGTCGCCGTCGCCGGCAAGGCCGGTGTGCCGGACGACGCGGCCCGCCACATCGCCAACTCCGCCGCCGCCCTCACGCTGCCGCAGGCGAGGTACGACATGGTGCGCCCGGGCATCGCGGTCTACGGTTTGAGCCCGGTCCCCGAGCTCGGCGACTTCGGGCTGCGCCCCGCCATGACGCTGACGGCCCGGCTCGCGCACGTCAAGCGGGTCCCCCCCGGCTCCGGTGTGTCGTACGGGCACCTGTACGTCACCGAGCGGGAGACCACGCTTGGCCTCGTCCCTCTCGGGTATGCGGACGGCATCGCGCGAAACGCGACCAACCAGGCTGAGGTGCTGGCGGCGGGGAGCCGGCGGCGGATCGCCGGCCGGGTGTGCATGGACCAGTTCGTCATCGACCTCGGTGACGATCCGGCGGAATCGGGGGACGAGGTGATCCTTTTCGGACCCGGGGACCACGGTGAGCCGACCTGTCAGGATTGGGCGGATTCCCTGGGCACGATTAACTATGAGATCGTGACGAGGATCGGATCCCGCGTGCCTCGCGTCCACCTGGACGAACGCTGAGCCGCGGCTGCGAGGAGGGCAGGCATGGGCACACGTCGCAAGGTCGGGATCGCCGGAGCGGTCTTCGGCGCGGCGTCGGCGGGGGTGGCCGCGGCCACGCTCGCCAAGAGGTACGCCGTCGGCCGCATCCGCCTGCGGCCGGACCTGGAGGCGAGTGAGCCCTTCGGCGAGCTACGTGGCCGCCCGGTGACGCTCACGACCTCGGACGGCGTGGAAATCCATGCCGAGATCGACGGTGTGGAGGACGCGCCGCTGACGGTCGTGCTGTGCCACGGCTACTGCCTCTCCTCGGACTCCTGGCACTACCAGCGGCGCGACCTGCGCGACTCCTATCGGCTGGTGCTGTGGGACCAGCGCTGCCACGGCCTGTCGGCCCGCGCCCCGGCGAGCGACTGCACCATCGAGCGCCTCGGCGAGGACCTCGCGCTCGTCCTCGACAAGCTCGTCCCCGGGCCGTGCGTGGTCGTGGGCCACTCCATGGGCGGCATGACGATCATGGCGCTGGCGGAGCGGCGGCCCGAGCTGTTCGGGGACAAGATCCGCGGCGTGTCGCTGATCGCGACCTCGGCGGGCAAGCTCGCCGAGCTCACCCTGGGCCTGCCCGCCCTGGTCTCCAAGCTCGTCAACCTCGCGGTGCCGCCCGCCGTGTCGGTCATGCGCAGGAGCGGCGCGCTGGTCGACCGGGGCCGGCAGGCCGGCACCGACCTGTCGTTCCTGGCGCTGCGCCACCTCGGGTTCGGCGATTCCAAGAACGTCAGCCCGACCGTCGTGGACTTCGTCGAGTCGATGATCAGGGCCACCCCCTCCGA
Source organism: Microbispora sp. H13382 (assembly GCF_014161445.1). Taxonomy (GTDB): domain Bacteria; phylum Actinomycetota; class Actinomycetes; order Streptosporangiales; family Streptosporangiaceae; genus Microbispora. The sequence continues at coordinate 53,952 of NZ_JABBXA010000016.1, forward strand.
GGTGATCGCCGACTTCTATCCGGCGCTGATGTCGCACGACAAGCTCACCGCGCTCGACGTGCTCAACAAGGTGCCCACCGCGATAATCGTCGGGGAGCGCGACTGGCTGACGCCGATTGACCACAGCAGGGCGATGGCGGCGGCCGCGCCGACCGCGCAGCTCACCACCGTGCCGGAGACGTCGCATCTCGTGCAGCTCGAACGGCCCGACGCGGTGAACGAGGCGCTGCGCGAGCTGCTGAAGAGAGCCGAGAGGGGAAACACGTGACCACGGCTGAGTTCCGGGCCGCGACCGCCGAGGAGACGCGGGCACTGGGCGCGCGGCTGGCCGCGCTGCTCGGTCCCGGGGATCTGGTCGTGCTGAGCGGGCCGCTGGGCGCGGGGAAGACGACGCTGGTGCAGGGCGTCGCGGAGGGTCTGAAGGTGCGCGGGCCGATCACGTCCCCGACGTTCGTGATCGCCCGGGTCCACCCGTCCCTGTCCGGCGGGCCCGCGCTCGTGCACGCCGACGCCTACCGTCTGGGTGGCACGCTCGAGGTGGACGACCTCGACCTCGACGCCTCGCTGGCGGAGTCGGTCACCGTGGTCGAGTGGGGCGAGGGCCTGGTCGAGGGCCTGTCGGAGGATCGCCTGGAGATCCACGTCGAGCGGGGCGCCGAGGGCGAGGAGCGCCGCGTACGGGTGACGGGCGTGGGCTCGCGCTGGTCCGAGCTCTCCCTCGCCTGAAACGCCCTCCGCGAGCACGCATAAAGGCCGCAATCTGGGCTCTGACGTGCGGATGAGGACCTGTGGGGACAAGTCGGGCGTCGCCCGTGCACGATCCAGACCGGTCCGCCGCACATCCTTGACGCCTGTCCGCACACCTGTGGATCATCGGACGAAGGAAGATCCTCGGCCATGAGTCGGCAAGGATTTTCTGGGTAAGGGACCCGCGTGGAAGAGGTGTGCCGTTGAGCAGGATCACGCAGGTCGCCGTCGCGGGAGCCTTACTGTTCGGCGCGCTGGGCTGCACGGCGTCGGCCGAGACGGTTTCCGCCGACCCGACGATGACGCTGACCCCGGCCCTGCCGTCGCCGATCGTCTCGGTCAAGCGACAGGACGTGCGGGTGGAGGTCGATCCCAAGCGCGTCGTCGGCGGGTCGACCAAGAGCATCCACATCACCGCCAGGTGCCCGCTGCCCCAGGGTGGCACCGACTACCGGGCGACCGCCCGCTCCGACGCCTTCACCGGGCTCGTGACGCTGGTGGCCCCGGCGCCGCCGTCGGCCACCCCCGGTGCCGCGGCCGTGCCGATGGTGCGCGGCAGCGCGACCATCAGGGCCGGAGCCAAGGCGGGCGGCTACCGCGTGCAGGTGCGTTGCGAGGCCACCAACGACGTCGGCAGCGCGTCGTTCAGGGTCGTCGCGCCGGAGCCGGACCGCACCGAGGACCACACGAGGATTCCCACCCGGGCGCCGCACGCGGGCGGCGGCGGCACGGCGGCCGGGGGCCCCACGGACGACTCAGGCCTGCCGACCGGCGTCACCGTCGTCGTGCTCCTGGCCGTGCTCGGCGTCGGCATCGGCGTGGCCCGCAGGCGCTCCGGAGCCTGACCTTGGCGCTGTCCACCCGGGGGGTGATCATCGCCGGGGTGGTCACCGGGCTCGTGTTCGCCGCGGTCGCCGGCGGCAAGGGGGGGACGGACCGGCCCGCCGCCAGGTCCTCCGTCGTCCCCAAGCGCATCGACATCCCGGCGCTGCGTCTCAAGGCACCCCTGATGAAGCTCGGCCTGTCCGGCGAGGGCGACGTCGAACTGCCGCCGTTCGACAAGCCGTCCACCGCGGGCTGGTACACGGGCAGCGCCGTGCCGGGCGACCCCGGCGCCTCCGTGATCATCGGCCACGTGGACACCAAGACCGCCCCCGCCGTGTTCTACCGGCTGCGCGACCTGCGCGAGGGCGCGGTCGTGAAGGTGGTGCGCAGCGACGGCAAGACCGCCTCCTACCGGGTCGACTCCGTGGAGCGCGTGCCGAAGGACGACTTCCCGGCCGAGCGCGTCTACACCGAGGACGGCCTGCGCCTGATCACCTGCGGCGGCGACTTCGACTGGTCCCGGCACGAGTACCGCGACAACGTCATCGTCTACGCCTCCCTGATCCGCGACGCCTGACATCGGGGCCGGAAGGAGCAGCGGAATGGCCCGGGTGTGGTCGTCCGCCTCCGCACAGCGACTACGCTTGACCTTCGTGCTTGTCTTGGCCTTCGACACCGCCACTCCCGCCGTCACCGCCGCGCTGCACGACGGCGAGCGTGTGGTGGCAGAGACGACGACGATCGACGCGCGGCGGCACGGGGAGCTTCTGGCGCCCGCCGTCGAGCATGTCCTGCGCGAGTCCGGTGTGACGCTCAAGGACGTCACCGCCATCGTCGCGGGGACCGGCCCCGGGCCGTACACCGGTTTGCGGGTCGGCCTGATGACCGCGACCGCGCTGGCCCTGACCGCCGGTGTGCCGGCGTTCGGGGTGTGCACGCTCGACGCCCTCGCCTACGCCGCGCGGGAGAGCGGGCCGTTCCTCGTCGCGACCGACGCGCGCCGCAAGGAAGTCTTCTGGGCGCGGTACGGCGACCCGCGCACGCGGCTCGACGGGCCGCGCGTGGACCGGCCGCACGACCTGCCCGCGGAGCTGCCCGTGATCGGCGCCGGCGGCGCCATGTACGCCGACGTCATCGGCCCCGGCCGGGTGCGCGGTCCCGAGCATCCCTCGGCCGGAGCGCTCGCCGCCCTGGCGGCCGAGCACCTCGCGACGCTGAGCGAGGAGGAGGCGGCGGAGATCGCCCGGGTGCCCGAGGGACGCGTGGACTCGGTCGAGAAGGCGCGGGAGCTGGCCGTGCTCGGCCCGCCGCGGCCCATCTACCTGCGGCGTCCCGACGCGCAGGTGCCCGGGGCGCCGAAGCGGGTGACGGCGTGACCCGCCGCGGGGACACCCCGTGAGACAGGCCGAGGCCGTCCTGCGCCAGATGACCCATGAGGACGTGCCCGCCGTGATGGAGATCGAGCGGACCACGTTCCCCGCGGACGCCTGGAGCGAGGCCATGATGCGCGGCGAGCTGGCCGACCAGCCGCGCACCCGCCACTACGTCGTCGCCGAGGTGGGCGACCGCGTCGTGGGGTACGCGGGGCTGGCGGCGGCGGGCGACCAGGCCGACGTCCAGACGATCGCCGTCCTCGCCGGCCACCGGCGCGCCGGCATCGGGACCGCGCTGATGGACGCGCTGCTCGCCGAGGCCGTACGGCGCGGCATGGCCTCGGTGTTCCTGGAGGTGCGCGCCGACAACCCGCCCGCGCAGGCGATGTACGAGCGGTTCGGCTTCCGGCGCCTGGGCCTGCGACGGCGCTACTACGACGACGGGACCGACGCCATCACGATGGTGAAGGACCTCGGGCCACAACCCGAGAGCAACTGAGCGAGCCGGAGGAGTGCGCCGGTGTCCGGACTGAGGAGCCGTGCGGGAGCGAAGCGACCAAAGCGGTGACGAGGGAAGACAGCGGTTGACGCTCCGATGGGCGAAGCGGGAAACACGAGAGATGAGGGGCGAGCATGAGCGGGCATGACGAGCCGATCGTGCTGGGGATCGAGACGTCCTGCGACGAGACGGGCGTGGGCATCGTCCGGGGGCACACGCTGCTGGCCAACACCATCGCCTCCAGCATGGACGAGCACGCCCGCTTCGGCGGCGTGGTGCCGGAGGTGGCCTCGCGGGCCCATCTCGAGGCGATGACGCCCACGGTCGAGAGCGCGCTGGCCGCCGCGGGGCTGCGGTTCTCCGACATCGACGCGGTCGCGGTCACCGCGGGCCCGGGCCTCGCGGGGGCGCTGCTCGTCGGCGTGGCCGCCGCCAAGGCGTACGCGCTGGGGCTCGGCGTCCCGCTCTACGGGGTCAACCACCTCGCCGCGCACGTCGCCGTGGACCAGCTGGAGCACGGCCCGCTGCCCAAGCCCTCGATCGCGCTGCTGGTCTCGGGCGGGCACTCCTCGCTGCTCCTGGTGCCCGACGTGGCGCAGGACGTGATCTCGCTCGGGTCCACCGTGGACGACGCGGCCGGGGAGGCGTTCGACAAGGTGGCCCGGGTGCTCGGCCTGCCGTTCCCGGGCGGGCCGTACATCGACAGGGCCGCCCGCGAGGGATCGGGCACGGCGGTGGCGTTCCCCCGCGGCAAGTACGACGACGGAACCCTGGACTTCTCCTTCTCCGGCCTGAAGACGGCCGTGGCGCGGTGGGTGGAGGCCCGCGAGGCGGCGGGCGAGCCGGTGCCCGTGGCCGACGTCGCCGCGTCGTTCCAGGAGGCGGTCGTGGACGTGCTCACCCGCAAGGCCCTGCAGGCGTGCGCCCGCTACGACGTGAAGGACCTGCTGATCGGGGGCGGCGTGGCCGCCAACTCCCGGCTGCGGGCGCTGGCCCAGGAGCGTTGCGACGCCGCCGGGGTGCGCCTGCGGGTGCCGCGGCCCGGTCTGTGCACCGACAACGGCGCGATGGTGGCGGCGCTCGGCGCCGACCTGGTGTCGGCGGGCGTCACACCCTCCACCCTGCAGATACCGGCCGACTCGTCGCTCCCGATCACCGTCGTCAACGTCTGATCGCGCAAGCCCGCGGCGCCCCGGGGGAGCCGGTGCTCAGTCGGTGTGGCCGCGGGCGGGACGCAGGAGGACCTCGGCGAGCGCCAGCATGGTCTCCTCCAGCGCGGCGAGACGCCGGGCCACGTCGCCCCTGGCCGGTTCCATGGCGCGGGTGACCGCGTCCGAGACGGTCTCGGCGATCTGCTCACGATCCGGCCTGCCGCGCACCGCCTCGGCGAGGGGCGCCACGGCCCCCGCCGTCAGCGTGAGATCGGCGTTCATGCCCGCGATGGTGGTGCTCATCTCGTCCACGCCGGCGGCGACGTCCCCGACGCCGGCGCTCAGCCCGGCGACCGTCGCGTTCATGCCGTCCACGGCGGCGCCCAGCCCCGCCACGGTGGAGTTCGTGCCGTCCACGGCGGCGCCGAGCGCGGTCACCGTGGCGTCCATGCCCTCGACGGTGTGACCGAGACCGGCCACCGTGCCGCGGAGCTCTCCGATGCCGAGATCGGCGGGCAGGCTCCCGACACGCTCGCCGACCGTCTCGACGCCGCTCCGCACCGCCTCGACCCGGCCGCCGACCGAGTCGAGCCGTTCGACGACCACGGCCTCCAGGCGCTCGGTGCGCTCGGTGAGCGCGGCGATGGCCTTGTCGAGCCGGGTGAAACGCCCGGCGGCGGCCTCCATGCTCCCCTGGAACTTGCCGAGCCGGTGTGCGAAGTCGGTCATGCGGTCGGCGAGGCCCTGGGTCCGCCCGCCGGCCTCGTCCACGTGGTCGCGCAGCAGTTCCACGTGCTGGGCCAGTCCCTCGGCCCAGGCGGGCGGTCTGGCGTTCATGTCGTCGAGCCGCTGGGTGATCGCCTCGAGGGCCGCGCCGAGGCCGCCCAGCTCGCGCTCGCGCACCTCGCGGAGGAGCCACTCCATGCCCTCCAGCCGCTGGCGGATCTCGTCGAGCACGGCGCCCTGCGTCCGCTGCTCGTAGACGTGGTCCTGCGCCGCACGGGCGAGCAGTTCGCGCATCCGGTCGGAGATGGCGGTCTGGCTGCCCGCCTGGAGGAGGTTGTGGCTGGAATGCTCCACCGAGAATGCTCCTTCACTCGCCGAAACGTCGGTTCGGCCCGGTCTCGCGCAGGATGAACGAACAGGCGGCACGCCCGACGGCCAACTTTAGGCCCTGACCCGCGGTCATCAGGGGTGGAATGAGAAAGGCGCCAGTTGCCGGTGAATTACTCCGGTTTCACGCGTCGTCGCTGGTCACGGGCTGGCAAAGCAGGGCGAACGGCCGCTCTCCGATGCGAGTCAGGACAATCACCAGGGAATTGTCGCCGGAAAGCCGCAAATCCTTGCGCAGCCGTTCCACGTCGACGGCGGACCCGCGTTTCTTGATCGTGACCACGCCGACGCGCCGTTCGCGCAACGCCGCTCGCAGCCGTTTGAGCGAGAACGGCATGACGTCCGTCACCTCGTAGCAGGACGTCCACTCCGTGCGTACGAGACGATCGCTCGTGATGTAGGCGATCTGCGGATCGACGAGGCGGCCGGACACGAGGGCGGCGACCTCGGCGACCAGGTGGGCCCGCACCGCGGCGCCGTCGGGCTCGTAGAGGTAGCGGCTCACCGGCCCGGTCTCCGCCTCGGCGCCGGAGGCCGTGAGCGTGGCTCCGGACGGCAGCAGGGTGGCGCGCCGGCCGCCCGTCCCCATCCCGGTCCAGATCGCCGCCTCTTTCACCTCGCCGCGATACGACACCCACTCGGCCTCGGCGCCCTCCGGGATGAACTCGTACGGGATGCCGGGGGCCACCTTCAGACAGGCCGCCGGGGCACGGGCCACCAGGTCGAGCACGACCGGCCAGGTGGGGGAGTACGCCATCGGGTCGAAGGTCCGTCCCCGCGCCCCACGCCTGGCGGGATCGGCGAACAGCAGGCCGTAGCCGCCGGGGTCGGCCAGCGCGGCGTCGCCCGTACGGACATCGGCCAGGGAGGACAGGCCGAGCGCCGCCGCGTTGGCGCGGGCGACCTCCACGGTCAGCGGGTCGAGGTCCACGGCGTCCACGGCGCAGCCCGCCCGCGCCAGTGCGAGGAGATCGCCGCCGATCCCGCAGCAGACGTCGAGCACGGCGGGGCCGCCCGCCGGACCGCCGGTGGCCCGGATCCGGGCGGCGCGGTGTGCGGCGACCTCGGGGCGTGTGGCCTGCTCCAGCCCGTGCGGGGTGAAGTACATGACGGCGGCGTCGGGGCCGAACTTGGCCTCGGCCCGCCGCCGCAGCGACGCCTGGGTGAGCGCCGCCGCCGCCAGGTCGGCCGGATGACCGCGGCGCAGCGCGCTCGCGGCGGCCACCGGATCGGCGCCGCCGGCGAGTATCGTCACGGCCTCGTCCAGGGCCCCGCGCCCGGCGGGCGTGAGCAGCATGCGGAAGGCGTCCAGGTCCACGCCCGCGACGCTACCGCCTGCCCGGCGCGTACGTCGGCCGCGGACGTCGCCCTGTGGACGACCGCCGGAGCGGACGACGGCGGGGGCGGCGCCGGGACGGCCGGAGCCGGCGGAACGGCAAGGCGCGCGGGTCGTGCCCGGTCAGCAGGGGCGGACGTCGCCGAGCGAGGCGAGCAGCTTGCAGAGCAGCCCGGACAGCTGGGACCGGTCCTCGTCGGTGAGGCCGGCCAGCAGCCGCTCCTCGTTGGCCACGTGACCCGCCAGCAGGGCGTCGACCACCGTCCGGCCCTCCTCGGTGAGGGTGATCAGGACCATGCGGCGGTTGGACGGTGAGACCTCCCGGCGCACCAGTTCCTTGGCGACCAGGCGGTCCACCCGGTTGGTGAGCGCCGCCGAACTGACCATCGCGGCGGTGGCGAGGTCGCTCATGCAGAGCCGGTGATCGGGATTGGACCGGAAGAGAGTCGCGAGCACGTCGAACTCCCACGGTTCCAGGTCATGTTCGGAGAAGTACTCCTTGATGCCCTTCTCCAGCAGCCGGGACGCGCGGGAGATCCGCCCGGCCACCCCCATCGCCGTACAGTCCACGTCCGGGCGCACCCGGGCCCACTGGCTGAGGATCTGGTCGACGGCGTCGTTGCCGGTGGCGCCGGTGCACGTGTCTTCGCCGGTGGTGTCTTCGCCGGTGCAGGTGGTGTCGTCCACGAGGGTGTCGTTCATAGCGCGCGCGGCCTGGGTCCTCCGCCGCTCCTCCTCCACCGGCCATCGTAACCGAAGCTTCGACGTTGAAATATGGACGGGGCATGCGCTACCGTCTACGTCGAACAGTAAAGCATCGAAATGTTCGAGGTGGAAGAGAATGAAGGTCCTGCTGCTCGGCGCGACGGGGTACATCGGATCGGTGCTGGCGGAGCGCCTCGCCGAACACGGCCATGAGGTCGTCGCGCTCGTCCGTCCGAAGGCGCGCGACGCCGCCGTACCCGGCGAGGTGCGCCACGGCGACATCCACGAGCCCGAGACGCTCCGCGCGGCGGTGACGCCGGACATCGACGTCGTCGTGCACGCCGCCAACCCCGTCGGAGACGAGGCGGTGGACGTCGCGGCGATCGAGGCGCTGGCCGGCGGCGGCGCGCGGCTCGTCTACACCAGCGGCGTCTGGGTGCTCGGCACCACCACGGAGGCGGCGGGCGAGGACGCGCCGCCGAACCCCATCGCCCTGTCCGGCTACCGGCCGCGGGTGGAGGGGCTGGTGCGGGACGCGGGCGGCGTCGTCGTCAGGCCCGGCATCGTGTACGGCCGGGGCGGCGGCATCCCCGGGCTGCTCGCCTCCCCCGAGGGGGAGGACGGGCGGTACGTCCACGCGGGCGGCCCGGCCCCGACCTGGCCGACCGTCCACGTCGACGACCTGGCGGACCTGCTCGTGCTCGCGATCGAGAAGGCCGGGCCGGGGAGCCTCTTCCACGGTGTCGCCGAGGAGGCGGTGAGCGTCGCCGACGTCGCGGCGGCGGCCGGCCGTACGGGGAAGGCGGTGCCGTGGCCGATCGGCGAGGCGAGCGAGGTGCTCGGCCGTCCGTTCGCCGAGGGCCTGGCCCTGAGCCAGGTGGTGAGCGGCGATCTCGCCAGGAAGGTCCTCGGATGGCAGCCGAGCCGCCCGGGCATCGTCGACGACGTGCGCTCCGGCTCGTACGCCTCCCGCGTCTGACCTGCGATGCCGGTTCGTGTTGACTGTCACGCGCCACTTGCATACTGTTTCGTGTTGGCACTCTGCCATTGAGAGTGCCAACAGCGACGAGACAGGTCTGACACCCGCGACGGCAGGCCGCTGGTCGCCTCTTCAGCTCATTCATCGCAATCTGAAGGGGAGGTCCGATCGTGACGACCGCCACCAAGGTTCCCGTTAAGCCGCTCGGCGACCGCATCGTGGTCCAGCCGCTTGAGGCCGAGCAGACCACCGCCTCCGGCCTGGTCATCCCGGACACCGCCAAGGAGAAGCCGCAGGAGGGCCGCGTCCTCGCTGTGGGTCCGGGCAACTGGGACGAGGACGGCGAGAAGCGCATTCCGCTCGACGTCAAGGAGGGCGACGTCGTCCTCTACAGCAAGTACGGCGGCACCGAGGTCAAGTACGGCGGCGAGGAGTACCTGGTGCTCTCGGCCCGCGACGTGCTCGCCATCATCGAGAAGTAGGCCGCGTCGGCCAGTGGAGCCCCGGGACACGCGCCCGGGGCTCCGCGCGCTCACAAGGAGACCTGAATGCCGAAGATCCTGGAGTTCGAAGAGGACGCGCGGCGCGCTCTCGAGCGTGGTGTCAACGCTCTCGCCGACGCCGTCAAGGTGACGCTCGGCCCCCGTGGCCGCAATGTCGTCATCGACAAGAAGTTCGGTGCCCCGACGATCACGAACGACGGTGTGACCATCGCTCGCGAGGTCGAGCTGGACAAGCCGTACGAGAACCTGGGCGCCCAGCTCGCCAAGGAAGTGGCGACCAAGACCAACGACATCGCGGGTGACGGCACCACCACCGCGACCGTCCTGGCCCAGGCCATGGTCCGCGAGGGCCTGCGCAACGTCGCGGCCGGCGCGCAGCCGCTGGGCCTCAAGCGCGGCATCGACAAGGCCGCCCAGGCCGTCAGCGAGCGGCTGCTCGGCAGCGCCCGCCACGTCGAGGACAAGAAGGAGATCGCCAACGTCGCCACGATCTCCGCGCAGGACGCGAAGATCGGCGGCCTGATCGCCGAGGCGTTCGACAAGGTGGGCAAGGACGGTGTCATCACCGTCGAGGAGTCCAACGCGATGGGCCTGGAGCTGGAGTTCACCGAGGGCCTCCAGTTCGACAAGGGCTACCTGTCGCACTACATGGTGACCGACTCCGAGCGCATGGAGGCGGTCCTCGAGGACCCCTACATCCTCATCACCCAGGGCAAGATCTCCTCCATCGCGGACTTCCTGCCGCTGCTGGAGAAGGTCGCCCAGAGCAAGCGCCAGCTCCTGGTCATCGCCGAGGACGTCGAGGGCGAGGCCCTGGCCGTCCTGGTGACCAACAAGATCCGGGGCACCTTCACCTCGGTGGCCGTCAAGGCCCCCGGCTTCGGCGACCGCCGCAAGGCCATGCTGCAGGACATCGCCATCCTCACCGGTGGCCAGGTCGTCAGCGAGGAGATCGGCCTCAAGCTGGAGCACGTCGGCCTCGAGGTGCTCGGCACGGCCCGCCGCGTCGTGGTCAACAAGGACACCACCACGATCGTGGACGGCGCCGGCGACGCGCAGGCGATCGAGGACCGCGTCCGCGAGATCAAGGTCGCGATCGAGCAGTCCGACTCCGACTGGGACCGCGAGAAGCTCCAGGAGCGTCTCGCGAAGCTGGCGGGTGGCGTGTGCGTGCTGCGCGTCGGCGCCGCGACCGAGGTGGAGCTGAAGGAGAAGAAGCACCGCCTCGAGGACGCGATCTCCGCGACCCGCGCCGCGATCGAGGAGGGCATCGTCTCCGGCGGTGGCTCCGCGCTCGTGCACGTGTCCAAGGAGCTCGACGACCTGGGCCTGACCGGCGACGAGGCCACCGGCGTCTCGATCGTCCGCAAGGCGCTGATCGAGCCCGCCCGCTGGATCGCCGAGAACGCGGGCCTGGAGGGCTACGTCGTCACCACCAAGATCGCCGCGCTGAACGCCGGTGAGGGCCTCAACGCCGCCACCGGTGAGTACGGCGACCTGGTGGCCCAGGGCGTCATCGACCCCGTCAAGGTGACCCGCTCGGCCGTGCAGAACGCCGCGTCCATCGCCGGCATGCTGCTCACCACCGAGGCCCTCGTCGTGGACAAGCCCGAGGAGGAGGCTCCGGCCGCCAACGGCGGTCACGGTCACGGTCACGGTCACGGCCACTGATCGAGGCCGGGCGGCCCTCCCGGCCGCAGGCCCAGTAGCATCCCGCGCCCCGCGCCCGCCCGTAAGGGCGGACCGCGGGGCGCACCGCTTTTCCTGCCTCCTGCCCGTTCCGCCCGCTCGGGACGGCCGCTGGGGCCGAAGCCGGGCCGCGAGCAATGGCAACGACCGGCATACTTCTTTTTCCCTGTCAAGCCGTCAGGCATATATATGTTGTTTTGGGCATTACGGTTGGAATGTTCCAACGGGCGAGTGGTCAAATGATTACGGACCGTTATCGACGCGTCAATGTGACCAATCCGTAGCCGTTAACCATGACGACATCAACGATCGCGACGGGCATCATGCCTAACGTGACCGAGGGATGCGTCGCCGACGCCGCAACTGGGGTAAGGCTTGCGACGAGATCGGATGAGTCCGACCTCAGGGAACTGACCAGCCTTGCCGTACAGGGAGATCGCACCGCGATCGAATCACTGCTGGGACATCTGCGCCCGATGGTGGTCCGGTACTGCAGGGCTCGACTGGGCAGGGTGTCCGGTCAATACCACATCGCCGACGACGTGGCCCAGGAGGTGTGCATCGCGGTGCTGTCGGCGCTGCCGCGCTACCGCGACATGGGCCGTCCGTTCGCGTCGTTCGTCTTCGGCATCGCCTCCCACAAGGTGGCCGACGCCCTGCGGAGTTCGGTCCGCTCGGCCGTGCCGACGCAGGACCTGCCGGACGGGCCCGACGAGGGCCCCGGGCCGGAGGAGACGGTGGTGCGCTACATCGAGGCGCAGCACGCCAGGGACCTGCTGTCCCGGCTCCCGGACACCCAGCGCGAGCTCCTCATTCTGCGGGTGGTCTCGGGCCTGTCCGCCGAGGAGACGGGTAATGTACTCGGCATGTCACCGGGTGCCGTCCGGGTCGCGCAGCATCGCGCGCTGGCGAGGCTCCGGCAACTGGCCGAGTTGGAGTCGATTGCGTGACCACGAAACGTCGTCGTACGGCCCGCCATCTGCGGTCGTACGGCGATGCCGACGTGGAGGGCGACGTAATGCGGACGGACGCCGTCCTCGACGCGCTCGCCCGCCGCGAGCCGGTCGGCGGCACGGACGCCGCCGTCCGGTTGCTGGGCGCGCTCGTGGTCGACGTGGACAGTCAGCGGCTCTCCTCCGTGTCGATCACGCCGTCCACGTAGCCCCGGGCGTACTCCCAGCTGACGTAGTCGGCCGGATCGGGCTGGTAGGCCGGCTCGTGGACCTGCGGCCGGCCGTTGTCGATCATCTGGCGCAGGTTGCCGCGCAGCAGGTCCCAGTCGAAGTAGTGCTGCTCGCCGCACTCCGGGCAGTCGAGGACCAGCCCGAGCACGCCCTGGGGTTCGAGCAGGGAACGGAAGACCTCCACGTCGGCGAGATCGGTCAGCGCCTCGTCGCGCTCGGCGAGCGTCAGCGGCTCCACGTCGTCGGGCGTGCCAAGCTCCGCCGCGGGGTCGTTGGGGTCATCCGCGAACGGGTCGCGGGGGACGTCTTCCAGCACGCATCCCACCTTATGACCACCGCCCCCTCCACGAGGATAAGTGCGCTTCATCTGCTCGTCGGGCCGTGGCCCGGGACTCCGGTGTCACAGCCTCGGCGGCACGGAACCTCGGTGACACAGGCCTCGGTGACATGGACCCGGGCGTCACAGCCAGCCCCGGCGGGCGGCCTCCACCCCCGCCTGGAACCGGGACTGCGCCCCGAGCTCCGACATCGCCTCGGCGAACCTGGCCCGCACCGTGCGCACGGACACCCCGAGGTGGCGGGCGACGGCGTCGTCGGACAGGCCGTGGGCGGCCAGCCGTAGCACCTGCAGCACGCTGCTGTGCGGGGAGATCGGCGCGGCCCGGGCCCACAGCTCCTCGAACAGCGCCCGCAGCGCCCCCACCGCCACCGGAGCGTGGACCAGGTAGCAGTTGTAGGAGTGCTCGGGCAGCGGGACGCCCCACTCGGCGGGCAGCCCCGCGGCGCCGTCGCCCAGCGCGAAGAACCAGCTCGGCACCGCGTCGAGGGCACGCAGCCTCGCGCCCGCGGCGGAGAGCCGCCCGCACACCTCCCGTACGGCGGGCGAGGTCAAGGCGTCGAGCGTCACGACCATCCGCAGGCGCAGGATGCCGTCGGCGGCGGCCTGGAGCCACTGGCCGCCATATCCGTCCGCGAACCGGGCCATGGTCCGGTGGTCCGGCACGGCCATGACCAGCTCGGCGGGGGGCGCCTGCAGCGCGAGGCCGATCACGCTCTCGCACAGCTCGTCCGCACCGCTCATCGGCTCGACCGAGAACCGGCCGCTGCGCCAGTCGCGGCCGGCGTCGTAGTGATGGGCCAGGCGTCCGGCCGCGGCGAGCACCTCGTCGATCTGGCGGGTCTCCCTGGCCATGCGGTCCAGCCTCTCGGCCACCAGCCGTCCGATCGCCGCGGCCGGATGCCGCGCGAGGAACTCCTCCCGCCGCCGGTTCACCGCGCCGAGCCGTACGAGCTCGTCCAGGGCGTCGAGCACGTCCTCGGCGGGCCGGCCGACCGCCTCGGCCAGCTCCGTCAGCGTGGCGCGGTGCAGCCGCAGCATGGCGGTGTAGAGGGCCGCCTGGTCGGGGGAGAGCCCCAGGCTTTCGAGGGGGCCGGTCTGTGGATCGGCGTTGCGCGTCGTACTCATGCTCGCTCCGTCGGTGGTCACGCTGGTCGCACAGCGCTGATCACATTGCAGATCACATTGGCCGCAGTGGTCGCACCGGTCGCATTGGCCGCGCTGGTCCATGGGGCGAAAACGTTTCCCGGCGTCCGGCGCCCCGACTTCCGCCTCATCTCGCCTCGCTCCGCGTGAGAATAGCGCGGCTTTTCCTTGTTGTCCGTCCTGTTCACACATTCGGCCCGGTTGGATGTGGCGGCTTTTGTATGGATGTGAGTGATCGCATTTTGTTTCGGTCGCAGTTTCGAAAGCGCGAAATGCATCTTTGTGCAGTTGCACGTTACGCCATTGCGCATGGACGCTGTGTGACGCATCCTTGACTCAGCGTTAGCCGGGAACGCCGCGTCTGCCGGGCGCGGAGGGGGGCTCGACGGCGTGGCGGGCGCGACGCGCGGAAGTGGGGGGACCGGAAGCCGGTCCCCCCACTTTTTGTGCCGTCCCTCTTGACAGGTCTGCCGGATGCGGTTTGGGGCGGCCACTAGACTGACCTCGGGTCTGGCGAGGGACCCACGCGCGAGGGACCCACAGCGCAGGAGGGGTGCAGCAGATGGCCAAGTTCACCGAACCGGGACTCACGTTCGACGACGTGCTCCTCGTTCCCGCCTATTCGGACCTGCAACCGGGGGAGGCCGACACGGCGACGCGGCTGTCCCGGAGCATCACCCTGCGGATCCCGCTGGTGTCGGCCGCGATGGACACGGTCACCGAGGCGCGCATGGCGGTCGCCATGGCGCGGCAGGGCGGCATCGGCATCCTGCACCGCAACCTCTCGATCGAGGAGCAGGCGCAGCAGGTCGACCTGGTCAAGCGGTCCGAGGCGGGGATGGTCACCAACCCCGTGACCTGCTCACCCGAGGACACCCTCGCCGACGTCGAGCGGCTGTGCGCCACCTACCGGATCTCCGGGGTCCCGGTCACCGACGCGGACGGCGTGCTCGTGGGCATCGTCACCAACCGGGACATGCGGTTCGAGAGCGACCAGAGCCGGGCCGTGCGCGATGTCATGACCCCGATGCCGCTGGTCACCGCGCCGGTGGGCGTCGACCGCGACGAGGCGTTCCGGCTGCTGCGGCAGAACAAGGTCGAGAAGCTCCCGCTCGTGGACGAGGCCGGTCGCCTGCAGGGCCTCATCACGGTCAAGGACTTCACCAAGAGCGAGCAGTACCCGATCGCGACCAAGGACGCCGACGGCCGCCTCATGGTCGGCGCGGCCGTGGGCGTCGCCGGCGACGCCGAGGAGCGCGCCATGACACTGATCGAGGCGGGTGCGGACGTCATCATCGTCGACACCGCGCACGGGCACTCGCGGGGCGTGTGCGACATGATCGCCAAGATCAAGGCCAACGGCCGGGTCGACGTCATCGGCGGCAACGTCGCCACCCGCGCGGGCGCGCAGGCACTGGTCGACGCCGGCGCCGACGCGGTCAAGGTGGGCGTCGGGCCCGGCTCCATCTGCACCACCCGGGTCGTCGCGGGTGTGGGCGCCCCGCAGCTCACCGCCATCTACGAGGCTGCGCTGGCGTGCGGCCCCGCGGGCGTCCCCGTCATCGGCGACGGCGGCCTGCAGTACTCGGGCGACATTGCCAAGGCGCTGGCCGCCGGGGCCGACACGGTCATGCTGGGCTCGCTGCTGGCCGGCTGCGAGGAGTCGCCCGGCGAGCTGATCTTCATCAACGGCAAGCAGTTCAAGTCGTACCGGGGGATGGGCTCGCTGGGCGCGGTGCGCAACCGCGAGCGCGGCGGCGCGTCGTTCAGCAAGGACAGGTACGCGCAGGCCGAGGTGTCCGGGGAGGACAAGTACATCCCCGAGGGCATCGAGGGCCAGGTGCCCTACCGCGGCCCGGTCGCGGCGGTGGCCCACCAGTTGGTCGGCGGTCTTCGGCAGGGCATGTGGTACACCGGCTCCCGGACGATCCAGGAGCTGCACGAGAAGGCGCAGCTCATGCCGATCACGGCGGCCGGGCTCAAGGAGAGCCACCCGCATGACATCCAGATGACGGTCGAGGCCCCGAACTACCACGGGCGATAGTTCGTACCGGAAGAAACGGAAAGAACAGGCGATATGACACAGGTGGAGATCGGGCGCGGCAAGAGCGGACGGCGTGCCTACGCGCTGGACGAGATCGGCATCGTGCCCTCCCGGCGCACCCGCGACCCGGAGGAGGTGTCGATCTCCTGGCAGATCGACGCCTACCGGTTCGACTCTCCGCTCGTGGCGAGCCCGATGGACAGCGTCGTGTCGCCGCAGACGGCCATCGAGATCGGGCGCCTGGGCGGACTCGGCGTGCTCGACCTCGAAGGGCTCTGGACCCGCTACGAGGACCCGGCGCCGCTGCTGGAAGAGGTGGCCACCCTCGACCGGGAGGCCGCGACCCGGCGGCTGCAGGAGATCTACACCGCGCCCATCAGGGACGAGCTGATCGGCCGGCGCATCGAGGAGATCCGCGCCGCCGGCGTCACCACCGCCGTACGGCTGTCGCCGCAGCGCACCGTGCAGCACCACAAGGCCGTGATCGACGCGGGCGTGGACATCTTCGTGATCCGCGGCACCACGGTCTCCGCGGAGCACGTGTCGGGCCGGGCCGAGCCGCTCAACCTCAAGCAGTTCATCTACGAGCTCGACGTCCCGGTCATCGTGGGCGGCTGCGCGACGTACACGGCTGCACTGCACCTCATGCGGACCGGCGCGGCCGGCGTGCTGGTCGGCTTCGGCGGCGGCGCCTCGCACACCACCCGCAACGTGCTGGGCGTGGTCGTGCCGATGGCCACCGCGATCTCCGACGTGGCCGCGGCCCGCCGCGACTACATGGACGAGTCGGGCGGCCGGTACGTCCACGTCATCGCCGACGGCGGCATGGGCGGCTCCGGCGACATCGCCAAGGCGATCGCCTGCGGCGCCGACGCCGTCATGGTGGGCTCGCCGCTCGCGCGGGCCAGCGAGGCCCCCGGCCGCGGGTTTCACTGGGGATCGGAGGCCCACCACCCTGAGCTGCCGCGCGGCAAGCGGGTCGAGTTCGGCACGATCGGTACGCTGAAGGAGATCCTGCACGGCCCGTCGTCGCTGGCCGACGGCTCGATGAACCTGCTCGGCGCGCTGCGCCGCACGATGGCCACGGCCGGATACTCCGACCTCAAGGAGTTCCAGCGCGTCGAGGTGGTCGTCGCCCCGCCGCAGCGCTGAGCCGTCACCCGGAGCGGGGCCCGGCCCCGCTCCGGACATTCGGCCCCCGTACAGGACACCGGGCGCCGCGTCAGCGGCCGCGCGGGGTCACCAGGCCGGACTCGTAGGCGAAGACCACGAGCTGCGCGCGGTCACGGGCGTGAAGCTTGGCCATGGCCCGGTTGATGTGGGTTTTCGCGGTCATCGGGCTGATCATCATGCGGTCGGCGATCTGGTCGTTGGACAGGCCGTGGGCGACCAGGGCCACGGCCTCGCGTTCGCGGTTGGTCAGATCCTCCAGCTCCACGTCGGCGTCCGTCTGTAGCGGCTGGGTGACGTACCGGTCGATCAGCTTGCGGGTGATCGACGGTGCGAGCAGGGCGTCGCCACGCGCGGCGACGCGGACGGCGTGCAGGAAGTCTTCCGGCACGATGTCCTTGACGAGGAAGCCGGCGGCGCCGGCGCGCAACGCGTTGAAGACGTACTCGTCCAGGCCGTAGTTGGTCAGGATGACGACGTGCACCCCGGCCAGGGCCGGGTCCGCGGCGATACGCCGGGTCGCCTCGATGCCGTCGACGACCGGCATCTGGATGTCGATGAGAGCGACGTCGGGCAGATGTTCCCTGACCAGGGCCAGGCCCTCCATCCCGTCGCCGGCCTCGGCGACCACCTCGATGTCGTCTTCGAGGTCGAGAAGCGCGCGGAATCCGCTGCGAAGGAGCGGCTGGTCGTCGACCAGCAGGACCCGGATCACGGCGTCCGATCCACCGGGAGTTCGGCGTGCACGGTGAAGCCGCCCTCGCCGCGCGGCTCCGCGCGCAGGTGACCGCCGAGGGCGGTGACCCGTTCGCGCATGCCGAGCAGTCCGACGCCGGGCACGGGCGCGGTGCCGGGCGTGGCCTTTCCGTCGTCGTCGACCCGCACGACCAGGGCGCCCGGACGGTAGTCGATCCGGACCGCCGCGGTGGTGGCGGACGCGTGCCGGGCGATGTTGGTCAGTGACTCCTGGACGATCCGGTACGCGGTCCGGTCCACCGCGGCCGGCACGTCGTCGCGGTGTCCCTCGATCGTCAGGGTCGCGTCGAGGCCGGTCGTCCGGGCCCGTCGCACCAGTTCCGGGACGTGGTCGAGCCCGTGCGCCGGGTTCTCGCCGTCGTCACGCAGCGCCTCGAGGGTCGCCCGCAGTTCGCGAGCCGCCTCACGGCCGGCCTCCCGGATCGCCAGCAGGGACTCCGGCACCTGTTCACCCCGCTTGCGTGCCACGTGCACGGCGACCTCCGCCTGCACCTTGATGACCGAGATCTGGTGGGTCAGCGAGTCGTGCAGCTCCCGCGCGATGTGCAGCCGCTCCTCGTCGGCCCGGCGCCGCGCGGTCTCCTCACGGGTGCGCTCGGCCTCCTCCGCCCGGCGCTCGGCCTGCCGCAGCGCCTCACCCGCGGCGCCGGCGGCGATCAGCCAGGCCAGTTCGAGGGCGCCGCGGGCCTGCGCGAGCGCCGCGCCCGTGTCGTGCAGGCCCGACGCCAGGGCCGCGAGGGCGAGAGCGGCCAGCATCGTCACACTCGCCGCCACCGTGACGGCGCGGTGTCCCGCCCGCATCGCGGCGTACACCGCGAACAGGTACGCGACGGCGGGCACGTCGAAACCGGCCGCCTGGTAACCCACCGCGCACAGCCCGGTGACGGCCAGGACGGGAACCGGCGCCCTGCGGCCCGCGGCCAGTGCCAGGCCGCCGGCCGCCAGCAGCGTGTAGCCGACCGGATCGAGGTCGGTCGCCTGGTGCTGCTTGGACAGCCCGGTGACCAGCAGCGTCGCCGCCACGCAGACGGCGATCGCCCAGTCTCTGACACCGGACCGGACTGTCCTCATGCGCGCACCCTAGCCGGATGCCGGCGCGGGAGGCTCCTCCGCGCGGGTGATCGGTCGCCTACCGCGTCCGCGGTACTTCCACCGCTCCTGCGGCCTCCGCGGCAGCCGGGTGCGGCGTCGGCGGCAGCGCCGATCGCCCGCTCGCGGCGGACGACCGGCGGCGGGTCCGGCGGACATGCTCGGGTGACGTCCCGTCGTACGAGGAGAAAGAGCACCTCATGCCCGTCCGTCACCTGTTCGCCGCCGCCTCGACCGCCCTGCTCGGATATGCCGGTCGGGCCACGCCGTCGGCGGCGCATCTCCTGGTCCAGCCGGCCGGCGTCGGCGCCTACACCATGACCGCCGGACGTCTGTGGGCTCTTGCGGCCATGCTGCTGGGGCTGGTCGGCGTGGTCGTCGGCGGGTTGGCTCTGGCCCGCGCCGCCGGCCGTATCGGTATCGGCGACGCGAGAAGCGGGGCCGTCGTGGCCCTGGTGGCCGGGCTGGCCGGCACGGTCATCGGCGGGCTGGTCGTGGCCGCCGCCGACGGTGGTCCCGGCACGGGCTACGGAATAGTCGGGGGCTACCTCGCCCTGGTGGTGGGGCCGGCCGGCGCGGTCGTCGGCGGGCTGGCCCTGACCCGCGTCCGACGCACCGGCTGACCGGCCGATAGCCGTCCGCGGGGGTCCTCAGCGAAGGGCGCGTACGTGGGTGGGCACCAGGCACGCCGCACGCCCGAGCGTCGCGATGAAGGCGGCGGCGAGGGGATCGGGACGGCCCCGCGTGTAGGCCGTCATGACGCGCTCCACGGGCGGCCGGGGCCACAGCACGCGTCCGTCGAAGTGGGGCGGGATGACGTTGGCGGGCACCAGGGTGGGACCCAGCCCGGCGGCGGCGAGGACGGGCGCGGCGGCGGTCTGCTCGGTGCGTACGGCGGCCCGCGGCGGGAAACCGGCCGCCGCGCACGCCTGGTCGAGGATCTCGCCGAGCCCGTTGCCCGGCGCGAAGTGCACCCAGTCGCGGTCGGCCAGCGCCGTCAGGTCCACAGTGTCCGCGCCGTGCACAACCTCCACGCCGTCCACGCCGTCCGCGCCGTCCGCGCCGTCCGCGCCGTCCGCGCCGTGCGCGCCGTCCGCGCCGTGCGCGCTGTCCGTGCCGTCGGTGCCGTCGCCGCCATGCACGCCGTCGGTGCCGTGGCCCGGGCGGCCCGCCGGGTCGTCGGCGGGCAGCACGACGAGGAACGGTTCGGTGCCGAGCGGCGTGACCGGGCCGTCCCAGTCGCGCGGGGCCGGCCCGATCGCGAGGTCCGCCTGGCCGGCCAGCATCGCCTCGCGCAACTGCTCGGCGTGCGGATGCTCGAACAGCCTGACCCGTACGCCGGGATGCGAGCGCCGCCAGGCACGGAGCGCGGGCGGCAGCACGCCGAGGCTCACCGAATAGAGGGTCGCGACCTGGAGCTCCCCGGTCTCCAGGCCGCCGGCCTGTCGTGCCGCGCACCGCGCCCGCTCCGCGTCGGCCAGCGCGGCCCGGGCGTGCGGCAGCATCGCCCGGCCCATCGCGGTGAGCCGTACCGCTCGGGGGAGACGTTCGAGGAGCGGGCCGCCGATGTCGCGTTCGAGCGCCCGCACCTGGTGGGACAGCGCGGGCTGGGACACGTGGAGGAGTTCGGCCGCCCTGGTGAACGACCCCTCGTCCACGATCGTGACCAGGTATTCGAGCTGCCGCAGGCTTGCCATGAATAGATGTTATTGGATGCGTGAAAGGCATGTCTTGGACTAATCACCGCTGCTTGCCCGAAGCTTGAGCCATGAACACGGACAACAAGGTCGCCCTTGTCGTCGGGGCGAACGGCGTCATCGGCCGCAACCTGATCGACCACCTCGTGGAGCTCGGAGACTGGGACGTGATCGGTCTGTCCCGCCGGGGCGGGGGCGACGCGGGCCGGGTCAGGCACATCGCCGTGGACCTGCTGAACGCCGACGACTGCCGGGAGCGGCTGCGCGGCCTCGACCGCGTCACGCACGTCTTCCACGCCGCCTACCAGGACCGGCCCACCTGGGCGGAGCTGGTGCCGCCCAACCTCGCCATGCTGGTCAACGTCGTCGAGGCCGTGGAGGCCGCCTCACCCGGCCTGCGCCACGTCAGCCTGATGCAGGGCTACAAGGTGTACGGCGCGCACCTCGGGCCGTTCAAGACACCCGCGCGGGAGGACGACCCCCACCACATGCCGCCGGAGTTCAACGTGGACCAGCAGAACTTCCTCGAAGAGCGCCAGAAGGGCAAGGCGTGGACCTGGTCCGCGCTGCGCCCCTCGGTGGTGTGCGGGTTCGCCCTCGGCAACCCGATGAACCTCGCCATGGTGATCGGGGTGTACGCGGCGATCTCCAAGGAACTGAGCCTGCCGCTGCGGTTCCCCGGCAGGCCCGGGGCGTACCGCACCCTGCTGGAGATGACCGACGCGACGCTGCTGGCCAAGGCCACGGTGTGGGCGGCGACCAGTGAGGCGTGCGCCAACCAGGCGTTCAACATCAACAACGGCGATCTGTTCCGGTGGGAGGAGATGTGGCCGGAGATCGCCCGCTTCTTCGACCTGGAGGTGGCGCCGCCGCTGCACATGTCGCTGGCGGAGGTCATGGCGGACAAGGAGCCGCTGTGGGACGCGATGGTCGAGCGGCACGGCCTGGCGAAGCACTCCTACCAGGAGGTGTCCTCGTGGGCCTTCGGCGACGCGGTCTTCTCCTGGGACTACGACTTCATCGCCGACGGCTCGAAGGCGCGGCGGTTCGGTTTCCACGAGTTCGTCGACACCCGGAAGATGTTCCTGGACATCTTCGCCGGCTTCCGCCACCGCCGGATCATCCCCTGACCGCGCCGCGCCCCCACCGGTCCTCCGCCCGGCAGCGCCCGGGGCGGCACGGCACGGAGAGCGGTCCCGCGGCCGCCGGTCAGGGGTGGCGGACCCAGGCGCCGCGACGCATCACGCCGGCGACGTCCAGGTCGTCGCCGAGCACGACCAGATCGGCATACTTGCCGACCGTGATCGAGCCGACCTCGCCGTCCAGGCCGAGGACACGGGCCGGGGTCAGGGAGGCCATGCGGGCGGCGTCCACCAGCGAGCGCCCGACCTCCCGCACCGTGCGGCGGAAGGCCACGTCCATCGTGAGCGTGCTGCCGGCGATCGAGCCCGGTCGCCCCGGGGTGTCGGAGGCGAGCCGGGCCACTCCGTCGACGACGTCGACGGTCATCGGGCCGAGCGGGTAGCGCCCGTCGCCCATGCCGGCGGCCGCCATGGCGTCGGTGATCAGCGCCGTACGGTCCGCGCCCGCCGCGTCCATGGCCAGGCGCAGCATGGCCGGGTGGACGTGGACCCCGTCGTTGATGAGTTCGACCGTCACCCGCTCGTCCTGCAGCAGGGCGGCGATCGGCCCGGGCGCGCGGTGGCCCAGCGAGGGCATCGCGTTGTAAAGGTGGGTCGCCACGCTCGCCCCCGCCTCGATGCCGTCGAGTGTCTGCTCGTAGGTGGCGTCGCTGTGACCGAGGGCGGCGACGATCCCCTCGGCGGCGGCGTCCCTGATCACGTCGAGCGCGTTCGGTAGTTCCGGGGCGATCGTCAGCATCCGCACGTGCCCGCACCCGGCCTTGACCAGCGCACGGAACTCCGCCCGGTCCGGTTCGCGCAGCAGCGTGGGCTCGTGCGCGCCGCACCGCGACCGGGCGATGTACGGCCCCTCGAAGTGGATGCCGGCGACCAGGCCCTGCTCGCACAGGTCGGCGAGTGTCGCCGCGGCCCGCGTGAGCGTGTCGGGCGCGGCGGTGACCAGGCTGGCCATGAGGGTGGTCGTGCCGCGCCCGAGGTGGAAGGCGGCGACCTCGGCGGCGCTCGCGGGGTCGCCGTCGGGGAAGCTTCCGCCGGCGCCGCCGTGACTGTGGATGTCGACGAAGCCGGGGACGACGGTGCGTCCGCCCAGGCCGAACCCGTCGCGCGGCGCCTGCCCGCGCCCGATGTGGGTGATCCTGCCGTCCTCGATGGTCAGCCAGCCGTCGTGGACGCCGTCGGGAGTGACGACGCGGGCATCGGAGAGAGTCACGCTCATGCCGCCATCCTCGCGTGTGCGGCCCGCGCCCGCCGCTCCGGGTCCGGACGCCCCCGCCGTACGGGGACGTCCCGATTTCAGCGGAAAGCGCTCATTAGTGCAATAAGTCCTCATAGTGGTGCGAATAGCAATCCTGTACATGGCAGTGAGCCAGAGGTAAGAACTTACGGTGGTGAATTCGCGTGCGAACTATGGTGTGGACGCCCCCGGCGTGCTGGCCGGACTGACACTGGGCGGCATCGCCGAACTGGCACTCGCCGCCGTGCTGTTCGGGGTCGGCCTGCCCGTCCCGGCCGTCGTGCTCCTCGTGGGCGGGATCGCGCTCGCCGCGGGTGCGGCGTTGTTCGCGCACACCACGCTTCGCGGCAAGTTCCGGGTCTGGGACGCCGAACTCGACCGGCTCGGGCTGAAGGGGGACGAGCAGGTCCTCGACCTGGGCTGCGGCCGGGGCATGGTGCTGCTGAAGGCCGCCGGGCGGCTTTCCGGCGCCGGCAGGGCCGTCGGCGTCGACCTGTGGGTGACGAAGGACCAGTCGGGCAACAGCCAGGACGCCACTCTGGCCAACGCGCGCGCGGAAGGGGTCGCCGGCCGGGTGGACCTGGTCACCGGCGACATGCGTGACCTCCCGTTCGACGACGCCGCGTTCGACCTGGTCGTCTCCAGTCTCGCCGTGCACAACATCGTCCAGGAGGAGGGCCGTGCGGAGGCGGTGCGCGAGGCCTTCCGCGTGCTCAAACCGGGCGGTCTGCTGCGGATCGCCGACTTCCGCAACGCACACCGGTACGCGGAGGTGCTGACGGAGTGCGGCGCCGCCGACGTCGAGGTCTACGATCTCGGCTGGCGGTTCTGGTACGGCGGGCCGCACGCCCGTACGTCGATGGTCGCCTGCAGGCGCCCCGGTGTGGGGGAGAGGTGACCGACATTTCCGGAGATCCTTGGGAAAGGCGGCGGAAAGAGTGGATTCCCGGGTAGCTACTCATGGGTAGATTTACCCAGCAGAGGTGAAAGCGGTACAGAAGGAGCCCTATGACGGCGAGGATGGGCACGGCGCGACTCGGCCCGGCGGAACGCACCGCCGCCCTGGCGCGGATGGAGGCGCAGGAACTCGACGTGGTCGTGATCGGCGGCGGCGTGGTCGGCGCCGGCGTCGCGCTCGACGCCGTGACCCGAGGGCTCTCGGTGGGCCTCGTCGAGGCGCGCGACTTCGCCTCCGGCACGTCGTCCCGGTCCTCCAAGCTGATCCACGGGGGGCTGCGCTACCTGGAGCAGTTCAACTTCGACCTGGTCAGAGAGGCCCTGCGGGAGCGGGCCCTGCTGCTCAAGCGGATCGCGCCGCACCTGGTCAGGCCGGTGCCGTTCCTGTATCCGCTCACCCACGCGGGCTGGGAGCGGCCGTACATCGGCGCGGGGCTCGCGCTCTACGACACGCTCGGGCTGTCCTTCGGACTCACCCGGGGCGTGCCGGGGCACCGCCACCTGACCCGCCGCCAGGCCCTCCGGGTGGTCCCGTCGCTGCGGCGGTCGGCGTTCACCGGCGCCGTGCAGTACTGGGACGCCCAGGTGGACGACGCCCGCTACGTGATGACCACGCTGCGCACCGCCGCGACGTACGGCGCGCACGTCGCCTCGCGGGTGCAGGCGGTCGGCTTCCTCCGGGAGGGGGAGCGGGTCACCGGAGTGCGCGTGTGCGACCTGGAGACGGGCGCGGAGCTGGACGTGCGGGCCCGCCAGGTCGTCAACGCGACCGGCGTGTGGACCGACGACATCCAGCAGCTCGTCGGCGGCCGGGGGCAGATCCACGTGCGGGCGTCCAAGGGCATCCATCTCGTGGTGCCGCGCGACCGCATCCACTCGCGCAGCGGCCTGATCATGCGTACCGAGAAGTCCGTGCTGTTCGTCATCCCCTGGGGACGGCACTGGATCATCGGAACCACCGACACCCGCTGGAATCTGGACAAGGCCCACCCCGCCGCCTCCCGGGCGGACATCGACTACCTGCTCGACCGGGTCAACTCGGTGCTGTCGGTGCCGCTGACCAGGGACGACGTCGAGGGCGTGTACGCCGGGCTGCGGCCGCTGCTGGCCGGGGAGTCCGAGGAGACCTCCAAGCTCTCGCGCGAGCACGTCGTCGCCCACCCCGTGCCGGGGCTGGTCATGGTGGCCGGCGGCAAGTTCACGACGTACCGGGTCATGGCGGCCGACGCCGTGGACGCGGTCGCGCTCGGCCTCGACCAGCGCGTGCCGCCGTCGTGCACCGACCAGGTGCCGCTCGCCGGCGCAGAGGGCTACCAGGCCCTGTGGAACTCCCGCCATCGAATGGCGCGCGCCTCCGGGCTGCACGTGGCCAGGATCGAGCACCTGCTGGAGCGGTACGGCTCGCTCATCGACGAGGTGCTGGCGATCATCGAGCGCGACCCCTCGCTCGGCCGGCCCCTCGACGGCGCCGACGACTACCTGCGCGCGGAGATCGTGTACGCCGCGACGCACGAGGGCGCCCGGCACCTCAACGACGCGCTGACCCGGCGCACCCGCATCTCGATCGAGACCTTCCACCGGGGTACCGCGGTCGCCCGGGAGGCCGCCGAGCTCATGGCCGGCCCGCTCGGCTGGGACGGCGAGCAGGTCAAGCGGGAGGTCGAGTACTACACCAAGCGGGTCGAGGCGGAGCGGGCCTCCCAGGAGCAGGACACCGACCAGGAGGCCGACGCCATCCGCCTCGGCGCGCCGGAGATCGTCCCCGTCGCGCCCCCGCGTGACCTCGCGAAGTCGCGGGGCACCGGGAACTGACCCTCAGGCGAAGGGGATCCACGCGCGGCCGTACAGTGCCGGCAGGTCCACGAGGAGGACGGCAGGGTCTCGCGCCGCCTCGGCCCGGAGGTCGTCGTCGAAGCCGGCTCCGCTGTAGCAGGCCAGTACGGTTCCGGAGGTGTCGTAGCCCTTCGCCGACAGCAGGTCGCGGGCCCGGCGAAGGCGCTCCAGATGGCGCATGCCCATGAGCTTGTCCCACTTGGCCTCGCCCAGGGACCTGACAGCCCGGGGCTCGCCGGGATAGGCGGGGCCGAGGACGGCCACGTCCACGTCGATCTGCGTCCTGGCCACGGGGTCGGCCACCGTGCCGGCCGCGACCTCGCCGATGCCGCCCTCGCCGAAGTGCTCCCGGCCGTGGCGCAACGCGTACTCCCGGCAGAGGGTCTCGAAGTGCGGCCCCATCACCTTCGACAGGAAGCGCTGACGGGAGCGCCGCCAGACTTCCTCGGCGAGGCCGAGGCCGAGGTCCGACCACTCCGGACGCATGATGGCCTGGTAGAAGGTGATGAGCGGCTCCGCGATCCGGTACCGCGTCCGTCCCGGCCGGAAGGCGTCCTTCTCCCTGACCAGCAGCCCGCAGTCCTCCAGGACGTTGAGCGGATGGGCGATGTCGGAGGACTTGTACCCGATGTGACCGGCGATGCCGCCCCAGGTGTTGTTCCCCGCCGCGACCGCGGAGAGAACCGAGTGGTAGAGGGCGGGGTCGCGGATGTCGGGCTCTTCCGCGAGCAGGTAGCGCCCTTCCCGGAAGAGCGACGTTCTCCGGTCGAGGACCGTATGGACCACCCATCGGTCGAAGTCCTCGACCGACTCCGGCCGGTCACCCAGCACGAACTCGTCCCGATAGGCCGGGGTGCCGCCGACGACCGCGTGGAGCATCGCCGCCAGGCGAGGGTCGTCCTGCACGCCCCAGAACTCTGCGGCGTCCCGGTAGGACAGCGACTGGATCACGAGCTCCAGGCGGGCCCGGCCCCGTAGCGGCGCCTGCCCGGAGAGGATCTTGCCCATGACCGACAGTGCGGAGCCGCAGATCAGCACCCGCGCGTTGCTCGCGCCTCCGTGCGTGCGGCCGCGCAGGTCGATCTCCTGCTTGAGAATGGACGGCAGAGCCGGGTTCGCCTTCATCAGATACGGGAACTCGTCGATGATCAGCGGTGTCGGACCGTCTTCGGCCAGCGAGAAGAAGAAGGTGAGCGCGTCCCGCCAGTCCGCGAACGGGTAGCCCACCGGGGAGCCGGTGTGTCTGGCCAGGGCCATGCCGAACAGGCGGAGCAGCTCGATCTCCGTGCCTTCCGTCGCCTCGAAGTAGAAACCACCGAGAGCCTCGGCCAGGTTCTTGAGCAGAAATGTCTTTCCCTGCCTGCGGCGGCCGCTGACGACGCCGAAGGCCACCTCCGCCTGGGTGCCGGTCGCGAAGGACGTCAGCGCCTCCCACTCCCAGGTCCGGTCGAAGATGTGTCCCGGTTTGGCCACCATGAGCGATCACCCCGCCACTGAAATACGGTTCGCTTAACCGTATTTCAGTAGCAGGTGCGTCGTCAGGCGAAGGGGATCCACGCCCGGTCGGCGAGCGTGGCCGCGTCGCTGACCTTGAGGCCGCCGTCGGACAGGGTCCACAGGTCGTCGCCGATGACGAGGGAACGGCGGATGCCCTGGTCGGCGGGGGCGAAGTCGCTCCTGGCGGGCTGCCGCGGGTGGCTGACGACGCCCAGCTTGGTGATCTCACGGTCGCCCACCCGCAGGGCGAGGGCCGAGCTGCCCGCGATCCCGCCGTCGGCCCAGTTCGCGAGCGGGAGTACGGCCAGCCCGGTGGCGGGCCAGTAGAGGAAGGCATGCGGGTCCCACTCGGCCTCGGAGCCGGACTGCTCCTGGTGGAACCGCGACAGCACGGCGGGCGCGGCCGGGTCGGCGACGTCGAACAGCGAGATCTGCGTGCCGAGCATGCGGCCCTCCCCGCTCGCCTCCTGGCCGATGCCGATCAGCCGCCCCTCGCCCGCCGGGTGGAGATAGGCGGAGAAGCCGGTGATCTTCAACTCGCCGGTGACCTTCGGCGCGGCCGGGTCCCGCAGGTCCAGCGCGTACAGGGGGTCGGTCTGGCGGAACGTCACCACGTAGCCGAGGCCGTCCATGAACCGGACCGAGTAGATCCGCTCGCCCCTGCCGAGGCCCGTCACCGAGCCGGTTTGTGCGAGTGTGCCGGCGTCGAGCACGTACACGCCGCTCTCGCTGCCGCCCGGGCTCGCGCCGAACACCTCCGCGCCGCTGGTCGTCGCCACCCGCAGATGGCCGTCGTACTCCGACAGGGAGTACTGGTTCAGCAGCCGGCCCGGCACCGATCCGGAGGTGACGTAGCGCGGGGCGCCGGGGGCGGAGACGTCGAAGCGGTGCACCTCCGTGCGCTCGGGTGGCGCCTGGGGCGTGGCGGCCGAGGCGTCGGGCATCGGCACCACGTCGACCGGGCGGGCCGCCCACCAGCGGGGATTGCTGGTGACGTAGAGGCTGCCCGCGGCGCCGTACACGGTGTCCCCGTCGGCCGCGACCGCGATCGGGGTGAGTGAGCCGAACGGCGTGGCGGCGGCCAGATCGATCGTGTGGACGGTCAGCATCGAGGTGCCGGTGAACTGCTCGGGGTGGCTGACCCGGTCGCAGCCGACCCGCTCGGTGCGGCTCGCGCCGCCGGACTCGACGTCGTACGACGGCAGCCACGCGTCGGCGGGGGCGGACAGCACGGCCTGACGGTTGCCTTCGAGCAGATCCTTGTCCGGCTCGTTCTGCTTCGGCGCCGGGAAGGCGATCGCCGGCTGGGACCGGACGACGAGCCGCACCGTGGAGCCGGTCTGCCGGGCGTCGACGTGCTGCCCCCGCACGGTCATCGCGCCGAGGACGCGCGGCTCGCCGGACAGGTCCACGAGCACGTATCTCGGGCCGCCGGGACCGACCCCGGTCTTGGCCGTCGCCCCGAACGGGATGATCCCGCCGCCCTGGAACAGCACGAGCGCGCGGTCGCCGTGGACCAGCAGGTCGGCCTGGGCCCACGACTGGTCCTCGGCGACGAGACGCAGCGTTCCGGTGACCTTCCGGCTCCTCGCGTCCACGACGCGCAGCACGCCTCTCGTGACCGTGATCACCCGATTGCCGTCGGTCTTGACCAGGTCGGGCTCGTCCACACCCGCCTCGTGCGTGTTCGTGGTCGAGTGCGACGGCTGCTCGGACGTCGCCTCCTTGGCGGCGGCGACGTCGGATCGGGCCGCGAAGAGCATGTTCTCCCCGAAGCCCCAGGGGGTCACGTTCCGCGCGGCCGCCTGCCGTAGCCCTTCGGTCAGCTCGTCACAGTCGGTGTAGGCGACGAGCCGCACCTTGCCGGTCAGGTCGGCCGGAGAGGGCGGGAAGTCCTGTGCCGTACGGCCACCCGCGCAGCCCGTGGCTCCCGTGGCCAGCAGCGCGGCGAGAACGCCCGCCGTACGAATCGATGTCCTCATGCCCCCAAGACGGATCGGATTCCGCTCCGGTTCGACGTTCCTTCAGCCTTGGAGTCCAAGATACAATCTAGGGGCATTAGGAAAAAGCTAATGTCCTTAGGAAGAGGGGTGGGCGCATGGGGCGGGCCGGGTTGACGGCGGATCGGGTGACGCTCGCCGGTGCCGAGCTGGCGGACGAGGCCGGGCTCGACCACGTGACCATGTCGGCGGTGGCGCGGCGGCTCGGGGTGAAGGACGCCAGTCTCTACGCGCACGTACGCAACCTGGAGGACCTGCGCGGGCGGATCGCGCTGCTGGCGGCGGACGAGAAGACCCTCCGCATCGCGGAGGCGATCGCCGGGCGGGCCGGGAAGGACGCGCTGGTCGCGTACGCGAACGCCTGGCGGCAGTACGCCCACGACCACCCGGGCCGATACATGGCGACGCAGATCCCGATACAGATCGATCCCGAGCTCGTGGCCCGGGCGCCCGGGCCACGACGCGCCGTCGAGCTGACCTACGGCATGCTGCGCGCCTACGCGCTGGCGGAACCCGACCTGACCGACGCGGTCCGGCTGATGCGCAGCACGCTGCACGGCTTCACGAGTCTCGAGGCCGCGGGCGGGTTCGCGCACGCGCGGCCGGCGGAGGACTCGTGGGTCCGCTGCCTCGACGCCCTGCACACCCTCCTTGAGCACTGGCCCCCGCGCGACGAAGGAGACCCCGCATGACCAGCCCGACCACCGGCCGCCTGCGCGTGGACGGCGCCACCCTGCACTACGAGGTGCGCGGCACGGGCCCGCTCCTGCTGCTGATCCCCGGCGGCACGGGCGGCGCGGCCGCCTACGACGGGGTCGCCGACGACCTGGCCACCGATTACACGGTCGCGTCCTACGATCCGCGCGGCCTCACCCGCAGCCCTCTGGACGACCCGGAGGCCGAGCAGTCGGTCGCGCGGCACGCCGACGACGCGGTGCGGCTGCTGGACCTGCTGTCTCCGGGCGCGCCCGCCCGCGTGGCCGGCTGCAGCTCCGGCGCGATCGTCGCCCTGCACCTGCTCACCGCCCATCCCGAGCGCGTCGAACGCGTCGTGGCGCACGAGCCGCCGGTGGTCGAGGTGCTGCCGGACGCCGCCGAGCACCGGGCGCTGCTCGCCCGCGTCGGGGACACGTTCCGCCGGGAGGGGCTGATGCCCGCGGCCGCGGTGTTCGCGGCCGGTCTCAGGCGCCCCGGCGCCGGCCCAGTCGACGCCCCAGTCGACGCCCCAGTCGACGCCCCGGCCGACGCCCCCGCCGGCTCCCGGGCGGCCACCGAGTTGCCACCACAGGCGGCGGCCCGAGCCGAGCGGACGATGGCGGACATGTCCTACTTCCTCGGGCGTATCGTGCCGAGCTTCATGGCGTACACGCCGGACGTGGCCCGCCTGGAGGCCCTGTCGGACCGGCTCGTGCTCGCGGCCGGAGCGGACTCACGCGGTGAGCTGCCCTACCGTCCCGCCGCCTTCCTGGCCGAACGCTTCGGCACGGAGCTCGTCCACTTCCCCGGCGGGCACACGGGGCTCACCACGCATCCCGCGGAGTTCGGGAAGACGCTCCGCGCGGTGCTGAGCGCGTAACCGCGGCGCGAGGGTGATTACTTACCGGTAGCCACGAGCGGAGCTCCGGAATATTCTTCCGCCATGGGTGCCATGAATCGGACGCTCGACGCGGCCATGGTCGACCGGATCCTCACGCACGTCTCCTCGGAGGGCAAGACGCGGGAGATCCTCGCGCCGTTCACCGGCGAGGTCCTGGCCGAGGTCCCGATCTCCACCCCCGAGGACGTCCGGGCGGCTTACGCGAGGGCCAGGCAGGCGCAGGAGGCCTGGGCGGCGCTGCCGGTCCGGGAGCGGATCAGGCCCTTCCTGCGGCTCCACGACGCGATGCTCGACCGCCGCCAGGAGTTGCTCGACATCGTGCAGTGGGAGACCGGCAAGGCGCGGCGCCACGCGTACGAGGAAGTGGCGGACGTGGCGGGCTGCACGCTCTACTACGCGCGGCGGGCACCCGGGCTGCTGGAGCCGCAGCGCAGGCAGGGCATCTTCCCGATCGCCACCCGGGCCACCGAGCTGCGCCATCCCAAGGGCACGGTCGCGGTGATCAGCCCGTGGAACTACCCGCTGGCCCTGGGCGTCACCGACGTGGTCCCCGCCCTGATCGCGGGCAACGCGGTCGTGCACAAGCCGGACATCCAGACCCCGCTGTCCACGCTGTGGACGATCGACCTGCTGGCCGAGCTGGGCATGCCGCGCGACATCTGGCAGGTCGTGCTCGGCGATCCGGAGGACATCGGCGACCCGCTGATCGACGGCGCGGACTACGTCGCGTTCACCGGCTCGACGCGCGGCGGGCGCAGGATCGCCGAGGAGGCGGCCAAGCGGCTCATCGGCTGCTCGCTGGAGCTCGGCGGCAAGAACCCGATGATCGTGCTCGACGACGCCGACCTCGACGTCGCCGCGCAGGGCGCGATCCGGGCCTGCTTCACCAACGCCGGGCAGCTGTGCATCTCGATCGAGCGGCTCTACGTGCACGAGGCCGTCGCCGGTGCCTTCCGCGACAAGTTCGTGCGGGCGGTGGAGAACATGAAGATCGGCCCAGGTCTCGACTGGGACCTGCAGATGGGCTCGCTCACCTCGCAGCGGCAGCTCGACGGGGTCACCGCGCACGTCGAGGACGCGGTCGCCAAGGGCGCCACCGTGCTGACGGGCGGCAGGCCGCGTCCCGACCTCGGCCCGTTCTTCTACGAGCCGACCGTCCTCGACGGCGTCGGTGAGGAGATGGCCGTCTGCCGGGACGAGACGTTCGGACCGGTCGTGTCGCTCTACCGCTTCAGGGACGAGGATGAGGCGGTCCACGCGGCCAACGACACGGCGTACGGGCTGAACGCCTCGATCTGGACCGGGGACGTCGCGCGGGGCCGCCGTCTCGCCGCCCGGATCAAGGCGGGCACCGTCAACATCAACGAGGGGTACGGCTCGGCGTACGCGTCCTACGACGCGCCGATGGGCGGGATGAAGTCGTCCGGGCTCGGCCGCCGCCACGGGACCGAGGGCCTGCTGAGGTACACGGAGGTCCAGACGGTGGCGAGCCAGGCCACGTGGCTGGGCTTCGAGCCGATCCTCGGCATGACCTACGACAGGTACGCCGACACGCTCGCGGGGCTGCTCAAGACGATGAAGCGGCTGCACCTCAAGTGAGAAAGGCGGGGCGTTGGACTACGACGTCGCGGTGATCGGGTCGGGATTCGGCGGGAGCGTGGCCGCGCTGCGGCTCACCGAGAAGGGATACTCGGTCGGCGTCCTGGAGGCCGGCCGGCGGTTCGACGAGAAGACCTTCCCCAAGACCTCCTGGCGGGCCAGGGACTTCGTGTTCGCACCCGCGCTCGGCCTGAAGGGCATCCAGCGCTTCCACGTCCTGCGCGGGCCCAACGGGGTGATGGTGATGGCCGGCGCCGGGGTCGGGGGCGGCTCGCTCGTCTACGCCAACACCCTGTACGAGCCGCTCGACCCGTTCTTCGACGACCCGCAGTGGCGCCACATCACGGACTGGAAGGCCGAGCTCGCGCCGTACTACGACCAGGCCAGGCGGATGCTGGGCGTGGTGGAGAACCCGACGGTGACCGCCGCCGACGAGGTGATGAAGAAGGTCGCCGAGCGGATGGGCGTCGGCCACACCTTCCATCTCGCGCCGGTCGGGGTGTTCTTCGGCGAGCCCGGCGTGGAGGTCGGCGATCCGTACTTCGGCGGGGTGGGGCCGCGCCGCCGGGGCTGCACCGAGTGCGGCGAGTGCATGACCGGCTGCCGCCACGGCGCCAAGAACATGCTGATCAAGAACTACCTCTATCTGGCGGAGAAGGCCGGGGCGAGGGTCCATCCCGAGACCACCGTGACCGGCGTACGGCCGATCGAGGGCGGCTACGAGATCACGGTGAGGCGCACGGGACCGTTCGGCCGCACCCGGACGCTGACCGCCGGGCAGGTGGTCTTCGCCGCCGGCACGTACGGCACGCAGCACCTGCTCCACCGGCTCAGGGCGACGACGCTGCCGCGCCTGTCGGGCCGGCTGGGCGTGCTGACCCGGACGAACTCCGAGGCCCTCCTCGGCTTCGAGCGGCTCACGGCGAAGGGGGAGAAGCTCAACCGGGGCGTGGCGATCACCTCCTCGATCCATCCCGACCCCGAGACGCACATCGAGCCGGTCCGGTACGGCGACGGCTCCAACGCCATCGCCGCGCTGCGCACGCTGCTGATCGACGGGGGCGGCCGGGTCCCGCGCTGGCTGAAGTTCCTCGGCGCGGCGTTGCGGCGGCCCCACCTGGTGCCTCGGCTGTTCAACCACCGCCGCTGGTCGGAGCGCACGATCATCGCCCTCGTCATGCAGGCCAAGGACAACTCGATCACGCTCTCGCTGAAGGGCGGCAGGCTGAAGGCGGGCCCGGGCCACGGCGAGCCGAACCCGACCTGGATCCCCGCCGGGCACGAGGCCGTCCGCCTGGCGGCCGAGGAGATCGACGGCCTTGCGGGCGGCTCCTGGCTCGACCTGTTCGACATCCCCGCCACCGCGCACTTCCTCGGCGGCTGCGCGATCGGCGACTCGCCCGAGACCGGCGTCATCGACCCCTACCACCGGGTCTACGGATACGAGGGGCTGCACATCGTGGACGGTTCGGCCGTGTCGGCCAACCTCGGCGTGAACCCCTCGCTCACGATCACGGCCCAGGCCGAGCGGGCGATGGCGCTGTGGCCCAACAAGGGCGAGCCCGACCCCCGGCCCGCCCTCGGCTCCCCGTACGCGCGGCAAACGCCGATCGCGCCCGTGCGGCCGGTCGTCCCGGCGTCCGCGCCGGGCGCGCTGCGCCTGCCCATCGTGGAGATCATCCACCGCGCGGCCCCCGGCTCCCCGCCCCCGGCAGAGCCCGCGCCCTCCTGATCCGGCATCCGATCGGCCCTATCGTCAAGATCTTCACGGCGGTTTACGCTCGACGCGTGCAGGCCGAGGGACCCAGCGGGACCGCGCTCCACACGGCGGCGGCACGCGCCGCGCACCTGGTCGTCGACGGCGAGCCGGTCGTCTTCCGCGATCCTCCGGCGTACGCCGTGCTCGGGGAGTGCGCGGCGGATCTGGTGGGCCTTCATCGCGCGATGGGCGACCATCCCGTGCTCGCCGGGCTGCGCGCGGCCGTCGTCACCCGGAGCCGCTACACCGAGGGGCGCCTGGCCGACGCCGTTCGGCGGGGCGTCCGCCAGTACGTGATCCTCGGCGCGGGGCTGGACTCCTACGCCTGCCGGTCGGCCTCGGGGCCGGTGGAGGTCTTCGAGGTGGACCACCCGGCCACCCAGCGCTGGAAACGGGAGGCGTTGAAGCGGGCGGGCCTCCCGGCGCCGCCCCGCCTCACGTACGTCCCCATGGACCTGGAGGACGGCCGCGCGGTCGACCGGCTGGCCGCGCACGGCTTCGATCTCGCCCGGCCCGCGTTCGTGAGCTGGCTCGGCGTCACCGCGTATCTCACCCGTCAGGCCGTCGCCCGTACGCTGGCCGGGCTCGGCCGCCTCGCCCTCGGCAGCGAGATCGTCGTGGACCATCTGCTGCCCGAGGACCTGCGCGGCCCGCGCGCCCGGGCGTACGCCGAGACCCTGATGCCGCTGCTGGCCGAGCGCGGCGAGCCCTGGCAGACGTTCCTGAGCCCGGCGGAGGCGGCGGACCTGCTGGAGGAGCACGGCCTCGAGGTGATCGAGCAGGTGCCGGAGCGCGACGCCGTCGATCCGGCGTTCTGGGCGCGTTCCGACGCGCTGGCCTCCAGTGAGATCTCGGTGCTGACCCGCGCCCGCCCGCCCGGCCGCCCGCGCGGCACGGCCGGGCGGGACGCGTCACCGCGCCGATAGACTGGCGTTACCGCCTCGCTGCCTTCATGGGGGTCCTTTCCAGTGTCTGAGTTCGACACGGTCCTCGTCGTGGACTTCGGCGCGCAGTACGCGCAGCTGATCGCACGACGGGTGCGTGAGTGCCACGTCTACTCCGAGATCGTCCCGTCGACCATGCCGGTCCACGAGATGCTGGAGAAGAAGCCGAAGGCGATCATCCTGTCCGGCGGCCCGTCGTCGGTGTACGCCGTGGGCGCCCCGCCGGTCCCGGACGGCCTGTTCGAGACCGGGGTGCCGACCTTCGGCATCTGCTACGGCTTCCAGGCCATGGCCCGGGCGCTCGGCGGCGAGGTCGCCAGGACCGACTCCGCCGAGTTCGGCGGGACCGCGCTCCAGGTGCTCAGGGAGGGCCTGCTGTTCGCCGGGCTGCCCGTGGCGCAGACCGTCTGGATGTCGCACGGCGACTCCGTGGTCGGCGCCCCGGCCGGGTTCGCCGTCACCGCCTCCACCGACGCCACCCCGGTCGCGGCGATGGAGGACCCCTCCCGCGGCCTGTACGGCGTGCAGTTCCACCCCGAGGTGCTCCACTCCGAGCACGGGCAGCAGGTGCTCAAGCACTTCCTGGAGGCGGCCGGCTGCCGTCCCTCCTGGACCATGCTCAACATCGTCGAGGACGCCGTCGAGGCGGTGCGGGCCCAGATCGGTGGCGGCCGGGCGATCTGCGGGCTGTCGGGCGGCGTCGACTCCGCGGTGGCCGCCGCGATCGTGCAGCGGGCCATCGGTGACCGGCTGACCTGCGTATTCGTCGACCACGGCCTGCTACGCAAGGGCGAGGCCGAGCAGGTCGAGCGCGATTTCGTCGAGGCGACCGGCGTCAAGCTGCGCGTCGTGGACGCCTCGGAGCGCTTCCTCAAGGCGCTGTCCGGCGTCACCGACCCGGAGGAGAAGCGCAAGATCATCGGCCGGGAGTTCATCCGGGTCTTCGAGGACGAGGCACGCGCGATCATCGCCGACGGGCCGGTGGACTTCCTCGTGCAGGGCACGCTCTACCCGGACGTGGTCGAGTCGGGCGGCGGCACCGGCACCGCGAACATCAAGTCCCACCACAACGTGGGCGGGCTGCCCGAGGACCTCAAGTTCCAGCTGGTCGAGCCGCTGCGCACGCTCTTCAAAGACGAGGTGCGGCGGGCCGGCGAGGAGCTCGGCCTGCCCCCGGCGATGGTCTGGCGCCAGCCGTTCCCCGGCCCCGGTCTCGGCATCCGGATCATCGGCGAGGTCACCCGCGATCGCCTCGACCTGCTCCGCGAGGCCGACGCGATCGCCCGCGAGGAGCTCACCCGCGCCGGTCTCGACCGCGACATCTGGCAGTGCCCGGTCGTGCTGCTGGCCGACGTCCGCTCGGTCGGCGTGCAGGGTGACGGCCGCACCTACGGCCACCCCGTCGTCCTGCGGCCGGTGAGCTCCGAGGACGCCATGACCGCCGACTGGTCGCGGGTGCCGTACGACGTGCTGTCGCGCATCTCCACCCGGATCACCAACGAGGTCCGCGAGGTCAACCGGGTGGTCCTCGACGTGACGAGCAAGCCGCCGGGCACCATCGAGTGGGAGTAATCCGGGATCGATGAGTTAGATCAACCGGATTGATCCCGGCCGTGCTGGATAGGGTATCGCGGTGATTGCCACTCAGCCCGTCACCGCTCGCTCCGGCGCCAAGGCCACCAGACTCGCCTGGCTCGACGCCCTGCGGGGGATCGGCGCGATGGCGGTGGTCGCCGAGCACGCGCTGCCCTGGCTGATGCCGTCGTTGCGCCCCTACTGGTTCAGCCTCGGCATGTACGGCGTGCTGGTCTTCTTCCTGGTCAGCGGGTACATCATCCCCGCGTCCCTGGAGAACAGGGGTGACGTCGGGGCGTTCTGGGTCAGCCGGGTCTTCCGGTTGTACCCGCTGTATCTGCTGGTGATCGCCCTCGTGCTCGCGATGGCGTTCTGGGTTCCGGTGCGGCAGGAGGTGCCCCGGCACCCCTCGGCCGTGGCCGCGCACGTGAGCATGCTGCTCGACGTCGTCCACACCGGCGCCCTCGCCGACCCGATGTGGACGCTGTCGTACGAGATGGTGTTCTACCTGCTGGTGACCGCGCTGTTCGTGGGCGGCGTACACCGGCGCAGCGGGACGCTGGCGATCGCCTTCGGCGTCGTGGCGGTGGGTGCCGGGCTGGTGCTGTCGGCGCCGCTGCTGCCGGGGCCGTGGCCCGCCGTCGCCACCGGTGTGCTGTTCGTCGCGGGCCTGGTCTGCCTGATCACCGGCCGGTTCCGGACCGTCGCGGCGTACGCGCTGGGCCTGATGGCGCTCGTGCTGCTCGTGTTCGGCAGCTTCGTGCCGTGGTTCGGCGCGGCGATCCTCGCGGTGATGTTCACGGGGACGGCGCTGTACCGGTGGGAGCGGGGGACGGCCGGGCTCGGCCCGGTCGTGGTCGCGGCGGCCTTGGGGGCCGCCGCGCCGGTGTGGTCGATGCAGGCGGGATGGTGGTGGGTGCAGCCCGACGTGTGGATCACCACGATGGTCCTCGCCGGCGGGACGTTCGCGCTCGGCATGGCGCTGCGCGGGCGGCGCGTCCCCGGCGTGCTGACCTGGCTCGGCCTGATCAGCTACTCGGTCTACCTGCTGCACCACCCGCTGCTCAAGTATCTGAACGTGCTCGCCGGCGACCTGCGGTCGCTCGCGCCGACCGGCCGGACGGCTCTCGCGCTCGGCTACCTCGTGGCGCTGCTCACGCTGAGCTGGCTCACCTACCGCTTCGTGGAGGCGCCGGCCCAGGCGCTGGGCCGCAGGATCATTCGACGGCGGCCGTCGTCACCGTCCCCGACCGGTCGGGATATACCTGTCCCGGGGTGAGCTCCCGGCCCTCCAGCAGGGTGGACACCGTCACGAAGCTGTAGCCCTCCGCGGTCAGCGTCTGGAGCACCTCGGGCATCGACTGCACGGTCTCCTTGACGGTCTCGTGCATCAGCACGACCTCGCCCTCGCCGGCCACGTCGAGGGCCCGGTCGGTGAGAAGGTCCACGTGCCGGTAGTCCTTGATGTAGTCCTTCGTGGCGGTCGTGCCGGGCACCTGGAGGAGCCCGAACTTGGCGGTGATCTCCTGCACTCCGCCGTTGCGCAGCCCGCCGGGGGCGCGGAAGAGCTTCGGAGCCTTGCCCGTCGTCTTCTGGATCAGCCGCTGGGCGTCGCCGATCTTCTTGTTGATCTGGGCGTACGTGAGCTCGGTCAGGTACCTGGCGTCCCACGAGTGGTTGCCGATCTCGTGGCCCGACTTGGCGATCAGCTGAGTGAGCTTCGGATGCTTCTTCACCTCCGTCCCGATGACGAAGAACGTCGCCTTCGCCTTGTATTGGGCGAGAGTCTTCAGCAACGTCTGGGTGTACGGCCCCGGACCGTCGTCGAAGGTCAGGGCGATGCACTTGTGGGTCGCGCAGTACGGCTCATCGGTCCCGCGAGCCTGCGCGGGAGTGGCGGTGGCCGCTGCGAGGGCGCACGCGACGGCCACAGGGATCAGGCGACGTACAGCCATGGGGATACTCCTCGGGAATCTATAACGCGGCATCGTAACGTGCTTCGCGGCGCTTCCTCCTCGTCAGTCCGGTTCCGTACCGCGGGAAAACCCGCGTCCA
Organism: Microbispora sp. H13382; assembly: GCF_014161445.1. Lineage (GTDB taxonomy): Bacteria > Actinomycetota > Actinomycetes > Streptosporangiales > Streptosporangiaceae > Microbispora. The sequence continues at coordinate 92,487 of NZ_JABBXA010000016.1, forward strand.
CCTGCGGCGGGAAGCGATTAAACCTTCGGCCAAGGAAGGGCCTAAGGCGGCCCCGTCACAAGCGGGGTTCGCGATGCTGGGCCGGTCGGAAGAGGAACCGGGCAGTGTGAGGAGGGCGGGTGACGCGAGCCGCCTCCCGTTCGGCGTGGGGGACGTGGATCGGGTTCGAGTCCTGTCCCGCGCTGCTCGGTCGCCTCGTCGAGGGCTTCACCGGTCCCTGGACACCGCTGGAGGACGTCCCCGTTCCCACGCGGGTGGCGGACGACGCGGACGCGAGCCCTGGGGCCGAACCCGCCCCGCCAAGCGCGGACGACGTCGGCCGGGCGCCGGGCGGGACCGGTGCGATCGGATGCGTCGTGCTCGCCGTGCGGTCCCCTGCCGATCTACGCAGGGCGGTGCCGCTGCGCGGCCTGCTGCCCACGGCCACGCGGGTGCGGATCGCCGTCGCCGACGTGCCGCCCTGGGCGGCTCAGCCCCTGCCGGCCGCCACGCCGGGCGCCTGCTGGCGTCACCTGGCCGAGATACGGGTCGCCCGCCGCGGGCGCGGCTGGCACCTGGACGCCGCCTTCACCGAGCCCGTGCCGGCCGGCGACGTCGTGGCCCACGTGGCGCGCGGCCTGTTCGGCGCGTGCGAGGCGACCACTCCCGTCGCGGGGCTGGAGGGCGGCGGCACGGCCGACTGGCGGCCCGGCGACCCCAACGTGACGCTGGTGCCGCCCGGCGGGCCGGTGCCGGACCGCCGCGACGCCCCCGGCTGCGATCTGCCGCTGCGCCGGGCGCAGGCGGACGGCCCTCTGGTTGACGGTCCGATGCTTGACGGCCCGGTGCTTGACGGTCCGGTGCTTGACGGTCCGATGCTTGACGGCCCGGTGGTGGACGGCCTGCTGCCGCCGCTGGACGAGGCCGTGGTCAACCCCATCGGGTTCCGCCGGCAGCCCTCGCGGGGGATGGCGGCGCTCGCCGCGCACCGGGACGGGTTCGCCGTCACCCTCGGCGCGGACAGGCTCGTACGCCTTCCGGCCTCGGGACGGGTCACGGACGTCGACGTCGCCCGCCTGCGGGACGTGCGCGGGATCGAGGTGCCCGTGATCGGCCCACAGGCAGGGGAGGGGCGGGCGACCGCGGTCGCCCGCGTCGTGGCCGCCCTCGCCGCCGCGGGGATCCCGGTGCTCACCGCACCCGATCCCGCCCGCGACCGGGCGCTGGGCCCCCGCCTGGCCGCCGCGCTCGCGACCGTGACCGGCGAGGCCATCGCGTCCGATCTGCGCCGTGAGGAGCTGAGCATCCGCCTGCGCAGGGCCGCGCTGCGCGAGCACGGGGCCGCCGCCCGCTGGCGGGGTCTCGCCCTGGCCGCCGGCCTGCCGGTGCCGCCGGAGCCGCGGGTCTCGATCCTGCTGTGCACGCGCCGCCCGGAGATGGTGCCGTTCGCGGTCGAGCAAATGGAGCGCCAGCGCGGCGTGACCGCCGAGCTGATCGTGGGGCTGCACGGCTTCACGGCGAGGGAGACGGCGATCCCCCGCACGCGGCTGCCGCACACCGTGATCGAGGCCCCGGCCACGACGCCGTTCGGCGAGGTCCTGAACCGGATGGCGGCCGCCGCGTCCGGGTCGTACCTGACGAAGGTGGACGACGACGACTGGTACGGCCCCGACCACCTCGCCGACCTCCTGCTCGCCCGGCACTACAGCGGCGCCGACCTCGTCGGGACGGCGGCGGAGTTCGTCTACCTGGAGTCGCTCGACGTGACGATCAGGAGGTGCATCGGCACCGAGCGGTTCGCGCCGCTCGTGGCCGGGGGCACGATGCTGGTCACCCGCGCGGCGTTCGAGGCGGCCGGTGGATTCCGGCCGCTGGCGAGGACCGTGGACGGCCAGCTCCTGCAGGCGGTAGAGGCCGTCGGCGGCCGCGTCTACCGCACCCACGGTCTCGGCTACGTGCTGCGCCGCCGCAGCGCGTACGGCCACACCTGGCGCCAGCCCGTGCAGTCGTTCCTCGCGGCCTACCAGGAGCAGTGGCGCGGGCTGGTCTTCAACGAACTGATGGAGGACGGTGCCCCATGGCGGGCGGAGGTGAGGACGTGACGGGGGCTGTGCGCATCCCGCTCAACGACTACGGGGTGCTCGGGGAGCCGCCCGCGCCCGGGGAGTGGACTCCGACGCGGACGGTGAGCGTGGTGATCCCCGCCTACCGCGCGGAGCGCACGCTGCCGCTCACGCTGGCCGGCCTGGCCCGGCAGACCTACCCGGCCCACCTCATGGAGGTCGTGGTGGTGGACGACGGCGACCGGCCGATGGCGCCGCTGCCCGACTCGCCGGCCGGGCCGCTGCCGGAGCGGCTGCGGGTGGTCCGCCCGCGCGGCGGGGCGTGGGGCAGGGCGAGCGCCTGCGCGGCGGGGGCCGAGGCGGCGCAGGGGGAGGTGATCCTCTACCTGGACGCCGACCTCGTGCTGTTCCCCGAGCACGTGGAGGCCCAGATGCGCTGGCACCACCTGGCCGACTACCTGGTCGTGCTCGGGCATCTGCGGTTCGCGCCCGGCCTGGACGAGGTCCCGGCGAGCGAGGTGCTCGCGGCCGTCGAGGCGGGCGCGGTGCACAAGCTCTACGCCGAGGAGGACGCCACGCCGCAGTGGACCGAGCGGCGCTGGGACCAGACCGACGACCTGCGGGCGGCCGGGTTCAACGCCTTCTCCGTCATGGTCGGGGCCACCGCGTCGCTGCCGGCCCGCCTGCTGTGCGCCGCCGGAGGGCTGGACGCCTCGCTGGTCCTTGGCGAGGACACCGAGCTCGGCTACCGGCTGGCCCAGGCGGGGGCCGTGTTCGTGCCCGACCGCCACAGCCGGTGCTGGCACCTCGGCCGGTCCACCGTCATGCGCCGGGAGACCGACGTGAAGCGGCACAACTGGCCCCACCTCGCCGAGCGCGTCCCGAGCTTCCGCTGGCTGCGCAGGCACCCCCACCGCTCCTATCTGGTGCCGTACGTCGACGTCGTGGTCGAGGTGGGGGACGCGTCGTTCGAGGAGATCAGGGCCACCGTCGACGCCGTGCTCGCCGGGCGCCTGCCCGACGTGCGGGTGACCGTCGTCGGGCCCTGGGGGCGGCTCGGCGGCGGGCGCCGGGACCCGCTCGGCGATCCATCCCTCGACCTGCGGCTGGTGCTCGCCTGCTACCAGGGCGAGCCGCGCGTGCGGTTCCGCGAGGCCGTGCCGGACGACTGCTTCCCCGTGCCGTTCCGTTTCCACTGCCCGCCGGGCTGGGTGCCCTCGCGCGGCACCATCGGGTCGGTCGTGAAGCACGCCGACCGGCAGCGGCTGGGCATCGTCTCGCTGGCGCTGGACGAGCGGAAGGACGGCCGCGTCGTCAGCGCCCGGCTGGAGCGCACCGCCGCGATGAGCCGTGCGCGGCGATGCGCCGGGCCGGGGGACGACCTCGACGACCTGGTCCACGAGATGTACGGCACGGTGTGGGACGCGGGCTCCACGTGGGGATTCCTGCCCGCCGCGCTCGCCGCGGCAACCGTGCCGCCGATGCCCGGCCGCGCGTGGACGGGCGCTCCGCGTGAGGCGGGCGCTTCGCGTGGGGTGACGGCTCCGCGTGCGGCGGGCACTCCGCGCATGCCTGCATCGCTCCGCTCGGTGCCGAAATCGCTCCGCTCCGTGCCGAAGTCCCTTCGCTCGGTGGCGAAATCGCTCCGCTCCGTGCCGAAGTCCCTTCGCTCGCTGCCGAAATCACTGCGCTCACCGCTCGCCCGCTCGGTGCCTGAACCGCTGAGCTCGGTGCCCAAACCGCTGAGCTCGGTGCGCAGGCCGCTGCGCCGCACCGCCCGGCTGCTCCGCAGGCGCCTGCGCGCGCTCGTGCGCCCGGCCTGAGCCCAGCGACCGCCGACCTCCGGCCGCCGACCTCCGACCTCCGACCTCCGATCGCCGTTCCGCCGACTCGCAAGGACCAGCCATGCCCCGCCTGAGCGTGATCGTCCCCATCTACGACGTGGAACCGTACCTCGCCGGATGCCTGGCCTCGGTCGCCGCGCAGACCTGGGAGGACGTCGAGGTCGTCATGGTCGACGACGGCTCCCCGGACGGCAGCGCCGGGATCGCCGCCGGCTTCGCGGCGCGGGACGGCCGGTTCCGCCTGGTCCGCCAGGTCAACGCGGGGCTCGGCGCGGCACGCAACACGGGGGTGCGGCACGCGACCGGGGACTACGTGATGTTCCTCGACAGCGACGACCTGCTGCCGGCGCACGCCCTCGAATACCTCATGGCGTCCCTGGAGCGTACGGGGTCGGACCTCGCCACGGGCAACGTGCTGCGCCTCGACGGGCGCGGCGCCCGTCAGTCGGCCATGCACCGGGCCGTGTTCGCCGACGCCGCCGCGGCGACCCACATCACCCGGACGCGCACGCTCCTGCGCGACCGCCTGGTGACCAACAAGCTGTGGCGCCGCTCGTTCTGGGACGCCCACGGGTTCGCCTTCCCCGAAGGCGTGCTGTACGAGGACATCGCGGTGGCCCTGCGCGCCCACTTCCTGGCGCGGGCCGTGGACGTGCTGCCCGCGCCGGTCTACCTGTGGCGGCGGCGCGAGGGCGGCGGCCGTTCGATCACGCAGGACAAGACGCGGACGGCGCATCTGGAGGACCGGTTCGCCGCCGTCACCGAGGTCCGCCGCTTCCTGAGCGAGCACCACTTCACCGCGCACATCCACGCCTGGGACCACGCCGTCCTCGACGGCGACCTCACGAACTTCCTCGACGTCCTCGACCAGGGCCCCCCGGCGTTCCGGGAGCGCTTCCTCGACCTCGCCGGCCTCTACCTGGAGGACGTGGCGCCCCCCGTGCTCGACGGGCTGCCCGCCCTGCGGCGTCTGCAGTGGCATCTGGTGCGGCTGCGCCGCCAGGCCGACCTGCTGGAGGTCCTCGCCTGGGACCGGGAGGTGGAACCCGACCGGCGGCTCGTCCGCAGGATGGGCGGTCACCACCTGAACGTGCCCCTCGCACGTTCCGCCGAGATCCCCGCCGCCGTGACCAGGGCCAGGGACGAACTCGTCCCGCGCCACCGGATCGACGCCGTCCGGTGGGAGGACGGCGTGCTCGTGGTGGAGGGCCGCGCCGCACCGCCGTTCCTGCGGCCCACCCGGCGCGTCCACCAGCAGGTCTTCGCCACCCTCGTCCACGAGCGGACCGGACGGCGCGTCCGGGTGCCGGCCTCGGTCATCAGGACCCGGATCTCCGCGAAGTCGAAGGAGCGCGACTGGGGCGGCTTCCGGCTGGCGATCGACCCCGAGGCGCTGGCCAGGCCGGGCCGCCTCGGGCGGTGGCACGTGGAGCTGCGCGTGCTCCACCGGGGCGTCCTGCGGCGCGGGCGGCTGACCGATCCGCGCGCCGCCGCCTCGATCGCCGAGCAGGCGGGATACCGCGCCGTGGGCCCCGACCACTACGTCGCGCCGCTGCTCGGAGAGACCGGCGACCTCGTGCTCCGGGCCGAGCGGGAGACCGCCCGGGTCGTCACCCACGAGGTGCGAGACGGCCGCCTGCGTCTGGTGGGCCACGTCGTCAACGACCTCGGGCCGAGTCCGCTGCTCCAGGTCACCCGGCGTCCCGGCGGCGTCCCCCGCACCTGTCCCGTGCACGTCGACCGGCGGACGTTCGAGGCCGTCGTCGACCTGCGCGACCTGCTGCCCGCGAGCCGGACCTCCGAGTTCCGGGAGGTCGTGCCGGCGGAGGTCGCCGCGCCCGAGGTCTGGTGGGAGGTCGCGGTGCGGGCCGCCGACGGCACGGTCACGCCGGTGACCCTCGCCGAGGACGTGCCCACCGGCCGCTACGGCCTGGCCGGCCGGGAGATGGTCGTGTTCCGGGACCGCACCGGCGGCCTGGTCCTGCGGGACCAGCCCGTCGCGGCGTACGCCGACCTCGCCGAGTGGCTGCCGGGCGGCGAGCTGCTCGTCGAGGGCGGCCTCGCCGTGCCGTACGAGATGTCGGCCCTGGTGGTGACCGCGCTCAACCCCGTTCCCGGGCGCGGGGAGTGGCTGCTGCCGATCGAGGGCGCGGGAACCCGCTTCCGGGCACGGCTGACGCCCGAGCGGGTGGGCTCACCCGCCGGGCCGCTGCCGCTGCCACGCGGCCGGTACGCCCTGTCGATCCGGGCACGCGCCGCCGGGGGGAGCTGGGCGGACCTGCCGCTGGAGTTCGACACGGACGTGCCGGCGGCCCACCAGACGGCCCGCCGTACGTTCGGGATCGTCACGACGGGCCCCGGCCGGGCCCTGCTGACCGTGAGCGGCGACCTGACCGCCGACGAGCGCGGCAGGAAGGCGCAGCGGGCGCTGCGCACGACGGCCTATCCCCAGATGAGGGACAGGCCGTTGCGGGACGCCGTCCTGTTCGACGGCGGCGCGGGCACCCGATTCGGCGGCAGCCCGAGGGCCGTCTGCGAGGAACTGCGCCACAGGGGGATCGACCTGCCGTTGCTGTGGAACGTGCGGGACGGCCAGGTCGCCCTGCCGGGCGACGTCGAACCGGTGCGCATGCTGGGACGGGAGCACTACGAGGCCCTCGCCCGGTGCCGGTACGTCGTCACCGACGCGCCGCTGCCGCCGTGGTTCGAGCGCAGGCCCGGCCAGATGGTCGTGCAGACCTGGCAGGGCCCCCTGTACACGGGCAAGGACGCCCCCGGCGGCTTCGGGGCGGGTCAGTGGACCCATCTCGTCTCCCCGGGCCCGCTTTGGACGCCGCTGCTGCGGCGGACGCTCGGCTTCGACGGCGAGGTGCGGGAGACCGGCCTGCCGTGCGACGACCTGCTGACCGGTCCCGGCGCCCGCGAGCGCGCCGCCGAGGTGCGGCGCCGCCTCGGCCTGCCGGAGCCCGCCCGCGTCCTGCTGTACGTCGCGGGGGAGCACGACACACTCGACGCCGGGCGCCTGGCGGCCGGGCTCCCGGAGGACCATGTCCTGCTGGTCCGCCGTCCCTCGCGGCCCGGGCCGGACGACGCCCGCCTCCGGGACGTCACGGGCCATCCGGACCCGCATGAGCTGTACCTCGCCGCGGACGTCCTGGTCGCCGGGGACGTGACGGCGGTGTTCGACTTCGCCGTGACGGGGCGGCCGGTGCTCATGCACGCCGGCCGGCCGCAGGACCTGTGGCTGCTTCCCGAGGCGCCGGGGCCGGCGCTGCTGCGGGAGGGGGAGGTGCTCGACGCGGTCGCGCACCTCGACGAGGTCGCCGACAAGCACCGGGACGCGTACGCCGCGTTCCTGGCGCAATACCGCCCGCTGGCCGACGGGCAGGCCGCCCGCCGGGTGGTGGACGCGCTGTTCGGCTGACCGCCGCGATACGTGTGCCGCTGTCGGGTGACGGCGGCGACCAGCGCGACGAGGCCGATGGCGAGGAAGACGCAGCCGACGATCGCCGGTCCCACCGCTCCGGCCCGGCCACGCCCCGACGAGGTGTCCATCCGCGCCTTGCGCGGATCGTCCGGGTCGTACAGCACGGCGACCTGGCGGCCCGTGAGCCGGAAGATCTCGAAGGACCCGCCCTTGGTCTGGCCGAGGAATCTACCGGCCGCTCCCGAGCCTGGGAAGATCTGCCGGCGATCAGGGGTCGAAGACGTCGAGGGCGCCCATGGCGATCCTGGCCCGCACGTCGTCGACCGTCATCGACTGTCCCGAGACGCCGCGCACCAGCACCGGCCAGTGCGCCGCCGCGGCCTCCACCAGCTCGGCCGCCAGCGCCTGCGATCCCGGTGCCTCGAACACCTCCAGCAGCACGCAGGTGCAGGGGGCGTCGCCGAGTACGTCGCGGGTGACCGAGGCGGGGCCGGGCAGGGTCGCCCGGGCGTCGGCCAGCTGCACCCAGACCCGGGCGAGCCCGCGTTCGACAAGCGCGTCCGCGTCCTCACCGCGGCCCGCGAGACCGCCCAGCGACCGGACGAGCCGTTCGACGTGCCGGGGCGTCACGTCATGGGGGAGCGCCATCGTCACGAGGGCGACCCGGCCGCGGCGCGCCGCGGCGGGGGACGGGTCGTGCCATTCCACGGCGTCGAAGAAGCCCGTCCGCCGATTCGCCAGCCGCCGGTGGAACCGCTGGACGGTGAGGATCTCACCGCCGAAGTCCCTGACGAGCAGCGGCCAGCGATCGGCGGCCGCCAGCACGATCTCGGCCGCGAGCCACTGGCTCCCGGGCTCGCTGGTCATCTCCAGGACCAGGGCGGACCGGGGCGGCAGGCCCAGCGCGGACGCGTACGCGGCCCGGAGATCCTCGTAGCGGAGCAGGCCCGGGTCGAGCCACGCCCGGACGGTTCCCCCGTCGCGGTCGAGGGCCGCGTCGTAGTAATCGGGCGAGCCCTCGCCGGCCTCGCAGCCCAGCGACTCGACCAGTTCTCGTACGTCGCCGGGCGTGATGTCCGCACCGAGAACGACGACGACGTTCCTCGACACCTGATCTCCTCCCCACCGCTCGGTGGACCTCCCCGCCCGGCTCGCGGGTCAAGAGGCCGCAAAGCGACGGTAAGGCAATGGGGATGGGCCGGGTGGCGTGCCGCCGCGCGTCGGCATCCTGGCGGCGTGACGGTGCCTCCCAGCCTCTCGGTGGTCGTCCCCCTGCACGGCGGGGAGGAGCACGCCGAGGAGTGCCTCGAATCCCTGCGGGACCAGACCCTGGACGACCTGGAGGTGATCCTGGTCGGGCGCCCGCGGGGCCTGCGCCCGCCCGACCACAGGTTCACGCTCCACACGCTCGGCGACGGTGGCGACGACCCCGGCGTCACGCGCAACGCGGGCGCGGCCTTCGCCACCGGGCGCTACCTCGCCTTCGCCGACCCCGGCTCGGTCGTCCCCGCGGACGCCTACCGCGCGCTGGTCGGCGCCCTCGACCACACCGGCTCCGACCTCGCCTGCGGCCGGATCCGTACCTGGACGCCGAACGCGCAGGACACGGCCCCGAAGGCCAAGGAGTTCCTGCGCACGCACATCACCCGGCATCCGAAGCTGCTGGACGACCCGCGGGCGGGCGGCACGGTGTTCCGCCGGGAGTTCTGGAACCGGCACGCATTCGCCTTCCCCGTGGGACTGGGCGAGGACTTCCCGGTGACGATCCCCGCGCACGTGCTGTCCACCTCGGCCGACGTGCTCGGCAGCGTGGTCTGCCTGACGCGCGGGTCCCGGCCGCCCGCCGATCCCCTGTGCCGCCTGCGGGCGTCGCTGGAGGTGTCGGACCTGCTCGGCCGGCACGCGCCCGCGTTGCGCGCGGCGTACGACCTGCGGCTGGCCGAGGGGCCCGACTTCGAAGCGGTGCTGGACGCCGTACGCGACCGCGTTCCGGACGGGCTCGCCGAGGCCCTGGGCCGTCTGGACCCCGGCGCGGTCGAGCGGCTGCCGGTCCTGCGGCGGCTCCAGATCCACTTCGCCGCGCAGGGCATGACCGGCGAACTGGCGGAGCTGCGGATGTTCGCCGCGTCGGAGATCAGGCACCGGGGCGTGCTCCGGCGGGGGCTGCGGCGCCGCCGCTGGTATCTCGACTACCCCTTCCGGCGCGACCCCCGGCTTCCACGCTCGCTGTTCGACGCCACCCGCGACCTGCGGCTCGTCGCCCGTGTGGACGACGTACGCCACACCGACGACAGGCTCGTCCTGGCCGGCCACGCGTACATCGCCCATCTGGACAGCGGGCGCAGCGGGATCGAGCTGTGGCTCCAGCGGGGGGAGGAGCGGCTCACCCTGCCGGTACGGCGGACCCGCAGGCCCGACGTCACCGCCGACTCCCGGCAGTCGGCCGCCTGCCACGACGACTCCGGGTTCGAGACCGTGGTCGCCCTCGACGCCCTGCCTCCCGGCAGGTGGGCGCTGCACGCGCGGGTCCGGGCGCGGGGCGTGACCCGGGCCGGACGGGCGGCCGGGGGCGCGAGCGAGCGCGTTTTCGACGCCGGGGGCGTGCGCGTCAGCCTCACCCGCGACCGCGGGCTCACGCTCGGCCCGAGCGCCGCGGGCGGCCCCGGTCCCGATCCCGGCGGCCCTGCCCCCGATTCGGGCAGGGTGAGCGCGATCCGGTGGACGGAGTCCGGCGAGCTGATCCTGGAGGGGACGGGACGGTGCCCGTCCTGCCGGATCGTCCTCGAGTGCGGTACGGAGCGGCACGCGTGGCCCGTCCGCCGGGACGAGGCGGTGTGGACGGTCGCCGTCGGCGCGACGGCCGAGGGGCTTCCGCTCCGCAGCGGGACCTGGCGCGTGCTCGCCGTGTCACCGGAGGGCAGGGAAGATCTGGTGCGCCTGAGCCCGGCGCTGATCGCCGACCCGCCGCGGCCGCGTGTCACCGGGTTCCACGAGGTCTCCGTCCGCACCTCCCGCGACGGCGACCTGAGCCTCGCGGTGCGTCCCGCGCTCGGCCCGCACGAGCGCGGGCCGTACGCGACGCGCAGGCGGCGGGCGGCGGCGCCGCGACGCACGGCCCTGCGGAACGCGGCGGTGTTCGACAGCTACGGCGGCGGACAGTACTCGTGCAACCCCCGGGCCGTCTCGGAGGAGCTGGCGCGCCGCCACCCGGACGTGGAGATCGTCTGGGTCACCCGGGACGGGCAGTTCGCGGTCCCGCCGGGCGTGCGCCTGGTCCTGTTCGGCTCGCGCGAGCACGAGGAGGCGCTGCGCACCAGCCGCTTCGTCGTGGCCAACCGGCGCACCCAGCCGGGGTGGTACCGCAAGCCGCGGGGACAGACGTTCGTGCAGACCTGGCACGGCACGCCGCTCAAACGGCTGGGGCTCGACCTGGAGGGCATGCCGTACGCGCGACAGGTGCCGCGCGAGGAACTGGCGCGGCAGGTGGCGACCTGGGACCTGCTGCTGTCGCCGAGCCCGTTCGCCACCGCGGCGCTGCGGGGGGCGTTCGGCTACGAGGGGGAGATCCTGGAGTCGGGTTACCCGCGCAACGACGTGCTCTTCGACCCCGCGCGCGCTCGCGCGGCGCGGCGGCGGCTGGGCCTGACCGGCGACCGGCGGGTCGTCCTGTACGCGCCGACGTGGCGGGACGACGAGGCCACCGGGCGGCTCGCGCTGGACCCGGTCCGGGCGGCCGGGGCGCTGGGCGACGACGACGTGCTGCTCGTGCGGGCGCACTACCTGGTGGCGCGGGACATGACGATCCCGGCCGGAGACCGCATCCACGATGTCTCGAAATTTCCAGACATGGCGGATCTCCTGGCCGCCGCGGACGTGCTCGTCACCGACTACTCGTCGGCCATGTTCGACTTCGCGTGCACGGGGAGGCCCATGGTGTTCCTCGCCCACGACCTGGAGCGCTACCGGGACGAGGTGCGCGGCTTCTACTTCGACTTCGAGGCCGAGGCCCCCGGGCCGGTCCTCAGGACCGGCGACGACGTGCTCGACGTGCTGCGCGGCGGCGACCTCGGACGGTTCGCGGAGCGCTACGAGCGCTTCGCCCGCAGGTACTGCCCCTGGGACGACGGGCACGCCTCGGCGCGCGTGGTCGCGCGCATGCGGTCATGACCCGCGCCTCCCGGCGCACCGCGCCGCGAGCGCCGCAGTCACCCCGGCAGCCCGGGTCACGTCCGGCCGAGGCGCCCGAACGGCCCGGGTGGCGGGACCGGCCGGGTGTCGTGACCGTCGTGCCCGCCGTCGTCGCGCTCGCCGCCGGGCTGTGGGGCCTCGGCGGGCCGCCGCCGTGGCGGGACGAGGCGGCCACCGTCAGCGCGGCCGGCCGGACCCTTCCCCAGCTGGCGCACCTGCTGCAGTCGGTCGACGCCGTGCACGGCCTGTACTACGCGTTGACGCACGTCGTCGCGCATCTGTCCGGCACCGGCGAGGTGGCGTTGCGGATGCCGTCGGTCGTCGCGGGGGCGCTGGCCGCGGCCGGGACCGGCGCGCTCGGGCGCGCGCTCGGCTCCCCCCGCGCAGGCCTGTACGGCGGCGTGCTGCTCGCCCTCATGCCGATCTTCTCCAGGTACGTCCAGGAGGCCCGGCCGTACCCGATGGCGGCCGCGGCGGCCGTCGGGGTGACCCTGCTGTTCCTGCGCCTGCAGCGGTCGCCGACGTCGGGGGTCCTGGCGGCGTACGCGGCGGCGCTGACTGTGCTGGCCTATCTCAACCTGTTCGCGTTCCTGGTCGCGGGGGCGCACGGCGTCGCCCTGATCCTGTCCAGGGGCCCGCTGCTCCGGTGGGCGTGCGCGGTGACGCCGGCACTGGCGGCCGTGGCGCCGCTGGCCTGGCTCGGCTCCCGGCAGAGCGCCCAGGTGGGCTGGATCTCCCGGCCGGAGGCGGCCGACGTGGGCAGGCTGGCCGTCCAGCTGTCCGGCGACCTCGGCGGGGCGACAGGACCGGGGGTGGCCCCGCTGACCTGGGCGCTCGCGCTCTTCGGCCTCGCCAGTGCCGCGGTCGCCGGCGTACGCCGGGCTCGCGCCGCGCGCGGCGTGGAGGAGCCCGCGGCATGTCAGGCGGAAAAGTCCCGTGCGGCGGACCCGGTCGGCCGGACGCCTGCCGGTGCGGCGGGCCCGGCCCCCTTGCCCGGCGGACACGGGGCGCTTGTGCGGCTGACGCTGCCGTGGCTGCTGGTGCCCGCGCTGGTGCTGCTCACGGTCTCCTGGACGGTCCATCCCGTGTACGTGTTCCGGTACGTCTTCTGCTGCGTCCCGGCGGCGGCGCTGCTCGCCGGGGCGGGCCTGGCCGCGCTGCCCCCCGGGCTCGCCGCCGCCGTGCTGGCCGCCTGGCTCGGCCTGTCGGTGCCCGGGCAGCTCGCCACACGGGGGCCGGACGGCAGGCAGGACGATCCGCGGCCGGTCATGGCGCTGCTCGCGGCCGAGGCGAGGCCCGGGGACGGGGTGCTGTTCGTCCCCGCCAAGGTCAGGAAATACGCCGTGGTCTATCCATCGGTCTTCGGCAGGCTCAGTGACGTGGCGCTGGCCCGGTCACCCGAGCGGGACGGCAGCTTCCCGGGCCGCGAGGTGGGCCCCCGGGTGCTCGCCGCCCGGTTCGACGGGCTGCGCACGCTCTGGGTGGTCGGCCATACGGGCAAGAACGCGATGCCCGCCCGCCGGCGTGCCCTGGTCGCCCGTTCGTTCGCCCCGGCCGGCCGCTGGACCTTCCGCGGCCTGTTCGTGGACAGGTACGTGCGGCCCGCTCACCGCTCGAACGGCGCCGGGGTGGGGAAGTAGGCCTCCAGGAAGCGCGCCAGCAGGGCGTCCTGCTCGACGGTGGTGGGCGCGGTGTCGTTGAGGCAGAACACGTCGTGCCTGCGCCGGGCGAGCATGCGGCGGAGCTTGGCGGGCGTCTTCGGCAGCGACAGGTCGACGTAGGTGTAGTCGACCGTGCCGGGGACCGCCCGCCCGCTCAGGTAGCCGTAGTAGTGCGCCAGCGAGGACACCACGGAGATGTCCCGCGACGTGCGGAACCTGCTGCGGGCGGTCGCCGCGAACTCCGCCGCGAACCGCTGCTCCAGCTCGTACATCAGCGACCGGCGCAGCGCGTACGGCACGTGCTTGAGCTTCTGTGTGATCGTGCGGCCGGTCAGGTCCTCCAGGATGCGCCGGTTGTTCATGCCGGCGGCGTGCACCGGCGACTCCTCGGTCTCCGGCACCCCGAAGGGCACGTGGACGGTGCTGGGGAAGAACCGGGTGATCCCGTTGCCCTCGAAGAAGGTCCGGGGAGGCAGCGGCCGTCCCAGGAAGAAGTCGTCGTTGAAGTACAGGAAGTGCTCGCTGAGCCCGTCGATGTGGTGTAGCTGCGTCTCGATGGCGTGGGAGTTGAACACCGGCAGCACCGACGGGTCGGTGAAGATCTCCTTGTGGTCGACCACCGCGACCATGGGGTGAGTGGTGTCGAGCCACGGCGGCGTCTGGCCGTCGGTGACGATCCACACCCGGTTGATCCAGGGCGCGTACATCAGCAGCGAGCGCAGCGAATAGCGCAGCTCGTCCCTGCTGGTGAAACGCGCATCCGTGGTCGCCATCTCGCTCAGCGGGCCGCCGGAACGCAGCGCCTCGCCGCGCTCGGCCTGGTCGCGGCGCGCCCGCCAGGCCGGGTCGGCGCCGTCCACCCAGGTGTAGACGGCGTCGATCGGGAAGTCGATGTCGTCCAGCAGCCGCCGGACGAACTCGGGCCGGGTGCGGTAGGAGCGGGCCCGGCGGGCGGTGCACGCCAGCGGGGTGAACAGCTCCTCGCCGCCGTCCACAGAGGGGCCGTCGGCGGGCACGCGGTCGCAGGCGGGGTTCGGCCTCGGCGCGACCAGCTCGTCGCCCTCCCGGGCCCAGAACTCCAGGTCGCAGCCGTTCTCCGGGCCGAGTGTCAGCGTGCGCGAGGGGCTGGCGAAGTACATGGCCACCCGTACGACCCTGGCGTCGCCGAGCAGCGCCGCCGCCCGCCGCAGCGGGCGCATCCGGCCCGCGTCCGCCTGGCGCGCCCGCGACCCCTGCCTGCCGTAGGGCTGCCGCGCCGCGAACAGCGGGTGGTCGCCGGCCGCGAGCGCGGCGAGCGCGCGCGTGCGCCAGTCCTCGGGCACGCCGACGACGGGCGGCCGGTTCGGCAGCGGCCGGACGCAGAAATACGGCACGCCCGCCCGGCTCAGCAGGGCGCACACCACGTCCAGCGTCTCGCGCTGGGCCTGCAGCGGACCCGCGTCCGGCCGGATGAGCGCGGCCCGTGGCGCGGGCTCCCATGACGGCAGCCGCCCCTGCAGCCGCCGGTACAACGTGACAACGGGCATGGTCTCCCCCTCGAACACGGACTGTAACCGATCGGCGACCGGATTGGCGGATGGTTTACGTAGATAAGGAAGACGGTCAAGAACCGGCAATGAGATGCCCTGCCTGTTACCGAAGAGCAGGCCAACGGCTACCCGTTGTAGTCATTCTTGCCTGCATGGGGGGCTTCACGCTGGACGACATACTCGCGACGCGCAAACCGAGAGACTCGTGGTGGACCGTCTTCATGGTCGATCCGCTCGCCTGCCGGCTCGCGCTGCTCGTGGCTAACCACACTCCGATCACGCCGAACGGGCTGACCAGACTGTCCATGCTGATCGGCTTCGCCTCGGCGGCCGCCTTCGCGGAGGGCATGCTCGTCGCCGGGGCGGCACTGTTCTATCTCAGTTTCACGGTCGACTGCATGGACGGGAAGATCGCCAGGCTCAAGGGCACGGGGACGCCCTTCGGCCTGTGGCTCGACTACGTCGGCGACCGGCTGCGGGTGGTTTGCTGCGCCTTCGGGCTGGGGTTCGGGGAGTACGCCCGGACGGGCGACGCCGATGTGGCGCTCGCCGCCGTCGGCGTCGTCGTGCTCGACCTGTTCCGCTACATCAACGGCCCGCAGCTGAAGCGGGTCAAGGACGCCACCCGCGCGCTGGTGGAGGCGCGGCTGGAGGGGCAGTGCGTCCTCGCCGAGAGCGTCCTGCGGGCCAGGCCGAGGGCCGAGCTGGGGCGGGCCGCCGCGGAGTTCGGCGAGGTCGCCGACGACACCGGCACCACCGTGGTCGACCTGCAGAAGGCGTTCCACGCGCGCTTTCCCTGGTACGACAGGTTGCGCGTCTTCCTGGTGCGGCGGCGGGTGCGCACCCACGTCGTGAGCGGCATCGAGTTCCACGCCGCGGTCTTCGTCGTGGCCCCGCTGCTCGGACCCGCGGCCCTGGTGCCGGTCGCGGCCGTGGCCGGCGCGCTGTTGCTGGCGTTCGAGATGAGCCTGGTCTACCGCGTCTGGCTGGCGTCGCGCCAGGTGCCCCGCACCGCCGCCGAGAGACAGAAGATCCTCGTCTGACCGGCCATTCTCGGCCCGATCCACCAGCTCGTACGGCGTGACGCCGTAGGACCCGCGTCACGAGCCGCGCCCGGGGGAGGGCGGCGGCCTGGCGTCCGGAAATTTCACCACGGGGGAGAGAACTCATGCATTCGGACAGACCTGTCTTCGTCGTCGGCTGCCCGCGCTCCGGCACCACCATGCTGCAGCTCATGCTGCACTCGCATCCGCGCATCGCGGTCCCGCCCGAGACGCGGTTCCTCGTCCCGGCCTACTTCTCCCGCCGGGCGTACGGCGACATGCGGCTCGCCGACAACAGGCGCAAGCTGGCGACCTGGATCGCCGAGGGCCGCACCACGAAGTTCCACGAGCTCGGGCTGAGCCGCCCCGACTTCGTCCAGGCGGCCATGCTCGGCCCGGGCAGCTTCGGCTCGGTCGTCGGCATGGTCTTCAAGAGCTACGCCGAGCGCTTCGGCAAGCCGCGCTGGGGCGACAAGCGGCCCAGCTACTACCGGCACGTCGAGATGCTGATGCGGATGTTCCCCGACGCGCAGTTCGTCCACCTCGTCAGGGACGGCCGCGACTGCGTGGCCTCGCTCAAGCAGATGCCCTGGTACAAGGCGGACGCCGTGCACGCCATGGCCAACTGGGCCGAGGCGATCGACTTCGGCCGGCGGCACGCCCGCAAGCTGCCCGCCGACAGCTTCTACGAGCTGCGGTACGAGGACCTCACCGCCGACCCGGAGACCGAGCTGAAGAAGCTGTGCGTGTTCATCGGCGAGGACTACGACCCGGAGATGTGCGAGCCCCGTCACATGGCCGAGCTGGCCGTGCCCAAGCACAAGGTGTGGCACAGCAACACGCACGAGGAGGTGACCACCGCCCACTCGGGCAAGTGGGCCTCCCGGCTGGAGCCCTGGGAGATCTCGTTGTGCGAGGAGGTGCTCGGCGAGCGGCTCACGGCGTACGGCTACGAGCTGAGCGGCGCGCGCAAGGCCGACCGCGAGCACGTCGCGGCGTTCAAGGCGGCGGCGGCCAAGCGCCGCACGGCGCGGCTGCGCAAGTACAACCGCGACCGGCTCACCCGGCTGCGTGAGCCCGGCCCGATCGCGGCCCTGCTCACCGAGGGGCAGCGGCGCCTCGCCGGCCTCCCCCAGCAGCGCTCCGCCGAGCTGATCCCCCGCTGACCCTCCCGGCGCCTACGCGGGTGGAGGGGCGACCGAGGAGCGCTCGATGAGACGGGAGCGCAGTGTGTGGGTCTGCCTGCCGGGCTCGGCCCCCCGCACGATGTCGAGGAGCACCTCGGCGGCCTTCGCGCCGAGATCGTGCACCGGCTGCTCGATCATCGTCAGCGGCGGGTCCATGACCGCCGCCCAGGCGCTGTCGTCGAAGCCGATGAGGGCGACGTCGCGCGGATAGGACAGCCCGGCGGCCCGCAGGGCGCGCAGGGCTCCCGTCACCGCCTCGGTCTCGGTGCAGAACAACGCGGTGATGCGGTCCGGCAGGGCGAGCATGCGTGCGACCTCCTCGGTCACCCGCTCCTCGACCTTCCGCCCGACCATCACCAGCTGGGGATCGAAGGGGATCCGGGCGTCGTCGAGCGCGTCGAGGTAGCCGCGCAGGCGCTCGCCGTCGGTCCACAGGTTGCGGGACGCCGCCGCCAGCAGCTCGCGCCGGGTCGCCGGCGGCTCCGGTACGGGCGGCCCCCACACGAATCCGATCCGCCGGTGCCCGGCCGCGATGAGCCGCTCGACCGCCTCGCGGGCGGCGTCGCGGTGGTCGATGACGACCGCGTCGAGGTCGAGCGAGGGGACTTCTCCTACCAGCACCTGCCGTTCGACCGGTTCCTGGACGACGCGGCCGGCCTCGGCCGCGAGGAAGTGGAGCTGTGGGGCGTCGCCCCCCACTTCCACGTGCCGCAGGTGAGCGACGCCGAGGCCCGCGCCGTACGCCGCCGGGTCGCCTCACGCGGCCTGCGGGTGCGCTGCCTCACCCCGGAGCAGGTGATGTACCCGGTCAACATCGCCTCGCCCGACACCCGGCTGCGCGCCTCCAGCATCGCGATGTTCCGTCGTGCGGCCGAGCTGTGCGCGGAGCTCGGGGCCGAGCTCCTGCTGCTGACGCCGGGCCGGGGCTACGAAAACGAGCCGCCGGAGGCGGGGTGGCGCCGCTCCGCCGACGCGCTCGGCGAGATCGCCGCGCACGCCGCGGCCCTCGGGGTGACGTGCGTGCTCGAACCCCTGCAGCGGGTGGAGTCGAACGTGCTCAACGACTCGCGGGCGCTCGCGCGGATGCTGGACGAGGTCGCCGCGCCGAACCTCGCCGCCGTGCTCGACACGGTCGGCATGGCGGTCGCGGGCGAGAGCGTGGACGACTACTTCGACGTGCTCGGCGACCGCGTCCGCCACGTGCACCTGATCGACGGTCGCCCGGCCGGGCACCTGGCGTGGGGCGAGGGGGAACTGCCGCTCGCCGAGTATCTCGCCGCCTTCTCCCGGCGCGGATACGACGGGTTCATGACCTTCGAGCTGTTCGGCGACGGCACCTACGCCTTCGCCCCCCGGCCCGTCGTGGAGCGCTGCCTGTCCGCCGTACGGGCCGCCTCCGGCCGGGCCGGCGGGTGAGCCCGGGGCACACGGCGGGCCGGTCCCGGGGCGAGGTCACGTCACCCTGCGCCGGGGGAGCGGCAGGCGCGACCCGGTGAACAGCGCGCCGCCGAGAGCGGCCAGCAGGGGGAGCGCCACGATGAGCAGGCCGACGAGCGGCCACGGGACCACGAGCATGGGCGTCTCCCCGGGCCGCACCAGAACGGGCACTCCGTCGGGCCGCACCAGCATCCAGGCCTCCCTCCGCGAGGGGACCAGGGCCGCGGCGATGCCGGGCGGCAGGCCGGCCAGCACGCCGGCGGTGGTGCCGAGCAGCGCGATCACCAGGGCCTGGCCCGCGACGACGGCCCGCCTCACCCGCGGGTCCGCTCCCACCGCGGCCATGGTCTCCAGGTCGGGCCGGGCCTCGACGGCGGCCAGCGCGGTCGCGACGAACGTCATCCCGAGGACGAGCACGGCGGCCGCCACGGCGAGCACGAGCAGAACCACCAGGTCGTCGGCGGGCCCGCGCCGCGACTCGAGCCGCACCGCCGCGTGGGACGTGACGGCCTCCACCGCCGCGGCGATCCGGTCCGCCGTAGCCCGCGGCGTCCGATAGTCCGCCGGGTTCACCGCGAGCACGGAGGTGACGGTGCCGTATCCCTCCTTCTCGATCACCTCCGGCGCGACCACCGCACGCGCCCAGCCCTGACCGGTGGGCGGCACTCCGACGGCCGGCAGGGAGAGGGAGACGATCCCGCTCAGGGCCGTCGCGTCCCGGCTTACCAGCTGTACCTCGATTCGGTCCCCGTGGACGGCCGCGGGATTGAGCACGACGGCCTTCCCGGCGCGCAGCGCCGCCACCGCCCGCGGATCCTCGCGTCCCAGCACGTAGCGCAGCAGGCTCTCGTCCCCGGCCAGCAGTCCTCCGCTCTCCCCGTCCAGCGTGCGGAACGGCAGATCCCCTCGGGTGAGCGGCGTCGGAAGGTTGACGCCGAGCGGCAGGCCGGCCTTCGTCGCGAGGGCCCGCCCTTCCACGAGTGGCACGTCCGCCGGCAGTTCCCGCCGTACGGCGGCGCGGACGCGGTCCCACAGCTCCGGTGTCAGATCGGATCCGGTGACCCGCAACGCGCCTGTCGGGCCCTGCGGCAGGTCACGATCGTTCATCGGCCTCTGCGCGAGCGCGGTCTGCGACGTGATGCCCGCCGCGGTGAGCACCACGACCGTGGTCATCACCGCGGCGACGGCGGGCACCGTACGGCCCCTGTTGCGTACGGCGTCCCTTGCTGCGAAGCGGAGCGGCAGGGGGAACCGGACGGCGACCCGGCCGACCACCGCGACGAAGGCAGGCACCAGGGCCACCAGCCCCAGCTGGGTGAGCAGTGCCGAGGCGGCGACCCAGTGGACGCCATACCGGGCGCTCACCGCCGTGGCCGCGACGCCCGCGGCGACGAGCACCGCCCCCAGCAGCGGCCGGCCCGCGCGGTCCCGGCGCCGCTCGCGCCTGCCGGACAGCACCGCCACCGCGTCCGTACGGCCCGCGCCGATGGCCGGGGCGAGGGCGGCCAGCAGCCCGGCGACGACGCCGAGCACCGCGATCAGCGCCACCGGAGTCCACAGGACGGTGACCGGGCCCGCCAGCCTCTGCGTCCACAGTTCGAGACCGGGCATCGCGAGCGGCACCGCCGCGATGCCGATCGCGGCCCCGGCCACGGAGCCGGCGACGCCGAAGAACAGACCGTCGGCCAGCGCGATCATGCGGAGCTGCGCGGGGGAGCCGCCCTGCGCGGCGACGAGCGCGAACTCGCGGGCCCGGCGCCGCCGGCCGACGGCGAAGGCGGGCCCGGCCGCGAGGACGACCTGTAACAGCGCGATCCCGGTCCACGGGAGCACGGGCAGGGTGGAGGAGTCGAATCTCAGGTCGTAGCGCGGCTCGGCCGCCGAAGCGCGCTCGACCTCCGCCCGGCTGACGACCAGGAGGCCGCGCGCGTTGAGCCGCCGGACGTCGGCCCACGACAGCGGGCGCGGTGCGTCCACGAGCCAGCTGTGCGTCATCTGACCCGGATCGGCGAGTTCGAAGGCGGATTCGGGCAGGCTGCCGGGAAAGGCGACGACGTCGGGCCACATCCCCGTCGTCGCGAACAGGGCGACGCCGACGATCCGCAGCGGCCGCCGGTCCTCCCCGGCGAGGAGCGTCGCGCCCGGCCTCACCTGCGCGTCGAGCTCCGGGGCGGAGATGACGGCCTCGCCGGGAGCGGCGGGAAGCCTGCCCTCGACGAGCCGGAAGGTGCCCAGGGACATCGGGTCGCGCAGATCCACCTGCCGGATGGTGCCCGTCTCGTAGCCTCCGGGGGCGAGATAACGGACGAACTGCTGTGACACCGGAATCAGACGGCTGCCGGGGAGGAGCCCGGCGACCTCCGCCCGCGTGTACGGCGTGACGTCCGTGCGACGCGCCCCGTGGATCTCCCCTCCCCACACGTCCTGGCTGATCCCCTCCAGCCCGTGGGCGCCCTGCACCAGCGCGTCGGCCCGGCCGAGTGGATAGTGCCCGTGCTGCTCGGCGAACATGGTGGCCAGGGCGGTCAGCGCGAAGGTGGCCACGGCGACGGGTAGCGCGAGCATCGCGAGGATCAGCGCGCTGCGTCCCTTGGAGCGCCAGGCGGTGCGGCGGGAGATTCGCAGCGCCGCGCGCAGGCCCCTCATCGGGCGCTCACCGCGCCCAAGCCGCCCGTGCCCTCCGCGTCGTCCGTGCCGCCCAAGCCATCCGCGTCGTCCGTGTCGTCCGTGTCGTCCGTGTCGTCCGTGTCGTCCGCGCCGGACGAGTCGGTGATCCGTCCGTCCCTGAGGAAGACGACGCGGTCGGCCCAGGCCGCGTAGCGGGGTTCGTGCGTGACCAGCAGCACGGCGGCCCCCGCGTCGGCGCGCTGCCGGAGCACCTGGATGATCTCGTCGCCGGTCCGGGTGTCGAGGGCGCCCGTCGGCTCGTCCGCGAGGAGCAGGCGGCGCTCGCCGACGAGCGCCCGGGCGATGGCGGCCCGCTGCCGCTGCCCGCCCGACAGGTCGTCGGGGAACCGGTCGCCCAGGTCCGCGAGGCCGATCTCCTCCAGCACCTCCAGGGCTTCCCGCCTGGCCGTACCGGTCCGGACGCCGTCCAGCTCGCGCGGCAGCGCGACGTTCTCGGCGACCGTCAGCGACGGAATGAGGTTGAGGTCCTGGAAGACGTAGCCGGCGCTCCGGCGGCGCAACTCCGCCAGCTGCCTGGGTGACAGTGTGCGCAGCTCGCGGCCTTCGAGGAGCACGGACCCCTCAGACGGCCGATCGAGCCCGCCCGCGAGGTTGAGCAGGGTGGACTTCCCGGACCCGGACGGGCCCATCACCGCGACCAGCTCGCCGGCGTGGACGTCCAGGCTGACGCCCCGCAGCGCGTGGACGGCCCCGGTCCCCTCGCCGTGGACGCGTACGACACCGGTCAGGCGGACGACCGGGTGGCCGCCCGGTTCGGGTAACCGGCCCGGAGATCGGTTTTCGGTCACGGATTCTCCTCGGAGGGACGGGCGAGGACGGCTTCGCAGTGGTCGAGCCAGCGCTGCTCGGCCTCGGCATGGAAGATCGTCGAGTCGACGACCAGGCGTTGTGCGGCCTCGGCGGAGGCGTCGAGGCTCCGCTTGGCACGGGTGAGCTCCTGCAGGCCCCGCATCGTCGCGGACCGCTGGGCCCGGATGACCGCCGCCACGTCGACGCCGGGCGTGGTGACGGCCATCGCGAGCTTGATGACGAGCTCGTCGCGGGGCCGGTCGGCCCGGGCGACGGGTTTGGCGAACCACCGGCCGAGCTCGTCGCGGCCTTCGGCGGTGATGGCGTACCGGACCCGGCCCTGCTCGTCCTGGCCGCCCTGGTCGTCGCGGGCCACCAAGCCGTCGCGTTCGAGGCGGGACAGCGTCGTGTAGACCTGTCCGATGTTCAGCGGCCAGGTCGTCGCGGTGGACGCCTCGAATTCGGCCCTGAGCTGGTAGCCGTAGCGCGGGCCCCGGCTCAGCAGGGCGAGCAGGCCGTGTCGTACCGACATGAATACTCAGTATGCATACTGAGTATGCCGCTGTCAGCGGATCACCGGGAAATGACGAACGGCCGGGACCGCGCGGACGCGGCACCGGCCGGAAGCGAGATCAGCGGATCAGCGGCGGATGACCTTGGCGAGGATGGCGACGAAGGCCGCGAAGCCCAGCCCTCCGACGAGGATGGGCGCCATGACGACCGCGTCGGGATCAGGGCCGGTCAGGTAGCGGATGCCCATGCCGATGAACAGCAGGCCGCACAGCAGGGACATCCAGTCCGTACGGTGCACCCGGCGCGGGCGCTCGGGCCGGGACTCACGCGGCACGGCGCACCTCCACGTCGCCGAGGCCGGCCTTGACGTGCAGCTCGATCGTGGGCGCGTCGCCCTCGACGGGCGCCTCCGGCTCCAGGATGCGGTCGAACCGCACGTCGGTGCCGTCCTCGACCTTGTGGTCGATCTTCACCTCGCCCAGCTTGGCCGAGCCGTGCACCTCGACGCGGGCGGTCGCCGGGACGATCACCGTGAGCTGTCCCAGCGACACCGAGGCGTCGAACCTGACCCGGCCGCCCGGCTTGAGCGCGACGTCGCTGAGGTCGAGCTTGCCCTCGCCGATCCCCAGCTCGTACGTGCCGGGCGACTGGACGGAGCCGACGGGGTGCCAGACGAAGCTGCCGATCTTGCGGGGGATGCCGTTCATCGTCGAGCTCCCCACCAGTACGAGGGCCACGATCGTCCCGGCGGCGACCAGCCCCGCGCCCCGGCCGAACCACGTCGCCACCAGCAGGCCCGCCCCGATCGTGACGAGGACCGCCCCGCCGACGACCGGTAGGCCGACCGTGCCTGAGCCGGTCCGCTCCATGGTGACCAAGATCCCTCCAACGATCAGGGCGAGGCAGATGGTGAGGCCGCCGACGAACGACCGGGGACGCCTGGGCTTCGCCGGCCGCGGGGGCGGCGGCGTCGGCGGCGTGTAGGGGTCCGGCGCGTAGGGCGAGCCGTAGGGCTGATGAGGCTCCCGCATCGTGTAGGGGCCGTGCGGGGCGAAGGGCTCTCCCGATCCGTATCCGTGGCCCCCGGCTCCGTGCCTGCGCGCGCCGTGCCGGGCGTCCTGGGCGCCGCCGGGGCCGTACGCGCCCTCCCGCGCCTCGCGGGCCAGGTCGGACAGCCGCCGGTAGCCGCCGCCGGCCGGATGCGCGGAGACGGAGGGCCCCGGTGCTCCGGGCGCCCAGCCGTCCGGCGCCCCGTGGCGGTCCGACCCCGGGGCGGCCTGGCCGGGAACGTTCGCGCCGGGGGCGACCTGACCGGGGGCGATCGGGCCGGGGGCGTTCGTGCCGGGCGGGGGCTCCGCGGCCAGACGGGCGACGGATTCGAAGGGCCGGGTCGGCGGGTCGCCGTCGGCGCGCCCCGCCGCGTCCTCGGCGACGGCCTCCTGGACGAGCGTGTCGTCCGCGACCGCCTCCATCACGGTCGTGTCCTTCCCCGCGGGCTCCTTCACAGCGGGGGCCACCGGGTCCGGGACGATCGTGTCGTGGATCGCGGTGTCGTCCGCTGCCGCGCCGGGGCCGGCCGGGCCGGGCTCCGCGGCGTCCGTCACGGGCGCCTGCCCGGCGGCGCCGGGCGGCGTCGGCGCGGGCGTCTCCCGCAGCGGCGTCTCCCGCAGCGGTGTCTCCGGCGTCGGCGCTCCCGCCCCGGGCACGCCGGCCCCGTACGGCTCCCGCGCGGGCGGCGGAGTGAAGGGCGCGAACGGCGCGAAGCCCGGGGCGGCGCGGGTCATGCCGCGCCGTCCGGTCGCCCGGTCGGGCATCGACTTGGCCATGGTCAGCAGGTCGACGCCGCGCGAGTGGGCGGCCATCAGCACGATGGCCAGCAGCGTGCCGACCACGATCGTGCCGCGGTTGATCCCCCCGGAGGCCACGTTGATGATCAGGCCGAACGCGAAGACCGCGGCGAGCAGCGCGAGCACGGTCTCGGCGTCGAACAGCCGCCGGGTCCACTGCTCCAGGTGGCCGGGGCCGCCGCCCGGCTGGCGCATCAGCAGGAACGCCGCGACGTACAGCAGGACGCCGGTGCCGGAGGCGAGGACCAGCACCGCGAAACCGACCCGGAAGAGCACGGGGTCCATGCCCGTGAACCTGCCGAGGCCCGCGCAGACGCCCGTGATCATGCGACCGTCCCGGGAGCGGCTCAGCACCTTCTCGGGCTCGGGCGGGCCGGCGGGGTCGGGAGCGGGGGTCGATGGTGCCTCGGTCATGGTCCCATCCTGGCGTCGCCCGCCGTACCCCTGCCATCGGGGGAACCCCTGACTCGTCCCCGACCCCTCAGGGACGGCGTCAGGGCATGCCCTGATGCGCTCATGGCCGGTGACGTGTGACGATGCTTCCCGAGATGTCTGAGATGCCTAACGCCCCCGCGGCGTTCCCCCGGATGGTCCGGCCCGTGTCGGGCCGGGTGGTCGCGGGCGTCGCCCAGGGCGCCGCCGCCCAGTTGCGGCTCGACCCCGTCGTGCTGCGCCTCGCCTTCGTGCTGCTCACCGTCGTCGACGGGCTGGGCCTCGTGGCGTACGCCGCGCTGTGGATGTTCACCCCCAAGGAGGAGGTGAAGGGCCGCGAGCCGGCCCGCGAATGGGGCCAGCTCGCCGCGTACGGCGTGCTGTGGCTGGCCCTGGCGAGCTTCGGGTGGCTGACGGGCGCCTCCAGCGGCGGGTTCGGCATGTGGCCGATCGCGGTCGGCGGAATCGGCGCGCTGATCCTGTGGCAGCAGGCCGACCCGGGACGGCGGCAGCGGTGGATGTCCGGCGCGGTCAAGCAGGTCAGCACGACCTGGGTGCGCACCGGCATCGGGGCGCTGCTCGTCGTCGTGGGCGCGATCGGCTTCCTGGCCGCGAGCGGCGAGCTGGCCAAGGCCAGGACCGGGCTCGTGTTCACCGCGGTCGTCGTCGGCGGCATGCTGATGATCGCCGCGCCCTGGCTGGCCTCGCTCGTCAAGGAGCTTCAGCGCGAGCGCACCGAGCGCATCAGGCAGGAGGAGCGGGCCGAGGTGGCCGCCCACGTCCACGACTCGGTGCTGCACACGCTCACCCTGATCCAGCGCAACGCCCACGACGCGCGGGAGGTCGCCCGGCTCGCTCGGTCGCAGGAGCGCGAGCTGCGCAACTGGCTGTACCAGCCCAAGCAGGACGCCGACGCCACTCTCGCCGCGGCCGTACGGCGGGTCGCGGCCGAGGAGGAGGACGCCCACGGCGTGCAGATCGAGGTGGTCTGCGTGGGCGACTGCGAGCTGAACGAGGGCCTGGTGGCCCTGCTGCACGCCGCCCGGCAGGCGATGGTCAACGCGTGCAAATACAGTGGGGCTCCGGTCGTCTCCGTCTACGCCGAGGTCGAGCCCGACGAGGTGACGGTGTTCGTCCGGGACCGGGGCAAGGGCTTCGTGCTCGACGACGTCCCCGGGGACCGGATGGGCATCCGCCAGTCGATCATCGGCAGGATGGAGCGCAACGGCGGAAGCGCCCGGGTCAGGACCGAGCCCGGCGACGGAACCGAGGTCATGCTGACGATGAAAAGAGAACCATGAAGACCGTACGCGTGCTGATCGTCGACGACCACCGGCTGTTCCGCTCCGGCGTACGGGCCGAGCTGGGGCCCTCGATCCAGGTGATCGGCGAGGCCGAGGACGTGGAGTCGGCCGTCAAGGCGATCGCCGAGCTGGAGCCCGACGTGGTGCTGCTCGACGTGCACATGCCGGGCGGCGGCGGCCAGGAGGTGCTGCGGCGCGTGCTCGGCTCGGGCTCCCAGGTGCGTTTCCTCGCCCTGTCGGTGTCTGACGCGGCCGAGGACGTGATCGGGGTCATCCGGGGCGGTGCCCGGGGTTATGTGACCAAGACGATCAGCGGCACCGAGCTGACCGACGCGATCATCCGCGTGTCGGAGGGCGACGCGGTGTTCTCGCCGCGGCTGGCCGGCTTCGTCCTCGACGCGTTCGCCTCGACGGAGGCCCCGCCGATCGACCCGGAGCTCGACTCGCTCACCCAGCGGGAGCGTGAGGTGCTGCGGCTGATCGCCCGGGGCTACGCCTACAAGGAGATCGCCAAGGAGCTGTTCATCTCGGTGAAGACCGTCGAGACGCACGTGTCGAGCGTGCTGCGCAAGCTGCAGCTGTCCAACCGCCACGAGCTGTCGCGCTGGGCCACCGCACGACGTCTGGTCTGAACCCGTCTGGTGCGATCGCCCTCCGGCGTGCGACGCTCGGTTAATGGGCCGTGACGTACCCTCCGTCTCCTTCACCCGGGAGGACCGCCGTCGCTACCGGGACAAGGTAAAGCTGTCGCTGGACGTCCTGGACGAGATGCTGCGGGAGTCGCGGTTCGGGTTCGACCGGCCCCAGATGGGTCTGGAGATCGAGCTGAACCTGGTCGACTCCCGGGGCGAGCCGGCGATGAAGAACGCCGAGGTCCTGGCCGCCATCGCGGAGCCCGACTGGGCGACGGAGCTGGGGCAGTTCAACGTCGAGATCAACATCCCGCCGCAGGTGCTGTCCGGCGAGGGCAGCCGCCTGCTGGAGGAGTCCGTACGGCTGCGCCTCAACCGAGCGCAGGAGCGGGCCGCGCGCGTCGGCGGGCAGCTCATGCTGGTCGGCATCCTGCCGACGCTGCGTGAGACCGACGTCAGCGAGGGGACGCTGTCGGCCAACCCCCGCTACAAGCTGCTGAACGAGCAGATCTTCGCCGCCCGGGGTGAGGACCTGCACCTCATGATCGAGGGGGTCGACCGGCTCGACACCTACGCCGACAGCATCACCCCCGAGGCGGCGTGCACGAGCGTGCAGCTCCACCTGCAGGTCAGCCCCGAAACGTTCGCCGACCACTGGAACGCGGCCCAGATCATCGCCGGTCCGCAGGTCGCGGTCGCGGCCAACTCGCCGTACCTGTTCGGCAAGGAGCTGTGGCGCGAGACCAGGATCAGCCTGTTCGAGCAGGCCACCGACACCCGGCCGGAGGAGCTGAAGGCCCAGGGCGTGCGGCCGCGCGTGTGGTTCGGGGAACGGTGGATCACGTCGGTCTTCGACCTGTTCGAGGAGAACGTCCGCTACTTTCCCGCACTGCTGCCCCTGTGCGAGGAGGAGGACCCGAGGCAGGTGCTGGACGAGGGCGGGGTGCCCGAGCTGCACGAACTGCGGCTGCACAACGGCACCGTCTACCGCTGGAACCGGCCCGTCTACGACGTCTCGGACGGCGTCCCCCATCTGCGGGTGGAGAACCGGGTGCTGCCGGCCGGGCCGACGGTGGCCGACATCGCGGCCAACGCCGCCTTCTACTACGGGCTCATGCGCGTGCTTCCCTCGGCCGAGCGGCCCGTGTGGACGCGCATGTCCTTCGCCGCGGCCGAAGACAACCTCCGCAACGCCGCGAGGTACGGCCTCGACGCCCGCCTCTACTGGCCGGGCCTGGGGGAGGTGCCCGCCGCCGAGCTGATCCTGCGCAGGCTGCTGCCGATGGCCTATCACGGGCTCGACCTGTGGGAGGTCGACCCGGTGCAGCGCGACCGGTTGCTCGGCATCATCGAGCGGCGCTGCGTGACGGGCCGTACGGGGGCGGACTGGCAGGTCAGGACGGCCCGCGCGTTAGGCGGCGACCACGAGGCGCTGCGCCGCATGACCCTGCGCTACCTGCAGCACATGCACACCAACGAGCCCGTGCACACCTGGAGTATGTGAAGTTCCCGGATCGGTGACGGGTATCGGCGGCGGCGCAAATTTTTGTCGCCTAAATGGGTATTCAGACGGAAATGACCCGCCGAGTACTCGCCGCCTTCCTGCTAGCAGTGACTCTGCTCGCCTCGTGCGGCACGCTCACCGGTTCCCCGCCCGATCGGGCGCAGCCGGGGAACGCGGCGTCCGGGGGGAGGACGCCGTGCGAGGGCGTCGGCGACGACTTCCCCGGCGACGTCAAGCTCGCCCGGTGCCTCACCGAGTGGTTCTGGTCGCGCCGCTTCCAGGAGAGCGGGGAGACGTACCGCCCGATCACCCGCTTCGTGGCCTACCGGGGGAGCGACGGTCCCGACTGCGGTGGTCAGCCGGCCGTGCCCGAGAACGCCTTCTACTGCCCGTACGGTCACTTCATCGCCTACGACGCGGCCTGGCTGGAGGCGATGTACGACCGGATGGGCGACGGGGCGGTCTACGTCGTGATCCCGCACGAACTGGGACACGCCGTGCAGGCGCAGCTCGTCGACGACTTCCGCTTCAACGTGGAGCGGGAGCTTCAGGCCGACTGCTACGCGGGCGCCTCACTGAGCGGCCTGATCCGCGTGGGGGTGCTGGGCACGGAGCAGGGCGACGAGGAGGAACTGCTCACCAACATCCGGGCGGCGGGCGACCCGACCGACGTCTGGTGGGCGCCGGACGCCCACGGATCGCCCGCGTTGCGCCAGCAGTACTTCGCCCACGGCTACAACGAGGGTGCGGGGACCTGCTGAGGCGGCATGTGGTCAGGCTGGACCGGAAGCAGAACGGGCGGCACCCTGGCAGCATGCCGACCGTCCGGGATCGTCACGGACGACGACTGGAGGACGGGTGAAGCCTGCGCTGGTGGGATGTCTCGGCGTGCTCGCCGCGGCGAACGTGTTGAACAACCGGGTCGCCAGGCGGTGGGCGCCGCTGACCTCGACGGTCGCGACGGGGGCCCTGCTGGCGCTCGCCCGGCGCGAGAGGCTGACCTTGCGGGAGCTGGGCTTCGACCGGGCGCGGCGGGGCGCGATCGCGGGCGCCGCGCTGGCAGGCGTTGTGGCGGCCGGATACGCGGTGGGCGTTGCCCATCCCCGGACCCGGGCGCTGTTCCACGACGAACGGGCGCTGGCGCTGTCGCGCCGCCGCGTGCTGGAGGAGGCCCTGGTCCAGGTGCCTTTCGGGACCGTGCTGCTGGAAGAGGTCGCCTTCCGCGGCGTGCTGCCCGCCCTGCTCGGCCGCTCACTCCCGGCGCGTACGGCCGTCGCCGCCTCGGCCGCGCTGTTCGGGCTGTGGCACGTGCTGCCCGCCATGGACATGGCCCGGGCGAATCCCGCTCTCGGCCGCCTGACCTCGGGCGAGTCAGCGCAGGAGCCCGGCGCCCTCGCGGAGACGGCAAGGCTGGTGGCGGGGACGGTCCTGTCCACCGCCCTGGCCGGAGCCTTCTTCCACGAGCTGCGCCGCCGCGCCGGACTGCTCGCCCCGTCGCTGCTTCACCTGGCGACCAACAGCCTCGGATACGTCGCCGCCCGGCTGGCCAGGCGGATCGGGAAGGCCGCGGAGACCTCCCGACCGGCAGGGGCCGCTGCGCTGCCGCGCTGAGCGGCCTCTGACCGATGCGTCTCGGTGAGCATCGATGGTGGACAAGTCATTGAATTTGTGGAGAGGCCATCATGTGAGGGGGTTTCAGACGGATCACCGCTGGGCCCGGCAGTTCAGGGCCTGGGGCCGGTCCTACCGGCCGATCCGGAGCTTCACGGCCTACATCGGCACCCGCGGACCGAGGTGCGACGGCGCGGCCTCCGACCCCGACAACGCGTTCTACTGCGTGCCGGGCCACTTCATCGCCTACGACGTGAGGTGAGCTCCAGGCCGACTGCCTGGCGGGCGGCACGTTGCGCGGCCTGGTCATGGCAGGTCAGCTCCGATGGGAGCCGGGTGATGTCCAGGCGATCCGCGACCTCTTCGAGGAGCTTGGGGACAAGGACATCCCCTGGACGGATCCGGACGCGCACGGCAGTCCCTGGCTCCGCGTGAGGTACTACTGGAAGCCGTCGTCCGGGTCGGCCAGGCCGGTCCGGTAGGCGTACGCGACCGCCTGGGCCCGGTCCCGGAGACGGGCCTTGGCGAAGAGGTTGTTGATGTGCGTCTTGACCGTGGCCTCGCTGATGAACAGAGCGGCGGCGATCTCGGCGTTCGACAGGCCACGGGCGATGAGCCGCAGGACCTCCGCCTCGCGTGGCGTCAGCCCGTCCGGCGGCGGTTCCCCACCACCCGGCGGCCTCCCGGCACTCGTCGGCCTCCCGGCATCCGGCGATCCCATGGCACCGCGTGGTTCCCCACCACCCGGCGTCCGGCCCGCTCGGGGCGCCTGCCGCGCGTGGCGCGGCGACAGACGCGACCGGGGAGCCGGCGCGGCGGCCGGGCCGGGCGGTTCCGGGGGCGGAGCGGCGACGGTGTTCAGGAGACGGCGCTGCACGCCGGGGTCGAGCTGGGCGTCGCCGTTCATCACCGTGGCCACGGCGCGGGCGATCTCCTCGGCGTCCGCGCTCTTGGTGAGGAAGCCGCGCGCCCCGGCCCGCAGCGCGGCGAAGACCGACTCGTCGTCGGTGTACGTCGTGAGCACCACGACCTGGGTGTCCGGGAAGCCTTCCCGGATTTCGCGGGTGGCCTCCACGCCGTCCATGCGGGGCATGCGCAGGTCCATGAGCACCACGTCGGGCCGTTCGTCCGCGACCAGGCGGAGCGCGGCCTCGCCGTCGGCCGCCGACCCCACCACCTCTATCTCCGGCAGCAGGCCGAGCAGCAGCACGAGCCCGTCGCGCACCACGGCCTGGTCGTCGACCACGAGCACGCGGGCGGTCACGCCGGCACCCGCAGCCTGACCCGGAAGCCGTCCTCCACCTCGCCGGCCTCCAGGGTGCCGCCGAGAAGCTCGGCCCGTTCGCGCATGCCCACGAGACCGTATCCTCCACCCGGCGTTCCCGGCGCGTCACTCGGGGGGTTGACGACCTCCAGCTCGCACTCTCCGCCGCGGAAGTCCAGCCGTACGGCGGCGGGGGAGCCGGGGGCGTGCCGCCGCACGTTGGTAACGGCCTCCTGCGCGGTACGGATCATCGCGAGCTCGATCTCCGGGGGAAGGCGGCGTCGCGGGCCACGGATGTCGAGCGTGCACTCCCTGCCCGTGGCCTCGCGGAACTCCTCGGCGAGCGCGTCCAGCGCGGCGGGGAGCGGCGGGGTGTCGTCCCGCAGCGCCGCGACGGCCCTGCGGGCCTCCTCCAGGCCGTTCTTGGCCAGTTCGCGGGCGCGTTCGACCCGGTCGAGCGCCTCCTGGGACCGGTCGGCGCGCAGCAGCAGCCGGGCGCCCTCCAGATGCACGATCTGCGCGGACAGGGAGTGCGCGAGGATGTCGTGGATCTCCCTGGCGATCCGGGCGCGTTCGGCCAGCACGGCCTCGCCCGCCTGCGCGGCGGTCGCGGCCCTGCGCTGCCTGATCGCGTAGGCGACCGTGAAGACCACGCAGAGCGAGACGCCCAGGCTGACGCCGCGATCGGCCGGTCCGGCGGGGGCCACGGGTGACATGAGGCCCATGGTGACCGCCCCGAGTCCCGTCAGGGCGAGCAGCAGGACCGGCAGCGATCGGCTGAGCGGATGCCGCACGGCCGCCGCTCCGATGGCGAACATGACCACGGCGACGGCCGGGCTGCCGCCCTTCGAGATCGCGTCGAGGACGAGGGCCGGCACGATGGCGAGGCCGAGAAGAACGGCCTGCACGCGCCCCGTGTCCCAGCGGCGCGGGAGCACGGCCGGCCGTAGCCGGAGCACGATCGTCATCGCCAGGACGACGGCGACGGCGGCGGTCAGCACGGTGACGGCGAGCCGCTCGCCCGCCAGGCCGAACCCCGGTGCGGAGGTCGCCTGCCCGCCGATCAGCATCGCGGTGACCGCCGCCAGCAGGCACACGCCGGCGATCGCGTTCCTGCGGTGGGCCTCCGAGCCTTCCCGGCTTCCGCCGGGGTGGCCGGGAGGATGCGAGGGGTCACGTCTGAGCACGTCCCGACGTTAGCGGGCCGTCTGGACACCGGGGACGGCGGTGCCGGGCAGGGCGCTCGCCCGGCGGGCGACCATGAGGAACTGCACGCCGAGGGTCACCCCGATGAACAGGAGCATGGAGCCCTGGGACGAGGTCACGCCGAGGAACGCGGTCAGGAAGATCATCGCGACCCGGACGGCGATGGAACCCACCCACGCGAGCAGCGTCGTAGCGGTGCCCTGCGACCACGCCACGCCGTGCTGGTCGAGCCAGACGCGCGTGGTCGCCGCCCGCAGCGCGCCGAGACCCGCGGCCACGAGGAGCCCCGCGGCGAGCAGGGCGACGGCGAGCACCGGGTGGAGGGGGTCGACGAGCTTGTCCCCGTCGGCGGCGAGTCCGGCCAGGACCATGGCCGCGGAGATGATCAGGCCGACGGGCCTGGCGGCGGGCCGCGGCGTCATCTGCCGGTAGATCACGAGGGCGACCGCGGCGAGGGCGATGACGATGATCTGCGCTGTCTGCATGCGTAAGACGGTAGGAAGAGCGGCCGCGGAGCGGATCGGCGCCAGGGTGGAAAGCGGGGGTGGAGAGCGGGGGTGGAGAGCAGGAGAGAAGCGGGGGTGGGGAGCGCCCATCTCCACCCCCGGGTGGACGTCCCACCCCTTCCCCGTGATCTCGAACTTTGCCGCACGGATGGCCTGTGTCCTGCGCCGGCCCTGTCCATGATCTTGCACTTTCTCCGGCACAGGCCCGCCCACCCGCGCGTTCGTCCCGCGTGATCGTGCGGTTCGTCAGGCGGTGGCGACCCGCTGGAACGCCTCCGCGTACGAGCCCTCGGGGAGGCCCGCGGCGGCGGCGTGGCCGGAGAGCCAGCCCTTGACCATGCCGTCCAGGTCGGGGATGTGCGCGGTCTGACTCTCGTGCGCGCGCAGCGCCGCGATCTTGCGGTCCACGGTGGAGGTGACGTCGACGTAGTGGTTGACGGTCATGCCGCCCGTGAGCCACACCTCGCGGACGGTCCAGGCCTCGAGCCCCTCGTCGGCCAGCAGCTCGGGGAAGGCGTACGGGTTGCGCGCGTCGGGGTAGACCGCGTCGAGGGTGGCGCCGCCTACCGCGCGGTGGTCGGGGTGGCTGGGGCCGAGCCGCTCGTAGTTCCGGTCGGGGCTCGAGGTGATGACCAGGTCGGGCCGCACCTGGCGGATCACCCGGGTGATGTCCCGCCGCAGGCCGAGCGTCTGCTCGACCACGCCGTCCTGGTAGCCCAGGAAGCGCAGGTCGCCGACGCCCACGCACTTGGCCGCGGCGGTCTGCTCGGCGCGGCGCAGCGCCGCCATGCCGCCGTTGTCCACCGCCCGGTCGAATCCGCCCGCGTCGCCATCCGTGACCAGGCAGTACACGACCTCCGCGCCGGAGTCGGTCAGTGTGGCGACCGTTCCCGCGGCGCCGAAGTCGATGTCGTCGGGGTGCGCGACGACCACCAAAACCTTTTTGATTTCCGCCTCGTCCAGCAAGAGCAGCCTCCTCATGGTGTGGCACATCACCTTAAACGTGACTTGCCGGGCGAGTGGGCTCCGGATGTCGGTGCGCGGCCATAACCTAAGGAGAGTGTCCACCCGAGCCGCCACTCATCCATTGCTCGACGGCCTCAACCCGCAGCAGCGGGACGCCGTCACCCACCAGGGCAGTCCGCTGCTGATCGTCGCCGGGGCCGGCTCCGGGAAGACCAGGGTGCTGACGCACCGTGTCGCGTACCTGCTGGCGGAGCGCGGCGTCCAGCCGGGGGAGATCCTGGCGATCACCTTCACCAACAAGGCCGCCCGCGAGATGAAGGAGCGGGTCGACAGGCTCGTCGGGCCGCGGTCCAGGGCCATGTGGGTCATGACGTTCCACAGCGCCTGCGTGCGGATCCTGCGGCGCGAGGCGAAGCGGCTGGGCTTCACCTCCAGCTTCTCGATCTACGACCAGGCCGACTCCCAGCGGCTCATGGCGATGGTGTGCCGCGAGCTCGACCTCGACCCCAAGCGCTATCCGCCGCGGTCCTTCTCGGCGCAGGTCAGCAACTTCAAGAACGAGCTGATCGACTACGAGACGGCGGCCGACCGGGCCTCGACCCATCTGGAGCGCACGCTCGCGGAGGCGTACCGCACCTACCAGCGGCGGCTCACCGAGGCCGGCGCGATGGACTTCGACGACCTGATCATGCTGACGGTCACGCTGTTCCAGCTCTTCCCCGAGGTGGCCGAGCACTACCGGCGGCGGTTCCGGCACGTGATGGTCGACGAGTACCAGGACACCAACCACGCGCAGTACACGCTGATCCGCGAGCTGGTCGGGCGGCCCGAGGTGCGCACCGCCGACGGCGACGTGGTGCGGGAGGGCGTCGAGCCCTCGGAGCTGGTGGTCGTCGGCGACGCCGACCAGTCGATCTACGCCTTCCGCGGCGCGACGATCCGCAACATCCTGGAGTTCGAACGCGACTACCCGGACGCGCGGACGATCCTGCTGGAGCAGAACTACCGCTCCACGCAGACGATCCTGAACGCCGCCAACTCGGTCATCTCCCGCAACGAGGGCCGCAAGCCGAAGAACCTGTGGTCCGACCAGGGCGCGGGGCCGAAGATCATCGGTTACGTCGCCGACAACGAGCACGACGAGGCCATGTTCGTCGCGCAGGAGGTCGACCGGCTTGGCGACGACCACGGGGTTACCCCCGGCGACGTGGCGGTCTTCTACCGCACGAACGCCGCGTCCCGGGTGTTCGAGGAGATCTTCATCCGCACCGGCCTGCCGTACAAGGTCGTGGGCGGGGTGCGGTTCTACGAGCGCAAGGAGGTCAAGGACCTGCTCGCCTACCTGCGGGTCCTGGCCAACCCGAACGACACGGTCTCGCTGCGGCGCATCCTCAACGTGCCCAAGCGCGGCATCGGCGACCGCGCCGAGGCGATGGTCGAGGCGTTCGCCAACCGCGAGCGCATCGCCTTCTGGGAGGCGCTGCGCCGGGCCGACGAGGCGCCGGGAGTGGCCACCCGCTCGCTCAACGCGATCCGCGACTTCGTCACCATGCTGGACGAGCTGCGGGCCAAGGAGCTTCCGCTGTCGGACCTGGCGGAGGAGGTGCTGAGCGCCACCGGCTACCGGACGGAGCTGGAGACCTCGGGCGACCCGCAGGACGAGAGCCGGCTGGAGAACCTCAACGAGCTGATCTCGGTGGCCGCCGAGTTCGAGGAGGCCAACCCGGAGGGCACGCTCGTCGACTTCCTCGAGCAGGTCTCGCTGGTCGCCGACGCCGACCAGATCCCGGACGGCGACGACCACGGCGGGGTGGTCACGCTGATGACCCTGCACACCGCCAAGGGCCTGGAGTTCCCCGTGGTGTTCCTCACGGGCATGGAGGACGGCGTCTTCCCGCACATGCGCTCGCTGAACGACCCGAAGGAGCTGGAAGAGGAGCGCAGGTTGGCGTACGTCGGCATCACCCGGGCCA
This sequence comes from Microbispora sp. H13382, assembly GCF_014161445.1. Taxonomy (GTDB): domain Bacteria; phylum Actinomycetota; class Actinomycetes; order Streptosporangiales; family Streptosporangiaceae; genus Microbispora. The sequence continues at coordinate 128,080 of NZ_JABBXA010000016.1, forward strand.
AGCAACGGCTCTACCTGTCCAGGTCGGCGGTTCGCTCGGCGTGGGGCGCGCCGTCGTTCAACCCCGCCTCGCGCTTCCTGTCGGAGGTTCCGGGCGACCTGGTCGACTGGCGCGGCGACCCCGGCAAGACCGCCTGGTCCGCCGCGACCTCCCGCCCGGCCGCCCGTACGGCTCCCGCGCAGAAGACCGGCGGCCGGCAGATTCCGAACCTGTCGCCGGGCGACCGGGTCACCCACGACACCTTCGGACTCGGCACGGTGGTGGCGGTGGACGGCCAGGCCGAGAAAACGCGGGTGAAGATCGACTTCGGTAGCGAGGGCGAGAAGACCCTGCTGCTCGCCTACGCCCCGATCGACAAGCTCTGATCGGCGAGCTCTGACCCGTTCCCGCTCGCCGCGGGCGCTGCCGGAGGTCTCGGCGGTCGCCGCCTGACCGGGAGACGCGTCCGGCGGGATGGAGCGAAACGGCCGGTCCCGGGTGTGATCACCCGGGACCGGCCGCCTCTGGCCCTGCCGCGCGAGGGGCTCGGCCGCGCGGTTCAGTGCATGATCGTCCGCCGGTTCAGTCGTTGGGCAGGATGACGGGGCCCTGAGTGTCCGGCAGCTCGCTGTCGAGGTCGCTCAGGTTGGCGACCTGGCTCCTCGGCGGCGCCTTGACCGTGACCTTCCTGCCCCAGCCGGCGAACGTGGTGACGTCGGACAGGGTGAAGGTGACGGACTTGCCCTCGGCCTTCGTCTTCAGGTCGGCGGTGGCCGAGGCGCGGCGGACGAGCTGGTCGGAGCCGACCCACAGCTTCCAGGACACCACGGTCTTGCCGGGGTTGGACCCCAGGCTGGCGAGGCTGTACTTCAGGCCCGGGCTGATCTTCATGAGCTGCGCCAAGGTGATGGTGCCGCGGTAGAGCGTGGTCTTCGCGCCGTTGACGCTGCCGCCAGGCCCCTTGGCCTTGGTGGTCGTGAGGACCGTCTTGAGGGTGCGCCAGTCGGTGGCGTTGAAGAAGCCGCCCGTGGTCAGCGAAGAGTCGAACCGCTGGACGGGGACCCGCACCCAGGTCTTGCCCTCCGGGAGCAGATCCGCGTAGACGCCACCGGAGAAGTAGGCGGTCCTGCCGATGACGATCGTGCGGACCGGGTCCTCCGCACCCTTCAGGTCCTCGTCCTTCTCCTTCAGCAGGTCGCTGTACTTGACCTTCTGTGTGCTGTCGGCGGCGACGATGCCGGACCGGCCGAAGGCGTAGCCGCCGTTCGAGGTGACCTTGATGGCGGGGATGCCGAGGATGTTCAGCGTGCTCGTGGAGATGTACCGCACGCCGTGTCCGGCGACGAACTGCTTGCGCAGCGCCGCCGCCGGGTCGGCGGCGGGGGCCGGCGCCTGCGCCGAGGTCTGAGCCTGGGCGGGGGCGGCGACGGCGGGCGCCACGAGCGCGGCCGTCGCGGCGCACGCCAGCGCCATGATTGCTCGCTTCAAAGTGATTCCTCCCGTAAGTGCCCTCATGATCGAAAGGGCAGCCCGGAAATCTTCGCGGCTCATGATCACAAGAAAGTCACGAAAATCCACATTTCCTGTGAGTTTTCAGCTAGTGGGCCGGTATGCGGGCTGATTATTATTTCGCCACGAAATGTTCGTAGCGAAAGGACATCATGGAGGAGAACGCGGCGGTCGAGGAGATATCCCGGCTCTACCCCGCCGTCCACCGGCGTCTGCGCACGTCCGGTCGCCTGCTTCCGGGCCGCGACCTCACCGCCCGAATGGTGTCGGTCCTGCGTCACGTGGTGTCGTACGGACCGCTCACCGTGGGCGACCTGGCCGGGCGTCTGCGGCTGTCGCGGGCCGCGACCACCGAACTCCTCGACCGCGTCGAGAGCCGGGGTCTCGTCGCGCGGACGCGCGACCAGCGTGACCGGCGGCGCGTCTACGTCCGGATCACCGAGGCGGGGCGTGCCGCCGCCGACGGCGCGGGCCGCGACGACGCCGGGCGCGGCGACGACCCGCTCACGGCGGCCGTGCGCACGATGACCCCGCAGGAGAGGCAGGGGCTCGTGGACGGCCTGCGCGCGCTGCTCCGGGAGCGTCCGGCGGGCGGCTGACGAGGGGCCGTTCCGCGGGGAGGCGGCGCGCGGCGGTTACGCTTCGGGCAGCGAGCACCATCTGCGGGAGGTCTTCATGGCAGGCAGGATTCGGGTCGTCGTCGCGAAGCCGGGGCTCGACGGGCACGACCGCGGGGTCAAGGTGGTGGCGCGGGCGCTGCGCGACGCGGGCATGGAAGTCATCTACACGGGGCTGCACCAGACCCCGGAGCAGATCGTCCGTACGGCGATCCAGGAGGACGCGGCGGCCATCGGGCTGTCCATCCTGTCCGGCGCCCACATGACGCTGTTCGCCCGGCTCTTCGAGGTGCTGCGCGAGGAGGAAGCCGAGGACATCGTGGTGTTCGGCGGCGGCATCATCCCCGATGCCGACATCCCCGAACTGCACAAAATGGGAGTCGCCAGGATCTTCACGCCCGGGTCCACGACTCAGGAGATCGTGGAATGGGTCCGTTCGGCGGTTCCAGCCACCGTTTAGGTATTTTGCCCAACCTTGCCGTACTTGAGGGTTGTTGGCAAGGCTCCAGTGGGACCCGCTGACGTGGTCACGCCGCCACGGGGACTAGGCTTCATGCGCGGAAACGCCGGGCGGGACGACGGCGCCCGGCCTCGGACATCAAAAGGGACGGACCCTCGTGGACCTGTTCGAACATCAGGCGAAGGAGCTCTTCGCGGAGTACGGCATCCCGGTGCCGCGCGGAATCGTCGCGCACACCGCGGAGGAGGCGCGGGCGGCTGCCGAGCAGCTCACCGGACGCGTTGTCGTCAAGGCCCAGGTCAAGACCGGCGGGCGCGGCAAGGCCGGTGGCGTGAAGGTGGCCGACGACGTCGCCGACGCGCACGCGAAGGCGGCGCAGATCCTCGGCATGGACATCAAGGGCCACACGGTCCACAAGGTCCTGATCGAGGAGGCCAGCCAGATCGCGGAGGAGTACTACTTCTCCTTCCTCCTCGACCGCGCCAACCGCACCTTCCTCGCCATCTGCTCCGCCTCGGGCGGTATGGACATCGAGGAGGTCGCGCACACCGCGCCGGAGAAGGTGGCGAAGGTGCCGGTCAGCCCGCTGACGGGCGTCGACCGGGCCAGGGCCCGCGAGATCGCGGTGGCCGGCGGCCTGCCGCAGCAGGCGCTGGACGGCGCCGCCGAGCTGATCGAGAAGCTCTGGGCCGTGTTCGTCGACGAGGACGCCTCGCTCGTCGAGGTCAACCCGATGATCCTGTCGGCCGACGGCCAGGTGAAGGCGCTCGACGGCAAGGTCACCCTCGACGACAACGCGAACTTCCGCCAGGCGGAGCACGTCGCGTACGTCGACAAGGCCGCGGAGGACCCGCTGGAGGCCCGGGCCAAGGAGAAGCACCTCAACTACGTCAAGCTGGACGGCAACGTCGGCATCATCGGCAACGGCGCGGGCCTGGTCATGTCCACGCTCGACGTCGTGGCGTACGCGGGTGAGGAGTTCCCCGGACAGCCCAAGCCGGCCAACTTCCTCGACATCGGTGGCGGCGCCTCGGCCGAGGTCATGGCGAACGGCCTGGAGATCATCCTGTCCGACCCGTCCGTGAAGTCGGTCTTCGTGAACGTCTTCGGCGGCATCACCGCCTGCGACGCGGTCGCCAACGGCATCGTCTCGGCCTTCCAGCTCCTGCAGAGCCGGGGCGAGGAAGTGACCCACCCGCTGGTCGTCCGCCTGGACGGCAACAACGCCGCCCTGGGGCGGCAGATCCTGGCCGACGCCGCGCTGCCGCGGGTCGAGCTGGTCGACACGATGGACGAAGCGGCCAAGCGCGCCGCACAGCTCGCCGCGGTAGGTGCGTAATGGCTATCTGGCTCACCGAGAACAGCAAGATCATCGTTCAGGGCATGACCGGCGGTGAGGGCACCAAGCACACCCGCCGCATGCTCGCCGCCGGCGTCAAGGTCGTGGGCGGCGTGAACGCCCGTAAGGCCGGCATCACGCACGAGGGCCTGCCGGTCTTCGGCACGGTCAAGGAGGCCATGGAGCAGACGGGCGCCGACGTGTCCGTCGTCTTCGTGCCCCCGGCCGCCACCAAGGCCGCCGTCCGCGAGGCCATCGACGCCGAGATCCCGCTGTGCGTGGTCATCACCGAGGGCGTGCCGGTCCACGACACGACCGAGTTCTGGGCGTACGCCGTCTCCAAGGGCAACAAGACCCGCATCATCGGCCCGAACTGCCCCGGCATCGCCTCGCCCGGCGCGTCCAACGCGGGCATCATCCCGGCCGACATCACCACCAAGGGCCGCGTCGGCCTGGTGTCGAAGTCGGGCACGCTGACCTACCAGCTCATGTACGAGCTGCGCGACATCGGCTTCTCCACCTGCGTCGGCATCGGCGGCGACCCGGTCATCGGCACGACGCACATCGACGCCCTCCAGGCGTTCCAGGAGGACCCGGAGACCGACGCGATCGTGATGATCGGCGAGATCGGCGGCGACGCCGAGGAGCGCGCCGCGGCCTACATCGACGAGCACGTGACCAAGCCGGTCGTCGCCTATGTGGCCGGGTTCACCGCGCCCGAGGGCAAGACCATGGGCCACGCCGGCGCGATCGTGTCCGGCTCCGCCGGCACCGCCCAGGCCAAGAAGGAGGCCCTGGAGAAGGTCGGCGTCCGCGTCGGCCGCACCCCCAGCGAGACCGCCCGCCTGATGCGCGAGATCATGTCCTCGTGATCTTGTAGTTAGTCGCATGCGGGTCCACTGACCCGCACCACCACCGTTGGCGATCACGCGGTCGCCGGGCGACCGGCGCTCCTGCCGGCGGTTCCGCCATTCGTGACCTTGCACTTCCCGATGAAGTGCAAGGTCACGATGCGTATACGCCCAGGTCGCAGGGGTGTCCGCGGGCTTTCTGCACGATCACGAAGGCACCGTGCCCGGCTCGGGCGGCTGATGTGCGACAAACTGCAAGATCATGGCGAATTTGGATGGGTGGGCGGCGTGGCGGCGTGGAGGAAGGCGGCGGGGCTGGGATGATGCGGTAGCGTGACGGGCCTTCTCGATCAGTTCAGGACCGCTCCCCGCGCCGTGCTCGGCCGGGGCGGCGACGACGAGGAGACCCGCCGTCCGCTCCCCGTCTCCGGCATGCTGGCCGCGGTCGGGACGCTCGGCGTCGGCCTCGCCGTGCTCACCACGGTCACGCTCATCGGCTGGATGGCCGCGCCTCGCGGGCCGTTCGGAGAGGGCCTGCCCGGCGTCTTCCGTACGGCCTGCCAGCTCTGGCTCGCCGCCCACCACGGCGGTTTCGCGATCCCCGGCGGCCGGGTGGGCCTGCTGCCCATCGGGCTGATGATCCTGCCCGGGGCGCTGCTCTACCGGGCCGGCCTGTGGATGGCGCGCGACGCCGACCTGCGGGTGCGGATGCCGGCCCGGCTGCCCAAGGGCACGCCCCGAGACGTCGAGAATGCCCGGCGCCGCGCCCAGCTCGTGCTCATCGCCCAGGCCGGCATCTCGCTGGCCGCGCCGTACGCGCTGCTCGCCGGGGTGATCGCCCTCGTCTCCGGCAACGAGGTCATGCGGCCGTTCCTGGGGGAGGCGCTGGTCAGCCACCTTCTGCTGGCCTTCGTCACGGGGTCGGTGGCCACCGCCCGCACGATCGGGCCGTGGCGGTCGATGCTGCGCCTGCTGCCCGAGCGGCCACGGTCGCTCGTCTCCGGTACGGCCGTCGCGATCTCGCTGATGCTCCTGGCCGGGGCCGTGCTGGTCCTCGGCGCCGTGGTGGTCAACTTCGCCAGGATCCAGCAGATGTCGGAGGTCCTCAGCCCCGGAGTGGTCGGCGGCCTGCTGCTCCTGCTCCTGGAGGTCCTCTACTTCTTCAACGCCGTGATCTGGGGCATGGCCTACATCTCGGGGCCGGGTTTCGCGGTGGGCGCCGGGACGCTGGTCGCGCCCACCGGGGTCAAGCTGAGCGCGGTGCCCATGCTGCCGCTGCTGGGCGCCCTGCCGTCGTCCGGCGCGGCGCCCGCCTGGGTCATGGGCGTGATCGCGGTGCCGTTCGCGGCCGGCGCCGTCGCCGGCGTGGTGACGGCCCGCGTCGCGCCGACCCCGTCGCTGGAGGCCGCGCCCCTGTGGGGGTTCGTCTGCGGCGTCACCACCGGCCTCGTCGCCGGGACGCTCGCCGCGCTGTCGGGCGGCCCGCTCGGCGGGGCGGGCCTGGCCGCCGTCGGGCCGTCTCCCTGGGAGGTGGCGCTGTCGGTCACGCTCGAGGTCGGCGTGGCCGCCGGCATCTCGGCCGGCATCGCCAACTGGTGGCTGATCTCCCGGAGGCCGGCCACCCCGCCCGAGCCGGTGCGGAGGGCCGGCGCCGTGATCGCCAAGGCGGCCGGACGGGTGCGGCCCGCCCGCGGCGCCCATCTGCCGGGTCACTGGCTGGACGCCACCGAGGCGGAGACGCAGCCGATTCCCGTGATCAGGGACGACTGGACCGACGAGCACGCCGCCGCGGCCGCCGAGACGTTCGACGACATGAGCGCGCGGCGGGCCCGGGCCACCTCCCGTGATTCCGGCACTCCGCGCAAGCCCGCGGCCAATCCTCCGCGCAAGCCCGCGGCGATTCCTCCGCCGAAGCCGCGCACGGACATCGTGGACGAATCCGACGATCGCGGGGGGCACGTCATCTACGTCGATCCCTACGCCTGGGACCGCGACTGATCCGTCCCAGGCCGCTCGGCGACGGCCGAGGCGAGGCGGTCCCGCAGGTCCGTCAGGCGGGCGATCTCGGCGTCCAGGGCGGCGATCCGGTGCTGCACGACGCCGCTGCCGCCGGAGCAGCCGGGGCTGCCGTACGGCGGCAGCGTGTCGCCCTCCAGCAGGTCCAGGCGGTCGGCGCAGCGGGCCACGTCCTCGATGGTCAGGCCGAGGGCGAGCAGCTGCCGCACCAGGCGGATGCGGGCGACCTCCCGCGGGCCGTACTCGCGTTGGCCCGTCCGCGTACGCCGGGGTGGCGGGAGCACCCCGCGCTGCTCGTACAGGCGCAACGCGCGTGGGGTGGTCCCGGCCGCCGCCGCCGCGTCGCCGATTCGCACAGGGCCTCCTGCTAGCTCCAGGTCTCCACGACGACCGTTCCCACGTGCCGTCCGTCGAACAACTCGCGCAACGCCAGCGGCGCCCGTTCGATGCCCGCGATTCGGGTGTGCGGGAAGGTGACGGCGCCTGAGCGGAGCCAGGCGCCGAAGCGCTCCGTCCACTCCGCGCCGGTCTCGGCGTCGACGCCGGTGAATCCGCGGACAGTGATGTTCCTGGCGATGAGCTGGAAGGCGTCCAGCTCCACCGGGGCCGTCGTGCCGCCGGCCGCGGCCGACAACTGGGTGGCCAGGGTGCCGACCACGACGACGCGGGCGCCCGGCCGGGCCGCGGCCACCGCGGCCCGGAGCTGCTCGCCTCCGACGGCGTCGACGACCACATCGACGCCGTCGGGCGCCGCCTCGGCCAGCTGTGCGCCGATCGGGCCGCCGTCGCGGAGCACGACCGCGTCGTAGCCGAGCTCGGCGGTCATGCGCCCGGCCTTCGCCGGTGAACCGGTGCTGCCGATCACGCGTGCCGCGCCCAGCCGCCGGGCGATCTGCCCGGCGAGCGACCCGACGGCTCCGGCGCCCCCGGTCACGAAAACGGTCTCACCGGCGCGGAGGCGGGCGATCCGGGTCAGGGCGGCGTACGCGGTGGCGCCCGGCGCCAGATGCGCGGCCGGGTCGGGCAGGGACTCGCCCAGCGGCGCGGACGCGGGGACCGCGGCGTACTCGCGCCAGCCCCGGAAGTGCGCGACCAGGTCGCCCGGACGCAGGCCGCCGTCTCCGCCAGCGGTGACGACCTCGCCGACGGCGGGACCGAACAACGCGTCCCCGGGACGCAGCGGAGGGAAGGGCGTGCCCGGAACGCCTCCGGCGATCAGCGTCCGCAGTGAGGGGAAGACCTGGAACCAGCGGTTGCGCACCAGGACCTCGCCGGCCCCGGGCACGGGAATCGGGACCTCGGCGACGGTCAGGTGCTCGGGGCCGGGGAGGCCGGACGGAACCTCGACGAGCCGGATCTCCCGTGAGACGCGGGGCAGGGTTTCTGGCATTGGGAACTCCCACGGTGTCGGAGAGGACGGCGGCGCGGCCGCACGGCCCCGCGACGTTAACCCCTGACCCGCGCGTCAAAGGCAAGCGGGCACGGCGTGGTCGTCAGGCCATCTCGGCGAAGTCGGTTTCGGTTGTGCCGATGGTCTGGGCGACCGACGGCCGGGCCGCGCGGAGGTAGCCGTACCAGACGAGGGCCACGGCGACGGTGACGAGGAAGGCGAGGACCACGAAGTTCAGCGGCCAGGCCGGCCACGGCACGACGTTGACGTAGAAGACGTACGCCATGCCGACCACCGAGACGACCACGCACGGCCAGATGAGCCGCACCCGCGCGCGCTCCCGCCGCAGGAAGATCGGCGCGGCGAGCGCGACGACGGCGTAGGCCACCATGTAGCCGTACGTGCCGTAGGTGTCGACGTTGACGACGATCTCCATGCCGTCCACGCCGAGCGCGAAGAGCAGCGCGGTCAGTGCGACGGCGATCGGTGCGATCGCGAGGATCGCCCGATGCGGGGTCTGCTGGGTCCGGTGGGTCCGGCCGAGAGAGGCGGGCAGCACGCCCTCCTTGCCCATGACGAAGACGATGCGGCCGATCACGTTGATCGGGGCGACCACGACCGCGAAGAACGACGCCGTGACGCCGAGGCTGAGCACCGGGCGGAACCAGCCGGGCATGCCGACGGCCACCGCGAGCTCGTCCAGCGGGTTGCCGCTGGTGCCCAGGTCGCCCAGCGCGCGGTAGCCCGCGACCTGCGTGTAGGAGGCGAAGATGTACAGCAGGCCGACGCCCGCGGCGCTCCACATGATGGCCCGGGGAATCGCCTTGAACGGGTTGCGCGCCTCGCGGCCGAGGGCGTCGGAGCTGGAGAAGCCGACGAACCCGAGGATCGCCAGCACCATGCCGACCGCGATGCCGTGCGGCGTGGCGCCGTCGAGGGTGAGCTGGCTGCTGTCGAAGACCGGCCCGTCCCCGGCGAACAGCACGATGACCAGCATCACCGTGATGATCGCGATCGAGATGACCTCCAGGACGAGCGAGATGCGCGCCGACATCCGGATGCCCCACACGGTGAACAGCGTGGCGAGGCCGCCGATCACGACCGCGAGCACGACGTTCCACAGCGTGTTGTCGATCGTCAGACCGATCCCGGACAGGAAGGCGTTGAAGTGGTAGACGGCGCCCGCGAGGGAGCCGGACGCGATGCCGAAACACCCGATGATGAGCGTGATGCCGGTGACGTACGCGCCGAGCGGGCCGAGCCCCTGGGCGGCGTAGTTGTACAGCGAGCCGGCCGAGGCCCGGCGCTTGGCGAACTGGGAGATGCAGTAGCCGACGGCGAGGATGACCACGGTGGCGAGGGTGAACGACAGCCAGGACGCGTTGCCGGCACTGGCGAAGATTCCGGCCACGGAGAAGGCGATGACCGCGCTCGGGGCGATGTTGGCGATGGCCTGGGCGACGACCTCGCCGCCCGACATCGCCCCGCGCCGCAGCCCGTGCCCGTGCTGGCGGTGGGAGGCGGTGGTCTGTGTCATGCGGGGGTTCCTTGTACGAACGGGGCCTCGGCGATCCGGGGCCGGCGGCGCGAACGGGCGGCAGGGCCCGGACCCGCTGCGACGGACCCGGGCGCAGGGCGGTGAGTGACGGGGGAGGGGGTCAGGGGACGAGCAGGGTGCGCAGCGCCTCGCCACTGGCCAGGGCGTCCAGGGCGTGGCCGGCCTCGTCGAGCGTCGTGCGCCTACTGACGAGCTGGTCGAGCTGCAGGTGGCCGTCCATGTAGCGGTCGACCAGCGCCGGGATGTCGATGGCCGGGCGGACGCTCCCGTAGTTGGACCCGAGGATTCGCTGGTCGGCCTCGGCCAGGACGAGCGGGTCGAACCGGGCGAGCGTGCCCTTGGGCGGCAGGCCTACGGCCACCGCCGCACCACCCAGGCCGAGCATCTGGATCGCCGACTCCAAAGTGGCCTGGTGGCCGACCGCGTCGAAGGCGTAGTCGACGCCGTCCGGCAGGAGGTCGCGCAGCGCCTCGGGATCGGTCGCGCCGGCGCCGGAGAGCTGGTCGGTGGCCCCGAGCGTCATCGCGAGCGCCGTCTTCTCGGCACGGGTGTCGATCGCGACGATCCGCTCGGCCCCGGCCAGCTTGGCGCCCTGGACGACGGAGAGCCCGACCCCGCCGCAGCCGATGACGGCGACCGTGCTGCCGGGCAGGACGGCGGCCGTGTTGGTCACCGCGCCGACGCCGGTGGCCACCGCGCAGCCGACGAGGGCCACGGTGTCCAGCGGGGCGTCCTCGCGGATCTTGACGGCGCCGGACGCCGGTACCACGGCCTCCTCCGCGAAGGAGGACACCCCGAGGTAGTGGTAGAGGGTCTCCCCGCTCCGGCTCAGCCTGCTGGTGCCGTCCTGGAGGACGCCTCCGGGCGCGACCACGGTCGCCGCGAGCTGGCAGCGCGCCTCGTGCCCGGACCGGCAGTACCGGCATCGCCCGCACGGGGCGACCCAGGACAGGACGACGTGGTCGCCCTCCGCGAGGCTGGTCACCCCCGGGCCGAGCTCGGTCACCACGCCGGAGCCCTCGTGCCCCATCACCAGAGGGAGCGGCACGTCCCATTCGCCGCGGCGTACGTGCAGGTCCGAGCCGCAGACCCCGGCCGCGGCGATCTTCACGCGGACCTCGCCCGGACCCGGAGGGGCGAGCTCCACCTGCTCGACCCGGACGGGCCGGTCGGCGGATTCGAATACCGCGGCGCGCATGCTGCTCCCTTCCTCGGGGCCCGGGGAACAGCCCTGCCGTCACCCGGTGTTACTGAAACAAGGGTTCAGGCTAGGGACGCGGGCGTCGCCGCGGCAGCTGGCCAAATGTCCATCCACCTGCGATCAGTGCGCCGATCCGATACTTCGCGCCCGTCGCGGGCCGATGTCACGGTGACACTGCGTCAGTTCTGCGACGGATGTCGCGTGCTCCGGAGAGAGGAGATGCCGGGTGCTGGAGACGGCGGGCGACATCGCGCAGCGGTTCCGGCTGCGCGTGCCGACGGGGACGACGGGCCTGGATCGCCCCATCCGCTGGACGCACATATCCGAGCTGGCCGATCCGACGCCCTGGCTGCGCGGCGGCGAGATGATCCTCACCCTCGGCCTGGAGCTGGACAGGGCCGGCGACCTGGAGGCGTACGCGGCGAGGCTGGCCGGGGCGGGGGTGGCCGCGCTCGGCTTCGGCATCGGGGTGCGCCACCCGTCCGTCCCGCCGGCGCTGGTCGAAGGCGCCGGGAAGCACGGTATGGCCGTGCTGGAGATCCCCGGCGCCGTGGCGTTTCAGGACATCACCTACCACGTCAACGCCGACCTGCTGCGGACCGGAGCCGCGGAGGCGCGGCTGATCGCCGAGGGCGTCTCCAGCATGACGATGGTGGCGCGCAGCGCCGGGGCGCAGGGGGTCGTGGCGACGCTCGCCGCGCGCATCGAGAGCTGGGCCGTGCTGCTGGACCGGCACGGGAAGATCCACGCGGCCGTGGGCGCCGCACGGGTGCACATCGACGACGCCCGGGCCGCGGCGCTCGGCCAGCGCTCCCGCATCCGGCACCCCGCCCTGACCGTGTACGGCGTGGGCGACCCGGTCCGGCCCCGTGCCCACCTCGTGGTCGCGCCCCGCCCGGACCGGATCACGCTGACCCGGAAGCTGGCGCAGCATGCCGCGCTCCTGCTCGATCTCGCCCTCAACCCCTTGAGCGGTGGCGACACGTGGGGTCTGGCCAGGGCCGACGCGGTGGACGCGCTGATGTCGGGAGACCCCGCGCTCGTCGCGCGGGTGTCGGCCCGCTGGAATCTCCTCGCCGGGAACGTCGCCGTCGCGCTGCTGCGCTCGCGGTCGCGTGCCGTCCCGCTGGAGGACAACGTGCTGGAGTGGTGCGCGGAGCTGGATCTGCCTCCGCTGGTCAGCTCGGAGTCGTCAGTGGTCACCGTGTTGCTGCCGGAGGACGAGCTGGGCCGGTGGACCGCGCGGGTGTCCGACGCGGTCGAGCGGGAGGGCGTCCCGGCGCGGTGCGGCATCGGCGCTCCTCAGCCGCAGGTCTCCGGCCTGCTCAGCCGGCGGCAGGCCGAGCAGGCGCTCGCGGTGGCCGTGGCGGACGCCCGGCCCGTGGTCGAGTTCGCCGGGCTGCCGACCCAGCGGCTGATCCTCCAGCACCTCGATGCGGCCGCGCGCGGGGCGCTCACCTCGCCACTCCTGCCGCTGCTGGAGAACGACTCCACCCTGGTCCTGCTCCGCTCGCTGCGGGTCTTCCTGAGCGAGAACAGCAGCTGGGAAGCGGCGTCCTCGCAGCTCGGCATCCACCGGCACACGCTGCGCCAGCGTATGGCGCGGGTGGAGGAGCTGACCGGGCTGTCCGTCTCCGTGACCGAGGACCGCGTCATAGCCTGGCTCGCGCTCCAGGCGCTCCAGCTCGGCGACGCACCGTCCTAGAGGGTGCGACCTACGGCGCCGGATCCGGGCCGGCGACGGCCGGCAGGACCTGTCGCGTCAGGCGGGGGCGGGGACGCCGGCGGGCCAGGCCACCCCGAGCTTGCGCTCGAACGCCCGCATGAGCTGGTCGGAGCACTCCTGCTGGGCCGTCACCGTCCCCGCGCCCTTGCGGCACTCGGTGTAGGCGTTGAGCTCGTCGGAGAAGTAGAGCTGGAATCCCGTCGTCACCAGCCCGAGGACGAACGCGAGTGACGAGAGCACGACGGCTCCGGTCGCCATCCCGATCCCGCGTCGTGCCCGGTTCAGCAGGCGCAGGTCGTGGATCGCGATGACGATCGCGAAAATCGACAGCGCCAGCCCGGCGGCCGGCAGCATCAGCGTGAACACCAGCGCCATGAGGGCGAGGACCAGAGCCCTGCGCCCTCCGGTCGCAGGGGCCGGCGTCTCTAGGGGTGTAGTCACGGTCTCCTCGCCTCGCGTTCCGCATAGCCCGTCGTCAGTCGTGATGGCCGGCGCCCGATACGCTTTAGCTGCGTTGAGGGACGGCCCTCCACGCTCGACCACTCTCTAAGGAACCATCTCCCGGCAATCACCTGCAAAACGAAGGCAGCTCACGAAGGAGTTCCGTCCTGTCGTTCCGGCTCGTCGTCCTCGTCTCGGGTTCGGGGACCAACCTGCAAGCGTTGCTGGACGCGGCGGCAGACGACGCGTTCGGCGCGACCGTCGTGGCCGTCGGGGCCGACCGTACCGGCATCGAGGGCCTGATCCGGGCCGAGCGTGCCGGCGTACCCACGTTCGTCGAGAGGGTGGGCGACCATCCCGACCGGGAGCGGTGGGACGAGAGTCTGGCCGAGCGCATCGCCGAGCACAAGCCCGACCTGGTGGTCTCCGCCGGGTTCATGAAGATCCTCGGCCCTCGCGTGCTGGGCGCGTTCCCGGTCGTCAACACCCACCCGGCGCTGCTGCCCGCCTTCCCCGGTGCGCACGCGGTGCGTGACGCCCTCGCGTACGGCGTCCGCGTCACCGGCTGCACGGTCCACCTCGTCGACGCGGGCGTGGACACCGGCCCGGTGATCGCCCAGGAGGCGGTGACCGTACGGGAGGGAGACGACGAGGAGTCGCTGCACGAACGCATCAAGGGCGTCGAGCGCGGCCTCCTCGTCGAGACGGTGGGCCGCATGGCCCGCGAGGGCTGGACCCTGACCGGGCGGACCGTCCGCCTTGGGCCGGGACGAGTCGCAGGAGAGGCCGGACACGGCCCGACACCAGGAAGGACGACGAAGTGACCCGCATCGCCATCCGCCGTGCGCTGATCACCGTTTACGACAAGACGGGTCTCGAAGACCTGGCGCGGGGGCTCGAGGCCGCGGGCGTGGAGATCGTGTCGACCGGCGGCACCGCCGCCGCGATCGCCTCCTACGGCGTGCCGGTCACGAAGGTGGAGTCGCTCACCGGATTCCCCGAGTGCCTGGACGGACGGGTCAAGACCCTCCACCCGCGGGTCCATGCCGGGCTGCTCGCCGACGGCGCCAACCCCTCCCACGTCAAGCAGCTGGAAGAGCTGGAGATCGAGGCGTTCCAGCTCGCGGTGGTGAACCTGTATCCCTTCGCCGCCACGGTCGCCTCCGGCGCCTCCGACGCCGAATGCGTCGAGCAGATCGACATCGGCGGTCCCGCCATGATCCGCGCCGCCGCCAAGAACCACGGCACGGTGGCCGTGGTCGTCGATCCCGCGGCGTACGGCGAGGTCCTGGCCGCGGTCGCCGAGGGCGGCTTCACGCTGACCGAGCGCAGGAGGCTGGCCGCCGCGGCGTACGCGCACACCGCCGCCTACGACGTCGCGGTCGCGTCCTGGTTCGCGAACGTGTACGCGTCCGAGGGTGACTGGCCGTCCTTCATGGGCGCGGCGTGGAAGCGCAAGGCCGCGCTGCGGTACGGCGAGAACCCGCACCAGGGAGCGGCCCTCTACACCGGCGGCGAGGACGGCCTGGCCAACGCCGAGCAGCTCCACGGCAAGGAGATGTCCTACAACAACTACGTCGACGCCGACGCGGCCTGGCGGGCCGCCTGGGACTTCGACGAGCCGTGCGTGGCCATCATCAAGCACGCCAACCCCTGCGGCATCGCGGTGGGCGCCGACGTGGCCGAGGCACACCGCAAGGCGCACGAGTGCGACCCGGTCTCCGCGTACGGCGGAGTGATCGCGGTGAACCGCGAGGTGACCCGCGCGCTGGCCGAGCAGATCGCGCCGATCTTCACCGAGGTGGTGGTCGCGCCGTCGTTCGCGGCGGACGCGCTCGAGGTGCTCAGGGAGAAGAAGAACATCCGCCTGCTCGCCTGCCCGCAGGGGCCCTCGAACGCCGCCGAGTATCGCCGCGTCGACGGCGGCCTGCTCGTGCAGACGGTCGACCGGGTGGACGCGCCCGGCGACGACCCCTCCACATGGGAGCTCAGGGCCGGCGAGGCGGCCTCGCCCGAGGTGCTCGCCGACCTGGCCTTCGCCTGGCGGGCCTGCCGTTCGGTGAAGTCCAACGCCATCCTGCTGGCCTCCGGCGGCGCGACCGTCGGCGTCGGCATGGGCCAGGTCAACCGGGTCGACTCGGCCCGGCTGGCGGTGTCCCGGGCGGGTGAGCGCGCGACCGGGTCGGTCGGCGCCTCCGACGCGTACTTCCCGTTCCCGGACGGCCTGCAGGTGCTGGCCGAGGCCGGGGTGAAGGCGATCGTCGAGCCGGGCGGCTCGATCCGCGACGACGCGGTCATCGAGGCGGCCGAGGAGGCGGGCATCACGCTCTACTTCACCGGGACCCGGCACTTCTTCCACTGATAAGTCCGGACGTACCGCCAGGGAGGGGCGGCCACTGGGATGGATGGGGCGAGAACGGCACGATCACCCCTTTGGGGCGGTTAGCCTGAAGCGCTCACCCCACCCTCTTCACGGAGCCCCTTCCATGCCCCTTGATATGATCATGAGCTCCTTCGCGACGATGAACGGCATGTGGAACAGCCCCATCGCGCTGCTGCCCATCGCCGCCCTGGCCGCCTACTTCGGCTGGCGGATCGTAGAGTTCATCCCCTTCACCCGGCGGATCATCGAGCGCCGCGAGGGGGGACAGTAACGCACCTGGAAGGGACGGGAAGTGCCATGACCGCGCTGGTTCTGGACGGCAAGGCGACCGCCGCCAAGATCAAGAGTGAACTGGCGGAGCGGGTGAAGGCCCTGGCGGCCCGGGGAATCACCCCCGGTCTGGGCACGATCCTGGTCGGTGACGACCCCGGCAGCCAAATCTACGTCGGGGGCAAGCACCGCGACTGCGCGGAGGTCGGCATCACCTCCATCCGCAAGGACCTGCCGGAAAGCGCCACCCAGGCGGACGTGGAGGCCGCCGTCGACGAGCTGAACGCCGATCCCGCCTGCACGGGCTACATCGTCCAGCTGCCGCTGCCGCGTCACCTGGACACCCAGGCGCTCATCGAGCGCATGGACCCGGCCAAGGACGCGGACGGTCTCCACCCCGTCAACCTGGGCAGGCTCGTGCACATGGTCGAGGCCCCGCTGCCGTGCACCCCGCGGGGCATCGTGGTCCTCCTCCAGGAGTACGGCGTGCCGCTCAAGGGCGCCGAGGTCGTCGTGGTCGGCCGGGGCATCACGGTGGGTCGGCCGCTGGGCCTGCTCCTCACCCGCCGGACGGAGAACGCCACCGTGACGCTCTGCCACACCGGCACCCAGGACCTGGCCTCCCACGTGCGCCGGGCGGACATCGTCGTCGCGGCGGCCGGGGTGCCCCACCTCGTGACCGCCGAGATGGTCAAGCCCGGCGCGGCCGTGCTCGACGTGGGCGTCTCCAGGGTCGACGGGAAGCTCACCGGCGACGTCGCCCCCGACGTACGCGAGGTCGCGGGCTTCGTCGCCCCCAACCCCGGCGGGGTGGGGCCGATGACCCGGGCCATGCTGCTGGCCAACGTCGTCGAGGCCGCCGAACAGCGCTGATTCACGGATTTTTCGGCGGAGCGTGATCCACCGGACCCGCCCGGCCGGTCCTTCCGCGGCTCCTCGCCGCGGGGCGACGGCCGGGCCGAGTCCGCCGATCACGGGACGTAGAGGTACCAGCGGCCGTTCCGCAGGAAGCAGTACGAGCCCGCGTACACCTTCGTCTGGGGCACGCAGTAGCGCAGGTCCGAATAGGGGCCGTAGACGGCCGACGCGGTGGTGGAAGCGGCGGAGGCCGGCGGTGTCGCCGCGTGCGCGGTGGTGGCGGGGACGGCGAGAGCGGACAGGACGAGAGCGGCACCCGCGGCCGCGCGGCGGAACGCGTTCGTAGTGGAAATCATGGATCGAACAGTAGGAACGGCGCCCCCGCACGGTCGTCAAAGCTGTCCTTGATCCGGGGTCCGCCGCCGGGAGGATTCCGCGGCGCCGGCACCTCCTCTCCTCGGCGCATCGGCCGTCGACCCGGAGAAGAGCCGACCCGGAGAAGAGCCGACCCGGAGAAGAACGCGCGGCGTATGCCGTCGGTCCGCGTCAAGCCCGGTCCAAGGATCGGAATCCCGGCTGCTGGCCCGGCAAACCATGACATATCGTCACTGTGTGTGAGCTATCGGACGCGGAACGCGCATTCTCTGCGGTCTCGGGTCCCGGGGCTGGCGGCCTGGGCCGCGCTGCTGATCGGCATCCTGGACATCGTCAGGGGCCTGGCGCCGGGCCTGCGCGCGAGCAGGATCGGCGTGATCGCGAGCGTCCTGCCGGGCGCCGTCACGACGCTCGCCGAGACGGCGTCGCTGCTGGTCGGAATCCTGTTGATCATGCTCGCCCACGCACTCAGGCGGCGTAAGGCGCGGGCCTGGCGCGCCGTCGTGGTGCTGCTGCCGGTGGACGCCGTGATCGAGGGACTGCGCTGGCGGCATCCGGTCGCCGCGTCGGTGTCGCTGCTCCTGTTCGCGGTGCTGGTCGCCGGCAGAGGGGAGTTCTACGCCCTGTCCGATCCGCGCTCACGCTGGCGGGCGCTGTGGAACCTGCTGGCGCTCGGCGCGTTCGACGTCGCGATCGGGTGGATCCTCGTCGCGTCACATCACCGCACGGTCGTCGGCCGGCCGAGCTTCGGCGACCAGATCCGGCACGTCGTGCTCGGTCTGTTCGGCCTGGAGGGGCCGGTCGTGTTCACGTCCGAGCGCGCCGGCGACCTCGTCTACTTCTCGCTCGCCGGGCTCGGCGCGCTCACCGCCGTCACCACGATCTACCTGGCCCTGCGGCCGGAACGGCCGGTCGCGGCGCTCAGCGAGGACGACGAACGGCGCCTGCGCGCCCTGCTCGACCGGTACGGCCGGCAGGACTCGCTCGGATACTTCGCGCTCCGCAGGGACAAGAGCGTGATCTTCTCGCCCAGCGGCAAGGCCGCCGTCGCCTACCGCGTCGTCGCGGGGGTGATGCTGGCCGGCGGCGACCCGATCGGCGACCCGGAGGCCTGGCCCGGCGCGATCAGGCGGTTTCTGGAGGAGGCCAGGCGGCACGCGTGGGTTCCCGCCGTCATCGGATGCGGCGAGGCGGGTGGCCAGGCGTGGACGAGGGAGGGCGACCTCGACGCGCTGGAGATCGGGGACGAGGCCGTCGTGGACGTGGCCGGCTTCACCCTGGAAGGCCGGGCCCTGCGCAACGTGCGTCAGATGGTCAAGCGGGTGGAGCGCCTCGGCTACACCTGCCGAGTGCGGCGCGCCGGGGACCTGAGCGAGGCGGAGCGCGAGCACATCGGCGACGCGGCCGACCTCTGGCGCGGCACCGAGACCGAGCGGGGCTTCTCGATGGCGCTCGGCCGGTTCGGCGACCCCGCCGACGCCGGCTGCCTGGTGGTCACGGCCCACCGGGCGGCCACGCCGGAGGGCGAACAGACACCGGACGGGGACATCCGGGCCGTCCTGCATTTCGTGCCCTGGGGAGCCGACGGCATCTCCCTCGACCTCATGCGGCGCGACCGCGAGGCGGACCCCGGGCTCAACGAACTGCTGATCGTGCGGGCCCTGCAGGCCGCACCGGACTTCGGCGTGACCAGGGTGTCGCTGAACTTCGCGATGTTCCGCTCCGCGCTGGCGCGGGGGGAGCGGCTGGGGGCGGGACCGGTGCTGCGCGCCTGGCGCGGCGTCCTCGTCTTCCTGTCCCGCTGGTTCCAGATCGAGTCGTTGTACCGCTTCAACGCCAAGTTCCAGCCCGTGTGGGAGCCGCGGTTCCTGGTCTACCCGGCCGCCCGGGATCTGCCGCGCATCGGCGTCGCCGCGCTCCGGGCGGAGGCGTTCCTCACGTCGCCGGGCCTCCGGTGGGCGGGCGGCCTGCTCCGGCGCCGCCGGCGGCAGACTCCCGTTCCCCGCCCCCTCTCCGACGCTGTCGTCGGCGGGAACGGCGGCCCGGACGGCGCGCCGGAGAGCCGCAGAACGGCGTGACCCCACCCGCCGCGGCGGGAACTGAGCCGGCGCCCGTCCGGTGCACGGCCGCCGGGCCTACCGGCAGACGCCGGGAAGGTCGCAGAGCTTGGCGGCCATCGTGCGGGCGTCCTTGATCAGTGGGCGGAACTGGGAGACCGGGAGGCTCTTGGTCACCAGGCCGGTCCTGACATAGACCGCCACCGCGCTGCCCCTGCGGACGATGACCGAGCGGGACCGGTTCTCGAAGAAGAAGCCGCCGACCCGGAGGGCCTCGTCGCCGATGCCGGTGCTCTTCCAGCGGTAGGAGTAGCGGTCGTGGCCGCGGCCTCCCGTGCCGCACCTGGCCAGGTCGTCCCGTACGGATCGCATCGCCGCCTTCGCGGCCCGCTCCGACGGGTAGAGCACGACCTGCTCGCTCCGGTAGACGGTCTCCGCCAGGTAGGTGAACGTACGGCTCGCGCCGCGCCCGTCGTGGGCGGCCCGGTGGCCGCAGGGGTTCACCTCAAGGGGCTTCGTCAGGCTGTCGGTGAGCTTCAGGTGCTCCCACGGCCTGCGTGGACCGTCCACCTTGGCCTCGTCCAGCAGGAACCCCTTGGGCAGCTTCACCGGTGCCGCCGACGCCGCCCGGGCGGCGTCCATCCGCCCCGCACCGTTCCCGGTCACCGCCGCACTCGCCTGCCCCATGCCTGCCACGGTGCCGGTCGCGGTCACCGCCGCGGCCGCCGCCAAAGACACCAGAACTTTGCGCATCGCGCGCCCCCTCGCCAATCGGTCGACGTTCCGTTCGACGGCGGTTTCGCGCTTTTTGTTCGGCACGTTATGCCGCCCACGCTCATATGGGCCCGGGCGGCTGGACACGCGAGGTCAGACCCGCGGCCGTACGTCGGCGCGGGCCGTGGGAACGCTCCAGCCGCAGCCGGGGGTGGGACGGCTTCCACCCTCCGGCGGCGGATGTGGCGCGGCTTCAGGACGCCCGGCGGCCCGCCGGGGTCCGCGGCTGCGGCTGTGGTTCCGGCTCGGCCGGTCCGCCGGCCCGCTGCGGCGGCACGACCGGCGTGGGCCGCACCAGGCCGAGGGCGACGACCTCGTTGGCGAGCCGGGTGCGCCGGTTGGTGCCCTCCGGGATGCGGAACTTCTGGTACAGCCGCAGCAGGTGCTGCTTGACCGCCGCCTCGGTCACCACGAGGTCGTCGGCGATCTCCCGGGCCGTCGCGGGCGCGACGAACGCCTCGTCGGACAGCGCGGGGCGGCACAACGACGTGAGCACGTCGACCTCCCGGCGGGTGAGCTCCGGCGCGGCGGCGCGGCGCAGCTCGACCTCGGGGGCGAGGTCCTCCCGCGGGATCCCGCCGACCCGGGCCCGGGCGGCCCCGAAGGAGACGACGTCGCCGTCGTCCAGAACCCTTCTGGCGATCGGCCTGCCGTTCACCCGTGTGCCGTTGCGGGACAGGCCCAGGTCCACCACGTACAGGTAGGGCCCTCGACGGACGAATTCGGCGTGCAGCCGTGACACGCTCGGATCCGTCAGCCGGATGTCCACGCCCCGGCCGCGGCCGATCGTGGTGACGTCGGGGCGCAGCGGCACCACCTCGCCGCTGTCCTCGATCCGTATGAACGGCCCCTCCACGGCAGTTCCTCCCCAGGTAGCCCGCCGTTACTTTCCCTATAGCTGCGGCTTACCCACCCGTGGCGAGGGGGAATCGCCTTTGCCGCGAGCAGAATCAATCCCGAAATTGGTCTGGACCTTTGAGAGGTGGTTTACCTGCTCACGGGTAGACTTCGCACGGAGATAAGCGGAGGAAACACCTATGGCGGACAAGCCCACCAAAGGCCTCGCCGATGTCGTCGCCGCATCCACAGCGATCAGCGACATCGACGGCAAAGCCGGTCGTCTCTTCTACCGGGGATACGACATCCACGACCTGGCCGGCCGCGCGACGTTCGAAGAGGTGGCCCACCTGCTCCAGCGCGGCACTCTGCCGACCCGCGAGCAGCTCGCCGGTTACGGCGCGGAACTGGTCGCAGGCCGCACCCTGGGCGCGCTCGTCGAGAGCGACATCTCCGAAATCGCGGCGAAACAGGCGCCCATGGAGGCGCTGCGCACGCTGGTCTCGCTGGCCGGCGCCGACGATCCGGACAAGGATTCCAACGCCGCCGACGCCAACCGCCGCAAGGCCGCCAGGCTCACGGCCCAGCAGCCCGTCCTCGTCGCCCGCTACCACGCGGCCAGGACGGGAGCGGACAAGCCGGAGCCCGATCCCGAGCTGAGCACGGCCGCGAACTTCCTGCTGCAGATCACCGGCCGCCGCCCCGAGCGGCGCGAGGTCGAGATCTTCGACACCTGTCTGGTGCTGCACGCCGACCACACGATGAACGCCTCCACCTTCGCCGCCCGTGTCTGCGCCGCGACGCTGTCCGACATGCACTCGGCGATCGTCGCGGCCATCGGCACGCTCAAGGGCCCCCTCCACGGAGGTGCGAACGAGCAGGTCATGCGTACGCTGGAAGCGCTGGACCCTCGCGGCGTCGCCCAGGCCGTGCGGGACAGGCTGGCGGCGGGCGAGAAGATCATGGGATTCGGGCACCGCGTCTACAAGACCGAGGACCCCCGGGCGACGCATCTGCGGCGGATGTCGCAGGAGCTGGCCGAGGCCTCGGGCGACGACACCTACTACCGGATGTCCCGGGAGATGGAGGAGGTCGTCTTCGCGGACAAGCACCTGTACCCGAACGTGGACTTCTACGCGGCGACCGTCTACCACTATCTCGGCATCCCGACGGACCTGTTCACGCCCGTGTTCTCGGTCAGCCGGATGTCCGGGTGGACCGCCCACGTGATCGAGCAGCACGCCGACAACCGGCTGATCCGGCCGGACAGCGAGTACATCGGCGAGCACGACCGGAAGTGGGCGCCCATCGACGAGCGGTGACAGGGAGGCGCCGAGGACCGCAGTGGCAGGCTTGGGAGAGACGTGAGAACGAGTGAGAGCACGGCCTGGGGGCCGTGGCTGCTGGTGGCGGCGGGAGCCGCCGCCGGGCTGGGCGCGATCGGCCTGGGTGCGCCGGCGCCCGCGGGTGGTGCGATCATGGGATTCGGCTTTCTCTTCGGATCCCTGATCCGGGTGACGGTCGCCGAACGCCGGGCGGGCGCGCTCGCGGTGCGCGGCAGGCGGGTGGACGCGCTCACACTGGCGGCGTTCGGCGCGGCGCTCGTCATCGGCTCGCTGCTCATGCTGCTGCGGCTGCACGACTCGTAGGGACACGACCTCGTCGCGGACTTACCACACCCGTCCGATAGCCTCAACGGCCAGTGAGCCTCAAAAAGGACGTGCTGGCCAGTTAATTCAGAAGGGGAACCCCACGCATGCCCAAGATCAAGGTAGCGGGCCCGGTCGTCGAGCTCGACGGCGACGAGATGACCCGGATCATCTGGCAGTTCATCAAGGACCAGCTGATCCTTCCCTACCTCGACGTCGACCTGAAGTACTACGACCTCGGCATTGAGCACCGCGACGCCACCGACGACCAGGTCACGATCGACGCCGCCAACGCCATCAAGCAGCACGGCGTGGGCGTGAAGTGCGCGACCATCACGCCGGACGAGGCCCGGGTCGAGGAGTTCGGCCTGAAGAAGATGTGGAAGTCCCCGAACGGGACCATCCGCAACATCCTCGGCGGTGTCATCTTCCGCGAGCCGATCATCATGTCGAACATCCCGCGGCTCGTGCCCGGCTGGACCAAGCCGATCGTCGTCGGCCGTCACGCCTTCGGCGACCAGTACCGCGCCACCGACCTGAAGATTCCCGGCGAGGGCACGCTGACGCTGACGTTCACGCCGAAGGACGGCAGCGAGCCGATCGAGCTCAACGTCTTCGACTTCCCCGGCTCCGGCGTCGCCCTGGCGATGTACAACCTGGACGAGTCGATCCGCGACTTCGCCCGCGCCTCGATGCGGTACGGCCTCAACCGCGGCTACCCGGTCTACCTGTCGACCAAGAACACGATCCTCAAGGCGTACGACGGCCGGTTCAAGGACATCTTCGCCGAGGTCTACGAGACCGAGTTCAAGGCCGACTTCGAGGCCGCCGGGATCATCTACGAGCACCGCCTGATCGACGACATGGTGGCCGCCTCCCTGAAGTGGGAGGGCGGGTACGTGTGGGCCTGCAAGAACTACGACGGCGACGTCCAGTCGGACACGGTGGCGCAGGGCTTCGGCTCGCTCGGCCTCATGACCAGCGTGCTCATGACCCCCGACGGCCGCACCGTCGAGGCCGAGGCGGCGCACGGCACGGTGACCCGGCACTACCGCCAGCACCAGCAGGGCAAGCCGACCTCCACCAACCCGATCGCCTCGATCTTCGCGTGGACCCGTGGCCTGCAGCACCGCGGCAAGCTCGACAACCAGCCCGAGGTCATCGACTTCGCCGAGAAGCTGGAGCAGGTCTGCGTCGAGACCGTCGAGGGCGGCCAGATGACCAAGGACCTCGCGCTCCTGGTCGGCGGCGACGCCGAGTGGCTGACCACGCAGGACTTCCTCGCGGCGCTCGACGAGAACCTCAAGAAGAAGATGGCGCAGTAACGCCGCTTCGTCGGCGGGGCCGTCCGGAGTCGTTCCGGGCGGCCCCTTTCCCGTTACCTTCGGGTACGGACCGCTCGCCGCTTTGTCACGACTTCCTGACGTCACGGCGCGGTATCAGGCCGCGGAACCGTCGCGCCGGGGCCGTAAAGTTCTGCTGGCCGGTAGTTTGCCGAATCGTGGGGAACGGGGATGCCGCAGATCGCGCCGCTACAACCGGGGGATCCGACCAGGCTCGGTCCCTTCGTGCTGTCCGGCCGTCTGGGCGAGGGCGGGCAGGGCGTGGTCTACCACGGCCAGGACCAGGCCGGCGGACGGGCGGCGGTCAAGCTGCTGCACGTCAAGTTCTCCGGTGACGCGACCGCCAGGTCCCGCTTCGCGCGGGAACTGCGCGCCGCCCAGCGGGTGGCGAGCTTCTGCACCGCCCGGGTGCTGGCGGCCGACCTGGAGGGCGACACGCCGTACATCGCGAGCGAGTTCATCGACGGGCGGTCGCTGCGCGAGACCGTCGAGGCGGACGGGCCGCTGACCGGCTCAAGCCTGGAGCGCCTGGCGGTCGGCACGGCCACCGCGCTCACCGCGATCCACCAGGCGGGCATCGTCCACCGCGACTTCAAACCGGACAACGTGCTGCTGGCCGTCGACGGCCCCCGGGTGGTGGACTTCGGCATCGCCCGCATCCTCGACTCGACCGCCACGATCACCAGCCGGGCGATCGGCACGCCGGCGTACATGGCGCCCGAACAGATCTCCGGCGGCAAGGTCGGGCCCCCGGCCGACGTGTTCTCCTGGGCCGCCACGATCGCGTACGCCGCGACCGGGGACGTCGTGTTCGGCGGGACCTCGATCGCGGTCGTGCTCAACCGCATCCTCAACCACGACATCGACACCCGCATGCTGCCCGAGCCGCTCGGCGGGGTGGTCCGGGCGTGCCTGCGCAAGTCGCCGGACGAGCGGCCGACGGCCGACCAGATCCTGCTGAGCCTGCTGGGCCGTGCGGCGTCGGGCGACGCGTCGGCGGTCGTGCTGTCGGAGGGGGCCGCGCACGCGGCCGACCCGGACGCCACACGGTTCGCGCGCACGGGTCCGGGCCGCGTCCCGGCGACCGGCGCGGGCCCGCTGCCGCCCGGCGGCGTACGAAGTGGGAGCGGCGCACCGGCCGGAACCGGCGCTGGCTCCCTGCCGCCCGGCGGCGTACGAACCGGCAGCGGCGCACCGGCCGGGAACGCCGCGTGGACCGGCGTCGGCGCGTGGACCGGGACGACAGGACAGGCGGGCAGCACCGGGAACGACGTGCCGACCGGGGCGTCCCCGGCGTTCCGCCCGTCTCCCGGCCCCACCGACCCGAGGCCGGTCGGGCTCGGCATGGCGGGCGGCGCCCCAGTAGAAGCCGGGCCAGGAGAAGTCGGGCCAACCGGGGCCGGGCCGGCGCGGCGCCGCCGGAAGGGTCCTCTCATCGGTGCGATCGCGGCCACGCTCGCCGTCGTGGCCGCAGCGGCCGCGATCCTGGCCGCCAGGATCGGTTTCGCGTTCGGCGGCGCGCCCGCGGAGAGCGGCACCGGCGACGCCACCGTCACGTCGCGATCCCCGCGCCCGAGCACGACGTACGCCTCGGTGTACGAGAAGGCGCTGAAGACCAGGCGGCTGACGATCGGCGTGCGGGGAGACGTGCCCGGGGTCGCCCTGCAGCAGTCGAACGGGTTCAGCGGGTTCGACGTGGACGTCGCCACGTCCATCGCCAGAAGCCTCAAGGTCCCCGCGAAGGGGATCACCTTCCGCAGGGTGGGCGTCGGAGACCGGGTGCGGGCGCTGGCCGACGGCACCGTGGACATGGTCGTGGCGACCTACGCCTACGACGACAACCGCGGCGACGCCGTCACCTTCGCCGGGCCGTACTACACGGCCCACGCCGACCTGCTCGTGCTCGCCGGCTCGCGCATCAAGAAGCTGGAGGATCTGGCCGGACGCCGGATGTGCGCGCCCAACGGCAGCAGCATCGCCCGGCTCGTCGCGGACAAGGCGGAGGTCGAGCAGGTCCCGGTGGGCGACTACGCCGAGTGCATGAACCTGCTGACGCGAGGCGAGGTCGACGCGGTCCCCGGCGACGACCTGATCATCGCCGGCTTCGGCAACCGGGTGGCGAGCCTGAAGCTGTCGGTGCTCGGCCTGCGGCTGACCGACCAGCGCTACGCCGTCGGCCTGCCCAGGAAGGACGTGCGCACCTGTAAGGCCGTGGCCGACGCGATCAGCCGTATGTACGACGACGGCACGATGCGCGGCCTGCTGCGCAAGCACTTCGGCAACGTCGACTTCGACCCCGAGCGGGACGCGCCGCCCACGCTCGCCTGTCGCTGAGCCCTCCGCCCGGCGGGGGGAGTCAGGCCCGGCGCCCGATCGCGGCGATGGCGTCGTTCGCCCACTCGAGGGTCGTGCGGGTCTGCCGGATGCCGAGGTCCAGGGCGAGGTTGCCGAACCTGACGCCGGTCGCCCCCTCGGGGACGGGCGACGCGCGCTTGACCGCCCAGAGGGCCTCCAGCTCGGCCAGCTTGTGCTCCACGTACGCCTTCAGCCGCTCCAGGACGGCCAGCGCCTCCCCGGGGTCGAGGAGCGGGAGCAGGAACGCCTGGAGCGCGACCTCGTTGCGGGCCGGACCCGTGGGGTCGTGCCCGACCAGCCAGGCGCGCAGCTCCGTGCGGCCCTCCGGCGTGATCGCGTAGATCTTGCGCCCCCGTGCGCCCTCCGCCTCGACCGTCACCAGCCCGTCCGCGGTCATCTTCGCCAGCTCGGGATAGATCTGGCTGTGCCCGGCCTGCCAGACATGGGCCACCGACTTCTCGAACGCCTTGGTCAGGTCGTAGCCGCTCGCCGAGCCGTATGCCGTCAGAAGACCGAGTAGAGCGATGCGCAGGGACATGCCCCCACTATATATCTGGATTGACATGTCTATCCTTACATGTCACCTTCGACACATGCGATCCAGAAACGGACTCCTCCTGTTCGCCGTGCTCGGCGGCATGTTCCTGGCGATGCTCGACCAGACGATCGTCGGCACCGCGCTGCCGAGGATCACCGCCGAGCTGGGCGGCACCGGCCTCTACACCTGGGTGGTGACCGCCTATCTCCTCACCTCGACCGTCACGGTCCCGCTGTACGGCCGGCTGTCCGACGCGTACGGGCGCAAGCCGCTCCTGCTGATCGGGGTGGTCCTGTTCCTGCTCGGCTCGATCCTGTCCGGGGCGGCGCAGAGCATGGGGCAGCTCATCGCCTTCCGCGGCGTGCAGGGGCTCGGCGCGGGCGCGCTGCTGCCGCTGTCGCTGGCGCTGGTGATCGACCTGTTCCCGCCGGAGCGCAGCGGGCGGGTGCAGGGCGCGCTCGGCGGCGTGATGGCGCTGAGCTACATCGCCGGCCCGTTCCTCGGCGGGCTGTTCACCGACCACGCGAGCTGGCGCTGGGCCTTCTACGTGAACGTCCCGATCGGCGCCGTCCTGGTGGCCATCATCGTGTGGCGGCTGCCGTACCGGCCGGGGCACGGCGGGGCGCGGCCCGACTACCTGGGCATCGCCGTCTTCAGCGCCGCGATCAGCGCGCTGCTCGTCGGCCTGACCGAGAAGGGGGTCGACGGCCACACCTGGACGAGCGGGCCGGTCGCCGGGCCGATCGGCGCGTCGCTGGCGCTGCTCGTGGTGTTCGTCTTCGTCGAGCGGCGGGCCGCCGAGCCGATCGTGCCGCTCCACCTGTTCGCGAACGGCACGTACTCGCTGGTCAACGTCGCGTCGTTCTTCACGGCGTTCTGTATGTACGCCGGGGTGGTGTTCCTGCCGCGCTACTTCCAGGAGGCGCACGGCCTGAGCGCCACCTCCTCCGGGCTGCACATCTACCCGCTGATGCTGGCGATGGTCGTGGGCAGCGCCGTCACCGGCGCCCTGATCTCGCGTACGCGCCGCTACAAGCCGTGGCTGGTGATCGCGCCGTTCTTCCTGGTCGCGGGCACGGCGCTGTGCGCGAACCTCGCGGTCGGCACCTCGACCCCGATGCTTGTCGCCTGGATGGCACTGATCGGGCTCGGGATGGGGCCCATGCTGTCCGGACTCACCGTGGCGATCCAGTCGGCCGTGCCGCCCCGGTACATCGGCACGGCCAGTGCGAACCTGACCTTCTTCCGGCAGATCGGCGGCTCGGTCGCGCTGGCCCTCGCCGGCACGGCGTACACGTCGGTGGTGACGCGGGAGGCGCCGGCGCACGGACTTCCGGCGGCCCACGCCGCCGCGACCGCGACCGTCATCCCCTGGCTCGGGGTCGTGGGGGCGGTCGTCGCCCTCCTCGCGCTCGCGCTGCTGCCACGGGGCGGTGTGCGCGTCGACAGGCCCGCACCCCAGCAGGACCTCGTCGCCGCGTGAGACGGGAAGTGAGGCGGGCGTGACACGGGCGTGGGACTCCAGTTCAGCGACGCCGTGAGCGGCGTGTCGGACGGTGCGCGGGGCACGTCCGGCACGGTTGAATTGATCTCAAGCGTTCGGGGGAGCGGCAGTGGGTCGTAGGGTCGTCACGGGTTTGGTCTGTGTGTTCGTCGCCGGAGCGCCGCAACCGGCGCTCGCCTTCTCCGGGGAGGCGCCCCGGCCGGCGCCGGTGAAGGAACCGTTGCAGAATCCGTGGGGCACGGCCGACCTCGAGGTCGGCATCACCGCCTCGCCGAAGGTGGCGCAGCCGGGGCAGCCGTTGACCTACCACGTCACCGTGCACAACAAGGGGCCGGGGGACGCCGTGCTGCCGACCCTGCGGGTGCGGCTGCCCAGGGACTTCCAGGTCGTCAACGTCGGCGTGGCCGAGTGCGAGCCCGGCGGGGCGCGCAACCGGGTCGTCTGCCGCTCGTCCGACGACGTCCTGCCCGGCGGCTCGGGCGACATGACGATCACAGGGGTGATCGCGCCGGGCGCGCACGGCCCGCTGCGGGCGCGGGCCGACCTGACCTCCGAGGTGATCGACCAGGACGAGACCGACAACACGGCCGAGGCCGTGACCAGGGTCGACGAGGGGGCCGACCTGGCGATGCGGTTCCGCTCCTCGACCCGGTTCGTCCGCCCGGGCCACTGGTTCTCCATACGGGCGGAGGTGCGCAACCGCGGGCCGCGCGTAGTGCGGGACGCGTACGTGTTCTTCCAGCCGCGCGAGGCCCGGCTGGAGTCCGCGAGGGGCGGGCGCTGCCGGGGGAACCGCCAGTTCGTCGGGTGCTCGCTGCCGCCGATCAGGTCGGGGTCGCGCGGGCTGCTCGAACTGGTCTTCCGGGTGCCGTCCCGGGCCTCCCACGCCGTGGCCACGATGGCCACCGTCTATTCACGCCGCTACGGCGACCGCCGCCCGGCCAACAACAAGGCGAGCGTACGGGTGGCCCTGCGCCGCGCCTGAACGCCGCCGGGGCAGGCCGCCATCGGGGCTCAGGCGGGTTTCGCGCAGGCGGTCCAGGCGTCGGCGACCATGTCCCGCAGCGTCGTGTGGACCGGCTTCCAGCCCAGCTCCCGCTGGATCTTCTCCGACGACGCCACCAGGACGGCCGGGTCGCCGGGACGGCGCGGCGCGACGGTCGTCGGGATGGGGTGCCCGGTCACCTCGCGGCAGACGTCCACGACCTCCTTGACCGAGAAGCCCGTGCCGCTGCCGAGGTTGTAGATCCGGTGCTCCCCGGGGGCGCAGGCGTCCAGGGCGAGCAGGTGCGCCCGGGCGAGGTCGGCGACGTGGACGTAGTCGCGGACGCAGGTGCCGTCGGGCGTGGGGTAGTCGGTGCCGAAGACGCCGACCGACTCGCGCTCGCCGAGCGCCACCTTGAGGACGTTGGGGATCAGATGGGTCTCGACCGTGTGCCGCTCGCGGAACTCGCCGTACGCTCCCGCCACGTTGAAGTAACGCAGGCTGACCGCGCCCAGGCCGTACAGCCCGGCGAAGGCGGTGAGCGCGGTGTCCACGGCGAGCTTGGACGCGCCGTAGGGGTTGCCCGGGCGGGTCGGGTCGGTCTCCAGGATGGGCGTGCGCTCCGGCTCGCCGTAGGTGGCGGCGGTGGAGGAGAACACGATCCGGCTCACCCCGGCCTGCCGCATCGCGTCGAGCAGCGCCAGCGTGCCGCCGAGGTTGTGCGACCAGTACAGCCCCGGCTTCTCGACCGACTCGCCCACCAGCGACTTCGCCGCGAAGTGCAGCACGGCGTCGTACCCGTCGGCGAGCACGCCGCCGGCCTCGGTGATCGACGCCTGCACGAACGAGGCTCCGGACGGCACCGCGTCGGCGTGCCCGGTCGACAGGTCGTCGAGCACCGTCACCTGGTGCCCCTCCTCCAGGAGTTGCGCCGCCACGACGCTGCCGATGTACCCGGCTCCACCAGTAACCAGCAGCTTCACTGTTTGCTCCTGTTCGAGCTTGTTGGATTATGTACGTACAGGCCCTAGCTTACGCGCTTCCCATGAGGAGCGGGTTAAATGCCACCAGTACCGCAATCCCAGCAAGTCGCGGGGGTTGCGACGACCGGTCTGGCACGCCTGACACCCGAACGGACTGATGACGTTGAGCAACGTCGCGGTGACCATCGCCCTTGTCCTGATATTCATCCTGATCGGCGGATTCTTCGCCGCGGCCGAGATGGCGATGGTCTCACTGCGGGAGAGCCAGATCCGCCGCCTGAGCCGCGAGGGACGCCGAGGCGCGCGGGTGCAGAAGCTCGCCCGCGACCCCAACCGCTTCCTGTCCGCCATCCAGGTCGGGGTGACCGTGGCGACCGTGCTGTCGGCCGCGCTCGGCGCCGACGCGCTCGGCCCGCGGTTCGCCCCGGTCCTGGAGGCGTGGGGCCTGCGCAAGAGCGTGGCCGCGCCCGTCGCGTTCGTGGCCGTCACGATGTCCATCTCGTACGTGACGCTGGTGCTCGGCGAGCTGGCGCCCAAGCGGCTCGGCCGGCAGCGGGCGGAGAGCCTGTCGCTCATGACCGCCCCGCTGCTCGACCGGATCGCGACGCTGTCGAGGCCGGTGATCTGGCTGCTGTCCAAGTCGACCAACGGCATCGTGCGGCTGCTCGGCGGCAACCCGTCCGCCGACAGGGCGGCCATGACCACCGAGGAGCTGCGCGACATGGTGGTGGGCCACTCGGAGCTCACCCAGGACGAGCGCGACGTGATCGCCGAGGTGTTCGCGGCGGGCAAGCGGCAGCTCAGGGAGGTCATGCTGCCCCGCACGGAGGTCGAGTTCATGGCGGCGGACACCCCGCTCGCCGAGGCGGCCGTGCTCGCCGCCGCCATGCCGCACTCCCGGTTTCCCGTCTACCGCGACACCTACGACGACGTCATCGGGTTCGTCCACGTACGGGACCTGCTCGACCCGGTCCGCACCGGGCGCCTGGAGCCGATCAGCGAGGTCGTGCCGATCCGCCCGGTCAAGCTCGTGCCGGCGAGCAAACGGGTCCTCGCCACGCTCGCGGAGATGCGCGACGAGGGCCACCACCTCGCCATCGTGGTGGACGAGTACGGCGGCACCGACGGCATCGTGACGCTGGAGGACCTGGTCGAGGAGCTCGTGGGCGACATCCGCGACGAGTACGACGAGAGCGGCGACGCCGTACGGATGATCGCCGGGGACGTGGAGGTCGAGGGGCTGGTCAACCTCGACGAGTTCCACGCGCAGACGGGCGTGCGGCTGCCCAGCGGGCCGTACGAGACCCTGGGCGGTTACGTCATGGCCGCCCTCGGCCACCTGCCCCAGCGCGGCGAGGTCGCCGAGGCGCCGGGCGTCAGGCTGACCGTCACCGAGATGGACGGCCGCCGCGTCTCCCGCGTCCGCGTCACCCGCAATCCCCCCGAGGACGCGGCGGCGGCGGCCGGCTGAGCCCCGGGCCGCGTCTGTCGCGGGCAGCCCGCGACTGCTGACAGAATTGCCGTATGGCTCTTGCTCGCGTCCTGTCCGGTATCCAGCCCACCGCAGACTCGTTCCACCTGGGCAACTATCTCGGCGCCATCCGCCAGTACGTCGCGCTGCAGGACACCCATGAGGCCTTCTTCTTCATCGCCGACCTGCACGCGCTGACCGTCGCGCCCAAGCCCGAGGAGCTGCGCCGGCGCACCAGGATCGCCGCCGCCCAGCTGTTCGGCGCGGGGCTCGACCCGGAGCGCGCCGCGGTCTTCGCGCAGAGCCACGTGCGCGAGCACAGCGAGCTCGCCTGGTATCTGATCTGCCAGACCGGCATGGGCGAGGCCGGACGGATGACGCAGTTCAAGGACAAGTCCGCGCGGTACGGCGAGAGCTCGGCCAGCGTCGGCCTGTTCACCTATCCCATCCTCCAGGCGGCCGACATCCTGATCTACCAGGCCGACCAGGTGCCGGTCGGGGTGGACCAGAAGCAGCACCTGGAGCTCAGCCGCGACCTCGCGCAGCGCTTCAACAGCCGCTACGGCCAGACGTTCAAGGTGCCGAGCCCGTACATCCTCAAGGAGGTCGAGAAGATCACCGACCTCCAGGACCCGACCGCGAAGATGTCCAAGTCGTCGTCGAGCCCGCAGGGCATCCTCGACGTGCTCGAGGAGCCGGGCGCCCTGCGCAAGAAGGTCATGCGCGCGGTGACCGACACCGGCAGCGAGGTCGTCGCCGACGAGGAGAACAAGCCGGGCGTCACCAACCTGCTGCGGATCCTGTCCGCGCTGACCGGCACGCCGATCCCCGAGCTGGAGACGCGGTTCGCCGGGCAGGGATACGGCGCCTTCAAGAAGGAGGTCGCCGAGGCCGTCGTCGAGACGTTCTCCCCGATCCGGGAGCGTACGGAGAAGCTGCTGGCCGACGAGGCCGAGCTCGACCGGCTGCTGGTCGCCGGCGCCGCCCGTGCCCGCGCGGTGGCCCGCGAGACGATGGAGCAGGTCCGCGAGCGCCTCGGCCTTCTCCCCACACCGCACTTCGAGTAGACCGCGCCCGAGCGCGGCCACGGCACGGTCACGGCATGGTCACCGCCCCGGGCCGCGTCCGCCGCAGGCATCGGAACGCCCTCTACGGGTAGACAAAGCCGATGAGGATGGCGTTGGTCGACCAGGTCACGCGGCGCGTCGACGCGGTCCGCGCGTGGGGCCGGATGCGGATCGAGCATGACCGGATCCGCTTTTCCTGGCTCGACCACCTCATCCGGACGGTGCAGCGTTACCAGGTGCAGGCGGGGGACCGGCTGGCGGGCGCGATCACCTACTTCGCGTTCCTGTCGTTCTTCCCGGTGATCGCGCTGGCGTTCGCCCTGTTCGGATACGTCGTGACGATCCGCCCGGACGCGCTCGCCACGCTCACCGAGGCCATCAACAGCCAGCTTCCCGGGCTCGCGGACCAGCTCCACATCGACCAGCTCGCCGGGGCCCGGATCCGGGCCGGGGTCATCGGCCTGCTCGGCCTGCTGTACGCCGGGCTGGGCGCCATGGACGCCCTGCGCGGGGCCCTGCGCACCATCTGGATGACCTGCGAGCCGCCGCTCAACTACTTCCTGGGCAAGCTCCGCGACCTCGTCGCGCTCGTGCTCATGGGCCTCGCCATGCTGATCTCGGTGATCGTGAGCGGGTTCGCCACCGGGGCCACGAGCACGGTCGCCGGGTGGCTCGGCCTGGGCTCCTCGCCGCTGGCCGGCGCCGGGGTCTGGGTCGCCGGGATCGCCGGGAGCCTCGTCGCCGATCTGCTGCTCTTCCTGGTCATCCTCGGCTGGGTGGCCAAGCCGTCGCAGCCGTTCCTCGTCGTGCTCAAGGGCGCGCTGCTGGGCGCGGCCGGCTTCGGGGTGCTCAAGCAGCTCGCGGCGCTGATCCTGGCCGCCACCCTGCGCAACCCGGTGTACGGCACGTTCGCGGTCGTCGTGGGGCTGCTGCTGTGGATCAACCTGTCGGCCCGGGTCATCCTCTACGCCGCCGCGTGGACGGCGACGGCCACGCTCGGCCCGCCGCCCGAGCCCACCCCGCTCCCGTCACCGGCGACCACGCCCACGAGCGGCCCCGCCTGACCCCGGTCCTCAGCGGGTCCTCAGCGGGTCCTCAGCGTGTCCTCGCCGCGCCTCAGTGCGTCCTCACCGCGGGCGCAACCCGTTGAGCGCGGTCTCCACGACGCTGTCGGCGTACTCGGGGGTGAGCGGGCCGCTGCGCTGGAGCCACCGGTTGAGCAGCGGTCCCCACAGCATCTCGATGGCGACGTCCAGGTCCAGGTCGCCGGACAGCTGCCCGGCCCGCTGCGCGCTGCGCAGCCGCTGCTTCTTCAGCTCCTTCATCGGCCGGTCGAGCCGTTCCGCGTAGATCGCGGCGAGCGCGGGGTCGTGCAGGATCTCCGTGTTGAGCGCGCGCATCGGCTCGTCGTAGCGCGGGTCGTTCAGCTCGGCCACGGTGGCGCGCAGGACCGTCTTCAGGTCGGCCTCCAGGTCGCCGGTGTCGGGCAGGGCCGCCGAGTCGTCCTCCCCCTCGGAGAGCATGAGGAACGCGTCGAAGAGCACCGCTCCCTTGGAGGGCCACCATCGGTAGATGGTCTGCTTGCCGACCCCGGCCCGGGCGGCGATCCCCTCGATGCTCAGCTTCGCGTAACCGACCTCGCCGACGAGTTCGAACGCCGCGGTGAGGATGGCCCGCCGCGAGGCCTCGCTGCGGCGTCTGGTGCCGGGGGCCGTGGCGTGCTGTGCCGTCATGGCCACGAACCTACCAGAAGCGAGACGAGACGATTCGTCTTGACAAATGCCGGCGGCGGCACGAGGATCAGCGAACAAGACGAGACGTATCGTCTAGCTATCGCAAAATCGATTGGAGCCGCCATGCGTACGCCGACGCCCACAGGCCAGGGACGGGTCTGGTTCATCACCGGAGCGGGACGGGGTCTCGGCCGCGCCTTCGCCCGGGCCGCCTTGGAGACCGGGGACCGGGTGGTCGCCGCGACCAGGACCGTGGCGCCGCTGGCGGACCTGGCCGCCGGCCACGAGGACAGGCTGCTCGTGCTCCCTCTGGACGTCACCGACCGCGCCGCGGTCTTCGCGGCGGTCGCCCGGGCGACCGAGCGCTTCGGCCGGCTCGACGTCGTGGTGAACAACGCCGGCGTCCTGTCCATGGGGATGGTCGAGGAGTTCACCGAGGTCGAGGCCCGAGCGCAGATGGAGACGAACTTCTTCGGCGCGCTGTGGGTCAGTCAGGCCGTCCTGCCCTGTCTGCGCGCCCAGAGGTCCGGGCACATCGTGCAGATCTCCAGTATCGGAGCGCTCGGCGGCTTCCCCACCACGGGGCTGTACAGCGCGAGCAAGTTCGCCCTGGAGGGCATGAGCGAGGCGCTGGCGATGGAGGCCGCGAGGTTCGGGGTCAAGCTCACCATCGTCGAGCCCGGCGGCTACTGGACCGGCCTGTACACCGGCATGACCACGGCCACGCCGCTGCCGGACTACGCCCCTCTGCGGGCCGAGCTGGACAAACAGTGGGCCGAGGGGTCGGTGGACAGCGATCCCCGGCTGGCCGCCGAGGCCGTGCTGAAGCTCGTCGGCAGCGACGACCCCCCGCTGCGGCTGCTGCTGGGCGGCACGGCCTACGACCTGGCCTTCGACGTCTCCCGGCAGCGCATGGAGACATGGGCCCGCTGGGAGGAGGTCAGCCGCGCGGCCGAGCACGCCATCCCCGCCCCTCCCGATCTCTAGTCGGGCGCGTCGCCGGGCGTCCTGCGGCGCCGGCGCAGGCCGTACGCACCGGCGGCGAGGACCACGAGGGCGCCGCCGCCGATCAGCAGGGGAGTGGTCACGCCCGAGCTCTTCGCGGCGGGGTCCTCGCCACGTGCCCTGGCCGCCCCCGCCGTGTCCGCGCCCGGCGTCGGAGAGCCGGGCCGTACGGCCAGGGGGGAGGACGAGGGCTTGGCGTCGGGCACGGGCGCGACCAGCTGGCCCACGGGCGTCACCTTGCCTCTCGCGGCGAAGCCCCAGTCGAGCAGCTTGGAGACCTCCTCCCAGAAGCCGCCGGGGTGATGCATGATCGCGACGATGACGGTGTGGCCGTCGCGCCTGGCCGCGCCCACGAAGCTGCCCAGGGCCTTGGACGTCCAGCCGTTCTTGACGCCGAGCATGCCCTTGTAGCGGCCCAGGAGCCTGTTGTGGTTGGCCATCTCGTAGTAGGCGGGCCGGGGAGACTCGCTGGCCTCGGCGTCGTCGCGGCGCTTCTTCCTGTCCTTCTTGAGGTAGTCCTTGGGCGCGGGGAACTTGGCGACCTTCGTGCTGACGTACTCGCGGAAGTCCGGCATCGCCAGCCCGGCCCGCGCGATCAGCGCGAGGTCGTAGGCCGAACTGCGCTGGCCCGGCTGGTCCAGGCCGTTCGGCGTCTTGGCCACCGTGTCGTACGCCTGGAGCCTGCGGGCCTCCTTGTTCATGTCGGCGAGCGTCTTCTTCAGGCCGCCGTTGGCCTCGGCCAGCGCGACCGCCGCGTCGTTGCCGGAGACCATGAGCAGCGCCCGCATGAGGTCGTCGACCTTGTAGATCGGCTCGGGAACGATGCCGACGGCGCTGCCCTCCACGTTGCAGGCCTCCTCGCTCGGCTTGACCTTGCGGTTCTTGTCGAGCCTGGGGATCAGCGTGACGGCCGTCAGCGTCTTGAGCGTGCTCGCCGGCAGGTAGTGCCCGTGCGGGTCCTTGGCCGCGAGCACCTGGCCGGTCTCGGCGTCGGCGACGACGTACGACGAGGCCTCGGTCTTGGGCGGCGCCTTGACTCCCGCGGGGGCGATGATCCCGTGGCCGGCGAGCAGGTCCCCGCCGACGGTGCCGTTTCCCGTGCCGTTCTCCGCCACGGCCGTGCCGATCTCCCGCGGCGCCAGGTCCGGTACGGCCGGCGCGCCCGCGGCGGGAGGGGCGCCGAGCAGCGCCGTCGTCAGCACACCCGCCGTCGTGACGGTGGCGGCGAGGACACGATGATTCGTCCGCATAGGTGGCTCAGCCTAGCCTCGACTGCCTTCGCATGAAGCGACATATGCCCCATATGCCACAGGGCCACGCGGGGGGTCGCCGATACTGTGAGCCATGACGAGACGTGTATCTGTCTTTCTCGTGGCACTCGCCGCCTTCATGATCTTCGAATGGATCAATCTCGCCTTCAACCTCGCCGACGGGCATGAGACGTCCTTCTACGTCGTCCACGGCGTGCTCGTCGCGGTGAACATCCTCCTGGCACTGGCGCTCGGTGCCGTCGGCGTGCGGGGATGGATGAGGGGTAGGGCCTGATCTGGAAACGACCTTGTCCGATGTGACCTGAGTGTCCACAGGGACCGAACGTGATGGAGGCAAGCTTTGGCGATCGACTTCAATCCCTCGCGTGGCGCGACGCTCGGCGTGGAGTGGGAGCTTCAGCTCGTCGACAGGCACACGCGTCATCTGCGCCAGGACGCCAAAGAGGTGCTCGCCGCGGTGCCCGACCTCAGTGAGGGGCAGCGGCCCAAGGCCATGCACGAGCTCATGCAGTCGCAGATCGAGATCGTCACGGACGTCTGCCACACCGTGGCGGAGGCGGTGCAGGACCTGAAGAAGAGCCTCGGGCGGCTGGCCGAGGCCGTCGAGCCGCGCGGCACCGGGCTCGCCTGCACGGGGACCCACGCGATCAGCGACTGGCGCGACGCGGTCTACGCGCCCAACCAGCGCTACGTGGAGCTGGTCGAGGAGATGCAGTGGCTCGCCTGGCGGATCCAGACGTTCGGCGTGCACGTCCACGTGGGGGTCAAGGAGCGGGACAAGGTCATTCCGATCGTCAACGCCCTCGCGGCGTACCTGCCGCACTTCCTCGCGCTCACCTCCTCCAGCCCCTACTGGGGCGGGCAGGACACCGGGCTGGCGTCGAGCCGGGCCATCGTCTTCGGCTCGCTGCCCACGGCCGGGCCGCCGCACCTGCTCGCGGACTGGGCCGAGTTCGAGGAGTACATGGACACGCTGCTGCGGGCGGGCACGATCCGCAGCATCAAGG
Source organism: Microbispora sp. H13382 (assembly GCF_014161445.1). Classification (GTDB taxonomy): domain Bacteria; phylum Actinomycetota; class Actinomycetes; order Streptosporangiales; family Streptosporangiaceae; genus Microbispora. The sequence continues at coordinate 165,632 of NZ_JABBXA010000016.1, forward strand.
AGGTGTGGTGGGACATCCGGCCGCATCCCGACTTCGGCACCATCGAGATCAGGATGTTCGACGGGATCCCGACGCCGCGCGAGGTCGGCATGGTGACCGCGCTGTCCCAGTGCCTCGTGCAGCAGTTCGACCAGCAGCTCGACCGGGGGTACAAGCTGCCGCATCCGGCGGCGTGGGTGGTGCGCGACAACAAGTGGCGCGCCACGCGGTACGGCCTCGACGCGGACGTCATCACCGACGACCACGGCTCCACGGCGCCGGTGCGCGACGTATTGTATGAACTTCAGCGCGAACTCGAACCGGTCGCCGAGCGGCTCGGCTGCGTCGACGAACTGGCGGTCGTGACCGAGGTGCTGGAGCAGGGCAGCTCATCCGAGCGCCAGCGGGCGATCCTCGCCGACGGAGGGACCCTCCAGGACGTGGTCGACGCCACGCTCATCGAGCTCGCGGAGGACAGGTTCGTGACCTCGAACCCCAACCGCGAGATCGGACAATCGGGCAGCTGACTGGGTAGGGCCTGATATGTCCGGCAACAGTGCCCCAGTTCTGGCAACGTGCGGAGGCCGGCGTAAATACTGGGCAATTCGCCGTATCGGAGGGTCGCGGCGTGAAAGGATTGTGATTGAAGGGTCGGTGGAGGCGAGGCGCCCGCTCGACCCTTTTGGGCTTTTTTGTGACTTTTAATGATCATATGGTGATCCGGCGACCCGTGGCGGGACGGCTCGCCGGAGAAGGGAAGTTCCGTGGCCACCTCATCGAAGCTCGCAACGCCGGACGCGGCCGTGCCGGGAAGCAACGACCTGGCCGGGCAACTGGCGGAATTCCTTCGCGGGCACAACGATGAGCTGATCGAGTTCCGGCGCGACGTACACGCGCACCCGGAGATCGCCTTCAGCGAGCATCGCACGACAGAGAAGATCGCTGAGCGGCTGACGGACGCCGGGCTCACCCCGCACCCGCTGTCGCGCGGCACCGGCCTGTGGGTGGACCTCGGCAGGGACGAGGGCCCCACGGTCGCCCTGCGCGCGGACATCGACGCGCTGCCCATGGAGGACGAGAAGGACGTCCCCTACCGGTCCACGAACTCGAACGCGTGCCACGCCTGCGGTCACGACGTGCACACGGCGATCGTCCTCGGCGCGGGGCTGTTCCTGGCGTCGCAGGCCGACGCGGGAGCCCTCCCCGGCCGGGTGCGGCTGATCTTCCAGCCGGCCGAGGAGGTCGCGGGCGGCGCGCTGGAGGTCATGCGCGACGGCGGCCTGAACGAGGTCGACCGCATCTTCGCGGTGCACTGCGACCCGCGTCTCGACGTCGGTCACGTCGGCCTGCGGACCGGCCCGATCACCGGGTCCTGCGACAGCCTGCGCATCCGCGTCGCCGGTCCGGGCGGGCACACCGCCCGGCCGCACCTGACCGTGGACCTCGTCTACGCGCTCAGCAAGATCGTCACCGAGCTGCCGGCCGCGCTGTCACGCCGCGTGGACCCCCGCTCCAGCCTCAGCCTCGTGTGGGGTCAGATCTCCGCGGGCTCGGTGGCCAACGCGATCCCGGACGTCGGGGTCGCCCAGGGCACAGTCAGGTCGCTCGACGAGGAGGCCTGGCACCAGGCTCCCGACCTGGTCAAGGCCCTGCTCGACTCGGTCGCCGGCGCGTACGGCGTGGAGGCCGAGATCGACTACCGGCGCGGCACTCCGCCCACGGTGAACGAGGCCACCAGCATCCAGATGCTGCACGACGCGGTGACCCAGATCGTCGGCGACGGGGCGGCCGTGCCCACGCCGCAGAGCCTCGGCGGCGAGGACTTCTCCTGGTACCTCGAGTCGGTGCCCGGCGCGCTCGCCCGGCTGGGCACCCGCCCGGTGGGGGCCGTCGACGAGGTCGACATCCACCGGCCGCAGTTCGACGTCGACGAGCGGGCGATCGGGATCGGCGTGAAGGTACTCGCCGCCACGGCGCTGACCGCGCTGTGGGGCGGCGCCCGCTGACCCGCGCCCGCCGAACCGGCCGAGTAGTACAGCGCCCGTGCCCGACGCATCCCCCCTGCGCCCGGAAGATCCCCGGCATCTCGGGGACTACCGTCTCACCGGCCGCCTTGGAGTAGGCGGCCAGGGAGTGGTCTTCCTCGGCGCGGCCGGCGCGTCGGGCGGGCCGGTGGCCGTGAAGCTCCTGCACGCGCGGCTCGACGACGTATCCGCCCGGCGCGGGTTCGCCCGGGAGATCGAGGCGGTGCGCCGGGTGGCGCCCTTCTGCACCGCGCAGGTCCTCGACGCCGACCTGGACGGCGACCGGCCGTACATCGTGAGCGAGTACGTCGACGGCCCCTCCCTGCGCGAGCACGTGCGGGCGGCGGGCCCGCGGACGGGCGGCGACCTCGACCGGGTCGCCGTGGGGACGGCCACCGCGCTGGCCGCGATCCACCGGGCGGGGGTCGTCCACCGCGACTTCAAGCCGGGCAACGTGCTCCTCGGCTCCGACGGGCTGCGGGTCGTCGACTTCGGCATCTCCCGCCTTGCCGACGCCACCGCGACGACGGGAGACCCGGTCGGCACCCCGGCCTACATCGCCCCCGAGCAGCTCCAAGGGCGGCCCGCGGGACCGGCGGCGGACCTGTTCTGCTGGGCGCTCACGCTCGTCTACGCGGCGAGCGGCAGGCAGGCCTACACCGGTGACACGCACGCGGCCGTGATGGCCCGCATCCTGTACGGCACGCCGGACCTCGGGCCGCTCACCGGCCTGCTGAAAGACCTCGTCGTGGCGTGCCTGGCCGCGGAACCGGCCGACCGGCCGGACGCGGGACAGGTGCTGAGCGCCCTGCTCGGCCGAGTCCCGGCGCGACCGGGTCCGGCCGCGCCGAATCCTCCCGTGTCCACTGCCACCGAGTCCACTGCCACCGAGCCGGTTCCGGCCGGACCCGAGCGGACGGAGCCCGAGCGGACGGAGCCTGAGCGGACGGAGCCCGACGGGGTGGCGAACGACCGGACCGGCGGACGGCGTCCCGGGCGAGCGCGCGTGGTCGCACTGGCCGCCTCGATCTCCGCGGTCGCCGTCCTCGCCGCGCTGGGCGTCGTGTGGGCGCTGACGGACCGCGGGCCCGGACGCCTCGACGGGACCTGGACAGGCGTCGCCACCCACCCCTCGGCCGGCCGGGTCTTCCCGGTCGAGATCCGTCTCGCCGAGCCGGCGCGGATGCGGTGGGGCGCCGACCTGCACTGCTCCGGCCGTCTCACCCCCGCGGGCGGGTCGGACGCGGTGCTCGTGCTGACCCTCGACCGGGTGAGAGGCGACGCCTGTCATCCGGGAAACGTCACGATCACGTGGCGGGGCGAGAGCGCCGCCGGCTTCGAGGTGACGCGCGAAGGGGAACAGGCCGCCCGCTATTCGGGATCCCTTACCCGCACAAACTAACTCAATTGGGATGAACCTGTCATGAGATGCGGCGCGTTCCCCGCCCTCGTCGAGGGGTATCGCGGACAGTGGGACCACCCTCCTGGTTAGGAGGTCCGATTGCGGGCGTTCCGGGCGGTGACGGCGGGCGCCGTCGCCGCCGCCGTCGCCGCCGCCGCGGGCTGTCACGGCGGGGCGGACGCCGCGCCGCCGCGCACCGGCCCACTGCGGGTCGGGCTCGCGTACGACATCGGCGGACGGGGCGACAAGTCGTACAACGACGCCGCGGCCGCCGGGATCGACGAGGCCGCGCGCAACCTGAGCGGCATGCGGGTGAAGGAGGTGGCGGCCGCGCGGGGCGAGCCCGCCGGCCGGAAGGTGGAGCGGGTGCGGGCGCTCGCCGAGGCCGGGTACGACCCGATCATCGCCGTCGGCTACGCGTACGCTCCGGCGCTGAGGCGGATCGCTCCGCGGTTCCCCCGGACGCGCTTCGCCATCCTGGACGAGCCGTCCGTGTCGGGTCCCAACATCACGAATCTGCTGTTCGCCGAGGAACAGGGCTCGTTCCTGATGGGCGCGGCGGCGGCCATGAAATCACACACCGGCGACGTCGGCTTCGTCGGGGGCAACCGCTCCCCCCTGGTCAGGAAGTTCGAGGCCGGCTACGTCCAGGGTGTGAAGCACGTGAACCGGCGGGCGCGGATCAGGATCGCCTATCTCAGCGGCCCCCACGACCTCCGCGGATTCGAGAGCCCGGCGAAGGCGCGCAGGGCCGCCCGGCGCATGTACCGCGCGGGCGCCGACGTGGTCTACCAGGTGGCCGGGGCCTCGGGGGCCGGGGTGTTCCGGGCGGCGAAGGACGCGGGGGCGTGGGCGATCGGCGTCGACTACGACCAGGCCAAGAGCGCCGACCCCGCGGTGCGCGACGTGATCCTGACCTCGATGATCAAACGGATCGACGTCGCCGTCTACGACTTCCTCGCCGACGTGGCCGATCGGACCGTCACCAGCGGTCCGGTGGTGTACGACCTCAAGCTCGGCGGCGTCGACTACACCCTCACGGGCGGCCACATCACGGACATCCAGCCGCGCCTGGAACAGCTCAAGCAGGAGATCATCCACGGCAGGGTCAAGGTTTCCCCAGGCTGACGCCCCGGTCACGGTGCGGCGTGGGCTCAATAACGGACATGTTGCGGACTGGTGTGCGGGTTTGGTCTATGCAGGTCAAACAACTATCTTCCGTGCAGGGTTGCCGTGCGTTCCTGCGTGCGTGCGACGAGAGTCAGACGGGCGGGGAACGGAAGGGGAGTCACGACCTTGCTCCACAATCGAATCAGCAGACTGGCCGCCGCCACCGCGGGCGGCGCCTTGCTCATGGCCGCCGCCGCGTGTGGAGGTGGTGGCGAAGGCGCCACGACCGAGGCCTCGGCCAGCGCGTCCTCCGCGCCGCCCGCCGCCGCACAGGCCAAGGTCGGCCTGGCGTACGACATCGGCGGCCGCGGCGACGGTTCCTTCAACGACGCGGCCGCGGCCGGCCTGGACAAGGCCGTGTCGGAGCTCAAGGTCGAGAAGAAGGAACTGGAGGCGACCGCGGGCGAGACCGACGCCCAGAAGGAGGAGCGGCTGCGCCTGCTCGCCTCCGGGGGCTTCAACCCGATCATCGCGGTGGGCTTCGCCTACTCCGGTTCCGTGGCGAAGGTCGCCAAGGAGTTCCCCGAGGTCAAGTTCGCCATCGTGGACGACGACGCCGCGAAGGGCGACAACATCACGAACCTGATGTTCGCCGAGGAGCAGGGGTCGTTCCTCGTCGGCGTCGCGGCGGCGCTGAAGTCCGAGAAGGGCAACGTCGGCTTCGTGGGCGGCGTCGACGTGCCGCTGATCCACAAGTTCGAGGCGGGCTTCGAGGCCGGCGCGAAGGCCGTCAAGCCGGACATCAAGATCCAGAGCAAGTACCTCACCCAGCCCCCGGACTTCAGTGGCTTCGGTGACCCGGCCAAGGGCAAGACGGCCGCGCAGGGCATGTACGACGCCGGCGCGGACGTGGTCTACCAGGCGGCCGGCGGTTCCGGCGCGGGCGTCTTCGAGGCGGCCAAGGCCGCGAAGGCGACGGCCATCGGCGTCGACTCCGACCAGGCGGCGCTCCCGGCGTACGCCGGCTTCAAGGACGTGATCATCACCTCGATGATCAAGAAGGTCGACGTGGCGGTCTTCGACTTCCTGAAGAACTACAGCACCGGTGCGGTCAAGTCGGGCCCGTCCGTCTACGACCTCAAGGCGGGCGGCGTGGACTACTCCACGACCGGCGGCAAGATCGACGACATCAAGTCGAAGATCGACGAGTACAAGCAGAAGATCATCAACGGCGAGATCTCGGTCCCGACGTCCTGACCTGCGTAATCGAGGGGCCCGGGGGCACCCGCCCCGGGCCCTTTGCTCTACGCTCACTACCACTTGACCGTCACCGGGCACTCCGCGAGGAGGAGGCCGACATTACCGCCGCGACCGTTACGGAACCCGCAGTAGAGCTCACCGGGATCACCAAGAGGTTCCCGGGAGTCGTCGCCAACAGCGACATCCACCTCCGCGTCGCCAAAGGGCACATCCATGCCATCGTCGGCGAGAACGGCGCGGGGAAGTCCACGCTGATGAAGATCCTGTACGGGATGCAGCGCCCCGACGAGGGTGAGATCCGCGTCGAGGGGAAGCCCGTGGGCTTCCACACCCCCGCCGACGCGATCGACGCGGGCATCGGCATGGTCCACCAGCACTTCATGCTGGCCGACAACCTGACCGTGCTGGAGAACGTGGTCCTGGGCAGCGAGCCGCGCCGCGGCGGCGTCGCCCTCGACTTCGGCGCCGCGCGGAAGAAGATCAAGGAGATCTCCGACGCGTACGGGCTGGGCGTGCGGCCCGACGTGCCGGTCGAGGACCTGGGGGTCGGCGACCGCCAGCGGGTGGAGATCCTGAAGGTGCTCTACCGGGGCGCCCGCATCCTGATCCTGGACGAGCCGACCGCCGTGCTCGTGCCCCACGAGGTCGAGGAACTGTTCGACAACCTGCGCGGACTGGTCCGCGAGGGGCTGACGATCCTGTTCATCTCCCACAAGCTGGACGAGGTCCTGCGGGTCGCCGACGAGATCACCGTCATCCGGCGCGGGACCACCGTGGCGACCGTGGACCCCCAAGAGGTGACCTCCCGCAAACTCGCCGAGCTCATGGTCGGCAGCGAGCTGCCCAGCCCCGAGACCCGCGAGTCGACCGTCACCGACGTCGTCGCCCTGTCCGTACGCGATCTGACCGTGCGCACCGGCGACGGGCGGCCGGTGGTCGAGAACGTGAGCTTCGACATCCGCAAGGGCGAGGTGCTCGGCATCGCGGGCGTCGAGGGCAACGGCCAGGCGGAACTGGTCGAGGCGATCATGGGCATGCGCCCGTGTGAGGTCGCCACGCTCACCCTCGGCGGCGCCGACATCTCCCGGTGGCCGACCCTGAAGCGGCGCGCGGGCGGCATCGGCTACATCCCCGAGGACCGCCACCGGCACGGCCTGCTGCTGGAGTCGCCGCTCTGGGAGAACCGCATCCTCGGCCACCAGACCCGCAAGCCCAACATCAAGGGCCCGTGGATCGACCGCGCCGGCGCGCGGGCCGACACCCGGCGCATCGTCGAGGAGTACGACGTGCGCACCCCCGGCATCGACGTGGACGCGGCCACGCTGTCCGGCGGCAACCAGCAGAAGCTGATCGTCGGGCGGGAGATGAGCGGCGACCCCGTGCTGCTGATCGCCAGCCACCCCACCCGGGGCGTGGACATCGGCGCGCAGGCGGCGATCTGGGACCACCTGCGCACCGCGCGCGCCGCGGGTCTGGCCGTGCTGCTGATCTCCGCGGACCTCGACGAGCTGATCGGCCTGTCCGACACGCTCAAGGTGATCCTGCGCGGCAGGATCGTCGCCGACGTCGATCCCGCGAACGTGACCCCCGAGCAACTGGGCTCGGCGATGACCGGCGCCGGGGAGGGCGTATGAACGGGTTCGTCGACCGGCTGCTCGGCCGGGTGCGGCTGGGCGGCTGGCTCGCCGTCGCCGCGCCGGTCATCGCGGTCGTCTTCGCGGTGCTGATCACCTCGGTGGTCCTGCTCATCGCGGGCAAGGATCCGGTCGAGGCCTTCACCACACTCGCGGACTACGGCACCCAGCCGCGGTCGATGGCCATGACTCTCAACACCGGGGTCATGTACTACATCTCCGCGCTCGCGGTGGCCGTCGGCTTCCGGATGAACCTCTTCAACATCGGCGTGGACGGCCAGTACCGCCTCGCGGCCGTGGTCGCCGCCGCGGTCGGCGGCGCCGCCGTGGTCCCCGGCGTGCTCAACATCGTCCTCGTGGTGGTCTCCGCGGTGGTCGTCGGCGCCCTGTGGGCCGCGATCGCCGGGCTGCTGCGGGTCTACCGGGGCGTGAGCGAGGTGATCTCGACCATCATGCTGAACGCGATCGCCACCGGCCTTGGTTCTTGGCTGGTCAGCGAGCACTTCGGCGTGCTGACCGGCAACGACCTCGGCACCCGGCCGATTCCCGACGACGCGCACATGCCGGGCATCCCGCTCATCGCGGGCACGCCGGTGCTGGTCAACGGGTTCATCGTGGTCGCGGTCCTGCTCGGCGTCGCGTACTGGGTCGTGCTCAACCGCACCCGGTTCGGCTTCGAGCTGCGGGCGACCGGCAAGTCCGAGTCCGCGGCGGTGGCCAGCGGCGTCAGCGTGAAGAAGATGATCGTCGTCACGATGGTCATTTCGGGAGCGGTCGCCGGTCTGATCGGCATGCCGGAGCTGCTCGGCGCCTCCTACAAGTACAGCAACAACTTCCCGACCGACCTCGGCTTCACCGGAATCGCGATCGCCCTGCTCGGGCGCAACAACCCGGTCGGCATGGCGATCGGCGCACTGCTGTGGAGCTTCCTGTACAACTCCTCCAACCAGCTTCAGCTGCTCGACATCCCCAAGGAGATCGTTCAGATCATGCAGGGCGTCGTCGTGCTCTCCGTGATCATCGCGTACGAGCTGGTCCACCGGTACCGGATGGTGGCGGAACAGCGCCGGGTCGGCCGCCAGCTCGCCGCGCCGCAGGAGGCGCCGAAGACAGAGGCGGCGGCATGAGCGAGCGAAGCGAGCGAGACGGTGAACGCGGCGGGCCGGACGTAATCGAGGAGACGGCATGACGGCGACGGATCTCCCGGTCGACCGCCCGGTCGAGACGCCCCCGGCGCGTCGCTTCCGGCTGTCGGCGCCGGTCCTTCTGCTCGGCCTGGCCGGGCTGGTGGTGCTGCTGTCGGTCGCGCGGCTGGTGACCGGGGCGAACGACATCACCTCGGCGGGCACGGTCAGCGCCGCGCTCGGTCTCGCCGTGCCGATCGGGCTCGCCGGTCTCGGCGGTCTGTGGTCGGAGCGGGCCGGCGTGGTCAACATCGGCCTCGAGGGCATGATGGTGCTCGGCACCTGGTTCGGCGCCTGGGGCGCCCTCCAGTTCCACAGCCCCTGGGCGGGCGTGGTCGCCGGGGCCGTCGGCGGGGCACTGGGCGCGGTGATCCACGCCGTCGCCACCGTGACCTTCGGCGTCGACCACATCATCTCCGGCGTGGCGATCAACATCGTCGGCGTCGGCTTCACCCAGTACCTGTCCCAGCTCGTCTTCGACGGCATGCCGGGCGGCGGGACGAAGAACTCGCCGCCGCTGCCCAAGATGGGCACGGTGAGCCTGGGCTTCCTCGACGACCCGCTGCGGACCGTCGAGGCCAAGCACTGGTTCGTGCTGTCGGACTTCGCGGGCGTGCTGCGGGGCATCACCCAGGGCGTGTCGTGGTTCACGATCCTGGCGATCCTGCTGGTCCCGCTGTCGTTCTACATCCTGTGGCGCACGCCGTTCGGCCTGCGTCTGCGGGCGTGCGGCGAGCGTCCGGTCGCGGCGGAGTCGCTGGGCGTCAACGTCTACCTGTACAAATGGGCCGCCGTGATCATCTCCGGCGTGCTCGCCGGGCTCGGCGGCGCGTTCCTGTCGATCGTGGCGGCGGGGATCTACCGGGACGGGCAGACGGGCGGCCGCGGGTACATCGGCCTGGCCGCCATGATCTTCGGCAACTGGCGTCCGGGCGGGCTCGCCGGAGGCGCGGCGCTGTTCGGCTACACCGACGCCCTCCAGCTCCGCCAGGGCGGCATCTCGGTGCACGCGCTGCTGCTGGTCGTCGCGCTGCTGCTCGCCGCCGTGGCGGTCTACCAGCTCGTACGGCAGCGGCGCGGGGTCGCGGCCCTGCTCACCGGGGTCGTGGCGATCGCGGTGTTCGCGGTGTTCGCGGTGACGGACACCGTGCCGGAGCAGTTCACCTCGTTCACCCCCCACCTGACCACGCTGCTGGTGCTGTCGCTGGCCTCGCAGCGGCTGCGCATGCCGGCGGCGGACGGCGTCCCGTATCGAAGGGGGCAGGCGAAATGAGCATCGACTGGGAGGCGCTGCGGGTCGCGGCCCGCGAGGCCATGACCCACGCGTACGCGCCGTACTCGAAGTTTCCCGTGGGGGCGGCGGCGCTCGTCGACGACGGCCGGATCGTGACCGGCTGCAACGTGGAGAACGCGTCGTACGGCGTGGGCCTGTGCGCCGAGTGCGGGCTCGTCTCGGCGCTGCACGCGAGCGGCGGCGGCAGGCTGGTGGCCTTCACCTGTGTGGACGGCCACGGCGAGCTGCTGATGCCGTGCGGCCGCTGCCGCCAGCTGCTGTTCGAGCACGGCGGGCGGGATCTGCTGGTGGAGACGCCCGACGGGCCGATGCGGATGGCCGACTTCCTGCCGTTCGCCTTCGGACCCGAAGATCTGTCGAGATAGGGGACAAGCGTGGGGTTCGACGCGATCGAGGTCATCATCGCCAAGCGTGACCGCGGTGAGCTGTCGACCGCCCAGATCGACTGGGTGATCGACGCGTACACGCGGGGCGAGGTGGCCGACGAGCAGATGTCGGCGCTGCTGATGGCGATCCTGCTCAACGGCATGGACCGCAGGGAGATCGCGGACTGGACCCAGGCCATGATCAGGTCGGGGGAGCGGATGGACTGGTCCGCCCTCGACCGGCCCACCGCCGACAAGCACTCCACCGGCGGGGTCGGCGACAAGATCACCCTGCCGCTGGCCCCGCTCGTCGCCGCCTGCGGCGCGTACGTGCCGCAGCTGTCCGGGCGGGGCCTCGGGCACACCGGCGGCACGCTGGACAAGCTGGAGTCGATCCCCGGCTGGCGGGCGTCGCTGTCGAACGACGAGATGCTCGCCGTGATCCGCTCGGCCGGGGCGGTCGTGTGCGCGGCGGGTGCGGGCCTCGCCCCCGCCGACAAGAAGCTCTACGCGCTGCGGGACGTCACCGGCACGGTCGAGTCGATCCCGCTGATCGCTTCCTCGATCATGTCCAAGAAGATCGCCGAGGGCACGGGGTCGCTCGTGCTCGACGTGAAGGCCGGCTCGGGCGCGTTCATGAAGAACGTGGACGACGCGCGCGAGCTGGCCCGGACGATGGTCGAGCTCGGCACCGACGCCGGGGTGCGCACGGTGGCCCTGCTGACCGCCATGGACCGGCCGCTGGGCCTGAAGGTGGGCAACGCGCTGGAGGTCGAGGAGGCCGTCGAGGTGCTCGCCGGCGGCGGCCCCGCCGACGTGACCGAGCTCACCGTACGGCTGGCACGGGAGATGCTGGAGGCCGCCGGGGTGCCGGGCGCCAAGGATCCCGAGGAGGTGCTGAAGGACGGCTCGGCGATGGACGCCTGGCGGCGCATGATCGCCGCTCAGGGCGGCGACCCGGACGCGCCGCTGCCGAAGGCCGCCGAGTCGGCCGTGGTCACCGCCCCCGCCTCGGGCACGCTGCGGACGCTCGACGCGCTCAAGGTCGGCCTGGCGGCCTGGCGGCTGGGGGCCGGGCGGGCCCGCAAGGAGGACCCGGTGTCGGCGGGCGCGGGCGTCGTCCTGCACGCCAAGCCGGGCGACGCCGTACGCGAGGGTGCGCCGCTGATGACCCTGTACGCCGACGAGGCCGGCCGGTTCGACCGGGCCCTCCAGGCGATCGAGGGGGCGTACGAGATCGGCGAGGACGGCGGCGCGGACCTGCTGCCGCTGGTCATCGACCGCCTGACGGCCTGAGCGTTCCTCCGGGCCCTTCCCCGGCGGTGCGGGCCTCGGCGTCGCTCGCCGCGAGGGCGTCGCCGAGGGGCGTGCGGTAGTACAGGACCGACCGACCCGCCCTGCGGTGCCGTACGAGACCGGCGTCGAGGAGCACCCTGAGGTGGCGGCCCACCGATCCCAGCCCCTGGCCGGTCAGCGCCACGAGGTGGGTCGTGCTCTTGGGAGCGGCGAGCAGCACGAGCACCCGCGCCCTGGCCGGGCCGAGCAGCCGGCCGAGCGCCTCCGGCGCCGGCGCGCGGTCCGGCTCGGCCAGTGTGCCCGAGCAGGGGTAGACCAGGGCGTAGTGCCGGTCCGAGGTCCAGGCGGTCCAGGCCTGGCGCTGGGTGACCGGGACGAACATCAGCCTGGCCCCGCCGATCCGCCTCGGCGGGTAGTCGTAGGTGTTGATCTGCAGCCGGTTGCCGCCGAGCCAGCGCATCCCCTTGCACATGTCGTTCAGCGCGGCGGCCCAGCCGCCCTGGCTCAGATGGCCGACGCGGGCGACGACGTCGGCCTCCATGATCCGCCGACGGCGCGGCCAGTCGGGCAGCACGGTCCGCGTCCACACCCACTCCAGCAGACCCGCCGCGCGTTCGGGCAGGTCGTAACGGCGCAGCGCCGTGGGCAACGGGCCGCGCAGCGCCACCTCGATGTCCGCGTGCGCGATCTCGGGCGGTGTCGCGCGGACGCGGGACAGTTCCTCCTCGAACGCCGGGTCGCCCTCGCCGGTCGGGGCGGGCGTGAGGAAGTCGGCGGTCCAGTTGCGTCCCCGCGCGGCCTTCAGCAGCAGCGCCGTGATCGGGTCGCCGGCCAGGCGGGCCCGGTAGGCGGGCAGATGCTCGTCGAGCCACTCCCGCTCGCCCGGATGCGCCCCCGACGCCTTCTCCAGCGTCCAGAGGCAGGCGGTGGCCTCGGCCAGCGGGGAGATCACGAACCGGCTCTCCGCGAGAGTGTCGGCGTTGACTAGCCACCAGCCCATGTTTCGCCTCCCCGCGAAACATTACCGGCGGCCCGTGAAGGTGATCGACGCTCACGTCATGCGCACGTATCGGGAACTGTTCCGCACCCCCGAATTCACGCCGTTGTTCACCGTGGCGTCCGCGCAGGTGGCTGCCTCGACCGTGAGCGGCCTGGCGCTCGGCACGCTCGTGTACGGGACGACACGGTCGCCGCTGCTGTCGGCCCTGAGCATGTTCGGCGCGTCCTTCGCACAGGTGCTCGGGGCGACGGTGCTGCTGTCGGCCGCCGACCGGCTGCCTCCGCGCGCAGCGATGACAGGTCTGGCACTGGTCTTCTGGGCCGGCACGGTCGTGCTCGCCCTGCCCGGCCTGCCGCTGTGGGCGCTGTTCGCCGTCGTCCTCGGCATGGGGCTCGCCGCGTCCCTCGGCGGCGGGGTCCGGTTCGGGCTGCTCAACGAGATCCTGCCCAAGGACGGCTACCTGCTCGGCCGATCGGTGCTCAGCATGTCGGTCGGTGTGCAGCAGATCATCGGATTCGGCGCCGGAGGTGCGCTCATGACCGCGCTGTCCCCGCGCGGCACCCTGCTCGCCGCGGCGGGGCTGTACCTCGTCGCCGCAGTCGTCGCCCGGTGGGGACTGTCAGCGCGCCCGCCCCGCGCCCAGGGACGGCCCTCGCCCGCGCAGACCTGGCGGACCAACCGCACGCTCTGGTCGTCGGGGGTGCGCCGCCGCCTGTACCTGGCTCTCTGGGTGCCGAACGGCCTGATCGTCGGGTGCGAGTCGTTGTACGTGGCCTACGACGCCTCGCACGCGGGGCTGTTGTTCGCCTGCGCCGCCGCCGGAATGCTCGCGGGCGACACGCTGATGGGGCGGTTCGTCCCCAAGCGGTGGCGCGAGCGGCTGAGCGCTCCGCTGCGCCTGCTGCTCGCCGTGCCGTACCTCGTCTTCCTCCTCCACCCGTCCCTGCCGGTCGCGGTGGCCGCCGTCGTCCTCGCCTCGGCCGGATACTCGGCCGGACTGCTGCTCCAGGAACGCCTCATGGCCGTCACCCCGGAGGAGATGAGCGGGCAGGCGCTCGGGCTGCAGTCGTCGGGCGTGCTCACCATGCAGGGGGTGGGCGCCGCGATCGCGGGGGCGGTGGCCCAGTTCACCTCGGCCGCGGCCGCCATGGGCGTGATGGCGGTGGCCTCCGTCGCGGTCACCCTCGCGCTGGCGCCCGGCCTGCGAGCCGATGCGGCCGTGGAGGTCCGCTCCCGCGCGCCCGCCGGCAGGGCGGCGTGATCGGTCGTACGAGAACGTATGTCAGGGTGGTCGCGCCGTACCGGACCGGCCGGACGCGCAGAGGGGAGAACCGTGTCCGATCATCGAGGCATCCGGCATGTCGAGATCGGCGTCGCCGACCTGGCCCGCTCGCTCGGCTTCTACCGCGACCTGCTGGATCTCACCCCGGTGGACGGCCCGGCCGGGGGACCGGGCATCGCATGGCTGCCGGCGGGGCCCGTGCTGCTCAAGCTGGTCGAGACGGGCGACGGCGATCTCGGCGGCTGGGTGAACGACGACCTCCAGCGCGGCATCCGGCACATAGGCTTTAAGGTCGGCGACGTCGACCTGCGGGCGGAGCGCGTGCGCGACGCCGGCGTGCCCTTCACGCTGCCGCCGCTCGACGCGGTCGGCGGCGTGCGCATCGCGTTCTTCCAGGACCCGGACGGCACCCATCTGGAGATCACCGACAACTACCTCCGGTATCACCGGGTCGCCTCGCCCGAGCCGGCCGAGCGGGAACGGCTGGCCGCCCTGGCCAGGCCGCGTACGGCGCCGCCGGTCTTCGACCACGTGGCGGTCACGTCCGCCGATCTCGGCACGGCGCTGGCCTTCTACCGGGACACGCTCGGCTACGAGGTGATCGGCCAGATAACGCAGGACCAGGACCCCCGCGGCTTCCTGATCACGTATCTGCTGGCCGGGGACGCGGTTCTGGAGGTGTTCACGTTCACCGCTCCGACGACCGCGAGCCCGTGGACCCCCGATCCGTGCCGGCAGGGCTTCCGGCACATCGCGGTCGCCGTCGAGAACCCGGACAAGGAGGCCGCGCGGCTGGTGGCAGCCGGGGCACGGGTCGCGGCGGACGGCCTGCTCGTCGACCCCGACGGCGTTCCCCTGCGCCCCTCCTGACCGTCCGGCGCTCGTCGATCAGGCGGGGCGGGGCGCGTCGTCCGGGACGGGAGGCGCGTAACCGGCGTTGACGAGGTGCGGAAACAGGTGCGCGGACAGGACGGCCCGATGGGTGGGGATCGCCTCCGCGTGCCGCCGCCGGCCTTCCTCGGTTACGTGGACGAACACGCCGCGCCTGTCCGCCTCGCACATGGCGCGGGCCACCAGCCCTTCGCGTTCCAGCCGGGCGATGAGGCGCGACAGCGCGCTCTGGCTCAGGTGGACCTGGCCGGCGAGCTCCTGAACGCGGAACTTGGCCGCCGCCGGCTCCGCGCACGGCGACTGCGCCTCCACCAGGCGCTCCAGCACCTCGAACTCGCTCACACCGAGCCCGTGCCTGTCGCTCAGCTCCCGCTCCAGCGCACACGACACCTCGGCGTACCGGGCGAGCAGTTCGCGCCAGGCCATCACCACGAAGCCGGTGTCGGTGTCGTTCACGTGAGACCGCCTTTCTCCGCGCGACCATACCATGCGTACGCAATAGATGCAAACGCATTAATTGCTTGTGCATTGAATGCATGTGCATGTAACTTCCCTTGCCATGACTTCCTCCACTCAGGACGAGCGCTGGGGGGCCCGCCTGTGGGGTGCTCTCACCGTCCTCTGCGCCGTCGTGTTCCTCGACGCCCTCGATGTGTCGATGGTCGGGGTGGCGCTCCCGTCCATCCAGGCTGATCTCGGGATGTCCACCTCGTCACTCCAGTGGGTGGTGAGCGGCTACGTGCTGGGGTACGGCGGTCTGCTGCTGCTCGGGGGCCGGACCGCCGACCTGCTCGGGCGTCGCCGGGTGTTCCTGTCCGCACTGGCCGTCTTCGCGGTCGCCTCGCTGCTCGGCGGGCTGATGAGCGACGGGACGCTGCTGATCGCGGCCCGCTTCGTGAAGGGCGTCAGCGCCGCGTTCACCGCGCCCGCCGCGCTGTCCATCATCACCACGACCTTCGCCGAGGGCCCCGCCCGCAACCGGGCCCTGAGCATCTTCACCGCCTGCGGCGCCAGCGGATTCTCACTCGGGCTGGTCCTGTCCGGCCTGCTCACCGAGATCGGCTGGCGCTGGACGTTCTTCATGCCGGTGCCTGTCGCGATCATCGCGCTGGCCGCCGGGGCGCGGCTCCTCGATCGGGGCGAGGAGCGCGGCGAGGGCGGCCACGACCTCCTCGGCGCCGCGACCATCACGGCGGCCATGCTGCTCCTGGTCTTCGCCGTGGTGGAGGCGCCCAAGGTGAGCGTGGTGCGCACCGTGCTGTCGCTCGCCGGGGCCGCCGCCCTGATCGGGCTGTTCGTCTGGCTGGAGCGCCGGGTCCGGCACCCGCTGGTCCGGCTCGGCATCCTGCGCGCCGCGCCGCTCGTCCGGGCCAACATCGGCCTGGTCATCCTGTTCGGGTCGTACGTCGGCTTCCAGTTCGTGGCGATGCAGTACTTCCAGAACCTGCTGGGCTGGAGCGCGCTGCAGACCGCACTCGCGTTCCTGCCGGCGGGGCTGCTGGTCGCGGTCACCTCCACCACGATGGGCGGGTTCGCCGACCGCTTCGGCACCGCGCGGCTGATCGTGGTGGGCTCGGTGGCGCTGCTCGCGGGATACGGGGTGTTCCTGCGGGTGGACCTCCACCCCGGCCTGCTCACGATGGTGCTGCCGGGCATGGTGCTGCTCGGCGTCGCGTTCGCGCTGTCGTTCCCGTCGCTCAACATCCAGGCGACCGCCGGAGTCGACGACGAGGAGCAGGGGCTCGCCTCGGGCCTGCTGAACACCTCCGGCCAGGTCGGCGGAGCAGTGGTGCTGGCGATCGTCACCGCCGTCCTGACCTCGGGGGCGGACGGCGGCGACCCGATCGCCCGATTCCGTGCCGCGATCGTGGTCTCGGCCGGGTTCGCCCTTGTCGGCCTGGCCGTCGCCCTCAGTGGGCTCCGGTTCAGGCGGCAGCCGGTCGAGGCGCGGGAGGAACCGGTGCTGGAGGCGGTCTGACCCGTCCACCGGTTCGGAGGGGCGTCCCGGTCACCGGGGCGCCCCTTTTCCACGGTCCGCGCGGCGCGGGGACGCGAGTCAGCGCAGCGCGCCGGGCACCCAGAGGGCGGGCACGCCGCCCGCCTCGTCCAGAGCGATCGGCCGGGCGGCCCCGGTGCGCACATCGACGGCGTGGACCGAGTATTCCTCTCCCTCGTCCTCGTCGTCGCCGGCCCGCTCCGCCTCGACGATCACCTCGTGCTCGCTCGCCCAGCCGCGTACGGCGGCGACGTGCGCGTCCGCCGGAAGGGCCGCCTCACGCCGGGTGAGCACCCGGCCGGTGGCGGTGTCGAGGGTGGCCAGCAGGCCGTGGTCGTCCTCGCGGGGGTGGGCGCGCTCGCCCGCGACGGCGAGGGCGTGTCCGTCCGGGGAGACCGCGACGCCGGACTCGAACAGCGCCGGGTCGATCGGCGTACGGCTCAGTGTGCGCCCGTCCGGCCGCACCCGCAGCAGGACGGTGGTGGTGAGGCGGCCGGGAGCCACGTCGGTGTCCCACGTGGCCGTGCCCGTCACCGTGCCGTCGTCCCCGACCGCCAGGATCCGCATCCGCCGCGGCAGCGTCGAGACCCGATAACTGGTGAGGCTCTGCACCCGGGGTGAGGGCGCCTGCGCGGCCGAGCCGAAGTCGGCGGCCATCCACCGCCCTCCGGGTGAGATGACCAGATGGGTGTCCTCCGGCGACGCGTCCCCGCCGAGCGGGAGCATCCCGCTTCTCTCCGCCCGGGCGCGACGCCGGTCGAGGACCATGAAGTCGGACGACGTCTCGCTGTAGTAGGCCATGCGGTTGCCGTCCCCGCTGATCGCGAGGAGGGGGTTCCAGCCGTCGCCGAGGTCGCGGGTCACGTCCGGAACGCGCCACTGCTCGCCCGTGGCCGTCACCAGCCGCCACTGGTCGC
The DNA here is from genome assembly GCF_014161445.1 of Microbispora sp. H13382. Lineage (GTDB taxonomy): Bacteria > Actinomycetota > Actinomycetes > Streptosporangiales > Streptosporangiaceae > Microbispora. The sequence goes on from NZ_JABBXA010000016.1 coordinate 183,266, forward strand.
AGCCGTTGTCCGCGTACTCCTCGGCGACCGGGTCCCAGTCGTCCCTCGTGCAGAACCCCCGGTAGGCGAAGCGCACGGGGTCGGGCAGGGAGGCGGGCAGCGGGCCGGGGATCGTCGCGCTCACGTCCGGGGAGGCCGGGGCGCCGCGGGCGTCACCCGCGCCGCGCGTCGCGCGCTCGGCCAGGCCCGCCGCGGCGAAGGCGAGGGGGACGACGACCAGGGCGGTGAGCGTGACGCTCATGCCGGTGACCAGGGCACGGCGCCGTGTCCCGTGCCGCCGGCCGGCCCGCGCGGCCTCGGCGGCGAGCGGGAGGGGGTCGAGCGCGGGCATCGCCGCGGACAGGGCGGCCAGTTCCCTGCGCAGCGCGGCTTCCCACGGATCGTCGTCCCGTTCGTCCGCGCCGGTGTTCCCCGACGAGGGGGCGGGTGCCGACGGGGCCGTGTGCGGCACGGGCGTGGCGTGGTACGGCGCGGTATGGCCCGGGGCTTCGGAGGCCTGCCCCGCCTCGTAGGGCGGGGGCCAGGGGACGTGGGAGGGGGCGGCCGCCTCCGACGGCGGGGCCCAGGAGGTCGGCGAGGGCCCGGCGGCCTGCGACGACGAGATCCAGGCGCTGGGCGAGGAGAGGGCTGTCTCCGACGGTGCCGGCCACGAGGCCGGCGAAGGGCCCGTCGCCGCGCCGCCGGTGCCGCCGCCCGCGTCCCCGGTCCGAGGGGCCGGCGCCGTCCCGGTGACGAACGAGGCGGGAAGGCGATTGCGCAGTTCGGCGACGGCGAGCACGGTCTCGGTCTTGGCCGGTGCCGCGTCCATGCGGCACAGGCCGGCCGCCTGCCAGGTGGAGTGCCCGTCCTGGAAGCAGGCCACGACCAGGGCGCGCCGGTGCGGCGTCAGCCCGGTCAGCGCATCCAGGAGAGCCGCCGCGTCCGTGCCGGAACTGAAGGCCGGATGCGCGTCGTGCCCGCGGGCGGCCCGGGGGGGTTCGCGGACGCTTCGGGTGGGCCCGGCTCAGGTAGGCCCGGTAGAGCGCCTCACGGGCGGCATGGACGGGGAACGACCAGCGTACGGCGCTCCACCTGGCCGCGACGGCCGAGAGCGCGGTCACCACGAGAGTGCGGGCGGCCGCCGGGTCTCCCGTCAGCGACAGGGCCGTACGGGCGAGCGGCTGGGCCTGGTCGGCGGCGAAGGCGTCGAAGGCCGGCAGATCTCTCACCACGGCTCCCCGTCCGCGCGGCGACGGGTACCGCGTCGTGTCTGGTTCACGTATCACCCCGGCCCTGCGGTCCCTCCCGCCTCCGCAGCCGCTCAAGCCTAGTGCGGATGCGGGCAAATGACAGGATTTCGGGGAACGACTGACAGACTGGTCGGCATGGTCAGGAGGATCGACGGCCCCACCCGCATCCCGGTGCCGGGCGGCAAGGTCATTGACGAGTACGTCGGCCGCGTCAACAGCGGCGACGAGCAGGTCTCCATCGCGCACATGGTGGCCCCGCCCGGCTGGGAGGAGCCCGCGCAGACCCCGGAGTTCGCCGAGTACACGCTCGTGCTCAAGGGGTCGGTCGTCGTGGAGCACGAGGGCGGCACGACCGTGGTCGAGGCGGGCCAGGCGTTCGTCAGCGAGCCCGGCGAGAAGATCCGCTACAGCTCCGGGCCGTCCGGCGCGGAGTACGTGGCCGTCTGCCTGCCCGCGTTCTCCCCGGATACCGCCAATCGCGAGGAGTGAGAATCGGCAGGTCTCGGCGATCCGAAGCCGTTCCGTCCCTGGCTAGGATTGCCGGACGGACGACCGTGGGGAGGAGGGTGGCATGAGTAAGCTGCCCGATTTGGAGGAGATTCGCAGGGCGCCCAAGGTGCTCCTGCACGACCATCTCGACGGCGGGCTGCGTCCCGCGACGATCGTCGACCTCGCCCGCGAATGCGGCCACACGCTGCCCACGTACGACCCCGGTGAGCTGGGGGCCTGGTTCAGGGACGCCGCGGACTCGGGTTCGCTGGAGCGCTACCTGGAGACGTTCTCGCACACCGTCGGGGTGATGCAGACGCGCGAGGCGCTGGTCAGGGTGGCCGCGGAGTGCGCCGAGGACTTGGCGGACGACGGCGTGATGTACGCGGAGGTGCGGTACGCGCCGGAGCAGCACACCTCCCGGGGCCTGTCGCTGGACCAGGTCGTGGAGGCCGTGCTGGAGGGCTTCCGGCTCGGCTCGGCCGGGCCCGACGGCCGCCCGCGGATCAGGGTGGGCACGCTGCTGACGGCCATGCGCCACCAGGCCCGCTCGATGGAGATCGCCGAGCTCGCCGTACGCTACCGGGACCTCGGCGTGGTGGGGTTCGACATCGCCGGCGCCGAGGCCGGTTACCCGCCCACCCGGCACCTGGACGCGTTCGAGTACCTCCAGCGGGAGAACGCCCACTTCACGATCCACGCGGGGGAGGGCTTCGGGCTGCCCTCGATCTGGCAGGCCATCCAGTGGTGCGGCGCCGACCGCCTGGGCCACGGCGTGCGGATCATCGACGACATCAGGGTGTCGGACGACGGCGAGGCCAAGCTCGGCAGGCTGGCGGCCTACGTCCGCGACAAGCGGATCCCGCTGGAGATGTGCCCGACGTCGAACCTGCAGACCGGGGCCGCCCCGTCGATCGCCGAGCATCCGATCGGCCTGCTGCGGCGCCTCTACTTCCGGGTGACGGTCAACACCGACAACCGGTTGATGAGCGGGACGAGCGTGTCGCAGGAGTTCGCCAAGCTGGTGGACGCCTTCGGCTACGACTGGGACGACCTGCAGTGGTTCACGGTCAACGCGATGAAGTCGGCCTTCATCCCCTTCGACGAACGGCTCGCGCTGATCAACGGCGTCATCAAGCCCGGTTACGCGCAGATGAAGTGGCGCGCATGAAACCTCAGGTCTACCGGTCGAGGCTGGCCTGGATCTGCGGCTGGGCCTGGATGCTGTTCGCCGCCTGGAACGTGTGGGACCTGGTCGCCCACGGGAGCATCCCCAGCGCGCTGATCGCGGGCGCGGTGCTGGGCGTCATCACGGCGCTGGTCTTCGTGATGGCGCTGCGGCCCGCCATCGTGGCCGAGGAGGGCGGCGTCCGCGTGCGCAACGTGCTGAGGAACGCCTACGTCCCCTGGAGCGGCGTGGACGACGTGTCCGTGGCCAGTGCCATCGTGATCGAGTCCGGGGGCACCACCGTACGCTGCTGGACGCCCCAGGCGACGGCCCGTGAGCGGGCCAGGGCCGCCGGGCGGGCCGCCAAGGCGGCCAAGTCGGCGAACCGGGCCGAACGGGCGGCGGCCGAGGCCGTCGGCGCCCGCACCCACGCCGACTGGGTGGCCGCCCAGCTCACCGAGATGAGCCGGTCCCGCCGGGAGAACTCCTCCGGTGAGACCCGCGTCACCTGGTCTCCGTCCGCCCTGGCGGCCGTCGCCGCCGCGCTCGCCCTGGTCGCGGCCGCCTTCGTCGTCTCCTGACCTCGGAGACGAACCCGGCGGCTCCGGGATGGTCACCGTCTGCCGAAGGGGTCTGAGTGCGTCTGGCGCGAGTGATCGTCGTCGTTGTGCTCGCCGCGCTCGCGAGCGTCTACGTGGTCGCCGGTGCGCCGATCGCGCTGGCGGTGTTCGGCGTGCAGGTCCTCTACCTGCTGAAGGTCAGGACGTGGTGGCTGCTCGCCGCGCAGGCCGTCCTCGTCTACACGGTGAGCGTCGCCGGCGGGGTCTCCACCGGGATCCTCGGCTTCCTGGCCGGATCGCTGCTGCTGACCCGTGCCCATCGTGATACCGCGCGCGTGCTCGCGCCGCTCGTGGTGGTGAGCGCGGCGCTGATCGACGCCGCCCGCGGCGGGGCGACGGCCGACGCGACGATCACCGTGGTGCTGGTCTCGCTGGTCGTCTTCGGCCTCACCCGGCTCGTGGAGCGCGCGGGTGAGATGCACGCCGCCCGGCTCTCGCTGGCCGCCGCGGCCGTGGCCGCCGAGCGGCTGCGCCTCGCCGCCGAGCTGAACGACGGCCTCGGGCGGAGCCTCGAGGTGATCGTCGAGGGCGGTCGCCGCGCGCTCGCGGAGCCGCACGGCGCGGCCGAGGTGCTGGCCTCGGTGACGGCCACCGCGCGCGCGGCGCTGACCGACGCCCGCGCCGCCTCCGCGAACTACCGCGCGACCTCCCTCGCTCCCGAGCTGGTCACGGCGCGGGCGATGCTCGACGCCGCGGGAATCGCCGTCGAGGTGCGCGGCGGCCACACCGAGCCGCTCGGCCCGGGCGGGGCGCTGCTGGCGGGTGTGCTGCGGGAGGCCGTCACCGACGTCGTACGGCGGGGCACCGCCCGGCTGTGCGTCATCGAGACGGGCGAGCAGGGAGACGAGCGGGGAGACAGGGTGCGGCTGCGCGTCGTCGACGACGGCCACCGCACCGCCGAGGGCGCGGACTTCGACGGCCTCCGGCTGGAGGAGGCGGGCGGCACCCTCGCCACCGGTCTGACCCCCGCCGGGCACTTCGTGGTTGAGGCGACCCTTCCCCGCGGGCCGTCGGCGGAGACGGCGTCCGGCGAGGCGGGCACCGGCGCCGGCGCGGGGAAGAGCCAGGCGGGCGGAAGGCGGCGGTGGCTTCTGCCGGAGCCCGCGCACGACACGTCGTACGCGGTGTCGGCCACGATGTCGGTCACGGTGTCGGTCACGGTGCTCGCGGCCGTCCTCGTGGGCTTCAGCGTCAAGGCGCTGCTCCAGCTCCCCGGCGCCCTCGTGCTCCCGGCCGCGGCGTGCCTCGCCGTGATCGTCGTCATGCAGCTCCGCTCCGTCGACGGGCGTCACATGGTGGCGCTGGCGGTGATGGCGGTGCTCACTTACGCGCCCATCCCGGTGTTCGGACCCGTATGGCTCGGAGTGGCGGGCTTCCTCGCCGGGCCGGTCCTGCTCGCGTTCCCGTGGCGGGTGGCGTGGCCGGCGGCGGCGGCGATCGTGGCGAGCGTCGCCGGGGCCGGGACGCTGTTCGGCCTGCCCGCTTCCGTCCTCGCCAACAGCACGATCAGCGCGCTCGTCACCGGGCTCGTGGTCTACGCCCTGCTCCGCCTGGCCCAGATCGTGAAAGAGCTCCAGGCCGCGAGGGAGAGCCTGGCCCGCTCCGCGATCGTCGAGGAGCGTCTGCGCGCCGCCCGCGACCTGCACGACCTGCTCGGGCACTCCCTGGCCGCGATCCTCCTCACCTGCGAGCTGGCCCGTCGCCTGCGGAGCCCCCGGGAGCGGATCGAGGAGATCGTCACTATGGCGGAGGGCGCGCGGGCGGACCTGCGCTCGGTGTCGGGGGAGCAGCGGGAGCTGTCCCTGGCGGCCGAGGTGGAGTCGGCGCGCACGGTGCTGTCGGCCGCCGGGATCCGGGTGACCGTGGAGCCGATCGAGCCGGACCTGCCCGCCGAGGTCGAGACCGTGCTGGGCACCGTGCTCAGGGAGGCCGTGACGAACGTGCTCAGGCACAGCGAGGCCCGCCACTGCGCGATCACGATGCGCGCCGACGAGAGCGGGCTGCGGCTGCGGGTGCGCAACGACGGAGTACGCCCGGGGAACACCAGGCGCGGGTCGTCCGGCATCGGCAACCTGACCACCCGCCTCGCCGCCCTGGACGGCCGGCTGACCTCGCACGTGGACGGCGACCGGTTCACGCTCGACGCCTGCGTGCCGCATCCCGCCCCGGCGCCCGCGCGAGCCTAGATCCAGCCGGCTTCGGTGGCGATGCGCACGGCGTCGGTCCGGTTGCGGGCGTTGAGCTTGGTGACGATCCCGGTGAGGTAGTTGCGCACGGTGCCCGCGGCCAGGTGGAGCCGCGCGGCGATGTCCGCGGCGTCCGCGCCGGAGGCCGCCAGGCGGAGCACGTCCGCCTCGCGCGGGGTGAGCGGGTTGTCCGACAGGTCCCAGGCGGTGACCGCGAGCGAGGGGTCGAGCACCCGCTCGCCGGCCGCGACCTTGCGGATGGCGGCCACGAGTTCGTCCGGCGGCGCCGTCTTCAGCACGTATCCGGCGACACCGGCGCCGAGGGCGCGGCGCAGGTGCCCCGGCTTGCCGTACGCGGTCAGCATCAGGGCGCGGCAGGCGGGCAGACGCGTGCGGAGCTCGGCCGCGGCCGCCAGGCCGTCCAGTCCGCCGGGCATGTCGATGTCGAGGACGGCGACGTCGGGGTGGTGGACCAGCGCGGCGGCCAGGGCGGCCTCTCCGGACTCCACGGTCGCGACGACTTCCAGGTCCTCCTCCAGCCCGAGCAGGGCCGCCAGGGCGCTCCTGACGACGTGCTGGTCCTCGGCAAGGAGTACGCGAATCACGCGGATATGTCTACCAGTGTCCGGATCATGACGAGGTCATGGTCACGAGGTGAGGCCGTCTCTGGGAAGCGGCACCGCTGATCAGCAGGCTTGAGCACATGACAGAGGTGCTCCGCCTTGACGCGGTGAGCAAGGTGTATGGGAAGGGACAGGGCGCGGTGGCGGCCCTGCGCGAGGTCTCGGTGGACATCCCCGGCGGGAGCTTCACCGCGGTGATGGGACCGTCGGGTTCGGGCAAGAGCACGTTCCTGCACTGCGCGGCGGGGCTGGACACGCCCTCCTCCGGCTCGGTGCGGCTGGGCGGCACCGAACTGTCCGGCATGGACGAGACCCGGTTGACGGAGCTGCGCAGGCAGCGGATCGGTTTCGTGTTCCAGGCGTTCAACCTGGTCTCGTCCCTGACCGTGCTGGAGAACATCACGCTGCCGATGCGGCTGGCCGGCGCGCGGGCCGACCGGTCGTGGCTCGAGGAGATCGTCGGGCGGGTGGGGCTGACCGACCGCACCGGGCACCGCCCCGCCCAGCTGTCCGGCGGGCAGCAGCAGCGGGTGGCCATCGCCAGGGCGCTGGTGACCCGGCCGCAGGTGGTCTTCGGCGACGAGCCGACCGGCGCGCTCGACACGATGACCGCCCGTGACGTGCTCCGGCTGCTGCGGGAGGTGGTGGACGGCCTCGGCCAGACCGTGGTGATGGTCACCCACGACCCGGTGGCCGCCTCCTACGCCGACACCGTCCTGTTCCTCGCCGACGGCCGGATCGTGGACGCGATGGCCGCGCCGAGCTCCGAGAGGGTCGCCGAGCGCATGACCAGGATGGGGGCGTACGCGGCATGATCACGGGGCTCGCCCTGAAGACCCTGCGGCACCGCAGGGCGGCGTTCGCGGGGGCGTTCGTGGCGCTGGTGTGCGCCGCCGCGCTGGTCTGCGCGTGCCTGATGCTGCTGGAGACCGGCCTGCGGGGCGGGGTCGCCCCGGAGCGCTACGCGGGGGCGCCGCTGATCGTCGCCGGCGACCAGAACGTCCACGAGACCGTGACCAAGTCCTCCGGGAAGGTCAAGACGAAGGCCAAGCCACTGTCGGAGCGGGTCTGGATCCCCGAGGCGACGGCAGCGAGACTGCGCGGCCTGCCCGGCGTCTCGAAGGTGCTGACCGAGGTCACGTTCCCCGTGAACGGGCACGCTCTCGGGCACGGGTGGGAGTCCGCGGGGCTCACGCCGTTCGCCATCGCACAGGGACGCCCGCCGCGCGCGGACGGCGAGGTGGTCGTGGACGCCCGCTCCGGTTCAACCGTGGGTGCGGCTCTCGACGTCCGGGGGAAGGCCTACCGGGTCGTGGGGGTCACCGCGCAGGCCCTGCCGAGCCAGGACACGGTGTTCTTCTCGACGGCCGAGGCCCGGCGGCTGGCCGGGCGCCCGGGGCTGGTGACCGCGATCGGCGTGTTCCCCCGCGTGGATGTCTCACCGGTGCTGACCGATCGTCTCGTGGCCTACACCGGGGACGAGCGCGGCACGGTGGAGTTCCTCGACGCGGAGCGGGCGCGGGTGCGGCTGATCAGCCTGGGCGGTGCGCTGGGCGGCACGTCCCTGCTGGTGGCGATCCTCGTCGTGACCGGCACCGCCGCCCTCGCGGTCCAGCAACGGCGGCGTGAGATCGCCCTTCTCCGCGCGGTCGCCGCCACGCCCGGTCAGGTACGCACGCTACTGGGCGGCGAGGCGCTGCTGGTCGGTCTGGCGGCCGGCGTCATCGGATCGGCCGCCGGCATCGGCCTCGGGTTCTGGCTGCACGGCCGGTTCGTCGAGCTGGGCGCCATGCCGGCGAACCTGCGCCTGGTGGTCAGCCCGTTCCCGGCCGCGGCCGCCCTGCCGGCCACCGTGGCGGCGGTCTGGGCCGCGACCCGGCTCTCGGTGCGCCGCACCGCGCGGATCCGCCCGGTGGAGGCGCTCGGCGAGGCCGCCATGGGCGGGGGCCTGCCCCTCGGCCGGTCGATCGCGGGCGTCCTGTGCGTCGCCGGCGGGATCACGCTGACGCTGGTGCTGTCGGGACTCGAGACCGAGGCGGCGTCGAGCCCCGTGACGATGCTGACCGCGCTCGTCTGGACGGTGGCCTTCACCCTGCTCGGACCGGTGCTCGCCCGCGCCGCGACCGCCCTGCTCGGCGTCGCGCTGCGTGCCTCCCGCGCCGGATATCTGGCGGCGCGCAACCTGCGGACGGGCCCGGGGCGGATGGCCTCCGTGATGGCGCCGCTGACCCTTCTGGTGGCCATGACCTGCACCATCCTGTTCACCCAGACGACGATGGGGCACGCGTCGGCCGCGCAGGCCGCCGCCGGCACCCACGCCGACTACGTGGTGAGCGGCACGACGGCCGGCGCGGTGCGCCGTGTGCCGGGCGTGAAGGCCGTCACCTCGGTGGTGCGCACCTCCGTGCGCGTCGGGCTGGACAAGTACGGCGCGCAGGGCGTCGACGGCGGCGAGCGGCCGATCGGGCAGGCCGTGGACCTCGGCGTCGTGTCCGGCTCGCTCGACGGGTTCGGCGCCCGGTCGGCCGCGCTGAGCGAGCCGGCCGCCACCAGGCTCGGGCTGTCGGTCGGTGAGACGCTCAAGCTCACCCTGGGCGACGGCACCCCGGCGGAGCAGAAGGTCGTGGCGATCTACTCCCGCGGCCTCGGTTTCGGCGACCTGACCCTGCCGTACGCGCTGATCGCAGACCATGTCGACGATCCCTCGGGCACCCTGCTCGTCGAGGCCCCCTCGGTCCCGCGTGCGGTCCTGGCCGCCGTGGCGCCGGTGGTGACGCCGGCGGAGGGGACCGGGACGCAGACCCCGAACGCCGAGGTCAACTATGTGGCGATGGGCCTGATCATCGCGTTCAGCGCGATCGCGGTGGTCAACACGCTGGCCATGTCCACCATGGACCGGTCGCGGGAGCTGGCCCTGCTCCGCCTGGTCGGCGCGACCCGGCGGCAGGTGCTGCGCATGCTCCGCCTGGAGACCCTGACCGCGCTGGTCGTCTCCGTGCTCGCCGGGACCGGCATCGCGCTGGTCACGCTGTCGGCCTTCAGCAGGGGGATGACCGGGTCGGCCCTGCCGTACGTCCCCCCGGCCGGCTACGCGCTGGTGATCGCCGCCGTGGCCGCGCTCGCCCTGGTCGCCACGAGCCTGCCCGCGCGTCTCGCCCTGCGCGCCCGCCCGGCCGAGACCATCGGCGCCCGCCAGTGAACCCTCTTCCGCCGACAACCTCCACGGCTGGAATCATGAACCGGGGGGTGCTGCAACCTGCGCGACCCGGCGACGCGTACAGCGGCGCCCTGCGGATGCGCGAGGCACTCGGGAGCCGGGCGCGCGTGGTCGCCGTCGACTCGGGTGGGCACGGGTCCTACCTGGTCAACGGCAACGCCCGCGGTGACGGCGCCGTCACCGCGTTCCTGGTCACCGGCGAGCGGCCGGCGCGGGACATCGTCTGCGGGTAGGTCACAGGCCGAGCGCGACGGAGAGGTCCTTCTTCAGGGCCTCCAGGTCCTGCGCGGCCCTGGCCCGGGCGGGCGCGACGTCCTCGCCCTCGACCGGTACGACGACCTCCAGGTAGCACTTGAGCTTGGGCTCGGTGCCGCTGGGCCGGACGACGACCCGGGCGTCGCCGGACAGGCGGTAGCGCAGGCCCTCGGTCGGCGGCAGCCCCGCCACCCCCTGGGACAGGTCCTCGGCGGACTCCACGACCCGGCCGGCCAGCTGCACCGGCGGCTGCGTGCGCAGGCGCTTCATGGCCTGCGTGATCAGCGACAGGTCCTCGACCCGGACCGACAGCTGGGCGGTCGCGTGCAGGCCGTACCGCCGGGCCTGGTCGTCCAGCAGGTCGAGCATCGACCTGCCGTCCCGCTTGGCGGCGGCGGCCATCCCGGCGACGACGAGGGCGGCCCCCACGCCGTCCTTGTCGTGGACCGGCAGGCCGGTGTCCGACCCGACGCTGTAGCCCAGCGCCTCCTCGTAGCCGAAGACCAGCCCGGGACCCGACTTCATGATCCACTTGAATCCGGTCAGGGTCTCGGCGTGCCGCACGCCGTGCTCGGCGGCGATCCTGGCGAGCAGCGACGACGACACGATCGAGGTGGCGACCAGCCGGTCGTCTCCCGAGGTGTGCCGCAGCACGTGCTCGGCGAGCAGGCCGCCCACCTCGTCGCCGGTGAGCATGCGGTAGCCGCCGCCGGGCAGCGGGACGCCGACCGCACACCGGTCCGCGTCGGGGTCGTTGGCGATCACCAGGTCGGCGCGGGTCGCGGCGGCGAGTTCGAGCGCGAGGTCCATGGCGCCCGGCTCCTCCGGGTTGGGGAACGCCACGGTGGGGAAGCCGGGGTCGGGCATCGCCTGCCGGCTCACCATGACCGGCACCTCGAAGCCCGCCGCGCGGAACGCCTCGGAGACGGTCGTGCCGCCGACGCCGTGCAGCGGCGTGTACGCGACCGCGATGTCGCGGGCGTCGCCGATCGGGAGCGCGGCCAGGGCCCGCAGGTACGGCACGACGATGTCGTCGTGGCCGAGGGTCCGCCAGCCCTCGCCCAGCGGCAGCGCGTCCACCCGGCCGGCCGCGTCGATGGCGGCCGAGATCTCCTCGTCGATCGGCGGCACGATCTGCGCGCCGTCGCCCCAGTAGACCTTGTAGCCGTTGTCCTCGGGCGGGTTGTGCGAGGCGGTGACCATGACGCCCGCGTCCGCGCCCAGGTGGCGCACGGCGAACGCCAGGACCGGGGTGGGCCATCTGGCGGCCATGACCGAGGCGCGCAGGCCCGCCCCGGTCAGCACGCGGGCCGTGTCGGCGGCGAACACGTCGGACTTGTGCCGCCCGTCGTAGCCGATGACGACGTGGCGTCCGGGGCCGAGCACACGGGCCAGCCCCGCCGCCGCCCGCATCACCGTGACCCGGTTCATCCGGTTCGGCCCGGCCCCCAGCGCGCCGCGCAGGCCCGCCGTGCCGAACTCCAGCTTGGCGCCGAAGCGGTCCTCCAGCGCGGCGAGATCGTTCCGCTCCAGGAGCGCGTCGAGCTCCTCCCGCGTCTCGGGGTCGGGGTCCTGCTCACGCCACTCTTCGGCGAGCCGTACGAGATCGGTCATGGGTCCCCCTACAGCTTGTCGACGACCTGGGCGAGCAGGACGCCCATGCGGGCGGCCGTGACCCGGCCGACCTCCAGGACCTCCTCGTGGTTGAGCGGCTCGCCCACCAGGCCCGCGCCGGGGTTGGTGACCAGGGAGATCCCGAGCACCTCGGCCCCGGCCTCCCGGGCGGCGATCGCCTCCAGCACGGTGGACATGCCCACCAGGTCGCCGCCGAGCGTGCGCAGCATGCGGATCTCCGCGGGCGTCTCGTACGTCGGGCCGCGGAAGGCGACGTACACCCCCTCGGCCAGCGTGGGGTCCACCCCGCGGGCGAGGTCGCGCAGGCGCTTGGAGTAGACCTCGGTGAGGTCGATGAACGTCGCGCCGGTGATCGGGTTGTCGCCGGTGAGGTTGATGTGGTCGCTGATCAGGACCGGGTCGCCCACATTCTGGGTCTCCGGGCGCAGCCCGCCCGCCGCGTTGGTCAGCACGACCGTGCGCACCCCGGCCGCGACGGCCGTGCGCACCCCGTGGACCACCGGCTCCACCCCGCGGCCCTCGTAGAGGTGCGTACGCCCGAGGAAGATCAGGGCGTTGAGCCCGGCCGAGGTGCGCACCGCCCGCACCGTGCCCGCGTGACCGGCGACCGCGGGCGGGGAGAACCCGGGCAGTTTCGTCACCGCGAGTTCGGCGACCGTCTCACCGATCGCGTCCGCGGCCGGGACCCAGCCCGAGCCCATGACGAGGGCGACGTCGAAGGAAGAGATGCCGGTGAGGTTCCTCAGCGTGGTCGCGGCCTCGGCCGCCAGGTCATATGGGGTCACTTTGCTGAGGGTACAGAAGCGCATGAACCCGGCCGATAAGTGCCGGGGCCGTGTCAGTCGCCGAGCTTCTTGCAGGGCCGGGTGCGCAGCCACGTGACGTAGTCGTCGGGCGCGCCCGCCTTCTCCGCGGACTCGGCCAGGATGCCGATGTACCGCGCCGACGGCAGCCCTCCCTCGTAGGAGTCCAGCACGTACGACCAGGCGAGCACGTCGCCCTCCAGCGTCGCGACGCGGAGCCGGACCTTGCGGTAGAGGCCGAGGTCGGTGCCCATCCAGCGGTCGAGGGACGCCTCGTCCCACTCCGGCACGTCGTACAGGACGACGAATACCTGCTCGTCGGCGTCCTCGACTATCGTGGCGAGAGCGCCCTCCCAACTGACGTCCTCGCCGCCGAAGGTGAGCCGCCAGCCCGGGAGCCAGCCCGTTCCTCGCATGGGCGAGTGGGGCGCCCACTCCGCCATCTGCTTGGGGTCCATGTTGCTGCCGTAGGCCGCGTAAACAGGCACGGCACACAAGCCTAAACCAAGATCCCGGAAGTTGGACGGGTAGCGCGCACCGGGTGTGGCGAGAGAAATCCGCGTAGTCAGCCCGTTACGCGCCCCTCGCCGGGAATGCGAAGCCAGGATGCGTGACAATGGAGCATGTGACAAGGATCGTGATCATCGGTGGTGGCCCCGGCGGATACGAGGCGGCCCTGGTCGCCGCGCAACTGGGCGCCCAAGTCACCGTCGTGGAGGAGGAGGGCCCCGGCGGGGCGTGCGTGCTGACCGACTGCGTGCCGTCCAAGACCCTGATCGCCTCGTCCGTCCGTAAGCAGGCGCTTCTCGACGCCTCGTCCCTCGGGGTCCACTTCGACGGCGGTCCCGACGGCGACGCCGGCGGGGTGGCCGTGGACATGATCGACGTGAACAAGCGCGTCAAGGAACTCGCGCTGGCGCAGTCGAACGACATCGCCGCCCGGCTGGCCGCCGAGGGCGTGGAGGTCATCCGTGCCCGGGGCCGTCTGGTCGATCCCCAGGTGGTGCGGGCGGGGGACCGTACGATCCGGGCCGACGTGGTCATCGTGGCGACCGGCGCCCACCCCCGCGTGCTGCCCGGGGCGGAGCCCGACGGCGAGCGCATCCTCAGCTGGCGGCAGCTGTACGACCTGGAGGAGCTGCCCGAGCACCTGATCGTGGTCGGCTCCGGCGTCACCGGCGCCGAGTTCGCCGGCGCCTACCGCTCGCTCGGGTCGCAGGTCACGCTGGTCTCCTCGCGGGACCGGATGATGCCCAACGAGGACGCCGACGCGGCCGAGGTGCTCGAGGAGGTCTACCGGCGGCGCGGCATGAACGTCATGGGCCGCTCGCGCGCCGCCTCCGTGAAGCGCACCGAGCACGGCGTCGTCGTGACGCTGGAGGACGGCCGCACCGCCGAGGGCAGCCACTGCCTCATGACCGTCGGCATGGTCCCCAACACCTCCGGGCTCGGGCTGGAGGACAACGGCGTGCGGCTCGACCGCAACGGCTTCATCGAGGTCGACAAGGTGTCGCGGACATCCGCGCCCGGCGTGTACGCCGCGGGAGACTGCACCGGCGTCCTGATGCTCGCCTCGGTCGCCGCCATGCAGGGCAGGATCGCGGTCTGGCACGCGCTCGGCGAGGCCGTGCAGCCGATCCGGCTGGCGACGGTCGCCGCCAACATCTTCACCGACCCGGAGATCGCCGCCGTGGGCGTGTCGCAGCGGCAGATCGAGGCGGGCGAGATCGAGGCGAACGTCGTCAAGCTGCCGCTGGCCACCAACGCCCGGGCCAAGATGCAGGGCTTCAACGACGGTTTCGTGAAGCTGTTCTGCCGTCCGAACACCGGCATCGTGCTCGGCGGCGTCGTGGTCGCCCCGCGGGCCTCGGAGCTGATCCTGGCCGTGTCGCTGGCCGTCCAGCACCGCCTGACCGTGGACCAGATCGCCCACACCTTCGCCGTCTACCCGTCGTTGTCGGGCTCGATCACCGAGGCCGCCCGCCGCCTCATGTCCCCGCTGACCGCCGGGGGCATCTGACCCGTCAGTCCGCACACGCCGCGCCCACGGGGACGCGGGCGGCGGCGCCCGGACGCGGCCGCAGGGCCCGCGCCGGCCAGATCATCGCCGCGACCATGCACGTCACCAGGGCGAACGCGAACGGGAAGGCGAACGCGCCGGCCAGCCAGCCGGTGACGGGAGGAGCCACGAGCCCCGACATCCAGGTGATCGTCGCGACCCCCGCGACGCCCTCGGCGGGTGTCCGGGCGACCTGGCCCGCCGCCGCGAACACCAGGGGCACGACGACGGCGATGCCGGCGCCGAACAACGCGAACCCGGCGATCACCGGCACGGGAGTGCGGGAGGCGACCACGATCACGCCGCCGAGGACCGCTGTGACGGCCCCCGCGCGCACGGTCGCGACCGGCCCGAGCCCGCGCACCACGAAGTCTCCGCCGAGCCGCATCGCGACCATGCACGCGGTGAACACGGCGTAGCCGGCCGCGGCGACGCCCGCTCCGGCCCCGGCGACGTCCGTGAGGTAGATCGCCGCCCACTGGCCGCTGGCCCGCTCCGCGAAGGTGGCGAAGAAACCGATCAGGCCGATCAGCAGGACGGCCCTCGGCGGCACCGTGAATCGCGACGGCGGCTTCTCGTCCGGCGCGGGCCCGTCGTCGAGGAGCGCACGGCTTCCCGCCGCGCCCGCGGCCACCAGCGACACCGCCACGAGGATGAGATGAGCACGGGCGTCCAGCCCCGCCTGCGCGGCCACCGCCCCGACGCCCGCGCCGCAGAGGTTGCCGACGCTCCACATGCCGTGCAGGCCGGACATGACCGAACGGCCCAGCCGCCGTTCGACGAGCACGCCCTGGGCGTTCATCGCCAGGTCGGACATGCCGGCGGCGGCGCCGGACAGGAGGAACGCGGGCACCAGCCACAGGGGTCCCGGCGCGAGCACGGGCAGGGCCAGCGACGCGCACCACAGGGCCAGGAGAGTCCGGGTCGTGGCCCTGGCTCCGAACCGGTAGGCCAGCCGGGCGGTCAGCGGCATCGTGAGGAACGAGCCGACCGGGGGGCAGAGCAGGATGAGCCCGAGGACTCCGGTGTCGATGCCGTGGTGCTCCTGGAGCCACGGCATCCGGGTGGCGAGGGTGCCCGCCACCGCTCCGTGTACGGCGAAGACGAGGGCTGTGGCCCGTTGATGTCTGTCTCGCATGGGGATAAATTAATAGGTAGGGTTCCTGATAAAAAGTGGGTTCTTCATGAAGACCGCGACGCCCCAGCTCGCACGGGCCATCAACGACCGGCTCGCACTCGATCTGCTGCTGGAACGTGGCCCGCTGACCGCGCCGCAACTGCGCGCGCTCACCGGCCTGTCCCGCCCGACCGTGTCGGACCTGATCGAACGCCTCCAGGTCAACGGACTGATCCGGGTCACCGGGGAGAGCGGCGGCGACCGGCGCGGCCCCAACGCCCGGCTCTACGGCATCGTCGCCGACCGGGCCTTCGTGGGTGGTGTGGACGTGCGGCGTGACGTGGTCAACGTGACGGTCGCCGACATCACCGGCGCGACCGTGGGCTCGGCGACACGGCCGATCGGCGAGAACCTTCCCGCGCTGGTCGCGGAGGCGCTCACCGAGGCGGCCGGCTCACGTCCCCTGCACGCGGTCGTGATCGGCGCGCCCGGCATGGTCGACCCGCAGACCGGAGACCTGTCGGCGGGGAACGCCGAGCCCGCCTGGCGGCCCGGGCTCCTCCCGGCCCTGCGCACGCTGGTCGACGCGCCGGTCACCGTGGAGAACGAGGTCAATCTGGCCGCCGTCGCCGAGCACACCACCGGGGCGGCCGCCGGGCGGGACGACTTCGCGCTGCTGTGGCTCGACGACGGCGTCGGCGCGGCCGTCGTGCTGGACGGCAGGCTCCGCCGGGGCGCCTCCGGCGGAGCCGGCGAGATCGGCTTCCTGAGCCGGCTCGACATCACGGTGTGCGACCTGCTGGGCGCACAGGCCGTACGCGGGGTCGGCCTGCCGGCCCTCGCGGACAGGGTCGCGACGGCCGCGTTCACGCTCGTCGCCGTGCTCGATCCGGGCCTCGTCGTGCTCGGCGGCGCCACCAGCCTGGCGGGCGGCGACCCGCTGGCGGCCCTGGTCGCCGAGCGCCTGACGGAGGTCTCGCCCGTCCCCGTGCACGTACGCGTGAGCGGCATCCCCGACAACCCCGTGCTGCGGGGCGCCGTCTCCACCGCTCTCTCGATCGCCCGCGACGCCGTCTTCGGACAGGGCCGCCGCTGACCGGCGGACCCGAGCCCGCCCGGTGACCCGCGGGGGCGGTCGCCGGGCGGGCCCGCCTGCCGGCGGGGGACGGTCAGTGGTGGCCGCTCGTGCCGGACAGCCCCGATCTGACCGTGTGCAGGGCCTGCCGCCCCCGCGCCACCGCCACGGCCGCCGCCTGCAGGTCGTACGGCGTCTGGGCGACGTGCAGCGCCTGCTTGGCCGCCTCGTACGCGTCGAGCGCCGCGCGCCATTCGTAGGTCGGGCCGCTGACCTGGTTGATCTTCATCTCGAAGTCGAGGGCGTCGATCTCCTCGCCGAACCGGGTCACGTCCTCCTCGGCGGCGTGCCTGGCCACCGCCATCTCGGCCACGAACCGCTCCTTGCGCCGGTGCGCGACACCCCACAGGATCAGCGTCAGGCTCAGGCCGAGTCCGGACAGGATGACGAGGATGAGCGCGGGCGACGGGCCCTTCGGGCGGACGACGTTCCCGGGCACGTCCCGCGCCCCGGTCGTCTCGTCCGCGGCCGTGACCTCCCCGCCGGCCGCGTCCTCTTCGGCGGGCGCGCCGGGCGCGACGGCGTCGTCGGGGAGGTCGGCAGGCGTGCCCCGGGCACCGGTGAGGTCCACGTCGTCGGCCTGGGTGAAGGAGGCCTTGTCGACGTTCGCCCCGTGGAAGTCCGCGCCGTCCAGTTCCGCCTGGGTGAACTCCGCCTCCGACAGGTCGGCGTCCCTGAGCACGGCATGCTCCAGGTGGGCCTGGCCGAGCTTGGCCTCGCCGAGCTTGGCCCGGGTGAAGTCGGCCGTACGGCCCTTGATCTGCCCGAGCGTGGCGTCCTTCAGATCGGCGTCAACGAGTTTGGCGTCGGTGAGGTTGGCCTGGGTGAGCACGGCCCGGGTGAGGACCGCGCCGGTCAGGTCGGAGTGCGGGAACTCGGCCTGCACGGCGTCCGCGTCGGCGAGGATCGCCCCGCGCAGGTTCGCCTGCTTGGCCCGCATCTGACCCATGTCGGCCTCGGTGAGGTCGGCGCCGCGCAGGTCGGCGTAGTCGAGATGCGCCTGGCCGAGGTCGGCCTCCTTCAGCGAGGCCTTGCGCAGGACGGCCCCGGTGAGGTCCTTGCCCGTGAGATCCACCGTGTCCAGCTTCGCTCCCGTGAGGTCGGCACACCGCAAGCTGTAAGGCAGCGTCGCGCTGGTGAGGTCCTTGCCGCGCAGGTTGGCGCCGCTGCCCGGCTTGCAGGGAGCCGACGCCGCGTGAACGGCGGTCGCGGGAAGTGAGAGGAACGCGAGCGACAGGGCGGCGACGAGGGCAGGGACGAGACGACGCACGGGGGGCCTCCTGAGGGGAACGCCCCGAGTGTCCCACGCGATCTTTACCCCTGCTTGCAATCCGCTTGCCCATGTGCATGGTCACGTACGGCACAAGCGTGGGCGAGGGGTGACGCCTGGAGTTTTCCGTATGATCACGCACCGCATCGACCCAGGTCGCGTGGCACCTGTGCGACAAACTGCGAGATCACGACGTAGGGCGGGTGGGAATGACGAAGGGGCGGGCCATCGGGCCCGCCCCTCGTCGATGCCGCGCCGGTAGCGCTCAGGCGTTACCAGTCGCCTCCGCCGAAGTCCCCTCCGCCGAAGTCGCCGCCGCCGCCCCAGTCGCCGCCTCCGCCGAAGTCTCCGCCGCCGCCGCCCCAGTCGCCGCCGCCTGCGTCCACGCCCGCGGCGTAGCCGGAGTCGTACCCGGCGCCGTAGCCGCCGTGGCCCCAGCCGCCGAAGGCGCCGCCGAGCATCGTGCCGACCATCATGCCGGTGAGCAGGTCGCCGCCGAAGCCGCCGTAGTAGCCGTACGCGTAGGGCTGGTAGGCGGGACCGGCGTCCCAGTACGGCCGGCGCTGGCCGTTGACCATGACCTCGCGCATCTGCGGGTCGAAGCCGCGCTCCACCGCCTCGGCGTCCGCCGCGCAGGCGGGGACGTCGCGCACCGCGCCACCGGGCGGCGCCCAGCGCACGTTGCGCACCGACGGGCCGTGCTGGGGGTTGAAGAAGCAAGGGGGCAGCCGCTCGGGCAGCGGCTGGTCGTTCACGCGCGCCTTCACGCAGGCCAGCGCGTAGCGCCCGTCCTCCAGGGTGGAGGTCACCGTGCGCAGCTCGTCCGCCCGCCGGACCGCGGCCAGTTCGTTCTTGGCCCGCTCGTAGGAGTCGAGCGCCCGCTGCCAGTCCGTCGTCGTCTCGGACTGCGGGAGCATCTTGACGTCCATGTCGAGTGCGGTGATCTCCTCACCGAACTTCGTGACGTCCTCCTCGACCGTCTGCTTGACGGCGGCGAGCTCGGCGGCCTCGCGCTCCTCGCGCTTGCGCTTGTTGCGGCGTCCGACGATCCACAAACCGGCACCTCCCACGACCGCGATGCCCAAAATCCCGACGAGGACCCCCGAACCGCCGCCACCGCCGACGGTGCTGCCCTTGGCGCGGGCGGCCTTGACGTCGCCCTCGCGCACCAGGTTCACCCGGTTGACGAAGTCCTTCATGCCGGTGACCACGTCGCTGTTGGAGCTCGTGGACAGCCGGGTCAGCGTTCCTGCCGCGTTCTTGGGCAGCTCGCTCGATCCGGCGAACAGGCTGTTGCCGTCGAGGAGCGCGACGGTCGCGCTCGACCGGCCGGCCTTGTCGAGTTCGGTCAGGAGCTGCGGGATGTAGGTGCTCACCTGGCTCGTGGTCACGGTGCCGTCGGGCATCGCGACGACGTAGATCTTGGACTTCGAGTCCTCCAGCGCTTGGCGGATCTCGTCCTGCTGACTGGACGACAGCGGGGTGCCGCTCATGGCGTACAGCGGGTTGCCGCTCTTCCAGGACGACAGGACCGTGGCCGGGTCCGGGGGAGCCGCCGCCATCGCGGCCGGGGCGAGTGCGAGCATTGTGATGAGCCCGGCGAGCAGCGCCGCCAGGGCGGCCCCCACCCGGCCGAGCGGTGTCTTCATGGTCACGGCTTCAAGCCTCCTTCGCCCTACTGGACGAACGGCAGGGCGTGATGGTTCCTCCACAAAAACCTATCGTTCCGCATAGGCGACGGGGCATGCGTCCTTCCGGCCGGCAAGTGGCCCTCGCGCCGCTCGCCGAACCGTCTGTCCCGATCCGCCGCCGGCCGCCGCAAGGCGATCAAGTCGCGACGGAGGAGAGGTGCGTCATGGTGCTCCGTCGCGGTACGGCCCGTCACTTCTCGTGAGAGGTGACGGCCGGGGCGCCCCGCTCAGGCGTCCTTGATCTCGCACAGGACGGCCCCGGCGGTGACCGTCTGGCCGACGGAGGCGGCCAGGCCGGTGACCGCGCCGCCCTTGTGGGCGGTGAGCGGTTGCTCCATCTTCATCGCTTCCAGGACGACGATCGTGTCGCCGGGCTCGACGGTGTCGCCGTCGGCGGCGACGACCTTGACGATCGTGCCCTGCATCGGGCTCACCAGGGAGTCACCGCTCGCCGCGGCCTTCTTGGCGCCGCCTGCGCCCGGCCGTCTCGGCGCGGTCTTCCTGGCCGGGCCGGAGCCGCCCGCACCGCCCACCGCGCCCAGATGCGGCGAGCCCAGCCCGGCGGGCAGGACGACCTCCAGGCGCTTGCCGCCGACCTCGACCGTGATGCGTTCCCGCTCGGCCGGCTCCGCGGCGCCCATCTCGCCCTCATACGGCGCGA
>NZ_JABBXA010000017.1 GCF_014161445.1 Microbispora sp. H13382
CCCGACGTACTGGCCGCCCAGCGACGCGAACGCGCCCGCATCCGCAGCGAGAAACAACGCCGCTGGGGACGACCCGCCGACGAAGCCGCCTGACCAACCCGGCGAACGTTCGTGGTCACCGCACTAGCCGTTCTTCAGGGCTTCGGCGAGGGTGTCGCGCAGCGGCGTGGTGGGGCGGCCGATGAGGCGGGACAGGTCGCCGGGGGTGCCGCCGAGCCAGCCGTCGGCGATGTCGGCGTCGGTCTGGGCGAACATCGCGGCGACCGGCTCCGGCAGGCCGTTCGCCTCCAGCACCTTGGCGTACTCGGCGACGGGCAGGTCCCGGTACTCGACCGGGGCGCCGGACAGTTCGGCGACCACGGCGGCCAGTTCGGGCATGCTCCAGGCGACGTCGCCCGACAGCTCGTACACGGCGCCTCGGTGTCCCTCTCCGGTCAGGACGGCCGCCGCGGCGGCGGCGAAGTCGGCCCGCGCCGCCGAGGCGACGCGGCCTTCGCGGGCGCTGCCCGCGATGACGCCGTGCCGCGCGCCCTGCCGGGCCGTCGCGACGTAGTTCTCGTGGTACCAGCCGTTGCGCAGGAAGGTGAAGGACAGCCCGCTCGCGCGGATGTACTCCTCGGTCGCCCTGTGCTCGGGCGCGAGGCCCAGCGGAGTGGTGTCGGCGTGCAGGATGCTCGTGTAGGCGACCGACTCCACCCCGGCCGCCTTCGCCGCGTCCACCACGGCCTGGTGCTGGGCGAGGCGCCGGCCGGGCTCGGTGCCGGAGATGAGCAGGACCTTGGCGGCGCCCTCGAAGGCCGGCCCCAGGGTGGCGGGACGGTCGTAGTCGGCCTCACGCACCTGGACGCCGCGTCCGGCCAGGTCGGCCGCCTTCTCCGGGCTGCGCACCGCCGCGACGATCCGCGAGGCGGGGACGCGCGCGGCGAGCTCCTCGATCACCAGACGGCCCAGATGCCCGGTCGCCCCGGTCACGACAATCATGGTTTCTCCTCCACAGTGCTTTCGTTCGGTTAGTGCTTTCTATCAGAAAGTACTTCGAGAGCGTAAGCTGACGGCCATGGAGGAGTTCGAGGAGCTCGTCGCCGACGTCTTCTCACGGAAGTGCACCTCGCGCACCGTGCTGGAGACCATCACCGGCCGGTGGGCGATCCTGGCGCTTGCGGCCCTGTACGAAGGGCCCTACCGCTTCAACGCGCTGCGCCGCCGGGTCGACGGGGTGAGCGAGAAGATGCTGTCCCAGACCCTCCAGGCACTGGAACGCGACGGCATGGTGCTGCGGGAGGCCGAGCACACGATCCCGCCCCGGGTCGAATACAGCCTCACGCCGCTCGGCCGCGAGGCCGCCGAGCGCCTGCTCCCCCTCATCGCCTGGACGGAGGAGCGCATGCCCGAGGTCGTCGCCGCCCGGGAACGCCGCGAGGCGCGCTGAGGCGGGCAAGCCCGCGCCAAGTTCGGAACAAGACCGTCCGCAGAGCCTGTGGGCATGGACACACAGCTGACAGGTCCGTGGC
This sequence comes from Microbispora sp. H13382, assembly GCF_014161445.1. Taxonomy (GTDB): domain Bacteria; phylum Actinomycetota; class Actinomycetes; order Streptosporangiales; family Streptosporangiaceae; genus Microbispora. The sequence continues at coordinate 1,512 of NZ_JABBXA010000017.1, forward strand.
GGATCGCGCCCGACGTGGTGCTCGTCCCGGTTATCGAACCGGTCGCGGCGGGATACGCCCACACCAACTCGATGGTCATCACCGGGCGCGAGCCGGTGATCGTGGACACCGGCGCGGCCGGGCACCGCGAGCGCTGGACCGAGGACGTCTTCGCGGTCGTGGAGCCGCGCGACGTGCGATGGATCTTCCTGAGCCACGACGACCCCGACCACGCGGGCAACCTGGAGGTCGCCCTGGAGATGTGCCCGGCCGCGACGCTGGTCACCGGCGCCCCCGTGCGCTCCGGCTCGGTACGCGGATTCGCGCCGCCACCGGGCCGCACGCGCCGGATCGCCGACGACGAGTCGTTCGACGCGGGCGACCGGCGGCTGACCGCGGTGCGGCCCCCGCTCTACGACGCGCCGGCGACCCGCGGCCTGTACGACGACCGCAGCGGCGTCTACTGGGCGGCCGACTGCTTCGGTGCCGAGACGCCGGTGGCGACGGCGGACGCTGGGGACCTCCCGCTTGAGGACTACCTGGAGGCCGTGCGCGGGTTCGGCGCCGGGCTCAGCCCCTGGCACCGCTGGCTCGACCCGCGACTCTTCGGCCGGTACGTCGACCGGCTCGCGGCCATGGAGATCATCGCGATCGCCTCGGCCCACGGGCCGACCGCGACCGGGGACCGCGTCGCCCGGGTGATCGACGCCGTACGCGGCCTGGCCGGGGCGCCCGGTCCCTCGGTGAGCCCGGCACGCTGAGGCGGCCGCGGTCCCCGGCGGGCGAGGGGCGGCCGCGGCGGGCCGGCCGTCCCGCACTCCGCCCTCCGCCCTCCCGGACTCCGTGCGTCGGGCCAGGTCACCGGCGCTTTGCCCACTGATGGCCGGTTCAACCCGTTGCCATACACGCAGTTAACGTGGCGGGACTGTCGGAGCCTTTTCTGGGCAGGCACGATGTCTTGTGAACGACACTCAGCACCACGATCTCGCGCGCGGGATTCCGGCAGGGGCACGGACCGCGAGCGAGCGCGACCATAGAGCCGGTGGGCTCCGGGGCCTTCCCGGCATGACCGCCGAGCCGGCGGGCGAGGAGGTCCAGTGAGGGAGATCTGGCCGGGGGATTCCTATCCGCTCGGAGCGACGTACGACGGCGCGGGCACCAACTTCGCGCTCTTCTCCGAGGTGGCCGAGCGGGTCGAGCTGTGCCTGTTCGACGACGACGGCAACGAGGAACGCGTCCCGCTGAGCGAGGTGGACGGCTTCGTCTGGCACTGCTACCTGCCCGGTGTGGGGCCGGGCCAGCGGTACGGCTACCGCGTCCACGGGCCGTACTCGCCCGCGGACGGCCTGCGCTGCAACCCCAACAAGCTGCTGCTGGACCCGTACGCCAAGGCGGTGGAGGGCTCGGTGCAGTGGGATCAGGCGGTGTACGGCTACCGCTTCGGCGAGCCGGACAGCCGCGACGACAGCGACTCGGCGCCCTACGTGCCGAGGTCCGTCGTCGTCAACCCGTTCTTCGGCTGGGGGCACGACCGGCCGCCGGCCACGCCGTACCACGACACCGTGATCTACGAGGCCCACGTGCGGGGCCTGACGATCAGCCACCCGAAGATCCCCGAGCGGATCCGGGGCACGTACGCCGCCCTGGGCCACCCGGAGATCATCGACCACCTGACCTCGCTCGGAGTCACGGCGATCGAGCTCATGCCGGTCCACCAGTTCGTGACCGACCACATGCTGGAGAAGCGGGGGCTGTCCAACTACTGGGGCTACAACACGATCGGCTTCTTCGCGCCGCACAACGCGTACTCCAGCTCGGGGCAGCGCGGCGGTCAGGTGCTGGAGTTCAAGGCGATGGTCAAGGCCCTGCACGAGGCGGGCATCGAGGTGATCCTCGACGTCGTCTACAACCACACGGCGGAGGGCAACCACCTCGGCCCGACCCTGTCCATGCGCGGCATCGACAACGCGAACTACTACCGGCTGGTCGAGGACGACCGGCGGTACTACATGGACACCACCGGCACCGGCAACAGCCTGCTGATGCGCAGCCCGCACGCGCTCCAGCTCATCATGGACTCGCTGCGCTACTGGGTGCGCGACATGCACGTGGACGGCTTCCGCTTCGACCTCGCGGCCTCCCTCGCCCGAGAGCTGCACGAGGTCGACCGGCTGAGCGCGTTCTTCGACCTCGTCCAGCAGGACCCGGTGCTGTCGCAGGTCAAGCTGATCGCCGAGCCGTGGGACGTCGGCCCCGGCGGCTACCAGGTCGGCAACTTCCCGGCCCGCTGGACCGAGTGGAACGGCCGCTACCGCGACACGATCCGCGACCTGTGGCGGGGCGAGCCCGCCGCGCTGCCGGAGTTCGCCAGCCGCCTGACCGGGTCGAGCGACCTCTACCAGGACGACAGCCGCCGCCCGGCCGCGTCGATCAACTTCGTCACCTGCCACGACGGCTTCACGCTGCAGGACCTCGTGTCGTACAACGACAAGCACAACGAGGCCAACGGCGAGGACAACCGCGACGGCGCGGACGACAACCGCTCCTGGAACTGCGGGGTCGAGGGTCCGGCCACCGGCCCGGTCGCGCAGCTGCGCGACCGGCAGAAGCGCAACTTCCTGGCCACGCTGTTCCTGTCGCAGGGCGTGCCGATGCTGTCGCACGGCGACGAGATCGGCCGCACCCAGCAGGGCAACAACAACTCCTACTGCCAGGACAACGAGATCAGCTGGGTCGACTGGGGCACGATCCTGGAGGCCGGCGCCCGGAACTCCACCACCGGGGACGACGCGGGCACCAGGGAGAAGCGCCAGCTGCTCGACTTCACCCGGCGCCTGGCCCGGCTGCGCCGTGACCACCCGGTCTTCCGCCGCCGCCGCTTCTTCTACGGCCGGCCCGTACGCGGCTCGCACGACCAGCTGAGCGACATCGCCTGGCTCACGCCGTCCGGCACCGAGATGACCGACGCCGACTGGACGAACGGCTACGCCAAGGCGCTGGCGGTGTTCCTGAACGGCGACGCCATCACCGAGCCCGACCGGCGCGGCCGGCGGATCAGCGACGACTCGTTCCTCCTGCTCTTCAACGCCCACCACGAGGTCATCAAGTTCACGATCCCGGACGACTACGGCGAGCTGTGGGCCACCGAGCTGGACACGGCGATGCCGGTGCTGAGCGAGTCGCGCGTGTGCCGGGCCGGCGAGGCCGTGCCCGTGAGCGGCCGGTCGGTGCGGGTGCTGCGCCGCGTCTGACCGTGCGCCGGGCTCGGGAAATGTCGCCGCACGCGGCCCGGGAAATGTCGCCGCACGCGGCCCGGCTACGGTCCTGACCAGCGGCGATGCCGCAATAGAGTGCCTACCGGTGTTAGCGCGCGTCGCTTCGGGCAAGAGGGGTTCCAGTCCGGAGCTCCTGCCGGCCTTGGTGGTGGCAGGGGCGCGCTCGTGACGTGCACTATGAACACTCCGGCAACGCGCTGCGAAAGGTGGTTCGGTGACTTCTACCTATCGGGTCCAGCTGACGCCTGACTTCGGGTTCGCCCAGGCCGCGAGCCTCGTCGGGTACCTCCGCGAGCTGGGGGTGGGCCACCTCTACCTGTCGCCGATCCTCCAGGCCTGCCCGGACTCCCAGCACGGGTACGACGTGACCGACCACGGCCGCGTACGCGAGGAGTTCGGCGGGGAGGAGGGCCTGCGGGCGCTGGCGGCCGCGGGCATGCCGCTGGTGTCCGACATCGTGCCCAACCACATGACGGTGCCGGTGCCGGAGTCGGACAACGCCCAGCTCTGGGCGGCGCTGCGGGACGGCCCCGGGTCGCCGGCCTCCCGGTGGTTCGACTTCCAGTGGCCGGTCATCCTGCCGCTGCTCGGGGACGACGCCGACGAGGCGCTGCGTGTGGACGACGGCGTGGACGGTCAGGCGCTGCGCTACCACGACCACGCGTTCCCGATCAGGCCCGGCACCGAGCACCTGCCGTTGCCGGAACTGCTGGAGGCCCAGCACTACCGGCTGGCCCACTGGCGGGAGAGCCCCGGCTACCGGCGGTTCTTCGACGTCTCGTCGCTGATGGGCCTGCGCGTGGAGGACCCCGAGGTCTTCGAGGCCACGCACGCCGTCACCTTCCGCCTCATCGAGGAGGGGGTGATCCACGGCCTGCGCGTCGACCATCCGGACGGCCTCGCCGACCCCCGCGGCTACCTGCGGCGGCTGCGCCCGCACGTGCCCGGCCCGCTGTGGGTGGAGAAGATCCTCATCGACGGCGAGCGGCTGCCCGCCGAATGGCCGTGCGACGGCACCACCGGTTACGACGCGCTCAACATGGTCACCCGGCTGTTCGTCGACCCGGCGGGCCGCGACGCGCTGGTCGAGACGTTCGGACGTCACACCGGCGTGCGCGACGACTACGAGACCGTGCGCCACGACGCCAAGAAGCACGTCATCGACCTGTTCTTCTCGGGAGAGGTCGACCGGCTGACCGACGATCTCGGCGATCCGGCGCTGCGCGAGGCCGTCGTGGAGCTGCTGGCCGCGATGCCCGTCTACCGGGCGTACGTGAACCCGGGCGAGCAGCCGTCCGCCGAGTCCGAGGCGATCATCCAGGAGGCGGCCGCGCTGGCGGCCACCCGGACCGACCCCGACGCGGTGGCCAAGGCCGCCAACCTCGTCCTGTACGGCCCGCCCGAGGCGGTCACCCGCTTCCAGCAGACCTGCGGGCCGGTCATGGCCAAGGGCGTCGAGGACACCGCGCTCTACCGGTGGTATCCGCTGGCCTGCCTCAACGAGGTGGGCGGCGAGCCCGACAGGTTCGGGGTCTCGGCGGCCGAGTTCCACGAGTTCTGCGCGGGCCTGCCGCCGCGGACGATGACCACGCTGTCCACCCACGACACCAAGCGGTCGGAGGACGTGCGCGCCCGCCTGGCGGTGCTGGCGGAGATGCCCGAGGAATGGGCGATGGCCGTCGACTCCTGGGCCGCGGCCGTGTCGTTCGACCCCAAGCTCGACTACCTCGCCTGGCAGTCGCTGATGGCGGCCTGGCCGATCTCCCTCGACCGCTACACCGACTATCTGCTCAAGGCCGCGCGCGAGGCCAAGACGGCGATCTCCTGGCTCAACCCCGACCCGGCCTACGAGGACGGGATCCGGGACTTCGCCCGGCGGGCCATGGACGCCTGCGGCTACTCGGTCGCCGCGTTCACCGAGGTCGTGGACCGGTACGCCCGGGTCAACTCGCTCGGGCAGAAGGCCGTCCAGCTCCTCATGCCGGGCATCCCGGACGTCTACCAGGGCAACGAGACCACCGACTTCTCCCTGGTCGACCCGGACAACCGGCGGCCGGTCGACTTCGAGCGGCGCCGCCGGCTGCTGGCCGAGCCCGACGACAGCTGGGACGGCCAGAAGATCCGCGTCACCGCCGCCGCCCTCGGCCTGCGGCAGCGGCTCGACCCCGAGGCGCCGTACGCGCCGGTCGAGGCGGGGGAGCACGCGGTGGCGTTCACCCGGGGCGTTCCCGGGCAGGGGACGGCCGCGGTCGTGGTCGCGACCCGGCTGCCGGTCGGGCTGGAGCGCGAGGGCGGCTGGGGGAGCGAGACGATCACGCTGCCGCCGGGGCGCTGGCGCGACCTGCTCACCGGCGCGGAGCACACCGGCGAGGTGCGGATGGCCGACCTGCTGTCCGCTTATCCGGTCGCGATTCTCGAGGGCTGACGGCTTCGTTCGACAGGGGGAGATGAGGCATGTTCGAGGTCTGGGCGCCGGCGGCGGAGCGGATCGAGGTCGAGCACGGCGGTTCCCGGCACGCGATGACACGGGGCGAGGGCGGCTGGTGGACCGCCCCCGGCGACGAGCACGACCTCGACTACGCCTTCCACGTGGACGGCGACGGGCCGTTCCCCGACCCGAGGACGCGGCGGCAGCCGTACGGGGTGAACGGCCCGAGCCGGGTCTACCACCACGACAGGTTCGCCTGGAGGGACCAGGACTGGCTCGGCCGCGACCTGCGCGGCGGGGTGATCTACGAGCTGCACGTCGGCACGTTCTCGCCGGAGGGCACCTTCCGGGGGGTGGCCGACCGGTTGGAGCACCTGGTGGACCTCGGCGTCGACTTCGTCGAGATCATGCCGGTGCCGCCCGTGCCGGGAAAGCGCAACTGGGGTTACGACGGTGTCGAGCTCTACGCGGTCTTCGAGGAGTACGGCGGCCCGGACGGGCTGAAGAGCCTGGTGGACGCCTGCCACCGGGCCGGCGTCGGCGTCATCCTCGACGTCGTCTACAACCACCTCGGTCCTTCGGGCAACTACCTGGCCAAGTTCGGGCCGTACTTCCACGACGCGAAGGGGTCCTACTGGGGCGACGCGGTCAACCTCGACGGGCCCGGCTCGGACGAGGTACGGCGCTACTTCATCGAGAACGCCCTGCAGTGGCTGCGCGACTACCACGTCGACGGGCTGCGCCTCGACGCCGTGCACGCCCTGCACGACAAGCGGGCGGTCCACTTCCTGGAGGAGCTGTCGGCCGAGGTCGACGCCCTGTCCACCGCCGTGGGCCGGCCGCTCACGCTCATCGCCGAGTCGGACCTCAACGACCCGCGCATGGTCACCCCGCGCGAGGCCGGCGGCCTCGGCATGCACGCGAGCTGGAACGACGACGTCCACCACGCCATCCACGCGAACGTCACCGGGGAGACCAACGCCTACTACGGCGACTTCGCGACGCCGTCGTCGCTGGCGAAGGTGCTGACCAGGGGTTACTTCCACGACGGCACCTATTCGTCGTTCCGCGGGCGCAGCCACGGCAGGCCGGCGACCGGGATCCCCGGCCACCGGTTCGTCTGCTGCGCCCAGAACCACGACCAGATCGGCAACCGGCCCGAGGGCGACCGCATGCGGCCCGGGCAGCTCCGCCTGGCCTCCGGGCTGCTGCTGACCTCGCCGTTCACGCCCATGCTGTTCATGGGCGAGGAGTGGGGGGCGACGACGCCGTTCTACTTCTTCACCGACCACTTCGAGCCGCACCTGGCGGAGGGCGAGGGCGAACGGCGCAGGAAGGAGTTCGAGGGCTTCGGCTACGACTGGAAGGCCCCCGAGCCGGGCGACGAGGACACGTTCCTGCGTTCCAAGCTCGACTGGGAGGAGCTGTCGAAGGACGAGCACGCCTCGCTGCTGGGCTGGTATCGCGACCTGATCGCGCTGCGCCGGTCCCACCCCGACCTCGCCGATCCCCGCCTGGACCGGGTGCGGGTCGAGGTGGACGAGGACCGGCGCGTCGTGGTGATCGAACGCGGCTCGCTGCGGGTCGCCGCCAACTTCGCCGACGGCCCGGTGCCCGTACGGCTGGCCGCGTCACGGATCCTGCTCGCGTCCGACGAGTCCGCCCGCCTCACCGGAGAGGCTCTCGAACTGCCCGGCCGTTCCCTGGCCATCGCGGAGGTCTGACAGACGGCCGAGCCGGCGTCCGCGGAATCGGTGTCACCGTGTGATCGCTTCAGGCGACGATCGCGATGACCGACTTGACGTATCCGACGGCGTCGAGCGCGGTCTTCACCGTGCCGTCGAGGTTGAGCTTGACGCTGTTCTGGCAGCTCCAGGTGTACCCCGAGGACGCACGCCAGGCCGTCGGCAGGGAGGAGATAGTGCCCGACTTGTTCCAGTTGTGGTCGCGGGATCCGGAGTCGAACGTCCCGTGGAGCCGCCCGAAGGTCTCGAAGACGAAAGCCGAGCCCGACGACGTGCGGACGACGCAGACGCCCGAGAAGTTGTAGCTGGTGCCGCCCGAGTCGTGCATGTGCCCGGACCACTGGTACGTCCCGTCGCGGTACACGGTCAGCGAGGTCCAGCCACCGACCGGGACCCCTCCGCTGAAGTTGACCCTGCGGTTGATGACGATCGGGGACGCGATGCCGGAGGACGAGGCCCGGCGGCCGGCCGCGGCGGCGTTGTCGTTGCGCGCCTGCTGACGTACGGCCGGCGTGACGCAGACGTCGTCACCGGTGAAAGCCTCGCGCCAGACGTAGCCCGTCACGCAGGTGTGCGGGCCGTATGCTCCGTTGGTCCAGCGGGAGAACCTGACACTGTTGTCCTTGGCGGTCTGCGTGCGGACGGCGGGGGTGACGCAGACGTGGTCGGAGGGGCGTGCCTCGCGCCAGACGTAGCCGCTCACACAGGTGTCGGAACCGGAGGCGGTGGCGGACGCGGGAACGGCGAGGGCGGGGAGGGCGGTGAGGCCGGTGATCGCGGCGGCGGCCATGCCGAGAGCGGTGCGCTTCATGATGATCTCCTCAGGGGGTGCTCCCGGCGTTTCCGCTGGCCGCCGGGCTTGTGCACCTAGTGAACGGCCGCCCCCTTGCAGATCCCTTGATCTCCGCTAGCCGATCCGCGCTGCAAGCGAACTTCAAGGCGGCGGTCCGTCAGGTGGGAAACCGGCGGTTCAGACGCTCCTCTCCCCGGCATGCACGAGTCAGGCCCTGTCGAGGATGAGGTCGGCGGCGTGCCAGGCCATCGCCATGATGGGGCCGTTCAGGTTGCCCGAGATCATGGTCGGCAGCACCGAGCAGTCGACGATCCGCAGGTTGTCGAGGCCCCGCACGCGCAGCCGCGAGTCGACCACGTCGTCGTCGCCGGGGCCCATGGCGCAGGTGCCCATCGCGTGGTAGCCGCAGTAGCCGCCGCCCAGCGCCGCGTCGACGATCTCCTCGTCGGAGTCCACCTGCGGCCCGGGAAAGGTCTCGTGGGCGAGCCGTCCCGCGATCGGCTCCTGGGCGAAGTACTCCCGCATGCGGCGGAACAGGTCGACGCCGACGCGCCGGTCGTGCTCGGAGCCGAAGTAGTTGGGCTCGATGCGCAGCGGCGCGTCCGGGTCGGCGGAGGTGATGGCCACGCTGCCCTCCGCGGTCGGGCGGAGGATCTCGGCGACGACCGAGACCCCGGGCTGCCGCTCCACCGTGACCGTCTCGCCCGCCCGGTACGTCGCGACCGACCACGGCCCCATCAGGAGCTGGGCGTCCGGCCGGTCCAGCTCGGGCCGGGTCTTCAGGAAGGCGATCACGTCGTAGGCCGGCGCGGCGAGCGGGCCCCCGCGGTTCACCAGGTATCGCAGCGCGGTGACGCCCTGCCGCAGCGGCGTGGACAGCATGCGGTTGTAGCCGAGGTCGTCCTTCAGCCGGAACTTCAGCGCCAGGCACCGGTGCTCGCGCATGCGCGCGCCGACCATCGGCCGGTCCAGCCTGACCTCGACCCCGGCCGGCCGCAGCACATCCGCGGGGCCGATCCCGGACGACTGCAGCAGCTTCGGCGTGCCCAGGCTGCCCAGGGACAGGACGACCTCCCGGGCGGCGCGATACTCGACCAGGGCGCCGCCGGCGTCCCGGGCGGTGACCCCGACGACCTTGTCGCCGTCGAACAGCAGCCCGGTCACCGTGGTCCCGGTCACGACGGTGAGGTTGGCCCGGTCGCGTACGGGGTGCAGGAAGGCCCTGGCCGCGCTGAACCGCCGTCCGTCCTTGATGGTCGCCATCGCGTGGCCGACGCGTTCGTCGTCGGACTCGTTGACGTCCGGCATGGCGGTCAGGCCGAGCGCGGCGCCGGATGCGATCATCTCGTCGCAGAGGGGATCGGGATCGCGCGGAGGGGACACGTGCAGCGGCCCGCCCGCTCCGCGGGTGGCCGTGGCGCCGAGGGCGTTGTCCTCCATCGCGCGGAAGACCGGCAGCATGGTCTCCCAGCCCCAGCCGGGGTTGCCGAGCCGTACGAGTTCGTCGTAGTCGGCGCGGTGGCCGCGGTTGTACACCATGCCGTTGATGGAGCTCGACCCGCCGAGAACCCGGCCGCGCGGCCATATCTCGGCCTGGCCGTCGGGACCGAACGGCTGCGTCCGGTAGTGCCAGACCTTCCGCGGATCGTCGAAGAGTTTTCCGAAGCCCTTGGGCACGTGGTAGAGCGGGTGGCGGTCGGCGCCGCCCGCCTCGACCAGCAGCACGCGGACGGCCGGATCCTCCGACAGCCGGTTGGCCAGGACGCATCCGGCCGACCCGGCCCCGATCACTAAATAGTCGATCACGCCCTCATCGTGCCCACGCCGCTCCGGCTTCAAGCGGCCTGGGGGACGGGCAGCTCGAAGGTGACGGTGTCGGGGACCGCGGTGTAGAGCCGCCAGCTCAGGCAGGCGCGCTGGGCGACGACGGTGACGTGCAGGCCGCAGCCCGCCAGCCAGAGGGCCAGGTCGGCGAAGTAGCCGTCGCCCGACCCGATCACCGCCCGCTCGAACCGCAGGTCCACCCGCGCCGTACGGGCCGCCTCGTCGAGGGCCTGATCGGCGCCGTCCCGTCCCGAGCGGGCCAGCAACTGCACCCCGCGCAGCGCGATCCCCACGGAGACGAGCGCGTTGTGGTTGACCGCCACGATGAACTGGTCCAGCGGCCCGACCGGCACCGTCCGCTGGTAGGCGTGCATGACCCGCTGTACGTCGTGAGTCGTCGGGAGCGCGGTCCCGGTCAAATTCTCGATGTCGAGGAGATGGATCGCGCGCCCGCGGCGCAGCGACCTGAGGCGCGTGGTGGGGGTGCTCACGATCCTTTGCTCCCTTCCATGACGACTCCTGGCGTCCATTAGAGCATGTGTTGACCGAATCAACCAGTCCTTGCCGGGACGTTGCCCGTGTCCGGTGCATCGGATATGGTCCGGTCTGATCGGACAACTGGGAAGGCGGAGCGGCGTGCGGCGAGACGTACAGGTCACCGCGGCGGACATCGCCCGCCTGGCCGGCGTGGGACGCGCGGCGGTCAGCAACTGGCGGCGCCGGCACGACGACTTCCCCGAGCCCGTGGGGGGCACGTCCACCAGCCCGGTGTTCTCCTTCGCGGAGATCCGGGAGTGGCTGCGCGGCCACGCCGAGGACAGGGAACTCGCCGCGGACGAGTGGCTCTGGCAGGACCTGCGCGCGACCGTCGACGACGACGACCTCGCCGATCTGATCGCCGACCTCGGGGCCTTCCTCGTGTACGTGCAGCACGAGGCGGACGACTGGGACGGGCTGTCGGCCGCCGACGACGGGACGGTCGCGCGGGACCTCCCGGCCCGGGTGCGCGCGACGTGCGCGAAGACCGCCGGTGCGGAGGCGTTTCCCGAGACCGTTCCGGTGACCCGGGTGCCGTTGGTCCGCTCGATCGCCCGGCTGGCCGCCGAGCGCGGCGCCCGCGACACCTTCGAGTTCCTGCGCGAGCGGTACTTCGAGGTGCACACCAGGCGCGTCTACTCCACCCCCGCCGAGATCGTCTCGCTCACGCTCGACCTCGTGGGCGACGGGTTCGGCTCACTGCTCGACCCGGCCTGCGGTTCTGGCCGCATCCTCGGCCGCGCGCTGGAGCGCTCGCCCGGGGCCCGGCTGCTCGGCCAGGACGTCGATCCCGTGGCCGCCCGGCTTACCGCCGTACGGCTCGCGCTGCGTTGCGACAACGCGCGGATCAGGGCGGGAGACTCGCTGCGCGCGGACGCCTTCCCCGGCGAGTTCGTCGACGCGGTGGTGTGCAACCCGCCGTTCAACGACCGCAACTGGGGATACGAGGAGCTGACGGCCGATCCCCGGTGGGAGTACGGCCTGCCGCCGCGCGTGGAGCCCGAGCTGGCCTGGGTGCAGCACGTGCTCGCGCACCTGGCGCCCGGAGGCGTGGCCGTGCTCCTCATGCCCCCGGCGGTGGCCAGCCGCAGGTCGGGCCGGCGAATCAGGTCGCAGTTGCTGCGGCGCGGCGCGTTGCGCGCGGTCATCACGCTCCCGCAGGGCACCGTGCCCAACGTGGCGGTCGGGTTGACGCTGTGGATCCTGTGCCAGCCGGCCGAGGGCGGCACGCCGAGCCACGTGCTGATGGTCGACACCTCCGGCAGGCCGGACGACTACGCCCGGGTGGCCGTCGAGGCCTGGCGGGAGTTCGGTGTGGGGCGCGAGCTGGACGAACCGGGAGTCAGCAGGTCGGTCCCGCTCGTCGACCTGCTCGACGAGGACGTGGACCTCACCCCCGCCCGCTACCTGTCCACGGCGGCCGACGACCTGTCGCCGGAGCGGATCGCCGCAGCCCGCTCCCGGCTCACCGGGCTGCTCGGGACCGTCGCCGGGCTGATGCCCGCGGCGGGGAGGCCGCCGTCGGAGGAGTTCGCCCCGGTCCCGCTGCCCGAGCTGGTGCGGCGCGGCATGCTCGTCCTGGAACAACAGACGCCGGCCCGGCCGGGGGAGGAACCCCCGCGGGAGGCGCCGGTGCTCACCGTCGAGGACGTGCTCGAAGGCCGGTCCGCGACGGGAACCCCCGAGCACGCCGGGGCGAAGCGGATCGTCACGCGGCCCGGCGACGTCGTGGTGCCCCAGGTCGTGACCATCCCGGTCGCGCGGGTGCTGGCGAAGGGCGACGCGCTGCTCGGCCCGTACCTGTCGCTGTTACGGCCCGACCCCGAGGCGCTCGACCCGGACTTCCTCGCCGGTTTCCTCTGCGCGTCCATCAACGTGCGTCATTACAGCTCCATGTCGTCGCGCTACCGGGTGGACGTACGGCGTGCGGAGGTGCCGCTGCTGCCGATGGAGGAGCAACGCCGGTACGGCGAGGCGTTCCGGCGCCTGGCCGAGTTCCGGACGGCCCTTCGCGAGGCGGCGGCGCTCGGAGAGGACCTGGTCAGGCTGATGGCGGACGGTCTCACCCACGGCGCGGTGGGACCGGCCGAGTAGGGTCGGTTGCAGTGAGCGGTGAACTGGAGCACCTGACGGCCCGGTTGCGCGAGTTCGTACGCGTGCGGGACTGGGAGAGGTTCCACACGCCCAAGAACCTGGCGATGGCCCTCGCCGGTGAGGCGGGGGAGCTCGTCGCCGAGTTCCAGTGGCTGACGGCCGAGGAGTCGCGGAACCTCGACGAGGACGCCCTGCGCAGGGTCCGCGCCGAGATCGGAGACGTCATGGTGTACCTGGTCAGGCTGGCCGACGTGCTGGGCGTCGACCTCGCGGAGGCCGCCAACGCCAAGCTGGACGACAGCGAGCGCCGGTACGACCCCGAGACCTATCGCGGCTCCGCCAGGAAGGCGCCCCCGATGACCTCGTGACGGCCCTCACCTGATTCAGGAACGACAATCCGCCGCCCACCCTCACTCCGGCCAGGCGAGGAGCTGGAACCAGACGGACTTGCCGTACGGGGTGAGGGCCCAGCCCCAGTGGTGGGAGAAGGCCTGGATGATCGCGAGCCCCCGGCCATGCGCGTCGAGCGTGCCGGCGCGGCGTAGCCGCGGAAGCGTGGGACAGGGGTCGTGGACGTCCACGACGAGCAGGTCTTTCTCGCGGCTGACCGTGACGCGGACCGTACTCGTCGCCGAGGCTCCGCTGATGCCGGTCGTCCCGAATCCTCCGCGCGACGCGGAATCTGCCGTCCATGGTGACTGAGCCACGCTGACTGCCCTCTTCGCCGACTCCCTGACCGGGCGCCGCTCCGGCCCCGGGCTGGTCGCGGTCAGCGCACGGCGCAGGGTGTGCCGTTGAGGGCGAAGGCGGTCGGCCTGCCGTTCGTTCCGGACTGGCCGGCGATGAATCCGAACGCCGCCGTGCCACCGGCCGGGATGGCGGCGTTCCACCCGGCGTCGCTCACGGTCACGGTGCTGCCGCTTTGACTGTAGGCGCCGTTCCATATCTGGCTGATCTGCTGCCCGCTGGGGAAGGACCAGGTCAGCCTCCAGCCGTTGACCGCCGTGCCGCCGGTGTTGCCGATCGTCACATCGCCCTGGAAACCACCCGGCCACTGGTTGGTGACGCTGTAGGTCACCGCGCAGCTTCCTGTCGCAGGCGGTGTCGGTGTCGGTGTCGGCGTGGGAGTGGGAGTGGGACGTGGCGACGGCGAGGGGGACCCGCCGAGCTTGGCGGAGATGATCGGGGTCAGGCGATCGGCGATCACTTGGTGACCGGCGTCGTTGGGATGCACGGAGTCGCTGAGGTCCGCGCTGGTCAGCCATCCCTCGGTGTTGACGTAGTACACGTTGGCGTCGCCGCCGTCGTTGAGGGCCGTGACCGCCGCCTGCGTCTGGGCGGCGAATCGCTTGCTGAAGGTCTCAAGCGCGAAGATGGCTGCCTTGGGGTATTTCGCCCGCACCTGGCGGAGCAGGTTGGTGTAGGAGGTCTGGAATTCCGGCGTGTGAACCCCATGGCCGGAGTCGTTGGTACCCAGGTTGATCACGACGGCGTCGGCGGTGTAGCGGGAGAAGTCCCAGTCGGGGGTGGACGTGTTGGCGTCGAGCTTGACGAACTGCTTCTCCAGGCCGACGCAGCCGTCGGCGGTGGCGACCAGGCAGGCGCCGCCCTGGGCGATCTGGGTGTGCCGCGCGCCCAACCGCTCCCCGATGAGCCAGCCGTACGCGGTGAGCGCGTTCTTCGAAGTCGTCGTTCCCACGGTGATCGAGTCGCCGACGAACTCGATGAGCTCGCGCGGAACCGGCGGGGCGACGGTACCGGCGCCGGGGTCGAGGACGAGCCCCCGGAAGACGGCGTCACCGTGGTACGACCCTGCCACGACTCGGTAGGACACGCGCAGGGTGTGGGTGCCGGCCTTCAGCGGTGTCGGGGTCAGGTTCACCGTGCCGCTGACGTTCGTGTAGGAGATGTAGGGCCCTCCGTCGACGCTGGCGTACAGGTCGATGGTGTTGCGCTGCTTGAGCTTGACGGTGGTGCCGGTGAAGCCGGTGGTGAAGTAGGCGCCGGCCCAGTGCGGGGTGTAGGCGGTGGGGTCGCTGGTGTCCCACCGCCCGGTGAAGGAGATGTTGGGATCGGTCGGCGAGCCGTCGCCGGTGGCGGCGTGCCCGGAGGGAGGGGTCGCGATCGAGATCGCGGTGAGAACCGCGGCCAGTGTGCAGGCGAGCAGGGAGCGAAGCAGCCCTCTGGTGGGGTACGGCACGGACAGCCTCCGCTAGGGGACGGGGACACCGATCTTGGGCGCGATGATGGGGGCGAGGCGGTTGGCGATCTTGATATGCCCGGCATCGTTGGGGTGCCCGTCGCCGTCGGCGTAGTCGATGCCGGTGGTCAGCCAGCCCTCGGTGTCGATGTAGTAGACGTTGGCGTCGCCGGAGGCGTTGCGCGCCGCCACCGCCGCCTTGGTCTCGGCGACGTAGCGCTGCTTGAACGTCTCCATCGCGAACAGGGCCGCATTCGGGTACTTCGCTCGGATGGCGCGCAGGAAGGTGGTGTAGGCCGACTGGAAGGTGGAGCCGGTGACGTGGTGGCCGATGTCGTTGGTGCCGAGGTTGATCACGACGGCGTCGGCGCGGTAGCGGGAGAAGTCCCAGTCCGCGGTGCCGGTGCTGCCGAGCTTGAAATACTGAGTGCTCTGCCCGGCGCACCCCTCCTGCGCGACGAGGCAGTAGCCGGCGCGGGCGATCTGGGTGTGCCGGACGTGCAGTCTCTCGCCCAGCACCCAGCCGTACGCCGACAGCGCGAGCTTCGAATCGAGGTATCCGGCGGTGATGGAGTCGCCGACGAACTCGATGAGCTTGGTGGAGGGGGGCGGGTCCACGGTGGTCGCCCCCGGGTCGAGCACCAGCCCTTGGAAGATCGTGTCCCCTGAGCGGTAGGACACGCGCAGCGTGTGGGTGCCGGCGGGCAGCGGGGCCGGGGTCAGGTTCACGGTGCCCTTGACGCCGGCGTAGAACACGTCGGCGCCCCCGTCGATGCTGACGTACATGTTGACGGCGTCCCGCTGTTTGATCTTCACCGTGGTCCCGGTGAACGCGGTCGCGAGATAGGCGCCCGCCCAGTTCGGCACGTACCCGGTGCTCGAAGCGGTGTCCCACCGCCCGACATAGGTGATGTCGGGGTCGGGCGGGCTGCCGTCGCCGCCGCGCGGGGTCGGAGTGGGCGTGGGGCTCGGTGTCCGGCTCGCGGAGGGGCTGCCGGAGGGGCTCGGCGTGGAGGTCGCCGAGCCTGTGCAGGCGGTGCCGTTCAGCGTGAAGGAGGAGGGCACGGGGTTGGCGGAGTCGTTCCAGGAGCCGTTGAAGCCGAAGGCGGCGGAGCCGCCGGTGGCGAGGGTCGCGTTGTATCCGGTATCGGCCGCGGCGACCTGGGCCCCGTTCTGCGTGACGGTGGCGCTCCACGCCTGAGTAACCCTCTGACCCGCGGAGAAGGACCATGCCAGCGTCCAGCCGGAGACGGGGTCGCCGAGGTTCGTCACGGAGACGGCGGCGGTGAACCCGCCGGGCCACTGCGACGTGACGGCGTAGTCCACCCGGCAGGCGGCGGCGGACGCCCCGGCCGCCGCCTGGTGGGTCACAGCGCCGATCAGTCCGGTCAGGGCCGCCACGGAGCACGCGACGACCGTGCGCATGCGCGAGCCGTACGCCGGGCTTCCGCTGCGGACCTGTGCGCGCTGCGCCGCCTGGCGATGACCGGTTCTTCGTATGCCACGCATTGGACCTCCGTCATGTGTGCGCCAACAGGAGCAGCCGCGAAGACCTCCGTCAGTTCGGCTCCAGATGCGGGAGCGGCGTGATCCCGCCGGTCGTGCGCCGCCAGAGGGAGAGTCAACGGCCGCCATGGCCAAGGTCAAGGCGTCGGCGGACGACTCCTGCCGTTCACCTCTTCAGCGGCCGATGACGGCGGAGCGGGCTGAATGTTTCAGCGGCCGGACCCGTGGCGGGCGACCAGGTGAAGCTTGCGTCGTCGGGCCCTCCTGGGGACGACGGCGGGTTTCGATTCAGCCGGCGCCGAGTGGCGCCCGGCATGATTCGCCTTGCCCAATTTGACTGTTTCGGTCATCTCCTGGTTGATGATCCGCAAGGATGATCGCCTGGACGCCGCCCGGACGGAGGGCGGCGGTTGGGAAAGGACAACGTATGCGCAGGTCCGCGAGTACGGTCGTCGTCGCAGCGGCGCTGGCCGTCGGAGGACTCGTCGCCAACCCGGCATACGCGATCTCCGCCGGTTACACCCCGGAAGGGGTGTGCGGCTCCGGTTTCGGCCGGGTCAGTGACGGCACCCGAGCCGTGAAGACCCGGTCGGGAGAGGTCTTCGGGCACGTCTACCTGCTCTACAACCGCAGGACGGCCCAGAACTGCGTCGTCACGATCAAGTCGAAGTACGTCGGCACGCCCACCAGGGCCACCGCCCAGCTCATGGTGCGGCTGTCCGGCACGAGGACGGCCGAGAAGATCGACCACACGAAGAAGTACAAGTACTACGCCGGCCCGGTGAAGCTGAACGCCAGGGACAAGTGCGTGAAGTACTACGGCACGATCGCCGACACGCGCGTCGACGGGGAGATCGCCAGCGGTGGCCGCCTGAAGTGGGGCAACTGCGGCTGACCCCCGCGAGTCCGTCACCGCGGCCTGATCCGGTGGACGTAGAGGCCGCCCGGCCGGTGCCGGGCGGCCTCGCCGTTCCCGGCGGACCTTTACCATCGGTGCGGCACGACCCGATGCGAGGAGACGTACGTCCAGATGGGCGCCAATCACATTCACGGCACGACCGCTCCGACCGCCCCGCCCGCGCCTGTCTCACGCCGGACCGTGGTGGCCACGCTGGCCGTCATCGTCCCCGTCGCCCTGGCGACGGTGGCCGCCCTGATATGGCTGTGGCCGGGCCACGGCCGGCTGGACGGCCCGGCCTCGCCCTCGCTGCGGCAGGTCGACGGGACGGTCACCGGCATCGTGGCCAAGCCCTGCCCCGCCGTACCGGGCGAGCAGGCGGCCGGTACGGCCGCAGCGGCGGACTCCGGCTCCTGCGGGGACGTCCGGGTCAGGATCACCAGCGGGCCCGACGAGGGCCGGAGCGTGACCACCGATCTTCCCACCGGTCCCGGTGCGCAGCGGTTCGCGGTCGGCGAGGACGTGGTGCTGGTCCATGTGCCGGACGGCGCGCTCGACGCACCGGAGTATCTGCTGTCGGACCACGACCGGTCCTCTCCGCTGTGGCTGTTCGTCGCCGCGTTCGCCCTGGCGGTCGTCGCCTTCGGGCGCTGGCGCGGGCTGACGGCGCTGATGGGGCTGGCCGTGACCTTCGTCCTGCTGCTGACCTTCGTCGTCCCCGCGATCCTCGCCGGCGAGCCGCCGACCCTGGTCGCGATCACCGGCTCCGCCGCGATCATGCTGGCGGTCCTGTACCTCACCCACGGCTTCACGATCACGACGTCGATGGCGGTGCTGGGCACGCTGGTCAGCCTCGCCCTCACCGGTCTGCTGTCCGCCTTCGCCATCGACGTCGCGTACCTCACGGGGGTCACCGACGACAGCTCGTTCCTGCTCAACGGCAACTACCGGATCAACGGGCAGGGCCTGCTGCTCGCGGGGATCATCATCGGCGCGCTCGGCGTCCTCGACGACGTCACCGTGACCCAGGCGGCCACCGTGCGGGAACTGGCGGCGGCCAACCCCGGTTACGACTTCGGGCGTCTCTACCGGGCCACCGCCCGCGTCGGCCGGGCCCACATCGCCTCGGTGATCAACACGATCGTCCTCGCGTACGCCGGGGCCGCGCTGCCCCTGCTGTTGCTGTTCAGCGTCGGCGACCAGCCGCTCGCGGACGTGCTGCGCAACCCCGTGCTCGCGCAGGAGATCATCCGCAGCGTCGTCGGCACGCTGGGACTCATCGCGGCCGTCCCCGTGACCACCGCGCTGGCCGCGCTGGCGGCACCCCGGCAGCGCTCCGGGAAGGAGCCGGCTGAGCGTCGCCGGCGGCGCGAGGCGGTCTGGGACGACTCGGACGATTCCCCCGAGACCCACTGGCCTTCCGGGTCCGGGACGGAAAACGATTGGCCCGCCGGGCGGCACATCCGATAGAACAGGCGGACACCTTGACGAGGAGAGGAGGGGACGAGCCGATGTGTACCGAGAATGTCGTGCCGGTTCCTTCCGGGGGTACGGCCGGACGCTGACCCCTGGGCGCGAGCGGGCACGCCTCACCTGAGGAAGCGCCGTGAACCCCGATAGTTTGATCATGCGCCCTGTCACGGGGCGTGCGGAACTCGACCTGTTCTGCCGCCTGCCGTACGTGCTGAACGACGAGCTGGACGACGACCTGGCCTCCGGCCGCCGGCGGCCCGAGTGGATGTGGATGGCACTGCGCGGCGACCGCCTCGTCGCCAGGCTGGCCTGGTGGGCCCCGCGCGCGGGCGAGCCACCGGCATTGCTGGACATCCTCGACCTCGACGACGCCGCGCCCGGACCGGCGAGCCTCGACGCCGGGCTCCGGTTGTTCGAGACCGCGAGCGCCGCGGTGCTGCCCGAAGGGGTACGCCCGCCGGAATACAACGCGTTCATCCCACCGCGGTGGCGTGACGACGCGGAGACGAGGCGCGCCGTCGAGAACCGTATGGCCGTGCTGGAGCGGGCCGGTGCCCGGCCGCTCGTCGAACGGCTGCGGCTGGAGTGGCGGCCTGGCGCTCCCATCGCGGCGCAGAACGGGCGGCTGGATTTCCGGCCCGTGGCCGGCAGGGAGGAAATGGTCGCCCTGATGACCCTCGTCCTCGACGGCACGCTCGACGCCCACAGCCGCGCCGACCTCGCCCGCATGCCCGCCGAGCGGGCCGCTGCCGAGCACTACGACGACGAGCTCGCCCACTACCGAAGCCCACGGGAATGGTGGCGGATCGCCACGTCACCCGAGGGCGAACCGGTGGGATTCGTCATTCCGGCGCGTAACGAGTACAACCCGGTGATCGCGTACATCGGGGTCGTGCCCGCTCACCGCGGCAACGGCTACATCGACGACCTGCTGGCCGAGGGGACGCGGATCCTCGCCGGGCAGGGCGTCCCGCGCATCCGCGCGGCCACCGACGTCGGGAACGTCCCGATGGCCCGGGCGTTCCTCCGCGCCGGATACGAGGTCATCGGGCGCCGGATCGACATGACATGGAGCGAAGGCGGGGGGCAGTAGGACGGTCGCCGGTGTCCGCCGGGCAGCGGGAGCTGTGATGATGTCCTTCTCGCTGCCGTGATCGCTGTGGACGAGGGGAGTCGCGTGAACGATCTGGTCGCCCGGCTGTGGCGGAGCATCGGCGGCTCGGTGCAGTGGCGGCTGCTGTGGATCTCGCAGGCGAAGTTCATGGTCGGTGTCACCGGTATCGTCCGCGACGGGGACGGGCGGGTGCTGCTGCTGCGGCATCGGTTGTGGCCGGAAGGCCGGCAGTGGGGGCTGCCCACCGGCTCCGCGATCAAGGGGGAGACCTTCCAGGACACGGTCGTCCGTGAGGTGCGGGAGGAGACCGGTCTGGAGGTGCGCGTCGGCGGGCTCGTGCGGCTCAGGAGCGGCTTCCGGCTGCGGGTCGAGGTGGCGTACGAGGCCGAGTTCGCCGGCGGCACGATGAAGATCGACCCCAGGGAGATCCTGGAGGCGCGGTGGTTCACGCCGGACGACCTGCCGGAAGGGCTGCTGGAGTCGCATCGGCTCCTCATCCTCGGCGAAGGCGGGCAGGCCGGGGTGTCGTAACCGGCCTGGCCTGTGGATCGCGGCGGCGTGACGCGCGGATTCGCCTGTCTTGTCCGTCCGCCGTTCCACAGAGCGGTGTTCGGTAGGCGCGGGCGGCTGGGGATTCGCGCAGGCTGTGGCCCTGCGGCAGTGCGAGGAGCGGTGGGTGCGGGGCCGGCTGCTCCTGCGGCACTTCCCGCGGCCGCTCCGGCGGTTGTACGTGCAGCACGTCGCGGAGGAGAAGCCATGCGAATCACCTATCCCGTGCCCGCTCAGACCTCGTCGGTCTTCGTCGTCGTCACGGACCGGACGCCGACCGATCTCTCGTCGATCGTCCCCTGGCGGATGGGGCCGTCCCACCGGCGCGCCGCCAGGGACGCGCTCGGCACGCCCCGGCTGACGCTGGAGGCCTTCCGGTCGACGCGGTCCCCATGGCGGCGGATGGATCTGAGCGCCGAGGACCTGAAACGGGTGCGACGGGCCCGTCATCACGTGGTGGTGACGAGTACCGCCCCGGTCGAGGAACAACCCGAGGCCGCCCAGGTCGCCCGGGCGGCCGCGCGCGGGATCGCGGAGGCCTACCACGGCGCGTTGTACGACCCGCTCACCGGGGCGGCCGTCTACCACTGCGCGGACTGCCCGGGGGAGCGGCGGGACTTCCACCTCGGCGATGACTGGCTGGGCTGGAGGGTGTCGTGCGCCGACGAGGAACCCGCCTGCGCCCGCGGCGCTGCCGCTCGTGCCGGGGCTCGGGCCGGTGACGTCGGGGCCGATGTGGACGGCGGCTGCTCGTGCCTCGTCACGACCTCGCGCGGCCTGCGGCGCTTCGGGCTGCCGGAGATCACGCTGGCCGGCCTCGCCTGCGCGCACAGCCTGTGCTCGGTGACCGTTCTGCGCACCGTGGCCGAGGCGCTGCTCGCGGGCCACTTCGCCTGGCTGTCCACCGGCCTCCGGTCGCCCTGCCGGGGCGTCGCCCGCCGCCTCCGGGTTGCCGGGACGGAGTACGCCGTGCTGTCCGGCGAAGCGGACCTGGAGACCGCTCCCGTTCGCATCCCGGGCGCCGAGTTCGGGTCCCTGCCCGGCATATCGGAGGGGCCGCGCGAGCGGCCTGAGGTGGCGGGGACGAGCATGCTGTCCCGGGACAGCGGTCGCATCGCCGGCGCCGAGTTCGGGTCCCTGCCCGGCATGCCGCACGAGGCGGGCGGACTCCTGCGCGCACGCCTCACGCCGGACGCCGCCGCCCGCTCCTGCCTCAAACTCCGGCTGCCGGGCGGTCACGACGGAAACCCCCGCCACACGCCCGGCCTGCTGGTCGCGTGACCCCGCGGGCGCCGGGAGGATGCCTCGGCGCGGGCGTCGCGCCACCCCGGGCGGGTGGGCCGGTGATGCGGCGGGCCGCTGACCTGAGAGGGAACGTTTGGGTATCTATCAGACGTCTGTGAAGTGTGACCCTTTTCGGTGCTATCGACGACGAGATCCGGGACGCGCGGGAGCGCGCCAGGCGCCGGGACCAGCTCACCCGGCAGCGTGCCACTCTCCTGACTCAAATCGAGGAGGTCCGTGGCGTGCTCGCGGACCTGGAGCGGCAGCTCGCCAAGGAGGACCGCGACGTCGTCAAGCTGGAGCAGGGCGGTTTCACCGCCTTTCTGGCGGGGCTGACCGGGGGCAAGGAGGAGCGCCTGGCGCGGGAACGGGCCGAGGCGGCGGCGGCCCGCCAGCGGGTCACCGGCCAGCGGACCCGCCTGGAGTGGCTCACCGGCGACCTGCGCACCACTGACCAGGCACTCGCGGAGCTCGGCAACCCGCACCACGAGCTGGAGGCGTTGCTCGCCCGTAAGGAGCGGATGCTGGTCGAGTCGGGCGATCCGCGCGGCCGGGAGCTCGCCGACATCGCCGCACGGCTGGCGAACGTGAGCGCCGACCTGCGCGAGCACCAGGAGGCGCAGCAGGCCGGGGCCGCCGCGGGTCAGGCGGTCGGCTACGTCCTGCGGCATCTGGGCAGCGCTCGCGGCGCCTCGACCTGGGACATGTTCAGCAGCGGCGGGGGCTTCGCCGACATGGTCGAGCACGGGCACCTGCGTCAGGCCGACGAGGCGGCCTGGCACGCGCAGGGGGCGCTCGACCGGTTCTCCCGCGAGCTGGCCGACATCGGCGTCAGCGCGGCGCCCCAGCTGCCGAAGGTGGACACCCGCTGGTTCGCCGACGTCTTCTTCGACAACATCATCACCGATGCGATCAAGCATCAGCGGATCGCCCGTACGGCGGAGGCGGTGCGCGAGGTCGCCGAGTGGGTCGCGGCGATGGTCAACCAGATCTCCGACCGCTGCGGTGAGCTGGCCCGTCAGCAGGAGTCTCTCGCCCGGCGGCGCGAGGAGGTCCTCGGCTCCTGACCGGTCCCGCCCGGCTCCGCAGAGTCGCCGGCGGGGGTGCGCCTTCGGTCGGGCCGGGCGGTTCGCGTCTTGGTCAACCCGCGCATTTCGCACCTTCGGTAGGCCGGTGGAGGTGTGCTTGCGGGCGGGCCGGGCGGTTCGCGTCTTGGCCGTGCATTTCGCACCTTCGGTCGGCCGGTGCGGTTCCGCCTTCGGTCGGCCCGCGCGCAGGTCCGAGCGGCCGGTTCTCAGAACGCGTAGCCGGCCGACCGGGCGAGGCCGCCGAGCACCGCGAGGGTGCGCTCCTGCTCCCGGGGGTCCCCGTACGGCGATGCGGCGAACTCGGTGACGCCTGCCTCGGCGACCCGCCGGATCTGGTCGGCAACCGCGCGCTCGTCGCCGACGATCACAACGTCCTCCGGGCCGTCCGCGCCCTCCCGGTCGAGCACGGCCCGATATTCGGGCACCTGGCCCGCCAGGCCGAACTCTCCGGCGATCCGCCGCCGGGTGCCCGCTTCGTCGTCCGTCACGCAGACGATCAGCCCGGCGACGACGCGGGGGGAGGGGCGCCCGGCGGCGTGGGCCGCCCGCGTGACCGTCGGGACGATGTGGCCGGCCAGGGTGCGGGGGCCGGTCATCCAGGTCACCACACCGTCCGCGTGCTCGCCCGCCAGGCGCAGCATGGCGGGGCCGAGGGCGGCCAGCAGCACGGGCGGCGGCGCGGCGCCGGGAACGTGCACCGTGCCCTCCGCTGTGAACGTCTCGCCCCGATGGCTCACCTGCTCGCCCCTGAGTAGGGGACGGAGCACCGACAGGTACTCGCGCATCCGGGCGACGGGCCGATCGGCGGGCAGCCCGAACATCGTCCGCGTCATCATCGCGATCCCCGCGCCGATGCCGAGCGTGAGCCGGTTGCCGGTCGCCGCCTGGACGCTCAGGGCCTGGCTCGCCAGCACCAGCGGATGACGTGCGGGCACGGGAACCACCGAAGAACCCAGCGCGATGCCCGGCACCTGTGCACCTGTCACGGCCAGCGCGGTCAGCGCGTCCCAGCCAAGTGCCTGCGCGGACCAGGCGGTGGCGAAACCGGCCTCCGCCGCCGCCCGTACCTGGCCGGTGAACTCCTCGGCCGTCGCGGCTCCCCGTACCTCGCCCACGAGAACACCGATCCTCATCGAACGGCTCCTTCCGGCCCTCAAGCGGAGAGCCTCTCCGGTTAGGGTGCGGCTAGAATACGGAGAACCTCTCCGGATGGCAATGTGAGGGTGACGTGACGACCGAAAGCGCCAGGGCCCGTGGGCGGCAGGCGGAGCCCGGCGACGCGGGCTCATCGGCCGATGCTCCCGGGAGCCGGCGGATGCGGGCCGACGCGCGGGACAACCGCGAACGCGTGCTACGCGCCGCCAGAGCCGCCTTCGCCGAGCACGGAGCCCAGGCGTCGCTCAACAAGATCGCGCAGAGCGCGGGGGTGGGCGCGGGCACGCTGTACCGCCATTTCCCCACCCTCGGGGCCCTGCTCGTGGCGATCATCGGGGACGACGTGGCGGCGCTGTGCGAGAAGGGACGCGACCTGCTCGGCCACGAGTCGCCGGCGGAGGCGCTGCGCACCTGGCTGCGGGCCGTGGCGGTGCACGCGACCGCGATGCGAGGCCTGGTCGCCGCGCGACTGGCCGTGCCGCCCGCGCCGCACGCCGACGCGGCGCTCGCGGCCTGCCAGGAGCGGATCCGCGCCACCGGCGCCGCCCTGCTCGAACGCGCGCAACGGGACGGCGCGGTGCCCGGCGACATCGGGATCGCCGACCTCCTCACCCTGGTCAACGCGATCGCGTGGGTGAGCGAGCAGGCCCCGGATGACGAATATCTGCTTGACCGTCTCCTCGCCCTCGTGCGCGGAATGGAGCCATCCGCCCACGAGGAGGGGACATGACGAGCAGGGTGACGGCGGTCAGCCGTAGCGCGACCCACACTTTCAGCAAGACGCCGCTGGAGTCGATCCGGCTGCTGACCGGCCTGGGCGTCGAGGGGGACGCCCACGCCGGGGTGACCGTGAAGCACCGGTCGCGGGTCGCCCGCGATCCCAGTCAGCCGAATCTGCGCCAGGTGCACCTCATCCACGCGGAGTTGCACGACGAGCTGCGTGAGGCGGGCTTCGCCGTACGGGCGGGGGACATGGGGGAGAACGTCACCACCAGGGGCGTCGATCTGCTCGCGCTGTCCACCGGGACCCGGTTGCACCTCGGGGAGACGGCCGTCGTCGAGGTGACCGGCCTTCGCAACCCCTGCCTCCAGATCGACGGTTTCCAGGACGGGCTGCTGAAGGCGGTGCTGGACCGGGACGAGGAGGGCACCCTGGTGCGCAAGGCCGGGATCATGGGCGTCGTCCTCGCGGGTGGCGAGGTCCGGCCGGGCGACCCGATCCGTGTCGAGCCGCCGGCCGGCCCCCACCACCCTCTTCAGGTGGTCTGAGCCCCGGAGGCCGGCGGCTCAGAGAGGACGTCGGCGAAGCGGTCGGCCTGTTCCGGGTCGCGTCCGCGGCGGTACGGCATGACCTCGTCGGCGAAGGCGGGGACGGCGCGGCGGTGACGGCCACGAAGTCGACGTCGCTGGTGTTCGGGCGGAAGTCGCCCAAGGTCACGGACCCCTCCAGATACAGCCCCTCGACGAGGCCGCCGGCTTCGGCGTCGATCGCCTCGAGGTAGGCGGCTATGAGGTCGTCGACGGGAGCGGGGGCGTCATGTGACGGCAGTCTGCCGGATCACCATGGCCGGCATCATCCCCTCGGGTCCGGCGCGGGCGTTCGCCGTCTCAGGGGAGTGTGCCGCCCGGTCGCAGCGGCGGCGGCACGAACAGGACGTCCCGCGAGGAGGGGCGGTCATCCGCTCGATCAGGGCGCGCCGGCCCGGCCCGTCGGCCGGTCCGACGCCCTCTCTCGTACACAGGCCTCAGTGGATGTGGCCCGGTTCGTCGTGGTCGTGGTCGTGGTCGTCCTCGTCCTCCAGGACCCCCTCCGACGGCTCGACGCCGAGCATCGCCTCACGCGGCTCGATCTCGGTGACGTGTTCGACGAGGCCGAGCACGTGGTCGGGTTCGATCAGCCACTGCAGGGCCGCCGCGCCCGTCTTGTCGGAGTTGACCAGCTCGATCTGCTCCTGCCGCTCGGCGTCGTCCAGTTCGGCCTGGGGGTCGCGGATCTCGGCGAGCGCCGCCGCCTGCAGCGCGTCGACATCGAGGACCTCGACCACCAGGTCGACGGTGAGCCGCAGATAGCGACCGGTGTCCGTTCCATCGCTCATGGTGGTGATCCTATCGGCAAGCCGTTATGGCAGTTTCCACTCGACCGGCGCCCCGCCCCGCTGCTCCAGCAGGGCGTTGGCCCGGCTGAACGGACGGGAGCCGAAGAATCCGCTGCGCGCGGACAACGGGCTGGGGTGGGCCGACTCGATGCACGGCACCTCCCCCAGCATGGGGCGCAGGTTGCGGGCGTCACGGCCCCACAGGATCGCCACGAGCGGCCCGCCCCGCGCGACCAGCGCCTTGATGGCCTGCTCGGTCACCTCTTCCCACCCCTTGCCCCGGTGGGAGGCGGGCTTGCCCGGCATCACCGTGAGCACCCTGTTGAGCAGGAGCACTCCCTGCTCGGTCCACGGGGTGAGGTCGCCGTTCGACGGCGCGGGGTGGCCGAGGTCGGCCATGTACTCCTTGAAGATGTTGACCAGGCTCCCCGGCAGCGGCCGTACGTCCGGGGCCACGGAGAAGCTCAGGCCGACAGGGTGACCGGGGGTGGGGTAGGGGTCCTGACCGACGATCAGCACCCGGACCTCGTTCAGCGGCTGCTTGAACGCGCGGAGCACGTTCTCGCCCGCCGGGAGGTACTGGCGGCCTTCCGCGATCTCCTGCCTGAGGAAGTCGCCCATGGCGGCGATGCGCCCGGCCACGGGTGCGAGGGCCTCGGCCCATCCGGCTTCCACGAGTTCGTGCAACGGACGTCCTGACATGTCCGCGCACTCTATCGGCTTTTCCGTCCCCGTACGGCCCGGCGGGGGAAAGATCGGATGCCCGCTTACCCCCGTGAAGCGGGCATCCGACGCCCTCTCGGCACGGTTCGCCACATACGGGACATTTCCCTTGGCGACCGCGGTGATGCCGGAGACCCCGGGACTTCCGGGGCCTCCGGCCGGGTCACTTGACCGAGCCCGCGAGCAGGCCCTGCACGAAATACCGCTGGAAGGCGAAGAACAGCACCAGCGGGATGATGAGCGACAGGAACGCGCCCGGCGCGAGGATGTCCACGTTCGTGCCGAACTGTCGCATTTGGGATTGCAGTGCCTTCGTCATCGGCTGGTTGTCGGTGTCGGCGAACACCAGCGCGACGAGCAGGTCGTTCCACACCCATAGGAACTGGAAGATGCCGAGCGACGCGATCGCGGGCTTGGCCAGCGGGAACACCACGGTGGCGAAGATCCGCCACTCCGGCGCGCCGTCCATCCGCGCCGCCTCGAGCAGCTCGCGCGGGATGCCCACGAAGAAGTTGCGCAGCAGGAAGATGGCGAACGGCAGGCCGAACGCCACGTGGAACAGCACGACCCCGAGGATCGAGCCGAAGATCCCGAGGAACCCGTACAGCTTGGCGATGGGGATCAGCGCGATCTGCACCGGGACGACCAGCAGGGCGATGACCACGAGGAACACCGTGTCCCTGCCGGGGAACTCGATCCAGGCGAACGCGTACCCCGCCATGGCCGCGATGCCGATCACCAGCAGCGTCGCGGGCACCGTGATCAGCACCGTGTTCCAGAACGAGGAGCTGAAGCCCGACGCGAGGAGGTTCGAGTAGTTCTCGAACGTGATCTGCGCCGGCTTGGTGAACAGCGTCCACCAGCCGGAGGAGTTGTTCTCGGTCTCGCCGCGCAGCGAAACGATCAGCAGGCCCAGGGTCGGGAGCAGCCAGAACAGCGCGACCAGGATCATGAAGACCTGCACCACGCCGCTGCCGAGGCGGTCGGTCACCCGCGTGATCAGGCCGCGGGCGACCGGCTGCGCGTGCCGGGGTTCGGCCAGGGTCGTCATCCCTCGTCCCTCCTGAACCGGCGGATGTTGAAGATCATGAACGGCACCACCAGGACGAGCAGGAAGATGGACAACGCGCTACCCATGCCCTGGTTGCCTCCGCCGCCGAACGAGACGCGCCACATCTCCAGCGCGATCACGTTGGCGTTCGGCTGCACGGACCCGGGGGCGATGATGAACACCAGGTCGAAGACCTTGAGCACGTTGATGATCATGGTGACGAAGACGACGAGCAGCACCGGCGACAGCAGCGGCACGGTGATCCGGCGGAAGACCTGCCACTCGGTCGCGCCGTCGATCCGGGCCGCCTCCAGGGCGTCGCGGGGGATCGCCGACAGCCCGGCCGCGATCAGCACCATCGCGAACCCGGCCCACACCCAGATGTACGCGCCGATGATCGCAGGGGTGATCAGCGACGGGCCGAGCCAGGTCAGGCCGTTGAACGGCGCCGTGAAGTTGTCCTGCGGCAGCCGTACGACGTAGGAGCCGGCCGGGAGGCCGGAGAAGCGGAACGTGCCGTCCGCGGCCGTCTCGGTCGTCGCCTTGACCGCGCCGCCGGAGACCGCCTCGACCGTGATGCCGGCCAGGCCCTTCTCCTGCGGGTCGATCTGGTTGAGCGTGCCACCGCCACCGCGGACCACGTCGAGCCAGACCGTGCCGCTGAGGCCGTCGCCACCGCCGGCCGGGGCGGCCTTGGCGGGCGCGGCGTCCTTCACCACGTCCTGGCTGAGGCCGACGAGCGGGATCAGCACCGGCGTGCCCGGCTGCGCCTGCTGCCGGGTCACCACCGCGCCGCCCTGCACGACGGCGGGCGCCTGGTCGTTCTCCCGCGGCCGGGCGCCGGGGTATCCGGCGCTGGAGGAGAACGTGTCGTGGACGGTGGTGATGATGGCGTTGGCGACGCCCTTGTCGGGGTCCTGCTCGTAGACGAGGCGGAAGATGACACCGGCGGCGAGCAGGGAGACGGCCATCGGCATGAACAGCACGAGCTTGAACGCCGTGGACCAGCGGATGCGCTCGGTCAGCACCGCGAAGATCAGGCCGAGCGCGGTGACGACGATCGGGGCCACCACGACCCAGATGATGTTGTTCCTGATCGTGGTGAGCGTCGCGGAGTCGGTGAAGATCGACAGGTAGTTGCCCAGTCCGACGAAGCGGTCGCCGGTGGCGTCGAAGAGGCTGCGCCAGATCGAGTAGATGACCGGGTAGATCACCCACGCGGCGAGCAGCAGCACCGCGGGCAACAGGAACAGCACCGCCAGCCTCGGCGACGGGCCGAGCCGTACGGGCGCCTCAGCCGCGCCCGCCGGCGCGACCGCGCCGGGCGGGGCCGCCGTCGGGTACCCGGCCGCCGCCGGACCCGCGGGCGGCTCGTCCGCGGCGGCCACGGGGTCCGCGGTGGCGGTCTCCGGGTCCGGCGAACCGGAGGAGTCCGAGGAGTCCGAGGAGCCGGGGGAGTCCGAGGAGCCCGAGGGGGCGGGGGAAGGATCTGCAGGGGTATCGCGCGGGCCGGAGGAGGCCCCGGCGGCGGAGTCGCCGCCGCCGGCGGCCTGCGGGCCGTCCAACCGTTCGGTCACGGCCGTCCTTCCTTTACTTGAAGGCCTTGGCGGCGTCCGCCTCGAGCTTCTCCTGCGCGCCCTTCACGTCGGAGGGGTTGCGGAGGAAGTCCTGCAGGTCCTTCCACTCGCCCTTGCCGTCGGTGCCACCGAAGGCGCTGGGCGCCAGGTCGGACATGTCGTACCGCACCGACTCACCGGCAGAGATGATCGTCTGAGCGAGCTGCTTGGTCAGGTCGTCGGGGTAGTTGTCGGGCGAGACGTTGCGGTTGGGGGACAGGTAGCCCGGCTGCTTGGCCCAGACCTCGCCGCCCTCCTTGGAGGCCAGGTACTCCAGCAGCGCCTGCGCACCCTTCGAGTCCTTCATCGCCACCCCGACGTCACCGCCGAGGACGACCGGCTCGGTGTCGCCCGCCTTCGGGAAGGGCATGACCTTCGCCTCTTCGCCGACCTTCGCACCCGACTGGCCGACGGAGGCGGCGACGAAGTCGGCCTCGATGACCATCGCGGCCTTCTTCTGGCCGTACACCTGGGTGACGCAGGTCGGGAAGTCGGTCTGCAGCGCGCCGGACGAGCCGCCGAGCATGAACTCCTTCTTGCCGAAGATCTGCGCCATCTTCTCCAGGGCCGTCTTGACCGTGGCGTCGGTCCAGGGGATCTCGTGCTTGGCGAGCTTGTCGTAGTTCTCCGGGCCCGCGGTGGAGAGGTAGACGTTCTCGAACAGGTCGGTCAGCGTCCAGCCGGAGGCGCCGCACAGCGCGAACGGCGCGACGCCGGAGTCCGACAGCGTCTGGGCGTTCTTGATCAGATCGTCCCAGGTGGCCGCGGGCTGGGCCCCGGCGTCGTCGAAGGCCGACTGGCGGTACCAGACGAGCGACTTGTGCGCCGCCTTGACGAGCACGCCGTACACCTGGCCCTTGGCGGAGCCGAGCTCCTTCCAGTACGGCGTGTAGTTCTGGTCGATCTGCGCCTGCACCTCGGCGGACAGTGGCTTGAGCGCGTTCTCGTCGGCGTACTGCTGCACCAGGCCCGGCTGCGGCAGGATGGCGACGTCCGGAGGGTTGCCACCCTGGATGCGGGGGCCGAGGTAGGCGCCGGTGTCCTCACCGGTGGAGGCGTAGGTGACCTTGGCGCCGGTCTTCTCCTCGAACGCCTTGAGCACCTTCTCGAAGTTGGCCTGCTCGTCGCCGGTCCACTTCGCGGCGATCTCGATCTTCTCGCCCTCCAGCGGCTTGGCGCCGGCGGCGGCCGAGGCGCTGCCCTGGGCCGCGGGCTCGCTGCCCGAGCCGGTGCCGGAGTCGCTGCCGCACGCGGCGGCGGCGGCGAGAGCGAGGCACGCGACCATGATCGGGGGGAGTTTGCGCATATCTATCCTCCGGGCTGGATGACCTCGCCGAGCCCCTGTTTGAGGTCGGCGACGGTCTCGTCTACGGGTTTGGCAAGGGTGAGCGCGCCGGTGACGGCGCTGGAGATCAGCAGGCTGACCTGGTTGTAGTCGGCGGTGACCGGCCTGGGCCGGGCCGACACGATGGCCTCCTTGAGCGCGGGCAGGTACGGGAACCGTTCGATGAGCTCCGGGTCGTCGTACAGGTCCGCCCACACCGGGGGGAACGAGCCCTCGGTGAGCACGAGCCGCTCGTTGTCCCGCCCGGTGAAGTAGCGGATGAAGTCGAGAGCCGACTTCTGCCGCTTGGAGAAGGCGCTGATGGCGAGGTTGTAGCCGCCCAGCGAGCTGGACCCGGGCCCGTTCAGGCCGGGCAGCCGGGCCACCGAGAACTTCCCGGCCAGCTTCGAATGGGCGGCGGGTCCGTACGCGTGGGGCCAGTTGCGGGCGAACAGCAGCCGCCCCTCCTGGAAGGCGAGCCGGGACTCCTCCTCCTTGTACGTCAGCGCCTCGCGGGGGATCCACCCCTCCTTGACGCCGCCGACCAGGAAGCCGAGCGCGGCCCGCGCGCTGCCGAGGTCCATCGTGACCGTGCGGGCGTCCGGGCTGAGGATCGACCCGCCCGCCGACTGGACGGCCTCGGCGAAGTTGACGGTCAGTCCCTCGTACGGCAGGAACTGTCCGGCGTATCCCCCGATGTGATACTTCGCGCTCAGGCGCGTGGCCTGCTCGCGCAGCTCCGCCCAGGTCCTGGGCGGCTTAAGGTGCTCCTTCTTCAGGATGTCCGACCGGTAGTAGAGCAGGCCGGCGTTGCTGGTGTAGGGCGCCGCCCACAGCCTGTCGCGGTAGATGGCGGTGTCCGCGACTCCCTTGAGCAGCTTGTCCAGGGGGAACAGGCTGCGGTCGAGCGGCGCGATCCAGCCGGCGTCGGCGAACTCCGCCGTCCACATCACGTCGAGCGCGAGCACGTCGTAGACGTCGTTGTGCGCCTGCAGGTTGGCCACCATCTGGGCGCGCTGCTCGTCGGCCGCCTCGGGCAGTTCGAGCAGCGACACCGGCTCGTCCGGGTGTGCCTGGTTCCACCGGTCCAGCAGCGGGCGAAGGTACGCGGTGGTGTCCCTGCCGATCGCCAGTGTGATCGGCCCGGTGCCGTCGCTGCCCACAGCGGACTCGGTGCCGGTGTCGGCGAGCCCCGCACACCCGGCCACCAGGAAGGTGACCAGGACGACGACGGCTCGGCGAACCATGTGGCCTCCGTATGAAAAGCCGGTTACATACGTGTTAGGTAGGTGCATGCATGTTATGCATAGCGATAATGTGAGCGTCAACGGATCAGCCCGTAACGCTCCGATAACTGCTCGATACGGCTTGGGGGGTGGGCGCGTGCGGCAGTCGCTGCTGGCGCTCCTTGCGAAGGAACCTGCCCACGGATACGAGCTGAAACAGGCACTGGAAACGATCTTCGGCGGCGCCTACCCGTCACCCAACATCGGACAGATCTACGTCACCCTGGGCCGGCTGGAGAAGGACGGCTTCGTCCGCTCGGTCGACGTCGAGCAGGCCAACCGGCCGAACAAGAAGGTCTACTACATCACCGCCACCGGCCGGGAGGCGCTGGAGACCTGGGTGGAGGAGCCCACCGAGGGCCCCCGCGTGCGCGACGAGTTCTTCATGAAGCTCGTGCTGGCCCCGATGACCGGGTTGTCCGACCGCATGGCTTTGGTGAACCGGCAGCGACGGCACTACCTTGCGCTCATGAGAGACCTCCGCGAGCTGGCCGAGCGCACCGACCCGGCCAACCGCGTCGCGTTGCTGCTCATCGAGGGGGCCATGCTCCACCTCCAGGCCGACCTCGACTGGCTCGAGCGCTGCCAGGAGGACCTGCCATGAGTGAGCGGAGCGAGCGAATCGGTAAGCACAGTGCGCTGCGCGACGCGGTCAACTGCGCGCCTCCGGCACGACGCGCCCCCGAGCCGCAAGGCGAGGGGGTGGCATGAGCGCCGGTGCTCCCGTCGTCCGGGCGGTGAACCTGGTCAAGATCTACCAGACCGGCGGGCTGCCCGTGCCGGCCGTACGCGGGGTCGACCTGACGGTCGAGGCCGGGGAGTTCGTCGCCATCATGGGCCCGTCGGGGTCAGGCAAGTCCACGCTGGTCCACATGCTCGGCGGCCTGGACACGCGTACCAGCGGCGAGATCTGGCTGGACGGCAAGCGGGCGGACACGCTCTCGGAGAGCGGCTGGGCGGTGCTCCGCCGCGAGAAGATCGGCTTCGTCTTCCAGTTCTTCAACCTGGTCGCCAACATGACCGTGGCCGACAACGTCGAGCTCCCCGCCCTGCTGGGCGGCGTTCCGCCCCGGCAGGCCAGGGAACGGCGCGAGTACCTCCTCGGCGAGCTCGGCCTCGCCGACCGCGCCGAGGCGTCGCCGGCGCAGCTCAGCGGTGGCGAGCAGCAGCGGGTCGCGCTGGCCCGCGCGCTCGCCAACCAGCCCCGGCTGCTGCTGGCCGACGAGCCGACCGGCAACCTCGACAGCCGCAACACCCGTGACGTGCTCCGCCTGCTCGGCAAGGTGCACGGGCAGGGCCAGACGATCGTGCTGGTCACCCACGACGCCCGGGTGGCGAGCATGGCCGACCGCGTCGTCAGCCTGCTCGACGGTCAGATCGTCGACGACGGCGCCATCCCGAAGTCGCGCCGGCGCCCCTCGGGAGCGGCGGGGGACGTCGTCGAACTCCGGAGCTGACCCGGTGCACCGCCAGGAATCACCCGAACTCCCGGACGGTCTGCGTGATCACCGTGCGCGCCGCCTCCGGCTCGCGGAAAACTGCAAGATCATGAACTGCTCCGTCGCGGGTCACGCCCCCTCGCTGCGACCTATCGCAAGATCACGCCATGTTGTCCCGCAGGTCACGGATCACGGCGGGGAGGTGGGGTGGTGACGGTGAGGACCGCGGAGCTGCGGTGGATCCGCGCGGACCTGCGGGCGCGCCGGGGGCAGGCCGCGCTCACGGTCCTCGCTGTGGCGGGGATCGTCACCGCTCTGATCGTCGCGGCCACGCTGCTGGAGGACGGCACCAACCCCTGGCGCGGCCTGTTCGCGCGCAGCAACAGCGCGCACATCTGGATCCACAGCAAGGACGTCCCCGACGTGTCCGCGCTGCGCGGACTGAACGGCGTGACCGACGTCGCCGGGCCATACCGCAGCGCGCCCGCCACGCTGGTCACCCGTGGCCGGCGGGTGCCGATCACCCTGCAGGAGACGCCGGCGGCCTTCCCCGCGGTGGCCCGCCCGCTCCTGCGCGAGGGCCGCTGGCTCGACGTGCGCACCCCGAACGGCGTGGTCGTCGAGCGGTCGTTCGCCCGGGCCCTCGGCCTGCGGCCGGGCAGCCCGTTCACCGTCACCGGACTCAACGGCGCGACCCACACGCTGACCGTCGCCGGACTGGCCGAGAGCGGCGACCAGGGCTTCTACCCGGAGTGGACCCCGGGTCTGGCCTGGACGCTCGCGCAGACGCTCAACGTCGTCGAGCCCGCGCCCGGCCGCACCGAGACCGTGACCGGGCTGCGGCTGGCCGATGCCGCCACCACCGACCTCGTCGTCCAGAGGGCCGTCTTCACGTTGCGCAACCAGGTTCAGCGGGTGACGACCTGGCGCGAGGTGCGGGCCTCGATGGAGCTGGACAACCGGCTGCTCGGCCTGCTGCTCGCGCTGTTCGGCGGCGCGGGCCTGGTCGCCGCCGCGCTCGCGCTCGCCAACGCCGCCGGGGGCCGGGTGCTGATCCAGCTGCGCGACATCGCCACGCTCAAGTCGCTCGGGTTCACCCGGGGTCAGGTGGTCCGGATGCTCGTCGCCGAGCACGGCACGCTCGGGTTGCTCGGCATCGCCGCCGGCGCCGTCGCCGCCCGCCTGATCACGGCGTACGCCATGGGGGAGACGGTCGTCGTGCCGCTGTCGGCCGGCCCTCTCGCGGCGATCATCGCGGGGACGTCGCTGACGGTGCTGGTCGCGGTCCTGATCCCGGCCTGGCGCGGCGGGCGCACCCCGCCGATTCCGGCCGCCCCCGCGGCGCCGCCGCGCGGGCACCTGTCCCGGCTGGCCAGGGTCGCCCTGCTCGTACGGCTGCCGCCCGCGCTCGTCCTCGGCGCCAGGGACGCCTTCACCCGCAGGACGCCGGCCGCGCTCACGGTATGCGGCGTCGCCATCCCGATGATGATGATCGCGATCGGGCTCGGCTGCTGGGCGACCCTGGACGACTTCAGCCGCCACCCGGAGAGGGTGGGCCAGGCGGCGGCCCTGTCCCTGCGGCCGGGCGAGCTGACCGCCGAGGAGGCGCGCCAGCGCGCGATGGCCGATCCGGACGTGGTGGCGGCCTACCCGGGAGCCGAACTCGACGCGCTCGTCCCCTGGCAGACGAGGACCGTGCGGACCAGGGCGCTCGGCCTGTCCTCCGACCCGTACCCCTTCCCGGTGGTGGAGGGCCGGATGTTCGCCGACCGGGGCGAGGCCATCGCCGGGCAGGGCCTGCTCGATCTCCTCGGCGTACGGATCGGCGACCGGGTCCGCGTGACGATCGGGGGCACCCCGCTGATCGTGCGGATCGTGGGCCGGGTGGTCGAGCCGGAGCAGGACGGTGAGGTGCTGTCGTTCGGGGTGGACAGCCTGGCGGCCAAGGACGCGTTGCCGCCCCAGTTCTACGCCCTGGTGCTGCGGCCCGGCGCCGACGCGGCACAGGTGCGCGCCCGGCTGCAGGGGCAGGGACTCGAGGTGGCCCAGGCCGTGAACCCGGCCGACCGGCTGGCGGTCATCCGGGTGATCATCGTCGCCCTGGTCGCCGTGCTGGCCCTGATCGGGCTGGCCAGCCTGCTGACGGCCAGCGCGCTCGGGCTGCGCGACCACGTCCTCGACCTGGCCGTGCTCAAGGCGATGGGCCTGACTCCCCGCCAGGTGATGGCGACGCTGGTCACCGCCACCGGCCTGCCCGCCGCGGTGGGGGTCGTGCTGGGAGCGGCGGCGGGGGCGTCCTGCTCCCGGTGGCTGATCGACCTGGAGGGCCGCGGCAGTGGCGTCGGCGCGGGCATCGGCCAGGCCCCGACGCCGGGCATGCTGGCCGCGACCCTCGTGAGCGCGATCGGGGCGGCCCTGCTGGTGGCGCTGATCCCGGCCCGGCGGGCGGCGCGGGCACAGGTGCCCGTCACCGCCCGCTGAGGGGCCCCTCCTGCTGAGAAGAGCCCCCTGCTGGAGGGAACTTCAGCAGGGGGCGCCCTTCGCGGAGCCCGTCAGGCGTCCGGCGACCTGCGCAGGGACAGCCAGTAGAAGCCGTAGCCCGGCAGTGTGAGCAGGTAGGGCAGGTCGCCGACCACCGGGAAGGAGACGCCGCCGCGGCACTCGACCGGCGTGATCCCGGTGAAGCGCCGCAGGTCGAGCTCGACCGGCTGGGCGAAGCGCGACAGGTTGTTGACGCACAGGACCACGTCGTCGCCCTCCTCCCGCAGGAAGGCCAGCACGCTCGGGTTCGGCGACCACAGCTCGGTGTAGTCGCCGGTGCCGAAGATCGGGTGCTCCCGCCTGATCTGCAGCATCCGCCGGGTGAAGTGCAGCAGCGACGACTCGCTCTTGACCTGGGCCTCGACGTTCACGGCCTGGTAGCCGTACACGGGGTCCATGACCACCGGCAGGTAGAGCCGGCCGGGGTCGGCGTCGGAGAACCCGGCGTTGCGGTCCGGGGTCCACTGCATCGGCGTGCGAACCGCGTCGCGGTCCTCCAGCCAGATGTTGTCGCCCATGCCGATCTCGTCGCCGTAGTACATGACCGGAGAGCCCGGCATGCTGAGCAGCAGCGCCGTGAACAGCTCGATCTGGTCCCTGTCGTTCTCCAGCAGTG
Source organism: Microbispora sp. H13382 (assembly GCF_014161445.1). GTDB lineage: Bacteria > Actinomycetota > Actinomycetes > Streptosporangiales > Streptosporangiaceae > Microbispora. The sequence continues at coordinate 38,146 of NZ_JABBXA010000017.1, forward strand.
GGGCCAGACGCCGCCGGATGCCGAGGTAGGCGCGCATGCGCGGGTCCTTGGCGTACTCGGCGTGCATGTAGTCGCGCTCTTCCTCCGTCACGGTCTCGAGCGTCAGCTCGTCGTGGTTGCGGAGGAAGATGCCCCACTGGGCGCTTTCCGGCAGCTTCGGCGTGCGCGACATGATCTCGGAGATCGGCTCGCGGCTCTGCCGGCGCACGGCCATGAAGATGCGTGGCATCAGCGGGAAGTGGAAGGCCATGTGGCACTCGTCGCCGCCCACGGTGGGGTCGCCGAAGTACTCGACCACGTCCTCGGGCCAGCCGTTGGCCTCGGCGAGCAGCACCCGGTCGGGGTAGATCCGGTCCACCTCGGCGCGGATCTTCCTGAGGTAGTCGTGGGTCTCGGGCAGCCCGGCGCAGGAGGTGCCCTCGCGCTCGAACAGGTAGGGCACCGCGTCCAGCCGGAAGCCGTCGACGCCCAGGTCGAGCCAGAAGCGGATGACCTCCATCATCGCGTCCTGGACGTCCGGGTTGTCATAGTTCAGGTCGGGCTGGTGGTGGAAGAACCGGTGCCAGTAGTACTGCTTGCGCACGGGGTCGAACGTCCAGTTCGACTCCTCGCTGCCCACGAAGACGATCGGGACGCCGGAGTATTTGTTCGGGTCGTCCGACCAGACGTAGAAGTCTCCGTACGGGCCGTCCGGATCCTGCCGGGAGGCCTGGAACCACGGGTGCTGGTCGCTGGTGTGGTTCATGACCAGGTCGGTGATGACCCGCAGGCCGCGCTCGTGGGCCGCCTCGATCAGCTTCACGAAGTCGCCGAGGTCGCCGAACTCCGGAAGGATCTTGAGGTAGTCCGAGATGTCGTAGCCGCCGTCCTTGAGTGGGGACTCGTAGAGCGGCAGCAGCCAGAGGCAGTCGACCCCGAGCCACTGGAGGTAGTCGAGCTTGTCGATCAGCCCGCGCAGGTCGCCGGTGCCGTCGCCGTTGGAGTCCTTGAATCCGCGGACCAGTACCTCGTAGAAGACCGCGCGCTTGTACCAGCGGGGGTCCTGCGAGGTGAAATCGGTGATCTCCGGGAGATCTCCGGGTGAGGCCCCGAATGGCCCCGAGGCGGGGTCAGGGCAGGGCGCAGCAGCGTTCATCTGGTTCTCGCTTGAGATAAGAGGGGGCGCGTGGTCAGGTCACACCCGAGCTTTGAAGCTCACGCCGTGATGTTTGGCTCTAGTTGACCAAAAATACCACTCAAGGTGTCCTGACCGAAAAGGCTGACAGGGGTCTGACATGCAGTTTTTACCTGTTTCCAACTGATCACGTACAGCTACCGCACAGGCGCGCAGCCGGACGGTGCGGGCTACCCGCCGGACGGCGCCGGCCGGGGCGGGGCGGGGTGCGGGTGCGGGTGTGCGGCGCGGGCTACCCGCCGGACGGAGCCGTCCAGGGCGGGGTGAGGTCGCCGAGCACGTCCTCGTAGTCGCTCAGCCACGCCCCGAACGCCACCAGGGCGCGCAGCCAGAACCGCGAGTTCCACGATCCGAAGGCGGTCAGCGCGTCCGGCCCGCCGGCGATCGCATCAAGCATCGGGCGCGACATCAGCCCGGGGATCTCCGCGGCCCTGACCAGCATCCGGTGGTTCCACTCGCGGGCGACCGGCCCGTTCGAGCGCAGCGGCACCCGGCGGTTCGGCAGCAGCGGGGTGTTGGTCGAGGGCAGCGCGGCCACCCTGGGGTTGGCGGCCCGCAGGACCTCCCGGTAGAACTTCCCGCCCTCCTTGCGGGCGACCGGCACCGACAGCGCCGCGTCGAAGAACTCCGGGTGCAGGAACGGGAAGACCGGGGTCGCCTCGGGGCCGACGAGGTTGACCGGCGACCGGGCGATACCGCGCACGGTCCGGGTGTGCAGCACGCTCAACGGCAGCTCGGCCCGGTGCCCGTGCAGCATGGAGGTCGCCCGGGTGAACGCCGTGCGGACCCGGTCGTCCATCCACGCGGCGGCGGCCTCGCCGAGCACGGGGACGTGGGCGTCGCCGGTCGCCAGCGCCTTCAGCAGCGCATCCTGGCGCGACGCGCCGGTGCCCGCGCCGACGGCGTCCGCCGTGATCAGGAAGTTCTTCATCAGCGGGCCGCCCGCGAGACCGTCCACCAGTGCCCGGCCCGCGCCGTGGACCTCCCGGGCGAAGGGGGAGTACCACGCGTGGTGGCTGGTGAGGAACTCCAGGCGGCGCGCCGCCCACAGCGCCTCCTGCGGATAGGCGGCCGGGTCCTGCGGCATGATCCGGTGCGGGATCCCCAGCTCACGGGTGATGTAGCGGGCGAAGTCGATGTCGTTGTCCAGCCCGTCGTCCGGGCTCGTGGTCCACGACTCGACGTCCATCTTCCTGGCCACCGCCACGCTGGCCAGCAGCCGCGAGTCGTACCCGCCGCTCACCGGCACCAGCACCCGCTCGTACGGCTTGAGCGCGTCGTGCAGCAGTGCGACCAGGTCGCCGCCGGTGACGCCCCGGTCCACCGGCTCCTCCCGCACCCAGCGCGGGGTCCGCCGGTCGACGCGCAGCCTGCGCGCGCGGCGTGACCAGCTCAGCGCGGTCGCCCCGGGCAGGCGCCGGATCTGGCGGTACGGCGTGTCCTCCAGCAGTGGGTAGGTCAGCCGGAGGATCGCCGCCCACGCCTCCCAGTTCACCTCGTACGGCCGCCGGGCCAGCGCGAGGAGCGGCTCGATGAGCGAGGAGAAGTAGACGGCCTCCCCGTCCTGCAGGTAGTAGACGTCGACCAGGCCGAGACCGCCCGTGTGCAGGCTCACGGTGTCCGGCTCGTCCACCAGGCCCGGGGTCTCGTACGTCTCCGCGACCCGCAGCCACGCGTTCGCCCGGGGCTCGCCCCCGGTCTCCGGCCGCCGGTCGCTCCATGCGTACGCGGTCGTCCGCTCGCCCGTGGCGTACGGTGCCAGGGAAGCCGAGGCGAGCAGCGCGGCCTCCGGGGCGCTGTGCACGCCCTGCACGGCGGGCCCCGACCGCGCCAGCAGGTCGAGCTTGGCCTGCTCGAAGGGCCCGACGGCCCCGCAGACGTACGGCCTGGCCTGGAATCGCGGCCACTCACCCTTGCGCACGGTTTGCCCTCCCTTGAACCCCAGCCGAGTCTACGGACCTCGGGCCGGCCGGGGGACCGGAGTCCGTCACGGCCGCGGGCGGGAGCGGTGGCCGCCCGGCATCGGCCGGACGAACGAAATGGGCTTCCTTTAATACCCCGCCAACAGGCGCCGGTTTCGCGCCGACGTGAGGGCGTGACAATCGAAAGATAACAGAGGGTGATATTCCGCATGTGAGTGTATATATAGATGAAATGTAGATGATCACCCCTTGATCGCTAACTTGGCGCTGTTATACGTTTTTGAAGGTTTGCCGACCTTTGCCGGTTAATGCTGTTTTGCGGGACTGCTCCACCGCGCTCTGAACGTGACGAAGGTGTCGCCGAGAGAGGGCGTTTCCACCCCCGTCCGCGCGATTGCCTCTGGAGTGTGACGAGCCATGCGGCGCAGCCGTCTTGGGCGCGATTTCGCGCGCCTGTTTGTCCGGATCGCCGTGGCGATTCAGGTGGCGTTGTTACCGAATTTCATTTCCGCCGGTATCGCGTCGGCTGCTGCGCGGAGTGGTCCGCCCCTCGTCTCGGTCGATCTGCCGAATGGCGAGGCTCCACAGCAGTTGACGGGGACGGCCGGCGGTCTGCCGCACCTGGTCGACAGCGCCGCCACGCGGGTGGGGGGCCTGCCGGCTCGGAAGACGGCTGAGCGTCCGAAGGGCAGCCTGCCGGTCGAGCAGCGGCACAAGACGTCCGGCGAGCCGGCCGAGGGCGGGCTCGCCTCTCCTCCGCCGTTGCCCGCGGCGCTGAGACCGTCGCCGGCCCCGGCCGCAGGGGCGGCGCGGGACGCGGACAAGACGGAGGTCGTGGCGGCGCTGGCGGCGGCACGGCGCACCAAGTCCCAGGTCCTGCTGGAGGGCGCGACCACCGAGAACTCCCGGACCTACGCCAACAGCAACGGGACGCTGACCACGCAGATCACCGCTCCCGTCAGCACGGACACGTACGTGGAGACCACCGAATACCAGGACGGCAGCTACCAGCTCGGGTCCGGTCATCCCTCCTCCTCCTCGCTGTGGGTCGGGACGAGCGCCAACACGTATGAAATTCCCACCAGCTATGTGCGGGACCGGGCGTTTCTGCGTTTCAATCTGTCGTCCGTACCCGCGGGCGCCACGGTGACGGCCGCCGAGATGAAGCTGTGGAACTCCAGCTCCAACGCGTGCAGCAGCGTTTCCACGACGGCCTCCAGGGTGACGTCATCGTGGTCGTCGAGTATCGCCTGGTACAACCAGCCGTCGGCCGACCGATCGGCGATCTCGGGCACGAACGTCTCTCCGTCCTCGGGATCGTGCGGCAGTTCCAGTCCCAGGGCGATGAAGTGGGATGTCACCACGATGGCGGCGGGATGGGTCTCCGGCACGTCCGGCAACTACGGAGTGCGGCTCACCGGCCCGGAGGGGACGAGCAGCCAGACGCGGACCTTCGCGTCCACCGAATCGTCCAACAAACCCGTCCTGACCCTCACCTACCAGCCGCCGAACACCGCGCCCACGGTGGCGGCCCCGCAGATCGCTCCCACGGTGACGGCGGAGACCGGCGGGGTGGTGACCTCGCTGACGCCGGTGCTGTCGGCCGTGCTGTCGGACGCGGACGGCGGCAGCCTCAGCGGGGAGTTCCAGGTGCAGGTGGGCAGTTCCCTGGTGTGGAGCGGCACCGCCAGCGGGGTCGCCGCCGGTGGTAAGGCGACGGTGGCCGTCCCCGCGGGGAAACTGTCGGACGGGCAGACGATCCAGTACCGGGCCCGGGCCAACGACGGCGCGGCCTACTCCGCGTGGTCGGACTGGCAGACCGCGCGGGTGACGTCCATGCCGCTGGACACCGTGACCTTCCAGCAGTTCACCCCCGCCGACAACACGCAGGCCGGTTCGCTCACGCCGGCCCTGTCCGCGTATGCGCAGGCGCCCGGCGAGGCGGCTACGTCGTACTGGTACCAGGTCTGCGCGGGCCCCAAAGACGACTGGACCTGGTGCGAGTCGTCGACCTGGGTCAAGGGCGCGTGGACCGTCCCGTCCGGCAAGCTCAAGTGGGGCAAGACCTACTGGTGGTACGCGCAGGCGGCGACCAGCGCGGCGACGGCGACGTCGTCCTGGCGCAGCTTCACCGCGGTCCCGGAGCAGGACTCGATCAACGCCCTGCTCGCCGCGGGCACGGACGGCCGCGAGTTCAACCACGTGACCGGCAACTACACCCACACCGAGACCGACCTCACGGTCGCCGCGGTGGGGCCGCCGCTGTCGGTGGTGCGCACCTACAACAGCCTCGATCCTCGCACCGACGGGGCGTTCGGAGCGGGCTGGACCACGCGCTGGGACACCCGGCTGGAGAACGAGCCGCTCAGGTCCACCGTGCTGATCACCTATCCCGACGGGCGGCAGTGGCGGTTCGCGGCCAAGGGCGACGGCACCTACGCGTCTCCGGCGGGCACCTACGCCACCCTGGCCACGCAGAGCGGGAACGGCTGGCGGCTGATGGACAAGGAGTCCACCTCCTACTGGTTCGACTCCGCGGGACGGCTGGTCAAGGTCACCGACAGCCGGGGCCGCACGCAGACCCTGCAGTACGGCACGGACGGGAAGCTGGCCAAGGTCACCGGGGCGGGCGGGCGCTCGCTGACCTTCACCTGGAGCGGCGCTCATGTGACCGCCGTGGCCGGCGACCCGGTGGACGGCGCTCCCATCACCTGGACCTATGCCTATGACGGGGACCACCTCGTCAAGGTCTGCCCGCCGTCGTCCGGCGGCGCCTGCGTCCGCTACGAGTACGGCGACCCCTCCCAGTACCGCAGCGCCGTCATCGACGCCAAACCCGTGGGGTACTGGCGGCTGAACGAGACCACCACCGGGATCGGCAGTGCGATCACGAACGTGATGAGCTCGATCTCCGGTCTCGGCAACGGAAGGATCGCCGGGAGCACCGCGGACGCCACCGGCGGCGCGCCCGCGCCGCTCGGCGGCTCGTCCGACACCGCGATGACCTTCAAGGGCGCGACCGGTTCCGCGTACGTCTCCCTGCCGCCCGGCGTGATCAACGGACTCGGCGGCGAGACCACGATCGAGGCGTGGTTCAAGACCACCGGCTCGGGCGCCGTCTTCGGCTACCAGAACTCCGCCACCGACGCGCCCAGCGTGTACACACCGGCCGTCTACGTGGGCACCGACGGGAAGCTGCGCGGTCAGTTGTGGACCGGGACCGTCGCTCCGATCACCTCCGCCACGGCCGTCAACGACGGAAACTGGCACCACGTGGCGCTGTCGGGCGCCAGGACCAGCCAGACCCTCTACCTGGACGGCCAGGAAGTGGGCAGCCTCTTCCAGCAGATCACGCACCTGGGCCAGTGGGACGCCCGGCTCGGGTACGGTTTCGGCTCCTCCAGTTGGCCGGGCACGGTGAGCTCCAGCCGCGCCTTCCCCTTCGCCGGCTCGATCGACGAGGTCGCCGTCTACAACAAGCCGCTGCGCCGGGAGCAGATCCTCAACCACTACCGGACCCGGCAGGTCCGGCACCAGCTCACAAAGATCATCAAGGCGTCGGGCCGGGTCGCGGCGGTGAACACCTACGCCGCCGACGGCGGCCGCCTGCTGACCCACACCGACGCGAACGGCGGCCTGTGGAAGCTGTCGTCCCCGGCGTACAGCAAGGACTCCACCGGGACGTCCCTGGCCACGATCACCGTCACCGACCCGCGCGACGGCACCCTGACGTACGTCAACGACGCCTCACGTGACGACCGCCTCGTCTCCTGGACCGACCAGCTCGGCAAGACGGCCAGATACGAGTACGACACCGGCGGTTTCGTCGCGAAGGTCACCGACCGCAACGGCATCGCCTCGCAGTTCGCCAACGACGCGCGCGGGAACCTGCTGGCGAGGACCACCTGCCGGACGAGCGGCTCGTGCGGCACGGAGTACCTCGCGTACCACGTCGACGCCGACGACCTGTTCGACCCTCGCAACGACCAGGTCGTCGAATACCGGGACCGCAGATCGTCGGACGAGGACGACGACACCTACCTCACCACGATCGAGTACGACCAGTACGGCGGCAGGGTCAAGCAGACGGGGCCGGCCACCGAGGGATTCCCCTCCGGGCGGTCCGTCCACTGGGCCTACACCGACGGCACCGAGACGGCGGCAGGCGGCGGCACGGTCCCCGCGGGCCTGCTGAAGAGCAAGAAGAAGCCGAACGGCGCCGAGACCACCTACCGCTACAGGTCCAACGGCGATCTCGCCGAGACCACGGACGCGGCGGGCCTGGTCACCCGCTTCGGCTACGACGCCCTCGGCCGCAAGACCAGCCAGACCGTCGTGTCGGCGGCCGAACCGGACGATGTGACGACAAGCTACGCCTACGACGGCATGGGCCGCGTCGTCAAGGCGACCGGTCCCGGCGTCGCCAACGAGGTCACCTCGGCCACGCACACCGCCGAGGTCCGCACCGCCTACGACGCGGACGGCAACGTCCTCACCTCCACGCTGGACGACCTCACCGGGTCCGACCAGGACCGCGTCACCACCTACACGTACGACACCCTCGGCCGGGTCAAGACCATGACCGGCCCCGAGGGCGGCACCACCCAGTACTCCTTCGACGCCACCGGCGGGCTGGTCTCGGTGACCAGCCCGACCGGCACCCTGCTGCAGTTCGGCTACACCCCGCGCGGCGAGAAGGCGACGCTCACCGTCAAGAACTGGACGGGCAGCCCGGTCACCCCGCAGCCGGCGACCGATGTGGTCCTGGCGTCCTACGCCTACGACCCCGGAGGCCGGCTGGCCTCGGAGACCGACGCGTTGGGCCGCACGACTCGGTACACCTACTGGGACGACGACCTCGTGTCCCAGAAGATCGCCGACGACGCCCGTCTCAACGGCTCCACGACGCCGAGGGACGTCGTGGTCGCCTCGTACGAGTACGACTGGGCGGGCAATCCCCGCAAGACGGTTACTGGTGGCGGAAAGACCCGGATCGACTACGTCTACGACGCCGCCAACCGTCTCACCTCGCAGACGCTCGACCCGGCGGGGCTGGCCCGTACGACCAGCTACGGGTACGACGCCAACGGCAACGTCGTCTCCACGACGAGGACCGCGGCGGGCATGTCACGGACGGAAAGAGCGAGGGCGGAGTTCGACGACGCCAACCGCAGGATCAGGCAGATCGTCGAGAACGGCGAGACCGACCTGATCACCAGCTGGAAGTACGACGACCGGGGACTGGTCACCGAGGTCACCTCGCCGCGCGGCAACGCGTCCGGCGCCGACCGGCTCGACCACACGACGCTGAACCGCTACGACGCCGTCGGCCGGCTCGTCGAGACGAAGCAGCCGCCGGTCGCGGTCGAGCGTGGGGGCGCGTCCCCGGCCGTCCAGCGGCCCGTCGTCCGGTACGGCTACAACACCGCCGGAGAACGGACCAACGTTGTCGACCCCGAGGGACGGGCCGGCTCGGTCGAGTACGACCGAGCAGGACAGCGGACCTCGCAGGCGTCCCCGTCGTACACGCCGCCCGGCGGCAGCGCGATCACACCCGTCACCACGTACGGCTATGACGCCGCCGGCAGGCTGACCACGATCACCGATCCGCGGGGCAACGTCACGACCAACACCTACGACGCCCTCGACCGGTTGGTCCGGGTGATCCAGCCGCCCGCCGCCGGCGGCGTCACTCCCGGCCACACGGACTACACGTACACCTTCAATGGCGAGCTGCTGTCGGTCACCGACCCGACCGGTGCGCGCAAGGAGGCGACCTACGACGACCTGGGCCGCCCGATCACCTCGACCGTCATCGAGCGCAAGCCCACCACGGCCACGCTGACCTCGTACTCGACCTACGACGACGCGGGCAACCTCCTCACCGAGAAGCGGCCCGGGGGCGACACCACGGCCGCGACCGTCAACCCCGCCGGTGAGCTCACGGAGCTGACCGACCCGCTGGGCGACACGACCACCTTCGACTTCGACCTGGCGGGACGCCAGACCAAGGTCACCGATCCGCTCGGCAACACCGACAGCATCACCTACGACCTGGCCGGACGCCCCACCACGGTCAAGGAGCTGGACGCCGGCGGCGCGACCGTCCGCACCCGCTCGATCGGTTACGACCTCGACGGCGACCCGATCAGCCGCACCGACGCCGAGGGCCGCACCGTCACCTACGCCTTCGACGCGCTCGGCAGGATCACGCGCATGGTGGAACCGGTGAGCGACAGCGACTCGATCACCACGTCCGCCGGGTACGACGCGGTGGGCGCCCGCACCCGGTACACCGACGGGCGAGGCAACGCCACCGTCACCACCTACAACGCCCTCGGGCTGGTCGAGTCGGTGATCGAGCCGTCCACGGCCCAGCATCCGAACGCCGCCGATCGCACGTGGACCACGAGCTATGACGCGGCGGGCAACCCCGTGAGGCGGCTCCAGCCGGGCGGCGTCACCATCACCAGCACCTTCGACAACCTCAACCGGCTGGCCCAGCAGGCCGGCAGCGGCGGCGGCGCCGCGCCCACCGCCCCGAAGACCTTCGGCTACGACCTCGCGGGCCGGGCCGTCTCGGCCGGTGACATCGCCTTCACCCTCAACGACCGGGGCCAGATCCTCAAGACCGCGAAGGGCGGAGTGGACCAGGCGACCTTCGCCTACGACGCCGACGACCGCCTGGTTCAGCGCGGCGACGCCGCGGGCGCCACGACCTTCACCTGGGACGGCAAGGACCGGCTGAAGACCACCGTCGACCCGCTGACCGGCGTGACGGTCGGCTACGGCTACGACAAGGCCGGCCGCCTGACCTCGGCGACGTACGGCGACGGGGGGCCGCAGCGCACCTACGGCTACGACGCCCTGGACCGGGTCACCAGCGACGTCCTCAAGACCGGTGGCGGCGCGGATCTCGCGTCCATCACCTACGGGTACGACAAGGAGGACCGCCTGACCTCCAAGGTCACCTCCGGGACCACGGGCGCGGGCGCTAACAGCTACACCTACGACTTTGCCGGGCGGCTCACCTCCTGGACCGACCCGTCCTCGGCGACTACCACTTATGAGTGGGACGCGTCGGGGAACCGCACGCGGGCGGGGAACGACACCTTCACCTACGACGAGCGCAACCGCCTCGCCTCCGGCGCCGGTGTGGACTACACCTACACCCCGCGCGGCACGCTGGCGTCGGCGACCAAGGACGGAACCGTCAGGGCCTTCTCCTTCGACGCCTTCGACCGGATGGTCGGCGACGGGAACGCCGACTACACCTACGACGCCCTCGACCGAATGACCGGCCGCACCAAGGGCGGCGCCACGACCAGGTACGTGTACGCCGACATGAGCAACGACCTGGTCGCGGTCACGGACGGAGCCGGGGCGACGCGGGAGGCGTACAGCCGCGGCGCCTTCGGTGACGTCCTGTCCGCCAAGATCGGTGGCGGCGCGGCCGAGTTCCAGGTGGCCGACCGGCACGGTGACATCGTCGCGGCCTTCGCCGCCGGCGCGACCGGTCTGACCGGCTCCACCGCCTACGACCCCTTCGGCAAGGTCGCCACCAGCACCGGCACCCGGCCTCAGCTCGGCTTCCAGGGCGAGTGGGCCGACGCTGACACCGGTCAGGTCAACATGCACGCCCGCTGGTACCAGCCCGGCACCGGCACCTTCACCGGCCGAGACACGGCGAACCTGGATCCGGCGCCGTCCGTGCGGGCCAACCGCTATACCTACGCCGGCGCCTCGCCCCTGAACTACGTCGATCCCACGGGACATCAGCAGGTGGAGGTCTGCCTGTCCGGCTTCTCCTGTGGGACGGGGCTCATCTGCTCCGGTGACACCTGCCACGAGACCGACTCTCATGCGCGGTGGTTCGAACAGTATGTGAATTCTCCCGGATACGCCTTCTATAACCAGCCGCTGCTGTCGGACGAGGCGATCAAGAGGCTCGGGTACAAGTACATGCCCACCGGACAGGCCGTCGAGGAGGGCGTGCCCTTCTATCAGATGAGCGCGCGCGCCCAAGAGCTGTACATGATGGGCTATTCGCCACGGCTCACTCACGACGAGAACCTCACGCTGGCCGTGGACTCGATGGTAGAAGCCGGAGACATGAAGGGGCTCGAGGTGATGATGGCGCTGCCAAGCGCGGGCGTACCCGGCAAGAAGTACCACGTGTCCGCCAAGGAACTCGCCGGCGCGTGGCGCGCCAACAAGAAGATGCTGAAGACCCTGCAGGACTGCCACTCCCAGCTCAGCACGCAGGCATGCAAGGAAAAGATCGCATCGGACTGGCGCAACTGGCGGGAGTGGATGTGTGACAATGCGGACTCCCGCCCCTGTAACCCAAGCAACGTCGCAAGGGCCGCGAGTGTCTGGGGACTTCCGCTGGAACTCACCATGTTCCTCGTGAACACGCCTCCGTGGATCAGCATGAAGGAGTTCAACAAGGAGGTGAAGAAATGGGCGAAGAGCCGGGGCGGCACGTGTGAGAAGGACAGCGGGACAGGTCTCACCGTCTGCGGCGGGCTCACCAGCGGCCTGCACTTCGGGCGAGGCGGGACCACCGTCGGCTCGGTGTTCCTGAACAAATGGAATCTGGCCGATCTCAATCCGATCGTCATTGCACACGAGGCAGAGCACATGCGCCAGTGGAACTACTACTACTCGCAGACCAAATTCTGGCCGACATTCCTCGTGTACTACCTCTCGCAGCCCACCGACCCCTGTGAGAACGTTTATGAAAGACAGGCGGATGCGATGGGCAACACGTATCACTGCTAGGAGACTGGAACGTAAAATGCGCGATCCCCGCCGACGCGGCGTCGTTTATGCCCTGCTCGTCTCGTCGATCTGTCTGCTCGCCTCGACAGCGTGCGTCGCGCGATTCGGCGACGACCTGCCACGACCGGTGGGGATCGGCCGCGCTGCCGACGGAAGCCTGCGGTTCGTCGTCACCTTGTGCTCCGGCGAGCGACTCTCCTCTTTCAGCGTCGCCGACCGCCGGACGCTCAAGCCTATTTGGAAGGTCTCGAAGCCGACCGGCGCAGTGGAGCAGGGTGGCGAGATAACAGTGGGCGACGCGACCGGTTTCAAGACCCTCGAAATGCCGTTGAAGACGCCCATTCCGCCAAACGTCCTCGCCACGGCTCGGTTGACGGACGGGTTCGAGCTCCAGGTGTCCTTCCTGCAGGACCAGGTGCCGCGGGAGCTCGCCGAAACGAGCCAGGTTCTAGACGGCATGCGGGAGAAGGTCTCCCTGGAGGAGTTCCAGCGGGACGTCGAGAGGCGATACTGCTGACCCGGCCGGTAGCGGCCCCACGGGAGCATGCGGCAAGTCGGCGGGCGAGCTCCATGTGGACGAACCCCTACCTCGACACCGACGACGCGGCCCTGCCGGTTCTCCGGCACCGCGTCGACCTCGGCCTTGTCCTTGGTGCTGGGCTAACTTGCCTCCCGGAAGGGCTGGAACTGCACGCTGAGCCGTACCTCGAGGGCTTCGGCGAGGCGTTCCAGCATGGGAATCGTGGGCATGGTGCCGCCGGCCTCGAAGCGGGCCACCGCGGGTTGTTTGAGGCCTGCGCGAGCCGCCAGCTCCGTCTGCGTCAGGCCGAGCTCCTCGCGCCGCCGCCGCACCGCGTCGCCGAGTTCGAAGCGGAGGCGAGCGGCCTCGTAGGCGGCTCCGGCGCCGGGGCGATTCATGATCTCAGAGCGCTTGTCCGACCATGCCCTGCGCTCGCTCAAGTCGATCACTCCTCGTCTGCCGTGTGCGCTTCCGTGACGCATCGCCGCATGGCCCGTACGGCTCGCTCGATCTCTGACCTCTCCCGCATCCGCTGCTGTGCGGAAGACCGTGGTCATAACAGGGACGTTATAGTCAAGGCAAGCCCCCTGTCTCTCGGATCGGCAACAAGCCGGTGGGAATCGAGTGGGAGTCCTCTGGAGACGCCGGCCCGGCCGGCCGTGGTCGGGGGCGATTGACGAGGGCGGCTGAGCGACGACAGCGGGCCTTACGCTCGCGGGCCTCGAAAAGTCGCGTCTCCCCAGGTCACACTGCCTTTGTGGAGCGATGGTCGCGTGATCGGTGGCCGTTTGGTCGCTGGTGTCATGGTCGTTTGGCCGCAAGGTCCGTGGCGATCTGGTCGCGAGGTTCGTGGGCCACCGGTCGCGGGGGGATGTGGCGGACGAGGTGGACGAGGTCTCGGCTCTGCCTGAGAGCGATCAGGGTGTTCTGCGAATATTGTGACTCTGGTCCTGAAGGTCTACCGCGGAGTCACCCCCTATGAGCGAGGTAAGCGAGCCGGCAGCCGGACAGCCCGAGCGGAGCGACCCGGCGGCGCTGCGGCAGGCGCTGGCGGAGGCGGTGGAGCGGGCCTCCGGCGCGGCGGAGCTGGCCCGGCTGATCACGGACTACCAGCGGCGGCTGGAGGAGGTGGCGCGCTCGGAGGCCGAGGCGCTGACCAAGATGCGTGAGGCCGAGGCGCGGCTGAAGACCGTCGAGCGGCAGAACGCGCAGCTCGCCAAGCAACTCGCGGAGCAGAAGTACCAGACCGAGGTCGCCAACTGGAAGCTCGCCTCGCTCCAGGACAGCCGGTGGAGCAAACTCGGCGACGCGATCCACAGCAAGAAGCCCGGCACGGTGGCCAGGACGCTCAAGGCGCCGGTCAGGAAGCGCCCCGCGCCCAAGCGCTCGGACTTCAAGCCGGAGATCCCCGCCGTCCCCGAGGTGAAGGCGGCCCCCGCGGCGCCCGAGCCCAAGGCTCCGCAGGTCTCCGCGCCGCTCGCCGAGTCGTTCGTGGTCCCCAAGGGCCCGACGGCCCGGCCGTACATGACGGTCGCCGCGATCGTGGACCGGCAGACCGAGGCGCTCCTGCGGTACGAGTGGCGGCTGGTGACGAACTTCGGCCCGGACAACTGGGAGGCCATGCTCGACCAGCAGCGGCCGCACGTGCTGTTCGTCGAGTCCGTACGGCCCGGCCCCCGGCAGGGCAACGGCGGGCGCTGGCTGGAGGCGCTGGCCGGCGAGACGCGTGCGCTGCGCGACCTGGTGGCGGCCTGTCACAAGCGGGGCGTCAAGACGGTCTTCTGGCACTCCGGCGGCGCGGTGTCGCGGGCCGTCCCGGCGGCCGAGCACTTCGAGTACGTGCTGGCCACCACGGAGGCCCGCGCCCGCGAGTGGCGGTCGGCGCTGCGCCACGACCGGGTCGGCGTGCTCCCGCTCGCGATCCAGCCCCGCGTGCACAACCCCATCCCCGCCGAGGGCGGCAGGACCGGGGAGATCGTCACGCTCGGCACGGTCACCCCGCCCGCCGGCGGCGCGGCCTGGCAGCCGCTGGCCGGCCAGGGCGACGACAAGACGGCGTACGACGACGTGCTGACGGCCTACCGGCGGCCGGCCCTGGTGATCGCGGGCGCCGACGCCGAGCCGAGGGTGATAGGGGAGGTCGCGGCCTGCGGCACCCCGGTGCTCCAGGTGCGGGCCGGGGCCAAGGGCGAGGAGATCCTCGCGGCGGCCGAGATCCTCATGGCCGATGAGGGACGACTGGCCAGGGAGGCCCATCTCGCCTGGCGGGCCCGCGCCGGCGTCACCCCGTTGCTCGACCCGATCCTCGACACCCTCGGCGTGCCGAGCGTGCAAGGCAGCGGCGTGATCACGGCGATCACCGCCGTCGCCGACCCGGCCGAGCTGGACCGCCTGCTCGCCCAGGTCACCCGTCAGATCGAGCGGCCCGGTCAGATCGTGATCGTGGCGGACGGCCTGGACGCGGGTCTGGTGGACAAGACGGTCCGCCAGGCGTGCCCGGACCTCGACGTCGTGGTCCGCGCCACCCGGGAGCCGGTCACCCGGGGCGCCGCCCTCGACCGCGCGGTCCGGCTCGCCGACGGCGACTACGTGGCCGTGCTCGACGCCAGGGACCTGTACGGCGAGCACTACCTGGCCGACCTCGTCCGCCACTTCGCCTCCACCGACGCCGAGGTGCTGGGGAAGGCGTCGTTCTACGCCCACCTGCCGGGGACGGGCGCGACGCTGTTGCGCCAGCCGGAGGCCGAGCACCGGTTCCTCCCCGAGGTGGCCGGGGGCACCGTCCTGGCCCGCCGTCAGGTCCTCACCGAGCTCGGCTTCGCCGACGTCTCCGAGGAGTGGGGCGAGGTCCTGATGCGGCAGTGCCGTACGGACGGGGTGCGGGTCTACTCGGCCGACCGCTACTCCTACGTCTGCGTCCGCGACTCGGCCGAGGGCTCGCTGCTCGGTTCGGCGCGCATGGAGGGATACGTCCCGGCCGAACCCCTCGCCCTGCTCTAGATGTTCCGTCCACGGACCTCTCGGGTGGCGCTCAGGGCGCTGTGCGGCCGTCCGGCTGGAGGGGTGCGATGTTCTTCGGGCCGCGCAGGGCGACGTAGAGGAGCAGTGCGGCCATGACGGCGGCGCCGATCCACATGGCCTGCTGCCAGCCGTCGACGAAGGACTGCTGTGCCGCGTGGATCAGGCCCTGGGCGTGGCCGCCGGTCTCGGGTGCGACCTCGACGGCGTTGGCGATGCCTTCGCGGGCGGTGTCCGCGGCGCCGGCGGGGATGCCGTCGAGCCTGCCGTCGATGGCACTGCGGTAGCCGTTGGCCAGGAGCGCGCCGAGCATGGCGACACCGAGAGCGGTGCCGAACTCGCGGGTGACATCGTTGAGTGCGGAGGCGACACCTTGCTTCGCGCGGGGCAGTGAGCTGGTGATGGCCTCGGTGGAGGGCGTCATCGACAGCCCCATGCCGATGCCCATGGCGAGCATGCCGGCCAGGATGGACAGGTAGCCGCCGTCGACGGACACGAACAGGGCCATCAGGGCCAGGCCGAGGGTGGCCAGGGCGACGCCCACGGTCATGGTGGAGCGGGCGCCGATCTTGGCGGCCATCTTCGGGGCCAGGCCCGAGGTCATCATCATCATGACGGCCATCGGCATCATCGCCACGGTGGACATCAGTCCGGACCAGCCGAGTACGGCCTGGAAGAACGGGAAGAGCACGACGGCGATACCGGCCTGGACGCCGAAGACGACCAACAGGGTGATCGAGCCGCCGGCCAGGCCCCGCTCACGGAAGAGACGTACGTCCAGCAGGGACGCGTCGCGGCGCTGCAGCTCCCAGGCCACGAAGGCGATGGCGGCGATGACACCCACGGTCAGGCTGATCAGGGTGATGGGGGCGGTCCAGCCGCGCTCGGGGCCTTCCTGCAGGACGAAGATGAGACCGATCACGGCGATGGTGGAGACCAGCGCACCGATGGTGTCGAAGGAGTGGGTGGAGCGTTCGCGGGAGTTGGGCACTGATTTCAGAGTCATCGCCAGCGCGACGACGACCAGGACCACGGGCAGCACGAACAGCCGGCGCCAGTCGGCGACGTCGACCAGCAGGGCGGAGAGAAACATGCCCAGGATGCCGCCGCCTCCGGCGACACCGGTCCACACACCGATCGCCTTGCCGCGTTCCTCCTCGGGGAAGGTGGAGGTGATGACGGCCAGTGTGATCGGCATGATCATCGCAGCGCCGATACCGGCGGCCACGCGGGCGCCGATCATCACCGCGGCCGACGGGGCGAGTCCCGCGACGACGCCGGCGGCGCCGAAGATGATGAGTCCGGTGATCAGCATGGGCTTGCGGCCCAGCCGGTCACCGATCGCGCCGAGCGGCAGCAGCAGGGCGGCCAGGGCGAGGGTGTAGGTATTGATGATCCACAGAACGGTGCTCTGCGAGGCGCCGAACTCGACGGCCATGTGAGTCTGGGCGACGTTCAGCCCGGACACCGAGGCGATGACAGCCATCAACGCGATGGAGACGGTGATCAGGATCGCGCGCAGCCGGCGCGCATCCGGCGCACCCCCGCCGCTTGCCGGCGCGGCCGCCGCCTGAGGAGGCTGATTGGTACTCATGGTTTCCTTCCGAACAAGGGCATGCAGGATCAGCGCCGGGACAGAGCCGGTCGCCAGGTCGGTGAGGTGGGGACTTGCTCACCGCGTGGACCGCCGGATGGCGGGCGCGCGGTTCTTCGGCAGCAGGGCTTCGGTGTCAGCCGGTGGTCTTGTGCGCGGCGGCGAGCGCGGCGTCGGTGTCGCGGTGGCCGGCAGGGCGTTGATGTGAGAGCCGGCCAGAGCGCCGCCGTCGTCGTTGACACGTTAACCCCGCGTTGCATAAGTGGCATAGCATGTTGCTTATGACGCAAGAAGATCGGCAGCTGGAAAGCCTCGTACGCAAACGGATCCGCGCGCTGCGCGTCGCACAGGGCTGGTCGCTGGAGGAGCTGGCCATGCGCGCCAACCTCAGCCAGTCGTCACTGAGTCGTATCGAGAACGGTCAGCGCCGCCTGGCCCTGGACCAGCTGGTCACCCTGGCCCGCGCACTGGACACCACTTTGGACCAGCTCGTGGAGAACGCCGCCGACGACGTCGTCATCAGCCCGATGATCGACGGCGCCCACGGCCTGATGCGCTGGCCCATAAAGGGCGACCCCGGTATGAGCGTGATGCGTCAGCGGATGACCGACCCGCCGCCCGACAATCCGGCCCGCATGCGCGCCCACCCCGGCCGCGAATGGCTGGTGGTGCTGTCCGGCACCGCCGTCCTCATGCTTGGTCACCGGCGCTATCGCATCGAGACCAACCAGGCCGCAGAGTTCCCCACCATGATGCCGCACGCCATCGGCGCCGAGGGCGGACCGTGCGAGATCCTGGGCATCTTCGACCGCGACGCCCGCCGCGGTCACCAGAAGGACGCCGGCGCCGACGGCTCCGAAGCCGCCTGCGGAGGCGCGCAGGCCCCCTGCGAATAGCGGGCCCTTGTCGTGCCGGAGGCCCGCGGCGCGGCGGCCGATATTGCGTGCCGGGCAGCGAATCACGCGACCTTCTTGCGTGTTCCGCAAGCGGTCATGCGGCATGCGCATGAAGGGCTTACGGTGGTGCCATGACCCCAATGCATCAGCACACCCCCCATCACGGACAAAGTGGTCACCACCCCGACCACGACCATGGCGGCCTCCAAACGCACGGCGATGGCGGTCAGGCGGAGATCCTCGATCTGGACGCCGAGGTGCTCGCCGAGCACATAGCGTCCATCACCGCCTGGCTGCCGCTGAAGAGCGAGCCGCGGCAGATCGTGGACCTGGGCTGCGGTACCGGCGCGGGCACCTTCGCGCTCCTCGATCGCTTCCCCTACGCGCACGTCACCGCCGTCGACACCTCGACCGGGCACCTCCGGCTCCTGCGCGAGAAGGCATGCGCCCGCGGTGTCGAGGGACGCGTACACACCGTGCAGGCCGACCTCGACACCGACCACTGGCCCGACCTCGGCACGCCGGATCTGGTGTGGGCCTCGGCCTCGATGCACCACATGGCCAACCCCGGCCGCGCCCTCCGGAGCGTCCGCGAACTGCTCGCCCCCGGCGGCCTGTTCGCCGTCGTCGAGCTCGCGGGCTTCCCCCGCTTCCTGCCCGCCCACGCCCCGGAGAACCGGCCTGGCCTCGAAGAGCGCGCCCATGCCGCGACCGACAGCTTCCACGCCGAGCACGTTCCGCACCGCGGCGCCGACTGGGGCCCGCTACTGATAGCCGCCGGCTTCACCGTCGAGGACGAGCGCACCATCACCGTCAACATCGAAGGTGAGCGCAGCGAAGCGATCGGCCGCTACGCCTACGGCAGCCTGCAGCGCATCCGCGGCGTCGCCGCACCCGCCCTCAGCCCCGAGGACCTCGCCGCACTCGACGAGCTTCTGGACCCCAACAGCCCGAACAGCCTCCTGCACCGCGAGGATCTCGTCGTACGCACCGAGCGCACCGTCTGGGCCGCGCGCCGCGCCTGACGCACAGTGCGCGGCGCTGAGGGGCGCCGCCGTTCAGGGCGAGGTCGAGCACGGCCATGCCACTCGGTGGCATGTGCCAGCAAGGCGCACCTCCTGCCGGGCTAGACTGGCCGCGATGACGACGACAGCCGTCCCGGCCGATCACCTTCGGCTGCGTGAGCGTAAGAAGCTGCGCACCCGCCGGGCGCTGGTCGACGCGGCCTTGGAACTGTTCACCGAGCGGGGGTTCGAGGCGACGACCCTCGACGACCTGTGCGCGGCCGTGGAGGTCTCCAAGCGCACCTTCTTCCGCAACTTCGCCGGCAAGGAAGACGTCGCGCTGACGCCCGCGCAGGACATGTGGGCTGCGTTCCTCGACGAGCTGGAGCGGCGCGAGCCCGACGCGGGACGCCCGGTCATGGAGATGGTGCAGGACTGTCTGCTCGCCGCCGTCGGACGGATGACCGCCGGCGACTGGGCGCGCCAGGTCCGGCTCGGCGAGCTGCTGGCCGCCCGGACCCCCTCGATGGGGGCGTACGGCCTGCACTTGTGCGACCGCACCACCCGTGAGGCGCTCGCGATCCTGCGCCGTCGTCTCGACCTGGGCGGTGTGGACGACCTGCGGGCGAGGCTCGTGCTCGACCTGCTCGTCGCGGCCTGGCGCGGCGCTCTGAAGTCCTGGGCGTCCCTGCCGGGGGAGCCCGCGTCCGGGGATCTGACCGCGTGCCTGCGTGCGGCGTTCGCCGCGATCCCCGGGTGTCTCACGCTGACCGCCGCGCCGAAGGCGTGATGATCATGGAGGCGCTGCGCGGCGTCCTCGGCGCGCCGCCGATGCCGCAGGGGTCGTGGGAGCGGGAGGCGCGATTCGTCTCCACCGCTGCGCTCCGGGGAACGGCGGAGCCCCCGGCCGAGGCGGCGGAGCGGCTCGCGTCACGGCTGCGCGCGGTGCCCGGGATCCGGCGGGTGGACGTCCGGCCGAACGGCTTCCTCGTCATCGGGGTCGCCGCGCCGGGAGAGATCGTCGACGAGGTCCTGGCCGCCCCGATCGCCGTGTCCCCGCCGCCGGCGTCCTGCGCGGCGCCGTGGCCGGACTTCCCCCGCACGTGGGACAACCCCGGTTTCGCCGTGCGGTACGCGTACGTGCGGGCGGGAGCCGTACGGCGATGGGCGCGTGACCTCGGCGTGCCGGCCCGCGCGGCGGTGCGGCCCGAGCTCCTCGACGGCCCGTTCGACCGGGCCGTGCTGCGGGTCCTGGCCGAGCTGCCGAGCAGGAAGGAGAGCCGCGATCCCGGGTGGGCGGCGTACCTCGAACGGCTGGCCGAGGTCTACCACACGGCCGTCGAGCGCGCGTCCCCGATCCCCAGGGGCGACGAGGCGCCGTCGGAGGTCCACGCGGCCCGGGTGCGGATGGGGGAGGCGGTGCGCCGGGTGCTCGGCGAGGGGCTGGCGGAGCTCGGCGTCGCGCCGCCCGGCAAAATCTGAACCAAATCGGGCGATCGCCGGAAGCAATGCCGTAGATGACCTGCGGATCTGAATATCTTCCTTTGGGGTCGTCTCGCAGGTTGAACAGCGGGCGCGAGTGAATCGCAGGGTCGGCTAGCCTCGTTCGGGTGAGTCGATTCGCCCACCCTGCCGGCGACCTGCACGCCGCCTCAACTATCGTCGCCGTCACCGCCGGACTGCCCGAGGAGCGTCCGCCGCACGTGCCCGCCGACCTCAACGCGCTCGAACCGGCCATCTGGCCGCGAACGTCCGGCCGGGCCGACGGTGCCGTCACGATCGGCGGAATCGACGCCCGTGACCTGGCGAAGGAGTTCGGCACGCCTCTGTACGTCATCGACGAGGAGGACTTCCGCTCACGCTGCCGCGAGTACCGGTCCGCCTTCCACGACGGCGAGGTCCACTACGCCGCCAAGGCGTTCCTGTGCCGCGAGGTCGCCCGCTGGATCGACCAGGAGGGCCTCGGCCTCGACGTGTGCAGCGCGGGCGAGCTCGCCGTCGCGCTCAGCGTGGGCTTCCCGCCCGAGCGCATCACGATGCACGGCAACAACAAGTCGCTCGCCGAGCTGGAGAAGGCCGTCCAGGCCGGCGTGGGCCACATCGTGATCGACTCGTTCGAGGAGATCGCCCGCCTCGGCTTCCTCGCCGACAAGCACGGCGTGCGGCCGAAGGTGATGATCCGGGTGACCGTGGGCGTCGAGGCGCACACCCACGAGTTCATCGCGACCGCTCACGACGACCAGAAGTTCGGCCTGTCGCTGAGCAGTGGCGCCGCCGCCGAGGCGGTGCGGCGCATCCTCGCGCTGCCGCAGCTCGAACTGGTCGGCCTGCACTCCCACATCGGGTCGCAGATCACCGACACCGGCGGCTTCGAGGTCGCGGCCCGCCGCCTGGCCCGGCTGCTGGTCGAGATCAAGGAGGAGCACGACGTCGTGCTCCCGGAGCTGGACCTCGGCGGCGGGTACGGCATTCCCTACGTGGTGGGCGACGAGTCCCTGGACGTCAAGGTCATCGCGGACGGCCTGCGGGAGATCGTCACGAAGGTGTGCGAATCGGCCGGGCTGCCCGTGCCCCGGCTCACGGTCGAGCCGGGCCGGTCGATCGCCGGAGTGTCCGGCGTCACCCTCTACGAGGCCGGTACCGTCAAGGACGTGGAGGGCCTGCGCACCTACGTGAGCGTCGACGGCGGCATGAGCGACAACATCCGCACCGCCCTCTACGGCGCCGACTACACGGCCGTGCTCGCCTCCCGCGTGAGCCAGGCGGCGCCGATGCTGTCGCGCCTGGTGGGCAAGCACTGCGAGAGCGGCGACATGGTCGTGCGTGACCTGTACCTGCCGGGCGACCTGGCCCCCGGCGACCTGATCGCCGTCGCCGGCACCGGCGCCTACTGCCGGTCGCTGGCCAACAACTACAACTATCTGCCCAAGCCCGCCGTCGTCGCGGTGTCCAACGGCCAGGCGCGGGTCATCATCCGCAGGGAGACCGAGGACGACCTGCTCAGGGGGCAGCTGTGACCGGCCGCTCCGGACAGTCCGGCGGCGAAGCGAGGAGGGGTCGTGAGTAAAGCCAAACCGGCGCTCAGGGTCGCGCTGCTGGGCTGCGGCGTCGTCGGGTCGCAGGTCGTGCGTCTGCTCCACGAGCAGGCCGACGACCTGGCCGCCCGTGTCGGCGCCCCGCTGGAGCTGGCCGGCGTCGCCGTGCGCAGGCTCGGGCGCAAGCGGGACGCCGACATGGACCCCGCGCTGCTCACGACGGACGCGGAGGGCCTGGTCACCCGCGACGACGTGGACATCGTCGTCGAGGTGATCGGCGGTATCGAGCCCGCCAGGTCGCTGATCCTCGCCGCGATGGCGCACGGCAAGTCTGTGGTGAGCGCCAACAAGGCGCTGCTCGCCGAGGACGGCGCCACGATCCACCGGGCGGCCCGCGAGAACGGCGCCGATCTGTACTTCGAGGCGAGCGTCGCCGGGGCGATCCCGCTGCTGCGCCCGCTGCGCGAGTCGCTGGCCGGTGACCGGGTGCGCCGCGTGCTGGGCATCGTCAACGGCACGACCAACTACATCCTCGACAAGATGGACTCCACCGGCGCCTCGTTCAACGACGCGCTGGAGGAGGCCCAGGCGCTCGGGTACGCCGAGGCCGACCCGACGGCCGACGTCGAGGGCTTCGACGCCGCGGCCAAGGCGGCGATCCTGGCCGGCATCGCCTTCCACAGCCGGGTGACGGCCGCCGACGTGCACCGCGAGGGCATCACGGAGATCACCGCGGCCGACGTCGCCTCGGCCAAGGGCATGGGGTACGTCATCAAGCTGCTGGCCATCTGCGCCCGCTCCGACGACGGCCGATCGGTCGGCGTCCGCGTGCACCCCGCCATGATCCCGAGGTCGCACCCTCTGGCGGGGGTGCGTGAGGCGTACAACGCGGTCTTCGTGGAGGCCGAGTCGGCCGGGCGGCTGATGTTCTACGGCGCGGGCGCGGGCGGCGCGCCCACCGCCAGCGCCGTACTGGGCGACATCGTCGCCGTGGCGCGCAACCGCCTCGCCGGCACCCGCGGGCCGGAGGAGTCGACGTACGCCGACCTCAAGGTCCATCCGATGGGCGACAGCGTCACCCGCTACCACGTGTCGCTGGACGTCGCGGACAAGCCGGGTGTGCTCGCCCGTGTCGCCGACATCTTCGCCACGCACGACGTGTCGATCCAGACGGTGCGGCAGGAGGGCCGCGGCGACGACGCCCAGCTCGTGCTGGTGACCCACCGGGCCAGCGACGCCGCCCTGTCGGGCACGATCAAGGACCTGCGCGACCTGAACATCGTCCGCGCGGTCGCGAGCGTCATGCGGGTCGAGGGCGACGACACGCCCTGACGCCGAGGGCGGCGGCTTCGTCTGACGTCGAAGGCACTCCCGGTGCTCTGCCCGGGAGTGCCCGCTGCCGCATCGGTCGAGCTAGAGGGCGACCTTCGCGATCTGGTCGACGTAGTTCTCGGTGAGCCAGACGTTGTCGTCGGGCCCGCTGGTGATGTCGAAGGGCCCGGCGAGGCTGGTCGGCATGTAGTACTCGATGATGATTCCCGAGGTGGTGACGGTGGCCGCCGCGTTGCCGAGTTGCTCGGCCACCCACAGCCTGCCGTCAGAGCCGCTGGTGATGCCCCATGGGAAGGCGTTGGGGTCGGGCAGTGCGTGCTCGGTGAAGTCGCCGTCCGTGGTGACGGAGCCGACCTTCCCGTTGCCGTCGGTGTACCACAGGTTGCCGTCCGGCCCGGTGGTGATCCCTATGGGTATCGCTCCCGAGGAGGGGATGGCGAACTCGGTGATGTCCCCGTCCGGGGTGATCTGGCCGATCTTGCCCACGAACGATTCGGTGAACCACAGGTTGCCGTCGGGACCGGCGGTGATCCGCATCGGGTAGGCGTCACCGGTCGGCAGGGCGTACTCGGTGATGGTTCCCGAGGTGGTGATCCGCCCGATCTTGTTGCCGATCGTCTCGACGAACCACAGGGCGCCGTCGGGACCCGCCGTGATGCCCCAGGGGTAGGACCCCGCGTTGGGCAGCGCGTATTCCGTGATGACACCGGATGTGGTGATCCGTCCGATCTTGTCGCCGGTCGCCTCGGTGAACCACAGGGCGCCGTCCGGCCCGGTGGTGATGTGCCCCGGCTCGGCGTCGTCGGTCGGCACGGCGAACTCGGTGAAGTCGCCGCCGGTGGTGACGCGTCCGATGTTGCCGGCGTAGTTCTCCGTGAACCACAGCGCGCCGTCGGGACCCGAGGTGATGCCGACGGGCCCGGATGTATGGGTCGGAGTGTCCATTTCCGAGACCGTGGGGAACCGCGCCGCGTCGCCGGAGCCGGACGACCCGGCGAGCGGGCGCGGCCGGTGGACGGGACACCGCATGTGCCGGTGCTCCGGCATCCGCTTCAGCTTCTGGCAGATCCGCACCCAGGGCGGCGGGGGTTTGGGACGCTCGCCCGGTGCGGTGGCGCCGGCGGGCAGACCGGTGAACAGGGGCGCGGCCGTCGCCAGGGCCAGCGCCATCGCCGTGAGCGGGCGGCGGAGGTGTCGTGAGAAGCGTGGCATGGCATCCCTTCGGCTGAGAAGCGACATGAGAAACCGGGCCGGAAGCCGCGCCCCCGGCCCGGCGGGCCTCACTATCGCCGACCCGCCCGACCGGCCGTCGATCCGCCGCGTCCGTGGCGGGTCACGAGACCCCCAACTCCTGTACGGAGCGGAGACGACGGTCAGGCGACCGAGTGCGTGATGGTCCCGGTGTAGACGCCGGCGGCGGCGTTGGACGGGATGGTGATGACCAGGGTGGGCTGCCAGCTCGTCGACATCGGCGTGGCCTGCTTGCGCCCGCTGAACGCGGTGACCGGCGAGGTGAGGGCCACCCGGCTGGCCGCGGTGGGCTGACCGGGGTTGCGGGTGCCCACTCCCGACGACGCGGTGACCGGTCCCGACCAGTAGGAGACGTTCGCCGTCGTGATCGTCTGCGTGGGCGTGCCGCTGCCGGTGGTGAAGTTCGTGGCGGACACGGTCGCCGTCCACGGAGGGATTCCCGTCCTGGAGTCGGCCACGGTCACCGTGCCCATGGAAGCGCTCAGCGTGCCGCCCTGCGCGACGCTGCCGAGGTTCACCGAGCCGGGCACGGTGATCGTCAGCGGGTCGGCCCGCAGGGGGACCAGCGCCGTTCCCGTGTCGGCCTGCGCCGCCGGCGCGAGGCCGGGCACGGCGAACAGCGAGGTGGGCAGCGCGACCGGCGCAGCGATCGACGCGGCCAGCGTCACCGCCACGATCGCGCCCACACCGACCTGCCGCATGTCTGGCCTTCCTCGTCGCCGTGCCGTCGGTCCGCCGCGCGGCCGATCTCTCCTGTGAACGACCCACGGCAGGTTAGGGCACCGGGGTGGCTCCAGGCCGCCGCCACGCCGGGAGCAGCCGTGACCGTGGAGATCGGGCCCCACGTCTCCGTCCGTCGTCATCTGATCACAAAGGGTCTCCAGACGCCGGCCTCGCGACCGTGTCGTACGCCCAGGACCGGCCAGGATGTCACCGACCGAGGCTCGAAACAGCGCATCGACGGGGGAGATCGGCTGTGTGTAAGAGGAATGTCGCCGCGCCGTCGGCGATCGCGGCGGCGCTGGCGCTGTCGGCCGCGCTGACCGTGGCGTCGACGGCGACGCCCGCCGGAGCGGGCACCTGTCCCGCATCCACGACCTGTCCCACGACCGTCACCTTCACCGTCAACGCCCCCGACGGCCTGACGATCACCGTGCCCGACGGTCCCGCGAACATCGGCGCCAACGTGCCGGGGAACCAGATCAGCGGTCAACTCGGCCTGGTCACGGTGTCCGACCAGCGCGCCACGCTCACCGCGACCTGGGTGGCCACGGCGTCCGCGACCAGTTTCACCACCGGCGGTGGCGGCGCGGCCGAGACCATTCCCAACACCGCCGTCTCCTACTGGTCGGGCCCGGCGACGGGCACGACCGGCACCGGCACCTTCGTGCCGGGGCAGCCCAACGCGGCGGCGGCCGTGACGCTGGACGTGCCGCGCACCGCCTTCAGCAAAACGACCGGCGCGGGTGACAACTCGGCGACCTGGAACCCCACCATCGTGGTCAACGTCCCGCCCCAGGCGGTGGCGGGCCTCTACACCGGCACGGTGGATCACTCCGTTGCCTGACCGTCTCACCCGCAGGGTCATCGCCTCCGGCCTGTTCGCGATCGTGCTGCACGCGGCGGTCGTCGCACCGGCGGCGGCCGCGGGCGACGCCGGCCGGCAGCGCGCGGAGAGGTTCGGCATCCGGCTGCTGGAGATTCCCGAGAACCGCCTGGACGATCCGCGCTCGCACGCGTTCATCGTCGACCACGTGAATCCCGGCACCACGTTCACCCGGCGTCTCGAGGTCTTCAGCACCTCGCCGGAGCGGCAGCACGTGAACGTGTATCCCGCCGCGGCCCGGGTCGGCGACGAGGGCTTCACGTTCGCCCCCGCGCGCACCGGCAACGAGCTGACCTCCTGGATCACGCTGGACCGGTCGGCGGTGGACCTGCCGCCGCGCGGCCGCGTCCCGGTGACGGCCACCGTCGCGGTGCCGGCCACGGCGGTCAAGGGCGAGCGGTACGCCGTCATCTGGGCGGAGATCTCCTCGGCCTCACCCGGTCCGGCGGGCAACGTGGCGCTCGTCAACCGGGTGGGCGTCCGCGCCTACCTGGACGTGGGCCCGGGCGGCGAACCGCCGACGAGCTTCCGGATCGGCGGGGTGACCGCCGGGCGCACCGTCGACGGGCAGCCGCGGCTCGTGGCCGAGGTCGGCAACACGGGGGAGCGGGCCGTCGACCTGGAGGGCGAGGTGCGGCTGTCGGAGGGGCCGAGCGCGCTCAGCGCCGGGCCCTTCCGCGGCACCCGCGCCGTCACCCTGCCTCCCGGCGGCCACGGTCAGGTGACCGTGCTGCTGGGTCACGACCTGCCCGCGGGGCCCTGGCGGTTCCGGCTCACCCTGCGCAGCGGCCGCGTCAGCCGTACGGCCAGCGGGACGATCACCTTCCCCACGGCCGGAGAACCCGCGGCGGCGGCGAACGACCCGAGCGTGCCGGCCCTCGTCGCCTGCGCCGCCGCGGCCGTCGCCGCCATGGTCCTCCTGGTCGTGAACCTGCGCCGGTTCCGCCGCCGCCCCCTGGACGGCGAAGCGGCCTGACCCGCCGCGCCGTGCCTCACGGCGGGGTGGACGGGGTGGACGCGGCGGGTCAGCGCCCCGCCAGGGCCTTCCGGACGGCGTCCAGGGCCTCCTCCTCGGAGGCCCCGAGCCGGCGGACCACGGCCGCGAACTCCTCGGCCGCCTCGCGCAGGTGCAGGAGGCCGCCCTCGGCGGCGAGGTCGGTGATCGTCGCCGTACGGCCCCGGCGCAGTTCCACCAGGCCCTCGTCGCGAAGCTGCTGGTAGCCGCGGAGCACGGTGTGCAGGTTGATGCCGAGCGCGGCGGCGACGGCGCGCGCCGAGGGCAGCTTGTCGCCGGGGACCGCCGCGCCCCTGGCGACCGCCGCGCGCACCGAGGCCGCCACCTGGTCGGCCAAGGGCTGGGCGGAGGACGGGTCGACGACGATCAGCATCCGGTGGTTCCCCGTGCCCGGGCGAGCGCCCCGTTCACCAGCGCCGCGGCCGTCTCCGCGTCCCGGGTCGAGTACAGGAACTCCCGGCCGTCGGTGAGCCGGAGGGCCAGCACGGGACCACGCCCGCTCACGTATCCCCACCCCTTGCTGCCGCCGATCAGGCCGCCGGGGCCCGTTCCGGATCCCCTCGACCGCACCGCGGCAAACAGTACCGCGTCGTACGGCAGGGCCCGCCGCAGGCCGCCGAGCCAGGGCAGGCTCACCTCCACGCCCCGGCCGTCGACGCGGAGCCGGGTGCGCGTCTGAAGGACCAGGAAGACCCCGAGGAGCGCCGCCATCGTGGGGGGTTGCCAAGAGGACGAGAAGTGAGGGGCCCAGAACCAGGCCAGGGCGAGGAGGGCCGCGCCCTGAAGCAGCGGAGCGCGGTGCCAGGTGGACACCGCGTAGACGGCCCGCTGGGCCGGCGTGAGCTGCAGCAGGGGCACTCCCGGGGGCGGTGCGGTGTGCGCCCAGGGCGCGGGCGGCAGGGGACCCGACAGCCACCAGCCCGCGGCGCCTCCGAGAATGGTGGCCACGATTTCGGCCGGTACCTTCCACGACGGCGGGGTCGCGGGCCCCGCGGCATCGATCAGCGTCGTTATCGCGACACCGTTCCCCGTCGCGGCCGAAACGCCCATGGCGACGGAGCACGCGGCCATCCAGCGCTGCAGCTCGGGCCAGCGCCAGTACTGCGCGAACCCCACGAGGAGCGCCACCTCGATGACCCCTGTGTATTGGGCGACCAAGCTCAGCCAGTCATCCCAATCAGGTGCCCATCGCGGTTCCCAGCCGGAGACGTAGGCCCGGTCGGGCAGCCGGTCCCGGAAGACGGCATAGAGCAGCAGGAGACCGAGGAGGGCGAGAACTGGTGGCGCGAGGGTCAGGACCAGGCGGCGCGGCCGGCCGGGTCGCCCGGTGTCGTACTGAGGGGGGTAGTACACGGGCCACCTCCAACTGTTTGTATGTCACTATAACAATACGAACAGAAGGAGAGAAGGCCCGGCTCGCGCTCCTCGGCGGGGCTGCGTACGGTGAGGCGCACCGGCCCACGCGTCGCGGGCTCCGGCGGAGCTGAGGGGCTCGATCCGGTAACGTCCGCGATCATTCGCGCGTCGATCGTGTGCGACGTGCCTAAAGTCACCGAAGTGTTCGCGTCTGTGGGGGAAAGTGTGGTTACGGGCGAGACGGTTCGGGCATCCGGCCGGGGCGCGGAGGCGCGCGCGAGGGACTGGCCCAGATGGACGCCGTTGCTCGCGGGGCTGCTGACCGCCTGCGTCGCCATCTCCGGCGCCACGGCGTCGCTGTCGGGCGACGAGGTGGCCACCTACAGCGCCGCGGTGGCCCGGCCGCTGAGCGGCCTGTGGGAGCTCGTGCGGCACATCGACGGCCATTTCCTGCCCTACTACCTGCTCGTCCACGTGTGGTCGTTCTTCGGGGAGACCGAGTGGTGGCTGCGCCTGCCCTCGGCCCTGGCGGCCGGCGTGGCGGCCGGTTTCCTGGCCGACCTCGGCCGCAGGCTGGCCGGGCCGCGCGCCGGCGTGCTGGCCGCGGCGCTGTTCGCCGTCCTGCCGTCGGTGTCCTACCACGGCGCGAACGCCCGGCCGTACGCGTTCGCGGCGGCGGCGGCCGTCGTCTCCGCCTGGGCGTTGCACCGCGTGGCCGAGGCGCCCACCGGATCCCGGGTCCGCTGGTACGCGGTGTCGGTGGCGCTGCTCGGCTGCACGCACCTGTTCTCCGTCCTGGTGCTCCCGGCCCAGTTCCTGGCCGCACTGCTCGCCCTGCCCCGGCGTACGTTCCTGACCAGGATCGTCCCCGCGACGGCCGTGGGGTGCGTCCCCGTCGTCGTCCTCGCCCTGGTGGGATGGGGCGAGCGCCACGCGATCAGCTGGATCCAGCCGCACGGGCCCGACGTGCTGCTGAAGTTCCCCAAGCACGCGGCGGGCTCCGACCTCGCCGGGCCCGCGCTGTTCGCGCTCGCCGTCGTGGGGGTGGTGATCCTGCTGCGCAGGTCGGTCCCCTGGGGGGTGCTCGCCGCCGGCTGGCTGGTCCTTCCGCCGGTGCTGCTGCTCGCGATCGACGCGCTGGTGACCCCGGCCTACGTGGACCGCTACGTGTTCGTCGCGGCGCCCGCCCTGGCGCTGGCGGGAGCCGTGGCCCTGGCCTCGGTCCGCCTGGCCGCCCTTCCCGCCGCGCTGGTCGCCGTGCCCGTCGTCCTGGCCGTCGCGCTGCTGGGACTTCCCGCGCAGGCCGACTACCGGCAGCGCAACGGCCACTACGACGACTTCCCCGGCGCGGTCGGCGTGATCCGGGCGCGGGAACGCCCCGGCGACGCCATCGTGTACGGCCAGAGCCGGCTGCGCACCGGCTTCGTCTACTACGGCCGCGCGGGCCTGCCCGACGACGTGCTGCTCAGGGGGCAGGGCCCGGCCTTCGAGTACGCCGAGCGCGGCGACCTCGCCGAGGCCCTCGCCGGACGCCGCCGCGTCTGGGTGGTCTGGCGGGGGACCAAGCAGTCCGGCCTGACGGGCAAGAAGATCCCTCGGGTGGCCGCCGTCCGCGCGGCCGGATACCGCCTCGCGACGGCCTGGCACTCCGCGGAGCTGCCGGGCCTCACGGTCGCACTCTTCGAGCGCCCGCGCGGCAACGGGTAGCGGCAAAATCTCTGCCATCTGCAAGTAAAGTTTCCCTCTATGCGACTTACGGTGAAGAGACTCGTACCGGCCTGTCTCGTCGCCGCGGCGTCGGTCGCGGGGCTCCAGCATCCGGCCGCCGCGACGGCCCGCGAGACCGTCACCGCGCACGCGGCGGCCCCACAGCCGGAGACGGCGCACGCGGCGCAGCGTGAGGCGCGTGCGGCCGGGGTGCCGACCGTGGTCCTCACCTTCGACGACGGCACGGCCGACCACCTCGCCGCAGCCAGGACGTTGGGAAAGCGCGGTCTCAAGGGCACCTTCTACGTCAACAGCGCGCGGCTCGGCGGCCGCGGTTATCTGAGCGTCGCCGCGCTGCGGACCATCGCCCGCGAGGGCCACGAGATCGGCGGCCACACCCTCGACCACCCGCATCTGTCGGAGCAGTTCGAGGCCGTGCAGCAGACGGAGATCTGCGACGACAGGCGGGCGCTGCTGAAGCTGGGCTTCGACGTGCGGTCGTTCGCCTATCCGTTCGGCGACTTCGACGACGCCACCAAGCTGCTGGCGATGCGCTGCGGCTACACGACCGCGCGCGGCATCAACGGCCTGTACCGGCCCGACAGCTGCCGATCCTGCCCCGTCACCGAGAAGATCCCGCCCGCGGATCTCGCCAACGTGCGCGCCACGAGCCAGACCGGCCTGCCGCGTACGGCCCGCACGCTGCGGGAGTTCGTCACCCGCGCCCAGCGGCAGGGCGGCCGCGGTCTGGTGGTCTTCGTGTTCCACGAGATCAAGGACGACCGCCGGGACAGGTACGCGACGGCGCCCAAGGAGTTCGCCGCCTTCGTCGACTGGGTGGCCAAGCAGCGGAAGGCCAAGACGATCGACGTGAAGACGCTGGGCGACGTCGTCGGCGGGCGTGTGTGGCCCGTCCCCGACGAGATGTGATCCCTGCCGTCGCGCCGGGTCACGGAGAGTCGTCAGGTTGACCGCGGCGGTCACAGGAATTCACAAGGTTCGGCTGATAGAAGTTCACCAGCCTGCAAACGGACGCGCGGGAGGAACGCCGTGACGGTGACGACGGACATGTGCTCGCCGTACGGCTTCACGCGCCGTCCCACCGAGGAGATCGCCACGCTGTCCTGGAGCGACGGCCGGTGGACGATCGGGGGCCGGCCGCTCGCCGTCCCGCTCGAGGCCGCCGACGTCGCCCCCCTCCGGCCGCTGCGCGGGCTGCGGGTGGAGTGGCCGGTCGAGCCCGCTGCCGAGGCGATCGGCCCGGTCGCCCGCCTGGCCGCCGCGGGGGTGCCGCTCACCTGCGAAGACGCGCCGAGGTGGGCGCGTGAGGCCGATCCGGTGCTCGCCCGCCTGGCCGCCGCCTGGACCCCCGAGGCCGACGACGGCAGGCCCGAGTCGGTGGCCGACCTGCGCCGGGAGGAGCACAGCGTGCGCCTGCGCAGGCACGCGCTGCGGGCCGCGGGCGTCGGCACGGCCCTCGCCCCGGTGACCGTCGTCATGGCCACGAGGCGGCCCCACTACGTCGGCGACGCGCTGCGGCAGGTCGCCCGCCAGCGCGGGGTGGATCTCGAGGTCGTCGTCGCGCTGCACGGCTTCGCGGCCGAGCGGGTACGGCAGGCCGTCGAGGAGTTCCCCCGTCCCATCACGGTGATCGAGGCCGAGCCCGACGCGCCGCTCGGGACCGTGCTCAACCGCGCGGCGGCGCGGGCGTCCACCGGCATCGTCGCCAAATGGGACGACGACGACTGGTACGGCCCCGAGCACCTCGCCGACCTGCTGCTGGCCATGGCCTACTCAGGGGCGGAGCTGGTCGGGACCGCGCCGGAGTTCTTCTATCTCCAGCCCCTCCACGCGACGATCCGCCGCGTCGACTACGGCAGCGAGATGTGGGCCGACCACGTCGCGGGCGGCACGATCCTGCTCGGCCGCGAGCTCTTCGAGGAGGTCGGCGGCTTCGGGCCGGTGAACCGCGGGGAGGACGCGCACCTCCTGCGCGCGGTCGACGCGGCCGGGGGGCGCGTCTACCGCACCCACGGCCTGGGCTACGTGCTGCGGCGGTCCGTCAGCGCCGACCACACCTGGAACCTTCCCCTCGCCCACTTCCTGCGAGTCGCGGCGAACCAATGGCGCGGCTTTCGCCCGAGTGTGATTCTGGAAGCACCATGACGCCACGCATCAGGGGAAACGACTACACCGTCCTCCAGCCGCCCGCCCTCGGATCGCCGTGGACGCCCCGCCTGCGCGTCAGCGTGGTCGTCCCCGCGTACGCCGACCAGGCCAAGCTCGACCTCACGCTCGCCGGGCTGGCCGGGCAGACGTACCCGGCGGACCTGCTCGAAGTGATCGTGGTCGACAACGGCAGCGAGCCGCGGCTGCGCCTCCCCGAGATCCGGCCCCGCCACACGCGGCTGCTGGTCTGCGAGACGCCAGGACGGGCCAGGGCGCGCAACACCGGGCTGGCCGCCGCGACGGGCGAGGTCATCCACTGGATGGACTCCGACGTCGTCCCCGAGCCGGAGGAGGTGGAGGCGCACATGCGCTGGCATCACCTCGCGCCCTACCTGTCGGTCACCTCCTATCTGCGCTTCACCACCGTCCCGCTGCCCGATCCCGAGGAGGTCGCGGGCGCCGACGACCTGGCGAAGCTCTTCGAGCCCGCGGAGCCGCACGCGTGGATCGAGGACCTGGTGGAACGGTCGCAGGGGCTGACCCGCTCACCCCGGCCGTTCAGCATCCACATCGGCGGCGCGTCGTCGGTCTCCGCGCGGCTGTTCGAGCGGGCCGGGCCGATGGACCCCGACATGATCCTCGGTCAGGACACCGAGATGGGCTACCGGCTCGCGCAGGCGGGCGCCGTCTTCATCCCCGACCCGCAGGCCAGGGCCTATCACCTCGGCCCGTCCATGCGCATGCGCGACAGCGGGCCCGTCAACCGCGTCAGCCACGCCCTGGTCACCGACCGCGTCCCCGGCTACCGGTGGCTGCGCACCCACCCCGCCCGTCAGTGGAAGGTCCCGCAGGTGGAGGTCCTCGTGGACGCCACCGCGGGGTCGTACGACGACGTCAGGGCGACGGTGGACGGCGCGCTGGCCGGCACGGTGACCGACCTCGCGGTCGTGCTGACCGGTCCGTGGGACGAGCTCGCGCCCGAGCAGCGCGCGCCGCTCAAGGACCCGTGCCTCGACCTCATGCTGCTGCACGCCCACTACACGCACGAGGGCCGGGTACGGCTCGCCACGGCGGCCTCCGACACCCTCTCGCCCTACCGCCTGCGTCTGCCGCCCGGCTGGGTGCCGGGGGAGGACAGCGTAGGCGAGCTGCTCGCGATGGCCCGCGAGCGGGAGCTCGGGCTGGTGAGCGTGCTTCTGGCCGAGGGCCCAGAAGGCGTCACCGCCGCGCGACTGGAGCGCACCGAGGCGTATGCCCGCGCCGCCCTCGTCGCCGCCGAGGTCGAGGACGCCGACGACGCCGTGGACGAGATGTTCGGCACCTACTGGGCGGACGGCGAGACCCACGGCTTCCGCGCCGCCGCGGAGGCCCCGGCGTACATGAACCCCCGCACCGCCTACCGCAAGCGGGTGGAGGCGCAGGCCGAGGTCGAGCGGCTGACCAAGGAGGTCGAACGGCTGCGCGGCCAGGTGACGAAATGGCGGGACGAGGCCGCGAAGTGGCGCAAGTCCGCCGTCGAGTTCCGCCGGGAGATCGGCACCCTCCGGCGGCAGGTCTCGACGCTGCGCGGGCAGGTCGCGGCGCTACGCCACGCCCCGGGCCTACGCGGCATCGCGCGGGGCCTCACCCGGCCCTTCACGTTCAAGAAGTCCTGACCGTCCCGCCTCGGGCGTCCGCGCGCCGGAACGGTTCGGACTCGATCGTCCTGGTGCCGGCCGTGTCAGGAACGGCGGAACAGGCCGCGGCGGCGCGGCGACGCCTCCGGCTGCGGTTGCGGGGCGTGCGCGGTGGCCGGCTTCCCGGCGGCGGGCTTTCCTGCGGCCGGCTGCTGAGCGGTCTGCGGCGCGGCGGCCGCGGCCGGTTTCGCCGCAGACGCGGGACTCTTCTCGAACTCGCCCGCCGCGGCGTGCCGGACGCCGTGGGTCTGGGCGATCACATCCGCCGGGTCCTCGCCCGGCCCGGCGAGACGGCGGGCCCGCGCGGCGGCCTCGGTCCGCTCCAGAGTGGCCGTGCCTCCTTCGGGCAGTTCCACGACCAGCAGGCCGATCCGCTCCTCCAGCATCGCCTTGACCGCGCGCTCCAGCAGCACCGGAGCGGGAGGGGCGCCGACGGGCGCCGTGTAGCGGAAGGGGACCGGCGCGGCGGTCGGCGTCACCCGCTCCGCGAACCGCACCCGCGCGTCGTGCCCGAACGCCGCCCGCACCAGGGCGAGGTCGAACGCCTCGGTGCCCGGCGCCCACCTGCGTCCTTCGTCGAGCAGGGACCACGGGCCGGCCAGCGTCACCGCGACGTCGGTGAGCGTGCCGCGCAGCACCGCGTCGACCGCCGCGACGATGCGCCGCTCGTCCGCCCCCGTCACGTCGAAGACCACCTCGACGTACGGCACGAGCCAGCGCCTGCCGGGCTCCTTGCGCAGGTCGCGGCGGAGCGGGACCCGGTGCGCCAGGTGGGTCTCGACGAGCCGGACGATCGACCTGCCGTGCTCGCCGCGCTGCGCGGGCAGGCCGAGGTGCACGGCGCGGGCCTCGGAGTCGGGGACGAACACCGCCCCCGCCTGGGCGAGCCGGTAGGCGAACTCGGTGTCCTGGCCGCGCACCACATCGGTGTCGAAGCCGCGGACCTCGTCGAGCAGGGCCCGCCGCAGGGAGACCGTCGGCCCGGTGCACACCTGGTAGGGGTTCTTGCTGGCCCGCAGGCCGTCGAGGCGCCGGATGGTCTCCTCGGTCGAGCTGGACACCAGCGCCGACGGGCCGAACAGGTCCTCAGGCGAGCCCCGCCTTACGGCGTCGTACACCTGCTCGGGGGTGAGCGGGCGCTCCTCGGCGAACTTCTTGCCGCCGATCGTGACGACGTAGTCGGTGAGGTGCTGCCAGCGGAACAGCGCCTCCAGATGCTCGCGCGAGATCACCATGTCGGCGTCGAGCCGCTGGACGATCTCGCCCTCGGCCGCGGCGATCCCGGCGTTCATCGCGTGCCCGGCGCCCCACCCGCCGTCCGGCGCCGCGACGATCCGCGTGTTCTCGGGGCGCAGGTCCGGCAGGCGCAGGGGCGGATCGCTGCGGTCGTCCACCACGATCACCTCGGTGAGGTGCGCGGGATAGGTCTGCGCGGCCAGCGCGGCCAGCGTCAGGTCGAGGCGGTGCTGCCCGCCGTGGGCGGGGATGACGACACTCGCGCCGAGCGTGGGCGTCCAGCCGCCGATGGGCGGCGGCGTGAGCGGAGAGTAGTCGTTGTGGCGGATCCTCGGCCGGGGCTCAACGCCCGTCAGGTGGGCCAATCCTCGTCCTTCTCAGCGATGGTCAAGAGGCGGCTCCACCCTAGCGAAACCGGGCGGCGGTTCCCTAAGGTGGCGCCCAATATGTCCAGTTGGTGGACGACGGCGTCCGCGCGTCAGACGGTTGGCCGTAGACTCGGTGACCGATACCCCTGGTGACACGCGTGTGCGCGCGTGGGAGGAGCGACCAATGTTCAGGGCTTGGCGTGGCCTGATCGAGGAGTACCGCGACCGTCTTCCGGTCTCCACGACGACGCCCGTGGTGACCCTGCTCGAGGGCGGCACGCCGCTCGTCCCCGCCAGGCGGGTGTCCCAGATCACGGGCTGTGACGTCTACCTCAAGGTCGAGGGCCTCAACCCGACCGGCAGCTTCAAGGACCGCGGCATGACCGTGGCGATCAGCAAGGCCGTCGAGGAGGGCGCCCAGGCGGTCATCTGCGCGTCCACCGGCAACACCAGCGCCTCGGCCGCCGCCTACGCCGTGCGCGCCGGGCTGACCTGCGCCGTCCTCGTGCCGCGCGGGAAGATCGCGATGGGCAAGCTCGCCCAGGCGCTGGTCCACGGCGCCAAGCTGCTCCAGGTCGAGGGCTCGTTCGACGACTGCCTGGAGATGACCAGGAAGCTCGCGGAGACCTACCCGATCGCGCTGGTCAACTCCGTCAACCCGCACCGCCTGCAGGGCCAGAAGACGGCGGCCTTCGAAATCGTCGACGCGCTCGGCGACGCGCCCGACGTCCACTGCATCCCGGTCGGCAACGCCGGCAACATCTCGGCGTACTGGATGGGCTACAAGGAGTACGCCGACGACGGCGTGGCCACCAAGCGCCCCCGAATGCTGGGGTTCCAGGCGAGTGGCGCGGCGCCGCTGGTCGGGGGCAGCCCCGTGACCCACCCGCAGACGATCGCCACGGCGATCAGGATCGGCAACCCCGCCTCGTGGCGGCTCGCCGAGGCCGCGCGCGACGAGTCCGGCGGGGACATCCAGGCCGTGACCGACCGCCAGATCGCCGCGGCGTACAAGCTGCTCGCGCAGGAGGAAGGCGTGTTCGTCGAGCTCGCCTCCGCCGCGAGCGTCGCCGGTCTGCTCCAGACGCACGAGCAGGGCCTGCTCACGCCGGGGCAGCGGGTCGTGTGCACCGTGACCGGCAACGGCCTGAAGGATCCCGACTGGGCCATCTCCGGCGCCCCCGCGCCCGTGACGATCCCGATCGACGCCTACGCCGCCGCGGCCGCGCTGGGACTCGCCTGACCGGCACACTCATTCCCGCCCATTCAAGGGTTCAGGTGACGAATTGACGGACAGTCAGGGCGTCGTCGTCCGCGTGCCGGCGACGAGCGCCAACCTCGGCCCGGGCTTCGACAGCCTCGGCCTCGCCCTCGACCTGTACGACGAGGTGGAGGCGGCGATCTCCGATTCGCCCGGCGTGCGGATCGCGGTGGAGGGCCAGGGCGCCGGCGAACTCGACGACGGCGAGGGCCACCTCGTCGTCAGGACCATGCGCGCCACGTTCGACCGCATGGGATTCGCCCAGCCGGACGGCATCGTGTTGCGCTGCCATAACCGCATCCCGCACGCGCGGGGGCTCGGCTCGTCGTCGGCCGCGATCTGCGCCGGCATCCTCGCCGCCCGCGCCCTCGCGCGGGGGAACGGCGCGGAAGATTTTCCGGACGCTGACGTGTTCGCGCTGGCCACCGAGCTGGAAGGGCATCCCGACAACGTGGCGCCGTGCCTGGCGGGCGGGCTCACCATCGCCTGGACCGACCAGTCGGGGGCGGCGAGTATGGTGAAACTGACTCCGCACGAGGACGTCCGGCCGGTGGCGTTGATCCCGGATTTCCGGTTGTCCACGGAGGAGGCTCGGGGGCTGCTGCCGAAGGACGTACCGCATTCGGACGCGGCGGCCAACGCGGGGCGGGCGGCTCTGCTCGTCGCGGCGCTGACGCGGAGACCGGAACCGGATCTCCTGCGCGCCGCCACCGAGGACCGCCTGCACCAGAGGTACCGCGCACCCGCGATGCCGCGCACCGCCGAACTGGTGCGACGGCTCCGCGAGGCCGGGGTGCCCGCCGTCGTCTCGGGGGCCGGTCCGACGGTTCTCGCGTTGACGACACGGGATACCAAGGATTTGATCGCGCCAGAAGTGGGTAATGACTGGCACATCCAGCCAATGAACGTCGACCCGCTTGGTGCGTACGTTCGGTTTCCCGAGACACGCTGATGCTTCTTCGACCTTCAGGGAATAGCTGTGCGCGCTGGTGATGTTAGGCTGATAGCCGCACCAGGTGCCCCCGTGTTGGGTGCGTGCTTGTCATTCGCACATCGCTGCACTTCGCCTCGCGTCCTTCGACGCGGGCAGGGCGATTTCCCCGGAACCGTTTCCTCCAGTCGGCACACCTTCGGGTGGCATGGCCGGGGGTGGCGTTCTCGGAGACATGCGCGTTCGAACCACCAAGACATCTGGTCGGTGGCGGCAATCCGGGGGATCGCCCCCGGGCACCTACCGCTCGCGAATCCCGAGAGTCATCGACACATGAGATTCGCGAAGCCCGACCCGGTCTGTCCCGCCGGGTCGCATCACCGGGACGCCTGGACGCACGATTCTGGCGCCCGACCCCTGGGAAGGACCCTTAGTTGAGCGACACCACCGAACTCCTCTCCGACGGCCAGGCCGCCGGCGACACCCCCACTTCCGCCCCGGCCCGCCCGCGACGTCGCTCCGGCACGGGCCTGGCCGGCATGGTGCTCCCCGAGCTCCAGGCCCTGGCGACCAGCCTCGGCATCACGGGGACCGGACGGATGCGCAAGAGCCAGCTCATCGCGGCCATCCAGGAGAAGCAGGGCGGATCGGGAGAGACCGCGGCCGAGCCGAAGGCCGCGGCCGAAGCGCCCGCCGTCGCCGAGCGCCCCGCCCGTGGCCGCAGGGAACGTTCCCGCGCCTCCGCGGCACCCGAGGCCGCGCCCGCTGCCGCTGCCACGCCCGCTGCCGAGCCGGCCGTCGCGGCCCGCGAGGAGCGTCCCGTGGTCGAGGCCGCGCCCGCCGTGACCGCCGAGGCCGCGCAGAACGGCGTCGCCGCCGTCGCGGAGCCGCAGGCCGAGGCCGCCCCGTCCGAGACCCGCGCCGAGCGTCCGGAACGCGGCGACCGCCGCGAGCGCCGTACGCGCGGCGAGCGGGGAGAGCGGGGCCGCGAGCGTGACGGCCGCGGTGACCAGCGCGGTGACCAGCGTGGCGACCAGCGCGCCGCCGACGCGGGGGACGGCGGCCAGGGCCGTCGTGACCAGCAGAGCCGCGGCGACAACCGCACCGACGGACGCGACGGCCGTGACGGCCGCTCCGAGGGGCGCGGCGACAGCCGTACGGACAGCCGCGCCGACGGCAAGGGCGACCAGCAGGGCGAGGACAGCCGCGGGCGCCGTGGCCGCTTCCGCGAGCGTGGCCGCCGCGGGCGTGACCGCTTCGAGGGCAACGAGCCGGTGATCAGCGAGGACGACGTCCTGATCCCGATCGCCGGCATCCTGGACATCCTCGACAACTACGCCTTCGTGCGGACCAGCGGCTACCTGCCGGGCTCGAACGACGTGTACGTCTCCCTCGCCCAGATCCGCCGCAACGGCCTGCGCAAGGGTGACGTCATCACCGGCGCCGTCCGGCAGCCGAGGGACGGCGAGCGGCGCGAGAAGTTCAACGCCCTCGTCCGCCTCGACACCGTCAACGGGATGGACCCGGAGCAGGCCCGTCAGCGGCCCGACTTCAACAAGCTCACGCCGCTCTACCCGCAGGAGCGCCTGCGCCTGGAGACCGAGCCGAACGTCCTGACCACGCGGATCATCGACCTCGTCTCGCCGATCGGCAAGGGCCAGCGCGGCCTGATCGTGTCGCCGCCCAAGGCCGGCAAGACCATGGTGCTCCAGGCGATCGCCAACGCGATCACGCGCAACAACCCGGAGTGCCACCTGATGGTCGTCCTCGTGGACGAGCGTCCTGAAGAGGTCACCGACATGCAGCGGTCGGTCAAGGGCGAGGTCATCCACTCGACCTTCGACCGTCCGGCCGAGGACCACACCACCGTCGCCGAGCTCGCCATCGAGCGGGCCAAGCGGCTGGTGGAGCTGGGCCACGACGTCGTCGTCCTGCTCGACTCGATCACCCGTCTCGGGCGCGCCTACAACCTCGCGGCGCCCGCGAGCGGCCGCATCCTGTCCGGTGGTGTCGACTCGACCGCGCTCTACCCGCCGAAGCGGTTCTTCGGCGCCGCCCGCAACATCGAGAACGGCGGCTCGCTGACGATCCTCGCCACGGCTCTCGTCGAGACCGGCTCCAAGATGGACGAGGTCATCTTCGAGGAGTTCAAGGGCACCGGCAACATGGAGCTCAAGCTCAACCGGTCGCTGGCGGACAAGCGCATCTTCCCGGCGGTGGACGTGGACGCGTCCGGCACCCGCAAGGAGGAGATCCTCATGGCCAAGGACGAGCTGTCCATCGTCTGGAAGCTCCGCCGGGTCCTGCACGCCCTCGACATGCAGCAGGCGCTGGAGCTCCTTCTCGAGAAGATGAAGGAGACCAAGTCCAACGCCGAGTTCCTGCTGCAGGTGCAGAAGACCACGGTCAGCAACGACCGCGACTGACGCCTGCTCGACCGGCGCCCCGGACGGCCACGCCGTCCGGGGCGCCGGCGTTTC
This sequence comes from Microbispora sp. H13382, assembly GCF_014161445.1. Classification (GTDB taxonomy): domain Bacteria; phylum Actinomycetota; class Actinomycetes; order Streptosporangiales; family Streptosporangiaceae; genus Microbispora. The sequence goes on from NZ_JABBXA010000017.1 coordinate 78,481, forward strand.
CGGTCATGGGCGTGCCCCCGCAGCCGTGCGATGCGGGTCATCCCCGTATGCGGCGGCGAGCTCGTCCCGTTCCCTCGGAACGTCCCGCTTGGCGGGTTTCGCGCGAGTGGGCCCCGTCCTGGCCGTGGCGGCGTACCTGCGGTGCCCTTGGCGTGCGCGATCAGCGCGTGGTCGCGGGAGGAATAGCCCATGGCCTGGGATGGTTAGAGGATCTGGCACACTGGTAGCCGAACCGCAGCGGTACCGGTTCCCGCGCCGCGCATCATGGTGTGCCGATGCGCGCAGGCCGTGACAGACGGAGCGACCCGGCGACCGCGCCTAGCGTTAGGACTGAGACATGAAGCCCGACATCCACCCGGAGTACGTGGTTACCCAGGTGACCTGCACCTGCGGGAACACCTTCACCACGCGTAGCACCGCCAAGAACGGCGTGATCCACGCCGACGTCTGCTCCGCCTGCCACCCGTTCTACACGGGCAAGCAGAAGATCCTCGACACCGGTGGCCGGGTGGCGCGCTTCGAGGCGCGCTTCGGCAAGAAGGCCCAGAGCAAGTAGCTCCTCCAGGACGCCGGCTCGGGGGTGCCCCTCTCTTGGGGCGTCTCCGGGTCGGCGTTCTTGGTGATTACGGCCTTTACCGAGGAGTCTGAGCAAAGGAGCGTGCGGTGAACCTCGACGAGATCATAAGCGAGTACGCGGATCTGGAACTGCGGCTCGCCGACCCCGCCGTGCACGCCGACCAGAGCAAGGCGCGGACGTACGGCAAGCGTTATGCCGTGCTCACGCCGATCGTCGCGACGTACCGGGAACTCGACGGCGTACGGCAGGACCTCGCGGCCGCGCGCGAACTCGCGGCGGAGGACGCGGCGTTCGCGGAGGAGGCGGCCGAGCTGGAGGGCCGCATCCCGGTGCTGGAGGAGAAGCTCACCCGTCTGCTGGTCCCGCGCGACCCCAACGACGACAAGGACGTCATCATGGAGATCAAGGCGGGCGAGGGCGGCCAGGAGTCCGCTCTGTTCGCCGGAGACCTCCTGCGGATGTACCTCAGGTACGCCGAGCGGATCGGCTACAAGACGGAGATCATCGACGCGCAGCACTCCGACCTCGGCGGCTACAAGGACGTCACCGTCGCCATCAAGGGCAGGGAGGGCGTCTGGTCGCGGCTCAAGTTCGAGGGTGGCGTGCACCGCGTCCAGCGGGTGCCGGTGACCGAGTCGCAGGGCCGCATCCACACCTCGGCCGCCGGAGTGCTCGTCTATCCGGAGGCCGAGGATGTCGACGTCCAGATCGACCCCAACGACCTGCGCATCGACGTGTTCCGCTCCAGCGGCCCCGGCGGCCAGAGCGTCAACACCACAGACTCGGCCGTGCGGATCACCCACATGCCGACCGGCGTCGTCGTCTCCTGCCAGAACGAGAAGAGCCAGCTCCAGAACAAGGAGTCGGCGCTGCGCATCCTGCGCGCCCGGCTGCTCGCGATGGCGCAGGAGGAGGCCGAGGCGGCCGCGATGGCCGAGCGCAAGTCGCAGGTGCGCACGGTCGACCGCTCCGAGCGGATCCGCACCTACAACTTCCCCGAGAACCGCATTTCGGATCACCGTGTGGGCTTCAAGGCCTACAACCTGGATCAAGTCCTGGACGGCGATCTCGACGCGGTGATACAGGCTTTGCTCGACGCCGAACTCGCGGAGAAGCTGGCCGCTCATACGTGAGACGATCGCGAGCCTGATGAGGGGACGATGGGAGAAGCGGTGATGGACGTGGGTCCGCAGACGACCGTGGGCCGTCCCGGCGGCCCATCCGCACACGACCGACGATCCGCAGGCCACGCCGCGACAACCGTGCTGTAAGAGACAATGACCTTCCTGCTCGACGAAATCGCCCTCGCCACCGCCCGGCTCGCCGAGGCGGGAGTGCCGTCACCGCGGACGGACGCCGAGGAGATCGCGGCCTTCGTGCACGGCGTCCCGCGCGGCATGCTGCACACGGTCAAGGACGCCGACTTCGACGCGCGGTTCTGGGAGGGCGTCGCCCGGCGTGAGGCGCGCGAGCCCCTGCAGCACATCACCGGCCGGGCCTACTTCCGCTACCTCTCCCTTGAGGTGGGCCCGGGCGTGTTCGTGCCCAGGCCGGAGACCGAGGTGGTGGCCGGCTGGGCGATCGACCGGCTCGGCGAGATGGACGTCGCCTCCCCCGTCGTGGTCGACCTCGGCACCGGTTCCGGGGCCATCGCGCTGTCGATCGCCCAGGAGGTCGCGCTGGCGCAGGTGCACGCCGTCGAGATCGACCCCGTGGCGTACGGCTGGGCCAAGCGCAACATCCTTGAACACGGCCAGGGCCGCACCACCCTGCATCCCGAGGACCTGGCCGACTGCCTGCCCGAGCTGAACGGCCAGGTGGACCTGGTCATCTCCAATCCGCCGTACATTCCGCCTGGAGCGATCCCGCGCGACCCCGAGGTGCGCGACTACGATCCCTCCCGGGCGCTGTACGGGTCGGGTGAGGACGGTCTGGACGAGGTGCGGGCCGTCGAGCGCACGGCGCGGCGACTGCTGCGGCCGGGCGGGTTCGCCGTGGTCGAGCACGCCGACCAGCAGGGCAACGCCGTGTACTGGCTCTTCTCCGAGGAGAACGGCTGGCGCGACGTGCGGTTGCGCCAGGACCTGACCGGCCGGGACCGGTTCGTCACGGCGCGGCTGACCCAGGACTGACTCGAACGGCCCGGCGAGCGGCCAGGTGGCGGCTCCGCCGGGCGGAACACGTGGAAGGATGACTTCGTGAGCCGACGGTTTGACTGTGCCGACCAGATAGAGCGGATGACCGGACTGGCGGAGGCGACCGCGGCGGTACGGCGGGGCGAGCTCGTCGTGCTGCCCACCGACACCGTCTACGGGATCGGCGCCGACGCCTTCACCCCCTCCGCCGTCAACGCGCTGCTGGAGGCGAAGGGCCGGGGCAGGGACATGCCCGTGCCGGTCCTCGTGGGCACCGTACGCGCCGCCAACGCGCTCGTGGAGAGCCTCGGGACGTACGGGCAGGACCTGGTGGACACCTTCTGGCCCGGGCCGCTCACGCTCATCCTGAGGGCCAACCGGTCGCTGTCGTGGGACCTCGGCGACACCAAGGGAACGGTCGCCGTCCGCATGCCGCTGCACCCGGTCGCGCTGGATCTCCTCAAGGAGACGGGCCCGATGGCGGTCTCCAGCGCCAACCGGTCCGGCAACCCGCCGGCGACCACCGCCGACGAGGCCGAAGAGCAGCTCGGGGACTCGGTGGAGGTCTACCTCGACGGCGGACCCTGCGACGACAACGTGCCGTCCACGATCGTCGACCTGACCACCGCCGTGCCCCGGGTGCTGCGCAAGGGCGCGATCCCGGTGGACAAGATCCGCAACCTCGTCGGGTACCTCGCGACCGAGGAATGACCGCGATCCGGGCGTACGTCTCATGTTGTGAGACAACGCCGCGGCCCTGACCAGGGCGATCGATGCCGTCTGGCTATCGGGCTTCTTTACTGATCCCGCCCCGGCTACCGTGAAGTGCGCCGATATCTCTGTGGAGGCGCGCCCATGGCCAAGCTCGACGGGATGGATCCGAAGCTCGTCCGTGAGTTGCTGTCGGGGGTTCAGCACGCCGCGCGGCAGATGGACGGCATCGAGGCCCGGGTGACCCAGTTGACGCGTATGGCCGGCGTCTCCGTGCATGTGACCCACCGGCCGTCGCAGGTCGCCGACGCGTGCTCGGCCATGGTCAAGGACGTCACGAACCGTGTGGTCCTGCTGGAGAAGAAGGAGAAACAGCAGAGCGCGGGCAAGGCGCCCACGGCCAACGCCTCGTTCACCGAGGAGAGGGACACCACCGCGCCCGCGGACGATCCGGCGCCGAAGCCCGGCGCACAGGGCGACAAGGGCGACGCCAAGCCCGATCACAAGGCGGAGCACAAGGCCGACGCCAAGCCCGATCACAAGGCGGACCACAAGCCCGATCACAAGGCCGACGCGAAGACGGACGACCACAAGGCCGACGGCAAGGCCGACGCGATGCCCGAGGGCAAGTCCGAGGGGAAGGCGGCCCACGACAAGCAGGACGCTCCCCGCACGTCGTCGCCCGGGAGTGCTTCGGGCGATTCCGGCGCGGCAGGGAAGGGCGAGACCTCCCATCGGGCGCACAGCGCCACGGACGGTGCCACCCGCGCGGACGGCGGCGGCGGAGGCCGCGGCGTGGCCGAAGGGGAGCTCGCGGACAAGCCCCGCCACACGGTCGAGGGCTCCCTCGCCCAGATGCCCGCCTCGACGCACAGCCCCGCCCACGCCGCCGACGACGGTGGTACGGCGACACGCGCGGGCGCGGGAACCGGCTCCGACGCGGCCCGGGGCGCGGACATCCGCCAGGTGCAGCAGCCCACCGGCCCGGGCCAGCCGGGCGGCGAGGGTCCGGCCACGAGCCAGAACCAGCCGGTCGGCGCCGGTCAGGGCGCGGGCCAGGACCAAGGCGCGGCCCAGACGCAGCCGGTCGGCGCCGGTCAGAACCAGTCCGGTGGCCAGCACCAGCCCGTGGCCCAGGGGCAGGACCAGAATTCGGGGCAGGGCGCGCCGGTCGGTTCCAAGGCGGCCGGGGAGCAGCCCTCCACAGGCGGCAACGACTCGCAGTTCTACGACACCCCTGGCAAGGATCACCCGGACGACATCGATCCCGCCGGTCGGCACGTGGCCGTCGTCGACGGTGTCAAGGTCGTCAGCACGCCGATGAACCAGCCCAGCGCCGAGTACATCCAGTGGCTGAACGAGCACATGCAGGACGTTCAGCCGATGGATGTCCCGAGCGTGGACGCGCAGGCGGCGAGCGACGCCGGCGCGCATCCGGATGGACCGCCCGGGTTGGTGCCGCCCGCCGAGCCGACCAACCCCGCGGCGAAGCAGCCTCCGCAACCGGGTCTCGCGCCGGGGGACCCCATGGGCGCCTACGTCGGAACGCCCGCCGACAACCTGTCGGGTGAGCCGTACGCCCCGGGCGACCCGAACGCCGCGCAGGGCACTTCAGCCGCCCACAACGCGGTGACCGCGAGCACCGGCGGTCACGCGTACACGAGCGACACAGCGGCGAGCGGTACGGCGATCAACCCCGCGCAGCCGGCGGCGGCGACCGAAGCCACCCCTGCGGCCACCGGGGCCGTGCCTCCGGCGGGGGCGTCCGGTGCTGCCGGAGAGGTACGAGCGACCAATGCGGCCGCCGGCGCGGCTTATCCGGTGGACACTGCCGGTGCGAGTGGTACGGGGCAGGCGGCAGCTACGGCCGGAACGGCCACGGGCACCGCGCACCCGGCGGGCACGGCCGCCGCGGCCACGGGGGCCGCGCCTCCGGCGGGGACGGCTGGTGCGGCCGACGCGGCGCCTGCGGCATCAGGCGGAACGGGTACGGCGACCGGCACCCTGCACGCGGTGGACGACTCCGGGAGCGGGGCAGGAAAGGCGGCGGGTGCGACCGGCACGGTGACCGGCACCCTGCATGCGGTGGACGACTCCGGCAGCGGGACCGGACAGGCGGCGGGTGCGACCGGCACGGTGACCGGCACCCTGCACGCGGCGGGGACGGCGGCCGGGCACGGCAACGCGGCCGGAACGCTGGGAGCAACGACCGCTCCCGCCACCGGCGGCGATGGCACGACGGGCCACACCGGGACGACCGGTGCGGGCGACAGGGCCGACGGCGCAGCCGGTGCGAGCGGGCGAGCGTGCGACAACGATGCCGCCACGGGCGCGAGGGGGGTGGTCCAGGAGGGCGCGTCCCGATCGCCCGCTGCCGCGCAGCCCGGAGACGTGCTCAACCACCCTGCCCGCCACTCCCACCACGAGGCCGGACCACGCATGCGCCTGGATCACCATCGGGACATCGAGCCGGTGGACACGCCGGACGTCCGCGTCCCGGAAGGGGAGTGGGGCAAGGGCGACTGGGTGGACAGAAAGGTCCAGCCCGACGGGCGCATCGAGGTTGTCGAGATCCGTACGCCGGATCCGGAGAAGTGAGCGTGCGAGCACGAGCGATACCGCCCGGGTGGCACGCGGTGCGGGGTGACCGGCCGAGGAGCGCCGATGGGAATCCCACCGGGATCCCCGCCGCAGGGCATGCGACGACCAATGCCGGCGTTCGCGCCGGTTTCGCACAGGAGGCGCGATCGTGAGCTTTGTCGACCCGCCGGCGCCCACTCCGCTGCAGCCGGGGGAGACCCCGCCGGCGCCGTCGAGCACCGACCTGCTCTCGCCCGGCGGGCAGCCGACGGGATGGGTGTTCAACCCGGAATACCAGAAGCTCGTGGACCTGTGGCTGCAGGTGGTCCCGCTGATGGACCAGCTCACCAAGTCCCTGGACAAGCCGTATGAGATGGCGCGGAGCAGGGACGTGTGGGACGCTCCGGTCGCCGGCCGGTACGTCCAGGACATCGCCGAATGGCGCAACCGGCTCGGCATGTACCGCCAGGCCGTGTTGACGGCGATCAGCGACCAGGCGGCCGACACGCCGCGCTGGATTCCGAGCAAGTCGGGTGCACCGCACGCCTTCACCTCCTGATACGCCGCCCACGCGTTCAACGGGTTGGGAGAGCGGAGAGAAAGGGAGCGAGGACCGCAGCGAAGGTCCGGCGTGTCCGGGCGGTCTACTCTTGGAGCGAAGACCGCCACCGGATTGTGAGCCGGTCCAATGGACAGTTGCGAGCCGTTCTACGGGCCCGATTTCGCCCGGCTCGCCGCGCAGGACCCAGAGGTCGCCCAGGTGCTGCTCGACGAGGTCGCGAGGCTGCGCGGCGGGCTCCAGCTCATCGCCAGCGAGAACCTGTCCTCGCCCGCCGTCCTCACCGCGCTGGGCTCGGTGCTGAACGACAAGTACGCCGAGGGCTATCCGGGCCACAGGTACTACGGCGGTTGCGAGGTGGCCGACCGCGCCGAGCAGATCGCCGTGGAGCGGGCCAAGCGATTGTTCGGGGCCGACCACGTCAACGTGCAGCCCTACAGCGGCACCACGGCCATCCTGGCGGCGTACGCGGCCCTTCTGCAGCCGGGGGACACCGTCCTGGCACTCGCCCTGCGACACGGCGGGCACATCACCCACGGATCCAGGGTGAACTTCTCCGGCAGGTGGTTCCACGTCGTCTCCTACGGCGTGCGGCGGGACACCGAGACGCTCGACTACGACGAGGTGAGGGACCTGGCGCTGCGCCACCGGCCCAGGGTGATCGTCTGCGGGGCCACGGCGTACCCCCGGCTGATCGACTTCGCCGCGTTCCGCGCCATCGCCGACGAGGCCGGAGCCTGGCTGCTGGCGGACGTCGCCCACGAGATCGGCCTCATGGCCGGCGGGGCCGTTCCGTCGGCCGTGCCGTACGCGGACGTCGTGACCTTCACGACCCACAAGTCGCTGCGCGGCCCGCGTGGGGGAGGCGTGCTGTGCACCGGCGATCTCGCCTCGGAGATCGACCGGGCGGTGTTCCCCTTCAGCCAGGGCGGGCCGCTGATGCACGTGGTCGCGGCCAAGGCGGTGGCCTTCGGCGAGGCGCTGCGCCCCGAGTTCCGGGCGTACGCCGCGTCGGTGGTGGACAACGCGCGGACGCTGGCGGAGGGGCTCGCGGCCGAGGGGCTGCGCCCGGTGTCGGGCGGCACCGACACCCACCTCGTGCTGGCCGACCTGCGTGGGACCGGGGTGAGCGGGGCGGAGGCGGAACGGCGGTGCGCGGAGGCCGGCATCCTGCTCAACCACAACACGATTCCGTACGATCCGGCGCCCGCGACCGTGACCTCCGGGATCAGGGTCGGCACCCTCTGCGTGACCACCCAGGGCATGGGCCGGGCGGAGATGACGGACATCGCGTCTCTCGTCGTCCGGGCCATCCGGCAGCCCAGTGCGATAACGTCGGTCCTCGAACGGGTAAAGGGGCTGACCGCGACGCATCCGGCATATCCCCGTTAGGGATAGGGCGATCTATGTCTTTTGCCCGTCACAACTGATCCGCCTATCCAGGAAACTAGGTCCGTGCGCGAATATCTCCTCTTGGCGCTCGTGGCGGCCGCGGTGACGTACCTGCTGGTGCCGCCGGTCAGGGTGTTCGCGCTGCGCATCGGCGCGGCGCCCGAGGTGCGGGAGCGGGACGTGCACACGGTGCCCACTCCACGTCTGGGCGGGCTCGCGATGTTCGGCGGGATGGCGGCGGCGCTGCTGGTGGCGACCAAACTGCCGTACGTCGGCGGCGCGTTCGACAGCAGCCAGACGGGGAAGACGGTGGTCGCCCTCCTCGCGGCCGGCGGCCTGATCGTCATCACCGGGTTCCTGGACGACTGGCTCGGCATGGACGCGCTGGTCAAGCTGGGCGGCCAGATCGCGGCGGGCGGGCTGCTCGTCTATTTCGGCATGTATCTGCAGTTCCTCCCGATGCCGCAGTCGATGGGCGGTTCCCAGGCCCTCGACAGGACCCTGTACACGATCCTCACCATCATGATCGTCGTTGTCGTGATCAACGCGGTGAACTTCGTCGACGGTCTGGACGGCCTGGCCGCGGGCATCGTCGGGATCGCCGCGATGGCGACCTTCGCGTACTCGATCGTCCTGCAGCAGACCGCGAGCGGGTCGCGGATCAACGGGACCGCCGCCATCGCGGCGATCCTCATCGGGATGTGCGCGGGCTTCCTGCCGCACAACTTCAACCCCGCCAAGATCTTCATGGGCGACACCGGCGCCATGCTGATCGGCCTGCTGCTCGCCGCCTCGTTGATCACGAGCCTGTCGTCGGTCGAGCCGGACGCGGTCGTCGGCAAGATCAACCGGTTCCCGGTGATCCTGCCGCTGGTGCTGCCGATCGCGGTGGTGGTGCTGCCGCTGGCCGACCTCGTCATGGCGGTCATCCGGCGGACGTCGGCCGGGATGTCCCCGTTCGCCCCCGACCGCGGCCACCTGCACCACCGCATGCTGGACATCGGCCACTCCCACCGGCGCAGCGTGCTGATCATGTACGCGTGGACGTTCCTGTTCGCCTTCGCGATCGTCGGCCTGTCGATCGGCGGTGTGCCGCTCATCCTGTTCCCGCTGACGATCGTGCTCGCGGTGGCGGTGCTCGTCATCATGGGCCTGCCCAGGTGGCGGTCGCGCCGCATCGCCGTGCAGGAGCAGAAGGGCGACCAGAGGGCCGAAGCGCGTCCGGCCGGGAGCCGGCCACCCGGCCCCGGTCCGGCCGGGCGCACGACGACGGAGCACGACACGCTCGTCTACCCCGTCGTCCCCGCGCCGGCGCCTCCCGTCACTCCGGGCCAGGCCGGCTCCGCCGCCCCCGGCAGGCTTTCCGCCCAGGGGCGGCATCCCTATCCGGGTCAGGGTGCCCCAGGCGCCCCGGGCGTCCCTCCCACCACTTCCCGCGCCGACACCGGGACCTTCCGCTGACCCGTCCCCGCAGGTCGGCGCCGACCCGAAACGCCAGGTAAAGGCGGCACTCCAGGGCTTGTGATAGCTTTCACTAGCAAGGGGCCAGGGCAACGACGCCCCAGCAGGTAGCAATCGCTCGTTTGACAACCGATTCTGGAGTCCCATTGCAGGCCAACGACGTGCGCGTTCTCAAGGGCGCCGCCGTGCCGACCTTGATCGTCGGTCTCCTCGCCGCGCTCGTCGCGGTGTTCACGACCGGGGCCAAGGGTGCGTTGGGCGCGGGCATCGGTCTCCTTCTCGTCGCCGCCTTCTTCACCGTCGGCCTGGTCGTCGTCTCCTGGGCCGGCCGGGTGTCGCCGATGGCGATGATGACCGCCGCCGTGGTGGGCTACGTCGTCAAGGTTCTGGCGATCATGGCGATGCTGAACGCCTTCGACGGCACCACCGCGTTCGACTCCCGCGTGTTCGCGCTGAGCGTCATCGGCTGCACGCTCGCCTGGACCGTCGGTGAGATGCGTGGATTCATGAAGCTCAAGATGCTCTACGTGGAGCCTGAGGCGAAGGTTCCCGGGCAGGGCCCCTCATGATCACGCGTACGGGGCAGCCCGATATGACTAGTCCGCATGGCTCCTGCTATCGTCGTGCCGCGATGAGCGAACAGGAGCGCAGGCCCGAGACCGACGGCCGCGACTTCGCCGACGCCGCCTGGTCGGTCCCGAGCTATCTGCTATCCGGGATTCTGGTGTGGGGCGGCCTCGGCTGGTTGCTGAGCTGGTTGACCGGCGTGCACGCGTTCATCCCCATAGGCGTCATTCTCGGGGTCGGGCTGGCTGCCTACCTCGTCTATCTGAAGTACGGCCGCTGACAGCGGGCCCGCTTCCCACGCTCTTCTGTTGATCCAATCGTTGAAGGGAACGCCCGTGCGCGAGCGTAGCGAACGGACGAACAAGCACATGCTTCGGGCATTCGGCCCCAAGCAGGTAGGCGAGGTGGCCAAGTGACCCCCCTCATGCTCGTCGCCGATGACTTCACGGCGCCGGGACCGTCCATCTTCGACTTCCCGCCGCTGTACGAGGGTGCGCCGTACTGGCTGACCAAGCCGGTGCTGATGGCGCTCTTCGGCGCCCTCGTGGTGTGCGCCGTGGCGTGGAGCGCCTTCGCCAACCCGAAGCTCGTGCCGCGGGGCATGCAGAACGTCGGCGAGATGGGCTACCAGTTCGTCCGCGACCAGGTCGCCCGGCCGTTCCTGGGCAAGGACGCCGAGCGGTGGATGCCGCTGCTGCTCAGCTTGTTCTTCCTGATCCTGCTGTGGAACTTCTTCGGCGTCGTCCCGCTGATCCAGATCCCGGTCGCGTCGCACATCGCGTTCCCGGTGGTCTTCGCGGTCGTGATCTACGTCATCAAGGTCTACCTGGGCATCAAGCACCAGGGCCTGGGCGGCTACTTCAAGAACATGATGTTCCCGCCGGGACTGCCCAAGCCGATCTACGTGCTGCTCGCCCCGATCGAGTTCCTGTCGAACCTGATCATCGCGCCGTTCACGCACGCCGTGCGACTCTTCGCGAACATGTTCGCCGGCCACCTCATCCTGGCCTTCTTCAGCATGGTCGGCTTCTGGTTCCTCTTCGAGAAGCTCACCCCGCTCGGTGCGGGCCTCGGCGTGCTGGGCGTCATCATGACGATCGCGATGACCGGCTTCGAGATGTTCATCCAGTTCCTGCAGGCGTTCCTGTTCACGATGCTGGCCGCCATGTACATCGGTGGCTCGCTGCACCCCGACCACTGACGGTCCCCGTCCCCACAGACCCGCCCCTGACGTAGACCTGACCGGTGAGTGAGGCACTCACCGGCCGACCAGTAAAGGAAGAACAGCAATGAGCGTTCTCGCTGAAGTCTCCGGCAACCTTGGCGCCGTCGGTTACGGCCTCGCCGCCATCGGCCCCGGCATCGGCGTGGGCATCATCTTCGGTCAGGGCGTGCAGGCCATCGCCCGCCAGCCGGAGGCGTACGGCCTCATCCGCCAGAACATGCTGCTCGGCTTCGTCCTCACCGAGGCGCTGGCCCTCATCGGCCTCGTCGCGCCGTTCATCTACTGACGTACCCACTCTGAAGGAAGGCTGCACCTATGACTATGGCAGCTACGTTCCTCGCGGCTGAGGGCGAGAGCCCCCTCATCCCGCATGCTTACGAGCTGGTCGTCGGCAGCTTCGCCTTCCTCGTCGTCTTCCTCGTCGTCGGAAAGATCCTCACCCCGCGTATCCAGAAGACGCTGGCCGAGCGGACAGAGGCTATCGAGGGCGGCATCAAGAAGGCCGAGGACGCCCAGGCCGAAGCCCAGCGCACTCTGGAGCAGTACCGGGCTCAGCTCGCGGAGGCCCGCCAGGAGGCGGCCCGTCTGCGCGAGGAGGCCCGGGAGCAGGGCGCCCAGATCAAGGCCGAGCTCCGCGAGGAGGCCCAGGCCGAGGCGCGGCGCATCATCGAGGCGGCCCACGCCCAGATCGAGGCCGACCGTCAGCAGGCGCTCAACCAGCTGCGCGGTGAGATCGGGCGTCTGTCCACCGAGCTGGCGAGCCGCATCGTCGGCGAGTCGCTCGAGGACGAGGTCCGTCAGCGCCGCATCGTCGACCGGTTCCTCGAGGAGCTCGAGGGCCGCCCGGAGGCGGTTCGCTGATGCGGGGCCTCAGCAGGACCGCCCTCACGGAGGTCGAGGAGCGGTTCAACACCGTCGCCGCGACCGCCGACCTCGGCGCCCTCGCCGAGGAGCTGTTCGCCGTCGCCGACCTCTTCGACCGCGAGCACGGGCTGCGCCGGGGTCTTTCCGACCCCTCGCGCCCGGCCGGGCAGAAGGAGAGCGTCGTGCGCTCCCTTCTGCAGGGCAAGGTCGGCGACGCCGCGCTGGAGATCGCGGTCGCCGCGGTCAGGGCCAAGTGGTCCAAGGCCGGCGACCTGCCGGACGCCCTGGAGCGCATCGGCGTGATGTCCGCGGCCGCAGAGGCCGAGTCGGAGCGTCGACTCGACGACGTCGAGGACGAGCTGTTCCGCTTCGGCCGGATCCTCGCCGCCAACCCGCAGCTGCGCCGCGCGCTCAGCGACCCGGCCATCCCGGCCGAGCGCAAGCGCGACCTGCTCGCCACGCTGCTCGGCGGGAAGGCCGCTCCCTCCACCGTACGGCTCGTCACACAGGCTGTTGTGCACCCGCGGGGACGTAGCCTGGAGACGGCACTGGAGGAGTTCGGCTGGATCGTCGCGCGGGCGCGCGAGCGCCTGGTGGGCGTGGTCCGCAGCGCGGTGCCGCTCACGCAGCAGCAGAAGCAGCGGCTCGCGGCCTGGCTGCGAGCCACCTACGGGCGAGACGTCCACCTGAACGTCGAGGTGGACCCGGAGGTGCTCGGTGGATTCTCCGTGAGGGTCGGAGACGACTACATCGACACCACGATCGCCGGACGTATCGAAGAAGTCCGCCGCCGGTTGGCCGGCTGAGGCGAATAGGGAGACAAGAACGAGATGGCGGAGCTTACGATCCGGCCGGACGAGATCCGGGACGCCCTTGAGCGCTTCGTCCAGGCGTACGAGCCGGAAGGTGCCGCGCGCGAGGAGATCGGGACCGTCGTCGACGCCGGGGACGGCATCGCCCATGTCTCCGGCCTGCCCTCGGCGATGGCGAACGAGCTGCTCGAGTTCGAGAACGGCACGCGCGGCCTGGCGCTGAACCTCGACGTCCGCGAGATCGGTGCGGTCGTCCTGGGCGACTTCAGCGGTATCGAGGAGGGTCAGCAGGTCCGCCGCACCGGCGAGGTCCTGTCGGTCCCGGTCGGCGACGACTTCCTCGGCCGCGTGGTCGACCCCCTGGGCAATCCGCTCGACGGCAAGGGCCCGATCGCCGCCGAGGGCCGCCGCGCCCTCGAGCTGCAGGCCCCCTCGGTGGTCCAGCGCCAGCCGGTGAAGGAGCCGCTGCAGACCGGCCTCAAGGCGATCGACGCCATGACGCCGATCGGCCGCGGCCAGCGTCAGCTGATCATCGGCGACCGCGGCACCGGCAAGACCGCGATCGCGGTCGACACGATCCTCAACCAGAAGGAGAACTGGCTCTCCGGCGACCCGAGCCGCCAGGTTCGCTGCATCTACGTCGCCGTCGGCCAGAAGGGCTCCACGATCGCCCAGGTGCGGGGCCGCCTCGAGGAGGCGGGCGCGCTGGAGTACACGACCATCGTCGCCGCTCCGGCCTCCGACCCCGCGGGCTACAAGTACATCGCTCCGTACACCGGTTCTGCCATCGGTCAGCACTGGATGTACCAGGGCAAGCACGTGCTGATCGTCTTCGACGACCTGACCAAGCAGGCCGACGCCTACCGCGCCGTGTCGCTGCTGCTGCGTCGTCCGCCGGGCCGTGAGGCGTTCCCCGGCGACGTCTTCTACCTCCACTCGCGTCTGCTGGAGCGCTGCGCCAAGCTCTCGGCCGACATGGGCGGCGGCTCGATGACCGGTCTGCCGATCATCGAGACCAAGGGCAACGACGTGTCGGCGTTCATCCCGACCAACGTCATCTCCATCACCGACGGCCAGTGCTTCCTGGAGACCGACCTGTTCAACGCCGGCGTCCGCCCGGCGATCAACGTCGGTGTCTCGGTCTCCCGAGTCGGTGGTTCCGCCCAGGTCAAGGCCATGCGCAAGGTGGCCGGTACGCTCCGTCTGTCGCTGTCCCAGTACCGCGACCTCGAGGCTTTCGCGGCCTTCGCCTCCGACCTGGACGCGGCCTCCCGCGCCCAGCTGGAGCGTGGCGCCCGTCTGGTGGAGCTGCTCAAGCAGCCGCAGTACAGCCCGTTCCCGGTCGAGAAGCAGGTCGTCTCGGTGTGGGCCGGCACCACCGGCGAGCTGGACGACGTGCCGGTGGAGGACATCCGCCGCTTCGAGGCCGAGTTCCTCGACTACCTCGGGACCACCCAGAAGGGTGTCTTCGACAGCATCCGCGAGACCAAGGAGCTGACGGACGACACGGTGACCAGCCTCAAGGACGCCATCACGGAGTTCAAGAAGGGCTTCACCACCTCCAGCGGTGAGCTGCTCGTCAACGACGAGCCGGTGGAGGCGCTGGACGCCAGCGCGGTCGGCCAGGAAAAGGTCGTCAAGCACGTCCGCAAGGTTGAGGCGAAGTAACCCATGGGTGCCCAGCTTCGACAGCTGCGGCGGCGGATCAAGTCGGTCAAGTCCACCGCGAAGATCACCCGTGCGCAGGAGCTGATCGCCTCGTCGCGCATCGTCAAGGCGCAGCAGCGGATGCAGGCGGCCGTGCCGTATGAGCGGGAGATCACGCACGCCGTGTCGGCGGTCCTGTCGAACACGACGAACGTCGACCACCCGCTCACGGTGGCCAAGGAGCAGCCGGCCACGGCAGGCGTCTTGATCGTCACCAGCGACCGCGGCTTCGCCGGCGGCTACAACGCCAACATCCTCCGTGAGGCCGAGGCGCTGAAGGGCCACCTGGTCGGGCGCGGCCTGACGGTGAAGCCGTACGTCGTGGGCCGCAAGGGCCTCACCTGGCACCGCTTCCGCAGCCGGGAGATGTTCGGCGAGTGGGACGGCTTCTCCGACAACCCGTCGTACGGCAACGCCAAGGAGATCGCCGACACGCTCATCGAGTCGTTCAAGGCGGAGGACGGGATCGACGAGATCCACGTCGTCTACACCGGGTTCGTCTCGATGCTGACGCAGAACGTGATCGTCAAGCGGATCCTGCCGCTCGAGGTCGAGGAGGCGGAGGCGCCCCCGGAGGGCATCCCGCCGTACTACGAGTTCGAACCGACGGCCGGTGACGTGCTCGATTCGCTGCTGCCGCGCTACATCGAGTCGCGCATCTACAACGCGCTGCTCCAGTCGGCCGCCTCCGAGCACGCCGCGCGGCGCCGCGCGATGAAGTCGGCCACCGACAACGCCAACGAGCTCATCCGCGTGTTCACCCAGCAGATGAACCAGGCGCGTCAGGCCGAGATCACCCAGGAAATCAGCGAGATCGTCGGTGGCGCGAACGCGCTGGCTGACGCCGCAGCGGGGAAAGAGTGAAATGACCGCACAGACTGTTGAGACCACCGTGGGCCGTGTCGCCCGCGTCACCGGTCCGGTCGTCGACGTGGAGTTCCCCGTCGAGGCCATGCCGGACATCTACAACGCGCTCACCGTCGACATCGAGCTCGGCGGCGAGACCAAGACCCTGACCCTTGAGGTCGCCCAGCACCTCGGCGACAACATCGTCCGGGCCATCTCCATGCAGCCGACCGACGGCCTCGTGCGCGGCGCCGCCGTCTCCGACACCGGCGCGGCGATCTCGGTGCCCGTCGGCGACGCCGTCAAGGGCCACGTGTGGAACGCCCTCGGTGAGCCGCTCGACGCCGACAAGGCGTCGCTGCAGGTCACCGAGCGGTGGCCGATCCACCGCCCGGCCCCGGCCTTCGACCAGCTCGAGGCCCGTACGGAGATGCTGCCCACCGGCATCAAGGTCATCGACCTGCTCACGCCGTACGTGAAGGGCGGCAAGATCGGTCTGTTCGGCGGCGCGGGCGTCGGCAAGACCGTTCTGATCCAGGAGATGATCCGCCGCGTCGCGCTGAAGTTCTCGGGTACCTCGGTGTTCGCGGGCGTCGGCGAGCGCACCCGTGAGGGCAACGACCTGTGGCTGGAGATGGAGGAGGCGGACGTCCTCAAGGACACCGCGCTCGTCTTCGGCCAGATGGACGAGCCCCCGGGCACCCGTCTGCGGGTGGCGCTGTCCGCTCTGACCATGGCGGAGTACTTCCGCGACGTGCAGAAGCAGGACGTGCTGCTGTTCATCGACAACATCTTCCGCTTCACCCAGGCGGGTTCGGAGGTCTCCACGCTGCTCGGCCGTATGCCGTCCGCCGTGGGTTACCAGCCGACCCTCGCCGACGAGATGGGCGTGCTCCAGGAGCGCATCACCTCGACCCGTGGTCACTCGATCACCTCCATGCAGGCGATCTACGTGCCCGCGGACGACATCACCGACCCGGCGCCGCACAACGCGTTCGCGCACCTCGACGCGCAGACCGTTCTGTCCCGGCCGATCTCGGAGAAGGGCATCTACCCCGCGGTGGACCCGCTCGACTCCTCCTCGCGGATCCTCGACCCGCAGATCATCGGTGATGAGCACTACGCGGTCGCCCAGGAGACCAAGCGGATCCTGCAGAAGTACAAGGAACTGCAGGACATCATCGCCATCCTGGGCATCGACGAGCTCTCCGAAGAGGACAAGGTCACCGTCCAGCGGGCGCGCCGCATCGAGCGGTTCCTGTCCCACCCGATGTACGCCGCCGAGGCGTTCACCGGCCAGCCGGGCGAGTTCGTGCCGCTGGACGAGACCATCGCCTCGTTCAAGGGCCTGTGCGCCGGCGAGTACGACCACCTGCCCGAGCAGGCCTTCTTCATGGTCGGCGGCATCGAGCAGGCCATCGCCAAGGCGAAGGAACTCGAGCGCTAAGACGCCTTCGACGCCTGTGCGGCACGGCTGCGGCCGGCCGTGCAGGCGTCCGTCGAAAGGGAGCTGAGAAGTGGCAAAGCTTCGCGTGGGCGTCGTGTCGCCGGAACGTGAGATCTGGACGGGCGAGGCCGACATGGTCATTGCCAAGACCGTGGACGGCGAGATCGGTATTATGCCGAACCACGCTCCCGTTCTCGGTGTCCTCGTCGAGGGCGGGGTGCTGCGCGTCAAGCGCGGCGACGGAGGCGACCTCGTGGCCGCGGTGCACGGCGGATTCATCTCCGTCGCCGACAACGACGTGTCGATCCTGGCGGAGGCGGCCGAGCTCGGCTCCGAGGTCGACGTCGCGCGGGCCAAGGACGCGCTGCAGCGTGCTCAGGCCTCGATCGAGGCCGACCATGAGGACGCGGACGCACGGCTGAAGGCCAAGCGTGCGGCTGCCCGGCTGCGGGCGGCCGGCGAAGAGGTCTGACAACAGGAGGAGGGCGGCATTGGCGGCGCTTGGGATACTCGCGGGCGTCTTCACCGTGGCCGCGCTCCTCGTCATCCGGGGCTTCGTCCTGGCACGGGCCCGGGGCACGATCGTCTGCCGGGTACGGGACGACCGGGGGGGCTGGAAGAGCGGGGTCGCCCGCTACGTAGGGGGAGAGCTCCACTGGATCCCGTTCCTGGGACTCGGATTGAGGCCGCGCCACGCGATCGCGAGGCGCGGCCTCACCGTTTCCAGCCGGAGGATGCTCGACACGGGTGAGGGGCCCGCGGGCTACTGGACCGTCGTCTGCTCGGCCGAGCGCGGCCCACTGTCCCTCGCGATGAGCGAGGACGCGCTGACCGGCTTCCTGGCCTGGCTCGAGTCCGCCCCGCCCAGCGCCCACCTCGACGCTGCGTAGAAGCGCCTCGCCTCTGGCGAGGCGGCTCGGGCGCCTTGGGGGCGTCGGCCGTGCCGGAGGCGCGGCGTAAGCTCAGACCTCGTCGCGCTTGGTCGCCTTCGCTCCCGCGCGCTCCTCAGTCTGGCGCACAGCCGCGCCCTCGCGTTCCCTGTGGTCGGTCTACCGGGTTCCGCCCGGCTTCCAGAGGAGCTCGTCGCCGGCGGAGGCCACGCGGCAGAGGATGAACATCAGGTCGGACAGGCGGTTCAGATACTTGGCCGTCAGGGGGTTGACGTCGTCGTGAGCCTCCAGCGCCGCCCAGGCCGACCGCTCGGACCGCCGTACGATCGTGCGGGCGAGGTGGAGGAAGGCGGCGGGCGGGGCGCCGCCCGGAAGGATGAAGCTGCGCAGCGGCTTCAGCTCCGCGTTGAAGCGGTCGCACTGCTCCTCCAGCCAGGCGACGTACGGCTCCTCGACCCGCAGCGGCGGGAACTCGGGTGTTTCGACGACGGGGGTGCACAGGTCGGCGCCGACGTCGAACAGCTCGTTCTGCACCCTGCTCAGGACGGCCGTGACCTCCTCGGGCAGGCCCCCCGTCGCGAGGGCCACTCCGATGGCGGCGTTGGCCTCCTCCACGTCCGCGTAGGCGGTCAGGCGGGGGTCGGTCTTGCGGGTGCGGCTCATGTCGCCCAGGGCGGTCGTGCCGTCGTCGCCCGTCTTCGTGTAAATCTTGGACAGGACGACCGGCTTGTCGTTGTCGGCTCGGGTCATGCCGCTCAGCGTAGTCACCGGCCCCGGATCACTGGGCGGAGGCCGCCATGGGGCCTTCGGAGGCGAAGGTGCGGCGGAAGATGTACACGCAGGCCTCGATGAGCTGCTCGGTGGGCGGGGACGGCTCGGTCACCACCCACTCGATGAGTAACTCGGTGAGGGCGCCGATGAGCCCGAGCGCCAGCAGGTGGAGGTCGAGGGGAGGCATGCGGGTCGCGCCCCGCGCCGAGGACTCGATGACCTTGGTGAACGAGGCCACCGCCTGCTGACGGGCGCCGCTGAGCACGTTGCCGGCCCGTCGTACCTCCAGGTGCATCAGGCGGGCGCGCCGTACGTCCTTGGTGACGAAGCGGATGTACTCGGCGATGCCGGCGACGATGCGGTCGTCGAGCGTGGGAGGGGCCTTGTCGATGGCCTCGGTGACCGACGTCAGCGTCTCCTCGATGCACCGCTCGTAAACCGCGCGCATCAGGTCCTCGCGGCTGGAGAAGCATTCGTAGAAGGCACGATTGGAGATGCGCGCCGTCGCGCACAGCCTCTCGATGGTGGTGGCGTGGAAGCCGGGCTGGGCGAACAAGGTGTATGCGGCCGATATGAGCCTTTCCCTCCTGTCTGCAAGCCTTTCGGCAGCCGACATCCCCCGATAGTCCCGTCCCGCCACTTTTCACCTCACCGTGTCATGGTCCCCCCAGAACTCACATTATGAACGCAAGATCCTTTTTGTGGAAGTGCTGGGAAATGAGCACTTCCGGGCTATGCCAAAGAGGGTCAATAGCTTGACAAGGCCGTCAAGAGGTCAGCACGCTTACCAATTGAGATAGATCAGTCTCGCTGCAATTGCATCGGCAATTACAGCAGACCGCGCGCCAGAGCGGTCGTCACCGCGGCGCCGTCTCGGCTGACGCGGGCAGGAGCACCACCTCCCGGCCGTGTCCCCGGTCCCGCCGGTTGGAGGACCGGCGGGCGTCGCGCTCCGCGATCGGGCCTATCCGTCGCGGCGGCCCTTCCACCGGAACGTCGTGGCGCACAGGATGAGGCCGCCGACGAGCCAGGCGGCCAGGACCAGGGCCACCCGGCCCAGTTCGTACGACCCGGTCAGTTCCAGCGCGGCGCCCGCGTCCCCCAGGAAGACGGACCGGAAGCCCTGGCACATCCACTTGAGCGGGAAGACCGACGCGATGTCGATCAGCCACCCGGGCATCTGCGTGAAGGGGATGAACACCCCGGAGATGAACTGCAGCACGACGAACGGCATGGTGACGACGGCGGCGGCGCTCTTGGCCGAGCGGGGCAGGCTGCTCACCGCCACGCCCAGCAGGGCCGCGGCCGAGACGCCGAGGACGAACACCCAGGCGAAGGTGAGCCACCTGGACGGCTCGTCCGGCAGGTCGAGGTCGTACATGACCACGCCGATGGCGAGCAGGGCCACCGACTCCAGGAACGCGATGACCAGGACGTTGAGGACCTTGCCGATGAAGTACGCGGCGGGCGGCATGGGGGTGCCGGCGAGCCGCTTGAGCGTGCCGTCGTCCCGGTCGCCGGCGATGCCGATGCCGAGGTTCTGAAAGCCGGCGCCCATGACGCCGGCGCCGAGCAGTCCGGCGGTGTAGAGCTGCGAGACCGTGATCCCGGTCCCTTCGAGGCTGTCGGAGAAGATCGAGCCGAACAGGACGAGCATGATGATCGGGAAGGAGAAGGTGAAGACCACGGCGTCCTTCTCGCGGAAGAACATCTTGGTCTCCAGCACGCCGCGGGCCAGCCCGGTGGCGAGTGTGGACGGCATACGGGCCGGGCGGCCGGCGGGGGTGGCGATGTCGGTCATGGGGGCCTCTTGAGGGAACGGGACTGACGAGGACGGCGGGGGAGTGCGGCGTCAGGACGGCTCGATGAGCCGCAGGTAGATGTCCTCCAACGTGGGCCGGGTGACGGTCAGGCCGGGGACCTCCCCGTCGTACCTGCGGGACAGCTCGATCACGGTCCTGGTGGGGTCGTCGGTCTCGATCTCGCCCTCAGACCAGGTCACCCGGGCCTTCGCGGTGCCCCGGCCGCCCAGGGTCGCGGGGGTGCCCTCGGCGACGACCCGCCCTCCCGCGACGACCGCGACCCGGTTGGCGAGAGCCTCGGCCTCGTCGAGGTAGTGGGTGGTCAGCACGATCGTCGTGCCGTCGCGTGCGAGGCCCGCGATGAGCTCCCAGAACTGACGCCGCGCCTCGGGGTCGAAGCCCGTCGTGGGCTCGTCGAGGAACAGCAGCTCAGGGTTGCCGATCACGCCGAGGGCGACGTCGACCCGGCGCCGCTGGCCGCCGGACAGCTGGCGGACCCGCTTTCCGGCGCTGCCGGTGAGCCCGACCTGCTCGATGACCTCGTCGGGATCGCGCGGGCGTGGGTAGTAGGTCGCGAAGTGCCGTACGGTCTCGCGCACGGTCAGTTCGGCCGCGTCGTTGGCCGTCTGAAGCACGATGCCGACGCGCGACCGCCACTCCCGGGTGGGTCTGGCGGGATCGACGCCCAGCACGCTGACCTCTCCCGAGTCGCGGGACCGGTAGCCCTCCAGGATCTCCACCGTGGTCGACTTGCCGGCGCCGTTCGGGCCGAGGATGGCGAAGACCTCGCCCTGCTCGATGTCGAGGTCGAGACCGGCGACGGCCTGAACCTCGCCGTACCGCTTTGTTAGGCCTCGTACATATATGGCATTTTGCACGCGCCAATAATGCACCATCGCCCGAATGAGACGATATCCGGTCATTGCGTTATAGGCGGGCGACTTCGCTTAGAAGAGCGTGGGATTTTCCGGTTCGATGCCGCGCAGGGCGTCGTAGTCGAGCGTCACGCAGTCGATGCCCCGGTCGGCGGCGAGCACGCGGGCCTGGGGCTTGATCTCCTGGGCGGCGAAGATGCCCTTGACCGGAGCCAGGCGCGGGTCGCGGTTGAGCAGTTCGAGATAGCGGGTGAGCTGCTCCACGCCGTCGATGTCGCCACGCCGCTTGATCTCCACGGCCACCGTGCCGCCGACGTGGTCGCGGCACAGGATGTCCACGGGACCGATCGCGGTCATGTACTCCCTGCGCACCAGCGTCCAGCCGTCCCCGAGCGTGGTGATGTGCTCGGCGAGCAGTTCCTGCAGGTGCGCCTCGACGCCGTCCTTGCGCAGCCCCGGGTCGACGCCCAGCTCGTGGCTGGAGTCGTGCAGGACCTCCTCGATCGTGAGCACGAGCTTCTCCCCGGTCTTGCCGTGGACGACCGACCAGGTGAGCACGCCGTCGATCGCCTCCTCGCGGACCTTGCAGGGGGGGTTCATCCAGTTCAGAGGCTTGTACGCCCGGTCGTCCGCATGGATCGAGACCGAGCCGTCCGCCTTCATCAGGATGAGCCGGGGGGCCATGGGGAGATGGGCGGTGAGCCGTCCCACGTAATCCACGCTGCACCGCGCGATGACCAGCCGCATGTGCGCCAACCCTACCGGGATCGCGGAGGTCCCGAGGCGTTCTGGGACACTGTCCGGCATGCCCCGGACATCGGGGGAGCCCGGAGGGAGGGCCGGCGTGGTGCGCGGAGTTCGAGGCGTCCGCGCGTACGGAGGCTGAGCCGGTGCTGGAAGAATGGGCTGTCATCTCCCGTTCTGCCAGACATGAACCCCCTGGAAGGATGCCCGCCGTGAGCCCCCGCCGTGCCCGCCGCCGCGGCCCGTTCGAACGTCCGGACGGCCGTGCCGTACGGCCCGTGGGTTCCCAGGTGCCCGGGGTGGACCGGGTGGAGAGCGCGCACGACGGCGACTGGGTCGTCCGCAACGTCTCCGGCGCCGCCCAGGGCAAGGCGTACCGGTGCCCGGGATGCGAGCAGGAGATCGGGCCGGGGCTGCCGCACGTGGTGAGTTGGCCGGCCTGGTCCGGGGGAGAGGACGAGCGGCGGCACTGGCACACCGCGTGCTGGCGCAACCGGGCCAACCGGGGTCCGGGCCGCAGCCGCTACTGACACGAGCTTTTCGAGGTGGGAATGGACATCAGGGCGTCCACGGTGCTGCCTGCCCGGCGCGAGGACATCGAGCTGCGAACGGCCGACGGGCTGACTCTCGTCGGCGAACTGGCGCTGCCGGAGAGCCGGCCGCCGGTGGCGACGCTGGTCTGCCTGCACCCCCTGCCCACCCACGGCGGGATGATGGACAGCCACGTGCTGCGCAAGGCGTCCTACCGGCTGCCCGCGCTCGCCGACATCGCCGTGCTGCGTTTCAACACCCGGGGCACGACCTCCGACCGGGGGACCTCCCAGGGGGCCTTCGACGGCGGCGAGGGGGAGCGGTGGGACGTCGCCGCCGCCCTGGAGTACGCCGACTTCCACGACCTGCCGAACGCCTGGCTGCTCGGCTGGTCGTTCGGCACCGAGCTGGCCCTGAAGTGGGGCCGCGACCCGATCGTGCGGGGCGCGATCCTGCTGTCGCCGCCGCTGAAGCGGGCCGGCGAGAAGGACGTCGCCGCCTGGGGGGAGTTCGGCCGCCCGCTGGTGGCCCTGGTGCCGGAGCACGACGACTACCTGCGGCCGGAGGAGGCCGTACACCGGTTCGCGGCGGCTCCGCAGGCCGAGGTCGTCGGCGTGGAGGGGGCCAAGCACCTGTGGGTCGGCGAGCCGTACGTGCGGATCGTGCTGAACGAGATCGTCAAACGCGTGAACGCCGCCGCGGCCCCGTTGCCGACCACGGTCTGATCGGGCCGCGGATCGCGAATCGGTGACGAACGGCGGCGGTGGGCGCGCGGCGCGTTACCGTGACCTGATGCAGCTGTACGCGCGATCCGCCGGGAGCGGCCTGCCAGTCGTCCTGCTCCACGCGTTCCCCCTGTCCTCCGCGATGTGGCTCGCCCAGCGTGAGGGACTCGCGTCCGCCTGCCGCGTGATCACTCCGGACCTGCGCGGCTTCGGCGGCACGATGCTCGGCGACGACGAGCCCTCGATCGACCTCATGGCCGACGACGTGGCCGGCCTGCTCGACCGGGAGGGCGTCGACCGTGCGGTGATCGGCGGCCTGTCCATGGGCGGCTACGTGGCGATGGCGCTGTGCCGCCGTCACCCGGACCGCGTACGCGGGCTGATCCTCGCCGGCACCAAGGCGCAGGCCGACCCCGAGCCGGCCCGGGCGAACAGGGAGCGCATCGCCGCCGCGGTCCTGGAAGGCGGCACGGACATCCTGGTGACCGAGTCGCTGCCCGCGATGGTCGGCGCGACCACCAAGGAGCGCAGGGGGATGGTCCTCGGGCGCGTGCGCGGGCTCGTCCAGGCGGCGCCGCCCGCGGCCGTCGCATGGGCCCAGCGGGCGATGGCGGCGCGGCCCGACGCGTTCGGCACGTTGCGGTCGCTGACGGTGCCCGCGCTGGTCGTCGTGGGCGACGAGGACGAGTTGTCGCCGATCCCGGACGCCCGGGCGATGGTGGACGCCATCCCGCAGGCACGGCTCGCCGTCATCGAGAAGGCGGGCCACCTGTCCGCCATCGAGCAGCCGGAGGCGTTCAACCGGGTCGTCGCCGAGTTCGTCACGTCCCTCGGCTGACCTGTCTCGGCCGGGTCCCCTCGGCCGGTCTCAGCGATATGAGAGCGGGGCCCGGCGCTTGGCGCCGGGCCCCGCTCAGACAGCCGTCCAGACCCCCGAGTGTGCCGGTGGCTACTCCTGCCACCACTCCGCGTCATCGTCGCTCTTGGTGGAGCTGATCGGCTCGACGGCCGGCGTGGCGGGCACGGCCGGCTTCTCCGCGACCGGCGGAGCCGACAGGGCCGGCTTCGGCGGGGCCGCGGTGACGGGCGCCGGCTCCGACTCCATGCCCGGCAGCGGGGCGCCGCCGAGCAGCTGGCGGAGCTGGGCGAGGTGGCTGGTGATGCTGTCGCGCTGGCGGGTGAGCTCGTCGACCTGGCGCTGCATCGCCGTACGGGTGCGCTCGGCCTCGTTCTTGGCCTCGGTCACGATCGTGTCGGCGCTGGACTTGGCGTCGGACACCAGCTGGTCGGCGTTCTTGCGGGCGTTGGCCAGCAGCTGCTTGGCGTGGGTGTCGGCCTCGCGGCGGGTCTGCTCCGCCTGCTGCGTGGCCTTGGCGGCCCGCTGCTCGGCGGTGGCGGCGCGCTGCTCGGCCTCGGCCACCAGCTTCTGGGTGTTGGCCTGGGCGGTGGCGTGCCGCTCGGCCTCCTGGCGCTCGGCCTCCTCGCGGCGGGCGGCGAGCTGGATCTCGAACTCCGCCTCGTCCTGGGCGCGCTTGGCCTCCGACTCCTCCAGGATCCGCTGCGCCTGGGCCCGCATCTCGTCGGCCTGGCGCTTGGCGGTGGTGAGAACCTCGTCGCGCTCGCGCTTGGTCGAGGCGCGCAGCTGGGCGACCTCGCGCTCCGTCGTGGTGCGCAGCTTGGCGATCTCGCGCTCGGCGTCCGCCCGCTTCTCCGCGACCTCGTGGTCGGCGGTGGCGCGGATCTTGGCGACCTCGCGCTCGGTGGTGGCGGTCAGCTCGTCGGCCTCGCGTCTGGCCGTCGAGCGGATCTCCTCGGCGTCGCGCTCGGCGCTGCTGCGCATCTCCTCGGCCTCGCGCACCGCGAGCGCCCGCTTCTCGGCCGCCTCGTTCTCCGCCGCCGCCCGCAGGTCGGCGGCGTCCACCTTCGCGGCGGCGCGAATCTCGTTCGCCTCCGACCTGGCCGCCTGGACGAGCTCGGTGGCCTGCTCCTCCGCCAGCCTGAGCAGCTGCTCGATGCGGGCGCCGAGACCGGAGTACGTCGGCCGCTCCTGCTCCTGCAACTGGCGCTGGGAGTCGGACAGCTCCCGCTGGAGGGCGCCGACCTGTTCCTTCGCCTGACGCAGTTCGGTGTCGAGAGTCTTCAGGTGGTCGTGGACCTGGTGCCGGTCATAACCCCGGAGCACCACGTCGAATTCGCGAGATGGAGCGTCCTCGAAGAAGTTGTTGAGCTGGGCGTCGATGTCGGACTGCATGAGGCTCGATCCTGGTTGTCGAGACGGCTACAGGGGCCGGACGGGGGGTCGTTCCGAGGCGAGGAAGCCGGTGTGGCGTCCACGTCCGGTGGTACGCCAGCGTACTCCGGTACTGCCGCCTTGGAGGCCCCCTCCGACTTTCTGCGCGACTTGTTACGTATGAACGTTTCTTGCGTTTGCCTAGCGCCTGGACGTCTCGACGAGCTCGGTGAGAACCCCTCCCACGTCCTTGGGATGCAGGAACGCGATCGAGGCTCCCATCGACCCGTGCCTGGGCCGCTCGTCGATCAGGCGCACGCCCTTCGCCCCGATCTCCTCCAGGGCCTTGGTGACGTCCGCCACGCCGTACCCGATATGATGCACGCCCTCGCCCCGCTTGGCGAGGAACCTGCCCACGGCGGTGTCGGGGTGCAGCGGTTCGAGGAGCTGGACGTACGACGCGCCCTGGTCGCCGTCGGCCACGTGCAACATGGCCTCCCGGACGCCCTGCTCCTCGTTCACCTCGCGGCTGACGACGGTCAGCCCGAAGACGGACTCGTAGAACTCGATCTTCTCTTCCAGGTTGTGGCAGGCCACGCCCACGTGGTCGATTCGCAGCAGCATCGCCGTCTCCCTTCGCCGCGCCCGCTTCCGGGCGGCCGTACTACTCCTGGGTATGGTGACACCGTCGCCCCGATCTCGTAGTGGAGGGTCCCAATGTCTGGTTCCGTCATCGTCGCCGGAGCACGCACACCGATCGGACGGCTCCTCGGCTCGCTCTCCGATCTGTCCGCCGTCGAGCTGGGCGGGATCGCGATCAAGGCCGCGCTGGAGCGTGCGGGTGTCTCCCCCGACCAGGTCCAGTACGTGATCATGGGACAGGTGCTCCAGGCCGGGGCCGGCCAGATCCCCTCGCGCCAGGCGGCGGTGAAGGCCGGCATCCCCATGACCGTGCCCTCCCTCACGATCAACAAGGTCTGCCTGTCGGGCCTGGACGCGATCGCCCTGGCCGACCAGCTCATCCGCGCGGGCGAGTTCGACGTCGTCGTCGCGGGCGGCATGGAGTCGATGACCAACGCGCCGCACCTGCTGCCCGGCCTGCGCAAGGGCGTGAAGTACGGCAGCGCCGGGATCGTGGACGCGACGGCCCACGACGGGCTCACCGACGCGTTCGACCAGATCGCGATGGGCGAGTCCACCGAGCACCACAACGCCAGGCTCGGCCTGACCCGGGAGGAGCAGGACGAGTTCTCCGCGCGGTCGCACCAGCGCGCCGCCGAGGCGACGGAGAAGGGCCTGTTCGACGACGAGATCGTCCCGGTGCCGCTGCCGCAGCGCAAGGGTGACCCGGTGCTGTTCTCCGCCGACGAGGGCATCCGCAAGGACACCACGGTCGAGGTCCTGTCGAAGCTGCGCCCGGCGTTCACCAAGGACGGCACCATCACGGCCGGATCGGCCTCGCAGATCTCCGACGGCGCCGTCGCCGTGGTCGTGATGTCGAAGGCCAAGGCCGAGGAGCTGGGCCTCGAATGGCTGGCCGAGATCGGCGCGCACGGCAACGTGGCCGGCCCGGACAACTCGCTCCAGTCCCAGCCCGCCAACGCCATCAAGCAGGCGCTGGCCAAGCAGGGGCTGTCCGTCGACGACCTCGACCTGCTGGAGATCAACGAGGCGTTCGCCCAGGTCGTGCTGCAGTCGGCGAAGGAGCTCGGCGTCCCGCTCGACAAGGTCAACGTCAACGGCGGCGGCATCGCGCTCGGCCACCCGATCGGCGCGTCCGGCGCCCGGATCGTGCTGACCCTGGCCCACGAGCTGAACAGGCGCGGCGGCGGCCTCGGCGCGGCCGGCCTGTGCGGCGGCGGCGGCCAAGGTGACGCGCTCATCATCCGGGTGCCCGCGCCCGGCGCCTGAGCGGAGCCGTACGTGGACGTCCGTGAGCTCGTCGGGCAGGCGCGGCGGGGACGGCCGCGCGCGGTGGCGCGGCTGATCTCGCTGGTGGAGAACGCCGTGGAGAACGCCGTGGAGAACGCGGCCGACACCAAGGGGCATGCCGGGGGAGACCAGGCGGGAGCCGCGGCGGCGAGCCGTGCCCTGCGCGAGGCGATGGCCGAGCTGGCCACCGGCGCCGCCCGGCCGTACAGCGCCCGGGTCATCGGCCTGACCGGCTCTCCCGGCGTCGGCAAGTCGACCTCGACCGGCATGCTCATCCGGGCGTTCCGCAGGCGCGGCAGCAGGGTGGGGGTGCTGGCGGTCGACCCGTCCAGCCCGTTCACCGGCGGCGCCCTGCTCGGCGATCGCGTACGCATGCAGGACCACGCGACCGACCCCGACGTCTTCATCCGCAGCATGTCGAGCCGGGGACACCTCGGTGGGCTCGCGTGGGCCACGCCGCAGGCGCTGCGCGTGCTGGAGGCCGCCGGGTGCGACGTGATCCTCGTCGAGACGGTCGGCGTCGGGCAGGCCGAGGTGGACATCGCCCGCCTGGCCGACACGACCGTCGTCATCCTCGCTCCGGGCATGGGCGACGGCGTGCAGGCCGCCAAGGCGGGCATCCTCGAGGTCGCCGACGTCCTGGTGGTGAACAAGGCCGACCGCGACGGCGTCCAGGCGACCGTGCGGGAGCTGCGGAACATGACGGGCCTGATCGAGACGGCGTGGCGGCCCCCGATCGTCACGACCGTCGCCTCCAGGGGCGAGGGCGCCGAAGACCTGCTGGCCGCGCTGGACAAGCACCAGGCATACCTGGAGGAGTCCGGCGAGGCCCGCAGGCGGCGGCTGGCCCGGGCCCGCGACGAGATCGAGGCCATCGCGCTGGCCCAGCTCCGGTCGCGCTTCGCCGTGCTCCACGGGGACCGCCTCGACGCGCTCGCCGAGCGGCTGCTCGGCGCCGAGACCGACCCCTACGCCGCCGCCGACGACCTCATCGCCGCGCTGCGCTGAGCCAACCGGCCCAAGGCCCTGCCCGTACGGCTCTCGCGTCACGGCGGCCGACGGGTCAGGGCTCGCCGGCGTACTTGACCGTGATCGTCGTGAAGCCGAGGGACTTCAGCATGCCCTCCAGCATGGCCTTGGCGTTCTGATCCGCCCGGGAGCGCAGGTCGCTGGCGGCGGCCGCCTCCTCGATCTTGCCTTCGGCCAGCACGTAGAGCTCCTGCTGGTTCTGCGGGGACGACGACAGGAAGTCGGAGATCCGGTCGAAGATGCCCCGCTCCTGTGCGAAGACGTACGACCGCTTGTTGTCGAGGTTGGGCTTCTCCAGCTCGGCGTGCGGCAGCCGCACGGTCACGGTCGTGCGGTCGGGGGAGACCGTGAAGGCGTCCTTGGGCAGGGCGGAGAAGTCCACGTAGGCGTCCACGTTCCCGGCTCCAACGAAGAGCGTGCGGGAGCCCTTGATCGCGTCGGGCAGGAACTTCGCGTCCTTCTCCAGGTCGACGATGACCTGGAAGTTGCCGGTCGCGGCCTCGAAGCGGCTCAGGTTCTGCACCGACCGGAGCAGCGCGGGGCCGCTGCGATCGATGGTCTGCTCGCCCAGCGGGTTGAGCCAGGACCAGGTCAGCCGGGCGCCGACCACGAGCAGCAGGACCACGAACAGCAGGCCGGCGAGCACCCGCCAGCCGCGCCGGGGGCGGCGTGCGGGGGGCCCGGCGCTCGCCGTGGCGTCGGTGGCGGCGGCGCCGGAGTCGGCCGGCGCGAACGAGGGACGGGTCTGACGGTCCACGGCGGAAATCTTCCCGGTATTTCCGCCCTCTCACTCATCGCAAGATCGATTCTGCCGAGAAGCCCTGCTTCGGCCCTCCGAAACCCGTCTTTCGCCCGGGCCGTGCGCCGTACGCCGCCCCACCGGTCCCGCGCCATACGCCGCCCCGCCGGTCCCGTGCCGGACGCCGCGCGTCTCCGGGCGCGCTCCGGGGCGGGGCCGGAGGCCGGTGCGCCCGGCTCTGCGGGTGTGCCCGACCCTTCATGTTGGGCCCGCAGCGTGCCGTCCACCTCCGCGCGCTCCGGGGCGGGGCCCGGAGTTGGTGGCGTCGGTGCCGCTCGTCGCGCGGTGCCTGCCGTCCCCACGGTGGGGCCGGCGTCATGAGGCGGGGGCCAGGAGCGCGCCGGGTACGCCGGTCACACCGGGGTCCTCCTGCGCGTCCTCCTGGAGGTCCGCCTCGCGGGCGCCGGTGGCGTCCCCAGTGGCGGGCCGGGCACGGTCGGTGCGTCCGCCGTCGTGCACGGGACGCCGGTCCTTCCCCGCACCCCCGGGGGCGCCACCAGAGGCATGGCCGGAGGCGCCGCCGTGACCGGGGAGGCGCTCCGGCCGGGCGCGCCGCCCGCCCCGCCCGTCGTCCGCGCCCTGGCCGCCGTTTCCCCGAGGTCCTCCCGTCCGGCCGAGGCCGCCCTGCCCCGACGGCCGCCCGCGGTCCGGGGTGTTCTCCCGGCCCTGCGTCCCTCCCTGACCTCCTCCCTGCGCCGCCGGGCCGCCGGGCTGGAGGCGGCCGGGCATGCTCGGGACGGGTGACGGGCTCGCGCCGGGCTCGCCCGGCCGATAGGGGGGCGGCGTGTCCCCGGGCCTGCCGGTCCTTCCGGGCCGCCAGGGGTGCGGCGACCGGCCCCGGCCGCGGGACCAGGGGTCGTCTCTCCGGGCGCCTTCGCCGCCCGGCATGTCCCACGACCCCGGACCACCCTGGCCCGTCGAACCCTGGCCCGTCGAACCCTGGCCCGCGGGGCTCGCGGTGGGAGGAGACGGCCACGCGGGAACGGACGGGCTCGGGCCGGTCCACCCCATACCGGTTCCGCCGGCGCCCGGGTCCGCGCCGCGCTCCCAGCCGGGCTCCGGGTCGACCGGCACGCCGGTGGCGACGGCCGTACCCGGATAGGTCGGCTCGACCGGATAGTTCGGCGCGTACGCGGGGGTGGGGCTCGCCGGATAGGCCGTCGCCACGGGGCCGGCGGGCCGGGAGCCGCCGCCGAAGTGCTTGGCCTGCAGCCCGCAGGAGACGAAGTCGGAGTAGAACATGCGCAGCCAGTCGTGCCGCTGGGCCTCGGTCAGCTCGGAGAACCAGACGGAGGCCTGGTGGTGCTCGCGCAGCGGTCCGCCGGGCAGCGAGGTGCCCCGCAGCCAGGCGACGACGATGCCCCGGTAGCCCGCGGCCACGGTTCCCGGGCACGGGCGGGCCAGGCGGTCGAGGAACTCGACGGCCGCCCGCTGGGCGTACCCGGACCCGAGGTCGTCGATGTGGACGACGACCACCTCCGGCCCTGCCGGGTCCTCCTCGCCGTACGCCCGCTGCTCCACCCGGCGGAAGGCGGCCGGTGTCCCGTTCAGGCGCATCGCGAGCGCGGTGAACACGGTGGCGAGCTCGGCCAGGCCCCCGCGCAGAGCCGGATGCACGCACACGCTGATCGGCCATTCCTGACACACCAGGCGTTCGCTCACGGGCATCGTCCGCGGCACGGTGACGAGCCGGGCCGCGCCGGTCCCCGCGGCCAGGACGGCGATCACCGCGGCGGCCAGCGCCAGCGTCCGCCGGGTCACCAGGGCCACCCAGCCGAGGAGCAGCGCGGTGCTGAGGCCCAGCAGCCAGAGCGTCTGGTCCGTGTACGCGGTCTCGCTGACGCCCGCGATCAGGTCGTACGGCTCACCCGTGGCGGGGGTGAGCCGGTCGGCCCAGTTGGGCCCGGTGGCCAGCCAGGTGAACAGCCCGTAGGTGCCGGCGCCCGCGATCAGCGGGACGACGACGACCGGCACGAGCCAGCCCAGGATCCAGCCGACCACGACGTACAGCCCCAGCCCGGCGACGGACATCGCGAGACCGCCGGGCAGCAGCGGCCCGCCCTGCCCGGTCAGCGCGGCGCGCAGCCCGAGCAGCAGCACGGTCGCCCCGAAGGAGCCAGTGACGACCGCGATGATCGACAGCGGCGCCCGTGCGGCCCGCCACGGCGTCAGGACGCGGCCCCGCTCGGCGCGGCGCCTGCGGAACGCGACCCAGGCCGCGAACGCGGCTCCGAGCGGTCCCGTCAGGCGCAGCGAGCCGATGACGGCCGCCACTATGTCATCCCAGTCCATGAAACCGGGAATGAGGACGCTCCACGCGGCGACGAGCGCCAGCACGAGCAGCACGGTCGCCGCGACCAGCGCGCCGTGTCTCAGCTCACCGCGTGAACCGCCCCTATGCTCACCCACAGTAGGGCGCGGCCCATGGCCACGCCGCCGAAGTCCGGCGCGCATGCGGCGCCGGGACAGCGATGCTGTCCATTGAGAATCTCCCCCGTGTCTGTGTGAGCGGTGCGCGAACCGACGCCGTTCCCCGTGGCGCTGGTTCGCCGGCCGGCATCGCCTCGCCCGCCGTCGGACGCGTCCCCGCGGACCCCCCTTGCCCCGGCGGGACCACCCCGGATACCTGGGCGGCCGCGCGAGGCAAGCTCCGCGAGACGTCCTCTAGCAGACGGGGTTCCCCGTGCCGCCGGGTTTGCCGCCGCCTCACCTTTCGACGTGGCAACCATAACGGAGCGTGACCCTGACGGGGGGAGTTCTGGGGTCAAGGAATGAATCCGGTTACGCTCGGTGCGCCGGTAGATCTTGGTCGGCGTCGCGCTACCGTATATCGCTGTGTCCGTTCCGCCCAGCTCAGAGCCGCCGCCCACGGGTGGCCCCCGGCCGCTCAAGCTCCCGTTCGACCCGATCGAGCGGGCGGCCGAGACCTGGCGTTCGACGTTCGGGCCGTCGTCCGCCATGGCCGCCGTCACTTCGATCATGAGAGCCCATCAGATCCTGCTGGCGCAACTGGACACGCTGCTCAAGCCGTACGACCTGACCTTCGCCAGGTATGAGGCCCTCGTGCTGCTCACGTTCAGCCGGGCCGGATCGCTGCCGCTGTCGAAGATCGGCGAGCGGCTGATGGTGCACCCCACGAGCGTGACCAACACGGTGGACCGCCTCGAACGGGCCGGCCTGGTCCGCCGCATGCGCAACCCGCGGGACGGCCGCGGCGTGCTCGCCGAGATCACCGACGAGGGCCGGGACATCGTACGGCGGGCCACGGCCGACCTGATGAACGCGGGTTTCTGCATGGGCATGTACGACGACGCCGAGCTCGGCGAGATGTTCGGCCTGCTCAGGACCCTGCGCGTCGCCGCGGGCGACTTCAGCCCCTGACGCGGTCCTTCGCCAGCATCGTGAACGAGCCCCGGACGAGGGCCAGCAGTTCGGGCGCGGCCGCGTTCTCGTCCAGTGCGGAGCGGCGGTCGCTCGTGAGCGCGGTCACCACGTACGTCCTGCCCGCGGCGTCACGGGCGAGGAAGCCCATGGAGAGCACACCGGGCTCGGATCCGCCCTTGTACCAGACGGTGGGCCAGGCCTTGGCGTCGAGCCCCAGCCCGGCGTCGTTGGCCGACATGGCCTCGTCGAGGGGCGGCGTGTTCAGCGCGGACAGGCCCGCGAAGGCCCGGCAGACGTCGCCGGGCGAGGCGAACCACTCCAGCCTGTCGATGTCCCGGGGCTTGTTCCACACCTTCACCTCGGTCAGGGGCGTGCGGGCGACGGTGGTGGCCAGATAGCGGTACCGCCGGGAACGGTCGAGCGGCAGGTAGTTCTTCGCGAGGCGGGGGTAGTCCGCGCCCTTGAGAAGGAAGAGCTCCCTGGTCGTGAGGAACGGCCGGTTCAGCGCCGCGTGACGGGACCACTTGCTCATCTGGGTCTCCACCCTCGCGCGGCCGGCCTTGTCGATCAGCAGGTCGGCGCCCGTGTTGTCGCTGATCGAGATCATCAGCTTGGCCGCCTCCCGTACGGAGACCGTGCTGTTGTCGGGACGGTCCTGCAGTATGCCGCTGGGCAGGCTCTTCAAGCCGGGCCGGATGGTCAGGGGCGTGTCCCAGGAGAACCGGCCCTTCTTGATCTGCTCGGCCGTCGCGCCCAGCACGTACAGCTTGAACATGGACCCGAGCGGCCGGGGGGTGTCCGGCGCGACGGTGTGCACGGGACGGCAGGCGCCGTTCCCGCGGACCTCGGCCGCCAGGAACCCCACCCGGGGCGCGAGCGCACGCAGCCGCTTGTCCAGTTCGGCCCAGCTGCGCGGCGCCGGACGCTGCTCCTGCTGGAACAGGAGGGCGGCGATCCTCCCGTCGCCGTCGACGGCCATGGAGATCTGGAGACGTCCCTGGCCGGTCGTGACCATCCCGGACAGGGCAGTGGGCGTGACGTCGGCCAGCGACTCGAGCCGCAGGCCGCCCAGGCTCTTCAGGACCTCGTTCAGCTGGGCCGGGGAAACCTGTGCGAGGAAGCCGGCGCTGAAGTGCGCCCTGATCTGGTCCTCGGGGATCGGGAGGGCCGCGGCCGCCGTCAGGAACCAGCGAAGCTGCTCGCCCACCGGCGAGTTCGGAATGTCCGGCGTGCCGGTGGGAGCGGGGGTGGGCGCCGGCGTGGCGGGCGCCGCACCGGCGCCGACGGCAGCGGGAGCCGCGGCGGCGGGGGCGGCGGTGGCCGCCACGGCGAGCGCCAGTGCCGCGCTCATGAGGGGAATCGTCAACCTGCACAGTGAACTGGTGCGCATCGATCTCGGCGCGATCGGCACGAGAGAGCTCCTTCGCGGTAGGAAGTGCGGCGTCCGGGTGCGGGCCGTCGGCGGTTCGCCGCGGCGGTGGGCGTTCACGTGATCTCACGCTAACGATCACTGCGCGGTCGCGACACCCGGCGGGCCCCCGGGCGGTCGAGGGGCGGTGTTCGGGCCTGCCGGTCGCGACCACCGTTACGGCCGACCCGGCCCTGCGCACCCGCAGGTTCCCGGACGAGATCGAGGGAGCGATGTATCTCGTGGTCAGCGAGGTGATAGCCAACGCGCTCAAGCACGCCGGCGCGTCGCGGGTAGAGGGCAGCTGGGGCTGGAGGCCAGTCCGGACATCCGCCGGGTCGCCGCGGTCCTCGCCTGTCTCGGCGGTTCCTGATCCGCGCCGCCCGGGTGGGCCGGTGGCGCACCACCGCATGGGGTGCGCCACCGGCCCAGGGTAGGCGCACGGGTGCGCCTCCGGTCAGCTCAGCTCAGCGGCCGACGGCGCGCAGGGCGTCGACGATGCCCCTGCCGTAGAAGCCGTTGTTGTCGGCGGCGCCCTCACAGGTGTGCGTGGCGGTCGCCGTGGTGCCGTCCGGCAGGTGGCGGGTGTAGGTGTAGGCGGGCGGGTTCGGGCAGGCCGTCCTGGTGGCCGTGCCCTTGAGGATCGCCTCCACCTTGTCCGGGTCCATCGTCAGTCCGCCGCGGGCGCGGTCGCGCTGGCCGTACCGGCTGACGATCAGCGCCGCGACGCCGGCCGCGCGCGGCGAGGCCATCGAGGTGCCCTGCAGGTACTGGTAGTAGGCGCAGACCGAGCCCTTGCAGTCCTTCACGACGTACGGCACCGTCGGGTCGCCGTTCTCGTCGATCTCGCCGTTGGCGACGGCGAGCGCCTTGGGGTAGGCGGAGAGCGTGGCCTTGGTGATGTCCCTCGTGTCGCCGGGGGTGTCGTAGACGTCGCCGCCGGGTGAGGCCACGTCGACGTAGCCGTTGCCGTAGCTCGAGTAGTAGGCCTTCCGCTTGCTGATCCCGGTCGAGGAGACCGAGATCACGTGCTCGGCCTCACCCGGGAGGGAGACGCAGGACGGGGGGATGGTCCGGGTCCGTTCCGTCTGCTGGCCGGGGAAGGTGGCGTAGTCGGGGCTGCCGGAGTCGACGTTCGTCTTGGTGTAGTCGATCGCCTGGTTGCCGGCCGCGCTGACGAGCGTCACGCCGTGCGCGTGCGCGTAGTCGATCGCCCGCTGGGTGGCGGCGATGTACAGCCGCTGCTGGGCCTGCTCCTCCGGGCTGTCGGCCGGGTTGTCCGCGCAGTTGAACAGCCACGGGTCGATGTAGTAGCTCATGTTGACCACGTCGACGCCGATGTCGCCGGCGTAGGTGAGGGCGTCGACGGTGGGCTGGAGGAAGAAGTAGCCCGAGTCCTGGCCGGCCCGCAGGTTCACGATGGTCACCTTGGGAGCGACGCCCGAAACGCCCAGCCTGTTGATGGGCGAGGCGATCGACGAGGCGACGTGGGTGCCGTGGCCGTCCTCGTCCACGTCGTTCGGGTCGGTGCAGGAGCCGTCGGGGTCGTCCTCGCACTTGCCGTCGATCACGTTGCCGTTGGCGTCCGCCGGCAGGTCGACCGTGAAGTTGCGGCTCAGCCGCCGGTCGAAGTTCGGCGCGATGTCGGGGTGCGAGCCGTCGACGCCGGTGTCGAGGATGCCGACGAGCACGCCCTTGTCACCCTGCTCGAACCTGTGGGCCTCGTCCGCGTGGATCTGCTTCATGTCCCACTGCAGGTCGGCGAGCGGTTCGTCCTTGACGTTGCGGCCCCACTTCGCGGCCGGGGCGCCGGCCCGGCCCTCCTTCTCCACCGCCTTGCTCTTGGCCGCCTGCGTCACGGCCTTCCTCGCGGCGGCGGACGCCTTCGCGTCGTCCGGCGCGCTGCCGATCACCCGGTTGCGGGCGACGCCTTCGATGGCCGCGACGCCCTTCAGGGCGCCCGCGAAGTCGGCGTTGGTGGTGCTGACCGTGGCCAGCCCGACCTCGGCGTTCACCTTGATCACGCTGCCGCCCGCCGCTTCGATCGCCTTCTGGGCGTCCGCGGCGGCCGCGCCTTCCTTGTACAGAACCACGTATTCGGTCTGGGTCGCCGACCCGGCGGCCGCGGGTACGGCCTGCGCGGGTGTGGTGAGGGTTGCCGCCACCATCGCCGCGGTCGCGGCGACGACTGTCAAGCGCTTCACATCCACCTCCATGTGGACTTCAAGGGCGCTGACCATGGTTGAAGATTTCTCGGACCTGTCAAAGGTCCGTGAGAATTCGCGACCAACGTGTGACATGGCTGCCGGGGACGCGGGCGGTCAGTGGGGACCGGTGCTGGCCGGATTTAGTAGGACGTCCTAGTATCTTCTCGGAGAGTGAGACACGGGGAGGGACGCATGGAGCCGGACGCGACGAGCGCCGAGTCGATCGAGGCGGGCAGGGCCCGGTGGCAGGCGCGGTACGACGCCGCCTTCAAGCGGGACCGTGAGTTCCGCACCCTGTCGGGACTCGACCTGGATCCCGTGTACGGGCCGTCCGGGGACGACCCCCGGTTCGGGCGCATCGGCTGGCCGGGCGAGTTCCCCTTCACTCGCGGCCTGTACGCCACCGGCTACCGCGGCCGGCCCTGGACCATCCGCCAGTTCGCCGGGTTCGGCAACGCCAGGCAGACCAACGAGCGCTACAAGATGATCCTCGGCGCCGGAGGCGGCGGCCTGTCGGTGGCGTTCGACATGCCGACGCTGATGGGCCGCGACTCCGACGATGCCCGCTCGCTCGGCGAGGTGGGCCACTGCGGCGTGGCGATCGACTCGGCCCTCGACATGGACCTGCTGTTCGACGGCATCCCGCTCGGCGACGTCACCACGTCCATGACCATCAGCGGGCCCGCCGTACCGATCTTCTGCATGTACGTGGTCGCGGCCGAGCGGCAGGGCGTGCCGGTCGGGAAGCTGAACGGCACCCTCCAGACGGACATCTTCAAGGAGTACATCGCGCAGAAGGAGTGGCTGTTCGCCCCCGAGCCGCACCTGCGGCTGATCGGCGACCTCATGGAGTTCTGCGCCGCCGAGATTCCCGCGTACAAGCCGCTGTCGGTGTCGGGGTACCACATCCGCGAGGCCGGGGCCACGGCCGCGCAGGAGCTGGCCTTCACGCTCGCGGACGGTTT
The DNA here is from genome assembly GCF_014161445.1 of Microbispora sp. H13382. Classification (GTDB taxonomy): domain Bacteria; phylum Actinomycetota; class Actinomycetes; order Streptosporangiales; family Streptosporangiaceae; genus Microbispora. The sequence continues at coordinate 115,656 of NZ_JABBXA010000017.1, forward strand.
CGGCTACGTCGAGCTGGGCCTGTCGCGCGGGCTCGACGTGGACGTCTTCGCGCCGGGCCTGTCGTTCTTCTTCGACGCCCACATCGACTTCTTCGAGGAGATCGCGAAGTTCCGCGCGGCCCGGCGGATCTGGGCCCGCTGGATGCGCGACGTGTACGGCGCCCGCACGGAGAAGGCGCAGTGGCTGCGCTTCCACACCCAGACGGCCGGGGTGTCGCTGACCGCGCAACAGCCGGACAACAACATCGTCCGCACCGCGATCGAGGCGCTGGCGGCCGTGCTCGGCGGCACGAACTCGCTGCACACCAACGCGCTGGACGAGGTGCTCGCGCTGCCGTCGGAGAAGGCCGCCGAGATCGCACTGCGCACCCAGCAGGTGATCATGGAGGAGACGGAGGTCGTCAACGTCGTCGACCCGCTCGGCGGCTCCTGGTACGTCGAGGCGCTGACCGACCGGCTGGAGGCCGAAGCGGAGAAGATCTTCGCGAGGGTCCGTGAGATGGGCGGCGACGGCACGATGACCGCCGGCATCCTGCGGGGCATCGAGGACGGCTGGTTCATGTCGGAGATCGCCGAGTCGGCCTTCGACTACCAGCGCAAGCTGGAGAAAGGCGACAAGCGGATCGTCGGCGTGAACTGCCACACCGCGACAGTTGAGGAGCCGCTGGAGATCCTGCGGATCAGCCACGAGGTCGAGGTCGAGCAGCGCAGGGTGCTGGCCGGGCGGCGCGCCGCGCGGGACCAGAAGGCCGTCGTCGCGGCGCTGGCCGCCCTGCGGGCCGCGTCCAAGGGCGACGACAACATGATCCCGCCCATGCTGGAGGCCGTACGGGCCGAGGCCACGCTGGGCGAGATCTGCGACGTCCTGCGCGAGGAGTGGGGCACCTACGCCGAGCCCGCCGCCTTCTGACTGTCCGCGCCGGCCGCCGCGCTGACTCTCGTCGGCGCGGCGGTGGCCCTCACCCTGCGCAAGGCCCAAGCCGCGAGCCCGGCTCAAGATGGCGGCTCGGCGTCATCCGGTGACATGCGCGTCGGCGTCCGACGGCACCCTCATCGTCACAGGCGGATGCCCCCAAGTTCGCAGTGCCGAGTCGCAGGTCGGCATCCGTCAGGCGGGGGCGAGCGCGGCGACGCGGTCGAGGAGGGACTCCAGGGTCTTGTCGTCGGTGGCGGGGGCGATGACCGTCACCCGCAGGTGGCGTACGCCGCCGACCTCGGCCGAGGTCAGATGGAAGGAGCCCTCCTCCAGCAGGGTCTCGCGAATCGCGGCCTGGTCGCCGTCGCCGTACCGGAAGCAGACGATGTTGCTCTCCGGCTCGTACGGGCAGTGGAAGCCGGGCCGCTCGCGGGCCAGCTCCCAGAAGCGGTGCGCGGCGGCGTACCGCCCCGCCACGTGCTCACCGAGGCCCCGCTCGCCCCGCCAGGCCAGGTTGAGGAACACCTTCAGCCCGAGTGCGGCCTTGGTGCACTCCACGGTCCTGCCGATCAGGTCGAACCCCTGGTCGCCGTAGAACAGGTAGCTGGCCTGCTGCCGGAACGCGGCGTCCAGGTCCCCCTCGCGCCGGACGAGCACGGCGGCCGCGAGGCCGGAGGTGCGCAGCATCTTGTGGGCGTCCCAGATGATCGAATCGGCCAGCTCGACGCCGTCGAGCAGATGGCGGTGCTCCTCGCTGAGCAGCGCCGACGCTCCGTGCGCGCCGTCCACGTGGAACCACAGCCCGTTCCCGGCGCAGAACTCGCCGATGGGCCGCAGGTCGTCGTACAGGCCGGTGCCGGTGGCGCACGCGGCGGCGACCAGGGCCATCGGCCGGCGACCGGCCCGCCGCGCCCGGTCGAGCCCCTCGGGCAGCCGCGCCACGTCGATCCTGCCCAGGTCGTCCACGTCGAGCGGCACGACCGCGCGCTCGCCCAGGCCGAGGATCGCCGCCGCCCGTGTGATCGAGTAGTGCGCCGACGGCGGCGCGAGGACGGCGAGATCGCCGGGCACGCCCTCGGTCCACGCGTCCGGGGCGGCGGCGGCCCGCGCCGCGAGCAGCGCGGTCAGGTTGGCCAGCGACCCGCCGTGGGTGAACACGCCGCCGCCCTCGGCGAAGCCGACCTTGCCGAGCATCCAGCGCAGCACCTCGAACTCGACCGTCGCCGCGGCGGCCCCCATCTCGTAGATCGCCATAGGGTTGTTGATCGCGCCGTGCACGAAGTCGGCCAGCGCGGCGGGAAAGTCGGGCGCGGCCGTCTGATGGGCGAGGTAGGCCGGATGGTGCAGCCGCGTTCCCTCCACGAGATAGGCGTCGAGCCACTCCCGGTAGGTCTCCGCCGTCATGCCACCCTCCCGGATCCACCGGGCGAGCCCGAGCCGTCCGGCCAGCTCGCCGGGGGGTCTGCGGCGGATCACCGGCACCGTTCCGCCCTGGCTCTCCCGCACGTACGCGGCGAGCCCGTGCACGGTCACCTCGGCGGCGTGGACGAAGTCGTCGATGTCCCAGGTGTGATTCGGTGTCATGCCCGAATAATGGCCCTATCGGACGTCAGTCCGCCACGAACGCCGAATCGACGAAGGAACAGGACTGTGACCGTCGAACTGGATTCGACCGACAGGAAGATCCTGGAGCTGTTGCAGAAGGACGCGCGGCTGCCCAACAAGGACCTCGCCGAGCGGGTCGGCGTCGCCCCCTCCACCGCGCTCGAACGCGTGCGGTCGCTGCGCCGGCGCGGGCTGATCACGGCCTTCCGCGCGGAGGTCGACACGCAGGCGCTCGGACGGCCGCTGGAGGCGCTGCTGGCGCTGCGCGTGCGGCCCCACACGAGCCAGCTCGTGGACCCGCTGCGGGCGTTCGTGCTCGGGCTCCCCGAGACGGTCGCGCTGTTCCACGTGGCCGGCCCGCAGGATTTCCTGGTGCACGTCGCGGTGCCCGACGCAGATCACCTGCACCGCCTGATCCTCGAGCGCATCCTGGTCCGGCCGGAGATCGTCCATCTCGAGACGACGCTGATCTTCCGTACCGAGCGCAGGACCGTCCAGGGCCCGGTGAGCTGAAGAGCTGTCTCAGACGCCCACGGTCCCGTCGACGCCCTCGCGCAGGAAGTCGGCGTGGCCGTTGTGCCGGGCGTACTCGTGGATCATGTGCAGCATGACCAGCCGCAGCGACACCTCCTCGCCCCACCGCGGCTGGTAGGCGGTGACGTCGAGCGACTCGGCCGCGCGCTCGATCCTGCGGGAGTGCTCGACCTCCGCCTGCCAGGCGGCGAACGCCTCCGCACCGGTGGCCCCGCTCGCGTCGTACGCCACCTGGTAGTCGCCTTCCTCCGACCAGACCAGCGGCACGTCCTCCTTGCCGATCACACGGCGGAACCACGTGCGCTCGACCTCGGCCATGTGCCGCACCAGGCCGAGCAGCGAGAGCGTCGACGGCGGCATCGACCTGCGGCGCAGCTCCTCGTCCGACAGGCCGTCGCACTTCAGCGCGAGCGTGGCCCGGTGATAGTCGAGGAACGCGCGCAGCATCTCGCGCTCACCGGCGATGCTCGGCGGGCCAACGCGTTCCACGGCCATGTCCTGCTCCCTTCGCGCGGTGAACGTGCGCTGTTCACCCTACGGCGGGCGCGAGCCCGGCCGGATCTCAGAAGGATCTGCGGCGGGGACGCACGGATCACGCGGGCGCGTACGGCAGGATTGGGGGTATGGCAGCGGAGTTCTCTCGACCTGGATCGCTCTACGGCGCCGTGGACCTCGGCGCGCGTAAGCAGGCACTCGAGGCCCAGGCGCGGCGTGAAGCCGCCGGGCCGGCCGGAGCCGCCTCGGCGGACGTCATCGAGGTGACCTCGGCCACCTTCAACGCCGACGTGGTGGAGCGCTCCCTGAGCGTTCCCGTGATCGTCGAGGCGACGGTGACCAGGGCCGAGCAGGTCCGGCAGTTCAGCGGCGTGATGGAGAAGCTGGCCGCGGAGGCGGCGGGCGCGTGGGTGCTGGCCAGGGTGGACGTGGAGGCCGACCCGCAGCTCGCCCAGGCGCTGCGGATGCGCGCGGTGCCCACCGTCTACCTGGCCTTCCAGGGGCAGCTCATGCCCCTGTTCGAGGGCCCGCTGCCGGAGGCGCAGCTCCGGCAGGCGCTGGCGCAGGTGTTCGATCAGCTCGGCATGGAGCCGGCCGCGCCGGGCGAGGAGGAGCCCGGCGAACCGCCGATCGACCCCGAGCTCCTGGCGGCCGAGCAGGCCGTGGAGAAGGGCGACCTGGACGCCGCGGCCGCGGCGTTCGAGCGCCTGCTGGCGAGGTCGCCGTCGGACGAGGGTGCGAAGATCGGTCTCGCCGGGGTCGGGCTGCTGCGGCGCACCCAGGACCTCGACCCGGCCGACGTGCTGCGCCGGGCCGCGGAGGGCCAGGACGACGTGGACGCGCAGGTCCAGGCCGCCGACGTGGAGATGGTGAACGGGCAGGTGGACGAGGCGTTCGACCGGCTCATCGCGCTTGTGCGGCGCACCCGGGGCGCGGACAGGGACAAGGCGCGGGTCCACCTGCTGGGGCTGTTCGACGCACTGCCCGCCGACGATCCCTCGGTCACGCGCGCGCGCAGGGCGCTGGCCAACGCGCTCTTCTGACCGGTTCCGGTCCGCGCCCGCCGGCCCATCACGTCGGTACGGCGGCGCGCGGCCCCGGGCGGAGTGTGGGGTGAACAGCACGGGTCCGGGCTGAAACACCCGGCGGGGGATGGCACGATGGATAGCACCCATGAGCCGTCCAGCCGGATGCGCGAGCGCGGCCGCCACACGGAGGCCGCGCCCAACTGCCGGGAGAGCACGGCCAGGCAACACCCCGCAAAGGAGCGGATAGACGTGGCCACCGTGCCCAGCGTGTCCTACTCGATCACTGTACGCCTCGAGGTGCCCGCAGGGGGCAAGGCGGTAAGCCTGCTCACCCACGCGGTGGAGAACGCGGGCGGCGTGGTGACCGCCCTCGACGTGACCAACGCGGGTCACGAGAAGCTCCGTATCGACGTGACGTGCGCGGCCAAGGACGCCGACCATGTGCAGGCGATCGTGGACAGCCTCGGCGCGGTCGAGGACGTCACGATCCACAAGGTCTCCGACCGGACCTTCCTCATGCACCTCGGCGGCAAGATCGAGATGCAGTCGAAGGTCCCGCTGCGCAACCGCGACGAGCTCTCGATGGCGTACACCCCGGGTGTGGCCCGGGTCAGCCTGGCGATCGCGCGCAACCCCGAGGACGCCCGCCGCCTCACGATCAAGCGGAACTCGGTCGCCGTCGTCACCGACGGCTCGGCCGTCCTCGGACTTGGCAACATCGGCCCCGCCGCCGCGCTGCCGGTGATGGAGGGCAAGGCCGCCCTGTTCAAGCGGTTCGCCGGCATCGACGCCTGGCCCATCTGCCTCGACACCCAGGACGTGGACGAGATCGTCGCGACCGTGCGCGCCATCGCGCCCGGCTTCGGCGGCATCAACCTCGAGGACATCTCGGCGCCGCGCTGCTTCGAGGTGGAGCGGCGGCTGCGTGAGCTGCTCGACATCCCGGTCTTCCACGACGACCAGCACGGCACCGCCATCTGCGTGCTCGCCGCGCTGACGAACGCGCTGAAGGTCGTCGGCAAGGAGCTCTCCGAGGTGCGGATCGCGATGGCCGGCGCCGGTGCGGCCGGCACCGCCGTCCTGCGTTTGCTGCTGGCGGCCGGGGCGCGGAACGTCGTCGTCTGCGACTACCTGGGCGCGGTGCACCTCGGCCGCGACGACCTCGACGACTCGCTGCGGTGGATCGCCGAGCACACCAACGGCGAGGGGTACGGCGGCGACCTGCGCGGCGCGGTCAAGGGCGCCGACGTCTTCATCGGAGTCTCCGCGCCGGGAATCCTCACCGGGGACGACGTCGCCGCAATGGCGAAGGACGCGGTGGTGTTCGCGCTGGCCAACCCCGAGCCGGAGGTCTCCCCCGACGACGCCCGCGAGCACGCGGCGGTCGTGGCGACGGGCCGGTCGGACTACCCCAACCAGATCAACAACGTGCTCGCGTTCCCGGGCGTGTTCCGCGGCCTGCTCGACGCCCAGGCGGACGGCGTGACACCGGAGATGCTCTTGGCGGCGGCGCGCGCGCTGGCCGCGGTCGTGACGAGCGAGGAGCTCGGCCCCAACTACATCATCCCGAGCGTCTTCCACCCCGACGTGGCCAACGCCGTGGCGGCCGCCGTACGGGAGTCGGCCGGGGGCAGGGCGCGCGGTTTCACCGAGGCCTGACCGGTCCTGCCTCGGTGACCACGCCGTCGCGTTAAGTAATATGAGGCGGCGAACCGGGGTCGGCGTGCACGAATCCGCAATCCTCCCTCATGATGGGATGTATGGCGGAAGCGATCTACGTCGGCGGGTTGCTCGTAGCGACGCCACTGCTCGACGACCCCAACTTCCGGCGTAGCGTGGTGCTCGTCCTGGAGCACGACGAAGACGGCGGCACTCTGGGCGTGGTGCTCAACCGGCCCAGCGAGATCGCCGTGACCCAGGTCCTGCCCTCCTGGGACGCCCTGGTCACGGGTCCTCCGGTGCTGTTCGAGGGCGGCCCGGTGCAGACGGACAGCGCGCTCGCGCTGGCCGTCGTGCTCAGCGGCGAGGAGCCGCTCGGCTGGCGCCGGCTGCAGGGCAGGGCCGCGGTCTCGCGCCTCGGCACGGTGGACCTCGACGCGCCACCGGAGATCCTCGCGGGGGAGATCTCCCAGATGCGGATCTTCGCGGGCTATGCGGGCTGGACCGCCGGACAGCTCGAGAACGAGCTTCAGGAGGGCGCCTGGTACGTCGTGGACTCCGAGCCGGGGGACACCTTCCATCCGAACCCGGCCACGCTCTGGCGCACCGTGTTACGCCGGCAGAAGGGGGATCTCGCGCTCGTCGCGACCTTCCCGGACGACCCCCTGCTCAACTGAGCCCCGGCACACCCTGCCCGGTGACACGCGGAGGCCGGGCGCGGGGAGCGCGCCCGGCCGTGGGTGAAACTCCGCGTCTCAGCTCGCGGTGCAGCTCACCGCCGGCACCGAGTTGGTGCCGTTCCAGGAGCCGAGGAACCCGAACGAGGTGGACGCTCCGGCGCCGAGGCCGCCGTTGTAGCTCACGTTCTTGGCGGTGATCGACGATCCGCTCGACGTCACCGTGGCGTTCCACGCCTGGGTGATCGTCTGGCCGTTCGCGTAGGTCCAGGTCACGGTCCAGCCCGAGACGGCACTGGAGCCGGCCTTGACGGTCACCTCGCCCTGGAAGCCGCCGCCCCACTGGTTGGTGACCTTGTACGTCGCCGAGCAGCCCTTGGCGCCGCCGCTCGGGGACGCGCTGGGCGAGGCACTGGGTGAGGCACTGGGGGAGGCGCTGGGAGACGCCGACGGGCTGGCGGACGGGCTCACCGGCGGCTGACCGCTGTAGATCGTCGCCTCCTTGGCGGTGGACTTGATGCCGTTGGCGCCGTTGAAGAGCCGCTGGCCCCACGAGGTGAGCTGGCTGACGTTGAAGTTCGTCACCTGGTCCAGGTATTCGACGCCGCCGCCGTTGCCGCTCCAGGACCAGCCGAGGTAGCCGACGCCCCGCGACTGGGCCTGCGCCATGATCGTGTCCTCGTCGGGGTCGCCGTCCGAGTGCATGTTGCCGAACTCGCCGATCACCAGCGGTAGCCCGGCGGTCTGGAACGCCTGGAGGTAGGCCGTGACCTCGGCCGCCGTGTCGAAGACGCCGTACATGTGGATCGAGAAGACGGTGTTCTTCTGGGGGTCGCCGGCGAAGATCGAGGCGGCGTTGTCACGCATGACGAACTGCCAGTCCTGGCCCCAGTTGGGCGCGTCGACCATCAGCATGTGCTGGAATCCGGCCGTCCGCATCCTGCTGATCGCGTTCTTGGTCGCGCTGGTCCAGGCGGACGGGTTGTTGTTGCCGTACGGCTCGTTGCCGATGTTGATGACGACGTAGTTCTCCTGGCCGGTCAGCACGCTCTTCAGGCCGACCCAGTAGTCCACGGCCTGGTCGAGCGTGTACGCGCCGCTCTGCTCGCCGTAGCCGGTGGTGTCGTGGTTCTCGAGCACGCAGATTAACCGGTTCTGCTTGCACAGCGAGATGACGTTGGAGACGTCGCTCGCCGAGTTGGCCGTCCAGCGTCCGCCGCTGAGCACGACGCGGACGGTGTTCGCGCCCAGCGACTTGATGTTCGCGAACGAGCTCGTCTGGCTCGCGTACCAGGTGTGCGCGTGGCTGGTGCCGCGCATCACGAAGTCGGTCCCGTTGGCTTCGAGGATCTTCGTGCCGCTGACGTGGAGTCCGGTGGCGGCCTGCGCGCTCTGGGTCATCGCGATCACCGACATCAGGAGGGCGAGGACGGCCGCGCCCGCGGCGATGAAACGTGTTCTCATTCTGTACCTCGGGTGGGGGGGATCGGCGCCGGTGGGAGCGCCGAACGCACCATAGGCGGGGGGAGCCGGAACCGTACAGCGAGCGCCCTCCGGGGCGATCGTCATCGGTTTGCTGCAACTGAACCGGTTCTGCTGTGTGGGCCACCCGGACCAGCGCGATCTCCCTTCGGGGGCTGTCGCCGGCGCCGTGAAACACCGATGAAACGTTCACCTGTCGTCGCGGCGATGCCGCCTCGCGTCTGTGCGTCTGTGCGGCTGTATGGCTGTGAGGCTGTGAGGCGAGTCGGGTGGTCTGTAGGGTCGGCTGCCGTGCCCGGTTTCGATGTGCCCGGCCGTGATGTGCCCGGCCCCGATACGCCCAGCCATGCGCCCACCGACATCGCCGCGCCCGTGGTGGACTGGGCGCCCCCTGGCGCCGTACGGTTCGCCGGCGGTGCGCCGGTCGCCCTGGTGGCGCCCGGCGCGGGGCTGACGTCGCTGCCCGCGGCGCTCGGCGACATGGTCACGCTGCGCCACGTAGACCTGGACGGGAACGCGCTCACGACGTTGCCCGGGTGGATCGCGCGTCTGGAGCGGCTGCGGGTCCTGCTGCTCTACGGCAACCGGATCGGGGCCCTCCCGCCCGAACTGGGCCGCCTCGTGTCGCTCGAACATCTCGGCGCCGGGCGCAACGCGCTGACCGCGGTGCCGGACACGCTGTGGCGGCTGAGCCGGCTGCGGTCGCTCGTCCTGGCGGAGAACGAGATCGCGGACCTTCCTCCCGGCCTGGGCCGGCTCCGCGAGCTGCGCATGCTCGACCTCGGCCACAACCGGCTGCGCGAGGTGCCCGCGGAGATCGGGGACCTGCCCTGCCTCACGGACTACCTCTACCTGAGCGACAACGGCTTCACGTCGGTGCCCGCCTCGCTGGGACGGCTCGACCGGCTCGGCTATCTCAACCTCGCCGAGAACCGGCTGGCCGCGCTGCCCGCGGAGATCGGCGGCATGACCGGCCTGCACGAGTTGCGCGTCCACGACAACCGGCTGACCGCGCTGCCGGACACGATCGGACGCCTGACCGGGCTGCGCGAGCTGCACCTGAGGAACAACCGCCTCGCGGCGCTGCCCGAGTCGATCGGCGGGCTGCGCGCGCTGCGCCACCTGGACCTGCGGGGCAATCCCCTGGAACGGCTGCCCGACTCCGTCGTCCGCCTGACGGACCTGACCCACCTGGACCTGCGGGCGACCCGCCTCGCCACGCTGCCCGGCGGGCTGGCGGAGCTGCCTCGGCTTGAGAAACTCGACCTGCGGTGGGTCAAGCTCGACGAGGTGCCCGCCTGCGTACGCCCGCTGCGCGAGCGAGGGTGCGTCGTCCTGCTCTGAGATGGTGCCGGGTGGCCTGCGGCCTGACGTCAGCTCGCGGCCGACGCCGACGCCGACGCCGGCTCCGGCTCCGGCTCCGGCTCCGCGGAGCCTACGGGCAGGTCCCAGCCGGGACGCAGGGAGCGCTCGGCCAGCGTGAGCAGGTCCTCGTACCGGCGTGCGAGGCCGTTGAGATCCTCCGTGGGCCCGTTCATGCAGAGCAGTCCGATGCTCACGAAGACCGACACGACGAGCTGCGACTGCAGGTCGTCGGGTGCCGTTCCCATCCTGCGGGCCACCTCGGCGACCAGCCTGCGCTCGTTCTCCCTGATCAGCCGCATGGCGCCCGCGAGCAGGGACGGAGTGGAGTGGACGAGCCGCTGGGCCTTCATGATCCTGCCCGCCTCGGCGCCGTCGATCTCTCGTAGGATGCCCAGCATGGCGCGCATCGACTGACTCAGCGCGGCGAACGGCGGCTCCGACAGCGGTCGTGCGACCAGTTCGGCGAGGAACATCTCCTGCTCGTCGGCGGTCAGGGAGAGCGCCACGTCCTCCTTGGAGGCGAAGTAGCGGAAGAAGGTCCTGGGCGAGACCTCCACTTCGGCCGCGATCTGGTCGATCGTCGTCGCCTCGTAGCCCTGGGAGAGGAAAAGGTCGAGGGCCGCGTCGATCAGGGCGTCCCGCGTCCGCTGCTTCTTGCGTTCGCGCAGACCCACGGCGGTCACCTCCTCGAAACTGTCGGTTCACAAACTCTCAGATGTCACCGTATGTCGGATAAAAGGATTTGTCATCTGTCATGGACTGACATAAATTACTGCAGGTCTACTCAGTGTCGCTAAGGGGGAACCTCCATGACTCAAGCCGTATCGGCGGTGGACGCCGACGCGCCTCCAGGACGGGGCCAGGGCCATCCGTGGCTCACACTGCTCGCCGTCTCGCTCGGCGTCATCATGGTCATGCTCGACGGCACGGTCGTGGCGATCGCGAACCCGGTCATCCAGGTCGAACTCAAGGCGACACTGGCCGACCTGCAGTGGGTGACCAGCGGTTACCTGCTCGCGCTGGCGGTCTTCCTGATCACGGCCGGCAAGCTCGGTGACCTCTTCGGGCACAAGCGGGTCTTCCTGATCGGCGTCGCCGGCTTCGCGCTGACCTCGCTCGCCATCGGCCTGTCGTCCTCGATCGGCATGCTGATCGCGCTGCGCGTGCTGCAGGGACTTTTCGGCGCGCTGCTGCAGCCCGCCGCGCTGGCGTTGCTCCGGTCGGCCTTCCCCGGCGAGAAGCTGAACATGGCCATGGGCGCGTGGGGTGCGATCATCGGTCTGTCGAGCGCGGGCGGCCCGATCATCGGCGGCCTGCTGGTGGAGAACGTGAGCTGGCAGTCGGTGTTCTTCATCAACGTGCCGGTCGGCGTGGTGGCTCTGGCGTTCGGGCTGTGGGCGCTGCGGGAGAGCAAGGCCAAGACGCTGTCCAGGGTCGACTGGCTCGGCGTCGTGCTGCTGTCCGGCGCGATGTTCGCGCTGGTGTGGGCCATCATCAAGGCTCCTGAGTGGGGCTGGGGCGACGCCAGGACGCTCGGCTTCCTCGCCGCGGCCGTGGTCGTCGGGGCCGTGTTCCTGTTCTGGCAGTCGAAGGCGCGCGAGCCGCTGCTGCAGCTGAGCCTGTTCCGCAACGCCTCGGTCTCGATCGGGACCGTCCTCATGATCCTCATGTCGTTCGCGATGTTCGGCGCGATGTTCTTTCTCACGTTCTTCTTCCAGGGCGTGCACGGGCTCACGCCGCTCGACTCCGGCCTGCGGATGCTGCCGATGAGCGCCGGCATGATCGTCGCCTCGCCCATCGCGGGCGTGCTCATCGGCAAGCTCGGCCCGAAGATCACCATCGCGGGCGGCATGGTGATCGCCGCCGTCGCCATGTTCCTCATGTCGCGGCTCGGCGTCGACGCGGCCTTCGCCGACACCGCGATCCCGTTCGTGCTGCTCGCGTTCGGCCTGTCGCCGGTGTTCGTCGGCGCCACCGAGATCATCGTGGGCAACGCCCCCGAGGAGCTGAGCGGCGTCGCGGGCGGCGTGCAGAACTCCGCGATGCAGGTCGGCGGCGCGCTCGGCACCGCCATCCTGGGCGCGGTCGTGTCCGCCAAGGTGGCCGACGTGCTGCCGGGCTACCTCGGCCCGGTGGCGCAGGCCGTCAAGCCCGCGGAGATGGAGGGGCTGAAGGCCCTGGCCTCGGTGGGCCAGGCCCCGCCCGGGCTCCCGGCCGAGGTGGCCAAGACGGTCGCCGACGCGGCGCACCTGTCCTTCATGGACGGCCTGCACCTCGGCTTCGTGGTGAGCACGGCGGTCGCCCTCGTCGCGGCGGCCCTGGCCCTGTTCGTCAAGGCCGGCCGCAAGACCGAGGGCGCCCCGGTCCACGTGGGCTGAGGTCCGTTTCCTCCCGTACGGCTCCCGCCACTCCGGCGGGAGCCGTACTCGTGTACGGGTCGGGAGCGCCCGCCCGCTCAGTAGACTTGGTATCCGTGAGCGGCACGAAGATTCTTCCCGAGAGCGACGTAACACCCCGGCTCTCGCACGGCGACGGTGACCACGAGCGCTTCTCGCACTTCGCCGACAAGAACAAGATCACTGAGAGCTACGTGACCGGCGCGCCGGTGCGGGCCCTGTGCGGCAAGGTCTGGGTGCCCAGCCGCGACCCGAAGAAGTACCCGGTCTGTCCGGAGTGCAAGGAGATCTACGAGGGGCTGCCCAAGGGCGAACCGTCCGGCGAGTGAGTGTCGATACGGGATCATCACGTTCCCCGCGGCTAGGGTCTGCCTTCTGACCAGCCGTATCGGGGGAACGAATGGTTCGGCGACCCATCGCCGTCTTCCTTGCATGCCTTTACGCGCTGGGCGGCGCCTGCGCCGCCCCGGCGTCCGCCGCCTCCCGGGCGACCGGGGGTCACGCCGGCACCGGAATGCGCGGTTCGCCGGCCTCGCGGCCGGACGCCTGTCTCGCCCGCCACGCCGTACCGCAGCGCCGGCACGGCGTGGGCGGGCTCACCCACGCGCTGGAGCCGCGTGAGCCCGGCCCCGACGAGGTCGCCCGGATGTCGGCCGACCTGGCACGCAGGCTCGGGTCGGCGCAGCGGGACGACACCGCGGGGCGGGATGACACAGCGCGGCGGGATGACACCGCGCGGCGGGATGACACCGCGCGGCGGGGGAGTGCTCCCGGCACCCTTGAGCGGATCACCGTTCCGGTGTGGGTGCACATCATCAGGGACCGCGCGCTCGGCCTGCCCGACGCCGCCGTCTCCCGGCAGATCGCCGTGCTGAACACGGCCTACTCGGGCGGGTACGGCGGGGCCGACACCGGCGTGCGCTTCGAGCTCAAGGGCATCACGCACACCGACAACAGGAGCTGGTTCCGCGACCCCATCGGCTACGAGGAGCCGATGAAGAAGAAGCTGCGGGCCGGGGGTCCGGAAACGCTCAACCTGTACATCGCGCAGCTGAGCCGGCTCGTGCTCGGCTACTCCACCTACCCGTACTGGTACGCCGACGAGCCCGTGCTGGACGGCGTGGTGATCGACTGGCGGAGCGTCCCGGGCGGCCCGCTGCGCGACTTCGCCAGAGGCTTCACGGCCGTGCACGAGATCGGCCACTGGCTCGGCCTGCTGCACACCTTCGAGAACGGCTGCAAGGCCCCCGGCGACTCGGTGGACGACACCCCGGCCGAGGCGTACCCGACGAACGGCTGCCCCTCGAAGAAGGACACCTGCCCCGCCCCGGGCGGCGACCCGGTCCACAACTTCATGGACTACGCCCAGGATCGCTGCATGCGCGAGTTCACGGCGGGCCAGGGCGTACGCGTCCACCAGATGTGGGACGCCTACCGCCGCCCGGCGCCGCGGGGAGCCGGCGCGGGGCCGCAGAAGGCCGCCGCGAGCATCGAGGGGCCCGCCTCGGACGGCGCCGACGACGGCGTGCCGAGCGCCGTCCAGGGCGGTGAGGAGCCGGTCATGGAGGTCCAGGGCGATGCGCGAGGTACGGGGCGATGACGAATCGGCCGTGAGCCGTTGACGTGGCGGCGCGGGTGTGAGAGTAACTCCACAGCAGCGTTCATGGTCACGAAGCCTCGCGTCCGGCCCTGAGCGCCGAGTCACTCGCCGGTTCCGTCCCACGCGCGCCCGGCCATGCCGCCCGGGGAGGCTTTGTGGATGACCAGTGGATGCGCCGGGTCTGGCCCCCCACCGAGGAGGAGCCCCCGCCGTCCGAGGAGGGCCCCACTCGCCCGTACGGCGCCCCGGGCGGGCCGCCGTCGTCCCCGCAGTGGCCCTCACGCCCATACGGCGGACGGGAGGCCGAGGGGGCCGAGGAGGACAGCTTCACCCGTGCGTACCGCCTGCCCGGCGACGTGACGGAGGAGAGGCGTGGGCGTTCCGGCCCGGTGCAAGGGGGCTTCGCCACCCGCCCCTACCTCATGCCGGACAGAGGCGAGGCGGGGCAGGAGGGCAGGCGCCCAGCGGAGCGGCCCGAGGCGACGGGGGGTGCCGGAGGAGGTCTCACCCGTGCGTACCGTCTGCCCGGCGACGCGACGCCGGAAGGGCCGGCGCATTCCGGAGCAGCCGGGGAGGCCGAAGAGGGCTTCCCACGTGCCTACCGCCTGCCCGGCGAGGTGACGCCGGAAGGGCCTGTCCATCCGGGAACCGAGGGCCCCGGAGGGGGCTTCACCCGTCCGTACGGCGCGCCGGTCTCGGAGAGGCGATCGGCGGACCGCCCGGTGTGGCCCTCGCTGGGCCTGGAGCCCGCGAAGCCCGAGGACGACCTGCCTCCCTCGGCGCGCCGCTACCGCGCGCCCGAAACGCCGCCGCGCCGGATGCCCCGCTGGTTACAGCGCCTTCTCGTCGGCGGCCTCGCGCTGGTCTGCTCGGCCGCCGTCATCGGCGCGGTGGTGGTCACGGTCCTGCACCGGGCCGAGAGCGCGCCTCCCACGATGATCCACGACCAGATCGCGGGAGTCGCCTACACGCTGCCGCCCGAGTGGCGGGAGGGCGTGGTCGCACCCGTGACCGGCTTCACCTCATCCGCCGCGCGCGGGGACAGCGCGACGGTCATGGCCCGGCCCGGCGACCGGGTGGACCCGCCCAACCTGCGCTCGGCCGTCATCGACCTGGCCGATCTCTACACCCAGCTGCTGCTGCACGGCGACAAGGTCGAGGTGCTCGACGACCGCGCGGTCACCGTCGGCGGGCGGCCGGGCCACACCCGCGCCGTACGCGCCGAGTACACCGACGTCGTCAACGAGCCGGCCTTCATGCGGGTGACCCTGCTGACCCGGCCGGACGGCGGCAGCACGGTCCTGCTCGGGCTGGCCCATCCCGACGATCCCCGGTCGCGCGCCGAGATCGAGGGCCTGATGTGGGGAGCCCGCTGAGCCGCGCTTGTCCTCCTGCCGCCCTCTGCCGGAACTCTGGCGGCGTGCCCTCCGCGCCGGCCCATCCTTTCCGGGCGAATGACACTATCGGTCCCTATCGGTGGCAGTAATGGCAACAGGGGAGACAGTCGGTCGTTCCGGTCCTGATTCGCGCCCGCGTACGTCCCGTTCATTGCCAGTATGAAAGTACAAAAGACCGCTCGGAGTGCTCTAAGGCGAGATAGCTAGGCGTGTCCGTATTTGTGGGGCGGCTTGGAGATAGGTGTAACATCTGTTTGCCGGTATCCGATAAGTGGCTCGCTGCCCGCGTTTCCCCCGACAGGTATTTTCGATGTCGCATCGCACGAAAACGCGGTGACCCGGAAAGACCAATTCTCTCACTATGGGGGGGAAATCAAATTGATTTCTCGTAGGAGCAGCTCGGCCTCTGGTTCGCGTGGCGCCGGTCGCCTGCTGATGTGGTCCGCCGCGGCAGCGGTGACCTGCGCGACCGTGGGGCTCTCGGGCGCGGTCGCGGCGAGCGCGGCCCCGGCGAAGGCCTCCCCCGCCACGCAGGCGGTGACGAGCCCGGCCGGGGACAAGGACAAGGACAAGGAGAAGATCCCCTACCCGCGCCTCGACACCACGAATATCATCACTTCCTTCACCACCACCGGTGCCACCCCCACTGTTCCGACGAACTCGAGGACTTACACGGGCTCCGCCCGCAGGGGTCACGTCTGGATCAACGACACCACGGGGTGGAGGGACATCACCTCGGTGTTCCCGGCAGGCTTCTACTACGACATCAGCCTGGCTGCGGCACCCAGCACGCCTCGCGGCGCGGAGGCGGCCCCTCTCGTGCTTGGAGCCACGGGTATTCCCGCCGGCCTCCTGAGGGTCACCGTCCGACGGGCGGACGGCGTCATTTACCGATCCGACTGCACCGTCACTGACGTCAGCGGTACCAACGCCGCTGGCACAGGCACGGCCCGGTCACTGGCCAACATCACCTGCGGCCCTTCCGCCACGGTCTGACAATTTCCACATCCAGGTAGCGAATGAGGGCGGACGGCCTCGGGAGCGTCAGCTTCCGGGGCTGTCCGCCCTCGTGCGCCAAGGCGCCGGCGCACGAGGATCCGGCTACCGTCGTCTACCGGCCCAGCGCGCTTCACGTCCCGGATCCCACGGCGACGCGGAGATCGCCGCGGTGAGCCGGGCCGGCGTGGCAGAGTGTCGGCGACTCCATGTGTGCAGCGCCACACCGGGTGATTTCGGGCCGCCTCGCGTGTGCGGGACACGTCCTGTCGGTCGGGCGGGCTAGTCTGAATCCACTGTGAGGGAGCGAACCGATAGAGACACGAGTGTTCCGACGAGTTCGGGGAGGCGTCGTTGAGCGTTTCGGCCGCGTCCCACCTCTCCCCGTCCTACCCCGACAGAGCCGCCTGGGGCACCGCCCCGAAGCTGCGCGCCTGGCAGCAGCAGGCCTTCGACCTCTACTTCAGCCGTGAGCCGCGCGACTTCCTGACCGTCGCCACCCCCGGCGCCGGAAAGACGACGTACGCGCTGCGGATCGCCAGCGAGCTGCTCAGCCGCGGCGTCGTGCGCGCCCTGACGATCGTCACCCCCACCGAGCACCTCAAGCGGCAGTGGGCCGACGCCGCGGCCAAGGTCGGGATCAGCATCGACCCCGAGTTCAAGAACAGCCAGGGCGCCACCTCGCGTGACTACGTCGGCGTCGCCGTGACGTACGCGCAGATCGCGATGCACCCGGCGCTGCACCGGGCCCGCACCGAGGCGCGCAAGACCCTGGTGATCTTCGACGAGATCCACCACGCCGGCGACGCCAAGTCGTGGGGCGACGGCGTCCGCGAGGCGTTCGAGCCCGCGACCAGGCGGCTGGCGCTGACCGGCACGCCGTTCCGGTCCGACGAGAGCCCGATCCCGTTCGTCACCTACGTCGAGGACGGCGAGGGGGCGATGCGGAGCGTCTCCGACTACTCCTACGGGTACGGCCCGGCCCTGGCCGACGGCGTCGTCCGGCCGGTCATCTTCCTGGCGTACTCGGGGGAGATGAAGTGGCGCACGCGCGCGGGCGACGAGATCGCCGCCACGCTCGGCACGCCGCTGACCAAGGACCAGCTCTCGCAGGCGTGGCGGGCCGCCCTCGACCCGAAGGGCGACTGGATCCGCCAGGTCATCCACGCGGCCGACCGGCGCCTGACGGAGGTGCGGCGGGGCGTGCCCGACGCGGGCGGGCTGGTCATCGCCTCCGACCATGAGGCGGCCCGCGCCTACGCCCGGCACATCCGCACGGTTACCGGCGAGGGCGCCGAGGTCGTGCTCTCCGACGACCCGGGCGCGTCCAAGAAGATCAAGGACTTCGGCACCTCCGACCGGCGCTGGCTGGTCGCGGTCCGGATGGTCTCCGAGGGCGTCGACATTCCCCGGCTGTGCGTAGGGGTCTACGCCACAAGTACCTCGACCCCGCTGTTCTTCGCCCAGGCCGTCGGGCGTTTCGTCCGCGCCCGCAAGCGGGGGGAGACCGCGTCGGTCTTCCTGCCCTCGGTGCCCGTCCTCATGGGCCTGGCGGGCGAGATGGAGGAAGAGCGCGACCACGTGCTGGGCCGTCGTCGCGACGAGGACGGCCTCGACGACCTGCTGCTGGAGCAGGCCCAGCAGGAGAAGAAGCAGCCCGACGCGCTCGGCGACGAACTGCCCTTCCAGACGCTGGAGGCCTCGGCGACCTTCGACCGGGTGCTGTTCGACGGCGGCGAGTTCGGCACCGCCGCCGCACCCGGCTCGCCGGAGGAGGAGGACTTCATCGGCCTGCCCGGCCTGCTGGAGCCCGACCAGGTGGCCTCACTGCTGCGCAAGCGCCAGGCCGATCAGCAGGCGGCCAAGCGCAAGACCAAGAAGAGCGAGGAGTCCGCCCCGGCTCTCGCGCCGCACGAGCAGCTCGCCGAGCTCCGCAAAGAGCTGAACGGGCTCGTCGGCGCGTGGAACCACCGCACCGGCCAGCCGCACGGCGTCATCCACGCCGAGTTGCGCCGGGCCTGCGGCGGCCCCGCCATCGCCCAGGCGACGGCGGAACAGGTCCGCGAGCGCATCGCCATGCTCCGCAAATGGGCCACCCAGCGCAGGTGACCCCGCCGTCGTCCGACCCGCGCGGTACGGCTTTGCGCGTGGTCCGGCGGAGTACGCCGAGGAGCTGTCCGGGTGTCTCCTGACGGCACGCCGCCCAATCGAGGACGGATCGCGGCTCGCCGGTCCCTTGCGGGGCGGTGAGCCGCGCGTGTCTTCGCCCCGGCTACCGGAGCAGGCCAGGAGGACCTGCGGCAACACGCCTCGCGTCCGGGGCGCTACCTGGGCTCAACCGTCGGGCTCCGGATTCCGGCCGGGGGTGCCGATCAGGCGGATGCCTCCGTCTGGACGTCCTCGGCATGCTCCACGCGCCGAGGGTCCGGCCGGTTGACGAGGTTGCTCATCCGTACCTGGGCGTACACGTCCTCCAACCGGGTCAGGACCGACTTGAACATCGTCCTGTTCAAGTCGGTCATCCTGCCGATGTGGTCGGCCATGCCGTCGACCTGTTCCATCATCGTGGTCAACTGGCCGCTCATCGCGTCGACCCGGGTGGTGAGGCCGTCCACCCGGCCGGTCAGGGTCCCGACCTGGTCGGTGAGACCGTCGACGTGGGTGGTGAGGCCGTCGACACGGACGGTGAGCACGTTGACCTGTCCGGTGAGGGTGTCGACCCGGTTGGTGAGTGTGTCCACGCGCGTGGTGAGGCCGTCCACCCGGCCGGTCAGGACCTCGACCTGTCCCCCGAGGGTCTCGACCTGCCCGGTGAGGGTGTCCACCCGGCCGGTCAGGGTGTCGACCCGACTGCTGAGTTCGTCGATGCGGCCGTCCACGCGACCGATCTCGTGGTCCAACCGGTCGAACCGGCGGTTGGCGGCGGCCATCTGGTTCCTGAGGACGCTGATGTCCGTTCTCGTCTGCTCGCCGATCTGCTCGACCCGCGTGAGTCGCTCGCTTATCGCGTCGACCTTGACCCAGATCATTTGCTGGGCGTCGTAGGCGCGTATGGTCGCATCCAGACGGCTGCTCTTGCCGAGATCCATCACTTCTTGCTCCAGAAGTTCGACGCGTTCCTCGATCGTCAACATGCGTGTCCTCCGATGCCGATCGCAGCGTAGCCGAGGCTCGCTGGAGGGAAAGTGAGAGCGCTGCGGGTGCGCGGAGGTAATTGCTATCAGTTCGGAGGCCGTCGGGATGGGAGTGTTCAAGGCGGATTTTTTGAGGCTCCGTCAGTGGGGTGAGGAATTTCGCTACCGGGGTGACGCATATTCACCTGGCTCCGCGTGTCCTGTGCACAATGTCATCATTTCCCGTGATTCTTGAACGGCTCATTCTCAACCTTGCCACGGGGCGCGCTATGAGGCGCGGGAGCGCAACGGGATCTTGTCGCCGGTCTGGCCGTTGATCGCCACATAGCGGCGGTGCTGCCGGGTGACCGGGCTGAGCCGGAGGCTGAGGGAGGCCGTTCCCTGCTCCACGCGCACGGGCACGTTGTGCGCTCCCTCGGGGTGCCGCGCCTCGGCGCCCTCCTGGACCCAGATGCGCAGCCGGTGCCCGGCCTGGTGAACGGCCACCGTCGCGGTGTCGCACTGCGCGGGCGACGCGGGCCAGTACACCGTGAGGCCCTGCAGGGCCCTGCCGCGGAACGACAGTCGTACGGCCTCGGGCTCGGGGATGCGGGGATCACAGGCGGGAGAGCCGGTCGGGACCGGAGACGGCGGCGCGACCGCATCGGTGGAGGGCCGCACGCCCGCCGGCCGGCCGGCGTCGGTGTGAGGGGCGCGGACGGCGACCGTCTGGGCGGGGGTCCGGGCGGCCCTTTGGGTGAACCCCACGACCATCGTGGCCGCCTGCAGGGCCGCGAGCGTGAGCGCGCCCGTGACGCGGAGCAGGCCCCGGTGGCCGCGGCCGAAGAGCAGCCAGACGCAGACCGGGGTCAGGACGAGCCAGGTGAGGCCGAGCAGGAACGCGAACATCGGGGCCGCCAATCCACGAAGTGGTCGTCGCTCTGGGCAATACACCGATGACTCTACGTGGTGAAGGCGTTGGCATCCGATTCCGCGCGGTCGTGTCCCCGCACACGATTCACGGGTGCGGCGGCCGGGCCGGGTCGCCGGTCATGCCCCCGACGTCGTCGCCGTCCACCGGACTGCCTGCCGGCCCGTCGGGAGTGCCCGGGCCGGGGATCGACGTCGCGGGTCAGGAGCGGAGGACGGGCTCCCCGGTGAGCTCCACCCCGGCCTCCGCGAGGCGGGCGAGCGCCGACTCCGTCGTCTCCCGGGCCACGCCCGCGGTCAGGTCCAGCAGGACCCGTACGGTGAAGCCGCCGGCCGCCGCGTCGAGGGCGGTGGCCCGCACGCAGTGGTCGGTGGCGATCCCGACGACGTCCACGGCCTCCACGCCGCGTTCGCGCAGCCAGGCGGCCAAGCCCACGCCGTCCCCGGTGGCGCCTTCGAACCCGCTGTAGGCCGCCTGCCGGGCGCCCTTGCTGAAGACCTCCTCGACCTTCGCGGTGTCGAAGGCCGGGTGGAAGTCCGCGCCGGAGGTGCCGACCACGCAGTGCGGCGGCCACGAGTCGACGTAGTCGGGCTCGGCGGCGAAGTGGGCCCCCGGATCGACGTGGTAGTCGCGGGTGGCGACCACGTGGTCGTAGGCGTGCTCCTGGACGTGCCGGCTGATCGCGGCGGCCACCTCGGCGCCGCCGCCGACCGGCAGGCTGCCGCCCTCGCAGAAGTCGTTCTGCACGTCCACGATGACGAGCGCGGTCTTCATGGGATCACCTCACAGTGGCGATCGCGGAAGACCGGCGTCGTCCTCATGCGCCGGTCCTCCGCGATCACTTGAAGATAGTAGGGACTGCGGGGTCTCCGGGGGAGAGGCTGGACGCCTCCAGTGGCAACTCCGTCAAAGTCGCCCGGTGCCGGTCGCGGGCGGCCGCCAGGGGTTCGCGGCCGACGACCTTGCCGTCCCGCACGAGTTCGGCCAGCAGCGGCCGGTCCTCCGCGTCCATCGGCTCGCGGGTGACCACCTCGGCGGTGGCGGTGCCGCCGCTGGTCCTGCGGTAGGCCCACTTGCGCCCGCCGACGCTGGGCTTGCCGACGGACGTCTTCGCGACGGGCTGGAGGGCTCCCGTGTGGTCCTGTCTGGCGACGAGCTTGTAGACGAGGCTTGCCGTCGGATGGCCCGAGCCCGTGGACAGGGCGGTGCCCACGCCGTAGGCGTCCACCGGCGCCGCGGCCAGCGCCGCGATCGCGAACTCGTCGAGGTCGCTGGTGACGACGATCCGCGTGCGGTGCGCGCCGAGCTCGTCGAGCAGGCGGCGCACCTCCACGGCCACCACCGCGAGGTCGCCGGAGTCGATGCGCACCGCGCCGAGGTCGTGCCCGGCCAGCTCCACCGCGATGCGTACGGCCCTGGCGACGTCGTAGGTGTCCACGAGCAGGGTGGTGCCGCGCCCGAGGGAGTCGAGCTGGGCCCGGAAGGCGTCCTCCTCCGAGTCGTGCAGCAGGGTGAACGCGTGGGCGGCGGTGCCCGCGGTCGGCACGCCGTACAGGTGACCGGCCATGAGGTTGGAGGTGGAGGCGAAGCCGCACAGGTAGGCGGCCCTGGCGGCGGCGACCGCGGCGTGCTCGTGGGTGCGCCGCGAGCCCATCTCGATCAGCGGCCGGTCGCCGGCGGCCTGGGCCATCCGGGAGGCGGCCGCCGCGATCGCGCAGTCGTGGTTGAGTATCGACAGGACCAGCGTCTCCAGCAGCACGGCCTCGGCGAACGTCCCCTCCACCACCATGATCGGAGAGCCGGGGAAGAACGCCTCGCCCTCGCGGTAGCCGTACACGTTGCCGGAGAAGCGGTAGCCCGCGAGGAACTCGCCGGTCGGCTCGTCCACGATCCCGGCCGAGCACAGATAGTCGATGTCCTGCTCGTCGAAGCGGAAGTCCTCCAGCGCGTCGAGGAACCGCCCGGTGCCGGCCACCACCCCGTAGCGCCGTCCCCCGGGCAGCCGGCGGGCGAACACCTCGAAGACCGCCCTGCGGTGCGCCGCGCCGCTCGCCAGCGCGGCCTGGAGCATCGTCAGTTCGTACTGGTCGGTCAGCAGGGCCGTGCCCGTGGTCGTGCGCACGTGTCGAAGACTACGACGGTCGTGGTGCAGGATGGTTACGTGGGTAGCACAGCTCCAGCCGAGGTCGAGCGTCCGTCGTCGGACGTGCGCCCCGATCTGCCGTGGCTCACGATCGTGTGGAACGACCCGGTCAACCTGATGTCGTACGTCACGTACGTCTTCCAGGCCGTGTTCGGCTATCCCCGCCAGAAGGCCGAGAAGCTGATGATGGACGTCCACCACAAGGGCAAGGCCGTCGTCGCCAGCGGCACCCGGGAGGAGATGGAGCGCGACGTGCAGATCCTCCACTCCTACGGCCTGTGGGCCACCGTTCAGCAGGACAAATGATGAGCACGGGCTTCAGGGCGACGAGTGGCGGGGTGACCGTCCATCTCGACGCGGGTGAGGTGTCGATCCTGCGCTCGCTGGTGTCCCAGGTGCTCGGCCTGGTCGAGCCGGGGACCACCGGCGACGACCCGCTGGAGCGCGCCCTCGGCATCGGTGCGGCGGCCCCGTCGGCCGACCCCGTGCTCGCGCGCCTGTTCCCCTCGGCGTACTCCGACGACGACGAGGCGGCGCAGGAGTTCCGGCGCTACACGGAGGCGACGCTGCGCGACGGCAAGCGGGCCGACGCGACCACGCTGCTGGAGACGGCGGAGCCGGGACGGCTCACGCTCACCGCCGAGCAGGGGCAGGCGTGGCTGCGGGCGCTCAACGACGTCCGCCTCGCGCTCGGCGTGCGGCTGGAGGTCACCGAGGAGGTCCACGAGGAGATCGCCCGGATGCCCGAGGACGACCCCCGCTACCCCTCGTTCGTGATCTACGACTGGCTGACCTACCTGCAGGACACCCTCGTCAGGGCCCTTTGGTAGGTTGCCCGCATGCTGACGATCCCACGCGAACTGGTCGACAAGATCGTGGCCCACGCCCGGGCCGACCACCCCGACGAGGCGTGCGGCATCCTGGCCGGGCCCGCCGGGTCCGACCGTCCCGAACGGTTCGTCCCGATGGAGAACGCCGAGCGCTCCCCGACGTTCTACCGCTTCGACTCGATGGAGCAGTTCCGCGTGTGGCGGGAGATGGACGACCGCGACGAGGTCCCGGTCGTGATCTACCACTCCCACACCGCCACCGAGGCGTACCCCTCCCGTACGGACATCACCCTCGCCTCCGAGCCCGACGCCCACTACGTGCTGGTGTCGACCGCCTCCGAGGAGGAGACGTCCTTCCGGTCCTACCGGATCGTGGACGGCGTCGTCACGGAGGAGGAAGTCAAGATCGTCGAGTCGTACGGTTAAACTGAAGTTATGCCCATCGATGACGCTCGTCCCGTGTCGTCACCGGCTGTCCTGTCGCGCCGGGTACGCCCGGAGTCTCCTGTTCAGGCGTTCCTCTTCGCGCACACGCCTTCTGTCGTCGTCTACGACTGTCGCTGACCCGGCCGCCTGGCGGAGGCGCCCGTACGGGCCCGCCGGGGAGACGACCGCTGGAATCGACTCCCACCTGACCATGTTTCACTCAGGTGAACGCCTACCCTCACGACGACCACTGATCAAGGAGATTGAGCCGACATGGCTATCGAGGTCCGCATTCCGACCATCCTCCGCAGCTACACCGATGGCGCCAAGGCGGTCAACGCCAAGGGAGCGACCCTCGAAGAGCTGATCGGCGACCTGGAGTCGCGTCACCCCGGCCTGAAGGACCGGCTGGTGGACGACTCCGGGCTGCGCCGATTCGTCAACGTCTACCTCAACGACGAGGACGTACGTTTTCTCGGCGGGCTCGGCACCCCCGTCGCCGACGGCGACACCGTGACCGTGCTCCCGGCCGTCGCGGGCGGAGCGCGCTAGATGCGCTTCGACTCGTTGATCGACTCGGTCGGGCGCACCCCCCTGGTGGGTCTGCCCAGGCTGTCGCCGTCCCCCGACGTGCGGATCTGGGCGAAGCTGGAGGACCGCAACCCGACCGGGTCGGTCAAGGACAGGCCGGCGCTGTGGATGATCGAGCAGGCCGAGAAGGACGGGCTGCTCACGCCGGGATGCACGATCCTGGAGCCGACCTCCGGCAACACCGGCATCTCGCTGGCGATGTCGGCCCGGCTCAAGGGCTACCGGCTGATCTGCGTCATGCCGGAGAACACCTCCGAGGAGCGCCGCCAGCTGCTGCGCATGTGGGGCGCGGAGATCATCTCCTCGCCGGCCGCGGGCGGCTCCAACGAGGCGGTGCGGGTGGCCAAGGGCCTCGCGGCCGAGCACCCCGACTGGGTGATGCTCTACCAGTACGGCAACCCCGCCAACTGGCGTTCCCACTACGAGTCGACCGGGCCGGAGATCCTCGCGGACCTGCCGACCGTGACGCACTTCGTCGCCGGGCTCGGCACGACCGGCACGCTCATGGGCGTCGGCCGCTACCTGCGAGAGCAGGTGCCGGACGTGAAGATCGTGGCCGCCGAGCCCCGTTACGGCGAGCTGGTCTACGGCCTGCGCAACGTGGACGAGGGGTTCGTGCCCGAGCTGTACGACGCGTCCGTGCTGACCACCCGCTACTCGGTGACCTCGGCCGACGCGCTGCGCCGGACCCGTGAGCTGCTGGCCACCGAGGGCATCTTCGCGGGCATCTCGACGGGCTGCGCCCTGCACGCGGCCCTGGGCATGGCCCGCAAGGCCGTCCAGGCCGGCGAGCGGGCCGACATCGTGTTCATCGTGGCCGACGGCGGGTGGAAGTACCTGTCGACCGGCGCCTACGAGGGGACCCTCGACGAGGCGGAGGACCGCCTCGAAGGTCAGCTCTGGGCCTGACCCCCGACCCGGCTGACACGACCGACCGGCTCACCCCGCCCGCTCCGGCGAGGGTGGGCCGGAGTTCCGGTTCGGACGGGATGAGCCGGAGCCTGAGGGCCGGCAGGAGGGGTCAGTTGAAGACGACCCTGAGTGTGAAGGCCGAGCCGTCCTCGCTGGGGGTGCCGCTCAGGCCGATCGCCCGCAGCATCCCGGCGTCGGTGCGCGCCTGACCCGTCAGGCCCTCCAGATACAGCTTCTCCAGCCGGTCGAGGTCGGCGTACACGGCGTAGGTGGCGTTCCCGGAGTCCGGGACGGCCAGGCGGAACGTCTCGCTCTCGCCGAGCGTGCCGCCTCCGCCCAGGGCGGCGGCGTACTCCTGAGTGCTCGCGATCACGAACCGTCCGTCGCCCTCGGCGGTGGCGATGTCGGCGGATCTCTCCATGCCGTTCAGATGGGTCTTCACCCGGTTCACCAGGTCCTGCGCCTTGGCGGTGTCGGTCGTCAGCACGGCGCCCACGCGGGGCAGCGCGCCGTCCAGGTCCTGCTCGTCCAGGGCGAGCGTGAAGGTGCGGCCCAGCAGCGTCACGAGGTCGTCCGGCAGGGACAGGCCGTACTGCGCCCGCGCCCCGTCGAGGGTCTGCCTGAGCATCTCGCCGCCCGTGCCGCCCGCCGCCTGCTCGATCGACGGCCACTGCTCGCGCAGCATGTCGCCCAGGCCGGAGAACGAGGCCGCCGCGACCGTGGAGGCGGGCAGCTCACCGATCTTCACCGGCTCGGGCCGGACCTTCGTGGGCGTCCCGCCGCGGGTGATCCCGGCCAGTTCGGCGTAGTCGCCGGAGAACCGGAGGGCGCCGGCGAAGCGCATCCCCTTGATCTGCGGCAGCTCCAGAGTGGCGGAGGCGTCGGCCCAGCCGGTCTCGGCGACCTTCTCCACGTCCATCCAGAACGACAGCACGCCCTGCTCGCCCAGCGCCTTGAGGTCGTCGGCGAAGCGCGGGTCGCCGGACAGCGGCGCGGCCTTGACGTACTCGTCGGCCAGCTTCTGGCTCATCGCGATGACGGCGTACCCGTCGCGGAACGCCAGGCCGCCCTTCCCGTCGCCGAGGCCCAGCTTGCCGATGCCGGTCCGGGCCGCCGCCTCGTCCTTCACCTGTACGGCGAGTGCCCCGACGGGGTCGCCGCCGTCGGCCGCCGGAAGCACGGCGAGGCCGACGCGGTCGCCGAGCCAGGGCTCGACGTCCCTGGCGTAGTCGACCTTGGCGAGGCCGGGGTCGTCCTTCCGCAGCGCGGTGACGAGCGCCTTGCGCGGGTCGTCGCCGCCGAAGGAGTCGCGGGTGGCGGAGAACTTGCGGGCGATGCCGAACAACGCGAGCTTCTGCCCGGCCGCCGGGTCGAGGTCGAGCCGGACGTAGGCCATCGCGTTCGCCGGCAGCACGTCCTGCGGCTGGGTGCCACCGCCGCTGAGCTTCGAGGCGGCCCACACCCCGCCGCCGCCGACCAGGCCGACGAACACGGCGGCCACCAGCGCGAGGATCCAGCCTCGCCCCCGTCGGGTGCGGCCCGGGGGAGACGGCGGAGCGGCCAGGGTGACGGAGCCGATCTCCTCGGGCTCGGTCCAGGACGGCATCCGCACGGTGTGCGCCTCGCCCATGGGCGGGCGGGGAACGCGATAGGCGACGGTGCGGTCGAGGTCCTGTTCGTCGCCGGGTCTCCAGGCGCCGGGCTGCCTGGGGCCGGGCTGCCTGGGGCCGGGCTGCCTGGGATCGGGCTGCCTGGGGTCGGGGTTCTGCGGGGAGGTGTCGGGGGACATGGGGCTCACTCACATACGTCGTCGTCAGGTACGCCGTGAAGCTAGGCCCGGCCGGTAGCGGCGCGCTTGCAGGCCGCTTGACCGCGAGCCGCGGGGCGGTCCGCCGGAATGCCACGCTAGAGTAATCACCAGAACAAAATTCGGTAGAGCGGCGAGGGGCGCATGACCAAGTTCGACGAGGCGACGCAGGCCATCCGGGTCGACGACACCACCTACGACGTGTGTCTCGACGACGGATACTCCATCGGAGGGCCGCTGAACGGCGGCTATCTCATGGCCGCGATGCTGCGCGCCGTGGTGGACGCCTCTCCGCACGCGCACCCGGTCTCCACCAGCGCCCAGTTCCTCCGGGTCGCCCGGCCGGGCCCCGCCCGGGTGCTCCTCGAGCCGCTCAAGACGGGCCGTACGGCGGCGATGACCCGGGCGAGGCTCGTGCAGGACGGCGAGTCGTTCATCGAGATGCTCGTCACGACCGCGACGCTGGACGGGTCGGCGGCTCCCGACTTCGCGGACGGCCCGTCCGCCGTCATGCCGGAGCTGGCGGACTGCGTGCGCCTGCCCAGTCCCAAGCCCGAGTCGAACATGAACTTCGGCGCCCAGATGGAGATCGTGTTCGACCCGCCCACGATCGGCTGGCTCAGCGGCGAGCCGACCGGCCGGCCCGAGTCGCGGGCCTACTTCCGCCTTGCCGAGCCGCAGGACCCCGACCCGTACGTGCTGGCGCTGGCGGTGGACGCGCTGCCGCCGGTCGTGTTCTCCGCGGGGGCGCGGGGGTGGGCTCCGACGGTGGAGCTGACCTGGCATCTGCGCGCCCTGCCCGCGCCGGGGTGGCTGACCCTGCTCGGCGGCGGGCGGCTGATCAGCGACGGCTGGTTCGACGAGGAGGTCGAGGTGTGGGACTCGGCGGGACGGCTGGTCGCCCAGTCCCGCCAGCTCGCCCGCCTCGGCCGGGGCTGAGCTCTGTCCCCCCCCCGCGGGGGCGCGCGTGGTGAGCATCGCGGGGCGCGCGTGGTGAGCATCGCGGGGCGCGCGTGCTGAGCATCGCGGGGGCGGCGCGTTGTGAGCATTCTTACCCCGAGCGGCGGGGACCGTTCCCCTAACCTTGGGAAGCGTGCCGGACAACAGCAGGGCGATCGGGATCTTTGACAGCGGGGTGGGCGGCCTGACCGTCGCCCGGGCGATCATCGACCAGCTGCCCCACGAATCGATCTTCTACGTGGCCGACACGGCCCACCAGCCGTACGGGCCCAAGAGCATCGCCCAGCTTCGCGCGTACGCGCTGGAGGTCATGGACCACCTGGTCGAGCACGACGTGAAGATGCTGGTCATCGCGTGCAACAGCGCGAGCTCGGCGGTGCTCAGGGACGCCAGGGAGCGCTACGACGTCCCGGTCGTCGAGGTGATCCAGCCCGCCACCCGGCGGGCCGTGCGGGCCACGAGGAACGGCAGGGTCGGCGTGATCGCCACGCGGGCCACCATCGAGTCGATGGCCTACCACGACGCCTTCGCCGCCGCCCCCGACGTCGAGCTGGTCGCGGTGGCCGCCCCCCTGCTCGTGGAGTTCGTCGAGCGGGGCGAGACGATGAGCGAGGACCTCATCGAGGTGGTGAGGGGATACCTCAAGCCGATCCAGGACGCCGGCTGCGACACGCTCATCCTCGGCTGCACGCACTATCCGCTGCTCACCGGCGCCCTGTCGTACGTCGCGGGCGACGGGGTGACGCTGGTGTCCAGCGCCGAGGAGACGGCCAAGGACGTCTACCGCATCCTGCACGACCGCGGGCTGTCCAACGGCGCGGGCGAGCCGGGGCACCGCTTCCGGGCGACGGGCGACACCGAGCTGTTCGCGCGGCTCGGGCAGCGCTTCCTCGGTCCCGAGCTCCAGTCGGTGGAGCGGACCGCCCCCGGCATCGGCGACGTCACCGGCGTAGGGAGTTCGTGATGAAGTTGACGATCATCGGCTGCTCGGGCAGCTTTCCCGGCCCCGACAGCCCGTCCTCCTGCTATCTGCTGGAGGCCGAGGGCTTCCGGCTGCTGCTCGACTTCGGCAACGGCTCGCTGGGCGCGCTCCAGCGGCACGCCGGGCTCTACGAGGTCGACGCCATCCTCCTGTCCCACCTGCACGCCGACCACTGCCTCGACCTGTGCGCCTACCACGTCGTGCGCACCTACACCCCGGACGGCCCGCTGCCGAAGGTGCCCGTCCACGCCCCCGCCGGCGCCTCGAAGCGGCTCAACGCCGCGTACGCGATGCCGGACGAGCCGGTGCTAGAGAACTCCTTCGACTTCGTACGGCTGTCGCCCGGCACCCGGCACGTCGGCCCGTTCGAGGTGACGGCCGCCACGATGAACCACCCCGTGGAGACCTACGGCTTCCGCGTCACCCATCGGGGCAGGTCCGTCGCGTACTCGGCGGACACCGGCGAGTCGGCCGAACTGGTCAAGCTGGCCCACGAGGCCGACGTGCTCCTGTGCGAGGCGTCCTTCCTCGACGAGCCGGGCCTGACCCCCGGCCTGCACCTGAGCGGCAGGCAGGCGGCCGAGCACGCCGCCCGCGCCGAGGCCGCCGCGCTCGTCCTCACCCACCTCGTCCCGTGGTACGACAAGTCCCGCATCCTGGAGGACGCCTCACGCGGCGGCTTCGGCGGGCCGATGGAGTTGGCGCGGAGCGGGGCCGTGTATGACCTAGGGTGACCCGTATGGCTCGTTCACACGGTCGTAGTTCCGACCAGCTTCGCCCCGTGACCATCACCCGGAACTGGCTCGCCCACGCGGAGGGCTCCGTGCTGGTGGAGTTCGGGGGCACCAGGGTGCTGTGCGCCGCGACGGTGGAAAGCGGCGTGCCCCGCTGGCGCAAGGGCAGCGGTCTTGGCTGGGTGACGGCCGAGTACGCCATGCTGCCCCGGTCGACCAACACCCGCAACGACCGCGAGTCGGTCCGCGGCAAGATCGGCGGACGCACTCACGAGATCTCCCGGCTGATCGGCCGGTCCCTGCGCGCCTGCGTCGACTACAAGGCCCTGGGGGAGAACTCCGTCGTGCTCGACTGCGACGTGCTGCAGGCCGACGGCGGCACCCGCACCGCCGCCATCACCGGCGCGTACGTCGCCCTCGCCGACGCCATCGCCTGGATGCGGCAGCGCCGGATGTGCCCGGGCGACCCCCTGGTGAACTCGGTCGCCGCCGTCTCGGTCGGCGTCGTCGGCACCGAGCCGATGCTCGACCTCGACTACAGCGAGGACGTCAAGGCCGAGACCGACATGAACGTGGTGATGACCGGCAGGGGCGACTACGTCGAGGTGCAGGGCACCGCGGAAGGCACGCCGTTCGACCGGACGACGCTCAACGGCCTGCTCGACCTGGCAGCCACCGGATGCGCCGAGCTCACCCGCATCCAGACGGAAGCCCTCTCCTGAACACCGAGGACGACAGCATGAACAAGGTGGTCCTGGCCACCCGCAACGCCGGGAAGATCGTCGAACTGCGCCGGATCCTCGCCGACGCCGGTGTGCCGGTCGAACTCGTCGGCCTGGAGGCGTTCCCGCAGATCGGCGACGTGGCCGAGACAGGTCTCACGTTCGCGGAGAACGCGCTGCTCAAGGCGCACGCGGTCGCCTCGGCCAGCGGTCTGCCCGCCGTCGCGGACGACTCCGGCCTGTGCGTGGAGGCGCTGAACGGCATGCCGGGCATCTTCTCCGCCCGCTGGTCCGGCCGCCACGGCGACGACGACGCCAACCTCGACCTGCTGCTCGCGCAGGTCGCCGACGTGCCGGACGGCCGCAGGCAGGCCCACTTCGCCTGTACGGCCGCGCTCGCGCTGCCGACGGGTGAGGAGCACGTGGTGGAGGGCGCCGTGCACGGCTTCCTCATCCGCGAACGGCGCGGCACGGGCGGCTTCGGCTACGACCCGATCTTCGTGCCGGACGGCGAGACCCGCACGACCGCCGAGATGACGGCCGAGGAGAAGGACGCGATCAGCCACCGGGGCAAGGCGTTCCGCGCGCTCGCCCCGCTGATCGCCGAGGTCGTCTCGTAATCCCGCCGTAAGACCCCCGGGGGCGGACGGGCGTAGCGTTCGTGACGTGAACGCAGCAGGCACCCGCATGCCCGCCTGGGCGGCCGCGCAGACCGGCCTCGTCGCCGGTGCGGTGGCGCTCGGGGCGGCCCAGATCGTCGCCGGCCTGATCGATCCCGGCGCGGCGCCGGTCGTCGCCGTCGGCGGCGCGGTGGTCGACGCCACGCCCGCCGGTCTCAAGGAATGGGCGATCCGCACCTTCGGCTCCTACGACAAGGCGGTCCTGCTCGGCGGCATCGTCGTCGTGCTCGCGCTCGTCGCCGCCGGTCTCGGCCTGCTCGCCCGCCGCAGGGCGGCGTACGGCACGCTGGGCCTGGCCGTGTTCGGCCTCGTCGGCGCCGCCGCGGCGCTGTCCCGGCCGGACGCGGGGGTGGCGCACGTCCTGCCCTCGCTCGCGGGCGCCGCGGCGGGCGCCTGGACCCTCTCGCGGCTGACGCGCCGCGCCATGGGCAGCGGCGAGGAGGCCTACGTCGCCGCCAGCCGGGCCGCCGACGGGGAGAGCGCGCCGGCCACGCGACCGATCTCCGGCCCGGCGGGTGCCGCGACGGCGGACGAGGAGAGCCGCTCGGCGGCGCCCGGCCCCGCCGTGCCGGCCGTCATGCGGCCGGGCGCGGCGCCGTACGCCTTCGACCGGCGCAGGCTCCTGACGGGGGCGGCGACCGGGGTCGTCGTGGCGGGCGCCGCCGGTCTCGGCGGCTGGCTGCTGTCGGGCACGAAGGACGGCGAGATCGCCCGGAGGAACGTGGCGAGAATGCTGCCGCGCGCGGCGCGCCCGGCCGTGCCCATCCCGTCCGGGGCGGACCTCCGGATTCCCGGCCTGACGCCCTTCGTCACGCCCGACGCCGACTTCTACCGGGTGGACACCGCCCTCGTCGTGCCGTCGGTGGACCCGGCCCGATGGACGCTGAAGATCCACGGACTGGTGGACAGGCCGGTCGAGCTGACCTTCGCCGACCTGCTCAAGCGCCCCCTCATGGAGGCGGACGTCACGCTGACCTGCGTGTCCAACGAGGTCGGCGGGCCGTACATCGGCAACGCCCGCTGGCTCGGCGCCCGGCTCGCCGACGTGCTGCGCGAGGCCGGGATCCGCCGTGAGGCCGACATGCTGCTCAGCGTCTCCGAGGACGGCTGGACCTGCGGCACACCGGTCGACGTGGTCATGGACGGCCGCGACGCGTTGCTCGCCGTCGCCATGAACGGCGAGGTGCTCCCGGAGGCCCACGGCTTCCCGGTCCGCCAGGTCGTGCCCGGCCTGTATGGATATGTGTCGGCGACGAAGTGGGTCACCGAGATAAGGGTCACCCGGTTCGACCGGGACGAGGCCTACTGGACGCCGCGCGGCTGGGCGCCGCGGGGCCCGATCAAAACCCAGTCCAGGATCGACCTGCCCCGCGACGGGGACGAGGTCACGGCGGGGCGTACGACCCTGGCGGGCGTCGCGTGGGCCCAGCACCGCGGCGTCGACGCGGTCGAGGTGCGGGTGGACGGGAGCCCGTGGCGGCAGGCGAGGCTCGCGGACGCCCCCGGCCCGGACACCTGGCGGCAGTGGTCGCTCGACCTCGACCTGACGCCCGGCCGGCACACGATCTCGGTGCGGGCCACCGACGCGACCGGTTACACCCAGACCGAGGACGAGGCCCCGCCCGCCCCCGACGGCGCGACCGGTCTCCACACCGTCACCGTCACGGCCCGCTGACCGGCCCCTCGGGGGAAGCCGGGTCTGGAGTTGGGAAAACCCGCCGTGCCCCGGGCGGCCCGCCTCTACCATCGGCACGCTGATGTGCGCGAGGAGGGGGGCCAAGCGCGTGAACCAGGAGAGGGCGCGCCGGCACGCGAGGTGGCGGTTGCCGTCCGGTGTGTACAACCCGGTCGTGTCGGCCGACGGCCGGCGATGGCGGGATTACGAGCAGGCGGCCGACGCGCCTGCTCCTTCGCTCGAGGACCGCCGCCTGGACGTGCGGATCGCGGCGCTGCCGCTGGGCATCGACACCATGACCGACACCATCACCATGCCGGTGGTGCCGGCGGCGAGGAACGGCGAGATCGGGGGACGGGGCGGCCACGGCCCGGGGACGCCGACGGGGCGCCGCGGCGGGCCGCCCGACCTCCGGGAAGCCGTCCCCGTCGCGACGCCCGCCGACGCCGGGACCGGGGACGACGAGGATGGTCGGGGCCCGGAGGATGCCGAGGATCATGCGGACGTCGAGGCATCCGAGGATGACCGGGACGATCGGGACGCCCGTGATGCCGCTGATGCCCGTGATGCCCCTGATGCCCGGGACGCTCAGAGACCGGAGAACGGCGGGAACGTCGAGCGCGCCCTTGACGACGGCGAGGCGACGGGAGAGCCGGCGGCGGAGACGACCGCCGGGGAAATCTCCGGAGAGGCCGTTGGAGAGGCCGTAGGGGGGACCGCCGACGTCACGACAGATGGCGCGCCGTCGACCTCGGGAGAACCCGGCCCGGGGGACGCCGGGCCTGATCCGGGGGAGCCCGGCTCGCACGTCTCCACCCGTGAAGAGCCCGGCTCGGATGCCCGCGTCCGTGAGGACTCCGGCTCGCGCGCGTTCGCCCGCGACGAGTCCGTGTCGCACGCCCGCGCGTGGGAGGACTCGGGCTCGCGGGAGCCAGGCCCGGGGGAGCCCGGCCTGCGAGAGCCCGGCGACCTCGCGCACGCGGAGGAACCCCCGGCCGCCGAACCCGAGGCGAATCATGACGGGGCCGACGTCGCCGGGCACGAGGACGCCACCGAAGACACCACCGAAGACGCCACCGGGGACGCCGCCGCGGACCCGGCCGGGCAGGACGAGTGGCGCGCCGAGACCGCGCCCGCGCCGAGGATCCCCGCAGCACAGACCGGCGACGAGCCGGCGCCCGAGGCAGGCCGGAGCGAGTGGCGCGAGGAGGCGTCCGGCGGCGCCGCGGACGACGGTCCGGAGACGGGCGAGCTCGCGGACGCCGACGACTTCTGGGCGGCCGTGCTGCGCGACGACACCGAGTGCGACTGGCTGGACGGCCCGGGCCGCCCGCGGCGGCTGGAGGAGACCCGCCCGTACGGCAGGCCTGGCGGCCTGGCCGAGGCGGATCCGGACGGCCAGGTGAGCCTCGCGCAGGCGGTGAGTGGGCGCTTCCCGGACCCGCGCGGCACCTGGATCCGCCTGATCAACGCAGAAGGGCCGACGGAGGACGCGTTCAGGTCCAACAACGCCGTCGACTGCGCGCTGTCGGTGATGTCCACCTGGCACGGCGAGCCCGCGGTGGCGGCGCGCAGGCAGCCGGAGTACGACGGGTCGGGCCGCCCGCTGCTGACCGGGGAGACCGGGGGCGTCGCCCGCGCCGAGGAGTGGCTCGGGCACCGGTTCGAGTACGTGGGCCACGGCCGCCGGGCGTACGTGGCCGTCGCCCAGCGGCTGATCTTCGGCGGGCACGGCGCCGCCGCCGTCCTCATCACCCGCTGGGCCGGGGGTGGCAGCCACGCGTGGAACGCGGTCAACTGCCGGGGCGAGGTCCTGTGGATCGACGCCCAGCGGGGTCACATGGCCGTGGAACCGCCGTACGAGGACGTCACGGGGGTCTTCGCGGTGGTGATCGACCGCCAGGGCCGCCGCCTGTGACGGCCCGCGCCCGGGTCACCCGCACGCACGGGTGCCCCGGGCGACCGACGCCCCGGCCCGTACGGAACCGGGGGAGCGGCGGTCAGGAGGCGGCCAGCGCCCCGACGACCGACGCCCGGGCGGCCCGGCGGGCGGGCAGCACCGCGGCGAGCACCCCGGCCAGGCCCGAGGCGGCGATGAAGATCAGGATCTGCACGGCCGGAAGCTGGAAGGAGACGTTCTCCGTGAGCGTCGTCGTCGCCGCCCAGCCGTACGCGGTGCCGAGCACGACGCCGACGATCGCGCCCACCAGGCCGAGGACCAGCGCCTCGACCGAGAGCATGCCCCGCAACTGCGGCCGGGTCAGCCCGAGGGCGCGCAGCAGCGCGGACTCGCGGGTCCGTTCGTGGACCGACAGCGACAGCGTGTTCGCGATGCCGAGCAGCGAGATCACGATCGCGAGGGCCAGCAGCCCGGTGACGACCATGAGCATCGAGTCGATCGCCTCGTCGAACTGGCCGCGGATCTCGGTCGTGCTGCCGACCTTGACCGCCGGGTAGGCCGCCGTGGCGTCGTCCACCACCTTGCGCGCCCGCTCCGGGGCCACGCCGTCGGCGGCGTCCACCAGGATCTGCGTGTCGTCCACAACTCCGAAGTGCCGTTCGAACGCCTGCTCGGCCATCGTGAACGGCGGCAGCAGGGACACGTCGGCCTTCAGCACCGCCGCCACCTCGAGCGAGGCGCTCTTCCCTCCCGACGCGACGGTCACGCTGTCGCCCACCGCGACGCCGAGGTCCCGGGCCACGTAGTCGGCCACCGCGACGTCGCCCGCGCCGAAGCCGTGCAGCGTGCCGGACGACGCCTCCGGCTTGATGGCGGTGCCGATGGCCGACTGGGTGACCGTGCCCACCTCGTAGTCGCGGCCGTTCACCTTGGCCTTCTTGCCGCGGAACTCGGTCACCGCGGCGAGGTCGCGGCTCCCGCGCAGCGCGTCGGCGACCGAGCGGGGGATCGTGCCCGTCTGCGCCGACAGGATGTAGTCGGCGGGGAACTGCTTGTCGAGTTCGCCGCCGACCGTGGTCCGCACCGTGGCGGTCAGGACCGACATGAACGTCATCAGCGTCACGCCGATGGTCAGGGCCACCGTCGTGGTGGCCGCCCGCTTGGGGTTGCGCCGCGAGTTGTCCAGGGCGAGCCGTCCCGGCACGCCGAACAGCCGCGCAGGCACCCAGCCGGCCAGCCCGCTCAGCGGCCGTACGATCACCGGGCCGAGCACCAGCACCGCGAAGAACACGAGCACGCCACCGGCCATGACCGTCAGCAGCGCCGCCTGGCCCGGCTTCTGCAGCACCCCCGCCGCGGTGAGGCCGGCCCCCGCCAGCAGGAGCAGGACCGAGACGACCATCCGTACGACCCCGGTGCGGAAGGTGTGCTCCTCGACCTGCGCGCGCAGCGCCGCGACGGGCGGCACACGGGTGGACTGGCGCGCCGGGAGCAGGGCGGCGGCCATCGTCACGACGACGCCGGTGCACAGGCCGACGGCGATCGTCTGCGGGGACAGGGTCACCGTGCCCGTGGGGATGTCGGTGCCGACGGCCCTCAGCACGGCGACCGCCGCGGCCCCGAGGCCGAGGCCCGTCAGCAGGCCCAGCACCGACGACAGCAGGCCGACCACGGCGGACTCCAGCACGATCGAGCCGAAGACCTGCCGTTTGGTGGCGCCGATGCAGCGCAGCAGCGCCATCTCGCGCATCCGCTGCGCGACCAGGATGTTGAAGGTGTTGTAGATGACGAGCGCGGCGACGAGCAGCGCGACCGCGCCGAACAGCAGCAGGCCCAGCCGGATGTAGGACGTGTCCACGTGGTTGCGCCTGGCCACCTCGTCGGCGCGTTCCCGCCCGGTCATCACCGTCGCGTCGCCGCCCACGGCCGCCGCGACGGCCGCGCGCAGGCTCTCCGGCGAGGGTCCCGAGG
Organism: Microbispora sp. H13382; assembly: GCF_014161445.1. GTDB lineage: Bacteria > Actinomycetota > Actinomycetes > Streptosporangiales > Streptosporangiaceae > Microbispora. The sequence goes on from NZ_JABBXA010000017.1 coordinate 152,183, forward strand.
AGACGACGTCGATCTCGGTGTAGCCCTTGGCTCCGGTGACGCGCCGCGCCGCGTCGGGGGTGAAGGCGACCGCGCCCCGGTAGGCGAGGTTCTGGTCGACGCCCACGTCGAAGATCCCGACGAGGCGGAACTCCTGCCGTTCGCCCGCCCGGTCGAGCACCGCGACGGTCGCCCCCGGTGCCAGCCCCTGGGCCTTGGCGGTGTTCTTGTCGAGCACCGCCTCGCCGGCGGCGGAGGGCGCCCGCCCCGAAGTGATCTTGATGCGGCTCGCCGGGATGGACACCCCGGCGGTCGGGAAGTCCCCGACGACCTTGCCGTCCCTGCCGATCAGCGGCGCGTCCCCGGACACCACGGGCTGGGCGTCCCGCACGCCCCGCACCGCCCTGACCGCCGCGAGCGCGCTCTGCGGCAGGCTCGCGTCGCCCTCGGCGTCGTCCTTGGGCGCCACCACCACGTCCACCTTGTCGGCGTCCGCGGCGAACGACTGGGTGAACCCGGCGTCGATGGTGTCGGTGAGCACGAACGTGCCCGCGATGAACCCGACACCGAGCACGATCGCCAGGGAGGTGAGCAGCAGGCGCAGGCGGTGCGCCAGCAGCCCGGTGAGAGTGGTCCTGAACACGGCTCAGGCCTCCAGCGCCATCAGCGTGTCGAGCACGGTCTGCGGCGTCGGCCGATCGATCTCGCTCACCAGCAGGCCGTCACGCAGGAAGACCACCCGGTCGGCGTACGACGCCGCCACCGGGTCGTGGGTCACCATCACGATCGTCTGCCCGAGCTCCCGCACCGACCTGCGCAGGAACGCCAGCACCTCGGCGCCGCTGCGCGAGTCGAGGTTGCCGGTCGGCTCGTCGGCGAAGATCACCTGGGGCTTGCTGATGAGCGCCCGAGCCACCGCGACACGCTGCTGCTGGCCGCCCGACAGCTCGCTCGGCTTGTGCCTGAGCCGGTCCCGAAGGCCGACCGTCTCGATCACGCGGTCGAACAGCGCCTGGTCGGCCTGACGGCCCGCGATCTCCAGCGGTAGCCGGATGTTCTGCTCGGCCGTCAGCGTCGGCAGCAGGTTGAACGCCTGGAAGATGAAACCGACGCGCTCACGACGCAGGAGCGTGAGCTGCTTGTCGTTCAAACCGGTGATCTCGACGTCGCCGATGCTCACCCGTCCGTCCGTCACGGTGTCCAAACCGGCCAGGCAGTGCATCAGGGTGGACTTACCGGAGCCGGACGGCCCCATGATCGCGGTGAACGCCTCCGCGGCGAAACCGACGTCGACGCCGCGCAGCGCGTGCACCGCCGCGTCGCCCTCGCCGTACACCTTCGTCAGTCCCCGCGCGACGACCGCGGTGCGAACCTGGGTTGTTGTGGTCATGACGCCACGCTATGGCCGTGATCAGGGCGTTTCCTCGGCCTCGCGGACGTTCTCCGTGTGCGGCCCCGGGACGGGTCCTGCGGGACGTGTGCGACTTGCGAGGTAGTCCGGACTCAGCCCCGCGGATGATCGGGGGAGACCACACCGGTCTCGTACGCGTAGACGACCACCTGGGCGCGGTCGCGCAGCCCCAGCTTGGCCAGGATGCGGCCCAGGTGGGTCTTCACGGTCGCCTCCGCGAGGTGCAGGCGCGCCGCGATCTCGGTGTTCGACAGGCCGCGGGCCACGTGGTACATCACCTCCCGCTCCCGAGCCGTCAGCACGCCGGTCTCCTGCCGCTGCCGGTCCCCCTCGGGCAGGAGCACGGCGAAACGGTCGAGCAGGCGGCGGGTCGTGCTCGGCGCGACCACCGCGTCACCCGTGTGGACCGACCGGATCGCGCTGATCAGCTCGGCCGGCGGCACGTCCTTCAGCAGGAATCCCGCCGCGCCCGCCTTGATCGCGGCGAACGCGTACTCGTCGAGGTCGAACGTCGTCAGGATCAGCACCTTGGGACCGTCCGGCGCCGCGCAGATGACGCGGGCCGCCTCCACGCCGTCCATCCGCGGCATGCGGACGTCCATGAGGACCACGTCCGCCTCGACCGTGCGCAGCGCCTCGACGGCCGCCAGCCCGTCCGCCGCCTCACCCACGACGTCGATGTCCGGCTGCGCCCCGAGGACCATCCGGAACCCGGTCCGCACCAGCTCCTGGTCGTCGACCAGCATGACGCGTATCACTGCCGCTCCGCTCCGCTCGTCATCGCCGCGATCCCCGCAACCGTACGCGGCCGGGGGACGGCCCGGTCACGCGGCCATCCCGATGGGGATCCTGGCGACCACCCGGAACCCGCCGCCGGTCCGGGGGGCCGCCTCGACGCTCCCGCCGTACATCGCCGCCCTCTCCCGCATGCCGATCAGGCCGTGCCCGCCGACCAGGCGCGGCGCCGCGGCGCCCCTGCCGTCGTCGCTGATCCTCAGCTCGAGCTCGCCCCTGCCGTACGTCATCTCCACCCAGGCCCGCGTGCCGGGGCCGCCGTGCTTGAGCGCGTTCGTCAGCGCCTCCTGCACGATCCGGTAGACGGCGAGCTGCTCGCCCTCGGGCAGCGTCCGCGCGGTGCCGGACACGGTGAACTCGGTCGGCAGCCCCGAGTCCCTGACCTGCCTGATCAGGTCGCCCAGCTGGGCCACGCCGGGCTGCGGAGCGTACTCCTCCGCCGGGCTGCCGGCGTCCTGCCGCAGGACGCCCACCAGCCTGCGCATCTCGGCCAGCGCCTGCCGCCCGGTTGCGGAGATCGCCTGCATGGCGCGCCGCGCCTGCTCCGGGTCGCCGTCGAGGGCGTAACCCGCGCCGTCGGCCTGGACGACCATCACGCTGACGTTGTGCGCCACCACGTCGTGCAGCTCACGGGCGATGCGGGCACGCTCGGCGGCGGCCGCGATGCGCGCCTGCTGGTCGCGCTCCCGCTCGGCCCGCTCGGCGCGTTCGACCAGGCTCTCCACGTAGCGACGGCGGGTGTTGGCGTAGATCCCGGCGATCCACACGGCGACGATGAAGGCCGACGACGACGGCCACGCCTGCCCTGCGTCGGGAGACCAGCGCAGCATCGCCAGCAGCAGCCCGAACTCGGCGACCGCCCCGGCGGCCAGCGCCCACCGCAGCGTGCAGCGCGACGCGACGCCGTACACCGCGACGAGCACCGCGATGTTGGCGGGCAGGACGATGACGTCGAGCAGCCACTGCACGAAGCTGACGGCGGCGACCACGGCGAACACCTCGCGGGGGTGGTCGCGGCGCCAGGTCAGCGGAACGATGAGCGCGGCCGAAAGCAGCAGCAGCCCGGGCGCACCGACATCCCGGGCCCCGACCGAGCCCGACCGGGTGAAGGCCTCGACGGTGGCCAGGCTCAACAGCGCCAGAGGGGAGACCGTGAGCGCGTCCACGAGCTTGCTGTGGCGCCGAGTCCAGGCGCGTAGTCTGCCGAACACGTACCCAACCATACGTATCGGCTGCTCAGGAAGGTCTCACCCTTGCGGCGGATACGGCGGTACGACTCAGGTCGCAGGCGCCCGCCGGGTTTACGCCGTTCTTACGGATCACGGCGCATCCTTGTTCGCGGGAACGCTTCTCTGAAGCGGGTAAGAGGGAGATCTGAATGGCGGATCAGGACGCGGGGTCGCGCGGCACCGGGGACGAGCCGCGCGGCCCGCGCCCGGAGCCGGAAACCGGGCCGACCGGGTTGAGTGAGCCGACCGCGACCAGCGGGGCCGCTGAGCCCGCCGGCCCGTCGGCGCCGACCGGGCCGGCCGGGGCGACCATGCCACCGCCACCTCCGACGAATCCCACGTCACCTTGGACCAGCCCGGCGAACACGCCCAGGGCGGCGGGGCCGGGTTCATCCTGGGCCAGCCCCGGCAACACCCCCGGGGCGAACACGCCCGGCCCGATGAACACGCCCGGGACGCCGGGGCCGTACGCGCCGTGGGCGGGCTCCACCGGCCCGAGCCGGCCGGGGCCGGGACCCGCGAGCGCGATCCCGGGCGGCAGCGGGTACGCCTTCGGGCCCGGAGGCGCGGGATGGAACGCCCCTGGCTGGCAGAACCCGCGTCCGCCGATCGCGTCGGCCCCGCGGCCCGGCTTCTCCACGCGCTTGGCGGCTCGGCTCCCGCGTGGGCACACGGGCCGGCTGGTGGCCGTCGGCATCGCGTCCGCGCTCGTCGGAGCGCTCCTCGGCGGTGGCGTCGTGGCCGTCACCGCCATGGTCTGGGACCGGGCGGACGCGGGGACGAACTGGGACGCCGGAGGTGACCGGCAGCGCTTCTTCCCCCGTGGCTACGGCCAGAACGCCCCGCAGTCCCAGGACGACCTCCTGCCCCCATGGTGCAGGAGCACCGAGGCCGGAGTGCGCTGCCAGGCGCCCGGCTGATCTTCGCTTCCCGGAAGGGCGCGCGCCGGCGGAGGGGCCGGCGCGCGCCCAAGGGGGTTTCTCCCGCGGGGTCTTCCGCTGAGACCATCGCGGCCGTCTTCGCGGGCGTCGCCTTCTTGCGGCCGGCGGAATCGCGGCGGCCCGCACCATTTTCCGCGGAATCCGGTGCGCCATTGTTTCTACTTGGATTTTGGTGGGGTCGACGAGATTCGAACTCGCACTGTACGGCACCTAAAGCCGCGGTCTCCTGCCATTGGACTACGACCCCTTCGCGTTTTCCCTTGCCCGCGAGATTCTCGGTCTGAGAATGGCAGTTCGGGCAGAGGAATCGCAGATTCTCTCTTCTGTTGTCCAGCCGGTTTTCCGTTGACGTGGTCGATGTGCAATGTCAGCGACCGGCCCTGCCAAGTGCCGCCTATCTTACAGTCTGCGCAGCGGTAGGGGACTCCCACTTCACGTAGTGCCCGCCGGAGCTTGCCCGGCTTCTCGCGAGCGGCGCCGACGGGATTCAGGACCAGCACGTCCGCCGGTAGACGCCGTCGCGGCGACGGCTGGCCTCGCCTATGAGCCTGGCCCAGGAAGTGGGAGGTGTCGATACCGACGTGCTTGAGGCGGCCGCTGATGTGGGCGTGGACGCCGCCCGACCACGGGATGCCGAGGTGGCGCAGCGCGTCGGCGATGCTCGCCGCCTTCGCCGCGGCCTCGGCCGGCAGACCGGATGTGTATTTGTACTTCACCATGTCCCGGAATTCATCGGCGGCCGCCGACAATCCCGGGAGTGCGGCGAAAGGGATATGTCAGGAAATTCCCAGCTCTTTCGTGAGGCGGGCGACATGGCCGGTGGCCTTCACGTTGTAGAGAGCCTTCTCGATCTTCCCATCGGGGTCGATGACGAACGTGGACCGGATGACGCCCATCACGGTCTTTCCGTAGTTCGTCTTCTCGCCGTACGCGCCGTACGCCTTGTGCACGTCCAGACCGGCGTCGGACAGCAGCGGGAAGGTGAGCGCGTCGCGCTCGCGGAACTGCCGCAGCTTGGCGGGCTTGTCCTTGGACACGCCCAGCACCACGAAGCCCTGCCCGGTCAGCGCGCCGAGGTTGTCGCGGAAGTCGCAGGCCTGCTTGGTGCATCCGGGGGTCATCGCCGCAGGGTAGAAGTACAGGATGACCCGCCTGCCGCGGAGCGACTCCAGCGAGACCTCGTTGTCGTCGGCGTCGGTCAGGGTGAAGTCCGGCGCGGCGTCGCCGGGCTGGAGCTTGCTCATCACGTCCTCCGGAAAATGTGACCCGCGGCGATCGGCGGGCAAGCGTGAACCAAACTACCGGCTCAGTCGCTGTGCGGGGCGACCGGCGGACCTGGCAGACTGATCACACACCAATACCACAGAAGGGGGATCGCATGGCGGACACCGATCCCGATGCGCTGGAGCTGAAGATCGAGCGCACGCGGGCGGAGCTCGCTCGCACGGTCGACGCCATCGCGGACCGGGTGAGCCCGAAGCGGGTCGCGGAGCGCGGCGTCGCGAAGGCGAAGGCCAACGCGCGCGACTTCGTCACGTCCATGGAGGACATGGTCCTGGGGCCGCGCACGTACGCCCCGGCCGACGGCGAAGGAGAGCAGCCCGCGGAGTACCCCGCACCCAACATGGCTCCGGTGCTGATCGGAATCGGCGTGGTCGTCGTCGTGGGCGCGGCCATCGTGCTCCTGCGCCGCCGCTCCCGCTGACCCGCCGGGGGACGACGCCGCCGTGACGCGATTCGCGGCGGCGTGCGCGTTTCCACGGCGAGGCAGCCGCCAGGCCGGTGCCGTGGTCGCGGGGCCCGGGGCGGCGGTCACGTCGCCCGAATCGGCGGCCGCGGGGGAGGACGTCAAAGGAAGGTCTTGCCCTCGCCGCGGTAGGTCGGGACCTCCTCGGTGACCCGGTCGCCCTCGATCAGGTGCAGCGAGGCGAAGCGCTCGCACAACTCGCCGGCCTTCGCGTGCCGGAACCAGACGCGGTCGCCGAGGCGGAGATCGGCCGCGGCCTCGCCGAGCAGGGGCGTCTGCACCTCGCCCGCGCCCTCGTCCGGGTGGTACCTGAGCCCCGCGGGCAGGTACGGCTGGGGCAGCCGGGTGGGTCCCGGGGCACCGGAGGCGGGGTAGCCTCCTCCGAGCACGGTCACGATGTCCGGAGCCGGCTTGCGCACGACCGGCAGGGCGAACAGCGCCGCCGGTCGGCCGGTGAAGCCCCGGTAGAAGTCGAACAGGCGGGGATGGAAGAACCCAGAGCCCGCGGCGACCTCGGTGATCGCCCGCTCGGCGACGGTCTTCTCGATGCTTCCGGTGCCTCCGCCGTTGACGAACTCCAGGTCGGCCACCTGGCGTACGGCCCGCACGATGCGGCCGCGCCGCACGACCAGTTCGCGGCGCGACCGCTCCTGCATCAGGCGCACCGCCCGCCCGTACGGCCCGGGCACGTCGTCTCCCACCCCGGCGATCTGCGCCTCGTACGCCATGAGTCCGGCCAGCCGCAGCCCCGGGCGCTTGGCGATGTGGGCGGCGATCTCGGCCGCCTGCTCGGGCTCGCGGATCGGCGACCGCAGCGCGCCCGCGCGGAACCTGCCGCCGAAGGCCACGAACCCCGCGTCGAGGTCCAGGCACACCCGGACGCGGTGGGGGAGCCGGAGGCTCTCGATCAGGTCGAGGTGCTCGGGCGAGTCCACCATGACGGTGATCTCCCGCGCCGCGATCTCGTCCGATCCCAGGGTGCGCAGCGCGGTCCTGTCCGCCGTCGGGTAGGCCACGAGCACGTCCCGCAGGCCGGTGGAGACCAGCCACAGCGCCTCGGGCAGCGTGAAGGCCATGACGCCCGAGATGCCGTCCATGGCCAGGACCCGTTCGAGCACGGACCGGCACCGGATCGACTTGCTGGCGACCCGGATCGGCTTGCCTCGGGCCCGGCGCACCATGGCTGCCGCGTTCGACCGGAGCGCGTCCATGTCGAGGACGGCGAATGGCGGCTCCAGGTGGGCCGTGGCCTGGTCGAGGCGCTGTCGGTCGTCCATGTGCGCAGCCTAGTACGGCATCGGCGGAAATACATGAGCCGAATTCACGTTAACCGTGCCTGGGCAAAGTCTTCGCCGGGGGGCCGCCATGATCGCGCAAGACGGTGGGTGACCCGCACCTCCCGCCGCCGCTCCGTGTACCCATGGTGACGTGACTACCGAGCGGACCCGGCGCGGTGAGCGGGAAGAGTGAACGGCTGATGAGCGTCGTGCAGGCAATCCTGGCGGGGTCGTCGGCGAGGCGCGCCCAGGGGGCCGGAAGAGCGAGGAGCGCCAAAGGCGCCGAGGGAGCCGACAGCGGCACAGGCGCCGGAAGCGGCATGGGCGTCGCGGCGGACAGCGTGGCCGGCCGTCGGGCCGCCATGCGTGCCCTGCGGCCGGGCCGCACCCCGGCCGCCGTCGCGGTCGCCTCCGTCATCGCCCTGCTCGGCTGGGCGCTCACCGCGGCGGTCGTCGCCGTCATGATCGGCGGGTCCCTGCCCTGGCGGCTGCCGCCCCGGCTGCTGAACATCACGCCGGCCGACCCCGCCGTCCCCGTCGCCGCGGTCGGCATGATCGTCTGCGGGGTGGGACTGGTGGCCCTCGCGATCGTCCCCGGCCGTCCCCGGCTCGTGCCCCTGGAATGCCGGGACCCGCTGCTCGCCATGGGCCTGACCCGCGCCGGTCTGCGCCGGACGCTCGCCGCCTCGGCTCGCGAGGTCGAGCATGTCCGCCGGGCCGACGTCCACATCTTCCGCAGGCGGATCGAGGTCGCCGTGGTGGCCGACGCGGACAGGACCGGGGCCCTGCTGCGGGAGGTCGGCGCGGCCGTGGGAGACCGGCTGTCGGGCCTCGGCGTCCGGTCCCGCCACGAGGTCGTCGTACGGCTGCGCCGGAGAGGGGGCTGAGGTGCGTCCGCGACTGGGGAACCGGGTCGGGCTCTGCCTGGTGGGCCTCGCGCTTGTCGCGGGTGGCGCCGGCCTGCTGGCCGCCGCGCGGCGGCGGCCCGGTGCGGCCCTGGCCGACGCGAGCGTGGCCGACGGGCGGCCATGGGTGCTGCCCCTGCTGGCCGGGGCGGCCATGCTGCTCGCACTGGTCGCGACCCGCTGGCTCGTCATGGCGCTCGGCTGGGGAAGGGTCGGCAGCCGCACCGGTTCCGGCATCGCCATGCTCGGCGTGGCGCTCAAGGGGATCGACGGGATCGGCCGAATCTCCGTCAGGCTCGTGCGCGACGGCAGGCTGCGGGTGTCGGTGTCGCTCCAGCGGTCGGCCGACCTGCGGCAGGTGATCAGGCGGCTGGACGAGTCGGCGATCTCACGTGTTCGCCGCGCGGTCGGTCGTGACGACGCGCTTGCGGTCGTCCGCCTGCACGTCCGCCGCCGCTGACCGTCCCCTGGCGCGCCCCTCTGATCGCCCCTCTGATCGCCCCTCTGATCGCCACGGTGCGCGGGTCGCGCCGCTGCCGAGGGCGAGCCCGGCGGCCAGGCAGGCGAGCGGCACCACGGGCACGACGTAGCGGTGGTCGAAGGCGGCGATCAGGGGCGGCAGCAGGAGCAGGACCGCCGCCGCGGCCCAGGGCAGCAGCGCCGTCCACCGCCGCGCCACCAGCCCGGCGAGCCCGGCGAGCAGGATCGCCGCCAGCAGCGGCCCGCGCAGGAAGCCCTGCTCCTGGTAGGCGCGCAGCCACCCCGCGAACGGCTCGGCCACGTCGGTGTCCCCGGAGCGTCCCTGGTAGGCGGTGGTCAGCTCGGCCGCCGTACGGCCCGAGGAGGCCACCTTGGCGGTGAACGGCTTCACCGAGGCCGGGAACACGTACGCGCTCTGTGTGCCCGGAGCGGGGTAGACCTTGCGGTCCCACTCGAACGCCCACATGGCGTCGTGCAGACCGGTCGTCAGGAAGTCGAGGGGCTGGCTGCGGATAGCCAGCGAGGCGAACTCGCCCGCCAGGCGCTCCTTGTCCTTCTTCACCCGCTGGATGGGCGAGTCGGCGTCCCAGATGTAGGCGGGCGCGGCGAGCCGTGGCCCCGACGGGCACAGCACCGCCAGTTCCTTCGGCGGCTTCATGACCGCGCAGTCGGCGAAGGTCATCGTCCGCGACCACAGCCAGGTGCTGCTGCCACCCATCCCGTACGACCCGTGGGCGTCGTGGAACCAGACGGCGTACCCGCCGAGCACGGCGGACGCGGCGGCGAGCCCGGCGAGCGCGGCCCGCCAGCGCCGGGCGAACAGCATCGTCAGCAGCGCCAGCGCGATCAGGGGCAGCCCGAGGGTGCGGGTGACCGTCGCCAGTCCGAGCAGCAGCAGCGCGGCGACGACGGACCACCCGCCGGGCCTGGGACGCCACAGCAGGATCGTCACGGCGGCCACGACCAGCGCGGTGAACAGCAGGTCCGCCATGACGAGGTGTTCGAGCTGGATCTGGTGGACGTCGAGCAGCACCGGCGCCGCCGCCAGCGCCGCGCCCCAGCCCGGCAGCCGGGTGCGGCGGCGCAGCAGCGCGTACACGCAGACGGCCACGCCGAGGCCGAGCAGGTGCTGGACGACCACGACGGCGGTGATGCTGCCCAGCGGGCTCAGCGCCGCCAGGAACAGCGAGTAGCCGGACGGCCGTGAGGGCAGCGGCCGCAGGTCGAGGGCCGAGCTGAGGTAGGCGAAGGAGTCGGCCCAGAACCACAGCGCGGGCCGGTAGCCGAGCACGGCGAGCGCGCGCAGCGCGACACCCGCCGCCAGCACGACCAGGAACGCCCGATGCGGGCGCAGCGCCTCGCGCCACCTCACGTGACGGCCCTCCTCCTCGTCGGTGAGGTCACCACCTTATTGGCCCCGGCCGACGTTCCGCCCGCCTGCGTGATCATGAAGGGTGCCGGTGCAGGTGGAGGGGTCGTGTGTGCGACGAACTACAAGATCACGGCGAGGGTGGGGGTCAGCATTCGATCACGTTGACGGCGAGGCCGCCGCGCGAGGTCTCCTTGTACTTGTCGAGCATGTCCCTGCCGGTGTCGCGCATCGTCTTGATGGCCTTGTCCAGCGACACGAAGTGGCGCCCGTCGCCGCGTAGCGCGATGCGGGCCGCGGCGATCGCCTTGATCGAGGCGACCGCGTTGCGCTCGATGCACGGGATCTGGACGAGCCCGCCGATGGGGTCGCAGGTCAAACCGAGGTTGTGCTCGATGCCGATCTCGGCGGCGTTCTCCACCTGCTCCGGCGTCCCGCCGAGCGCCTCGGTGAGGCCCGCCGCGGCCATCGAGCAGGCCGACCCGACCTCACCCTGGCAGCCCACCTCCGCACCGGAGATGGAGGCGTTCTCCTTGAACAGCACGCCGATCGCGCCCGCCGTGAGCAGGAAGCGGACGACGCCGTCCTCGTCGGCGCCCGGAAGGAAACGCATGTAGTAGGACAGGACGGCCGGGACGATGCCGGCGGCGCCGTTGGTCGGCGCGGTGACGATCCGGCCGCCCGCGGCGTTCTCCTCGTTGACGGCCAGCGCGAACAGCGTGACCCAGTCCATCGCCCGCAGCGGGTCGGTCCCGTCGGCCTCGCCCTGCAGCCGCCGGTACAGCTGGTGGGCCCGGCGGCGCACCTTGAGGCCGCCCGGCAGGACGCCCTCGCGGCTGGTGCCGCGCCGGACGCACTCGGCCATGACCGCCCACAGGTGCAGGAGGCGGGCCCGGATCTCCTCCTCCGTACGGCCGAAGGCCTTCTCGTTCTCCATCATCAGGCCGGAGATCGACAGGCCGGTCTCCGCGCAGTGCGCGAGCAGTTCGTGCGCGGTCGTGAAGGCGTGCGGCAGCACGGTGTCGTCGGGCTTGATCCGGTCGGCGCCGGTGGCGTTCTCGTCCACCACGAAACCGCCGCCGACCGAGTAGTACACCTTCTCGCGCAGCACCGTGTCGTCGGCGTACGCCGTGAACCGCATGCCGTTCGGGTGGTGGGGGAGCGACAGCTTGCGCTCGAAGACGAGGTGCTCGCCGACCACGAACGGGATCTCGTGCACGCCGTACAACGTGACCGTGCCGCTCGCCCGCATCGCCGCGAGTCGTTCGTCGACGGCGTCGACGTCGACCAGTTCGGGCTTGTCGCCGGACAGGCCCAGCAGGACCGCCTTGTCGCTGCCGTGGCCCTTGCCGGTCAGCCCGAGCGAGCCGTACAGGATGGCCTCGACCCGGGTGACCTTCTCCAGCAGCCCGTCCTCGTGCAGCCCGCGGACGAACTTGTGCGCCGCCGCCATCGGGCCGCCCGTGTGCGAGCTGGACGGCCCGATACCCACCTTGAACAGGTCGAAGACGCTGATCGCCATTGACCGTCGCCTCTCAACCGCAGGTCAGGACTCGCCGGAAGTCAGCGCGGTGTACTCCGCGGCCGACAGAAGGTCCTCCGGCTCCTCCTCCACGCGCACGCGGAACAGCCAGCCCTCGCCGTACGGGTCGGAGTTGACGAGCGCGGGGGTGTCCGCGACGGCGGCGTTGACCTCGACGATCTCACCGCCGACCGGGGCGAAGATGTCGCTCACGGACTTGGTGGACTCCACCTCGCCGATCGCGTCGCCGGCCGCGACCGTGGTGCCGACCTCCGAGTGCACCTCCACGTAAACCACGTCGCCGAGCTGCTCGGCCGCGTACGCCGTAATGCCCACCGTCACGGTGCGGCCGTCCTCAAGCCCGGCCACCCACTCGTGTTCCTTGGTGTAGCTCAGGTCGTCGGGAATGGTGCTCACTTGCTCCTCCTGTAGAAAGGCAGATCGACGACGTCGACCGGTTCTTGGCTGCCCCGGATGTCCACGGTCAGGCCGCCCTTTTCCAGGGCGTCCTCGTCGACGTACGCCATGGCGATCGGGCGGCCGAGGGACTGCGACGGGGCGCCGCTGGTCACCTCGCCGACGACGGCGCCGTCCCGGGTGACGGGGTAGCCGTGGCGGGGGACGCGGCGGCCGCGCGCCACCAGCCCGACCAGGCGCCGGGGGGTGTCGTTCGCCGCGACCCGCTCGAGGGCGGCCTTGCCCACGAAGTCGCCGGGCTTGTCGAAGCGGACGACCCGGCCGAGTCCCGCCTCGAACGGCGTGATCGCCGCGCTCAGCTCGTTGCCGTACAGCGGCATGCCGGCTTCCAGTCGCAGCGTGTCGCGGGCCGACAGTCCGGCGGGGACGAGCCCGGCGTCCCTGCCCGCCTCGGTGAGGGCGTTCCACAGCGGCACGGCGTGCTCGTTCAGCACGAACAGCTCGAAGCCGTCCTCGCCGGTGTACCCGGTGCGCGCGATCAGGACGGGCGCGCCCGCGACGACGGCGGGGAGGATGGCGTAGTACTTGAGCTCGTCGAGACCGGCGTCGGTCAGCGGGGCGAGGATCTCGGCGCTGCGCGGCCCCTGCACGGCGACCAGCGCGTACTCGTCCGACCGGTCGGTCACCCGCGCGTCGTATCCCCGGACCCGGTCGGCGAGCTCACGCGCGACGAGGGCGTAGTTGGAGGCGTTGGCGACGACCATGTACTGGTCCTCGTCGAGGCGGTAGACGATGAGGTCGTCGAGGATGCCGCCGGTCTCGTTCACGATCATCGTGTAGCGGGCGCGGCCGGGTGCGAGGACGCTGAGGTGCCCCACGAGGGCATGGTCGAGGGCCTCGCCCGCCTGCGCCCCGACGACGAAGATCTCCCCCATGTGGGACAGGTCGAAGAGCCCGGCGGCCGTACGTACCGCGTTGTGCTCGGCCGACTCGCTGCCGTAGCGCAGGGGCATCTGCCAGCCCGCGAAGTCGGTCAGGGTCGCGCCCAGGCTTTCGTGAACCCCGCGGAGCGGGGTGGATCGGGACATGCCCACCTCGGAAAGGACGGATGCTGCGTTGAACTATCGGGCATCCTCCCCCTCTGTCATCGGCGCCTGAGAGCTTCGTCCGATCTTTGCCGGACTTTCACCTTCGGCGAGGCCTGCCGGCCTTCTTTCCAGAGGTCACCTGGCCCGTACGGTCCTTTGCCTTGAGAGGTTCGCGGGGAGGGCTTGCTCCTTCAGGGGCCCTGACCGGATGCCAGGACGCTCTCCCGCACGGGATCACTGGTGCGCTGTCCAGCCTAGTGGTTCGCCGCCACCCCCGTAACCTGCCGGATGCCCTTATTTCCGGCCCGCACCGCCGGCGCCGCCGAGGTCAGGAAGGCGCATCAGGCGGGGAAGGCCGTCGCCGGTACGATCCGCTGATGGAGGGCCCAGGTGCCGAGGGAGGACTCGATGCCGAGATGCGCATCCGGGTCGCCAAGCTCTCGGCGGATGGCCCGGACCTCGGCCAGGTCGTCCGGATCCCTGCCGAGCCTCTCCGCGTCGGTGCGGGCCTGCTCCAGCCAGTGGAGGCGGTCTGCGAGTCTGATGGCTTCCCGCACCACGTCCGTGGCCGATCTTCCATCGGCCGGCAGCCGGGCGAGGATCTGCTCGATCGTCGGATCAAGCTCGATCGTCAGCACCGCCGTATCGTCACTGTGCGACGCTACTTCCCGCAGGCGATTCGTTACATTCCATGGTCGGGATCGCGGGGCGGGCGATGCCCCGCGCGGACGCGTGCCGGGGTGGAGGAAGGGTCGTCGGTGACGATCCGCTGGTGGAGGGCCTGGGTGTCGGGGGACGGTTCGGTGCCGAGGCAGTCGACCAGGGTCCGGCGCAGTCGCTGGTAGGACGCCGAGGCGTCGTGGGTGCGGCCCGACCGGTGCAACGCCAGCATGAGCTGCCGGTGCGGCCGTTCACGCAACGGGTGCCGCCTCGCCCACTGGGTCAGACCGCCGACGATCTCACGGTGGTCCCCGAGCGCCAGCCGTACGTCGAAGAGGTCCTCGGTCGCCGCGCGCCGGTCCTCGTCGAGGCGCTCCGCCCACGCGGCGAGCGCGTCCACGTGCCTCATGCCGGACAGGGCGTCGCCCCGCCACAGGCTCAGCGCGTTCTCGAGCATCCGCGCGGCATTGTGGTAATCGCCATTGTCTCGAGCGATTCTGCCCTGCGTCGTGAAATGGTTGAATACTGCAGCATCCACGGATCCCGGCGGTACGGAAAGAAGGTACCCGCCCTCCACGCTGTGGAGCGGAGAAAGGCCGGGGTCCCGCGGCGAGAGCCGCCGCCGCATCTGTGCGATGTAGGTGGTAAGATTCCGGCGCGCAGATTTAGTGGGACAGTCATTCCAGAGCAGATCGATGAGCCTGTCCCGATGAACCGTGGCATTGGCATTCAGCAGGAACAGCGCCAGGAGTTGCCGGTGCCTGGGGGCGAGCCCGGCGATGACGTCCCCCGAGGGTTTCATGGCCAGGAACGGTCCGAGCACGGCGTATAACACGGTTCCCCTCGCACGCGAAAGCAGCCTGAACGCGCCGGCGACGCGGCTTTGACAGGAATTTGACGATATCCCTCTTCGCCTGCATTCGTCAAAATTGCGATTTTCTCGGCGCCTGCCCGGGGCGTGCACTTCCGTCGATGACATTGCGTTCCGTATAGCGATGAATGCCGAGCGAACATGCACGTGCATCAAATGAAATCGGTTACATAATGCGGAGAGAGCGCCTCCGCGTGTTTCCGTCGGGCCAGCCTGTCATGGTGCGCGAAGGCGAACGCCGTGTTCACCGGGGCGCGGCCGGCCGCTCGCCGCGCGATCACGCGGGGTTCGGCCGCCGTGCCGATGCGTCTATCGCGGGACGCCGTTTCGGCCGGGGCGACGCGCGTCGCCCCGGATTTTTCAACGGCGGGCGGCGGCGACGAGGGCGTGGAAGAGGGGGCCGTCCTCGTCGGCCTCCGGGTGCCACTGCACGGCCAGGGCGAACGCCGCGCCGGTGACCTCGACGGCCTCGATCGTGCCGTCGTCCGACCGGGCGGTCACCTCCAGGCCGTCCGCGAGGTGGTCGATCGCCTGGTGGTGGTAGTGGGCGGGCGTCAGGTCCTCGCCGCCGTAGATCTTGGCCAACCCGGGCGAAAGCCGTACGGGGAGGCGGCCGAACGTGCCGGGGGCGGGGGAGTGGCCCGCATGGCCGACCACGTCGGGCAGATGCTGGTGGAGGGTGCCGCCGAGCGCCACGTTGAGGACCTGCAACCCCCGGCAGATGCCGAGGAACGGCAGGCCGGCCTCCATCGCCGCCGCCATCAGGCCGAACTCGGCATTATCACGAAATTTCCGCACGTAGCCGGTCTGGGGGGCGGGGGTGGAGCCGTACCGGGCGGGGTCGATGTCGCCCCCGCCCGCGATGATCAGCCCGTCCAGCCGCCCGGCCAGCTCGGCGGGCTCCCCGGCGGGCGGCAGGATGACCGGCTGCCCGCCCGCCCGCTCGACGTGCTCGACGTACATGTACGGCAGCAGCGCCGCCGGCATGTCCCACACGGTGAACTTCGCCGGCTCGACGTAGCACGTCACGCCGATCACGGGACGAGCCATCTCCGCCCCCTACAGCGGAGTGACGTACGCGCCGGAGATGCCGCCGTCGACCAGGAACTCCGAGGCGGTGATGAACGACGCGTCGTCGGAGGCGAGGAACGCGACCGCCGCGGCGATCTCCTCGGCCCGGGCGAACCGGCCGATCGGCACGTGGACGAGACGGCGCTGGGCGCGCTCGGGGTCCTTGGCGAACAGCTCACGCAGCAGCGGGGTGTCCACCGGGCCGGGGCACAGCGCGTTGACCCGGATGCCCTCGCGGGCGAACTGGACGCCCAGCTCGCGGCTCATCGCGAGCACGCCGCCCTTGGAGGCGGTGTAGGAGATCTGTGAGGTGGCCGAGCCCATGACCGCGACGAACGACGCGGTGTTGATGATCGAGCCCCTGCCCTGCCGTCGCATGTAGGGAATCACGTGCTTGCAGCACAGGTAGACGCTGGTGAGGTTCACCTCCTGGACCCGGCGCCAGGCGTCGATGCCGGTCTCGAGGATGGAGTCGTCGTCCGGCGGGGAGATCCCCGCGTTGTTGAACGCGACGTCGACGCTGCCGAACTCCTCGAACGCGGTCCGGTACATCCGGGCCACGTCGTCCTCGTTCGCCACGTCGGCCTTGACGAACAGGCCGCCGACCTCTCCGGCGGCCTTCGCGCCGGCCTCCTCGTCGAGGTCGGCCACCACGACCTTGGCGCCCTCCTGGGCGAACCGGTGGGCCGTGGCCAGCCCGATGCCGCTGCCGCCGCCGGTGATGACGGCGACGCGGTCCTGCAAACGCTGCATTGATCTACTCCGTGGCGATGAAGACGTTCTTGGTCTCGGTGAAGGCGGACAGCGCGTCCGGGCCGAGCTCGCGGCCGAGGCCCGACTGCTTGAAGCCGCCGAAGGGGGTCCAGTAGCGGACGCTGGAGTGCGAGTTGACCGACAGGTTGCCCGCCTCGACGGCCCGCGCCACGCGCAGCGCCCGGCCCACGTCGCGGGTCCAGATCGACCCCGACAGCCCGTACGCCGTGTGGTTGGCGATGCGCACGGCGTGCTCCTCGTCGTCGAAGGGGACGACGGACACCACCGGGCCGAAGATCTCCTCGGTGTACGCGCGGTGGAAGGCCCCGGAACCGGGCGCGAGGGGGTCGAAGCCGGCTGGCGCCGCCAGCACGGTGGGCGCGAACCAGTAGCCGGGGCCGTCCGGGCACGACCCGGCGGCGTACACCTCCGTGTCCGTGACGAACGAGGCGACACGCTCCCGGTGCTCGGCGCTGACCAGCGGGCCCATCTGGCTCGCCGGGTCGTTCGGGTCGCCCACGGTCACCTCCCGCACGGCCTGCGACAGCCGCAGCAGGAAGTCGTCGTAGACGGAACGCTCCACCAGGATGCGCGAACGGGCGCAGCAGTCCTGGCCGGAGTTGTCGAAGACCGCCATGGGGGCCGATTCCACCGCCCGGGAGAGGTCCGCGTCGGCGAAGACGATGTTGGCGCTCTTGCCGCCCAGCTCCAGCGTCACCCGCTTGACCTGCTCGGCGGCCTTGGCGCCGATCAGCCTGCCGACCTCGGTCGAGCCGGTGAAGACGATCTTCCGTACGTCCGGGTGTTCGACGAGCCGGGCGCCGGCGACCTCACCCTCGCCGGGGACGACCTGCAGCACGCCCTCGGGCAGCCCGGCCTCCAGGGCGAGCTCGGCCAGCCGCAGCGCGGTCAGCGGGGTCCACTCGGCCGGCTTCACGATCACCGTGTTGCCGGCGGCGAGGGCCGGGGCGGCTCCCCAGGTCATGACGACCATCGGGAAGTTCCACGGCACGATGACGCCCACCACGCCCAGCGGCTCGGCGAACGTGACGTCCACCCCGCCGGGCACGGGAATCTGCCTGCCGTGGTTGCGCTCGGGCGCGCCCGCGTAGAAGTCGAGCACGTCGCGGACGTTGCCCGCCTCCCAGCGGGCGTTGCCGATCGTGTGCCCCGCGTTGGCGATCTCCAGCCGGGCCAGCTCCTCGGCGTGGTCCTCCACCACCTGCGCGAAGCGGCGCAGCAGCCGGGCCCGCTCGCCCGGGGCGACCGCCCGCCACGCGGGAAAGGCCCGGGCGGCCCGCTCGACCGCGCGGTCCACCTCGGCGGCGTCCGCCATCTCGACCTCGGCGATCACTTCCTCGGTCGCCGGATTGACTATCTTCACAGCCGTTCGAACCCCCGATAGAGCTCCCAGTCGGTGACCGCCGCGTCGAAGGCGGCCAGCTCGACCCTCGCGTTGTTGGCGTAGTGCTCGACCACGTCCTTGCCGAACACCTCCTCGGCGATCGGCGAACCCTCCCACAGCGCCAGGGCGTCGCGGAGCGTGGCCGGCACCCGCTCGGCACCGGAGTCGTAGGCGTTCCCGCCGAACGGCTCCTCCAGCTCCAGCCCGGCGTCGATGCCGCGCAGCCCCGCCGCGATCATGGCGGCGACCGCGAGGTAGGGGTTGACGTCGCCGCCGGGCACCCGGTTCTCGATCCGCAGCGAGGGGCCGTGGCCGACCAGCCGCAGCGAGCAGGTGCGGTTGTCCACGCCCCACTTGACGGCGGTGGGGGCGAAGCTCCCGGGCACGAACCGCTTGTAGGAGTTGACGTTGGGCGCGTAGAGCAGGGTCAGCTCGCGCATCGCCGCGAGCTGCCCGGCGATGAACCGCCGCCCGGTCTCCGACAGCCCGTACGGCTCGCCGCCCGCCATCACCGGTGCGCCGCCGGCGTCCCGCAGCGAGATGTGGATGTGGCAGGAGTTGCCCTCGCGCTGGTTCGGCTTGGCCATGAAGGTGACCGACCTGCCCTCCTGGGCGGCGATCTCCTTGGCGCCGTTCTTGTAGAACACGTGGTTGTCGCAGGTCGTCAGTGCGTCGGCGTACCGGAAGGCGATCTCGTGCTGGCCGAGGTTGCACTCGCCCTTGGCCGACTCGACGTACAGCCCGGCGCCCTCCATGCCGAGCCTGATCTTCCGCAGCAGCGGCTCGATGCGGGAGGTGCCGAGCAGCGAGTAGTCGACGTTGTAGAGGTTGGCCGGGGTCAGGTCGCGGTAGCCCCGCTGCCAGGCCTGCTCGTAGCTGTCGTCGTAGACGACGAACTCCAGCTCGGTGCCGACGTACGCGGTCCAGCCGCGTTCGGCGAGCCGGGCGAGCTGGCGGCGCAGGATCTGCCGGGGGGAGGCCACGACGTCCGCGCCGTCCTCCCACACCAGGTCGGCGAGCAGCAGCACGGTCCCCTCGTGCCAGGGCACCCGGCGCAGCGTCGACAGGTCCGGCCGCATCACGAAGTCGCCGTAACCGCGATCCCAGGACGACATGGTGTAGCCGTCCACGGTGTTCATGTCGACGTCCACGGCGAGGAGGTAGTTGCAGCCCTCGGCGGCGTGGTCCAGCACCTCCTCCAGGAAGTACCGCGCCGACAGCCGCTTGCCCTGCAGCCGCCCCTGCATGTCGGTTACCGCGAGCAGGACCGTGTCCACGCGGCCCGCTTCGACGTCATCGCGGAGTCGCTCCACGCTGAGCACGGTGCCTCCCGTCCAAAAGTCTGGAATCAGACCATTGAGGGCATGCAAGCACCATGTTCCCCTCGTCGTCAACAACGTGCCTGGGGTTTAACCTCGATCGAAGGAACGGGGGCCCGCGGCGACGGGTGGAGGGACGATGCGCATGGAGATCAGCCCGGCGGAGGCGTCCGTCTCCCGGCCCCCGGCCGCCGTCGCGTCCGGGTCGCGGCTCGCGGCCACGGGTATGACCGGGGGGATCACCGGCGTGGTGTCGCTGCTGCGGCCGGTTCGGGCGGGCAACGCGTTCGAGGAGACCGTCGAACGCCTTCTGCAGGCCATCAAGCTCGGCGTCGTGCCGCACGGCGAGAAGCTGCCGCCGGAACGCGAGCTGGCCACCCGGCTCGGCATCAGCCGGGTCACGCTGCGCGAGGCGATCCGCGCCCTGCAGGAGGCCGGCTACCTCGACGTACGGCGCGGCCGGTACGGCGGGGCCTTCGTCGTCTACCGGCCGCCGAGCCCGCGCAAGGGCGACCTGCGCAGGGCGGTCACCCGCATGGGTGAAGACGACCTCGAGGACGCGCTGACGTTCCGGATGGCCGTCGAGTGCGGGGCGGCCAGGGTCCTCGCGACCACCGATCTGACCGAGCGGCAGCGGGAGACGCTGGACGCCCGGCTGGCCGGGGTGAACGACGCGGCCCCGTCCGACTACCGCCGGATGGACATCGCGTTCCACCTGGCGATCGCGGAGCTGACCGGCTCGCCGCTGCTGGCCGCCGCCTGCGCGGACGCCAGGCTCCGGGTGACCGACCTGCTCAACGCGATCCCCGTGCTGCGGCCCAACATCGAGCACGCGGCGGCCCAGCACGCCGCCATCGCGGCCGCGATCCTCGACGGCGACCCCGAGGCGGCCGAGCGGGCGGTGGCCGAGCACCTGGAGGGCACGGCGGCCCTGCTGCGCGGCTTCCTCGCCTGACCCACTCCCACCGCGTCTGGGGCCCCTCCCGCCGATCTTTGCCCCGCCGCGTCGCCCAGAGCGGCACCTCGCCGCGTTGTCGCCCCACCCACAAAGCACCACTCTGGACACCGCTCCTAACGGGCAAACCTCGTCGGTCGCGGCACTAGCATCGGAGGCCGGGGGATCGCTTGATGACCGACTGGTTTCACGAACGCATCATCGAGGCGCACCGTCTGCCGCTGTTCTGCTTCTTCGTCGCGCTGCTCACGGCGTTCGTCTTCACGCGGGTGAACGTACGGCTGATCAGGGCGCGGGTGCGGTGGCTCGGCAACGTCAGCGTGGGCGAGATGCACATCCACCACGTCGTGTTCGGGGTGGTGCTCACGCTGCTCGGCGGAGTGGCGGGGCTGGTCCTGTCGGGCGTGTCCACGGGGTGGTACTCCTTCTCCTCCGCCGTGTTCGGCGTGGGCGCCGCCCTCGTGCTCGACGAGTTCGCGCTGATCCTGCACCTGCGCGACGTCTACTGGCAGGAGGAGGGCCGCACCTCCGTGGACGCGGTCTTCGTGGCGATCGCGGCCACCGGCCTGCTGCTGCTCGGGCTGCGCCCGCTCGCTTGGAACGGCGCGGACGGCGCGGACGGCGGAGGGGGCTGGACGGCCCCCGCGTTCCTCGTCGTCAACCTCGTCTTCGCCGTGGTCACCCTGCTCAAGGGGAAGATCTGGAGCGGCCTG
Organism: Microbispora sp. H13382; assembly: GCF_014161445.1. GTDB lineage: Bacteria > Actinomycetota > Actinomycetes > Streptosporangiales > Streptosporangiaceae > Microbispora. The sequence goes on from NZ_JABBXA010000017.1 coordinate 173,090, forward strand.
CTGGGACTGTTCGTGCCGCCGCTGCTGTACGTGGGGGCGGTGCGGGTGGCGCGTCCCGGCTCGCCGTGGGCCCGCTGGTGCTACTCCGAGCGGGCGAGGCGGCCACGGCCGCGACTGATGGCCAAGGCGGTCCACCGGGAGGAGCGCTGGCGCCGCCCGGTCATCAGAGCGAAGATCGCGGTGCAGGAGTTCGTCTCCGGCCGTCACGACCTGCCCGCGCCCGCGCTGCCCCCGCGGCGCCACCCTCGGCGGGTGGTGTCCCCGCGTCCCCGGCCGGGCGCCGACCACCCCGTGCGGCACTGGCGGTCGGGCCGCCCCCGGGCCCGCTGAGTCACCCGCCGGCACCCGTGTGACGTGCGCGGATCTCCCCATGAGCATTTCGGCCGGTTCTGTGGGTATTTCACCCCTGTGTAAGAACTGTTGGGGGGCGGGAGGGGCGGTAATGGAGTCTCGCGAGCGGTTCGTGTTCCAACGGATGGCGGCCCAGCTCAAACGGGAGGCGGCGCTGCTCACCGGGGACCGGCTGATGGCCGCCGAGGCACGCGGTGAGGAGGCCGAGGCCGACCTGTGCCTCACGTGGTACGAGATCATGGACACCACCCGGGAGATCCGCCTGCTCTACGGGGTGCCCGGATGACACATCGTCACGGTGGGTGCGGACGCGATACTGAGGTGGTGACCGAGTCACCCGCCTTCTCCGCGCCCCCGTTCCACCTGCGCCTCATCGAGGACGCGCGGCCCGTCCTCGACCGGTACGGCCTGCTGCTCGCCGGCGGATACGCGCTGCCGGCGCACGGATGTACGTCCCGGAAGGTCGACGACCTCACCTTCGCCACCGGCGGGGAGGCGCCGCTGGCGGAGATCGGCGCGGCGCTGGCCGAGGCGTTCCGGAGCACCGGCCTGTCGGCCGAGGTGTGCGAGGCGGGCGCCCGTATCGGCCGCGTCGTCGTCACCGACGAGATCACCGGCCAGTCGTGCGAGGTCGCCCTGCTCCGCGAGCCGCTGCGGGACCGGCCCGCCGACATCGGGCCCTGCCGGGTGGTGGGCCTGGACGACGCGGTGGGCCTCAAGGTCCGCGCCCTGCAGGACCGCGGCCTGCCGCGTGACTTCGCCGACGTCGCCTCGGTGTCCGGCCTGTACTCCTTCCGCCTGCTCGAACGGCTCGGCGCGCGGTACGACGACGAGTGGCGGGTGGAGGACCTGGTCGAGCGGCTGGAGACCGTCGACCTGCTCGCCGACGAGGCGTTCGGCGGCCTGGACGAGGAGGGCGTCGCCGCCGTGCGGCGCTTCGCGTACGCCTGGGTGGAGGACATCAAGCTGCGCCGCGTCGACGACGGCGACGCGGAGTTCGACCTCGACGTGCCGGACGTGGACTGATCCAGGACGGCTGAATCCCCGCGCGCACCGGCGTTTCCGGTGAATTAGTGTCTCCGGGAGATCGCACGCCGGGTTCGCGCGAGGGGGCTCCATGGGGACGGACGGCGACGGCCCCGGCGGTGGCCGGCCCGGGCCAGGGACGAAGGCGTCCCTGGGGGAGCGCGCCTCCTGGCGGCTGCTGCTCGACCAGGTGCGCCCGCACCGGCGGGTGCTCCTGCTGGGCGGCCTGCTGAGCCTCGTCGGCAGTCTCACCGGGCTCGCCATGCCGGTCATGGCCAAGCGGGTGATCGACACGTTCGGCGAGGGCGGCGCGCTGGCCGGCCCGGTGCTCGGGCTGTCGGTCGCGGTCCTGGCCGGCGCGCTGATCTCGGCGGCCGGGCGGTTCCTGCTGGAGCGGATGGGCGAGACGATCGTGCTCGACTCCCGCCGGAGCCTGGTGGACCGCATCCTGCGGCTCACGGTCTCCGACGTGGACCGGCTCAAGCCCGGCGACCTGCTGTCGCGGGTCGGCTCCGACACCACGCTGCTGCGTGCCGTCTGCACGGACGCGCTGGCCTCACTGGTCGGCTCCGTCTTCACGTTCCTGGGCGCCGCCGTGATGATGGCGATCATGGACGGCCTGCTGCTGGTCGTCACGCTCGCCGTCGTCGCGCTGGTCGGGCTCCTGGGTGTGGTCATCGCCCCGCGTATCCGCCGCGCATCCCTGCAGGCGCAGGTGGCGCTCGGCGAGATGGGCTCGGTGCTCGACCGCGCCCTCCAGGCGTTCCGTACGGTCAAGGCCGCCGGCGGCGAGGCGCGGGAGACCGCGGCGGTGGGCGCGGCGGCCGTCGAGGCGCGCGACCGGGGCGTGGCCGCCGCCGCGTGGACCTCGCTGGCCGGGATCGGCGCGTGGATGTCCATCCAGCTCGCGTTCCTCGCGGTGCTGGGGGTCGGCGGCGCGCGGGTGGCGGCGGGGGAGATGGAGATCTCCGCCCTGATCGCGTTCCTCATGTACCTCTTCTACCTGGTCTCCCCGATCGGCCAGATCGTCCAGAGCCTCACGCAGATCCAGAACGGCCTGGCCGCGGTGACACGCATCCAGGAGATCGCCACGCTGCCCACCGAGCCCGCCGCCGCTCCCGTGACGCGGACGGGAGGCGAGCCCGTCGGGGTGACGTTCTCCGGGGTCGTCTTCCGCTACGGCGAGGACCGGCCGGTGGTCCACCACGGTGTGACGTTCGAGGCGCCCGCCGGCGGCATGACCGCGCTGGTCGGCCCCTCGGGCGCGGGCAAGTCGACGGTGTTCGGCCTCATCGAGCGGTTCTACGAGCCGCAGGAGGGGACGATCACCCTCGGCGGGCGGGACATCCGCGACTGGCCGCTCGGCGAGCTGCGGGCCATGCTCGGATACGTCGAGCAGGACGCCCCGGTGCTGGCCGGCACGCTCCGGGAGAACCTCGTCTTCGGCGCGCCCGGCGCGACCGGCGAGGAGATCGCCCACGCTCTGGCCCGTACGCGCCTGGACGACCTGGTCGAGCGGCTGCCCGAAGGACTGGAGACACAGGTCGGCCATCGCGGGGTGCTGCTGTCGGGCGGCGAGCGGCAGAGGGTGGCCATCGCCAGGGCGCTGCTGCGCCGTCCCAGGCTGCTGCTGCTCGACGAGGCGACCTCCCAGCTCGACGCGGTCAACGAGATGCGGCTGCGGGAGGTCGTGGCCGAGGTGGCGCGCGAGACGACCGTCCTGGTGATCGCCCACCGGTTGTCCACCGTGACGGGGGCGGACCGGATCGTGGTGATGGAGGCCGGCCGCGTGCGGGCCTGGGGCACCCACGACGAGCTGGTCGCGGCCGACGAGCTCTATCGCGAGCTGGCCGCCACGCAGTTCCTCGTCTCGTCCTGACCGGCGGCCCCGCGAACCTCCGCAGACGCCGATGGCGAAGCCGTGAGCAGCCCTTACACCGGGCCACAGCTTCTTTCGACCGGGGACCGGGAAGGTCGGTGGTGCGTAACCTCTCCTTCACCACCGCCCGGTTCCCGGAGCCAACGCGCGTGCGGGCGCGTCCGGGTGACACGGGTCGGAGGCGGGGCGCCCCGGCCGGTCAGGCCGGGGCGCCCCGCCGTGCTTTACCTCCCGCGTCATCGATCTTCTGACCTCGCCCGGCCAGACTCCGGTTGCCGAGACGAGACAGCGGGAGTGGACATGTTCTTCGAGACCTTCGACGGCACGCGGCTGGCCTACGAGGACTACGGGCAGGGTGAGCCGATCCTCTTCCTGGCGAGCTGGGTGCTGCACAGCGACATGTGGGAGTACCAGCTTCCGTTCTTCGTCGAGCACGGCTACCGCTGCGTGACGCTGGATCGGCGCGGGCACGGCCGCTCCGACCGCCCCTCCACGGGCTACGACCTGGACAGCCTGGCGGACGACGTGGCCGCCCTGATCGAGCACCTCGGCCTGCGCCGCGTGACGCTGGTGGGGCACTCGGCCGGGGGCGCCGAGATCGCCCGCTACCTCGCCAGGCACGGCGAGGAGCGGGTCGCCCGGGTCGCGTTCGTCTCCGCCGTGCTGCCGTTCCTCAAGCGGACCGCGGACAACCCGGAGGGCGCCCCCGAGGAGGCGCTGCGGGCGACGCTCGCCCAGTTCGCGACCGACCGGCCGAAGTGGTTCGCCCGGCAGGCGCAGGCGTGGTTCGCCACGCACCTCGGCAACGACGTGTCCCCGGCACTCGTGGACTGGACGCTCGCGCAGTGCCTGTCGGCCTCGCCGTGGGCGACGTCGCGGGTGTTCGAGGCGCTCTACCACGCCGACCACCGGGCCGGGCTGCGGGAGATCACCGTGCCCGCGCTCGTGGTGCACGGCGCCGCCGACATGTCGGCCCGGGTCGAGGTGACCGGCCGCCGTACGGCCGCCCTCGTGCCCGGGGCGGTCTACAAGGAGTACCCCACCGCCGGGCACGGCCTGTTCGTGACGCACAAGGACGCCCTGAACGACGACCTGCTGGCCTTCCTCAAGAACGGTTAGCCGGCGAGGCGGCGCATGGAGCGGACCGACCAGGCGAGGGCGGGCACCGCGAGCACCGCCATCAGGGCGAACGCGAGCGCCACGTGGCCGCCCGCGAGGTCGCCGGCGAACAGCGCCCGCCCGGCCTCGACCGCGTGGTAGAGCGGGTTGACCTGGGCGACCGTCCGCATCCACTGCGGGGCGAGCGACATCGGCAGCAGGATGCCGGTGAACAGGATCAGCGGCAGCGCGAAGAACTGCAGGATCTGCGACATGCCGTTCTCGTCCCGCACGGCCAGGGCCAGGCCGTACGAGAGGCCGGAGGCGAACAGGCCGGTCAGGGCCATGAGCAGGAGCATCAGGGCGACGCCCGGCAGGCTGGGCCGCATGCCCATGAGCAGCGCCACCACGATGATCAGCACCGCCTGCGCGACCAGCACGATCATGTCGCGCAGGGTCCGGCCGAGGACGATGGCCGGGCGGCTCGCCGGGCTCGCGGCGAGCCGTTCGAGCACCCCGGCACGGATCTCGGCGATCATGCCGAAGCCCACGAACAGCGAGCCGAACAGCGCGATCATCACCATCACGCCGGGGGTGAACATGGCGAGCGTGCGCTCGTCCGGCACGCCGGGCATCGTGTTGGCCAGCAGCGGGGCGAACAGCAGCAGATAGAGGACGGGCTGGAGGAGGCCGAACAGCGGCCAGACCGGGTTGCGGGCGGTGTTGCGTAACTCGTAGGCCAGGAACAGGCCGGTGTGCTTCAGCATCGTCGCACCTTTCGGGGGGGTCAGGCCGCGTCGCGCAGCGAGCGGCCGGTCCTGCGCAGGAAGACGTCGTCGAGCGTGGCCCGGTCGAGCGCCACGGACTCCAGGGCCAGGCCCCGCCCGGTGAGCGCGGCCAGCAGGTGCGGCAGCGCCCGCTCGCCGTCGTCCAGGTATACGCGCAGCAGGCCGCCGTCGGCCCTGACCTCTCTCGTGTACGGCAGGCCGTCCAGCACCGGCGCCGCCTCGTCCGTGCCGGACACGCGCAGGGACACGACATCGCCGGCGATCTCGCGTTTGAGCTCGGCGGGCGTCCCGGCCGCGACGACGAGCCCGTGGTCGACGATGACCAGGCGGTCGCACAGCGCGTCGGCCTCGTCCAGGTAGTGGGTGCTGAGCAGGACGCTCGTCCCGCCGTCGCGCAGCGTCCTGATCTGCTCCCAGAGGTTGGCCCGGTTCTGCGGGTCGAGGCCGGTCGTGGGCTCGTCGAGGAACAGCAGCGGCGGCCGGTGGACCAGGCCGAGCGCGATCGCGACGCGCCGCTTCTGGCCGCCGGACAGGGTGCGGGCCGGCCGGTCGGCCAGGCCTGCCAGGTCGAAGGCCGTGAGCACCTCGTCCGTGCGCGCGGCGGCCTCGGCCGCCGCCAGGCCGTTGACCCGGGCGGCGAGCCGGAGATTGGCCCGGGGGGTGTTGTTCTCGTCGACCCCGCCGGCCTGGCCGACGTAGCCGATGCGGCGCCGCACCTGCTCGGGGGAGGTCAGCAGGTCGTGCCCGGCCACCGTCGCGGTGCCGGCGGTGGGCGCGACCAGCGTCGCCAGCATGCGGATCGTCGTGGTCTTCCCGGCGCCGTTGGGACCGAGCACGCCGACGATCTCGCCTTCGGCGACCTGGAGGTCGACCCCTCGTACGGCCTCCACCGGCGCGGCGGCGCGGCGGCCCCGGGGGCGGTAGGTCTTGCGTAATCCCCGTGCGTCAATGATCATCCTGGGCTCCTCGGTTCATGGGATGTCGCCGCGCTCGATGCGGTCGACGGCCTGTTCCAGCCACTCCAGCTGCGCGCGGTACTCGGCCGCGTTCAGCTCCAGGCACTCGTCCACGTGCCGGGGGGCGCCCGCCGCGCGCTTGGCTTCGCGGGCCCGCTCGTAGCTGTCGAACGCCGCGCGCAGCCGCTCGGTCCTGTCCCGCACGGCCGCCTGCAGATCGGCCCTGGACAGCCGGTCCATGAACGTCAGCGCGACCTGGAACGGGTCGACGATCGGCATGATCTCCGACCAGTGCTCGCGCAGCCGCCGGTCGAACTCGGCCCTGCCCTCGGGCGTGATCGCGTAGACCGTCCGCCCCCGGCCGGAGGGCCGGTCGTCGCCGACCACTTCGAGCAGGCCCTCCTGGGCCATCTTCCCGAGGGCGTGGTAGATCGAGCCGAAGGCGACGTTGGCCCAGTGCTGGGCGCCCCACAGTTCGAGCTTCTTGCGTACCTCGTAGCCGTGCAGCGGCCCGTCGAGCAGCACGCCCAGGATCAGCACCCGCGTCGATGACATATTCAAATTTGTATACAAACTTGAGTATCGTGGTCAACCGTGAACGACAGACACGAGATCCGCAGGGACGACGACGGAGCCCTGCTGGGCTTCGTCCGGTGGGACGGCGAGCAGTGGGAGCCGCTGACCGTGTTCGGCTACCCCCTCGGCGCGGCCGGGCCGTACGAGCGGGCGGAGGCGGAGGTGCGGCGCACGGGGCTCGACGTGCTCAGCGGCCACTGGGAGTTCCTGGAGGACGGCGAGTGGTACCGCTGCGTGATCCTGGAGGCCGCCGCCGGCGAGGTGCGGGTGCGCCCGGCCGACCACCGCTACCCGCACCACGTCTACGCCCTGCACCTGGAGCACCCGGGCCCGGCGACCCTGCGCCCGCAGCGGTGACGCCGGTGCCGGGGGAGATCGGCGGGACGCTCTAAGGTGAGGTCCATGCGACCCACGGCTTTGATCACCGGCGCCTCGCGGGGCGTGGGGGCGGCGATCGCCCGTGCCCTCGCCCCGACGCACGAGCTTCTCCTGGGCGGGCGGGACGGCACCGCGCTCGACGCCATGTGCGCCGAGCTGCCGGTGGCCCGCCCCTGGGCGGTGGAGCTCACCGAGCTCACCCCGGCCGAGGTGGAGGGGATCGACCGGCTCGACCTGCTGGTCCACAGCGCGGGCATCGCCAGGCTCGGCCACCTCGCCGACGTCCCGGCCGAGGTCTGGCGGCGGACGATGGAGGTCAACGTCATAGCGGTCGCCGAGCTGACCCGGCTGCTGCTGCCCGCGCTGCGCGCGGCCCGGGGGCACGTCGTGCTGATCAACTCAGGCGCCGGGCAGCGGGCCAACCCCAACTGGGGCGCCTACGCCGCCAGCAAGTTCGCCCTCCGCGCGTACGCGGACGTGCTGCGCGAGGAGGAGAACGCCCACGGCGTGCGCGTCACCACCGTCTTTCCGGGGCGGGTGGACACGGATATGCAAAGGGACGTCCGTGCCCAGGAGGAGGGGCCGTACGAGCCGGGAAGGTATCTGGAGGCGGAATCGGTGGCGCGGGCCGTGCTGGCCGCGGTGACGGCCACGCCCGACGCCCACGTCACCGAGATCACCGTACGGCCGGCGGCGGGACCGACCCGCTGACGGCCGCGCGAGGCGCGGGGACGCACGTTCGACAGCAGTGGCAGCACCGCCACGCCGCCCACCTGGAGGACCGGTGCACGTGAATTACTGGTGCGAGATGGCGTGGCTGTCGCCGGGCGAGGTCGTCGAGAGCGTCGTCGTCGGCGTCGAGGGCCGCCGCATCGCGCAGATCAGGCCCGAGGCGCCGCCTCCCCCCGGAGCCGTACGACTGGCCGGGCTGACCCTGCCCGGCCTGGCCAACTGTCATTCGCACGCCTTCCACCGCGCGCTGCGCGGTCACACCCAGGCCGGTCGCGGCAGCTTCTGGACCTGGCGTGAGCGGATGTACGCGGCCGCCGAGGCGCTCGACCCGGACCGCTACCTCGCCCTGGCCACCGCGACGTACGCCGAGATGGCGCTCGCCGGGATCACCACCGTGGCCGAGTTCCACTACCTGCACCACGGCCCCGGGGGCAGGCCGTACGCGGACCCGAACGCGATGGGCCGAGCGCTGGTCGAGGCGGCCAGGCGAGCCGGGCTGCGCATCACCCTGCTCGACACCTGTTATCTGACCGGGGGCATCGGCGAGGCACTCACCGGCACCCAGCTGCGCTTCGGCGACGGGGACGCGGAACGCTGGGCGGCCAGGGCCGACGAGCTCGCCCGGGTCTACGAGGGCGAGGAGGACGTCGAGATCGGCGCGGCCATCCACTCCGTGCGCGCGGTGCCGCCCGAGCAGATGCACGTCGTCGTCGACTTCGCCCACCGGCACACCGGGCCGCTGCACGCGCACGTGTCGGAGCAGCGGGCCGAGAACGAGGCGTGCGTGGAGGTCTACTCGGCCACGCCCGTCCAGGTGCTGCACGACCACGGCGTGCTGGGGCCGCGCTCGACCGCGGTGCACGCCACCCATCTGTCCGACGTGGACGTGGCGCTGCTCGGCGGCTCCACCACCCACGTGTGCATGTGCCCCACCACCGAACGCGACCTCGCCGACGGCGTCGGCCCCGCTCGCAGGCTCCTGGAGGCCGGGGCGCCGGTCACGCTCGGCACCGACAGCCAGGCGGTCATCGACCTGTTCGAGGAGGCGCGGGCGGTGGAGCTGGACGAGCGGCTGGTCACGGGCGAGCGCGGGCACTGGCCCGCCGCGCAGCTCCTGCACGCCGCGACCGCCGCCGGTCAGGCGTCGCTGGGTTTCCCCGACGCGGGGTGCCTGGTGCCCGGTGCCTGGGCCGACCTCGTCTCCGTACGGCTCGACTCGGTCCGTACGGCCGGCGCGACGAAGGCCTCGGCGGTGGAGTCGGTGGTGTTCGCCGCCACCGCCCCCGACGTGCACTCGGTGGTCGCCGGCGGGCGGCGGATCGTGGAGGACGGGCGGCACGTGCTCGGCGACGCAGGGGCGCTGCTGCGCGACGCGCTCGCGCCGCTGCACCGGTGAGGTTTGCGCCCTTCGCGGGGTGGCGAGGATCAGGAGACGTGGGGCCGAGCGGCATGACATCAGTCGTTTTCACGGACATCGGGCTGCTGTACACGGCGGACCCCGAGCGCGAGGAGATCGAGGACGCCGCGCTGGTCGCGGAGAACGGCGTGGTCCGGTGGATCGGCCGCTCCGCCGACGCCCCGCCCGCCGACGAGCGGGTCGACGTGGAGGGGCGGGCTGTCATCCCGGGCTTCGTGGACAGCCACGCGCACCTGGTCTTCGCCGGCGACCGCACCGGGGAGTTCGCCGCGCGGATGGCCGGCCGGCCCTACACCGCGGGCGGCATCCGCTCGACCGTCGCCGCGACCAGGAAGGCCACCGTCCCCGAGCTCGTGGAGACGACCGCGCTGCTGGTCGCGGAGATGACCATGCAGGGCACGACGACGTTCGAGATCAAGAGCGGGTACGGCCTCACGGTCGAGGACGAGCGCCGCAGCCTGGAGATCGCCCGCCAGTTCACCGAGGAGACGACGTTCCTCGGGGCGCACGTCGTGCCGCCGGAGACGACCGCCGACGACTACGTCCGGCTCGTGACCGGCCCGATGCTGGAGGCGTGCGCGCCGTACGCCAAATGGGTGGACGTGTTCTGCGAGCGCGGCGCGTTCGGCGAGGAGCACAGCAGGGAGGTGCTCGCGGCGGGACGCAAGGCCGGGCTGCGGATCCGGGTCCACGCCAACCAACTGGGCGAGGGCCCCGGGGTGCGGCTGGCCTGCGAGATGGGGGCGGCCTCCGCCGACCACTGCACCCATCTCACCGAGGCGGACGTGGACGCGCTCGCCGCGAGCGGGGTGGTCGCCACCCTGCTGCCGGGCGCGGAGTTCTCCACCAGGTCGCCGTACCCGGACGCGCGGCGGCTGCTCGACGCGGGCGTCACCGTGGCGCTGGCGACCGACTGCAATCCGGGCTCCTCCTTCACCACCTCGATGCCGTTCTGCGTCGCCCTGGCCGTACGCGAGATGGGCATGACGCCGCTGGAGGCCGTGCGGGCGGCTACCCGCGGGGGCGCGTGGGCGCTGCGGCGCACCGACGTGGGCACCCTGTGCGTGGGCTCCCGCGCGGACCTCGTCATCCTGGAGGCCCCGTCGTACGTCCACCTGGCGTACCGGCCAGGGGTGCCGCTGGCGGCGCAGGTCTGGCGGATGGGACGCCGCCTCGTTTGAGCCCGCCGGACCTGGGTAATCGCCTTTTCTCCCGGCCCCGCATCCTCCTTGGGGAGGAAAACGAAACCATTCCCGGGTCGTATTCGTTTGGGGAATCTTTGCCTCGGACCGGCCGTTGACCGGGTCAGGAGCAGGAAGCCGGGGGCCGTGCCGAGCGGGGCGGACACGCCCGGTTCGCCGGCTCAAATATTGCATATCGCGGCGGCGGAACGAGGTGCCATCGGATGGCGACGGGGAATCGGACGCAGGAACAGCATGTCTCTGACCGGGATCTGCTGGGGACGTATCTGGCCGAGATCGGCCGCGTCCCGCTGCTGACCGCGGAGCAGGAGGTCGAGCTGGCCAAGCGCATCGAGGCGGGGCTGTTCGCCGAGCAGTTGCTCGACAGCGGGCGGCGCGAGCCGAAGATCGCGGACGCGACCGACGAGGAGCTGGAGCGCATCGCGATCTCGGGGCGGCGGGCGAAGGACGAGTTCATCCAGGCCAACCTACGTCTGGTGGTGGCGGTCGCGCGGAAGTACTCCGGCCGGGGAATGCCGCTGATCGACCTGGTGCAGGAGGGCAACCTCGGGCTGGTCCGGGCGGTGGAGAAGTTCGACTACCGCAGGGGGTACAAGTTCTCGACCTACGCCACCTGGTGGATCCGGCAGTCGGTGGGCCGCTCGATCCACGAGCAGGCGCGGCCGGTGCGCCTGCCCACCCACGCGGGTGAGCAGATGACGCGGCTCATGCGGGTGCGCAGGGACATGCTGGCGGAGTTCGACGCCGAGCCGACCGACGCCGACCTCGCCGCGGTGCTCGACCTGCCGATCGAGCGGGTGCAGGAGCTGCGCCGCTGGGCCTCCGACCCGGTCTCCCTCCAGCTCGGCGTGGGAGACGAGGACGAGACCGAGCTCGGCGACATGATCGCCGACGAGACCTGGGCGGATCCCGAGCAGCAGGCCATGGCCACGCTGGAGAAGGAGCGCCTGGAGCAGTGGCTGACCGGCCTGGAGGGCCAGATGCGCGAGATGCTGCGCTGGCGGTACGGCCTGGTGGACGGCCGCGAGCACACCCTCACCGAGGTGGGGGAGCGCTACGGCATCGGCCGCGACCGCGCCCGGCGCATCGAGCGCGACGCGCTGGTGCGGCTGCGCAAGATGGCCAGCGCCGCGTAGTCCGCGGCCCCGGTGGTGGCCGGTGATTCCGGCCGTGACGACGCGCACCCCTTGGGGGTGCGCGTTTTGTCGTTCTGAGCACGTCCGAAACCAGCCCGAAACACGTCGGTGGCGAGATTCACACATGTGAAACACGCATGGTCGTGGGCTGAAACGGCGGAAGAACACGCTGTCGCCAACGTCAGTGCGCCAGCCGGCCGATGGTGACCCCGAGCGAAGCCACTGAGGGAGTGATAACCGGCCACACGCCAATTGTAAGGAGGGCCGCGTCGGTGAAGATCGATACCGGCACCACCGCCTGGATGATCACAGCAACCGCACTGGTGCTGCTGATGACGCCCGGGCTCGCGTTCTTCTACGGGGGCATGACCAGGGCGAAGAGCGTCCTGAACATGATGATGATGTCGTTCGTCAGCATCATCACCGTCACCATGGCCTGGGTCCTGTACGGCCACTCGCTGGCCTTCGACGCCTTCGGCGACGGGGACAACTGGGTCAACAAGCTCATCGGCGGCGGGGACGCCGTGGGCCTGCAGAGCCTCATCGACACGACCACCAATGACGACGGCACCGGTATGCCGAGTCTGGTGTTCTCGGCCTTCCAGCTCACCTTCGCGATCATCACCGTGGCCCTCATCAGCGGCGCCATCGCCGACCGGGCGAAGTTCGGCGCGTGGGTCGTCTTCGGCCTCGCCTGGGCGACGCTCGTCTACTTCCCGGTCGCCCACTGGGTCTGGGGCGGCGGCTGGCTGGCGAACCTCGGCATCGAGGACTTCGCCGGAGGCACGGTCGTCCACGTCAACGCCGGCGCCGCGGGCCTCGCGCTCGCGTTCGTGCTGGGCAAGCGCACCGGGTGGCGCAAGGACCCGATGCGGCCGCACAACCTGACCCTGGTGCTGCTCGGCGTGGGCCTGCTGTGGTTCGGCTGGTTCGGCTTCAACGCCGGGTCCGAGCTCGCCGTCGACGGCACCGCCGGCCTCGCCTTCATGAACACCCAGGTCGCCACGGCCGCCGCGGCCGGCGCCTGGATCCTCGTGGAGAAGCTGCGCGACGGCCACTCCACCACTCTCGGCGTCGCCTCCGGCGCCGTCGCCGGCCTCGTGGCCATCACCCCCGCCTGTGGTTTCGTCGACCCGTGGGCGGCGCTCGTCCTCGGTCTCGTCGCCGGCGCGGTCTGCGCGTACGCGGTGGGCCTGAAGTACCGCCTCGGCTTCGACGACTCGCTCGACGTGGTCGGTGTGCACCTGGTCGGCGGGGCGATCGGCGCGGTCTCGCTCGGCATCATCGCCCGCTACCCCTTCGCCGAGGGCCAGAACCAGGGCCTCATCTACGGCGGCCCGATCTCCCAGCTCGGCGTGCAGGCCCTCGGCCCTGTCGCGGTCGGCCTCTACTCCTTCATCATGGCGTACGTGATCGGAAAGATCATCGACAAGACGATGGGCTTCCGGATCGACCAGGAGGACGAGGTCACCGGCATCGACATCACCACCCACGCCGAGACCGGGTACGACCTCGGCACCGTCCACTCCTCGGGAGTGGCCTCCGTCAACGGGCCCGTGCCCGCGCCTGCGAAGAAGGTCGACGCATGAAACTCATCACCGCAGTCATCAAGCCGTTCAAACTGGACGACGTGAAGGCCGCCCTGGAGCAGTTCGGCATCAAGGGCATGACGGTCTCTGAGGCCAGCGGCTACGGCCGGCAGCGCGGCCACACCGAGGTCTACCGCGGCGCCGAATACCAGGTCGACCTGGTGCCCAAGGTCCGGGTCGAGGTGCTCGCCGAGGAGGACGACGCCGAGGACGTCATCGACGTCATCGTCAAGGCGGCCCAGACCGGCAAGATCGGTGACGGCAAGGTCTGGTCGGTCCCGGTGGACACGGTCGTACGGGTCCGCACCGGGGAGCGCGGGCCGGAGGCGCTGTAACCGGATGATGAGAGGGGAGGCGCGCTCGTTCGCCGCGGTCCGCAAGGACCGGGCCGCGGACATCGACAGATGGCTCACCGATCTGTTCCGCACGGCGGCCATGCGGCCGTACGCGCGGGAGGGGGAATCGGGAGGGAAGGGCGGCCTCCCCGAGGAGCGCGGCCCCGCCGCCTCCCTCGGAGTCGGCCCCGTCACCGGCGGGCCCAACGGGATCAGCGGGATCGCCCTGGTCGCGGTCGGCAGCCTGGGACGGGGCGAGCTCGCCCCGGGCAGCGACCTCGACCTGGTCCTGCTCCACGACGGCCGCGACGACGTGGCGAGGATCGCCGACCGCATCTGGTACCCCATCTGGGACTCCGGGATCGGCCTCGACCACTCGGTCCGTACCGTGGACGAGGCGGTGAAGGTCGCCAGGGAGGACCTCAAGGCCGTGCTCGGCCTGATCCAGGCCCGCCACGTGGTGGGCGACCCCGAGCTGACCAGGGCCGCTCGGGAGGCGGTGCTCGCCGAGTGGCGCGCGGACTCCCGGCGCAGGCTGGCCGAGCTGCGCGCCTCCGCCGACAAGCGCGCCGAGTCGGGCGGCGAGCTGGCATTCCTGCTCGAACCCGACCTCAGGGACGCCAGGGGCGGGCTGCGCGACGTGCAGGCGATGCAGGCCGTGGCCGCCGCCTGGGTCGCCTCGGCCCCCGGCCCCCGGGTGCGCGAGGCGTACGAACTGCTGCTGGACATCAGGCACGGGCTGCACCTCGTCACCGCGCGCGGCACCGACCGCCTGGTGCTCCAGGAGCAGGACGCGGTCGCCGGCACGCTGGGCCTGCTGGACGCCGAGGCGCTGATGCGCCGTCTGGCCGAGGCGGGCCGGACCGTCTCCCACGCGTTCGACGCCACCTGGCGCACGGTCGATCGGCTGCTCACCGGTCCCGCGCCCCGGGGGCGCAGGCCTCTCGCCGACGGCGTCGTGGAGCACGGCGGCGAGGTCGTGCTGGCCCGCGGCGTCAGCCCGCGCACCGACCCCACGCTCGTTCTCCGCGCGGCCGCGGCCGCCGCGGAGGCCGGGCTGCCGCTCGCGCCCGCGACGGTCTCCACGCTGGCCGCCCAGTCTCCGCCGCTGCCCGTGCCGTGGCCCCCGGAGGCCCGCGGCGCGCTGGTCGCCCTGCTCGGCGCGGGGCGCGCCGCCGTACCGGTCTGGGAGGAGCTCGACCAGGCGGGGGTGCTCGTGAAGCTCATCCCCGACTGGGAGCGCGTACGTCACCGCCCCCAGCGCAACCCGGTCCACCGCTACACCGTCGACCGGCACCTCATCGAGACCGCCGCCGGCGCGGCCGCCTTCACCCGTGAGGTGTCGCGTCCCGACCTGCTGCTCATCTCGGCGCTCCTGCACGACGTCGGCAAGGGCTGGCCGGGCGACCACTCCACCACCGGTGAGATCGTCGCCAGGGACATCGGCACCAGGATGGGCCTGCCCCAGGCGGACGTGGACGTCCTCGCGACCGTGGTGCGGCACCATCTGCTGCTGCCGGAGACCGCCACCCGGCGGGACCTGGACGACCCGGTGACGATCTCCCGGGTCGCGGAGGCCGTCGGGTCGAGGCAGGTGCTCGAACTGCTGTCCGCGCTGGCGGTGGCCGACGGCAACGCCACCGGCCCCGCCGCGTGGAACTCCTGGAAGGCGTCCCTGGTCTCCGACCTGGTCCGGCGGGTGCGGTCGGTGCTGTCCGGCACGCCGCCGGCGCCCGCGCCGGCCCTTTCCCCCGAGCAGGCGGCGCTCGCCCGGCACGGCGGCGGCGCGGTGCGCGTCCACGGGAGCGCGGTCACCGTGGTCGCGCCCGACCGGCCGGGCCTGCTGTGGCGGGCGGCCGGGGTGCTCGCGGCGCACCGTATGGCGGTCCGCTCCGCCTCCGCCGCGTCCGCCGGGTCGACGGCGGTCATCGAGTTCGTCGTGGCGCCCGAGTTCGGCACGCCGCCGGACCCCGCGACGCTGGAGGCCGACCTGCGCCTCGTCCTGGCCGGACGGCTCGACATCGAACAGCGCCTGGCCCGGCGGGCGAGGTCGATGCGTCCCTCCCGGGTGCCGGTCGCGCCGCCCCGCGTCACCCTGCTCGACGACGCGTCCAACACCGCGAGCGTGGTGGAGGTGCGGGCGCACGACCGGCCCGGCCTGCTGTGGCGGATCGGCCGGGCGTTCGGCGAGTGCGGGCTTGACGTACGCGCCGCGCGTGTGGAGACTCTGGGCGCAGAAGCGGTGGATGTCTTCTATGTGGCGGATCGAACAGGCCGTCCCGTTCTCGATGAGCAGCAGCGTATGCAGGTGCGGGAGCACGTGCTCGCCGCCCTCAGGTGAGCTGGGTCACGATCCTCACCTCTTGGTAACAATTGGGGTGCTGCGGTAGGGGTAGGGCCGCTCGCTGTCGTGACCTTGTGGTCGAATTGTCCCCGCTTATATAGCTGTGTCACTTCATGCTGTCCAGACGCGTGAAGGCAAGCCGAACGATGGCGGGGCCGGTGAGCATGGAGCAGTCGAATACCGATAACCGCAGGCGGCGGAGTCGTCTCTCGCCGCGCAACTGGCGAGTGCCCACACGCCTGACCGCGCTGATCGTCGCCCCGACGATCGTCGCCGTGCTGCTCGCCGGCATCCGCGTCGTCGGCTCGATCGACAGCCTGACGGCCTACCAGCGGACCAGGTCGGCGGCGGAGTACTCGGTGCACCTGCGGGACCTCGCCGAGCAGCTCGCCCTCGAACGTGACCTGTTCGTCTGGGGTGGCGCCGGCAGGCGCAAGTTCAACATCGACGGGGAGACCGAGGTGACCCGCGCCCAGCAGCGCGCGGCGGTCGACCCGCTGATCCAGCAGGTCAAGGCCGACCTCAAGAACCTCGACGCGGACTACGGCACCCGTACGGTGGAGCAGGCGCAGCAGCTCACCAGCCGCATCTCGAGCCTTCCGGGCATCCGCGACAACGGCGCGCCCGAGGACTACAGCGCTCTGATCGCCAACATCCTGCGTCTGCAGGACGAGCTGGGCAACAACGACGACAACGCCTCGATCGTCGGCAACATCCGCGCTCTCAACGCTCTCGCCCACGCCAAGGAGGAGGCGGCCCTGCAGCGGGCCACCCTCACCCGTGAGCTGATGGAGCGCAACCAGGTCTTCACCACGTTCGAGCTGCAGGACTTCCTGGCCTCGCAGTCCCGTCAGCAGAGCTACCTGGCGACGTTCTACACGGAGGCCCCGCCGGCCGAGGCGAGCCGCCTGGTCACCCTCTTCGCCGACAGGGACGTGGTCAACAGCGAGCTGACCAAGTCGTGGGCGCTCACGCTCGGCCTGCAGAACCACTCCCTCAGCCGCTACCAGGGCAGGGACAGGACGACCCAGCAGTGGTTCCAGGACAGCACTAAGGCGATCGAGCAGATGGCGGCCGTCGAGGGACGCGTGTCGGGGCTGGTGCAGGACCGCGCCCGCGAGCTGCAGTCGGCCGAGCAGCGCAACGCCCTCATCGCCGGCGGCCTGATCCTCGCGCTCCTCGTGCTCGTGCTCGCCACGACCGTGCTCATCGCGCGGTCGATGGTCTCGCCACTGCGCCGCCTGCGGGCGGAGGCGCTCGACATCGCCGGGCGGAGGCTGCCGGAGATCGTGCGGCGGATGCGCGAGTCCGAGGACCCCGGGCGCGAGTCCCATGTGCAGCCGATCGCGGTCGACAGCAGCGACGAGATCGGTGAGGTGGCACAGGCCTTCGACGAGGTCCACACGCAGGCCGTGCGCCTGGCCGCCGAGGAGTCCCGCCTGCGCGCCAACGTCAACGCGATGTTCGTGAACCTGTCACGGCGTACGCAGACGCTGGTGGAGCGGCAGATCTCGCTGATCGACGGCCTGGAGCGGGGCGAGGAGGACGGCCGGCGCCTGGCCGACCTGTTCAAGCTGGACCACCTGGCCACCCGCATGCGCCGCAACAGTGAGAACCTCCTGGTCCTCGCCGGTCACGAGCCGCCTCGCAAGCGCAGCCAGCCCGCCCGGCTGGTCGACGTGGTCCGCGCGTCGCTGTCGGAGGTCGAGGACTACGAGCGGGTCGTCGTCCGGATCCCCCGTACGATCGCGATCGCCGGGCACGCCGCCAACGACGTCGTCCACCTGCTGGCCGAGCTGGTGGAGAACGCCATCGCCTTCTCGCCGCGCAACACCAAGGTCGTCGTGTCCAGCAGCCCCGTCGAGGGCGGCGCCGTGATGCTCGGCGTCACCGACGCCGGCATCGGCATGTCGCCGGAGGAGCTCGCGGAGATCAACCGCCGTCTCGCCGAGCCGCCCACGATCGACGTGTCGGTGTCCCGCCGGATGGGCCTGTTCGTGGTCGGCCGCCTCGCGTTGCGCCACGGTATCCGGGTGCAGCTGCGCCGGGGCGAAGGCGCGGGCGTCATCGCCATGGTGCTGTTCCCCACCCAGCTCATCACCAACGCCGACCAGCCCGTCATGCCGCGCCCCTCCGTTCCGGCCGGGCAGACGGCGGCCGGGCTGCCGGCCCGGCAGGCGTTCGCCGCCGAGCCGGACCCGCTCGGCTCCGCGCCGGGCGGTTCGTTCGAACCCTGGAGCGCCGGCAACGGTACGGCGGGTGGCGGTGTCGGATCCCGCAGGCCCCCGGCGACCAGCGGGAGCGGGCTCAGCGGGGCCGGGACCGGCGGCAACGCCTCGGGCGGGTTCACCGCGTTCGGCGCGCCGACGGGTGAGGTGGCGGCCGGGCCCGCGGAGAACTCGTTCGCGGGAGGGGCGTTCACCGAGCACTCGGGGCCGCATCCGGCGCCGGGCGCGCCCGGGAGGGCGGCGGACGGCGACACCCCGCGCCCCGCGTTCGGGGAGCGGCCCGACTCGTCGTGGCCTCCGGTGTCCGCCGGGCCCTCGGCGTCGCCGCTGACCGGGGCCGCGAGCGGGAGCGGCGAGGACCGCGCCGAGCATTCGTGGCCGTCGCTGCCCACCGGACCGGCGGGCCTCCCACAGCGGGGCGCGTCCACCGGGCCCACGGCGTTCTCACCGTCGAGCACGGGACCGACCGCGTTCTCTCCGTCGAGTACCGGACCGACGGCGTTCTCTCCGTCGAGTACCGGACCGACGGCGTTCTCTCCGTCGAGTACCGGACCGACCGCGTTCTCTCCGTCGAGCACGGGGCCCACGGCGTTCTCTCCGTCGGGCACCGGACCGGCCGGGGCGGCGGGCGCACCGGCGTCTCCCGGCGGCGCCGGGGCCTTCGCGGCGGAGAACGAGGCGTCGTCGACCGGGCAGCTGCCCTCGGTCGACGACTCGCCGCTGGAGCGGGGCGACGAGTTCCTGCCGATCTTCGCCTCGGTCGAGTCCGCGTGGTTCCGGCGTCCCTCGGACACCACCGGCCCGCAGGCCGCGCCCGCGGCGCGGTCCGGCACCGAGGAGGACGAGGAGAAGGCCGGGGAGAGCACCGGGGAGATCGCCAGGGTGCCGGGTTCCGCCCCGGCGCCCGGGCCCGCCGACCCGCAGGGCGAAAGGCCCGGCGGGTGGCGGTCGCGGGCCGACAGCGGCTTCCAGGCCGCGGCGAGCGCCCGGGACCCCCTGCTGGGCGGGGTGACCGCGGCGGGCTTGCCGAAGCGCACGCCGAAGGCCAACCTGGTGCCCGGTTCGGTGGGCGCGGAGGGCCCTGCCCCCGCAGCCCCGCGTCCCCCGGTCTCGGCCGATGCGGTGCGCAACCGCCTGTCCAGCTTCCAGCAGGGTGTTAGGCGAGGCCGGGCCCAAGCGGCCGGAGGTTTCGCCGAAGGGTCGGGTAAAGAGGAGGAGGGCTCGTGACTGAGCTGAGCGTGGAAGCACGCAGGTTCGACTGGCTGATCACCGAGTTCGTCGGCACCACGCCCGGCGTGGCGCACGCGGTGGTGGTGTCGTCGGACGGCCTGCGGCTGGCCCAATCGGACGGCTTTCCGCCTGACCGCGCCGACCAGCTCGCCGCCGTCGCCGCCGGCCTGCTCAGCCTCACGGCGGGCGCCGCGAGGGTGTTCGAGGGCGGTCCGGTCACGCAGACGGTCGTCGAGATGCAGCGCGGGCTGCTGCTCGTGATGGCGATCAGCGACGGGTCGTGCCTGTCCGTGCTCGCCTCTCCCGACTGCGACATGGGCCTGGTGGCCTACCAGATGACCCTGCTCGTCGAGCGGGCGGGGCAGGTGCTCACTCCGGCGTTGCGCGCCGAACTGCAGACGTCACGGCGATGACCATGGGAGCGGGCCATGCGTGATCGTGACGGGACAGAGGACGAGCCTCTGTTCCGTCCGTACGCCGTCACCGGTGGCCGATCCGAGCCGCGTTACCACATGGCGATGGAAACCCTCGTATCATCGGTGACCTTGAAGAGCAATGACTATTCCCTGCTCAGCCCTGAGCAGGAGTCGATCATGATGCTATGTCGTTCCGTACGATCGGTCGCGGAGATCTCGGCGCTGCTCCGGGTCCCGCTCGGCGTGGCACGTGTGCTCATCGCCGACATGGCCGACGAGGGTCTGGTCCGCCTGCACATGCCGCAGCTGAACCAGGGACAGCCAGACCTCAACCTGCTCGAAAGGGTGCTCAGTGGACTACGCAGGCTCTAGCCGTGGTCTTACCTCGACGAAGATCGTCGTGGCGGGTGGGTTCGGCGTCGGGAAGACGACCTTCGTCGGTGCCGTCTCCGAGATCCTGCCGCTGACGACCGAGGCCGTGATGACCGACGCCAGCGCGGGCATCGACGACCTGGGGCTCACGCCGAACAAGACGACCACGACGGTCGCCATGGACTTCGGCCGGCTCTCGCTCGACCAGGACCTCATCCTCTACCTGTTCGGCACGCCGGGTCAGCACCGCTTCTGGTTCATGTGGGACGACCTCGTCCGCGGCGCCATCGGGGCGGTCGTGCTCGTCGACAGCCGCAGGCTCGCCGACTGCTTCCCGGCGATCGACTACTTCGAGGAGGCCCAGCTTCCCTTCCTGGTCGCGATGAACGGCTGGGAGGGGCAGTTCCTCCACTCGGAGGAGGAGGTCCGTGAGGCGCTGTCTCTGCCTCCGCACGTCCCGGTCGTCCGTACGGACGCCCGTTCGCGGGATGCCGTCAAATCCACGCTCATCAGCCTGGTCGAGTACGTGCTGACCGTCCGGGCCGCGTACGGCAGGCCCTACTGAGCCCGTACGAACCCATGTCCCCGATAGACCTCGCCCCGGAGAGGGGTCCGGCGAGGGCGGTACCCAGGAGGGTGCCGCCCTCGCGGCGTATGGTGCGAACATGGGGCCGGAGCCGGATTCTTTGCCTTCGGCGGTCGCATCCACGAGACCCCGCCCTAGCCGGCAGGGCAGAATTCGGTATTGATGCCGACCCGATATTTAACCAAATAACATCATCTCCATGCCTGTCTAGGCTATTTGTGCACGGGTGTTCGGTTGGCCTCCCTGGTGTCGGTGTGCTGCAATTACCCTCGCCTGCAGGACGTCTCGCACGTCACGCCAGCCCCACCCGTGCTGAGACACTCCCCCCTGTGCGCACATACGGCGAGAGGTT
Organism: Microbispora sp. H13382; assembly: GCF_014161445.1. GTDB lineage: Bacteria > Actinomycetota > Actinomycetes > Streptosporangiales > Streptosporangiaceae > Microbispora. The sequence continues at coordinate 194,081 of NZ_JABBXA010000017.1, forward strand.
GCAAAGCCTGTGACGACACAAGACCCCCGGACCGACCAGAGCCCCGGGACCGGGGTTCCGGCTGAGCAGGAGCCCGACGAGGGAAGCCGTTTCCTGCTGCGCAACTGGCGCGTGCGCTCCAGGCTTGTGGCCCTGATTCTCATTCCCACCCTGGCGGCGCTGCTGCTCGGCGGCCTTCGGGTCATCACCTCGGTGAACACGGCGTCCGAGTACCAGCAGACCAGTGACCTGGCGCGGCTCGTGGACAAGGTCGCGGGCCTCACCCACGAACTGCAGTCGGAACGCGACCGGGCCGCCTGGAACGCGACGATCGGCCGCCCGGCGAAGGCGACCGCCGCCGTCAAGGCGCAGATCATCCTCACGAACAAGGCGTCCACCGCGGTGCGCGACCTGGCGAACGAGGTCAGGTCGAAGGTGAGCAGCCGCGGCTCCGCCGAGATCGAGCACATCCTCGGCAGGCTCGACGGCGTGGAGTCCCTGCGTAGTCAGGCGCTGGAAGGGAACCTGCTCCCCAGAGCGATCCTGGACCAGTACACCCTCGTCATCGACACCCTGCTGGCCCTGCAGGACGACCTGGCCAAGAGCACGCAGGACGACAGGCTCGCCGCCTCGGCCGTCACACTGGCCGCGCTCGCCCGCGCGAAGGAGAGCGCCTCCGTGCAGCGCGGCATGCTGACCACGGTGCTGCCGGTCGACCGCTTCGAGCAGGCCCAGCTGCAGAACTTCCTCGGCGCCGTGTCCGCCGAGGAGAGCGAGCTGCGCGCCTTCCGCAAGAGCGCCACCGCCGAGGAGCGGACCGACTTCGACAACACGGTCACCGGCGGCAAGGTCGACCAGGCGGAGTTCATCCGCACGCTGGTGCTCGACCGCGCCAACGCGGGCTTCCCGCTCAAGGGCCTCGACCTGTCGGTACGCGACGACACCCGCCTCTGGTACGACGCGATGTCGCAGCCCATCAACCGGATGCGCACCGTCGAGGCCAAGCTGACCTCCACGATCGTGGCGCGGAGCCAGTCGCTCAAGGACGACGAGCAGCAGCGCGCCGTCATCGTGGCCGTCGCCGTCGCCCTCCTGCTGATCGCGGTGCTGCTCGTCACCACGGGCGTCGCCCGCTCCCTCGTACGCCCGCTGCGGCGGCTGCGCAGCGAGGCGCTGGAGATCGCCGGCAGCCGCCTCCCCGACACCGTCCAGAAGCTGCGGGAGGCCGGCGACGCCGCCGAGGTCCCGCCCATCGCCCCGATCCAGGTGGTCGCCCGCGACGAGATCGGCGAAGTCGCGCGGGCCTTCGACGAGGTCCACCGCGAGGCCATCCGGCTGGCGGGCGACGAGGCCCGGCTGCGCAGCAACGTCAACGCGATGTTCGTGAACCTGTCGCGGCGCACCCAGACGCTGGTGGAACGCCAGCTGTCCCTGATCGACGGCCTGGAGCAGGGCGAGCAGGACGAGCAGCGGCTCGGGAACCTGTTCAAGCTCGACCACCTGGCGACCCGCATGCGCCGCAACAGTGAGAACCTCCTGGTCCTCGCCGGGCAGGAGGCCGCGCGCCGCTGGGGTCAGCCGGTGCCCATCGTCGACGTCGTGCGCGCCTCGCTGTCGGAGGTCGAGAACTACGAGCGCGTCGACCTCCAGGTTCAGTCCGGAGCGTCGGTCGTCGGCCAGTCGGTCAACGACGTCGTCCACCTCGTGGCGGAGCTGGTGGAGAACGCCATCTCCTTCTCGCCGCGCGACACCAAGGTCACGGTGTCGAGCAACCGCATCGACGGCGGCGGCCTGATCATCTCCGTCAGCGACCAGGGCATCGGCATGACGCCCGAGGAACTGGCCCAGACCAACTACCGGCTCGCCAACCCGCCGGTCGTGGACGTGTCGGTGTCCCGTCGCATGGGCCTGTTCGTGGTCGGCCGCCTGGCGTTGCGCCACGGCATCCGGGTGCAGCTGCGCCAGCAGGACACCGGTGGCCTGACGGCCATGGTGCTGCTGCCCGAGGCGCTGCTGGCCCACGCCGGCCCGGCCTTCCCCGGCGTGCCGGGCATGCCGCAGCCCGAGCTGACCAGCCCGATGCCGGCCGTCGGGACCGGGCCTCAGTTCGGCGCCTCCGTGTTCGGCGGCGCGCCGGCCCTCGCCAGCCCGACGCCGTTCGAGAACCCGTCACGCACTCCCGTGTTCGGCGCGGACGCGCCCGGCGTCGGCACTCCCGGCGCCGACCCCTTCGAGCGTGGACCTTTCGAGTCCTTCCCGCGGGAGACGGTCGGCTTCGATCCCGATCCGTTCGCCCGCAACCCCTTCGAACCGCCGCCGGGCCGGAGCGCCGACGGTGACGCGTTCGCGCGCAACCCGTTCGAGACGGGCGGTTCGGGGCGGCCGGGCGAGACCGATCCGTTCGCCCGCAACCCCTTCGACACCGGCGGCTTCGGCCAGGGCGGGCAGCCCGATCCCTTCGGCCGCAGCCCGTTCGAGTCCGGACCGTTCGACCGGGCGGCCTTCGACAAGACGCCGTTCGAGAAGACGCCCTCCGAGCGAGACCCGTTCGAGACCACGAACTTCGACTCGGGACCGTTCGACGCCGGCCCCTTCGACACCAACCCCTTCAACCGGGGTCACGTCGGGGAGGCCCCGGTGGACACGCCATGGCCCGGCCACCTGCCCCCGCCGGGGGGCGCCTCCTGGCCCGGCACCCCGCAGGACGCCGACACCGGCTGGGCCGGCCGGACCGGCCGCGGCGCCTTCGAGGGCGACGACAACACCGGCCCGCTGCCGGTGGTGCGGACCTCGCCGCTGGAGTCGGAGGAGGAGTTCCTCCCGATCTTCGCCGCGGTCGAGTCGGACTGGTTCAAGAAGGCCGACGTCCCGGCGGACAAGAACGACGCCGACGGTGAGACCGGTACGGATACCAGGGCCTGGTCCTCCCCGGCGGACGTCGGCTGGCAGGCGGCCAGGGCGGCCAGCGAGCCGGCCCTGGGCGGGGTCACCTCGTCGGGTCTGCCCAAGCGGGTGCCCAAGGCGAACCTGGTCCCCGGCTCGGCCACTGCTCCCGCCACCCCCTCCGCGGAGCCCGCCGCGGCGGCGGCCTCCCCGCCGTCGCCCCCGCCCGTGCTCTCGCCCGAGCGGGTGCGCAGCAGGCTCTCCAGCTTCCAGCAGGGCGTCCGGCAGGGCCGGGCTGTCGCCCGCGGGGAGGCCGAGGAGGACCAGGGATATCCCGGGGCGGCGGCCCTGGGCATGCCCGATGCCCAGGACACTGAGAAGGAGGACTGATGAGGGAAATGAGCCAGGCCGCGCGCGGCATCAACTGGTTGATCACGGACTTCGTGAACAACGTGCCGGGTGTGGCGCACACCGTGGTGGTGTCGGCGGACGGGTTGCCTCTGGCGTTCTCGGACGGGTTTCCGAAGGACCGGGCGGATCAGCTGGCGGCGGTGGCGGCCGGGTTGATCAGTCTGACGCAGGGTGCTTCGCGGGTGTTCGAGGGTGGCCCGGTGACGCAGACGGTGGTGGAGATGCAGCGGGGGTTGTTGCTGATCATGTCGATCAGTGACGGGTCCTGTCTGGCGGTGCTGGCGGCGGCGGATTCGGATCTGGGTCTGGTGGCCTATCAGATGACGTTGCTGGTGGAACGGGCGGGTCAGGTGCTGACTCCCGCGGTCCGCGCCGAACTCCAGGCGTCCCACCCGCGGTGAGGCGACTCCGCGAAGTGAGGCACGTGGTGGAGGACAGATCGGGGAAGACGCCCTGAGAGCGGAGCGGCCGGGGCGGCCGCCGGGTTCCGGAGCGAGAGCGACAAGGTCAGGAGGACGCTGTGGCAGGCGGCGGCTGGAACAACGAGGCCTATCCGCCGGTGGACGACGCCCACCGGCAGTACGGCGGCATGAACCCCGTCCCGACGCCGGCACCGGCGCCGATGGAGCAGAGCTCGCTGGTACGGCCGTACGCCGTCACCGGCGGACGTACGGCACCGCGGCTCCAGCTCGCCATGGAGGCACTCGTGTCCTCCGCCACGGTGATGCATCAGGACCTTTCCACGCTCACCCCCGAACGCCAGGCGATCAGCACGTTGTGCCGTCAGGTGCGGTCGGTGGCGGAGGTGTCGGCGTTGCTGCGGATTCCGCTGGGTGTGGTTCGTGTGGTGATCGCGGACATGGCGGCGGAGGGGCTGGTGCATGTGCATCAGCCGCAGTTGGA
>NZ_JABBXA010000018.1 GCF_014161445.1 Microbispora sp. H13382
TTGATCCAGGCCTTGGCGGCGGGGGTGGCGAAGCCGAAGCCGAACATCTTGTCCAGGAAGGCCCACAGGAACACCCAGCCGATGGCGATGCGGGCGGCGGCCCAGGCGTACCGGGCGGGGCCGGTGGTCGTCCGGGGCGCAGTGGCGGGGGTCGTCCGGGGCGCGGGGGTGGCGGCGTCGAGGTGAGTCCTCTGGTTGCGCCTCTCGATGGTGGCCATGACCGGCCCCTTTCAACGTTTCGCGTCTTTGCTCTGTCCTTGACACCTCAAGCAAACCGCGATCACCGGCCCTGCCGCAGGAGCCGTACGGCACGCCACGGCCGCCCCGAAGTCCCATGATCATGGGACTTTCGGCCCGGCGGCCGAACCTCACCAGGCCCAGGCCTCCGGGGCGGGGCCGCCCTTGCCGACCGGAGGAACAGCTCCTCCAGCCGGGCCAGGGTCTCGGCGGACAGCTTGGACGGGTGATCCGGGTCGAGCTCGCTCCCGCCGACCTGCTGCGGCTCAGGTTCGCGCACAGCCCGACGGCGGAGGTCGTGGCCAGTTGCCTCGCGCTGCGCTCCCGCTCGGCGCGGCTTGTCCCCGCACTCTGGCGGGCCCGGGCCGAGCCAGCGGCGCTGGCCGCCCTGCTCGGCTCGACCCGCGCGGCCATGCTCGCCCTGCTGGCCGAACCGTCCAGCATGGGGGAGGTGGCCGCCGCTCTCCGGCTTGCTCCGGCGACCGCCTCGCACCACCTGACCACGCTCAGGGACGCCGGTCTGGTGAGCGGCGAACGGGAGGGCCGCCGCCTGCGCTACCGGCGCACCGGGCTCGGCGAACAGCTCGCCGGAGAGAGCCGGGCGCCCTGACCGCCCGCTGCTTCTCCACCCTGATCTCCACCCCTGTCTCCACCTCGCTTTCCACCGTGCGGAGGTGCCGGGTCCACCCGATCGCTCCGTACGGTTCCGTCCATGAACGACAGGGACGGGAACGGCCTCGATCCGATCAAGGCGATCGTGGGCCGGATCCGGACGGCGGATGGAGGGAAAATGAACGGCAAATCGGTGGTCGCCATGGTCGTCGTCGGACTGGTCGTCCTGGCCGGATTCGTCGCCTACCGGCTGCTGGCCTTCGAGCTCATCGCGAACCTGCGCCGTCACTAGCGGCGCGTCTCCGGGAGGCCTCATGGTTCACGCAGCCCTCCGGGCGGTACGGCGATCCTGGCCGGCGGGCCTGTCGCCCGGATGGCGGGTCGAACGGCTGATCGGCACGGTCATGATGGTGGCCGCGCTCCCCACCGCCCGCCCGGACGCGGTGACCGGCGCCGCCTGGGTGCCCCTCGGCGTGAGCCTGGCGTGCTGGCTGGTCTTCGTACGGCTGGAGCGGAGATCTCCGGTGGCCGCCCTCGTCGCGCTCGGCGTGTCGTCCCTGACCGCCGCCGCGGCCACCGGCCCGGTGGACGACGGCACCGCGATGATCATGGCCTGTGTCGGGCTGGCGGCCCTCGCGATGCACACGCGGCCGGGCCCGCTGCCGATCATCGCGGTCACCTGCGCGGCCGTAGTCACGGGAGCGGTCTCCGGCGCGCTCGCCCAGCGATCAGCCGGCGACGCGCTCGGCAACGCCGCGATCATGCTCGTCATCGTCCTGCTCGGGCTGAGCCGCCGGCAGTACCGCGTGGAGGCCGGGCACGCGCGGCGGCTGCTCGAACAGACCCGGCGCGCGCAGGCCGAGCACGCGCGGGCCGCCGCGCTGGACGAGCGGGCCAGGATCGCGAGGGAACTGCACGACGTGCTCGCCCACTCCCTCGGCGCACTGGGCGTGCAACTCGAACTGGCCGACGCGTTGCTGAGCGACAAGGGCGACGTGGCCGCGGGGCTGGACCGGGTGCGGCGGGCCCGGAGGCTGGCCGCCGACGGACTGGCCGAGGCGCGGCACGCGGTGGCCGCCCTGCGCGAGGACGTGCCGCCGCTGGCCGAGGCCCTGGCCCGGCTCGCGGCGGCCCACGGCGACGACCACGCGGGGGAGGTCCGCTTCCGGGTCGGCGGGACGCCCCGGTCCCTGCCGCCGGCGATCACCGTCTGCCTGCTGCGCACGACACGGGAGGCGCTGACGAACGCCGCCAGGCACGCCCCGGCCACAGCGGTCACCGTACGGCTCGACTACCGGCCCGGTGCCGTGCGTCTGGAGGTGCGCAACGGTCCCGGCGCGGCCGCCGGGAGCGGCCGGGCGGGCCGGCCCGGGGGATACGGGCTGGAGGGCATGCGGGAACGGCTCGCGCTCGTGGGCGGTCGGCTCGTCGCGGGCGAGATCGCGGGCGAGATCGCGGGCGAGATCGCGGGTGAGGTCGCGGGCGAGGAGGCGGGCGGATGGCAGGTCGTCGCGGAGGTGCCGGCATGAGCGGCGACCCCGTCATCCGGGTCCTGGTGGCCGACGACCAGGAGATCGTCCGGGAGGGTCTGGTGGCCCTGCTCGGCCTTGTGGACGACATCGAGGTCGTCGGCGCCGCGGGCGACGGTGAGGGCGCGCTCCGCCTGCTGGCCGAGGCGCCCGCGGACGTCGTTCTGATGGACCTGCGCATGCCGGTGCTCGACGGCGTGGAGGCGACGCGGCGGATCGTCCGTGACCATCCGGAGGTCGCGGTCCTGGTGCTGACCACGTACGCCGACGACGAGTCGATCGCCGCGGCCCTCGGGGCGGGCGCGCGCGGCTACCTCACCAAGGACGCGGGACGGGCGCAGATCGCGGCCGCCCTGCGCGCCACGGTGTCCGGTCAGTCGGCCTTCGGCCCTGCGATCTCCAGGCGGCTGGTACGCGCGATGCTCCGGCCGGACCCGCCGGGCGCGCGGGCGGATCGGTGGAGCAACCCGGACCGGCTCACCCCGCGCGAGGTCGAGGTCCTCGCGCTGATCGCGCAGGGCATGGACAACGCGCGGATCGCCGCGTCGCTGTTCATCGGCGAGACGACGGTGAAGACGCACATCAACAACGCCTTCGCGAAGATCGGAGCCCGCAACCGCAGCGACGCGACGCGCTACGCCTGTCGTCACGGGCTCGCGGGGGAGGATCAGGCGCCGTAGACGGGTTCGGGCGCGGCGGCCCGGCCGAGCAGCTTGGCCACCTCGGGCCCGATCCCGGCGGGGTCCCAGCGGGCGCCCCTGTCGGCGGCCGGGCCGTGCCGGAAGCCCTCCATGACGCAGATCCGGCCGCCCTCGACCTCGAAGACCCGGCCGGTGACGTCCTTCGACTCGGCCGAGCCGAGCCAGACCACCAGCGGGGAGACGTTCTCCGGGGCCATGGCGTCGAACGCGCCCTCCTCGGGAGCGGCCATCGTCGCCGCGAAGACCTGCTCGGTCATCCGCGTGCGGGCGGCCGGGGCGATGGCGTTGACGGTCACGCCGTAGCGGCCGAGCTCGGCCGCCGCGACCAGGGTCAGGCCGACGATGCCTGCCTTGGCGGCGGAGTAGTTGCCCTGCCCCACGCTGCCGAGCAGGCCCGCGCCCGACGAGGTGTTGACCACCCGCGCGTCCACCGGCCGACCGGCCTTCGACTCGGCCCGCCAGTGCAGCCCGGCATGCTTGAGCGGCAGGAAGTGGCCCTTCAGGTGCACGCGGATCACCGCGTCCCACTCCTCCTCCGACAGGTTGACCAGCATGCGGTCGCGCAGGAACCCGGCGTTGTTGACCAGCACGTCGAGGCGGCCGAAGTGCTCGACCGCGGTCGCCACCAGCCGCCGCGCGCCCTGGTCGGTGGCGATGTCGGACCGGTCGGCCACCGCCTCGCCGCCCAGCGCGCGGATCTCCTCGACCACATCCTGAGCGGGACCCCCTGATCCGGCGTCCGATCCGCCCTCGCCGGACAGGCTCACCCCGAGGTCGTTGACGACGACCTTCGCGCCCTGGCGGGCGAACTCCAGCGCGTGCGCCCGGCCGAGGCCGCGCCCCGCGCCGGTCACGATGACGACTCGGTCCCTGCAGATCATCTCGGTCTCTCCAATCGGACATGGGGCATCGCCTGGGGCGATCCGCTCTGCTAGCGTACTTTCTAACAAATGTTAGATGGAAAGGTGCCGCATGGGAATCTCGACCAGCCGTAACGGCGAGGGCGTCGCCGAGGTCGTGGTGGACGCCCCGCCGGTCAACGCGCTGACCGTACGCGGATGGTTCGACCTGGCCGACGCCGTACGGGAGGCCGGTCGCGAGCCGGAGACCCGCGTCGTGGTGCTGCGGGCCGAGGGCCGCGGGTTCAACGCCGGTGTGGACATCAAGGAGATGCAGGCGACCACCGGGTTCGACGCGCTGGTGGGCGCCAACCGCGGCTGCTACGCGGCGTTCGCGGCGGTCTACGAGTGCGAGGTGCCCGTGATCGCGGCGGTGCACGGCTTCTGCCTTGGCGGCGGGGTCGGCCTGGCCGGCAACGCAGACGTCGTGGTCGCCTCCGACGACGCCTACTTCGGCCTGCCGGAGGTGGAGCGGGGCGCGCTCGGCGCGGCCACCCACCTCGCGCGGCTGGTGCCCCAGCACCTGATGCGCGCGATGGTCTACACGTGCCGCAACGTCACCGCCGCCGAACTGCACGCGTTCGGCTCCGTGCTGGAGGTCGTGCCGCCCGAGCGCCTGCGCGACGCGGCGCTGGAGGTGGCGGCCCAGATCGCCGCCAAGGACCCGTACGTCATCCGGCGGGCCAAGGAGTCCCTCAACGGCATCGACCCGGTCGACGTCAAGCGCAGCTACCGGTTCGAGCAGGGCTTCACGTTCGAACTCAACCTCATGGGCGCCGGCGACCGGCACCGGGACGCCTTCGTCGCGGAAGGAGGCCGGTGATGGGCGTCGTCACCTCGATCGAGGAGATCGTCGGCTCGCTGGAGAGCGGCATGACGATCGGCATCGGCGGCTGGGGCTCCCGGCGCAAGCCGATGGCGCTGGTCCGGGCCATCTACCGGTCCTCGCTGACGGACCTGACGATCGTGGCGTACGGCGGGCCGGACGTGGGCCTGCTCTGCGCGGCGGGCAAGGTGCGCAGGGTCGTCGCCCCGTTCGTGACGCTCGACTCGATCGCCCTCGAACCGCACTTCCGGGCGGCCCGGCAGCGCGGGGCCGTCGACTTCACCGAGTACGACGAGGGCATGTTCATGTTCGGCCTGCTCGCGGCGGCGCACCGGCTGCCGTTCCTGCCGACGCGGGCCGGGCTCGGCTCGGACGTGATGCGGATGAACCCCGCCCTGCGCACGGTCCGCTCGCCGTACGACGACGGGGAGGAACTCGTCGCGGTGCCCGCGCTCACGATGGACGTGGCGCTCGTGCACATGGACGTGGCCGACACCCGGGGCAACGGCCGCTACCTCGGCCCCGATCCGTACATGGACGACCTGTTCGCCAAGGCGTCCGGGCGGTGCTTCATGTCCTGCGACCGGCTGGTCGAGGCGGGCGAGCTGGGCGGACCGCCGCAGACACTGCTGGTCAGCCGCATGCACGTGACCGGTGTGGTCGAGACCCCCGGCGGCGGCCACTTCACCGATTCGGGGCAGGGGCGGGACGAGATGTTCCAGCGGCACTACGCCGCCTCGGCGGCCGACCCGGAGGCGTGGGCGGCGTTCGCGGACCGCTTCCTGACCGGCGACGAGGCGGCCTACCAGGAGACCGTGCAGCAGTGGCGTGAGGAGGGGCGATGAGCGCGACCCGGGCGGAGATCTGCGTCGTGGCCTGCGCGGAGGCGTGGCGCGGCGACGGCGAGATCCTGGCGGCGGCGATGGGCACCTGCTCGATCCTGGGCGCCCGGCTGGCGCGGCTGACGTTCGAGCCCGGCCTGCTGACCACGGACGGCGGCGCGCTGCTGACCGCGGAGGCGGTGCCGTTCGGCGCGCCGGCCGGGGCGGTCGAGGGGTGGCTGCCGTTCCGCGAGCATCTGTGGCTGGTGCAGAACGGGCGCAGGCACGTGATGATGGGCGCCTCCCAGATCGACAGGCAGGGCAACACGAACATCTCGGCGATCGGCGACTGGGCTCGGCCGAAGTCGCAGCTCCTCGGTGTCCGAGGGGCCCCCGGCAACACGATCTGCAACCCGACCAGCTACTGGATCCCCAAGCAGTCCACCCGCGTCTTCGTGCCGGAGGTGGACGTGGTCAGCGGCGTCGGCCACGACCGCGCGGCCGGGCTGGGCCCGCGGGCCGCCCGCTTCCACGACCTGCGGCGGGTGGTGACCGACCTCGCCGTGTTCGACTTCGGCACCCCCGACGGGTCGATGCGGCTGGTCTCGGTGCATCCTGGCGTCGAGGTCGGGCAGGTGAGGGCCGCCACCGGGTTCGACCTGACGATCGACGGCGATGTGCCGGAGACCCGTCAGCCCACCGGCGAGGAGCTGCGCGTCATCCGCGAGGTGCTCGACCCGAAGGGACTGCGCTACCGGGAGGTGAAGGCGTGATCGGGCCGAAACTGGACACCCCGCTCACGCGACTGACCGGCGTGCGCCACCCGGTCGTGCAGACTGGCATGGGCTGGGTGGCGGGCCCTCGGCTGGTGTCGGCGGTGGCGAACGCGGGCGGCCTCGGCGTCCTCGCCTCGGCCACGATGACCGTGGCCCAGCTCGCCGCCGCCATCGAGGAGGTGCGCTCGCGCACCGACGCGCCGTTCGGGGTGAACCTGCGCGCCGACGCCGGCGACGCGGGCGAGCGGGTCGACCTGCTGATCAGGAACCGGGTGAAGGTGGCCTCGTTCGCGCTCGCTCCGCGTCAGGAGCTGATCGCCAAGCTGAAGGACGCCGGGATCGTGGTGATCCCGTCGGTCGGCGCGCGGCGGCACGCGGAGAAGGTCGCCGCGTGGGGCGCCGACGCCGTTCTGGTGCAGGGCGGCGAGGGCGGCGGTCACACCGGCGCGGTCGCCACGACGCTGCTGCTGCCGCAGGTCGTGGACGCCGTCGACATCCCGGTGATCGCCGCCGGCGGCTTCTTCGACGGGCGCGGCCTGGCCGCCGCCCTCGCGTACGGCGCGGCGGGGGTGGCCATGGGCACCCGGTTCCTGCTGACCTCGGACAGCTCGGTCCCCGACGCGGTCAAGAAGACCTACCTCGGCATGTCCGAGACCGTGGTCACCCGGCAGGTGGACGGCATGCCGCACCGCGTGCTGCGCACCGACCTGGTGGACGGCCTGGAGCGGTCGGGGAAGGTGTCCGGACTGGTCCGCGCGGTGCGCAACGCGGCGCGCTTCCGGAGGATCTCCGGGATGTCATGGCCGTGCATGATCCGCGACGGCCTGGCCATGAAACACGGCAAGGAGCTGAGCTGGTCGCAGGTGCTGATGGCGGCCAACACCCCGATGCTGCTGAAGGCCGCCATGGTGGACGGCCGCCCGGACCTCGGCGTGATGGCGTCCGGCCAGGTCGTCGCGCTCATCGACGACCTGCCCACGTGTGAGGAGCTGATCGACTCCATCGTCACGCAGGCCGCCGAGGTCGTGCGCGCTCTCAGCGGGAACCTTGCCGAAACTATGTAGACCGGTCTAGTCTGGCGGCATGACGCGAAGGAACGACACGCGCGAGCGCGTCCTGCGCACCGCCGCCGGGCTCTTCCAGCGGCAGGGCTACAACGCCACCGGCCTCAACCAGGTGCTGGCGGAGAGCCGGGCGCCCAAGGGCTCGCTGTACTTCCACTTCCCCGAGGGCAAGGAACAACTGGCCGCCGAGGCGGTGGCGGTGGCGGGCGGCGAGCTCGGCGAGCGGATCGCCGCCGCCGTGGCAGCCGCCCCCGGTCCCGCCGAGGCCGTCGCCCGGATCGGCGACCTGCTCGCCCGCAACCTGGAGGAGTCGGGGTTCGAGGAGGGCTGCCCGGTGGCCACGGTCGCCCTGGAGGCCGCCGGCGGCAGCGAACCCATCCGGTCGGCCTGCGACGCGGCGTACGCCTCCTGGCTGAGCGGCCTGGCCGGCTATCTGCGGGCGCACGATGTGGACGAGGCCGAGGCGCTCGCCGACCTGGTGCTGTCCTCGCTGCAGGGAGCGCTCCTGCTCGCCCGCGTGCGCCGCGACACCGGCGTCATCCACTCGGTCACGCGACGGATCGGCGGACTGGTCGCCGACGCCGCCCGGCGAAAGGGCTCCGAATGAAGGTCCACCACCTCAACTGCGGCTCGATGCGGAAGATCGAGCCCATCGACGCCGGTCAGGCTCCCGCGCACGCGGTCAGCCACTGCCTGCTCGTCGAGACCGCCCGCGACGGCCTGGTGCTCGTGGAGACCGGGCTCGGGCTCGGCGACGTACGCGACCCGGCGGGCTCGCTCGCCGCGGACTGGACGGAGATGGTCGAGCCGGTGCTCGACCCGGCAGAGACCGCGGTGCGCCAGGTCGAGCGGCTCGGTCACGCGCCCGCCGACGTGCGGCACATCCTGCTGACCCACCTCGACGTCGATCACTCCGGCGGCCTGCCGGACTTCCCGGACGCCCGGGTGCACGTCATGGAGGAGGAACTGGCCGCCGCCGTGGCGGAGGCCCCCAGCAGGCGCTACCGGCCGGCGCACTGGGCCCACCGCCCCCGCTGGGTGACGTACGAGTCCGGCGTGGGCGAGGAGTGGTTCGGCTTCGGCGGCGTGCGGCGGCCGCACGGGCTGCCGCCGGACTTCCTGCTGGTGCCGCTCGGCGGGCACACCGCCGGGCACGCGGCGGTGGCCGTCCGTGCCGGTGACCGGTGGCTGCTGCACGCGGGCGACGCGTACTTCTACCACGGCGAGCTGCGGGCGGGGGAGCCGGAACCGCACCCGCTGCTCGACCTCGTGCAGACCGGCTCCCAGGTCGACGCGGAGCTGCGGCTGCGCAACCGCGACCGCCTGCGCGCGCTCGTCCGCGACCACGCGGGCGAGGTCGAGGTCTTCTCCGCCCACGACCCGTGGGAGCTGCGCCGTTACGAGTCAACCGGCGAGTGAGGCGACCACCCGGGCCCGGTGGTCCGACGGCGAACCCCACGCCGTGTACAGGGCGCGGGCCCTGCGGATCAGCAGGCTGGGGTCGTACTCGTCCGTATATCCGATCGCGCCGTGCACCTGCAGGGCGATCTTCGCCGCCGCGTACGCCGCCTCGGCCGCCGCGGCCTTGGCCGCCGACACGTCCCGGGCGAAGTCCGGCGTCCCGTACGCCAGGGCGGCGCCGTGCACCAGCGGCCGGGCGTACTCCAGCCCGACCAGGGCGTCGGCCAGGTGGTGCTTGACCGCCTGGAACTCGCCGATCGGCCGGCCGAACTGCCGCCGGGTCCTCGCGTAGTCCACCGACACCTCCAGCAGGCGGCGTCCCGTGCCCACGAGCTGCGCGGCGCACGCGAGCACGCCCATGTCGTAGGCCTCGGCGGCGGCCGCGGCGACCCGCGGTCCCTCGGCGAGCACCTCGCCCGGCGTGACGGGGAACAGCCGCCGGGCGGGGTCGAGCGACGCGCGCACCCCGCCGGGGACGGCGGCGCACAGCCGCCCGCCGTCCACCAGCAGGGCCAGGCCGGCGGCGTCGGCGTCCAGCGCGTACGGCACGGCCGGGGGCAGCGCGAGCGTGACGAGGGCGGTGCCCTCGGCGATCGCGGGCAGCCACCGGCCCGCGATCGCCTCGTCGCCCAGCCGGTCGAGCAGCACGGCGGCGGCCACGGCCTCGGCGTACGGCCCGGGCGCGCCGTGCCTGCCGAGCTCGTGGAACGCGGTCACCAGCTCGACCGGCAGCGGCCCGGCCCCTCCGGCCGACTCGGGCACGGCGACCGCGAACACCCCCGCGTCGGCCAGCGAACGCCACAGCGCGAGGCCGCGCTCGCGCCGTCCGGTGGCCCAGTCGCGCACCACGCCCGGCACGGCCGCCTCGGTGAGCAGCTTGCCGAGGGTCTCGCCGAACAGCCGCTGCTCGGCGTCGAGGACGAATCTCATCGGCTTCCCGCCTTCGGCAGGCCGAGCACGCGCTCGGCGATCACGTTGCGCTGGATCTCGTTGGTCCCGGCGTAGATCGGGCCGGCCAGGGAGAAGACGTAGCCCTCCAGCCACTCGCCCGCCAGCTCGCCGTCCGGGCCGAGCAGGTCGAGGGCCGTCTCGTGCAGCGCCACGTCCAGCTCCGACCAGAAGATCTTGTTGACGCTCGACTCGGCGCCGACGTCCTCCGTGCGGGAGATCGTCTCGAAGCCCTTGAGCCGGTAGGCCCGCGCCTTGATCCACGCGTCGGCCACCCGGTCGCGCATCGCGGTGTCGGCGGGGTCGCCGTGCTCGCGCCACAGCTCCACGAGGCGGTCGGCGGCGGCCAGGAACCGGCCGGGACTGCGCAGCGTGAGCCCGCGCTCGTTGCCGGTGGTGCTCATCGCGACCTTCCACCCCGAGCCGGGCTCGCCGATCACGTCGCGGTCGGGGACGAACACGTCGTCGAAGAACAGCTCGGCGAAGGCCGGCTTGCCGTCGATGCGGCCGATCGGCCTGCGGGTGATCCCCTCGGCGTCGAGCGGGAACATCAGGTAGGTCAGCCCCCGGTGCCGCTCGGCCTCGGGGTCGGAGCGGAACGGCCCGAAGCCCCAGTCGGCGAACGCGGCCCGCGAGCTCCACGTCTTCTGGCCGTTGAGCAGCCAGCCGCCGTCGGTCCGGGTCGCGGTCGCGCGCAGGGACGCCAGGTCGCTGCCCGCCCCGGGCTCCGACCACGCCTGCGCCCAGATCACCTCGCCGGAGGCCATCGACGGCAGGACGCGGGCGAGCTGCTCGGGCGTGCCGTGCTGGAACAGCGTGGGCGCGAGCAGGTTGATGCCGTTCTGGCTGACCCGTCCCGGTCCGCCGGCCGCGTAGTACTCCTCCTCGAAGACCAGCCACTCCAGCGGGGTGGCGTTCCGGCCGCCGTACTCCTCGGGCCACGACACCACCGACAGGCGGGCCTCGTGCAGCTCGCGCTCCCAGGCGCGGTGGGCGGCGAAGCCCTCCTCGATCTCCAGGGACGGCAGGGGAGCGGCGGGCACGTGCTCGCGGAGCCAGGCGCGCACCTCCGCCCGGAACGGCTCCACCGACGACAGGTCAAGATCCATCGGCGGCCGCCTTCATGCTCTTGGGGTCCATCCCGGCCAGGGAGTCGGCCGAGGTCTCGGCGTTGTGGGCGTGGGCGAGGTGGTGCAGGCCGAAGACCGAGTCCATCCCGGCGTGCATGCCCTGCAGGTCCTCGGCCTGGTTGACCGCCTTCTTGGTCAGCGCCAGGCCCATCCGCGGCATCGCCGCGATCTTCTCGGCCAGCGCGAGGGTCTCCGTCTCCAGGTCCTCGCGCGGCACGACCCGGTTGACCATGCCCACCTCGTACGCCCGCCGGGCGGGCATCCGGTCGCCGGTGAACAGGAACTCCTTGGCGATCCTGGGCGGCATCGCCCAGGGGTGGGCGAAGTACTCCACTCCCGGGATGCCCATCCGTACGACGGGGTCGGCGAAGAACGCGTCGTCGGAGGCGACGATCAGGTCGCAGACCCAGGCGAGCATGAGCCCGCCCGCGATGCACGCGCCCTGCACCATGGCGATCGTCGGCTTGGGAATCTCCCGCCACCGCCGGCACATGCCCAGGTAGACCTCCGACTCCCGCGCGAAGCGGCTCTCGGCGCCCTCCTTGCCGACGTGGTCCCACCACAGGCTCGCCCTGCGCTCGAACGAGACGTGGGCGTCCCTGCCGGGCGTGCCGATGTCGTGCCCGGCCGAGAAGTGCCTGCCCTCTCCGGCCAGGACGATCACCTTGACCTCGTCGTCGGTCACGGCCTGGTAGAAGGCCTCGTCCAGCGCGTACGTCATCGCCGAGTTCTGCGCGTTGCGGTACTCCGGGCGGTTCATGGTGACCACCGCCACGGGGCCGCGACGCTCGTAGCGGACGACCTCCGCAGGACCCTTCTCGGAATCCTCCGTCATGAGAACCTCCACGTCATGGGACCCTCGATTTTTTCTAACAACTATTTGGTAGAGTAAACCACGAGACGCACGGCGAGGAGAGGGCCCTTCGGGTCCGTGAAGGGTAGAGGGCATGCCGACCTACGTGACCGGTCACGGTCTGCTGCGCGATCGGGTGGCCGTGGTGACCGCCGCGGCCGGCACCGGCATCGGGGGCGCCTGCGCCCGGCGCATGCTGGAGGAGGGCGCGCGGGTGGTCGTCAGCGACGCCCACGAGCGCAGGCTCGGCGAGAGCCTGGCCGTGCTGCGCGAGGAGTTCGGCGCGGACTCGGTGACCGCCGTGCCCTGCGACGTCACCTCCGAGGAGCAGGTCCAGCGCCTGTTCACCAAGGCGGAGGAGCGCTTCGGGCCGGTCGACGTCGTCGTCAACAACGCCGGGCTCGGCGGCACGGCGACGCTCGTCGAGATGACCGACGAGCAGTGGGGCCGGGTGCTCGACGTCACGCTGACCGGCACCATGCGGTGCACCCGTGCCGCGCTGACGCGCATGCAGCCGAGGGGCCGTGGCGTGATCGTCAACAACGCCTCTGTGATCGGCTGGCGGGCGCAGGAGGGCCAGGCGCACTACGCGGCGGCCAAGGCCGGCGTCATGGCGCTGACCAGGTGCGCGGCGATCGAGGCCGCGCCGTACGGCGTGCGGATCAACGCCGTCGCGCCCTCGCTGGCCATGCACCCCCACCTGGCCAAGGTCACGACCGACGAGCTGCTGGCCGAGCTGACCAGGAAGGAGGCCTTCGGCCGCCACGCGGAACCATGGGAAGTCGCCAACGTTATCGTCTTCCTCGCGAGCGGCTACTCCTCCTACATGACCGGAGAGGTCGTCTCGGTCTCCAGCCAGCACCCCTGAGAGGTCGACTACCCATGAGCCCACGACGCAGAGACGCAGAGAGCACCGCGGCCGCCCGCGCCGAGCGGCGGGCCGAGCTGCTGGCCACCGCGGCCGAGGTGTTCGCGTCCCGGGGCTACGCGGCCACGACGGTCCGCGAGGTGGCGGAGGCCGCCGACATGCTGGGCGGCAGCCTCTACTACCACTTCGACTCCAAGGAGTCGATGGTCGACGAGATCCTCTCCGCGTTCCTCACCGAGCTGTGGGCGGCGTACGACAAGGTGACCGGCTCCGGTCTCGGCGCACGGGAGACCTTCGAGGCGCTGATCGTGGAGTCGTTCCGCACGATCCACCGGCACCGCCCGGCCGTCGTGATCTACCAGAACGAGTCCAAGCACCTCGCGTCGAGCCCGCGCTTCTCCTACCTGACGGAGTCGCAGCGGCGCTTCCGCGAGATGTGGCTGACGGTGCTGGACCGCGGGGTCACCGACGGCGTCTTCCGTGCCGACCTCGACACGGGCCTCATCTACCGCTTCATCCGCGACACCGTGTGGCTGGCCGCGAGCTGGTACCGCGGTGACGGCAGGCTGCCGGCCGAAGAGATCGCCAGGCAGTACATAGCGATGGTCCTGGAAGGGATCCTGACAACAACCTGAGGAGTTGTGCGATGGCGGAGGCATACATCGTCGAGGCGGTGCGCACCCCCGTGGGCAGGCGGAACGGAGGCCTTTCCGGCGTCCACCCCGCCGACCTCGGCGCGCACGCGCTGATCGAGCTCGTGAAGCGCTCCGGGGTGGACCCGGCCGCGGTGGAGGACGTGGTCTTCGGCTGCCTGGACACGGTGGGCCCGCAGGCCGGCGACATCGCCCGCACCTGCTGGCTGGCCGCCGGGCTGCCCGAGGAGGTGCCGGGCGTGACCGTCGACCGGCAGTGCGGATCCTCCCAGCAGGCCGTCCATTTCGCCGCGCAGGCCGTGATGTCCGGCACCAGCGACCTCGTCGTCGCCGGCGGCGTGCAGAACATGTCCCAGATCCCGATCGCCTTCGCCTCGCGCGGCGCCGCCGACTCCCTCGGCCTCACCGAGGGCCCGTACGTCGGCTCGCGCGGCTGGCAGGCCCGGTACGGCAAGCAGGACGTGTCGCAGTTCCGGGGCGCCGAGATGATCGCCAGGGACTGGGACATCTCCCGGGAGGACATGGAGGCGTTCGCCTTCGAGTCGCACCAGCGGGCCATCCGGGCGACCGACGAGGGCCGCTTCGCCCGCGAGATCGCCCCGCTCGAGGGCGTCACCGCCGACGAGGGCCCCCGCCGGGACACCACGCCGGAGAAGATGGCCGGCCTGAAGACCCTGGAGGAGGGCGGGCGGCTGACCGCCGCCGTCGCCTCGCAGATCTCCGACGGCGCGGCCGCCCTGCTCATCGCCTCCGAGGCCGCCGTCAAGGCGCACGGCCTGCGGCCCAGGGCCCGGATTCACCACCTGTCGGCCCGCGGCGAGGACCCCATCCGCATGCTGTCCGCGCCGATCCCCGCCACGGCGTACGCGCTGAAGAAGACCGGCATGTCGATCGGCGACATGGACGTCGTCGAGATCAACGAGGCGTTCGCGTCGGTCGTGCTGGCCTGGCTCAAGGAGACGGGCGCCGACCCCGCCCGGGTCAACCCCAACGGCGGCGCGATCGCGCTCGGCCACCCGCTCGGCGCGACCGGCGCCCGGCTGATGACCACCATGCTGCACGAGCTCGAGCGCACCGGCGGCCGATACGGCCTGCAGACCATGTGCGAGGGCGGCGGCCAGGCCAACGTCACGATCATCGAGCGCCTGTAGTTCCCGCGTGCGCGGTGAGGACCGCACCGGGCGGCGCCGATTCCGGAGCGCGGCGCCCGGCGCGGTAACCTCAACCGTCCACCGCTGTTTGGGAGCCCGGATGGCCTGCACGCACCACGACCGCACCACGACGACCCGCGTCTCGGGGATCCACGTTTCGGGGGTCCGGCGATGAGCGCCGTCACGGGTGAGGCGGCGCGCCGCCGCACGTTCGCGGTGATCAGCCACCCGGACGCCGGAAAGTCCACGATGACCGAGGCGCTCGCCCTGCACGCCTCGGCGATCAGCCAGGCGGGAGCCGTGCACGGCAAGGCCGGCCGGCGGGGCGTGACGTCCGACTGGATGGAGATGGAGCGGGCCCGCGGCATCTCCATCACCTCGGCCGCGCTGCGTTTCGACTACCGCGACCACGTGTTCAACCTGGTCGACACGCCGGGCCACGCGGACTTCTCCGAGGACACCTATCGCGTGCTGGCCGCCGTCGACTGCGCGGTCATGCTGCTCGACGCGGCCAAGGGCATGGAGCCGCAGACCATGAAGCTGTTCGAGGTCTGCCGCCACCGCCGCATCCCGGTCATCACGTTCGTTAACAAGTGGGACCGGCCGGGCCAGGAGCCGCTGGAACTGCTCGACGAGATCGAGGAGCGCACCGGCCTGCGTCCCACGCCGGTGACCTGGCCGATCGGCGCCGCGGGGAACTTCCACGGTGTGGTCGACCGCCTGGAGGACCGCATCGTCCGCTACACCCGCACGCCCGGCGGCGCCACCAAGGCGCTGGAGACCGAGCTGACCCCCGAGCAGGCCGTCGCCGAGCTCGGCGCCGACTGGACCCGCGCGGGGGAGGAAGCCGACCTGCTCGCCGCCATCGGCGCCGAGCACGACCAGAAGGCGTTCGAGGCGCACGAGTCCACGCCGGTGCTGTTCGGCGCGGCGCTGTCCAACTTCGGCGTGGCGCGGCTGCTGGACGTGCTCGTCGACCTGGCCCCCGCCCCCGCGCCCCGGCTCGACGTCGAGGCCGCGGCCCGGCCGCTGGACGCGCCGTTCTCCGGCCTGGTCTTCAAGGTGCAGGCCAACATGGACCCCGCCCACCGCGACCGCATCGCGTTCGTCCGCGTCTGCTCCGGCCGGTTCGAGCGCGGCATGGTGCTCACCCACGCCGCCACCGGCCGCCCCTTCGCCACCAAGTACGCCCAGTCGGTGTTCGGCCAGGAACGCGCGACCATCGACGAGGCGTATCCGGGAGACGTCGTCGGGCTGGTGAACGCCACCGCGCTGCGGCCGGGGGACACCCTCTACGAGGGGAAGCCGGTGGAGTTCCCGCCCATCCCCAGCTTCGCCCCCGAGCACTTCGCCGTCGCCCGTTCCCGCAGCACCGCCAAGGCCAAGCAGTTCCGCCGCGGCATCGACCAGCTCGACGGCGAGGGCGTGATCCAGGTGCTCCGCTCCGACCTGCGCGGCGACCAGGCCCCCGTGCTGGCCGCGGTCGGGCCCATGCAGTTCGAGGTCGTGCAGCACCGCCTGGCCACCGAGTTCGGCGCGGAGATCGTCCTCGACCGGCTGGAGTACACGCTCGCCCTCCGCACCGACGCCGAGTCGGCGGAGGTGCTCCGGCGCCAGCGCGGCGCGGAGGTGCTCACCCGCAGCCGCGACCAGGCCCTGCTCGCCGTGTTCAGCGACCAGTGGCGCATGCGCTCCATCCAGCGCGAACACGACGGTCTCACCCTCGAACCGCTGATCGCCGGTCAGGGCATCCCCGGCCCGTCCGCCTGACGCGCGCTCTGGATCTGGGACAGCACGTACCGGATGAAGCCCTGCCACCTTCCGAGATTGCACCCGGCATGCGCGGGGACCAGGTTCCATACGGCGTCGAGGTCGGCCGTCAGGGGAAACCGCTCCATCAGCGAGAAGGGGAACACGTGGTCCACCGCGATCACGTCGCTGCCCGGGACGACAGGCTCTCGGCAGATCAGGCACCGGCCGTGCTGGAAACCGATCATCGCCTCGGTGACTCCGGTAACGGGACGGCGCCGCAGCTTGTCGGTGATCCGCGGGCTGTCCAGGTCGACGGCGACGCCCTCGTTCATCAGGCTGACGCCTATATCGGTGTGGCGAAGGACGTCTCCACGATGCTCCAGCGGGCGTCCAGTTCTCCGCGCAGGCTCGCCGTCTGCTCGCTCGCGGCGACGGCACGAAGGTCTCCGCTCAGGCGGACGATTGGCGGTGCGTTCAATTGGTGCGGGTGTTCGGCAGATGGTCGCCGAGGTAGCCGACATAGATCTTGCCGGTCACGCCGCCCGAGTCGTCGTGGAAGTACATCCGCGGTGCCGGGTAGCCCACGGCGCGCAGCTTGACGTGGGCCTCCATGACGATCTTCCCGCTGGGATGGACCTCGGCCGGGACGGGGAAGGTGCGCGGCTGACTGAACTTGGCGCTGTTGGTGACCGACGCCGATTCGCGCATGGCGAGCATCCCGGGCGGGATCACGCGCCGGCCGCCGGAGCCGTCCGCGCACCAGTCGTAGAAGCCGCCGGCGAACTCGCCGGAGGAGCGTGCGCGGGCGAAGTCGTCCAGCGCGAGCAGCGCGTCCCACGCCTTGGCCGCCCACGTACGGCTGAGCATCGGGTCGGCGTGATCGAGCCGGACCGCGGCGTTGTCGGTCTGGCCGACGACGAGGTGGGCCAGCCGGGAACGGGCCTCGACCAGGGTCTCGGCGAGGCTCGCGGGGGTGAAGGGCTCGCCGGGCGTCGCGATGCCGTAGACGGGATGACCCGACTCGGCGAGGGTGCGCTCCAGCCAACGGACCCGTTCCTCCAGCACGCGGGCGGCGGTGACGGTTTCGGCGTACTCCTCCCGCAGCAGCTCGTGTGCGACGCGCAGGTCGTCCTCGCTCCCGGCGGGCGCGGCGGGGACGATCAGTTCGCGCAGCCCGGCCAGGTGCAGGCCCAGGGTGCGGACCTCACGCAGCACGTCGCGGCTGGTGTCGGCGCCCGCGGCCAGGCCGAGCGCGGTGTCCAGCTCCTGGCGCATGGCCTTGACGACCATCTCGGCCACCTGGTGCGCGACATCGGGGTCCGGCGACTCGTCGACCACGGCGACCGGCTCCGGCGCGGGCCCGGGCACCGGTTCGGGCTCGGCCGCGCCCGGCGGCGCCGCAGGGGGCGCGGGGGACCTCGGGGGCGACGGGGGTGCCGGGCGGACGGTCAGCGCCATCATCTTCCGCCGCAGCTCCTCCCGCGCGGGATCGACGGGCGCGGGAGGCGGCGTCATCGCCCCCTCCAGTGCCACGACCTCCGCACGGCCCGCAAGGACCCGCAGCACGACGGGCAGGGACTGACGGACCTCGGGGTGCGGCTCTGCCGCGGACGCACGGCCGATCACGCCGTCGGCGATCGTCTCGAGCGCGCCCTCCTCCCGTAACTTGGCGGGTCGCATCGGCGGATGCCGGTAGGGGCTGCGCTCGGTGGCCGGGTCGAAGGGAGCGGCGTAGGTGCGGATCGCCCCGCCGTACACGCTCAGTTCGTCCCCCATCAAACGGTTGAAGAGGTTCTCGGTGCGCCTGTCCGCGAGCCGGACGACCACTCCTGCCCCGGCCGTCGCCTCCGCCAGCCGATCAGCCCGGGCGGTGTTCTCGTCGCGGTGGCCGGGGGACACCACCACCACGGGAACCTGGCGCCGGGGCTCGGTCAGGACCCGCAGGAAGCGGTGCACCTCGTCCTCCGCCAGCACCTCCGCGCGGTCCACCAGATGGATCCCGCCGTCGGTGATGCGCGCGGTGCGCAGGTAGGCGGGGACGAAGCCGGGGGCCCGGGCGTTCCGCCGCGCGTTCCCCTCCTGCTCGACCGTGATCTGAACCCAGCCGGGAGCGCCGTCGAGGAAGACCGCTCTGGTACGCAGTCGTCCGCCGTCCAGGGGTTCCTCGAGGACGTACCGCCCGCACTCGGCGCGCCGCTCCATCACCAGGCGTGCGCCCGCGTGTTCGTGCTCGACCCGCGGCCTCCCGGCGTCCGGTGGCGGGAAGCCCTTGGTCTGCGCCCAGGTGGAGAAGACCCGGTGCAACCGCACCCAGATCGGCCGGCCGGGGTCTCGCAGAACCGCCTGGTAGAGCTGCGTCGGTGCCATGGGCCGATCCTTCCGCGTGCCGCTCGGAGCGTTTCCGGACATGGCAGCGTAACAAGGACATGGGGATCTGCTTTGTGAACTGGCTAAACAAATAAAGCTGTCCGAATCTGGGCCAGCGGACCGGCCCTCAGCTAGGGTGGGGGACCGATTGGCTGAGCTGGCTGCACCCATCAAGATTGGTGTGAACCAGGCATGCTGGTGAGCCTGGACGATTTCGGGGGGTTCATACGTGATGGTCAGCATGGGGACGAGCGCGGGGTTCCGGCGGGCGGGGTCCCGGAGGAACGACGATGAGTCGTGAGGACGTAACGGTCAACGCGGCCGACATCGCGCGGCTCGCCGACGTCGGCAGGGCCGCGGTGAGCAACTGGCGCAAGCGGTTCGAGGACTTCCCGCAGCCGGTCGGGGGCACGGCGAGCAGCCCGGCCTTCTCACTGGCGGACATCGAGGCGTGGCTGCGCCGCCACGGCCGGTACGTCGAGGTCGCACCGGTCGAGCGGCTCTGGCAGCGGCTGCGGGCCAGCACCGACGACATCCGGCTGGGCGACGCCGTCGCCTACGCGGGAACGCTGCTGCTGTCCGTGCGGGAGGATCCGGAGAGCCGGCGGAACCCGGACGACGACGCCCTGCTCAAGCGGCTACCCGAGCCCCCGCCCGCCGGGGTCGCCGTGGACGCCGATCTGGTCAGGGCCATCGCCGAGGTGGGCGAGGCCGAGGGCCCGGCGGCGGCCTTCCGGGGCATCTGCGACCGCTACGTCGAACTGCACTCGCGCAGGCTGCTGGCCACGCCGCGTCCCGTGGCCGATCTGATGGCCAGGCTCGGCGGCACGGCCGGTGCGACGGTCCTCGACCCCGCCTGCGGGATCGGCACGCTGCTGCTCGCCTCCGGCGCCGCGCGTGTCCTGGGTCAGGAGCTCAACGAGAGCGCGGCGCGTCTCGCCGGGATCTGCCTGCGCTTCGCGGACGTCGCGGGCACCGTCGCGGCCGGTGACTCGCTGCGGGCCGATGCCTTCCCCGGCGAACTCGCCGACGTGGTGGTCTGCAACCCGCCGTTCAACGAGCGCGGATGGGGTTACGAGGAACTGACCAGCGACCCGCGATGGGAGTACGGCCTGCCGCCGCGCGGCGAGTCGGAGCTGGCCTGGGCGCAGCACTGCCTGTCCCATGTGAAACCCGGCGGCCTGGTGGTCGTCATGATGCCGGGCACCGCGGCCGCCAGGCGCCCCGGCAGGCGGATCCGGGGCAACCTGCTGCGCGCGGGGGCGGTGCGGGCGGTCATCACGCTTTCTCCGGGAGCCGCTCCCGCCTCCAGCGGCGCGCCCGACCTGTGGGTGCTGCGCCGTCCGGCGCCGGGGGACAGCCCGCCGTCCGATGTGCTGATGGTCGACGCGGGTGAGGATCTCGTCCTGGCGGACAAGGCGTGGCAGGCGTTCGCCGAGGGCGCCGAGCTGCCGCCGGGCAGCGGCAGCGTCCGGATCATCGATCTCCTCGACGAGGAGGTCGACCTGACCACCGGCCATCGGGTGGTGTCGCCGGAGCAACCGGGCTCGGCGGGGTACGCGGCCGTGCGGGAGCGGACCGAGGCGCTGCTGCGCGGCCTCGGCGCCGGGCTGCCCAGGCTGGCGGCAGGCGGACGCGGGGAGCTGCCGATGACGACGCTCGGCGAACTCGCCCGCGCGGGCGTGGTGGCGATCATGCAGGGCCCGCTCAAAATGCCCGACGAGGGCGACCTGCCGATGCTCACCGCCCAGGACCTGCTGCTCGGCCGGGCGCCCAGCGGCCGTACGGCCGACGTGGCGGGCCAGGTGCGCATCGAGGCCGCAGATGTGGTCGCGCCGCTGATCGCGGGAAGCGGCCCGGTCCCGCGTGTGATGACCGAGTCCGGCGCGGTGCTGGGCGCCCAGCTCCTGATCATCCGGACCGATCCCGAGCGGCTCGACCCGCACTTCCTCGCCGGATGCCTGCGCGCGGCCGGCGGCCCCTCGACCAGGCTCGGCTCCTCGATGCGCTTCGATCCCCGCCGGGCGCAGCTACCCCGGCTCGCGGTCGAGGAGCAGCGCAGGTACGGCGAGGCGTTCCGCGGGCTGCTCGAGTTCGAGGACGCGATGAGGGCCGCGCGGGAGATGGGCGAGAGCCTGGTCGCGGCCGGCTTCGACGGCCTGTTCGGCGGCACCCTGCGACTCGAATGATCTGTAGGCCGTCACCGCAGGCGGGCGGCCTAAGAGATGCCGCCCGCGAGCAGTAAAGCACGCCTGTGTCAGATTTATGCCTGATGTCCTTCGTGGTGAAGGCGTACGGGAAGGTGGGCGAGGCGCCAGGAGACGGGGAAGAACTGGCGGTCGAGGTCCTCCGGCGCGACGGCCAGTTCGAGGCGGGGGTAACGGCGCAGGAGCGCACCGAAGGCCACCTCGCCCTCCTGCCGGGCCAGCGCCGCGCCCAGGCAGTAGTGCAGGCCGTGACCGAAGCCGACGTGGATCTCCTTGTGCCCGTCGGGCTCCCGGGTGATGTCGAGCCGGTCGGGATCGTCGAACCGCCGGGGGTCGTAGTTGGCCGACACCAGCACCGCCATCACCGGCTCGCCCCGGCGCACCGTCATGCCGCCGATCTCGACGTCCTCCGCCGCGTACCGGATCCGGGTGCCCTGGACGGGCCCGCACCAGCGCATGAGCTCGTGCACGGCGCGCGGCAGCAGTCCGGGGTCGGCCCGCAGCGCGGCGAGCTGGCCCGGGTGGGTCAGCAGGGCGGCGGTGCCGTTGCCGATCAGATGGGCGGTGGTCTCGTGCCCGGCGAGGACGAGCGTGAGGACCATCGTGACCAGCTCGGTGTCGGTCAGCCGGTCGCCGTCCTCGTCGTGCGTGCGGATCAGGCCGGTCAGCAGGTCACCTGCGGGCTCTGCCCGGCGGCGGGCGATGAGCTCGTGGATGTAGGTCACCATGTGCCGCAAGGGCTCGGCCGCGGCCCCCGGTTCGAGTGACACCAGGCCCTTTCCCCATTCCCGCCACCGCGGGCGGTCCTCCTCGGGGATGCCGACCAGCTCGCAGATGACGGTGATCGGCAGGGGATAGGCGAAATGCTCGATCAGGTCGGCGACGCCGTCCACGGCGTGACCGGGCAGCCGGCCGAGGAGATCCTCGGCGATCTCCTCGACCCGGGGGCGCAGCTCCGCCACCCGGCGGGCGGTGAAGGCGCGGGAGACCAGCCTGCGCAGCCGGAGGTGGTCGTCGCCGTCGGCGTCGAGCACGCTGTCGAGGATGTACGCGGCGTACTCGCGCGGGATGCCGCGGGCCTCGATGAGCTCCTCGCGGATGTTGTGCACGTCCGCACCCGGCACGCTGGCGGGGTTGTTGACGAACCTGCGGTCGCCCAGCACGGTCTTGACGTCGTCGTACCGCGTGACGAGCCAGACGGGGGAGTTCAGGCCGGGGAAGGAGCCGCGCACCATCGGGGCCTGCTCCCGCAGGCGTGCGTAGCCTCCGAACGGATCGCGCACCAGGTCCGCGTCGAACAGGTTGACGGGCTCCGTCGTGCCGGACGTGCTCATGACCACCCCCGCGGGTTCGGCATGGTGACCGGGGATGTCAACGTACGTCAGGAAGGGCGTCCGGGCAATGTCCACTCCGTCAAGGAGTGCACGAGAGCGTCCAGAGGTTCAGAGCCAGCCGTTGTGGCGGGCGACCCGGACGGCCTCCATGCGGTTGCGGGTGCCGGTCTTGGTGATGCACGCCGACAGGTGGTTGCGTACGGTGCTCTCCGACAGGTGGAGCCGCCGGGAGATGTCGGCGGCGGTGGAGCCGTCGGCGGCGGCGGCCAGCACGTCGCGCTCACGCGAGGTCAGCGGGTTCGGCCCGGCGCTGAGGGCGGCCGTGGCCAGCGCCGGATCCACCACCACCTCACCGGCCAGCACGCGCCTGATCGCCTGGGCCAGTTCGCCGACGGGCCGGTCCTTGACGACGAAGCCGCGGGCGCCCGCGTCCAGGGCCCGGCGCAGGTAACCGGGCCGGCCGAACGTCGTGACGATGACCACCACGCATCCGGGGAGGGCGGCCCGCAGGTCCGCGGTCGCGTCGAGCCCGCTGCCGCCGGGCATCTCGATGTCGAGCAGGGCCACGTCGGGCTTGGCCCGCAGCGCCGCGGGCACGATCTCGTCCGCCGTCGCGACCTGCGCGACGACCTCGAAGTCGTCCTCCAGGTCGAGGAGCACCGTGAGCGCGTCGCGCATCATCGTCTGGTCCTCGGCGATGAGTACGCGGGTCATGGGCCGTCCTCCGTGCCGTTGTCCGTGTCGTCGTCGTCCACGCCCGCGTGCGGGATCTCGGCGGTGAGGACGAACCCCCGCGGCAGGCGGGCGGTGCTCAGCCGCCCACCTGCCGCGGCCAGCCGCTCGCGCAGCCCGCGCAGGCCGCTGCCGTCCTCGTCGCCGGCGGCGCCACCGGCTCCGTCGTCGCTGATCTCGACCAGCACCGGGTCGCGGTCGCGGCGCAGCGTGATGACGCAGCGCCGGGCGCCGGAGTGCCGCACGACGTTCGTGATCCCCTCCCGGACGACCCAGCTCAGCAGCATGTCGGTCTCCCGCGACAGCGCGGGCCCCGACTCCTTCACCACACAGTCGACGCCTGCCGCGGCCAGGGCCGCCCTGGCGCTGTCCAGTTCGAAGGCGAGGCTCGCGTCCCGGTACCCCGTGACCGCCTCGCGCACCTCGGTCAGCGCCTGCCGCCCGATGGCCTCGATGTCCGCGGCGTGCCGCATGGCCGCCTCCGTGTCGCGCGGGGCGAGCCGCCGTACGGCCTCGGCCTTGACGACCACCATCGAGAGCGTGTGGCCGAGCAGGTCGTGCAGGTCGCGGGAGAAGCGCAGCCGCTCGGCCGAGACGGCGGCGACGGCGAGCTTCTCCCGGGTCCGGCCGAGCTCCTCGATCACCTCGCTCATCCGGCGGAAGCCGTACGTCGTGATCCCGGCGAGGAACGTGGTCAGCGCCGTGCCCCACAGCGCCTCGGCCAACGAGCCGCCGTGCGCCGGGAGGATCGCGGCCAGCGCGGCCGTGACGGCGACGAGCGGAGGCGCAGCGCGGACCGGGAGTACGAGCGCCACGGCCACGGCGAGCAGGGAGAACAGCGTCTGCCATCCGTCCGTTCCGTAGGCCAGGGCCGCCGTGACCGTGACCGCCGCGAGCAGCGCGACGAACGCCACCGGCAGGGGCCGTACGTCCGGGCGGGCGCGGCGGGCGGTCAGCACGGCTCCCGCGAACGACACCCCGGCGGCGGCCACCAGGGTCCAGGCGGGCCAGGCCGGAACCGCCGACGACGCGGCGGCGGCCGGCGCGAGCAGCAGCAGGACGGTCAGCCCGAACGCCGGGGCGAGCAACCGGACCGGCAGCCGGACGGGCAGCCGCGGCCGGAGAAGGCGCGGCGGGGACGATCCGGGTTCGCACCCGTCCGCCCGCGCCGCCGCTTCTGTCATGGCCGCCATTATCGTCGGCGCGCGGCGGGAGCGGACAGGGCGCGATGTCTCGGATCCGGCGGTACGAATCACCCGGGCGAACGGGCCGCAAGCGGCGCCGTGCCGGCGGATGACGGGGCGGCTACCGCCCTTCTCCGACCGGCACCAGGTGCTGGGCCCGCACCTTCAGGGACCCGTCGTCGCCCGCCCAAGTGAGCCGATAGATGGTCTTGACCGCCTGGGGCGGAGCGTCGGTGAAGGCGAACGAGCCGTCAGCCGCCGCGGTCACATCCGGCAGGAACCTGGAGAGGTAGCGGTTGTCGATCCGCACCCGTACGGGATCCACAGGTGGTCGCCGGTCAGCGCCATGCGCCCCAGGTCGAATACAGGTTCGAGTGTTGATGGCGCATGCTTGGCAGGGTCTTCGGTCACACCGAGCCGGGACCTCGGCACCTGGAGACGGCCCGGGGGCGCGTCGCAGCCTGGCTGGGGGTGCTGCGATGAGACGGTGCAACGAGGAGGTCGCCGGGCTGCTGCAGGAGTACGCCGACCTGATCGCGATCACCGGAGGTGACGCGTTCAAGGTGCGGGTCTACGAGAAGGCGGCCCGGTCGGTCGGCGGGTACGGCCGGGAGATCGACGGCATGGACGCGACGGGCCTGCGGGCGATCCCGAACGTCGGCGCGTCGATCGCCGCGAAGATCGACGAATACCTGCGGACCGGGGCGATCCACCAGCTGGAGGAACTGCGGACGAAGATCCCCGCGGGGGTCCGCCTGCTGACCACGATCCCCACGCTCGGGCCGAAGAAGGCCATGGTCCTCTATCACGAGCGGGGCGTCGACTCGGTCGAGAAGCTGGAACACGCGATCCACGCAGGGCTCCTGCAGGGGCTGCACGGGTTCGGCGCGAAGACCGAGGAGAACCTGCTCCACGGCATCGAGGTGATGCGCAAGACCGGCAGCAGGGTGCACATCGGGATCGCCATGGCCGTCGCCGAGGAGGTCGTCCCCGCGCTGTCGGCCGTGCCGGGCTGCGAGCGGTGCGCGTACGCCGGGTCGCTGCGGCGGATGAAGGACACGATCGGCGACGTCGACGTCCTGGCGACGGCCGAGGATCCGGCCGCCCTGATGACGGCCTTCACCACGCTGCCGTACGTCACCGAGGTGATCGCGCACGGCGAGACCAAGAGCTCGGTGCGCACGGTGTCGGGGCTCCAGGTCGACCTGCGGGTGGTGCCGGGGGACTCCTGGGGGGCCGCGCTGCAGTACTTCACCGGCTCGAAGGCGCACAACATCCGCACCCGGGAGATCGCCGTGCACCGGAAGCTCAAGCTGTCGGAGTACGGCGTGTTCGACGTGGCGACCGGCGAGAAGATCGCCTCGGCGGACGAGGCGGAGGTGTACGGCATGCTCGGCCTGCCGTGGATCGAGCCGGCCCTCCGCGAGGACACCGGGGAGATCGAGGCCGCGCTGGGCGAGGGGCTGCCCAAGGTCGTGACCATGGCCGACATCCGCGGTGATCTGCACACCCACACGGATCTGACCGACGGGCTCGCATCGCTGGAGGAGATGGCCGAGGCGGCGGCGGCCCTGGGCTACGACTACTACGCGGTGACCGACCACGCGCCGAACCTCTTCATGCAGCGCATGACCGGCGAGAAGGCGCTGGACCAGCGCGAGCGGCTCCGCCGCCTCGGCGCCGCCCGCCCCGGCATGACG
This sequence comes from Microbispora sp. H13382, assembly GCF_014161445.1. Lineage (GTDB taxonomy): Bacteria > Actinomycetota > Actinomycetes > Streptosporangiales > Streptosporangiaceae > Microbispora. Next base: position 25,806 of record NZ_JABBXA010000018.1, read on the forward strand.
CTGCTGCACGGGTGCGAGCTCAACATCGGCCCGGAGGGCGAGGTCGACTGGCCGCCGGAGTTCCTGGCCGGGTTCGACCTGTGCGTGGCCTCGGTGCACTCGCACTTCACCCAGCCGGCCGAGGAGATGACCCGGCGGCTGATCAAGGCCTGCGAGAACCCGTACGTGAAGATCATCGGCCATCCGACGACACGGGTCGTCGGCAGGCGGGAGCCGGTGGACGCCGACTGGCCGCGGGTGTTCGACGCCTGCGCCCGCACCGGCACGGCGCTGGAGATCGACGCCTTCCCCGACCGGCTCGACCTGCCCGCGGACCTGGTCAGGCGGGCGGCCGGCCGGGGCGTGCTGTTCGCGATCGACAGCGACGCGCACGCCGTGCCGCACCTGGCCAACATGCGGTACGGCGTCGGCACCGCGCAGCGGGGCTGGCTCACCCCCGAACGGGTAGTCAACACCTGGCCACTCGACCGGCTGCGGGAGTTCCTCCGCCCGCGATGAAGGGGGTTCGATGCTGACGATCGGCAGGCGGCCGCTGCCCGTGGTGGGCCGGGCCCGGATGTACGTGTGCGGGATCACGCCCTACGACACGACCCATCTCGGCCACGCCAGGACGTTCGTGTGGGCCGACGTGGCGGCCCGGGTGCTGCGGCACACCGGCGCGCCCGTGGAGGTCTGCCGCAACGTGACCGACGTGGACGACGTGCTGACCTCGGCGGCGCGCCGGGCCGGCAGCCCGTACGACAGCTTCGCCGCGGTGCAGCAGTTCTACTTCGACCGGGACATGGCCGCGTTGCACGTGCACCCGGTGACGTACGAGCCGCGGGCGCACACGTACGTGCCGCAGGTGGTGGCGCTCGCCCGCGCCCTGGTGGAGCTGGGCCACGCCTACGAGCGGGACGGCGTGGTGTACTTCCGCGGCGCGGGCGTGCGCGAGCGGGCCGGGCTCGGCGCCGAGGAGGCGGCTCGCCTGCTGGCGGAGTTCGGCGACGACCCGCATGACCCGGGCAGGGACGACCCGGCGGACGTCGCCGTCTGGCGGCGGTCGGCGGAGGGGGAGCCGGGATGGCCGAGCCCGTGGGGCGACGGGCGGCCCGGGTGGCACGCCGAGTGCGCCGCCATGGCGCTGACGACGTTCGGCCCGGCCCTCGACCTGCACGCGGGCGGCGCCGACCTGCGCTTCCCGCATCACGCGTACGAGGCCGCGATGGCCGAGGCGGCGACCGGGGTGCGGCCGTTCGCCCGCTCCTGGCTGCACGTGGGGGTGGTCCGCGTGGACGGCGCGAAGATGGCCAAGTCGGCGGGCAACCTCGTGTTCACCGCCGACCTGCTGCGGCACTACCCGGCCGGCGCCGTGCGCCTGCTGCTGCTCGATCACCCGTGGGCGGCCGACTGGGACTACCGCCCCGGCGGCCTCGAGACGGCCGCCGCCCGGCTGGAGCGGCTCCACGCCGCGGCCGGGCGGCCCGGGGCGTCGGCGGCGGGCGAGCGCGCGGCGGTGCGCGCGCTGCTGGACGACCTGGACGCCGCGGCCGCCCTGGCGATCGCCGAGGAGGAGGGCGGGCAGGCCGCCCGCACGGTGATCGCGCTGCTCGCCCTCGGCTAAGGACGGCCCATCGGCCGGCATCGCGTGATCACGGAAGGTGTCGTGCCAGGTCGGAGCCGCCCCCTGCGGCAAACTGCAAGATCACGGCGTTGGGGTCGTAGTCGTCGTGGACGGCGACGACGTCGCCTTCGCGCCCGGCGGCGGCCAGGAGGGAGGCGGCGATGGACGCCCGGTAGCCGCTCGCGCAGTGCGTCCACACCTCGCCGTCCGGCACCTCGTGCAGCCGCGACGGCAGCTCGTGCAGCGGAATGTGGACCGCGCCGGGCAGGTGCGACTCGCGCCACTCCGCGTCGCGGCGCACGTCCAGGACCACGATCGGGCGGTGCCGGCGCACGGTCGCCAGGTCGGCGAAGGTCGCCGCGGGCATGGACGCCGGCTTGTCGTCGCCGGCCCAGTCGGCGGGCCCTCCGGTGGCGGCCGCGGCGGGGCGGTCGATGCCGATCCGCGCCAGCTCGCGCTGGGCCTCCGCGATGTCCCCGGGCGTCTCGCCCAGCAACGTCACCGGCGTTCCCCAGGGAATGAGCCAGCCCAGGTAGATGGCGAAGTCGCCGTCCAGCCCGAAGTTGAGCGCCCCGGCCAGGTGACCGGCCGCGAACGCCGTACGGGACCGCAGGTCCACGACCCACTCGCCGGCCCGCAGGCGGCGGCGCAACTCGGCGGCGTCCGCGTGGCGCGGCGCGGACAGGTCGGGCGCGTCCACCCCGGCCCGGTTGAGCGGGGACATGTGCGCGTAGTAGGCGGGGTAGGCGTCCAGCCCGGCCAGCAGCGACCGGACGTACTCGTCCTCGCCGCGCGTCAGGGCCGGGTTGGCCTGCCGCTCCATGCCGATGGTCGACTCGGTGACCTCCGACTGGGTGGCCGAGCAGAAGCTGCCGAACCCGTGCGTGGGCAGGACGTCCGTCTCGGGCGGCAGCTCGCGGGCCAGCCGGTTCGCCGAGGCGTACTGGGCCCGCGCCAGCGTGCCGGTGTGCTCGCGGCCGAGCAGGTCGGGCCGCCCGGTCGTGCCGTGCAGCAGCGAGCCTCCGGTGAAGACGGCGGGCGGCCGGTCCGGGGACTCCAGCACGTACGACAGATGGGTGAAGGTGTGGCCGGGGGTGGCGACGGCGCGCAGCCGCGTCCGCGGGCCGATCTCGACCACGTCCCCGTCCTCGATCGGGCTGCGGTCGAACGCCACGGGGTCGGCCGCGTTCACGTGGTAGTCCGCGCCGGTGGCCGCGGCCAGCGCCGGCCCGCCGGTCACGTAGTCGTTGTGCACGTGGGTCTCGAACACGTGGCGGATCTCGACGCCGCGCCGCTCGGCCAGGCGGAGCATCCGGTCGATGTCCCGCTGCGGGTCCACCACGAAGGCGACCTCACCGTCGGTGCCGAGGTAGCTGCGGTCGCCCAGGGAGGGGGTGTCGACAGGGATTATCTCGATCATTCATGTCCCTCCTCGTCTCGTGAGGCACCCGTACCCTGGGAAAAGGACTTCACCTCCTCCCGGGTCGGCGGGACCGCGCCGGCGCGGGTGCAGACGATCGCGGCGGCGGCGCAGCCGCGCCGCAGCGCCTCGGCCACGCGCTCCGCGCTCAGTGGAGCGCCGTCGAGCGTGTCGAGGTAGGCGGCGGTGAAGGTGTCGCCCGCGCCGACCGTGTCCACGACCTCGACGGCCGGGGCCGGGCAGGCGATCACCTCGCCGTCCAGCACCGCCGCGGCGCCGTCGGCGCCCCGGGTGACCACCACGAGAGCCGGGCCGAGACCGGCCCAGCGCCGCGCCACCCCGGGCCAGGGCTCGCCCGGATACAGCCAGTCGAGGTCCTCGGCGCTCACCTTGACCAGGCGCGCGAGCCGTACGCACTCCTCGACGTGGGCCAGGGCACGTGCCCGGTCGCCGATGAGGGACGGCCGGATGTTCGGGTCGTAGGAGACCGTGATCCCCGACTCGGCGGCGGCCCGCATCAGGCCTCTGACGTGATCGCCGCCCGGGGCCGCCAGCGTGGCCAGCGAGCCGGTGTGCAGGCAGGTCACCCCGTCGAGCGCGACCGGAGCGGAGAAGGTCCAGTCGAAGCGGAAGTCGTAGGAGGCCGAGCCGCCCGCGCCGACGCGGGCGAAGGCCAGTCCGGTCGCCGCCGCCGGGGCGAGGTCGCCGGTCCCGATCCCGTGGCGGGTCAGGTGATCGCGGAGCAGGCCGCCGAAGAAGTCGTCCCCGGCCTCGCCGGCGAACCGCACCGGCCGGCCCAGCGCCGCGAGGGCCACGGCGACGTTGAGCGGGCTGCCGCCGGGCACGGCGGTGAAGGTCCACGACCCGGGCGCGCCGATCAGGTCGACCAGGCTCTCCCCGACCACCAGGAAGGTCATCCGGCGTCCCCCCGCGCGTCCTCCGCCAGCACCCGCTGGGCGACGGCGAACGCGGCGTTGGCGGCGGGCACGCCGCAGTAGATCGCGGTCTGCAGCAGCACCTCCTTGATCTCGTCGGTGGTGAGCCCGTTGCGCCGCGCGGCCCGCACGTGCATGGCCAGCTCCTCCAGGTGCCCGCGCGCGACCAGGGCGGTGAGCGTGATGCAGCTGCGGGTCCGGCGGTCCAGCCCCGGCCGGGTCCAGATCTCCCCCCAGGCGTACCGGGTGATCAGGTTCTGGAAGTCGAGCGTGAACTCGGTGGTCCGCTCCTGCGCCCGGTCCACGTGGGCGTCGCCCAGCACCTCGCGGCGCACGCGCATGCCGTCGTCGTAGCTCATGCCGTCCTCCAGCGGGTGGTCAGGTGGCGCACGATCGCCTCGTTCACCACGTCCGGGCGTTCGGCCGTGGCCAGGTGGGCGGCCCCCGGCACCACCAGCAGCTCCGCGCCGGGGATGCCCCCGGCCAGGACCTCGGCGTGCTCGGGTGGGGTGGCCGGGTCCTCCGCCCCCGCCACCACCAGTGCCGGCGCGCGGACCTCGCCGAGCCGGTCGCGGACGTCGAACAGCGCCAGGGCGTCACAGCACGCGGCGTACCCCTCGGGGTCCACGGCGGCCAGCATGTCCAGGTAGCGCCCGGCGCCGGGGAAGCCCGCCGTGAACCAGCGGCTTCTCGTCGCCTCCGTCAAGGGCTTCGTGCCCTCGGCACGGACCAGCGCGGCGCGTTCGCGCCAGCTCTCCGGTGTCCCGAACCGGGCGGAGGTGCAGCACAGGACCAGGCTCGCGACGCGGTCCGGCGCGCGCAGCGCCAGCGTGGTCCCGACGGCCCCGCCCAGCGACACCCCCGCGTACGCGACCGCGTCCAGGTCGTGCCGGTCGAGCAGCTCCAGCACCCCGGCCGCGAGATCGTCGACGGTGAGATCACGAGGGAGACCGGAGGCGGCGGGCGAGCCGTCGTGGCCGGGCAGGTCGTAGCGGAGCACCCGCCAGGTGCGCGTGAGCACGGGGAGCTGGGGCTCCCACAGGCCGAGTGTCGTGCCCAGCGAGGGCCCGAGCACGACGACCGGGGCGTCCGGCGGCCCGTCGAATCGGTGGTGCGGGATCATGTGCCTTTCCTCTGGTGATACTGCAACGCCCGGTCGACGAGGGCGGGCGCCGCCCCGATGCCCGGGTCTTCCCCATGCTCGGCCAGCACGGCGAGCAGGTGATCGAGATTGTGCCGCATGCGCTCGGGGAACACCTCCAGCCCCTCGGCCAGCTCGGCCGTCGTCCCGGCCGCGCCGCCCGCCAGGCGCAGGCACTCGCGCAGCGGCTGCCACTCGGCGTGCCAGCTCCCGGTGGGCCGCTCGTGCTCGGCGACCCGCGAGGCGAGCAGGACCTGTGCCTGCGCCGGCGCCTGGAGCGCCGCCGACCTGATCATCGTGGCGAGCACCGGGTTGCGTTTGTGCGCCATCGCCGACGAGCCGCCCCGGCCCGGCGCGGGGGGCTCGGCGACCTCGCCCACCTCGCTCTGCGCCAGCAGGATCACGTCGGTGGCGAGCTTGCCCAGCGCGCCCGTCACGGCGGCGAGCGCGCAGGCGAGATCGGTCACCGGAGTGCGCAGCGTGTGCCAGGGCAGCACCGGCTCGGCCAGCCCGGTCTCGGCCGCGAACAGAGGCAGCAGGTCGAGCGCCCTCTCCCCGTATCCGGCCATGGTGCCGGCCGCGCCGCCGAGCTGGACCGGCAGCCGCACCGCCGCCAGGCGATCGCGCGCGTCCCGGCAGCCGGTCAGCCACCCGGCGGCCTTCAGCCCGAACGTGGTGGGCACGGCCTGCTGCCCGAGCGTACGGCCCGCCATCGGCGTGTCGCGGTGCCGGGCGGCCAGCCGGGCCAGCGCGGCGAGCACCCGGTCGAGGTCGCGCAGGATCACCTCGCGGGCCCGCGCGGCCACCAGCATCGACGCGGTGTCGAGGATGTCCTGACTGGTGGCGCCGTGATGCACCCAGGGGCCCGCCTCGCCGGCCGCGGCCCGCAGGTCCCCCACCAGCGGCACGACGGGGTTTCCCGCGTCCCTGGCGCGGCGGGCGAGATCGGCGACGTCGTGGCGGTCCGCCCCGCTCAACAAGGCCCGGGCCGCCTCGGCGATCGCGGCGACGGCCGGCTCCGGGACGACGCCGAGGCGGGCCTGCGCCCGTGCGAGGCAGACCTCTGTCTCCAGCATCGCCCGCAGCCAGGCGTCGTCGTCCGTGACCGCCGCCACGTCCGTGCCCGCCCACACGGGGCACAGCAGCCCCACATCAGAACTCAAGGAAGACCGTCTCCTGCTCGCCCTGCAGCCGTACGTCGAACAGGTAGGCGTTCTGCCCGTCCGGGCGGGCGAGCAACGTCGCGCGGCGCGCCGGGTCCAGCGAACCGAGCAGCGGGTCCGGCACGTCGGCGAGGTAGACGCGGGTCCGCACCGGCTTGAGCAGGCCCCGCGCGAAGACCAGCAGCGGCAGATACGGCCGGGCGGGCGGCACGAGGCGGAACCGGTAGGTGCCGTCGGGCGCGGTGCCGCACCGGCCGAAGCCGGAGATCCCGGCCCCGGTGCGGCCCAGGGCGCCCCGATCGCCGGGTTCCCCGGTCCACAGCTCCAGCAGGGCGTCGGGCACCGGCTCGCCGGCCCCGTCGAGCACCCGGCCGGTGATCGTCACGGCTCCCGGATGGCCCTCGGGGACGAGCTCCCAGTCGGCGGCGTACGGCAGGGCGAACCCGAAGAACGGGCCGACGGTCTGCGAGGGGGTGGTCACGCGTCCTCCATCGGGGTACGGCCGAGCACCACGTCCCACCGGTAACCGAGCGCCCACTCCGGCTCGGTGACGTCGAGGTCGAAGGTGGAGACGAGCCGCTCGCGGGCGGCCGGGTCGGGGATGGACTGGAAGATCGGGTCGAAGGCGAACAGCGGATCGCCCGGGAAGTACATCTGGGTCACCAGGCGCTGGGTGAAGGCCGTGCCGAACACCGAGAAGTGGATGTGCGCGGGCCGCCAGGCGTTGGGGTGGTTGCGCCAGGGATAGGCCCCCGGCTTGATCGTGACGAACCGGTAGCGTCCCTCGTCGTCGGTCAGGCACCGGCCCGCGCCGGTGAAGTTGGGGTCGAGCGGCGCCGGATGCTGGTCGCGCTGGTGGGCGTACCGCCCGGCGGAGTTGGCCTGCCAGATCTCCACCAGCGTGCCCGGGATCGGCCGGCCCGAGGCGTCGAGGACGCGCCCGGTGACGATGATGCGCTCGCCCAGCGGCTCGCCCGCGTGGCCCGCGGTCAGGTCGGCGTCGAGCGGGTCCACCTCGCCCCGGCCGAAGACCGGGCCGGTCAGCTCGGCCGCCTCCGGGTCCTCCTTCATCGGCAGCGGTTCCCGGGACGGCGCCCGCAGGACCGTGCTGGCGTAGCCCGGATACAGGTAGGGCGGGTGCGTCACGATGTCTCCTCTTCATAGGGCAGGCCCACGTAGTTCTCCGCCAGCGTCGTCCCGGCCGCCTCCGACGACGTCACGTAGTCGAGGTAGGAGGTCTGCAGCTTCCTGGCGTAGGCGTCGTCGGACTCGAACGTGTGCAGCAGCGTCGTCATCCACCACGAGAAGTGCTGGGCCCGCCACACCCGGGGCAGGCAGGCCCGCGAGTAGTCGTCCAGGGCCTGCGTCGACCCGTCGGCGAAGAAGCGCGCCAGCGCCTCGGTCAGCACCCGCACGTCGGCAACCGCCAGGTTGAGCCCCTTCGCCCCGGTCGGCGGCACGATGTGCGCCGCGTCCCCGGCCAGGAACAGCCTGCCGTACTGCATGGGCTCGGCCACGAAGCCGCGCATCGGCGTGATCCCTCTTTCGACGATGTCGCCGGTCGCGAGGGTGAAGCCGGGGACGGTCTCCAGCCGGGCCCGCAGCTCGGCCCAGATCCGTTCGTCGGGCCACTCGGCGAGGTCCTCGTCGGGCGCCACCTGCAGATAGAAGCGGCTGATCTCCGGGGAGCGCATGCTGTGCAAGGCGAAGCCGCGCTCGGTCCGCGCGTAGATCAGCTCCTCCGACGACGGCTTCACCCGGGCCAGGATGCCGAGCCAGGCGAAGGGGTAATCGCGGCGGTACTCGGTCAGCACGCCCTCGGGGATCGACGGCCGGGACACGCCGTGGAAGCCGTCGCACCCCGCGATCACGTCGCAGTCCAGCCGCTGCTGCGTCCCGTCGGAGCCGGTGAAGGTGAGGTACGGCCGGTCGGTCGCCGCGTCGTGCACCGCCACGTCGTCCACCTCGAAGCGGACGTCGCCCCCGGCCGCCAGCCGGGCGGCGATGAGGTCCTTGACGACCTCCTGCTGGCCGTACACGGTGATGGCCCGGCCGGGCACCAGCCGCTCGAAGGCGATCCGGTGGCCCGCTCCGCCGTACCGCAGCTCGATGCCGTGGTGGGGCAGGCCCTCCCGCAGCATCCGCTCGCCGACGCCCGCCTCGACGAGCGTGTCCACCGTGCCCTGTTCGAGCACCCCGGCCCGCACCCGCCGCTCGACGTACTCCCTGCTGCGGCGTTCGAACACCACGGACTCGATCCCGCGCAGATGGAGGAGATGGGAGAGCAGCAGGCCTGCCGGTCCTGCTCCGATGATCCCGACCTGAGTTCGCATGGCCCAAGCATCGGGAAGTATCCGCCGTCCCGCGTAGGCTTTGCTTCTACTCAGTGGAAGAGGAGGCGCATGTCCGGCGGCGCACGCGATCTGGGGCGTTCCGTGACCTCCCGGGCGCTGGCCATCCTCGGCGCCTTCGACGTCCACCATCCCCGGCTCACGCTGACGGAGATCGCCGGACGGACCGGCATGGCGCTGAGCACCGTCCACCGGCTCGTGGGCGAGCTGGAGGACTGGCGCGCGCTGCGCCGCGGCGCCGACGGGCGCTACCAGATCGGCCGCCGTCTGTGGGAGCTGGGACAGCTCGCCCCCGACCCGCTGCAGGAGGTGGCGCACCCCTGGCTGCAGGAGCTGTTCGGCGGCACCGGCGAGAACGTCCACCTGGCGGTGCGTGACGGGGTCGAGGTGCTCTACGTGGACAAGGTGTACGGCAAGCGGGCGGTGCCGATCGTGTCGCGGACCGGCTCGCGCCTGCCCATGCACCCGACCGGCGTCGGCAAGGCGCTGCTCGCCTACGAACCGGGCTGGTTCGTCGGCGCCTACCTGTCCCGGCCGCTGGAGCGGCCCACCCCGCACACCATCACCGAGCCGGGCCGGCTGGCCCGCGAGCTGGTCCAGGTGCGCGCCCAGGGGTACGCGACGACGCACGAGGAGATGACGCTCGGCTCCTGCTCGGCGGCCGCGCCGGTGCTGGTCGGGGACCGGCCCGTCGCGGCCGTCGGCATCGTGGTGTCGTCACGGCGGGTGCGTGAGCTGCCCCGCCTGGTCGACCCGCTGCTGGCCGTCGCGGCCGGCATCGCCGGCGACTACCGGGCGGCCGTCACGCGGGCCTGAGGCGTCTTACAGCGGCGTGCAGGTCACATTGCTCAGCCCGAAGGTGCCGCCCGTGGAGTTGCCGACCGCGGTGATGTTCACGCTCCCGCCGGGCGCGATCGCGCCGTTCCAGGACACGTTGGTGGCGGTGACGTTCCGCCCCGTCTGCGTCCAGGACGTGGTGAGCAGGGAGAAGAGCTTCTCGTCCCGGGTGAACGTCCAGGAGACCCGCCAGCCGGTCAACGGCGTCGCACTGGTGTTGACCACCTTCCCCTCCGCCGTGAACCCCCCGGGGAAGGAATGCACGGTCGGGAAGCTGACGGAGCAGGACGCCGTGTCCGCGTGCGCGGCGGGAGCGCCGATCGCCGCGGTGGCGGCCAGCGCGGCCGCGGCGATCCAGAGGGTCCGCCCGCGCCTGAAACCGGTTTCATGAGCGCCCGAAAAAAAGAGCCCTGCCATTGCCTGTCCTCTCGTCGTGCCGGGATCTCCGGCGGCCGATTCGACGAACCTCGCTCCAGGAATGCCACCATGATCACGGGCGGATGTCAGGTACACGGGCCGGACGCCGTCCGTCGTCCCGGCACGGGTGTGAAAGTTTCATCGGTCCCCCGGAGCGGGACATCTCTGTGGGACTTTCGTCCCTGCTGAGCGCCCGCCGGCCGCCGTACTGTGAGCGGGAGGGCCGAACGGGCGAGGGGGACGCCGTGGACGCCGTCGTGATCGAAACTCTGGAACCCCTGGTGGCCGAGCTGCGGGCCGGGGGCTATGCCGTCGTGGGACCGGTGGTGCGCGAGCGCGTCATCCGCTTCGAGGAGATCGCCTCGGCCGACCGGCTCGCCCGGGGCTGGACCGACGTCCAGGAGCCCGGACGGTACCGCCTGACCGAGGGCGCCGGCGAGATGATCTTCTCGTTCGCGGCGAGTCCCGACTCCGCCAAGGCGTACACCCAGCCGCCCCGCCAGACACTCTTCCGGATGCGCGGCGAACAGATCGAGGAGGCGGAGGAGGACGCGCCGCGGGTCGCCCTCCTCGGCCTGCGGGCCTGTGACCTGGCCGCCATCGCCGTGCAGGACCGGGTCTTCCTCGGTGGCAGGCACCCCGACCCGGCATACCTGCGGCGGCGGCGGGCCCTGCTGCTGATCGCGGTCAACTGCGCCGTCCCCGGCGGCACCTGCTTCTGCGTCTCCATGCACACCGGTCCCCGGGCCACGACCGGGTTCGACCTCGCCCTCACCGAGCTGGCCGCGCCGCACCGGTTCGTCGTCGAGACCGGCAGCGAGCGGGGCGAGCGGATCGCCGCGGCGCTGCCGCACCGCCCCGCCTCGGCCGAAGACCTGGCGGCCTCCGCCGAGGTGTCCCGTAACGCCGCCGAGCACATGGGCCGCCACGTGGAGACCGAGGGGATCCAGGAACGGCTGTCGGCGCACGACTCGCCGCGCTGGGCGCAGGTCGGCGCCCGCTGCCTCACCTGCACCAACTGCACCATGGTCTGCCCCACCTGCTTCTGCAGCACCGTCGAGGACGCCACGTCGTTCACCGACGGCACGGCCGAGCGGATCGAGCGCTGGGACTCCTGCTTCACGCTGGACTTCTCCGAGGTCAACGGGACGCCGGTGCGCGGCTCGAACGCCGGCCGCTACCGCCAGTGGCTCACCCACAAGTTCTCGACCTGGATCGACCAGTTCGGCATGTCCGGCTGCGTCGGCTGCGGGCGCTGCATCACCTGGTGTCCCGTCGGCATCGACGTCACCGAGGAGCTGGCGAACCTGCCATGACCGGCGGCCCGCACCCGATGACGCCGGCGCCGTACCGCGTGCGGTCCCGTCGTCCGGACCGGGCCGACACCGTGACCCTGACGCTGGAGCCGGTACGCGGGGACTGCCCGCCGTTCTGGCCGGGCCAGTTCACCATGCTGTACGCCCCGGGCGTGGGGGAGATCGCGGTCTCGATCAGCGGGCGGGCCCGCTCCGGCGGCTACACGCAGACGATCAGGGCCGTGGGCGCGGTCAGCGCCGCCCTGTGCGGCAAGCGGCCCGGCGACGTCGTCGGCCTGCGCGGGCCGTACGGCCAGGGCTGGAGCCTGCGCGCCGCGGCGGGCCTCGACGTGGTGGTGGTCGCGGGCGGGCTGGGCCTCGCCCCGCTGCGGCCGGTCGTGCGGGCGCTGCTGCGGGACCGGCCCGGATACGGCCGGATCAGCGTGATAGCCGGCAGCCGGGCTCCCGGCCTGCTCCTGTATTCCCGGGACCTGGCCTGCTGGGCCCGGCAGGGCGCCGACGTCCGGGTGACCGTGGACCACCCCGACCACGCCTGGCGCGGGCCGGTCGGGCTGGTCACCCACCTGATCGACCGGATCGTCTTCGAGCCGCGCCGCACGTACGCCTTCGTGTGCGGGCCGGAGGTCATGATGCGGACGGCGGCGGCGGAGCTGGTGCGGCGCGGCGTCGCCCCCGGCCGGGTGGAGCTGTCGCTGGAGCGGAACATGAAGTGCGCGGTGGCCCGCTGCGGCCACTGCCAGTTCGGCCCGCTGTTCGTGTGCGAGGACGGGCCCGTGCTGCGCTACGACCGCGTGGCGCCGATGCTCGCCGTCCCGGAGCTGTAGAAAGGAGCGGCGATGCCCCGGCTGGCCGTGTGGAAGTTCGCCTCGTGCGACGGATGCCAGCTCACGTTCCTCGACTGCGAGGACGAGCTGCTCTCCGTCGCGGCCCGGGTGGAGATCGCCTATTTCCTCGAGGCGTCCAGCGTCCTCGGGCCCGGCCCGTACGACCTGTCGCTCGTGGAGGGATCGATCACCACCCCGGAGGACCTGGAGCGCATCAGGCACGTGCGCCGGGTGTCGAAGCGGCTGGTCACGATCGGCGCGTGCGCCACCGCGGGCGGCATCCAGGCGCTGCGCGACTTCGCCGACGTGAAGGAGTTCGCCGCGGTGGTCTACGCCCGGCCCGACTACATCGCCACCCTGGACCGCTCGACCCCGATCGCCGCCCACGTGCCGGTCGACTTCGAGCTGCGCGGCTGCCCGCCGGACAAGCACCAGCTGCTCGAAGTGATCTCGGCGTTCCTCGCCGGGCGGCGGCCGGTGGTGCCCGCGCACAGCGTGTGCGTGGAGTGCAAGGCCAGGGGCAACGCCTGCGTGATGGTCGCGCACGGCACCCCCTGCCTGGGGCCGGTCACGCAGGCGGGCTGCGGGGCGCTGTGCCCGACCTTCAACCGGGGCTGCTACGGCTGCTTCGGGCCGATGGAGAGCCCCAACCACGCGTCGCTGAACCACTGGATGCGCGGGCTCGGCATGAGCACCCCCGAGCTGGTGCGGATCTACCGGACCTACCACGCCACGGCCGAGCCCTTCCGGCGGGCGGCCGAGGACGCGCAGGAGTTCGAGGAGGGGGAGGAGTGACCCACAAGACGGTGCGGATCGGCGCCCTGACCCGGGTGGAGGGCGAGGGCGCGCTGGTCGTGCACGCCCGCGATGGCCGGATCGCCGGCCTGGAGCTGCGGATCTACGAGCCGCCCCGGTTTTTCGAGGCGATGCTGCGGGGCCGGGACCACACCGAGCCGCCCGACATCACCGCCCGCATCTGCGGCATCTGCCCCGTCGCGTACCAGATGAGCGCCTGCCAGGCGATCGAGGCCGCCTGCGGGGCCGAGGTCACCGGCCCGCTGCGCGACCTGCGGCTGCTGCTGTACTACGGCGAGTGGATCGAGTCGCACGCGCTGCACGTCTACCTGCTGCACGCGCCCGACTTCCTCGGCTACGACAGCGGCGTCGCGATGGCCGCCGATCACCGCGACCTGGTGGAGCGCGGACTCGAACTGAAGAAGGCCGGCAACGAGCTGGTCACCGCGATCGGCGGGCGGCCCATCCACCCGGTCAACGTCAGGGTCGGCGGGTTCTACCGGGTGCCGTCCCGGCGCGAGCTCGCCCCCGCCGCCGAGCGGCTGCGCCGCGCCCGCGACCACGCACTCGCCACCGTCGCCTGGGTCGCCGGGTTCGACTTCCCCGACGTCGAGCACGACTACCGGTTCCTCGCGCTGCGCCACCCCGGCGAGTACGCCATCCTGTCCGGCGCGGTCGGCGCCGGCGACGGGCGCGCGGAACCGGCGAGCTTCGCGGTCGCGGACTGGCCGGACCACGTGACCGAGGAACAGGTGCCGCACTCCACCGCGCTGCACGCCCGGCTCGATGGCGAGACGGGCTACCTCACCGGCCCGCTGGCCCGCTACGCGCTCAACTCGGCGCGCCTGTCCCCGGTGGCGCGGGAGGCGGCCGCCGCCGCCGGTCTCGGCTCCGTCTGCCGCAACCCCTACCGCGCCATCATCGTGCGGGCCGTGGAGATCGTGCACGCCTGTGACGAGGCGCTGCGCCTCCTCGACGGGTACGCCGAGCCGGAGCGGCCGTGCGTGCCGGTCGAGGCCCGGCCGGGTGCCGGCCACGGCGCGTCGGAGGCCCCGCGCGGCACGCTCTACCACCGCTACCGGCTTGACGACGGCGGCCTGGTCGCCGAGGCCGACATCGTGCCGCCGACCGCGCAGAACCAGGCGCGCATCGAGGCGGACCTGCGCGACCTGCTGGCCCCGCGGCTCACCCTGCCCGAGGACGAGCTCGCCGCGCTGTGCGAGAAGGCGATACGCAACCACGACCCCTGTATCTCCTGCTCGGCGCACTTCCTGGACCTGCGCGTGGATCATGGCTGAGACCGTGGTCGTCGGCCTCGGGAGCGATCTGCGCGGCGACGACGCGGCGGGCCTGGAGGTCGCCAGGCGGCTGCGGGGCACGCTGCCGCCGTCCGTCGCGGTCGTGGAGAGCTGCGGTGACCCGGCGGCGCTGGTCGAGGCGTGGTCGGGCGCCGCGCTCGCGATCGTGGTCGACGCCGTCTCCTCCGGCGCTCCGCCCGGCACCGTACACATGCCCGTGCCGATGCCGCTGCGGTCTCGTTCACTCGCGGGCTCTCACGGGCTGGGGCCGGCCGACGCCGTCGAGCTGGGGCGCGCCCTCGGCCGGCTGCCCGGCGAGCTGGTCGTCGTCGGCATCGAGGGCGGCGACTTCACCCCTGGTGCCCCGATGACTCCGCCGGTCCTGGCCGCGGTCCGCCGTACGGCCCGTGGGCTGCGGGAACGGCTGACCCGGGAACGGCCTGGCGGACCTCGAACGTGACCCGCGGCGGCACCCGCAACGTGGTGCGGACGGCGCAGTGCTCCAGGACCGACAGGAGCGAGGCGCGCAGCCCCGCGGGCAGGCCGGGGGCGTCCACCGACAGCTCGACCTGGTCGATCCGCCCGGGACACACGCCGAGGCTGTACCGCGCGGTCACGTCGACCCCGGCGGGCAGCTGGCGCTGGCGCAGGTAGCGTTCGGCGCAGCAGGCGACTCCGGCGGCCACGCTGCCCACGAACAGCTCGGCCGGCGTGGGCCCGGTGTCGCTCCCGCCGGCGTCCGCGGGCTGGTCGGTGCGGACCGTGTGGCGCCGGATCCGGACGTCGAACCGATCGGCTCCGTGCCAGGCGACCCGGATGACGCCGTCACGCCGCTCACTCATGGCCCACCCCCGCGGGTCCGATCCGGCTCATATCCGAGTATGTCTGCGTATGTCCGAGGCTGGGAGCGGGTGGGCGTACACGGACCGTAAGAAGCCGGTAGCAACCTGGCAAAGGGCCGGAGCCGGGAGTGCTCCGGTTTGCGACACTTCATCTGTGGCGGATACGCGTGGCGCCGACGGGGGAGGCGGCCATGATCCCGCGGACTCACCTGGACGGCCTGCTGACCGAGCTGCACACGAGGCTGCAGGCGGTCCTGTCGACGCGCGACCGGGTCCACGCGCTGCTCGAGGCGGTCGTCTCGGTGGGCGGGGAGCTCGATCTGGAGACCGTGCTGCGCCGGATCGTCGAGACCGCCGCCGCGCTGGTCGACGCCCGATACGGCGCGCTCGGCCTGATCGGTGAGGACCACACCCTTGCCCGGTTCGTCCCGGTGGGGCTGAGTGAGCAGGAGATCGCCCGGATCGAGCACTGGCCGCACGGGCTCGGCCTGCTCGGGCTGCTGATCAAGGAGCCCCGGCCGCTGCGCCTGGCCCGCATCTCCGACCACCCCGAGTCGTACGGCTTCCCACCCGGCCACCCTCCGATGACCGGTTTCCTCGGCGTGCCCGTACGGGTCCGGGGGGAGGTGTTCGGCAACCTCTACCTGACGGACAAGCGCGGGGGAGGGGGGTTCGACGAGGACGACGAGGCGATGGTCGTCGCCCTCGCCGGCGCCGCCGGGGTGGCGATCGAGAACGCCCGCCTGTACGAGGACACCCGCCGCAGGGAGACCTGGCTGCGGGCGTCCGCGGAGATCACCACGAGCCTGCTGTCCGGCGCCGAGACGCCGCGGGTGCTGACGCTGATCGCCGGCCACGCCCGGCGGATGGCCGCCGCCGACGCGGTGGCGATCCTCCTGCCCGAGGAGGGCGGGCGGACGCTGCGGGTCGCGATCACGGACGGTGAGATCATCGGGGCCGCGGTGCGGGGGCGCCGGCTGCCCGTCGAGGGCTCGCTGGCCGGGCAGGCCTTCGTCCGCGCGGAACCCCGCGTGGTCACCGACCTGGGCGACACCGACCTGATCACCGCCTTCGGGGAGGCGGCGGGGACCGGCGCGGTGTGCGCGGTGCCGCTGGGGGCGCCGGGAGCGGTGCGGGGGGTGCTGTCGCTGGGCAGGCGGCCGGGCCGCATCCCGTTCAGCCGCCCGGAGGTGTGCATGCTGCACTCCTTCGCCGGCCACGCGGCCGTCGCGCTCGAACTGGACGAGACGCGCAGGGACGCCGAACGGCTCGGCCTGCTCGAGGAGCGCGACCGCATCGCCAAGGACCTGCACGACGTCGTCATCCAGCGGTTGTTCGCGGTCGCGATGACGCTGACGGGCGCCGTCAGGCTCGAGAAGCACCCGGAGGTGGCCGCGCGCCTGCGGACCGCGATCGACGAACTCGACGGCACGATCCGGCAGATCCGCACCACGATCTTCGCCCTGCGGGCCCCGGCCGGCGCCCCGGGGCTGCGCGCCAGGCTGGTCGAGCTGGTGGAGGGCGCGCGGGAGCCCCTCGGCTTCCTGCCGGCCCTGCGCCTGGAGGGCCAGCTCGACACCCGGGTGCCCGCCGTCGTCGGGGAGCACCTGCTGGCCGTCGCGCGGGAGGCGATCTCCAACGTGGTGCGGCACGCCCACGCCGGCAGGGTCGCCGTCACCGTGCGCCTGGACAAGGACCGCCTGACCCTGCACGTGGAGGACGACGGGGTCGGCATCCCCGCGCGGGGGCGCCGCAGCGGCCTGCGCAACCTGTGCGAGCGCGCCGAGAGCCTTGGCGGGTCCTGCGCCGCCGAGGCCCTCGCCACCGGGGGCACCCGCCTGTGCTGGAGCGTCCCGCTGCCGCTGACGTCAGGAGGAGGCGACGCGCCATGACCCCGTTCACTGATCCGGTCGTCGTCGGCACCGACGGGTCCGCCGGGGCGACCGCGGCGGTGGAGTGGGCGGCCGACCACGCCTGCCTGCGGGGCGTGCCCCTGCGGGTGGTCCACGCCGTCGACCGCCTGCCGTACGACGCCCCGTGCTATCCGATCCCCGACTGCTACGACAAGCTGGCGCCCTCGGGACGGCAGATCCTCGACCACGCCGCGCGGGCCGCCCGGGACCGGAGGCCCGGCCTCGGCGTGACCACGCGGCTGGCCGAGGGGCGTCCCGGCCGCGTCCTGCGTGAGCAGGCCTCCGGCGCCGCCGAAGTGGTGATCGGCAGCCACGGCGCGGGCGGCTTCCCCGGCATGCTGCTCGGGTCGGTCGGCAACCAGATCGCCGGGCACGTGGCCGTGCCGGTCGTCGTCGTACGTCCCGTGCCCCCGGAGGCGGCGGAGATCGTGGCGGGCTTCGACTGCACCGAGACGTCCGGGGCCGCCCTGGCCTACGCGTTCGAGGAGGCGCGGCTGCGCGGCCAGCGGATGCGGATCGTGTGCGCCTGGGAGCCGCCGGTGCCCTACGGGCCCGCGATCGCCATGGACCTGGACGAGATGCGGCGTGCCGCGGAGGAATACGCGCGAGGGGAGCTGCGGTCGTGGCAGGGCGCGTACGCCGACGTGAAGACCGAGCTGGACATGGTCCGCGGCCATCCGGTCTCCGCGCTCGTCGAGGCGTCGTCCCGGGCCGTCCTGCTCGTCGTCGGCTCCCACGGCCGCAACGCCTTCACCGCGGCCGTGCTCGGCTCGGTGAGCCGCGCCCTGCTCGCCCACGCGCACTGCCCGGTCGCCGTGGTGAGGGGCGTCCTGTCATGAGAGAAGGCGGGCCGGACGCACCCCGGGTACCGCCTGCGCGAGCAGGTCGGCCACGTGCTGGGGGCCCTGACCCTCGGGGCCGTGCAGGTCGATCTCGCCGTCGCGCACGGTCACCTCCCACGACGTCTCGGAGGGGTAGCGCTCGCGCAGCGCGGCCAGGACGGCGTCGCGCAGTTCCTCGTCCGACCTGGCCAGCAGCGCCATGAGGTCGCGGCGGCTGACCATCCCGACCACCCGCTCGTCGCGCAGCACCGGCACGCTCTTGATCCTTCTCGCGATCATGAGGTCCGTCAGCACCCTCGCGTCGGTGGTGTCCTCGACCGTGCTCACCTGGCGCGACATGACGTCCGCCACTGTCCGGGGCGCCGAGCCGCCCGGCGCGAAGGCGCCGCACAGCAGGTCGATCTCGCTGACCATCCCGACCAGCTCGCCGTGCTCCCCGAGCACGGGGGCGGCCGTGATGTCGTGGTCGTACAGCACCCGGATCGCCCGCCGCACGGAGTCGTCCCGGCGCACGGTGATCACCGGGCTGCTCATGACCTCACCGGCCAGCATCGCCCACCTCCCGCGTCTGTCCCCGACTCCTGCCCTGACCTGGTCATTCCATCGCCGCGGCGGCCGTACGGGCAGGTGCCGGAGGTCCCCGGCCGTAGGGTCGTTCGGCACTGCGCCGGGTATGCCCGCAGTGGTCGGATGGAGTTGGCCGGTGCGCCGCGGGGAGGAAACGATGAGCGTAGAAGCCATGACCGCCGCCGACGTGATGAGCAGGGTGCTCGTGACCGTGAAACCGGACGAGTCGCCCCTCATGGCCTGGGAACTGATGCGCCGGGGGTCGATGCACCATCTGCCCGTGGTGGATTCGGGTTCCCGCATCATCGGCGTGCTCACCCGGGAGGACATCGCGGCCCACTGGTCCGGCGGTCCGGCGGAGCAGTCGAGCAGCCAGGTGCGGCAGTTGCTGGCCGGGCGCAGGTGCCCCCACGTGCCGCCCGACGCGCCGCTGCCCGCCGTGGCGGCCGTCATGCTGGAGTCGGGGGTGGACGTCGTCCCGGTCATGGGGACCTCCGGCACCCTGCAGGGGCTCGTCACCGTGACCGACGTGCTCGTGGCGGTCGCGGGCAGGCGTGGGGCCTCGCCCCGCGACGACGAGGTGTCGGCAGGGATGTTCCGCCTGGAGCCGGTGCTGCCGCCCAAGCCCTCCCGGACCGCCGAGGACCAGCGGCAGGGACCGTGACCCGGGTCGCGACTTCTCGCGGACCATGTGCAGAATAAGGGCATGTTCCGCTCGGTGGTGATCTTCACGTGAGTGCCCGTATCGACCATGCCGTCACGTCCGGCACCTTCAGCCTGGACGGCCAGACCTTCGACGTCGACAACAACGTGTGGGTGGTCGGCGACGACGACGAGTGCGTGGTGTTCGACGCGCCTCACGACGTCAAGGCGATCACCGACGTGATCGCGGGCCGGCGCGTCCTGGCCATCCTCGCGACCCACGCCCACGACGACCACGTCAGGGTCGCGCCGGAGCTGTCGGAGGCGACCGGGGCGCCCGTCCTGCTGCACCCGGCCGACCTGCCGGTCTGGCGGCTCACCCACCCCGGTCGCGAACCGGGCGGCACGCTGTCCGACGGGCAGGTCGTCGAGGTCGCCGGAACCCGCCTCGAAGTGCTCCACACCCCGGGGCACGCGCCCGGCGCCTGCTGCTTCCACGCGCCAGACCTGGGCGTCGTCTTCACCGGTGACACCCTGTTCCAGGGCGGCCCCGGAGCGACCGGCCGCTCGTTCTCCGACTTCGGCGTGATCATCGACTCGATCCGCGACCGCCTGCTCGTCCTGCCGCCCGAGACCGTCGTCCACACCGGCCACGGCGACAGCACGACGATCGGCGCGGAGCTGCCGCACCTCGACGAATGGATCCGCCGGGGCCACTGACCGCAGGGCCTCTGGCATCCGGGACTCATGGCGCGACCCGGACACCGGTGACGGTGAAGCGCTCGACCTCGGCCACGTGGCCGCCGGTGCTCGCGACGATGGTGAGCGTCCGGCCCGGGGCCGCGCGGAAGGTCACGGTGGCGGACCAGGGGGCGTCGTCCCCTCCGGCCGAGACGCAGCAGCGCTCGCCGAGGGGGCCGGTGCTCCCGGTCCCGCGCACCCGCACCCGGATGCTCTCGTCCACTCCCGTGATCCTGCCGCCCACCTTCACGGGTGAGGCCACGAGGGCGCCGTACCGGGGGGTGGTGAGGGAGAAGGTGGTGTCGTCGGTGCCCACGACCTCCCACGGCGCGTCCGTCCCGGTGCCGAACCTGACCAGGTGGATGACGGCGGCGATGCCGGGGCGTCCGCCGCCCTCGCCGCGGATGCCGACGGAGACGCGGGCGTGCGCGCCGCTCACCGTGCGCTCGACCACCTGGTCGACACCTTTGAAGCCCAGGAATCCCTGGGTGAAGGAGAGCGCGGTCTGTTCCGCGTCCAGGTGCCAGGGCTGGTGACCGCCCGAACGGTAGCTCTCCTGCCAGTCCCGCACCTGTTCTTCGTCCGCGAACGGCCACAACGGCTGGTAGCGGCCCGCCACGAGGGAGCCCGCGGACACGGTGGGAGACACAGCGGGGGACGTCGCGGGGGAAACCGAGGGAGCCGGAGTGGCCGCCGGCGCGCCGCCCCCCGGGGCGCTCCCCGGGCCGGTCCCGCACGCGCCCGTCAGCAGGCCGGACACGGCCAGTACGACGAGCGCCCACCGGGTTCCACTGCGCCGGGCCAGGCCGGCCCGGCCGATCGTCACGCCGCCAGTCACAATGCTCGCTCCCGCCCCGGAAGGTTGTTTTGACTGTGAGCATGCCCGGTGGAGGCGACTCGATCCATGGCTCGGCGTGATCACCTCTTGACCTGGGTGGTTGATAGCGCTAACAATCGCCCCCGAGAGCCGTCGTCCCGGTGAAGGAGACCCCCTCGTGCTCCAAGCACAGCTGACCATCGATCCCGCCCACCGGGTGGCCCCCGTACGGCGCCGGACGTTCGGCACGTTCGTCGAGCACCTCGGCCGCTGCGTCTACACGGGCATCTACGAACCCGGGCACCCCACGGCGGACGAGGAGGGGTTCCGCGGCGACGTTCTCGCGCTCACCCGCGAGCTCGGCGTGACCACGGTGCGCTACCCCGGCGGCAACTTCGTCTCCGGCTACCGCTGGGAGGACGGCGTCGGCCCCCGCGAGCGGCGCCCCCGGCGGCTCGACCTGGCCTGGCACAGCACGGAGACCAACGAGATCGGGGTCGACGAGTTCGTCCGGTGGACCCGCCTGGCCGGCCTGGAGCCGATGATGGCGGTCAACCTCGGCACGCGCGGTGTCCAGGAATCCCTCGACCTGCTCGAGTACTGCAACATCCCGTCCGGCACCGCGCTGTCCGACCTGCGCATCGCCAACGGCGCCAAGGAGCCGCACGACATCCGCATGTGGTGCCTGGGCAACGAGATGGACGGCCCCTGGCAGATCGGGCACAAGACCGCCCGCGAGTACGGCAGGCTCGCCGCGGAGACCGCGCGGGCCATGCGCATGGTCGACCCCGGTCTCGAACTGGTGGCCTGCGGCAGCTCCGGCTCCTCCATGCCGACCTTCGGCACCTGGGAGGCGACCGTCCTGGAGGAGACCTACGACCTGGTCGACCACATCTCCTGCCACGCCTACTACGAGGAGAAGGAGGGCGACCTCGGCGGTTTCCTCGCCTGCGCGACCGACATGGAGCACTTCATCTCCACGGTCGTGTCCACCGCCGACCAGGTCGGGGCCAGGCTCGGCTCCCGCAAGCGGATCAACGTCTCGTTCGACGAGTGGAACGTCTGGTACATGAGCCGCTTCCAGTCGGCGCCGCCCCCGCCGGACTGGCCGGTCGCGCCGCCGCTGCTGGAGGACCACTACCACCTCGCCGACGCCGTGGCCCTCGGCAGCCTGATCATCACGCTGCTGCGGCACAGCGACCGGGTCGCGGCGGCCTGCCTGGCCCAGCTCGTGAACGTGATCGCGCCCATCATGACCGAGCCCGGCGGCAGGGCCTGGCGGCAGACGACCTTCCACCCGTTCGCGCAGGCGGCGCGGTACGCCAAGGGCGAGGTCGTACGGGTCGAGCCCGCCTGCCCGTCGTACGAGACCGCCGAGTTCGGCGAGGTGCCCGTGCTCCACGCGGTCGCCACCCACGACGGACAGGACACGACGCTGTTCGTGGTGAACAGGTCGGTGCGCGAACCCGTGGAGCTGGAGATCGACGCGCGCGCGCTGGGCATGGGCACCGATGGCGGCACGCACGGCGGCGCGGTGCGGATCACCGAGGCGACGACCCTCACGCACGAGGACGTCTACGCCCGCAACACGGCCGACGACCCCGGGCGGGTGACGCCACGCCCCAACACCGATCACCGCAGCGATCCGCTCCGGATCGTGCTGCCGCCGGTCTCCTGGAACGTGATCAGGCTGTCGAAGGCCTGAGGCGCGCGGCCTCTACGGCAGCTTCCCGGCCGGGGAGTCGTCCTCTTCCCATTCCAGGTGGTCCACGACGTCGACGACTCCGCTGACCCGGCGCGTCATCCGTACGGCGATCCGCGCGTCGCTGTGGCGGTCCACCCGGCCGGTGAGCGTCACCACGCCCTGATGGACGTGGACGCCCGCCCTGGAGGTGTCCACCCACAGGCTTCGGCCGAGGATCTCCACACGCACCTCGCGTTCGATCTCGCCGTCGGCGCGTACGAACGTCTTGAGCAGGTCGTGGCGGCTGACGACGCCCCTCAGCCGGCCCTCGGCGTCCACGACGGGCAGCCGCTTGACCCCGTGCTCGTCCATCAGGCGTGCCGCAGCGACCGTGGTCGTGCCGGCGGTGACGGTGACGGCGGGGGAGGTCATCAGTTCGGCGGCCGTCTCGCCGGTCGCCTTGGCCCGCGCCCCGCTCTCCTGGCCGAGGCGGTCGCGCAGCCATGCGCGCAACGGCGGCCGGTATCCCTCGCGGTAGTACTGCTCCCTGAACTCCTCCTTGCGCAGCAGGTCGGCCTCGGACACGACGCCGAGCACCCGGCCGTCCCCGTCCACGACGGGAACGGCGCTCACGGCGCGGGCGATCAGCACTTCGGCGATGTCCCTGAACGGCGTGTCGGCGCGTACGGACGCGACGTCCGTGGCCATGACGTCCTGCACCCTCATGTGCATGGCGGCCTCCTCCGGTCGATCGCGGGTCCGGGGACAGGCCCGCGACTTCCATCACACGCCCGGGCCGGACCGGCGGGCAGGGCCGAAGGTCCCGCGGCCGTTCCAGCCGTCCACCGTCAGGCCCGGCGGGCGGAAGTCCCGGCGCTTGAGGACTTTGGTCTGCTGCGCCCTGGGCAGCGGACACGGTGCGATGGTGGCCGGGAGCACCAACCCCCCGCGCGTCCGCGTAGCGCTTGAGCACAGGAGGAAGAGCACATGGCCGGACAGATCGTCGTCGCCGTCGACGGATCGAAGCCCGCGACGGCGGCGCTGGAGTGGGCGGCGGACGACGCGCGGCGCCGGGGCGCCGCGCTGAGGATCGTCCATGTGCGCGAACCGTGGGCGCACGAGTATCCGTTCCACGCGGTCGAAGGCTTCGCCCAGTCCTACAGCGAGTTCTGCGAGGGTGTGCTCGCCGCGGCCGCCGCCCGCGCCCGCGAGATCGCCCCCGATCTGGAGGTGACCACGGAGCTCGCGGAGGGGACGGTCGTCGAGACGCTGCGCGCCGGGTCGTCCGGGGCGGGGGCCCTCGTGGTCGGCAGCCGGGGGCTGGGCGGATTCTCCGGACTGGTCCTCGGATCGGTCGGCCTCGGCCTGGCCGGTCACGCGGAGATTCCCGTCGTGGTCGTACGCAAGCCGCACCGCGACGAGTACCACGAGGTCGTCGTCGGCTTCGACGGGTCACCCCATTCGGAGGCGGCCCTGGAGTTCGCCTTCGAGGAGGCCCGGGCGCGACACGGCCGCGTGCACGCGGTGTACGCCTGGGAGATGCCGACGTTCTCGCCCTTCGCCGTCGGCTACGGCCCGGTCCTTGAGGAGATCTACGAGAACGAGTCGCGCGCGGCGCGGCTGCGGCTGGCGCCGTGGCGTGACAAGCACCCGGACGTTCCGCTCGTCGAGTCGGCGGTCTGCGGCCACCCGGTCCCGGCGCTGGCCGACGCCTCGCTCGTGGCCGACCTCGTGGTCGTCGGCTCCCGAGGGCTGGGCGGCGTGCACGGCGCGCTGATCGGCTCGGTCAGCCACGCGGTGCTGCACCGCGCGCACTGCCCTGTCGCGGTCGTACGGCCCCGCGACGGCGGACGCTGAGGGTTCGGCGCGGGGCCCTCGGCAATCTTTCCGCCCCTGCCCACTCGGCATGCGACCGCTCGGCATGCGACGGCTCGGCATGCGACCGCTCAGCATGCGACCGTGAATTGGAGGGCGCCCCCGACCCCCGGTTCGGCGGCGTCCTTCCGTCCGTTCGAGGGCCCGTCGATGCGCCGACCCGGCAGGGAGCAGCGCCCGTGGGGCGCGCCGCCGTGTGCGCAGTGCGCCGCGCACCCGGCCCCTTGACCGCGCGGCTCGGTGTTGCCGCTGGACAGCAGCGGCGTGGACAAGGTCCCAAGCGTGACGATGAGCGCGGAGACGACCGTGAACAGGCCGTTGACCCACATCTCGCGCGGGGAACGCCTGAGCCGGGCTCCGTCCTCGCGCCGGCGGCGGGCACGGCGGGCGATTCCTCGCATTATTACGGCCTCCCAGAAATTGGCGATTAGCATGCTCTGCTGAGCATGAAAAAGACGCGCGGGTACGAGCGGGTGGGAGCACATTGGCCGCCGTCTCGATTGCATAACCACAGCACAAGCCCTGCGGTAGACGTGGAAGTGCCAGCTGATTCGTATATATCGGACTGCTAGCACGGATCTACGGATCTACAATGTAAAGGCATGTGTCTCAGAATTCTGATAGCCCCATGCGCGACAAACGCCATTGAATAGGCAATGCGTTGCACTATTTCCGCGTCTGTGACTGTTCTGCCTGTAACTCCAACTACTTCTCCGGGCCGGTTGCTCTGATCGGCAAGGAAGGAAATAATTAGCACAGGCTTTCGAATCCCTAAGGGGTGTGATGGATCTTTCCGGCTTCGATCCTGCATGCCCTCGTCGTTCGGACATCACCGATGACGGCTGGTGGGACCGATTGGTCGCCGATTCGCCGTTGTGGTCATCCGAGGGTTCGCTCGCCCGTGACGATTGCAGCGCTGGCGTCGTAAACGGCGGGCGCACGCGTGGCACATCCACGAACGACGGCCCTCCCACCGATGATCAAGCCGCGGACGGCGGTGCCGACGATGCCGAGAGAGCCGGTCGGGGCAGAGGCCGGTCGTCGTGGGTGCTGGTGGGTTCTGTTCGTGAGTCGGCGCAGGCGTTGGCGTTGGCGCCGGTTCCGGACGATGTGGATGTCTGTCTGGCTGAGGCTGAGGAGTTGGTGTTCGCGCGGGATCGGATCACGTGTGCTCTGGCGGATCGGGTGGGGCGGGTGCATCGGGCGGGGCAGGCCCGGCGGCATGGGCATGCCTCCACCCGCAGTTGGCTGCGCACCGCCGGAGGAATGAGCGTCGCGGGAGCAAGCCGACTGCTGACCTTGGGGATCGAGTTGGCTCGGCTGCCGCGGGTGCGGGAGAAGTTCGCCGCGGGTGACTTGGCGGCGGGGGTGGTGGAGGCCATCTGCACCGCGATCTCCGGCCTGTCCGATGAGCACGCTGCGGTGGCTGAGCCGATTCTGTTGGAGCTGGCGGGCAAGGCGGGGGCGGCGGAGGTGGCCAGGGCGGGCCGCTACCTGCGGGCGGTGCTGGACCCCGATGGTGAGGACCGTGATGAGCGGGCCGATTACGGGCGGCGGTTCTTGCGGGTCCGCCGGGGCAAGGGCGGGGGGCTTGAGGGGGAGTTTTATCTGCCGCGTGAGCATGCCGCCCGGTTGCAGGCGTTGCTGGATGCGTATGCCAGGCCGAAGGCGGAGGGTGATGACCGGCCGCTGCGAGTGCGTCAGGCGGATGCGTTCATGGCGTTGCTGGAGGAGAAGATCGCCGCCGAGCTCCTGGTGCTGGTCAACGCCGAATCCCTCCCTGCCGACCCCACCCCCGGCCCCGAGACCTCCGAGCACCCCGAGACCCCGGAAGACACTCAGAACAGCCACAGCGCCCAGGACGCCCAGAGCGCTCGGAACGCCGAGGCGGCTGAGGACAGCCGGGACGGCGAGGACGCCAGCGCCCCCGCCGAGGGGGACACGACTGACGTCGCCAGCATCGACCCTGTCGGCCATGCCGAGACCGGTGCTGGCGGGGAGCCCGGGGAGGCCGCTTCTGCGGTGGGTGCCGGGGCCGATGAGGCCGCAGAGGCCGGCGTCGAGAGCACCGTCGAGAGCACCGGCGGGAGCGGCGTTAACAGCGCCGACCTTGCGACCGGCCCTCATGAAGTGCAGTCCGGCGATGACGCGACCGGACGACACGAGCACCAGTGGTCCGGCCAGGGCGAGGCCGTGTGCGGGTGCGGCAGTAGGGCGCGGTGCTCGACCACAGCGCCGGAAACACCGAGGACGCCGGGAGCGCCCGGCGCGCGGGGACCAGAACCGGGGCCGCCACCGGGAGCAGAGCCGGGGTCGCCACCGGGAGCAGAGCCGGGGTCGCCACCGGGAGCAGAGCCGGGGTCGCCGCCGGGAGGAGAGCCGGGGTCGCCGCCGGGAGGAGAGCCGGAGTCGTCACCGGGGACCGAGCTGGGCAATTTGGCGGACGCGCTGCTGGGGGCGGTGTTGGGGACGGCGCCGGGGTTGCTGCTGGCGACCGGGCAGGTGCTGCCCGTCTCCAGCGTGCACCGACTGGCCCGCACCTCCACCCTGGTACGGATCGTCATGAACGCCGACGGGCAGGTCCTGGACATGGGCCGCAAAGTCCGCCTGGCCACCCCCGCCCAGCGGCGGGCCATCCTCACCCGCTACGCCACCTGCTGGATCGACGGCTGCCCCCTGCCCGCCACCAGGTGCCAGATCGACCACGCCGACAACTGGAGCACCGGCGGCCTGACCGACCTCAAACTCCTCGGCCCGGCCTGCCAGTTCCACAACCGCGACCGCTACCAGCACCCCGACCGCTACACCCGCCGCAAAACCGGCAAAGACCGCTGGGCCTTCACCTACCACCGCCCCATGAGGGCCCGGGGACATGGGCCCCGGACACCGCAAAAATCTACAACGTAAAGGAGCCGGATGGTAATCACGCGGGAGAGTAGAAGACGACGTCCCAGCCACTTGGCCCACGTACCGTGCACCTGCGCTCGTGCGGGCCCTGCTCGACCTCACCGACCGTGAGGCCGTGTGCGGCGGCCCGCTCCCTGGCGCGCTCGACGTCGGGCACCTTCACCATGACGGACGGCGCGGTCGTCGCCTGGTCGGTGCCGGCCAGTGCCAGGCGCCCCGACGGCAGGTCGAACTGGGCCCAACGGTCGCCGTCGACGAATGTCGGGGTGGTTCCCAGCAGGGCCGACCACGCCTCGACCGCCGTGCCGAGGTTCGTGCACGGCACGACGGGTGCCAGCGAGAGCGCCTTGTCGTCCTGGTCCACGCTGCTACCGCCTTTCGTCAGGGATGCGGCTTCGAGCACGGTAGACCACGCGGTGGATCATCGCCAGGGGGCAGGGTGACCTTCAGCCGGGTGTCCGGCACTGACATCTCCGGCCCGTTTGCCGGGAATGCCCATGAAATGGACGTCGAGGCGGGCACGTACGCGCTGGGACCGAGGTCGGGCAGGCTCCTGGTCCTCACCGGCCGGGCCGGGCTGGGCGCCAAGGCCGGGCACGACCTGACGATCGAGGTCACGCGGTGGCGGGGCGAGGCGGTGGTGACGCCGGACGACCCGGCGGGCTGCCGGGTGACGGTGGAGGCCGAGGTGGCCTCGATGCGGGTCCGGGAGGGCACGGGCGGGGTCAAGCCGCTCACCGACTCCGACCGGGTCGAGATCGAGAAGAACATGCGCGACAAGGTCCTCAAGGCGGACCAGCACCCTCTGGTCACGTTCCGGTCGACCCGGGTGGAGGGCGGCCCCGAGGCGTTCCGCGTCGAGGGCGACCTGACGATCCTGGGGGTCTCCCGGCCGGTCACGGTGGACGGCGCGCTCGCGGATGGGCGGGCGCGTGGCAGGGCGACCGTCGTGCAGTCCCAGTGGGGGATCCGCCCTTACTCCGCCCTCTTCGGTGCGCTCAAGTTGCGCGACGAGGTCGAAGTGATCTTCGACGTACGGCTGGGGGAGGGCCGGGGCTGACATGCGGCGGGCGTCGGGCACCATGGAAGCGTGACTGTGGTGCGCGACGCGGGGACCGCCGAGCGGTGGGGCATGCTGGCCGATCTCGTGGCAGACGGTGAGGTGGTGGTCCTCAGCGGGGCCGGCCTGTCGACCGAGTCCGGGATTCCCGACTACCGGGGGGAGACCGGCCGCAGGCGCAGGGCCGAGCCGATGACCTACCACACCTTCGTCAGCAGTGCCGCCGCCCGCAGGCGCTACTGGGCGCGCAGCCACCTGGGGTGGCGTCACATCGTGGACGCCGCGCCCAACGCCGGTCACCGCGCGGTCGCGGAACTGCAGCGCCGCGGCCTGGTCGCCGGGATCATCACGCAGAACGTGGACGGCCTGCACCAGGCGGCGGGCGCGGACGGGGTCGTGGAGCTGCACGGCAGCCTGCACCGGGTGCGCTGCCTCGCGTGCGGGCGGCGCACCCCGCGCCACACGCTCGACCGGCGGCTGCACGCGGCCAACCCCGGCTGGCACGCCCGCCGGGAGGTGATCAACGCGATGATCAACCCCGACGGTGACGCGGTGCTGGGCGCCGACGAGGTCGAGACGTTCCGCACGGTGGACTGCGAGGGCTGCGGTGGCGTGCTCAAGCCCGACGTGGTGTTCTTCGGCGAGAACGTGCCGCCGTCGCGGGTCGAGGAGTGCTACGGGCTCACCGAAGGGGCCGGCCTGCTGCTCGTCCTGGGGTCGTCGCTGACCGTCATGTCCGGCTACCGGTTCGTCCGGCACGCCGCCGCCCGCTCGATCCCCGTCGCGATCATCAATCAGGGGCCGACCCGGGGCGACGGCGAGGCGCTGATGACCTTCGACGCCCCGCTCGGCCCGGCCCTCACCACGCTCGTGCGGGAACTGGCCTAGACGTGCACGTGCGCCGGGTCGTCCGGGTGGTGGTGCGGGTGCTGCGCCGCGCCCACCCGGTGCTCGTGGCCCGGCAGCGGCACGCGGTAGAGGCAGGTGTCGCAGTTCATCCGGATGTCGCCGCGCAGCGCCTCGTCGTAGCGCTCCAGCACCAGGCCGGCCAGGGCGGGCGCGGGCCCGATGACGCCGGCGCAGCGCACCTCGACCTCGGGGTGCGCCGTGGCCCACTCACGCGCCTGGGCGGCGGTGCGGTCCGGCAGCACCCCGCTGAACAGGAAGTACGGCAGGACGACGATCCGGCGGGCGCCGAGCGACCGGGCCCGCTCCAGCGCGGCGGCGACGCCGGGATCGGCGAGGCTGATGAACGCGGGTTCGACACCGGCCAGGCCGCGTCCCTCCCACAGCAGCCGGGCCACCTTGACGTGCTCGGCGTTCGCGTCCGGGTCCGAGGAGCCGCGGCCGACGAGCACCACGGTCGTCTCCGCGCGCTCGGACGGGTCGAGCACGGCGTCCAGCCGCTCGTCCAGCAGGCCGAGCAGTGTGGGGTGCGGCCCGAGCGGCCTGCCGTACGCGTAGCCGAGACCGGGGTGGCGCAGCGCCTCCCGGCGGAGCGCCGCGGGCACGTCGCCCTTGGCGTGCCCGGCCGCGACCAGCACGAGCGGGACCACGCCGAGTCTGGTGTGCCCGGCCCCGGTGAGCGCGGCGACCGCCTCGCGCAGGGGCGGGCGGGACAACTCGATGAACCCGCCGGCGACCGGGACGGGGGCGCGGGCGGCCACCTCCTCGACCAGCAGGTGGAAGTCGCGGACACCGGCCGCGTCGCGGGTGCCGTGACCGACGAGAAGCAGCGCCGGCGAGCCGGTCATAGGGGATCCTCCCAGTACAGAAGTGCGTTGACGGCGGCCGCGGCGACCGCCGAGCCGCCTTTCTCGCCGCGGTTGCTGACCGCGGGCAGTCCCGACGCGCGCAGGGCCGCCTTGCTCTCGGCCGCCCCGACGAACCCGACCGGCAGGCCGACGACGAGCGCGGGGCGTACGCCGAGGCGCAGGATCTCCTCCAGCGCGGTGGGGGCGTTGCCGACGGCCCACACCGCCCCCGGGCCCACCTCGTCGTAGGCGAGGCGGACGGCGGCGGCGCTGCGGGTCAGGCCGTCCCGGGCGACGGCCCGGCGGACGTGGCAGACGGGGGTGACGGCGGTGACGCCCGCGGCGACCATCTCGACGTCGGTGACCACGGGGGCGCCGGCGCGCAGGGCGGCCGTGGCCCGCCGCAGGTCCTCCTCGGCCGAGACGAGCAGGTCGGTGAGGTAATCGAGGTCGGCGCTCGCGTGGATCACCCGCTCGGTCACGGCCCGGGTCAGCGGTGGCAGCCCGGAGGTGTCCGCGCGCGAGCGCAGGATGTCGTACGACCGGGCTTCGATCGGGTGCGCCCTCCTCAACCTGACACCTCCAGTACGGCGTCGACGGGGCACACTTCGGCGCACTCGCCGCACCGCGTGCACCGGGACCCGAGCACGATCAGCGCGCCGTCGGCGCCGGGCCGGATGGCGTGCTCGGGACAGGTGAGCAGGCAGGCGCCGCAACCGGCGCAGGCGCTGGTGACTACGTAGGAGAGGGCTGCCACGCGTACCCCCTCGGTGTCACGAAGCGGCCCGCCACGGCCCGGCTGGACGTGGCGCCGACGATCACGAGGCTGCGCATGGTCACGGCGGACACGTCGAGCCCGTCGAGTGTGGTCAGCGCGACGCTCTCGCCGGGGCGGCTCGCGTCGGTCACCACGGCGGCCGGAGTGTCCGGGCCGCGCCGCTCGCCGAGGATCTCCAGCGCCCGGGGGAGCTGCCAGTCGCGGCCGCGTGAGCGGGGGTTGTAGAAGGCCACCACGAGGTCGGCGTCGGCCGCCGCGCGCACCCGCCGCTCGATGGCCTCCCACGGCGTGTGCAGGTCCGACAGGCTGATCGCGCAGTGGTCGTGTCCGAGCGGCGCGCCGAGCAGCGCACCGGCGGCGAGCATGGCCGTCACCCCCGGCACGCCGACCACGTCGAAGGTGTCGTCGGCGAACTCCAGAGCGGGTGCGGCCATCGCGTAGACGCCCGCGTCGCCGCTGCCGACCAGCGCGACCGCGTGGCCCTCGCGGGCCAGCCGTACGGCGGTGCGGGCGCGTTCCTCCTCCGCGCCGAGGCCTGAGGTGATCACCCGGGTGCCGGGGCGCAGCAGGTCGCGGATCTGGTCGACGTACTGGTCCAGGCCGACGAGGTAGCCGCAGCGGCGTACCTCGGCCACGGCGCGCGGGGTCATCAGGTCGCGGGCGCCGGGACCGAGTCCGACGATGGCCAGCCTGCCGCGGGGGCGCAGCCGGGCGATGGCGGCGGTCGCCATCGCCGACCTGCGTTTGGGCACGACCAGGTCGCCGCCGTCGGCCAGCGCGGCGGCCTCGGCCACGCTGGGAGTGCCGACAGCCCGCCGGACGACCTCGCTGGGATGCGGCACCTCGACCCCGGCGAGCCGTTCGGCGGGGTGGGTGACGAGCGGCACGCCGAGCACGCGGGCGGCCGCCACGATGCCGGCCTCGTCCGCCTTCACGTCGGCGGTGGCCAGGCGTACGACCGAGCGGGGCGACAGCCCGGCCTCGGCCAGCGTGTCGCGGATCAGTGCGAGGACCTCATCGGCGGCTACGCCCCGGCTCGCGCCGACGCCGACGACGAGGCTCGGCGGCCGGACGACGACGGCCGGGCGCGGCGGGTCCACGACCCGATCCGTCACCCACACACACGGGGGGCGTGGCGTGGCCGACGGGGTGGCGGGCAGCGGCGGCAGCGGCCAGGTGGCGTCGGCGGTGAGCGTCACCTCCTCGCCGTCGGGCAGACCGCCGGGCAGACTGTCGAGCATGGCCCGGGTCACGGCCGCGATGTCGCCCTCGACCGGCAGGCCGAGTGTGTCGAGCGCGCCGGTGCCGGTGGCGTCGGTCGCGGTGGTGACGACCGGCGTCGCGCCCAGCACGGAGGCGACCTCGTGCGCGAGCCGGTTGGCGCCCCCGTCGTGGCCGCCGGTCAGGGCGACCGCGAAGCGGCCCGCCTCGTCGACGCACACCACTCCGGGGTCGTCGTGCTTGTCGCCCAGCAGCGGCGCGAGCAGCCGGACGGCCGCGCCGACCGCGAGGAAGCACACGACGCGGTCGCATTCGCGCCAGGCCCGGGCCAGGTCGGCCACCGGATACCACCGGGTCTGCGGCCACGCCCGCTCCAGCAGACCGGCGGCCGTCCGCCCCGCCCTCGTGGCCGTCACCAGGCCGATCACTGTCAACGATGCCCCCATACGAGAAAGACCGGATTGGCCGCGGCGAGACGTGTGGCGCCGCCGGGCAGATCGGCGAACCTGCTCGCCGCGAGCGACACGCCGCCGACGTCGTACGCCGCGGCGCGCAGCGCGTCACGTACGGCGGGCACCCTGTCGACGGCGGCGAGCGCGGCGACCACGGATCGCGGGCCGAGACCCGCCACGTGGCCCACCACCTCGGCGCCGCCCCCGCCGACGAACACCGCGTCGGGGCCGGGCAGCCCGGCCAGGCATCCGGGGGCCTCGCCGTGCACCACCCGCACCTCGACGCCGTACGCGGCGGCGTTGCGGCGCGTCCGGTCGCACTGGGCGGGGTCGCGGTCGGCGGCGACGACGGCGGCACCGAACCGGGCCGCCTCGACGGCCACGGAGCCGCTGCCGCAGCCGAGGTCCCAGACCAGGTCGCCCACGCCGGGACCGAGGTGGGCGAGGGCCAGCGCCCGCACCTCCGCCTTGCTGATCATGCTGTCGCGGTGCTCGAAGCGCTCCTCGGGCAGCGCCCAGCGCTCCGGAGTCAGGCGCGGTGGCGCCGCCCAGCCGCGCGGAGACGGGCGATCCACCAGGGAGAGCACCACGTTGGGGTCGGTCCACTCCCGCCGGGCGGCCTCGTCAGGCGTGCATTCGGTCACCCGCCGTCCGGCGGCGCCGAGGCGCTCCGCGACCAGGAGCCGGCGTGGCCAGCCGCGCAGCGCGGCGCCGATCTCGGCGGGACCCGCGCCCGGCGCGGTGAGCACGGCGACCTTCGCCAGCGCCCGGCAGGCGTTGACGGCCCGGCGCGGGTCGCGCCCGTGCGCGCTCACCACGACGGCGTCGTCCCAGTTCAGGCCGGCCAGTCCGAAGGCCGCCGCGACCGAGGAGACGGCGGGTGCGACCTCGACGCCGAGACCGTGCTCGCGCAGCAGGCGGACGAGGCCGAAGAACCCGGGGTCGCCCGAGGCGAGCACGACGGCCGGGCCGTCATGGGCCGCGAGGGCCCGCACTCCCGCCGGGACGTCCCCCAGCACGACGCGCGCGGCCTGCGCGGGCACCGGCAGCGCGTCCAGGTGGCGGGCGGCACCCGCCACCAGCGTCGCCCCGGCCAGCCGCGCGGCGGCCCATGGAGCGAGGGGACGTCCGTCGACGCCGATGACCGTCACCACCCGACGGCCTCCCCGCTGGAGGCGACCGGGGCGTGGCCGTCCGGATCGACCATGATCACCGAGGCGGTGAGCGCGCCGTCGCAGAACCGCTCCAGCACGTTCTTGACCCGCGCGCACAGCACGCGCCCGGCGGGTTCGAGCAGCCCGGCGGCCTCCCACAACTCGTACGCGTGCCGGGCGGTGTTGGCCTCGGCGACCCGCCCGGCCAGGGCCTCGTCGCCGCCCGCCTCCCGGGTCATCCCGGCCAGCAGGTCCTTGTCGATCTTCGACCGGGTGTAGTGCGTCATGAGCACGCCCGCGGCGAGCTTGGTCAGCTTGCCGACCATGCCGACGAACAGCACGTCGGTCAGCCCCGCGTCGGCGGCCCGGCGCAGCGCGGCCCCGGTGAAGTCGCCGACCTCGACGAAGCACACGGCGGGCAGGCCGGGCCGCAGCCGCATCGCGGCCCGGTCGGTGCGCCCGCCCGTGGACAGCACCAGCGTGCGCTCGCCCTGCGCCGCCATCACGTCGATCGCCTGCAGGACGGAGGAGCGCCACGACTCGGTGGAGAACGGCCGCACGATCCCGGTGGTGCCGAGGATCGAGATGCCGCCGAGGATCCCGAGCCTGGCGTTGGTGGTCTTGCGGGCCATCCGCTCGCCCTCGGGCACGCTGATGACCACGCGGACGCCGCGCCGCCCGAGGTCCACGACCTCACCGACGGCCTGGGTGATCTGCGCCCGGGGGACCGGGTTGATGGCCGGGCCGCCGACCTCCAGGCCGAGGCCCGGCCGGGTGACCACGCCGACGCCGACGCCGCCGTCCAGTTCGATGCCGGCTTCCGGACGCCAGGACACGGTCGCGGTCAGGTGCGCGCCGTCGGTCACGTCGGGGTCGTCCCCGGCGTCCTTGACGACCACGGCCGTGGCCTTCGCGTCCGTCACGGCGTAGGAGTCGACCGGCAGCGTCACCCGGCCGCCGCCGGGCAGCGGCGTGTCCACCGTGGGCGGGGTGTCGCCGTGCGCGAGCGCGATGCTGGCGGCCTTCGCGGCGGCGGCGCCGCAGGTGCCCGTCGTCCATCCGGTCCGCAGCGCCCGCTTGCGCACCCGCATCGTGCGCGGCAGGTCCGGCTCGCGCAGCTCAGGGCCCTCGGTCACCGGGATCCCTTCAGCTCGCGCCGGGCCGCGGGCTCGGAGCGGCGGTGGCCGTGGAAGTGGCCCGGGTGGTAGAGGTGCGAGCGCGTACCGTGGGCCTCCAGCGCGGGCCCGACCAGCACCAGCGTGTGCTTCCAGAGCCGATGGGCGCGCACGGCTGCCGCCAGCTCGTCCAGGCGGCAGCGCAGCACCAGCTCGTCCTCCCACGTGACCCGGTAGCCGACCACGCAGGGCGTCTCGGGCGGGTAGCCGCCCGCCAGCAGTTCCTGCTGCAACTGCGCCGAGCGGGCAGCCGACAGGAACAGCGCCATCGTCGTGCCGTGCGCGGCGAACTCCCGCACGGTCTCGCCCTCGGGCATCGGCGTCTTGCCGCCCTCCAGCCGGGTGAGCACGACCGACTGCGCGACCTCCGGCACGGTCAGCTCCCGCCGTACGGCGGCGGCGACGGCGGTGAAGCTGGAGACCCCCGGCACGACCTCGGTCTCCAGCCCGAGCGCGGTGCACCGGTCGAGCTGTTCCTGCACGGCCCCCCACAGGGCGGGGTCGCCGGAGTGCACGCGGGCGACGCGCAGCCCGTCGCGGGCCGCCTCCTCGTACACGGCGACGACCTCCTCCAGGGGCACCGCGGCGGAGTCGACGATCCGGGCGCCGGCCCGGGCATGGCCGAGCAGGCCGGGATGCACCAGGCTGGAGGCCCAGACCACGACGTCGGCGGCCGCGATGGCCGCCGCGCCGCGCAGCGTGAGCAGGTCGGGCGCGCCCGGCCCCGCGCCGACGAAAGTGACCTTCCCGCTCACAACCGGCCTCCCCGGCCCGTACGCTCCCGGGTGACCAGCAGCGCGGACAGGTACGGCCCGGTCCCGGCCGGGTCGAGCCCGGCGGCGGGCCGCACGTCCTCCTCCGGCAGCCCGAGCGATGCGCCGTACACCGCGCCGGCCAGGCGGCCGGACTCGCGGACGGCGGCCAGCACTCCCGGCAGCATGCGCCCTCCCTTGTAGGCCACGACAGTGTCATGGGTGTCGAGCGCCGCGCGCAGGGCGTCCAGCCCCGCCGTCAGCGGCATCAGCGCCAGCGACTCCCGGCCCTCGACCAGGACGGTCCCGCTGCTCGCCGCGAGCGCCTGCATGGCGGTGACGCCGGGGACCGTGCGGACCTCCACCTCCGGCACGAGCCCGCGCACGGTCCCGGCCAGGTAGGTGAAGGTGCTGTAGACGTTGGGGTCGCCGATCGTCGCGAACGCGACCGTCCGCGCGCCGGTCTCATAGACGGCGGCGACGGCGGCGCCCGCCGCGTCCCAGGCCGCCTCACGCCGGGGACCGCTGCCCGGCGGATCGGCCAGGGCGAACTCCAGGCGGGTCACCTCGCGGCCGGTGTGGGCGCGGACGATGCGCTCGGCGCGGCCCTCCTCCCCGGTGTCGGCCACCGGCACCACGACCACGTCTGCCTCGCGCAGCACGCGCACGGCCTTCACCGTCACCAGGTCCGGGTCGCCCGGGCCGACGCCGACCCCCGTCAGCACGGGCCTCATGCGGCAGCCTCCACGAGATCACGCGCCAGGCGCGGCGCGCCCGCCCAGTGCGGGTGGAGGTAGGAGGCGTGCACGCCGCCCCGGACGAATCCCTCGCGCCTCGGCAGGACGTACGCCGGGGACTCCCCGGCGGGCGGAGAGCAGGTGGTGCGGTGGAACTCGTGGGCGCGTACGACGGTGCCGTCGGGCCGTACGGCCTCCCGGTAGCCGAGCGTCAGCCGCTCGGTCATCCGCGCCTCCACCGGCAGCACCCCGCACATCGGCGCGCCGTCGAGCGAGGCGGCCAGGTAGAGCAGGCCCGCGCACTCGGCCGCGATCGGCAGGCCGCGGGCGGCGAGGCGGGCGACCTGTCCCCGCAACGGCCTGTTGGCCGCCAGGTCGGCGGCGTGGACCTCGGGGAACCCGCCGCCGATCACCAGCGCCCGGGTGCCCGGCGGCAGCGCCTCGTCCCGCAGCGGGTCGACGTACGCCACCTCGGCTCCGGCGGCGCTCAGCAGCTCGGCCGTCTCGGCGTAGGAGAACGTGAACGCCGCGCCGGCGGCGACCGCGACCACGGGCCGCCCGGAAACCGGGATTCCCACCGCGTCGGCGGCCGACCAGGGGGCGGCCGGAAGCGGCGGCGCGGCCGACGCCAGGCGCAGCACGAGGTCGAGGTCGCAGTGCCGTTCCACCAGCGTCCCGAGGGCGGCCACGGCCCGCCGCGCCTGCGCGTCGCGCTCGGCGGCGGGCACCAGGCCGAGGTGCCGCGACGGCACCTGGACGGCCGCGTCGCGCGGCAGGACCCCGGCCACCGGGATGCCGAGCGGCCGCAGCGCCTCGCGGAGGATCTCCTCGTGGCGGGCCGAGCCCACCCGGTTGAGCACCACCCCGGCGATCCGTACGGACCGGTCGAAGGTGGCGAAGCCGTGCACGAGGGCCGCGACGGACGCCGACTGGGACGACGCGTCCACCACGAGCAGCACGGGCGCGTCGAGCAGGCGGGCGATGTGCGCGGTCGAGGCTTCCGAGGTCGGCCCCCGGCCATCGAACAATCCCATGACGCCTTCGACGACCGCGACGTCCGCGCCGCGCGCGCCGTGCGCGAACAGCGGGGCCACCAGGTCCTCCCCGACGAGGAACGCGTCGAGGTTGCGGCCCGGACGGCCGGTGGCGAGCGCGTGGTAGCCGGGGTCGATGTAGTCGGGGCCCGCCTTGTGCGGCGAGACGGCCAGGCCGCGCGCGGTCAGCGCCGCCATCAGCCCGGTGGCCACGGTGGTCTTGCCCGTTCCCGAGGCCGGGGCGGCGACGACGAGCCGGGGGACGCTCACCATTCGATGCCCCTCTGGCCCTTCTGTCCCGCGTCCATCGGGTGCTTGACCTTGGTCATCTCCACCACGAGGTCGGCGGCCTCGACCAGGCGGGGATCGGCGTCGCGGCCGGTGATCACCACGTGCTGGCGGCCGGGCCGGGCGCGCAGGGTCTCGACCACGTCGTCCACGTCGACCCAGCCCCACTTGAGGGGATAGGTGAACTCGTCGAGGACGTACAGGCCGTAGGTCTCGGCGGCGAGGTCGCGCCTGATCTGCGCCCAGCCCTCGCGGGCGTCGGCGGCGTGGTCGGCCTCGGTGCCGGGCCGCCGGATCCACGACCAGCCCTCGCCCATCTTGTGCCAGGTCACCGGCCCGCCCTCGCCGGTCTGCTCGTGCAGCCGGCCGAGGGCGCGCAGGGCGGCCTCCTCGCCGACCCGCCACTTGGCGCTCTTGACGAACTGGAACACTCCGACGGGCCAGCCCTGGTTCCAGGCGCGCAGCGCCAGGCCGAAGGCGGCCGTCGACTTCCCTTTCATCTCCCCGGTGTGCACGATGACCAGCGGGCGGTTGCGCCGCGCGCGCGTGGTCAGCCCGTCGTCCGGCACGCTCGCCGGCCTGCCCTGCGGCATCTACGCCACCCTCCTGACGTCACGCACGACCGCGGCCAGGTGATCGGCCGCCAGATCCTGAAGGCGCAGCGCGGTCCCACCGAGCGCGGCGGCGAGCCGCCCGGCCAGGCCGAGCCGTACGGGGCCGTGCTCGCAGTCGACGACCACGCTCGCGACCCCGGCCAGCCGCCGGGCGGCGTCGACCGGGTCGGGGCCGGAGGTGTGCCTGCCGTCGGTGACGACCACGAGCAGCGCGCGGCGGCGGGGGTCGCGCAGCCGCTCGGCGGCCAGCACCCGTTCCGCCCGGCGAAGCCCGGCGGCCAGCGGGGTGCGCCCGCCGGTGGCCAGCCGGGCCAGCCGGCCGGAGGCCAGCTCGACACTGGAGGTCGGCGGCAGCGCGACCGTCGCGTCCTCGCCCCGGAAGGTGACCAGGCCGACCTTGTCGCGGCGCTGGTAGGCGTCCAGCAGCAGGGACAGCACGGCGCCCTTCACGGCGCGCATCCGGGCCCGGGCGGCCATCGAGCCGCTGGCGTCCACGCAGAACAGCACGAGGTTCGACTCGCGTCCCTCGCGTACGGCTTCGCGCAGGTCGTCGCGGCGCAGCACGAGGCCGGAACCGGCACGGCCGCGTTCGCGCTGGTGGGGCGCGGCGGCGGCCAGCGTCGCCGGCAGGTCGAGCCGCCGCAGCCGCCCGCCCGGCGTACGGGCGCCGACGGTGCGGCCGGACTCACCCGTGGTGCGCCCGCGCCGTCCGGCGGGCCCGCCCCGGCCGACCGCGGCGGGGGCGAGGAGCCGGGTCCGATAGGGCGCCCCCGGCTGGACGGGCTGGGACGCCGCGCCGCCCCCGGACCCGTCGCCGTCGTCGGAACCGCTGCCGGAACCGCCGCCGGACGCGCCCCCACCGCCCGGCCCGTCGTCGTCCGGTCCGTCGTCGCTTTCGGAAGCGGACTCCGACAGGGCCTGTTCCAGGCGTTCCTCGTCGAGTCCCCGGCCCGGGTCGTCGAACGGGTCGCGGCGGCGCCGGTGGGGGAGCGCCAGGCGGGCGGCCGCCCTGACGTCGTCGGAGGTGACCTCGGCTCTGCCCTCCCACGCGGCCAGGGCGACCGCCGTACGCGCCATCACGAGGTCGGCGCGCATCCCCTCGACGTCGAAGGCCGCGCACACCGCCGTGATGCCCCGCAGCGCGTCGTCGGGAAGCGCCACGCCGGGCAGCCGGTCGCGCGCCGCCGCGATGCGCCGGGCGAGGTCGCGCTCGCCGCCGGCGTACGCGGCGGCGAAGCCGGCCGGATCGGCGTCGAAGGCGAGGCGGCGGCGCACGACCTCGGCACGCTCGTCCGGGTCGCGGGATGCGCGCACCTCGACGGCGAGGCCGAAACGGTCGAGCAGTTGCGGCCGGAGCTCGCCCTCCTCGGGGTTCATCGTGCCGACCAGCAGGAAACGGGCGGCGTGGCGGACCGACACGCCCTCGCGCTCCACGTGGGCCACGCCCATCGCCGCCGCGTCGAGCAGCAGGTCCACCAGGTGGTCGTGGAGCAGGTTGACCTCGTCCACGTAGAGCACGCCACGGTGCGCCGCCGCCAGGAGGCCCGGCTCGAACGCCTTGACCCCCTCGGTCAGCGCCCGCTCCAGGTCGAGCGACCCGGCCACCCGGTCCTCCGACGCGCCCACCGGCAGCTCGGCCAGCCGGGCGGGGCGTGGCTGCCCGGACAGGCCGCTCTCGTGCGGGCCGTCGGGACACGACGGGTCGGGCGCGGCGGGATCGCAGGAGAACCGGCAGCCCGCCACCACCGTCACCTCGGGCAGCAGCGCCGCGAGCGACCGCACCACGGTCGACTTCGCCGTGCCCTTCTCGCCCCGCACGAGCACGCCGCCGATCGCGGGCGACACGGCGTTGAGCAGCAGCGCCAGCTTGAGGTCGTCGTGCCCGACGACCGCGCTGAACGGATACGAGGTGAAGGGATGTCCGGTCACTTGCCCGCCTCCAGGTCGCCTTCCATCTCCAGGTACGTCGCACGCAGGCCGTCGAGGGTCTCCGGCGACGGCTCGGCCCACAGGCCCCGGTCGGCCGCCTCCAGCAGCCGTTCGGCGATGCCGCGCAGCGCCCAGGGGTTGGACGCCCGCATGAACTCCCGCACCTGCGGGTCGAAGACGTAGGAGGCGGCGAGCGACTCGTACATCCAGTCGTCCACCACTCCGGCCGTGGCGTCGAACCCGAACAGGTAGTCCACCGTGGCCGCCATCTCGAACGCCCCCTTGTAGCCGTGCCGCCGCATCGCCGCGATCCAGCGCGGGTTGACCACCCGGGACCGGAACACCCGCCGCGTCTCCTCGCCCAGCGTCCGGGTGCGCACCGCGTCGGGGACGTGCGAGTCGCCCACGTACGCCGCGGGGGACGTGCCGGTCAGGTGGCGGACCATGGCCACCATCCCGCCGTGGTACTGGAAGTAGTCGTCGGAGTCGGCGAT
The DNA here is from genome assembly GCF_014161445.1 of Microbispora sp. H13382. GTDB lineage: Bacteria > Actinomycetota > Actinomycetes > Streptosporangiales > Streptosporangiaceae > Microbispora. The sequence goes on from NZ_JABBXA010000018.1 coordinate 66,178, forward strand.
GTCGTGCTCGCGGTTGTCCTGGTTCTTGGCCGCCACGTCGATGCGCCGGAACGCCGCCTCCATGTCCGCGCGGGCCTCCCGGCCGTCCAGGCCCCGGCCGTAGGCGTAGCCGCCCCACACCGCGTACACCTCGGCGAGGTCGGCGTCGTCACGCCAGTTGCGGGCGTCGATGAGCGGCAGCAGGCCCGCGCCGTACGCGCCGGGTTTGGAGCCGAAGACGCGGCTGGTGGCGCGGCGCTCGTCGCCGTGCCGGGCGAGGTCGGCGTGGACGTGCGCCCGCAGCGGGTTGACCTCGGCGGGCTCGTCCAGCGCGGCGACCGTCCGTACGGCCTCGTCGAGCAGCGTCACGACGTGGGGGAACGCGTCGCGGAAGAAGCCGCTGATGCGCACGACCACGTCCACCCGGGCGCGGCCCAGCTCCTCGGCCGTCATCACCGCGAAGCCGGTCACCCGGCGGGAGGCGTCGTCCCACTCCGGCCGCACGCCGAGCAGCGCCATGATCTCGGCGATGTCGTCGCCCTGGGTGCGCATCGCGCTGGTGCCCCAGACCGTCAGGCCGACCGTGCGCGGCCACTCGCCGGTGTCGGCGCGGTAGCGCTCGACCAGCGAGGCCGCGAGCGCCGAGCCGGTCTCCCAGGCCAGCCGCGACGGGATCGCCTTGGGGTCGACCGAGTAGAAGTTGCGGCCGGTGGGCAGCACGTTGACCAGCCCTCGGGTGGGCGACCCGGACGGCCCGGCGGGCACGTAACCGCCGTCCAGCGCGTGCAGCACGTGCGCGACCTCGTCCGTCGTCCGGTCGAGCCTCGGCACGACCTCCTCGGCGGCGAAGCGCAGCACCCGGGCGGCCTCCGGCACGTCCGTGACCGCGCCGGCCGCCGCCGGGTCCCAGCCGTGGTCCTCCATCGCCTGGACCAGCCGCCGCGCCTCGCCCTCGAACGCGTCCACCTCCGCCGTCCCGGCGTCTCCCGGCAGGCCAAGGGTCTCGCGCAGGCCGGGCAGCGCCCCGGCGGCGCCGGCCCAGACCTGACGGGCGCGCAGCACGGCGAGCACGAGGTTGACTCGGGCCTCCCCGGTGTGGACCTGGCCGAGCACATGGAGGCCGTCGCGGATCTGGGCGTCCTTGATCTCGCAGAGGTAGCCGTCGACGTGCAGCAGGAAGTCGTCGAACTCCGCGTCCTGCGGCCGCTCGTCCACGTGCAGGTCGTGGTGGAGCTGGGCGGCCTGGATGAGCGTCCAGATCCGCGCCCGTACGGCCGGCAGCTTGGCCGGGTCGAGGGCGGCGACGGTGGCGTGCTCGTCCAGCAGCTGCTCCAGCCGGGCCAGGTCGCCGTACGAGTCGGCCCTGGCCATCGGCGGGATCAGGTGGTCGACGACGGTGGCGTGCGCGCGGCGCTTGGCCTGGGTGCCCTCGCCAGGATCGTTGACGATGAACGGGTAGACCAGCGGCAGCGCGCCGAGCGCGGCGTCGGGCGCGCACGACGCCGACAACCCGAGCCCCTTGCCCGGCAGCCACTCCAGCGTGCCGTGCTTGCCGAGGTGGACGACGGCGTGCGCGCCGAACTCGCGGGCCAGCCACCGGTACGCCGCGAGGTAGTGGTGGCTCGGCGGCAGGTCGGGGTCGTGGTAGATGGCCACCGGGTTCTCGCCGAACCCCCGGGGCGGCTGGATGGCGAGCATGACGTTGCCGAACCGCAGCGCGGCGACCACGATGTCGGTGCCGTCCACGTACAGCTCTCCGGGCGGCGCCCCCCAGTGGGCGGTCACCGCCTCGCCCAGCTCGGCGGGCAGCGCCGCGAACCACTCCCGGTAGGCGTCCAGCGGCACCCGGGCCGGGGCGGCCTCCAGCTGCTCCTCGGTGAGCCACTCAACGTCGTGGCCGCCCGCCGCGATCAGGGCGTGGATCAGCGCGTCGCCGTCGTCCGGCGCGCCGCCCACGTCGTACCCGGCCGCGCGCAGGGCCCGCAGCAGCACGACGGCGGAGGCGGGGGTGTCGAGCCCGACGGCGTTGCCGACCCGGGCGTGCCGGGTGGGGTAGGACGACAGCACGATCGCCAGGCGCTTGTCGCCGTTGGGCACATGGCGCAGCCGGGCGTGCGCGACCGCGAGGGCGGCCACGCGGGCGCACCGCTCGGGGTCGGCGACGTAGACCGGCACGCCGTCGGGCCCGTCCTCCTTGAAGGAGAACGGCACGCCGATCAGCCTGCCGTCGAATTCGGGCACCGCCACCTGCATCGCGGCGTCCAGCGGGGACAGGCCGGCGTCGGAGTCCGCCCAGACCGCGCGGGGGGTGGTCAGGCACAGCGCCTGCAGCACCGGCACGTCGAGGGCGGCGAGCGCCCCGGCGTCCCAGGCGTCCTCGTCGCCGCCCGCGCTCGCGGCGGCGGCCACCGCGCCGCCCGCGGCCAGTACGGTGACGACGAGGGCGTCCACCGGCCGCAGCGGTTCGAGCAGGTCGTCGCCCGCCCCGCGCAGCGACCCGCAGAAGACCGGCAGCACGTCGGCGCCCGCCGCCTCGACCGCGTCGCACAACGCGTCGACGAAAGCCGTGTTGCCCGACAGCTCGTGGGCCCGGTAGTAGACCACGCCGACCAGCGGGCGGCCCTCCCGGCGGGCGCGGCCGGGCCGCACGCCGCAGGCGGGGGTGGATCTGGGCGGCGCGAAGCCCTCGCCGGTCAGCAGGAGCGTGTCGGACAGGAAGCGCCGCAGCTCCGCCAGGTTGTCCGGGCCGCCCTCCGCGAGATAGGCGAGCGCCTGGGCCGCGACCCCCGACGGCACGGTGGACAGCGCCATCAGCGCGGCGTCCGGGGCCTGCTCGCCGCCGAGCACGATCGTGGGCAGCCCCGCGGCCAGCACGGCGTCGAGCCCCTCGGGCCACGAGCGCCTGCCGCCGAGCAGCCGGACGACGACGGCGTCCACGCCGTCCACGAGCGCGGGCACGTCCCCGGCGGCCGTACGCGCGGGGTTGGCGACCCGCCAGCCCGCCCCGCCGCGGGTGGCGGCGAGCAACTCGGTGTCGGCGGTGGACAGCAGCAGCATCGTCATGGACGGTCCTCCCGCAACGTGATCTCGGCGGTGGGCAGGCCGCCGGGCACGCCCCGCTCGATGAGCCGCCACACGGCCTCGGTGTCCAGGTGCTCCTCGACGAGGTCGCCCAGCGCGTCGAGACGGGCCTCCCGGTGCGCGGCGAACGTGCCGGTCCCCGGCAGCCAGGCCCGGCCGCCGGCGGCGGCGACCTCGGCGAGGAAGGCCCGGCGGAAGCCGTCCCGTTCGAACAGGCCGTGCCAGGTCGTGCCCCACACCGCTCCCGCCCGGCAGCCGTCGAGGAACGGCTCGCCGCCCTCTGCCGTGACCCGGCCGTGGTGGATCTGGTAGCCCGCCACCTCGTGGCCCCGCCACTCGCCCTCCGCGAGCGCCAGCACCTTGTCCGGCGCGTACGCCGTGCGGGCGGGCAGCAGGCCCAGGCCGGGCACCCGGCCCGCCCGGCTCTCCACGTCGTCGTCGACGGCCGTGCCGAGCATCTGGTAGCCGCCGCAGATCCCGAGCACCGGGCCGCCCTCGGCGGCGCGGCGGCGCAGCGCCTCGTCCAGGCCCCGCTCGCGCAGCCAGGCGAGGTCGCCGACGGTGGCGCGGGTGCCGGGCAGCACGACGAGGTCGGCGTCGGCGAGCTCGGCGGGAGTGGTGACCAGGCGCACACTCACCCCCGGTTCGGCGGCCAGCGCGTCGGCGTCGGTGACGTTGGACATCCGCGGCAGCCGTACGAGGGCCACGCGCAGGATCTCATCTCCGACCGGCGGGGTGAGCAGGCCGGGACGGCTGTCGAGGTCGAGGGAGTCCTCCACGTCGAGCCAAAGGCCCGAGCGCCACGGCAGCACGCCGAGGCACGGACGGCCCGTCGCCTCCGCCAGCCAGTCGAGCCCCGGCCGCAGCAGCGCGAGGTCGCCGCGGAACTTGTTGACCACGAAGCCGGCGATGTGCCGCTGGTCGTCCCGGTCCAGCACCGCGAGGGTGCCGGCGAAGTGCGCGAGCACGCCGCCCCTGTCGATGTCGCCGACGACGAGCGCCGGCAGACCGGCCGCGCGGGCCAGGCCCATGTTGGCGATGTCGCGGTCGCGCAGGTTGACCTCGGCCGGGCTGCCCGCCCCCTCGCAGATCACCACGTCGTAGCGGCGGCGCAGGCCGTCGAGCGCGTCGAGGGCGACGTCGAGCAGGCGCATCTTGTGGTCGCGGTAGGACACGGCGTCCACGTCGGCGTGCGCCCGGCCGAGCACGACGACGTGGGAGTGCCGCTCCCCGGCCGGTTTGATGAGCACCGGGTTCATCGCGGCCTCGGGCTCGACCCGGGCCGCCGCGGCCTGCATCGCCTGGGCCCGTCCGATCTCGCCGCCGTCGGCGGTGACCATCGAGTTGAGCGCCATGTTCTGCGCCTTGAACGGCGCGACCCGTACGCCGCGCCGGGCGAGCCACCGGCACAGCCCGGCCACCAGGACGCTCTTTCCGGCATCGGAGGTCGTGCCCGCCACGAGCAGGCCGCCGCCGGGCGCCACGTCAGGAGGTGGAGCGCGAAACCGGCAGTGAGGCGCGTCTGCGCAGGCCTGTCCGGGCCATGGCATGTCCCCCCTGGGGGTGTCCGCGCCCCCGGTAGAAGGTCCGACGGCCGGAGTATCCTGGCTCCCGGATCGGCGCTTCCCTCAGCCTTCCCGCCCGTGCTGGGCAGTGGCGTGGGTGAGGGTCGCTCCCCGGTGACAGTGGCGGGACCGCGCCGGATTCACACCGGCTTCCTCCGCGTCCGTCGCTTGCGGTGGTCAACATACACCTTTGTGTCGGATGTCCCGCAAGTGTGGTCTGTCTGATCTAGCGGGGACGCTAGGTGCGCTTCGGTCACGTGCGCTTCAAGGTGGCGATCATGTGGAACGGCTCGTCCCTCGTCCACTTGTTCTCGCCGTGCCCGTTGTAGTCGAACGTCATCGTCCCGTTGTCGTGGACGGTGAGGTAGATCGTGCCGTTGCGCACGCAGTTGCCCCGCATTGAGACCCGCTTCAGCCGCACCGTCGTCCCGCTGACCACCTGGAGCCTGGAGGTGCCCACGCAGTGGTAGTCGACGAACCGCTCGGTGACCGTGTCGCCGCCCTTCGGCACGGTCAGCACGAGCGTGTCGTACGCGCCGGGCTCGTAGTCCACCCTGCCGCGCCACACGCCCGCGAAGCGCGCGGTGAAGCGCAGCGGCACGCGCGCAGTGGGAGTCGGAGCGGACGCCGGCGTGGGCGAGGGGCTGAATGAGGGGCTGGGACTCGCCGCCGGAGTGGACACGGCGGCGGCGACCGCCGTGCCGCGCGCGTCGCCCCCGGCGACGTTTTCGGCGGCGCCTTCGGACGGCAGCACCGACAGCAGCACGCCCCCGGTCGTCGCGGCCGCGAGGGTGACCGCCGCCCCCGCGAGCAGCCCGCGGCGGCGGCCGGAGCCCCGCCGTGAGGGGACGGTGCCGGGTTCCGGAGCCACGGAATGCCGTCCGGCGGTGAGCACGGCGGGGAGGCTCCCGGCGGTCCCCTCCGGAACCGCGGCGAGCAGCCGCATCGTGATGTCGAGGATGCCCGGGCGCTCGGCGGGGTTCTTGCGCAGGGCCAGCGCGACGATGGAGCGCAACGGCTCTTCCAGGTCGCCGAGGTCGGGCTCCTTGGTGAGCACGCGGTTCAGCACGGCGGGCAGCGCGTCGTCGCCGAACGGCGGCCTGCCGGTGGCCGCGAACACCATCACGCCGCCCCACGCGAACACGTCCCAGGCGGGCGCGGGCGGCTCGCCGGCGATCTGCTCGGGCGCCATGTAGGCGGGCGTGCCGACGGTGCCGCCGGTCGCCGTGGTCGCGCCGAGACCGCGGGCGACCCCGAAGTCGACGACCCTCGGACCGTCGGACCCCAGCAGCACGTTGGCGGGCTTGAAGTCGCGGTGGACGATCCCGGCCTGGTGCACGGCGGCGAGTGCGGTCGCGGTCGCCACGGCCAGCCGGTGCAGGGCGGGCCCGGACCGCCGTCCTGCCCGCTGCAGCGTGGGGCCCTCCACGTACTCGCTCACGACGTAGGGCCGCGGGCCGTCCAGGTCGAAGTCGAGCACCCGGGCCACGCAGAACGGCGCGACCCGCCCCGCGGCGGCGATCTCCCGCGCGAAGCGGCGGCGGGCGTCCTCGTCCCCCGACCAGCCCTCATGCAGCAGCTTGACCGCCACCGGCGCGCCCCCGGCCGCACGGCCGAGGTAGACCACCCCCTGGCCGCCCGCGCCGAGGCGGCCCTCCAGCCGATAGCCGCCGATCTCGGCCGGATCTCCCGTGAGCAGCGGCCCCACCGCAGGCATGCAGCCCTCCTCGGCCCGTTTTCCCCTCACCTTAGATGACCGTAACGGTGGTGCTTCTCGATCATGCTTGTCATGATGCCGGGATGAGCGTGGTCAGGCCCGGATGGTGAGGATGGTGCGGGCGCGGCTGCCGCTGGTGGTCCGGCGCGCGCCGGCCGAGCCACTGCTGCTGGCCGCCGCGTTCGGCTCCATCCTGCTCGCCACCACCGCGATCTCGGCTCTGCTGCTGCATGCGGGGTCGGCGACCCAGGCGGGCCTGCGGCGGGCCCTGGAGACGGCGCCGCTCGCGTCCACCGCGACCGTCGTTACCTCCTCGGTGACGGCCGGGGACTTCGCCCGAATCGACCGCGCCGTCCGCGCGGGGATCGCCCACGCCCACGAAGAGGTGCCCGTACGGGTCACCGTACGCGTCGAGTCCGCCTCGTACGCGCTGAAGGGACAGGATCGCGGCGACCAGCCCGTCCTGACCCGGTTCGCCGCGTACGAGGGACTGGACGGCCAGGCGGACCTGGTGAGCGGGCGCTGGCCCACGGAGAAGACGGCGGCGGCGCTCTCGGAGCCGGCCGCCCGGGCGATGGGAGTGTCCGCCGGCGACGAGTTCACCGTCGTCGGACGCCTGGACGGAAAGCCGGTCCGCGTGCACGTCACCGGCGTCTTCCGGCTCCGCGACCCCGACGACCCGCGCTGGAAGGGGGAGGACCTGCTGCGTTACGGCACGCGGACCGGCGACTTCACCTCCCGCGGGCCCCTGGTCGTGCCGGAGGGCGCCTTCCTCGGCCGCTTCGGGACCGGTGTCTCGGCCCGCTGGCTCGCCGAACCCGACCTGCGCCGGCTTTCCCCCGACCGGCTGCGGCCGTTCGCGGCCTCGGTCGCCGGGACCTCCGCCGCCGTGCGGTCCGGCTGCCCCCGGTGCACGCTCACCGAGACGCTGTCCGGCATGCTGCTGCGGCTCGACCGCGGCGCCCTGGTCGCCCGCTCGACCATGCTGGTGCCGGTGCTCCAACTGCTGGTGCTGAGCGCGTACGCGCTGGCGCTGACCGCGCGGCTGCTCGCCGAGCACCGCCGGATGGAGACGGCCCTGCTGCGATCGAGGGGCGGCGGGTCACCGCGGCTCGCCGCCATGGCGGCGGGGGAGGCGCTGCTGATCGCGCTGCCCTGCGCGCCCGCGGCGCCGTTCCTCGCGCCCGTGCTCCTGCGACTGGTGAACGCGTTCCCCTGGATCGAGGCTACCGGCGTGGCGCCGCCCCGCGCGCCTGACGGGGCCACCTTCGCGGTCGCAGCGGTGGTCGCGCTCGCCTGCGCCGCCATGCTGGCCGCCCCGCCGCTGCTCGCCGCCCGCCGCACGTACGTCGAGGAGCAGGCGGCGCGCGGACGCGCCGACCGGCCGGGCCTGCTCCAGCGGGCCGGAGCCGACGTGGCGCTGCTCGTCCTGGCGGCGCTCGCCGTCTGGCGCCTGCGCGGACAGGACGCGCCGGAGACCGCGCGCCTCGGCGGCGAGCTCGGGCTCGACCCGCTGGTCGGGGCGGGACCGGCGCTCGCCCTGCTCTGCGGGGGGATGGCCGCCCTGCGGCTGGTGCCCGCAGTCGCCAGGGTCGCCGAGCGGGCGACGCGGCGGCGCCCCGGGTTCGGGCCGGCGACGGCCGCCCGGCAGGTGAGCCGGCGCCCGGCCCGCTATTCGGGTCCGGCGCTGCTGCTGACGATGGCGACGGCGATCGGCGTGCTGTCCCTGACCACCGCCGCGACCTGGCGCGGCGCCCAGGAGGACCGGGCCAGGCATCTCGCCGGCGCCGCCCTGCGCGTCCCGGCCCTCCCCGGGGACGACGCGCGAACCTTCACCACGCTGCCGGGGATCGCGGCGGCGGTGCCCGCGCACCGCGCCACGGTCGTCGCTGACGGCGCGGACGCCACCCTCATCGCCGCGGACGCGGCGCAGCTGGGCCGTGTCCTGATGCTGCGCCCCGACCTGTCGGAGCTGTCGCCGGCCACGCTGGCCTCCCGGATCGCCGGGTCCGCCGGACAGCCGCTTCTTCCGGTCGTGGTGACCCCCGGATTGGCGGACACCACCAGGATCACGGCCGGCACGGCGGCGATCCCGATCCGGGTCGTGGGCGTCGTCACCGCGATGCCCGGCACGCCGGAGGGCGCCCCGGCCCTGCTCGCCGACCTTACGGCGCTTCGGGGGAAAGGCGCCGAGGGGCAGGTGACGGAATGGTGGCTGGCCGCCGACGGGCACGACACCGCGCGAGCCGCCGCCGCGCTGGCCGCCGGCCGCGGGGACGTCGTCGACGTGGCCGCGCTCACCGCGAGTCTCAGGGACGACCCCACGGCGGCCGGCCTGCAGGGCGCGCTGCTGCTCGGCTTCGCGGCGGCGCTGGCGTTCGCCGTGCTGGGATTCCTGGTCAACGCCGCGGTCGCGGCGCGCGAGCGCAGGGGCGAGTTCGCCGTGCTCGGCGCCCTCGGCGTGAGCTTCCGGCAGACGCTCGGCCTGCTCGCCGCCGAGCAGTCGTTCGTGATCGGGCTGTCGCTGGCCGGCGGAGCGGCGCTCGCCGTGGCCGTGTCCGCCGCGGTGGTGCCGCCGATGGTGACCGCGGGATACGCGACCGCAGGCGGGCTGCCGGTGCTGCTCGACGTGCCGTGGTCTCAGGTGGCGGCGCTGGCCGCCGCGGTCCTCGCGGTGCTGCTGGTGATCGTGGCGGGACTCGCGCGGTCGCTGCACCGCCGTGAGCCGGCCGCCGCGCTGCGTGCTGGGGAGGCGTCGTGATCCGCCTTCTGGGTGTGCACAGGGGCGTGGTGGCGCTGCTGGCCGCGCTGGTGTTCGGCGCCGCCCTGGTCGTCTCGGCCCTGCCCCGGATGGTCGAGTCCTCCCTCGACGCGGCGGCAAGGTCGGTCATCGGCTCCGCCCCGCCCGCCACGGCGTCGCTGGCGGTCCAGTTCACCCGCCGCTTCGACCTGACGCCGATGCGGACGACGGCCGAGGCGGCCAGGGCGGACGCCGCCTGGCGCGAGCTGCTCCCCCCGGCGCTGCGGGAGGTCGCCGACCCCGTCCCGTTCTTCGATTTCTCCGCCCCGCCGATGCTGCTGAACGAGCAGACGCATCGGTATCTGACGCTGAAATGGGTCTCCGGGGCGGACCGGCGGGTGCGGTACGTCGAGGGCGGCCCCCCGGGCCCCGGCTCGGGCACCCGTCTCGAGGTGGCCGTCCCCGTGGTCGCCGCCACGGAGATGTCGATCAAGACGGGCGACACCCTCCGCCTCGGCGCTTTGACCGCGAAGGTCACCGGCCTGTTCGAGCCGGCGCGTTCCGCCGACCGGTTCTGGGCCATCGAGCCGGAGCTCACCTACGTCATCCACCACCGCGTGCCGCTCGCCACGGAGGACGACCTGATCGTCACCGCGCTCACCGACGGCGACAGCCTCGCGGGCGCCGAACTGCCGATGGTCTTCCGTTGGCTCGTCACCCCGGCGGCGGACCGCGTCACCGCGGGCAACGCGGCGGCCGTGCTCGCCGCCACGGAGGAGTTCGGCCGCCGCCTGGGCAGGCAGGACCTCGAACTCGCCCTGTCGACCGGGTTCGACCGGATCCTGCGGGAGTACCTGGACCGGTTGGCCGTCACACGCGCGCTGATCACGGTGTTCCTGGGCGGGCTGGCCGTCGTGTGCCTGGGCACCACGGCCCTGGCCGTGCTGCTGCTCGTCGGGCGGGTGCACGGCGATCTGCTGCTGATGCGCGCCCGCGGTGCGTCCCTGGCCCAGGTCGTGCTCGCCTGCGGGGGAGCGGTCGCGCTCGCGGCGGTGCCGGCGGCCGCGGCGGGCCAGGTGGCCGCGGGCTTCGTGCCGGGCGCCCCGACGGCGGTCGCGCGGCTGGGACCGGCCGCGCTGGCGGCGGGGACCGTCGCGATCGCCTGCGCCGCCGTCGCGCTGCGCCAGTCCACCGACCGACGGTCCGGGAAGGCTCTCCGCAGGATGGTGATGGAGATCCTGGTGCTCGTGGTCGCCGTGACGAGCCTCCATCTCCTGCGCACCCGCGGCCTCGCCACCGGCGACGCCTTCCTCGCACTGGCGCCCGTGCTGCTGGCGCAGGCGGCCGCGCTGGCGGTGCTGCGCGCCGGCCCGGCCGTGATCCACCTGGCCTTCCGGGCCGCCGCCCGGCGCTCCGCCGCCGTGCCGTTCCTCGGCCTCGCCGCCGCCCGGGCCGTGCCGGGCGCCGCGCTGCCGGTGCTCACGCTGCTGCCGGCCGTCGCGCTGGCGGCGTACGGCATGGTCACCGCCGGAGGGCTGGAGGAGGCCCAGCGGCAGGCGGCGTGGGAGCGGATCGGCGCCGAGATCAGGGTGGAGCGCGCGCAGGGAATCGCTCCGGAGACGCTGGAGCGGATCCGCCACGCGCCGGGCGTCAGGGCCGTCGTCCCGGCCGCGGCCGGGACGACGGTCGCCGAGGTGGGCTTCGGCGGGCGGCCGGCCACGGTCGTCGCGGTCGATCTCGGCGCCTACCGCCGGCTGGTCGCGGGCAGCCCGCTCCACCTGCCTGCGCCGGGGACCGGTGTGCTCGTCTCGCCCGACCTGTCCGCCATGCGGAGCTTCGAGATCGGCTGGCCCGCGCGGATGACGGTCACCCCGGCGGGGACCGTCGACGCGATGCCGGGGGTGCGGGCGGGGGACGGCGCCCTCATCGTCCTCCCCACGGCTCCCGAGCACGTCAACACGTTGCTGATCGCGGGAGACGCCGGCGCGGTCAGGCCGCTGCTGCCGTCCGGCGCGAGCATGACCACCGTGGCGGACGCGCTCGCCGACATCACCGGCACGCCGCTGACGGCGGCGCTGACCGCCGCGCTGCGGGTCGCCGCCGCGGCGCTGGCCGCGTACGCGCTGGCGGCCGTCGCGATCGCGCTGACCGGAGGCGCGGCCCGGCGGGCGGAGGACCTCGGCCTGCTGCGCGCCCTCGGCCTCAGCCGCAGGCAGGCCGGCCTGATCACGGTCCTGGAGGCGGCCCCGCTGCTCGTCCTGACCGCCGTCGCCGGGCTGGCGGCCGGTCTCGCCATGCCCGCGCTGCTCGGGCCCGGAATCGACCTGTCGGCGTACGCGGGCGGGCGCCAGGGCGCCCTCGCGGCCGCCGCGCTCCTGCCCGTCCTGCCCTGTGTCCTGGCCGGTGCCCTCGCCGCCGGGGTCGCCGCCGTCGCCCTCACGGGCGCCTATCTGGGAGGAAGCCGTGGACACGCTGGCTGACCTGGAGGCCCGGGCCACGCGGGGTGGCCCCGCGTTCGGCGCGGACGCCCACATCCTGTGCGACAACCTCGTGCGGATCTACAAGACCGAGGGATCCGCCGCGGTCGAGGTGGTCGCCCTGCAGGGCCTCGACCTGCTCATCGGCCGGGGTGAGCTGGTGGCGATCGTCGGGGCCTCGGGATCGGGCAAGTCGACGCTGCTCAACATCCTGTCGGGGCTCGACGTGCCCACAGCCGGGCTGGCCCGGGTCGCCGGAATCGACCTGCTGTCCATGACCCCGCGCGACCGCCTCCGCTACCGGCGCTCGGTCGTGGGCTTCGTCTGGCAGCAGACCGCCCGCAACCTGCTGCCGTACCTCACCGCCCGGGAGAACGTCACGCTCCCCATGCGGCTGGCCGGCGGCACGTCCCGGCCGGCCAGGTCGTCCCGTACGGACGAGCTGCTGGAACTGACGGGGATGGCGGACCGCGCGGATCGGCGGCCCGGGGAGATGTCCGGCGGCGAGCAGCAGCGGGTGGCCGTCGCCGTCGCCCTCGCCAACGCGCCCGAGGTGGTGCTCGCCGACGAGCCCACCGGGGAGCTGGACAGCGAGAGCGCCGAGACGGTCTTCGGCGTGCTCCGCCACGCCAACCGGGAGCTCGGCGTCACGACCGTCGTCGTGACGCACGACCCGATGGTGTCGGAGCAGGTCGACCGGACCATCGGCATCCGGGACGGCCGCACCTCCAGCGAGACGTTCCGCCGCACGTCCTCCGACGGGAGGGTGGTCGCCGAGGAGTACGCGGTGCTCGACCGGGCCGGGCGCCTGCAACTGCCGAGAGAGTTCATCAACGCCCTGTCGATGGAGCACCGGGTGCGCCTGGAGCTCGAACGCGACCACATCGGGGTCTGGCCCTCGGCCGCCGGCGACGACACAGAGGAAGAGATGAATGAGTGAGCCGCTGGTCGTCGTCGAGGGCCTGCGCAAGACCTATCCCAAGGGCGTGCGCGCGCTGAGAGGGGTCTCCTTCGAGGCTCACCCGGGCGAGCTGGTCGCGATCCGCGGTCGTTCCGGCGCGGGCAAGACGACGCTGCTCAACCTGGTCGGCGGCCTGGACCGGCCCGACGAGGGGCGGGTGCGGGTAGCAGGGCAGCCGGTGCCCGAGCTGCCCGAGGAGGGCCTGCTGCGGCTGCGCCGCGACGTCGTCGGGTTCGTCTTCCAGTCGTTCCGGCTGATCCCGGTGCTGTCGGCCGCCGAGAACGTGGGCGTGCCGCTGCGGCTGGCGCGGGTTCCGGCCAAGGACAGGGAGGAGCGGGTGAAGGTGCTGCTGTCCCTGGTCGGGCTGTCCGATCAGGCCGAGCAGCGGCCCTACGAGCTGTCGGGTGGCCAGCAGCAGCGCGTGGCCATCGCCAGGGCCCTGGCCAACCGGCCCCGCCTGCTGCTCGCCGACGAGCCGACCGGTCAGCTCGATTCCCAGACCGCCCGCCAGATCATGGAGCTGCTGCGGGCGCTCGTCCGGGGCGAGGGCGTCACCGCGCTGGTGGCCACGCACGACGAGGGCCTCGTCGGCCTGGCCGACCGCGTGCTGGAGCTCAAGGACGGCGAGTTCCTGAGCTGACCGTCAGGTCCAGGGGAGGACGGCGCGGCGGGCCCAGTAGGTCTCGGCGTCCTCCGTCAGTCCGGCGAGGGTCTCCTCGGCCTCCTCGTCCCAGGTGACGGCGAGCGCCGTCAGGTTCCCGGCGAGCTGAGCGGTCGTGGCCGCGCCGCTCAGCACGACCCCCGCCCACGGGCGGGCGAGCACGGCGGCGAGTGCCAGGGCGTCGGGGGTGACGCCGCGTTCGCGTGCCGCGCGCGCCAGCGCCGGCGGCGCGGCGTGGGCGGTCAGCCTGCCGTTGGCCACGCCCTCCTTGACGATCACGCCCAGGCCGGCGGCGTGCGCCCGGGCCAGGGCCTCGCCCGCCGAGCGCTCCAGCAGGTTCCACGTCGACTGGACGGTGTCGAAGAGCCCGGCCGCGACCGCCTTCTCGATGGTCGCCGCCTGGCGGGGGCCGGTGGTGGACAGGCCGACCGCGACGCCCTCCGCGCGCAGCGCCCGCAGCTCCCCGAGGACCTCCTCGTCGTCGAGCACACCGCTCTCCACCGTGGCCGAATGGATCTGGTAGAGCGACAGATGGGCGCCGAGCAGCTCCCGGGTCTCGCCGAGCTGACGGCGCAGCCGCTCGGCGGACAGGTCCTTCTCCTCGTGGCGGCCGGCGTCCATCCGCCAGCCGCCGACGTACTCGTAGCCCCACTTCGAGCCGACGGCGACCTCGCCGGGCCGGACGCCCCGATCGGCCAGCCAGCCCGCGAGGAACTCCTCCGCCAGGCCGTAGGAGCGGGCCGCGTCGACGTACCGCACGCCGGCCGCCCACGCGGCGTCCAGCACCTCCCAGGTGCGCGCCCGCATCGCCGCCACGTCACGGTCGCCGCCGAGGTCGGCGTCCCGGCCGAGCGTGATGTACGCGGGCCGGCCGAGCGCGGCGAGCCCGAGACCCATCGGGGTGACCTGAAGGCGACCGCGGCCCAACGGCCGCAGGACCATCTCCTGCACGCTCTCCTGCACGGGACACACGTTAGTGACTCCGCCGGGTGCCGCCCGCAGCGGGTGCGCGCTCACGATGGCCGAGCCCGTTCCAGCGACAATCACATTGCAGTCTCGACTGCAATCCCCATTTCGGGCGGCGCGCCACATTCGTTGTCGCGGTCCTCGACGAGGAGGGTTCCGGGCCCTGTCTGACCCGATGGGGCGAGGGGTACGTGTCGTGAGGTGACGGCCGGGGTATGCCGACAAGTCCAACCGGCCTGTGGGTCCACTCGAGCCCGAGGTGGTGGGAGCGTGACGGAACCGGTGGCAGCGGGAGTGCGGACCGCGGGAGACGTGCTTGCCCGGACGCGCGACCTGGTGGAACCCGCCCTGCGCCATGCGGTCGGCACCCTGCCTCCGTCGATGCGCAGGGTGGCGGGGTACCACTTCGGATGGTGGGACGCGCGGGAGCGGCCGGTGCGGGCGAGCGGGGGCAAGGCCCTGCGGCCCGCGTTCACGCTGCTGGCGGCGGAGGGCGCCGGGGGAGACGCGGACGCGGCGCTGCCGGCCGCCGTCGCGGTCGAGCTGGTGCACAACTTCTCCCTGGTCCACGACGACGTGATGGACGGCGACACGGTCCGCCGCCACCGCCCCACGGTGTGGAACGTCTTCGGCCGCGCCGAGGCGATCCTGGCCGGCGACTCCCTGCTGGCGCTGGCCTTCACCGTGCTCGCCGGGGGCGGCAGGCCCGCCGAGAGCACGCGGGCGCTGGCCCGCTGCGTCCAGTCGCTGCTGGACGGCCAGAGCGCCGACCTCGGCTTCGAGCAGCGCGCGGACGTGAGCCTGGGGGAGTGCGTGCGCATGGCGGAGGGCAAGACGGGCGCCCTGTTCGGCTGCGCGTGCGCCCTCGGAGGGCTGCACGGAGGCGCCACCACCGAGCAGGTGGCCGCCCTGCGCGTGTTCGGCGAGCGCGTGGGCCTGGCGTTCCAGCTCGTCGACGACCTGCTGGGTATCTGGGGCGACCCGGCCGTCACCGGCAAACCGGTCCATTCCGACCTGCGCAACCGGAAGAAGTCCCTGCCGGTCGTCGCCGCGCTGACGTCGGGCACGCGGGCGGGCGGCGCGCTCTCCGTGCTGTACCGCCGCCCGCTCGCGCAGACCGACCTTCCGCGGGCGGCGCGGCTGGTGGAGGAGGCGGGTGGGCGGGCGTGGAGCCTCGCCAGGGTCGACGACCTGCTGTCCGAGGCGCTGGAGGCGCTGCGGTCGGCGGAGCCGGCGCCCGGGGCGGCGGCGGGTCTGGAGGCCCTGGCCCGCCTGGCCACCGACCGCGACCGCTGACTCGTCCGTCCTCAGCCGAGGGTGAGCACCACCTTGACGTCGTCGTCCCGGCGCTCGAAGGCCTCGGTGTAGCGGTGCAGCGGCACCCGCCGGGAGATCAGCCGGGCGAGCCAGCCGGAGTCGGCCCGGGCGAGGGCGCCGGCCGCGAAGGCGTAGTGGTCGTGGTTGGCGTTCACGGTGCCGATGACGACCTCGTTCTCCAGCACGATCTCCCGGTTGAGCGTCCCGGCGTCCAGGGTGAGCCGCCGCCCGCTCGGAGAGACCCCGGTCAGGCAGACGATGCCGTACGGGCCGGTCGCGGCGATGGCGCCGAACACCACGTCGGCGGCGCCGGTGGCCTCGATGACGACGTCCGGCCGGGTCGACCGCACCACGTCCTCCACCCAGCCGGTGTGGTACTCCGCGCCGAGGTCCGCGACGAGTGCCGGCTTGGGCCCTGTGGTGACGCGGTCGAGCACGTGCACGGCGAGGCCGCGCTGCACGCCGAGCAGCGCGGCGAGCAGGCCGATGGGCCCCGCGCCGGTGACCAGCGCCGTACGCGGCTCGAACCACGAGCGCGCCCCCACCTTGTCGACCTGCTCCCACGCCTTGGCCACCACCGACGCGGGTTCGAGCAGCACGCCGCACTCGCCGAGGCCGGGGGCGAGCCGGACCGCGTAGGACGCGTCGACGCACCACGTCTCGCTCGCGTAGCCGTCGAGCTCCTTGATGCCCCGCTCCGTGTAGCGGCCGTTGCGGCACATGTCGTACTGCCCGTGCGCGCATGCTCCGCACGGCACGGGGTCGGGCCGGCGCACGAGGCCCACCACGAGGTCTCCCGGCGCGAAGCCGGAGCCGGGCGGGGCCTGCCGTACGCGGCCGAGGGACTCGTGCCCGATGACCAGCCGTTCCCGGTCCGGCGGAGCCCAGCCGTAGTCGCCGGCCACGATCTCCCGGTCCGTTCCGCAGACGCCGACGGCCACGCCCTCCACGAGAAGGCCGCCCGGCCCGGGCTCGGGATCGGGCACCTCGGTCAGCGCCGGCGAACCGGCGCGGTGCGGGACGACGGTGAGGGCACGCATGCGGGACTCCTCTCCCGGTGGTCAGTCGTGGCCGCCTGCGCCGGGGCCGTCCGACGCCGCCGCGGTGAACTCGCGCAGTGTCCGGGCGAGCGTACGGCGGCTGTCCGGTGGCAGACGGCGCAGCGCGGCCGCGATGTGCCCGCGGCGCGCGGCGCGGACGCGTTCGAGCGAGCGTCTGCCGGTCTCCGTGACGTCGATGCTGACCTCGCGGCGGCTGTGCGGGGACAGCAGGCGCGTCAGCAGCCCGGCGGTGTGCAGACGGGCCACGAGGCGGCCGGTGGCAGAGACCGACATGCCCAGCAGGTCGGCGAGCCCGCTCAGGTTCAGCGGGCCGTGCCGGTCGACCGCGAGCAGCACCCGCAACTGGGTGACCGACAGGCCGGCGCCGCGCGTCACCGCGGTGAGGGTCATCTCCACCAGGGCGAGGGAGGCGTCCTCGACCGACCACGCGTCCTCCTCGAGCGCGGGGTCGGTCTCCTCCGCGATTTCGGCGCTCATCGCGTCCCCAGGACCCGCGCCGGGCCGGGCCTGCACGCGACGCGGCACTCGGGAAGGTCGCCGAGCGGGGTGCCGCGCACCCCGGCCGCCAGCAACTCCGCGAGGTGGACCGCCCGGCGTCCCACTCCCGCCTGCTCGATCTGCGTACGGCAGCTGAACCCGTCGGCGAGGACGAGCGTCCCGGCCCCGGCGGCCCGGATCGCCGGCAGGATCTCGTGCTCGGCGCAGGTCATCGACACCTCCAGGTGACCGGCGGTGAAGCCGAAGTTCCCGGCGAGGCCGCAGCAGCCGCCAACCGCCTCGGCCCGCACCCCGGCGCGGGCCAGCAGGGCCAGGTCGGCGCCGAAGCCGAGCACCGAGTGGTGATGGCAGTGCGGCTGGGCGACGGCGTCCCGGTCGATCCGGGGCGGGTCCCAGCCGTCGGTCTCGCCGAGCAGTTCGGCGAGGGTTCTGGTCTGCTCGCGCAGCCGGGCGAAGTCCCGGTCGTGCGCGAACAGCTCGGGCGCGTCGGCGCGGAACACCGCCGTGCAGCTCGGCTCCAGCCCGACGATCGGGATGCCGCGGCGCAGCGCCGGGGCGAGGGTCCGCACGGTGCGCCGCAGCACCCGCCGCGCCACGCCGAGCTGGCCCGTCGAGATCCAGGTCAGCCCGCAGCACAGCGTGCGCGGCGGGATCAGCACGCGATAGCCCGCCGACTCCAGCACCTCCACGGCGGCGCGGCCGACGTGGGGATGGAAGTTGTCGGTGAAGGTGTCCGGCCACAGCACCACGGGCCCGCGCTCCCCTCCACCCCGGGGCCCGCGCGTCCGGTACCAGTCGCGGAAGCGGACCGGCGCGAAGTCCGGCACCGGCCGGGCCGTTTCGAGGCCCGCCAGGCGCTTGCCCAGCGCGGACAGCACGGGCGCGTGCGCCAGCGCGTTGACCACGCCGGGAGCGAGCGCGGCGACGCGGGCCCACACCGGCAGCCACCCCATCGCGTAGTGGTCCGCCGGCCGGATCCGCCGGGCGTAGTGATGGGCGAGGAACTCGGCCTTGTACGTCGCCATGTCGACCTGCATGGGACAGTCGTGCCTGCAGCCCTTGCAGGCCAGGCACAGGTCGAGGGCGTCGCGCACGGCGGCGGAACGCCAGCCGTCCCGCACCGCGGAGTCGGCGTGGCCGTTCAGCATCTCGAACAGCAGCCGGGAGCGTCCGCGGGTGGAGTGCTCCTCCTCGCCGGTGGCCCGGTAGGACGGGCACATCACCCCGCCGGTGTGCTCGCGGCACTTGCCGACCCCCACGCACCGCATGACGGCCCGCTGGAAGCTGCCCTCGTCGCCGGGATAGCCGAAGTGGACGGGCGGGTCGGCGGGTGTCCACTCGGGGCCGAGCCGCAGGTTCTCGTCCAGCTTGTACGGCGCGACGATCTTGCCCGGGTTCATCCGGTCGCCGGGGTCGAAGACGGCCTTGACCCGCTCGAAGGCGGTCATGACCTCGGGCCCGAACATCCTGGTGAGGAGTTCGCCCCTGGCCTGCCCGTCGCCGTGCTCGCCCGACAGCGAGCCGCCGTAGGAGACGACGAGGCCGGCGGCCCGTTCCAGGAAGGCCCGGAAGGCCGCCACCCCGTCGGCGGTCACCAGGTCGAACGGGATGCGGGTGTGCACGCAGCCCTGCCCGAAGTGCCCGTACAGGGAGGCGTCGCCGTAGCCGAACTCCTCGAACAGGCGGCGCAGGTCGCGCAGGTAGTCCCCGAGCCGGTCGGGCGGGACGGCGGAGTCCTCGAAGCCCTCCCACGTCTCGCGCATCCCGGGAACGCGCGCGGTGGCGCCGAGCCCGGACTCGCGGACCTCCCACAGCTTCTTCTCGGTCTTCGCGTCGTCGATGAAGGAGATGTGCGGCGCGTGCTCGCTGCCCTTCAGCTCCTCGAGAAGGTCACATGCCCTGGCGTCCGCCTCCTTCTGCGAGTCGGCGCCGAAGGAGACCATGAGCCAGCCGCCGCCCTCCGGCAGCCGCTTGAGCGCGTCGGGGTGCATGTGCTTGCGCCGCTCGAAGTCCACGAGCTTGTCGTCCACCCCTTCGAGCTGGAGCGGGCCGTAGCGGGCGATGCGCGGCACGGCGTCGGCGGCCACGCCGATGTCGTGGTAGCCCAGCAGGACGAGGCACTCCGCCTTCGGCGCGGGCACCAGGCACAGCTCGGCCCGCAGCACGGTGACCAGCGTGCCCTCCGACCCGACCAGCGCCCGGGCCAGGTCGAACCCGGCCTCGGGCAGGAGCTGGTCGAGGTTGTAGCCCGACACCCGCCGGGGGATGTCGGGGAAGCGCCGGTGGATCTCGCCGGCGTGCTCGTCCACGATGGCCCGCAGCTCGCGGTAGATGCGCCCCCGCGGCCCGCCCTCGGCGACGATCCGGCCGAACTCCTCGTCGCCGGTCGGCCCCACCCACATGCGCTGCCCGTCGTAGGTGAGGATCTCCAGCCGTGAGACGTTGTCGGCGGTCTTGCCGTACGCCTGGGCGGTCGAGCCGCAGGAGTTGTTGCCGATCATGCCGCCGAGCGTGCACTGGGAGTGCGTGGACGGGCGCGGCCCGAACATCAGGCCGGTGTCGGCCAGCAGCCGGTTCAGCACGTCGAGCACGATGCCGGGCTCGACCACGCAGGTGCGCGCCGCGGCGTCCACCGACACCAGCCGGTGGCAGTACTTGGACCAGTCGATCACCACGGCGGCGTTGCAGGTCTGACCGGCCAGGCTCGTCCCGCCGCCCCGTGAGGTGACGGGCGCGCCGTGCTCCCGGCAGACCGCGATCGCCTCGGCCGCCGCGTCCACCGTGCGCGGCACCACCACGCCCAGCGGCACCTGGCGGTAGTTCGACCCGTCGGTGGAGTAGGCGCCCCGGCTGCCGGGGTCGAACCTGACCTCGCCGTCCACCCGGGCGGCGAGGTCCCGCTCCAGGTCGCGCACCCGCACGTACGGCTGTCGCGGCCGCTCCGTCACGGGTGCGGGTACGAGAACCTGGCTGGTCATGGCGTCACCGCCCCAGTTGAGAGATCTTGTCCTTGAACAGCGTCGTCGCGATGGCCGCCTTGTGCGGCTGCCCCTTGAGGAACGCCTCGGCGAACTTGACCGCCTGGTCGCGGGCGACCTTGCCCGGCATGGGCGGCTCGTTCGGGTCGACGTCGACGTCGACGAGCGCCGGCCCGGGATGGGCGAGGGCCTGCCGTACGGCCTCGTCCACCTCGGCGGGGTCGGTGACCTTGCGGCCGTACCCGCCGCAGGAGCGGGCCCAGGCGGAGAAGTCGGAGGTGGGCGGGCCGAACCTGACCCCGTGCTCGGGGAACCCCAGCACCATCTGCTCCCACAGGATCTGGCCCAGCGAGCCGTTGTTGTTCACCACCACCGTGATCGGCAGGCCGAGACGCGCCGCGGTGAGGAACTCGGCCATCAGCATCGCGAAGCCGCCGTCGCCGATGAAGGCGATCACCTGCCGTCCGGGGTGGGCGAGCTGCGCCGCGATCGCGTACGGCAGGCCGGGGGCCATGCTGGCGAGGTTGCCCGACAGGTAGAACTCACGGTCGCCGCGGATCGTCCAGTGCCGGGCCGCCCAGGTCGCGATCGTGCCGGAGTCGCAGGTGAGGATGGCGTCGTCGGCGGCGGCCCGGTCAACGCAGCCGATCAGGTACTGCGGGGCGACGGGGGTGCGCCCGGGGTTCTCCAGGGCGGTCATGTTCTCCCGCCACCCGGCCATGGCCTTCTGGTACTTCTCCAGGTGCGCCCGGTCCTCGTTCCGGTGCAGCAGCGGCAGCAGCGCGGCGAGCCCCTCCTTGGCGTCCCCGATCATCGGCACCTCGGTCGGCATGCGCACGCCCGCGCGGGCGGGGTCGGCGTCGATCTGCACGACGCGGACCTTGCCGGGCTCGGGCAGGTGCTTGGTGTAGGGGAAGTTGGTGCCGACCATCAGCAGCGTGTCGCAGTCCTCGACCAGCTCCTCGCCGGGCCTCGTGCCGAGCAGGCCGATCCCGCCCACGGCGTACGGCGAGTCGTCGGGGATGACCGCCTTGCCGGGCAGCGTCTTGATCACGGGGGCGCCCAGCGTCTCGGCGACGGCCAGCACCTCCGCGCGGGCGTGCAGGGCGCCGGCCCCGGCCAGGATCGCGGGCCGCCGGGCCGCGTTCAGCACCTCGGCGGCGGCGGTCAGGTCGTCGGTGCGCGGCACGCCGGGCGGGGACAGGTAGACGGGGGAGGCCGCGGGCGGCCGGGCGGGGGCGACGTGCTGGTAGGGGTCGGCGTCGGCCGGGGCCACCTGCACGTCGTTGGGCAGGCACAGGTGGGCGACCCCGCGCCGGGCGTATGCCGTGCGGATGGCGATGTCCACCACCCCGGGCAGCTGCGCGGGGTTGTCCACCACCAGGTTGTACTCGGCCACGTCCTCGAACACCCGGTCGAGGTGGACCTCCTGCTGGTAGCCGGTGCCCAGCACGCTGGTCTCCTGCATGCCGGTGATGGCCAGCACCGGCTGGTGGTCGAGCTTGGCGTCGTACAGGCCGTTGAGCAGGTGGATGCCGCCGGGGCCCGAGGTGGCCAGGCACACGCCGATGCGGCCGGTGGCCTTCGCGTGCGCGGCGGCCATGAACGCGGCCGCCTCCTCGTGGTGCACCAGCACGAACCGGACACGGTCGGATTGGCGGCGCAGCCCCTCCATGATGCCGTTGATGCCGTCCCCGGGGAGCCCGAAGACGGTGTCGACACCCCAGTCGGCGAGCCGTCTGATGAGTACTTCGGAGGCGATTTCCGTCATATAGGCCGCGCTGCCCGGGGAATGGGAAGCCGAACACTCACCACATGGAAAATCTTTCCTCTGTGCCAGAGTCGGAGGGTCATGCCCGGGTAGGGGCACGCCTGTGATCAGAGACCTCCATGTGGCGGCGTACCGCGTGCCGACCGACCGCCCGGAGGCCGACGGCACGCTGAGCTGGGACGCGACCACGATCGTGGTGGTCCGCGCCGACGCGGGCGAGGCGGCGGGGCTCGGCTGGACCTACGCGCCGGCCGCCGCCGCGACGGTCGTCACGGACCTGCTCGCGCCCCTGGTGCGCGGCGGCGACCCGATGGACGTGCCGCGCCTGTGGACCGCGATGGTCCGCCGGGTGCGCAACGCGAGCCGCACCGGCGTCGCCGGGTACGCGATCTCCGCGGTCGACGTCGCGCTCTGGGACCTCAAGGCCCGGCTGCTCGGCGTGCCGCTCGCCCGCCTGTTCGGCCTGGCCAGGGAGCGCGTGCCCGTGTACGGCTCGGGCGGGTTCACCACGTACGACGACGACGTCACGACGGCGCAGCTCGCGCGCTGGGCGCACGAGCAGGGCATCCCCCGCGTCAAGATCAAGATCGGGGAGTCGGCCGGCACGGCGCCCGGCCGCGACCTGCACCGCGTCGGGCTCGCCCGCCGCGTCATCGGGGACGCCGCCGAGCTGTATGTGGACGCCAACGGCGGTTACAGCGCGAAACAGGCCGTGCGGATGGAGCGCCGGATGCGCGACCACGACGTGCGGTGGTTCGAGGAACCGGTGTCCTCCGACGACCTGGCCGGGCTGCGCCTGGTGCGCGAGCGGGCCGACGCCGACGTCGCGGCCGGGGAGTACGGCGGCGACCTCGTCTACTTCACCCGCATGTGCGCGGCCGGCGCGGTCGACTGCCTGCAGATCGACGCCACCCGCTGCGGCGGCTACACGGGCTGGAACGGCGCGGCCGCGATCGCCGCCGGGCACGGCCTGGAGGTGTCGGCGCACTGCGCGCCCAACCTGCACGCGCCGGTCGCCGCGGCGACGCCGAACCTGCGCCACATGGAGTGGTTCCACGACCACGTGCGCATCGAGGGCGACCTGTTCGAGGGCGCGGCCGACCCGACAGGCGGCGCGGTGCGCCCGCCGGACGCGCCCGGCCACGGCCTGACGCTGCGCGACGACGTGGCCGAGCCGTACCGCGTGGCGTAGGGGGTCAGCCGTCCGTGTCGAGCGGATCGTCGAGCAGCCCGGCGTCGTGGACGAGCAGGGCGATCTGGACGCGGTTGTTGAGGCCGAGCTTGGCGAGGACGCTCGACACGTGCGTCTTGACGGTGGGGACGCTCAGGTGGAGCCGGGCGGCGATCTCGGCGTTCGGACTGCCCCGGCCGACCGCCACCGCGACCTCCCGCTCCCGGTCGTTGAGCAGCGCCAGGCGCTCCGCGGCCCGGGCCCGCCGCCGGTCCTGACCGTCCTCGGCCACCCGGGCGATGAGCCGCCGGGTGACCGCCGGCGACAGGACCGGATGCCCGGCGGCCACCCGGCGGATGGCGTCGACGATCTCACCCGGCGGGGTGTCCTTGAGCAGGAACCCGGCGGCGCCCGCGCGCAGGGCGCGCAGCACGTGCTCGTCGGCGTCGAAGGTGGTCAGCACGATCACCTCGGGCGCGCCGTCGCGGGCGCGCAGCGCCTCGGTGGCGGCCAGGCCGTCCATGACCGGCATCCGGATGTCCATCAGCACCACGTGCGGCCGCGCCCGCCCGGCCATGGCCAGCGCCTCGGCGCCGTCACCGGCCTGGGCGAGGACGCGGATGTCGGGGGCGCCGCCGAGCATCATCACCAGGCCGGCCCGGACCAGGGGGTCGTCGTCGGCGATGAGCACGCCGATCGGCGCGGCTTCTGGCGTGATCATGTAGGCCACGGTAGCCAGGCCCGCACGCGCCAGCCACCCGGGCCCCCGTCGCCGTCGCGACGCACGGACCCGTGCTCCAGCCGGCCCCCCGCCAGCGCGACGCGCTCGGCGAGGCCGGCGAGGCCGTGGCCCCCACCGGCGGCGTCCGGTGCGACGGCGTCGGCGGGGGCGTCGTTGACCACCTCGACCGTCAGGCCCTCGCCGGGAGCGCCCGTCAGCCGCAGGCGGACGCCGGCCCCCGGCGCGTGCTTGCGGGCGTTGGTCAGGGCCTCCTGCGCGACGCGGTAGGCGGTGCGGCCCGTCCCGTCCGGAACCGTCTCTCGCGCGCCGAGGTCGTCGCACAGCTCGACCCGCATGCCCGCCTGCCCCGACTCCGCGACGAGCCGTTCCAGATCGGCGAGGGCGGGCGGGCCGGGCCGTGTGGGCGAGGACGCCTCGCCGGTCGGGGCGCGCAGCACGCCGATCACCTCGCGCAGGTCCTGCAGGGCCTGGTGGGCGCTCTCCCTGATCACCCGCGCCGCGCGGGCGACGTCGGCGGGGTCGGCGCCGGGGTTGAACTCCAGCGCCCCCGCGTGCACGCTCAGCAGCGACAGCCGGTGGCCGAGCACGTCGTGGATCTCGCGGGCGATGGCCTCGCGGACCTGGTGCTGCGCCTGCTCGGCCCGCAGCCTCGCCTCGGTCTCCATCCGGGCCACGCGGTCGCGCTGGGCCAGCACGAGGCGGCGCCGGTGGTGGACGAACAGTCCCCAGCCGACCGCCGCGCCCTGGAGGGCCAGGCCCAGCGTCAGCAGCGCGAGCGGCGGCATGTCCGGATCGGGGCGCAGACATGTGAAGACGACCGCGGCGAGGACGCTGAGCCCGAACACCGCTCCGGAGGTCCGCGGGCGGCGGTGGACCGCGACCGAGAAGAGCGCGGCCAGCATCGGGCCCGCGACCATCTCGAAGACGGCCGACAGCGCGACGAGCGTCACCGCGAGCCCGACCGGCCATCTGCGGCGCAGCCACAACGCCGCGCAGCCGAGCATGCTCACGAGCTGGTCGAGGGAGAAAAGCCACGCCGGTGGCAGGGGCGTGGCGTGCAGACGCTCCACCGACGTGTAGAAGCCGAAGGCGACGGCGAGCACGAACATCGCCGTGTCCACGAGCCAGTCGCGCCGGCTGCGCCGGTGCCGGGGGGCGGCGGAGGGATCCATAACCCCCGCAGCGTACGACCCGGCGGAAGGCGCGTTCACGGCCGCGCGGCGAAGACCATACCGAAGTCGGGCGCCGTCCGACTTCGGTCGGCGGACACGCCGTGCGCCGGCGACCTTCGCCGGACGGGAGCATGCCGACGCCCGATCCCCGGCGGGTCCGCCGGTCCCTAGCGTCGGCGCCATGCGTAACGTCACCCGACTCGCCGGGGCGTTCCTGGTCGTCGCGGGCATCAGCGGGACCATCGACCACCTGGCCGTGCAGCCGTTCTGGGGCGCGATACTGAACGTCTTCAACCGTCAGGTCATCCCGCGCCTGGACTTCCTGACCGGCTACGAGATCTACGCCAACCTTC
The DNA here is from genome assembly GCF_014161445.1 of Microbispora sp. H13382. GTDB lineage: Bacteria > Actinomycetota > Actinomycetes > Streptosporangiales > Streptosporangiaceae > Microbispora. The sequence goes on from NZ_JABBXA010000018.1 coordinate 91,388, forward strand.
TCGTCGCCGTCGTCGGCGCCGTCGTGCTCGCCGCCGCCTGGAGGCGTGATGACGAAGCCTGATCCGCGGCGTCTCGCCCTGGCGGCCGCGCTGCTGGTGCTGGCACCGATGTGCGCCGAATACGTCACCGGCTACGACGACAGCACGGGCGACCCGCTCGCGCTCGCCGCCGGACTGCTGATCTTCGGCCCGCTGTACGGCGCGCCCGCGCTGCTGATCCGTGAGACGGCCCGCCGCCTGGGCCTGGGCTGGCCGGCGATCCTCGCCCTCGCGGCGGCGTTCGGCGTGCTGCAGGCCGGCGTCGTCGACCAGTCCATGTTCAGCGAGGGCTATCGGGACATCCCGTACTGGGAGGAGATGGTCCGCCCGACGTACGTCGAGCCACTGGGACTGGCGGCCCACACCACGGTGTCCTTCGTCGCGGGCCACGCGATCTGGAGCTTCGGCGTGCCGATCGCGCTGACGGAGGGGCTGAACCCCCGGCTGTCGCGTACGCCCTGGCTGCGGGCGCCCGGCCTGGTGGCGGCCGCGGCCTGCTACCTCGCGGCGGCGGCGCTGGTCCTGCGCGACCACCTGCGGACCGAGGACGACCACGCCTCCGCCGCCCAGATCGGGGGATCGCTGGCCGCGGTCGCGCTGCTCGTCCTCTTCGCGCTGAGCCGGCGATCACGGGACCGTGCCGTGCGGGACGGCGTGCCGCCCCGGCCGATCGCCGTGGCGGCGGGTGGCCTGCTGGCGGGCCTGGTCTTCGACTTCCTGCCGTCTACCTGGGCCGGGGTCGCGGCAGGGCTCACGGTGATCGCCCTGTGCGGAGCGGTCGTCGCCCGTCTGGCCCGTTCGCCGGGGTGGACCGTCCGCCACGCCGCCGCGCTCGCCGCCGGGGCCCTGGCCGCGCGTGCGGCCGTCGGGTTCTTCGCGGTCCCGCTGGGGGAGGTCGCGCCGGTCGCGAAGTACGCGCACAACGTCGCGTTCCTCGCGGGGGCGGTGCTGCTCGGCGTGCTGGCGGCGCGGCGTCGCGGCACCGCGTGATTCGACGTGACCCGGCGCGTTCATCCCTCCCCGCGGACGACCTCGCCGGGGTCCTTGTCGTCGCGCAGACCCCGCCAGGAGGGATGGCGCAGCCGCCCCTCACCGGTCCACTCGGCGAACTGCACCTCGCCGACCAGGACCGGGTCCACCCACCGGCCGCCCCTGGCCTCCTCACGGGTGATCCCCTCGAACGGGGGCGTGTCCCGCCGCAGCGGGGCCAGGCGCTCGCCGAGCCGCCGCAGCGCCTCGTCGGTGAACCCGGTGCCGACGCTCCCGGCGTACCGCAGGCGCCCGCCGTCGTCGTTGACGCCCACGAGCAGCGAGCCGACGGTGTTCGCGCGGCGGCCCTCCCCGGCCCGCCAGCCGCCGACGACGACCTCCTGCGTACGGACGTTCTTGACCTTCACCCAGTCCGGGGAGCGGCGGCCGGGGCGGTAGGGGGAGGCGAGCCGCTTGGCCACCACGCCCTCCAGCCCCAGCCGCCGGGAGTCGGCCAGCGCGTGCTCGCCCCCGTCGGTGTAGTGGGGCGGGACGGCCCAGTGGCGTCCGGCGCGGACGAGGTCCTCCAGGCGGCGCCGCCGCTCGGTGTAGGGCATGGTGATCGCGGCCGTGGCGTCGACGTGCAGCACGTCGAACAGCAGGTACGTCACGGGCGTGGTGACCACGAGCTGCCTGATCTTGAGCGGGTTGCGCTGGTGCATGCGCGGCTGCAGCGCCTCGAACGACGGCCTGCCCTGCTCGTCGAAGGCGACGATCTCCCCGTCGAGCACCGCCGCGTGGCCGCCCGTGGCGTCGGCGAGACCGGCGAGTTCGGGGTAGGCGGCGGTGATGTCCCTGCCGTTGCGGGAGATCAGCCGCAGCGTGCCGTCCTCGACGTACCCGAGGGCGCGGACCCCGTCCCACTTCATCTCGTGCGCGTAGTCGCCTTCGGGCTCGGGCAGCCGCCCGAGCTGAGCCATCATCGGCGCGTACGCCGGAAGGGCGGCCATGCCCTGCTGGTACCCCAGCGAGCCCGCCGCGTACCTCCTGACCTGCGGTGACGCGCACCACCATCCTCCGAAGGAGGGATGCCGGGCGACGAGTCGGGTGATGGCGCGTGATCGGCGCCGCCGCGAACCTTGAGGCATGGAAGCCATCGAGGTGACAGACCTCCGCAAGGCGTACGGGGACACCCACGCCGTGGACGGGGTGACGTTCGCGGTCCGGGCCGGTGAGACGTTCGGGATCGTCGGCCACAACGGCGCCGGCAAGACGACGACCGTGGAGTGCCTGATCGGGCTCAGGCGAGCCGACGCGGGCACGGTCCGCGTGCTCGGCGAGGATCCGGCGCGCAGGCGGCGGGCCCTGGCGCAGCGCCTGGGCGTGCAACTTCAGGACAGCTCGCTGCCCGAGCGGATGAAGGTGGCCGAGGCGCTGCGCATGTTCGGCTCCCTCTACCGCGACGCGGCCGACTGGCGGCGGGTGATGGATCGCTGGAGCCTGCGGCCGCTGGCGAGGAAGGCGTTCGGCGACCTGTCGGGCGGGCAGAAGCAGCGGCTGATGCTCGCGCTCGCCATGGTCGGCGACCCCGAGGTGGTCGTACTCGACGAGCTGACCACGGGCCTGGACCCGGTCGCGCGCCGGGAGACCTGGCGGCTGATCGGCGATCTGAGGACGGCGGGCACCACCGTGGTGCTGGTCAGCCACTACTTCGACGAGATAGAGGCGCTCTGCGACAGGGTCGCCGTCTTCGCCCGCGGCCGTGTGGAGGCGGTGGGCACCCCCGCCGAACTCATCGCCCGGACCGGTACCGCCTCGCTGGAAGAGGCCTACCTCGCCCTGGAGGGTGTGGACCGATGAAAGCGTTCACGGCTCTGACGGCCGCCGAGCTCAGGCTGCTGGCGCGCGACCCCGCCTCGCTGTTCTTCATGGTGGCCTTCCCCCTCATGCTGCTGGTGCTCAAACGCGGCGACGGCGGCGCGGTCCCGGGCTACCTCGCGATGATCGCCGCCATCGGCGGCATGGGCGCGCTGCCGGGTCTGCTGGCCTCCTACCGCGAGCGCAAGGTGCTCAAGCGGCTGGCCACCACGCCGATCTCCCCCGTTCTGCTGCTCGGCGCCCAGCTGGTGGCACAGGTCGCCGCGGCCCTGGCGGGCGCCGTGCTGCTGGTGGCCGTGACGATCACGGTGTTCGGCGCGCAGGCCCCCGCCGACGTCCTGATGCTGGCCGCGGCCTTCCTGCTCTGCTCGGTGATGGTCTGCGCGCTGGGCTTCGTGATCGCCGCCGTCGTGCGCAACACCAGGGGCGCGAGCCTGATCGGCATGCTGGTCATGTTCCCCATGATCTTCCTGTCCGGCGCGGCCGTGCCCAGGAAGGCCCTGCCCGGCTCGCTGCGTCAGATCGGCGACTTCCTGCCCCTGACCCCGGCCGTGGAGGCCCTGGGGGACGCCTGGTCCGGCACCGCCGCGATCTTCCCCCTGCTGATCCTGGCGGGGATAATCGTGGCGGCCACGGCCGCCGGCGCCGCGCTGTTCCGTTGGGAGTGAGGACGTGAACGTCTGGGAGGCGCGCTGGCTGCGCGCCTTCCACATGTTGTACTACGCCTGCCTGGCACTCGGACTTGTCCTCTCGACCGGGGAGGGTACGGGCGGGGGCGAGGCCCTCGACCCGTTGACGCTGGCGATCGTCGCGCTCATGGCCGGCTGGCACGGCTTCTTCGTGGTACGGCGGCCGCGTCTGCTCGGGCGGCCGAATCCGATGGCGTTCCACCTGGCGGTCGTCTGCGCGCTCTACATCGCGCTGGTGATGCGGGACCGGTCCTTCGACGTGGTCGTCTTCGGGCTCATGCCCCAGCCGTACCTGATGCTGGCGAGCCCCTGGTCGTACGTGGGGGCGGTGGCGACGGTCCTCAGCACGTTCGCCGCCAGAGGCTATCTGGACGAGCCCGGCGTCCTGTGGCGGCTCGTCGGCAGTTCCGGCCTCGTCGTGGCGATCGGGCTGTTCGTCGACTACGTGTCCCGGCAGAGTGCGCAGAACCGGACGGTCGGGGTGCTGGAGGAGCGGGCGAGGCTGGCCAGGGAGATCCACGACACCCTCGCCCAGGGGCTGAGCGGCATCGTCACCCAGCTGGAGGCGGCCGAGCAGGCGATGCCCGACCTGCGCGCCGTACGCACGAGGATCGCGCTGGCCAAGGAGCTGGCGCGCGACAACCTGCGGGAGGCGCGGCGCTCGGTCGACGCGCTGCGGCCGGGCCCTCTCGCCGGCGCGGGTCTGGAGACGGCGCTCGCGGAGGCGGCCGCGCGGTGGTCGCGGACTTCGGGAGTGGCGGCGGCCGTGTCGGTGGAGGGGACGCCCCGGCCGCTGCCCGGTGAGGTGCAGACGACGCTGCTGCGGGCGGCGCAGGAAGGGCTGTCGAACGCGGCCAGGCACGCCCGGGCGGGCAGGGTCGCGATCACGCTGACCTACATGGACGACGAGGTGACGCTGGACGTGTTCGACGACGGGGTGGGTTTCGACCCGGACGCGCCCGGCGCGGGGTACGGGCTGGCGGCCATGCGGGAGCGGGCCGGCGGCGTCGGGGGAACGCTGACGGTGGAGTCCGCACCGGGAGAGGGGACGGCGCTGTGCCTGCGGATCCCCTCAAATTGATGATCGTCGACGACCATCCGGTGGTCCGCGACGGACTGCGCGGGATGTTCGACCACGTGGCGGACATCGAGGTGGTGGCGGAGGCGTCCGACGGGTTCGAGGCGCTGGCCATGGCCAGGCGGGCGCGGCCGCACGTGGTGCTGATGGACCTTCGCATGCCCGGCCTGGACGGCGTCGGGGCGATCGAGCGGCTCCGGGCGGACCACCCGGAGATCAAGGTGGTCGTGCTGACCACCTACGACACGGACGCCGACGTGGCCCGGGCCATGGCCGCCGGGGTGGCGGGCTACCTGCTGAAGGACGCGCCACGTGAGGAACTGCACCGGGCGGTGCGTACGGCCGCCGCAGGCGGAGCCGTCCTGGCTCCGTCGGTCGCGTCCGCGCTGATGAGCAGGCCCGCGGCGCAGGAGCCGAGCCCGCGCGAGCTGGAGGTGCTGCGCCTGGTGGCGCGGGGCTCGGCGAACAAGGAGATCGCCAGGGCCCTGCTGATCAGCGAGACGACGGTGAAGACGCATCTCAAGCACGTCTTCGCCAAGCTCGGCGTCGACAGCAGGGCCGCGGCCGTCGTCGTCGCCATGGAGCGAGGGCTGCTCTAGGGCGCGTCGAAAACCGCGTCGAAACCGCGTCGACACCGGAGCTCAGCCGGCGCGCGCCCACGGCCGCAGCTTCTCCGGGTTGCGGACCGCCCAGATCCGGGTGACGCGGCCGTCGGCGACGTCGAACGAGGCCACGGCCATGACGACGCCGGCACTCCGGGCCACCAGGCCCGGCACGCCGTTGACCGGCCGCTCCAGGAGTTCGAGCTCCGGAGCCTTGCCGGCGATCGCGACCATGTACTGGGCGATGCGCGCGGCGCCCTCGATCGGGCGCAGGGCGGTCCCGGCGATGCCGCCGCCGTCCGCGGTCATCACGGCGGCCGGGTCGAGGAGCTCGACGAGGGCCGCGACGTCCTTCGTCTCCCATGCCTGTTTGACCCGCCGCACCACGCTGGCCTGGCCGGCCTGCCCGGCCGCCGTCATCGGGGCGCGCGCGGCGGCCACCCGCCGCCGGCCGGAGGCCGCCAGTTGCTTGCAGGCCGCGGGGGTCCGGCCGAGGACGCCGGCGATCTCGGCGAAGGGATAGCGGAAGACGTCGTGCAGGACGAACGCCACCCGCTCGGCGGGCGTCATCGATTCCAGGACGACGAGGAAGGCCATGGTCACCGATTCGTCCATGACCACCTGGTCGGCGGGGTCGGCGCCGCGGCCATGCGGCGCCCTGTGCAGCGGCTCGGACAGCGGCTCGGACAGTGGCCCGGCCAATGACCCGGGCAGCGGCTCGGGCAGCCACGCGCCGACATAGCGTTCGCGCCGGGCCCGTGCCGAGCCCAGCAGGTCCAGGCAGACGCGCCCGGTCACCGTCGTCAGCCAGGCGCCGGGGAACACGATCTCCTCCTGCCGGCTTCGCGGCAGCGCGTACCAGCGCGCGTAGGCCTCCTGTACGGCGTCCTCGGCCTCGGCCAGCGAACCGAGCAACCGGTAGGCGACATTGATCAGTTGGCGCCGCTCACCGGTTACCTCATCGGTGCTCGTTCCAGCCGTCCCCATGCTCCCGGCGGCCCCCTCGCCTTACCTTTCGCAGGCCCGCGTCGTCGGGCTGGTGAGACCTTATCGATCTACTGCCCCCGGGGCGGAACAGGGGACCGTGACATGGCCATCCAGGCGACGGCACAGCGCACCTTCTCGTTTCTGCGGATCGCGATCATCCTGCAGACCCTGACCATCTTCCTCCAGGCGGTCTCCGCCGGACTGCTGCTGACCGCGTCCTACGGAGAGACGCTGCACAGTGCCGGAGCCCGCGTGATGTACGGGGCGTCGCTGCTGTACCTGCTCGCGGCGGTGCTGGCGTGGAAGCCGGGCGGCGGCTCGCCCCGGCCCGTCTGGCACGCGGCCGGCTTCCTCGTGCTCGCCTCCGTCCAGGTCGTGCTCGGCATCGCGCACGTGCCGGCGGCCCATCTCCCCCTGGGCGTCCTGATGTTCGGGCTGAGCGTCCTGGCGCTGGCGCGCCCCCGTCGTTCGCACGTCTAGGGGAGGATCTCCAGGCGGATGTCGAGGCCCTCGTACAGGTAGGGGGTCGCCGTGATGATCCGCCAGCCGCGGCGGGTGGCGTGGACGGCGGCGTGGGCGGCCACCAGGACGTCGGGCAGGTGCGCGTCGGCGGCCGCCGGCCGGTGGCGCCGCAAGCTCGCCATGATCGCCTGCGCGTACGGCCCGCCTTCGACGGCGTCGTCGGGGGAGAGCGCGCCGGTGACCACCATCGACATGCGCAGGAACCGTTCGAGCCGGGGCTGGATGGGGCCCAGCGACAGCACCTGGACGGCGAGTGCGGGGACGAGGAGGGTGACGCCGTGGGCCGAGGACTGGCGCACGACGGCCCTGCCGTACATGCTCTTGCCCTCGATCAGGTGGACGACGGCGTCGAGGTCCAGCACGTGGCCGGACAGGACGCCGGCCGGTGGGACGGGGTCGGTCACGCGGCGTCCGCCTTGGCGCCGCCCGTCATCAGGCGCGCCGCGCGGGCGCTGTCGTCATCGGTGATCCCGTCCTGCCAGCCCGGCCCCCATAAATCGGCCATGATGGCCAGGTCGCCCTGGATGCGCCGCCGCTCCCGCAGCGCCGCGGCGATGTAGGCCGAGGCGTTGCCGGACGCCTGCGCCTCGTCGGCCAGTTCGTCCGGCAAGGAGATCGTAATCTTCTTGGTCATACTTGGGAGGCTACCCAGTCATACTGTCGGCGGTCCACCGGTTCGCGGAAAAGCGCAGGTGTGGCGGCGGGCACACGGCAGGCGAACCGGACGGCTCTCGTCGGCGCGGTCTCCTGGTCGCCGCGGGCCGCGCTCACCCGCACCTCGTACGTCCCGTCGCCGGGCAGCCGCAGGTCGCAGCCGCAGGCCGCGATCGGCAGCGGCGAGCGCTCGAATCCCGTTCCGGCGTCCACGTCGCGCAGGTCGAGCCAGTAGCCGCTCGCGCCGAAGACCCGTGACCAGGAGACCCGGGCCGTGGAGCCGTGGAGCGCCACGGCGATCTCGCCGGGCGGGCGGATCGGCAGCGGCTCGGCGACGGCGGGAACCGGCGTGGCGAAGGCCGGCCGCCCACCGTGGAAGGCCCGGGAGTACGCGTCCGCGAAGGCCTTGGCGATCTTGAACTCGCCGACGCTGTTGGGGTGCAGCCCGTCGTAGGTGTCGGTGTACGGGTCGTAGACGGCCGCGAGGCCGACGGGGACGACGGGGGAGCCGGGCGTGGACAGGGCGGCCAGGACGCCCGGAAGGCGCGCGTTGTACGTCTCGACGATCCCCGGCAGGTGCGGCAGGTGGGGCAGCGGAGTGCGCCGGACGACGTCGGCCACGAGGAAACGCAGGTCCGGGCGGGCTTCGCGGGCCCGGCGCACGAACTCCCCGACGTGGGCCAGCAGCCGCTCGGGGCCGCTCACCCCCCAGGCGAGGTCGTTGAACCCCAGCGCGACCATGAGGTGGTCGGGCCGGTGGGCGGCGACGGCGTCCGCGACGCCGCCCCTGGCCTCGTCCATGAGGCCGCCCCAGCGGGCGTGGTGCCGGTCGCCGGGGAAGACGATCCCCGGGCGGTAGCCGCCCGCGCGCACCCCGGCGGCGCCCTCCTCCGGCGCCAGGTCGGGCAGGGCGCAGGTACCCGTCCACGGCCCGGCGAACCGCACGGGCGCGCCGCACGCGGCGAAGTGGCGGGCCAGCCGGTATCGCCAGGTGTAGTCGCCCTCCAGGCCGTGGCTGATCGAGTCACCCACGATCATGATCGTCGGACGCGGAATGGCACGCCTCCCGGGTGGATCGTCCGTCACCGACCGGCCGTCGCGGTGGTGCGGGCACCGAGCAGGTTCCGCACCGGCCGGCCGTACGCGGCGTACAGGATGCCGAGCGCGGCCAGCAGCAGCAGCGCGGTGAACACCCACTCCATCGAACCACCGGGGCCGTAGACCCGGTTCTGCCGCCCCACGTCCACGGCCGGGGTCCGCTGCCCCTCGCGCAGCATCTCGCGGTCGGCGCCGTACAACGCGACGCCGGTCCGGAGGACCGCGCCGTCGGACGACCGGAAGTCGCCCGTCCAGGTGCAGGACTCGTGCCCGGGGTGCCGGACGCACTCCACCTGCCGGGCGGTGAAGGACCCGGGGACGCCGTCCGCCCTGGCGGCCCGTACGACGGGACCGATGCTCGGCACGGCCAGGAAGAGCAGGAAGGCCGCGAGGAACGTGAGGACGGCGATGAAGAACGGGGAGCGGCGGCCTGCCCCGGGCCCGGCCGTCACGCCGTCACCTCGCGAGCGCCGGGGCGCAGGAGCAGGCCATCAGCGTGCGCTCGGCGGTGCTGGGACGACGGTGCAGGATCATCGCGACGACCATCGGGATCGTCACGAGGGTGTTGTAGAACAGGTGCAGCTCCATGCGCGGCACCAGCAACTGGATGATGCTGGTCGGCGCCGGGCGGCCCAGCAGGTTGGCTCCGACCAGCACCTGCATGAGCAGCAGGAAGTGCTCGAAGTGGTGCCAGACCTGGATGCCGAGGGACACGTTCCACCAGACGCGGGCCCGGCCGGTGAAGCCGTGCCTGAGCATGATCAGCCCGACCAGCATCAGCAGCGCGTAGCCGTAGTGCATCCACTCGGACGTGACCAGCCACGGGAAGGGCAGGCCGAGCACGCCGCGGGCCTCGGGGAGCTTCCAGCCGAGCACGTAGACCTGGACGGCCTGGGCGATGTGCTCGGCCCAGTGGGCCACGACGATGAAGGCGAAGACGTTGAGCGCGGCCCGGTGGTGCCGGGCGTTGAGCTCCCCTCCCCGGCGGGAGGGGTGGAATGCGGAAACCGCTTCGGTCGCCATGCGCAAACCTCGATCCGGGAAGGGTGGTCTGCGGGCCCGGCACGGGATCACGGGCCCGTACGCCCCATTGTTCGATCACGCTCGCGCGGCGCCTTCTCCCATCGTGCGGTGTCTCGGTCACCGGCCGGCACGCGGACGGCCCCGCACTCGCGGAGTGCGGGGCCGTCTCTGATACCGGGCGGTGGCGCCGAACCGGTCAGTGCGTCCGGAACGACGAACGGCGCTCGTACCGGACGCTCTTGAACTGCTGCTGCTCGTACCGGCCGCCGCCCCGATACGCCGTCTCCCGCACGCGCTCGCTGCGCCGGGACTCCACCCGTTTGACGAGGCGGTCACGCCGGCCCGACACCCTCTCGAGCAGGCGGGAGCGCCGCTCATCGACCCTCTTGGACACCCGCGCGGTCCGGGCCGACTCCCTCACGCGCAGCTCGGACAGCCGTTCCCGCATCCGGTAGCGCACCGGGGCCGTACGGACCGTGCCGTAGCTCACCGACCGTGCCCGGTAGCGCTCGGAACGGTACTCGGACCGGGTGCGTGAGCCGTCGTGGTACGAGGCGGGCGGGTCGGACCCGGCGCTCCCGGACGACTGCCACTCGCTCGCCCTGATCCGGTCGCGTTCGGCGCGGGCCTCGGCCCTGATGCGGTCCCGGTCGGCCCGGCCCTGGGCCCGGATGCGGTCGCGTTCCGCCCGCGCCTGATCGACGATGCTCTGCTCCTCGGCCCGCGCCTGTTCGGCGGTCATCATCAAGGGGCTCTCCGAGTACGAGTACGTCGTGGTCTGTACCGAGCCGCCGGGCTCGCTCGCCTGGGGCGCGATACCGGCTATGGCATAACCGTCGGTGGCGAGGGCGGGACCGCTCAGGACCGCGGTGCCTCCGGCCGTCATCGCCGAGACGAAGACAGTCGCTAATGCCAGCTGTCTGCACTTCCGGTACATGGTGCCTCCTTGAGCCCGACTGGGCTGGGCAGATCAGATCACCAGGGTTTCGTGGTCCTGGATCCGGCCGCGGCTCACCCCTGGGTCGTTCCGTCGGACGACGGGAATCGGTGTGATGGACGAGGGGTCGGTTTCGCCAGGCGGCATCGCGCATTACGGCCTTGTCTCGATCCTCCGCCGGGCCGCGCGAAGCCGTCTAGGGCGTTTGACCCAAGCGTTCCCTCCGGCCTTGGAGGATCTGACCGCCGGGGGCAGTGCTGCGGAAGTATCCGCCGGGGTGTTTGCGGCCGCTTGTACGCGCGAGCAGCTTGGGGTTGCCCCAGCCCTTCTCCGGTCACATCCGCCACTCGCGGCACGTGCGGCAAGCCGGGCGCCTCCCGCGAGGCGGGTACACCCAGGGACGAGGGGGTGGGGCGGATGCGGCTTGCGGGGGCACGGGTGCTCGTCACGGGCGCGTCGTCGGGCATCGGCGCCGCCACGGCGCTGGAGCTGTCGGCGCGCGGCGCGCGGCTGGTGCTGTCCGGGCGTGACGAGGAGGCGCTCGCCGGCGTCGCCGCCCGGACCGGGGGCGAGGCGCTGCCCGCCGACCTGTCCGACGGCACCGTCGACCGGGGCGCGGACCTCGCCGTACGCGCCGGGCGGGTGGACGTGCTGGTGGCGTGCGCGGGCGAGGGCTGGAGCGGGCCGCTCGCGCGGATGTCCGGCGGCACGGCCGAACGCGTGATCGCGGTCAACCTGACGGCCCACCTGCAGCTCACCCGGCTGCTGCTGCCCGGGATGATCGAGCGCGGCCGGGGCCACCTCGTCTACGTCGCCTCGATCGCCGGCGTGGTCGGCGTGCGGGAGGAGGCGGTGTACGCCGCGACCAAGGCGGGGCTGCTGGCCTTCGCCGAGAGCCTGCGCTACGAACTGCCGGCGGTCGGCGTGACGGCCGTGGTGCCCGGGGTGGTCGACACGTCGTTCTTCGCCCGGCGCGGCCGGCCGTACACCCGCCGCAGGCCGGCGCCCGTCCCACCGGAGCGGGTGGCCCGGGCCATCGCGGTCGCCGTCGAGCGCGGGCGCGCCGAGGTGTACGTGCCGGCCTGGCTGCGGCTGCCCGCCCGCCTGCACGGGGCCGCGCCCGGCGTGTTCCGCGTCCTCGCCCGCCGCTTCGGCCGCCCCTGAGCGTTCCTCCGAGGTGTACGACTGCCCCGATCTGATGATCTACATCGTAAAGGAACTCAATGGGGGAGGCACCGAGGTGCCGGGGTGATCGCGCTCGGAGGACGCATGCGGTGCGCTCCAGATGCTGCGTAGTGGCCGCATGCCTTCCTCGACGTAGTCGGCGATAGGGCGGTTGCCGCCGTCGAGGTACCACTGCTCGAGTGCGGCGAAGTAGCCGAAGGCGAGGGCCTTCGCGATCACGCGAGCCTGCGTCTCGCTCACCTCTCCAGGCACGGTGATCAGCGGCGCGATCCGCTGGCTGGCGCGGTCGAGTGTGCCACAGACGGCCATGCGCACCGATGGCTCGGCGAAGAAGTAACGGACCCTGCGCCACGGGCTCCTGGTGGCCTGAGAGCCTTCGCCCGCGTTGCCGGAACCGGATTCGCCTTCTGGTGGGGATTCGTACGCACGGACGGCTCGGAGCAGGCTTCCGATGGGATCGGCGGGGTCCAGGATGCTTGCGAGTGCCTCCGGGCTCATGCTGTCGAACTCGACGTCGGCGACCACGATCCCTTCCTTGGTGCCGAAGATGCGGTACACCGACGACGGCGAGACCTCGGCCGCCGCCGCGATCTCCTCGATGGTGACGGCGCCGAACCCTCTCTCGTCGAACAGGTCGAGGGCACGTTCCTGGATGGTGCGCATGGCCTTGAGTCGCCAACGCTCACGAAGCCCGCTCATGTGCTCACGGTAGCAGGCAGTCACGCTCTCAAGCGTGTGACTGCTGTCGGGACATTGACTGTCTGAAAGCAGATCCCTACAGTCACTTGCTGGAGACAGTGACTTTCTCTTTACTCCGGAAGGACTCATGCCATGACCACGCTGAAGCAGAGATCGCGCACCCGGACCGCGTTGGCGATGATGTACATCGGGGCAGGACTCACCTCGATCGCCGCCCTCTTTCCGTTCGTCGACCGGGCCACCACGACCGTCTTGGCGGACCACATCAAGGCCGGCTACCCGGCCTACGCGCCCGGTGCGATCGACACTGCCGTCACCGCCTACCTGGTCATCCTGTCTGTGGTCGGGGCGCTGGGACTCCTGGGCTGGATGGGCACGATCTGGGCGGCCCGCGCCGGTAAGCGCTGGACTTTCCCGCTGGCGATCGGGCTGCTCGGGCTCGCGCTCTGCGTCGCGATCGCCGCACTGACCGTCCAGGACACCTCGGGTGATGTCGGTCTGGCCCCGCTGCTGGGCTGGCTGCTGGTCCTTCCTTGTGTTCCCGGTCTCGCCGCGGTCGTGCTGTGGAGAAGAGCGGGATGACCAAAGGTCCCACGGCGGCGCGGAGCGTCGGCCGTGCTCTGACACGCGGGGTCGCCGCACTCAAGCGTGCGATGTATCGAGGAGGGCGGCCGAACGCGCTCATGCGGCTCGGGAACCGGCTTGACGTCCTGCTGTATGGGGCTCGGTGGCTGTCACCGCGCCGTGCCGCCGTCTTGAAGGTGGTGGGGCGCCGCAGCGGGACCATCACGCCGGTTCCGGTCGCGGTCACCCACTACCGCGGCGCCGACTTCCTCGTCTCGATGCTCGGGCCGGACGCGAGCTGGGTGCGCAATGTCGAGGCCGCGGGCGGCAAGGCCGCGCTTCGCCGTCAGGGGCGCGAGTGTCCGATCCTGCTCGAGGAGATCCCGTCTGAGCATCGTGCGCAGATCCTGCGCCGCTACCTTGCCGGCGCGCCGGGTGCGCGGCCTCACCTGGGACTGGGGCCGACGGCGCCGCTGCCGGAGTTCCACCGGATAGCGCCTCGGCACCCCGTCTTCCGCATCCATGAGCGCCCCGGCTCCTATGTGCCGCGCAGGGCGCGCAGGGACTCGCGCAGCGAGCCGAGGGTGGCGAAGACCGCCGTCGGCTCGTAGCCGCAGTGCGCCATGCAGTTGGCGCAGCGCGCGTCCCGCCCCCGGCCGTAGGAGTCCCAGTCGGTCTCCTCGACCAGCTCCCGGTAGGTCTTCGCGTACCCGTCGGCCATCAGGTAGCAGGGCCGCTGCCAGCCGAACACCGAGTAGGACGGGATCGCCCAGGCCGTGCAGCGGAAGTCGGTCTTCCCCTCGAGGAAGTCGAGGAACAGCGGCGAGTGGTTGAACCGCCAGCGCTCGCGGTTGCCGCCCGCGAACGCGGCGCGGAACAGCTCCCGCGTCTGCCGCACGCCCAGGAAGCAGTCCTGGTCGGGCGCCTTCTCGTAGGCGTACCCCGGCGAGATCATCATCTGGTCGACGCACAGCTCGTCGTTGAGGAAGTCGAGCACCTCGACGACCGTGCGCGGGCTGTCCCCGGCGAAGAACGTGGTGTTGGTGGTGACGCGGAAGCCGCGCCGCCGGCACTCGCGCACCGCCGCGACCGCCTCGTCGAACACGCCCTCCTTGCACACCGACGCGTCGTGCCGCTCGCGCAGGCCGTCGATGTGGACCGCCCAGGCGAAGTAGGGCGACGGCTCGAACCGGTCGATCTTGCGCGGGATCAGCAGCGCGTTGGTGCACAGGAAGACGTACTTCCTGCGCGCCACCAGCTCCTCGACCATCTCCCCGATCTGGGGGTGCATGAGGGGCTCCCCGCCCGCGATCGACACCATCGGGGCGCCGCACTCCTCGACGGCGGCCACCGCCTGCTCGACCGGCATGCGCTGTTTCAGCACGCCGGCCGGGTGCTGGATCTTCCCGCAGCCCGCGCACTTCAGGTTGCACGCGAACAACGGCTCGAGTTCGAGCAGCAGCGGGAACCTCTCCCGCCGGCGGAGCCGCTGGCGCAGGATGTAAGCGCCGACACGCAGGCTCTGGCGTAAGGGCATCGGCATCAGGGTCGCACCTCCTTCGGCAACGTGAACTCGACGTTCTCCTCGATCACCCGGCGCTCCTCCACCTCCAGCGGGCCGAGTCCGCCGAGGGCCGCCACGACGGCGTCCACCAGCGAGCCGGGCGTCGACGCCCCGGCGGTCAGCCCGACCGTCCGCACTCCGCGCAGCCAGTCGAGCGCGACGTCGCCCGGACCGTCGACCAGGCGGACGAGCGGCGCCCCATCGTGACCTGAGCGCCCGGCGACCTCGGTGAGGCGCAGGGCGTTGGAGGAGTTCGCCGACCCGACGACCAGGACCAGGCCGGCCTCCGCGGCGACGGCGCGCACCGCGCGCTGCCGGTTGGTCGTCGCGTAGCAGATGTCGTCGCCGCGCGGGCCCTCGGCGTCCGGGAAGCGCCGCCGGACCGCCGCCGCGACCCGCCCGGCCTCGTCGGCCGCGAGCGTGGTCTGGGTGAGGTAGGCGACCCCGCGCCCCGGCCGCAGGCCCTCGACCGCGCCCTCCACCCCGGCCTCGTCCTCGACCAGCACGCCCGCGCCGGGCACCTCCCCGAGCACGCCCTCGACCTCCTCGTGCCCCGCGTGGCCGATCAGCACGACGAGATCGCCCCGCGCGGCGAACCTGCGGGCCTCCGCGTGGACCTTCGCGACCAGCGGGCAGGTCGCGTCGACGACGCGCAGGCCGCGCCGCGCCGCCTCCTCCCGCACGGCGGGCGCGACCCCGTGCGCGGAGAAGACGGTCACCGCGCCCTCCGGCACCTCGGCCAGGTCGTCGACGAACACCGCGCCGAGCCGCTCCAGGTCGCGTACGACGTGGATGTTGTGCACGATCTGCTTGCGCACGTACACGGGCGCGCCGAACCGGTCCAGCGCGCGCTCCACGATCTCGATGGCCCGCTCGACCCCGGCGCAGAACGAGCGGGGCGAGGCCAGCAGGACCCGGCGCGGGCCCACGGCCGCCGCCCACCGCGCCAGCACCGGGCCGATCCGGGCGAGCGCGCGGCGCGCGGCGAGCGCGCCGCCCAGGGTGGCGGGGTTCACCAGGGGGACACCCGGGGTGTCCACGATGACCCGCACGGCCGCGAACGGCCGCCCGTCCGCGGCTTCCGCGATAAGAGCGCTCTCCATGTCGACGGCGCAGGCGCCCTCGCGGGCCAGGGCGAGCCGGGCGCGGCCCGTCACTATCCCCGGCGAGGTGACGAGCGGGCCGGTGCGGGCGGGCAGCCCCGCCCGGACGAGCTCTCCGGCGAGCAGCGGGGCCGACGGGCACGGCCAGACCCGGCCGCCGGAGCGGACCTCGGTGGCGACGAGCACGTCCCCGGGACGCAGGCCCTCGTGGAGGGCCCCGCCGAAGCCGGTGACGGCGAGGGCGGCGGCGGGCGGGAGCAAGGCCGCCGCGCGCGCCGCGCGCTCCGGCCCCATCCCGATCCGGAAGACCCGGACACGGGGGTGGTCACGCGCGGGCCGCAGGCCGCGGGCGACGGCCCGCGCCTCCATCCCCAGCGCGGTGCACACGATCAGGCCGGTCATGGCGTCACCTCCCGGGCACGCAGGTAGCGGCCGAGCGCGCTGAGGGGGAAGACGAGGCGGTAGAGGTGGTAGTTGATGAAGAAGTCGCCGGGGAAGCCCGTCCCGGTGTAGTGCGGCTCGTCCCACGTGCCGTCGGGGCGCTGGCTGCCGGCCAGCCAGGCCGCCCCCCTGTCCACGGACCGGCCGCGCTCCCCGGCGGCGAGCAGGCCGATGAGGGCCCACGCCGTCTGCGAGGCGGTCGGCTCGCCCCGCCCGATCCACGCGGGGTCGCGGTAGGAGCGCATGTCCTCGCCCCAGCCGCCGCAGGGGTGCTGGTGGGCCTTGAGCCAGGCCACGGCCCGCCGTACGCAGGGGGCGCCGGGCGGCATCCCGGCCGCCGCGAGTGCGGGCAGCACCGCGCCGGTGCCGTACACGTGGTTGGCCCCCCATCTGCCGAACCACGAGCCGTCGGGCTCCTGCGCCCGCAGCAGCCACCTCACGGCCCGCCGTACGACGGGGGAGCGGGCCAGGCCCTCGGCGGCCAGCGCCTCGACCACGTGCGCGGTCACGTCGGCCGTCGGCGGGTCGATGACCGCGCCGAAGTCGCAGAACGGCAGCCGCAGGCACAGCGTGCGGGTGTTGTCGGCGTCGAAGGCGGCGAACCCCCCGTCGCGGCAGGCCATCCCGGCCATCCAGCGCAGCCCCCGCTCCACCGCCGGGCGGGCGTCGGGCCGGCCCCACCGGCGCAGCGCGAGGACCACCTCCGCCGTGTCGTCGACGTCGGGGTAGCCGTCGTTGTCGAACTCGAACGCCCAGCCGCCCGGCGCGAGCCCGGGCCGCCGCACCGCCCAGTCGCCAGGCCCGCGCACCTCCTCGCGCAGCAGCCACTCGCCCGCTCTGTCCAGCGCGGGGTGGTCGCGGGGCAGGCCGGCGTCCAGGAGGGCGGTCATCGCGAGCGCGGTGTCCCAGACCGGCGACTGGCACGCCTCCAGCCGGCGCGTGCCGTTCTCCCTGATGGTGAACCTGTCCAGCCCGGCCAGGCCGGCCCGCATGACGGGATGGTCCAGGCCGTACCCGCTCAGGCTCAGGGCGATCAGCGAGTAGACCCAGGGAGGCTGGATGCCGCCCCAGGAGCCGTCGGCCTCCTGGCGGGCCACGACCCACTCGGCGGCCCGCCGCAGCGCGGCGCGGCGCAGCCCCGCGAGCGGCCGCCGTTCGTACCGGTGCAGGGCGCGGTCGAGCGCCGCGAACGCCGCGTCCCAGCCGGTACGCGCGGCGCGGCGCGGCGGATGCCCGGCCCGCAGCTCTGGCAGGGCGAACGGCAGCGGGCGGACCGGCCGGTGCGCGGTCACGATCGTGAGCGGCACGATGGTCTGCCGCGCCCAGCAGGCCCAGTCGTAGACGTTCAGCGGGCACCACGGCGGCAGGAACATGATCTCCGGGGGGATGACCGGCAGGTCCTCCCACCGCCACTGGCCGAACAGGGCGAGCCAGATCCGGGTGAAGACCCGGGCCGACTCGACGCCGCCGGCCCCGCGCGCACACGCCGCCGCGGCGCGCATGTGCGGAGCCGAGGGCGGGTCGCCCGCCAGGCGCAGCGCGGCGTACGCCTCGACCGTGGTGGACAGGTCGGCGGGACCGTCGTGGAAGTTGGCCCAGCCGCCGTCCGCCCGCTGCTGCGACCTGATCCACCGGGCTGCCTCGGCCGTCTCCCGCGCGGTCCGCACGCCGAGGAACTCACGCAGCAGGAGGTCCTCGGCGTCCATCGTCACGTTGGTCCGCAGCTCGCCCTTCCACCATCCCCCGGGCGACTGCAGGCCGAGCAGGTGGTCACGGGCCGCCTCGAGGGCGGTCTCGGCGCGGGCGGCGCCGGTGGCGACCCCGGTGGTGACGCCGGTCACCGCGCCTGCTCCCGTTCGAGATGCCGCCTCACGAGGCGGGCCGCCTGGAGTCCGCTGCGCACGGCACCCTCCATCGTGTCGGGCCAGCCCGTGTCGGTCCACGCGCCGGCGAGGAACACCCCCGGCCACCGGGTTGCCGCGCCGGGGCGCAGCCCCCCGCTCCCGGGGACCTGCCGGAAGGTCGCCCGCCGCTCCCTGGTGATGAACAGGTCCACGACCCGCGCCGCCCGCGCGGCCGGCAGCAGCCGCTCCAGCTCGGGCAGGAACACCTCCCGCATCACCGCCGTGGGCACGTCGATCCAGTGCCGCGCCGCCGACACCGAGACCGTCAGGTACTGGCCCCGCGCGAGCCCGCCCGCCTCGGTCCTGTCGAAGATCCACTGCACCGGTGAGCCGACGACGGCGGCGAACGGCAGCCGGGTGACCGGCCGGTCGTAGACCACGTGCACGTTGACGATCGGGCTCGCACCGAGGCCGGCCCAGGCGTCCCGGTCGGGCGCCGCCTCCGCGGGGACGAGCCGCGCGGCCTGGCCGTGCGGGGCGGCGACGACGACGGCCGGCGCCTCGACCCGCCGGCCGCCCACGAGGACTGAGGGCCCCGGCAGCACCGCGTCCACCTTCGCCCGCAGCCGTACCTCGCCGCCCAGGCGGGCGATGGCCGCGAGCGCGGCGCCGCCGTGCAGGTCGCCGAGCGGCACGGACGGCACGCCGATGTCGGCGGCGTCGGCGCGGCCCAGCAGGGCCGTTTTGAAGACCATCGCCGCCGGCCCCAGCGCGGCCTCGTCGGACGGGATGTTGAGCGCCGCCACCGCGAACAGGTCCCACAGCGCCCGGCGTACGGCGTCCCGCTGGCCGTTGGCGGCCAGCCAGCCGCCGAGCGCGGCCCGGTCGAGGGCGGGCGCGGCCGGGTCGAGCCCGCGCAGCGCGAGCGCGCCGCGCACCGCGCGCAGCCGGTCGGCGGGGGACAGCAGGCGGTAGCCCGCGAGCGCCGGGAGCAGGTGGAACGGCCCGGGCAGCGCGGCCCGGCGCAGCCGTCCCCGCCCGCCGTGCGGGGTGAGCACGCACACGTCGAAACGCTCCTGCAGGCGCACCCGCCCGATCCCGCCGAGCCGGTCGAGCAGGCCGAGGTACGCCGTGCAGCAGCGCAGGAAGACGTGCTGCCCGTTGTCGGCCGTCAGGCCGCCCCTGGCGAAGGAATGGGTTGCCCCGCCGAGCCGGGGCCTCGCCTCGTACAGGGTCACCGGCCGGCCGGCCTCCGCGAGCGCGAGGGCCGCGGTGATGCCGGCGAGGCCGCCGCCCACCACCGCCACGGGCGCAACCCCGTCGTAACCGGCGCCGTTCGTCGGGCCGTTCATCGGGCCGCTCCCGCGATCGCGCGGGCCGCGACCATCGCCTTCGCCCAGGGCGTGAGCGACAGGCGCCCGGCCAGCGCCTGGGCCGGGTCGGCGGCGATGCGGGCGAGCAGGCGCCGGTAGATGCCGGCCATCGCCGCGGTGCAGGCCGCGCTGCGCCGGTCCAGCAGCGGGATCAGGCGCATCCCCTCGGCGTACCAGGCGAGCGCCCGCCCGGCCTCGTACCGGACGAGCCGCGCCAGCCGCTCGGGCGGGTCGGTGAACGCCCCCGACGCGTCGAGGCCGAGCGTGCAGCCGAACCTGCGCAGGTCGTCGGCCGGCAGGTACACCCGCCCGGCGCACCGGTCCTCACGCAGGTCCCTGAGCACGTTGGTGAGCTGCAGCGCCACCCCCAGGGAGTCCGCGAGCCGCGCCGCGCGCCGCAGCGCCCCGGGATCGCGGCCCGGGCCGTCGGCCAGGCCGAAGACGCCGAGCGACAGCCGCCCGATGGACCCGGCGACCTCCCGGCAGTAGCCGACGAGGTCGTCGTGGGACTGGTAGCGCGCGCCCGCGACGTCGGCGGCGCATCCGTCGATCAGCTCCTCGAACGCCTCCAGCGGGACGGGGAAGCGCGCGGCGGTGTCACGCAGGGCCACCAGCACGGCGTCGGTGGGGTCCGGCCGCGGCGCCCGCAGCCCCGCCCGCGCCTCCTCCAGCGCCGACAGCCGCTCGTCCACCGGCCCGGCCGCGTCGCCGATGTCGTCGATCCGCCGGGCGAAGGCGTAGAGCGCGCAGAGCGCGCGGCGCTCGGGCGGGGCGAGCAGGCGGATTCCGTAGGCGAAGTTGCGTGCCCGGGTGCGTACGACGCGCTCGCAGTGCCGGTAGGCCAGCGGCAGCGGTACGGGCGCCGGCGTGCGGGCCGGTCCCGCGCCGACGGGGCGCAGCGCGGGGCCGGGCGGGCGGTCGGGGACGGGATCAGGAATCGCGCCGGGAACCGTCACCGTTCACCTCCTTCAGCACGCGTGCCCACTCGCCGAGCACCGCGCGGCGGCGTGCGCGGACCGCCCGGCCGAGGACGTCGTGCCGCCCGCGCTCCAGCGCCGCGAGCGCGGCCCGCCCGCCCGCGACGTACCCGGCCACCGCGGTGCGCGCGAACCCGCTCAGCGTCTCCAGCAGCGGCATGCCCTCGTCCAGCAGCGTGGCGGCGCGGCGGGCCTGCAGGGCGACGGCCCGGCGCAGCCGCGGGGACGCGTGCGGGGCGCCGAGGTCGGCCTCGCGGCAGCCGAACCTGCGCAGGTCCTCGGCGGGGAGGTAGACCCGGCCGCGGGCGTGGTCCTCACCCACGTCCTGGCAGTGCTCGATCACCTGCAGGGCCGAGCAGATGCGGTCCGACAGCCGCGCCCGCTCCGGCGTGGCCGCGCCGAAGACGTGCAGGACGATCCGGCCGACCGGGTTGGCGGACAGCTCGCAGTAGGCCAGCAGTTGCGCGAATGTGTCGTAGCGCCGCACCACCTGGTCGCGCCGGTTGGCCTCCACGAGGTGGAGGAAGTGCGCCCGCGGCACGCCGCGCCCGGCGACCAGCGGCGTCAGCGCCCGCACGGCGGGCAGCCGGGGGCTCCCCCCGGCGTAGAGCCGGCCCAGGTCGGCCTCCACCGCGTTGAGCAGGGCGGGCCGCTCGGCGGGGTCCGCCTCGTCGCCGACGTCGTCCACGTAACGGGCGAAGCAGTACACCGCCATCAGGTCGAGGCGGTACGCGCGCGGCAGCAGGCGGGAGGCCACCGGGAAGTTCTCCCGGCGCGCGGCGTCGCGTACGTCCGCTGCGGACATGCCTGAAGAATCTCCACCGCAATTCACCACAAAACCCGATAGAGCGGGCGGGCGTCTTTACGCGCGCAACCTCCCGGGAAAAGCGGCGTACACCGCCGCGCCGCTAACGGAAAAAGCGGTAAAAACGTGGTCGGGAAAGACGGTGGAAGTAAGCGGCCTTTTTCCCGCTTCTTACGCTTCCGGCCGTGGGTAAAAGCTTGCCGGGAGCGGGAGCCGGTGGGCCCCCGCGCCGCCGGGTACACCCACGCCGTGGGCGCCCAGCGGTCCGACCCGCAGTCCGGCGGCGCGGCAGCGGCCGACCACGCCGGCGAGCGCGCCCAGCGCCGAACGCCAGGAACCGGGGGCGGAGGTGTGGTCGCAGTCGTGCAGCAACAGCGTCGCCCCGCCGCGCAGGCCGGGCTCCAGGGTGCGCAGCACCGAGCCGGGCGTGGCCCGTGCCGTCCAGTCCGCGCCCCAGGCCGTCCACAGCACCGGCCGCAGGCCGTGCCACCGGGCCGCGAGCAGCGCCTCGGCGCTCAGCACGCCGTACGGCGGGCGGTACCACGAGGGCGGTACGCCGGTGACGGCGGCGACGAGGCGCGCGGCCCTGCCGATCTCCGCGGCGACCCTGCCCGGCCGGGCGACCAGGGCGTTGCCGTGCCGCCAGCCGTGCACGGCCACCTCGTGACCGGCCCGCGCGATGCTCCGCCCGACCTCGGGGTGGCGTTCGAGCAGCTCGCCGAGGAGGAAGAAGGTCGCCCGGCACCCGAGCCGGTCCAGCTCGTCGAGGAACAGCGGGGTAGAGCGCGGATCCGGCCCGTCGTCGAAGGTCAGCGCCACGTGCCCGGGATCGCCCTCGCCCGCCAGAGACGGCAGCAGGCGGCGGACCGGAGGCAGCCAGGCCGCCCCCGGTCCCGCGTGGAGCAGGGCCAGTCCGGCGGCGGCGAGCGCGTGAGGTCGCATCGCCTTCCAGTGTCCGCCACGCCGCCCCCCACCCCGGAAGGAGGGCCATGAGTAACAGGACATTGATCGTCAGCGCCTCGATGGGCGCGGGCCACGACGCCGTCGCCGCCGAACTGGCGCGCCGCCTGACCGCCGCCGGGGTGCGCGCGGAGATCGTGGACGTGCTCGCCCTGCTGCCGCTGCGGCTCGGCGCGCTGCTGCGGTGGTGGTACCGCGTGGTGATGCTGCGGGCGCCGTGGCTGTACGCGCTGGTCTACCGCGTCTTCTTCGTCTCACGCCGGGCCCCGTCCACCTCGCCGCTGACGGTGGTGGCCGCCGCCGGGCTGGCCCGGGCGGTGCGCCGCGTCCGCCCCTCGCTGGTCGTGCCGGTCTTCCACGTGGCCGCGCAGGCCGCGGGGCACCTGCGGGCGCGGGGGCGGCTCGCGGCGCCGAGCGTGGTCGTGCTGACCGACTTCGCCGTGCACCGCCTCTGGCTGCACCCCGGCAACGACCGCTACCTGTGCCCGGACGCGG
Organism: Microbispora sp. H13382; assembly: GCF_014161445.1. Classification (GTDB taxonomy): domain Bacteria; phylum Actinomycetota; class Actinomycetes; order Streptosporangiales; family Streptosporangiaceae; genus Microbispora. The sequence goes on from NZ_JABBXA010000018.1 coordinate 113,874, forward strand.
CCACGGCCCTCGCCGTGACGGCCGCCCTCGGCCGTCCGGCCTTCCGCTGCGCCCCGATCGTCCGCCCCAGGTTCGCGGCGCCCCGGGACCGCGCCGGCATGGCGGACGTCCGGACCCGGATCGGCCTGCGGGACGGCGGGCCGATCGTGCTCGTCTGCGCGGGATCCTGGGGGGTCGGCCGGGTCGCGGAGACCGCCGGGATCCTGGCCCGGTCGGGCCGGTACGCGCCCGTCGTGCTGTGCGGGCGCAACGAGCGGCTGCGCCGCCGTCTCGCGCGGCTGCTCGGCCGCGCCGGAGCGGGCGCCGCCCTCGGCTGGCGTGACGACCTGGCGGACCTGCTCGCCTCCGCGTACGCGCTGGTCGACAACGCGGGCGGGCTGACCTGCAGGGAGGCGTTCGCCGCGGGGGTGCCGGTCGTCACGTACCGGCCCATCGCGGGTCACGGCGGGGACGGCGTGCGCGCGATGGCACGCGCCGGGGTGAGCGTCCACGTGCGCCGCCGCGCGGAGCTGCTGCGGGCGCTCGACCGGCTCCAGCCCGGCCTGCCCGGGCGGGCCGCGCTCACCGCGCGGGCCGCCGCTCTGTTCAGCGCTTCGCCGGCCGAGTCCCTTCTTCTCCCGGACCTCGCCGCCGCGTCCCGATCATGTGAGCCTGCCTCCTGAGCGGCGCGTACCGCGACAGCAGCACGCTGCCGTACAGGATGAGGGCCATGCCCGTCAGCTCGGGCACCACCCACGGGCCCGTGCGGATGTCCTCGCCGAACATCGCCACGCCGTACGCCGTGCTCGCCACGGGGTCGGTCACGGTCAGCGCGGGCTGCACGGCGACGAGCGGACCGCTGTGCAGGGCGTTCTGCAGCAGGAACAGGCTGCACAGCCCGGCGGCCACCATGGCCCACAGCGACCAGGAGCCGGCGAGCGTCCGCGCGCCGGCCGGCAACTCGTCCACCGTGCGCTTCATGAGGACGGCGGTGTAGGCGAAGCCCAGCCCGGCGGCCATCCCGAGCAGCACCGCGCGGGCGGCCCCGCCGAGGGCGATCGCGGCGGTCACGCAGCAGGCGAGGAGCCCGATGGTCACGCCCGCCGAGATCACCCAGGTCAGCAGGCCGGGAAGCCGGTGGCCGGGGGTGGGCGAGGCCGCCGCGAGGAACCCGGCCAGGCCGGCCGTCAGTAAGCCGACGGCCAGCCAGGTCTTGGGGTCGAGGCGGACCCGGAACATCCAGCCGGCCACCAGCATCGTGATCGGCAGTTCCGCGACGAGCAGGGGCTGGACGAGTGCGAGCCCTCCGCTCGTCAGGGCGCCGGCCTGCAGCAGGAAACCCGCGATGAGCGCGGCGATGCCGCCCAGCCAGGTGGGCCGCCGGACGAGGTCCCAGATCAGGCCGGGCCGGAACGCCTCGGCGGCGGGGGCGGCGCGGGCGGCCCGGCGCTGCAGTACGGACGCGACGGCGTTGGCCGCCGCGGCGAGCACCGCCAGGACAACAGCGATCATGACCCCCCGCGCCACGTCTCAGGCTTCTCGTCGTCGCGGGCCCTCTGATCGAGGCCCTGTCAGTACCCTCCCCGGCGATGGCCGCCGCATGTCGGCGTGAACGCTCCGAACCCTTTTTATTCGGCTATAACCAAAGAAAGGCGCGATTATTAATAAAAATCGAGAATGCCGGGATTTTTGGGGGTATGGCCGTTTGCACAAACGCACGCAGCAGGAAAGGCGGAACCAGACATGGTTGGACCCACCGGCCTCGAGCGTCATCCCGACGTCACCGAACTGCGACAGACCTACGATCGGGCGGGCTCGACGGCCCCCGCCCAGGTATTGGAGGGGTTGTCCTTCCTGGCCGGCCTTTACCTGGCCCTCTCGCCGTGGATCGTCGGGTTCTTCGGACTCCGCGGCCTGACCGTCAGCAACCTCGTCACCGGCCTCGTGATCTCCGCTCTCGCTCTCGGGCTCGCGTCCGCCTACGGCCGCACGTACGGACTGGGGTGGCTGCTCCCGCTGCTTGGCGTGTGGGCGATCGTCTCGCCGTTTGTGGTGCGCGCGGGACGTGAGGCCACGGCGACGACCATCTGGAACAACGTGGCGATCGGCATCGTGACCCTTGCGCTGGGAGCCGCCGCACTGGCGATGGCACAGGCGTTCCGCCGGCATGAGCGGGGCGAGCGGAGCGCGCGCAGACTGGGCAACTGGTGACAGAAGCGGCGCCCGGCCCGCGGCAGGCGGGCCGGGCGCCGTGCTGTCAGCCCACGGGGCCGGTCGCCACCTGGGCGGTGGCAACCAAGGCCCGGCTCGCGCGGGGACGCGCTCAGCGCAGGGTGACGCTGAGACGGGCCGAGGCGTCTCTGAGGTAGTCGACGAAGGCGCGCAGGGCGGGGTTGGGGTTGGTCGGGCGGAGGGCGGCGCCGACCCGCCGGTAGAGCTTCTGCCCCTCCACCTGGCAGACCTGGATCCCCGCCGCTCCCTGCACGCCGAGGCTCGGCACGAGGGCCACGCCGAGCCCGGCCCGGACCAGGCCGAGCGTCACCTCGTAGTGGTCGCTGCGGCAGCGGATGGTGGGCGTGAACCCCTCCAGGGCGCTGGCCCGCTCCAGCACCGACACCGGGGTCTCGGTGCCGAACGTGGTGATCCACGGCTCGTCGGCCAGGTCGGTCAGCCGGACGCGGGGGCGGCTTCCCACGGGGTGGCCGAGCGGCATGACGAGCAGCTGCGGCTCGTCGAACAGGTGGACGACCTCGACGCCCTTCGGCGCCTTCCAGGGGTCCAGCGCGTGCTCGAACACGACCAGCACGTCCAGCTCGCCGCGTTCCACGTCGGTCAGCAACTCGTGCGGCTGCCCGAGCACCAGGTCGAGCACGACGCCCGGATGGCGGGCCGTGAAGGACGACAGCGCCATCGGCAGCAGCCGGTAGCCGGCCGAGGCGAAGAACCCGATACGCAACTGCCCGGCGTCCGCCCGCGCCTGCGCGAGCAGGTCCTTCTCGGCGGATTCGATGAGGTCGAGCACCTCCTGGGCCCGCCCGGCCAGGCGGTGACCCGCCGCGGTCAGCCGCAGGCTGTGCGCGGCCCGCTCCACCAGCCCGACCCCCGCCTCCTCCTCCAGCCGGGCGAGCTGGTGGGAGACGGCCGAGGGCGACAGCCGCAGGGACTTGGCGGCTCCGGCGATGCTCCCGGTCCTGAAGACCTCCAGGAGCACCTTGAGGCGGTGGCTGCTGAGCATGCCCCCAGTATCGGCGACCTGGCATCCACGCTGGTCACAGCGGGAAGCCGAGCCATCGGGGCGGAAGGACGCTGGCGGCGACGGCGAGGCCCGCCTGCCGGATCGCCCGGACCAGGGCGTGCTCGCGGCCCACCGGCCCGTGCGCGAGCACGGCGTAGCCCTCCCACCGCGTCCCGGCCATGACGCCCACGTCGGCCCGGGTGCCGGCGTCGGTGCCGGTCTTGTTCGCCACCCAGACCCCGGCGGCGTACGGCAGGGCCACCGGCGGGTCGCGGTCCTCGGGCTCGTGCGGGAGCAGCGCGGGCACCAGGGCGCGGTCGGTGTTGTGCGCCATCCAGCCGAGCAGCAGCCGCTGCCACGGCTCGCGGCCGTGCGCCAGGGACCGCATGAGCCCGGCCAGCTCGCGCGCCGTCCCGGTGGCGAAGGCCGGCGGATGCACCGGGAGCCTGGGCTCGCGGATCCTGTCGTGGATCCGGGTCCTGGCCAGTCCGAGCGCGGCGGCGGCCGCGTCCACCCGGGCGAGCCCGAGCCGCCGCAGCAGCGCGTTCGTCGCGGTGTTGTCGCTGACGGAGGCGGTGAGCAGCGCGAGGTCGCCGGCCGTCCAGACGCGGGCCGAGAGATCGGTCAGCAGGCCCGACCCGCTCGCGTAGTCCTCGTCGAGCAGCGGCACCGGCTCGTCCGGGTCCACGACGCCCCCCGCCACGTCCTGGGCGAGCGCCGCGAGCAGCAGCACCTTGCCGGTGCTGGCCAGCGGCAGCACCACGTCCTCGTTCACGCCGAGCAGGCCGGGAACGCAGACGGCCAGCGTGCCCGGACAGGCGGCCGCCGCCTCGGCCAGCCGTGCCGCCCCCGGCACGCCGCCGGCGTCCTTTCCGCTCACCACGTCATTCCTTTCACAGAGCCAGCACCGAACCCGGACGCGCGCCGGTCTCCTCGCCGTCGCGCACCACCACCTGACCACCCGCGACGACCACGTCGATCCCGGCGGGCGGCAGCAGAGGCTCGGTGAACGTCGCCAGGTCGGCCACCGCCGCGGGGTCGAAGACCACCAGGTCGGCGTGCGCGCCGTCGCGGATCACCCCGCGCCCGGTCAGCCCGAAACGGGCCGCGGCCATCCCGGTCATCTTGTGCACCGCCTCCTCCAGTCGCAGCAGCCCCAGCTCCCGGACGTACCGCCCGAGCACCCGGGGGAACGTCCCGGCCCAGCGCGGGTGCGGGCGCCCGCCCGGCTTCGGCACGCCGTCGGAACCGATCATCGTGTACGGCGCGGCCAGCACCCGCCGCACGTCCTCCTCGACCATCGAGTGGCTGATGATCGTCACCTCGCCCGCCTCGGCCACCAGCAGGTCGGCGGCCACGTCGAGGGGATCGGCGCCGGCCGAGGCCGCGAGGTCGGCGATGGTCCTGCCCTCGGCCTGAGGATGGCGGGGCGCGCAGGCGACCGAGATGCGGTCCCAGCCGCCGTTGCCGACCGTGTTCTCCCAGCCGGGCACGCCCTCCGCGATGGCCCGGCGCATCCTGTCCCGCTCGGCGGGGTCGCCGAGCCGCGCCGTGAGCGCCCCCAGGCCGCCGTCGTTCGCCCAGGGCGGCAGCATGGCGGCCAGCGCCGTGCTGCCCGCGGTGTAGGGGTAGACGTCACAGGTGATGTCCATCCCCTCGGCCCGCAGCGCGGCGATGCGCGGCAGCGTGCGCTCGGTGCGTCCCCAGGCGTACCGGCCCGCGGTCTTGTGGTGCGAGACGTGCAGCGCCGCGCCGCTGCGCCGGGAGATCTCGATCGCCTCCTCCAGCGCCTCCTCCACGCGCGACATCTCGTCACGCAGGTGGGTGACGTACGGCTTGCCGTGCCGGGCGGCCACCGCGGCGAGCGCCACGACCTCGTCGGTCCCGGCGTACGAGCCGGGGGTGTAGATGAGGCCGGTGGACAGCCCGGCCGCGCCCTGCGACAGGGAGGCGTCGAGCAGCGCGCACATCGCGCGCAGCTCATCGGGCCGGGCGGGCCGGTCGACCGGGCCGAGCACGCCCGCCCTGAGCGTGCCGTGGCCGACCAGCGAGGCCAGGTGGTTGGCCCGGAGCACCCGCGCGTGCGCGGCGGCGAAACCCGCGAAGTCGGCGTACATGCCGACGTCGCCGCCGAAGGTGATCCGCGCCTCGGCGCGCATCGCCGGCAGCCGCTCCGGCAGGGCCGGGAAGAGGCCGGACCCGCAGTTGCCGCAGATCTCGGTGGTGACGCCCTGCAGCACCGACGCCCGCACCAGCGCCCTGCCGGAGCCGCCGCCGGACGGGCCGAGCAGCGTGACGCCGTCGGAGTGCGTGTGCACGTCGACGAACCCGGGGGAGACGACGCGCCCGCGCGCGTCGATCACCTCCGCCGCGCCGCCCGTGCGGGGGGCCTCGCCCGGGGCCAGCACGGTCAGCCGCCCGGCGGCCACGCCGACGTCGGCGGGCCGCCCGGGGCGGCCCGTGCCGTCCACCAGCAGGCCACCCCGGATGAGCAGGTCGAAGCCGGTCACCGGACCTGCCCGAGGAAGGTGCGCAACCGCTCGTGGCGGGGCGCGGAGAGCACCTCGCGCGGGTCGCCGCGCTCGACGATGACGCCGTCGTCCATGAACACGAGCTGGTCGCCGACCTCCCGGGCGAAGTTCATCTCGTGGGTGACGACCATCATGGTCATGCCGGTCGCCGCGAGGTCCCGCATGACGGCCAGCACCTCCTGCACCAGCTCGGGGTCGAGCGCGCTGGTCGGCTCGTCGAACAGCATCAGGCTGGGCCGCATCGCGAGGCTGCGGGCGATGGCCACCCGCTGCTGCTGGCCGCCGGACAGCTGGGCCGGGTAGTGGTGGGCGCGGTCGGCCAGGCCGACCCGCTCGAGCAGCTCCTCCGCCTGCCGTCTGGCCTGGGCGGCGCGCGTGCCCAGCACGGTGACCGGCCCCTCCATGACGTTCTCGATCGCGGTGCGGTGCGGGAACAGGTGGAAGCGCTGGAACACCATGCCGATGCCGCGCCGCTGCCGGGACAGCTCGGCCGGGCGCAGCGCGTGCAGCCGGCCGCCGCGCTCGGCGTAGCCCATCAGCTCGCCGTTCACCCAGATCCGGCCCGAGTCGATCGTCTCCAGGCGGTTGACGCAGCGCAGCAGGGTCGACTTGCCCGACCCCGACGGGCCGACGATGCACACCACCTCGCCGGCGGGGACGTCGAGGTCGATGCCCTTGAGCACCTCCAGAGCGCCGAACCGCTTGCGGACCGCGCGGATGCGCACCATCGGCTGGTCAGGGCCGCTCATGAGGGCTCCTTCTGCAGGGGCCGCAGGTTGCGGCGGACCCGGGAGGACAGCCGCACGTGGCCGCGTTCGAACCGCTTCTCCACGAAGTGCTGGCCGACGCTCGCGATCGTGGTGAGCACGACGTACCAGATCGAGGCGACCACGAGCATCGCGATGACCTCGAAGTTGCCGAGGTAGATGCGCTGCGCCACGGTCAGCAGCTCGGCTCCGGCGATCACCGAGACCATCGAGGTGGTCTTCAGCATCGAGATGAACTGGTTGCCGGTCGGCGGGATGATCACCCGCATGGCCTGCGGCAGCACCACGCGGCGCAGCACCTGCCGGTGCGACATGCCGAGCGACTCGGCCGCCTCCCGCTGGCCGGGGTCGACCGAGCGGATACCCGCGCGGACGATCTCCGCCATGTACGCGCCCTCGTTGATGGCCAGGCCGAGCAACGCCGCGGTGAACGGCGTGATGACCTCGTTGGCCTGCCATTCGATCAGCTTGGGCCCGCCGAACGGGACGCCGATCGCGAAGGCGGGGAAGACCAGCCCGATGTTGAACCAGAAGATGAGCTGCACCAGCAGCGGCGTGCCGCGGAAGAACCACGTGTAGAGCGCGGAGGTGCCGCGCAGCGCGGGGTTGTCCGACAGCTGCATGACGGCGGCGAGCACCCCAAGCACCAGGCCGATGGCCATGGACAGCACGGTGAGCTGGATCGTGACCCACAGACCGCCGAGGATCCTGCCGTCGGCCAGGTAGGCGACGATGACGTCCCAGTGCAGGTTCTCGTTGACGATGACCGTGTAGGCCAGCCAGACCAGGAAGAGGAGGGCGGCGGCCGCCCCGAGCCACCGGCCGGGCCGTACGGGACGCACGGCCTCGATCGGCAGCTCGGCGGCGGCCTCCTGCTCCCGGGTCACTTCCACGGCTGGGTGTTGACCAGCACGCCGTCGACGGCGTTGGCCGCCACGCCGTACTCGTCGAGCACGGCCTTGTAGCCGCCGTCGGCCTGGAGCTCCTCCATCGCCTTGGCGACCGCGTCGCGCAGCGCCGTCTTGCGCTTGTCGACGGCGATGCCCCACGGCCCGGCGTCGTACTGCTCGGGCAGCACGTCGTACTTGCCGGTGTCCTTGGCGTACATGACGGCGACGGGGTAGTCCACGATCGTGGCCACGGCGCGCCCGGAGTCGATCGAGAGCAGGCCGGTGGGCGCGTCCTCGCTCTGCATGATCTTCATCTTCGTGGCGCACTTCTCGTTCTGCTTCTCGCCGATGGCGAGGTTGGAGCTGCCCTTGGCCAGCACCACCGTGCGGCCGCACAGGTCCTCGAGGTTCTTGATGCCGTCGGGGTTGCCCTTCTTCACCATGATGGCGCCGCCCGCGTTGAAGTAGTCGACGAAGTCGACCGCCGCGCGCCGCTCCTCGGTGTCGCTCATCGAGGACATCACGATGTCCCAGCGCCCGCCCTGCAGGCCGGGGATGAGCCCGTCGAAGGCCGCGTTGGTGATCGAGAACTTCAGCCCGAGCTTGGCCGCGATGGCCGCGCCGAGATCGGGGTCGACACCGGTGAGCTCCTGGGTGCCCTTCTTGTACATCTCCATCGGGGGGTAGCCCTCGGACGTGGCGACCCGCAGCGTGCCCGTCTTGCGCACGTCCTCGGGGACCAGGTCCTTGGCGGTCTTGCCCGTCGTCGCCGCCGCGTTCTCGCCCGCGGCGGTTCCGGACGACGAACGCCCGCAGCCGCCGGCGAGCGCCGACACGACCAGCGCGCCGACTATGGCCACATATAGGCGCTTTGTCATGGAACCTCCTGTTTTGCGAACGATTGAGCTTATGCTGGCGACAGGAGGTATCGGCCGTAACACTCGTGAACGCTTGCGCTTCTGAGCATCGAAGATTTCGATGCTCGCGCGCCTCAGCCTCCGGCCTCGTGCGCCGGGCGGGAGGCGGACGCCGCGGGCCGTACGACCGCGACCCGGGCACGCTGAACGCCGTGCTTGCCAGCCGGGCGCGCCATTGCGGTCCAGCACACCGCGCCCGCGGCGAGAGCCGCCACCAGCGTGAGCCACCCGAGGGCACGCCCCGCGCGCAGGCCGTACCCGCAGGCGAGCCAGTACAGCGACAGCAGCAGCCTGGCCCGGCCGCGCGCACTGCCCAGCCGCCGCATCTCCATCGCGCCGAACGCGAAGTCGGCCGCCACCCGCGCGTCGTCGACGCCCGGCCGCAGCCGCTCGTACACGGCCGCCAGGCGCGCCGGGTCGGGCGCCGGGTCCTCGGCGGGGACGGCGGCGGTGTGCCCATCCGCCTCCGGCGGCCAGCCCCGCCACAGGTGCTCGTCGGCGATGACCCGGCGGCGGCTCCACCACCGTACGGGCGGCCAGCCCAGCCGCAGCCCGAACCCGCCCGGCGGCGCGGCGAACAGGCACTCCCGCAGGCGCAGGCCCTCGGGGCGGCGCAGCCCGCCGAGGCCGCACCCGCGCAGGTCGGCGCCGGTCAGCGTGAGCGCGCCCGCGTCGAGGCCGTCGAGCGAGGTCACGCGCAGCCGGCCGGCGCGACGGGTGACGGCGGACGGCCCGGCGAGCGTGGCGTCCCGCAGGTCGACCTCGGCGTCGGACAGCCGTGCGGTGAGCCGCCCGAGAACGGCCGAACGCAGCACCACCCGGCACCCGCCGGTGTCCAGGTGCAACGGCGCGCGGGACCGTACGCCCGCCAGCGACAGCCGCCGCACGACCCGCATCGGGCCGAGGTAGGCCGCCCCCTCGAAGCGGGCGCCCTGGAAGTCGGCGCCCGCCTCCCAGCCCGAGCCGCGGAAGGAGACGGCCCGGTGGAACCGGGCCCCGCGGAAGCGGGCGTCTCCATGGAAGACGGCCGCGTCGAACGCGGCGAACCCGTGGAACCGCGCGTCCTGGAACGTCGCCGTCCCCGCCCTTTCCGGAAGGGCCCCACCGAACCGCGCATCACCGAACCGCGCATCACCGAACCGTGCCCCGCCGAACCGTGCCCCGCCGAACAGGGCGTCGCCGCGCACCGTGACCCGGTCGAACGCGGCGTGGCCGCACACCCGCGCGTCGTGCAAGGACAACTCGCGCAGGAACCGGGCCTCGCGGAAGGAGACGTTGCGCAGGAACCGGGCTCCGTAGAACGAGGCGAGACGCTCGAACCCGGCGTGGTCGAAGGTCGCGTCGCCGGCGAAGACGACCTCGGCGAAGCGGGCCGGGCCGGTGAAGACCACGCGGTCGAACCTGGCCCGGCCGAGACGGCGCTCCACGCCGTCGAGGACCCGCGTGAGCAGGTCCTCCGGCAGGACGGTGCCGCGCAGGTCGAGGGACTGACCCGGCGCCAGGCCCCGCAGGACCTCGGCCGACTCGACCGGCGTGAGGTGCGCGAGGCACCTGGCGTACGGTTCGCAGACGACGCCCAGGCACTCGGGCGCGGCGTCGCACGTTCTCCAGACCACGTCGAGCGGAGCGATCCGCGACCGGGGTGTCATGGCAACGTCATACCCGATGTCCCATCTCGGGGCATTAAAGCGTGATGGATAGGTAACACTGTGTATCGATCGCGATCGCCCCGGGGCTCGCCGGCGGCCGTTTGCCCTGGCGGGCCGGGGGTACCCGACGTGCATGTCTGAGCAGCCGAACTCCACACCGCCACCGCAGACGCAGCAGTACCCCGGCCGGACAGGCGAGATGGCGCCCGAGCCCAGGGACGAGATGCGCGACTACGCCGGACGCGACCTGCTGGCTGGCAAGCGTGCGCTCGTCACAGGAGGCGACTCCGGCATCGGGCGGGCCGTGGCCGTGGCGTTCGCCAAGGAGGGGGCGGACGTCGCGATCGCGTACCTGACCGAGCACGAGGACGCCGAGCACACCAGGAAGCTGGTGGAGCAGGAGGGGCGCCGCTGCTTGATCATCCCGGGCGACCTCGCCGATCCCCGCCACTGCGAGGAGGTCGTCGAGCGCACGGTCCGCGAGCTCGGCGGGATCGACGTGCTGGTGAACAACGTGGCCACGCAGACCCCCGTGCAGTCGCTGGAGGAGCTGCCGGACGACCAGTGGACGCGCACCTTCGCTGTCAACATCCACAGCTACTTCCGCGTCACGAAGGCGGCGCTGCGGCACATGCCCGAGGGCGGCTCGATCGTGAACACCTCGTCGATCAACGGGCTGCGCGGAAACAAGCAGCTGATCGACTACTCCGCCACCAAGGGCGCGATCAACGCGTTCACCTACTCGATGGCCCAGGTGCTGGTCGACCGGGGGATCAGGATCAACGCCGTGGCTCCCGGCCCGGTCTGGACGCCGCTCATCCCGGCGACGTTCCCGGAGGAGAAGGTGGACAAGTTCGGTCAGCAGGTGCCGATGGGCCGGCCTGCCGACCCGGACGAGATCGCTCCCTCGTACGTGTTCTTCGCCGCCAACCGGCTGTCGTCGTACTACACCGGGGAGGTCCTCGCCCCGATCGGCGGCGAGACGCTGCCCGGGTGACGGCGCCTGAGCATGCCGAAGGCCGCCCGGGGCCGGGCGACCCTTCGGCTCCGTTCACCCGTTGTCGTTCAGGCGGCGGCTCTGGTCCTGCAGCTCGTCGATCAGCTGGGAGGCCTCGGCCTTGCTGAGTCCCTCCGGCACGTCCCGCCCGGCCTCCCTGGCCAGCGTGCGCAGGTAGGACTCCTGCGGCGCGGTCATCGGCTCGTCCCCCGTCGCCCACTCCTCGGGGTCCTTCTCCACAGGTCCTCGGTCCATGACTCCTCCATTGTCGAACTGCCGTTCGCTCTACCCGTCGTCGTGGCCCGTAACCTGGCTCACCGCGCCGCGGGATGGCGTAGGTAGCGGGCCCGGGTGAGCTCGGAGTCGCCGAAGTCCGGCCGCCGCCGCAGCATCCGCGTGGCCAGCGCGGCGCCCGTGGCACAGCCCGCGGCCAGCGCCGCCGCCGCGGCGAACACCGAGCCGGCGCGGGTGGACGGAGGCTCCGGCCGTACGGCCCGGGCCCGCCAGGCGCGCAGCCACATCGCCTCGGCTGCCGCGTCGAGAAGATAGACGGGCCGGATGCGGCCGGTGGGCACGTAGACCAGGTCGACGGCGAGCAGCGCCGCCGCCGTGGCCATGCCGAGACGGCGCGCGTGGTCGGCGCCGCCGGGCACGGACGCGGCGCGGACCTGCGTCCATCCGATCCCGACGAGCAGCCCGGCGACGGTGCGTTCCAGCCACCGGTCGGTCTTCGCGCCGAACACCCTCTCGAAGCTCGGCAGGTGCAGGAGCGGCCACAGCCCGCCCGCGATGTTGAAGAGCCCGTGGGCGCGGGCCAGAGCCGCCGCGCCCCTGTCGTCCTGGATCGTCATAGGCCGACGATGCCCGGCCGCAAAACGGACAAACCGCGCTCGGTTCGGCCGGTGGGCGGTGGGTAGGCGCACGTGGAGCAGCGAGGGGGAGGATGCCATGCCGGGAAATTTCAAGATTCGGCCACTCGGGGGAGCGTCGGGCTGCCTCATGATGATCGTCATCTCGATCGTCGCGTCGATCCTGCTCACGATCCTGGCGAATGTCCTGATCCGCTGACACGTTCCGCATCCGTCAGTGCGACGGACCGTAATTGCATTACCCAAAAGCGCATTCCGGTTGGCATTATTTATGTATCGGGCGGAGAACCGCGAAGTCGCTCACACAATACGATTTCGTGCGATGACAGATGAAACAATTCGCCTATATGATCGCCGACCGTGGCTGAAAGCGATCTTTCGAGCCCGTCCCTTGTCGATGATCTGTACTTTGTCCTGCACGACAATGTGACGGGTCATCCGTTGCTACATCCCCGGCTCACGGGGCTGACGCTGGCCGGCGCGGTCCTCGCCGAGCTGATGCTCGCCGAGCGCGTGGCGTTCGACTTCGCCTCGAACCCCGAGCGCCTCCACGCGACGGTCCGGGAGGCCACCGGGGACCCGCTCACCCGCACGGTGCTCGATCACGTCATCGCCGAACCGCACCACCCGGTCGGCACGTGGCTGCTCTTCTTCGCCCGGACGATCCACGCCGACGTCACCGCCCGAATGATCGCCGCGAACCTGCTGAAGCCTCCGGTCAGGCACCTGCTGAAGCAGCAGCCCGCGGCGCCGGCGGACATCAACACGGCCGCGTGGCCGCTCGCCCGGCTGAACCTCGCCGTGCAGCGGCGCAAGCCGCCAGCGGTCCGGGACTGCGTCCTCCTGGGCCTCCTGGCCGCGGCCGGCGCACAGCGGATCCTGTCCGAGCACGATCCCCGGTTCGTGGCCGCCGCGACCGCCATGCTCCCCGTAGCCCTGCAGCGACTCATCGCCCAGACCAAGGTCGCCGTCGGCGAGGCTGTCATCAGCCGCCGGTGACCTCCGACCCCCCTCACACGGAGTTCCAGGTGTCCCTCACAGAGCAACGGCCCAGCGTCGTCACCGCGGCACTGGCCCAGGACCGGCTCGGCGTGCCGTCCATCGTGTTCTTCGTCATCTCCGCGGCGGCGCCGCTGATGGTCGTCGCGGGTTCGGTCCCGACGGCGTACACGGTGACGGGCGTCATCGGCGTCCCGTTCGCGTTCCTGTTGCTGGGCGCCGTCTTCGCGCTCTTCGCCGTCGGATACGTGACCATGGCCCGGCACGTGGTGAACGCGGGCGCCTTCTACGCCTACGCCGCCCAGGGGCTCGGCCGGACCCAGGGAGTCGCGACCGCATGGGTGGCGCTGCTGGCCTACAACGCGCTGCAACTCGGCCTCTACGGAATCATCGGATCGGCCGCCGAGCCGCTGCTCGTCGACTGGTTCGGCGGCTCGCCCCCGTGGTGGGTGATCGCGCTCGTGGCCTGGGGGCTGACCGGCCTGCTCGGTCTGCTGCGGGTGGACGTCAACGGGAAGATCCTGTCCGTCCTGCTGATCAGCGAGATCGCCATCGTGCTGCTGTTCGACCTCGGCGACGTGACGCACGCGGGGCCGGGCGGCATCAGCTTCGAGGGCTTCAGCCCCGGCGCGCTGTTCGTGCCCGGTGTGGGTGCGGCGCTCGCCACCGTCGTCGCGGGGTTCGCCGGCATCGAGTCGTCGGTGGTCTTCGCCGAGGAGTCCAAGGACCGCCACCGGACCGTGCCGATCGCCACCTACCTGGGCATCGCGATCATCGCTCTGCTGTACTCGTTCTCCGCCTGGGCGCAGACGGTGCCGACCGGGCCGGACGGGATCGTCAAGGCCGCCTCGGAGCAGGGGACCGAGCTCATCTTCAACCAGGCCGCCGCGCACCTGGGCTCCGCCGTCTCGACGATCGGCTCGGTGCTGTTCGTGACCAGCAGCGTCGCCTGCATGATCGCCTTCCACAACACCACGGCCCGCTACATCTTCGCCCTGGGCCGGGAGAACGTCCTTCCCTCGATCTTCGGCCGTACCTCGGCCCGCACCGCCGCTCCGATCGCTGGGTCGCTGCTGCAGACGGTGCTCGGGCTGATCGTGATCACCGTCTACGCGATCTCCGGCCTCGACCCGGTCACCAAGATGTTCTTCATCTTCGGCACCTTCGGCGGTCTCGGGCTGCTGACCCTGCTCACCGTCACCTCGATTTCGGTGATCGTGTTCTTCTCTCGTGACCCTCGGGGGGAGACGACCTGGCGCACCCGCATCGCCCCGGCTCTGGCGATCCTGGCGCTCTGCGTGATCATCGGCCTCACCCTGGTCAACTTCGACACGGTCCTCGGAGTCGAGCCCGACTCGATCCTCCGCTGGATCCTGCCCGGCATCTTCGTCGTCGCGATCATCCTCGGCCTCGTCTGGGGCCGGGTGCTGAAGTCGACGCGGCCCGAGGTGTACGCCAACATCGGCCTGGGCGCGCAGGCCGTCGGCGGGGGCGTCAAATGACGGTCGAGATCATCCGGATGACGGACGCGGACGCCGCCGGCGGGCTCATCGCCGACACGTTCCACATCGACGAGATCACCAGGTGGCTCATCCCGCGCGCGGAGGACCGCCTGCCCATGCAGCGGCGGTTCTTCACGCTGTGGGCCGGGCACGCGCTGGAGCACGGCGACGTGTACGGCATCCGGGAATCGGGTGAACTGGCCGGTGTGGCGGTCTGGTTCGCCGCGCCGTTCCCCGAGATCCCCGGAGAGCAGGAGGCGATCGCGTCCTTCGCCGGGGACAACGCCGAACGCTACGGCGTCCTCGGTCAGCTGTTGGACAAGCTCCACCCCCGTGAGCCGCACCACTACCTGGCGTTCATCGCCCTGGAGCGGGGCAGGACCGGCCGCGGCCTCGGCAGCGTGCTGCTGGAGGAGCACCACCGCAGGCTCGACGCCGAAGGGATCCCGGCCTACCTGGAGGCCAGCAGCGAGGCGAGCCGGCGGCTCTATCTCCGCCACGGCTACACCGACATGCCGGAACTGCTCCGGATTCCCGGCGGCCCGGTCATGTATCCCATGTGGCGCGAGCCCCGCTCGTCCGGCGCCGCCGGATAGCACCTGCCGGTGGGGACGGGGCGGCCGGCCGCTCAGCCGCCGCCCGTCTCCTCGGCGCGGGTGGACACGTACGCCCCGCGCCCCTCGACCGTGTACACGAGTCCCTCGCCGCTGAGCACCTCCACGGCGCGGCGCACGTCCTCGGGGGCGAACCCCTGCTCGCGCACCAGGCGCTCCTCCGGCGGCAGGGGGCGGTCGGGCTCGATCCGGCCCCGCACTATCTCCTCGCGGAGCATCGCCGCGAGCCGCCGGTACGCCGGGACCGGCTCCTGGGGATCGTTGGTGACGGCCACGCCCCACCCCTGCCCGGCGCCGTCGGCCCCAACCCTCGCCCCCTCGATCGCGTCCGCAGGGGTGCCCTGTCGGTACACCTTTCGCGAGTGCCTTCCTGCCCGGCTGACCAGCTTCTGTGATGGGTAGTAGGCAGTCCGCCGATCCGGCCGTGAGTGGCCTGACGGCATGGCCACCCCCGGCACGCCCCACCCGGACCTGGTCCCCTCCCCGCTGGCCGCCTCCGACGTGCTGGGCACCGGCTGGTTCGCCGCCGTCGCCGCACTCAAAGACCTCACCGACAGCCTCGGGGCGCACTCGAGCTCATCCGGCTCATCTGGGACCGCACGATCGACCCCGGCAAGGTCTTCGACCTCGACCTGCCCCTCGACCGGGCCGCCGAGGGCTACCGGGCCATGGACTAACGCCGCGCCGTCAAGACGCTGCTCCGGCCCTGACCGATCACCGCCCCCGCGGCTGTCATCGGGCGGGCTCGGCGTCGCGATCGGCCGCGGGTTCCGGCCGGGGCGTGCGCAGCGCCGGTGCGGCGAGGGCCACGAACAACGCGAGCACGGCGGGCACCAGCAAGGCGTACGGCAGGGTGACGGCCTCGGCCAGGCCGCCGATGAGAACGGGCCCGGTGAGGAAGCCGGTGTAACCGAGGCTCGCCACGGCGGCGAGCGCACGGCCCGACTGGGCGGGGTCGCGGTGCCCGGCGGCGGAGAACACCTGGGGAACGATGCACGACAGGCCCGCGCCGAACAGCCCGAATCCCACCACCCCGGCCACGGGGTGACCGACGAGGACCCCGGCCGCGAGGCCCACCCCGGCCAGCCCTCCGCAGCAGCGGACCAGCGTGACCGGCCCCAGCCGGGCGGCGAGACGGTCCCCGGCGAACCGGCCGGCCGTCATCATGATCGAGAACGCGGCGTACGCGGCCGCGGCGAAGCCGGGGGAGGAGCCCAGGTTGTCGCGCAGGTAGACCGAACCCCAGTCGGCCGAGGCGCCTTCTCCGACAAGGCAGCAGAAGGCGAGGACACCGAGGAACAGCACGGCGCTGTTGACCCGCCGCCGCCGTGCCGGGCCGGTTCCGGGGGACGCGGCCTGCGCCGCTTCTCGCGCCGGGTCGTCGCGGACGGCCCAGCGCGCGCTCAGCAGGGCGATGAGCAGGATCACCGCGCCCATCGCCGCGAAGGTCACCCCGGGGCTCACCCCGGCGTGGGCGAACAGCCCGCCCGCGGACGCCCCCGCGAAGCCGCCGACGCTGAACACCGCGTGGAAGGACGACATGATCGGCTTGCCGTAGGCCCGTTCGACCACGACGGCGTTGGCGTTCATGGCCACGTCGAGGGTGCCGTGCACCGCGCCGAACGCGAACAGGGAGAGCGCGAGCGCCGGCAGGTTCGGCATGTAGGCGGGGATCACCAGGACCAGGCCCTGGACGACGGCCATCGGCAGCATGGTCCGGTAGCTGCCGTGACGGTCCACCAGGCGGCCGACGACCTGCATGCCGGTGATGGCGCCGGCCGCGATGCCGAGCAGTCCCAGGCTGAGCGCGCCGTCGCTGAGCCGCAGGTCCGCCTTGATGGCGGGGATCCTGCTGGTCCACGTGCCGATGGCCATGCCGGACAGCAGGAACAGTCCGTAGACGGCCACGCGTGCGCGTAGGAGCGCCGGGTGGGGTGGGGCGGACAGAGCAGCGGCCATGTGTGCTCCTCGGGGGCACTGGAGGTTCGGACTGGAAGGTTCTTCTGTGCAGCCCGCGCGGGGGCGCCCGGCGGGGACGGGCTGGTGAGCGGCGCGGCCGGCCGAAGTCCGCTGCTATGTGGACGGCGTGTGCCGGACGGTGGACGTGAGCTGTGCGAACGCTCACGCCCGGTGTTCGCGGCGCGCCGCCATGAGGCGGCGACGGCCTGGGTTCGCGCGGGCGGGGGAGTGGAGTGGTCCTCTGGTGTCGTGTCCGCCCTGGCCTGTACGGCGCGGACGCGGGCCTGGGCCCGGGAGCGTGCGAGGCGAGAGGCGCCGCTCAGGTGGCAGGGCTCGACTCCGGGGCCGAGACGGGGGATGAGACAGGAGCGGAGGCGGGGACGGCCCTTACGGTGACGCCGGCGGCGGTGAGCGCGTCGTGCTGGTCCCGGGGAATGCCCTCGTCGGTGACCACCACGTCGAGCCGGTCGAGCCCGCAGACCGCGCCGAAGGCCGTACGGGTGAACTTGCCCGAGTCGCACACGGCGACGACGCGGCGGGCCGAGGCGATCGCGGCCTGTTTGATCGCCACCTCGGGCAGATCGTGCGCGGTCAGGCCGTGCTCGGCCGAAAGGCCGCAGCAGCCGATCACCGCGGTGTCGAACCGGAGGGCCCTGATCGAGGTCTCGGTGAGCGGCCCGACGAAGTTCAACTCCCCGTGCCGCACCTCCCCGCCGGGCAGGACGAGGCGGACGCGGGGGGCGCCCGTCAGTTCCTGGGCCGCCTGCAGTGCCAGCGGCAGGACGGTCAGACGGCGCTCGCGCACGGCCCGGGCGACTTCGAGCGCGGTCGTGCCGCCGTCGAGCAGCACGGCCTCGCCGTCGGCCAGAAGAGCGGCGACCTCCGCGCCGATGCGGCGCTTGGCGTCGATCGCCTCACGCTCACGCACGCCGAAGGGCGGTTCCTCGCCGCGCAGAAGCAGGCTCAGCGCACCACCGCGGACGCGCCGGACCACCCCCTGCTGGGCGAGCTCGTCCAGGTCGCGCCGGATGGTCATCTCCGACACGCCGTACGCCAGCGCCAGTTCTGCCACGGAGACGCTGTCGGACGTGCGCAGTGCGTTCATGATCGCCCGGATCCGGTCAGCACTTTCCATGTGTGCATTTGAACACAGCGAATGTGCGAAAGCAAGTAAATCTACTTTGTAAAGGTGGCAGACTGGTCACATGCGCGCGAGCCGGTTGCTGTCCCTGCTGCTCCTGCTGCAAACCCGCGGCAGGATGACCGCCACAGAAATCGCCGAAGAGCTCGAGGTGTCGGTCCGCACCGTCTACCGCGACGTCGAGGCCCTGTCGGCCGCCGGCGTGCCCGTCTACGCCGATCGCGGGCCGCTCGGCGGATACCGGCTGCTCGACGGCTACCGTACGCGCCTCAACGGGCTCACCGTGGAGGAGGCCTCGTCCCTGTTCCTGGCCGGTCTGCCGGGCCCGGCCGCCGAGCTGGGGCTCGCCGACTTCGCCGCGGCGGCGGAGCTGAAGCTGCTGGCCGCGCTGCCGCCCGAGCCGCGATCCCATGCGGCCAGGATGCGGGAGAGGTTCCACCTCGACGTGCCGGGCTGGTACCGGGGGGCCGACGAGGCGCCGTTCCTCACGGAGGTCGCGGAGGCGGTGTGGGAGGAGCGGACGCTGCGGCTGCGCTACCGCCGGTGGGGGCAGACCGAGGTGGCACGGCTGGTGCGTCCCTACGGCCTGGTGCTCAAGGGCGGTTCCTGGTACCTCGCCGCCGCCTGCGACGGCACGGTGCGCACCTACCGTGTGGGCCGGATCGTCGAGGCCGAAGTGCTGCCCGAGCGCTTCGAACGGCCGCCGGACTTCGACCTCGCCGAGTTCTGGCGCGGCTTCGCCGCGGGGTTCGCCTCACGGATGTACACGGCCGAGGCGGTGGTGCGGCTCGCGCCGGGAGCCGAGGACCTGCTGCGATACACCCTCGGCCGCGACGTCGTCGACAAGGCGCTGGCGGACGGGCAGCCGGAGCCCGGCGGCGGGACCCGGCTGACGCTGCCGATCGAGTCCCTCACACACGCCCGGTGGCTGTTCCTGCGGATGGGCGTCCTCGTCGAGGTGCTGGAGCCGGCCGAGCTGCGCGCGCTGATGGCCGAGGCCGTCGCCGACCTGTCCCGCGTGTACGGCGCGGCACCCGACGGCTGAGCCTTCAGCGGATCTTCCACGGCCGGGCCCATGCGCTGTCGTCAGCCGCCGGAAACGGCTCGCGGCCGCGGCGCGGGCCGCGTCCTGCGCGGCGGCCGGACGGCGGCCAGACGGTGGGCGGGCGTGGTCGACGCGGGGCTTGAGCGGCGGTGGCCCGCGCGCACCGGCTGCGTCGCACACCGATCGCTAGCGGGGCGCCCGGTCGCGGTCGCTTCTTCCGGCGAGGCGTTGGAGTTGTCCTTGGTGCACGTCGCTCACCCACTCCCAGCCGGGCTTGGCCGATGGGCCGATCCGTGGGTCGGCGGGGACGTGGCCGTTGCGCAACGCGAGTACGTACGCCCGATCCTGGTCGATGCGTGCCTGTACCTGGCCGGATCCGCCGACGGAACCGTGGCCCGGGACGACGACGTCGACGCCGCCGGCCACGCCCTCGAGCAACCGCAGCGCGGCGAGGTAGTCCTCGATCGGGTCGGTGGTGCCGTCCGCGTCGAGCATCGGAATCAAGACATCGGAAAGCATGTCGCCGGCGAGGAGAACCCCGCGTTCCTCGATCAACAGCGCCGCGTGGCCCGGGGCATGCGCTCGATGCTCGATGATCCGGACCCCGGGGCCGTCCCAGGGAATCCGCGCGGTTTCGGCGGGCAGACCGGTGATGAGGCCGAGCAGGTCCAGCGGTACCCGCCCGGCGATTTCCGTCTCCAGCAGGTGGGCCGCGATGCGGGCCTTCGCATCCGCGTCGGGCAGCTGATCTCGGACAGTGGCCGCGCAGCGCGCCGTGCCGTAACGGGGCGCCTCGCCGAGCCGGGCGTGCCAGAGCAGGTGATCCCAATGCGGATGGGTGGAAAACCCTGCCACGACGGGCTGACCCAACTCGCGAAGGTCGTTCGCGAGGCAGTCGAGCTCGGAGCCGGTCACCCCGGGGTCGATGAGCAACACACCGGCCCGGCCCTGCACCGCGACGGCGTTGCTCTGCACGAACTCGCTCTCGTGGACCCACACACCCTCAGCGACCCGCGTCAGCACGAGCCCGCCTCCTTGAGAAGCCCCGCCCGGAGCACCTGCATCGAGTAAACGAAGCGGTCCATCAACTCCCAAAGTAATTGCACTCTGCAACTACTACATGGGAGCGAAATACCTGTCAAGGAGCAATCGTGGAACCACGGTCCGGCCGTCGACGGGGACCGACTCCTCGACTTCTGTGGTCTCGCGGAGCGCACACCACCCGACCGGCACCTGCCCGACCACGCCTTCGTCCGGCGATCGTGAACCTTCTCGGTCTTGCGCCCGACTGTGCAGGGTGACGGGAGGACGAGATGACCGATGAGCTGCTGGTGGTCCGCGCTCAGCTGGGCGAGCGCGGGGCGCTGGCCGAGCTGCTGGCTCGGTGGCGGATGCCGGTGTGGACGTATGTCCGGCGCATGCTGGACGCTGACCGGGCCGACGACGTGAGCCAGGAGATCTGGCTGGCTGTGGTTCGCGGCCTGCCCCGCCTCAGGGAACCCGGCCGGTTCGTGCCGTGGTTGTTCACGATCGCCCGGCGGTCGGTCACCGACCGGCTGCGTGACGAGTACGCCCAGGCCGAGGAGACCTCGGCATTCGGTGACATCGCGGGCGAAGGGATCGCCGAAGACCCGGCCGAGGTCATGGTGGAGCGTGCCGCGCTGGTGAGCGTGCTGTCGGCTCTGCCGGTGCTGGAGCGGGAGATCCTCGTCCTGTTCTACCTGGAGGACCTGCCGGTCGAGGTATGTGCCCACGTCTGCCAGGTCCCGGCCGGAACGGTCAAGTCCCGGCTCAACCGCGCCCGTCGCCTGTTGCGGGAGAGCCTTGAGGAGAAGGGACACACGTCATGAACAACGAGCCGCGCCGGTCGGCGCAGGACATGATCGAGCACCTGGCGCCGGTGCTGTCGCTCAGAAGGCGGATCCGGGCGGTGACGGCGCTGATGGCCGGCGTGGCCGGCGCGGTCTTCGTCAGCACGTTGTGGTGGTCGGAGCCCGGCCCGCTGCCCGGACGCACTCATCTGGCGTTCGCGTTGTTCACGGCGCTCTGCCTGGCCTGGGCCGCATACGGGGGATGGCTGCTGACGCGCCGGGTTCCGCTGTTCGCCGCCGACCGGGTGATCGCCGCCTGGATCGGCCTGGCCGCCTCGCTGGCCACCACCGCGGTCGTGACCGTCGTGGCCGTGCGACGCGGCACGGGGGCGGGGCTCGCCCTGGCGGTCGGGGGGCTGTTCGTCGCGGTGGCCGTGGTGCTCGTGGTGCGCGCCCACCTCAGGCGGGCGGCGCTGCTGCGCCGCATGCGCGAGCTGACCGGCCGGGGGAACCCGTGAACGCGCTGGAGACCAGTGGGCCGAGCAGGTGTTACCGCGCCGGTGACCTTGAGCGGGATGCCTGTCTGGCGATACGACTCCGGGGCCGGCCTTCTAACGGATCGACGACGTCCGGGGTTTATGAGGGGAAAGGGGATATCCGCTCCCTTCCATTTTCAACGTATAGCGCACAGGGGGTCTTGCGGCAAGACCCGGGTCGTACCGCAGAATCGTCGGCCTGAGGCCGGAGTCCGCGAAAACGGGGGAGCGCGAAATGCGCGTGTTGTGGTCGACCTATGGGTCACGGGGGGACGTCGAACCGCCGGTGGCGCTCGCCGTGCGGTTGCGGGAACTCCGTGCGGAGGTGCGGGTGTGCGCGCCGCCCGACGAGGTCTTCGCGCAGCGGCCGGCCGGCGTGGGCGTGCCGATGGTGCCGGTCGGCCGGTCGGCGCGCGCACTGACGACGGCCGCGCCGCCGCGCAGGTGGCCGTCGAGGCGATCCGCGTGCGGGGCCGCCGTGTGATCGTCTCCCGCGCCTGGGCGGACCTGGCCCTGATCGACGACCGGGACGACTGCTTCACCGACGGCGAGGTCGACATCAGGCGTCGCTCGCCCGCGTGGCCGCCGTCGTGCACCACGGCGGCGCGTGCACCACGACGACGGCAGCCCGGGCCGGCGCACCCCAGGTGATGGTGCCCCAGGCGGCGGACCGGCCGTACTGGGCCGGCCGTACTGAGCCGGTCGTGCTGGGCATCGGCGGCACACGACGGTCCGGCGCCGTCGATCCAGGACCCGGACCACGAGAACCCGCAGGCCTGTTGACCGGCCGCAGGCGGCTGACGAAGGCCGCCAGGCGGAGCCGCTCGTCACGCCGGTCGCTGTGCCCTGCCGTGCGTAACAGTCGCGAAGCGACCTCAGATCGGAGCTGATGACGTGAATCCTTTGACCACCAGCGCCTTCGACCTTCCCGAACGCCTGTCTCACAAGGCGGACCCGGCGCTGATCTCCGCCGACGAGCGGCACCTCGCCGCCGTCGCGGAGACCCTCGAGCAGTCGATCGCCGAGCTGTCCGCCCGCCTCGACGCCGAGCGCAGGGCGCCCGGCGGTCTGGGCCGGCAGGCGCTGGACCGGGACCTGGAGATCCACCGGCTGACCGCCCGCCTGCGCCTGCTGCGCCGCTTCGGCCTGGACCTGTGCCTGGGACGCATGGTCGGCGCGGACGGCTCCGAGCCGGTGTACGTCGGACGGCTCGGCCTCACGGACGGCGAGGGTCGCAGGCTGCTGCTCGACTGGCGCTCCCCGGCGGCCGAGCCGTTCTTCGGAGCCACCCACGCCAACCCGATGGGTCTGGCGAGCCGCCGCAGGTATCGCTGGACCCGCGGCCGGGTCAGCGACTACTGGGACGAGGTGTTCACCCCGGACGGGCTGGAAGGGCACGCCGCTCTGGACGACCAGTCCGCCTTCATCGCCAGCCTGGGCGGCAGCCGGTCGGGACGGATGCGGGACGTGCTCGGCACCATCCAGGCCGACCAGGACGCCGTCATCCGCGCGGGGTCCCAGGGCGCTCTCGTCGTCGACGGCGGTCCGGGCACGGGGAAGACCGTGGTCGCCCTGCACCGCTCCGCCTACCTCCTCTACTCCGATCCCCGTCTCGGTCACCGCAGGGGCGGGGTGCTGTTCGTGGGCCCGCACCAGCCCTACCTGGCCTACGTCGCCGACGTCCTGCCCAGCCTCGGCGAGGAGGGCGTGCAGACCTGCACCCTGCGAGACCTCGTCGCCGAGGGCGCCACGGCGGCGATCGAGACCGACCCGGACGTAGCCCGCCTGAAGTCGTCCGCGGACCTGGTGAAGGCCATCGAGCCGGCCGTCCGGTTCTACGAGAACCCGCCCACCGAGGGGATGACGGTCACGACCCCCTGGTCCGACGTCTGGGTGAGCCCCGGCGACTGGGCCGAGGCGTTCGACGCGCCGGAACCCGGCACCCCGCACAACGAGGCGCGTGACCGGATCTGGGAGGAGCTGGTCACGATCCTGGTGGACAAGCACGACGACGAAGCGCCGGCCGAGCTCGTCCGCAGGTCGCTGCTGCGCAACAGGGAGCTGCTCACGACCGTCAACCGCGCGTGGCCGCTGATCGAAGCGGCCGACCTCGTCGGAGACCTGTGGTCGGTGCCCGCCTACCTGCGGCTGTGCGCGCCCTGGCTCGCCCCCGAGGAGGTCCGGAAGCTGCAGCGTGCGGACGCCCAGGCGTGGACCGTGTCCGACCTGCCGCTCCTGGACGCGGCACGGCAGCGGCTCGGCGATCCGGAGGCGTCCCGGCGCAGGCGTCGCCATGACGCCGCCGTCGCCGCCCAGCGCGAGCACATGGCGCGGGTCGCCGAGGATCTGATCGAGGCCGACGACTCCGAGATGCTCGTGATGTCGATGCTGCGCGGACAGGACATGCAGGACGCCCTGGTCGACGAGGCCGCGCTGTCCGGCCCCGATCCGGACCGGCTCGCCGGCCCGTTCGCCCACATCGTCGTGGACGAGGCCCAGGAACTCACCGACGCGGAGTGGCAGATGCTGCTGCTGCGCTGCCCGTCCCGGAGCTTCACGATCGTCGGGGACCGTGCCCAGGCCAGGCACGGGTTCACCGAGTCGTGGCGGGAACGGCTCGAACGGATCGGGCTCGACCGGATCACCCTGGCCACCCTGAGCATCAACTACCGGACGCCGAAGGAGGTCATGGCGGAGGCCGAGCCGGTCATCCGGGCCGTGCTCCCGGACGCCAACGTGCCGGCCTCGATCCGCGGCAGCGGCGTCCCCGTCGTCCACGGATCGGCCTGCGACCTGGGCCCGATCCTCGACGCCTGGCTCGCCGGGCACGCCGACGGAGTCGCCTGCGTCATCGGCGACCCCGCCTTCCGGGAGATGCCCCGCGTCCGTTCGCTGACCCCGGAACTGGCGAAGGGGCTCGAGTTCGACCTGGTCGTCCTCGTCGACCCGGAGAGGTTCGGTGAGGGCGTCGAAGGCGCCGTCGACCGCTACGTCGCGATGACCCGCGCGACCCAGCGGCTCGTCATCCTCACCGGCTCCTGACGCCGGCCGTCCGGCGCCGGATCCGCGTGCCCGGATCCGGCGCCGGACGGCAAACAAGTTGCGGCGCTCCGGCCGGCGCCGGGACGATGGCCGTGTGATCTGGCTCGTATTCGTCGGTTCTTGCTTCCTGCTCGCGATGATCCCGGGCGTGAGCACCGCGGTGATCCTGCGGCAGACGCTCAGGGCCGGGCGCTCCTCCGGGGTGGCCGCGCTGCTCGGCAACGAGACCGGCATCTTCCTGTGGTCCATGGCCGCCGTGTTCGGGCTGTCCGCGCTTGTCGTGGCATCCGAGGTCGCGTACGGCGTGATGAAGGCGGTGGGTGCGGCGCTGCTGGTGCTGATGGGCGTGCAATCGCTGTGGAAGGCCAGGCGCGCGCCGGTGGCACTCGACCCGTCCGCGCCGTACGCCGGGGACGAGGCGCGGGCGGCCGCCGGGTGGCGCCGCTCGTACGGGCTGGGGCTCGCCACCTGCGGCGCCAACCCCAAGGCCGCCGTGTTCGCGATGTCGTTTCTGCCGCAGTTCGTGCCGCAGGGCGCACATGTGCCGCTGACGCTGACGATGCTCGCGGTGATCTGGGTGGTCGTGGACGTGATCTGGTACGTCGGGATGATCTGGCTGGTCGGCCGGGCCGGCGCCGTGCTGGGCAGGCCCGCCGTGCGCCGCCGGCTCGAACAGGTGTCGGGGGTGGTGCTGGTGGCACTAGGCCTCCGTGTGGCGGTGGAGGCCCGATGACGATCTGGCACGAGGAACTGGGCTCCGGTGATCCCGTCGTCCTGCTGCACTCCGGCGTCGCCGACTCGGGCATGTGGGATCCCCAGTGGCAGCCGCTGGGGGAGAGGTTCCACGTGATCCGGCCGGACTTCCGGGGCCACGGGCGGACGCCGTACGCCGCGGAGGGGCCGTACTCGGACGCGGGTGACGTCGCGGACCTGCTCGCGGCGCTCGGGCTGCGCCGGGTCGCGCTCGTCGGATCGTCGTACGGCGGCCGGGTGGCACTGGAGCTGGCGACGGGGCATCCCGATCTGGTCTCGCGGCTCGTGCTCCTGAACGCGGGATGCGGCCTGCCGCCCACCCCCGACCTGGAGGCGTTCGGGTCGGAGGAGGACCGGCTGATCGAGGCGGGCGACGTCGGGGGAGCGGTGGACCTCAACGTCCGCACATGGCTCGGCCCGGAGGCGGACGAGCCGGTCAGGACGCGGCTGGCGGCGATGCAGCGTCACGCGTTCGAGGTGCAACTGGCCGCCGACCCCGAGCCCGAGCGGGGGAGGGATCCGATCGACCTGTCGGCGGTCACGGTGCCGGCGCTGGTAGTCGTCGGCGGCCACGACCTGCCGTACTTTCGGGGGAGCGGACGGCACATCGCGGAGGCGATGCCGGACGCGACGCTGCTCGACCTCGACTGGGCCGGTCACCTGCCGAGTCTGGAACGCCCGGCGGAGATCACGGGTCTGCTGTGCGACTTCCTCTCCTGATCTACATTGTAAAGGCGCTCGGTTGGTGGTAAAACCATGATCAACTACACAACCCGAACGCACCGAAGGGACCGGCGGCACCTTCGGGTCAGTGATTGACGGTGCTCATCCCCGCCGGGTTGTACCGGTCGCCGGCGACCTGAGCGGCGAGGGAGTCGAGCGCGTCGAGGTGGCCGGGCTCGAACTCGATGTCCAGGGCCGCGGCGTTCTCCTCGATCCGCGGGACCCGCTTGGTGCCGGGGATCGGAACGACGTCGTCTCCGCCCCGGGTCAGCACCCAGGCGAGCGCGACCTGGGCCGGGGTCGTGCCGAGCGAGGCCGCGATCTCGCCGACCTTGGCCGCCAGGGCCTGGTTGGCGGCGAAGTTGCCGCCCTGCCAGCGGGGGTTGTGGTGACGGAAATCGTCGGTGGACAGTTCCCCGGTGCTCGTGAACGCCCCGGTCAGCAGGCCGCGGCCGAGAGGGCTGTAGGCGACCAGGCCGATGCCGAGCTCCCGGAGCGTGGGCAGCAGCTCGTTCTCGATGTCGCGGGTGAACAGGGAGTACTCGTACTGCCCGGCGGTGACCGGGTGGACGGCGTGCGCGCGGCGCACGGTGGCGGGCGCGGCCTCGGAGATGCCGAGATGACGCACCTTGCCCGCCTCGACCAGCTCCTTCATCGCGCCCCAGGTCTCCTCGACGGGAACGCCGGGGTCGACGCGGTGCTGGTAGTACAGGTCGATGTGGTCGACGCCCAGGCGTTCGAGCGAGGCGTCGCAGGAGCGGCGCACGTAGTCGGGCCGGCCGTTGACGCCCACGCGGGTGCCGTCGGGCAGCCGCTCGATGCCGAACTTGGTGGCCAGCACGACCTGGTCGCGCCGGTCGGCGACGGCCTTGCCGACGAGCCTCTCGTTGGTGAACGGCCCGTACGCGTCGGAGGTGTCGAGGAGAGTGATCCCCAGGTCGAGCGCGCGGTGGAGGGTCCGGATCGACTCGGACTCGTCGCCCGGGCCGTAGAAGTCGCTCATTCCCATGCAGCCCAGACCGAGCGCCGAGGTGTGAAGGCCCTGGCCGAGCGTGTGCTGCTTCATTGTTCTCCCGTGATTCTGCGGCGGTAGAGGCCGATCTTGTGGTCGACGACCTCGAGATCGCTTCGGAGCTGCTCGATTTCGGCGATCACGTCGGCCCGGTGGGCCTCGAGCAGCTCCTGGCGGGCCACGTATGTGTCCCGGCCCCGGCGGGCGAGTCCGGCGCGTTCGTGGTAGCGCAGCGTGCGGGCGGTGAGGCCGGTACGCTGCGCTACCCGCGCGATGGTCATCCCCTCGTCCATGGGGACCAGTCTGGGAGTTGGAGCGCGCTCCAGGTCAAGCGCCGAAGATCACTGCGCGGTGCAGAGGGCGCCGTTGAGGGTGAAGGCGGCCGGCAGCACGTTGGGGCCGCTGTAGGCGCCGACGAAGCCGATGGAGGTGCTCGCGCCGGGTGCGAGCTTGCCGTTGTCCGGGGTGCTGGTGACGGTCACGGAGGTCCCGTTCTGCGTCCAGTTGCCGCTCCATCCGCTGCTGACGGTCTGCCATCCGGTGGGCCAGGTGTAGTGAAGCGTCCAGCCGTCGACGGCGGCGGTGCCGGTGTTGGTGATGTCGATGCTGCCGACGTATCCGTTGCCCCAGTCGTTGGTGTCCCTCAGGCGTACCGAGCAGGAGCTCTTGCCGGGTGTGCCGGTGGTGAAGGTGAGCGGCGGCGATGCCCAGGAGACGCGGCCCGCGGTGTCGCGGGCGATCACGTTGACGGTGTAGCGGGTGCCGGGGACGAGGTTGTGGACCGTGAAGGAGGTGCCGGGGGTCTCGCCGAGCTGTTCGGTGACGGCGCCCTTCTGGCGGTGGATCTCGTACTTGGCGACGGGGCTCGCGCCGGGCTCGGCGACGGGCCAGGAGATGGTGGCGGTCTTGTCGGTGACGTCGCTCGCGGTGGGCTGACCGGGGGCGGCGGGGGCGCCGGTGGTGGCGGTGGCGGGGTGCAGCACCAGCGTGGTCAGTGAGTACGGCGGGAGGGTCTGGGTGGTCGCGGTGCCGCCGTGGCCGGTGCTGACGGACGTCGCGCCGTTGGTGAGGGTCTGCACCGTCGGCGCCTCGCCGGCCGGGGTGAACCCGTCATAGTTGATCTTCACCTGGTGCTCGCCGTCGGGGTCGCGGTTGATCAGCAGGACGGCGAGGTCGCCGTTGGGGCGGCGGGCGGCGTGCGCGGCGACCAGCGGCTCGTCGGTGGCCGCGCGGACGAACCGGTCGCCGGGGCGGGCGAACGTGCTGATCATGGAGAGCGCGTGGTAGGGGGCGAAGGGCGTGTTCAGCGGTGGTTCGCAGGTGTCGCCCGAGCAGGTGGCGCTGGACAGCATGCCGAAGTCGCCGTAGTCGGTGTGGCCGGCGACGGTGCTGATGGTGCCCGCGCCGTTGTGGACGTTCCACCAGTCGATGGAGAAGACGCCCTGCTCCATGAGGCCGGCGTAGGCGTCGGCGGCGAACAGCGCGCCGGGCTGGGTGTTCGGCGCGATCCCGCTGTTGATCTCGGTCATCGCGATGCCGATGTCCCCGGCGCGGGCGCCGGCGTGCTTGGCGATCTGCCCGCGCACCAGGTGGATCATGTCGGGGATGTGGGCGGTCTTGGTGAGGACGTCGGCCACGTCGTTGTGCGGGGGATACCAGTGCAGGATGACAAAATCGATCTTCGAGGCGGCGATCGACAGGACGGTGTCGTTCCAGGTGCCCTCGTCGCCCCCGGCGACGATGCCGTCGGGCCAGTTGGCGGGGGTGGTGAGCACGGCGCCGATCTTGATGGTCGGGTCGACGGCCTTCATCGCGTCGGAGTACGCCACCAGGTTCCTGGCGTACTCGGCGGGGCTCTTGTCGGCGTGGTCGTCGGCCTCCCAGTCGGCGCCGTAGTGGCCGTTGCCGTAGTTCTCGTTGCCGATCTCCCAGTATTTGACGCCGTACTTCTTGGTGACGTTGGCGTACTCGACCCAGTCGGCGGCCTCCTGGGCGCTGCCGGTGCCGTAGTTGGCGATGATGATCGGCTGCGCGCCGGTGCGCTTGGCACCGCTGATGAAGGTGTCGAAGTCGGTGCCGGGGGCGACGTAGCCGCCGGGGGCGGTGTGGGTCTTCCAGTGGTAGATGTCGGCGTACGACCCGCCCGGGTAGCGGAGCATCTTCACCCCGGCGGCCTTGAGAAGATCGGCCGTCTCGTTCGTGCCGAGGTTGCTGTCCCAGATCGCGTGGTTGGCGCCCACCGCGGTGTCGGACGCGGCGGCCAGGCCCGCGCGGGTGTTGACGGTGACGGTGACGGGCGAGGCGTCGGCGGACGCGGCGGGTACGCCGGTGAGGAGCTGGGCGGCCACCGCTGCGCCCGTGAGGAGTGCGATGGCCGGCCTGGCGATGCGCAGGGTGCTCATTACGTCCCTTTTCTGGAGGATCTTGCCGTGCGATCGTGATCAGGACGTCTGAAACGGTCAAGCAGGCACCCTCGGGCGCGGCCGTGAGCTGCGGCGGAGTTAGGCGGGGCGTGCAACTTTCACAGGGCAGGTCGCGCGTGAAAACGCCGGAAGAAGCCGCGGACGTCGGCGGTGAGCATCACGGTGGTCGGCAGGCGGTCGCGGGCAACTGAGGGAACCGGTTCAGGTCGGCTTCGTGCTCGCGCCACACCTTGACGTCAAGCCGCCTTGACGCGATGACGGAATGTCGGCGGGGCGTGACAGGATCGCGGCATGACTTCCTGGCGGGAGATAGAGAAGGAGATCCCCGAGCTTGCCGCCCGTGTGCTGGCGAGCATGGGGAAGGGCAGGCACAAGACGATGGCGACGCTGCGGCGGGACGGCTCGCCGCGCATCAGCGGGACCGAAGTGGATTTCCGGGACGGCGAGGTCTGGCTGGGGTCCATGCCGGGCGCGATGAAGGCCCTCGACCTGCGGCGCGACCCCCGGGTGGCGATCCACAGCCCGTCCGACGATCCGGACGAGGCGAACCCGGGCGCCTGGAGCGGCGACGCCAAGCTGGCCGGCCGCGCCGTCGAGATCACCGATCCGGCCGTGCGTGAGGCGTTCGGCGTGCCGCCCGGGGAGGACTCCCACCTGTTCCGCGTCGACGTGACCGAGGTGGTCTTCACGCGTACCGACGCGGCGGGGGAGCACCTGGTGATCGAGATGTGGCACGAGGGCTCCGGCCACCGGGTGGTCAAACGCCGCTGACCGCCGCCGGCCGCTGCTGGGCGGCGGGGGTCACTGCCGCTTGCTGACCGGCATGTTCTGTCCGAGCAGGCAGCTGTCCGGCTGCGATCCGCAGAAGACGGACTGCACCTCGAACCCGCCCTGGTCGGTGATGGCCTGTTGCGCCTGTCACCCTCACGAAGGTGGGGCTGATGACGCCGTTCAGGCTCTGGTTGTAGTGGCCCTGGCCGGACCGGCCCTGCGCGCCGCCCGCGCGCCCTCCTCTGATCACCTGGCCGCCGCCCCTGCCCGGGCCGGGGTCGCGGAGGGCCGTGACCCCGTGGGGCGGATGATGCGGGGCGACGCGGGCGATCGCGGGCTGCGCGGCCGCGATCCCCGCCGCCGTGATCACGAGCGCGGCCAGGGTCGTCCACCGGGTCGCGAGGGCCATCGCGACGTTGGGGTGGCGCGGGTCGCGCCCGCGGGAGCGGGACATCTCGGTGTGTGCCTTCCTGTTCCTGACCCGGCGTTCAGCTGTCGCTCGTCCGGTGCCGCCGGGACGTGAGGCACATACCCGTCCGGGTGGCGGCCGCGGCGGGGCTGGTCAAGATCGGCACAGGTCATTGCCGGTCCTGTGGCCTGGTCGCCGGCCGCTCCGTCCGGCGGCCCTAGTGGACGCTGAACCCCCCGTCGACGCAGATGGCCTGGCCGGTGACGTACGCCGAGGAGTCGGAGGCGAGGAAGACGGCCACGCCGCGGAAGTCGTCGGGGAGGCCGTTGCGTCCGGTCATGGAGCGGGCGGCCAGTTGCTCGACCCGGCCGGGGACGGCCTGGGCGGGCACGGTCAGCGGAGTCAGGACGAAGCCGGGGATGATCGTGTTGCTGGTGACGCCGTGGGCCGACCACGCCTCGGCCTGGGAACGGGTCAGCCCGCAGACGGCGGCCTTGGCGACGCCGTAGACGCCGCTGTCGCCGAAGGCGCTGATCGACTGCTGGGAGCCGATGTTGATGATCCGCCCCCGGCCCCGGGTGGCCATGCGGGGGCCGAAGTGCTGCCCCAGCAGGAACGGCGCGGTGAGGTTGACGGCGATGGTCTGGTCGTAGTCGCCGGCGGTCAGCTCGGCCATGGGCCTGCGGATGTTGTTGGCGGCGTCGTTGACGAGGATGTCGATCGCGCCGAAGAAGCCGTCCGCCTCGTCGCACACGCGGGCGATGCCGGCGCGGTCGCCGAGGTCGGCGCTGATCGCCGCCGCGCGCACGCCGTGGCCTTCGAGCCTGCCGACGGCCTCGGCGAGCTCCTTGGGCCGCCGGGCGACCAGGACGACGGCGGCGCCGGCGCGTCCGAGTGCCTCGGCGATGGCGTATCCGATGCCGGAGCTGCCGCCGGTGACCAGGGCGACCCGGCCGGTGAGCGAGAAGAGTTCCTCGATGTAGATCGGCATACCGCCGCAAGGTAGCAGCGGGACCGGCCGGGGCCGGGAGACGGGGTCAGGCGGTGCCGGCGTCGTCGGCGTGCATGTCGCGCATCGCGTCCTCGATCTTGCGCATCACGGTCTCCATGGTGCGCAGGGTCTCGGTGTCGAGACGCCGTAGGAGGCGGATGTAGCCGCCCGTCCCGGCCTCGATGATCTCGCTGGTGAGCCGCCGCCCGGCCTCGGTGAGCTCGACGCGGCGTACGCGGCGGTCGTGGGGGTCCTCGTGACGGGAGGCCAGGCCCTGGGCGACCACCCGGTCGACGATGCCGGTGACGGTGGCCAGGCCGACGCCGAGGTGGCGGGCGAGCTCCTGCCCGGAGGTGGACCCGGCGAACGACAGGAACATGACGACTTTGAGCTGCTGCATCGTGAGGGTGGAGGCCAGCAGCGGCATCGAGCGGTCTCGGGCGAAGAACCGCCCCATGCTGCGCTGCAGCTCCGCCAGGCGGGCGATGATGCATCCGCGCTCGGCGTCCTCCTCAGCGACCTCTTGGGGTGCCCGCGAAGGGGCCGGGGCCGCCGGCGGGGTGGCGGGGTCGTGCTGCGGGCGGGGGGTCGCCGCCGCGCCGGTTCCGGTGCGCCGCTCGGCTGGGCTGTCGTTCACTGTCACCTCTCGAGAGGAGAGGTTACCAGCCGTTAATCCAACAGCTGAATGTTCGGATAGTGCGAAGTGTTAGGGTTGGCCGAACACTCTTCTCCCGATGTCAGGAGCTCGGATGACCTCCTTGGCCAGGCTGAGCCTTGCCAACCGCACTCTCGTGATCATGATCTCGGTGGTGCTCGCGGGTTTCGGCTTGTTCGCGATCCCCTCGCTGAAGCAACAGCTCTTCCCGTCGCTGGAGTTCCCGGCGGCGTTCACGGTCGCGACTTATCCCGGTGCCGCTCCCGAGATCGTGGAGGAGCAGGTCACCAAGCCGATCGAGAGCGCGTTCCAGGGTATCGCCGGTGTCACCGACATCACCTCCACCTCCCGCGAGGGGATGTCGCAGGTGCAGGTGGCCTACGAGTTCGGCACCGACGTCGACCAGATGGTCGGGAAGATGCAGCAGGCTGTGAGCCGGATCAAGGCGCAGCTGCCGGCCGACGTCGATCCGCAGGTGGTGGCGGGCAGCACCGACGACATCCCGGTGATGGCGATCGCGGTGGGCGACGGCGGCGATCAGCACGCCATGGTCGACAAGATCGAGAAGATCATGGTGCCGGAGCTGCGGTCGATCGAGGGCGTGCGCGACGTCACCGTCAGCGGCGCCCGTGCGCAGCGGGTCGTCATCACTCCCGACCAGGGCAGGCTCGCCCTGCTGGGGCTGTCGGCCGCGGCCATCCCCGACCTCCTGCGGGCCAACGGGGTGTCCATCCCGGCCGGCACGCTGACCGAGGACGGCAAGTCGCTGACCGTGCAGATCGGCGACCCGGTGCGTACGGTGAAGGACCTCGAGAACCTCTACCTGACCCCTGCCGGCGCGCCCGCGGCGGGCCAGGCAGCGGCGGCCGGGCAGCGCGGCGGCGCGAGCGCGGGACAGAGTGCGGGACAGAGTGCGGGCCAGGGCGCGGGTGCGGCCGCCGGGCAGGGCGCGGCGCAGCGGCCGACAGCGCAGGCGGCGCAGGCGCGGGCCGCCGCGGCCCCGCCGAAGCCGGTCAAGCTCGGCGCCGTGGCCGACATCAAGGTCGAGGACGCCGTCGCGACCACGCTCACCCGGACCAACGGCACCCCGAGCCTGGGCGTGTCGGTCACGATGGTGCCCGACGGCAACGCCGTGCAGATCTCCCACGACGTGAACGACGCCCTGCCGGACCTGACGCGCGCCCTCGGTGACACCGCCGAGCTGACCGTGGTGTTCGACCAGGCGCCGTACGTCGAGCGGTCGATCGAGGACCTCACCACGGAGGGCCTGCTGGGCCTGGCGTTCGCCGTGGTCGTCATCCTGGTGTTCCTGCTGTCGGTCCGGTCGACCCTGGTCACGGCGGTGTCGATCCCGATGTCGGTGGTGATCGCGCTCATCGCGCTGTGGATCGGCGACTACTCGCTGAACCTGCTGACGCTGGGGGCGCTGACGATCGCCGTGGGCCGGGTGGTCGACGACTCGATCGTGGTGCTGGAGAACATCAAGCGCCATCTCGCCTACGGCGAGGAGAAGCGGCGGGCGATCCTCACGGCCGTGCGCGAGGTGTCCGGCGCGGTGACCGCCTCCACGCTCACCACGGTGGCGGTGTTCCTGCCGATCGCCTTCGTCGGCGGAATGGTGGGGCAGTTGTTCAGCCCGTTCGCCGTCACGGTGACTGTGGCGCTGCTGGCGTCGCTGCTGGTCTCGCTGACCGTCATCCCGGTGCTGGCGTACTGGTTCCTGAAGGCGCCGGCGCTCACGCCGCAGGAGGCGCAGGCCGTACGCGAGGACGCCGAGCGCAGGGAGCTGCGCAGCCCGCTGCAGCGGATCTACCTGCCGGTGCTGCGTTTCGCCACCCGGCGGCGCCTGGTCACGGTGCTGATCGGGGTGGTGGTGTTCGCGGCCACGATGGCGCTGGCGCCCAATTTGAAGACGAACTTCCTCGACAACTCGGGCAACGACACGACGCAGATCAGCCAGCGGATGCCGGCGGGGACCGACCTGGCGACCACCGACGCGGCGGCCAAGAAGGTCGAGGAGGTGCTGGCGGCCGACGGGGGCGTGAAGTCCCACCAGGTGACGGTCGGCGGCGGGAACCGCTTCCTCGGCGGGCTCGGCGGCGGCGCCGACCGGGCGTCGTTCTCGGTGACGCTGAAGGAGGGCGTGGACACCTCCGCCCTGGAGGAGCGGCTCCGGGAACGGCTGAAGGGCCTGACGGGGGTCGGCGACGTCACGGTCGGCGGCAGTGGCGGCGGGTTCAACTCCGACCAGGTGCAGGTCATCGTGCAGGGCTCGGACCAGGCCGCGCTGAAGACGGCGGCCACCGCGGTGCGCGACGCGATGGCCGGGGTGGACGGGCTGCGGGACGTCGCGTCCAACCTGGAGGACAGCGTCCCCCGGGTCGAGGTGCACGTGGACCGGGAGAAGGCCGCCGCCCGGGGCCTGACCGAGGCCGGGATCGGGCAGCTGGTCGCGCAGGCGTTCCGCGGCGCGCCGGTCGGCTCGATCGACGTCGACGGCCGCTCCAGCGACGTGATCCTGCGCGCCGGCGGTGACGCGCCGGAAGACGTCGCGGCGATCAGGAAGCTGGCGATTCCCACGGCGACGGGTCTGGTCAAGCTCGGTGACGTGGCCGACGTGGTGAAGGCCGACGGGCCGACCCAGATCACCCGTCAGGACGGCGACCGCACCGCGACGGTGTCGGGCACCGCCGACGCGTCTGATCTGGGGGCGATCACCGCGAAGGTCACCGACACCCTGAAGACGCTGACGCTGCCGGCGGGGGTGACGTACGAGATCGGTGGCGCGAGCTCCGACCAGCAGGAGGCGTTCGCCGACCTGGGGCTGGCCATGCTGCTCGCGGTGGCGATCGTCTTCATGATCATGGTGGCGACGTTCCGCAGCCTGGTGCAGCCGCTGATCCTGCTGGTGTCGATCCCGTTCGCCGCGACCGGCGCGATCGGGCTGCTACTGATCACCGACACGGCGCTCGGCGTGCCCGCGCTCATCGGCATGCTGATGCTGATCGGCATCGTCGTCACCAACGCGATCGTGCTGATCGACCTGATCAACCAGTACCGCGAGCAGGGGCTGGGCGTGGTGGAGGCGGTCTTGGAGGGCGGCCGGCGGCGGCTCCGTCCCATCCTGATGACCGCGATCGCGACGATCTGCGCGCTCACCCCGATGGCGCTGGGCGTGACCGGTTCGGGTGGGTTCATCTCCCAGCCGCTGGCCATCGTCGTGATCGGCGGCCTGATCTCCTCGACGCTGCTCACGCTGGTGCTGGTGCCGACGCTGTACACCGTGGTGGAGCGGCTGAAGGAGCGCATGCGCCGTACGCCGAAACCGCCCGCGCCGGGCGAGGGCGACCTGACCGTGTACGGGGAGGAGGCCCTCGAACCGGCCAAGTGATCCGGCCGCCGTTTCCGGTGGTTCGATCGGATTCGCCTCCTGCTGCCGGTACCGGCAGCAGGAGGCGCGCTTGTCGGCGTGCGGCTTCGCCGGTGAATTCGGCCCGGCTTCCGGCCCCGCGGGGACGATAATCGGCGGATGTCGCCTGTTCCCGATCCTGTTCCCGATCCTGTTCCCGATCCTGTTCCCGATATGGAAGCGCCGGCCGCGGGGCCCGTCGGCGGACCGGCACGGCAAAGCCCTGCCCGAGGATGCGTGTTCAGCGTTCTGGCGTGGGCGCTGGGCGCGCTGGGGCTGTTGCTGTCCTTCAGCGGCTACGCGATGTACAAGGTCCTCGTGTCCGAGGCGGATGGCGATGTGACACGTCTCCCGTTGTGGGTACGCCTGCTGATCATGGCCGTGGTCTTCGTGGCCGGGATCCTGCTCTTCGCCGGCAGCGGCGGTCTGCTGAAACGGGGAAGGCGGCACCGCCACCGGATCATCCCCTCGTTCGACGAGCTCGTAGGGGAGCGCTATCTGCTCTACCTGCGGCCCTTCTCCATCGACCCCCTCATGGCCCTGCCGCCGGCCGAGGCCCCGGGCTGGGGGTTCCGCTCGCCCTTCGAGCTTCCGGGGCTTACGCAGGAGGAGTTCCTGGTGCGGCAGTTCCGCGGCCTCGGCCGCGTCGTCGCGATCGGGCAACCCGGGGAGCGTCTTCCCGAAATCGGGGCCGAGCGCGGCTATCTGCCCGTCGAGGAGTGGCAGGAGTCGGTGAGCAGGCTGCTCCGGGGCGCACACGCGGTGATCATGACGGCATCCCCGGGGCCGGGGACGATGTGGGAGTTCACCGAAGCGGTACGCACCGTCGCACCTGCCCGGCTGCTGTTGCTCGTCTACGGTGACGAGGACTATCACGCCTTCCGGGAAGGCGTGGCCCAGGAGTACGCGACGAGGTCGTCCGCCGAGGCGGCCGACGCCGAGTGGCCACCGCTACCGCGATTACCGGACATCCCACCCGCTCCGTACGTCAAGGGGCTCCCGTGGGATTTCCCCCTCGAAGGAATCCTGTCCTTCGACCCCCGATGGCGTCCGCGGTTCACGCGGTTCCCGCCGGCCGTACCGCGGGTGCGGCACGTCTGGACCATACGCCGGCTGGTACGGCGCGAACTCAAGCCGGTTCTTGACCAGGTGTCCCGGTTGCCCCCGGCGCCATCGCTCACGTAGCGGGCCAGGGGCCGGCGACGGCAAACCGCAAACAGGTCTTCGCGAAGAACTGTTTGCGAAGAACTGTTTGCGGTTTATAGTGGCGGCATGACCGATCACGGCGAGACGCCCTACTCACCAGCCGCGCAGGACGCGGTCGTCCTGGACGCCAAGGGGCTGCGCGCGCTCGCGCACCCCGTGCGGGTGCAGGTGGTGGGCCTGTTGCGCAAGCACGGCCCGTCGACGGCCACCCGGCTCGCCGAGCTGCTGAACATCAACTCCGGCGCGGCCAGCTACCACCTGCGCCGCCTCGCCGCCGCAGGCTTCGTCGAGGAGGACACCGGGCGCGGGAACGCCCGCGAGCGCTGGTGGCGCGCGGTCCACTGGTCGACCTGGCTCAACGACCCGGACCTGATCGAGCGCGAGCCCGAGGCGACGCTGGCGTATCTGCAGTCGGTCGCCGCCACCCACACCCTGCGCGTCCAGCGGGGGATCAACGAGCTGCAGACGATGCCGCCCGTGTGGCGGGACGCGCTCGACATGAGCGACTGGGCGCTGCGGCTGACCCCGCAGGAGGCCACCGCCCTGCGGGAGGAGCTGTGGGCGGTCGTCACCCGGCACCGCAGGGACACCCCCGAGGCGGACGGCGCACCGGCGGGCGCCGAACGCGTGTCCGTGATCGTGCACATATTGCCCGAACTGGACACGCCCGCCGCGCCGGAAGACGACGCGCGATGACGGGAGAGAACGCGATCATCGCCGCTCCGTCCCGCGTCCGCAGGCTGCGCCCGCTGGGCGGGCTGCTGGCGGCCATGGCGGTCGCGCTGACCGGCACCCGCGTGTCGGCCATCGCACTGCCGTGGTTCGTCCTGGTCACGACCGGCAGCGCCACCCAGACCGGGCTGGTGGCCTTCTGCGAGATGACCCCCTACGTGGTGGTCAAGGCGCTGACCGGGCCGCTGGTGGACCGGGCCGGACCGCGGGTGATCTCCTGGACCACCGACGCGGCCAGCGCGGCCGCCGCCGGCGCCGTGCCCCTGCTGCACGCCACGGGCCTGCTGTCCTTCCCGGTGCTGCTCACCCTGGTCGCGGTCATCGGCGCCGTACGCGGCCCCGGCGACCTGGCCAAGGAGATCATGGTTCCGGAGGCGGCCGAGCGCGCCCGCGTGCCGCTGGAGCGGGCCACCGGCCTGTCCGGCGTGACCGAGCGGCTGGCCTCGACCCTCGGCCCGGCGGCCGGCGGCTTCATGGTGGCGTTGCTGGGACCGCTGACCGGCCTGGTCCTCAACGCCGTGTGCTTCGCCCTCGGCTCGCTGATCATCGCGCTCGCCCTGCCGCGCGGCATGGGACGCCCGGCGGACCAGGCCCCGCCCGCGTCCGGCTACTGGCGGCGCTTCGGCGAGGGCTTCGCCTTCCTGCGGGGGGAGCCGCTGCTGCTCACCGTCATCGTCATGGTCGGCATCACCAACCTGCTGGACGCGGCGTTCAACACCGTCCTGCTGCCCGTGTGGGCGCAGCGGTCCGGCAACGGCCCGACCGCGATCGGCCTGAGCAACGGCGTGTGGAGCGCCGCCGCGGTCGCCGGAAGCCTGGTCGCCGCGGCCGTCGCGCACCGGATGCCGCGCCGGGTGGTGTTCTTCGCGGGGTTCCTGCTCGCCGGGGCGCCGCGGTTCCTGGTCCTCGCGGCCGACGCGCCGATGTGGGCGGTGCTGGCGGTGTTCGCGGGGAGTGGGGCCGGGGGCGGCTTCCTCAACCCGATCCTGGGGGCGATCGCCTTCGAACGGGTGCCGCACGGGCTGCGCGGCCGCGTCAACGCCCTGGGCGACTCGATGGCGTGGGCGGGCATCCCCCTCGGCGGGCTGATCGCGGGGGCGGCGGTGGTCACGTTGGGGCTCGTACCGGCGCTGCTGATCGCCGGCGCGGCGTACTTCCTGACCACCAACCTGGCCGCGCTGCTGCCGCAGTGGCGTGAGATGGACCGCCTGCGCGGCCGGGGCGCGCGGCCCCGGGCGGCCGAGTCCGACGTCCGTCCCGTCGGCAGCGACGTCCTGTGAGGCGCCGGGGTGCGCGGATTCCCGTGGCCCGGCACCTGCGGACGGCCGGGAGGTACGGGCTCAATAGACTGGGCCAACGTGAATGCCAAGCCGCGTATCCCGAATGTCCTGGCCGCCCGTTACGCCTCGCCGGAGCTGGCCCGCCTGTGGTCTCCCGAGTACAAGGTGGTGCTGGAGCGCAGGCTCTGGCTCGCCGTTGTGAAGGCCCAGGCCGACCTCGGGATCGAGGTGCCCGAGCAGGCGATCGCCGACTACGAGAAGGTCGTCGAGCAGGTCGACCTGGCCTCCATCGCCGAGCGGGAGAAGGTCACCCGGCACGACGTGAAGGCCCGCATCGAGGAGTTCAACGCCCTGGCGGGCCACGAGCACGTCCACAAGGGCATGACCTCCCGCGACCTGACCGAGAACGTCGAGCAGCTGCAGATCCGCGACAGCCTGCTGCTGGTGCGCGGCCGGGTCGTGGCGCTGCTGGCCCGCCTGGGCCGCCTGGCCGCCGAGCACTCCGCGACCGTCATGGCCGGGCGCTCGCACAACGTCGCCGCGCAGGCGACCACGCTCGGCAAGCGCTTCGCCACCGCCGCCGACGAACTTCTGGTGGCCTACGAGCGGCTGGAGGACCTGCTGCAGCGCTACCCCCTGCGCGGCGTCAAGGGCCCGGTCGGGACCGCCCAGGACATGCTCGACCTGCTCGGCGGTGAGGACCGGCTGGCCGCGCTGGAGGACCGCGTCGCCGCGCACCTCGGGTTCGCCCGCCGTTTCACCAGCGTCGGCCAGGTCTACCCCCGCTCGCTCGACTACGACGTGCTGACCGCGCTGGTGCAGCTGGCCGCCGCCCCCTCCTCCCTGGCCAAGACGATCCGCCTGATGGCCGGGCACGAGCTGGTCACCGAGGGCTTCAAGGAGGGCCAGGTCGGGTCGTCGGCGATGCCGCACAAGATGAACACCCGCTCCTGCGAGCGGGTCAACGGCCTCACCGTCATCCTGCGCGGGTACGCCTCCATGGCCGGGGAGCTCGCCGGCGACCAGTGGAACGAGGGCGACGTGTCCTGCTCGGTCGTCCGCCGGGTCGCCCTTCCCGACGCGTTCTTCGCCTTCGACGGCCTGGTGGAGACGATGCTGACCGTGCTCGACGAGTTCGGCGCGTTCCCCGCGGTGATCGAGGCCGAGCTGGGCCGCTACCTGCCGTTCCTCGCCACGACCAAGATGCTGATGGCGGCGGTGCGGGCCGGGGTCGGCCGCGAGACCGCCCACGAGATCATCAAGGAGCACGCGGTCGCCTCGGCGCTGGCCATGCGCTCGCGCGGCGCCGGCAACGAGCTGCTCGACCGGCTGGCCGCCGACGAGCGCTTCCCGCTGGGCCGGGCCGAGCTCGACGCGCTGCTGGCCGACCGTGCCTCCTTCGCCGGCGCGGCCGCCGGTCAGGTGGCCGCCGTGACCGCGCGGATCGGTGAGATCACCGCGCGCCATCCCGGCGACGCCGCCTACGTCCCGGGTGCGATCCTGTAGGAACACCCGTGCGTGAACTGGTGAGCGAGGCCGAGGTCGCCGCCGCCTCGGGCGACGACGACCTCCTCGTCTGGGCGGTGCAGGGCATGCGGCCCGGCGTACGCGCCTGGGCGTACGGCGACGCGGTGGCGGTGGCGAGTCCGGAGGCCTCCCGGCGCGACCGCCTAGTGGTGGGGGGCGCACCCGGCCGGGTCGTCCCGCTTGTGCGGCACGCCCTGGCCGAGGCCGGGCCGTCGTACCGTCCCCTCGGCGACGCCGCGCTCGTCGAACAGGTCGTCGAGGCCGTGCCGGAGCTGGAGCTGGCGGCCCGCTTCTCCTGGATGGGCACGGAGAAGCTCGCCCCGCCCCGGGAGGAGACCGCGGGCCGGGAGTGGCCGCCCGACTGGCTGGCGGACTCCGCCGCACCGGAGGTGGCCGCCCTTCTCGACACCGCCAGCCCCGGCTCCTACGCCGTGCCGGGGCTGGCGCGCGTACGCCGGTGGGCCGGCGTACGGGACGGTTCCGGGGCCCTGCTGGCGGTCGCGGCCGACGCGTGGTCCGCCCCGGCGGTGGGCCTGCTCGCCGGTGTCGCGACCGCCGTACCGGCGCGGGGACGCGGGCTGGGGGAGCGGGTGTGCCGGTTCGTGGCGTCCGCGCTGATCGCCGAGCACGGCCGCGCGGCGCTGATGGTGGACGACTGGAACCATGCGGCCTTCGCCGTCTACGAACGGCTCGGCTTCGCCCGTCGCCGCGTGGCCGCCGCCGGGCTCCGCGCCTGACCGCCCACACCCGCGGCCGCCAGGTCGCGCCGCGCGTCGGGTAAGGGTGGCGGTGTCGACGCGGTTGTTCTCCGAGATCGGCCGGGATGATCTGATCGGGTTCTTCGGCTGATGTCGCGTTCATCGACCCGGGCCACGGGCGGGGTGCAACGGACCGCCTGGGGCTTGCTGTCCAGCTATGTAGGTTGCCGTGGCTTGGGTTCGTGCCGGATTGGGCGGCCGGCATTCAACTGCCGAGGGCGCGCTTTTGCGGGTGGATCGCCTCACCGCGGGCGAGCATGTCAACGAACTGGGTGATACGGCGGGCTCGGGTCTCGGCGCGTTTGGCGTTCGCGATCCGATAGAGAACGGCGTAGCGGTTTTGGGAGGTGAGGATGTCGAACATCGCTTGTGCCTGGGGTTTCGCGGCCAATGCGGCGGCCAGGTCGGCTGGTACCTCGATGCCGGCTTGTCCCGCATAGGCCGTGTCCCAGCGGCCGTCGGCCTTGGCGCGTTCGACCTCGGTCATTCCGGCCGGATGCATCCGGCCCTCGCTGATCAGACGGGTGACGATGGAAACGTTCCGCGCTGACCAGGGACTTTGCCTTCCGCGAGGGGTGAAGCGCCGGCAGAAGGTGATCTCATCCCGCCGTCGTAGCCGACCATCGATCCAGCCGTGGCACAGCGCTTCGTCGAGCGCCTGGTCATAGGTCAGGCTGGTGGGCCGGGTCGTGTTCTGCTTGGCGAGGACCAGCCACACCCCTGCCGAGCTGTCGTGGTGCCTGCTGAGCCACTCCCGCCAGGCTCGGGCATCGGTAACGGTCAGTTCCAGTAGTTCGTTGCTCATCGTCGTGTGCCCCTGATGATCACCAAAGGTTGGTTGCCGGCGGTCGCCCGAAGGTGGGAGCAGCCCAGGACGGGGGCCTGCCGGAAGTGGCGCTGGATCCGTCAATGGTGGAGCTGGCCGATCACGTCCTTCGCCACGTCGCCACCGCGGCCTCTGGACGGATGACGCCCGCCCGCCTTCACGAGGAGTTCTCGGTCATGCCGGCGACGTTACGGTATGACCCGGTCAAAAACGGTCCTGGTTATCGAGCAGACTGTTAGTCGTGGTCAACACCTCGGCGCGGCTGCTGCGGCTGCTGTCTTTGCTGTCAACGCGGCAGTCCTGGACGTGCGCTGATCTGGCCGCCCAGCTGGAGATCACCGAACGGACGGTTCGCCGGGACATCGCCCGGCTACGTGAACTCGGCTACGGCATCGAATCGGAGATGGGCCCATGGGGCGGCTACCACCTCGGGCCCGGAACCAGCATTCCGCCACTGATCCTTGACGAGGAAGAGGCCCTCGCGGTCGCTGTCGGGCTGCGCACCGCCGCCTTCAGCGGAGTCTCCGGCAGCGACCAGGCAGCCCTGTCGGCGCTGCTGAAACTACGCCAGGTGCTGCCGGCCAGGATCGCAGGCAGGCTCGGCGAGCTGGACGCCGCGTTCACCCACACCGCACGACCCGACGACGACCAGATCTCCCCCGCGCTGCTGCTCGACCTGGCCACCGCGTGCCGGCGAGGCGAACGCACCCGGTTGACCTACCGCGACAGGGCCGGAACGACGTCCACCCGGCGAGTAGACCCCTACCGGCTCATCTACACAGGCCGCCGCTGGTACCTCCTCGCCTACGACCTGACGCGGCAGGACTGGCGCACCTTCCGTACCGATCGCATCATCGATGCCACAGCCACCGGGCAGGCCACTGCCCTGCCCGACCCGCCAGATCCAGCACAGATGGTCAGCACGGGCATCGCGCTGAGGCCCTACCGGGTGCGGGTGACCATCCGCCTGGCCGTACCGGCCGCTGAGGCCCGCAGGCTGGTGCCGCCAACGGTCGGCGTCCACCACCCGGACGGTGATGACGCCACGATCATCGACATCGGCGGGCCAGACGCCGACGGCCTGGCCCGCTACCTGCTCAGCCTCGGCCGACCACTCCAGATACTGCACCCGGAAGAGGTCCGCCAGGCATTCCTCGCCCGCACGCGACAACTCCTCAAGGACAACCAGTAACACAAACGATGATCGTGGGGCGAGCGGCCCGGACGCGACCTGATCGGCCGCTACGCCGACGCCGCGCGCCCCGCGACGTGACCCCGCGGCCGGGTCACGGTCATGACGAGGCCGGGGCTGCCCCGCTTGACCTCAGAGCCGCCTGTACGATGCGGATCGCCTCGCCCGCGTCGATGCCGACGCTGGCGATCACGGCCGCGTAGTCGGCGGCGGCCCGGCGGGCCCGCTCGCGGCCCTCCTCCC
Source organism: Microbispora sp. H13382 (assembly GCF_014161445.1). GTDB lineage: Bacteria > Actinomycetota > Actinomycetes > Streptosporangiales > Streptosporangiaceae > Microbispora. The sequence goes on from NZ_JABBXA010000018.1 coordinate 157,267, forward strand.
CGGCGGCCGACACGAACGAGCCCGCCCGTCCGCGCGTTTCGATCAGCCCCGCCTCCTCCAGCTCCCGGTAGGCCCGGCCGACCGTGTTGACGGCCAGGCCGAGGTCGGCCGCGAGGTGGCGGATTGTCGGCAGCCGGGCGCCCACGGCAAGCGTGCGGTCCTGGATCTGCCGGGCGAGCTGGGCCCGCAGCTGCTCGAACGGCGGTACCGGCGAGGCCGCGTCGATGACGATCATCGGACGCTCATCACCCGCCGGGCCGCCGTCGCGCTCGACGGCGTCCTGACACGGAGCGCGACGCACGCGACCAGGCCCAAGATCACGTTGGCGACCGCAGCGGCGCTCAACCAGCCGGGCGCGGTGCCGAACAGCAGCACCATGGGCAGCGACCACTGCACGTTTGGCGTGGTGAGGTCGCGGGCGTCCTCGACGCGCATGATGACGTCGGCGGTCAGCGACTCCTCGTCCTCCGCCACGACCGGGCGCCGCAGCAGGTGGCGCAGTTGCAGGACGGTGATGGCTGTCACGCCGAGCAAACCGATCAGCAGGACGACGGCCAGCTGCCGCACGGTGGGGTCGGGCACGGCCAGGGCGCTCCCGGCCAGCGCCATCGCGCCGGCGAACGTGGCGGCCGCGAAGACGGCGTACGGCAGGCCGAGCACGGCCCGCCAGCCGGGCTGGATCAGATGGGCGGCCCTGCGGGACAACGTCGCGCCCGCCCGCTGATCGACGCGTCGCACCCACCAGTCCAGCAGCGATTGTGCGAGCAGCAGCCCGGCCACCAGCGCGGTCAGGGCGAGCAGCGGCAGCGGGCGATGCGACTCGCGACCGTCGAAGACGGGAACGGCGGCGAGCGCGCTCGCGACGATCAGCACGGCGGGAATCGTGGCAGCGGCGAGGCGGGCACGTCCCCGGACCGCCAGCCTGTCGGCCAGCAGCGGGGTCGGGCGCGCACCGGAGAGGCCGTGCCGGGCCAGCCACGCGCCCGCCACTCGCAGGTCGGCCGCACGCGCCGACGGGTCGGCGTCCGGTAACGGTTCACTGGTCATAGCCCCTCCTTTGTCGCAAGGTTTGTAGCAACATAATGCGTCATACCTTGAGACAAAGTCAACGCTCCGCGGGCTCTCGCCGCCCCGGTGCCGCCGACGGCCCCGCCCTGCGTGAACCTGGTTGCACGAGCCTTACTGACGCCCTGCCTCGCCCCGCACGAGCACGCCGGGTCCCGTACCAGAGGCGGGCCCGAAATGGCCGTACCGACCCAGCGGATAGGCGGTCCCATCGACCGACGTCGCGCATGGCTTCCGGAGCCGCCACGAGCACGACGCCGACCAACTTGATGATCAACGACGCCCGCGGCCCTTTCAGCCGTATTCCGGCCGTACCCCTTCTGTGGGCTTCGACCGGCAGGGCTCGCTGATGACGCGGACACTCTCCGCGACCGCGCCGCAGGCCCCGGCCGGTACGGCCCGGGCGCAGGCGGCAGGAGCGGCGCCGCAGGCGGACGATGGCAACCGGGCGGCAGCCGTGGCGTGGGTCCCCTTCGAGCCCGGCTCCACCGCTGGAGATCCGGTCGTCAGCGAGCCAGAACCGCCTCGCGACCGCTGGTCTTCGTTCCGATGTTCCCGCGAGGCCGATTCAGCGCGGCCAGCACATCGGGCAGATCCCGCAGCGTGGTGATCCTCGTGACGGCGGGGGAGGAGGGACCAGGCTCGGCGCGGTACCGGTCGAGCCACACGCCGTGCATCCCGGCCCGGGCGGGGGCGACCGCGTCGAGCAGGAGGTTGTCGCCCACCATGAGCACCTCCTCGGGAGGCAGGCCCAGCTTCGCCGCCGCCCGCCGGTAGCACTCCACGGACGGCTTGAACGCGCCGAGCGCGTCGGGCGTCAGGACCACGTCCATGCGGTCCAGGAGTCCGATGCGGCGCAGCTTGGCCTCCTGCTGCACCGGCAGGCCGTTGGTGAGCACGCCCAGCGCCGGGGCGTCGTCGAGAGCAGCCAGCGCCTTCAGCGTCCGATTCACGTCGGGGAAGGCGGCCCAGGCCGACTCGTAGTGGGTCAGGAATCCGGCGAACGCCGCGTCCGGGTCGGCCGGCTGGGGCAGCCCGAGCCGACGGCAGAACTCCCGTAGCCGCCTGCGCCGCTGCTCGGCGAACGAGCACTCCCCGGCGTGCCACGCCGGCAGGTGCTTGTCCTCCAGGTCGAGCCAGAGCGCCGGTGTCTCCGGCAGCAGCTCGTGACCGGGGCAGACCGACTCGGTCCAGCGGGTCGCGGCGTGCGCGACCGCCCGGCGATGGTCGAAAAGGGTCTCGTCGAGGTCGAACAGAATGGCCCTGATCACGAGTCCCCATCTTGACTGGGCCGTGTTTCCGTTGCGTTTCCTGACTGTGAAGGCACCGAGAGATGACAGGTAGGAGATTTCCTACCTATTATGGGGTCGTGGACGTCACCCCCGCCGCCGTACGGCGGCCGTCACCGAAGGAAGACACCGTCTTCGCCGCGCTCGCCAGCCCCGTGCGGCGCGAGGTCCTGCGCCTGCTGCGCGAGGACGGCCCCCAGTCCGTGCAGGACCTCGCCTCGCGCTTCGCCATGGCCAGGCCCAGCTTCTCCGAGCACCTGCGGGTGCTGCGCGAGGCGGGCCTGGTCAGCGAACGCAGGGACGGCAGGCGCCGGCTCTACCGCCTGGAGCCCGTCCCGCTCGTCCACGTCCGCGACTGGCTGGACCCCTACGAGCGGTTCTGGCGCGACAGGCTGTCCGCCCTGCGTCACCTGCTCGACGGCACCGCCAATGACACCGCCGATGACACCGCCGATGACACCGGCACCCGCGCCCATCAGGAGGAGAGGCCATGACCGACGCCGACGACCCCACCGTGCTGCACCTCGACGAGTACCTGGCGCACCCGCCCACCCGCGTGTGGCAGGCCCTGACCGACCCCGAGCTGCTCGCCCGGTGGTTCATGCCGGGGGACTTCCGCCTGAGCGTGGGCCACCGCTACACGATGCGCGGAACCGCCATGCCCGGCACCGGGTTCAGCGGCACCGTGCAGGCCGAGGTGCTGGCCTTCGAGCCCGGGCGCATGCTCCGGCTGGGCTGGCGCGACGCCGACCCCGACAGCCGGGCCGGCGCCGACTGGACCATCACCTGGACGCTCGAACCCGAAGGCCGGGGAACCCGTCTGTTCCTCACCCACGAGGGCTTCGACCCCGGCAACGAGTTGCAGCGCAGGGCCCGCACCATCATGGACGGCGGATGGCGCCGCTTGATGACCGGTTCGCTCGCCGCCGTGCTGTGACACCCGGCCGGGGATCGAGCGGCGACGAGTCACCGCCAGGATCTGTACCGATCCTCAGCTGAAGGCCGTCTCGTCCGAGCCGACGGCCTTTCCGCGGGTCAGGCGTGCCGCGCCGCGTTCGCGTGGACGGCGTCGCGTACGTAGCCGCTCAGCCCTTCGGCGACCCGCTCGTAGTTGGCCGCGAAGCGCGGGTCGGCCACGTACATCTCCCCGAGACCCTTGTGGATCTCGTACGTGCAGTCGTAGAACCAGCGGGTGATGTGTGCCCGGTGCCGCTCGGCCACGTCCATCGCCCGTTCGCCGTCCGCCGGGACCCCCTCGGCGAAGGCCGCGGCGAACGCCTCCAGCACCTCGCCGGCCTCCGCCGTGATGGCCCGCCAGTCGTCCTTGGTGTAGCGGGCCGTGCGGTGGCGGCTCTGCTCGAAGGCGTCGGTGCCGCCCCAGCGTTCCTCGACCTCCTCGGCGTACCGGTCGGGGTCGAAATCGCCGAACACCTCGAACCGCTCCTCGGGCGTGAGGGAAATGCCCATCTTCCTCGCCTCCATCGCGCGCTGGACCGCCGCCGCCATCTCCTCCAGCCGTCCGATCCTGCGCCGCAGCAGCTCGTGCTGGCGGCGCAGGTGGGTCAGCGGATCGGCGCCCGGATCGTCGAGGACGACGGCGATCTCCTCCAGGGAGAACCCGAGCTCCCGGTAGAACAGCACCTGCTGCAGCCGGTCGAGATCCGGCTCGGTGTAGCGCCGGTATCCGGCCGCCGACCGCTCGCTGGGCGTCAGCAGCCCGATCTCGTCGTAGTGGTGCAGCGTCCGCACGGTCACCCCGGCGAAGCGGGCGACCTGGCCGACCGAGTAGCCCACGGGTCCTCCTCCCTTCCGGACTTCGAGCCTGGGGCCTCACGCGGCGTGAGGGTCAAGCGGATCATGCGCGATGAAACTTTCGGCCCGGCTCACCTTGCTTGAGCAGCGCCAACAGAGGGATTTAGTTTGGACAGTTGACATATTCCCGAATCTGATTCTACGGTGCGGGGGCTATCGTGCCGGGCGGTGGCCGTACGGCGCGAGAGCCCTCTCCGTCCCGCGCGCGCGTCTAGGAGCGCAGATGCATCTCACACCCCCCACCACAAGTCCTCCGATCCTGCGGCGTGCGGCACGCCGGGCCGCCGCCGTGGCGGCGCTGCCGCTGGCCGCGGTGGCGTTGCACGCGGCGCCCGCGCAGGCGGCGGTCCCCGCGGCCGGCGGGACGTACCAGATCAGCGTCACCAAGAGCGGCATGTGCCTGGACGTCGTGTCCGGGTCGAAGGACAACGGCGCGCTGCTGCAGCAGTGGGGCTGCTCCGGCGCCGCCTGGCAGCAGTTCACCCTCAAATCCGCCGGGTCCGGCGTTTTCACCATTGTGAACGTTAACAGCGGCATGTGCGTCGACGTCCCGGGCGGCTCGACCACCTCCGGGGTGCAGATCCAGCAGTGGGGCTGCGCCGACGGCCAGACCAACCAGCAGTGGCGGCTGGTGGCCTCCGGGTCGGGCACCTACCAGATCGTCAGCGTCGCCAGCGGGCTGTGCCTGAGCGACAAGGGCGCCTCCACCTCCTCCGGCGCCGCCGTCATCCAGGAAACCTGCACCGCCAACACCAACAAACAATGGCTGTTCACCCCCGCCGGCACGCAGGGCACGGCCACCGTGGCCGCCGACGGCACGGGCAGGTACCGCACCGTCCAGGCCGCGATCGACGCGGTGCCGGCGAACAACGGCAGCCGCGTCGTCATCACCATCAAGCCCGGCACCTACCGGGAGATCATCACGATCCCGGCCAACAAGCCGTACGTCACCCTGCAGGGCCTCGGCGGGTCGGCCCAGGACGTCGTGATCGTCAACAACCACTCCGCCGGCACCTACGGCACCTTCAACAGCGCCACCGCGTTCGTCAACGGCCACGACACCGCCCTCACCAACCTGACGGTCTCCAACGACTTCGACGAGAACACCAGCAGCACCGGCCAGCAGGCCGTCGCGCTCAACCTCAACGCCGACCGGGCGGTCCTGTCCAACGTACGGCTGCTCGGCGACCAGGACACGTTCCTGGTCAACGCGTCCGCCCGCGCCTACATGACCCGCTCCTACGTCGAGGGCACCGTCGACTTCATCTTCGGCGACGGCACCATCGTGATCAACGACTGCGACATCTACGAGAAACGCAGCACCGGCGGGCCCATCACCGCCGCGCGGACCGACGCCGCCAAGACCTACGGCTTCCTCATCTACAAATCGCGCATCACCGGGGCGACGAACAACACCACCCAGCTGGGCCGGCCCTGGGGACCCAACGCCCAGGTGCTCTACCGCGAGTCCACCCTCAGCTCCACGATGAAGACCTCGCAGCCCTGGACCGACATGTCCGGCAACTCCTGGAAGAACGCCCGCTTCCTCGAATACAGGAACACCGGCGCCGGCGCCGGGGTGAACGCCAACCGGCCGCAGCTGAGCGACTCCCAGGCCGCGAACTACACCCCGCAGAAGTACCTGGCCGGATCCGACGGCTGGAACCCGGCCGGCTGACCACCCCCGAGGAACAGACATGCGTGTCACCACACCCCGGGCCGCCGCCGTGGCGGCGCTGCCGCTGGCCGCGGTGGCGTTGCACGCGGCGCCCGCGCAGGCGGCGGGCGTACCTGGCCGGACAGGGCCGACGGCTTCGCCTCTACCAGCGGCATGGGCGACAGCACCACCACCGGCGGCGCCGCCGGCGCCACGGTCACCGTCACCACCTACGCCGACCTCGTGAAGTACGCCACCGCGAGCGAGCCCTACACGATCAGGGTGAACGGCACGATCACCGCCACCCCGTACGGCACGGAGCTCAAGGTCGCCTCGAACAAGACCATCGTCGGCGTCGGCACCAAGGGCCACATCGTCAACGGCGGCTTCTTCCTCGGCTCCGGCGTGTGGGGCGCGACCAAGATGGTGCTGGAAAACAGCTACTTCGACAACGTCAAGGACCCCTACTACAAGGACGACGCGGCGCAGCTGAAGCAGAGCGGCAGCATCGTCGTCAACTGCAGCGGACAGCAGGAGAGCGGCGGCTCGGCCTTCACCCCGAGCTCGTTCTACTCCTACACGCTCGATCCCGCCGCGGACGTCCCCTCCCTCGTGAAGACCTACGCCGGCCCCCAGGCGAACATCGGCCTGTGAGCACCCGGCCGCCGGAGGCCGCGACACCTCCGGCGGCCGGCCCGGCGACTCGTTGGCCGGCCGGGTGAGCGCTGGACTCTCCCACAGAGGGAGGGGCCATCCTTGAGCACGTGAACGACCTCCTGTCGATCGGGCAGTTCGCCCGCCTCACCCGGCTCAGCGTCAAGCAGCTGCGCCACTACGCGACACTCGGGCTGCTCGAACCCGCCTGGATCGACCCCGCGAGCGGCTACCGCTACTACCGCACCGCCCAGGCCCGCGACGCGCTCGTCATCGGACTGCTGCGCTCCCTCGACGTCCCCCTGCCCGTCGTCGCGGCCGTCCTGGCCGCCGGAACGGACGGCGGCATGGACGCCAGGGGAGACGGCACCGGGGGAGAGGCCGCCGTGGCCGCCGCGCTCGCCAAGGTCAAAGAGGACCTGGAGGCCGAGCTCGCCCGCCGCAGGCGCGCCCTCACAACCCTCGAACGCGTCCTCGCCACCGGCCTGCCCACCGCCGAGGCCACCGTCGTCACCGAACCCCCGCGGCCCGCGATCGTCGTCCGCGACCTGGCCGCGACCCCCGAGGACATCGGCCGCGCCACCTCCGCCTGCGTCGCCCGCCTCATGGCCGTCCCCATGACCGCCGCGCCCGCGCTCGTCGGGTTGTTCCCCCTCGACTACGGCGAGGCCGTCCCGGTCGCCGTCGCCCTCACTGGGCCGGACCTGCCGGACGTGCCCGGCGCCCAGCCCGACATCCTGCCCGGCGGCGTGTTCGCCACCGCCACCCACGTCGGCCCCTACGACCATGTCCCGCTCACCGCCCACGCCCTGCTCACCTGGTGCGCCGAACGCGGGCACACCCCCACCGGCCCCCTCCGCGAGGTCTACGTCTCCGACCCCGCGACCACCCCGCCCGAGCGGCTGGTCACCCACCTGATGATCCGGCTGGACGACGAACGATGAACCGGCACACCACCGCCCACATCCCCGAACTCGCCCACGCGGGCCTGCCCCACGAGATCCACCTCACCGGCGCCGAGACCGGCCCGGCGGCCATGCGCACCACCGTGCGCCGGCCCGTACGCGCCGCCTGAACACCCGCTACGCGTCCGGCCCGGCCTGACCGTCCCGCCCGGCCTGGCCACGCCGGCGGCGCAGCAGCGGATGCGATCCCATCGCCACCTCGAGCTCCCCAGGCAGGTCGTCCCGGTAGCGGCCGAGCGTCGACAGATCGCTGTGCCCCAGCACCCGCCGCACCGCGTCCATGTCCGTGCCGTCCGCCAGCAGATGCGTCGCCGTCGTGTGCCGCAGCCCGTGCGGCGTCACCGCCCGCCGCCGCCCGGGATCCACCTGCCGCTGCACCCGGTCGATGACCGCCTGCACATCACCCCGCGCCAGCCGCCTGCCCCGCCACGACAGCAGCAGCGCCTTCTCGCCGTCGCCGCCCGCCCGCACCGCCAGGTACGCGTCGAGCGCCGCCGCCACCGCGTCGGGCAGCGGAACGTCGCGGGTCCGCCCGCCCTTGCCGAAGATCCGCCAGTAACGCAGCCCGTCGTTGGTGTAGAAGTCCTCCACGTTGGCCCGCACCAGCTCCGACACCCGCGGTCCCAGCGTGGTCAGCAGCAGCACCACCAGCGCGTCACGCACCTCCGTCCGCTGGTCGGCCCGCCGGCGGCGCCGCGCCGCCGGGCCCGCCGCCTCCGCGGGCGGCGCGGCGGGGGAGCCGGCCGCCTCGATCAGGCCCTCGGCCTGCTCCCGCGTCAGCGCCCGGCGCTCCGGCCGCAGCCCGCCCCGCTCCCGCGCCCGCACCGACGAGGCCGCCATCGGGTCCAGATGCACCCACGCCGCCGACGCCGCGTGCCGGAACAACGCCGACACCGACCGGCGGAACCTCGCCTGCGACGCGGCGCTCTGCCCGGTGCTCGTCCCCGTGCCTTTCGCCGTGCCTGTCCCCGTGTCCTTGCCCTTGACGTCGCCCTTCCTGCGCTCGTCCGGCTTGCGCGCGAAGGCCAGCAGCACCGCGTCCACGTCCTCGCCGGTCAGGTCGTCCAGCACCCGGTCCGGCCCGGCCAGCCGTACGAACGTGGCCACGTCCCGCGCGTACACCTCGGCCGTGGCGGGCGACAACCCACCCGTCACCGTCTTGGCCCGGACCAGCTCCACATAGCGGTCCGCGGCCTCCTGCACGGTCAGCCTGTTCACCTGTGCGGGCAGCATGATCGACACCGTACCGACACGCACCGACAGCAAACGCCGCGGCGGCGGTCTCCTACGCCCCGCCGCCCCCCGCGTCGGCGACATCGATCGCCTCGACGAACCGCTCGGCCTCCGCCTGGCCCATCCCCGTCTCGCCGCGCACCAGGAACACCGCCTGCTCGCCGCGCCCAGCTGCCTTCAGCTCCCGCACCCGCGACGCCAGATCCGGCCGCGCGTGCCCCGGCGCCACCGGCAGCGGCCGCCCGGAGGCCAGGGCCTCGGCCAGGTCCTTGGCCTCCTTCAGCCCCAGCCCGGTCTGCTCGCGGATCAGCTTGATCGCCTCGATCTTCTTGCCCTCGGCGTACAGGTCCCGCACCCGGTGCTGCAGGTCGGCCGAGACCGGCGGCAGAAGCCCGGGGCTGCGCCAGGCCAGCGGCCCGGCGGGACGGGCACCGGCCCGCATGGCCGCGAATCCCACAGCGAGCAGCGCGATCACGATGATGGCGAGGATCAACACCTCGACCGTGCCCAAGCCGAACATGTGGTGATCGTAAGCCCTGCCCCACGGGACAGTCAGCCTTTCGGCATCGGCTTCAGCCGAGATACGGGGTAGAACCGGCCATTCGCAGACCGGTCATGGTCGCGGCGAGGCCGCGTCCAGGAGAGCGCGTCCAGCCTTGGTGAGCTCGTGCGTGGCCGTGCGACCGGCCCGGCTGCTGTCGATCAACCCGGCGTCCCGCAGGATCGCCAGGTGTTCGCTGGCCGTCGGGGCGGTGACGCCCACCAGCCTGGCCACAACGGTCGTCTGCAACGGAGTGGTGAGCGCGGCCAGGATCCTCGATCGAGTCGCTCCCAGTAGCCGGTCAAGGGATCTCGGCGTGGGGGGTGCCGCCCAGAGGTACCGCCCGGATGCCGGGTAGTAGATCGCCGGAGCCCAGTGGTCTGAGGTGGTGCACTGCACCCGGTCGGTGATGAACAGCGACGGAACGAGAATGAGTCCCTCGGGGCAGTCGACGTCGATGTCGACGGTCGACGCGACGGTGATGGTGTCGCCCTCGCACGCCGCGGAGTGGTGCAGGCGCGGGAGGACCGTACGCAGCCCCTCTCGGTTGACCTGGATGGCCCGGTCCAGCATCTCGGCACGCAGCGCCTGCCGCATGGACGGCCACTCCGGTTCCATGGCCGCCTTCCAGAGGCGGCGCACCGCATCGGCGGCCTCCAACCTGGCCCGGTCGGGGTCATCGAGCAGTCGGCGGCCTACTTCTGCCCCACGCCCGACACCGGCGTCGACCAGCTCGGCGTGGACCTGGTCCGTCGGGGTGGACAGGAGGGCATCCATGCCTTCGTCGATGGTCGGCTCACTGGACATCGGCGACGGGTCAAGGAAGTCGGGCCGATACGCGCCATCGGCCATGAAGACCGTGAGCGCGCTCAGATCCAGGCCCGAAAGGCGGTGGCGGCGACGGCGAAGCCACTGGTGGAACATCGGGTGACGCTGCGGTTCGGTCAGGAGCCGGGCAAGACTGACCACTTCGTGGATCGGCGACATCGCCCATCGCACGCTCGCGGCACCAGCGCCCAATCGGTAGCGGATCACCTCCCTATTGTTAGGCCACCGCCGAAATGAGCGCGAGCGAAGCGGCGAAGCCCCGAAACTCGGGCCATGACCGAGACCAAGCAGACGGACTGGTTCTGCACGCAACCCGAGCAAGCCCGAAAGACGCGGACGATCCGGCTGGGCGCCGGCGGATCGACCATCGAAGTCCTCGCCGGCCCGGAGGAGACCAGCGGGATCGTGAGCGTCTACCGGTGGTGCATGTCGCCCTCCAGCCGGGGACCCGCCCCGCACTTTCACACGACCTTCAGCGAGACCTTCATCGTCGAAGAAGGTGAAGTCGACTACTTCGACGGGCGGGCCTGGCGGACACTGCGGCCCGGCGACACCGCGCATGCCGCGGTGGGCGACGTCCACGCGCTCCGGAAGAAGCGCGCCGAACCTGCCACCCTCCTCATGGCGCTCTCGCCGGGCGTACCCCGGGAGGAGTACTTCGCGGAGCTCGCCGCTGTGAACGAGCGGGACCTGAGCCGACTCCACCAAGCCCACGACAACCATTTCGTCGACGACCACGAACGGTGACGGCACCGGCGACAGCATGCACCTCCGCACCCGCCGCCGTCCTTGCCGTAGTGCGGCACGGGTGTGCCTTCGCATTTTCCGAGAACTCGAAAAGGAGACGACGATGACGATCAACGATCTGCGGAGTGTCCTCAAGGGGCGCGTGCTCCTGGCCGGTGATGACGGCTTCGAACAGGCGGCCACCGCGTGGAATCTGACCGTCAGGCAGCCGGTGGCGGACGCCGCGGATGCCGATGACGTGGCGGCCCTCGTCCGTTACGCGCGGCGGGCGGGTATGACGGTGACCGCGCAGCCGAGCGGGCATGGCGCCTCGGGTGATGTGGAAGGCCTGATCCTGTTGCGCACCGGCCTGCTGGACAAGGTGGAGGTACGCGCGGAGGAGCGCGTGGTCCGGGTGGGCGCGGGCGTGAAGTGGGGGCAGGTGCTGGCGGCGGCCGGTCCGCTGGGTCTGACCGGCCTGTCCGGCAGCGCACCGGGGGTCAGCGTGACCGGCTACACCCTGGGCGGTGGGGTCGGCTGGTTCAGCCGCAAGCACGGCTTCGCCTCCGACAGCGTGCGGGCCATCGACATCGTGGACGCCGATGGCGAGCCGGGCCGGGTGACCGCCGAGTCCGATCCCGAGCTGTTCTGGGCGCTGCGCGGCGGTGGCGGGGACTTCGCGGTGGTGACCGCCCTCGAACTCGAGCTGTATCCCGTGCCCGTCCTGTACGGCGGGCGCGTGATCTGGCCGGAGCACCGGACCAGGGAGGTGTACGACGCGTTCCTGGAGATCACCGCCGAAGCGCCGCGTGAACTCAGCGTCTGGATCAACCGGCTTCAGCCACCCGGCGCGCCGCCGATGGTCACGCTGGATCTGACCTACCTGGGCGAGGCGGCTCGCGGGGAGGACCTGCTGGCGCGCATCGGCAAGATCGAGGGCGCGATCTCCGACAGCCGCGGCGTCGTCCCGGTCGCCGACCTGGGTGACATCACCGCCGAGCCCACCGATCCGGCCCCATCGATCGCTCGTGCGGAGCTGCTCACCGGCCTGGACGCGGACGCGGTGGAGCTCCTGCTCGCCAAACCGGTCGAACCACTCATCAACGTGCAGATCAGGCACCTGGGCGGGGCGCTCGCCGAGCCGGGCGACGGGGCCGGAGCGAGCGGCGCGGTGACTGAGCCGTACCTGCTCGGCCTGCTGGGTCTCGGCCTGCCGCACACGGCCGATGCGACGCGCGCCAAGCAGGCCGAGGTCGTGGCCGACCTGGAGGCCTACATCAGCGGCCGAAAGCCGTACACCGTGCTGTCGCCCGGTGAAACGGCGGCGAAGTCCTTCTCCGGCGGCGTACTCGCGCGGCTGCGGGAGATCAAACGGGCCCGTGACCCGCACAACGTGTTCCGCGCGAACTACCCGGTGCTCGGATAGATCGGTTCCCAGCAGGTCACGGTTCCTCCGCACCCGCCTGACAGATCGCTGAGAGCACTGTGAAGGGCACACCCACACCGGAAGGACTCGCACATCGACTCAAGTCAAGGCCGGTTTCACCCGTATCTCGGCTTGGACCCGGGCATCAGCCCACCCGCCTGGCGATGGTGACGCCGTCGCGCACCGGCAGCATCACCGACTCGACCCGCTCGTCACGCGCGATCGTCTCGTTCAGGCGGCGCACGGCCAGCTGCGCGTCCCCCTGGAAGGCCGGGTCGAACACCCGCCCACCCTGGAACACGTTGTCGACCACGACGAGGCCGCCCGGGCTCAGCCGCGTGACCACCTCCTCGTAGTAGTCCGGATAGCTCTCCTTGTCGGCGTCGATGAAGGCGAAACCGACGACCGGCTCGGCCGGAAGCGCGCGCAGCGTCTCCAGCGCCGGCGCGATCCGCAGGTCGATCCGGTCGGCCACGCCCGCACGCTCCCAGTAGTTCCTGGCGATCGACGTCCACTCCGTGCTCACGTCGCACGCCAGCAGCCGCCCGCCCGGTGGCAGCCCCCTGGCGATGCAGATCGAGGAGTAGCCGGTGAACACCCCCACTTCCACCGCCAGGCGGGCGCCCGACATCCGCGCCAGCATCGTCAGCAGGGCGCCCTCGTCGTGCGAGATCTGCATGCCGGCCGCTCCGCCCGTCTCCTCCCGCGTCCTGACTACCAGGTCTCGCAGCACCTCGTCGGCGGGGGAGCAATGCGTCAGCAGGTAGTCGTCCACGACAGGGGACAGGTCCCACACCGCGTCACCCGCGAGCGGCGGCGACCAGTCGACCACGAGTTCCTCGCCGGCCCCGAACCGCAGCAGGCGACCGGTCACGACGTCCCGCACCCCGGCCAGCGCCTCCTCGTCGGCGGCCGTCGCGATCATCTCGAACCCGCCCGCGCACGGCCGCAGCACGCACCGCCCGGACCGCAGGTCGATCACGGCCCGGCCGTCGCCGCCGAGCACGGCCTCCGCATCGTGACCCGGGTGCGACACCAACTGCCCGATGTAGCGGTCGGGCCGATCGGTCATGACGTACGCCGTCGAATGAGGCATCGGCTTTCCTCCAGATTCGGCACATCAAGCGTCGAGAAAGATCGACGCTTCCGGCCCGGCGATTCTGCTGGCCCGCCGGCCCGTTCGTCAAAGCGTCGACGATCCTCGACACTTTCCCCCGTGAACGACGAGACGACGACGGGGGAGCACCCCTCCACACCTCCGCACGACCCCGACACACTGGAGCTACGTACCCCCGCCCAGTTCAAGGCTCTCGGCCACCCCGTCCGTCACCGCGTCGTCAACCTGCTCCGCCAGCGCCCCGCGACACTGGGGGAGCTGGCCACGGCACTGCACGCCGCCAAAGGCACCGTCGGCTACCACGTACGCGTCCTGCGCGAAGCGGGCATCGTCCGCCTCGCGGCCACCCGGCACGTACGCGGCGGCACCGAACAGACCCTCGCCCTCGTCAGCCGGGCCTTCCGGCTGCACCCGGAGGCGGCGGCCGGCCCCGACTTCCTCGTCAGGGCCGCCCTCGCCGAGATGCGTCCCGCACGCCCCGGCCAGGCCGAGCACACCCTGCTCAACCACCTCTGGCTCACCCAGCACGAGGCCCACGCCCTCATCGCCCGGCTCCGCGACCTCCTACCCCCTCCCGGCCGGACACCGTTCACCGGAGGCGAGCCGTACGGACTGCTGCTCTCGCTCTACCCCGCCGACATCCCCGCCCTGCCGCCGTCCGGCTCCTCCGGCGACAGTGCCGCCAGGAACAGCGCCTCATGACGCGCCATGTGCGCACTGTCGGTGAGATACAGCAGATCATGCCCCTCCGCGACATGGGCGGCGAACGCCTCGTGACCCGCCCCCGCCTCCGCGCGCATGTGGGCGATCAGGTGCTCCAGCCGCGCCCGCGCGGCCTCCACCAGCGCATCCCGGTCCTCCACCCCGAGCCCGTAGGCGTCGGCGAACACCCGCAACCTCCGCGCCTGCTCCTCCACACCGGGAGCGCTCTCGTCACGGCCGGGATCGTGCAACGGCACGAACCGGTAGGCGGCATACGCCACATCCCACACTCGCGGCCCCGGATGCGCCGTGTCGAAGTCGATGAACGCCACCGGCCGCCCCTCCCGGAAGACGCAGTTGTACGGCGCCACGTCACCATGGCAGATCACCTCGGCCGGAACGCGCGGAGGGAAGTACCACTCGGCGGCCTCCGCGGACCCGAAGCCCGCCGTCGCGTCGTGGTAGTCCCGCAGCAGCACCCCCACACCCGCCAGCGCCTCATCCGTCATCGCGTACGCCGGCAGCGGATAGCCCGGCACCTCACCCGGGACGAAGTCCAGCACCTCCCGGCCCTCGCCGTCACGCCCGTACGCTCTCGGCGCCCCGCCGAACCCGGCCGCCGCCAAATGGTCCAGCAGCGCGTGCACCGCCGGCGTCCACCGGCGCGCGGGCCGGCGCACCGTGCCGCCCACCCGGACGACACGGTTGACACCGCCCCCGGTCAGTTCCTCCTCGTCCATCTCCGGAAATCACCCTCCGGCCGGACCGGCCTCGACCGCCGGCGCGACCCGGCGCACCATCCGCATCAGCCGCACGTACACCCTCCTCGTCCAGGTCGCAAACGACATGCCGTGATCGTGCGTAACGGGCGCGGCGAACATCGTCCGCGGGCGCGGGGGATCGGCGGCGGGACAACACCGGGGGAGAATGAGGTATGACCCCCGACGTGCGATCCGCGGCCGTTACAGGCCGGGAGGTCGCCGTGCTCGTCGGGCTGCAGGCATCGGGAAAGTCCACCTTCTACCGGCAGCGCCTGGCGGCGACGCACGCCCATGTCAGCAAGGACAACTGGCCCAACGCCCGCCATAGGCAGCGACGCCAGCTCCGAGTGATCGCCGAGGCATTGGGGGAGGGGCGCGACGTGGCCGTGGACAACACCAACCCCGCTCCCGAGGAGTGGGGCCCGCTCATCGTGACGCCAAGGAGCACGGCGCCCGCGTCGTCGCCTACTGGTTCCCTCCCGATCTCACCGCGTCCCTGGACCGCAACGCCAGGCGAACCGGCCGCGCGCGGGTGCCCGAGGTCGGCGTCCTCGCCACGGCGGAACGCCTCCGCCGCCCCCGCCTGTCGGACGGCTTCGACGCGGTTCACACGGTGACCTTCGACGGCCGGGGCGGCTTCACCGTACGCGAGGAGGACGACCCACGCGCGGCGGGCACGGGACCAGGTCACGACGCGGGAATGTAGGGCGGGGCCACCCCCCAGCCCCAGCGGGGGACGGGAGCCTGCTGCGGGGGACGGGCCCCGGGCTGGGAGTTGGCGAAGGCGAGTCGGGTGCCCCACTCGATGTAGCCCGCGAAGGCGGCGCGGAACTCGGGATCGGCGGGCAGCCCGACCACGTCGGCGGCGTCCATCAGAAGACTGACCCAGCGGCGGCGCTGCGGTTCGGTGATGGCCTTGCCGAGATGCTGGACGAGCATGTGGTGGTAGCCGCCCCGTTCGTCGGTGTAGCGGGACGGGCCGCCGAAGACCTCCGCCAGCCACATGGCGACGTACTTGGGGTGGCCCGGATCCATGTGGGCGAAGAGAGGACCGATCAGATCGTCCTTGAGCACCTGCTCGTAGAACGTCTCGGTGAGCCGCTCGAACGCCTCGGCGCCGCCCGCCCAGTCGTACAGGCTCGGGACCGAGGAGCCGGTGCCGCGCACAGACGTGCGTTCGTAGTGCCGCATCTCCTCGATCTGCCGGACGTACGGCTTGATCTCGGCGAAGAACGCCCCGAAGTGCTCACCACCCCGGAAACCCCGCAGGTGGTCCTCGGCGGAGGTCCAGGTGATGCGCAGGACGTACCACTCGGGCTCTTCGACACAGCGGGACAGTTCGTAGTCCACACACTGGGGCGCGGCCGCCAAGGGCACCGCGGCGCGTTCGTAGGCGGCCTCGAACTCCTCGGCGTCCTGCCGTTCGATCCGGTAACGGATGTACTCCACGATCATGTGCGCATCGCCCCAAAGGCCGCGGTATCAGGGATGAGGAAGATCTTGTAATAGTGTAATCAATGTATCCCTGTCGCTGGGGCGTAGGCGTGGATTTCGCCCACCGTCGTGGTCGCGGAGTGCCTATGGTGGTCGGCCATGAGAGTTCTCATCGTCGGCGGCAGTGGTTTTCTCGGCGGGGAACTGGCTCGCCGGTGTTCGGCGGCCGGCCATGAGGTGATCGCGACCTACCTCACCCGCCCAGGGGAGGCCCCGGGTGTCGAGTGGATGCCACTCGACGTACGCCGGCGAGGGGACGTCGACGCGCTGGTCCGCGCCTCCCGGCCGGAGGTGGTCGTCAACGCCGCCTACCGGCAGGCCGACTGGACGACCACAGCGGCCGGAGCGGCGAACGTGGCCCTCGCCGCCTCCGCGGTAGGCGGGCGTCTGGTGCATGTGTCCAGCGACGCGGTCTTCTCGGGCGCCGCGATCCGCTATGACGAGACCTGTGTCCCCGACCCGATCACCCCGTACGGCGCGGCCAAAGCCGCCGCCGAGACGGCAGTGGACGCGATCGCGCCCTCCGCGGTCATAGCCCGGACGTCCCTGATCATCGGTGACGGTGACTCTCCCCACGAGGCGCTGGTGCGTTCACTGGCCGGCGGCGGAGCGAGGGGAGTGCTGTTCACCGACGACGTGCGGTGTCCCGTGCACGTCACCGATCTCGCCGCCGCGCTCCTCGAACTCGCCGCGTCCGAGCATCACGGAATCCACCACGTCGCGGGACCCGACGCGGTGAGCCGATACGAACTGGGAGTGCTCATCGCCCGGCGTGACGGCCTCGACGAAAGCGCTTTGCCGCCAGGCCGGCGAGCGGACACCGACATACCGGGACCGCTTGATGTGCGTCTGGAGTGTGACATGACCCGGCGGCGGCTTCGGACCACGCTACGTGGCGCGCGGCAGTTCCTGGCGCGAAGGGGAGGCGGGGGGTAAATGTCGCGCAGCGAGATCATTTGAGTGGACAGAGACTTCTTTGTCTATACCAAACAGAATTCACCTTCTGTCCGGTATGAGATCGAACGGGCGTTTATGTCCGGTAGGCGAGAGCATCGCAGCGGGTCGGCATTCACTTCAGGGAGCAGGCGCTCGGCAGCGCGGTGATGGCGCGATCGTGGTCCGACCTCGTCTGCGCGTCGGGTGTGGCGGGATGCGGCGCGGGCGAGTGGCAGGCCGCCCGGGTCCGGCGGGCCCTGACGGCCTGCCGGACCCTCGAAGCCTGTGCGGCCCGGTAAACGCGGAAACCCGTCCGGCCGGCGCCGCGTACACGGCGCGGCCGTGTACGCGGCGCCGGCGCACCTGTCGTCGAGTCCGAGGACCCGACGGACCCAACAGACGACCGCAAGGAGGCTGCGCGACGAGGAGGAACGGCTCGTGGCGTCCGGGAGTCTCGGCCGGCCGGATTTGCTCGCCTTTCCGGCCCTGTGCACCCCTTCCGGCGTTGCTCGATAAGGAACATTATGTCAAGTAGCCACTGAAGGCCCCTCTCCGGAGGATTCCCGCCGTCGCCCGGACAGGGTGCTCATGCTGCCAAAATCGAGGCGAACCGCCCGGGCTGGCGTGACGCCGACGACATCGGAACCGAGTGCATGCCCAGCGGCCGCTCTCCTTGCCGTGGACGGACCGGTGTCGCGCGATCCGGGACATCCTCGTGGTTCGCCCGCAGACCACGGCGAGAGCCGCAATGCTCACGTCCGCCCCTGCGGAATTCGATGCGCCGGGCGCACCTGTCACCGAGCCGGATCGCGCGAGAAGCCGTTTCTGCGCGAGCCGCGGTTGCCCGTCGGCGAGCTCTGTGAGAGACGGTCACGGACGGTGACCACTGCCCTCTCCCCCGCTGTGTCCGCCGTCCGCGCCCACGAGCGCGACCTCCCTGTGGCCGTCCGGCAGCAGGGCCAGGAGTTGCCGCGTATGACCGGGAAGTTCCTCTTCGGCGAGGCCGGTGATGAGGTCGCGCAACGCCACGGGCTGATCGACCAGGACCATGCCCTTGGACAGGAGCAGGGTGGGCACGGGTGTGTCGAGCTCGGCCTCGCTCAGCATCGGTCCGCCGAGTGCGCACAGGGCCTCCCCCTGGAGGCGGATGCGGTCCCGAAGCCCGGCGGTGCCGCCGGCGCGCACGATGACGCGTTCGATGGTCCAGGTGTCGAGCGCCATGCGGTTGTCGTACGTCACGCTCGCTCCCGCGGCGACCGAGGAGGCGGCGGTGATGGTGACGGCGTTGACGATGGAGACGTGCGCCAGAATCTGGTCGGCGTTCCACTCGCCGGGAGGCGGGACGAGGCTCGCTCCCCCGCGGTCGGCCACCGCGGCGGCGGCGTCCAGCAGTGTGCGATAGGCCTCGCGGAGCGGAGCGCTGTCCACCATGTCGTCCTCTTTCTTCGCTGTTCGAAGTCGTGCGTGGGAGTGCCGTCTCAGGCCTGCGCGGGCGACATCTCCCATGGCGCCTGCGGGAGGACGTCGCCCGTCTCGATCAGCGACTTGAGGTTCGCCAGCACGGCCGGCCATCCGTGCGAAACCGCGTCGCGCATGTCCTCGTTGGCGAGGTTCTCGTGGGTCACGCTGAGACGGACGATGTCCTGGTGCGGTTCGACGAGGAAGGTGACGACCGACGGTTGCCTCGGCTCGGCGTCGAGGGCGTCCTCGAAGGTGATGACCAGTCGCGTCGGAGGTTCGGCCTCGATCACCCGGCCGGCGACGTCGACGACGCCTGATCCATCGACGCGCCGGTGCTCCCAGGTCGAGCCCGGCTGCCAGTCCGAGACGTTGGCGTGTCCCCAGTAGCGCGCCGTCAGGTCCGCGTCCGTCAGGGCGTGCCACACCTGCTCCGCGCTCGCCCGGATGTAGGTGACGTAGACGTAGGTCGGCACGGACGTGGGTTCGTCGCTCATGGCGTACTCCTCTGCTTGTTTCTTGATGGCACTGATCGCGTTCAGCCGGGGCCTGTCGAACCCCGCTATCCAGCGCTGCTCGATCTCGTGGATCGGCACGGGGTTGAGGTAGTGAAGTCGTTCCCGTCCGCGCCGTACGACGGTGACGAGGTTGGCCCGCTCGAGGATGTCGAGGTGCTGGGTCGCCGACTGGCGCGCCATGTCCAGGCGCTCGCACAGCTCGCGCAGCGTCTGACCGTTGTGCTCGCGCAGGCGGTCGAGCAGGAGCCGCCGGGTGGAGTCGGCCAGTGCCTTGAAGACCATGTCCATCTGTGTCGCTTCGGACTTCACATCCGAGATTATGCAGGCATTTGCCTGCCTATTGTCAATGCCGCTGTTCACGCGGCATGCCGCACCTCTTCGGTGCGAGGATGCAAGGCGGCCGTACGTCGGGATGTGGGAGGGGGCCGCTGGCGCATGCCGTGCCGGGCGGCACTCCACTCAGCCTCGCGAACCGGTCGTTTCTGCGAGTCGCACGGCTACATTCGAGTCCGCGCGTAGGTGCAGCGCGTCTCGGACGAACGTCGCCCCTGCGGCGTCGACGTACATGCCCCCCAGGCACTTCACCATCTCGATCGAGCGGTCCCGGTCGCCCTCGGCCGTGGGGGTGCCCGGAATCTGGCTCAGCCACTGGACGTGCCGGGCTGATCGCCGGCGTCGCCAGGGCGCGACGGATCATCGTGAGGTGAGTCCGTCCCTGGAGCCGCACGCCCGGTCGTACCGGGCGTGCGGCTCCTCCGCGACAACCAGACCCGCGCCGCCGGGAACTCCCGCAGCTCTGGTCCCGGTCGCCGTACGCGTGCTCATCCGCCGTTGCGAGCGGGGCCCGTACTCGGCGTTCTCGTCCAGGCGGAAGAACCGCTCCGGCTCCCGGTGGTCAGGCGGGGGTTTCGGGCAGGCAGACCGTGATGGCCTGGGGCACGACTTTGACCGTGATGCGATCGACCCGGTCGCGGGCTCCCCCGTCCAGTTCGTACGCCATGGGGGTGCGGAGTTTGACGGTCACCTTCCTGGCGCGGGTGATGCGGACGAAGGGGGACTTCTCGGCGTCTCCGGCGCTCATCCGGCCGAGGGCGCGGGCCCATTGGATGGGGCCTTCGGCGGTGGAGACGCCGACTTCGAGCCAGCCGTCGTCGAATCGGGCGTCTTCGAAGACGTCGATGCCGCCGGTGACGGTGCCGACGTTGCCGACCAGGACGCAGCTCGCGTCGCCTTCGAACCAGTCGTTGCCGTCGATCTTGATTTTCATGGGGGTCACGGCGCCGCCGACGTGGCGCAGCCCGGTCCAGATGTAGGCGAAGCGGCCGAGGCGGTCCTTGAGGCCGCGGTCGGCGTCGGCGATCATTTCGGCGTCGAATCCGACGCCGGCCATGACCGCGAAGTGCTCGCCGTTGATCTTGCCGAGGTCCATCTTGGCGCGGCGCCCTTCGAAGCCGATGCGTACGGCCTCGGGCAGGTCCTCGGGGATGCCGAGGTTGCGGGCGAGCAGGTTGGCGGTCCCTGCGGGGATGACGGCGACGGTGGCGTCGCTTCCGGCGAGGGCGTCGACGCAGCGTTGCACGGTGCCGTCGCCGCCCCAGAGGAAGAACAGGTCCGCGCCGTCCTTGAGGGCCTGGCGGACCTTCTTGGGGGCCTTCTTGCTCTTGGGGACCTCGTACCAGAGCAGGTCGTCGACGTCGTAGCCGGCGATGAGCTTGCGGAGCTCGTCGAGGCCGCCACCGATGGTTTTCTTGCGGTGTGCGATGACGGCGACGCGGGGCGTCTTGGTGCGGGGGGTGGCGGTAGCGGCGGTGGCGGGCTCGTCCGTGGACCGCCGGTCAGCGGATTTCACCATGGACTGCCGGCTACCCGGATGGGGGCGGGTTAGGCGTCGGGCAGGGTGTAGTCGAGGAGGTAGTGGTGGCCGTCCTCCACGCGGATCGTGCCCTCGCCGGTGAGTCCGGCCAGTTCGCCGGTGCCGCTGGTGGGGACGATCTGCCACTTCAGCCACTGTTCACCGTTGTGGCTGGCCGCGCTGTGCTGGAGTACGAAGGTGCCCTTGCGTCCGTGGAGGGTGCCTTCGAAGTGTTCGACGCCGACGTAGGCGGCGGGGCCGCCGGGGGTGACGACGGTGAGGATTTCGGTGGTGCTGGTGCCCAGGAGGTCGCCCTGGAAGGTTTTGGCGATGTGGTTGCGGCCGAAGGTGGCGCCTTCTTTCTCCTCGGTCGCCAGTTCGGTCCAGCCGGTGATGTCGAACGTTCCGGTCGCGTGTCCGTTCATGTGTCCAGCGTGCCGCGTGTTCCTGTCATCTTCCGTCAGGTATGGCGGTGACTTGCGGGTGAGGGGAAGGAGAAATCTCGGCGAATGCCGTTAAGCCGGCCACTTTTCAGCCGTTCATGACAGATGATCGGAGGCATGGGTTTTCCCCGACCGGCCGTCCCGGTCCCCGCCGGCCGGTCCGTCCAGGCGCGTCCACCGGAATGCTGACCTCTCCCTTTCCTTCCCAGGAGGGCCGCAGGACCGCGTTCGAGGTGTTCGGGTCGGCTGCGACGGCTCCGCGGCGGGCGCGCGCGTTCGTACGGTGCCAGTTGCGGGGGTGGGAGCTCGCGCATCTGGCCGAGACGGCGGAGCTGGTCGTCTCCGAGCTGGTGACGAACGCGGTGCGGGCGACGGACGCCGTGGTGAGCCCGCCGGTCGCCTCGTCGATGTTCCCGGTGGCCCTGCGGACGGTGGCGCTGCGGGTCCGGGTGGCGTCCGGGCGGCGCAGCCTGTTCATCGAGGTGTGGGACGTCAGCGACCGTGAGCCGGTGCCGCGCGGCGATGTGGAGGGCGAGCTGGGCGAAGGCGGCCGGGGGCTCGCGCTGGTCGGCGGCCTGGCCCGGAACTGGGGGCACTACCCGGCGCCGGATCGGGGCAAGATCGTGTGGTGTGAGCTGGCCATCGTCCCGGTCGAGGGGGCGCGTCCGCGGGGGGCGGCCGGCGCCCCGGACACCGGTCCCGGGCGGTGCGGACGGGCGGGGGTGCCGGCGGCGGGCCCGCGGGAGCGGACGGCCGCGGCCGTCCCGGCGGGAGCGTCCGCGGGGCCGTCGCCGGAGGGGCTGCCGCGGCGGGACCGGCGGCATCCGGTGGGCGTGCGGGCGGACGGTCCGGACGAGGCGACGTTGCGGCGGGTGCTTGAGGGCCTGCGGGCACTGGACGTGCGCGGCTGAGCGCCGGGCCGCGGGATGCCGGGCGGGTCAGGGGACGACGGTGACCGGCCAGCGGCCGGCGCGGACCAGGCGGAGGGCGACCGAGCCGATGAAGCGGTGGCCGGCCTGTGTGGAGGCTCCCACCACGACCGCGTCCGCTCTGATCTCGTCGGCGATCCTGGCGAGGACGCCGGAGGCGTCGCCGTATTCGGTGCGGAAGGTGTAGTCGACGCGCGAGTGGGCGGCCTGGGCGAAGCGTTCCACCTGGTCGCGTAGCTCCGCGGCGACCTGCTCCCCCGCCTCGATCACCGAGGCCGACGCGGCGGGCATCATCGTGCTGATCGTGCCGGGGCTGGTGACGTGGACGAGGACGACGTGCGAGCCCTGACGGCGGGCGAGCCCCCAGGCGTAAGCCGCGGCGCGCATGGAGGTCTCCGAGCCGTCGATGCCGGCGAGGATCACCCGCGGGCCGTCGGTGCCCAGCTCGAACGTGTTCACGCAAGTCAGCGTACGGCGTCGGACGGGGCGTACGGGCACCGGACCAGGCGGCGTGCGATCGTCGCGGGCCGCCGGGGAGGCGGGGACAGGGCCCGGCCCGCGGCGCGGATAACCTGTTGCGGAAATGTCGGGGCCGTTGGTTAGGGTCTCGGATCGTGGCTGATCAACCTCTGATCTACGCGCGCGGCCTGGTCAAACGCTTCGGGAAGTTCACCGCCGTCGACGGGATCGACCTCGAGGTGGCGCCGGGTGAGGCGTTCGGTTTCCTCGGGCCCAACGGGGCCGGTAAGTCCTCCACCATGCGGATGATCGGCTGCGTGTCCACGCCGACCTCTGGGGAGCTGCGGATCCTGGGCATGGACGCGGTGCGCGACGGGCCGAGCATCCGGGCGCGGCTGGGGGTGTGTCCTCAACTGGACAACCTCGATCCCGACCTGACGGTGCGGGAGAACCTGGTGACGTACGCCCGTTATTTCGGGCTGTCGCGGGCGGAGAGCCGCAGACGTGCCGACGAGTTGCTGGAGTTCGTGCAGCTCGCCGAGCGTGCGGGCGGGAAGGTGGAGCCGCTGTCGGGGGGCATGAAGCGGCGGCTGACGATCGCGCGGGCGATGGTGAACGACCCTGATCTCGTGCTGCTCGACGAGCCGACGACGGGGTTGGACCCGCAGGCCCGTCACCTGCTGTGGGAGCGGTTGTTCCGGCTGAAGCAGCGGGGCGTCACGCTGGTGCTGACGACGCACTACATGGACGAGGCCGAGCAGTTGTGCGACCGGCTGGTGGTGATGGACGGCGGCAGGATCGTGGCGGAGGGGTCGCCGCGGTCGCTGATCGAGACCTACTCGACGCCCGAGGTGGTCGAGGTGCGTTTTCCCGGCATGTCCGAGTCGGGGGCGCGGCATGCGGCGGCGCTGGAGGGGGTCGGCAAGCGGGTGGATCCGCTGCCCGACCGGGTGCTGGTCTACGTGGACGACGGCGACGCGGCGTTGGCCGAGATCCAGCGGCGGGGGCTGGAGCCGTCGAGCGTGCTGGTGCGGCGGTCGACGCTGGAGGACGTGTTCCTCCATCTGACGGGCCGGACGTTGGTGGACTGAGATGGCTGTGACCCATGGGGTGCATCCGACGGTCGCGGTGCTGGAGCGGCATCTGACCTTGTACCGGCGGTTGTGGCAGGCGTCGGTGTTCTCCTCGTTCGTGCTGCCGGTGCTGTTCCTGCTGAGCATCGGTATCGGTGTGGGCGGTTATGTCGGCAGGGTTCAGGGGGTCGACTACCTGTCGTGGATCGTGCCGGGCGTGCTCGCGTCGACGGCCTTCCAGATCGCGGTGGGTGAGTCGACCTATTCGGTTCTGGGCGACTTCAAGTGGGTCCGGGCCTATCACGCGATGCGGGCCACGCCGGTGGGGCCGGCGGACATGGTCCGGGGTCAGCTGCTCTACCTGGTCCTCCGGGTGACGATCGCGGTGGTGGCCTTCCTGGTCGTGGTGGTGTTCTTCGGCGGGCTGCATTCGCCGTGGGCGCTGGTCACTCCGCTGGTGTGCGCGGTGCTGACGGTGTCGGTGTCGGCGCCGGTGATGGCGTTCGCCGCCACGATCGACCATGACAGTTACTTCTCGCTGCTGTTCCGGTTCGTGGTGATCCCGTCGACGTTGTTCGCCGGGGTGTTCTTCCCGGTGGAGCAGCTGACGGCGGTGTTGCGTCCGCTGGCGTACGCCTCACCGTTGTGGCATGCGGTGGAGTTGTGCCGGGCGGCGACGCTCGGCACGGCCCCGTCCTGGCCGGTCGCGGTGCATGCCGGGTATCTGCTGGCGTGGGCGGCGGCGGGGTTCTTCCTGGCGGTGCGGGCGTTCCGGAGGAGGTTGGAGGACTGATGGTGACCGCGCTGGTGGCGTCCCGGGTCTCCCCAGGCCGGGTGGGCGCCGTCATCGGCCGCAACGTGGGGGCGCTGCGCTCCGGGCCGTCGTACTGGATCATCCTGGTGTCGGGCTTCTTCGAGCCGCTGCTGTATCTGCTGTCGATCGGTGTCGGGGTCGGTGCGCTGATCGGTGATCTGACGGTGGACGGGCGGACCATGTCGTACGCGGCGTTCGTCGCGCCGGCGATGCTGGCGGTGTCGGCGATGTCGGGGGCGCTGGCCGAGACGACGTTCAATTTTTTCTTCAAGTTGAAGTACATGAAGACGTTCGAGGCGGTGCTGGCGACGCCGGTGCGGCCCATCGAGATCGCGTTCGGTGAGCTGGTCTGGTCGATCGTGCGGGGTTCGCTCTACACCGGGATCTTCCTGGTCGTGATGGTCGCGATGGGGCTGACGGAGCCCGGCTGGGCGTTGGCCGCGTTTCCCGCGACGGTGCTGGTGGGGCTGGCCTTCGGCGGGCTGGGGATGGCGATCAGCACGCTGATGCGGGGCTGGCAGGATTTCGACCTGATGGGGACCGGGCAGTTCGCGTTGTTCCTGTTCTCCGGGACGTTCTCCCCCGTGCGGGATTATCCGGCCGCGGTCGAGGTGCTGGTCCAGCTCACGCCGCTGTATCACGCGGTGGAGCTGGTGCGTGGCCTGTGCATGGGCGTGCCGGGGTGGGGGCTGCTGGGGCACGTGGCCTACCTGGCGGCGCTGGCCGGCGCGGGGGTCTGGTTCGCCTCCCGGCGCCTGGCCCGGGTCCTGTGTGACTGAGGGTGCGGCTGACGGCGCGACTCCCCCACGCCCACGGCGGTGTCTCGCGCTCAGGCGGAAGACGGGTCGATCTGCACGCGGTCGCTGTCGCCGTCCGACAGGAACAACGCCAGTGACCACCCCTCCTCGGTCACGGCGGCGCGCTCGGATCGGGACAGACGGCGCAGCGGGGTGACGACGACGGTGCCGCTTGTGACGTTCCAGGTCGCGGCGACCCGGCCGTCCACCAGGACGACGCGGGCGCCGGCGACCGACAGGCCGCGGTGGTCGTCGTCGACGATGCGGCTGCGGTCGTGATAGCCGAGGAGCGCGTTGTCGAACGCCGGTAGGAAGCGCACGGGCGCGGGGGTGCCGGGGTCGGGACGCGGCGCGTCGGGCAGGTCCAGCAGTTGCCGCCCGCGTTCGTCCCGGAAGGCGATGAGTTCTCCGCGTATGGCTTGTACCGCGGCGGGCAGCCCGGCCAGGCCGCACCAGGCGCGCAGGTCGGCGGACGCGGCGGGCCCGTACGCGGCCAGATAGCGGCGGACCAGCGCCTGGCCGGCCTGGTCGGGTCCGTCCGGGCGGAGCGGGGCGACGTCGCGTCCCAGCCATGTCGCGAGGGGAACGTTGCGTACCCCTGCTCCGGTGCGCCACAGGCCGCGCGGGGGCAGCTGGGCCATCGGGATGAGCGCGGCGACGAGCAGCTCACCCAGTGCCCGGCGCGGCGGCGCGGGCCAGCGGTCGGCGAGCGCGTCGACGAGTTCGGCCATCGTGCGGGGTCGTCCGTCGGCCATGACCTCCCGGCCGGCCGCCGCCACCTCGTCCGGGTCGAGCCCGGCGAGTTCGCGGCGGTAGGTGGTCAGCACCCGCTGGCGCAGCATAGTGTCGTGCCGGGCGCGCCAGGCCAGTGCGTCGTCGGCGGTGACGAGGTGGACGGTGCGGCGCATCAGGTGGGTGCGTACCACGTGGCGTCCGGTCAGCAGACCGTCCAGGGCCGCGGGGTGGAAGGCGCGCACCCGCGACCACAGGCCGACGAACGGCTCCTGCGGTTCCTGTGCCTGCATGCCGCCCAGGTGTGCGACGACATCGAGGACCGGTGTGCCGGTGCGGTCCAGGAGGAACTGCCGGGCGAGCGTGGCACGGTTCAGTGCGCGGCTGTCGAGGACCGTCATGGTGTCAGGCCGCGCGCAGCGCCGGCGCGGTTCCGGCGTGCAGCGCTTGGTGGGTCATGCGGATGCGGTCGTCGTGGTCGGGGTTGCCCACTGGGCCGGACATCCTGGTGCCCGGGCAGTAGGCGCTGACCTCGATGCCGGGCCGCCCCGGCTCGTGCGTTCTCACAGTGATGCGATTCCTCTTCGCTTCGAAGGCGGAGGGGGTGCGGCGGCGTTCAGGCGGATGCCCGCCGCACCCCCTCCGCGGGGGGAGCTCAGCCGTCGTGCTCAGCCGTCGTACCGTGCCGCGACGTCGAGGACCCAGACGACGCCGAAGCGGTCCTTGAGCATGCCGTAGAGCGGCGCCCACTGCGCGGGCTCCAGCGGCCGCACGACGGTCGAGCCGATGGTCAGCTTGTCCCAGAGGGCGGTGATCTCGTCGGTGTCGTCGCCGCGTACGGAGACGAAGACGGCGTTCTCGCCCGGGTTCCACGGTGTGTGGGAGGGCACGTCGTAGGCCATGAGGTGGAAGCCGTTGTCCGCGGTCACCTGGCCCCACATCACCCAGTCCGCCTCGTCCGGATTCTGCGCGTCGCCCGCGTCCTTGTAGGTGACGGCGACGATGTTGCCGCCGAAGACGGAGTGGTAGAAGTCGAGCGCTGCGCGGGCGTCGCCGCGGAAGTTCAGGTGGGTCGTGGTGGTGATGGACATGATGGCTCCTCGCCTTGGATCACTCGGACAAGCGCCGGACGGGCCCGTGCCGGAAGCGGCCGGGCATGCGTCGCTGCCGCGGTTCGGCCTCGGCCGGCGTCGACGACCTCACATTTCCATGGGTAGAGGACAGGGTGTGTCCTCTACCTGGAGGAGGATGGGTCTCGTGCCTAAGACGTCCGCGCGGCTGCTCGCGCTTCTGTCGCTGCTGCAGACCCGTCGTCACTGGCCGGGCGAGGACCTGGCCGAGCGGCTGCGGATCAG
Source organism: Microbispora sp. H13382 (assembly GCF_014161445.1). GTDB lineage: Bacteria > Actinomycetota > Actinomycetes > Streptosporangiales > Streptosporangiaceae > Microbispora. The sequence goes on from NZ_JABBXA010000018.1 coordinate 184,903, forward strand.
CGCGCGCACGGTCCGCCGTGACGTCGATCGTCTGCGCGAGCTCGGTTATCCGATCGCGACCGTCAAGGGGCCCGACGGCGGATATCGGCTCGACGCCGGTTCGCAGATGCCTCCGCTGCTGTTCGACGACGACCAGGCCGTGGCTCTCGCCGTGGCCCTCCAGACAGCCACCATTACGGGCGCCGGCATCGGGGAGGCCGCGGCGCGGGCGCTGAACACGGTCCGGCAGGTGATGCCCGCGCGGCTGCGCCGCCGGATCGACACGCTCCAGATCACCGCCGTCGAGCGGCCGGACGTACGGGTCGACGGCAGCGTGCTCATGGCGCTCAGCGCCGCCGTCCATGCCGGTGAGGTGCTGCGCTTCGACTACGCGGCCCAGGCGGGGGTGGACGACGGCGGTGTGCTGAGGCCACCGCGCCGGGTGGAGCCTCATCATCTGGTGGCCCGGGGCGGGCGCTGGTATCTCGTCGCCTGGGATCTCGACCGTGAGGACTGGCGGACCTTCCGCGCCGACCGGATCACCCCGCGTTCCCCCGCCGGGCCGCGCTTCACCCCGCGCGAGCTGCCCGGGGGTGATGTGGCCGCCTTCGTGTCCGCGCGGTTCCGGGGCTCTGGCGGCTCTGGCGAGTGGCCCTGCCGGGGCGAGGTGATCCTCGGGCTGCCCGCCGCCTCCGTGTCCCTGTACGCCCGAGACGGGGTGGTCGAGGAACTCGCCCCGGGCCGTTGCCGGCTCGTCTTGGGGTCGTGGTCGTGGGCGGGCCTGGCCGCCGACATCGGCAGGTTCGACGCCGACATCGAGGTGGTCGGTCCGGCCGAGCTCAGGGATGCCTTCGCGCGGCTGGCCGGCCGTTTCGCCAAAGCGGCGAGCGGCCCACCGGTCACGCGGTCCCCGTTCCCGTGAGCGCGGCCGGACCTCCGGTCCCCCGTCGGTCTGTCTGTCCCGGTCTGTCCCGGTCAGTCCCGGGCGGGCAGCGGGTCGGGGTCTGCGGTGTGCTCGGCCTGTGCCGGGGGGCCGGTGCGGCGCAGGACGGTGAGGGCGATGAGGACGGCGGCGACCAGGAGCGCGGCGCCGAGGATCAGGCCGAGGGCGTATCCGTCGCTGAGGGCCTCGGGTGTGGCGGTCTGTCCGGTGCGGGCGTGGGCGACGGTGCCGAGGGCGGCGAGTCCGAGTGAGGCGCCGATCTGGCGTGAGCTGTTGAGCAGGCCCGAGGCGGTGCCGGTCTCGTGGGGTGCGACGCCGGCGGTGGCGGTGGAGACGACCGGTGCGAGGCAGAGCCCGAAGCCGACGCCGGCGACGATGGAGGGGCCCAGGACGTCGGTGGTGAAGGTCCCGTCAGGGCTGATCAGGCCGAACCAGGCGAACCCGGTCGCGGTGAGGAGCCCGCCGGCGACCAGGAGGGTGCGGGGGGCCAGGCGGTAGCCGAGTTTGACGGCGAGTACGGAGCCGGCGACCACTCCGAGGGCGAACGGCAGGAACATGACCCCGGTCAGTGCGGGCCCGGTCCCGAGGACTCGCTGGAGGTAGAGGGACACGAAGTAGAAGGCCGAGGCCATGGCCGCGCCGACCAGGAGGTTGTAGGCGTTCGCGCCGGCGACCGAGCGGTTGGCGAACAGGCCGAGCCGGATCAGCGGTTCGCGGGCGGTGGTCCGTTCGACGTGGAGGAAGGAGGCCAGCAGTGCGGCGGCGACTCCGAGGGTGGTCAGGGTGACCGGCGAGGTCCACGAGTAGTGGTCGGTGCGGACGATGCCGAACACCAGCAGGGTCATGCCCGCGGTGGCCAGGACGGCGCCGAGCACGTCTGGGCGGCCGCCGGGGGCGGGAGGCGGGCCGGGGTCGGCTCGCCAGGTCAGGGTCAGCGCGCACGCGGCCATCGGCACGTTGACGAACATGACCCACCGCCAGCCGGCGTACTCGGTGAGCAGGCCGCCGATGAGGACGCCGAGGGCGCCTCCGGCGGCGTTCATCGCGCTCCATACGCCGAAGGCCCGGATGCGGGCCCTGCCCGCGGGAAACGTCGCGGTCAGCAGCGCGAGCGCGGCCGGGGCCAGTGCGGCGGCCCCGATGCCCTGTGCCGCGCGGGCGGCGACGAGGTGGCCGGGTTCCTGGGCGAAGCCGCCGAACAGTGAGGCGAGGCCGAACAGGGTGAGGCCGAGCAGCAGGACGCGTCTGCGGCCGTACCGGTCGGCGGCCTTGCCGCCCAGCAGGAGCAGGCCTCCGAAGGTGAGGGCGTAGGCGTGGATCACCCAGGTCAGGCCCACTGCGCTGAAGCCGAGGCCGGCGGCGATCTGCGGGAGTCCGACGTTCACGACCGACAGGTCCAGCGACACCATGAACTGCACGACGGCCACCGCGGTGAGGGTGTGCCCTGGCCGGGCGGTCGGGCTATGCGTCATCGCGGGCTCCACTCTCTGTGTGGCCGGCCGACTTTTGGAACACGTTCCGAAAGTAGCATCCGGACGGGCCGCGGGGAACCCCGTGGGCGGAACCGCACTCTGTTTCGCGACCGGGGACGGCGGGACGGCATGATGGGGCAATGCCCCGACCGCCCGCAGCGCACGGCCGCACCGGCCGGCCACCCCTGACCTCCCGTACGCAGATCGTGGCGGCGGCCCGCCGGCTCATCGACCGGGACGGCTGGGAGAAGCTGACCATCCGGAGGCTGGCCGCCGAACTCGGCATAGGGGCGACGACCCTCTACCACCACATCCGGGACAAGGACGACCTGCTGGTCCTGCTGCTGAATCACTACGCCGACCAGCTCGAACGCCCCCGGCTGCCCGACGAGCCGCGCGAGCGCGTCGTCGCCGCCGCCATCGCCCTGCACGACGCCCTCGCGGCCTGGCCGTGGGCGGCGGAGGTCCTCACCTCCGACGGTTTCGTCGGCCTGCTGGACGAGTCGGCGCTGTGGATGGTCGAAGCCATCGTGGCCGGAGCCCACGACCACGGATGCACGCCCGTACAGGCCGTCGACCTCTTCCGCGGCATCTGGTACTACACCGTCGGGGAGATCCTCGTCCGCGCCCACTCCGCCCGCCGGCCGGCCGGCGGCGAACGCCACCGTGAGGCCCTGTTCAGCGGCCTCGACGCGTCCCGGGTGCCTCACCTGGCCGCCATCGGCGACCAATGGCCCGCGCTCGCGGCACGGGACACCTACCCCCAGGGCCTGCGCGCGCTCGTCGACGGGCTGCTCGCCCACGCGGCGTCGGCCCCTCATGGCGCGGGCTGACCGCCGCACCGGATCGGGCCGCCGGAGCCCCACCACGGGGAGCGACGACGACCCCGATCCGACGATCGCGGACGGCGGGTGGCGGGGCACGACTCTGCTGCGGCCGGGCTGGCTGGCCTACACCGGGGTGGCGGGCGCCGCCGAGCCGCACGCCCACGCCGCCGCGCAGGTCCTGATCGTCACCGGCGGTGTGGTGGAGCTGACCGACCCTCATCAGGCCCGCGGCCCGGTGAAGGCCGCGATCATCCCCGCCCGCGTCCGGCACGCCCTGCGCGCCGGGCCGGACGCGCGCGCCACCATGATCTATCTCGACCCCGCCGGTGGCGCCGGCCGCCGTCTCACCGCCTGCCTGAGCGGCCCGGACCACGACCGCCTCGATCGGTGGACGGCCGCCGCCCGCACACTGCTCCCGCCCCCGGTCCCCGGCGTGGCGCCCGACCCGGCCGCGCTGGTCCGTGGCTGGAGCGCACCCGCCGGCGCTCGGCACCCGGCGCTGCAGCACGCCCTGCGGGTGCTGCCGGAGCTGTTGCACGGCCCGGTCCGGCTCACCGACCTGGCCGCCGCGGCCGGGATCTCGGCCAGCCGTCTGGGTCACCTGTTCTCCGCCGAGCTCGCCCTGCCGTTCCCTCCGTACCTGCGCTGGGCCCGGCTGCGCCGCGCCGTGGAACTGGCGGCCGGCGGGGCGAGCCTCACCCAGGCCGCGCACGGGGCCGGCTTCGCCGACAGCTCCCACCTGACCCGCGTCACCAGGGAGATGTTCGGGTTGGCCCCCTCCCACCTGCTCGCCGCCCTGTCCCCGCCCACGCCCTGAACGAGGTCAGCGGATCCGTCCAAGCCCGCCGGGCCGCGTCTCCCCCAGCCTGGACGGCATGAATCGCACCGTGCGGACCGTGAACCGGGCCGTGATCCGCTACGGCTACGTGCCGTTCATGCTCCTCGGGGTCGACGGCGCCGGCGTCGCCCTGGCCGCCGCCGGCGAGCTCTGGCTGCTCGGCCTGCTGCTCCTGGCCGTCGGCTGCTCGTTCGCCGCCGAACGCCTGCTGCCGTACGAGGACGACTGGAACGCCCCGCTGGCCGGGGACGGGCGGCGCGACGCCGTCCACGCCTTCGTCAACGAGAGCCTGCTGCTCGTCAGCGTGGCCGCCATTCCGCTGCTGGCCGCCCACGTCACCGTCGTCGAGCTGTGGCCGCGTTCCTGGCCCTTCGTCGTGCAGGTGACGGCCGCCGTGCTGGTCGCCGATCTGGGGATCACCCTGGTCCACTACGCCAGTCACAAGGTCGGCGTGCTGTGGCGCTTCCACGCCGTCCACCATTCGGTGAGACGGTTCTACGGCCTCAACGGGCTGATGAAGCACCCCCTGCATCAGACCGTGGAGATGATCGCCGGAGTCGCCCCGTTGCTGCTGGTCGGCCTGCCGGTCGAGGTGGCCTCCGCGCTGGCGCTGGCCGTGGCGGTCCAGTTGCTGCTGCAGCATTCCAACGTCGACTACCGCGTCGGAGCGGCCAGGTACGTGCTGGCTCTGAACGAGGGCCATCGTTTCCACCACCTCAAGTGGGCCGGCGCAGGGGATGTCAACTTCGGCCTGTTCACCCTCGTCTGGGACCACCTGCTCGGCACCTTCTCCTACGACCCCGCCCGCCGTTTCTCCTCCGAGCTGCTCGGCATGGCCGCCAGACCGGACTACCCCACCGCCTATCTGCCGCAGCTGTCCGAACCCTTCCGCGCCTCGGGCGCCTGTCACGCCGAGCCGAGCCGATCCGGCCCGAGCCCGTCGCCCCGGACCGGCGAAAGGCGGTGTGAATCGGTGTGAAGCCGCGCCACCGCTCAGGACACGCAGAGGCAGAACTCGTTGCCTTCGGGGTCTCGCCAGACCTGCCAGAGGTTCTCGTGCATCTCCCCCACGGGGGTGGCTCCGAGCGCGGCGGCGCGGGCGACCGCGCCGGGAAAGTCATCGGTGACCAGGTCCAGATGGATCCTGTTCTTCGCGGTTCTGGGTTCGGGGACCCGTTGCAGGGCCAGGTCGGGACCGAGACTGACCCAGTCGTTCTCGCGACGGGTGACGTCCCGTTCCAAGAGCCGGCTCCAGAAGTCGGCGAGCCCGTCGAGGTCGTTGGCGTCGATCACCACGCCACCCAGGCGAATGTTCATTCTTTCCTCTCGGCGTACGGTTCGATCCTGCCGGGACCCGTTGGGGTCCCGGCAGCAATGTCTGAACTGCGATAACGCAGGAGTATCCGACTGGCGTCTCGGCTCGATCGCGGTGTTGGTCGTGACACCGAGAACCCTCGCCTATGGAGCGGCTGACCGGTCAGGACCAGGGGCCGGACTGCGCGGCAGGACCATGGATGATCTGTTCCAGACAATCGCGGAACAGATCGTCGACGGTGCGGCCAGGCTGGAAGTACTCTGTCACGCCGGCCATCACGGTGGGGTACGCCGCGGCGTAGGCGGCCATGTCGAAGCCGTCCAGGGCGTCCGTGTCGGGGCGGCCGGCCTGTTCCTCCAGGACGTAGCCGACGGTGAAGCGCAACACCGTCAACACGATCAGGCGAGCCTGCCGCAAGGGGATGCCCCGCCCGACCAGCGTGCTCATCGCCAGTTCGGAGATGGCGGCCATCTTGAGGGACAGTTGAGAGGCCGCGATGATCCGGGCTCCGTCCGGGTGGGCCAGCAGCGCGCGGCGCAGCCGCTCGGCCAGGCCGATCAGCCAGTCCTGCCAGCGCTCCTCCGGCGCGGGCGACGCCGGCTCGGGGAACTGCTGCTCCAGGATCGCCTCGGCGATCGCGGTGACCAGGGCCGCCTTGTTCGGGATGTGCCAGTAAAGGGTCGGCGACCGTACGCCGAGCCGGGCGGCCAGTTTGCGCGTGGTCACGCCGTCGAGACCCTCGGCGTCCAGTAGCGCGACGGCTTCGGCGATGATCCGCTGCTTGTCCAGAGCCAATTCCGGCACCTCCCCCCCGCACTCTATCAGTGATAGAGTTTCTCTATCGGTGATAGAGACTTATGCGCTAGACGAGTAAGTCCTAAGCCCGGTCAGTGGTCGTAGGCGATCAGTGATCGGGTGATGGGCTGGTTGGTGGCGCGGTTGTGCCAGATGGCGGCGGTCAGCGCGAGGATGCGCTGGGCGACGCGGGC
>NZ_JABBXA010000019.1 GCF_014161445.1 Microbispora sp. H13382
TCAAAGGAATCCGTCACCAACACCGAAGTGCTGTCATGACGGGGTCATGCATGATTTCATGCACTGGCTTTTAGCACACTGTTGAGTTCTCAAGAAACGGACGCGACCACCATCACCCAGAACCCGTTACCAGGCCCTGCACTCCGGGGCGTTTCGCTTCGTTCTGCCTCTATTCTGGCGAGTCCGGTTATTCGTGTCAAATCAACTCGATTTGCTTCGAATTCCGTTTTTCGCCAAGAATTTCGGCTACCCCGTTTCCGGGGCAACCCCTCGAACTTACCTGATCCCCGACACCTCGTCGAATCGAGACGAGACATCCGAGATCGGATCAGAGGGAGGGAGTGACCGAGAGCCTAACAACCGGAACCCCTTGGGGTGTTCCGACTCGCCGGACCCTCAGCGCGAGAGAAAGACTAGCACCGGTTGGGAGGTGCTGGAGACAACTTAGGCAACTTCACTGTCCTGCCCCGTCTCCAGCACTCCCAAACCTCATCTGGCACACCTATGCCGGCAGGGCGGCGAGCTGGGCCTCGAGACGAGAGATGTCCTCGGCGGCCTGCTCGGCACGCCGGCGTACCTTCGCCACGACGTCCTCGGGGGCCTTGGCCATGAACTGCTCGTTGCCGAGCTTCGCCGTGACCTGCGCCTGCTCCTTGCGCGCCACGGCCAGGTCCTTCTCCAGCCGCTTCCGCTCGGCGACGACGTCGATGGCGCCGGCCGTGTCGATCTCCACGAGCACCGTGCCGACGGTGAGCCGGGCTGTCGGATCGAAGGTGTCCGCCGGCTCGTCCAGGCGCAGCAGGACCCGGATCGCGTCCTCATGGGCCGCGAGAGCCGTACCGGACAGGGACAGTCGCGCGGCAACGCGCTGGCCGGGCTTCAGCCCCTGGTCGGATCGGAACCTGCGCACCTCCGTCACGAGGTTCTGCAGCGACACGATCTCCTGCTCGGCCGCGGAGTCGAGCAGGTCTGGCGACACCGATGGCCAGGGAGCGACGACGATCGACTCCCTGCCGGTCAGGGCACGCCACAGTTCTTCGGTCACGAACGGCACGAGCGGGTGAAGCAGCCGCAGCAGCGCGTCGAGGACGTGCCCCAGCACGCGCTTGGTGTTCTCGGCCACCGCACCGCCCTCGGCGAACTGCACCTTGGCCAGTTCGACGTACCAGTCGAAGACCTCGTCCCAGGCGAAGTGGTAGAGGGCGTCCGAGGCCTTCGCGAACTCGAACTCCTCGAAGGCCGCGTCGACACTCGCGACGACCTCCTGCAGCCGGGACAGGATCCACCGGTCGGCCGCGGTGAGGTCATCGGGCAGGCCGTCGGAGACGGCCCCGTTCATCAAGGCGAACCGGGTGGCGTTCCAGATCTTGTTGCAGAAGTTGCGGGATCCGGCCGCCCAGTCCTCGCTGATCGCCACGTCGGAGCCGGGGTTGGCACCGCGGAGCAGCGTGAAGCGTGTGGCGTCCGCGCCGTATCGCTCGATCCAGTCGAGCGGGTCGACGACGTTGCCGAACGACTTCGACATCTTCTTGCCGAACTGGTCGCGCACCATGCCGTGCAGCGCCACAGTACGGAACGGCGGCTGGCCGTCCATCGCGTACAACCCGAACATCATCATCCGGGCCACCCAGAAGAACAGGATGTCGTAGCCGGTGACCAGGACGGTCGTCGGATAGAAGCGGGCCAGCTCGGGCGTGGCGTCGGGCCAGCCCAGCGTGGAGAACGGCCACAGTCCCGAGGAGAACCACGTGTCGAGGACGTCCTGGTCCTGCTCGTAACCGGCCGGCGGCTCCTCGTCGGGACCCACGCAGACCATGTCGCCGTCCGGGCCGTACCAGACGGGGATCCGGTGGCCCCACCACAGCTGGCGGGAGATGCACCAGTCGTGCATGTCGTCGACCCAGTCGAAGTAGCGCTTGGCCAGCTCCGGCGGATGGATGCGGGTGCGGCCGTCGCGCACCGCGTCGCCGGCGGCCTTGGCCAGCGGTGTGACGTTCACGAACCACTGCAGCGAGAGCCGCGGCTCGACCACGGTCTTGCATCGGGAGCAGTGGCCGACCGAGTGCACGTACGGGCGCTTCTCGGCGACGATGCGACCCTGCTCGCGCAGCGCGGCCACGACGGCGGGCCGTGCCTCGAACCTGTCGAGGCCCTGGAAGGGCCCATGGGCGGTGATGATGCCGCGCTCGTCCATGATGACGAGCGACTCCAGCGAGTGGCGACGCCCGATCTCGAAGTCGTTCGGGTCGTGCGCGGGGGTGACCTTGACCGCGCCGGTGCCGAACGAGGGATCCACGTGCTCGTCCGCGACGATCGGGATGCGCCGCCCGGTGAGCGGGACCTCGACGTACTTGCCGACCAGGTGCGCGTAGCGCTCGTCGGCGGGGTGAACGGCGACCGCGGTGTCGCCGAGCATGGTCTCCGCACGGGTCGTGGCGACGACGATCTCCTCGTCATCCGAGCCGTATCGGATCGAGACGAGCTCGCCGTCGTCGTCGCTGTGCTCGACCTCGATGTCGGACAGAGCGGTCAGGCAGCGGGGGCACCAGTTGATGATCCGCTCGGCGCGGTAGATGAGCCCGTCGTCGAACAGCTTCTTGAAGATCGTCTGGACGGCCCGGGAGAGCCCCTCGTCCATCGTGAAGCGCTCGCGGGACCAGTCCACGCCGTCGCCGAGCTTCTTCATCTGGCCGAGGATCCGGCCGCCGGACTCCTCCTTCCACTGCCAGACGCGCTCGACGAACGCCTCGCGACCGAAGTCGTGGCGGGACAGGCCGTCCTTGGCGATCTCGCGCTCCACGACGTTCTGGGTGGCGATGCCGGCGTGGTCCATGCCGGGCAGCCACAGCGTCTCCATCCCCCGCATCCGGGCCCGCCGGGTGAGCGCGTCCTGGATCGAGTGGTCGAGCGCGTGGCCCACGTGGAGCGACCCGGTCACGTTGGGCGGAGGAAGCACGATGCTGTACGGCTCGCGCCCGCTGCCCGGGTCCGCGGTGAAGTAGCCCGCCGATACCCAGCGCTCGTAGCTCCGGGTCTCGACATCGGCGGGGGCGTACTGGGTGGGCAGCTCAGACGTAGTCACGCTGCCCAATTCTAGGGACGTCCGGACGCCACCCGAGCCGTCGCCGCACACCCTGTGGACAACAACACGGCCGGAGAGTGGCCTGTCAGGCCGACTTCTCCCTCGGAGTCCGCTGCTGCTTGGCCTGCAGCTGGTCGCGCGGCACGAGGGTCGGGTTCACGTGCTCCAGCACGGCCTCGCGGGTGATGACGACGCGGGCCACGTCCTGGCGGGAGGGCACCTCGTACATCACGGACTGGAGGACTTCCTCCATGATGGCGCGCAGGCCGCGGGCGCCGGTGCCGCGCAGGATGGCCTGGTCGGCGATGGCCTCCAGCGCGTCGTCGGTGAACTCCAGCTCGACGTTGTCCAGCTCGAGCAGGCGCCGGTACTGCTTGACGAGCGCGTTGCGCGGCTCGGTGAGGATCTGGATCAGCGCACTCCTGTCGAGGTTGTGCACCGACGTGATCACCGGCAGCCGGCCGACGAACTCGGGGATCATGCCGAACTTGAGCAGGTCTTCCGGCATGACGTCCGAGAAGATGTCGGAGGAGTCCATCTCCTCCTTGGAGTGGATGATCGCGTTGAAACCGATGCCCTTCCTACCGACCCGGGATTCGATGATCTTCTCGAGGCCGGCGAAGGCGCCGCCGCAGATGAACAGCACGTTCGTGGTGTCGATCTGGATGAACTCCTGATGGGGGTGCTTGCGCCCGCCCTGCGGCGGCACGCTCGCCGTGGTCCCTTCCAGGATCTTGAGCAGGGCCTGCTGCACACCCTCGCCCGACACGTCCCGCGTGATCGACGGGTTCTCGCTCTTGCGGGCGATCTTGTCGACCTCGTCGATGTAGATGATGCCGGTCTCGGCCTTCTTGACGTCGTAGTCGGCGGCCTGGATCAGCTTGAGGAGGATGTTCTCCACGTCCTCGCCGACGTAGCCCGCCTCGGTCAGCGCGGTCGCGTCCGCGATGGCGAACGGCACGTTGAGCATCTTGGCGAGCGTCTGCGCGAGCAGGGTCTTGCCCGACCCGGTGGGGCCGAGCAGCAGAATGTTGGACTTGGCCAGCTCCAGGCCGTCGTCGCGGCCCCGTTCACCGGACTGGACGCGCTTGTAGTGGTTGTAGACAGCCACCGACAAGGCCTTCTTCGCCTTGTCCTGCCCGATGACGTACGCGTCCAGGAACTCGTAGATCTCACGGGGCTTGGGAAGGTTGTCCCACTTGAGCTCGGAGGACTCGGACAGCTCCTCCTCGATGATCTCGTTGCAGAGATCGATGCACTCATCGCAGATGTAGACGCCTGGTCCGGCGATGAGCTTCTTGACCTGCTTTTGGCTCTTGCCGCAGAACGAGCACTTCAGCAGGTCTCCCCCGTCGCCGATGCGTGCCACCCCAGATACTCCTTTGCGTGGGACCGCCTGCCGCCGCGGTCGCTTCCGTCCGCACCCTCTGCGCGATCCGCTGATCGCGATCCGGTGCGAAAACGTCATCCCGCTCAGGTTTCGACGTTACCGTCTCTCGGGCCCTCAGTGAGCCCCCTGGCGGTGAGTCGCACCGGAACGTGCCCAAATGGGCACCGTTCCGGTGCGGCAACCTCATCAGGAAGCGGCGACCGCCGCCGCACGCTTCTTCCGCGACGGGATGATGTCGTCCACCAACCCGTACGCCTTCGCCTCCTCGGCGCTGAGGATCTTGTCGCGCTCGATGTCCTTGCGAACTTCGTCGGGCGACTTGCCCGAGTGCTTCGCCACGAGGTCCTCCAGGAGCGACCTCATCCGCAGGATCTCACGAGCCTGGATCTCGATGTCGCTGCCCTGTCCGCCGCCCTCGGTGTAGGGCTGGTGGATCAGCACGCGGGCGTTCGGCAGCGCGAACCGCTTGCCCGGCGTGCCGCCGGCCAGCAGGATCGCGGCGGCCGAGGCCGCCTGCCCCAGGCAGACCGTCTGGATCTCGGGCCGGACGAACTGCATGGTGTCGTAGATCGCGGTCATCGCGGTGAACGAGCCGCCCGGCGAGTTGATGTACATGCTGATGTCGCGGTCCGGGTCGAGCGACTCCAACGTGAGCAGCTGCGCCATCACGTCGTTCGCCGAAGCGTCGTCGATCTGGACGCCGAGGAAGATGATGCGGTCCTCGAACAGCTTGTTGTAGGGGTTCATCTCCTTGACGCCGTACGACGTGCGCTCGACGAAGGAGGGAAGGACGTAGCGGCCGTTGATGTCACCCGGCCGGATCAGCTCACTCATCTGGGAAGCTCCAGTCACGAGACGGCGCCCTCGGAGGGCACCTGGCGGGCGCTGCGCACCACGTGGTCGATGAAGCCGTAGTCCTTGGCCTCCTCGGCCGTGAACCAGCGGTCCCGGTCGGAGTCGCGCTCGATCTGCTCGAGCGGCTGGCCGGTGTGGTAGGCGATCCGCTCCGCGAGCGTCTTCTTCACGTAGAGCATCTGCTCGGCCTGGATCGCGATGTCGGCCGCGGTGCCGCCGATGCCGCCGGACGGCTGGTGCATCATGATCCGGGCGTGCGGAAGCGCGTACCGCTTGCCGCGGGCGCCGGCGCAGAGCAGGAACTGCCCCATGGAGGCGGCCAGACCCATGGCGACCGTGCAGACGTTGTTCGGCACGTACTCCATCATGTCGTAAATCGCCATGCCGGCGGTTACCGAGCCACCAGGGGAGTTGATGTACATCCAGATGTCACGGTCGGGGTCATCGGCGGCGAGGAGCAGGAGCTCAGCGCACAGCCGGTTGGCCACCTCGTCGTTCACCTGGGTGCCGAGCACCACGATCCGCTCACGCAGCAGGCGCTGGTAGAGCTGGTCCTCGAGGCGGGAGGGGCCACCCTCCGGGCTCCGGGCCTCGAAGCCGGAACCACCGGTCGGGAAGAAGGTCGGCGGGCTGGTCACAGCGTCACCTTCCGATGCTCGTAATCGATTGGCTTTGCTTGTGACCTTAACGCGCGGCGCAGACAGGTCATGCCCGTGCGCCGTACTGTTCGCTGTCGGCGCATGCCCGGCCCGCGACGGGCATCCACGCCGCTTCGCTCGTGTTTCCCGCCAGTGGCCGGACCGCCGAGACACATGTGTCACGGCCGTACGCTTGCTCCCCGACCACGGTAATAAACAAATTTTCAGGGATTTGCCCGCATATAACCGGAAACCCCCGGCGCACCCGAGTGCGACGGGGGTTCCATCGTTGCCGCCACACCGGCCCGCCCTATGGCAGGCCGGCGGCGGATGTCAGGCGAGAGCCTCGGAGATCAGCTTTCCTTGGTCTCGTCGGCGGGCTCCTCGCCCGCCTCGTCCACGCCCACGGCCTCCTGCTCGGGGTTGAGCTCGGCGTAGATGGCCTGGATGTCCACCTCGTTGCCCGCGGTGTCGGTCACCTTGGCCGCGTCCCCGATGACGGTCTTGGCCTTCTCGCGCACGATCTCCATCATCGCCAGCGGGAGCTGGTTGTTGTCGGCGAGGTGCTGGGCCAGCGTGTTCGGCGCGACACCCATCTGCATGGCGCGGCGCACCACGAAGTCGGTCAGCTCCTGCTCGCTGACGCCGATCTCCTCCGCCTTGACGATCTTGTCGAGCACGAAGCCCGACTTCAGCGCCTTGGCCGCGTTCGCCTCGTACTCGGCGAACAGCTCCTCCTCGGTGGTCTGCTGGAGACGGAGGTACGCCTCACGGCTCAGCCCGCTCTCGGCGACCTGGTGCTCGAGGTTGTGCTTGCGCGCGTCGATCTCCGTCTGGAGCGCGCTCTCGGGCAGCGGAATGTCGATCCTGTCCAGCAGCGCGTCGAGGGCCTTCTCGCGGCTCTGCACGACCTGGTCCACCAGCTTGTTGCGGCGAACCTGCTCACGGATGCTGTCCTTGAGCTCGTCGAGCGTGTCGAACTCGCTGGCGAGCTGCGCGAACTCGTCGTCCAGCTCGGGCAGCACCTTCTCCTTGACCGACTTGACGTTGATGATCACGTCGGCCTCCTCGCCGGCGTTCTCACCACCGACGAGCGTGGTGCGGAAGGTCTTCTCGTCGCCCGCGGCCATGCCCTGCAGCGCCTCGTCCAGGCCCTGCAGGACCGAGCCCGCGCCGACCTCGTAGGACACGTCGGCGGCCTGCTGCTCCTCGAGGTTGCGGCCGTCGATCTCGGCGCGCAGGTCCATCACGACGAAGTCGCCGTTCTGAGCCGGCCGCTCGACACCGGTCAGCGTCGCGAAGCGCTGGCGCAGGGCCTCGAGCTGGGCGGTGATGTCCTCGTCGGTCACCTCGGCGGCGTCGACCACGATCTCGGCGCCCTGATAGTCCGGGACGTCGAAGGCGGGGCGGATGTCCACCTCGGCGGTGAACTCGACCTGCTCGCCGTCCTCGATCTTGGTGACCTCGATCTCCGGCTGACTGACCGGGAAGACCTCGGTCTCGTCAACGGCCTGGCCGTACAGCTTGGGCAGGGCGTCGTTCAGGGTCTCCTCGAGAACCACCGCGCGGCCGAAGCGCTGCTCGATGATCCGGGCCGGCACCTTGCCAGGACGGAAGCCGGGCACGCGCACCTGCTGCGCGACCTTCTTGTACGCGGCCTGCAGGCTCGGCTCGAGCTCCTTGAACGGCACCTCGACGGTGAGCTTGACCCGGGTAGGGCTGAGCTCCTCGACAGCGGTCTTCACGGGGTGGTCTCCTTGATCCAGCATCTGGTGATCGCGGGCACGTCGTGCACGGCAACCGCGGCACAGTAACGCGCGCCGCGCCCACGTGAAAGGCGCAGGATCACCGTCTCGCCTGCACGCGACCTGTCCGGGCATGCTCGACTGTGGCGGGTGTCCAACGCCAAGGGCAGTCTAGAGCAGATGAGGCCCGGTAGCGACTGATCAGAGGTCGGCCATGATCTGCCGTAGCAGGTCCACCGTCTCCGTGGGGGTGGTGCTGACCGCGCAGAGGCGTTCCATGACCTCGCTGTAGCGGTCGACCTCTTCCCGTTTGTCCAGGTAAAGCGCGCTGGCGAGCTGCTCGACGTACACGATGTCGGGCAGGTCCGGGTCGGCGAACCGCAGGATGCTGAAGGCGCCGCCTTCGGCGGCGTGTCCTCCGTAGCTGAACGGGATGACCTGAATCGTCACGTTGGGCTGGTTCATCAGGTCGATGAGGTGCTGGATCTGGCCCCGCATGACGTCGACACCGCCGATCGGGCGGCGCAGCGCGGCCTCGTCGATCACGGCCCAGAACTTGGGGCTGTTCCCGCCGTCGAGGATGCGCTGACGTTCCAGCCGCAGGTCCACCCGCCTGGCGATCTCCTCCGGCGCCGCGCCGACCGCGCCGGCCATGATGACGGCGCGCGCGTACTCCTTGGTCTGCAGCAGACCGGGAACGAACTGCACCTCGTAGGTGCGGATGCGCTCGGCCGCCTCCTCCAGGCCGACGTACGCCTGGAACCACGAGGGCAGGAGGTCGTTGAACCTGTGCCACCAGCCGGGCTCGTTGGCCCTTTCGACCAGGTTCATCACGACATCGCGCGTCTCCTCGTCCTCCACTCCGTAGAGGGCGAGAAGGTCGGCGACATCGCGTTCCTTGAACCCGACCCGGCCCAGCTCCATCCGGCTGATCTTCGACTCGGACGCCCGGATGCACTGGCCGGCCTCGTCACGGCTGATGCCCTTGCTCTCACGAAGCTTGCGGAGCTGGGAACCGAGAAGGATGCGCAGAGCCGTCGGACCCGATCCAGCCTGGATCTGTATCACGGCGCCTCCCTCTCACCTCGGCCCTGTGTGCCGCCAAGGGACGACCCGTACGACACCCCCAGCCCACACAGTGTCACCACTCCGGGCTCCGATGACAAGGTCTGATCTACGTGTCCCTGACAGTCAGCACTTCCGCCATGTGCGTCTGCACATGACAACTGCACGTGCATTTGGGTCTTGCAGCAGCAGGAGCCGCTGATCCATCATGTCTTAGGTGCATATTGGGCTAAATGTGCACCAGTCATCGATTCAGGCCAGCGGGAGGTACGGGCAACCATGTCGGACGAGCCCAAATCCGGCGGCCAGCTGACCCGCGACGTGGGATTCGGCTGGTTCCGGAGGGCGGCAGGTCCGTCCGATACCACGATGTGCCCCCTGGCCCCGCAGGCCGATTCGGTCAAGACCGCACGTGACGTCACCCGGACGACCCTACGAGAGTGGGGGCTGTCGGAACTGAGCGACGACGCGGCACTCGTGGTGAGCGAACTGGTGACGAACGCTGTTCGTTACGCTCTGTGTCCGGCGGACCGCAGCGGTGACCCGCCGATAACGCTGACGCTCGTGCGCATCGCGCCGCACGTGCTGCTCGCCGTCTCGGACCCGAGTGACCAGGCACCGTCGCCGGCGCAGCCCGACTTCGTCTCGGAGCACGGACGAGGCCTGTACATCGTCGAGACCTACAGCCAGGCCTGGGGCTGGGACGCGCTGGACGAGGGCGGCAAGGCCGTCTGGGCCCTCTTCCGCACCGGGGACTGACGTTCTCCAGCGGCCCCGCAGCCGCCGGGCGCCATGTTTTTGTGATGTCCGTGCCAGACACAGGACAACCGGGGAGATTCTCCCGCCGTGACCGGGTATGCCGGATTTCGACCCCCCTCTCACCTGGCTCTACTCATGGTCGCGAGGACATGCCCGTCGGGGGGTCGCATGGGAACCTCAGGTCTCGGCTGGTGCAAAGCCGGTCTCACTGCTGCCGGCACCGTCACGCTTCTCGCCTTGGGAGCCGCGAGCGCCTCGGCGGCGCCCGCTCCGCACGGGGACGACGTCGATCAGTCGACACGTACCAACGTCACGAACGCGATGAAGGGCGAGGCACTGGCGCACGTCACATACCGCGCGTACGCGAAGCAGGCGGACAGGGAGAATCTGCCGGAAGCGGCGGCGCTGTACCGGCGCACCGCGCACACGGAATTACGCGAGCACCTCACCGAGCAGGCGAAACTCATCGGCCTGGTCGGCGACAACGCCACGAACCTCGGCGACAGCATGAGTGGCGAGTCCTACGAGGCGACGAAGATGTACAAGAACTTCGCCAAGCAGGCAAGGGCCGACGGCGACCGGCAGGCGGCCCGACTCTTCTCCGAGATAGCCAAGGACGAGGCCGCGCACCATGCGAAGTTCGTCAAGGCGGCGAAGGCCATCACCGATCCGTCGTCCGGCACGGTCATCCCAACGGACGTACGAGCCAAGCCGGTCGAGATACGGGCGGGCAAGCCCAGGGTCTCGTCGGACCGGACGCTGGAGAACCTGCGTACGGCGATGAAGGGCGAAGCCTTCGCCTACGCGAAGTACACCCTCTATGGGGACAAGGCCCGGGAGACCGGTCAGCCGAGGCTCGCCAAGCTGTTCCACCGCACCGCCGCCGTCGAGCGCACCGAGCACTTCGCCGAGGAGGCGAATCTGGCCGGCGCGGTCCGGGACACCGCGGCCAACCTGTGCGCGACGATCAAGGGGGAGACGCACGAAGGCACGCAGATGTACCCCGATTACGCGCGCCAGGCCTCGGCCGCCGGAGACACCGCGGCGGCGCGCGTGTTGAAGGACACGGCGAAAGACGAACTCAAGCACGCGAAGGCCTTCTCCGGTCAGCTGTCCAAGCTCGGCGGCCGATGCCCCACGTCGAGCTGACCGATCCGGCACGGTCGTGCCGGGGGCACGCGACGGGAACGGCGAGAAATCGGAGGCCGTGAAAGACCGAGGCCCAGAGCCGGGACTCACTCCCCCGGACCTGGGCCTTTGTGGTCAGAGCGGACGACGGGAATCGAACCCGCGTAGCCAGTTTGGAAGACTGGGGCTCTACCATTGAGCTACGTCCGCGCGCGCCCGGTGTCCATCTGGTCTAGACTTCATCCGGTCGTCAGGGCGTAAGCGTACCGGAGTCTCGGAGCGCACGCGTACCCGACGAGACGGGGCGTGGCGCAGCTTGGTAGCGCGCTTGCTTTGGGAGCAAGAAGTCGCAGGTTCAAATCCTGTCGCCCCGACCATGTGATGTCGCAAGACATCGGAAACCCTCGAACCTACGGGTTCGGGGGTTTCTTTGTGTACTGGGGTTGGTAGTCGCGGGTGGGGTCGGTGATCAGCTCGCGGAGGAGCTCTCCGGTGGTGGCGTTGACCACGCGGATGTGGAGATCGTCGACGAGCAGGATGACGTGGGTTCGGGCGTGGGTTCGTCCGATGCCGATGTGGTGGAGCCGGTCGCCGATCCGCAGGGTGACGACGCCGGTGTGGTCGACGCGGTCGTGTCGGACCCGGGTGTGGGTGTCGCCGTCGCGGCTGCCGGCCGGTTGGGCCTTGGGCCGGGTGTTGTAGGCCGCGGCGGGCGTGGCGCGGTGGGGCAACGACCGGTGGGGGCGGTGGTGGTTGTAGGCGTCGACGAAGCGGTCGAGGAGAGTCTGTAAGTCGCTGATGGTGGCGGGCTGGTCGGGCTGGGCGCGCAGCCACCTCTTCATCGTCTGCTGGAAGCGTTCGACTTTTCCGCAGGTGGTGGGGTGGTTGGGGGTGGAGTTCTTCTGGGTGACGTGCAGGCGGCGCAGTTCGTGTTCGAAGGCGTTGCGGCCGCTGCGGCCGCCGGCCAGGCGGGTGGTGAACACCATGCCGTTGTCGGTGAGGGTGGAGGCGGGCACGCCGTGGGCGGCCACCGCGTGCCGGAAGGTGTCGCGCACGATCGGGCCGGTGACACGGGGGTGGGCGGTCACCGACAGGGCGTAGCGGGAGTGGTCGTCCAGCCAGGTGAGGATCTCGGCGTCGGTGCCGTCGGCCAGGCGGTAGTGGGTGAAGTCGGCCTGCCAGGTCTCGTTCGGCTGCTCGGCTTGGAAGCGGATGTAGGACGATCGTGGTCGCTTGTTCGGCTCGGGGGTGACCAGCCCGGCGCGGGTCAGGTAGCGGCTGATCGTCGCCCGGGACACGGTGACCTGGTGATGCTGGTGCAGGTGCCAGGCGATCGTGTCCGGCCCGGCGTCCAGGCCCTGGCCGGACAGGTCCTTGCGCAGGCGGACGATCAGTTCGACGGTGGCGGCGTCGATCGCCGTCGGTGAGGTCTTGGGTCGTCTGGATCGGGGCTCGAAGGCGTCCTCGCCCTGCTGCCGGTAGCGGGCAACGAGCTTGGACACCCAGCCTTTGGAGACGCCGTAGGAGCGGGCGACCTCTGCCTGTGAGCGGCCCTCGACGACGACCGCCGTGATGATGAGTCTGGCCTTCGACACGGGCCGACTGTCGACCGCCCGCAGGTCCTAGCTCTCCGTGTTTCCTATCTCCGGAGACACGCTCCGCCGGAGTTTCCTATGTCTCGAGACACCCGTTTCCTATGTCCTGAACCAGAACACTGTCGCCCCGACCAGCTCTCACGCATTTCTCACGCCGCTTCCGGCAGGCGGGAGCGGCCTCGTCCGCTCCCGCGCACCCGCAGGATCGAGGCGACGACACCCCGCCGCCGACCGCACCAGCCGGGCTCCGGGCCTCCTGCGCGTTTCTATAACCTGTTCTCGCCGTACCCCCGGGACCCTGAGGAGCACCATGGGCGACCTGGTCCTCGTCGACCGGCCTGCCGAGGCCGTCGCGGTCGTGACGCTGAACCGTCCGCGCAAGTACAACGCGCTCTCCAAGGCGCTGCTGGAGGAGTTCCGCGACACGCTGGAGCGGCTCGCGGCCGAGCCTGACCTGCGCGCGATGGTCCTCACCGGGGCCGGCCCCGCTTTCTGCGCCGGCCTGGACCTCGGTGAGCTGGAAGCGGGGGTGAGGATCGGCCGTCCCGACTCGATCCTCCCGCTGCGGAACTTCCCCGTGCCCGTGATCGGGGCGGTCAACGGCGTCGCGGTGACCGGCGGCCTGGAGTTCGCGCTCGCGTGCGACTTCAGGATCGCCAGCGAACGGGCGCGGTTCGCCGACACCCACACCCGCGTCGGAATCGTGCCCTCCTGGGGCATGACCGCCCGGCTGAGCCAGGCGGTCGGGCAGGCGTGGGCCCGGCAGATGACGTTCACCGGGGACTTCGTCGACGCTCCCCTCGCGCTGCGCATCGGACTGGTGAACGAGGTCGTCGCGCACGACCGGCTGCTGCCCCGGGCCGTGGAGCTCGCGCGGAGCATCGCGACGACGACGCCGCAGACGCTGGGCAGGATCCGGGAGATCTACGACCTCCTGCGGGACGGCACCGGCGCCGACGGCCTGCGGGCCGAACTGGAGACCGGCCGGGACGGGCTCACCATCGCCGCCCCCGAGGACTTCGCCGCCCGCAGGCGCGCCGTGCTCGACCGGGGCCGGACCCAGAGCCGGTGAGAGTCACTCCTCCTCCACGTACGGGTGGGTGAGGAACTCGATGGCATGGCCGTCGGGGTCGTCCACGTACACCCCGCGGCCGTGATGGCGGTGGTTGACCTGCTGCGGCTCCTGGTGGTGCGGCCCGCCCCAGTACGGCAGGCCCCGCTCGGCGATGCGGGCGCAGATCTCGTCGAACTCGTCCTCGGAGACGAGGAACGCCAGGTGCTGCATGACGATCCGGTCCCGGCCGACGATCGAGTCGGCGTAGTCGATCGTCACGCCGTTGGCGACCCGGACCGTGGCGAACGGCCCGAACGCGCCGGGCTCCGGCTCGCCGAGCAACCCGGTCAGGAACCGGGCGGACTCGAAGCGGTCACTGCTGTGCACGATCGTGTGGTCCAGTTGAGCGGTCACGGCGCCCTCCAGGTTTTCCGCGGTCCTCATCAACCCAATACCGTGGACAGGTGATCGACAAGCACATCTCCCGCGTGCTCGGGCTGCTCGGACAGGACGACACGCTTCGCGTCCTCGCCGGACTGGTCCTGCGTCCCGGCGAGCCGCTCGACAAGGTCACCGGGCTGACCCCGGAGGCGGCGGCCAAGGCTCTGGACCGGCTGGCCAGGGGCGGCCTCGCCGTACGGGAGGAGGACGGCTGGCGGGCGCGACCCGAGACCTTCCGCGACCTGCTGCGCACGGTCCCCTCCACGCCGGCCGACCCGATGGACGCGTTCCTGGTCGACGGGCGGCTCGTCTCCATACCGGTGAAGCGGGCCAAACGGCTGATGGTGCTCGACTACATCGCGCAGGTGTTCGAGGTGGGCGTGCGCTACCAGGAGAAGGAGATCGACGTGGCGCTGCGGGCGTTCCACGACGACCACGCCGCGCTGCGCCGCTACCTGGTGGACGAGGGGTTCCTCACCCGGGAGGCGGGCGTCTACTGGCGCTCGGGGGGAACGGTCTGACGCAGCCGTCTGACCGGGTCCGGCCACATGGGCCGACGCCCTTTCCCGATGGCCCCGGGGCGCGGACACTGGAAGACATGGGCGAGCCGACCAGGGTCCTTCTCGACGAGTCCCGGATCCCCCGGAACTGGTACAACCTCATCCCAGACCTGCCCACGCCGCCCCCGCCGGTGCTCCATCCGGCGACGCTGCAGCCGGTCGGCCCCGACGACCTCGCCCCGCTCTTCCCGGAGGCACTGATCGGGCAGGAGGTGTCGGGCGAGCGGTTCGTCCCGATCCCTGACGGCGTCCTCGACGTCTACCGCCTCTGGCGGCCGACGCCGCTCATCCGCGCACGCCGCCTGGAGCGCGCCCTCGGCACGCCCGCGCGTATCTACTACAAGTACGAGGGCGGCAGCCCGTCGGGCTCGCACAAGCCCAACACGGCGGTTCCTCAGGCGTACTACAACGCGCGGGAGGGCGTGCGCAGGCTGACCACCGAGACCGGCGCGGGCCAGTGGGGCTCCGCGCTGGCGTTCGCCTCCGCCCAGTACGGCCTGGCCTGCGAGATCTGGATGGTCCGGGCGTCGTACGACCAGAAGCCGTACCGGCGCACGCTGATGAAGGT
Organism: Microbispora sp. H13382; assembly: GCF_014161445.1. Classification (GTDB taxonomy): domain Bacteria; phylum Actinomycetota; class Actinomycetes; order Streptosporangiales; family Streptosporangiaceae; genus Microbispora. Next base: position 14,881 of record NZ_JABBXA010000019.1, read on the forward strand.
CTACGGCGCCACCCTGCACGCCAGCCCGTCGGCGGTGACCACGGCGGGCAGCAGGATCCTGGCGGAGGACCCGCACTGCACGGGGTCGCTGGGCATCGCGATCAGCGAGGCCGTCGAGGTGGCCGGGCAGCACGACGACACGCGGTACGCCCTGGGCTCGGTGCTCAACCACGTCCTGCTGCACCAGACCGTCATCGGCGAGGAGGCGCTGGAGCAGCTCGCCACCCTCGGCGAGACCCCCGACCTGGTGATCGGCTGCACCGGCGGCGGCTCCAACTTCGCCGGGCTGGCCTTCCCCTTCCTGCGCGAGAAGCTGGCGGGACGGATGAACCCGGTGCTGCGCGCCGTGGAGCCCGCCGCCTGCCCGTCGCTGACCCGGGGCACGTACACCTACGACTTCGGCGACGCCGCGGGGTTCACGCCGCTGATGAAGATGCACACGCTGGGGCACACGTTCGTGCCCGACCCGATCCACGCCGGCGGGCTGCGCTACCACGGCATGTCGCCGCTGCTCTCACACGTGTACGCGCAGGGCCTGGTGGAGGCCGTGGCCGTCACGCAGACCGAGTGCTTCGACGCGGGGATCCGCTTCGCCAGGGCCGAGGGGGTCGTGCCTGCCCCCGAACCCGCCCACGCGGTGGCCGCGACGATCGCGGAGGCGCTGCGGTGCGCGGAGTCGGGCGAGGAGAAGGTCATCGTGATGTCCCTGTGCGGACACGGCCATTTCGACCTGCCCGCCTACGAGAGCCGTCTCGCCGGTCGGCTGGAGGATTTCACGCTCCCGCAGGAGCGGATCGACGAGGCCCTCGCGCACCTGCCCGCCGTCTGATGTGACGCATGCTCACCGATATCCCGTTTCGTCCCTTGAGCGGCGGGTACGGCTGCGCCATCGTGCCGTAATACCTGTCGGAGCACTCATGTCAAACGGCTGAAATGCGCGGTATCAGCTCCATACGATTCTGGAACACCATCCGCTCTCTCCGGAGAATTCGTTGAACCGGAACTGCGTTATCAAGGACCCCGCCCCGGGGAACCGGGCGCAGTGGCGCCGCAGCAGCGCCGCGTCCGCCAACGAGCGGCTGGCTTTCCTGAACGAGGCGAGCCGGCGCATCGGCAGCACGCTCGATCTGGCCGAAACGAGCCGGGAGCTCGTGGACGTGTCGGTCCCCCGCTTCGCCGACGCGGCGGCCGTGATGGTGCAGGACCGCCTCATGTCGGAAGGCGAATTATCGCCCCGGCCGGTGGACGGGACGACCCTCGTACGCCGGGTGGCCCTGGGTGTGGCCGGCGCCGATCCGGAGGCCTGGATGAAGGCCTTCCCGGTCGACGAGGCGACGGTCTACCCGGCGATCCTCCCGCAGGCCCAGTGCATGGCGGGCGGGAAGCCGCTGATGTACCCGTCGCTGGACAAGGAGAGCGCCCGGCTGATCGGCGCCAGCCTGGACCGGGAGGAGGCGGTCGCCTCGCTCCTGACCGACTGCTCGTTCCTCGCGGTGCCCCTGCGTGCGCGGGGACGGGTCCTCGGCTGCGTGGTCTTCACCCGGCGCCCCGGCAGCCTGCCGTTCGAGGAGCAGGACGTGGTGGTGGCCGAGGACCTGGCCGCCCGCGCCGCCCTGTGCATCGACAACGCGCGGCTGTACACCACGGAGCGCAAAACCGCGCTGACCCTGCAGAGCAGCCTGCTGCCCGTCGAACTTCCACAGGCGCTCGGGATGGACATCGCCTCGCGTTATCTGCCGGCCAGCGACCTGATGGGCGTCGGTGGCGACTGGTATGACGTGATCGCCCTGCCCGGCTGCCGTACGGCCCTGGTGGTGGGCGACGTCATGGGGCACGGGACCAGGGCCGCGGCGACCATGGGCCAGCTGCGCACGGCCGCGCGTACGCTGGCGAGCCTCGACCTGCCGCCCGACGAGGTGCTGTTCCGGCTCAACCTCATGAGCCAGGACCTCGACCCGAGCCAGATCGCGACGTGCATCTACGCCGTCTACGACCCGGTGACGCGCAATTGCGCGCTCGCCCGTGCGGGGCACGTGCCCCCGATCCTGCTGCACCCCGACCGCTCGACCGAGATCATCGAGCTGCCGTCGGGCCTGCCGCTGGGCATCGGCAGCGACCCACTGGAGTCGTGCGAGCTGGTCCTGCCGTCCGGGAGCGTGCTCGCCTTCTACACCGACGGCCTGGTGGAGAGCCGCGAGCGGGACCTGGACGCCGGGATCATGGGGCTGCGGCGCCTGCTCGCCGGTCCGGTCGACGACCTGGAGGACATGTGCGATGTGATCATCAGCAGCCAACGGTCGAGCCACGAGCGTGACGACATCGCCCTGCTGGTGGCCGAAGTGCGCGATCTCGATCCGGACGAGATCGCGACCTGCCCGCTGCCGGCCGACCCGCGGTTCGTCTCGCACGCGCGCCGCTTCGTCCGCGGCACCCTGCAGAGGTGGGGCCTGGGCGGCCTGGTGGACGCCACCCAGCTCATCGTGAGCGAGCTGGTCACCAACGCGCTCAAGCACGGCTGGCCGCCGATAGAGCTGCGGCTGCTGCGCGGGCGGACGCTGGTGGTCGAGGTCGCCGACGGCTCGCCCGCCGCTCCCGCCCCGCGCACGGCCACCCCTGACGAGGACACCGGCCGCGGTCTCCAGCTGATCAAGCGGTTCGCCTACCGCTGGGGCACCCGGCCCACTCCGTACGGGAAGATCGTCTGGGTCGAGCAGCACCTCCCTTGACCCGGGTGTTCCTCCCCGGCGAGCGTGTATTACTGATCGTTGAGAAGAGTTACGTTCGAACGGGGAGTTCGTGGCGAGGAGGGGACATGATCGATATCCGTGACGCGTACCGCAGGGCGCTGGACGGTTTCGGGGACCGCCTCCATCTCGTCCGCCGCGGACAGTGGGAGTTGCCCACTCCCTGCGTCGACTGGGACGTCCGCGGGCTGGTCAACCACGTCGTGTCCGAGAACCTGTGGGCCCCCGAGCTGCTGTCCGGCCGCAGGGTCGCGGAGGTGGGAGACGCCTTCGAGGGCGACGTGCTCGGCGACGACCCGGTCAAGGCGTTCGAGGCGTCCGCGCAGGGCGCCGTGCAGGCCGTGTACGCCGAGGGCGCCCTGACCACCGTCGCCCACCTGTCCTTCGGCGACGTGCCGGGCGAGGAGTACATCACCGAACTGTTCGCGGACGCGCTGATCCACACCTGGGATCTGGCACGTGCCATCGGGGGGCCGGAAAGGCTCGACCCCGAGCTCGTCGCCTCCTGCTCGGAATGGTTCGAGAAGGCGCGGGAGGACTACCGCGAGGCGGGAGTGATCGGGGACGAGCGAGACGTCCCGGCCGGCGCCGACCAGCAGACTCACCTGCTCGCCGCCTGGGGCAGGAACCCCTAGGCCGGGCCTCTACCGGCCCGTGGGCCGCCTGCCGTGGTTGGCCTTCTTCTTCTTGCGTGCCTTCGACTTGCGCGCGCGTCTGCCCATGAAGACCGCCTTCCGTCGAGTACGGCTTTCGCTCACTGTCCTCCCCTGCACCGCGACCGGCAAGTACCCGGACCCCAACTCAACATGTCCCCACGTGCGTGGGGCATAATTTGTTTGAATCTGTTGACAGGAGTGGTGGATGCTGGCCCAGCAACGGCAGCAGGCGATCCTGGAGAGGGTACGCAGAACCGGCGGGGTGCGCGTCGCGCAGCTCGTACGCGACCTCGGGGTCTCGGACATGACGATCCGCCGCGACCTGGAGGTCCTCGCGGAACGCGGCCTGATCGTCAAAGTGCACGGCGGGGCGACCGCCACCGGCACCGGCTCGACGGAGGAGCCGGGCTTCGCCGCCAAGTCGGTGCGGCAGCAGGCCGAGAAGGAGGCCATCGCCCGCCGGGCGGCCATGCTCGTACGGCCGGGCAGCTCCGTCGCCCTGTCGGCCGGGACCACGACCTGGACGCTCGCCCACCACCTGGTGGACGTGCCCGAGCTGACAGTGATCACCAACTCGGTGCAGGTGGCCGACGTCTTCCACCGGGCGGGGCGGCCCGACCAGACCGTGGTGCTGGTGGGAGGTGTGCGCACGCCCTCCGACGCCCTGGTCGGCCCGGTGGCCGTGGCGGCCGTCCGCTCCCTGAACGTCGACACCCTCATGCTCGGCGTCCACGGTATGAGCGTCAGGGCGGGATACACCACGCCCAACCTGCTGGAGGCGGAGACCGACCGCGCCCTCATCACGGCCGCCCAGCAGCTCGTGGTCCTGGCCGACCACACCAAGTGGGGGACGATCGGCATCAGCACGATCGCCGCCCTCGGCGAGGCCGACGTGGTCGTGAGCGACGTCGGCCTGCCGGAGGAGGCGCGCGCCGCGCTGTCGGAGCACGCCGGCGAACTTCTCCTCGCCGATCCGTCCGGGGAATCCGCGCTGGAGACCGCACTGTGACGCCGAACACCGCACGCTGAAAGTTGGAGACCGCTCTGTGAAGCGCACCATCACCCATCTCGCCGACGGCCGCGAACTGATCTACTTCGACCGGCGCGACGACGCCGACCACGGCGCCACCGACCCCAGGGACCTGCCGCCGCGCCCGCTCGCCTCCGAGCTGCGCTACGACCCCCTGATGGACGAGTGGGTGGCCGTCGCCAGGCATCGTCAGACGCGCACCCACCTGCCGTCCGCCGAGGAGTGCCCGCTCTGCCCGGCCCATCCCGGCTCGGAGATCCCCTCGCTGTACGAGGTGGCGGTGTTCGAGAACCGGTTCCCGTCGTTCAGCTTCAACACCGGGGCGTACGAGCAGGTGGGCGGCCTGAGCGAGGTGCGGCCGGGGATCGGGCGCTGTGAGGTCGTCTGCTTCACCTCCGACCACGACGCGTCGTTCAGCTCCCTCAGCGACGAGCAGGCCGAGCTGGTCGTCGAGGCGTGGGCCGACCGTACGGCCGAGCTGTCCGCACTGCCCGGAGTGGAGCAGGTCTTCTGCTTCGAGAACCGCGGCGCCGAGATCGGCATCACGCTGCCGCACCCCCATGGGCAGATCTACGCCTATCCGTACGTCACGCCGCGTACGCGCCAGATGCTGGACGCCGCCGCCCGTCACCGGGGCGGCAACCTGTTCGCGGAAGTCCTGGCCACCGAGCGGAGGGGCCCCCGGGTGGTGGCCGCCAACGAGCACTGGACGGCCTTCGTCCCGGCCGCCGCGCGGTACCCGTTCGAGGTGCACGTCTACCCGCACCGCCGGGTGCCCGACATCCCCGCGTTGTCGCCCGAGGAACGGGCCGCCTTCGCGCCGCTCTACATCGAGGTGCTGCGCCGCCTCGACGGGCTGTTCGGCGTCGTCATGCCGTACGTCGCGGCCTGGCACCAGGCCCCGGTCACCTACCGGCGCGACCTGGCCCATCTCCACCTCCAGCTCTTCACGATCCGGCGTGCGCCGAACAAGCTGAAGTACCTCGCCGGCTCGGAGTCGGCGATGGGCGCGTTCGTCAACGACGTGCTCCCGGAGGAGGCCGCCCGGATGCTCCGCGAGGTGGTCACGGCTTGATCACCGAACGGTTGCGACTTGGGTGGCACCTGGAGTTTCTTTACCAGTAGTATCCCTCGCACCGGTTGTCACAGCCGGTACGCCTAATCCCGGGCGCCTCGCCCGGGAGCCGGGGACCCAACCACGCATCTGGGGTCAAGGCAGCCGCCTGCCCGGGCTCCTCCAGCCCGCACCCGTCAGCTAACCCGGCAGGCACGTGGAGAGGAGTGGGCTCTGCCCCGCGCGTTCCCCCTGGCCGTCGGTGTGCTCGCCTCCGCCGCCCTCCTGTTCGGCGCGGCCGCCCCGGGCGCCGCCGACCCCAAGCCGACGGAGAAGCAGCTCAAGCAGGAGCTGTCGGACCTGCGGAAGAGGATCGACCGGCTGATCGCCGACTACAACGCCAAACGGGTCGCGCTCGCCGACGCCCGGGTCGAGGAGAAGGCCGCGCGCGGGCGGCTGGCCAAGGCGGAGGCCGATTACGAGGCCGCCAGGGACGCCGTACGGCAGATGGCCGGGCTGCGCTACCAGACCGACAGCTCGATGGCGCTGCCCGACATGAACACCGCCGCGCTGAACTACCAGCTCAAGGAGGAGCAGGCCGCCAGGCTCGAGCACTTCGAGCAGGTCCGCGCCGAACGGCAACGCGCCGCGGACGCCGCCAAGACGCTCACCGGACAGCTCAAGACGCAGGCCGCCGAGGTCGCCGCACAGCGCGAGGACGCCGAGGACCTCATCGACGAGATCAAGGACAAGCTCGACGCCCTCATCCCGATCGCCCCGGGCAGACGGGCCGGCGGTTCGTGGGCGCCGGAGCTGCCCGCCGGCTCCGACAACATCACCCCCCGCATGCGGCTCATGCGCACCGAGGTCGGCAAGACCTTCGACCTGCGGTTTCCAGTGGGCTGCTACCGCGCGGAGAACAGCGGCGAGCACCCCCTCGGGCGTGCCTGCGACTTCATGATGAGCTCGGGCGGCGCCATGCCCTCCCCCGAGATGAAGGCGCTCGGCGACAGCCTGGCCGCCTGGGCCATCAAGAACGGGCCGAAGCTGGGCGTGATGTACGTGATCTGGCAGCAGCGCATCTACAACCTCGGCCACCCTGGCTGGCGGACGATGTCCGACCGCGGCGGAGTCACCGCCAACCACTACGACCACGTCCACATCTCGATGTACTAGAGGCCCGCAAGCCGTCTACCTGCATGTTCGATCCCGGCAGGACGGGTCAGGGCACATCGAGGGCACTGGAGCCGTCTGCCGCCCCACGATCCCTTCTTGGTCGTCGCGTGTGCACCGCTGATGACCACCCTGACGCTGGCGGGGCAGTCGATGACCGTCGCGCAGGCGGCCGGGCGTCCCGACGAACAACCCCCGGCCGACCCCGGCGTGATCCCGTTGACCGTTTCGGCGATCAAGACACTGTTCAACGCCGTCACCGCCCGGCCCGTGTCGCTGGAACACACCGTGCACTGGTTGGCCTGGCGCCGCCGTCATCAAGCCCGCGCCCGCTGGTTCCACCATCGAGCCCGCCTATCCACCGCATACACCCAGCTCAGCTAGCAAATGGCGGCTGCCGCACTAGGGAAAATCATCATCATAAATCCATGAATGTCCTAAAAGTGAGTATTAGTCAATGGATGAGTTGACTCATGGTTGATGAGAACTGAACCACATGGTTCGAGGGTGACTGTCTGTTCTTGGTCGTAGGCATGGTGCTACGGTGTCTGCCTGTTCACGCCCTGCTGTGAAACGGCACCGCATGGCCGTCCCGCCTACCAGGGAGAACAGCAGGTTCGACGCGGCCTTGTCATGCTCTGCCGCCACCCCGAGGACGCCGATGTCAGTAGATGTACCCCACCGGGCGCGGAGAAGGTTTTCACCGAGGGAACTGGCGACCCTCGCCTCTCTCGGCGCCATGATCATTACGGCCTGCGCGTGGTTGTGGGCGATATCCGCCGCCCCTTATGAGGCCAGAGAGCTGATGGCGCTCGTCGGCGGGGTCTCGGCCGCACTCCTGTCCGGCGCCGTCGCGGCCATTGTCCACTACTCCGGCACCGGTCGCCGGCTGCGTGAGCAGGCCGAGTGGGCCGGCGCGCGGTTCACCTGGCTGGAGCGGGAAACACTGCGAATGGCCGAGGAGTCGCTGCCCTCGCTGGGACGTCAGGTGCGGGACGGCGCCTCGGTCGCCGACGCGCTCTCCCAGATACCGCAGCCTCCGGACGGCCCGCTGCGGCACCTGCTCAGAGCGGCCGGGCACGAGCTCGAACTGCTCGAACGCGAGCGCGCCGTCACCCAGGCGTCCCGCGATGCGACCGAGGGCGAGATCTCCCGGCTGATCGGCGACACGCTGCCGGAGTTGTTCCGGCGGATCCAGACGGACCGGATGTCGGTGAGCGCCGCGTTGGCCGAGATACGCCAGCCGGAGCAGGACCCGCTACGCGACCTGCTGCGCGAGACGGCGCGGCAGCTCTCCGAGAGCGAGCGCAGGGGCACCGCCGTGATGGCGGCGTGCGCCGGGGCCGCGGCCCGGGTGCAGGCACAGGCCACCAGCCTGCTCGCCCGGCTGCGCGAACTGGAGGAGCAGTACGGCGAGCACGAGGTGTTCGCCGACCTGCTGGACCTGGACCACCGCGTCTCCCAGATGAGCCGGCTGGCGGACAACATCGCGCTGCTGAGCGGCGGCCGTTCCGGGCGGCGATGGACCCGGCCGATCGTCATGGAGAGCGTCCTGCGCGGCGCGATGGGCCGCATCAGCGCCTACCGGCGCATCCGGCTGCACTCCACCAGCACCGTCGCCGTCGCGGGGTACGCGGCCGAGGGCGTGATGCACGCGCTGGCCGAGTTGATGGACAACGCCGCCACGTTCTCGGCGCACGGCACCGAGGTCCACGTGTACGTGGACGAGGAGGACGCCGGCGTCGTGATCACGATCGAGGACAGTGGCCTGGGGATGCGCCCGCGCGAGCGGCAGCACGCCACCAATCTCGTGTCCGAGCCGCTCGACCTGCGGACGCTGTCCGGTACCCGGCTGGGCCTGGCGGTCGTGGGACGCCTGGTCGACAAGTACGGCCTGACCGTCAGCTTCCGGTCGTCCGCCCGCGGTGGCACGGGTGTCGTGATGCTGATCCCGCGCCTGCTGATCACGCAGCCCCTCTCGGCCACCGTGCCGCCCGACGCCGAGGCGTCGGTCCGCCGCCCCGTGCAGGCCGCCGTGCGGGCACCGGCCGTACCCGCGCAGGAGGGGCCGGCCGACGAGTCCGAAGATCTGCTGCCAAGGCGGCGCCGGGGGCAGACGCTGGCCGAGGCGACCAGGGCGCGGCAGGCATCGCCGGTCAAGCCCGCGCGCGAGGGGCCTGACTCGGCTGCGAGGTTCGCCGCGTTCCGCCAAGCCGGCGGCCGCGGGCGTACTTCCTCTTCAGCCCCTCCCCCGGCCCCGGGCGACTCTTGACACGCGTCCGCCGACCACCGGACATTTTTGGATTCACAGATGAGGAGGCAGGGGGCGTCCCTCCCGCGCCGCAGGGGCACCCCGTCGTTTCTATGAGCACAACCGACGCTTCGCACACCACCGATCGTGACTTCGACTGGCTACTGGAGAACCTCAAGGAGAAGACCCCGGGGATCAGGCATGTGCTGGTGCTGACCAGGGACGGCCTGAAGATGTGCTTCACCGCCGGCCTCGGCCTGGACGGGGCCGACCAGCTCTCCGCTCTGGCCGCCGGGATCCAGAGCCTCTCGCTGAGCGCCTCCGCCGAGTTCGGGGACGGCATCGGAGCGGGGCAGGCGATGGTGGAGTTCGCCGGCGGACTGCTGCTCATCGTGCCGGCCGGGGACGGCGCCCACCTGGCCGTGGTGGCCGAGGAGGACGGCGAGGTGGGGCTTATCGCGCACAACATGAACGAACTGGTGGAGCAGATCGGGGTGTACCTCACCGCGGCACCGCGGCAAACGGAGAACAGCGACGACCGCGGATGACACGGCGAGCCATCGACCAAGAAGACCCTGACCGGCTCTACACCGTCACCGGTGGGCGTACCAGCGCCGATGAGAAAACCTTCGACTCGGTCTCCCTCATCGTCAGCGAGTGCGCCCCCACCCCCGGTATGCAGTCCGAGCACATCAAGATCCTGCGGATGGCCCAGCGGCCGACGGCGGTGGTGGAGATCTCAGCGGAACTGCGACTGCCGGTCAGCGTGGTGAAGATCCTGCTGTGCGACCTGCTGGACACCGGTCGCATCACCGTCCGTCATCCGTCGATCGCCGCACAGGCCGGACGACCGGATCCCGAAATCCTGAGGCAGGTGCTCGTTGCGCTCCACAACCTCTGACCAGATGGCGGCCACCATGCGAACGCCGCTACGCACGACCGCCGCGGACGCCCTGAAAATCGTGATCGTCGGCGGGTTCGGGGCGGGAAAGACGACCATGGTCGGCTCGGTGAGCGAGATCCGCCCGCTGAGCACCGAGGAGGTCATGACCCAGGCGAGCGTGGGCATCGACGACGCCAGCCGGGTACGGACCAAGTCGACCACCACGGTGGCCTTCGACTTCGGCCGGATCACGCTGAACGCGAGCAAGGTGCTTTACCTGTTCGGCGCGCCCGGTCAGCAGCGGTTCTGGTTCGTGTGGGACCAGTTGTTCGCCGGCAGCCTGGGCGCGGTCGTCCTGGTGGACGCCCGCCGCCTGGAGGATTCCTGGTACTCCATCGACCGGCTGGAGCACCACCGGACCCCGTTCGTCGTCGCGGTCAACCGCTTCACCGACGGGCCCACCCTGGATTCGGTGCGCGAGGCGCTGGCGCTGTCGCCCGAGGTCCCGCTCGTCGACTGCGACGCGAGAGAGCGGTCCTCGTCCAAGCACGTGCTGATCACGCTCATCGAGCACCTCACCCGCACCCACGACCAGTTGCCCGCCCGAGAGAGCATGCCGTGACGAACTCCCCTCCCCTGCCCGACTCCACAGACCCGTCCGCCGCCTCGCCCGCATCGCAGAATCCCGAGCGGAGACGGGAGCCGCTGGAGGGATACGCCGACCACGCCGATGCCGTACCGCTGTCGGGGTCACTGATCGGCGACGACCCGACCGCGATGTTCCAGGAGATGCGCCGCGAGCACGGACCCGTCGTCCCCGTTCTCCTCGACGGCATCCCCGTCTGGTACGTGATCGGTTATCGCGAGCTGCACCATGTCACCAGCCAGCCGCAGTTGTTCGGCCGCGACCCCAGGCGCTGGAACATGCGGGATCACCTCCCCCCGGACTGGCCGTCGCTCCCGTACGTGACATGGCAGCCGTCCGTGATGCACTGCGAGGGGGCCGAGCACCAGCGGCGGATCGGCGCCGTCAGCGACGCGCTGGACACCGCCGACCGCACCGAGCTGGCCCTGATCTGCGAGCAGATCGCCGACCTCGCGATCGACGAGTTCTCCGGAGACGGCCAGACCGACCTGATCTCCCAGTACGCCTACCGGATTCCGGCTCAGGTCATCACCCGGCTGTTCGGGCTGGCGGAGGCCGACCTGCCGGAGCTGGTCGAGGACGTCAACTACGTGTTGGGCGGGGGTGAGGAGGCCCCCTCGGCGATTACCCGAATTCTGGACAAGATAAGCCGGCTCATCGCCGACAAGCGCACCCAGCCGGGCCACGACATCACCTCGCACATGCTGGCACACCTAGCGCGACTCTCCGACGAGGAGATCGTCATGGACCTGATCGTGGTGATAATCGCCTCCCACGACAGCAGCGCCAACTGGATCGGCAGCGCCCTGCGGCTGATGCTGGTGGACGACCACTTCTCGATGAGCCTGCAGGGCGGCCGCAGCAGCGTCGGCGAGGCGCTGAACGATGTGCTGTGGAAGGACCCGCCCTCGCCGAGCCTGCACCCACGCTGGGCCGTGCAGGACTGCGAGCTGGCCGGGCGGCGCATCCGCCGGGGCGACATGCTGGTGCTCGGCGTCGCCGCGGCCAACGCCGATCCGCAGGTGCAACCGGCCGCCCATGCCGACTCCGGCGCCAACCGGGCGCACATGTCCTTCGGCCACGGCGAGTACGGTTGTCCCTTCCCCGCGCCCGAGCTCGCCGAGATCATCGCCAAGACGGCCGTGGAGGTCCTCCTCGACCGGCTGCCCGACGTCTACCTCGCCGTGAAACCTGACGCGCTGCGTTGGCGCCCTTCGCTGTGGGTTCGCACCCTGGAGGCCCTGCCCGTACGGTTCAGCCCGACCGTGCCGACCGGCCAGGGCCCGTCGAACACCTGGAGCGCCTCCAGGTGAGGTCAGGCCGGAACGGAGTCCGGCGACGCGCCGTATGCGGCTCACGACCAGCGGGCCGAATTCTCAGGCGTAGCCTTCCAGCCCGTCCACCGAGGTCAAAGTGTCCGACGTGAAGCTCACCGGCTTCCTCGTCGACGCGGGTCCCCATCCGACGTGCTCACCGAAGTCGGCCCTCAGGGGGCGAGCGCGGCCGGACGATCTTCCTCCAGCCCATCGGGGACCCAGAGTTGCCCCAGGTCACGATCAAGGGCTGATCAGATCTCGATGTACTGAGCTGCCAGGCTTGTGACCGGTTCATCCGCCGCCCGGCCCGCCTGCTCCGGAACGGCCGCGGTTCTCATCGGTGCGCCCGATCAACGCGGCCTCCCGGCCTCCTGCCGAACCTGAGACGGAGAGAGTGGTGGGGCCCCTTGAGCGGGCGGGGCCGGCCACCTCGCCGAGCGGGGCGGCCGGCCCCTTCCGGGTCAGGCCGTGATCTGCTTCTCGTTCCAGGTGTAGTAGAGGTAGGTGCTGCCGGGCCCGGTCATCGTGCCGTAGACCTGCCAGAAGGTGTTGGCGCCGGGCGAGAAGCGGAAGATCTTGTCCCCGGGCCGGTCGTCCACGATCACGCGCTGTGACCCGGTGGCCCCGATCCGGACCTCGACCGTGAGTGTCGAGGTGTCCGGGATGTCGAGGCAGATCTCGTACGTGTACGCCGTCGGACCGCTGATGTTGTAGATGCGACCGTCCAACGCCGACCACTCCATGTTGGTGAGGATGTAGCTGTTCAGAGCCCGCGTGTACCCGCCTGCGGAGCAGTCGACCGCGGGCGCGTCCGCGGATGCGGGGCCGATGCCGGTGAGCGTGGTGCCGAGGGCGCCGGCGACGACGGCGAGAACGGAGATGGTGCGCTTCATGCCTCTCCTCATCCGTGCAGTTACCCCTCCAACCCCAAATAGTTGAAGGCTTAACCGATTTTGACTTGCTTGCCATTTTTGGACAAGGTCGTACAGAAAAGTGTCTAATTTTGAGTCAAGCGTCACGTTCAGCCACCCCTCCCGCCCCAAGCTAACTTCGTCCTCGACGTTGACGATGTTTCATCGATGGCATAACTTTGTCCACGATAGAGACGGTGTTGGCGCGCTCGCCACGCGTACCGGAAAAGCCGCCACGACGGCCCGGGTGGCGCCTGGCTCATCGGCACCTGCGACGCCGGCTCCTCCCCGCACACCACGATCGTTCGGAAGGCGATGACGCATGCCCGCAATCGGCGGCGAGACCGCACCTGGATTCGAAGCAGTACGTGAGGCGTTCGCGGCGAATCTGTCCGGCGGGCAGGAGGTGGGGGCCGCGGTCGCCGTCTACCTGCACGGCCGGAAGGTCGTCGACCTGTGGGGCGGGATCGCCGACCCCGGGACGGGCCGCCCCTGGGAACGCGACACCCTGGCGGTCGTGTTCTCCACCACCAAGGGCGTCACCGCCGCCTGCGCGCACCTGCTGGCCCAGCGGGGCGAACTGGACCTGGACGCACCGGTCGCCCGCTACTGGCCGGAGTTCGCGGCGAACGGCAAGGACCGGATCCCGGTGCGCTGGCTGCTCACCCACCAGGCCGGGCTGCCCGCGATCGACAACCCGATCACCCCGGCGCAGGCGATCGCCTGGGACCCGATGGTGACCGCGCTGGCCGCCCAGCGGCCGTTCTGGGAGCCGGGCACCGAGCACGGCTACCACGCGCACACGTACGGCTGGCTGGTCGGCGAGGTGATCCGCCGGGTGACCGGCCGCAGCCTCGGCGCCTTCCTCGCCGAAGAGATCGCCGCACCGCTCGGCCTCGACCTGTGGATCGGGCTGCCGGAGTCCGAGCAGCACCGGGTCAGCCGGATCGTCACCACCCCGATCGACCTCGGCGCGCTGACCGGGATCGACCTGGACGCCCTTCCCGAGTCCGCGCGCGAGGTGATGCGCGCCTACGCCGATCCCACGTCGCTGACCATGCGGGCGATGACCGTCGTCACGCCCCTGCTGAACCACGACGACCCCGCCGAGCAGTTCGCCGAGATGCCCTCGACCAACGGCATCTGCACCGCCCGCGCGCTGGCCCGCTTCTACGCCGCGCTGATCGGCGAGGTCGACGGGCATCGCATCCTGTCGCCCGGCACTTTGGCGGCGGCGATCGCGCAACAGGCCGGCGGCGTGGACCGCGTCCTGCGCGTGCCCGTCCGGATCGCCACCGGTTTCGGCCTGCCCACCCCCGACGCCTTCTGGTACGGCCCGGCCGCCTTCGGGTTCCCCGGCTACGGCGGATCGCTCGGCTTCGCCGACCCGGCGTCCGGCCTGGCCTTCGGCTACGTCATGAACCGCATTCAGGAGGGCGTGCCGGACAGCAGAGCCGCCACGCTCCTCGACGCGGTCCGCGGCGCGACCTGAGGCGGCGTCGACGGAGTACCGCCGCGCCGGGCGGCGATTGGAGTGACTCCCCCGCACGAAGCCGGGCAGGATGCTGGGATGACTGACACACGTATCGATCCCCCTGTCGCCGCGGACGAGCGCACGATGCTGCGCGCCTGGCTGGACTGGCACCGTGAGACCCTCGCGGTGAAGTGCGAGGGCCTCACGGAAGAGCAGCTGCGGCTGCGCTCGGTGCAGCCCTCCAGCATGTCGCTGCTCGGCCTCGTACGGCACATGGCCGACGTCGAGCGATCCTGGTTCCGGCGGCGGCTGAACGGCGAGGACCTGAACGGCATCTACTACGGCGATGACGACCCGGACGGCGAGTTCGACAACGTGGACACCGCGTCCGCCGAGGAGGCCTTCGCGACGTGGCGCGCGGAGATCGAGCACGCGCGGGCGGCCGAGGAGGCCTGCGCCGACCTGGACGCCATGACGAAGACGGCCCGTGACGGCGTCCACTACTCGCTGCGCTGGATCATGTGCCACATGATCGAGGAGTACGCCCGCCACAACGGCCACGCCGATCTGCTGCGCGAGCGCATCGACGGCGTGACGGGCGAGTAGCCCGCCCGGCGGGCTCAGCCGGACAGGCGGACCGGGTTGACGAGGTCGGCGTAGATGAGAAGGCCGCCCATGACGACCAGCAGGGCCGCCATGACGTACGTCAGCGGGAGCGCCTTGGCCACGTCCACGTAACCGGGGGCGGGCCGGCGGCGCACCCGCGCGAGGGCCCGCTTGAGGCCCTCCCAGAGCCCGCCGGCGATGTGCCCGCCGTCGAGCGGCAGCAGCGGGATCAGGTTGAACATGCCCACCGCGAGGTTCAGCGCGGCCAGCAGGTTGATGAAGATTTCGATCTTGCTTTCGACCGAGAGGTCCGAGGCGGCGATCTCACCGCCGATCCGGCCCGCCCCCACGATGCCGATCGGCCCGTTCGGGTCGCGCTTGTCTCCGGAGAACGCGGCGTTCCACACGCCGACCATCTTCTTGGGGATGTTGACCATCGCGACGGCGGTGCGCTCGGTCAGGTCCCACATCTGCCCGACGACGTAGCCGGGGCCCTTCTTCTCGACGACGGTGGTCGGGCTCACGCCCAGGAAGCCGACGTTCTTCTCGACCTTGTCGGGGTCGGTCAGCGAGGGCATGTCCTGCGCGATCAGGTCGACCCGCACGTCGGTCCGTTGCCCGCCCCGCTCGATGCCGAGCGTCGTCACCCCCGCGCCGTGCTCCCGGATCAGCCGCTGCGCCGTCGACCAGTCGGTGACCGCCGTGCCGCCGATGGCGACGATGTGGTCGCCGGGCCGCAGGCCGGCCTTGGCGGCGGGCGTCAGCGGATCGCTGTCCCGGCAGTCGCGGTGCTGCGCCTCGGCGGCCGGGATGGCGCACTTGGACACCGAGGACACGACCGGGGTCTGCTCGCGCACGCCGAACCCCATGATCACGACCGCGAACAGCACGAACGCCAGCACGAAGTTCATCGCCGGGCCGCCGGCCATGATGATGACCTTCTGCCACCAGGGCTTGCGGTAGAAGACCCGGTTCTCGTCCCCCGGCCGGATCTCCTCCGAGGCGACGGCCCGCGCGTTCTCGATGAGCCCCTGCCAGGGGCCCGTGGAGACGCTGCGCAGCTTGCCCGGCTCGTCCGAGGGGCGCGGCGGGAGCATGCCGATCATGCGGATGTAGCCGCCGAGCGGGATCCACTTCACGCCGTACTCGGTCTCGCCCCGCCTGCGCGACCACATCGTGGGCCCGAAACCTACCATGTATTGGGTCACGCGGACACCGAAGAGCTTGGCGGGCACGAGGTGCCCGATCTCATGAAGCGCGATCGAGAGCAGCAGGCCCACGAAGACGATCACGAATCCGGCCACGATGAGCCAGCTCATCAGCGCGTACCCCCGAGGTGGAGAAGGTGCCCTGGCAGACGAAGCACCTTTCGAGCGTAGCCCACCGGCGCGAGAGCGAAGACTTTTCCGGCCCGGGTTCGGCTTGCCCACCCGTGACCGATTAGGGACACTTCGTTGACAGTACGCAATTGGTCGATCACCCTTTGAGAGACGTGCAGAGGGGAGCATCTTGATCCGGATCCTGGTGGCCGAGCATCTTCCGTTGGTACGGCGTGGCCTGGTCGCGTCCCTCGACGGGGAGGACGACCTGCGGGTGGTCGCGGACGTCGGGTCGGGCGAGGACATCGTGCCCGCGGCGCTGGACGTGCGACCGGACGCCGCCGTCATCGACGCGGACCTGCCCGGCGTGGACGGGCTCAGCGCGGCGGCACGGCTCGGCGAGAAGGTGCCGCGCTGCCGGGTGATGCTGCTGTCGGCGCAGCCGAGCCCGGGTCACGTGAAGCGGGCCTTCGCGACGGGCGTCCTGGGCTACCTGAGCATCGAGGTGGGCCCTGAGCAGCTCGCCGACGGCATCCGCCGGATCACCGCCGGGCGCCGGGTCGTCGACTCCGAGCTGGCGGTCGCCGCGCTGGAGGCCGCCGACTGCCCGCTGACGCCGCGGGAGCACGAGGTGCTGCGGCTCGCGGCAGGGGGCGCGCGCCCGAAGGAGATCGCCGCGGAGCTGGCCCTGTCCGTCGGCACCGTGCGCAATCACCTGTCGCGCATCCTCGTCAAGACCGGGGCGCGCAGCCGCGTCGACGCCGTCCGCATCGCCACCGACTCCGGCTGGCTGTGAGCTAAGGGCGCCAGATCAGGACGAGCGCGCAGTCGTCGTTGTGGCCGGAGGACATCGACTGGACGAGCTGCCGGGCCTTGTCCCGGAATCCGGACGGCAGCAGCCGCTCCGCCTCTCCCAGCAACCGGTCGAGCCCGGCGTCGATGTCCCGGCCGGGCTGCTCGATCAGCCCGTCGGTGAACAGCATGAGCGCGTCGCCTCTGCGCAGCACCCCGCTGTCGGTCTCGCACGCCAGGTCCGGAACCACGCCGAGCACGACGCCCTTCGCCGTGGACACCCGCCACGTGCCCGACCCGGCGTCGAACCGCACCACCGGCGGGTGTCCGGCCGAGGTGATGGTGTACGCCCCCGTGGACAGGTCGAGG
Organism: Microbispora sp. H13382; assembly: GCF_014161445.1. Taxonomy (GTDB): domain Bacteria; phylum Actinomycetota; class Actinomycetes; order Streptosporangiales; family Streptosporangiaceae; genus Microbispora. The sequence goes on from NZ_JABBXA010000019.1 coordinate 32,105, forward strand.
TCGAGGTGGACGGCGGTGACGAACCCCTCGTCGCCGAGCTGGCGGTGCAGGTAGGAGTTGCACGCGACGAGGAAGTCGTCCACCGAGCCGAGCAGCCCGCCGAAGGTGCCCGACAGCATGAGTGCGCGGGTGCCCGCGTCCACGCCCTTGCCGGACACGTCGACGACCGCGACCTGGACCCGGTCGCCCTCCCGCATCGAGACGACGAAGTCGCCGCCGAACGACGATCCCCCGGCCTGCTTGAGCACCACCTTGCCACCCCAGTCCTTGGGCAGCGACGGCAGCTCGCTCTGCCGCTTGAGCCGGTCGCGCAGCTCCAGCAGCATCGCGTCGCCGCGCAGGCCCTGGACGCCGAGCTTGCCCCGGGTCCGGGCCATCGTCCACGCCAGCGCGGCGGTGAAGCCCATCGTGATCAGAAGGCCGGGCCCGACGCTGGGCACCCCCGTGATCGGTCCCATGTATGTCAGGGACGCCACGACCACGCACAGCAGGATCGCGAGGCTGCGCAGCCGGAGCTGGAGGCCGCCGATCAGGGTGAAGAGGATCAGCAGCGAGGGCGAGAACCAGTACGCCGACACCTCCGCGTCGAGCACGCCGACCACGATGGTGAGCACGGCGAGAGCGATGAGCAGGTACCGGTCCCTCGACCAGACTTTCCTGACGAAACGAACCAACGGCACCAGGAGCGGTACGCGCGCCAGGAGCGCGCGCAGCCGAGGAGGGATCAGCGGCGCCGGACGGGAAGTCATGATGGCCTCGACTGTATCCGGACATCCCAGCTGGCGGCACCTGCTTGACCAAGGTCTAGATCATCCGGCACGGATATTGGCTCGCCCCGCACGGCGGTCCGCTTCTACGGTGATTCGATGAGCATCGCCGTCCGCCCCATCGAGGAAGCCGAGTGGCCGGCTTTCGTGGCCGTCGCCTACGAGGCGTTCAGCTCCACCTATCCCCTGGAGATCGCCGACCGCTGGCGCGAGATCATGGAGATCGACCGCCTGGTGTCCGCCTTCGACGGCGACCTGCCGGTCGGCTGCGCCGGCGCGCTGTCCTTCCGGATGACGGTCCCCGGCGGGTCCATCCCCGTCGCCGGGGTCACGTCGGTGGGCGTGCTCCCCTCACACCGCCGGCGGGGCGTGCTGACCGCGCTGATGACCCATCAGCTGCACGACCTGCACGACAGCGGGGGTGAGGCCGTCGCCGCGCTCTACGCCAGCGAGGCCGGCATCTACGGCCGCTTCGGGTACGGCAGGGCCGCCGACGCCCTCAACTTCCGCATCCCCACCCACGGCTCGGCCTTCACCCGCTCGGCCCCCGCCGATCCCGCGCTACGCCTCCGGGGGGCGTGGCCGGCCGACGAGCTCGCCGGGCTCCGCCGGGTCTACGACGCCGTACAGCCCGGCCGTCCCGGCCTGTACGGGCGCTCGGAGGCGTACTGGCGGGCCGAGATCCTCCCGGACACCGACCACGACCGGGGCGGGATGGGCCCGCTGCGCTGCCTGATCGCGGAGGACCCGGCGGGGCCCCGCGGCTACGCGCTGTTCCGGGCGAAGTCCGGCTGGAACGAGCACAACGTGCCGGACGGGGAGGTCCGGCTCCTGGAGTTGCATGCCTCCGACCCCGCGGCGTACGCGCTGGTCTGGCGCGGCGTCCTCGACCGCGACCTGTGCGCGGTCGTCCACGCCGAGCGGCGCCCGATGGACGACCCGATCACGCACCTGCTGGCCGAGCCCCGCCAGCTCAACGCGGTCTGGGTCGACGACCTGTGGGTCCGTCTCGTGGACGTGGACCGGGCCCTGGCCGCCCGCGCCTACGCCGCCCCCGCCGACCTTGTCGTCGAGGTGGAGGACGAGGTCTGCCCGTGGAACGCCGGACGCCGGCGGCTGAAGGCGGCCGGCGGGGAGGGGTCGTGCGAGCGGAGCGAGGCGCCCGCGGACCTCACGCTGCCGGTCGGCGTGCTGGGCGCGGCGTACCTCGGCGGGCGGCCTCTGATCGCGGCGGCGGAGGCCGGACTGGTGCGGGAGCACCGGGCGGGCGCCCTGCGCGAGCTGTCGGCCGCGATGGCGTGGGACCCCGCACCGTGGGGCTGCCGGGTGTTCTGAGCCGCGCCGCGGACAGCCGGGGCGTAGGCTTCGGGCATGGCGCTGCAGAGTTTGCAGATCACCGCGATCACGGCCATGCGGGCCCGCGACGTGTCCCGGCCGACGCCGGAGCAGCTGGAGGCCGCCGACCAGCGGCCGCTGCGCGACGAGACGCCCCGGCGGGAGCCCCGCCGGGGCCGGGACAGGGACGCGCGCTAGAGCTACTCAGGCGGGCAGCGGCGGCAGTTCGCCGGTGGTCTCGTAGTCGGCGAGCTGGCGGATCCGCCGGGCGTGCCGCTCGGCCCCGGAGAACGGCGTGGCCAGGAAGAGCCCGACGAACCGGACGGCCTCCTCCGGCGTGTGCTGCCGGGCGCCCAGGCTGATCACGTTGGCGTCGTTGTGCTCGCGGGCCAGCTTCGCCGTGTCCTCGTTCCAGGCGAGGGCCGCGCGCACCCCCCGCACCTTGTTGGCGGCGATCTGCTCGCCGTTCCCCGAGCCGCCGATCACCACCCCGAGACTGCCCGCGTCGCCGGCCACGCCCTGGGCGGCGCGCAGCACGAACGGCGGATAGTCGTCCTCGGCGTCGTAGACGTGGGGCCCGCAGTCCTCCACGTCGTGGCCCTGCTCCTTCAGCCAGGAGACCAGGTGATTCTTCAGCTCGTAGCCGGCATGGTCGGCACCGATGTAGACACGCACGACACAAGTTTCCCAGAAGGCCTCTGGCGGAGACGACCCCGGGCTCCACTAAAGTAATAGCCAAGACGGCATCCGTCCCTTACACCTCCGGCCTGACAGGAGTGTCATGCGCGAGCTGCGTTACGTCGGCGACCCGGTCCTCCGCACCCCCGCAGAACCGGTGACGGACTTCGACCGCGAGCTGCGCCGGCTGATCGAGGAGATGTTCGCCGTCATGTACCAGGCCGACGGCGTGGGGCTGGCCGGGCCGCAGATCGGCGTGGGCCGCCGGCTGTTCGTCTACGACATCAGCAACCGCAAGGGCCACGTGATCAACCCGGAGCTCACGATCGACGACCCCGAGCAGGTCGTCGAGGAGGAGGGCTGCCTGTCGGTGCCCGGCAAGGAGACCGGCAAGCCGTTGTACGCCCCGACCGCCCGCGCCGCCGGGGTCACCCTGCGCGGGGTCGACAAGCTCGGCAGGCCCGTCGCCGTCAAGGCCCGGGGCATGCTCGCCCGGTGCTTCCAGCACGAGTTCGACCACCTCGAAGGCACGCTGTACGTCGACCGGCTGGGCAAGGACGAGCGCCGCAAGATCCTCCTGCAGACGCCCTGACTCAGAGCTGGATGGCCTTGACCTCCAGGAACTCCTCCAGGCCGAACTCGCCGAGCTCGCGGCCGATCCCGGAGTGCTTGTAGCCGCCGAACGGCGCCATCGTGTTGAACCGGCCGCCGTTGACGGCCACCTGCCCGGTGCGCAGGCGGCGCGCGACCGCGAGCGCCCTGTCCTCGGTGCCCGCCCACACCGCCCCCGACAGCCCGTACGGCGTGCCGTTGGCGATCTCGACGGCCTCGTTCTCCGACGAGAACGGGATGATCGACAGCACCGGGCCGAAGATCTCCTCCTGCTCGACGGACATGCCGGGCGAGACGCCCGCGAAGATCGTGGGCTCGACGTAGTAGCCGCGTTCCATGGGGTTGTCGGTCCCGCCGAGCACGAGGCGGGCGCCCTCCTCCTGGCCGCGGTTGATGTACCTGACGACCCGGTCGCGCTGGGCGGCGGACACCAGCGGTCCCAGACGCGTGCCCTCGGCGAACGGATCTCCGGGAGCGTAGGCGCCGGCCGCCTCGACGGCGAGCCGTACCGCGTCGTCGTACTGGTCCCAGTGGACCAGCATCCGGCTCAGCGCCGAGCAGGTCTGGCCGGAGTTGAGGTACGCCCCGGCGACCCCGTTCTTCACCGCCTTCTCCAGGTCGGCGTCGGGCAGGATGATGTTCGCCGACTTGCCGCCGAGCTCCAGGGCCACCCGCTTGACCGTCTCGGCCGCGAGGGCCGCGACCCGGCGGCCGGCCCTGGTGGAACCGGTGAACGACACCATGTCGACGTCCGGATGGGCCGCGATGGCCTCGCCGACCACCGGCCCGTGACCGCTGACCATGTTGAACACGCCGGGCGGCAGGCCGACCTCGTGGAGGATGTCGGCCAGCGCGTACGCGGCGAGCGGCGCGACCTCGCTCGGCTTGAGCACCACCGTGCAGCCTGCGGCCAAAGCCGGGGCCACCTTGCACACGACCTGGTGGAGCGGGTAGTTCCACGGCGTGATCGCGCCCACCACGCCGACGGGCTCGCGCACGATCAGCGAGTTGCCCACACGGCCGGCGTCGAACTCGTACCTCTTGGCGAGGTCGGCGTAGAAGGCCAGCACCTCGGCGGGCATCAGCGTCTGCACCTTCAGCGCGAGCGTGAGCGGAGCCCCCATATCGGTGGCGATCGTCGCCGCGATCTCCTGGGCGCGTTCCTTGAGCAGCCCGGCCGCCGCCCCCAGGAACGCGGCGCGTTCGGCCGGATCCAGGGCCGACCAGGAGGGGAAGGCGGCACGGGCGGCGGCGACGGCGGACTCGACGTCGGCGGGCGACCCCGCGGGCACCCGGTCCACGACCTCCTCGGTCGCGGGGTTGACGACGTCGACGGCCTCGCGGGAGGAGGACGGGACCCAGGCTCCGTTCACGTAGAGGTGACGCATGTCACTCATCCTTGCGCCTCGACTGTCAGATGGCGAGTCTTCCGGCCGAAACCTTTCCGATCGATTCGCGCGCCGGTGAAGGAGCCTGTAAGTCTCAGGTGAAGATCGGGTCTCGGGTCCGGGACCGCTTCAGCTCGAAGAAGCCGTCGGTGCCGGCGACGAGCAGGACGCCGTCCCACAGCCGGGCGGCGGCCTCGCCCCTCGGGATCGGCGACACGACGGGGCCGAAGAACGCCGTGCCCTGGACGGCGACGACGGGCGTGCCGACCTCCTGACCGACCAGGTCGATGCCCTCGCCGTGCGAGCGCCGGATCGCCTCGTCGTACTCGTCCGAGTCGTGCGCGGCGACCAGCGCGGAGTCGAGCCCGGCGGCGGTGAGGGCCTCGGCGAGCGTGGCCCGGTCGCGCTCGCGCCCCTCGTCGTGGAAGCGCCTTCCGATCTCGGTGTAGAGGTCGCCGAGGACCTCCTCGCCGTACTTGTCCGCCGCGGCGGCGAGCACCCGTACGGCGCCGAGCGTCTGCTCGACCCGCTCGCGGTAGTCGGCGGGGATGTCCTTGTCCTCGTTGAGCACCGCCAGGCTCATGATGTGCCAGCGCACATCGATGGGCCGCAGCGCGGCCACCTCGTGGATCCAGCGCGAGGTGATCCACGCCCAGGGGCAGGCGGGGTCGAACCAGAAATCGACAAGCTTTCGGTCGGACACTGTGACACCCTCTCGAACGGACTATGGTTCCCTCGGTCGTCAACCCGGGCAGGAAATCTCCTATTCCAGGTAGGAGCGATCTCGAATCCGCGATGTCCCCCGCGGCGTGGCAGGATTCATGCATTCCCTGACGCGACGGGGCGGCGGGGATCCGGGGGCTCGATCATGTGATGAGGAGCGGGTGTGGCAGGGAATCTGACACGGGACGAGGCTCGGGAGCGCGCTCGGCTGCTCTCCGTCCAGTCCTACCAGGTCGAACTCGACCTGACGGAGGGCGAGGAGCGGTACGAGAGCATCACGACGGTCCACTTCACCTCGGACCGCGAGGGGGCGGACACCTTCATCGACCTGCACGGCGCGCACGTGCGGAAGGTCGTACTCAACGGCAGGGAGCTGGACGTCAGCACCTACGACGCCGAGAAGGGGCGCATTCCGCTGCCGGGGCTGGCCGGGCACAACGAGCTGCGTGTGGACGCCGACTGCTCCTACATGCGCACCGGTGAGGGCCTGCACCGCTTCGTCGACCCCGTGGACCAGCAGGTCTACCTGCACAGCCAGTTCGAGACGGCCGACGCCCACCGGATGTACGCCTGCTTCGACCAGCCGGACCTCAAGGCGACCTTCGAGCTGACCGTCCTCGCCCCCGCCGACTGGGAGGTGGTGTCCAACGCCGCCCCCGACGCGGTCGACCAGCTGGAGGAGCACCACGGGCGGCACGGCACGCTGCAGGCCGCCAAGCGTTGGCACTTCCCGCCGACCCCTGTCATGTCGACGTACATCACGGCCCTCATCGCCGGGCCGTACGCCGTCGTGCGGGACGAGCACGACGGCATCCCGCTCGGCGTCTACGTGCGGCGCTCGCTCGCGCAGTACCTCGACGCCGGGAACATCTTCGAGGTCACCAAGCAGGGCTTCGACTTCTTCCACCGCGTCTTCGGCCTGCGCTACCCCTTCGGCAAGTACGACCAGCTGTTCGTGCCCGAGTTCAACGCCGGCGCCATGGAGAACGCCGGGGCGGTGACGTTCCTGGAGGACTACGTCTTCCGCTCGCGCGTGACCGACGCGGTCATCGAGCGCCGCGCCGAGACGATCCTGCACGAGATGGCGCACATGTGGTTCGGCGACCTCGTCACCATGCGCTGGTGGGACGACCTGTGGCTGAACGAGTCGTTCGCCACCTACATGTCCGTGCTGTGCCAGGCCGAGGCCACCCGGTGGGGCCAGGGCGCGTGGACGACGTTCGCCAACGTCGAGAAGGCCTGGGCCTACCGGCAGGACCAGCTGCCCTCCACCCACCCCATCGCCGCCGACATCCCGGACATGCAGGCCGTCGAGGTCAACTTCGACGGCATCACGTACGCCAAGGGCGCCTCGGTGCTCAAGCAGCTCGTCGCGTACGTGGGGCTCGACAACTTCCTCGCCGGGGTGCGCGACTACTTCAACGAGCACGCCTGGAAGAACACCACCCTGCAGGACCTGCTGTCGGCGCTGGAGCGTACCTCCGGGCGCGACCTGTCGTCCTGGTCCAAGGAGTGGCTGGAGACCTCGGGCGTCAACACGCTGCGGCCGTCGTTCACCACGGACGACGAGGGCCGGTTCCTGAGCTTCGACGTGCTGCAGGAGGCCACGCAGGAGCACCCGACGCTGCGCTCGCACCGGGTGGCCATCGGCCTGTACTCCCTGCGGGACGGCGTGCTGACCAGGACCAAGCGGGTCGAGCTCGACGTGGTCGGGGCGCGGACGGCCGTGCCCGAGCTGGTCGGCGAGGCCCGGCCCGACCTCGTGCTGGTGAACGACGACGACCTCACCTACGCCAAGATCCGGCTCGACGAGCGGTCGCTGCAGACTCTCGTGAACGGCGGGATCACCGCGTTCAACGAGTCGCTGCCCCGCGCGCTGTGCTGGTCGGCCGCCTGGGACATGACGCGGGACGCCGAGATGGCCACCCGCGACTACGTCAAGCTGGTCGTCTCCGGCATCGACTCGGTGCGCGACATGACCGTCCTGCAGACCGTGCTGCGCCAGGCCCGCCAGGCCGTGCAGCAGTACGCCGACCCGGCGTGGCGGGACACCGGCCTCGCCGAGCTGGCCGGCGCGCTGCGCCGCCTGATCGCGGCGGCGGAGCCGGGCTCGGACCACCAGCTCGCCTACGTCAACGCCTTCGCCGCGACCGCCACCTCGCCCGACGACCTGGCGTTCCTCAAGGGCGTCCTCGACGGCACCGAGGTGCCCGGGGGCCTGGCCGTCGACACCGACCTGCGCTGGACGCTCATCCACGCGCTCGTGTCCGGCGGCGTGCTCGGCGCCGGGGACATCGACGCGGAGCTGGCGCGGGACGCCACCGCGACCGGCGAGCGCTCGGCCGCCACCAGCCGGGCGGCGATCCCGACCCCGGAGGCCAAGGCCGAGACCTGGGCGGCGCTCGTGGGAGGCGAGCTCAGCGGCGCGCTGCTGCGCTCCACGATCCTCGGCTTCGTGGACCCGCACCACCCCGAGCTGCTGGAGCCGTACGGCGACCGGTACTTCGAGGAGGTCGGGCGGATCTGGAGCGAGTGGACCTCCGACATGGCGCAGAACTTCGCCGTCGGCTGCTACCCCGCGCTGCTGATCCGTCCGGAGACCGTGGCCCGCACGCAGGACCACATCAGCGCGAAGCAGCCGCCGCACGCGCTGCGGCGCCTGCTGCTCGAGGGCGCCGACGGCGTCAGCCGGGCGCTGCGCGCCCGTGCCCGCGACGCCTCAGCCTGACGCGTCTCACCTGATTCCGCGAACCCCCGAGGGCCCCGGCGAAGCACCGCCGGGGCCCTCGGGCGTGCCGGGGGCCTTCAGCGGGGCTGATGAAAGCGCGGCGCAAGCCCCGTGCAAGGCACCGGCGGTGCCATGGGCGCACCGGGCCGTCCGCCAGGCCGTTTACAGGGGGGACGGACCGGGACTACCGTCCGTGCAGGAGGCCTCCATGATCCCCTTGATCGTCGCCCTCGCCGTCGTGGCCGTCCTCGTCGCGGCGTTCGTCTCCGTCTACAACCGTCTCGTACGCGCCCGCAACAACGCCGACAACGCCTGGGCGCAGATCGACGTGCAGCTCAAGCGCCGCTACGACCTGATCCCCAACCTCGTGGAGACCGTCAAGGGCTACGCCGCCCACGAGCGGGCCACGCTGGAGGCCGTCGTCGCGGCGCGCTCCCGGGCGATCGGCGCCCGGGGCCCGGCCGAGCAGGCGGCCGCCGAGAACATGCTGTCGGACGCGCTGAAGAGCCTGATCGCGGTGGCCGAGGCCCACCCCGATCTCAAGGCGAGCACCAACTTCGCCGAGCTCCAGGAGGAGCTGGCCGCCACCGAGAACCGGATCGCCTACTCCCGGCAGTACTACAACGACGCCGTCCTGACCTACAACAACGCCGTCCAGGCGGTTCCCGCGAACATCGTGGCCGGGATGACCGGTTTCGCACCCCGCGAGTACTTCCAGGCGCCCGGCGAGGAGCGCGGCCCCGTGCGGGTCAGGTTCTGACCATGCCCGCCTGGGTGGCCGCCGCGGCGGCGACCGGCCTGTGGCTGCTGCTCCTGCTCGCGCTCGCCGTGGCGACGAGGAACCCGGACGTCGAGCCGGGACCGGCCACCGGGGAGCTCGCCGGGCACTCCCCCGCGGTGGTCGACCTGATCACCGGAAACTGGCGGCTGTGCGACGAGGCGGTCTCGGCCACCCTGCTCGACCTGGCCGCCAGGGGAGTCCTGGCCGTCGAGGAGATCGGCCCCGAGCTGTCCCTCGTACGGCTGCGCAAGGAGCCGGGCGGCCTGCGGCCGTACGAGCGGCTCGTCTACGACCACGTGCGCTCGCTGGCGGTCGACGGCGTGGTCGCGACGGGTGCGCTGGCCGAGGGGTCGCGCGACCTCGGCCGGTGGTGGAAGAGCTTCCGCAAGAAGGTGATCGTCGAAGCGCGGGAGCAGGGCCTGTCCCGGCCGCGCTGGAGCCGGGCGCACGCGCTGCTCCTCAGCCTGGCCGCGAGCGTCCCCGCCGTGGCGATCGGCATCGCGGTCTCCATTGACGACACCCGTACGCACCGCGACGGCGGAGTCGGTGCGGCGATCGTGTCCTTCGCCCTACTCCTGGCGTTGATGGGCAGGCTGAACGGGGAGCGCGGCACGGCCGAGGGGGCCGGGGCCGCCGCGCACTGGCTCGGCGTCCGCGAGCACCTGCGGGCGACCGGGCGGTTCGCCGAGCAGCCCGCCGCCTCGGTCACGATCTGGGGCCGCCACCTCGCGTACGCCGCCGCGCTCGGGCTCGCGCCGCGGGCCGTCAGGAGCCTTCCGGTCAGCACCCCGGCCGACGACAACCGGGCCTGGTCCGACTACGGCGGGATGTGGCACGTCGTGGACGTCCGCTACCCCTCGCGCCTGCTGTGGGGCCGGCCGCCGGGACGGACGATCGGCCGGGGTTTCATAGCCGGCTGGTTCGCCGGGTTCTTCAGCTGGATCCTCCTGGTGCTCGCCGCCGCCTTCGGCGTGTGGCCGGACGGGCTCGTCCTGCCCGCCGCCCTCGCCGTCGGGCTGGCGGTCGCCGGTTTGCCGATCATGTACGCGATCTCCGACCTCGGCGGCGCCGCGACGGTCGAGGGCCAGATCGTCCGGCTGCGCCGCTTCCAGGACGGCGGAAAGGCGAACGACGACCCCAAGTGGACGTACTGGTGCGCGATCGACGAAGGAGCCTCGCGCGAGGTCAGGGCCATGTGCCTGAGCGAGGAGATGTGGCACCCGCTGCGGGAGGGCGACAAGGTGCGCGCCGTGGTGGGGCGCAGGCTCGGCTGGATCAGGCGGATCGACGTGATCGAGGACTCGCGTCCACGAGACGCCCCCTCCTACGACGACACCGGTGAGCACCTGGTGGACGCGCCGGAGAACCTGGGCGAGGTGCGGATACTGCCCGAGCCCCTGGCCCGTGGGACGACGGCGAACGGCGTGCACCCGGCCGACCTCGTCACCCCCGCCGACCTCAAGCGCGCCCTCGGGATCGACGTCGGGGCCCCTGTGGCGTGCGACGGCCCGCCCGCGCCGTCCTGGCTCCACGTCGACTCCTGCCGGTACGAGACCGGCACGGGCGTGACGGTGGACGTCCACGCCGCCACCGGCCTGCGCTCCCGCTACCTCATGGTGGTCGGGCACACGCTGACCCGGGTTCAGGGCCGGCCGGTCGAGGGGGTCGGGGACGGCGCCATGCTCTACCCCGGCCTGGTGTCGGCGGCCACCCGCCGGGGCACGTTCGCGATCGCCGTGTCGTCCCCGCAGGGCCCGCCGCCGCCCGGCCCGCTGATCGAGCTCGCCCGTACGGCCGCCGCCCGCCTCAGTCAGTAAGGTCGTCGGGTGCACTCAGCCCGAGACCTGTTGATCGCCCTGGCTCGTAGGCATTCGTTCGGCGACGTCGGCGCGCTGGCGCCCGACGTGCTCGGAGAGGGCGGGCAGGCGGCCCTGGTGGCGTCGGTCTGCGAGTTCGGCCAGCGGCTGCTCACCCTCGACGCGGAGGACTTCGCCACCGAGATCGACGCTCAGACGGTGCCCGCCGACCTGCGCAGGCGCGCCCGCGCGTGCCACATGCCGCAGACGCCGAGGGAGCAGCCGCGCGGCGCGCTCGACTCGCTGCGACCGGCCTACGCACTGCTCCTGGAGGTGATCGAGGCCCGCTGGCGGCGGCGCGAGCTCAGCGCGATGATCGCGGCCGTCCACATCTGCAGCGAGTATCTGCCCCTGCTCGCCTTCGAGCCCGCGCTCGGCCACGCGGGCGACCCGGTCCGCTGGCCGGAGGGCCTGCGCGCCCCCGGCAGCCGGTTCGGGACCATGCCCGTCAGGGAGTGCGACCACACCAGGGCCGAGCGGTCGGCGGCCGAGCGGACGCTGCGCGTGGCCGTGGAGCCGCCGCCGGGCTGGCGGGCCTACTTCGACCGGCAGCACAGTCAGGTGGCGGGGGCCCTGGCCACCTGCGCCGGCCGGTGCCGCACCCCCTGCCGGGCACTCGCCTGGGTGCCGGACCTCGACGACCTGTCCGCCCGCTGCCGGATCGCGCTGGCGTTCGCCGACACCCCGCTCGTACGGCTGCGCCACGCGGCCCCGGTGGGCCACGGCTTCGGCGTGCCGTCGCCGGAGGAGGTGCTGGAGGCGTGGGAGCGCAGCCGGGCCGCGCTGGCCAAGCACGACGCGGCCCGCGAGGTCACCGAGGACGACGACTTCCCGCTGCCGGGTCTGCCCGCCCTGTTCTCCGCCGTGGCGGCGGCGCCGGTGCGACCGGCCACGCTGCTCGCCGACGTCGCCGCCCACGTGGTGGGACTGCTCCGGTAGCCGTTACCAGACCGGCGGCCTGCGGTCACCCCAGAAGCCGCCGACCGACGCCTCCACCTGGGACGACAGCGAGATGAGCGTTCCCTCGTCGCCGTACCTGCCCGCCAGCATGACGCCGATCGGCAGGCCCTCGGGCGTCCAGTGGATCGGGAGGTTCACCGCGGGCTGCCCGCTCACGTTGTAGACGGCGGCGAAGGGCGCGAAGCGCATCATCCGCTCGAACGTCTCCTCGGGCGAGTCGACGTCCTCGAACCAGCCCACCGGCACGGGCGGCTGGGTGACGGTCGGCGAGAGCACCGCGTCGTAGGTGTCGGTCACCAGCAGCGCGAACCGCGTGGCGAGCTGGAGCGTCCCCTGCGCCTGGAGGAACTCGGGGGCCGAGACGGCGCGGCCGCGCTCGCGCAGCCACGCGGTGAGCGGGCGCAGCTTCGGCTCCAGTTCCTCGGCGACCGGGTGCATGCAGGAGAAGGCGAACCACATCTTGACGAACTCGGGCACCACGTCCGGCCCGAACGGCGGGGCGATCTCCTCCACCTCGTGGCCGAGCGACTCCAGCACCGCCGAGGCGCTCTCGTACGCCGCGAGCACCTCGGGGTGGACCTCCGCGCCGGGCACGGCGGGCGTGGCGAACCGGGCGATCCGCAGCCGGCCCGGCTCGCGTCCCACGTACGCCGAGAACGACCCGAGCGCGGGCGGCGGGGCGTGGTAGAGGTCCCCGGGGTTGTTGTGGGCCATGACGTCCAGCAGCGCCGCGGCGTCGGCGACGTCGCGGGCCAGCGGCCCGTTGGTCGACAGCCCCGCGAGGTCGGGCACGATGGGGGCCGCGGAGATGCGGCCGCGGCTGGGCTTGATGCCGTACAGGCCGCAGACGGAGGAGGGGATGCGGATCGAGCCGGCGCCGTCGCTGCCCTGCGCCACGGGCGCGAGACCGGCCGCGACCGCGGCCCCCGCTCCCCCGCTCGACCCTCCGGCCGACCGCGTGGTGTCCCAGGGTGTGCGGGCCGGCTCGCCCAGGTAGGTCTCCGTGTAGCAGGGCATGCCGAACTCGGGAGTGCTCGTCTTGCCCAGCATGATCGTGCCCGCGTCCCGCAGGCGCTCGACCACGCTGTCGTCCGCGGGCGCGACGAACCCCTCATACGTGGCCGAGCCGAAGTAGACCGGGACGTCCTTGACGAAGTTGAGGTCCTTGATCGGAACGGGTACGCCGAGCAGCGGGGGCAGGTCCTCCGAGTCGCCCGCGGCGATCCGGGCCTCCTGCTCGCGCGCCTGGCCGAGGGCTCGCTCGGCGGTCACCGTGACGAACGCCCCCAGGCCGGGGTCGAGCCGCTCGATGCGCTCCAGGTAGTGCTCGGTGATTTCCACGGGGGAAAGTTCACCCGTACGTACAGCTGCCGCCTGCTCGAGGGCGGTAAGATCGTGAATGTGCGCCACGCTACCGAACGGTAGGCCTCCGGGCCGCGGATATCTAGAGAAGATACCCGCACTTCCGCGCAACGAATCGGCTCAAGCAGGCCACAAAAGTATGAACCATCCAACACTAGGCAAGCCGCTGACGGCTCAACTACCGTGAGTGATGTGGATACCGGTCTAGCGCCAGAAGACGGTCACGATACGTCACCCATCTGGGTCGGTGACCAAACGTCGGAGCAGGCGGAACGCCCTCCGGCGCCACCCGAGGCGCCGGCGTCCCCCACGTACGCTCCGGTCCAGCGCACGTCGCTGAGCAGCCTGTGGCAGGACACGCGATATCGCCATCTTCGCCGCCGTGCCCTGATCGCGGTCGCGGCGGCCGTGGTGTTCGGCGTGCTCTTCGGCAGCTGGCGGCTCGGGCTCACCGCGGCCATCCTCGCGTGTGTCGCCGACGCCGTCTTCCATGCGAGGACCGTCTCCACCATCCCCGCGTGGCGGCGCGCCTCCGCGGCCGAGCGCCAGACGGAGGCCCAGCTCAAGAAGCTGGAGCGGAACGGCTACAAGACGCTGCACGCCAGGGCCATCCCCGGCAGCGAGGCCCAGATCGACCACCTGGTGGTCGGGCCCACCGGGGTGTACGCGGTGGACTCGGAGAAGTGGGACAAGCGGCTGCCCGTACGGGTCCAGTCGCACCGCAAGCTCTTCCACGGCCCGTTCAACCAGAAGCCGCGGCTCGACGAGGCCCGGTGGGAGGCGGCGCAGGCCAGCGACCTGATCAGCAAGGCGCTCGGCCGGGAGATCACCGTGGTGCCGTCCCTGGCCATCTACGGCCCGCCGATCCCCTGGCGCATCCTCAACATCCGCGAGGTCGACGTCTTCTCCGGCGGGCTCGTACGCAAGTGGATCACCAAGCGGGAGAGATCGCTCACCACGGCCGAGATCGAGGCGATCTACCGGGCCGCCGAGCGCGTGCTGCCCGCGCGGTACCCCGAATAGAGGACGACGCGTCGTCCCGAGACGTGGACAGCAGGTCTCGGCAGCCGGGCACTGGTCGTACCATTTGAAGACTCAGTAGTCTCCGGATTGGGGTCCCTCGATGCCCGCTCTCAGGTCCCGCACTGTCACCCACGGCAGGAACATGGCCGGCGCCCGCGCGCTGCTTCGGGCCACGGGCGTAGCGGGCAGCGACCTCGGCAAGCCGATCGTCGCGATCGCCAACAGCTTCACCCAGTTCGTGCCCGGCCACGTGCACCTGCGCGAGGTCGCCGAGGTGGTGGCCGGTGCGGTCAGCGAGGCGGGGGCCGTCCCGCGCGAGTTCAACACGATCGCCGTGGACGACGGCATCGCGATGGGCCACGGCGGCATGCTCTACTCGCTGCCGTCCCGCGAGCTGATCGCCGACGCGGTCGAGTACATGGTCAACGCCCACTGCGCCGACGCGCTGGTCTGCGTGTCCAACTGCGACAAGATCACGCCGGGGATGCTGCTCGCCGCCTTCCGGCTCAACATCCCCACGATCTTCGTGTCGGGCGGTCCGATGGAGGCCGGCAAGATCCCCGGCCGCAAGCTCGACCTGATCGACCCGATGATCGCCTCCGCCGACACGAGCGTGTCGGACGCCGACCTCCTGGCGATGGAGGAGAACGCCTGCCCGACCTGCGGGTCCTGCAGCGGCATGTTCACCGCCAACTCCATGAACTGCCTCGCCGAGGCGATCGGCCTGGCCCTGCCCGGCAACGGCACCACGCTGGCGACCCACAAGGCCCGCAAGGCCCTGTTCGAGAACGCGGGACGGCAGATCGTCGGCCTCGCCCGGCGCTACTACGAGGAGGACGACGAGTCGGTCCTGCCGCGGAGCATCGCCACCCGCGAGGCGTTCGAGAACGCGATGGCGCTCGACGTCGCCATGGGCGGATCGACCAACACGATCCTCCACATCCTGGCCGCCGCGCGTGAGGCGGGCGTCGACTTCGGGCTCAAGGAGATCAACGAGCTGTCGCTGCGGGTGCCGTGCCTGTGCAAGGTCGCCCCCGCGACGGCCAAGTACCACGTCGAGGACGTGCACCGGGCGGGCGGCATCCCCGGCATCCTCGGCGAGCTGGACCGGGCCGGCCTGCTCCACCGCGACCTGCCGACCGTGTCCTCCTCCTCCATGGCCGAGTACATCGCCAAGTGGGACCCGAAGTCTCCGGAGGTCACCGAGGAGGCCATGGAGCTGTGGCACGCGGCGCCCGGCAACGTGCGGACGGTCAAGGCCTACTCGCAGGACGCCCGCTGGGACTCCCTCGACCTCGACCGCGCCGAGGGCTGCATCCGCGACCTCGACCACGCCTACACCCGGGACGGCGGCCTCGCCGTGCTGTACGGCAACCTCGCCCAGGACGGCTGCGTGGTCAAGACGGCCGGCGTGGACGAGTCCATCTGGCGATTCTCCGGCCCCGCCGTCGTGTTCGAGTCGCAGGAGGACGCCGTCGAGGGCATCCTCGGCAACCGGGTCAAGCCCGGCGACGTCGTGGTCATCCGCTACGAAGGCCCCAAGGGCGGCCCCGGGATGCAGGAGATGCTCTACCCGACGAGCTTCCTCAAGGGCCGCGGCCTGGGCAAGGCGTGCGCGCTGGTCACCGACGGCCGCTTCTCCGGCGGCACCTCGGGCCTGTCCATCGGCCACGCCTCCCCCGAGGCGGCCGAGGGCGGCACGATGGCCCTGGTCGAGGACGGCGACATCATCGAGATCGACATCCCGGGCCGTTCGATCGAGCTCAAGGTGGCCGAGGACGTGCTGGCCGCCCGCCGCGAGCGGCTGCTGGCCGACCTCGGCGGCTACCGGCCGCGCGACCGGCACCGCCCGGTGTCGGCCGCCCTGCAGGCGTACGCCGCGCTGACCACCTCCGCCTCGACCGGCGCCTCGCGGGACCTGTCCCAGCTTTCGCGTTGATCGGCGCGTGACGGCTGCTCCCCCATACCGGGGTGGCAGCCGTCAGGCGTTGTCCTTCGGGAGACGCGCGGCGCGGGTCACCGCCCGTTCGCGGCGCCCGCGAAGCCGTCCAGCGCCGCCAGGATCTCCCGGCTCATGGCGTCGCCGCCGGTGTGGCCCGCGTCGTCCACGACGACCAGGCGCGCGTCCGGCCACGCCTGGGCGAGCTGCCAGGCGGTCTCCAGCGGTCCGCCCAGGTCGAGGCGGCCGTGGACGAGCACGCCGGGGATGCCCGCCAGCCGGTACGCGTCGCGGAGCAGCACGCCCTCCTCCAGCCACGCGGCGTTCGAGAAGTAGTGCGTGCAGATGCGGACGAACGCCTGCAGCGCCGGGGTGGGCCGGTCGCTGTAGGCGTCCGGTTTGCCGTTGACCTCGTGGGAGATCACCGCGTCCTCCCACGTCACCCAGTCGTGAACCGCCCTGGCCCTTACGCCGGGGTCGGGGTCGGACATCAGCCGCGCGTAGGCGGCGACCAGGTCGCCGTCGCGCCGGTCTTCGGGGACTCCCGAGCGGAAGCGCTGCCATTGCTCCGGGAGGAACCGGCGGACTCCCCGGTAGAGCCAGTCGATCTCGGAGCGGCGGGTCATCGTGACGCCCGCGATGACGATCTCCGACACCCGCTCGGGGTGGGCTTCGGCGTAGGCGAGGATGAGCGTGGATCCCCAGGACCCGCCGTGGAGCAGCCACCGCTCGACCCCGAGACGCTCACGCAGCCGTTCCATGTCCGCGACCAGGTGATGGGTGGTGTTGGTCGTCAGGTCGGCCGCCGGGTCGCTCGCGTGGGGCAGGCTCCGGCCGCAGTTGCGCTGGTCGAACAGGATGACGCGGTAGCGTGCGGGGTCGAAGGCCCGGCGCCGGCCCGGTGTGCAGCCCGAGCCGGGGCCGCCGTGGACGACGAGTGCGGGCTTGCCCTCGGGGTTTCCGCAGACCTCCCAGTAGACGAGATGGCCGTCGCCGGTGTCCAGATAGCCGTGGTCGTACGGCTCTATGGGGGGATGCACGCCGGAGAAACTACAGTGATCGCCATGGGCGGGGAAGCGGTTTTCCCCGGCGGCGGACGGGCCGTCGCCCGCTCACCCCGGTGCCGGCGTCCCCGCCCCGCACGGCCCGCCGGAGCGGCCCGCGTTCACGCGCTCGGTGCCCCGGGAGCGATCAGCTGTACGAGACCGACTGCACGCTGCAGTTGGTCATCCACGGGCCGGGATAGACCGGAGCAGTGCTGCAGCTCCA
This sequence comes from Microbispora sp. H13382, assembly GCF_014161445.1. Lineage (GTDB taxonomy): Bacteria > Actinomycetota > Actinomycetes > Streptosporangiales > Streptosporangiaceae > Microbispora. The sequence goes on from NZ_JABBXA010000019.1 coordinate 49,526, forward strand.
GGTGGCCGTCACCGTGGTGACGCCCGCGGGGATGCTGATACTGGCGGTCGAGCCCAAGAAGTCGTACTGGTGGCCTTCGCTGCACCTGCCGGAGGCGCCGACGGACGTCGTCCCGCTGGGCAGTGTGTGCGTGATCTGCCACGCGTGCGTGGCCGGGACCGCGACCACGGTGCCGGCCCCTCCTGTCCCGTACGGCGAGGCGCTGACGCTGGGGCCGATGGGATACCAGTCCCTGGTGTCCCCGAAACTGTTGTAGTTGGAGCAGTCGATCGTCGCCTGTAGCGTGATGGTGGACGCCATGGCCGGGGTGGGCGCGAGCGCCACGCTCAGCACGCCGGTCGTCACGAGCGCCGCACCGAGCGCGAGCACCCTCCTGGCCGAATTCACCGCGAACATCAAATGCCCTCTCCCGTCTCCGACAACAGCCACAGCGAATGCACCACCTCCCCTGGGCGCCGTCAATGACCGGCGTTTTCGGCGGGGCCGGAAGGCCTGGTCGTCCCGAACGCGAAAACCGCACGTCGCCGAGGACCGGAAAAGCGGTACCGGTCAGGTCCGGCCGTCATGACTCGGTATGCAGCGGGAATCGGGGAATTCGTGCCGGTGGCCCGCCGGAATTCCGCGACCGCGGAGATCGATGGGATTTCTGAACAGAGCCGGTTCGGTGAAAGATTCACAGCCGCGGACGGTCCGCGGGCGTGAGTGGCACACCCGCGGACCCGCCCGCCGGAGCGGACCGTGTCTAGCGGCCCTTGTGCTCCGCCTTCCGTGCCTCGGCGAGGAGCGCGATGAGCGCCTCGGTCACACGCAGCACTCCGGCCCTCGCCGCGTCGTCCTCGACATGCCTGTCCGCACGCTCGGCGAGTTGCCGCAGGTGGGCGATGGCAGGGGGCGCGTCACCGGCGAGACCGGCCCGCTCGGCGTGCCGGAGACGGTCCTCCAGGGAGGACGCGACAGGCCCGGCGATACGACCGGCGGCGGCGTACTCGCCGATCAGGTCGCGGATGTCGGAGTACCACGCGGGATCGCGGGTGAACGACCGGGGGATGTACCCGGCCTCGACGTCGGCGAGCGTCGTCCCGACGACCTCGTCGGCGTACGACCGCACGGTCGGGTAGAGCTCCGCGAGGCGCGCGTCGGCCAGTGGCACCGAGCTGCCGTCGAGGAAGCAGAAGCCCGGGCCGGTGTTGCTGCCGCTGTTGACGCGCAGCGGCGCCTCCTGCTGGGCCAGCCGGATGCCGCCGAGCGCGACGCCGAGGCCGTCACGCGCGACCGCCGGCGGAGTCGTGTTCGTCATCTGGATCTTGGGAGCCGCCGGGGGCCGCACGCCGTGGGCGACCCAGGCGACGGTGTGGTCGTAGACCGCGTTCTGCACCATGTGCTGCGGAATGCGGGACAACGAGGGCAGCGTGCACGTCTGCGGCTCGCCCGGGTAACCGCCGGGGTACGTGCCGATGTCACGCTTGCGCAGCGGTCCGTAGTCTCTGATGAGTTTCCAGTCGCCGTGCGACGCGCCGGCCACCTCCCAGCTGGTCAGGACCGCCGAGTCGGCCTGAGCGCGGGCCGCCGCCGACAGGATGCCGCTGCTCACGTCGCCCTCGGAGTTGATCCGGAACACCGGCGTCGCGAGGTCGGTGCGCAGCGGGCCACCGCCGCCGTGCAGGACGACCGCGTCGAGGACGTTCGCGAGCGGCTGGACGCCGTTGTAGTAGTTCGCGAGGCGACCGGCCGACTGCGAGTGGCCGGTGGCGATCACGTACCGGGGCGGGGGCAGCTCGCCGAGCGGGTCGGCGCCCGCCGGACTGCGGACGGCCTTCACCGCCTGACTGAAGATGTCGTAGGAGAGGCTGTCGTCGTTGATCGTCCCGCCCGCGGTCACGTCGAGGGCTCCGTAGCGGGCCGGGCTCCACGCCTTGAGTCCGGTCGCGGAGTGCACTCCGGCGCGCTGGGCGGAGACGCCGACCCAGGCGTACCCCTCCCGGAGTAGATGCTCGTGCGACTGGAACCAGTCGACCTCCTGGTCCCACTGATTGCTGACGTTGTACCACTCGGCGATCACGACCCCGTTGAACGTCCGGGCCTTGACCGGGCGGCGTACGACGATGCGCGTGCTGTACGGGTTGCCCATGCTGACGGCGGTCGCGGTGCCCGTGCCGGGGGTCGCGTAGCCCGTCGCCGTGCCGGAGACGAAGAACTCCTGCTCGACGTAGCCCGCCGCCTTCAGGTCGACGTCGGTGGCGAGGAACGGGTAGCCGTGCGCGGGATCCCCGACGGGGGTGGTGCGGGCGATCGGTCCCGTGAGCACGGGGTTCGCGACGCTGTCGCCGGTCGCGGTGGACGGGCGGGGCGCGGCCTCGCTCCGGGCGGGCCCGGACGCGCTCGCGGGAGCGGCGAGTCCGAGGGGAACGGTCAGCGCGCCGGCGAGGCCGAGCGCGGCGAGTCGTCGGTGAACGGTCCGGAGATTGGGAAGAAGAGCAGGCAAAACTTCACCTCGCTGCGAGAGGCCGGGTGGGGGGATCGTCCGGATCAGCGCGCTGTCTCTGGCGCAGAGACTAACTGTCAGATCGGACGAAAGATAGTCTTGCAGCTATCAAACTTTTTGCGAAAACAACGAAAGACGGTGGCGCTGCTTGCCAAACGCGCCAAACCCCGGCTCGGGCGCGGGCGACCAACCCCGACCGCCGTACAGGGAAGTAATGGCTGGCACGGCGGCGACATGATGCTGACCATCCGATAAGACGTTCGGAAAAATGTCAGTCCTCGTCGTTATTGTCGAGATATGGCCAACGTCATTCGGCACTCGCTGACCGCCGAGGAACTCGCCGCCCTCGCCCTGTCGCTCGCTCACCTCGGTGCCGGCCCCCAGTCGGTCACCGCCCGGCGCGGCCTGCGCCACGTCTTCGAGCACCTCGATCTGGACGACGACGTCATCGCCACGACCCTGACCACTCTGACCACCCCGCTGCCCACCGACGTCGCCCGCCGGGCACGGGCGGTGGCCAACGCGATCACCGCGCGCCTGGTGATCCGCATCCAGTATCACGACGCCGCCGGCCGGATGACCGTCCGCGACGTCGAGCCGGTGACCTGCCTGGTCCACGGAGAGTTCTGGTACCTGGTCGGCTGGTGCCGCATGCGCCGCTCGATCAGGGCCTTCCGCTTCGACCGGATCCTGGCGGTCGAGCCGACCGACCTGCCGGCCCGTCCCCACCTGCCGCAGCGCTACCTGCCGTTCCAGCGACGCGCGCGGGTCAGGCGCCCGTCCGCGGCCTGACCCCTGCCCTCACACGGCATGCCTCGGCCGGCAGGACCGGCCGAGGCATGCCGTGCGGCCCGGGGCGTGACGCCCCGGGCCGCACTGCCGTACGCGCGTCAGCCGCAGCAGCCACCGCCGCAGCAGCCGCCACCGCCTCCCGCCGGCCGGGCGGCGGAGGTCCCGGACGCCCTGCCCGTGACGGCCACGGTGGACAGCAGCTTCACGGTGTCGTCGTGGCCGGAGGGGCACACCGCCCGGTCACCGGCCTCGGCCATGGGACGGTTGAGCTCGAACGTCGATCCGCACGCGCGGCAACGGTAGTCATAGCGAGGCATGCGTCCAGATTACGACCCGCGACCGCCGTACGGCATCGGGCGGCGCCCGAATCACCCGAACTGGATGCTCGCGAAGTCCGTGACGGGCCGGAAACCGAGCCGCTGGTAGATGGAGTTCGACGTCGGGTTGCTCAGATCGGTGAACAGCAGCACCTCGGTCGCGCCGTCGTCGAGCGCCTTCCTGCTGGCCGCGTGGGTGACGGCGCTGCCGTATCCGCGCCCGCGCAGATCGGGCGGCGTGTAGACGGGCCCGATCCGGGACATCCCGGCGATCGGCGCGGAGGCCCCCGCGATGGACACTGGCCGGTCGTCGTCCTCCCACCAGACCAGTTCCTCGCGGTTGATACGCGCGGCGACGACCGGGCTGGGATCGGCCGTACTGTCCACGTGCGCCTCCCCCTGGAATTCCCGGAAGAAGCGCACGGCCATCGCCAGGTCGTCGGGGCCGGCGACACGGGGCTTCCCCGCCGCGGAGGGTGCCCGGAGCGCGCCGAGCCGGTAGAGGCGCTCGGACCGCCGGTGCGTCTCCGGCCGCCACCAGGCATCCGCGAACGCCTCCGCGGCGGCCACCGGACCGCCGACCTCGGACACGTCCTCATCCATCTCGATCAGCTCGCGCGCCAGCAGGGGAAGCGCCGTGAGCGGGACGTCGCCGAGCGCGAGCGGGTACGGCGGCGTCCGGCAGGCCGCCCCCGCCACCGTGCCGTCGTCCTCCTCCAGCCAGGCCAGCAGGCAGTCGCCGGCGAACTGGCCGCTGCGGATTCCGCGCAACGCGGTCAGCATGACCGTGTTGCGGACGGGATCGCGCAGCAGCCAGGGCTCGGCCGCCGCGGCATACTCCTCCACCTCATCGGTGATCGTCCAGCGCATGCCCGTCAGGCCGCCGTCTCCGACAGGTAGGGCGCCCACTGCGGATCGCCGTCGAGTTGCGCGCCGATGAGCCGCCAGTGCGCGCCGTGCGGCACCACGGGGGCGACGGGCAACGCCCACCCCAGCTCCTCCAGCAGCCTGTCGGCCTTCCGGTGGTTGCACGGCGTGCACGAAGCGACGCAGTTCTCCCAGGTGTGGGGGCCTCCCCGGGAACGCGGGATGACGTGGTCGATGGTCTCGGCCCGCTGGCCGCAGTAGGCGCAGCGGAAGTTGTCCCGGCGCATGAGCGCCGCGCGGGTGAGCGGGATCCGCGTCCGGTAGGGAATGCGGACGTAGCGCCGGAGCCGGATCACCGACGGGACGTCGAGCGTGCGGGTGGCCGAGCGCAGAACCGCGCCCCGGCCGTCGCGGTGCACGACGTCCGCCTTCTCTCTGAGCACCAGGATGACGGCCCGGTGCAGGGAGAGCGTGGTCAGCGGCTCGTATGTGGCATTGAGGAGCAGGACTTGGCGCATCAGCCGGCCTCCACAGCGATCTCGGCTGTGCGCCTGGGTTGTGGCCCCGCCTGTTGGGACCCGGGTGCTTCCGTCACAGGGACCTCCGCCGGACGGCCCAGCGGATCGTCACCACGGCACCGCCCTTCACCAAAGTGTGGCCTTTTCGGCGACCCCTTCGCCACCCATAAAAGGGTCTGCGAGGTGAACGACTGGGACGCCTGCTGCTTCTATGCCCAGCCGATCACCCCTTTATTCCCGTCTTGGCCGGGTACGGACGATGTACCGTCGCAGTCGCCCGGCTGATTTAAAGTGCCAGCATGAGCCGACCGCCGTACCCGCCAGCCCACCGTGACGACATCGTCGACGATCTCCACGGAACGCCCGTCCCCGACCCGTACCGGTGGCTGGAGGATCCGGACGATCCGGCGACGAAGGAGTGGCTCGACGCGCAGGAGATCCTGTTCCGGTCCGCCGAACTGGAAGGGCGCGACCACTTCCGCGAGCGCGTCGCCGAACTGCTGCGCTCCGGGTCGGTGGGGACGCCGTCCTGGCGCGGGGAGCGCCGCTTCTTCACCCGCCGGGCTCCCGACCAGGAGCACCCGGTCCTGTACGTCGGGGAGGGAGACGGCGAGCGCGTGCTGCTCGACCCCACCGCCCTCGATCCCTCGGGCCTGACCACGCTCGACTCCTACCAGCCGGACAAGGAGGGCAACCGGCTGGCGTACCAGATCTCCGTCGGCGGCGACGAGGAGTCGCGCCTGTACGTCGTCGACGTGGCGACGGGAGAGGTCGTCGAGGGACCGATCGACCGCTGCCGCTACTCCCCCGTGGCCTGGCTGCCCGGCGGCGAGGCGTTCTACTACGTACGCAGGCTGGCGCCATCGCTGGTCCCGGCCGGCGAGGAGCAGTACCACCGCCGCGTCTACCTGCACCGCGTCGGCACCTCCCCCGACGACGACGTGCTGGTCTTCGGAGAGGGCCTGGAGAAGACCAACTACTACGGGGTGTCGGTCTCCCTCGACGGCAGGTGGCTGTCGATCTCCGCCTCGCGGGGGACGGCCCCGCGCAACGACCTGTGGGTGGCCGACCTGGTCGCCTCGTCGCCCGAGGCGCCGGAACTGGTCACCGTGCAGCAGGACGTCGACGCCCAGACCGGGCTCCACTTCGGCCGCGACGGGCGGCTCTACGTCTTCACCGACCGGGACGCCCCGCGCGGGCGCGTCTGCGTCACCTCGCCCCAGACCCCCGGTCCGGAGCACTGGCGCGACCTGATCCCCGAGGACGCCGAGGCGGTGCTGTCCGACTTCGCGATCCTCGACGGCATGGCCGAGCCGGTCCTGCTCGTCGGCTGGACCCGGCACGCGATCGGCGAGATCTCCGTGCACGCGCTGGAGAGCGGCGAGCGGACCGGCGAGGTCCCGCTGCCGGGGCTCGGCTCGATCGGCGGGATCGTCGAGCGGCCGGAGGGCGGGCACGAGGCCTGGTTCAGCTACACCGACGAGATCACCCCGACCGCGGTGTACCGCTACGACGCGCTGACCGGCGAGACCACGCTCTGGGAGGCGCCGCCCGGCGCGGTGGAGGTGCCCGAGGCGACCACCGAGCAGGTGGTCTACCGGTCGAAGGACGGCACCGAGGTGCGCATGCTGGTCACCTCGCGCCCCGGCTCGGGGCCCCGCCCCACCATCCTGTACGGCTACGGCGGCTTCGGGATCTCAATGAACCCGGGCTTCTCCGCCACCACGCTGGCGTGGGTCGAGGCGGGCGGCGTCTACGCCGTCGCCCAGCTCCGCGGCGGCGGCGAGGAGGGCGAGCAGTGGCACCGGGCCGGCATGCTCGGCAACAAGCAGAACGTCTTCGACGACCTGCACGCCGCGGCCGAGCACCTCGTCGCCACCGGTGTCACCAGCCCCGACCGGCTGGCCATCTCCGGCGGCTCCAACGGCGGCCTGCTCGTCGGCGCGGCGCTCACGCAGCGCCCCGACCTGTACGCGGCCGTCGTCTGCTCTGCCCCGCTGCTCGACATGGTGCGCTACGAGAAGTTCGGTCTCGGGGCGACCTGGAACGTCGAGTACGGCTCCGCCGAGGCGCCGGAGGAGTTCGCCTGGCTGTGGGGCTACTCGCCGTACCACCATGTCCGCGAGGGGGTGTCCTACCCGGCCACGCTGTTCGCCGTGTTCGCCTCGGACACCCGCGTCCATCCCCTGCACGCGTGGAAGATGGCGGCGGCCCTGCAGCACGCGCAGGAGGGCGACCGCCCGATCCTGCTGCGCAACGAGACCGAGGTGGGTCACGGCGCCCGGGCCGTGAGCCGGTCGGTCGAGCTCTCGGCCGACCAGCTCGCCTTCCTGGCCCGGCACACCGGCCTGAAGGTGGGCTGATCTCAGCGGGGGAAGATGACGGTCTTGTGGCCGTCCAGCAGCACGCGGTGCTCCGCGTGCCAGCGGACGGCCCGGCCCAGCGCCTGGCATTCGAGGTCGCGGCCGATCGCGGCGAGGTCCTCCGCCGAGTGGGTGTGGTTCACCCGCGCGACCTCCTGCTCGATGATCGGCCCTTCGTCCAGGTCGGGCGTCACGTAGTGCGCCGTGGCGCCGATCAGCTTCACACCCCGGGAGTACGCCTGGTGGTACGGCTTGGCGCCCTTGAACGACGGCAGGAACGAGTGGTGGATGTTGATCATGCGCCCGGCGAGCTTGGCGCACATGTCCTCCGACAGGACCTGCATGTAGCGGGCCAGCACCACCAGGTCGGCCTGGTAGTGGTCGACCAGGGTGAGGATCTCCGCCTCCTGCCGCGGCTTGGTCTCCGGGGTGACCGGCAGGTGGTGGTAGTCCACGCCGGACGACTGGGTGAGCGGGCGCAGGTCGGGATGGTTGGACGCCACACCCACGATCTCGATCGGCAGCAGCCCCGAGCGCACGCGGTAGAGCAGGTCGTTGAGGCAGTGGTCGAACCGGCTGACGAGCACCAGCACCCGGGTCCGCACCGCGAGATCGAAGAGCTGGAACTCCATGGCGAACTCCGGCGCGAGCGAGGCGAACTCGGCCCGCAGCTCGTCGACGGCGAACCCGCTGGAGAACTGCACCCGCATGAAGAACCGCTCCTCGACCGGGTCGCCGAACTGCTGGCTCTCGATGATGTTGCAGCCCTTCCGGGCCAGCAGCCCGGAGACGGCCGCGACCACTCCGGGCCGGTCCGGGCAGGACAGGGTCAGCACGTATTCAGCGCTCATGCTCAGATCCTCGACAGGGGTGACGTATCGGGTTCAAGGGTAGGGCCAGCGACCCGGGAGGTGCGGGCAGGCGGGGACGGGACGACCGGCCGGCCTCGCGGATGCCGTCGAGCGGCTCCTCGGCACCTCGGCGTGACCGTCGTCCCCGGCCCCGTCACCCCTCCTTCTCGTGCCGCTCCAGCGCCGCGCGTACGTCGGGGTCGTCGGGGGCCAGGGCCAGCGCCCGGCGCAGGTCGGCCAGTGCCTCCCTGCCCCGGCCGAGCGCGTCGAGGGCGGTGGACCGGTTGAAGTACAGTGCCGCGTCCTCGCCCAGCTCGATCGCCCGGGTCAGGTCGTCGACCGCGCCCGGCGCGTCGCCGGTCTCGAACCGCAGGGTCGCGCGGTTCGCCCAGGCCGAGGCCAGCCGGGTGTCGGCGGCCAGCGCCGCGTCGAAGGCCAGGGCGGCCTCCGCGTAGCGACCTGCCTCGGTCTCCAGCTGCCCCAGCACCCCGTGCAGGTGCGCGTTGCCGGGGTCGAGGGCGAGCCCCGCCTCGACGTCGCGCCTGGCGGCCTCGTGCTCGCCGAGCATCTCCAGCACGCCGGCCCGGTTGACGTAGGCGTCGAGGTAGCCCGGATCGAGTTCGAGCACGTGGTCGAGGTCGGCCCGGGCGCCGTCCAGATCCCCGCCGGCCAGGCGCAGCTCGGCCCGGTTGTAGTACGCCTCGGGCAGCGGCGGGCTCACCCGGATCGCGGTCTCGTAGTCGGCCAGCGCCTCGCCGGTACGTCCCATCTCGAACAACAGGTTGCCCCGGTCGAGATAGTGGTCGGGGAAGCCCGGATCGATCGCGACGGCCCGGTCGAAGTCGGCCAGCGCCTCCCGCGTGCGGCCCAGGCGCGCGAGAAGCTGCGCACGGTTGGCGAACAGCACCATCCGGTGCACGGGATGGGCGCCCGGCGGCAGATCGCGCTCGGCCAGGTCGATGGCCGACTGCACCAGGCCGAGCGCATCGTCGGCCCGCCCCTCCCGCAGCTCGATCAGCGCGCGGGCGTTCTGGTCGAACCCGAGCTTGAAGGCCCGCGTCCGCCGGTCGGGCAGCAGCGTGGAGATCGCTATCGCCTCGTTGATCCAGGCCCTGGCCCTGACCAGGTCCCGCCGTGCCGGATCGCGTTCGCGCGCGTCGAGCATCGCCGTGCCGTACGCGGCGGCCGCGTGCACGGCGGGATCGACGCTGACCCGCCGGGCGTGGTCGTACAACTCCTGCGCGTGCGCGCGCCGGCCCAGCCCCGCCAGGGCGGTCGCGGTGCGCTGGGTGAAGCGCCACCACAGGTCCGAACCCGGCTCCACCAGCCGCAGGCCGCGCGAGCCCAACTCCGCGACCGCGTGCAGGAACCCCTCGGTGACGCAGTGGTCCACCGCCGCCCACAGCGCCTGCGCCGCGGCGTCCGTGTCGCCGCCGTGCTCCAGGTGGTACGGCACCGCGCCCAGGGCGTACTCCGCCGCGGCGGCGCCGGCCCTCAGCTCGGCGGCGCGCCGGTCGTGCCGGCGCGCGCGTTCCTCCGGCGGCAGCGACAGGTACGCCCGGTAGGCCCGGGGGTCGTCGGAGGTGCCGTCCGAGGCGACGTAGTCGTCGGGCGGCCCGCCCTGGGCCCGCGCCTCCACCGGCCGCATGCCCTCCCACGGCGGCTCGGCCGAGCCCACGGCCAGCGTCAGGCCGGGCACCCGGCGCGCGAGGACGCGCAGCAGTTCGCGGTCGGCCGGATCCGCCTCGTGCAGGTTGTCCACCAGCAGCGTCCGCGGTTCCTCCAGGCAGTCGCGGACGAACTCGGCGACGCCGTTGGCGATCCGCAGCGTGCGACGTGGCGCGGGCACGAGGATCCGCTCGTCTTCGGTCAGGCCGTCCTCGATGAGCCGGCGTCGCGCCGGCACCAGAGGGCGCAGGCCGGGTGCGACGGCGCGGATCTCGATGTCGTGTTCCGCCACCAGGCCCGGGGAACGCTCCAAGGCGACCGGGACGAGGGCGCGCAGCAGCGCGCCACCGATCGTGTACGGACCGCGTAGCCGACGGTGCCCGTTGACGACGGGCACCACTGGGGGCGGCACCTCCAAGGCGTGATTCCCCAGCGCTCGGAGGGCCGCTACGCGGTCGCGGGAGAGGTCTCCCCGGACCCAGATGTGGCTCGGGAGGTCCCTCACCCCTTGTGGATCACACTCGAGGTGCCGCTCAGCTTGGTCGTCCCCGGCTTACGGATAATGATCTTCTTCATCACGCCTCTTTCCCCACTCTTGCGGACAAGGCACAAGTATTCGCAGGGATCAGCTATCCGCCAAGGGATGGAAGCATTATCTATCGGGAGAAAAGCGGGGAGACCACGCCATTCAGCTGCTTCTCGATATAAATCACCACGTTGTCACCGCATACCTCGCGCCGCAACTCCCGCCAGCCGGATTTGCGGTAGAGCTCCAGCGCGGCGACCTGACGCAGGGTGGTGTCACCACGCAACGTCGAGTATCCGAGCCGCCGTGCCCGCTCCTCGAGCTCCTGCGTGATCCGCGCGCCGTAGCCGCGCCGCTGGTGTTCGGGGTGGACGCGCAGCCGGCACATCTCGGCCGTGTCGGCGTCGATGCGCCGCAGGCCGCCCATCGCGACGAGCCCCGCCCCGGGCACCTCTCCGACGAGGAAGTCACCCCCGGCCGCCAGGTAGATCTCGGTGATCCGGGGGAAGTCGTCGTCGTAGTAGACGCCGTCACCCGGCACCACACCCACCTGGGCCAGGCCGATCTGATGGAGGGACCACACCGCGTCGAGATCCGACCAGCGGTACCGCCGGATCCTCAGCGGCGCGATCCCGCTCTCCCCGCCTCTCACGGGATCTCCCGGCTCGAGATCACCCGCCAGCGCGTCTCCTGCCACACGTCCTCCTTGCTATCCACGTCACCCGACGTCCCGGATCAGCTCCGGCGGGATCGTGACGCGGCTCTGCTTGATCACCTCGCAGAATTCCTGCAACCGGGCGGAGTCGCCGTGCTTGGCCCTGATCGCCTTCGCCAGGTCGTACGCCGGTTTGAGCAGCAGGTCGGTCCGGTAGTCCTTGTCGACCAGGTCGATGGCCTCCTGACCCAGCTTGAGCGCTGCCTCGACGTCGCCGTCGATGAGCCGGCACATCGCCCGGTCGAACCGGATCAGGGTCTGGTCGAGCAGGTCCTCGTCCGTGTACTTGTCGAGCGCCTGCTGCAGGATCACGTCGGCCTCCACGGTCTGCCCCAGCTTCACCAGGACGTCGCCCTGGTAGAAGTAGAGCTGCCGCTCGGTGTAGCCGAAGGCCGGGTCCTCCCGGTCGCTGTCGCTCATCTGCTGGAAGGCCGCCCGGGCGCGGTGCAGGGCCCGCTTGGCCTGTTCGACCACCTCGTGCCGCGAGCCGTTGACGCCGGCGATCTTCGCCAGCGCCCTCGCTTCGACGACCGGCGCCATGGTCCGGGCGGCGCACGGGGTGTGGCCGGCCAGGTCGCGGCTCTTCTTCGCCAGCGTGAGCGCCTCCCGCGGGTCGCCGTAGTAGAGCGGCACCAGCGCCTCGCGGGCGGTGACCCAGGCACGCAGGGCGCGGTCTCCGGTCTCGTCCGCCGCCATCCTGCCGGTGCGGAAGAACGAGCGGGCCAACCGCTGGTCCCCCAGGTCGATCATGATCATCCCGGAGAGCCCGGCGAGCTGGGCGGCCATCCGGCACAGCCGCTCCTGCACGTCGATGGGCTGGCGGCGGTCCAGGGCCTTGCGCACCGCGGTGAACTCCAGCATGACGTCGCAGAGCAGCCGTACGGGCGGGGTGTTCATGTACTGCCGCCCGAAACCGGAAGTGGCCTGCTCCCACTGGTCGAGCATCGCCGGCGAGACGGTGGCCGTGACCATGGTTTCGTCCATACGCCGTCGGAGGTTCTCCACCGCGCCGAGCACCTCTTCGTTGAGCTCTTGGAGGCCAGCCGCCCCCACGGCGCCGCCGGCGAGGAGCCTCAATAGCGTCCTCCGTAGCACGTTCTCGTCCTCCTCGCCCCCGTTCATCGCGGGGGTTCCGCCGCCCGACGGGGCCGGCGCAACCCACGGAGCGGGTGAAGTGTCAGGTGTGTCCTCTTCTGGGGCTCCACTACTTAATTCGGCGAGGTGTCCGTGGCCGCAGATGCACGGGCTTTCGAACCCGAGGGCCAGCGGTTCCACCCGATAGACCGAGCACAGGTAGTGGAGATACTCCGGGCCGGGCCGCTTCATGCCCGACTCGTACGCGGACAGTAGCGTCTCTCCGATGCCTGGGACGCCTTTTCCGTCCCTCTCGAAGAGAGCGCGCACCTGCTCGATCACGTCGGCGAGCGCCACACCGTGCGAGAGGCGATGTGCCTTGATCCGGGTCGTGCCGAACTGTGGCCCGCAGTCGTTGTGGATCTCCTCGGCGATCTCGGCCAGGCTGCGCCCGGTGGCCAGGCCCCGCGCCCGGATCCGGCGCGCGATCTCCGTCTCCCTGTGTTGCCTGCCGGACATTCCGGCCCCTCTCTCGTGGCCGGCCGCGCTAGCAGCCCGTGGTCTCGAGCGGTCCTCACCTTGTGACGGAGAGTGACGCTGCCGTCGCACTCCGCCCACAACATAATGATGGACCATAGTTGGCGCAGCCAAGCCCCCAACCTGAACGTGCCGACTAAGGATCGTCTCCCGATAGGGGTTTTCTTTCAACCAACATGGGTTTTCCTTCACCTCGGCCGCTTGCCGCCCTCGTTGACCCGAGCACTTCTGTGAGCCATCTTTGGCGCACCAGAGTGAACAGACGGGAACGCAAAGTACACATTCCGCCCGCGAACGGAAATGAAGGAGGACCTACGGTGGGGGAGGACGATTTCCGGCGCCTGGAGCATCTGGTGGCCGAACTCGACGCCCGGGGCCTGCTCGCGCGAGTCGTGCGCACCCCGTCGGGCCGCGCCTACGTGCGCGTGATCAACCCCGACGCGACAAGCCTCACGGAGAACGTCGTCTGCCAGGCGGCCGACTACTGGTGGTCCTGGGGTGAGCGAATGCACCGGGCGGACGACCCCGCCGGAGCGGCCACGAAGGTGGCCCGTGTGCTCGCCGCGGTGAGCGAATAGGGGAAGGCGGCGGCCCAAGGTGAAAGCACGGTGAGAACGCAGTCGCCGTGGGCCGCCGCATCCACCGCGGCCTCGGGGGGCGGGCAGGACGCCCGGTGCGGAGCGTGGCCGTCGCGCCGCCCCGGCGCGACGGCGACGCTGCGGCGTCCCGCCCGCCCCGACCCGTCCGCATTCCGGCACGACCGGCGGGCCCACCGGCCCGCCGGCACCATGGACCGCCGTCCGGCCCCGTCGAGCAGGTGGGGCCGGGCGGTGATCGGGGGGGATCCCCCACTTGGAGAACGGCGACGGGCACGCTTCCGGGTGCGCGCCCGCGTCCTGCCACACCGTCACTGGAGCGTGTCCGGTCCGCCCTCCGCGGCCCCGGACGGGACGCGCTTCCGTCTTCCCCGGCGATGTGACGGAGGCCGGATCAGTCGGCAGTATTGGCTACGTTCATGACCTGCCGTTGAACCGATCCAGAGGGGGATCCACCTCGTGTTGCCGCTGTCACCCGCGACGCCAGATCCTGAGCCGACCGTTCTGGACCCCACGGAGATGGGGCAGCAGGTGATGAAGGCGTGTGAGAACAACGACGGCATCTTCTGCACCGTCTTGAACAGCGCCTTCCCGAAGAGGGACTTTCCGGCCTGGATGCAGCTCGTGGCGGGCATCGTGGACGTGCTGCTGCTGATCGCCCTGATCCTGGCCGGAGCGATGATCATCCGGAAGGTCGTGCACCGGCTGATCACCCGGCTCACCATGCGGGCCAGCGTCGGCGTGCTGCCGGAGCGGCTGCGCGGCAAGGCCGTGCTGACCAGCACGGAGGCCGCGGCGGCGATCATGACCGAGCGCCGCAGGGCACGCGCCGAGACGATGGGCTCGGTGCTGCGGAGCCTCGCGTCCGTCGTGATCCTCGGCACCGCGGCGTTGATGGTCTTCGCGAAGCTCGGGGTCGAACTGGCGCCGCTGCTCACGAGTGTCGGAATCATCGGCGTGGCGGTCGGCTTCGGCGCCCAGGAGCTGGTCAAGGACTTCATCGCCGGCATGTTCATGCTGCTGGAGGATCAGTACGGCGTGGGCGACGTGATCGACACCGGCGTGGCCGTCGGCACGGTGGAGGCCGTCACGCTCCGCATCACCCGCCTGCGCGACGCGGACGGCAAGGTCTGGTACGTGCGCAACGGCACGATCACCCGAATCGGCAACGAGTCGCAGGGCTGGTCGAGGGCCCTGGTGGACGTCCCGGTCCCGTACGACAGCGACGTGGCGACGGTCCGCGACCTGCTGACGGACATCGCCCACGACATGTGGGAGGACCCGGAGTACCGGGACACGGTCATCGTCGAGGAGCCGCAGGTCTTCGGCCTGGAGTCGGTGTCAGGCTCGTCCGTCATCTTCCGCGTCAGCGCGAGGACCGTGCCGGCGCGACACCTGGAGGTCGCCCGTGAGCTGCGCCTGCGGGTGAAGCGCGCCTTCGACGACAAGAGCCTCACCTTCGCCGCCTGACATTACCGATCGGTAGCTGGCCTAGGCTGAAATCGTGACCAGCGAGCAGACCCTGTCCTTCTATGAGGCAGTCGGCGGCGAGGAAACCTTTCAGCGGCTCGTCCACCGGTTCTACCAGGGCGTCGCGGAGGACCCCCTGCTGCGCCCGATGTACCCCGAGGAGGACCTCACCGGCGCGGAGGAGCGGCTGCGCCTGTTCCTCATGCAGTACTGGGGCGGCCCGAGGACCTACAGCGAGCAGCGCGGCCACCCCCGGCTGCGGATGCGGCATGTGCCGTTCGTCGTCGACGACGCGGCCCGCGACGCCTGGCTCAGGCACATGGGCGACGCCGTGCGCTCCCTCGAGCTGCCGGCCGAGCTGGACAAGCAGCTGTGGGACTACCTCGTCTACGCCGCCCACAGCATGGTCAACGCTTAAGCAACGGAAGCAGCGGGCAGCCAAAGACACATGGAAAAAACCCCCTGGTGGCGTGATGCCGTTGTCTATGAGATCTATGTCCGCAGCTTCGCCGACGCCTCCGGCGACGGTACGGGCGACCTGGCGGGAATCAGGGACCGCCTGCCGTACCTCGCCGAGCTCGGCGTCGACGCTGTCTGGCTGACCCCCTTCTACCCCTCCCCCATGGCCGACGGCGGCTACGACGTCGCCGACTACCGCGACGTGGACCCGTTGTTCGGATCGCTGGCCGATTTCGACGACCTGGTCGCCGACGCGCACGCGCACGGCCTGCGGCTGATGGTGGACATCGTGCCGAACCACAGCTCGTCGGCCCACCCCTGGTTCCAGAAGGCCCTGGCGTCCCCCAGGGGCTCCCAGGAGCGCGAGCGGTACATGTTCCGGGACGGCGGCCCCGAGGGCGGCGGAAGCGGCCACGGAGAGCCGAACAACTGGCTGTCCACCTTCGGGGGCCCGGCGTGGACCCAGGCGCCCGACGGCCAGTGGTACCTCCACCTGTTCGCGCCCGAGCAGCCCGACTTCAACTGGCGCAACCCGGAGGTGCGGGAGGAGTTCCTCGACATCCTCCGGTTCTGGCTCGACCGGGGAGTGGACGGCTTCCGGATCGACGTCGCGATGGGCCTGATCAAGGAGGAGGGGCTGCCCGACACGGACCCGGGCTTCGGGGCGAGGTCGCCCATCTGGAGCCGGCCGGAGGTGCACGACATCTACCGCGAGTGGCGGCGGGTGCTCGACGCCTACCCCGGCACCCGCGTCGCCATCGGCGAGGTCTGGACCGACTCGGCCGAGGACCTGGCGTTGTACGTGCGGCCGGACGAGCTGCACCAGAGCTTCAACTTCGCCTGGCTGGAGGCCCCCTGGTCGGCCACGGCCTTCCGCAAGGTCATCGACGACACGCTCAAGGCCGTCACCTCGCCGACCTGGGTGCTGTCCAACCACGACGTCGTACGGCACGTGACCCGCTACGGCGAGGGGTCGCTCGACCCGGGGGCCGGTCTGGCACGGGCTCGCGCGGCGCTGCTCGTCATGCTCGCCCTGCCCGGGTCGGCCTACCTCTACCAGGGTGAGGAACTCGGGCTGCCCGAGGTCATCGACCTGCCGCCGCAGGCGCGGCAGGACCCGATCTTCGCACGGTCGAACGGCGAGGTGCCGGGCCGCGACGGCTGCCGGGTACCGCTGCCCTGGTCGGGCACCGAGCCGCCGTACGGATTCGGGCCGGGCGGCTCGTGGCTGCCGCAGCCGGCGGACTGGGCCGACCTCACGGCCGAACGGCAGGCGGCCGACCCGGCCTCGACGCTGTGGTTCTACCGCCGGGCGCTGCAGACGCGCCGGGAACTGCGCGGCACCCTGCCCGACGCCATCACATGGCTGGAGTCGCCGGAGGAGACGCTGTTGTTCCGGCGAGGCCGCCTGATCTGCGTGATCAACTGCGGTGAGGGCGCGGTCGCACTGCCGCCCCACGACCAGGTGCTGATCACCAGCGGTCCGCTCGACGGCACCTCCCTGCCCGCCGACACCGCGGCCTGGCTGCTCGCGGGCTGACTCAGCCACGTCCCGGGGCCGGCCGCGGGCGCTCGCCGTCGCGGCCGGTCACGGCGCGGCGGAGAACCGCCTGAGGTAGGTGAGTTCGTCCTCGTCGAGCCGGCGGGGACGGGCGGCCGCGGCGTCGTAGGCGACCATGATCGTGCGCGCCTCGACGTAGAGCGTCTCGTCGTCGCGGATCTCGTATGCCAGCGTGAAGCGGACCCTGGAGATCTCGGGCACCCATACCTCGACACGTACGGGGTCGGTGCGGAAGGTCAGGGGCCGCCGGTAGTCGATCTCGTGCCGGGCCACCACGAGGTCCTGACGGCGGCCGGCGACCTCGCGCGGCCGGTCCCACAGCATGGACACCCGCGCGTCCTCGAGGTAGTCGAAGAAGCGGACGTTGTTGACGTGTCCCAAGCTGTCGACGTCGGCGAAGCGCACCTTGCGCTCGAAAACGTAGCGAGTCACCTGATCCGGGAGATTACGCAGCTCGGTCACCGGTCAAACCTAACCGGCGCCCGTCCCCCGCCCGGCGGCGGGGGACACAGGCGGTGAGTCCGGTCAGTCGCGGGTGAGCTTGCGGTAGGTGACGCGGTGCGGGCGGGCGGCGTCCGCTCCCAGCCGCTCGACCTTGTTCTTCTCGTAGTCGGCGTAGTTGCCCTCGAACCAGAACCAGTTCGAGCCCTCTTCCCACGCCAGGATGTGGGTGGCGATGCGGTCGAGGAACCACCGGTCGTGCGAGGTGATCACAGCGCAGCCCGGGAAGTCGAGCAGCGCGTTCTCGAGGCTGGACAACGTCTCGGTGTCGAGGTCGTTGGTGGGCTCGTCCAGGAGCAGCACGTTGCCGCCCTGCTTGAGGGTGAGCGCGAGGTTGAGCCGGTTGCGCTCGCCGCCGGACAGGATGCCCGCGAGCTTCTGCTGGTCGGGGCCCTTGAAGCCGAACGCCGCGACGTACGCCCGCGAGGGCATCTCGACGTTGCCGACCTTGATGTGGTCGAGCCCGTCGGAGACGACCTGCCAGACGTTCTTGTTCGGGTCGATGCCGGCCCTGCCCTGGTCCACGTACGAGATCTTGACGGTCTCGCCTACCGTGATGGATCCGGTGTCCGGGGTCTCGGACCCGGTGACCATCCGGAACAGCGTGGTCTTGCCGACGCCGTTCGGGCCGATGATGCCGACGATGCCGTTGCGCGGGAGGTCGAAGGACAGCTCGTCCATGAGCAGCCGGTCGCCGAAGCCCTTGCTCAGCTTCTCGGCCCGGATGACCGTCGTGCCCAGGCGCGGGCCCGGCGGGATCTGGATCTCCTCGAAGTCGAGCTTGCGATACTTGTCGGCCTCGGCGGCCATCTCCTCGTAGCGCTGGAGACGGGCACGGCTCTTGGTCTGGCGGGCGCGCGCGTTGGAGCGCACCCACTGCAGCTCCTCCTCCAGGCGCTTCTTGCGCTTGATGTCCTTCTGGCCTTCGACCTTCAGACGCGCGGCCTTGGCCTCAAGGTAGGTGGAGTAGTTGCCCTCGTAGGGGTAGCACCGGCCGCGGTCCAGCTCCAGGATCCAGTTCGCGACGTTGTCCAGGAAGTAGCGGTCGTGGGTGACGGCCAGGACGGTGCCGGGGTACTTCTCCAGGTGCTGCTCCAGCCACTGCACGCTTTCGGCGTCGAGGTGGTTGGTGGGCTCGTCGAGCAGCAGCAGGTCGGGCTGCTCCAGCAGCAGCTTGCACAGCGCGACCCGGCGCCGCTCGCCACCGCTGAGCTTGCTCACCTCGGCGTCGGGCGGCGGGCAGCGCAGCGCGTCCATGGCCTGTTCGAGCTGGCTGTCGAGGTCCCACGCGTTGCGGTGGTCGAGCGCGTCCTGCAGGCGGCCCATCTCCTCCAGCAGCTCGTCGCTGTAGTCGGTGGCCATCTGCTCGGCGATCTCGTTGAACCGGTCGAGCATCGCCTTGGTCTCGGCGACGCCCTCCTCGACGTTCCCGAGCACGGTCTTCGACTCGTTGAGCGATGGCTCCTGCAGCAGGATGCCGACCGTGAAGCCGGGCATCAGCCGGGCCTCGCCGTTGGACGGCTGCTCCAGCCCCGCCATCATCTTGAGCAGCGTCGACTTGCCCGTGCCGTTCGGGCCCAGGACACCGATCTTGGCCCCCGGCAGGAACGACAGCGTGACGTCGTCGAGGACCACCTTGTCACCGTGCGCCTTGCGCACGCGCTGCAACGTGTAGATGTACTCCGGCATGCCTTCAAGCCTAGGGGATAGCACCGGCAGCGCCGTCCGCGCTGCGAGGAGGCGGGGCCACGGGGGCGGCGGGGAGGCAGACCCTGTCCCTGCCGAGCTCCTTGGCGCGGTAGAGGGCGAGGTCGGCGGCGGCCAGCAACTCGATGAGATCCTCACCGTGCACCTTCATGATGGCCACCCCGGCGGAGACCGTGACCGTGACCGTCGCCTGCTCGGCGGGGACCACCATCCGGCCCACCCGGGCGCGCAGCCGCTCGGCCACCCGCCGCGCCTCGTGCACGTCGGCGCCGGGCAGCAGCACGACGAACTCCTCGCCGCCGAACCGCCCGACCACGTCGTACTCGCGCAGCTGGGTGCGGAGGGTGGCCGCCACCTGGGCGAGGACCTGGTCGCCGACCAGGTGGCCGTAGGTGTCGTTGACCTTCTTGAAGTGGTCGATGTCCACCAAGACCAGCGCGAGGGTGTCCCCGGTCCGCTGGGCTCTGACGATCTCCGTGTCCGCCTCCCGCTGCCAGGCGGCCGCGTTCAGCAGGCCCGTCTTCGGGTCCGTGCGGGCCGCGGCCTGCAGCTGGGCGTGCAGCAGGCTCCGCTGGAGCAGCACGACGGGCGGCAGCACGAGCAGCAGCAGCGCCAGGTTGAGTCCGCAGACGGCCGCGACGAGCACGCCGAGGCAGAGCTCGACCGCGTCGAGGAGGACGCGTTCGCGGTCCCACAGGACCTCGCCCCAGCGGCCCTCGGGGTCCGACGCGTGCGCCGCGACCGCGATCAGCGCGGTGTTGAGCACCGTGAACAGCACCGCGCAGGCCGCCGCGACCGCGATCGGCCCGCCCTCCCCCGACGACAGGTGCGCGGGAACGGGGATCGAGCGATGGAAGACGGCCGAGGCGGAGGCCGCCGCGAGCCCGATCGCCGCAGCGCTGAACACACGGCGGTACAGCACGGTCGCCCGGACCCTGAGCTGCAGCAGGATCTGCATCGGTATGGGCGCGAGCAGGGCGTAGACCGGCGGAAGCAGGAAAGCCACCGGCAACCACCAGGCGGACAGCAGGTCGCGGGACACACCGGCCGGCATGCCGAGACGGCGGGTCGCCTCGATGCACACGGCACCGCACGCGGTGAGCGCCGCGAACATGACCAGGTGAGGAGCGTGGAACGCGGTGGACCTCGCCAGCACGGCGATCAGGACCGCGTCGAACGCCACGATCGCGCACACGTAGGACACGAGGGCGGGCGGCTGGGCCAGCAGGGGCCAGCGACTTCGCGAGCAGATCGCGCTTCGCGGCCTGGCCGAGGTCTGACCGGTCGCCGTCATCCCGCCTCCCAGTAGCCGAACCAGTAGCCGAAGCTCCATCTCACGATGAGTAACACAATAGTTGCGGAGTGTGCGAAGCGCGACGGGAACCGCTACCTTGGCACGGTGGCCATCTGCTTCTGATGGGCTAAGGGAGCGTCTGCGGCGGTTTGCCCGCGGACTCCCGGCCCCGGGCGGACGGACATATCGGGTGCGGGGGGAAGCGAACGAAAGCGGGCCACCGCCGGAAGGAGCAGCCATGCCGCGAGGCGTCATCTGGACCTGATCGGTCCCCTGCGGAGCCAGCCCACGTGCGCCCCACGTGCTCTCCCACGCGCCCTCCCACGACCGCGCATGCACGGACAGCGGGTACCGCGCGCCCTCGGCAGCCGGCATGGCCCCCTCCGCCGCCGCTGCCACCGGTACCCACCCGCGGCACGACGCCGCCCCGCCGCTCGCCCCGCTCCGTCGCTCGCCCCGCTCCGGCCGCTCCTCCGGGCCGGCGCGCGGCCGACGTTCGGCGGCGGGACACCCGGTCAAGCCCGATCGATTGAGGCAGGGCGGAGGCGCCGCGCCCGACGTGGCGGGCCTCTCCGAGGCGGGGCGACGGCGTGATCAGGCGGCGAGAGCGCGTGGGAGCCAGGCGTCCTCGCCGCCCTGAGGGTCGCTCTCCGCTGTCTCCGGATCAGACGCCTCGCCCGGATCAGACGCGTCGCCCGAGCCGGTCGCGGCGGCCGCCGCCTCCGGTGCGTCTCCCGCGTCGGTCTCCTCCGGCCTGGCGGTCCGTCCCGGGTCGCCGGCCCGCCAGGCGTCGCGGGCGCCGGCGGTCTCCCCTGCTCCGCCTGCCCGCAGGGCCTCGTCGGCCGTGCCTCGTCCGCCGACGAGGGCGTCGAAGGCCTCGTCACCGCCTCCGTCGGCGGCGACTCCCCCGCCCAGGGCGGCGATGCCGGTGAGCTCCCACTCCCGCGTCGCGTCCTCCATCGCCTGGCGCTCGCCGTCGCTCGGCGCGCCCGCCGAGTAGGCCCGGATCGGCTTCTCGAACGTGGCGATGCCCCACTTCAGGTCATGGCCCACGGAGCTGGCCTCGATCTCCGCCCAGAACCGCTGCTCGCCGTCGCGCTCGAACTGCTTGATGCGCAGCTTGCCGTACACCACGACCGGGTGGCCCTTGCGGATCGACTGCTGGACGTTGTCCGCCAGTCCCCGGTAACAGCGCACGGTGTAGTAGGTGGTGTCCCTGGTCTGCCAGGTGTTGGTCTTCTGGTCGAGGACGCGCCTGTTGACGGCCATCCGCATCGAGGTCACGCGAGAGCCGTCGCGGAACTGGTACTGCCGGGGGTCGTCGGTGACGTTCCCGCTCAGCGTGACGTAGATGTCGTTCATCGATGTGCCTCCCCGGCCCGGTCACTCGCCGGGCTCGGGTGACCACACTGGCCGGGAACATCACCGCCCCGCCGGCCAGAACCGCGTTCTGTGGATGACACGGTGCCTGTGGACGACAGCCTGTTGGGCGCCAGCCTGTTGACGCCAACCTGTGAGCGACATCCCCCGGCTGACGGCCGCCTTCGCGGCCCCGCCGCGCGTCAGCGCCGGGTGGCCGCCATCGCGCCGAAGAACTCGTTGTACCGGTCCAGCTCGCGCTCGACCGGCCCGACGACCATGTCCTGTGCCAGGACGCCCACCCGGCGTCTCATGTCGCGCTCCAGCCGGTCGCGTTCCTTGCCCGCCGCGAGGACCACGAAGTTCCTGCTCGCCATGGCCGAGAACAGCCCGAGCCCGAGGACGCTGATCATCATCAGCCCCACCCAGGGCAGCACGCCCACGTCCCCGAGGACCTCGGCAGGCGGGCGGCCCGCCTTGAACACGCCGTACGCGAGGATCGCGCCCGCCCAGGCGAGGCTCGCGGCGAACATGACCACCAGGAGGTGCTGCCAGATCTTCAGCAGCCACCACCAGGCGGGCACCCGGTCGAGCGGCGGAGCCACCTCCGCCAGATCGTTCGACAGCGCCTCGGGAAGCTCGTCCACCCGCGAGCGGGCGGCCTCGCGCACGCCGTCGCGCCACACCTCGGGCATGCCGGCCGTCAGCCCGTCGGCGAGCGCCTGCACCGCGTTGTCCACCTCGGCGGGCTGGGCGGTCACCGAACTCGCGACCAGGCCGCGGATGTCGTCCTTCACCGCCCCGAGACGCAGGCTCTTGAGCGGGTCGGGCCGCATCCCGGCCGTCCAGCGCGCGTACGGCCAGCCGACCCAGTCGGCCGAGCGGACGGCGTGCACGTTCTCGAGGGCCTCGCCCAGGGCGGAGACGCCGATCGCGTCGCACAACGCGTCGACCAGCCCGGCACGCCGCGCTCCGTCCACCGTGGGCTCCACCCGCAGCAGCTCCGGCATGTCCTTCACCAGCCGCTGCACCAGCCGGTCGAGATCGGCTTCGAGGCGCTGGTAGGCCGCGCGCCGGGCGGCCACGGACTCGGCCAGGACGGCCTTCAGACTGTCCACGCCCTTGCCGGTGGTGGCGGACGTCGCGACCACCCGGGGATGGGCCACGCCCTCACGCCGGAGAAGGTCCTCCAGGTCGGCCACGCACTCCGCCTGCTCCTCCGGGGTGAGCCGGTCGGACTGGTTCAGCACGAAGACCGTCACCGCGTCGTGCCCGGTCAGCTCGGTCACGTAGCGCCGGTGCACCGAGGCGTCGGCGTACTTCTGCGGGTCGAGCACCCAGACGATGAGGTCGGCCACCTGGATCAGCCGGTGGGCCTCGTGGTCGGTGAGCGCGCGGATCGAGTCGTGGTCGGGCAGGTCGAGCAGGATCAGCCCGTGCAGCTGGCTCTCGCCCTTGTCGAGGGCGCTGGCGCGGGCGAACCGGTGCCGCCACTGGATCTGCAGCCAGTCGAGCAGCGGGCCCGCGCCGTCGATGCCCCACACGCAGGCGTGGGTGCGCGCGGTGGTCGGCCGGCGTACGCCGATGGGCGAGAGCTCCAGCCCGGAGACGGCGTTGAACAGGGACGACTTCCCGCTGCCCGTGCCGCCCGCGAGCGCGACGACCGTGTGGTCGGACGACAGTTTGAGCCGGTCGCCCGCGCGCAGCAGGAGCTGGGCCGCCTCCGTGACCAGCGCCGGGTCGAGCCGCCCCTGTCCCAGCTCGACGATCTTGGCCAGGGCGGCGAGCCTGGAGCCGAGCCCGTGCTGCGTTTCGGCGGTGCTGACAGCCGTCATGGATTCCTCACCGTGGTGCCGGAGGCGTACTCGGGTGTGAGCTGCCGGATCGGCTCCGTCATCGTGCGACCTCGAGGTTGTACGTTGCCTGGTACAGCCGCGTCGCCGCGGCCTCGTCCGGGATGCCGGCGCTGTCGAGCGCGTCGACGTACCGGAGGGTTTCCTCGTCGAAGAGCAGGCCGACGCGGGCGCGCAGGTCGCTGCGGGCCTTGGCGCTGATGTTGCGCAGCGACTCCGCGCCGAGCAGGCCGCGCAGCAGGCGCTGGGGCAGCGCGACGGCGCCCGCGCCCGCCGGGGCGTCCGTGGCGCCGTAGCCGAGCAGGCCGATCATGAAGATCAGCGAGAGCGACTCCACGTCGAACGAGATCAGCTTGGCCACCGACCGCTTGGTCACGCCCTCGGTGCGGATCAGTTCGGTGACGTGGTCCTGCCAGGCGGTGATCGTCCTGGTGGTCCTGCGTCCGATCTCCTCCGACGGGCGCCCGAGCCCCGGGGTCGCGGCCAGCCGGTCGCCCGCGCCCGCCCGCTGCCGCCAGCGCGTCACGACCTCCTCGGCGGCCTGCTGTACGGCCGAGTTGACCAGCGCTTCGAGGCCGGTCCGCAGGGCGGTCCTCAGCCCGCGCACGCGCTCCGGGCCCTGCTGGTGGCCCTTGCCTCCGCGCCGCAACTGCAGCGTGCGCATGAGGTCGCCGGAGCCGGCGAAGTCCTGCCATCGCGCGAGCACCTCCCCGCGCAGCAGCGAGCCGTCCCTGGTCGCCTCGTCGATCCCCGCCAGGGCCCCCATGTACGCCCCGTCGACGTCGGAGCGCAGATCGGCGCGCAGGGCGACCTGGGTCTCCAGGTGCCGGGCGAGGGCGGGCAGCCGGGTGCGGAAGCTGTTCAGCACGCCGTTCAGCGTCGTCTTGACCGCCGCCTCCCGCCGCTCGTCGTCGACGGACAGCGCGGACAGCCACATGCGCAGGTCGGCGATCTCGATCTCGGGCAGCCGCCCCTCCCGTACGGCCGTCTCGTTGATGACGAAGCACTCGACCTCGCCCAGGCCGTACTCCTTCAGCATGCGGCCGAAGTGCTTGACGACGACGTCGCGGGACTTCGGCGGCACGCGGGACAGCACGATGACCAGGCGCGCCCCGCGTTCCTTGGCCCGGCGCAGCAGGCCCCAGGACGGCGCGTCGGCGTACCGGGACGCCGTGGTGACGAACACCCACAGGTCGGCGGCGTCCAGCATGCGATGCGCGATCTCGTGGTGCTCCTCCACGACGGAGTCGATGTCGGGTGTGTCGAGCAGCGCGAGTCCCCGGGGCAGGGACGGGCTCGACGTCAGCACCACGCTGCCAGGCGGGGCGTCCCGCGTGGGTTCGTCGAGCCTGTTCAGTTCGCCGAGGAGGTCGCCCCGCGCGTACCACTCGTGGTCGTCGGGGTGGCAGGCGAGCACCGGCGTCGCCGTCGTCGGGCGGCGCACTCCCGTGGCCGAGACCTTGCGCCCGGCGAGCGAGTTGACGATGGTGGACTTGCCCGCCCCCGTCGAACCGGCCACGACGATCAGCGCGGGTGCGGTGCTCATGTGGACGCGCGGGATGACGTAGTCGTCGAGCTGCGCCAGGACCGCCGCCTGCGCCTTGCGCGCCTCCTCGGAGCCCGGCACGTCGAGACCGAAGTGCAGGCCCTTCACCGCGGTACGGAGGTTGTTGAGCGCCTCGGTCAGCGCCGCGGAGACCGGCTCCGGCATCGGGAACGAGCGGACCCGGTCGTCGTCGGACGCGTCCTCCTCCGCGGTCTCCGCGTCCGTGACGTCCGCGGCGTCCTGTTCGCCGTCGCCGCTCTCCGGCCGTCCGGCCTCCTCCCCGCCGACGCCCGCGGAGGGTTCTTCGGGTGCGTCCCGCAGGGAGCCGTCCCCGGAATCGTCGTCGGCCGTGTCGTTCACAACGGTGCCGTCCGGAGCCGCGTCACCCGGGGCCGCGTCGGGCTCGGCGGGCCGTACGAGGCCGTCGTCCGCCTCGGGGGACGCCGCGTCCCCCGAGGCCGCAACGGTCTCCTGCGCGGTCTCCACGGCGGGCGCGGAAGAGGCGGGCGCGGAAGAGGCGGGCGCGGAAGAGGCGGGCGCGGACGGGGCGGGCAGCGGCCCGCGCGAGCCCGAGGGACGCGATGCGGGCTCCGGGTCGGGCTCGTCGTCGCGGATCGGGCGGAACGCGACGGTCCGCTCCCCCGGTGACTCCGGGTGCTCCTCGATGTCCGGCTCCTCGGTCACGGCGTCGCCGGAACCCGCACCGGTCCCGTGGTCGGGCGTGTTCCTGGCTGCCGATCTCACGGGACCCGCTCCGCTCGCACCATCTCGATCTCCTGGCCGACCTTGACGACCTCACCGACGATCACGATCGCCGGAGGCCGCACTCCGGCCGCGGTCACCCGCTCCGCCACGGTCGACAACGTGGCGGCAACGGCTCGCTGGGTCGGAAGAGTACCGTCCTGTACCACCATCACGGGAGTTTCCGGTGAACGTCCGTCTCGAACCAGCGTTTCGGCGATCTCCTTGATCCGTTCGACCGCCATGAGAAGTATCAGGGTTCCGGTCGATCGCGCCAATCCGGGCCAGTCGACCGTGGACCTGGGGTCGCCGGGCGGGACGTGCACGGAGATGACGTGGAACTCCTGGCTGACCCCGCGGTGGGTGACCGGGACCCCGGCGGCCCCGGGGACCGCGACCGAGCTGGTGATCCCGGGCACCACGGTCACCGGGATGCCCGCCCGGGCACAGGCGATCATCTCCTCGCCACCGCGGCCGAAGACGAACGGGTCGCCGCCCTTCAGCCGCACGACGAACCTGCCCGCGCGGGCATGCTCGACGAGCAGCTCGTTGATCTTCTCCTGGGACAGCGACCGGCCGTACGGCACCTTCGCCGCGTCGATCAGCTCGACGTCGGGCGACAGCTCGTCCAGGAGCGCGCGCGGCGCGAGGCGGTCGGCCACGACCACGTCGGCCTGGGCCAGGAGCTGGCGTCCCCGCACGGTGATCAGGCCGGGGTCGCCGGGGCCGCCGCCCACCAGCGCGACGCCGACCGGCTTGGTGCGGTGCCGCCTGGCGTCCACTGTGCCGTCGCGCAGCGCGCCGACGATCGCGTCGCGGATGCCGGCCGCGCGGCGGGGGTCGCCGCCCGCGGTGACCGCCACGCCGACCTCGTCCACCCGCCCGCTGGCGGGGGTCCAGGCCGCGGAGGCGTCCTTGTCGTCGGCCCGCACGCACCAGATGCGCTTGGCCTCGGCCTCGGCGGCGACCGCGGTGTTGACGTCGCGGTGGTCGGTGCAGGCGTGCACGAGCCAGGCGCCGTCGCAGTCGCCGACCTGGTACGGCCGGCGTTCCCAGATCACCCGCCCGGTGGCGATGAGGTCGTCCAGCGCCGGGGTGACGGTGGGCGAGATCAGGGTGACGGAGGCTCCGGCGTCGAGCAGCGCGGGGATCCGCCGCTGTGCGACGCGTCCGCCGCCGACCACGAGAACACGCCGCCCGTCGAGGCGGAGGCCGAGCAGGTAGGGCGCCATGACCCCAGTCTCCCTATCGCGTCAAGCGTGCATTGTTAGGAGGCAAACCTACCCGCTGGGCTCGGGCGACATTCACCGGTTGAGACTTGTGAGTCCACAGGTCGGTCGCCCCGCGGGCCCTCGGGGACTCACTCGCCCTTGTCCGCCACGCCCGCGGAGTCGAAGGTGGCGACCTCGTGCATGACCCGCGCCGCCGCGCTGACCAGAGGGTGGGCGAGCAGCCCGCCGGTTCCCTCGCCGAGGCGCAGCCGCAGGTCGACGAGCGGGTCGAGGCCCAGGTGGGCCAGCGCCGCCGCGTGGCCGGGCTCGGCCGACCGGTGCCCGGCCAGGCAGTAGCCGATCGCGTCGGGCGCGATCGCGCCGGCCACCAGGGCCGCTGCTCCGGCGATCACCCCGTCCAGGATGACGGGCACCCGGGCCGCGGCGGCGCCGAGCACGAAACCGGCGATCGCCGCGTGCTCCAGGCCACCGACCGCCGCGAGCACGCGCAGCGCCGCGTCCGGCCCGTCCGGTACGGCTCCCGCCTCGGTGATCCCGTTGGCCCGCAGGCCCCGCCGTACGATCTCGATCTTGTGCTCGAAGGTGGCGTCGTCGACGCCGGTCCCCCGCCCGGTGACCCCGGCGGCCGGCCTGCCGGTGAACGCGCAGATCAGTGCGGCCGACGCGGTGGTGTTCGCGATGCCCATGTCACCCGAGACCAGGCAGCGCGCGCCCGCGCCCACCAGGTCGCGGGCGACCTCGACGCCGACGACCAGGGCGGCCCCGGCCTGCTCCGGCGTCATCGCGGGTCCCTGCGACAGGTCGGCCGTGCCGTACGCGACCTTGCGGGCGAGCAGCCGGGGCGCGGGCGGCAGGTCGGCCGCGACTCCCACGTCCACCACCGTCACCGACGCGCCCACCTCGGCGGCGAAGGTGTTGGCGACGGCTCCTCCCGCGGTGAAGTTGGCCACCATCTGCGCGGTGACCTCCTGCGGCCAGGGGCTCACCCCCTGCGCGTGCACGCCGTGGTCGGCGGCGAAGATCGCCAGGGCGGCCGGGGACGGGAGCGGCGGCGGGCAGGTCCCGGCGATGCCCGCGAGCCGCACCGCGACGTCCTCGAGGACCCCGAGCGAGCCGCTCGGCTTGGTGAGCCTGTCCTGGTGGGCCCTGGCCTCCGCCATGGGGCCGGGCTCGACCGGGCGGATGGCGCCGATCGTCTCGCCGAGGGACGTCATGCTTTCTCCTTCTGTCGCCACCTGGTCCGGCCGCGGCGCCCCGATGCCGGCCCTCTGCTCACCGGCTCCGGCCGGGCGGCTGCCGGAACCCGGACCGGCGGGCGCGTCAGACGGCGCTGGCGACTCCGGGCTGGGCGAGGGGCTCGTCCGGCGCGTCGTCGCGGGGCTCCTCCCCCGCCTCGCCACGGCCGGCCATGCCGATCATGCTATCCGTCCCGATCTCGCCCTCCGCTTCCGGTTCGGGCATCTCGGCCTCGAGCGTCTCCAAGTCGAGGACGTCCGCGTCGAGCTGTTCCAGATCCAGCGGCTCGGGATCGGGGTCCCGGGCCATGGTCAGGCGCGCGGCGATGGCGGTCACGAGGCCGGCGTCGGCCTCGGCGTCCGGGCTCGCGCCCGGCTCCGCGCGCCTCGTGGGGAACGGCCGGGTCAGCGGCGGTATCGTGGACGGGCGGCTCGCGGCCGGCGACGAGGACTGCCCGCCCCCGGCGAGCGCCTCCTCGTACCTCTCGATCACCACGTCGGCGAGGCCCTCGCAGTCGCCGATCACCTCGGCACAGCGGATGTCGAGGCCCTCGTGGTTGGCGCCGTACGCCAGCGCCTGCGCCAAGATGCGTTCGAGGACCGCGCCGGCGAACAGGACGTACGGCAGGACGATCACGCGCTTGGCGCCGAGCCTGCGGCAGCGCTCCAGGCCGCCGGGCACGCCCGGGCGGGTGTGCGAGACGTAGGCCGTCTCCACGGTCAGCAGGTCGGCGGCGTGGGTCTCCCAGAACAGCCGCGAGACCCGGTGGACCTCGGCGTTGACGGCGGGGTCGGTGGAGCCGTGCCCGACCAGGACGACCGCGGTCTCGCCGGGCGCGATCTCGGCGGGCGGCTCGTCGGTGACGAATCGCGGCATCTCCGCGCGCGCGTCGGCGAGCCGCTCCGCGAGCAGCTTGAGCACGCGCGGGTCGGCCCCGAGCGGCCGGCCGAGGTCGTATTCGAGCGTCGGGTGCCGCTCCTGCTCGAGGGCCATGGTGCCGGGGATGTCCCCGAGCGCGCGCCGGTCGGCGGTCAGGCTGAGCGGCACCGCGATCAGGTGGTGGTGCCCCCGGGCCACGAGAGAGGCGATGGAGTCGCCGAGCGGGGGGCGGGCGTTCGTGATGAAGCCGCCGCTCACTTCGGCGGGGAGCCCGTCGAGGCGGCAGCGGAGGCGGTGAACGAACCTGCCGAACTCGGCGACGCCGGTCTCATCGTGAGTGCCGTGGCCGATGAGCAGCAGCGGCGGTTTCATCTGGTCGATCTCCCCTGCAGTTGACCTGCGTCCGTTCACAATCCCCGCTCGCCGTCCGGGCCGGTTTCGCCCGAGCGCGCCGGGCCGGGGTCTCCCGCGTCGGGACGCGCGCTCGCCGGCCGGCGGGAGGCTCGGCTGGCGAGGATAGCCTTCCGGCCCTCAATCATGGTGGCCGCTTGACCCAGCGGCCCAGTGACTAGGGCGATTCTTTACCTATTGCCATGAAATTTCCCCGTTGAGCATGCCGAACAGTACGGCGTCGGCCCAGCCACCCGGGACCGGCAGCGCCTGCCGCATGATGCCCTCCTCGATGAACCCGGCCTTCCTCGCGACCGCCTGGCTGGCGCGGTTTCCCGTCGCGACCAGCAGATGGACTCGGTGGAATCCGAGGTCGAACAGGTGGGCCGTGGCCAGCTGGGTGGCCTCCACCGCGTACCCCCTGCGGCGGGCCCACGGAGCGATCCAGTATCCCAGCTCGGCGTCCCCGCGCTCGTGGTCCTCGCGCTGCACGCCGACGGCTCCGGCGAGCCGTTCCCCGTCCTTCGGCTGTATCGCGAAGTTGCCACCATAGCCGGGGCCGTTCGCGTGCGCGAGCCGGGTGCACCACTCCAGCGCGCGCTCCAGCGTGTAGCCCTCGGCCCACGTCATCCAGCGGGCGATCTCGGGATCGCCCTTGACCGCGTCGACGACGTCGAAGGCGTCGTGCCGGGAGAACGGCCGCAGGACCAGCCGCTCGCTCTCGATCCTGCGGCGCGGGACGGCCCGTTCGTCGCCGCGCAGCCGGCCGAAGACCACGAGGTCGTGCGGGCCGTCGTCCTCGAATCCGGCGCCGCGCAGCAGTCCCTCACGGGTGAAGCCCGCCTTCTCGGCGACCCTGATCGACGCGAGGTTGCCGGCGTCGGCCCGCAGTTCGATCCGGCGCAGCGGGCCCTCCGAGAGCAGGCGGCCGACGAGCCCGCGGACCGCCTCGGTCGCGTATCCCCGGCGGCGGTGAGCGGGATGCACGCCGTATCCCACCTCCGCGGTGCCCGCGCCCCACTGGGTCTTGAAGACGCTGATCGACCCGACCACGCCCTCCCGCGCGTGCATCGCGAGGTGGACGCCCTGACCCGAGCGCCACAGCTCGTGCACGCCGTACGACAGCCACTGCGCGATGCCCGAGGCGTGCCCGGGCGCGCCCGGCGGCAGCGCGGTGAGGTGCGCGCCGTCCTGGATGATCGCCCGCACCTGGCCCGCGTCTCCGGGACCGAACGGCCGCAGGATCAGCCGTTCGGTGTTGACCGTAAGCCGCTCGTCGAACAATGCGTCACTCCATCACATGAGCGGATTTTTCGCCCGCCGCAGATTATGTGGGACACGGCCTCACCGCTCCCGATGTTTGGGGCAGGCGGTCCGGGTACGAGGCACGACAGTGACCCTAATCGGGAGGTGAGGTCATGAGTATCCAGCGCGGCAGCGACAAACACGGCCGCCGGCTCGACGAGGAGCAGAAGCACGAGACACAAGGCCTCGTGCAGGGCGCCGGACGCACCCGGGTCGAGGAGTGGCGCGAGCCCGAGCCGACGCAGCAGCCCGAGGAGGACATGTCGCCGCCTCGCCGGCATCCGCCCGGCCGCGAGCCCGGGACGCCGCTCGGCATCACCCCCGCCGACGTGGAACGCCGCAGCCACCTCGCCACCTGGCTCAGCGACGCCGGCTTCCCCGCCGACCCGGCCAAGCTGCTCGCCCACGCCGAGCACAAGAACGCTCCCGACGCGGTGATCGACGCCGTACGGCGGCTGCCCGAGATGACGTTCCACAACATCGCGGAGGTGGCGGAGGCGCTCGGACTCGGAGTGGAACGTCAGCGCTGGTAGGGAGGGCCCGTGAGACTGGACTTCATCCGCGGGCTGTACGAGCGGAGCGGCCCGTACGCCTCGGTATACGTGGACACCGACCGGTCGTCCGAGGGCCCGGCCAACGTGATCCAGCGCCGCTGGGCCCAGCTCAGGGACCGGCTCGCCGAGGAGGGCGCGCCGGCCTCGGCCCTCGAGCCCATCGGCGAGCTGATGCTCGATCCGGGGTGGGTCGCGCCGGGGCGCGCGGCCTTCGCCAGGGAGGGCGAGGTCGTGCTCACCGAGGCGCTCGCCCACCGGCCGCGCCGCCAGACCGCGCGCTGGTCGCCGCTCCCCCACGTGGTGCCGTTGCTCGCGCAGCGCGGCGAGCACGTGCCGCACATCGAGGTGCTGGCCGACCGCGCAGGCGGCGAGGTGGTCGTCGTGGCCGACGGGCGGCGGCGGGAGCTGACCGTGGAGGTGGCGGACCCGGACCGGTCGCTCCAGAAGACCGGCCAGGGCGGCTGGTCGCAGGCCAACTTCGACCGGGAGGTCGAGGAGGGCTGGCGCCGCAACGCCGTGGCCCTCGCCGAGGTGGTGGAGAAGGAGGCGCACGGCATCGGCGCGGAGGTGGTGGTGCTGGCCGGCGATCCCAAGGCCCGCGCGCTCGTGACCGACTACCTCGCCAAGGACGTCGTACGGCGGCTGACGGTGGCCGAGCACGGCAGCCGCGCCCCGGGCGCCGACCTGGACCACTTCCGGCGGGAGGTCGAAGGGGCCTGCCGGGCCTGGACCGAGCGGCGTTGTGAGGATCTGCTGAACACGTACGCGGCGGGCAACGCCGTGACGGGCCTCACGGAGACGGCACGGGCGCTGCGCGACCGGCGGGTGGGGGCGGTGCTGATGCACGACGACCCGTCCTCCACGGCCATGATGTGGATCGGGCCCGAGCCCACGCAGCTGTCCACCGACCCCACGGAGCTGACCGCCTGGGGGGTCGAACGGCCCGTGCGGGAGCGCGCGGACGCCGCCCTCGCGCGGGCGGTGGCCGCGACCGACGCCGAGCTGTGGTTCGTCCCGCGCATCGAGTCGCCGGACGGCATCGGGGCGTTGCTGCGCTTCTGACCCGGGCTTCTGATCCGGGCTTCTGATCCGGGCGGGCCTCAGGTCACGATCAGCACTTCGAGCGTGCGGGGGCCGTGGACGCCCTCGACCCGGTTCAGCTCGATGTCGCTGGTCGCCGAGGGGCCGCTGATCCAGGTCAGGGGCCGCGCGGGGTCGAGCCGGGCGACGGCGTCCGGCACCGCCGCGACGATCTGCGCGGCGCGCACCACGCACAGGTGGTAGTCGGGCACCAGCGTGAGCGCCCGCCGGCCCTGGCCCGGCCCGGCGTCGAGGACGATCGTGCCGGTCTCGGCGATCGCGACCGCGCAGGTCGTGAGCACACCGTCCACCGCGTCGAGGTCGGCGGCGCTCAGAGGCGGGTCGTCGGCGACCGCTTCCGCACCCTCGGCGGCCAACCACCGCGGGGGGAACCCTCCGGGCACGACGACCCTGCGCGCCCCGCGCCCGGCGAGGGACCGCGCGACCTGCCCGGCCGTGCCCGCCTCGTCCACCACGTGGACCACGGCGCGGTAGTCGCGGACCCGCTCCTCGAACAGGCGGATATCGCCCGGGGCCGGGGAGGGCCCGCGGTAGGCGCGGGTGATCTCGACGTCGGGCACGCCCGCCAGGGCGCGGCGGACCCGGGCGAGGATCAGGTCGCGGGAGCTCATCGGCGGCCTCCGTCCGTGCGGTCCCACCATTCGCGGAACGACTCGCGGGGCACCTCCGGGAGGTCCCTGGTGTCGGTCCACCCGGCGAGCGGCCCCGGCAGTCTGCGGGGCACGAGCCGGCGCAGCCGTCCCCCGGCCCGCTGCAGGCCCGCCAGCCGTCCCGGCCGCTCGAACACCCATCCGGCCGCCGCCATCCCGGCGCGCTCCGGCCAGGGGTGGCGGGCCCGGGCCCGCAGGTCCACCAGTACGGACGGGATGTCGATGGCCACCGGGCAGACGTCGTAGCAGGCGCCGCACAGCGAGGAGGCGTACGGCAGCGAGCGGTCCAGCTCCGAGCCCATGCCGCGCAGCTGCGGCGTCAGGATGGCCCCGATCGGCCCGGGATAGACCGAGCCGTACGCGTGGCCGCCGGTCCGTTCGTACACCGGGCAGACGTTGAGGCAGGCCGAGCAGCGGATGCAGCGCAGCGCCTGCCGTCCCACCTCGTCGGCGAGGACGCGGGTGCGGCCGTTGTCGAGCAGCACGAGGTGGAACTCCTGGCCCTCGGCCGCCCCGGTCCACATGGAGGTGTAGGGGTTCATCCGCTCCCCGGTGGAGCTGCGCGGCAGGAGCTGGAGGAAGACCTCCAGGTCACGCCAGGACGGCAGCACCTTCTCGATGCCGACCACGCTGATCAGCGTGCGCGGCAGCGTGAGGCACATGCGGCCGTTGCCCTCGGACTCCAGCACGACCATGGTGCCGGTCTCGGCGATCGCGAAGTTGGCCCCGGAGATCGCCACCTTGGTCTTCAGGAAGCGCTCGCGCAGGTGGAGCCGGGCCGCCTCGGCCAGCGCCTCCGGGTCGTCGGTCAGGTCGCCGGGGGCGGGCCGGCCCCAGCCGGACATGTGCTCGGCGAAGATCTCCCGGATCTCCGCGCGGTTGCGGTGGATCGCCGGGACGAGGATGTGCGAGGGCCGGTCGTCTCCCAGCTGCACGATCAGCTCGGCGAGGTCGGTCTCGTACGCGGTGACGCCGTGCTCCAGCAGCGCCTCGTTGAGGCCGATCTCCTGGGTGGCCATCGACTTGACCTTGACGACCTCGGTCTCGCCCGTGGCCTTCACCAGGTCGGCGACGATCCGGTTCGCCTCCGCCGCGTCCGCGGCCCAGTGGACGTGGCCTCCGGCCGCCGTGACGGCCTCCTCCAGCTGCATCAGATATCTGTCGAGGTTGCGGAGCGTGTGCTCCTTGATCGCCCGGCCGGCCTCGCGCAGCCCGGCCCAGTCGGGCGCCTCCGCCACGACGCTCGCCCGCCTGGCCCTGATGGTCCTGGTCGCCTTGCGCAGGTTGAACCGCAGTTGCGAGTCCCGTACGGCTCTCGCGGCGTTGCGGGGGAAGGGGCGGTCCGCCGGCATGCCGAGGAAGGTGACGCTCATCGCACTCCCGCCGTCTCGGTCGAGCAGAGGATCTCGGCCAGGTGCATCACCCGTACGCCGGACTTCTGCCGGCCGAGCATGCCGCCGATGTGCATCAGGCACGAGTTGTCGGCCGCGCACAGCACCTCGGCGCCGGTGTCGAGGACGGCGCGCACCTTGTCGGCGCACATCGCCGCCGACACGTCGGCGTTCTTCAGCGCGAAGGTGCCGCCGAAGCCGCAGCACTCCTCCGCTCCCGGCAGCGGCACCAGTTCCAGCCCCTTGACCTGGCGTAACAGCGTCAGCGGGCGGTCGCCCAAGTGGAGGCCGCGCAGTGAGTGGCACGTCGGGTGGTAGGTGACCCGGTGGGGAAAGTACGCCCCCACGTCGGTCACCCCCAGCACGTCGACCAGGAACTCGGTCAGCTCGTAGGTCCTGGGCACGACCCGCGCCACCGCGTCGGCGAAGGGACCCCGCGTTCCGGCCAGCTTCGGATACTGCTCGCGGATCATGGCCGCGCACGAGCCCGAGGGGACGACGACCGCGTCGTAGCCGCGCAGCGCCGCCACGCCGCGCCGGGCCAGCCGTACGGCCTCGTCCCGGTAGCCGGTGTTGGCGTGCATCTGCCCGCAGCAGGTCTGGGCGCGGGGGAAGTCGGCCTCCACGCCGAGACGGCGCAGCAGGCGCACGACCGCCCGCCCGGTGTCCGGGAAGAGCGTGTCGTTGACGCAGGTGACGAACAGGGCTACCCGCACATGCCCTCCCGGCGTGTATGGTCAGACCAAATATGGTCAGACCATACATCCTGGTTCGCCTCCGGCGACACCGGCGTCGTGAGGAGCCGCGGTGACCACCGAAGAACGCCGGCGTACGGACGCCCGCCCGCGCGCCTTCGAGGAGGTGCTCGCCCGCATCGAGGAGCGGATCGCGGCCGACGGCCTGACCGTCGGCGACCGGCTGCCGGGCGAACGCCAGCTCGCCGAGCAGCTCGGCGTCGGCCGGTCGTCGGTCCGCGAGGCGCTGCGCGTGCTGGAGACCCTCGGCGTGGTCACGCCGCAGGCCGGCCGGGGCCCGGACGCCGGGGCGGTGCTCACCTCCCGCCCGGGAAGCGCGCTCACCGACCTGCTCCGGCTGCATCTCGGGCTCGCCACGCTCTCGATGCGCGAGGTGATCGACACCCGGCTGATGATCGAGCAGTGGGCCGCGGCCCGGGCGGCGACTCCCCCGCCCGCGGTTTCCACGGGCACGGTCTCCACGCCCACTGCCACTGCCACGGCCACGGCCACGGCCACGGCGCGGATGGCGGAGGCGATCGCGGCCATGGACGCGGCCCGCGACCCCGCCGAGTTCGTCGAGCACGACATCGCGTTCCACCTGGCCCTCGCCGAGGCGTCGGGCAACCGGCTGATCGTGGCGGTCATGCGGGCGCTGCGCGACGCCGTGCGCCGCTACGCCGTGGACGCCGTCGTACGGCTCGGCGACACCGGCGGGCTGCAGGACGACCACCGGCGCATCCACCGGGCGATCGAGGACGGCGACGCCGGCGCCGCGGCGGCCGCGGTCGCCGGGCACCTTGCCCGCGCCTATCCGGAGTCTGGCCCGGATTCATAGAACATGTTCTAATCACGCGTGTGGCCGATGATCTGAGACTCGGGCTGAACCTCGGGTACTGGCAGCGGAACGCCGACGACGCGACCGAGGTGGTGCTGGCCGCCGAGCGCCTCGGCTACGAGTCGGTGTGGACCGCCGAGGCGTACGGCAGCGACGCGTTCACCCCCCTGGCCTGGTACGGCGCCAGGACCAGCCGCATCAAGCTCGGCACCAGCGTGGCCCAGCTGTCCGCCCGTCCCCCGGTGACCACGGCCATGACCGCGATGACGCTCGACCACCTCACCGGCGGGCGGCTGCTGCTCGGCGTCGGCGCGTCCGGCCCGCAGGTCGTGGAGGGCTGGTACGGCCGGCCGTTCGCCGCGCCGCTCGCCCGCACCCGCGAGTACGTCGAGATCATGCGGAAGGTGTGGCGGCGGGAGGAGCCGGTGACCAGCCCCGGCCCGCACTATCCGCTGCCGCTGCCCGGCGGCCTCGGCAAGCCGCTCAAGCTGATCACCCACCCGCTGCGGCCCGACATCCCTGTCTACCTGGGCGCCGAGGGCCCGAAGAACGTCGCGCTCGCGGCCGAGATCGGTCAGGGCTGGCTGCCGCTGTTCGCCTTCCCCGAGAAGATCGAGGCGATGTACGGCGACGCGCTGGCCGGCGCGAAACCGGGGTTCGACGTCGCCGCCATGGTCATGGTGGTCGTCACCGGCGACCTGCGGGCCGCGCTCGACGGCGTGAAGATGATGCTGACCCTCTACATCGGCGGCATGGGGGCCAAGACCCGCAACTTCCACGCCGACATCATCGGCAGGATGGGCTACGCCGAGGAGGCCGGCCGCATCCAGGAGCTGTACCTGGCCGGCCGCCGCGACGAGGCGTTCGCCGCCATCCCCGACGAGCTGGCCGACGGCATCGCGCTCCTCGGCCCGCTCGGCCGCATCCGGGAGCGGCTGGAGCTGTGGCGCCGCAGCCCGGTCACGACGCTGCTCGTCATGGGTCCCCGCGACGAGCCCACGCTCAGAGCCGTACGGGATCTGGTCCTCGGGTGAGCGCCGCCCGGTCGGCCACCGCGGCGGCGAAGGCCCGCACCAGCGGGTGCGGCTGCCGTTCGGCCAGCTCGGGCTGGAACAGCGTGACCAGATAGAAGGGGTGGCCGGGCAGCTCGGCCACCCGCGTCTCCCCCTCCTCGTCGTGGCCGGTGAAGCGCAGGCCGTGGGCCTCCAGGGTCTCCAGATAGGCGGGATCGGGGCCGTACGAGCAGAAGTAGCGCTCCACGGTGCGGTCGGCACCGACGATCCGCTCGGCCAGCGAGCCGGGGACGAGCCGCACCGCCGCCTCGTGCCCGGCGAGGGAGCAGGCGAGCTGCCTGATCAGCGGGTTCGGGGCGTCCGGGTCGTTCTCGGCGTGGCTGACGGTCAGCCCGCACACGTGGCGGGCGTACTCAAGCAGCGCGTGCTGGAAACCGGCGCAGGTGCCCAGCAGCGGGATCGCGTGCTCACGGGCGGTCCGGGCGGCCGTGATCGCCCCCTGCTCGCTGCGGTACGGGCTGCCGGGCAGGATCCAGACACCGTCGAACCCGCCGAGATCGGCGACCTCGTCGGTCCTGATCCAGTAGGCGTCGAGGTCCAGCCCTTCGCGCTCGCGCAGCGCGCCGAGTATGAGCGGGACGCGGGTGTGGGAGCGGACGGTGGGCGACCGGTCGCCCACCAGCGCGATGCGGGGTCTCATGACGTCCATGCTGACGACGTGCGAACTTAATGACAAATGATGATTTGTGGGGTTGCCATAAGGGATGCTGATGCCCGTGGATCCTCATCTGCTGCGCACGTTCGTGACCGTGGTCGCCGAGGGGTCGTTCTCGGCGGCGGCCGACCGGCTCGGCTACACCCAGCCCGCGGTCTCCCAGCAGATCGCGGCGCTGGAGGCCGACCTCGGGGTGCCGCTGCTCGGCCGCCGTCCCGTACGGCCGACCCGGGCGGGCGAACGCCTGCTGGAGCACGCCGGGCCGCTGCTGCTGCGGCTGCGGGCCGCGCGGGCGGACGTGGCGCGGCTGTCCGCCGAGCCGCGGACGCTGACCCTCGCCGCCGGCCCGCTCGCCCTCACGGCGGGCACGGCGGCGGCGCTGGCCGGGGTGACGACGGTGCGCGTCGCGGGCGCGGCGGCGGCCGTGGCGCTGGTGGCCTCGGGCGAGGCCGATCTCGCGCTCGTCGACGGGCCGGCGGCGCCCTCCGACCCGCTGAGCCTTCCCGACGCGGGGCCGCTCACCACTGTGGGCGTGCGGGAGGAGGAGCTGGTCGTCGTGCTGCCGGAGGGGCATCCGCTGGCGGGCCGCGCCGGCCTGCGGCTGGACGACCTGGCGGACGCCGTGTGGGTGGACGCCGCCGAGGTGATGCCGCTCGACCGGCTGCGCGCCGTGGCGCGGCTCGACGGGCTGCGGCCCGGCATCCGCTACGAGGGCCACGACCCGGCCGTCGCGGCGCGCCTGGCCGCGGCCGGGCACGGCCTGACCCTGCTGCCCGCGTCCACCGCGCCGTGCGGGGTGCGGGTGCCGCTGGTCGCGCCGCGGATCGTGCACCGGGTCGAGCTGGTGCACGCGGCCCTCCCGCCCGGCCCCGCCGCCGAGGTCGTCCGCGCGCTCACGTCCTGAGCGCCACCCATCGGAGCTCAGTGCGCAAGCGGGCACGAGCTCCCGCAGGTCAGGCTTCCCTCCTCGCCGCCGACCGACAGGACGGGCGGTCAATCGCCGTGCGAGCCGCCCGCGGCGATAGTCGCCAACTTCTGCGGGAAATCGGCCGGATAACGGCCTTTGTTGCGGATGGCGTACAAGATGCCCTCGCGGAACGCCTCGCTGAATTTGGTGTAGTGCGGTGTGATCGGGCGGGGACGCGCTTCCATCACGGCGTTCTCGAGTTCCGTACGGAATGGACGTGTGGCGTACCTGTACGCGTAGTCGCGGGTCGGGGCGAAACCCCCGACCTCGAACAGGATCAGTTCGCTGGACGGGCTCGTGAGAAACTCGATCAGCGCCTGGGCCGCCCTCGGCTTGTCGGTCCACTTCGACATCGCCAGATTCTGCCCGCCGAGCACGCTCGCGTGCGGAAGCCGCGTGACCTCGAGCGAGTTGAGGCTCGCAGGGGGCTTGGCCAGCTTGTCGTACGCCACGGGCCAGTTGCGCATGACGCCGGTTTTGCCGTTCGCGAACTCCCGGAGGGCGGCCGCCTCGGCGTCGACCGAATCCTCCGGATCCTTCCCTCGGTAGACGTCCGCCAGGTCCTTCAACGCGTCGCGGACATTCTCGTCGAAGTCGACGGCGCTGTTGTCGGGCGTCAGCACGAGCCGTCCGTCCTGGTTCACCACGTCGCCCTCGTGGGCCCAGATCGCCTCCAGCGCGGTGACCGTCAGGTTCTCCGAGCCGACCAGATGGGCGGCGTTGGCGGAGCCGGGAAAATAGTCGGCCCAGCTCGCCGGACCACGTGCGCCCGAATGCCGGTAGAGCAGTCCCACGTCGGTGTTCCAGGGGAGGGCCCATAATCCCTCGTGGGTCCCGCTCATGTCCCTGCACGTGTTCAGGACGTTGTCGAGGAAGTCGTCGCCCGCTCCCTCCTGGGATCGCCCGGACTCGTCGATCGGCCGAAGGTAGCCGTTGCTGATGAACTCCGGCATATAGACGACGTCGAGGACGTACACGTCCGCCTGATGGGCTTTTCTCGCGTCCTGAACCATGCGCGCGTGCTGCTTGTCGGGCTCCGTGTCCGGGCCGCCGATGAACTCCACCGGGTTGCCCGGGTGGGCCTGGTTCCACTGCTGCACGAGGATCCGCCGGGCGTTGGCCGGCCCGCTTTCGTCCTTGGCGCTCATGATGTACAGCGTGCCCGGCTCCAGCCCGTTGTTCGGGAGCAGCCACGCGATCGGAGCGATGAGCGCGAGCGCGGCCAGGGTGGCGATCACCCTGCTCGGCCTCCCGAGGGTCCTTCCCAGCCGGTTCAGCGATTCGAGGAAGCGGAGCTCGTCCTCGTTCTCTGGCCGCCTCAGCAGCACCCTGATCATCCACCCGAGGATGTTCAGAGCGAAGGCCGCGAACACGAGCAGGGCCGCCCCGAGGCACAGTCTCCCCCATCCCCAGGCATCGTCGGGAAGACCCTGTGTCGCGTTCACCAGCCCGGATCCGACCGCCGTGGAGAGGACAACCGGAACGACCGCGGCCGCGACCAGCAGGATGCGATAGGGCAATTTCAGCGGGGTGTTCCGGTCGCTCAACACCGTCTCCTTCTCCGGTGGCCGTTCCGTGCTGCCGCACCGCCGGGATACCGGTGATGCGGCCCCCGGCTTCCGTTCTACCTAAACAGGGCAGACCAGTCTCACAGACCGCGCTTCTTGATCACGATGATTTGTTATTTCGAGTAATGATACATCTGGGGCACTCAGGCCACACTTCGCGCGATAACGGACGCATTTGGGAGATGGAGGAACTCGACTTTCAGCCGGATGCATACGCGCATCACGCCCCACGAGCCGGGCCGGCGCTCGGCGAGTTCACACCCGGCCCGATTTCAGGAATTCCGGTTGGCGGAATGGCGGCATGCGAGCAAAGCGTGGGACGCGCTCGAGTCGCACATCCGGCGCGAGCGCGAGATTCGCGGGTTCGGCGACAGATACGCCGCCATGTACGAGGACCTGGTGGTCCGAGCCCGCAGCCGTATACCCCGGAGCGCCAAGCATGGACTCCGCCGCAAATCCC
The DNA here is from genome assembly GCF_014161445.1 of Microbispora sp. H13382. Lineage (GTDB taxonomy): Bacteria > Actinomycetota > Actinomycetes > Streptosporangiales > Streptosporangiaceae > Microbispora. Next base: position 90,356 of record NZ_JABBXA010000019.1, read on the forward strand.
TCCCGAGAACCCCATATCAGCATCAAAGCGAGAAAAGGCCCCAAAAGCCCTAAATCCCCCTTCCCTGACAGCTGCTCCGGAGGCGGATTAGCGACGGCGCGGGCGGGATAAGAGTGAGGCAGGTCACGCCACCGGTGCCGGGGGGAGAACAGATGCGGTCCACGTCGTCAGCGGTGAGCCGGGCGGCGGCCGGCGTGTACGCGGCCCTCGCCGCCCAGGTCGTCTCGGTGGCCGCGCTGGCCGTGTTCGAGGAGTCCCGGGGCAGCCGGCTGGCCTCGCAGATCGCGGCCTTCGGCGGGGATCCCGCCTCTCCGGCCGCGCGGGCCGTCAGCGGCGCGGCGACGACGTTCGCCGTGCTGCTCCTCGCCCTCCTCACCGCCACCGTGACCGCCGCGCTCGCCTACCTGTCCTGGCTTCGGCAGGTGCGCCCGGCCACGCCGCCCGTCGCGCTCGCGGCGGCGTGCCTCGTGCCCGGGGTGAACCTGGTGGTCCCCCTGTTCCTGACGGACCTCGCCTGGCGTGAGGCCCCCGCGCCACGGCACGGCCGCCCGGCGGATCGTGCGCGACAGGCGGACGGCTCCGGAAGCACGGGCGGCACCCGGACCACGGATGGCACCGGGACAACGGGTGGCGCCCGGACCGGGAGTGGCCTCGGCGGAGGCACCGGCGGGCCCGCGGAGCGCACCCGGTGGCTGGTCGTCCTCGCCTGCTGGTGGGTGAGCTGGCTGGCCGCGCTCGGCCTGGTGTTCGCCGGCCCGGCGCGGGAGGGACTGACCGGCCTCGGCACGCCGCAGGCCGCCGCGGTCGCCGTCGCGGCGCTCCTGTGCGCCTCGGCCGTCCGCGAGGTCACCGCCCGGCACACGGGTGCGGGGCACGGTCGCGCGGCGCGGCCCGCGACCCGGCCGCAGGTCCGCCTCAATCCTGCCCATAACCCTGTCCTCAACCCTGCCCATAACCCTGCCGAACGGCCGTCCGGCAGGCCCGTCGCCGCGGCACCGGCCGTCCGTGCGGCACACGCGGGAGGCACGGACGGCGGGGAGGATCATCAGCCGGGCGACGGCCCCGAGCTGCCGGAGCTGGCGTGCCAGAGCCGCCGCTGGGGCTCCCCCGGGTGGCCGAGGAACCGCCCCTCCCGCGCGGCCGGCGGAGCGCCGTTGTCGGAGTAGGGCGACACCCGGAAGCCGTTGCCGTACTCGATGGGCCGTCCGCCCACCCCGGCGCCGGGTGCGGGCACCTCGCTGATCACGGCGCGTACGGCGTCGAGCCCCTCGGTGCGCCACACGCGGTCGAGGTCGGCGAGGTTCCAGCAGTGCACGGCGCGCAGCGAGACCGCCCGGCCCCCGGTGCGCCGCACCACCCCCCTGGCGGCCAGCAGCCACGACCCGAACACGGTCGCGGCCGTGTGCGCCTGCACCGACTCGAAGAACGTCAGGTCGATCGGGCCGGTGGAGTCGTCGACGGTGGTGAAGATCACCCGTTGTCCCGACCGCACGGCGGGCGTCTGGGTGGCGACCTTGACCCCCGCGACCAGGATCTCCGCGCCGTTGCGCTGCCGGAGCAGATCCCTGGCCCGCGTCACGCCGAGCGCGTCGAGCAGGTCGCGGTAGAAGTCCATGACGTGGCGGCTCACGTCCATGCCGAGGATCTCCAGCTCGGCCTCGACGGCCTCGGCCTCGGTCATCTCCGGCAGCTCTCCGGGCGCGACATGTTCGGTGAACCCCATCGGGAGCTGTCCCTCCGCACCCGCCGGAGAGCCGCGGTCGAGCGCGCCGACCTGGGCGATCAGGTCACGCCTGGTCAGCCGTCCGGGCCGCCAGCGCGGCTCCCCCGGTCGCAGGCCGTGCAGCGCGTCGAACCCGCCGACCTCCACGATCCGCTCGGCGACCGGGCGCGAGGGCCTGGCCCGCTCCCAGAAGTCGGCCAGCGAGGTGTACGGCCGGCCGGCGACCATGCGGTCCACCTCGGCCTCGCTCACCCCCCGGACGGCCGAGAACGGCACCCGCAGGCCGTACCCGCGGCCGTACCCGCCGGGGTTCTCCTCCGCCGGTTCCGTACGCTCCACCAGCCAGGTCTTCCCCGAGCGGTTGACGTCGAGGGGCAGGACGTCCACCCCGCACCGGCGGGCCTCGTCGAGGATGACCCGGCTCGGGTACATGCCGGGATCGTGGGTGAGCACGCCCGCGAGGAACGCGGCGGTGTGGTGCCGCTTCAGCCAGGCCGACTGGTAGGTGGGCAGCGCGAACGCCGCCGCGTGGGCCTTGCAGAACCCGAACCCGCCGAACGCGTCGAGCACCTTCCACGCCTGGTCCACGACGTCGGGCGCGTAGCCGTTCTCCCTGGCGAGCGGCACGAACCAGGCGCGTACGGCGGCACGGCCCTCCGGCGTCCCGAGCGCGCGGCGGGCCCGGTCGGCCTCCGACAGTCCCGACCCGGTCATGACGTCGATGACCTTCATGACCTGCTCGTGGAAGACGACCACCCCGTTGGTCTCCGTGAGCGCCTCGCGCAGCGACTCGTGCGGGTAGCGCGGCTCGCGGAAGCCGTGCCTGGTCTCCAGGTAGGGCGTGACCATGTCGGAGTTGACCGGTCCCGGGCGGAACAGCGAGATGTCCACGATCAGGTCGTGCATCGTGCGCGGCTCCAGCTTGGCGACCAGCTCGCGCTGTCCCGGCGACTCGATCTGGAAGCAGCCGATCGTGCGGCTGAGCCGGATCATGTCGTAGGTGTCGGTGTCATCGCGTGGCACGGCGTCCAGGTCGATCTTCCGGTTTTCGACCCGTTCGACCTCCTGGATGGCGTAGGCGAGCGCCGACTGCATGCGCACCCCGAGCACGTCGAGCTTGAGCAGGCCCGCCTCCTCGACGTCGTCCTTGTCGAACTGCGACATCGGGAACTCCAGCAGGCTGCGCTCGACCGGCGTGCGGTCGCGCAGCGTGGAGTTGCCGATCAGCACGCCGCAGGGGTGCAGCGCGATGTGCCGGGGCAGCCCGTCGAGCCGCTCGGCCAGGCGGAACACGGTCTCCAGCGACCGGTCGTTCAGCCCGCTGTCGCGCAGCTCCGGCAGGTCGGACAGCGCGGCCCTGATCTGCCTGGCCCGCACCTGCGGGAACGCCTTGGCGATGACGTCGATCTCGTGCGGCGGCAGGCCCATGGCGGCGCCGACGTCCCTGATCGCGCTGCGGGCGCGGTAGGTCTCCATCATCGACACACAGGCCACCCGGTCCTCGCCGTACCGGTCGAGGATGGCGCGGTAGCAGTCGAGGCGGCGGGCCGACTCCACGTCGATGTCGATGTCGGGCAGGCCCTTGCGGCCCTCCGACAGGAAGCGCTCCATCAGCAGGCCGTGTTCGAGCGGGTTCACCTCGCCGATGCCGATCAGGTAGTTGACCAGGCTGCCCGCCCCCGAGCCGCGGATCGCGCACCGCACGCCCATCGCCCGGATCATGTCGGTGATGCCGACGACCGCGGTGAAGTATCCCGACAGCCGCTTCCGCTCGATGATCCCGAGCTCGGCCGCCAGGCGGTCGCGGGCCTCCGCCGAGCGGTCCAGGCCCCGCCGGGCCAGCCCCTCCTCGCACCGGCGGCGCAGCAGGGGGACCGGGTCCTCGCCGACCTCCGGCAGGTGCAGCCGGGGCCGTTCGGGTTCGAGCAGGGGCACGATCTCGACGGGGTCGAGCACGCACCGGTCGGCCACGCGGCGCGTCTCGGCCAGCAGCCGCCCGGCCCTGCCGGGATCGCCGCCGCAGATCCGCGCGGCCACCCGCGCCATCTCGGCGCCGTCCTTCAGGTACGCGTGGGCCGTGGGGTCGTCCAGATGCCGCCCGTCGAGGGGCACCAGCTTGCGCGCCGCGTCGAGCACGTTGCCGACCTGGTGGTCGGCGGCGTCCAGGTAGCGGACCGCGTTGGTCAGCACGACCGGCACGCCCATCGAGTCGGCCAGCCCGATCATGCGGGCGGCGGTGTTCGCGTCGCGGTAGCCGTACAGGTCGGACACCTCGACGACCAGGTCGGGGACCACCGCGCGCCAGGCGGCCAGCAGGGCGCGGGCCTGGTCGTCGCGCCGCTCGGCCACCGCGCGGCCGACCCCGGAGCGGGGTCCGAGCAGCACGGTCAGCCGCGGCTCCCCGTCCGGGCCGGTCGCGTGCTCGGCCACCATCCCCGGCGTGACGCGCGGCTCGCCGCGCTCCCCCGCGTGGTGGGCGGCGGTGACCAGGCGGCACAGCGCGGCCCAGCCGTGCGAGCGCGCGAGCACGACGACCCGCGCCGGCTCGGCCGCCGTCCCCCGGCCGTGTCCCGCGCGGTGGCCGTGTCCGGTGCGGTGGCCGGACGGCAGGCCGCCGCCGAACAGGTCGTCCGGCACGGAGCTCTCGCCGAGGGCCAGGTCGACGCCGGCGACCGGGCGGACACCCCGCTCGTGGCACGCGATGACGTGCTTGATCGCGCCGTAGAGGCCGTCGCGGTCGGTCAGCGCCAGCGTGTCCATGCCGTGCTCGGCGGCCCGCCGGACGAGGGCGGCGGGGAACGCGGTGCCGTACCGCAGCGAGAAGGCGGACGCCACGTGCAGGTGGGCGAAGGCTCGCGTCACGGGCGCGCCCCCGTCCGTCCCCCGGTCCGTCCTCCAGCGGCCCGTCCCCCGGTCGTCGTGGGTGGCTGGAGCGTTCCCATCAGTCCCAGGCCCTCAGCAGGAGCCATCCGCCGCTGGCGGTGTCGAAGCGCAGTTCATAGGTCCCGACCTCCTTGCCGGCCGCGGCCCCCACTCGCCAGAAGCGCCGCTCGCCGGGATCGGCGTCCGAGGTCTTCCACCACTCCCTGGCGACCACCCAGTGGTCCTGGATCTCGCGGACGGTGTAGAGCCGGTCACGCCAGACGAACTGAGCAGGGTGCCCGTCCCGGACCCACACCTCGATCGGATCGCCGTAAAGTCTGCTCAAGACTCCTTCTCCCTGTGGCTTTCTGGCCACCCGGGGGAAGACGGGCGGATGATTCGGACGGAATCGCCGCTACTTCGAACATACGTTCCCAGGAGGGGGAACGCAAGTCGGCCCGACCCGTTCGCGGGAGCGAAAGCCCAGGAAGCGCGTCCGGCGGATCACTCGCCGAGCCAGATCCCACCGCCTCGGTAGGGCGGTTCCTCTCGTTCGGTCGAGTCCGTCACCGTCGCCCAGAGGCGCGCCGTCCCCGGCTCCCTGACGACGGCCGTCAGCTGGGTGTGCCCGAGCGGGCCCGCGGGAAACGTCCCGTGCGTCCACTGGCCGCCCGACAGGTGACCGACCGTCATGTTCCACTCGTTCTTCGAGTAGAACAGCCAGAACCCGCCCCGGCCGTCGGCCTCCAGCCGCAGGTGAGGATCGAGCGCGGGCTCGCCCGGCAGGCTGTAGCTCCACCGTCCGTTCTCCCGCCGCAGCAACAGCGTGCTGCCGCAGTAGGTCACGTCCTCCTCCTCGGTGCCGCAGACCCAGGCGACCCAGCCGACGGCCGCCACCCGGCCCGACTCGTCCATCGCGAGGTCGACGAGCTCGGAGAGCTGGTTCCGGTGCAGGGCGGGGACCGCGGGAAGCGGGACCGTGCTCCAGGACCAGCCGTTCCACCGGGCCACGGCGGCCCGGCCGCGGCTGGAACCGGCCGCCCAGACCTCGCCGCCGGGCAGGCCGTCCACGTCCTTGGCGACCAGCGGCGGCCGCGCCTCGCGCCAGGCCCTGCCGTCCCAGCGCCGCAGGTCCGCCCGGGAGCCCCAGGCGCCCTCGGCTCCCCCGGCCCCGTCCAGGAAGTTCGCGTTCACGATCGCCCAGACGTCGCCGGGAGCCGCCGCGTGCACCCGCTTCAGGTCAGCGCCCGGGCCGGGCGCCGCGGTCCATTCCCGCCCGTTCCAGTGCGCGGCGTTCTCCCCGCCGAACAGCCACACGTCGCGGTCGGAGTACGCGGCCACGGCTCTCGGCTCGGGCACCGTCGGCGGGGCCGCGACCTCGTGCCACCGCCCGCCGTCCCCGCGCAGCAGCAGCGGCGCCTTCGTCTCGGACCCGCAGGGGTGGGACACCCGCGTGCCGGCCGCCCACACGGTCCCCTCGCGGGTCACGGCCAGGCCCCCAAGGCGGTCGCGGTAGTCGTAGTACGCGGTCCGCCACCCGCCGCTCCGCCCGCCTTCCCCTCCCGGCTCCGGCGTCGGCGACCCCGTCAGGCAGGAGGGCGACGGGCGCTCCGGCGCGGCGAGCGCGCTCACGGCGTCGGACTCGTTCCAGGTCTCGAGATCGCGGGGCGTGGTCGACGCGCACGCCGCCGGCAGAACCATCGCGGCCAGCGCCGCCGTCACCCGCAGAATCCGCGTCCGCATATCCATAGGACGTGGCGGCCGGTCATCCGGTTCTGCCGGAACTCCAGGCCCAGGCCGGCGGGCTCAACCGGCGTGTTCCGCGTAGGCGGCCGGGCGGCGGCCCGTATCCAGGCGCTTACCATCTATCTCGGCCGGAACTCCCTGAGCGGGATCAGCGCACTCTGGAGCTGACACATGTACATCGACCTCAACTCCGACCTGGGCGAGGGGTTCGGCCAGTGGAGGCTCGGCGACGACGAGGCGCTGCTGTCGATCGTCACGAGCGCCAACATCGCCTGCGGATTCCACGCGGGCGACCCCGTGATCATGCGGCGTACGTGCGAGACCGCGGCCGCGCGCGGCGTGGTGATCGGCGCGCAGGTCGGCTACCGCGACCTGGCGGGCTTCGGGCGGCGGTTCGTCGACGTGCCGCCCGCCGAACTCGCCGACGACGTCATCTACCAGATCGGGGCGCTGGACGCCTTCGCGCGGGTGGCCGGCACCAGGGTCAGGTACGTCAAGCCGCACGGCGCGCTCTACAACGCGATCGTGCACCACGAGGCGCAGGCCGCCGCGGTGGTCGCGGCCGTGCGCGCCTACGATCCCGGCCTGCCCGTGCTCGGCCTGCCCGGCTCGGTGTGGCTGCGGCAGGCCGGCCGGGCCGGGCTCACCACGGTCTCCGAGTGCTTCGCGGACCGCGCCTACACCCCCGAGGGCACGCTGGTGCCGCGCGACGTGCCCGGCGCCGTCCTGCACGACCCCGCCCTGGTCGCCGAGCGCTGCGTGCGTATGGCCATGGGCGAGCCGGTCGAGGCCGTCGACGGGACACCGCTCACCGTCACGGCCGACTCGATCTGCGTTCACGGCGACAGCCCCGGCGCCGTCGCCATGGCCCTGGAGGTTCGTGACGCGCTCAAGGCGAGCGGCATCGGCCTGGCGCCGTTCGTCGAGGAGGACCTGTGAACGCACGACTGCACCGTTGCGGCGAGCACGCGGTCCTGGTCGAGCTCGACCGTCTCGAGGAGGTCGTCGCGCTCTACGACGCCCTCGTGGCCGACTCCCCGCCGGGAGTCGTCGACATCGTCCCCGCGGCGCGGACGGTGCTCGTCCGGTTCGAGCCGCCGGCGCGCCACGCCGTGGTGGAGTCCGCCGTCCTGGCCGTACGGCCCGCGGGAGGCCGCCGTACGACGACCGAGGAGGTGGTGATCCCGGTGGTGTACGACGGCGACGACCTCGCCGACGTGGCCACGCTGACCGGGCTGACCGAACGCGAGGTCGTGGCGGTGCACACCGGGACACCCTGGACCGTCGCCTTCTGCGGGTTCGCCCCCGGCTTCGGATACCTGATCGGCGGCGACCCCCGGCTCGCCGTGCCGCGGCGGCCGGAGGCGCGTGTGCGCGTGCCCACCGGAGCCGTGGGGCTCGCCGGTGAGTTCAGCGGGGTCTACCCGCGCGAGTCGCCGGGCGGGTGGCAGCTGATCGGGCGCACCGAGACCGTGGTGTGGGACATCGCGGCCGACCCGCCCGCCCTGCTGCGCCCGGGGGTCCGGGTACGGTTCACGGAGGCCCTGTGAGTACGGAGGCCCTGTGAGTGAGGCGACTGTGAGCGCCGGTGGGAGCGAACCTCGGCGGGCGCTGGTGGTGCTGGCTCCCGGTCCCCTCACCACCGTGCAGGACCTCGGGCGGCGCCGGCACAGCCATCTCGGCGTCGGGCGTTCCGGCGCCGCCGACCGCGGCGCGCTGCGGCTGGCCAACCGCCTGCTGGCCAATCCCGAGGACGCGGCCTGCCTGGAGGTCACGCTGGGCGGGCTGAAGGTGCGTGCCACCGGCGATCTGCTCGTGGCGCTCACCGGCGCGCCCTGCCCCGCCACCGTCACCGACGCCGAGGGGCGCACCCGCGGCATCGGGCACGCGTCGGTCGAGCGCCTCCCGGACGGGGCCACGCTCCGTCTCGGCGTGCCGTCCCGCGGGCTGCGGACCTATCTCGCGGTCCGCGGCGGCGTCGACGTCCCTGAGGTGCTGGGGTCGCGGGCCACCGATCTGCTCTCGGGGCTCGGCCCGGAACGTCCCGCCCCAGGGTCGGTGCTGCCGGTCGGGCCCGCGCCGGCGGAGTTCCCCGTGGCCGATCTCGCGCCGGTGCCCGGGCCCGGGTCCGGCGTGCTCACGCTGGGCGTGATGCCGGGGCCACGCCACGACTGGTTCAGGCCCGGGGCGCTGGCGGCCCTGTGCGCCGAGCCGTACGAGGTCACCGCGCACAGCGACCGCGTCGGCATGCGGCTGCGCGGGCCTCGCCTGGAACGCACGCGCGAAGGGGAGCTGCCGAGCGAGGGGATGGTCCCCGGCGCACTGCAGGTGCCGCCGTCCGGCCAGCCGACGCTCTTCCTCGCCGATCACCCCGTCACCGGCGGATATCCCGTCATAGCGGTGCTGCACGACGCCGACGTTGACCGGGCGGCGCAGGCCCGCCCCGGGCAGCGCGTCCGTTTCCGGGTGACGGGCGCCGGACGGCCCACCGGCCCGGGGAGGCCCTGATGGAACTCGATCCCGCACGTCTGACCCCCCGCGAGGCGCGGGAGCTGTTCCGGGGAGGGCTGGTCACGCCCACCTCCGGCTGGGCCGCGGGGTGGACGCAGGCCAACCTGATCGCGCTGCCGAGGGACAGGGCGTACGACTTCCTGCTGTTCGCGCAGCGCAATCCGCGCCCCTGCCCCGTTCTCGCCGTGACCGAGCCGGGCGAGCCGTTCGCGTCGATCTTCGACGGCGACCTGCGCACCGATCTGCCCGCCTACCGCGTCTACCGGGACGGCGAGCAGGTCGCCGAGGTCACCGATGTGACGTCCTACTGGCGCGACGACCTGGTGGGTTTCCTGATCGGCTGCAGTTTCACGTTCGAGGCCGCGTTGCTGGAGGCCGGCGTCCCGGTCCGCCACATCGAGGCGGGGACGAACGTGCCGATGTACCTGACCGACCGGCCGTGCGTCCCGGCGGGCGAGCTTTCCGGGCCGCTCGTGGTGTCGATGCGCCCGATCCCCGCCGAGCTGGTGCCGGCCGCGGTCCGGGTCACCTCGCGCTATCCGGCCGTGCACGGCGCACCGGTGCACGTCGGCGACCCCACCGCGCTGGGCATCGCCGACCTCGGCGAGCCGGACTTCGGCGACCCGGTCGAGGTGCGCGCCGGCGAACTGCCGGTCTTCTGGGCCTGCGGGGTGACGCCGCAGGCCGCGGTGATGCGGTCGCGTCCGCCGTTCGCGATCGGCCACGCGCCCGGCCACATGGCGATCACCGACGCCCGCGACAGCGCCTACCTGGTGCCCTGAGACAGCGCTTACCCGGTCTGGCGGGATCAGTCGCCGGCGCGGCGGACGAGGGGGTTGGCGGCGGTGGAGTTGCGGATGCTGAAGGTCACGCTGCCGGCGCGGTAGCGGTCGTCGGAGGACTCGACGGGCCGGCCCTCCTGGGTGGTGGTGACGCGGCGCTGGCGCAGCAGAGGGCTGCCCCGCCGCACGCCGAGCAGCCGGGCGTCCTCGCTGCCGGCCGCCACCGCGTCGATCAGGTGCTCGCCGTACGCGAAGACCAGGCCGACCGACTCGTAGAGCTCCTGGGTCACCGACTCGCAGTCGGGATCGAGCCGCTCGACGGCGGGGGCGATCCAGCCGGCGTAGACGGTGCGCTCGACCAGCACCGGCTCGCCGTCGAGCCGCCGCAGCCGCAGCACGGCGAGCACCTCCTCCCCCGGCTCGAGCGACAGCCGTACGGCCTCGGAGGGCGAGCACGGGCGGCGCCCGGAGGACAGCACGGTCCCGCTGGCGCGGTAGCCCATCGAGCGGGCCCACTGCGCGAAGCTGTGCAACTCGGCGAAGCTCTGGCTGCGCTCGCTGCCGAGCACGATGCGCCGGGCGCCCTGCCGGGACCCGACCAGCCCCTCGGCGGCGAGCAGGGCGACGGCCTGACGGACGGTCCCGCGCGCGGCGGCGTACCGTAAGGCCAGCTCAGCCTCGGAGGGAAGCTGAGCGCCTATCGGATAGTCCCCCCTGACGATGGCGTCCCGCAGGTCACTCGCGATCTGTTCGTAGCGCGCCATCGTGCTGAGCCCTTCCGTTCACGCGACCGACATCGATATGCGACTTACTTACTCTGGCTTGTTTGTACAAGTTCGCCTAAGTTCGATCCACGCACCATAGTGGGAGGGACCCTTGTCCACACGTACCGCCGGCCTCGTGGCCGCGCTCACGATAACCACCTCAGTGATCGCGGCGTGCGGCGCCGCCCCGACGACCGCCGGCGGCGGCTCGGGATCGGGCGACTCCAAGGCCGCCTCCGCGACCTCCGCCCAGGACTTCGGCGGCCTGGACAAGCTGGTGGAGGCCGCCAAGAAGGAAGGGCAGCTCAACACCATCGCGCTCCCGCCGGACTGGGCCAACTACGGCGAGGTCATCAAGGCGTTCGAGGCCAAGTACGGCATCAAGATCACCAATGACAACCCCGACGGCTCCAGCCAGGACGAGATCAACGCGGTCAAGACTCTCAAGGGGCAGGGCCGCGCCCCCGACGTGCTCGACCTCGGCAGCGCCTTCGCGCTCAGCGGCGCCCAGGAGGGCCTGTTCGCGCCGTACAAGGTGCAGAGCTGGGACAAGATCCCCGACGGGCAGAAGGACGCGAGCGGCGCCTGGTACTACGACTACGGCGGCTACATCTCCATCGGCTGCGACGCCAAGCGGGTCAAGACCTGCCCGCAGACGTTCGCCGACCTGCTCAAGCCCGAGTACAAGGGCATGGTCGCGCTGAACGGCGACCCGACCAAGGCGGGCGCCGCCTTCGCCGGCGTGTACGCCGCCTCGCTCGCCAACCAGGGCTCGTTCGACGACATCCAGCCCGGCATCGACTTCTTCAAGAAGCTCAAGGAGAACGGCAACTTCAACCCCGTGGAGGCCACCCCCGCCACGGTCGAGAAGGGCGAGACCCCGATCACCCTCGACTGGGACTACCTGCAGGCGAGCTACGCCAAGGAGTTCGCGTCCAAGGGCGTGGACTGGAAGATCGCGATTCCCTCGGACGGCGAGTACGCCAACTTCTACGCCCAGGCGATCAACAAGTGGGCGCCGCACCCCGCCGCCGCCCGCCTGTGGCAGGAGTTCCTCTACAGCTCCGAGGGCCAGAACCTGTGGCTGAAGGGCTACGCCCGCCCGGTGCTGCTGCCGTCCATGCAGGAGGACGGCAGCGCGGACGCCGCCATGGTCGACCAGCTCCCCAAGGTCGAGGGCACCCCCTCCTTCCCCACCCCGGACCAGGTCAACAAGGCCAAGGAGGCCCTGGCGAGCGGGTGGGGCGCGGCGGTCTCGGGCTGAGACCGTGCGCGACAGCCGTACGCGATCGAAGGGCCGGTGGGCGGCCGCGCCGCTGCTGGTCTTCGCCGTCATCGTCTTCGGCGTGCCGATGCTGGTCCTCCTCGGTGGCACGTTCACCAAGGAGGGCACGCTCAGCACCGCCAACCTCACCGAGTCGCTCCAGGGCGCGTACCTGACCGCGCTGGTCGGGAGCGTCAAGATCTCGGCGCTCGTGGCGGTGCTGGGCGGGGTGCTCGGCACCTTCCTCGCCCAGGCCGTGGTGACCTCCAGGTTCCGGGCGCTGCGCGAGGCGGTGCTGACCGCCTCCGGCGTACTGGCCAACTTCGGCGGCGTGCCGCTGGCCTTCGCCTGGATCGCCACGCTCGGCAACTCGGGCGTCGTCACCACCACGCTCGGCCTCGGCCAGCACGGGTGGAACCTGTACAACTTCTGGGGTCTCACCCTGGTCTACCTGTACTTCTCCATCCCCCTCCAGGTGCTCACGGTCGTGCCCGCGCTGGACGGGCTGCGCCCGCAGTGGCGTGAGGCCGCGCAGAACAACGGCGCGAGCACCTGGCAGTTCTGGCGGTACGTCGGGATCCCGGTGCTGACCCCGGCGCTGCTCGGCGGGGTCGTGCTGCTGTTCGGCGGCGCGTTCTCGGCCTACGCCACGGCGCAGGCCATGGTCGGGTCCACCGTCCCGCTGGTCACGCTGAAGATCGCCGACGCGCTCACCGGCAACGTCCTGATCGGCCACGAGAACGTCGCGCTGGCCCTCAGCCTCGACATGATCGTGGTCGCGGGCCTGGTCATGGCCGTCTACCTCCCGCTGCAGCGAAGGAGCGCCCGATGGCTTCGCTGACCCCACAGGTTTCCACACAGGTCACCACACAGGTGACCCCCGGGACGGTGCCCGCGCGCGGCGGCGGCCGGCCCCGGCGTCCCCGGGTGTGGCGCGGGGTGGTCCTCCTGCTCGCCGCCGTCTACTTCCTCGTCCCGCTGATCGCGTCGTTCGTCTTCACGGTGAAAGCGCCGGGCCGGGGCTTCTCGCTCGACGCGTACGGCCAGATCTTCTCGGCCGAGGGCTTCGGCGGCAGCCTCCTGCTGTCGCTCGGGCTCGGGCTCGCCACGATCGCGCTGGTGCTGCTGCTGACGCTGCCCGCCGTGGTGGCCGTACGGCTCGGCGCGCCGCGGCTGCGGCCGGTGCTGGAGGTGGTCTGCACGCTGCCGCTGGTCGTGCCCCCGATCACGTTCGTGGCCGGGATCAGCACGGTGCTGCGGTGGGGGCCGGACTACCTGGCGAGCACGCCCTTCTACCAGACGATCATCGCGCTGCAGAACCCCGGCTTCCCGGTGGTGCTCGTGCTCGCCTACGTCGTGCTGGCACTGCCGTTCGCCTACCGCTCGCTCGACGCGGGCCTGGGCGCGATCGACGTGCGCACGCTTACGGAGGCGGCCAGGAACCTCGGGGCGTCGTGGCCCCACGTGCTGCTGCGGGTGATCATCCCGAACATGCGGTCGGCGATGGCCAGCGCGTCGTTCCTCACGCTGGCGCTGGTGCTCGGGGAGTTCACCATCGCCCGGCTGCTCAGCTTCGAGACCTTCCCCAACTGGATCTACCGGATCTCCGGCTCACAGGCACAGGTGTCGGTGGCCGTCTCGGTGTTCAGCCTGCTGATCACCTGGCTGCTGCTGCTCGCCCTGTCGTCCGCCGGCGCGAGGCAAAGGAGTGGATCATGAACGGCGCCCGGGTCGAGTTCCGCGGCCTGCGGCGGCGGTTCGGCAGCACGGTCGCGCTGGACGGGCTCGACCTCACGGTGGAGCCGGGCGAGCTGATCGCGCTGCTCGGCCCGTCGGGGTGCGGCAAGACGACCGCGCTGCGCTGCCTGGCCGGCTTCGAGCAGCCCGACGAGGGCGAGGTCCTGGTGGACGGCGCCGACATCACGCGCGTGCCGGCCAACCGGCGCGACGCCGGCATGGTCTTCCAGTCCTACAGCCTCTTCCCCAACCTCAACGCGCGGGACAACGTGGGCTTCGGCTTGCGGGTGCGCAAGGCGCCCGCCGCCAAGAGGCACGCCCGCGCGCAGGAACTGCTGGAGCTGGTCGGCCTGCCCTCGGTCGGCGACCGTTACCCCCATCAGCTGTCCGGCGGTCAGCAGCAGCGCGTGGCGCTGGCCCGCGCGCTCGCCCTGGAGCCCAGGGTGCTGCTGCTGGACGAGCCGCTGTCGGCGCTCGACGCCAAGGTGCGGGTCACGCTGCGCGAGGAGATCCGCCGCCTGCAGCTGTCCCTCGGCATCACGACGATCTTCGTGACGCACGACCAGGAGGAGGCGCTGTCGATGGCCGACCGGGTCGCCGTGCTGCGCGAGGGCCGCCTGGAGCAGGTCGCCGACCCCGCCACGTTGTACGACCGGCCGGCCACCCCGTTCGTCGCCGAGTTCGTCGGGGCGATGAACCACCTGCCCGGCCTGGTGTCGGGCGACCGGGTCACGGTCCTCGGCCAGACGCTGCCGGTGGAGGGGCCGTCCCCGGACGCCGCGCGGGTGGACGTGCTCGTACGGCCCGAGGCCGTGCTGGTCACCCCCGACGGCGAGGGCGACGGGATCGTCATGGTGTCGTCGTTCCGCGGCTCCACCGCCCGCCTACGGGTCCGCCTGGGCGACGGCAACGAGGTGCTGGCCGACGTGCCCGGGCACGACTCCGCGCGCTTCGCGCCCGGCACCGCCGTACGCGTCGGGCTGGTCGAGCGGCCCGTGCTCGTGTCGGCCCGTCCGGAGGCCGGAGCCGCGGCGGCGGTCCCCGAACCCGATGTCGTCTAGAGAGCGCCCGGCGGCGGTGCTGTTCGACATGGACGGCACGCTGGTGGACACCGAAGGCCTGTGGTGGGACGCCTGCGTGGAGGTCGCGGACGGCCTGGGCTCCCCTCTCGGGGAGGCCGACCGGGAGGAGTTGTACGGCCTGTCGGTCGAGGACGCCGCCCTGCACATCACAGCCGCCCTGGACACCACCGGGGGTCCCGGGGCGCTAGCCGTCGAGGCCATGCTGACGGACGCGTTCACCGTCCGGCTCGAAAGCGGGGTGACCACGCTCCCCGGCGCGGTCGCGCTGCTGGAGGCCCTGCGCGCGGCCGGGATCCCGGCCGGGCTGGTCAGCGCGTCCCCCCGGCCGGTCGTGGACCTGGTGCTGGAGACCGTCGGCGGGCACCGCTTCCGGCTGTCGGTGGCCGCCGGGGACAGCGCCAGGAACAAGCCGGCGCCCGACCCGTACCTGGCCGCCGCGGCGCGGCTCGGCGTCGACCCCGCCGCGTGCGTGGCGATCGAGGACAGCCCGACGGGCGTCGCCTCGGCCCGGGCCGCCGGGTGCGCCGTCATCGCGGTCGGCCTCCTGGGCGGCAGCGGCGTGACGGCCGTGCCGACGCTGGAAAGCGTCGACCTGCCGCTGCTGCGCCGGTTGGTCTCCCCTCCGGGGTCGATCACTCCAGGGCCATAAGTACCTTTTGGATATCTTCGCACTGTGAAGACCGTTTGCGATGATCCCAAGGACGTCTACTCCGCCGCCTGCCCGTGCCGCGACATGCTCGACCTGCTGGCCAACAAGTGGAGCGCGCTGGCCCTGGGCGCCATAGAGGACGGGCCGCAGCGTTTCGGCGCGCTGCGCGCCCGCCTCCAGGGCGTCAGCCCCAAAGTGCTCACCCAGACCCTGCGCCGCCTGGAAGACCACGGCCTCGTCCACCGCGAGGTGTATCCGGAGGTGCCGCTGCGCGTGGAATACAGCCTCACCCCGCTCGGCAGGGACGCCAACGTCCCGCTCGCCCTCCTGCGGACGTGGGTGGAGCGCAACATCGACCGCTTCCCCGGCTCCGACTAGTCCCCTCACCTCGACGGTTCCCATCGGGTACTCGTGTCCCTTGCGGGTAACCACGCTCCGGCGGGTACCGTCCCACAGTCACCGCGCCGCCGTGCGATCCGCGCCGGCCGCCTCTGTGTGTGGGAGGACCCTCATGAGTGAGTACCCGAGCTCGTCGTGCAGCTCGCGCGCGCCCTGACCGGGCTGACCGTGATCGGCACGGCCTCCCGGCCGGAGACCGTGGAGTTCGCCCGCCGGATGGGCGCCCACCACGTGGTGGACCACCGCGCCCCGCTGGCCAAGCAGCTGGCCGAGGTCGCGCCGGGCGGCGTGGACTTCGTCTTCAGCACGACCGGGACCGACCGCAACCTCGCGGCCTACGCCGAGGCGCTCACCCCCTTCGGCCGGATCGTCGCCATCGACGACCACGACTCCCTCGACATCGGCGTGCTCAAGTCGAAGAGCATCGCCTTCCACTGGGAGCTCATGTTCACCCACTCGCTGTTCGGGACCCCGAACCAGGTGAACCAGCACCGCATCCTCGACCGGGTCGCGCGGCTCGTCGACGCCGGGGTCGTCACGACCACCGCCAACCTGGACCTCGGCCCGGTCAACGCCGCCAACCTGCGCGAGGCCCACCGCATCCTCGAGTCGGGCACCGCGATCGGCAAGATCACCCTGACCGGTTTCTGAGGCCCGCCGTACCGGGCCCGGGAACAACCTCCGGGGAGCGGCCGGTTAGTGGCATTCAGAAGAGACCAGACAGGAGCCGCGCATGCATGCCATCGTCGTCCCCGCGTACGGTGATTCCTCGGTGCTGGAGTACACCGAGCGGCCCGACCCCGAGCCCGGCCCCGGTGAGGTGCTGGTCGAGGTCGCGGCGACGGGCGTCAACTTCATCGACGTCTACCACCGCGAGGGCCGTTATCCCCTGCCGCTGCCGCTGATCCCGGGCTCGGAGGCGGCCGGGACCGTCACGGCCGTCGGGCCGGGGGTGACCGACGTCGTGCCCGGCGACCGCGTCGTCTCCGCGAGCGCGGCCGGTGCGTACGCGACCAAGGCCGTGGTTCCGGCGGACAAGGCGATCCGGCTGCCCGACGGGTTGTCGCCGGACCTGGCGGCGGCGGTGCTGCTCCAGGGGCTGACCGCGCACTACCTGACCCACTCCACGTACGCGATCCGGGCGGGTGACGACGTGCTCGTGCACGCGGCGGCCGGCGGCGTGGGCCTGCTGCTCGTCCAGATGGCCAAGCTGCGCGGCGCCCGCGTCATCGGCACGGTCTCCAGCGCCGAGAAGGAGAAGCTCGCCCGGCAGGCGGGCGCCGACGAGGTCGTCGGCTACGAAGGCTTCCCCGAGGCCGTGCAGGAGATCACCGACGGCGCCGGGGTGCACGTCGTCTACGACGGGGTCGGCGCCGCCACGTTCGACGGGTCGCTCGCGTCGCTGCGGCCGCGCGGCATGATGGCGTTGTACGGCGCGGCCAGCGGGCCCGTCCCACCGTTCGACCCGCAGCGGCTCAACGCGGGCGGCTCGCTGTTCCTGACCCGGCCCACGCTCGCGCACTACACGGCCACCCGCGAGGAGCTGCTGTCGCGGGCGGACGACCTGCTCGGCTGGGTCGCCTCCGGCGCGCTGAAGGTGCACGTCTCCCAGCGCTACCCGCTCGCCGAGGCCCGGCGCGCCCACGACGACCTGGAAGGCAGGCGGACGACCGGCAAGCTGCTGCTCATGCCCTGAACGTCCGCTCGGCGGCCATGACGGCCAGGCGTCGCGCCGCGGCTTCGGCGCCGTCGGTGCGCACCTCGCCCGCGACGGTTCCGGCGCGGGCGGCCACATCGGGGTGGAGGACCCGGCCGAGAGCCGCGGTCAGCGACTCGGCGGTCGGCGCGGCGGCCGGGTGCGCGATCCCGATCCCGAGATCGGCGACCCGCCCCGCCCAGTAGTGCTGGTCGTAGTGCTGCGGCAGGACGACCTGGGGTGCCCCGGCCAGCGCGGCGGCGGTCGTGGTGCCCGCGCCGCCGTGGTGGACGACGGCGGCGACCCGAGGGAAGAGCGCCTGCTGGTCGGCCTCGTCGATCGACAGGCAGTCGGGTCCGCCGTCCGCCGGGGACAGGCCGGCCCAGCCGCGGAGCACGATGACGCGGCGTCCGAGCGCGCGGGCCGCCTCGGCCGTCGCCCGCGCGATGTCCCGGGGAGCGCGGACGCTGCCGAAGCCGACGCAGACGGGCGGTTCGCCGTCGTCGAGGAACCTCTCCAGCTCCGGCGGCAGCGGGCGCCGGTCCGGCAGGATCCAGGCGCCCGTCCGCACGACGCCGATGTCGGCGGGCTCGGGCCAGGGCGCGAGCGTCGGGTCGGCGGCCAGCCACGGCCGGTCGGTGAACATGTGACCACGCGTGTCCGCCACCGCGGCCAGGCCGGCCGAGGCCCGGTGGACGTTGAGCGCGGCGCCGACGGTGTCGTTCCAGCGCCGCGCGTCCTCGGCCCAGAGCGCGCGGTTACCCGCCGTCGCGCCGGCCGTCGCCTGCCCCCAGACGGGCACGGGCGCGTGGTGCGGTGACGGCAGGGTGACCGGGCAGTAGCTCACGTACACGTAGCCGATCCCCAGCTGCTCCGCCACCGAATGCGCGGCCATCGACATGGCTCCGCCACCCACGATGACGTCGCAGCCCTCGGCCGCCGCGGGGATCGTGGCGAACTGGACGGCGACCGTGCCTTCGATCATCCGCCGGCGCTGCTCGGGCGTGGGCGGGGCCTGCGCCCGTGGGGCGGCCGACGCGGTCCGGCGCAGCTCGGGCCCGATGGGCACGACGGGGAATCCCAGGCCCTCGATCCAGCCGCGGAAGTCGGGGGGCACGCACAGGCGGGCCTCATGCCCGAGTTCCCGCAACGCCATGGCCAGCGCCACCATCGGCTGGACCTCCCCCCGCGTTCCGATCGTGGACAGAAGCACGCGCATGTGCACTCCCCTGTGACGGCATGGCGAACGTGAACCCGCCCGCGGCCGAAGTCCCGCACCGGGGCGGTCCGGCTGACGGCCTCCGATTCTGCGGCGTCACCGGGGCCTTGCCACAAGTCCCCCCGCCGTCTATACGTTGAAAGTGGCGGGGACTTCCTCGGGGTTCGATCACGTCAGCGGGTGGGCCGGCCACTCCAGGAGGCGGGCCCCGAGCACGGCCGTCTCCAGCGTGAACCGCTGCGTGGGGTCGCTCGGCGAGAAACCGGTCAGCCTCCGGATCCGCTCCAGCCGGTAGGTGATCGCCCGGGTGCTGACGCCGAGCCTGCGCGCCGCCGCCGTGTGGTTGCCCTGGGAGGCGAAGACGGCCTCCAGCGTCTCCAGCAGCGCCTCGGGCCCCCCGCGGGCGGAGGTCAGCGGTCCGAGCACGGTGGAGACGAGGTCCACGATCGCCTCCCTGTCCCGCAGCAGCACCGGGAAGACCAGCAGGTCGGCCGCCTTCAGCACCTGGGCCCGCAGGCCGAGCCGCTCGCCGAGGTCGATCGCGTTGACCGCTTCCCGGTAGGAGGTGACGATGCCGCCGGGGCCCTGGTGGGGGCGGCCCACCCCGGCCCGCCAGTCCGTGAGCGCGGAGCGTACGTGGTGGGTGAACTCGCCGCTCGCGGCGGTCAGCGCGCCCGGGGCCACGCACACCAGCAGGCCGTCGCGGACGGCGACCAGGATGTTGTGCGAGCCGAACCTCGCCACCAGCGCCTGCTCGACCCGCCCCGCCAGCGGGTCGCCCGGCGCCACCGGAGCGCCCGGCCTCACCACGGTCACGACGTACGCCCCGGCGAGCCGCAGGCCGAAGTGCTCGGCCCGTTCGGCGTCCGCCCTGCCCTGCAGCAGGTCGTCGACGAACAGGCGGCGGGCCTCCTCCTCCTGCCGGAGGGCGGCGCGCTGGGCCTCCTCGTACCCCTCGATGTAGGCGGCCATGCCGCGGCGTACGGCGCCGAAGGCCCCGCCGGCGGTGATCTCGGCGGCGTGCAGGCAGGCGTCGGCGAGCACCCGCAGCGGGATGCCGCGCTCGGCGGCGAGGGCGCCGCACTCGCGCAGGCCGTCCATGTCGGCGCGGCCGGGCAGCCTGCCGGTGGCGGCCGACGCGGCCAGAACCGACAGGAACCCGCCGAGTAAGTCGGCGGGCACCCCGGTCGCCTCGCTCACGCGAGCGAGAACGCTGTCCATCAGACTCCTACGTCACGCCGTTCGAAGGCGAGCAGCGCCGTCATGAGGAGGACGGCCGTCGCACCCAGCAGCACAAGGTAGTCACCGTACGGCCAGCCCTGATAGAGCGGCCTGCCGTCGAGGTAGTAGTGGAGGGGCG
Organism: Microbispora sp. H13382; assembly: GCF_014161445.1. Classification (GTDB taxonomy): domain Bacteria; phylum Actinomycetota; class Actinomycetes; order Streptosporangiales; family Streptosporangiaceae; genus Microbispora. The sequence continues at coordinate 110,150 of NZ_JABBXA010000019.1, forward strand.
AGATCCAGCGCAGCCAGGAGATCGCGTCGATGCTCCTGCCCATGGTCTCCACGATGTACCCGGCGACGCCCCAGACGCCGACCACGGCGAGCGCGATCTGCTTGCGCCCGAACGCCGCGCCCACGCACAGCGTCAGCGTCCCGAAGAACAGCACGAGCAGGAACAGCCCGGTGTGCGCGGCGAGGATGCTGCCGAACGGCACGTCCATGTGAGCGGCGGACGAGGCCCCTGCGGCGACGGCCAGCGTCACCAGCGCGACGGCGAGCAGGCCGAGCGCCAGCGCGGCCCAGCGCTCCAGCAGCAGCCGCCTGCGGTCGATCGGCAGCGTCAGCGTGAGCTCCAGCGTCTTGGCCTCCTCCGGGCCGGCGATGGCCCGGTTGCCGAGGATCGCGGCGCACATGGTGAACAGCAGCGGGCCGAGGAGCTGGTAGGCGACCGCCTGCAGATAGCCGCGCCCGGTCGCGATGTCGGACATGCCGCCCATCAGGTCCCTGAACGCGCCGGGATACTTGGCGATGGCCTGCTTGCTGAACGTCTCGGGGTCGTTCATCATGCTCGCGAAGATCGAGATGTACATCCCGAGGAACGCGCACAGCCCGACCGTCCACCCGATGAGGGCGCGGCGGTACTCTCCGAGGCTCTTACGCACCAGCGTGGGCATGGCGGCCCTCCTCCTCGCTGTAGTAGGTCAGGAAGATCTCCTCGAGGTCCGGCTCCGCGCTGACCATGTGGACCACGGTGTAGCGGGCCGCCGCCTTGATCAGCGCGTCGGGCCTGCCGTCGATCGTGCAGCGCAGGCTCGCGCCCTGGACGACCACGTCGCGTACGCCCGGGAGCCCCTCGAACGACTCCTTCGGGACCGGCGCGTCGAAGTGGAGTTCCACGTGCCGTACGGCCCGCTCGCGCAGCGCGGCGATGTCCTCGACCGCGACGAGGCGGCCCGCGCGCACGATGCCCACCCGGTCGGCCACGTGCTCCACCTCGGCGAGCACGTGCGACGACATCAGGATCGTGTGGCCGGCCGTGCGCGCCTCCCGGACCATGGCCAGGAACTCCTGCTGCACCAGCGGGTCGAGCCCGCTCGTCGGCTCGTCCAGGATGAGCAGTTCGGGCTCGTGCATGAACGCCTGAATGAGGCCGACCTTCTGCTTGTTGCCCTTCGACAACTCCCCCATCCTGACGGACAGGTCGGCGTCGAGCCGCTCGGCCAGTTCGTCGATCTTCCCGCGGCTCACCCCGCCGCGTACGTCGGCGAGGAACTGCAGGTAGTCACGGGCCCGCTCCCTGCCCTCCAGGGCCAGCTCGCCCGGGAGGTAGCCGATCCGGGCGCGTACGCGCGGATCACGGGTGCCGGCGCCGAGGACGGTCGCCCGGCCGGAGGTCGGCCGGATCACGTCGAGGAGCAGCCGGATCGTCGTCGTCTTGCCGGCGCCGTTGGGGCCCAGGTAACCGAAGACCTCGCCCGGCCGGATTTCGAGGGTGAGATCCTCGAGACCCCGTCTCGTACCGTAGAACTTGGTCAGTCCTTCGGTCTCCACCACTGCTGTCATGCCGCAATGGTGGCGCTCCCGTCAGGCGCGGGGTATGCCCGCTTCCGGACACTTGCCGGTCTTCTTCGTTCCCACCTTCGGCAAAGCGGAGGTCAGGACGTGCCGCAGGTGGTGGAGCCGGGCAGGAGGTGGCGGTAGCGGGAGACCAGCCGGTAGCCCGCCTCGGCGAGCCAGCTCACCGGCGGCGTCAGCATCACCCGGCCGGCCGCGCGCCAGGCCACGACCGGCTGCAGGGCGAGGATCAGCGCGACGGCGCGCGCACCGTGGGCCCGCAGCCCGTCCGGGCCGAGGAGCTGCACGGACGTCATGACCTCCTCGCGCGTCAGGCCCGCCGCGCCGAGGTCGAGGCCCTGCCAGGCCCGTACGGCGGGCATGTACGGCAGGAACCGGTGCCCCGCGTTCACGCACGTCTGACAGAAGGCGCAGTCGCCGTCGAAGACCAGCAGAACCCGGTTTTCTTCGCTTTCTCGGCCCATGCCGTCGAACCTACCAATCCTGGGACGGATCATTCCGGTCTCGTGGCGGCGGCGCGGGCCGTCGCGACGCGCGCACCGCCAGCACGACGATCAGGATCACCGCGACCGTGAGACTGAAGACGACCGCGAGGACCAGCAGCAGAACGAGGGCAGTCATCATCGATCCCTTCGGCGGTTCCGGGTGAGGGCGAGCCGGGCGGCGACGGCCAGGCCGACCGACGCGTACGACACCGCGCGCGCCAGCCGTACGGACCTGGGGATGTCGGAGACGGCGGGGCGGGGGCCGTCGCCCAACTCCGGGCGGTGCTCCACCCTGCCGCCGTAGTCGTTCGCCCCGCCGAGACGTACGCCGAGGGCGCCGGCGAACGCCGCCTCGCAGCGTCCGGAGTTGGGGCTCGGATGGCGGTGCCCGTCCCGTGCGAGAAAGGCCGCGGCGCGGCGCGGGGAACCGCCGACCAGACCGGCGAGGCCCGCCGTGAGCAGGGCGGTCAGCCGGGCCGGCAGGTAGTTGGCCACGTCGTCCAGCCGGGCGGAGGCCCAGCCGAACCTCGCGTAGCGCGGCGACCGGTGGCCCACCATCGCGTCGAGCGTGTTGACCGCGCGGTAGCCGAGCAGGCCGGGCACCCCGAAGACCGCGCCCCACACGAGCGGGGCGACGACGGCGTCCGAGGTGTTCTCCGCGATGGACTCGACCGTGCCCCGCGCGAGCTCCGCCGCGTCCAGCCCGGACGGGTCACGCCCGCACAGATGCGGGAGACGTGCGCGGGCGGCGGCCAGGTCGCCCTCCTTCAGCGATTGGGCCATCAGCGCGCCCTCCCTGCCCAGCGTCGTGCCGCCGAGCACCGCCCAGGTGGCGGCGGCGGTGACCACGGCCCGCGCGAGCGGGCTCGACCGGGTCAACCGCTCCGCGATGACCCCGGTGGCCGTGGCGGCGCCCACGCAGACGGCTGTGTAGGCCACGCCCGCTAACCGCGAATCCCGATATATGCGCTTTTCGAGGGCGGCGGCCCGGCTTCCGAACACCGCCACGGGATGACCCCGCCGGGGGTCGCCCACCGCGGCGTCGATCGCGGCCCCGGCGAGCAGCCCCGCCGCCGTGGCACCGTCCATGATCCGGGTCACCCACGCATTCTGCCGTACGCCGCCGGGGCTCAAGGGGCGGGGGCGAGGAGGCGGCTCTGGATCGCGTCCTCGTTGGCGTCGAGCCAGGCGGCGGCACGCCTGATCCGCCCGCCCGCGCCACCGGCCCACATGCGCGCCCAGCCTCCGCCGAGCGTCCGGGCCCGGTCCCGCATGAGCGTGTAGGAGCGGCCGAACCGGATCCTGGCCGTCTCCACCAGCATGAGCCGGTCTCGCGCGGACAGGCCGTACGCGTCGCAGAACAGCCGGACGCGGGCCGCCGCGTCCAGGGACCGCTGCAGCGGGTCGCGGTCCACCGGGTCGGCGAGCGGGGCCCAGTGCCGCACCGTGGTGACCACGTCGAACAGTCGCGTCGTCGGTCTGGCCAGGTCGAAGTCGATCAGTGCGTACGGCAGGAGTCCCCGCGCCGTCCGCCGGAAGACGACGTTGGCCGGCGTGACGTCGCAGTGGCCCACGAGCTCGATGGGGCCCTCGGCCCCCGAGCCGTCATCCCAGATCGCGCCGGGAGGCGGGAGGAACGACGCCGCCGCGTCGTGGAAGCTCCGCAGCAGCCGGGCCACCGCCGTCAGCGCCTCGTCGCTCACCGCGTACGCCGGCAGGGGGTGCGCGGGCACCACGCCCTCGACGTACGTGAGGATCGCCCTGCCCCGCTCGTCGGTCCCGAGGAACCGGGGCGCACCGTCGAACCCCACGGCCTCCAGATGCCGCAGCAGCGCGTGGACGGCAGGCGACGAGGGCCGCATCGGCCGCCGTACGGTCGCCCCCACCCGCACGACCCCCTCGGAGACGTCTCCGATGAGTGGGATCTCGCGTACGGACATGGCGCTGGATTTTAGTCCCGTAGGCGATCAAATTTCCGCCCGAAAGCATGAAGTACGGGAAAACGTCTCGCCACCCGGACAACCGTCCATCCAGCGAGAAACTCCCTATACTTCTGCAACCTTCCCTATTAATGTCTTGCAGGGAATTTTAGGGAGGGAAGACGGGCATGACTGCCACCGGCATCTACGTCACCAGCGAGGGCGAGCGCGAGCTGCGCGAGCGACACCAGGAGCTCCTGACCCGCTGGCCGGTCCCGAGCGAGCGCCTGCGGATCCCGACCAGGGAGGGTGAGACCTTCGTGATCGCCTCCGGCCCTCCGCAGGCCCCGCCGCTGCTCCTGCTGCACGGATCCAGCACGACCTGCGTGATGTGGCTGGGCGACGTCGCCACCTGGGCGCCGCATTTCCGCGTCTACGCCGTCGACCTGATCGGCGAGCCGGGCCTGAGCGCTCCCTCACGTCCCCCGCTGGACTCCGAGGCGTACGCGCTGTGGCTGGACGACGTGCTGGAGGGGCTGGGACTGTCGCGGGTGTCACTGGTGGGAGCCTCGCTTGGCGGCTGGCTCGCCGTGGACTACGCCATCCGGCGCCCCGGCCGGGTCGAGCGGCTCGCACTACTGTCCCCGGGCGGTATCGGCCGGCAGAAGGCGGGCTTCGCGGTCAAGGCGATGTTCCTGCTCCCGTTCGGAGAGCGGGGACGGCGCCGCCTGCTCACCATGGTCATGGGGGGCGCGACGCCGGATGCGCGTCTTGCGACGTATCTCGACTACGCAACCCAGATCTCCCGGCACTTCAGACCACGCAGGCAGAGACTGCCGGTGTTCGGCGACGACGCCCTCGGCGGCCTGACGATGCCGGTGCTGGTGATCCTCGGCGGCCGGGACGTCATGCTCGACTCGCGCGACACCGAGCGCCGAATGCGTCACCTGGTGCGGCACGCCACGGTCCGCTACCTCCCCGACGCCCCGCACGGCCTGCGCGGGCACGCGGAACCCATCCTGGCCTTCCTCCGCGACAGTCCGGTCAGGGGCACCCGCTCGGCTCCTCACCCAGAGGGCACGGGCCGGCGCCAGAGCGATGTCGGCCCAGGCCGGGCGGCTCCTTGACGGGCACGGCCACCAGGCTCGGAGGCCCGCGCGAGCCGTGGTCCGGGTCATATCCGGGAAACCGGGTGTGTACCAGGTCCCCGGATCATGCAGAATTAGGCACGAGCGCCCTTAGCTCAGCTGGATAGAGCATCGGACTTCTAATCCGACGGTCGGGGGTTCGAATCCCTCAGGGCGCGCTCCCCCATCCAGCCCAGATGCCCTCTGAGCTGGGATTTCACATGATCGGGCTCTCGCCGAGGATGCAGCCGGACGCCACCAGATGCAGCCCCAGGCGGCCACTCCCGGAATATATCCGGAATGATCTTGGCGACGTTTCCGCAGGTCGCCCAGCGGATTCCGCCAACTTCCGGAACGATTCCGAGCCTCTCAGAACACGCCGAAGGGCCTCGGCGTGGACCGAGACCCTTCGTCGATGCGTGCTCGTGTCGCCTCACCCGGCGAGAGCTTCCATGATCCGCTGGTTGGCGACGTCGCGTTGTCCGTCGATGCACTTGGCGTAGACCCTGAGCATCACGTCCACCCCATGGCCGGCCCGTTCGGCGGCTTGCGGCGCGTGGACTCCTGCGTTGAGCCACAGTGAGACGGCCGCGTGGCGCAGGTCGTACGGCCGAGCCGCCAGGGGCGAGGCAACCTGATCGGTGCGAGCGCAAAGTTGCTGTCGCCTTCCGAGATCTTGACGCATGCCCGATCTGAACTCGTACCGTCGACTCTTGCAGAGGACCCGTCTGAACTCTCAACGCCGAGCACCTCCACAAATGAGTGATCTTGCAAGCCCGCCGCAATAAGCCCCTCTAATTTGACAGTGAGGGTGATCAGCTTACGGAGTCCGGCCCGAACAGAGACTCCTGCCGAAACACCTCGTGAGCGTATCTCCTTGCCTTTGAGCCACGGTCCCGAGTGCGGCTTTGCCGAGCACGGGCAGACTCCTGGCTGCGTTCGGCTGCTAGAACAATACTCTGGCCGGAATGAATGCGCTTTTCCACAAGGAGACGAAGCTCCTCGGCCGTAGTTCCGACCGTTCCAGCTAGCCCATGCTTAACCAACTCTATGAACTGCGCACCAACCAGATAGCGTTCCACCTGCCGATAGCCGAGCAGGCGTGCATTCTGACCCTGCCTTGGGCCGCGAGTACACTCATCGTGCAATAGGAGGCGCACATAGGATAGCGGAAGGTACATACCGGGAGCGAGTCCTTCTACTCGGCTACTTCTATCGTCCCGCGGCCAATAGGCAAGTTTAAGAAAGCACGAGTCATAGCCCATCCTCCACTCGCTGGGCTTCACAGGCACTCTGCTCATTTGTGCCACTTCTTCTAATCGGTCGAGCTGCCTCAAGAGGCGATCGTCTACGTACATCCACCTTCTCTCCGGATCGAGTCGCTTATACTGCACAAGGACGAAGCTTTCAGTGGGCTCATGATAATAAATCATATCGGTGCCAAGGCGGGACTCGATTGGGGTGGCATTGACGTTTGCCACTTCTAAGCGCCGCCCTTCTTTATCCCGCAGGACATGAATGTCGCACCTGACACCGCTCGCGTGCTGCCATTCACTGAACATGCCGAAGGCTTGCCCAGCGACGCGCACGTCATGGTCAATCATGCTGTGCTCTACAGGTTGAGGAATAAGTCCGGCCAGGTATGGTGCATCTTTTGACTGGGGCCGCTGCCACGCAGCGAGTGCAGCAAGTGGAAACTCGGCGATCCTCAAGAGACTCCGCGTGGCATCCTGCTGCTCTTGCCAGGCACGGTCAGCAGGGTCATTACTATTGAAGAAAACAGGCCTAGCTTGAGCCATTAACCAGTCGAGGAGACCTGCGAGCCCAGGATGGCGCTCTCGAAGCGCAGCTTCGAAGGCCTCCCACACGCGCCCACTACACCGACCAACGACGCCTACCCTACAACTATTGTCGAACTCTTCACCTAGCTCATAGGGAAGGCGGCCAAGTAAACCATCACGTCCATTAATGAGGACGTCCTCCATGCACTCCCGAAGAGGGTCGATGGTGATGCTCATATCGACGGCGCCCACAGTGTTGTAGCGAGCCACAACACCTATCCAGACAAGGCGTCGCTGCTTGTCACGGTGATCCTCGCCTAGGACCAAGACAATCGGCAGAGTGCCACCTGCCCGGCCTCCCTGACCTTTGGGGAGGCCCTTCGTCAGTCGCTGCTCCACTCTCAACTTCGGCCTGAGAGAGGTGAGTTCTACGGAATCCAGAGTAATGATGTAAACCACACCTGCAGCGTAACGTCACATGGCGCCATCTATCAGGTAACTGGTGGATCCGGCAGTCCGAAATTGTTGTTCTTGCAGTCCGTAAATAGGATCGCGACTGCCCAGCCGGGGGGAGCTAAGCGATCCAAGATCAGAGAGAGCAGGCCTGGCAGGCATAGCGATCACGCAATAAGAGCAGTCTCTATTCGCTGGTTGGCCGCCTCGCGTTGGCCATCAATGCACTTGGCATAGACCCTGAGCATCACGTCCACGCCATGGCCGGCCCTCTCGGCGGCTTCTGGTGCATGGACCCCTGCGTTGAGCCACAACGAGACGGCGGCGTGGCGCAGGTCGTACGGCCGGGCTGCCAAGGGAGAGGCGACTTGCTCGGGCGTGAAGGCGTAGCTCCGCGCCTCCTTCCAGACCTTCGAGTAGGCCGAGCCGGAGATGAGACCCCCCGTCCTCGTACGGAAGAGTCGTCCGTCGTCGCCGACGCCGTGCCGCTCGATGTGCTCGCGGAGGATGGCGACCAGTTCTGGCGGGATCGGTACCTGCCGCGTGTCCTTCTCGCCCCGGTGCTTGAGCCCGCGATCGTCGTGGGTCTTGCCCGAGTCGGTGAAGCGCTTGTTGCTCTGCGGCTTGGTCTTCTCCAGAGTGAGCAGGCCCCAGCCGGATTCGGGAAGGTGACAGTCCTTCTCACGCAGCCCAGCCGCCTCAGCCGGTCGCAGGCCGCCGAAGTACATGCAGGCGAACATCGCGGCCAGCATCGGCCCCCGCGTCCGGCCGCAGTAGGTCACAGCCGTCAGCAGCTCGCGCGCCTGGGCGGGATTCACCACCGCGCGCCGATCGATCTCATCCGTCGACTTGGGACGGCGTAGCTTCACCCGGTCGAGTGGATTTGCCGAAAGCTCTTCCAGCTCTACGGCGTAGTCCAGGGCGTGATGGAACACGGCCCGCTTACGCCGGTAGGTCGAGGCCGCCGCCGCGGAGCCGTCGAGGAGGAGCGCGAGCGCCTCCAGGGCCGCCCGTGCGTGCTTGGCGTCCTCCAAGGCAGTGAGAGGCAACGAAGCTGCCTCCAGCCAGCGCAGCGCGCCCGCGATCTCAGGCGCAGGAGCCGGACGACGGTCGGCCGGCACGAACGCGAACTCTCGGAGAGCGCGCCGCAAGGTTTCGTCATCGGGTCGGCCCGGCCGGTCGCTGGTGAGCACAGGCGTGACGTTGGACAGCGCATCTGTCATGCCCTCCCGGCTCTTTGCCGCCGAGTGAGGCCAGCGGGTCTCGACGTAGGCGACGGCGAAGGCGAACCACGTGCGAGCGTTCTTCGCCTTGACCATGGATTCGGGGAGCCCGGTCTCAAGGTCGAAAGCTTCCCCGCGCTTGGCGGCCTGCCGCAGATCCGACAGGTAGCTCTCGGCCAGGCCCTTCGTGCGGAACGTCGAGGACTTCTCGCGGGTGTCCACTGTCCACCGCACAGGCGTTGCGGTTTGAGCCGTGCTCGCCGACGTGTCCGAACTGGCTGCGGTACGGGGTGCAGCCCAAGGGCGCCAAGCGGGGGATGGCTCCGGGCCGGTGCAAGGGAAAGGCGCACAAGCCCGACCACCTCGGCTACGCGGGGCGGCGGGTCCTGGTCTCAAGGAAGTCGGTGTGCGAGACGACCCGCTTCGGCTTCCCCGGCCCCTGGGAAGTGTTGTTCGCGCGGATCTCCCAGAACTTCACGTTGTAGGTCGGGTTCACGCCGCCTCCCGGAGGCTTTCCAACCAGGCGGCGAACTCACTGCGGTAGATGCGGATCTCCCCGTTGGGGAGCTTGAAGCCCTGAGGTACCTTGCCGATCTCCCGCCAGCGGTAGAAGGTCCGGACGGACACGCCGAGTTCGTCGAGGATCTCGGGGACCGTCATCAGCTTGTCGTCCTTTCTCATGCCGCCCTCCCTTGAGTTGCCGAAAGAACTTGTCCGTCTGCCTCGGCCTGGAGCCGGTCGAGGTGGTTACGCCAGCGCTGGCGTTCGTGGACCGACCGCAGGAGCCGTACGCCGATGGGGGCCAAGTCCGGATCACCGGGCTTGACGGGTCGCCAGATGTAGCGGTGGGGGTCGACCGGTTCGTCTTCGATGCCGAGGGCTTCCAGGACCCACGTGCGGCGGTCCTGCTTGTGCTCCGTGAGGGTCTTGTTTGACCACGCAACTCGCCACGATGATCGGCTCTCGACGGCACGCCCGACGCATTGAAGAACTGACCCGGGCCGCTACCCGCGCGACCCGTTGAGGCGCTCCCGCGCGTACAGCAGCCCGATCAACACCCCGGAGTTCCAGACATCCCCACGGGCGATCATGTCCGGGATCTCCCTCATCGGGATCCACTCCAGCCGATCGGCCTCCACCTCGCCGACCGGCTCGCCGACGAGTTCGGCACCCCGGCCGAGGAACACTAGGTGCTCAGAGTCGACCATACCGACCATCGGCTGAAACGTGATCAGGTGCTCGATCTCCTTGGGCCGGTAACCGGTCTCCTCCTCCACCTCACGAACGGCGGTGTCCTTCGGGTCCTCACCAACCTCCACCAGGCCCCCGGGCAGCTCCCAGCCCCACCGGTCGAAGAGGAAGCGGTGGCGCCACATCATCAGCACACGTTGTTCGTCATCTACCAGCACCGTCATGGCCGCCCGGCCCAAATGCACCGCGTGATGCTCGAAGCGCTCCCCATCAGGGATCTCGACGTCTACCAGGCCCAGCCGGATCCACTCATTGTCGTAGATCAGCCGCTCACCATGCACAACCCACCGCGACCGCTCTTCATTGGTAGCCACACAGCGACGCTACCGCTCAACATCGCCGACGTACATCAGAAAGTAGACGAGCTGCCTACCCCACCGTAATCTTCCTCGCAAGATAAACATCTCTAACGCAGAGGCCAGCCACCCGAGAAGTTTAGTCACGTTTGCGAGGTTCGAGACTCGCCGAGACCTAAAGGTGCCAAACCAACACTATGTCCGATTTTGACTGCATACACTACAGAATGGGAACATGAGCACGCTTCGAGCTTACTTGAGCGGCCTCGAAAAGATTCGCGCTACCGGCGAGGCTGTCGAGGAGACGTCCTATTACGGTCAATTGGAACGACTCCTCAATGCAATCGGCCGCAAGCTAAGCCCGAAGGTACTATGCGTTCTAACAACACGTAATCGCGGTGTCGGCGTTCCCGACGGTGGCCTATTCATCGGCAATAAAGCGGTCGAACAGGCCGGACCCGCAGTTATGGTCGCTCGAGTTCCCGAGCGCGGTGTCATAGAGGCTAAAGGGCCAGGGAAGAATGTTCGGCGGATCGCCCGAAGCCAACAGGTCCGTAAATACCTTGATCGGTACGGCAAAGTGCTCGTCACCACCTACCGAGAGTTTCTCCTTGTAAAACTTGGGCCTGAAGGCCAGGTGGACGAAGGCGAGGTGTTCACGCTCGCCCGAGATGAGCAAAGCTTCTGGTCACTTGTGCGCAATTACAAGGACACTGATTCAGAGCTCGAAACGCAGTTCGAGGAATACCTGAAGCGAGTCCTGCTTGGAGATGCACCTCTATCACAACCTGCCGATCTCGCGTGGTTCCTTGCGGCCTATGCGCGCGAGGGCCTAAAGCGCCTCAACTCTGCTAACTCATCTAAGTCATTAGAGGCTCTACGTACCGCCCTGGAAGAGGGCCTGGGCCTACGCTTCCAGGGAGAAAAGGGTGAGAGCTTCTTCCGCTCGGCGCTAATACAAACACTGTTTTATGGGGTGTTTGCGGCATGGGTGGTATGGAGTGAATCGGAGCCACCAGGCAGCACAAACCGGTTCTCCTGGAAGTCCGCACAGTGGACACTGAACGTTCCTATGGTCCGCGTCCTATACCAGCAATTGGCAACACCGTCCACGTTGCCAGTCGGTCTAGACGAAGTTCTCGATTGGACCGAGGATGCTCTTGCACGCGTTGATCGAAATCTTTTCTTCCGAAAATTTGAGTCGGGCAGCGCGGTGCAATACTTCTATGAGCCATTCCTAGAAGCTTATGACCCCGAGCTCCGGCGTGAGCTTGGTGTGTGGTACACGCCGCCAGAAGTAGTGCGCTACATGGTCACACGAGTTCACCAGTCATTGCAACGCGATCTGGGAATTCCCCTTGGTCTCGCGGATGAGAACGTTCACGTACTGGACCCCTGCACCGGAACTGGTTCCTTCCTAGTCGAGACTATCGAGACTATCGCACGAGTGCTAAAAGACATGCATGGCGATGCTCTGGTCGCTCAGGATGCGAAAGCGGCTGCGTTAAAGCGTGTTCATGGATTTGAACTGCTACCAGCACCTTTCGTCGTAGCACACCTCAACATCGGGCTAGCCTTGGACCGCCTCGGCGCGCCGCTGACTTCAACCGAACGAGCCGGTGTGTACCTGACCAATGCGCTGACAGGGTGGGTGGAACAAGACGATCGCCCACCTCTACCGTTCCCTGAATTCGAGGCGGAACGTGATGCGGCGGCAGACGTAAAAAGAGACCACCCGATCCTCGTGATCCTAGGTAACCCTCCATATAACGGCTTCGCGGGAGTCAGCGGACGCGAGGAAGGCGGACTAGTAGAGCCGTACAAGAAAGGCCTGACCGAGAATTGGGATATCACTAAGAACAAGTTGGACGACCTGTATGTTCGATTCTTTCGAGTCGCCGAACGCCGCATTGCCGAACAGACTGGCAAAGGGATAGTCTGCTACATATCTAACTCGTCCTGGCTGACTGATCCCTCAGCAGTAGTTATGCGGCAGCGGCTTACCACCCAGTTCGACCGCCTCTACGTCGATAACCTCAACGGCGATGGAACTGTCACGGGTAAGAAAACTCCAGAGGGATTGCCCGACCCCAGTATATTTTCTACCCAACTCAATCCTGCCGGGATCAAAGTTGGTACCGCCGTTAGCCTGTTTGTCCGCCAGGACCCACATGACGAGAAGAAATTTCAGGGATTCTACCGCGACTTCTGGGGCGCTAATAAGCGAGCTTCCCTGCAAGCATCACTGAGCGAAGTAGCCGACGCGCCGAGTTATAACCCGCTGACACCGGTAGAGGACAACTGGTATCGCCTACGCCCCTGGGAGCCACGACAAGGATACGAAACATGGCCGGCTGTTCCTGACCTCGCCGCCGAGGAGGCTCTTCTCGGCCTCAACGAGAACCGCGGAGAAGCACTGATTTCCTCGGACCGGGAACAGTTGCTGGATCGCATAAAGCACTACCTGGATCCGGAAGTCGACTTCAGAGATCTTGATGACCGCGTCAAAGATCTACTACAGAACTGGTCCGGGTTCCAACCGGAAAAAGTTCGCCTAAAGCTTTTTAAAGAGAGCCCCTATGATCCCCAGAGAGTAGTGCGCTTCTGTGTCAAGCCCTTCGATTACCGATGGGCCTATGTGGACACTACGACCGGCCTCTGGAATCGATCTAGGGAGGAGCTGGTCCAGGCTGCTGCTCTAGGGAGCGACTTTCTCCTGCTTCGCCGCCGCGCGCCGAGAGCGCTGGACGGGGCAGCGTTCCTGCTCTCCCGATGCCTTATAGATCAACACGTGATGCATAAGGACACATATGCGATCCCCTTCTGGCTGAAGGCTGACAGCAGAAAAGAGCCCGAACCCGAGCCGAGTGGTACAGCTCCTATGTTCGAGTTGGAAGACATAGGGAGTAAAAACACCTGGCGACCAAATCTATCTTCTCGCGCCCTAGGCTATCTAGCTGGCGTGGGCGTAACTGACGCTCAGACTTCACAGCAGAACGCTCAACTGATATGGCAGCATGTTCTGTCCATCGGCTTTTCACCGCTCTATCTGGACGAGAACGGCGATGCTATACGTAACGACTGGCCGCGTGTGCCTCTGCCATCCACAGCCGATGCCTTGATGGCATCAGCTAAACTCGGGCAACGCATCGCCGAGCTACTAGATCTCGACAGGGCGATCAGCTCTGGCGAAGACTTTTCAACCCGCCGATACACGATCGGGCAGATAACCCGCACTGACGGCAAACCCGCCTCACCTCAAGAGGGTGATTTGGACGTCACGGGCTGGGCCGTGATCCAATACCGCACGCAAAGAAGCGGAGCAATATCACGTCTCGTATTTGCAAGAATCGGCCGCATCGAGATACGCACGCGAGACGCTCTCGAACGCCAAGGGTTCACAGACGAAGAGATCGACCTCTTGGGTGCAGAGGTCGTAGACGTTCACCTGAACGACAACGTATATTGGCGCGGCATTCCGCAAGCCGTATGGGATTACAAGATTGGCGGCTTCCCGGTACTCCGTAAATGGCTGTCGTACAGGGATAAGACCACGCTTGGGCGGGGACTAAGTACAGCGGAAGCCCGACAGTTCACCGACATTTGTATACGTCTCACAAAGCTAGTACTGCTCGGTCCCGCTCTCGATGCAAACTACATGAACACTACAAGCCAAAATACAACTCTGGACGCTGGTTCGGACTAGAAAGCAGAGCCGTCCAAGGCACGCCAAACGGAGGCACGCACACGCCAGAGCGCACCTCCGCTAGGACAACCAGCTCGTCCGAGGACGGGATCACGAACGAAGGCGTTGACGAATTACGCTTATGAAAATCAAGGCGGCGGCGCGCCGCGCCGCCGCACAGCGGCCCGTCGCCCGCCCGCCGTCCGGGCGTGCGGCCTGGGGGCCGGTCCCGGACGGCGGCAGCTCGGGCCGCCCGCCGCACACCGCCGCGTCGTACCCAAGCAACCGCGCCGCATCCAGCGTCAGGCCGCCGCCCAGAATCCTTCCAGTATCGACGTGAGCGCGGGGTTGCTGTAGATCCACCTGCCCCCGCTGATCGATTGTGCGCGGCCCTCGGAACCCGTCAAGTCCGCGAATTAAGATCTTTTCATAGAGCGAAAACATCTTAATTCGCTCCCTTGACTGAACCCGAGGGACAGTCGCGCGAAGGATCAGCTAGCGGGGGCAGGGGGAAATGGGAAGGGGAGCAAGCTAGTGCAGGGGACGTCTGACTTCGTCACATGCCGGAAGTTCACGCTGACCGCCTGCTTTGATGCCCCGCGGAAGGGTCCAAGGCCGCCCCTGGCGCCTAGTCAGCGAGTGTGACACCCCAGAGTGCCGATGTAGTAGAGGCCATCGCTGTGGTCACGACCCTCGTCATCGAGAAAGCCAACGCTGTAGGCGTTATCGCTGACGTAGACGTGCACCTTGTTGGTGTCTGTCTCGAACAAAATATCGCCACAAGAGTTCTGGGTGATGGTGTTGTAGCCGTCGTAGTAGTGCAGGTACTCCGCCGGCGCTTCGCCAATCACCACCAGCCCTGGATCCATCTGCTCTAGCCACGCGCATGGCACTTTGCCCGACGTGCGACCGTGATGCGGGGCGAACAGGACATCTACCTTGGGGACGACTACCTTTGTCTCGATCTTCTCCATGAAGTCCGTTTCAAGATCGCCCATCCACAGCATCAGCGGGCCGTCCTCGACGGCGTACTGCAGGACGCAGGAGATGTTGTTGGGTGACATGCCAGAGGCGGCGTCAGCCAAGGCGCTCTTGAAGTCGGGGTCGGAAGTTACTGGCCACAGCACGTTGATTCCGGCCGAGCCGCGCTCCTCGCTGCTCTGATTCATCCAGCGGCGCGTGCAGCCCTTGTAGATATAGAAGGCCTTTTTGGGGTCGTCGCGCAGCGAGCAGTAGCGATCGAAGTCCGCCGTTGGGTCTTCCTTGGTCGCAGCATTCTTGACGCAGTAGAAGTTCCTGATCCCGAGGTGGTCGTCCAAGTCGACGAGGCCTCCGATGTGGTCCTGATCAGGATGCGTCGAGATAAAACGAACAATCCCCTTATTGCTTGACTGCGTAGAGATCTCGGCCAGGATGCTGCCGACCCGCTCTGGTGGCAGCATGCAGTCGATAATAGTGAAGTTGTCGCTGCCGTGGCGAATGTAGTACATATCGCCATTGCCGATAGCGAAAGATTTGACGCTGGGCATCTCCTATGTATCCTCCTACGCTGGTTTTAGATGGTGTTCCGGTCTGGCCGGCCCTGCCGCTTGCCGATTCGGGACAGCGAATCTATGGCCCCCTGCCGGGTGCGCAGCATTACCCGTCTAAACGCACCAGGGAAATTTGGTAGTCACTGGTCTGCAGTCTCATCCTTAGATGCGAGTATTTCTGGATCCTCAAGTGTATCGAACAGCCGCTCTGCATAAGCTTCGCCCGCTTGATAAACCCATGAAGCCTTCACGACTGAAGCCCATGCAAGCAAGAACACGGTATGGATAGCAGCGGCAATAAGGACCTGTGAGGCCGTAGCGCGGCCAGTGCGCCATATAACGAAATCTATCACCAAGCAGAGGATGGTTATCGTAATTCCGATGGGACGCAAGGCAAGTAGATTGCGGCGGAAGCCGTAGTTCATGTTTTCTTCGTGTACGCGCTTGTAAGATCCATCTTTGTCGCGCACGCGTGCGATCAGTACCCGTACAGCTGTCACGTACAAGTCGTCTGCACCCTTGGGGTCCCGCTCCTCCCGTGCCGGCGAGGGGAAGCTTATCCCGGTGAGGCCATGTAGCGCGCGTTTTCTTCTGAGCGCCAATGGCGGATTGGGATTATTGCGGTGTCTTAAGAGCCTGGTAGTAGGGAGTCCATCCCATTCTCTAATGAGTCGGCTTTCAAGGCTCTTTCCGGCGCTGCGTACATAGTTGGCGGTGAAAAAGAGGCCGCCAAAGGTCACGAGTACGGGCATGAGCCGTCCTGTCAGCGACTGATTCCATACGGTGATGAGAACAGTGGCCAGGGGAGAAGCAGTAATTAGAGCAGGATATATTCGCGCATGACGCGAGTAACTGTCGAATTGCTCGAAGATCTTAGTCATCTTCGTTTTCCGATAGCGGCGGTATGGGTTGTAGCGTTGTCCATCCCCAACGGTAGGGAGCACCTTCGCCTGTTTGTATGCTGCGGCCCTCCGTTGCGCATACCTCGCAGCCGCGTCGACTTAGGGCATTAACGATCTTAGGGGATGGATGCTTCTTTGATGCCTTGGCGGAGCTAATAAAGGCGGTTACGGTTCGGTATTGCGTATTCGGCATACCTAGTATCTGATTAAGGATTGTTGGGCCAAGGTTGCGTTTGCTTCCGTGGTGAGGTGCTTGAAGGAAGTTGAGAGGATAGCTCCTGAATGAGCCATATAGGGATTCATAGTAGTCTGCTGCCTGCTGAAGGGCTGGAATCCCCGCATCACCCGTAAAAAGAAGTCGATGGCCATCGACTTGAAGCAGCGTGATGGCGGAGCTGTTGTTGCGTGGAGATGTCTCACCCTCGTCAGTGAGTGTTTCTTCTGGAAATCCCGAAAGTACGTATTCCAGAAGATCCTTAGTGTAAGCGACTAGCGAACGAGTCGATAGCACCCGCCCAAGTCCCATCTTCTCCTCGAACAGATGTTGCTCCAGGAGTTCTTGATAATATTCGACGGTAGGTCCCAGGATGGTTAATTGCCCACCGAACCGAGTTTCGCCTCTAAATGGCTCGCTTAACTTAGTGCCGCGCTGTCGTGCCACTTTGATGAGGTTATCTAGCGCTTCGAGATTGCTGAAGTCGGATACGTCTCTGGAATGGAGTCTTGGTTGATGCACCATCAACTCGGTAACTTGCATCCGTTCCAGCACGGTCGGCAGACCGTTCAAATGGTCGGCGTCAGGGTGCGTTGATATTACGAGATCGACGTTGTTCGTTTGATAAAAGTGGTTGATGTGATTGACCAGGTTCTCTCCGATTGCCTGGTACCCTGCATCAATTACAATCACTGCCTGTTGCTGGGTTTGCTGAACTGTGAACCGTATAGCTATTGCGTCCCCGCTCTTTGAACTGCTCCCGTTCTCACTTTCAACAGGTAGGAAGTCGATCTCGTACACTTGACGCGCCCCAGCTTTGACGATCTTTGATGCGGTGTCCTTTACGTTACCTTAAGATCGCGTCTGTACTACCTTGACGAGACTTGTGACGAGATTGGACACACCTCCATCAAGTACGGTGAGCGGGATTCCCCGGGAGTGGTGTTGAGGGCAGTCTCATCCTGGATATTTTTGGGACGTGCTGATATGTGGCAATATGGAGGACCGAAAGACCGGGCACGGTGGAGGCCTGCGGCGGGGTTCGGCTCCGGGATGGGGATGATGGAGCATGCGTAGCCGTAACGCGGTGAAACCCGAGCGCGTCGACGTCCCATGCCGTTCCAGAAGGACCGCCGAGCGGTTTTGGTCCAGGTGGAACGGATCGCGACGGCCGAGGGTCGAACTGCTCATGCGGTTTTGAGCCATAGATCAAGATCCGGAATATCCCCGGAATGACCCTGCTCCCTTCGAAAGCGCACGTGAGATCACTCACAGGTCAGCGCATCGACGGGTCTCCAAGGAGCGATCCACTTCTAATCCGACGGTCGGGGGTTCGAATCCCTCAGGGCGCGCTCCTCTCCCCCGCCTCTTTGGCCTCTGACCTGGGCTTCCGCTTGATCGTGCCGTGATCGCGCGTGCAGCCCTACGCCGCCGAGAGCCGCCGCTTGTCGCCAGTCACGGGATATACGCGCGATGATGTTGGTCGCGTTTCCCCAGGTCGCATGGTGTTTTCGGGGGCCTCTGCGGGATGAGACCCGCCCCGAGAACGCCGAAGGGTCCCGGAGGAGCGATCCGAGACCCTGAGGCGCACCCGATGCGGCGAGGTTCGTGACCTGTGATCTTTGGTCGGGATGATCGTTCACGTGCAGGTCACCGGTTGGCGGGATCAAAGCGAAGACCTCCGTCAGTCGGTATGAGGTACCCCATCCAGCGCTCTTCGGGTGCCGTGCCACCGAGCTGGCCTGAATCAACGCTGCCTGAGGTCTCGAAGCCGATCAAGCCGAGTTGAAACTGGACCTCGTCGAAGACGCTCGTGCCGATGGCGGCCAGCCAGTCGTCCAGGCCGCGCCGCCAACTCAACGAGGCCTCTCCGCTGTCCTCATCGAAGGGGAACCCGCCAATCCGCTCGTCAACACGCTCTAAAGCGCCCAAGGGCAGGTAGAAGTCGAGCCAGTCTGGCCCGTCTTCCTCACGGATGGCCACGCATCCGCACACGACTCGGCGACCGGTCGGCAGCGTGACCGTGCCCCGTAGGTGAAGAAATTCCGCTAGTGATGAAACGGTACAGGGGACCTCATCTTGCTCCTTGGGCTCACGATCACGACGGCCGAAGCAACCGTCGATGGCGGCAGCTCGCCAGAGGGCCGATAGCGCCAGTTGGAGGCGCTCATCGCTGGTATCACCAATCTCGATCGCCAGTTCGTAGTAGCCGCCAGACCAGTTCTCACTGTCGGTAAATGCCGTTGGGTCGTGCATATCAGCTCCCCAGTGAAGCGGTTGCTGTGACGCAACGACTTTGCCGTAAAAGATCACCGACTGACACCCCATTTCCGGGGAGCCAGACGAGAAGCAGATCGTCAGCTGAGGGCATCTTCTATCCGCCGATTGGCGATCTCGCGTTGCCCGTCGATGCACTTCGCGTAGACGCGCAACATGACGTCAATGCCGTGACCGGCCCGCTCGGCGGCTTCCGGAGCGTGCACACCCACGTTCAACCAGAGGGACACAGCCGCGTGGCGCAGGTCGGACGGCCGGGCCGCGAGGGGTGAGGCGACCTGCTCGGGAGTGAAGGCGTAGCTCCGGGCGTGCTCCCAGATCTTCGCGTACGCCGAGCCCGAGATCACGCCGTCCGTCCTCGTCCGGAACAGCCGGCCATCCTCCGCCGTCCCGTAGGTTTCCAGCTGCGTGCGCAGGATCTTCACCAGTTCCGGCGGGATGGGGACGTCTCGCTTTGTCGTGTCGTCCCCAATGCTTGAGGCCCCGTTCGTCGGGCCCTTCCCGAGTCAGTGAACCGCTTGTTGCTCTGGGGACGAGTCTTCTCCAGCGCGTCAGCAGGCCCCATCCGGATTCGGGAAGGTGGCAGTCCTTCTCACGCAGCCCGGCCGCCTCGGAAGGTCGCAGGCCGCCGAAGTACACGCAGGCGAACATCGCCACGAGCATCGGCCCGCGCTTACGGCCGCGGTGGGTGAGCGCGACGAGGAGTTCCCGCGCCTGGACCGGGTTGACGACGACGCGCCGGTCTATCTCTCACCCCGCCCACCATCGACCCGGGACAAGCCGAGCAGACCAAGGCCGCCGGGTCGACGGCACACAGGGTGATCAGTCAGGCGGACTGTGCGCGCCGCGCAGGGCCGGTACTCCCATCACTGCAGTGGCTGAGTTAGGGGCCTGATCATGACCCGGGCGGTCCTGGCTGCGCGATCGCGCGATGTAAGACGACGGTCCTCTCCTTCAATCTTCACCGCCGCCTGTTGCGAGAACAAGACTGTTTCTGGCTGATCAGACTTGTGAGACTGCCGGGCATGAGTTTCCTCGGCCAGCACGCGCCTGCTGATCTCGCTCGTCGACTCGCGCATGTCCGCTGGATTGCCGGCGGTACCGGCGCTGGCAAGAGCACCCTCACTCAGTCCTTGGCGGAACGGCACGACCTGCTCGTGTATGACGGCGACCGCGCCGAACAGGGCTACATCAACCGGTGCACCCCGCAGCAACAGCCCTACCTGTTCGCGTTGCTGCGAACGCCCCTGGAGCAAAGATGGACGGGACGCACCGCGGATGAGATCTTCCAGGCCATGCCCAGCCTGCACGGCGAGACATTCGGATTCGTCATCGAAGACCTGCTTACCCTGCCCGCCGACCGTCCCGTACTCGTTGACGACTTCCGTACCCTGCCCCGAGACGTCGCGCCACTACTGACGCGCCGTGAGCAAGCCGCCTTTCTGCTGCCAACACCCGAATTCCGCCGCAATGCATTGGGTACCCGATTCGCCGACCCAGCCAGAGCACGAGCCAACTGGGGAAGCAGTGACCATGCTGACGCGTTGGCCAAGCGACTGGCCCGCGACGAACTCTGGGATGAAGAAGTACGACACCAAGCCCTCGAACTCGACTTGCCTGTCCTGCAGGTCGACGGCTCTCGAAACGTTGCCGAACTTGCCGACGAACTGGCCGCAATGTTTCACCTGCGGGATATGCGCCGGATGGCTCCTACCTAGATTCACGACCGAGAGCACAACCTTGCAGGTCAACGACTATGGAGGCAGGTAAAGATCTGCTCCACTTCTCATCCGACGGTCGGGGGTTCGAATCCCTCAGGGCGCGCTCCTCTTCCCCTGCGTTCAGCCACAATGAGACGGCCGCGTGGCGCAGGTCGTGGTCGGCGGCCGTGACCTCCGCGGTAGGAGGATCAGCTTCTGGTCCGATGACGAGCCTGTCGGCCGACTCTATGCTGCCAATGGTGATCAGGTGGTGGCGTGGCCGGGCGGGGTGGCTGCGCGGGATCGATGTGCGGGTGATCGACACGGGGCTTGCCGTGATGCTCACGGTGGTGGCGCTGGTGTCGATAACGGAATTTCCGATACCCGGGTGGCCGCCGCTGGACGGCTGGACCCTGCTGTTCTTCTGCGCGGGCAACCTCCCGCTGATGTGGCGCAGCCGCGCGCCGGTGCTCGTGCTGGCGGTCGTGTGCGGAGTCTGGGCGATCTACCTGACTTTGGGACATCCGCCGATGGCCTCGTGGGCGTCGCTGGTAGCGCTGTACACGGTGTCGGCACAGCGCCCGATCAAGGTGTCGGCGCTCAGCATGGTGGCCGCCGGGGCATTGGTGCTGGCCGGGGGGCTGCTGCTGCTGTCGGTAACGACGGCCGTGGCACAGACCATAGCGGTGCCGATCGTGTGGGCGTTCGGCGTGGACAGGCGACGGCTGGCGGTGCTCAGCGCGCGGTTACGCGCCGAGCAGGACATCCATGCCCAGCAGGCGGTGACCGAGGAACGGGTGCGCATCGCTCGCGAACTGCACGACATCGTCGCCCACCACATGTCCGTGGTGTCAGTGCAGGCGGGCCTGGCCCGATACGTGTTCGCCTCCGACCCCGCCGTGTCGCGGACGGCCCTGGATACCATCGCCACCAGCAGCTTCGAGGCCCAGGAGGAGATGCGCAGGCTCCTGGCGGTCCTGCGCACCAACGGCGAGGACTTCAGCTACGCCCCCGCTCCCGGGCTGGCCGGGCTGAACGAACTGGCCGACCGTGTGCGCGCCGCCGGCGTGCCGGTGGAGGTCACCGTACACGGTGGGCCCAGACCTGTGGGACCGGGCGTCGACCAGTGTGTTTACCGCGTCGTACAGGAGTCGCTGACCAACGTGCTCAAACACGCGGGTCCCGCCCGCGCCGTCGTCGTGCTGGACTACACGGCGACCGGCCTGATCGTACGGGTCAGCGACGACGGCGCCACCCGGCCACCTCCCGAGCGACTCCAGGGCGCCGGCACTCATGGGTTGCTGGGCATGCGTGAACGCGCCAGGCTGTATGGCGGAACGGTGATCGCGGGGCCACGTGCCCACGGCGGCTTCGAAGTCGTGCTCACCCTGCCGCTGCCCCTGCCATCGATCGGCGGGCAGAGCGGCGATGGTGAGCAGGTGGAAGGGACGGACCCGTCATGACCAGCGTGCTCGTTGCCGACGACCAGATCCTGATCCGCGCCGGCCTGGCCGCCCTGCTGCGTGCCGCACCCGGCATCGACGTGGTGGGTGAGGCGGCCGACGGCGACGAGGCGGCGACGCTGGCGGCGCACGCCCGCCCGGACATCGTCCTGATGGACATCCGCATGCCGCGCCTCGACGGGATCGAGGCCACCCGCCGCATTCTTGCCCAAGCCGGTCAAAGCCCGCCGAAGGTGGTGATGCTCACCACCTTCGATCTGGACGAATATGTCTTCGCCGCGTTGTCCGCAGGGGCGTGCGGATTCCTGCTGAAGAACAGCCCGCCCGAGCGGCTTCTGGCTGCCATCGACACGGTCGCCGCGGGCGACATGCTCTTCGCCCCGAGCGTCACCCGCCGCCTGATCGAGGCCTACACACAACGGAGCGCACCCGGCTGCCCGTCGTCCGCCGTGCCGGAGCTCGACCTGCTCACCAGCCGCGAGCTGCAGGTGCTGCGGCTGGTGGGCACCGGTTTGGCGAACGCCGACATCGCGGCGCAGCTGGTCGTCAGCGAGGCGACCGTCAAGACCCACCTCAACCGAGCCATGGCCAAGCTCAACGTGACCAGCCGAGCCCAGGCCGTGGTGCTGGCCTACGAGACGGGCCTGGTCACGATCCGCGTCAACCGGACGCTCGACGAGTAGGCGAAGGCGTAGAACTACCGCCTAGGTTTACAACCGGATCCGCGCTACCGCCACTGTTGCAGTCAAGAATCAATCCAGCGCCGAATGTTCCCCTGACCCTTCGCCGCCTACTTTCTGATCATTAGACAGATATGTGGGGAGCGAGGTCGCGATGCTGATGGCGCTGGGTATCAAGGGCCGATTAAGGTGCGCGTTGGCACAGGGCACGGCGGTGCTCGCCGTGCTGACCTGCCTGTACGCCGCCGGGCCGGAGGCGGCGGCCGCCAACCCCGACTCGCCCGCGCAGCCGTCCCTCGGCACCCCGGCGACCGAGGCCGACGCCTCGGCGCTGGCACGTTCGTCGGGACGACCCGTGGAGGTGCTGTCGCAGCGGGGTGAGCACCGCACGGTGAACGCCCTGCCCAACGGCTCGTTCGAGGTGACCGAGCATCTGCGGCCGGTGCGTACACGCCGGGACGGGCAATGGGTCGGCATCGACACCACGCTGCGGCGGAACGGCTCCGGCCTCGTCCCTGCCGCGACCACCGTCGACCTGCGGCTGTCAGGCGGCGGACAGGAGCCGCTGGTACGGATGTCGCGGGCGGGCCGGGAGCTGGCGCTGTCATGGCCGGGCCCGCTGCCCGAACCGGTGCTGGACGGCGACACCGCCGTCTACCAGGGCGTGCTCGGCAACGACGTCGACCTGCGCGTACGAGCGCTGCCGGACGGCTTCGCGCACACCCTGGTGATCAAGACCGCCGCGGCGGCCAGGGATCCGCGGCTGGCCCGGCTGGCCTTCGGCCTGGACTCCGCCCGGCTGTCGCTGGACCGGGACGCCACCGGCGTGCTGCGGGCCAAGGACGCCGGCACCGGCGAGGCCGTGTTCGAGGCGCCGTCCCCGGTCATGTGGGACTCCTCGCCCGCCGCGGGCGCGCTGACCACCGCGCGCGAGCGGGACCTCAGCAAGGGGCCCGCCGAGGGTTCCCGCACCGCCAAGGTGCAGGTCGGCCTCGGGGGGCGGCAACTGGCGCTGATCCCGGACCAAGGGCTGCTGACCTCACCGGCCACCACCTTCCCCGTCTACGTCGACCCGGTGTGGCAGACCAGTGCGGCCTACTACTGGGGGATGGTCTCCTCGGGCTATCCCAGCGAGAACTACCCGAAGTTCAACGGCAACGCCACCGAGGGCATGGGCCGCTGTGAGGTCGCCAAGGACGGCCGGTGTGTGAAGAACCAGACCAAGCGGCTCTTCTACCGGATGAAGCTGCCCTCCATCAAGGGCAAGTACATCGAGTCGGCCGAGTTCGTGGCCTACGAGACCGCGGCCTATGACTGCGACAACGCCACCTCGGTGCAGTTGTGGCGGGCCGGCACGCTGACCTCGGGGGCGACCTGGAACAACACCAGCGACGCCTGGCTTGAGCATCTGGCCTCGCGCGACGTGGCCTACTGCTCGCGGGCGCCGGTCGAGTTCGGCGGGTCCAAGCTCCGCGCCAGCGTGCAGGGCGCGGTGAACAAGGGGTACTCGACCATCACCTTCGGGTTGAAGGCCTACAGCGAGAGTTCGATGACGTGGTGGAAGCGCTTCGCCGATGACGCCTACCTGCGCATCCAGTACAACCGGCCGCCGAACCAGCCGAGCACCGGCTCGATGTTCGCCAGCCCCGGAACCAAGTGCGTGGCCTCCAGTGAGGCCCAGTGGGTCAACGACCTGTCCATCCTGTACGCCTACCTCTCCGACCCCGATTCCGAGGACGCCAAGAAGGTCCAGGGCCAGTTCACGCTGCACTGGGCCGACAAGGCCGACGGCTCGGACTGGGGCGCCAAGTGGACCTCGGCCCTGACACCGGCGCTGACCACGGGCAGCAGGCACCAGATCAAGCTTCCCGCGTCCATCCCGCAGAAGAAGCGCATCGGCTGGGGGGTACGGGCCTGGGACGGCGTCCAGTGGGGCCCGTGGAGCTACGACGGCGCGCAGACCGGCTGCTACTTCTAC
This sequence comes from Microbispora sp. H13382, assembly GCF_014161445.1. Taxonomy (GTDB): domain Bacteria; phylum Actinomycetota; class Actinomycetes; order Streptosporangiales; family Streptosporangiaceae; genus Microbispora. The sequence continues at coordinate 134,678 of NZ_JABBXA010000019.1, forward strand.
TACGACCCGTCGGTGCCCGCCGCGCCATCGGTGTCGTCGGCCGAGTACCCAGGTGACCAGAGCTGGCACGGCGGCGTCGGCGACGCCGGCATCTTCACCATCAGCGACCCGGCCAAGGCCGCGGCCCGCTACGAGCTGAAGCTCAACGGCACCGCGCTGAGCACGGTGACCACGGCCAGCGGCGCGGCGCGTCAGGTCGCGGTGGCGCCCAGCCGCTCGGGCCCCAACCTACTGACCGTCCAGGCGTTCACCCAGGCCAACCAGAACAGCGCCCCGACCACCTACGAGTTCTGGGCCAGGGCGGGCGCGGACGCCGCGGCCCGGTTCACGCTGGACGAGGCCGCGGGCGCGACGACCGTGACGAGCACCGGCCCGGGCACGGCGGCCTACGTGCGTGGCGGGGCCACGCTGGGCGGTGCGGGCCAGGCGGGCACCGCGCTCACCCTCGACGGCGCGAGCGGCTACGCCGAGACGAACCTGCCGGTGCTGCGCACGCAGGAAAGCTTCACCGTCTCCGCATGGGTCAAACCGGCGGCTTTCGGGATGGTCAACGCGCTGGCCCAGGACGGAACCCACCAAAGTGGATTCCAGCTCGGCATCAACCCGTCCGGGCAACCGGAGTTCAAGATGCCCAGCACCGACACCGCCAGGGACGGTGGCGGCGTCTGGTATTCCGCGATGGCGAGCGGCGGCCTTCCGCTGAACACGTGGACGCACCTCACCGGCGTCTACGACCAGCCCGCCGGCGAGCTGCGCCTCTACGTGGGCGGGCAGCTCGCGGGCACGGCCGGCGGGGTGAGGGCGTGGCAGGCCGCGGGCGCGCTGCAGATCGGCCGCAGCAAGTACAACGACGCCCAGGTCAATCAGTGGCCCGGCGGCATCGACGAGATCAAGCTGTACCAGCGGGCGGTGTCGGACCAGGAGGCCCAGCAGCTCGCGGCAGGCGCGAGCCCGTCCGGTCCGGCCGCGTACTGGCCGCTGGACGAGGAGGCCGGGACCGGCCGCGTCTACAGTCCCGCCGCCGCCGTCCAGGCCGCGCTGAAGGGCGGCGCGACGCTCGGGCAGGACGGGCAGGACGGCACGGCGCTGCGGCTGGACGGCTCCACCGGCCACGCCGCCACCACCGGCCCGGTCGTGGACACCACCAAGAGCTTCTCGGTGTCGGCATGGGTGCGCCTGGAGACCGGCGCGCTGGACAAGAACTACACGGCGCTCTCCCAGGACGGCCTGCGCAAGAGCGGCTTCTACCTCAAGTACGACGGCGGCCTCAAGAAGTGGGTGTTCGCCAAAGCCAAGACCGACACCGACGAGAGCGGCTGGTACCAGGCGGTCTCCAAAGCGACACCGGCCGTGAACTCCTGGACGCACCTGGTCGGCGTCTACGACGCCGTCACCCGAAAGTTGCGCATCTACGTCAACGGCGACCAGGGCACCGACAGCGGCCAGCTCGACGCGGTGTGGCACGCCGGCGGCGGGCTGCAGATCGGCCGCAGCAAGTGGCTGGGCACCTACGTGGACCAATTGCCCGGCGTGCTCGACGACGTCCGCATCTACGACCGGGCGCTGGGCCCGATCGAGGCCGAGGAACTCGTCACCCAGCACCCCGTGGTCAAGGGACGCTGGAAGCTCAACACCGGCGGCGCGGGCGAGCCCGCGGGAGCCCAGAACCTCACGCTCCAGGGCGGCGCCGTCATCGACCGCGCCGCGGGCTTCCGCTACATCTCCAGCGCGGGACTGCTGCTGAACGGCACCACGGCCTACGCCGAGACGGCCACCCCGCCGCTGCAGACCGGCGAGAGCTTCACGGTGGCGGGGTGGATACGCAACATGGGCCGCCCGCAGACCGCCAGGACCGTGTTCTCGCAGGCAGGAGCGAACGCCAACGCCTTCGCCCTGCGCTACGTCCCGAACCCGGCCGACCCCGACGCCGGTGGCTGGCAGTTCCAGATGCGTAACGCCGACTCCACCGCGGCCTCCGAGCTGCGCCAGGCCGAGCACTCGGGGTTCTCCGAGTCGGACTGGGACCACCTCGCCATCGTCTACGACGCGCTCCGCGATCGGATGAGCCTGTATGTCAACGGCCAGCTTGAGGAGACCTCACTCGGTGTCTCCCAGGAGGACCAGGTGTTCGGGTTCACCGCGACCGGCGGCGGGCTGCAGGTCGGCCGCAACAGGTTCGGCGGCGAGTTCTGGCCGGACGCCATCGACGACGTGTGGGCCTACCAGGGCGCGCTCACCAAGGAACAGGTCGAGGTGCTGGCCACCGGCGGCGAACTCGACACCGCCTCCGGCCTCTGACCGTAGGTAATCCCCTGCTTGTGGAGGTCGTGATGAAGGTGAACCTCGAGCCCGCGCTCCCGTGCGCTGTCACGCGGGGGTGTGCCGGATGAAGACGAGCATGGCCCAACGGCGCGGTGAAGCCAGGAGCGGCCGTCCGCAACGGACCCTGCGGCCCGGCCGCTTGTCCCGGGCGGTCGCCGCGGGGATGGCCGCCGCGCTGACGGTGACGCTGACGGTGACGCTGTCACCACCCGTGACCGCCGCGGCCGCGGGACCCGGCCGCCCAAAGGTGGATCAGCCCGAACGGACGGTCGCAGGCCGTGATCTCCCGGCCAGGCCGCGTCGATCCGAGCCCGTCGGCGCGCCGCCGCCGCCCGCGCTGATCGACTGGCCGGCGGCCGACGTCGCGGAAGCCGATGTGCCCGGGCGGGGTGCCGCCCGGGCCGGGACCCTGCCGATCTCGCTGCTGCCCGCCGCCGGCGCCGGGACCCAAGCGGGACGGGTACGCGTGCGGCTGCTGGACCGTACGGCCGGGCACCCCGCGGGAGCCGACGGGATCGCCTTCACCGTGGCCTCCAGCGACGCGCAGACCACCGGCCGGGTCGGCGTCCGCCTGGACTACGGGAGGTTCGCACAGGCCTACGGCGGCTCATACGGCTCCCGGCTGCGCCTGTGGCGGCTGCCGTCGTGCGCGCTGACCAGCCCGGGACTGCCGCAGTGCGCCAAGGCGGCGCCGCTGCACGCACGCAACGACGCGGCGGCGGGCACGCTGACCACAGAGGTGGACGCCGAGCCCGGCGGCACGCTGCTGGTGGCCGCCGCAGGCGAGTCGGGCTCCCAGGGCGACTACAGCGCGACGTCGTTGTCGGCCTCGGCCACCTGGGAGATGGGCGGCAACTCCGGCGAGTTCACCTGGTCCTACCCGATGCGGGTGCCGCCTGTACCCGGCGAGTTACAGCCCGAACTGGCCATCACATACTCCTCCGGCAGCGTGGACGGGCGGACGGGCAACACCAACGCGCAGCCGTCCTGGGTCGGCGAGGGATTCGACCTGTGGCCCGGCTACATCGAGCGCCGCTACAAGTCGTGCGAGGACGACGGTGCCGCGAAGGACGAGTTCGGCAACTACCCGGGCGACCAGTGCTGGGGCTACGACAACGCGACGGTCACGTGGAACGGCAGGGGCGGAGAGCTGATCAAGGCCGCTGACGGCACCTGGCGGACCAAGTTCGACGACGGCACGGTGTTCGAGAAGCTCACCGGCGCGACCAACGGGGACGACGACGGAGAGTACTGGAAGGCCACCACGGTCGACGGCATCCAGTATTACTTCGGGCTCAACCGCGTGCCCGGCTGGGCGTCCGGCGATCCGGAGAGCGACTCGGCGTGGACGGCACCGGTGTTCGGTGACGACTCCGGCGAACCATGTCACAAATCCAGCGGGTTCTCCTCCTCCTGGTGCCAGCAGGCCCATCGGTGGAACCTGGACTACGTCGTGGGCCCCGACGGCAACGCCATGACCTACACCTACGGCAAGGAGATCAACCACTACGGCCGCGACCTGAAGTCCGGCGACGAGACCCCGTACACGCGCGGTGGCTACCTCAAGTCGATCTCCTACGGGCTGCGCAAGGACGACTTGTTCGCCACCGCTCCCGCTCGGGTGCTGTTCACCACGTCCGAGCGGTGCCTGCCCGACGCGTCGTTCGCCTGCGACCCCGACAAGATCGGCGACAAGCCGCAGTACTGGTGGGACGTGCCCTGGGACCTGCACTGTGACGCCGGGCAGGAGTGTAAGGGCACCCACGGCGCGGTCACTCCCACCTTCTGGTCGCGTAAACGCCTGACCAAGGTGACCACCCAGGTCATCAAGGCCGACGGCACCGGATACCGTGACGTGGACTCCTGGTCGCTCGGCCACACCTGGGGTCTGGCCGACGTGGAGCGCGACCTGCTGCTGTCCCAGATCCAGCACACGGGGCACGTCGGCGGCACGCCGGTGACGCTGCCGAAGGTCTCCTTCACCCATGTGCAGCTGCCCAACCGGCTCGACCGGACCGGCGACGACATCCTCGCCTACATCCGCTACCGCCTCGGCGCGATCTACGACGAGTCCGGCGGGCAACTCGACATCGCCTACTCGGGCGCCGACTGCTCGCTGTCCGACCTGCCCACCCCCGAGACCAACACCAGGCGGTGCTTCCCCGTCATCTGGAAGCCGCCAGGCCACGAGGACGAGATCACCGACTGGTTCCACAAGTACGTGGTGACCTCGGTGACCAGCATCGATCGCACCGGTCTGGCGCCCGACATGAGAACCAGCTACGACTACCTCGGCGGCGCGGCCTGGCACTTCGACGACGATGACGGCCTGACCAGGGAGAAGCACAAAACCTGGTCGCAATGGCGCGGCTACGGTCAGGTCCGAACGCTGACCGGCACGGCGGCCCAGTCCGACACGTTCTACCTGCGCGGCATGGACGGCGACCGCAAGAGCAGGAGCGGCGGCAGCAAGTCGGTGACGGTGTCGGACGGCGAGGGCGGCACGTACACCGACCACGACGCGCTGTCGGGGTTCGAGCTGAAGACCGTCGAGTACACGGGGCGGGGAGGGACGGTTCACGCCAAGACCGTCCGGACCCCCTGGCGGGTCACGACCGCGACCCGCACCCGATCGTGGGGCACCACCACGGCCGAGATGACCGCCCCCGCCACTGAGCGCACGTGGACGGTCAAGGACGGAGGCGGCTGGACCGAGACCAGGACCGAGACCGAGCACGAGGGATCCGGGCCCGGCATCGGGCGGGCGATCCGCGTCAACGACCTCGGCGACGTCACCACCTCCGCCGACGACCGGTGCACCCGTGCCACCTATGCCGACAACGTCGCCGCGCACCTGGTGTCCCTGCCCGCGCGGGTGGAGACCGTCGCGGTCGCCTGCACGGCAACCGTCGACCGCGCCAAGGACGTCATCTCCGACATCAGAACGTATTACGACAACGGCGCTCTCGGGGCCGCGCCGAGCCGGGGCGATCCCACCAAGGTCGAGGAGATCGCCTCCCATGACGGGACGAAGGCCACGTACGCCACCGAGAAGCAGGTGACGTACGACGTCTACGGCCGTCCCCTCAAGGCGACCAACGCGCTCGGGCAGACCAGCACCACCGCCTACACCGACGCGCGCGGCCTGACCACGAAGGTGACGACCACCAGCCCGCCCGCCAAGCCGGGCGACGCCTCGACGGCGCTGGTCACCGTCCAGGAGCTCGAACCCGCCTGGGGGCAGCAGACCGCGGAGATCGACGCCAACGGGCTGCGTACCGAACTCGTCTACGACGGCCTCGGCCGGCTGCGCCAGGTGTGGCTGCCGAACCGCTCCAAAGGCAGCAACCCCTACCCCAACTACGAGTTCGACTACCGGGTCGCCGACGACAAGATCGTCGCGGTCACCACCAAGACGCTCACCGCCACCGGTGGCCAGCGGATCGCCGGGATCGAACTGCTCGACGGCTGGCTCCGCACCCGGCAGACCCAGGCGCCGGGGCCCACCGGCCGCCTGATCACCGACACCATCTACGACGACCGCGGCCTCGTCGTCAGGACCCACGACGCCTACCCCGCGTCGGGAGCCCCCGAGCCGGTGCTGTTCGGCGTGCTCACCCCCGGCAACATCGAGTCCCAGACGCGGACCGAGTACGACGGACTGGGCCGCAAGACCCTCGAACGGCTGATGGCCGGCAACGGCTCCCAGCCGGAACAGGAGAAATGGCGCACCACGTACAGCTACGGCGGCGGCAACCGTACCTCCGTCACGCCGCCGCAGGGCGGCACCCCCACCGCGGAGATCACCGATGCGCGCGGTCAGGTGATCGAGCGCCGCCAGTACAAGGCCGCCGGACAGTACGACGCCATCCGCTACACCTACACCCCGACCGGCGAACCGGCCTCGGTGACCGACCCTTCGGGCAACACCTGGACCAACACCTACGACCTGCGCGGTCGCAAGATCAAGACAGTTGATCCCGACAAGGGCCCGACCTCCTACACCTACGACGACCTCGACAGGGAGACCTCGGTCACGGACGCCCGCGGCAAGAAGACCGTCACCACCTACGACGGGCTCGGCCGCAAGACCGACACCCGCGAAGGTTCGGCCACCGGCACCAGGCTCACCTCGTTCACCTATGACTCCGTCCCCCTGGGCAAGGGCAAGCCGGCGACCGCCACCCGCCACCACGCGGGCGCGGACTACACCAGCGAGATCCGCCACTACGACCGGCTCGGGCGCGCCGACGTGAACGCCGTCACGATCCCCTCGGCCCAGGGCGCCTTGGCGGGGACCTACGTCTTCTCCACCTCCTACAACCTGGACGGCACCGTCCAAGGGCAGGGACTGCCCGCGGCCGGCGGCCTGGCGGCGGAGAACCTCGTCTCCACCTACGACGACTTCCTGCGGCCCGTCCGCCTGACCGGCAACCTCGGCACCTACGTGGGCGCCACCGACTACACGCCCACCGGCAAGCTCATGATGCTCGAGTTCGGCGCGACCACGGGCAAACGCGCCTGGCAGACCTTCACCTACGAGTGGGCGACCCAGCGGCCCGCGACCACCCGTACGCTGCGGGAGAACGTCAGCGGCAGCGATCGGGACGCCACCTACCGCTATGACGACGCCGGGAACATCCGCTCCATCGCCGACGCCTCGCGGGACGGAGCCGACACCCAGTGCTTCTCCTATGACCCGTTGCGCCGGCTCACCGAGGCATGGACCCAGACCACGGCCACCTGCGACGCGGCTCCTCCCGCCACGGTCGCCGGTGGCCCCGCCCCCTACTGGCAGACCTTCGGCTACGACACCGCGGGCAACCGCGTCTCCGAGACGCGTCACGGCGTCGCCGGACAGCCCGACACCGTCCGCACCTACACCTACAGCCCCGCGGGCCAGGGCAACCGCCTGACCAAGATCGTCCAAAGCGGTGGGGGCGGTAGCCGCACCGACACCTACGCCTACGACGACACCGGCAACACCATCACGCGCACCGTCGGCGGTACGACCCGGACCTTCGACTGGGACGTCCAGGGCCAGCTCTCGAACATCGCCGAGAGCGGCGCGGCGGTCGAGTTCGTCTATGACGCCGACGGCAACCGCCTGATCAGAAAGGACGCGACCGCGGCCACCCTCTACCTACCGGGCACCGAGGTCCGCCTGAGCGCCGGGACGACGACCGCCACGCGCTACTACACCCACGCGGGCCGGACCGTTGCTCTCCGCACCACGACCGGCGTCACCTACCTGACGGAGGACCACCAGGGCACCGCCCAGATCGCGATCGACGCCCAGACCCAGCAGAGCCGGGCTCGCAGGCTGGCCCCCTTCGGCGCCGAGCGGAGCACCCCGCCCGTCTGGCCGGGGGAGAAGGGCTTCGTCGGCGGCACGAAGGACCCCGCCGGTCTCATGCAACTCGGAGCGCGCGAATACGACCCGGACACCGGCAGGTTCATCTCCGTGGACCCGGTGCTGGACCTGACCGACGCGCAGCAGATGAACGGCTACACCTACGCCAACAGCAGCCCGGTCACCAACTCCGACCCCGACGGCAAGCTGTGCCGGCGGGTCAACGGGGACATGGAGTGCTCGAACGGCGATGGAGTCGTCCGCGTTCCCACCAAGCGCGGCTACAAGGTCATCGGGCCGTCCAAGCCACCGTGCTATCTCGTTCCCCGGGCCTGCGGCTGGTCACCGAGCGTCCCCCACTACAGGACGGCCCCACCCCCCCGTACGAGCATGACGCCCCCCATCCCGGCGCTGCAGCCCTACGTCACTCCGCCCCCTCCCAGCTTCTGGGGCGACCTCCGGGACGTGAACCAACCCTTGTTCGCCGCCTCGTTGGGCAGCGCCACGCTCGGCGAACTGATCAAGCTGCTCGGGCTGGGCAGCGTCAAGCTGGAGGACAAGCTCCTGGCCGGGCTCGGGCTGACCAAGCAGCAGGTGGAGACCCTGAGAAGGACGTTCGCGCTGGTCCCCAGGGCGGAGCCCAAGCACAATCTGAGGTGGAAGGCGGCCAAGCGCGCGGGTGGCCTCAGCAGGTTCGGGGAGAAGGCCGCGACCTTCGGGAAGTGGGCGGGCCGCGCGAGCGTCGCGGTCTCGGTGGTCGACGGTGGCTACGCGCAGTTCAAAGCCGACAGAAACCGCGACGATCTGTCCGGGAAGGACAAGACGGCCCGGGTGCTGACCCGAGGCTTTGTAGCGGGAGCGGGAGCCCATTTGGGATCCATGGCGGGGTACAAGGCCGGAGCGGGGTGCTTTGCGCTCGCAGTGATCTGCGCCCCTATCGGCTCGATCGCCGGTGGCGCCGCGGGCGGAGCGGTCGGCAGCGCCGCGGGCGGCTCGGCGGCGCGTTATTTGTTCGGCGGCTGACGCCGAAGCCCCGGTGCCGTCGGGCACGGCACCGGGGCCTCGCGGCGTTCGGCGCAGCGGAAGTCGGCTACCGGCTGAACGGAGGCGCGCTGAGCGGCCGGGTCGTGGCCCACGGTGCGGCGGGGTGTTCCGCACCGCGGGCCGCGGGTGCGGGCTACCTGTTCCAGGTCCACTTCTGGTTGGTGCCGCCGTGGCAGGAGTACAGCTGGATCCTGGTGCCGTTGCCGGTGCCGGCTCCGGTGGCGTCCAGGCAGAGCCCGGACTGGACGCCCTGGATGCTGCCGTCGGAGTTCACCCGCCACTTCTGGTTGTCGCCGCCCCAGCAGGAGTAGATCTGCACCCTGGCGCCGTTGCCGCTGCCGGCCGCGTCCAGGCACTTGTTGCCGTACACGCGGATCTCACCGGCAGAGGTGGAGCTCCAGCTCTGGTTGGTCTGGCCGTTGCAGTCCCACAGCTGCACCTGGGTGCCGTCGGCGGTGCTCGCGCCGGTCACGTCCAGGCACCGCCCGGAGGCCACCCCCCTGATCGGCCCGCTGCCGCCGCCGGAGGTCGGGGTCGCGGTCGGGCTCGGAGACGGGTTGCCGCCGGATGACGGGCTCGGCGACGGAGACTGGGTGCCGCCGTCGAGCGTGAGGTTCTTCTGCTGGACCTGCCACTGGGTGTTGCAGAGGCCGCAGTTGGGGCCGACGAAATTGGTGCCGGCCGTCGTGTCGCCCTTCAGCCGCCACTTGAGGTACAGCACCGCCACGCGGCCGAACTCGCCGCCGTTGGTCTGGTCGTAGGTGCCGCCGTGTCCGACGTTCAGATTGCCCATGAACGCGGGCAGCCCCGCCGGCAACTTGCCCCAGTCGTCGATGGCGTTGGGATAGGCGATGTCACTCGGCCCGCCGATGAAGTAGGCGATCGGCTTGGTCAGCCGGCGGAGCTGGTAGTCGTCGGAGTCGTTCAGCAAGCCGCTGCTGAAGATGGTGGTCGTGGTGATACGCGAGTCGTTGGAGACGGCGTAGGCCTCCAGCCCGCCACAGGAGAAGCCCCCTACAGCGATCTTGCCCGTGTCGAGCTTGCCGAAGTACTTGCTGCCCTGGCGGCTGTTCTCCGCGACCGCCCAGTCGATGGACTGGGTGAGCATCTGGGACGTCGTCGAGCCCGAGCCGTTCGGGCTGCCGTTGGCGATGGCCAGGAACCCGTGCGAGGCGATCTCGCGGAGGAAGTTCTGCTGCGACAACCCGTTGGCGGAGCACCCTCCGTTACCCCAGACGAAAATGGGGAGTTTCTCGGACGGGAGGTTTCCGGGCCGATAGATGGTGTGGTTGGGCAGGCCGGTCGAGGTCTCGTAATCAGCCGGGTAGGGGCCCGAACCGCCGACCGCCGCGGCGGCCGGTGTCGTGGTTAGCGCCACTATTCCGGCGCAGAGTGGGGCGACCGCGGCCGCCAGTACTGCGCTGATGATCGAGCGTTTTCTCATCTCGCCCTCCGAAGGTGTCACGACGGCGCTCTGTGTCAGGTGTGGCATACGCGGCGCACGCCGACGAAACCCGGAAACGGCACATGACTGCCACCGTGGCCAGGCTGGTCGACGCCGACCGAATCTGGAGATCGATATGGCGGACTATCGACTGCGAGTTGCGCCCGCGCCAGGCGAAACGAGCCGATGAGAGAAGCGTGCAGTTAATATCACTGCGGTCATCAAAAGTGTCAACCGACCGCGTTCGGCACGTTGAGCGGTGCCCGCGCGGACCGGACGCGCCCCTGACGCACTCGAGTCCGGGCGTGGCGGGCAGCCTTCGGGACGGTGCCACCGCTCCCCTGCCCGGCGCCGAGAAAACGGACCGGCACAGGCGACTCCGGCGCAGGTCACAGCGCCTGGCCGGCTTGACGCTCCGGTGGGATCCCGGCGGGCGGCCGCCAGCCGGAAGCGGACGCGCCGCGGCGGTCGCGAAAGCGCCCCGGCGGCCGGGCAGCCGTTCGAGTGCGTGAAAGTTTCTTCAGCCGTCCCCGCCACCCGGGGCCGGAACGGAGTTCTCCGATGCCTGGAAGTGGGTGATCCAGGACGCGGCGTCCGGCCAGTACGGTGTCGCGACCTGGATGAGCCGCGCCTCGGCGAGCGAGCCGAGAGCGGAGTGGATCTCCAGCATGAGATTCCTGGCGGCCTCGCGGGGCCACGGTGCCGGCAGGAGGTGCTCGGGAAGGTTCGGGTCGATGTCGGGGAACTTCCGCCAGGAATCCATGACAGAGGTCCGCGCCACCAGCGCCCGCGTCGCGTCGATCTGCCCATTGCGGACGGCCACCCGCAGGTCCGCGTACCGCGCGATGAAGGCCTCGTAGGCCGAGGCGAGGCCGGCCAGGTCGTAGGCGGCGGCCGGACCGTGCGGGCCGGCCTCCTCGTCGAACCGGGTGTGCATCACCGACCATCGACCACCGTCGACGTCGTCCAGGATGTCGTGCAGCGCCTGGGTCGCCGGACCGGAGTCGGATCCGGGCCGGATCCACACGCTGTCGTACAGCCGCGCGAAACCCAGCGCTCCCAGAGCCTTGCGAACCGCGTGCCGTGGGGCCTGGCCGGACTGTGCCTGACCGGATTGGGGGATCGAGAAGGAGACGGTCACCCAGTCGCCGGTCCACCGCGGCGGGCGTGCGCCGAAGCTCAGGAAATGATCCATCCGGGACCGATGCCTGGCGATCGCCTGAGGCGTGAGGTGGTACACGGGTGGCCGTCCAGATCCCCGTACGGCGATCAGGCCACGCTTGGTCAGCCGGGACAACGCGGCCCGCGCGCTGGACTCGCTGATGCCGAACTCCTTGAGCATCGCGACCACCGCCATCGACGGAAGGCCGGCGTCCGAGGAGTCGAGGTACTCACCGAGCAAGGTCGTCAGCAGGTGCTGTGGGTTGGGGCCGGCCTGCGCCCGTGGGATTCCGGCGTCGTCCGGAGGCACATGGACACTCACGTCATCAGCTTGCCCCACGACAACGCCCTCACCGAACGACTCCGGTCGCGCACCGCCGCCCTGGAGTGCCTCCCGGGCCCGGATCACCCCGGCGAACCCGAAGCCCGCCCGGCGCGCGCATCAGGCGGCCGTGGGCCCGTCCGCGTCATACGGCTGCGCTCTGTCACACGGCTGCGCTCTGTCATACGGCTGCGCTCTGTCATACGGCTGCGCTCTGTCATACGGCTGCGCCGGGGCCGGGCAGCAGGTCGACGTCGCCGGCGTGCATCGGCTCGCCGCAGTGGGCGCAGCGCAGGTCGACACCGCTGATCTCACCGCACGCGTGGTGGCGGTAGAGCACCGGCGGACCGGCCTCACCCGCGAGCCACCTGTCGCCCCAGCCGGCCATGACCATGAGCAGGTCGACGAGTTCGGTGCCCTTCTGCGTCAGGTGGTACTCGTGCCGCGGCCGCTGGTCGTAGGGACGGCGTTCCAGCACACCCTGGCCGACGAGGTGGTTCAGCCGCTCGGTCAGCACCTTACGTGAGATCCCGAGGTCGGCCTGGATCTGTTCGAACCGGGTGAGCCCGACCCACACGTCACGCAGGATCAGCGGCGACCAGGGCTCCCCGATGACGTCGAGCGTGCGCGCGATGGAGCACGCCATCTCGCCGAAGTTCGTGCGCTGCATGAATCCAGTCTACCAATTGGGGTTCCCTTAGGGAACTTCGGAGTGCTACATTTATCGAGTCTCTTAAGGGAACTCAAATGGAGGAGGGTGCATCGAGATGAGCAAGGTCATCGGCGCCCATGCCGTGTCGGTCGACGGATACATCACCGGTCGCGACCCCCGTGCCGGGCGCGGGCTCGGCGACGGGGCGATGCTCTTCGACTGGTACTTCGACGGCGACACGCCCAGCCGGGTGTTCGACGGGTTCCGGCTGAGCGAGCCCAGTGCCCGGGTCTTCGACGCTCTCGCCGCACGGGTGGGCGCCGTCGTGGCGGGACGCAACACCTATGAGGACTCCGACGGCTTCGGCGGCGGCGGCCCCCACCCGGCGGCCCGGCTGTTCGTCCTGAGCCACCGGCCGATGCCGAAGATGAGCGAGCGGCAGACCCTCGTCGGCACCGGCATCCAGGACGCGATCGCGGCGGCCCGTGCGGCGGCCGGCGGCAAGGACGTCGGCCTCATGGGCGGCGGCGTCGTGACCGAGGCGCTGAAGGCGGGTCTGGTCGACGAGGTGATCCTCCATCAGGTGCCGATCCTGCTCGGCCACGGCCGGCCCTTCTTCCAGCCGCTCCCCGGGCATGTGCGCCTCCGCCTCGTCGAGGCCGTCCCGGCGCCCGGTGTCACCCACCTTCGTTACGAGGTCGAACGATGACCTCGTCGCCCGCGGACGATCACCACCAGAAGCCCGCCCACAACCCACGCCAGGAGATGACCATGACGCTCGACCCCGCTGTGCGCCGCGTGCTCGACGGCACCCCGCTCGCCCACCTCGCCAGCGTCCTGCCCGATGGCGCCCCCCACACCGTCCCGGTCTGGATCGGGACGCACGGCGACCACATCGTGTTCCTCACCGGTCCGGACTCGCGCAAAGCCCGCAACCTGCGCCGCGACCCGCGGGTCGCGCTCTCCCTGACCCCGCCCGGCGACCCGTTCCAGCCGGTCGTCGTCCGCGGCCGCGTCGTCGAGTGGCTCGAAGGCGACGCCGCCTGGACGATCGTCGACCAGCTGGCCGTCAAGTACATCGGCCGGCCGTACTCGCGAGACGAGGAGCGCGTCGTCGCGGTCATCGAGCCCGAGCGGCAGACGGTGGGCCTCACGTGAACGGCGACCGCCTGGCCGGCGTGCGGCGAGTCGGTCCCCTCGGCTCGGGCATCTCACGAGCCAGGACATGACGCGGGGGTCCCGGTGTGAGCCGAGACCCCTGCTTTCGGCGCCCCTTACCTTCTCCTCATCCGTACGGCCGGGCCGCGAGGGGCCGTTTTCCAGGGGAGGCCGTTCGCTCTTCCAGGATCAGTAGAACACCTGGTTTGGGGAGCTCGTGCATGACCAGAGTTGAAGCGGTGTCCCCGCTGCGGTCTGTCCGTCCCGGACGTCCAGACAGTAATTCGAGTCGTCCATACGGATCGCCTGCCCCGTCTTGATCCCGTCAGGTGTGTTCACGAGACCCAGGCCCATCAGCACCCAGCGCTGCCTGTAACCATCGGAGCTGCAGGTGTATTGCCGCACGGCGACGTAGTTGCCTAACTCGGGTACGCCGAGACATTTGCCGGTGTAATAGTTCTTCATCTGGAACGCGTACGAGCCGTCGGCGAAAGTTATCTTGTGCAGGCACCAGTACTGGCTTTCTCCGTTGTACCAGTCCCAGATGTGGGCCTGGACGCCGTCGTCCTTCCACGGCCCCTGAATATCGATGGGCATTCGGTGTTGTTGCGCCCTGCCGGCCGTCGCCGCCGCCCACCAGTGCGCCTTGTCCTGGTGATTCCAGTAGGAACCGTACCTGGAGGAGCAGATGCTGGTGGCGGCCTGCGCCGGTTGGGCGGCGGCCATCGGCAGGGAGAGACCTGCGATCGTGACGACGAGCGTCGTCAGTACGCGGAGGAACTTGCTCACGCCTGAATCCTTCCGTCGAGGTGTTTCGCTCAGGTGTGGTGCGACGACGATCGGGACGGAACAAGCACGCGGAGTAGCTCCCTGAATCGTGGGTTGTTTCGCCGTCTGCCTGTTCTGTGTCGATGGTGAGCCGTGGCGGTTGTATGGCGGTAGCGCGGCGGTTGCGCGCCGGTTGTCTCCTTCCTTGACGATTTGACTCATCGCAGTCAGATTCGGGGATGTCATCCGATGGAGGGCGGGCTGTTGATCGAGTTCGGCGTTCTTGGACCGCTGGAGGTGCGCCGCGACGGAGTGGCCGTGGCGGTGGAGCCGGCGAAGTGGCGTCGTCTGCTGGCATTGCTGCTGTGCAAGGCGGGGGAACCGGTGGAGGTGCCGGCCTTGATCGAGGCGCTGTGGGACGGCCGCCCGCCCGCCAGCGCGCGTAAGAACCTCCAGAGCTATGTGCATCGGCTGCGGCATTCGATCGCCGGGCGGGAGCACATCGTGCGCAGCGCGGCCGGGTACGCGATCGTCGTCGGAGTGGACCAGATGGACGCGCTGCGTTTCGCGGATCTGGTGGACTGCGGACAAGGCGCCTATGACCGCGGGGACCTCGAATCGGCCAGCGCCGCACTGCGGCAGGCGTTGAAACTCTGGCGGGGCACGCCGTACGCGGATGTCAGCGATGTCGCACTCGTGACGCAGGAGGTCCGGCGGCTGGAGGAGGCGCAACTGCGCGCCCAGGAACTCAGCGTCTCCGTGGATTTGGACCTGGGCCGGCACAGTGCGCTGGTCGGAGAGCTGGGCCGGCTCGCCACGGCTCACCCGTATCGGGAGCGGCTGCGTTGCTACTGGATGCTGGCGTTATACCGCTCTGGTCGCCAAGCCGAGGCCCTGGAGGTCTTCCGAGACACGCGTGCCCTTCTGATCGGGGAACTCGGCATCGAGCCGGGGCCGGAGCTGCGTGCCCTCAACGAGCGGATCCTGCGCTCCGACCCCGCCCTCGGCCCGCCGCCGGCCGGAGGGCCGGTGGAGGTGCGCCCAGGCTTACCCGTGCCGCGGCAGCTGCCGAGCGATGTACCCGCTTTCACCGGCCGGGCGAGTGTCCTCCAAGCGCTGGACCGGCTGCTGCCCGCCGGCGGGACGGCTCCGGCGGGCGCGGTCGCGATCCCCCTCCTGTCGGGCACCGCGGGTGTGGGCAAGACGACGCTGGCGGTGCACTGGGCCCATCGGGTCGCCGCCGGGTTCCCGGATGGGCAGTTGTACGTCAATCTGCGCGGGTTCGACCCGAACGGGCCGGTGATGACGCCAGGCGAGGCGGTTCGGGGTTTCCTGCACGCCCTTGGCGTGTCGGCGGACGACATCCCGCCCGCCCTCGACGCGCAGGTGGCGTTGTACCGCAGCCTGCTGGCCGATCGACGGGTGCTGGTGGTGCTGGACAACGCACGCGACGCCGAGCAGGTGCGGCCGCTGTTGCCCGGCTCGTCCGGCTGCACGGCAGTGGTGACCAGTCGCGAGCAACTGGCCGGTCTGGTCGCGATGGAAGGTGCCTGTCCGCTCACCGTGGACCTGCTCACGGCCGCCGAATCCCGTCAACTGCTCGCCGGCCGCCTCGGGGCCGACCGGGTGAAGGCCGAAGCTCAAGCGGTGGAGGAGATCGTCGCCGCGTGCGCGGGGCTGCCCCTGGCACTGGCGATCGTGGCGGCGCGGGCCGCCACCCGGCCCGCGTTCCCGCTCGCGGCCGTGGCCGACGCGTTGAGCGACAGCGGTGATCTGTGGGCCGTGTTCTCCTGGAGCTACCGGACCCTCGGCGTCCGGGTGGCAGAGCTGTTCCGGCTGCTGAGCCTGCATCCCGGTCCCGATGTCACGGTGCCCGCCGCGGCCAGCCTGGCCGGCGTGCCGGCGGCTCAGACCCGGCGGCTGCTGGCCGAGCTGACCCGCGCCCACCTGCTCACCGAACAGGCCCCGGGCCGCTACGGCATGCATGACCTGCTGCGCGCGTACGCCGCCGAGCTGACACGGCGGTGGGACGGCGGCACCGATCGGCACGCGGCGCTGCACCGGATGTTCGACCACTACCTGCACACCGCTCACAGCGCGGCGCTGCTGCTGGACCCGTCTCGCGATCCGCTTTCGCTCGCCCCGGCACAGCCGGGGGTGACCGCCCGGCCCCTCATCGATCACCATGAGGCGCTGGCCTGGTTCGCCGCCGAGCACACGGTTCTCATCGGTGCCGTCCATCACGCGGCCGAGGCCGGGTTCGACACCCACGCCTGGCAATTGGTGTGGACACTGGCCGACTTCCTGACCCAGCGCGGGCGCCACGACCCGAACGCCTCAGGGCTCGGCGACGACACCCTGACCCACTACCGGCACGCCCTGTCGCAGTGGGAGAAGCTGACCGAATCCTCCGGCAGAGGCCGGACTCATCTCAGCCTCGCCCTGGCGTTCGCCCGGCAAGCCGGCTACCCCGACACGCTCCGCCACGCCGAGCAGGCGCTTCACCTGTTCCGCGCAGCCGGCCATCAGATCGGACAGGCCTTCGCCCTGGTGGGGATCTGGTGGGCCCACAGTCAGCTCGGCGATCACGGTCGAGCACTGCCCGCCTGTCAGGAGGTTCTGGCCCTGTACCAGCAGAGCGGCGACCGCTACGGCCAGGCGGCCGCCTGGGACAGCCTGGGTCAGACCCTGCACCACCTCGGCCGGCACGCCCAAGCCGTCGCGAGCTATCAGGAGGCTCTCGCACTCTTCCAGCAGCTCAGCGAACCGTACGGAGAGGCCTACACCCTCACCCGCCTCGGTGAGACGCAGCACGCCGCGGGCGATCGCGACGCCGCCTACCGAGCCTGGCTGCGCGCCCTTTCCATCCTCACAGAGCTCGGGCATCCCGACGCCGACACCCTGCGGACCAAACTGCGCGTTCTCGACCTCGCCTCGAGGACTCATGAGGCCGCGGGACACGGGTGTCACCGGCGTTCGGACGACGACGCCCAAGCCGGGTTTCCGCGCCGCGTCTCCAGCCCGGACGAGGCGCCGCTCCGGAGGGTGCCTACCGCGTACCGGGAAGCCGGACCGTGACGAGGAGACCGCCGTTGGGGCGGGGAACGAGGCCGAGGGTCCCGTCGTGGGCGCGGACGATGCTGTGCACGATGGCCAGGCCGAGGCCGACGCCTGCGTGTTCGTCGGTGCGTACGCGTTCTGTTCCGCGCCGGAAGGGTTCGGTGAGGGTCGGCACCAGTTCCGGTGGGAGCCGAGGGCCCGTGTTCGCGACCCGCAGCACGCTCGTGTCGTCGTACGCCTCGGTGTGGACCGTAACGGTGCCACCGGCGGGGAGGTTGTGGACGATGGCGTTCTGGACGAGGTTCGTCACCATCCGCAGCAGGAGCTCGGCGGAGCCGCTGGTCCGGGCCGCCCCGCCGGTGACGTCCAGCGTGATCCGGCGCTGTTCGGCGAGGGGCAGCAGTGTCTCTGTGGCCTCTTCGGCGACGAGGGAGAGGTCGACGCTCTCGCGGGTGAAGTTCCCGCGGTCGCCGCGGCTGAGCAGCAGGAGGGCCTCGGTGAGCTCGATCGCCCGCTGGTTGACGGTGTGCAGGCGTTCGATGAGCTCGTCCCGGTCCCGCGTGGGGTCCTTGCGGGCGACGTCGAGGAGCGTCCGCGAGATCGCCAGCGGGGTGCGCAGTTCGTGGGAGGCGTTCGCGGCGAACCTCCGTTGCTCGGCGACGTGGGATTCGATTTGTTCGAGCATGGTGTCGAACGCGTCGGCGAGTTCACGGAACTCGTCCTGGCGGCCCTTCATGCGGATCCGATGGGACAGGAGTCCGTTCGCGGTCTTCCGGGTGGCATCGGTGATCTGTGTGAGCGGTGCGAGCATCCGGCCGGCGAGGATCCATCCACCTATCAGGCCGAACGCCAGCAGAATGGCCAGCGCCTGGGCCGCGCGGGGGACGAAGGCGCGCTGGAGGTCGGTGCGGTTGGGGATGAACGGCGGGGCCGGCGCCCAGGGCCCGCCGCCCCTCAGCCCGGTAATCCACACACCGTCGGGTACGTAGCGCAGCAGGAACACCCAGACCACGGCCAGCAGGAGAGCGCCGGCGAGCATGAGGAACCCGGCGTAGCTGATGGTGAGTTTCCACCGGGCGCTGAGCCCTGGACGCCTGTTCATGGGTGCCCGGTGTCCGTGCCGGTGTCGATCCGGTAGCCGACGCCGGGCACCGTGGCGATGAGCCATGGTTCGCCGAGTCGTTTGCGCAGCGCGGAGACGGTGATGCGGACGGCGTTGGTGAAAGGGTCGGCGTTCTGGTCCCAGGCCCGCTCCAGGAGCTCTTCGGCGCTGACGACACCGCCTCCGGCGGCGGCGAGGACTTCGAGCACGGCGAACTGCTTGCGGGTGAGCGCGACGTAGCGTCCGTCGCGGAAGACCTCCCGGCGGAAGGGGTCCAGCCGGAGGCCCGCTATCTCGACGACCGGGGGCCGGGCGTGCGCGCGTCTGCGGTCGAGCGCCCGCAATCGCATCACGAGCTCTCGGAGGTCGAACGGTTTGGTGAGGTAGTCGTCGGCGCCGAGCTCGAACCCGGAAGCCTTGTCGTCGATGCGGTCGGCAGCGGTGAGCATGAGGATCGGCATACCGCTGCCTGAGGCGACGATGCGCCGGGCGACCTCGTCACCGGAGGGGCCGGGGATGTCGCGGTCGAGGACCACGAGGTCGTAGGAGTTGACGCTGAGCAGTTCCAGGGCGGCGTCGCCGTCGCCGGCGATGTCGGCGGCGATCGCCTCCAGCCGCAGACCGTCACGGACGGCTTCGGCCAGGTAGGGCTCGTCCTCCACGATCAGCACGCGCATGTCTGAAGCCTACGCAGCTCGACATATCGCCGAGGTATGCGAAGACGTGCGCCCGCCGGACACGCGACTCAGCCTGCCGACGCCGACGCCGGCGCGGGGCGCGGCCGGTCCGACGGCGCTTCCGCCGCCGTGGTGCGCCACCAGCGGCGCGACGCCAGCGCGGCCAGCACGGCGCCGGCGGCGTTGACCAGTACGTCGTCCACCGAGGACACCCGGTCAAGCTGCAGGACGTACTGGGCGATTTCGACCGCCATCGAGCAGCCTGCCCCGAGCGCCAGGATCCGCGGCACGGACGCCAGCGCCGCGAACCGCATCGGGGCGAAGAACCCCAGCGCCGCGAAGATCAGCAGGTTGCCGCCGATGCCGATCGGCCCCATCGTGAGCAGGTCCCGGAGCGGGATCAGACTTACCCGGCCGGGGACGATGCCGGCCCCCGGGCCCGGCATCATGGTGAGCCATACGAACGGCACCGTCCCGTAGACCATGCCCACCTCGGCCAGCGACGTCCGCCACTCCGATGTGGCGCCGGCGGCACGCCGGCTGCGCGCCAGAGCCCACACCGCCAGAGCGGCCAGCGGCAGCGCGACCAGCATCATCAGCAGCACGCCGTTCTCCGTGTCGTAGCAGCCGTGCCACCGCCCGGCGAAGCACTTCGGAGCGGACATCAGGAGCGGCCGCCGCACGACGAACGCCACGCCCGCCAGGCCGAGGATCGCCAGGCCGACGAGCACGATCCTGCGCGTGCGGCGGGGCGGTGGAGACAGGGATGCACTCCGGTTCATCAGCCGCCCGACCCCCCATCGGGCGAGGCCCCGGTGATGGCCTGCGTCTCCCGCCCGATCATGTCCTGCAGCGACACGCCCTCGGAGTCGCTGTTGCCGAGGATGACGCCGACCCAGCCGGTGTCCGGGTAGATGCTCCAGTTGGCGCCGACACCGGGGTTGCCGCCGGCGCGCTGGAACATCCACTGACCGTTGACGATGTCGATCGAGATCCCGTACGCCCCGAACGACGTCGGTCCGTGGGGAATCTTGGCCGCGGTGAGCACGTCGGACCAGGGACGGTCCAGCACCGTGCCGTCGCCCAGCGCCTGCGCGAACCGGACCAGATCCGGCGCGGTGGCGAAGCCGCCGTCCCCGGGGGCGTCGATGAAGCAGCGCCCCGGATTCTTGCCCAGTACGTACGGGGCCGGGCTGCCCTTGTCCAGGTTGCGGACGGCGTCCACCTGGCTGCCGTCGGCCAGCGTCATGTACGGGTGCGCGATGCGCCCGTCGGTGAGCCACTGCGGCCTGGTGTAGAACCCCGCGCCGGTCATGCCGCAGCGCTTGAAGATGTTCTCCTGGACGTAGTCCCAGTACGTCGAGCCGGTCACGGCCTCCACGATCAGCGCGGGAATGGTGACCTCGGCCTCCTGGTGGGTGGTGGAGGGAGTGCCCGGGACACCCACCAGCCTCGCCTGCCGGGCGCGCCGCACGTAGTGGTCGTGCACCTCCGCCCGGCTCTGGAAGACACGCCGCACGTCCTCGTCCGGGCTGTCCAGCCCGGAGGTGCCGGACAGCAGGTGGTGGACGGTCACCCGCTCGGCGACCTCCGGGTCGAAGCCCGTCAGGTATTTGCCCACCGTGTCGGACAGCCGCAACCTGCCTCGCTGGGCCAGTTGCAGAATGGCCACCGCGTGGAACGGCTTGCCTGCCGAACTGAGGCTGAACGCGGTGCCCTCGTGGTTGGGGATCCCCTTCTCCCTGTCCGCCATGCCGTAGCTGCGGGACAGCACCGTGCGGCCCCGGTGCGACAGCAACACCACACCGGAGAACTTGCCCTCGGCGGCCAGCCGCGCGATGTACCGGTCGTAGGCCCCGCCGGGCAGGGTGTCCCGCGGGACCCGGTCGCGCCGGGACGAGTCGGTGGGAGACGAGGCGGCGTGGCCGGCCCCGGCGCTCACCAGCGGCCCGCCGGCCGCCACCACGCCGGCGGCCGCCAGCCCGCCCCATCTGACCAGCCGCCGCCGGTCGATGCCCCGTGCCGAATCCGAGTCCATGATCACGGTCCTTCCTGGATCGACGAATCCGGCGCTGATAGTGATTCGCGGTGGTTCATGCCTCCACTGAAGACGCGAGGCTGTTGCGGCGGCGTATGCGGTTTTCGATACGTCCGCGATACACCGGGACGGCCGGCACCGCCCCGATGAGCGCCACGGCACACTTGCGGGCATGACAACCACCCCCCAGGCGGCCACACGGACAACCGCCGCCCGGCGTCACCGTTTCGCCGCCTTCCTGGTCGACAATGTGATCCTTCTCGCAGCCAACACTGCGACCGGGCTGGTGCTGGGGATCGCCGGTCAGCCCGAGGCCGACGAGGCGGATTACCTCACCACGCTGCTCAACCCCTACGCGGAGGCCGACTGGCCCCTGCAGATCGCGATCATCGCCGCGGGCGCTGCCTACTTCTGGGTGCAGCACGCCCTGTGGGGCCAGACGCTCGGTAAGCGGCTGTACCGCCTGAAGGTGGTGCCCGCCGGGACCGGAGCGACGCTCACCCATCGCCAGGTGGGGATCCGGACGCTCGTCCACCCCCTCCTGAGTTCGGCGGCCCCGTATCTCGGGCCGGTGCTCTATCTCGTCGACGCCCTGTGGATCTTCGGCGACCCCGGGCGGCGCTGCCTGCACGACGTCATCGCCGGGACCGTCGTGGTGGACGTGCCCGCCCCCGGCACGAAGGCGTCGAGGAGGTCCGGTTTCCTGATCGGGCTCGTCGTCCTCGTTTCCGTCTTCGCCGCCTTCGTGCTGGTCACCACGCTGCTGGCGGCGTAGTCGCCGTTCACCGCTCATCGGCCGGGACGCCGTACCCGGACGCCCGGAACAGGAAGGAGGCCCAGGAGCGGTAGGGCCGCCACGCCTCGGCCACTTTCCGGTACGCAGCGGGCGGAGCGTCCTCCGGCAGGCCGTACGCCTCGCGCAGGATCGCGAACAGGCGGGGTTCGTCGCCCGGGAACGCGTCCGGCGCGCCCGCGCCGCGGATCAGGATCAGGCCGGCCGAGAACGGCCCCACGCCGGGCAGGGCCCGCAGCTCGGCCAGCGCCTCCTGGGGGTCGAGCGCGCGCAGATGCTCGGCGGTGAGCACGCCGTCGAGCGCCGCGCGGGCCAGCCCGCGCAGCCACTCCTCCTTCTGCGCGGGCAGGCCGAGGCCGCCCGCCTCCAGCAACGTCATGGGCGGGGGGAAGGCGGCGTACGGCTCCCGGTCCACGGTCACCTGCGCGCCGTACCGCTCCGCGATGCGCTGTTTGAGCCGGGCGGCGACGAGCATCGACGAGCGCTGCACGATGACCGCCCAGCAGGCCGCCTCCCAGGGGCTCCAGAAGCACAACGGCCGCAGTCCGGGGCTCTTCCGTTGCAGGTCGCCGAGCACCGGGTCGGCGTCACCCGCCTCGGCGAAGCCGGAGCCGTCCACGTCGAGGGACAGGATGCGCGCCACCTCGCCCCGGATCCCCGGCCCGGCGGCCCGCGTCGTGGCGACGGCGACCCCGTCCGGCGCGGCGGTCACGGTCACGCCGATCGGCAGCCAGTCGGACTCGGCGCAGTAGGCGAAGCACAGCGCCCGCCCGTCGGAGGGGAGCCCGCTGGTGGCCGGCCAGTCCTCGACGAAGCGCAACGTGGCGCCGAAGTCGAACGGGCCCTGTGCCGTGAGCGTGAAACCGTGCCTGGTCATGGGCCTCATCGTACGAGCCCGGACAGACAAAGGATCTTGCCGCACGGTTCGGCCGCCGCCCGGCCCCGCCCTGCCGGGGCGCCACGAGACCCCGCCACCCTGCCCGAAAGATTTCGGGTAGCTAGTTGCAAGTTTCACTGTTGCCATACCACTCTTGTTGCCTATTCTTCCGTTGCACCGGATTTCCGGAGCAACACAAACCGGACTAACCAGCACTTATATCCCCATCGCAAAGCAGGGCATCGTGGCGAAAATTTCGGTGACGTGTGGTGAGTGCAGGCGGGATCACCCTGCCCGACCTGCCTGCCCCGTCGTGCGAGAGGAAGGTGCGGCGTGACGGCGGAGGAGTACACGCGCCGGCTGGCGCAGTTGATCTCAGAGGTGTCGGACGGCGAGATCACCGTCGAGGAGGTGCTCGCCGCCGGTCACTCGCTGTCGGCGCTCGGCCTCACCTCGTTCGCGCGGATCCGGCTCATCGACGCGATCGAGCACGCTTTCGGCGTCGAGATGGACCTGAGCGACGAGCTCGCCTCCTTCGAGGACGTCGGCACCCTGTCCGCCCTGGTGGCCCGGGCCCCGGCAGTCGGAGGGACGGCAGTCGGAGGGACGGCACGCGCATGGTGACGGTGGCGTTCAGCGGCGCGCGGGACGGCGAGGCGCCGCTGACCTGGGGACAGCGACTGATATGGCGGGCGGTCCACCTGATGGGCGACAGCCAGACGTTCCTGAGCTGCCCGTGGGTGCTCCCGGTGTACGGCAGACGTGACGTCGGCAGCGTTCTGGACGCGCTGCGCGTACTGCTCGAACGCCACGAGAGCCTGCGTACGACCTTCGCCCTCACTCCGGAGGGGCCGGTGCAGCGGGTCGCACGCGGTGGCGAGCTGACCGTGGACGTCGTGGAGGCGGGACAGGACCGGGCGCTGCGGGTCGCCGAGCGGGTCGCGGGTGAGCTGGGCCGGACGGCCTTCGTCCACGATCGGGACCTGCCGCTGCGCTGCGCCCTCGTCGTCAAGAACGACCGCCCGATGGCGCTGGCGATCGCCTTCTCCCATCTGGCGGTGGACTTCCAGGCGCTGAACACGCTCTCGGAGGAGTGGAAGGTCCTGCTGCGCGGCGAGAAACCGCCGCCCGCCGAGTGGCAGCCGATGGACCAGGCGGCCGCGGAGCTCGAGGAGCCGTACCCCGCCCGCTCGGCCAAGTCCATCCGATACTGGCACTCCGTGCTGGCGGACGGGCCGCTCGACGTGTTCGACCATCCGCCGCGCGAGGCGGACGACCCGCGGTTCATCGAGGTCGGCATGGAGTCGACGGCGCTCGCCGTGGCGGCGCAACGGCTGGCGGAGCGCTGGACGATCAGCACGACCAGTGTGCTGCTCGCCGCCTGCGCCACCGTGCTGGCCACGGTGAGCGGCCGCCCGCGCGCGGTCATGCAGCTCGTGCACAGCAACCGCCGCGACCCGCGCACCCACGCGATGGTCGGCACCGTGGAACAGGACGGCCTGTTCGTGCTCGACCTGCCCGCCACGGACTTCGCCGCCGCCTGCCGGGCCGCGCAGCGGGGGGCGCTCAGGGCGTACCGCAACGCGCACTACGACCCGTTCGAGATGCAGGCCATGCGGGAGGAGATCGGCCGCCGCCGCGGCCGGGAGCCGGACCTCGACGCCTTCTTCAACGACAGGCGGACCGTCGGCACCTGGCCGGGCCTGCCTCCCGTCGGCCCTGACGAGGACGTGGCCCGCCTCACCAGTCAGACCCGGACGTACGTCACGAACGCCTGGCCCGGCGTCCGGTTCAAGGCGTTCTTCACGGTCGTCTCGGCCCCCGACACCGGGCAGCTCAGCCTCATCGTTGACACCGCCTACCTGCCCCGGGAGGTCGCCGAGGCCATGCTGCGCGGAGTCGAGGCCCTGCTGGTCCGCGCCCTCACCGAGGACGTCCCGATGACCGCCGTCCCCAAGGTGTGCGGGATCGGCCCGTACGCCGGGAGCCCGACCTAAAGATCCCACCGCAGTTCCTCCCCGAGCAATCCGCCGCCGGCGACCTCGTCGATCGCGGCGGCGATCGGTGGATCGTCCAGTGCGAACCGTTCGGCGAGATGCCGGGCCAGCAGGAGCAGGGCGGCACGCCGGGCGGCCTCCGGGGCACGTCGCAGCCGGGCGTCGAGGTCCGGGTCCGCATGTCCGAACCGGAGCCGTTCGAACGGCGCGCCGAGCGGAGGATCGACGAGGATCGCCTGCCGCGTGCCGTCGCCCCACTCACCGTCCAGGCAGGCGCCGGTGGACAACCAGCCCGGGAACCTCCGCCAGGATCTCGCCACCGGCCGCGAAGGTCAGCCGTTCGCCACGCACGAACCTCGTCGGCCGTCATCGGCGTCCTTTGATTCGAGGGTGGGCGTCAGGACTGCTGGACCGCCAGGCGCAGACCGAAGCCGATGACGATGAGGCCGGTGAGCCGGTCCAGGGCGCGCTTGACCACGGGCCTGCGCAGCCAGCCCCGCATCATGCCGGTGAACCCGATGAGCACGGCGCTCCACACGAGCGCCTCGCACACGTGGACGCCCGCCAGGAGCACGCCCATCACCGCGTGCGGCACGCCCTCGGGCATGAACTGGGGCAGGACCGCGACGTAGAAGGCGCCCACCTTCGGGTTGAGCAGGTTGGTCAGCAGGCCCCGCCGGAACGCCTGTCCCCACCCGGCGTCCGCCGGGCCGGGCGGCGCCACGTCGTCCGCCCGGCTGTCGCGGCTGTGCCAGAGCATCCTGGCGCCCATCCAGATCAGGTACGCGACGCCCGCCCACCGCAGCACCTCGTACGCCACCTGCGAGGCGGTGAGGAGCGCGGACAGGCCGGCGGCCGTGAGCAGGCCCCACAGCAGGGTGCCGGCCTGGATGCCGAGCACCACGGCCCAGGCCGGCCTCCGGCCGGCGAGCAGCGACGTACGCAGGATCAGGGCGGTGTCCAGACCGGGCGTGAGCGTGAGGAATGCCACGATGACCGCGAACGAGGCGAGCGCACCATTAATGTCCACGATCGGTCACCGTAGCCCACGCCCACATCTGCGCATGGCGGGATTCCGGGCGCAGGGGATGTTCGGATTTTCACGGCAGACCACAGAAAGGAACCGCGGTTTAGCATCGAAAGCATGGACGAACCAATGCCGGTCAGGCTTGCGGACGGCCGCGATCTGAAATGCGACACGTGTGAGAACGAGCTGTTCGAGCAGCACCGGTGGAAGCTGCAGACCACGGGCATGACGTTCATGAATCTCGACTGGGCCAACCGCGACGCCACCTGCTTCGTGTGCAGCAGTTGCCGTCGCATCCACTGGTTCCACTGGTGATCTCGCCGCCGGATCGGGCGGCATCGGCGACGCGTCACGCCGTGCGGGACACGATTACGACGGCGCCAGGACCAGGACCGCGTGGTCGGGCGCCACGCTCGCCAGCCGGAGACGGATGTCGCCGATCCTGCCGGGCCGTCCCATGGCCAGCGTCAGCCCGCCTTCGGTGCGGCAGCGGCCGTTGACGCAGTCCTGACTGACGTCGGTGTTCATGCCCTCGACGCGGAAGGTCCCCCCGCCCGCTTCGAAACGCAGCCGCACCTCGCCCCGGTCGACAGAGACGACCGTGATCACGTCGAGGCCGGTCTTCCGGTCGAGCCGCAGCCGGTCCCCCGGGCGGACCTCCACCTCGCAGTCCGCGCGTCGGCACGCCTGCGGGTCGTCCGCGGCCCTGACGACCGAAGGGGCGGGCGAGGGCGAGGCCGCTGCGGGGACCGTGGCCGTCGCCGGGCCACCCGGGGCAGCGGGCCGCGACCGCACCTCAGGCTGCGGCGTCCCGCACGCCGTGAGCAGCACGGCCATCGGTACGGCGACGAGGCCGGCCCGGCCGATCAGGCGGGACGCGTACGGCCTTGGACACATGACTCTCCCCCGCGACGGCTGTGCCGTTCCATGGCACCGGCGACCGGCCGTCTCCGCCGCGGCGGGCAGGCCCGGGCCCGATGCTCAACGTGGTCGAGCCTTCCCCGAGCCCGGCGGCCCCAATCCGAAGATCGGGAGTCACAGGCTGAGGGCGCCGGTGATCTGGCGGGCGGTCCTGCGCACGGCCGCGCCCAGGCGCGGCAGCGCCGCCGTCCCCACCGCTCCCGCCGGGGCCGCGACCGCGACAGCCATGCACACCCCGCCGTCCGGGCCGAAGACCGGCGCGGCCGCGCAGCACACGCCCTCGGCGAACTCCTCCCGCGCGTAACCCACGCCCTCCCCTCGGACGGCGGCGAGTTCACGTTCCAGCGCGGCCGGGCCGGTCACCGTGCGGCCCGTCACCGTGCGGCCGGTCACCCGCCGCAGGGCCGGGGCGGCGAGGAACGCCGTACGCAGGCCCGCGTCGTGGGCGAGGAGCACCTTGCCCGCGGCCGTGCAGTACAGCGGCGCCCGGTCCAGGCCGTCGGAGGGTGATTTGACCCGGTTGTGCCCGTACAGCCGCTCGACGTACGCGACCTCGAACCCGTCCGGCACGGCCAGGTTGACCGTCTGCCGGGTCGCCTCGTACAGCTGGAGCAGGTGCGGCAGGACCGCCTTGCGGGAGCCGGGCAGGCGGCGCCCCTGGACCGCCCAGCCGCGCGGCGCCACGAGGTCGGCGACGCGGCCGCCGACCGTGTAGTCGCCGCCCGTGCGCGTGACCAGGCCCCGCCGCTGCAGGGTCCCGAGCAGGCGGTGGGTGGTGGTTTTGGAGAACCCGGTGGACCGGTGCACCTGGGTGAGGTTCATCGGCCGCATGCCGGCGGCCAGGCACAGGAGAATCTCGATCCCGCGTTCCAGGCTGCCCAGGGCGGAGGCCGCCTCCGCCCGGCGATCCGACGCTACGAACAAGCCCACCCCACCACGCTCGTGATCCGGATCATGACCGGCCAGCGGTCACCCTAGTCGCGCCTCGCCACGCATGCGGGGAGAACGCGGTTACTCCGCGGGAGCCGCCGGCCCGGCCCGGCGGCCGGCTTCGTCGCACCGGCTCACCGGCCGGGTCCTCACCCTCGGCGGCGGTCTGGGGCTCCCCCGAAGCGCCGGCCGGAGAGCTTCATCGGGCCCCCGGCCGGCGCCGGGCCTCAGTTCACCTCGACGCTCTCCAGTACGCCGAGGGCGTCGGGGACCAGGACGGCCGCCGAATAGTAGGTGGTCACCAGGTAGGAGATGATCGCCTTGTCGTCGATGTCCATGAAGCGCACCGACAGGCCGGGCTCGTACTCGTCCACCAGCCCGGTGCGGCGCAGGCCGACCACGCCCTGCTTCTCGGCGCCGGTGCGCATCACCACGATCGAGCTGAGCCCGCCCTCGGTGATGGGGATCTTGTCGCAGGGCAGGATCGGCACCCCCCGCCACGCCATGACCGTCGCCCCGTTCACCTCGGTGACGTCCGGATACACCCCGCGCCGGGTGCACTGCCGTCCGAAGGCGGCGATGGCCCGGGGATGGGCGAGGAAGTAGTGCGAGCTGCGCCGCCGGGCGAGCAGCTCGTCGAGGTCGTCGGGGGTGGGCGGGCCGGAGCGGGTGTGCACGCGCTGCTTGAGATCGGCGTTGTGCAGCAACCCGAAGTCGCGGTTGTTGACCAGCTCGTGCTCCTGACGCTCCCGCAACGCCTCGATCGTCAGCCGCAACTGCTGCTCGGTCTGGTTCATCGGCTCGTTGTACAGATCCGCCACCCGCGAATGCACCCGCAGAATCGTCTGCGCCACACTCAACTCGTACTCACGCGGCCCCAGCTCGTAATCCACGAACGTCCCCGGCAGCGTCGCCTCACCCTCATGCCCCGCCGCCAGCGCGATCTCCGCCTCGCCGTACCGGTTCACCGGCCGCGCCACGGGGGGACGGCCGAGATGCTCGCGCAGGCCGCCGGACAACGCGGTCAGGTTGTCCAGCGCCGACCGCTCGAGGACGAGAACGATGCAGGAGGTGAGGGCCTTGGCGGGCGCGGCGCCCGGGCCGGTGAGGTCTCCCAGGTGGTCTCCGTCGGCCAGGACCTGGAGCAGGGCCTCGCCGCCGTACGCGCCGGCGCCGACGCGTGCGATCTTGCCGTGGGCGACGAGCACCACCTGTCCCGGCGGCACCGGCTCGCCCGGGCGCAGGTCGTGCTGGACGAACCGGTCCGCCAGCGCTCCAAGGGTGTCCAGGTCGCCGTAGTCGTGCAGGGACGGCAGTTCACACAGCTCGGGCGGGACGACCCGCACCCGCGCCCCGGTGGAGACGAAGCTCACCCGCCCGTCCCCCACCGTGCAGGTGAGCCGGCGGTTGACCCGGTAGACGCCGCCCTGGACCTCCGTCCACGGCAGCACCCGGAGCAGGTGCCGCGGAGTGATCTCCCGCATCTGCGGCGGCGTCTTGGCGGTGGTCGCCAGGTTCCGCGCGGCGGCCGTGCTCAGGGTCAGACGTGGCGCGGTCATGGCGCCCCCACCGGGAGCGGATCAGCCGGCGCCGCGAGATCGGACGACGCGAGAGTGGGCGCCGTCACGGACGACGCCGTGAGCGCCGGCGACCGGTGAGCGGGCGGCGCCAGGGAGAGGATGCGTGCGGTGGCCGTGCCGAGGCCCGTCGGACCCTGGGACCACCGGGCCGCCGGACCCCTGCGCAGTTCCTCCTCGAAGTAGCGCCGGGACCGCTCGTGCCAGCGCAGGATCGCCGCCATCCAGTTGCGCAGGTCGGACACGTATCCCTCGACCGACCTCCGCACGTCCTCCCGCGCCTCGATGCGGTCGAGCAGGGCGGGCAGGTCGACGGTGGTGATGTGCTCGAACTGCCTCATCCTGCTGGTCATGAGCGCGTCCACCACGGTCACCGCCTCGTCGGGCGCGCAGCCGAGGAAGGTGCCCAGCACCACGACGGCGTTGTGCAGCTCCCCCTCGAACTGGATCTCCTTCTGGTAGGAGAACAGGTCGTTCAGCAGGCACGCGTAGTCCTGCGCGGCATCGGTCATGCCCAGGAACTCGCGGGTGCGGTGGATCTCCATGGGGATGACCCGGCCCGGCGCCAGCCTGGCCAGGCTCATCGTCATCTGCGAGCCGAACGTCCTGCGCCGCATCTCGATGTAGTCGATCGGCTCGGGCACGCGGTGCTGGGCCTGGTTGGCCAGCTCCCACACCCAGCTGTCGATCATCTCCTCGACGGCGGCGCGGAAGGCCCGGCGGGAGCCCTCGGGCAGCGGCCCGGCGGTGCGCGGCCACAGGTCGGCCAGCCCGCGTTCCAGCCCGGTCATCGGGGTCAGGCGCGGAACGAGGTCCAGCGGCATGAACTCCTTGAGCCGCCGGTTGCCGAGCTTCGCGCCGACCAGGTCGCGGGCCGGCCCGTAGACCCGCGGATAGTAGTCGTCGCCGTACGTCCCCCAGGCCAGCCAGTTGGTGGCCAGGATCAGTTCGCCGGCCGTGGCGTCCGGGTTGATGCCGGACGCGCACAGGGCGAGGTCGAAACCGACGAGTTGCGGTTCGGTCCACACGGCGGTCGCCGGAATCCCGGGGACCCCGTCGAAGAAACCCATGGCGGCACACCATTCGACGTCCGCCGTTCGCGCCGCGTCCAGGTGCGGGTTGTCGCGCACCTCGAACGGCATGTACGGCTTCGGCCGCCGTACCGAGACCTGCTGGTACGGCGTGTGCGTGTGGTTGCGCAGGCCGCCCGCGCCCGTGAGGTGGGCGCGGGAGACGTTGACGCCGAGCGGCCCGGGGAGGCTCCCGGACTTGGTGTAGCGACTGGAGGCGGTGTGCCACGCGTGTCCTCCCGCCTGCCAGTCCTGCAGTCCTTTCACGTAGCTCAGGACCGGCGCCTGCTCGGGCGGCAGGACCCCTTCGTCGGCGAAGAGGGCCGCAAGCTCGGTCAGCGCGGTGTGCTCGAACTGGTGCAGCCGGGAGGTGAGCAGATCGTTGGTGATCTCCACGGCCCGCGCGGTGTCGCAGCCGAAGAAGCGCTCGCAGACCAGCACGCAGTTGGACAGCTCGCCCTCCTTCAGCACCTCCCGCTCGTAGGAGAACAGGTCGTTGCGCAGGTGCACGGCGTCGGCGAACGACTCCGTCAGCACCCGGACCGGCCGGGAGCCCGCCAGCCGGGCCGGCAGTTCCGCGCCGGCCGCGTGCTCCACCAGCGCGGCCGACCACGGGGCGCCGCCGACCTTCCTGCGTTCCTCGATGTACTCGATCGGGTTGGAGACGGCCTCCCGCTCGATGTGGAACAGCTCCCACATCGACTCCTGCAGGAGGTCACGGGTGACCCGGACGAACCGGCGCCGCCACGCCTCCGACATGGCGGGCACCGTCCTGGGCCACAGGTCGGCCAGTCCCCGCTCCACCGGGTTCGTCGGCTCGGGCGGGTCGTCCGACATGAACGCGTCGAGCCGGTCCAGGTAGTCCTGGGCGCCGTCCAGGTCCCTGCTGCGCTTGAACGTCTCCAGGAAGTGGTCGTCGAAGTAGAAGACCCACACGTACCAGTCCGTGACCAGGTCCAGTTCGGGGGCGGAGCAGTCGGGATGGGTGTAGGCGCACATCAGGCCGTAGTCCATCGCCTCGAGCGACTCCTCGGTCCAGATGTCCGGGTCGTCGAGCATGCCCATGTCCGCCGCCCACCTCCGGGTGTGCGCCCGGGCGGTCTCCACGTGCGGGTTCAGCCGGGGCGGATAGGGGAGGTAGAAGTCCGGCAGCCGGTAGGAGGACATCAGAGGACCTCGACACTCTCCAGGATGGCGAGGGCGTCGGGGACCAGGACGGCCGCCGAATAGTAGGTGGTCACCAGGTAGGAGATGATCGCCTTGTCGTCGATGCCCATGAAGCGCACCGACAGGCCGGGCTCGTACTCGTCCACCAGCCCGGTGCGGCGCAGGCCGACCACGCCCTGGTCCTTCTCCCCCAGGCGCATGACCATGATCGAGCTGATGCCCTTGTCGTTGACCGGGATCTTGTTGCACGGCAGCATCGGCACGCCGCGCCAGGCCGGCGCCTTCTGGCCGCTGAACTCCACCGTCTGCGGGTAGATGCCCCTGCTGTTGCACTGGCGGGCGAAGGCCGCGATCGCCTTGGGGTGGGCGAACATGACGCTCGGGTTCTTCCACACCATGGTGAGCAGCTCGTCGAGGTCGTCGGGGGTGGGCGGGCCGGAGCGGGTGTGCACGCGCTGCTTGAGATCGGCGTTGTGCAGCAACCCGAAGTCGCGGTTGTTGACCAGCTCGTGCTCCTGACGCTCCCGCAACGCCTCGATCGTCAGCCGCAACTGCTGCTCGGTCTGGTTCATCGGCTCGTTGTACAGATCCGCCACCCGCGAATGCACCCGCAGAATCGTCTGCGCCACACTCAGCTCGTACTCACGCGGCCCCAGCTCGTAATCCACGAACGTCCCCGGCAACGTCGCCTCACCCTCATGCCCCGCCGCCAGCGCGATCTCCGCCTCGCCGTACCGGTTCACCGGCCGGTCCGGGTCCCCGTGGTAGGCCTGCACGTGCTCACGCAGGCTGTCCGACAGGGTGAGCAGCCGTTCGAACTCGTCCCTGCCGAGGGTGAGCACGGTGCACGGCGTCACGGCCTTGACCGTCCACTCCCATCGCGCGTCCGCGTTCACCAGCATCTGCTCGCCGACGTACTCGCCGTCGGCCAGCACGCCGAGCAGCGTCTCGTTGCCGTACGCCCCCTGGCCGTGCTTGTCCACCTTGCCGTGAGCCAGGAGCACGACCTCGTCCATCGGGGTGCCGGCCTCGGCGATGACCTGGCCGGCCTCGTACTCCCTCTGGGTGAACAGGTCCGCCATCGCGGCGAGCACGTCGGGGTCGCCGAAGCCGCGCAGGGCGGGAAGCTCGCACAACTCGGCGGAGATGACCCGCACGTCCGCCCCGGTCGAGACGAACGTCACCCGCCCGTCGGCCATCTGGTAGGTCAGCCGCCGGTTGACGCGGTAGGCGCCGCCCACCGCCTCGATCCACGGCAGCACGCGCAGCAGATGACGGGAGGTGATCTCCTGCATCTGCGGCGGGGTCTTGGTCGTCGTGGCCAGGTTGCGCGCGGCCCTGGTGCTCAGGCTGAGCCGGTTGTCGTTCGGCATGGTGGTTTCGGTCACAGCACTTCACCCCATCTGTTGTCGGCACGGCGGCCGGTGTTTCGGTGACTGGTCACGCTCGTCGCCGAGCGGCGGAGGGGGAGAAAAGGTCAGAGTCGTTCCGGCCGGGGACGGCCCCGGCCCGCGTACGGCCCCGCGCGGGCGCACCAGACGCACCGGGCGCGGCGGGTGGCCGTACGACCGGGCGTGGAGCAGGCCGGAGTGGTCGCGGCGGCGGAAGTCGTGGGAGAGGCGGGCGTACCGGTCGCACGCCTCACCGGACGCGGCGGGTGAGCCGCTCGGTGAGCACCGCGAGCGCCCGTGCCGCCTCCGGGGCGATCGCCTCGTCGCGCAGCGCCTCGATCGCCTGCCCGGCCCGCAGGGCGATGAGCTCCTCGACCTCGTCGAGGGCGCCGGTGTCCACGATGACCCGCCGGAGCTCGGCCGCCCGCCGCTCGTCCAGACCCGGGTCGCCGTGCCAGGTCCGCAGCAGGTCCCGTTCGGGTCCCCGTGCCCGTGCGTACGCGTGCGCCATGAGCACGGTCCGCTTGCCCTCACGCAGGTCGTCGAGGACCGGCTTGCCGGTGACGGCGGGATCGCCGAAGACGCCGAGGACGTCGTCGCGCAGCTGGAACGCCTCCCCCAGCGGCAGCCCGAACCGGGAGTAGGCCTCCAGCAGAGCGGGCGGCGCCCCGGCGAGCGCCCCGCCGATCTGCAGCGGGCGCTCCACCGTGTAGCGGGCGGTCTTGTAGCGGATCACCATCAGGGCCTGTTCGACGTCCGCGTCCGCGCGCGTGTGCGCCAGGATGTCGAGGTACTGCCCGGTGACGACCTCTGTGCGCATCCGGTTGAACAACTCGCGCGCCGCCCGCCCGCGCACGTCGCCGGTGGTGGCGTCCGCGAGCAGCTCGTCCGCCCACGCCTGCGCGAGCACGCCGAGCAGGATCGCGGCGGACCGGCCGAAGGTCTCCGCTCCCGGCCACCGCGGAGCCCGGGCGAGCCCCCTGTGGATGGTCGGGCGTCCACGGCGCAGCTCGCTGCCGTCCATGACGTCGTCGTGGATCAGCAGACCGGCGTGGTAGAGCTCCAGCGCCGCACCGGTGACGACGGCCCGGTCCTCGTGCGGCTCCTCGCCGCCGGCGCCCCGCCAGCCCCAGTAGCACAGCAGCGGCCGGACGCGCTTACCTCCCTCGACGACGAACTCGCGCAGCAGCCGGTAGCCCTCGGCGACGTCCGGGTCGCCGACCGGGGGACGCCTCGCGTCGAGGAAATCGGCCAGCAGTTCGTCGACCCGCCTCCGTACCCGGCCGGTCATGCCGGTGATGGACGTGTCCACGATTCCCGCCGTCATGGTCGGTCTCCTCCGCTCGACGAGCCGGTACCCCTTGCGGAAAGTTACTTAATGAACACGCAAAGTAGAACCTCCCGTTCCGATAGCCGGAACTTCTCGCCACTCAGTCCGCTCTGCCGAATGTGTGATCACGGAGATCCTCAAGCGCATGGCCGCGGGCCTGACCGACGAGGCGATCGCGCTGCGGCTCTGCAAGCACTCTCATGAAGGACGAGCCTGGTGAGGCTCCCGCCGTCGGCAACCCGATTCCGTCGTCGACTGGGCCGGGTTGCAGTTCCGAGCAGAACCGGCGACGACGGACCCCGCTCAGCGACAGGTTCTCGTGGCGACGTCGTCGAAATGCCGGCAGTCGAACCGGGCGACGCTCTCGGCGTCCCAGCCGTGCAGGACGAAACTCGCAGCCCCTGTCTTGATCGGAACACCCTGAGCCGTCAGCAGCCCGCGGAAGGTGAGGTGCACGCCGTCGTACTCACGGGCGACAGCCCTCCAGTCGACGAGAGACCGGCCATCCTCACATGTGGCATATCTACTCACTAACGACCCGACGTCCGCGGGGCGGTCGATCGTGAAGATCCTCACGTTCTCCGGCTCGAAGGCAAGGGAGTATTCGGTGAGCTGGGCGGGGTCGGCAGGAACGTAGGAACTCTCGATGGCGGCTTGCCACGAGCTGCGCCCCCGGTCGACCAGCGACGATGTCCAGAGCCTGTACGGTGAGATCGCGAACTTCGGCACCGGTGCGGAATTCCGCAGGCAGGATCACGGCGACCGATCCGCCCTTCTGCCGCCGCTGCGAGCAGGCGGTGTGTTCCCGCAATCCACATCTCCAGCGCCGATCCTCGGCAACACCTCGGGGGCTGGTCCCGTCTTCCCGGAAGGATCGGATTCAATTCAGGCGGGTGGCACCGGAGTGGCAAGGTGAAGAATGAGTGGTTCCCGTGCCATCACACTCGCCGGCCAGGGCGGAGAACTTCCCGGACCGCCGTCGATGACGAACCAGTCGGCGTGGAAAAGAGGCAGAACAGCTCCGTTGATATCGACACGAGGAGCGGATTCGATGCTGCTCCCCCTTTTCCCGTGACGCCAGTCGTCCCAGGGGCTTCCCGGCACGTCGTCTCGGGACCCGCAGCCCGCCGTCGTCGCCGAGATCACGAGAAGAAGCGTGAGGCGAGGAGCGAAGGACGCCATCCGTCAGCCACCTTTTCATGGGCGTCGGGCGGCGGAGATTCTCCGCCGCCCGCGAATCGTCGGGCCGTTCTCCGAAATCCGCCACCAGGGCGGGGGTCAGCAGGTGATGTCTCGCTCGGTGCTGTCCATGCTGCCTCCGAACTTCGCCCCGCTCGCCGAGTCGTAGTAGCCGCTGCCATGCCCCATGTAGGTGCCGTCTGTACAGGTGTTGGCGCTGTTGGTACTCACGTAGGATTTGTTGTAAACCGTCTTGTCTCCGCGGGGCGCATACTGCGTCCAGGCCCAGAAATCATCCTTGAGCAGGTCAACGGTGACGCGTACCCGAGGTTGGGCGCTAGGAAGCCGGCAGGGCGGCCAGGCTCGTCCGTCAGCTGAGGATGCGGCCGTGGCGGTCGCGGGCTTTCAGTCGCACGGTGGGCATCTCGGGGGCGGGCAGCCGACGCTCCCCGCCAGGGACGACGCCGAAGCGGTCGCCCCGCGCCCAGTCGTCGCGCGCCCGCGCGATCTCCTCGTGCGAACGGCCGACGAAGTTCCACCACATCACCAGGGGCTCCTCGAACGGCGTGCCACCCAGCACGAACAGCCGGGCCGGGCCGGCCGCCTCGATCGGGACCTCCGTACGGCCCCGGCCGAGGTAGAGCAGCGAGCCCGGTGCCAGCGCGACCCCGGCCACGTCGGCCGTGCCCGACATGGCCAGCACCGCCGTCTCGAAGGCCGGGTCCACCGGCAGCCTGTGCTCTCCCGGTCCCGCGAACAGCACCTCGGCCCCGAGCAGCGGGGTGTGCACGAGGGCGGGCGAGCGCAGCGGCCCGGCCTCCCCCACCACGACGGTCACCGTGACGTTCCCCTCGCGTAGCACGGGCAGCGCGGCGTGGTGCTCGAACCGCGCCTCCCCGTGCCGGGCGTCCTCCGGCAGCGCGACCCACAACTGCAGCCCGTGCATGCCCGGCGGGTGCTCCTGCGGCGACTGCTCCGAGTGGGCGATGCCGTGGGCGGCGGTCATCAGGTTGAGCTGCCCGGGCACGATCGGCTGGACGTTGCCGAGGCTGTCGCGGTGCAGGATCTCCCCCTCGGCGAGCCACGTGACCGTCTGCAGGCCGGTGTGGGGATGCGGCGGCACCTGCATGCCCGGCCGGCCGCTCACGTCGTCGGGTCCGAAGTGGTCGACGAAGCACCACGCGCCGACCATGCGGCGCGGGCGCTGCGGGAGCAGCCGCCGCACGGTCGTGTACCGGCCGAGCGGCACGTCGTGGCCGGGCATGAGCACGCTCTCCGGCTCCGCTTCGGTCGCGCCCGTGCCGCCGTGCAACACGGTGCAGCCGTACAACGCCGACTCCCCGGGGCTCACTTCGATCCCTCCCCGCCGTCGAGGGAGAACCGGGCCCGCCGGTCGGCGGGCACCAGATCGAGGTACTCCGGGTGCCGCGCGATGTACCGCTGCACGAACGGGCAGAACGGCAGGACCGACAGCCCCGCGTCGCGGGCGGCGTCGAGCGCCGCGCGGACCAGCGTCGAGCCGAGGCCCCGGCCCTCGAAGGCCGGGTCGATCTCGGTGTGGGTGAGGGAGATCGCCGGTCCCTTGAGCCGGTAGTCGGCGAAGCCGGCGAGGGCGCCGTCCACGGTGATCTCGAAGCGGCTCGCCTCCGGGTTGTCGGCGACCTGCGGTTCCGTCTGTGCCATGGGATTTCCTTCCGGGATCGTCAGGCGGCGATCGTCGCGTGCATCTCCCACACGAGGATCTCGGCGGGCTCGGTGGCGGTGACCTTCTGCCCACCGGTGGCGGTGAAGCGTACGGCGTCACCGGTCTCCAGGGTGCCCGCGCCCTCCAGGGTGACGCTTCCCCGGGGGACGAACAGGTGCAGGAACGGCGCCTCGGGCAGTTCCACGGTCTGGCCCGGCTGGAGACGTGCGGCGTACAGCGCGGCGTACCGGTTCTTGATCCGGATGGCGGCCTCGCCGTCGTGCTTGTCCATGCCGCTGGCGACCGGCACCAGGCCGCCGGCCAGCAGCTCGTTCTCGATCTCCAGCTGCTCGTAGCCGGGAGCGATGCCGGGCTCGTCGGGGACCACCCACATCTGGACGAAGTGCACGGGCTTGTCGTGCGTGTCGCCGCCGGTCAGCCGCCAGGAGTCGTTCTTCTCCGAGTGCAGGATGCCGGTGCCGGCGCTCATGCGCTGGGCCAGGCCGGGGTAGATGACGCCGTTGTGGCCCTCGGAGTCCTGGTGGACCAGGGACCCCTGGAGCACCCAGGTGACGATCTCCATGTCGCGGTGCGGGTGCGTCTCGAAGCCGGTGCCCGGGTGGACGACGTCGTCGTTGTTGACCAGCAGCAGCCCGTGGTGGGTGTTGCCGGCGTCGTAGTGGCCGCCGAACGAGAACGAGTGCTTGGAATCCAGCCAGGAGATGCGGGTCGCGAAACGGTCTGCCGCCCGGCGGATGTCCACACGAGGGGTCAGCCTGGTCGTGGTCATGAGTGCCCTTTCCTCGTCGCCATGTAGATGATGCGTCATCTACTGGTGCTCCTCAACATACATGACGAGTCATTGATTCCGGATAGCCTGGGAGACATGGACAGCCCACGGTGGCTCGACGCGGACGAGCAGCGCGCCTGGCGGGCGTACCTGCGCATGCAGGGCCGCCTCACGGCCCGGCTGAACCGGCAACTGCAGGCCGACTCGGGTCTGTCCCTGGCGGACTACGAGGTTCTCGTGCACCTCACCGACCGGGAGGAAGGGCGGCTGCGGCCGTTCGAGCTGCAGCGCGACCTCCAGTGGGAGCAGAGCCGGCTGTCCCACCACCTGACCCGGATGGAGCGCCGGGGGCTCGTCAGCCGGGAGGAGTGCGCGGACGACGGCCGCGGCGCGTTCGTCGTGATCACGGAGGAGGGCCGCCGGGTCATCACCACGGCGGCCCCCGGACACGTGGAGACCGTGCGGCGCCTGTTCTTCGACGGGCTCACCCGCGACCAGGTCGCCGCGCTCGAACGGCTCGCCGCGGACGTCCTCGACCGGCTCGATCAGGGAGCGTCCCGTGATCTTTTGCCGCCGCAAAGAGCGCGGCAGGCGAGGCAACGATCACGGGACGCGACCTAACTGACGAGCCCCTCGGGGAAGACGACGTCGGCGACGCCGGGGACGGTACGGGCGACCAGCTCGGCGATGCGGGCCGACCGCTCGTCTCCCGGACCGTACAGCTCGACCACGCCGTCGCGCACGGCCGCGCCGAAGGACGCCGTGTCGGCGCAGTCGCGCAGCGCCGCGAGCACGTCCTCGCGGATCCGCTCGTCGCCCTGGGCCAGCAGGCCCATCAGGTCGCGCCGGCTGACGATCCCCACGAGTTCGTCGTCACGCGTGACGGGCACGCTCTTCACGCCCGTCGTGATCATCAGTTCGACCAGGTCCATGGTGTCGGCGCCGTCCCCGACGGTGGCGACGCGCGGCGTCATGACCTCCTCGACGAGTGCGGGCGGCCTGCCGGTGGGCAGGGCCTCGGGGCGCAGGAACCCCCGGGGGTTGGCGCCGAACTCGCCGCGCAGCAGGTCCATCTCGCTGACGACGCCGACCATCCGCCCGGCCGCGTCGACCACCGGCGCGGCCGTGATGTCCTGCTCGTACAGCAGGCGGACGGCCTGTTTGATCGTCGCGGTGCGCCGGACCGTCACCACCGGCGTCGTCATGATCTCGCGGACCAGCATGTGACCACCTCCTACGCGGCCGGCGCGAGGGCGAGCGTGCCACCGGGCGCCGGTCCGACCCTCGCGCCGAACTCCCGGCAGATCCCGTCGAGCGTCGCGAGCAGCCACTCGCGGTCCTCGCGGCGGGCGTGCCGCAGCCGCATCCGCACGGCCCGCATCGGCGCCATCCGCAGCTCGAGCAGCCGCCCCGTCGCGGCATCGGCCGTCACGAAGTACAGCAGCCGCAGGTCGTCGCGGTACTGCTCGTAGCCGGTGATGCCCTCGTAGTCGTCGATGAAGTCGCCGCAGCCGTAGAGGATCAGCCGGTCCCGGTACACCTCGGCCGGCCGGGGATGGTGGGAGGAGTGGCCGTGGACGAGGTCGACGCCGCCCTCGGCCAGCGCGTGCGCGAACTCGACCTGGTCGTCCTCGACCTCGTAGCCCCAGTTGGACCCCCAGTGGACGGAGACGACCGCGATGTCCCCCGGCTGCTTGACCTGCCGTACGCGCCGGACCGTCTGCGCCGCGGCGTCGCGAGTGGGCCCGGGGAGATAGGCGACGCCGGGCCGGTCCCGGGCCGCCGCCCATTCGCCGGGGACGCCGCTGGACGACATCGCCACGGCGAAGACCAGGACCCGTCCGCCGCCCGGCAGGGCCACGACCGCGGGCCGCCACGCCTCGTCCTCGTCCCGTCCCGCGCCCGCCTGGTCCAGCCCCGCCCCCGCCAGCGCGTCCAGCGTCTCCGTGAGCCCGTGTACGCCGAAGTCGAGCACGTGGTTGTTGGCCAGCACGCACACGTCGGGCCGGGCCACGGCCAGGGCAGGGATGTTGGCCGGGTTCATCCGGTAATGAACTTGCTTGCCCGGCGCGAAGTCACGGCTGCGGGTGACACTCGTCTCCAGGTTCAGCACGCGCACGTCGGGGGCGGCCTCGTCGAGGACCTCAAGGGCGTCGCCCCAGGGCCAGGAGTAGCCGACCGGGCGCGGGATCGGGCCGTTGGCCGCCTCCGCCAGTTCGACGTACTCCCGGGCGTCCCGGACGCACGACTCCTCCAGCGCGGGGTCACCGGGGCACGGGAGTATCTGGTCGACGCCCCGGCCCAGCATGACGTCACCGCACAGGAACAGCGTCACCGGGTCCCCCGCCGCCGACCGCATCTCACCCCTCCTCGGTGAGTACCGCACAGCGGGCGCCGCCCGGGCAGTGGGGGAAGCCCTTGTGATGGGCCAGCCACAGGCGGACGAGGGCGGCTTCGAGGTCGCGCACGTCCAGCCCCGCCTCGGCGGCGATCTCCCGCAGCCGATCGAGGGGGTGGGGTTCCGCGCCGAGCAGCCCGGCGTGCCGCCCGGCCTCCACTGCCCGGTCGTCCGGCGGCGGGTCCACTCCCGGCCAGACGCCGCGCAGCTCGCGCAGGAACAGCGCGACCGTCACCGGACCCCAGCCGGGCAGCGCGTGCAGCGCGGCGCGGGTCTCGTCCAGGCCGCCCCCGCGCAGCGCGCCGACCTCGCCACCCACCGACTCGGCGAGGCGGAGCAGGCGGGTGGCCGTGCGGTAGTCGTAACGGGCGTAGCCGCCGCGATCGAGGATCTCGACCAGTTCCTCCCAGGTGCGGCCCTCGACGTCGGAGATCCCGCGCACCCCCGCCTCGGCCATCGCCCGGTAGGTCCGTACCGCGATCGCGGCGGAGATCCGGGCGCCGAACAGCGTCGCCGCGAGCAGCCACCGCTCGACCTCGCGGTCCCCCCGGTCGACGTCGATGCCCATCTCACGGGAGAACCGGCCGCCCAGGGTCTCGACGAGACGGCACGCGCGGTCCGGCAGGCGGGTCAGGTCCCCGTCCGCCGTGGTACGGCTCCGCGTCCTGGATGTCACACTCCTATCCTCCCCCCTGGCCGCCCGCCGCCACCGGGCGGCGTCAGGCGCCGGACAGCAGGTCGTCCATGCCCTCGTCCCGGTGAAGGCGGCCGATCGCCTCGGCCAGCAGCGGGGCGACCGGGCACACCTCCAGCGACGGCAGGGCCGCGTGGTCCTGCGGCAGGGTGTCGGTGACGACCAGGCTCCGGATCACGCTCCGGATCTCCGCACCGCCCAGCCGTTCCCGCGCGTTCCCGGCGAACAGGCCGTGCGTCGCGGCGACGGCGAACGGCGGCGCCGCTCCCTGGGCGAGCAGGGCCTCGACGGCCGCCACGATCGTCGCACCCGTGCTGATCATGTCGTCCACGACCAGCGCGGGGCGGCCGGTGACGTCGCCGAAGACCTGCTCGGCCCGCACGTCCGCCCCGGTCAGCCGCGTCTTGCGCACCAGCGCGACGGGCCGCGCCAGCAGGCCGGCGTAGTGGCGGGCGAGCGTGACCGCGCCGAGGTCGGGCGCGACCACCACCGCGTCCTCCGGCAGCCCGCACCCGGCGGTGCGGGCGAGGGCGGGCACGGCCGTCAGCGTCTCCACGGGCATCGGGCACACCGCCTCCAGCGCGGCCGTGTGCGGGTCGACCGCGATCAAGCGCTCGACCCCGGCCGAGGCGAGCGCGGCCACCACCACCCGCAGCCCGATCGCCTCCCCCTCGCGGCGGCGCCGGTCCTGCCGGGCGTACCCCACGTAGGGCATGACCGCCGTCAGCCGGGCCGCGCCGGCCCGGCGGCAGGCGTCGGCGAGCAGCAGCGCCTCCATGACGTGCTCGTCGACGGGCGGCCCGGTGGGCTGGACGAGGTAGACGTCCGCGCCCCTGACACCGGTGACGACCGGCCGCGACTCGCCGTCCGGGAACCGCTCGACCACCGGGACGGACGGCTCCCGGTAGAGCGCGGCCGCGACGGCGGCGGCGAGCGGGCGGTTGGCCGTCCCTGCCACGATCCGCAGCGTCATCGCTGTTCCCCCCTCAAGGCCCCACTGGCACCGTCCCCCGTCGGCGCCGGAGGCAAGCACGCCGCGGCCGTGGCGGGGCTGCGGGGGCCGTTCCCCGGCATTCACAGCCGTTCCCCCGGCGTTCACCCGGGTCAGGTCACGCGGCAGAGGATCTCGCCGTGTAGGACGCTGAACCAGCCGTCCTCGCTCGCGGCCCATTCCCGCCAGCCGCCGGCGATCCGGCGCAGGTCGTCCCGCGTGGCGTGTCCGCCCTCGATCGCGCGGCCGGCATAGGAGGACTGGACCGTGCGGTCGGCCCACAGGCCGCCCCACCAGGCCCGCTCCTCGGGGGTGGCATAGCACCAGGTGGCCGACGACGAGGTGATCTCGGTGAAGCCCGCCTCCCTGGCCCAGGCGCGCAGACGGCGCCCGGCGTCGGGCTCGCCGCCGTTGGCGCGGGCCACTCGACGGTAGAGGTCCAGCCAGTCGTCCAGGGCCGGGATCCGCGGATACCACACGAAACCGGCGTAGTCGGAGTCGCGGACCGCCACGATCCCGCCCGGCTTGGTCACCCGCCGCATCTCGCGCAGCGCGCTCACCGGGTCGCCCACGTGCTGCAGGACCTGGTGGGCGTGCACGACGCAGAAGGACGCGTCGGGGTAGCCGAGCGCGTGCACGTCGGTGGTCGCGAAGCTCACGTTGGCCAGGCCGCGCCCCTCCGCCTCGCGGCGTGCCCGCTCCAGGACGCCCGGCTCGCTGTCGACACCGATCACCTCGCCCCGCGGCACCAGTTCGGCCAGGTCGGCGGTGATCGTGCCCGGGCCGCAGCCGACGTCCAGGATCCGCATGTGGGGCTTCAGCGCACCCAGCAGGTACGCCGCCGAGTTGGCGGCCGTACGCCAGCGGTGGGAGCGCAGAACGGACTCGTGGTGACCGTGGGTGTACACGGCCGTTTCGTTCGCCATGCCGGCCACGGTTTCACACGTCTCGCTATTTGAGCAAATATGTCTCATATATTGAGCGAATATCTGAGGGCGTTGATTCCGGCGGCCGGTCACGGGCATGGTGATCGGATGACCAGCGATGAGGTTCGCGACGGAGTCACGCTGACCAACCTCGACCAGCCGCTTTTCGACGGCGCGGGCGCGACCAAGCGCGACCTGGTCGACTACCTGGACGCGGTTCGCGACCGCGTCATCCCGGTGCTGCGCGAGCGCCCGCTGTCCGTGGTGCGGGTGCGGCAGGGGCAGGCGCCGTTCATGCAGAAGAACGTGCCCTCGTACGCCCCGGACTGGGTGCGGACGGTCACCCTGTGGGCCGAGTCGTCACAGCGGCGGGTGTCGTACGCCCTGTGCGACGACCGGCGCACCCTGCTGTGGCTCGCCAACCAGCGGGCGGTGGAGTATCACCCGGCCCTCGTCCGCGCCGGGGAGTGGGACCGTCCCACGCATCTCGTGCTCGACATCGACCCGCCGTCGGCCGAGGCGTTCCCGCAGGCCGTCGCCGCCGCCCGCCTGGTCGGCCGGGCGCTGGCCGACGCCGGCCTGGCCGGGGCGGTGAAGACCAGCGGCGCGAAGGGCCTGCACGTGTTCGTCCCGCTGGAGGCGCACACCACGGAGGACGTCGCCGCCGCCACCCGCGCGCTGGGCGTACGCGCGGAACGCCTCGACCCCGCCCTCGCCACGACGGCGTTCATCCGGGAGGACCGGGGGGACAGGGTGTTCGTCGATTCGACCCGGTCGGGCGGCGCGACCGTGGTCGCCGCCTACAGCCCGCGCGTACGGCCCGGCGTCCCGGTGTCGTTCCCGGTCGCCTGGGACGACCTGGACCGGGTCACGCCCGGCGACTTCACCGTGCGCACGGCGGCGGGCCTGCTGCGCGAGAGCGACCCCTGGGCCGTGCTCATGCCGGAGCCCCAGCGGCTGCCCCGCGACCTGATCGAGGAAGGCCACACGATCCCGGTCGCCCGCGTCCAGGCCATGCACGAGGGCAAACGCCGCGCCCGCGCCCGCCGCGCCACCTCGTGAGGAGTTTGGCGACACAGCGTTGCTATAGTTCGCGACATGTCGTCGCCAAACTCGCGCCAGAGCTGGCTCCCCCTGGTCGTACTCGCCACCGGCGTGTCGATGGTCGTCGTCGACGCCACGATCGTGAACGTGGCGGTGCCCGCGATCATCGCCGACCTCGGCCTCGGCGCCACCGACGTGGAGTGGGTCAACTCGATCTACTCGCTGATGTTCGCGGCACTGCTCATCCCGTTCGGCCGTGCCGGTGACCGGTACGGCAGACGCCGCCTGTTCGCCCTGGGTGTCGCGGTCTTCCTGCTGGCGAGCGTGCTGGCGGCGATGTCGGTGAACGGGCCCATGCTCATCGGCGTCCGGGCCGTGCAGGGGGCGGGGGCGGCGATGGCCGTCCCGATGACCCTCGCGATCGTCAACCGCGTCTACGCGGGCCGCCAGCGAGTGATCGCCTTTGCGGTGTGGGGCTCCATCATCGGCGGCATGGCCGCCGTCGGCCCACTGGTGGGAGGCTGGCTGGTCACCGACCACGGCTGGCGGGCCGCGTTCTGGATCAACCTGCCCATCGGCGCGCTGCTCCTGCTCGGCTCGCTGCGGGT
Source organism: Microbispora sp. H13382 (assembly GCF_014161445.1). GTDB lineage: Bacteria > Actinomycetota > Actinomycetes > Streptosporangiales > Streptosporangiaceae > Microbispora. The sequence goes on from NZ_JABBXA010000019.1 coordinate 179,173, forward strand.
GCCCGAGTCGCGCGACGGCCACGCGGCCGGCGGCGACCTGACCGGGCTCGTCCTCGCCGTACTCGGCACGACCGGCGTCGTCTTCGCCCTGATCGAGGGCCAGAAGTACGGCTGGTGGGAGCCGCGGCGGACCGCCGACCTGTTCGGCCTGCGGTTCGAGAGCGTCTCCCCCGTGCCGTTCGCCTTCGGCGTCGGCATCCTCGCGCTGGTCGCCCTCGTCTTGCGCGAACGGCGGCGCGAGCGCGCCGGGCGGCCCGTGCTCGTGGACCTGACGCTGTTCGAGCTGCCGAGCTTCCGCTACGGCGCGATGGCCGCGGTGATCGTGGCGCTCGGCGAGTTCGGCATGATCCTCGTGCTGCCGCTCTTCCTGCAGTCCGCGCTCGGCTACACAGCCTTCCGCGCGGGGCTCGTCATCGCCGCGCTGGCCCTCGGCACCTTCCTCGCGGGCGGACTGGTCCCCCCGCTGTCGAAGAAGTTGTCCCCCCGGGCCATCGTGCGGATCGGCCTTGGCATGGAGGCAGTCGGCGCGGCCGGGATCGGCCTGTCCCTGTCTCCGGACATGGGCCCCTGGCGGCCCGTGCCGTGGCTGCTCCTCTACGGCGCGGGCATCGGCTTCGCCACGGCTCAGCTCACCGGCGTCCTCATGGCCGACGTGCCGGCCCGTCTGTCCGGTGGCGCGTCCGCCCTCCAGAGCACGGTCCGCCAGCTCGGCGCGGCGCTGGGAATCGCCGTCCTGGGCGGGGTGCTGGTGTCCGGGCTCGGCTCCGCGGTCGAGCGGGGGCTCGCCGACCGGCCGGAACAGGTGCGCACGAGCACGGCCCGCATGGTCGAGGAGAGCGCCGGCGCCGCCATCCCCGCGCTGCGCGACCCGGCGATCCACGCGGCGGCGGTCGAGGCGGCCTCGGAGGCCACCCGCAGGGTCACGTTCATCACGGCGCTGGCGCTGCTGGCCGGAGTCGGCGTCACCCTCCTGCTCCCCCGCACACCGGTCGTGCGGGACGAGGCGCCGGAGCGGGTCGCGGCGGGCGGGCCGGATACTGGAGGTCGCGACCCGGACCTGTAGGAGCCCTGGAGGGGGAGATGCCGAGGATCAGCGCGGCGACCGTCGCGGATCACCGGGCCAACCAGCACGCCGCCCTGCTGGAGGCGGCGCGGGAGATCCTGGCCGCCGAGGGCGTGCACGCGCTCACCCCGGCGGCCGTCGGCGCCCGGATCGGCCTGGCCCGCTCCAGCGTCTACCGCTACTTCGCCTCCACCGCCGACATCCTGGCGCAGCTCGTGGAGGACGCCCTCCCCCGCTGGTCGGCCCGGCTGCGCGACGCCATCGCGCCCACCGCCGCGCCGGACGGCTCGCTGCCCGCCAGGATCCGCGCGTACGGCAGGGCCGCGCTGGACTTCGTCGGCAGCCCCGACTACGCGCTGATCCCGGCCCTGCAGGCGATCGGACTGCCGGGCGAGTGCCGGCTCCGGCTGGACGAGCTGCACGGCGAGCTGATCACGCCGCTCGCCGACGCGCTGCGCGAGGCCGGGGCCGACCACCCCGCGCTGCGGGCCGAGCTGGCGTGGGGCGTGCTCCGGGCGGGGGCCCGCCGCCTCATACCCGACGCGGCGGCGCATGATGCGGAGCCCGTGGACGCGGACGAGATCATCGAGATCACCCTCGACGTGCTCACCCGCGCCCTGCGGTAGGCCGCTCAGGGTTTGCGGCCGACGGCTCCCACGATGCCGGAGTCGCCCGGGTCCGTCGGCACGTCCCAGGGGACGTCGGGCCGCCACGCCTGCACGGGGACCAGGCCGGGCTCCAGGATCTCCAGCCCGTCGAAGTAGGACGTGATCCGCGCCAGCGACCGGCCCGCCAGCCCGCCGGAGGAGGTGGCCGAGTAGACCTGCTTGCTCGCCTCGACGACCTCCTCCTGGACGTCGCCCCTGTAGATGTGCGACAGCACCAGGTGGCCGCCCGGGACCAGCCGTTCGCGTATCTCCGCCACGATGCGGTCGGCCGCCTCGTCCTCGGTCACGAAGTGCAGCACCGAGACCAGGAGGACGGCGAACGGCCGGGTGAAGTCGATGTGGGCCCGCACCGCCGGGTCGTCGAAGATGGCGCCGGGATCGCGCAGGTCACCGCTCACGACCGTCGTGTCCTGGTTGTCGGCCAGCAGCGCCCGCGCGTGGACCAGGACGACGGGGTCGTTGTCGACGTACACGACCCGCGATCCCGGGGCGTACCGCTGCGCGACCTGGTGGACGTTCTCCTGCGTCGGCAGTCCGGCGCCGATGTCGACGAACTGGGTGACGCCCGACCGGGCCAGGTGCCGTACGGCCCGGCCGAGGAAGCCGCGGTTCTCCCGGGCGATCTCCCGCCCGTCGTTGCCCATCTGCCGGCCGATGGCGAGCATCTTCTCCGCGGCCTCCCGGTCGGCCGGGAAGTTGTCCTTGCCGCCCAGGTAGTAGTCGTACATCCGGGCCACGCTGGGGACGGAGGGATCGATGCCCGCCGGTGCGCGTCCGAAGTCGTCCATGCGTCGCTCCTCGCCGATGGGATCGCTCCCACGGATTCGATGGCCTTGAAGATCATCCCCCGAGATTCGTCCACGGGCAACGGGGCAGCGGCACGGTGACGATCTCGGGAGGACGCATGACCCCACGCCTGACCCTGACGGCGGCGGTGCTCGACGCACCCGACGCACGCGAACTGGCGGTCTTCTACCAGCGGCTGCTGGGCTGGCCGATCGACGACGACGAGCCCGGATGGGTGACGCTGCGCCCGCCCGGCGGCGGGACGGGCCTGTCGTTCCAGACCGAGAAGCTCTACCAGCGGCCCGTATGGCCCGCGGAGCCCGGGGAGCAGCAGATGATGCTCCACCTGGACATCGAGGTGGACGACCTCGACACGGCCGGCGCCCACGCCGCCGAGGCGGGCGCGACCCTCGCCGAATACCAGCCGCAGGACGACGTGCGGGTCTACCTCGATCCGGCCGGGCACCCGTTCTGCCTGTGGGTCAGGACGGGCTGACCTTTGTGCGGATGATCTGGCCGCGAGAACGGCGGCCGTGTGAAAGCGGATTAATGCGGGCGACATTCCACGGACCGTGACCATGTAACAACGCCTGGTCAGACTTCCGGATATGAGCGAACCGAGAAATGCCGCCGACGGGGGCGGGCACGCGTCTCCCGGCCCGCATATCCCCCACGGGGTCCGATCCTGGCGCCGGGAGATCGCGGAGCTGGCCGCGCTCTTCCTCGCCGTCGGCCTCGCCCACGTGATCACCACCCTGCTCGGCCATCGGGACCCCGGCCCGGTGGTCCTCGTCGGCCTCGGCCTGGCACTGATCCTCGGCTCCGCCGCGCACCGGCGGCTGTCGGCCACGGGAGCCGTACGGCCGCGCGCCCGCGTCAGGGCGGAGCAGCCCACGAGCCTGTGGCGGGTGCGGGCCGGGGTCGCCGAGCGCCCCGGCCGCCTCGCCGCGCTCGCCGGGGCGTTCGCCCGGCTGCACTGCAACATCCTCGCCCTGCAGATCGCTCCAGCGGGCAGCGCGGCGATGACGACGGGAAACTGCGACGCGCTGGACGAGTTCATCGTCGAGGCCCCGGCCACGCTCACGCCCCTCGACCTGTGGCGCGCGGTCGACCGGGCCGGCGGGGTGGCCGCCGTCGTCGTGCCCGCCCAGGTCAGGGACCTCATCGACCCCGGCATCCAGGCGCTGCTGCTGGGTCAGCGCGTACGCGACGACCCAGGAGAACTGGTCGCGGCCATGACCGAGCTGCTGCGCACGGCCGAGGTCGGGTGGCACGAGCCCGGCGAGCCTGCTCTTGAGGAGGGACCGGCCGTGATGACCATTCCCGTGCACGCGGGCGCCGCGTTGGTGGCGCGGCGGCCGGATCTGCCGTTCACGCCGACCGAGGCGGCGCGGGCCGCCGCGCTGGCCGCGGCGGCCCGGCACCGTCACTGGGCGGCGGACGAGTGAGGTGATCCTCAGCCCGCGGCGTCGAGCCTGGACAGCTCCTCGGGCGACAGCTCCAGGTCTGCCGCCTTGACCGAGTCGAGGATCGTCTCCGGCCGCGACGAGCCGGGGATCGGGATGACCACCGGCGCCTTGGCCAGCATCCAGGCCAGGCACACCTGCTGCGGGCTCACGTTGTGGGCCCGCGCCACCTCGGCGAACGGCGCGAAGCGCGAGCCCAGCTCGCCCGCCCGGGAGATGCCGCCGAGCGGGCTCCAGGGCAGGAACGCGATGCCCATCTCCGCGCACAGCTCCAGCTCCGGCTCGCTGGACCGGAAGGACGGGGAGAACTGGTTCTGCACGCCGACCAGACGGCCGCCGAGGATGTCGCCCGCCCGGCGGATCTGCTCGGGGTTCGCGTTGGAGATGCCGGCGTAGCGGATCTTGCCCGCGTCCAGCAGGTCGCGGATCGCGCCGACCGACTCCTCGTACGGCACCCGCGGGTCGGGCCGGTGGAACTGGTAGAGGCCGATCGCGTCGACGCCCAGCCGCTTGAGCGAGGCGTCGCAGGCCTGCTTGAGATAGTCGGGCGAGCCGTTGAGCGTCCACGAGCCGTCACCCGGGCGCAGGTGCCCGCCCTTGGTGGCGACCAGCACGTCCGAGGTGTCCCCGTCGTAGCTCGCCAGAGCCTTGGCGATGAGCAGCTCGTTGTGGCCCACCTCGTCCGCGTGCAGGTGATAGGCGTCGGCCGTGTCGATCAGCGTCACCCCGGCGTCCAGCGCCGCGTGGATGGTCGCGATGGAGCGCTGCTCGTCGGGACGCCCCTCGATGGACATCGGCATGCCCCCGAGACCGATCGCGCCGACCTGCACGTCGCCGATGCGGCGAGTCCGCATGGAAGATCCCCCTTCTAGACACAGATCAGAGTTCTGGGTCCTATCCTCCGAATTCGGCCTCAAGCCGTCCAATCGCAGGTTTTCGCTGAGGTCGTTACGAACCCGCGACGCGTTCGCCTTGCTCAAATCGGTCAAATCATTACATAGTTCTCTATGCCCTTACCGGCTCGGGTAGTGCCCGGGCCAGGACCCACCGAGGACAAAGGCGGCCCCATGAGCGTGCACGTTCACGTCCGGCTCACCGACGGTTACGCCGTCACCGAGGACGGACAGCTGCTGGAGCACAGCAGCTGCCACTGCGGCGCCTCGTGGGAGAAGACCTACCCGGTGGACGAGGGCAAGCCCGAAAGCATCTGAGCCACCGGCACGCCGGCGGGTTCCTTCATCGGATCTTCACGAAGAGGCGGGCAGCGAGAGCTGGACGGCCTTCTTCTTCGGCGCCTCCGACGCGGCCGGCGCCATCACCGTGGACAAGACGCCCGCCGCACTGTGGCCGATGGTCCTCAGCGTGCGGATCTTCGGGCTGAACTCCTGGAGCATCCTGGTCCCCCAGGCGCTGATGGGCATGGCCGCCGTGGGCGTGCCGTACGCCACCGTCCGCCGCCGCTTCCCCGTCCGGGCGGCGCTGCTCGCGGGCACGGTCATGGCGCTGACCCCGGTGGCCGTGCTGATGTTCCGCTTCGACAACCCCGACGCGCTGCTGGTGCTGCTGCTCACGCTGGCGGCGTACTGCCTGGTCCGGGCACAGGAGAAGGTACGCGTACTACACGGTCGCGCTGGCCCCGCCGGTCGCCGCGCTCGTGGGCATGGGCGCGGCCCTGCTGACCTCACCCCCGCGACCACTCCGGCAACGGCCGCCTGACCGTGCTCACCGATCGGCGCGGGCGATGATCTCCAGCAGCGCGCTGTGCGTCTCCCGGTCGGCCGCCACGACGAGCCCGCCGGCGCCGGTGTGCAGTGGCTCGCCGTGGATGCCGGTCACCACGCATCCGGCGGCCCGGCACAGCGCGATCCCGCTCGCGAAGTGCACGCTGTCGCGCAGGTACCCGTCGGTGACGTAGGCAGCGCGGCGACCTGCGGCGACCCACGTCACCGCCAGGGTGGTGGAGACGACCCGGGGGCGGAAACGCGCGGCGAAGCCCGGCTCGGCGAGGAGGCGGGCGGCGTGGAAGGCCGGCGCGTTCGGGAACGGCGGGTCGAGGTTGACGTCCACCAGCCGCGTATCGGCCGACGGGGTGAGCGGCTCGTCCGCGCCTTCGCGGCGGACGTACGCGCGGGCGCCGTCGGTCCAGAACACCTCGCCGGCGAACGGGTCGGCACAGGCCGCGGCCGTGATGGCGGAACCCACACGCAGGGCGACGTTCACCGCGACGAGCATGCTGCGCGCGGCGTAGTTCAGCGTGCCGCACAGAGGATCGACCAGCCACATGCGCTCCGCGCCGTCCCGGCCGGTGCGTCCGCTCTCCTCCCCGGTCACGGCGTCGTCCGGACGTGCCGCGCGGATGACGTCGAGGATGGCCTTCTCCGCCTCGATGTCCGCAGCGGTGGCGAAGTCGCCCGCGGACTTCGCGAAGCGCGTCAGCGACGTCCCGTACATGGCGCGCACGACGGCGGCTCCGGCTTGCGCCGCCGTCAGGGCCAGTTCCTCATCCGTGATCGACACCGGATCAGGACTACCACGACCTTGGCGGCGCTGCTCGCCGCCGTCCTGATACGAGGGGGGCGACACCTAGACGAGTAAGTCCTAAGTCGCTTTGAGGCGGACTGTGGGGAAGGGCGAAGGGTGTCGATGATCCGTTTGTGACGACAGACATCAACACCCTTCTCACCGCACTGTACGTCAAGATCGATGACTG
>NZ_JABBXA010000002.1:0-418256 GCF_014161445.1 Microbispora sp. H13382
TACGCCATCGTCCTGATCGGCCTGACCCTGGCCGGCGCCGGCACCACCCTCGGACTCGGCAGGGTCTGGGCCGCCACCCCGCTGGTCCGCCGCCTCCCGATCCTCAAGTAACCCCCATCGACTCCGGTGCCCACCCCCAGCCCCCTGGGGGTGGGCACCGGCATGTCCGGCCGTGCATGGGATCGGATTCCCGGGGTAGGCGAGAGCGGGAGAGTGCGCTACGGGGGCCACGCGGGGCGGCGGCGGGCTGAACGCCCGTCACGTCCCGCGTGGCCCCCGTTCACCTGTCGTGGACGGTGACCGCGTACCCGTCGGGGTCGCTGAAGGAGAACGTCCGGCCGAACGGCCCGTCGACCGGCGCGGACACGATCGGCACCCCGGCCGCGGCGAGCTCGTCGTGGAGCCGCTGGGCGTCGTCCGCTTTTAACCACAGCGCCACCCCGAGGCCGGGACGCGGGGCCGCCTCCAGGTCGACGCCGGGCAGCGGCTCGCGCACCGCGAACGGGATGGGCGTGGTGGCGAACACCACGGCGTGCGGCGGGCCGGCGGGGTCGCGCCGCAGCCCGAGGCGCTTCTCGTAGAACGCGGCCGCGGCCTCCAGGTCGCGCACCTGCAACGCCACGAAGTCCACTCCGGTGACGGTCATGATTCCTCCAATGTCAGGGATTTGACATAAGACTGTATGTCAGAATGCTGACATGGAGCAAGAGAGCGACGGCACGGACCTCGGCCGCCTGGTGGGCTACCAGCTGAAGAGGGTTCAGGCGGCGCTGCGCTCGGCCATGGACGCCGCGCTGCGCCGCCACGACCTGACCACTCCGCAGTACGCCTGCCTGGAACTGCTCGACCAGCGGCCCGGACTGTCCAACGCCGAGCTGGCCAGGGGCGCCTTCGTCACCCGGCAGTCGATGAACGTGCTGCTCCGCAACCTGGAGGACGCCGGACTGGTCGAACGGCCGGCGTCCGCGCCGCAGGGCAGAGCCCTGCCCACCACACTCACGGCGGAAGGCAGAGCCCGGCTCGGCGCCGCGCGCGGCGACGTGCTCGAGATCGAACGGCGGATGACCGCCCACCTCGACGCGGAGCAGGCCGAGCTCCTGCTGGGCCACCTGGAGCGGATGACCGACGCCTTGAACGGCCGGGCGGCCGCCGACGCGGAACGCCGGAAGCGCTAGCGCGGCCACCTTCCCCGGGGCCTGGCTCTCGGGATTCGCCTACTCTGACGTCAGAGTAGGGTGATGCTGGTCACGTGGTTCTCCCGGCCGACGCGCCGCCGTGCCGCGGCACCCCACGCCCCGCGTCGTGGCCACCGGGAGGCCGGGGATCCAGGGCGGCCCGCACGGGAGCTTCCTCCGCGGCGGTCCGCCGGTACCGGAGACCGCACGCGAAGAGGGAGGACGATGTCCGTCTACCGCGTCAGGATGTACAGCGGGTTTCAGCGCACCCTCACGGCCGACCGCGTCGTCGTCAACGGCGACAACGTCTGTTTCGAGAGGAGCAGGAACGGGTCCTGGGTGGCGGCGCTCCAAGTGCCGACCCAACTGGTCACCCGGGTCCGCCGACGGTGCGTCCAGGCGGACGGCACGGTGACCTGGAACGTCGAGAGACCGCGGCCCAGCGCCTACTGACCGGGACGCTCATCCCCGGTCACGGCCGTCATTGCTCTCTAACCTTCCGTGAGAGTAGAGTCTGCCCCGCTTGCGGTGGGACTCCGCTTCGCCGCGTGCCGCCCATCGCAGGCGTCAACGCCACCGCACGGCCCGCCCGGCCCTTCCCCCTCGCCGGGCGCGCCGTCGCGGTGGGATGCGGCACGCGAACTCCCGGCGAGAGGTATGGTCACCGAGGCGTTCAGCGGGCTGTGCAGCGGAACAGATCCCTCACGCGAGGGGAGACGGCGGCACCGCGCACGCGCGGCGACCGCGGGGGCAGGAAGGGTGAGCGGAGCGATGCCTGAAGGTCTGGTGCGGATCGGCGAGGTCGCCGAACGGCTCGGACTGTCCCTGCGCACCATCCGCCACTACGAGGAGGTCGGCCTGATCGTGCCCGCCCGCACGCAGGGGGGCTTCCGCCTCTACAGCGAGGAGGACGTGCAGCGCCTGGCGCTGATCAAGCGGATGAAGCCGCTGGGGTTCACGCTGGAGGAGATGCGCGACCTGCTGGAGATCACCGACCGGCTCACCCGTGGCGACGACGACGCCGGTCTGCTCGCCCGGTTGCGGCTGTTCGAGAAGGCGGTGGCCGAACGCGCCGACAGGCTGCGCGAGCAGCTCGCGATGGCCAGGGAGTTCGCCGAGCAGCTCCGCCGCCAGCGGGCCGACGCCCCTAAGGCCGCGGCCGTCCGCGCGGCGCCCGGGTAATGGTGCGTTATACGGATACCCGCCCTCGCCTTGGGGATAGCGGGCCCTCGGCCGGCCCGCATAGCCTGCGATAAGTGACGCTCTTTCCGACCGTATGGCGTGCCGCGTGCGGAGCGTAGGAGCGCTTCTCCACGTGAGTTCCGCCCGATGGTGACCAAGGAGCACTACACGATGAACGCGCAGACCATGGACCGTATGGACGCCTCCGCAGCCGAGGCGGTCACTTCCGTGTACACGTGTCCGGTGCCGCACTCTCCTCAGGCGGTCAGCGGCGTGCGGCGACGTGCGCTCGGCGTGCTGGCGGCCTGGGGAACGCCTGAGCCCGCCGCGCAGGAGGCCATTCTGGTGATCTCCGAGATGGTCACCAACGCCGTCCTCCACGCCATGCCGCCGGCCGAGCTCCGGCTCTTCGTCTACGCCGACGGCGACCGCCCGGTCATCCGGGTCGAGGTCACCGACGCCGGGTCGGCGCCGGTGTGGCCGGGGACCGAGCCGTCTCCGGACGAGAGCGGGCGCGGCGGCGTCGTCGTCGACGCCCTCGCCATCCGGCACGGCTCCCTGACCCGTTCCTCCGGCGCCACCACGTGGTGGGCGGACCTGCCGGCCCGCTGAGCCGTACGTCCGCCTTCAGCGACGCAGGGTCTCCGAGGGAGACTCCCCGAAACGCCGGCGATAGGCGAGGGCGAACCGTCCCAGGTGGGCGAACCCCCAGCGATAGGCGACGTCGGTGACCATGGTGGTGCCCGGGTCTCGCACCGTGAGTTCGGCATGGACCCGCTCGAGGCGCACCTCCCGCAGGTATCTCATGGGCGTCGTCTCCAGATGGCGCCGGAAGCCCTCCTGAAGCGCCCGCGCGCCGACGCCCACGGCCTCGGCGATCTCCTCCACGGTGAGCGGCTCCGCGGCGTGCGCCTCGATCAGGTCCACGGCCCGCCGCACGGCCGTCGGCGCGACACGGGACTGACCCTCCGTCAACGCCTCGCTGTAGTTGCTGGGCTGGGCCAGCAGCAACTGCGTCATCAGCAGCCCCTCCAGCTGCCTGACCGCGACGGGCTGCTCCAGCATGGCGCCGCCGGTCTCCGCCTCCCGCCTCAGCAGGTCGACGACCGACAGCCAGGACCGTGCGGGAGGCCGGGTCAGGTCCATGCCGAGGGAGAAGGTGAGCGGCCTGCGCGGCGTCCGCCCCATGAGCTTGCCGAGGTGGGCCTCGATCGTGGCCCGGTCGAATCGGGCGACCAGCTGAGCATGCCCGGAGGCCCAGCGCATGGACACGGGCCGCGTCAGCGACAGTACGGAGGCGAACTCGGGCGTCGACACGATCCGTTCGCGGCCGTGGCACACCTCGGCGGCGCCGACCAGAGGGATCTCGACGAGCAGGTGTTCGTCCAGCGGCTGCGGCGTGATCAGCACCTCCGTGCCGTAGCCGAGCGAGTAGAGCGCGACCCCGTCGAAGGTCAGTCCGTTGAGGCAGGCGTCGAGCCGGATGCCCGGGTCCACCGGGCGCAGCCCGTGGACGCCGAGTTCGGCACCGACCCGCGTACGGGCCTCGTCGACGTCGTGCGTGCGCATTCGCCGGTGCGTGGCGAGTGGTAGTGCCTGTTCGGCCATATCGCCTCCCCGAGTTGGGCAGGCCCCCCGTTCCCGCAGGTGGCGGGCGCGATACAAGCCTATTCGCGCGGCCACGCGGGCGGAACGCGGCCGCGGTGAGAACCGGGCCGGGTGATCGCCTCGCCGGGCCTACCGGCCCATGGGAGCGGCGGGGGCGGTCGAGCCGCGCACCACGAGCTCCGTGGCGAGCTCGACGTGGTGGGACTCGATCCGTTCCCCGGCCGCCAGGCGCAGCGCCGTACGCACCGCGACGGCCCCCATCTCCCGCAGCGGCTGCCGCACGGTGGTCAGGGGCGGTGAGGCCATCCGGGCGATCTGGGTGTCGTCGAAACCGACGATGCTCAGGTCCTCCGGCACACGCAGCCCCCGCTCCCTGGCCGCCTCCAGCACGCCGAGCGCGATGTCGTCACAACCCGCGAAGACCGCCGTGGGCGCCTCGGGCAGGTCCAGCAGCGCGGCCCCGCCCGTCAGGCCGTCGTGGTAGTGGAAGTGTCCCGTCCGTACGTACCCGGGCAGGACGGGCGCGTCCCCGGCCTCCATGGCGGCCCGGTAGCCGTGCAACCGCGCCTGGTTGCAGGTCGCGGTGGTCGGGCCGCCCAGGTAGGCGACACGCCGGTGCCCCAGCGCGAGCAGGTGCTGCGTCGCGGCCAGGCCACCGGCGAAGTTCGTCGAGCCGACGCTGATCACCCGGGTCCGCGGCAGGTTCAGCGGGTCGATCACGACCAGGGGCAGCCGCGCCCGGGCCAGCGCGGCGAGCTGCCCGGAGGTCAGTTCGCCGGTGACGGCGACCAGCGCCCGCCGTCCGGCCGCGACCAGGTCGCGCGCCCACCCCGCGGTGCGGTCGGCGTTGCGCCGGATGCTCACCACGACCGCCACGTCGAGATCGGCCCCGGCCTGCACCGCACCCTGGACGATCTCGGTGGAGTACGCGTTGAGGTCCGCGTCGAACTCCACCTCGATCGTGTCGGGCGCGGGCTCGCCCCGGCGCTGCGGCGGCGCGACGTAGTCGTGCTGCTCCAGCAGCGACAGCACCAGGGAACGGGTCTCCGGCGCGACGTCGCTGCGGCCGTTCAGCACCTTCGACACGGTCGCGACCGACACCCCCGCGGAGGCCGCGACCGTGGCGAGAGTGGCCCGCCTACGACTGGGCGGCATCTGTTCCTCCCTGCTCGGGACCCGCCGCCGGGCGTACCTCCGCGGGGGTGACCAGCCGCCGGCCGCGGCCGACGTGGCGCAGCGGGCCGGTCAGCCGTACACGGCCCCGGCACGGCAGGTCCGACGCGGAGGTGCCGACGAACACCTCGACGTCTCCGGGCTCGACGATGCGGCGCAGGTCGCGGCCGGTGAAGGCGGTCCTGTCCGCGTGCACCGTGAAGGTAGCCCGCGCGCTCTCGCCGGGCTCCAGGCGCACCCGGGCGAACCCGGCGAGCTGCCGCACCGGCCGGGTCACCTGGGCGAGCACGTCGTGCAGGTAGAGCTGGACGACCTCCTCGCCCGCCCGGCCGCCGGTGTTGCGCACGCGCACCGACACGGTGAACTCCCCGTCGGTGGGCACCTCGTCGCCGCTGATCTCCAGGTCGTCGACCTCGAACGTCGTGTAGGACGTGCCGTGGCCGAACGGGAACAGCGGCGTCGGGTCGAGGTTGCTGATGCCGTGGCTGTCGGAGCCGAGCGGCGGCTGCAGGTAGGTGCCCGGCTGTCCGCCCGGGGTCCGCGGGATCTGCACCGGCAGCTTCCCGCTGGGCTGCACCCGGCCGGACAGGACGCCGGCGACGGCCGCCCCGCCCTCCTCTCCCGGCATGAACGCCTGGACGAGCGCGGCGGCCCGGTCGCGCACCCGCCCCAGCGCGTACGGCCGGCCCGACACGACGACCACCACGACGGGCGTCCCGGTGGCGGCCAGCTCGATCAGCAGGTCCTCCTGCGCCCCGGGCAGCCGCAGGTCCTCGACGTCGCAGCCCTCGCCGGAGGTGCCGTTGCCGAACAGCCCGGCCAGGTCGCCGACGACGGCCACGCACAGGTCGGACTCGCGAGCCGCCCGGATCGCGGCGTCGAAGCCGGAGCGGTCCTCGTCCCGCCAGTCGCAGCCCCGCTCGTGGACGATCTCGGCGTCCGGCAGCTCGGCCCGCAGCGCGTCGAGCAGGCTGGGGGCCTCCAGGCCCAGCCCGAGCCCGGGGTAGCGGGGCAGCACATGGTTGGGGAAGGCGTAGCAGCCCATGAACGTGCGGGGGTCGTCGGCGCAGGGCCCGACCACCGCCAGCCGCCGCGGTCCGGTCCGCCCCTCGTCCAGCAGCGGCAGCGCGGTTCCGGCGTCGAGCAGCACGATCGACCGCTCGGCCAGCTCCCGGGCCAGCGCCCGGTTGCCCGGCGAGTCGAGGTCCACGGCGTCCGCGCCGGCCACCGACTTCTCCGGCGTCCAGTCCGGGTCGAGCAGCCCGAGCTCCACCTTCTGCGTGAGCAGGCGGCGCGCGGCCCGGTCGATCAGCGACTCCGGCAGCTCACCCCGCCGCACCCGCTCGGCCAGGTGCTGGCCGAAGCCGAGCGTGTCGGGCAGTTCGACGTCGAGGCCCGCGGTCAGCGCGAGCACCCCGGCCTCCTCGTGGTCCGCGGCGACCTGGTGCATCTTCGCGAGGAACGCGATCGCCCAGTAGTCCGACACGACCGTCCCGGTGAACCCCCACTCGTCGCGCAGCACCTCGGTCAGCAGCCACGGGTCGGCGGCGGCGGGGACGCCGTCCACGTCGGAGTAGGAGTTCATGACCGAACGGGCGCCGCCCTCGGCGATGGCGGTCTCGAACGTCGGCAGGATCATGTCCATCAGCTCGCGCCTGCCCATGGGCACCGGGCCGTGGTTGCGGGCCGCGCGGGAGGCGGAGTAGCCGGCGAAGTGCTTGAGCGTGGCGATGACCCCGGCGCGCTCCAGGCCGCGCACGTAGGCGGCGCCGAGCGTCGCGACGAGGTACGGATCCTCGCCGATCGTCTCCTCGACCCGGCCCCAGCGGTAGTCGCGCACCACGTCCAGCACCGGCGACAGTCCCTGGTGGACGCCCACGCCGCGCATGTCCCGCCCGATGGCGGAGGCCATCCGCTCCACCAGTTCGGGGTCGAACGTCGCACCCCAGGCGATGGCAGCCGGGTAGACGGTCGCTCCATAAGTGGTGAAACCGGTCAGGCACTCCTCGTGAACCAGCGCCGGGATGCCGAGGCGGGAGTGCTTCACCACCTCCTGCTGCAGCCGCACGACCTCCGCCGCGCCCTGCGCCGCGGTCACCGGAGTGCTGCCGAAAACCCGCGTCAGATGCCCGAGACCGTGACGTGCCGCCTCCTCGATCGGCACCGTTCCGGAGGCGGCGAAAACGTCCTGCATCGGGGCGACGTTGTGCGCGCCGTCAGGCTCCACCTCCTGCTCGGGCTGCATGTCATTCCCGATCCACCGGCTGCCGAGCTGGCCGATTTTCTCCTCAAGGGTCATTTCCGCGAGGAGGGCCTCGACCCGGTCGGCCACGGGAAGTGCCGGGTCCTGCCACGCCCGGAGCGTCCCGTCCGCCGTGTGCGTCCGATCTGGGGCCGTCATCTGCTCTCCTCAAGAAGTTTCGAAACATTTCGGCGTCTGCGGCGATTTCGGTCTCGTTGTTTCAGTCTGATCAAGATCACACCGGTAGACGCCTGTTCGCCGGTACTTTACACACGCCTCACGCTGAGCTGGAGGGGTCGTGAGAGCGCTCTTGACACTGAGGTACCGCAAATCTAGATTGGCGTGCCACGCGGCTTGTGTCGAAATGTTTCGAAACGAGCTGAATTCAAGAAGGAGTGGACAGTGGCACCGGGGTGCCGATCCACATCGCCCCCCCTCGCCGCGTCCGAGTCGTTTTCAATGAGCCGCGGCCAGCCTCGGCATTCGACGTACGGAGATCAGCGTGGAGTCCAGGACACCATCCCGCCGCAACTTCCTCAGCCTTTCGATGGGCCTCCCCCTCGGTGCCGCGTTAGCGGCCTGCGGCACGTCCGGCCCGGCTCCGTCCGGCGGAGGTGCCTCGGGCGGCGCCGCCGGCGGCAACGGCGGCGGCGGGGGCAAGGCCAGCTACTGGTTCCTCCAGGGCCCGCCCGGTGAGGCTCCCCGCACCGCGGCCGTCGAGCGGTTCAACAAGGCCAACCCCAACGGCCAGATCGCGATCACCACGATCCAGAACGACGCGTACAAGACGAAGATCAAGACCGCGATCGGCGCGAACCAGGCGCCCACCATCATCTGGGGCTGGGGCGGCGGCGGTCTGCGCAGCTACGTGCAGGCCGGCCAGGTCGAGGACCTCACCTCGTGGTTCGGCGAGAACGCCGCCGTGAAGGACCGGC
Organism: Microbispora sp. H13382; assembly: GCF_014161445.1. Taxonomy (GTDB): domain Bacteria; phylum Actinomycetota; class Actinomycetes; order Streptosporangiales; family Streptosporangiaceae; genus Microbispora. The sequence continues at coordinate 8,316 of NZ_JABBXA010000002.1, forward strand.
TGTTCCCCGGCGCCTTCGGCGCCGCGACGATCGACGGCAAGATCTACGCGATGCCCTGCGAGACCGTGCAGCCGATCGTGCTGTTCTACAACAAGAGGGTCTTCGAGAAGGTCGGCGTCCAGCCGCCGCAGTCGTACGGCGACATCCTGGAGCTGGTGAAGAAGTTCAACGCCGCGGGGATCGCGCCCTTCTCGCTGGCCGGCCAGTCGCGCTGGACGAACATGATGTGGCTGGAGTTCCTCTTCGACCGCATCGGCGGTCCCGAGGTGTTCCAGGCCGTCTTCGACGGCGAGAAGGACGCCTGGAACAACCCCGCCTCCATCGAGGCCCTGACCAAGATGCAGGAGCTCATCAAGGCCAACGGCTTCATCAAGGGCTTCTCCTCCGTCACCGCCGACTCCAACGCCGACCAGGCGCTGCTGTACACCGGCAAGGCCGCGATGATGCTGCACGGCAGCTGGTCGTACGGCATCCAGCAGGAGCAGGGCGGCGACATCGTCTCCAGCGGCGGCCTCGGCTGGATGAACTTCCCGGGTGTCGACGGCGGCAAGGGCGACCCGAGCAACACCGTCGGCAACCCCGGCCAGTACCTGTCGATCTCCTCCAAGGCGACGCCCGAGGAGAAGGAGATCGCCAAGAAGTTCTTCGCCAGCGGCGTGCTCGACGACGAAGAGCAGAAGCAGTGGGTCGAGACCGGCGGCGTGCCGATCGTCAAGGGCTCCGACAAGCTGTTCGCCGGCTCCAAGGACGCCGAGTTCCTGAACTTCGTCTACGGCGTCGCCAGCAACGCGAAGGTGTTCGCCCAGTCGTGGGACCAGGCGCTCAGCCCGACCGCGGCCGAGGTGCTGCTCGACAACATCGCCAAGCTGTTCCAGCTGTCGATCACGCCGCAGCAGTTCGCCTCGAACATGAACGCGGTCATCGGTAAGTAAACATGTCGGCTATCTCCGCTCGAAGGACGTCGTCCGCCGCCGCCACGCGCGGCGGCGGCGTCCTGCCATGGCTGGCCCTGCCGGCCCTGGTGGCCTTCGCCGTTTTCGCGCTGATTCCGCTCATCGGGGTCCTGCTGCTCAGCTTCACGTCCTGGGACACGCTGGGCGAGATCCAGCTGACCGGGCTCGAGAGCTGGAAGTCCGTACTCACCGACCCCGGCCTGCCCCACGCGCTATGGGTGACGTTCCTGATCATGCTGCTCTCCTGGGCCTTCCAGACCCCGGCCAGCATCCTGATCGGGGTGTTCCTGGCGGGCCGCCAGCGCTACCGCGAGCTGCTCGCGGTGCTGTACTTCATCCCGCTGCTGCTCAGCTCCGCGGCCATCGCGATCACCTTCAAGGCGCTGCTCGACCCGAACTTCGGGCTCGGCGCCGGGCTGGGCCTCGACTTCCTCACCCAGGACTGGCTCGGCGAGCCCGGCCTCGCCTTCGGCGTCGTGATCTTCGTGGTGTCGTGGCAGTACATCCCGTTCCACTCGCTCCTCTACCAGGGCGGCGTTCGGCAGATTCCGCGTTCGCTCTACGAGGCCGCGGAGCTGGACGGGGCGGGGCGCGTCCGCATGTTCTTCAGCATCACGCTGCCGCAGCTCAAGTACACGATCATCACGTCCTCGACGCTGATGCTCGTCGGCTCCCTGACCTTCTTCGACCTGATCTTCGTGCTGACCGAGGGCGGTCCCGGCGACGCAACCCGCGCGCTCGCCCTGGACATGTACAAGCGCGGCTTCCAGGCCAACCTCATGGGAGCGGCCTGTGTGATCGGTGTCATCCTCGTCCTCGTGGGCCTCGCTCTGGCGCTGCTGCTACGCCGTATCGGCGGCCGCGACCCCTACGCCAGTCAGTTGGAAGGGGTCTGACCGTGACCACGACCCACACCTCGAGGGCGGCCAAGCGCCCCGCCACGTCCGGGGCGCACGGACGCCATCCGGCGAAGAGCCGGCAGCGCCCGAACTGGCTGGGTGGGCTGGTGAGCTGGCTGTGGCTGGCCGTGGTGATCATCCCGATCTACTGGATCGTGGTCACCAGTCTGAAGACGCAGTCCAACTACTACTTGACCAACCCGTTCGCGCCGCCCGCCGATCCGACGCTGGACAACTACCGGCTCGTGATCGAGATGGACTTCCCGCTGTACTTCCTGAACAGCATCGTCGTCGCCATCGGCACGGTGATCCCGTCGGTGCTGTTCTCGTTCATGGCGGCGTACGCGATCGTCCGGAGCAGTGGCGCCAGCCGCTTCCTGCGCGGGGTCAACTCGCTGTTCCTCATGGGCCTGGCCATCCCCCTGCAGGCGACGGTGATCCCCGTCTACCTGCTGATCATCAAGATGCAGCTCTACGACTCGCTGACGGCGCTGATCCTGCCGTCGATCGCCTTCGCGATCCCGCTGTCGGTGCTGGTGCTGTCCAACTTCATCAGGGACGTGCCGAAGGAGCTGTTCGAGTCGATGCGGCTCGACGGCGCGACCGAGTGGAAGACGCTGTGGGGCCTGGCCTTCCCGCTCACGCGGCCGGCCGTGGTGACGGTGTCGATCTACAACGCGCTGCAGGTCTGGAACGGGTTCCTGCTGCCGCTGATCCTCACCCAGAGCCCCGACAAGCGCACGCTGCCGCTGGCGCTGGCGGCGTTCCAGGGGGGACCGTACGGCGTCAACGTGCCCGCCGTGCTCGCCTCCGTCGTGCTGACCATCCTGCCGATGCTGATCCTCTACACGGTCGGCCGTCGTCAGCTGCTCAGCGGTCTGACCGCCGGTTTCGGCAAGTAGGCCGGGCAACGGTCTCACTCTCCGCCGTACAGACGGCCCAGGTCGGCGAGTTCGACGTCGGGCCGTCTGTCGGCGAAGCGGACGAGGCAGGGGATCTCGTCGACTGTCAGCGGCTTGTTCCCTCGTCCCTCACAGGGTCTTGAACGGGCGTCTTTCCGGGGCTACGCTCACGCCAAAACTATTAGGAAACTTTCCTAAGCGAAGGGAAGGCCACGCGACCGGCCGTCGTGTCACCCGACGCCTCCTCGCGGACGCCGATCGGCACCCCGGAAGGACGGCATTGATGAAGAAACGGCTGCTCAGCGCGTTGTTGCTCGCGCTGGGTCTCTGTCTGGCAGGGGTCGGGACCGGCCCCGTCCCCGCGTCGGCGCGGTCCGGCGCCGTCCTCGCGTACGCGGCCTGGGCGCCGAACACCTGGTACGCCGTGGGCACACGGGTGACCTACAACGGCACCGACTACGAGTGCATCCAGGCGCACACGTCGCTGACGGGGTGGGAGCCGCCCATCGTCCCCGCGCTGTGGAAGCCGCTCGCGGGCGGGGGCGGCGACACCACGGCTCCGAGCGTCCCGGCCGGCCTGCGGGTGACCGGCACCACCTCCGGCAGCGTGTCGCTCGCGTGGAACGCCTCGACCGACGACGTCGGCGTGACCGGCTACCAGGTCTACCGTGGCTCGCAGCTCGTCACGACCGTGGCGGGGACGACGTACACCGACGGCGGCCTGGCCTCGGGCACCACGTACACGTACACGGTCAGGGCACGGGACGCGGCGGGCAACGTGTCGGCGGCGAGCGCCGCCGTCTCGGCCACGACCGGCGCGGGCACCGGCACCCCCGGGCAGCCCGGCGCCCCCAGCGTGACCGGCAGCACCGACACGTCGATCTCACTGTCGTGGACCGCCTCCGGCGGGACCGTGACGGGCTACCGCGTCTACGAGGGCACGACCCAGCGGGCCCAGGTCACCGGCACCACCGCGACGATCGGCTCGCTCGGCGTCTGCACCACGCACACCTACACCGTCAGGGCGTACAACTCTGCGGGCGAGTCCGCGGCTAGCGCCGCCGTCACCGGCACCACCACCGGGTGCTCCTCGGGCGGGGCGCTGCCCAGGCACATCCTCACCGGCTACTGGCACAACTTCGTCAACCCGGCGGTCGAGCTCAAGCTGTCGCAGGTGCCGCGGGACTACGACGTGGTCGCGATCGCGTTCGGCGAGGCGACCACCACGCCGGGCCAGGTGAGGTTCGCCCTCGACCCCGGCCTGTCCACCGCCGTCGGCGGCTACACCGAGGCCCAGTTCAAGACCGACGTGCAGGCGCTGCGGCAGCGCGGCCAGAAGGTCATCCTCAGCGTCGGCGGGGAGGCGGGCCACGTGCAGGTGGCCGGTTCGGCGGCGGCCACGGCGTTCGCGAACTCGGTCTACTCGATCATGCAGACCTACGGGTTCGACGGCGTCGACATCGACCTGGAGAACGGCCTCAACGCCACCTACATGGCCCAGGCGCTGCGCGAACTGCGGGCGAAGGCGGGCTCCGGGCTGATCATCATGATGGCTCCGCAGACCATCGACATGCAGTCGACCGGCATGGAGTATTTCAAGCTCGCGCTGAGCGTCAAGGACATCCTCACCGTCGTCAACATGCAGTACTACAACTCCGGCGCGATGCTCGGATGCGACCAGAGGGTCTACAGCCAGGGGTCGGTGGACTTCATGACCGCGCTGGCGTGCATCCAGCTGGAGAACGGCCTGCGCCCCGACCAGGTCGGCCTCGGCCTGCCCGCGGGCCCCGGCGCGGCGGGCGGCGGCGTCGTCTCGCCGGCCACGGTCACCAACGCGCTGAACTGCCTGGCTCGGCGCACAAACTGCGGCTCGTTCGTCCCGTCGCGGACCTACCCGGACATCCGCGGCGCGATGACCTGGTCGATCAACTGGGACGCCTCGAACAACTGGAACTTCTCCAGGACCGTCAAGCCGTTCCTCGCCACCCTGCCCTGACGCCCTTCCGGACACGTGGACGCCCCGTACGCGAGTACGGGGCGTCCTTTTTCGCGGTGTCAGGCGTAGAGGAACCAGAAGTTGCCCCCGCCGGTTCCCCATTCGCAGCGGAACGAGGTCCACCAGCCCCACTGGATGCCGAGGTTGCCACCGTTGTAGCAGTCCGCCTGGTAGTAGTAGGCGTACCGGATGCTCTCGGCGTGCGCGGGCGCCGTGCCGACGGAGACCAGGCCGACGGCCAGGGCCGCGGAGACGAGTAGAGCCCGTACTGTACGCATGCGATCCTCCCGGGATAGACGCCCACAGGGCGAGCGGCACCCGCACTATCGCATCGGCGATCAGGGGCGGCCAGGGGCGCCGGGAGAGCGCCGTCCCCGACCTGCCCGCCCAGCGGGACACCGCTGAAAGCTTCACGACCCCCGCTTCCGTCGCGTCCGGCGGAGGGTCCTCGTACGACTATCCCACCGGTCTTCGCCCATCCCACCGGTCTTCGCGCAGCACTCCAGGTCGAGCTGCGCATTCTGTCGTCGCCTGGTGCGATGATCGGCGGCAGTGCACGGGACGGGAGCGAGACATGGTGGAGCAGGCCGCGCAGCGGATCGCCGAGGAGATCGTCGCGAGTGCGCCGGCGGGCTGGACGCGGGTGGTGGTGGCAGGCGGTGCGGGCAGTGGCGGCACCTCCCTGTCCGGCGGCTACACCGTCCCCGGCACGTCCCTCCCGCACCCGCTGCCCCGCCTCTTCGCGGAGCTGAGCGGCCTCGGCGAGGCGGTGCGGAAGGTCCGGGACTGGGATCCCACGACGGTTGAGATCGTGTGCCGGCCGTCCGGGGAGTACGAACTGGTCGCGTTCGCGGACGCGATCACCAACCTGCGTGGACTGGGTGGCGGCTTTCAGGCCGTCCTGGACCCGAGCTACCGGCTGCCTCCGTCCGGTTGGGAACAGGAGGAGAGCCCGGCCGCCCCGGCGGGTGATCCGGACCTGGCGGTGACACGGTTCCGCGCGTACATGGAGCGGCGAGCCGCGATCTTGGGACGGGCCGAACCCCTGCCGCCGCCCGCGTCGGCCGCCGCACTCGACCGGGCGGAGCGCCGCATCGGCCGGCCGCTGCCCGCCGACCTGCGTGCGCTGTATCTGATCGCGGACGGCGACGCCGTCGACGACGAGCACCGCTACCTGTTCCAAGACAACGGCTGGCTGGCGCTGGAGGACCTGGTCGCCGTCCACACCGCCCTGCGCGAACCGGTCTGGTTCGGCTGGGACCTGGGGTGGAACTCGGTCGTCTTCGACGCCGATCCGCCCGGCACCGTCCGCCGGGCCGGCGGACACCCGGCCTGGGTGCCCTTCGCCAGCGGTGAGGACGGCAACTACCTGGCGGTGGACCTGGCCCCGGCCGGGAACGGCCGCCCGGGCCAGGTCATCCGCGTCGGCCGCGACTACGACGAGTGTCCGTCGTACGTCGCCGACTCCGTGACCTCGCTGCTCGGCCGCCAACTGGAACTGCTGGAACAGGGCGCCTACGAGAAGCACGACGACGACATCGAACTGCTGGAGCCCGAGCCGAGGCGGCACCCCGAGAGGATCGTCGGCGAGATCCCCGGCGAGGTCCCGGCCGGCCTCCAGGCCATCCATGTCAACGACGCGGCGAGCCCGGTCGATCTGGCCCCGCTCACCGGCGCCGCGAACCTGCGGCTGCTGCACCTCAACCGCTCCGTCACCACGGATCTGGCGCCGGTTCGCCGGCTGCCCGTCGAGTCTCTGCGCGTCACCCTGGACGGCGGCGACCTGACCCCGCTCGAAGGCCACCGCCACCTGACCTCCCTGGAGCTGGGGACCACCACCCCGATCGAGATCGGCCCGTTGCGCACCGTCCCGAACCTGCGCGGCCTCGACCTCTCCCGGGCCGTCGTCCGCGACCTGGCCGTCGTGGCCGACCTGCCCGACCTGCGCTACCTGGCCCTCACCGCGCGGCAGTGGACCGCCCTGCTCGACGAGGGCAAGGCGCCGCCCACTCTCGCGGCCGCCCGCCTGACGGACGACGACGCCTCCCTCGCCGAGGCGCTGACCTGGGCGGCCCGCCTCGGCCTCGACACCGGGGGCGCGCTCCGCACCGCCGGCAGCCTCCCCATGTGACGCAGGCCGTTTCTTCAGAGAGCGACGGTTTCTTCAGAGAGCGACGGTGCGGAAGCCGGCGTTGGCCATGGAGGAGTCGGGGGTGTTCGACGAGCGCGCCGAGTTGCGGTAGCGGTTGCAGTAGGAGTCGTGGCACAGGAACGAGCCGCCGCGCAGCACCCGCGTACCGCCGCGCGACGGGCCGCGCGGGTCTGCCGAGGGCGAGTAGACGTAGTAGTCGGGGGCGTACCAGTCCGCGCACCACTCCCAGACGTTGCCGACCGTCTGCCACAGCCCGTACGCGTTGGGCTCGTACGTCCGGACCGGGGCGGTCGTGAGATACCCGTCGTCCAGGGTGTTGTCCGTGGGGAACACGCCCTGCCAGATGTTGACCCGCCAATCGTCCCCGGGAAGGTCACCGTGCAGGTCGTCTCCCCAGGGGTAGCGGGCGCCGTCGAGGCCGCCCCGGGAGGCGAACTCCCACTCGGCCTCGGTCGGCAGCCGCCTGCCCGCCCAGGAGCAGTACGCCATCGCGTCGTTCCAGCTCACGTGGACCACCGGGTGGTCGGGCTCGGCCTGCGACAGCCGCCCGGCGGGGTGCCGCCAGTCGGCGCCGCGCACGCCGGCCCACCAGGGCGTGCCGGGCGCCGGGCCCATCACGTCGTCCGGGTGAGCGCGCATCGCCAGGTGGAAGACGGCGGAGAAGCCGTACTCCTCCGCCTCGGTGCGGTAGCCGGTCGCCTCGGCGAAGGCCGCGAAGTCCGCGACCGTCACGGTCGTGGCGTCGATCGAGAACGGCGCCACGGTGACCGCGTGCACGGGCCCCTCGCCGTCGCCGGGGTTGCCGTCGCCGGTCGCGTCCCCCATGCGGAACTCACCGCCGGGCAGGCGCACCTGCTCGATCCCGTGGAGCCCGTGCGCCGTGAAGCGGACCGGCTCCAGCGGCTGCCCGGGCGTGGCGGGCGTGCAGCAGCTTCCCGACATGGTCAGATTCCCTCCGGCACCGGCTGGCTCGGGTGCGGCTCGTCGCCGAGGGCCGCCTGGGCGTGCCACATGCGGACCTTCATCTCCTCGCGGATCTCGCGGTAGGCCGGGTCGTCGTAGACGTTGCGCAGCTCCTCCGGGTCGGCCTCCAGGTCGTACAGCTCCCATTCGCCCGGATAGGTGAACGCGCCCGTGCCGGGGATGCCCATGCCGTCGTTGTAGAAGTAGATGATCTTGTAGCGATCGGTCCGGTAGCCGTAGTGGGCCGGCGCCTTGTGGAAGACGTCGTCGTGCTCCCAGTAGCGGTAGTACATGCCCTCCGCCGGCGGCGGGCCCGGCTCGCCGGTCAGGTCGGCGAGGAAGCTGCGGCCCTGCATCCGGGGGTGGTGCGGCACCCCGGCCGCGTCCAGCACGGTCTGCGCGAAGTCGACGTTGGTGACGATCCCGGTGTGCGCCTGGCCGGCCGGGACGCGCCGCGGATAGCTCAGCACGAGCGGCATCCGCAGCGACTCCTCGTACATGAACCGCTTGTCGAACCACCCGTGGTCGCCGAGGAAGAAGCCCTGGTCGGAGCAGTACATCAGCAGCGTGTCGTCGAAGTCGCCGCGCTCGCGCAGCCAGTCGACCACCCGGCCGACGTTGTCGTCGACCGACGCGACGACGGCCAGGTAGTCCTCCATGTAGCGCTGGTACTTCCACAGCGCCAGTTCCTCGTACGACAGCCCCTCGGGCGGGTCCTGCTTGAGGTCCTCGGCGTTCAGATGCTCGGCGATCCGCATGGCCGCCCGCCGGGCCGACGACGAGCGCGTCGCGTAGTCGTCGCCGAACGTCGCGGGCACCGGGATGGGGTCGGTGTACATCCCGGCGTGCTTGTCGTCGGGCTCCCACGGGCGGTGCGGCGCCTTATGGTAGATCAGCAGGCAGTACGGATCGTCGCCGTCGAGTGAATCCGCCCAGCTCAGCGCCATGTCCGTGATGAGGTCCGTGGCGTAGCCGGGGACGGTCCGCAGGCCCTCCTCCGACAGGAACGAGGGGTCGAAGTACTCCCCCTGCTCGATCAGCACGTCCCAGTAGTCGAACCCCTGGGGGTTGTGCCCCGGGCCGTCCCCCATGTGCCACTTGCCGACGATCGCCGTCCGATACCCCGCGGCCTTCAACTGGCTCACGAACGTCGGCTGCGCCGCGTCGATCGGCGTGACCAGCGTCGACACGCCGTTGACGTGCGAATACGTGCCGGTCAGGATGCTGGCCCGGCTCGGCGAGCACAGCGCGTTCGTCGCGAAGCAGTTGTCGAACCGGACGCCGAGGTCCGCGATCTCGTCGATCCGCGGCGTCCGGTTGACGACCGAGCCGTACGCGCTGACCGCGTGCGACGCGTGGTCGTCGGTGAGGATCATGACGATGTTCGGGCGCCCGCTCATCGGTAGGTCGCCTCGTCCAGCCCGCTCAGAGTGGGGTCGTACGACACCTCGCCGACGTCGTACATCGAGGTCATCCAGTGGTAGAAGTTGTCGCCCCGGTCGCGCAGCACCTCGTAGAGCCGCCGCAGGAGCCGCCCGCGCACCTCCGCCATCTCGGGATGGTTGTAGACGTTGAGCAGTTCGTCCGGGTCGGTGAACAGGTCGTACAGCTCGTTGGTCGAGTCGGGGTTGACGACCAGCTTGTAGCGGTCGGTCCGGATCATCCGCTGCGGGTACGGGAAGTGGTGCCCGTGGAACTCGCAGACGATGTCCTGCTCCCACGGCACCTCGTGGGTGGAGGCGAGGGGCACGAGGCTGCGCGAGTCGACCGCCGGGGCGGTGTCGATCCCGGCCAGTTCCAGGATCGTCGCCGTGCAGTCCAGCAGGCTGACGAACTCGGTACGGACGACCCCGGGCTCCTGGCCCGGGATCCGCAGCAGGCCGGGCGTGCGGTAAATGTCCTCGTACATCGCCGGGCCCTTGTCGTGCAGCCGGTGGGCGCCGGTGAACTCGCCGTGGTCGCAGGTGAAGAACACCGCCGTGTCGTCGTTCAGGCCGAGGCGCCGCATGGCGTCCATGACCCGCCCGATCTCCATGTCGATGAGCGCGACGTAGCCCCAGTAGACCGCGATGAGCTTGCGCGTCACCTCCAGCGGCATGGTGTCGAACGTCCAGTGCGCGCTGTAGTTGGCCTGCACCGGCGGCTTGCCGGCGAAGGTCTCGGCGATCGACTTGGGCAGCTCGACCAGTTCGGGGTCGAACATGTCGAAGTACTCGTCCGGCACGATGTACGGCAGGTGCGGGCCGAAGAAGTTGAGCTGCAGGAAGAACGGCTTCGGGTCGGCGGCGTACCGCTCCAGCATCTCGATCGCCCGGGTGGCGAGGTAGTGCTCGAACGTCGCCTCGACCGGCTGGCGCAGCCGCGCGGCGAGCAGGTTGCCCGGCCCGCCGTTCGGCAGCGTCCCGCGGATGCGGTCGTGGATCTCGTAGGGCGGCAGGTCGTTCGCCTTGAGATAGTCCAGGTAGTCGGGGTGGTCCACGGGGTTGTGCCACCCCGGCAGGTCCGGCCCTTCGAACCCGAAGTCGGCCGCCCGCCGGTGGTGGCCGACGTGCCACTTGCCGATGAGCCCGCAGTTGTACCCGGCGTCGCGCAGGGCCTCCGAGAAGGCCCACTGGCCGTCGGGCAGGTCCTCGATGTAGCCGACGTTCCTCTCGTGGTTGGCGAGCAGCTTGTGCCGGAACGGCGCCTGCCCGGTGAGCAGGCTCGCCCGGGCCGGCGTGCAGATCGCGGTGGGGGTGTACCAGCGGTCGAACCTGGTCCCGGTCCGGGCCAGCTCGTCCAGCACCGGGGTGGCCGCGAGGCGGTTGCCGTACGCGCCCAGGGTGTCGGCCCGGTGCTGGTCGGTCATCAGGAACAGAATGTTCACTTCGCCGCGCCCGTGAACAGGTCGCCGGTGTAGTACGTCTTCGGGTCCACGGCCGAGGGCAGCTTGCCGGCGCCGACGAAGTAGTCGCCCATCCCGCTCAGCCACTTCTCGATCGTGCCGTCCTTGCTGTAGCCGTCCAGGTCGGCGAGCGACAGCACCTTGGAGTTGGCGGCGTCGGCCTTGACCTGGTCGGCCGGGAGCTTCAGCATCTCGGCGGTCGCGGCCACGGTCTCGTCGAGGTGCTCGCTGCGGTACTGGATGGCGTCGCGCAGCACCCCGATGACCTTCTCGGTCTTGTCCTTCTCGCCCGCGACGACGTCGTTGCCGCCGACGAACGCGGTCGGGAACGACACGGTGTCGGCGAAGTCCTCGTTCTTGGCCAGCTCGACCAGGTCGGGGACGGTCTTCTTGATCGTCGAGATGGCCGGGTACCAGAAGCCGGCCGCGTCGATCTGCTTGGAGGTGAACGCCGACACGATCGTGGACGCGTCCATCGGGACGATCTTCACGTCGTCCTTGGTCAGCCCGGCCTTCTTCAGCGCGAGCGTGAGGATCATGTCGCCGGAGGTGCCCTCGGGCACGCCGATCGTCTTGCCCTTCAGGCCCTCCAGCGAGGTGATGCCGGCCTGGGCGATGACCCGGTCGGCGTTGCCGAGCGTGTTCAGCGCGACGACCTTGGCCTTGCCGGAGGCGGGCAGCCACATGGCGCCGGGGCCGATGTAGCCGAAGTCGAGGTCGCCGGTGCCCAGCGCCTGGATCTGCAGCGGGCCGTTGGTGAACACGCTGACCTTGGCGTCGAGGCCGTGCTTCTTCCACAGGCCCTGCTTGTCGGCGACGGCGAGCAGGCTCGCGCCGTTGAAGTCGGCGATGTAGCCGAAGTCCACGTGCGTCGTGCCGCCGCCCGAGGCGCTCGAGTCGCCGGAGTCGTCCGACCCGCAGGCGGCCGCCGACAGCGCCACGACGACCGCCGCGGCGGCCAGGAATGTCTTCTTCATTGCGCGGGCTCCTTGATCTGCCGCTGGTGGTACACCGCATGCCAGACGCGGTTGCGCAGCGCCCCGAACTCGGGGCTCAGCCGCATGTCCTCGTCCCGCGGATAGGGGAGGTCGACCTCGATGACCTCGGCGATCCGGCCCGGCCGGGCGGCCATGACGACCACCCGGTTGGCGAGGAACACCGCCTCGTCGACGTCGTGGGTGATGAACATGACCGTCCGCCGCTCCTCGCTCCACGTCTCCAGGAGCTGCTCCTGCAGCCGCACCCGGGTCAGCGCGTCCAGGGCGCCGAAGGGCTCGTCCATGAGCAGGATCGACGGGTTCACCGCGTACGCCCGGGCGATCGCGCAGCGCTGCTTCATGCCGCCCGACAGCGTCTTGGGCAGCGCGTCGGCGAACTGCTCCAGCCCGACCAGGCGGATGAAGTGCTCGGCGCGCTCCCGCCGGTCCTGCTTGGGGACCTTCGCGGTGCGCATGCCGAACTCGACGTTCTCCCGGACGGTCAGCCACGGGAACAACGCGTACTGCTGGAAGATGACGCCGCGCTCGGGGCCGGGGCCGGTGACCGGCCTGCCGTCCACCAGCGCGGTGCCGCCGGTGGGCTGCTCCAGCCCGGCGAGGATGTTGAGCAGCGTGCTCTTGCCGCAGCCGGAGGGGCCGACGACGGTCACGAACTCGTTGTCGGCGATGTCCAGCGAGACGCCGCCGAGCGCGACGAACGGCTCCCTCCCGACGGGGAAGACCTTCTCGACACCACGTACGGAGATCTTGGGAGTGCTCATCGGTTCTCCTGCCATGCCGTCAGCTTGTTGCCGGCGATCATGAGCAGCCGGTCCATGATCAGGCCGAGGACACCGATCGCGATGATGCCGACGAAGATCGTCGGAAGGTCGTAGTAGAGCTGCGCGCTCTGCATCCGGTGGCCGAGCCCGGCCTGCGCGGCCAGGAGCTCCGCGGCCACCAGCGTGCCCCAGGCCGAGCCGAGCCCGACCCGCATGCCCACGAGGATGAACGGCGTGGAGGCCGGCACCACGACGCGGCCGAAGATGGTCCCGTCGCCCGCGCCGAGCACCCGCGCGGCGTTGATCAGCGTCTTGTCCACGTTCACCACGCCCTGGTAGGTGGAGATGACGCAGGACAGGAACGCCGCCAGGAAGATGACGAAGATCTTGGGGCTTTCACCGATGCCCATCAGGACGAGCACCAGGGGCAGCATCGCCAGCGGCGGGATCGTGCGGAAGAACTGGATCCACGGCTCGAACAGGCCGCGGGCCACGGTGTACCACCCCATGACGAAGCCGACGATCACCGCCGCGACCGAGCCGAGGGCGAACCCGGCCAGCACGCGCCCGAGCGAGGCGCCCACGTCGGTGGCGAGCGTGCCGTCCTTGATCATCTTCCAGGCGGCCGCGACGACCTCGCCCGGCGTGGGGAACTGGAGTCCCGCCAGGGACAGCCCCCACCAGATCGCGATTCCGGCCACGATCGAGATGATGTTGAGGACCAGGAAGGTCCTGTTCTTGCGCGGCCGGGCGGGGGCGTTGCCGTCCCTCGTGGCGCCCGCGGTGGTCACGGCCACTAAAGGCCTCCGTCCGTCGTGACGTTCGCTTCGTATCCGGCGAGCAGGGGGGACTCGTGGAACAGGGCCGCGATGGCCCCGCGCGCGCCGCCGTCGTCCGACAGCAGGGCGGGGCGGATCACGGGCGCCGCGTCGGTCCACCACGACAGCTCGTAGGTGACCGTGTCCGCGACCTGCCGCAGCAGGGCCGGAGCGATCTGGATGATCTCGCCGCCGAGCACGATCTCGTCCGGGTTGAGGGTCATGACCGCCGTGCCGAGCACCCGGCCGACCGTCGTGCCGGCCTCGCGGAGCACCTGGTCGACGACCGGGTGGGCGATCTCCACCGCGGCCTTCAGGTCCTCCAGCGTGTCCACGGGCACGCCGAGCTCCCGGCACCGCGCGAGGATCGCCGGCGCCGACGCGACGGTCTCGACGCAGCCACGCTTGCCGCAGCGGCACTGCGCGCCGCCGGCCACGGCGGTCACGTGGCCGAGCTCGCCCGCGAAGCCCCGCGAGCCGCGCACCAGCTGGCCGCCCACCACCAGCCCGCCGCCGACCCCGTCGGACAGGCGCAGGTAGATGAGATCGCGCACGGAGTCCGACTGGGCGTGCAGCGCCTCGGCCAGCCCGGCGAAGCGCACGTTGTTGTCGACGGTCACCGCGGCGTGGAAGCGCTGGGCGAACACCTCCGCGACGCCGTCGGCCCGCGAGCGGTCGCCCCATCCCGGGACGCCGATCCCGATCGCCTGCAGCGCGCCGTAGTGGACGCCGGTCTCCGCGCTCAGCCGGTCGATCAGGGCGAGCCCGGCGTCGAGACGCTCGGGCCACTGCGCCGACTCCTCGTAGCGCGCGGTCCCGGACGCGATGATCTCGTGCGCGGCGTCGGCCACCAGGACGTTCACCCGGCGATGGCCGAAGTCGACGCCCATGTACTGCCCGGAGGCCGGGTCGAGCGCGAGCCGCTCGGCCGGCCGGCCGCTGCCCACGCGCTCCACGGCGTCGGTGTCGACGACGCGGATGGCACCCCGGCCGAGCAGATCGCTGGTGATCTCGGAGACCGTGGTGCGTGACAGGCCGACCCGGGCCGCGATCTCGTTGCGGCTCTGCGCGCCGTTCTGGCGGAGCACGCGCAGCACCCGCTCCTCATGAGAGCGGCGCACGAGGGCGTGCACGCCGTTGGGGGTCGTTGACACGCTGGCAACCTAAGGTTCGCCTGTTTTTTACGTCAACCATCCGACAAAAAGAATCGGCAAATTCGTCCGGGATCCTGACGAAACCTCTGACCAGCATGGACACCCCCCGGCAAGCTCGCAGGCATCCTGCCGCATCCGCCGGTGCCTTCTGTGACAGGTGGGACACGGGATTTCGACGGCGTCTCGACGGAAGAATTTGGCCTGTCTACGGTGCTCGCCGTGAGACAACTGGTGATCGGAGCCTTACTCCTCGCGTCCACCGTGGTCGCGTCGCCGCCCGCACAGGCAGCAGCAGTGCCGGCGACCGGGCCCACCTCCTCCACCCCCGCCACCTACTCCAACCCGGTCAGCGGCGACGCCGTGCAGACCTTCCCCGACCCCGCGATGATCCGGGGCAAGGACGGCCTCTGGTACGCCTACGGCACCACGAACCCGATCGACGGGAAGAACGAGCACATCCTGCCGATGCTCAAGTCCCCCGACATGGTCCACTGGACGTACGCGGGGGACGTCTACACCGGGGAGAACCACCCATCGTGGTGGCCGAACGGCACCCGGCCCTGGGCGCCCGACATCCGGTACGTCAACGGGACCTACCACCTGACGTACTCGCTCTCCACGAGCGGTGTCGGGCTCGCGACCAGCCCGCACCCGACCGGGCCGTGGACCGACCGCGGCCGGATCGTCCCGGCGGGCGGCAGCGGCTGCCCGACCAACAACATCGACCAGGCCGTCTACACCGACGTGAACGGCGACAACTACCTCTACTGGGGTAGCTACGACACGATCTGCGTCGCGAAGATGAACGCGGACGCGACCGAGGTCACCGGCGAGGTCAAGCAGATCGGCCGCGGGCGCCGCATGGAGGGCGGCTTCGTCGTCCGGCGCGACGACTGGTACTACCTCTTCTACTCCGACGCCGGATGCTGCGACGGCGCGTTCAGCGGCTACACGGTCAAGGTCGGCCGCTCCGACAACCCGCTCGGGCCGTTCACCACCCCGACCGGCGTCGACCTCATGGACCTGACCAGCAAGGACGGCATCGTCCTCGCGGCCGGCGGCAACGGCTGGGTCGGCCCGGGCCACAACGCCATCCAGACCGACCTCAGCGGCCAGGACTGGCTCGTCTACCACGCGATCCCGTCGTCGGCCCCCGAGTTCGGACCGGTCACGACGACCTGGGGCACGACGATCGGCAACCTGGCCCGCCGCCCGCTGATGATCGACCGGCTCGACTGGATCGACGGCTGGCCGGTCGTACGGGCCGGGGCCGGGCCGTCCACGGGCGAGCAGCCGGCGCCGGTCACCACGTGGAGCGTGGGCAGCACGTTCAACTCCGGCACGGACGGGTGGAAGGGGCCGTGGAAGGCCGCCACCGACCCCGACTCGCTCGGCTACCTGACCACCAAGGGCTCCAACCGCGAGCTCAGCGACGACACCGTCCAGGGCGACGTGCGGGTGGAGGCCGACCTGCGGCTGGGCACGGGCGGCGAGGCCGCCGGGCTCGTCGTCACCCGCGCGAACGGCGCCGACGACGTGACCGCGTGGCTCGACCGCGAGCAGGGCGCGCTGGTCGTGACGGCCAAGGTGCGCGGGAAGACGACGACGGCGAGCAGCCCGCTGCCGGCCTCGTTCGACTACGGCTCCTGGCAGAACGTGGCCGCCGAGCGGCGCGGGAACGCGCTGGTCGTGTCGGTGTCGGCCGACCGGCTCGGGGACCCGGCGGCGACGGTCGCCATGACCCTGCCGGACGGCGCGCCCACCTCGGGCTCCATCGGCGTGGCCGCGCGCGGCGCCGAGGACTCCGGCGGCGTGGTCGCCGACGCCGACAACGTGGGGGCCGCTCCGCTGTACCAGCCGGTGACCGAGCGGGTGCCCGGCCCCGTCCTGGGCGAGCGGCTGCCGGCGTACTCCGACGAGTTCGACGGCACGGGCACGCCCACTGGCTGGACGCGGGTCCGCAACCCCTCGGCCACCCTGTCGAACGGCTCCCTGGTCTGGCCGACCCAGAACGCCGAGCTGTTCCAGGGCACCAACACCGCGTCGATCCTGCTGCGGGACGCGCCCGCGGGCGACTTCGCCGTCGAGACGAAGCTCACCTTCGACGGCACGCGCGGCAACCAGCAGGCCGGCCTGCTGCTGTACGAGAACGACGACCGGTGGCT
This sequence comes from Microbispora sp. H13382, assembly GCF_014161445.1. Lineage (GTDB taxonomy): Bacteria > Actinomycetota > Actinomycetes > Streptosporangiales > Streptosporangiaceae > Microbispora. Next base: position 24,961 of record NZ_JABBXA010000002.1, read on the forward strand.
CAAGCTGACGCACACGGTCCTGCCCCTCAACCAGGGCAACGGCGCGGTGCTGCACCAGACCGAGTTCGGCAAGGAGGGCCCGCGCCCGGGCACCACCCCGCCCACCGCGGTCGCCAACGGGCCGATGTTCGGCGGCCCGGCCGCGCAGACCACCTGGCTGCGGCTGCTCTACCACTACGACGAGGAGAACGGCGAGCACGACGTCCGGATGGCGTCGAGCACCGACGGCACCCACTGGATCTGGGGCGGCAGCTGGTCGCTCCCGCGCACCGGGCCGGTGCGGATCGGCCTGATCTCGATGAACACGGCGGGCGCCACGGCCACGTTCGACTACCTGCGGACGTACGAGGTGACCAGCCGATGACCGGCGACCGGCCGCCCCTTCGCGCGAGGGGCGGCCGGTCAAGGGGCGGGCCATGATCCGGCCCGGTTTCCGCCGGAGCCGGGACGCGGGCCCACGAGCGGGGTAGAGGCACGTCGATGCCGATCACCCACGCCCTCACGCGATCCCCTGAGCGACGGCCGCGACGGCCCGTGCCGGTCGCGGTCACGCTCGCCGCCGTGCCGGCTCTCGCGCTGTCCGTCGCCCTGGCCGCGCCGGTGAACGCGTATGCGGCGGTGGCCGGAGACGGCAACGGGAACGGCTCGGCCGTACGCGTGGGCAACGGCTCGGCCAACCGGACCATGGTGGCGATCGGCAGCACCCGGCTGCGCGGCGTCCTCCACCAGCTCTCGACGGGAGTGGGCGGGCTGAGCAGCGTACAGGGCGGCCTGTGCAGGCCGCGCGCCCGGCTCTGCGCGCTGTCACAGAACATCCGCGCCCGAAGCGACGGCCCCGGGGGCCGCCGGGCGGCGAGACACTGATGCGCGCCGGTCTCGCCCTGGCAGCGGTCACGATCGCGGCGGCGGGCCTCCTCGCGTCGCAGCCTCCCTCCGCCGGTCTCGCGGCGGTCACCCGTACGGCCGGCGACCGCAACGGCAACAGCACCACCGTCCGTGTGGGCAACGGAATGCGCAACGTCAGTCAGCTGACGGTGGGCAGTGCGAGGAACGGGACGGGCAGCCAGCAGAGGACGGTCGGCGTCAGCGGTGTCGCGAACGCGCAGAGCACGATCTGCGGGCGAAGGTCCCGCTTCTGCGACATGACGCAGCGGATACGGGCGTCGGACCGGCAGACCGAGCTGCTGAACCCTCAGGACGCGCGAATCCGGCGTGCCGCGAGAAGGGCCGCCATATCCCCACAGGGGGGTTAATCCTCGTTCAGCGACCGTGACGGGCGTGACCGTCCGGGGTACATGCCCGGCAGATCCGTACGGACGGATCTCCATGACGGACACCGGGGGAAGGCGCACAACCATGGCTCGTCACAGTGCTCGCCAAAGGGGGCGGCACGCGCTCACCGGCCCGGCGGCGCGACTGCTGGCGCTGACCGCGCTGGCCTTCACGGGCGCCGGCCTCGCGCTCGCCCCCACGACCGCGGACGCGGCGTCCGGCCGGGGCCACGGCGGCGGTGACGGGAACGGCGCCAACTCGAGATACGTGATCAACAACGGCCTGAACAACCTGAACTCCCTGCTCGTCGGCAGCCAGCGGAACATAACGGGCACCCAGCAGGTCATCACCGGGGTGGACGCGTCGGTGAACACCCAGGCCGGCAACTGCGTGCACCGGCCCGGCTGCAGGGGCTCGCAGAACCTCCGGGGCCGCAACCAGAGCTCCCCCAGGACGAGCGGCACCGTGATCACGGGGCGGTGACGCGCACGCGGACGAGCGAGAACGTCACCGGACACGCACGCCGGTGACCGCCCGCGGGCCACCGCGGCGGCTACGGTGTGACCACGCGCGCCGACGGGCGGCGCATGGGCGAAAGGCGGGGGCGGATGCTCATCTCACGTGGCGCGTCCCGGCTTGCCCCGTTGTCCGCCGCCGTCATCGCCACCGTCCTGTCCACGGCGGCCGCCGCGCAGGTCGTCCTGTCCGCCCCCGCGAGCGCGCGGCCCGCGCGGGAGGCCGGGGACGGCCCGGCCGCCATCGGGAACGGCACCCGCAACCGGAACATCGTCCAGCTGGACAGCCCCACGAGGAACCGGGGTCACCAGCACACCGCGGCCAGCACCGCGGGCGGTGCCACCAGCGTGGCGGACGGTTTCTGCCGCCGGGTCAGGAACTGCGACATCAGGCAGAACATCGCGGTCGCCGTCGCCGCACCGCTGTAGGGCTTACCTGCTCAGGGCGCGTACGGCCTCTTCCGGGCTGTCGTAGAAGGCGAGCAGCCGGTCCAGGCCCATGATCTGGAAGACGCGGGTGATGTCCGAATCCAGACCGGCGAGGAGCAGGGCGGCGCCCGCGTCGTGGGCGCGCTGGTGGGCGGCGACCAGTGTGGCGATGCCGGTGGAGTCGCAGAAGGTCAGCCCGGACAGGTCGATCACCAGGTCGGCGCCCGGGCCGAACTCGATCTCCTCCAGGGCCGCCCGCAGGCGTGGAGTGGTGTGGTGGTCCAGGTCCCCGGCCACGACCAGCAGGTGCGGACCGGAGGCGTGCGGCTGAAGGGTGACGGTCAGACCGTTGTCATGCGGCACCGAGACTCCCGGAGAACGGCGTTCGAGTGGCGGGCGGAACGGACAGGGCGAGGACCGCGGTGTCGTCTGACACCCCCGTGCCCAAGGCCGTGATCAGGTCGTGCACGGTGGTCAGGAGGGAATCGGCACTCGTGGGTCCCGCGGCGGCGAGGTGCGCGGTCAGGCCGTCCTCGTCGAGCATCGAGCCGGTCGGCGTCCGCGCCTCGGTGAGGCCGTCGGTGTACAGCAGCAGCGCGTCACCGGCGTTCAGCCGCGCGCTCACCTGGGCGAACTGAGGATCGCGCAGGATGCCGATCAGCTGTCCCCCGGCCGGGTGGATGGGCTCGACGGTGCCGTCCGCCCGCACCGCCAGCGCCGGGGGATGCCCTCCGGTGGCGAGCGTGACGCCGAACCCGTCGCCGTCGGGCTGCAGGACGCCGAAGACCGCCGTGCAGTACGGCACGGGGGTCTCGCCGCCCGCGTGCTCCTGTTGCAGGACCGCGTCGAGGTTGGCCAGCACCGCGTGCGGGTCGGCGTCGTAGACGGCCGCGGCGCGCAGGGTGTAACGGACCAGGGACGTCAGTGCGGCGGCGTCGGCGCCCTTGCCGCAGACGTCGCCGAGGAAGAACGCCCACCGGTCGCCGTCGAGCGTGAAGAGGTCGTAGAAGTCGCCGCCGACCTCGTCGGCGGAGACCGGGTGGTAGGCGGCGGCCGCGCACAGTCCGGGCACCCGGGGCAGCGCCGGCGGAAGCAGGGTGCGCTGCAGGGTGCGGGCCAGCCGCTCGGCTCCCGCGCGCAGTTCCCTTTCCACCTCGACCGTACGGTGCGTGGTCAGCCGCACCTCCAGCTCGTCCATGACCAGCGCGGCCAGGTCCCGCAGGCAGGCCAGTTCCTCCTCGCCGGCCTGCCGGGGACGGGTGTCCATGACGTTGACGCTGCCCAGGGCCTCGCCGTCGGCCGTCGTGATCGCCGCTGCGGCGTAGAAGCGGATGCCGGGCTCGCCGCGCACCGCCGGGTCGCCGGCCGCCCGCGGGTCGAGTAGCACGTCGTCGACGACGTACGGCCCACTGTGCCGCACCGCCGCGGCGCACAGGCGCTTGAGGATCGCCCTGCGCGGTGGCGGCCCGTGCTCGGCGATGACGCGGACCGTGTCGTCGCCGACGATCGTCACGGTGGCGAAGGGAGCGTGGAAGATCCGCGCCGCCAGGGCGGCCACCCGGTCGAACGCGGCGCCGGAGGCGGTGTCCAGGGCCGCGTAGCGGCGCACGGCCGCGAGGCGGCGCGCCTCCGCGGCGGAGGCGAGCGGCATCGGCATGCCCGGCGCTTCGTCGACGGTGCTGACCTCTGGCTCCTTCCCGTCCCTCGGCCGCGGCCCGGGGCCCCGTGGCCGGTCGATGATTTGCCCTATCCTACGAAACCGTTGAACTGTTCCTTGGCTTGGGCGGCTGAAGAGCCGGGCATGCCTCACAGCCGCAGCGGCAGCACCCCCGACCGCGTGGGCGCGTGCCGGTAGGTGCTGAAGTAGAACACTTCGAAGACCCAGGGTTCCCTGCGCGCGTGCTCGAACAGCTCGCCCGGAACGCCGACCCCGAACCGGCCCTCGTCCACTCCGCCGTCGAGCCAGATCACCTCGTCGGGGCGGTCCTCCGGGTGCGCGACGACGCGCACCTCGCCGAACGCGACCCGGTCGCGCGTGCCGTCGTGCTCGTACACCACCAACCCGTGGACGAGCTCGCCGTCGACGCCCACGTCCTCGAACCTGGTGCGCCAGCCCGCGCGCAGCCACAGGCCCGCACCGAAGCCGGGCAGGCCCGAGTCGTGGCGTCCCTCCGGCTGCACGAAGGTCCGCACCGAGACGTCCGAGCTGATCGCCTCGCCCTGCGACCGCTCGAACCGCTCCGCATAGCGCCGGCCGCGTCGCGGGTCGCCGGCGAACGACTCGTACGCGAGCCGCGTCGTGCCGGTCGCGCCGGCGTCGACCATCCGCCACCCTTCGTCCAGGAAGAGACGGAACTGGTCACCTGTCTGCTCGACGACGTGCCGGTGCAGCGCCCGTGTCGGGAACGGGTTCGCGGCGATGATCGCGGTGGTCTCGCGCGACGACGGCGAGGACTGCGCGGTCGTCGAGGTGTTGAAGTTCGACTGCGCCCAGTTGTTGTGGACGACGATCTCGCTGCCCGCCGGATCCACCGGGTCGACGTACCGGTCGATGTCGACCCGCACGCAGAAGTGCTCGGCTTCGATCGCCGGACCCGACGCGGCGGGTACGGTGACGGACGCCGGCACCATCCAGTCGACCTCGAACACCGCGCTCGACTTGGCTCCGATGGTCAGCGGCGTCGGCGACGCGAGCGCCTGCCAGGCGCCGGGCGTCGTCGTGAACGGCAGCCACCCGACCCGGAGTGTCACCTGGTCCGCCGCCTTCGTCCCGGCGTTGCGCACCCGGATGCGGATCCGGTGCTTCTGCCCCTTCACCACGATGTTCGGCCCCGACGGGCCGTCGATGTCGATGTCGGGGCTCTTCCAGTGGCCGTTGCCGCGCGCGGGGGTGATCTGCAGCTCGGCACGGTGCGCGCCGACGTATTCGACGCGCACCCGCACGTCGTCGGCCGGATCGGTCAGGCCGGGCAGGAGCCGCGTCAGGCGGAAGTCGTTCATCCTGTCGGGGTTCGTGACGTCGCTCTCCTCGTAGTCCCTGCCGGCGGCCGCGAGGACGGGCCCGTCGCCGTCGACGTCGTTCGGCAGGAGCAGGATGAGCGGGCGCGCCATGTCGTCGGCGGTCGCCTGGAACACGTCGGTGCCCAGCACGGCGTTCTTCGGCAGCTGCTGGTCGCCGATCTGCCCCGACTGCTCGCGCCGGTGCTCGAAGTAGTAGTTCCACCCGTCGCGCAGGCGGATCTCGATCCCGGCCTTCCTGCCGGCGCCGGGCCCGGTCCGCGACAGCGTTTCGAGCGCCTGCAGCGTGATCTCGCGGGTCGCGGGATTCTTCGAGAAGTCGCACACCTCGACCCAGGACGGGTCGATCCAGCCGAGCCGCATGCGGTGCGGCAGCGACAGGTGCGGCATCGGGACGTCGGAGTGCATCATGTCCCAGTCGCCCATGTAGCGCTCCCCGATCTCGGCCGGATACCCCGGTCCCTGGTACAGGTCCGGCATGCCGAGGGTGTGCCCGAGTTCGTGGACGATCGTCGTGACGAACTCCTTCTCGGACCACGGCGCCGGATGACCGGCCGAGATCGCCGCCGGCATGACCACCGCCGGCTTGCGGGTGAACGTGGTCGACCCGTCCGCGGGCTTCCAGTAGACCTGCGCGTCGCCGGCGTACGCCCACGTCCACTGCGCGCCCACCGTGGTCGCGCCGACCGTGACCGGATCGTCGGTTCCCGGCAGGACCGTGAAGACCACGGCGTCCGCGAACTCCATGACCGGCCGCGTCACTCCCCCTCCCAAGATCAGCGGCGTGTCGCGGACGAAGGATGAGAACGTGCCGCCGAGCACGTCCCACGTCCCGGGCTTCGGGGCCCAGGACCCGAAGGAGTCAGTGGGATCGCCCGGCTCGAAGAGCTCGGTGAAGGTGTACGGCACGTCGATCGGCCCGACCACGGCGCCGGTCAGAAGACGGATGCGGGTGCCCTTCGGTCCGGACGCGCCCGCCGGTGTGTCGGCGTACGACACCTCACGAAACCACCGGTCGGCCGAGTCGCCGGAGGTCGAGACGACGTCTTCGGTCAGCTCGTCACGGCGCCGGTCCGCCGCGCCGGCGGCGTTGACCGCCGCGGTCGAGCCCTTGCACCGGAGCACCGCGACGGCGATGCGGTATTCCTCGGGGGCCGGGTGAACGCGGATGTTCTGCGGCGACCCCGGTCCGCCGCCCCAGCCCGGCTTCGCGTACACCTCACGCCTGCCGCTGATGACCTGCGGCGGGCCGACCTCGTCGTCGGGCCACCGGTTCAGGACGCGAAGACGCCGCGTCGCGAGAACCTCCCCGGACGAGCGGCCGGTCGCGACGAGCGTCCGCTCGCCTGGCACGGGCCCGGCGAGCACGCGGTGCTCGTACCGCTCGGCGTCCTCGGCGCCGGAGCGGGCGACCGAGACGCACTCCTCCTCCTCGTCGTCCGCGTCGTTCCAGAACCAGTCCACGTCGTCGGCGGTGATCCCGAGGGAGGCGTAGTCGACGGTCATCGGCGCCCATCCCCCTGCCGCGAGGGGTTGCAGCGAGACCTCCAGCGCGAGGGTCTCGACGTCCGATCCCCAGTCCACGACGGTGACGCCGGCGCCGGATGCCGCGAACACGAGCGAGTGCCACCGCGCGACGGGCCCCGTGACCGGCCCGGGAAGCGCGACCTCCGCGGGGTCCTCCCCGCTCGCCCACGAAAGGTGGCGGACCACCCCCGCGTCGTCGACCGTCAGCGCCCCGCCGCCGGACGCCACGATCGAGACGACCGGGTGCGGCAGGGCGACGGTGGCGAGAAGCGCGCCGTCCGCGAGCGAGCGGCGCTCCAGGTTCACGCCGCCGCCGGCGGGCGTCACGAGCAGGAGCTCGTTCGCGGCCCCGTCGGCGCACATCGCGACCGCCGCGGCGGCGGCCGGTGCGGCGGCCGGTGCGGCGGCCGGTGCGGCGGCCGGTGCGGCGACGAGGATCTCGAACGCTCCGAGGCCGAGGCGGACGACCGCTCCGTGGTCGTCGAGAAGCAGGAGCGTCCCGTCTTCGAGCCCGGCGGCGGCGCGCAGACCGGTCGAATGCGTCGCCGCCAACACGGCGTCGGCGCGATCGGCCCGGTCCCGCGCGGCGACGTGGACCTCGCCCCCGGCCGTCACGATCCGGACGGAGACGCCGTCGACGCCGGGAAGAACGGCGACGGCGTCGGGCCATCCGGCACCGAGGTCGGTGTGGACCTCCCCTAGGAGGCGCCAGGTGCCGAGGCGCCCGTCGCCGGTGGCGAACCAGACCGAGTTGCCGGGTTCGTCGAAGACGAGTCCCGTGACGACGGAGGAAGGGAGTGACGACGTCTTCGAGATCACGATGGCTCCCGCACGAGAGGGGCTGCGCTGACCGAGCACCGGAGCCGGCCCCCTGAGAGGCCCTCCAGATGAGACTCCTGGTGACGTCTCCGGCGGCGGTGGGCGATCGGGCCCTCTGGTCGTGTACGTTCCCCCCGAGCACCGCCGCCTTTTCCTGACATAGGTTTTGCGAGCGGCAGCGTTACGAAGCCCCGATACGGGACCCGTTCAGGCGGGCGGCGGCCAGGCGTCGCCCCAGACGACGTCGCGCGCCTCGCGGTAGGTCTCGCCCTGCCGCTTGGAGACCGCGCGGTCGGCCAGCCCGTCCTCGGCCGTGCACAGGCGCAGCGTGACGAGCCCCTTGCGCTTGAGCGGATGGCGCAGGATCCGGCTCTCCGCGCGCGGCCACGGCCGGGACGACGCCGCGACGTAGGAGAACTTCTCGTCCTCGAAGCTCAGCGTGCCGTCCTTGACCCGCCGGTGCAGCGCGGTGCGGTTGAGGCGGACCGCGAAGTGACACCAGTCCCGGTCCGGGACGATCGGGCACTCGCCGTCGTGCGGGCAGGGCGCGACCACGTGCAGGCCCAGCCCGGCCAGCAGCCGCCGGGCCGCCGCGATCCGGGCGTACCCGCCGGGCGTGCCGGGCTCGACGATCACCAGCATGCCGGCGTCGCGGGCCGCCGACCCGACCACGTCCTCCTGGACGGCGGGCGACAGCTCGCCGAGCACGTAGGACATCGTGACCAGGTCGGCCGCGGGCGCGGGCACGCTCCGGTCGACGACCGCCTGCTGCCAGCGCGCGTCGCGTACGGCCGCCGCGGCCGAGCGACCGGCCAGCCGCCGCCCGAAGGCGATGGCGGAGGGGGACTGCTCCAGGACGGTCACGGTGCGCAGCGTCGGCCAGACCGCGCTCGCGGCCCACAGCGCGCTGCCCGTGCCGCCGCCCACGTCCACCTGGGTCTCCGGCGCGAAACCGGGTGCCAGCTGGGCGACTTGGCGCAGCGCGGCGCTCACGGCGCTGTAGGTCGCGGGCATGCGATACCCGGCGTACGCGGCGACCGCGACCTCCGAGCTCAGCGCGGGCACGCTCCGGTCGAAGCCCTCCCGGTACTGCCGGATGAGCGTCTGCACGCTCCGCGTCAGCTCGGCCGTCGGGAATCGTCCGAGCGACTCCTCCAGCGCGCCGTCCAGGTCATCGGGCAGGGTGGACACGGCGTTCATGATGACACGGCGTTCATGATGACTCGCGCTCACGCTGCCGGAGCGGCCAGCCGTACAGTCACCGTGCAGGATGCGCCCTCGCGACCGGCCAGTGCGCCGAACGCGAGCGTGAGCCGGGCGCCGGTCTCCGCTCGGTCCAGGAGCGGGTGCTCGCGCGTGACCGCGGCCACCGGACGGTCCCACGTCACGGTCAGCCCGTCGAGGGCGCGCCGGGGGTCGGCCACCGTCACCGTGGCCGTGCCGTCGCCGAGGTCGCGCACGAGGAGCGCGCACGGATCGGAGGCCGTCAGCGCGCCCGCCCGTCCCCCGACCCGTCCACCCGCCCAGAAGTTCACCGCGGTGACGCCCAGCGACGGGACCTCGACCCCCTGCTGCGCGGAGGTGTTGGCGAGCACCCGGGCCCAGCCGGGATCGGCGGCGCGGGCGGCGGTCCCGGCCCGGCTCGCCCCGGGCAGGAGGTGGTAGACGTAACCGGCCGCGTCCGGGTCGACGCCGTGGTCCAGCCACAGCGTGACGTAGGCCCGGGTGACCCCCGCGCCCGTGCGATCCTCGCGCAGCGTGCGCAGGGACTGCCCGGCGGGCACGACGTAACCGCCGTGGCCCTCCAGGTGCGCCCATCCCGTACCCGGGGTGAACCGGGCGCCGGTCCTGCGGTTGTCCACGACGGTCTCGACCGGCACGCCGTCCCGGCAGGTGATGCCCGCGCCGAGGCAGACCACGGCGTCGTCGAGGAAGAACCACGACTTGAACGCCTCCAGCGTGCTCTCCAGGCCGTACAGGTGCTGGCCCACGGCGGCGTACACGCCGTCGGTCGCGCCGCCCACCCACTCGGCCGGCGGGCGGGTGTCGCCCCACTCGCCGCCGGCGCCGCCGGGGAGGCGCCGCGTGGAGACCGTCGTGCCCGGCAGCCGGTACGGGTCCACGGTGGGCCAGAAGGCGTCGGAGTAGTGGTCGCCGTGTCCGCGCGCCCACCAGTAGAGCATTCCGGAGCCGGTGTGCCAGCCGCGCAGGTTCTCGCCGTTGCCGTACTCGTAGTGCGCGACGCGGGAGGAGGCCATGCTGAGCGCCGCGCACCAGCCGGCGGCGCGGTGGACGGCGCGGGCGCTCATGGGGAACAGGCGGTGCCCGGCGGGCTCGGCGGCGGCCGGGACCGTCGCGTCGCGCAGCACCGCCGCGAGCCGCGCGTGGAACGCGAGGTCGCCGCCCTGTGCCGTCCCCTGTGCCGCCCCCTGTGCCGCCCCCTCGGCCGCCCGGAGCATGGGCTTGGCGGTGTCGCGCACGGCCCAGCCCTTGACCATGGCCCGCCATCGGGCCCGCTCGGCCTCCGGGGCGGTCTCAGCCAGCAGCAGGACCGCCGCGGCGATCTCCCTGCCCCTCCTGTGGTCGCCGAACGGCCGCCTGTCGACGCCGCGTCCGCGTACGAGGTCCATGCACGCGCCGTCGTGGACGAAGGGGGCGAACGCCCGGTCCACGGCGTCGAGGACGGTGCGCGCCGCCGGATCGGTGATCTCCCACGGCGTGCCGCGCAGCACCGCGAACAACGTCGCGAGGCCGGTCAGCAGCACCGGGCCGTACCCGCCCTGGTAGGGGACCGACCCGTGCTGGACGAACGAGCCGTCCCGATAGAAACCGTCGCCCTCGGTGACGTACCGGAAGACCGGGGAGAGCGCGGAGGCCGCGAGCGCGGCACGGCGGGGGTCCGCGCCGGCGATCGCCCGCAGCAGCGTCACCGTGCACAGGTCGACCCGGTTCGCCCCGGTGCTGTTGCCCTCGTAGTCGTCCAGGCGGCTCTCCGGGACGAACGTGTCCACCGCCTCGCACAGCGCCGCGCCCTGCGCGTCCGTGAGGTGCGGGGCGGCGAGCACGGCGGCGTCGAGCAGCGCCCTCGGCGTCCCGATCTGCCAGTCCCACCAGTTGCCGGTCTGCTCGGCGTCCACGGCGTACACGTGCCGCACGTAGTGCCCGATCCCGGTGGCGACCGCCGTGCCGAGGCCCGGCTCCGCGGTCAGCCCGGTGCCCGGCAGCGCGTACGCGCGGGCCATGGCCCGCAGTCGCGCCGGGGTGGCGCCAAGGGAGGGGAAGGGAAGGTCCGGCCAGAGGGATCTCGCGGTGGGCGCCATGGTGTCGCGGTGCCGGCGCGCCTCCGCTCCCAGCCGCGCCAGCCGGGTCCGGTACGGCTCCCGCTCCGCATCGAACGTGCCCGGGTGGCCGAGCGTGATCTCCACCCAGCGGCGGCGCAGCACGGCGAAGGCGTCGTCGTGGGCCTTCCCGTCACGGGGAGCACACGCCGCCACCAGCGCGGCGAGCCCGCTGAACTGGAGAAATAATCGCCGGGAAGGTCCTTTCACGCGTAGATTATCCGCGCGATCCGGCCCTTTCATCGATCTTCGGCACACCTCTTATGGGAGCGCTCCCAGTTGCCGTACCTTACGAGTGCCCTGTCACCGGGAAAAGGAGCGCGTCGTGCGACGACTGTTACCCGCGGCCTGCCTGGCCCTGCTGCTGCCGCTGACGGCGGCACCGGCCGCCTCCGCGTCCCCAGAGCCGGGTCACGGGCCGGGTCACGGGCCGGGGACCTGCGCGAAGGGCGGCACGCTGTTCTGCGAGGACTTCCAGTCGCTGCCGGTCGGCGGTGCGGCCAGTCTCGGGTGGGGCGTCGACACCAAGCACGGCACGCTCACCGTGGAGCGCGCCGAACGCGGGCAGAAGGTGCTGCACGTCCACACCGAGGGCAACGGGCGCGCGTTCCTCAAGGTGGACGACTTCGCCCCGCCCGGCAACGGCTTCTACGGCCGCGTCCGGCTGCGCGTCAAGGCGTTCCCCACCGCGCCCGACTGGGCCCACTACACGCTGATCGAGGCCACCGGCGCGGGTCCGGAGATCGTCCGGCCGCTCGGCGGCCAGTACGTCCCCACGCTGCGCACGGACCTGTGGGGGGTCGGCGCGGACGGCGGCCCCACGGGCGACTGGACCAACTGGCGCGAGTCGGCCCCCTCCCGGGCCGGCGTGTGGCAGTGCGTCGAGTGGCGGATGGACCCCGCCGACAACAAGATCTCGGTCTGGTTCGACGGCGTGGCCCAGCCCGACCTCACCGTCTCCACCCGCGCCCACGGCGGCAACGACGTCGACTTCGTCTTCCCCCGCTTCGACACCGTCAAGATCGGCTGGCAGCTCTACCAGCCGAACCCCTCCCCGGCGGCGTACGACCTGTGGCTCGACGACATCGCCCTGAGCACCGGCCGCGTGGGCTGCGCCTGACGTCTCACGCGGTCTCGGCGCGGCTCTCCCGGGGGCCGGTCAGCAGGCGCAGCGAGCCGGCCACCAGACCGGTCACGAGCACCACGTGGACGACCAGGTGGACGGCCATGAAGTACGCCGCGAAGACCGGCCCCCGCTGCCGCCGTACGAACCCGACCAGCTCCGGATCGGCGAGGACGAACCCGGCGACGAACGCGCCGGGGACGGCCGGCAGAAGGGGGTGGAACAGCCCGAACGGCAGGCTCAGCAGCACCAGCCCCAGGCTCGCCAGGGCCAGGGCGCAGGAGAGGATGCCCCCCGGGCTGTTGGCGTGCTCCGGCTTGGCCGCGCCGCGCCGGGTGGTGGTCAGCGCGAGCGGGATCAGCGGCAGGGCCCGCCGCCACTGCTCGGTCAGGATCGGCAGCAGGCGGCTGCCGTCGTCGTGGCGGCCGACGACCGTGTCGGTCAGCACGATCCGGCTGCGTACGGCGAGCCTGCTGCTGTATTCGACGTCCTCGCAGTCGCGCAGCCGCTCGTCGAGCCTGCCGACGGCGAGCACCACGTCGCGGCGGATGGCGGCGAGGGCGAACACGACGCTGTTGACCTCGCCGAGGTGGCGGCGGCGCCAGTGCACGGCGTGCAGGATGCGATACCACTCGACCGGCCCGTCGTCGATGAGCGGCACGGTGTCGTAGACCCCGTGGACGCAGCCGACCTCGGGGTCGTGCTCCAGCATCTCCGCCGCGTTCGCGACGGCGTCGGGCCGCAGCGCGACGTCGGAGTCGAGAAAGAAGATCACATCACCCGTGGTGGCGTCGATCCCGGCGTTCCTGGCGGCCGACACGCCCCGGTTCTCCGGCAGGCGGACGACCCGGCAGCCCAGTTCCTCGGCGATCTCCGCCGAGCCGTCGGTGCTCGCGTCGTCGACCACGACGATCTCGTCGGGCACGCGCGTCTGCGCCAGCACCGACTCCAGGCACAACCGCAGGGTCCTGGCCGCGTTGTAGCAGGGCACGACGAGCGAGATCATCGCGCCGTCCCCGAGAGCACCTTCGCGTAGACGGCGAGCGTCTCCTCCGCGGCGCGGCTCCAGCTCAGCGTCTCCCGCACCAGCCGCTCACCCCGCGCGGCGAGCGCCCGGCGCAGGTCCGCGTCCGTCATGACCTCGATCACCCCGCCGGCGATGTCGCCGGGGTCGGCCGCCCGCACGAACCGTACGGCGGGCTCCGCGGGGTCGCCGAGGAAGATCCGGGAGAAGCCGTCGCCCAGGATCACCGGCCGGGCCAGGGCCATCGCCTCGGTCGCCACCAGCCCGAACGGCTCGAAGAGCGAGGGGAAGACGCAGGCGTCGGCCATGGCGTAGTACTCCAGCAGCGCCTGCCCCGACACGAAACCGCCGGAGGTCAGCACCCGGTCGCCGAGCCCGGTCTCAGCGGTTATGCGTGCGACGCCGGCCTCGTCGCCTTCGCCCACGATCACCAGGCGCAGGTCCGGCACCGCGGCGCGGATGCGGGGCATGGCCTCGAGCAGCTGGTAGATCCCCTTCTGCCGTTCGATCCGCCCGACGAACAGCAGCACCCGGTCCCCCTCGGCGATGCCGAGCCGGGCGCGCAGGTCCGCCGCGCCGAGGCGCAGCTTGTCCCGGTCGAACGCGGGGTCGGCGACCACCTGCTCGTACGTGCCGCCCAGGCGGACGACGTCGATCGGCGAGCGGTCCCAGCCCGCCGCCAGCAGTTGCTCGCGCACTTCCGGCGTGGCGACCACGACCCGCCGGGAGATCCGCGCGAGCCACCGCTCCAGCGCGGCGAACAGGTTGAGCGGGTCGGCGATGCTGCGCTGCGGGGCGACGCCGTACTCGGTGGTGTGGACGTGGAACACGACCGGAAGGCGCAGCAGGTAGTGGCACAGCAGGCCGCACAGGAAGTTCGTCGAGTCGTGCACGGCGACGAGATCGGGCCGCCGGTCGGGGCGCAGCCGCCGCAGGAGCAGGAAGTAGCGCCAGTTGCTCACCACGACGGTCAGCGCGAGCAGGAGGAACTCCACGCCTCGGGTGCGGTTGAGCCGCCGGCGGCGGGCGATCGCGCCGAGCAGCCACCCGAGCAGCCGCCCGCGCGGGCGGTACACCGTGATGCCGCCGGTCCGTTCCCACACCGGGAGGCGGCCGTCGTTCACGGTGAGGACCGCCATCTCGTGGCGCCGGGACAGCTGCGGAGCGATCAGCTCGGCGTACCGGCCGAGCCCCGCCGTGATGTTGGGCGGGAACTGGTTGATGACGTGGGCGATCCTCACCCGCGTACCTCCGATGCGCCGGCCGGCCGGTAGAGCCGGGTGGAGACGGCCGTCACGACGGCCACGAGGACGAGATTGCTCAGAGCGAAGGCCACCAGGCCGCCGACCAGCCCCTGCCAGGCGATCAGCGCCGCCTGGCAGGCGAGCGCGAGCGGGGTCCCGGCCAGCAGGCAGCCGATGAGCACCCGGGCGCCCCGCACGCCGTCCATGGTCAGCGCGACCTGCTGGAGGTTGAAGACCGTGTGCGCGCCGATCCCGATCGCCGACAGCGCCATCAGGCCGAGCGAGTACGGATACTCGCCCCCCACGAGCAGGAAGAACACCGTGCTCGCCGCGAACGCGAACACCGCGGTCGCCGTGAACACGGCCGGGGCGAGCCGGGCGATGCGCCGCATCACGGCCGGCTTGTCGGACGTCGCCAGCGTGGGCAGCAGCACCAGGCCGACGCCGTCGGTGAACACCACGCCGAGCAGCCGTTTGGGGAAGCCGTTGTACACGGAGTAGACGCCGACGTCGGCCCGGGGCGCCCAGTGGTTGAGGAAGATGACGTCGACCCCGAACACCACCGCCGTCAGCGCGCCGATGACGGTGACGTACGCGCCGTGCCGGTAGATCGAGCGGGCCAGCGCCCGCGACCAGGTCCGCGGCGCGACCTCGAACCCGGCGAAGGAGACCAGGGCGAAGACCAGGTTGGTGCCGATCAGCGCGACCAGGTACGGCTCGGCGTCCCGCAGGCCGAGGACCAGCAGGAAGAACGCGGCCCCGCCCAGATAGGCGACGGCCACGGCGAGCTTGAGCCCGGCGACGAGGCGGAACCTCTTCAGCCCGCGCAGGAAGCTCTCGGTGAGCTGGTTGAGCGTCATCGACAGCGCCAGCGCCAGCGCGAAGGCCAGCGTGCGGGTGTCCACACCGAGCGCGCCGGTCAGCAGCGGAGCGGCCAGCATCCCGGCGGCGAACACCACCGCGCCGAGCACGAGCGTGCACAGCAGCGCCGTCGTCACCAGTTCCGTCTTCAACAGTTCCGCCTTCAACCGGGCCGACCGCGCGGCGGACTCGGCCCGCGGCAGCTCCTGGAACATGACGGAGTTGAGGCTCATCAGCATGCCGACCGTGACGATCAGCGCGATCGACAGGACGACGGTGAAGTGGCCGAACGCCGCTGCGCCGACGCCCCTGGCGATGACGAGCGTGGTGGCGGCGGCCGTGCCGCTGGCCACGGTGCTCACCAGAGTGGGCCCCGCGGCCCAGCGGTGGGCGGCCAGGAGCCCGGCCGCCCGCTCGGTCAGCGCGCCCACCCCGTCACGTCCACCGCAGGTATGCCCGCCGGGCGAACGCGAGGTCCTCAGCCGTGTTGACGCCGCGCGCCTCGTCGGGGTCGGTCACCGGCACCACCGTCAGCGGCCAGTTCCGCTCCCGCGACAGACAGGGCAGGAACGGCAGGAAGTTGACCTCTCCGGTGCGGGCGCCCGGGGCCGCCTCGTCGAGGTAACGCGTCCAGGCCTCGTGGAGCCCTTCGGTGCTCAGGCAGAACACGCCCACGTCGCTGAGCCCGCCGGGGCGGCACTCGTCGCCCTCCCGCGACTGGCGCACCCGCAGCAGCGTCCCGTCGTCGCCCAGTTCGTACTCCACGTACGGATCGGGCATCGGCACCAGCGGGATCGTGAGCCCCTTCTCGTGCGCCTCGACGACACGGCCGGCCGTCATCGGGGACAGGCCCGCCTGGTCGCCCCAGACCACGAGGATCGCGCCGTAGGCGTCCCAGTGCGGGGCGGCGCCGAAGATCGCGCCGCCCATGCCGGTGGGCTTCTCCTGGACGCTCACCGAGACCACGCCGCTCGCGATCTGCTCGGCCGCCAGCGCGCGGAACGGCCCCTCCCCCTCGGGCGACATCACGACGTGGATGTGCTCCACCAGCGGCCGCAGCCGCTGGTGGAGCACGTGCCACACGGTGACGCCGTCGGCGATCTCCACCATGATCTTGGGGATGCCGAGGCCCAGGCGGGTCCCCCGCCCGGCCGCCGGGATCACCGCGCACACGCGTTCAGCAGGCACCGCACACCTCCGGGTCCAGGAGAGACACGAGCTGTTCCAGGTCGCGCACCGCGACCGCCCCCGGAGCGGGCTCGGCGACGTGGACGTGCAGGGTCGGCAGGCCCGCGCCGACCGCCGACGCCACTCCGTGCGAGGAGTCCTCCAGGACCACCGCCGCGCCGGGGTCGAGGCCCCAGTGGTCGCACGCATACGCGTAGAACGCCGGGTCGGGCTTGCTCGCCGGGACGTCGTCGCTGGTGAGCACGCCCCGGAAGTACGCGTCCAGCGCGCACGCCGCGAGCACCCGCTCGACCGACGCCCGGCTGCCGCTGGTGACGAGATAGGCGTCGCGCCCGCCCGCGGCCAGGCGGCCGAGCAGTCGCCGCGCGCCGGGGAACACGGCCACCGCGCCGGCCCGCTCGCGGTACAGCCGCTGTTTCAGGCCGGCCAGCCGGGCCGCCTCCCCGGTGTCGCCCAGCAGGCGCACCGCCACCTCGCGGGTGCTCGCACCCGCGTGGTCGGCGTACCGGAACGAGGCGAGGAGATCGGGCGCGACCTCGGCGATGGCCTGCCGGAAGGCCGCCTCGTGGGCGGGACAGGAGTCCACGAGCGTGCCGTCGAGGTCGAACAGCCAGACGCGCCGGGCGCACGCGTCCGCCAGGAGAGCCGTCATCGGGCCCGCGCCAGGGCCGCCTCGTCCCTGATGGCGAGCAGGGCCTCGGCCGTGCGCTCCGCGTGGTGCACACCGGGACGCCCCGGGTGTTCCATCACGGCGGTGACCCAGCGGGCTCCCGCCCACTCGCCCCGGTCGAGGATCTCCTCCGGCACCGCGGGGGCGTCCGGGCCCGGCGTGCGATGGCTGAGCACGTGGGTAACCAGCCGCCTTCGGTTGCGGGGGTCGCCGAGGTAGGCCAGCGTGCGGTCCACGAGGTCGGGCGCGGTCAGCCCCCGGATGTCGTGGTCCTCTCGGGTGTTGACGACGAACACCTTGGCCGCCGCCCGGCTCCGCGCGACGGCGTCCGCCACGCCCGGCGTGAGATAGCTCGGCAGGAGCGAGGAGTGCGGGGTGCCCGGGCCGTAGACGACGAGGTCGGCGTCGCGGATCGCCTCGAGCGCCCGCGGGTTCGGCGTCACCTCGGCGCGCTCGCGGCCCAGGATCTCCCTGGTCCACTCGGGCGGCAGCGCCTCCAGCTCGGCCCGCCGCCGCGCCCCGACCGGCTCGCGCAGCAGGAACAGGTCGGTGATCGTGCCCGGGTCCTGCGGCGCGACGATGTCGGCCTCGTCGGCCAGCAGACTGCCGTCCCTCCTGAGCGCGGCCAGGAAGGCGTTCTCCCCGTCGGTCACGTTGAGCAGCCGTACGGGCGAGCCGAACGTGCGGACGCAGGCGTCGACGGCGGCGTTGAAGTCCCGGCCGAGCCGCAGGTAGGCCCCGGCGAACACGAGGTTGCCGAGTGCGCAGTCGGCGAGGTCGAGCCCGTGCGGGTGGGCCGCGAGCCGCCGGGCGAACACGCGCAGGTCCGCCGTGAGGGCCTCGCGGGCCGCCTCGGGCAACGCGGCGAACGGGCCGCGCCGCAGGGCGATCGACTCGATGACGGCGGTGAGCCCCGCGGGCGTCGTCCCGGCCGGCAGGCGGTGTTCGACGACGGCCGCCAGCGCGGCCTGCGCCGGGTCGGCGGGATCGAGGTGGAGCAGAAGGTTCTTGCGGAAGTCAGACGGCCCGAGCATCCCCGGCAGATAGCGGCGCAGCGCGCCGGTGGACAGGCCGTTGTCGTAGCCGTTGACGACCAGCGACAGGCCGACGCCCGGGGTGCCCAGCATGCCCCTCGCGATGCTGGCCGCCCCGCGGCCGCCGCTGAACATCGTCACCGCGACGTTCATCGGGCCTCCTCGGCGACCGCCGCGACCGCCTCCGGCACGTCCGGCGCCGCCGGCACCTCGGGCGCGGTCCGGCGCAGGACGCCCCGGCGCAGCAGCCAGTGGCGCAGGCCGAGATAGGCGACGAACAGGGCCCGGTCGCGGGCGCCGCGCCAGTAGCGCCAGCCGCGGCTGCCGCCGCCGCGCTCCCGGTGCTCGATGGGCACCTCCACCCACTCGTGCCCGAGCTCGGCGACCCGCGCGGTGATCTCGGTCGAGCAGTTCATCCCGCCCGACTCCAGCGGCAGCGCGCGGAAGAGCGGGCCGTAGACCACCTTGAAGATCGAGTTGAAGTCGCGGTAGCGCGTCCCGTGGAGCAGGTTGCTGACCGCGCCGCTGGCCGCCGATCCCCAGCGGTACGCCAGGCCGTCGGCCTTCCTGATCCGGGCTCCGGAGAACGCGAGCGCCTCCCCGGCCCGTGCGCGCGGCAGGACGCGGTCGAGGTTGGCGATCGGGAACTGGCCGTCGGAGTCCAGCAGCACGACCCAGTCGAGCCGGGTGTGGGCGATCGCGGCGGCGATGGCCGCGCCCGCACCGCGGTTGCGCTCGAACGTGACCACGACGAGCCGCGGGCACCGCGCCCGCAGCGCGGCCAGGATCTCGCCGGTCCCGTCACCGCTCCCGTCGTCGCAGACGACGATCTCCCAGTCGCCCACGGCCGGGTTGCCGTCCAGGTAGTCCTGCCACTCGCCCACCACCGCCGCGATGGTTTCCGCCTCGTTGTACGCGGGCGCGGCCACGGAGATGTTCACGGCAGTGCTCACGGGTCACCTGCCCCCAGCAGGCGGCCGATCCAGCGGTCCAGGGGAAGCAGGTTGAACCCGACGATGATCGGGACGTGCGCGAGCGCGAACACGATCGTCGCGCCGAACGAGATCGGCCCCCCGGTGAACAGGTTGATGTGCGGCGCGTCGATGACCTCGGGGATCTCGACCGGGTTGACGACGAACCACATGAGGTCGAGGAAGCCCGAGAACACGATGAGAACCCCGCTCACCATGATTTTCAGGCACCGGCCCGGGGTGCCCCCGCCGATGCGGTAGGCGGCGGCGACCGTGAGCACGATGCCCGGATAGAGCAGCAGGTAGAGGTGCGTGTAGAAGCTGTCGCCCTGGGCCCGCGCGCCGTCTCCGTAGTAGAACCAGCTGACGCGCGGGATCAGGTATCCGGTGAAGAAGACGAACGGGACGTAGAGCAGCCAGTTCAGCCGGGGCGACACCCAGGGGAAGACCGCGATCGCCACGCACAGGCAGGCGAAGGCGACCAGCTTGGCCACCAGTTCCCAGGGCGAGCCGATCTCCCTGGCGTGCGGCGTGGCCAGCCACACGAAGGCGAAGCCGGCCGCCCCGACCGCCAGGGCCATCCACCACAGGTGGGGCGCCCAGGGGCGGGAGCCGGCGCGGACCATGTCCGCCGAAACATTTCCGTCGATCTGCGGCCCGGACGGAGGACTTTTTCCGAATGCCGTCATGAAGACGCGGCACCTTCCTTCCAACGTGCCCCTTGGGCAGGCGTGCCGGATGGCGCTGCGGAGATAGCAGCCGATGGCGCGGGAGCGCTCCCACGCATTATGTCATCTACATCCGGAATTGCGTCCGGAATATCAGAGATTGAGTCCCAGGCACCGACATTTACGCCATAAGCGCTGGTCAGTGATGGTCCGAGGCGGAGAGGTAGTACTCACAGGTAATTGAATATCGCGCTATTCCCGGCGTTACGGTCACTGTCAATCCCGTTTGCGGCCCCGTGTCAATTTTGGACCGATCCTTTTTCGGTCCGACCTGGATCGGCCCGGACATTCAACCGGAAAGGGCATCCCGGGCGAACGTGAGGTCCTCGGCCCGCAGCCCGGACTCCGCCGCCATCGCGCCGCTCACGCCCACTCCTCACGTCCGGGAGACGCCTCGCTCACAAGCCCTCGGGAGGCGAAGGCGGCCAGTCCTACGATCAGCAGCATGGCCGAGTCGCCCGTGGCGGTCGAGCCCTTGAACGTTTCATGAAACCTTGTCGCCATCCAGGCGGACGGGATAATTTGTTTGGCCAATTGACGAACTAACTGGACGTCCATGAGACTCCGATGAAAAACTCTTCCCGGAAGGATCCCATCGATGAGCCAACCCCCCGGCGGCCCCCTGACCAGCCGCCGCGGATTCCTCGGGATCGTCGGCGCGGGCGCGCTCGCCGCCGCCGGCCTCACCGGCTGCGCGGCCAAGAAGGAGCTGCCCAAGGGCACCGCCGTCGCCGCCGACAAGCTCAAGGGCCTCGTGCCCACCCGTGTGCCGTTCCAGGTGCCGGGCCTGTCGCCCGACCTGCCCGCCGCCGAATTCGTCGAACCCGGCTTCCTGTCCAGGCCGGGCACGATGGTCCAGGCCGTCACCGCCAAGCCGATCACCAGCGGCGCGGAGGTGAAGGCGATGACCCCGCTGTGGGGCACCGTCCCCCCGGGCGTCGGCGAGAACTCCTACTTCGACGCCGTCAACGAGCGGCTCGGCGGCGTCGTCCGGTTCAACATCTCGGACGGCAACACCTACGTCGACAAGCTGAACACCCTGCTCGCCAGCGGTGACGTGCCCGAGATCATTCAGATCCCGGGCTGGAACATCGACTCCATCGCCCACTTCACCGAGGCGGCCAACAAGCTCTTCGCCGACCTGTCTCCCTACCTGGCGGGCGACAAGTCCAAGGAGTTCCCGCTGCTCGCCAACTACGACACCGCCGCGTGGACGTACGGCGTGTTCGGCGGCGTCCTGCAGGGCATCCCGTGGCAGAACGCGCCCTACCCGTTCGCCACGATCGTCCGTCAGGACATTCTCGACGAGTTCGGCCTGCCCGCGCCCAAGAGCGCCGACGACCTGCTCACGCTGGGCAAGGAGCTGACCGACCCGAAGAAGAAGCGCTGGGCGTTCGGCGGCATGGACCAGGAGATCCAGCGGGCGTTCGGCGCCCCGCGCGAGTGGCGCAAGCAGCCCGACGGCACGCTGATCTACAAGTACGAGACGCCGGAGTGGCTGCAGTCGATCGAGTTCGTGACGAAGCTGTTCGAGGCCGGATACGTCCATCCGGACGTCGTGGCCAACCAGTTCGCCGACCACAAGGAGCCCTTCGGCAGCGGGCAGCTTCTCATGTACAAGGACGGGCTCGGCGCGATCCACGAAATCCTCGGCCGCTACCTGCCCAGCAACCCGAAGATCAACGTGCGGGCGGCGAACCCCTACCCGGCCCAGCCTGGCGGCAAAATCATCGTCTGGCGCAACGAGCCCGCCGGCATGTTCTGCTTCATCAGGAAGGGCCTCGGCGACGCCCGCACCCGCGAACTGCTGGGCCTCGCCAACTGGTGCTCCGCGCCGTACGGCACCCAGGAGTACGACCTCATCAACAACGGCGTCGAGGGCAAGCACTTCACGCTGAAGGACGGGCAGGTCCAGCAGACCGCGCTCGGCCGCAAGGAGGTCGCCCCGACGTACATGTTCCTGTCCGGGCGGCCCGGCGCGATCACCGAGAACCAGTACCCCGGCTACGTCGAGGCGTACCACGGCTGGGAGCAGACGGCCTCGCAATACCTGGAGAACGACCCGTTCGTGGGTCTCCGGGTCGAGAGGCCGTCCAAGATGGCCGGCCTGGTCAAGCCGACCGAGGACAAGATGAACGAGATCTTCCGCGGCAAGCGGCCGGTCTCCGAG
This sequence comes from Microbispora sp. H13382, assembly GCF_014161445.1. Lineage (GTDB taxonomy): Bacteria > Actinomycetota > Actinomycetes > Streptosporangiales > Streptosporangiaceae > Microbispora. The sequence goes on from NZ_JABBXA010000002.1 coordinate 46,892, forward strand.
TGGGCCCAGATCGTCAAGGACTGGCAGGAGCAGGGCGGCAACGAGGCCCGCGAGTTCTACATGAAGGTCGCCAGGGAGAACGGGCGGCTGTGAGCGCCGACGCGGACACGAGGAGTGTGACGGAGGTCCGGCCCGGGGCGACCCAGGACGGACCGGCCGTCGCACGACGGGGCGCCTTCAGGGACCGGCTGCGCCGGGACTGGCCGCTGCTGGTCATGGCCACGCCGATGCTGGTGCTGGTCACCGGCTTCTGGTGGATCCCGGCGCTGGGGAACGTCATCGCCTTCCAGGACTACAACCCGTTCACCGGCGGCATCCTGGGCAGCCCGATCATCGGTTTCACCAACTTCGCCCAGCTGTTCGGCGACCCGCAGTTCATCCGTGCGGTGGTGAACACGCTGGGCATCACCGCGTTCCAGCTCGTCTTCTACTTCCCGGTGCCGATCGCGCTCGCGCTGCTGCTCAACAGCGTGGTCTCCGGGCGGCTGCGGGCTCTCGTCCAGGGCATCGTCTACCTGCCCCATTTCTTCTCGTGGGTGCTGGTGGTCGCGATCTTCCAGCAGATGTTCGGCGGCGCCGGGCTGCTCGCGCAGATCCTGCGCGACCACGGGCACTCCGGGATCGACTGGATGACGAACTCCGACACGTTCATCCTGCTGGTCACGGCCGAGACGGTCTGGAAGGACGCCGGCTGGGGCACGATCGTGTTCCTCGCCGCGCTCAGCACGATCGACCCCAACCTGTACGAGGCCGCCGCGGTCGACGGGGCCCGCCGGTGGCGCCGGATGTGGCACATCACGCTGCCGGGGCTGCGGCCGGTCATCGTGCTGCTGCTGATCCTGCGGCTCGGCGACGCGCTCAACGTCGGCTTCGAGCAGTTCATGCTGCAGCGCAGCGCGGTCGGCAGCAAGGTGTCCGAGGTCTTCGACACCTTCGTCTACTGGTCGGGCCTGCGCACGGGAGACCTGGGGTACGGCGCGGCGGCCGGCCTGTTCAAGGGGCTGGTCGGGCTGGTGCTCATCCTGGCGGCCAACCGGGTGGCGCACGCCCTGGGCGAGCGGGGGGTGTATTCGCGATCATGAGCAGGAAGAAGGTGTCCGGGCTCGCGCCCTGGGAGGAGCCGGGCTCGGTCGCGGGCCGGATCGGCAAGGGCGGCGCGCTGGCGCTCATCGTGCTCGCCGTGCTGCTGCCGCTCTACACGATCGTGCTGACCAGCCTGTCGTCGGCCGAGACGGTGAACCGGGTGGGCGGCCTGGTGCTGGTGCCGGACGGCATCACGCTCGACGCGTACCGCCAGATCTTCTCCGACAGCGTGGTCAGCCGCGCGGTGCTGGTCAGCACCGGCGTCACCGTCGTGGGCACGGCGGTCAGCCTCGGCGTCAGCGTCCTCGGGGCGTACGCGCTGTCCCGGCCGGGGACGCTGTTCCACCGGCCGATACTGTTCTGCGTCCTGCTGATGTTCGTGTTCTTCCCCGGGCTGATCCCGACCTACCTGATGGTCGCCTCGCTCGGGCTGAAGGACTCGTACTGGTCGCTGATCCTGCCGTCGGCGGTGTCGGCGTTCAACATCGTCGTGCTGCGCGCGTTCTTCATGAACATCCCGCACGAGCTGCTCGACAGCGCCCGCATCGACGGCGCCGGGGAGTTCCGCATCCTGTGGCGGATCGTGCTGCCGCTGTCGAAGGCGGTCACGGCGGTCATCGGCCTGTTCTACGCGGTCGGCTACTGGAACGCGTGGTTCAACGCGACGCTGTTCATCGACGACACCCGCAAGTGGCCGCTCGCGCTGATCCTGCGGCAGTACGTCGTGGACTCCAACCCCCTGCCGACGGCCACCGTGGGCGTCAGCGGCTTCGGCCAGGTCGCGCCCCCCACGCTGGCCATCAAGATGGCCATCGTCGCCATCGCCGTGCTGCCCGCCCTCCTCATCTACCCGTTCGTGCAGCGCCACTTCACCAAGGGCGTCATCATCGGCGCCATCAAGGGCTGAGCCCCTTCCCCAGACCGACGCCCCGCCGCGCCTCCCACCGGCGGGGCGTCGCCACGCTGCGGTCAGTGATCCGCCGGCCGGGCGGTGCTCTGCCGGACGGTGAGAGTGGTGGCCAGTTCTAGACCGACCTGCGGCGTCCGCTCGCCGCGCCCCAGGGCGAGCGCCAGTTCGGTGGCGGCCGCCGCCATCTCGGCGAGCGGCTGGTGGACGGTGGTCAGCGGCGGGTCGACCAGGGCGGCCACGGGCAGGTCGTCGAAGCCGACCACGCTCAGGTCCGCCGGAATCCGCAGTCCCAGCTCCCGCGCGGCCTCGTAGACGCCGAGCGCCTGCAGGTCGTTGCAGGCGAAGACCGCCGTGGGAGGGTCCGCGCGGTCCAGCAGGGCGAGCGCGGCCGTCCGGCCGTCCTGCCTGGTCAGGTCGGCACGCACCACGAGGCCCGGGTCCACCGCCAGGCCGGCGGCCTCCAGGGCGGAGCGGTAGCCGTCCAGCCTGGCCCGGCAGCACAGGACCCCGTCCGGGCCGGAGATCATCGCGATGCGGCGGTGGCCCAGCCCGATCAGGTGGCGGGTGGCGGACCGGCCGCCCGCCCAGTTCGTCGCGCCGACGAAGGGGACGCCGTCCGGCAGCTCGGTCGTGGGGTCGAAGACCACGAAGGGGATGTCGTTGGCGCGCAGCCGGTCGCGCTGCTCCTCCGACAACTGGGCCACGGTCACGACGCAGGCGGGGCGGCGGGCCAGCGTGTCGTCGATCGGGTGGTCCCCCGTGTCAGGCCGCGGCCCGAACTCTGTCAGCACGACCCCTACGCGGTGCTCGCGAGCCACCCGCTCGACCCCGCGGATGATCTCGATCCCCCACAGGTCCTCCAACTCGCCGAAGACGAGTTCCAGCAGGTTCCTGCGGTTGGTCTTGCGGTACCCGTACTCGTGGATGAGCGCCTCGACGCGGGCGCGGGTGTCCGGCGACACGCCGGAACGGCCGTTGACGACCTTGGACACCGTGGGGATCGACACCCCGGCGGTCTCGGCGATGTAGGAGATGGTCACGGGCCGCGCGGGATCGCCTTTCGGACGCTCCCGGTCGGCAACGGGCCCGTCCGGCCCGGCATACGACAACTCGGCCCCCCTCCTCGCCGACCCGGCGCCGCGTCCTGCCGTGCCGTTCCCGCCCCGTCGAACGTCGCGGGCCCGCTCACGGCGAAAGGATAACCCGTCGGGCCGTGCCGGACGCCCGCGTGTGCGCGCGGCCGTGACAGGTGAAAGTTTCAGCCCATTATCCAGTGATTACTCGCGAAATTATCGTCGCCATCGGGCACGTACGCCGCCCGCCGGTTCGGCACCAGCGAGGGAACAGTGGCCGTCGATAAACCCTCCTGTTATGTTTCCGGCGAATTGCCGGAAACTTTTCCGGCAAAGGAGCCGACTTGTTTCGCAGTCGAGATCGGCCGGCGCAGTCGACGGCTGACGCCCACAAGGGAGAGCAACGGTGAATCTGCACAGGTTACGAAGAGCCCGGCTGCGGGCCGGCGCGGTCGCCGGCGCCGTGGTCGCGCTGCTGGTGGCAGGGCTTCTGACGGCCGTGGGCGCCCAGGCGGCGGCCGGCTGCCGCGTGGCGTACACGGTCTCGGCCCAATGGCCGGGCGGCTTCACCGCCGACGTGAACGTGACCAACCTCGGCGACCCGGTCAACGGCTGGCGCCTGGCCTGGACGTTCCCGTCCGGGCAGCGGGTGACCCAGGCGTGGAGCAGCACGATCACCTCGTCGGGCGCGCAGGTCACCGCCGTGAACGAAAGCTGGAACGCGGCCATCGCGACCAACGCGACGGTCTCCTTCGGCTTCAACGGGTCGTGGTCGAGCGCCAACACCGCGCCGGACACCTTCACCCTCAACGGCGTCACGTGCACCGGGAACGTCGGCTCGCCGTCGCCGTCGCCTTCGGCAAGCCCATCGCGATCCCCCAGCCCGTCGCCGTCGGCCAGTCCGTCGCGGTCCCCCTCGCCGTCGCCGTCGCCTTCGCCGTCACCGTCCCCCAGCCCATCCCCCTCGCCGTCGGCGTCTCCGCAGCCGGGCGACGCGATGGCCAGGGTGGCCGCCATGCAGCCCGGCTGGAACCTGGGCAACACCTTCGACGCGATTCCCGACGAGACGTCATGGGGCAACCCGCCGACGACCCAGGCCATGCTGCACTACGTGCGGTCCCAGGGATACAACAGCATCCGGATCCCGGTGACCTGGAGCAACCACCACGGCCCGGCGCCGGACTACACCCTCGACGCCGCCTGGCTGAGCCGCGTCCGCCAGGTGGTCGACTGGTCCCTGGCCGAGGGCTTCTCCGTGATGATCAACCTGCATCACGACTCCTGGCAGTGGATCAACGGATACCCCGGTGACCGCACGACCGTGATGAACCGGTACAACGCGCTGTGGCGGCAACTCGCCGGCACGTTCCGCGACTACTCGCAGAAGCTGGTGTTCGAGAGCATCAACGAGCCGCAGTTCACCGGCACCTCGGGAGACAGCGAGAGCGACCAGGTGCTGAACGAGCTCAACACCGCGTTCGTCCGCCTCGTGCGCGCGTCCGGCGGCGGCAACGCCACCCGGCTGCTCGTGCTGCCCACCCTGTACACCAGCTCCGAGCAGGCCCGGCTGGACGCGTTGACGGGCACCTTCAACCAACTGCACGACCCCAACCTCGCCGCGACGGTGCACTTCTACGGGTGGTGGCCGTTCAGCGCCAACATCGCCGGCGGCACTCGCTATGACAGCAACGTCGAAAGCGACCTGGTCAGCGGCTTCGACCGGGTGTACAACACGTTCGTGTCCCGCGGGATCCCCGTGATCGTCGGAGAGTGGGCGCTGCTCGCCTACGACTACACCCGGCCCGGCATCATCGAACGCGGCGAGTTCCTCAAGTTCATCGAGGCCGTCGGCTACAACGCCCGCATCCGCAAGCTCACCACCATGCTCTGGGACGCGGGCTCGTTCCTGGAGCGCAACGCGCTGCGATGGCGGGACCAGGGCATCTACGAGATGATGAAGGCCAGCTGGACCATGCGATCCGGCACGGCCTCCTCCGACCAGGTGTATCTCCCGCGCAGCGGCACGATCACCGCCAGGACGCTCACGCTCAACCTCAACGGCACCTCGTTCCAGGGCCTGCGACAGGGCGGCACCAACCTCGCCAACGGCGCGGACTACACCGTGTCCGGCAACACGCTGACCCTCACCGCGGCGGCCCTCACCCGGCTGGCCGGGAACCGGGCCTACGGCGTGAACGCCACCATCGAGGCCCGCTTCTCCCAGGGCGCGCCCTGGCAGATCAGCGTCATCACCTCCGACCCGCCGACCCAGGCAGCCGCCACCGGCACGACCTCCTCGTTCTCCATCCCCACCCAGTTCCGCGGCGACCAGCTCGCCACGATGGAGGCCAAGTACGCCGACGGCAGCCCCGCGGGACCGGCCAACTGGACCTCGTACAAGGAGTTCTGGGCGAGCTTCCAGCCCGACTACACCGCGAACACCATCATCCTGAAACCCGAGTTCTTCGCCGAGGTCAACGACGGCCGCGTCACCCTCACCTTCCACTTCTGGAGCGGAACGAAGATCACCTACTACATCACCAAGTCCGGCGCCACGGTGACCGGAAGCACCACCTGACGAACCACGTACGGGTGCCGCGGCCACACCGGCCGCGGCACCCGTCGCCGTCAGCGGCGGGTCCGAGGGGTGGTGACGGTGAGGCGGCGGGAGGCGGCGCCGGCCAGGACGGCTTCGACGCCCTCGGGGGACCAGGTGAGGCGCTCGACGACGACTCCGTGCCGGGCGCGCAGGCCGCGCACCTCGCCGGACGGCCAGGGGCAGGCCGGGAGCAGGTCGAGGCGGTCGCCCTCCGACCGGACGAGCATCGCGGCGACCAGCGCGGGGACCCCGCCGCACACGTCCACGTTGAAGATGGCGTCGCGGTTGTGGGTGGAAACCATGTTGGCCCGCCAGTAACGGGTGACCAACAGGTCGAGGGCCTGCGACGCCTCCGCCGCCATGCCGAGGTTCGCGGCGGCCAGGCCCAGCTGGACCAGCCCGAAGGCCATCTCGTCCGACTCCGCTCCGCGCCACCACTCCAGCCGCCGGCGTACGGCCTCGGCGCCCGCGGCGCGCAGGGCCGGGTCGGCGGCCTCGCCGGTGTCGTACCAGAACGGGTAGAGGTGCGAGGCGTGCCGGTGGGCGTGGTCGTCCTCCAGCGTGAGACCGGGTGGCGGCGCCCACTCCGACAGCTCGCCCGTGGGCGCGATCCGGTACGCCGACAGCCGGTCGCGCAGGGCCTGCCACCGGCGCGCGTCGAGCGACGACTCCCCATGTGCCCGGACGAGGTTGCGCAGCAGGTCGCGTACGGCGGCGATGTCCATCGTGGCGTTGACGCACGCCTGGGCGTCGCCGCCGGAAGGGGCGTTCTCCGGCGAGTACGAGGGCGCGAAGTTCCCGTGCTCGTCCAGGAAGTCCTCGTAGAACTCGGCCGCCTCGGTCATGAACGGCAGCGCCCGCTCCCGGAGGAAGCCGAGGTCGCCCGTGTGATCGTAGTAGTCGTAGTAGAGCCGCGACAGCCAGGCCGCCCCCGCCGTCCAGAAGGTCAGGCACCACGTGGGGTGGAAGTGGTTGTGCCTGCCGTGGGTCGAGACGTGGGCCGGCACGAGGATCCCCCGGCAGCCGTACAGCCTGCGGGCGTTGTCCCGGAAGTCGGGCAGGAGGCGTTCGAGCAGGTCGAAGACCGGGAGCAGGAGCTCGGGCGTGCCGGTGACGAGCAGCCCGGCGACCGCCGCCTGCAGGTTGCCGTCGAGGGTGTAGCCGGACTGCCACGGCGGCCGGAACGTCCCGCTCCACACGCCCTGCAGGGTCGGCGGCAGCTCCCCCACGCTGGAGACGATCGCGTACCTCGCCGCCGCGAAGACGGCCTCGACCAGCTCGGGCCCGCCGCGCGCGAGCAGGTCCTCGCTCCTGGGGCGCGCGTCGCGTCCGCCGAGGCGGAGCCGTACGCGGCCGGACAGGTCGCCGTGGATCGCGGCGTGGTCCCGCAGGAGCCGGGCGGCGTCGGGGACGATCCGGTCCAGCGGACACGGCTCGGCCGGGGCGGGGTGGACGACGGTCCGGGCGAGGATCGTGACCTCCCGCGCGCCGCGCACCTCCAGCACGCCGCCACCCGCGCGCAGCCGGCCGTCCTCGGTGTGGACCCGGCACTCCACGGTGTATCCCGTGACACCTCCCTGCCGGGAGAACTCGGCGCGCAACTCCAGCCGGTCGGGGGCGACCTGTGTCGCGTACGCGACCGGCGCCGGGGGCTCCCCGCCGACCGGCGCGAGCGCGAGGGTCCCCGAGACGTCGCCCAGGAGGCGGATCACCACGACGTCGCGGGCGCGGGAGACGAACACCTCCTGCCTGAGGACCCCGGGCCATTCCTGGGTCACCAGCCCGGTCGTGAAGTCGCAGCTCCGCTCGTAGCCCTCCGGCGCCGTCCCGTGCGTGTAGGTCAGGGTCCCCGCGCCGATCAGCGGGTCGACCCAGCGCAGGTCCGCGTAGCCGGGATCCTGCTCGACGGCCACCTCCATCACCCGCTCGGCCGCCCGCCGGAACTCCCCCTCGTGGAGCAGCGCGCGCAGCTCCGGCAGGATCCTGGCGGTCTCCGGCGGGTCGATCGGCGGCAGCGTGGGCAGGAACAGCCGCTCGTGCGACAGCGTGACCCGCATCTCGGGGCCCGTCCCGTAGACCAGGGCGCCCTGCCGGCCGTTCCCGCTGATCAGCGCGTGCTCCCAGTCGCCCGTACGGGTGCGCGAGACGAAGCCGTTGACTCCTTGATCCACCCGAATTAGTTTGACATCCGGCCTAAAGAAGGGCCAGCCTGAAGAAGGGCACGTGCATGCCGCTCTGGTACGGCGGGGACTACAACCCGGAGCAGTGGCCCGAAGAGGTCTGGGCCGAGGACGTGACGCTCATGCGCCGGGCCGGGGTCACCCTCGTGACCATGGGCGTCTTCTCCTGGGCGCGACTTGAGCCGTCCGAGGGCCGCCACACCTTCGACTGGCTCGACCGGGTGCTCGGCCTGCTCGCCGACGGCGGGATCCGGGTGGACCTCGCCGTCCCGACCGCCTCTCCCCCGCCGTGGTTCTCCCTGGCGCACCCCGACGCCCTGACCGTCACCCGGGACGGCGTACGGCTCACGCACGGCAGCCGCGACACCTACTGCGTGAGCGCCCCGGCCTACCGGGAGGCGTCGCTGCGGATCACCCGCGCCCTCGCCGAGCGCTACCGCGACCACCCCGCGCTGGCGATGTGGCACGTGCACAACGAGTACGGCACGCCCTGCCACTGCGACCACGCCGCGACGGCGTTCCGGGCCTGGCTGCGGAAGCGGTACGGCGGCCTCGACGCGCTCAACGACGCGTGGACGACGGCGTTCTGGGGCCAGCACTACTCGGACTGGGCGCAGATCACCCCGCCCAGGGCGACGCAGTATCTCCAGAACCCCGCGCAGGCGCTCGACTTCCGCCGGTTCGTCTCCGACGAGATGCTCGCCCACTTCCGCGAGCAGCGCGACCTGCTGCGCGGCCTGACCCCCGGCGTGCCCGTCACCACCAACTACGTGCTGGCCGGCTGGGCCTCGGTCGACCACTGGAAGTGGTCGACCGAGGTCGACCTCGTCGCCGTCGACCACTATCCCGCGGGGCAGGGCATGGCGGCGGCCGAGCAGAGCGCGTTCGCCGCCGATCTGGCCAGGTCGTGGGCGCGCGGGCGGCCCTGGCTGCTCATGGAGCAGGCCACGGGGTATGTGACGGGCCCCCGCCTGGCGGCCAAGGAGCCCGGGGAGATCGCCAGGCACAGCCTGCAACACGTCGCCCGCGGCGCGGAGGGCGTGCTGTTCTTCCAGTGGCGCGCCTCCCGCGGCGGCGCCGAGCAGTGGCACCCCGGCATGGTCCCGCACGCGGGCCCGGACTCACGCGTCTTCCGTGAGGTCTGCGCCCTGGGCGAGGCGCTGAAGCGGATCCCCGCGCCACCCGGCGGGCCCCCCGTCGAGGCGGAGGCCGCGATCCTGTGGGACGAGGAGGCGTGGTGGGCCGTCCAGCGGCCCGGCCTGCCGTCCACCGAGATCGACTACCTCGCGGCCGTCGAGCAGGCCCACCGGGTGCTGTGGCGGCAGGGCGTGACCGCCTGCTTCGCCCATCCGTCGCACGACCTGTCGGCGCACCGGGCCGTCCTCGTGCCGAGCCTCTACCTCATCTCCGACGAGGCCGCCGGCAACCTCGCGGCGCACGTCGAGGGCGGCGGCACGCTCGTCGTGTCGTACTTCAGCGGGATCGCCGACGAGCACACCCGGGTGCGGACGGGCGGCTACCCGGGGGCGTTGCGCGAGGTCCTCGGCATCCGCGTGGAGGAGTTCCGCCCGCTCGCCGGCCCGGTGGAGCTGCCGGAACTCGGCCGCGCGACCGCCTGGAGCGAGGTCGTCCACCTGGCCGGGGCCGAGGCGGTCGCCCGCTACCCCGGCGGCGGGCCCGCGGTCACCCGTCACCGCTTCGGCGAGGGCACCGCCTGGTACGTCTCGACGCGGCTCGACGACCCCGGGTACGCCCGGCTGCTGGCCGCCGCCGGCCTGGCCGGGAACGGCGTCCCCGGCGTCGAGATCGTGCGGCGGCGCGACCAGGTCGTCGCCCTCAACCACACGGCGGACGAGCAGCCCGTGCCGGTCCACGGCACCGACCTGATCACCGGCAGGCCCGTCACCGGCGCCCTGCGCCCCGGACAGTGCGTCGTGGTGCGGAGCGCGCGGTAGGACGAACCGTCAGTGGGTCACCGGAATCCGGGGCTCCGGGGCCTCGGCGGCCGGCCGGCGGTGCCGGGCGGCCTCCGCCGTCTCCTGCCGCGTCCCCTCCGGCCGCCCGGGCCGCGGCTCGTCCCGCGCCTGTTCCCGGGCGGGGCGGCCCTCGGCCTGCCCGATCTCCTTCTCCAGGTCGTCCGCCGTCGGCGCCTCCAGCATGCGCGGCACCAGCACCGTCGTCACCCGGGGGACGGCCCAGTAGCTTCCGGTGCGCTCGCCGTACCAGACCATCCAGCCGGGCGTCCTCGCCGCCAGCGCCCGCGCGGCGTTCCTGCCCTCGGCGATCTCGTCTGCCATGCCGATCCTCCCGTTCGCCGTACTTCCGGGAACGCGCCCTCTACCCGCGTACGGACGCCCCAAGCACCGGCGGTCCAAGGGGTGGACGGAGGGATCGGCACGGCCGGTAATGGGTTCGCCAAGAGGGACCAGGAAAGGTGAGCATTATCGGAGAAATTCTGGATAGGTGTCATTTGACTGGCCGACTGGTATGTTTGAAGCAGTCCAGTCTCCACCCCCGAGAGACCGGGCGGCCCGCACCGGCATCGCGCCCGGATGCCCGCCTCCGGCGATCACCCACAGGCCGGAAACCCCTGAAGGACAGTGGTTTCCCGCGACCCCGGGACGATCGGGACACCTCGCCAGAGATCATCACGTAGCCCTACATCTTTACCTATTTGCCACATTCTGGCGTACAGGTGGGATTGCCGGACGGACTCGCATACCGCCGACCGTCGCGCATTACCGGGACCTGACACTCCGCCGGGTAGCGTCGTTCACGACAGTACGCCCGAAAAATATGGATGAAGGCGCGTATATGACAACGCAGCAGCTCGAGATTACTGTGAGCGATCACCAGCCGGCCGTCGTGGTCGCGCTGCGCGGTGAACTCGACATCGCCAGCGGAGACACGTTCCGGAGGGCGATCGGGAATCTTGTCCGCCAGGGTCGCGTGAAGATCGTGGTGGATGCGTCCGGTCTGCGGTTCTGCGACTCCAGTGGCCTGGAGGCGCTGCTGGACGCCCGGGACGACATCCAGAAGGCCGCCGGTTCGATGCGGCTCACCGGAGTTCACGGCATCTTGAAGATCGTCCTTGAGGCGACCCGGCTGCGCGACACGTTCATCATCGACGGCACGCCCGTCGAGGCGGTCGCCGCCATGGTGGTGAGCGCCTCGCGCGACGTGTCCATGGTCTGACCGTTTGATTGACCACCGGCCCCCGCCCTCGCACCGAGGGCGGGGGCCTCTGACCGCCCGCCGCGGTCGTTTGTGCCGGTCAGGTCCGGGTACGCGCGGACGAGGGGAACGGCCCCGTCGTTCAGGGGGAGGAACACGGACATGGATCAGTCCCGCGCACCCGTGCTGGAGGCGCTCACCGCCTATCGCCGGCGGGGAGACCTCAGCTTCACTCCTCCCGGCCACAAGCAGGGGCGGGGGGTGGACCCACGGGTTCTGGAGATCCTGGGCGAGGATCTCTTCCGGGACGACGTCATGGTCATGAACGGCCTGGACGACCGGCTGCAGAGCAACGGCGTGCTCCAGAACGCGCAGCAGCTCATGGCGGAGGCCGTCGGCGCCGAGAAGGCGTTCTTCTCCACCTGCGGCAGCTCCCTGTCCGTCAAGAGCGCCATGCTCTCCGTGGCCGGTCCCGGGGAGAAACTGCTGGTCGCTCGCAACTCCCACAAGTCGGTCATCTCGGCGCTGATCCTGAGCGGCGTCGAGCCCGTCTGGGTCCACGGGGACTGGGACGGCGATCTCCACATGTCGTATCCGCCCACACCGCGGGCGATGGAGGAGGCGTTCAAGGCCGCCCCCGACGCCAAGGGCGCCATCGTCGCCAGCCCGGTGGACTACGGCACCTGCGCCGACCTCGCGAGCATCAGCGAAGTGTGCCGCAGGTACGACCGGACCTTCATCGTGGACGAGGCGTGGGGCGCCCACCTGCCGTTCCACGAGGACCTGCCCACGTGGGGCATGAACGCCGGGGCGGACGTGTGCGTGACGAGCGTTCACAAGATGGGCAACGGGCTGGAGCAGAGCTCGGTGTTCCACCTCCAGGGCGACCGGGTGGACCCGGCCGTGCTCAAGGCGCGTGAGGACCTGCTCGGCACGACCAGCCCCTCGACGCTGATCTACGCGGCGCTCGACGGCTGGCGTAGGCAGATGGTGGAGCGCGGCAAGGACCTGCTCGACCGTGCGCTGGAGCTCGCGGAGTCGGTCCGGGGGGAGATCGACAAGATGCACGGCCTGTGGGTGCTGAGCAAGGAGAACACCGCGGCCTTCGACGTCGATCCGCTCAAGATCGTGATTGACGTGTCGCAGCTCGGCGTCGACGGCTACCACGCCTGCGACTGGCTGCGCGAGCGCTGCCACGTCAACTTCTCGCTGAGCGACCACCGCCGGGTCAGCGCCGAGATCACCGTCGCCGACAGCGAGGAGACGGTCGGCGTGCTGCTCGACGCGCTGCGCGCCCTGTCGTCGGCCTCCGACCTGCCGCCGGCGGCCAGGATCGACGTGCCCGAGCCGGGCGAGCTGGAGCTGGACGTCGCCATGCTGCCCAGGGACGCGTTCTTCGGGCAGGTCGAGATCGTGCCCACCGGTCAGGCGGTGGGCCGGATCGTGGCCGAGATGGTCACGCCGTACCCGCCCGGCGCGCCGGCCCTGTGCCCGGGCGAGCGCATCACGAAGCCGGTGCTGAGCTACCTGACCAGCGGGCTCGAAGGCGGCATGGGCATCCCGGACGTGAGCGACCCCAGCCTGAAGACGCTGCGCGTCGTCGCGGAGTGAGGATCAGGCCCAGCAGGAGGCGGCCGTCTGCGTCATGAGCAGCTCGGTCACCTCACGCAGGCGGCCGTGCCGGGCGTACGCCGCCCGCTGACGCGCCGCCCCCGACCCGCTGTGCCGTATGCGGTCGAGCTGGAGGGTCAGCGGCGTCCAGTCGCCGTTCTCCTCCAGCACCGGCCGCACGTGCTCGAGCAGGCGGTCCACCAGGCGCCAGGCCGGCACGCGAGCTCCGGTGAGCAGGTCGAAGGCTTCACCGTCCACGCCGTCACGGGCGGCCCGCCAGTAGGCCGCCCGTAGCAGGGTGTCCTCGACGTCGGGGGCGGGCACGCCGGCCCGCGCGTCACGCAGCGCCGTCTCGGCCAGCCCCCGCACGAGCCCGGCCAGCATCACGGCCTCGCCGGCGGTCGGGCACACGTCGGCAGCGCGGATCTCCAGCGTCGGCACGTGATCGGACAGGCGGACGAGCCAGTAGATCATTTTCCGGTCCATGATCACGCCTCCGGCAAGCATGCCGTCGACGAGGCTCTCGTAGTGCCGGAGCGACCGGAAGAACGGCGGCGGCTCCGCGCTCGGCCATCGGCCCATCATCAGCGCCCGCCAGCTCGCGTAGCCGGTGTCGCGGCCGTCCGCGATCGGCGAGTTGGCCGCGAGCGACTGCACGGCCGGGAGCCAGGGCCGCAAGTGGTTGCTGACCCGCAACGCCTCCTCGCGGTCCCCGATGCCCACGTGGACGTGGCAGCCGCACACCCCCTGGCCCTCCATGACGGCCCCGAACTCGCGGTGCATGGCGTGGTAGCGGGGGCACGGCGACAGGGGCGGCACCCCCGCGTTGCCGTCCAGTGCCGTGCCGCACGCGAGGAGCCCGAGCCCCGCGCTCGCGGCGGCCCCGGCGGCGGCGCGCCGCATCTCGAGCAGGTCGCCGTGCAGGTCCTCCAGGCTGACGTGCACCGCGCTGTTGCTCTCCAGTTGGAACTGTGTCAGTTCGAACACCAGCCGGTCCGCCCCCGGCCCGGCCGCCCGCTCGCGGATCTCCCGCGCCGCCGGGACGACCCGTCCGGTTCGCGGGTCGACGAGCAGGAACTCCTCCTCCACCCCGAGCGTGAGCGTCGCCGAACTCGCGGTTGCCTGCGCGACGAGGGAGGGTCCGTGCACGGTGTCGAACTGGACCTCCCTTGTCACGTCCGGCATGAGCGATCTTCTTTGGAGGAGGGTCCAGTCGGTCAATCCCCCACTCCCCCGGACCATGAGGCGAAAAACCACAAATGGCGTTTCTTGACCCTCCACTCTTGACCCTCCACACGGGGCGAAGGACTCTCCGCGAGCCGTACGCCCCGGTCCCGCGGCGTCGCTGCCCTAGACTGACATCGTCTCCCCCCGCCCCGCCGTCCCCCGTTCGCAGCGTCCGCCGAGGTGTGCTCGTGACCGCCGCCGTCGTAATGACCCCCGTGTCCGCCCCTGTCGCCGACCACGTGCTGGTCGTCGCGCTCGACGGCGCCTTGGACTACACGAACGCCGAGCGGCTGCGCCAGGACGTCGAGGCGGCCCTCGGCGGGGAGCGGCACGAGCTCGTCCTCGACCTGAGCCTGCTGAGCTTCTGCGACTCCACGGGCATCCGCATCCTGCTGGCGGTGCGGAAGCTGCTGCAGGAGCGGAACGGCGCGGTGACGCTGGCGGGCCTGAATCCGCGGCTCACGAGGATCTTCACGACCACCGGGCTGATCAACGGCTTCGCCGTCGCGCCGGGCCTCGCGGAGGCCGTCGACATGGTCGTCGCGCGGTCGACCCCCAGGTGAAGGCATCGGACGAGTAACGAGACGGTAGCCTCGGAGATACCGGGCGGCAGACCCAGCCGGAAGGCAGCGGCGAGGAGGACAGGTGGTGGATCACCGCCGGCAGTGGCCGATTACGGATGATCTCGCGGCACTGCGCGAGAACATCCAGCGGTACGCCGTGCAGGCGGGCCTCACCGGCCCCCGGCTGGACGACCTCGTCATCGCCGCCAACGAGGCCGCCATCAACGTGCTGGAGCACGGTGGGGGAGCCGGCACGCTGGCGATCTCGTGCGACGGCGGCGTGGTCGCCGTCGACGTCGCCGACCACGTCGGCGCCCTGCCGCCGGGCGCGGTGCCGGGAGAGCGGCCCGGCGGCCGCGCCGACCGCGGCTTCGGCCTGTGGCTCATGGGCGAGCTGTGCGACTCGGTGACCATCGACCAGATCCCCGGTCAGTCGACCGTCCGGCTGTTCATGCGGGTGGACGGCGGAGATCCGCCCGCCGGTGGGGGCGCCGCCTCCCTGCGCGGCGCTCACTGGGCCTGAGCGGGCGGCGGCCCGTCGCGGACCCAGGAAAGCACCCTGGCCGGCCCTGGTCGAGCCTTGGTTGAGCCCCGGTTGGCCCAGGGCATCGTCCCGATCCCGTAAACCCGGCCTTCAGGGCTCTCCGGCCGCCTTAACCTGGGTCCGCGACCACCTCCTCACGGCTGCTGGACGGCTACCTGAGGAATGCCCATGACGCGGCGGCAACCGCGATCAGGGCGCAGAGGCGGATGGTCCGGGGTGTGCTGTCCACCACGTCCCGGACCGCTCTGGCCACCTCTCCGATCCACGAGCCGAACTCCGGGTCGTGAATCCGCCCTTCGATACGGCGTCCCGCGCTCCCGCGGGGCCTGATAGCAGTCATCGGGGCCCCCTCCCCATATGCGCTGTCCGAAAGCGATGTCTCGGACGTTCGATCGGCCCGATCAGGAATCCGTTCCCGGCCGGTCGGTAGCGCGCCATGGGCGGAATCCCCGCCGCCGTCGCGTCGCCGACCCGGTAGGAGGGATTCCGGACCATTTCCCCGATGTTCACAGGTGACCCACCGTGTACGCAACGAGAACGAGCGGCATTCGAGGTTCCGTACGAAGAGTGACGATCAGATCACAGCTTGCGATAGCCTTTGATCCTGATTTGTCCCGCGATGAGTAGTTGTCTGTCCGATTTGTCCGCGGCCCTTTCCGGAATTTTGGGTCAGCGCGCGACACGCCGTCATTTGTCTCAGAGGACGGCATCGGGCGGCATATCCGGGCGCCCGCGACACCTGGGCAAGGCGCCCGGAACCGCATGCTAATTGGGGATGCCGGAGACGATGTTACCGAAAGTGATGCCGTCGTCACACACCCGGGAGTGGGTGGCGCGGTCAGGCGCCGAGGTCGCGCACGGCGTTCTCCAGGCAGCGGGTGAGTATCTCCACCCGCTCCTCGGTCACCGGCTCGTCGCTGTGGGCCTCGGGCAGGTCCGCGCGGCGCACCACCACGAGCTTGCGGTGCCTCTCGTCGAGTTCGTCGATCGGCAGCACGAGGCACTCGCCCCGGACGAAGACCAGCGCGACGTCCGGATCGGCCGACTCCAGCAGCCGGCGTACGCAGTCGGGGTCGAGCAGCGCCATCGTGCCTCCCTCTCGGCCGGCGTTCACGGACGCGTGCCCACGCCCGTCGTGACCTCCTTGAGCCGCTCCCGGCCCGAGTCGGGCGCGAGCGGCGGGGTCTCCATGCCCGCACCGCGCCGCATGCCCTCGATCACCGCGCGCAGGGCGTCCACCGCGCTGTGCCGCGGCTGCCAGCCCAGTTCCTCACGGGCGCGGGTGGTGTCCATGATCGGGATCTGCAGGACCATCTCCACCATGCCGGGCGAGGCCGGGATCAGCCGCAGGTGCCAGCCCGCCGACACCGCCGTACGCACCACCGCGGCCGGGAGGGGCACCCGCCGGGCGCCGAGCAGGTCCGCCAGCACGGAGGCGTCGATCAACGGGTCGGCGGCCAGGTTGAACGCCCCCCGCACGTCGCGGGTGAGCGCCAGCCGGAACGCCTCGCCGGCGTCCCGCGAGTGCAGCGCCTGGAACCGCAGGCGCGGCATGTCCGGCACGAACGGGATCAACTCCGGCCGCATCAGGCGCTGCGGCAGGAACGGCCCGGCGAACAGCCGTCGCTGCTCGGTCGCGGCCTCCTCCTTGAAGATGAACCCCGGGCGCATCCGCACCACGCGGATGTCCGGGTGGTCGCGCTCGAAGATGTCGAGCACGCGCTCGACGTAGGCCTTCTCCCGGCCGTACGCGGCGTTCGGCCAGCCGTGGGTCGGCCAGGACTCGTCGACGGGCGGGTCCTTGGGCCCGGGCGAGTACGCCCCCACGGACGAGGAGTGGACGAGGACCGAGACCCCGGCCCGGGCGGCGGCGTCGAAGACGCGCGCGCTCCCGAGCACGTTGGACCTCCACGTGGTGACCGGGTCGTGGGTGGGCTGGAACAGCCAGGCCAGGTGCACGACCGCGTCGGCGCCGGCGAAGATCGGGTCGAGGTCGTCCCGGAAGACGTCGGCCGTACGCCATTCGGTCTTCGCCGGACGCCAGCCCGGCATCCGCCTGGCCACCCCGACGATCGAGGTCACGCTGGTCTCGGACTCGAGGGCGGTGAGCACGCTCGTGCCGACGTTCCCGCTCGCACCAATCACGACAACTCGCATGAAATACTCCGTTTCCGGACACTCGCCGGTGCAAACCGGTTACCGGCCGACGTACGGCCCCCTCCCCGGCGCGGTGGCGATCAAGCGGGAGCTCCAGATTTCCCCTGGGACAATGCGGGGAAATCAGTGGTGGCGCGGGAATACCGCTACCTAGGAGGATTAAGTTCTCAATCTGGTCAGAGAGGCGGAGTAGCGGAGATGGCTCAGATCGTCGGTGGCGGACGCCCCGTCAATGACGCCGAGCGAAGGGTCATCGCGCACCTGCGGGACAACGCCCCTGACGACTGGCTGCTGCTGCACAACATCGAGGTGCCGCGCGGCGCCGACCTGTTCGAGGTGGACGTGGTCGTGCTCACCGGCCACTCCCTCGTGGTGATCGACGTGAAGGGAGCCAGGGGGCGGTTCGAGGTGTCGGGCACCCGGTGGTTCCCCCAGCACCGGGAGGCGTTCGGATCGCCGGTGGCCAAGCTGCGCGGCACCGCCCGGGCGCTGAAGGGCCTGCTCATCGAGGAGCATCGCGAGCTGGAGCGGTTGTACGTCGACAACGTGGTGGTGCTGACCGCCCCCGGTGCCGTCCTCGTCGACCCCGGCGGCCGCGACGCCCGCCACGTCACCACCATCGCCGGGCTCATCCCCATGCTCAGCGACGTGTCCCGGGTCAGGCACGGATGCAGCCGGGACGCCGGGCCGTACCGGACCGCGATCATCGAGGCGCTGAACGGCACCGTGCGCCGCTCGACCGCGCCGCCGCGCTTCGGCAACTGGGAGGTGGAGGAGCAGCTCGGCGGCGACAGCCGGGTCACGGAGTATCGCGCCGTCAACGCGACCGCCCCGACCAGCGGGACCGTGCTGCTGCGGGTCTACCGCGCCGACCCGCTGGCCGAGCAGCGGCGGCGGGTGGCCGAGCAGCGCCGGATCGCCAACGCCTACCAGTCGCTCGCCAAGATCCCGCCGCATCCCTGCGTCGTACGCTCGCGGGACTTCTTCGCCATCGACGACGAGAGCCGGTTCGTGCTCGTGCTCGACGACGTGCACGGGCAGGCCCTGCACCTGCATCTGACCGGGCGGAAGCTGGGCATCGACGCCAAGCTCGGCGTGATGGAGGACATGCTGGACGGCCTCGCCCACGTCCACGCCAACAACGTCATCCACCGGGCGCTGACCCCCGCCTGCGTGCTCGTCACCGACGACGGCAACGGGATGCTGACCGGTTTCGACTACGCCAAGCCCGGCCCGCGCAAGCACACCGTGGCCAACGAGCTGCCGAACATCCTCGACGTCCACTACGTCGCCCCCGAGTGCCGGGCCCGCCCCGAGCGGATGACCCCCGCCGCCGACGTGTACTCGGCCGGGGTGATCGCCTTCCAGCTCCTGACCGGCGAGCTGCCCATGCCCGGCGTGGACGCCGAGCCGGACGCCGGCGGCGTCGCCCCCGAGGTCATGGACCTCGTGCGGCGGATGCGCGACCCCACGCCGGCCAAGCGCCCGGACGCGGTCACGGCCCTCGCCGAGCTGCGGGTGGCCCGCGACGCCCAGCCCCGGCGGCGCGCGCCGTTCGGCGGCAGGCTCAGGAACGCCCTGCGCCGCCTGTCCCGTCCGGCGCACCGATGATCCTGGGGTTGTTCCGGCCTCCCGGCCCGGGCCGGGAGGCCGATCGACGTCGATGACGGGACCTTCGTCCCTAACCCGCCCGCCGGTCGATCCCGCAGGCTTGCAGACATGAAGCTCGACTCGGCCGGCCTGGAGATCCTCAGCGGAGGAGAATGCCTGGACCTGCTGGCCTCCGCCCCCATCGGCAGGATCGTCTTCACCGATCGTGCCCTCCCCGCCGTCCAGCCGGTCAACTTCTGCCTGCTCGACGGGAACATCGTCATTCGCACCGCCGCCGGTTCCAAGCTCGCCGCCGCGGCACGCAACGCCATCGTGGCCTTCGAGGCCGACGACTTCGACGTGTCGTGCCGTACGGGGTGGTCGGTGACCGCGGTGGGTCCCGCCCGTGCGGTCTCGGAACCGGAGGAGATCGCCCGCCTTTCGGCGCTGCCGCTCACGCCGTGGGTGCCCGGAAACCGCGACCACTTCATCGTCATGGCCCCCGAGCAGATCTCCGGCCGCCGGCTCAACAGGTAGCGCCCATACGCGAAACGCCCGCCTCGTTCCCCGAGGCGGGCGTTCTCGCGTGCGTCAGCGGGTGACCGTCAGGCGGCGGCGGAACACCCAGTAGGTCCATGCCTGGTAGGCGAGGACCACGGGGGTGAAGATCGCCGCGACCCAGGTCATCACGCCCAGCGTGTACGGCGTGGACGCCGCGTTGTGGACGGTCAGGCTGTTGGCGGGGTCGAGCGCGGGCATGACGTCAGGCCACAGGCCGCCGAACAGCGTGACGGTGACCGCGACGATCGCGGCGGCGTTGGCGGCGAAGGCCCAGCCGTCCCTGCCGCGCAGCGTCGCGACGAGCGCGCCGGCGATCCCGGCAGCGGCGGCCGCCACGCTCACCCAGGTGCCCGGGGTGCCGGTCATGAACTGCGTGACCAGCAGGAACGCCCCGCCCAGCACGAGGGCGGACAGGCCGGTCCACCGGGCGGCCGTCCTGGCCCGGTCGCGCAGCTCGCCGGTCGTCTTCAGCGCCGTGAACACGGCGCCGTGCAGGGTGAACAGCGCCAGCGTGGCCAGGCCGCCCAGCAGCGCGTACGGGTTGAGCAGGGTGAGCAGGCCGCCGGTGTACTCGTGCGCGGCGTCCAGCGGGACGCCGCGCACGATGTTGGCGAAGGCCACGCCCCACAGGAAGGCCGGGCCGAGCGAGCCCCAGAAGAACGCGCGGTCCCAGCCCCGGGTGCTGTCGCTCTTCGAGCGGTACTCCAGGGCGACCCCGCGCACGATCAGGGCCAGCAGGATCAGGAAGAGCGGCAGGTAGAAACCGCTGAACAGGGTGGCGTACCACTCGGGGAAGGCGGCGAACGTCGCGCCGCCCGCGACCAGCAGCCAGACCTCGTTGCCGTCCCAGACGGGGCCGATGGCGCGCACGAGCGTGCCGCGCTCGGCCTCGTCGCGGCCGAGGACCGGCAGCAGGACGCCGACGCCGAAGTCGAACCCCTCCAGCACGAAGTAGCCCGTCCACAGGACGGCGATGAGCAGGAACCAGACGGTGGTGAGTTCCATGACGGCGGTCCTTCAGTAGGAGAGGGCGGGGAGAGCGGGCCCGTCCTCGTGGACCGCGTCCTGCGGCTCGGGCCCCTTGCGGATGAACTTCAGCAGCAGGCGGACCTCGATGACCGCCAGCACGGCGTAGACCACCGTGAAGCCGACCAGGGTGGTGGCCACCTCGCCGACGTCGGAGCCGGGGGAGACGGCGGCGGCGGTCCGCATCATGCCGAAGACGGTCCACGGCTGGCGGCCCATCTCGGTGAAGATCCACCCGAGCGTGTTGGCCAGGAACGGCAGGCCGATGCCGAACACGGCGGCCCGGTAGAACCAGGGGCCGGCCGGCAACCGTCCGCGCCGGGTCAGCCACAGCCCGGCCAGCGCCAGCAGCCCGGCCAGCGCGCCGAACCCGATCATCAGGCGGAACGACCAGTACGCGAGGCCGACGACGGGGCGGTAGTCGCCGGGGCCGTACGTCTTCTCGTACCTGGCCTGGATGTCGTTGATGCCCTCCACCTTGCCGTCCAGGGTGTTGGTGGACAGCAGGCTCAGGCCGTAGGGGATCTGGATGTTGATGTGGTTGCGGCCGTTCTCCACGTCGCCGACGGCGAAGATGGAGAAGCCGGCGGAGGTCTCGTCCTCCCACAGGGCCTCGGCGGCGGCCATCTTCATGGGCTGCTGCTGTGTCATGATCTGCGCCTGCCAGTGGCCGCTCAGCGCGACGCCGGCCGACGCGGCCAGCGTGACCACGAGCGCGGCGCGGGCCGACTTCCGGAACAGGTCCGTCTCACGCTTGCGGGCGAGCTGCCAGGCGCTCACGCCGATGACGAACGCCCCGGCCGTCACGAACGCGCCGAAGATGACGTGGGGGAACGCCGCGAGGGTGGTCGAGTTGGTCAGCACGGCCCAGATGTCGGTGAGCTCGGCCCGCCCGGTGGTCGGGTTGAGCCGGTAGCCGACCGGGTGCTGCATCCACGAGTTGGCGGCGAGGATGAAGTACGCCGAGATGTTCGTGCCGATCGCGGCCAGCCAGATCGTGGCGAGGTGGACCCTCTTCGGCAGCTTGTCCCAGCCGAATATCCACAGGCCGAGGAAGGTGGACTCCAGGAAGAAGGCCATCAGCCCTTCCATCGCCAGCGGCGCGCCGAACACGTCCCCGACGAACCGCGAGTAGGCGCTCCAGTTCATCCCGAACTGGAACTCCTGGACGATGCCGGTGACGACGCCCATCGCGAAGTTGATCAGGAACAGCCTGCCCCAGAACTTCGTCATCCGCAGGTACGCCGCGTCGCCCGTACGGTGCCAGGCCGTCTGGAACCCGGCCACGAGGACCGACAGGCCGATCGTGAGGGGCACGAACAGGAAGTGGTAGACGGTCGTGATGCCGAACTGCCACCGGGACAGATCCAGGACGTCCATGGGGGCTCCACAATCATGAAGGGACGTCTGAAGCCTGGCCGAGACGCGATCACGCCCCCAGGGCTACCGGACCCGGCCGGAAAGGACCTTCGTCACCATCCTCCCGGGACTGTTGGCGCTGATTGAGATGATTGAGGGGTGCGCGCCCGTCCCGTCTCCCCGTCCCTGCTCGTGGAGGAACTCGCCGATCTGATCGCCGCCCGGCCGCGCGACGCGTGGGTGCGCGTCGCCGTGGACGGCGCACCCCCCACCGAGCCCGGACGGCTGGCCGACGACCTGGTGGAGCCGCTGCGCCTGCGCGGCCGGGACGTCCTGCGGGTGCCCGCGGCCGGGTTCTGGCGCCCGGCCTCGCTGCGGCTGGAGTTCGGCCGGACCGACCCCGACGTGTTCCACGACGAGTGGCTGGACGTGGGCGGCCTCCGCCGTGAGGTGCTCGGGCCGCTGGAGGCGGGCCGTACGGGCCGGGTGCTGCCCTCGCTGTGGGACAGCGTGCGCGACCGGGCCACCCGCGCGGACTACGTGACGCTGAAGCCGGGCGGGGTGGTGCTGGTCGACGGCACGCTGCTGCTCGGGCGCGGCCTGCCCTTCGACCTGACCGTCCACCTGTCCCTGTCGGCCGCCGCACTGGCCCGCCGCACGCCCCCCGGGGAGCGGTGGACGCTGCCCGCCTACGAACGGTACGAACGCGAGGCGGACCCGGCGCGGGCCGCGGACGTGGCCGTCCGCGTCGAGGACCCGCGCCACCCCGCCCTGGTGATCCGATGACTCAGACCCCGACCTCCTCCGCGACCTCGGAGGATGGAGCCGGGGCCGGCTTCGGTGCCCGGCGCCCGGGCATCCACCAGTTGGCCTTGCCGCACAGTTCCATCACCGCGGGGACGAGGACCAGCCTGATGATGGTGGCGTCGATCAGCACGGCCACGGCCATGCCGAGACCACCCTGCTTCACCGCGACGTCGGAGCCGAGCAGGGATGTCGTGAAGACGGCGATCATGATGGCGGCCGCGGCCGTGATGACCTTGGCGGTCCGCGCCATCCCGCGGGCGACGGCCGCCCGGGTGTCGCCGGTGCGCTCGTACTCCTCGCGTACCCGCGAGATCAGGAAGACCTCGTAGTCCATGGACAGGCCGAACAGGACCGGGAAGATCATCATGGGCACCCACGTCGTGATCGGCATGGTCGTGGGGAAACCGAGGGCCGAGCCCAGCCATCCCCACTGGACGACCGCGACGAGCACGCCGTAGGCGGCGCCGATCGACAGCAGGTTCATGACGGCGGCCTGCAGCGCGATCGTGACCGACCGGACCAGCGCGATCAACAGCAGCAGTGACACCGCGACGACGACCGCGATCATCAGGGGCAGGCGCGAGCTGACGTCATCGGCTGTGTCGATCGTCGCGGCGTTCGGACCGCCGACGTAGACCCCCTCGCCGCCGGGTGCCTCGGGCAGCACGTCGTCGCGGAGCCGGTGCACCAGGTCCGCGGTCGCCTCGTCCTGGTATCCGGTCGTGGGGAAGGCCATGAAGATCGCGGCCTGCCCGTCCTCGCTGACCTGAGGAGGCATGGCGTAGGCGATGCCCTCGGTCGCGCCGACCGCTGCGACGAGGGGACGCAGATCGGCCTGGCCGGATCCGACCTCGGCGGCGAAGATCAGGGGTGCGCCGTAGCCGGGACCGAAGCCCTCGGAGAGGATCTCGTACGAGAGGTAGCTGCTCCTGTCTCGGGGCTGGACACTGGCGTCGGGGTTGCTCAGCCGCATCGACAGCGTGGGAGCGGCCAGCACCACCAGGACCGCGCCGGCCAGAGTGGCGGAGGCCAGCGGCCTGCGCTGGACCACGCCGGCCCAGCGCTCGGCGAGGGTACGGCGCTCCCGGGACGTGCGGCGGGGCAGGCGCAGCGCGTTGATCTTGTAGCCGGTGAAGCCCAGGAACGCCGGCAGCAGAGTCACCGCGGCGATCATCGTCACCAGCACGATCACCGATGTGGCGACGGCCACTCCGGTCATCAGCCGCTGTCCCATGACGATCAGACCCATCAGCGCGATCACGACGGTCGTGCCGGCGAACAGCACCGCGTGACCAGCGGTGGTGATGGCCTTGACCGTGGCGCTTTCGGGGTCGTCGCCGTCCTGCAGGCCGTCCTTGTAGCGGGTCACGATGAACAGCGCGTAGTCGATGCCGACGCCGAGCCCCACCATCGCGGCGATGATGACGGTGAAATCCGGCGCGGGGACCAGGTAGCCCACCAGCTTCATCAGGGCGATTCCGGCGGCGATCGCCAGCAGTGCGGTCACGATCGGCAGGCCCATCGCCACCAGTGACCCGAAGGCGACGAACAGGATCACCGCTGCCGCCAGGATGCCCACGCTCTCCGCCGAGCCCTGTGGGGGCGTCTCGGCCTTCTCCGCCTGAGTCCCGCCCAGCGCCAGCGTCACGCCGTCGCCGGAAGCGTTCCTGACCATGTCCACCAAGGGCTTGATCTCGGTCTTGTCCACCTCCTTCCGGGTCAGCGGGATGGTCGTGCGGGCGATGCGGCGATCCGCGGTCACCAGGCTCTTGTCCTGGTAGGGCGAGGTCACCGGTCCTACGACCGGTGCGGCCGTCAGATCGGCGAGTGCCTTCTCGATCTTCTGACGGGCGGCGGGGTCGTCGACTCCCCGCTCTGCCCTGATGGCGAGAGTCAGCGTGTCCCCCTGCCGCTCGGGGAAGTGCCTCTCGATCAGCGCCTGCGCCTTGGCGGAGTCGGAGTTTCCGCCCGAGAAGTCGTTCTCGGGGGCGGCGCCGTAGCCGAAACCGGCGAACGCCACGGCGATCACCCCGACGATCCAGGTCAGGACGACCAGGCGGCGCCGCCGATAACAGAACCGGGCCAGTCTCGCCAGAGCTCCGTCAGTACGGGGAGTCTCGATCGACACCAATTTCTCCTCACGTCGTTGAGCCATGGCCCGGGCTCGCGCCGTGCGAGCCGCCGAACGGCGTGGTGACGCCGTCGTAGCGGAGGCGCAGCATCATGCCCTGATGCGCATGGGGCAGGTTGTGGCAGTGGTTCATCCAGATGCCGGGGTTCGCGGCGCGGAACGCGACTTCCCATGTCTCGCCCGGGCGGACGTCGAACGTGTCCACCCACAGCGGGCTGCCCGTCGCCGGCGTCCCGTCCCTGGACAGGATCAACACGGCATGGCCGTGCAGGTGCCAGGGATGTGTTTCCAGGCTTCGGTTGACGACGGTGAATCGGACGATGTCGCCTTCGGCGACGAGCTGGTCGGGGATGGAGGGGTGGCCCCGGCCGTTGACGGTCTGCGCGTACGCCGGCCGGCCGTCGACCATGGCCACGCCTCGATCGAGGACCATGGTGAAGTGCCGGTCCGCATCGCGGGCGTCGAAGGGCACGGCGGCCGGTGCCCCGTAGCGCAGCAGGTCGAGCTCCGGCAGGCCGGAGGTGTCCTCGGCGCGGGCGTCACCGGCGTCGGCATGCGGGCGCAGGAGCAGTCCGCCGTCACGATCGTCGTCCACCACGAGTGCCACGGGCGTGTCCGGCATGACGAACACCAGGTCGTATCGTCCGCCGGCGGCCAGGCGCAGGCCGACGTCCTCGACCTCGCCGGGTCTGTTGAGGTCCCGTCCGTCGACGGCCGCCACCCGGAACGGGGTTCCGGCGAGGACGATCCGATGCGGGACCGAGTCGGTGTTGATCAGTCGCAGCCGCACGGGTTCACCGGGTGACACGTCGTGTACGGTCCGGCCGTCCCTGTCCGCGATCACGACGGTGCCCTCGAAGGTGTGCACGGGCAGTGTCAGGTCCGTCCGCTCCGCCGGGAGGTGGTCGCCGGTTCCTCGCCCGTCGCGCGGTCTCACGACGAGGGTTCCGTACAGCCCTTTGTGCACCCCGACGTGGGACGCGTGATGCGTGTGGTACCAGTAGGTGCCCACTTGGTCGGCGCGGAACCGGTAGACGAAGTCCGCACCCGGGCCCACATCCTTCTGGGTCACACCCGGCGCGCCGTCGTCACCGCACGGCACGTCGTAGCCGTGCCAGTGCAGGGTCACGCTGTCCTCGATGTCGGCGTTGCGCAACCGCACTTCGATCAGGTCGCCCTGGGTCGCCGTGATCGCCGGACCCGGCACCTCGCCGTTGTAGGTCCACGCGTCGATCTCCCGTCCGGACGCGAGCCGTACCGTGGCCTTCTTCGCGGTGAGCACGTGCCGCCGCACGGCGCCACCCGGCGCCGGTGCGCCGGAGAACCGCAGGCCGGCCACCGACGCTGTCGCCCGGGACGAGCGTCCGGGACCACCGCCCAAGGCCACCGATGGCGTGGACAGGAGCGACAGCCCGGTGCCGGCGCCGGCCGCGGTCGCCACGACCGCGCCACCGGTCCAGGCGACGAACCGGCGGCGCGAGACCTCCCGCCCGTCCTCCGGCGCCCGTGCGGCACCCGCCGCAGCGGCGTTCCGGGCGGGAGGCGCGACCACGCGCGCGGTCAGCAACGCACCGGCGCACACGAGCGAGATCGTGATCAACGCCGTGCTCGGAGTGAGCGGGTACCCGCCCAGGAAGGTCACCGCGAAACCGGCCAGCGCGGCGTACGCCGCGGTGAGCACCGCGACCACGCCGGCCGCGGAGCCGCCGTCGCCCCGCCCCCGCCTCGCGGCGAGCAGTCGTGGTCCGGCGAGCAGCACGGCGCCGGTCGCGGCGGCCCCCAGCAGCGGCAGCCCCAGCAGCACTTTCTCCTGGACGAACCACCAGCCCCGGCCGGCCAGCATCGCCACGGTGACCACCCGGACGAGCGTCACGAGCACCGCCGCGGCGAGGGCGGCGAGCGCCGTCCGGACGCGCCGCAGCGCCAGTGTGACGCCCGCCGCGAACCACGCCACGCTGCTCAGCAGCGCGACGGCGTGGTCCGAGACGATCAGCGGTGTGGTGCTCACGGAGCCGGTCGCACGGGTGTGCCCGGCCCGGACATCCGCCGGGCCTGCCGGACGATGGTCATGGCCACCGCCATGATGGCGAGACCGCCGACGGCGTGCAGACCGAAGACGAGCTCGCCGGCGGTCGTGCTGCCGCCCGCGTCGTCGAACGCCGCGGCGATCACCCGGATCACGGCCTGGAGAACCGCGAGCCCGGCGACCAGGCCGCTCATCCCGATGAGCCGCCCGGGCATCCGGGCCACCGCGGCGACGACGGTCACCAGGACCGCGAGCAGGACGATTCCGGCCCCCAGCATGCGGTGCGTCTGGAAGGACTCGTCGTTGGACGCCGTGGCGAACGCACCACTGGCGGCCAGGAAGAACTGTGCGACGACGGCCAGCACCTGCAGGATGGCCAGGCCGGCGAAGAATCTACGCATGGCGCGCTCCTCCAGGTTGGGGAGGGTGATCGTTCATGGCGGAAATCGTCGCGCCGGTGAGGTGCCGTGCCCTCTGACAGCGGACGGCCGCGTCTACGCAATCGGACGTAGAGGATCCCTGTCCCGCTACGTCCGTCGGCGTAGCAGGTCGCGCGTCCGGGCGGAGCGTCGTCCGGGTACGGGAACAGTACGATCACGGCATGGAGCACCGAGCCGCGTCGTTGCGCCTTCCTGTGCCGGCGCAGGAGGTGTCGCTCGCGGTCTTCATCACCGTGATGCAGATTCAGGGCACGATCATCCGCACCACCGGCGAGGTGGTGCAGCGTCCCCTCACCGATCTCGGGAACCTCGGATTCGCGCTGCTCGCGCTGAACGGCCTGATCCTGACCGTCCGCCGCCGGTGGCCGGTGCCGGTGTTCGTCGTCGCCGGGCTCGCCAGCCTGGTGTATTACGGTCTCGACTTCCCGGACGGGCCCGGCTGGCTCGGACTCTTCGTCGCCCTGTACACCCTCGCCGCTTACGGTGACGGGCGCCGGTCGTTGGTGATCGCCGGCGTGGGCACCGCCGTGCTCGCCGTCTGGTGGCTGGTCACCGCGGCCGACATACAGCCGCACGCCGCCATCGGCTGGGTGTACTTCCGCATCGGCGCGTCGGTCATGAGCGTGGCTCTCGGTGAGTCCGTGCGATCGCGGCGGGTCATCGCGGCCGAAGCGGAGGCGCGTGCGGAACTGGCCGAACGGACCCGCGAGGACGAAGCCCGTGCGCGGGTCGACGCCGAGCGGCTCAGGATCGCCCGCGAAGTCCACGACACCGTCGCGCACGCCATCGCGATCATCAACGTGCAGTCCGGGGTCACCGCGCACGTGCTCGACAAGAGACCGGAACAGGCCCGCGCAGCGCTGCAGGCCATCGAGCAGACCAGTTCCCGGGCGCTGCGGGAGATGCGCGCCATCCTCGGTGTGCTCCGTGACGACGACGACGGCCGCGCGCCACACCCCGGCCTGGAACAGATCGGCGAACTCACCGCCAAGGCACGCGACGCCGGGCTGGACGTCACGCTCGAAGCGCCCTCCCCCGCGACGCCGCTGCCGAGCGCGGTGGACAGTGCCGCCTACCGGATCCTGCAGGAGTCGATCACCAATGTGATCCGCCACGTCGGTCCGACCCGGGTGACGGTCGCGCTGAATCCGGGCGTCGACATCCTGGAGATCCGCGTGGCCGACGAGGGCCGCCGCACCGGGTCCGGCGGCGACTCCGCGAGTCGAGCGGCCGGCGACGGCACGGACACGCCGGGTGGGGCCGGCCGCGGCATTCTGGGCATGCGCGAGCGCTGTCAGCTGCTCGGCGGAGACCTCGACGCCAAGCCGACTCCGGGCGGAGGGTTCGAGGTCACGGCCCGCCTGCCTCTCGTGCCGACCGGGTCGCGTCTATGAACACGGCATTCGTGTCACCGCCGGCTTCCTCTCCGATCAAGGTGCTGCTCGCCGACGACGAGGGGCTCGTGCGATCGGGGTTCAGACTGCTGCTCGACCTCGAAGACGACATCACCGTGGTCGGCGAGGCGACCAACGGGGCCGAGGCCGTCGAGCGCGCCCGCGCGACCCGCCCCGACGTCGTCCTCATGGACATCCGCATGCCGAAGCTGGACGGGATCCGGGCCACGGCCGAGATCACCCGGATACGCGGACTGGAGCGCGTCCGGGTTCTCATCCTCACCACCTACGACACCGACGCCCACGTTTTCGAGGCACTGCAAGCCGGCGCCAGCGGCTTTCTGCTCAAGGACGCCGGACCGGCCGAGCTCCTGCACGCCATCCGGGTGATCGCCGCGGGAGAGGCCCTGCTGGCACCGCGGATCACCAGACGCCTCATCGGCCGGTTCACCGCGCTACAGACGGCGGCCAAGGCCGCGGAGGACCGGCTCGCGGTGCTCACCGAGCGCGAGCGGGAGGTGCTGGCCCTGGTGGGCCGGGGCCTGAGCAACGACGAGATCGGCGCCGAGCTGTCCCTCAGCCCGGCCACCGCCCGCACCCATGTCAGCCGCGCGATGACGAAGCTGGGAGCGCGTGACCGCGCGCAGCTGGTCGTCATCGCCTACCGGACAAGACTGGTCAGCCCCGACGGGTGACCACGCGACGGACCACGACGCCGGTTAGAGCCCGTACGCCTCCAGCAGGCGCAGCCACACCTCGCTGACGGTCGGGTAGGCCGGTACGGCGTGCCACAGGTCGTCGAGGGTCACCCCCGCGGTGACCGCGATCGTCGCGGCGTGCAGCAGCTCGGCCGCCGCGGGGGCCACGAAGGTCACGCCGAGCAGCACCCGGCGGCGCTCGTCGACCACCGCCTTGGCCCTGCCGCGATAGCCGTCGCCGAGCAGGTAGCCGCCGGCCACCTGCTCCATGTCGTACTCCACCACCCGCACGTCGAAGCCCTCCGCGCGGGCCTGCGCCTCGGTGCGGCCCACCGCGCACACCTGCGGATCGGTGAAGACCACCTGCGGCACCCCGGCGCGGTCCGCGCGGTCGCGCATCCCGGGCCGGTCGTCCGCCTCGCCGCGGGCACGGGCGGCGACCACGTCCGCGGCCACCCGCGCCTGGTACTTGCCCATGTGCGTGAGGAGCGCGAGGCCGTTCACGTCCCCGATCGCGTAGAGCCAGCCGTCCGCCACGCCGGCGGCCCGCATGCTCTCGTCCACCTCTATCGGGCCGGACTCGGGCAGCCCCACCGAGGCCAGGCCGAGGTCGTCCGTGGCGGCCCGGCGGCCCGCCGCGACCAGGATCTCGTCGGCCGTGACCGTTGCGCCGCTCGCGAGCCGCACCGTGACCTCGCCGTCCGGCTCCGGCCGTTCGACCTTCTCCGCGCTCTCGTGCATGCGGACGTCGATCCCCTGGTCGGCCAGCGACCGCGCGACCGTCTCCCCGGCGAAGGGCTCCATACGCCCGAGCAGCTGACCGCCCCGGACGAGCATCGTGACCTCCCTGGCGCCGAGCCCGCGCATGGCCTGGGCCATCTCGCACGCGACCACGCCGCCGCCGATCACGACGAGCCGGTCCGGTACGGCACGCACACCGGTGACCTCACGGTTCGTCCACGGCCCGGCCGCGGCGAGACCGGCCACGGGCGGGATCACCGGGCGGCTTCCGGCGGCCAGCATGACGGCGTGGTTCGCGACGAGCGTGCGGGTGCCGCCGTCGGCCGTCGTGACCTCGACCCGCCGGGGGCCGGTGAGCCGTCCGGTGCCGCGTACGAGCGTCACGCCCGCCGATTCGAGCCAGCGCACCTGCCCCTCGTCGTCGTAGTGCGAGACCACGGCGTCACGCCGGGCCAGCACCGCGGCGGCGTCGATCGGGCCGCCGAGCCTCAGCCCCGTGACCCGGCCCACCTCACCCGCGAGGTCCACCGGCCGCAGGAGCGCCTTGCTCGGCATGCAGGCCCAGTAGGAACACTCCCCTCCCGCCAGCTCGCTCTCCACGATGACGGTGCTCAGGCCGGAGGCGGCCACCCGGCCCGCGGCGACCTCACCCGTCGAACCCGCACCCACCACGATCACATCGAAGACGTCCACGGCTCCACCCTGTCACCCCTGCGGCCGTGAGGTGGAGACGAGTCCCCCTTCGTAGGCGGCGATGACCAGCTGGGCCCGGTCCCGCGCGCCGAGCTTGGCGAGCAGGTGGCCGATGTGGGTCTTCACGGTGGCGGTGCTGACGTGCAGGTTCGCGGCGATCTCCAGGTTGGACAGGCCGCGTGCGACGAGGGTGAGCACCTCCCGCTCACGGCCGGTCAGCCCGTCGAGCGCTCCCGTGGCCGCCCGGTTCGGGGCAGCGGCCGGGCCGCGGGCGAACTGTGTCGACTGGGCGAACTGGGCGATCAGCCGCCTCGTGACGCTCGGCGCCAGCAGTCCCTCCCCCGCGGCGATGACGCGGATCGCGGCCAGCAGGTCGGCGGGCGGGGTGTTCTTCAGCAGGAACCCGCTCGCCCCGGCCCGCAGCCCCGCGTAGACGTACTCGTCGAGGTCGAACGTGGTGAGGATCAGCACCCTGGTGCCGAGGCGTTCGGCGCAGATGCGCCGGGTCGCCTCGATGCCGTCCATGCCGGGCATGCGCACGTCCATCAGCACGACGTCGGGGCGCTCCGCGCGGGCCAGTTCGACGGCCCGCGTCCCGGTGCCGGCCTCGCCGACCGCCACCAGTCCCGGCGTGCTGTCGACCAGCAGGCGCAGGCTGCCGCGCAGCAGTTCCTGGTCGTCGGCGAGCAGCACCCGGATCGGACCCGGATCGTTCACCTCTCCTCCCCCCGCAGCGGCAGGCGGGCGCGCACGCGGAAACCGCCGCCGGGAAGCGGACCGGCCGTGAAGTCCCCGCCGTGCGCCGTGACGCGCTCACGCATGCCGATCACACCGTGTCCGGCAACACCGTGCCCGGGCGGGCCGGGGGGCAGGACCCGGCGGCCCGGCCCGTCGTCGGTCACCTCGACGCGCAGCCGTCCCTCCTCCTCGTCCACCCGGACCCGGCACCGGGCCGGGGCCGCGTGCCTGACCACGTTGGTGACGGCCTCCTGGACGATCCGGTGGACCGCGAGCTCCAGCGCCTCGGACAGGCCGCCCGTCACCCGGACGTCCAGGTCGACCCGTACGCCCGCGGCCGCCGCGCGCTCGGCGACGTCCGTCAGCGCCGCGAGCCCGGGCGCCGGGGACAGGCCCTCGGAGACAGCGCCGGGAGCGGTGCGCAGGACACCGAGCATGTGCCGCATCTCGGTCAGCGCCTGCCTGCTCGTGCTCTCGATGACCCGCAGCGCCTCCAGCGCCTCCTCCGGCCGCCGGTCGGCCACATGCGCCGCGACCCCGGCCTTGACCCCGATGAGGCTGAGCGTGTGGGAGACCACGTCGTGCATCTCCCTGGCGATGCGCAGCCGCTCCTCGGTGACGGCGCGCTCGGCGGCCTGCCCGGCCAGGCGGGCGGCGTACGCCCGGCGCTCCCGCACCGCCCGGCCGATCGTCCAGGCGCCGCCCAGCGCGAGCGCGGCCAGCACGACGGTCTCCGCGATCCGCCTGACCTCGGGCTCGGCCGACACGCCGCCGAACGCCGCGAGCAGCAGCGCCCCGGCGGTCAGCACGCCGATCGCCGCCGTCGGTTCCCACCGGCGCCGCCGTGTCGTGAGCGCGACCGGATAGAGCGCGTACGCCGCGGCGGCCAGCGGTTCCCGCACGACGCCGAACGCCATGGCCGCCATGGACGCGGCCGCGACGACGCAGAAGACCGGCAGCGGCCACCGCCGCCTCGCCGCGAGCGGCAGCGTCATCGCGGCGATCAGGGCCAAGGCCGCCGGGTGGTGCACACCTGGAGGGTTGACGACCAGCACGAACGCGTAGCCCAGCCCGGCCAGCACGTCGAGCGCGACCAGCTCACAGGGGCGCAGCGGCCGGGGGAACAACGGCCGCACGTCCGGATCGTCCACGCGCCCACGCTAGCCATACGTGCGCACGCTCGCCTCCTGCCCCGGTCTGTCATGCCACGGTCTGAGACACGTCCCGCGGATCGCACGCCGCTCCGACGCGAAGAGCGGGGGCTCCGCGAGACCGTCGGGAGATGATCGAAGTCAGAGAGCTGACCAAGCGCTTCGGGCGCACGGTCGCCGTGGACGGGCTGACGTTCCACGTGAAACCAGGCCGGGTCACCGGGTTCCTCGGGCCGAACGGCGCGGGCAAGTCCACCACCATGCGGATGATCCTCGGCCTGGACCGCCCGGCGAGCGGCGAGGCGCTGGTGGGCGGCCGCCGCTACGACCGCCTCCGTCACCCGATGCGGGAGGTGGGCGCGCTCCTGGACGCCGGCGCCGTCCAGGGCGGCCGTACGCCCCTGGGTCACCTGGGCTGGATGGCCCGCGCCAACCGCATCGGCCAGGACCGGGTCGTGTCCGTCATCGAGCAGGTGGGGCTGGCCGGAGTGGCACGCAGGCGGATCCGGGGCTTCTCGCTCGGCATGCGGCAGCGCCTCGGTATCGCCGCCGCGCTCCTCGGCGACCCCGGAGTGCTGCTGCTGGACGAGCCGGTCAACGGCCTCGACCCGGACGGCGTGCGCTGGATCCGCGAACTGCTCCGCGGCCTCGCCGCGGAGGGGCGGACGGTGCTCCTGTCGAGTCACCTGATGAGCGAGATGGAACTCACCGCCGACCATCTGGTCGTCATCGGACGCGGGCGCCTCATCACGGACACCTCGATGCGGGAGCTGACCGCCGTACGGGACGTCTTCGTCCGCAGCAGCCGCGCCGCGGACCTCGCCACGGCGCTGTCGGCCGCGGGCGGGACGGTCGCGGCCGAGGACGGCGGGGGCCTGTCGGTGCGCGGCCTCGACCCGGTGGAGATCGGCGACCTCGCCGCCCGGCACGCGATCCCTCTCCACGAGGTCACCCCGCGCGGCGCCTCCCTGGAGGAGACCTACATGCGGCTCACGGCTGAGCTCACAGCGGAGGAGGCGAACCGGTGATCGACGCTCTCGCCGCCGAATGGCTCAAGCTCCGCACTGTCCGATCCACCTCCGTGGTTCTCGCCGTCGTCGCCGTCGTCGTCGGTCTCATGGCCCTGCTGGCCTGGTACGCCGCCCACCTGTGGGACGGCCTGCCGCCCGGTCGGCGCGACCACCTCGAGGTGTCGTCGCTGCCCGAGGTGACGCACACGCTCGCCTCGCTGTGCCTGGCCGTGCTGGGCGTCCTCGCCTTCTCCGGCGAGTTCGGCACCGGGATGATCCGCACCACGTTCACCGTGCTGCCGTCACGCGGCCGGGTGCTCGCCGCCAAGGCGGTCGTCGTCGCGGTCGTCGCCTTCTGCACGGGCCTCGCGGCCGTGCTCGCGACGTACGCCGCCGGGCGGCTCATCATCGGTGACCGGCCCGTTCGCGGGCAGTCGGCGGAGGCGCTGAGCGGGCAACTGCCGCTCTTCCTGGCGATGAGCCTGTCCATCGCGATGTTCGCGCTCCTCGGACTGTGCCTGGCCGCGCTCACGCGCTCCGCCGTCGCCGCCGTCGCCACCCTCGTGGCGGTCTGGTACGTGCTGCCCATCGTCGGCTTCAACCTGCCGGCGCCCTGGAACGAGCGTGTCGGCTCGATCCTGCCGGGCGCCCTGGCGGGCCAGCTGGCCGGCACCGGCAACCCCCAGTCGGTCGGCGGCGCGCTGCTGTCGCAACCCGCCGCGCTCGCGGCGATGGTCGCCTGGGTGGCGGTGCCGTACGCGGTGGCCGCCGTCCTGCTGGCCCGCAGGGACGCCTGACGGCTCAGGAGGCGGTCTGCGGCAGGCAGGCGGCGCCGGTGGCGGCCCCGGTGGTCGCCCCGGTGGTCGCCCCGGTGGTCGCGGCCTCCGGCTTCGCGTCGAGGGACACCGCGGCCGTGAGCGAAAGGGTCAGGGGCAGGGTGAGAGTGGGCGTGCAGGCGGGAGCGCACGCCGCGGGCTTGACGACCGGCTGCGGCACGGGCTTCTCAACCGGCTTCACCACGGGCTTGACGACGGGCTTGACGACCGGCTTCTCGACCGGCTTCACCACGGGCTTGACGACCGGTGCCGCGGCCGGCTGCGGCGTGGGGGTGGCGGGCCGCGTGACGGGGTCCACCTGTGGCCGGGGCGACGGAGCGTCCGGCTTCGCCTTGCCGCCCGCCTTGCCCTCCTCCTTGCCCTTCTCGTCGCCCTTCTCGTCGCCCTTCACCTCGACGGACCGATCCACTTCGGTCTCGTGCTCGTCCACCCGCGGGGAGGCCGTCGTCTTGCTGTTGTGCTCCTCGCCGTCGCGGTTGATCTCGACCGCCTCGGGCGCGTTCTCCTGCGTGG
The DNA here is from genome assembly GCF_014161445.1 of Microbispora sp. H13382. Classification (GTDB taxonomy): domain Bacteria; phylum Actinomycetota; class Actinomycetes; order Streptosporangiales; family Streptosporangiaceae; genus Microbispora. Next base: position 81,727 of record NZ_JABBXA010000002.1, read on the forward strand.
ACAGCCGGTCCTGGTTGCCGTACTGCTGCGCGACGGTGCTGTCGTTCTGCCAGTTGTACGGCAACGCCTGCGCGTCCGTCGTCTCCTTCTGGTAGGGGACGAGGACCAGCGTGAGGTCACGCATCAGGAACTGGTGCTGGCGCTGCTGCTCCCGCAGCCGCTGGTTGTGCCGGTGCCCGTTCTTCTGGCGGTTGCGCTGCCCCCGTGCGTGCGGATGGCCGAACCGGACGAGGCTGTGCTGTGCGGACATCGTGGCGGACATCGTGGCGGGCAGCGTGGCGGCCCCCGCCGGTGTGGCGACGAGAGGAGCCCCCGCGATCACGGCGCCCCCGGCGATGACGGCGCCGATCGCGAGGATCCCGGCGACGCTCGTGCTTTTTGCCATTTCGTTTCCCCCTAGAACTACCGCAGCACAATCACGGAACAAGCGCCGTGCTTACCGATCTCGGGGTTTCCACGTCGATCATCGGACAAACGGGCCAAGAGCCGGTTTTTCCTTTCCCCTGCGCTTTGTTGGGGCCGCTGCCCGTTTGAATGTCCGCTTTCTGCGGGAAATGTCCCGACACCGCCCAAGTGAGGGCTGACCCCCTCCGGGTACGGCTCAGGCATGACCTCAGCACGGGACGAACTGGCGGGGCTCGACCCCTTCGACATCTTCGACACCGAGGCGGCACGGCTGGAGCGCTTCTTCTCCTCCCTCGACGACGACGGGTGGAGCCGCCCCTCCCGGTGTGACGGCTGGACGGTACGTGACGTGCTCGCGCACCTGGCCGGCGAGGAGTTGTACAACCACGCGTGCCTGGACGACGACATCGACGGGTTCTTCGAGCTGCTCGACCACGAGGGCGTGCGCGGCGGCTTCGACGGCTTCAACGAGTGGTGCGTGCGCAAGCGGCGCGCCCTGCCGGTGGAGCAGGTGCTCGACGAGTGGCGGACCAGGAACAGGGAGACCCGCGCGCGCATGCGCGCCCTCGGCCGCGACGGCACGCTCCACACGTCGGCCGGCCCCTACCCGGCGGGCCTGCAGACCTTCCACTACGACTCGGAGTACGCCACGCACGCCGACGACGTCGGGGCGCCGGTGACACAGGACGAGGCCGGCGACCGCCTCGACTGGCGGGTCCACGTCGGCGTGTCCGTACTGGAGGAGCAGGGGCCCAAGGCGCGGGTCGAACGCGCATGCGGCCGGGTTCAGGTGCAGGTGGACGGCGGCCTGACCGCCGACCTGTCCCCCGAGGAGTTCGTCGAGGCGACCGTCGGCCGTCTGCCCGCCGGGCATCCTCTCGACGCCCGCGTCCGCGGCGCCCTGCGCTGCCTCGCCTGAGCGACGAGGAGACGCCGGGCGCCCCCGCGGGCGCCCGGCGTGCGGGACATAAGGGATCGGACCGTGCCCTCGGCACCGGTGGTAATAAGCCGCTCGTCTCCCGCCTCGGCGGGACCGCCGCCCACAACCGGGTGCGCCCGGGAGCGGGCCGTACGAGCGTGATCGTGCGGACGGTCACGGCGATCGCGCCGGCCGGTACGGCGGAGCCGTGGATGCCCGCCCCGCCGCCCACGCGGCATCGGTACGGCGGGCCGACCGGACGTCTGCGGCCGGGCGGCCGGGTGGGCCCCCCTGGCCGGCGGTCGACGGCGGCGCGCCGGCGCGCCGGATATGGAATGCGTGTCGATAAACGCCTCATGCGAATTCCCCGAATGAAAAATGCGGCCAGGACAGGCCGGTTTTGCCCGGGGGGATCCAGACGTGCGGCGGCCCGTCAACGATGCACCGGGATCGGGCCCAAATCAATCAGGCACGCCGGAGAGAACGCATTCCGCCCGATTAGACAGGAGATCAGGGCAGCCAGGAGACGCGGCCGCGCAGCAGTCCGTACCCGACGAAGGCGACCACGTCGATCAGCGTGTGCGCGGCGATCAGCGGCATGGTCCGGCCCCAGCGCTGGTAGAGCCGGCCGAAGACCACGCCCATCGCGATGTTGCCGACGAAGCCGCCGAAGCCCTGGTAGAGGTGGTAGGACCCGCGCAGGACGGCCGACGCCCCGACCGCGCGCCACGGCGACCAGCCGCGCTGCCCCAGCCGGTGCAGCAGATACCCGGCGACCAGCACCTCCTCCAGCACGCCGTTCTGGGCGGCCTCGACGACGAGGACCGGGATCCGCCACCAGGTGTCCGGCAGGCTGTCGGGCACGACGTTCAGGTTGATCCCGGAGCGGAAGGCGAACAGGTAGAACACCAGACCGGTGCCGCCGATCGCCGCCGCCAGCACGGCGCCGCGCAGCGTGTCGCGGCCGGGCTCGCGCCAGTCGGCCCCGATCGTGCGCATGGACTCGCCCGATCGGGCCAGCAGGTAGGCGACGAGCCCCACCGGCGCCACGTTCACCGCGATCCCCGCGAGGTGCAGCGTGAGATCCAGCCACGGGCGGCCCGGGGCCAGCGAGCCGACGAGCACGGCGTGCTGGTCGCCCAGGTCCTTCGGCGCGGTCAGTGCGCCGATGAGGCGGATGAGCGACAGCAGGGCGCTGGCGCCGAGCGAGACCGCGAAGACCGCGATGATCTCCGGGCCGATCAGCCGCGGCGTGAGACCGCGCAGGGCGGTGGCGTCGGCGGTGGCGTCGTCCATGCTGGCAGGGTAGCCGCCCCCGCACGCTCACCCGTCCCGTCAGGCCCGCCCCATCAGTACGGCAGCGCACGGGACGTGAACGACGGTGCGACGAACGCCGCCTTGAACTTCGGGAAGGCCACCGTGTTGGGGTTGCCGTCCGAGGTGTAGCGGTCCGTAGGGTTGGCCTTGAGCCAGTCGAGCCACGCCATCGAGCAGAACTTCTTACAGTCGCCCACCTTGTTCTCCTTCGACCTGATCCGTGGGATGCCCACCGGGTCGAAGTCCTTGGTGAACGGCGACGGCGCCGGCGTGTAGCCCGCGAGGAACACGCCCTTGTAGTCGTAACGGGTGCCACCGGACGCCCCCTGCAGCGCCCACTTCTTCTCGTGCGGCTGGTTGCCGTACGGCAGGGCGAGCGTGACCGGCGGCGTCTTGACCAACGAGGTGATCAGCGTCTGCCCGGCCGCGATCTCCTTCTCCACCTGGTCCTTCGGCTTGCCCAGCAGGTTGAGGTGGTTGCGGGTGTGGTTGCCGATGTCGAAGTTGTGGTCCTTGAGCCACTGCAGGACCTGGATCTGCTCCTCCTGGCGGGCCTTGCCGAACAGGTCCTTGATCACATACATGGTCGCCACCGGCCGGAAGCCCGGGTGCTTCTTCGCGACGTCCATCAGGATGCCGACCGCGCAGTCCGGCGACGGGTTGCCCATGCCGTCGAGCGTGAGCTGGGCGGGCGAGGAGTCGTCGAAGGTCAGCACCACCGGGTGCTTGCCCGCCGGGATGTCGATCTTCCCGGTGACGTACTCGGCCGCGGTGACCGGCACGTAGTCCTCCGCCGCCAGCCGCTCCAGCTCGTCGCGGAAGTCCTTCGGACTGCGGTCGTCGCCCGGCGGCGGGTTGTTGACGATCCGGTGATACATGATCACCGGAATCTGCCCCAGCTCATTGGCCTTCGCCTGGGCGGCGGCGGCCGTCTCGGACTTGCGAAGCGTCGCATCGGCGGCCGCTCTGTTCTGCCGGTGGCCGGCCGGGCTCGCCGGTGTGGCGTGCTTGCCCCCGCCGGCCGCGCAGGCGGAGAGCGCCACCGCCCCCAACGACACCACGGCGATGCCGGCAACCCTGAAGCGCCCCATGGATCCCCCTCGTCGGGCCGCGCTTGACGATGAGGGGCTCCTACCCGCGCGACGTCTTCACGTCACGCCGAGTAGGACAAACATCACGCTAAGTACGTCATATCTGGGGCTGCGCACAGAAGGCGACGCCGTCGCCGCCGATCTCGGCCGGGCCCTCGGACGCGTCGGCGAACACCGACTCGCCGGAACGCAGCTTCACCTCCGAGCCGGAGGCCGTACGCACGTTGACGACGCCTTCGGTGCACAGCACGATCCGGGGAAGACCCCCGGGGAGCACCTCCACCGCGCCGGACTCGACCCTGCGGAGCAGGAACTCCGGGACGGGCGGCACGTACGCGCCGCCGACCGGCTCCACCGCCAGGGGCTGCGCCGCGGCGTCGGTGATCCGCAGCAGTTCCTCCACGTCGATGTGCTTGCCGGTCAGGCCCGCCCGTAGCACGTTGTCGGAGCAGGCCATGATCTCCACGGCGAGGCCGTCGAGGTAGCAGTGCAGCACCCCGGCCCCGAGGAACAGCGCCTCGCCGGGGGCCAGCGTGTGGCGGCGCATCAGCAGCGGCGCCAGCACGGCCGGGTCCTCCGGGTAACGCCGCGCCAGCCGCACCACGAGCGCGTAGTCGGGCGTGTGGCAGGCGGAGGCCGCCCACACCACCGACTCGACCAGCTCCCGCCGGGAGCCGGGCCACTCGAGCAGCGCCCGCAGCGCGGCGAGCACGTCGCCGTCGCGCAGCGCCGCGACCACCGGCTGCAACGCGTTCACGTGCAGCCGCTCGACCAGCATCGACGCCTGCTCCGGCGGCCGGAACCCGGCCAGCCCGGTGAACGGCGTGAGCGCGCAGACCAGCTCCGGCTTGTGCCAGGGGTCGGTGTAGTTCGCGTCGCCCCGGGCGTGGCCCGCGGCGGCCTGATCGGCGTCGGGGTGGACCTGCAGCGACAGCGGCGCGTCCACCGCGATCACCTTCATCAGGTACGGCAGCCGCTGCCCGAACCGCCCGGCGACCGCCTCACCGAGGGTCCCCACGGGGTCGGCGGCGACCGCGTCGGCGAGCGTGATCTCGGCCCCGTCCCTGGTCAGCCGGGAGGACGCGGCCGGGTGAGCACCCAGCCACATCTCGGCCTCCGGCCCCGAGGCGGGCCGCCCGGTCAGCTCGGCGATGGCCGTACGGGAGCCCCAGGGGTAGTCCTTTATGGGGTTGGTGAGCAGGTCCACGTGCGTCCTTCGGGCGTCAAAGGGGGAGTTACGAGACTAACGGGGTTCGTTGACGCATCGGAGCACCGGGTGACGTACGAGCGCGCCGGGGTCGGGACTGCCGCCGGTGACGTGGAAGACCGCGGTCTCCCCCGGCAGCAGCGTGACGAGCTGGTCGTCCACGGTCGCGCGGGGATCGAGCCGGTCGGGGAAGAGCGCCAGCTCCCGCACGATCGTCCGCGCCGTCACGCGCACCCGCAGCCCGCCCTCGAACTCCTCGACCACCGTGTCCATCTCCGCCGGAGGGTAGTCCATGGCCGGGTCCTCGCGGGGGAACCGCAGCGCCCGGGCGTCGCCGAGGGTCGCGACCAGCACCTCACCCGCCGGATTCCCGGCCCGCGCCACCCCTTCGGGCAGCTCCACGGACGCCGTGCCGCGCGCCGGGACCGCCACGTCGAAGCGCTCCTTGGCGAGGATGTCCCCCGCCAGGCTGAGCCGTTCGACGGCGAGCTCGCCCGACCACGGCTCGCCGGTGTCGTTCACCACCGCCACCGCGTCGCCCTGGAAGGTCAGCAACCGGTCGGCGTACACCCGGCGCAGCGCGTACCACAGCGGCTTGCGCCGCCCGCCGCCGTCCACCGCGGCCCAGGAGGTGACCGGCCAGCAGTCGTTGAGCTGCCACGCGATCGTGCCCATGCAGTACGGCGCGAGCGCCCGGAACCGCTCGATGCCGAACGCCATCGCCCTGGCCTGATTGACCTGCGTGTAGTAGTGCCAGTCGTCGAACCCGTCCGGCTGCGGCAGATGCTCGCCGAGGCCGCGCAGCAGCTTGAGGTTGCCGTCGATCGCCTTCTGGTGGTGGGTCACGCCCGGGGAGACCGGCGTCAGCGGGTCGTCGGAGACCGCGGCGCGCAGCGTGGCGTACGTCGGCGGGCCCTGGAAGCCGAACTCGGCCACGAACCTCGGCGTGTAGGTCCCGTAGTGCGTGTAGTCGTGGGTGTTCCAGACGGTCCAGATGTGGACGGTGCCCTTCGACGGGTCGTTCGGCGGCAGGTCGGGCGCCCCGGAGTACGGGCTGCCCGGCCAGTAGGGCCGGGTCGGGTCGAGCTCGGCCACGACCCGGGGCAGCACGTCGTAGTAGAAGCCGGCGCCCCAGCTGCGGCCCTCCAGCGTCTCCTGCCAGCCCCAGTCGGCGTGGCCCTCGATGTTCTCGTTGTTGCCGCACCACAGGACGAGACTGGCGTGGCGGGTCAGGCGGGCGACGTGCTCGCGGGCCTCGGCCTCGACCTCGGCCGCGAAGCGGCCCTCCTCCGGGTAGGCCGCGCAGGCGAACGGGAAGTCCTGCCAGACGAGCAGGCCCATCTCGTCGGCGAGGTCGTAGAAGTCCTCGCTCTCGTACATCCCGCCGCCCCACACCCGCAGGCAGTTGGCGCCCGCGGCGGCCGCCTGGGCGAACCGCTCGGCGAGGCGCTCGCGGGTGACGCGGGAGGGGAAGCAGTCGTCGGGGATCCAGTTGAAGCCCTTGACGAAGACCGGCGTGCCGTTGACGACGAACGTGAACGCGTCGTCCGTGCGGTCGAGTTCGACGGAGCGAAAGCCGATCCGGCCGGTCCATTCGTGGTCGTCGAGCCGGACGGTCAGGTCGTACAACGGCTGCTCGCCGTACCCGCGCGGCCACCACAGCTCCGGGTCGGGCACGGTCAGCGTGACGACGGCCCGGCGCTGCCCGGCGCCGACGGTGACGGTCCCGGTCACGCCCCCCGCCGAGGCCGTGAGCGTGAGCGGCCGCTCGGCGGCGCGCTCGACCGCCACGTGCACCTCGACCCTGCCGTCTCCGTGGACGAGCGGACGCACCTCGGCCAGGCGGGCGGTGCTCCAGGTCTCGATGCCGATGGGCCGCCAGATCCCGGCCGTGACCAGCGTCGGTCCCCAGTCCCAGCCGAAGTTGCAGGCCATCTTCCTGATGAACTGGTACGGCTCGGCGTACGCGCCGGGGCGGTCGCCGAGGGCCGCCTTCTGCGCCTCCGCGTACCCGTACGGCGGGTCGAACAGGATCTTCAGCATGTTCTCGCCCGCACGCAGCAGGTGCCGTACGGAGAAGCGGTACGACCGGTGCATGTCGGCCGTCGTGCCGATCTCGATGCCGTTGAGCACGATCGTGGCGGCCGTGTCGAGCCCCTCGCAAACGAGGTCCGCCCGGTCGTCCTCGGTGCCGTCCCACGTGAAGGCGGTCTCGTACGCCCATGCCGTGCGGCCGATCCAGGTCAGCCGGTCCTCGTTGTCGTCCAGGTACGGGTCCTCGATCAGCCCGGCGGCCAGGAGGTCGGTGTGGACGCAACCGGGAACGATCGCGGGCAGGCCCGCGACCACCGGCCGGAGCTGCCCGGTCGACGACACGGCGGTGACGGTCCACCCGTCGTGCAGGGGACGGTACGAGCTCACGCTTTCTCCTTAATCTTCTTCTCCTCGGCAGCAGCCCCCGCGCAGCCGGAGCACGCCACGAAGTGGCCGTCTTCCACCTCGGCCAGCCCCGGGCGGGTGCGGCTCTCCTCCTGCGCTTCGTGATAGGCACACGGCACGTCCTCGACGACCTCGTCCGTCCATTTGGCGTGCAGCCGCGGGACCGAGGCCAGCAGCGAGCGGGTATAGGGGTGCGCCGGAGCGCCGAAGACGAGGTCCGTTCGGCCCATCTCCACGATCTTCCCGTTCCGGAGCACGACAGTCCGGTCGCTGACGTAGTTGCCGAGCGACAGGTCGTGCGTGACGAACAGGATGCCGAGGCCGCGCGCCCGCAGGTCGGCCAGCAGGTTCAGCACGTCGATGCGGGTCGACGCGTCGAGCATGCTGATGATCTCGTCGGCGACCAGCAGCCGGATGTCGAGGAGCACCGCCCGGGCGATGAGCATCCGCTGGAGCTGCCCGCCGCTGAGCTGGTGGGGATACTTGCCGAGCACGTTGCCGGGGTCGAGTCGCACACTCTCCAGCGCGGTCTCCACGCGCGTGCGCCACTCGGCCGCGCCGAGCCGGGGGAAGTACTGCTCTTTGATCATCTCGAAGACGCGGTCGGCCCGGAAGACGGGGTTGTAGCAGCTGAAGGGGTCCTGGAAGACGCCCTGCACCTGCCGGTAGTACTCCTTGCGGTCCCTGATCGAGGAGATGTCCCTGCCGTCCAGGGTGATCGTGCCGGAGCTGACCGAGGCGAGGCGCAGGATCATCCGGCCGAGCGTGCTCTTGCCGCTGCCGCTCTCGCCGATGAGGGAGACCACCTCCCCCTCGCCGACCTCGAAGCTGACGTCGGAGACGGCCCTCAGCTCGCCTCCGCCGAAGGCGCCGACGCGGTAGACCTTGGAGACGCTATCGAGTTTCAGCATTCACTCGGCCTTCCAGCAGGCGACGAAGTGGCCGGGGGCCACCTCCGCGAACGGCGGCTGCTCGGCGCACTGCTCGAACGCGAGCGGGCAGCGGTCCCGGAACCGGCATCCGCCCGGCGGCTTCAGCAGGGACGGCGGATTGCCGGGGATGCCGGTCAGCCGGCGGTCCTCGTACCGCACCCCCACCTCGGGCAGCGCGGAGATGAGCTGCTTGGTGTACGGATGCCTCGGGGCGGTGACGAGCACGTCGGCCGGGGCCTTCTCGGCCAGCCGTCCGGCGTACATCACCATGATCGTGTCGGCGATCTGGTAGACGAGCGAGATGTCGTGGGTGACCACCATCATGCTCGTGACCAGGCCGCGGTCGCGGAACCCGAGCAGCGTCGTGGCCACGGCCTTCTGGCTGGACACGTCGAGCGCGGAGGTGATCTCGTCGGCGATCAGCAGCGAGGGGTTCAGCAGCGTGGAGACGACCATGACCACCCGCTGCTTCATGCCGCCCGACAGCTCGATCGGATAGCGGTCGAGCACGTCCTTCGACAGCCCCACCAGCTCGAGCCGGCGCTCCAGCTCGGCCCTCTCCGGCCGCTCACCGCGCGACTCCAGCAGCTCGCCGACCATCTTGCCGATCTTCCTGGTCGGGTTGAGCGCGCTCATCGAGTACTGCGGGATGAGCGAGACCTCACGGAAGCGGAACCGGTCCATCCCGGTGTCGTCCGACAGGGGCATCGTCTTGCCGTCCAGCTCGACCGTGCCGCCGACGTGCCGCATCCGGCCGTCCAGGCGGATCAGGCTCTTGGCGAGCGTGGACTTGCCCGAGCCCGACTCCCCGGCCAGGCCCATGATCTCGCCGTCCGCCACGGAGAACGTGACGCCGTCGAGCGCCTTCACCTCGCCGCGCAGCGTCCGGTAGTAGACCCGGAGGTCGGTGACATTCAGCGCCACGTCACATCTCCCTCAGCTTCGGGTTGAACACCTCGTCCAGCCCGACGTTCATGACGTAGAGCGCGCCGACGATCGCCGTGATGCCCGCGCCCGGAGGGATGAACCACCACCACAGGCCGAGCTGGAGCGCGCTCCACCGCGCGGCGTTGTTGAGCATCAGCCCGAGGGAGACCCCCTGGGTCGGGCCGAGGCCGATGAAGTCGAGCGAGGCGGCGACCAGGATCGCGCTGCCGAACAGCAGGATGAACGTCAGGAACAGGTACGAGCTCATGTTCGGCGCGATCTCCCGAAGGATGATCTTCGGGGTGCGCACCCCGCTCAGCCGGGCGAGGTCCACGAAGTCGCGCGAGCGCAGCGAGAACGTCTGCGCCCTGATCGCCCGCGCGGCCCACGGCCACGAGGTCAGCCCGATGAACAGCGCCTGCACGCCGATGCTGCGCACGCCCAGGTACGCGTTGATGATCAGCAGCACCACCAGCGCGGGCAGCACGAGCACGATGTTGGTGAGCATGTTGAGCAGTTCGTCGACCCATCCGCCGCGGTAGCCCGCGACGAACCCCACGACCATGCCGACGGCCGCCGCCAGCACGCCGCCGAGCACGCCCACGAGGAACGTCGCGCGCAGGCCGTACACGAACTGGGCGAAGACGTCCTGACCGAACGTCGTGGTGCCGAACCAGAACTCCCCGGACGGCGGCGCCATGGCCGGCCCGACGTAGTCGTTCGGCCCGTGGTCGAACATCAGCGGTCCTGCCAGGCCGGCCACGAGGAACACGGCGATGACGACCGTCCCGACGACCAGCTTGCGGTTGCGCAGCGCGAAGTGCAGCGCCTCGTTTCTCACGCCGCTCCTCCCATCCCGGTCCTGGTGCGCGGGTCCACCAGGACGTACGCGACGTCGATGATGAAATTGGCGATCAGCACGCCGATCACGATGAACAGGAAGGTGCCCTGCAGCAGGAAGAAGTCCTGGTTCTGGATGGCCTGGAGGATCAGGTGCCCCAGCCCGGGATAGCTGAAGACGATTTCGGTGACGAGCGCGCCGGCCACGAGCACGCCGAGTTGCAGGGCCAGGCCGGTCACCTGGGGCAGGATCGCGTTCCTGAAGGCGTAACGCCGCACCAGCCGCGTCGGCGCGCCGAGCGCCCGCAGGTAGTTGACGTAGTCCGCCTCCAGCTCGTAGATGATCATGTTGCGCATGCCGATGGCCCAGCCGCCGAACGCGACCAGGAACAGTGACGCGAACGGGAGGAACCAGTGCTGCGCGAGGCTGCCGAGGAAGGTCCACGACCAGGACGCCTGCAGGTCGAAGCCGTAGGCGCCGGCGACCGGGAAGATCCCCGCGACGATGCCGAGCGCCCAGGCCAGCAGGATCGCCAGCCACATGTACGGCGTCGCGGTGAGCACGTAGCCGATCGGGAGCACGCTGTTGTCGAGCCACTTGCGCCGCGCGGCGAACGCGCCGAACCGGTTGCCCGCGAACCAGCTCAGCAGGATGGACGGGATCAGCAGGCCCAGCGTGTACGGGACCGCCCGGACGATGACATCGGAGACCGGCGTCGGGAACAGCCAGATGCTGATGCCGAGGTCGCCCTTCAGCAGCGAACCCCAGAAGTTCAGGTACTGCTGCCACAGCGGCAGGTCAAGGCCGAACATCGCGGTGTAGTGCGCCCGCATGGCCTCGACGGCCGCCGGCTGCGCGACGTTGGCCCGCGACAGCATGCTCTGCACGGGGTCGCCCGGCATGAACCGCGGGATCATCCAGTTGATGGTCACGGCCACGAAGAACGTCAGGCCGTAGATGAGAAGCTTTCTGCCGAAATAGCGGCGCAAGATCGACCTCCCGGTCGCGGAACGGCGCCCCCCTCCCGTACGCAGGATGGAAGGGGGGCGCGACAGAATCAGCCTCCGGAGGCCGGCTGGAGTTCTGTGAGCATGAGCGTGCCGCCCATCTCCAGCCAGTTGCGCCACACCGTCGGCGGGTACTTCGGGGCGTTCGGCGCGCTGGTGGGCCAGTTCTTCCAGGTTGAGTTCGTGGTCTGGGACCACAGGCCGTTGTACCAGAGCGGCACGACCGGCATGTCCTCGAGCTGGATCTTCTGCAGCTCCGAGGTGACCTTCTTCATGCCCTCGATGTCCTCGGGCTTGACCTGGTCGAGCTGCTGCGTGAGCTCCCACGCCCGCTTGTTCTCGTACCGGCCGTAGTTCGTCGTGCTCTGCAGCTTCTGCACCGGCAGGCGGAACAGGTAGTCGTAGTACAGCCAGGGGGTGTTCGCGAGCTGCTTGTCGTTGTTGAGGACGAGGTCGAACTTGCCCTGGTTGCGCACGTCGACGAGGGCGTTGTAGTCGGGGAAGTCGGCCTCGATGTCGATGCCGGCGGCCTTGGCGCTGGAGCTGATGACCCGGGCCGCCTCCATCCAGTCGGTCCACCCGGCGGGCACGATCAGCTTCAGCGAGATCTTGGCGCCGCTCGGCGACTCCACCAGCCCGTCGCCGTTGCGGTCCTTGTAGCCGGCGTCGGCGAGCAGCTGCTTGGCCTTGTCCGGGTTGTAGGAGAAGCCGAGCGTGGAGGTGACGTTCTTGTCGACGTACTTGTCCCACTGCGGCAGCAGGCCGGTGGGGTCGGACCCCTTCACCAGGTTGCCGTAGACACCCTCGACGATCTTCTTGGTGTCGATGGCGTAGGCGACCGCCTTGCGGAACTCCTTGTCGTCCATCGGCTTCTTCGCCGTGTTGAACCACATCCAGGTGGTGTTCGCCGACAGCATGTACGGCGGCTGGTCGTAGAAGGTCTTGATGCCGAAGCTGCCCTTGACCAGGTTGGCGATGCCCGGCAGGAAGTTGTTGCTGAGGTCGAGGCCCTTCTGCAGCAGCAGGCCCATCGCGACCTCGTTGCTGGAGTTGACGATGTCGACGATGTACTTGGGCTTGACGTCCTTGTTCAACGCCTTCGTCGCCCACCAGCCGTCGCGCTTGATCCAGACCATGCGGTCCTGGTCGTGGGACTGGTAGGCGTACGGGCCGGTGCCGACGGGCTTCTCGTTGACGCCGTTCATCACCTCGTCCTCGGACCGCCCCTCCCACAGGTGCTTGGGGACGATGGCCCGGCTGTAGAGGTGGTTGGCCCACTCCTGGTGGTTGGCCGTGCTGAAGCTGAACTTGATCGTTTGGTCGTCGACCTTGGTGGCGCTCTTCATCCACGACCACAGCGGGTGGTAGGGGACGGTCTCCATCTTGCCGAGCTCGAACGTGAAGATCACGTCGTCGGCCGTGAACGGCTTGCCGTCCGACCAGGTGATGTCCTTGCGCAGCTTGAGGGTGTACTCCAGGTCGCCGGTCCAGTCGCCGCTCTCGGCCAGCCACGGCGAGAACTTGTCGGTGTTCGGGTCGTACATGAACAGCGTCTCGTAGACCAGGCCCTTGGTCCCGGTGGCGCAGTCCCACTCACGCAGAGGGTTCCAGTTCGCGGGCGGGCCCCACTGGGTGCCGCTGGTGTAGAGGGTCTCGTTGCGGGGGAACGCCCCGCCATCCGCCGGGGCGGCCGCGCCGCCTCCCGCCGCACCTTCCGCGGGGCCGGTCGGCGTGGACGACCCGCTCCCTCCCGAACAGGCCGCGCTCAACAGGCCGGCTGCCAGCACCGGTATAAGAAACCGCGATCGGTTTCGCATGGTGACTCTCCTTCCCCCACGCGACACCGCGCGGGGTCCGCACTACTGCCAGGCCCCGATGATGTTCGGCTCGCTATTGCTGAACCGGATAAGTACCGAGACCGTAAAATCACCATGTATCCGGTGTCAATAGGAAGAAGATGGAGGCAAAGTAACGGTAGTAAGGTGAGGGTCACTGGACCGGTTCAGCCGAGGGGACACGTGAGAAGACCGACCATCGCGGACATCGCACGGCAGGCGGGGGTCTCCAAGGGCGCGGTCTCGTACGCCCTGAACGGCCAGCCCGGGGTGTCCGAAGCGACCAGGGCCCGCATCCTGGCGATCGCGAACGAGATCGGCTGGCGGCCGAACATCGCGGCCCGGGCGCTGAACGGCGCCCGCGCGCACGCCGTGGGCCTCGCCCTGTGCCGGCCCGCCCGTTTCCTCGGCGTGGAGCCGTTCTTCATGGAGCTGATCAGCGGCATCGAGGCGGAGCTGTCCGCCCGCTCGTACGCCCTGCTGCTGCAGGTGGTCGGCGACCACGAGGCCGAGATGGGCGTCTACCGCCGCTGGTGGGGAGAGGGCCGGGTGGACGGCGCGATCCTCGTCGACCTCCACCTCGACGACCCCCGCGTGCCGCAGGTGGAGGAGATGGGCATGCCCGTCGTCGTCCTCGGGCACCCCTCGGCCGCCGGGTCGCTCGTGCCGGTCTGGGCCGACGACAGCGCGGCCGTACGCGAGACGGTGGAGTATCTCGTCGCGCTCGGGCACCGGCGGATCGCCCGCGTCGCCGGGCTGCCCCGGCTGTCGCACACGTCGATCCGCGACCGGGCGTTCCGCGACGTCTGCGCGGGCCTCGGCCTGGACGGCTGCCCGATCGTGCACACCGACTACACCGGCGAAGAGGGCGCGCGGGCCACCCGGCGGCTGCTCAGCTCACCCGAACGGCCCTCGGCGATCGTCTTCGACAACGACATCATGGCCGTGGCCGGCCTGTCGGTCGCCCAGGAGATGCGACTCGACGTGCCGGCCGAACTGTCCGTCGTCGCCTGGGACGACTCCCCGCTCTGTCAGGTCGTCCGCCCGCCGCTGACCGTGCTCACCCGGGACATCCCGGCGTACGGCGCGCACGCGGCGCAGCGGCTGCTCGCGCTGATCGACGGCGTGGAGGCGAGGCCGCTGGAGGACCGGGCCCCGCGCCTGACCACCCGCGGCAGCACCGCGCCGCCCGCCTAGTCTTCAGGGTCTTCAGGGTCTTCAGGGTCTTCAGGGTCTTCAGGCCGCCGCGGGGAGCGCCGACCAGTCGATCACCAGGCGCGGGACCAGGGCGGTCGCCGGCAGGCCGGTGCCGACGAGGTCCCGGTTGCCGGTGCCCAGGAAGCTCTTCATCTGGCCGAAGACGCCGGTGGAGGGGCCACCGCCGCCGACCAGCTTGGTGGCCAGGATGACGACGTCGCCGATCACCAGGAACATCCCGACGATGAAGGCGGGCATGCCCCACGACATGGTGTCGATCGAGCCGATCCCGTAGATGCCGGCGAGCAGCATGGCGAGGCCGGTGCCGGCGCCGATGACAAGGACAGTACGCGACATTGTTCTCAACCCTTCGGATTTCTCGTACGTCCTAGAGATAGGCGGACGGGCTTGATCCGTACTTGCAGGGCGGTTACCTCGTTTGAAAGGTGACGTTCAGGGGAGATCGCTACACTTGGCCCCGTTTGCCGCTACTGGCTTGCGACCTGGTGAGAAACGCCTGGTCCGACCCCCTCAGGAGCACGACAGTGGGTCACGTCGACGTCCGTCCCGCGCCCCCGGCGGAGGAGGACCTCCCGGCGCCGCCGCCGCCCCGGACGCCCCCCAGGTGGCGGGCATGGCTGTGGGTCACGTTGTCGGGAGCGCTGGGCGTGCTCACGGGCGCCGCCACGTTCGCCGTCGGCGGGTACGTCAAGCTGACCGGCAACGTCAAGCACGAGACGGTGACCAAGCAGGATCTCGGCGAGGCACGCCCGCAGAAGATCAGCAAGGCGCTCAACGTGCTGATCGTCGGTTCGGACCAGCGCAACGGCGCGAACGCCAAGTACGGCAGGTTCCCCGGCGAGCGCACCGACACGATCATCCTGGCGCACATCTCGCCCAACCGGGACGGCGCGGTGCTGATCAGCTTCCCGCGCGACTCGCTCGTCCGGCTCCCCGCCTGCCCCGCGAAGGGCACCCTGCCGGGCCAGCGGCCGCACGTCGGAATGATCAACGAGTCGTTCAACTCCGGCGGCATCGGCTGCACCTGGAAGACGATCGAGGGCCTCACGGACATCCACATCGACCACTTCGTGAAGGTCGACTTCACCGGCTTCAAGGCGATGGTGAACGCGCTGGACGGCGTGCAGGTCTGCCTGCCGCAGGCCGTCCACGACAAGAAGGCGCTGCTCGACCTGCCCGCCGGCAAGCAGGTGCTCAAGGGCGAGCAGGCGCTCGGATACGTCCGCGCGCGCTACAGCCTCGGCGACGGCTCCGACATCGGCCGGATCCAGCGCCAGCAGATGTTCCTCGCCTCGATGGCCAAGAAGGCCATGAGCGGCGAGACGCTGACCAACCCCGCCACGCTGTTCGGCTTCCTCGACGCGGTGACCAAGTCGATCACCACCGACCCCGACCTCACGATCGGCGTGATGAAGGACCTCGCGACGAGCGCGCAGGGCCTGACCGCCGGGCAGATCCGCTTCGTCACCACGCCCTGGCGCTACTCCATCACCAACCCCGGGCGGGTCGAGTGGGTGCAGCCGCAGGCCCAACGGCTGTTCAGGATGGTCGCCGCCGACCAGATCGCCAAGAACGTCAAGAGCGGCGAGCAGAAGATCCCCAAGTCGCAGATCCACATCCTGGTCCGCAACGGCAGCGGGCAGCAGGGGCTCGGCACCCAGGTGGCCGCGGAGCTGGAGCAGCGCGGCTACCACATCGTCAAGGTCGAGCAGGCGCCCCAGCCGTACGCCAAGACCGTCGTGGCGTACTCGAAGAACGGCGAGAGCCGGGCGTCCCGGCTGTACCGCGAGCTCAAGAAGTCACGCTCCCGTCTGGTGCCCACGGCCACCACGCAGACCCTCGTGCTGGGGATCGGGGCCGACTGGAACGGGATGAAGCCCCCCAGGACGCTCGACGACGTGGAGGGCTTCGACGCCACGCAGGACAGCTGCACGGCCTCCTAGAAGAGCCAGTCCAGCAGTCCGCCGCCGTGGCGCGGCTCCTCCTTCGTGGGGGCGGGCGCGCTGGTCGGCTGTTCGGTGGCCGCGTCGGCGGTGGGGGCCGTGGCCGCCTGTTCCTCGGCCGGGCCCGCGTCCGTCCCACCGACCTGCTTGCCGGTCTGGGCGTCGACCGACACGCGCGACGGACGCGGGGAGGCGGTCGCCCGGGAGCCGGGGTCCTGTGTACGAGGCCGATCGGCGCGCGAGGGCGCGGGCGACGCGGCCGGCGCCTCGGTCCCGGACGTCGCGGGCCGGGTCCGTTCGGGCCGGGCGCTGGGAGGCTCGCTGGGCGCCTGGCTCGGCACGTCGCCGGGCACGTCGCTCACCTCGTCGGTGGGCACGTCCGTAGGCTCTCCGGCCGGTGAGGCCGGCGCCGTCGTGGCCGTGCCGGCCCCGGCGGCGCAGGTCGCTCCGTCAGCGCAGTCCGCTCCGGACGGCTGCCCGACCCACAGCGCCAGCGCCCAGATCGCGCCCAGGACCCCGGCGGCGATCAGGCCGGTCCGCAGCAGCAGCCCGCCGCGCCGCGACCCCTCGGCCTCGTCCCCCTCCGGATCGGGGGCGTTGCGCCAGCCCGAGCCGAGGAAGCCGCGCGGATCGGTGTCGCCGTCGCTCACCTCCTCGTCGCTCACCAGGCCCTCGGGCCGGAGCCGAGCCGTGCGTCCGGCGGCGTAGTCATCCTTGTCGGCGTGGTCGGCGGGGGTCAGCGCGGGCTGGTCCGGCCGCCAGTCCTCCGACAACACGTCGCCCTGGTCTTCCGGCGCGGTGCCGAGAGCCTGGTCGTCGTGCTCCTCGGACCAGAACCGGTCTCCCTCACCGCCATGACGGCCTTCGTCGGTGATGTACGGCCGGCTGAGCGAGCCGTCCTGCTCGTAGGCGTCCTCGGTGGCCGGGTCGCGCATGAAGGTCCTTCCTCGGTGGGCTTTTGGGCCATGTCTCAATAGCGTCCGTTCCTAGCACCGATCGACACGTCCTGTCTGGAAATTTCACAACAATCGCTGGAAGCCGGGTTGTCATCGACACAACAACCCCGCCAACCCATCGGGCTTGACGGGATTCCTGGAACGGTCTTTAATATCGACTAAACCGACTGACTTGGTAGGAATCTCGGAATAGAGGACACGGCATGAGAGTGCGCAGGCTCGGGGCCATCGCAGCCGCCGTCATGGCGACGACCACCCTGGTCACCGCCTGCGGGGGAGACGGCAACGCCGGCGGGGGCGACGGCGGCGGCGACAAGGTCCAGTTGGCACTGGTCGCCTACTCCACCCCCCAGGCGGCGTTCGAAGACATCATCAAGGCGTTCCAGAAGACGCCCGAGGGCAAGAACATCACCTTCACCCAGTCGTTCGGCGCGTCCGGCGACCAGAGCCGCGCCGTGGCGAACGGGCTCAAGGCGGACCTCGTCGAGTTCTCCCTGGAGACCGACATCACCCGGCTCGTCAAGGCCGGCATCGTCGCGGAGGACTGGAACTCCGGTCCCACCGGGGGGATCCTCACGAAGTCCGTCGTCGTCATCGGCACCCGCAAGGGCAACCCGAAGGGCCTCAAGAACTGGGACGACCTCGTCAAGCCCGGGATCGAGGTCATCACGCCCAACCCGTTCACCTCCGGCGCCGCCCGCTGGAACCTCCTCGCGGGTTACGGCTTCAAGTCGGACAAGGGCGCCGACCAGGCCGCCGGGCTCGCGTACCTCGACTCGCTGCTCAAGAACGTGCCGGTCCAGGACGACAGCGGCCGCAAGGCGCTGCAGACCTTCACCGGCGGCAAGGGCGACGCGCTCCTCACGTACGAGAACGAGGCCATCTTCGCCCAGCAGAACGGCCAGGAGCTGGACTACGTGATTCCGGACTCCACGCTCCTGATCGAGAACCCGGTGGCCGTGACCAAGAACAGCGCCCACCCCGCGGAGGCCGCGGCCTTCCTCAAGTACCTCTACTCGGTCGAGGCCCAGACGATCTTCGCCAAGAACGGCTACCGCCCGGTCGTCGACGGCGTGACGGGATTCGACTGGCCCGCTCCGCCGCAGCTGTTCACGATCCGGGACCTCGGCGGCTGGGACAAGATCACGACTGAGTTCTTCGACTCGAAGACCGGCAAGGTCGCGGAGATCGAACGCAAGCTCGGCGTGGCGACGGAGAAATGACGACGGAGAGATGACACGGTCACGCGTGGCCGGCGGCACCGCCGCCGGCCTCGGCATCGCGGTCCTGTACCTGAGCCTGATCGTGCTGATCCCGCTGGCCGCCGTGGTCTGGCGCTCGGCGGACGAGGGGCCCGGGTATTTCTGGCGCTCGGTCACCACCCCCGACGCCTGGGCCGCGCTCACCCTGACCATCGGCGCCTCGGCGCTCGTCGCCCTGGTCAACCTGGTCATTGGCACGGTCATCGCCTGGGTGCTGGTCCGCGACCGCTTCCCCGGCCGGGCCGTGCTCGACACGATCATCGACCTGCCGTTCGCGCTGCCGACCATCGTCGCCGGTCTCGTCCTGCTCGCGTTGTACGGCCCGCAGTCCCCGCTCGGGGTCAACCTGGCCTACAGCAGGGCCGGAGTCGTGCTGGCGCTGATGTTCGTGACGCTGCCGTTCGTCGTCCGTACGGTGCAGCCGGTCCTGCTGGAGCTCGACACGGAGATGGAGCAGGCGGCGGCCTCGCTCGGCGCGAAGCCGTTCCAGACCTTCCGCCGGATCATCCTGCCGAACCTGATCCCCGCGATGCTGTCGGGCACCGCCCTCGCCTTCACCCGGGCGATCGCCGAGTTCGGCTCGACCGTGCTCATCTCGGGCAACCTGCCGTTCAAGACGCAGGTCGCGGCGGTGAACCTCTTCAGTCAGATCGAGAGCGACAACATCACGGGCGCGGCCGCGATCTCGACGGTGCTGCTCGTGGTGGCCCTCGTGGCGCTGATCGCGCTCGACGTCCTGCAACGCTGGGGGAGCCGCCGTGGCTAAGCACGTCCTGCGCCTGGTCGCGGTCGTCTACGTCCTGTTCCTGCTGGTCCTGCCCGTAGGGCTGATCGTCTGGCGGACCTTCGGCGACGGGCTCGGGCCGTTCGCCGAGGCGCTGACCTCCCCGTCGGCCCTGCACGCGTTCAAGGTGACGCTCGCGGTCGCCGGCTGGTCTGTCGTGGCCAACACGGTCTTCGGGGTCGGCGCCGCGCTGCTGCTCGTCCGGCACGAGTTCCCCGGCAAGCGGCTGCTGGGGGCGTTCATCGACCTGCCGATGGCCGTCTCGCCGGTCGTCGTCGGCCTCGCGCTCATCCTCGTGTACGGCCGTTTCGCCCCCGTCGGCGGCCTGCTGGAGAGCTGGGGAATCCAGGTGATCTTCTCCACCCCCGGCATGGTGCTGGCCACGGTCTTCGTGGCGCTGCCGCTCGTCGTACGGGCCGTCGTACCGGTCCTGGAGGAGCTCGGCGACGAGCAGGAGCAGGCCGCGCACACGCTGGGCGCCGGCCGCCTCCAGGTGTTCACCCGCATCACGCTGCCCGGCATCCGCTGGGCCCTCGGCTACGGGGTGGTGCTCTGCCTGGCCCGTTCGCTCGGCGAGTACGGCGCGGTCGCGGTGGTCTCCGGCCGCCTCGTGGACCAGACCCAGACGCTGACCCTGTTCGTCGAGGAGCGGTTCCAGAACTTCGACCAGCCGGCCGCGTTCGCCGCCGCCACGGCCCTCGCCCTGATCGCCGTGGTCACCCTGCTGCTCACCAAGCTCCTGCGCCCGAAGGATCGGTCTCATGGCAATTGAGGTACGCGACGTGAACAAGTCGTTCGGGGCCACGCCGGTCCTGCACGACGTGTCGCTGGACGTCGCCGCGGGGTCGCTCACCGCGCTGCTCGGCCCGAGCGGCGGGGGCAAGTCGACGCTGCTGCGGGTGATCGCCGGCCTGGAGCGGCCCGACACCGGCACGGTCCGGATCTCTGGTGTCGACGCCACCCGGTTGTCCCCGCAGCGGCGCAACGTCGGCTTCGTGTTCCAGCACTACGCCGCCTTCAAGCACCTCACGGTCTTCCGCAACGTGGCCTTCGGGCTGGAGATCCGCAAGCGGCCCAAGGACGAGATCCGCAAGCGCGTCATGGAGCTGCTGGAGCTGGTCCACCTCGAGAAACTGGCCGACCGCTACCCGTCCCAGCTGTCGGGTGGCCAGCGCCAGCGCATGGCCCTGGCCCGGGCGCTCGCGGTGGAGCCCCAGGTGCTGCTGCTGGACGAGCCGTTCGGCGCTCTGGACGCGCAGGTGCGCAAGGAGTTGCGGGCGTGGCTGCGCCGGCTGCACGACGAGGTCCACGTCACCACCGTGTTCGTCACCCACGACCAGGAGGAGGCCATCGAGGTCGCCGACACGATCGTGGTGCTGGCCGGGGGCGAGGTCGTGCAGGCCGGCAGCCCCGGCGAGGTGTACGACAACCCGGCCAACCCGTTCGTCATGCGCTTCCTGGGCCCGGTCACCGAGCTCGGCGGCAACCTGGTCCGCCCGCACGACATCGAGATCAGGCAGGACCCCGTCGAGGGCGGCTCGCCCGCCGTGGTCTCCCGCGTCGTACGGCTCGGCTTCGAGGTGCGCGTGGAGGTGGAGATCGCCGGGCAGGACGCGTGGGTCCAGGTGACGCGGGAGCAGGCCGACCGGCTCGGTCTCGGGCCGGGCGACACCGTGCATCTGCGGCCCGCGCCCGGCGCCCGATCTCTGGCCCTCGCCCTGTGACGGACGCTGTGTGAGACATGCGGCTCTCCGTACGGACCCAGTACGCCCTGCGCGCCGCCGCCGAACTGGCCGCGGCGGCGCCGGGGCCGGTTCCGGCCGAGCGGATCGCGGCCGCGCAGCGCATTCCGCGGCGGTTCCTCGACAACATCCTGCTGCAGATGCGGCGGGCCGGTC
This sequence comes from Microbispora sp. H13382, assembly GCF_014161445.1. Lineage (GTDB taxonomy): Bacteria > Actinomycetota > Actinomycetes > Streptosporangiales > Streptosporangiaceae > Microbispora. The sequence continues at coordinate 102,708 of NZ_JABBXA010000002.1, forward strand.
TCATCAACAGCCAGCGCGGGCCTGACGGCGGCTACTGGCTCGCCCGGCCCGCCGAGCAGATCACGCTCGCCGACGTCGTCCTCATCATGGAGGGGGCGCCGCAGGACAGCGAGGGCTTCCACGGCGTCGCCGAACCGCTGGGCGACGTCTGGACGGCGCTGCGCGACCACGAGCAGGCGACGCTCACCGAGGTCACACTCGCCCACATCGCGACGGGTTCACTTCCGCCCCTCTGATCCCGGCACCCCTCTGATCCCGGTTTGTGCAAGACTCCGCTTTCAAGCGGAACGTGCCGGGGCGTAGAGGCAGGCGTGATGGGTACTGCTGGGCAGCTCATCGTGGGGCGATACCGGCTGGTCCGCGCCCTCGGCCACGGGCGCGCCGGGCTGGTGTGGGAGGGCCGCGACACGCTGCTCGACCGGCCCGTCGCGATCCGCGAGATCCTGCTGCCTCCCGACCTGGGCGAGACCGCCCGGTTGCGGCTCGTCCAGCGGATCTCCCGCGACGTCCGCCAGGCCGAACGACTGCGCCACCCCCACATCGCCGCCGTCCACGACGTCGCAGAAGAGGACGACACGCCGTACGTCGTGACGGAACTGGTTCCCTCGCGCTCGCTCGACGGGGTTGTCTCCGGCGAGGGACCCCTGCCCCCCGCCGACGCCGCGCGCATCGCCCGCGCGGTGCTGTCCGCGCTCGCGCACGCCCACGCGGACGGCGTACGGCACGGCGACGTCCGGCCGGCCAACGTGCTACTCGCACACGACGGGCGGGTGCTGCTCGCCGACTTCGGCGTGTCGATCCCGGCCACCGACCCGGCGTTCGCCCGCGCTCCGGAGACCGGTGACCGCGGGCCCCGGACGTACCTTGCCCCGGAACGGGCCGCCGGCGGTCCGCGCACGGTCGCCGCCGACCTGTGGTCGCTGGGCGCCACCCTCCACCTGGCCGTCACCGGCCGGCCGCCGTCCGTCCCTCCGGGATCGCTCGAGGAGACGCCCGAGGAGCTCCGCGCGGTGCTGACCGGGCTGCTGGCCCGGGAGCCCAGGCGGCGGATCGACGCGGAGACCGCCGACCGCCTGCTCGCCGAGGCCGGGCCGCCTGCCCCGGCCCGGCCCGTACGCCGGGGCTCCGGCCGTAGGCGGCTCCTCACCGGGCTGGCGGCGGGCGTCCTGGTCGCGTGTGCTGTAGGGGGGTGGGCGGTGCTGCGGCCCGGCGGCGACGAAAGCCGGGCCGGGACCCGGGCTGTCGCCTCCCCCGCCTCCCCCGCCTCCCCGCCGGCAGCCGCCTCCGCGTCGGCGGCCGTCTCCCCGCCGGCGTCCGCCCGGCGGCTGAAGCTGAAGTGGCACACGTCCGACGCCGGATGGCGGGCCGGCGTGCCCCGCGGCTGGACCCGCGAGGAGGGGCCGTACTCGACCTCGTGGCGCTCGCGGGACAGCGCGGCCGCCTTCACGGTCGAGGTGACCGCACAGCGCGGCACCGACCCTCTGGCGGCGCTCGGCGAGGCGGAGGAGATCCTCCGCCCGTCCGCGAAGACCTATCGCCGGCTCCGGCTCGAGGCCGTGACCGGCGAGCACGGTCCCGCCGCCGACTGGGAGTTCACCTGGACCCCGCGTAAGGCGTCCGCCCGGGACCATCTGGCCAAGGGAGTGGAGTATCACCAGTACCGCCGGGTGATCTCCACGGGCACGACGACGAGCGTGCTCACCTGGACCACCCCCGCCGCCGGCTGGGACGCCCTGGAGCCCACGCTCGTCAGGGTGCTCTCGCTTTTCCGACCGGCCTGAAATCCGCCCACGCCGCCTCCTGCTGTGTCATGATGACGCACGAGTGAAAGTGACAACGGTTTTCATTTCGTTTCGGGGGGCCGCATGCGAGTGGCGTTCGTCGGCAAGGGCGGAAGCGGCAAGACCACGCTGTCGTCGCTGTTCGCGAGGTACGCGACGCGGAGGGGCCCGGTCGTCGCCATCGACGCCGACATCAACCAGCACCTCGGGCTGGTCCTGGGGGCGGCCGAGCCACCGCCTCCGCTGGGCGGGATGCTGACCGAGATCAAGGACTACCTGCGCGGCGGCAATCCGCTGATCCGCGACGTGGCGTCCATGGTCAAGACGACCCCGCCGGGGCGCGGCTCCCGGCTGATCCGGCTGGACGACCCGTTCTTCCCGTCCCGCCGCGTCGAGGGCGTCTCACTCATGGTCACCGGCCCGTTCGAGGAGGACGACCTCGGCGTCGCCTGCTACCACTCCAAGCTCGGCGCGGTCGAGCTCTACCTCAACCACCTGGTCGACGGCCCCGGCGAGTACGTCGTGGTGGACATGACCGCCGGGGCGGACTCCTTCGCCTCCGGGTTGTTCACCCGGTTCGACCTCACGATCCTGGTCGCCGAGCCGACCCGGCAGGGCGTGAGCGTCTACCGGCAGTATCGCGACCACGCCGCCGGGTTCGACGTCGAGATCGCGGTCGTGGGCAACAAGGTCCACTCGCCGGAGGACGTCGGCTTCCTCCGCGAGCACGTCGGCGACGACCTGCTGACCTGGTTCGGCCACTCCCCCGCCATCCGCGGCATGGAGCAGGGCCGGCCGTTCACGCTCGACGACCTGGAGCCCGCCGGCCACCAGGCCCTCGCCACCCTGCTCGACCGGCTCGACGCGCAGCCCAAGGACTGGCCGAAGTTCGGCAGGCAGGCGGCCGAGTTCCATATCAGGAACGCCCACGCGTGGGCGAACCGGGCCACCGGACAGGACCTGGTCGCACAGATCGACCCCGGCTTCGTCTACGGCCCGGCCGTCGCCACCCCATGAACGTGTCGCCTCCGCGCCACATGGAGACCCGCCGCGTTCGATCTACCGTCAACTGCGTCCCCGCTCTCTGAGCAGACGCCGAGAGGAGAACAGCCCATGTCGCTGTCCGTGCCCAACGACCTGCTCGACCAGGCCCGCGCCGGTGAGGTGGACGACGCGGCCTTCGTCGCCTGCGTCCGCGACTCGCTGCCGTACGCCTGGGCGACGATCACCGCACTGGTCGACCGGCGGGACCGGTCCGGCGCCGACTTCGCCGACAACCAGGTGCCGCCGCCCGACGAGACCGCCCGCGGTCAGTTGCTGCGCTGCCTGGCCAGCGACGCGATGCGCGGCGCCCTCGAAAGGCACTTCGGCGTACGGCTGGCCTTCCAGAACTGCCACCGCGTGGCGGTGTTCCGGCCGGAGGCCACCGAGGCCTACCGCGAGTTCGTCACGCCCCGCGCGCAGATCCTGAACCAGAGCCCGGAACTGGTCGACTGCTGACCTGATGTCCGGCCGGGGGCGGCGGCTCCGGTTCACGCCGCCCCCGGGTTCAAGGACTGTCGGGGTTCAAGGACTGTCGGGGTTCAAGGACTCTCGCACCGCCGGAAGCACCTCGGCGCCGAGGCGCGCGATGTTCTCCAGCGTCCGCACGCGGTCCCCGGCGCCCTCCACCATCAGGATGAGGTGCCGCAGCCCGGTCCGCGCCGCCGTCGTGATGATCTTCTCGACACAGTGCTCCGCGGATCCCACGGGATGAATGCGACACAGCAGGTCCACGTACTCCGGAATGTCGCGCCGTGGCGGCGGCCGGCCGTCCACGGGGACGTATCCGGCCAGGCCCGGCCAGAGCCAGCGCGGCAGCGACTCCCGCAGCTCCCGTACGGCCTGCTCGGTCGTGTCCGCCACATGACCGAGCGCGGCCCCGACGTGCGCCGCCGGGGCCGCGTCGCAGGTCGCGTACACGTCGTAGGCGGCGTACGCGTCGTAGGCGGCGACCATCTCCGCCCTCTCCTCGTCGCCGATGTGCATGCCGAGCAGCATGGGCAGCCGCCGTTCGGCGGCGAGCCGGACCGTGCCGTCCGACGTGCAGGCGACGACCGGCGACATCCGGGCCTGCGGAACCATCGAGACCTCCCTGAACCGGAAGAACTCGCCGTCCGCCGCCACCGGGCCGCCGTTCAGGGCCGCGCACAGCAGGTCGAGCGCTTCGGGGAAACCCCGCTCGAACCTCGCCGTGCCGGTGCCGAAGACCTCCAGCTCCAGCCACGGGCCCCCACGTCCGACACCGAGCCGGAACCTGCCGTCCGACACGTGGTGAAGGATCGCCGCCTGCTCCGCCAGCGCGACCGGATGCTGAGCCGACAGCACGCTGACCGCCGTCCCCACCGTGATCCGCGAAGTCCGGCCCAGCGCCACGGCCGCCAGCGTCACCGCCGACGGGCACACGCCGTACGACATGAAGTGATGCTCGGCGATCCAGGCGTCGTCGAACCCGGCCCTTTCGGCGGCCTCGATCGCCTCCACTGTGCCGCGCAGCACGTCCCCGGGGGCCCTGCCCGGAAAGCCGGCCGCGACGAGGAAGACCCCGATCCTCATGCCTACGGCCGCGCCCCTACCGCGGGCCGCCGTTGACGTACAGCGTCTGGCCCGTGACGTACGACGCGTCGTCCGAGGCGAAGAACGCCACCACCGACGCGATCTCGGTCGGCTGGGCGACCCGCCGCAACGGCACCGCCTGCGCCATCGTGGCCTGGTGCTCCTCGGGTGTCACGCCGAGCCGCACGGCCGTCGCCTCGGTCATCGGCGTCGCGACGTACCCGGGCGCGACCGCGTTCACCCGGACGCCGAACGGGCCGAGCTCGATCGCCATGGTCGCGGTCAGCCCCTGGATGCCCGCCTTGGCCGCCGAGTAGTTGGCCTGCCCCCGGTTCCCCAGCGCCGACCGGCTCGACAGGTTGACGATCGCTCCCGACCGCTGCTCCACCATGTGCTTCTGCACGGCCCGGCTCATGAGGAAGACGCCCTTCAGGTTCACGTCGACGACCTTGTCCCAGTCTTCCTCCGACATTCGGAACAGCAGGTTGTCGCGGGTCAGCCCGGCGTTGTTCACCAGCACGTCGATCCGCCCGAACTCGGCCATCACCCCCGGCACCAGCCCCTCGACCTGAGCACTGTCGGAGACGTCACAGCCGAACGCGACCGCCCTGCCCCCGGTCACAGTGATCTCGTCCACGATCGAGGCACACCGGTCCGCCGTGAGATCCACGCAGGCCACGGCCGCGCCCTCCGCCGCCAGCCGACGTGCGATCGCCGCACCGATCCCCCGCGCCGCACCGGTGACCACCGCGAACTTCCCGACGAACCGTGACATCGCAAGCCTCCTCACCAGGATCCGATCACAGCAACTTACTCCGAGTCATGCTCCCGGCCACGCCACCGACCGCCGCCATCCCGATCGCGCGACACCGCCACGGCCCTGGCCGGGTCGGTCGGGTTGGTCACTGCCACGATGCTTGGCCCGGCCGGTCACCGCCACGGTGCTGGGCCCGGCCGGTCACTGCGCCGGAAGGAACCTCCGGTCCTCGCGAAGCCCGCTCCGCTGGGCCTTCGCTGCGGTCCTCGCTCCCTTCCGCTCCGCTCCCTCCAGCCCGGTGGACGTGTGTGCACAGCACTAGATCCGCACCCGGCTGGTCCGGGCCGGGTGGTAGGTGAAGGCCCAGCGGTCTTTGCCGGTCTTGCGGCGGGTGTAGCGGTCGGGGTGCTGGTAGCGGTCGCGGTTGTGGAACTGGCAGGCCGGGCCCAGCAGTTTGAGGTCGGTCAGGCCGCCGGTGCTCCAGTTGTCGGCGTGGTCGATCTGGCACCTGGTGGCCGGCAGTGGGCAGCCGTCGATCCAGCAGGTGGCGTAACGGGCGTAGATCGCCCGCCGCTGGGCGGGGGTGGCCAGGCGAACCTTGCGGCCCATGTCCAGGACCTGCCCCTCGGCGTCCATCACCAGACGCACCAGGGTGGAGGTGCGGGCCAGCCGGTGCACGCTGGAGACGGGCAGCACCTGCCCGGTCGCCAGCAGCAACCCCGGTGCCGTCCCCAACGTGCCCAGCGCCCCCAGCAACGCCCCAGGCAGCCCTCCGGCCGACGCTCCCGGTGACGCCCCCGGCTCTCCTCCCGGTGGCCTCTCCGGCTCTGGTCCCGGTGGCTTCTCCGGCTCTGGGCCCAGCACATCCTGCGGCGACCCCGGCTCTCCTCCCGATGACGCCTCCGGTTCTGGTCCCAGCACGCCCTGCGGCGTCCCCGGCTCTGCTTCCCGCGCGTCGGACGCTCCCGGCGTCCTCGGTGTTTCCGGCGCTGTGGACGAGCACCGCGCCCTACTGCCGCACCCGCACCCGCACGCGCCCTCGCCGTGCCGCTGGTGCTCGTGGCCGTCATCCTCACGCGTGGCCTGCCCATGCCGGTCCTCCCCCGCAGGCCGAGGCCCGGCGTGGGCGTGATGGACACAGGTGTCCCCAAGAGGATCAGGCGACCGCCACTCACCCCACCGCGACTCCCACGAATGCCACTCCTGCCGCCGTGGCGCGCTCCGCTCTGACTCCCTCCGCTGCGGCGAGCTGCTCTGCTGTGGCTCCTGCGGCGACTCGCTCCGCTGCCTGCCTTTCGCCTGCGCGCGTCCGGTTGCGTGATCGCCGGGCTCCACATCATGGGGTCCGGTCGTCAGCTCGGCACTCTCGACGGCGCTCTGGCCGGCGTTTTCGACGGCAGCCTCTCTGGCTACATCGGCACCGGCGCCTACCGCGGAAGCGGCTTCCTCGGCCGCCTCGGCGTCCTGAGTGTTCTCGGGCTCTTCGGTGTCTTCGGGGGTTTCAAAGGTCTCGGGGTGGTCGGCGCTCTCTGGCCGGTCGGCGCTCTCGGGGCAGTCTGTGGCGGGGTCGGTGGGGAGGGATTCGGCGTTGACCAGCACCAGGAGCTCGGCGGCGATCTTCTCCTCCAGCAACGCCATGAACGCATCCGCCTGACGCACTCGCAGCGGCCGGTCATCGCCCTCCGCCTTCGGCCTGGCATACGCATCCAGCAGCGCCTGCAACCGGGCGGCATGCTCACGCGGCAGATAAAACTCCCCCTCAAGCCCCCCGCCCTTGCCCCGGCGGACCCGCAAGAACCGCCGCCCGTAATCGGCCCGCTCATCGCGGTCCTCACCATCGGGGTCCAGCACGGCCCGCAGGTAGCGGCCGGCCCTGGCCACCTCCGCCGCGCCCGCCTTGCCCGCCAGCTCCAGCAGAATCGGCTCAGCCACCGCAGCGTGCTCATCGGACAGGCCAGAGATCGCCGCGCAGATGGCCTCCACCACCCCCGCCGCCAAGTCACCCGCGGCGAACTTCTCCCGCACCTTCGGCAGGCGGGCCAACTCGATCCCCAGGGTGAGCAGGCGGCCCGCACCCGCGACGCTCATTCCTCCGGTGGTGCGCAGCCAGCTGCGGGTGGAGGCATGCCCATGCCGCTTGGCCTGCCCCGCCCGATGCACCCGCCCCACCCGATCCGCCAGAGCACACGTGATCCGATCCCGCGCGAACACCAACTCCTCAGCCTCGGCCAGACAGACATCCACATCGTCCGGAAGCGGCGCCAGCGCCAACGCCTGCGCCGTCTCACGAAGAGAACCGATCAGCACCCACGACGACCGACCCCGGCGATCACCCGCGCCAGCGGCATTCGCCCCGGCAGAACCCGCCCCCGCATCATCGGCGGCACTACCGGCACCATCGGGCCCGGCGCTCGCGGCACAGCCATCGGCGGCCTCACTGCCCATGCTCCCGGTGTCAGCGGCCGCGTCGTTTTCCACATTGCCGTCGCGGGCGAGCGAACCCTCCGTCGACCACAAAGGAGAATCGGCAGTCAGCCGATCCCACCAGCCGCCGTCCGCATTGTTCGAACGACGAGGGCGATCGGGATCACAGTCGAACAGATCCATCACACCCCCTCAATAAATTCGAAAACCTGTATGAATTCTTTCACTCCCGCTTCATCTCAAGCAACCGCGAGAAACGAATAGTTGGAGTGACAGGTCAACCGGAAAAAAGGGGCAATAGCACCGACGACAACTCGGTGCACCGGCCGGCCGTGGTTTCGATACGAACGGCACCTCGCGCCGGCTTCACCCCGCGTGGCTTCAGAAACCGGCGATGGCGCGGTCGACGGCTTCCATCGCGCGGTCGAGCAGGGCGATGTGGTCGGCGAGCACATCCTGCGCGGGATCAGAGGCGCGAATCCTGCCGACGCTGGTCACGTACACGGTGCGGTAGGCGGCGACGACCAGGGCGGCCGCGAGCCGCTGGGCCGGTTGAGCGGGGTCGGTTCCGGCCGCTTCGGCGAACAGGCCGGCGAGCACGCCCTCGAACTCCTCGACCAGTTCCCGCACCCGCGCCCTGAGCGCGGGCGAGTCGAGGACCACCTGCCAGAACACCTGATATCCCGGGCTGATGCCGCCGATGGGATGGCCTTCTTCGAGCATTCGGAGGAACAGCCGGCGCAGCGTGGCGAGCGGGCTCTCCCCCTCGGCGCGCTCCCGTACGGCACGGGTGACCAGCTCGACCGCCTCGGGGAAGCGGTCGAGGAACAGGTCCTCCTTGCGGGGGAAGTAGTTGAAGACGGTCTTGGTCGAGACTCCCGCCGCCTCGGCGACCTCGGCGACCGTCACGTTGTCAAACCCGCGCTGAATGAACAGGCCCGAGGCCACGTCCGAGATGAGCGATCGAGTCTGGCGCACGGCTCACGCATCGCCGACCACCTCCACGAGGGCCGGGGCCTGCTCGTCCGTCGGAGCGAAATCGGAGTCGCCGGCTACGACGACCGGGTCACCGCCATCGCGACGGCCGTGCGCGGCCCGCACGCTCCCGGCTCACTTCTCGTACGCCCGGACGGGTTCGTCGCGTGGGCGCGGGACCCGCGCGGAGCCGGCGGCGAGGGGCTCGAGAACGCCCTGAAGACCTGGTTCGGGCCGCCGCTGAACCCGCCCGCCGGGCCCCGTGGATCTTTGGCCAAATCTTTACCCTGAGCGCTCACCTCAGGGCTCCCGATTCACCCCTCTGACCTGCGGTTTCTCAGGTGGTCAACCCCCTTAACCGGACCCCCGCCAAGATGTCTCGTGTCATTTGGTATCGGCCGTGTTCAGCAGACCCCATCATGTGCTCATGCCCGCTTTTGTCACCCTGTCCGGGCGCTCCGTGCGCCTGGAACCGCTCAGCCTCGCGGTGCTCGACGACCTCGTCGCCGCGGCGAGTGAAGACCGTTCGACGTACGCCTTCACTCGGGTTCCCGCTGGCCGGGATGAGATGGCCTCCTACGTGGAGGCCGCCATGGCTGAGCAGGCGGAGGGCCGCACGATGCCCTTCGCCATCCGGTGGCTGCACACCGACCGCGTGGTCGGTGCCACCCGTCTGATGAACCTGGAGTACTGGCAGGGCCCGATGCCCTGGCCGCCGGGGACGAAGGGCGCGGTGGGCGAGGTCCCGTCCGTCGCGGACATCGGGTACACCTGGCTCGCCGCGTCGGCCCAGGGCACCGGTGTCAACCGGGAGAGCAAGTATCTGCTGCTCTCCCTGGCCTTCGAGACCTGGCAGGTTCACCGGATCACCCTCAAGGCAGACGTACGCAACTCCCGATCCCGGGCCGCCATCGAGGCCCTCGGCGCGCACCTGGACGGTGTGCGACGAGCGGACAGCCGAGGCGCCGACGACACGGTCCGAGATACCGCGTACTACTCGATCCTGAGTCCTGAGTGGCCCGCCGTACGCGAACGTCTCCGCGTGCGGCTGGGCCTCCTGGAAACGGCGTCGGAAGCAGCGTAATCGTCCCCTAGAGAAGAAAGCGGCCCGTCCCGGAAGGGACGGGCCGCGTCGTTCGGGGACGGTCAGGCCTCGTAGCCGTACTCGTCCTCGTAGGCGTTGTAGATGTCGCGCCAGTAGCCGCACTTGACGGGCTGGTTGCTGTACTGGCCGATCTGACAGACCTTCGCCTGGACCTGGGCGACGTCGTAGCGCCAGAAGTTGATGCTCTTGTAGCCGCCGGCGCCGCAGTACTTGTACGACTTGTAGCTGGAGGACCAGTCGTCCTCGTCGTCGTCCCAGTACGACACCCGGAACTTGATGTACGCGCACTTGCCGCCCTGCCGGTAGGTGCGGTTGTCGTTGTCGTACAGCTTGCCGGTGATGTGGACCCGGTTCGACTCCTCGTCGTTGTAGTTCACGTCGACGTAGCCCTTGGCCTTGGCGAGGTGGTTGGACGACCAGTAGGTGCCCCACCAGCCGTTGTAGTCCCAGTCGTCGTGGTGCGGAGCGGAGGCGGAGGAGGCGGAGGAGGGGGCGGCGTTGGCGGCGGTCGCGAGGGCCGGCAGTCCGAGGGCGGCGACTGCGGTGGCGGCGGCGAGACCGAGGGTGATGGAGCGGCGCATTGCGGTTCTCCTGTTCGAGGACGATCCCCCGATGCGGGGTGCTGTCGGGGTTGCACCTCAGTGATAGGCCCGCCCGCCTGCAACTCGCTTTCAGCGCTCACACCGTGGTTTGCAGGATGCTTTCAAGCACCTGAACGCAGACTGAACCGGCGCGCCCGGTCCTACTGCCGTCGCGCTACACGATCTATCATTTGGTCGGAAACTTGCCATTGGGAGACAGGTCACATGCCTGATCACGCCGCCGCGGACGGCCTGCGCTTCGCCGTGCTGGGACCCGTCCTGGCCTGGCGCGACGGCGACGAACTCGACCTCGGCACACCATTGCAACGCTCCATCCTCGCCATGCTCCTGCTGCGGGAGGGGCACCCGGTCACGCCCGACGAGATGATCGACGGCGTGTGGGGCGAGGACGCGCCCCCACGCGCGCTCGGCGCGCTGCGCACCTACGTCTCCCGCCTGCGCACCGTCCTGGAGCCGGACCGTTCCCCGAGGACGCCGCCGCGGCTGCTGACCTCCGTGGGCCGGGGGTACGCGCTGCGGCTCGACTCCGCTCACTCCGGCCCCGCCCGCTTCGACCTCGCCGTCTTCGAGCGTGAGTGCGCCGCCGCCGAGTCCGACCGCCGCACGGGCAGGTCCGGGGAGGCCGCAAGGCGGCTGCGCGGGGCCCTGCGCCTGTGGTCGGGCGAGCCGCTGACCGGCGCGGTCGGCCCGTACGCCGAGCACCAGCGCGACCGGCTGGCCGAGCGCCGGATGAGCGCGGTCGAGACGCTCATGGAGCTCGACCTGGAGCTGGGCCGCCACGCGGAGATCGTCTCCGAGCTGGTCGCGCTCGCCGCCGAACACCCGCTGCGCGAGCGGTTACGCGCCCAGCTCATGCTCGCCTACTACCGCTGTGGCAGGCAGGCCGAGGCGCTGTCGGTCTTCACCGAGACCCGGCAGGCGCTGGTGGAGGAGCTCGGCATCGAGCCCGGAGCCGAGCTGGCCGGCCTGCACCGGCGCATCCTCGCCGCCGATCCCGCCCTCGCCCACACACCCCCTCCCGTACGGCTCTCGCATCCGGACGGCCACGATGACGCCGCGACGGCCGGGACCGTCCCCGCGATCGAGATGCCGAGGCCGGCGCAGCTCCCGGCGGCCGTCTCCGACTTCACCGGACGCACCGGCCTGGTGCACCGGCTGCTCGCGCTGCTCCGCGGAGAAGGGGCGGGAGAGGGCGTGCCGATCGCGGCGATGTCGGGCATCGGCGGGGTGGGCAAGACGACCCTGGCCGTCCATGTGGCCCATCTCGCCGGGGACCTGTTCCCGGACGGCCAGCTCTACGCCGACCTGCGCGGATACGGCGCCGAGCCCACCGCGCCCGAGACGGCGCTGGTCGCGTTCCTGCGCGCCCTCGGCATCCCGATGGACGTGATCCCCGACGGCCTGGCCGAGCGCTCCGCGCTGTTCCGTTCGCTGCTCGCCGAGCGCAGGATGCTGGTGCTGCTCGACAACGCCCGCGACGCCGAGCAGGTCGAGCATCTGCTGCCCGGCTCGCCCGGCTGCGCCGCGATCATCACCAGCCGGGGCAAGCTGGCCGACCTGCCCGCGGCCCGGCTCGTCGACCTCGACGTGATGGAGCCCGAGGAGGCGCTGTCGCTGCTCGCGGCGGTCGCGGGACCCGAGAGGGTGGCGGCGGAACGGGCCGCCGCCATGGACGTGGTCGCCGCCTGCGGTTTCCTGCCGCTGGCCGTGCGCATCGTCGCCGCCAGACTCGCCTCCCGCCCGTCGTGGACGGTGGCCTCGCTCGTCCCCAGGCTCGCCGACGAGCGCCGCCGCCTGGACGAGATGAAGATCGGCAACCTGGCGGTCTCGGCCACGTTCGCCCTCGGATACGGCCAGCTGGACGCCCGGCAGGCGCGGGCCTTCCGGCTGCTGTCACTGCCGGCGGGCTCGGGCATCTCGGCCTTCGCGGCGGCGGCCGTGCTCGGCCTCACCCCGGCCGAGGCCGAGGACCTGATCGAGTCGCTGGTCGACGCCAGCCTGCTGGAGGCGCCCGCGCCGGGCCGCTACCGATTCCACGACCTGCTCAAGCTGTTCGCCCGGCGGCAGGCGGAGGACGCGGAGGAGCCCGCGGCCCGCGCGCTCGCCCTGCGGCGGCTGCTCGGCTTCTACCTGGCGTCGGCGGGCGCGGCCCACCGGCTGGCGTACGAGGGCAGCGCGATCGCCGACAACCTCACCGACCTTGGCGTGCTCGGCCATTCCTTCTCCTCCGCCGACGAGGCCGTGGCCTGGTTGTCGGCCGAGGCGGAGGACATGTTCGGAGCCGTGGCCCAGGCAGCCGTGGCCCAGGCAGCCGTGGCCCAGGCGGCCCGGGCGGACGAGCCGGGCGGGGACCTGCTCGCGGCGGCCGACCTGCTGCTGGCGCTGGAGCCGCTGCTGGAGTCGGGCACCAGCCAGCGCGACTTCGAGCAGCGCACCTCGGCCCTGCTGGCGGCGACCCGCCGGACAGGCGAGCGGCGCGGCGAGATGCGCTGCCGCTACGTCCTCGGCCGGGTGCTGTTCGGCGCGAACCGGCTGGCCGAGGCCGAGGCCCACTTCCTCGCCGCGCGGACGCTCGGCGAGGAGACCGGCGACCACATCGTGCTGGGCGAGACATGCAACGCGCTGGCGGTCGTCGCGGGCCGGCGGCGGCGCCACACCGAGGCGCTCGAATGGTTCGACCGGGCGACGGCGGTCTATCGGGAGGTGGGCAACCCGGCGGGCGAGGCGCTGGCGTCGTGCTACTCGGCCCGCGACCACCTGGGCCTCGGGCGGCCCGGCGACGCCATCGCCGCGGCCGAGCGCGGGCTCGCGGTCTTCACCGAGATCGGCAGCGGCGCGGGGGTGGCGCGGGCCCGCTACCACCTCGGCAACGTGCTGTCGCACGTCGGGCGGCTCAACGAGGCCGTCGTGCACCACGCCGAGTGCCTGGCCTTCTTCCGGGCGAGCAACCAGCGGGTCTGGGAGCAGCGGGTCTGCTACCGGCTGGCCGCCACCTTCATCGCCGCCGGGCGGTTCGCCGAGGCCGCCCGGCACGCCGAGCAGGCCCTGACAGTGAGCCGCGAGATCACCCACCCGTACGGCGAAGCGCAGTCACTGGCCGCCCTCGGCAAGGCCCTCGCGAGTCTCGGGGAGACCGGCCGGGGCAGGCAGGCCCTGGTCAAGGCCCTCGACATCTTCACCCGGCTCGGCTCGCCCGAGGCCGACGACATCCGCGCGCTCCTGCGCGAACAGGTCGAGACGTGAGTCGAGTCGCAGGTCGTCGTCGAGCCGGCTCATCCGGACATGGTTGATCAAATCGATCACCGATTCTCAATCGTGGGCGCGTGAACCGCCCGGCCGGTCGCCCGTCGTCACTGGGACGCGCAGGGGGCCCGGATCCTTACCGGTGCGCCCCGTGACGACTCGCCGCCTCACGTCGGCGACCGGCCGGGCTTTCTGCGCGGGCTCCGAACCCCCCCGAAGCCCGCTCAGGACCACTGTCGGCCCGGCCGTTCAAACTCCGATCAACGTGGGCTTGCAACGCGGAGGAAGCCCTCTGCGATCAGGGAGCGCAGCGCGGCGGGAGCCCGCCCGAGCACGGCGCCGAGGTCCTCGCCGGTCAGCTCGGCGATCGCGGCGAGCAGCGGCCGCGTGGGCAGGTCGCCGTCGCACACCCCGGCCAGGGCCGCCTCCACCGTCCCCACGGTGACCGTACGGCGCGCGCCCCGGGTCTGCCGCAGGACGATCCGGGAGGGGTCGTCGGCGCCGGGCGGGCCGACGCGCTCCTCCACCACTCCCTCGGCCGACTTCAGGCGCGCGTCGAGCAGGTCCTCGTCGGACAGCTCGTGGGCGGTGCGCGCCGCGCGCAGGACCTCCTCGACCAGTGCGCCGGACGGAGGCTCGACCGGCTGCGTCATCTCCTCCACCCGCACGAGCGGGCTCAGCGACCCGGAGTCGTGCAGGGCGATCCAGCCGAAGCCGACGCCGGTCACGTCCAGCGACTCGAACCAGCCGAGCCACTCGTCGTAGCGCTCCCGGTAGGCCGACGTGCCGTGCTCCGCGGAGTCCCGCAGCCACAGCTCCACGTACTCGGCCGGGTCCTGCACGTCGCGCTGTACGGCCCAGCCGTCGCAGCCGGTCTCCGCGAGCCAGCCGCCCACCCTGTCCTGCCAGTCCTCGCCCTTGACGTGCAGCCAGTTGGCGAGGAAGCGCGCCCGGCCGCCCTGGGCGAGGTGCCGGGGCGTGCGCCGTACGAGGTCCCGGCAGAACTCGTCGCCCCGCCGCCCGGCCTCGCGGTAGGTGTACCTGGCCTCGGGCGCGATGACGAACGGAGGGTTGGACACCACGAGGTCGAACCGCTCGCCGTCCACGGGGTCGTACATCGAGCCCTCGCGCGCCTCGACGCCGGTCACGCCGGACAGGCCCCAGCTGAGGCGGGCCAGCCGCAGCGCCCTGCGGTTCACGTCGGTCGCGACGACGTCCTGCGCCCTGGGCGCCAGGTGCAGCACCTGCACGCCGCAGCCGGTGCCGAGGTCGAGCGCCCGCCCGACCGGCGCGGTCCAGCCGAGCTGGGCGAGGTTGGCCGAGGCGCCGCCCGCTCCCACCACGTGGTCGGGCCGCAGCGAGGGGTCGCCGGGCCGCACCTTGCGGTCGGACACCACGTACGCCGGGTCGCCCGTGCCCGTGTCCCAGGGCTGGAGGTGCACGGTGGCCTGCACGGAGTCGCCCAGGCGCACCAGCAGCCCGGCCTCGATGAGGTCCTGCAGCGGAAGGTCGGCGGCGGCCATGCTGACCGGGACGCCCAGCCACCACAGGCGGATCAGCGCGGCGAGGGGGTCGGCGTCCCTGGTGGCCCGCAGTGCGGGCACGACCTCCTCGCGGGCCAGGGCGGAGGCGGCCATGTCGCCCAGCCGCTCACGCACGCCGTCGATCGTGTATCCGGTTTCCACGAACCTGTCGCGAAGCCGCCGGACCAGGTCAGAAGGGGCGTCCACAGATCGAATCTACGGCATCTTCAGGCTGTTCCAGGCGGCCTCGCCCAGCTCACGGATCTCCTCCTGCGTGGGCTGGTGGGCGCCGCTGAACCACAGGCGGCACATTTCCTGCGCGGGGCCGAGCCACAGCACGTAGCACATCGTGGCGGGGACAGGACGGAGCACGCCGTCCTTCATGTGCGGCCGCCACCAGTCGGCGACCTGCCGGAAGAACTCGCGCCGCGACTCCGCGACCTCCGGGCCGCCGGGCTCGTTGCGCCGGGGCGGACGCTCGCTGATCAGCAGGCGGGCGCGCTCGGGGTGCTCGCCGCACCACGCCATGTGCATCGCGACGATCGCCTCGATGCCGGCGCGGGCGTCCTCGTGGCGGACGAGCTCGCCGACGAAGGCGTCCTGGTACATGTCGAGGATCTCGGCGTAGAGCACGCCGAAGACGTGTTCCTTGCTCGTGAAGTGGTGATAGAAGCTGCCGACGCTGACGCCGCTCTCCTGCCGGAGGCTGGCCAGGGTGGTGGCCGACACCCCGCTCTGGCTGAACCTGCGCAGGGCGCCCTCGATGATCCTGGCCCTACCGTCCCGCGCGCTCTTCGCGTTCTTCACATAGTCAATGGTGAACCAACAGAACCTTGTTCTGCAAATGCGAGGCGAGCTTTGATCTCGACGGATGTGCCCTGTGTGTCGATTGTGGCAGAGGGCCAGGTCCTGCGCACCATGGCCAGCACCCGCCGGTTCTCGGTCATGACGTCCATGCCGACGACGACCGCGCCGCGTACGGACGCCCGGCGCAGGAGGGTGCGCACGAGCCGCGAGCCCACGCCGAGGTTCTGCCACCGGTCGTCCACCACGACCCCGATCTCCGCCTCCACCCCGTAGGCGCCGTCGGCGAGGTGGCTCATGGCGTGCCCGATGACGGCGTCGCCGTGCAGCGCGAGCAGCGCGTCCCGCCTGTCGTCGCGCGCGACCATGGCGCGGACCAGCCTCTCGCTCGGCCGGCCCAGGCCGACGAAGAAGCGGTTCGTCAGCGTCGCCCGCGACAGGCTCCCCAGGAAGAGCCGCACCCGCTCCTCGTCGTCGTCCGGACGCGCCGCACGGATGTCCACGGCGGACCCCACCTGAGTTCCCAACATGGACTCAGCCTCCCTCGAAGCGCCTGAGTCTGTCAACTAGACTTAGATGTCGGACGGAGGTTGTGGTTACGATGCGCGACATGCGGCGTTATCGGGTGGACAACTGCTCCATCGAGCGAACCCTCGCCGTGCTGGGCGAGAAGTGGACCCTCCTCGTCCTCCGGGAGGCGTTCAACGGCATCCGGCGGTTCGCCGACCTGCAGACGCGCACCGGTGCGCCCCGGCAGGTGCTGAGCGCGCGGCTGTCGCGGCTCGTCGAAGAGGGCCTGCTGCGCAAGGTGCCCTACCAGGAGCCCGGCCAGCGCCAGCGCGACGAGTACCGGCTCACCCAGAAGGGCCTCGACCTCTACCCGATCATGATCGCGCTCATGCACTGGGGCGACCGCTATCTGGCCGACCCCGAGGGACCACCGGTCGTGGTGACCCACCGCGACTGCGGCGCGCCCGTCGCACTGCACCTGGCGTGCGAGGATGGCCACGAGGTCGGCGGTCCGCGCGAGGTGACCCCCCACCCCGGCCCCGGCGCCCGGCTGAGCGCCCCGGCTTGAGACACGTCCTGACAACAGGACCGGTCGTGGCGCTGCCTAGGCTGGTGGCGTGTACCGGTTCCTCCTCACGCGCCGCTGGGTCGGGCTGCACCTGCTCGTGCTCGCGCTGATCCCCGCCTTCTTCTTCCTGGGGAAGTGGCAGTGGGGACGGTTCGAGGAGCGGTCGGCCGCCAGCGCCAGAATCACCGCCAACCTCGCCGCCGCTCCCGTGCCGCTCGACCGGCTGGACCGGCCCGGCGCGACCGTGCCGGAGAGGGACAGGTACCGCCTCGTCACCGTCACCGGCCGGTACGACCCCGCCCATGAGCTCGTGGTGCGCCGGCGCTCCCTCAACACCCGGGTCGGGTTCTACGTGGTCACCCCGCTCGTCACACCGCAGGGCGCGGTGCTGGTGAACCGAGGCTGGGTCCCGGCCGGGGCGACCGCGGACACCCCGCCGCGGGTGCCCGCGCCGCCCACCGGGGAGGTGACGGTCACCGGACGGCTCCGCCCGGCCGAGACCCGGGAGAACACCGGCATCAGGAACCGGTCCGGGCTGCCCTCCGGCCAGATCCTGCTGATCGACACGTCCGCCCTCGCCAAAGGCCTGCCGTACGGGCTCTTCGGGGGGTTCGTCGAGCTGACCGCGCAGACTCCTGCGACGGCCGAGGCGCCGGAGCTCCTGCCCCCGCCGGACGTCGGCGCGGGAGGCGGGCTCAACCTGGCGTACGCCGTTCAGTGGTGGCTGTTCATCGGCATCGCGGTGGGCGGCTGGGTGCTGCTGGTGCGCCGCGAGGCCCGCGACCTCCGGACGGAGCAGGAGTCACAGGGCGTGACCGTACGCGCCGCAAGGTGAGCGAACGGATACCAACCGGAGACCTCGCAGCTTGTACCGTGTTATCCCTTGGCCCTACCGTTTACTATCGTGACGACGCCGCTGCATACCGACCCAGAGCCGAGGCGGCGGGACTTCGTGATCATCTCGGTCGATGATCACCTGATCGAGCCGGCCGATCTCTTCGAGGACCGCCTTCCGGAGAAGTACAAGGACCTCGCGCCCAAGGTCGTGGAGACCGACTCGGGCCATCAGGTGTGGCGGTACGGTGGCGCCACCTATCCCTGCGCGGGACTGGACGTGGGCGCGGGCCTGCCCAAGGAGCAGTGGACGCTCGATCCCGTCCGTTTCGAGGACATGCGGCCGGGCTGCTACGACATCGAGGCCCGGGTCGGCGACATGGACCGGGCCGGGATCTGGGCGGCCCTGTGCTTCCCGGGCATGCTCGCGAGCCAGGCGGGAGTGGCGTTCGGCCGCACCCGCGACCAGGACCTCGGGCTCGCGCTCGTACAGGCCTGGAACGACTGGCACGTCGACGTGTGGGCGGGCACCTACCCCGAGCGCATGATCGCGCTCCAGCTTCCCTGGCTCCCCGATCCCGAGATCGCGGCGAAGGAGATCAGGGCCAACGCCGCACGCGGGTTCAAGGCCGTCGTGTTCCCCGAGTTCCCCACCCGGCTGCGGCTGCCGTCGATCCACAGCCGTCACTGGGACCCGTTCTTCGCCGCCTGCGAGGAGACGGGGACGGTCGTGTGCCTGCACACCGGCGCGTCCTCCTGGGCGCCGGTGCCGTCGCCCGACACCCCGGTCGAGGCGATCACCACGCTGATCCCGGCCAGCGCGATGTTCGCCTGCGCCGACTGGCTGTGGTCGGGGGTGGCGCTGCGCTTCCCCAAGCTGCGCGTCCTCATCGTGGAGGGCGGCGTCGGGTGGCTGCCGATGCTGGCCGAGCGGGCCGACTACGCGCTCGATCACCCGGTCGCGGGCGACCCGACCTGGGAGGGCGGCCTGAAGCCCAGCGAGGTGCTGCGGCGCAACTTCTTCTTCGGCACGCTCGACGACAGCGCGCTGAGCTCGGTGCGGCTCGCCGTCGGCATGGAGCGGGTGATGCTGGAGACCGGCTACCCGCGCGCGGAGTCCACCTGGCCGGACACCCAGCGCGCGGTGGCCCGCAACCTCGGCAGCCTGCCCCCCGCCGACATCGCCAGGGTCTCGTACGGCAACGCCGCCCGCCTGTTCGGCCATCCCCTGCCCTCGCGGGCCTGGCTGCGGCAGGAGCAGCTCTAACGGCGGCGGTCGTGCTCCCAATCGACGAACTGGCCGCTCTCGCCGAGCAGCGCGGTCGCCAGCCACAGGAACACGCCGAAGTCGTCGACGACGCCGATGCCCAGGAGGAAGTCGGGGACGACGTCGATCGGCGACACGATGTACGCCACGGCCATGCCGAGCATGGCGAGCTTGCCCTTGGTCATGCCGGGGTAGTCGCCCTTGATCGCGGCGCGGAGCATCCGGGGCACGGCCCGGATGCGGGCCCCGAGTCCCGGCGAGCCGGGCTTGGAGACCTCGCGGTAGGCGCGCCAGGTGGCCGCCGCACGTCCTGCCTTCACCATGAGGACACCTCCAGGTGGACTCCTCTGCCCGCTTTGCCTCCCCGTTAACGTCCGGCGGCGCTCCCCCGGTTCCTTCAGGCCCAGCTCCTTCAGGCCCGGTTCCTTCAGGCGCCCGGCGCGAGGTCCCGTACAGCCTGGGCCAGGTCTCCGAAAGGCAGGGGGGCGAGCACGGGCGTGTCGAGCCCGGCGGCGACGTACTCCCGGACGCGGGCACGGCAGGTCGCCGCGTCACCGTGCACGATCAGGTCGTCCACAACCTGGTCGGGGATCGCCTGCAGCGCGGCCTTGCGGTCTCCTGCCGCCCAGGCCTCCTGCATGGGCCGCAGCGCCTCACCTCGGCCGAGCCACTCGTGGAAGGCCGCGTACACCGGGACGGTGAGGTAGGAGGCCAGCAGCCGACGGCCGATCTCCCGCGCCTTGGCGGCGTCCTCCGTCACCACGACGAACAGCCGCGCGGTCAGCTCGGTCTCCGGCCCCAGCTCGGCCCGGACCCTCCGTACGTCCTGAGGCGACAGCCAGTTGGTGATCGCGCCGTCGGCCTCGCGGGCGGCCAGGCGGAGCATGCCGGGGCGCAGCGCGGCCAGCACGATCTTCGGCGGCGTCGCGGGGGCCTTCTCCAGCCGGAAGCCCTTCACGGCGAAGGTCTCGTAGCTCTCGGTGACCTTCTCCCCCGCCAGCGCCGCGCGCAGGAAGCGCAGGGTGTCGCGGACCCGCGCGTACGGCTTGTCGAACTCGCCGGCGTTCCAGTTGCCCACGATGACCGGGGACGACGCGCCGATGCCCAGCACGAACCTGCCCGGGGCGAGGTCGGCCAGTGTGGCCGCCGACATGGCCAGCAGGGCCGGGCCGCGGGTGTAGACGGGGACGATCGCGGTGCCCAGCCGCAGGGACGGCGCCCATTCGGCCGCCAGGGCCAGCGGGACGAACCCGTCCGTGCCGCCCACCTCGGCCGACCACGCGTCGGTGTAGCCCAGTGCGGGCAGCTCGGCGACGAGCTCCTTCGACTCGACCGGCGTCTGCCCGAAGAACGGAATCGTCATGCCCCAGCGATCCACGGCCACCCCTTCCAAGGTCTCAACCCGACCATACCAACCGGACGGTATGGAGTCGCGGTCACGCCCGGAGTTCGTGGACCACCTCGATGACCTCCCTGGCCACGCCCTTGATGCCGGGCAGATGCGACAGCCCGACCAGACGGTCGACGAGCGGGACGACCCGGTCGATCAGCCGGTAGGTGCGCGCGCACCCCGGCGAGTTGTCGTGGACCCAGAACAGCACGACTCCCATCCACAGCAGCCACAGCAGCTCGGGAAGCTCCTCGCGCAGTTCGTCGTCCATGCGCCCGGCCGACCCCTCGACCACCTCCCGATAGAGCGCGACGGCCGACTCGCGTGCGGGAGCGGACTCGGCGCTGAACGGGCTCAGGGGGTTGCTGGGCTCCGCCGCGTGCTTGAAGAACTTCACCGCGAACTCGTGGTACGGCTCGGAGATCCGCACCCACTCCCGCAGCACGCCCCCGAGCCTCCCGGCGAACGACCGCTCGGCGGCGAACACCTCGCGGCACGCCGCCTCGTGCGTCGCCTGCGCCCGGTCGTAGTACGCCTGGATCAGCTGCTCCTTGGACCTGAAGTAGTAGTAGGCGTTGCCCACCGACACGCCCGCCTCCGCGGCGATGGCGCGCATCGTGGTCGCCTCGTACCCCCGATCCCTGAACAACCGGAGGGCCGTCTCGACGATCAGCTCCCGTGTCTTCTCGGCCACGCTCGTCACTGTACGGGTCGGGCCCGCGTCCGGTCATGAACCGACAAGATGATCCACGCGTGGCGGCAAATCGCCTCGTGGCGACGGGCGGACAGGTCGCCGGGTGTGGCATTAGAGACCACAGCCCCCGTCGTCGACCGAGGAAACGAGGCTCTTGGACGTCCGCCCGTCATGGCGGGGGCTGGCCGGCATCGGCACCGCCGTCCTGATCTCCCTGCCCATGCAGAACGACAGGGACCCCGTCCCGCCGCCGTCCCCGGCGCCCGCCGCGACCGCCGAGGTCGCGCGGCAGGAGGTGACCCTCCCGCCGCTGCTGGCCGGCACGTTCGTCGCCACCGTGAGAGCCCGGGACGCTTTGGAGGCGGACGCACGGCTCCCGCACGAGGAGGCGGTGGGCCTGCTGCTGGACGCCGGGGTGCGCCGCGTGTCGAGCGGCGACTGCGCCGACCACCGCCGGCCGTACTGCACGTCACTCCGGGCGATCAGATACGGCACGCTGATGCGCGTCGTCGACCTGCGGCGGGCCAGCGGGTGCCCGGTGACGGTCACCGGCGGCACCGAGACCGGCCACGCCGGTGGCCGCTACAGCCACGGCAACGGCTACAAGGTGGACCTCGCCCACAACCCGTGCCTCGACGCGTACGTCACCCGGATGTGCCGCTACTGGCGCACGCGCGCGGACGGCGCGGCGCTGTACCGCGCCGCGCCGTCCGACGTGTGGGCGGACGAACCCACCCACTGGGATGTGCTGTTCCGCTGAGCGGCCTACGCGAACTCGGTGGCGACCAGCGCGGCGATCTCGGCGGTGTTGAGCGCGGCGCCCTTGCGGAGGTTGTCTCCGCACAGGAACAGGTCGAGCGTGTTCGGGAAGTCGAGCGCCTGGCGAATCCGGCCCACGTAGGTCGGGTCGGTGCCCACGACGTCCGCCGGGGTCGGGAACACGCCGTTCGCGGGGTCGTCGAGCACCACCACGGTCGGCGCGGCGTCCAGGAGCGCCCGGGCGCCCTCGACCGTGACCTCCCGCTCGAACGTCGCGTGGACGGCCAGCGAGTGGGTGGTCACCACCGGGACGCGGACGCAGGTCGCCGAGACCTTCAGGTCCGGGATGCCGAGGATCTTGCGCGACTCGTTGCGGACCTTGAGCTCCTCGGAGGTCCAGCCGCCGTCCTTGAGCGAGCCCGCCAGCGGCACCACGTTGAGCACCAGCGGGGCGGGGAACGGCGAGTCCGCCAGGTCGGGCACGGCCTTGCGCACGTCGCCCGCCACGGTGCCCATCGTCCGGTCGCCGGCGACGGCCTCGATCTCCGTGTAGAGCCGCTCGGGCCCGGCCACCCCGGCGCCGGACACCGCCTGGTAGGAGGCCACGACCAGCTCGCGCAGGCCGTACTCGCGGTGCAGGGCGCCCATGGCGGCCATCATCGACAGCGTGGTGCAGTTGGGGTTCGAGATGATCCCCTTGGGCCGGTTGCGGGCCTGCTCGGGGTTGCACTCGGGCACCACGAGCGGCACGTCCGGGTCCATCCGGAAGGCGCCGGAGTTGTCCACGGCCACCGCGCCGCGCGAGGCGGCGATCGGCGCCCACTCGGCGGAGACCTCGTCCGGCACGTCGAACATCGCGATGTCGACGCCGTCGAACGCCTCAGGCGACAGCGCCCGGACGACGACGTCCTCGCCGCGCACGCTCAGCACCTTGCCCGCCGAGCGCGGCGAGGCGATCAGCCGGATCTCGCCGTACGCGTCGGACAGGTCGCGGCGGTTGGTCAGGATGTCGAGCATGACGGTGCCGACGGCACCGGTCGCGCCGACGATGGCGAGGGTGGGCTTGCGGCTCATCGTCCGGTACCTCCGTAGACAACGGCCTCGACCTGGTCGGCGTCGAGGTCGAACGCGCGGTGGGCGGCGGCGACCGCGGTGTCCACCTCGTTCTGGCCCACGACGACGGAGATGCGGATCTCCGAGGTCGAGATCATCTCGATGTTCACCCCGGCGTCGGCCAGCGCGCCGAAGAACTTGGCGGTGACACCCGGGTGCGAGCGCATGCCCGCGCCGATCAGGGAGACCTTGCCGATCTGGTCGTCGTACAGCAGCGACTCGAACGCGACCTGGTTCTGGATCTTCTTCAGTGCCGTCAGGGCCGTCTGGCTGTCGTTGGCCGGCAGCGTGAAGGAGATGTCCGTGCGCCCGGTCGCCGCGGCCGACACGTTCTGCACGATCATGTCGATGTTGATCTCCGCGTCGGCCAGCGTGCGGAAGATGGCGGCGGCCTCTCCGACCTTGTCGGGCACCCCGACCACAGTGATCTTGGCCTCGCTCCGGTCGTGCGCGACCCCGGAGATGATGGGCTGCTCCACTTCGGTTCCTTCGCTGTAGGGGTCGGAGACGACCCAGGTGCCTTCCCTCGTGCTGAACGAGCTTCTGACGTGAATCGGCAGGGTGAACCTGCGGGCGTACTCCACGCAGCGCAGGTGCAGGATCTTCGCCCCGCACGCCGCCATCTCCATGGCCTCGTCGTAGGAGATCCGCGGAATCTGCCGCGCCGAGCGGACGATGCGGGGATCGGCGGTGTAGATGCCGTCCACGTCGGTGTAGATCTCGCAGACGTCCGCGCCGAGCGCCGCCGCGAGAGCGACGGCCGTGGTGTCGGAACCACCCCGGCCGAGCGTCGTGATGTCCTTGCTGTCCTGGGAGACGCCCTGGAACCCGGCCACGATCGCGATCTGACCGGCGTCGACGGCCTCCCGGATGCGGCTCGGCGTCACGTCGATGATGCGCGCCTTGCCGTGCGTCGAGTCGGTGATGACCCCGGCCTGCGAGCCGGTGAAGCTGCGCGCCTCGCTACCCAGGTTGGCGATCGCCATCGCGAGCAGCGCCATGGAGATCCGCTCACCCGAGGTGAGCAGCATGTCGAGCTCGCGGCCGGGCGGCAGCGGCGACACCTGCTGGGCCAGGTCGAGCAGCTCGTCGGTGGTGTCGCCCATCGCGGACACCACGACGACGACGTCGTTGCCCGCTTTTTTCGTCGCGACGATCCGCTGGGCGACCCGCTTGATGCAGGACGCGTCGGCTACGGAGGAACCACCGTACTTTTGCACAACGAGCGCCACTGGAATCTCCAACGAATCAGGACGTGGAGCTCACAGTGTACTTGGACGTCCCAAACCGAGACCGGCAGCGACCAGCATGTGGACGGTCAGACCGCGGTGCCCTCTTCGACCACGTCGAGCCGCGTGTGCGCGACCAGCGCCTGCAGGGCCCGCAGCGCCGCGCCGGCGTGGTTGCCCCAGGTGTTGAAGTAGGAGTACTGCCACCACCACAGCGCCTCGAGCGGACGGCCCGCCTGGTAGTGCCGCAGCCCGTGGATGAGGTCGGCCGCCACCGCCGTGAGGTCGTCCGACAGCCGGTACGGCGTGACCACGGTGTCCTTGTAGGGGTCGAACACCTCGGCGTAGTCGTCCACCGGGCCGAGCCGGGCGGCGAGAGCCGTACGGAGGGGGTCGATGTCGGGGTCCTCGCTCAGCGCGGGTTCGACGTTGCCCTGCAGGATCACGTCCTGGGCGGCCCCGAGCTGGGTGCCCGCGAGACTGACCTGGGCCACCTCCACCAGGAGCAGCGGCAGCGTCGCGTCGCCGCCCTCACCGCCGGCCAGGCGGGTGAGGCCGTCGATGAAGTTCTGCGCGTGTCCGGCGACGCGTGCGGCCAGGTCGTTCCACTCGTCAGACATCCAGCAGCCTCCGTCCTTCGAAAGCGCGGCCCAAAGTGACCTCGTCGGCGTACTCGAGATCACCGCCCACAGGCAGACCGCTGGCCAGTCGGGTCACTTTCAATCCCAGGGGCTTGACGAGCCTGGCCAGGTAGGTGGCCGTCGCCTCGCCCTCGAGGTTCGGGTCGGTCGCGAGGATCAGCTCGGTCACCTGGCCGTCGGCCAGCCGGGTCATCAGCTCGCGAATCTTCAGGTCGTCCGGGCCGATGCCGTCGATCGGGCTGATCGCCCCGCCGAGCACGTGGTAGCGACCGCGGAACTCGCGGGTCCGCTCGATCGCCACCACGTCCTTCGACTCCTCGACCACGCAGATCACGTGCGGATCGCGCCGCTGGTCCCGGCAGATCCGGCACTCCTGCTCCTCGGCCACGTTTCCGCACACCCGGCAGAAGCGCACCTTCTCCTTCACTTCGAGCAGGGCGTGCGCGAGCCGCTTGACGTCGGCCGGATCGGCCGCGAGGAGGTGGAACGCGATCCGCTGCGCGCTCTTGGGACCGACGCCGGGCAGCAGCCCGAGCTCGTCGATCAGGTTCTGGACGACCCCTTCGTACATGCTCTAGAACCCCGGCAGCTGGCCGCCGAGGCCGCCCCCCAGTCCCTGCGCGAGCGGGCCCAGCTTCTCCTGCTGCAGCTCCCCCGCGGCGCGTACGGCGTCCCGCACGGCGGCCAGCACGAGGTCCGCGATCGTCTGCGCGGTCTCCTCCGGGTCGCTCGCGTCGATGGCCAGCGGGCTGATCTCGAGTTCGAGAAGCTCGCCGCTGCCGTTCACGGTGGCGACGACCAGGCCGCCCCCTGCGCTGCCCTCCACTTCGGCGTCGCTGAGCTCCTGCTGCGCGGTGACGAGCTGCTGCTGCATCAGCTGAGCCTGCTCCAGCAACTGCTGGAGGTTGACATCCCCTGGATTCACGATGGTTGCGCTCCTCAGCGTCCAGCGACATGTTCGTCGCGACCGAGCCTACGGTGTCGCCCCGGTTTCCGCACCGGCGCGGCGTGCGTGTTCCGCGCGGGTCTCCGGCCTGTCGCGGGCGGACGGACACCGGTTACCCAACCAGTGTCCGTCCATGCGGCGGCCGTCCCTCCGGCGGGGAAGGCGCTCAGGAGTGATCGATCTCCTCGATGACGCGGCCGCCCAGCTCACGCTGGATCAGGGCCATGCCGGACAGCTCGCTGACGTCCGCGTCGTCGTCGTTGAGCGGGTCCACGTCGTCGTCCGGGCGGGCGGCCCCGCCCGTACGGCCCGGCACCGTCTCCGGCCAGGCCTGCCGGGGTCCCGTCTGGGCGGCGGCCCTGGCCGCCGAGCGCGCCGCGGCCAGCCCGGGGCCTGGCGCCGACCGCGAGGGCGGGGACGGGGAGGACGGGGACGGCGCGTCGTAGTCGTCGGACGGCGCGTCCGGCCACGACTCGTCGGTCGCCGCGGGCGCGGCGGCCTTCCGCTCCGGAGCGGGGGCGGGCGTGGCGCCTGTGGGCGGCATGGCCGTCGGAGCGGGCGTGGGCTGCGTGGCCTGCGGGGACTTCGCGGGCTGCGCGGCCGGCGCGGAGGGCGGAGCCGGTGGAGGCGGCGTCTGGGGGGCGGGAGGCCCGGCCGGCCCGCGGGTGGCGGGACCGGCCGGGCCGGGACCCGAGCCGCCGACCACCACATCGACGCGCCAGGTGCCGCCGAGCACGTCGCCGAGTGCGGCGGCCACCACCTCGTCGCGCTTGCCCTTGAGGAAGCCCTGCACGTCGCCCGGCTTCTCGAAGCCGACGGTCACGACGTTGCCCTCGACGCCGAGCAACCTGCCCTGGGCGTTGAGGATCATCCAGGCCACCCGCTGGCGGTTCTTGATCGCTTCGAGCACCTGCGGCCAGGCCTGCTGCACCGGCCCTCCGCCCGCCGCGGGCGCCTGGGCCTGCGGCGCCTGCGAAGGCGGTGCCGCAGCCGACCCGGAGCCGGGCCGTACGGGGGTGGGCCAGTCGTCGGCGCTCCGGGCGGCCGCCTGAACCTGCGGTGCGGGAGCCGGGGCGGGGGCCGGGGTCGGAACAGGGGCCGGAGCCGGAGCAGAAGCCGGGGCCGGAGGAGCGGCCACGGCCGGCGCCGGAGATGCCGCCGGTGCGGGCGCGGCGGTGTGGATGCCGGCCGCGACGCCGCGCTCCAGCCGTTCGAGCCGCGTCAGCAGCGCCGCCTCGCCCTGGTCGGCCCCGGGCAGCAGCACGCGGGCGCACATCAGTTCCAGCAGCAGGCGGGGTGAGGTCGCGCCGCGCATCTCGGTCAGCCCGGCGTTGAAGACCTCGGCCGCCCGGGTCAGCTCGGCGGGGCCCATGGACGCCGCCTGCGCCTGGAGGCGCTCCAGTTCGTCGGCCGGCCGGTCGAGCAGGCCGCTGCCGGCCGCCTCGGGGACGTTGGACAGGATCACCAGGTCGCGGAAGCGCTCGAGCAGGTCCGTGGCGAAGCGGCGGGGGTCGTGACCGCCCTCGATCACCCTGTGCACGGCGTGGAAAACGGCCGCGCCGTCCCGCTTGGCGAACGCGTCGACCACCTCGTCCAGCAGGTCGCCGTCGGTGTAGCCGAGCAGGGACACCGCCCGCTGGTAGGTGATGCCGGAGTCGTCGGCGCCCGCGAGCAGCTGGTCGAGGATCGACAGCGTGTCCCGGGCCGATCCCGCTCCCGCCCGTACGACCAGCGGTAACGCGGCCGGCTCGTACGGCACGGACTCGGATTCGAGGATCTCCTCCATCAGCCGCTTCAATGTGGCGGGCGGCATGAGCCGGAAGGGGTAGTGGTGGGTGCGGGACTTGATCGTCCCGATGACCTTCTCGGGCTCGGTGGTGGCGAAGACGAACTTGAGGTGCGGCGGCGGCTCCTCCACCAGCTTCAGCAGCGCGTTGAAGCCCTCACGGGTGACCATGTGGGCCTCGTCGATGATGTAGATCTTGTAGCGCGCCGAGACGGGGGCGAAGAAGGCCCGCTCGCGCAGGTCGCGGGCGTCGTCCACGCCACCGTGGGACGCCGCGTCGATCTCGATCACGTCGAGGTGGCCCGGCCCGGTGGGGGCCAGCGCCACGCAGGACTCGCACTCGCCGCAGGGGTCGGGCGTCGGACCCTTCTCGCAGTTCAGGGAGCGGGCGAGGATGCGGGCGCTGGAGGTCTTGCCGCAACCGCGCGGGCCGCTGAAGAGATAGGCGTGGTGGATCCGGCCGCTGCGCAACGCCTGGCGCAGCGGGTCGGTGACGTGCTCCTGCCCCTTGACCTCGGCGAATGTCCCGGGCCTGTACTTGCGGTACAGCGCAAGACTCATGCCGCCTCCTCGGGGGGTCGACCCGGCCGGCGTACCCGCTAACTGAAGAGACCCCTCGCACACCCGCCAGAGCCCGCTTATCCTTGCTGCCTTCCGGCCCTGGGGAGGTTCACAGGATGACGCCGCGCGAGGGGTCCTAGGACAGTCTAGCCACTCGGCGGGTGTGCGCGGGCCGTGTCGCAACACGTCGAAACCACACGGGAAGTGAGCTAAGCTGTCCGACGGAGGATTCGCCTAGTTGGCCTAGGGCGCACGCTTGGAAAGCGTGTTGGGGGCAACCCCTCAGGAGTTCGAATCTCCTATCCTCCGCGCTTGGTTGAGCAGCAAGAACGCGAAAGGCCCGGTCCATCCAGCCGGGCCTTTCGTGTGTCCGGACCTCGACCTGAGCCGGTCACCAGGGCACCGAATCACCAGGGCACCGGGCCGTCGTCCTCGAAGAACCCGCCCGTCGGGCCGTCGTCGGGCAGGGTCGCGAGCCGGATCGCGATCGCCGCGCCCTGCTCGGGGGTACGGACGCCGCGGAAGCCGTTGAGGTCGGTCGCGCAGAAACCGGGGCAGGCGGCGTTGATCAGGATGTTCGTGTCGCGCAGCTCCTTGGCGTACTGGACCGTGACGGCGTTGAGGAACGTCTTCGACGGCGCGTAGGCGACGGCGATCGGGCCCGTCTCGGCGCCGGCGGTGGTCTGCCGGGTGAGTGAGCCGACGGTGCTGGACATGTTCACGATCCGCGGCGACGGCGAGCGGCGCAGCAACGGCAGCATCGCGTTGGTGACGCGGATGACGCCGATCACGTTGGTCTCCACGGCCTCCCGCACCGCCGCGAGGTCGGCCGTCGTGGGCATCTGTGCCGGGCCGCCGGTTATCCCGGCGTTGTTGACGAGCACGTCCAGGCGCCCCGCGCGCTTGTCGACCAGCGCGGCGGCCGCGGCCACGCTCGCGTCGTCGGTCACGTCGAGCGGCACGCCGAACGCGTCGACGCCCGCCGCGCGCAGCTTCTCCACCGCGGCCTCCCGGCGCTCCTCGTCCCGGGCGCCGACGCCGACACTCCAGCCGAGAGCGCCGAGGCCGGCCGCGATCTCGTACCCGATCCCCTTGTTCGCGCCGGTGACCAGCGCGACGGTGTTTTCGCTCATGCGTCTCATCCTGTCCGCGACCACGGCGGAACCTCCAACACCGATCGGGTGGGCCGCGATACCTCCCGGGTATCGATCCTGGCGGCCGGGAGATAGCGTGACGGTATGGAGACGCGAGAGCTGCGCTACTTCGTCGCCGTCGCCGAGGAGCTGCACTTCGGACGGGCCGCGCAGCGGCTCGGGATGGCGCAGCCGCCGCTGTCGCGGGCGATCAGTCAGCTCGAACGGCGGCTCGGGGTGACGCTGCTGGAGCGCACCAGCCGCTCCGTCACACTGACCGAGGCCGGGTCGGTGCTGCTGACCGAGGGCCGGGCGGCTCTCGACGCGGTCGAGGCCGCCGAGCGACGTGCCCGCCGCGCCGCGCTCGCCGCGACCGGCCGCCCCGGCCTGGTCCTCGTCACGAAGGCCGGAGCGGCCGGCGAGCTGCTGCCGAAGCTGCTCGACGCGTACGCCGCGGAACCCGGCGCGGTCGCCGTCGACGTGCTCCTGTGCGGCATCGGCGAGCAGGAGCGGCTGCTGCGCGACGGGCGGGCCGACGTGGCGCTGCTGCACCGGCCGTTCGACTCGACGGCCGGGTTCGACGCCGAGGAGCTGTGCACGGAGGGGCAGGTCGTGGTCCTGCCGGCCGGGCATCCGCTCACCGCCCGGGCACATCTGCGGATGGCCGACGTCACCGCGCTGCCCGGACTGCCCCTGCCACGCTGGCCCAACCTCGACGGCACGTACCCGGACGGTCCCGGTCCGCAGGTACGGGACCATGCGCAGCTTCTCCAGCTGATCGCGCTCGGCCGGGCTTCGGCGGTGCTCCCGGAGTCGTGCCGGGCCTATCTGCGCCCCGACCTCGCCGCGGTGCCGGTGCTGGACGCTCCGGCGGTGACGACGGTGATCGCATGGCCGCCGCACAGCCGCTCCCGGGCCCTCGCCGGGCTGGTCCGGGTCGCGACCCGCCTCTAGCCGTCCTTGCCTCGTGTCTACGTGAACAGGATCGTGGGTCGAATGGAACAGATCGACTTCCCTCGCTGGATCCACGGCTCCGAGTCGGCCAAACACAACACCGATCCGGACATCCAGGTGCACCGGTACGACGAGCACACCTTCGTCCTGCGCCAGAACAAGGCGATCAACTACGAGGCGCCATTCATGTTCCTGCTGTTCGGGAACGCCCGGGCCCTCCTGCTGGACACCGGCGCGACCGCCTCTCCCCGGTTCTTCCCGCTGCGCCGGACCGTGGACGCCATCGTGCGGGGCTGGCTGGACGAGCACCCCCGTGAGGGATACGGGCTGCTCGTCGCCCACACCCACGGTCACGGCGACCACATCGCCGGGGACGGCCAGTTCTCCGGCCGCCCGGACACGGTGATCGTGCACCCCGCGCCGGAGCGCGTGCGCGAGTTCTTCGGCCTCGGCGACGACCTGGACGTGCCCGTCCCCCTCGATCTCGGCGGCCGCGTCCTGGACGTGCTGGCGAGCCCCGGGCACCACAGGTCGGCGGTGACCTTCTACGACCGGTCCACCGGCCTGCTGCTGACGGGTGACACGGTTTACCGCGGCCGGCTGTACGTCGAGGACTGGCCGGCGTTCGAGCGGACCATCGACCGCCTGGTGAAGTTCGCCGCGGACCGGCCGGTCAGCCACGTGCTCGGCTGCCACATCGAGATGACGAACGTGCCGGGCGTGGACTACCCGATCCGCACGACGTATCAGCCCGACGAGCCGCCGCTGCAGATGACGGTCGAGCACCTGCGCGAGATCCGCGACGCGGTGACGGAGATCGGCGGGCGCCCCGGCATCCACGTCTATCCCGATTTCATCGTCTACGCCGGCTGATCCGCGCTCAGGGACCCGGCGGCGGTCACCGACGTGTGGAGCCGCTAAATCCAGCCGCGCAGCAGCATGCGGCTCAGCCAGACGTCGTACGGCACGGGCACGGCGGTGAGCACGGGCGACAGCCACCAGAAGTTCACCAGCGCGAGCAGCGTGAACGCGCCCACCAGCGCCGCGCCCGTGGAGCGCCGGGCGTTCGGGGCGCCCGGCGGCCCGAGGACGAGCCCACACGCCAGCACGATCGCGAGGATCATGAACGGCACCGCCGGGAGCAGGTAGAACAGGTACATCGTGCGGTTGTCGGCCAGCGCGAAGTAGAACCACGGCAGCCAGCCCGCGGCGTAGGCGAGCAGGACGGCCCCCGCCCGCCAGTCGCGGGTCGCCGCGTACCGGACCACCATCGCGAGCAGCGCGAGCAGCGCGGCATACCAGATCACCGGGGTGCCGGTCCCGAGGATCGCCTGCGAGCAGGACGCCGCGCCGCACGTGCCGCGGGGCGACTGGTAGAAGAACAGGGTCGGCCGCAGCAGCAGCGGCCATCCCCAGGGGTCCGACTGATAGTCGTGGTGCGCGCTCAGCCCCTGGTGGAAGCCGAACACCTGGCTCTGGTAGTCCACCAGCGAGCGCATCGAGTCGAAGACGAAGTAGGCCCAGCCGTTCGAGGTGGCGCGGTCCCAGTTCCGGCCCCACCCACCGGCCGAGGCGAACCATCCGGCGAACGACGCGACGTACACGGCGAGCGGCACGGCCCCGAGCCAGGCGAGGCCCGGCGGCCAGTCGTGGCGGACCGCCTGCCGGTACGGCCGGCGCAGGCCGACGGCGCGCCTGGCCCCGCAGTCCCAGACGAGGGCCATGATCGCGAATGCCACGACGAACAGCAGACCGGTCCACTTGGTCGCCGCCGCCGCGCCCAGGCACAGACCTGCCGCCAGCCGCCAGGGCCGCGGGCCGAGCCGGGGGGCCGGCCCGGTCAGGGCGGAGGTGCGGTACCACTCCGTCAGGCGGGTGCGGGCCGCGTCCCGGTCGGCGACCAGGCAGGCGAAGCCCGCCAGCACCCAGAACGTGAGGAAGACGTCGAGCAGCGCCGAGCGCGACAGCACGAGGTGCAGGCCGTCCAGCGCCAGCAGCAGGCCGGCGAGGCAGCCGAGGAGGGTCGAGCGGGTCATCCGGCGGGCGGTCCGCGCCAGGACCAGCACGCTGAGCGTGCCCGCGAGCGCGGCCGCGCAGCGCCACCCGAAGGGCGTCAGGCCGAACAGCCACTCTCCCGCGCCGATCAGCCACTTGCCGAGCGGGGGGTGGGCGACGTAGGCGGCGCACTCCTCGAACGTCCCGCACGTCTTGAAGACGTCCGTGCCGCCGCGCAGGATCGCCCGGTCGGCGTCGTCGGCGAAGTGCCGCTCGACGCCGAACCTGATCAGCGAGTAGGCGTCCTTGGCGTAGTAGGTCTCGTCGAAGACGAACGCGTGCGGGGTGCCGAGTCGGTCGAACCGGAGGAACCCCCCGAAAGCGGCCACAACCAACGGGCCGAGCCACCCCCGCCCGCCCGGGATCGGCGGCACCAGCCGGGGTAAGGCGCTCCGAGCCACGCGGTGATCCTAACCCGGCAAATTATGATGATCGGGGCAAGACGGATCCGGCATGGCGTGATCGCCTGGCATGATCACCCTTATCCGGGGCAGTAGCCCTCGGCGAGCGAAGCGGGAAACACCGAGCGAGCCGGAGGGGCGCGCCGCCGGTCTGGACTGAGGAACGCGCGGGAGCGAAGCGACCAAGCGTGACGAGGGAGGCGTTGAATTGCGCGCCTCCGGCACGACCAGGCGGGTGCGAGCGCCCCGACGAGCGAAGCGGGAAACAGAGACGGGAACCCTACCGGGAGCGTCGCAGATGGATTTCGATGACCGAGCGCAGCTCGACACCTCACAGGTCGAGGACGTCGGCGGTGGAGGCGGCTTCCGCGGCGGAGGCCTGGCCATCGGCGGCGGAGCCGCCGGCATCATCGCCCTCATCGTGGCACTGATCTTCGGCATCAACCCCGGCGACATCACGGGCGGCGGCGAGCCCGCCGGCCTGCAGCCGACCAGTGATCTGAGTGCGCAGTGCAAGACCGGCGCCGACGCCGACCAGTCGGAGAAGTGCCGGGTCGTGGGCGTCGTCAACAGCATCCAGAAATACTGGAGCGAGCAGATCCAGGGGTACACCGGCGCGAAGACCACCCTGTTCTCCGGCGGGGTGCAGACCGGCTGCGGCGCCGCGGACTCCTCCGTCGGCCCCTTCTACTGCCCTCGTGACCAGCACGTCTACCTGGACCTGTCGTTCTTCGACGAGCTGCAGTCGCGGTTCGGGGCCAAGGGCGGCCCCTTCGCGCAGGCGTACGTGATCGCCCACGAGTACGGCCACCACGCGCAGGACCTGCTCGGCACGATGAACCGGGTCGGCCAGGACCAGGGCGCGGAGAGCGGCTCGGTGCGGCTCGAGCTGCAGGCCGACTGCTACGCGGGCGTGTGGGCCAAGAACGCGGTGGACACCGGCTTCTACGCCGAGCCGTTCTCCGACGCCGACATCAAAGAGGCGCTCAGCGCCGCCGCGGCGGTAGGCGACGACCACATCCAGGAGCAGGCCCAGGGCAGGGTCAACCCGGACGCGTTCACGCACGGCACCTCGGCCCAGCGGACCAAGTGGTTCACGAACGGCTACTCGTCGGGTGACCCGGCGCGCTGCGACACCTTCTCGGGAAGCATCTGAGAAACCCCGGAGGAGCCTCGGACGCGAGTCTTTGCGTCGTCTTCTAAACTACGTACCGTGATCTTTAAGTTGGTCGGCGACGGACGGCCCTATCCCGAGCACGGGCTGTCGTCCCGGGAGTGGGCGCAGATCCCGCCCAGGCAGGTCCGGCTCGACACGCTGATCACCACGAAGGCTGTGCTGGACCTGCACTCATTGCTCGCCAAGGACTCGACCTTCTACGGCGACCTTTTCCCGCACGTGGTGCAGTGGCAGGGCGAGCTGTACCTGGAGGACGGCCTGCACCGGGCCCTGCGCGCCGCGCTGCACCAGCGTTCGGTGCTGCACGCCCGCGTGCTGGAGCTGCAGGGCTGACGGCGCAAGATCGGACTGTCTGACCGCTTCGGTAACCTTACGGTCATTTGACGTGACCTGATCCCGACAGAAGGGAGCCGGGCGGTGCTCGACGACGCCGGACTCCACGCCCTCCGCGAGGCGGCTCGGCTGTCCCCGGACAACCTTCCCCTGCGGCGCCATCTCGCCGAGCAGCTTCTGGCCAAGGGCTACCTCGCCGAGGCGGAGGCCGAGTTCCGCGCCGCCCTCGTGCTGTCGCCCCAGGATCCGGACGTCGTCGCCGGCCTCGCGGAGGCGTTCGTACGGCAGAGCGCCCACGGCCCGGCGCTGTCGGTGCTGGAACCGCTCCTGGCGGAGCCCGACCACGCGCCACGCCTCGGGGTGATCGCCGCCAGGGCGCTGCTGGGCGAGGGCGACGTGGCCGGCGCGGCGCGCCGGTACCACGACGCGGTCTCCCGCGACCCCTCGCTGTCCGACCCCGATCTGGCCGCCCGGCTCGCGCCGCAACCCGTCCCGTCCCCTCCGCCACAGGCCGCCCCGTCCGGCGCGCCGTACTCGGCCGGGGGCGCCGACGCGGAGGTCGAGCGCTCCCGCGTCAGCTTCGCCGACGTCGCCGGAATGGAGGCGGTCAAGGACGCGCTGCGGATGAAGCTCCTGCTCCCCGTCCAGCAACCCGAACTGTTCGCCGCGTTCGGCAAGCGGGCGGGCGGCGGCGTGCTGCTGTACGGCCCGCCGGGCGCGGGCAAGACCCACCTGGCCAGGGCGGCGGCGGGCGAGCTCGGCGCGGCGTTCGTCAACGTCGGGCTGGCCGACATCCTGGACATGTACATCGGCTCCAGCGAGCGCAACCTGCGGGCCACGTTCGAGATGGCCCGCCGCAACCGGCCGTGCGTGCTCTTCTTCGACGAGGTCGACGCGCTCGCCGCGCGCCGGTCGGACATGCGGCAGGCGCACCATCGCCAGCTGGTCAACCAGTTCCTCGCCGAGCTCGACGGCGTGGACGAGAACGCCAACGAGGGCGTCCTGGTGCTGGCGGCCACCAACGCGCCCTGGTACATCGACGTGGCGTTCCGGCGTCCCGGGCGGTTCGACCAGCTGGTGTTCGTGCCTCCGCCCGACCCCGCGGCCCGCGCCGCCATCCTGCGCATCCTGTGCCGCGACAAACCGCTGGCCGAGATGGACTTCGACGCGGTGGCGAAGGTGACGGACGGGTTCGTGGGCGCGGACCTCAAGGGTGTGGTCGACCGGGCGGTGGAGAGCAAGCTCCATCAGTCGATCAGCGCTGGCCGTCCCCTCCCGCTGACGACGCACGACCTGCTCGCGGTGGCCCGGGCGACGAGGCCGACGGCCGTGAAGGAGTGGCTCGGGACGGCGCGCAACTACGTCCTGCACGCCAACGACTCCGGCGCCTGGGACGAGCTGATGCCCTGGATCGACGGCAAGCGCGGCAACGCCAGGTGGTGACCACCGCGGCCTCGCTCGATCGGGCGCGGACGCTCCTGGGGCTGAGCCGCCCGGCGGAGGCCGAGCGGGAACTGCGCGGCCTGCTCGCCCAGGAGCCGGAGAACGTCGACGGGCACGCTTTCCTCTCCGTGGCGTTGACCCGGCAGGGCAGAGCGGCAGAGGCGATCGGCGAGGCCGCCGAGGCCGTACGGCTCGCCCCGGACCACTGGTTCCCGCACTACGTGAGCGGGCACGCGTACCACCGGGCGGGTAATCCGCACGAGGCCGTCGCCGCCGCGCGGACGTGTCTGGCGCTCAACCCCGAGCACGCGCCGACGTGGGAACTGCTGGCCCGGGCGCACGTCTACGTCGCGCAGTGGCCGCAGGCGGCCGGCGCGGCGCGCCGCGGGCTCGCCGTCGAGCCCGAGAACGCCGATCTGGCCGCCCTGCTCGCGCTGGCCCTGACCGGGCACGGCGACGCCGCCAGGGCGAAGGAGGCCGCCGGGCGGGCCCTGGGACTTGACCCCGAGAGCGCCATGGCCCACCTCGCGTACGGGCGCGCGCAGCTCGCCTTCGGCTCGCCCGGCGAGGCCGCCCGCGCGTTCCGCGAGGTGCTCCGCCTGTCTCCGGGCTTCGACCAGGCGAGGGACCTCCTGGTGGCGGCGCTCAAGCGGCGCAACCCGGTCTACCGCCTGCTCGCGCGGCTGCGCGGCACGTTCTCCGGCGGATGGCGGATGCTGTTCCTGCTGCCCGCCGTGCCTCCGGTCATCGCCCTGTTCGTCCTCATCGCGCTCCTGCACTGGGCGGCCTGGGTCGCCGAAGCGGTCACCACCCTGCGCCTGGCCCGCGCCAGGGCGACCCGGTTGCTCTTCGACGGCGCGCAGGCGCGGGTGGCCCTCGTGTGCTGCTGCCTGCCCGCCGCCGGAGCGGCACTGCTCGTGACGGGCGTGGCGACCGCCCAGGAGGCGGTGGGAGTGGCGGGCGCGGCGGTCATGGCGCTGGTCACCCCCGTTCAGGAGGCGGCGCACACGGGCGCGCCCCGCGCCCGCGCCGTCCTGTACGGCTACGCGATCCTCCTGGGACTGGCCGCCGCCCTGGCGGCGCTCCTGTCCTCCGCCACCGCCGCGCTGCTCGCCGCCTATGCCGGGCTGGCCGGGATCTGGGTGGCCGCGGGCGTACGGCGGCTGGCCGGGACCCGGGCGACGAACGCCCTCTGACCGGCCCCTGAACTTTGACCGGCCCTGAGCCTTGATCGGCCCCTGAACATCGATCGGCCCCTGAACGCGGAAGAGCCGCCGGCCCCTGTGATCGGGATCGGCGGCTCTTCCATCGAGCGGTGGAGGTGGGATTTGAACCCACGGTAGGTTGCCCTACACACGCTTTCGAGGCGTGCGCCCTCGGCCACTAGGCGACTCCACCGCGCAGCAGCTTACCGGACGAACACCACTGCGCGCGCATCCGTTTCCGTCCGCCCGCCCGGTCAGGCGCGGCGGCCGGAGAAGAACTCGGTCAGCACGGCCGCGCACTCGCCGGCCAGCACGCCCATGACCACCTCGGGCCGGTGGTTGAGCCTGCGGTCCCGCAGGACATCCCACAGCGATCCCGCGGCCCCGGCCTTCTCGTCCACCGCGCCGTACACCACGCGGTCCACCCGGGCGAGGACCGCGGCGCCGGCGCACATCGTGCAGGGTTCGAGCGTCACGACGAGGGTGCAGCCCGTCAGGCGCCAGTCGCCGATCGCGGCCGCCGCCGCGCGCAGGGCGAGCACCTCGGCGTGAGCCGTGGGGTCGGCGCTCGCCTCGCGGTCGTTGCCCGCCGCGGCCAGCACCTCTGCCGGTACCACCGAGCCGGGCCGCGACGGGCCGAGCACAACGGCGCCGACCGGCACCTCGCCGCGCCCGCCCGCACGTACGGCCTCCGCCAGCGCCAGCCGCATGGCGGCCTCGTACGCCTCCGCCTGCGGCGAGCCGGTCACCGCAGGCGGTCGAGCTCGTCGGCGAAGCCGAGCCGTTCGGCGATGAGGGAGAGGATGTCGGCGGGCAGCACACCCTCCTCCATGCTGAGCTCCACGAGCTCCTCCGCGCTCAGCGAGAAGTCGCCGAGCAGCTCGAGGTCGCCCACCGGGCGGATGCCGAGGTCGGGCGCGTCCTTGTCCACCACGGCGCCGGCGAGCTCGGCGAAGATCTCCCCGAGTGAGTCGTTCTGCACGGCGTGCGCGTCGGAGATGAACACGCGAGGGTCGAGGTCGTCCTCATAACGAACGATCGCGAACCACTCGTCCTCGACCTCGACGCAGAGCAGGGCGAGCTCGTCGCCGCTCAGCCCGAGCGCCTCCTGCAGGGCGTCGCTCAGGTCGTCGGCGATCTCGGCCTCGCCGAGGTCGACCTCGGCGCCGGTCCAGCGGCCGTCGATGCGGGCGAAGCCGGCGGAGAAGAGGTTGGATCTGGAGGGCATTGCCGTCTCCCCAGGTCAGCCGATGGCGGCGTCGACGGCGCGTTCGAACGGCTGGGAGAAGCCCAGCCGTGCGGCGATGCTGGACAGGACCTCGTCGGGCAGCAGGTCGAGGTCGCCGGACAGCGCGCCCAGCTCCATCTCGTCGAGCCCGAGGTCGGCGAAGATGGACAGGTCCCCGGCGGGCAGCACGCTGTCGAGCTCCTCCTCCTCGGGCACAGGCACGTCGAGGTACTCGAGGACCTGCTGCGCCAGCGGCCACTCCCAGGCGGCCGTGAGGTCCGAGAGGAAGACGTCCACCTGCTCGCCGAAGACCCGTAACGCCACGAAGAAGTCATCCCCTACGGCGACCATGCCAATCGTGGTGCCCATGCTGGGGGTCTGGCGGAGGGCGTGAATGAGGCCGTCCAGGTCGGAGGTCAGCGCCACCGGGAGCATCTCCGCCTCCCAGCGGTCCTCCTCGCGATAGACGACGATGGCGAAGTCAAGAGTGTCCACGTCTGTCATCGTCTTCCCCACCGCGCGCTCTTCACGCAGGCAATCGTCGCAGAATCGGAGTCCCACCGTACGGCGCTCACTCCAAATCGTGATCAAAGACTCAGCCGGCGTCGAGGGTTCGCCCAGGAGAGGGTAACTTTTGTCCCCATGGAGACCCTCGTCGTCGACCACCCGCTCGTCGCCCACAAGCTCACCACTCTCCGCGACGTGCGGACCGACTCGCCGACGTTCCGCCGCCTGGCCGACGAGCTGGTCACCCTGCTCGCCTACGAGGCCACCAGGGACGTGCGGGTCACCGACGTCACGGTCGACACGCCGCTCACCCCCGCCAGCGGCGTACGGCTGGCGCGGCCCGCGCCGCTCGTGGTCCCGATCCTGCGCGCCGGGCTGGGGATGCTCGACGGGATGACCCGGCTCCTGCCGACCGCCGAGGTGGGTTTCCTCGGGATGATCCGCGACGAGTCCACGCTGCAGGCTCAGACGTACGCCACCCGGCTGCCGGAGGACCTGTCCGGCCGGCAGTGCTACGTGCTCGACCCGATGCTCGCGACGGGCGGCACCCTCGCCGCGGCGATCCACTTCCTGTTCGACCGCGGGGCCCGGGACGTCACCGCGATCTGCCTGCTGGCCGCCCCCGAGGGCGTCGCGTACCTGGACGAGGCGTTCCGCGGCGGCGACCGGCCGATCCGGGTGGTCACGGCCGCCCTCGACGAGCGGCTGAACGAGAACGGCTACATCGTGCCCGGGCTCGGCGACGCCGGCGACCGCCTGTACGGCGTCGTCTGAATTCCCCGCGCCCTGGATTCCCCCCGCTCTGATCCCCCGCGGTTTGATTTCCCTTTCCTTTCGGCGCGGTCCGTCCACATCTCACACGTGGTTACACAGCGCGCCCGGTAGGGTACTCACTGTGATGACGACGTCACCTCGCGCTCTCGCGAGCGGCGCGCCACCAGGGAGAGCGATGATCCAGCATCCGGCCGGCGAGCACTACGAACAGCTCGAGGCCCTGCTCAGGGACGAGTTCGCGGAGGTTCATCCTCCCGCGACGGTGACCCGGTGCGTTCAGGCCGCCCACCACGGCGCCATCGAGGTCACCGGACACGCGCACCCCGCACTGGTCGAGCGCATCGCCCGCAAGCACCTGCGGGTGCTGGCGACCGCCGCCGCGGAGCGGGGATGACGCCGTCGATCGCTCAACCCGTTCGCGGTTAGCCGCTTTACCAAACGGGGCGTCTGGGTAATGTATTAGTCATGGGAGTGGTGACGGCGGTGCAAGCGAAGAAAGTCATCAAGTGGACGCTCATCGTGTCGGCAGGTTTCTACCTGCTCACAAGACCGACTGACGCGGCCCAAACGGTCCACGGAGCCTTCAACGGAATCGTCAGCGCGGCCGACTCGATGGCGCAGTTCTTCGCCACCCTGACATGAGACTTGTGACCCACGGGGACTCCGCCCCGTCGTCGGTCAACCGTTACCTCCTCCCCCACGAACACCAAGTCATCATGGTGCGGCGCCACCCCGCCGTGCTCCTGCGCCCGGTCGCCGAGATCTTCGGTGGGCTCATCCTCGCCGGAGTCCTCAGCAAGTTCCTCAGCGACAACGGTGCGAGCCAGGCCCTCGCCCTCGTCTGGTGGGCCTGGCTCCTCCTGCTGGTCCGTTTCGTATGGAAGGTCGCGGAGTGGTCGGTCGACTACTTCGTCGTCACCTCCCAGCGCATGCTTCTCACCACCGGCCTCATCACGCGCAAGGTCGCGATGATGCCCCTGAGCAAGGTCACCGACATGAGCTTCCAGCGCTCGCTCCTCGGCCGCATGCTCGGCTACGGCGAGTTCGTGATGGAGTCGGCCGGCCAGGATCAGGCTTTGCGTACCGTCCCCCACATCCCCTATCCCGAGACCTTGTATCTCGAGGTCTGTCAGATGATCTTCCCCAGCAAGGATGGGGACGACGACTGACGGCGGTCCGACCGTCCGGTATCTCGTCACCGTGATCGAACCTTCACCGTCGTGATTCTTGACGGAGGGTTACACGATTCGGTCGCTTCGTGCCATTATGGCGACACTATTGACCCTTCCCCCGCCCTGTGAGATCAGATGCCGAGTCAGGGAACCATCGGTGACCGCGTCCGCGGATTGCGGTTGAGCAGGCGCATGTCGCAGGCCCAGTTGGCCGGACCCGACCTATCCGACAGTTACGTCTCACTCATCGAGTCCGGAAAGCGGACGCCAACGCCGGTAGTCGCCCGGCTGCTTGCCGAGCGGCTCGGTTGCACCACCGAGTTCCTGCTCCACGGGATAGAACCCCGGCAGCGCATCGACACCGAGCTCGGCCTCCGACATGCCGAGCTCGAGTTGTATCACGGTGATCCCGCCGTGGCGGCCGACCGCTTCGGCGAGATCGTCAAGGCGGCGGGCGAGGACAACGCGATGCTCTCCGCCCACGCGCGGCTCGGTGTGGCGCGGGCGCTGGAGGCCCAGGGCCGCGTCGGCCGGGCCGTCGAGGCGTACGAGCGGCTACGCCGCGAGGCCACCGCGCACCCCGAGCGCCTCGCCGACCTGCCCTTGACCATCGCGCTGTGCCGTTGCTACCAGCGGGCCGGCGACCGGCTTCGGGCGCGGGACCTCGGCGCACACGCGCTCGGCCAGGTCGACCGGCTCGGCGTGATCGAGGGCGAGCTGGCCGTGGCGCTGGCGCTGGCGCTGGTCGAGGCCGAGACCGGCCTGCCGTACGTCGAGCGGGTGCTGTCGACGGCGGGCCCGGAGCTCGCCGGCGACCGCAGCACGGAGATCCTCGCGCTGTGGCAGGCCAGCGTGACGGCTGCCGAAGGCGAGGACTCGGCGCTGGCCGTGCAGCTCGCCGAGGACGCCCTCGCCGCCGGCCGCCCGGCCCGGATCGCCGTCCGCCGCGCCCGCATCGCGATGCACTGGGCTCGCCTCACCGCGACGAATCCCGAAGGCGCCGATTTGGACCGAGCCAACGCGCTCGCGAGGTCCGCGGCCGAGGTCTTCGCGGAGTTCCCGGCCGAACGGCAGGAGCACGCGCGGAGCCTTGTGGTGCTGAGTTCCGTACGGTTCCGGATCGGAGACACGGAATCCGCAGCCGAACTCGCCGATCGGGCACTGCATCTGTTGGACGGCGTCACGGGGACCACCGCGGCCACCGCGAACATGGTTCTGGCCGAGATCGCGTTGGCACGGTCCGAAGATCCGGCTCCCTTGCTGAACCGGGCACACGACCTGCTGGACGGCGTGACGCCCGACCGGGAGACCGCCCGGGCCTGGCGCACGCTCGGCGACCTCTGGGGCCAGGCCGGCGCC
This sequence comes from Microbispora sp. H13382, assembly GCF_014161445.1. Classification (GTDB taxonomy): domain Bacteria; phylum Actinomycetota; class Actinomycetes; order Streptosporangiales; family Streptosporangiaceae; genus Microbispora. Next base: position 144,556 of record NZ_JABBXA010000002.1, read on the forward strand.
CTCGACCGGCAGTCAGGGGCATATCGTAGAGCCCTGGAAGCGGTCGGGATCCGGGTGAACATTCCGGGCTCCATGACCACGACGGTGCTCGCTCGATAGCCTCCCGGGGCCTCCGGACTTGTTCTGGAGGCTCTGGAATAATAAGGGTCTACCACTCATTCCATCATCGGATGATTGGCAACCCAAAGGAGGCTGACGTGAGCCTGCGGACGGCGCAGCGGGCGTCTCTCGTGGACCAGGTGATCGACCAGCTCAAGGAGCAGATCACCTCCGGCTCCTGGCAGATGCATGCCAAGATTCCCACCGAGACGGTGCTCGCCGAGCACCTCGGAGTCGGCAGGAACACGGTTCGTGAGGCGGTCCGCGCCCTGACCCACGCCGGGCTGCTCGAATGCCGCCAGGGCGACGGGACCTACGTGCGGGCCACCAGCGAGCTGTCCGGCGCGATGGCCAGACGGCTGCGGGCGGCCGAGCAGTTGGAGATCCTCGAGGTCCGTCGCGCCCTGGAGGTCGAGGCGGCCCGGCTCGCGGCGACGCGGCGGACCGACGGCGACGTCGCGTCGATCGAGGCCGCGCTGGCCGCGCGGGAGAAGGCGTGGTCGGACGGCGACCCCGAGGCGTTCGTCGAATCCGATCTCGCCTTCCACGTGGCGGTCGTGGAGGCCACGCACAACAGGGTGCTGATCGACCTCTACGTCGACTTCTCGGCGGCGCTGCGCGCGAGCATCGCGGCGGCCGGCGGCTCCCTGGAGCAGAACTACATCCCCCACGACGCGATCGTGCGCGCGATCGTCGCCGGCGACGCCACCGCGGCCGAGCGGGCCGGCCACGCGTGCATGGAGCACATCCTCATCGCCCTCACCGACTCCGCCACCCTCACGTCCTGAGCCTCACCTCCTGAACCCTCCGCCCGGCGGGTCCGTTCCCCACGGCGCCCGCGGGGCCCTAATCAGGAGAGCACAGTCAGGTAAGCACGGTCAGGCGAGCGGTAAGCGCGGTCAGGCGAGCACGGTCAGCCGAGCCGCAGCGACATGACGAGGTAGCGGAACCCGGGGTCCTCGCCCTCGTCGGTGATCAGCGCGGGACGGGTCGGGGATTCCATGTGGATCCGTGCCCGCTCGGTCCCGACGCCTTCGAGCCCGTCGAGCAGGAAGTGGGGCTGGAAGGCGATCTCGATGTCCGGCCCCTCGAGCTCGGCGTCCACGATCTCCGAGCCCCTGCCGATGTCGCCGCCCCCGGCCCTGATCTGCACCTGCCCCTGCGAGAACGCCAGCCGGACCGCGGTGTTGCGCTCGGCGACCAGCACGACCCGCTTGACGGCCTCCACGAACGGCGCCACCGCCACGTCGGCGTGGATGCCCCACTCGCCGGTCAGCCGGGAGCGGTAGTCGATGAACTGGTCGTCCAGCAGCCGGACGGTGGTCGTGCGGCCCTGGCTCTCGAAGCCGGCCACGTTGTCGCCGAGCCCGATCGCCACCTCGCCGCCGCGCAGCGACCGGGCCACCTCGACCAGGACCCGCGCCGGCACGACCACGCCGTGCCGCACGTCCTCGCGCTCGGGGTGCCACAGGAACTCGCTCGCGGCGATGCGGTAGCGGTCGGTGGCGGCCATCGCGACCCGCACGCCCTCGATGTCCACCCGGACGCCCGTCAGCATGGGCAGCGTGTCGTCGCGGCTGGCGGCGGCCGCGACCTGCCGGATCGCGTCGGCGAACACGCCGCCGCCCACGGCGCCGACCTTCGGCGGCATCGGCGGCATCGCGGGGAAGTCCTCGTCGGGCATGGTGAGCAGATTGAACTCCACGCTGCCGCAGGCGAGCACCGCCTCGGACCCGCTCGTCGCGATCTCGACGGGCCGGGCGGGCAGGCTCCGGGTGATCTCGGCCAGGACCTTGCCGGGGATCAGCACCCGCCCCGGCTCGGCGACATCGGCCTCGACGTCGGCCCGGGCCGACACGTCGTAGTCGAAGGCGGACACCCGCAGGTCGTCTCCCGCCTCCAGGAGCAGGCCCGCGAGAACGGGCACCGCGGGCCGGGCGGGCAGCACCCGGGCCGCCCACGCCACCGCGTCGGCCAGGACGTCGCGGTTCACCTGGAATTTCATGCCGACCTCCTGCCTGCGCCACGACTCGCTGTCCAAAGTAGCGGGCCGCACTGACAATCCCAGTGGCGCTACTTGCTGTTGAGGAAGGCGAGCACCGCGAGGACCCTGCGGTTGTCGTCGTCGGAGGGCGCCAGTCCGAGCTTGCCGAAGATGCTCGCCGTGTGCTTGCCCACCGCGCTGTCGCTGAGGAACAGCCGCTGCCCGATCGCGGCGTTGGACCTGCCCTCCGCCATCAGTTCCAGCACCTCGCGCTCCCTCGGGGTGAGCCGGCCGAGCGGTTCGTTGCGCGCGTTGCTCGCCAGGAGCCGGGCGATCACCTCGGGGTCCATCGCCGTCCCCCCGCCCGCGACCCGGCGTACGGCGTCGACGAACTGCTCGCCGTTGAACACCCGGTCCTTCAGCAGGTAGCCGACGCCGCCGGACCCGTCGGCCAGCAGCTCCCTGGCGTACAGCTGCTCGACGTGCTGGGACAGCACGAGGACCGGCAGCCCCGGCACCTGCCGCCGCGCGGCCAGGGCGGCCTGCAGCCCCTCGTCGGTGAAGGTCGGCGGGAGCCGTACGTCCACGACGGCCACGTCCGGACGCTCGCCGACCAGCGCCGCGAGCAACTCCGGGCCGGACTCGACCGCCGCCACCACCTCGAAGCCGTGGGCGCGCAGCAGGGCGACCAGGCCCTCCCTCAGCAGGTGCAGGTCCTCCGCAAGAACTACCCGCACCCGCCGCCCTCCGCTTCCCTGCTCCGCACCGTCGTCGCCAGCGCGACGGCCAGCAGGCCGCCACCGAGCGCAATCATGCCGACGATGACCGGCCACTGGAAGGGCTCGGCCACGTACAGGCCGAGGAACCAGGACTTCACCGGCGATCCCACCAACTTGAACACCATCGCGACCAGCCCCTGCGGGAACAGCGCGATCGGCCACAGCGCCCAGCAGATCCGGCCGAAGTAACGCCACGCCGACACCGGCGCCGACCGCACCCGGAACGCCCGCGGCAGCTCTATGACGGCCGTGGTCGGACCGCCCACAGGGCTGTTCACCGCGAGGACGCCGTCGAAGGCCCCGAGCCTGCGCTCGATGCCGTGCAGACCGGTGCCGCGCTCGGGGTCCGCGCCGCCCTGGCCGTCGTCGGTCACCGTCACGCGCAGCGCCGGGCCCTGCGCGCTCACGTCCACCCACGCCTCGGTCGCGTCGCCGTGGCGAGCGGCGTTCGCCAGCAGCTCGCTGACCGCGAAGTACGCCGCGGACTCCAGCGGGGCGGAGGCGCGCTCCGGCAGGTCGACCGTGACGTGGACGCGCAGCGGACTGTCCAGGGCGAGGGCGCGTACGGCGTCACCGAGACCGCGCTCGGCCAGCACCGGGGGATGGATGCCGCGCACCAGCCGCCGGATCTCCTGCAGCGCGGTCGCCGAGGCCTCACTCGCCTTGCCGAGCAGCGCCCGGGCGGCCTTCGGGTCGCTTTCCAGCAGTTGCTCGGCCGCGCCGATCGTCATGCCGATCGCGACGAGGCGGGCCTGGGCGCCGTCGTGCAGGTCGCGCTCGATCCGGCGCAGCTCGGCGGCCTGCGAGTCGACGACCTCGGTGCGCGCCGCGTCCAGGCGGCTGACCTGCTGGGCCAGCCTGGCCTTCTCGGTGGGCCCGAGCAGCGCGGCGGCGATCCCGCTGTGCGCGCGCACGGCCCACGGGGCGTACCAGTACGCGGTGCTCACCGGCAGCAGGATCCAGGCCGCGCCCGCGGGGTCGCCCGCGACCAGGCGGACGGCGCCGTACGCGGTCGCGAGCAGCGGTGCGGCGACGAGCAGGCCGCCCATCCACAGATCCCCCATCAGGAAGGCGAAGTCGCGCCAGGTGGCCGGATCCTTGGTCATCCAGTTCCACCGCTTGTTGAAGGCCGGGATCGTGGGCTTCTTGTAGAGGGTGCGGCCGTCCCGGTACCAGCCGTCACCCTGCGGGACCGGTGGGGGCGGCGCGGGCAGATAGGGCTCGTCGATCGATATGCCCGACCATCGCGCGGCCAGCCCGCGTTGCATACGGGTCACGGCCCGCGCGAGCCGTACGGCCGGCGGGAAGACGACCACCAGGCCGACCAGGAAGGTGAGCAGCACGGCGGCCAGCATCACCAGGCCCGCGACCTGTCCCAGCAGAGCGAGACCGGCGAGGGCGACGCCCCGGCCGAGGGCGACGAGAGTCGGGCGAGCTGAGGTCATGCACCCAGTTTGCGGGCTTCCGCCGGGCCGGCACAGTGGCCCGGGCCACCCGATGGGGGTGGGGGAAAGTGCACCCCCGCCGGGTCCGCAGACGCATTCCGGGCCGCCCGCCCGCTTTCTAGCGTCGTCGGCATGGCAATCATCACCGTGGACCACCTCCGCAAGACGTACGGAACGCGGGTGGCGGTCGAGGACGTGTCGTTCTCCGTGGAGGAGGGCGAGGTCTTCGGCATCGTGGGCCGCAACGGGGCGGGGAAGACGACGACGGTCGAGTGCGTCGCCGGGCTCCGGACCCCCACCTCGGGCACGGTCACCGTGGACGCGGACCTCAAGGAACAGGTCGGCGTGCAGCTCCAGGAGTGCTCGCTGCCCGACAAGATCCGGGTCGGGGAGGCGCTGGCGCTCTACGCCTCGTTCTACTCCCGCCCGGCCGATTGGCGGGCCCTGGCCGAGGAGGCCGGGCTCGACCTCCGCGCGCCCTTCGCGAAGCTGTCGGGCGGGCAGCGCCAGCGGCTGTCGGTCGCGCTCGCGCTGGTCGGCAGCCCGCGCGTCGCGATACTCGACGAGCTCACGACCGGCCTCGACCCGCGGGCCCGCCGCGAGACCTGGGACCTGGTCGCCCGGATCAGGGACCGCGGCGTGACGGTCCTGCTCGTGACCCACTTCATGGAAGAGGTGGAGCGCCTGTGCGACCGGGTCGCGGTCATCTCCCGGGGACGCGTGCGGGCGGTCGACACCCCCGCGGGGCTGGTCGCCCGCGCGGGCGGCGAGCAGCGCCTGGTCTTCCACACCGGCGAGCCCGTCGACGGCCTTCGGGCGCTGCCCGAGGTGACGTCCGTCGTCGTGACCGCCGACGGGGACGACGCGGAGGTCACGGTCACCGGCACCACCGACCTGCTGAGCGCCGTCACCGCCGTGCTGCCCCCCGCCCGGATGCGGGACCTGCGCATGGAGCGCACCACTCTCGACGACGCGTTTCTCGTTCTCACCGGCCAGGAGGAGTCATGACGAAGGCATTCGGAAAGCTCGCGGCGGTGGAGGCCCGGCTGTTCCTCCGCGAGCCCGCGGCCGTGTTCTTCGTGATCGTGCTGCCGGTGGGGCTGCTGCTCGCGCTCGGCGGCACGATTCCCGGCTTCCGGGACGCGGACCCGTCGCTGGGCGGGCAGCGCTTCGTGGACGCGCCGTTCACGGGCATGATGATCCTGCTGTCGATCGTGACGCTCGCGCTCAGCGCGCTGCCGTCGGCCCTGGTGCTCTACCGGGAGCGCGGCGTGCTGCGGCGGATGTCCACCACGCCGGTACGGCCCGGATCCCTGCTGTCCGCCCAGTTGCTCGTCAACGTGGCGGTGTCGGTGGTGGCGACCGCGCTGACGCTGATCGTGGGCCATTTGGCCTTCGGAGTGCCGCTGCCCAAGGCGCCCTGGGCGTTCGCGATGGTCTTCGTCCTCGGCTCGGTCGCCATGCTCGCCCTCGGGCTGCTGCTCGCCGCCGTGGCGCCGAACTCCCGGGTCGTCCAGGGCGCGGGGGCGGCCCTGATGTTCCCCCTGCTCTTCCTCGCGGGGATGTGGCTGCCCCGGCCGCTCATGCCCGAGGTCCTGCTCCGGATCAGCGACTTCACCCCCACCGGCGCCTTCGGCCAGGGCCTCGTGGACGCCCTGGGCGGGCACGCCCCCCAGCCCCTCCACCTCGCCGTACTGGCGGGCTGGGCGCTGGCCGCCGGCCTCGCCGCGGCCCGGCTGTTCCGCTGGCAATGACGCGGTCCCCGGCCTGAAGGCCGGAGCACTGCGGACGATCCCGGTAGCCGCCGTCGGCCCCGCGGCTACCTCAGGGGTAATCGCCGGGCCGATCGGCGAGCGGATAGCGTCGGGGTCGTGACCGTCGCCACGCTTCATCAGCGGCCGTTCGGCGAGCTCCTGCGTCAGTGGCGCGAGCACCGGCGGCTGAGCCAGCTCGAACTGTCCAACCAGGCCGAGATCTCCACGCGGCACATCAGCTTCCTGGAGACCGGCCGGGCCACTCCCAGCCGCGACATGGTGCTCCACCTCGCCGAGCATCTCGATCTTCCGCTCCGCGAGCGCAACCACCTGCTGCTGGCCGCCGGATACGCCCCCGTCTACACCGAGTCGCCGCTCGACTCGCCGGGCATGGCCGCGGTGTACGACGCGGTCCGGCGGCTGCTGTCGGCCCACGACCCCTATCCGGCCGTGGTGGTGGACCGCGCCTGGGACCTCGTCGACGCCAACGAGGGCATCTCCCTGCTCGCGGACGGGATCGACCCCGACCTGCTGAGCAACGTGCTGCGGGCGAGCCTGCACCCGGAAGGGCTCGCCCCGCACATCCTCAACCTCGGGGAGTGGCGGGCGCACCTGCTCGGGCGGCTGCGCCGGCAGATCACGCTCACCGCCGATCCCCGGCTCTCCGAGCTGTACGCCGAGCTGCGCGACTACCCCTGCGACCAGCCCGAGCCCGAAGTGGAGCTGCCCGGCCCCGGGGACATCCTCGTGCCGCTGCGGGTGCGGCGGGGCGGGCGGGAGCTGTCGTTCTTCAGCATCGTGGCGACCTTCGGCACCCCGCTCGACATCACGGTCTCCGAGCTGGCCATCGAGTCGTTCTATCCGGCCGACGCCGCGACGGCCGCCGTCCTCCTTTCGTGATCAACCGGCGTCCGCTCGGCGATGCGGCCCTGCCACAATTCCCCCATCGAGCCAGGCCCGAATCAGGGGAAGGCCGGGGTGGGGGGAGAGCAGGGTGCCCACACGGGTGCTGACCAACACGTTCCACGTGGACGCCGCGCCGGAGGAGGTCTTCGAGCACCTCACGACGCCCGAGAGCTACATAGGCCTGTCACCGCTCGTGGTCGCCGTGCGGGACGTCGACCGGTCCGAGCCGGGGGTCGTGCGGTACACCTCCGTCGAACGGTTCCGCTTCCTCGGCCTGTCGTACGACAACCCGATCGCCGTCACGCTGCTGACCGAGCGCACGGCCGGGGGACTGTCCGTACGCGGGCAGGTGCGCAGCCCCGGCGGCGTACAGCTGGGCTACCGGTTCGACCTGTTCCCGCAGGACGGCGGCACCCGGATGGACGACCGGCTGGACGTGAGCGCGTCCCGGTTCCTGCTGGGCTTCGCGGCGGGCCAGGCGCGTAAGGTCCAGCTCGCCCGGGCCCGGATCCTCGCCGAACGGCTCTCCGGGCGGCCCGCGAACGGCTCCTGAACGATTTCACCGGATCCGGGTGCCCGTCACACCGTTTCACCACCCTGACCGCTGCCCTCTCGCGTGAGAAGCTGGAGTCCCCCACCATCGCCCGGAGGTAGCACATGCTCGTGCTGGCGCACGTCAGCGACATCCACATCGACGGAAGCGAGCGGAACACCTCGCGCGCCGCACGCGCGCTCACCTACGCCCGTTCGCTGCGGCCCGACGCCATCGTGCTCACCGGCGACCTGGCGGACCACGGTGCGATGGAGGAGTACGAGATCGTCCGCGAGCTGATCTCCGGCGACGACGTGCCGCTCGTGCTGTGCCCCGGCAACCACGACGCGCGCGGCCACCTCCGCAAGGTCCTGCTGGAGCAGGACGGCGACCACCCGGTCAACCAGGCGCTCAACCTCGACCACGCGACGATCGCGCTGTGCGACTCCAGCATCCCGGGCCGGCCCGAGGGCGCGCTGGACGACGACACCCTGGCCTGGCTCGACTCCGTGCTCGCCGCCACGCCCGGCGTGCCGGCCTTCGTCGGCATGCACCACCCCGCCGTCCCCCTCGGCATCCCGTACGTGGACGGGATCCGGCTCGTGCGGCCGGACGGACTGGCCGAGGTCCTGGGCCGCCACCCGCACGCCATCGCGGTGCTGGCCGGGCACGCCCACACGGCGGCGGCCACGACGTTCGCCGGGCTGCCGCTGCTGGTCGCGCCGGGAGTGGTCAGCACCGCGCTGCTGCCGTCCGAGACCCCGGCACACCCGCCGGTCGACCACGACCTGCCGCCGGCCATCGCCCTGCACGTGCTCGACGACGGCCGGATCACCACCCACTACCGGCCCGTGCCCTGACCATCCGTCAGGCGTCCGGAATCCACGAGCCGTGGAACCCCGCGGGCACCCGGCGCGGCAGCCGTACCGACGCCACCTGCGCCAGGTCCGCCGCGTCGAGCACCAGCAGCTCCGCACCGTGCCCGGTGCCCGCGATCGACAGCAGCCAGCCCTCGTCCTCGGCCTTCGCCCCCGAGGCGGGGACGAACACGGCCTCCCCGGGCGAGCGCTCGCCGGTCTCGTACGCCCGGCTCGCACCGGTCGCGGTGTCGTACTTCAGGATCGCGCCCTTGCTGACGGCATAGATATAGCGGCTGGTCAGACCGGTGCGCGCCTCGTTGATCGTGGGGAACTCGACGGCCAGGTCGTCGAGCGGCTCGTCCTTGGCGACGCCGGTGGCGGGGTCGAGGATCCAGCGGTGCAGGGCCGCGCCCCCCGTGTGGGCGGCCGGGTTGGCCGTGCCGCCGATGGTCGGCCAGAAGCCGCAGAACGCCCCCGGCGAGTAGCGCACGGCGTCGACGAGGACGCGCCCGTGCTCGTCCTCGCTCGCGTTGCCCACGTGGAAGACGTAGCAGGGGTCGATCTCGAACCACCGCACCTCGCCGGTCCTGCGGCTCATCACGCCCAGCCGCGCGCCGTAGGAGTCGTCCCACCCGTACGGCATGCCCCGGCCCACCAGGTCGAAGTCGAAGACGACCGGTAGGTCGAGCCACACCACGTGGTTCTCGGTGATCGCGAAGTCGTGGGCCATGGTGGGCCCGGGCACGTCCACCGGCCGGCTCTCCACCAGTTCGCCGCCCGCGGACAGGCGGTGGTAGGTGAGGTACGGCTCGGCCCAGCCGTACCCGAAGAAGTGCAGCTCCCCGGTGACCGGGTCCTCCTTCGGATGCGCGGTCATCGCCGTGGCCAGCCGCCCGCCGAAGTCGCACGGGCCGACCGTGTCGAGCTCCGGCGTCATCACGTACGGCAGGCCGTTCTCCACGAGCGCGAGGATCTTGTCGGCGTGCCGGATGACGTGCGTGTTGGCGGGGACGGCCGCGAGGTCCACGCCGTGCTCGTGCACGTAGGGCGCGCCGTCGAAGCGGGTGGTGCGCACCCAGCGGTTGCGGTACCACTCGGCCCGCCCGTCGCGCAGCCGGATGCCGTGGATCATGCCGTGGCCGACGAACCAGTGTCCCGGGTCCTCTCCGGGGCGGGGGTTGGGGCCGTTGCGGAAGTAGCGGCCGGTGAGCTCGGGCGGCAGGGTCCCCTCGACGGGCAGGTCGAGGGCGTCGATCTCGTCGGGGACCGGGGCGAGGTGGCCGGTCAGGTAGGAGGCGGTCAGCTCTGTCATGTCGGGGGACTCCCTTCAGGCGGCGTAGCGGGCGCGGACGATCTGGGGGTAGCGGATGGTGAACAGGGCCGGCAGGGCGAAGCCGCAGACCTTCACCGCGATGATCGCGGCGGTGGCGTGCGGGGCCAGGGCGAACAGCAGGGCGAGACCGGCCGCGTTCAGCGTGAACCCGACGGCCCACACGGCGGTGATGACGGCGTTGACCCGGTAGAACAGCGGGGTCGCGTGCACCTCGGCGGGGGTGGTCCGGCGGGCGATGCCCAGTGTGAACGGCTTGCCGATGGCCAGCGACCCCCAGGCGGTGAGGGCCAGCCAGGCCACCGACACGGCCGGGCCGTACTCGCCGAAGGGCGCCGGCGAGACCGTGAACGCGGTGAGCGTGAGACCGGCGAAGAAGACCCCCGAGCTGAGCTCGATGACCATCTCGTCCCAGCCGCGCCCCGCCCGGCGGTCGGCCGCGAGCAGCACGACCGAGACGAGGAGCGCGGCCGCGGCTCCGACTCTGGCCTCGCCGTTCGTGCTGAGGACGGCGAAGGCGATCCAGGGGAGGAAGGTGAGGACGTAACGGAGCACGGGAGGTTCCTTCAACGACGTTCCATGAGTGACATGTCGAAAGTAGAACCTCCACTCGCGACATGTCAACACAGGAATGTACGATCGGACCCATGAGCCTTCGTCATGCCATGCTCGGCCTGCTGTCGGCCGGGCCCGCCAGCGGGTACGACCTGCTGAAGACCTTCGAGATCTCCCTGGCCAGCGTCTGGCCCGCCACCCAGAGCCAGCTCTACGCCGAGCTCGGCCGGCTGTCCAAGGAGGGCCTGGTGCGGGTCGTCGCGGAGGGCCCGCGCGGGCGCAAGGAGTACGAGATCACCGAGGAGGGCCACACCGAGCTGTGCCACTGGCTGGTCGAGGTGCCGCCCAACCAGACCCGGCGCAGCGACATGCTGCTGCGCGTCTTCTTCCTCGACCAGGTCGGCTCCGACGCCGCCCGCGGCTACCTGGAGCGGCTGGCCGAACGGGCCGTCCACGAGCACGACCAACTCCGCGGCATCCGCGAGTTCGTCATCAGCGAGGGCGACGACGCACTGCGCCTGTACGGCGACATCGCCCTGGAGTGGGGCCTGCGCCTGACCGCCGCGCAGCGCGACTGGGCCGAGTGGGCGGCCGCCCGGGTGGCGGCGCTGGAGCAGCAGAAAGCCGGGCACACCGCGGCCGAGTGACGATTTTCCACGGAGCCCGCGGCCTCCCTCGGCCTCGACCAGACGCTTCGGCTCTGGAGGACACGACGCCTCCGCGAGCTCAGGCAGTCACGGGCGGCGAGGCCGGGGGCCTGGCCTCCGGCCGCACGCTCGCTCACCAGGGCCGAGTGGCGTGCCTACCGGGCCGACGTGGCCTACCGGGCCGTGTGCGCCGCGTCCGGACGCCGGCGGGTCGGCCTGTCGTCAGTGGGTGGCCATGTCCACGAAGCGGCTGTAGTGGCCCTGGAAGGCCACCGTGACCGTGGCCGTCGGACCGTTACGGTGCTTGGCCACGATCAGGTCCGCCTCGCCCGCACGCGGCGACTCCCGCTCGTACGCGTCCTCCCGGTGCAGCAGGATGACCATGTCGGCGTCCTGCTCGATGGAGCCCGATTCACGCAGGTCCGACACCTGTGGACGCTTGTCCGTACGCTGCTCGGGACCACGGTTGAGCTGGGAGATCGCGATGACCGGCACCTCCAGCTCCTTGGCCAGCAGCTTCAGGGCCCGGGACAGCTCGGAGACCTCCTGCTGGCGGCTCTCGGTCTTCTTGGGCGAGCTCATGAGCTGGAGATAGTCGACGATCACGAAGCGCAGGTCGTGACGCTGCTTCAGGCGGCGGCACTTCGCCCGGATCTCCATCATCGACATGTTCGGGGAGTCGTCGATGAACAGCGGCGCCTCGGCGACCTCGCCCATGCGGCGGGCCATCCGCGTCCAGTCGTCGTCGCTCATCATGCCCGAACGCATGGTGTGCAGCGCCACCCGCGCCTCGGCCGACAGCAGACGCATGGTGATCTCGTTGCGCGACATTTCCAGCGAGAAGACAACCGTGGTCATCCCATGCTTGATCGCCGCGGATCGGGCGAAATCCAGACCTAGTGTGCTTTTTCCGATCGCAGGTCGGGCGGCCACGACGATCATCTGGCCGGGGTGGAGGCCGTTGGTCAGGGCGTCGAGGTCCTGGAAGCCGGTCGGGACGCCGACCATCTGGCCGCCGCGGCTGCCGATGGCCTCGATCTCGTCCAGCGCCGCCGGCATGATCTCCGCCAGCGGAAGATAGTCCTCGGAGGTGCGGCGCTCGGTGACCTTGTAGATCTCGGCCTGTGCGCGGTCGACCAGGTCGTCGACCTCCTCGCCCTGGCCGCCGTACCCGTAGGAGACGATGCGGGTGCCGGCCTCGATGAGGCGGCGCAGGACGGCCTGCTCCCGGACGATCTTCGCGTAGTAGCCGGCGTTCGCGGCGGTGGGCACGATCGCGGTCAGCGTGTGCAGGTAGGCGCCGCCGCCGACGCGGGCGACCTCGCCGCGCTTCTGCAACTCGTCGAAGACGGTCACCGAGTCGGCGGGCTCGCCCCGGCCGTACAGGTCGGTGATCACTTCGAAGACGATCTGGTGGGCGGGCCGGTAGAAGTCGTCGGCGCGCAGCACCTCGATCACGTCGGCGATGGCGTCCTTGGACAGCAGCATGCCGCCCAGGACCGACTGCTCGGCCTCGATGTTGTGCGGCGGCGTCCGCTCGAACATCGAATCGGAGCCTCCCGGTCCCCCCGGGAAGTCGAGCACGCTCACCTCACACCCCCTGCCCGGTGGTCACAGCATCACCAGCCCGGTGCGCAAGTCTCCCCAAGCGCAGGGGTGCGCGGCAACTTGACCAGTGGACAACCCTGTGGACAACGTGTGCAGTCCGTGCGTGGGACATGTGAAAACCCTGGGGACGATCCTGTGGACAGAGATGTGGCCGCATCACGAAAGTCCGCTCCCACCAGGGATTTCGGTATCCACGGCCTGTGGAAGGAAGAAACTCACCGAAGTTTTTGATACCGATCGAGCATCGCTCCGTAAGCCGCAAAATAGGCTTATGCCACTTACCTCCGGAACGGGACACGGCCGTGCCCGCGACAGGGAGATCCTCAGGCTCGCGATCCCGGCATTCGGGGCACTGGTAGCCGAGCCGCTCTTCCTGCTCACCGACTCCGCCATCGTCGGCCACCTCCCCGATCCTGCGCTCGGCGCTCTCGGCGTGGCCAGCGCGGCCCTGTCCGCTCTCGTCGGGCTGTGCGTGTTCCTCGCGTACGCCACCACGGCCGCGGTCGCACGGCGGCTGGGGGCGGGGGACGTCAGGCAGGCGATGCGCCAGGGGATGGACGGCCTGTGGCTGGCCGCGATCATCGGTCTGGCCGTCAGCGTGGCGTGCTGGCCTCTTGCTCCGTTTATCGTACACCTGTTCGGAGCGACGGGCGAGCTCGCCGCGCAGGCCGTCACCTATCTGCGCATCAGCCTCCTGGGCACCCCCGGCATGCTGCTGATCCTCGCCGGCACCGGCGTCCTGCGCGGGCTGCAGGACACCCGTACGCCGCTGGCCGTGTCCGTCGCGTCGTTCGCGCTCAACGGCCTGCTCAACATCTGGTTCGTCCTCGGCCTGGGCTGGGGGATCGCCGGGTCGGCCTGGGGCACGGTCGTTGCCCAGTCCCTCGCCGCCGCGACGTACCTCGCGATCGTCGTGCGGACCGCCCGCGCGCACGGCGCCTCGCTGCTGCCCGACCTCGCCGGGGTGCGGGCCGCCGGCACTGCCGGGTTCGCCCTGATCGTCCGTACGGCATGCCTGCAGGCCGTGCTGCTCGTCGCCACCGGGCTCGCGACCCGCATGGGCGACGACCAGATCGGCGCACACACGATCGCCGCCCGGATCTGGACGTTCCTCGCCTTCGCCCTGGACGCCATCGCCATCGCGGGGCAGGCCATCACGGGCCGCGCGCTGGGCGCGGGCGACACCGAGGGCACCCGTGCGGCCACCCGGCGCATGGTCATGTGGGGCGTCGCGTGCGGCGTCGCCTTCTGCGGGGCGGTCCTGCTGGCGCGCCCGCTGGTCCCGGCCCTGTTCGACGCGCAGGGCGAGGCGGCCGCCGAGCTGCTCGCCGTGCTGTGGCCGGTCGCGCTCCTGCAGCCGGTCGCGGGCGTCGTGTTCGTCTTGGACGGGGTCCTCATCGGGGCGGGCGACCAGCGCTACCTGGCCTGGGCGGGGCTGTGGACGACGCTGGCCTACCTGCCGTTCGCCGCCGTCGCCGGCAGCCTGGTCGGCCTGTGGCTCGCGCTGGGCGCCTGGATGGCCGCCCGGCTCGTCACGCTCGCCCGCCGCGCGTACGGCACCGCCTGGATGGTCACCGGCGCCTCGCGGGCGGCCGCCTGACGTCACATGCGGCGGGCCTCCAAGACGCGCTGGAGGAACGCCCGGGTGCGGGGGTGCTCCGGCGCGCTGAAGATCTGCTCGGGCGGACCGCTCTCCAGCAGCACGCCGCCCTCCAGGAAACACACGGTGTCGGCGATGTCGCGGGCGAAGCCCATCTCGTGGGTGGCCAGGATCATCGTCATCCCGGTCTCCTTCAGCTCGCGGATCACCCCGAGCACCTCGGTGACCAGCGTGGGGTCGAGCGCGGAGGTGACCTCGTCGAGCAGGAGCAGGCGGGGGTCGGTCGCGACCGCGCGGATGACGGCCACCCGCTGCTGCTGACCGCCGGACAGGCGGTCGGGATACTCCCCCGCCTTGTCGGCCAGCCCGAACCGGTCGAGCAGCTCCCGTGCCCTGGCCTCGGCCTTCTCGGGGCGCACGCCGTGCACCTTGCGGGGTGCGAGCGTGATGTTGTCGAGCACGGTCATGTGCGGGAACAGGTTGTAGGCCTGGAACACCATCCCGATGCGGCGGCGGACGTCGTCCGCATCGGCCCGGACGTCGGTGATCTCGGTGTCGTCGAGGTAGATGGCGCCGTCGTCGATCGTCTCCAGCAGGTTGACGCAGCGCAGCAGCGTCGACTTGCCCGAGCCGGACGCCCCGATCAGGCAGACGACCTCGTGCGGCGCGACCTCCAGGTCGATCCCGCGCAGCACGCTCAGCCCGTGGTAGTGCTTCCAGACGCCCTCGATCGTGAGCAGGCTCATGCCGTGCCGCCTCCCGTTCTGCGCCGGGCGGCCCGCGCGGCGAGATGGTCGGTGAACCTCGCCATCGGCACCGTCAGCAGGATGAACAGCAGCGCGGCGGCGAGGTAGGGGGTGAAGTTGAAGTCGAGGTCCTTGTGGATCTGCGCCTGCCGCAGCGCCTCCAGCGGGCCGAGCACGGAGACCAGCGCGGTGTCCTTCTGCAGGGACACGAAGTCGTTGAGCAGGGGCGGGACCACCCGGCGCACGGCCTGCGGCAGCACCACATGGCGCATGGTCTGGCCCTGCGTCAACGCCAGCGACCGCGCCGCCGCCCGCTGGCTCGGGTGCACCGACTCGATACCCGCCCGGAACACCTCCGCGACGTACGCGCCGTACGACAGCACGAGCGCGATGATGCCGAGCGTCACGGGGTCACTCGGCGCGCCCTGCAACTGGAGCGCCGGGATGCCGAACCCGACCAGGTAGATGAGCAGGATGGTCGGGACGCCGCGGAACACGTCCGTGTAGAGCACGGCCAGCGCGCGCAGCGGGAAGAACACCGGCGCCCGCAGGCCCCGGACCACCGCCACGAGGAGCCCCAGCACCAGGATGAACACCTCGGCGATGAGGAACATCTTGATGTTGAGCAGGAACCCGCGCAGCACGTCGGGCAGCGCGGCGACGAACGCCTCGGGGCTGAGGAAGGTCTCCTGCACCCGCGGCCACCCCGGCGACGAGGTGATCCCGGCGACCAGGGCGACCACCACGACGATCGTGGACGCGGTGGCGATCGAGACCGACCGCCGTGCCCGGCCGCGCAGGTCCGCCTCCCGGCGACGCTGCCGCTCGCTCTTCACCCACACGGGCGACTCGGCGTGCTCCGGCATCCCCGGCGACGCGGCGGATTGCCCGTCGGTCACTTCAGCTCCGGCGCGCCGGCGGCGGCGGTCAGCCACTGGCTCTCGATCTGCGCCAGCTCACCGGACGACTTGAGCTCGCCGAGCGCCTTGTCGACGCAGCTCACCAGCGGGCTGCCCTTCTGGAACAGCAGGCCGAACTCCTCCGGCTCGCCGCTGTTCGCGGCGAACTGACCGACGATCTTCGAGCCCTCCACCTGGGCGGCGGTGACGTAGAAGGCGGTCGGCAGGTCGACGACGATGGCGTCGATTTGCTTGTTCTTCAGCGCGTTGACCGCGTCGACCTGCTGGTTGAACACGCTCGGGTCCTTGGCGGGCTGGATGACCGACCGCACCGCCTCCAGCGCGGTGGTGCCGGCCTGGACGCCGATCTTGGCGTCCTTGAGCTCGGCGAGGCTCGTGGCGGAGGCGAACTTCGTACCGTCGAGGGCCACCACGCCCTGCTTGACCGTGTAGTAGCCCTGGCTGAAGTCGACGGCCTTGGCCCGGCTGGCGGTGATGGAGATCTGGTTGACGTCGAAGTCGAACTGCTTGGGCCCGGGGGCGAACGACGAGTCGAACGGCACGACCGCCCAGGCGACCTCGTCCTTGGTGAAGCCCATCTTCTCGGCCACCGCGTAGGCGACCGCGCTCTCGAAGCCCTGGCCGTTGGAGGGGTCGTCATCCTTGAACCACGGCTCGTACGCCGGCTTGTCGGTGCCGATCGTGAGCTTGCCGGCAGTGGTGAGCTTCAGGTTCTCCTTCGCGCACGCGTTCGCGGCCGCGGAACCGGCCGGACTCGCGGCGCCGCTCGCGGTGGTGGAGGTGTCGTTCGCCGGTGCGCAGGCGGCGGCCGCCAGCACAAGGGCACCGGACGCCAGCAGGAGAGTAGGACGGCGCATCACAGCCTCCATCGGGGGGACTTACCACGAAATCCGCTGAATCGGACGGCAAGATACTAGCGTTCCGTATAACCCTTGTTTACCTGGGGTGAATCGCCTCGCCGCCCGCGTCCTGCGGGGAAGAACCGCGAAGGGCCCCTCTCCGGCGTACGGAGAAGGGCCCTCGACGGACTGCGACGGGTGTCAGCCCGCGACCACCTCGATGTCGACGGTGGCGGCGACCTCCGGGTGCAGCCGGACGCTCACCTTGTGGGTGCCGACGCTCTTGATCGCGTTGCCGATCTCGATGCGGCGGCGGTCGAGCTGCGGACCGCCGGCGGCCTTGACGGCCTCGGCGATGTCGCCGGTCGTGACCGAGCCGAACAGCCGGCCCGACTCGCCCGCGCGGGTCTTGAGCCGCACCTTGAGGGCGCCGAGCTGGCCGGCGACCTCCTTGGCGGAGCCCAGGTCACGGATCTCGCGGGCCGCACGCGCCTTCTTCAGCGAGGCGATCTGCGACTCGGCGCCGCGGGTCCACCGAATGGCGAAGCCACGGGGAATGAGGTAGTTGCGGCCGTAGCCGTCCTTGACCTCGACGATGTCGCCGGGGGCGCCGAGGCCGGAGACCTCAGTGGTGAGGATGAGCTTCATTTGTCCTGAGTCTCCTTTCTCAGCGCGCGGTGCTCGTGTACGGCAGCAGGGCCATCTCACGGGCGTTCTTGATAGCGGTCGCCACGTCGCGCTGGTGCTGGGTGCAGTTGCCCGTCACCCGGCGGGCACGGATCTTGCCGCGGTCGGAGATGAACTTCCGCAGCAGCCCCGTGTCCTTGTAGTCGACGTAGGAGATCTTGTCGTGGCAGAAAAGGCAAACCTTCTTCTTGGGTTTGCGAATCGCCGGCTTCGCCATCGTGGTGCTCCTCTCAGAGCCCCGCATGAAGCGGGAATGGTCGCTCGGTTGTGTTTACAGTGGGTGGGACCGGAAGGGCCCGACCTAGAAGGGCGGCTCGTCGCTGAAGTCGCCGCCGAAGCCGCCACCGCCCTGCGGGCCGCCGAAGCCACCGCCGCCGCCGAAGCCCCCCTGGGGAGCGGGCGCCGCGGTCGCCCACGGGTCGTTCGCCGGGCCGCCGAAGCCGCCGCCGCCACCACCGCCCTGGCGCGTGGTCTTGTTGACCTTCGCCGTGGCGTTGCGCAGCGAGGGGCCGACCTCGTCGACCTCGACCTCGTAGACCGTGCGCTTCTCGCCTTCCTTGGTCTCGTACGACCGTTGGCGCAGCCGTCCCTGCACGATCACCCGCATGCCGCGCTGGAGGCTCTCGGCGACGTTCTCCGCCGCCTGCCGCCAGACGTTGCAGGTGAGGAACAGGCCCTCGCCGTCCTTCCACTCGTTGGTCTGTTTGTCGAGAAACCGCGGAGTGGACGCGATGCGGAACCGGGCCACGGCCTGCCCCGTCGGGGTGAAGCGCAGCTCCGGGTCGTCGACAAGGTTGCCGACGATGGTGATCTGTGTGTCGCCTGCTGCCATCGGTCGCTTTCGCCTTCCTATCCCGTCAGCTGAGCCGTCAAGGGCTCAGAGTACGGCCCGGGCCCGACAAACCGCCGGGCTTCGGGGTTCTGCCAGTTGAGCTCAGTGAAGCTCGGGGCGGATGACCTTGGTGCGGAGGATGCCCTCGTTCAGGTTGAGCTGGCGGTCCAGCTCCTTCACGGTGGCGGGCTCGGCGGTCAGGTCGACCACGGCGTAGATGCCCTCGGACTTCTTGGCGATGTCGTAGGACAGGCGGCGACGGCCCCAGACGTCGACCTTCTCCACAGTGCCGCCGTCGTTGCGGACGACAGTGAGGAACTGGTCGAGCGACGGCTGCACGGTGCGCTCGTCGAGGGACGGGTCGAGAATGACCATCATCTCGTAGCGACGCATGAGTGATCCAACCTCCTCTGGACTCTTGCGGTCACGACGCCTTGCCGTGACAGGAGGACCCTGCGCTTCGGCCGGACGGCGATGCCCCCGGCCCTTATCAGACGCAGTCGAATAAGGCTACCAGCCACTTGGCCTCGCCCGTTCCGAAGAGCGAAACTGGAGGTCGGAGAGGGGGTAGGCGATGCCAGACGCCGTCGGCCGAAAAAGAGGGCACCCCGTCCACCTCACGTTGAACACGGACGGCAGGCCGCACCCGGCGGAGAACGCGATGACGATCGCGACGCTCGTGTGCGGCCTGGTGGCGTTCGTCACGGGCTTCATCGTGATGGCCCACATGATCGCGTCGTGGGTGGGCGCGATCGGGTTCTGGGGCGGACTGTACGCCCAGTTCGTCTCGTCGACCACGAGACAGCGCGCGCTGATCATCGTGGGGGTCGTGGGGTCGTTCGTCGGCGCCGCGCTGGGGATTGCGCACGGCGGCTTCTTCCCCCGCGGATTCTCACTGCGCGGCTGAGAAGCGGTGGCTCAGCCGCCGATGTGCAGGTCGACGCCGAGCAGCACGAGGAACCACAGGAAGACCGCGATCAGGGCCTGCGCGACCTGCCTGAGGAGAGTGGGGGTGATGTAGTCGTGGACCCAGGCCACGTAGAGCCCGACGAGGATGTAGATGAGAAGGAGGAAGCTGCCTAAGCGATATCTCATGCTCGTCTCCTTGAGGACGAAGTAGTATCGCGCGCGGGTTCTGGGGGCGCGTGAGACGCGACTGCCCTGATTCGCGCCTCTGAAACAGCGCGCCCTCTTGAAACGCTCTTGGAGAGCGCCTAGAGTTCGCCCTTCGCGTCGGCGGCCCCCCTCTCATCCAGGCAAGCAGTTGGAGGAACGGCATGGACAGCCACATCGGCGCCCGCCCGCGGATCGGGGCCCACGTCGACCAGGACGACCCGCTCGCGCACGCGGCCGCCCGCGACGCCGACGTGGTGCAGTTCTTCCTCGGCGACCCCCAGGGGTGGAAGAGCCCCGCGACACCCGCCACCGCCGACGCCCTGCGCGCGTCGGACGTGGACGTCTACGTGCACGCGCCGTACGTCATCAACGTGGCCACGGCGAACAACCGCATCCGCATTCCGAGCCGCAAGCTGCTCGACGCGCACCTGAAGGCGGCGGCGGCCATCGGCGCCAAGGGCCTGATCGTCCACGGCGGGCACGTCAACGCCGGCGACGACCCGCAGACCGGCTTCGACAACTGGCGCAAGGTCTTCGAGCGCACCGAGTGCCCGATCCCGGTGCTGATCGAGAACACGGCCGGCGGCGGCAACGCGATGGCGCGCAGGCTGGAGCGCATCGCCCGGCTGTGGGACGCCGTGACGGCCGGCGCCCCCGATCCTTCGGTCGTCGGCTTCTGCCTGGACACCTGCCACTTCCACGCGGGCGGCGAGGAGCTCGCCGGGCTCGTGGAGCGGGTGAAGGCGATCACCGGCCGCATCGACCTCATCCACTGCAACGACTCGCGGGACGCCTTCGACTCCGGCGCCGACCGGCACGCCAATCTCGGCAGCGGGCAGATCGACCCCGAGTTGATCCTGGAGGTCTGCCGGACGGCCGGGGCGCCGATCGTGGTCGAGACGCCCTTTGAGGGCCAGGCCGACGACATCGCGTACCTGCGCAAGCACCTGTAGACGTTCGTCCACACCCTGTGGACAACTCTGCGGATTGAGAACCTCAGGCAGTGGGTACGGCTGTCCGAAGGTCCCACACGCCCCGCACCCGTCCGGGCTTGCGCGTGGCGCGCCACAACTGCACGTACGACGTGACCGCCGCGGCCAGGACGACGAGATTGCGCACGACCAGCACGAGCGTCCCCGGCAGGGCGCCCGTCCAGCTGTAGTCCAGCTCCATCCAGGGGTACATGATCCCCGTCAGCAGGGCGGCGACCAGGACGAGCAGGGCGGCCGGCCGCTGCGTCGGGCCGGGCCGGTCGCGCCGCACCGACAGGATGACGGCGGCGATGCCGACCACCCACACGAGATACTGCGGCGACAGCACCCGGCTGGTGGCGACCAGGAAGAGCACGGTGGTGAGCGCGGCGTCGTGGTACGACCGCGGGCTCGGGGCCGCGCGCAGCCACCACACGCCGACCAGAGCCAGCGCCACCGGGGTGGCGGCCAGGCTCAGCAGTGCCGCGGCGTTCGCGCCGGGGCCCACGACCTCCATCGCGCCGTGCTTGTAGGTGGCGTAGCCGTCCCACCAGCCGAGGGCCCGGGCGAGCGCGAACGGCGTGGCGGCCAGCGACTCGATCTGCAGGCCCCGCTCCTCCTGCGCGGTCAGGAAATCCAGTGCGTGCGGCACGACCAGGGCGGTCACGCCGCATCCCGCCACGGCGACGACGAGCGTGAGTCCGGACGCGGTCAGCAGTTCGCGCCAGCGCCGCAGGCCGGCGAGCAGCGCGACCGGCCACGCCTTCACCAGGAGCCCGACGCCGATCAGCGTCCCGCGCACCGCCGGGCCGGCCGACGTCGTCAGCGCCAGCACCGCCACGAGCGTGACCATGAGGTCGTACCGGGCGAGGAGCACCGGGCCGAGCAGGGCCGCGCCGACGGTCCACGCCCACGGGCCCGTACGGCCGCCGCCGTGCCGCGGGCCCGAGGACCGCGAGGCTGAGAACCGCCACAGCAGGAGCAGGATCGCGAGGTCGCACAGCAGCGCCAGCAGCGAGAAGGCGACGTGGTAATCCAGCGGCAGCAGGCGGGGGGCGAGCAGCGGCAGCGCCGCGAACGGCGGGTACTGCCACTTCTCGTCACCCGCCGGGAACTCCCCCTCGGCCAGGACGTCGGACCAGTCGCGGTAGAGCGTGACGTCGTTGCTGAAGGCCTCGCCGTGCCCTGTCGGGATGGTCTGTGTCGCGACGAGGAGGAGCGCTCCCCGGGTCGCCGTCCAGACCAGCAGCAGGAGCCATGGCGGCCTCCGGCGCATCGCCGTCTCCCCCGTTCGTCGCACACACTCTCACGCGACGGTACGCGATGCCTCGGCTCGGACGGCTCCCGGCCGCGCCGCGAGGGGTGCCAAATCCGATGTAAGTTTCAGGGCTTCACACCGTCTCCGGCTGCTGCCGCGCGCCCCGCGCGAGGAGCGAACGGCGCAGTACGAGGCGGTCCTCGGCGCCGTCGAAGACCCCGCCCGACGGGTCGTCGGCGTCCGCCTGGCGTACGACGTCGTGCTCGGGCCGCAGGATGTCGCGGACGACGAGCGCCATGAGGATGACGATGGTCAGCGCCCGGGCCCAGACCGACAGGAAGTACGAGTCGTCGCCGATGCCGAGGGCGGGTTCGCCGGTCTGGGTGACCAGGTAGAGCCAGATCGAGAAGAAGTACCAGCACTCGGCGACCTGCCAGGCGGCCAGCGCGCCCCACCTGGGCCTGGCCAGCACCGCGAACGGCACCAGCCACAGGACGTACTGCGGCGACCACACCTTGTTGGTGATCATGAAGGCGGCCAGGGCGAGGAAGCACAGCTGCATCAGGCGCGGCCGGCGCGGCGCGGCGAGCGCCAGCACGGCGACGCCCAGCAGCAGCACCGCCAGCGCGGCCATGGCCATGGTGTTCAGCTTCTCCGGGTCACCGAGAAAGGCCAGGAAGCCGGGCCTTTCCATGCCGAACCACTGGGTCTTCTGGAAGAAGAACCACAGCCCGCCCCAGTCGGCGCCGCGCTCGCTGCTGAACGCGTAGAACCGCTTCCAGCCCTCGAAGTTGACCAGCATGATCGGCACGTTCACCAGCAGCCACGTGAACGCCGCCGCGGCCGCCGTCTTCAGGAACGGCACCCACTTGGCCGTACGTGCCGTGAGCAGGAACAACGCGCCGAAGAACATGAGCGGGTAGAACTTCGTGGCCACGGCGAGGGCCAGCAGCACGCCCGCGAGCCACGGCCGGTCCTTGGCCCAGGCAAGCAGGCCGCCGAGCGCCAGCGCCCCCGCGGCCAGGTCCCAGTTGATGTACGCGGTGAGGATGACGGCCGGGCCGACGGCGTACCAGAGGGCGTCCCAGCGGCGGGCCGGGCCGGCCAGCGCGGCCGTCAGCAGCACGCCCGCGACCAGCGAGATTCCCATGAGGACGACGGTGACGTCGTAGAACACGATCCCGTCGCCGCCCGCGAGCCGACGGGCGAACTCCATGATCCCGCCGATGCCGACCGGGTATTCGACGGGGTAGTCGACGTAGGGGACCTTGCCCTCGTTGAGCTTCTCCGCCCAGAACAGCGGATAGATGTCGGTGTAGCAGAAGTTGGTGAACTGCCCGACACCGCCGTTCCAGGCCCCGCCGAACCGGCAGGGATACTTCCACAGGTACGCGAGAACGGCGCCGAGCCCCGCGAGAAGCCCGAGAGGCAGGTACGGCACCGCCCGCGCGGCGACCCCGGGCAGCGGGGCGGAGTCGTTCGTGGTCCGGGTCGTCATGCTCGGTATTGCACCATCCAACGCCTCGGATTGGCGACTCCGCCAACCGGAAGGGCCCGCGGCGGAGGTCGCCACGGGCCCTTCGGGAGTGCTTGAGCGAGGCTCAGGCGCCGCTGCCGTCCTTGCCGGCGCCGGGCCCGGAGGGCATCGCCGCGGGGATGTTCAGCGGGACGTCGTTGCCGGCTCCTGGGCCGCCGTCCTGGCCGCCCTGGCCCGGGTCGTCGCCGAAGCCCCGGCCGCCACCGTGGCCGTTGTCACATCCCGGGCCGCCGTCGTAGCAGCCGTTGTCGTCGAGGAAGTCGTTCGGGATGTCGTTGGGGAACCCGCCGTCGTCCGGTTCCGGGCTCGGCGTCGGCGTCGGGCTCGGCACGATGTTCTCCGGGGTGCCCAGCCCGGCCTTCTGCGGGAACTGCTCGACCGGCTTGCCGGCGAGCGCCTCCATCATGAACGTCCGCCAGATCGTGGTCGGCGGGCCGGCGCCCTCGAAGCCCAGCGACACCTCCTTGACATGGGTGTACGGGTTGTTGGGGCCGTACTTCTTGCTCGGTTTCCCCCCGGGGGTGGTCGGGCAGTTGGAGTACAGCGGCTGCACGGTCTTGCCGCTCTTCGTCACGCACTGCTCGCGGTACATGCCGACCGCGACCGACAACTGCGGGGTGAAGCCGACGAACCAGGCTTCCTTCTCGTCGTTGTTGGTGCCGGTCTTGCCGGCGGCCGGGCGGCCGATACCCTTGCCCGCCGCCGTGCCCGACTTGAGGACCTCCTCCATCGCCGCCACGGAGTCGGCCGCCGCCTCGGGCGTGATCACCTGCTTGACCTCACGCCGCTCGGCGATCACGACCTCCTTGTCCTTCCGGACCTCCTTGACGACGTGGTAATCGACGTGTTTGCCCTCGTTGGCGAAGATCGAGTAACCGGCGGCCTGCTCGACGGGGGTGACCAGGGCGCTGCCGATGGAGAACTGGTACTTGTGCTCCTTGATGTCGTTCTCCAGCCGGCCCTTGTCGAGGCCGGCCTCCTCCGCGATCTGCTTCACCGCGCTGAGCTGCCCGATCGTGCCGTTCGCCTCGTCGAGCTTGTACGCCATCGAGGCGAACGCCGTGTTGATCGAGTGCGAGGTCGCATAGATGGCGTTGATGGCGGCGGGCACCGAGTGGCCGTTGGTGATACCGCCCTTCGCCTGGCCCGGCAGTTCCTTGGGCACGGTCTGGTTGCCGGGCAGCCAGCTGTTCAGGCTGTAGCCGGCGTCCAGCCAAGCGGCCAGCACGTACGGCTTGAACGCCGAGGCGGCCTGCTTCTTGGAGTCGAACGGCTCGTTCCAGGGGTCCTTGACGTAGTCGTTGCCGCCATAGAACGCGAGCACACGCCCAGTCTGGGGATCCACGGCGGCCAGACCGGCGTGGAACTCCTTCGACATGGTGGAGGTGGTGGCGGTCACCGCCTTTTTGGCGGCCTGCATGAGCCTCTTGTCGAAAGTCGAAATGATCTTGTAGCCGCCGCTCCTGACCTGGTCGGGCGACAGGTTCATCCGGGTCTTCAGCTCCTGCAGCACCTGGATGACCATGTAGCCCTTGAGGCCGCCGAGGTAGTTGGCGTTGCTCTCCTTGACGGGCTTGGGGAACTTGGCCGTGCCCGGCAGCTTGCCGTACTTGGCCGGGTCGAGGGCCGCCATGGCGTTGATGACATCCTTGAACCGGCCCTGCAGCTGCGGGGAGTCGGCGTCCAGCGCCGGCGTCTGGATGCGCGCGGCGAGATAGGCGCCCTGCTCCGGGGTGAGCTGATCGACGTGCTTCTTGAAGTACGCCATCGCGGCGGCCTCGATGCCGTACGCGCGCCCGAAGTTCACCGTGTTGAGGTACTGCAGCAGGATCTGATCCTTGGTCATCTCCTGGTCGAGCTTGACCGCGACGAAGATCTCCTTGAACTTCCGCTTGATCGAGACTTCCTGGCTGAGGCCGTCGTAGTAGTTGCGGGCCATCTGCTGGGTGATCGTCGAGGCGCCCTGGAGCTGCTGGCCGGTCGCGGTCATCCAGACCGACCGGACCATGCCGGGGATGGAGATGCCGGAGTCGTCGCGGAAGGTCTTGTTCTCGATCGCGATGACGGCGTCCTGGACGTGCCGCGGCACCTTCTTGATGTCGTTCACGATGACGCGCGGGGTGCCGACCTTGGCGATCAGCGTCTTGCCGTCGTTGTAGTAGATGGCGCTGCCTTCGGCGATCGCGTCCGCCTGGGTCGCGGTCGGCGTCGGGGTGTTGGCGTACGCCACCGCGATCATGCCGAAGGTGCCGACGGCCAGCACGGTGAAGGCCGCCACGAGGATCTTCCAGCTCGGCAGGAAGCGCTTCCAGCCCGTACGGCGCGGCTTCTCGTCGTCCTCGTCGAAGTCGTCGAAGTCGCGCGGGTCCCGCGGGCCGCGCCCGCCGGGCCCTTCGGGGCCGCCCGGTCCACCCGGGCCGCCGGGGCCGCGACCGCCCCGGGCCGGGGGCCTGCGGCGACGGCCGCCGGTCTGGATCGCCTCGGTGCTCTGCCCGTCGGCATCCCCGCGGCGGCCACCCGCCGGCATGCCCATCGCCTGGGTGCGCTCGTCGGCGCCGGGGACGCCGGGGCGGCCGGGACCACCGAGACCGGCGGGACCGGCGGCGTAACGCGGGTCCCGGCCCATCGGTCCGCGAGGTCCCTGCTGAGGTCCCTGCTGGGGTCCCTGTGCCGGTCTCTGCGGCGGGCCCGGGGGCACCGCGTTCATCGCCGCGGTGTCCTCGAAGGCCGCGGCCTCCCGTCGGCGCTGCTCCGGTCCTGCGGGCCGGGCATCGCGCGGCGACTGCGGAGCCGGGCCCCTGCCGGGCTGTCGCGGCAGAGCGGGCTCGCCGTACTCGTCGGATTCCCGGGCCGAGCGACGACGGCGCCCAGGGCGGGATGATCCACCGGAGCCCGAGGCGTCCTCGGGACGGCCGGTCGGCTCCGGTCCGTAGCTGCTGTTAGTCACGCGTCCTCGTCAGGTGTTTCGGGGAATGAATCGACGTCGGCCGGCAGGCCGGCGGGCGGTCCTCCTGGAGGTGGAGGTCGCCTACGAAGAAGGGCCCGGGGGATCGGCTGTTCCGAGGACGAACGACACCGCCAGGTGGTTCCAGGAACAACCTTGGCAGACCTCCACCACGTAGACCCGGAATTCGCGGTATTCCCGAGCCATCGCGCTGAGCTCGGCCAGCCCTTTCGCCTGGCCGGCCGCCCGTCCTAGTTCGTCCCCATATACGTATGTGACGTTGGTCACGTTCATTCGTTCACATATGGGGCAGATGCGGCTCGTGGGCTCTCCGTGGAACCGAGCCGCGCGCAGCAGATAAGGGTGTGCGTCGCACACCTCCCGTGCCCGCATGCGGCCGGTGCGGACGGACTGCACGGCCGCCCGCTTCGCGAGGCCGTAGTCCACGACCGACCGCTGTGACCACATACGGCCAGATTACGGCCCTTTGCCAAATCTTGCCCAACCGTTGACCCGTTGCCATATATGACGCCCCGACGTATCCTGCGGATGTATCGAGTCGATACATCGGTCGGACACAGGAGGTGGTTCCAGTGACGGGCTCTCGTGGAGGTGTGCTGGAGCTCGCCGTCCTGGGATCGCTGCACGAAACGCCGCTACACGGCTACGAGCTGCGCAAACGGCTCAACACGCTGCTCGGCATGTTCCGTGCGTTCTCCTATGGCTCGCTGTATCCCTGCCTCAGGGGCCTGCTGAACGAGGGCCTCATCGCCGAGGAGGAGCCTCCTGAGGACACGGTTCTCGGCCGCAGGTCGAAGATCGTGTACAAGATCACAGCGGAGGGGAAGGAGCGGTTGCAGGAGCTGCTCAGCCAGTCGGGCCCGTCCTCCTGGGAGGACGAGAGCTTCGGCATCCACTTCGCCTTCTTCCGCCATACGGAGGCGGAGGTGCGCCTGCGCATCCTGGAGGGCCGCCGCAGCCGCCTGGAGGAACGACTCGACCGTGTCCGCGAGGCTCTCGCCCGTACGAGAGAGCGCCTGGACAGCTACACGCTTGAGCTCCAGCGCCACGGGCTGGAGTCGGTCGAGCGCGAGGTCCGCTGGCTCAACGAGCTCATCGACTCGGAACGACGGAGCCGATCGGCTCCCGGCGAGGGGGATCACCCCCCGGATCCCGCGCAAGCCGTACAGGAAGAGACCCAGAGGGCGGACACGCCCGAGGCAGATAGGTAAAGGAGCGAGTGCTATGGGTTCGGTGCGCGTAGCCATCGTCGGTGTGGGCAACTGCGCCTCATCGCTGGTGCAGGGCGTCCACTACTACAAGGACGCGGATCCGGGCAGCCGTGTGCCGGGCCTCATGCACGTGCGGTTCGGCGACTACCACGTCGGCGACGTGGAGTTCGTCGCGGCCTTCGACGTGGACGCCAAGAAGGTCGGCCGTGACCTTTCGGAGGCCATCGTCGCCTCCGAGAACAACACGATCAAGATCTGCGACGTGCCGCCGCTCGGTGTCACCGTGCAGCGTGGCCCGACGTTCGACGGGCTGGGCACGTACTACCGCGAGATCATCGAGGAGTCGGACGAGCAGCCGGTCGACGTCGTCCAGGCGCTCAAGGACGCCCGGGTCGACGTCCTGGTGTCCTATCTCCCGGTGGGCTCGGAGGAGGCCGACCGCTTCTACGCGCAGTGCGCGATCGACGCCAAGGTGGCCTTCGTCAACGCGCTGCCGGTCTTCATCGCCTCCGACCCCGAGTGGGCCGCCAAGTTCACCGAGGCCGGCGTCCCGATCGTGGGCGACGACATCAAGTCGCAGGTCGGCGCCACGATCACGCACCGCGTGCTGGCCAAGCTGTTCGAGGACCGCGGAGTCGAGCTGCTGCGCACCTACCAGCTCAACTTCGGCGGCAACATGGACTTCATGAACATGCTGGAGCGCACCCGCCTCCAGTCCAAGAAGATCTCCAAGACCCAGTCGGTCACGTCGCAGATCCCGCACGAGATGGCCAAGGCCGACGTCCACATCGGCCCGTCCGACCACGTGCCGTGGCTGGACGACCGCAAGTGGGCCTACGTCCGCCTCGAGGGCAGGTCGTTCGGCGACACCCCGCTCAACCTGGAGTACAAGCTCGAGGTCTGGGACTCGCCCAACTCGGCCGGCATCATCATCGACGCGGTCCGCGCGGCCAAGATCGCCCTCGACCGGGGCGTCGGCGGCCCGCTGCTGTCGCCCTCGTCCTACTTCATGAAGTCGCCGCCGGAGCAGTACTCCGACGACGCCGCCCGCGAGGCCGTGGAGGAGTTCATCCGCGGCACGATCGAGCGCTGACGTCCGTCGTCCACCGCGTGTCCCGCCCCGGCTCCGTCGATCGGACCGGGGCGGTCCCACGTCCGGCGGGTCTCAGGGGTTCGCGCTGAGCGGGCGCGCGGCCGGCGGCAGGGCCGCGGGGTCGGCGACCGGCCAGGCCAGCGGGTCCGGCCCGAGCGCGACGAGCTGGGGCACTTGCTTCCGGGCCCAGGGCGAGATGTCCAGCTCTCCGCTCATCACCTCGGCGGCGAAGCGCGTCCAGGGCTCCCACCGGACCGCGCCCACCTCCTCGGCGTTGGGCGCGGCCTCCTCCGAGACCACGGCACGGTAGACCGGGCACAGCTCGTTCTCCACCATGCCGTTGTCCATCACCGCCCGGTAGGAGAAGCCCGGCAGGATCAGATCGACGGACTCGACGGCCAGGCCCAGCTCGAACCGGAGGCGGCGGATCACCGCCGACGACAGGGGCTCGCCCGGCAGCGGGTGCCCGCAGCAGCTGTTGGTCCACGCGTCGGGCCAGGTCAGCTTCGTGCCCGCCCGCCGGGACAACAGCACGCGGCCGCGCCGGTCGAAGACGTAGCTGGAGAACGCCAGGTGCAGTGGAGTGTCGGCAGTGTGGACGGAGGACTTGGGAGCGGTGCCGATCGGGTTGCCCTCGCCGTCGAGCAGCACGACATGTTCCTGTGAGGTCACTCTGCGAGAGTACGTGATCACCTCGATGCTGGTGTGACGGAGGGGCTTTATCAGGGTTCATCCTGATGCCCGGCACTGATCGCCCGCGTAGGCTGTCGCCGTGTCCTACGTCTCCGATCTGCGGGTGGTCCTGCGGGGGTCGAACTTCCGGCGGCTTTTCGCCACGCGGCTCGTCTCGCAGTTCTCAGACGGGATCTTCCAGCTGGCCGTAGGCGGCTACGCGTTCTTCAGCCCGGACCGGCAGGCCAGCGCGACCGCGATCGCGGCGGGCCTCGCCGTGCTGCTCCTGCCGTACAGCGTCCTCGGGCCGTTCGTCGGGGTGTTCATCGACCGCTGGTCGAGGCGGCAGATCCTCGTCATCGCGCCGTTCGTACGCGGGACGCTGCTGGTGCTGGCCGCGGGTCTCGTCGCGGCGGGGGCCTCCGACGGCGTCTTCTACGCGGCGGCGCTCGGCGTCCTCGCGGTCAACCGATTCTTCCTGGCGGCCCTCGGCGCGTCGCTGCCGCACGTCGTGCCGAACGAGCACCTGATGATGGGCAACGCGGTGACGCCCACGTCGGGCACGGTGGCCACGTTCATCGGGATGGGCGCCGGCGTCCTGCTGCGCATGGTCGCCGGATCCGGCGACGGGGGCGTGGCGGTGCTGCTGGTCTGCTCCGGCCTCGTCTACGGGCTGAGCGCGCTGATCGCGCGGACGATGGAGCGCTCCCTGCTCGGCCCCGCGTACGACCCGGACCTCCCGCAGGCCCGCGAGGCCGTACGGAACGTGCTGACCGGCCTGGT
Source organism: Microbispora sp. H13382 (assembly GCF_014161445.1). GTDB lineage: Bacteria > Actinomycetota > Actinomycetes > Streptosporangiales > Streptosporangiaceae > Microbispora. Next base: position 174,285 of record NZ_JABBXA010000002.1, read on the forward strand.
GGACGGCGCGCGGCACCTCGCACACCGGCGTTCGGCGGCGGCGGCCCTCGGCGGCATGGCGGTCCACCGCCTCATGTTCGGCATCTCGACGGCGACGGTGGTGATGCTCTACCGCTACAGCTTCACCACGAACCCCGACGACGCGCTGAAGGGCATCACGCTCGTGCTGGGCGCCGTCGGGGTGGGCAGCTTCGCCGCGGTGCTGGTCACGCCGTGGGCCACCGACCGGTTCCGGATCGAGACCTGGGTCCCGATGATGCTCGTGACCTGCGGCGTCCTGGAGTTCGCGCTGTGCGCGACGTTCCACGAGTGGGCGTTCGTGGCCGCCGGGCTCGTGATCGGCGTCGCCGGGCAGAGCGTGAAGATCTGCGCGGACACCGTCGTGCAGCGTGACGTCGAGGACGCCTATCTCGGCCGCGCGTTCTCCGTGTACGACATGCTGTTCAACGGCATGACGGTCCTCGGCGCGGTGCTGGCGGCGGCGCTGCTGCCGCCCGACGGCAGGTCCTATCTCGCGCTCGGCGTGATCGGCGTCGGGTACCTGCTCGGCGCGGTGCTGTACCGGGTGGTGCTGCCCACCACCACACGAAGGCCGCCGGTCCCCGCCGCCGACTGACCGCCTACGACAGGATTCCGGTGTCGCGGGCCCAGGCGAGCAGGGCGTCCCTCGCGGCCTCCTTGCCGATCAGGCCCTGGTCCATGCGGATCTCCAGCATGTGCTTGTAGGCCCCGCCGACGACCGGGCCCGGCGGCACGCCGAGGATCTCCTGGATCTCGTTGCCGTCCAGCTCGGGCCGGATCTTGGCCAGCTCCTCCTCCTCGGCCAGCCGGGAGATGCGCTCCTCCAGCTGGTCGTAGGTCCGCGACAGGGCCTGCGCCTTGCGCTTGTTGCGGGTGGTGCAGTCGGCCCTGGTCAGCTTGTGCAGGCGTTCGAGGAGGTGTCCCGCGTCGCGGACGTAGCGGCGCACGGCGCTGTCGGTCCACTCCCCCGTCCCGTAGCCGTGGAAGCGCAGGTGCAGCTCCACGAGCTTGGACACGTCGGACACCACGTCCTTGGGGAACTTCAGCTCGGTGAGCCGCTTCTTGGCCATCTGCGCGCCGACCACCTCGTGGTGGTGGAACGACACCCGGCCGCCGGGCTCGTTGCGCCGGGTCTTCGGCTTGCCGATGTCGTGCAGCAGGGCGGCCCATCGCAGCACCCGGTCGGGGCCGGCCGTCTCCAGCCCGATCGCCTGCTCCAGCACGATCAGCGTGTGATCGTAGACGTCCTTGTGCCGGTGGTGCTCGTCGATCTCCAGCCGCAGCTTGGGCAGCTCCGGCAGAACGTGGGCGGCGAGCCCGGTATCCACCAGCAGCGCCAGCCCGGCCCTCGGGTACGCGCCGAGGATCAGCTTGTCGAGCTCCTCGCGGATGCGCTCGGCCGAGACGATCTCGATGCGGCCGGACATCGCGGTCATGGCCTCGACGACCTCGGGCGCGACCGTGAACCCGAGCTGACCGGCGAACCTCGCCGCGCGCAGCATCCGCAGCGGGTCGTCGTCGAACGACTGCTCGGGCCTGCCCGGTGTCCGCAGCGTCTTCGCGGCGAGGTCCGGCAGCCCGCCGTACGGGTCGGCGAACTCGTGCTGCGGCAGGCGTACGGCCATCGCGTTGACCGCGAAGTCGCGCCGGGCGAGGTCGCCGTCGAGCGAGTCGCCGTACATCACCTCGGGCTTGCGCGAGGCGGGGTCGTACGACTCGCTGCGGTAGGTCGTGATCTCCAGCAGCCACCCGCCCTTGCGCACGCCGACGGTGCCGAAGTCGATCCCGATCGTCCAGACGGCGTCCGCCCAGTCCTTGACGATCTCCAGCACCCGCTCGGGACGGGCGTCCGTGGTCAGGTCGAGGTCCTTGCTCGCACGGCCGAGGAGGACGTCGCGGACGGAGCCGCCGACCAGGGCCAGCTCGTGCCCCCGGGCCGAGAACAGCTCACCGAGCTCGTCGGCGACCGGGGCGATCCGGCGGAACAGTTCGTTCACGGCGCGCTGCTGGCTGTCGCTCAGATTTGAAACGGACAAGGCTGGGTAGGTCCTTCGGTCACGGAACAGAAACTCTCCCCCGATGGCCAGGTGGTCGGGTGTCGCCCAGGGGGAGACACACCTAGCGATCACCAGGCCACGGACGGTTCGGGGGCGCTGGACGACGCAAGGAGCACCCGAGATGAAAGACGCTCTCGCGATTCACCGCTGGCTCCTCGCCCACCAGATCCACCATGAGATCGTACGTCTTCCGCGCCCGTTGACATGCTCGGACGAGCTTCCCGAGGTGCTGGGGGTCACTCCCGAGACGTGCCTGTGCGTGTCGCTGTTCGAGGTGTCGACGCGCGGACGGACACACGAGGTGGCCGTGGTGAGCGCGGTGAACTCCTGTCCCGGGCCGGCGGAGGTGGGCGCCGTCCTGCGCGCCCACAGGGTAACCCCCGCGTCCGCCTACACCGTGAACTCCGCGACCGATTACGCGCACGGCCTGGTCTGCCCGCTGTTGCTGCCCGACGATCTGACCGTTCTCGTGGACCAGCGGCTGATGGAGCGCATCGATCCCGACGAGGTCGTCCACACCGCGACCGGCGAGCGCCGGACCGCGTTGCGGTTGCGCGCCATCCACCTGTTCGACCTGGTGGCGGCCAAGACCGTCGACCTGAGCACCGCCCAGAGGAGAGGTCTCGCGAGCCTGGTGAGTCCTATGCGGACGGCATAGGCCATAGCATTCTGGGCGTGCGCCGTACCTCACCGCCGGCCGGCACATGATCCGTAAGGCCGCGCTGCTGACATTGCTGACCGCCCTGCTCGCATCCCCCGCGGGCATGGCCGGTACGGCTGTCGCGGCGCCTCCGGGTCGTGTCGCGGCGGCGGCTCCGGCCGATCCGCTCCTCGTGAGCGAGGTCACGCCGGAGGTCGTGCGCACCCCCGCCGCGCCCGTGACGGTCGCGGGAACCGTGTCCGGCACGCCGGGGTCCTCCGTACGGGTCGCCGTCCGCTACTCCCGGGGCCGGCCGTTCGCCTCCCGGACGGAGATGGCGGCCTACCTGGCCGAGCAGGGGTACGGGACCACCAACTGGAGCACCAGGATCCAGGCCACGCCGCTCGACCAGTCGGGGAAGCTCCCCTTCCGGTTCACCGTGACCCCTCAGGAGCTGGGCCTGCCCCGGCCGGGGGTCTACCCCTTCGAGGTCGAGGTGACCGACGCGGCGACCGGCCAGCGGCTCGGGATCGAGAGGACCTTCCTGACGTACGCCCCCAAGGGCGAGCAGATCCCCACGGTCAAGCTGGCCGTCGCCCTGCCGCTCGTGGACCGGCCCCACCGGGCCGACGACGCGACGTTCATGGACGACGACCTGTCCGGCTCGCTCGCGTCCGGCCGCCTGGCGTCGCTGCTCCAGACCGCGCAGGACACCGGCGACGGCGTGACCTGGTTCGTGGACCCCGCCCTGCTCGACGACGTCCGCGTCCTGTCCTCCGGCCCCCGGAGCGTGAAGGGCACGCGCAAAGCCGCCGACCCCGCCGCCGGCCAGTGGCTTAACGGACTGCGCAGCGCGCTGACGGACAAGACCGTCGTCGCCACGCCGTACGGCGACCCGGACGTGGCCGCGCTGGTTCACCACGGCCTCGACAAGCAGGCCGCGGCGTCCGTACAGCGCGGGGCCGCGCTCGCGACCGAACTGCTCGGCCGGGAGATCCGCGGCACGACCGCGTGGCCGGCCGGCGGCAAGATCGACCGCGACGCGGTGGACGAACTGGCGATGTCGGGCGTCACATCCGTGCTGCTGTCGGGGGACGCGCTGCCGCCGCGGGCCGCCACGCAGGACGGGCAGCCCGTCCTCCCCCCGGCGCCGACCACTCCCGACGCCGCGGCCAGGCTCGACACCGTCGCGGAGAACCCGGTCACCGCGCTGCTCGCCGACCCCACGCTCAGCACGCTCCTCGGCGGGGACGTGTCCGCTCCCGGGACCGCGATGCTCGCGCGGCAGCGGTTCCTCGCCGAGACCGCGATGATCGCCTTCGAGCAGCAGAGCCAGCGGACCGGCCAGTTCGGCCAGTTCGGGCAGGTCGGCCAGACCGGCCAGACCGGGCAGGACACGACGGCGAAGACGGCCTCCCGCACAGTGATCGCGGCGCCCGAGTCGCACCTCTGGACCCCCGACCCGGCGTTCGTCTCCGGCCTCCTGCAGGCCGCCTCCGCCGCTCCCTGGCTGCGCATGACCTCGCTCGACTCGGTCAAACCCGGCCGGGCGGGAACGCCGCGCGGCGACCTGACCTACACCGATCGCGACCGCCAGGCCGAGCTGAGCCGCTCCTACCTGGCCACCGTACGGAAGCTGGAGCGCAAGGCCGACGCCGTGGCCACCGTCACGGAGGAGCACACGGACGTCTTCCACACGGCCATACTCCGGCTGGCCTCCGCCTCCTGGCGAGGCGACGGCAAGCGGGCGGTCTCCTTCGCCGGCCAGGTGCAGAAGGCGATCGACGACCGCATCGGCCATGTGTCCGTGCTCGACACCCCGCGCGCCGTCGCGGGCAGCAACGGCCAGGTCCCGGTGAGCGTGGCCAACAACCTGGACAAGGACATCCAGATCAAGGTCCGGGTCACCTCGGCCAGCAAGTCACGGCTCGCGATCGACCGTCCCGGAGGGGTCTACGTGACCCCCACCACCAGGATCCTCGCGGGGCGCAGCCAGCTCGTGAACGTGCCGGTGATCGTCCGCAACGAGGGCGGCGACGCGAGCATCTCCGTGCAGCTGCTGACCGACGCGGACGAGAAGTACGGCAGCGCGGTGCGCGTCGTCGTGCGCGCGACCGGCTACACCGGCATCGCCCTCGTCATCGTGGGTGCGGCCGTGGTCATCATGCTGGCCGCCGTGGTGATGCGCGTCCTGCGCCGCAGGTCGCGCAAGGCGTTCCCGTTCGACGGGCCGAGGGACGAGGAGGGCCCGCCCGGGGACCGGCCGGGAGCCGTCCCGGCCGAGCGCACCCAGTCACCGTAGTTGGGACCATCCGGAGGAAGGCGGCCAGGAACACCATGAGCAGGATGCTGCGGGCCAGCGCGATCATGGCGGCCGGGACGATGGTCTCGCGGCTCACCGGCTTCGTCCGTACGGCGATGCTCGCCGCCGCCATCGGGACGTTCGCCCTGGGCGACGCCTACAACGCGGCCTACATGATCCCGTACATCCTGCTGGACCTGCTGCTCCAGGGCGTGCTGAGCAGCGTGATCGTGCCGGTGATCGTCCGGGCGCAGCGGCGCGACCCGGACGGGGGCCAGGCGTTCGAACAGCGGCTGATGACGCTGGCGGTGATCGTGCTGACGGCCGTCGCGCTCGTCGGCGTGCTGCTGGCCCGGCCGATCATGGACCTCTACACGGCCTCGAACTGGTCCGAGCACAAGGTCGAGGTGGCCGCCACGCTGGCCAGGTACATGCTCCCCCAGATCGCGTTCTTCGGGATCGGCTCGCTGGCCGGGGCGATCCTCAACACGCGGGACAGGTTCGCCGCTCCGATGTGGGCGCCGGTGCTCAACAACCTCGTGGTCATGGGAGTCCTGGCCGCCTACTACGCCGTCGCGTCGTCCGACATCGACAAGGTGAGCGATCGCGACCTCTCGCTGCTCGGTCTCGGCACGACCGGCGGCATCGTGGCGCAGGCGGCAGTTCTGATCATCGCGCTGCACCGGGCGGGCTTCCGGTTCCGTCCCCGTCTCGGGCTGCGCGGCTCGGGGCTGGGAGAGGCGGCCAGGGCCGCCGTGTGGACGTTCGCCTACACCGGCATCACGCAGATCGGTTTCTGGGTCACCACCAAGCTCGCGACCGGTGCGGGCGCACGGGCCCCCGGCGCCGGCAACAGCGCGTGGGCGTACGCGTTCCAGCTCTTCCAGCTCCCGTACGGGATCATCGCGGTCTCGGTGATCACGGCGATGCTGCCGAGGATGAGCAGGCACGTCGCCGACGGCGAGCTGGACTCGGTGCGCACGGAGTTCGCCTCGGCGGTGCGGCTGGTCTCGTCCGTCATCGTCCCCGCGGGACTGCTGCTGATGGTCCTCGGCCCGTCGGTCACCACGCTGATCTTCTCGTGGGGCCGCATGACCACGACCGACGCGATCTACATCGGCCACGTGCTGCAGGTGTTCGGCGTCGCGCTCGTGCCGTTCTCGATCTTCCAGCTCCTGCTGCGGGTCTTCTACAGCTTCGGCGACACCCGCACCCCTGCGATCATGGCGGGGGTGAACGTGGCGATCAACGCGACGCTCAGCCTGGTCGCCTACTTCACGCTTCCCGACCGGTACGTCATCATCGGGCTGGCGTTCGCCTACCTGATCACGTACGTCGTGCTCTGCGTCGTCGCGTGGGTGCTGGCGAGCCGGAAGGTCGGCGGGCTCGACGGCCGTGAGGTCACCGCCGGACTCGGCCGGATGTACGCGGCGGCGATCCCGGCCGCCGCGCTGGCGCTGGCGGTCCTGTGGCTGGCCAGGGAGCTCACCTCGATCACCGCGGTGAGCTCGGCCGTGGTGCTCGCGGTGGGCGGCGGCGCGGGGCTGCTGCTGTACATGGTGGCCGCGCACCGGCTGCGGGTGCCCGAGGTCCGCTCCATCATTGGACTTGTCGCAAGCCGGGTAGGACGGTAAGAGTCCTCAAGAACGACCGGCGACTGGAAGGTAACCCAGAAGTCCGATTCGGACGTTTTCCATCGGGAAGGCGGGCACAAGCGGCACGGCACTAGCATGGTGCGCCAGGGAGTGCGTCCCGCAGATCTTGCCCAACCGGTGGAGGCGGCAGGCAGGAGGGTCTCAGGGACGCGATCTGGAGTATCGGACCGGCGAGCGGAAGCGGGAAGGCGTGGGCGGAACCACCCGGCATCGGCTGATGCATGCCGACGGGCCGCGGAGCGGGGCGGCCGTATGAGCATGTCCACAGTCGAACCGGGGACCCGGCTGGCGGATCGGTTCCGCCTCGAGGACCGGGTGCACGAGTCCGGCGGCGCGACCCTGTGGAAGGCCCTGGACGAGATCCTCGCCCGGCCGGTGGCGGTCCACACGTTCACGCCCGACTTCCCCCGGGTCCAGGAGGTGGTCACCGCCGCCCGCCTGGCGAGCCGCCTGACCGACCCCCGCCTCACCCAGGTCTTCGACGCGGCCGACGAGGACGGCACCGCGTACGTCGTGAGCGAGTGGGTGAGCGGAGACTCGCTCCTCGACCTGCTGGAGAGCGGGCCGATCGAGCCCGAGCGCGGCGCGGCCCTGGTCGCCGAGGCCGCCGAGGCCCTGGCACACGCGCACGCGGCCGGCCTCACCCACCTGCACCTCACCCCCGGCCGCCTGGTCTGGACGAGCGGCAGCACGGTCAAGCTCCTCGGACTCGCCGTCGACGCCGCGATCCTCGACCTGAGCAGCGACGAGCCCGCCCGGGAGGACGCCGAGGGGCTGGGCCGGCTGCTCTACGCGGCGCTGACCGGCCATTGGCCCGGCGACTCCGACTGCGGGCTGCCCGCGGCGCCGCTGGACGACGGCAAGGTCTGCACACCACGGCAGGTCACCGCGGGAGTTCCCGGCTATCTGGACGCCATCACCTGCCGCGCGCTGCTGCAGGAGCCGCGACGAGGTCATCCGCCGCTGGCCACCCCGGCCGACGTGGCCGAGGCCCTCGCCGAGGTGCCCCGCCCCGCGCCGGCCCCCGTCACCACCGCGCCGCCCGCGCTGAACCTGCGCAGCGAGGCGCCGGATGGGCCGGCGATGTCGACCATGCCGCCGCGCATGCCGTCCCACCAGATGACGATGGTCCCTCCGCCGCGCCCGCAGACGGGCACCGCGAGCAAGATCCTGCTGACCGTCATCGTCCTGCTCGTGATGGCCGCCGTCGGCGTGGGCGCCTGGACCGTGGGCAAGAACCTCGGCAACACCCCGAGGGGAGTGGCCCAGTCGGACGCCGCGCGGCCCCCGTCCCCCTCGCTCAAGCCGGTCACGGTCAAGGCGGTGAGCGCGGCGGGGTTCGACCCCCTCGGTTCCGACCGCGCCGAGAAGCCGGAGATCGCCCCGCTCGCCATCGACGGCAAGCCGTCCACCGACTGGCACACCGACAGCTACAGCAGCGCCGACCTGGGACGGCTCAAGGACGGCGTCGGGCTCATCCTCGACATGGGCAAGCCGGTCCCCATCGCCGACGTGGTCGTCTCCCTGGGCAACGGAGGCGGCGCGACGGTGCAGCTCAAGGTGGGCGACGCGGCGGAGCTGTCCTCGTTGAAGACCGTGGCGGAGAAGAAGGGCGCGTCGGGTTCGGTGACGCTCACTCCGGAAAAGGCCACCACAGGCCAGTACGTTTTGATCTGGTTCACCCGACTTCCCCCCTACAACGGGCAGTATCGTGGCACTATCTACGAGGTAACGGTGCACTCCCCCGGATCGGCATAGCAGGGACTTGTGAACTCCCCACCAGACAATCCCCCGACGGCTGAGCATGCGCGCCGCGCGATGTCCGATGCCGATCTGCTGACCCGCCATCTCGGCGGTGACCCTCACGCGTTCAGCGAGATCGTCAGGCGGCACCGCGACCGGATGTGGGCGGTCGCCCTGCGTACGCTCGGCGATCCCGACGAGGCGGCCGACGCGGTCCAGGACGCTTTCGTCTCGGCGTACCGTAAGGCGGACAGCTTCCGCGGCGAGGCGGCGGTCACGACGTGGCTCCACCGCATCGTGGTCAACGCCTGTCTCGACCGCATGCGCCGCAAGTCGGTGCGCCCGATCGCCGACGACGAGCTCATCGAGGCCGCGGAGCGCGAGACCCCGGCCACCGACCACGCGGGCGAGCGCGAGGTCTCCCTGGAGGTCACGGCGGCGCTGAAGCTGCTGCCGCCCGACCAGAGGGCGGCTCTCGTGCTGGTCGACATGATGGGGTACGCGGTGGACGACGCGGCGGCGGTGCTCGGGGTCCCCCCGGGCACGGTGAAGAGCCGCTGTGCGCGGGGCCGCGCGAAACTCGCCCCGATTCTTTCGCATCTACGGAACCGATCTGACCTCACTCGCGTCTCATCCGGGAAGGGAGCAGAACTTCGTGACGGGTGACACGCACTACGACCTGGAGGTTCTCGCCGAGCTGGCGGAGGGTCTCCTCGACGACACGACGGCCCGGCGGGTCCGCGAGCATCTCGCGGTCTGCGACCCCTGCGGGGAGAGTCTTGCCGACCTGGCCGCGGTCCGCGAGGTCCTGGCGGCGATGCCGGTGCCTGCGATGCCTCTGGGCGTCGCCAGGCGCATAGACCGGGCGCTGGCCGCCGAGGCTCCGGACTGGGACCGCATCATGCGGGACGCCCCCTGGGACAGCGCTCCGCTGGAGAGCGTTCCGTGGGAGACGGTCGAGCCTCTGGTCGAAACCACGGTGGCCGATTCCGTGGAGCCGGAGCGCGAGCCCGCGCCGGTCGCTCCACTGGGAGTCGTCGCCGACGACGGCACGATCCGGCCGGCCAGGCGCCGCTCCGGGACGCGTACGACGGGCGGGAAGGCGTCCAGACGGCGCGCTTGGGCCATGCCTGCCGTGGCCGCCGCGGCCGCGGCCGTGGTGATCGGCAGCGGTGGTCTCGCCACCGGCCTGCTCTCGCTCGGCGACTCGCCGTCGCAGCAGGTGGTGAGCCAGGGCGAGCCCGGCCAGAGCCCGGCCAAGGTCCAGGCGCTGACCTACTCGACCTACGCCAGCGGCCACAACTACACCAGCCGGGAGCTGCGCGGGCCGCTGCTGGGGTATTTCGGCGTGGCGCCCGGCTCGGGCACCAACGAAGACGAGGACCTCGACACCTGCGTCAAGCGGTTCTCGAACGAGCTCGACCGCACGCCGATCGGCGTAGACAAGGCCCTCTACAACGGCAACGAGGCCACCATCATGGCGTTCTGGGAGGACAAGAGCATGAACGCCGTCCGGGTGGTCGTCGTGGACTCCGGGTGCCGCAAGCTGCGCCCCGAGGGTCTGGCCAGCTGGAAGTGACCACACGGCGAGAGCCGTACCATCAGCAGTGACGAAGCCCCCCGCGACCTCCGGGGGGCTTCGTCATGGCAGGGGTCGGCCCGGGAATGACCGGGGCCTAGGATCTGTTGACGGCACTGCATATCCACCGGGATCGAAGAAGGCGGGTCCGTTGAGCGACGTTCGGAACGTGATCATCATCGGGTCGGGGCCGGCCGGCTACACGGCGGCCGTCTACACCGCGCGCGCGGACCTCAGGCCGCTCGTCTTCGAGGGCTCGGTCACCGCGGGTGGCGCCCTGATGAACACCACTGACGTGGAGAACTTCCCCGGGTTCCCGGACGGCATCATGGGCCCGGACCTGATGGACAACTTCCGCAAGCAGGCCGAGCGGTTCGGCGCCGAGCTGGTCGCCGACGACGTGGTCGAGGTGGATCTGCAGGCCGACCCGAAGGTCGTCAAGACCTACACCGACACCTACTACGCCAAGGCGGTCATCCTGGCCACCGGTTCGAGCTACCGCGAGCTGGGGCTGGAGAACGAGAAGCGGCTGTCCGGCCGGGGCGTCTCCTGGTGTGCCACGTGTGACGGGTTCTTCTTCCGTGACCAGGACATCGTGGTGGTCGGCGGCGGTGACACGGCGATGGAGGAGGCGATCTTCCTGACCCGGTTCGCGAAGTCGGTGACGGTGATCCACCGCCGCGACTCGCTGCGCGCCAGCAAGATCATGCAGGATCGGGCGTTCGCGAACGAGAAGATCCGCTTCGTCTGGGACAGCGAGGTCGCCGACGTGCTCGGCGAGGAGCGGGTGTCCGGGGTGCGGGTACGCAACGTCAAGACCGGCGAGGAGACCGACCTCCCGGTGGGGGGCGTGTTCATCGCGATCGGGCACGAGCCCCGCACCGACATCGTCAAGGGTCAGGTCGATCTCGACGAGGAGGGGTACATCGTGGTCGATTCCCCGTCGACGCGCACGAACATCGACGGAGTGTTCGCGGCCGGGGACGTCGTCGACCACACCTACCGTCAGGCGATCACGGCGGCCGGGACCGGGTGTGCGGCGGCACTCGACGCCGAGCGCTGGCTGACGCTGAACGCCTGAGCCCCGGCATCGGGAATGCGGGGACGGTCCCCGCGGTTGTCTGCACCGCCACACCACTCACGCAAGGGGAGAGATACCGTGGGCGCGATCAAGAGCGTGACGGACGCGAGCTTCGAGGCCGAGGTCCTCAAGAGCGACAAGCCGGTTCTGGTCGACTTCTGGGCCGAGTGGTGCGGTCCGTGCCGTCAGGTCGGGCCGATCCTCGAGGAGATCGCCACCGAGCACGCCGACAAGCTGACGATCGTCAAGCTGAACATCGACGAGAACCCGGTCACGCCGCGGGACTACGGCGTGCTCCAGATCCCGACGATGAACGTCTACAAGGGTGGCGAGGTCGTCAAGCAGATCATCGGCGCCAAGCCGAAGGCCATGCTGCTGCGCGAGCTCGACGGCGTCATCTGACGCCGCTGCCGGCGGCACCACCGGAAGCAGAGCCCTCCGCGCCCGCGCGGGGGGCTCTTGTGTCGTCGGCGGGGGCTCTTGTGTCGTCGGCGGTCACACGGGCCCCTGAGATCCCCTCAGACGGGCCGCAGAGCCCTCTCCGGGGACATCGATCCCAGCAGACGCTCCAGCGCCACCTCGACGTCCTCGCGCCACGACACGGCCGTCTTGAGCTCCAGCCGGAGCCGGGGGAAGCGCAGATGCGGACGGACGGTCTTGAACCCGACCGACAGCAGGTAGTCCGCGGGCAGCACGCAGCCGCCCGGCTGCTCCCACTTCAGGTCGCCGAACGCCTCGATCGCCCGTACGCCGCGGCGGGTCAGGTCCTTGGCGACGCCCTGTACGAGCATCCGGCCCAGGCCTCCGCCGGTGAACTCCGGCACGATGTGCGCGGTCATGAGCAGCACCGCGTCGGAGCTGACCGGAGACGTGGGGAACGCCACCGAGCGTGGCACGTACAGCGGCGGAGCGTAGAGCACGAACCCGGCCGCCACCCCGTCGACATAGGCGATCTTGCCGCAGCTCCCCCATTCGAGCAGGGTCGCCGAGATCCACGCCTCTTTCTCCAGCCCCGGGTCGCCCGCCTCCACCGCCCGCTCGCCGCTGACGGGGTCGAGCTCCCAGAACACGCACCGCCGGCACCGGCGCGGCAGGTCATCGAGATTGTCGAGGGTGACGTTGACCAGCCGACGCGACACGTGATGCCCCAATCCCCGTCAGGAGTCCTGCCAGAAAAGCGCGCGAAAACGGCGTCTCCAGGTCGCATCGTAACTCAGCGGAAGGGCAGGAGCGGGTGCGCCACGAACAGCCGCCCACGACCATTAAAGGGGTTGGCCGGGCCGAAACCAGTGGGGCAGGAATGCAAGAAAAGGGGCCATTGATGGTCAATACCCAGTTGTGATGGGCGTGGCGAGTTACCGTACTCTGGATTTCCTGGCTACGTGATCGGAGGTGGACCGTGGCACAAGAGCTTGATCACGGTCGGACTAACGCGGCCCACGGGTCGCGCATTGACGCCTACGTCGACCGGTACGCCGCCCGCGCCGCCGGGATGGTCGCCTCCGAGATCCGAGCTCTCTTCGCCGTCGCGTCGAGGCCCGAGGTGGTCTCGCTCGCCGGCGGCATGCCGTACGTCAACGCGCTCCCCCTCGACCTGGTCAGCGAGCTCGTCGCCGACCTGGTCAGCACGCGCGGCTCCGTGGCCCTGCAGTACGGCTCCGGGCAGGGCGACCCCGCCCTGCGCGAGCAGATCTGCGAGGTCATGCGCATGGAGGGCATCGAGGCGAACGCCGACGACGTGGTCGTCACGGTGGGCTCGCAGCAGGCGCTCGACCTGATCACCCGGATCTTCATCGACCCCGGCGACGTCGTGCTCGCCGAAGGGCCCTCGTACGTCGGAGCGCTCGGGACGTTCAGCGCCTACCAGGCCAAGGTCGTGCACATCGCGATGGACGACCAGGGCCTCATCCCCGAGTCCCTCGCCCAGACCATCTACGCGCTCCAGGCGGCCGGCAACCGGATCAAGTTCCTCTACACGATCCCGAACTTCCAGAACCCCGCCGGTGTGACGCTGAACGAGGTGCGCCGCCGCCAGGTGCTGGAGATCTGCCACAGGGCCGGTGTCCTCGTGGTGGAGGACAACCCGTACGGCCTGCTCGGGTTCGACGGGGAACCGATGCGGGCGCTGCGCGCCGACGACCCCGAGGGCGTGGTGTACCTCGGCTCGTTCTCCAAGACCCTCGCCCCCGGCTTCCGCGTCGGCTGGGCCCTCGCTCCGCACGCCGTACGCGACAAGCTGGTCCTGGCCATGGAGTCGGCGGTGCTGTCGCACTCGTCCTTCACCCAGCTCGCCGTCGGCCAGTACCTCGCCACCCAGCCGTGGCGTGAGCAGATCAAGTCGTTCCGTGAGCTGTACCGCGAGCGGCGTGACGCGCTCCTGGGCGCGCTCGACGTGCTCATGCCGCCCGGTTGCACGTGGACCCGCCCCGCCGGCGGGTTTTTCGTCTGGATGACGCTGCCGGAGGGACTCAACTCCAAGGCGATCCTCCCCCGTGCGGTCGCCGAGCGGGTCGCGTTCGTGCCCGGCACCGGCTTCTACTCCGACGGCGGCGGCGCGCGGAACATGCGCCTGTCGTTCTGCTACCCGGAGCCGGACCGCATCAAGGAGGGCGTGCGCCGCCTGGCGGGCGTTATCGAGCAGGAGCTCAGGCTGCGGGACACGTTCGGCACCGGCTCCGCGCCGGGACACGCCGGCGTCGACACTCCCAGCCCGGATCTCGCCTAGCGCGTACGGCCGCTGCCCCCCGCGATGTAGGAGCCGCCCATGGGACCTCATGGGCGGCTCCTACGCTATGGATGGAAGTGCGCGACCGCCTGCCTGGGACGACTTGGCGTACCGGGGGACGCACCGGCGCGGGCGGGGCACTAGCCTGTTCAGGCTGGCCGTACTGACTTCTCGAGGCGAGAAAGGCCCTCTTCGTGAGCGAGCGAACGATGACCCAAGGATCGCCCCCCGTGCGTCCGTGGAGGGGGGCGCGGACCGGAACCGGCGCCGCCATCCGCATGGGCGGTGAGGCGCCATGAGCGATCTGGGCCACGTGCTCGTCCTCGCGGGAGGGCTTTCCTACGAGCGTGAGGTCTCCATCCGTTCCGGACGCCGCGTCGCGGAGGTGCTGCGGGCGGTCGGCGTGGACGTGGAGACGCGCGACGCCGACGCCACCTTCGTGCCCGCGGTGCTGGCGGACCCGCCGGACGCGGTGTTCGTCACCCTGCACGGCGGCGCCGGGGAGGACGGCGCCATCCGGTCGGTGCTGGAACTACTCGACGTGCCGTACGTGGGCGCGACGCCGGACGCCTGCCGGGTCTCCTTCGACAAGCCCACGGCGAAGGCCGTCGTCCGTTCCTGGGGGCTGAACACGCCCGACTCCGTGGCGCTGCCCAAGGAGACGTTCCACGATCTCGGCGCCACGGCCGTGCTCGCCCGCATCATCGATCGGCTCGGCCTGCCGCTCTTCGTCAAGCCCTCCCGTGGCGGTTCCGCGCTGGGCGCGTCCATCGTACGCACGGCGGAGGAACTGCCCGCCGCGATGGTCGGCTGCTTCGCCTATGGCGACACCGCGCTCATCGAGCGGTACGTCCAGGGCGTGGAGGTCGCGGTCTCCGTGGTGGATCTCGGCGACGGGCCGGTCGCTTTGACGCCGGTGGAAATCGTGCCCGACCGGGGTGTGTACGATTACGCGGCCCGTTACACAGCCGGCCAGACGGAGTTCTTCGCGCCAGCCCGGCTCTCCCCCGAGGTCGCCGAGGCATGCGCCGGAATGGCGGTCGCCGCACACACCGCCCTCGGCCTGCGTGACCTCTCTCGCACCGACCTCATCGTCGACGGCTCCGGCAAGCCGTACTTCCTCGAGGTCAACGTGGCACCCGGTATGACGGAGACGTCCCTGCTGCCGATGGCCGTGGAGGCCGCAGGCCGAGACCTCGGCACCCTGTGCAAGGGACTTCTTGAGCTCGCCGCCACCCGAGCCTGATCCCACCGCCGTTTCACGTGAAACACCCCTCCAGGCTTCAAGGAGATCCCTCTCCGCCTGGAGGGGTGTAAAGGCAGACGGTGCCGTCGCCCGGGTCGCCCATCACTCTGACGGCATCGCTTCGGACGTCCACGACCTTGAGCGGGATCGATCATTGCACCCGGCTTGGCCGAGGCGAGGTCGAGAAGCGGGTCCAGCTCGCGACTTGGCCGCCCTCAGCGCGTGTTTCACGTGAAACCGTAAGGCTGGCGGGGTGTCGACAAGCCCTGGGCGGGGTTGGTCACTGCGCCGGAAGGAACCTCCGGTCCTCGCGAAGTCCGCTTCGCTGGACCTTCGCTGCGGTCCTCGCTTCCTTCCGCTCCGCTCCCCCAACCGGCATGAGTGTGGACAGCGCCCTAGTCGGTCGTGATGCCCCTGCCGCGCATCGCGTTGGCGGCCTCCGGTGCCATCGTGTCGATGATCCGCTCCAGGTCGTCGATCGTGGAGAACTCGACGACGATGCGGCCCTTCCGGCTGCCGAGGTCGACCTTCACCTTGGTCTCGAAGTGGTCAGAGAGCCGGTCCGCCAGGTCGCGGAGCGCCGGAGCGGTCGGCTTCTTCGCCCGAGGCTTACGCGGAGCCGGTCCCGCCGTCGCCTCGCCCAGGGCCACGATCTCCTCGACGGTCCGTACGGACAGCCCTTCCGCCACGATCCGGCTCGCCAGCCGCTCCTGGGCGGCGGGATCGTTGAGCGCGAGCAGCGCCCGCGCGTGCCCGGCGCTGATGACTCCGGCCGCCAGCCGGCGCTGCACCTCGGGCGGGAGGTTCAGCAGGCGCAGGGTATTGCTGATGTGCGAGCGGGACCGTCCCACCTTTTTGGCGAGCACCTCGTGGGTGGCACCGAAGTCGTCCAGGAGCTGCTGGTAGGCCGCAGCCTCCTCCAGCGCGTTCAGCTGCTCCCGCTGGAGGTTCTCGATGAGCGCCTCACGGAGCATCTCATCGTCCTGCGTGCTCCGGACGATCGCGGGAATGCGGTCCAGCCCCGCGAGCTGCGAGGCGCGCCACCTCCGCTCCCCCATAATCAGCTCGAAGCGACCGTCGTCCACCGCACGGACGACGACCGGCTGCAGCAGGCCGACCTCCTTGATGGATGCCGCGAGTTCGTCGAGACGGTCCTCGTCGAACACCTCACGCGGCTGCCGCGGGTTCGGGGAGATGGAGTCGACCTCGATCTCCTGGAAGTAGGCGCCCTCCACGGGACGCAGTCCCGCCACGTCCATCCCCGGCACAGCCGTCGGCGGGCCGGCAGGCGAAACGCTCGCCATGGACGCCGGATCGACGATCGGTCCTGTGGGGATCAGAGCCCCAAGACCCTTGCCCAGTCCCCGACGCTGCTGGCTCACCGCTGCTCCCTCATACCCGCACAGAAGGCGGTGCCCAGCGACTCGGGGTCACTGGGCACCGGCACGCACACACCAGGAGAGAGTACCGCTGTGACGGCGTTCCCATGAGTCTCCGTGCATCGAGCTGTGTACGAACCCGCCCAACGCCCCGCATCGCCGGGGAGGAGCGGAGCGGGCGGGAGGACCGCAGCGAAGGCCCAGCGGAGCGGGCTTCGCGAGGACCGGACCTTCCGGCCGGCGCGGTGACGTCTCAGCACAGCGCATCCCATAGCCCTAAGCACTGCATGCTCCGGGACACCTGGATCGTGCCGCCTCGTCCGCGCGCCGTCGTCTTCCAGGCCTGCGCGCCGTTCGCGGCTCTGTGCGGCTCTGGGCGGCGTTGTCAGGCGCCGGCGAGGGCCGCCGCACGGTAGGCGATCTCGCGCGCGGCGCCCATGTACGCGAGCGCTCCGCTCGAGCCCGGGTCGTATGTCATGACCGACTGACCGTAGCTGGGTGCCTCGGAGACACGGACGCTCCTGGGGATGACGGCGTCGAGCACGGTGTCGCCGAAGTGGGACCGCACCTCCTCGGCCACCTGAGAAGCGAGGCGGGTCCGGCCGTCGTACATCGTGAGCAGGATGGTCGTGACCGACAACGTCTGGTTGAGGTGCGCGCGCACCAGCTCGACGTTCTGCAGAAGCTGGGTGAGCCCCTCCAGGGCGTAATACTCGCACTGAATGGGGATCAGCACTTCCTGTGCCGCCGCCATGGCGTTCACGGTCAGCAGCCCCAGCGACGGCGGACAGTCGATGAGGATGTAGTCGAACTCCATCGCGTCGAACGAGGCCAGCGCCCGACGCAGACGGGTCTCCCGGCCGACCATCGGAACCAGCTCGATCTCCGCGCCCGCGAGGTCGAGGGTGGCGGGAGCGCAGTACAGGTTCGGCATGTCGGGGACCGGCTTCACGATCTGCGACAGCGGCATGTCGTCCACGAGGACCTGATACACCGACGGCATCCCCGACCGGTGTTCCGTCGCCAGCGCGGTGGACGCGTTGCCCTGCGGATCGAGATCGAACACGAGGACGCGCTGATCGTGCATGGACAGCGCGGCCGCCAGGTTGACGGCTGTGGTGGTCTTACCCACGCCGCCCTTCTGGTTGGCCACCGTCATCACGCGGCACCGGGAAGGCCGGGGCCAGGCCCCCTCGTCGCGCGTCGAGTAACCGACGGAAGGCGCAGCCGCCTGCGGGGGTGCGGCTGTTTCACGTGAAACCACAGAACTCAGTGCCTCTCGTACCAGCGGCGAATCGCCAGGGCTAAGGGGGGTCTGGGACACGGTCGTCGTCCTTTCGACCGGCGCAGCAGAGGGACGAGGCCAGCCCACCCCGGAGGACCGGCCTGCTGTCGCGATCTCCCAGCGTAGGGGGAGCCGGGTCTCCGGCCAACCCAGGCCCGCTGTCACACCGACTGATCCGGCGTCCGCCACCGGCTCACCTCTTTCGTCGCCTCCGCGTGTCCGTTCGCGGTGACCGTCCGGCGACGACGCGAACGAGGGTCGCGGGCGGCTCGACCTTACCGTGCCCCACGGTGACCAACTCGACGTGCCTCACCCCGAACGCCTCCAACTGGGGACGGGCGGCGTCCAGTTCCTCCTGCGCCCGTTCGCCCTTCATCGCGAGCAGCTCCCCGCCCTCGTGCAGCAGCGGCATCGACCACGCCAGCAGTCGGTCGAGCGGCGCGACCGCGCGGGCCGTCGCCACGTCGAAGACGCGCTTACGCGCGAGTTCCTCCGCCCGCCCGCGCAGCACCTCCACGTTGTCGAGTTTGAGCGCATCCACGCACTCGGACAGGAACACGGTCCGGCGCAGCAGCGGCTCCAACAGGGTCACCGTCACATCGGGGCGGACGATCGCGAGCACGAGCCCGGGCAGCCCCGCGCCCGAGCCGATGTCGACGAGGGTCGAGTCCGGCGGGACCGCCTCCTCCACGACCGCGCAGTTCAGCAGGTGCCGGTCCCAGATGCGGGACACCTCACGCGGCCCGAGGAGTCCCCGTACCACGCCCGGCCCGGCGAGCAACTCGGCGAACAGCCGGGCCCGCTCCAACGCCTCGCCGGTGAAGATCTCTCGCGCCACCGGGGGCGCCTCGGGCAGCTCGTTGCTCTCCGTCATCACTCACTCATTCATGAACGCTCTGGGCCAAGGGTAACCGTCCTTACCCCCTCGGCGACGGCCAGCCGTACATCCGGCGTCCGCCGGCCGGGAGGGGCAGGGACAAAGGCACGTACAGGACGGAAAAGCCGCCGGTCCCGGATGTGGGACCGGCGGCTTCCCCGCGTCGGAACTGTGAAGGGCGTCAGGCGGGCAGGACCACCACGAAGCGGCGGGGCTCTTCGCCCTCGGACTCGCTGCGCAGGCCCGCCGCCGCTACGGCGTCGTGCACGATTTTGCGCTCGAAGGGCGTCATCGGCTTGAGCGCCTTCGGCTCGCCGGTGCGCTTGACGTCGTCGGCCGCCGCGGCGCCTACCTTGGTGAGTTCGGCCCGGCGCCGCTCCCGATAGCCGCCCACGTCGAGCATGAGCCGCGAACGCTCCCCCGTCTGGCGGTGCACGGCCAGGCGCGTCAGCTCCTGCAGCGCCTCCAGCACCTCTCCGCCGGGACCCACGAGCTCATCGCCCTTGATGCCCACGATCGAGACGACGGCACGGTCTCCCTCGACATCCATGTCGATATCGCCGTCCAGGTCGGCGATGTCGAGCAGGCCCTCAAGGTAGTCCGCCGCGATCTCGCCCTCCTGTTCGAGGGCTTCGAGGTCGGGAGCAGGCTTGAGGGTCTCCTCAGCTTCGGTCACGTCCGGACTCTCCTTCTCCTACGACTTCTTGCTGCCGGTGCGCTTGCTGCGAGGCTGGCGCGTCGGCTGCTGACGGACGATCTTGGGGGCGGGTGCCGGCTCAGGCTGCTCCGCCGCCTTGGGCTTCCCCACCAGCCTGGTGAAGATCCCGTTCGTCGGCTCGGGAGTGGTGACGTTGCCCTTCTCGTCCACCACCGGCATGGGGTGGCGGCTGTAGAACCAGTGCTGCTGGCCGAGGGTCCACAGGTTGGTGGTCACCCAGTAGAGGATCAGACCGAGCTGGAAGTTCAGGCTGAAGACGGCGAACAGCGGCGAGATGTACATGAGGATCTTCTGCTGCTGCGCCATGGGGTTGTCCGGCATCTGCGCCATCGAGCGCTTCACGCTCTGCCGGACGGTGAGGAACGTGGTGAGCGAGCTGACGGCCACGAAGAGCGCCAGCACGATCTTCGTGATCAGCGGGTCGGCCCCGAACTGCTCGATGTCCGCCGCGCTCGTGAAGAAGGTCGCCGGCAGCGGAGCTCCGAAGACGTGCGCCTGCCGGGCGCTCTCCACGAGCTCCTTGGACATCCCGAAAACGGCCCGATCCTCGGCGATGGCCCGCAGCACGGTGAACATCGAGATGAAGATCGGGAACTGCGCGACGATCGGAAGGCAGCCCCCCAGCGGGTTGGCGCCGCCCTCCTGGTACAGCCGCATGACCTCCTGGTTCATGCGCTGCTTGTCGTTCTTGTACTTCTTGCGCAGCTCTTGGACCTTGGGCGCGAGCTCCTGCATCTTGCGCGACGAGCGCATCTGCTTCATGAAGAGCGGGAAAATCAACAGACGCATCAGCACGGTCAGCGTGATGATGGTCAGCGCCCAGTTGAGACCGCTGCTGGAGGGGATGAATGTGCTGTAGCCGGCGTGGATGTGGGTGATCACCCAGGCCACGGCCGTATACAGCCAGTTCAGGAATGGCAGCTCCACCGAGCTAGCTCCCTTGCGTTTCGTCGTGAGACCGGACTCGGCGTGGGGGCACCGGGTCGAAACCTCCAGGATGGAACGGGTGACACCGTCCGATGCGCCTGACGGTCAGCCATACCCCGCGCGCCGCTCCATGAACGGCGACGGCTTCCAACCCGTAGGCGCTGCAGGACGGTTCGAACCGGCACCTCGGCCCCAGCATCGGGCTGATGAAGGCGCGGTAGAACTTGATGAGCGCGAGCAGCACACGAGCGACCGGCCCGGTCGCGGGCCGGTCGGCCTCCCCGGGCACCACTGCCGGGGTCGGTTGCTGCGCTGTCATGACCGTCCATCCGTCGGGGCCCGGGAATCGGACCCGCGCCGCCGGAGTAAACGACTCAGCGCGACGTCGAGTTCGGCGGCCAGGTGCTCGCTGCGCGCGGACGCAGCCGGTGGATTGGCGCGTACCACCAGAAGGCTACCTCTCGGCAGCATCGGCAGGCGGTTCCGCACGAGGTGTCTCAACCTGCGCCTGACCTGGTTCCGCACCACGGCGCCACCGACCGCCTTGCTCACGACGAAGCCGACCAGCGGTGGCTCGTCGGCGTCGCGCAGGTTCAGGTGTGCGACCAGGGTGGGACACCCGGCGCGCCGCCCACGGCGAATCGCGTCGGCGAACTCGTCACCCCGCCGCATGCGGGACGCGGACGGCAGCACCGGGCCTTCCTCGATCGACGTACGGCCGCCCGCTCCGCTCGGCACGGGCGGGCGGCGTCTGATTGTCAGACCGTCAGCTCGGCGCGGCCCTTGCGGCGGCGCGCGGCCAGGATGGCGCGGCCGGCCCGGGTGCGCATGCGCAGCCGGAAGCCGTGGGTCTTCGCGCGGCGACGGTTGTTCGGCTGGTAAGTACGCTTGCTCACGGGTGGGCTCCAGGCGTCAAGTACGTCCGCGGCGTTCCGCGGGCGCGGTGCATTCCATGGTCACGGCTCGTCAGATGCGCGGGCATGCGAAATAGCCGTCGCGTGATTAGCCGACCGGGACACGTTACGGGTCCACCGTACGTCAGGTCAAACCGGCACCCGTGCCGCCAAGCGAGTACGGCGAGCGACCATGGCCCATTAGGCTGTGGACAACGCCTTGAACGCAGGTTGCGCACACCGCTACTGTCGGCCGTCCGGCCCTTCCCCCCATCAGCGTGAATGTGCCCGGGGAGGACGCGCGGGCTGTGCACATCATGTGGATCATATGTGGATGGCATCCGGACGAGGGCCGGTGCCGCGAGGCGTACGGGACTGACACGACACGGATCGCGGCGGGCGAGCGGGGCCGCGCAACGGGAGGAGGGGCCGAGCCATGGAAGGCGTCGATCTCAACGCTGTATGGGCTCGGGCGCTCAGGACCCTGCTCGACGAGGGCGTCTCGGGGCAGCAGCGGGCGTTCCTGCAGATGACGCAGCCCTCCGGCCTCATCAACGACACGATTCTCCTGGCGGCTCCCAACGACTTCGCCAAGGAGGTCATCGAGGTACGCCTGCGCCCGCTGATCGTGCACGCGTTGTCGCAGGAGCTCGGCCGGCCCGTGCGGATCGCCGTGATGGTGGATCCCGGCGCCGGCATGTCCGCGCCGTCCGACCCCACCCCCGCGCCGGCGGCCGACCATCGTCCACAGTTGCCATCCACAGGTTATCCACAGGCCGGTTCCCAGGCCCCCCGCTTCCCCTTAGGCGAGGACGGCCCGATCCGGCGCGACGCCGAGCCGCACGGGCAGCACTATCCACAGGGCCAGCAGTATCCACATCCACAGCCTCCGCAGCACATGTCCCCGCCGGACCGCCCGCAGCGGCCCGGCGGCTACTCCCCCGAGCCGCCCGCGGCGCCCAAACCCGAGCCGGTTCCCGGGCCGGGCCCCGTCTCCGGGCCGGTGCCCGGCGCCGGGCAGAACCGCTGGGACGCCCGGGGCGGCCGCACCTCCGGCGAGCCGGCCCGGCTGAACGCCAAGTACACCTTCGAGACCTTCGTCATCGGCGCCAGCAACCGCTTCGCGCACGCCGCCGCCGTCGCGGTCGCCGAGGCCCCCGCCAAGGCGTACAACCCGCTGTTCATCTACGGCGACTCCGGGCTGGGCAAGACCCACCTGCTGCACGCGATCGGCCACTACGCGCAGAGCCTGTACGACGGCGCCCGGGTGCGGTACGTGAGCTCCGAGGAGTTCACCAACGACTTCATCAACTCCATCCGCGACCACAAGGCCGACGGGTTCCGCTCCCGGTTCCGCGCTGTGGACATCCTCCTCGTCGACGACATCCAGTTCCTCGAGGGCAAGGAGCAGACGCAGGAGGAGTTCTTCCACACCTTCAACACCCTCCACAACGCCAGCAAGCAGATCGTCATCTCCAGCGACCGGGCGCCCAAGCAGCTCGTGACGCTGGAGGACCGGCTGCGCAACCGGTTCGAGTGGGGTCTGATCACCGACGTCCAGCCGCCCGAGCTGGAGACCCGCATCGCGATCCTGCGCAAGAAGGCGATCCAGGAGGGCCTGGCCGCGCCGCCCGACGTGCTGGAGTACATCGCCAGCCGCATCGCGACGAACATCCGCGAGCTGGAGGGCGCGCTGATCCGGGTCACCGCGTTCGCCAGCCTCAACCGGCAGTCTGTGGACATCCAGCTCGCCGAGATCGTCCTCAAGGACCTCATCAGCGAGGACGCGAGCCCGGAGATCACCATCTCCCTCATCATGTCCACAACCGCCGAATACTTCGGCGTCTCGCTCGACGACCTGTGTGGAAGCTCACGCTCGCGGGCCCTCGTCACCGCCCGGCAGATCGCCATGTACCTGGCCCGTGAGCTGACCGACCTGTCCCTGCCGAAGATCGGCCAGCAGTTCGGCGGGCGCGACCACACCACCGTGATGCACGCGGAGCGTAAGATCCGGTCGCTCATGGCCGAGCGGCGCTCGATGTACAACCAGGTCAACGAGTTGACGACACGGATCAAGCAGCGCGCACGCAACGCTTAGTGCACAGCTGTGGATAACTCTGTGGATCAAAAATTCCGGCCCTCGGCGGCCGCGCTGTCGTTACCCACACCATCTCCGGCTCTCCAACACGCCGTCCCCACTTGGGGACAACTTTGGGGAAAAGCTGGGGACTACTTGGGGAACACCCGTGGACGAGCTGGGGACGCCCTGTGCGTACTCGTCACAGCCGACTCGGCTGTCCCTTTTACCCCGTGGACAACCGGTGGAAACATGGTGGATTACTCGTGGACAGAGGGCCCTCCGCCTGGGGAACGGGTGTGGGGACAGCGGGACCACCCACAATCCACAGGGGGTCCGTCCACGTCTCCCCCACACCCGCAGTGGATGAATCAGCTCGCGTGAGCTGCGAAAATGCTCGACATCCACATATCCACACTGCCTAATGAGACGACTTGTATCTCTCCCTCTAAAGAACTCAAGAACCATAGAAGGGGTTCTGGAGGCACACAGGTGCGGGAGAGTGAAGACTTGACGAAGCAGCGACACCCAGGAGGCTGATCCACGTGATGTTCCGGATCGATCGCGACGTGCTCGCCGAGGCCGTGGCGTGGACGGCACGGAGCCTTCCGGCCCGTCCCTCGGTGCCGGTGCTCGCCGGCATGCGGCTTGAGGTGACCGACGACCAGCGGCTGAAGCTGTCGGGCTTCGACTACGAGGTCTCCGCCGAGGTGACCCTCGAGGTGCAGACCGGGGAGCCGGGCGTGGTCCTCGTCTCCGGCAAGCTCCTCGCCGAGATCACCCGCGCGCTTCCCGCACAGCCGGTCGAACTGGTTGTGGACGGAGCCAAGGCCGTCGTCACCTGTGGCAGCGCACGGTTCACACTTCTCACCATGCCTGTGGAGGACTACCCCTCCCTGCCGGCCATGCCCCCGGCCGCCGGACGGGTCGGCAGCGACGTGTTCGCCTCTGCGGTCGGACAGGTCGCCGTCGCCGCGGGCAAGGACGACACGCTCCCGATGCTCACCGGCGTACGGATGGAGATCGAGGGTGACACCGTGACCCTCGCCGCCACCGACCGCTACCGCCTCGCCGTACGCGAGCTGAAGTGGCAGCCCGAGCAGCCCGGCTTCCAGGCCGTGGCGATGATTCCCGGCCGTACGCTGGCGGACACCGCCAAGGCGCTGGGCGGCAGCGGCGCCGAGGTCGAGATCGCGCTCAGCTCGGCCGGCGGCACCGGCGAGGGCATGATCGGGTTCTCCAGCTCCGGACGGCGGACGACGACCCGTCTGCTCGACCCCGAATTCCCCAAGTACCGCTCGCTGCTGCCCACCGAGTTCTCCGCGCGCGCGGATCTGTCCACAGCCTCGTTCGTCGAGGCCGTCAAGCGCGTCGCTCTGGTCGCCGAGCGCAACACCCCCGTACGGCTGGCCTTCCGCGGCGGAGAGGTCGTCCTGGAGGCCGGGAGCGGCGACGAGGCGCAGGCCGTGGAGGCGCTGCCGGTCGAGTTCGACGGCGACGAGATCAACATCGCCTTCAACCACCAGTTCCTGCTGGAGGGCCTGGGGGCGATCGACTCCGACGTCGCGCGGCTCCAGTTCACCACGCCGACCAAGCCCGCCATCCTCACCGGGGGCAAGCCTGTGGACGACGGCGGGAGCGAGGACTACCGCTACCTCATCATGCCCATCCGGTTGTCCAGCTGACCCTGCCCTGACACCCCGGGCGTACGATCTCCTGCGGGCATGGACCCCCGATGCATGGGTACGCGTGCCTCCGTGGACGACGCAGAGGTGGAGGGGTGGCTCAGATGCAGATCGGCATGATCGGGCTCGGAAAAATGGGCGGGAACATGGCCGAGCGGCTGCGGCGCGGCGGCCACGAGGTCGTGGGCTACGACCGCGATCCCTCGGTCAGCGACGTCGGCAGCCTCAAGGACCTCGTGGAGAGGCTGCAGGCGCCGCGCGCGGTCTGGGTCATGGTCCCCGCCGGGGCACCGACGCGGAGCACGATCGAGCAGCTGCGCGACCTGCTGTCGGAGGGTGACGTCGTCATCGACGGCGGCAACTCGCACTATCTGGACGACCAGCGGCACGCGGCCGACCTCGGCACCCACGGAATCGGCTTCGTCGACGTGGGCGTCAGCGGCGGCGTCTGGGGCCTGGACTACGGCTACGCGCTGATGACCGGCGGCGACGAGGAGCACGTCCGCCGGCTCACGCCGATCTTCGACACGCTCAAGCCCGAGGGCGAGGACGGCTACGTCCACGCCGGCGGCGTGGGCGCCGGTCACTTCGCGAAGATGGTCCACAACGGCATCGAGTACGGCATGATGCAGGCCTTCGCCGAGGGCTGGGAGCTGCTCGAGGCGAGCGACGCCGTGACCAACGTCCCCGAGACGTTCAAGAGCTGGCGGCACGGCACCGTCATCCGGTCGTGGCTGCTCGACCTGCTGGTGCGGGCGCTGGAGGAGGACCCCGACCTCACCGAGCTCAAGGGCTACGCGGAGGACTCCGGGGAGGGGCGCTGGACGGTCCAGGCCGCCGTGGACCATGCCGTGCCCCTGCCGGCCATCACGGCCGCGCTGTACGCCCGCTTCGCCTCGCGTCAGGCCGACTCCCCCGCGATGAAGATGGTCGCGGCACTGCGCAACCAGTTCGGCGGGCACGCGGTCGCCTCCATGGAGGGCCAGAGCGGCAAGGGCGCCGACGCCCCCGGCGCCGACGTCACCCCGCCGGTGGAGGCCGAGCGCTGACACGCGGCGCCGGTGATCCACAGGCTGTGGATCACCGGCCCGCACTCGCCCGCTTCTCCACAGCGCGCCATGGTCGGGACACGAAGGCCGGGCACCGGCACTAGCCTGGCGGGGTGCACGTGGCGAGCCTGTCCCTCACCGACTTCCGGTCGTACCCGGAGGTCGAACTCGTGCTGGAACCTGGGGCGACGGCGTTCGTCGGGCCGAACGGGCAGGGCAAGACCAACCTGGTCGAGGCACTGGGCTACCTCGCGACCCATTCGAGCCACCGCGTGGCCACCGACGCGCCGCTCGTACGGCACGGCGCGCAGCGGGCGATCGTGCGCGGGGCGGTGGTCAGGGACGACCGGCGCGCGCTGATCGAGGTGGAGATCAACCCCGGCCGGGCCAACCGGGCCAGGGTGAACCGCTCGCCCGTCTCCAGGCCTCGCGACGCCCTCGGACTGCTGCGGACCGTGCTGTTCGCCCCGGAGGACCTCGCGCTGGTGAAGGGCGACCCGTCGGAGCGCCGCCGTTTCATGGACGACCTGCTCGTGGCCCGCGTCCCCAGGTTCGCCGGCGTGCGGGCCGACTACGAGCGCGTGCTCAAGCAGCGCAACGCCCTCCTCCGTACCGCCGCGGCGACGAGGGCGGGACGGCGGCGCGGCGGCCGCCGGCAGGAGGACGACGTGGCCTTCGCCGAGGCAGGCGCGGGAGACGTCATGAGCACGCTCGAGGTCTGGGACTCCCACCTTGTGCGTCACGGCGCGGAACTGCTCGCGGCGCGGCTGCGCCTGGTGGACGCGCTGCGCCCACTCGCGGCGAAGGCGTACGCCACTCTCGCCCCGTCGTCGGGACTCGCCGATCTCGAATACCGACCATCGGGGTTATCCACAGATATCCCCACCTTGGGGACAAACCGGGAATTGCTGGCCGAGCACCTGCGGGCGGGCCTCGCGGAGGCTCGCCAGGCCGAGCTCGAACGCGGGGTGACCCTCGTCGGCCCGCATCGCGACGACCTGCTGCTGCGGCTGGGCGAGCTGCCGGCCCGTGGCTACGCGAGCCACGGCGAGTCGTGGTCGTTCGCGCTCGCGCTGCGGCTGGCCGCCTACGACCTGCTGAGAGCGGATGGCGGCGACCCCGTGCTGATCCTGGACGACGTCTTCGCCGAGCTGGACGGCCAGCGGCGCAGGCGGCTCACCGAGATCGTCGCCCCGGCCGAGCAGGTGCTCATCACGGCGGCGGTGCCGGACGACGTGCCCCCCGAGCTGACCGGCGCCCGGTTCGACGTGATGGAAGGGAGCGTGTCCCGTGTCCGATGAGATATCCACAGCCGGTGGACAGTCGCCGCAGGGCTCGGTCGCGCGGGGCGCCGCGCTCGCGCGGGAGAAGCTGGCCCAGGCGAAGGCCGACGCGCTGAAGCGGGGACAGCTCCCGCGGAGCGAGCCGCGCCGCCGCTCCGGGTCGGGCGCCGCGCGGCGGGACTCCGGCGACCCTCTGCTGTTCGGGCGGGCGATCCGCGACCTGCTCGCCGCCCGGGGATGGGAACAGCCGGTCGCCGTGGGCGGCGTGTTCGGCCGCTGGGCGGAGATCGTCGGACCGGAACTGGCCGTCCACACGAGGCCGGAGAGCTTCGAGGACGGCGAGGTGCTGGTCGCCGCCGACTCCACCGCCTGGGCGACGCAGGTGCGGTTGCTCGCGTCCACCCTGGTCAGGCGGCTGAACGAGGAGCTCGGCGACGGCACCGTGACCCGGGTCAAGGTGCACGGCCCCGGTGCCGGGCACCGCCCGGAGGGCGGCCTGCGCGTACGCGGAAGCCGCGGGCCCGGCGACACGTACGGCTGATCGCGGGGCGGCGAGCGTCTCCCGAGGCCCGTGACGAGCGTCGAACCGACCCGTTGAGAGCCCGAACCGGCCCAAAATCGCGTGTGAGGCCCCGACCCCCATTCCGTGTGGGGGGTGCTCGGAAACATGATCATCAAGCGACAGGGCATCACAGCCCCCGTGAATGCCACCTGTTGTCGGTCGGACCGGTAGAATGTAAACGGACTCAAGGACACGTCCGGTTTGCGTCACCCCGGCCTCACGGGCCGATTTTCCCTGGGTGCCGCATCGGGGCACTCACGACGGTGACGGGCAACGGCAGGGGCAGCCAATCCACGGTGTCGCCCGCCGCGTGTCCGCGGCAGGAGGATTTCGCACTTGTCCTACGACGCTAGCTCTATCACCGTTCTCGAAGGGCTGGAAGCGGTCCGCAAGCGCCCTGGCATGTACATCGGCTCCACCGGTGAGCGCGGGCTGCACCACCTGGTCCAGGAGATCGTGGACAACGCGGTCGACGAGGCGCTGGCCGGCTACAACGACCTGATCGAGGTCACCCTGCTCGCCGACGGCGGCGTGCGTGTGATGGACCACGGACGCGGCATCCCCGTGGGCATCGTCGCCGCCGAGGGCAGGCCCGCCGTCGAGGTCGTCTTCACCGTGCTGCACGCCGGCGGCAAGTTCGACAGCAAGTCGTACGCCGTCTCGGGCGGCCTGCACGGCGTCGGCGCGTCGGTCGTCAACGCGCTGTCGACGCGCCTGGAGGTCGAGGTCCGCACCGACGGCCACGTGTGGCGGCAGAAGTACCTGACGGCCAAGCCGACGGGGCCGCTGCAGAAGGGCGAGCCCACTGAGGACCACGGCACGACGATCAGCTTCTGGCCCGACCCGGCCATCTTCGAGACCGTGACCTGGAACTTCGAGACGCTCGCGCGCCGATTCCAGGAGATGGCCTTCCTCAACAAGGGCCTCACGATCAAGCTCATCGACGAGCGGCCCGACCACATCATCGACGGCGAGCCCAAGGTCGTCACGTACCACTACGAGGGCGGCCTGTCCGACTTCGTCAGCCATCTGAACTCCAAGAAGGACGCGATCCACAACTCGGTCATCGACTTCGAGGAGCACGGCGACGGCATCTCGGTCGAGATCGCGATGCAGTGGAACGCGTCCTACAGCGAGTCGGTCTACACGTTCGCCAACACGATCAACACGGCCGAGGGCGGCACCCACGAGGAGGGCTTCCGCGCGGCGCTGACGACCATCGTCAACCGGTACGCGCGCGAGCAGAAGTTCCTCAAGGAAGGCAAGGACGACAACCTCAGCGGCGACGACGTCCGCGAGGGCCTGGCCGCGATCATCTCGGTGAAGCTGGCCGACCCGCAGTTCGAGGGCCAGACCAAGACCAAGCTGGGCAACACCGAGGCGAAGTCGTTCGTCCAGAAGGCCTGCAACGACCACCTGCGCGACTGGTTCGAGCGCAACCCGGGCGAGGCCAAGGAGATCATCAACAAGTCGCTCCAGGCGTCCCGCGCCCGCATCGCGGCACGGCAGGCCCGCGACCTCACCCGGCGCAAGTCCCTGCTGGAGAGCGGCAGCGGCCTTCCGGGCAAGCTGGCCGACTGCCAGTGGTCGGAGCCGGAGAAGTGCGAGCTGTTCATCGTCGAGGGCGACTCGGCCGGCGGCTCGGCCAAGGGCGGGCGCGACCCGAAGTTCCAGGCGATCCTCCCGCTCCGCGGCAAGATCCTGAACGTCGAGAAGGCCCGGATCGACAAGGTCCTCAAGAACAACGAGGTCCAGGCGCTCATCACGGCCCTCGGCACCGGCGTGCACGACGAGTTCGACATCTCGAAGCTGCGTTACCACAAGCTGATCCTGATGGCGGACGCCGACGTGGACGGCCAGCACATCACCACGCTGCTGCTGACGCTGCTGTTCCGGTTCATGCGCCCGCTGATCGAGGCCGGGCACGTCTACCTGTCCCAGCCGCCGCTGTACAAGATCAAGTGGGACCGCAAGGGCGAGGACGCCTCGTACGCGTACTCTGACCGGGAGCGGGACGCGATCATCGAGGACGGCGTCGCCCGCGGCCGGCGCGACCCCCGCCTCCACGACGGTGTGCAGCGGTTCAAGGGTCTGGGCGAGATGAACGCCTCCCAGCTGTGGGACACCACGATGAACCCCGACACCCGGGTGCTGCGCCAGGTCACCCTCGACGACGCCGCCCAGGCCGACGACCTGTTCAGTGTGCTGATGGGCGAGGACGTCGAGGCCCGCAGGAACTTCATCATCACCAACGCACGCGACGTCCGCTTCCTCGACGTCTGAGCAGCGTGGCCGACCAGAAGGACTTTTCGTGACGGAAGTGAACACGCCGCCTGGGCCTCCCGCCGATCGCATCGAGCCGGTCGACATCCAGGCCGAGATGCAGCGCAGCTACATGGACTACGCGATGTCCGTCATCGTGTCCCGCGCGCTGCCCGACGTCCGCGACGGCCTCAAGCCCGTGCACCGCCGCGTGCTGTACGCGATGTTCGACGGCGGCTACCGGCCCGACCGCGGCTACTTCAAGTGCTCCCGCGTCGTCGGTGACGTCATGGGCTCCTACCACCCCCACGGCGACACGTCGATCTACGACACCGTCGTACGGCTCGCGCAGCCGTGGTCGCTGCGCTACCCGCTGGTCGACGGCCAGGGCAACTTCGGCTCGCCGGGCAACGACCCGGCCGCCGCGATGCGGTACACCGAGTGCCGCCTCGCGCCGATCGCCATGGAGATGCTCCGGGACATCGACAAGGAGACCGTCGACTTCCAGCCCAACTACGACGGGCGGTCGCAGGAGCCGGTCGTCCTCCCGTCGCGGTTCCCGAACCTGCTGG
Source organism: Microbispora sp. H13382 (assembly GCF_014161445.1). Classification (GTDB taxonomy): domain Bacteria; phylum Actinomycetota; class Actinomycetes; order Streptosporangiales; family Streptosporangiaceae; genus Microbispora. Next base: position 204,903 of record NZ_JABBXA010000002.1, read on the forward strand.
TCAACGGATCCGCCGGCATCGCGGTCGGCATGGCGACGAACATCCCGCCGCACAACCTCCGCGAGGTCGGCGAGGCCGTCAAGTGGGCGCTCGACAACCCCGAGGCCAGTGACGAGGAACTGCTCAACGGGCTGCTCGCGCGGGTCAAGGGCCCCGACTTCCCGACCGGCGCGCTGATCGTCGGCCGCCGCGGCATCGAGGACGCCTACCGCACCGGCCGCGGCTCGATCATCATGCGGGCCGTCGTCGAGGTCGAGGAGGACCCCAAGGGGCGGCAGTGCCTGGTCGTCACGGCCCTGCCGTACCAGGTGAACCCGGACAACCTCGCGCTCACGATCGCCGAGCTGGTCAGGGACGGAAAGGTCACCGGGATCGCGGACGTCCGCGACGAGACGTCGTCGCGCACCGGCCAGCGGCTGGTGATCGTGCTCAAGCGCGACGCGGTCGCCAAGGTCGTGCTGAACAACCTCTACAAGCACACGCAGCTTCAGACCACGTTCGGCGCGAACATGATCGCGCTGGTGGACGGCGTGCCGCGGACGCTGCGGCTCGACCAGTTCGTCCGCCACTACATCACGCACCAGATCGAGGTCGTGGTCCGGCGGACCCGGTTCCTGCTGCGCAAGGCGGAGGAGCGGGCGCACATCCTGCGCGGTCTGCTCAAGGCGCTCGACCGGCTCGACGACGTGATCGCCCTGATCAGGCGGTCGCCCTCGGCGGCCGAGGCGCAGGGCGGCCTGATGACGCTGCTGGACATCGACCAGGTCCAGGCGCAGGCCATCCTCGACATGCAGCTGCGCAAGCTGGCCGCGCTGGAGCGGCAGCAGATCCAGGACGAGTACGACGGCCTGATGACGCAGATCGCGGACTACCAGGACATCCTGGCCTCCGAGCCCCGGCAGCGCCGGCTCGTGTCGGAGGAGCTCGGGGAGATCGTCGCCAGGTACGGCGACGAACGGAAGACCGAGATCATCGCGTACGAGGGCGACATGTCCATCGAGGACCTGATCGCCGAGGAGGACGTGGTCGTCACGATCACGCGCGGTGGCTACGCCAAGCGGACGAGCACCGACCTCTACCGCGCCCAGCGGCGCGGCGGCAAGGGGGTCAGGGGAGCGCAGCTCCGCCAGGACGACATCGTGGAGCACTTCTTCGTCACCACGACGCACCATTGGCTGCTGGCCTTCACCAACAAGGGCCGGGTCTACCGCTTCAAGGCGTACGAGCTGCCGGACTCGGGCCGGGACGCCCGCGGCCAGCACCTGGCCAACCTGCTCGCCATGCAGCCCGACGAGCACGTGATGGAGATCCTCGACCTGCGGGACTACAACGTGGCGCCCTACCTGGTGCTGGCGACCCGCAGCGGCCTGGTGAAGAAGACGCGGCTGTCCGAATACGATTCGCCGCGATCCGGTGGCCTGATCGCGATCAACCTGCGCGAGGATGACGAGGTGATCGCCGCCCGTCTCGTCTCCGAGGGTGATGACCTGCTGCTCGTGTCGAAGAACGCGCAGTCGATCAGGTTCACCGCCTCGGACGACGCGCTGCGCCCGATGGGCCGGGCCACCAGCGGTGTGATCGGCATGCGCTTCGTCGACGGTGACGAACTTCTCGCGATGAACGTCATGAGCGACGGCGACGACGTGTTGATCGCGACCGAGGGTGGGTATGCGAAGCGGACACCCGCCGACCAGTACCCGGTCCAGGGCCGGGGCGGCAAGGGCGTACTGACGGCGAAAATCGTCAGCGCTCGTGGCAAGCTGGTCGGAGCCGTCATGGTGCGTCCCGAGGACGAGGTCTTCGCGATCACCTCTGCCGGCGGGGTGATCCGTACCAGCGCCGGCGAGATCAAGCAGTCGGGCCGCCAGACCATGGGCGTCCGCCTGATGAACCTGGCCGAGGGTGACAGCGTTGTGGCCCTCGCTCGCAACGCCGAGTCGTTGGAGACCGAGGACAACGGGGCAGGAGACGAGGCATGAGCGAGCGTAACGAGCGACTCGACAAGCACAGTGCGGCGTCCGGCGAGGGTGTGGCATGAGTGACACGGGCGGGCCGCGGACACCCGGCGGCAAGCAGAGACCGACGGGCGCCCGCCCGGCGTCGTCCCCGAACGGGGTTACCGCGCGGGCGCACGATGGCGGTAGCGTCGCCAAGGTGGCTTCCGAAGGAGATGACGTGACCGCCGCCGACAAGGCGAAGGCCGACGACACCATGCGCATCAGGACCTCGGCCGCCGACCAGCCATGGAAGCGGCAGGCGGCCACGGACGGCGCGTCCGAGAACGGCAGGTCCGACACCGGCGGGGCGACCGCGCAGTATCCCCGCCCCACGGGCCTCGGTACGTCCACACCCCCTGTGGACAACGGACGCCCGCCTGTGGACAACGCCCGGCCCTCGGTGGACGGCGGTTCCGTACGCGGGCTGAGCTTCGGCCCCGCCGGGGATCGCGCCGAGCCCTCGAAGGAGAAGGACAAGAACAAGAAGTCCGGCTTGCGCCCGCCGCGCAAGGCCCACCTCGTCCTGCGCAGGATCGAGCCGTGGTCGGCGATGAAGTTCAGCTTCGTCGTGTCGCTGGTGTGCTTCGTCGTGCTGTTCGTGGCCGTCGCCGTGCTGTACGGCGTGCTGTCGGCACTCGGCGTCTTCTCCTCGATCACCGAGACCGTCACGCAGCTCACCACGAGCGGCGGCGCCGCCGGCAACGGGGTCGGCACCATCGACATCGGCAGCTGGTTCGAGCCGGTCCGCATCCTTGGGTACGCGGCGCTGCTGGGCGCGCTGAACGTCGTGCTCATCACCGCGCTCTCCACCCTCGGCGCGGTGATCTACAACATCTCCGCGGACCTCGTGGGCGGTGTCGAGGTCACCTTCAGCGAAGCCGAGTGACCCCGGGCCGCACGGTACGGCTGGCCGCCCCCACCCGAGCGGCCCGCCGTACGGAGGCGCGCTCGATGGCACGACCAGAGGCCCGGACACGGTAAGCTTTTCCTCGTTCGGAACGACGGATTCGCCACCGGAAACGGGATGCGGTAACGTTCGTTGCGCGGTGCGGGGCTATAGCTCAGTCGGTTAGAGCGCTTCCCTGATAAGGAAGAGGTCCCAGGTTCAAGTCCTGGTAGCCCCACCCAGCTCAAAGGTCGCTTTCCAATAACAGGAGAGCGGCCTTTTTGATCTTTGTGTGTCTATCTGCGTGACTAAGCTCCGTGGATCACGTGTTGAAGATCTGATCCATGACCACCGCGCCGCCCTGGAGAACGGGCCGGATCTGCTTCCGGTACACGAGTTCCGTCACGGCTGTGCTGCTGTGCCCGACGAGTCGAGAGATCTCTTCCAGAGGAACCCCGGAGTCAGACAGGAGAGATACGAAGCTGCGGCGCAGCTCGTGCTCGTCCCGGTGCTGCCGGAGCACGTCCACGCAGCGTTGAGGCAGCGCGAGTGTACGGCGAGACTTCCTGGTCTTGGTGTCTCCACCGGCCCGCACCGAACGCCAGACCGCTACATACGGCGGAACAGGAGGAGTCGCGTCCGGCAAGCCCTCCAAGTCCACGTGATCCCACGTCAACGCCCGAAGCTCCTCGGTTCGAGCACCGGTCAGCAGCGACACCACGACGTAGGCGTACAAGCTCCTGCCCTCAGCAGCCTCTAGAACCTCCCCGGCTTGCGCCACGGTCAGAGCCTTGGACGGACGGCCCTGCTGGCCCTGAGGCACACCCAACGGGCAGGGGCTGACCCCCGTAGCGGCACACCGCACCGTGGGCGTACCGGCTGCCGAAGGCCATCTAGTCGGCCTCGCTCACTTGCCTGGGGGAAGCCTGTGCCACTGGAGCCCGTGTCGGACTATCTGGCGGAGCCTTTGAGCGCGTCCGCCAAAGGGCGACAAGCACGATCGCGATTCCGACGGCGGACTCGCCGATGTAGGGGGTCCAATCATCGACGGCCCAGAGGAAGAAGAGCGGAGGCGGGAGGAGTTGGCGACCTTGTACAAGCGCGACAACCAAGATCTCACCAGCTACGAGTGCCCCCACGACAGGCCACAACGACCGGGGCCGACTGCGACCGATCCAGGCACCGGCCGCACCGAGAAGCGGTCCCGTAACGAAGCCACCAAGGAAGTAGAGGCGGTTGGCCTGTGCCTCCACGAGAAACTCGGTGAAATACCCTCCCCCGCCGAGATGACCGGCCAATACGGCCGTGAGAGCAGCATAGAAGCCGGTGAGTGCCACGAGGGTGCTGGTGAAACCCATGAGTGCCCCGCGCGGCACCGTCCGACAGTTCACTGCAGGGAGCAAAGCGACCAGAAGCCAGGGAGCACTCAGGTTGCCGATCCCGGCTCTCAGCCCAGTTTCGTCCCCCTTGAACAGCCCGGCCGCCACGCCGAAAGCCGCCGCAAGGAGGAGGCCGAACAACACCCGTCTCCCATTCATGACGCGAGCCTAGTCACCCTACGTCCACGGTTCACACGGCTGAGGTCTCGTTTCGGCTGGGCTGGAAGGTGCAAGGCTCCCCCGCCCCCGCTGCCCAGTCTTCGCGGCGACCGGAACCCGTCAAGTCCGGCAGGTGTCGGCAGGACGACCAGCGCGCACGGAAGGTCACCGGGAACATGGACACACGAAGCCGGACTTGACAGAACCCGGCCGACAGTCGCGATTCCTGGCAGCTATCGGGGGCGGGGGGCTGTGGTGCGTGACGAGCGTACGGCGGGACAGGGCAAACCCGCAGGTCAGCGGCTCAATCCTGCGTGACTAACTGCGTGACAACGTCAACGGACGACGCTGGACACTCGCGGACGACGACGGACGATCGCAGCAGGTAGCAGCCTCACGCGACCAGCCCGAACGAGCCCCCGGATTCCCTGATAAGGAAGAGGTCCCAGGTTTCGTCGGCCGGAGCTTGTGCGTCTCCACGATCCGGGCGAAGGACCGGGCGAGGTTGCGCGGTTCGATCGGACTGCCCGATCTGGTGCCGGGCGTCTTTCCGTCTTGCCTAGCAGCAGGACTTGCTCGCGCTCGCCGTCTCCTTTTCGGCGTCGTCGGTGGCGCAGCGGACGGAGTCGGTCTGCTTGGTGAGGGTGTCGGCGTCCGCCTTGACCACGTACACCTCCCAGGGCTCGCCGCCGGGGCCGTGGACCCACACCTTGTCCTGAAGGGCGTAGCAGCAGGTGGTGTCGTTCTCCTCGAAGGTCGCCAGGCCGGCCTCCTTCAGGCGGTCGGTCGCGGCGGTGACCTGGGCGGTGTCGTCGACCTCGACGCCGAGGTGGTCCATCCGGGTCGCCTCGCCCTCCTCGCCCTCAAGGAGGACGAGCTTGAGCGGGGGCTCGGCGATGGCGAAGTTGGCGTAGCCGGGCCGCCGCTTGGCGGGCTCGACGCCGAACAGCTTGGAGTAGAACGCGATCGAGCCTTCGAGGTCGGCGACGCGCAGAGCGAGTTGAACACGGGACATGGGTGTCCTCCCTTGGCCGTGAAGCGGCGGGCCAAAGCCGCCCGTCTGCTTCGATGAGCTTCTAATCAACGGATATCCGGAGTTTGTGCCCTTGCCTAGACCTGTGTCAAATTAGAGATATGTCGAAGCAAGTGCTGCCGATTGTGGACGCGGACGCGGCGTGCTGCGCACCGCTGGCGTGCGAGCCCCTGTCGGAGAGCGAGGCCGCCGAGGTGGCGCCGCTGTTCAAGGCGATCGCCGACCCCGTACGGCTGCGCCTGCTGTCGCTGATCGCCTGCCACGAGGGCGGCAAGACCTGCGTGTGCGACCTGACGGCGGCTTTCGACCTGACCCCGCCGACCATCAGCCACCATCTCAAGGTGCTCAAGCAGGCCGGGCTGATCGACTCCGAACGCCGGGGCACGTGGGTGTACTACTGGATCAAGCCCGAAGTTCTGGCCCGCATGTCGGCCCTGATCGGCCCGGCGTCGCCCGTCCTCGCCGGTACGGCGTGACCACGGGCATCGGACGGCGGGCGTTCGCCGAGTTCTTCGGTACCGGCCTGCTCGTCGCCGTGGTGATCGGATCAGGCGTCATGGCCGTGCGCCTGTCACAGGACGTCGGGGTACAACTGCTGGCCAACAGCGCGGCCACCGCGGCGGCTCTGCCGGTCATCATCATCCTGGTCGGGCCGATCTCCGGCGCGCACCTCAACCCGGTCGTCTCCCTGGTCGACTGGCTGCTCGGGCGCCGGGAACGGAGCGGGCTGAGCGCTCGCGAGGTGGTCGCCTACCTGCCCGCCCAGGTCGCCGGAGGCATTGCCGGGGCGGTGCTGGCCAACCTCATGTTCGCCCTGCCGCCCGTGACCGCCTCCACCCACATACGGTCGGCCCCGTCGCTGTGGCTCGGCGAGGTCGTCGCGACCGCCGGCCTGGTCGCGCTCATCGTCGCCCTGGCCCGGCAGGGCCGTGCGCATCTGGCCCCGCCGCTGGTCGGCGCGTACATCGGGGCCGCGTACTGGTTCACCAGCTCGACCAGCTTCGCCAATCCCGCCGTGACGATCGCCCGGGGCTTCTCCGACACCTTCGCCGGGATCGCCCCGTCCTCCATCCCCGCGTTCGTCGCCGTCCAACTGCTCGGCGCCCTCGTCGGAGCGGTCATCGCCGTCGCCCTGTATCCCGCGTCCGGCCCGGCCGGAGCCGACGCCCGCCAGGACGACGGGGGCCATGACGTCGTCGTACCGCACTCGTCCTGATCACCGCCGCTGACCCCGCCAAGGAGTCCCACGTGTCCGACATCCCCGAGGTGCTGTTCGTCTGCGTGCACAACGCCGGACGCTCCCAGATGGCCGCCGCCCTGCTAGACCGCCACGCCGCCGGTCGGGTACGGGTCCGGTCCGCCGGATCGGCTCCCGCCGACACGATCAACCCTGCCGTCATCGCGGTGATGGACGAACTCGGTCTCGACCTGTCCAAGGAGTTCCCCAAGCCGCTGACGACCGAGGCTGTCCAGGCCGCCGACGTCGTCATCACCATGGGCTGCGGGGATGCCTGCCCGATCTTCCCCGGCAAGCGCTACCTCGACTGGCAGCTCGACGACCCCGCAGGCAAACCCGTCGACCAGGTCCGCCCGATCCGCGACGAGATCGACCGCCGCGTACGCGACCTGCTCGCCGAACTCGTCCCCGCCCACTAGAACGACGTCATCTCGGACCGGCTCGGCGTCCGCTGGGCCGGTTTGTTGTTCTTCCGCTTCAGCACTTCATCGTTTATCGTCGATTAACGATGAATGAGGGAACGACGCCGCTCGACCGGGCCACCGCCGCCGAGTACGCCAGTTGGTTCAAAGCCTTGGCCGACGCCACACGCATTCAGATCGTGACCCTGCTCGCCCGCGCCCAGAGGCCGATGGCGGTCAAAGAGATCGTCGAGGCCGTCGAGGTCGGGCAATCGACCGTCTCCGCGCACTTGAAGGTGCTGGCCGAGGTGCGGTTCGTCCTGGTCGAGCATCGCGGTACGGCCAGCCTGTACCGGATCAACGGCGCCTGCGTGGAGTGCTTCCCCACCGCCGCCGACGTCGTCATGGGCCGCCCCGTTCCCGACCCTGTGCCGCCCTGCTGAACGGAGATGACGTGTCCGAGAACGTGGAAGCAGTCAGAGCCGGTGTCGTCACCCGCTACGGCGAACTGGCCAAAGCCGCCCAGGCAGGCAAACAGGTCATCGACTGCGAGCCGCAGGAGTTCACCGACGGCTGCTTCGGTGCGGCCGGCTACGACGACACCACCGGCCTGCCCGACGGAGCCCTCCGGGCCAGCCTGGGATGCGGAAACCCGGTCGCCGTCGCCGACCTCCAGCCCGGCGAAACCGTCCTCGACCTGGGATCGGGCGGAGGCATCGACGTCCTGCTCTCGGCCCGCAGAGTCGGCCCGACCGGCAAGGCGTACGGCCTGGACGCCACACCCGAAATGATCGAACTCGCCCGAGCCAACGCCACCGAGGCCGGAGCGACCAACGTCGAGTTCCTGCACGGCCACATCGAGGACATCCCGCTCCCCGACGGCAGCGTGGACGTGGTCATCTCCAACTGCGTGATCAACCTGTCCGCCGACAAACCCCGCGTGCTCGCCGAAGCCTTCCGCGTGCTCAAGCCCGGCGGCAGGCTCGGCGTCTCCGACGTCATCGCCGACGACGGACTCGACCCCGCCCAGCGCGCCGAGGCCGAACACCTCGTCGGCTGCTCGGTCGGCACCCTCACCGAAGCCGAGTACCGCGCCCTGCTCGCAGAGGCCGGGTTCACCACGTACACGATCACGCGCACCCACGCCGCGAACGGTGGCCTGCACTCGGCGATCGTTCATGCGTCCAAGCCCTCCGCGCCGCCCGGCGTCCATCCGCCCCATGCAGGAGGCTGACGCCGCCCAGGTCCTCGCCATCGACCAGGCCGGTCTTGACGGCGGAAACGCCGGCTTCGAGACCACGGCACCGACCTGCAAGCCGTGCGGCAGCTATCTGCGTGGGGATTCCCAGCTCGCGGCGGCGTTCCCGGACGGCTGGGGATGTCAGCCCGTTCCAGCTGTTCCCTCTGGAGTGTGGCCGGGCACGCCGTTGCCCCGGCGGCGCTGGAGCTGCACCGGGGCAACGGATCCGGTTGAGGAGCGAAAAGGGGGGGCGAGCTCAGCGGGTGGAGCCGTAGCCGTCGCCGGAACCGTAGGCGCGGCCGGTTCCGTCGACGTCGCCCTCGACGTCGATGCGCTCCTTGCGGACCTCGCCGCCGATCCGCTTCCGGTCGGTCACCTGCTCCTTGGCCATGTGGGCCCGCTCGACCGGCACGGTCCGCTTGTCGACCACCGGGCGCTCCTCGTGCAGCGTCACCTCGTGCTCGGAGCCGGTGATGTCCGGGCCGCTCAGCGCCTCGTCCTGGTTGGCGTCGGTTATCGGCTCACGCTCGATCCGCACCTTCTCCCGGGTCACGGGTACGTCGACCTGCTCGTGCTCGGTGACCACGTACTTGCGCAGCCGGGCCTGGCCGGTGCGGTGTCGTTCGGTGCCGATCTCCAGTTGCTCCTCCGAGCGGGTCATCGCGTCGTCGCGGCCGATGCCCATGCGGTCGCGCTCCCGGCGTCCGCCCGCGTCGGCCCAGCCGGTCTCACCCGGCTGGTTGGCGCGCTCCCAGGAGGAGTCCCAGTCCAGGTCGTAGTAGCGGTACAGCTGCCGCTCCTGCTCGGGCGGCAGGTGCCCGTCGGCGTCCAGGTCGACGTCGGGTGCGTCCTTGACGCGGTCCTTGTCGTAGGGAACCTCGACATGGTCGGCCACCAGGTCGGCGTCGCGCAGCGGGACGAAGGTCTCCTTCATGTTGAACAGCCCGCTCTTGACGCACAGCCATTCGGGCTGCCCGGTGGCATCGTCGAGGAAGACGTGCTTGACCTCGCCGATCTTGTCGCCGTTGAGGTCGTAGACCGGGTGGTCGAGCACCATGGGGATCTGCTCGTGAGTGATCACGTGCTTCTCCTTGCGTTGTCGCTTGATCGGTCCTTTGCCGACGTACCGCTCACATGAGGATGAAAACCACTTCTCTCGACATTTTTGTGACCTTCCGGGTCCGGGCCGGACCCCCGGCCGGCGCCGCAGCGTCGCGTGACCACCCCTGTAGCTCCCGGAACATCTCGGCCTGCACTCCCCGCATCCTGGTCCGCGCCGCGCGCGACCCCCGGGTAGCGACCCTTTCCGAGCGGGGCGAGAGCGGCAAAGAAGCGACCACCCACAGCCCAGATATCACACGTTCGAAGAAGAGCCGTGGGGTGAGGGGTATGAGTAGGTTTGTGGCACTTGTGCCCAAGGCGTACATGTCCAGACGCGACGACCAAGGCGGGTGTGGATCAGATGGGTGCCAAGGGTGCGCAGAGCTTTTTCGGCGTAGAGGTGTCCGCCCGAGGTGTGGCTGTCGCCGCGCTCGTCATCGGCATGTCGGCTCTCGCGGATGTGCCGCAGGCGTCGGCAGCGCCGATACCGCAGGGCGTCCACGCAGTGAATCGTGATTGTCACGGCCTTTACGGCCATGGATCCGGCAAGGGCAAGGGCAAGCGGCACGGCAGAGGTGGCGTCAGGCAGAGCACGAGCGGCGTCAACACGGCCAACGCGCCCACGATCAGCAGCCCAGCCCGTCAGCGGATCAAAGGCAGGCGCAACGTGAACGCCCCGGCAGCCAACAGCGCCGTCGACTTCTCCGGCATTCAGCAGGTGTCAAGCGTCAGCGTGTTCACCAACTCCCTCAGCGGCAACTGCAGGAGGGGAAACGGGGACTGCGTGATCAATCAGAACCTGCGCAGTATCGAGAGCAGAGGAGGCATCGGGCACTAAGAACCATGCCCGCAGATCCATAGGCATGGCGCTCCTTATCACCGACACTCCTGAGCTCCTGATCACCGCAGGGCTTTCGCCGTGTGCGACCCCGCCCAGCGGCCGAGGCCGAACGCCTCGTCGGCTGTTCGGTCGGCACCCGCCACCACATCGGCCGCCATCACCACTGCTGGCGCGACGTCGTCTTCCTCGAACGCCGCAGCACCGTCACGGGCGCATGACCAGTTCGGGTATGGCTTGGGCCGCCAGCATGATCCTTGTGATGCTGCCGGTCATCGCCACGAGCAGCAGCAGGGAGGGCGGTGGCAGAAGTGTGAGGACCGTGCCCAGCATGACCGTGTCCAGGACGGCCACGGTTCCCGTGCCGACGAGTGCGGCCAGCCGTACCGTGCGGTAATGCCGTCCCTTCCGGATGGCGATCAGCAGCATGAGTACGGCCGACCCCAGGAGGAGGCCGAGGGCCAGGCGCGATGACAGCGGGATCGTCGAGGCCCAGACGTTGCCGGTGACGAGAACGGCTCCCCAGCTCAGCCCGACGATCGGCCCGGCCGCGAGCAGCCTGAACGCGGCTTTCCTGCCTGGAGAGGCGCGGACGAAGGCGGCGGTGACGGTGTCGGCGTCGCCGAAGTCCGCCAGTGCGGCCCGGGCCGCCGCGTCAGGATCGCCGAGCCGCTCCATCTGGTCGTCGTACGCGGCGAGGAGGCCGTCGGCGAGTTCCTCCACCACGGGATCGGGCAGCCGCTCGGCGAGCGTCTGAAGGTGACGTTCGATCAGTTCGTGGCCGGCCACGGTCCACCACCCAGTGCCGCGGATATGACGGCGGCGAACTCCTGCCAGTGGTCGCGTGCCCCCGCCAGCGAGCGTCGCCCCTGCTCGGTCAGCTCGTAGGTGCGTCGTCTGCGACCGCCCACCACCGACCAGCTTCCCTTGATCAGGCCTGCGCGCTCCAGACGGTGCAGCGCCGGGTAGACGGTGCCGGTGGGCAGGTCGAGTCTGCCGCCTGTGGCGTCACGCAAGGCTTCCTTCACCGCGTAGCCGTGCTGCGGCCCGCCCTCCAGCGTGGCGAGCAGGAGGCCATCCAGGTGTCCTTTGAGTGCTTCCGCCCTCATAGGTAGTAACGCTACATCTGCTCTTTCCATCGGCCAAGACCCGGAGTAGCGTCACTATAGGTAGCAACCCTACGCATTGGAGATGCGATGGACACCATCGACATCTTGGGCACTCCGATCCCCAACGCCGGACCGGTCTTTCTCTCCGCGCTCGCGGTCCACGTAACCGCCGGGATCACGTGTGTGATCTGCGGCGCGATCGCCGCATTGATGAGAAAGGGAAGCCCACGACACATGCGATTCGGACGCGTCTACCTGTGGGGACTGGCCGTCGTCTACGTCAGCCTTACCGTCATGTCGGTGATTCGCTGGCGAGAGAACATTCACCTGTTCGGCATCGGTACTTTGGCGATCATCACTGCGCTGACGGGGTACGCCAACCGCCGGCAGCGGCCCGACGTCCACATCCTCGGAATGGGAACGTCCTACGTCCTGCTCCTGACCGGCTTCTACGTCGACAACGGCCCACATCTGCCGCTGTGGGACAGGCTTCCGGCCATCGCCTACTGGCTGCTCCCGGCCCTGATCGGCTCCCTCTTGATAACACGCGCCATCGCCCGCAGACGCCATCCGAACGCACCAGCCCGAACGTGACACCCGACCACAGCCACATGCCCTGCCGAATTGTGCTCAGCCGATCCCGGCCGGCGGCGACTCGGGCCGCCTGACGCACACCAGCCCGCCGTAACCGGCCCCGCGTGCCGCTGCAAGTGATCGCCAGTCAGTGCGAGCACGAGCTGGTGACCTCCTCCGTGAGGACCCGCCGGCCTGTAGGTCACGCGTCACTTCTGGCGATGTCTTCGCTCCCCGACAGGGCCGTGTCAGCGATCCGTTCCTGCTGCGCGATCTCGGCGTGTAGCTGCCCAAGGTCGTCGGCATCGACGGTACGGAAGGCACCTGCCATCTCGGCTGCGCGGCCGAAGGGGCGCTCGCGGGTCGCCCACAACCGCCCGGCATCGCTCCGCAGGATCCGCCAACCATCGTGCGACCGGGGTTCGGGGAGCGTGTTCACGTGCGCAAACACTATCTGGTCATGATCACTGTGAGATGCACGGGGTGTGTTTTTATCCTCTTGGACGGCCGGGAGGGAGGCGGCGGGAGATAAAACCACACCGAGTAGAAGATCTTTGTACCGGGGTTCACGCAGGGAATGGCACATGCGTAGCCGTCAGCAACCGGTTCATGTCGCTTTCGACCGTCACAAGCCCGGTGGCCGGATCGACCTCGACGCCGGTGACACCGGGAACCTCACCGACCTCCTCCTTGACGGAGCTGGCGCGGTGGCCGCGGGTCATGCCGGCGGCGGTGGTCATGACGCTTCTCCTTCGCTCGGTCGGTCAGGAACGGACGAGACGGGCGACGGCGTCGGAGGCTTCCTTGATCTTGACGTCGGCCTCGGTGCCCCCCTTGGCGATGGCCTCGGCGACGCAGTGCGCCATGTGCTCTTCGAGCAGTTCCAGGGCGAACGCCTGGAGTGCTTTGTTAGCGGCCGAGACCTGGGTGAGGATGTCGATGCAGTATTTGTCCTCGTCGACCATTCGCTGCAGTCCGCGGACCTGCCCCTCGATCCGGCGCAGCCGCCTGAGGTGGTCTTCCTTGGTCCCCGTGTATCCGGCCATCTCCCCGCCTTGCTCTGCTGACGTCTGTTGTCTCGATTGACACCCTACCCCCCTAGGGTATCGCGTGGGCCCGCCACTTCCAAGGACGGGCCCACTCGGCGTCACTCACACCTGTGCGGATGCCGCTTCGGCGTCCGCTGCGGGGGACACGGCGGATGCGGGCGTGCGCATCAGCAGCAGGGTCAGCACGGCCCCCGCCGCGGCCACGACCGCCGCACCGGTGAAGGCGGCCTGGAAACCGTCGGTGAGCGCGGCCGGGGCGGTCGCTCCGGCGGCTGTCGCGCCGGTGGCGAGTGCGGTCATCACGGCCAGGCCGAGCGCCGAGCCGATCTGGTAGGTGGTGTTGACGATGCCCGAGGCCAGCCCGCTGTCCTCGGGTCGAGCGCCGGACATCGCCGACATCATCGCGGGGATGTAGGCCAGGGACATTCCCACCGCCGCGACCAGCGAGGCGGGCAGCACGTCGGCGACGAAGGTCCCGTCCGGCCGGACCAGGGACAGCCCGGCAACTCCCGCGGCCAGTACGCCGAGCCCGATGACGATCAGCGGCTTGGCGCCGAACCTGCCGAGCAGCCGGGCGGTGATCCCGATCATGAAAATCATGATGGCGATCGTCATGGGAAGCAGGGCCGCTCCGCTGGGGAAGGCGCTGTAGCCGAGGACCTGCTGCAGGTAGAGGTTGAGGAAGTACCACATCGGGATCCAGGCCGCGCCGAGCAGCGCCATCGCGAGGTTGGCGACGGCCAGCCCGGGGGTGCGCCAGATCCCCAGCGGCATGAGCGGCTCCCGGATCACGCGCTGCACGAGCAGGAACAGCGCGAGCAGCACGACCGCCCCCGCCAGCTCCAGCAGCGTGGCGGCAGAACCCCAGCCCTGCTCGGGTGCCCGGACGATCGCGAACACGGCCAGGGCGATCCCGGCGGTGACGGCGACGCCGCCGAGCACGTCCACCGACCCACGTCTGCCGGCCACCGCTGGCAGCAGTGCGGGCACGGCCAGCAGGGTGGCGACGCCGATGGGGACGTAGACGATGAAGACCCACGGCCAGCTCAGGTACTCGGTGATGACCCCGCCGAGGAACACTCCGGCGGTGCCGCCGGCCGGCGCCGCCGCGCCGTACAGGGCCATGGCCTTGCCGAGCTCCCGCGAATCGTGTCCGAAGAGCATCATGAGCAGGGTCATCGAGGCCGGGGCGATGAGCGCGCCGCCGACACCCTGCACACCACGGCCGAGGATCTCCACCCAAGGACTGCTCGCCGCGGCGGCGACGGCCGACCCGGCGATCAGGACGATCCAACCGGTGGTGAAGACCCTGCGGGCACCGAACAGGTCGGACAGGCGGCCTCCGAGCAGCAGCAGGCCGCCGAAGGCGATGACGTAGGCGTTGAAGACCCACTGCAGCGCGTCCGGGGAGAAGGCCAGATCGCGCTGCATGTCGGGTAAGGCGACACCGATGATCGAGGTGTCCATGATGACCATGAACTGCGCGGCGGCGAGCACGACCAGTGCCCGCCACCTGCGCGGATTGACGGCGTTCATGCCGCACTCCTGTTCTTCGCATCCGCCGTGCTGGGAGGATGCGCTAGAGGGTTGGGTGTGATGCCGAATCGGACCGGCCCCGCAGGTGGGCGTGCATGCCAGTGCACGCCCACCGCCTTCTTCAGGGCGCGACCCGCTAGGACCGGCTCCCCAGCTGGTAGCCGGCCTGCTCCACCGCGGCGCGGATCTCCTCGTCGGTGAATCCCGCGCCGCTGACGGTGACCGCGCCAGCCGGCAGGTCGACCGCCACGCCGGTGACGCCGCCGATCTTGCCGATCTCCCCGGACACCGACGAGACGCAGTGGCCGCAGGTCATCCCGCTCACCGAATAGACCCTGCCGTCCGCCGCATTCGCCTCAGCGGCCACCTCGGCCTGAGCCGACTCCGTACCGCACGCGCATGCCGTGCACATGTCCGTCCTCCTTTGTTTACTACCCCCTGGGGGTATGCTGGGAGAGACCGTAACATACCCCTAAGGGGTTTGTCCTCCGGGGCTGTCGGCCGACTTCCACCCCCCCGCCCCGCCATCGCCGCGACTTCTGAACCGAAGAGATGTGGCAGACGAATCTCCTATTGGAGATAGGCGAACCGAGACCGCGGGGTTGCCCGGCACCGCCGTAGCACTGTGGACCGCCGCCCTCGCCGGCACCATGCTGGCCTTGACCGGGCTGACCGCTATCGCACTCGTCTGGCCCTCCACTCCCGGTCACCGGCTCGTCGACTGGCTCGCCGACTGCCTGCCGAAGGACGGCCATGCCATATCCCCGGTGGCGGCGCTCGCGACAGTTCTGCTCCTCGCGGCGGGGATCACCTCGCTCGGCCTGGCCGTGCCCAGGGTGGTCCGGACCGTACGGGAGCGCCGCGAGCACCGGCAGATGCTCGACGTGGTCGCGAGGGACCTCGCCGGGACACCGGACGTCCGCGTGCTCGAGCACCCCATGCCGTTGATCTACTGCCTCCCGGCGCGAGAACGACCCATCGTCGTGACCACAGGCGCGCTCGACCAGCTGGAACCGGCCGAGGTCGAGGCGGTGCTGGCCCACGAGCGCGCGCACCTGCGGCAGCGGCACCACCTGGTCCTGATGCTGGCCGACGCACTGCGCGCCGCGGTCCCCTGGCTCGGCACGCTACGGCTCGCGCACACCACCCTGCCCGGCCTGCTGGAACTGGCCGCTGACGACCACGCGGCACACCATCACGGAAGGGCTCCCCTGATCGGTGCGCTGCAGAAGCTCGCAGTCACGTCCTGCTCAGCGGGTGCCCTGGCCGTCAACCCCGTCACCACGCACATAGCCAGGCTGAGAATCGCCCGGCTGACCTCTCCGCAGACGCCCCCACGGCTGCCTCACGTCAAACCCCTGTCGTGGCTCGCCGTCGCCTCTGCGGTCGGCGTCCCCGCCGTACTGGTGACCCTGGGCGTGATGATGCTGCCGCTTCCTTGCTGAGCGTTCACCAGACATGCCATGACGCTTTCCCAATCGCGTCGAGGGACAGCTCTGTGCGCCCTGCTGGTTGACCCGGGACGGCTCTACAAACGGGCAGGAACGGGCGCCGATTTCACTGTGCAGGGGATTGCGGCCGAAGCATGGCCAGCAGTGTCGAAGTCAGCAGCGAGGGAGCGGCATCCTCCGTGACCTTTCCCGCCTCTACTTCGTCGGCCGCGGTGTGGATCAGGCTGAACAGGCTGGTAACCATCCAGTCGATCGGCAGGTCCGTACGGAAGACACCCTCCTCCTGCCCCCGGGCGACGAGGTGTTCAGCCCGGTGGCGTACGGGGTCGTGGTGCCGGCTGAGCCGCTCGGCTCCCAGCGTGGCCGTCGCGTGGGCGCGCAGCCGCCGGTAGTGATTGAGCACCTGCCAGGTCGAATCGATCAGGTCCGCCAAGGCTCGGTCTGCTGAGCCGTGGGAGCGGGCCAGGCAGTCGTCCATCGCCTGCTCCGCCTTGCTGATCGCGTGCACGACCAGCGCGTCGATCAGGTCCGCCCGGGAGGGGAAGTGCGCGTAGACGGTGACCCGGCCCAGCCCGGCGGCGCGGGCGACGTCGGCCATGCTGACGTTGTCGTTCCTGCCGAACAGGTCCAGGGCGGTGGCGAGGATGGTGGCGATGTTGCGCTCGGCGTCGGCCCGGCGGGGCGAGTCGTCCTCGTCCCGCCGCCCGTCCGCCGTACGGGTGTCGCGTGCCGTGACCATGGATGCAGCCTAGGTCCTCAGTGCGCGTGCGGCCCTGCGACGTGATGTGGTCTGCCGCGTGGGACCAGGACCAGGGTGACGAGGACGCCGAGAGCGGCACTGACGGCGCTCACGGTGAAGGCGGTGCCGAAGCCGGTGATCGTGCCGGTCTCGATGCCCGCGGCTGCGACGGTGGAGACGACGGCGACGCCGACCGACCCGCCGACCTCGTGGAAGGTGTTGACCACGCCCGATGCGAGGCCGGCCTCCTGATGGGAGATGTAGCCGAGTGCGGAGGTGGTGGCTGCGACGAACACCGCGCCGAGGCCGGCCGCGGCCACGGCGAAGCCCGGGACCAGGACCGCCCAGACGTCGGCCTCGGCGGACAGGCCGGTGAGCAGCCAGGCGCCGACGGCGGCGAGCGCCAACCCCGCGGCGGCGATCGGGCGGCTGCCGGCGCGCCCGATGAGACGACTGCCGACGTGTGCACCGATGCCGGTGGCGACCGCGACGGGCAGGAACATGAGGCCGGTGCCGAGGGCGCTGTACCCGCGTGCGTGCTGCAGGTAGACGGAACCGAGGAAGAAGAAACCGATCAGCAACGCGCTGGCGACCAGCATGAGGAAGGCACCTGCGAGGACGGGACGCCGGGAGAGCATGCGAACGTCCATGAGCGGCGCGCGAACCCGCCTTTCCACGATCGCGAACCCGGCGTACAACGCCAGGGCGGCGATCAGTGCCACGAGCGTCGCCGTCCCGCCCCAGCCGGCGTCGCCCGCTTTGACCAGTCCGTAGATGAGGGAGGCGGTCGCCCCGGTGACCAGCAGCGCCCCGAGCAGATCGATCCGACGCCGCTGAGCGTGGCGTGCCGGGGCCGGGACGGTGAACGGCAGGGCGACTAGCACCACGACGCCGACAGGGACGTTGATGAAGAACACCCATTCCCAGCCGGGGCCGGCCGTTATCGCGCCGCCCAGGATGACTCCCGCCGCCGATCCGATGCCACCCAGGGCGGCCCAGACGCCCAGCGCTTTGTTGCGCTCAGCGCCGTGGAAGGCGGTCGTGACGATGGACAACGCCGCCGGGGAGAGCAGGGCCGCTCCGACTCCCTGCGCGACGCGACCGGCGATCAGCACCGGTCCGCTCGCGGCCAGGCCCGTCCCAAGCGACGCGAGGGTGAAGACGGCGAGACCGGCCAGCAGGGTCCGCCGCGCGCCGAGCACGTCCGCGAGCCGGCCGCCCAGCAGCATCAGCCCTCCGAAGCAGAGGGTGTAGGCGGTGACCACCCACGTGAGCGTTTCGCGGTCCAAGTGAAGGTCGGCGCTCATGCTGGGCAGCGCGACGTTCACGACGGTGACGTCGAGGATCAGCATGAACTGGGCCAGGCACACCAACGCGAGGGCCACCCAGCGGCGCCGGTCAGGTGGGGTCTCGGGATGGCCCTGCACGTCATGCGGATGGCGAGCAGAGACGGGATGGCTCACGAGCGACCTCCGGAAGGGGGACATGAAGGCTGCACGACGAACCCAAGCGCATCGGATAAGTCGAACAACTGTGTACGGGTTAGCGTAGCCCAATAACCCGAACAACGGTGTACGAGTTTGAGTGTGGGTGAGTCGCCGTGTGGCCGTTTACGGTTTCGCTTCGCCCCGGTCCCGCTCATCGTGTTGCTTATACCCCCATGGGGTATTAGCCTCGGAGGGGCAACGAGGCCTACCTGCACGCGTTGGAGTTGCCATGACCAAGCCGCACCACCACGACCAGATGGAGCATGGGCACGGCGAGCACCCGCCGGCTATGGATCACGAGGCCCATCCGCATCACCGCGTGGTCGAAACGAAAGCGTCCTGGCGGACGGCCGCGTCCGCGACGCTGCACTGCCTGACCGGATGCGCCATCGGCGAAGTGCTGGGCTTGGTGATCTCCACCGCGCTCGGCTGGACCACCGGCCTGTCCGTCGCCCTGGCCGTCGTGCTCGCCTTCTTCTTCGGCTACCTGCTGACCCTGCTCCCTCTCCGTAAGGCTGGAGTGGGCTGGGGCAGCGCGATCAAGCTGGCGCTGGCAGCCGATACCGTTTCCATCATCGTCATGGAGATCGTGGACAACGGCGTCATGCTCGCCGTCCCGGGCGCCATGGCCGCTACCCTGACGTCCGCGGTGTTCTGGGGCACCCTGGCGCTTGCCCTGCTCGTCGCCTTCTTGGTTACCACGCCGATCAACAAGTGGATCATCGGCAAGGGCAAGGGACACGCCGTTGTCCACGCCTATCACCACTGAGCAGCGGTGCGGGCGGTGTGTGCGGAGCGGTAACGGGGCCCCGCCGTGACCTTCGCGTGCTCACTGAGGTCGCGAAGATCGCCGCCGAGAAAAATCAGGGCCGACGCTCGGTGAGGCCGCCGGTGGCGCGTCGCCAGGCGGCGCCGCGCAGGAGGCGCAGGCCGTTGAGGCCGACGATGACGGTGGAGCCTTCGTGCCCGGCGACGCCGAGCGGCAGCGGCAGGTCACCGAGCAGGTCCCAGGCCACCAGTACGGCGATGAACGCGGCGGCGATGGCGAGGTTGGCGATGACCAGGCGGCGGGCGCGGCGGGCGAGGGCTATCACGGTGGGGACGGTGTCGAGCTCGTCGCGGGTGATGACGGCGTCGGCGGCCTCCAGGGTCAGGTCGGCGCCGGTGTGGCCCATCGCGATGCCGGTGTGCGCGGTGGCCAGAGCGGGGGCGTCGTTGACGCCGTCGCCGATCAGCGCCACCTGTGCTCCCTGCTGTTGCAGGTCGCGTACGGCGTCGACCTTGTGCTCGGGCAGCAGGCCGGCGCGGATGTCGGTGATGCCGGTCTGGGCGGCCAGGTGGGCGGCGGCGCGGGGGTTGTCGCCGGTCAGCAGCACCGGTGCGGCGTGGGTGAGGGCGGTCAGGCGGTCCACGGCGCCGGCGGCGCCGGGCCGGATGCGGTCGGCCAGGGCCAGCACCGCGGCAGGGTGGCCGCCCAGCAGCATCACCACGGCGGTGTGCCCGCCGTCTTCGAGTTCGGCCACGAGGGCGCGGGCCGGGCCACCGGTCCCTTCGGGTAGCAGGTGGGCGGGGCTGCCGATCTGGACCAGGTGACCGGCGACGTGGGCGCGCACGCCCTGTCCGGGCACCGCCCCGAAGTCCGTGGGCGTGGGCAGGCGGATGCCCCTGGTGCGGGCCGCGGCGGTGACGGCCCGGCCGAGTGGATGTTCCGAGCCGTCCTCGGCCGCGGCGGCGAGCGTGAGCAGCTCACGCTCGCTGAGGGTGGTGCCGGGCAGGGCGCGGATGTGGGTCAGGTGGGGGCGGCCCTCGGTGAGGGTGCCGGTCTTGTCGAAGGCCACCTGGGTGACGTCGGCGAGCTGTTCCATCACCACGGCGGACTTGACCAGCACGCCGTGGCGGCCTGCGGTGGCGATGGCGGCCAGCAGCGGCGGCATGGTGGCCAGCACCACCGCGCACGGCGAGGCGACGATCATGAACGTCATCGCCCGCAGCAGGCTGCCCTGCAGGTCCTGCCCCAGCGCGAGCGGGATCGCGAACAGCGCGAGGGTCGCGGCGACCATGACCACCGAATAGCGCTGCTCGACCTTCTCGATGAACAGCTGGGTGCGTGCTTTGGTGGCGCTGGCCTGCTCGACCATGGACGCGATCCGGGCGATCACCGTCTCGCCGGCCGGGCGGCCCACCCGCACGCGCAGCACGCCGGCACCGTTGACGGTGCCGGCGAACACCTCGTCACCGGCCTGCTTGTCCGCTGGGAGGCTCTCCCCGGTGATGGACGCCTGGTCCACGTCGCCGGTCCCGGCGATCACCTGGCCGTCGGCGCCGATGCGCTCCCCGGGCCTGACCACGATGACGTCGCCGACGGCCAGATCGGCGGTCTCGACGACCTCTTCCCGGCCCGCCGGATCCAGCCGGTTGGCTTTGTCGGGGGCAAGGTTCAGCAGGGTGCGCACCGAGTCGGCGGTGCGCTTGGTCGCCACCGCCTCCAGCGCCCCGGAGGTGGCGAAGATGACGATCAGCAGGGCGCCGTCGAAGACCTGCCCGATCGCGGCGGCGCCGATCGCCGCGGCGACCATGAGCAGGTCGACATCCAGCGTCCGCTCACGCAGTGCCCGCAGCCCGGCCAGCCCCGGCTCCCACCCGCCGGCGGCGTAGCAGGTCAGATACAGGGCCCACCACAGCCGGGAGGGCGCTCCGGCCAGCTGGCAGATGCCGCCGGCGGCGAACAGAAGAGTCGCCGCGATCGCCCAGCGCACCTCGGGCAGCGAGCCCGCTCCGGAGTGCCACCACCCCCATGGGCGGCCGGGTGCGGCGTCGGCCCCGGGAGCCGGGAGCGTTGTCAGGTCTGCCGTCACCCTGTCAGCCTATATGCGCACTCATGCAGGTACGCAAGTAGCAAGGTTCGGGGCTATGCTGACGGCATGCACACCTCGCTGCCCGACTTCGAGATGCCGAACGAGGAACAGGTGCACCTGGCCGCCGAGTCGTTCCGGCTGCTGGCCGACCCCACCCGCATCAAGATCTTGTGGGCGCTACTGCAGGGAGAGTCGTCGGTGGCCTGCCTGGCCGAGCTCGCCGGCGCCGCTCCGACCGCGGTCAGCCAGCACCTGGCCAAGCTGCGCCTGGCCGGGCTGGTCAAAGGCCGGCGCGAGGGGACCTTCGTCTACTACAGCGCCGCCGACGAGCACGTGCGCCGCCTGCTGGCCGAGGGCCTGTTCCACGCCGACCACATCGACCGCGGCGAAGGCCACGACCAGGACTCCGCCGCTACGTCGACCGTGAGCGTCGCGTCCTGACGCTCGTGAGTGCGGCGACCGGCGGTCCGCCTCGGCTCCTCACCGTCTTCCCGCCCTCGCCCGTCGATGCGGGTCCATCGCCCGTGCTTCGGCTCACCGCCTGAAGGCGGTTTCCACACCCGGTGTCACCACAGCGCGAAACGCCGCGTCCATCTCGGCCGGCGTGGCGGTCAACTCGCCGTCGGCCCACTTGCGCAGCAGCGCCATGAACGCCCCGACGACGCAGGTGACCATCAGGTCGAGCGAGTCCGGTGGTGTGCTTCGCGGAGGGAGCGCTGCCAGCAACTCGTCACGCACGACCGTGGCCAGGATTTGCTCTCCGCGCGCCATCACGGCGCTGCCCCCGCGCCGCCCGAGCAGCGCTCGCGCCAGCCGGCGCTGCTCATGAAGGTGTTCGAACATCGGCAGGCTGAAGGCGAACAGCGTGCCTGGCCTGGACGCGGGAGCGAGACGAAGAAGGCCGGAGAGCTCGTCGAGGTTGCTGAACAGC
Organism: Microbispora sp. H13382; assembly: GCF_014161445.1. GTDB lineage: Bacteria > Actinomycetota > Actinomycetes > Streptosporangiales > Streptosporangiaceae > Microbispora. The sequence continues at coordinate 226,904 of NZ_JABBXA010000002.1, forward strand.
ACATCCTGTTTGTCGGTGAAGTGCGCGTAGAAGGTCGAGCGGCCGACGTTGGCGCGGTTGATGAGATCAGTGACGGTCACCGCCTCATAGCCCTTCTCCAGAATCAGCTCCACCAATGCCTGCTGAACGGCCTTCCGAGTGCGCCGCACCCGGCGATCGGAGCTCTCCCGCCGTGAGTTCCCGAACACGTCCCCCACCTCTGTCCAGTACGGCACAGCCCAACGAATTTGCTTGTTGACCGTGCCGTGCCGACGAATCGATCATTTATAACCGAACACATTGTTCCGAAACAAGAAGGAGAAGCCCTATGGGCAGGGGAAAGTTGCTACATAGTCACTCGAAACACGGTGACGGTGGTGGGCCCATCAATTATCCGCGGGGTTATGAGATTTTGGCCGAGCTCGGTTTCGCCGGGCGGCGTCGCAGCGTTTTCACCCGCCTGGCCGCGTTGTCCGGCGCGGGACCGGGCCATCAGATCTTGGACGTCGGCTGCGGCACCGGCTACCTGACCCGGCTGCTGGCTCCTCTCGTGGGCCCCGAGGGGCGCGTTACCGGCGTTGACCCGTCACTTCCGATGATCGAGCACGCCCGTCGTCGCTCACCTGACAACTGCTCCTATCAGGTGGGCGAGGGGCAGGCGCTGCCCTTCCCCGACGCCTCGTTCGACATCGTGGTCTCCAGCTTCGCCGTTCACCACATGCCCGTCTCCGCCCGCAGCACCGCCGTGAGGGAGATCTCCCGCGTCCTGCGACCGGGCGGACGGCTGCTGATCGCCGAGTTCCGCCCGCCGGTCAACCCCCTCGCCGCCCGCCTCGTCGGGATACTGGCCGGTCCCGCGATGCGGCCGACCATGCCGGACCTGCTCGCCGATCTGGTCCCCGGTGCCGGTCTCAGCGTCGAGAGCACAGGCACCGTGGGGCCGGTGCTGTACTACGTCAACGCCGTTCGCCCACCCGAAATCCGTTCCTGAAACAGCCCGCTATTCAGACAAAAGAATGATCTCCATTGTGGGGAAGAAAAGTCAGGGGCGTGACGACCGGATTGCTTCCTGCCGAGCAGTGACGATTTGGGGCCGTTCGGCTCTATCGGCCGGTAGGGCAGGGCGGTCGTATGGAAGGCAGCACTCTGTCGTCTCGTCATTGTGGAGGCACGACATGCTGCGCGTTCTTAGTGCCCTGGATGATCGGTGGCGTGAGCCGGTGTTCCTGGCGGCGACCGGTGGCGCGCTGGTCGGCGGTGGTGTGGCCTGGTTGGCCGGGGCCGTGGGCGTCGCGGATGGGTTCTGGATGGCGGGGACCGCGGTGGCCGTCGTGCCCGCGGTGGTGTGGGTGGTCGCCGCGTTGCGGAAGGGGCGGGCGGGTGTCGATCTGATCGCGGCGCTGGCGCTGGCCGGGACCCTGGCGGTCGGTGAGTACCTGGCCGGGGCTTTGATCGCGGTGATGCTGGCCACCGGGCGGGCGCTGGACGCGGCGGCGGAGCGCCGGGCGTCGCGTGACCTGCGCGCGTTGCTGGAGCGTGCGCCGCGCTCCGCTCGCCGCCGAAGCGGCGATGAGGTGGTCGTCGTCGCTCTGGCGGACGTACGGGTGGGGGACGTGGTGGTGGTCGGCCCGGGCGAGGTGGTGCCGGTGGACGGCCGGGTGCTGGCCGGGCCGGCGATGCTGGACGAGGCCGCGCTGACCGGGGAGTCCACCATCATCGAGCGCGGTACCGGCGAGGCGGTCCGCAGCGGGGTGGTCAACGCCGGCGGTGCGGTCGACATCGAGGCGACGGCTACCGCCGAGGACAGCACCTACGCGCAGATCGTCCGGCTGGCCGAGCAGGCGGGTGCGCAGCGGGCGCCGGTGGTGCGGCTGGCCGAGCGATACGCCGCGTGGTTCCTGCCGCTGTCCCTGGGGGTCGCCGGGGCGGCGTGGTTGATCAGCGGATCCGCGGTGCGGGCGGTGGCGGTCTTGGTGGTGGCGACCCCGTGCCCGCTGCTGCTGGCCGCTCCGGTCGCGATCGTGTCGGGGTTGTCGCGGGCGGCGCGCCAGGGCGTCATCGTCCGGGACGGTGGCGCGCTGGAACGGCTGGGGCGAGCCCGCACTCTGCTGCTCGACAAGACAGGCACGTTGACCAGGGGCCGTCCGCGGGTTCTGCAGGTAGCCGCCGCTCCCGGCCGGGCGCCTTCGGAGGTGCTGCGGCTGGCGGCGTCACTCGACCAGATGTCCGCTCACGTGCTGGCTGAGGCGATCGTCGCGGAAGCACGGGCCCGAGGCTTGGCGCTGTCGGCGCCGCGGGAGGTGACCGAGGAACCCGGCCGCGGAGTGACCGGCATGGTGGACGGACAGCGCGTGAGCGTGGGCAAGACGGGGATACCGCTTGAAGCCCGTCCCGGCTGGGCTCGCGCGGCCGACAACCGTGCCGCCTTGGACGGCGCCGCCGTCGCCTGGCTCACCGTCGACGGCGTGTTGTGCGGTGCGATCTTGCTGCTGGACCCGTTGCGTCACGACGCTCCCCGTACGCTGCGGCGGCTGCGCTCGGCGGGCATCGACCGCCTGCTGATGCTGACCGGCGATCGCGCCGAGCCCGCCCGTGAGGTGGCCGCGGTGGTCGGGCTTGACGAGGTACGGGCCGAGCAGTTGCCCGCCGACAAGGTCGCCGCGGTCAGAGCGGAAACCTCAAGGGCCGTGACCGTCATGGTCGGCGACGGCATCAACGACGCCCCCGCGCTGTCGGCGGCCGACGTCGGGGTGGCGATGGGAGCGCGCGGGTCCACCGCCTCCTCCGAGGCCGCGGACGTGGTGCTGGTCACCGACCGGGTGGACCGGCTCGCCGACGCCATGGAGATCGCGGTGCGCACCCGGCGTATCGCCGTGCAGTCGGCCGCGGGGGGCATGGCCATGTCGCTGGTGGCCATGGTGGCCGCGCTGCTGGGCTGGCTGCCGCCCGCGGCCGGGGCGCTGCTGCAGGAGGGGATCGATGTGGTGGTGATCCTCAACGCGTTGCGTGCCGTGCTGCCCCGGCGCGGCGCCCGGCTGGCGCTGGAGCCGGCCACCGAGGACCTGATCCGCCGCTTCGCCGCCGAGCATGACGATCTCGCCGACGTGCTGGATGCCGTGCGTGACGCCGCGGGCCTGCTGGCCGTCGAGCACGGGCCGCGGGTGCTGGGCGCCGTGCGGGAGGTCGACCGGTTGCTGACCGAGCGGCTGCTGCCGCACGAGTACGCCGAAGAGCACGAGCTCTACCCGGCGCTGGCCGGTCCCCTCGGGGGAGGAGAGGCGACCGCGACCATGAGCCGGGCCCACAGCGAGATCGATCGCCTGGCCCGCCGGATCGCCACGCACGTGAAAGTCGCCGAAACCGCCGGTCAGTTGCGACCCGAGCAACTGGAGGATCTACGGGCCTGCCTGTACGGGTTGCACTCGGTGTTGCGGCTGCATTTCGTCCAGGAAGAGGAGAACTACTTCTCCCTCGCCCCCTGATCCCTCGGCGTTCGCGGAACCGTATACGCACCGGAGGAAGGCATGGCGGGGCTGACCACAGCCGAGGTCACCGAGCGGATCGTCCGCGGCCAGATCAACGACGTCCCCGCCCGGTCCTCCCGGTCCACTGCGGAGATCGTGCGGGCCAACGTCTTCACCCGGTTCAATGCGATCATCGGCGCCTTGTTCGCCGTCATCGTGGTCGTCGGTCCGCTGCGTGACGGGCTGTTCGGCCTGGTGGTCATCGCCAACACCGGGATCGGCATCCTCCAGGAGCTGCGCGCCAAGCGCACCCTCGACGCCCTGGCCCTCATCGGGCAGGCCAGGCCCGTGGTCCGCCGCGACGGCGTGCGTGTCACCGTTCCCATCTCGCAGATCGTCCTGGACGATCTGATCGAGATCGGCACCGGGGACAAGTGCGTCGTCGACGGCACCGTCACTCAGGCGGACGGGTTGGAGATCGACGAGTCGCTGCTGACCGGCGAACCGGACCCGGTGCCCAAGCAGCCCGGCGATGCCGTGCTGTCCGGCAGCTTCGTGGTGGCCGGCAGCGGCGCCTTCGTCGCCACCAAGGTCGGCCGCCACGCCTACGCCGCCCAGCTCGCCGAGGAAGCCAGCCGCTTCACTCTGGTCCACTCCGAACTGCGCTCCGGCATCAGCCGCATCCTCAAATACGTGACCTGGATGATGGTCCCCGTCGCGGTCGCGCTGATCGTCAGCCAGCTGTACCTGCAGCACCACGACTGGCCCGAGGGGGTACGGCGGATGGTCGGTGGCATCGTGCCCATGGTCCCCGAGGGGCTGATCCTGCTGACCTCCGTGGCCTTCGCCATCGGAGTGATCAGGCTCGGCCGCAGAAGGTGCCTGGTCCAGGAACTGCCGGCCATCGAGGGACTGGCCCGGGTGGACATCGTGTGCCTGGACAAGACCGGCACCCTCACCCAAGGCGGCATGCGCGTCAGCGACCTCGTCACCTTCGACCGCGCGAGTTCGACGCACCCGGCCCAGGCCCTGGCCTGCCTCGCTGCCGCGGACCCGCGACCGAATGCCAGCCTGCAGGCCATTCTCGACGCCTACGGGACCAGTGAGCACAATGGCTGGCGCTGCACCGCCGTGCTGCCGTTCTCCTCCGCCCGGAAGTACAGCGCGGCCGTACTCGACAGCCCGGACGGCGCGCGTGGCACCTGGCTGCTCGGCGCTCCGGACGTCCTGCTGCCGGCCGGCGATCCGCACCTGGCCACGGCCGACACCCTCGCCGCACAGGGACTACGTGTCCTCCTCCTGGCCACCAGCGGCAACGACCTGAACCATCCCACACTCACCCAGCACGCCAACCCCGTCGCCCTGGTCGTGCTCGACCAGCGTCTGCGCTCCGACGCGGCCGCCACGCTGCGCTACTTCGCCGACCAGGGCGTCGCCGCGAAAGTCATCTCCGGTGACAGCGCGGTCTCGGTCGCCGCCATCGCCGCCCGGCTCCACCTGCCCCACGCCGAGCATCCCATCGACGCCCGGCGGCTCCCCACCGAACCGGACCGGCTGGCCAGGACAGTGGAGGAGACGACGGTCTTCGGACGCGTCACCCCCCGGCAGAAACGCGACATGGTCGCCGCCCTGCAGGCGCGCGGTCACACGGTCGCCATGACCGGCGACGGGGTGAACGACGTGCTCGCGCTCAAAGACGCCGACATCGGTGTCGCCATGGGCACCGGCAGCGACGCCACCCGCGCCGTCGCGCAGATCGTGCTACTCGACAACGACTTCGCCGTCTTGCCGGCGGTGGTCGCCGAAGGCCGGCGCGTCATCGGCAACATCACCCGTGTCGCCAACCTCTTCCTCACCAAAACCGTGTACTCGGTGCTGCTCGGCCTGCTGGTCGTCATCTGGCGGGTTCCCTACCCGTTCCTGCCCCGCCACTCCACTCTGCTGTCCGCCCTCACCATCGGGCTGCCGGCGTTCTTTTTGGCCCTGGCTCCGAACACAGAACGCGCCCGGCCCCACTTCGTCCGCACTGTCATGCGGTTCGCCCTGCCCAGCGGGCTGATCGCAGGCACCGCCACCTTCGCCACCTACCTGATCGCCCGCCACCACTACGGCGCTGCGGGGCTCGGCGCCGCGACCAGCGCCGCCACTCTGACGCTCTTCTTGATCTCCTTGTGGGTTCTGGCCATCATCGCCCGCCCCTATACCCGATGGCGTGCAACCCTCGTGGTCGCGATGGCCGTGTCCTTCATGGCCGTGCTGGCCGCCCCATGGCTCCAACACTTCTTCGCCCTGAAACTGGTCGGCTTCCCCATCCCCTGGACTGCGGCCGGCGTCGCCGTCGTCGCCGCAGCCGCGCTCGAACTGGTCTGGAAACACAGCCGCAGAACCCCGACGAGTCGTCCTTCCCCGCCTGCCTGACCCGGGGATGCCGTCCGGCCTCGTCCTTCGCATTGTGCGAAAAGCGCGTCGCCGCCTGGCCGGGCACGCCGTTGCCCCGGCGGCGCTGGAGCTGCACCGGGGCTGGCGTCCAGGTCGACGTCGGGTGCGTCCTTGACGCGGTCCTTGTCGTAGGGAACCTCGACATGGTCGGCCACCAGGTCGGCGTCGCGCAGCGGGACGAAGGTCTAGACATTATTGTGGCTTTCGCCCTCTTGGGTCCGCCTGGATGTGGCCTCAGGTAACCACCCTGTAGCTCCCGGAACATCTCGGCCTACACTCCGCATCCTGGTCCCTTGACCCGCATTGAGTGAGGTGAGGGTGGATGACGGCCGATTCTCCCGACACGACTCGTCAGGCAGGGCGTTCCCGCGCGAGGGGGGCGTTGGCCGTCCTGGCGCGCCTGGTGGCGGCCCTCGCCGTGCTGGTCCTCGCGCCGGTCCTCGGCTTGGCGTCGCTGGCCGGCATGGCGAGCGTGACCACGAACCCGACCCTGGCGGTGTTCCTCGGCCTGGCCGTCTTCGCGTCGGTGTTCTTTCTCGGCCTGCTGCTGTTCGTGCCGCGGCCGAGGACGGCCCCCTGGCGCCGGGTGCGAGCCGCGATCCTTGTCCTCGTCGAGACCTTCGTCGTCGTACGTGTCGTGCCGGCGACCATCCGGCCGTTCCCCGACACCCTGCCGGCCCGGCCCGGGGTGGCGGGGCAGCGATACTGGGACCTGCCGACCGGGTCCCGCATCGCCTATGTCCGCCTGGCGCCCAAGCAGCCTCAGGCCTCGACGCCGGTGGTTTTCCTGCACGGCGGACCGGGGGTCGCGGACATGGAGCGGGACGCCGCCTTCTTCGGCGCTCTCACCTCCGACGGGTACGTCGTCTACGTGTACGACCAGGTGGGCGCCGGCAGTTCCGGGCGGCTCGCCGATCCCCGCGGCTACGGGCTCGCCCGCGACGTCGCGGACCTGGAGGCCATCCGCCAGGCCGTCGGCGCCGAGCAACTGATTCTGATCGGCCACTCCTACGGCGCCCAGGTCGCCGCCGCCTACCTCGCCCACCATGCCGATCACGTCGCCAAGGTCGTCTTCTCCTCGCCCGGCTCCCTGACACCGAGCCCGACCGGCGCCGCCCTGCTGAGCCGGCTCGACCCCGGCCAGGGCCGTGCGCTCTCCCTGGACCTGCTCCACCCGCGCGCTCTGGCCGCCTACACCCTGGTGCAGGTGAATCCCCAAGCCGCCCACGCCCTGGTCGGAGACGACGAGATGGACGCCCGCTTCGCGCGCTACTACGAACTCCTCCAGCCCGCGCTCCACTGCCGGGGCGCGACCGTCGGGCGGAGCGTGGCCGGCGTGGGGGCCTACGCGAATCTGTCCCCCCAGGCGTCGGGGGCCCCGCCGCACCCCGACCTGCGACCCGCGCTCGGCGCCACCACCACCCCTGCCCTCGTCCTCAAGGGCTCGTGCGACTACCTGAGCTGGTCCTCGGCCATCGAGTATCGGCGGGTGCTGCGCGGAACCGAGGTGGTCTACCTCCGTCACGCGGGTCACGACGCGTACCAGGATCAACCGGGCGCCTATCTGGCGAGCCTGCGAGCGTTTCTGGCCGGCCGTCCCGTGCCGGCGTACGACAGTGACCAGCCGCCCGCTGACTACGAAGGACCTCGGTGATCGGCCGGCCATGGCGGCAGGGTTGCGCCGCCGCGTACCGATCGTCACTGGCCAATACGCCGTATTCGCTGTCCTGGTCGCCCTGTGGTGCCTGATCGGATCCTTGCTCGGCTCCCACAAAAAGATCATCGAGTTTGTCGAGCGCTACACCTTCTCTGAACTCAGGACGCGAACGGCTCAGTCGTCGGCATCGGCCGCGAAACCGTGCTCCCGCGCTGCTCGGGTGAGGACAACCCGGGGTCATGTCCGCATGAGGCATGCGAGGAGCGCCAGCTTGTCGGCACTGTCGGTGCCGGGGTCCGGGTGGAGGACGACGAGCGTCTGACCTGGCGCGCCGCTGACGCCCAATCGCTCCCGGTTCAGCCAGAGGCCACCGACCTGAGGGTGCTCGATGTGCTTGGGTGTGCCTTCGCACGTGTTCACGTCGTGGCGGGCCCACAGCCTGCTGAAGCGGGAACTGGCGAGGGAGAGTTCGCCGACGAGTTCGATGAACCGGGGGTCGTCCGTGTCGGTGCCGACGGACTCGCGAAAGCCGGCGACCATGCCCTGCGCGGCGTCCTCCCAGTCCGGGTAGAGGGTCTGCTCCGCGAGGTCCAGGAACACGTCGCGCAGGCGGTTGCGCCCCGCCACGAGTCGCGGCGACAGAGCGGTGGCCGGCGCGTTGGCGGCGAGGACGTCGAAGTAGCGGCCCTCCACGTACGCGGGGAGCGGGAGCGTGGCGACGAGCTTGGCGACGCCGGAAGGGACGGTTTCCTTCCGGGGCCGCCGTCGCCCCCGGGGTTTTCCCGCCCCGAGGCGGAGCAGGTAGGCCGTCGCGTCGTCATCGAGCAGCAGCACGCGGGCGAGGGACTCGAGGACCTGCGTGGAGGGGTTGCGGTCGCGGCCCTGTTCCAGGCGCAGGTAGTAGTCGGCGCTGATGCCGGCGAGCATCGCGACCTCCTCCCGGCGCAGGCCCGGCACGCGCCGTACGCCCACGGCAGGGATGCCGGCCTGTTCAGGAGTGACGAGCTCGCGGCGGGCGCGTACGTAATCGCCCAGGAGGTTGGACTCGTCCCTCATGGCCCCACTGTAGGTCGCGCGCTTTCGTGTGTACCTGGTCCTGTCACCCCCAGGATCGCGGGGGCTCTGGCTCTGTCAGCGGGTGAGCGGAAACCTCGCCTCAGACGAACGCCGGCTGAATCGGCTGGTGGTCCCTTCCGCGAACAAGGAGCTACACCATGTCGACCTTTCTGCTCGTACACGGGGCCTGGCACAGCGGGCGATGCTGGGAGCGGGTGGTCCCGTTGCTGGCATCGGCCGGGCATCGGGTGATCGCGCCGTCGCTGACCGGCTTCGGCGACAAGGCACATCTGTTCGGCCCCGAGGTAGGGCTGGACACGCACGTCGACGACGTCGTCAGACTGATCACCGAAGAGGACCTCACCGACGTGATCCTGGTGGGCCACAGCTACGCCGGGCTGGTCATCTCGTCCGCCGCCAACCGGATCCCGGATCGGATCGCCCATCTCGTCTATCTCGACGCGATGGTCCCGGAGGACGGCGAGAGCGCGGTCGATGTGCAACCGGTGACCCAGACCCTCATCGATCGCGCCGCGGAGTCCGGGGCCGGCTGGCGGATCCCGCCGATGCCCGAGTCGCCGCCGCCTCTGGGCCTGTTCGGGGTCACCGACCCGGCGGACGTGGCGTGGCTGCGGACGATGTTGTCGGATCAGCCGGCGCTCTGCCTGCGGCAACCGGTCCGGCTGGACAACCCGGCCGTGCACGCGATTGCGCGGACGCACATTCATTGCGTCGCGGACATGCCGGAGGGCATCGAGCGGCGGCCCGTACCGGCGACACAGCCCAACGGCAGTCCGGCACAGGTGTGGGAACTGCAGACGGGCCACGACTGCATGATCACCATGCCGGCCGAGCTCACCGACCTGCTGCTCAAGCTCGGCTGACCCGCCCGCGGTGGCCTCGGCCCTCATCGACCTGGCCTGGTATCTGGGGATCGTCCGGCTGGTCGGTGCGGCCGAGCGGTTCTTCAAGCGGCCCGCCGTACGCCGTTACCTGGAGTACGTGTCAGGAACCCTGCTGATCGGTCTGGCCGTCCGCCTCGCTCTGGCGACCAGGCCCTAGAGCGTTTTCGTCGGTGGGACCTTCCTGCCGCTACTAAGGTTGTGGACGTGAGTCCGAGGCCGGTGCGCGCGGTGGACGCCGAGGAGAAGGTCGACCGGCAGGCGCGGATCCTCGAGGCGGCGCTCCGGCTGCTGTCCCTGCAGGGCATATCCGGAGTCAGCATGCGTGCCGTCGCCCGTGAGGCCGGGGTCTCGCTGGGGCTGGTGAACTACCACTACGAGGACAAGACGAGCCTGATCCGTGCGGCCCTGCACCGCATCGAGGAGCAGGACATCGCGCTGGTCGAGCCGGACCTCACCCTGGAACCGGAGGAGCGGCTGCGGGCCGCGCTGAAGCGGGTGGCCGACCCGGAGTTCCTGACGACGGAGTACCTGTCTCTGCGACTTCAGCTCTGGGCGCTCGCCCAGGCCCACGAGGACTTCGAGCGCATCAACACCGCGGCCCAGAGACGCTACCGCGCCGGGCTCGCCGCCCTCATCCACGCGGCCCGCCCCGAGCTGTCACCCGACGAGTGTGGCGAGCGGGCCGCCGACATCGACGTCATCCAGAACGGCCTGTGGCTCACGGCCCTGCTGGGGCTCGACCGCGACTCGATCGGCAGGAGCGTCCGTCGCTGTGAGGAGATCGCGCTCGCCGACTGACCGCCTGTGCGACGGCGACGAATCTGAACGAGCGTTCAGGAACATATTGAACGATCGTTCAGGTGCTCGTATGCTCCCACCATGGCACCTGTCACGATGGCCGACGTACGCCGCGTCGGCACCGGTTTCCACCAGGACCCCGAACGATCGATGTCGCTGCGGTCGGAGGCGTACACGGACCCGCGGTGGCTCGATGTCGACGTCCGGGCCGTTTTCGCCCGCACGTGGCAGTGGGTCTGCCACGTGGAGAAGCTCCGGTCGCCGGGCAGCTACGTGTCGGCCACCGTGGCCGGCATGCCGATCGCGATCGTGCGCGATCGTGACGGAGCGCTGCGCGCGTTCTACAACGTCTGCAAGCACCGCGCCCACGAACTGCTCACGGGCTCCGGCACCACGCGCAACATCGTCTGTCCGTACCACGCGTGGACCTACGGCCTGGACGGGCAGCTGAAGGCGGCTCGTCGCGCCGACAAGATGGCGACCTTCGACAAGAGCGAGATCTGTCTCGACCAGGTGCTGGTGGAGGAGTTCGGCGGCTTCGTCTACGTGAACCTGGACTCGGGCGCCGCTCCCCTGGCCGAGCAGGCCGGGGACCTGGCGGCCGAGATCGCCAGGTGGGCCCCCGACGTGGCCGGACTGACCCTCGCGAAGCGCTTGACCTACGACATCGCGTCCAACTGGAAGAACGTCATCGACAACTTCCTGGAGTGCTACCACTGCCATATCGCCCACAAGGAGTTCGTCGACCTCGTCGACATGGACACCTACGAGGTGAAGACGTACGGCATCTGGTCGAGCCACTTCGCCGAGGCCGGCAAGCAGGAGAACGCCGCGTACGACGTCGCGGGCGCGTCGGTCACCGAGCACGCGGTCTGGTGGCTGTGGCCCAACACCTGTCTGCTGCGCTACCCCGGCCGCGGCAACTTCATGGTCCTGCAGGTGATTCCGGCCGGTCCCGACCGGACCCTGGAGACCTGGGACTTCTACTTCGAGACGGCCGAGCTCATGGATGCCGAGGTGGAGGCGGTGCGGTACATCGACGAGGTGCTGCAGCAGCAGGACATCACCATCGTGGAGAGCGTCCAGCGCGGCATGAACACCCCGGCCTTCGACCAGGGCCGCATCGTCTACGACCCGGATGGCTCGGGGCTGTCCGAGCACGGCGTGCATCACTTCCACGGTCTCGTCCTCGACGCCTACCGGTCGTGGGTGGAAGGGACCGCCGCCGGGCGCGACCACGCGGATGGGAGCCGGCCTTCCTGGAGATGACGCGCGACTTCATCTTCAAGAACACCTTCGCCGACCTGGAGTACGTCGTGAAGGAACTCGGCCACGGCCACGGGACCAGGTTCGAGTTCGAGTGCTACGACCTCGGCCACCTCTACAACCTGGCCTGGCTTATCGACCAGGGCTGGATCGAGCCGCCCTTCTCCGTGCAGATGGTCTTCGGTGTGCTCGGCGGTGTGGGGGCCGACCTCGACAACCTCCAGCACATGCACACGGTGGCGGACCGGCTGTTCGGCGACAGCTACGAGTGGTCGGTGCTCGCGGCCGGACGCCACCAGATGCCGTTCGCGACGCAGGCGGCCATGCTCGGCGGCAACCTGCGGGTGGGCATGGAGGACAGCCTGTTCATCGGACCCGGCGAGCTCACCACGTCGAACGCCGACCAGGTACGCAAGATTCGCGGCGTCATCGAGTCGCTCGGGCACGAGGTCGCCACTGCGGCGCAGGCCCGGGAGCGGCTCGGTCTCAAGGGAGCCGGCCATGTCACCTTCTGAGGTCACCCGTGTCGCCTCGCTCGGCGGGGGAGTGATCGGCCAGAGCTGGACCGCCCTGTTCCTGGCCGCGGGGAAGTCCGTCACGCTGTTCGACCCCGATCCGGCCGCGGAAGGGCGGGTCCGCCGCGCGGTGGAGACCGCGTGGCCGGCGCTGGCCGAGCTCGGTCTGACGACCCGGGCCGAGCCGGAGGGCGAGCTGCTCGTGTGCGCCGACGCGCGGACGGCGGTGGCGGACGCCCAGTTCGTCCAGGAGAGCGTGCCCGAGCGGATCGAGCTCAAGCACCGGCTGTACGCCGAGATCGAACCCGCCCTCGCCGAGGACGCGATCGTGGCGTCGTCGGCATCCGGCCTGACCCTCACCGAACTGCAGGCCGGCTGGGACCGTCCGGACCGGCTCGTCCTCGGTCACCCCTTCAACCCGCCGCATCTGATCCCCCTCGTCGAGGTCATGGGCAACGACCGGACAGGCGCCGGTGTGGTCGACCGGGCCCGTGACTTCTACGAGTCCGTCGGCAAGGTGACGATCGAGGTCAAACGGGAGGTCCCCGGCCACGTCGCCAACCGGCTGCAAGCCGCCCTGTGGCGAGAGGCCATCCACCTCGTCAACGAGGGCGTGGCATCCGTGGACGACGTCGACACCGCCATCTCGTACGGACCGGGCCTGCGCTGGGCGGCCTGGGGACCGACGACGCTGTTCCACCTCGGCGCCGGAGAGGGAGGCATCGCCGCCTTCTGCGAGCGGTACGCCGACAGCTTCAACCGCTGGTGGGACGACCTGGGTCACCCCCATCTGGACGAGGCCACCGCGGCCCGGCTGGCCGGCGGGCTGACGGCCGCCGGGTCCGGTGACCTCGATGCCCTGGCCGCGCAGCGCGACGCCATGATCGTGGCGGCGATCCTGGCGGCGGGGCGCGTCAAGGGAGGTGCGGAATCGCCGGCGTAACCCTCGACCACACGTCGTTCGCCGTCCACGACGCGATGGGCTGGGCACGGCGGCTGCGGCGCGAGCTGGGCGCGACCCCGATCTTCGGTGAGCGGCTCGCGGAGTTCGGGTACCTGCTGCTCCACGTCGGCACCGCCGACGAGGGCGCGAGACTGCAACTGCTCGAGCCGAGGGACGAGGGGTTCCTCACCCGATTCCTGGACGCCCGCGGCGAGGGCCCGCACCACATCACCTTCGTCGTACCGGACCTGCGTACGACGGTGGTGCGGGCCCGCGCGCTCGGCCTGACCGTCGTCGGCGAGGACTACGACCACCCGCCGTGGCGCGAGGCGTTCATCGCGCCCGACCGCAGGCACGGCGTCGTCATCCAGCTCGCGCAGTCCGACCGGAGCTACCCGCCTGCCGGCCGGCTGCTGTCGAGCCGAACCCGTGTCGTCGAGGACTTCCCCAGCTCCCGGGGTGCCACCGAGCCGCTGTGGTGGACCGGGCTGTGGGAGACCGCACCGGGACCGGTCGCACGGCTGGGGACGACACATCTCGCGTCGACGGACCTCGAGTTCTCCCGGCTCGTCTTCGGGGAGCTGCTGGAGGCCCGGGTGGCCGGAGACGACTCGGAGCTGGACCTGTCGTGGCCCGGCGGATCGGTCCGGGTGCACGCCTCGGACCGCGCGGGCGTGACCGGGATGAGCCTGCGCGGCGGCCCCGCCGGCGGCATCGCGATCGGCCCCGCCCGGCTCGACGACAGGACCCCCGGCGCGTCACCAACCTGCTGACCGAGTACACCTAGCCGCGCGGCGCGTACATGATGACCAGGACACCCAGCAGGCAGACGGCCGCCCCGATCAGATCCCACCGGTCGGGGCGGAAGCCGTCCACCACCATGCCCCAGATCAGCGAGCCCGCGACGAACACGCCTCCGTAGGCGGCGAGGATCCGGCCGAAGTTGGCGTCCGGCTGGAAGGTCGCCACCAACCCGTAAAGGCCCAGGGCGACGAACCCCGCCCCGACCCACAGCAGCCCGCGCTGTTCTCTCACTCCCTGCCAGACGAGCCAGGCACCGCCGATCTCGGCGAGCGCGGCGACGACGAACAACAAGAGGGAACGCGCGACGGTCACGGCTGCGACTGTAGAGGAACGGTCACCGTCTCCTGCTTCCGGCAGCCGCAGGCGGCCCGGTACAGGATGCAGCCCCGCGATAAGCCTTCTGTGGTGGTTCATCCCTGTTCTCCTGGCAGGGGTATCCTGCTGCGCACATGTCACCGACTTCCCCCCGACATCAGCGGGGCCCGCGGTGCGGCAAACGGCACGGTACGGAGTCCGGTGCGAGCGAGCTGGGCTCGGCGTGAACGGAGGGGTGTCGAGTGACGCGCTGCGAGGACGCTGAGCAGCAGCCGCGGACAGCGGCCGGGGCCGGAGTGTTCGCCGTAGACGACGAGGTCGGCCGGGATCTGGCGTTGGTGGACTGGGCGGCGACGCCCCTGGGACCGCCGGACGAGTGGCCGCAGAGCCTGCAGACGGCGGTGAGCATCCTGCTGTCGTCCCGGTTCTCCATGTGGATGGCGTGGGGGCCGGACCTGACGTTCTTCTGCAACGCCGCCTACCGCCGCGACACCCTGGGCCGGAAATACCCGTGGGCGCTGGGCCGGCCCGCGAGCGAGGTCTGGGCGGAGATCTGGGGCGACATCGGCCCGCGGATCGAGGCCGTGCTGGCCACGGGGAAGGCGACCTGGGACGAGGCGCTCCTGCTGTTCCTGGAACGAGCAGGCTACCCGGAGGAGACCTACCACACGTTCTCCTACAGTCCCCTGCGCGACGATTCCGGCGCCGTTGTCGGCATGCTGTGCGTCGTCAGCGAGGAGACCGAGCGGGTCATCGGCGAGCGGCGCATGGCGACCCTGCGGGACCTCGGCTCGGACCCCAGCGTGGTCCGCACCGAGCAGGAGATGCTGGCCTTCGCCTGCAGGCAGCTCGGCCGCAACCTCCAGGACCTCCCGTTCACCCTGACCTACCTGTACCAGGAGGGCGGCGGCGTGCGGCTGGCGGGGGTGACCGGGATTTCCGCCGGGCATCCGGCCGCCCCCCTCACACTGCCGGCCGACGATCCGGACGCGGTATGGCCTTCGACGGTGCTGGCCCGGGGAGAGCCGGTGCTCGTCCCGCTCGACGGCGCCGCGTACGCCGGTCTCCCGTCCGGAGACTGGCCGGAGCCGCCCGTACAGGCGCTGGTGGTGCCGCTGCTCCAGCAGGGCAGTGCGCCGTACGGGTTCCTCGTGACCGCGCTCAACCGCTACCGCCGCCTGGACGACGCCTACCGCGGGTTCATCGAGCTGGCCGCGGGGCACGTCGCGGCGGGCGTCGCGAGCGCGCGCAGCTACCAGGCGCAGCAGCGGCGGGCGGAGGAGCTGGCCGAGCTCGACCGTGCGAAGACGGTCTTCTTCTCCAACATCAGCCACGAGTTCCGCACTCCCCTGACCCTGATCATGGGGCCGGTGGAGGAGCTGCGCGGCCGTCTCCAGGAAGCCGACGCGCAGGTGCGCGAGGAGCTGGAGGTCATCCGCCGCAACGGGTTGCGGCTGGGCAAGCTGGTCAACACCCTGCTGGACTTCTCCCGCATCGAAGCCGGCCGGATGCAGGCCAGCTACGAACCGGTCGACCTCGCCACGGTCACCGCCGAGCTGGCCAGCCTCTTCCGCTCCGCGATCGACAAGGCGGGGCTGGGGTTCCGGGTCGAGTGCCCTCCCCTGGACGAGCCGGTGTACATCGACCGCGGCATGTGGGAGAAGGTGGTGCTCAACCTGCTCAGCAATGCGTTGAAGTTCACCTTCGAGGGCTCGATCGGCGTCGAGGTGCGCGGGGAGGACGCCCAGGCGGTGGTGACCATCACCGACACGGGCATCGGCATCCCCGCGGCGGAGTTGCCGCGACTGTTCGAGCGGTTCCACCGCATCGAGAACGCCCGCTCGCGGTCCAACGAGGGCAGCGGCATCGGGCTGGCCCTCGTGCAGGAGCTGGTCGGCCTGCACGGCGGCACGATCACCGCGGACAGCATCGAGGGCGAGGGCACCCGATTCACCATCCGCGTGCCGTACGGCGCCGCGCACCTGCCCGAGGACGCGATCACGACGGCCGGCGCCGGCACCACCGGCACCCTCGCCGACCCCTACGTCGAAGAGGCGCTGCGCTGGCTGCCCGCGGACGGCAGGGGCGAACCCGCCGGGACCGCCATGGAGAAGGTGTCCCACGAGGGACTCGCGGCCCGCGCCGAAGACTCCGCCGCCCCGGCGCGTGTGCTGGTCGCCGACGACAACGCCGACATGCGCGGGTACCTCGTCCGTCTCCTCCAGGGCGCCGGCTACCTCGTCAGCACCGCGGGCGACGGGATGGAGGCCCTGGACGCCATCCACGCGGACGCCCCCGATCTGGTGATCAGCGACGTGATGATGCCCCGCCTGGACGGCCTGTCCCTGGTCGCGGCACTGCGGGCCGATCCACGCACCGCGACCGTGCCCGTGGTGCTGCTGTCCGCGCGGGCGGGCCAGGAGGCGTCAATCGAGGGACTGCAGGCCGGGGCCGACGACTACCTGGTCAAGCCCTTCGCCGCCGCGGAGCTGCTCGCGCGGGTGCGGGCCACCATGGACATGGCGCGGCTGCGCCAGCACCAGGCGCGCTGGCGTACGGCACTGGTGAACTCGCTGCAGGAGGCGTTCTTCGTCTGCGACGAGGACGGCGCCGTCGTCGAGATCAACAAAGCGTTCACCGACATCCTCGGCTACGGCCCCGAGAGCCTGCCCTACACGCCGATCCACCCGTGGTGGCCGGACGCCGCCGGCGATCCCGAGGCCCATCAGCAGGTCGCCGACGCGTTCAGCGGCCTCGTCGGCCCCGGGCAGGGCAGCTACACCATCCCCGTCACCCACAGCGACGGGCACCGGCTGTGGGTCAGCGTCAGCTTCAACCAGGCACAGGATCCCGACACCGGACGCCGGGTCGTCGTCGGCACCCTTCGCGACGTCACGGCCGAGCACTACGCCATCCAGCGCGAGAGCGCCCTCGCCTCCCTGAGCACCTGCCTTTCCCAGGCGGGGAGTCTCTCCGACGCGCTGACCGGCGCACTGGAGGAACTACGGAACCTGTGGCGCGCGAAGTCCGTGCTGGCCGCCGTCTTCGGCCAGGGCGACGAAGAGCCGGCCCTGACCGCGACGGACACCTCGGTGAGCTGGCACGGGATGCCCGCCGAACGCCGCCGGACGCTCGCCGGCATGCCGCAGCGGCCTCTGCTCACCCCGGTCGCCGGGCGCGACGGGGTCGGCATCCTCCTGGAGCACCCCGACGGCCCGATGGCGCTGTGGATCGAACTGGGCGACCGGTCTTTCACCGCCGAGGACCAGCTGCTGCTGTCGCTGCTGGCCGGGCGGCTGGCCCAGGGACTGGTCCGCGCCCACCAGATCGACCAGCAACGCGAGACCGCGATCGCGCTGCAGCGCGCCATCCTCGGCCCCGCCCAGCTTCCCGACGGGTTCGCCGTACGCTACGAGCCCGCCACCCGGCCCCTGGAGGTCGGCGGCGACTGGTACGACACCATCGCCCTGCCCGGCGGACGCATCGGCATCGTCGTCGGCGACTGCGTCGGACGCGGGGTGGAGGCCGCCGCCGTCATGGGACAACTGCGCAGCGCCTGCCGCGCGCTGCTCCTGCAGGACGACAGCCCGGCCCGCGTGCTCATGGCCCTCGACCAGTTCGCCGCCGGTGTCCCCGGCGCCCGGTGCACCACGGTCTTCTGCGGCGTCCTCGACCCGGAGACCGGGCACCTGTCGTACTCCAGCGCGGGACACCCCCCGGGCATACTCGCCCACCCCGACGGCAGCACCGGCCTGCTCGACGGCGGACGTTTCGTTCCCCTGGCCGTCCGCCCGGGTGCGACGCGCCCGGAGGGCGAGGCGGTAATCCCCGCGCGTGCCACGCTCATGCTCTACACGGACGGCCTGGTCGAACGTCGTCGCCGCTCGCTGTATTCGGGCATCGACCAGGCCAGCCAAGCCGTACAGGACGGCAGGAACGTCGCGGTCGACGACCTCGCCACGCAGGTGATGATCCGCCTGGCGCCCGCCGACGGCTACGACGACGACGTCGCTCTGCTGCTCTACCGGCACCCGGCCCCACTGGAGATGACGTTCCCCGCCGAGTCGTCGCAGCTCGCGCCCGTTCGTAAGGCGCTGCGGAGCTGGCTCGGCCAGTGCGACCTACCGGCCCAGATCGTGCAGAACGTCCTGGTCGCCGCCGGTGAGGCGTGCGCCAACGCGATCGAGCACGGCCACCGCCACACTCCCGGCGACATCGTCCGGCTCCGGGCCGAGGCGTCCGTCGACAACCTGCGCCTCACCGTCGCCGACACCGGCCGCTGGAAGGCCCCGCAACCCGAGGTGAACAGCCACCGCGGCCGCGGCGTCGCCCTCATGCGCGCCATGATGCAGCAGGTCACCATCACCCCGGGCCCGTCCGGCACCACCGTCGACATGCAGATGAGGATCGCCTGATGACCACGCCGCTCACCCTCACCCCCGGCCATGGCCCTGACGGCGCCGCCCTGCTGACCGTCGCCGGTGAGATCGACATGAGCAACACCGACAGCCTCGCCGCCGCTCTCGACCGCACGCCGGGCCCCGTCGTCCTCGACCTGACCCTCGTCGAATACCTCGACAGCGCGGGCCTGAGCGTCCTGTTCGCCCACGCCGACCGCATCACCCTCATCGCCAACCCCCTGCTGACCCCCCTCCTGACCATCTCCGGGCTCGCCGACCTCGCCACCGTCCAGGACGGCGGTCCCGACGTCCGTTAGGGCGGGCGTTTCTCGGCCTCGTCCTGTGGCCGGACCGCTGGGCACCTCCTGTGAAGGGTTGACGCGAACAGGAGGAAGGGATACGTTCCGGTGGATTTCACGATCGTCCAAGGGAAATCCGGTGAGATGCCGGTGCGGACGCGCCACTGTATCCGGGACGCACATCCCGGGAGCCAGGTCGCTTGGGCCTTCGTGACCTCGCATGGTGGGACGCGTCATCCCTGAGGAGGCCTGTATGAGTGGAATGTCCACTCCTTCCGTCATCCCGATCCCGCGGCTGAGGCTGTGGCTGCTGACCGTGCCGGTGTTGCTGCTGATCGCCTACCTGGTTCTGATGGACAACGGGGCGATCTCGCAGACCGGCGCCTATCTGCACGAGCTCATGCACGACGGGCGCCACCTGCTCGGCGTGCCCTGCCACTGAGCGCGGGCGTGGTACGCACCCTGGTGGTCAGGGGCCTGCTTCTGGGCCTGCTGGCCGGATTGATCGCGGGCGGCTTCGCTTTCGCTTTCGGCGAGCCGCGGGTCGACAGCGCGATCGCGCTGGAGGAGGCCCACGTCGCGCACGACGCGCATGGTCACGACCGCGGCGAGGAGGAACTGGTCGGCAGACCGGGGCAGAAGGCCGGGTTGTTCCTCGCCACCGGCCTGTACGGGCTCGCTGTGGGAGGGATCTTCGCCCTCGCGTACGCGGGACTGCGCGGGCGGGTCGGCCCCCGGTCGGAGGGCGGGCTGGCACTCGCCGCGGCAGGGACGGCGTTCGTGGCGGTGATTCTTGTGCCATTCGTGAAATATCCGGCCAACCCGCCGGCCGTCGGAGACCCGGAGACGATCAACAGCCGTACCGTGCTCTACGTGGTGATGGTCCTCGTCGGGCTCGCGGCGGCGGTGATCGCGGTGGCGACCGCCCGCAGGGTCACCGCGGGGCCCTGGGCGCGGTGGACCGCGGCGGCGCTGGCGTTCCTGGTCCCGGTGACAGCCGCCTGGACTCTGCTGCCCACCGTCGACGAGGTGCCCGAGGGCTTCCCCGCCACCTTGTTGTGGCAGTTCAGGCTCGCTTCGCTGGGGACCCAGCTGGTCTTCTGGACGGCCTTCGGCGTGTTGTTCGGGTGGGTGAGCGACCGGGCGGCGGGACGTGCGCGGGCCGTCCCGGCCACCGCCGCCACGCCGATCTGAGCCGGGCACGGTGCTGCTCGTTCGGCATGCCGGTACGCCGGAGATGCGGGCCGCCCGATTTCCCCTGGCCGATCGGGACGCCGACGCGGCGAGCCTGGCCAGGGCCGCCGCTCTGGCTCCGATGACGGCGGGCTCGGCCGGGTGGGCCGGTCCCGCCGTTGCCGCGCGCCAGACCGCCGCCGCCATCGGTCTGGAGGCGCGGGTGGCGCCGGCGCTCGCCGAGGTGGACGTCGGCCGGTGGCGCGGCCTGCCGTACGAGCAGGTCGCGCGGGAGGAGCCGGACGCCTTGGTGAGCTGGCTTACCGACCCGCACGTGGTTCCGCACGGCGGTGAGAGCCTGGCCGCGCACGCCGAGCGGGTCGCCGCCTGGCTCGACCTGGTGCGCGCGGAGCCCGGCGTCGTCGCCGTGTGCGACGCGGGCACGATCCGGGCGGCGATCGGCCATGCGCTGGGGCTCGATCCGCTGGGCGCCGCTCTCTTCGATCTCGCGCCGCTGTCGGTCACCGAGTTGCTAGCCACGCGGAGCGGCTGGCGGGTCGCCTACGTCAACCGGAAGGTCCCGTCGTGAGCCGGTCCGCGCCGAACGGCCGGACATCTGGCGGAAATGGCGATCCCTCTGAGTCGGCCGAGGGCTGACTTCGGCCGGGCGCCTGCCGAAAGGCGCCCGGTGCCCACCGTGGGCCCGACGAGTTCCGCGGACATGCACGAATGCGAGTTTCCTCGCCGGACGGCGCACGGATCGGGCCGGACTTCTTCCCAATCCTTCTCGGATGAGATGAGTGCGGCGGATTTCCGGCCGGACCGGGAGTTTCGCGCGGATGACGAATGAGGCGTCACCCGATGAGAAACTTGGCATGTGGAGACTTCGGTGCCAGGGCGAGCCGAAACACGGCTCCAGGCCAAAATCCTGACGCGATTGCGAGACGCCGGTCCGCAATCTCGCATTCAGCTGTCGGAACACTTCGAAGTGTCACGAACGACGATCGGGACCGAACTCGGCCGGCTCACGGCGCTTCATCTCGTCGAGGAAATCGGACCGGCCGCGTCCCGCGGAGGCCGCCGCTCGACCGTCATCGATCTCGCCGGTCACGTTCGGTTCGTCGGCATAGCCATCGGTGCGACCTCTGTCTCCACCGCGGTCACCGATGGCCGGCTGCGAGTTCTCGCGTTCGAACGCACCGAATGCGACGTACGCCGGGGGCCTGAGCCGGTGCTCGAACTCGCCGCGGAACAGACCCGGCGGCTGCTCGTGAAATTGGGAGTGGACAGGCCGCTGGGAGTCGGCGTGGGCGTGCCCGGCCCGGTGGACTTCTCCCGCGGTATCCCGGTGTCGCCGCCGATCATGCCGGGATGGGACGGTTATCCGGCCCGCGAT
This sequence comes from Microbispora sp. H13382, assembly GCF_014161445.1. GTDB lineage: Bacteria > Actinomycetota > Actinomycetes > Streptosporangiales > Streptosporangiaceae > Microbispora. The sequence continues at coordinate 248,313 of NZ_JABBXA010000002.1, forward strand.
CTGCTCGGGCGGCGGTTCGATTGTCCGGTCTTACTGGACAACGATGTCAATGTAATGGCACTCGGCGAACAACACGCCGGTGCGGCGGGTACCGTGGAGAACTTCCTGTTCGTCAAGGTCGGCACGGGCATCGGCTGCGGAATCGTGGCCAAGGGTGAGCTCTATCGCGGCATGGACGGATGTGCGGGGGATATCGGACACATCCCGGTCGCCGATTCGGTCGCCGTCTGCGCGTGCGGCAACACGGGATGCCTGGAGGCGTCCTTCGGCGGCGACGCGCTCGCTCGCGACGCCCTCGCCACGGCCCAGTCAGGGCGCTCGCCCCTGCTCCGGGAACTCCTCGAACGCACCGGGACGCTCACCGCCGCCGATGTGGGGGAGGCGGTCGGCGCCGGGGACGCGACGTCCGTCCAGATGGTGCGCGACGGGGGACGGCGGGTGGGCGAGGTTCTGGCGGGCCTGGTGTCGTTCTTCAACCCGAGCCTCATCGTCCTGGGTGGCGGGCTCACGCTGCTGGGCCACGTCCTGCTCGCCGAGATCCGCGGGGCGATCTACCGGCGCTCGCTGCCGCTCGCCACCAGGAACCTGCCGATCATGATGAGCGATCTCGGCCCGCAGGCCGGCGTTATCGGGGCGGCCAGACTCGTGAGTCAGGAGGTCTACGGGGTCGCCCGGTGATCGGCGCTCGCACCCGCACCCGCACTCCGCACCCGCACCCCGGCACCCGCACCTGAGGACCCGCCGGCACTCGGCCGCCGGAGACATCACGCGCCGGATTGCATGATCATGCATTCCCGTGTATATATTCTAGTCGTGTCCAAGGTGCTCACTTCTCTGCCTGTCGGCGAGCGTGTCGGGATCGCCTTTTCCGGTGGCCTCGACACTTCTGTAGCGGTCGCGTGGATGCGGGAGAAGGGTGCAGTGCCGTGCACCTACACCGCAGACGTCGGCCAGTACGACGAACCTGACATCGTCTCGGTGCCGGGGCGTGCAACCGCGTACGGCGCGGAGATCGCCCGGCTGGTCGACTGCCGGGCCGCCCTGGTCGAGGAGGGGCTCGCGGCCCTGGCCTGCGGGGCGTTCCACATCAGGTCCGGCGGCCGCACATACTTCAACACCACCCCGCTCGGGCGGGCCGTCACCGGCACGCTGCTGGTGCGCGCGATGCTCGAGGACGGCGTGCAGATCTGGGGAGACGGCTCCACCTTCAAGGGCAACGACATCGAGCGGTTCTACCGTTACGGTCTGCTCGCCAACCCCTCGCTGCGGATCTACAAGCCGTGGCTGGACGCCGACTTCGTCAACGAGCTCGGCGGACGCAAGGAGATGTCCGAGTGGCTGCTCGCCCACGGGCTGCCCTACCGGGACAGCGTGGAGAAGGCCTACTCGACCGACGCGAACATCTGGGGCGCGACGCACGAGGCCAAGTCCCTCGAGCACCTCGACACGGGCATCGAGATCGTCGATCCCATCATGGGCGTGCGCTTCTGGGACCCCTCCGTCGAGATCGCCGCCGAGGACGTCACGATCGGCTTCGAGCAGGGACGTCCAGTCACGATCAACGGCAAGGAGTTCCCCTCCGCCGTCGATCTGGTGCTGGAGGCCAACGCCATCGGCGGCCGGCACGGCCTGGGCATGTCCGACCAGATCGAGAACCGGATCATCGAGGCCAAGAGCCGCGGCATCTACGAGGCGCCGGGCATGGCGTTGCTGCACGCGGCCTACGAGCGGCTGGTCAACGCGATCCACAACGAGGACACCCTCGCGGCCTACCACAACGAGGGCCGGCGGCTGGGCAGGCTGCTCTACGAGGGCCGCTGGCTGGACCCGCAGGCGCTGATGCTGCGCGAGTCGCTGCAGCGCTGGGTCGGCATGGCGGTGACCGGCGAGGTGACCCTGCGGTTGCGGCGCGGTGAGGACCACTCCGTGCTGAACACGTCCGGACCGGCGTTCAGCTACCACCCGGACAAGCTCTCCATGGAGCGCACCGAGGACTCGGCTTTCGGCCCGGTCGACCGCATCGGGCAGCTGACGATGCGCAACCTCGACATCGCCGACTCCCGCGCCAAGCTTGAGCAGTACGCCAGGCTCGGCATGGTCGGCACCCAGCAGCCGGCCTTGATCGGCGCGGCGCAGGCGGCCTCGACCGGCCTGATCGGCGCGATGGCCGAAGGCGGGGCCGAGGCCATCGCCTCCCGCGGCGAGGCTCCCACGGAGGAGGAGCTGCTCGACCAGGCCGCGATGGAGCTCGGCACCGACTGAGGCCACGACGTTCGCTGAGGGCGCCCGGCACGCCGGGCGCCCTCAGCACGTCCTCGCCGGTTATGGCGACCACGGGGCGCGGTCGGATCGGCCACCACGCGGGGAAGGCGCCGGCGTCCTCGCTCCTGCCGTCCGGCCTCCCAGGAGCCCGGTGATCGCCGGGGGCGGCGCGCTAGACGAGGACCCGGGGGTTGAGGATCTCGGTGATCCGGATGAACCCGTCGGCGCCGTGGCCCTTTCCGATCACTCGGCGTGCCCAGCCCTCGGCCGCGCGCATCACGCTCGCGTCGATGCCGTGCGCCTCGGACACGTGGACGATGTGGGCCATGGACGAGGCCGCCGAGGTGATCGGGTTGCCCTCGCCGGGGAACGCGCCGCTGTCCACGTCCCGCGCCGCCTGCTCGAAGAGGGGCGGCAGGATCGCGCCGATGCCCTTGGCGAACGGCGCCAGCTCGCGAGCGGTCACCCCCTCGGCCCGTGCCACCGCCAGCGCGTGCGCGTAGCCCGCCATCGCGGTCCAGAAGACGTCGAGCAGCGCGATGTCGTAGGCCGCCGCCCGGCCGATCTCCTCACCGAGATGGGTGTGCGTGCCGCCGAGCGCGTCCAGCAGCGGGCGGTGCCGCCGGTAGAGCTCCTCCGGGCCGCTGTGGAGGAACACCGCGGCCGGGGTGCCGATGGTCGTGGTCGGCGTCATGATCGCGCCGTCGAGGTAGCCGATGCCGTGCTCGGCCGCCCAGGCCCCGGCACTCCTTGCGCGGTCGGGCGTGTCGGCGGTCAGGTTCACGAGCGTGCGTCCCCGCAGTGCGTCGGTGACCGCGTCGCGCCGGAGGACGGCGTCCGCGGCGTCGTAGTTCACCACGCAGATCACGGTCAGCTCGCTCGCCGCGACCGCCGCCTCCGGCGTGGGGGCGCCCACCGCGCCCCGCTCGGCCAACTCGCGATCCCTGCCCGGTGTCCGGTTCCAGACCGTGGTCCGTACGCCGGCGTCCAGGAAGGCCCCGGCCAGGGCCCGGCCCATCGGGCCCAGGCCGAGCACGGTGACGGCAGACTGGTCGGTGTGCTGGATCATGTCTCAACTCCTGCGTGCATGACAGTGGGAGCGCTGAACGGGATGGACGATGACGCGTAGCCGTGCCCAGGACCTGAACGTCTGCGGGGTGACCGCCGCGATCGCGGTGATCGACGGCAAGTGGAAGACGATCCTGCTCTGGCTCCTGGAATCCGCGCCGCGTCGTCCCGGCGAGCTGGTCCGGCGACTGCCGGGCCTCACCGAGAAGGTGCTGACTCAGACGCTCCGGGAGATGGAGGCCGACGGGCTCGTGCACCGTGAGGTGCATGGCGGCCGCCCGCTGAAGACCGTGTACTCACTGACCGAGTTCGGCCGTGAGCTGTCCGAGGCGCTGGCGCCGCTGTCCGACTGGGGACACCGCCGCCTGGAGAAGCTGGCTCTGGAGAGGTCGGCCCCGGAGAGGCCGGTCCCGGAGAGGCCGACGGAGTCTGAATCGGTCTCCTGACACACCACCGGCACCTCCGTTCCGCCTGAAGTCGGGCCGGCCCTCCGGCCGCCCGGAACCAAGCTTCACGCCGCCCCGGCAGTGCGGACAAGTACCCACAAAAAGGTGGGTAGGCCGCACCCGTTCGGCTGTCGACACTTCTTTGCACAGTGCATACGTTGCCTTTGCTCGGGTAGCGCGGCCTTGTTCGCGAGATCGACCCCCGAAGGGGGAGCGTGGTGGCAGTGCGGATCGAGGACTACGGGCTGCTCGGTGACCTGCACACGGCCGCGCTGGTGGGGCGAGACGGGTCGATCGACTGGCTGTGCCTGCCCCGGTTCGACGCGCCCGCGTGTTTCGCCGCCCTGCTCGGCGACGACCGGGCCGGATTCTGGCGCCTGGCCCCCGTGAGCGGCGGTCTCTGCACGCGCCGCCGCTACCGCGGCGACTCTCTCGTCCTGGAGACGGAGTGGGACACCCCCGAGGGGTCCGTACGCGTGATCGACGCGATGCCGCCACGCGGCGAGGCGGCCGACGTGGTGCGGGTCGTGGAAGGCGTCAGCGGGCGGGTGCCGATGCGGATGGCGCTGCGGCTGCGGTTCGACTACGGGCACATCGTGCCGTGGGTGCGGCGCCAGGACGGGCGGCTCGCGGCGGTCGCCGGCCCGGACGCCGCCTGGCTGGAGACACCGGTGCCGCTCCGGGGCGAGGACATGACCACCTACGCCGAGTTCGAGGTGGCCGCCGGGCAGCGGGTGCCGTTCGTGCTGACCTATCGGCCGTCGCACGAGCGCGTGCCGCGCCCGGTCGACGCGGAGAAGGCCCTGGCCGACACGGAGGCGTACTGGACGTCGTGGATGCGCGGCTTCCGATACCAGGGCCGATGGGAGGAGGCCGTACGCCGGTCGCTGGTCGTGCTGAAGGCGCTGACCTACGCGCCGACCGGCGGCATCGTCGCCGCGGTCACCACCTCGCTGCCGGAACGGCCGGGCGGCCCGCGCAACTGGGACTACCGGTTCTGCTGGCTGCGCGACGCGACGTTCACGCTGCAGGCGCTGCTGGGCACCGGCTTCGTCGCCGAGGCCAAGGCCTGGCGGGAGTGGCTGTTGCGGGCCGCCGCCGGAGATCCGTCCGACCTGCAGATCATGTACGGGATCGACGGCACCCGCCGTCTGCCGGAATACGCCCTCGACTGGCTGGCCGGTTACGAGGGCTCGGCTCCGGTCCGGGTGGGCAACGCGGCGTCCGGGCAGTTCCAGCTCGACGTGTGGGGCGAGGTCCTCGACGGGCTGCATCTGGCCAGGACCGCCGGCATTCACGCCGAGGAGCCGGCCTGGGACCTGCAACGGGCGCTGCTGGACTTCCTGGAGAGCCACTGGGACGACCCGGACAACGGGCTGTGGGAGGTGCGCGGCGACCGCCGCCACTTCGTGCACTCCAAGGTCATGGCGTGGGCGGGCCTGGACCGGGCCGTGCGGGCCGTCGAACGCTTCGGCCTGGACGGGCCCGTGGATCGGTGGCGCGCGACCCGCGACAAGATCCACGCCGAGGTCTGCGACCGCGGCTACGACCCCGAGCGGGGCACGTTCACCCAGTTCTACGGCTCCAGAGGGCTGGACGCCGCCCTGCTGCTGATCCCCCGGGTGGGGTTCCTGCCCTGGGACGACCCGCGGGTGGCGGGCACCGTCGAGGCGGTGCGGCGCGAGCTGTGCTCCGACGGGTTCCTGCTGCGCTACCGGCCGCAGGCCGACGGCAACGTGGACGGCCTTCCCGGCACCGAGGGAGCGTTCATCACCTGCACGTTCTGGCTCGCCGACGCCCTGTACGGCATCGGCCGCCACCGGGAGGCGTACGAGTTGTTCGAACGGCTGCTGAGCCTCCGCAACGACCTCGGCCTGCTGAGCGAGGAGTGCGACCCGGCCACCGGCCGGCACCTCGGCAACACCCCGCAGGCGTTCAGCCACGTCGGGCTGGTGAACTCCGCCCGTCACCTGTCCGGCACCCGGCCCGCCGAGCACGTCGCGCACGGCCACGGCCACGGCCACGACCACGGCCACGACCACGACGGAAGCGGGCACTTGTGACGGCTCTCCGGTTCACTGCCACAGGAGCAGCACGGCGGTGAGGCCGAGGCTCGCTGCCACGAAACCGGCCGTCCTGGGCTGCAGGGCGGCCTCCCGGCGCGAGGAGACCACCAGTACGGCGCCTATGGCGAGCGCCACCACGAGGTGCAGGCCGTACCACACGGGGATCGGCACCCTGGCCAGGAAGGTTCCGGACAGGAGGTCGTCGGCGGAACCGTAGCCGGCGAGTGCGCCGAGCGCTGCCAGGCCCAGCACCGGGAGCGCGTACCGGTACCGGCCGAGCAGGGCCCAGACGACGGTCCCCAGGGCGAGCAGTATCTGGAAGCGGTGGTGCAGTTGCCGTGCGATCAGCCCGCCGTGGTCGTCGAAGCTGATGTCGAGGATCGAGTGGTAGGCGGCGGACATCGGGACGCCGCGCAGCGGCTCGTAGACGCCGGTGTAGGAGAGCGTCTCACCGCTCGGCACATAGGAGAACGCGAGGTAGCCGCCGGTGAGCAGGACGAGCACATACCAATAGACCAGTATTTCGCCCATCAACTGCCTCGCCCGATTCACCGGCACATTTCAGCACATGCGTGCGCTTCAGGAGGGCGGAAACAGATGGGCCGCCTTGGCGGGTGTCTCCCGGGTCGTGAACGGAACCGGGCTGAGCGCGTCGAGGCGCTCGGCGAACTCGGCCGAGAGGCCGGTCAGGACCAGCATCCCCGCCGTCTCCGACACGCGCTGGTGCGCCATGATCAGGGCGGTGATGCCGGTGCTGTCCCAGTAGGTCACCGCGGAAAGGTCGATCACCAGCCCCGGCGCCGGTGTGCCGGCGACGATCTCACCGATCGCCGCCGTGATCTTCGGGGCCGCCTGCTCGTCGAGGGCGCCGTCCAGCTCCAGAACGGTGTGCGACTCGAGACGGCGCAGCCGCGGAGTGGCGGACCACGACCCGGGCCCGGGGAGGGCGAAGTCGGCCGTGGCGAGGGTGCCGTCCGGGCCGGAAACCATCGTGAACCGGTCCGACAGGTAGCGGGCGAGCCACAGCCCGTGCCCGTGCCTGACCGGCCAGGCGGCGGTGTCGTGCCCCGAGGAGCCGGGGTCGCCGACCTCGCACCGCAGCACGCCGCCGAACTGCCAGATCCTCGCCCGTCCGGTCCCCGAGCCGTGGAAGACCGCGTTGGTGGCGAGCTCGTGGACGGTGAGTACCAGGTCAACGGACCGCCCGTGCGGAAGCCCGGCGTGGACGACGTGTGCCTGCAGCGTCTCCCGCAGGGGGTAGAGCGACCCGCGGTCGAACGCGTGGTCGAGGATCAGTACCGACGTCCCGGCGTTCCGATTCCCGCTGCCGGGGTCCGAGGCGACGTGGGAGGCATGGTTGGTCGCGTCATCGCTCATGCGCGGTCACCAGGCTGATCCCGGGAATGCCCTGAGCGCCGAGCAGCACGAACCGCGGCACGATGGCGGGGTTGCACCGCAGGACGACCGTACGGGCCGGCGCGAGACTCCGTGCCACGTCGATGATCGTCCGGGTGCAGGAGAGGTCGATGAAGGACAGCTCGGCCATGTTGATCACGACGGGACCATCCGTCCTGATCGCCTCGCTCAGCGCCAGGGCCAGGGCGTCCTCGGCCGCCCGGTCGATCTGTCCCGCCATCCGGATGCCGGGTGGCGCGTACTGGCGGCAGATCCGCAGCAACGGGTCGTCGTAGTAGGTGGCCGCGGCGACCGCCCGGGTGTGGAACGGGGAGACCGAGGCGAGGGTGACCGGGTCGAAGCGTTCCCGGTCGTACTGGCACAAGACCGACACGCTGCTGTCCGAAAGGACCGTCGCGATCTTCTCCTCGAAGGCGGGCAGCTGCTCCACACCGTGGACCGGCCGCAGCGCCCAGCCCATGTCGAGGGCCACCCGAAGACCCGAGTAGCCCCCGCGTGAGGTCAGCTCCATCTGGGAGCTCAGCCATCCCATCGCGTGATCCACGCTGAAGGCCTGTTCGGACAGCAGGCCCTCCTGAGAGGCGACGACGTCCATCCGTCCGTCGGCGGTGGCGGACCGCACGGCGATCCCGCGGCGGCTCAGCTCGGCCAGCGCTCCCTGGGGCTCCTCGCACAGCCAGACGACCCGCAGCCCTCCCGACAGCCCGTCACGTACGTACGCCGCGGTGAGGTCGAGCAGCTCTTCGGGCTCGCCGAAGGTCAGACACGCGTGATCGTTGATCGCCAAATCAGTGATCTGCACCTCAGCACTGACCGTCACCGCGCCACCATCCTCAGGCGGTCCCGCCGCCCACCGCCCACCGCCCCATCGAGGTACCCATCGTAGTGACGGGCATACGTCAAGAATCGGTATCGGCGGCGCTGCTACAGGTACGTCGGCGTACGTCCGGCCCGGTGGCGGAACAACCACCAGTTCCACGCCTGGGCGAGGAGCATCAGCGGCACCATCACCGCGGCGAAGCCCACCAGGATCCGCAGCGTGGCCGCATCCGCCATCGCCTCCGTCAGGCGCAGGCCGGTGCCGGGAGCGCCGGAGGAGACCAGCACGAAGGGGTGCAGGCCCGCGCCGAGGGCGACGACGGGCAGGGCGGCCGCGCACGAGGTGGCGGCGAAGGCCCGGCCGCCGCGTCCCGCGCCCAGGAGGGCCGCCCCCGCGAGGAGCGCGATCACCAGGGCCGCGCCGGTCGCGAGTGCGGGCCAGGAGTTGACGACGGTGTGCCGCGCCGGGGAGAGGTACCCGGCGACGAGGACGGCCGCCGCCGCCACGGCCGCCACGAGCAGGGCGCGCCGGGCGGCTCTCGCCGCCCGGGCGCTCGGCTCGCCGCCGGTTCGCCAGGCCAGGAAGGACGCGCCGTGCGCGAGGAACACCGCGGTGGTCGTGGCGCCGCACAGCAGCACGAACGGGTCGAGCAGGTCGGCCGGGCCGAGGGAGAAGGCGTTGCGCGCGTCGAGCGGCACCCCGGCGAGCAGACGGCCCGTCACGAGCCCCCACCCCGCGGCGGGCACCAGCCCGCCCACGAAGATCAGCCCGTCCCAGATCCGGCGCGCCGAGGCGCTCCGGTGGCGGCTACGCACCTGCACGGCGGCGTTGCCGACGACGATCCCGGCCAGGATCGCCGCGAACAGGAAGTACATCCCGGACAGCAGCCGCCCTTCCAGGAAGGGGAAGGCGCCGAACAGCACCCCCGCCGCGGCGACCAGCCAGACCTCGTTGCCGAGGAAGAACGGGCCGAAGGCGTTGAGCAGTGATCGGCGCTCACCGTCGTCGCGGCCCAGCGTGGGGGCGAGCATCTGCACGCCGTAGTCCAGGCCGGCCAGGACGAAGTAACCGGCGAGCAGCAGCCCGAGCAGGGCCGGCCACACGAGTTCGAGAGTCACGGGTTCCTCTTGGGCAGGTCGGGCTACAGGGCGAGCGACGCGGCGGGCCGCTCCGCGTGCCCGTCGGGAGGCGAGCCGCCCAGGTCGGTGTCGGCCGGGCCGCGGCGGGCGTACCGGATGATCAGCGCCCAGTCGGCGATCGCCAGCGCGAGGAACACCGAGCCGAACAGCACCAGGGATGCCAGCATCGAGCCGACGTGCGACCGTGCGGCGGCGGTCGTGAGCTCGCCGTACACCGCCCAGGGCTGGCGCCCCACCTCGCGCAGCAGCCATCCGCCGAGCGCGGCGACGAAGGGCAGGGGAACCGCGACGAGCATCAGGTACGCCGCCGGACGGAACCGGAGGTACCAGTCCCGATAAAGCAGGATCAGAGCCACGATGATCAGCAGGAGGATCAGGTATCCGACGTCCTGCATGACGTCGAAGGCGGTGGCGATCCAGGCGGGCGGCCGGTAGTCGCCCGCGCCGAACCGCTGCACCAGTTGGGCCTGTACGTCCTCGACCCGCAGGGAGCCGATGTCGTCGACGTGGCCCCGCAGGGTCGCCGCCTTCATCGGCTGGGTCTCCACGAGCGTCGGGATCTGCACGAACCCGTAGTAGAGCGCCACGAACGCCGCGGGCGTCGCCACGAACAGGCCGAGGCGCAGCGAGGCGCGGAAGAACGCACGCTCGGCCGTGCGCTTGAGGAAGTGGTAGGAGCTCACCCCCGCCATGAAGACCCCGCCGGTCATCAGGGCGGCGGACGCGGCGTGCACCAGCGCGTTGATGGCGTTGGGGTTGGTGAGCATGGCCCCGAAATCGGTGAGCCGGGCCACGCCGTCGCGCACCTCGTGTCCCACCGGGTGCTGCAGGAAGCCGTTGGCCACCATGATCCAGTACGCCGAGGCGTACGCGGTGAGCGTGACCAGCCAGATCAGCGTGACGTGCACCGCCTTCGGCAACCTGCCCCAGCCGAAGATCCACATGCCGAGGAAGGTCGACTCGGCGAAGAAGGCGACGATCGTCTCGAGCGCGAGCGGAGCGCCGAAGACGTTGCCCGCGTACTCCGACAGCCCGCTCCAGGCGAGCCCGAACTGGAACTCCATGACCAGGCCGGTGACGATGCCCAGCACGTAGTTCACGACGTAGATCTGGCCCCAGAACCGGGTCATGCGCTCCGTGAGCGGTGAACCGCGGAGGGCGTGCCGGGTGTGCGTCACCGCGATCAGCGGGGCGAGCCCGAGGGTGAGCATCACGAACAGCCAGTGGAAACCGGCCGTGGTCGCGAACTGCAGGCGCGCCAGTGTCTCGTCCGTCATCGGCGTCCGTCGTCCGTAACTCGAAGGAGACAGGCCCAGGACGCATGGTGAAGCGACAAATCAGCCCTTTTCTCGCAAAGTCCGCAAGAGTGGACGGATCATATCCCTCATCCACGTCTCGCCGGAGCGCGAGGCCCTCGCCCACAGCCCGGCGTGATGGCTATTCGGGGTCGATGAGGAAGGTCTGTCCGGGCGCGGAGGCGCAGGGCCGTTCGACGGCCTCCGCCCCGGGCGCGCCGTCGACGGCGAGGCACAGGTCGCTCGACGCCGGTCGGATGCGGTAGCCGTCCTCGCCGACGGGTTCGAGCCGGAAGCGCTGGTTGGGCCTGGCGCCGGTGCAGTCGCTCCAGGGCTGCAGCATGCCCGCCGTGGGGCCCGCCACGATCACCGTCAGGCAGCCGACCCCCTTCGCCGGGTCGGGGTGATCCCATTGCAGGTGGACCAGCCCGCCACCCGCCGGGGTGAGGAAGGTCCGCGGCGGAACCGCCGTGGCACAGGGACGCAGGACCGCGACCTCGGGATCGTACGGGACGTCCCTGGCCCGCCCGGCGGTCAGGCACAGGGACGGATCGGCGGCCGGCCGCACGCGAACCCACCTGCGGCCCGGCGCCGGTCCGCCCGCGCCGTCGGCCAGGTCGGACGGTGCCGGGTCAGACGGTGTCGGCTCAGACGGTGTCGGCTCAGACGGTGCCGGCTCAGACGGTGCCGGGGTGGCCGAGATTGACGAGGAGGGGCGGGAGGCCGCCTCCCCGGTGGACATGCGGTCGAACTGCCAGGCTCCGACCAGGCAGAGCAGGGCCGCGGCCGCGGCGCCCGCCACCAGTCGCCGGGCCGGGGCCTTCCGCCGGGAGGCCCCGCCCACGGGAGGCGAGGCCGGGACCCCGCCGCTGTTCCTTCCGCTCGCGTCGATGTCCAGGAGTTCGTCCGGCCGGGAGACGTCTCGTCCGGGAGCCGTCGGGGCGGACGCGGGTGGCGGCGCCGCCGGCGTCCCAGCGGAGGCCACGACGCGCGTCCCACCCCCGGGTGCGGCGGGCGTGTCGCCGGGCGGCGGGGTGGTCGTCTCGCGGGCGACGGCCAGGCGCCGGCGGGCGTCCACCCACTCGGCCACGGCGTCGTCGTCCGCCCCGCATGCCCGTACGAACGCGGCGAGCAGGTCTTCGCGCGGCAGATCCCGGCGATTGAGCGCGCCGGCCAGAGTGGCACGCGGCAGGACGTCGCCCACGGCGTCGGCGCGGCGTTCGAGCTGCCGGTAACTGCACCCGCTCCACGCCCGGAGCCGCCTCATCAGGGCGACGAACTCCGCGGGCGTGGCGGCGGTCCGCGGCTGCGGCCGGCTGTCGGTCACGCTTACTCCATCCCGTAGATCCCCTGCGCTCCCACGGCAGCCTATGCACGCTCCGGCGTGTCCGAGATCGTCCGGGAGTGTCCGGGACGCCGCCGATGTGTGGACGTGAGCCCGCGTGCCGGGCCACGGTGGCCTTGCACGACGGCCCGTCGGCGCCGGAGCACCCAGGTGCTCGGGGGCGGCGTCGCGGGGGCGGGCCGTGGCGGCGGACGTGACCGCCCATCCCGGCACCGAGTGGCGGCGCACGCATTCTCCGCGGCAGGCTGGGCGCACGTCCGCCGCCGCATCTCACCCGACATGAGGGATACGAACCATGGGACGCATAGTTCTGTCTGTTTTCACCACCCTTGACGGCGTCATCGAGAACCCGCACGAGTGGGCTTTCGGATTCGTCAGCGAGGACTCGATGCAGGCCGGCCTCGACCAGATCCGCGCGGCGCGGGCACTGCTCCTCGGACGGGTCACCTACGAGGGCTTCGCGGCCTCCTGGCCGTCGATGACTGACGAGGCGGGCTACGCCGACGCGATGAACACCCTGCCGAAGTACGTCGTGTCGACCACGCTGACCGAGGCCACCTGGAACAACAGCACGATCATCGGTGTGGACGCCGCGGCCAGGATCGAGGCCCTGAAGAAGGAGGTGGACGGCGACATCCTCGTCTTCGGCAGCGCGGCACTGGTGCGGTGGCTGCTGAGCGAGAACCTCCTCGACGAGATGCGCCTGGCCGTCTACCCGGTACTCGCCGGTCGCGGCGCCCGCCTGTTCGACGACGACTCCGCGGACCCCGCCACGCTGCGGCTCGCCGGCACGCAGGCGTTCTCCTCCGGCGTGGTCCTGCTCACCTACGAGCCGACCGGTGAGGGCCTCGCCGACCCGGCCGCCGCTCGCCGGGCGGCCGAGGCGAACGCCGGGGGGTGATCGAGCGCCCGCGACCCGGCTCAGCGGCGCAGCCGGGTCGCGGCGGCGTACAGGGTGAGGGAGACGGCGGCCCAGGCCAGGGTGGCGACCGTGAGGGACAGCCACAGCGGCCAGACGACCACCGTGGTCGTCACCACGACGGCGAAGCCGATCAGGCCGAGGGCGCCGAAGGTCGCGCCCCACACGTCCTGCCCGGCCTGGCGTACGCCTTCCTCCTTGGCGATGAGGGTGACGCTCGCGAGGAGGATCGCCGGGAACGCGAGGAAGAGCCCGCCTGCGCGCGGACCGGCCAGCACCGACACCGCGCCGGCCAGCGCCGACACCCCGGCGCCGAACGCGAACCGGACCACCCAGTCGCGCGGGGGCGGCCGCCTGAGCTCGCCGATGCGCAGCCGCACCTTCTCGCCGCCGCCACGAGAGCGGCCGTCGCCATGAGATCGGCTGCCGTCCTGAGAGCGGCCGCTGTCGTGAGACCGGTTGCCGTCGTGAGACCGGCCGCCGTCACGATCGGCGCTCACGGTTCCGGCGCCGGCGGCGGGGGGAGCTCCGGCGTCCCCGGCCGGGAGAGCGAGGCGGGGACGGCCGCGGCCGGAAGGGCGAGCAGGCCCGCCGGCGCCAGCGCGTATCCGGCGGCCACCGTGGCGCCCCAGACCGCGAGCGCGGCCAGCGCCCCCCACCAGGCGCCCCACCTGCCCAGAAGGGGAGCGGCGACCAGACAGTAGAGCACGAAACCGGCCGCGCCGATCCACATGCCGCGGGCCGAGGCGAGGACGTCCGGGATGCCGGCGATGCCCGCGGTGACGATGAGGCTGGCCAGGGCCACGGAAGGCGCGGCGCAGAACACCCCGGCGAGCCGTTTCGGCGTCAGCATCTCGGCCAGCGCCGCGAAGGCCAGCACGAAGACGCCCCCGGCCAGCGCCTTCAGGACGACCTCCACGATCTGGTCGGTCACCTCGCCCACGCCGCGTCTCCTCCCCCGAACCGACACAGTTGTTCGGGGGGCGCCGCTCGCCGGTTGAACCGCGTTGATTTCCGGCACGCGAACGCCCGAAACCCCTGGCGTGGCCCGCGTACAGGGGGCGTCAATACTCGGTCCGAACCCGTATGGAAGCCGTCAAGAGCGGTCATATGCCCCCGATCTCGGACTTTGCTTGTGCTGAGAGTGCCGCAGCAATCACAACCGAGGAGTGGGGATGGCGGACGTCGTCTTCGTCGCCCTGACGATCGCGGTCTTCACGATCGTCGGGCTCGTCGTACGGGCGGTGGAGCGCCTGTGAGCGTGGTCAACGCCGTGGGCCTCGGAGTGGCCGCGGCCCTGCTGGTCTTCATGGTCGCGGCCCTGTTGTTCCCGGAGCGCTTCTGATGGGCGCGGCAGCGGCAGGGGCCGTGCTCGTGCTGTCGGTCGTCGCGGTGCTCGCCGTCGTCTACCTGCTGCTGGGCGACTACCTCTACCGGGTCTACACGGGCACCCGGCACAGCGCGGCCGAGCGCCTCGTCTACCGCATGATCGGCGTGCGGCCGGACGCCGAGCAGCCCTGGGCGGTCTACGCACGCGCCCTGCTGGCCTTCGCCGCGGTCTCGGTGCTGGTCGTGTACGGCATGCAGCGCCTGCAGGACAGGCTGGTCCTCGGCCTCGGGCGGCCCCCGGTCCCCGCCCACGTCGCCTGGAACACGGCCGTCAGCTTCGTGACGAACACGAACTGGCAGGCGTACCCGGGCGAGACGGTCATGGGCCACCTGGTGCAGATGGCCGCCCTGGCGGTGCAGAACTTCGTTTCGGCGGCGGCCGGCATGGCCGTGGCCGTCGCGCTCGTGCGGGGCTTCGCCCGCAGGCAGGCCGACACCATCGGCAACTTCTGGGTCGACCTCGTGCGCGGCACGTTCCGGGTGCTGCTCCCTATCGCGTTCGTCGCAGCGCTGGTGCTGGTCGCCGGTGGCGTGGTGCAGAACTTCGCGTCGCCGCACGCGGTGACGACCCTGACCGGCGGCGCTGAGGCGATCCCCGGGGGCCCGGTGGCGAGCCAGGAGGCGATCAAGGAGCTCGGCACCAACGGCGGCGGCTTCTACAACGCCAACTCCGCCCATCCCTTCGAGAACCCGGCCGGGTGGACGAACTGGCTGCAGATCGTCCTGCTCCTGGCGATCCCGATCGCGCTGCCGCGCACCTTCGGCCGCATGGTCGGCCAGGTGCGGCAGGGACACGCGATCCTCGCCGTCATGGCGGTGATCGCCCTGGTGAGCGTGGCGCTGACGAATGTCTTCGAGCTCTCCGGCGGGGCCGCGGTCCCCCGGGCGGCCGGCGCGGCGATGGAGGGCAAGGAGATTCGTTTCGGCGTGCCCGGCTCCGCGACGTTCGCCGCCGCGAGCACGCTGACCTCGACCGGCGCCACCGACGCCGCCCACGACTCCTTCACGCCCCTGGGCGGCATGATGACGATGCTGAACATGATGCTCGGCGAGGTCGCGCCCGGCGGCGCCGGTTCCGGCCTGTACGGCATCCTGGTGCTGGCGGTGATCACCGTATTCGTGGCCGGTCTGATGGTGGGCCGTACACCGGAGTACCTGGGCAAGAAGATCGGCGCGCGTGAGATCAAGCTGGCCTCGCTCTATTTCCTGGTCACCCCGGCCCTGGTGCTCGCCGGCACGGCCGCGGCGATGGGCAACCGGGCCGGCCTCGCGGCCATGCTGAACGGCGGGCCGCACGGCCTGTCGGAGATCCTCTACGCGTTCACCAGCGCGGCCAACAACAACGGCTCGGCGTTCGCCGGGATCTCCGCGGGTACGCCCTGGTGGTGCGTGGCGCTCGGTCTGTGCATGGCCTTCGGCCGGTTCCTGCCGATCGTCTTCATCCTCGCCCTGGCCGGATCGCTGGCCCGGCAGGCGCCGGTGCCGGTCTCCGCCGGGACGCTGCCCACCCACCGCCCCCAGTTCGTCGGGATGGTGGCCGGCGTCACGGTCGTCCTCGTCGCCCTCACGTTCCTGCCGGCCCTCGCGCTCGCGCCGCTCGCGGAAGGACTGTCCTAGCCATGTCGTCGACGGCATCACCCCGCACAGGCGGCAGGATCGGCGCCGGTTCGCACGATCCCCGGCAGCTCGTGAGGTCGCTGCCCGACGCCGTACGCAAGCTGAACCCGGCGACGCTGTGGCGCAACCCGGTCATGTTCGTCGTCGAGATCGGCGCGTTCCTCACCACGGGCCTGGCGATCGCGAACCCCTCGGTGTTCGCCTGGGCGATCGCGGTCTGGCTGTGGCTGACCGTGCTGTTCGCCACCCTGGCCGAGGCGGTGGCCGAGGGCCGGGGCAAGGCCCAGGCCGCCACGTTGCGGGCGGCCAAGCGCGACACCATGGCCCGGCGCCTGGCGGACCCGCGCGACCCCGCCCGGTGGGACGTCGTCGGCGCCCAGGAGTTGCGACAGGGCGACCACGTCGTCATCGAGGCCGGGGAGGTCATCCCGGGCGACGGCGACGTGGTCGAGGGCATCGCCAGCGTGGACGAGTCGGCGATCACCGGGGAGTCCGCGCCGGTGATCCGCGAGTCCGGCGGCGACCGATCGGCCGTCACGGGCGGCACGAAGGTGCTGTCGGACCGGATCATCGTACGGATCACCCAGAAGCCCGGGGAGAGCTTCATCGACCGGATGATCGCCCTGGTCGAGGGCGCCGACCGGCAGAAGACCCCCAACGAGATCGCGCTGAACATCCTGCTGGCCGCGTTGACGATGATCTTCCTGATCGCCACGGTGACCATGCAGCCACTGGCGATCTACTCCAAGGCCCAGAACCCCGGCGTACCGGACACGACCGCGCTCGGCGCCGACGGGGTGAGCGGGCTGGTGCTGGTGTCGCTGCTGGTCTGCCTGATCCCGACCACGATCGGGGCGTTGCTGTCGGCCATCGGGATCGCGGGCATGGACCGCCTGGTGCAGCGCAACGTGCTGGCCATGAGCGGGCGGGCGGTCGAGGCCGCCGGTGACGTCACCACCCTGCTCCTCGACAAGACCGGCACGATCACGCTCGGCAACCGGCAGGCGTCGCAGTTCGTCCCCGCCGAGGGCGTCTCCGAGCTCGACCTGGCCGAGTCGGCGCAGCTTGCGAGCCTCGCCGACGAGACCCCAGAGGGCCGTTCGATCGTCGTCCACGCCAAGCAGGCCTACGACCTACGTGAACGCCAGCCGGGCGAGCTGGCTCACGCGGAGTGGATCGCCTTCACCGCCCAGACCCGGATGTCCGGGGTGAACGTGGACGGCCGGCAGGTCCGCAAGGGCGCCGCGACCTCGGTCATGAAGTGGGTGCGCGACAACGGCGGCCATCCCACCGGGCATGTCGGTCACCTGGTGGACGGGATCTCCGCCTCCGGCGGCACGCCTCTCGTCGTCGGCGAGGTGTCCGGCGGAAAGGCCCGGGTGCTCGGGGTGATCCACCTGAAGGACGTGGTCAAACAGGGCATGCGGGAGCGGTTCGACGAGATGCGCCGGATGGGCATCCGCACCGTGATGATCACCGGGGACAACCCGATGACCGCCAAGGCCATCGCCAGGGAGGCCGGGGTGGACGACTTCCTGGCCGAGGCGACCCCCGAGGACAAGCTCGCGCTGATCCGCAAGGAGCAGGAGGGCGGGCGGCTGGTCGCCATGACCGGCGACGGCACCAACGACGCCCCGGCGCTGGCGCAGGCCGACGTGGGGGTGGCGATGAACACCGGCACCTCGGCCGCCAAGGAGGCCGGGAACATGGTCGACCTCGACTCCAACCCCACCAAGCTCATCGAGATCGTCGAGATCGGCAAGCAACTGCTGATCACCAGGGGAGCGCTGACCACGTTCTCCATCGCCAACGACATCGCGAAGTATTTCGCGATCATCCCGGCCATGTTCGCGGCGGTCTACCCCGGGTTGGACACGCTGAACCTCATGCGGCTGCACAGCCCCCAGTCGGCCATCCTGTCCGCGGTGATCTTCAACGCCCTGGTCATCGTCGCGCTGATCCCCCTCGCCCTGCGCGGCGTCCGGTATCGCCCCTCCAGCGCGTCCACGCTGCTCGGCCGCAACCTCTACATCTACGGGCTGGGCGGCGTCGTCGCGCCGTTCATCGGCATCAAGCTCATCGACCTGTTCGTCCAATTCCTTCCGGGGATGTCCTGATGGCTGGGAACGTGATGGAACGCCTGCCGAACACACTCCGCCGGCACCTCGCGGCGGTCCGGGCCGTCGCCGTGCTCACGGTGATCCTGGGCGTCCTGTATCCCCTGCTGGTGACCGGCATCGCCCAGGTCCTCCTCCCCCACAGGGCCGGCGGCTCGATCCTGCGCGAGGACGGCAGGGACGTGGGCAGCGCCCTCGTCGGGCAGCTCTTCACCGACCGGAACGGCCGCCCGGTGCGCGGATACTTCCAGAGCCGCCCTTCCGCGGGCGGCTATGACCCGCTGGCCTCGGGCGCGAGCAACCTCGGCCCGCAGGACGTCGTCGACCGGCTGCCCGACCCTCGCGGGACGGACCAGGCCGCGAGGAAGGGGAGGGTCTCCCTGCTGACCCAGGTGTGCGCGCGCTCCAAGGCGGTCGGTGAGCTTGAGGGCGTCAGCGGCGCCAGGCCGTACTGCACGGCGGACGGGGCAGGCGCGGTGCTCAAGGTCTTCCCCGCAGTCGGCAGGCCCGCGAGGGTGGTCAGCGTCAACCAGGCGTGCCCGGCCGCGCCGTTCGCCGCCACGTACCAGGGCGTGCGGGTCGAGTGCGGCAGGCCCGGTGAGGACTATTCGTCAGGGCGTACGGTGCCGGTGCGCGGAAGGGCCGGAGCGGTCGTCCCCCCGGACGCGGTGACGGCGAGCGGCAGCGGCCTCGACCCGCACATCTCCGTCGCGTACGCCGAGCTGCAGGCCCCCCGGGTGGCGAGGGAACGCGGGCTGGACGTGCGCAGGGTGCGCACACTGATCGGAGAGCACACGACCGGCCGCGCCCTCGGCTTCCTGGGGGAGCCCGGCGTGAACGTGCTGGAGCTCAATCTGGCCCTCGACAGGGAGAGGTGAGCGGCCATGCCACGCGGGCGGCTGCGGATCTACCTCGGCGCGGCACCCGGGGTCGGCAAGACGTACGCGATGCTCTGCGAGGGCCACCGCCGCAAGGAACGCGGCACGGACGTCGTGGTCGGCCTCGTGGAGACCCACGGCCGCGTACGCACCGCGCGGTTGCTGGACGGGCTGGAGATCGTCCCCCGCAGGAGCGTGACGTACCGGGGGGCGGCCTTCCCCGAGCTGGACGTGGACGCGGTCGTCGCCCGGCGCCCGCGGGTCGCCCTGGTCGACGAACTGGCGCACACCAACGCGCCGGGCTCGCGCAACGCCAAGCGCTGGCAGGACGTCGACGAGCTCCTCGACGCCGGGATCGACGTGATCTCCACGGTGAACATCCAGCACCTGGAGTCGGTCAACGACGTCGTCCAGCACATCACCGGCATCCCGCAGCGCGAGACCGTGCCCGACGAGGTCGTACGGCGGGCCGACCAGGTCGAGCTGGTCGACATGACCCCGGAGGCGCTGCGGCGGCGGCTCGCGCACGGCAACGTGTACACGCCGGAGAAGGTGGACGCCGCCCTCGCCAACTACTTCCGCGTCGGCAACCTCACCGCGCTGCGCGAGCTGGCCCTGCTGTGGCTCGCCGACGAGGTGGACGAGCAGCTCGACCGCTACCGGGCCGAGCACGGCATCGCCGACACGTGGGAGGCGCGCGAGCGGGTCGTCGTCGCGCTCACCGGGGGGCCCGAGGGCGACACCCTCGTGCGGCGGGCGGCCCGCGTCGCCGCCCGGACGAAGGGGGCCGACCTGCTCGCCGTCCACGTCACCCGCGCGGACGGGTTGGGCGGCGGCGACCCGGGGCTGCTGGCGCGCCAGCGCGCCCTCGTGGAGAGCATGGGCGGCACCTACCACCAGGTGGTGGGCGACGACGTGCCGCGGGCGCTGCTGGAGTTCGCCCGCGGCGTCAACGCCACCCAGCTCGTGCTCGGCGCCTCCCGGCGCGGCCGGTTCGCCCAGGTCCTCAGCAGGGGCGTGGGCGTCGAGACGACCGCGCGGTCCGGCTCGATCGACGTCCACATGATCACCCACGAGCACGTCAAGAAGGGACGGGAACGCCCGCACCGGTCGCGGGCGGCGCTCACCCGGCGGCGCAGGCTGGCGGGGTGGGCCGTGGCCGCCATCGGCCTGCCGCTGCTCACCGCCGCGCTGCTTCCCTTCCGGGGCACGCTGGCGCTGCCGAGCTTCATCCTGCTGTTCCTGACCACCGTCGTGGGCGTGGCGCTGATCGGCGGCATGTGGCCGGCGATCACGGCGGCGGTCGCCGGCTCCCTGCTGCTGAACTTCTTCTTCACCCCGCCGCGGCACACCCTGACGATCGCCGACCCGGAGAACCTCTTCGCCCTGGTCGTGTTCGTGTTCGTCGCGGCGGCGGTCAGCATGATCGTGGACGTGGCGGCCCGCCGTACGCGGGAGGCGGCCCGCGCCGGGGCGGACGCAGAGATCCTGTCCGCGCTCGCCGGTCACGTGCTGCGCGGCGAGGCCGCCGTGCCCTCCCTGCTCGCGCGTACGCGGGAGACGTTCGGCCTGGTCGCGGTCACGCTGCTGGAACGGCGCCCCGAGGCGGGGCAGGGACCGGACGACCGGTCCGACCCGGGCTCCTGGCGGATCGTGGCCACCGCGGGAGCAGAGCCCTGCGTCTGCCCCGGCGCCGCCGACGCCGACGTGGACATCGACGACGACCTCGTGCTCGCCGCGCGCGGCCGGCTGCTGGACGCCTCCGAACGCCGCGTGATCGAGGCGTTCGCCGCGCAGGTCGCCGTGGCTCTGCGGCAGGAACGGCTGGAGGAGGAGGCCGAGCAGGCCAGGCCGCTCGCGGAGGCCGACAGGATGCGCACCGCGCTGCTCGCGGCGGTGAGCCACGACCTGCGCACCCCGCTCGCCGCCGCGAAGGCCGCCG
Organism: Microbispora sp. H13382; assembly: GCF_014161445.1. Classification (GTDB taxonomy): domain Bacteria; phylum Actinomycetota; class Actinomycetes; order Streptosporangiales; family Streptosporangiaceae; genus Microbispora. Next base: position 269,032 of record NZ_JABBXA010000002.1, read on the forward strand.
TGGAGAGCCTGCGCGCCACGGACGTCGAGTGGTCCGCGGAGGACCGCGCCGAACTGCTGGAGACCGCGGACGAGTCGCTGGCCAAACTCGACCGGCTGGTGGCGAACCTGCTCGACATGAGCCGCCTGCAGGCCGGGGTGCTCGGCGTGGCCGCCCTGCCGGTCGCCGTCGAGGAGATCGTGCCCCGGGCGGTCGACGACCTCGGGCCGCTCGCCGCCGAGGTGAGGATCGACATCCCGCCCGACCTGCCCGAGGTCGTCGCCGACCCGGCGCTGCTGGAGCGCGTGCTCGCCAACGTCGTCGCCAACGCCGTCCGCTACACCCCCGCCGGGGAGAGCGTGCTCGTCACCGCCAGCAGGTACGGCGACCGGGCCGAGATCCGGATAATCGACCGTGGGCCCGGCGTGCCGCGCGACGCCTACGACCGGATCTTCCTGCCCTTCCAGCGGCTGGGGGACCGGGACAACCACACCGGGGTCGGGCTGGGCCTGGCCCTGGCGCGCGGGCTGGCCGAGGCGATGGGAGGAGAGTTGACACCCGACGAGACTCCCGGAGGAGGGCTCACCATGGTCCTCACCCTGCCCGTCGCCGTACACACCGACGACGTGCCCGGGCTTCCGCTGGAGCTCGGCGGCGGAGCGCCGTGAGCCGCATCCTCGTCGTCGACGACGAGCCGCAGATCCTGCGCGCGCTGCGGATCAACCTGGCCGCGCGCGGATACGAGGTCGCCGTCGCGGCGGACGGCGGCTCGGCGCTGCGCGAGGCCGCCGACCGGCGTCCCGACCTGATCGTGCTGGACCTCGGGCTGCCCGACATGGACGGAGTCGAGGTCATCCACGGCGTACGCGGCTGGAGCAGCGTGCCGATCATCGTGCTGTCCGGGCGCACCGGCAACCAGGACAAGATCGACGCGCTGGACGCCGGAGCGGACGACTACGTCACCAAGCCCTTCGGGGTGGACGAGCTGCTGGCCCGCGTGCGTGCGGTCACCCGGCGCGCCGGTCCCCGGGAGAGCGAGCCCGCCCGCGTACGGATCGGGGACCATGTGGTCGACCTGGCCGGCAAGACCGTCTCCGGCGACGTACGGCTGACCCCGACCGAGTGGCGCATCCTCGAACTCCTGATCCGCAACCCCGGCAAGCTGATCGGCCAGCGGCAGCTGCTGAGCGAGGTGTGGGGCGTGCGGTACGTGAAGGAGACGCACTACCTGCGCCAGTACATGGCCCAGCTCAGGCGCAAGCTCGAGGGGGATCCCGCCCATCCCGTCCACCTGATCACCGAGCCGGGCATGGGCTACCGCTACGTCCCCTGACGTCCCGCCCGGGGCTCAGTCGTCGGGGTTCGTCGTGCCCGCGAGGAACGTCGTCCGCAGCAGGGCGGGGGACAGGTCCACACCGGTGATGACGCCCGCCAGAGCGAACGCGGCGGCGATGGAACCCTCGGGCATGGCGTCGTCGAAGCCGTCACGGCCGAGCCCCACGTCGCGCATCTCGCCGATCCACCGGTCGGGGTCGTCGCCGGACCGCAGGTGCGGCGCCAGGGGTTCGAACCGCGTGATCACCCGGCCGTCGATCGCGTGGGCGAAGTCGTCGGAGGCGTAGTCGTGCCTGCTGACCGCCACGACCTCGGTGCCCCGCGAGACGCGCTCGAGCACGCCCGTCTCGGCGGCGACCCGCCAGCCGCCGGGCTCGACGAGCACGGTCCAGTCACCCGTCCGCACGGCGCCGGCCCAAGCGGCGTCCATGCCGTCCGAGATCTCCAGGCACTCCTCCGCGTTCTCGTCCAGCTCCTCGAACGTCATCTCGTCGATGGTGCTCTCGTCCACACCCAGGCGGACGAGCACCTCCCGGGGCGCGAGTCCGCGGACGAAGGACACCCCGAATATCGAGCCCAGCGGCCCGTCACCGGATAACCAGCCGAATTTCACGTCGATGTCCGACATGGCGACCTCTTTCATCTGCTGCCGGACATCATGGCAGCGATCAACGCCAGGCGCCCGGCCTCTCGGCCGTCGCCGGGGGCGGGAATGTCGGTCGCGTGCGGAAGAATCACTCTCATCATGACCACCACCACCGCGCCGATCGAGGTGCCCACCCGTTCCCTGCCGGTCGAGCTGGTCGACGGTCCCGGGGGCAGGCTCTACCTGCTCCCCTTCGCGCCGCTCACCCCGGACGACTGCGAGGCCCTGTCCGTGCTCCTCGCCGCCCGGGCCGCCGCCGTACGGCGCGACGCGTCCGCCGTGCCGGAGCAGAGCCGGCCCGGGCTCGACCTGTGATCATCTGGCTGAACGGGACGTTCGGCGCGGGCAAGACCACCACGGCGGCGGAACTCGTGCGATCGATCCCGCGGGCTCACTTCTTCGACCCCGAACAGGTCGGCGTCATGCTCACGCATGCCACGGGCCTGCCGAAGGTCGGAGACTTCCAGGACTGGACGCTGTGGCGCACGCTCGTCGTGGAGACCGTCACACGGCTGGCCGACCAGGTCGGCGGCGTCCTCGTCCTGCCCCAGACCGTCCTGGTCGAGGAATACTGGCAGGAGATCCGCGCGGGCCTGGAGGCGGCCGGCATCCCGCTGCACCACTTCGTGCTCCACGCCGACCGGGCCACGCTCCTGCGGAGGATCGAGGGGGACACGCCGTCGAACTCGCGGTGGAGGCTGGACCATCTGACGGCCTACCAGGACGCCCTCCCCTGGCTCAGCCGCGAGGGCCGGCTCGTCGACACGACGGGCATCCCGCCTGCCGGCGTCGCGGCACACATCGCCGCCGCCGTCGCACCCGATCAGCCCTGAACCGCCTCCCACCTCCGATCACGGCTCGGATCCGCGCTCAGGCGAGCGTGTATTCCGTGTCCCCGAAGTCGGCCACCACACGCAACCTGCCGCCCAGCGCCTCCACGGAGGACCGGAGGGTCGATGGGGTGTGGCGAGCGTCACATCGGGCGCGTGTCACGTACGGGCGGGCCGCTTCCATCTGGTGGTCGTCAACATCGGAGCGAGGAGGCGGAACGATGAGCGCACGGCACGAAGACGGCGTGGCGACCACACACCGGGTGGTGATCCTGGGAGCGGGGTACGCGGGCCTGTCCGCGGCGATCCAGCTCGCCTCGCGGGTCAGGCGCAGCGGCGACGTGCGGGTGACCCTGGTGAACGCGCAGGAGCGGTTCACCGAGCGGCTGCGGCTGCACATGTCGGCGACCGGGCAGCGGCTCGCCGAGCTGAGCATCCCCGAACTGCTGGAGGGCAAGGGCGCCCGCTTCGAGCGCGGGTGGGTGACGGCGGTGGACGCGGACGCGAAGACCGTGCGGATCGACGACGAGCGCGTCCTGTCCTACGACACCCTGGTGTACGCGCTGGGCGGCGTGGCCGACACCGCGGCGGTGCCGGGCGCCGAGGACCACGCCTACACCCTGGACGGCCCCCAGGACGCCGGGATGCTGGCCGACCGGCTGTCGCGGCTCGGCGGCGGCACGGTGGCGGTCGTCGGCAGCGGGCTGACCGGCGTCGAGTCGGCCGCGGAGATCGCCGAGCGGCACCCGGAGCTGAACGTCGTGCTGCTGGGCCGCAGTGAACCCGGCGCGACGATGAACCCCAAGGCCAAGGCGTATCTGCACGCCGCGCTCGAGCGCCTGGGCGTGACGGTCCGCAGCGGGGCCGAGGTGGTGAAGGTGCTGCCCGGCACGGTCGAGCTGGCCGGCGGGGAGAGCGTGGCGGCCGACGCCGTCCTGTGGACGAGCGGCACGCGGGTCTCGCCGCTGCCGGCCGCCGCCGGGCTGACCGTCGACGCACACGGCCGCATCGTGACCGACGCCGCCCTGCGCTCGGTGTCCCACCCCGACGTGTACGCCGTGGGCGACGCGGCGGCGATCCGCCAGGGCTACGGCGTCATGCACGGCACCTGCCAGGGCGGGATGCCGACCGGTGTGCACGCCGCGGTGTCGATCGTCCGGACGCTGAGAGGCAGGCGGCCCAAGCCGTTCCGCTTCGGCTACTACCACACGCCGGTCAGCCTGGGCCGGCACGACGCGGTCGTGCAGTTCACCCACCCCGACGACAGCCCCCGGCGGCTGTACCTGACCGGCCGCGCGGCCGTCCGTTATAAGGAGACGGTGACCGCTTCACCCTGGCCCACGTGGGGCCGCATGAAGAAGATGCCGGCATCGGGCGCGTTCTGGCCCCGCGGTGGCCGCTTCACCCGGGTCGGGCAGGCGCGATGACCGAGACCTCCGACCCCGGCGAGCAGGTGTTCGTCCGGCATCGGAACCTGCTGTTCTCGGTGGCCTACCGCATCCTCGGCACCGCGGCCGACGCCGAGGACGCGGTCCAGGACGCCTGGATCAACTGGTCGGCGGCCGACCGTTCGCAGGTGGCCGACCCGAAGGCGTACCTGACGCGGATCGTGTCGAATGTGGCGCTGGAACGGCTGCGCTCCACCCAGCGCAAGCGTGAGGCCTACGTGGGGCCGTGGCTTCCGGAGCCCGTCCTCACGAGCGGCGACACCGCCGAGGCCGTCACGGAGGCCGAGTCGGTGTCGATGGCGATGCTCGTGGTGCTGGAGACGCTGAGCCCGATCGAGCGCGCGGTGTTCGTGCTGAAGGAGGTCTTCGACTTCAGCCACGCCGAGATCGCGGAGGCGGTCGAGCGCTCCGAAGCCGCGGTACGGCAGGCCGCGCACCGCGCTCGCGAGCATGTGCGGGCCCGGCGGCCGCGCTTCGCCGCCGACCGGTCGCGGCAGCGTGCGGTCACCGAGCGGTTCTTCGCCGCCGCGACCGGCGGTGACGTGAACGCCCTGATGGAGCTGCTGTCCCCGGACGTCACCCTGTGGACCGACGGCGGCGGCAAGGTCCGCCAGGCCCTGCGCCCGGTCGTGGGCGCGGCGACGGTGGCCGCCTGGTTCGCGGCCATCGGCACCGTCACCTACCAGGGCATCGAGCCCGCCGACATGACCGCCGAGCTCGCCGAGATCAACGGCGGGCCGGGCGTCGTCTTCCGCGGCCAGGGTCGCGTGATCGCCAGCGTCACCTTCGATTTCGACACCGAGGGCCGGATCACCACCATCCACAACGTCGCCAACCCGGACAAACTCCAGGCGATCGCCGACGGCACCGCCCGCAGCCTCGGCACCCGGTGAGCGCCGGGTCAGCGTACGCAGCAGGTGGAGCAGGGGTCGGCGTCCGGCAGCGTCACCCACAGGCAGCACGTGCGGCGGCGGTATCCGTCGCCGTCGGGCACGAGCAGTCCGGCCACGGGCGGCCCGATCTCGTCGAGCAGCCGGGCCGCCTCGTCGTACGACCCGAGCGTGAGCAGGGGATGGGCGACCGCCTCGGCGGTGGACCCCCACAGGGTGCGCTCGCCCACCTTGGTCGCGGCACTGAGGGCTCTGACGAACGGATACTGGCTCTCCAGGAGGGCCTCCCTGATGGCCGCCGCGAGGTCGGGGACGATGACGGTGCCGTCGGCCCCGGCCAGCGGGTCGCCGGGGAGCACGGCCACGGTCACCCGGGACGCCGCCACCGTCACACCGGCCGCGGACGGCCTGAGCAGCGTGTCCTCCAGGCGCATCAGCGGCACCCGGCGGCCGAGACTCCAGCCCAGGGCCATCGGCATCGTGTGCCAGTAGCCGTAGGTCTTCCACAGCAGCGCCGCCGCCACGTGACGCGGCGCGCTCCAGCGGGCCGCCGTCTCGTCCACCAGCGCGAGCAGGCCCTCGTACGGCTCCCGCACGAGGGAGGCGGCGGGGATCCAGCCGGGGGAGTCGTCGGCGATCAGCCTGGGCAGGACCCCCAGCACGCCGTCCCGCTCCGCCGCGAGGCCTTCCAGATGGTCGGAAAGGGCGTCGAGCAGCACTCGCACTCCTTGTGTCAGCGGTCGTGTCTGGTCAGGAAGCACAGCCGGGCCCGCTTGTCCGGCAGGTCGATCTCGGGGCCGAGGGTGAAGCCGGTACGCAGCATCCGGGCGATCATCTTGTCGTTGCGGGCGTCCGGCTCGGCCACGATCCGGGTGTGGCGCGGGTCGGAGAACGCGTACGCGACGAGCACGGACAGCAGGGCGCCGGTGAAGCCGCGCTCGCCCTCCCCCGCCGCCGGCCCGAGGAGCAGGTGGACCCCGACGTCGCCCGGCTGGACGTCGTAGCACTCCCCGACCGGGTCGGCTCCGGGCTCGTACGCCTGGAAGAGCGCCACCGGCAGGTCGTCGCGGTGGACGAGATAGGCGTGGTGGGTGGTGAGACCGTCCAGGTAGTCGTAGATCTCCAGCACCCGGTCGCGGCTCGCGTCCAGCATGCCCCAGAACCGGGCCCGTTCCTCGGTGACCCAGGAGTGGATCAGATCGGCGTCGGCCGGCGGGTCCACCGGGACGACGCGGATGGTGCCGAATCCCTCGACCACCTGCTCCCACACGGCTTCGCGCCGCGGGGAGGCCGTGGTGTGCGCCCCAGTGGTCGGCGGCTCAGTGGTCAGCGGCTCAGTGGTCAGCGGCTCAGTGGTCATGCTGCTCCTCGACGAGTCGGTCCCAGTCCGTGATCACCGGCACGAGTTCACCGCGCGACCACAGCGGGTGCTGGTCACGCCGATGGGGGTCGCCCGGCACGCCGCTCGCGCCGAACGGGACGATCCACAGGCTCCCGTCGCGCCGGGAGAGGTCCCACACGTAGCGCGCGGCGGGCCCCCGGGCGAAGTGGTGGGTGACGCCGGGCACGCTCGACGTGGACAGCACGCAGTCGTGGTCGCCGGAAAGGCCCGCCTCCGTCGACGTCGCGCCCGGGATCGCGGGGTACGGCACCGCCCGCCAGGGGGCGAGCCGGTGCAGGTCGCCCCACCGGACGCCGGTCGCCTCGCAGCGTGCGGTCACGTCCTCCAGCGCCGCCCGGGCCAGGTCCGCGCGGGCTGCCCGGTCCAGCCCGGGCAGCCGGTCGGTCGTCAGCAGCTTCTCCAGGGCGTACGCCACGCGGGGAGTGAGCGCCAGCCACGGCCGGAAGACCTCGGGAGCCTCCGCGTCCACGCCGGCGAGGGCGGCCAGGGCGGGGTGGGCCGCCAGGCGCCGCACCACCTCCGCACGGACGGCGGCGTACTCCGCCGCGCCGGTGCTGCCGGCGTCCATGCGCCGGTCCCAGCCGAGCAGCCGGTCCCGCAGGCGTACGGCCTCGGGACCGAGCCCGTCAACCCCGGCGAGCAGGTCCAGGAGAGGGCCCGCGCCCGGCAGCAGCGTGTCGGTGTGGACGGCCGCCATCTCCCCCGCCGACCAGCGCGGCGAGCCGCCGAGCAGGCGGCTGATCCGGGCGGCGCGGTACGGCGCGGCGAACTCGACGCCGAGCGGCGCGGCGAGCCCCCGCTCGTTGGCCATGACCGTGATGCCGGACACCGCGCGGCGCGGCATCGGCGCGTACAGGCCGCTCCACTCGTGCCCCGGCTCCCAGGCGGGCACGATCCGCAGCGCGTTGTCCGGGTGGCGCACGGGCACCACACCGGCGACCCGGTGCAGCAGCCCGCCACCGGTGTCCGCGGCGAGCACGACGTTGACGGGCTCGGCCCAGCGGACGAGCGCCCGGTCCACGTCGGCCACGGTCTTGGCCCGCAGCAGCGCCGGCAGCGCCGCGAACCCCAGGTCGCGGCGCACCCGGGGCGGATACCGCAGGCTCACCGCCTCCCACGCGGTCTCCCGCTCGCGGTTCCGCGCGTCGTCCGGGAAGCCGTTCTCGTGGGACCGGTCCCCAACGGCCGGTCCTTCGTGGTCCGCGCCCGTCGGCCCGAGCCTGTCCGGGCCGGTCCCGCCGAGCATGACGACCGGGCCGCGCTCGGTCTCGACGACCTCGACCTCGGCCGGGCTCTCCCCCGCGACCTCGACGACCTCGACGTGGGCGGCGCACGGACGCCAGCCGTCCGGCCCGAGCGCCTCGACGCGGCCTTCGCGGCGCCGGAGCCGTTCCCGGTAGAGGTCCTGGTAGTCGGCCATGGCGTTGGTGATCGCCCAGGCGACCGAGCCCGCGTGCCCGAAGTGGGCGATGCCCGGGACGCCCGGCACGGCCAGCCCTGCCACGTCGAACTCGGGACAGGCCAGGCGGATCTGCTGGTAGAAGCCGGGGTCCTCGATGAACCGGTGGGGATCGCCCGCGATCAGGGCTGCGCCGGTGACGGTGCGATCGCCGGGCACCAGCCAGCCGTTGCTGCCCGAGGTGCCCGGTCCGTCGGCCGCGAACAGCGCGACCGCCTCGGGACCCAGCCGTTCGGCCACCGCCTCGCGCCACAGCTTCGCCGGGAAGTGCGCGAAGAGGATGTGGTGGGACAGCCAGATCGCCATCGGTGTCCACGGCTCCCACCGGCCCGGCGCGAGCCCTGCCGCATCCGGACCTGCCGCATCCGGACCTGTCGCGTCGGGCCCGGCCACGCCGGGCCCTGTCGTCTCTCGCGGTGCCGTTTCCCCCGCGGCGGCGAACTCCGGTGCGCGGCGCGCCCCCTCGGGGAGCCCGGCGTTGACGCCGTCCACGTAGGCGCGCACCCACGCCGCCGTGTCGCCGTCCAGCGCGTGCAGGCAGCGTTCGGCGGTGTCCGCCAGCCGGGCCTGCCGGGCGAAGCGGTCCCAGGGCACGGCGTCCGGCCCGAGGACCGCCGCCGACGTGCCGGTCGCCCGGCGCCGCTCCACCTCGATCTGCCAGGCCCGGTCCAGGGCCGTGACGCGTCCCTGGGCGAAGGCCAGTTCGTACGGATCGTCCGCGCGCAGGTGAGGGATGCCGAATGCGTCCCGGTACGCGCTGCTCATGACGTCGTCTCCGACACCGGGATGCTCATGACGTCGTCTCCGGCACCGGGATGTTCACGACGCGGTCTCCGACATCGGGGTGCTCACGACGCGGCCCTCGCCGCCGATTCGGCGCGGCGGCGGGCGGCGGGGACGACCAGCGGAGTGCCGGTCTCCGGGTCGTCGATCACCCGGCAGGGCAGCCGGAAGACCTCCTCCACCAGACCGGCGGTCATGACCTCACCGGGCGCGCCTGCGGCCACGACCCGGCCGTCGCGCATCGCGATGAGATGGCCGGCATAGCGGGCGGCGTGGTTGAGGTCGTGGAGCACCGCGACGAGCGTGCGGCCGCGCTCCTCGTGCAGCCGCGCGCACAGGTCGAGGACCTCGATCTGGTGGGCGATGTCCAGGTAGGTCGTCGGCTCGTCCAGGAGCAGCAGCGGCGTCTCCTGGGCCAGCGCCATCGCGATCCACACGCGCTGGCGCTGCCCGCCGGACAGCTCGTCGACCAGGCGCCCGGCCAGGTCGGCGACCCCGGTGGCCTCCATCGACTCGCGCACCACCCGCTCGTCGTCGGCCGACCACTGGCGCAGCAGCCGCTGGTGGGGATAGCGCCCGCGGCCGACCAGCTCGGCGACCGTGATGCCGTCGGGCGCGACGGACGTCTGGGGCAGCAGGCCGAGGGTCCTGGCGACCTTCCTCGCGGGCAGGGAGGTGATGTCACGCCCGTCGAGCAGCACCGTCCCGGCGGCGGGCCGGAGCGTGCGCGCCAGCGCCCGCAGCAGCGTGGACTTGCCGCAGGCGTTCGGCCCGATGATCACCGTGAAGGACCGGTCGGGGATGGCGACGTCGAGGTCCTCGGCGACGACCCTTCTGTCGTAGGAGAGGGTCAGCGCGCTGCCGCTCAGACGCGGCCCGTCGTCGTGCATGCCTGCCATTGCGTTCCTGTCCACGGTGGTCTCGGTCATATCCGTCCCGCCTTCCGCTGGGCGGCGAGCAGCCAGACGAGGTAGCCGCCGCCGAGCACCCCCGTCACCACCCCGACCGGCAGCTGGTGGCCGGCGAACAGCCGCTGCGCGGCCAGGTCGGCGCCCGTCAGCAGCGCGGCGCCCGTGCACGTCGCGGCGAGCAGGTTCGGCCCGGGCGTCCCGGTCATCCGCCTGGCCAGGTGCGGGGCGGTGAGCGCGACGAACGACACGGGCCCGGCGGCCGCCGCCGCCAGGGACGTGAGCAGCACGGCCGCCCCCAGCAGGACCAGGCGCATGCCCTGCACCCGTACGCCGAGGCCGCGCGCCAGGTCGTCGCCCATCTCGGTGATCGCCAGGGGGCGTGCGCAACCGAGCAGCACCACCGGCGCCAGCACCGCCATCGCGGCGAGCAGCGGGAGGACGTCCTCCCAGCCGCGCCCGTCCAGGCTGCCGGTGAGCCACAACATGGCCCGCGCCGCCTCCATCAGCCGCCCCTGGGTGAGCAGGTAACCGTTGACGCCGGTGAGGATCGCGGTGGCGCCGATGCCCACCAGCACGAGGCGGTGCCCGTGCAGACCGCCGCGCCAGGCCAGGGCGTAGATGGCCACTCCGGTGAGAACGCCGCCGAGCACCGCGCCGCCCGCGAGCGCCGCGCTGCCGCCCCCCGTGACGACCACGAGGAGCGCCCCGGCCGCCGAGCCCTGGGTGAACCCGAGCAGGTCGGGGCTGCCCAGTGGGTTGCGTACGAGCGACTGGAAGACCGCGCCGGCCAGCGCGAGGGCCGCGCCCACGAGCAGCGCGGTGACCACGCGGGGCAGCCGGAGCCCGTGCACGATGAAGTCCTCGGCCGGGCTGCCGCCGCCCAGCACGGTGCGTACGACGTCGGAGGGGCTCATCGGGTAGTCGCCGCCGCCGACCGCGAGCACGCCGAACACGAGCGCGAGCAGCAGACAGCCGGCTCCCACGGCGACGGCCCTGGGCCGGACGATCACATGGCCGGCGGTCACACCCGGACCTTCCTTCGCACGAAGTACAGGAACAGCGGGCCGCCCAGCACCGCCGTGACGATGCCCGCCTGCAGCTCGCCGGGCCGGGCCACCAGCCGGCCGAGCACGTCGGCGCCGAGCAGCAGCACGGGCGCGAGCAGCGCGCAGCAGGGGAGCATCCAGCGCTGGTCGGGGCCGGTCAGCGCCCGGACGAGGTGCGGCACCATGAGCCCGACGAAGACGATCGGCCCGCAGGCCGCCGTCGCCGTCCCGCACAGCAGCGTCACCGCCACGATGGCGCCCGCGCGGACCCGGGCGGGGTGCGCGCCGAGCGAGCGGGCCGAGTCGTCGCCGAGCGCGAGCGCGTTGAGCGGCCGGGCCAGGGCCATGGCCGCCAACAGTCCCGCCGCGATGAACGGCGCCATCATGGCCGCGGTCCCGCCCTGCGCGCTCGCGAGGGAACCGACGGTCCAAAAGCGCATGGTCTCCAGCGAGGCGGTGTCGAGCAGCATCGTCCCGTTCACGTACGAGTAGAGCGCGGCGTTGATGGCGGCTCCCGCGAGCGCCAGCCGCGCCGGGGTGGCCGCGCGACCGCCGCCCACCGCGTACACCAGCACCGACACGGCCGCCGCGCCGGCCAGGGCGAACCAGACGCGGCCCTGGAACGACGCCACGCCGAGCAGTCCCGCGGCGGTGGCCACCGCGGCCGAGGCGCCCGCGTTGATCCCCAGCAGGCCGGGGTCGGCCAGCGGGTTGCGGGTCAGCGCCTGCATGACGCCGCCCGCGACCCCCAGCGCGGCGCCGGCCAGCAGCCCGAGGAGGGTGCGCGGCAGCCGCATCTGGTGGACGACCGTGTAGGCGGCCGAGTCGGCGTCCACGAGTCCGTGCCAGACCTCCACCGGCGAGAGCTGCCGGGCGCCGAGCCCGAGGCTGAGCACGAGGACGGCGGCCAGCGCGATCGCCGAGCCCAGCAACGCCGCCGCGCGCCGGCCGTTTTCCGCGCGTTTTCCCGGCGCCCGCGCAGGCCTGCTGATCTGCGAGGACTCTGTGACGACCACGACCTGCTCCGGTGGGGGGCCGGGGACGAATTTCATCGCCCCTCTGGACAAGAACTTAGGTAAGGGTAACCTAACTAGCGATCAACCCCAAGGCCCAGTGTCGGCTGTGCCATGTGAGAGAAAGACGAACCGTGCGAAACCTGAACTCCCCCATGTCCCGTCGCGGCCTTTTCGCGGCGGGCGGAGCCGCCGTACTCACGCTGGCGCTCGCCGCCTGCGGATCGAGCGACCCGGCGCCCTCCGCCGCGGGTCAGAGCGCGACGTCGGGCCAGAGCGCGACGTCAGGTCAGGGCGCGACATCGTGGTCCTTCACCGACGACAGGAAGGAGGCGGTCACGGCCGCGGCCGTCCCGTCGCGGGTCGTGGCGTTCACCGGCGCGGCGGCGGCGCTCGCCGACTACGGGGTGCGGGACGGGATCGTCGGCGTCTTCGGCGAGACGAAGCGCGCCGACGGCTCGCCCGACCCGCAGGCCGGCGACCTCGACGTGAACAAGGTGACGATCCTCGGCAACGTCTGGGGCGAGTTCAACATCGAGAAGTACGCGGCGCTGCGCCCCGAGCTTCTCGTCACGCACATGTACGACCCCGGGGCCCTGTGGTACGTCCCGGACGAGAGCAAGGACAAGATCGTCCAGCTCGCCCCGACCGTCGCCGTCAGCGCGGCCCGCGTCCCGATGACCCAGCCGATCGAGCGCTACGCCGCCCTCGCCGAGTCGCTCGGGGCGGACCTGAAGGCCCCGAAGGTCGCCGAGGCGAAGGCCAGGTTCGAGGCCGCCGCCGAGAGCGTCCGCAAGGCGGTCGCCGACAACCCCGGGATCAGGGTCCTGGCCGCTTCCGGCAGCCCCGACGTGCTGTACGTGTCCAACCCGGAGGTCAACACCGACCTCATGTACTTCGCCCAGCTGGGGGTCGAGATCGTCAAGCCGGACAAGCCCGGCGAGGGCGGTTACTACGAGAACCTGAGCTGGGAGAACGCCGACAAGTACGACGCCGACCTGATCCTGCTCGACAACCGCAGCACCGCGCTGCAGGCCAAGGACCTGACGTCCAAGCCGGCATGGGCCAAGCTGCCCGCCGTGGAGGCCGACCAGGTCGTCGCCTGGGACCCCGTGCCGCGCTTCTCGTACGCCGGAGCCGCCCCGATCCTGGAGAGCCTGGCGACGGCGATCCGGAACGCCAAGAAGCTCGGCTGACCACACGTCCGAGAAATCACCGGGGGACACGTGTCGACTCCCAAAAGTTAGGTTCGCCTAACCTAACCTCAAACGGTAAGGATGACAATGACCTATCCCCATGCCGGGGCCGCGCGGGCGTACCTGTTCAACGACCGCACGGTGGAGGGATACCGGCGGGCGATGGCGGCCGGGACCGAGCGGGTGGCGGAGCGGATCCGGCGCGCCGACCGGCCGTTCAGCGGCGTGTCCCCAGAACGGCTCGCGCCGCGGATCGCCGCGATCGACCTCGAACGGCCGCTGCACGACCAGGCCGCCGTCCTCGACGAGCTCGAACGGGTCTACCTGCGCGACGCCGTCTACTTCCACCACCCCCGCTACCTGGCGCACCTCAACTGCCCGGTGGTGATCCCCGCGCTGCTGGGCGAGGCGGTCCTGTCGGCGGTCAACTCCTCGCTCGACACGTGGGACCAGAGCGCGGGCGGCACGCTCATCGAGCGCCGCCTCGTCGAGTGGACGGCCGGCCGGGTCGGCTTCGGCCCCGCCTCCGACGGTGTCTTCACCAGCGGCGGCACCCAGTCGAACCTCCACGCCCTGCTGCTCGCCCGCGAGGAGGCCCGTACGGACGCCTCGCCGGCGCGGCTGCGGGTGATCACCTCCGAGGCCGGGCACTTCAGCGTGCGCAAGGCGGCGAACCTGCTCGGCCTCGGCCCGGACGCGGTCGTGACGGTGGAGACCGACGCGCAGCGGCGCATGCGGCCGGCCGCGCTCGCCCGCGAACTCGGCCGCTGCCGCCGCGCCGGGCTGGTGGTCATGGCCGTGGTGGCCACCGCCGGCACCACCGACTTCGGCTCGATCGACCCCCTGCCGGAGATCGCCGATCTGTGCGCACGGGCCGGGGCGTGGCTGCACGTGGACGCGGCCTACGGCTGCGGGCTGCTGGTCTCCCGCAGACGGCGGCACCTGCTCGACGGGATCGAGCGGGCCGACTCGGTCACCGTCGACTTCCACAAGTCCTTCTTCCAGCCGGTCAGCTCCAGCGCCGTGCTGGTGCGCGACGGCGCGGTCCTGCGGCACGCGGCCCACCACGCCGACTACCTCAACCCCCTGCGGATGGCCGAGCAGGGCATCCCCAACCAGGTGGACAAGAGCCTGCAGACCACCCGCCGCTTCGACGCGCTCAAGCTCTGGCTGACGCTGCGGACGATGGGCCCGGACGCGGTCGGCGAGCTGTTCGACGAGGTCGTCGACCGCGCGGCCGAGGCGCACGCGCTGATCACGGCGGACCCGCGTTTCGAGGTCGTCACGCGGTCGCCGCTGAGCACGCTGGTCTTCCGCTACCTGCCGCAGGAAGGTCCCGGCCGCGAACTCGCCGACGACGCCAACCTGTACGCCCGCGAGGCGCTGGCCGCCTCCGGCGCGGCCGTCGTCGCCGGCACCAAGGTCGACGGCCGCCACCACCTGAAGTTCACCCTGCTGAACCCCGAGACCACGCTGGACGACATCGCGCACGTCCTCGACCTCCTCGCGGGGCACGCCCGGCGCTACGTGGACGAGCTCGCCCCGCCCGCCGACCATCCGGGAGTCACGCATGTCCACGCATGACTTCGTCGCGATCGGGCTGGGGCCGTTCAACCTGGGCCTGGCCTGCCTGACCGAGCCCATCGCCGAGCTCGACGGCGTGTTCCTGGAGGCGAGGCCCGGCTTCGCCTGGCACCCCGGGATGATGCTCGACTCCGTGACGCTGCAGACGCCGTTCATCGCCGACCTCGTCACGCTGGCCGACCCGACCTCGCCGTACTCCTTCCTGAACTACCTGAAGGAGACCGGCAGGCTCTACCCCTTCTACATCCGCGAGAGCTTCTACCAGCTGCGCGCCGAGTACGACGCGTACTGCCGCTGGGCCGCCGGGCGGCTGGGCAGCGTCCGCTTCGGCCACCGCGTGACCTCCGTGACGTACGACGAGACCGACGGCCGCTACGTGGTGCGCGCGGTCACCGACGGCGGGGAGGAGACCGAGCACCGTGAGATTGAACACCGGGCCCGGCACCTCGTGCTCGGCACCGGCACCCCGCCGTACGTGCCGGAGGCCTGCCGGGGCCTCGGCGGCGACCTCGTCCACACCACCGGCTACCTCGACGCCAAGGCCGCGCTGCAGGCGAAGGAGAGCATCACGGTCGTCGGCAGCGGGCAGAGCGCCGCCGAGATCTACCGGGACCTGCTGGCCGACGTCGACACGCGCGGTTACCGGCTGAACTGGGTGACCAGATCCCCGCGGTTCTTCCCGCTGGAATACACCAAGCTGACCCTGGAGATGACCTCTCCCGAGTACGTGGACTACTTCCACGCGCTGCCCGAGGACACCCGCTACCGCCTCGAAGCCGAGCAGAAGTGCCTCTACAAGGGCATCGACGCGGCACTGATCAACGACATCTTCGACCTGCTCTACGCCAAGACCGTGGGCGGCCCGATCCCCACCCGGCTGCTGACCTGCACCGAGCTGCGCGAGGCGGCCTACGACGCCGGCCGGGGCGAGTACACGCTCGGGCTGCGCCACGTGGAGCAGGAGCGCGACCACACGCTCGTCACCCAGGGCCTCGTGCTGGCCACCGGCCACCGCTACGAGCCCCCCGCCTTCCTGGAGCCCGTACGTGACCGGATCCGGTGGGATCGGCACGGCCGGTTCGACGTGGCGAGGAACTACAGCATCGACGTCACCGGCAGGGGGATCTTCCTGCAGAACGGCGCCGCCCACGCCCACAGCGTCACCTCGCCCGACCTCGGCATGGGCCCGTACCGCAACTCGTGGATCATCAGCCAGATCCTGGGCCGCGAGCACTACCCCATCGAGAAGGCCATCGCCTTCCAGGAGTTCGGCGCGCCCGAGGGCGTGGTCGCATGAGTGACATCTTGTTCCGCCGCGGCGACGACCGGGTCGGCGAGCTCGCCGTACGCCGCCTGGACCCGGAGGCCGACGCGCCGGCGGTGCACGCCTGGGTGACCCATCCCAAGGCGGTGTTCTGGATGATGCGGGACGCCGACGTCGCCGACGTGGCGAAGGAGTATCGCGAGATCGTCGATCACCCGCACCGCGACGCGTTCCTCGGGCTGGTCAACGGGCGCCCGGCGTTCCTGGCCGAGAGCTACGACCCCGCCCGGGTCGAGCTGGCGGGGCTCTACGAGGCCCGGGACGGCGACGTCGGCATGCACTTCCTGTGCGCGCCGACCGGCACCCCGGTGCACGGCTTCACCCGGGCCGTGATCACCACGGTCATGGAGTTCCTGTTCGCCGATCCCGCGATCCGGCGGGTCGTGGTCGAGCCCGACGTGCGCAACACGGCGGTCCACGTGCTCAACGCGGCCGTCGGTTTCGAGGTCGCCGGCACGGTCGCCAAGCCGGAGAAGGACGCCCTGCTGAGCGTCTGCACCCGGGAGCGGTTCCTCGCGGCGACCCGGGAGGCGACGGCGTGAACCCCATCCAGGCGGTCTCCCACCTCACGCCGGAGCTGTGGGAGAAGGCCAACCGGCGGCTGGTGCGCAAGGCGCTCGCCGAGTTCGCCCACGAGCGGCTGCTCACTCCGCGCCCCACAGGCGACGGCCGATGGGCGGTGCGCGCCGACTCCGGCGCGGTGGAGTACCGCTTCACCGCGACGGTGATGTCCCTCGACCACTGGCACATCGGCGAGGTCACCCGCCACCGGGTCTCGGGCGAGGCCCTGCCGCTCGACGCGCTGGAGTTCGTCACCGAGATGCGCGGCCCGCTCGGGCTGAGCGACGAGATCCTGCCGGTCTACCTGGAGGAGATCACCTCCACGCTGGCGGGCCTCGCGTACAAGCTGAGCCGGCCGCCGGTCGGCGCGGCCGAGCTGGCCAGGGCCGGTTTCCAGGAGATCGAGGCCGCCATGACCGAGGGCCATCCGTGTTTCGTGGCCAACAGCGGCCGGATCGGCTACGGGATCGACGACCATCACCGGTACGCCCCCGAGGCCGCCGCGCCCGTACGGCTGATCTGGCTGGCCGCCCACCGCGACCACACGACGTTCACCTGCTCGCGCGACATCGACTACGAACGGCTGACGCGCGGGGAACTCGGCGAGGAGGTCCTGGCCCGCTTCGCGGGCACGCTCGCCGGTCTCGGGCTCGACATGGCCGACTACCTGCTCGTGCCGGTGCACCCCTGGCAGTGGTGGAACAGGATCTCGGTGACGTTCGCGGCGGAGGTCGCCGAGCGGCGGCTGGTCTGCCTGGGCCCCGGCGACGACGACCACCTCGCCCAGCAGTCGGTCCGCACGTTCTTCAACGCCGGCGCGCCGTCCAGGCACTACGTCAAGACGGCCCTGTCGGTGCTGAACATGGGCTTCATGCGGGGCCTGTCCGCCGCGTACATGGAGGGCACCCCGGCGATCAACGACTGGCTCGCCGGCCTGATCGGGGACGACGAGGTCCTCCGCGCGGCCCGGCTGACGATCACCCGTGAGCGGGCCGCCGTCGGGTACCGCAACCCGCGGTACGAGGCGGCCACCGACCGCCACTCGCCGTACCGGAAGATGCTGGCGGCGCTGTGGCGGGAGAGCCCGGTCGCGGGGCTGGAGCCGGGCCTGCGCCTGGCCACGATGGCCTCCCTGCTGCATACCGATGAAGAAGGACGGTCGTTCGCGGCGGCCCTGATCGAGCAGTCGGGCCTCGCCCCCGAGGTGTGGCTGCGGCGCTACCTCGACGCCTACCTCGTCCCGCTGCTGCACGCCTTCTACGCCTACGACCTGGCGTTCATGCCGCACGGCGAGAACGTCATCATGGTCCTGGACGGCGGCGCGGTGGAGCGGGTGATCTTCAAGGACATCGCCGAGGAGATCGTGGTGATGGACCCGGACGCGGACCTGCCGCCCGAGGTCCGGCGGATCCGCGCCGAGGTGCCCGAGGAACAACGTCTCCTGTCGATCTTCACCGACGTCTTCGACTGCTTCCTGCGTTTTCTCAACGCGGTGCTCGCCACGGGCGGGGTGCTGGACGAGGACGCCTTCTGGCGGACCGTCGCCGAGTGCGCGACGGCCTACCAGCGGTCGGTCCCGCACCTCGAGGAGCGGTTCCGGCGCTACGACCTGTTCGCCGGCACGTTCGCCCTGTCGTGCCTCAACCGCCTGCAACTGCGGAACAACCGGCAGATGGTGGACCTGGCCGACCCCTCGGCCGCGCTGCAGATGGCCGGCGACCTGGTCAACCCCATCGCCCGCTTCGCTCCGGTTCGCCGTGAGGGCGGAGGCGCTACGCGGGCGCGTACGTGAGGCAGTCGGCCTCGTCCAGGGAGTAGCCGATGTCGATGCCGGGCGCCTGGCATTCCAGTTGCACGTTGTGCTGACAGTCGGACATCTTGCAGGCGCCCACCCGGCCCGTAGTGGACGGGTCGCCTCCCGGCGCGGGCGCGGTGAAGAACGTGTCGCAGTGCGCGTGGGACGCGTCCCCGACCGTGATGGCGGTGGCGTGGCACATGCGGTCGCGGTTGTACGCGCACGAGGTGGCCTCGCATCGGTTGACGACGGGCATTTCCATGAGCGGCTGTTCCCTCCTGACGAATCATGGCTTTCGCCCTGGCTCATACCGTCGGCGACCGGGCCGCTAAGCCCCAGGGTGGATCTAGGCTCGGCAAGGAGGCGCCCGGGCGGAACCTAAACTGGGTGCTCCGACGGCAGGGGCGGGAAGGGGGAGCCCATGAGCGGCCGTCCTTCCCACGACCGGACCGCGGGGACGGGTCCCGTCGATCCGGACGCCGACCTGCGCGACGAGCGCGCCCACGCCGGTGGCGTGTTCCGTTCGCCGGCGGCCCCCGCCCGCCACCGGACCTGGGACGTCCTCGCGGTGATCGCCCTCGGCGGCGGGGGCGGCAGCGTGGCCAGGTATCTGGTCGGCCGGGCGTTCCCCGCGCCGCCCACCGGGTTCCCCTGGGGGACGTTCGTCGCCAACGTCACCGGCTGCCTCGCGATCGGGGCCCTCATGGTCTTCGTTCTGGACGTCTGGCCGCCGCGCCGCTACGTCCGTCCGTTCCTCGGGGTCGGTTTCCTCGGCGGATTCACGACGTTCTCCACCTTCGCCGCGGAGATCGTGGACAGGTCGTCGCGCGGCGCGTGGCCCACGGCCGGTGTGTACGCCGCGAGCAGTCTGCTCGCCGGGCTGGTCGCCGTCTGGGGCGGCATCGTGCTCGCCCGCGCCCTGGCGGGACTCCCCGTACGGCGGCGTGGCAAGGGGGACGCATGAGATCGTACGGCCCGGCGCAACGATTGACGATCTTGATAGGGGAGGGCGACCAGTATCGGCACCGGCCTCTGTACACCGAGATCGTGCACCGGGCGCACGCGATGGGCCTGGCCGGGGCGAGCGTCTTCCGGGGCGTCGAGGGCTTCGGCGCCTCCTCGCGCATCCACACGAGCCGCCTGCTGTCGCTCGGTGAGGACCTGCCCGTCGCCGTCGTCATCGTGGACGTCCCGGAGAGGATCAGCGCGTTCCTGGCTGAGCTGGACGAACTGGTGACCGAGGGCCTGGTGATCGTCGATCCCGTGGAGGTCTACCGCTACGGGGGGCGCGAGGAGCGGTGATCCTCCTGCTGGTGTTCCTCGGCGGCGTGGCCGGCGCGCCCGCCCGATACCTGGCCGACCGGCTGGTCCAGCGGCTGCACGACAGCGTGTTCCCCTGGGGCACGCTGTCGGTCAACCTGTCCGGGTCGCTCGTGCTCGGGCTGCTGCTCGGCGCGCGGGACGGCGTCGGGCTGCCCGCCGACGTGGTCACCCTGCTCGGGACCGGCTTCTGCGGCGCGCTCACGACGTTCAGCACGTTCGGTTTCGAGACCGTACGGCTGCTGGAGGAGGGCTCGGTCCTGGAGGCGGTGCTCAACGCGCTCGGCAGCCTGGTCCTCGGCGTCCTCGCCGCCGCCGCCGGATTCGCCCTGGCTGCCCTCCTCATATGAGAGACCCGGCGAGCCGGAGGGCTCGCCGGGCGTTCCGCCGGATCAGTGGTGACCGTGGCCGTGCCCGTGGCCGTGGTCGTCGTGCTTCTGGGTCCAGGGGCCGGTGATCGCGAAGACGTAGCCGGGGCTCTGGATGTTGGCGAACAGGATGCGGCCGTCGTCGCTGAACGTCGGGCCGGTGAACTCGCTGTCGTTGATCTCGTTGCGGGCCATCGGGTAGGGGGTGCCCTTGTCGGTGACGCCGACCAGGTGCGACAGGCCCTCGCCGTCCTCGGCCAGGATGACGCCGCCGTACGGCGAGACGGTGATGTTGTCCGGCCCGTCGTAGTTCGTGTCCTGCTCCGGGTCGGGGTTGACGCCGAAGATCGTCTTGAGCGTGACGGTCTCCGACTCGGGGTCGTAGAACCAGACCTGGCCGTCGTGCTCGTTCTTGCTGCCGTCGTCGTGCCGGGCGTAGCTGGCGACGAAGTACGCGCCGCCGTCGCCCCACCAGGCGCCCTCCAGCTTGCGGCTGCGGGTGACCTGGTCGTCGGTGAACTGCTTGCGCACCGAGGTCGTCTTGGCGTCCCGGTCCGGCACGTCGACCCACTCGACCTTGTAGCGGGTGCCCGGCTGGGTCGCCTCGGACAGGTCGGCGATGTGCCTGTTGCCCTTGCGGCACCGCATGGCCTGCAGCTTCCCGGCGGTGTCGCCGCCGGGGCCGAGCGCGAGCGCGCGCAGCGCGCCCTTGCGGGCGTGGAAGTGCTTCGGCGGGACCCACCGGAAGTAGAGCCCGTTCGGGCCGCTCGCGTCCTCGGTCAGGTAGATCTCCGAGTTGCGCGGGTTGACCGCGACGGCCTCGTGCGAGTAGCGCCCGAGGAACTTCAGCGGCACCGGATCCCTGTTGGCCTCGCGGTCGAACGGGTCCACCTCGAAGACGTAGCCGTGGTCCTTCTGGTACGCGCCCCCGGCCCGCTGCTCGGTCTCCTCACAGGTCAGCCAGGTGTTCCACGGCGTGATGCCGCCCGCGCAGTTGTTGTGCGTGCCCGCGACGCTGACGTACTCGCGAATCCGGTTGCCGTTCCTGTCGACCTCGATGTTCGTCGTGCCGCCCTTGGCGCCGGGGTCGTAGGTCAGGCCGGGCAGGGCCGGTACGCCGTAGGGCTCGCTGCCGTTGATCTCGTGGTTGTTCACCAGGACCCAGCCGTCGCGGCCGGCGAAGCAGCCGGTGCCGTCGGCGTCGCTGGGGGTCGGCTCACCCGACTCCAGCACCGTCTTGCCGGCCTGGGCGACGATCTTGTAGGAGAAGCCCTTCGGCAGGGCGAGCAGACCGGCGGGGTCGGCGACGACCGGGCCGTAACCGGTCGTCTTGCCGATCCCCGCCTGGGCGGCCTGGGCGGCGGCGGGACCGGCGATCGCCTCGATGCTGCCGGCGATGGCGATGCCGAGACCACCGGCGGCGGCCGAGCGGATGAGATCGCGGCGGGAGAGGGAGGAACTCACAGACGTACCTTTCGGTGCATTCGGCAGGCGCTGTGATCCCATTCCTCCGTTCTGAACCCCTCCTTCCGCGAAACGGACGTGGGGGTTAACACGTCGCGACGATCTCAGGAAAGCAGATCACACCCGGGCGTCACTTGGCCAGGAAGGCGATGAGCGCGTCGGTGACCTCCTGGGCGTGGGTCCACAGCAGGCCGTGCGGGGCGCCCTCGATCTCGACGTACTCGGCCTGGGGAAGCGCCCGGTGGAAGGGGCGGCCGGTGGAGTCGATGGGCAGGATGCGGTCGGCGGTGCCGTGCACGATGAGCGCGGGCACGTCGATCTTGGGGATGTCGGCCCGGAAGTCGGTCGTCCACGTGGGCACGCACGCCGCCGAGGCGTACCACGATGCGCCCGCCGCGGTGTTCCAGTTGGCCCGGACGACCTCCTCGCTGAGGCGGGTGCCGAGGTTCTCGTCGGTGTTGTAGAAGGCGTTGTAGAAGTCGGTGAAATAGGCGTAGCGGTCCTTGGTGACGGCGGCGGAGATGCCCTCGAACACGCTGCCGTCGACGCCCTCCGGGTTGTCCTCCGTCTTGAGCAGGAACGGTTCGAGGGAGGCCAGGAACGCGGCCTTGGCCACCCGGTCCGAGCCGTACGTGCCGAGGTAGCGGCCGACCTCGCCGGTGCCCATCGAGAAGCCGACGAGGATCACGTCACGCAGGTCGAGGGTCTCCAGCAGGGTGTTCAGGTCGGCGGCGAAGGTGTCGTAGTCGTAGCCGACGGTGGGCTGGCTCGACCGGCCGAAGCCGCGGCGGTCGTAGGCGATGACGCGGTAGCCGGCGTCGAGCAGGGCGGGGATCTGCTTCTCCCACGAGTGACCGTCGAGGGGGTAGCCGTGGATGAGCACGACCGGCTGCCCGGTGCCGTGGTCCTCGTAGTACAGGTCGATGGCGGTGCTGTTCTCCTGGCCGACCGTGATGTACGCCATGGCGCGCTCCTTCTGAATCTCCGCTGCGGTTCCGCAACCCGTTTCTTGGTACGCGCTAGAGACTAGACCACGATTAAATTGTGCGCAAGGTAATTGGGCACGCTCCATCTGGGGGTGATGGGCGGAGGGTGTCAGCCCTGCCGGTTCGCGTACGCCGTGACGTTGTCCGTCAGCCGGCGCAGCGTCGCCAGGGTGCGGGTGAACTCCTCGGGTTCGAGCGCCATGGCGTCGCCGACCGCGGCGAAGACGCCGTCGCTGCGCTCCCGGAGGTTCGCGCCCTTCTCGGTCAGGGTGATCTGCACCGTGCGCTCGTCGTCGGCGCGGCGCTCCCGGAGCAGCAGGCCGTTCGCCTCCAGGCGCTTGAGCAGGGGTGTCATCGTGCCGTAGTCGAGGTGCAGCGCGGCGCCGAGCTCCTTGACCGTGACACCCTCCGCGGGGCCGTCCCACAGGACCAGCAGGACCAGGAACTGCGGGTAGGTGAGGCCCATCTCGTCGAGCAGGGGCCGGTAGAGGCCGGTGACCGCGCGGGAGGCCGCGTAGAGCGCGAAGCACATCTTGTCGTCGAGGACGCGGGGAAGCCGCTGCTCACTCTGGGTGCTCGTCATCCTTCCACTGTAGGAGCCTGGCCCGCCATCTGCACGTGGGCGGTCCAATCGGGCACGAGGTGTTGACGACGGCGTGACCCGGCGCGGGCCGGGTCACGCCCGGCCTCGTCAGCGGCACGCGCGCACCACTCGGGGGGTGCCGCAGCTCGTGGTGCCCGCGCCGACGCCCGCCTGCGCGTTCAGGTCGAGCCCGACGTTCAGGTCCACGGCGAGACCGAGGCCGAGGCCCAGGTTGAGGCCGGCGTCGACGCCGAGGGCGGCCGTGGGCTTGGTGGCGGCCTTCGGCGCGTCACAGCCGCACGCGGCGTACGCGGGGGCGGTGGCGAGCAGGCCCGCGCAGGTCAGGGCGGCCAGAGACAGAAGGCGGATAGGGCGGCGCATGAAGATTCCTCATCTCAGATGTCACTAATCGTGTTCGATCGTCACTCTTCGTATCCGAACATCGGTTGTGGCAAACCCAGGGCGCTCCCGGTGGAGCACCAAAAGCCGGAGTGAAGACGCCATTGCCCCCGGGAGAGCCCGGAAGTACCGTCGATGTCGTGGCCGTCATCCACAGGGAACGCGTCGCGTGGGAGAGCGCGAGAGTGTTCGTCGCGGCCGCGACGGACGACGCCTACTGGTGGCTCGGTGAGACGCTCGGCCGCCATCTCGGGCAGACGTACGAGCTCGATCTGACCCGCACCCGTTTGCGCCTGCGACGGGACGAGGTCTCGCGAGCCGGCCGCGCGCACGAGGACGCGCTGTCCGCCGAGGTCGCCGCCTGGCGTGCCCGGATCGAGGACGTCCTGACGGAGCGTCCGGAGATCGCGCCGGTCCTGCGGCAGGTGACCGAGGAGACCGGCCGGCGTCTGCGTCACAGCCCGCGCCGCTGACGACCGTGTTACGACGACTGCGGCCGAGTCGTCCACAGGCTGTGGACAACTCGGCCGTGAAACCTCTCAGCGGAAGCGTCGCAGGCGGAGGCTGTTGCTGACGACGAAGACGCTGGAGAAGGCCATCGCCGCTCCGGCGATCATCGGGTTCAGCAGCCCGGCGGCGGCCAGCGGCAGGGCCGCGACGTTGTAGGCGAAGGCCCAAAACAGGTTGCCCTTGATCGTGCGCAGCGTGCGCCGCGACAGCCGGATCGCGTCGGCCGCCACCCGCAGGTCGCCCCTGACCAGGGTCAGGTCGGCGGCCTCGATGGCCACGTCGGTGCCCGTGCCCATGGCCAGACCGAGGTCGGCCTGGGCGAGCGCGGCGGCGTCGTTGACCCCGTCGCCGACCATGGCGACGGTCCTGCCCTCGGCCTGCAGCCGCTTCACCACGTCGACCTTGTCGGCGGGCAGCACCTCGGCGATCACCTCCTCGATGCCCACCTCCGCCGCGACCGTACGCGCGACCCGCTCGTTGTCGCCGGTCAGCAGCACCGGGGTCAGCCCGAGCGCGCGCAGATCGGCGATGGCCTCGGCGCTGGTGGCCTTGACGGCGTCGGCCACCACCAGGACGGCGCGGGCCTGGCCGTCCCAGCCGACCGCCACCGCCGTACGGCCGGCGGCCTGCGCCTCGTCCAGCGCCCGCGCGAGGCCGGGGGGCAGGTGCTGGGACCACTCGGCCAGCAGCGCGGGCCGCCCCACCAGGACGGCGTGGCCGTCCACGATGCCCTGGACGCCGAGGCCCTCGACGTTGGCGAAGTCCTCGGGCGCCGGCAGGGGTCCCACCCGTTCGGCGGCCCTCCGCGCGATCGCCTGCGCGATCGGGTGCTCGGAGGCGTGCTCCAGGGCCCCGGCCAGCCGCAGCACCTCCTCGGGGTCCTGCCCCTCGGTGGCCACGACGTCGACCAGCGTCATCTTCCCTTCGGTGACGGTGCCGGTCTTGTCGAGCACGACCGTGTCGATCGTGCGGGTGGACTCCAGCACCTCGGGGCCCTTGATCAGGATGCCGAGCTGGGCGCCGCGGCCGGTGCCGACCAGCAGCGCGGTCGGCGTGGCCAGCCCCAGCGCGCAGGGGCAGGCGATGATCAGCACCGCGACCGCGGCGGTGAAGGCCGCCTGGGTGCCCTCGCCCGTACCGAGCCAGTAGCCGAGCGTGGCGACCGACAGCGCGATGACGATCGGCACGAAGACCCCGGAGATGCGGTCGGCCAGGCGCTGCACCTCGGCCTTTCCGGTCTGCGCCTCCTCCACCAGCCGCGCCATCTGCGCGAGCTGGGTGTCGGAGCCGACCCGGGTGGCCCGCACGACCAGCCGGCCGCCCGCGTTCACCGTCGCGCCGGTCACCGCGTCATCGGGCCGCACCTCCACCGGCACCGACTCGCCGGTGAGCATCGAGGCGTCGACCGCCGAGGTCCCCTCCTCGATCACGCCGTCGGTCGCGATCTTCTCGCCGGGCCGTACGACGAAGCGGTCGCCCACGGCCAGCTCGCCGACCGGGACGCGCACCTCCCTGCCGTCGCGCAGGACGGCGACGTCCTTGGCGCCCAGTTCGAGCAGCGCCCGCAGGGCCGCGCCCGCGCGCCGCTTGGAGCGGGCCTCGAAATAGCGCCCGGCCAGGATGAACGCCGTGACCCCGGCCGCGGCCTCCAGGTAGATGTCACCGGAGCCGTCGCTGCGTGCGATCGTGAACGCGAACGGGTGGGTCATGCCGGGGATGCCCGCGTCGCCCAGGAACAGCGCCCACAGCGACCAGCCCAGCGCCGCGATCGTGCCCAGCGACACGAGCGTGTCCATCGTGGCCGTGCCGTGGCGCAGGTTGGTCCAGGCCGCCCGGTGGAACGGCAGGCCGCCGTACACGACGACCGGGGCCGCGAGCGTGAGCGACAGCCACTGCCAGTACGTGAACTGCAGGGCGGGGATCATCGCCAGCGCGATCACCGGGACGGCGAGCACGACGGAGACGAGCAGCCGGGTCCGCAGGGAGGCGAGCTCGTCCTGCGGTTCCCCGGGCGCCTGCTCCGGTTTCGGCGGCTCGGGCAGCCTGGCCGTGTATCCGGCCTTCTCCACCTCCGCCACCAGGGACTGCGGGTCCAGGTCCACGGGGAAGGTCACCTTGGCCTTCTCCGTCGCGTAGTTGACCGTCGCGGTCACGCCGTCCAGCTTGTTGAGCTTGCGCTCGATCCTGTTGGCGCACGACGCGCAGGTCATGCCGCCTATCGAAAGCTCGACCGCGCCTGTCGGCCGGTCACCGGTTGTCGCCGGCATCACCACTCCTTTCTCGCGTCATGCCGTCAACGGCTGTGCCCGGCCGCTTCCGCGTGAACCGTGAAGGCGGCCGTGCGGACGGTTCCCTCGTGTTTGAAGTCGAGGAACAGGCGGTAGTCGCCGCCGCTCGGCGCCGACGCGGCGAAGGTGACTCCCGCCGCCGTCGTGCCCTCCTCGGGGTGCACGTGCAGGTAGGCCAGGTCGCCCGCGCGGATCGCGACGAGGTGGCCGTAGGCGCCCAGGTAGGGTTCGAGGTCGCCGACCGGCTCGCCGTCCTTGCTCACCGTGAACACGAGCTTACTCACCCGGCCGGGCGCGAGGTCGCCCGCCAGCGTCACCGTGTATCCGTCCACCCGCGCCGTACGCTCCGCGGGCGGCAGCGGCCGGGGCTCGAAGGCGCCCGGGACGTTCAGGTCGGCGCCGAGCGTCAGGTCCGGCCCGCCCTCCGGGGCGAAGTCGGCGTACGCGCGGTAGGTCCCGGCGGCCGGCAGGGTGAGCCGGACCGTCCAGACCCCGTCGCCGGCCTCCTCCGGGTGCAGGTGCCAGAAGCCGCCGAGGTCCCGGGAGACCACGATGAAGTGCAGCTTCTTGTCGTGCTTCACCTGGTAACGCGTCACCGGCGCGCCATCGGGCCCGTTGACGGTGAAGCGGAACTCGGCGGCCTTCCGCGGCGTGAGCGTCGTGGTCAGCGGGACCAGCGTGTAGCCGTCCTGGGAGATCTGCAGACCCGGTGGCACCGTGGTGGCGGCGTCCTCGGCGTCCTCGGCGCCCGTGTGGGCGTGACCGGCCGCGGGGTCCGGGTGTCCGTGGACGGGTCGCGGTTCCGCGCGCGGGGGCTCGCCGGCGCCGAGCGCGGTCCCCGCGCCCAAGGCCGCCAGGAAGATCACGCCGAGGCCCGCGGCGTACGCGCCGAGCCGGGCCGGGGTGTTCACGAGACACCCGCCACGTCGTACCCGGCCTCCC
The DNA here is from genome assembly GCF_014161445.1 of Microbispora sp. H13382. Lineage (GTDB taxonomy): Bacteria > Actinomycetota > Actinomycetes > Streptosporangiales > Streptosporangiaceae > Microbispora. The sequence goes on from NZ_JABBXA010000002.1 coordinate 296,094, forward strand.
GGACGGCCGCCACGACGGCCGCGTCGTCCACGCCGCCGTCGGCCTCGACCGTCAGCAGGCCGGAGGCGAGGTCCACGCTGACGTCGGTCACCCCGGGAACCGCGCCGACCTCCTCGCTGACCGAGCTCACGCAGTGGCCGCAGGTCATGCCGGTGACGGTGTAGGTGCTGGTCATGACGATCACTCCTGTAACTCGTGCTTCATCGATGTCAACACCATACCCCCCTATGGTATTTCCGCGTCAAGTCGGGGCCCCGCTCGGGGGCCCGCAGGTCTACAGGAGGTAACGCAGCCAGAGGTAGGGCACGCACAGGGCCACCGTGACGACGGTGACCACCAGGCCGTACTTGGTGAACTGCCAGAAGCTGATCCGGGCGCCGTTGCGCTCGGCGATGCCGAGGATGACGACGTTCGCGGAGGCGCCCACGGCGGTGGCGTTGCCGCCGAGGTCCGCGCCGAGCGCGAGCGCCCACCACAGGACGTTGGGGTCGCCGGGCACGTGCTGCGCGAGATCGGCCACGATGGGGCTCATCGTGGCGACGTAGGGAATATTGTCCACGATGGCCGACAGCCCGGCCGACGCCCAGAGCAGGACCATGGCGGTCACGCCGGGCCGTCCGGCCGTCGCCTCCGCGGCCGCCTGCGACACCTGCGTGATGACGCCGGTCTCCACGAGCGCGCCGACCATCACGAACAGCCCGGCGAAGAACACCAGCGTCGGCCACTCCACCTCGCGCAGCGCGTCGTCAGTGGTGATCTTGGTGACCAGCACGAGCAGCCCCGCGCCGAGCAGCGCCACGACCGACGGCTCGTAGTGCAGCACCGGATGCAGCACGAACGCCGCGATGACCACCCCGAGCACGGACAGGCTCTGCACCAGCATGACCTTGTCCTGGATGGCCGCCCGCTCGTCCAGCTGCATGATCTCGGCCGCCCGCTCGGGGTCGTACCGGAACGCTTTCCGGAACAGCAGCCGGCACAGTCCGATGAAGACCGCCGTCAGCACGATGACCAGCGGAGCGAGGTGGACGAGGAAGTCGTTGAAGGTCAGCCCGGCGCGGGAGGCGATGATGATGTTCGGCGGGTCGCCGACCAGGGTCGCCGTGCCGCCGATGTTGGACGCCATCGCCTCGGCGATCAGGAACGGCGCGACCGGCAGCGCGAGGCGCTCGCAGACGAGGAACGTGACCGGCGCGATCAGCAGCACGGTCGTGACGTTGTCCAGCAGCGCCGACGCCAGGGCCGTGATCACCAGGAGCAGCACCATGAGCCGGAACGGCCGGCCCCTGGCGCGCTTGGCGGCCCAGATGGCGAGGTATTCGAACACGCCGGTCTGCCGCAGCACCCCGACGATGATCATCATGCCCAGCAGCAGGAAGACGACGTTCCAGTCCACGCCGGACTCCTGCGAGAAGAACGCGGAGCCGGCCGCGGTCGCGTGGACCAGCAGCATGATCGCGGCGCCGCCCAGGGCGGCCTTGACCCGGTGGACCTTCTCGCTGGCGATGAGGACGTACGTGGCGACGAAGACGACCGTCGCCACCCATGCGGTCAGCGTCATGTGAGCCGCTTGAGCAGCGCGGAGAGCGTGACCGCGCCCAGCAGGCGGCCGCCGTCCAGCACGGCGACCAGAGGGCTGCGGGTGCGCGCCATCAGCGCGCCGACCTCCAGGAGCGTGGCGTCCGGGTCGGTCACCGGAAGCTCGCGCGGCTGTTGCGGCAGCGCCTGGCGGACCGTGCGGCCGCCCAGCGCGCGGACGAACGCGTCGGCGTGCGCCTCGTCGATCACCCGGGCCAGCGCGGGGTCGTCCTGGCAGTACCGGGGCACGGCCAGGCGCAGCACCTGTGTGCCCGGCAGTATCGACACCGGCACGCCGCGCTCGTCCAGCACGATCAGCCCGGGCAGCTCGCGTTCGGCCATGAGGCGCGCGGCCTCGGCCACGGGGGAGTCGAGCCCCACGGTGGGGAACGGCACTACGAGATCCCGGGCACGCATGACCTCACCTGCCCGCCGTGTGTGGGTGTGCTCACGTCAGCCTTCCGGTCGCCGGTACGCCCCCCGGGTACGGGGGACCCCTTCGCCGACCAGACTTCCCGGCACGCCCCGGACCAGGCTATCGGCCCGGCAAGCCGTACAAAAGCCCCGGCGACGGGCGGTTGACGTATACCCCCTCGGCGTACGGCAGGCGGCCGAGCGACCCGGCCGGCAGCGGGACCATGCCCTCGGGCGCCTCCGTCAGCCGGGCGGAGAAGGCGAGACGGCGGCCGGCGCGTCCCCGGGCCGAGACGTAGTCGTCCGCGCCGGCGAAGGTCACCTCGCCCACCGAGCCGAGCCGCGCCAGCGCCGCCTCCACCGGCTCGCCCGGCCGGACGAGGGTGGCGGGCAGGCGGTCGGTCTCGTCGTCGGAGCGGACGAGCACCATGCCGTCGAGCCGGGCGACCAGGCAGACCGTGACCTCCTCGAACCCGGCGCGCACGGCCTCGGCCGCCAGATCGGCGCAGCCGGGCACGTCCCACCCGTGCAGGGAGAAGACCGGCGACCCGGCATAGAGGGGCACGGGCAGGCCCGCCGGGGACGAGGCGAGTGCCCGCCGCACGGCCTCGACGCCCGCCCGCGCGTACGGCACGGTCCGCTCGGGCAGCCGGTCCAGCGGAAACCAGCCCAGTTCGGCGCACTTGTGCGGCTCGGCGTTGACCGGCGTGCCGGTGATCGAGCGCGCCACGAGGAACATCCCGATGCGGGCCGTCCCGCCCGCGTTGCGGTGGTGCATGACGTGCACCACCTCGCAGCCGTCCACCTCGACGCCGAGCTCCTCGCGGGCCTCCCGGACGGCGGTGTCCACCACCGACTCCCCCTCCTCGAGATGCCCGGACGGCATGATCTGCCACTCCCCGTCGGCGTAACCGGTGCCCTCGCGGCGGCCGAGCAGCACCTTCCCGCCGTCCGTCAGCACCAGATGCACGTCGACGACCGGGCGGTAGCGGCCCGGGGCGTACGTCGCGGCGTCGAGCAGCGCGGGCAGGGTCGCGGCGTTCGCGGAGATGAACTCCCCCAGCTCGGGCGGCACCATGTTCAGGTCGCGCGCCTCCTCCGGACGTACGCGCCGCACCTCGTGCAGGCCGATGTCCGGTTCGAGGAACTCCGGGCCGCTGCGGCGCGACAGGTCGAGCGACACCAGCCGGCAGGCGAAGACCGTGCTGAGACGGCCGGGCTCGGCGAGGGTGAACACGTGCAGCGCCGGCCCCGCCGTCGCCCCGAGCTCCTCGTCGAGCTCGCGGCGCAGCGCCGCCTCCGGCGAGGCGTCGGCCGGCTCCACCCCGCCGCCCGGCGTGACCCAGTACGGCTCCCGCTCCGGTCGTACCCGGCGGAACAGGACGATCTCGTCGCCGTCGAACAGGATGGCCCGGACGCCGTGTCGTACGGAGGTCATGCCCGGAATCCTCTCGCGGACGGTCCGGCGTCCGCTGCCGGAAGGGGCCGAAATACGGTGAGGAGAGCTCTCCCGGCGGAGGGCCTCGTGAAGAAGGGATGTTGCGCGATGACGGAAATGACCTATCGGCGGCTGGGGGACTCGGGACTCGTCGTCTCGGCTCTGGGCCTCGGTGGCAACAACTTCGGCCGCAGGCTCGACCTCGACGCCACCCGCGCCGTGGTCGACGCGGCGCTCGACGCCGGCGTCACGCTGATCGACACGGCCGACATCTACGGCGAGTCGGAGACGCTGCTCGGCGAGGTGCTGAAGGGACGGCGCGACCAGGTCGTCCTCGCCACCAAGTTCGGCGGGGACGTGCACGGCGCCAACGGGCCCGACTGGGGCGCGCGGGCCTCGCGGCGGTACGTCCGCCTGGCGGTCGAGCGGTCGCTGCGCCGCCTCAAGACCGACTGGATCGACCTCTACCAGCTGCACTTCCCCGACCCCTCCACGCCGGTCGAGGAGACCCTGTCGGTCCTGACCGACCTGGTGCGGGAGGGCAAGGTCCGCTACGTGGGCTCCTCCAACTTCGCGTCCTGGCAGGTCACCGACGCGGACTGGATCGCCCGCACCGGGGGCTTCGAGCGGTTCGTGAGCGCGCAGAACGAGTACAGCCTGCTCGACCGGGGCGTGGAGCGGGAGCTGGTCCCGGCGCTGCTGCACCACGGCATCGGCCTGCTGCCGTACTTCCCGCTGGCCAACGGCCTGCTCACCGGCAAGTACCGGCGCGGGGAGGAGCCGCCGGCGGGCACCCGCCTCGCGGACCGGCCGCAGTACCTGACGGACGCGCGGTTCGCGGTGGTGGAGCGGCTGCGGGAGTTCGCCGAGCGGCAGGGGGTGACCCTGCTCGACGTCGCGATCGGCGGCCTGCTCGCGCAGCCGTCGGTCTCCTCGGTGATCGCGGGGGCGACCCGGCCCGAGCAGATCAAGGCGAACGTCGCGGCGGCGGCGTGGCGGCCGGACGAGGCGGCGCTGAAGGAGCTCAACGAGATCGCGCGCTGACCGGGGCGTGGCCGGCGGGAGACGCCGGCGCGGTGGCTGCTCGCCCGAGCCCCGGGACGGGGCCCGGGCGGGGCCGTCAACCGTCGAGCATCTCCATGAGGCGGCGCAGGTAGGGCGGCACGTTGCGCAGCCGTACGGCGCTGCCTGCCACGGGGGACGCGGGAGCCAGCAGGGCCCGCAGCCCGGCCAGGTCGACGAACCGCAGGGCGCCCGCGTCGATGGTGATCTCGCCGCGCTCGCTCCTCGCCTCGGCGAGCGCGGTCGCCAGGGCCGCGCTGTTCGAGACGTCCACCTCGCCCTCCACGATCACGGACGAGTCCGCGGGGGACCACCTGACGCTGAGGTAGGTGTCCGTGTAGAGAACGCCGGGGTGACCGCCGGGTGGATTCACGAGATGCACCGGCACGATGCACCGGTGCGTAACGCGATGCGCGCCCGTTCCGGACGCGGTGTTGCGGAGCAGGACACGGTGAATGTCATCACGGTCCCACCTCCCTGCTGAAGGCGGAAATACTCACTGAGCGTTGCCGTCCGACAGCGCATCTGTCAATGGTTAGCCCAGTTGATATTCAACGGAAGTCGACGATCATCGCTTGCGGCCCACGCCGCCGACCGCCCAGACCGTGTCCTTCGGCGGCCGCAGCTCGTCCGGTTCCGGCCGCCATTCGGGCACCTGGACCAGGCCGGGCTCCACCATCTCCAGATCGCCGAACAACGGCAGGATCTCGTCCTGCGTGGGCAGCCGCAGGCGGCCGTCGTCCTTGACCGCCCACTCGCTGGCGAACAGCAGGGCCAGCTTGTCGGTCACCTCCGGGCGGATGTCGGAGATCGCGTGGCTGATGACCATGTAGCTGCCGGGTGCGATCGCCTCACGCAGGCGGGCGGTGATGGCCATGGTCAGGTCGTCGTCGTTGATCGCCGCCAGGACCGCTACGAGCAGCACGCCCACGGGCTCGTCGAAATTCACCAGCGCCCGCAGTCGCGGATGCGTGAGGATCGAGTCGGGGTCGCGTACGTCGCCGCGGATCACCACGACGCGCTCGTCCTCCTCCACCAGCGCCTGACCGTGGTTGACCACGACCGGATCTTTGTCGACGTAGACCACGCGGGCGTCGGGGGCGCACCCGCGTGCGATCTCGTGCACGTTGCCCTGGGTCGGCAGGCCGCAACCGATGTCGATGAACTGGCGGATTCCGGCGCCGGCCAGGAACCGTACGGCCCGGCGGAGGAACTTGCGGCCCTCGCGGCACATCAGGGGCAGCTCGGGCGCGATCAGCAGCGCCGCCTCGGCGGCCTCGCGGTCCGCGGCGAAATTGTCCTTCCCACCGAGCCAGTAGTCGTAGACCCGGGCCTCGTTGGGGACGGACGGGTCGAAACCCACAGGCTCGACCGGGGAGATACCCGGCATGATCCTCCGTTCAGCCCTGATGACCGATAGTACCGGTGCGAGATGGGCCTAAGTGAGGATTAGTACGTGTTTCCGGATGGGGGCCTGCGGCGGGATCAGCGGTAGCCGGCGCCTTCCGCGGTGAAACCGGCCCACACGGCCTTGCCCACGGGGCGTAGCCGCGCCCAGCCCCACATGCGGCTGACCCCGGCGACGACCTGCAGGCCGCGCCCGGTCTCGGCCACGTAGTCGGGCTCGCGCAGCACCGGCGCGTCGTTGCTGGGGTCGGTGACCACGCACAGCAGCGCACGCGACGATCGGAACATCAGCAGGCGCACCGGCAGGGGATGGATGGCCTGGTGCCGCAGGCCGTGCCGTAGCGCGTTGGTGACCAGCTCGCAGACCGCGAGCCCGGCGTCGTCGGCGACGTCCTCCATGGCCCAGGTCTGCAACACCCCGGTTGTGAAGTGCCGCGCGGTGCGCGCGGCGAGGCTCTCACGGTGGAACTCGTGCACCGCCACCTGAGGGACGCCGCACGGCTCCTCACCGCCGGTCCAGGGCCAGCGCTTGCCATCGGGAAAGACCTGCTCAAGCGTGCCAAGCCAGGGATCCCGGGCAACGCTATCGGCTTCTGCAAGGGAAGCGCGGTCTGTCCGATAACCAGTCATTGAGAGCCTTATGAGGTTGATGTCGACCATGTGGCGGGATGACTCAGTAAGTCATACTGCTCCCATTGATGCTCCTGTGCAAGTACAGATGCACGTGCAAACGCACGAAAGCTGTGGTTCGGTCGGATTGCGAAACGAGGCGCCCCATGTCCGTGATCTACAACGGAATGCCCTCATCTCACCTGGGGCAGCAGGCCTGGCGCAAGAGCCGGCACAGCAATCCGAGCGGCAACTGCGTCGAGATCGCCGCGCTGCCCGACGGCCGGGTGGCCCTGCGCAACTCCCGGCACCCGTCCGGTCCGGCGCTTATCGTGCCGCTTCAGGACATGGCGGCATTCATCCGCTCCGTCAAGGAGGGCGAATTCGACGACCTCCTCGGTTAGTGGAGAAATGATCTCGCCACTTGCGCGGGCCGATGTGACGAGTATCGTGAACGTGGCGTAAACATCGGTGCACCTCAAAGGACCCCATATGACTGCGGCCCCTGCGGAGGGTGTGCCTCACCCGCTCGACCTGGGCGCACGATCGCGCCGCAGCCCGACCGTCCTGCGCATCCTGCTCGGCACCCAGCTGCGACGGCTCCGTGAGAGCAGGCACATTCGCCTGGAAGAGGCCGGCAACGCCATTCGCGCCTCCCACTCGAAGATCAGCCGGATGGAACTCGGGCGGGTCGGGTTCCGCCGTCGCGACGTCGCCGATCTCCTCACCCTGTACGGCGTCACCGACGAGAGCGAGCGGGAGGCGCTGCTCTCGCTGGTCGCCCAGGCCAACGCCCCCGGCTGGTGGCACAAGTACGACGACGTCCTGCCCTCCTGGTTCGAGGCGTACGTCGGCCTGGAGCAGGCCGCGAGCACGATCCGCTGCTACGAGGTGCAGTTCGTGCCGGGGTTGCTGCAGGCCCCGGGATACGCGGAGGCGGTGGTGCGGCTCGGCCACCCGGACGCCTCGGACCAGGAGGTCGAGCGCCGCGTCCGGTTGCGGATGGACCGGCAGGAGGTGCTGGTCCGGCCGGATCCGCCCCTGCTGTGGGCGGTGATCGACGAGGCCGTCCTGCGCCGTCCCGTGGGAGGCGCGGAGGTCATGCGGGCCCAGATCGAGCACCTGCTCGAGATGATCTCGCTGCCTCGTGTCACGCTCCAAGTCATCCCGTTCAGCGCGGGCGGGCACGCCGCCGCGGGAGGGCCGTTCAGCATCCTGCGCTTCGCGGGGGTCGGCCTGCCCGACGTCGTCTACCTCGAACAGCTCACCAGCGCCATCTACCTGGAAAAACGAGAGGACATCGACCGCTACCTCGCAGTCATGGAGCGCCTGTGCATCCAGGCCAGGCCGGCCTCGGAGACCGCGCGGATGCTGCGGCAGCTCATGACGGAGCTGTGACGATGCGCTAGCGTCGCGTGGGTGACCTCCGCTGTCGCACGCCCGCAGGAGACGGTGGCGCAAGCCGTACCCGAAAATGCGTGTCAGGTGCGCGTGGGCGGTAAGTGGAGTAGTACCACACTGTGGGGCAAGCAGGAGGGCGGTGAGAACCTTGGCGGGCAGCCTGCTCAGCCTGGAGTTCGACCGAAGTTCGGTCACCAGGGTGCGGCATCTCGTCATGGTTTCGGCCCAGGAGGCCGGGCTCGAAGGCGTGGTCCTGGAGGACTACGTGCTCGCCGTGCACGAGGCGGTCACCAACGCCGTCCGGTACGGCTCGCCGCCGCGGGGGATCGCCATGTGGCATGAGACGGGGACGCTGGTGTGCGAGATCACCGACAAGGGCCCCGGCATTCCCGACGAGGTGCTGGAGCGGGAGGAGCCGGCGACGCGGTTCGACTTCGGGGGGCGCGGACTGTGGCTCATGAACCGCCTGGCCGATCGCGTCGTGCGTACGGGGGCGGATGGTACGACGATCCGTCTCAGCGTGCCGCTTTCCTGATCGACCTTTGACTTCCGCTGAGAGCGGAGCACGGACCGCCTGACCGAAACCAGGCCTCCCCACTTCCCCCCGCGTCCTCTGGCGTCAGGGTTAACGCCACTGCGAGCTGGGCACTTCTGATCTCGTCACTCTGTCGTCAGGGGCGAACGCCAGGTCGGACGGGTGAGCCGTAATCGCGAGTTTGGCTCACCGAAATTTCGGGCAATCCGGGTCGGACGCCGAGACCTTGCTAGGCTGCAGGGAACCGTAGAACCGGGCGTTGTCTCACCCGGCAGGTGAGACCGTCGAGAAGTGGGGTCACACCGTGAAGAAGCTGCTTGTTCTCGCTCTGGTCGCCGTCGGCGGGCTCCTGGTCTGGCGCAAGGTACAGGCCGACCGTGCGGAGCTCGATCTGTGGACTGAGGCCACCGGCAGCGAGAACTGACCACCAGGGATGGTGCTTGATCGTGGCAGAGGTGCGGGAATGACCCCCGTGAAGCTGGCCTGCCTTGACTTGGCCGGGACCACGATCGGTGACATCGACATGGTGGAACGGGCGTTCGCCGAGGCGATCGCCACGCAGGGCATCGTCCCCGGGACCAGCGCATATGCCCGTGCCATGGTGCATGTGCACAGGTCCCGGGGATGTCCCAAGATCGAGGTCTTCCGGGGCATCTTCCCCGGCAACGAGGCCCAGGCGCAGGCCGCGAACCTCACCTTCGAGCGTTCCTACGAGGGAGCCATCGAGAGGACCGGTCTCGTGCCGCTGCCGGGGGCGGTCGAGGCCGTCGCGAAGCTGCGCGACGCCGGCCTGAAGGTCGCCCTGATCACCGGCTTCAGCCGCGCGACCCTGGGGCGGGTGCTGAGCACCCTCGCCTGGGTCGACATGCTGGACCTCGCGCTGTGCCCCGAGGACGCCGGACGGGGCCGTCCGTACCCTGACATGGTGCTCACCGCCGTCCTGCGCTCCGGCGTCGATGACGTACGGCAGGTGGCCGTGGCGGGCGACTCCGAGAGCGACATGCTGTGCGGCCGGCGTGCGGGCGCCTCGATCGTCGCCGGAGTGCTCACCGGCGTGCACAGCAAGGAGCGTCTGCTCGGCGGCGGCGCCACCCACATCATCGACTCCCTCGTCGACTTCCCCGGGCTCGTCCTCGGCAGCGAGGTCGGCGCGTCTCCGGTGGCCACCTCGGCCCCCTGATCGCCGACTCGCTCCCCTGGGGATTTTCTCCGGTGCCGAGGCGGCACGGGGTGGTATCAAGTGGCGCTCGGGTGCGGGCTGTTGCTACGGTGTACGCACCGGCGGCCTGTGGATCTGCGTGTTTGCGCAGTTCGCACCGTCACGGGGCCTTAGCTCAGCTGGCAGAGCGCCTGCTTTGCAAGCAGGAAGTCAGGGGTTCGAATCCCCTAGGCTCCACCGTTTGGTCGAAGTCGCTGCCCTGCCTCGTGATCGGTGGGCGGAAGTGGGCTGATCGACTCGTGGAGCGTACGTGTCCGAGTGGCGATGGGCGAGTACGCGGTAGGAGCGCGTGTCTGCGCTCTCCGATCGGCGTGATGGTCACGGGCACCCGGGCCAGAGAGCAAGACCGGTGTCGCCAGTAGGGCGACGTCGGCGAGGACGATGGCGGCTTAAGCGCCGACTAACCCAGCGAGGACACCCAGGTGGCGGTCAGCGCCGCAATGGTCGTGTTGCCGCTGATTCGCCGAGCTGTGGGGGCTCGCGCGACTCTTTGGGGTTGGAGCCTCTGTAGCCGGTAGGGCGAACACCGGCGATGCTGGGGATGCGCTCGAACTCCCCCACTTGGCCGCCCGTCGGAAGCCGCTGATGATCGGTGCCGGGTTCGCAACCGCTCAGGGAAGTGAGGTGGTGGCGGCGCCGGGCAGCCGTTGGCGCACCCGGCGCCGCCCCCGTCACATGGTGGGGTCCACGATCATTTTGCCCACCGCGCCGTTCTGCGAGGCGAGCTGCGCTGCGGCGGTCTCGGCCAGCGGGAAGCGGACCACGGGCAGTCCGTGCTCCTCGCCCACTCCCATCGCGCCGTCCCGCACCGCCGCCGTGACGTCGTCGGCCGCGACTGCCATCCGCTCGCGGTCGAGGAAGATTAGAAGGAACTGGAACCGAGCGTTCAGCTGGAGGGTCTGGAGGATGTCCAGCTCCACCTTGGGGCGGTCGTCGGCGTAGACCGCGATCGTGCCGCCGTTCTTGAGCGTCGCCAGGTCGAGGTCGATGTTCTTCGCCACGGCGACATCGACGATGATGTCCACGCCGTCCTTCGCCACCGCGCGGATCTCGGCCGCCGGGTCGCCCTCTCGGTAGTTGACCACGTGGTGCGCGCCGGCCGCGCTGGCCAGCGCCGCCTTCTCCGGCCCGCTGACCGTGGTGATCAAGGTGGCGCCGGCCCAGCGGGCGAGTTGGATCGCGGCGTGACCGACCGCGCCCGCGCCGCCGGTCACCAGCACGGTGCGGCCGTCCAGCGCGTTGGGGGCCAGGCGCCGTGGGCCGTCCTCGGCGACGGTGAGCGCCCGGTGCGCGGTGAGCGCGGGGATCCCGAGCGATGCGCCCACGTCGAATGACGCGTTCTCCGCCAGTGGTCGCACCCAGGACGCGGGCACGACGGTGAACTCCTGGGCGGTGCCGGTGTTGTAGCCCAATCCTGCCATCATCACCCACACCCGGTCGCCGGACGCGAACGTCTCGACCCCCGGGCCGACCGCGTCGATCACGCCGCCGCCGTCGTGGTGCGGGGTCACCTCGGGATATGGCATCGGCCACGCGGTGCTGGAGCGTCCCCTCCAGTCGGTCGGGTTGATGCCGGAGGCGTGGATGCGGATGCGGACCTCGCCGGGGCCGGGCACGGGCACGTCACGCTCGATGAGTTCCAGGACGGAAGGATCACCGATTTTGCGGTACACGATGGCTTTCATCTGCTCTCCATGGTGGTGTGGCAGCGGCCGGGCGGTCTCGTCAGGAGTCGTCCGCCGCGAGGTTGATGGTGAAGTCGTCACTCGCCGAGCATCCGAGCGAAAGTTCCGTTGGCCGCATCCCGTGCCCGGCGCCGGGTCGGCGGGGTCACGCCTGGAAGCAGGGTCGGTCAGGCTGGGCATATGGGCCACGGGAGTTGCTGAGGACGACGCCCAGACCGGCGTCGGCAGCGAGCGGGGCGAGGGCGCCGCCGATGTTCCCGCTGCCGACGAGTCCCAGGGTGGGCTGGTGTGACATGCGAGGACCTCCTAGAATCGGGATGGGCATCCCGGTTGTTTGAAACATACGGGATGGCCGTCCCGTTTGTCGATGGGGAGGTGCGGGACCATGACCGACGAACGCGCGTTGCGGGCCGACGCGCGGCGTAACCGGGCACGCGTGCTGGAGGTGGCGGCCGAGGTGTTCGCCACCGAGGGCCTTTCCGTGCCAGTTCACGAGATCGCCCGCCGTGCCGGGGTCGGTACCGGCACGGTGAGTCGGCACTTCCCGACGAAGGAGGATCTCCTCATCGCGATCATGTCCACCCGGCTGGTGAAGCTCACCGCCCAAGCCGACGAGCTCGCCCGCCGAGAAGATCCCGGCACCGCCTTCTTCGCTCTCTTCGTCGCTCTGGTGCGAGCGGGGGCGGCCGACTGCGGGCTGGCCGAGCTGGCCGTAGCCGATCGCCGGTTGGACGACATCGGCGAACGCGCGGGCGCCGACCTGTGTGGTCGGCTACAGGAGCTGCTTGCCGCGGCCCAAAAGTCGGGCGACGTGCGAGCCGATGTCAGCTACCCGGACATCAGGGCGCTGATGTCCGCTTGCATGGCCAGGAGAGAAGATTCGCTGGAACCGATCCTCGCCGTCGTCACCGACGGACTGCGGAGAGGTCCTACATGAGGTGTGGGCGGCCCTCCGTGGCACCGGAGGGCCCGTCATCTTTGAACGGACCCGGGCCGACCACGGGTAGGAAGCTATCTGGAGTTGCTCCTAGCGTCTGGTTTCGATCACGCCTTCTGACCTGCGATTACGCGAAGGGCCCACACAGGCCAGGACGCTCGCATCAACATATATTGATGGCAGAGACAGCCGAGGACTTCGATGCCTTCCTCGCGATGGTGACCCGCCGGCTCGTGTCTCCCCTGACGGGTGGGACGACGGCGACGGGATGTCAGGCAGGGGGAAGCGTGCGCGTCCGCGCGGGATCGAGGCTCCACCGCGTGCCCGTCGCGTGCCCGATGGGGCGGTGATCAAGGGGGAGTCATGGGGAACCCGATCAGGGCGCTGAGCAGCGTCTGTGCAGATCGGGCAAGATCGACAGGTGTCTTTGCAAGCAGGAAGTCAGGGGTTCGAATCCCCCAGGCTTCACCCACTCGAAAGCCCAGGCCAGGGACCGTTTCCCCGCCTGGGCTTTGATCGTTATTCGGCCTTGTCGCTCTTGCGTGCCTGTTGCGTGCCCGATCCACTCTTGAGTTGTCCTCGCGCGAGGCTGTCAAGGCGGCGGCGCGTCGCGCCGCCGGTCAGACCGCAGGTCAGTCTTGGCTGGATTCGAGATAGCCGGTGAGATAGGTCAACGATGCGGCGATGTCCTCACCGGTGCCGTGCGGCCGGCGCAGCTCGTCGACGAAGATGGCGATGTCGGCGAGCCGCCACCAAAGCGGATAGAGAGCGAGGCCGGCCGGTGAGACAGCCCGGCCGGTGGCTCGGGTGTAACGGACGAGTGCGCTATCGTCGCCAACCGGGTCCTCGCCGAGCATGCGGGCGAGGGCGGAAGTGAGCATCCACAGGTCCCGCTCCGGCGGAGCGATCTGCACGGTGCCCCAGTCGATGAGCCGCAGTCCAGCCGAGGTACGCATGACGTTCCCGGGGTGCGGTTCGCCGTGCGTGACCACCCATACCGCCGCGCTGTCTCGTACCTGGTCGACCCGCCGATCGAAGTCGGCGAGCAATCGTTGGACGTGCCCGGCATGGGCGGACAGCATCTTACGGGCTGGCTCGGCATAAGGCCCGCCGGTCCACTCCCGATCGAGGTTCTGCAGCGCCTCCTCCAGCTTGTCCCGACCGGGCAACACCAGGTCGGCCCGTGATGCGGTGTCCGCCACAATCGGGGTCGCCTTGTGCAGCTCGGCCAGCAGGCCGATTACCTCGACGTGATCCTCGGGCCGGTGCGTGCCGAAGTGCCCGGCGGCACCCGCCACCTTTGGAAACACCGACAGGGCGTACCGCGAGGTCAGCCGCCAGACCGCGGTGTCGGTGGCGGTCGGGATCGGCGCGAGGACGAAATCGAGCCCCGCGTCCCGGCGCAGTGCCAGGGCGGCACCAAACGATCGACCGAGTCGGTCGAACGCATCATCACGTCCTGCCTCCTCGACGCCGAGGTCATCCACCTTGACGAACCACGCCGTCCCACGTTGATCCACCATCGACCAGTGGTAGCTGCCTGCGCCGACCGGGAGGTACTCGACCGAGTGGGGCTCGATGCCCCAGCCCTCGGTCAGTGCCACCATCAGTTCGGCCTCCGCCAGACCTGCCGGTCTATCCCTCATGCGCCCGTATTCTGTCTCACCCGTCGCAGGGCCGCAGATCGTTTTAGAAAGGGCTCTTGAGGCCTGTGAGGCAATACGGGTTGCTCTCTCTGCCTCGCTTCTGCCTCCGGCAGGGGCCTCGAGTCCAATTTGGTAGCCCGTCCTCCCCGCTGCCCAAGTGCCTCGGCCGTTCCTGCCGAGTCAAAACCAGGGGCGGGACGCGCATAGCCGGCCGCTGCGGGTCGGCGAGCGTGATCGAGTGCCATTAAGGGCGGTAAACAGGGAGCACTCGCGGTCACTCACGGATTGCCTCTCGCCCAGGTCGGGGCCGTTGTCCCTGATGATCAGGCCGATTTGCGAGCACGAAGTCAGGGGTTCGAATCCCCCAGGCTTCACCCACTAAAAAGCCCAGGCCAGGGACCGATTTCCCCGCCTGGGCTTTGATCGTTAGTCTGCCTTCGTGCTCTTCCGTGCAGCGAAGGAGGCTCGCCGTCAGGCGACTCCTTGCCGAATTGTTCTTCGCTGAGCGCCGCACGGCCCGTCGCCCGCCCGCCGTCCGGGCATGGGCCTGGGGGCCGGTCCCAGCCAGCAGCGGCTCGGGCCGCCCGCCGTACACCGCTCGCCGTACCCCAAGCCGCACCCCCCCGACTACAGGCGCGCCGCCGCCGTACTGATGCGGCACGACGATCGCCCTGCTGTGGCCGGCCGTTACACGGGTGGGGGCGATCGATGGTCCGGCACTTCGTTCCTAGCCCCGGCCCAGCGGAGAAGGCGGGTTGCTGTCCTGTCTGCCGCTGATGCCCTGCGGTGCGTCGGGAAGGTGCCGGGGGTGACCAGAAATCAGGAGAGGGTGTCCTTGACCACGATCTGGCCGTCGTCGATCACGAATTTCTGGTTGTTGTTGGGCACGCACTGCCACAGGTAAACCGGCGAGAGGTTGGCGCGGCTGTTGGTGACGTCCAGACAGATGCGGTTGCCTGTGTTGAGGGTGGACTTGAGGATGATCTGGCCCCTCTGGAGGACCCAAAGCTGGTTAGCGTTTCCGACACACTGCCACTGGTACACGCGAGTACCGTTGGCGCGGCTGTTGGAGGCGTCCAGACACATCTCCCGGGCCTTGCCGATGGTGTCTTCCACCTTGATGAGGCCGTCCTGGAAGACGAACTTCTGGTTGGCGTTGTTGTTCTGGCACTCCCACAGGTACATCTGGGTACCGTTGCCGCGATTGTTGCTGACGTCGACGCAGGCCGGGGGGCCGACCAGGGCCGGGCTGCCGGCGTACTGGTGAGCCGAGGCCATGGCGGGCACGGTGGTGACCGCACCCACTGCGGCGGAGATGACGGCGACGGCGAGTAGACGGTGAGCAAGCATGGTTTGCCTCCGAGAGAGGTGATCGAGACGTAAGCACCATGGCATCACTCAATGTCACTGATCAATTACCGAGTACATGCGTCCTATCGTGTGGCGGAACCTTGGGCTGTGGGCGACGGCGGCGCCGACAGGGAAGGTTCACAGCTTCGGCAAGATCTGGAACGCGCTTGGAATGATCTCATCGTCAAGCGATCAAGAACAGCGAGATGAGCAGGTTGGAGCCATGCCTGAGCAAGGAAAAATCTTCCACTTCCGATCCGATGGCCTTCGTCCTCCTCGCTGGCCGAATGTCCCGGACGTGCCCGCCCAGTCAAGGGCGCCTGCGGCGTCGCTCGCCGTGCCCGTTGCGTGCCCGATGGGGGGTGATCAAGGGGGAACTGCGGGGACCCGGGGGGAACGCGATCAGTAGCCCCAGCAGCAGAGACGCAGATCAACCATGATCGGCTTACGTGTTTGCAAGCAGGAAGTCAGGGGTTCGAATCCCCTAGGGTCCACCAGCCAAAACGCCGCTTCCACGATCATGGGAAGCGGCGTTCGTGTCATCAACGTGCCATCAGCTCTTGTCGGCATCGCGCTCCGCCTCGACTCGCGCGCTCAGCGCATCGGCGATCTTCCGGTCGGCGTCACGCGTGGCGTGCTGGTAAATGAGCGTGGCCCGGCCGCTGCTGTGGCCCATCCGGCCCTTGAGGTCGGCGAGGCTCGCGCCGACTGCGCGGCGAGGGTGTTGCCCGTGTGTCGAAGGTCGTGGAAGTGCAATCCCTTGACGCCCATCTCCTTGAGGGCTTCCGCCCACTTGGCCTCACGCCGGAAGTTGCCACCGCAGAGGTAGGCGCCGCGCTTGCCGAGAAAGACGAACGCGTCCTCGCCCGTGCCGGTGAACCGGCCGAGGTGGTCGACGAGGGCCGGCACGATGGCCGAGGGATGCTGACAGTGCGCTTGCCGGCCCGCCACTTGGGCGGCGTGAGCACCATGTCTCCCCCCGCCCAGCTCTATGAGCTGTTCGCGTACGCGGACCGTACGCGCGTTGAGGTGGATGTCCGAGCGCCGCAGCGCGATCACCTCGCCCCAACGCAAGCGGCCGATTGGCACCTCGCCGAGGCCGGGAACGATGTGTCGCTCAAGGAGCCAGGTGTAGAGCTCTACCGTTTTGGGCCGCAGGCCCGGCCGCTCCTTGATCCACGTACGGGCGTAGTCGCCGAGCAGGACCTTTCCACGGTCGGGGTCCGTCCACTCTGCTTCGCGTTGCGGGGCATCGTCAGACGCCTCGCCCGAGCGGGGAGGCAATTGCGTGGTTCAGCGCATGAAGGGTTTGAAGATGGAAACCACCTTCGTGGCAGCACGGTCGGCGTCCCCGTCCGCGATCGCCTCGACCAGCTCGTGGTGGTAGCGGTGTGCCGCGTCCTCGTCCTCGTTCTTCTCGTCGCGCATGTGGGCAGCGAAGACGTCGAGCATGCTGGAGTACAGCTTGACGTAGAGAGGGTTGTGCGTCGCTGCCACGATCGCGTGGTGCAGGGCGAGGTCCGCGCTCGCTCTCAGGTCGAGATCATCGGTCGACCAGCTCGCTTCTCGACGGTCGCGCAGCTCGCGCAGCAGCTCGACGTCGTTATCTGAGCGGTTCAATGCGGCCAGTGACGCTGCAGCGCTGTCAAGGGCAAGGCGTAGTTCCAGGTAGTGGCGGCGGGTGCCACCGGCGAACTGACGTTCAAGAGTGCCTGTCAGCTCGGAGCTGGAGATGACGAAGGTGCCGCGGCCCTGCTCACGGCGCAGCAAACCTGCGTGCACCAGCGACTGCAGCGCCTCGCGCACCGTGTTCCGGCCGATCCCGAACTCCGACACCAATGCGGCCTCGGTCGGTATTCGCTCACCGACCGGCCAGCGTCCAGAGACCACCTCCTCGCGGAAGCGCTCGGCGGCCTGGTCGATGAGTCCCACTCGACGTACCGGCTGTCGCGTGCCAGAATTTTCCGAACTCATCCCATAATCCCATCATCTGCTGACGTTACACCGGAGTATAACGTGACATCGCTCTCCTCAACGGTCGTTCCGCTGCACCGTGGGCGTCTGACCTTGTGGGCCGGGCTCGCCATCGCCCTGACAGCGGTCAACCTGCGAACGGCCGTGACCGGGTTCACTCCGCTCCTGGAGATCATCGGATCCGATCTCGGCTTCGGGGTGACGCTGTCCGGCCTGCTCGGCACTGTGCCAGCGGCGTCCTTCGGCATCTTCGGGTTTCTCGCCCCAGCGGTGACGAAAAAGTTCGGACTCGAGCGCACGGCCACTGTGGCGCTGGGCCTGACGGCTCTGTCGCTCCTGATGCGCGCCTTCTCTCCAACGCCCTCGTTGCTGGTGCTTTCGACCGTGCTGGCACTGGCCGGAATCGGAGCCGCGAACGTCGTGGTCGTTCCGTTGGTGAAGGCCTGGTTCCCCGATCGACTGGCCCTGTGGACTTCGCTTTACCTGATCCTCCTGCAGACGGGCCAGTTCAGCGCCCCGCTCCTCGCGGTCCCGGTGGCAGAAGCGGCGACGTGGCGGCTCTCGGTAGGTATCTGGGCGGGACCAGCTGCTGTGGCTGGTGTGGTCTGGCTCATCCTGGCAGTCAGGCTGCCCGCCGATCACCACGCGCCCGCGGCCGTGACGGCGACCGACGCGGGACCGAGGATCAGCCGATCATCAACCGTCTGGGGCCTGGTGATCCTCTTCGCGATGATGTCGCTGTCCAACTACGGGATTATCACCTGGGTCCCGTCAGTGCTCACCGACGCAGGAGGCAGCGCGGCCCTGGGCGGCTCCATGGTCGCGCTCTACTCGGCGTGGGGCATGCTCGCGGCCTTGGTGGTTCCACACCTGGCCACGCGCATGACGAACCCGTTCATCGTGGTCGTCGTGTGTGCGATCTTCCTGGTAGCGGGATACCTGGGCCTGCTTCTGTTCCCGCTCGACGGCACGCTGATGTGGGTGTGCGCGTTGGGAATCGGGGTGAGCACCTTCCCGCTCTGCATGACCCTCATCAACCGTCGAACCAAGAGCCCGCAGACAGCCTCTGCCGTGTCGGGCTTCGTTCAGGGCATCGGCTATGGGCTGGCGTGCTTCGGCCCGATCGGTTTGGGCCTTCTGCGCGAGGCGACCGGATCATGGTCGATCCCGCTCCTGGTGCTCGCTGCGACCGCCATCCCAGGGGTGATCGCCGGCTGGTTCGCTTGCCGTCCTCGCTTCGTGGAGGACTCTGCGCCACAGCCGACGAAGCGCGACGCTGACCAGCAGTCGCGACGATAAGGGTCATGCGTCGAACAGATCCGAATTCGTGTCGACCGAGTATCGCGAAGCAGGAGTCAGCTACTTGACTCCGCCTCGGTTCGATGCAGCAGAACGCCGCTTCTCCGATCACGGGAAGCGGCGTTCGTGCCATTAATGGGCCATGAGACTAAGCAGGTACTTCGCTTGTCCATGGGAAGATCAGGTGATCTGGTGGCCTATTCATACGAAGAGCGAGAAGAACTTCCGCCCGGGGTCTTGCGGTGACCTGAATCTGGAGCGGGAGTTCTACGTCCACAATTCAGATCTGGTAGTCGACTGGCTGGACGCCTTACCTCCCTCCGCTCAAGCAGACGTGTGGGCCTTGGAGATACGGAGCCTTTTTCAACCTGAAGTGGCAGGTCACGGGCGCGGCGTGGTGGGCTGTACCTGATCGACAAATGAAGAAGCCCCTGGTAGAAGGGTTGTCGACCAAGATCAACATATGCGCCAGAGGCTTCGAGTTGTTGTTCTGTCGTGCCGCGCTGCCGTTGTCACATCGGACGCTGTCCTACCTTGCCGGTCTCATTCGCCGTCACCGCAAGTCGATCGGCTCGACGTGGCGTCGCCTTAACCCCGGCCGGCAGGCCCTGCTCGTGCTGGTCCACCTGCGCAAAGGCGAAACACTCGCCGAGGCCGCGGCCGGGTTCGGCGTGGGCACGGCCACCGCCTGGCGCCACATCCGCGAGGCGATCACGCTGCTTGCCCGCCGCTCTCCAAGCCTGGAGCAGGCGTTACGGGCGGCCGGACGCGCTATTACTTGCATCCATATTACTTGCATCCATAACTAATAGTCTATTGATTCCGCCGTCTTACTTATAGCCGATGCCCTGGCATCTTTCGCTATAGTGTGAGATTGTGCGACAGGGCATCCGGCGGCGAAACTTGCTCAGTAGACAATTTCGTCATCGCGACTCCCGCCACGGTTCAGACTAGGAGCTGCGGAGGAACCGCTCGAACGATTCCCGCACAACCTCTTGCCCTCGGCTTCGGCGCGGGCCTCCGCAGGCGCTCGGGATGGCGGTCACAAGCGAACAAAACCAATGGGAACGGGGATCGGCACCAGGCCGTATGCCCGACGTCGACAGGAGAAGGAGATTGATGCGTACCAGGAAGTCCTCCGCGATTGCGGCTGCTAGCCTCGTCGCGTTAGCGAGCGTGTTCGTCGCCCCTGCCCCCGCACAGGCCGCGATCACCACGTACATCAGCGTGCTGAAGAAGCCCGGCGAGACACAGACGATGGTGCTTAGCCTCGACTACTACACCTCTTCCGCACTGGACGGGACCCT
The DNA here is from genome assembly GCF_014161445.1 of Microbispora sp. H13382. Taxonomy (GTDB): domain Bacteria; phylum Actinomycetota; class Actinomycetes; order Streptosporangiales; family Streptosporangiaceae; genus Microbispora. Next base: position 315,955 of record NZ_JABBXA010000002.1, read on the forward strand.
GGCTGTGATATGGCCCAAGGTTTCGCTACCTGACGTTGCCTACTGGACCATAACTCGCACATCAACCACGTCGGACGGGGCTGGCGTCTACGAGTTGAAGAACGCACACAGCCTTATGTGCCTCGACATGGCGACCGATGGCCCCGTGGGGAACGGTACCCGTGTACAGCAATGGACCTGCAGAGGAACCGCCAACCAACGCTGGATAGCGAGGCCGGTCGTATCGGGGAACAACTGGGTAAAGCTCGTCAACCAGCAGAGCGGGCTCTGCCTCGACGTAACGGACCTCAACTACGCTCAAAACACGCGGCTCCAGGTCTGGTCGTGCGCCGGAAACTGGAACCAGCGCTGGAACATCTACTAGAGAGGCTAATGGCTAAGGTCATGGGGGTTAGAGACCTTCAATGGCGAGGGTTATATGGTCTGACCTCGGCGTGAGCTGGCAGCCGGTCGTCGCGGTGCTACCTGAGGTGCATGAAGTATCCCGATGGCGGTGGCTTGACCGCCGAGCAGCGATTACGCCGCGAGCAGGTGAGGATGCAAGCAGCCGACCGGTTTGCCGACGGCGCGAGTGATGCCCAGGTCGCGCGGGAGTTTCGGGTGTCGCGGATGTCGGCCAACCGGTGGCGGCGGACGCTGGAGGACGGCGGCCGCCGAGGCCCTGGTCTCCAAAGGGGCCGGCGGGGCGGCGTGCAAGCTGGATGACGCCCAACTCGCCCGGCTGGAGCAGGCCCTGGAGGAAGGGCCGATGGCGCATGGCTGGGATGACCAGTGCTGGACTCTGGCCCGGATCGCCGAGGTGATCGGGCGCGTGTTCCGGGTGAGTTACACCGTGGGCGGGGTCTGCTATCTGCTGCACCGGCTGGGCTGGAGCTGGCAGGCACCCTCCCGTCGCGCCGCCGAACGCGACGAGAAGGCCATTGCCGCGGGGAAGAACGTGCAGTGGCCGATGCTAAAAGGCTGGCGGCGCAGCAGGGCGCGTGGCTGTGCTTCGAAGACGAGGCCGGCCAGACCCTGAGATCCCGCAAAGGCCGCACCTGGGGCCGCAAGGGACACACCCCGATCGTGTCGCTGCCGGTCAAGGGCACCGGACGAGTGTCGATCGCCGGCCTGATCGCCACCCGCCCCGACACGCGGCCGCGGCTGATCTACCGGCTCCGGACTCACCGGGGACGCAAGGGCGAACGCCGCGGGTTCTCCGAGGCCGACTACGCCGTGCTGTTCGACGCCGCCCACCAGCAGCTCGGCGGGCCGCTGGTGGTGGTCTGGGACAACCTCAACACCCACACCTCCGCCGAGATGCGACGCCTTATCGCCGCCCGTCCCTGGCTGACGGTGTTCCACCTGCCCGCCTACGCCCCCGAACTGAACCCGGCCGAGGCCGTATGGGCCCACCTGAAGAAGAGCCTGACCAACCTCGCCATGCGCACCGTCGATCAGCTGATCGCCCTGGTGAAGAACCGGCTCAAACGGATGCAGTACCGCCCCGCCCTCGTCACCGGCTTCCTCGCCAAGACCGGCCTGGACTTCCGACCCCCGTAACCCCCGCCATCAAGCGTCTCTATCGGCATCGCGCTCCGCCTCGAGTGAGGGCTTGGTCGGTGGCGAGGGGGTCGCTGGAGGCGATCCAGAAGCCGCCGTCGGGGTACGGGGCGTCCTTCCTCCGGGCCTCTTCTGTACCTGCGACTCTCCTGTGATCTTTTGTGCGCAGACTGGGCTCGTCGGACGGGGAGGGCCTGTGAAGCGTCTTGTCGCCAGCATGGCGATTGTTGTGTTGTCTGTTCTAGGGGTTGTGGCCCCCGCCCATGCGGTCACGGACCCGGTGGCCATACTCAAAAAACACCTCGTCCCCGATCATGGCGTACGGATCTCCATTGCCTGGAAGATGGATCAGGGCGGAGCGGCGATAAAATTCCGGCATGCCGGTGACCTGGGCTTCGATGCGTCTGGAGTGGTCACCTTCGATCTGGCCGGTCAGGCCAAAGTCGAAAACAAAGCGAAAGACATATTCGTCGGCACGAACGAGGGCCCCACCCGTTCCATCGCCATTGGCAATGAGACCTACAGCACCGGTGCCTACGACCACCTTCTGCCTGACGGTAAGGTCTGGGCGCGAATCGTCTCGCCCAAGGGCACTGTCGCTGCCCGACGCTACTCCCTCCTCAACATTCTCGACCCGGCCACGCTGAAGGCCGTGCTGGCTACGGCGAAGACCAAGGCGCCCGGCATGGAGCTTGATGGCGTGAAGACCACGCTCTATACCGGCGTGATCACGGTCAGGCAGGCGTCTCCCGGCACCAAGATGTCTGCCAGGGAGGGCGCGCAGCGGATCGGCTGGCGCTTGTGGATCGGCTCCGATGGTTTGATCAGGCGACAGATGACCACTACGACCAAGAGGATCCAGATTGGCAGGAGGGCCGCCAAGGAGCTTCTGAGCGAAGACATCCATTACAGCGCCTGGGGATCTGACGTGATCATCACCGCGCCACCGGCCGAGGAAGTTTGGGACGTCAAGTCCCCGTTCTGACGCCTTGGCCGAGACCCCGCAGTGAAACGCCGTTGAACAGCGAGGGCACGCTTTGCGCATCGCAGCGTGCCCGGCTACAACGGGGGGCCGGCGGCTCGGCTGTGGACGCGAAGAGCGGCGATCAGCCAGTGCTCAATGGGCACGAGCCCTCTCCACCGGCAGTGCCCGCCTTCACCTCTGTTCCGTCACTCACGAGAACGAGCCTGCACCTTCGAGCCGCTGGAGACTCAAGCCGGAGGTCGTCTTGAGCGAGGGCCATCACCGGTCCTCGCCGGACTCGCCTCTGCCGTACGACGAATCGGCACAAGGTCGCCGATGTGATGGCCAATACGAGTCACGGCGTACCGTTCCCCTGCTACTGAGTAGCACCACCTGTTCGAAGGCTTCCCGTGCCTGCGCGACACGCTCCTGCCCGGTACGGGTACGTGATCGCGCGGTGGCCGGTCACCCACGGGGCTGAGGGCGATCGCCGAGCCGGTGCCTCATGCCTGATGAGGGTGGGCGCGATCCCCGATCCATGTGGGTGCCGGATCTCTCCTTCGGCTCCGGTGATCTGCCAGGCAGGCCGGTTCCGTCCTCTCGGTGGAGGGGCGCCGGGGCTTCCCGAAACTTAAAACCGGCGGGCCGATTGTTTCAGACAGATGGCCCTCAGAATATTGACGCTCAGGTCGACGGAGGCCTAATGTCCTGGAGCAATGATCGAGATGACATCCCGAAAGTTTCATCAGCAAGAGTGATGTCAGAAGGCTCTGCAGGTGAAACACCAGGTCGGCATGGCGGTGCTGGACCTGTCCGGCGCTCATGGTCCGGAGCCTGAAGTAGCACGGCACCGTCGCCGTCCTGCACACGTAGGAGGTGCCCGGCGAGCGCAGCGCGTTCTCTCGGTGCCGGGCCGCACATCACACCCCTGACCACAGCAAGCGAAAAGAGGTCGCCGTGAAGTTCCGCAAGGTCTCAGCGGTCGTGTTCGCCGCTACCGCGGCCCTCAGCATGGCAGCGTGCTCAGGCTCGTCGTCCGGGACTTCCTCCGGCGGGTCGGACGGCAAGTCGTTCGAGTTCTGGTCGTTCACCGGGATCAACGCGAAGGGGTCCGCGGAGGAGTACAAGAAGATAAAGCCGGACGTGCAGATCAAGCTGACCGAGGTGGGGAACGCACAGGAGACGGCGCAGGCGCTCACCACCGCGCTCGCCGGCGGCAAAGTGCCCGACCTGGTGCTGATCCAGGGCGACGACCTGCCCAAGTTCGTCCAGCAGCCGCAGAACTTCGTCGACCTGCGCACGATGGGCGCCGACAAGATCAAGGGCGACTACCTCGACTGGGTGATCAGCCAGTCCACGACCAAGGACGGCGCGATCATCGGTATCCCGACCGACGTCGGCGGCATGGCCATCGCCTACCGGACCGACCTGTTCAAGGAGGCCGGGCTGCCGACGGACCGCGAGGAGGTGAGCAAGCTCTGGCCCACCTGGGACGCCTTCATCGAGACCGGCAAGAAGTACACGGCGGCCACCGGCAAGGCGTTCATCGACAACGCCGGCGGGAGCATCTACTCGCAGGTTGTCAACCAGGGGCAGGAGAAGTACTACGACCCCGCGGGCAATCTGGTGTACGAACAGAGCCCCCAGGTCAAGACCGCCTTCGACCTGGCGCTCAAGGCCGTGGCCGCCGGGATCACCGCCAAGCAGAGCACGTTCACCGAAGGCTGGAGCGCCGCGATGAAGAGGGGGGACTTCGCCGCCATCGCCGCACCGGTCTGGTTGCTCGGCTCCATCCGCGACAACGCCCCCGACACCAAGGGCAATTGGGATATCGCCACGATCCCCGGCGGCTCGGGCAACTGGGGCGGCAGCTTCCTCGCCATCCCCAAGGGCGCCAAGAACCCGAAGGCCGCCTGGGACTACATCGCCGCCACGCAGTCGCCGCAGGGCCAGCTTGATCACTTCTCTCAGGCCAGGTCACTGCCCTCGACCCCGTCGGTCTACCAGGACCCGAAGCTCACCTCGGTCAAGGACCCGTTCTTCTCCGGCGCGCCCATCGGCACGATTTACACCAACTCGCTGCTCGGCCTCAAGCCGTTCCTCATCGGGCCGGACAGCACCACGATCGGCATTGAGTTCACGAACGCCATCGCCAACGTCGAGCAGGGCAAGGGTGACCCCGCGAAGGCGTGGGACGCGGCGGTGACCAACATCAAGACCGCGATCGGCGGCTAGGACCTTTCACGTGCGCCGCCGGCGCGTGCCGTCCCCACCGGCACGCGCCGGCGGCGGGGAAGTGAGCAGACCGTGACGACGAGCATCAGCCCCACCAAGGCGAGCCTGCCTCCGGCCCCGCCGGTGCAGGCGGCGCGGCGTCGTTTCACCGAGATCGTCGCCCCCTACGCCTACATCGCCCCGTTCTTCGTGCTCTTCGCGGTGTTCGGCCTCATCCCGCTGCTGTTCACCTTCTACGTGGCGCTGTTCGACTGGAACCCGATCGGCGAGCACGTGTTCGTCGGCCTGGACAACTTCAGCCGGCTGGTCGAGGACGTGCGGTTCTGGAACGCGGCGCGCAACACTGTGAGCATCTGGCTGCTGTCCACCGTGCCGCAGTTGCTGGTCGCGCTGGTGCTCGCGCACCTGCTCAACCACGTACGGCTGCGCCTCGCTCTGTTCTTCCGCATGACGATGCTCGTGCCGTACATCACCTCGGTGGCCGCCACGGCCATCGTGTTCGTCCAGATGTTCGACCGCGACTACGGGTTGCTGAACTGGCTGCTCGGCCTGGTGGGTTTCGAGCACATCGACTTCACCCAGTCGGTGATGGGCAGCCATGTGCTGATCGCCGTCATGGTGACCTGGCGGTGGTTCGGCTACACGACGCTGCTCTACCTGGCCTCACTGCAGGCGGTTCCCCGGGCGATCTACGAGGCGGCCGCCGTCGACGGGGCCGGAAATGCGCGGCAGTTCCTGCACATCTCCCTCCCCGCGTTGCGGCCGGTCATCGTGTTCACGATCGTGACCTCGACGATCGGCGGGCTGCAGATCTTCACCGAGGCCCTGCTCGTGAACCGCGGCGCGGCCAACACCTGTGGGCCGATCCGTCAGTGCCAGACGCTCACTCTCTTCCTGTTCGAGCAGGGGTTCATCCAGTTCAAGTTCGGTTACGCCGCGGCGGTCGGCGTGGCGCTGTTCGTGATGGTCGTCGCGCTCGCCGGCCTCAACTACTTCCTGTCCACCCGGATCCGCCCGGTCAAGGGCTGAGGGGGCGATCATGCGTACGACGAGGCCACGCTCCGGTGATCGTGTCCGATGGTGGGTCTACGCGCTGCTGGCGCTCGCCGCCTTCGCCTGCCTGTTCCCCCTGTACTGGATGTTCATCGTCGCCACCACCGACACCGCGACGGCGATCAAGTTGCCGCCCGAGATCGTGCCGGGCGGCAACTTCTTCCACCTCGCCGGCCTGGTGTTCTCGACCGTGCCGTTCGTCCGGTCGATCGTCAACAGCCTGGTCGTGGCCGGGTCGATCGGCGTGGGCCAGGCGGTGCTGTGCGCGCTGGCGGGCTTCGCGTTCGCCAAGATGCGCTTCCGCGGCCGCAACGCGCTGTTCCTGTTCGTCGTCCTGACGATGACCGTGCCGACCCAGCTCGCCATCGTCCCCCAGTACATGATCATCTCGTCGCTGGGCTGGGTGGACACGCTCCAGGCGCTGATCGTCCCCGGGTTGGCCAACGCCTTCGGCATCTTCTGGATGCGTCAGCACATATCGTCCGCGATCAGTGACGAGATCCTTCAGGCGGCCCGCATCGACGGAGCGTCGACCTGGCAGATCTTCTGGCGCGTCGCGTTCCCGCTGGTGCGTCCCGCCGCCTTCGTGCTCGGTCTGCTGGGCTTCGTCACCGCGTGGAACGACTTCCTGTGGCCGTTCGTGGTGCTGAAGTCGCCGGAGATGTACACCGTCCAGATCGCGATCAAGGCGTTGCAGAACAGCTTCAACATCGACCTCGGGCTCGCCATGTCCGGCTCCTTCCTCGCCACCCTCCCGCTGCTCGTCCTGTTCGTCTTCGTCGGGCGGCGCATGGTGGCCGGGATCATGAATGGCGCCTTCAAGGGCTGAGGCCGCCGTCGAGTGGGCCTTCGCGCTTTTCGGTGTCCGGCCGGCCACCTCGCCGAGCGAGGCGGCCGGCCTGTTCCGGGTCAGGCCGTGGTCTGCTTCTCGTTCCAGGTGTAGTAGAGGTAGGTGCTGCCGGGCCCGGTCAGCGTGCCGTAGACCTGCCAGAAGCTGTTGGGGCCGAGCGAGTAGCGGAAGACCTTGTCTCCGGGCCGGTCGTCCACGAACACGGACTGTGTCCCGTTGTTCCAGATCCGTACCTCGATGGTGAATGTCTCGGTGTCCGGGATGTCGAGGCAGACCTCGTACGTGTACTCCAACGGGCCGCCGATGTTGTAGCTGTGACCGTCCACCGCCGGCCGCTGGACGTTGGTGGGGACGTAGCTGTTCACGACCCGGGTGTACTCGCCCGTGGAGCAGTCGACCGCAGGGGCGGCTGCGGACGCGGGACTGACGCCGGTGAGCGTGGCGCCGAGGACGCCGGCGGCGACTGCGAGAACGGAGATGGTGCGGTTCATGCCTCTCCTCATCCGTGCAGTGACCCCCCAACCAAGTAGTTGAAGGCTGAACTGATTCTGGCGCGATCAACGCATTTGGACAAGTGTGGGCAAAAATCGAAACACGTACGAGTAAAGTCCCCGGGCTGCCTCGTGCGCAGTCGGCGGTCCAGCGCTGTCAGACGCCCAGGTCCCGGCGCTGGTGCATCCGTCCGTTTCCGTCGAGCTCGATGATGGTGTCGACGCCGATCCGCTCAAGGAACGCGAAGTCATGACTGACGATGAGGAGCGCGCCGCGGTACGCGTCGAGGGCTTCGGCGAGTTGCTCGACGCTGGCGATGTCGAGGTTGTTCGTCGGCTCGTCCAGGATCAGCAGTTGGGCAGGCGGCTCGGCCAGGAGGAGCCGGGCGAGCGAGGCCCGGAAGCGCTCCCCGCCGGAGAGCGTGCGGACGGGGCGGTCCACGCTGTCACCACGGAGCAACAGCCGGGCGAGCTGGTTGCGGATCGTGCCCGCCGGCGTGCCCGGGGCGACGGCCCGCACGTTCTCCATCGCGCTGGCGTCTTCATCGAGCCCGTCCAGGCGTTGCGGAAGGAAACCGACGAGTTCGGTCACAAGGCGGCCGTGCGGTCGCCCGGGCGTCGGCTCGGCATGTCGCACGAGCTGCTCGATCAGAGTGGACTTCCCGGCACCGTTCGCGCCGACGAGCGCTACCCGTTCCGGGCCCTGGATCACGATGGTCCGGCCCTCGTCCTCCAGCTCCGCCAGTCGCCGCCCGCGCGGGACGTCCGGATCGGGCAGCACCAGATGGATGTGCTCCTCATCGCGGACGCGTGCGTCCGCGGCGTCGACTGCGGCCTGCGCGGCCTGGACCTTGTCGTCGAGTGTCGAACGGAGTGATCCCGCGGACGCCTGGGCCTTACTGGCGCGGTTGCCGGCGAGGATCTTCGGGATGCCGCCGTCCTTCTGGGTCTTCTTCCCTGTCCGCTCGCGGCGCGCCAGCTTCGTCTCTGCCTCGATGCGTTGCCGCTTCTCGACCTTGAGCGCCTGCTGAGCCGAACGAGCGGCCTGCACGGCGGCTGCCTGCTCCTGCTCCTGGTGCTCCTTCCATGCGCTGTACGGGCCGCCGAATGTGGCCAGGGTGCCGCTGTACAGCTCCGTGGTGTTGTCCATGTGCTCCAGTAGATCGAGGTCGTGGCTCACGACGACGAGCGTCCCGGGCCACTGGTCGACGAACTCGGCCAGCTTGGCGCGCGTGGCGCGGTCGAGGTTGTTCGTGGGTTCGTCGAGCAGGGTGATCGGGGTGCGGCGGACGCGCAGCCCGGTGATCGCGATGAGCATGCCTTCGCCGCCGGAGACCTCGGCGACGCGGCGGTCGAGGTCCGCGGCGGAGAATCCGATGTGGCGCAGGGCTTCGTCGGCACGGGACTCGATGTCCCAGTCGTCACCGATCACATCGAAGTGGCGTTGGTCGGCGTCGCCGGACTCGATCGCCTTGATCGCGGCGAGGGTCCCGTGGATGCCGAGTAGCTCGGCGACGGTGGTGTCCTGACGCAGTGTGAGCGTCTGCGGCAGGTAACCGACCTCGCCCACGACGTCGATCTGCCCGGCAGTCGGCTGCAGGTCACCGGCGATGAGCCGGAGCAGGGTGGACTTGCCTGCGCCATTGCGGCCGATCAGTCCGGTCCGGCCGGTGCCGAAAGTGCCGTTGACCCCGGCGAGCGCGATGATGCCGTCGGGCCACTCGAAGGTCAGATCACGGAGGGTGATGGCGGATTTCGTCGACATTGCGGTGTTTCTCTTTCCCTATCCCCGTCGACCGCGCGGTGTGGCATGGCGATGCCAACGTGAACGGGTCGCGGGAGCCGGCGGAACTGGCAGGACAACCGGCCACGGGGCCGTGGGCCGACGCGGGCGAGAGGGTTCGACCGGAACGGGCACGAATCACGCTCCTGCGGCAAGGGAGCCGCTACCCGGACGCCGGGCAGGAGGAGGTCGCGTACCTGGCAGGTCGTAGTCGCGCGTTCGCGGTCAGGCACCTGGGACCGAGGCCGGTGCGATGCGAACGTGCCGGCGAGATCACGCGTCGGTGTCAATGCCCGGAAGGGCGGACTCACGCGCGTGCGTTGCGAAACGATTGTTCACTGGTACGGACGATGCCCGCACAAGTGAAGCCACCGGCAGTTCGGTGGCTAGGCTCTGTCCACCTCGATCAGTCCCATGCCGGGCACCTTACCAGCCCTTGTATCTCGCCCGAGCGCGACTGGCAGGGCGGGCCGTCGTGCCCGCCCCGCGACGAGGGAGACCCCATTCAAAGCCCAGGCTAGGAGTGCCCTGCCCCACTCACGATGCCGCCTGGATGGCGGCCCGGACCTGCTGGGCGAGTCCGCGCACGGTGTAGTCCGCGGGAAGGCTGTCGATCAGCACGACATCGGAGATGGCGTTATTGGCACGCAGGGGCAGGATCTCCTGGTATTCCGCCGAGTTGTACCACCGGTCGGCGGCGGCTCGGTCGGGGAACTCCATGAGGACGACCAGGCCCGGCCATGCTCCTTCCACGACGCTGACCTCGCCGTTCGCGAGCCACTTGCCGCCGTAGGGCTTCACGGTGGCCTCGACCTGTTCGAGGTAGGACAGACCCGCTTCGTCCGTGGGCGGCGTTGCTCGAAAGGCTCCACGCCTCGTACGTGATCGGGGGGACCCGCGGATTCCGTGGTGTACGGCCCCCCGCATAGATGGTGCTCATAATTTACTTCTCGCGCGGCACGTCGGCCTCGGACGCCCGGAATCCAGCCTCCGGCACGTTCCCGGTGATGAATCGAAGCGACGAGGGATCGAAGATGAGTCGAGTATCGCAGGCTGAGGCACGGGCCAACCGGAAACGTGTGGTGGAATCCGCATCGCGACTCTTCCGCGAACAGCGACTCGGCTGACCGAATGAACGACCACGGAGCCGTCGGTTAGATCAGGTCCAGCACTCCGACTCTCTGGCCACCGCTTTCCTCGCCGGTGAGCTGGAACCCGAGCTTCCGGTAGAAGCCTTCGGGCCCGTCTTCCGCCGGCTCCCACGTGACGTACATCCGCGTGGCGCCGCGACGCCCGACTTCGGCGGCCACGGCCCTGACGGCGAATCGGCCGACGCCCTGTCCCTGGGCCTCGGGTGTCACGTTGAGGCGCCACAGGCCTGACCGGAAGTCGATCCCCTTGCCGTCCCAATCGATGTCGATGAAGGCCATGAGGAATCCGACCGGACGGTCACCGTCGAGGATGAGGCGGGGCCAGGCCACCTGCGGCTGCACGTAGGCCTCGGCCAGGGACTTCACCACCGGCGAGACGAAGCGCTCCTGGTCGGGGCGGACTTTGACAGCCATGGCCGTCTCGACGTTGGCAGGAGTGATCGGCACCAGCCGTAGCGACTCGTTCATGAAAGAGACCATAAGCGCCGTGATCGCCATGGCGGGGATGCTTGCGGGCAGGCCCTCGGAGAAGGGCCTGCCCGTCCTCGGATCACGTGTCAGCCCATGCTCTTGGCGCCGTCCAGGGACTCGCGGATGATGTCGGCGTGGCCGGCGTGCTGGGCGGTCTCGGAGACGATCTGCATCAGCACCCGGCGGGCCGACCATCGCGCGCCGGCCTCGAACCAGGGGGCCTTCGGCAGCGGCTGGGCCGCGTCCAGGTCGGGCAGGGTGGCCACCAGCTCGTCCGTACGGCGGGCCACCTCGGCGTAGGCGGCCAGCAGACCGGCGAGTGTCTCACCGCGCTGCATCCGGAACTGGTCGGCCCACGTGGCCCAGTCGGCCTCGGTCATGGTCGTGGCGTCGCCCATCGCCGCAGGGCCGTGCAGGATGAAGTCCGCCCACCTCCGCTCGACCAGGGTGACGTGCTTGATCAGACCGCCCAGGCAGAGCTCGCTTGCCGTGGTCCGCTGCCCGGCCTGCTCATCGGTGAGGTCGCGGGTGGTGAGGCGCAAGAAGTGCCGGCTCTTGGCCAGTGCCGCCAGCAGGTCCGCGCGCTCACCGCTGATGGCCGGCGCGTCGGTGAGATCGGGAGTGCTCAGCTCGTTGACGGTCACAGTCGTCTGCCTTCCGTTGTTCCGCTCGGTCGAGGACCACGCTAGGAGGCATAACGGTCACTTTCTGACCTGAATCGGCGAGAGAATCGCGACCATGGCGAACACCAGCACGCGGACGCTGCGGCTGCTCTCCCTGCTCCAGACCCACCGCTACTGGCAGGGCAGTGAACTGGCCGAACGGCTGGGAGTCTCCGTACGCACCCTGCGCCGGGACATCGACCGGCTGCGTGAGCTGGGCTATCCGGTCGAGGCGCAGCGCGGTGTCGACGGCGGTTACCAGCTCGCCGCGGGCGCCGCGCTGCCGCCGCTGGTGATCGACGACGAGGAGGCGGTCGCGCTGGCCGTGGGACTGCAGACCGCCGTCCAGGGGGCGGTGGAGGGCATCGCCGAGTCCTCGGTGCGGGTGCTGGCCAAGGTGGTGCAGGTGATGCCCACCCGGCTGCGGCACCGGGTCGAGGCGCTGCGCACGATGACCGTACCCGCCGGGTGGGACGGCCAGGCCCTGACGAGCGTCGATCCGGACGTGCTCACCACGGTCGCGCTGGCGTGCCGGGACCATGAACGGCTTCGCTTCACCTACACCCCCGCGGACGGCCGGCGGACGGACCGGCACGTCGAGCCGCACCGGCTGGTCCGGCTCGGCCGCCGCTGGTACCTGGTCGCGTACGACCTGACCCGGCACGACTGGCGCAGTTTCCGGGTCGACCGGCTGGCCGAGCCCGAGGGCAGCGGCTCCCGGTTCCATCCCCGGGACCTGCCCGCCGCCGACGCCGCCGAGTTCGTCCGCGCCGCCATGGACAACCTGCCCCGTCCGTACCGGGTGGAGGCCCTCGTCGACGCTCCGGCGGTCGCCGTCGGCCACTGGTGCACGGTCGAGGAGGTCGACGCCGAACGCTGCCGGATCCGGATGATCACCCACTCTCTGCACTGGCCGGCCATGGCACTGGGGATGGCCGGCGCGGACTTCCGCGTCCTCACGCCGCCCGAACTGGTCGACGAGATCCGCGAGTGGGGGGCCCGGTTCCAGCGGGCCTGACACCCCGCCGGGAGGCGCTCTACCAGTCGCGTACGGCGTCCACGCCGGCCGCGAGCATGTCCGCCGCCGATTCGAGCCGTACGCCGAGAGCCTCTTCGGCGTCGCTCACCATGACGTCGAGGGCGGCGAAGAGCTCCTCGCGTTCCTCGGTCTCGATGAACCCCGTCCGGCGATCGAGCAGGTTGAAGGCCTCACCGTATTCGCGGCCGATCTCGTGCAGCCGGGCCGGCCGGTCCTCCTGAGAGCCGTCGGAAAGCGCTGCGATCAGTGCCGCCCGCGTCTTCCTGTACTGCGCCACGGCCCTTCTGAAGCAGGTTCTGCTGATCTGCTCGCGACCGTCCCAGTCGCGCAACGGGTTGCCGCGGTTCTCCGCGACCCATTCGGGTTTGCGGGCAGCGGTGATGTCGACGTAGGTGCCGTACGCGACCTGGGGGCGCCATCTCGACCGCATCGCCACGGCGTACTCGTGCGGGATGCTGCGCAGGTACAAGAACTCCAGCGTGGGAACGCGTTCGGGCAGCAGAGCATCGGCCGCGCTCATGCCGAAGAGATCGCTGATCCACAGCTGTCGAAGCGACGCCAGCCGGTTGAGACCCGACGCGTGGACGAGCAGGCCGAGGTCGCCGGACAGGCAGAGCGTCCTCAGCTCGGGAAAGCGCTCGGCGAGCCGCTCACAGTCGAGCGACTCGACCTCGGTGACACGCAGATGACGAATGTCCCGGCGCGGTTCGCCGGGGTCGCTCGTCATCCGGTCGAGACCGGCGCCTGTGGTGCTCATCTCGCGCGGATCCGACCAGGGGGCACGCTCACCTCTGTCCCAGCGCCTCTGCCGAGCGAGCTGGTCGCCGAGCCGCCAACCTATGGAGTAGCTCTGTGAGGGTGTGGTGCACAACAGCGGCAGCGTGCCGATGACCTTGTAGCTGCGCGGAAGGACCCACTCGTAGTTGCAGTGAGATGGGCCTTTGATCGCGTTCGCGTGCCTCAGCACCAGGGGTGACACCTCGCCGAGGTCCGACACCGAGGCGGGCTCCGGGCCCGACCAGTCCAGCTCGAGCACTCCCGCCGTCTGCCAGTCCGGATTGAGGTCGGTGATCTGCGCGGCCGTCCACGCGCCGAGAGCCTCGGAGAACGTCACGACGACGTCCCCCGGTGCGATCGGCCGCGGGGGCGAGGTCGGTTTCCGGCCAGCCATGTCCGAAGGGTAGTCGGCAAATGGATCACTCGCACGATGCTCAGTCGTCGGCCGGTTGGATGGGGAAGTTGGCGCGGAACGCGTTGTCCGGGTCGTAGGCGCGTTTGACCTGCCGCAGCCGGGCGAGGTTGGCCTCGCCGAACGCGTCGACCAGCCGCTCGGGCCGGGTGTCGGTGTCGAAGGACAGGTAGAGGCCGTCGGTGTGCGGCGCGACCTCGGCGTCCCACGCGGCGTCCAGGGCCGGCTGCGCGGCGCCCATAGCGGTGAGCAGGAAGTTCTGGTGCCGGTGCGGATAGGCGGTCGCGTCGGGAGCCAGGTCGTGCGCGGCGCCACCGGTGGCGCGTATCTGCAGGAAGTAGGACACCCCGGAGCGTGCGATCCTCTCGAAGGCGCGGCTCACGTCACCGTCCAGGTGAGTGACCAGGCCGGAGCGTACGGCGGGGTCGCCGCCGCCGGTGTGGTGCCTGTCGGCCGGCTGCACCACGCCCGAATAGGGCAGCACGTATCCCTGGTGCCCCAGCAGCGGGCCGGCCTCGGCGAGCCGTTCGAGCTCGTGCACCGCGGTGGTGGTGTCCGCGCCGGCGTAGACGGTCATGAGCTGGGCGACCGCGTCCTGGCCGCGGCGCGGCGGGGACAGGATCAGGAAGCTCGTCAGCTCACGCGGCGCCTTCTCCACGGCCGCACCCCAGCGCTCCAGCAGCCCGGCCGTGTCGTGGGCGTCCAGGGTCATCTGGGAGAAGACGACGTCGCCGAGCTCCATCGCCTCGATCTCGGCCCAGGTCACCACTCCGAGGTTGCCCCCGGCGCCGCGCAGGCCCCAGAACAGGTCGGGGTTCTCCTCCCGCGAAGCGTGCAGCACCCGCCCGTCGGCGGTCACGACCTGCGCGGCGACGACGTGGTCGATCGTCAGGCCGAAGCTGCGCCCGAGCAGGCCGATCCCGCCCGTGGTCGCGAGGCCGCCCACGCCCACGCCGCCGTAGTCGCCCGAGCTGATCGCCCATCCGTGCGGGACCAGGGCCTCGGCGACCGCGCCCCAGGTCGCGCCCGCGCCCAGCCGCACCCGGCGGGTGGCCGGGTCGACGACCTCGACGGTGTCGAGCGCGCCGACGTCGAGCACGATGCCGCCGTCGTTCGTGGAGCGGCCGCTGATCCCGTGCCCGCCGGAGCGTACGCCGAGCGGCACGTCCTGGGACCGGGCGTACGCGAGCCCCTCGACGACCTGGTCGACGGTCCGGGGGCGCAGCACCAGGCCGGGGGACCCGGCGCGCAGGTAGTTGTGCCGCACGGACTCGTACGCGCGGTCGCCGGGCTCCACGGCGTCGGCCGCGAGGCTCGCCGGGACCTTGTCGTAGTCGATCCCGTCGCGGCGCATTGCGATCGCGGCCGTTCCGCGGCGGGCGGCCGCGGGGACGGTGCCCGTGGCGGCCCGCGCACGCGCCACCGCGTCGCGTACGGCGGGGGCGATCTCCTCGCCGTACACCTGGATGAGCCGCGGGTCGTCCGTGCTCAGGATGAACGTGCCGATTCCGTCCTCCAGCGCCAGGCCGGTCAGCTCCTCCACCCACTGCTCGACCGATCCCTGCAGGAAGCCCTGGCGGGTCTCGGCGACCGCGCCGCCGATGTTCAGCAGGCGCCGCACCTGCGCCGGGTCGCGCCCGGCCTCCGCCGCGGCCTCGTCGATGATCTCGTTGCCGCGCCGCAGGTCGCCGTCCTTGAGGTAGGCGAGCGAGGGGAGCCAGCCGTCGGCGTCCCGCGCCACCAGGCGCAGCATCCGCGGCTTGTAGGCGCCGACCCAGATGGGGATGTCGTGGGCGGGGGCCGGGCCGCGTTTGGCCCCGGCGACGCGGTGGTGCTCGCCGTCGACGCGCAGGATGCGGCGCTCGCGCACGTCCCAGACGCCGCGGATGATCTCGATCGCCTCCTCCAGCGCGGTCACCGATTCGGCGGGTGTCAGGCGGGTGCCGCCCATCGACTCGATCGCGTCCCAGAAGGCGCCCGCGCCGATGCCGAGCGCGAACCGGCCGCCGGAGAGCAGGTCGAGCGATGCCGCGGCCCGGGCCAGCACCGCCGGCGGGCGCAGCGGCAGGTTCAGCACGTTGCCCGAGACGGTGATCCGCTCGGTCTGCGCGGCAACCCAGGACAGCAAGGTCCAGGTGTCCAGGAACCCCGGCTGGTACGGATGGTCCTGGAACGTCACGAGATCCAGCCCGGCGGCCTCGGAGACCTGGGCGAGCCGGACCGGTCCCTGCGGGTCCTGGTTCTGGGGTGTGAGAAACGTGCCGAAGGCCAGATCGTGGCCGTAATCCTTCATTGCCGGGCCCTCTCCAAAGTAGTCTATTTTACAGACTATATGCGGCACAACTCATCGGAGAGTCAGCGTATTCCGGGTTAGGGTGGACGGTGTGAGCGCGCGCGAACAGACCGGCACCCCGACGCCGTCCACCCAGGGATCCGTGCTCGGGTGGTCCCTCACCGTGCTGCTGAGGGAGTGGAGCACACGCGTCGAGGACATCTCACGCGACCTGCCGCACGGGGTGCGCGGCTACCAGGTGCTTTCCGCGGTCGTCCACGAGGCGCCGCCGACGCAGGCCGCGCTCGCCGCCCGCCTCGGCATCGACCGCACCGTCATGACGTACCTGCTCGACAAGTTCGAGGGGTGCGGTCTCGTGGAGCGCCGCCAGGACCCGGCCGACCGCCGCGCGCGGCGCATCGTGCCGACCGAGCACGGCCGGGGTGTCCTCGCCGAACTCGACGCGCGCGTCGCGCGGGCCGAGGGCGAGTTGCTCGCCGGGCTCCCGCCCCAGGACCGGCGTGTCCTCCTGGCGCTGCTGGAGCACGCCGCCACCGGGGCGGCTCCCGGCGAGGACCGCTGCGCCGCCGTCGCGAGATCGGCCGCACTGACCCGGGAGTCCTGACCCGGGAGCCGTGACGCGTCCAGACCTACACCCTGGTCCGCCTGGCGACCGGCGAATGGAAGGTCGCCGCCTTCCAGAACACCAAGCACAAGGCCCTCATGGAGGCCATCTCCTTCAGGGCGCAGCCCGCCACCAGACCCGCCGCGTGACACGACGGGCGTCACGGGGCATGGGGCCCGCGGTACGGGAGGGTCTCGCTGTAGACGATGTTGGTCGTGGTGCTGCCGAACTGCGCCAGATCGTCCACCACCTTCTCCAGGTGGGCCATGGAGGTCGCGGCGACCTTGAGCGTGTAGCAGTCGTCGCCGGTGGTGCGCAGGCACTCCAGGATCTCCATGCGCTCGCCGAGCAACCGGTGCAGCGGCTCGTGCCGGCTGCCCGGATACTTGAGCCGCACCACGGCGAGCACGGCGTATCCGGCCTTCCCCAGGTCGACGACCGCGCGGTATCCGCTGATGACGCCGGCCGCCTCCATCCGCCGTACCCGCTCGGTCGTCGCGGAGGCGCTGAGCCTCACCCGCCGGGCCAGTTCGGTGAGCGGTACGCGGCCGTCGCGCTGCAACTCGGTCAGGATGGACCAGTCCGTCACGTCAAGACTCTCGGCCATCGGCCGAATATACCGTGAAATCCACGGCCAGATGCCCTCCATCCAGGGAGTTCTTTCTTCCACAGGCCCTGATCGCCTGAATAGGCTGGACCGGTGAAACTAGGCGTCAACGTCCCGAACTTCGGCCCGGGCACCCGGCCGGACGTGCTGCGCGGCTGGGCCGAGACGGCGGAGGGGCTCGGGTTCGACCTGCTCATGGTCTCCGACCACATCGTGGTGACTCCCGACGTGGCCGAGCAGTATCCCGCGCCGTTCTACGAGCCCTTCACCACGCTGTCCTGGCTCGCCGGAATCACCACCAGGATCAGGCTCGGCACCACCGTGCTGATCCTGCCCTACCGGCACCCGCTGCTGACCGCCCGGATGGCGGCCAACCTCCAGCAGCTCAGCGGGGGGCGGCTGGTCCTCGGCGTGGGGGTGGGCTGGGCGCGGCAGGAGTTCGAGGCGCTCGGCGTGCCGTACGAACGGCGGGGGGCGCTGACCGACGAGCACCTGCGGGCGATCCGCCTGGCCTGGCGGGACGAGGAGGACTACCGGGCCGGGCACATCCCGATCTGGATCGGCGGCGGCAGCGACGCCGCTCTACGCAGGGCGGTGCTCCTCGGCGACGCGTGGCACCCGCTGCGGTTCACCTTCCCGTGGCTGGACGAGCGGATGCACCGGCTGGCCGCCGTCGCGGAGAGCCTGGGGCGCCCCGCCCCCGTGTTCGCCCCGCGCATCCTGCTGCGGCTCACCGGCGCCCCGGTGACCGGTGAGGGGCGCCACGCCGGCGAGGGCACCCTCGACCAGGTCGTGGACGACCTGGAACGGCTGCGCCTCCTGGGCGCCGAGACCGTCCTGCTCGACCCCTTCCATGGGGACCCCGAGGAGACGAACCATCCCGAGACGGCGTGGCACATGCTCGAGGCGGTGGCCGCCGCGTACACAGGAGCGGAGCAGTCATGACACCCGACGACGAGAAGTTCCTCCGCAGGGCGATCGAGCTGGCCGCGCAGGCCCGGGCGGGCGGCAACCCGCCGTTCGGCTCGCTGCTGGTGGGCCCGGACGGCGACGTGCTCGCCGAGGAGCGCAACACGACGCTGACGGAGTCGGACATCACCGCCCACCCCGAGCTGAAGCTCGCACGCTGGGCCGCCCGCGAGCTCGATCCGGCCGCCGCGGCCGCGACCACCATGTACACGAGCTGCCAGCCGTGCGGCATGTGCGCGGGCGCCATCGAGCGCTCCGGGCTCGGCCGGGTCGTCTTCGCCCTCTCGGGCGAGCAACTCGCCACGCTGAAGCCGCCCGCCGGCCCTCCGTCCGTGCGGCAGGAGGGGCCGGCGCTCTTCGGCGAGGCGCGCCTACCCGTCGAGGGCTACTACGTCTGAGGCGAGGTCAGCCGGCGTCCGGGACGAAGCTGAGGTTGAGCACGCCGGTCTTGAACGTCTCGGACTTGACCAGCTTCAGCTTGTGCGTCGGGGTGTCCTCGAACAGACGCTGCCCGCGGCCGACGACGATCGGGTGGACGAGCAGGTTCAGCTCGTCGAGCAGCCCGTTGGCGAGGAGCCACCGCACGGTCGTCGCGCTGCCCGACATCTGGAGGTCGCCGCCCTCGATCCGCTCCTTGAGCTCGCGCACCCTGGCCGCGACGTCGCCGTTGACGACGGTGGTGTTGTTCCAGTCCGCCTTCTCCAGGGTGCTCGACAGCACGTACTTGGGGGCGCTGTTGAAGGCCGCGGCGATCTCCGGGTCCTGGTCCGTCGTCGTCCAGTACGCCGACCACTCCTCGTACAGCTTGCGGCCCATCAGCATCCCGGCCGAGTTCTGCATGCCCGCCTGGACCACGGCGCCCATCTCGTCGTTCCAGTACGGGAAGTGCCACTGGTCGGGCGATTCGACGACGCCGTCCAGGGAGATGAAGAAGTTCGCGACGATCCTGGCCATGTGCTCCGCTCCTTTTCCATACGACGGTGGCTGCGAACAGGAGATTAGGCGGGGTCGCTCGCCCGGGTCTTGTACAGAAACGACACGGCCGTGCCGTACGGCCTCACGAGCGGCGCAGCCGCCAGAGCATGTAGGCGGCGACGGACGACGAGTCGCTGACGACGCCGTCGAGGATCATCTGCTCGAACTCGGAGCGGTGCACCCATCGCTGGCGCATGTCCTGCTCGGTGTGCTCGCGGCGGGGCTCGCCCTTGGTGAGGCCGGTCGCCAAGTAGACGTGCAGCCCCTGGTCGGTCATCCCGTGGGCGTTGTCCATGCGCCCCAGATAGCGCAGCCGGTCGGCCAGGAGCCCGGTCTCCTCCACCAGTTCGCGCCGGGCCTCGTCCTCACGGGTGTCCGCCTCGGCCATGCCCTGGGGGAAGCTCCACGAGCGGCGGCCGATCGGGTACCGGTACTCCTCCACGATGTGGAAGCCGTCGTCCTCTTCCGGCACGATCAGGACGAAGTCGGGCCTGACCACGTACCCGTACAGGCCGGGGGAGCCGTCCGGGCGCTCGATCGCGTCCTCTCGTACGGTCATCCACGCGTTGCGGTAGACGACGCGAGAGGAAACCTGCCGGATCACGGGCTGCGCTTCGGTCACGTGGCCGGATACTACCGACGCCCGGACGGCCGCGGCGGTCACTTCTCCGTGGGCTGGTAGGCGAGGGACAGCACGCCCGTCGGGAAGGTCTCCGAGGAGGTGAGCTTCATCGGGATCTCCAGGCCCTCCTCGAACAGCCGCTGGCCCTTGCCGACCACGAGCGGGTGGACCAGCAGCCGGAGCTCGTCGAGCAGACCGTGCCGCATCAGCGAGCGGACGAGGTTCGTGCTGCCGCTGATGCCGATGGTCCCGCCCGGCTGCTGCTTGAGCTTGGTGATCTCCTCTGCCAGGTCGCCGTTGACGAGGGTGGAGTTCTGCCATTCGACCGTGTCCAGGGTCGTCGAGACGACGTACTTCCGGATGTTGTTGATGAAGCCGGCGAAGGGGTCGTCCGCGTCGGTCTTGCCCGGCCAGTAGGCCGCCCAGGCCTCGTACGTGACCCGGCCCATCATCATCGCGTCGGACTCCGTCATCAGTGCGCCCACGGCCGCGCCCATCTCCTCGCTGAAGTAGGGGAAGTGCCACTGGTCGGGCGACTCGACGACACCGTCGAGGGACATGAAGAAGCTGGCGACGATCTTGCGCATCTGGATCTCCTCTGTCTCGCGCTTGCGTGACTCCAGACTGGCAGCCGACTAGTTCAACTGTCAAGACAAATTTAATTTTCGGTGCCCTGTGATGCGGCGCCACATGATGCGGCGCCGGAAGAAGAGCGCCAGGAGGGATATGCCCCTGCCGATACCCCGCCTGGCGATGCGCCCGCGTCCCCCGGGGCGGGGGTGCGGGCCGACGAGCCGGATCCGGGCGAGGCCCGAGCGGCTCGAGCCGAGCATCGGACGGGCCGGTATACGGGCCGTATAGGTCCTGATGGGGAACGCGTGCGACGGTGTGGTCCGGGCGGGGTCACCGCCTTTACCGGCTCGTTGACAGAGCAGGCGGTGATCCTGGATTCTTCACTCCGGTGTCCGGACAGAGGCGGAATCTGAGTGGAATTTCATGTTCTGGGGCCGCTCAGCGTTACCCGCGATGGCCGTCCGGTCCCTGTAGACGGAGCGCCGAAACTCCGGCTCACCCTGGCCGCGCTGCTGTCCAGAGCGGGCCAGCCGGTGTCCGTCGACTGGTTGATCGCCGCCGTCTGGGGCGACCGGCCGCCGGCGTCCGCGCGGCGCAACGTCCACCTCTACATCCACCAGCTGCGGCGGGCGTACGGCGCGCACGTCCTGCCCGGACGGCCCGGCGGATACGCGATCGTCACCGACGTGCTCGACGCGACGCGGTTCCGTGGCCTCGCCGCCCAGGCGAGCGCGGCCCTGGAGCAGGGCGACCTCGAATCCGCCCGAGATCGGCTGCGCGCGGCGCTGAACCTGTGGCGGGGGGCGGCGTTCGCGGAGTTCGCCGACTGCCCGCTCGTCGCCGACGAGGCCCGGCGGCTGGAGGAGTCGCGACTCACGGCGTACGAGCGGCTGGCGGAGACCGAGCTCGCACTGGGGCGGCATGCCGAGGTGGCCGCCGAACTCGCCGACCTCATCGAGGAGCATCCCTACCGGGAGAGCCTGCACGGGCACCTCATGCTCGCGCTGTACCGGTCCGGGCGTCAGGCCGAGGCGCTGGAGGTCTTCCGCCGGGCCCGCGACCTCCTGAACGCCCAGCTCGGCATCGAGCCCGGCCCCGTGCTCCGGCGTCTGCACGAGGCGATGCTCCGCGGGGACGAGGACCTCCTCCCGGCACTCGCCCCGGCCGCGGAGCGGCCGAAGACGGGCGACTGCCCGTACCGGGGCCTGATGGCGTTCCAGCCGGAGGACGCGGAGTGGTTCTTCGGCCGTTCCCATCTGGTCGACCGGCTCCGCGAGCTGGTCGACCGGCTGCCCGTGGTCGGCGTGTTCGGCGCGTCGGGAAGCGGCAAGTCGTCGCTGCTGCGCGCCGGCCTGCTGGGGTCCGTGCCGAGCGGGGACGGGCAGGGGGCGCCCTCGCGGGGGTTGCTCATGACGCCGGGCGAACACCCGCTGGACGCGCTGGCCGACCTGGTGGCGAAGGCGACCGGCGGCGACCCGATGGCGCTGCGCGACGACCTGACCCGGGATCCGGCCGCCCTGGCCGTCGCACTGCGCGGGGTGCCGGAGACCCGCCTGCTGCTGGTGGTCGACCAGTTCGAGGAGACCTTCACGCTCTGCGCCGACGACGACGAGCGCCGCCGGTTCGTCGAGGCTCTCCTCGGCGTCGCACTCGACGCGGGCCGCGTCGTCCTCGTGCTCGGCGTGCGCGCCGACTTCCTCGCCCACCTGACCCAGCACCCCGCCCTGGTCGAGGCGCTCGGCGGCGAGGCCCAGATGCTCGTCGGGCCGGTGTCGTCGCCGGACCTCCGGGAGATCGTCGTACGGCCCGCCGCCCGGGCGGGGCTCACCGTGGCACCCGACCTGCTGGCCACGGTGCTGGCCGACGCCGCCGAGGAGCCGGGCAGCCTGCCGCTGGTCTCGCACGCGCTGCTGGAGACCTGGCGGAACGCCACAGGACCGAGGCTCACGCTGCCGGCCTACCTGGCCGCCGGCGGCGTACGCGGCGCCATCGCGCAGAGCGCGGAACGGGTCTACGGCGAGTTCGCCCCGGCGGAGCGGCAGGCGGCGCGCAGGATCTTCCTCCGGCTGACCGCGCTGGGAGACGGCACCGAGGACACCAGGCGTCCCATCTCCCGGACGGAGCTCGTCGGCGTGGCCGACCCCGGCGTCACCGCACGCGTGCTCGACCGGCTCGCCGCCGCGCGACTCGTCGTCCTCGCGGAGGAGACGGTCGACGTGGCACACGAGGCGCTGATCAGGGCCTGGCCGCGGCTCCATCACTGGCTCACCGACGACCGCGAGAACCTGTTCGTCCACCGGCGGCTCACCGACGCCGCCCAGTTGTGGCGGGAGCTGGACCGCGACCAGGGGGCCCTGTATCGGGGCGCCCAGCTTCTCGTCGCCCGGACCTGGGCGGAGGACCACCCGCAGGAGCTCAACGACACCGAAAGCGCCTTCCTGCGGGCCAGCCGCGCGCTGGAGGAGAGCGAGCGCACCGCGGCGCGGCGCCGCACCCGGCTGCTGCAACGCCTCCTGGCCGGGATGGCCGTGCTCTTCCTGCTCGCCCTGCTCGGCGGCGGCGTGGCCGTACGGCAGGGCGGCGAGGCCGCCCACCAGCAACTGGTCGCCCTGTCGCGGCAGCAGTCCCTGCAGGCCCGATCGCTCCTCGGCACCGACCCCGACCTCGCCGGCCTGCTGGCGATCGCGGCGTTCCGGCTCGACCCCGAGCCCGAGACACGGGGCGCACTGCTGAGCGTGTCGGCCGCCGCGCGCCGCCGCACCGAGCTCAACCAGGAAGGGCCGGCGGTCTTCGGGCTGGCGTTCAGCCCGGACGGGTCGCGCCTGGCCTCGGCCGGCACCGACGGAGCCGTCGGCCTCTGGGACGTGCGGGCCCGCGAGCGGGTCGCCACGTTCCCCGGTCCGCTGACCCGTACGGGACCGGGGGAGATCCACGCCAGGGCGGCGGCGTTCAGCCGCGACGGCAGCCTGCTCGCCTCCGTGGTCAGGGACGCCGCGCTCGGATCGAGCAGGGGCGTGGTCGTCGTCTGGGACGTGGCCTCCCGCCGGGCCGTGTTCCAGCGGCAACGGGACAGGCTCACCGACGCGATGGCGCTGAGCCCGGACGGCACGAGGATCGCGGTCGGGGCCGGCACGGGCGAGGTCGAGCTGTGGGACCTGCGCGACGGGAGCATGCGCACGCTCAAGGGACACCGGGAGGAGGTCGTGGCGCTCGCCTTCAGTCCCGACCAGGCGTTCCTGGTGTCGACCACGGGTGGCACCGAGAACCCCCTCGTGTGGGACGTCTCCTCCGGGGCGAAGGTCGCGGCGCTCGACGCCGTGAACGTCCACAGGCTGGGCTTCGATCCCGCGAACGGAACCCTCGCCACGGGATCGTCGCACTACGGTGTGCGGTTCTGGCGGATCGCGCGCGACCATGTCACTCGACTGCCGGGGCTGCCGAAGAGGTCGCCGTACACCTGGGACATGTCGGCTCCGGTCGCCGGCCGGATCGCCGTCGCCGACGAGGACGGCCTGATCACGATCTGGGACGTGGCGCGACGGCAGCCCGTCGAGACCTACCAGGACAGAAGCCGCACGGAGACGCTGTCCCTCGCCCTGAGCGCCGACGGCTCCATGCTCGCCTCGGGCGGGCTCGGCCGGACCATCGTGGTCCGCGAGCGCGCCGTTCCCCCGTTCAGCGGACACAGCCAGGCCGTGAACGACATCGAGATCAGCCCGGACGGCCGGCTCGTGGCGTCGGCGAGCAGCGACAGGACCGTCCGCCTGTGGGACGTGCGGGGAAACCCGGTCGCCACGATCGGCGACCACCCCGACCATGTGCGGGCCGTCGCCTTCAGCCCGGACGGGCGCCGGCTCGCGACCGTCACCCGCAGTCACACGCTCACCCTCTGGGACACCGGCAGCGGACGCAGGCTCGGCACGGCCGCGTACCAGGGGCTCGGCGCGTCCACCGACGTCGCCTTCGATCCGCGCGGGCGCTTTCTCGTCGCCACCGCGCTCGGCCGGTTCCGGTGGGACGTCAGCGATCCGGCGAAGCCGGTCGAGGCGCCGTTCCCAGGCGGATACCTCGTCTCGGCGCTGGCGTTCAGCCCCCACGAGCCGCTGCTCGCCACGACCGGCCCCGCCGGCGACCTCATCGTCTGGGATCTGGCCCGGGACCGGGAGGTACGCGCCCTCAGGGCCGGGCAGGGGTCGGTGCTCGACGTCGCCTTCAGCCCGGACGGCACGTCGATCGCCACGGCGGGCGCCGACCGCACCGTCAGGCTCTGGGACACGCGGACCGGGGCGGGCCGCGGCACGCTGATCGGTCACACGGCTCCGATCCAGGTCCTCGCCTTCAGCCGGGACGGCCGTTCGCTCGCGTCCGCGGGGGACGACCGCACGATCATCGTCTGGGACCTCGGGACGATGCGGCCCTCGGCCACGCTGACCGGTCACACGGCTCCGATCAGGGGACTGGCCTTCACCGCCGACGGGGACCTGATCTCCGGAGGCGAGGACGGCAGGATCATCCGCTGGGGGCTCCGGCCCGAAGCGCTCGTGGGCCGGCTCTGCGCGGAGATCGGCCGCGACCTCACCCGCGCGGAGTGGACCTCCCACTTCCCCACGCTGGACTACCGCCCGACGTGCTGAGGGACCACGTGTGCTGAGGGACCACGTGCCGGCAGGACCGCGCGGTCAGGCGAACGTGAGCGCCATGGTGTCGGTATGTCCCGACCAGCTCAAGGTCAGGCGCCAGCAGCCGGCCGTGGGCAGGCTGACCGACGAGGGCCCGGCGCCTCCCGTGATCTCACGGGTCACCGAGGTCGTCGTCCCGTCGAGGCGCGCCTCGATCGTCAGCGGCCGCATCGGCTGCTGCGGCAGCCGCGAGACCCACAGGATCTTGGTGCCGTCGCCGGGATCGGTGGACGCCTTCGGCGGATACTCGAACAGCACGGCGAGTATGTCGCCGCGCTCGCCGAACACGTGCGGGATTCCCGATCCGTCGTCGCTGAAGCCCCCGCGTGCCCAGGTCGGCAGCGCGTCCCGGCTGACGGCGGACGCGCACGCGCCGGACGGCCGCCCGGCGTCCCGGGCCTCGGGCGCCTGACCACCCGCCGAGCACCCGGCGGCCACGACGAGTGCGCTCAAGGCCCACAGGCCCCGTCTGATCACCACACCGACCTCCTCCGCGATGTCGTTCTCCATACGGTCGGGGGCCGCCCGAGGTTCCCTCCGGCGGCCGCCGCGCCGCGTGTCAGCGCAGCGGCTCCCCTTCCGGCAGGGCCAGGGCGGGCAGCTCCGCCCGGGTGGGCAGCCCTTCCCAGTCCCCGGCGCAGGCCACGGAGGCGGCGCCGAGCAGGGTCGCCCGTTCGAGCCGGCCGTACGCGTCGAGCCCGTCGAGCCGCCCGGACAGGTATCCGGCGGTGAACGCGTCGCCCGCGCCGACGACGTCCACGACGGGCACCCTGCGCGCGGGGACGTCGAAGGAGGTGCGCCGGTCGTGGTAGCCGGCGCCCGCGGCGCCGCGCTTGACGACGACCTCCTCGACTCCGGCCTCCAGCAGGGCCGCCACTTGGTCGCGGTCGCCGTCGCCGTCCGCCACGAGGGCCAGCTCGTCGTCGGACGCGATCAGCACGGTCACGTACGGCACCAGCGGGCGCAGCGCTCGCGCGGCCGCCTCCCGGGTCCAGAGCAGGGAGCGGTGGTTGACGTCGAGGCTCACCCAGGCGCCGGACCGGCGCACCTCGCGGGCGGCGGCGGTGACGGCCTCCAGCGGCGCGGGCCCCAGCGCCGGCGTGATGCCGGTGAGGTGCAGGCCCGCCTGACCCGCGTCGACGGCGGGCCGCACCTCCGTCCAGGACAGCGCCGAGGCGGCCGAGTCCCTGCGGTAGTAGTGCACGCGGGCCCGGCCCCCGGCGGCCACGTCCCGGAGCAGCAGGCCTGTCGGGGCGTCCGTACGCCGCACGACGTGGTCGGTGAGGACGCCCTCGGCTCGCAGTGTGCGCAGGACGAGCTCGCCGGGCTCGTCGTTCCCGAGGGCGCCGGCCCAGCGGGCCGTGTGCCCGAGGCGGGACAGGGCGATCGCGACGTTGGCCTCGGCGCCGGCCACGGACACGCGCGCGTCGCCGCCCAGGCGCAGCGATCCGGCGCAGCGGACCGTGACCATCGCCTCGCCGATCGTCAGGACGTCCGCCCTCATGGCGCGCCCACCAGGCCGAGCGCCTTTCTCACGCGGCGGCGCAGGCCGTCCAGGTCGCCGCCGCGCGGGGCGTCGCCGAGCAGCGGCGAGCCGAGACCGACCGCGACGGCGCCGGCCTCCAGATAGTCGTGCACGCTGTCGAGGCCGACACCGCCAACCGGAACGAACGGCACGGCGGGGAACGGGTCGCGCAGCGCGCGCAGATAGGAGGCCCCTCCCGCGGAGGCGGGGAAGAGCTTGACGGCGGCGGCGCCCCGCGCGGTCGCGGCGATGACCTCGGTGGGGGTCAGCGCCCCGGCGAGCACGGGCAGTCCGAGGCGCAGCGCCTCGTCCACTCCTTCGCCCAGGCCGGGCGTGACGACGAACGTGGCGCCCGCGTCCCGGGCCGCGACGGCGTCCCGTGCGGTCAGCACGGTTCCGGCGCCGAGGTGCACGTCCGCGCCCAGGGAGGAGGCCGCCTTCCGGATGACCGGCAGCGCGCCGGCGCCGCTGAGCGAGACCTCCATCAGGGTCACGCCCTCTTCGGCGAGGACGTCGATGCTGCGCAGCGCCGCCACCGGGTCGTCGCCGCGGACGATGGCCAGGAGCCGCCGGGCGCCGAGTAGGTCGAGCAGATCGTGTGGGTGCACGCGGTCACCATTCTGCGTAGGAAGCGGCCGGGTGGCGCCGGCTCGGAGAGCGCCGGCGCATGGCCCTGCTTGTCGGCCTCACGATGCCCAGCCTCGGGTCGGTCGGCCTCAAGCCGGCCGGCCCGGCATGGGCGGCCGTGTCATCGTCTACCACATCTGCGGCCGCGGGTGGTGCTCCGAGCCGCTCTGACAGCCGATTGCGTCGGTCCGACGTGTGGCTGGGCGAGGCGTCCGCGGACGCGGGGCCGCAGGACCTGCGCTCGGAAGCTGTCGCCCGTCTTGGATAGCGTCTGGGCCATGCGGCTTCATGTGGGATGCGCGATGTGGACGCACGCGCCGTGGCGGGGGCGTCTGCTGCCGCATCCGCTTCCTCCCGGGGAGCGGCTGCGGGCCTACGCGACCTGGTGCAACGCGGTTGAGGGCAACACCACGTTCTACGCGACGCCCTCGCGGGACACGGTCGAATCGTGGGCGCGGCAGACCGACCCCGGCTTCCGCTTCGTGGTCAAGCTGCCCAAGCCGATCACCCACGAGCGCCGTCTCACGGGGGCCGACGAGGACCTGCACGCCTTTCTCGACGCGATCGAGCCCCTGGGCCCGCGCGCCCACGCGCTGTGGATCCAACTCCCGGGCTCGTTCGGCCCGGCGGACACCGGCGCGCTGGCGGCCTTCCTCGGCCGCCTTCCCCGTGCGTACCGGTACGCCGTGGAGGTGCGTCACCGCGCGTTCTTCGACGACCCCCGGGCCGTACGGCTCCTGGAACGCGTGCTGACCGGGGCGAAAGCCGAGTGGATCCCGTTCGACACGACCGTCCTGTTCCGCAGCCCGCCGACCAGCGACGCCGAACGGGACGCCTGGACGAAGAAGCCGCGCGTGCCGCTGCGTACGGCGGCGCTCACCGACCGCCCGATCGTCCGCTACATCGGCCGAGACGACCCGGAGCGTACGGCCGAGGGCTGGCGGCACTGGGTGGACGCGGTGGCCGGATGGCTGCGCGAGGGCCGCTCGCCGACGGTGTTCGTCCACACGCCCGACAACGCCGACGCGCTGACGCTCGCCCGCCGGTTCCACGACGACGTGCGCGCCGAGGTGCCCGGCGTGGAGCCGCTGCCCGAGCCTGTTTCGCAGGGACCGGCGCCGGACGAGCCGCTCACCCTGTTCTGATCACCGTTTGACGGCCCGCAGCACGACGAACTTCGGGTCGCTCGCGACGACCTCGCAGCCGCCGAAGAGCCGGCGCAGCTTGACGTGGTAGCCGAGGTGGCGGTTGCCGACCACCCACAGCTCGCCGCCCCGGCGCAGCGCGGCGCGCGAGCCGTTGAACATCCGCCAGGCGGTCGCGTCGGTCCTGCCCCGGTGGCTGTGGAACGGCGGGTTGTTCAGGACCAGGTCGGCCGTGCCCGGAGGGAAGCCCGACAGGCCGTCGGCCGCCACGAACCGGGCGGTTGCGCCCGCCGGGGCGTTCGCCCGGAAGGTGGCCTCCGCCGAGGCCAGCGCCTGGTGGGACTCGTCGACGAACGTCACCTCGGTCTCGTCGCCGGCCAGCGCGGCGGCGAGCCCGACGACCCCGTTGCCGCAGCCGAGGTCGACCACGTGCTCGCTCCCCGTACGCGCGGGCAGGTTGCGCAGCAGGAGCCGGGTGCCGGCGTCGAGGCGCTCGGCGGAGAAGACGCCGGCGTGGTTGACGACGGTCAGGCCGGAGACGACCCCGACGTCGGCGGGCAGCGCGTAGCTCCGCGGCCACGGGCTCACACCTCGGGGCAGCCCGGCGCCGGGCGAGCAGAAGATCAGCCGCGCCTTCTTCACCGCCAGCGAGGTCCGGGTCGGCCCGAGGACGCGTTCGAACAGCTTCAGCGTCGAGGTGTGGATCTCGGTGACCATCCCCGTGCCGACGACCACGGTGCCCTCGTGCACGTGCGGGGCGAGGCGGTGCAACTGGTCCTCCAGGAGGGCGAGGCTCTTGGGCACCCGCACCAGCAGCACGTCGATCCGTTCCGGCGGCGCGTCCCTGGTCGTGCGCAGCCTTACGGCGCTCGCGTCCAGGCCGTTGCGCTCCAGGTTGGCGCGGGTGGCCTGCTGACCGAGGAAGGAGTCGCTGATCTGGACCGGCCGGTGGACGGGGCGGTGCGCGGCGAGGGCGGTGACGAGGGCGCCCCACCGATCGCCCAGCACGACCACGGTCCCCGACAGGTCCACCGGCCCGCCCTCGCGTTCGTCGAGGTGCCGCAGCAGGTATTCGTCGGCCGCGTCCCACGCGCGGAGCGGGTCGCGGGGGTCCTCGGGAAATCGGGCGAGGTCGAAGTCTCCCCGCGCCGTCGTCATACGGTCCATCAGAGCCTCAGGCTAGTGCCGCGGCCGACAAGGTTCGCCCGGGCGAGGATCGGCGGGAGGGGCACGAGTGCCCCGGCTCAGGGACGGCGGCGGGCCATCCAGAACCACATCGACGCCAGGGCCGCGATCGCGACGCAGGCGCCGACGGCCATGCCGGCGAAGAAGCCCGCCCCGTCACCGTCGGACGGCGCCAGCACAAGCCCGGGCGCGACCAGGGCGAGCAGGGCCACGGCCATCAGCAGGTAGAAGCGCCGGCTGAAGAAGACGCTGCTCCGGGGCGCCGCGGGCGGCGAGTCGAGCTGCGCGGCAGGTCCCACGCTGGCGGCCCTGGGCCGCTTGAAGTACCGGTAGTACATCCAGGTGCCGCAGGGCTCCCAGCCCTCGGGCGCCAGCCGCGCCGCCAGCGCGCGGCCCCCGCCCGGAGGCACCAGTTCCCTGCGGTACTCCCATCGCTGCGGCCGTTCCGGATCGCGGTGACTGACGAACCTGCCGAGATGGTCGATCCGGTCGATCTCCCAGCCCTGGTCGCCGAACCGGGCCAGCGTCTGCCGGTCGGCGAAGATGTCCGCGGTCCACCGCCATTCGGTCGCGTCCGCCGGGTCGGCCTCGGGCGCGCGCGCCGTCAGCAACTGCCCCGCGAAGTCGCCGACCGGCCCGAACTCCTCCTCCGGGTCGGCGCCGGTCTCCGCGACGTACGCGGCGAGGTCGGAGACGGTGGCCTCGACCTGCTCCGCGGGCACGCCGCCCTCGCGCAACAGGGCCTTCAGCTCGTCGAGGTAGGTGATCACTTCAGTCCTCCCGAGGCCAGCACTGTGCGTACGGACTCGTCGAACGCCAGCCACAGGCGGCCCTGCTCGGCCAGCGTCTGCCTGCCCTGTTCGGTCAGCCGGTAGTAGCGCCGGCCCGGCCCGCGCTCGGTCACCCGGAACTCGGCCGACACCAGGCCCGCCTCCTCCAGGCGGTTGAGCACGGGATAGAGAGTGCCGCCCCGGATCTGGCCGAGCCCGGAGCCGGCCAGCATCTTGGCGATCTCGTAGCCGTAGTTCTCGCCCTCCGTCAGGGTGGCCAGCACCAGCAGGTCGAGGACGCCCTTGAGCCAACTCGCGCGGCGGTCGGTCGCCATGACGTCATCCTCGCACGGTAGGAGTACTACCTAGACCGCTTGACCGACCGTCCCCCGGGGAGGTGCCGGCAGGCACACGAGCCCCCGGACGTCGATCAGGACGTGCATCACGATCGGCAGCAACAGGCTGCCGGTCGCCAGGTACACGGTGGTGAGCCAGAAGCCGAGGAGAGCCACCACGGCCATGCCCTTCCAGCCCTGGTACCAGTGGCCCGCCACGAAGACCGCCAGGGCCAGGGCGGCGGCCGCGGTGGTGCTCAGGCCCAGGGCGCCGACGCCGAGCGCGATGAGCAGGCCACGGTAGACGATCTCCTCGCAGACGCCCGCGGTGACCGCCATGCCCAGGCCGTGCCACCGCTCGGCGGAAGTGCGGGGCATCAACTCCGCCACGGCCGCCTGGCCCGGTACGGCGCGGCCGGAGCGGGCCAGGCGGTGCAGCAGCACAGTGCCGATCACGATGGCGCCGGTCATGCCGGCGACCGCCGGGGCGATCTGGCTGAGGTGGGTCGGCGTCGCGAAGCCCAGATCCGCGGGGCGGATCCCCGGCGACAGCACCAGGATCAGCGCCGCCACGGCGACCCAGACCCACTCCTCGGCGATCCACAGCCGGTACGCGTGCACCAGCGCCCGGGGGTCGTGGTCGCGGCGGCGCGCCAGCCGGTCGTACTGCCGCCTGCCCAGCCACGGGGAGACGAAGGCCAGATAGGCCGTCAGCGGGGCCGCGAGGAGAAGGCTCGGAGCCGAGAAGCTCATGGATTGCCGCCCTTCTTACGTCAGGTTCACGAGCTAGACGATAGAGCGAGCTAGTTAGGATTGCAATCTAGGTAGAGGGATAACTACTTCAGGGACGATCATCGGCTGTGCTAGCGTTCGCGGCATGATGCGCGCGCTGACGACGACGCCGGAGACCGTCCCGGCGCGCTGACACGTACCTTCACCGAAGCCCCGGGGCGAGTGCCCCGGGGCTTCGTCGTCGTCCGGTCACTCGCCTCGCCGCGGACGAACGCGAGGAGACCGCGATGCACGACCACCGCAAGCTGGGCCGCGAGCTTGGCCTGTTCGACACCGACCCGCTGATCGGCGCGGGGCTGCCCTACTGGCTGCCCGACGGCGCCGTCATCCGGCACACCCTGGAGGAGTACATCCGCGACGCCGAACGGCGGGCGGGCTACCGGCACGTGTACTCCCCCGTGCTGGGCAAACGGGAGCTGTACGAGATCTCGGGGCACTGGTCCCACTACAGCGACGACATGTTCCCGCCGATGGACCTCGGGGGCGAGCAGGTCGTGCTGCGGCCGAGCCTGTGCCCCCATCACGCGTTGATCTACCGCTCCCGCTCGCACAGCTACCGCGAGCTGCCGCTGCGCGTCGCCGAGCTGGGCGGCATGTACCGCTCCGAGCTGTCGGGCGTGCTCGGCGGGCTCACCCGGGTTCGGGCGATCCAGCTCAACGACGCGCACATCTTCTGCACCCTCGACCAGGTCGCCGACGAGGCGGCCGGGGCCCTGGAGCTGATCCGGCAGGCGTACGAGGTGCTCGGCATCCGCCCGGTCCGCTACCGGCTCTCGCTGCCGGGGGCCGGCGGGAAGTACGTCGCCGCCCCCGAGATGTGGCGGCGGGCGACCGCCATGCTGACCGGCGTCCTCGACCGCTCCGGGCTGGCGTACGAGGCCGTGGAGGGCGAGGCCGCGTTCTACGGCCCGAAGATCGACGTGCAGATCGCCGACGGCGCCGGGCGCGAGGCGACCCTGTCCACCGTGCAGGTCGACTTCCACCAGCCCGAGCGGTTCGACCTGCGCTACGTCGGCCCGGACGGCGGCAGGCACCGGCCCGTCATGGTCCACCGCAGCATCATCGGCAGCGTGGAGCGGGCGGTCGCGCACCTCATCGAGGTGTACGGCGGCGCCTTCCCCACCTGGCTCGCCCCCACCCAGGTCGTGGTCCTGCCGGTGACCGAGGCCGAGGCGCCCCCGGCCGAGGCGCTCGTACGGCGCTGCGCCGAGCTGGGCCTGCGGGCGGAGGTCTCCGGTCCCGAGCAGGGCAGCCTGGGCGCCCGCGTCCGGGCCGCCCGGCTGGCGCCGTACCAGGCGGTGATCGGCGCGAAGGAGGCCGGGAGCGACCAGGTCGCGCTGCGCCTGCGCGACGGGCGCGCACTGGAGGCGATGCCCGCCGCCGAGGCGCTGGCCCGCATCGGCGCTCTCGCCGAGGCCCGCGCCGCCGACCTGTGGGAACCGGCCGTCCAGCGGGCCTGACCGCGCGCTGACGACGCTGACGCCCCCCGGCGCCACGGGTTCACTCGTCGGCGAGTTGTGCGAACAGACGGGAGGCCTCGGGCTGCTTCCACTCGATCCGGTTCGGATCCCGCTCGGCGGGCCGCCACGGCACGGTCAGGGCCGTGACCCGGGTGCCGGCCCGCTGCACGTCCACGGCCAGCGTGAGCATGGCGTCCAGGTCCAGCCCCGCGTCGGTGGTGACCGACGTGGCGGCCACGCGGACGAAGGAGACCAGGGCGGCGGGCTCGCCGAGACGAGAGGCCTTCTTCAGCATCGCCTGCATCAGGGTCATGTTCCGCTTGATGCGGGCGATGTCGGAGCCGTCGCCCACGTACCGCAGGCGCGCGTACGCCACCGCGGTCCGGCCGTCGACGAGGGAGCGGCCCGCGGGGAGCTTGAGCTTCGACTTGGGGTCGTCCACCGCGCGGGGGAGGGTGACCTCGACGCCGCCGAGCGCGTCGACCAGCTTCGCCAGGCCGTCGTAGCGGATGGCGACGGCGTGGTCGACGCGCACGCCCGTCGTGGTCTCCACCGTCTTCCACGCACAGGCCAGGCCACCGATCGCGTACGCCTGATTGATCATGTCGACGTGCGCGGCGACGGTCCGGCCGTCGGCGGACCGGCACTGTGGGATCCGGACCAGGGAGTCGCGGGGCAGGCTGACGGCCGTCGCCCGCTTCCGGTCGGCGGACAGCCGCAGCAGGATGATGAGATCGCTGCGCTCCGCGGGGTTGCCGCCGTGCAAGGGCGGCTGGTCGGTGCCGAGGAGCAGCACCGTCAACGCCTCGCCCTGCTTGAACGGACGGTCTCCCGTGGCCGGCGTCAGGAGGTGCGCGCCGGTGCTCCCGCGCAGCAGCACGGTCGGCACCACGATCAGCGCGGCGGTGATCGCCGCGACCGCTGCCAGGGCGATCCAGCCCGCCCGGCGGCCGCCCGGCCACCTCGCCGGGCGCCGCCTGCGCCCGCCCGCCGCCTCGTCGAGCAGGCGGCTTCGCTGGCGTACGAGACCGGCGGGAGGCTCGTGCTCGAGACCCCGGCCGAAGTCGCGGAGCGTCGTGAGGTCGTCCATGGTCACTCCTCGTCCCGCAGCGGATTGGTGTGGCCGAGCGCCTCGCGCACCTTGCGACGGGCCCGGTTCAGGCGTGAGCGCACCGTGCCCACGGGGATGCCGAGTGCCTGCGCCACCTCGTCGTACGACAGGTCCGCCCACGCGATGAGCAGCAGGACGTCGCGGTCGCCCTTCGGCAGGCGCGCGAGCGCGGAGGCGAGCAGCGGGCGGACGGCCGTCGCGCGCACGCCGTCCTCCACCCGTTCGGCGGGGGACTCCGCGACGTCGTCGAGAGGACTGCGGGTGAGCGCGCGATAGCGCGCGGCCTCGTCGCGGTGGTGCCGGGAGACGAGCTTGCTGACGATGCCGAACAGCCAGGGACGGGCGTCCGGGCGGGTGAGGTCGTAGCGGTCCCGGCGCCCGAACGCGACGAGGAACGTCTCACCCACCAGGTCCTCGGCGACCTCCGGACCGAGTCGGCGGGACACGTAGCGGTAGAGCATCGCCGCGTAGCGGTCGAACAGCGCCGCGAACGCCTCGGGCCGCGCCCTTGACTCGGCGATCAGGTCCGAGTCCTGGCGTGGGGTGGCAAGGGGGATCATCAACGACACCATGGCATCGAGCCGGACCTAACTTCGGGAATCTGACAGCCATGTCTCGCCACTCGTGCCGCTGGGAGTTCACGGGCGCTACTCGCCGACGTATACTCGCGAACGAGTATCAGGATGGGGTGAGGCACTTGGCCGGACGGCGGAAGGTGAACAACCTGCTGGGCCTGGCCGTGCTCGCCACCGTCGTCGAGCGGCCGATGCACCCGTACGAGATGGCCACGCTGATCCGCGCCCGCGGCAAGGACCGCGACATGGGCGTCAAGTGGGGCTCGCTCTACACGGTCGTGCGCAACCTGGAGAGACACGGGTTCCTGGCCGTGGAGGAGACCGTGCGGCAGGGGGCGCACCCCGAGCGCACGATCTACCGCATCACCGACGCCGGACGGGCGGAACTGGCCGACTGGGCGCGCGACCTGATCGCGACGCCGGAGCGGGAGCAGTCACGTTTCCAGGCCGGTCTGTCGGTGGGCGCCGTGCTGCCGCCGGACGAGCTGGCCGGCCTGCTGCGCCGGCGGCTGGCCCTGCTGGACGAGGACATCACCGCCCAGCGGGAGATGCTCGACACCGCACGCCGGGAGGTGCCGCGGCTGTTCCTCGTGGAGGCGGAGTACGAACTCGCCGTTCGTGAGGCCGAGGCGTCCTGGGTCCGCTCCTTCCTGGAGGAGCTGACCGCGGGGTCGTTCCCCGGCCTGGACCTGTGGCGGGCCTGGCACGAGTCCGGGCGGATGCCGCCGGAGGTGGCCGAACTCGCGGAAAGGGGCCGTACGACGGACTGAACTCGCAGGAACGGACCCCGGCGAGGTGCGGGAACACCTGGCCGGGGCCCGTGACCCCCGAACCGAAACCGCGGGCGGAATCCGGCCGGAAGGTGGCAACCGCAAGGATATCCGGGCTCCCTCCGCGGGCCGGTTCGGACACGCATGATCCGGAACCGGAGGAGAACCATGGAAAAGATCACGAAGACCCGGGCGCCCGGCATGGAGGGCGCGATGGCCCGGTGGTACGCGCGGCAGCGTGCCTCGGCGCCCCAGATCGCCGTCGTACGGCGGTACGCCGCGCGGGTCACCGCCGGGCTGCCGGCCGGGGCGGCCGTCCTGGAGGTGGCTCCCGGGCCCGGTTACCTGGCCGTCGAGATGGCACGGCTCGGCTTCGCCGTGACCGCGCTCGACCTGAGCCGCACGTTCGTGGAGATCGCCGCGGACAACGCCCGGCGGGCGGGGGTGCGCGTCGACGTGCGGCGGGGTGACGCCGCCGACCTCCCCTTCCCCGGCGGCTCGTTCGACCTGGTCGTCTGCCAGGCCGCGTTCAAGAACTTCGGGCGGCCCGTCCGCGCGCTGGACGAGATGCACCGGGTGCTGCGTCCCGGTGGCACCGCGGTGGTGCACGACATGACCAGGGAGGCGTCCCGGGCCGACATCGACGAGGAGGTCAGGGGGATGGGGCTGACGCCGCTGAACTCCGTCCTGACCAAGGTGCCGCTGCTGATGCTGCGCCGCCGCGCCTACTCCCGCGACCTGTTCGCCCGCTTCGCCGCCGAGAGCGCGTTCGGCACCTGCGAGATCCGCACGGAGGGGATCACCGCCGAGGTCCGGCTGACGAAGTAGGTCCGAAGATTCCGGGGTGGGGTTCCCCACTCCGCCCCGGGCGTCCGGTCAGACGGACGCGGCGGTCATCGCGTCGAGCGTCTCGGTCATGTGCTTGCGCAGCTCCTCGAGGCGTACGTCGAGGATGATCGGCGCGATCTCCGGGTGGCTGTGGATCATCTCGCGCAGGCCGCTGTGCCCCGGGCCGTGCACGAAGCTGTGCCGCACCAGGGTCTGGCCGGGAAGGTCGCCGGGCTCGAGGTCGTAGCGCCAGGACGACGAGGGGCGCTCCGGGTCGGCGGCACGGTCGAGCACCAGCCAGGCGAACGAGCGCTGGTGCTCGACCTCGGTCACGACGCAGTTCACCGTCCAGACCCGGCCCTCGCGGCGGTTGCGCCCCTCGAAGCGCGTCCCCACGGTGACCGGTCCCTCGCCGCCGTCGAGCAGGGCGGTGTGCTCGCACTCGGGGCTCCACTCGCTCACCCGGTGGACGGCGGTGACGAGGTCCCACAACCGCTCCTGCGGCATGTCGACGACGACCTCGAGGTCCACCCGCGCGCCGGTGATGCCGTAGTCCTCCATGCTGACCTCCGTGTGCGGCGTCCCGTCCCCCTCACCATGGACCACCGGCGTGCCGGTGAACAGACCCGCCCTTATCGCAGAATGCGCGGTTTCAGGACACGGCCGCGACGGCCGCGGGCTCCTCGTCGGCGACCCGCAGCCCGCGTACGCCGGGGGCCAGCAGCGCGGCCAGCGTGACCAGCACGATGATCGTCCCGCAGGCGACCAGCGCCGGCCGCGGCCCGACCGCGATGGCCGCCGGCCCGGCCAGCAGCAGGCCGAGCGGCCCGAACATCAGGGATCCGAGCGCGTCGTAGGAGCTCACCCGCGACAGCGACTCGGCCGGGATCTCGCGTTGCATGGTGGTCTGCCACAGCACGCCGAAGATGTCGAAGCACACCCCCATCACGAACGCGCCGCCGATGACCGTCCACAGCGGCGCGCTCATGCCCAGCAGCAGGTACGGCAGAGCCGTGGGCAGGGTGACGAGCGTTCCGATCAGGATGGGCCGCCGCGGCCGCAGCCGCAGCGTGACGACCACCCCGACGATCATGCCGACGGCCTCGCCCGCCAGGACCGCCGACCAGGCGGGCGCCCCGCCGAGCGACTCCTTGGCGACCAGCGGCCCGAGCACGCCGTGGGCGGCCTGCAATGCCATGACCAGGATCGAGAACTGGGCGACCACCACCCACAGCCACTGCCGGGAGACGAACTCGCGCCAGCCGGACCGCAGGTCGGCCAGCACCGAGTGCCCGCCGGCCGAGCTCCGTTCGGCGGGGGTGAGGCGCAGCAGCGTGATCAGCGCGCCGGCCGTGGCGAACATCGCCCCGCTGACGGCCAGCGCCCACCCTCCGCCCAGCAGCACCACGGCGGCGCCGCTCAGCACCAGGCCGGCGACCCGGGAGATGTTCTGTCCCAGTCCCAGCAGGGCGTTGGCGGTCTGCAGCCGGTCGGCGGGCACGACGTCGGGGATGATGCCGGTCAGGGCGGGGAACAGGATCGCGGTCGCGATGCCGCTCACCGCGCTCGCGATGACCAGCGCGGGCAGCGGCGTCCATCCCGTCAGCATCATTCCGGCCAGGCAGAAGTACGCCAGCGCGTTGATCGACTCCCCCGCCGTCATGACCCGGTGGCGCGGCAGCCGGTCGGCGATCACCCCGCCGACCAGCATGAAGAGCACCATCGGCAACGCCTCGGCGGTGAGCACGGCCGACAGCGTCCTGCCGTCCGCGCCCGGGAGGCCGAGCACGCCGAAGGCGAGGGCCACCGGCGCGAAGGCGGTGCCGAGTACGGAGATCGTCCGGGCCGCCAGCAGCAGGGCGAACCGCCGATCCCTGAGCATGCCGAGATCATGGCGGAAGCCAGGCATGAGAGAACTCCGGATGACGTGGAACACGAAGAGGGGGACACTCCATCGTGCCGTCCCCGCTCGCGCCCGTCACCTCATTTACGCCGCAGGCGCGTCGACGGCGGAGGAGGCGGAATAGCGGCGGCATCTGCCGTCGAGCCAGGCGCGGTAGTCGGGGGTGTGACTGGTCATCACGCTGGTGGGGGCCTCGTCGAACACGGCCTGCCATCGGGGCGCGTTGAGCTGCCAGGGGGGTGGTGGTTCGTCCCACGCGACGCCGTCGGTCCACTTCGCCGCCGAACCTCGCAGATGCCCGGGCAGCCGGTCGGCGAGCTTCGCCTTGATCCACTGGTCCCGTGAGTAGACGAGGATCGGCTGGGCGTGCTGCCGCTCGACGACGGGATCGACGATCTCCCGCCACGCGGAGGGTCCGTACGCGGGGTCGGCCAGGACGGGCGCCGCGGACTTCTTGATCTCGAGCAGCGCGACCAGTCCCCGGGCGCGGACGTGGTCGAGCCACTCCCGCAGCGTCGGCACGGGCTCGCCCGCGTAAGGGCCGCGGGCGACGCGGCGGTCCCGCAGGTCGCCCGGCCCGTCGGCCCACCAGGTCTCGCGGATCTCCTGCCGGGGGCCGGTCAGCCCGTTGGTCGTCCTGTTGTGCCACATGACCGCCTTCGCGCCCCGCCTCGTGAGCTGGACGTCGGCCTCCACACCGTCGGCGCCCCACGACCACTGGTCGTCGACCGCCCGCAGCACGTTGGGCTGACGGATCGCGTCCTTCGCCTTGGCCCCGGCGCTCTTCGGGTAGCCGCCGTGACCGAAGACCAGCGGGCACGGCGGCAGGTCCGTGGGGGGCGCGGGAGCGGCGAGCACCGCGACCGCGAGGGTCAGCGCGACACCCGCACATGCCCCGGTCATCGTTCCCCCCGTCTGTCGGCCAGCAGGCATTGTGCGCGGACGCCAGGAGGACGGGCGGCTGGCACAAGGCCACAAAAAGTAAAAAGTTCCCCAAATGTCCACGAGCACATAAGGGCCCTGTGCTCAGGGCGAAGGGCGGGACGTGACGGAACGCCGCCGGGATACCAAAGGGCGTCCAGCACCTGTCCCCGGCTGCGGCAGGTAACCTCATCGGGAAGGCAAGAGCGATCCTCCATACAGTCCGCTCTTGCGGATGCCTTGCGAAAGGTGGCCGGCGGATCGATGAGCGGAGGTGATCGCATCCTGCGGCTTACTCCAGTGAGCGGCCCGTCTGTCGACCTGGACGAGTCGTCTGTCGAAGCGATGGCCGGGCTGGTGCAGGCCATGCTTGACGCGATCTCCATTCAGGGTGTCTGGCTGGCGCCCATCCGCGACAAGGCCGGCGCGATCGCCGATTTCGAGGTGCTCGCGGCCAGTCCCGACGCCAGGGACATCCGCGATCGGGCCGGCAAGGAGCTCGTCGGTCTGCGGACGATCGAGGCGTATCCGGGCGTCGGCGGTTCCCCGCTGTGGGATGCCTACCTTCGTGTCATGGAGACGGGGGAACCCGAGAACGTCGACCCCTACATCCACCGGGAGACCGGGGAAGGCGTCTCGCACCTGTCCACCTACGGCGTCCGCCTCGCCCCGCTGCACGGCGGCCTCTTGGC
The DNA here is from genome assembly GCF_014161445.1 of Microbispora sp. H13382. Classification (GTDB taxonomy): domain Bacteria; phylum Actinomycetota; class Actinomycetes; order Streptosporangiales; family Streptosporangiaceae; genus Microbispora. The sequence continues at coordinate 355,346 of NZ_JABBXA010000002.1, forward strand.
CTCCTGGGTGCGCCACGACAGGGAGGAGCGCCTGTCGGCCAGGCTGCTCCACACCGAGCGCCTGGGCCACCTCGGATGGGGGCACTGGAGCCTTGTCACCGGCGAGGCCGAGTGGTCGGACCAGCTCTACACCATCCACGGGCGCGACCCGGCCGAGGGGCCGTTCGCGCTGGAGCACTACCGCGAGATCGCCCACCCGGACGACGTGCCGATCGTCGAGCACGCGCTCACGACGCTGACCAGCAGCGGCGGGCCGCACGAGTTCGAGGTCCGCATCCGCGTCGGCGGCGAATACCGGCACATCAGGGCAACGGCCGAGGTCAGCCGGGACGCGAACGGCCGGCCCGTCGAGATCCACGGCGTCGTGCAAGACGTGACCGACTGGCGCAGGACCGCCGACGAGCTCGCCGAGGTCACCCAGCGGCTGGAGGAGGAGTCGCAGCTCACCGCGCGACTGCAGAGCATCATCCTGCCCGTGCAGGACACGGTGCCCGGGCTGCAGATCGGCGTGCGCTACTTTCCCGCCGAGACCGCTCCGCTGGGCGGCGACTGGTACCAGGCCATCCACCTCGATCACGAGGAGGCGCTGCTGGCCGTGGGCGACGTCGCCGGGCACGGCCTGGCCGCCGCCTCAGCGATGGCCAAGCTGCGGCACGCGATCACCGGGCTGGCCTTCGCCGACCACGACCCGGCGCAGATCCTCGTGGCGCTGAACCGGCTGCTGCGGCGGATGCGGCCGGACGTGCTGGCGACCTCGGTGGTGGCCCGCTACCGGACCAAGGACCGCACGCTGCGGTGGACCCACGCGGGTCACCCGCCGATGCTGCTGGTCCGCGGGAGCAGGGTCCAGCGGCTGCTCCACCCGGGCGTGCTGCTCGGCGTCTTCGAGGACGTGAGCTACAGCTGCGCCGAGATCCGGCTGGAACCGGACGATCTACTCCTCATGTTCACCGACGGTCTTATCGAGCGGCCGGGCCGGGACCTGTTCGAGGGCCTGGACATCCTCAGCGCCGCGATCGCCGAGACAGTGCCGAAGGTGCCACCGCAGGATCGCGTGGCGGCGGTGATGGAGGCTCTGGCCCCAAGCAACACCGGCGACGACACCTGCATTCTGGTCGCGCGCATTTTGCCGAACTCCACGGAAGTGTCCTGATGTCTGATCTGCACAACATCTCGACAGCCGAGACCACGTTCGCCGCCGAGAGCAGCGGAAGCATCGGACTGCTGACGGTGCGGGGGACCCTCGACTTCACCACCCACGAGGTGGCCACGGAATTCCTCGACAAGGCCTTCGCTCATTTCGGGCCGTACCTTGTGGTGAACCTGCTCGAACTGGCCTTCCTCGACTCCAGGGCGACGGGCCTGCTGGTCAACTGCTGGAAGCGCGCGCTGGACGAGGGCGGCTGGATGGCCCTCGTCGCGGTCGAGCAGGGCGCGGCCCGCGCCCTGTGGATCACCGGGCTGGCCTTCCACGTCCCGGTCTTCCCCACTGTGGCGGACGCCCTCGCCGCCGCGCCGTCCCGCGAGCCGGAGTAGTCCGCAGGCCCGCCATCCACGACCGACTCCCCTCAGGCACCGCCACTGGCGGGTAGAGCCCCGGAGCCGGGGGTAGCACCCGAGAAGTCGGCCGTGGAGGGGGCGAAGTCATGAAACGTCTCATTGCCGGAGCGGCGGCCCTTGCCGCCGCGGGCCTGGGAGCGGCGCGATGGGCGGCCTCGCGTAGGCGTGTGCAGGCCGCGGCGAAGGACCCCCTGGAGTCGAGCCGCTGGCTCGGCGTCACGATCAACCGGCCGCCGGACGAGGTCGCCCCGGGTGGGCACCTGCCGGATCCGCTGGCCCGGGTGGACGCCGAGGTGCGGATGAACCGGGCGCCGGGCGACCGGGGCACGGAGATCTACGCCCGGCCGAGGGAGCACCGCGCGGGCGCCGAGGGCGTCCTCGCCCGGCTGCGGGGTGACGATCCCCGTACGGTGGTCCGTACGGCGTTGCGTGAGACGAAGTCCCTGCTGGAGACCGGTGACGTGCTGCGGTCGGACGAGGAGCTCGGCACGACCAGGCCGACGATGCCGGGCAAGGTGCTCGACATGGCGCTGGGACGCGCGGCGGAGGGGGGACGACTGTGAAGGCGCTGTGCTGGCAGGGCGTGAACGAACTGTCGGTCGAGCAGGTGCCCGACCCCGCGATCCTCAACGCCCAGGACGCGATCGTGAAGGTGACGGCGAGCACCACCTGCGGTTCCGACCTTCACCTGCTCGGCGGATACATCCCCGCGATGCGGGCCGGGGACGTCATCGGGCACGAGTTCATCGGCGAGATCGTCGACGTCGGCCCCGAGGTGAACCGGCACCGCGTGGGTGACCGCGTCGTGGTCTGCTCCATCATCGGATGCGGCCGCTGCTGGGCCTGCCGGCACGACGAGTGGTCGCTGTGTGAGAACAGCAACCCCAAGCCGGGCGTCACGGACCTGATGTGGGGTGGCACGACCGCCGGCATCTTCGGCTACTCCCACGCCATGGGCGGCTTCCGGGGCAGCCACGCCGAGTACATCCGCGTTCCCTTCGTCGACTACAACGCGTTCACCGTCCCCGAGGGCATCGCGGACCTCGACGCCCTGTTCGCCTCCGACGCGGCCCCGACCGGCTGGATGGGCGCCGAGCTCGGCGGTGTGAAGCCGGGAGACGTGGTCGCGGTGTGGGGGTGCGGCGCCGTCGGCCAGATGGCCGCCCGGGCCGCCATGCTGCTCGGCGCCGAGCGGGTCATCGCGATCGACCGCTACCCGGAACGCCTCGCCATGACCGCCCGCCACGTCGGCTGCGAGGTGATCGACTACACGAGCACCGACGTCACCGCGGAGCTGCGCGAGCGCACCGGCGGCCGGGGCCCGGACGTGTGCGTCGAGGCCGTCGGCATGGAGGCCGACAGCACCGGGATCCAGCGCGTGTACGACGGGATCAAGCAGCAGCTCCGCCTGGAGCAGGACCGCCCGATCGCGGTACGCGAGGCGATCCACGCCTGCCGCAAGGGCGGCTCGGTGTTCGTGCTGGGGGTCTTCGCCGGATTCGTGGACAAGTTTCCACTCGGCGCGCTGATGAACAAGGGCCTCACGCTGCGCGGCGCGCAGCAGCACGGCCAGCGGTACATCCCGAAGCTCCTCGACCGGATCGCGAAGGGCGACCTGAAGACCTCCTACCTCGCGACGCACACGATGACGCTCGACGAGGGGCCGAAGGGCTACGACATGTTCAAGCACAAGAAGGACGGTTGCGTCCGCGCCGTCTTCCGCCCCTGGGCGTGACGTGAGGGGGCGCCCGCCGCCCCGAGGTGGGGCGGCGGGCGGGTGATCTCAGCGTACGGCTGGGGCGGCCAGCCGTTCCGCCTCATGGTGCAGTGCCTCGATCAGGACGAGCTCCAGGCGGAGCTCGTCCTCCACGAGGCTGTCGAGGACGTCCATCCGGGCCTCCTTGTTTCCAAAGACGTCCCGCGGCACGCGGCGGTTGACCATGGCACGGCACGAATCCGGATGGAACGAGGCAATCTTCCCAGTCGGCCGCGCCGCACGTCGGCTACCCAGAACGGATGCGTCATCACTCACATCCGTCACAAAAGACTCGGAAAACAAAAAATCCACCCCGAAGCGGAGTGGAGATCGCGAGGCATGCATGCGATGCCCTATAGTGAGAGATTCCCAAATATCTGATAGACAGACCCTCTCGACAGGAGTTTATCACAGGAATGGGTGACCGTCAATCCGACTCCGCTCGCGCCGACGCCCTGCGGATCGAACAGTCCTACGTCTCCATGCTGTACGACCGCCTCGACATCGCACGTGAGCGGGCCGAGCACGGCATGCGGGAGGTCCTGGCCCGCGGTGGCACGGGCACCCGCCAGGCCGTCGTGGAGCGGGAGGTGACGGCGGCCGAGCACGGCCGCCGCCTCGCGCAACTGTCGGCCGTGGAACGCGGCCTGTGCTTCGGGCGCATCGACGACGCCGACGGCGAGACCCTCTACATCGGCCGCATCGGGCTGCGTGACGACGACCACACCTCCGTGCTCGTCGACTGGCGCGCCCCCGCCGCCCGCCCCTTCTACGTCGCCACCCCCGGCGACCCGGGCTCCCTCGTACGCCGCCGTCACCTGCACACGCGGCACCGCGAGGTCGTGGGCATCGACGACGAGGTGTTCGACCTCGACCGGATGGCCGACGGAGACCGCCGTACGCTCGTCGGCGAGGCCGCGCTGCTCGCGGCGCTGCGCCGCGGGCGCACCGGACGCATGGGCGAGGTCGTCGCCACCATCCAACGCGAGCAGGACCGGGTGATCCGCTCCGGCCTGGCGGGGGCGCTCGTCGTGCAGGGCGGGCCGGGCACGGGCAAGACCGTCGCCGCCCTGCACCGGGCGGCGTACCTGCTCTACACGCACCGCGACACGCTGGAGCGGCGTGGCGTGCTCGTCGTCGGTCCCAACGCGACGTTCTCCCGCTACATCAGCCAGGTGCTGCCCGCGCTGGGCGAGACGCAGGTGGTGCTGACGAGCATGGGCGGGCTCCATCCCGGGGTGCGGGCCAGCGCCGAGGACGAGCCGGCGGTCGCCGTCGTCAAGGGCGACCCGCGCATGGCCCGGGTGGTCGAGGAGGCGGTCCGCGACCGCCAGCGCGTGCCGGAGGGCGACCTGGAGGTGAAGATCCCCGTCCGCACCTCGGTGCGCGGCGGCGTGGAGGTGGTGGTCGAGGAGATGCCGCTGCGGGTGGACCACGCCACCTGCCTGCGGGCCCGGGACCGCGCACGCGGCCTGCGGCGTCAGCACAACATCGCCCGGTGGACGTTCGTGGACCAGGTGCTGCGGGCCCTGGCCCGGGACGAGGCGGCACGGCTCGACCGGCCGCTGGAGGACGGCGACCTGAAGTACGCCGCCACGACCCTGTGGGAGCACCGGCCGGTCCGCGACGCGCTCGACGCCCTGTGGCCGGAGATCACTCCGGAGCGGCTCGTCCGCGAACTCCTGTCGGACGAGGAACGGCTGCGCGCGGCGGCCGGGCCGCACCTGACGGAGGAGGAGCGCACGCTCCTGCTGCGGCCCCGCGAGGCGCCGTGGACGGTCGGCGACGTCCCCCTGCTGGACGAGGCCGCCGAACTGCTCGGCGAGTACGACTACGGGGCCGGGGCCAGGCGGCGCCGCGCGGAGGAGGAGCGGCGCGAGGAGGAGCTGTACGCCCGGGAAGTGCTGACGATCACCGACGTCGACCCCGTGCTCGACGCGACCCTGCTGGCCGGCCGCAACCGCGCCGACGAGGCGTACGTGACGACCGCGGACCGGGCCGCCCGCGACCGCACCTGGGCGTACGGGCACGTGATCGTGGACGAGGCCCAGGAGCTGTCGGCGATGGCGTGGCGGACGGTGATGCGGCGGGTCCCGGCACGCTCCCTCACGGTGGTCGGCGACATCGCCCAGACCGGCTCGGCCGCGGGCGCGCGCTCCTGGGGCGAGATGCTCGACCCCTATGTGAAGGGACGCTGGCGGGAGGAGCGCCTGCTGGTCAACTACCGGACGCCGGCCGAGATCATGGAGGTCGCCGCCGACGTGCTGCGCGCCGTGGCGCCCGGGGAGGAGCCGCCCGAGTCGGTCCGGTTCGGCGGCGCCCGCCCCCGCGCCGTGCCCGCCGCCGGGACCGACCTGCGGCTGCTCGTGGAGTCGGAACTGCGCGAGATCGAAGAGGGACGGGTCGGCGTCGTCACGCCGGACACCCGGCACGCGGAGGTCGCCGCGCTGTTCCCCGAGGCCGTCGACCCCCTGGACAGCCCGGTCGCCGTCCTCACCGTACGCGGCTCGAAGGGCCTGGAATTCGACGCCGTGGTGGTCGTGGACCCCGAGGGCATCCTGAGCCAGTCGTCCAATGGCGGCCAGGATCTGTACGTCGCCATCACCCGGGCGACCCGGCGGCTCACCGTCCTCTACGAGGACCGCCTGCCCGCCATACTCCACCGCCTGGCCACGAGAGCCTCGACGGTGAAGCGGGGTACACCGAGCGAGCCGGAGGGGCGCGCCGCCGGTCTGGACTGAGGAGCGCGCGGGAGCGAAGCGACCAAGCACGACGAGGGCTGTGCCCCTGGCGCGCCTCCGGCACGACCCCGCCGGGAGTGAGCGCCCCGATGAGCGAAGCGGGGAACACCGAGCGAGCCGGAGGGGCGCGCCGCCGGTCTGGACTGAGGAGAGAGGGAGTGAGGAACGAACTCCCGAACGACGAGGGAAGACGGCGGAAGTGAGCGCCCCGACGGTGAAGCGGGAAACACAGTACGGCCGGCGTGGGGGACGCCGGCCGTACTGGGTGGCTGTGAGGGATGAGCTAGGGCATTTTTCCCGAGATTTCATCGGCGGCCTTGTCGGCCTTCTCGCCGACTTCCTCGGCCTTGTCTCCGACCCACTTGCTGGCGTCGGATCCGGTGTGCCGCATGCTCTCCCGCATCGTCTCGGTCCAGCGCTGGGCGTTGTTCCGGTACATCGCCACACCGACCGCGCCGATCGCGACGCCGCTCAGCAACGCGAGGACCGGCCAGCGCCGGCGCGTCTTCTTGGTGCTGGACACGTCGATGCGGCGGGCCATCTCGGTCAGGAACGCGCTGACGATCGGCGCGATCTGCTCCTCGACCGACTGTGCCGCCTGGTCGAGCTTCGGCGCCGCCCAGACCCTGGCGTCCTCGATCCGGTGCGTCGCGAGATCCCGGGCGGTCTCCGCCATCGGGCTCATCCGGCCACCGGCTCTCCTCGCCTGGTCTCTCATCCTGCTCAGCCACGTCTGCGGGATGACCACTTCGGCGCGGCGCCTTCTGTTCATTGTCAGGGACACGATCAACCTCCCCAATCGACGGGGCCCCGGAACGACCCCTTCCCGGATGGTCGCGGCTCAATCACGAGCAGTGCTTGAAGGCATGCTCGATACCCTGTTCACGGACAACAAACACGATCAGACAAAGGGGGCGGCCCTCGTGGCTGACAACCTCATCGCGAATCTGCGCACGAACCACGGCACGATCCGCGTCCAGCTCTTCCCCAACAAGGCGCCGAAGACCGTGCGCAACTTCGTGGAACTCGCCGAGGGCACCCGGGAGTGGACTCACCCGGAGACCGGCGAGAAGCAGACGAACGTCAAGCTCTACGACGGCACGATCTTCCACCGGGTCATCAGCGGCTTCATGATCCAGGGTGGCGACCCGCTCGGCCAGGGCATCGGCGGGCCCGGCTACGACTTCGACGACGAGATCCACCCGGAGAACCAGTTCAACCGGCCCTACCTGCTCGCCATGGCGAACGCGGGCAAGCGGTTCGGCAAGGGCACCAACGGCTCCCAGTTCTTCATCACCGTCGCGCCGACGCCGCACCTCAACCAGGGGCACACGATCTTCGGCGAGGTGATCGAGGGCACCGAGGTGGTCGACGCGATCGCCAAGACCCCCACCGGCCGCAACGACCGCCCGGAGAACGACGTGGTGCTCGAAGAGGTCACCATCGAGCGGTCCTGACGCCGCGTCGTCCGATCCCCGGCGCCCCGGCCGCAGCGAACGCGCGGCCGGGGCGTTTCCGGCTTATAGGCTGGCTCGTGGATGCGCTCCCCCGCACAGGGACACGCCAGGAAAGGACCCCATGACCTCCCAGCCTCCGCCGCCCCCGCAGCCGGGGGCGCAAGCCGTACCCACCTGCTACCGGCACCCCGACCGCGAGACCTACGTCCGCTGCCAGCGCTGTGAGCGCCCGATCTGCCCCGACTGCATGCGGGATGCGGCGGTCGGTCACCAGTGCCCCGAGTGCGTCCGTGAGGGCAACCGGGAGGTGCGGCAGGCCCAAGCCACGTTCGGCGGCGCCGCCGTCGCCACGCCCCGCGTCACGTGGACGCTGCTGGTGCTCAACGTGCTCGCGTACGCGGCCGAGGTCCTGCGCCCGGACGAGGTCGTCCAGCGGTTCGCGATGTGGTCGCTCGGCGTCCACCTGGGTGAGTGGTGGCGGCTGATCACCAGTGCCTTCCTGCACGCCCCGCCGCCGTCCTTCTGGCACATCCTGTTCAACATGTGGGCGCTCTACGCCCTCGGCCCCGAACTGGAGCGCAGGCTCGGCTCGGGCCGGTTCGCCACGCTCTACCTGTTGTCGGCGCTGGGCGGCTCGGTCGCCATCTACCTGTTCGGCACGTCGGCCGTCGGCGCCTCCGGCGCCATCTACGGCCTGTTCGGCGCGTTGTTCGTGGTGGCCCGCAGGCTCGGGTACGACGCGCGTGGCGTTCTCTGGCTGATCGGCATCAACGTGGTGCTGACGTTCGTCGTGCCCGGCATCAGCTGGCAGGGCCACCTGGGCGGGCTCGTGACCGGCGCGATCGTCGCGGCGGGCTTCGCCTACGCGCCGCGCCACAACCGCGCCATCGTGCAGTTCGGCATCGCCGTGGCCGTGCTGGTGGCGCTGGTCCTGCTCGTCACCATGCTCCCGCCGTACGGCCTGCGCCTGGAGGGCGCCTTCACCTGACGGCGTCCGGGGCTCCCTGCGTGATGCGGTCGAGCCAGCGCAGCAGCAGGGCGGTCTCGACCGGCTCCAGTGCTTCGGTGCCGGCGAGGGCGAGTTGCGCGCGCAGGCGCAGCGCGGCCTCGCGCAGGGGGTCGCCGTCCTCGCGTGGGGTCGTCTCGGTGAGAACGTGCCCGAACACGGCGTCACGCATGCGATGCGACAGCGCGGGATCGTCGAAGCACTCCGGACTGGCGATGTGATCGAGAGCGGTGCCGACGCTCGCGGACAGGATCAGCCGGGCGGCGACGCGCGGCTCGACCTTCAGCGCGCCGATCGCCGCACACCGTACGAGCGTGGCCTCCAGGAGGTCGAACACCCGGTCGCGAGCCGTGGAGTGGGACCACGGCCGTGGGGTGAACATGAGCTGGTAGAGGGCCGGGTTGTCCCGCGCGAACGCCATGTGGCCGTCCCAGCCGGCCCGCAGGTCGGTCACCGGATCGGCCGTCTGCTCCTGTGCGGCCTTGAGTGCGACGTAGCGCTCGTACCCGTGGTCGGCGACGGCGTCGAGGAGCCCCCGCTTGTCGCCGAACAGCCGGTAGAGCACGGGCTGGGTCACGCCGACGGCCTCACAGACCGCCCGCGTGGCGATGTCGTTGTCGGATGACGCCGCGAGTTGCTTCTCGGCGGCCTCGATCATCGCCGCGCGTAGGGTGTCCGCACCTGCCATGTAACCAATGATACGAAACTCCGCTAGCGGCGATACGCCGACCGTGCTAACGTTTCGCTCGTAACGTCGATATGCAGAATGCTTATCGACGATAGATGAGGAGGTTCGTGATGAGTGACCAGCGCGTGGCCGTCGTCACCGGCGGCTCCCGTGGGATCGGCCGGGCCGTCGCCACAACGCTCGCCGCACGCGGTCTCGCCGTCGTCGTGGGTTATCAGGGAGCGGCCTCGGCCGCGGCCGAGGTGGTCGACGCGATCACGTCGGCGGGCGGCCGGGCGTTCGCGGCGCAGGCCGACGTCGCGGACGAGAACGCGGTCGCGGCGATGTTCGACACGGCGGACGAGACCTTCGGCGGGATCGACGTCGTCGTCAACGCGGCGGGACGCCTGTCGCTGTCCCCGATCGCGGATCTCGACCTCGCCGACCTGGACGCGTTGCACCGCACCAACATCCGCGGCACCTTCGTCATGGCGAGGGAGGCCGCGCGGCGCGTGCGCGACGGCGGCGCGATCATCACGATGTCCACGTCCGTCGTGGGCCTGCAACTGCCCAACTACGGCGCGTACGTCGCCAGCAAGGGCGCCGTCGAGGCGATGACGCTCGTGCTCGCCCGCGAACTGCGGGGGCGGGACATCACCGTCAACGCGGTCGCGCCCGGCCCGACCGCCACCGAACTGTTCTTCGAGGGCAAGGACGAGGCCACGATCGAGCGGATGGCCAAGCAGCCCCCGCTGGAACGGCTCGGCACGCCGGAGGACATCGCGGAGGTCGTCGCCTTCCTGACGAGCCCCGCGGGGCACTGGGTCAACGGGCAGGTCGTGCGTGCCAACGGCGGCATCGTCTGACGCCCGCGGGACGCGCGGGCCCAGGGCATGCCGGGGTCACAGGCGTCCGCTGGGTGGCCGGCACCCGTCGGTCACGAGTTGCCCACAGGCTGTGGATAAAGACTGTGGAAAGTTTTTGGGAAAGCGCAGGAGCGCTCTAGCGCCACTTGGTCGACAGCACGACGCCGACGATGATGAGCCCGAACCCGATCAGCAGGTTCCAGTTCTGCAGGCTGGAGATCCCCGGGACGTTCGGCGCGATGTAGTAGACCGCGATCCAGGCGATACCGATGATCCAGGTGGCCACCATGACGGGGGCGAGCCAACGCGGGCTGACCTTCACCGTCTGCGCCTTCTGCGGCGGGGTGTAGACGGCCTTCTTGCGAGTCTTCGACTTGGGCACGGGAGTGTCTCCTGGTGGGTACCCGCGCGGTCGTGCGGGCTGGTGTCAATAGCGTAATCGCTGTGGCGATGAAGTCCCGAGCAAGGATAGTCGGCCCGGACCCTGCCGGGCGATCCCCCACGAGGGATTGCCGTACGCTGAAAGTCCGATTTCCGCTCTGCACGCCCAGCCACGCCGGTGAAGCGGGAGACACCTATGAGCCCGACCCGGGTGCTCGTGGTCGACAATCACGACAGCTTCGTGCACACGATCGTGCAGTATCTGCGCGGTCTGGGCGCCGACTGCGACGTACGGCCGCGTGACCACGTCGTCGTGGACGACGCCGACGGCTTCGACGCCGTGCTCGTGTCTCCCGGGCCCGGCACGCCGGAGGCGGCCGGGGTGTCGGTGCCCCTCGTACGGCACTGCGCCGAGCGCGGCCTGCCGCTGCTCGGAGTCTGCCTCGGTCACCAGGCCATCGCCGTGGCCTACGGGGCCGTGGTGGACCGCGCGCCGGAGCTCATGCACGGCCGCACCAGCCTGATCTCCCACGACGGGCGGGGGGTGTTCCGGGAGCTCCCTTCGCCGGTCACGATGACGCGCTACCACTCGCTCGCCGTGGTCCCCGGAACCGTGCCGGACCCGCTGGAGGTGACGGCCACGACCCCCGACGGCGTCATCATGGGCCTGCGCCACCGCGGGGCGCCCGTCGAGGGCGTGCAGTTCCACCCCGAGTCGGTCGTGTCCGAGCATGGCCACCGGCTGCTCGGAAATTGGCTCGCGCAGATCGTGTAACGCTTTCCGCTCTCGGCACGACTACATGAGTGAGGGCTTCCGCCATTGCCCCCGAGTGGCGGAAGCCCTTCCTCATGTCCGCGCGCGCCGTACGCCGTGCGCCGTTCCCGGCGGGCCCCCGGAAACGCCGACGGCGGCCACCGCCTCGCGATGACCGCCGTCCGCTCGTGTCGTCAGTTGCCGAACGGGTTGTCCCCGCCCTCTCCGGGAGGGCCGACCTGGACGCTGTCGCCCCCACCGTCACCGGTGCCGTCGCCGCCGGTTCCCGTGCCGTCGCCGCCGGTGCCGTCACCGGTGCCGTCCGTCGGCGTGTTGCCGGTCGGCTGCTGGGTCGGCGGCTGCTCCTGCGAGGGGCCGCTGGAGACCGTCAGTGTGATCGTGGTGCCGGGGTTGAGCTTGGTCCCCGGCTGAGGCGACTGGTCGATCACGTTGCCCTGCGGCACCACGTCGCTCGGCCGCTCCTGGACCCTGACCTTGAAGCCGGCCCCCTCCAGGGTCTGCTTGGCGTCGTCGAGCGTCTGCCCGACCACGGCTGGCAGCTCGGTCATCTCCTTGGGCACGTACAGCGTGACCAGGGCGCCCTTCTCGACCTTCTCACCCGGCTTGGGCTTGGTGTCGAACACCTGGCCCTGGGGCTTGGTGGAGGCCTTCGGCACGATGCTGACCTTGAGCCCCATCGCTTCCAGTTCGGCCCTCGCCTCCTCCGGCGACTTGCCGAGCACGGTCTCGGGGATGGCGACCTTCTCCTGGCCCTTGGAGACGACGACGGTGACCGTGGACCCCGGGTCGGCCTGCTCGCCCCCGGCGGGATCGGTGCTCACGACGGCGCCCTTGGGCACGTCGCCGTTGAACTCCTCCGGCCCGAAGGCGACCTTGAACCCGGCCGCCTTCAACGCCTGCTCGGCCGCGGCCTTGTTCTGGTTGGTCACCGACGGCACCTCGACCTTGTCGGCCGTGGAGGAGCCGCCGGACCCGAGGAACGCGTAGCCGACGCCGATCATCGCGCCGATCACCAGCAGCGGGATGAGGATCCACAGGGCCGTCTTCAGCGCGTTGTTGCCGCCGCCGTTGCTGCGCCGCCGCCCGTCGTACCTGCCGCCGCGCTCCTCCTGGGCGTACTCGTAGTCGGGGATGGCGCGGGTGTTCTGGGTCATGGGGGCGCCGCCGGCCGTGGTCATCGTCCGCGTGCGGTCCGCCCCGCCGTACCCGTTGTACTGCTGGGTGGCCATCGCCATCGTCTGCGGGTCGACCGGCATGCCGGACAGCGCCCGCTGGATGTCCCCGCGCATCTCCGTGGCGCTTTGGTAGCGGTGGAGCGGGTCCTTGGACATCGCCTTGAGCACGATCGCGTCGGCCCACTGCGGGATCTCCGGGTCGATCCGCGACGGCGGGATGGGATCCTCCCGCACGTGCTGGTAGGCGATCGCCACGGGGGAGTCGCCGGTGAAGGGCGGCTGGCCGGTGAGCAGCTCGTACAGCACGCAGCCGGTCGAGTAGATGTCGCTGCGCGCGTCGACGCGCTCGCCGCGGGCCTGCTCGGGGGACAGGTACTGCGCGGTGCCGATCACCTGGGCCGTCTGGGTCATCGTGGCGGCGGAGTCGGCCATCGCCCGGGCGATGCCGAAGTCCATGACCTTGACCTCGCCGTTGACCGTCAACATGATGTTGGCCGGTTTGATGTCCCGGTGGACGATGCCGCCCCGGTGGCTGTAGTCCAGCGCCCGCAGGATGCCGTCCACCAGCTCCATGGCCCGCTCGGGCAGCAGCCGCCGGTCGGCGCGCAGCAGGTCGCGCAGCGTCCGCCCGTCGACGAACTCCATCACGATGTACGGCACGGGGGTGGCGTCCATCATGTCCTCGCCGGTGTCGTACACGGCGATGATCGACGGGTGGTTGAGCGAGGCGGCGGACTGCGCCTCACGCCGGAAGCGCGCCTGGAAGGTGTGGTCCCTGGCGAGGTCGGAGCGGAGCGTCTTGATGGCGACAATACGGTCCAGGCGGATGTCCCGGGCGCGATACACCTCGGCCATGCCGCCACGCCCCACGACGCCATCCAGCTCGTAGCGTCCGCCGAGAAGTCGTGGCTGAGTCATTTCCTGCACTGTCCCTTGCCGTTCATCTTGGGGTGCCGCCGGTCTCCATCATCGACCCATCTCCTCATCACGCCCCCTCATCCGGAGGGTTCGTGTCGTCGGGTGGGGCTTCCGTCGGGAGCGGAGTCTCATCGGTTTCCGGGGCCGAGGTGGACGTCGAAGTCGGGGTCGAGGTCGGGGACGAAGCGGGTGTGGGCGACTGGGTTGTGGGTGGTGCCGACCTGCTTACGGTAGCCGACGGAACGGCGCTCGGCTCGGCCGACGTCGCCACAGCAGACGGCCGATGCGTCCGCGGAACCTCTGACCTGTGCGTACGTGCCGACGACGGCGATGGCGACGGCGAGGATGACGGTGTGACGGGCACGGCCGTCTCGCCCGGGTCCGGCGGCGCATCGCCGATCCGGGCGGCGGTGAAGGCCAGAACCCCGATGCCGACGGCGGCCGCGCAGCCGGCCGTCGCGAGGAGCAGGGTTGCCGGACGGCGGCGGCGCCCGCCGACGGGCCCGTCGGGACCGCCCGGGCGCCGCGTACGGGCGCCGGGGACGCCCGCGGGAGCCGTACGCGGGGCGGCCGGGGCCGGCCCCAGCGGGGCGGTGGCGCCGGGACGCGAGGTTTCCTGGCCCGGCTGCTGGCTCAGGGGCGCCGTCAGCCCGGGCGCGGCCGCGGCGGTGCGGCCCGCTCCACCGGTCGCGGGGAAGCCCCTGGGGTCGGTCAGCGAGCCGAGGACCGCCGCCGGGGCGGCCGTGCCCGCGAGCGTCTCACGCAGCACCCGCACCCTGTCGAGGAGCACCGGCCCGGTCTCCGGCCGCGCGGCGGGGTCCTTGGCCAGCATGGCCATGACGAGAGCCGCCACCGGCGCGGGCACGTTCCCGGGCAGCGGCGGGGGCGTGTCGTTGAGATGCCGCAGCGCCAGCGCCACCGGGGTCTCCGCCGTGAACGGCGGACGGCCCGCGAGGCACTCGTAGGCCACCACCCCGAGCGAGTAGATGTCGCTCGCCGGGGTCAGGGTCGTGCCGGACGCCTGCTCCGGGCTCACGTACTGGGCGGTGCCGAGGATCAGGCCGGTCGCGGTCAGCGGTGCGGCCTCCAGCGCGCGGGCGATGCCGAAGTCGGTGATCTTCACCTGCCCGTCCTCGGTGACGAGCAGGTTGCCGGGCTTGACGTCGCGGTGGATCACTCCGGCCCGGTGCGCGGCGTACAGGCCCCGGGCGGTCTGCTGGACGATGTCGAGCGTGACGTCCGGCCCGAGCACGCCGTTGCGGGTGAGGATGGCCGACAGCGGCTCGCCCCGCACCAGCTCCATCACGAGGTAGGCGAGGCCGTCGGTCTCGCCGTAGTCGAAGACCTGGGCGATGCCGGGGTCGGTCAGGGCGGCGGTGATCCTGGCCTCGGAGCGGAACCGGTCACGGAAGGTGGCGTCGTCCGCGACGTGGCGGCCGAGCAGCTTGATCGCCACCTCCCGGCCGAGGAGTTCGTCGTCGGCCCGCCAGACCTCGCCCATGCCACCCGCGGCGATGGGGGAGGTCAGCCGGTATCGCCCGCCGAGCACCGTGTCGTTCATGTGTCCGTCACTGTCCGAGCACCGCCTGCATGACGTCGTGGGCGATCGGCGCGGCGACCGCGCCGCCGGTGGCGTCGTTGCCGGCGCTGCCCGACTCCACGAAGACCGCCACGGCGACCTTCGGGTTGTCGACCGGGGCGAAGGAGATGAACCACGCGTGCGACGGCTTGCCCGGCAGGGTCTCCGCCGTGCCCGTCTTGCCGGCCACGGTGATCCCGGGAAGCCTGGCCGCGCCGCCGGTGCCGCGCTCCACCACGTTGACCATCATCTTGGTCAGCTCGCCGGCCACCTCGGGGCTGACGGCCTCGTCCAGCTCGTCGGGGTCGGTCCCGTCGATCTCCGAGCCGTCCGCCATGATCTTGTTGACCAGGTACGGCTTCATGACCGTGCCCTGGTTGGCGATCCCGGCGGCGACCATCGCCATCTGCAGCGGGGTCATCTGGTTGCTCTGCTGCCCGATCGCGGTCTTGGCGAGGGCGGCCTTGCTCTCGTCCGGGCCGATGTCGCTGGCCGCGACGTCGAGGGGGATCTCCAGCGGCTGGCCGACGCCGAACTTCTCGGCCTGCTCCTTGAGCTTGTCGTAGCCGACGTCCATGCCCATGATGGCGAACGGCGTGTTGCAGGAGATCGTCAGCGCCTCGACCAGCGTCGCCCGGCCGCCGCACGACTCGCCGTGGTAGTTGGGCAGCGAGATGTTCGTGCCCGGCAGCGGCAGCGAGTCGGGCGCGTCGACCTGGGTGTTCTCGTCACGCGACTCGTCGTCGCTGAGATAGGCCGCGGCGGTCACGGTCTTGAACGTGGACCCCGGGGCGAACGTCAGGTTGATGGCCCGGTTGAGGAGCGGCTTGTTGTCGTCCTTGTCCAGCTTGTTGTACGCCTTGTTGACGGTCTCCTTGTTCGCCTTGGCCAGCGGGTTCGGGTCGTACGACGGCACCGAGACCATCGCCAGGATCTTGCCGGTCTTCGGTTCGAGCGCGACGACCGCGCCGCGCTTGCCGGTTTCGGCCAGGTCCTTGTACGCGATCTCCTGGGCCTTGGTGTTCAGCGTGAGGTCGACGCTCGCGCCCTTGGCGGGCTTGCCGCTGACCATGTCGATGGCCCGGCGGACGACCAGGTCGGGGTGGCTGCCGTCGAGGTAGCGGCTCATCGCGGCCTCGATGCCCGCGGCGCTCTCCGGCGCGAACCAGCCGACCACGTGCGTGAACGGCTTGCCGAGCGGATACTCCCGCTCGAACCGGAACTGCTTGTCTCCGGTGTCCACCGTCTTGGCCAGGGTGGTCTTGCCGTTGTCGGCCGTGATCCAGCCGCGGTCGACGTTGTAGCGGGCGTACAACATGCGCACGTTGCGGGAGTCGTTGCGCAACCCCTCGGCCCGTACCGCGCCGAGATACGTCACGTTGGCCATGAGCAGGCCGAACATGAGCAGGCAGGCCACGGCGACACGCTTGAGCGGGCTGTTCATCGCTGCATCACCTGGGTCATCCCCTCGTCCTGGATCGCCTGCGGCGGCGGCCGGCGGGCCGCGTCGGACATCCGTACGAGCAGGGCGATGAGCATCCAGTTGGCCAGCAGGGCCGAGCCTCCGGCGGACATGAACGGCGTCACGAGACCGGTCAGCGGGATCAGCCGGGTCACGCCGCCGACGATGATGAACACCTGCCAGGCCAGGATGAACGACAGGCCGCCCGCGAGCAGCTTGGTGAACGGGTCGCGGGCCGCCAGCGACGTGCGCAGCCCCCGCTCGACGATCAGCGCGTAGACCATGAGGATGGCCATCAGACCGGTGAGGCCCAGCTCCTCGCCCACCGCCGGGAAGATGAAGTCGGAGAACGACAGCGGGATCCTGTACGGGTAGCCCTGCCCGAGCCCGGTGCCGAGGATGCCGCCCGAGCCCATCGCGAACTGGCCCTGCATGAGCTGTTCGCTGCCGCCCACGGCCGTGTACAGCCTCTGGTCCTCCGCGTGCAGCCAGACGTCGAACCGGGCCTCGACGTGGCTGAAGATCTGCCCGGCGACGAAGGCGCCGCCGACGAACAGCAGGATGCCGATGAGCACCCAGGAGGTGCGCTGGGTGGCGACGTACAGCATCACGATGAACGCGCCGAACAGCAGCAGCGAGCTGCCGAGGTCCTTCTGCAGGACCAGGACGCCGAGGCTGATCACCCAGGTGATGAGGATGGGACCGAGGTCGCGTGCCCGGGGCAGGTCGATGAACAGCAGGCGGCGGCCCGCGAGGGCCAGCACGTCGCGTTTGGCGACCAGGTAGCCCGCGAAGAAGACGACCAGGGCCAGCTTGGCGAACTCGGCGGGCTGGATGCTGAAGGGGCCGACGCCGACCCAGATGCGTGCGCCGTTGATCTCCCTGCCGATGAAGGGCAGCATGGGGAGCACCAGCAGGCCCAGCCCGGCGAAGCCGGCGGTGTAGGTGAGGCGCTGCAAGACGCGGTGGTCTCTCAACGCGATCAGGACCGCGGAGAACATCACCACGCCGAGCGCCGTCCACATGAGCTGGTTGGCCGCCGACGCGAGTTTCTCGCCGGCCAGCTCGATCCGGTAGATCATCACCAGGCCGATGCCGTTGACCAGCGTCACGAGGGGAAGCAGAAGAGGATCGGCCCATGGCGCCCACTTGGCCAGCACCAGGTAGGCCGCGAGCATCAGACCGCCGAGGCCGAGGCCGTAGCCGAGCATGCCGGACGGGACCTTGCCGTTGATCCCGAGCCCGACGCCGGCGTACGCGCCCATCACGATCAGCACGGCGAAGGCGAGCATGCCCAGCTGGGCCCCCCGCCTCTTCGCGGTCATCGGTACGGGCGTGGCTTCGACAGCAGTCACTTACTGGACCTCGTGGGGGTCGGCGTCGCCTCGGTGTCCGGCGTGGGGGCCGCCGAGGCGCCGAAATTCTTGATCCTGGTGATCCCGGCCTGCAGGTCGTCGACCGGGATGCCGCTGCGGACCTGGTCCTGCTGGACGGCCGGCAGCGACGAGACGCGCAGGTGGTCGGTGTAGGCGACCTTCTTGAAGGACACCGGCCCGACCTCCGCGTCGACGCCCTGGAAGACGACGAGCTCGTCCCCCTTGACGCCTACGTAGAACTGGCTCTGGGTCCACTCGTAGCCGAAATAGCCGCCGGCCCCGAGCGCGGCGGCGACGACCAGCACCCCGGCGGCCACTTTCGGGCCCGACCGGCGCTTGCGCGAACGCCGCGCGGAGGCCTGGGCCTCGCGCGCGGGTTCGTCGTCCAGATCGTCGTCCGTGATCACCGGTTGTGGCGCGGTCACGGTGGCGGCCCGGCCGGCCGGGGTGTCCGGCGGCGCGGAGCGCACCCGGCCGGAACCGGCCGCGCCCACGACCGCCGCCACCCCGAGCGGCGGCTGGAGGTCGTCCACCTCGATCACGTCGGCGACCACGCAGGTGATGTTGTCCGGCCCGCCGCCCCGGTTGGCCAGGTCGATGAGCTGCCGGACGACGTCCTCGGGATCGTCGATCGTGGTCAGGGTGTGGTGCAGGGTCTCGGCGCTGACCACGGTGGACAGGCCGTCCGAGCACAGCAGGTAACGGTCGCCCACCTGGGCCTCCCGGTCCTGCAGGTCGGGGTCGACCTCGCCGCTCCCGTCCAGCGCGCGCAGCAGGATCGAGCGCTGGGGATGGTTGGCGGCCTCCTCCTGCGTGATCCGCCCGTCGTCCACGAGGGACTGCACCAGCGTGTGGTCGTGCGTGATCTGGTACAGCTCGCCGTTCCTGAGCAGGTACGCGCGGGAGTCACCCACGTGGACCAGCGCGAAGCGTGCACCGCTCCAGAGCATCGCGGTGAGGGTGGTGCCCATGCCCTTGAGGCTCGGGTCACGGGCCACCATCGCGTGCAACTGGTGGTTGGCGTCCCGGACGGCCGCCTCGATGGCGTTGAGCAGGTCACCACCGGTGGCGTCCCTGTCGAGGGACGACAGTGCGGCGATGGCGACCGAGCTGGCCACCTCGCCGTGGGCATGCCCGCCCATGCCGTCGGCGACGGCAAGCAGGCGGCCGCTGGCGTACGCCGAGTCCTCGTTGCCTTCACGGAGGAGTCCGACGTCCGAGCGAGCGGCGTAGCGGAGTGCGATGGTCATTTGCGCAATTCGATGACGGTTTTGCCGATGCGGATCGGAACTCCGAGGGGCACCGGGGTCGGGCGGGTCACTTTCGAGCGTTCGAGGTACGTGCCGTTCGTGGAGCCGAGATCCTCCACGATCCACTGGCCGTCCTGAGGAAAGAGCCGGGCGTGCCGGCTCGAAGCGTAGTCGTCGCTGAGAACCAGCGTGGCGTCGTTCGCCCGGCCGATGGTGATTGGCGTCTCCGTGAGGTTGATGATGGTCCCTTGCAGGGGACCACCGGTGACGATCAGCTGGCGGGGTTCGCCCTTCTTGGGCTTGGAAACCGGTCGGGACTGCTTGACCGGCTTGCGTGCGGGCGCGGGGGCCGTCCGCGGACCGAACAGGTCTGTCCGGATGACGCCGACCGCGGCGATCACGAAGAACCACAGCACCGCCAGGAAGGCGAGCCGGATCAGCAGCAGCGTTAGCTCGGACATGGACCGTCTGTCTACCTCTAATCGCGCCTGAACACCAGTGTCGTGCGGCCGAGGGTCACCCTCGTCCCGTCCTGCATCTCGACCCTGCGGACAGGCTGGCCGTTGACGAAGGTGCCGTTGGTCGACCCCAGGTCCACGAGCACGACCTGCGGCCCTTCCACTCTTAGCTCGGCATGATGCCGTGATACGCCGGGATCCACCAGCCGAAGATCACAATCGGTTCCGCGGCCGAGCAGCGTCACCGGTGTGGTCAGCTCGTACGACCGCTGGCCCTGGGGGTCGTCCTGCGTCGAGACGAGCAGCCGGGGACGCCCCTGGAACGCGCTGGGGCGGCCGGCGGGCACGTCGCTCGGCGGCTGACGGATCTCGTCCTGCTCCACCGTCGCGCCGCGGATCACCCCCGACCGGATGCGGAAGAGCCCGACCGCGAGATCGTCGGCGGTCTCGAACCGCACCCGCACCGGCCCGACGAACGAGTAGCCCTGCTCCTTGGCGTACTCCCTCGCGAGAGTTGCCAGTTCATGGCTGATGCTGTCGGCGTACACCTCCAGCCGTTCGCTGTCGGTCGTCGACAGCTCCACCACGAAGTCGTTCGGCACGAGCGTGCGACCCTGAGCGACGATCGCGGCGCGCTCGTCCATCTCCCTCTGCACGGCGCTGGCAACCTCGACCGGCTGGAGATCGGACTTGAACGCCCGAGCGAAGGCACCTTCAACCAACCCTTCGAGCCTGCGCTCGAAGCGCTGAAGGACTCCCACCGGATACCTCCCTTCCACTGCCACTACGGTCGCGATCGCTCCGGTGCTGCACTGAGCTCCTTCGCATCGTCGTTTAGAAGGATCGTATCCGGGTTCGTAAGCACGGGCGGATACGTGCTAACCTTTCCAGGCACCCAGAGATGGGGGCCAACCGCAAGGGCAAGTGGCGGAATGGCAGACGCGCACGGTTCAGGTCCGTGTGTCCGAGAGGACGTGGGGGTTCAACTCCCCCCTTGCCCACCAGAAAGCAGCCCCGTGTGGTCGGAAGCGAAACTTCCTTCCAGCGGGGCTTTCTCTTTGTGCCGTCCAGGGAGGCAACCCCCTGGAACCCCTGGCCGGATGACGCGCCTCGCCTGGTCGCAAGCGAAGCTTTCACGTCCGGCCTCCTCTCCCGGCCCGTACGGCACGGGCCTCGTGTGCGTGTCGCGAGCAGGGGGCCCCGAAGATCGGGGCCCCCTCCGCGCGCACTGCACATTCTCCGGACGCCGCCTTTCAAACCACTTTCCGCACACTTGCATGCGGCGACCTTTACCGTCTGTCCCAGTTCGTGAGCATTGGTGTCTCGCAGTGAGAGACGTCCCCGTGCCCGTCAGGCGACGAGCAGCTCGCCGACCAGGGTGGTGAGATCGATCACACCGACGGGCGTGCCGCCGGCGTCCGTGACGAGCCCGAGCTGGGCCCGGGCCTCCTGCAGCAGAGTCACCGCGTCGGAGATCGTGGTGTTCTTCGCCATGCGGGGGACGGGGGTCGCCAGCTCGCCGGCCCGGCGGCCCGGCTGGATGACCGAGTCGCGCACGTGGAGCACGCCGACCACGTCGTCGGGGGTGACGACCAGCATGCGCAGGCTCCCGCCGCGCGCGGCCGTCCGGCGTACGAGCAGGTCGTCGGCGTTCGCGGGCACCGAGGGCGCCTCGCCGACGGGCACCATCAGCCGTTCGACCGGCTGGGAGTGCACCCGCAGCGCGCGGGTGAGCAGGTCGTGCTCGTCGCGGTCGAGCATGCCCATCCGGCCCGACTCGGCGACCAGCATGGCGAGCTGGCGGGGCGTGCGGGTGGTGGCCAGCTCGTCGCGGGGCCGTACGCCGGCCAGCCGCAGGATGCCGTTGGTCAGCGCGTTCAGCACGGCCAGGATCGGGCGGACGACCCAGGCGAAGCCGCGGAACGGCAGCGCCAGTCCCATCGCCGCCCGCTCGGGATGCGTGAGCGCCAGCGACTTGGGGGCCATCTCGCCCACGACCATGTGCAGGAACGTCACCAGGGCGAGCGCCACGACGTACGCCACGGGCGTGCGCAGCGACTCGGGCAGCAGCGTGAGCACCGGCTCCATCAGGTGCTCGATGGAGGGCTCGGCGACCATGCCGAGGCCCAGGGAGGCCAGGGTGATGCCGAGCTGCGCCCCGGCGAGCATGAGCGACAGCTCGCGCCCGCCCCTGACCGCGGCGCGGGCCGTGACCTTGGCCAGCCGGCCGCCGCTGCCGGCGACCTCCTCCAGCCGGTGCCTGCGGGCCGAGACGAAGGCGAACTCGGCCGCCACGAAGAACCCGTTGGCGGCCAGCAGCACGATGCCGATCAGTATGCCGGTGAGAGAACTCATGCGGGCCTGCCCTGGAACAGCGCGGAGAACAGCTCGGTGGCGTAGTCGGCGCCGCCCGGGTCGCGGGCGGCGCTGCGGGCCTTCTCCCGCTCCGGCCGTTCCTCCTCGGGCGCCTCCGCCGATTCCACCGCGGACGTCTCCGTCGACACCCGCACCCACTCGGGGACGCGGCGGCGCACGCTCAGCACGGTGAGCACGGCCCGCTCGGCGTCCTCCCCCTCCTCGTCGTCGAAGAGGTGGGGCTCGGGCACGAGGGGGGAGACGACCCGGTCACCGGGCTCGGCCATCCGGCCCAGGAGCGCGAGGACGAGCCCGGCGACGGTCTCGTAGTCCTCGCTCTCGGGCAGCCGGACGCGCGTCGCGCGCTCGACCTCGTCGAGGCGGAGGGTGCCCGGCACGTCCCAGACGTCGTCGCCGTGGCGTACCACGCCGAGCGGTTCGGGGTCGTTCTCGTCCACCAGCTCGCCGACGAGCTCCTCGGCCAGGTCCTCCAGCGTCACCACGCCGGCCAGCCCGCCGTACTCGTCGATCACGCAGGTGAACGTCTCACCCGCGGAGGTCATCCGCCGCAGCAGCTCGGGCAGCGGCAGCGTCGCGGGGACGAGCAGCGGCGCGCGGGTGACGCCGCCGACGAGCCCGTCGGACGGAGCGCCGGCCCTCAGATATTCGGGCAGCCCGGCCACCCCGACGACGTCGTCGGCGTCGGTGCCGAGAACCGGGTAGCGGGAGTGGCCGTGCGTACGCAGGGCGTCGAGGAACTCGGCGACCGGCCACTCGGCGCGCAGCGAGACCACGCGCGGGCGGGGGACCATGACGTCCTCGGCGGTGCGGTCGCCGAACTCCAGCGCCCGCTCCAGCATGTCGGCCAGCCGGGGCGGCAGCTCGCCCGCCGCGGCCGACTCCGTCACGATGCGCGACAGCTCCTCGGGGGTGGCGCCGTGTTCGAGCTCTTCCACGGGCTCGATGCCGAACAGGCGCACGAGCCTGGTCGCCGAGGCGTCGAAGAAGCGGATGACGGGCCCGGCGACCACGAGGTAGACGTGCGTCGGGCGGGAGAGGAACTTCGCGACGTCGTCGGGCCGGGCGATGCCGAGGTTCTTGGGGGCGAGCTCGCCGAGGATCATCTGCACGATCGTGGCGATCGCGACACCGAGGGCCACGGCGACACCGGGAACGACCGAACCGGGGAGCCCGGCGGCCTCGAGCGGACCGCGCAGCACGTCGGAGATCGCGGGCTCGGCGATGAAACCCACCAGCAGGGTGGTGACGGTGATCCCGAGCTGCGCGCCGGAGAGCATGAACGACAGGCGTCCGGTGATGTCGAGGGCCCGGCGTGCGGCGTCGTCACCGGCCGCGGCCTGCTCGCGGAGGGTGCCGCGGTCGGCGGCGACGAAGGCGAACTCCTGGGCCACGAAGAATCCGGTGGCCAGGGTCAGGAGCAGCACGGCCAGAAGGCCGAGGGCGGCGCTCATCGGGCGCCCGCCGTGCGATCATGAGATCCCGTGCCTGGGCACGGGCAGGTACTCCAGGGGTCCGAAACGGACACGACGATCCTTTCGCGTGGTGGTATACCACCGTAACGGCTGGAACTTCTCCTGTGTTTCCCGGCAGCCTTTACTGACTGCTTAGAGGGCGTCTGGGTACCGTGAAGAAGGGGGCGCATCGGCAAAGACTTCGGCCGCTGCGGTCAAAGCAGGCGCAAGGACGCTGAGGGGCTGGGGGTTCAGGTGGCCGACGAGGACGAGGCGACCCGCGCGTACCGCCGTACGGCCCGGCCTTCGGCGGCACAGCCTCCGGCGGCACAGCCCCGTGCGGAGGCTCCGGCCGCTCCGGCGGGGTCCGGCAGGGAGGACACGGTCCCCCGCGCCCGCTCCAAGGTGTACGGCAAGCCGCGCTCCGGCGACAGTCCGATCCGCCCGCTCGGCGGGAGCGGGCACGAGGCCGGGGACCGGGACGGCGCCCCGCACGGTGGCGGCGGCGGGCCGAGGGGCCGCGACGGGGCCGTGCGCGGCGGTGGCCGCGGGCCGCGGCGGACCGGCAGGACCGTTCTGCGGGTCGTCGTGGTGCTGGTCGTGCTCCTGCTCGTCGCCGCCGTCGCCGGATATTTCTGGATCGGGTCCCGGTTGAAGCCGGTCGAATCGCTGACCGACTACAGCGGACGGCCCGCCGAGACGCCGGGCGAGGACTGGCTGCTGGTCGGGTCCGACAGCCGGGCGGGGCTGACCGCGGCGCAGCGCAGGAAGCTCGCGACCGGCAAGGCCGTCGGCAAGCGCACCGACACGATGATGCTGCTGCACATCCCCGAGAGCGGCCGGCCGACCCTGGTCAGCCTGCCCCGCGACTCGTACGTCCCGATCGAGGGGCACGGCAGCGGCAAGCTGAACGCGGCGTACGCCTTCGGCGGGCCGAAGCTCCTGTCCAAGACGGTCGAACGGGTGACCGGCATCCGGATCGACCACTACATGGAGATCGGCTTCGGCGGGTTCGTCGGCATCGTGGACGCGGTCGGCGGGGTCAACATCTGCGTTAAGCAGGACATCAAGGACCCGAAGGCCGGGATCGACCTGAAGAAGGGCTGCCAGGACATGGACGGCGGCACCGCGCTCGGCTATGTCCGGACCCGGGCCACCGGCGCCATCCCGGACTTCGAGCGCACCCAGCGGCAGCGTCAGTTCTTCTCGGCCGTCGTGCAGAAGGCCGCGAGCCCGGGCACGCTGATCAACCCGTTCACCTCGGTCCCGCTGGCGCTGAACGCGGCCGACTCGGTCGCCGTCGACCCCGGCACCGGCCTGTTCGACCTGCTGTCGGTCGGCCTGGCCATGCGTGAGGGACCCGTCGCCACCGCCGTGCCGGTCGGCTCGCTGCCGACGATCGGCGGCCAGGCGGTGGTCAAGTGGGACACGCAGAAGGCGCTGCGCCTGTTCGAGGCGCTCGCCGCCGACAAACAGGTCCCCAAGGACGTGATCACCAAGTAGCCGCGGCGGCCGTGCGACGCGCCCGGCCGCTCACCCGGGCGCGCGGCGTGCGCGGCACGAGCGGCAGGGTCAGCCCCCGGGTCCGCCCCCGGGTCCGCCCGGGTCAGCCCCCGGGTCAGCCCGGGTCAGCCTCCGGCGGAGGCGGCGACCGCCGCGGCCGTCGTGGCCGCGACGACGGCGGCGTGCACGGACGCGATCGTCTTGCGGACCGCCTCGCCCGTCCACTGGCCCTGGGCGATCTCCTTGATCCGGTCCTTCGGCGCCCCGGGGAACGCCTTGCGGTCGAGCTTGGCCGCGTGCATGACCGCGAACAGCACCGCCGTCCGCTCGTCGGGCTCGGCCCCGGTCAGGACGTTCTGGACGCGTTCCCGCACGCCCTGCTCGTGGCGCGGGTCGAGCTCGGGATAGCGCGTGGTGGGGAAGATCCCCAGGATCTTGCCCTCCTGCTCGCTCAGCACGCCCCGGGCGGCCAGGCGGGTGAGCAGCCGCTTGCGCAGCCTGCCCATGCGTAGCTTGCCCACCCACCAGCTGGCGTCGCGCCGCCTGGCCTCGCCGATGATCCGGGACAGCGTCGCGTCCAGTTCCTCGTCACCCAGCGGGGCGCCGTCCTCGACCCGCAGCTTCTTGCCGTCGAAGCCGACACGTCCGCGTATGGCGAGCTCCGCGAGCAGAGCACCCGCCAAGGCGCAGTCGAGCTCCAACGACCCGATCATCGGCTTGCCGGTGTCCTCCCGGTAGGCCAGCAGCAGCACTTCCTCGGCGATCGTCAGTGTCACGTGATCGAGCGTAACGCGCCGATCCGGGCCAGAATGTGCCTTTATGGGAATATCTGACGAGCTGCACGCCATCGGGCGGCCGATGCTGGACGCCCAGCTCGCGCACCCGACCGTACGCGGCATCGCGGCGGGCGACCTGCCCGAGCCGGTGTTCCGGTCGTGGCTGGAGCAGGACTACCTGTACCTGCTCGACTACGTCCGGGTGTTCAGCCGGCTGGCCTGGCAGGCTCCGGACGCCCACCTCGGCGACCTGGTCGATCTCGCGTACGCCACCTGGCACGACGAGCTGGACCTGCACCGGTCGCTGTCGGCCGAGTTCGGTGCCGACCTCGACGGCGCGGTGAAGGGCCCGGCCTGCGCGGCGTACACCTCGTTCCTGCTGGAGTCGGCCGCCGACTACGCGGAAGGCCTGGCCGCGCTCTACCCCTGCATGTGGGGCTACTCCACACTCGGCCGGATTCTGGCCGCCGACCCGCCCGCCGAGCCCCGGTACAAGGCGTGGGTGGACACCTACGCCGATCCCGGATTCGCCGCCCTCTCCGCGCGCATCGCCGTCATGATCGACGAGGCGGATCCCGACCCGGCACGCGCCCGGGAGCTGTTCGTCCGGGGTATGGAGCACGAGCTCGCGTTCTGGGACGTCCCCTGACGGAGCGGGTTAGTGTGAGGGCATGCCGGAGCTGCCCGAGGTCGAGGCGCTCGCCGAGTTCCTCCGCGAGCACGCCGTCGGCCATGCCGTCGTCGGCGTCGACGTGACCGCCTTCCAGGCCCTGAAGACCGTCGATCCGCCCGTCACCGCGCTCGCCGGGCTGCTCGTCACCGGTGTGGCGCGGCACGGCAAGTTCCTCGACGTCGACTGCGACGGCCTGCACTTCGTCACCCACCTGGCGCGTGGCGGCTGGCTGCGCTGGCGCGACGACCTCACGGGCGCGCGGCCGGTGCGGCCGGGCAAGGGCCCGCTCGCGGTCCGTGTACGGCTGTCGCCCGGCGAGGACGGCCGCGCTCCCGGCTTCGAGCTCACCGAGGCCGGCACGCAGAAGCGCCTGGCGGTGTACGTGGTGCGCGATCCCGGGGACGTCCCCGGCGTCGCCGGGCTCGGGCCCGACCCGCTGGCGGAGGACTTCACGCCGGGCGTGCTGAAGACGATCGTGGGCGGCAGCCGGGCGCAGATCAAGGGCCTGCTGCGGGACCAGAAGGTGATCGCCGGCATCGGCAACGCCTACTCCGACGAGGTGCTGCACGTCGCGAAGATGTCCCCCTTCAAGATCGCCGGAACGCTGACGGACGGCCAGGTCGCCGACCTGCACGACGCGATCGTGAGCACGCTGCGGGACGCGGTCGGCCGGGCCAGGGGGCTGGCCGCCAAGGACCTCAAGTCGGAGAAGAAGTCGGGCCTGCGCGTGCACGGCCGTACGGGCGAGGCGTGCGAGGTGTGCGGCGACACGATCAGGGAGGTGTCGTTCGCCGACTCGTCGCTGCAGTACTGCCCGACCTGCCAGACCGGCGGCAAGCCGCTGGCCGACCGCCGGCTGTCCCGCCTCCTGAAGTAGCGTCCAGCGGATCACCGTGGGTCACAGCTTCCGGCATGGGCCCGGGCATCGGCGGCGTGCGGCCACAATGGGCGCATGACATTGCCGGAAATCACCCCCGACGCCCTGCCCGACGACGCGTACCTGCTCGACGTCCGTGAGAACGAGGAGTGGGTGGCCGGCCACGCGCCCGGCGCCGTCCACATCCCGCTCGGCGAGCTGCAGGCGCGGGTGGACGAGGTGCCGCACGACCGCCCGGTGTACGTGGTCTGCCGCGTCGGCGGACGGTCGGCGCACGCCGCGATGTGGCTCAACCACATCGGCAGGGACGCCGTCAACGTGGACGGCGGCATGCAGCTGTGGGCCGCCGCCGGGCGCCCGATGGTCAGCGAGGCCGGCGGGACGCCCTACGTCGCATAGGAAAACGGTCAAAGAAGTGTCATAATCCCAAAGACATCATCAATACCCCGCGGGAGCTCGGGCGTGACCGGGCTGAGAGGGCGGATCGAACGTGCCGCCGACCGCATGAACCTGTCCGGATAATGCCGGCGTAGGGAGCGTGTGATGACTTCTGCCGTCGTCGACGACGCGCACGCGGAGGTTCCCCTCACCCTGGACGAGGAGGCCCCCAGGACTCTGGGGCTGCTCGACCAGGGAGCGTTCTGGGCCAATCTCGGCGTCAGCCTCCTCGGCTTCTCGGGGGCGCTGTTCCTCCTCGACCCCCTGGGCGGCAAGCCGCTGACCTTCACCGCGGCGGTGCTCGCCGCCGTCGTCGGCAGCCTGCTGGGCACGGCCATGGTCGGCCTGGCCGCGATCCCCGGCGCGCGTACCGGCCGGCCCGCGATGGTGCTGCTGCGCGGCCTGTTCGGGGCCCGGCTCTCGTACATCCCGACCGTGCTGAACATCGTGCAGATGCTCGGCTGGGGCGCCTTCGAGCTGTGGGTCATCGCCAACGGCGCGCAGGCCCTGTTCGGCACGGCGGTGCCGTACGCGGTGTGGGCGGTCGCGGCCGGTGCGCTGACGATCGCGCTGACGATCCGCCCGCTCGGCGCGCTGCGACTGCTGCGCCGCTACGTCACGGCGGGCGTGGTGGTCGCGATGGTCTGGCTGTCGGTCGCCCTGTTCACCCAGGGGCCGTCCGTGGGGGGCGGCTCCTGGGACGCCTTCGCCCCCGCCGTCGACTACGTGATCGCGCTGTCGGTGTCGTGGGTGCCGATGGCGGCCGACTACGCCCGGCACTCGCGGTCGAGCGGCGCGGCGTTCACCGGCGTGGTGGCGGGTTACACGATCGCCCAGGTGGCCTGCCTGGCGCTCGGCATCGCCGCGCTCGCCCTGGTGGGCAACGACCCGGACAAGGTGTGGGACCCGTTCGTGGCCGCCCCGCTCGGGATCCTGTTCTTCGGCATCCTGGTGCTGCGCGAGGCCGACCAGTCGTTCGCGAACGTCTACTCGACGACCGTGTCGATCCAGAACCTCGCGCCGCGCTGGGACCGCCGGGCGATCTCGATCGTGATCGGCGTGCTCACGACCCTGGTCGCGCTGTTCGCCGACGTGAACTCCTACGGCGCGTTCCTGACCGTGATCGGGGCGGTCTTCGTGCCGATGTTCGCCGTCCTCGTGGTCGACTACTTCCTGCTCGGCGGGGCCGCCCGGTGGAACACCGCCGGGGACGCCCCCTCCCGGTGGCTCATGGTCGTGCCGTGGATCCTCGGGTTCGTGGCGTACTGGATCGTCACGTCCACCCCGACGGTCGGCTGGTGGGACGGGTTCTGGACCGACGTCCGCCTCGCCCTCGGGTTCGTCCACCAGCCCTGGATGAACGCCGCGCTCGCCGCGTTCCTCGTGGCCGCGGTGGCGACCGTGGCGCTGTCCGTCCCGGCCCGCCGCCTGCGGTCTCGCCGTTGAGTTCGTCGAGCCTCACCTGCCGATCCGCGGGTTCGGGCCGCGTCCCCGGCGCCTGCCACAGCGCTCCGGGGGCGTGATCCGGCGGTTCAGGACGGGCGGGCAGCCTTGCCCGCGGTGCGCACGAACGGCTCCAGCAGGGCCCGTGCGGACTCCCAGGCGGTCTCCAGGTCGGTGCCGGACTCGATCAACCGGGACCCGGCGAACACGATGGCGTTGATCATCTCCGCGGTCTCGGGCACCGCGGCGACGCCGAGGCGGCGCAGCGCCTCCACGAGCGGCTCCAGGAGCTGCTGATGCATGGCCCGGCTCTGCTCCGCGACCGTGTCGCCCGGCGCGACCTCCGCGAGGACGGTGGCCAGCGCGTGCTCACCCTCGTTGATGAGCTCGAAGTTCGTCAGCACGTAGGCGAGTACGCGGTCGGCGGGGGTCGCGGCGGCGTCCATCGCCGCGGCGACCCCCGCCGACCAGCGGGGGAAGACGTCCTCCACCAGCGCGTTGAGCAGGTCCTCCGAGGACCGGAAGTACTGGTAGAGACTGGGCCGGGCCAGCCCGGCGCGCTCCGCGACCCGGGTCAGCGTCGGCGGCCGGCCGGTCTCCGCGAGGATCTCCCTGGCGGCGTCGAGCAGCGCCCGGTGCTGGGCGGCCCGATGCTCGGCGACGGTAGCCGCCTGGATGCGTGGCACCTGCTCTCCTCCGCCATGGTCGTCTACTCCGACAGTCTCCCATCCACCATCGACAGGACGCGATCGCAGTGACCGAGCACCTCGTGATCGTGGGTGACCATGATCGTCGCGACGCCCGACTCGTGCGTCTCGTGCGCGAGCAGTGTGACGATGTCGTCGCTGCGGGCGCGGTCGAGCGCGGCGGTCGGCTCGTCCACCAGCAGCACGGCCGGGCGGGTGACGAGTGCCCGGGCGATGCCCACGCGCTGCCGCTCGCCGCCGGACAACTGGTGCGGGCGGTGCCCGGCGCGGTGCCCCATGCCCACCCGGTCGAGCAGCTCTCGCGGGTCGTGACCGTCACCCGCGCGTCTGCCCGCCACGTCGAGCGCGAAGCGGAGCTGGTCGAGCGCGGTGAGGGCCGGGATGAGGTTGCCGGACTGGAAGACGAACCCGATCCGGTCGCGGCGGTGGCGCGCCTTCTCGCGGGCGCTCGCCCGGGAGATGTCGACGCCGTCGAGCAGGACCCGGCCGGTGTCCGGCGTGGTGAGCGCGCCGGCGACGGCGAGCAGGCTCGACTTGCCGGAGCCGGACGGCCCGACGATGGCGACGAACTCGCCGGACGCGACGTCGAGGTGCACGTCGTCGAGCGCGGTGACCGTGGCGTCGCCGTCGCCGAGGGTCAGGGTGACGCCCTCCACCAGCAGGCCGCCGCGTTCCCGGGCGCCGGGCCGGAGCGAGTCCGGGCGCGGGGACGTGGAACTGGTGGTCATCTCTGCCCTCCCAGGGCTGCGAGCGGGTCGACGCGGACGATGCGGCCCACGGCCGCCACGGCACCGGCGAGGCCGAGGCCGACGAGGAGCAGGGCGGCGAGGACGAGCGGGGCCGCCTCCAGCGCGAACGGCATGGGGGTCGTGGTGAGCAGCGTGCCGCCCCCCACCCCCAGCAGGAAGCCCACGGCGGTGGACACGGTCAGGATGACGGTCGCCTGGATCATCGTGTCCCGCATGAGGTAGCCGGTCGAGGCGCCCATGGCCCGTATGACGGCGAGCTCGTGCTTGCGCTGGATCGTCCACACGGTGAAGAACGTCCCGACGACGAGCGCGGAGATGGCGTACAGGAAGACCTGGATCAGCGTGAGCGTGGAGGTCTCGGCGGAGTAGCCGGGGGAGGCGCTGAAGGACTCCTTGAGCGTCATGCCCGTGGTGCCCGCCGCGGCGTCGCCGCCGGACAGGTCGATCCGGTCTCCGTCCCGGGCGCGCAGGGCGATGGCCGTGGCCTCCTCGTACGCCCCGTCACGCACCTCGTCCCCCGGCCCGGCGCCCGCGCGCACCTGCTGCCAGGTGCGCAACGGCAGGTACGCGACGTCGACGTGCCCGAAGGTGCGCTGGTCGCCCGTGGTGCCGACGACCTTGAGCCGGGTGCCCAGGCGGTCGATGACGACGGTGTCGCCGATGCCCACGCCCTCGTCCAGGACGGTCTTGCTGACCACGATCCCGTCGGGGTCGCCGAGTCCGGCGCCGTCGGAGACGGCGGGGGCGAGGAAGGAGCCGGGGTCGACGCCGAACAGGGCCAGGTCGATCGGCACCTGGGTGCCGGCGGCGGTCGTGGCCTTGGCGTTGACCAGCATGTTGCCGAACGGCGCGGCATCGCCGACGTCGTCGCGGCCCTTCCACGCCTCGGCCTGGTTCACGTTGACGGTGCTGCGGGAGAAGGCGGAGTCGGTCTTGGTGCCCTCGGCGAAGGCGAACGCGGTGACGGGCAGCCGCTGGAGCCCGGAGACGCCGTCGTTGACGAGCCCGGAGGAGAGGCCGGACAGCAGCACGACGAGGATCGCGATGAGGGCGACGACTCCGCCCATCAGGCCGAAGCGTGCGCGGGCGAAGACCAGCTCGCGCCAGGCCAGGAACATGGCACTCCTTCGGAGCAGGGATTTCAGGGACGACGAGCGCCCCGATTTGCCGACGCTCCGTTGGTAAACATACCAACACTGCGTCGGGAAGAAGCCCGCGCCGTGGTCCGTGGAGCGCTGAGAGGCCGTGGTCCGTGGAGAGTGCCGCGAGGTCTGCCGCTGAGACCTCACGCCCGCGCGCCCGCCGACGCGCCGGAGTGACTAGAGAGCGCCCTCCAGGCGGAGCAGGTGCTCCTTGGCCGCCTGGCCGCCCGCGTAGCCGCCGAGTGCGCCGGGGCCCTCCACGGCCCGGTGGCACGGCAGGAGCAGGCAGACCGGGTTGCCGGCGAGGGCGTTGGCCACCGCGCGGGGGGCCTGCGGCCGTCCGATCCGCTCGGCGATGTCCTTGTAGGTGGTGACGCTGCCGTACGGCACGGCCGGCATGAGCTGGATCACCGTACGGCTGAAGCCGGTGACCAGGCGCAGGTCCACGGAGAGGGAGAAGGTGCGCAGCCTGGCCGTGAAGTAGGCGTCGAGCTCCCTGCGCAGCGGATCGAGACGGCGCGGGTCGGGCCCGATGAACGAGCCGACGGCGCGGGAGATCCGGGCGAAGACCTCGTGCTCGCCCTCGTAGGTGCAGGCCAGCACGCCGCGTGCGGTCACCGCGAGGACCAGGCGGCCCACCGGCGCGTCGGTGGTGCCGAAGGCGACCTCGGGCGGGGTCTCGCCGACGTAGCCCGGCGAGGTCACGCGCAGCAGGGCTTCGAGGTCCTCGGTGGACATGGGCGCCCCGCTTTCTCTTCTCCGCGTGCAGGCAGCGTATCGGAGCGGTTGCGAGGTGACGGAAAAGGCCAAGATCAAAAGGTGAAAGAAGGCACGATGGGGGCGTGGGTGACAGCAGCGTGGACGGCCGGGCGGCGGACATCGCCCCCGCGGCCGCTGACGCCGCGGACGTGCTCGCGGGCGAATTCGACATGCAGCCGGGTGGTGGCTCAGGCGCGGGTCTCCACGGGGGCGACGTCGAGGAGGGCCTCGCGCGCGCGGTCCTGGCCGGCTCCCCCGACGCGATCGTCGCGCTCGACCGCGACCTGGCCGTGCTGAGCTGGAACGCGGCGGCCGAGCGGATGTTCGGCTGGCCCGCGGCCGAGCTGCTCGGCAGGCGGGCGCCGATCGTGCCCGACGAGCTGATGGCCGAGCACAACGCCGTGCTCGAACGCGTACGCGCGGGCGGCCGGGTGTCGCTGACCACCAAACGTCTCCACCGCGACGGGCGGCTGCTCGACCTGCGGGTGGACACGAGCGCGCTGAGCTCCCCGGCCGGCGTCCTGCTGGGGTACGTGAACGTCTACCACGCCGCCGAGGACGACGACGCGGCGCACGGCAGGATGGTGCGCCGCGCCCGCCTGGTGCGGCGGCTGACCGACGTGGTGGGCGACATCAACGCCGAACTCGACCTGCCCGTCGTGCTCGACCGGATCGCCGCGAGCCTGACCGAGCTGACCGGCGCCGACGCCGGCGGTTTCGTGTCCATCGAGGGGGAGCGGCTGCGCCTGGTCGGCGTCCACCGGTTGCCCGAGACACTGCGCGGGGCCACCGCCGACCTGCACACGAGCCTGGTCGCCAAGCTGCTGCGCACCGGCAAGACCGTGCTGCTGGAGACCGGCCCGGAGGGCTTCCCGGACCTGATCTGGGCGCGCGTGCCCGGCCTGCACACGATCGCCGTCGGCATCGCCGCCGTCGGCGGACGTCCCTATGGAGCGCTCTACGCGTTGTTCGCCCGGCGCAAGGCGAGTCATCTGGAGCTCGAACTGCTCGAACTGCTCGCCGGGCACGCCGGCATCGCGGTCGCCAACGCGACGGCCTACCAGGACGCGGTGCGGCAGCGCGCCCACGAACGGGCGGTCTTCGACGCCAGCGCCGACGGCATCGCGGTGCTGGACGGCGCGGGGGCGGTCGTGCGGTGGAATCCGGCCGCGGCCGAGCTGACCGGCCACCCGGCGGAGCGGGTGATCGGCGGGCCGCCGCCCTTCCCGCTGCCGGCGCCGGGCGAGAAGCTCACCTTCCAGCTCCCGTCCGGCCGGTGGCTCGACGTGCTGTGCGCGGAGATCCGGGAGACGGGGGAGACCGTCGTCGACTTCCGCGACGTGACCCGGGCCAAGGAGCTGGAGGAGGCCAAGGACCTGTTCCTCGCCACCACCAGCCACGAACTGCGTACGCCGATCACGATCGTGCACGGCTTCGCCAGCACGCTCGACTCCCGCTGGGACCACCTGGCGGACGTGGAGCGGCGGTCGGCGGTCCACACGATCGCCGAGCGCGCCCGCTCGCTCGGGCAGCTCATGGACCATCTCCTGCTCGGCGCGCGGGCGGGCGCGGAGGAGCTGAAGGTCAGGGTCGAGCCCTTCGACCTGGCCGCCCGGGTCCACGCGGCGACGCTCGGGCTGCCGGTCCTGTCGGACCGGCACCGGCTGGAGGTGGACATCCCGCCCGATCTCCCCCTCGTGTACGGCGACGCGCTGGCCACCGACATCCTCCTGGCCCAGCTGCTGGAGAACGCGTTCAAGTACTCCCCCGACGGCGGCCTGATCCGGGTCGAGGCGTGGCCGGAGGACGACCGGGTCGTGCTGGTGGTGGACGACGAGGGAGTGGGAATCGCGCCGGGCGACCGGGAGCGGATCTTCGAGCGGTTCGTCCAGGCCGACAGCGGCAACCGGCGCAGGTTCGGTGGAGTCGGGCTGGGGCTCTACATCGTGCGCAACCTCGCCCGGGCCCAGGGCGGGGACGTCGCCGCGCTGCCCCGATCCGGTGGGGGGACGCGGATGCGACTGGTGCTGAACTCGGCGGAATCTTCATCCTGACAGGACAGATCGGAGCGTGGCGTCACCACTTAAGGACTGATCTATTGTCCAATGTGCACAAGCTGTGATGCGGGGCACGGTTTCCCGGCCGAGTGAGCGGGGCATTTCGGTCGTAGTTGCTCGTGCAGCAGATACGGGGGTCAGGGGGAGGTGAGTGCGTCGAGCGTCGTGATGCTGCCGTACGCACCGTCGAGCGTCGCCGTCGCACGTCAGCGCCTCAGCGCCGAGCTTTCGACCGCGGGGCTGCTCGCCTCCGCGGTCGACGACGTCGTGTTGATCATGAGTGAACTGCTGAGCAACGCGCTGCGCCATGCCCATCCTCTTCCGTGCGGCCGGCTCAAAGTGGCCTGGGTCTGCTCGGACAGCCAGGTCGAGGTGGCCGTGAGCGACGGCGGCGCGTGTACGGAGCCCCGCGCGGGCCGCCCGACGCTGTCGTCCCTCGGCGGCCGTGGGCTCGGCATCGTGGAGTACCTCGCAGAACGCTGGGGAGTCCGGCATGAGGAGGAGGCGACCACCGTCTGGGCCGTCGTGCCCGCCTCATGGCCCGACCAGAATGGGCATGCCGAGCTGTCCGATATTCCGGTGCTGCGCGAGGTCGGCTGACGCGCGCTCACGCCGCGTGGCCGGGCATCAGGGCCGGCTGTGCTCCATGCAGATCAGGTCGTCGCGGGAGTCCCACGACGCGGTGACGGTGAACCCGAGCCGCTCGTAGAGGGCGATCGCCGTCGTGCGCCACCGCCACACCGACAGCCGTACCGACCGCAGGCCGGTCGCGTGCGCCCGGGCGAGCGCGGCGCGGACGAGCGCGGCGGCCACGCCCCTGCCACGCTCGTCCGGGTCCACCCACAGGCGTTTGATCTCGGCCCGTCCGCCGGCGGGCGCCGCGAGCACCACGCAGCCGATCGCGGCGTCGCCGCGGCGCGCGACCAGCACGACGTCGTCCGCGAACGCCGCGCCCGGGTCCTCGACCTCCGCCCGGTAGCGCTCGGGCAGGCGCGTCGCGTCGGCCGCCGGGACGCCCTTCTCGGCCTCGGTCCGCAGGTGGTAGGCGGCCAGGAGCGCCCGCAGGTCCTCCCGGCCGTCGTCCCCGGCCGCCCAGGTCACGATCGCGTGGTCACGGATCACGCCCGCCAGCATTCCACCGATCCGGGGTCAGGCCGTGCGCGGGTGGAGCACGGCCCGCTCGGCCGTCGTCCAGGCGCTGCTCACGAGCAGGTAGACGCCCGCCGCGAGCGGGAGGAAGGCCGCGGCGAGCACGGTCCAGAACGGCATCAGGACCGCCAGGCGCCGCATCGGCGCAGTGGGCTCGACCCGGCGGGCGGCGATCACGGCCACGGCCACGAGCAGCCCGAGCAGCGCGGCGAACACTCCGGCGACAGGGCTGACCAGGCCCGCCCCGGCAAGCACGGCGGAGAGGTGCTCCCCCAGCGGCACGCCGAGCACGCTCTGCGCCAGCAGCAGGTTCGGGTGCCCCGCGATGACGGCCGCCGTGAACAGCCGGTAGGTCACCGTGAAGAACGGCAACTGCGCGAACGCCGGGAGAAAGCCGGTGAACTGGCCCACGCCCTCCTTGGCGTACAACGCGTCGACCTCGCGCAGGAGCCGCTGCGGGTCGTTCTTCCACCGCGTGCGCAGCCCTTCCACCTGTGGTGCGAGCCGCATGCGGATCCGCTGCGCCCGCGCGACGCGGACGCTCAGCGGCAGCAGCGACAGCCGTACGGCGAGGGTGACCAGGACGATCGCGAGTCCGGCGCCGGTGAGGTGGCTGAGCGCGTCGATGAGCCGGTAGGCGGGGCCGAGCACGAAGTCGAACATGGGAAGCCTTTCGTCTGTGACCTGTTGCCGGTGAATGAGGGCATGACGAAAGCGCTCGTCACCGGATCGCCGGTCAGACGAGCGCGGGGCTTCCTGATGGTGCGCGGGGACGGGGACGGCCAGGCGTGCCGGGATCACGCAGCCTGACCATCGCCGTCTCACCGTTGTACGACGGCCTGCCCGGCCCCTGACGCAGAACGGGGACGCCGGCCAGCCGGCAGAGCATCCAGGCGAACACCAGGACGGCCACGCCGGCCAGGCCGACCGCGGTCAGCGCGCCGGGGCCCGGGGACCCGGCGGCCAACTCGGCCAGCAGCCAGAGGAGCGATCCGATGGCGGCCTGGAGCGCGTTCACGTCAGCGGGACAGCTTCCCGACGACGGTGACGACGACCACGGCGACGAGGGCGATGATGCCGATGATCAGCAGGAACTTCAGCGTCGCGAACAGGGCGGGGATCACGAATCCGAACACCAGCCAGAGGGCCAGGAGGATCCCCAGTACGGTCAGTACGGTACGGGCCATAGCCACAAGGTACGCGGTGGGACCGACAACCGCGAGCTTGATCGTGTTCGACCGTCCTCGGCCCTGCGATGATCCACTGAATCCGCGCTCGCGACGGGCGGCGTCTGTCAGACACTGTCTTGATCCAGAATCGGTTCGCATACCCGTGATTCATGAGGTTTCACGTGAATCATCGCGTTCGGCGGCAGTTCATCAACAGAAAGTCAGGGCTCCCCTGCCGGTCCCTGTGGTCTCATCGGCTACCTTCACCGCATGCGCCGTAGGCTCCGCTTGATCACCGTGAAATCACCCGACTCGTGGCGTTCCTGACGCGGCCGCGCGGCGCACACGACCCGGTCCCACTGGTTGAGGTATGAACCTTCCGCAACTCACACCGGCCCTCCAGGGGCGTTTCAGTCCGCTGCGCTTCGATCCGCACCATCGGCTGTCCGGCTCGGACGTCGAAACCCTGCTGGAGGCGGCCCGGTGGGCTCCGTCTGCCGGTAACGCGCAGCCCTGGTCGTTCCATCTGCGCCGCCGGGGAGAGGACGGGCACGGGCAACTCGTGGAACACCTCGCCGGCAGTTCGCGCCGGTGGGCGCCCGATGCCAGCGCGCTGGTCGTCAACCTGGCCCATCGCGAGGCCGACGACAGCGGCCTGCTCTACTCCGAGTTCGCCGACTACGACCTCGGCCAGGCGGTGGCCCATAT
Source organism: Microbispora sp. H13382 (assembly GCF_014161445.1). Taxonomy (GTDB): domain Bacteria; phylum Actinomycetota; class Actinomycetes; order Streptosporangiales; family Streptosporangiaceae; genus Microbispora. The sequence continues at coordinate 392,750 of NZ_JABBXA010000002.1, forward strand.
GACCGTGCAGGCCCATGCGATGGGCCTGTCCTGCAGGCAGTTTCGCGCCTTCGACCTCGAAGGGCTGCACACCCGGCTCGGCGTCAGGCCCGGCTGGCGGATCCTCACGATGACGGCCATCGGAGTGCCGCCCCTGGACGCCACGACACCTCCCGCACGAGAGCGCCGGAGCATTGTGGACCTGCGTACCGCGGGAGTGTCGTCCCCCTGATGTGGTGACGCGCCGTGCAGGGCGGCCGTGTCCACGAAGTGCGTGTTCTTCCGGAAGCGCGACGGCCGCCGCGAGCGGCGGTTCTTACGGGGCGGTGACGGCGCTTCGCCGGGCCGCCCGCCGGACTTACCGTGGGGACGTGCCCTCCTCGAGAACTTCCCAGAATCCCGCCCGCGTCCTGGTGGTGGAAGACGACCCCACCGTCGCCGAGGTGGTGGCCCGCTATCTGGAACGCGACGGGCACGAGGTCGAGTGCGTGGGCGACGGCGCCGAGGCGCTGCGCCGGGCTCTGGCCGACCCGCCCGACCTGATGGTGCTCGACCTGATGCTGCCCAAGCTCGACGGCCTGCAGGTCTGCCGGAAGCTGCGGGAGCGCCGGCCCGTCCCGGTGATCATGCTGACCGCCCTCGGGGAGGAGATGGACCGGGTTGTCGGCCTGGAGACCGGCGCGGACGACTACGTGACGAAGCCGTTCAGCCCACGCGAGCTGGCCCTGCGCGTGCAGTCCGTGCTGCGGCGGGCCCGGGGCGCGCTGGTGCCCACCGGCACCGGCGTGCTGCGCGACGGCGACCTGGTGGTCGACGTCGGCGCCCACGAGGTGCGCCTGGGCGGCAAGGAGATCACCCTGACCGCGCGCGAGTTCGACCTGCTCGTCTACCTGCTGCGCAACCCCCGCCAGGCGTTCAGCCGTACGGCCCTGCTCGACCAGGTCTGGGGCTGGTCGTTCGGCGACTCCTCCACCGTGACGGTCCACGTGCGCAGGCTGCGGGAGAAGATCGAGGACGATCCCACCGACCCGCACCGGATCGTGACGGTCTGGGGCGTCGGCTACCGCTACGAACCGCTGTCGTGATCGTCCAGATCGTCGCGGTCGCCGCCGGGCTCGGTCTCGTCATCGCGGCCCTCGGCCTGGCGCTGCTGCGGGTGCTGCGCCGCCGGTCGATCGGCGTGATGCTCGCGGTCGTCGCGGCGGTGACGGTCTCCGCGACGCTGGCCGGGGTGGTCGCCATCACGCTCGCCATGATCATCGACGGGCGGCCGAAGAACATCGTGCTCACCGTCGTCGGCATCGGCGGCCTGGTGGGGCTCGGCGTCGCCCTGGTGAACGCCCGGACGGTGGTGCGCGCCAGCAGGAGCCTCGTCGGCGCGCTGGAGAGCGTGCCGCCCTCCGGCCGGTTCGTCCCGCCGCCCACGCCGCTCCCGGCCGAGCTGCAGACCATCAGCACCACGCTTGAGCAGGCGTACGAGCGGCTGCGGCTGGGTCGCGAGCGGGAGCGGGCGCTGGAGAGCGCGCGGCGCGAACTGGTCGCGTGGGTCAGCCACGACCTGCGCACCCCCCTGGCAGGCATGCGGGCGATGGTGGAGGCGCTGGAGGACGGGGTGGCCGACGACCCCGAGACCGTCAAGCGCTATCACGTCCAGATCAGGGTGGAGGTCGACCGGCTCGCCGGGATGGTGGAGGACCTGTTCGAGCTGTCGCGGATCCACGCGGGCGCGCTGCGGCCCACGCTCACCCGCACGGGGCTCGGCGACCTCGTCGCGGACACCCTCGCCGCGGTCGAGCCGCTGGCCCGCGCCGGGGGCGTGCACCTGACCGGGGAGGCGGACCCGCGCGTCCCGGTGTACGCCGACGCCGGGCAGCTCGGCCGGGCCGTACGCAACCTGGTGGTGAACGCCATCCGCCACACGCCGGTCGGGGGGACGGTCGTCGTGCGGGCGGTGACCGAAGGGACGACCGCCCGCCTGTCCGTGCTCGACGGCTGCGGCGGCATCCCGGAGGAGGACCTTCCCCGGGTCTTCGACGTCGCGTTCCGCGGCGAGGCGGCGCGGACGCCGGGCCCCGACGGCGGCGCCGGGCTCGGCCTCGCGATCGCGCGCGGCATCGTGGAGGCCCACGACGGCGGGATCGGCGTGGTCAACGAGGGTCCCGGCTGCCGCTTCGAGATCACGCTGCCGTCGGCCTGAGGCTCACTCCGGCTCGTTCGCGGCGGTCCCGCCCACGGTGAAGGGCGTGCTGACCCCCTCGTACATGAGGTGGGCGACGAGACCTTCGGTCGCGTGCGGCAGGTTGTGGCAGTGGTCCATCCAGATGCCGGGGTTGTCGGCGACGAAGGCGATCTCGTACGTCTCGCCGGCGCCGACCTCGAGCGAGTCCACCCACCACGGGCTGCCCGTCGCCCGCACGCCGTCCCGGCTCAGCACCACGGCGTGGTGGCCGTGCAGGTGCATCGGGTGCGGCTCGCCGCTGTCGTTGACGATGCGCACCCGCACCACGTCGCCCTCGGCGACCATGAACATCGGCACGTCGGGGAACATGTGGCCGTTGATCGTCCACCAGACCCCCGGACGTCCGTCGAGGAAGCCGGGGCGGCGCCCGATCTCGTAGTCGAACCGCCGGTCGGGCCGGTCCGCGTCGAGCCCCAGCGGGGCCGGCGTGCCGTAGGAGAGCAGGTCGAGCGCGATCGCGGGCCGGGGGACGGCGGGCGCGTCGTACGACCGTGAACCGAGCACCACACCGGTCGGGCCGCCGACGTGGACCCGCACCGGCGAGCCGTCCCCGGGCATGGTCACCTCGATGTCGGCGCGGCCGCCCGCCGTGACCAGTACGGCGGTGTCCCGCACGGGTGCGGGTTCGTGCAGGTCGGTGCCGTCGACGGCGGCGAGCCGGAACGGGGCTCCGCCGACCCACACGGGCGTCTGGCCGTTCTCCGTGTTGATCACCCGCACCCGCACCCGCTCGCCGGGCCGGGCTTCGGTGCGCACGTCGCCCTCCCGCCCGTTGATCGTGCGGGCTCCGTCGTAGAGGTGCATCAGCGCCACGACGTCGACGGCGCCGGCGGGCGGGCGCGCCGGGGCGACCACCAGGGCGCCCAGGAGGCCGCGGCGTACCTGCTCGTGGGAGACCTGGTGGGAGTGGTACCAGAAGGTGCCTGCCTGGCCGGCGACGAAGCGGTAGGTGAACGACCCGCCCACACGGACCGCGTCCTGGGTGACACCGGCGACGCCGTCGGCGGCGCCCGGCACGTCGACGCCGTGCCAGTGCAGCGTGACGCCGTCCGGCACCGACTCGTTGACCAGGCGGACCTGCACCAACTGCCCGATGGTCGCGTGGATGACGGGGCCGGGCGAGGTGCCGTTCAGGGTGTAGCCGTCCACCGAGCGGCCGGTGGGCAGCCGGAACCGCTGCTTGCGGGCGACGAGAGTGATGGCGACGTCGGCCTCGCGGTCCGGGTCGGCGGTCAACGACGTCAGGCTGCGCGCCGGTGTGCCGTGCCCGGTGTGTCCGGCGCTGTGTCCGGCGCTGTGTCCGGCGCTGTGTCCGGCGCTGTGGCCTGAGTGCTGCGAGTGTTGTGAGTGCTCCGCGTGCTCTGAAGTGCCGGCCACGTGGGTCAGGGCGCCGCCGTAGTCGGCGTACCCCATGTCCATGACGGAGTACGCACCCGGCATGAGGCTGGCCTGCCAGAGCCAGGCAAGCGGGCCGAGCAGGGCGATGGTCGCGGCGCCCGCCAGGGCGAGGCGCAGGCGGGTGCCGCGACGGCGAGTCCTGTCCATCGAATCGACGTCAGACGACGGTCTCGACGCGGGCGCCCGGCCGGTCCGGGTCGCTCACCTCCGCGTTCGCCGCCCCGCGCCCGCGGCGTGCGGCGTGGACGGCCGCGCTGAACAGCAGCAGCGCGTTCAGGCCGTGCAGTGCGCCCAAAGCGGGAATCTGGTGGCCGAGGAGACCGAGGGAGACCTGGACCACGACGAGCAGGACCACGAGGGCGGCCCCCTTGACCGCCCCGGGGATTTTGGCGAAGAACGAGGAGATCAGCAGGAGCAGCGCGATCACAGGGATGACCATCATCCCGTTCACGCCGTGGACCACGAAGGCGAAGAACTCGGGGAACTGGATCCCCCCGCTCTCCGCGGTCGCCTTGTCGATCACGCCGCCCTGCTCGACGTACTTGAACAGGCCTGCGTCGCCGAGGACGACCATCATCGCCTGCACGGCGACCTCGGCGGCGACGAGTGAGGCCAGGACCTTGTAGACCACTTTCATGACGCTCTTCCCATCCAGGACCTGAAGGCCCTTCCGCGTCCGGGCCCTGCGGTCCTCTCCTGTGTCGGCCGGCGTACGTCTCCGTACGCCGGCCCTTACACAGGGGAAGTTAGGAGCGCCTCCATGGCGGTCGCTTAACGACGACTTCGCCGGCTCTTGGCGCCGCGCGAAGCCGCAGGAAAGCGCAGGCCGGCGAGGTCACGGTTCGCCCTGGGGCTCCAGCTGGCCGCGCCACGGGGGGATGTCGGGGGCGGCCTCCCGACGGCGCGGGGCGAACGCCTCCGCCATGGCCCGGAACGTCGGGCACGGCCAGCGCCACATGCAGCTCCGGCACCGCAGGATCGGGTTGGCCGGGTCGCTCGAGATGCCGCCCGCGTCCCTGGGCTGGTGCAGGTCGAGCAGCCGGATGCCGAGCTCGGAGAAGCTCAGCAGCTCCTCGCGGGCCTCCGCGAGGAAGTCGAGGTCCTCGGTCGCCAGGCGGGCGCTGACCGGGACGTACCCCTCGCGGTTGACCAGGCCGCGCAGCGGCTCGGCCGCCTCGCGCCACGACGAGGCCTTCTCGGTGCGCACCTGGATGGTCTCCAGATGCTCGCGCAGCACGCGGCGCTGGGGATCCTCGGGTATCTCAGTGTTCATCTGCTCTCGGGCCCGCTGTGCTCGGCGCCCGCCCTCCTTTGCGAAGTGACGACCAAGACGCGGAGGTTCCGGGCCCTCCATCCGGCGACGCCGGTGTCGCATAGCGTCAAGCTTCGCGCACTCACCGTTTGCATGGGGCCGGAATCGGGGACAAAGGGCGGACGACTCTTCGACGAATCCGATGGAGCGTGACCCGAGGCCGGGACGACGCTAGTGTGCGCCTCGTGGAGCTCAAAGTCGCGACGCAATCCCACGCCGGTCAGGCCGTCATGGCCGTCTTCGGCGAAATCGACCTATATACCGCGCCCCGGCTGCAGGGGGAGTTCACCCGCCTGCTGGAGACCGGGCCGGACCGGGTGGTCATCGACATGTCCGGAGTGGAGTTCTGCGACTCCACCGGCATGAACGTGCTGCTGTCGGCGCTCAAGCGGCTGCGCGAGCGGGGCGGCACGCTGGAGGTGGCGGCGCCGAGACCGGCGGTACGCAAGATTCTGCAGGTCACCGGGCTGGACTCGGTGTTCACCGTGCACGACACGGTGCCCGCCGATCTGCTCACGGCCGAGCACCAGGGCTAGGCGCATGGGGGAAATGGCACTGCCCGAGCCGGACACCGCGGTGGTGATCCCGGCGAAGGACGAGGCCGACCGGATCGGCGCCACCGTGACCGCCGCCCTGAAGCTGCCCGGCGTGGATCTCGTGGTCGTGGTCGACGACGGCTCGTCCGACGAGACCGGCCGGGTGGCCAGGGCGGCGGGCGCCCGGGTCGTACGGCACAGCCGCAACCGGGGCAAGGCCGCGGCGATGGAGAGCGGGGCCGAGGCCGTGCGCCTCCTCGACGAGGAGCATCCCCGGCACCTGCTGTTCCTCGACGCCGACCTGGGTGAGACCGCGGCGGCGGCCCTCCCGTTGATTACGCCGGTGCGTGACGGCGAGGCCGACATGACCGTCGCGGCGTTCACGACCAGGGTCAAGCTCGGCGGGCACGGCATGGTCGTACGGCTGGCCCGTGACGGCATCAAGCGGCTCACCGGCTGGGAGGCCACCCAGCCGCTCAACGGGCAGCGGTGTCTCACCCGGGCCGCGTTCGAGGCGGGCCGGCCGCTCGCGCACGGTTTCGGCGTCGAGACCGGCCTGACCGTCGACCTGCTGAGGAAGGGTTTCCGGGTGGTCGAGGTCGAGGTCGAGATGTCGCACCGGGCGACCGGCACCGACTGGCGCTCCCAGTTGCACAGGGCCCGGCAGTTGCGCGACGTCGGCCTGGCCCTCGCCGCCCGCGAGCCCGCCGTGGGCCAGGCACGCTCCGCCCTCCGCCCGCCGCGCCGCTGAGCCGCTGAGCCGCTGAGTGCGCGGAGCCGTTGATTCGTTGATTCGTTGATTCGTTGATTCGGGCCGTTGAGCCGGGCCGCTGAGCCGCGCCGTCGAGCCGCGCCGTTGAGCCGGGCCGCTGAGCCGCTGCGGCGGCGCGCGCCCGGCAGGCCGGGACCGGTGACTTCGCCGGCGTCGCGGGCCGATGTGGTGGAATTCTCGAGTGGATTCTCGGGGGCGCGCGCGGACCGCCGCCCGGCTGGCCCCGGCCGCCGGCGGCCTGTCGATCCTCCTGACGATCACGATCGGCGCCCTCGGGCCGTCCGCGATGGTGCCCGGACTCCCTGGGCGGCCGTGGCAGCCTCCCTACTCCCTCGGCCTCGCGCCGGGCGGCCACCTCGTCGTCGCCCTGGCCGCCGCGGCGCTCGTGCTCGGCGCGCTCGGCCTGGCCGCCGGCCTCGCGTACCCCGGCCGGATGCCGCGGGCGCGCACGCTGGTCGTCGCCGGGTGCGCCGCCGCCGCGGTCCTCGCGTTCCTGCCGCCCTCCGGGTCGGCCGACCACCTCAACTACGCGGCGTACGGCCGGATGGCGGCCCTCGGCTACGACCCGTACGTGACCGTGCCCGCCGACCTGCCCGCCGATCCCGTCGTCGGCCGGGTGGAGGAGTGGACCAGGACGCCCAGCGTGTACGGTCCGGTCGCGACGGCTGTGCAGGCGCTGGCGAGCCACGCGGGAGGCGAGTCGGTCCGGCTGACGGTCTTCGTGATGGCCCTGGTCAACGCCGCCGCGTTCGTCGCCACCGGCCTGCTGCTCCACCGGGCCGCCGCCGGCGATCCCGTACGGCAGCGCCGCGCGGCCCTGCTGTGGACGGCCAACCCGCTGGTCGTCTACGAGCTCGTGGCCGGGATGCACCTCGACACCGTGGCCATCGCGTTCGTCGTGGCCGGGCTGGCCGCCCGCCGGGGCGTGCCGCTCGGCCTGGGCGTCGCGGTCAAGGCCACCGTGGGCGTGGTGGCGCTGGGCACGGCGTGGGAGCTGCGCAGGAGCCCCCGGCGGCTCGCCCTGGTCGCCGGGCTGGCGACGCTGACCGTGCTCGTGGCGTACCTGCTGGCCGGGCCCCACGCGCTCGACCAGCTGCTGAACGCCAGCAAGTCGGTCTCGCTCGCCACGCCGTGGAAGCTCGCGCAGAGGGCGCTGCAGGCGCTGTTCGGTCCCGGGGCCTACCGGGCGTGGATCCAGGCCGGGTCGCTGCTCCTGCTGGCCGCGCTCGCCGTCCTCCTGGTGCGGGGACGCCCGGCCGCGGACCGTGAGGGGCCGGCGGTCGCCCTCGCCGTCGCCGTGGCCTGGCTGTTCGCCACGCCGTACGCGCTGCCGTGGTACGACGGGCTGGGGTTCGCGCTGCTGGCCCTGGTCGCCTGGCCGGGCCTGGAGGCGTTCCTGGTCGCCCGGCTCGCCGTGCTCTCGCTGGCCTACCTGCCCGCGCGCCAGGCGGATCAGCCGCACGACCTGGGGTGGCTCGTCGACGTGGTCAGGGCCTGGGTGGCGCCTTCGCTTCTGCTGGCGCTGACGATCGCGCTGTTGTGGTGGGCGGCGCGGTCTGCAGCGCGCGTACGGACGCCGCGAGCGCCAGCGGCACCGCGACCGTCAGGGCCATCGCCGGGATCGCGATCCCCGAGTCGTTGATCAGGAACCCGGCGAACGCCGCGGTCAGCGCGCCGATCAGCCCGGCCCGCAACTCCGGGACCCGTTCGTACGCCAGGCTGAGCGCGGCGGCGCCCCACCGCGACGGCCGGGCCAGCACGAGGAACAGGAACGCCAGCGCGACCAGCGACAGCAGCGTCAGCGGCAGGTTGCCCAGCGTGTGGAGCATCGCCCCGAGCTTGCGCCCGACGACCGAACCACCCTCGCCGGAGACGAGTTGCTGGACGAAGGCCCCCAGGTGGGTACGCCGGTCGGCGGGCCGCAGCCAGTCGAGCACCGCGATCACCGCGATGAGCACGACCCCCGCCGCGGCGATCAGCCCGAGCCGGAGGACCGACACCCGCCCGCCCGCGGCCATCAGCACGCACACCGCCACGCCCAGGACGAACGACGGCACCCCGCCGAAGTCCGCGCCCCACGTCGGCCAGCCGTCCCCCGCGATCGCGAGCAGGCCGTACGCCGTGCAGACGGCCACGGCGAGCCTCGGCCGACCGCGCAGCGCGTGGGCGACGGCCGCCAGGAGCAGGATCGTGCCCGTCGAGTAGACGGCGAAGGCCATGTTGCCGAAGCCGTAGAACCGGCCGCCGGTCACGGGCTCGTACCCGGCCACCGCGTTCACCTGCAGCCGCGAGCCCGTCACCACGTCGGCGAGGAGCGCGAGCGAGCTGACCCCGGCGACCACGGCCGGCGGGCCCAGCACGTGGCGGCGCCACGGCCCGGCGTACGCGAGCCCCGTCACCAGGGCGGCGAAGGCCAGGATCGTGCCGAGCAGGGCGGGCATCGGGTGCGCGAAGGCCCACCACGGCACGAGCTGCGCCAGGAAGATCGACACCGGGAGGGCGCCGCTGACCGTCGCCACCACCCGCGTGGTGGTGAGCATCCGCCGGTGACGCCTGACCACGACCGCGGCCAGGGCGTAGAAGAGCAACTGCGCGGCGACCAGCGTGATGAAGAAGGGCTCCCTGACCTCCCTGAGCATCTGGCTCGCCAGGTCGGCGTCGGCGAGCTCGCGGGCCGCCTCGGCCACGGGCGGCGCCGCGCCGTCGCCCGACCACGGCCTGCCGACCGCGCCCTCGGGCGTGGGGACGCCGAGCAGGTGGGTGACCGTCGACGTGACATCGGTGATAGTGACCAGTGCCCGCTGCCGGGTCGATGCGGCGGTCAGCCACCCGTGCCCGTACGGCCCGCCCGCGGCGATCGCGACGTGCAGGTGGGCGGTGGAGCCCTCGCCGCGGCCGGGGGAGTCGGACAGCCCCGCCACGAGCACGGCCGAGCCGGCGGGCATCTTGGCGAGCACCTCCGCGACGGTCCGGTCGGCCGCGCTCACGGCCTCCCGGCGCGCCTGCCCGTCGGTTTCGGCGCCGGTGATCCCCGCCGCCTCGGCGACGACGAGGGCGTACGGCGTGAAGTCCGGCAGTGCGGCGGGGGTCGCGGCGTACGTCGCGACCCTGCCGGAGGAGTCGGCGGCGGCCAGGGCCGCCCCCGGGCCGATGGCCGCGATCCGTCCCCCGGCGGCGGTCACGGCGTCGGCGAGGAGCCCGAGCCGGGCCTTGAAGGGGCCGGCCCGCTGCACGGCGACCAGTTCGGACCAGTCCGGGATCGTCGCCGTGCCGCCGGCGGCGCCGACGGGTCCGGGGAGGGGCGCGCAGCCCGGGCCCGGAGCCCCCGCCCGCTGGCCCGCGGACACCGTGAGCCATCCGGCGGCCGGGCAGGTCACCGGCAGCCCCTCTGGGGGGACGGCCCTCGTGGACAGCGACCCGCTGGAGCCGCGGCCGGCCAGATCCCACAGCGCGGGGGTCCGCCGCGGGTCGAGGTCGTCCCAGCGGAGCCCGGGCACCCCGATCAGCACGACCCGGCCCGTCACGGCGGCGGCCCGTCCCGACGCCGACGCGGGAGCGGCGGGCAGGACGAGGGCCGCGACGAGGAGCATCAGCAGCGACGCGAAGAGCCCCGCAAGCGCACCACGCCGGGCGGGCCGGTTCGCCGGGCCGGCCGGAGGCGGTGCTGAACCAGGTGGCACTGTTCCGCGCTCCTCATGATCGACGACGGTGCGGCCGCGGTCCTCCACGGTAACCTGCCTAATCATGACGACTGGCCGGATCGCCGGGGCCCGCCGGCCCGCCTGGGCGTGGGCGCTCGCCCTCGTGGCGGTGGCCGCCGCGGCCGCGCCGCTCATCGCCTACTGGCTGACCAATCCGGAGGACCAGCGTCTGGTGGACCTGGACGTCTACCGTACGGGCGGCTGGGCGCTGCTGCGGGGCCTGCCCGTCTACGACGTGATCACGCCGGCTCCCCAGTTGCTGCCGTTCACCTACCCGCCGGTGGCCGCCATGCTGGCGGTGCCGCTCGCCCTGATGTCGTGGCCGGTCGCGCAGTGGGTGTGGACGGCCGCCATCGTCGCCGTCCTCGCCGTGACCGTCCGGCACGCCTTCCGGGCCTTCCTGGACGGTGTACGCGGCGCCCTGGCCGCGCCGCTGCTGTTCGCCGTGCTGTGCGCCGCGTGCACGTATCTCATGCCGATCAGGGACCAGTTCAGGTTCGGCCAGGTGGATCTGTTCCTCCTGGCGTTGTGCCTGCTCGACTGCGTGGCGCGCAGGCCGTGGTGGCCACGGGGGATGCTGATCGGCCTCGCGACCGCCGTGAAGCTCACCCCCGGCGTGTTCCTCGTCTACCTGGCGTTCACCGCGTTCCCGCCCCGGGAGGGCGGCACTGCAGAGCGCAGGGCCTTCCTCATGGCGGTGTTCACGGCGGCCCTGCTCACGCTGCTGCCGTTCCTGGTGATCTTCGACGACGCCCGGGACTTCTGGTTCGGGGCGCTGCTCGACTCCGAGCGGCTGGGCGCCAACGCCGCCACCACCAACCAGTCGCTGCGCGGCATGCTGCTCAGGCTCTACCTGCCTGACTGGCTGACCTCGGTCGTCTGGCTCGCCGCCGTCGCCGCGATCGGCTGGTACGGCTTCCGCCGCGCCCGCCGGGCACACCTGGACGGCGACGTGACGACCGCGGTGGCGCTCACCGGGCTGATGGCGGTGCTGCTGTCGCCGGTGGCCTGGATCCACCACATCGCCTGGGTCGTGGTCGTGCTCGCGGCCCTCGCGGGGTCGGGGCGCGATCCGGTCCGGCTGCTGGTCGCGGCGGGCGTGTGGCTGTACTACGTGCTGCCCATCCCGTGGTGGGGAGTGGCGCTCAAGGCGCTGGAGATCCCCGTGCTCAGCCCGGTCGCGGGGAAGATCGTGCAGAACGCGTTCGGGCTCGGCGCGATCGGCCTGGTCTGGCTCCTCGGCTCCTGGTTGCCGCGACGGCGGGCCGCTGTCGCCGTTCCCGCTGCGGCGACTTGACCGACTCATTACGCTCGGTGCCGTGCTGGTTACCGTTGTGGAGATGGCCGGTGTCCTGGCGGGTGCGACCGGCGTGGCCGTCGGCCTGATCGCGCTGCGCGCCGCCCGCCGCAGTGTGCGGGAGTGCCTGGACGTCCTCGCCAGGCGGGCCGCCGTCGAGGGACAGGTGGACAGCAGGGCGATCCGCGACGTGGCGTTGTACCGGTACGACGCGCTCGACGAGATGACCGGCAGGCTGTCGTTCTCGGTCGCGCTCATCAACGGCTTCGGCGACGGGATCGTGCTGACGTCGATCAACGGACGCACCGAGACCCGCACGTACGCCCGTGCCGTACGCGGAGGGAAGGGAGTGCAGCCGCTGTCGCCGGAGGAGGAGCACGCCGTGTGGGCCGCCAGACTCGGCATCGGGCCCGAGGCCGAGCCGCATCGTGTCCCCCGCTGACGCGCAGCGTCCCCCGCTGACGCACCCGCGTCCCCCGCTGAGGCACCAGGTCTCAGGTCTCCCGCTGAGGCACCGCGTCCCCCGCTGACGCACCGTGTCTCCCGCTGACGCACCGGGTCCCCGCTGACCAGCGCCGACGCGGGCCGTCCACAGGGCAAGCGGGATCGTACGGTTTTCCACAGAGGGCGTTTCCGCATGCTCGCCACACGAACCTGCGGATACCCTTGAGGGCATGTCGAAGCTCGCGTACCTGGGGCCTCAGGGCACCTTCTGTGAGGCGGCCCTGCGACTCCTGGAGCCGGACGCCGAGCGCCTGCCCTGCGCCAACGTCGGAGCCGCGCTCGACGCCGCCCGCGACGGTGAGGCGGACGGCGCGGTCGTCCCGCTGGAGAACTCGGTGGAGGGGGCGATCACGCAGACCCTCGACGAGCTGGCCGGGGGCAGGCCGCTCCACATCACCGGCGAGTGGCTGCTTCCGGTCGAGTTCTCCCTGCTGGTGCGGCCCGGCACCGAGCTGGGGCAGATCAAGCGGGTCATCACCCACCCGGCGGCCCACACGCAGTGCCGTGGGTACATCGAGCGTGAGCTGCCCGGCGCCGTGGTGATCGCGGCGTCGTCGACGGCCGCCGCCGCCCAGGAGGTCGCCTCTCCCGAGTCTCCGTACGACGCGGCGATCAGCCCGGCCATCGCCGGGGAGTACTACGCGCTGGACGCGATCGCCTCGAACATCGGCGACCGCTCCGACACCGTCACCCGGTTCATCAAGGTGAACCGTCCGGGGCGGCTGTCCGAGCCCACCGGAGCAGACCGCACCTCGCTCGTGGCCTTCCTCCGCGACGACCACCCGGGCGCGCTGCTGGAGATGCTGAGCGAGTTCGCGGTCCGCGGGGTCAACCTGACCCGCATCGAGTCGCGTCCCACCGGGGACGGCATCGGCCGCTACTTCTTCCACTTCGATCTCGAGGGCCACATCGCCGACGCCCGCGTCGGGGAGGCCGTCGCCGGCCTGCACCGGCTCTGCGACGAGGTGCGCTTCCTCGGCAGCTATCCGCGCGCCGACCGGGTTCTCACGCAGATCAAGGAGGGTACGGCGGACGCGGCCTTCGCCGAGGCCGCCGACTGGCTCGCGAAGATCCGCGCCGGTCGCGCTTGACGGGCGGAAGCCACACCGGCTCCGGTAGCCTTTGAGCCGTGATTGACCTGCGAACCCTTCGTGAGGACCCTGACCGGCTCCGGGCGTCGCAGCGCGTCCGCGGCGAGGACGATTCGGTCGTGGAGACCCTGCTGTCGCTCGACGAGCGCCGCCGTGCCGCGCTCAACAACTTCGAGTCGCTGCGCGCCGAGCAGAAGAGCATCGGCAAGTCGGTGTCCCGCGCGTCCGGGGACGAGCGCCAGGCGCTGCTCGACCGCGCGAAGGAACTGGCCGCGCAGGTGAAGGCGGCCGAGGCCGAGGCCGCCGCGCTGGCGAGTGAGCTCGACGAGCTGCTGATCACCGTGCCGAACATCGTCGAGGCGGGCGCGCCCGCCGGCGGCGAGGACGACTACGTGGTGCTGGAGGAGGTCGGCGAGAAGCCGGTCTTCGACTTCGAGCCCCGCGACCACGTCGAGCTGGGCGAGCTGCTCGGCGCGATCGACACCGAGCGCGGGGCCAAGGTCTCCGGCGCCCGGTTCTTCTTCCTCAAGGGCGTCGGCGCGCGGCTCCAGCTCGGGCTGCTGAACATGGCGATCCAGCAGGCCGTCGAGGCCGGCTTCACGCCGATGATCACGCCCGTGCTGGTCAAGCCCGAGGCGATGGCGGGCACCGGCTTCCTCGGCGCCCACGCGAGCGAGGTCTACCGGCTGGAGGCCGACGATCTCTACCTGGTCGGCACCAGCGAGGTGCCGCTCGCGGCCTACCACTCCGACGAGATCCTCGACCGGGCGTCGCTGCCGCTGCGGTACGCCGGATGGTCGTCCTGCTTCCGCCGCGAGGCCGGGTCGTACGGCAAGGACACCCGGGGGATCATCCGGGTGCACCAGTTCGACAAGGTGGAGATGTTCTCCTACTGCCGTCCCGAGGACGCCCACGAGGAGCACCTGCGGCTCCTGGCCTGGGAGAAGGAGATGCTCGAGAAGGTCGAGGTCCCCTACCGCGTGATCGACGTGGCGGGCGGCGACCTCGGCTCGTCGGCGGCGCGCAAGTACGACTGCGAGGCCTGGGTGCCCACGCAGGGCCGCTACCGTGAGCTCACCTCCACCTCCAACTGCACCGACTTCCAGGCCCGTCGCCTGAAGGTGCGCTTCCGGGACGAGGACGGCAGGCCGCAGCACGTGGCCACCCTCAACGGCACGCTCGCGACCACCCGCTGGATCGTGGCGATCCTGGAGAACCACCAGCAGGCCGACGGCTCGGTGGTCGTGCCCAAGGCGCTGCGGCCGTACGTGGGGCTCGACGTCCTGGAGCCGCTGTCTCGTTAGCGGACTGCCCACGAGGGACCTCCGGCGTGGCGGGCGACCGCCAGGTCCGGAGGTCTTCGTGTCTCATCGTGAGAAAGTCCCGGCTGCTGGGATTCGCGCGGGGCGCCGACCGGCCCTGGTGACGGAAAGTGCGGCCGAGGGCCCCAGAGAGTGCGAAAGCCGCCCTTGGCGGCAGGGGCGTCAGGTGTGATGTAAATCTCTCAGTTCGGACGCGATTTGCGCGCGGAGAAGGCCGCGCGAGTGAAACTTTCACGCGCGAAGGCTTTCGGTTGTCCGGCCGGCATCGGCCCCGCCGCTCGCGGCCGGCCGGGCCCGGCTCTCCTCCGGTGCGACCTCGCGTCAGGCTCCGGGGCCCGGCGGTCCCGCTCCGCCCGGCATGAGCGCCCCCGGGCATGCGAAAGGCGGGGCTCGCCAGGCGAGCCCCGCCTTCGTCACGTCAGGTCAGAGGCCGCGGACGTTCGAAGCCTGCGGACCCTTCGGACCGGCGATGACCTCGAACTCGACCCGCTGGCCGTCCTCCAGGTTGCGGTAGCCGCTGCCCGTGATCGCGGAGAAGTGCACGAACACGTCGGGCTCGCCGCCGTCCGGTGCGATGAAGCCGAAGCCCTTCTCAGCGTTGAACCACTTGACGGTTCCCTGAGCCATTACTGCTCTCCCTAAGGAAGTGAATCTTGGGGACCACACCTCGTGGACCCCGGGTGTGTCGCACAGCTCCCCGGGTGGCTCATACAGTCAAACTGGTTTTCGCTACGGGAACAGCTAATACAACGCCTTCACATCTAACACTATGTAGCCCGTTGGTGTTCCACGTCTGGGGGAGATTTCTCGCCCGGGGGGTGGCCGAGGACATGCCATGGCGTATCTCGGTGCACACTGGAACCTGTCATGACCTGCCCCCGCCTCGTCGCCACAGACCTCGACGGCACAGCTCTGCGCACCGACGGCACGATCTCTCCTCGTACGGCCGCCGCCTTCGCCCAGGTGGAGGAGGCGGGCGGCACCCTCGTCTTCGTCACCGGGCGGCCGCCGCGGTGGATGCACACCGTCGCGGGAGCCGTACGGCACCGCGGGCTCGCGATCTGCGCGAACGGCGCGCTCGTGTACGACCTCCACACCGAGGAGATCGTCGAGTCGCACCTGATCGCGGCCGACATCCTCGAGGAGTGCGTCGCCCGCCTGCGGCGGCATGTGCCGGATCTCACGTTCTCCGTCGAGTACGAGGGGGGCTTCGCGCACGAGGCCGACTACCCGCTGGGCGGGTGGGACGCCCGGGAGCTGTCCTTCGGCCGGGAGCTGGCGATCTCGGCGCTGACGGCCCGGCCGTGCGCCAAGCTGCTCGCGCAGCATCCCTCGATGGACCCCGACGAGTTGCACCGCGGGGTGGTGGAGATCGTCGGTGACATCGTGACCCCGACCCACTCCAGCGGGCGGGCGCTGATCGAGATGAGCGCGCACGGTGTGACGAAGGCCACGGCGCTGGCCACGCTGGCCGAGGAGCGGGGGATCAAGCCCGCAGAGGTGGTCGCGTTCGGCGACATGCCGAACGACCTGCCGATGCTGACCTGGGCCGGCACCTCGTACGCGGTGGCGAACGCCCACCCCGACGTGCTGGCCGCCGTCGATCACGTGACGGCGGCCAACAACGACGACGGTGTGGCGGTCGTGCTCGAGACCCTGTTCTGAGTCAGCGGGTACCGGGGGGTCTAGAGGTAGGGGCCGCCCGCGCGGTGGCCCTGGTCGTCCTGAACGGCCTGGCCCATGCCGCCGGGGAGTGCGCGGCGCATCTGCTCCAGTTGCGCCCGGGCGGCCATCTGCTGGGCGAACAGCGTGGTCTGGATGCCGTGGAACAGGCCCTCCAGCCAGCCGACGAGCTGGGCGTGCGCGACCCTCAGCTCCGCGTCACTGGGCGCGGTGCCGCTCTCGTCGCTGAACGGCAGGGACAACCGTTCCAGCTCTTCGACCAGTTCGGGCGCCAGGCCCTCCTCGAGCTCCTTTATGGAGCTCTGGTGGATGTCCTTGAGCCGCTTGCGGCTGGCCTCGTCGAGAGGAGCCGCCCGCACCTCCTCCAACAGCTGGCGGATCATGCTGCCGATCCGCATCACCTTGGCGGGCTGCTCCACCAGGTCGGCGACGGACCGCTCCTCGTGCTCGCCCTTACCGTTGCCGCCGGAGACCGAAAGGCCCTGCGGCCCCACGACCACGATCTGCGGCGTGCTCTCGTCTGCGTTCATCGATCGCTTACAACTCCTGATTCGCTCCGCTGGGGCACACCGTGCCAGGTCGTGCCTGCCGAACCATGGCCCTGCCGTGCGACGGGGCGGCGTCGTCAGGCACTCCCGACCCGATCCAACCTAACTCACCTGACCAGCAGGAGTTTGCCGACGTGTTCCCCTTCTTCGAGCGCCTGGTGGGCGCGGGCGGCCTGGTCGAGGGGGATCCGCTCGTGCACCACGGGCCGTACGGACCCGGCCGCGACCAGCGGCCAGACGTTGTCGACGACGCCGCGGCAGATCACGCCCTTGTCGTCGGCCGACCGGCTGCGCAGGGCGGTCGCGTGGACCGCCGCCCGCTTGGCGAGCAGCATGCCGAGGTCGAGCTCGCCCTTCGTGCCGCCCTGCATGCCGATGACGACCAGCCGTCCGCCGGTGGCGAGGGCGCGGAGGTTCCCCGGCAGATACTTCGCGCCGATGATGTCGAGGATGACGTCGGCCCGGCCCTCGAACCGCTCGGCGAAGTCCTCCTCGCGGTAGTTCACGGCTTCGTCCGCGCCCAGCTCGCGGCACCGCTCGATCTTCTCCGGCGAGCCCGCCGTCACGAGCACGCGGGAGCCGTACGCCTTGGCGAGCTGGATGGCCATGGTGCCGATGCCGCTCGCGCCGCCGTGGACGAGCAGGGTCTCGCCCTTCCTCAGGCGGGCGGTCATGAACACGTTCGACCACACCGTGCAGGCGACCTCGGGGAGGCCGGCGGCCTCGTCCAGCGCGATCCCCTCCGGCACCGGCATCACCTGCTGCCAGGGGACCGCCACCCGTTCGGCGTATCCGCCGCCGGCGAGCAGGGCGCAGACCCGGTCGCCCGGCGCGAGGTGCGGGACGCTCTCACCGACCTCTATGATCACTCCGGAGCACTCCAGCCCGGGAATCTCGGAGGCGCCGGGCGGCGGCGGGTAGAAGCCGCGGCGCTGGAGCAGGTCCGCCCGGTTGACGGCCGACGCGGCGACGTCGATGACCACCTCACCTGCGGCGGGACGCGGGTCGGGCACTTCCTGCCAGGCCAAAACCTCAGGTCCACCGGGTTCGGAAATCACTATCGCACGCATGTGACCTAAAGTAGCGTGGCGGAGAACTCGGCAGTTGCCCGTATTCACCGGGTTACGTGGCGCTAATCTGCAATGTGTTTGCTACCCCATTAGCCCAGCCCGAGGGGGTACACGGTGGCGAGACATGATCGTGAGGATCCCCATTCTCTCGAGGACCAGCTCGCGTGGCTCGACGCGATCAAGGAGATGCCCGACGAGGTGGAGATAGCGGTCAGCGCGGTCACCTCCGCCACCCTCGCCGCTCCACCGCCGCCGCCCGCCGACCCCGAACCCGCGTCCCCGTACCCCGCCGACCCCTGGAGCCTCGTCCCGGCCGAGCCCGCCTCCGGCGGGCTGCTTCGCGGCGCCGCAGACAGCGCGACCGGCTCCGCGTACGGCGCCCTGTCGCGGGAGGACGCGGAGACCTTCGAGACCTCGGAGGCCGCCGAGGCGTCCGCCACCAGTCCTATCCGGGAGTCCACCTTCGGCGGCTATTCGGGCAGTTTTGGGTACGAAAGTGGCGAAAAGTCCGGATTTGGGGCTGTGTACGGCTCCGAATCGGGCTACGGCGAGACGGCCTTCGGTGACAGCGGTTTCCGTGACGCCGGCCTAAGTGATTCGGGCTTCGGCGACACGGCCTTCGTGACCAGGCCCGAGCTCCCGTCCTCGGAGGAGAGCGAGGACGCGCCGGCCGCTTCGGACGAGTCCGGGGAGGGCACCGCATTCGGTTCGGAGGCGTCCAGGCAGGGCACCGCCCTGGGTGAGCCACAGGAGGCGTCCGCCACGTCCACCGGGCCCGTCAGCGCTCCGTCGTTCGAAACCTCCTACGGCTCGGCGTCCGAGTCGTCCTACGAGCCGGGATCCGAGTCGTCCTACGGACAGGCGCCGGATCGATCGGCCGGGTCGTCCTTCGCGACGTCATTCGGTCCGTCTTTCGACGCGAAACCGGAGCCCCAGGAGGCGACGGCGGAGTCGCCGAGCGTCGACCAGGAGTCGGACGACGACGGCCACCCCACTCCGCCGCCGGGCGGTTCCTCGTCCTTCACCACCCCCCTGTTCGGCGAACAGGGCTTCGGCGGCGGCGTCATCCCCGGTTCCCCCGCGGACACCGACTCCTACAACGTCAGGGCCTTCTCCGGCAGCGAGTCCGTCACGCCCTACGCCCCACCGGCCTCCGGCGAGCCGTCCTCGTCGCAGGAGCCTCTGCGGGGTTGGCTGGAGCCGGCCGTACCCGTGCCGCCCGCACAGCAGGAACGCGCCGCCGAGCCGGAGGAGCCTCCCGCGCGGCCCTTCGGCCCTGCGCGGGCCGAGACCGCGCCTGAATTCACGGACGGCCGTTTCACCGGCTCGCTGCGGGAGGACCTGGCCGCCGAGGAGCGGAAGCCGTACGAGCCTGGTCCTGTCGCGGCGCCCGCGCCTACGCCCGCGCCGCCACCCGCTCCTACGCCCGCGCCCGAGCGTGCGCCTGAGCGTGCGCCGGCGCCGAGCCCCGCACCCGAGCAGGCGCCCTCGATGGAACGGGACGCGGTGGAACGGGACGCGGTGGCGGAGCGGGAGGCGTACCAGACCGCGCGCCGCCCGGCTCCTCCCGCCTCCGCCTTCAGCTCGCCGGCGCGTACGACAGGGTCGAAGGCGGCAGGGTCCAAGCCGACCGCCGACAGCCTCGACCCGGTCACTTTGCTGAGGGGGCGGAGGAACACTCCCGCAACGGGCTGGCGGCGGCTGGTCTACAAGGCGTCGGCCGGACTGATCAAGCCGGGCGAGGCCCCGGAGGTGCGGCGACGCCGTGAACTCGTGCAGCGCGCCCGCACGCCCGTCGCCACCGGCCACCATCGGGTCGCCGTGCTCAGCCTCAAGGGCGGCGTGGGCAAGACCACGACGACAGTCGGTCTCGGCGCCACGCTCGCGCAGGTGCGCGGCGACCGCGTCATCGCCGTCGACGCCAACCCCGACCGTGGAACGCTCTCCGACAAGGTCGAGCTGGAGACGGCGGCCACCGTACGCGACCTGCTGAACGAGCGCGCGCAGATCAAGCGGTACGTCGACATCCGGGCTTTCACGTCGCAGACGCCCTCGCGGCTGGAGATCCTGGCGTCGGACCGCGACCCGTCGGTGTCGGAGGCGTTCAGCGCCAAGGATTACCACGCGGTGGCGCAGGTGCTGGAGAACTTCTACTCCATCTGCATCACCGACTGCGGCACCGGTCTCCTGCACTCCGCCATGTCGGGCGTGCTCGGCATGGCCGACCAGATCGTGCTGGTCAGTTCGCCGTCCGTGGACGGCGCCCGCGCGGCCTCGGCCACGCTGGACTGGCTGGAGGCGCACCACTACGGCGACCTCGTCCGGGCCGCCACCGTGGTGCTGTGCAGCGTACGGCCCCGGTCGAAGTCCACAGTGGACCTCGACAAGCTGGAGGCTCACTTCGCCGCCCGCTGCCGCACCGTGGTCCGCGTGCCGTACGACCCCCACCTGGAAGAGGGGGCGGAGATCGACCTGGACCGGCTCCAGCAGACGACCCGGGACGCCTACCTCCGCCTGGCCGCCTCCGTGGGCGACGGCTTCGCCGGTCCGCAGGCGCTGTCCGAGCGTAGGTTCTCCGAGATTCCGGACCACCTGTAGGCGGCTGGAAGGGCGGGATGATCTCTTTCGTGGTCGCGGTCACGTGCCCGCGAGTGAGAGGCTAGGCTGCTGCGTGGCGCCCTCCAGCCGGTGAGGCGCCGGGGAGAGCTCGCCTAGTGGACGATGGCGGCGGTCTTGAAAACCGCTAGGCCGGGTGACCGGTCTCGTGGGTTCGAATCCCACGCTCTCCGCTCTGTGATGTCGCAGGACATCGGAAACCCTCGAACCTACGGGTTCGGGGGTTTCTTTGTGTACTGGGGTTGGTAGTCGCGGGTGGGGTTGGTGATCAGCTCGCGGAGCAGTTCTCCGGTGATGGTGGCGACGACCCGGATGTGGAGATCGTCGACGAGCAGGATGACGTGGGTTCGGGCGTGGGTTCGTCCGATGCCGATGTGGTGGAGCCGGTCGCCGATCCGCAGGGTGACGACGCCGGTGTGGTCGACGCGGTCGTGTCGGACGCGGGTGTGGGTGTCGCCGTCGCGGCTGCCGGCCGGTTGGGCCTTGGGCCGGGTGTTGTAGGCCGCGGCGGGCGTGGCGCGGTGGGGCAACGATCGGTGGGGGCGGTGGTGGTTGTAGACGTCGACGAAGCAGTCGATGAGGGTCTGTAAGTCGCTGATGGTGGCGGGCTGGTCGGGCTGGGCGCGCAGCCACTTCTTCATCGTCTGCTGGAAGCGTTCGACTTTTCCGCAGGTGGTGGGGTGGTTGGGGGTGGAGTTCTTCTGGGTGACGTGCAGGCGGCGCAGTTCGTGTTCGAAGGCGTTGCGGCCGCTGCGGCCGCCGGCCAGGCGGGTGGTGAACACCATGCCGTTGTCGGTGAGGGTGGAGGCGGGCACGCCGTGGGCGGCCACCGCGTGGCGGAAGGTGTCGCGCACGATCGGGCCGGTTACACGGGGGTGGGCGGTCACCGACAGGGCGTAGCGGGAGTGGTCGTCCAGCCAGGTGAGGATCTCGGCGTCGGTGCCGTCGGCCAGGCGGTAGTGGGTGAAGTCGGCTTGCCAGGTCTCGTTCGGCTGCTCGGCTTGGAAGCGAATGTAGGACGATCGTGGTCGCTTGTTCGGCTCGGGGACACCCAGCCTTTGGAGACGCCGTAGGAGCGGGCGACCTCTGCTTGTGAGCGGCCCTCGACGACGACCGCCGTGATGATGAGTCTGGCCTTCGACACGGGCCGACTGTCGACCGCCCGCAGGTTCTAACTCTCTGTGCTTCCTATCTCCGGAGACATGCTCCGCCAGAGTTTCCTATGTCTCGGAGACAACACCCGTTTCCTATGTCCTGAACCAGAACACCACGCTCTCCGCTCGACCTCGTGAAACGGCGTCTGACCAGCGGATTCGCCCCGGTCGGACGCCGTTGATCGTTCCGGTCATGCGCAGCCGTACGCCACCCTGAGCAGCGCTCGGCCGCTGTCCTCGGGATATTCGCGGGATGGATCTCCGTATGTTTCCTGAGGTCGCGCTAACACGGGGTTGCGCGACTCACAGTTAGCTGAGCAATCGGACGGGCCGCGAAACGATCACAGGAACGTCCTCCTAACTGAGGGGTTCGATGTCGACACGCCTCGACGTGATGCCGGGCTCCAGGCCTGCGTCGATGCGCTCTTGTGAACCACTCCGACTTTCGTGGAGGCCCTGAAGCCAGCATCATCTGCTGGCGGAAGGGAGAATCACGTCACGATGCCAGCCCCGAGGAAGTACCCCCAAGAGCTTCGCGAGCGCGCGGTGCGCATGGTGTTTGAGGTCCGCCGGCAGACCGGCGGTGCCCCCGGCGCGATCGCCCGGGTGGCCGACCAGCTCGGCGTTCACCGCGAGGCATTGCGCGGGTGGGTGCGCCAGGCCGACCTCAACGCCTTGGCCGCCCGACTGAACAACCGCCCCCGAAAGTGCCTCGGCTACCGAACCCCGGCCCAATGCGTTCCTTGACTCTTTGAATCTAAGTTCACGTCGTAGCAGTAGCAGAGCATCGCCTCTCGGATCTCGCCGAAGAGGACGGAGTCCCGCTGGCAGCCCCGACCGCGAGCGAGGAGATCCCGGTAGAGCTTCGTGACCGTGGAGGGTCGAACCGCCTGGAGCCGCATCTTGCCGATGTGCGGCTTGATGTAGAGGCGAATGCTGATCCGGTAGTCCTCCAGCGTCCCCGGCTTGATCTCCATCGCGTGGTCCTCGATCCACATGTCGAGGTACTCGTCTACAGTGATCTCGTTCCGGTCGACGTACTCACCCCGCCGGGCGTTCTTGCGGGCCTCGTCACGGGCAGCCTTGGCCTCGTCCTCGATTGCGAACCCGCCGACCCATTTGGGCTTGCTCTCGCCAGTCTCAGGGTCCTTGACACGAATCACGTATGACCACGTGCTACCGCGCTTCATGACCCCGTCGCGCAGTTTAGGACTGCTCTTCTTGATCGGCCTGCTGGGAGACGCCGCCGCATCAGTGGGGGGTCCTGCCCCAGTTCGTCCGCGTTACCAGGCGCGCCCTGAAGAAGATCCAGTACAGGCCCCACCTCGTCGAGGATGCCTCCCACCGACCGATCTGGCAATAACGACAGGAACCGACATCACGAATGAAGATCAGCAGCTGGCCACGTTGCGGCGGCCGGTCGCGGCCAGCGCAGCATGCAACGCTCAGTCTGGTGGTAGACCGACGAAGTAGCCCACTCCACCCTATTCCGCAATAATCGGGGATTCTTGGATCATTCCGCCTTCTTCCGCCGTTTGGCTCACTATGGCACCATCAGCAGTGATCCCGGAGCCTTCTATCCGACCCCGGTTATCCGCGATCTGATCGACTTTTGCTGATCCAGTGGCCTTGACCGGGCTGGATCTGATCACCGCACCACGTTTCGCTTGTACGTCCACCTCGCTCTTTGCCGTTTGACCAGGCGCTACCTGGGGTGATTCCAAACGGTAAGCAATAACGGCTGTGACAGAAAGCAATGCCGCCGCGACCGCAAAGATCCACCAGCTCCATGAACTGGTGAGTATGTTGACTAACGCGCCGACAATGGCAGATAGAACTGACCCGGCAGCCGCCAAAGGGCCCGCCCGGAACCGACGACTCATGTCGACCTCCCTGAAGTATGGTGACTCTCTACATGCTAGAGCCGGGTGGTGCCATGCAGGAGAAGTTGTTCGTTGGCCGCCGTGCGGAGATTGCTGCTGCTGATGCCATGCTCGCGCCGGACTCGCCTATCCGGATCCTCAGCATCTACGGAACCTCGGGCATCGGCAAGACTCGCCTGCTCGCCGAGATTGGGGCGTACGCCGTCGACCAGTATCGATATCAGTACGACGCTATCGATCTAAGCGCTGGTGGCCAAGGAGCCAGACCAGATGGATTCGATCAAAGTCTCCTCGGCGATCTTGTCACTGTCCTGCTACGGCTCAGCCATACAAGCCAAAGCAAGCAGGCTGAGCGTCGCAAGCGATTCAACGCACATGTACGTGAGGCGTTAGACTCCCTCAAGTTGTCCTCAGGCGCGGTCCAGATTCACATGACCGCGACGCAAGGCGGGCGCATCGCCGAGTCGCCTATCTCCAACCGGTCCGGTCATCCAGCAGCGGACCTATACGTGGCCTACCGAACGACTCTCGTGAACGCTGCCATCGATGCCATCGCGGATCTGCCGTTTACTGACAGCCTTATCACACTCGATGGCATCGAGTGGCTCACTCGTCACGATGACATCCAAACCGGCAATCCGCGTGAAGGCTTGAAAGACTGGCTGACCCATAAGGTCCTTCCAGAAATCATGATTGCGCTTCCCGAGTTGCGGTTCATTCTCGCCGGCTGGGAGCGACTGCGACCTTCCGTAGCCATACAAGCTTTAACCGCAGAATTACAACTCAATCCCTGGAGTCCCGAGGAGACGACCGAGTACCTCAACAAGAGAGGGCTGGCCGACTCTAATTTGGCGACCACCGCTCACGCCATATGCGAGGGTACTCCCGCCTGGCTTGGCATGCTGGCTGATGCATGCCAGCTAAATGATCACAACATAACGGATTTGCAGTGGCTCAGCACGGTTGCGCACGACCGACCCGCTCACGAGTGGCTGTATGAAACACTTTTCAGTCGGCTGAGCCCGAAGCAACAAGAAGTCGTAAGAGCGGCGGCCGTTCTCCGCCACGTGACTCATGACGCTCTCCGTGGACTCCTAGCTCCCGAGAAGGTCGATAATAAGGATTTTGCCCAGCTTTGCCGTTACTCCTTTGTGCATCACACCCCAGCTAAGCACCACGCTCCACAGCGACGAGTGCACGATCTTGTGCGGGCAGCTGTGCTTGCCGACGGTCACCGAAGCCCTTCCCTTATCGCGCTCCATCAAGCTGCCGCGACGTGGCACGTATCCAACGGCGATTATCTAGAAGCGGCATACCATTATTTCGCTATCGGTGATCCAGCTGGTTTAGGTGTATGGGAAGAGTCTGTTGATCAGGCGCTCCAGGGTTTTGATTTGGCTACAGTTCAGAGCTTGCTTGAAACGGCCATAGCGCCGGAGACTGGGGGACGGGCACGGTTAGAGGCCACAGGCATGGCTCGTATCGTTGATCTGTACCAAGGGCGCCTGATCTATTTTATTGATAATCTCGATATGGCAGAGCCGCTCTTGACGTCTGCCCTCCGTGGATTTCGTTCCGTATCCGATCGTCCGCGTCAGGCAAAAGCCCATCGCTGGCTGGGGAGCTTATATCGCCTGCGGGGTGACTATGTCCGGGCTGAGCAGGAAATCGGCCAAGCGCTACTCCTATATCTGGAAATAGGTAACCGAGAAGGTGAGGCTGACGCTCGTAGCGGGCTCGGTGTCGTCTACCGTTTGCGCGGTGACTATTCTCGGGCTGAGCAAGAGTTCACGCAGGCGCTGACCATCTACCAGGGGATGGAAAATCGCGCGTCCGAGGCCTACGCACAGAGTGCCCTCGGGGTCGTTTACCGCTTGCGGGGCGACTATACGCGAGCAAGGGACAAGACCGCAGAAGCCCTACGCATCTACCAAGAAGTCGGCAATCGCAGGAGTGAGGCAGACGCCCACCGTGACCTTGGCATCATGTATCGCGAGCAAAAGGAATACAGGCAGGCTGATCACGAGGTTAGGCAGGCGTTAGCCATTTATCAAGAGGTCGGTAACCGCACGGGGGAGGCGGATGCCTACCGCGATTTGGGTATTGCGCATCGCGAGCAGGGAGATTACGTGCAGGCTGAGCGAGAGACGTCTCAGGCGTTGCACATCTATCGGGAGATCGGGAATCGGAGGGGCGAAGCATACTCGCATAGCGAGCTTGGTGTTGTGTACCGCCAGCGTGGTGATTACGCTCGGGCTGGAGAAGAGATCAGCCAGGCGTTGGTCATTTATCAAGAGACGGGTAACCGAGCGAGTGAGGCGGATGCCTACCGCGATTTGGGTATTGCGCATCGCGAGCAGGGAGATTACGTGCAGGCTGAGCGAGAGACGTCTCAGGCGTTG
>NZ_JABBXA010000002.1:418350-798438 GCF_014161445.1 Microbispora sp. H13382
CAAGAGACGGGTAACCGAGCGAGTGAGGCGGATGCCTACCGCGATTTGGGTATTGCGCATCGCGAGCAGGGAGATTACGTGCAGGCTGAGCGAGAGACGTCTCAGGCGTTGCACATCTATCGGGAGATCGGCAACCGAGCTAGCGAGGCTCACGCTCACAGTGAGCTTGGCGTCTTGTATCGTCTGCGCGGTGACTATGCGCGGTCAAGGCAAGAGACGACGCAAGCGCTGCGCCACTATCAGGAGAGCGGCAACCAATGGAGTGAGGCCGATGCACACCGCAGTTTGGGCATCGCGCATCGCGAGCAGGGAGATTACGTGCAGGCTGAGCAAGAGACGACACAGGCATTACAGCTCTATCGGGACGTCAGCAACCAGAAGGGTGAAGGCGATGCGCGGCGCGATCTAGGTGTCCTGTACCGCTTGTGTGGTGACTATGCGCGCTCAGAGCGCGAGACCGTTGAGGCGCTGTCCATCTACCAGGAATGTCACAACCAGAGAGGTGAGAAACTTGCGCGCAATGATCTGGATACTTTATATCGCTTGCGGGGTGATGTAGGAGATGGCGCAGAAAACCTAGACTAAATGGTTCTATTGACCGGCAGGTATCACCACGGAAAGCCGGGCCGCACCACGTACAGGATCGCGTTCACGATCTCGCAACGCGGGTGTTGCTCCAGGCGGCCGCCGGTGTTCGGCTCTGGCAGCATCGCGACATCGTCACGACGCCACGCCGGAGATGCAATCATCTCAAACACGCTGTTAGCCAGCCCGGCGGCTGGGCTTCAACCTTGCTGTGGCCGAGCGCGGGATATGCACGGGATGATCTTTCTTGACTGAACCTCGATATCAAGCTGCACTGCACTTCAGGGCCAGTAGGAGCAGAGTAACCGTAGTGTTCTTGAAAACCGCTAGGCCGGGTGACCGGTCTCGTGGGTTCGAATCCCACGCTCTCCGCTCTGTGATGTCGCAGGACATCGGAAACCCTCGAACCTAAGGGTTCGGGGGTTTCTTTGTGTACTGGGGTTGGTAGTCGCGCGTGGGGTCGATGATCAGCTCGCGGAGGAGCTCTCCGGTGGTGGCGTTGACCACCCGGACGTGGAGATCGTCGACGAGCAGGATGACGTGGGTTCGGGCGTGGGTTCGCCCGATGCCGATGTGGTGGAGCCGGCCGCCGATCCGCAGGGTGACGACGCCGGTGTGGTCGACGCGGTCGTGTCGGACCCGGGCGTGGGTGTCGCCCTGGCGGCTGCCGGCCGGTTGGGCCTTGGGCCGGGTGTTGTAGGCCGCGGCGGGGGTGGCGCGGTGGGGCAACGACCGGTGGGGGCGGTGGTAGTTGTAGGCGTCCGCGAAGCACTCGATGAGGGAATTTTACGCAACCGCGATAGCAGTCACCGCCTCAATCGGGTGGTCGAAGGAACAGGCGGCCATCATCGTGGAGGCCGAACTCTGCGGTGTGCTCACGGAGGATGACCGCCAGCTTCGGCGGGATCGGGACAGGACGGCCTTCGTCCTGTGTACGGTGCTTGAGGCCGCGGTCGTCGTGCGCCTCACCACTGCCGACTGAGGCGGGTCACCGCACGGAATCAGTGCCAGAGCCAGTATTCGGCGTCCGTTGACAAGCACGACCGTCCCAGTGATCGACAAGCCGTTCTCCAGCGCTCGCCCATAGCGTCATTCGGAGCCTTCGCGCCGGGCGCGACGCCAAAGCCGACCCCAGGCATGCGAGCACCCCCGAGGAGAGATAGCGGTGAAGTCCGGGAGATGAAGAGTGTAGGCGGGCGTCAATGGAGCAGATGGCAGCGGGCGGTCACAGGGCTGGCAGTCGGCGTTTTGGTTGTCGTCTTAGGGTTCGTGTGGCGGGCAGTCACGGCGACCGTGACCATAACCCCCTCCTGGACCTACGACATCGGCTACGGGACCTCCGCGCCGGCGGTGGCCGACGGCGTGGTGTACGTCCTCGGCGGCGAGCTCGGCGAGGACAGGATGTACGCCCTGGACGCGGCGACCGGCAAGCAACGCTGGACGCACAAACTTCCCAGAGTTCCTTCAGCAGTCGGCTATTCCGATCCTGTGGTGGCCGAGGGTGTCGTATACACCACCGATGACGGCAGGGTGTACGCCCTGGACGCGGCGACCGGCAAACAACGCTGGACCTATGACACCCGTAACCGCGCCAGGGTCGACTTCAGCCCGGCGGTAACCGGCAACGCCGTGTACTTCAGCGACGAGACGGGCAGGGTGTACGCCCTGGAGGCGGCCACCGGCAAACAACGCTGGACCCACGAAACCGGCGGCAGTGGCTTCAGGCCGGTGGTGGCCGGGGATGTCGTGTACGTGGGCGATGAAGTGGGCAGGGTGTACGCCCTGGATACGGCCACCGGCGAGCAACGCTGGGCCCACGAAATCCGTAATCGCGCCAGGGTCGACTTCAGCCCGGCGGTAACCGGCAACGCCGTGTACTTCAGCGACGAGACGGGCAGGGTGTACGCCCTGGACGCGGCCACTGGCAAACAACGCTGGACCCACGAAATCGGCTTCGGCCTCTACGTCCGTCCGGTGGTGGCCGACGGTGTCGTGTACGTCGGCAGTGCCAGGGTGTACGCCCTGGACGCGGCGACCGGCGAGCAACGCTGGATCTCCGAAACCAGCGGCCCCTACGTCAGTGTGACGCTGGCTGGCGGTGTCGTGTACGTCCGCAACATCGAGGGCGATATGTACGCCCTGGATGCGGCCACCGGCGAGCAACGCTGGACCTACGAGGTTTCCGATGGCGACTACTACCCCGATGATTCGGTGGTGGCCGACGGTGTGGTGTATCTCGACGATGATGGCGAGAACATAGTGCACGCCCTGGACGCAGCGACCGGCGAGCAACGCTGGACCTATGAAACCGGCAGCGGGATCTACAGGCCGGTGGTAGCCGACGGTGTCGTGTATATCTCCACCAGCGGCGACAGGGTACATGCCGTGAGAGCGGCGACGGGATAAGGCCGACCAGCCGTTTTCGTCCGCCAACCGGCGACATCTGCGACGGCGCCACCGCACGATCTACAACCCCTCAAACAGACCGTCAACGGGCTGTGCGTGGACGAAGGTGCCCTCCGATGAGCGATCCGCACGTCAGCGTCGTCAACGCAATTCGTCCTTCATCAGGTCCCAGAAGGACCTGTGACGATGGGCGCCCGGCAACCAAGGCGCGAGAAACCAGGCCTCCCAATCGCCATCAGAGGTCGTGACGTGAGGGTTGAGGAGAGATTCTCCATCGTCCCCGTTGACCGACCAGAAGGGTGTCAGGCAGATACTCCTCTCTCAGGTTGATGCTGTCCTGCCCCCCTCAAACGCATGCAGTACCGCCCGCACTGTTCTTCGCGGCGCGTGAGCCGAGGCTCGCGCCGGCCGTCGTAGCGGGTTCGCCATGCCTCAGCGGCGAGGACGGCGTGGCGCGTGATCGAGGAGGGTCTCGGCGGCCGCGCGGGCATGGCGGCCGTAGTCGGGGTCGTTGAGCACCATCGCGCGGCTCACGGCGCCGTCGGCGAGGGTGACCAACTGCTCGGCGAGCAGTTCCGGCTCATCGATGTCCATCTCGTCCACGAGTTCGGTCACCAGCGCGAGCATGACGAGCTTCTGCTCGCGCGCGAAGGCGTGTACGCGGCCGGCGGGATCGGGGTGCTCCACCGCGGCGTGGATGAACGGGCATCCATGGACGATGCCATCCGGCCAGGGCCGTACGGCGAACATCGCGAGGAGCCGCTCGCGGGGCGCCAGGTCGGTGCGTGTCAGGGTTTCGAGCAGTGTGTACCCGGAACGCAGGAGGTAGTCCAGGTGCGCCAGGACGAGGTCCTCCTTGGTGGGGAAGTGTGCGTAGAGCGTCCTCTTCGAGACCGGGGCCTCGGCGGCGACATCCTCCATCGTGGTCGCGGTGATGCCCTGCTTCGCGAAAAGGCTGCTGGCTGCGGCGAGCACGCGTTCCCGGCCGCCCCGCCCGGCCCGACGCACCGGCTCGTCACTCATGACTCCGACTATACGACAGCGTTTACATAACGCGGATCCTCCGCTACGGTGCTTAAGTAAACGCAAACGTCTACCTAAGGAAACGACATGGGAGCGGTGACGAGCGAACTTCCCGCCGTGGCAGAGCGGCTCATCCGGGATCGGCACGCGACCAGGGCGTTCCTGCCCGACCCTGTCCCGGACGAGACGCTTCGGGCCATCTTCGACCTGGCTGGTGCCGCGCCGTCGAACGCCAACGCCCAGCCCTGGCACGTCGAGGTGGTCAGCGGGGTCGCACGGGACAACCTCGCCGAGGCGCTCGTGTCCGCCGACAGAGCCGGTCGGCGGACAGTCGACTTCCCTTACAGCGAGGGCATCTACACGCCGGTGCACCAACGCCGGCGTGCGGCGTTCGGTGCCGTGATCTACGCCGCGCTCGGTATCGGCCGCGACGCCTACGATCTGCGTGCCGCCTACGACGCCAAGAGTCTCCGCTTCTACGACGCGCCCCACGTCGCGCTCCTGTACGCGCCGGAATCGGGTGACCCGCGACTGACCGCCGATGTCGGCATGTACGCGCAGACCCTGCTGCTTGCCATGGCCGCTCATGGGGTGGCCAGTTGCCCCCAAGCGCTGCTGAGCTTCTACGCCGACACGGTGCGCGAGACGCTCGACGTCACCGACGGGAAACTGTTGTTCGGCATCTCGTTCGGCTACGCGGACCCCGCGGCCGCGATCAACGAGGTCACCGTCGGTCGCGAGCCTTTAGAGGAGACAACGCGCTTCCATCGCTGACCGAACGCCCTTCAGCACCTCCTCGCGATCCTTCACAGCGGTTCGCCGATCTGCTCTTGTCCGTCGGCCGAGCGGCAGAATGAACTCACCCCCGGCGATTCGAGGAGACTCCGTTCCGGGGGCGACGGCGGCACGAGGCGCCGCTATCGCTTGGTCCAGATCGTCTTGGTTTCCGGTGTAGTCGTATCGGGGCGCGGAGTGCAATTCCGCGGCAGGCCGGTACCGCCCGGACCACCCAGCTCAGGACCGGGCCGGCGCTATTGCCTACAAAGGAACGGCCGAGCATCATGCAGCGGATTCGGCCACCGACTGATCGATTGACCTTGCCACACCGTCACGTGATGATGCCGGAAACGCCCAAGCGCTCCAACGGCGACCACGAGGATTTGGATGTCTGTGCCTGGGAACGCGCCGAACGCCGTCTCGACCCCACCTGTTCCCGGTCAGTCCGCACGATACGCGGCGTTCATCTCGTACAGCCACGATAGCGACAGTGTGCTCGCACCGGCGCTGCGTGATGCCCTTCACCGCCTGGCCCGGCC
Organism: Microbispora sp. H13382; assembly: GCF_014161445.1. GTDB lineage: Bacteria > Actinomycetota > Actinomycetes > Streptosporangiales > Streptosporangiaceae > Microbispora. Next base: position 423,681 of record NZ_JABBXA010000002.1, read on the forward strand.
CTGGTACCGACAGCGGGCCCTACGGGTCTTCCTTGACGAGCGCAGCCTCGCCGCCAATCCCGGGTTGTGGTCGTCTATCGAGAGCGCGCTGGATTCGTCCGACTTCCTCATCCTGTTGGCGTCGCCGGAGGCCGCCGCGTCGCCCTGGGTGGACCGGGAGGTGCGGCACTGGCTCACGCACCGGTCAACGCAGACGTTGCTAATCGCACAGACTGGCGGAGAGATCGTCTGGGACACCGCGTGCGGCGACTTCGACCGGACCGCGACGACCGCATTGTCGCCCGCCGCGTACGGGAGGTTCGCCGAGGAGCCGCGCTGGATCGACCTGCGCGGCTTGGCCGACCGAGACGACTACTCACTACAACTGCCGGCCTTCCACGATGCTGTCGCAGAGCTGGCCGCGCCGCTGCACCGCGTCGACAAGGACCAAATCGTCGGCGAGGACATCAGCCAGCACCGCCGCACCATGCGCTTGGTCCGCGCCGCGGTGGCCGCGCTGGTGACGCTGACGCTGCTGGCCGTAGCAGGGGCGGTGGCCGCCGTCCGGCAGGCCGGCATCGCGGACGCGCAGCGCGCCGTAGCCGAAGATCGTCAGCGCTTGGCGACCAGCCGCCTACTCGATGCGCAGGCGGACAACCTGCGCATTACCGACCCGGTCCTGTCAGGGCTGCTGGCGGCCACTGCCTGGCACTTCAGCCACACCGCCGAAGCCCGCTTCGGCATACTCTCCACGCTGGCGACCTCCGTCGAAGCCGTCCTGAACGGCCACACCGGCGACGTCTCCGTAGTGGTGTTCAGTCCGGACGGCAAGACCCTGGCCACCGCCGGCGCCGACTCCGCCATCCGGCTGTGGGATGTCGCCTCCCGCCGGCAGATAGGCGACCCTCTCGTGGGTCACTCCGAAGAGATCGCCGCGCTCGCGTTCAGCCCGGACGGGAAGACGCTGGCCAGCAGTAGCACCGATCGCACGGTCCGGTTGTGGGATGTCGCCTCTCGCCGGCAGATCGGCGCTCCCCTCAACAGCTTCACCGGCAACCACTCCGCGGTCGCGTTCAGCGTGGACGGCAAGACCCTAGCCTGCGGGGGTGCCGGTGATGGCAGAGTTTGGTTGTGGGATGTCGCCACCCGCCGAGAGATCGGCGATCCGATCAACGTCTACACGGGAGTCGTCACCACGGTCGCGTTCAGCTCCGACGGCAAGACCCTGGCCATCGGCGGGCGCCACGGCGCTCTCCGGTTGTGGGACGTGACCGCTCGTCGGTGGATTGGTGATCCGATCAAAGTCCCTGCTATCAGCACCTACACAGCGGTGTTCAGCCCGGATGGCAAGACCCTGGCCACCGTCAGCGCTTCGACCGTCCGATTGTGGGATCTGGCCACTCGCAAGCAGATCGGCGGCCCTATCGAGAGCCCTGGCGTCAGTATTTTCGAGGTGGCATTCAGCCCGGATGGCAAGATGCTGGCCACCGCGAGCGATTCGACCGTCCGATTGTGGGATCTGGCTACTCGCCGGCAAATCGGAAACGCCTTCAAAGGCCATACCGACACGGTCTCCGCGATAGCGTTCAGCCCGGATGGCAGGACACTGGCCACCGGCGGCGCGGACTACACCGTCCGGTTGTGGAATTTGGCAACTCGCCGCGAGATCGGCGATCCGCTCAAAGGCCACACTGGTGCCGTCTCCGTGGGGTTCAGCCGGGACGGCAAGACGCTGTACACCAGTGACGCCGACCGCACCGTCCGGACGTGGGATCTGGCCACCCACCGGCAGACCAGTAATGTTCTCGCAGCCCATGAACCCGGTGAAGTATTCGCGGTGGCGTTCAGTCCGGATTGGAAGACCCTGGCCACCGTTACCACCCTCGACAGCAGAGTTCGCCTGTGGGACGTGGCGACTCGACGACAGATCGGTGATCCTTTTGATGGGAACGCCGGTTCTGTGTACGAGATGATATTCAGTCCCGACGGCAAGATCCTGGCCGCCGCCGACTACGCGGGTGGTGTCCGGCTGTGGGATGTGGCCGTTCACCGGCAGATCGGTTACTTTCTCGACGTCCCCAGCGGCGGTCGTGCCCTGGCGGCGTTCAGTCCGGATGGCAGCGTCCTGGCCTCCGCCAGCGGTGGCACCCTCAAGTTGTGGCAGGTGGCCACTGGTCAGCGCATCGGTTACCTGCTTAATGGCCACGAGGGTGGTGTTGACGCGGTCGCCTTCAGCCCCGACGGCAAGATCCTGGCTGCCGCCATCGCTGGTGCCGTCCGTTTGTGGGATGTGGGCGATGGCCGGTGGATAGGCGACCCTCTCGTTGTCCCTCCCAGCGGTACCTTGATTACCCTCTCCAGAATGGCGTTCAGCCCGGACGGTGAGACCTTGGCCACCGCCGGCTTCGGCATCGTCCGGCTGTGGGATGTGGCCACTCACCGGCAGATCGGCGACCCCCTCGTTGTCCCTCCCAGCGGTGCTTTGACCGATGCCATCTCCGGAATGGCGTTCAGCTCGGACGGTACGAGCCTGGCCATCGCCGACTTCGATGGCACCGTCCGCCTATGGGACGTAGCCCTGCCGGCCGACCCGTTCCTTTCGGTGTGCGGGGTGGCAGGCCGTTCTCTCACCGAGCAGGAATGGGGGCGGTACCTGCGAGACGAGCCCTTCCAGCAGGTCTGTCCCTAGTGTCCTGAGTCATCGAGGATGGCCTGGCGAACGTGCTGGTAGAGGTCGTGATGCGGGTCGTCGAGTGACCGAGCTGTGCCGAGACGACCCTGACGTCCCAACCCCGCCTCCAGGCTGAGCGACGCCGCCGTGTGCAGATAGGCGCACAGCGCGTCGATGCACATCTGCCGGCCGCCTTCCCAGTCGTCTGCGAGCTTCGCTCGGCTCAGCAGTTCCGGCCCTGTCCTCTTCCGGAGGCGGGGCCGTTCGGCGTTTCTGGCGAGCTATTCGACGATCTCGTTAAGCGCGTCCTCGTACGCCTTGGCGTCGGAGGGGGCCATGGCCTTGTCCACGCGCACCACGACGTTCCCCTTGACGTACGTGTACTCGGCCAGCATCGGGGTCTTTCCGAGCGCCTGTATGTACTCGGCGCGGGCCTCGGCGCCGTTTGCGTCCTCGAACACCTCGACACTGCCCGCCTTTTCTGTCTTGACCCTGCTATCGGTGAACTCGGCCTTACTGAGGTAGCCATTGGGGCGGCCAAGCAGCTTGTTCGGGTCGGTGTTCTCGTCGTAGACGGTGCCGAGCTTAGCGGGTACGCCGTTGGTACCGAGGTCGCCGATGATGGCGGCGGCGTCCTTGTTGGTCGTGGCCCCGCCGCAGGCGGTGAGGAGGCCGACCAGTGCAATCGTGGCGGCGGCGTGGGGGTGTCGTCGTAACCAGATCATGAGGTCATGCATACATTCTGGATCGGTCCAGCGTGGCCGCGTTGATGTGATTGGTAGCGTCTCGCCACCGGGCATGCGGGTCCCAGGTCGTCTGCGGAACATGGACGGCGCTGGGGCGAGGAGGGGATCCGGCTGAGGCCGAATGCGCTTCCCAGCGAGGTCGAGGCCCGTCAGCTGGCGGGATCGTGCTGGAACGCACGGACCTCCTGCGCGCATCGGCACGCGACCGCGATCTTCGCGGCCCACTCCAGTGCCGCCCCGCGGGACGGCAGCTCCAGAACCGTGTAGCCGCCTTCAAGCTGCTGCGTCTGCGGGTATGTGCCTTCGGTCACGGTCCCATGCCCATCCACCATGACAGGCGGAACGCTTTCGTCGATGCCGCCGCCGAACACCAGACGCCGGCGTCCTTCGCCTCCTGCACCACGGCATGCGACGCATCCGAAACCGCCTGCAGATCCTCGTCGGGGGATGACCATGGCGCGACTCGGGAACGAGATCAGGTACTTCGTCATCGCGTCGGCTCCTTCTTCGCGCTTCACGGATCGCACCCAACCTCGCCGACGCCACTCGGCGGCGCGCCGCCATGAGCCTGACCGCTTTCGGACACCTGGGTCGAAGCGATGATCGTCTCGGAAGGAGTCCGTGAGATGCCCGCCGCTGCCCGCACGGTGCGTGAGAAGGTCGTGGCCGCATTGCCGCAGGTAGTGCGTGTGCGGTGGGGGCGGCGCAAGAGCGCGCTACAGCCTGTGGAGGAGGCACGGATACCCGGGAGATGGGAGGTCCGGGACATCCATGGGCGCAGCCGGAGTTCGGCGTCCGCGGTGAAAACCGGGTGACATCTCGCCTCACTCGCCGGAATCCTGGGGTGCGGGCGATGAGTTTTGTCGGTGGCGGCTGTCAGGCTTGCCATGACCACGAACTCCTGTGGGGCCCGGGCTGGGACGCCAGCCATGACCAGGTAATTCCCCCTGACAACCCTGATCGAGGTGCCGTGTCCATCGCACAGCTTGATTCGCCTGCCGATTCCGCGGCCCCCGTCTCGGGCCGCACCCCACCCGTGATCCGGTTGCTGGTGCTCGCCACGTTCGTGGTCATCCTCAACGAGACGATCATGATCAATGCGATCCCGCGGCTGATGGACGCGCTGCACATCACCGAGCAGACCGCGCAGTGGCTCTCGACCGCCTTCATGCTGACCATGGCCGCTGTCATCCCGATCACCGGATGGTTCCTGCAGCGGGTGTCCACCCGCAGCGCGTACGCCACCGCGATGGGATTGTTCCTGTTCGGCACCGCCTTGGCCGCCGTCGCGCCGTCGTTCGAGGTGCTGCTGGGCGCACGCGTCATTCAGGCGTCCGGGACGGCCGTGATGATGCCGCTGCTGATGACGACCTTGATGCAGGTGGTGCCGGAGACAGAGCGCGGCCGTGTGATGGGCAATGTCTCCCTGGCCATCTCGGTCGCGCCCGCGATGGGCCCGACGGTCTCAGGCGTGATCCTCCAGTTCGGGTCCTGGCGGCTGCTGTTCGCCGTGGTGCTTCCCATCGCCGCGTTGATCACTTGGCGAGGCCTGAAGCAGCTCCAGAACGTCGGAGAGACCCAGGCCAGTGCGATCGACTGGCTGAGCGTGGTGACCGCCGCGGCCGGCTTCGGCGGCTTGGTCTACGGGCTCAGCCGGTTCGAGGGCGGTAACGTCCGCGTGGCCGTCGCGATCGTGGGAGTGGGCCTGGTCGCCATCGCCGTCTTCGTCGTCCGCCAGCTGTCGCTGCAGAAGCGCGGCGTGCCGCTGATGGACCTGCGTACGCTGCGCCACCGCACCTACACGATCGCGCTGGTCCTCATGTCGGTGGCCTTCATGGCGATGCTCGGTTCGATGATCCTGCTGCCGCTATACCTGCAGAACGTCCGCGAGCTCAGCCCTCTGGAGACCGGCCTCCTCGTGATGCCGGGCGGCCTCGCGATGGGGTTGCTCGGGCCGACCGTCGGCCGCCTGTTCGACCGGTTCGGTGGCCGGGTTCTGGTCGTTCCCGGCGCGATCGGCATCGCGCTCGCGCTCGCCGGCCTCACCCAGGTCACCATGACCATGCCGTACTGGCAGCTCCTGGGGCTGCACGCGCTGTTGATGGTGAGTCTGGCCGCGACCTTCACCCCGGTGTTCACCCTCGGGCTCGGCGCGGTTCCCCCGAAGCTCTACTCCCACGGCAGCTCGATCCTGAGCACCCTGCAGCAGGTCGCCGCGGCCTTCGGCACCGCGCTCGTGATCACCGTGATGAGCGCGCGAGCCGATGCTCTGAAAGCCGCGGGAGCCTCAGAGGTCCTGGCCAACCTCGACGGCATGCGGCTGGCCTTCGTCATCGGCGCGGTGCTGTCTGTGGCCGTGGTCGTCACCGCCCTGCTCCTGCCGGCGCGAGCGAACGGCGTTGCCGAGCTGGGGCCATCCGCGCATTGAAACGGGTGTCACGGCAGCACGCTCTGATCACAGCCGGAGCCGCCTCGCGGTGTGGCTCCGCTTGACCTTGACACTGTGACAAGGTCTTCACTGGGGCCAAGGAGGTGGTCCCGATGGCCATGCCGAAAGAGGACACGAACACGACGCGAGCGCTCCGGGGGCTGGAGAACAGCAGCGCCTCGGTGCGGCTGCAGGCGGTGCTGGCGGTCGGGACGGCCCCAGACCCGCGGTTCGTCGACAAGCTCGTCGAACGATGCGCGGTCGAGCCCGATTTCTACGTGCGGGACATGCTCACCTGGGCGCTCACCCGCCACGCGTCATCGGTGACGGTCCCCAAGCTCATCGACGAACTCCGTTCGGAGCGTGCGCAGGCACGGAGCCAGGCGTTGCACACGCTGTCCAAAATCGGGGATCGGCAGGCGTGGCCGGCGATCACGCGGGCGCTGCTGACCGACGCGAACGACGAGGTGGCGCGGACCGCCTGGCGGGCAGCGGTCGTCCTTGTGCCCGAAGGTGAAGAACCCGGGCTGGCCGGAGTGCTGGCGACGCAGCTCGGACGCGGCGAGCGTGAGACGCAGTTGAGCCTCAGCCGGGCGCTGATCGCGCTGGGCGAAGTGATCACGCCGGCTCTGCGTGCCGCGATGACGGATCCCGACCCGCGCGTACGTCAGCACGCGGTCGCCACCGAACGGCTGTCGCGCAACCCGGATGCCGGATTCGAGTTCGCGATAGAGGAGGCGAAGCGCATCGTGGCCCTCGGCACGACCGGCCAGGAGGGGTGACAGGCGGTGTTGATCGGTGATGTGGCACGACGGTCCGGGGTCAGCGCCCGCATGCTCAGGCACTACGAATCGCTCGGCCTGGTGCGGCCGACGGGTCGTAGCGAGGCCGGCTATCGGGAGTACTCCAGCGAGGACATCCGGCGCATCTTCCATATCGAGAGCCTGCGGTCGTTGGGGCTGTCGCTGCGGGAGGTCGGGCGCGCGCTGGAGGATCCCGGCTTCACGCCCGCGGAGCTCGTCGAGGACCTCATCCGCCAGACGCGGGAACGCATCGCGCGTGAGACGGAGCTGCTCACGCGGCTGAGCCGGATCGGCGCCGCGGAACCCGCCGACTGGGAGGGCGTCCTCCGGGTCGTCGCGCTCCTCCAGGCCTTGGGGTCGGAGAGCGCGGGGAAGCGCCAGCGCGCGGCCCTGTCCTCGGCCGCGGAGGTGCCGGTGGACGCTCTGGTCGAGGCGGCGTTGAGCGAGACGGACCCGAACGTCGCCGGAGCCCTTCGATGGGCGCTGGCTCGATCGGGCGATGACGCGTTGGGACTGCTGGCGGAGGGGCTCGGCTCACCGGCGGCCGAGGTGCGCGAGCGCGCCGTCCAGTCCATCGCCGAGATTCCGGACGCCGCGGCGACCGCACTGCTGCGGGACGCCCTCACGAGCTCCGACGTCGTGGTCCGCAGGTGTGCGGCTCTGGCGCTCGGGGCCCGTGGAGTGGCCGACGCGGTCCCGACGCTCATCGACATGATCGTCGAGGGGGCGAACGACACCGATGCGGCCGACGCACTGAGCGCGCTGGCGCGTGACGAGGCGCCGGCGGATCAGATCGCCACCGGGCTCGCCGATCGCCTCGCCCACGGCGCCGTCGGGCCGTCCGCCCGGCTACGGCTGACACAGGCGCTCGCGGACATCCCGGGACCCACGACGTCGCGTGCGCTCGCGGAGTTGTCACAGGACGAGGACCGTGCCGTCGCGCTCACCGCGACGTACATTCTCAAGCTCCGCGACGCGCGATGACGGAGAGCGACGCGCGATGACGGAGCCTTCCCATACGGCATAGCACGGCGCACGGGGCCGCCCTGCGGCGTGCGGCCCCGTGCGTGTCACTTACGGGGCCGCCCTGCGACCCCGTGCGTGCCGGGTACGGGTCAGTGGCGACGCGGAGCGCCCGCGGCGAGGGCGAGGTCCTGCTGGATCACGTAGTACTGCGACTTGGGCTTCAGGTCCGCGTCATACAGCAGGGCGGCACCCTCCTGCGGGTCGTCGAACCAGCCGGGGATCCAGGAGTACGTGTCGCCGAAGCCCCACGGGGTGAACGAGATGCACTCGCGGATTGCCAGGCAGGCCTTCAGCGCGCGGGACCAGTAGCTCTCCTGGGCGTACACGGCCAGCGGGTTGGTCGGGGTGTTCACGTTCGGCGCGGCCTCGGTGAACGTGCGGACGTCCACCTCGGTCTCGGCCACCTTCAGGCCGAGGTCCGCGAAGCGCTGCAGGTTGTTCTGCAGGTCCGGGAAGCCGTACTGCGTGTCCAGGTGGCCCTGGAAGCCGACGCCGTCGATGGGCACACGCTGGGCCTTCAGGGTCTTGACGAAGTCGTACACCGCGTTGCTCTTCGGCCCGGTGAACTCGAGGTTGTAGTCGTTGTAGAACAGCAGGGCCTTGGGGTCGGCCTGGCGCGCCCAGCGGAAGGCGTCGGCGATGTAGCCCAGGCCGCCCCACGCCTTGTACCAGATGGTCTCGCGGGGCTTCCCGTCGTCGTCGAACGCCTCGTTGACCACGTCCCACTGCCAGATGTCGCCCTTGAAGTGCTTCACCTGGTCCTGGATGTGCTTCTTGAGCAGGGCCTTCAGCTCGTCGTTGGACAGCGTGGTGGTGTAGCCGTCGGAGGAGAGCCAGGTGGGCAGCTGGCTGTGCCACACCAGCGTGTGGCCGCGGACCAGCTGCTTGTTCTTCTTGGCGAAGTCGACCAGCCGGTCGGCCGCCGCCCAGTCGTAAGAGCCGCGGTTGGGCTCCACGAGCTGCCACTTCATCACGTTTTCGGCGGTGACGCTGGAGAACTGCTCGGCCGTGATCCGGGTGTACTCGGCGTTGCTGCCGAGCTCGTCCATGTTCACGGCGGTGCCGATGCGCAGACCGACCCGGTCGCCGAGGGCGCGCAGCGAGTCCGCCGGGTAGCGGGTGGGCTGGGAGTGGGCAGGGGCGGCGCCGGGTTCGGCCGAGGCCGAGCCGGTGAGAGCCGCCCCGCCCAGCAGGACCGTGGCGCTCACGAGGCCGATGGACAGTGCGGAACGAAGCACACGAACTCCTCGGGGTGAAAGTGGGGGGTTGATGGGTACTGCGGTCAGGTCAGCCCCGCCGGGCGGGCAGCGACAGGTGCCATCCCTCCGACCGGAGCGCGGGGACGACGGCGGCGACCGCGTCGACGGTCTGACTCCGGTCCCCGCCGCCGTCGTGCATGAGGACCACCGCGCCCGGCGTGATTCCCTCTCGCAGGCGGCGGATCAGTTCGGCGGTGCCCGGCGGATCCCAGTCCCCGATGGCGAGACGCCAGCCCAGCGCCTGCATGCCGAGATCGGCCGCGACGGTCGGCGTCTGCCCCCAACTGCCGTACGGGGCCCGGAAGTACGGGATGTGCGCTCCCGGCACCGCCTCGCGGATGGCGGCGCTCGTCTCCAGCAGGTCGGCGCGGATCTTCGTCGCCGGCCAGGCCGCCATGTCGTCGTGGTGCATGCCGTGGTTGCAGAGCGTGTGCCCGTCGGCGGCGATCAGCCGGACGACCTCCGGGTGCTGCCGTACGTGATCACCCCAGAGGCAGAAGACCGCCTTCACGTGGTGCTCGCGCAGCACGCCGAGCAGGCGCAGCGTGTCGGGAGGGTTCGGGCCGTCGTCGAAGGTGAAGCCGACCGACATCCCGCCGCCGCGGGTCGAGTCGACGACCATGGGAGTCGGGTTGTCCGCCAGGGCCGGATGCGTCATGCCCAGCACCAGACCTATCGCGGCCAGCGGGATCGCGAGAAGACGTGCCCGGCGTGGGCGCCGGCTTCGGTTGACCACGGTGACTCCATCTTCGAACGACGGGGGCGCCCGAAAGTTTCGGCGGTGTTACGAAAGTAATGCAGACCATAGGAAGATGCTCGATGTACGTCAAGAGCCACAACCACCAGTCAATTCACAGAAGTCGCGACCTACAAGGCGCGGCACGGGAGAGTCGATACGCCTCCTGCCTCGACGTACCCGGCGGATCCGCCGAAAAGTTTTCGGCTCCCGGGGTGCGGAGCTCGCTGAACGTTTCGTACGGCTGGCGCCGTCACCACCCCCCACGCGAACCCGGCCCTGTGGTTCTCCGCACCCCCGAACGGCCACGCACCTCATGGTCATCGTCGGTTGACCGTTTCTAGGCTCCCGGACATGACGGAATGGCTGATCGACCTCATGGAGACCCTCGGCGCGCCGGGCGCCGCGATCGCGATCGCGCTGGAGAACCTCTTCCCGCCCCTCCCCAGCGAGGTGATCCTGCCGCTGGCCGGTTTCACCGCCTCGCGGGGAGAGATGAACCTGGTCGCCGTCCTGTTGTGGACCACGGCCGGGTCGGTGGCCGGGGCGCTGGCGCTGTACTGGGTGGGCGCGCTGCTCGGCCGTGAGCGCACGCTGGCTCTGGCCGCGCGGATCCCGCTGCTCAAGGTCTCCGACGTCACCAAGACCGAGGCCTGGTTTCTCCGGCACGGGCGCTGGACGGTGTTCTTCGGCCGGATGATCCCGATCTTCCGCAGTCTGATCTCCGTCCCCGCCGGGGTGGAGCGCATGCCGCTGGGTGTTTTCACGCTCCTGACCACGGCCGGCAGCCTGCTCTGGAACACGGTCTTCGTGCTGGCCGGCTGGACATTGGGAGAGAACTGGTCGCTGGTGGAGACCTACGTCGGCATGGGCACCAACGTGGTCGTCGCCATGGTGGCGCTCGCCGTGCTGGTCTTCGTGGGCGTACGGCTGAGCGAGCGGCGCAAGGGGCGGCATGTGCTGGACGGTTAGGGGGCTTCGGCTCGCCGGGGCGGTGACCGCCGGTGCGGTCACCGCCCTTGTGGGGTTGGTCTTCGTCCTGGTGGCGGCCCCGTTCGCCGGCCGCCCCGCCGTACGCGCCGCGGCCGCACGCCTGACCGGGCTGGAACTGCGGCGGCTGCGCCTGGACCTGCCGGGCCGCGATGCCGACGGCGAGCTCCGCTACCTGGCCGCGCGGGTGCCCGTCGGTCTCCTGGGCGGCCTGGTGGTGTTGCTGCTGGTGATCGGGGCCACGCTGGCGGTCAGGCTGATGTGGTCGTGGAGCCGTGGGGAGGCGATGGACGGCATGCTGCCCACTCCGCCGCTGCTGGCCTACGCCTTCCTCTCGGGCGTCGTCCTGCTCTTCCTGGATCTGTCCGGCCTGGTGGGGGTGGACGTGCTGGAGCGGCGGCTGGCCGTACGGCTTCTCGCTCCCGACCCGACCGAGGCGCTCCGGCGGCGGATCACCGAACTGACCGAGAGCCGCGCCGGGGTGGTCGCGGCGGTGGACGCCGAACGGCGGCGCATCGAGCGTGACCTCCACGACGGGGTGCAGCAGCGGCTGGTGGCGCTGTCCATGCTCGCGGGACGCGCCCGCCGGGGCCGCCCCGAGCTGCTGGACCAGCTCCACGAGCAGGCCCGGCAGGCGCTGGTGGAGCTGCGCGAGGTGGCGTGGCGGGTCTACCCGTCGGGACTCGACGCGCACGGGCTGGCGGAGGCGCTGGCCGGGGTGGCCGAGCGGGCCGCGGTCACGGTCAGTGTGACCTGCGAGCTGCCGGAGCGGCCACCGGCACCGGTGGAGACGGCCGCCTACTTCGTGGCCAGCGAGGCCGTGACGAACGCCGCCAAGCACTCCCGGGCCGCCCTGGTCGCCATCGAGGTCCGCCAGGAGGGCACCATGGTCGTCGTGCGAGTGCGGGACGACGGCATCGGCGGAGCCGACGCCACCGGCGGCGGGCTGACCGGGCTGGCTCGGCGGGTGGCGGCGCTGGACGGCCGGTTCACCGTGACCAGCCCGCCCGGCGGGCCGACCGTGGTCGAAGCGGAGCTGCCGTGCGCGTGATGCTGGCCGAGGACTCCGCCCTGCTGCGCGAGGGCCTGGTGCGGCTGCTGCAGGAGGAGGGCCACGACGTCCTGGCCGCGGTGGGCGACGCCGGCGCGCTCCTGGAGGCGGTGGCCGGCGAGCGGCCCGAAGCCGTGGTGGTCGACGTACGGATGCCGCCCACCCACACCGACGAGGGCCTGCGCGCCGCCCTGGAGATCCGGCGGCGCTGGCCGGAGGTCAAGGTGTTGGTGCTGTCGCAGTACGTCGAGAAGAAGTACGCCACCGAGCTGATGGGCGGCAGCATCGACGGCGTCGGCTACCTGCTCAAGGACCGCGTGGCCGAGGTCGGCGACTTCCTGGACGCGCTGGACCGGGTGGGCGCCGGTGGAACGGCCTTCGACCCTGAGGTGGTGCGGCAGCTGCTCGCGCGGACCAGCCACGCCGATCCGCTGGCGCGGCTCACCGCCCGTGAGCGCGAGGTGCTGGAGCTCATGGCCCAGGGCCTGACCAACGCCTCGATCGCCCAATCCCTGCACGTGTCGCAGAGCGCGGTGGAAAAGCACGTCAACGCCCTTTTCGACAAGCTCGCGCTGTCGCACATCACCGGATACAGCCGCCGGGTCCTGGCGGTGCTGCGCTACCTCGGTTCCTGACCCGCTGTGGTTTTCCGCAGGTGAAGCAGGCGGCGCACCTCATTCTGCCGCCGAATCGATCTCCCTAGCGTTGATCACATGATGCAGACGATGATGAACGTGCTGGTGGCGGCGGTCGTCGCGGCGGGCGGGCAGGTCGTGGACGTACGCCCCGATCTGGAGAAGATCGTGACCGGCGGCGGGGCGACGGCCGCCCTGGCGCGGATCTCCGACGGCGGCCGCGCCCGGTCGTACGCCGTGGGAGTACGCGACGTCGAGCGCGGGGGACGGCCGTCGCCGAACGGCTACTTCCGGATCGGCAGTGTCACCAAGACCTTCGTCGCGACCGTGGTGCTCCAGCTCGTGGACGAGGGCGAGGTGCGGCTCGACGATCCCGTCGAGAGGCACCTGCCCGGCCTGGTGCCGGGCGGCGAGAAGATCACGGTGCGCGCGCTCCTCAACCACACCAGCCACCTGTACGACTACATGAGCGAGCCGGGGTACTCGACCAACCGGTGGCGCGGGGACGCCCGGTTCCGCTCCTACCGGCCGCGCGAGCTGCTCAAGGTGGCCTTCGCCGGGAAACTCCCCGACGACGGGAAGTGGCACTACTCCAACACCAACTACGTGGTGCTCGGGCTGCTGGTGGAGAAGCTGACCGGCAACCCGTACGGCGAGGAGGTCCGTCGCCGCATCCTGCGCCCCCTGGGGCTGCGCCACACGGTGGTGCCGGGCGACCGGGCGGGGCTGCCGTCACCGCACGCCAAGGGGTACGAGCCGCTGCCCGGGCTGGTGGACGCGACGCGGATGAATCCCTCGCTCGACTGGGCCGCGGGGGAAATGATCTCGACCGCGGCCGACCTGGAGCGGTTCATGTCGGCCCTGCTGGGCGGCGAGCTGATCAGCACGGCGTCCCTGCGGGCGATGCGGACGACGGTGGAGACGGGGGCCGGGTTCGGCTACGGGCTCGGGTTGCAGGCCTACGCGCTGCCGTGCGGCACGGTGTGGGGACACAGCGGAGAGCTGATCGGCTACCTGACCTTCGCGTTCCGCTCGGACTCGGGTAGATCGATGACGTTGTCGATCAACCCCTCGGTCCGCAACCCGTCCACCGCGGAGGTCATGGGGATCGCCGTCAGGGTGTTCTGCGAGCCGGCCGCTTAACCGAGGCCTTTTCCCTTATTGCTCGACGGCAGGGCGCGCGTGTCTTTTCGTGCGGGTGATTCCGGCTGGTCCGTATTGAATAACCGGTTGACGCAAGATAAAGCCTCATGTCTTGATCAAATGGTTTCTCGTACTGATCTTGCTTATTGCTGGAGGAATCATGCCGTCGGTGCGACGTTCCGGCCGCGCTCCGTCATCGCCCAAACCCAGGCTGTCTCGATTGATGCGGCGAATGCTCGCCGTCGGCGCCGTTTCGGTCATGGCGGCGGGCCTGATCGCGCCTCAGACGCCCGCGGCCGCGGCAGCCGACGACACGACCGATCTCGGCGTTTCCCTCGCACTCTGGAGGAAGGGGGGTGACGTGACGGCGGGTAGGGACAAGGTTTTCGTCTCTGCCATAGACCGCATCGTCGTCGCGGACGCCCAGGGCTCCGTCATCGGCACGATCCCCGGCATCCCCGGCGTGCAGGAACTCGCCCTGGCGGCCGACGGTGCCCGCCTTTACGCGGCGGTCGAAAGCGCGAACCAGGTGATGGAGATCGACACCACATCTCTGTCTGTCATCCGGCGAATCGACATGACCGCGTATCCGTGCCCGTCGGCCCTGTCTCTGTCGGGCGACCGTCTTCACGTCGGTTACGGGTGCAGCACGAATACGGGCGGTGTCGTGAGTGTCGACGTGTCGGCGGGCGACCCGGAGTTCACCCAGATCATGACGGGGTTGTACAAGGCTCCGCTGCTGGCCGCGGCGGGACGGACTCTCGTGGTCGCCGAAAAGGGCCTCTCGCCGGGCATCCTCTGGGTCTATGACGTGTCCGGCGCCACCGCCACCCGCCGCGGCGTCATCCGCAGCGGCGCACCGGACCTCGCCATCACCCCGGATGGCGCCACGGTGTTCACGGGACTGGACAGCTGGGACACGGCCACGATGGCCCACGTAAGCCGATACGGCGAGGACCGCGTCCCGCAGGCGGTCGCGCTCAGTCCGGACGGTGCGCTTCTGGTGCGCGGACAGATGCGAGGGATCCCCGTCGAGGCGTTCGACATCGGTACGGGAGAATCCCGGTTCGCCCACGAGAACCGGAACGATGAGGTGGTCCCGGGAGGCATCGCCATCCTCGGCAGCACGGTCTTCGCGCTGCGCAGAGACCCGTCCTACCGGCTCCACCTGTGGCGGCTGCCCGACGTGACGCTCCCCGCGTCCTCGCTCACTTTCACGGCTCCGTCCTGGGCGACCGTGCTCGATCCGCTCACACTGACCGGCCGCCTCACCCTGACGGACGGCTCGGCGCCCGGTGCCCAGCCTCTGAAGGTCACCCGCCACGCGTACGACGGAACCGCGGAGTCCCTTCCCGTGGTGACGACCGCCGAGGACGGCACGTTCACCGTCACCGACATCCCGAAGGTCGTCGGCTGGTTCACGTACGACGTCGCCTGGGACGGCGACTCGGCCTACCGGTGGAGCAGAGCCTGGTGGTGGGCGGGAACCGTCGTGGAAAAGCGCCTGCCCTCATTCACCCTGTCGCGTCCGTCCACGCCGCCGACCGCGCTCGAACCGCTCACGATGACCGGCCGGCTCACCCTGGTCCCCGGATCGGCTCCGGCCACGCAACGGCTCACGGTGACCCGCAAGTTTCCCGGTGACGTCATCGGCGAGCCCCTCGCGGAAGTGACCACGGCCGAGGACGGCACGTTCACCGTCACCGACACCCCGCCCGTCGGCGGGACCGTCAGCTACGAGGTGAACTGGCCTGGGAACGACATCTACGACAGGCGTACGGTCCGGCATGCCCTGAAAGTCGCCATGCGCCGGACGACCCTCACCGTGTCGGGTCCCGAGGAGACGATCGCCGGCAGCCGGATCGAGTTCAGCGGCGAACTGGACGGCGACGGGCGGCTTCCGTCACCGAACGCCGTGCTCACGGTGCGCCGCACCGTCGTCGGCTCCACCGGCACCACGACCACGACACTGCCGGACGTGACGGTGTCCGAGGACGGGTCGTTCGGCTTCACGGATACGCCCACCGAGGCCGGCGCATACACCTACAGCCTCAAGTGGGTCGGCGACACGACGTTCTCGGCCGTGCAGGGTACGCACGTGGTCACGGTCGAGGGTGGCCCGGCCGAGTAACGGAGCCCTCCAGTGGAGGCACCGGTGAGTGCGGGTGACCGGCTCGCCACCCGAGGCCGACGCCGGGCGAGCGGCCCGCGCCCGCGTCGGCCTCGGTGCCCTATGGGACGTGACTAGACTCGGTCGGGTGACGTTCGATCTCCATGGGCGGACGCGGCGGCTGGAGCTGACCGATCAGGACCTGCGGGCCTTCGAGGCGGTCGTGCTGGAGGCCACGCCGGACGGAATCGTCCTGGACCGCTCGGCCTTCTACCCGGGTGGCGGCGGACAGCCGCCGGACCGGGGCGTGCTGCTGTGGCAGGGCGTCGAGACCCGCATCGAAGGCGTCCGCAAGGGCGACGACCTCTATCTCATGCCCGCGCCGGACGACCCGATCCCGCCCGCCGGCACGGTCGTACGGGCGGCGGTCGCCGACGAGCGGCGCACGGCCCTGATGCGCACGCACTCCGGACTGCACGTGCTGTGCGGCGTCGTGTTCCGCGACTACGGGGCCCTGGTCACGGGCGGGAACATGGAGCCGATGACGGCGCGGATGGACTTCAACCTCCCCGAGGTGCCGCCCGGCTTCAAGGAGGCGGTCGAGGACGCCTGCAACGCCGAGATCGCCGCCGACCGTCGGATCGACGTACGGGTGCTGCCGCGCGCGGAGGCCTTCGCGATCCCGGACATCATCCGCACCGCGACGAACCTCGTGCCGGAGCACATCCCCGAGGTGCGGATCGTGGACATCGCCGGGCTGGACACCCAGGCCGACGGGGGCACGCACGTCGCCTCGACCAGGCAGATCGGCAGGATCAAGGTCGCCAAGATCGAGAGCAAGGGACGCGGCTTCCGCCGCCTCCGCATCGCGATCTCCGACTAGACCGCGTCCCGGACGGCGTCGTGTTCCTGTGGGGAGGCCTGCCCACGGCCGACCCCGTGACCCGGCTGTGCGCCATGGCCGGGCGCGATCTCACCCGGGCCGAGTGGGACCTCTATCTCGGTGATCGGCCGCGCGAACCGATCTGCTGATCAGAAGTCGATCCGCACGACGGCTCGCCTGAGCGTCGGCCTGCTCACCTCGGTGAACCCCGCGTCCAGGAAGACATCACGGCTGCCGACGTGGAGCTCGCCCCAGGTGATCTCGGCGCCCGGGCGCGTGATCATCGGATATGCCTCCAAGGCCCGGGCTCCCCGCGTCCGGGCGAAGTCGATCGTGGCGCGTGCGAGCGCGTACGTCACCCCGCGTCGGCGGAAGCCCCTGCGGGTGACGAAGCAGGTCACGGCCCAGACGCTGTCGTCGGTTTCGTCCTCCTGCCGCCCGGTCCAGGGCACGCGGGTGCGGGTCAGCTGGGGATAGGCCGTCCGGGGCTCGACCGCGCACCACCCCACCGGCTCATCGCCGAGGTAGGCGACGAGACCGCTGGTCGAGCGGGCTGCGGGCGTTCCACAGCCGGTCTGCTCGCGCAGGCGCGCGGCGCGTTCCGCGGCGGAGACCGCGCCCCACTGGTACGTGAAGATCTTGTAGCGCTGGCAATGGCAGTCGATCGTGCCGAGGATCGCCCGCAGGTCGTCCCACGACGCCTGGTTGGCGGGGACGACGACGAGCTGGTCGACGGGGATCGGCTCCGTGATGTCCTGCCTCATTCCGCCGGCTGGTCCTCTCCGACCAGGCCGTCGTCGGACTCGCGGATGAGGTCGGCGTGCCCGATGTGGCGGGCGTACTCCTCGATCATGTCGATCAGCAGGCGGCGAAGGCTGGGCGACTCGCCGCGTGAGTTGGTGTGGGCCGCGAGCCGTCCGAGGCCGCCCTCGGCCAGCGCCTGCCGTACGCCGGCCCGGGAGCGGGCCACCGCGTCCTGCCACAACGTCGTCAACTGCTCGGGAGTGTCGTCGGCGGCCGTACGCCACTCCCAGTCGGGGTCGGTGTCGAAGTCCACCGTGTCCCACGGCGGCGACGGCGGCCGCCCGAACAGCTTCCGGGAGAACATATCGTCCTCCACCAGGGCCAGGTGCTTGAGCAGCCCTCCCAGGGTGATGGACGACGCGGCGGCGGTCGCCCGCAGGCCTGCCGCGTCGAGCCCGCCGCACTTCCACGCGAATGTCCGGCGCTGGCGTTCCAGCGACCCGAGGAGCGTGTCGATCTCGTCGCCCGCGACCGGCGGCTCACGAAGGATGTTTTCGGCCATGGCGGACAGGCTACGGTCATTTCCGGACGATCCCCTTCCGGAATCCGACGGGTTGCCGAATGAAACGAGACGAGAGCCCCACCGCCCGGGCCCTCCTGCTCCTCGAACTGATCCAGAACAGTCCCGGCATCACCGCGGAACGGCTGGCCGACCGGCTCGGTGTCTCCGAGCGGGCGGCCCGGCGTTACGTCGGCATCCTGCGCGAGGCCGGCATCCCGATCGAGTCCGTCCGCGGCCCCTATGGGGGATACCGCGTCGGCCGGGGGCACCGGCTGCCTCCCCTGATGTTCACGCCGGCCGAGGCGCTCGGGCTGGTGATGGCCGTGCTGGACGGCCACCACGACGACGCGGCGGATTCGGCCGATCCCGTGGGCGTCGCGCTCGGCAAGATCCTGCGGGTGCTTCCCGAGGCGGTGGCGGAGCCGGCCGCGGTGGTGCGGAGCCTGAGCGCGAGACACCCCGAGCCCGGGGCCAGGACGCCCGACCCCGAGACCACCGCCGTCCTCGCCCAGGCCTGCGCCGCGCGTCACCGGCTGCGGCTCGGATATCGCATCCGCCCCGGAGACGAGCGGATCATGGAGGTCGATCCGTGGGCCGTCGTCGTGCGTCGCGGCCGGTGGTATCTCCTGTGCTGGTCGCACACCAGGAACGCCCGCCGGGTGCTGCGGGTGGACAAGGTGGCGGACGTCGAGGTCCTCGACGTTCCGGCCGTCCCTCCGGCCGATCTCGATCCGGCGGAGATGCTGGAAGACCACCTGTCGGCGGGCTGGCGGCACGAGGTGGAGGTCGTCGTGGACGCACCCGCCGAGGCCGTGGCCGAGTGGATCCCGCGCAGCCTGGGCCGCCGCGAGCCGATCGATGCGACCACCACGCGCCTGGTGGGCGGCACGGACGAGCCGGACTGGTACGTCCGGCAGCTCACGGCGATCCGGGCGCCTTTCCGCATCGTCGGCTCTCGCGAACTGCGGGAGGCCGCCGAAGCCCTGGGACGACGCCTCCTCCGGGCCGGGTCCTGAAACGCCGGGTCCTGGGAAGCGCGGTCGTGGAGGCTAGGCGGAGCACGTGGCCCAGAGTTCGGCCCAGCCCTCGTGCATGAAGTCGTCGTTCTGGTACCAGACCGCGTACGAGTGGTCGTCGGACTGGACCGAGGTGATGCCGACGTTGGCGGGGCGCCGCCCGTCGGCGCCGCTGAGGTGCGGGTGGCTGGGCGGGCAGGCCACCATCAGCAGAGCGTCGCCGCCCGGCGGGATCCTCGTGCTCTGCATGAACTCGAAGCCGGTCATGGGCTCGTGCTGCACGTTCGAGCAGAGCACCTCGATCTTCACCAGGATGGCGGACGCGTGCTTGTCCGTCTTCGACTGGGAGTTGCCGAACGTCACCTTCACCTCGCGCCCGTTCACGGTGATGCCCTTGTAAACCAGCTCGCCCCCGTCCCAGGTGTCCTGGGCGACGGACGAGGTCCGGGTCGTCACCGGATACGGCTTCGTCGACGGACAGGTCCTCGACACGTAGACCGTCATGCCCGGCTGGACGGAGGTCGAGTTCGTCATGACCACGGTCTCCTCGGCGAACGCCGGGGCGACGGGGACCGTGAGTGCGGCGGCGGCGGCCATCGCCGCGACCGCGCCCGTTCGCGTGAGCTTGCGCATGTGGTGTCTCTCCTCGTTCGTCAGGCGTGTCCTTGCGCCGACGACGCTAGAGAGACCGTCTTGAGGCGGTCTTGACCGTGTCGTGTGGAGTGCTTCACGCGCACTTGGGGCCGGTGTTTCAGCCCGGCATGACGACGGTGGA
The DNA here is from genome assembly GCF_014161445.1 of Microbispora sp. H13382. Taxonomy (GTDB): domain Bacteria; phylum Actinomycetota; class Actinomycetes; order Streptosporangiales; family Streptosporangiaceae; genus Microbispora. The sequence goes on from NZ_JABBXA010000002.1 coordinate 443,238, forward strand.
CAGGAGGCGCCGGGTGCGGCCCGGTGCGGGCTGGTTGGCGAGCCTCGCCAGGAGCACCTCGCGCAGGTCCCGCAGGAAGTCCTGGAACTCCTCGTCGCTGAGGTACATGGCCGCCTGCCGGAATCCCACGCCGTCGCGGCCGAGGTCGATGTCGTCCCGGGCGAGGTAGCGGTCGAAGTCGGCCAGCAGTAGCGCGACGAACGTCAGGAACGCCTGGCGGTGCTCCTCCGCGCCCAGCCCGGCCGCCTCCTCGGCGCCGACGTTCGCGTTGGCCGCACGCAGCCGGTAGGTCCGTTCGAAGGTGCCCCGGACCTTGCGCTCGGCCGCGACCTCCAGAACCTCGCCGTCGACCAGTGCCGCGACCTGCCTGTAGAGGGTCGCCGCCGGCACGTCGGGGAGCTCCGCGCGAAGGTCGGCCGTCGTCAGCGTCCGCTCGCCCAGGAGCGCCTGGACGATGCGCAGCCGGATGGGGTGCAGCAGCAACTCGGCCGTCGTCATGATCCTACGTTCTCACATTTGACATCATTCTCACAATCGAGAACAATCAGACTCACCACAGCACAACCTGCGAGGAACGCCATGAGCACCGTGACCATCACCCCCGACGCCATCGAAGTCCGCCTCTCCGCCGTCGAGAAGGCCGCCGCGCTGCGCACCGACCTGCGTGTCCCGCGGTCGGCGGTGCGGTCCGCCGAGATCGTGGACGACGCGCTCCGCGCCGCCCGAGGCCTGCGCACCGGCCTCGGCCTGCCCGGTCAGCGCAAGCTCGGCACCTGGCACAGCCGGGCCGGCAGGGAGTTCGTCGACGTGCGCAACGGTCAGCCGGCGGTGCGGATCCACCTCGACGGGCACGGCTACACCTCGCTGCTGCTGGGCGTGGACGACCCGCGCGCCGTGGTCGCCGCCCTCACCGGCGCCTGAGACGGGCCGACGCGATGCGCGACATCGACCTCACCTTCACCTCGGCCGGCGAGCGGCTCGCCGGCACGCTGACCCTGCCCGACGGCGACGGGCCCTTCCCGGCGGCGCTGCTGGTCCCCGGCTCGGGGCCGGTGAACCGTGACTCCGACCACCGGCGGCTCCCCCTCGGGGTGACCCGCTGGCTGGCGGAGGCGCTGGCCGCCGCCGGGATCGCGTCACTCCGCTACGACAAGCGCGGGGTGGGGGCCAGCACCGGCGCTTTCCTGACGTCCGGGTTCCGCGACAACATGGACGACGCCGCAGCCGCGCTGGCCACGCTCCGCGGACGCCCGGAGATCGACCCCGGCAGCGTGGGGGTGGCGGGACACAGCGAGGGCGCATTGATCGCGACGAACCTCGCCGCCCACGATCCCGCGGTGGCGGCGGTCGTGCTGTTGTCCGGCGCCGCCAAGATCGGTGCCGAGACGCTGCGCTGGCAGGCCGCGCGTCTCGCGCCGACCTTGCCGGCGTTCGTCCGCGCGGTGCTGCGCCTCACCCGCACCGACCTGGTCACCAAGGTGACCAAGAACCACGAGCGCATCCGCCGTACGACGACCGACGTCGCCCGGATCGGCGGAGTCCGGGTGAACGCCCGCTGGACCCGCGAGTTCCTCGACTACGACCCGGCGGCCGACCTCGCCCTGATCAAGGCGCCGGTGCTGGCCGTCACGGGCGAGAAGGACCTTCAGGTCGACCCCGGGGACCTCGCCCGTATGGCGGAACTGGTGCCGGGGCCGATCGAGACCCACCTGATCCCCGATCTCAGCCACATCCTGCGCAGGCAGCCGGGGACGCCGTCGCTGCGCGCGTACAAGCGTGAGGCGCGCGAGCCGGTCGACGCGCAGGTGCGAGACCTCGTCACCGCCTGGCTCGTGCGCACGCTTGCGGCGCCGGCGCGGGACGGAGGCTGATTCCCCGGGCCGACGTCGAGGGCATAGGGGCGGGCGAAGACCCGCTGCGAGTCGAAGAGGAGCGAGGCGGAGCCGCGGACCCCGCCGAGCGACCAGTACGACCTGCGCCTCCAGTCGTTCGGCGTGCCCGTTTTGCGGGGAGGACGACCTCAGGGTACTGGTGGGCGACTCCGAGGAGACCACCGTGGACACGTATCACAATGTGATCGCCGGAGAGCGTCGTGACCCGGCCTCCGGCGAGTGGATGGACCTCGTCGACCCCTCCACCGAGCAGGCGTACGCCAGGGCGGCCCGGTCGGGCGACCAGGACGTGGCGAGCGCGGTGGAGGCGGCCACCCGGGCCGCGCGGGCCTGGCGGCGGACCACCCCGGCCGAGCGTCAGCGGATGCTCGTCGAGCTGGCCGATCTGATGGCGGACAACCGGGAGGCGCTGGGCGAGGCCGAGGTGCGGGCGACCGGCAAGCCGCGCGGCACCGCGCTGCGGGTCGACGTGGACGGCGCGATCGACGTCATCCGCTACTTCGCCGGGGCCGCGCGAGTGCTGGAGGGACTCGGCGCGGCCGAGTACGCCGAGGGGCACACCTCATACGTACGGCGCGAGCCGATCGGCGTCGTCGCCCAGGTGACGCCGTGGAACTACCCGCTGATGATGGCGGCCTGGAAGATCGGTCCGGCCCTGGCGGCGGGCAACACCCTGGTGCTGAAGCCGTCCGACACCACGCCGGGCTCGGCCGTGCTGCTCGGCGAGCTGTGCGCGCGGGTGCTGCCGCCCGGCGTGGTCAACGTCGTGTGCGGCGACCGGGACACCGGCCGCGCGCTGGTGGCGCACCCCGGCGCGGAGATGGTGGCGATCACCGGCTCGACGCGGGCCGGGGCCGAGGTGATGGCGGCGGCCGCCGCCGACCTCAAGGACGTCCACCTGGAGCTGGGCGGCAAGGCTCCCGCGGTGGTGTTCGCCGACGCGGACCTGAAGGCGACCGCCCGCGGCGTCGCCGAGGCGGCGTTCTTCAACGCCGGGCAGGACTGCACGGCCGTCACCCGGGTGCTGGTCGAGGAAGGGGCGCATGACGACTTCGTCGCCGCGCTCGCCGAGGCGGCGCGGGCGCTGGCCGTCGGCGACCCGGACGAGGAGGGCGTGTTCCTCGGACCGTCCAACAACGCGGCCCAGGCCGAGCGGGTCGCGGGCTTCCTCGACCGGCTGCCCGCGCACGCCCGCGTGGTCACCGGCGGCGCCCGGCTCGACCGCCCCGGCTACTTCTTCCCGCCGACCGTCGTCGCCGGCGTCCGGCAGGACGACGAGATCGTGCAGCAGGAGGTCTTCGGCCCGGTCGTGACCGTGCAGCCGTTCGCGGACGAGGGCGAGGCCGTGGCCCTGGCCAACGGGGTCGAGTACGCGCTCGCCTCGAGCGTGTGGACGAGAGACGTTGGCCGGGCGATGCGGCTGTCGGCCGCGCTCGACTTCGGCGCGGTGTGGGTCAACTGCCACCAGGTGATCATCCCGGAGATGCCGCACGGCGGCTTCAAGCACTCGGGCAACGCCAAGGACCTGTCCCGGTACGGCCTGGACGCCTACACCCGCGTCAAGCACGTGATGATCAGCCACGCCTGAGGTCCACGGCGAGGCTGGCGGGGTCGACAACCCTGTCGTACTCGGCGGCGGCCACTGCGGGATCCGCAGGACGATCTTGAGCACCTGGACCGCGCGGGTCTGACGCTTGGCGGAGGGCGCCCGGCGCGGGTTCCCACTGTGCCGACGGCTCAGTCGCGCAGGCCGGCGAACAGGTCGTCCTCGTGGGCCGGCGCGTCCACCCGGCAGGTCTGCCGGATGAAGAACTCGTGCGAGAAGGCCTGGTGCTGGGCCTCCGGGGGCATCTTCAGCAGGAAGATGTTCTCGCCCTGGCTCGCGTGCGCCTGCAGGGCCTTCACCTTGTTCTCCACGTACGGCGACACGTCGACCACGGAGGTGATGAGCTCCTCGGGGGTGCCGAAGTCGTCGGGGAGCTCGAAGTCCTCCGGGGCCATGCCGCTCGACCGCATGAACGCGAACATCTCACGGATCCGCTCGCGCGGCACGGCCGTGTAGTAGAGCTTGTCCGGGATGCCGGTCATCTCGGCCGCCGCGACCGCGATGCGGTGGGCCTGGATGTGGTCGGGGTGCCCGTAGTTGCCGTTCTCGTCGTAGGTGACGATCACCTGCGGGCGGTAGCGCTCCATCAGCTCGGCGAGCCGGGCGGCGGCCGTCTCGACCGGGACGTTGGCGAACGCGTCGGCGTGACCGTTGCCCTCCCAGCCGTCCATGCCGGAGTCGCGGTACCCGAGCAGCTCCAGGTGGGAGATGCCGAGGTGGGCGACCGACTCGCTCAGCTCGGCCAGCCGCCGCTCGGCGACGGCGGCGTCGTCGTGGCCGGGCTCGCCCGGCTTCACCCCGCCGGGGCCGTCCCCCTGCTCGCCGTTGGTGCAGGTCACCAGGACCGTACGGACACCCTCGGCGGTGTATTTCGCGAGGATCCCGCCGGTGCCGATCACCTCGTCGTCGGGGTGGGCGTGCACGGCCATCAGGGTGAGCTGTCGGTCCATTCGATTCCCCCGGGTGTCGTTTACCGTCACCCGGACGAGCCTATATCGCCTCTTGATCTCGCGCGGGGACGCCGCTGACCGGCGGAGTGGGGGCCGGGGTCATGCGGGTGGTCACCAGCCACCAGATGACCAGTTGCAGCAGGGCCAGCGCCAGGGCGAAGGGCGGCAGCGTCCAGGCGCCGATCCCCTGGGCGATCGCCCCTGTCAGCCAGGGGAACACCGCGCCGCCGACCACCGACACCCCGTTGATCAATCCGATGGCGGTGGGCACCAGCCGGGTCACGGTGAGCCGAGGCGCCACGGCCATCGTGGTGGGGAAGACCGGCCCGAGCCAGAAGCCGAGCAGCACGAAGCTGACGCTGGCCATCGCGGCGCCCGGCACGAGCCAGGCCAGCGCCGTGCTGAGCGTGACTCCGGCCAGGCAGAGGAAGGTCATCCCGGTCGCGGTCATGCCGAGCCTGGTGGCGATCGGGCTGATCAGGAAGCGGCCCAGGGTGAGCCCGAGCCAGTAACCGGAGATCGTGTAGCCGGCCAGCAGGTCGCTCTGCCCGTGCTCGTCGACCAGGAAGCTGAACCCCCAGTTCCCCACGCTGATCTCCAGGCCGACGTACACGGCGAGGAACACCGCGCCCAGCAGGACGGCGGGCTGCCGTGCCGCGGTGGACAGCAGCCCGCCGGTCGCGGGCCCGGCGTGTTCCCCCGGGTGTTCCCCCGCGGGCGTGGGCGGCGGAGCCTCGCGGGCGGGCAGGGTCAGGTAGAAGCCGATCAGCAACGGCAGGCAGACCAGGGCCAGGACCAGCCACACGGCCGTCCAGGGCAGGAAGGTCAGGATCCAGGTGGCCAGCAGCGGCCCGAGCAGCGCGCCGACGCCGAAGAACGCGTGCAGGCGGTTGAGCAGCGTGGTCGCCCCGGGCAGGTCGGTGAGATAGGCGTTCAGCACCGATTCGAAGACGCCCGTGCCGTACCCTGCCACGACCTGGGCCACCAGGAAGGCCAGGAACGGCGGGCGCACGGCCGTGAAGAGACCGGCCAGCGCGAACGTGCCGCCGCCGAGGAGGAGCGAGGCCCGGATCCCGAAGCGGTGGATCAGCGGGCCCGCGGTCGAGCCGGACAGCATGAACCCGGCGGAGAAGGCGAAGAACTGGGTGCCGATCGTGGCCTTGTCGAGGCCGTAGTCGTCCATCTGCGCCGGCAGCAGCACCCCACCCACGCCGGCGCTCACGCCGACCAGGATGAAGGTGACATAGGAGAGCGCGACCGGCGCCCACAGATCGCGCCGCAGTGCGGACACCTGACCTCCCGCGTACGAGCAGCCTTCCGGCCACCCGGCATGCGGGATCGGCCGTATCCGTGATCAACGGTGATCCCGTTTTCGGCGTCATGCTACTTGGGGTGCCTGTTGCTCCCATAGGGGTTTTCGGTGGATATCGTCACCATGTGACGGATCATGCGACGGTCCAGGCGAACGGCGTCCGCATCGCGTACCGGTCGTACGGGCCGGACGGACCGGACGGCGGCGTGCCGCTGGTCCTGCTGCACGGGCTGGGCGAGGGCATGGCCGGCTGGGCGGACGTCGCGCCGGTGCTGGCCGCCCACCGGCACGTGTACGCCCTCGACCTGCGCGGCCACGGCGCCAGCGACCGGCCGGGTGACTACGGCCTGGAACTCATGCGCGACGACGTCCTGGCCTTCCTCGACGCGCTGTCGCTCGGCACGGTGGACGTGATCGGGCACTCGATGGGCGGCATCGTGGCCTACCTGCTCGCCGCCGAGCGGCCGGACCGGGTGCGGACGCTGATCCTTGAGGACGTCCCGCTCCCCGTGCCGCGCGTCCCGCCTCCGCTCGTACGGCCGGAGGAGCCGCTGACGTTCGACTGGGCGATGGTCACGGCGATCAGGCCCGAGATCGACCGGCCCGACCCGGCGTGGCTGGAGCGGCTGGACCGGATCACCGCGCGGACGCTCGTGATCGGCGGCGGGCCGGACAGCCACATCCCCCAGGACCGGGTCGCCGAGATGGCCCGCCGCGTCCCCGGCGCCGCGCACGTCACGATCCCGGCCGGGCACCTGGTGCACGAGAACGCCCCCGGCGCCTTCGTCCGCGAGGTGCTGGCCTTCCTCGCCTAGAGGCTGGCCGGCAGCCCGAAGACGGCGAACAGGGCGGGACTCCCGAACACGACGTTGCGCGCGATGCCGTCCTTGCCGATCGCGAGGACCTGGAGTGAGTGGGCCCGCAGGACGCCGTCGCCGTCGGCGTAGGCGGCGAGTGCGGGCTGGCCGTTGGCCCGCGCCGGCGCCATCCGCCAGGGGCCGCGCCGGGCGCAGACCCAGCGGATGAAGCGGCCGAACTCCTCCCTGCCGGAGAACCACGACAGGAACGGCGGCATCTCCAGGACGGCGTCCTCGCGCAGCAGCCGCTCCAGGGCGTCGACGTCGGCCTTCTCGAACGCCGCGACGTACCGGTCGAGCAGCTCGCGGCAGGCGGGGGTCGTCCGGTTCGAGGAGGTCGTCCTCCGCCGGGGCCACCCGGTCGAGCTGGGCGCGGGCACGCTGCAGCGCGCTGTTGACGGCGGCGACCGAGGTCTCCAGCAGGTCGGCGACCTCGCTCCACCCGCCCGCGCCGCCGACGCGAGCGGCCTGCTCACCACGGCCATGCAGCTCGGCCAGCTCAGCGGCGTGGCCGTGTTCGGCACGGTGTTCCTCGCCTTGGCCGACCCACCGAAGCCGGAGGCGATGGGGACGACCGCCTGGTGGCTCGCGCTGGCCACGGCCGCGGGCGCGGCGGGCGCGGTCGCCCTGGCCCGTGCCGTACGGCCCCGGCCCGCGTAGCCCCCCGCGTGCGGTGCGGGTGTTGCGTCTTCCTCGGACGTCCTTTGCCCTGGCGGCGCTACCGTGGGTGTACGCCCTGGGGGTGATCCGCATGCCAGACGGCCGGCAGCTCGCGGACCGCGTGCTGAACGCGGTGAACGGTCATGACCTGGAACGACTGTCGGCGTGCTACGACGACGACGCCGTCCTGTCCACCCCGCTGAGGGACTGCGTGGGGCGCGAGCAGATCGTCCGATACTGGGAGAGCCTGTTCAAGGGCTTCACCGACATGGCCATGACGGTCTGGAACAGGGTGGAGTGCGCCGACCCGGGCTTCAGCGAGTGGACGATGACGGGCACGCACACCGGGCCCTTCCCGCTGCCCGATGGAGGTGTCGCGAGCGCGAGCGGCCGGCGGATCACGGTCCGCGGCTGCGGGGCGTGCCACGCGAAGGACGGGCTCGTCGTCGCCCACCGGGACTATTTCGACCTGCTCGAGCTGTACTCCCAGCTCGGGTTCTCGCTCGTCCCCGGCTAGGTAACCGCCCCCCGCTTTCGGGTGATTTGTGGTGGTTTACGTAGCCTGAAAGTCTGGGAGAGGGGAGGCGTCATGCCCGATCCAGCGGACGCGACCGTGTTCTTCGTGGGAAACGCCACCATGATCATCCGTTCTCACGGGTTCACCCTGCTGACGGATCCGAACTTCCTGCACCAGGGGCAGCGAGCCCATCTCGGCTGGGGGCTGAGCACCCGCCGCCGCACCGAGCCGGCGATGAAGGTCACGGAGCTCCCGCCGCTGGACCTGGTCGTGCTGTCGCACATGCACGGCGACCACTGGGACAAGATCGCCAGGAACGGCCTCGACAAGGACCTGCCGATCGTCACCACCCGCCACGCGGCGGCCCGGCTCCGCCGCCAGGGGTTCGACCACGCCATCGGGCTGGAGCCGTGGGAGTACCACCACGAGCGCCACGGGGACGGCACGCTCACGGTGACGGCCACGCCCGCCCGGCACGCGCCGGGCCCGGCGAACTCGCTGATGCCGCCGGTGATGGGGAGCGTGCTCGACTTCGCCCACGCCGGCGAGGTGGACCTGCGCCTGCACATCAGCGGCGACACGATCATGGACGACTGCCTGTCGGAGATTCCGCGCCGCTTCCCGGACATCGACGTCGGCATCATCCACCTCGGCGGCACGCGGATCCTCGGGGTGACGGTGACCATGGACGGCGCGCAGGGGGTGGAGTGGCTCAGGCTGATGCAGCCGGAGTCGGCCCTGCCCGTCCATTACGACGACTACGCGGCGTTCGCCTCCCCGCTCAGGGACTTCCAGCAGCACGTCCGGAGCGCCGGGCTGTCGCACCTGGTCCACTACCTCATGCGCGGGGAGACCTACCGCCTTCCTGTGCGGCAGTCCGGCGTACGCCCGCGCCGGCACGTCCCGGGAGTGGGCTGACAGGCACTAGTCAAAAAGAAACCATCCTATTGACACCCGTACGGCGAGGGTGTTGCATCTTTATTCAAGCTTTAAAGCTTTCCTGTAGCGCTGGACACCGGCACGCGCGCTCCCAGACCGGAGGCGGCGCGGGCCGGAGATCCTGCTGGCATCCCCCCACCAACCGGAGATCTCCATGCGCAAACCCCGGCTCCTCATCATGGCCGCGGCCATGGTCGTCAGCCTGACCGGCGGCCTGGTCGCCGGCACGGGCGCCGACCGGGCCGAGGCCGCCATCGGCCCCGTCACCTGGTCGGACGAGTTCAACGCCGCGGCGGGAACGCCGATCGACGGCGCCAAGTGGAAGTTCGACGTAGGCGGCAGCGGCTGGGGCAACAACGAGTTGCAGTACTACACGAACTCCACCCGCAACGTGTACCACGACGGGCAGGGACACCTGGCCATCACCGCCCGCCGGGAGAACCCGTCCAACTACCAGTGCCACTACGGCACCTGCCAGTACACCTCGGGCCGCATCCTGACCGCCGACAAGTTCAGCCAGGCGTACGGCCGCTTCGAGGCGAGCATCAAGATTCCCAAGGGTCAGGGCATCTGGCCGGCGTTCTGGATGCTCGGCGGCGGCAACTGGCCGAACACCGGCGAGATCGACATCATGGAGAACGTCGGCAAGGCGCCCAACACCGTCTACGGCACCGTGCACGGCCCCGGTTACTCCGGCGGCGGCGTCGGCGGCAACCGGACGATCGGCGCGCCGCTCGGCGACGCCTTCCACACCTACCGGGTCGACTGGTCGCCGAACCTCATCGTCTGGTATCTGGACGGCTCGGAGTACTTCCGCGTCACGCCGGCCGACATCCGCGGCAACCAGTGGGTGTTCGACCACCCGTTCTTCATGATCTTGAACGTCGCGGTCGGCGGCAACTGGCCGGGCAACCCCGACTCCACCACGTCGTTCCCGCAGACCATGCTGATCGACTGGGTCCGCGTCTCCGCCTGGACCAGCGACGGGGGAGGCGGGAGCGGCGGCGCGCTGAAGTCCGGCCTGAACGGCCGCTGCGTCGACATCCCGGGCGCCGACCCCGTCGACGGCGCCCGGCTGCAGATGTACGACTGCAACGGCACCGCCGCCCAGCAGTGGACGATCAACGGCGACGGCACGGTCCGCGCGATGGGCAAGTGCATGGACGCCGCGGCGGCCGGCACCGCCAACGGAACGCCGATCCAGCTCTACACGTGCAACGGCACCGGCGCCCAGCGCTTCACGCTCACCCCGGCCGGCGACCTCGTCAACATCCCCGCGAACCGATGTGTGGACATCGTGGACGTGAACCCGGCCAGTGGCGCGCGCCTCCAACTGTGGGACTGCACCGGCGGGGCCAACCAGAAGTGGACCCGCGGCTGACGACCGCGTGACCGGCGTGAGGGGTTCGGCCTCTCGCGCCGGTCACGGCCGCTTCCGGCGTACGGCGAGGGCGATCACCAGGTACGGCGCCGCCGCGACGGCGAACAGCGGCCCGGGGCCGGTCCACACCGAACCGGCGGCGTAACCGCCGTAGACCGCCAGGGCGACGACCTCGGTGCCGACCCCGGCCATCGACGTGACCGTGGCCCGCGCGCCGTCCGAGATCCCCTCCTGAAGCCTCGCCTCCAGCGCCGCCGTCGCCCACTGGAACAAGCCGAAGGCCACGGCGACCAGCGTGAGCGCCTCCGGCCGGCCCGCGGACGCTCCGACGGCGCCGGCCGCCATGCAGACGGCGGCCGTCACCAGGGCCGGCGCGAGGGCGCCCCGCCCCCGCCCGGCGAACCACCCGCCGACCATGCCGCCCGCGCTCACCAGCAGGACGAGCAGGGGAACCCGCCCGACGGACACCCCGGTCGCCTCCGCGAGCAGGGGGACGTACTCGTCCATCGCCCCCGCGACCGACGTGGCCGACAGGACCACGATCGCGCGGCGGACCGCGGGACCCCCGCGCACCTGGGCCAGGCCGTCGCGCAGGACGGCGAAGTATCCGCCGGCGACGTCGGACCGGTCGCGGTCGCCGCGCGACTCGGGGAACGACAGTCCCACGGCGGCTCCGAGCAGCGTCACGAGCACGCTGGCCAGGCCCGCGGCGCGCATGCCGCCCACGGCGAGCACGGGCCCCGCCAGCGCGGTCGCGGCCATCACCGCCGTCGTGCCGAGGGCCGCCGCCCGCCCGGCGAGGGACGGGTAGCGCCCGGTCGCGCCCCGCCGGTCGAGTTCCTCGTACACCAGGGCCTGGAGTGTGCCCGAACGCAGGGAGCCGCCGGCGCCCCACAGCACGAAGCCCAGCGCGAACGACCAGTAGGAGGGGGCGAACGTCCACAGGGCGTATCCCGTGCCCGCCAGGAGGGGCGCGGCGGCGAGCAGCAACCGCCGCGAGACGAGGTCGGCCCACACACCGGACGGGACCTCCAGCACGAAGCCGGTGACGGACCAGATCACGAACAGCGAGGAGATCTGGGCGGGGGAGAGCCCGTTCTCGGCGAACAGCAGGGCGTACACCGGATAGAGGACGACGAAGTCCTCCAGGAACGCGTACGCGTACAGGCGGGCCGCGAGGGCCCGTTCAGGTGAGCGTCAATGTCGCCAGGTCACCCTCCGCACCCTACGCGCCCGTCGATCTTCGCGCATCGGACTTTTCTCTGCAGGCTCACGGGCCCGAGGCTCGGGGCTCACGGGCTCGGGGCTCACGGGCTCACGGCGAGGAGCAGGAAGGCGGCGAGCAGCGTGAGGTGCACGCCCGCCTGCAGGACGGTGGCCCGGCCGGGCACCACGGTCAGCGTCGCCACGACGATCGTCAGCCCGAGCAGCACGATGTGCGTCGCGTCGAGTCCGAGCAGCAGCGGCCCTTTCACCCACAGCGACGCCGCGGCGATCGTCGGGATGGTGAGCCCGATGCTGGCCATCGCCGAGCCGAAGGCGAGGTTCAGGCTGACCTGGACCCGCGCGCGCCGGGCCGCGCGTACGGCGGCGAGGGTCTCCGGCAGCAGCACCAGCAGCGCGATCACGACGCCCACCACCGCCTGCGGCAGGCTCGCGGCGCGTACGGCCGTCTCGATGGCGGGCGACTCGACCTTCGCCAGGCCGACCACGGCGACGAGCGCGGTCAGCAGCAGCGCCAGGCTGGCCGTGGCGGCCCGCGTGGTCGGCGGGCCGGCGCGCCCGTCCGCGTCACGGCCGCGGGGTTCCACCGGCAGGAAGTAGTCGCGGTGCCGTACGGCCTGGGTGAGTACGAACAGGCCGTACAACGCGAGCGAGGCGAACGCGGCGAACGCGAGTTGAGCCGGAGAGAAGGCGGGCCCGTGCTTGCTTGTGGTGAAGGCCGGCAGGACGAGGCTCAGGGTCGACAGGGTGGCGACGGTGGCGAGCGCGCCCCCCGTTCCCTCCGCGTTGAACACCGCCACCCGCCGCCGCAGCGCCGCGACCAGCAGCGACAGGCCGGCGATCCCGTTGCATGTGATCATCACGGCGGCGAACACCGTGTCGCGGGCGAGCGACGCCGCGGCCGGCCCGCCGGACACGGTGAGGCTGAGGATCAGCGCCACCTCGATCACCGTGACCGCCACGGCGAGTATGAGCGAGCCGAACGGCTCACCCACGCGATGAGCGATGACTTCGGCGTGGTGCACGGCCGCGAGCACCGAACTCGCGAGGAAGAGCGCGGCGATCACCACGACGACGGGTGGGATGCTCCGTCCCCACGCCAGCGCGAGCACCGCCACGGCGAGGATCGGAACGCTCACGGTCCAGGTGGCGGCCAGTCGGCGGTAGCGCAGGCTCACATGGTTCTTCCTGCCCAAATGGGACGAAAGGTATAAAGGACGCTAGAGCTGCTTGAGCAGCCAGCGCGGGCCGGCGACCAGGGCGCCGAGGGCCGTCACCCGCTCGCGCAGCCCTCGATCGGCGGTGACGACGAGGGCGGTCTCCCACGACCGCACGCCGCGCACCACGTCCACGATCGCGTCGTCCCCGCTGCCACCGGCCACCACGACCGCCAGGTCTCCGGCCACCGGCCCCGGGTCGGCGGCGCCGGCCGCCGCCCCTTCGAGCACCGCGACCATGCGCGGGAACCACCGGGACAGTGCGGGAACGCCTTCCGGCATCTCGCCGAGGCCCTGCCCGGAGAGCGGGACCAGCTCGTTGAGCAGGCGGTTCGCGGCGCCGGCGCGGTCGTTCCACCATCCGTGCTCGGCGCGCGCGCCGATGATGTTGGCCATGTCGAGGACGACGACCACCGGGCTCAGCGCGGGCCGGATCCTCGGCCACGAGTCGGCGAAGCCCGGATGCAGCTCCTTCGACGCGACCTCGTCGGCGGCCACCCAGCGCATGTCGGCGCTCTCGCCGTTGGCGGGCGCGGCGTCGAGCAGCCCCCCGGCCTCCGCGATCACCGTCTGGAACGACCAGCCGCCGTGGTCGTCGACGTAGAGCCCGCGCACCCGGACGAGATCGGCGTCCAGCGCGGCCTCCTCCTGCGCCTCGCGCAGCGCGCCGGTGATGGCGTCCTCATGGCTGTCGCACGCGCCGCCCGGCAGCCCCCACGTCCCGCCGTGATGACTCCACCAGGCCCGCTTCTGCATCAGCACGTACGGCATGCCGTCGAGGGTGTGATGCACGGTGAGCAGGCCGGCGGCGCCGTACACCCCCCAGTGCTGGTGCCCCAGCGCGCACAGGGCCCAGCCGTCACCGTCCTTCGCCGCCATGGACCCATCTTGCCGCAGCGGGCTGAGTGCGGTCCGCCGCCCCGTTGCTCTGTGGGCGCCGGCGTGGACCGGCGGTACGTGACGGGGTCGTAGGCCGATCGTTATTAACCGGTAAGCGATCCTTCCGAAGGCCGAGTCCGAAGCCCGTTAGCGTGTGAGCCCTCACTCGTGATTCCCCCTTATCCGGAGAATCAGGAGATGTCATATCTGGAGAGACGCCCGCTTCCTGCGGCCGGAGGAGCGGGCGTTGTCCTCCCCCTGTCGTTTCGGTGTCGGCCCACCGGCCGTCCTGCTCGGCTCCTCTCGGGTGCCAGGCGGTGGAATTCTTCACGATCTCTCCACGGACGCCGCACAAGTGCCTGATTGACTGATGCCGTGATCCGGGAACCGGTGGGCCGGCATCGTGAACGCGTCCCGTTCAGGGCGACCACGTCGAGACAGAACATCGCCGTATATCTCGCACTTGTGGCCGGCGTGGCACTGGTTCCACTCGGAATTCTGGATTGGCTCGTGGCGATGTGGCTCGTCCGGGGAGTCCAGTGCGGCGTGCACGAGCAAGGCGGCGTACTCGACTGTGGTGGGTCATCCGCGCTGGAGAAAGCGATCCTTTTCGGATCGCTGCTCGCGTTGCCGATGTTCGTCGTGGAAACCTGGCTGATCGCCCGAGGGATTCGACGGATCGCTGCCGGGCGCGAAGGAAACCGGGCCTGACCCCGCCCATCGCCCATGCCGGTCCTGGGCATCGGCGGTCAGTACTCCATCGGGCCGGGGGCCGCGGACGCGTTCCGCCAGGTCGCCGACGACGTGCGCACGGTGGTGGCACCCGACTCCGGGCACTTCGTCCCCGAGGAGAACCCACGCTTCATGGCCGATTGCGCGAGCCTCTTCCTGGGCGCCCGGACCGGCACGCCCCCGCGCCCCGAGCTCACCTCCTGCGCCCCGTAGACACAGGCATGTGATCGGCTTTCTCTCCTTCTCGCGCCGTCGCGGGTGCGGGTGGTGGTGGCTGTTACCCGATCACCGAATTCTCGCCTGAACGTTTCAGCCGGTCCCGGAGTCCCGTTCTTGTCTCCAGCGATCCCTGTGCAAGTGAGGGCCGTTCTGGGCGGAAAGCCGCCGCGGCGCGGCGTTGACCGGCGATCGACCGGATCGTAGCTTGATGCGCGGTGTTCCTGTGGGTGAATTCAGTTCAGGTGCACGAAAACCCTTGTGGGGTCAGGAGTAATTCCTCGGTCAGGGACCCTGCGCGACCTTGCAAGGAGCTCGGTTGTGAAAAGCAGAACCAGAACGGGTGCCGGGGTGATCAGCGCCCTCGCCGGGGTCGTCGCCCTGACCGCTGTGGCCACCGCCGGGTCGGCGCAGGCCGCCACCGGGTGCGCCGTGACCTACACGACCAACGACTGGCCGGGTGGGTTCACCGCCACCATCACGATCGAGAACCTGGGCAGTGCGATCAACGGCTGGACCCTCGGGTTCACCTTCCCCGACAGCGGTCAGAAGGTGGGCACCGGCTGGTCGGCCACCTACAGCCAGAGCGGGCAGAACGTCACGGCCACGAACGTGGACTACAACGCCGCCATCGCGACCGGCGCGTCGTTGTCTCTCGGGTTCAACGGCAGCTGGACGGGGTCCAACCCCAAGCCCACCTCGTTCACCTTGAACGGCGTCACCTGCACGGGCTCCACCACCACCTCATCGCCGACCCCGTCGCCCACGCCGACACGCTCGCCCTCGCCGTCACCCAGCCCCACACGCTCACCCTCGCCCTCACCCTCACCCTCGACGACGCCGTCGAGTGGTGCGGTGTACGTGTCGCCGACCGGCAGGGACGGTGCGGCGGGGACGCAGTCCGACCCGACGACCCTCACTTCGGCGATCACACGCGTCGCCCCCGGCGGGACGATCTACCTGCGCGGCGGGCGGTACGCGTTCGCGCAGACGATCACCATCGCACCGGGTAACAACGGCACGTCGAACGCCCGCAAGACCCTGTCCGCCTACCCCGGTGAGACTCCGGTGCTGAACTTCTCGGCCCAGAGCGAGTCCTCGTCGAACCGCGGACTCGTCGTGAACGGCTCGTACTGGCATGTGTACGGCATCGTCGTCGAGCGGGCCGGCGACAACGGAATCTACGTCGGCGGCAGCAACAACGTCATCGAACGCACGGTGACCCGGTTCAATCGCGACACCGGGCTGCAGCTCGGGCGGATCGCCTCCGACACCCCCCGCGACCAGTGGCCGTCCAACAACCTCATCCTCAGCGCGGAGTCGCACGACAACGCCGACTCCGACGGCGAGGACGCCGACGGCTTCGCCGCGAAGCTCACCACCGGCACCGGAAACGTCTTCCGCTACAACGTGTCCCACAACAACATCGACGACGGCTGGGACCTCTACACCAAGACGGACACCGGAGCCATCGGACCGGTGACCATCGAGGACTCCCTGTCCTACAACAACGGCACCCTCACCGACGGCAGCCAGGCCGGCGCCGGCGACCGCAACGGCTACAAGCTCGGCGGCGACCAGATCTCCGTCAACCACATCGTCCGGCGCAACATCGCCTACCGCAACGGCCACCACGGGTTCACCTACAACAGCAACCCGGGCACGATGTCGATCTCGAACAACGTCGGCATCGACAACGCCGAGCGCAACTTCTCCTTCGACGCCGGCACCTCGGTGTTCCGCAACAACACCTCGTGCCGCAGCGGCAGCGGGTCCAACGACAAGACCGTCGGCAACGTCGACAGCTCCAACCAGTTCTGGTCCGGCTCGAACGGGTCCCGGTGCTCCTCCTACACCGGCGCCATGGGCTGGTCCTTCGCCTCGGACGGCCACCTCGTGGTGACCTTCGGCGGCAGGCCGGTCACGCCGTAACCGGTCGTCTCGTCAACCGGCATGGGCTCCCCGGCGGACTGCGGCTCAGCCCTGCCGGCCTCTCACAGGGTCACCGGCGGGGGGACCCGCCCACCGCGCCGTACGCGATGGGCGGGGCCCGCGGGGCGGCTTGCGCGGCGCCGGTCTCAGCGGCCGTTCACGGAGAAATGCTGGTAGTCCTTGGCGCCCGACCACGAACCGCCCCAGCCCCAGCCGATCTGCTCGAAGGCCCGCACCACGCGGTCTCCGCTGTTGATCACGCCCGGCTTCTTGAGCGGCCGGTCCACGAACGCGTCCGCGTTGCGGTGGGCGTTCGAGCCGTTCGCGTAGACGTACGGGTTCTCCCGGGGGTTGAGGTCCACGGCGAGGCCGTACGCGTGATTGGACCAGCTGCCGGATCCGGTGGCGTTGCGGCAGTTGAAGGCCGAGGTGTTGTCGGCCTCGATGGAGTCGTAGTCGCTGCCCTTGTAGACGTCGACGGGCTCCATCCGGCGGATGGGATAGCGGAGGTCGTAGAGCTTCTCGAAGACGGAGGCCACGTCTTCGGCCACCTTCTTGTTGACCACCAGCGTGCCGGCGTGCGCCTTGTCGTCGAAGCCCCAGTAGGTCATCGTGATCTTGCGTAGCCCGCTCAGCGGAACCGGGCAGCCCGGACGCCACGAGTGCCTGACCTCGTCGCGGGACACCGTCTCGATCTTCGCCGAGAAGGGAGGCGGCCCGCTCGGGCTCGGCGTGGGCCCGGTCTCGGGCGTGGGCGAGACCGGTACGGCCGAGGGCGTGACGGACGCGGACGAAGCCGGCGCGGCCGAGGAGGCGGTGGGCATGGGCGAGTCCGATGCCGGGGCCGCCGGGGCGGTCACGGACACCCGGGTCCGGGCGGTGGCGGACGCGCCCGCGTCGCCGACCCCGCCGCAGCCGGTCATCCCGACGAGAGCCGCCATCACTACCACTGACCTGCGGTTCCACAAGGAGGTCATAGGCGCAGGTTACCCGTGGGCGAGACATGCGCCGGCGGTCGCGCGACACTCCTGTGGACAACGGGATTCCTGTGGACAAAACTTCGGCGGTTGAACGACTAGCCGTATAGAACCGGAATCGACATACGGAAGGGGCGCAAGCCGTACGAATTGACGATCGGAATCGTCGTGTGCCGCCGCTAGGGTGGCGTCGTGCTTGAGGAGCTGCGTTTCGGCGGGGTGATCGTGCCGACCCACGCGTTTTTCGTGGGCCTCGGCGTGATCCTCGCGAGCGTGGTGTTCGTCCTGGAAGCACGGCGCCGGGGAGCCTTGCGGGAGGAGTCCCTCGTCGCCGTCACCGGCGCGCTGGTCGGCGGGGCGATAGGCATGCGACTGTCCGGGTGGGCCGAGCATCTCGACCCTGCCCTCAACCCCGGCCTCGTCGAGGCGTGGATGTTTGGCGCCCGGAGCATCCTCGGCGGCCTGACCGGCGCGTACGTCGGGGTGCTGGTCGCGAAACGGCTGATCGGCTATCGGGAGCGGACCGGCGACCTGTTCGCGCCCGCGGTCGCGCTCGGCATGGCCGTCGGCCGCATCGGCTGCTTCCTGACGGAGGCCCCCGGCCGCCCCACGAGCCTTCCCTGGGGTGTCCACGCACCCGCCACCGTGGCGGAATGCCCCGGTTGCGTGACCGGGCAGGCCATGCACCCGTCGTACCTGTACGAGACGGTCTTCCAGCTCGCCGCATTCGGCGCGCTGCTGTGGGCCCGGAGCCGGGTCGACAGGCCGGGAGAGCTGTTCACCCTGTATCTGGGCGCGTACGCCGCCTTCCGGTTCCTCGTCGAGTTCACCAGGGCGAACGAGACGGTCTGGCTCGACCTGACCCGCCCGCAGTGGTTCCTCGTCCCGGGCCTCGCGCTCCTCGCCGTCCGCCTCGGGATCGGATATCGCAAGGGCTTCTACGATCGGCTGCTCCCCCGCCGGGGCGAGCGGCGACCGCTGTCACTGGGCGCCCGGCTGTCGCCCGCGGCCGAGGAGGAGAGATGAGCACACCCCCCGAGCCGCCCGAGCGGCCGGACGAACCGCAGCACGGCGATCCTTCCGGGCGGCCGCCCGTCCCGCCGCCTCCCGGCACGCCGCACGGTCCCGGTGGCCCGACACCGCCTCAGGGCCCCGGCGGTCCGACACCGCCTCACGGTCAGGGTGCGCCACCGCCGTCGTACGGCCCGGGTGGTCCACCGCCTCAGGGCCCGGCCGGTCCGCCGCCGTCGTACGGCCCGGGTGGCCCATCGCCTCATGGTCCGGGCGGTCCGCCGCCTCATGGCCCGGGCATCCCGCCGCCGCCGTGGGGTGCGCCGCCGCCTTACGGTTTGCCGTACCGACCGCCTGCGGGCCAGAGCTCGACCGGCGTGGTCGTCGCGATGACGATCGTGGGGATCGTGGCCTACGTGGTCATCAATTTCGTGCTCTTCCTCGCGACCCTCGCGGTGGCGGACGGAGTCGCGAGCGACAACAAGAACATCGCGCTCATCGGCGGATCCGTGATCCTGGCCGCGATCGCGTTCGGCGGCGGAACGCTGCTGTTACTCCTTCGCAGGCCCTGGTCGCGCGGGCTCGGGATGGGCCTGATGATCGGCTGGGCGCTCATGACGATTTTCACCGCCGGCTTCTGCACCGGGGTCAACCCCTCGCTGTACACGGACGGTGCCCTGTGAGCACGGGAATGCCCCTGCGGGGCGACCGCATCCTCCGCTACGTCAACGCGTTCTGCCCCCGCTGCCACGACGAGCGGCCGGACCGCCCGCTGGCGGAGGTGCCCCGCCTGTCCGGCTGGCTCGCGGCCCGCGACGGGCGGGTCTACCTGGAGCGCGGCTGCCGGACCCACGGCATGGTCAGGACCCTCTACGACGAGGACCCGGAGATCCTCGCCTACCTGGAGGAGTGGACCGCCCCCACCAAGGCGCATCTGCCCGACGTCGCCGGGAACTTCGACCCGGTCCCGGAGGCGTACCTGCGGGGGCTGCCGGAGATGCAGACCCAGCACACCTGCATCCTCCTGGAGGACGTGGCGGAGGCGTGCAACCTCCGCTGCCCGACCTGCTTCACCGAATCCTCGCCCGACCTGCGGGGGATCGTGCCGGTCCGGGAGGTGCTCGCCAACGTGGACCAGCGGCTGGCCCGCGAGAACGGCCGTCTCGACGTGCTCATGCTCAGCGGCGGCGAGCCGACCCTCCACCCCGACCTGCCCGAGCTGCTCGCCGAGCTGACGGCCCGGCCGGTCACCCGCATCCTGATCAACACCAACGGGCTCCTGGTGGCCCGGGACGACGCCCTGCTCGACCTGCTCACCGAGCACCGCGAGCGCGTCGAGATCTACCTGCAGTACGACGGCGTGTCGGCCGAGGCGTCCCGCCGCCACCGGGGCGGTGACCTGCGGCGGCAGAAGGCGGAGGCGCTGCGGCGGCTGTCGGAGCGGGAGATCTTCACCACGCTCGTCATGACGGCCGCCCTCGGCGTGAACGACGGCGAGATCGGCGACGTGGTGCGCCTCGCCCTCGAGACGCCGTACGTCGGCGGCGTGTCGATTCAGCCGCAGTTCGGGTCGGGGCGATCCGGGGTGATCGACCCGATGGACCGGCTCACCCACACCGGTGTGCTCAAGCGCCTCGGCCCGCAGACCGGCGGCCTGGTCACCTGGCGCGATCTGACCGCCCTGCCCTGCTCGCATCCGCACTGCTGCTCGGTCGGCTACATGGTCAAGGATGACGCCGACCAGTGGCGCTCGCTGACGGCGTTGGTCGGGCACGACCGCCTCAAGGAGAACCTCGGGCTGGTCTCCAACCGCATCGCCGACTCGGAGATCCCCCGCCAGCTCCGCATGGCCGTGCAGGAGTCGCTGCTCGGCCTGCTGTCGGAGCAGTCGTCGCTGTCGCACCCCGAGATCGGCAAGGTCTGGCGCGACATCTGCGAGAACTGCGACCTCGGGCTGACCACCCTGCTGACGCTCGCGTCCTCGGCCCTGCCCGGCCGCAGGAAGCGGCTGCGCCGGCTGCTGGGCGAACGGGTCGTACGCATCACGATCAAGCCCTTCATGGACATGTCCACGATGCTGGAGGAGCGGTTGGTCCAGTGCTGCGTCCACGTCGGCACCCGCTCCGACCAGGACCAGTGCGCGCCGTTCTGCGCGGTTCAAGCCTGGCCGGCGCTCGCGCGCCAGCGCCTGTCCGCCGTCGCCGCGACCGACCCCGGCGTACGGCTCCCGCTGCTGGAGATCACATGAGCCTCCCGCGCGGGAAGCCCGGCGATGGGGAGACAGGCCCGACGGGGGTCGCGTACGAGCAGGCCCTCGCGGCGCGGGCGTCCGAGGGCGGGCAGGCCAAGCCGTACGATCCGCTGAAGCTGTGCGTCTACGCGACGGTGGCGCTGCTCGCCTGGCTGTTCGGCGCCTGGGCCGTGCTCGGCTTCGCGGCACTGGGGTTCGCCGGATACTGGCGAGCCCGCCGCGCCGGGCTCACCAGGAGCAAGTGCTATCTCAGGGACACCCGGCTCGTCCTCGCCTATCTGGGCTTGATCGCCCTGCTCGCCGCGGCGGCCCTCGTGCTCCCGCACCTGCCTCGTTGACGGCTGGGCGCGCAGCGCCAGGCGAAACTGTCGGTGGGTGTCGCCATGATCGGCGTACCTACTCACCGAGGAGCATCATGGCTGTCGCCCAGGAAGCGGACTGGTCCGGCA
The DNA here is from genome assembly GCF_014161445.1 of Microbispora sp. H13382. Lineage (GTDB taxonomy): Bacteria > Actinomycetota > Actinomycetes > Streptosporangiales > Streptosporangiaceae > Microbispora. The sequence continues at coordinate 464,240 of NZ_JABBXA010000002.1, forward strand.
TCGGCTGGGACGCCTGGAAGAGCCTGCGGCTGATTCGCGCCCGGCTCGACGCCGGCGCCGACCCCAACTCGGGGGTGTTCTTCCACGGACGGCCCTTGCACGCGGCCGCCGAACAGGGCTCTCCCGATGTGGTGGCGGAGCTGGCAGCCCGCGTCGACGACGTGGACGCCGAGCACGAGGGCCGTACGGCTCTGTGGACGGCCGTCTTCGCCAACCGTCCGGACAACGCCCGGATCCTGGCCGAGGCCGGTGCCGACCCGTGGCGGCCGATGATGAACGGCTGGTCGCCCGGACGGCTGACCCTGGCCACGCGGACCCCCGACCTGTTCGCCCTTCCCACAGGCCAGCCGGGGCTTTCCGAAGCCGAGCTGAACGCGGTGGCCGAAGCCCGGCGTCTCGTCGACGCGTTGGGCGACTTCTACTACGACGGGCTGAGTCTCGCCTGCGTGCCCGGCGTCACCGCGGCCGAGGCGGTACGCCGCCTGGGGGCCGTCCCCGTCGACGGCGCCGAAGTCGAAGCGCTCTTCGAAGACGACATCTTCGAGGACTTCGACGGGAGCCTCGAAATCGTCGGCGTCACGGATGTGCCCGGCGGTTGTGTCGTCACCCAGCCCTGGGGATACATGTCGTCCACCCCCGGCGTCACGAAGCGCCTGTCGGCGGGGACCGTCTGCTACGCCATGTACGCCAATCCCAAGAGCGGTAACCAGGGCAGTGTCGCCCGGGACGGCGAGATCGTGGAGTGGGACACCCACCCCGGTGGCGGCCACCCCTCGTCAGACGACTCCGCCGAGGAGATCCTCAACAGCTACCTCTTCCGCGGACGAGCGATCGCGTACTGCTGCGCGGGCGCGGGCCTGCGGCTGGCCGACGCCGATGCCGTCGAACGGCCCGGCATGTGGGTGAGGCTCCCCGAACGCGACTACTGGAACTGACCGCCAGGACGAGGCCTACGAGCGCACGGGCTTCGGTCGCCGAGCAGGTCGGCGGACAAGCGGTGGGGGCGGCGTCGCGCCGCCGATGACGGCGCGCAGGGCGGCTGCCGGGGCCGTTCCCGGGACCAGGGACGGCGGGGTGGGGTGTCGCTGAACGACGGTGTTTGACGGAGCTTTCGTGGAAAGCTCGCGCAGGTGTTCGATGACGCGCTACAGTCATGCCCATCGGATCGAACACGGGTTCGGTCGAGTCCTGCCAGGTAAGGGGTGTGTGATGACTGTGCCCACGGTGTCCGCCACCCCGGTTCCGGCCGGCGCCGCTCCCGTGACCGGCGATCCGGTCGTGCCCTCCCCGGCTCCGCTCGCTGTCGTCCCGGTCGTCCCGGCCCAGGCTCCGCCCGCCGCCATGCGGTGCGTGCCGCGGCCGCGCCGGGCGACACGCCGTAGCACTCTCTACGGAAATCTACGACGGCCGCTATATCCCGTCATAAAGTCCGAGAGCGTGGACCCCGTGCGCAATCCCTACGCCCCCGGCGCCGGTCAGCGCCCCCCGGAACTCGCCGGACGCGACCGCGAACTGCAGCAGTTCGAGATCGTGCTGGAGCGGGTGGCCCGGGGCCGCCCCGAGCGGAGCATGGTCCTCACCGGCCTGCGCGGCGTGGGCAAGACCGTCCTGCTCAACACGTTCAAGTCCATGGCCATGCAGCGGCTGTGGGGCACCGGCAAGATCGAGGCCAGGCCCGACCAGTCGATCCGCCGCCCGGTGGCGGCCGCGCTGCACATGGCCATAAGGGAACTCGCCCCCCGGCACCGTGCCCCGGAGCGCATCGAGGAGTTCCTCGGCGTGCTCAAGGCGTTCGCGATGCGCGATCCCGCCGCCGCGAAGGGCACCTCGCACTGGTCGCCCGGCATCGACGTGCCCGCCGCGCGCGGCCGGGCCGACTCGGGTGACCTGGAGATCGACCTGACCGAGCTGTTCGTCGACGCCGCGGGTGTCGCGACGGACCTCGGCGTCGGCATCGCGCTGTTCATCGACGAGATGCAGGACGTGCAGGCGCCGGACGTCTCGGCCCTGTGCGCGGCCTGCCACGAGCTGTCGCAGAACGGCGGCCCGCTGATCGTCGTCGGCGCCGGCCTGCCCCACCTGCCGAGCGTGCTGTCGGCGAGCAAGAGCTACTCCGAGCGGCTGTTCCGGTACGCGCGCATCGACCGGCTCGACCGGGACGCCGCCGACCTGGCGCTCATCGCCCCGGCCGCCCGTGAGGACGTCGAGTTCACGCCCGACGCGCTCGACGCGTTGTACGAGGCGGCCGATGGCTACCCCTACTTCGTCCAGGCGTACGGGAAGGTCGCCTGGGACCTTGCTCCGCGCAGCCCGATCACGGCCGAGGACATCAAGGTGTCCGCCCCGGAGGCCGAGGAGGAGCTGGCGGTGGGCTTCTTCGGCAGCCGATACGAACGGGCCACGCCCGCCGAGCGGGACTACATGCACGCCATGGCCCAGCTCGGCGACGACCCGGTGCCGACCGCCGAGGTGGCCGAGACACTGGGTCGCAAGCCGTCGAGCCTGTCCCCGGCCCGCGACAGCCTGATCAAGAAGGGCCTGATCTACAGCGCGGAGCGCGGCGTGATCGGGTTCACTGTTCCGCATTTCGGGAGGTTCCTTCGTGCGCAGCCGCTCTGAGCGGCGCGCCCATCGACCTCTCTACGGCTTTCTAGAGGGGAAGCTAGAGAGCCGTAGAGAGCTGAAGTGAAAGACCTCGATGCGGGAATCTACGCGTGTATAGCGTCAGGCCGATACAGGCGTAGATTCCCGCAGAGAGGCATCGCCGCGGTCATCGGCCGAGGTCACGTGGCCGTCGGCTCCCACCAAGACGGCGCGTACGGCGGGACGCCGGCCGCTGAGCTGCACGGCGAAAACGACCTCCGCGTCGCCCTGGGTGGGGAAGACGAAGAAGCGCCAGCACAGTTCACGCCACATGTCGGACGGCTCGTCCGTCAGCAGCGACCCGGCGTGGGCCCGCCACGCCTCGCTGGCCCGCAGGCGCGACAGGGCACGTCCGGGCGGCATCGGCCGCTGCTCGCACGGTGCGCGGTGACGCAGGCGCGAGACGATCTCGTTGATCTCGGGTGAGAGGGCGAGCAGCAGGGCGGCCCCTCCGGCCGCCCAGGCGGCCGTCTCGCCGGTGAGGGCGGGCAGCCCCGTGGCGTTCTGGACCGCGACGAGGGCCGCCATGGCGGTCAACGCCGCCACCCGGCCCATCGACCGCAGCCCGACCGGGGCGGCGCTCACGTCACCGAAGCAGCCGCACCCCACGTCCGGCCGCCGCCTGCGCAGGTCCCACAGGACGTACGTCGCCACGGCGAAGAACGCGACCGGCAGCCACCGGGCGGCCGGGTGATCCACGACCAGCAGGCCGGTCGCCAGCGCGAGCTCGACCAGGGAACAGGCGTACAGGGCGGGCCTGGCGAAGCGCTCGGGCATGAGCACCGCTGGGCCGAGCCGGGCCAGCGCGCCGGGCGACTCCTCGCGCCCGGCCGTGGCCAGTTTGGTGACGCCGCCCAGCGCCAGTGTCACCACGAGGATCGGCAGCGCGGCAGCCGCGATGGTCGAAAGCACCGGTCACCCCAATCCGACGCGGGCATTGAAGCAGCCCTTGGTCAAGTCTCCCCCAAGCGCGACATAGGAGGACGCGGCGAGTTCCACGACCCGGCCGCGCGGGGACGTGCCGCATTCCAGGCACCGGTCGCAGAACCGCCCCGTGAGGCACCCGCACGCGACGATGGGCAGCACGTCCGTCCGGCCGTCGCACACGTTGCGTACGCGCAGCAGCGAGCCCATCGCGAGGTACGGCAGGCCGGCGCAGGAGACGCCGGCGTCGTCGCAGCCGCTGTCCTCGCGTTCGAGCATGGGGTAGGCGACACCCTTCGCGACGCCCTCCTCCGCGAAGTCCGGAAGATCCGCCCACACCGCCGTGCCCGAGATGCCCGCCTGGCCTCCTCCGTACGCCGGCGGAGACGGGGGCGCGGCCGTCGCCCGGTACGGCGGTTGCGAGGTCGCCGGGAGGTGCGCGAACGTCGCGCCCTGGTCGAACAGCCCGATGGCGTCGAACAGGTAACCCGGCTCCAGTTTGGGGTGCCGCACCCGGATGCGCCCGGAGGAGCGGTAGGGAACGACGATGGAGCGTTCCCGGCGATGCGGACCGCAGTCGAGCTCGACGGTGAGATCCCGTCGGCCGTGGACCTCCCGGATGACGCCGGTGATCCGCGTGATGTCGGCCCAGATGCGCTCGGCCACCGTGCCGCCGCGCAGCGCCCGGATGACGACCCTCGCCCCGGCGGGCAGATCGGCGGGCGCAACCGCGCCCCCGCGCCAGGCGGTCGCCCACGGCGCGATGACCAGGCGCCGCTGCTCGCCGCCGGCGGTCTCCAGGATGATCAGGTGCGGGCTCACGTCGAGCAGGTCGCCGCTGACCACGTCGAACGGCGTCGTCTCCTCCGGTGACCGCGGCGCGGGCCCGGGGTCGCGGCCGAGCGCCGCCGCCGCCAGCGTCCGCCGTCGCTCTCCGGCCCGGTACGGCATCGCCCCTTCCACGTCCTCCAGCCTCACATGCCGGACGGGGATGGAGAGGTGGTTTTCCGGGCGATGGTGGCGTCCGGGATCAATATTCCTCCTCCCGGTGCAAGGCGTTGCCATCCGTTTCGGGCAAACCACTGCCTGACGGGACGTGTGGCACGCGCGCGCGGGCCGCCACCGGGTTGCCTGGTCTTTGCCCACGCGGGTGCGAAACCTGGATTTCGGTTCAGCCGGATCCGGGAGCGCGGCTGCGATTCTGGCACGAGATGCCTCTCTGGCCGGGTTGGTGATCCCTGATCGTGAACCATGAGGAGTTCCGCACGTACGTCCAGTGTCGTGGGGCGGCCCTGCTCCGTGTGGCGAACCAGTTGACCGGGAACCCCAGCGACGCCGAGGACCTCCTGCAGACGGCCCTCGCCCGTACGTATCTCGCGTGGGACCGCATCCGTGACCGGTCGTCGCTCGACGGCTACGTGCGGCGGGCGATGGTGAACATCAACATCTCCTGGTGGCGGCGGCGCAAGCTGGAGGAATACCCCTCCGACGAACTCCCCGACGTACCGGTGCAGCAGGACGCGCGGCACCGGTACGACGAGCTGGAGCAGGCGCTCGACCGCCTCCCCGCGCGGCAGCGTACGGCGATCGTGCTGCGCTATTACGAGGACATGACCGAGCCCGAGATCGCCAGGACCCTCGGGATCAGCGTGGGCACGGTCAAGAGCTCGGTCTCGCGGGGCATGGCCAAGCTGCGCGGCGACCTGGTCGTGCCCGACGCGAGCAAGAGCGTGAACTGACGCGCCGCGTCACCTCTCGCAGACCAGGCCGTCGCTGTCGCGGTCGATGTACCAGTCGTATTCGGGATCGATGCCGCGTCGGTACGGGCCGAATCCGTGGTCGTTCGCCTCCTCGCAGGTGCTGTACCTGGGGTCGGTCGCGCCGTCGGCGCTCGGCGAGGGGCTCGGAGTGGGACTCGGCGCCGAGTTGGACGCGGGGCTCGGGGAGGGCCGCACCGTGGCGACCGATCCGGCGGTGCTACCCGGCGGAATGGGCTCGAGGGAGTACGTCGTGCCGGGCGGGGCCGGGGACGCGTCCACAGGCTCGATCGGCGCCGGAGTCGCCGCGCCGGCTCCCGGCGGGGCCTGGAGGCTGCCGCGCTTGTCGTAGGTGTCGGCGGCCCAGCAGCCCGACCACAGCCCGAGCTTGTCGACCTGCGCGCGCACCTGCTCCCAGTACTGCCACTCGGTGTAGCTGTGCTCGGGGAAGGAGTTCACGGTCTGGGCCAGGCCGTTCCTGACCATGTCACCGTTGACGTAGACGCCCTTGGCCGACCACACGTAGATCAGGATGCGCTCCTGCTCGGGCACCTGCTCGGCGGCCCGGACGTACGCCGGCTTGCCGGGCGGCAGCAGGGCCTTCAGCCGGGCGGTGGCCTCCGGGGACCAGCAGACGCCCTTGTCGGGGGCCTCCGCCTCCAGCAGACCGATCCGTACGGTCCTGCCGCTCGAGGTGACGACATCCGCGGTGTCACCGTCCACGATCTTCTTCACCGTCACCTGGACGGCGTCCTTCGGCACGGTCTTCGGCCGTGTCGTCGTGGCCGTCGTGCTCTTCGTCGTCGCGGGCTTCGCCGCCCCGGGGGTGACCGTCTTCGTGACGGTGACCACCGGCTGCGGGACGCTCGAACTCGTCGCGGCGGGCGTCTGCGACTGAGTCTGCGCGGGGCTCGGACTCGGGCTCGGACTCGGGCTCGGGCTCGGAGAGACCGGGGCCGCGGCGGCAGCGGAGGTGGAAGCGGCGACGGGAACCGCGAGGGCCGCGGCGGCGAGGACGGCGAGTGCGTGTGAGGGGAAACGCACGGGCGCTCCATGGGCTCGGGTACGGGGGACTGCGTCGGCTGTCGTGGAGCCGTTTCCTGAATTACGGAGTCCACCAGAAATCGATCGTTTACGCCAGTCCGTCCGGTCAGTTCCCTCGAATCCCGATTACGGCGAGGCTCAGCCCGTCTTGGCCCGCGCGGCCCTGCTCGCCTCCCGTACGCCGGCGGTCGCGCAGGGCCGTACGACGTCGCGGATCAGCCGCAGCGCCTCCAGGAAGTCGGCGAGCTGGTTTTCGGTCAGCAGTCCGGTGAACCAGGTCTCGATGTCCTCGACGTGCTGGGGGAGCACCGTGCGCAGCCGCTCCGCCCCGGCGGTGCTGAGCACGGCGTACGAGGCGCGGCGGTCGCTGACGCAGGCATGCCGTTCGACGAGCCCGTCACGTTCCAGGCGGTCGACCACGCGGGTGATTCCGCTGGTGGACAGCGACGTCTGAGCCGCGAGGTCACTCATCCGCAGCCGTCGCTCCGGCGAACGGGCCAGCCGGATCAAGGTCTCGAAGTCGACTTCGGAAAGTCCTGAGGCGGCCAGTGTCGGGCTGGTCTTGCTCGACAGCCCGCTGAAGACCTCCGTGAACAGGCCCATCGCCGTGAGCCGGGGGTCGTCGAATGGGTCCATGGTCCAAGTCTACGGCACGATAGTTGACGCGAGGAATATTTTTCCGGTAGACATTTGCTTAGTGAGACATCCGCACAGCAACGATCAGGGGAGCAGCCATGAGCATCCGTGAGTGGGAGGGCCTGAAGGTCCCGACGGCCGGCGAGTTCGCGCTGGACAAGGCCCACACGCGCGTCGGCTTCGTCGTCAAGCACATGATGGTCAGCAAGGTCCGCGGCCACTTCGCCGACTACGAGGGCAAGATCGTCATCGCCGAGAACCCGCTGGAGTCGAGCGTCGACGTCGTCATCAAGGCGGGCACGATCGAGACCGGTGCGGCCGACCGCGACGGCCACCTGCGGAGCGACGACTTCCTCGCCGCCGACAAGTTCCCCGAGGTCACCTTCCGCAGCAAGCGGGTCAGCGGCCTGTCGGGCAACGAGTTCACGCTCGTCGGCGACCTCACGATCCGTGACGTGACCAAGGAGGTCGAGCTTAAGGTCGAGTTCAACGGCGCCGCCAACAACCCGTGGGGTCAGGAGATCTTCGGGTTCGGCGCGGAGACCGAGATCGACCGCGAGGAGTACGGCCTGACCTGGAACCAGGCCCTGGAGACCGGTGGCGTCCTCGTCGGCAAGAAGGTCAAGATCGAGATCGAGGGCGAGGCCATCCGTCAGGCGTAGCCTGTGTCGGGCTGAGGCGCGATATCCACATCCTGTGCACAGCCCTTGTCCACACCCTGTGGACAAGGGCTGTGCATCGGTCCAATCGCCCCGCCACGTGAGTCCACAGAACTGATCCAACGCGGCACCGGCAATCCGCTTTGCCGCCTTGGGCGATCGCCGGTACGCTGTGCTGAGCAACGCGCTACCAGGAGGCTTCGCCTAGTCAGGTCTATGGCGCCGCACTGCTAATGCGGTTTGGGTCTTAAGCCCATCCGGGGTTCAAATCCCCGAGCCTCCGCAGTTCAAAGCCCCTCTCGCTGGCTTCAGCGAGAGGGGCTTTTTGATCTCCAAACCCGTGAGGGTTGCAGTTTGAGTTGCAGTTGCTTGCAGCCTTCGCCCCAAAGGGCCGCCCCCATGCGCTCGCCGGCGTCCTTCACCTGGGGACTGGCGATGCGGGCGTAACGCTCGGTCGTGGTCGCCGGTCCCAGCCGCCGGCATTTCCGGCCGCTCGTGACAAGCGCGGCCGAAGCGGCCTTCACCCTGACGGCGTGGTCGCCTGAGAGTAGTACGAACGCCTGGTCTGTCACCTCCAGCAAGACGGAGGCGAGCACATCACAATGAGCTTCGCTCAGGTCGCCCGCGTCATGGGCGAGGAGCTACCTGTCAGCCCCTACGCGCACTCAGCCTGGTGGGCCGGCGACCCCAAGCACACAGGCCGTATTACATCGCGAGGACCGATCTTCAATCCACGCCCGGCAAGTAGGCTGACCGCGGTTGCCCGCGACGGTGAAGGAGCCACCGATGACCACCGATCCAACGCTGGCCCGGATCGGCCAGGGGGTGGAGTTGCATCACCATCAGGGCCAGCGTGAAGCCGCTCGTGACTTGTTCGCGCAGATCTGGGACGACATCGGCGGCGAGCAAGGCGATCCGCTGCATGTTTGCGTTCTTGCCCACTCGATGGCCGATGTGCAGGACGACGTGCACCAGGAGCTGATATGGGATCTGCGAGCGCTTGCCGCCGCTGATCGGGTCACCGACGAGGCGGTGGCGCAAGCTGGGGTGACGCTTCCGGTGGCGGGCCTGTATCCGTCGTTGCACCTGAACTTGAGCGAGTGCTACCGCAAGCTGGGCGATCTCGATCGCGCCCGTGGGCACCTCCAGCAGGCTCGAGCCGGGATCGGCGCGCTTGGCGACGACGATTATGGGCGGCTCATCAAGGGTGGTCTGGAGCGGCTGGCCGAGCAGTTGGGTGAGGCCGTCTGACTGCGAAGCCGGTGAGAGTCTCCGCACCTGCTTTTGCTCTTCGTCGTGGGCGCGCGCCTCAGCGGGTGGCCCTCATGCGTCAGACGCTCAGCCGCCCCTGTCGCGGGGCCGTCGTGGGTTGCCACGACGTGGGTGGCCCGTGACCACGAGGCCAAGGGTCACCCGACGAGTCCGGACTCGCTGTTCGTCAGGCGGAGGTTTCGGCGGTAGCGATGAGGACCGCGCGGCCGAGGGTATGGCCGGCCATGGTGAAGCCGAGGAGGGCCGGGGTGGCATCGGCCGGGACGCCGATGGTCTCGACATCGAGGGCGTGCACCACGACGAAGTAGCGGTGAGGGCCGTGTCCGGCCGGCGGCGCGGCGCCGATGAAGCGGGCCACGCGGACGTCGTTGGGCAGTTGGAAAGCGCCCTCTGGCAGGCCCGAGCCGATGTCGTCGCCGGCCCCCTCGGGTAGTTCTGTGACGGTGGCGGGGATGTCGGCGACCGCCCAGTGCCAGAACCCGGACCCGGTGGGGGCGTCGGGATCGTAGACGGTCACGGCGTAGCTCTTGGTGCCTTCCGGGGCGCCGCTCCAGGACAGCTGCGGGGAGATGTCCTTCCCACCGGGGACCCCGGAGGAGAACTGCTCGGGCGGCCAGGCGGCACGGTCGGTGACGGTGGTGCTGGTGACGGTGAAGGAAGCCGCCTCGGGGAGGCGGGCGAAGGGGTCGTTGGCGGTCATCGCGTCGTTCCTTTCAGGTCGTGCTGCGGGGTGGCGGAGAGCCCGGGGTTCGCGGAGAGGTACACCGGCGTCTTGCATCGTAATCGACGATAACATAGATAATCGATTATTTGCTGAATCGTCTATGCTGACCGCATGACCCGTACGGCCCACCCCTCGAACTTCCCGGCCAAGCAGATGCTTTCCGAGCGGGTCTACGCGCATCTGCGGGACGCCATCATGCGCGGGGACCACGCCCCCGGTGACGCCCTCAAGCCGCAGGACATCGCCAAGGAGCAGGGCGTGAGCCTGGCCGTCGTGCGCGAGGCGCTCGTACGGGTGGTCGGCGAGGGCCTCGCCGACCGGCTGCCCAACCGCGGCTTCGCCGTCCCGTCCTTCTCCGACCGCCGCTGGCAGGAGATCGCGGAGGCCCGCCGGAGCATCGAACCGGTCGTGCTGCGCATGTCGATCGAGCGTGGCGACGTCGACTGGGAGGCGCGCGTACGAGCCGCCCACCACCGGCTGGCCCGTACGCCGGCGTTCGTGCCCGAGGAAGGCGAGTACTACAGCAGTGCATGGTCCGAGGCCCACCGGGTCTTCCACCGCACCTTGCTGGAGGGCTGCGGCAACCTCGTCCTGCTGGATACCTTCGACCGGTTGTGGACCGCGAGCGAGCTGGCTCGCCGCTTTTCGGCGCACCGCGACCCCGACCGGGATCACGTTGGCGAGCACCGCCGGCTGGAGGAGGCGGCGCTGGCCCGCGACGCCGACACCGCGGCCGAGGTGCTGGTCCGGCACCTCACCCAGACCGCGGCCGCCCTGACGGGCTGTGCTCCCCAGACCACGGAAGCCTGATACGCGCCTCGCCCCAAGGCGTCGCGCACCGGCCGCCCGCGCGGGCCACGGCCGGCGCCCGTGACCGAGCACCGTCGAGGGGCCGAAAAGACCGTGAGCTAACTCTTCCAGGTGGCGTTCTGCAGCACGGTGGCGAGTCCGGGAGTGGCCCACTGGTCGACGACCAGGAGCCTCTCCTTCGGCAGGTACCACTCGCGCTGCTTGAACGTCGACTTCTCCGTCGCGTCGTCGTTCGTGACGCAGCGCCCCGGCCATACGCGGTAGTGCGCCTTGTGGCCCTCCCCGATGTTCCGGTGACCGACGGCGATCGCCTTGCCGAGGACATGGCCGAGCTTGGGGTCGGTCGGGCAGGGAGCCACGTCGACGGCGGGATAGAACGGTCCATCGACAGGGTTGTAGCGCCGGAAGCCCTCGCCCCCGGTCTTGAGCGTCTTCGCTCCCATCACCCAGAAGCCGCGGCACCTGGGCTCGAAATAGTGACCCTTGGGCTTGGCGCAGGCGCCGGTCACCACGTGCACCTGGTCGGCGCTCCGGTAGACCCGCCAGGCGCGGGGGATCTCCAGGGTCAGCCCGCCGGACAGCCGCAGAGACGTGGTGGAGGAGGCGGAGGCACGGTCGGCGCCGGTCACGGCGACGGTCCCGATGACGGCACCGGCAGCGGCGGCCACCGAGATCATTTTTCTCATCACGGCGCAAATAGTAGTGATGATCTATATATGGGTCATTAGGGTACGTCGTTCGTCGGCCACGTAGATCTTGATCCACGAGAGGGGCAGACGTGGGCTCTTCGTACGTTGTCACCGGGGGTGGCCGTGGCGTCGGACGCGCGCTCGTCGAACGACTCCTTCACGACGCCGACAGTGTCGTCGTGATCGAATTCGACCCGTCGGCGCTCGAATGGACCCGCACCCACCCGGCAGGTTCCCGGATCATCGCGGTGGCCGGCGACGCCGCCGACGAGGCCGTCGCGGAGCGGGCCGCCGACCTGGCGCAGGCAGCGGGCCCGCTCGCCGGCTGGGTCAACAACGCCGCCGTGTTCCGCGAGGCCTCACTGGACTCCCCGTCGGCGCGCGAGGTCCTGGATCTCATAGGGGCGAACTTCAATCCGGCGGTCGTCGGATGCATGACCGCGATCCGCCGCTTCCTGAGCGCCGGCACGGGCGGGGCGATCGTCAACGTCTCCTCCCACCAGGCGCGGCGGCCGGTGCGCGGCTCCCTGCCGTACGCGACGGCCAAGGCCGCCGTCGAAGGACTCACCCGGGCACTCGCCGTCGACTACGGCCCGCGCGGCGTCCGGGTCAACGCCGTCGCCCTCGGCTCGATCAGCACCGAACGCTACGAGGCGTTCCTGCGCGGCCAGGAACCCGCGGAGGCCGCACGGATCGAGCGTGAGATGGGCCTGTTGCATCCGGCCGGCAGGGTGGGACGCCCGGAGGAGGTGGCCGCCGCCGTCGCCTACCTGCTGTCCGACGAGGCGAGCTTCGTCAACGGCGCGACCGTGCCGGTCGACGGAGGCCGCTCGATCCTCGGACGCGACCCCGAAGAGGCCTGACGGGCGGTCAGCGGCCGAGGCCGGCGTCCCGGGCGCGGATGATCGCCTCCGCCCGGTCGGCGGCCTGGAGCTTGGTGAGCACCGCGTGCACGTGGTTGCGTACGGTCTTCTGGGACAGGAAGAGCCGCGCGGCGATCTGGCTGTTCGACAGGCCGGCGGCCACCAGGTCGAGCACCTCGTGTTCCCGGGCGGTCAGGGCCGGGAACGGCGTGCCGCCACCGGCCTGCGGCCTCGGGGCGAGGAAGCCGGCGATGCGCGAGGCTAGGACCGCGCCGAACACGACGCCGCCGCCCGCCACCGTGGTGATCGCGCGGACGACCTCGTCCGGCTCGGCGCCCTTCAGCAGATAACCGCGGGCACCGGCACGGAGCGCGTCGAAGATGGTGCCGTCCTCCTCGGACATCGTGAGCACCACGATGCCGATCTCCGGGTGCTTCTCGAGAATGCGACGGGTGGCCTCGATGCCGTCCATGTCCGGCATCTGCACATCCATGACCACCACGTCGGGTTCCCGCTCGGCGGCCTGCCGCAAAGCCTCGACGCCGGTCGAGGCCGTCCCCGTGACCTCGACCTCGTCGATGCTGCTCAGCAGTGCCGCGAAGCCTTCGCGGAACACCGGGTGGTCGTCCACCACGAGGACCCTCACCGGCCGCTTACCGGTCATCTGCCACCTCTCCTGCAGTAGCGAGCGCGGGCGTCCGCCCGGGCGACGTCACGGGCAGGCGCGCCCGCACCCGCGTACCGGCCGGCTCCGCGGCGGTCACGGTGCACGACCCGCCGAGTTCGGCGGCCCGTTCGCGCAACGACACCAGTCCCACCCCGGCGACCGTCTCCGGGGCGAGGCCGACTCCGTCGTCGACGACCACCACGTCGAGGTGCCCGCCGTCGACGTCGCGGATCAGCGACACCACGCATTCGCCGGCCTTCGCGTGCCGCACCACATTGGTGATCGCCTCCGACGCGATCCGGTACGCCGCCACCTCCACGGCGGCCGGCAGACCGGTGAGGTCGCCCCGCTCCTCCACCCGGACGGTCAGGCCCGGGGCGCGCAGCCGCTCCGCCTGCTGGCGGATCGCGCCGACCAGGCCGACGTCGTCGAGCGCGGGCGGGCGCAGGCCGTGCACCAGCCGCCGTACCTCGGCGAGCATCCCGGTGAGCTCCTGACGGGCCGTGCCGAGGATCCGGTCCGCGTCCTCGCCCGAACGGCGGGCGGTGATCCGGGCGGTGTCGATCCGGGACGCGACCGCCGCCAGGGCGGGACCGAGGCCGTCGTGGAGTTCGCGGCGCAGGCGGCGCCGCTCGTCCTCGACGGCGGAGACGATGCCCTCACGGCTGCGCTGCAGCTCCTCCGCGAGGCGTACGGCGCGGGCCGCCGCGGCGGCCTGGCGGATCAGGTCGGCCAGCAGCCGTTCGTCGCCGGCGGTGAGCCGGCGGCGGGCGGCCCGGCGCGGCAGCAGCAGCCGCCCGATGCGCTCGCCCCGATAGGTGATGGGGAGCGCCTGCGTCTCGGCGGGACGCTCGCCGTCCTCGACGAGCAGCACTTCGCCGCTGACCTGGGTGATCTCCACGCCCACGTAGGGCGTACGGAAGGCCTGGGCCACCGTACGGGCCAGCGTGACGAGTTGCGCCTCCGAGTCGTCGGTCCGCTCCAGCCGCTCGGCGAGCCCGGACATCACGTGGTAGGGGTCGTCCCGATCCCCGATGATCCAGCGGCGCACCAGGCGCCACAGCCGGTGCCGGAGCTGGGCGTACAGGATGGCGACCGCGAAGACGGCGATGACCAGCCGCTCCCCCTCGTTGAGGCGCGGCCCGAGCAGCCGGCCCGCACCGCCGAGGACCAGCAGGTCGAGGACGAACGTCAGGGCGAGCAGGAGGCCGTAGACCAGCGTCCCGCCGAGCAGCCGGTCCACGTCGACGAGGTCGGGGCGCACGATCCCGATCGCGACCGACCCTGCCGTGAGGAGCACGGCGACGGTCAGGCCGGCGGCGCCGAACCAGTTGGGCAGCAGCCGGAACGTCAGCATGACCAGGAGGTCGACCACGGCCGCCCACAGCAGCCAGCGCATCCGGGCGCGGCCGGCGCCGGTCAGCGTGCGGTAGCGCCGTACCACCACGACGAAGGGGGCGATCAGGCTCAGCGGGAGGCCCAGCTGAGCCACCAGCAGCACACCGGTCCAGACGGCGTCCGGCAGCGGGAGGTAGAGCGCCTCGAGGTTCAGCTCGCGTAGCGGCGCGGGCAGCGGGGAGGACTCCGAGGTGGCCTGGGCGATGGCGGACGGCGCCGCGAGCAGGGCCAGCGGGAGCAGGCTCGTGAGCCCCAGGCTGAGCAGCGAGGCGCCCCGCCACCACCCGGAGGGCAGCTTCCCGTCCGGGAACAGCAGCAGCACCAGGGGGAGCAGCAGCACCAGGCCCGCTCCGAGCCGCTGGTAGACGACGAAGGCCGCGGACGCCCCCGGGAGCGCGGGATGGTGCGTGGTGGCGTACGCGAGCCACGACGACGCCACCCCGTCCAGTGCCCACCAGGCGCCGAAGGCCGACATCAGGCGGCCGAGGGTGTGGCGCGGATACCGGCGGAGCACCACCATGCCGGCCGCGGCGAGTGCGACACCCGCTATCGAGTCGACTCCGCCCGGCTGCAGCTCGAGCACGGCGCGATGGGCCTGCGGCACCCGCAGGTCGATCAGCGCCGCCACCGGTGTGGCGGTCACGGCGATCGCGAGGAGCACAGGCCCGAGGCCCAGGCGCGAAAACCGACGAACCGTCCCAATCTGCACCAGGAAAGTGTGCCTCAGCAGGTGTCCGATGTCCCTAGGACGCGCGTCCCATGTGTCGTGGGACGCGAGAGATGTCGGGAATCGGGACGCGATGCCCTGACGACCTGGGCCGGTGCTTCGTGAGGATCGTCCTCGTTGCCGCGGCGACCGCCGCCATCGAGACACCCTCCGTAGAAGGAACGACCATGACCGTTCACGCCCAGCCCAGCACCCACGCCGCCGGCGCGTCCTCGTCCGCGCCGCTCGCCGAGACGACCGTACGACGGCTGGCGCTGGGCCTTTCCACCGGCGCACTGGCCTGGTCCGCCGTCAGCTTCCTCTATGGCTTCAACCCCGCCACCGAGACGGGAATCAAGATCACAGATCTGGGCAGCCTGGCGTTCCAGTTCGGCGCCATGTCCCTCCTCGCGATCATGGTCCGTACGAGGGCGACCGGGGTGAGCCGCGTGGCCCGCGCCATGCTGCAGGTCGAGCGGGTGCTGCTGGCTCTGGCGATGGTGTGGAGCGTCTTCCACGCCTTCCTGCCCGCCGAACGGGACAGCGTCTGGCTGGGGATCCTCGACGCGTTCTGGCCGCTGTCGATGCTGGGCATGTTCGTGATCGGCGTCAAGGTCGCCGTCGCCGGGCGGTGGCGCGGGGCGGCCCGCTTCTGGCCGCTCGTCGCCGAGAGCTGGGTGGTCGTCACCCTCCCGACCATGGCGATCCTCGGCACGTCCGTGTCGGACGTCGTCGGCGCGGCCCACCTGCTCGTGGGCTACACCACGCTCGGCCTCATCATCGCGTTCCGTCCCGAGCTCGTACGCGGCGCGAACTGAACGCCGCACCGGCTCAGCGAGCCGGGGCCGTGACACCGGTGACGCGGACGAGATCGAGCTTGGTCTCGTCCTCGCTGCCGGGAACGGCCGTGTAGACGACGATCTTCAGGTCGGTGTCGGAGTCGCAGAGCACGTCGCAGTCGACGGTGACGTCCCCCACCGCCGGATGCCGGATCGTCTTGCGATCCTCCGCGTGCCCGCCGACGGCGCCGGAGTGCCACAGCTCGGCGAAGCGGGGGTTCCCGCCCAGCGTCCGGCGGATCAGCTCGCTCAGGCGCGCGTCCTCCGGGTAGCGGCCGGACGCGCGCCGCAGGTCGGCGACGATCGCCCGGTCGGTCGCGTCCGCGTTCTCGGACACGACGGGCCAGGCCGCCAGGCGCGTGCGATCGGATGCCGCCGGGAAGCGCGAACGCACCAGGTTCCGCTCCTCCGGCGGGACCACGGAGGGGTCGCCGAGGAGCGCCGCCCAGCCGCGGTTCCACCACAGCAGCCGCCAGTCGGCGGCGAACACGGCGACCGGCGCGTCCCCGAGCCGGGCGAGCACCCGCTGCATCCCGGGCGGGATGTGGTCGCTGATCACGCCGTCCCGGGGTGGTTGCAGCCCGGCGAGCCGGTAGAGGTGGTCGCGCTCGGCGCGGCTGAGCTGGAGCGCCCGTGCCAGCGCTGCGGCGACCTGCGCCGACGGCGTGGTGGCCCGGCCCTGCTCCAGCCGTACGACGTAGTCCACCGAGACGCCCGCGAGGTCGGCGAGCTCCTCGCGGCGCAGCCCGGCCGCACGGCGTACGCGGCCCGCGGGCAGGCCGACCGCCGCGGGGGAGAGCCGGTCGCGCCACGCGCGGATCGTCGAGCCCAGGCTCGTCTCGTCTGTGGTCACATGCCAATTCTGCGTGGGCCACGGAACGCCAGGGTGGTACTGCCTGTCCTACCGGAGCGCTCTCCCTGGTTGTCCGCGCCCGGCCCGGCGAAGCTTTGAGCCATGACGATCACCTTCATCACCGGGGCCAACAAGGGCCTCGGGTTCGAGACCGCCCGCCGCCTCATCGACCTCGGCCACACCGTCATCCTGGGCGCCCGGGATCCCGAGCGCGGACAGGTGGCGGCCGGCAAGCTCGGCGCACGTTTCGTGCGGATCGACGTCGCCGACGACGCGTCCGCCGCCGCCGCCGCGGCCGACGTCGCCGCGCACGAGGGCCGCGTCGACGTACTGATCAACAACGCCGGGATCCTCGGCCCGCACGTGCCCGCCGAGGAGCTGACCGCGGACCACGCCCTCGAGGTCTACCAGACGAACGTCGTGGGCATCGTCCGCGTGACGAGCGCCTTCCTGCCCCTGCTGCGGCGGTCGGAGCACCCGGCGATCGTCAACGTCAGCAGCGGCACGGGGTCGTTCGCGCTGACCCACGACCCCGGCCGGGTGGAGTCCAAGGTCGTGGGGCCGCTCTACACGTCCTCGAAGTCCGCGGTGACCATGCTCACGACGCAGTACGCGAAGGCGCTGCCCGGCATCCGGATCAACGCCGCAGACCCCGGCTACACCGCGACCGACCTGAACGGGCACAGCGGCACCCAGACCGTGGCGGAGGGCACCGACGCGATCGTGACGCTCGCGACCGAGGGGCCGGACGGCGGAACGGGCCGGTTCGTCGACCGGTTCGGGCCCGTGCCCTGGTGACGGCAGGGCCGCGACGGTGGAGCGGCCGCGCGGTGTCCGGCCGGCCGGTCCGCCAGAGCAGTGACCACGGCATGTACGGCCCGCACCCGCATGGCCGCTGCAGGGCATTCCGGACCTGACGACACATTGCCATTTGCAGGAGTTGACACTCCTTGCAGCCTTTGGTTTCCTTCAAAAAAAGAGAATACTTTCGTCAATATCGATTCGGACCACCGCCTCTCTTGGCCGAATTCGTGGCGATGCAGTAAAAGCCGGGACATAAGTGGCAGGCTGACGAGATTCGGATGACTCGGGCAAGTCCCCCATTCCCTGGAAGGAGGCAAATGATCACGCGCAGTCGGATCACGGTCCTGGCGCTGGCGGTGACATTCGCCGTGCCGCTGGTCTCTCTTTCCCCGTCCGCCGCTCAGGCGGGTACGAGTGGCGCGACGGCCACCATCGCGCCCGCGTGTGTCAACCGCACTGTGTACGGCACGCCGACCGGATTCGACGTGTATCTCCAGAACAAGTGCGGCGGCACGATGTCCGTGAAGGTCATCGTGAAACAGGGAGGGGACAGCCCTTGTTACGTCATGAGCAAGGGCACAAGCAAAATCTTCGCGTACGAGGGAATCTTCGGAAAGTATGACAAAACGGTTCTGTGCTGAAACCGCCGAACGCCCTCTCCGTATCGTGCGGGCGGTACGCCTGTTCCGGACCGCAGTGACTGCCACTCCCCTGACGAGGCGGTGCAGCCAGGTCTGGGCGCAGATCCCCGCCGAGTCGTACGGGCGATCAGGGCAGGGCGTCGATCACCCGGCGGCGGAGCAGGGGCTCGTGACCGGGGTCGGCGTGGAGCGTCAGGGTCAGCCCGGACTCGGCGGCGCCGGCCAGGACGGCCAGCAGCGTGGCGAACTGCCCGGGAGGCTCGGCGTCGAGCAGTTCCTCGGCGTGCCCCACGACCAGACGGGCCGGCCCGAGGTCGCGCAGGGCGTCGGTGAGGGCGTCCCAGTTGCGGCCGAAGTACGCGGGGAGGCGCAGAACCCGTGCCACCTCCTCGAAGAAGGCGGCACGGGTCCGGCAGGCCCGGCCGTCGACGACCGCCGGGGCCGGGTCGGTGGTCACCGTGAGCCACGGAGGCAGCGGGCGTGCGGCGGAGGCCATGACAGGTCCTAGAGCCGGTAGAAGTCGGTGTAGTGGTTGGGCGAGAACCAGGTCACGCCTGTGCTGCGGTTGACGACGATCCGATACGCGTCACGCGCGGCGCCACGCGCTCGGGAGTAGACGTCGTACTCGTAGTAGGTGGCGCCGCCGGGAAGCTGGCCCTCCCGGTTGTAGAAGCGGCCGCCGGTGTAGTTGTACTTGCCGTCGGGCCAGGAGTACCAGCCGCTACTAGTGGGATACCCCTTCCCGGCCCAGATCGCGTTCGCCGAGCGGGCGTCGGCGCAGCGGGAGATCGAGCAGGAGCCGTAGACCGACGCGTGGGCGGTGACGGCGCCGGTCACTCCGGTGAGGGACACGACGGCGGTGATCACGACGGTGAGCCGTACCGCCCAGGACGGCCGGAAGCGTCGGGGAGTCCGCACGAGACCTCCTTGTGGGGGCGAGGGGACAGACACTCGCCAGCATCACCTCGAAACCGGGCCGGACCAAGGTCGGCGCAGTGAACTTTCGCCGTCTTCTCCCGTATGCCCCGGTGTGAGCCTCGGTCCCCCATGAGTCGCGCCAGGATTGCCGTATGAGCGAAGCCGTGGACAGAACGTACGCGCCGGACCCGGTGACGAAGGCCGGCTATGTGCTGGAGTTCGAGGACACCTTCGAGGGCAACGCGCTCGACGAGAGCCGCTGGATCCCGCGCTACCTGCCCCAATGGACCACACGCGCCGCCTCCACGGCCCGATACCGCGTGGGCGACGGCTGCCTGCGTCTGCTGATCGAGGAGGACCAGCCGCCGTGGTCGCCGGAGACGGAGGGCCGGATGCGCGTGTCCTCACTGCAGACGGGCGTGTTCTCCGGGCCGGTGGGCAGCGGCGTCGGTCAGCACGGGCGGGGCCGGGCCGTCGTCCGCGAAGCGCAGGAGGAGGCCCGGCTCTACACCCCCCACTACGGCCTGATCGAGATGCGCGCCAGGGCCGGCGACGATCCGCGCGCCATGGTCGCGCTGTGGATGATCGGTTTCGAGGACGCGCCCGAGCGGTCCGCGGAGATCTGCGTCTGTGAGATCTTCGGGCGTGACGTACGGCCGGACGCCGCGGCGGTCGGCATGGGCGTCCACCCGTTCGGCGACCCCGCGATCAGCGACGACTTCGCCGCCGAGGTCCTCCCCATCGACGCACGGGAGTTCCACGTGTACGCGGCCGAATGGACCCCGGACCGGGTGACGTTCCTCGTGGACGGCCGGCACGTCAAGAGCATCCGGCAGTCCCCGGACTATCCGATGCAGCTCATGCTCGGGATCTACGAGTTTCCCGACGCCGAGGGGCCGGACCGGGTGGGGCCGTACCCCAAGGAGTTCGTGGTCGACTACGTGCGGGGCTACCGGCCCGTGACGCGTTGAGCCGTACCGCGGGCGCGGCTGATGGGTATGAGGCATGTGAAGCGTCATGCCCGGATGGTCGAAGCCGATCAGCCGGCGCTCGGCCGTCCGGTGAAGGATCGGGGGATCTCATGCTGAGATGGCTCATCGTCCTGGTCGCGGCCATGGCCGCCGCACTGTCAGGGGTCACCGCGGGCTACGCGGCGCCGCCGGGTGTCAGCGACAAGGACAAGGCGTTCCTGGTCGCTGCGCATCAGGACAACCTCACGGAGATCCAGGGCGGGCAGACCGCCGAGCGGCAGGCCGCCAAGCAGTCGGTCAAGGACGCCGGCAGGAAGTTCGTGGAGGACCACACCTCCCTCGACGCCCAGCTCAAGCGGGTGGCCGAGAAGCTGAATGTCGACCTGCCGAGCCAGCCGAGCGAGAAGCAGCAGGCCGAGCTGCGCCAGCTCGCGGCCAAGAGCGGTGCCGCGTTCGACCGCGCCTGGATCGACGCACAGGTCAGGGACCACCGCAAGACCCTGCTCGCCCTGGACGAGCAGGTGTCGAGCGGAACTTCGGAGGAAGTGAAGAACCTGGCCCGGGCCGCCAAGCCGGTGGTCCAGGAGCACCTCAACCTGGTCGAGACCATCCAGAGCGGCGAGTGACGACCGGTGCCGGCCGGGGTGGGTCTCCGGCCGGCACGTCCCCTGCCCGCGGGCTCACCCGAACAGCTTGACCAGCAGCAGGATGATGAGCGCCCAGCAGACGAGACCCGCGACCACGACCGCGACGAGGCCGCGAAGCCGATATCGCTTGCCGGGTGGGCCGGGCTGCTCGTCCACGTCTCCTCCACGCCGGGGTGTGTTCCGGCGGTGTGCTGATACCCCGCAGGTCACGAGCGGCCCGTCACTGAGGGAGATGTGTTTGTTGCTGATCGTGACATGGCTCGCCAGGTCCCCGATGGAACCAGTGTGAGCGGCGCAGGGCTCCGAGTCCCCCGATTCCCGCCGAGCGCCGGCGCGCTTGCGTAGGGTGCGATCATGCGGATCTTCGCGAATCTCGCCGAACTCAAGGCGGCCAAGGGCGAGCATCTCGGATACAGCGACTGGCGGGAGATCAGTCAGGAGAGGGTGGATCTCTTCGCCGACGCGACGGACGACCACCAGTGGATCCATGTGGACCCGGAGCGGGCGAAGGACGGCCCGTTCGGCGGCACCATCGGGCACGGGTACCTCACGCTCTCGCTGCTGCCGTCGCTGGTGAGCGAGTTGTATCGGGTCGACGGCCTGCGCATGGCGATCAACTACGGGCTCAACAAGGTGCGCTTCCCCCGGCCGGTCCCCGTCGGGTCCCGCGTACGGGCCGGGGCCGAGATCGCCGACGTCAAGGGCACCCCGTCGGGCACTCTCGTGAACCTGCGCGTCACGATCGAGGTCGAGGGGGTCGACAGGCCGGCCTGTGTCGCCGACACGCTCACGCTCTTCGTTCCCCAGGAGTGACCCCTCGCGCCCTCGGTAGGGCTTCAATGGTACGGGGGCGGCTTGACCGGGGGTGGAGCGATTTATTGGCGCAAGCAGGGGTGAGGGGTCTGGTAGAGTTAAGCCCGTTGCCGGGCACCGCAGGTGAACAGGCAGCAAAGCGGCCGTAGCTCAATGGATAGAGCATCTGACTACGGATCAGAAGGTTAGGGGTTCGAGTCCTCTCGGCCGCGCATATGCGAAAGGCCCGCTACCAGGCACATTCTGGAGCGGGCCTTCTTGTTTGGCAGGACAATCTCGGGATCTTGCTAACAGGGCTGCTGACATCGGGTCCCTGTCGTTGATCGAGCGAGCGAAGATGCCCGCCGCCGAGGCTTCCGCTGAGCGGATCACGTGGGCGTAGACGAGGGTGATCGAGGGGTCTGCGTGGCCGAGCCGGGCCGCGACGACGTGGACGGGAACGCAGGCCAGGAGGAGCGTGGTCGCGTGGATATGGCGCAGGTCGTGGAGCCGGGCATGCGGGCGGTAGCGGGTCGTCCTGGTGGGTCTTGTTGTAGCGCTTGATGAGGATCGAGAAGAGCGAGCTGAGCGTGTCCGGGGTGGACGGGCTCACCCAGCCGGTCGTGAACACGTAGTCGTCGCCGCCGTCAGCCGGTCAACGCCCGCATCAGGAGGGCGGTCAAGGCTCGCGGGCACTTCCCAACGAGCAGGCCGTGCTCAAGTGCGTCTACATGGCGATCATCAGCCTGGTGCGACCGGCAAGGGCCGCAAACGCTGGATCACCCGCTGGAAAGCGGCTCTCAATGCCTTCGCGGCCGGTGGTGCTCGCCCCTCCGACACGAACTCCCATCCGCCGAGCGCCGCTCCCGCGTCGCTGCCACGCCCCCGGGCGGGACCTCATGGCCTATGCCGGATCTGCCGTTTGGCCCGCAGGCGCAACACGAAGGCGCGAATGTAATGCACGGTGCGCGCTGCTGCGAGGCTGGTGGTGACCAATAATCGTCATTCCGGTGAGCCGCCCGAACTCGGCCTGTGCGGGTCGAGGAGCGGCGCGTGCGCCGCGTCTCGAGACCCGGCCGTCGGTTTCGATACGCGACCCACGCAGCGCGTCAGCCGAGCGCGAGCGACACCCCTGCCACGACGGTGTACGCCGTCACCGCGGCCAGGATGATCGCGAGCGTGCGCCAGCTCTCGCGGGCGCGGACGCACTGCACCCCGCCGAGCGCGAACGCGAGGCCGAACAGCACGAAGCCGATGACGTCGTCCTCGCGCGGGTTCTCGATGATGCCGCCGGCGAGCCGCCAGACGATCGCGCCGACCGCGATGAGGGCTCCCGCGACGACGAGCGCCCAGAGCGCCGCGAGGAGCAGCCCGCGCGGTCGGTCCTCCGACGCGACACCGCCTGCGGGCAGGCTGCGGCGGTCGGGCGCGAGGAGCACGGTCGGCACGACGAGCAGCGCGAGCCATCCGACCGCGAAGATCGCGGCGCCGACGAGGTCCTGACCCTGGATGACCGACGAGACCACGCTGGTGATGCCCATCGCCGCGACCATCGCGACGAACCAGGCGGTGAGCGCCGACCGCCGGCGCGGCAGCACGGCGAGGACGATGCCCGCGGCGCCGACCGCGCCCATGACCGCGGCGCTCACGGTGTCGGCCGTCCGGTGCAGTTCCGGCGTGCGGGTCCAGCCGTGGTCTGTGGTGTCGGCGAAGCTCACCCACGGCGTGAGGATCGACAGCCACACGCCGAATCCGACAATGAGCAGCAGCGCGATCGCGGCGACGATGATGCGGAACGCGATGTGGCGACGGACTCGCGTGGGTGACGCGGGCGCGGACGGAAACGCTTCGGCGGACAGGGACATGGGATCTCCTTCGGATCATGAACTGGTGGACCGGGTCGTGCTCGACCAGCGTCGCGGCGCGGGGGCGCCCCGGGACAGGGCGAGGGAACCCGTCGACTCGGGCGATGTGCCCGGCCGAACGGGACACTGGCCCCGTGGCCTCTCGGGCGCGCGGGCTCCAGACTGATCCCATGTGGATCCCGAGAGCCGCCGTCGGTGCAGTCGCCGTGCTCGTCGGCGTGGCCGGCCTGGCGGGCGCGGCGGGCGAGGGGTTCGCCGCGGCCGCCTACGGCGCACGGCTCCCCCTCACGCTCGCGCTGGCCGGCACGCTGGTCGGTGTCGGATGGTCCGTCGCCGGCGCTCTCCTCGCCTGGCTCCGCCCCGCCAACGCGATCGGCTGGCTCCTCCTCGTCGTCGGGACCATGACCCAGCTCTCGCTGACCGAGGAGGCGTTCGCCGCGGCCGGATGGCTCGGTCCCGCAGCGGCCGCGGGCGACTGGATGGCACGCGCTCCCGGGCTGGTCCTCACCCTGGTCGGCGGATGGAGCATCATGGCGATGCTGGGCACGCTGCCCGCGTTCTTCCCCACCGGGCGCCCGCCCGGACGTACCTGGTGGTGGCCGGTGGGCGTCGTCGCCCTCGGCGCGGTGCTCATCCAGCTGCACTGGCTCGCGGGGCAGCCGTCGGACGGCCCGCTCGGCGCGGTGTCTTTCGTCGTGTACCTGGCCGGTGCGGCGACGATCTGGGTGCTCGCGATCGTCAGGTTGGCCAGGTCGGCCGCGCCGCGACGCCAGCAGCTCGCGTGGCTGCTCGGCAGCGTCATCCTCATCATCGTGGCGAACTTGCTCGGCGACAGCCTGGTCGCCCAGATCGCCCAGGTCACGAGCCTGTACCTACTGCCGACGGCGATCGCGATCGCGGTGCTGCGCTATCGCCTGCTGGGCATCGACGCGTCACCACGGGCGGATCCGGTGCGGATCGTAGCCGAGATCGGCACGCACGTCGGCGCGCCGGCCGACACCGACGGTGAACTGCTCACCGCGGTACTCGCCGCCGTACGGCGGTCGGTCGACGCCCCCGGCGCCCGGATCCGCGACGCCTCCCGATCGGTGATCGCGTGCAGCGGCGACCTGCAGCCCGACGCCGAGCTTCCCGCCACGGCGTTCAGCGCCACCCTGGCGGTCGGCGACATGCCGCTCGGCGTGCTCGAGGTCGCGCCGAGATGGCAGGAGGAGGGGTTCGCACGGCGCGAGGAACGGATGCTCGCCGCGCTGGCCGCGCAGGTGGCCGCCGTGCTCCACGCGCGGGGCCTGGCCGAACAGCTGGAAGCGCAGCGGGATGCCGAGATGGACGCCCGCACGCGGGAGCGCGAACGGCTCCGCCACGAGCTGCACGACGGGCTCGGGCCCGCCCTGACGGGGATGGGACTGGGGCTTGCCGGACTGGAGGACGCGATCCGGGCGTCCAGTGCGACGACCGCGCTGCAGATCACGGGGGTGCTCCGAGCTGAGGTGGCCGGGACCGTGTCGGAGGTGCGTCGCATCCTCGACGACCTGCAGCCGGCGGCGCTCGAGGAGCGCGGCTTCGCCGAGGCGATCCGGCGCGGGGTCGTCTCGGTGGCCGCGACCCTGCCGGTCAGCGTGGAGGTCGGTCCGCTGCCCGCGCTGCCGCCGAGGGTGGAGCAGACGGCCTACCGGGTCGTGGCCGAGGCGGTGACCAACGCCGTCCGCCACGCCGGCGCCACGCAACTCGACGTGTGCGTGCGCGGCGACGAGGGCGACAACCTCGTCATCGAGGTGCGCGACGACGGTGCAGGTTTCGACCCGTCCCGGCCGCCGCGCGGCGGGATCGGCCTGGCCTCGATGCGGGCACGCGCCCGCGAGCTTGGCGGCGAGGTCGCGATCAGCTCGTCGGACGCGGGCACCACGGTGACGCTGAGGGTGCCGACGGCGGTGCGGATCGCATGAGCGCGTGGGTCGATGCATCCGCCCCCGTGCGTCTGGTCGTCGCCGACGACCACCCGATGTTTCGCTTCGGCCTGCGCGTGGCGCTGACCTCCTCACCCGACGTCGAAGTCGTCGGCGAGGCCGCTGACGGCGCGGAGCTGGTCCGTCTCGTGGAGGAACTGTCGCCCGAGGTCGCGCTCACCGACCTTGAGATGCCCGGGGTCGACGGGCTCAGCGCCCTCGCCATGCTGACCGCCCGCTTCCCCGACCTCGGGGTGGTCGTGCTGACGATGCACGCCGACGACGAGCGGCTGCTCGCCGCGGTCCGCGCCGGCGCCCGCGGCTACCTGCTCAAGGGCGCGGAGCGCGAAGAGATCACCGGCGCCGTCCTCGTGGTCGCCGCTGGCGGCACCGTATTCGGCGGAGAGGTCGGCCGCCGGATCGCCGCGTACGCGACACGGCCGCTCACCGCCGCGGACAAGGTCTTCCCAGAGCTCACCGATCGCGAGCACGAGGTGCTCGGCCTCGTGGCGGCGGGGCTCGGCAACCACGAGATCGCGGCCAGGCTCGTCCTCTCCGAGAAGACCGTGCGCAACCACGTCGCCGCCATCCTCGCCAAGCTCCAGGCGCGCGACCGTGCGGCGCTCGTCGCGCGCGCCCGCGACCGCGGACTCGGGCAGCATCCGGTCGAGTGACGATCGGTCACCATGGCTGAGGTGACAGTCGTGCCGACGGGAGCATTTTGCGCTGGCCGATCTTGCTAACGGCGTCGCTAACAACGACTTTGAACGATCATGGACGGAGGTGGATTGGGATCGCGCGGTAGAGGCCCGTGGCCAGCATGTCGAAGTACTTGCGGGCAGCTATCGACGATCAAAGTTCTTGCTACGGATCAGAAGGTTAGGGGTTCGAGTCCTCTCGGCCGCGCTCAGCTCAAGGGCCCATTCCGATCATCGGGGTGGGCCTTTTTGATCTCTGTACAGCAGCGTGATACCGCAACTGCATCTACTGGCGATCCCAGAGATCCCGACCGTCGCGGCCTGAGGGGTCCATGGTGAGTAGGTCCTCGTGAAGATGCCGGACTGCTCTGCCTGTTAGTCCACCCGATGCTGTGGTCTCCATCAGTCGCCAGCCAGGGGAATCGTCTGGTGCTTCGCCGTCGCGGCCAGCGGCGGTGAGGTTGTAGAGCAGCCCGAATACCGCCTCATAGGCGGTAACTCGCGCGAGCTGGGCAAGATCGCTGCGGTTCGCACCGTGTGCGAGTAGTCGGGCCGCTGCCGGGATGTTTTCCAAGGCACCTGGAGCAGCCCAACTGTCGATCAGCTCCGGCCAGATGCGTCGTAGCGCTAGAAAGCGAGCCAGTTGAGGGATGTCTTCCGATATCTCCGAGAGAGCCCAACTGTCGGGATCCGCCGCACCCAGTGCCGCGAAGCTATCCCGCAAGGCGAGCAGTGCGGCGCGATCTTCATCATTCATTTTGATATTTCAACACAACCCGACATGAGGAAGGCCTTGCGGGTCATCCCAGGGCCCTACCTGCATTCGTGTCAGTTGGACGTTGTCTGCCGATCGCAGGCCCATTGGGGGCAAGATGGTGCCCGAGCGGTAGGACGATCGCTTCAGAATGATTTCGCCCTCGGTGACGGCGAAGGCACCCGTCTTCCCGACGAACCCAAGCCAGTGGAACGGCTGGCTGGGAACTGATGAGGGTAAGTCGTCCATCTGTAGCCGTCCGTCCTCGCAGCGCTTCAGCACGAGAGCGCCGCGTCTGTGGGCAATCGTGAGTCTGCTATCGATGAGGAAGACATCGGTCGACATGGTGCTGACGCCATGTTCCTGCAGGTCAACGGCCTCCCCTGGAGACCGTGAAGGCTTGGGGCCCTCATACTCTCCGGAGAGCCTCCCCTGACCTGGGCGATCAACCCGGTTGATGACGGGTGGCACGCTCGTTGATGGCCCCCTGTCCAGTCAGGTTTTAGTGATTCACAAGTGGCCACCAAGGGCAGCCGGAAATCCTTTCGTATGTCTGACGACGAAGGGATGACCTGCATGAACAAGACACGCAAGGCCGTAATGGTTATGGCCGCGCTCTTCTCGGTTGGCGCCGCAAGCCTGATCAGCGCCGGTCCCGCCGCGGCCATGGCGCCGACGCCCCGCGCTGCCGAGGACCTCTACAACGGGATGTACCCCTACGATATCTGCGATCTAGACCGCAACGCCTCAGGGTGTCGTGAGTACTGAACCCATTTCATCCGCTGGCGCAGGACTCCTGATCACAGCGTGATCGTGAATCACGGGTTTCGGCTGTGATGTAGAAAGACCCCTGGTAGACGGGTTGATCACCACAATCTGCCCGCCACCACCAGGGGTCTCGGATGCTGTTCAACCGTGCTGCGGTCGATCTGTCGCGTTCAACGCTGAACTACGTGGCCGGGATCAACCGGCGGCACCGCAAGGCGATCGGGTCGCCATGGCGGCGGCTAACCCCGGCCAGCAGGCCCTGCTCGTGCTGGTCTACCTGCGCAAGGGCGAGACATTTGCCGAGATCGGCGCCGGCTTCGGCGTCTCGGCGACAACCGGCTGGCGGTACGTGCAGGAGACGGTGATGCTGCTGCCGGCCCGCTCGCCCAAGCTCACCCAGGCCCTACGCAAGGCGGCCAAGGACGGGCTGACGCACCTCATCCTCGACGGCACGCTCATCCACACCGACCGGGTGAAAGCCGATCGGCCCTTCTTCTCCGGCAAGCATCGTGTACACGGTATGAACATCCAGGTCATCGCCGGTCCGGACGCAACGATTTTGTGGACCTCTGGCGCGCTGCCCGGCAAGACACATGACCTTACTGCAGCCCGCGTCTGGGGCATCCTGCGCGAGTTGGAGAAGGCGGGCATCCTCACCCTGGCCGACATGCCTACCAGGGCGCCGAGGCCACCGTCGTGAGCACGCCGTACAAGGACAGGCATAAGCCCGCCTCGCAGAAGCGAGCAACCGCGCCCACGCCGGCGGCCCAGGGGAACGCGCGAACGCGCAGCCTTCCGGCAGTGGGCATCTAAGGCTCGGTTGAAGTTTCGCGGCTCGATGGGTGTGCCGTACTTAACACGACGCAGACCATGTCGTCACCGACGTGCTCCAGGCGATGGAGATTCTGCACGGCGAGGCTGATGGCGGGCTCCGCCGCACCTGACGGCAACTGCTGTACAGCAGCGGCGTACAGCAACAGCCCCTTACGCGGTCACACTCCACAGGCCCGCACCTACCGCCGGAGCAGGGAGGCAAGCCATCAGCCAGGGATCTGCTTTTCCCTACGGATCAGAAGGTTAGGGATTCGAGTCCTCTCGGCCGCGCCACACGGAAGCCCGGATCATCAGCCGATGACCTGGGCTTTTCTGCGTTTGGATCAGTTGAGAGTGTCCGGCTGTGTCCGGCCGTCAGCCGTTGTCTACGGGTGATCCTTCCCAATACCTTCCCGCGGCAAGGGCCCCTGACCTCGCCGGTTCGCGGCGACGGAGTCGAGCATGCCGAAGGTAGCCATCGTGAGCGCGTACGCGATGCCGGCGCGATGCTTGGTGGATGCGGATGTGCGGTTTGGAGGGGGTGAGCCGTACCAGCCGTACCAGCCTCGTTTTTGCTGGTGTTGATGCTGGTACGGCTGGTACGGCTTCCCCTCCCAATCGGGACCACGGCGGCCTCGGGGAGGGGTTCGGCGGTGGGGCAGTAGCGTTCCCAGGCGTTGGCGAAATTGCCGCGGTGGTAGCCCTTGGCCTGCCCGCTTGCGAATCGGATCGTGGCCGGACGGATGTCGTACTCACGTCGGATCGTGCCGAGCTTCATGGGGGTCAGACCGGTGGGTCCGAAGTCGGCCCAGCCGCTTTCGGGGTCGGCCTTGAGCCGTTCGAGCAGTACGGCGGCGGGTAGGGCGGTGTCAGCGCCGAAGGCGGTACGGCAGTCGGCCAACAGGCGGATACGGGTGGAGGTCTGTCCGTTGTCGTCGGCCTCGGCGGTCAGAGCCAGGGCGGCGGCGCGGGCACGGTCGCTCCAGTGGGCGCCAGCGTGGTCAGCGGCGATGACCAGGGGTTCCCAGGTGTCGGCGGCGCGGTCTTCCAGCGGCATCGGGGGTTCGGCTTTGCTGCTCTCACCGGAGATCACCCGCCGCCTGATCGACCGCTACACCGCGATGGCTCCGCCGGTCAACGCCCCCGGCCTGGCTCACCTGACCGGCAGGGAGGCCGAGGTGCTGCGATTGATGGCTCGGGGGCTGTCCAACCGCGAGATCGCCGGGGAACTCTTTCTCGGCGAGGCGACCGTGAAGACGCACGTCAACCGCATCCTGGCCAAGCTCGGTGTGCGGGATCGCGTGCAGGCGGTGGTGCTCGCCTACGAGGCCGGCGTGGTGCGGGCCTCGACGCGAGGCCCGCACATAAGGATCCTGCTGACGACGGCCCTGGACGACCATCGCTGAGGCCGGACCCCGATCCGGTGAAGTACTGGTGACAGGCCGTCGTCCCAGTCTCGTCAACTCCGGCCAGGCGTGACGTTCAGTGGCCGGTGTGCTCGTGATGGCCGTGGGCATGGCGTACCTTGGCCATTGCGCGGGCGATCACCGCCAACTCGTCGGGGTCCAGAACGTCGATCAGGTTCTGGCGTACGACCTTGACGTGGCCGGGTGCCGTGCTCTTCAGGCAGGCCATGCCCTTGTCGGTGAGTGCGGCGAGGATGCCCCTGTCGTCAGAGTCGCAGCGTCTGCGCTCGACGAGCCCGCGCTTCTCCAGCCGACCGATCTGATAGGTCAGTCCGCTCTTGGTGATGACGACCCGGCGGGCCAGTTCGGACATGCGAAGCTGCCAGTCGGGGGCGTCGGCGAGGTGGACGAGGATCTCGTACTGCGGATGGGTGAGGTCGGAGGCCTCTTTGAGCTGTTCTTCGATGAGTCGTTCGAGCAGGTGGCTGGCTGAGACGAACTCGAGCCAGGCCGCCATCTCGCTCTCGTTCAGCCATCGCACGTCCGTCATCTCCCCAGGATATGTTCAAAACTGAACGACCAGGCTAGTCTGGCCTGTGTCGTTCAAGTTTGAATGAATCGGGGTTTCATGATCCACAAGTTTCGGCCGGTTGCGCTGCTGCTCGCCCGGGTCGCCGTGGGCGTCATCTTCATCGCATACGGCTGGCAGAAGCTCTTCGTCAACGGCGTCGCCGGGACGACCCAGTTCTTCGAGTCGATCGGTGCGCCCATCCCCGCCGTGACGGCTCCGCTCGTTGGGCTACTGGAGGCGGTCGGGGGAGCGGCCCTGGTGCTTGGGGCGCTGTTGCCGGTGGCAGGCACGCTGCTGGCGCTCAACATGATCGGAGCGATCATCCTGGTTCACGGGGCCAACGGCCTGTACGTGGACAAGGGCGGCTACGAGTTCGTCCTGGCGCTCGCCGCGGCGGCCCTGGCCATCGGCTTCACGGGCGGCGGCATGCTGGCCGTCGACGACCTGTGGAAGCGCCGTGGTTCGGAGAAGCTCGCCGCCACGGCTCACTGAGAGCGGCACGCCCCTCTCGCCGGTTTCGGCGAGAGGGGCTTTTTCGATCTATCCCTGATCTGGTGTCCCTTCATCTGGGCGCCATCTGGACGCCTGGCACGCGGGAAGGACGCCGCTGCGGGTTAACGCCGCAGTCGCAGCCGGCGGAGGCCGAAAACGATCGACGCGAGCAGCGGCCACAGCATCCAGGTGTAGAGACCGGCGAGCCATGCGGTGTCGAAGAACGCCGATGCACGAGCAGCCCGATCACGCTGCTCAGGCCGATCGCGCGCTTCGGTCGGCCCAGTAGAGCGCTCGCAATGGCCTCCGTCGCCGCTCGCTTATCGCCCTCCACGAGGTGCGGTGGTTGTCAGGCGGCGCGTAAGCCTGTACGGGGAGCCTGTCGGGACAGGCTGACAACACGATCTCCTTGTGGACGGCGTGAGCGATCCGAAACCGTGGATCCGCTGCAGGAATCACCTGCCGGCGTTCGACACCAGGAGAAACGATGAAGCTGCCTGCATGCGCCGCCGCCCTCGGGGCGGCCGCCCTGCTCGCTTGCTTGACCGGAGCGTTCGGGATGTCGGCGGCACAGGCAGCCGACGCCAGGGCCCTTCCGAGCGTGAACATGGAAGCCACTGTCAAGGCGGCCCAGATCGACCCGCGGCGGTCTGACGACACGCTGACCCCGGGCGCCAAGGCCAGCGTGCTCCTCGTCGAGCGGGCGTTGCGTGACCGGCACCTGCTCGACGCGAAGTGGGTGGACGGTTACTTCGGCACCACGACGGTCGTCGCCTTCGCGAAGTTCCAGAGGTCGCTCGGCCTCACTGGTCTCGCCGCCAACGGCCTTCCGGGCAGGGCGTCGCTCACCAGGCTCGGAGCCGGCCGTTTCACGGTCACCCACATTATCGGGGCGGGTGCACGGGTATCCGCCGGCGGCGTCGTCATCGACACCCGCACGCGGAGCATGCTGGTCGAGGCGAAGCGGCTGCTCGGCCGCGACCTCGTGCTGCTGCAGGGGTCGTACAACCGCGGCGGCGACCCCACGTCCGCGGGCACCCACGACGGCGGCGGCGTCGTCGACATCTCGGTCAAGGGGATGAATTCCGTCACCCGGATCGCCGTTGTCCGTGCGTTGCGACGTGTCGGCTTCGCGGCATGGCTGCGTAGCCCCGATCAAGCCGACTGGCCATGGCACATCCATGCCGCCGCCATCAACGACACCGACCTCTCCAGCCAGGCCCAGCATCAGATCGGTGACTACTACCTCGGTCTGAACGGGCTCGCCGGCCGTGGCCCGGACGACGGCCCGAAGGTGACCACCCGCACCTGGGAGGAGTACCAGCGCCGCTGAGCATCCGACACCCAGGCTGCACAGACACGAAGGAGAACACCATGGGAACGCTTGACAAGATCCTCGCCACGGCGGCCGCCGCGATGGTGCTCGGCGGGGCGGTGCTCGCCACCGCCTCGCCCGCCTCGGCGGCCACCCGCAACGGCGTGTGCGAGACCGGCGAGTTCTGTTACTACTTCAACAGCAACAACCAGGGGTCGCTCTCCGACTTCACCGGATCCGTCGGCGGCTACGGCACCGAGCAGCCATCCTGCTTCGACTTCAAGGGACCCGGCACCGGCAAGGGCAAGTGCGTCAAGAACGCCGCCGCCTCGGTCTGGAACCGCAGTGGTAAGACCGTCCGGGTCTACTTCAACAGCAACTACGGCGGCAGCGTCTACCAGGACTTCGCGCCCGGCGCCAAGGGCAACCTCAAGCCCGGCCTCAAGAACCAGAACGCCTCCCACCAGTTCGGCCCGTCGTCATCGGCGCGCGTCAACATGTCGTACGCGCTGTACCAGACCGGCGGCGGCTACATCAGCTGCGGTTTCGACGGTTACGTCCACACCTCTGGCCGGCACGAGGGTATCGACATCAAGCGCAGCGAGGGTTCGGATGTCCACGCCCTGGTCAGCGGTCAGATCATCAACGTCGTGCACGGGCGCAACGGCGGCTCCGGGCTCTCCACGATCGCCATCTACAACGCCTCGCTGAACAAGACGATCATCTACCTGCACTCCGCTCCGCTGTCCTCGCTGCGTGTGGGCCAGCAGATCGCGCGCGGCCAGATCATCGCGGACGAGGCGTGGCACGGCGTGTCGTCCCGCAGCGCCGCGCACACCCACGTCGAGATGCGTCCTGGACGGCAGAAGCTCGCCGCCAAGAGCGTCCGCGACCCGAATCTGAGCAACCCGAACCCGAACTCGTTCTGGAACTCCCAGGGCTACAACGTCCGCTAGCGCACCGCGGCCCCCAAGAAGAGGAAGGCGACTGTGTCTCCACGAACTGCACGGCTGATCTCGCGGCCCGCCGCGGCGGCCGCCGCGCTGGTGGTCGGCGCGGCGGTGC
This sequence comes from Microbispora sp. H13382, assembly GCF_014161445.1. Classification (GTDB taxonomy): domain Bacteria; phylum Actinomycetota; class Actinomycetes; order Streptosporangiales; family Streptosporangiaceae; genus Microbispora. The sequence continues at coordinate 497,190 of NZ_JABBXA010000002.1, forward strand.
TCGCCACCGCTTCGCCCGCCTCGGCGGCCACCCGCAACGGCGTGTGTGAGACCGGCGAGTTCTGTTACTACTTCAACAGCAACAACCAGGGATCGGTCTCGGACTTCACCGGATCGGTCGGCGACTACGGCACCCGGCAGCCCTCCTGTTACGACTTCAAGGGACCGGGCACCGGCAAGGGCAAGTGCGTCAAGAACGCCGCGGCCTCGGTCTGGAACCGTAGCGGCAAGACCGTCCGGGTCTACTTCAACAGCAACTACGGCGGCAGCGTCTACCAGGACTTCGCGCCCGGCGCCAAGGGCAATCTCAAGCCCGGCCTCAAGAACCAGAACGCCTCCCACCGGTTCCTGAGCTCCGCGCCGCCGACCGGGTGCAAGACCGACGGCACGGACAGCAGGCTGCCCACGACGATCCTCGTCTACCGGGAATCCCTCAACCGCGTGGACCGGGTGGAGTTCAAGACCTACATCAAGAACGTCCTGCCGAACGAGTGGCGGTCGCACTGGCCGAGGGAGTCTCTCCGGGCCGGGGCGATCGCGGTCAAGAACTTCGGCTGGTACTGGGCGCTGAGGTCGGCGAGCAAGACGCCCAGCGGCCAGTGCTACGACGTCACCGACCACACGTCCAGCCAGATGTACAAGCCGGGTTCGGCGACGGCGGCGACGAACGCCGCGGTGGACGCGACCTGGGGCATCCGGATGACGCGCAACGGGAAGATCTTCAAGGCGCAGTACTGCTCCACGACGACGGCCTGCCGCCACTGGGTGACCGGCGACTGGATGTCGCAGAACGGCTCTCGCGACAAGGCCGAGGCGGGCTGGAGCTACTCCAGGATCCTCAGGTACTACTACAAGGGGATCGCTCTCACGTCCTGAGCAGCGGGAGGCGGTCCGCCCCTGTTCCCCGCCGTGTCGTGCACGGCGGGGAACAGTCGTCAGCCGACGATGACCTGGAAGTTGAGTGGCCGGCCTCCGGGGAACGCGACCCGTCCCGAGCCCTCCATCATCTTGAACCGCACATAGCACAGGCCTGGCTTCGTCGGCGTGGTGATGTCGGTCCGGATGTCGACCATCTCTCCGGGGCGCGTGTCCTTTATCGGTATGTCGGGGACGGTCTGGCATTGATCGGGTTGCTGCGGGAGGTCGATGCGATGCAGCGAATATCCCTTCCACGGCACGGTCCCAGCGTTCTTGAGCCGCCATACCTTGGTCACGGTCTGACGGGGGCCGACGCGCGTGCAGTCGGGCAGCGTGATGTCTCCGATGAACTTCGCCGAATCACCCTCGTGCACAGGCGGGCTCCACGGCGGGTTGGTGGCGCGCACCGGGCAGTCGGCTGCCGACAGCCCGGTCTTCGATGCGCTCTCGGACGGGTTCACGTTGTGCCCGTCGGTCCCGGAGCCACGATTGACGGCGACCGCGATGAGAACCACTGCCGCCACACCGGCGGCCGCTACCGCGAGCGCGGCCGCGGCCGGGCGGGTTGGCCGGAATCGCCCTCGGCCCCCCGGCACGGAGGGGACTGGCTGGACGTCGCCCGCAATCTCATGGGGCGGCGGCGTAGGCGGAGATGCCGGGGCCACACCAGCCGGCCGCGGGGCTTGCGGCCCGGTGGCGCCGGGCACGGCACGATCTTCCGCGATGTCCGTGGCGGAGGCTTCGAGTCCATCAGGCGGACCGGCCCGCAAGGTGCCCGCGCGGCTTGAAGGATCTCCGGCGCTCGCCGATCTGACCGCTAAATTCGCCCTCTCCCAGCGTTCACGGTACGCGGCCGAGTCTGCGCCGCACGCCTTGACGAACTCGACGGTGGTCTCCCAACTCGGGAGCCGGTTACCCTTCGTGGCTTCGTGCAGCGTCGTGTGGGAGATCGCCCCCGACCGGCCAGACATTTCTCGGAAAGGTGGGTTGCCGACCGATTTGCGAAGTTCTCGCAGTGCCGCCGCGAAGTCCTCGATCGCCTCCGCCCGTGCGGGCATGTCGTCCACCGGGTGAAGCTAACAGCGCCCACGGTATCCACTCAAGCTTACGGAGCATCTCGCATACGTCCTCCTGCGCCTCGCTCGCCGCGGCAGGGTTGGGAGTGGCCTGCACCCAGATCGTCTCCGTCGACGTAGCTTCGGCCAGCTCCACGCCCGGCTGGATCAGCTCGAAGAAGATCGCCAGACAGCCGCACGTCCAGGCCGGAACGAGCTCTCGGCTGGTGGGCGTGGGATCGAGCCGGTTCCGCAGAGTGCGTGGTCGATCAGCGTGGAGGCCGCTCCAATTTGACGCAGGGAGCGGTCCTCGGAGTTCGCGTTCTCGGTGGACACCGAGACGACGACGCCCCGCCGGCCGTCCTCGGTGAAGCCGTTCCTCGTCATGAATCCGACGATGTCTCCGCCATGGCCCCAGTAGTTTCCGCCGCACGACAGCGGGATGGAGAACAACCCGAGGCCGTACCGCGCTCCGGGAAAGGCTTGTCGCACCTCCGCGTCGGTGGCGACGGTCCGTTTCATCTGGTCGAGTTCCGCCGGGCGCAGCAGCCTGCCGCTGAGGAGAGCGCGATAGAACCGGTCGAGGTCGGCGGTGGTCGAGATGATGGCTCCGGCGGCGTCGGCGGTGTAGGGCGCACGGGTTCGGGTGACGTCGATGAGCGTGCCGTCAGGGTACCGGTCGTAACCCTCGGAATGCGGGTCCGGAACGTCCGGGGAGAGGCCCGGCACACTGGTGTTCCGCAGACCGAGCGGACGAAGGATGCGCCGGTCGACCTCCTCGGACCACGGGCGGCCGGTCACCCGTTTGATGATCATCCCGAGCAGGACGTACCCGGCGTTGCAGTACCTCCATGACATCCCGGGCGCGAAGTCGGGCCGGTGCCGCATGGCCTCTTTCACCAACGCGTCCGGCGGGACGATGTCGAACCGGTGCCGGTAGTAGTCGGCCGGTGTCTCCTGTCCTTCGTCGCCTTCATGGATACCACTCGTGTGCTGGAGCAGCTGACGAACAGTGATCTTGCTGCCGTCGTTGCCGTTGCCGTGCACCACGCCGGGCAGCCGACGTTCGACCGTGTCGTCCAACGACAGCTTCCCTTCCCCCGCCAACTGCAGGACGACCGTCGCAACGAACGTCTTGGTGGAGCTGCCGATCCGGAAATGATCGTCCGGCTTGACCGGGCGCCTGGTGCCGGTGTCGCCGAAACCACTGGTGGCCACCAGGTTGTGGCTGTCACGGGTCGCACGCGCCTGGACCCCTGTCGCCCCGGTCGCGGTGATCGCATCGGCGTCGCGCTGCAACCGGCTCTGGTCGTACGGCTGTGGCGCGGCCGTACGCGTCGCGGCCGGCCCGCATGCCGCTGCCCCGAGCACACTCGCCAGGATCATTACCGACGCCACAAGGCGCGCCCGGGGCCCACGCGGCTTCGGCGCTCTCACGTACCGTGATGTCCCCCTGACCGTGGGATCCATGTGTGACCGATCAGCCGAGCCGGGAGAAACGCCGGGCGGCCACGACCAGTGTGATCACGGTGAGAGCGGCGACGACGGCCATTTCGGCAGGCGGCGACAGACGCAGGTCGCCCCAGCTGAGCGGCTGGGACAGCATCGCCCGTCCGCGCGGGAACCGAACGATTCCGGTGGTGTGGCGCATGGCGTCCACGGCATAGGTCAGCGGGTCGAGGCGGGACAGCCACGCCAGCCAGCCCGGCAGCGCGCTGATCGGGAACATCGTCCCGGACAGGAACATCAGGGGGGCCATCAGGACACTGAGCACAGTGGTCAGCGTGCGGGGTCGCCGGACGAAAACCGCGACCGCCGCGGCCAGGACCGTCAGCGCGAACGACGTCAGCGCCAGTTCGGCGGCGAGCATCGCGAACGCCGCGGGCCGGTACGGGACGTGGAGCAGCCCGGCACTGGCCAGGATCACCATGCCGTGGCAGGTCGCGACCGTCATGCCGCCGAGGCATTTGCCGATCAGCAGGGTGCTCCGCGACACGGGGGCGACGAGCATCTCACGGAGGAAACCGTCCTCCCGCTCCCAGACGATCGACGCGCCCACGGACATCGCGGCGGGTTGCGCGGCCATCACCAGCACACCGGGGAAGAAGAACGTCAGATAGTCCGACGCGGACCCCGCGCCGGAGGCGGCGAAGAGCCCTCCCAGACCGATGCCGAGGATGAAGAGGAACATCAGGGACTCCACCAGGGACACCAGCGTGCCGACCCGATCGCGGAGGAAGTGCAGCATCTCCCGCCGCCACACCATGCGCGCGGCGACGAGTTCGGCGGCGAGGCCGCGGCCGTACGCGGCGCGTGGCACAGTGCCGCCGGCCATCAGCGGCCTCCCCCGGGCTCGTCCCGGATGTGGTGCCCGGTGTGATGGAGGAAGACGTCGTCGAGGCTGGGCCTCGTGACTGTCAGCTCGTGGACCGGGACGTCCAGGCCCGCGCACAGCCGGGGTACGAGGCGGGCTCCGTTCTCCGCCTGGACGCGCAGGCCTCGCGGTCCGGCGACGGCCTCGATCCCGAAGCGTTCGCGCAGCGTCGCGGCCGCCGCCACGTCGTCACCGGTGCGCAGGTCGATGCGGTCGGCGGCGAGCGTCGACTTCAACTCGGCGGGCGTGCCCTGGGCGACGATCCGTCCGTCGTCGACGATGGCGATGCGGTCGCACCGCTCGGCCTCGTCGAGGTAGTGCGTCGTGAGGAAGATCGTGATCGTCTCACGTTCACGCACCTCGCACAGGTGTGCCCAGAGCCGGTCGCGTGCCTGCGGGTCCAAACCGATGGTGGGTTCGTCCAGGAACAGCACCCGTGGCCGGTGCAGCAGGCCACGGGCGATCTCCAGACGGCGGCGCATCCCGCCGGAGAAGGTCCGTACGAGGTGGTCACGCCGTGCCGTGAGCCCGGCCAGGTCGAGCATCGCGTCGATCCGGGCGGCCAGCCCGGCCTTGGGCATGGCATACAGGTCGGCGTGGAAGCGGAGGTTCTCTGCGGCGGTGAGCTCCCCGTCGAGCGTGCTCTCCTGGAAGACGATTCCGAGACTTCGCCGCACCGGGCCGGGCGCGGTCCGGGTGTCGTGACCGGCCACCTCGATGCGGCCCGCGGTGGGCACGGCAAGTGTGCACAGCATCGCGATGATCGTGCTCTTGCCCGCGCCGTTCGGGCCGAGGAGGCCGAACGTCTCGCCCTGCTCGACCGTGAGGTCGACGCCACGCACGGCGTCCACGTCCGGATAGGACTTGTGGAGGCCGGTCGCCCGTATCGCGGGAACGCCCTGGCACCGGCGTGCGGTGGGCGGCGCCTGGGCGCTCCGATGGCCGGTTCCGAACACGGTTCCTCCCTCAGGCCTTCCTCCGCATGCGGCGCGATGACGGCGTCGTGCCCACTTCTTTCATCCGCCGGGTACTGGATCGAGGAGCAGGGGGGACGGGACCCGGTCGGGGTGGGCCAGGCGCAGGAAGTGCATGCCGAGGCCGGATCTCCCGATCATGAGTCCGGGGAAGAAACCCGCTGTGTCCTGGATGAGACCGTTCTGGGTGTCATCGAAGTGCCGCCATTGCTCGTGCGCCTGGACGTTCGCCTCCAACCGGAAGGTCGGCTCGTCGTGCAGCCTGGCGAAACGCAGGAACAGTTCGGCGTTCCCCGACCGGCCGTGGCAGAGCGTGTCGTTCCGCAGCCGGGGGAAGTTCCGTAGCGTCGCCGTGAGGGCGTGGTGCGTGTCCCGCAGCAGCGACTCGTCGTCGCCGTCGAGGAGCGCCCAGCTCGCGATGCGGCTCAGGCCGATGCCGGCGGCGCCGTTGCACCAGGCGTTGGCGTAGTAGCGGCCGTCCTGCAGTACGCCGCCGGGGCTGGTGCGCAGGTCGTACCAGTCGTTCGTGGTCTCGTCGAAGTGCCGGGCCTCATAGGCCAGGGCACGGCGTCCGGCGATCACGTACTCCGTCCGGTCCGTCAGCCGCCCGAGCCGGATCAGCGCCCATCCGATACCGGCCGCTCCGTGGGCGAAGCCCGTCAGATTGGCCGGGGCGATGCGAGGATCGGGCGGCGGCCAGCTCAGCGTGCCGGCGTCCGCGACGGCGCGGCGCAGCAACACTCTCGCGCACAGATGCGCCTGGTCGACGCCCTCGCCGTCCGCCTCGGAGGCGAGCCCGAGCAGCACCGGGATGAGGCCGGCGGCACCGCTGAAGACGTCCAGTGCCGTGTCGGCCTCGATCCGGGATCGGAGGTCCTCGCTCAGGCGCACGGCGAGCCCGAGCAGTTCGCGGTCCCGCCAGAGGCGGTGCAGGTGAGTGAGCAGGTAGATCAGGCCGCCGACGCCTGTGAAAGCGCCGATCTGCCGGCGATCGGTGGCCGCGACGGCGTGGGACAGGGCCCGTTCGGCCGCCCGCCGGAACTCCGGTCGCGGAACGATCTGGTCGAGGTAGGCGAGGAACAGTGCGATGCCCGCCGCCCCGTCGTACAGGTCGCCGCCGATGTCGACCCGTACGGGCCCGTCCGGGCTGATCTCGTACGACGTCCACGGTGCGGGCTCCGACGGCTCGCGGAGCATGGCGCACAGGCGCTCGCCGACCCGGCTCGCCTGTTCGGCGGCGGCGGACACGAAGGCCGGGCTGGCGACCTCACTCGTGCGCAGGCCGGCCGCGATGTAGCGGCGTTGCCGCTCGCGGTTGTCCACGGACAGCGACCGGATCCGCTGCGCGGCGCAGCCGAGCGGAGAGGTGTCGAGGTCGATCGCCAGCGGCGTCGTGTGGTCGTGGATGAGCGGCCCGCCGCGGGCGTCCATGGTGAAGATCGGTATGTCGAGCCGCCACATCGACTCGACCTCCCGCTCCGCGAGCCGGCCGTCCCGGTCCCAGCTCTGCAGGAAGGTACGAACCGTGCCGAGGGTCAGGTCGACCTCCAGGGGGTCGACCAGGCACCTGGGGTGCCGGGCGTGCTGCAACAGGTTGACGTAGAGCTGGGTGGCCCAGTTGACGAACCGGACGGAGACGCCGCCGAACATCTCCGTCACCGCGCGTACCGCCGCGTCAGGCCGGCGCTCGAACCATTCGTGCACCCGGCCGAACCCCTCCATGATCGCTTCGGTGAAGTCCTCCGGTCGTACGACCGTGTCGCCGACCAACACCCGGTTATGAGTCCCCGGCTCGACGCGCACGCCGGTCATGTGCGTCACCGACGTCCGGAAGCTGTCGCGCCGCTCTTCGAGGCAGGGCACGGGCATCGGGAGCTCGTACGCCTCGCCTCCGGAGTAGCCGCTGGCCCGCATCAGGTCACCGGAGCCCGCCGCGCGCGGCCACTCGAGCAGTCCGGTTCTGAACACCGAGTCCAGGAGGGTGCCCGGCGGTCGTGCCTGACCACGTAAGAGCACGCTGAGGGCGGTCTCGCAATCGCAGACGTGGGCGTGACCGTCGGCGACCAGAACATTCTCCAAATGCAGGTCGTCTCCGCCCAGTACGTAGAAGATCCCCAGGTGACCGCCGAGTTCCCGGTAAAGCCGCTCGACCTCCTCACGGGTCGTCACATGGTTACGGCCCGGGGGGATCCGCTCCTCATAGCCGTACCCCGGCCGTGGCAGGACGGCATACGGCGCGAAATCGAGCACTCCGTCGTCGCGTAGCCGCGCGAGCAGTTTCTGCATCGTCGCCTCGGCGGCGATCGAGCGCGGCTTGTAGACGAACGAACCGGTCGCCCCGCTCACCAGCCGAGCCTCGACAAGGGCGACGGTGCGGGCTCCGGCGTGGTGATCGGAGATCCCCGGCCGCAGTGACAGGAACGATGAGATGTCCTCCCCGAAGATCGTCTGGCCGATCGCCGCGGCATCCGCCTCGAGGCGCTCGACGAGCTCGCATCCGAAGTCCGCCAGCAAGGCGGTGATGTGCGCCAGCCAGCGTCCCAGGACCGGGAACCCGAGATGGAAGCGGTGGTGGTCGGCCGCCTCGGCGAATGTGGCGTCGAGGTACGCCCGGAAGTCCTCACGGGTCGCCCGTGCCCTGTCGATGCCCGCCTCGGCGCAGTGAACCTTCGCGTCGGCCTCCACGGCCCACGCGAGTGACAGCTCGAAACGCTCGAAAAGATGCCGCTGCAGATCGTCGGTCATGCGACGGCTGAATCGGCCCGGATGGCAGGCCCGGGCGGCGTCCATCCGGCGGCCGAGTTCGAGGAGGAACGGCTCGCAGGCGATGGCGAGCCGACCGTAGTAGATCTCGGGGCGCCGCCAACTCGCGTCCTGCGCATCCTGGGCGGAGCGGTCGAACCCGCCGAGTGCGGCCTGGTAGGTCGGCAGCCAGGAGCGCTGCACCTCGGCGAACACCGCCTTGGTGTCGTCGTCGGCATCGCGCAGGCCGAGCTCGTGATGCCGGAAGGCGGTAAGCGCCCGCCGGAGGTCGTCCCGCCCGGGGGCCGCCGGCGCGGACGGGTCCGGTGCCCTGACGTCCGTCTTCACGGCCAGCCGCTGGGAGATCCGGTCGATCTTCCAGGCGTCGAATCGGGGAAGCGGGTCAGCGAACGTCGCCGGTCCGGTGGCCTCCAGTCCGGCCAGGATTCGCAGACGTTCGGCGAGGTTCGCGGCAGCGGCGGCGATGTCGACAAAGGAGTGGTGGTCGCCCAACGGTCGGACTCCTTTTGGTACGCGACGGACGGCTGGCCGGCCGTGGCCGGTTAACTGTGCGACTTGCCGTGTTTTCCCGTTCGCACCTAGTGCGACATGACGCGAATATGAAGGCCATGCCGTAGGGGCAGGCGTTTGTTCTTGATGAACAGATCTCGGTCCGCGACGGCCACCTACATCCCGTGTTCATTCGGCATGGGATGGCTGCCGGTCGGCGGCGGCGCGGACGACGGTGGCCGGCCGCGCCGATGTCGGCGTCCTCTTGCCCGGCGCCTAATAGGTCTTACGACAGACGTGGGTGTGGATGCAATGATGGGTGGCCGGACAGGCGTAGATTTCGCTGGCGGCGCCCGTCGTCCAGGATCTCAGCGACTCCTGGTCGGGCTGCTCGATCGGGTCGGGTAACGCGGAAACCTCAGTATCGAAGGCGATTGGATCCGTCATGAGTTCGGCGCGGAACTCATCGTCGACGGTGGCCTGAAGTGCCATCATCCTGTCCATTGCATCTCCTTGATCGAGCTTCGGAGAAATGATCGTCCGGGCTGGGTCGAATATTCGCATCCGGCTTGCCCTCTCGTATTTTCAGTATCACCTCCGGTGCTACATGTGTTGCAACCGGGACGTAAACTTGTCGGCAAGATGGCGGCAGTGTTCAGCTCTTTGTTCCGAGGCCTTTAACTTTGTTTACGCGTTTCTTGTTTGATTGGCAATCGTGGCGGTATTGAATGGTCGCGTGCAGGTGCCAGGGGAGGTCCGCTCCGCGGTGACGGGCGGATAAGCCGGGCCGGCACGGGGTCAGGGAGGGCGGATGAAGCGCACACCGCTTCGCGCGCAGGCCTCTCGCCGGGCGGTCATGGCGGTGGCAACCCTCGCCGTGGCGCTTCTCGGCCCCCCGGCGTCTCCCCTCCCGGTTCCGGACAAGGACGGAGACTCCGCCCTGCGCGCGGTGCTGGCCGAGGCGGTGCGCCAGAACCACTATCCGGGGGCGTTGGCGCAGGCATGGAGTCGGGAGCGGACCTCCGACGTGGCGATCGGGGTCGGCGACGTCCGGAACGGCACGGCGCCGCGGCCTGATGCGCGATTCAGGGCCGGGAGCATCACGAAGACCTTCGTCGCCACCGCGGTCCTGCAACTGGTCGCCGAGGATCGGCTCCGACTGGACGACACCGTCGAGCACTGGTTGCCGGGCCTGGTCGACGGCAAGGGCAACGACGGCCGGCGGATCACCCTGCGGATGCTGCTGAACCACACGAGCGGCCTTTTCGACTACACCACCGACAAGGAACTGGGCCAGGCCTATGAGCGTGACCCGTCCCGCCGTCTTGTGCCGCGCGCGTTGGTCCGCGTCGCGGTCTCACATCCCCCGCTGTTCCCGCCCGGGGCGGCCTGGAACTACTCCGACACCGACTACGTCCTGCTCGGGATGGTCATTCAGCGGGTCACCGGCCGGCCGTACACGGAAGAGATCACGCGGCGGATCATCCGGCCTCTGGGCCTGCGCTCGACCTACTTCCCCGGCGGATCCTCGTCCATCGCCCCTCCCTACCTGCACGGCTACACGATGTCGGACTCCGGTGCCGTCAAGGACGCGACCGTGCTCAACACGAGCTTCGCGCCCGGATCCGGCGACCTGATCTCGACCGTCGGAGATCTGAACCGTTTCGCCTCGGCCCTGCTGGCGGGGCGTCTGCTGCCACAGCCTGTCCTGCGTCAGATGCTGACACCGGTTCCCGGATCCCGCGCGGGCTCGGATATCGACGAATACGGCCTCGGCGTGATCATCACGAAGCTCCCCTGTGGGATCACCGTGTACGGCCACGGCGGCACCCTCGATGGTTATCTCACCGGCGTGACCGGGCGGTCGGGCGGTACCCACACGCTCGCCTGGGTGATCAATGGCAGTTGGGGAGTGGAGAACCAGATCGCGCTGATGGACAAGGCCTACATCGCCGAGTTCTGCGGCAGCCGTCAGCCGCCGCGCCGGGTGTGGGAATGACATGCCTCGTCGCCGTACGGCACTGGGCCCGCACCGTCGTGACGATGCGGGCCCAGCGTGGTGGTCTCACTCAGGTGACACCGGGGTCAGTTCACTTGACGACCGCGAGGGTGTCGACGACACCGGCGCCGAAGAAGCTGTTGTCGTCGACGGTGCCGGTGCAGGCCGCGGTGTTCTGCGGGCACGGCTTGGGCACGGCCCGCGCCTTGAGCTCGTTGATCATCTCGGCCGGCGACCAGGACGGGTGCGCCGACTTCATCTGCGCCATGACGCCGGCGACGTGCGGGCTCGCCATCGACGTACCGCTCTTGGTGCCGTAGCCATCCACCCCCGTCCGGGTGTTCCACGTCGTCGAGTAGATCGACGAGCCGGGAGCCGCGACGTCGATCTTGCCGAGGCCGTAGTTGGAGAAGGACGACCGGACGCTGTCCAGCGTGGTGCCCACGCGCTGCAGGGACGCGACCGTCACGACGCCGTCGAGCTCGGCCGGGATGTCGTTGCAGCCGCTGTTGATCGTGCGCACGGTCGGCTTCGGCGCGTCGTTGGGGCTGCCCTTGTCCACGGTCTTGTTGGCCATGTCGTAGTTGGAGTTGCCCGCCGCGGCGACGTTGACGACGCCCTGCTCGGTGGCCCACCGCACGGCGCGCCGGACGGCCTCCTTGCTGGCGGCCTGGTCGGGCTGGTCGTCACACCAGAACTCGAACGGGTCGACGTAGTAGGAGTTGTTCGTGACGTCCATGTGCTTCAGGCCCGCCCACATGAAGCCGCAGACGGCGTACTCCGGGTAGATGAAGCCGTCGTCGTTGACGACCTTGACGGACGCCATGCGCACGTTCGGCGCGACACCGACGATGCCGATGTTGTTGCGGGCGGCGGCGATGGTGCCGGCGACGTGCGTACCGTGGTCGCTCGTCGTCGGACGCCAAGCCAGCGGCGTCTGGTCCGGACGGCCGACGTTGCTGCAGTTGACCGAGTTCGCGACGTCGATGTTGGCCTTGAGGTCCGGGTGTGTCGGCGAGATGCCGCTGTCGAGCACCCCGACGAGGACGTTGCGGTTGCCGTCGGAGATCGCCTGCGCCTGCGGAGCCTTGATCATCTGCATGTCCCACTGGACCCCCTCGTTGGGGTCGAGGCTCTCGCCGGGCTGTGGGTCGGACGGGATGTCGCCGTTGTCCGGCTTCTTGGCACCCTTCTTGTACCCGTTGGCGCCGGGGCCCCACGGCGCGGCCAGGTCGGCCGGCGTCCCCTCGGAGACCCCGGCCGTGCGGGTGGCGCCGACGGAGGCGACCGCGTTGCCACCCTTGGCGGTCACGTTCACGCGGAAGGCCGCACGGTCGGAGTGGGCGACGACCACGCCGATCTCGGGCCAGGACTGGACGACGACACCTCCGGCGGCCTCGACGGCGCGCTCGACGAGACGAGTCTGGCCGGGGTTGGCGATCCGGGCGTTGACGACGTAGCTCATGAGCATCCCGTCGGGGATGTCCACGTTGACCGGTGTAGACGTCGGCTCGTCGGTGGTGGCCGCGCTGGCCGAGCCGGTCGCGCCTCCGAGGAAGGCGGCACCCACCATGGCGAACGCCGCGGCGGTGGCCGCGAGGCGTCGCTTGGGCAGGGCATGCTGCATGGGTTGCTCCTAGAACGGTGAGACCGCGGCACCATCGCCGTGGTCTGGCTGGCTTCGGCGCCGAAAGTCCGAAATCGTCCTGAAACCAGCTTTTAGAGTTGGTTGGTGACGGTAACAGCTCGATCGTGAATTGTTCAAGAGTTCACCAGAGCGTAACGGCACCTGCCGGGCCCGGCAGCGGCCCATCCGGGCACGCCGCCGCACAGCGGCACGTACGGCGACGCCGTCCGGCGCGCGGGGGCCGGCGCGGGTCATGGGACGAAGAAGTACCGGGTCAGGTGGAAGAACAGCGGTGCGGCGAAGCACAGTGAGTCCACCCGGTCGAGCATTCCGCCGTGCCCGGCCAGCATCTCGCCCCAGTCCTTGGCGCCGAGCGAGCGCTTCACCGCCGACAGCACGAGGCCGCCGATCACTCCGGCCGCCACGATCGCGAGCGACATCAGCGCGGCCTGCCAGGGGGTGAACGGCGTCAGCCCGTGCAGCAGGACGCCGAGCAGCACCGCCGCCAGACCGCCCCCGACGAGCCCTTCGACGGTCTTGGACGGGCTCACCTTCGGCGACAGCGGCGTGCGGCCCCAGAGCTTGCCGCACACGTACTGGAAGACGTCGCTCGACTGCACGACCAGCAGGAAGAACAGCAGAAGCGGGCCGTTTCCGGAGTAGTAGCCGGGAATCTCCAGCATCAGCAGCGCGGGGGCGTGGCTCAGGCCGTAGACGCACACCATCAGCGCCCACTGGATCTTGGCATTGCGTTCGAGGAAGTCGGAGGTGTCCTGCGACAGCGCGGCGGCGGCCGAGACGACGAAGAACACGTAGACCGGAATGAAAATCGAGAAAAGCCCGTACCAGCGGAACCCGAGCAGCGCGAACTGGACCGGAAGCGCGACGTAGAACGCCAGCAGCAGCGACCAGTAGTCGCCGTCCTTGGTCGGGGTCAGCGTGACGAACTCGCGGAGCGCGAAGAACGAGCACAGCGCGAACAGCACGATCGTCGCGTGACTCCCCGCGACGATCGCGGTGCCGGCGACCGCGATCATGACCCACCAGGCGTTGATCCGCTGGTTGAGGTTCAGCACCGTCGTGTTCCCCGGGCCGGCGCGACGCGCCAGGACCGTTCCCACCGTTGTCGCCGCGGTGAGCACTGTCACCATTCCGGCGATCGTCATCCAGAAGACGTGCGGCATGTCAGGTTTTTCCGATCGTGATCACCGCGCCCCGAGCGCGTTCCAGGAAAGCGTCCTTCTCCTCGCCGGGCACCCGCTCGAGTGGCGCGCCGAACCCCACCCGGCACAGGAGGGGAACGGGGATCACCTTTCCCTTGGGCATGACGCGATTGAGGTTGGACAGACTCACGGGGACGAGCTCGACGTCGGGGAATTCCCGTGAGAGCCGGAATATGCCGCTCCGGAACGGCCCGGGCTCCGGCCCCGCGCCCCGGGTCCCCTCAGGGAAGATCACCAGAGAGGCCCCCTCCCGCAGCGCCTCCCGCAGCGGATCGAGCGGGTCACCCGTCCCCTGCCGCTGTCGTTCGACGAAGACGACGTCGAGCACGCGCCGCGCGACGAAGCTTCTGAGCGGTGAGGAGTCCCAGTAGTCGCGCGCCGCCACCGGCCGGACGCTTTCGCGGAGCCGTGCGGGAAGCGCGGCGAGGATCGCCATCGTGTCGACGTGGCTGGTGTGGTTCGAGAAATAGATCCGCTGGCGGCCGGTCGCCAGGGCGGACAGGTATCGGGGGTGGGCGCCGACGACGATCCGGACCAGCCAGACCAGCGCCACCCTGAGGAGACTAGACATCGGCAGCCCGCAATCTCCTGGCGATGGCGCGACCGCGGGTCCAGCACGTGACGGCCGAGCCGACGGCCACGACCACTGTCGCCGCCTTGAGCGAGTACTGCGTCGCGGTCAGGAGGGACTCGACCGCGCCCATCAGGCAGCCGGCCGACAGGACGGCCATCCGGTGCTGCTTCGCCATCGGGCCGAGGAACTCCTGCTCGAAGCCGAGCGCGCCCCCGAACACCCGGACATACGCGGTGGTCACGGCGAGAAGCGCGGCGAGCCACCCGACCTCCGGCAGCCCCGCGCCGTATCCCGCCCCGATGATGACGAGCGAGTCGGCGACGCGATCCGGGAACTCGTTGTACAGCGCGCCGGTCGGGGACTTCTTCCCTCCTTCGACCGCGACGAGGCCGTCCAGCACGTTGCACAGCAGCCTCAACTGGATGAGCACCGTCGCGGCGAGGCATCCGGCCCATCCCGGAGCCCCCGACAGCACCCATCCCGCCAGACCCGCGAACACCACACTGGCGCAGGAGATCTGGTTCGGCGTGACGGAGGTGCCGGACATCCATGAGGCGACACCCCGGACAGCGCCATTGGACCGGGATCTGACAGGCCGGCGTTGCAGCGTCATATCCGTCCTTCGCTGATTCGTTCGGAACCGGCGAGCGCATCGCCGGACAACTCTCTCGTCACTGGGCCAGCCGTATCCGTGCACTGCTGGAGGGCGGCTCATCGCCCTGCCGGACAAGACCCGTGAACTCGGTGATCATTAGTAGTTCCGGGCGCTTGACGACTGCTTGAATCCCGGTTACCAGCGGTAACCGAAGGAATGGCGGCGTCTCGGATCCATCTCGACTCCACACTTGTTGACCGTGAATTCTCCATCGGTCTACGTTTGTTGAGCGACATTCGCGGCGATGAAGGGGACAGCGTGCTCGCGACTCCACGGCAGCTGCTCGACTGTTTCCATCAGGCGATGCTGGACTTCTCGCCCGACTCGCTTGCCGATCTGTTCGCCGACGAGGCGACCTATGAGTTCGTGTTCTGGACGCCGCATCGCGGTCCGTCGCAGCGGTACGACGGGCGCGAGGAGATCCGTGCAGGCTTCAGGGCGGCCTGGGGGTCGGTGTCCGAGCCGCCGCTGACCGGATTTCGCGAGATGTGCGTTCACGAGACGTCCGACGCCGACGTGGTCATCTCCGAGGGCGAGATGGACGGCGTCAACCCGGCGACCGGGCAGCCGTTCTCTTCCCGGTTCGTGCTCGTCCTGCGAGCCCGCGACGGCCGTATCGTCCACCTGCGCGACTACTCCGACGTGCTGCGGACCGCGGCAGGGCTCGGGCGTCTGAATCAGCTCTTCGAGCAGGTGCGGGCCGAGTCCGCGCCGTGAATTCCGGTGCTGTGGCCCGGCGGGCGAGCGGTCAGGGCGTGTAGAGGAGTGACAGCGGCTGCGCCGGATTCCGCTCGCTCAACTGGGTGGCGGTGCGCCCGATGTATCGGCTCAGGGACCGTGCCAGGTGCGGCTGGTCGAAGTAGCCGAGACGGTGGATCACGTCGTGGACCGGCACGCCCTCCTGGATCAGGACCGCGGCCCGCCGGGCGCGGTCGATCTGCCGCACGGTGCCGCGGGTGAGCCCGGTCGCCGTCACGAAGCGCCGCTGCACGGTGCGTTCGGACACGTCCGGCGACGCGCCGCCGAGCACCGCGGCGACGAGCGGGTCGCGCTCCACGACACCCTCGCGCACCAGCCGCTCGACGAAGGCCTCGGCGTTGTCGTAGTCGGGCAGGTGCCACGTGGAACCCTTCAGCCAGAAGGACCCGCGCGTCACATCGGGGATCTCCGCCGAACCGTCCACGAGCCGGCTGACCGGAAGGTGGGGCATCGACGTGCCGAGAGAGAAGCTGATCCCGAAGAACGCGGCCTCCTCGGGAACGGGGGCCGAGCTCGCCTTCGACTCCGGCCCCTGGACGGACGCGCTGACCTGGCCGCGATGCTCCCAGAAGACCAGATCCCAATGCGCCGTCGCGACCGCCGTCATCTGCTCGACGTCGCGGCTGCTGCTCCGCCACACCCGCTCGATGTACGGCGAGTCGGACGACCGGCTCTCGATGTCCAGGCCCATCCGGGTCACACCCCCCTCAATCGCCCGTGCGCGCCGAACCTCGCGGAAGACCGGCCCAGATCATTTTCCCTGAGCCGGGCAAGGGCGCGACCTCACCGGTCTCACGGTCGCCGCGGGCACGGAACACCTGTTCGGTGGGGTCCGGTGCCCCGTCGTCCCGAAGGCGATCGGTGAGAAGGAAGTCGTCCAGTCCGAACTCGCCGGCGTGTTCGCTCTCGCTCAGGAAGAAGGTCCCGCCGGCGAGGTCGGGATCCCAGCCATGCGTCAAGGCGTAGTCGACGACTCTCCGCACATCCTTCGGAGTCGGGTAGGCGCAGTCGGTCGCGCACCCCCACGGCAGCACGGCCGTGGACAACAGATCCGCCTGGAGCACGCGGCCGTTCTTCCCGGCACCCCAGACGCGAAGGCGGACGCATCGGTGACAGTCACGCTCGCCTGCCACGTGATTGATCTGCGCCGTCCACGCGAACTCCCGGCCGCCTGCGTGCAGCCTCCGCAACCTCGTCCGCACGCTGATCACCCCACCTCGTCGATTTCATCCGATATCGCCGTACGGATGACCAACAGGAGTATTCGCAGCCCCCGAGGTGACTGGCAATCGGATTTCCGGACGGGTGGCAGATCGGACCGGAGTCAGAGGGCACCCGCCGGGACCCACACCGTCACCGGCGCCGCTGAGGGACGGATCACGGACCGCTCGGGCCGATCCGGGTGTTGCGGAGGTGCTCGTAGACGATCGACGTGCGGACGTCGGCGACTTCGGGCCGTTCGGTGAGCTTGTCGATCACGAACGCGTACAGGCTGGCATTGTCCGGCACCGCGACGTGCACGATGAAGTCCTCCGTGCCCGTCGTCACGTAGACGCCCAGGGTGTCGGGGAGCGCGCTGACCCAGTTGCGGAAGCCCTCGATGTTGCGCCGCGAGGGGGGACGTACGCGGATGGCGATGAGGGCCTGGACCGGACGCCCGATCGCCGCGAGGTCGACGTCGAGGATCGCTCCCCGAATGACGCCGCGCTGCCGGAGCGCCCGCGTACGGTCGAGTGCCGTGGTCGGCGAGACCCCGACCGCGGCGGCGACGTCACGGTTGGTCTTCCGTGCATCCGACTGCAGTTCCGCCAGGATCGCCTTATCAAGTTCGTCCATGCCCGCCTCTACGCCCCTTCTTCCGATATAAGTACGGATTCCTTGCAGTCCAATCGTATGGGTGCCTAGCATTTTCGCCGTACTGCCGGATGGATGAATAGGAGGCCGGGATGACGGCCGATGAAGGTGCGACCACGGGTGTCGGGTTCGCCCCCGAAGAGATCGACCCGGCCCTCCCGACCCGGGCGGCTCGCCTCAAGTGGGTGATCGTGGTCGACGGCGACCTTCCCGCGGGCCGTGCCGTGAACGCCGCCGTCTGCGTGGCCGCGGCGACCTCTACGGCGGTGACCGGGCTCCTCGGTGACGACGCGGTGGACGCCGACGGCGGTGCGCACCCGGGCCTGCCCTGGGCGGGGTGTTCGGTGCTGGCCGCGGACACCGCCACGCTTCGTGCCATCCGCACCAAGGCCGCGGCGTCCGCCGGCTGCTTCGTGGCGGACATGCCCGCCGCGGCCCAGCGGACGCGGGTCTACGCCGACTATCTCGCCACGATGAAGGAGACCGCGGCCGGCGACGTCGAGTATTACGCGGTCAGCGTGGTCGGGCCGCGCAACCGGGTGGACAAGATCGTGGGAAAACTGCCCCTGATGCCGTGACCCGGCATCCCGGCGACGGTCAGGAGCCGGGCGAGCGCAGGTGGCGGGTGTCCACCCGGTGCCCCGCATCCTCCAGTACGGCGACCGCCTCCTTGATCCTCGGCTCGGGCACGAGGACCAGGTCGGCGTGGAACGTCGAGGCGACGAACACCGGGACGGCCGCATCGGCCAGCGGGCCCACGATGGCCGCCAGCATGCCCGGGACGTCCAGGTGGTGTCCCGTTTCCCCGCCGTACAGGCCGATCCAGCGGTCGCCGGACCCCGTCGGCCAGGCCTCGCGGATCACGGTGAGGCCCTCCGGGGCGCGTACGAGCGCGATCCAGTCGTCGTCCTCGGGGAACGTCGCCTGCGGCAGGTGCTGGACGGCGAACACGGACGGCACGATGCCGAGCCGCTGGGCGGCGGGTGAGGTCATAAGGCGTGTGTAGCAGAGCCCTCCGACAACACACCTAGACCTGGGACCACTCGGTGACGGAGGCGACCAGCAGCGGCCCGGCGAAGGAGTCCGCGGCGAGGGTCACCCCGGTGATCCTGGCGGCGAGCGCGAACGCCTTCGGGAGCGCGTCGTCCCACCGCACGTCCCAGGCCGCCTTACCGGCCGTGGCGGTCAGCGGCAGCCCGACCCTGCGCATCGGCTCCTTCAGCCGATCGGGGTCGCTGCCCCGGCGGTTGACCGACGCGTGCGGCGTGAACGCGGTGACGATCTCGCCGTCCACGGCGTACAGGAAGCTGTGCTCGGCGTAGTCGTGGCGTCCGACGGCCACCGCCTCGCAGCCCTGCGAGAGGCGTGCCAGGTTCTCGCCCAGGGTGGTGTGCCAGCCGCACAACTCGACCATCACGCTCCACTCGCCGATCCGGGTGACGCCGACGTGTCCGCCGCCGTAGCCGCCGTCGGTCCCCTCGATGAACTCCGTGACCGCGTCGTCGAGTTCGCCGAGAGTCATCGAACCCACCGGTGCTCCGGCGGGATCGATACGGGCCGCGACCTCGGCCGGCTCCAGCCCGTGGAAGAACGACACGCAGAAGACGTCGCCCAGCGGGTTGTCCGCGGCTCCGGGCGGGGCCGCCAGCCACCGGAAACGGGCGAGAGCATCGGGCACGTGAGCCCCCTTGGTCATCTCGCGACGTCGTGGCGACCACCGCCCGCAGAACCGGGGCCGAGGCCGTTCGTCGCGTTCCTGTCCGCCGACGGCGGATGCCGTCTGCGTCAAGAGGATGGCGGCACGGTCCTGGAACCGGCTTGGATCTTGCTTAACGCCATGTCACGGCCCGGGGACGACCGCCTTCGAGAAGAGCCGGCCGCGGGCGAAGCACAGACGGTAGGCGCGGGCGGGATCGGCCTCCACGGTGTAGTAGGCACAGTCCTGGCCCTGTGGCGGGGCGGGGGCGCCGTCCGGCGGGCCGTCCCTGGTGAACGCGGGGAGCCGGGACCGCACGTCGTCGCGTGGTTCGCCCACCTTCAGCCGATCGTAGGCCGCGGAATCGAGGACGGAGAACGACGAGCTGACGAAGTGGAGGGGGATCAGGAGCACGAAGATCCCGGCCAGCACGGCCACGGGGACCACGACCGCCTGAGCCAGCCGCCGCCGCACCCGCCGGCGGGCGAGGTCGAGCTCCCGGGCCGACGCGGTCACGGGCATGCCGGGGCCCGCCGCCCGCGGGGGTCCGTCGTCCGCGCGCACGCCGTCGACGGGCAGTTGGGCGGCGACCTCGAAACCCCCGCCGGGGGCCGGGCCCGCCCGCAGGACGCCGCCGGCCAGCCGCACGCGTTCCGCCAGCCCGACGAGCCCCGAACCACCCGAGGCGAGGTCCGGCGGGGCGGCCACCGGGGCGGCGTCGTTGACCACGCGGAGCGTGACGACGCCGTCATCGGACGCGAGAGCGACGCGTACGGTCGCGCCGGGAGCGTGCTTGGCGGCGTTGGTCAGGGCCTCCTGGAGCACGCGGCGCACGGCGAGCGAGGTCATCGGAGCCAGGTCGCCGGTGCCGCCCAGGTGCTCGACGACGATCGGCACGCCGGAGTCTCGGGCGCGCTCGACGAGCGTCTCCACGCTCTCCTCACGCGGTGGCATCGCGTCGAAGGGCGGGGTGCCCTCGTCGTCCGCGCGCAGCACGCCGATGATCTCGCGGAGCCGCTCGGTGGCGGCCGCGGCGGCCTCGCGCAGTTCGCGTACGGCCGCCTGCTGCCGGGGGTCGAGACCGGGGTCGAGTTCCAGCGCGCCGGCGCGCACCGCGAGCAGCGTCAGATCGTGGCCGAGCGAGTCGTGCATGTCGCCCGCGATGCGCGCCCTCTCCCGCAGGCGGGCGCGGTCGGCGACGGCCTGCTGCTCACGCTCCAGCCGGTCGGCGAGCCGCCAGCCCGTGCGGACCAGTTCGGTGTGCTGGCGGCGCCACCGGCCGAGCAGCCAGGGTGAGACGACCGCGAGCAGCAGCGTGGCGAGCTGTGCGGGCCAGCCCCACAGGTCGCGCAGGACGAGCGCGGACAGCGGCAGCCCGGCGAGGGCGACGACGGCGAAGAACCACAGCGCCGGGCGGGCGCTCGCCATCCGGTGCCCGGCCAGGTAGCCGAAGATCACCAGCGCCGCCCACGTCCAGGACAGGGGGCCGACCATCTGCACGTCCAGGGCCAGGCTCACCGCCACCGGTACGGCCAGCGCCGCCAGCGGCCACCTGCGGCTCACCGCCGTCGCGGCCGCGAACAGCGGAACGGCCACGGCCGCCGCCACCCGCCGCGCGTCGACGTCCACGAGGACGCCGTCGCCGATGCCGTCGAGGATGCCGTCGACGACCGACGCGACCGGCGGCGCGGACACGGCCAGCCAGACACCGAGGTCGAGGAGACGGTACGTCCGCACCGCCTCACGCCCTCCGGTCGAGCGGAGCCTCGGGCACGAGACCCGCCTCGTACGCGAGGATCGCGGCCTGGACGCGGTTGCGGAGGCCGAGACGGGCGAGGATCTGGCTGACGTACCCCTTGACCGTGCCCTCGACGAGGTGCAGGCGCCGGGCGATCTCGGCGTTGGACAGGGCGGCCCCGACCAGCGCGAGCACCTCCCGCTCCCGCTCGCCGAGCTCGGCCACCAGGGCGCGGGCGGCGGCCTCCGTGCCGAGCGGGCGCGCACGGAGACGGGTGATGACCCGCCGCGTGACGGCGGGGGAGAGATAGGCGCCGCCGGCGGCGACCGCGCGGACCCCCGCGATCAGTTCGCGTGGATCCCCCGATTTGAGGAGGAAGCCGGCCGCGCCGGAGCCGAGCGCGCTCGTCACGTAGTCGTCCTCGTTGAACGTCGTGAGCATCACGACGGCGACCTCGGGCAGGACGCGGCGCAGCTCGGCGGCGGCCGCCAGCCCGTCGAGGCGCGGCATCCGGACGTCGAGCAGGCAGATGGCGGGACGGTGGCGCAGGGCGAGGTCGACGGCCTCGTGCCCGTCGCCCGCCTCGGCGACGACCTCGATGTCGCCGGCCGTCGCCAGGATGCCCGCGATACCGGCCCGGATCAGCGCCTCGTCGTCCGCCAGCAGGACGCGGATCGTTCCCGGCTCACCGCTGCTCATGCCGGGACGTTACCAACGGCCCGCCGCCGGGAGCGTACGGCGTGGGCGAGACGGGCGGCCACGACGGCGACGGCGGCCAGCGCTCCGGTGGCGGCCCAGACGTACAGCGCGAGCCAGACGTAGGTGAGCTGGTCCAGCGTGCCCACCCGGTTGAGCACCACCGCGGCCAGCGCCGGCAGCCCGAGGTAGAAGGCGACGGGCAGCGCGTACGGCGCCAGCCGCGCGATAATCCGCCACGCGGGCCGGCGGGCGCGACGCCGGGTCCAGCGGGGGGCGCGTACGACCCCGGCCACGCCGAGGCCCAGGTTGAGCAGCGACAGCGCGCCCAGCCAGGGGTCCACCGACGTCGTGAAGGGCGCGGCGCCCGCGCCGGGCCGTCCCTCGATCAGGTCGACCAGGCCGTCGCTGATGATCAGTGCGTCGTCACCCGAGATCATCCCCGTGTTGGTGACGACCGCGATGCCGTACCCGCTGCCGGGCAGGACGGTCTGCGCGGAGTTGTGCGTGAGCAGCCAGCCGGTGTGCCGCAGCATCGGTGCTCCTCCGGGGGTCCGCTGGGCCGACCAGCCCATGCCGTACGTGCTGCCGCCCACACCGGACGGGGTCTGGGTGGCCTCGACGAGGCCCCGGGGGATGACGTGGCCGGCGCCGGTCTGCGTGGCGAGCCACTTGGCCAGGTCGTCCGCCGTGCTGACGACGCCATAGGAGCCGTTGACGAACCACTTCGGGTGCGCGCGCTCGATCACCCGGCCGTACGCGCGGATGTAGCCGGCGCCCGCGCCGGGCAGGTCCTCGGTGGTGTCCACCGTGCGGGTGGACGCCATGCCGAGCGGAGTGAACACCGTGGCGGTCATGAGATCGGCGAACGGCAGGCCCGACACCACCTCGGCCAGCCGAGCCGCGACCGCGTAGTTGGGGTTGTGGTACGCCATCCGGGTGCCCGGCGCCGCCGCCAGCGGAGCCGTCCCGAGCATCGCGACGGCGCCCTTGAGGTCGTCCGGCGCGGGGAGCGTCATATCGGGGAAGGTCCGGTCGCTCATGCCCGAGGTCTGCTGGAGCAGCTGCCGTACGGTGATCCGCCGAGCCCGGGGATCGGCCATGGTGAACTCCGGCAGATACCGGCGGACCGGGGCGTCGAGGTCGATCCTGCCCTCGTCGGCCAGGCGCAGCACCGCGAGGGCCGTGAACGACTTGGACAGCGAGGCGAGCGGCATCGGGGTGTCCGCGGTGATCGCCTCGCCGCCGGCCGTGTGGCCGTGACCGGCGGCGTACACGACCCGGTCGCCCTTGACGACCGTCACCACGGCGCCGGGCAGGTCCGTGCGGCGGATGTAGTCGCGTACGTACCGGTCGACGGACTCCGCGGTCAGACCGGCCTGCCCGGCCGCGCCTGTCGTCCGCGTCGCGGCGCCCGCCGCCGTCGTCCCCGTCGCGGCGTTCGCCGTCGTCCCCGACATGAGCAGCAGCACACCGGCCAGGCCGGCGGTCGCGGCGATCCTGCGCATCCGCACCGTGTTTCCCCTCCGAGCTTTCCGTTCGCAGGTCACGTACGGTAGGAGCGGCCGGAGGGGCGGCACAGCGGGCGATCGGGAGGTCCTCATCTGACTTTCGTCAGGTCGGGGACCGGGCGGATCAGCGGCGGCCGAACCACCTGAGGAACGAGCGCCTCGGACGCTTCTCGGGAGCGGCCGCGGGGGCGGGCTTCCTCTCGGCGACCGGATGCAGGGCCCGCCACTCGGCGGCGATCTCGTCCACGTCGATGAGCGGCTGCACGACGGGCGGACCGGACAGGGGCCTGCGGTAGCTGTCGCGGATCCTGCCGTTCATCTCCTCGGCGATCCGGCGCGCCTCGGCCTCGGTACGCGCGCCGAGCGCCTCCGCCCTCGCCTCCTCGGCCTCCTTGCGCAGCGCCAGCGTCCCCGGCAGCGGGAACGACAGGTTCTCCGCGCGCAGCTTCTGCTTGATCCACCACATGTCGTCGTGCGGCTTGCCCTGGCCGGGGATGGGCTTGCCGGCGCCCGGCAGATCGTCGAACTCGCCACGCTCGGTGGCCTCGCGGATCTGCCGGTCGATCCACGACTCGAAGCTCACGCCAAGGGGCTTGCGTTCGGTCACGGCCTCACCTCGCAACGACGCGATCGGCATCCTCCTGCGAGGATAACTTTCCGGCGTGGGCGGCCAGGGCGACGGGACAGGCCAGGGCGAGGGGACAGGGACAGGCCAGGGCTGGGGGACAGGGACAGGCCAGGGCTGGGGGACAGCTCAGGGCTTGGGGAGAGTTCAGGGCGCCCGCAGCAGGTCGACCACCCCCGTGGTGCCCTCGTCGGCATGGCCGTCCGCGAGCCGCCGCTCCATCAGGGTCATGAACGGCGTGAGCAGTTCGGGGCTGACCTTCTGCTCCTCGGCCGTCCGCAGCAGGGTCGCGTTGCCCCCGACCATCATCGCCAGGTTGGAGGTGACGTTCTTCGTGTAGTCGCCGCTGTCCAGCTGGTCGGCGACGCCGTACGCGTACGGGGCCATCGCCCTCAGCCAGCCCACGACGAGGTCGGCGAAGCCCTTCGGGGGGATCTCCTCGCGGACGAGCGCGAAGGCGTGCGCCACCCCCGCGAACATGCCCGTCATCGCGCTCAGCAGCGCCACGTCGTGGAGGGCGGCGAGCCCGGGGTCCTCGCCGGTGTAGACGGTGCCGGCGGGTACGGCCAGCGTGCCCGCGTGGGCCTCGAACACCGCCCGGGAGCCGCTGTAGAAGACGTAGGCGCCGGAGCCGGCCACGCCGATCATGGGCGGAACCGCCATGACACCGCCGTCCAGGAAGCGGGCGCCGCGCGCCTCGGCCCACCGCGCGTGGGCCCGGGCCTCCTCCGGGGTGCCGGTGGTCAGGTCGACCAGGTCCTTGCCGGCCAGGTCGGCGTCGGCGAGGGCCTCGCCGACCGAGGTGTGGTCGAGCAGGCAGACGACCACGAGATCGCTCGCCGCCACGGCCTCGGCGGCGGTCGCGGCGACGCGGGCGCCCTCCAGGGCCTCGGCCCTCTCCGGGGTGCGGTTCCAGACGGTCAGGGGATGCCCGGCGGCGAGCCAGGCGCGGGCGAGCGCGCCGCCCATCGCGCCCAGCCCGAGGAGGGACAGCGGAGACTTCTCAGCGTTGTGGGTCATGCCGATTAGGCTGGTCACGAGCCCCGAGTCGATCAAGTACGCACTTCCAAGTGGGTGCTTACCCCGGGGTGAGCGAGCAGCCAGGAGGGGGTGGGGCATGCGGACCGCACGGCGTCCCGGAGCGTCCGGATGCGGGATCGACGCCGCGATGGAGGTGATCGGCGGGAAGTGGAAGAGCTCGATCCTCTGGGCGCTGAACGAGCGCGCGTGCCGTTTCGGCGAGCTGCGCAGGATGCTCCCCGGCGTGACCGAGAAGGTGCTCGCCTCGCACCTGCGGGAGATGGAGGCCGACGGCATCGTGCACCGCGAGGTGTACGACGAGGTGCCGCCGCGCGTCGAATACTCGCTGACCCCGCTCGGCGTCACGCTGAACGAGGCGCTGGCGCCGCTCGGCGAGTGGGGACGGGAGCACCTCCTCGGCGGACGGGACGATCACCACGTCGCCGCCACCGGAGACCGGGTCTCCGGGATGAGTCCCACCGCCCCGAGGTGAGGTGTCACGGCCGGGCCGCGCTCTCGGAGCCGTCCCCGCGGCGTATGTCCCGATGAGCGGCCCGGGTCTCAGGGCCCGGTCTCGTGGCCGGGCTGTCCGGGCGTGCGCCGCTGTTGCTTCAGCTCGGCCTCGTAGAGGTGGCGGCGCCCCCCGGCGAGCTCGTTGCAGGCCTGACGTTCCAGCTCCTGGAAGGTCGCGTAGTAGCCGTCGTCGTACTCCTCGACGATCTGGAAGGTCCAGCGGCCCTGGATGACGTTGCGGCCGATCAGTTCGCGCTCGATCCGGTCGGCCCACTTGTCGTGGCCGGCCTGCCGCAGCAGCCGTACGGCGTTGTCCAGCTCGAAGTCCGCCGTCCCGGTGAGCTGGTGGAAGGCGTACAGATGACCTCTGACCCGGTGGATGGTCTCCAGCGCCTTGCTGAGCCTGCCCAGCGCGTCGACGGTGACGTCGTCCAGCCCTTCGGGACGGCGGTGATCGGGATCGGGCAGGCCCGCGGATTCCTCGCGTTCGGTCATGTCCCCACCGCTACCCCGGGCGAGGGCACCTCTACCGGCGCGGACACGGCTGGGGACGCTCAACCGGCGGGGCTGCCCGAGACGGACGGTTCGGCGGACGAGCGGATCGTGGCCAGTGCGCGGTTGAGGTCCCGCGACGACAGCACGAGCTTGTACATGATGGCGGCCTCGAAGAGGAGCAGCAGGGTGGCCGCGCCGACCGTGACCGGGATGACCGCGCCGGTCAGCGGGCCGATGATGAACACGGCCATCTGGAACTCGATGCCGCTGACCAGGTGTGTGCGGATCCGGTGCTCACGCAGCCACTCGCGCAGAGTCGGGTACCAGGAGAAGCGGGCGCGGAACTCCTTCTGCAGGTCCACGGCGTCCGTCAGGCGGATCCTGATCTCGTCGGGGTCGTTGTCGAGGTCGTCGCGCGACAGGGACGGCGGCAGTGCGACCGGACCGCCGCCCGCCGACTCCTCGTAGGCCTGTCGCAGCGCCCGGCGCATCTGGCGGCGCACCTTCGCGATCTGCAGGGCGTCGACGTAACGCAGCATGTCGAGGAACACCACGGCGATGCCGAGGACCAGGTAGACGTCCTGCTCCGTCGCGTCGTACTGCCCCCACATCAGGGCGGCGGTGCAGGCGAGCACGCGGACGCGGTCGAAGACGTAGTCGAGCCAGCCGCCGAGGACCGTCCCCGTCCCCTTGAGGCGCGCGACCTTCCCGTCCATGCAGTCGAGAACGAAGCTCACGTGATAGAGGACGGCCCCGGCGACCAGCCACGGCCACTCGGCCCGCAGGAAGCACCAGGCCGAGCCCAGACCGAGCACGAAGGCGCCCCAGGTGATCTGGTTCGGGGTGACGGACGTGCGGTTGGCGGTCGTCACCACCAGCCTGCCCGCCAGGGGATCCACCAGGAAAACGGTCCACCAGGCGTCGCGTGCCTTATATGTCCGAGAGCGTACGTCATGCAGTGTGAACGTCATTTGGGGGCTTTCTCATTTGTGGAAGATTTGCGGGAAAACGTCAGAAGTCGTCATCCAGATCTTCCGTTTCGTCCGAGTCGTCATCCTGGTCGAGCGCATGTGAGTCGTCGCCCAGATGCAGATCATCGGCGTCGAGCAGCGTCGCCATGTGCTGGAGAAGCATCTTAAGCATTTGTATGCCCTTTGCCCGGCGTTTGTTGTGCCACTGCTCATCAAAGCATCGCCCGGCATCGCCCGTCGACTTTTTCCACAGGCCATCGGCACATGTGGAAGTAGCCGGAAAAATCAAATTCCGGCTTTTTCGGTATATCTACGTTCGCCGTACGGCTCAGGCGACGGCGCGGGCGAGATCCGAGAGCCACCGCTCGTGGTTGGCCCTGAGCATGGGCTCCCGGTAGAAGAGCGGCAGCAGCGGACCGGCGAGCGACTCCTCCACGGTGATCCTGGTGCCCCCGCCCTCCATCGGTACCAGGACGTGCCGGTCCACCGCCCTGTAGCGACCGAGGAAGGTGCCCGTCCACGTGAGTTCCCGGGCCGGTTCGACCACGGCGAACCGCGACCGCAGGGGCATGCCGTTCAGCCTCCACCGGAAGGACGCGCCGGGACGCACCTCGCCCAGTTCGGTCATCCGGATGCCGGAGGCCCATGACGGCCATGTCCGCAGGTCGGCCATGACCTCCCAGACGCGGTCCACGGCCGCGTCCACGACCAGGTGGGAGGAGGAGATCAGCTGTGCGCCGGGGTCGACGCGGCCCTGTGCGGCGTACTCCTCGTGCAGGACGGCCAGGGACGGGCCCGAATAGAGCAGCGACATGAACGTCTCCAATCGAGATAGGTGCTCTTTATCGAGAGCAATGCTCTCTCCACTGTGTGGGCATGTCAAGAGCAGTGCTCTCTGGGACGTGACGCGGGGAGGACGCGGGCGTCGGAGCCATCGCCGGCGGAGCTCCGGAGGAAATGCCGTCGACGTGGCCGTCGCCGGCCGCCTATGGTGCGGCCATGACGGACAGCCCCGGTACGGGCCGGTGTGACTGCGGCGCGGCCGCGGGTCCGCTGGGCGAGTGCGTGGACTACTACTACGCGATCCTTGCCGAGGAGCAGACCGATCCTCAGATGTACAGGTGGCACACGACCGTGGTCTGCGCGTATCTCCTGCAGCATCCTGCCCGGGCCCACGAGAAGTACCTCGACACGCAGTTCCGCCTGCTGCAGCTCTATCTGGACAAGGGCCTCGACGCGCTGCTGCGCGTGGCGGCGCATCAGGTGGCGCGCAACAGGCACGGGGTGCGGTCGGGCTACGACATGGCGCCCCTCGCGGAGTACGACCCGCTCCCGTCCGGGTCCCCCGGGCCCTTCCGCGCGGGCTTCTCCGGAATGCCGTTCAGCGACGGCAGCTTCGTGACCGACGGGCACGCGGCGTACGGCCGGCGCATACAGACCATCGCCGAAGCGACCGTGGAGTCCTGGAGAACCCGCACAGCCTGAAAGCACGCGGCGCTCCCACCCGGGGTCGTACGGACCGGGGGTGGGAGCGCCGTGAAGAACGGACGGTTATCCCTGCAGGGCGTCCTCGTCGGCGGACGGGGAGGCCGAGGGCGAGGGCGAAGCGGAGGCCGACGCCGAGCCGGCGGGCAGCGCGCTGCCGCGCTTCCACTGGTTCCAGCTCAGCTGCCAGTAGCTCCAGCCGTTGCGCCAGTCGAGCTTGCGCTTGGTGCCGGTGACCTCGATGACGTCACCGCGCTGGCTGATGCCGTAGAACCACTTGGCCCCCGCGGGGGTGGCGCGCACGCAACCGTGGCTCTGGTTCGACCTGCCCAGGAACTGGTAGTCGCCCGCGCTCTGGTGGACGTACTCGCCGCTGTCGGAGATCCGGACCGCCCAGGGGATCTCCAGCTTGTAGTAGAGCGGGTCCTTGGGGTCGGTGACGCCGAGCCAGGACGAGGTCATCGTCTCGACCCGCTTCTTGCCCATCGCGAGGTGCACGCCGGTGGTCGTGAGGTAGACGTCGACGCCGCCCCGCCGCAGGCCGCCGCGGCCCGCGCTGATCGGGATGGTCTTGGTCAGCTTCCCGTCGCGGCGCACCTTCATCACGTGCCTCCTGGTGTCGACCACGGAGATGTTGGCGGTGCCGACGGCGAACCGGCGCGAGACGTCCTTGGCGGCCTCGTTGCCGGGGATCTGGCTCAGCCTGGCGGTGAACAGGACCTTCTGGTGCGGCTTCCAGTAGGTCCTGGTGCGATAGATGACCTTGCGGTCGGAGACCCAGCGCCACGCGCCCTCGGCCGGCTTCTCGGCCTGGACCTGCAGCACCGCTTCGGCGGCCGCCCGGTCGCGGACCGTCCGGTCGAAGGTGACGATGATCGGGAAACCGACGCCGACCCGCTCGACCTTCTCACCCATGGGGGTGATGTCGGCGATGCCGAGCTTCGGCTTTCCCGCCTTGCGTGTCGTCCTGGACGCGGCGTGCGGGGCGCTCGCCGCCGTCGCCTTGGACGCGTCCCGGGCCTGAGTGGCCGGAGCCTGAGTGGCCGTACCGGCCGCACCAGTGACTGATGCGGCGGGAGTGGTTGTGCCTCCCGCCGAGCAGGCCGTAGCGACGGCGATGGCGGCGACGGAGAGTGTGACGTGGGCCGCCCGCCGGAGGGTATTCACGGTCTACTCCTCATAGGGGGTGTTTCACAGCGGTTTGCACTGACTTGGAACGTGTGAAACCGCTGTTTTGTGCGACCGATTCCGTAACGATCAAGTAACGCCGGGGTGAGCGATACTGTCGGCGCATGCGTTCTCATCGAGGCAGCCGTGGCTGACCGTCCGCACGCGAGGCCCGCCGCGCCGACCGACAGCACGATCGACTCCGAGGACTGGGACGGCCGCGACCTGTCGGGGGAAAGCCACCGCAACGTCGCCTTCGTCCAGGTGGACATGACCGAGGCGTCGGGCCGGGGCGCGGAGTTCTTCGAGTGCACCTTCCGCGACGTCCGGTTCAACGTCTCGGAGCACACCGACTCCGCGTTCGTGAACTGCACGTTCGTCAGGTGCTCGTTCTTCGACGCCGTCTTCACCGGGTGCAAGCTCGTCGGCAGCATGTTCGACGGCTGCACCTACGACCTGCTCAAGGTGGAGGGCGGCGACTGGTCGTTCACCGGCCTGCCGGGGGCCGACCTGCGCCGCGCCTCGTTCGTGGACGTGCGCATGCGGGAGTCCGACCTGACCGGCGCGCGGTGCGCGGGAGCGACGATCCGCGGGACCGACCTGTCCGGCGCCTGGCTGCACCGGGCCGACTTCTCCCGCTGCGACCTGCGCGGCAGCGACCTGTCCTCGCTCGACCCGCGTACGGCCGAGGTCGCGGGCGCGGTCATCGACGTGCCGCAGGCCGTCACGATCGCCACCGCGCTCGGCCTCGACGTCCGGTAGCCGGCGCTGTGCCGGCGGGCCCTCGGCGCCTGCCTTCGGGACTCGCCGCGGCGCCCCTGCCCTACGATCGGCCGCGTGCTGCTGATGACGCTGGACGCCTACCCCGGCGGACCGGGACTTTCCGCGCGGGACGAGGAGGAGGCGCTGCGGCTCGCCGCCGCGGCCTTCCCCGGCGCGGATCCCGTCGTGGCGGTGGACGAGGAGAACCCCGGCGCGCCTCTCCGGTTCCTGCGCAGGGACGTCACCGGGGCGTTCGTGGCGGTCCAGGCGCGTCCCCCGGTCGCCGAGGCGCTCGGACTGCTGCCGCACCCCGAGGGCGGGTGGTATCGCGAGACGTGGCGGGCGGCGGCCTCCGTCGAACCTCCCGGGTACGGCGGCGCGCGGGCGACCGCGACGGGCATCTACTTCCTGCTGGAGCCGGGCGAGGAGTCCGTCTGGCACGCCGTGCGGTCGGACGAGGTGTGGCTGTGGCACCGGGGCGGGCCGCTGACGCTCGTGCTCGGCGGCGCCGGTGAGCGGCCCGGCCACAAGGACGTGGTCGTCCTGGGGCCGGATGTGGAGAACGGGCAGGTCCCTCAGGCGGTGGTGCCCGCGGGCACCTGGCAGGCGGCCCGTCCGGCGGGAACGGAGGGCGTGCTGGTGAGCTGCGTCGTGTCCCCCGGCTTCGACTTCGCCGACTTCACCGCCCTCTGAACAGCCGTCGGATACCGGGAGTGTAAGGAACGAGGTGATAACCGTACGCGCCGGGGGGTAGGGCGCATCAGGGCCGGACGCGTGCGGGAGGAGACCGGGGTGCGGGACAGGGATCGCTGGGTGCTGACCGACGGGGAGTGGACGGCGAGCGCGAGCGAGCGGGACCGCACGGTCGCCGATCCGGCGACGGGGGAGCCGGTGGGCGACTTCCCCGCGGGGTGCGTCGAGGACGTCGAACGGGCGGTCGGCTCGGCCCGCCGCGCCCAGCCCGCCTGGGCCCGTACGGCTCCCGCCGAGCGGGCGGCCCGCCTGCACCGCATGGCCGACCGGATCGAGGCCCGCGCGGACGAGCTGGCCGCGCTGGTGACCAGGGAGATGGGCAAGCCGATCGGCGACAGCCGCGGCGGCGTGGCGGCGGGGATCGGCACGCTCCGGCAGTACGCCGAGGTGGGGCCGCTGCACCGGGGGCGCAGCCTGCAGGGCGGCTGGGACGCCACCGACCTGATGGTGTACGAGCCGCGCGGGGTCGTCGCGGTGATCACGCCGTGGAACGACCCGGTGGCCATCGCCTGCGGGCTCGTCGGCGCGGCCGTGGTGACCGGCAACACGGTCGTGCACAAGCCGTCGGAGCGTACGCCGCACACCGGGGCGCTGCTCGCGGAGCTCATGGCCGCTGAGCTGCCGCCGGGCGTGCTGACCATGGTGCCGGGCGACCGGCATCCGGGCGAGGCCCTGGCCGCGAACCCGGGCGTCGACCTCGTCGCGCACGTCGGCTCGACCGCGGCCGGCCGGGCCATCGCCGCCGTGGCCGCGCGCACCGGCGCCAGGACCCTGCTGGAGAACGGCGGCAAGGACCCGCTGATCGTGGACGCCGGGGTGGACGTGAAGTGGGCCGCCGGCCAGGCCGCGACCGGCTGCTTCGCCAACGCCGGGCAGATCTGCACCTCGGCCGAGCGCGTCTACGTCCACCGCGACGTGGCCGAGGGGTTCCTCGCCGCGCTCGTCCAGCGGGCGGAGGAGCTGCGCATGGGGCCCGGCACGGACGAGGAGACCACGCTCGGGCCGCTGGTGGACCGGGCGCAGCGCGACGTCGTGGACCGGCACGTACGCGGCGCGATCGAGGCGGGGGCGCGGCTGCTGACCGGCGGATACGTGCCCGAGGGGCCGGGAGCCTTCTATCCGCCGACCGTGCTGGCCGACTGCACGGAGAACATGGACGTCATGCGCGAGGAGACGTTCGGGCCGGTCGCGGCGGTGCGGGTGGCCGAGTCGTTCGACGAGGCGCTGGAGCTGGCCCGCGAGTCGCGGTACGGCCTGGCCGCCACCGTGCTCACCCCGTCGATGGCCAACGCCCAGCGCGCGTGGCGTGAGCTTCCGGTGGGCACGGTGAAGATCAACGCCGTCTTCGGCGGGGCGCCCGGCGGCGCGGCGCAGCCGGTGCGCGCCAGCGGGCACGGCTTCGGGTACGGCCCCGAGCTGCTCGACGAGATGACGCACACCAAGGTCGTCCACCTGAGCCCGCTGCCCTGACGTGCCGTGCCGGGACTCGTCGCCCCGGCCCGCCGATGACCATGAATGGACGAGTTCCAGCTTTGACCCGACATTGGGCGCCGCCCGCGTGATCGGCGCTGTTCGGCTGCCTAGCGTCTTCCTCGTACGATCCGTGACCTCGGGGGAGACTCATGATCACCTGCATGGCCGCCGCGGCCCTCGCCGCGGCCCTGATCGCCGGACCGGCCGCGTCCGCCGACCCCGCGCCGCCCGCCGGCCCGTCCGGGGGCGGCGCGCCGCCGATCGCGGCGCCGCCCGACACGGTGGTCCGGAACCCCGCTGACGGCCCCACCGGCTCTGGCGACGGCCCGGATGACGGGTCCGAAGACGGGCCCGACGACGGGCCCCGGTACGCGCCCGTGGCCATGCCCGTAGCCGCCGGTCCCGCGGCCATGCCCGGCGCCGCCGGTCCCGCTCCCCTCGTGCGGCCGGCCGGCGAGCCGAAGCAGGCCGTCTACCACCTGAAGGGCAAGGACGGCGTGCGGCACGACGTGGTGGTCGTCCCGATCTCGGACGACCCCTCCAAGCCGATCGCGCTGCCCGACTTCGGGTTCCAGAAGTTCAAGGTGACGGACAAGCCGTACAACCCCAAGGCGAAGCAGCACCGGGGGAAGCAGCACTGGGGGAAGCAGCATCGGGTGAAGAAGCACCGCCACGGCGGCAAGGCGCACCACCGCCGTGCGCTCCGTCACCGCTGACGGGCGCCTCATCGGGAAAGGCCGCTTGCCCCACGGAGCGGGATCCGCTCGGTACGGTTTCCTCATGATCGCCGTACTGGACAGCCGAGTCTCCGGAGAGCGCGGATGACGGCCCCGACGACCGAGACGACCGGGCCGGCGCCGTTCGACCCGGCCCGTCCGCTGATGGGTGTGGAGGAGGAGTACGTCGTCGTCGATCCCGCCACCCGGGCGGCGGCGCCGCGGGCGAGAGAGGTGGTCAGACGGGCCGCGGGGGCGCTGGGTGAGCGGACGAACACCGAGATCACCCTGTTCCAGGTGGAGGCCAAGACCGACCCGCATGCCGGGGTGGCCGGGCTGGAGGAGGACCTGCGCCGCATGCGTGAGGCGGTGGCGGCGGCCGCCCACGAGGAGGGGCTGGCCGTGGTGGCGTCGGGCACGCCGGTGCTGGGCGACGTCGTCCCGCCGCCGATCATCGACGGTGCCCGGTACCGGGTGGGCATCGAGAACTACCGCGCTCTGCACGACGAGCAGAGCATCTGCGCCGGTCACGTCCACGTCCACCTGCCGGACCGGGAACGCGCCGTGCTGGTGGGCAACCACCTGCGGCCGTGGCTGCCGGTGCTGATCGCCCTGATGGCCAACTCGCCGTTCTGGGCGGGGCGGGACACCGGGTACGCGAGCTGGCGCACGCTGTGCTGGACCAAGTGGCCGGTGGCGGGCCCTCCGCCCTACTTCGCCTCTCTCGAGGAGTACGAGCGGCTGACCGGCGCGCTGGCCGAGGCGGGGGTGCTCGTGGACCCCGGGACGATCTTCTGGGACGTCCGCCCCTCGGCCAGGCTGCCGACGATCGAGGTCAGGGTGACCGACGTGCCCGCCACCGCGGCCGAGACCGCGCTGCTCGCGATGGTCGTACGGGGACTGGTGGTGACCGCGCTGGAACGGGTGGAGCGTGGCGACCCCGGACCCGAGCCGTCGGCCGAACTGCTGCGCGCCGCGTACTGGCAGTCGGCCAGGGACGGCCTCGACGGCCACGGCATCGACCCGCTCACCGGCGTGCGCCGGCCGGCCCGCGACCTCGCCGACGCGTTGCTGCGGCACGTCACCCCGGCCCTGGAGGAGACCGGCGACCTCGCCGAGGTGACCGCGCGGCTGAAGGTCCTGTACGCGGCCGGCACGGGGGCGGCCCGGCAGTGGGCCGCCCACGCCCGGCGGGGCCGCACCGAGGACGTGGTGGACCACCTCGTCGCGCAGCTGCTGGCCTGACGGAGGTGCCTAAGCGCCGGGAAGCAGAGATGCCAGGAACGCGCGCAGCGGCTCCACGTGGCGGACGGGATCGCGCCACTGGGCCAGGAGGTCCTCCAGCAGGTGGCGCTCGGCGATCTGCTCGCGTCCCCGCCACGCCCGTACGACCGGGTGCAGGAAGGCGCTCTCGTGCGCCCGCTCGGGCACCGGATGCCGCTTGATGGCGAACACGTCGGCGTGGGCGTCCCTGGGGCCCCAGCGCAGGGTGACGGTGAAGGCGAGCGGAGCGTCCCCGAAGCGGTCGACGGCGTAGTCCTCGGGCAGGTCGGCGTAGTGCGTGACCCGGCCGTCCGCCACGACGTAGACGTCGCACAGGTACTCGAACTGGGTCCACAGCGCCGAGCTGTAGTTGACCCGCTCCAGCATCGCCGAGGTGAGCTGGCCGGCGTCCACCGGCAGCATCCGGTGCTCCAGCTCCGCGCCCTCGTACCGCTCGGCCAGCAGGGCCGCGAGCGTGCGCAGGTTGTAGCGGAACCCGTCGACGAACGCCGACGAGGCGCGTTTGAAGTCGCGCGCCTGCATGAGCGTGCCGGCGAAGTAGAGCCCGTCGACGTTCGCCGACTGGAAGTCCGGCCGGATGGCGGGCATCCGCCCGCTCGGCACGAGATCGGGCAGGCAGGACGGCCCGAAGATCGACCGGTCCATGGTGAAGCCGGTGCAGCGCAGGACGGTGTCGTATTCGAGCACCGTACGCTCGTCCTCGGCCAGCGTGTAGGTGATCGCCGCCTTGATCCGCTCGCCCTCGCGCCACAGCCGGTCGACCCGGCACTCCAGCACGCCGTGCAGGGTCTTGAACCAGTAGCTGTCCAGCAGCGCGCCGTACTGGCCGCGCACGTGGCCCGGGTGCTTGCTCGTCCAGGCGAGCTGTACGGGGCTGGGACTGGCGAGGTGGATCACGGCGGCGTGGCCGAGCATGGCCTGGGCGGTCTCGAACGCCGAGTTGCCCTTGCCGATGATCAGCACCCGCTGGTCGGTGAACTCCTCCCCCCGGACCGGCATGTCCTCGTAGCCCTGGGCCAGCTCGATGCCGGGGATGTCCGGCACGTACGGCCCGCCCCAGCCGGCCGCCACGATGACGCACTCGGCGTGGAGCACCTCGCCGGCCGTGTGCACGGCGAACAGCCCGTCCGCCTTCTCGATCCGTTCCACGGGTGTGGAGAACCGCACGTTGAGGCCGTGCTCGCGCTGGAAGTCGGTGAGATAGCGCACGAGGTCGTCGGCGTGCGGGAAGTACTCCTGCGAATAGCGGGGGAACTGCAGGTCCGGGGAGTCGTTGAGCAGGGAGTTCCAGTCCCAGCGCAGCGCGATCTCGGGGTCCTTCTCGCTGATGTGCACCTTGTTGAGCGAGATCAGCCGGCGGTGGCGGGGGTAGCGCCGGAAGAAGGCCGCCGGCGCCGTCTCGCGCTCCAGCACGAGGTAGTCGGCGCCCGCGCGGTGCAGGAAGTAGGCGAGTTGCAGGCCCCCGGGACCCGCGCCGACGATCAGGTAACGGTGCGCCCGTCCGTCCGGGCCTGTGTCCGCCATCAGTTCCGGGACTCCGCCGCGCCGTCGGCGTAGCCGGCCGCGACGATCTTCTCCGCCATCGCCGCATACGCCGCCGGGTCCTCGGGAGCGACCGTGCCGAGGCCGTCGACGTACCGGTTGAACATGCAGAAGGCGGCGGCGATGAGGACGGTGTCGTGGATTTCCAGGTCGGTGGCGCCCTCGATGCGGGCGGCGGCGACCTGTTCCTCGGTCACCTCCCTGCCGCCGCGCTGTACGGAGGCCGCGATGCGCAGCAGCGCCCGCATCTTGGGCGTCACCGGCGCGGTGTCGAGGTCGGCGCGCACCTGCTCGACCAGGTCCATCCCCTCGGGGAGCTGCGCGGCGGCGAAGGCGGCGTGGGAGGAGGCGCAGAACCGGCACTGGTTGAGCGACGAGACGTAGGCGGCGATCAGCTCGCGCTCTCCCCTGGTCAGCGTGTTGGCCGCGCGCAGCAGCACCTCCGCCAGCGCGTTCATCGGCGTCGCGGTCTCGGGCCGGTAGCCGAACAGGCCGATGATGCCGGGCTCCTCGGTGGGCAGGGTGATGTGGGGCATCCTCACTCCTCGGACTGGCGGACGGGCGGGAAGCGACGGACAGGGACGGCGGGGATCGGGATGCTTCCGGGCCGGTCGAATAGCGATTTCCGGCGGTCTTGCGCGATGAAACGGGCCGCCGAATGCTCATGATCCTTACTCCTCCGCTTCGATGTCAACGGCCGATTCGGGTGTGTCGATGAATCGCCAGGTCCGGGCCGTTTTCCTGATGGGGTTAGCGCAATCTGGCCTTGTGGTAAGTCCGTTCTCACCGCGATGTTCGCTGACACTGATCGAGGCACGGCGCCGGCACAATCACCCGAATAGGACAACCCCAATACGGAGGGTGCGTAATGTCGGAACACCCCAATGTGATCGTGGTGCGGGAGAGCTACGACGCCCTGGCCAAGGGAGACCTCGATTACCTCAGGGGTACCCTGCTCGCCGACGACGTGGTATTCCACGTCCCGGGCCGCGGCGCCCTGGCCGGGGCATATCGCGGAAAGGACGAGGTGGTGAACTATCTCGCCCGGCTCGGTGAATTGTCCGGAAACACGCTGGGATACGAGCCGGAATCATTCCTCGTCG
The DNA here is from genome assembly GCF_014161445.1 of Microbispora sp. H13382. Lineage (GTDB taxonomy): Bacteria > Actinomycetota > Actinomycetes > Streptosporangiales > Streptosporangiaceae > Microbispora. The sequence continues at coordinate 534,003 of NZ_JABBXA010000002.1, forward strand.
GAGACGACAGGGTCGCCGCGATGGTCCGTGTCCGGGGCGAGCGCGGCGACCGCCGCCTCGACGACCACGGCGTCCAGGTGTTCCGCGTGGCCGACGGGAAGATCACCGAGCGCTGGAGCTACCCCTACGACCCCTATCTCTTCGACGAGTTCTCCGCCTGACGCCGGCTCGTGATGGAACGGCCGGGCCGGGTGGAATCCGCCCGGCCCGGCCGCCCCACCCTCATCCCGCCGCCAGGGCCTCGGCCAGCACCGCCACGTATCCCTGCGTGAGCCTGGCCCGTTCGAGATAGTGCTCCGGGTCGTCGGAGGCCACCGTGCCGAGGCCGTCGACGTACCGGTTGAACATGCAGAAGGCGGCGGCGATGAGGACGGTGTCGTGGATTTCCAGGTCCGTGGCGCCCTCGGTACGGGCGGCGGCGACCTGTTCCTCGGTAACCTCCCTGCCGCCGCGCTGTACGGAGGCCGCGATGCGCAGCAGCGCCCGCATCTTGGGCGTCACCGGCGCGGTGTCGAGGTCGGCGCGCACCTGCTCGACCAGGTCCATCCCCTCGGGCAGTCGTACGGCGGCGAACGCGGCATGGGTGTGGAAACAGAATCGGCAGCGGTTCAGCGCGGAAACGTAGGTGGCGATCAATTCGCGTTCTCCGCGGCCGAGCGTGCCGTCCCCGCGTAACAGGACGTCCACCAGCTGGTTCATCGGCAGCGCGGCCTCCGGACGGAACCGGAAAAGGCCGCGAACTCCGGGCTCGTCGGTGGCGAGTGCGATATACGGCCGGGTGGACCCGCGGTGATTGGTGTGCTGCGGTCCGGTCCGCCCGCCCTGTCGTGGAGAAGGCACGATGGACAGTTCCGTGGCGACGTTGGGGCGTGCCGCGGGCGTGACTGTGTGTGTCATTTCCCTGACTTTCTCCTCGTGGTTTTTTCTCCCACCATCAACAGTGCGAAGAGAAAGGCGGGACAACCAGGCGGACGCGGCTCAGCAAGATGTCCGCCGCTGGCATTGTTCTGTCAATTCCCGAACTTGACGCGGGTCGAGTAGCCGCGAATCCGGCGATTCCCGGCGACCGGTCACGGGTGGCTATGGCCACGATGACCGCTACGCCGTCACGCGTCCTCGCCGGTCGTCTCCTGTCCGGCCGCGATGGTGGCCTCGATGCTCCGGGCGAGGAAACGCCCGATGACGCGGCGCTCCGCCGGGGTGAACTCGTCGAGCGCCGCCGACATCCGACGTCCGAGCGGCGCGAAGAAGCGGCTCGCGAGGGCCGCCGCCTGCTCGTGCATGGCGAGTTCCACCTTGCGCCGGTCGCCGGTGCTCCGGTGCCGCGTGAGATGGCCGGCCTGCTCAAGCCGGTTGATCAGGGCGCTGGTGGCGGGCGCGCTCAGGTTGAGCGCCGCGCCCAGGGCCCCCGGGGTCAGTGGCCGCCCCTCACGCGAGGCGTCCATGATCACGGTGAGCGCGTCGAGGTCCGTGCGGTGCAGCCCGTGGCCGACCGCGAACTGTTCGGCGAACCGGTCCACCTCGACGTTGAGGCGTCGCATCAGGTTCATCAGCTCGAAGGGATCCACGGTCTCCTCGGCCACACGCACCACCTCCCGCGTTGCCAATCACCTCCGGCGCACCTAATCTTTCCACGGTAGAACTATTCCACCATGGAAAGAGTTGGCGGATGAGGCGAGCAGAGCATAGTGGAACGGCCGCGCTCTCGGGTCCCCGGGGCAAGTGGGTCGCGGTCGTCCTGGCGATCATCGTCTCCGGTCTGGCCCTGGCGTTCGGGGGCGCGTCGAAGGTGAACAGCGACCCCGCCGCCGCGCTGCCCAGGGGCGCGGAGTCGGCCACGGTGGCCCGGCTGCAGCAGCGGCTGCCGAGCGGCCAGCTCGCGCCGGCCCTGGTCGTCTACAGCCGTGACGGCGGCCTGTCACCGCAGGACCGGGCGTCGATCGACGCGGACACGCGGCAACTGGCGGCCCTGGCGGCGGGCGGGCGGGTGCCGCCGCCCGTCTACTCGGAGAAAGGTGACGTGGCGCTGCTGAGCGTGCCGCTGCGCGGCGCACTGCCGCTCGCGGATCTCACCGACGCCGTACGGAAGATCCGCGAGGAGGCCGCGGCCGGCTTGCCCGCGGGGGCGCGGGCGCAGGTCACCGGCCCGGCCGGGTTCAAGGTCGACCTCGCGGCGGTGTTCGACGGCGCGAACCTCACCCTCCTGGCGGTCACCGCGTCGGTCGTCGCGCTCCTGCTGTTGATCACCTATCGCAGCCCGTGGCTGTGGCTGGTTCCCCTCGGCGTCATCGGCGTCGCCGACCAGGTCGCGGCAAAGATCGTCGCGCTGCTCACCCGCACGGCCGGGCTGACCGTGGACGACTCGACCCTCGGCATCACCTCCGTGCTGGTGTTCGGCGCGGGCACCAACTACGCGTTGCTGCTCATCGCCCGCTACCGGGAGCAGCTTCGCGTCCACGACGACCGGCACAGGGCCATGGCGCGGGCCGTCCGCTCGGCGGCCCCGGCCATCCTGGCCAGTTCGGCGACGGTCACGCTCGCCCTGGTGACGCTGGTCCTCGCGGACTCGCCGGCGGTACGCGGTATCGGTCTGGCCGGGGCGATCGGCATCGTGACCGCCGTCTGCTACGCCCTGCTGGTCCTTCCCGCCACGCTCGTGCTGTTCGGCCGGGGGCTGTTCTGGCCGTTCGCCCCGAGGACGGGGCAGCCGGACCCGGCCCGCGGCGGCGTGTGGGCGCGCGTGGGCGGCGCGGTGTCGCGGCGGCCCACGCTGATGACCGCGGTGAGCGTGGCGGTGCTGGCCGTGCTGGCTCTGGGCGCCGCCGGGCTGAAGGTCGGCCTGTCGCAGACGGAGCAGTTCCGGGAGAGGGTCGAGGCCATCGCGGGGCAGGAGACGCTCAGCCGCGCCTTCCCGGCCGGGAGCTCGCAGCCGCTCATCCTGATCTCCCGCGCCTCCGCGGCCGAACAGGTCGAGGCCGCGGCCTCGCGGGTTCCCGGGGTCGTGCGGGTCACGCCGGGCGACCGGACCGCCGAGTACGCCCGGGCCGACGTGGTGTTGCGGGCGGAACCGGGCACGGAAGCCGCGTTCTCGGCGGTCCGCGCGCTGCGCGCGGCGGTGCACGCCGTGCCCGAAGCACAGGCCGTCGTCGGCGGGCAGCCGGCCGTCGACCTGGACGAACGCGACGCGGCCGCGCGCGACCAGAAGCTGATCATGCCGCTCGTGCTGGGAGTGGTCCTGCTCGTCCTGCTCGCCCTGCTCCGCTCGGTGGTCGCGGCGGTGACGCTGGTGCTGACCGTGATCGCGAGCTTCGGGGCGAGCTTCGGCGCGGGGTGGTTCGCCTTCAGGCACCTGTTCGGCTTCCCCGCGCTCGACCTCGACGTCCCGCTGCTGAGTTTCCTGTTCCTCGTGGCGCTGGGGATCGACTACAACATCTTCCTCGCCACCCGGGCCAGGGAGGAGGCGGCGGAACAGGGCACCCGCGACGGTGTGGTCACCGCTCTCGCGGTGACCGGCGGTGTCATCACGAGCGCCGGGGTCCTGCTCGCGGCCGTGTTCTCCGTGCTCGGCGTGCTGCCGCTGATCACACTCACCCAGATCGGGGTGATCGTCGGGTTCGGCGTGCTGCTCGACACGGTCCTCGTGCGCAGCGTGCTCGTCCCCGCGCTGGTCACGCTGCTGGGCGACCGTTTCTGGTGGCCCGGCGAGCCCGCGGCCGGGGCGCCGCTCACGCGCGGGTCCGCACAGCCCGCGGAGGCGGCTCGTCCCTGACCGCCCCTGACCGCCGTACGCACGGTCCGGCGGCGCGGCCGGCGGGTGGCCCGGTCAGGCGGGGACGGGCACGTGGGCCGCGCTCCGGCGGCGCTCGGCCTCGGCGCGGGTCGTCGCCTCCCTGACCGGGCGCCGCACGAGAATCCCCACCAGCGTCGCGGCGGCCGCGCTGCCCAGCCCGATGACCCAGCCCGCCGGGCCGAGCGGCCGGCAGCCGAAGACCGTGCTGACTCCCGGCACCGTGACGATGAGCCACAGGACGGCCAGCGACGCCAGCGACGCGAGCACGACGATCCTGTCCCGGCCGCCCGCGAGCGTCTGCAGCAGTTGCGCGGACACGAGCGCGACCAGGCCGATGGTGTTCGCGCGCACACGGGTGCCGGTCATGCGGCCCAGGATCCACGCGGCCGTCGCCGCCGCCGTCGTGACCGCCGCGCGCAGGTAGATGTCGCGGGTCAGCGACTCGCCCAGCGACGCCTCCGGGCCCTCGGCGAGGAGCTTGTCCGGGTCGGTCGAGGCGGGCGGCCGTACGGCGACCGCCATGGCCGGCACCATGTCGGTGAGCAGGTTGACCAGCAGGAGCTGCCGGGCGTTGAGCGCGCTGCCGCCCGCCAGCAGGTTGGACCCCACGGTGAAGGCGATCTCGCCGATGTTGCCGCCGAGGAGGATGCTCAGCGCGTCGCGCACCGAGGTCCACATCGCCCTGCCCTCGACTATGGCGTCCACGATCGTCTCGATGCGGTCGTCGGTGACGACGAGGTCGGCGGCGGCCCGTGCGGCGGGCGTCGCCCGCGAGCCGAGTGCGATGCCCACGTCGGCCGTGCGGATGGCGGGCGCGTCGTTGGCGCCGTCCCCGGTGACGGCGACGACCTCCCCCGCCCGGCGCAGGCACGTGACGATCCTGGCCTTGTGCGCGGGTGTGGTCCTGGCGAAGACCGCCACGTCGGGCAGCACCTTGGTCAGCGTCTCGTCGTCCAGTTCGTCCAGCTCGGGGCCGGTCATGACGCGCTGGCCGTTCAAGGCGTTGAGCTCGACGGCGATCGCCTCGGCGGTGCTGGGGTGGTCGCCGGTGACCATGACGATCCGCACCCCGGCCCGCATGAGGCGCCTGACGCTCTCCGCGGCCGTGGACCTGACCGGGTCGGCCAGGCCGAGGAAACCGAGGAAGCACAGCTCCTCGATGCGCGACTCGTCGAGGTCGCTCCGGTCGGAGGCGGGCCGCTGCGCGACGGCGAGCACGCGGTACCCCTGCCGGGCCAGCCGTTCCACCTCCTGCTCCAGCTCCCCGCGTACGGTCTCGTCGCAGGGGACCGGCCCGGTGTCGCGGTGCACGGTGGTGCAGTGGGTGAGCACGATCTCGGGGGCGCCCTTCACACTGAGCAGGTGCCCGTGCTCGGTGCGGCCGAGCACCGCGTGGTAACCCCGGCCCGGCTCGAACGGCATCTCGTCGACGCGCTCCCAGCTCTCGAACCCTTCGCCCGGCGTGACGTCCAGCCGATGGGCGCCGTCGAGCACGGCGCGGTCGGTCGGGTGAGCGATCACCCGTCCCACGCCGGACTTGGGGCTGGCCCGTACGGCCGCGGCGAGGACGCGCCGCAGCCCGGCGTCCGCCTCCTCGACCGGACGGCCCGCGCGCCCGTCCGACACGTGCCGCAGGCTGATGCGGCCCTCGGTGAGCGTGCCCGTCTTGTCGAAGCACAGCACGTTGACCCGTCCCAGGGCCTCGATCGTGGACGGGTTGCGCACCAGCGCGGCACGCCTGGACAACCGCCGCGCGGCGGCCAGCTCCGCCACGGTGGCGATGAACGGGAGCCCCTCGGGCACGGCGGCGACCGTCAGGCTCACGGCCGGCGTGAGCGCCGCGGCCAGCGGCCGTCCGCGCAGGAGGTCGATGACGAGCAGCGCCACCCCGGAGGCGATCGAGATCGGCAGGATGCGGCGGCTCAGCTCCCGCAGGCGCAGCTCCACCCCGGTGGGCGGGCTCGGCTCGCCGGCGAGCCTGGTGCTGCGCCCCGACTCGGTCATGTCGCCCGTCGCGACGACCACCGCCCGTCCGCTGCCCGCCGCGATCGACGTGCCCAGGTAGACCATCGAGCTGCGGTCGGCGATGGCCGCCGCCACGGTCGGCGCGGCGGTCTTGGCGACGAGCTGGGACTCTCCGGTGAGCGTGGACTCGTCCACTTCCAGCCCGACGGCGTTGATGACGCGGGCGTCGGCGGGCACGGCGTCCCCGGCGCGCAGCTCGATGACGTCACCGGGCGCGAGTTCGTCCCTCGTCGTCTCGACGACGCCCTCGGGGCGGCGCAGCCGTACGAGGATCTCGGTCGACTCGGTCAGGCGGTGCAGCGCCCGGTCGGCCTTGAACCGCTGCACGCCCCCGAGGAACGCGTTGATGACCATGACGCCGCTGATGAGCACGGCGTCGAGGGCCGAGCCGACGAGGGCCGATATCCCCGCGCCGGTGGCCAGGGCGGGCGTGAGCGGGTTCGCGAGCTCCTCCACCGTGGCCCGCGCCAGCGAGTGAGGGCCCTCCACCTTCTCCGGCGCGGCCTCGGCACGGCGCCTGCCCGCCTCCTGCTCGGCGATGCCCTGCGTCGAGGAGCGGAGCCGGGACAACACCTCCCGCGCGGACATTGCGTGCCACGGGGTGATGTCGGCGCGAGGCGGGGTGGGGACGCGACCCGCGTTCTGCCCGGACCATTCGCCGAGCACGATGGCGGCCAGCGAGACGGCGGCGCTGGCGAGCTGCGCCCGGCGCAGGGAGGTGGCGGCCGGGCCCGCGGCGGCCAGCAGGGTGCCGACGCACGCGCCCGCCGCGCCGAGTTTCACGCCGTTCCCGCTGTTGCCGCGCGCCCGGGGCAGGCAGCGCAGGAACAGGTGGACGCCGTGCAGTTCGCCCGCGATGTCGGCGTCCCACGGCACCATGCGTCCGGGCTCGACGGCCTCGGGATCGACCACCCCGAGGCCGATGTCGGCCTGGGCGAGCGAGTGCCAGGCCCCCTTGGACACGACGACCACGCAGTGGCCCGCCGCCTGCAGGTCGTGCACGTGCTCGGCTAGCTCCGGGCCTCCGGGCAGCGTCCGGCCGATCGCGAGGCGCTGTGCCAGGCCCTCGTCGCCGCCCGCGAGGAAGACGGCGCCGGCCGCCTTAGCCGCGCCGACGACGGGCACGGCCAGGGCGTCGATCCCCCGGGCGAGCCCGGCGACGGCGATCCGGGTGCCGTTCCTGGACACCTCCACCACCCGCAGCCCGCGCGACCGCCACAGGGCGGCGTCCGCGACCAGTCCTTCGGGGTCGGGCAGCGGCCGGGCCGACCAGCCCTCCAGGGTCCGGGCACGCCCGGGGTCGGAGAAGTCGATGAGGGTGTAGAGCCGCGAGTACAGCTCGTCGGTGTCCTGCCCTTCGAGCAGCGGCTCGACGCGGTCGATCGTCCACGAGCCGGTCGTCAGCGCGTCGGCGTGCAGGACGACGGTGTCGACGCGGTCCATCGTGCGCAGGCAGCCGGCGTCGAAGACGACCGTGTCGTGCTTGCCGAGCGCGCGGCTGATCGCGCCCGCGAACGCCTCCCGGCTGAGGTCGGCGACCCGGGGGGTGGCGGAGATGAGGACGGACGCGGCCCGTTCGCCCCGCGTGAGCACCCGGGTCACCGCGTACGCGGCGGCGCTGATCGGGGCGACCACGTCCGCGTAACGTTCGACCGGGCCGTGCGGCAGGTGGGTCGGCCGCCGCCGGGCCTCGGCCCTGATGTGGTGATAGGCACCCGGGCGGGTGGCCAGCCGCTCCTCCAGTCCCTCCCAGGCGTACCGGCTGGCCCTGGTCTCGATGTAGCGGCCCACGTTCGCGACGGCCTGCACGAACAGCGCGGTGGGGCGGAGCGTGAGGGTCTGCGTGACGAGGTTGGCGGTGGTGAACAGAGCGTCGGTGGGACGGCGTCCCAGCCGGCGGTCGAGCTGCTCGCGGATCGCGGGCGTGGCGTTGACCAGTTGCACCACCGCGGGGACGACCGCCGGGAGCTGGGGGGCCCGGATTACCTTGCCGAGGAAGATCAGCCCGATTCCGGTGACGCCGGCCGTCAGCCGCACGGTCGCCCGCAGGTGCTCCTCCACGAGGTGGACGGGGCTCTCGTGAGCGTGCTCCTCCTGCTCGTCGAGCTCCGCGGCGACGGCCAGTAGCTTGTCCTGGTCGACCTGGTCCGGGTTACAGGCGACGAAGACGGCGCCGATGCGGCCGTTGACCTCGGCGCGCTCGACGCCGGGGACGGTCTCCAGCCGCTCCTCCAGCCGGCCGGCCGCCGCTTCGGAGCCGGGCCGGCCGATCCCGTGCAGGTTGATGCGCAACCCGCCGGGGGAGACGCGCACCTCACGAGGGCACGGAAGCAGATCTCGGAACGGCTCGGACAGCACGCCGCGCAGCAGGGCCACGGACGTGTTGAGCACCCGGTTCAGGATCACATCACCCCTCCTCGCGAGAGTCGGGGGGAACTCACGGATGAATCCCGCCTGAACCTGGATAAAGGCTCAGGCGCTGGTCATAACGGTCGTACGACCGTCGTCGGATACCTTCCTCCATCGGGAGCAGGAGAAACGCGGGAGACGGGAAACCCGGAGGACGAGAAAACCGGGAGAACGGCGGACGCGCCGCCCGCGATCGGCGCGGCCGAGGGGCCCGAGTGGACCGCGGGGTCAGCCGATGGTGAAGGCGGGCCAGTTGAGGAGGGCGAGCAGCCTCCGCAGCGCCGGCGTGGCGTTGTGCAGCCGGATCGGCCGGCCCAGGGGCATGTCGGACAGCAGGGCCAGGGCGCGCAGGCCGTAGAGGTCGATGAACTGGAGTTCGGCGACGTCCACGGTTCCCGTTCCGGGCCTCGTCCACTGCCTGTGGAGGGTGTCGGCGATCGCGTCGCCGTTGGTGAGATCGATCTGCCCGATCAGCCGTACGGAGCCGTCGTCGGAGGTGCGTACGACCAGTTGCTTGTCGAGATAGAGCAGGTTCTTCTTGTGCAGCGCGGATTCGAACGACCCATTGATGGTCATCATGTCGGAGCCGCCTTCCTGTAGAGGGGCAGCCACCTCCGAGCATCACCGTCGCTGCTCGCCCATGTCAACCGAAGCGGGGTCCCCCCACCTACCCCGCCGATCACCGGCCCGCCGTCGCACGGCCCGCGGCCTGCGCCGATGCCTGTCGGGCCGTACGGCGGGGCAGTGACGTATCTCACGTTTATCGCCCGGGCGACATTTCAGGGCTTGTGGGCGACGGCACCGACGAACGTGTGGTAGGTGATGCCGCGATCGACGAACTCGCCGGGATCCGGCCGCCACTCGGCGAGCGGCACCAGACCGGGTTCGAGGAGCGGCAGGTCGCCGAAGTAGGCGAGGATCTCGTCGCGGGTGCGCCACCGGCCCGTGCCGAGGTTCTCGTTGAACAGCTTCTCGGCCGACGTGGCCTGCGCCGACACCTCGGGCATCGCGGGCCCCGGGTTGTGGAAATGGGACAGCGCCAGATAGCTGCCGGAGGGCAGGGCCGAGCGGAAGCGGGCGGCGATGCCCTGGGGGTCCTCGTGGTCGTTGACGTGATGCAGGATCGCGAACAGCAGCAGGGCCACGGGCTGGTCGAAGTCGATGAGCGCCCCGACCGAGGGGTGGTTCAGGATCGACTCCGGGTCGCGGATGTCGGCCTCGACGACCGTGGTGCTCCCGTTCGTGGCGAGCAGCGCCCGGCCGTGCGCGAGCACGATCGGGTCGTTGTCGACGTAGACGACCCGCGCCTCCGGGGCGACCTCCTGGGCCACCTCGTGGACGTTGCCCTGGGTCGGCAGACCCGAGCCGATGTCGAGGAACTGCCGGATGCCCGCCTCGGCCGCGAGATAGCGGACGACGCGCCGGAGGAAGGCGCGGTTCGCGCGGCCCGCCGCGGGAGCGTCCGGCGCGATCTTCAACGTCGCCTCGCCCACCTGCCGGTCGATGGCGAAGTTGTCCTTCCCGCCGAGGAAGAAGTCGTAGACACGGGCGATGCTCGGTTTGCTCGTGTCGATCCTGGTCCCCGCCTGCTCGTTGTCCGCCGGGGCACCGCTCACGTGCTGGTCGTCGTCAGCCATGATCCGTCCTGCTCCCTCGCTGTACCGGTCCCAGATCGCGATCATGGTAAGGCCGTCGAGGGCCGAGAGGGAGATGTTTGCGATAACTGGCATGAACAGGTCGGTCAACGGACGAGGCCGGGCGCATCGGGCCGGCCGGGTGTCGGCAGGGTCGGCAAGGATCGGCAGGGGTGGGTCAGCCCGGGTCGATTGGGTCGGTCGGGTTGGCCGGGTCGGCCGCCGGGCGGCCGTCGAGAGGACGGCCGCCCGCGATCGCCGGATCAGACGCTGACGCCGACCCCGCCGCGTGTCTGCGCGCCGTACCGCTCCAGCTCCTTGGCCAGGTCCAGCGGCCTGATCTGGGTGCGCCCTGCCAGGGTCTCCTCGGTGAGCAGGTGCGCGGGCACCAGCCAGGAGACCTCGAACTCCAGCCCGTCCGGGTCCTTCGCGTAGAGGGCCTTGGTGGTGGAGTGGTCGGAGGCGCCGACCAGGGCGTTCATCTCCGTCAGCGTGGTCGCGATCCGCTGCAGCTCGGCGAGCGTGTCCACCTCCCACGCGAGGTGGTAGAGGCCGACCGTCGCGCGCCCGGCGGACGACGGCCCCGCCTGCGTCCCGATCTGGAACAGCCCGAGGTCGTGGTCGTTCGTGGACCCCTCGGCCTGCAGGAACGCGGCCCCCGGGAACGCCTGCACGACGCGGAACCCGAGGGCTTCCTGGTAGAAGGCCACGCTGCGGGAGACGTCCCGCACGTACAGCACGGCGTGGTTGAGTCGCTGGACCGGCATTACGCCCTCCCGAAAAGTTGAACTCTCAAGTAATTGTACCTCGCCGGGTCTCCCGGAAACTGTCGGTGCCAGGTCGTACGGTGGCGAGCGGGCAGAGCCGCCAGGGGGTGGCGAGCCGCCCGCCGGCGTTCCGTACGGCGCCGGAGTGGGCGGTCAGGTAGCGGTGCCGGCGTCGAGGCCGGCGAAGGGGGGCGTCATGATCGTCGACAGGGCGACGCGGGAGCGTGAGGACAACCTGGTCCTGTTCCGGGCGGTGCACGAGGTAGCCGTCCGTCATGCCGGTGCGCCCTACCACCAGGTGATCGCGGCGCTGACCTCCAATCTGCCCGGCACGCCCCGGCTGGCGGCCGACGAACTGCGGCGCATCGCCGAGGAGATCAGCCTCGGCCGCGACCCCTCGGGCCTGTGACCCTCCGACCGCCCGGATGGAGGTCACCGGTACGACCGTCATCTGGAGCGGTTTTCACGACGGTTGTCGGACGGCCGGTGGGATCTGAGCGCGCTCGGGCCCTGCGTCTTCGAGCGCGGGCAGTACGAGGCCGCGCTGCGGGCCACTCAGCGGGCCACTCAGCGGGACGGTGGCGCTCACTAGCCCTGCAGAAGGGCTGCGGGGTCGGCCATGACCTGCTCGATCACCTGGCCGGCCGCGCCGAGGGCGGCGGCCTCGGCGCCGAGCCGTGAGACGACCACGGGCGGTATGGCGCCGCGCATCTGCCCGAGGTGGGCCTTCAGCGTGTCGGCGACCGTGTGGCCGATCCAGGGGAAGAGCGGTGCGTAGATCCCGCCGAGGACGATCGCGTCGGGGTCCACCAGGTTGACCGCCGACGACAGGGCCACGCCGAGCGCCCACGCCGCCCGCTCGCACGCGGCGCGCGCGTTCTCGTCGCCCTCCCGGAGCCGGGAAAGCACCCATGACAGGCCCTGCTGCGCGGGAAGGAGCATCTCCGGCGAGGGCGACGCGGACGTCATCGCCGCCTCCGCCCAGGTCGTACGGCCAAGGTGCGCCGGCGGCCCGTCGTCGTCCGTGACCCCTGCCCCGCCGCCGTCCGGCACGCCGCCCATCGCGCCCGGTTCGCTGTCGGTGGGCACGGCGGAGGTCGCGCCTGCCTCGCCGTCCACCGGGGCACCTGCTTTGGCATCGTCCGGCACGTCGGGCATTGCCCCGGCTTCGGCGTCGTCCGGCACGCCGGGCGTTGCCCCGGCTCCGCCGTCGGGCGGCACGGGGGACGGCGCGTGCTCCTCACCGGTCGCGTGGTCCGTGCCTTCGCGCGGCTCTTCGGCCCGCACCTCCCCGGACGCCCCCGCCTGACGCGTGCCGGCGGCGGGACCGATCGACGCGGCGGCGCCGCGGACGGCGGTCAGGAGGGCGTCCTGCCCGGCGTACTGTTCGAGGCAGCCGCGGCCACCGCAGCGGCACGGCGGGCCGCCGGGGGAGACGACGACGTGCCCGAGCTCGCCGGCCAGGCCGTGCGCCCCCCGGAAGAGCCGGCCGCGGACCACGAGACCGGCTCCGATGCCGATCTCTCCCGACACGTGCAGGAAATCGGGCAGCCCGGATCCGAACCACAGCTCGCCGAGCGCGGCCAGGTTGGCCTCGTTCTCCACGCGTACGGGGAAGGGGAACCGCAGGAGCGAGGCCAGCGGCACGTCGCGCCAGCCGAGGTTCGGCGCGTTGTGGACGACCCCGCTGGTCATGTCTACAGGACCCGGGACCGCCAGCACGCCGCCGACCACCCGCAGGCCTTTCTCCACAGCTTCGTCCACAATCGTGGCGGCCAAATCCCCAAGTCGCGCGATCACGTCCACAGGGGCCGCGGCCCGGTTGTCCACAGCCTGTGTACGGCGCAGCCGTACCGTCCGGGCGAGATCGACCACGCACACCGCGAGGTAGTCGACGTTGACCTCGAGCCCGAGGGCGGCGACGCGCTGCCCGCTGATCCGGATCTCGACCCCGGGCCTGCCGCGCTCTCCGTCGCGCACGGTCCCGGTCTCCACCACGAGCCCGCCCTCGATGAGGTCGCCGACGAGCTTGGACACCGTCGTCTTGGTCAGGCCGGTGATCTCGGCCAGGGCGGCGCGCGTCACCGACCCCCGGGCGCCGACCGCGCCGAGGACGAGCGCCAGGTTCCGGGCGCGCATCGCGTCATGCCGCAGGGCCTGCGTCATCGCACCTCCTCGCCCGTGTTCCGCCCCACCCGCAACGCGGGTGTCATCGCGCTCCATCACGTGTGTCCCGTCTCACACCCTGTGGCCCGCGCCATCACATCCTCCACTGCGGGACGTTGATAACACCGACACACCCTCTTGACCGTACGGCTTGTCACGTCCGATATTTAGTCCACAACATAGACTAATTCGGAGGCGATTCATGTACACCCCCACTCCCGAGGACCGATTCACGTTCGGGCTGTGGACCGTCGGCTGGCAGGCGCGCGACCAGTTCGGCGACGCGTCCCGGGCCCCGCTGGACCCGGTCGAGAGCGTCCACCGCCTGGCCGAGCTCGGCGCGTACGGTGTGACCTTCCACGACGACGACCTCCTCGCGGTGGAGCCGGACCGGGCCAAGGCGATCGAGAACCTCAAGAAGGCGCTGGCCGACACCGGCATGAAGGTGCCGATGGCCACCACCAACCTGTTCACCCACCCGATCTTCAAGGACGGCGGGTTCACCAGCAACGACCGCGAGGTCCGGCGCTACGCGCTGCGCAAGGTGATGCGCAACATCGACCTCGCCGCCGAGCTTGGCGCGAAGACGTACGTGTGCTGGGGCGGCCGTGAGGGCGCCGAGTCCGAGGCCGCCAAGGACGTGCGGGTCGCGCTCGACCGCTACAAGGAGGGCTTCGACCTCCTCTGCCAGTACGTGATCGACAAGGGCTACGACATCCGCTTCGCCGTCGAGCCCAAGCCGAACGAGCCGCGCGGCGACATCCTGCTCCCGACGATCGGGCACGCCCTGGCGTTCATCAACTCGCTGGAGCACCCCGAGATGGTGGGCCTCAACCCCGAGACCGGCCACGAGCAGATGGCCGGGATGAACTTCGTGCACGGCATCGCCCAGGCGCTGTGGCACGGCAAGCTGTTCCACATCGACCTCAACGGCCAGCACGGCCCGCGGTTCGACCAGGACCTCATCTTCGGCCACGGCGACGTGAAGAACGCGTTCTTCCTCGTCGACCTGCTGGAGAACGGCGGCTACGACGGCCCGCGCCACTTCGACTACAAGCCGCTGCGCACCGAGGACAAGGAGGACGTCTGGGACTCGGCCGCGGCCAACATGCGGACCTACCTCATCTTCAAGGAGAAGTCGAAGGCCTACCGCGCCGACCCCGAGGTGCAGGCGGCGCTGGAGGCCAGCAAGTGCAACGAGCTGGCCCAGCCGACCCTCGCCGCGGGCGAGACCTACGAGGACATCCTCGCCGAGTCGATCGACGTGGACGCGGTGGCGGAGCGCGGCTACCACTTCACCCGGCTGAACCAGCTCGCGATTGAGCACCTCCTCGGCGTCCGCGGCTGAGCGGTTCAGTGAGAGCGGAGTAACGACTGTGACGCTGGTCGCGGGGGTCGACTCGTCGACCCAGAGCTGCAAGGTCGTCATCCGGGACGCGGAGAGCGGGGCCCTCGTGCGCGAGGGCCGCGCTCCCCACCCCGACGGCACGGAGGTCCATCCTGACCACTGGTGGAGCGCGCTGCAGAGCGCGATCGAGCAGGCGGGAGGCCTGGCGGACGTCGCCGCCGTCAGCGTGGGCGCGCAGCAGCACGGCATGGTCTGCCTCGACGAGGACGGCGAGGTGGTCCGGCCCGCACTGCTGTGGAACGACACCCGCTCGGCCGGGGCGGCGGCCGACCTGGTCGCCGAGCTGGGCGGCCCGAAGGTGTGGGCCGAGGCCGTCGGCAGCGTCCCGGTGGCGTCCTTCACGGTGACCAAGCTCCGCTGGCTCGCCCGGAACGAGCCCGACAACGCGCGCCGTACGCGGTCGGTGTGCCTGCCGCACGACTGGCTCACCTGGCGGCTGGCCGGCCGGCCCGGCACGATCACGACGGACCGGGGCGACGCCTCCGGCACCGGTTACTGGTCGCCCGCGACCGGGGAGTACCGCACGGACCTGCTCGAACTCGCCATGGGCAGGGTGCCGGAACTGCCCCGCGTGCTCGGTCCCGCCGAACAGGCGGGGACGGCCGAGCAGGGCGGCGCGCTGCTCGCGCCCGGCACGGGCGACAACATGGCGGCGGCGCTCGGCGTCGGCATGCGGCCCGGTGACGTGGTCGTGTCCATCGGCACCTCGGGCACGGCATTCGCCGTCGCCGAGGCGCCGTCCGCCGACCCCTCCGGGGCGGTCGCCGGGTTCGCGGACGCCACCGGGCACTACCTCCCGCTGGTCTGCACGCTGAACGCGGCGCGGGTGCTGGACGCGGCGGCCCGGATGCTCCGGGTCACGCCCCAGGAGCTGAGCGACCTGGCTCTGCGGGCCCCTGCCGGTGCGGACGGGCTGGTCCTCGTGCCGTACCTGGAAGGGGAGCGCACCCCGAACCGGCCCGACGCCACCGGTTCGCTGCACGGCCTGCGCCTGGGCAACTCCACCCCGGAGCACCTGGCCCGGGCCGCGGTGGAGGGCATGCTCTGCGGGCTCGCCGACGCGCTGGACGCCCTCGGCCTCGAACCGCGGCGCGTGCTGCTCATCGGCGGCGGCGCCCGCTCGGAGGCCGTGCGCCGCATCGCGCCGACCGTCTTCGGGCGTCCGGTGCTCGTGCCCACCCCCGGCGAGTACGTCGCGGACGGCGCGGCCAAGCAGGCCGCCTGGCTGCTGTCCGGGGAACCGGAACCGCCGGTGTGGGACACCGGTGCCACCGAGCGGTACGAGGCCGACCCCACCTCCGGCCTGCGTGAGCGATACCACGAGGCCGCGCAGGAGTGACGTCCAGGGTGGGGTCCCCGGGGAGACCCCGGGGACCCCACCCTGAGACGACCCTGACCCCTTCTCGGGGGGATCTACGCGTTGTCCCGGATGTTAGGAACGGGCCGCACGCGGGATTCTCTCCTTATGGTCAAGAGGCTTTACCCCCTGCTCGCCGGCGGCGGCATCCTGCTCGCGGTCGTCACCGTGGTGACGGCGCAGGTGGGCGGGGATGCCTCCCTGAACCCCGTCTCCATGACGATCAGCCAGTACGCCGCCCGCGACGAGGGCGGCGCCATCGAGACGGCCATGGCCGTTCTCGGGCTGGCCTCGCTCGCACTGCTGGCCGGGATGCGCGCGCTCGGCGCGCCGGTGGACGGCTGGCCCGCCCGCCTGATCGGCCTGTGGAGCGTCTCGCTCATCGGCGCCGCCGTGGTCCCGTCGGGCACGGCCTGGCAGGGGGACGTCCACGGCGTCCTGTCGGCGGTGGCCTTCGTGAGTGTGCCCGCCGCCGCGATCCAGTTGGTGGGCCGCCTGGGACAGGACGAGCGGTGGAAGGCCGCCGCCCGGCCGCTGGAGTGGCTGGCGCTCGCCTCCGGCCTCGGCCTGGCGGTCATCACGTACGTCGCGCTGCCCGGCCACGGCGTCATGATCGGCCTGGTGGAGCGCCTGCTCCTGACCGCCGAGGTGGCCGTCCTCGGAGTGCTCGCCGTACGGCTCGCGCAGCTCGCCTGGGGGCCGTGGCTGAGAGAGCGCGCCGCCGGTCGGCGCGCCGGCTTCCTCGTCCACCGCTGACGGATGGGGAGGGACACACCGGGCCGCGCGGGCGCGGGGGCGCCGCGCGGCCCGGTGTTGTGCTGCCTGGTGCGGCTCGGGGTTGTGGAAGCAGGGCAGGTCAGGGCTCGCCGAGCAGGTCGCGCAGGCGCTCGGCGTACGGCCGCCAGCCGAGGCCCTTGCCCGCCGCCCAGGCGTCGTCGTGGCAGGTCGCGAGATGACGCTCGCCCGCGTCGCCGATCACGCTGACCACCTCGCCGCGCTCGCCCCGGTCGCGCATCCGGGTGATCAGTTCGAGGGCCGCCCACAGGTTCGTCCCCGTGGCGGGGCCGACCGCGAGCCCGGTCACCTGCCGGACGTAGCGGGCGGCGGCCACGCTCGCCGCGTCGGGCACGGGGACGACCAGGTCGACGAGCGCGGGGTCGAAGGCGGGCTCCATCCGCGGCCGGCCGACGCCCTCGATGCGGCTGGGCATGCCCGTGGCGTAGTCCGGGGCGCCGGTGGCCCAGCCGGGGAAGTAGGCGGAGTTCTCCGGATCGGCCACGGCCAGCCTCCCCGGCAGGTCGTGACCCCGCAGGCGCCGGCCGATCGCGGCGGACGTGGCGCCGGTGCCCGCCCCGACCACGATCCAGCGGGGGCAGCCGTCCAGCTGCCCGAACAGCTCGTCGGCCAGGCTCGCGCCACGCCAGTCGACCACGGCGGCCGAGCGGTAGTGATCGAGGTAGTGACCGCCGATCTCGTCGGACAGGCGGGCGGCCTCCTCGTACACGGCGAGCGGAGGATCGACGTACCGGCAGGTGCCGCCCAGCCGCTCGACACCGGCCCCGGACGACTTCTTCGGCATCACCGCGATGTACGGCAGGCCGAGCAGCCGGGCGAACCAGGCCTCGGCGACCGCCATGGGACCGCCGGTGGCGTCAACCACGGTCGTCCCCTCGGTGATCCGCCCGGAGGTGATCGCCTGGGCGAACAGTGCGCGGGCCAGCCGGTGCTTGAGACCCCCGGTGGGCTGCGCCGACTCGTCCTTCAGCCGCAGCCGCACTTCCCACTCCGAGGGCGTCGGGAGCTCGCGGAGCGGCGTCGTGCCCGCCTGAACCCGCTCCCGGTCGAGGAGCGCGACGGCTTCGGCCGCCCACCTGCTGATCATGTTCGCACTCCCGGCCCGCCGGGCTGATCAGCGTTGTGCGGCCGTCAGCATCTTGAGCGCGTGCTCCACGAGCGTGACGAGCACGACCTTGGCCGAGGCGCGGCGCCGTACGTCGCAGAGCAGGACGGGGACCTCGGGATCGAGGTCGAGGGCGATCCGCACGTCGTCGGGCTCGTGGCGATCGGCGCCGTCGAAGCAGTTCACGGCGACGATGAACGGCGTGCCGCGCTGCTCGAAGTAGTCGATCGACGGGAAGCAGTCGGTCAGCCTGCGGGTGTCGGCCAGCACGACCGCCCCGAGCGCGCCGTAGGACAACTCGTCCCACATGAACCAGAAGCGCTCCTGTCCGGGGGTGCCGAACAGGTAGACCACGAGCCCTTCCCTGATGGTGATGCGGCCGAAGTCCATGGCCACGGTCGTGGTCGTCTTGCCTTCCACGCCGTCGGTGTCGTCGACGCCGACGCCGCGATCGGACAGCACCTCCTCGGTGCGCAGGGGGCGAATCTCGCTGATCGCGCCGACCAGCGTGGTCTTGCCGACGCCGAAGCCGCCGGCCACCAATATCTTGAGGGCGACCGGCTCCTCAGAGGGCGCGAAGGCCATTGATCACTTCCTTGAGAATGCGCTCGCTTGGCAGCGGCGCCACCTTGCCCGGAGCCCGTACGTCGACGAGCCCGAGGTCGTGCAGATCCCCGATCAGAACCCGGACCACGCCCAGGGGCAGATCGATGTCGGACGCGATGTCCGCCACCGACGCGCCGCGGCGCGCGAGCTCAAGGATCCGCCGCTGCTCGGGGCCCATGCCGGGGACGTCCCTCGGTGAGCCCGAGGTGGTCACCATGGTGATCAGGTCGAGCTTGGCCCCGGAGTGCCGTGCCCGGCCCCCCGTCAGCGCGTAGGGCCGGACCAACGGTCCGGCCTCCTCGTCCATCCACTGGGGTCCCGTCATGTGGCCGCCAATCTCATGGGGCAATTCGCCGCGGGTTGGTGGAAATGTGCTGCCCCACCCGCTTGACCAGCATCGCCATCTCGTACGCGATGTGCCCCACGTCGGCGTCGGAGGCGGCCAGGACGGCGAGGCAGGTGCCCTGTCCCGCGGCCGTGACGAACAGGAACGCGGCCTCCATCTCCACGATGGTCTGCCTGACCTCGCCCCCGCCGAAGTGCCGTCCGGCGCCCCGCGCCAGGCTCTGGAAGCCGGCCGCGACCGCGGACAGGTGTTCCGCGTCCTCCCGGCTCAGCCCCTGGGAGGCTCCCACGACGAGGCCGTCGGTGGAGAGGATCACCGCCTGGCGGACGGCGGCGACCCTGCTGATGAGATCGTCGAGCAGCCAGTTCAGTTCGCCGGTCGACGTCGCTTTGCCGGTCATTCGTCACCCTTTTCGCCGTGCGTGTTGTGTTCGTGGTGGCCGGGTGCGGCCACACCCGGCCGATCGGAGTCCTCCCGGCCCCGCAGCGCACCGCGCTGGAAGGCGCTGAACATCGCCCTCGCCTCCTCGGGCGACCGCTCCTCCACGGTCGGGGCGGACAGCGGCTGCCTCTGCGGGGACTGCGCCTGCTGGGGTTGCTGGGATGGGGCCTGCTGATACTCAGGGCGAAGCTGCGGGGCGATGTTGGCCTGGCGAACCCTGCGCGGCAGGCCGGCGTGGGTGCCGCTGGAGACGGATCCTCCGGACCGCTTCGTGCTCGTCCGCTGCGCCAGGCCGTTCGCCGCCACCCCGGCGGCCGCCGGCTCGGGGGCGGGCGAAAGCGCAGGCGAAACCGCGGGCGGAACAAAGGGCGAGACCGAGGGCGGAACGCTGGGCGCGGCCGGGCGCGGACTCTCGAAGCCGGAGCCGAACGACCGTGGGGAGAGGTCGTCGCGCGTCGCGGAGGGCACGGCCTCGGTCCGCAGGGCGGCCGGCGTGAAGAACGGGGACGGCTCGGACGCGCTCGGACGCTCCTCCCGGTCCTCCGTCTCCCCGCGAAGGTCCTCCGTCTCCCCGCGAAGGTCCTCCGTCTCCCCGCGAAGGCCCACCGTCTCCCCACGGGGACCCACCGGAACGTCCCCGGCGACCTCTCCGGCGATCGTGCGGATCTCCCGGGGGTCGTGGGACGGGCGGCCCAGCCCCAGGTCGGCGTCGAACGTCTCACCGAGCGACACGTCGGTGTCGTCACCACCGGAGGCAAGCGCGAACTTGGCGTGGGCGCCGCGGCCGGCCGGGCCCGCCAGCGCCGCGGGCGAGCCCTCCTCCACCATCAGGGCCCGGGGGATGAGCACGATGGCGGTCGTCCCGCCGTACGGCGAGCCCCGCAGGACCACGCCGATCTCGTGGCGGGCGGCGAGCTGGCCGACGACGAAGAGCCCGAGCCGGTCGCTGTCCGCCAGGTCGAACTCCGGCGGGTCGGCCAGCCGTGCGTTGATCTCGTCGTACTCCTGGGGCAGCAGGCCGAGACCACGGTCCTCGATCTCCACGGCGAGCCCGTTGGCGACGATCTCCCCGCGCACCTCCACCTTCGTCTGCGGGGGCGAGAAGATCGTGGCGTTCTCCACCAGCTCGGCGATCAGGTGCACCACGTCGGCCACGGTCGCGCCGGCGATGGCGGCGTCCGGCATCGGGGCCATCGAGACGCGGGTGTAGTCCTCGACCTCGGAGGTCGCCGCGCGGACCACGTCGATGAGCGGCACCGGCTTGCGCCAGGACCGTCCGGGGGCGGAGCCGGACAGGATGATCAGGCTCTCCGCGTGGCGGCGCATGCGGGTGGTCAGGTGGTCGAGCCGGAACAGGTCCTCCAGGCTCTCGGGGTCCTCGGCGCGGCGCTGCATCGTGTCGAGCAGCGTGAGCTGGCGGTGCAGCAGGGTCTGCTTGCGGCGGGCCAGGTTGAGGAAGACCTGGCTGACGCCGCGGCGGAGGGCGGCCTGGCCGACGGCGGCCTCCACTGCCGTGCGCTGGACGGAGCTGAACGCGTGCGCGACGTCCTCGACCTCGTTGGCCCCCGTCGCCTTGATCGGGGGCGCCTCGGCCTCGACGTCGACGTCCTCGCCCCGCCGCAGCTTCTCGACGACCTGCGGCAGCCGTACGTCGGCGAGTTCGAGCGCGGCGTCGCGCAGGCCGGCGAGGTCGCGGGCGAGACGACGGCCGAAGCGGACGGAGAAGATGATCGTGGCGACGATGACCACGAGCCCGAGGCCGCCGGCGATCAGGATGCGGAGCATGATCGCGGTGGCGACCGACGTGGCGGAGCCGCTGAGCGCGTCCGAGGCCTTGATCCGGGCCGAGTCGAGCCTGACGATCAGCTGGTCGACGGTCGCCGACCACCTCTCGGCGTCCGCGGGCAGCGGCCCGCCGGAACGCACCTGGTCGACGATCTGGTTCTCCAGGGCGGTGAACCGGTCGAACAGCGGCGAGGTGAGCACCTGCTCGTACGGCGCCCGCATCTCCCCGCTGAGGACCGGCCGGTTCTTGCCGTAGAGGAACCGCCGGGTGGCGACCCATTCGCTGAAGGCGTTCTGCTCCTGGGCCGTCATCCTGCCGCTGGCGAGCGCGCCGCGTACGAGGGCGTCCTCACGAGTGATCATCTCGTGCGCGTTGCCCATTCCCTGCATCGCGCTGGCCACCTGGAAGGTGGGCAGGTCGGGCACGGAGACGAGCCGTTCGTACACCGCGAACAGGTCGTCCATGATCGCGTTGTACGACGTGATCGCGGTCAGCCTGTCGACCCTGCCGAGCGTGACGGACTCCCTGACCGACGGCAGGCGGTCGAGGGAGGACAGCAGGTCGTCCAACGGCGCCACGAGCTCGTCGCTCATGGCGTCGCGGGTCGCCCCGTCGTCGGCGGACTTCCTGAACCTGTCCACGGCGGCGGTGGTCTTGGCCTGCTGGGTGGTGAGCGCGGTGGAGCCGGTCTGGCCGCTGCTCAGCACGCCGGCGGTCAGCGCGCGCTCGGCCTGGATCTGGGTGCCGAGGTCGGTGGAGGTCACCCCGATGGTGTCGTACAGCGTCTTCGAGTTGAGGAGGACGAGGCCATCGCCAACCGTGAGCTTTAGGGCAAACCCCCACATAGCACTCAACATGAGCAATGGCAGGAGCAGCAACGAGAAGATCTTGAACCGAATCGACCGGTTTCTTGAACCCATGGCCACTCCTGCAGTGCTGGAGGCTCGCGCCGCATTTATGGGGGAATGCACCTCCGGAAGATCGCACAGAAGGCTAGCACCGATACAGTGCTGGCGCAGTGGGAGGTTTCGATGATTACTGTGATCACTGGGGCCGGTGCCGGAATCGGCGCAGCTTCTGCCCTTGATCTCGCCCGGCGAGGTCATCAAATCGTGCTCGTCGGACGCACCCAGGAGAAGCTCCGCGCCGTCGCCGACCGCGCGGAGCAGGCCGGTGGCAGCCGTCCGGACACGCTCGTCGCGGATTTCTCCTCCCTCGACCAGGTGCGCCGGCTGGCGGCCGAGTTGCTGGCGCGGTACGAGCGCATCGACGTGCTGATCAACAACGCCGGCGTCATGACACCCGACCGCCGCACCACCGTGGACGGCAACGAGTGGATGATGCAGGTCAACCACCTGGCGCCGTTCCTGCTGACGAACCTGCTTCTCGACCGGCTCACGGCGTCGTCCGCCCGTGTCGTCACCACGTCGTCCCGGGCCGCGACCACGGGCCGCCTCGACCCCGCCGACCTGTCCAGGGAGCGGCGGCGCTGGAACGGCTGGCTGCAGTACGGCGACTCCAAGCAGGCCAACGCGCTGTTCACGGTGTCACTCGCCGAGCGCGGCCTGGCCGCCACGTGCCTGCACCCGGGCGTCCTGAAGACCGGCTTCGCGGAGGGCACGTTCTTCATGAAGGTGGTGTGGCATCTGCCCGGAGTGGGCGAGCCGGTCGAGGCCGGGGCGGCGCGGATCGTCCACCTCGCCACCCACCCCGACGGCGTCGATCATCCGGGCCGGTACTTCGTGAAGAACGCTCCCGTACGGGCGCCGGAGAAGATGTCCGACCCCGCCCTCGCCGCCGCCCTGTGGGACGCGAGCCGCGCCGCCACCGGCCTGACTCCCTGAAGGGGCGGCGAAGAGTTCGGGCACTGTTCGCCCGCGGTTGCGCCGACGCTCACGGACGGGTGACTAGGGTCCGGCCGCATGACCGTGACCGCTCCCGCCCGCCCCTCCGGTGTGGCCGTCGCCCGCGACCCGCTGCTGGACAACGCCAAGTTCCTCGCCATCGTGCTCGTCGTTTCCGGGCATCTCATCGAGGAGCTGAGGGACGTCCCGGCGGCGCACGCGCTCTACTTCTTCGTCTATCTCTTCCACATGCCGCTCTTCATCGTCGTCAGCGGCTATTTGTCCCGAAATTTCACGTTTTCTCCTGGTAAGGCGCGCAAGCTCATCAGCGGCCTCGCGGTGCCGTACGTCATCTTCGAAGTGGCCTACTCGCTGCCCCGCTTCTTCCTGTACGGCAAGCTCGAAATCAGCCTGCTCGACCCGTACTACCTGACCTGGTTCTTGATGTCGCTGTTCCTGTGGCGGCTGTCCACGCCGGTCTGGCAGCAGTTGCGGCACCCTCTGGCGGTCGCGGTCGGGCTGTGCCTGCTGTCGGGCACCAGCGCCCTGCCCGACGAGCTGTCGATGAACCGGACGTTCGGCCTGCTGCCCTTCTACGTGCTCGGCCTTATGCTCACGCCCGAGCACCTCGACCGCCTCCGTGGGCGGCGGGCGAGGATCGCGGGCGCGGCCGTGCTCG
This sequence comes from Microbispora sp. H13382, assembly GCF_014161445.1. Taxonomy (GTDB): domain Bacteria; phylum Actinomycetota; class Actinomycetes; order Streptosporangiales; family Streptosporangiaceae; genus Microbispora. Next base: position 557,161 of record NZ_JABBXA010000002.1, read on the forward strand.
CGACGGTGCTCGCCGGGGCGTTCGCCGTCCACACGCTCGTGCCGACGGAGTGGATCCGCTGGCGTCACTCCAACCACCAGATCGGCGTGGACGACCTGACCGGCACGCTGATCAGGCTCGGCATGCTGGCGGTGGGCGCACTGCTGGTGACGGCGTTCCTCGCGATCACCCCGAGCCGCCGCACCTGGTTCACGGGCCTCGGCGCCGCCACGATGTACGCCTATCTGCTGCACGGGTTCGCGGTGAAGGTGTCCGAGCGCTTCCATGACGCCCTCGTCAACCCGCTCGGCGTGGCCGCCATGGAGGCCCTCGGAGCCGTCCTCGCGACCCTGCTCTGCACGTCCCCGGTGCGCAGGGCGTTTCGATGGGCGGTGGAGCCCGACGTCTCCTGGGCCTTCACGAGACTGCGCCGGCCGGTGAAGAGGGAGCCCGCCGCGACGTAGTGGAACTTTGCACGACGATCCTCCGTTGGCCGAAGTGATGGTGCAGAGTTGGGCGAATCGCACATCCGGCGGGACGAGCCACCGAAAACGGCTCTGTCACGGCACGGTGATACGGGGTAACGTGCGCATTCGCGGTGCAGCCAGGAGCGGTGGAAACGACGGGGTGACGCGGGTGGTCGGCAGACAGGGCAGGGTCACGGGCAAGATCGGGCCCGGCCTCGTCGGCGAGGTGATGGTGCCCATCCGCGGGGGTGTCGAGGCGTTCTACGCCTATCCGAGCATTCCGGACGAGGAGATCCCGGTGGGATCGATCGTCGTCGTCGTGGAGTATTCGCCCCCGCGCACCGTCTACGTCGCTCGTGCGGTCGTCTGACTCGCTCCCTCGCTCTTATCTCCCCCCACTACACGGAGGCTCCCATGTCCCCGGAGATCCTGGTCGTGGGCGGTGTGGCCGTTGTCGCCCTCATCGTCCTCATCCTCCTGTTCAAGGCCATCTGGCGGGTGGCCGAGCCCAACGAGGCGCTCATCATCTCGGGCCTCGGCGCCCACACGAAGAACGAGCTGGCCGACAGTCTCGGCTTCAAGATCGTGACCGGCAAGGGCACCGCGGTGCTGCCCGGCTTCCAGACCGCCCGGCGGCTGCGGCTCGACAGCCGGGCCACGAACCTGCAGGTCAACTGCGTGACGCAGCAGGGCATCCCGGTCCAGGTGCGCGGCGTCATCATCTACAAGGTGGGTGACGACTTCACCAGCATCGCGAACGCGGCGCGGCGCTTCCTCGACCAGCAGGACTCGATGAACGGCGCCATCCACGAGCTGTTCACCGGTCACCTGCGCTCGATCATCGGCAACCTGACCGTCGAGGACCTCATCCTCAACCGCGAGCGGCTCACCAGCGAGACCCGCAGCTCCGCGGCCGACGAGATGAGCAAGCTCGGCCTGGTGGTCGACTCGCTGCAGATCCAGGAGATCGAGGACGAGACCGGCTACATCACGAACCTCGGCAAGCCGCACGCCGCGAAGATCGCCGCCGCCGCGCGCATCGCCGAGGCGCAGCGCGACCAGGAGGCCACCGAGGCCGAGCAGGTCGCGGCCGCCAAGAAGGCCTCCGCCATCCGCGAGTCGCAGATCCAGCAGGCCGGCTACCAGGCGGAGGTGGACCAGGCGTCGGCCAAGGCCCGGCAGGCCGGCCCGCTGTCGGAGGCCACCGCGCGCCAGGAGGTCGTCGTCCAGGAGACCAGGGCCGCGGAGCTGGAGGCCCAGCTCGCCGAGCAGCGGCTCCAGTCGCAGGTTCGCAAGCCCGCCGACGCCAAGGCGTACGAGACCGTCACGCTGTCCCAGGCGGAGCGCGACGCCCGCATCGCCCAGGCCGAGGCGGAGGCCAGGGAGACCGAGCTGCGCGCCGCGGCCCAGGCGTCCCAGGTGAAGCAGGCGGCGGCGGCCGACGCCGAGTCGGTGCGGCTGCGCGGCGAGGCCGCCGCGTCGGCGACCAAGGCGACCGGTCTGGGCGAGGCGGAGGCCGCCAAGGCGCGGGGTCTCGCGGAGGCCGAGGCGGCCAGGGCGAAGGGTCTCGCGGAGGCGGAGGCCGCCAAGGCCAAGGGTCTGGCCGAGGCCGACGCGATCAGGGCCCGGTCCGAGGCGCTGCGGGAGAACCAGGAGGCCGTCATCGCCCAGCAGCTCGCCGAGAACTGGCCGCAGATCGTGGAGGCCGGCGCGAAGGCCTTCGGCAACGTCGACCACATGGTGGTGCTCAACGGCGCCCAGGGCATCGAGGAGATGCTGGCCAAGGCGCTCACGCTCGGCGGCACCGGCCTCGGCCTGGCCCGCTCCCTGCTGGCCGGCGGCTCCCCGGCCGAGAAGGACGGCGCGAGCGTGAACGGCGCCGAGCCGGCCACGAAGAACGCCATCGACACCACGCCCTGACCCTCACGGCCCGCGTTCGTCCCCGTCCCATCGGACGGGGACGAACGTCTCGCGTACGCCGGGGTCATTCGTCGTAGAGGTCGTCGAGATCCACCAGGTGGACGTCATCCCTACGGTTGCCTCCGCGAGAAGATCGGCCGCGAAGCCGGATTCGCTGAAGACGGCGTACTGCGCGGCGGAGACGTCGATCTTGCTGATGGAGCGCATACGCTCTCTGATCTTCTCCAGTCGTCGCAGATCGTGCCCACTGCGCGGCTCCGCGGTGCATTTGGCCTCGCCCAGGAGCCGGACCGTGATCCGGTCTCCGCGTGGAGAGGACTCAGGGTCCAGCATCGGTGGCTGATCCGAGGGTCCCCTCGCAGCAGCCGGTCATGCTCCTGGAACAGCATGGACGCGGGATTCAGCACGGTTGCGACCACCCACTCGTCCAGGTCGCCCGGAGAGTGGAACCCCGAGGTGGGATACACGGCTTCGGACAGCATCCGGTAACCCGGCACTCCTCCCACTATGGCGTGCAGCCGGAGGGCTGTGGGCCGATGTGTGGCGTTCCAGAACCGGGCGGCGACACGGTGGTCGAAGGGCCGGATCAGCCTGCTGAGCGCTGCTCTTCCATACAGCGGCTTGTCCCCGGAGAGCAGGTTTGCCATCAGGGAGAAGGCGGACCCGCACAACACGATGCGAACGGTGCCACGCCGGTCGCGTTTGTAGCGATCGAAGGTGTTCTGGATGTACGACGACAGGGCGGGCGTTCCGGAGAGCAGGTACGAGTACTCGTCGATGACCATGAGGGCCGGCCTGCCGGTCTCCGTGGAGCGCCGGGTCATCTGCTCCACCGCAGCCTCGATCGCGGACTTCCAGTCCTCGAACCTCAGCGGCACGGCCAGGCCGAGCCATTCGGCCAAAGACGCGGCGAAACTGTCCAACGCCTGGCGGCGCCGCTCGCGGTCAGCGGCGGGATCAGCGGGCGTCAGTCGAACGACAACTCGGTCGTACGGCGGGGCATGAGCAGCAGCGCGGCGACGCTGAGCACGGCCACGATGACGAGCGCGAGGAAGATGTGGTGGACGGCGTCGTACAGCGCGCCCCGGACGAAGGAGGCGGCGGCCGAATGGGCCTGCGCGCCCTGCGCCTTCAGCACCAGGCTCGTGGCGTCGAGGCTGTCCGGCAGTTGTCCCGCGACGCCGGCGGGCGGGTGGGCGAAGCGGTCCGACAGGGTCGCGTTGGAGATGGCGCCGAGCACCGCGGCCCCGACCGTGCTGCCGATCGAGCGGAAGAACATGTTGGTCGCGGTCACCACGCCGCGGCGCTCCCAGCCGACGACCGACTGCACGGCGACCATCGTGGGGCTGGCCGACAGGCCGAGGCCGACGCCGACGACGAAACAGGCGGCCGCGACCTGCCAGATCATCGCGTTCTGCCCGAGCAGCGCGCACAGCACGGTGCCGGCCACCACCACGACGATGCCGATCAGCGCGGTGTCGCGGAACCCGATCCGCATGTAGAAGCGGCCGGAGAACGTCGCCGCGAGAGGCCAGCCGACGGTGAGCGCGGCCAGCGCGAAGCCCGCCACCAGCGCGCCGATGCCCAGCACGCCCTGCGCGTACGTCGGGACGTACGAGGTGAGCCCGATGGTGAGGGCGCCGATGCCGAGGGAGGTCAGGTTGCCACCGGTCAGCGTGCGGCGGCGGAAGACCCACAGCGGCAGCACCGGCTCGGCCGCGCGGCGCTCCACGAGCACGAAGGCGACGATCATGAGCACGCCCGCCGCGAAGATCAGCAGGCTGGGCGCGGAGCCCCAGTCCCAGGCGACGCCGCCCTCCAGCAGGCCGAGGATTAGCAGCGAGGAGCCGCCGGTCAGCAGCGCGGCGCCCGTGTAGTCGATCCGGTGGGAGCCCCGCTTCACCTGCTCCTTGAACCGGCGTGCGAGCATCCAGGCGGCCACCGCGCCGAGCGGCAGGTTGATGAAGAAGATCCAGCGCCAGGAGACGTACTCGGAGAAGACACCGCCGAGCGTCGGGCCGACGACGGCCGACATGCCCCACACGCTGGCGAGGTAGCCCTGGACGCGGGCCCGTTCCTCGACCGTGTAGAGGTCGCCGGCCATCGTCATGCTGATCGGCTGCACCGCCCCGGCGCCGATGCCCTGGATCGCCCGGAAGGCGATCAGCGCGGGCATGCTCCAGGCGATCCCGCACAGCACCGACCCGAGCAGGAACGCCCCGATGCCGAAGAACATCACCGGTTTGCGCCCGAACACGTCGGCGAGCTTGCCGTAGATGGGGACGGTCACGGCCTGCGTGAGCAGGTAGATCGAGAAAAGCCAGGGGAACTGGGAGAACCCGCCGAGGTCGGTGACGACCGAGGGCACCGCGGTCGCGATGATCGTGCTGTCCAGCGCCACCAGAGCGGTGCAGAGCATGATGGCGCCGAGCACGGGACCGCGTTCTGACCGCAGGCCGATGCCCTTCGATGCCGTCGTCGTGGTCACGTGGAAGGCTCCCCTGAACGTTCGTGCACGTACGCGGGACCTTCCCACGTGAGCGGGAAGGTCCCGGAACAGGGCAACTATCGCAAACCGCCCGGCATTCCTTGTCGTCGCCGGGCAGGATCACGCGTCAGCCGCGGCGCTGGGTCTCCTCCAGGTAGCGCAGGACGGCCGTGACCCTGCGGTCCGCCCGGTCGGTGGGCGCCAGGTCGAGTTTGGCGAAGATGCTGCGGATGTGCTTGTGGACGGCGCCTCCACTGATGAACAGCCGCTCGGAGATGGCGGTGTTGCCCAGTCCCTCGGCCATCAGGGCGAGCACGTCGCGTTCCCGGGCGGTCAGCCGTTCCAGCCCGCTGTCGGAGCGGGTGCGCGTGAGCAGCTGTGCCACGACCTCGGGGTCGATGGCCGTGCCCCCGGCGGCCACCCGGTGCAGGGCGTCGAGGAACTCGCCGACGCGGCCGACTCTCTCCTTGAGCAGATATCCGAGCCGGTCGGTTCCGGCGGCGAGCAGTTCGGTGGCGAACGCCTGCTCGACGTAGGCGGACAGCACGAGCACCGCCAGGCCGGGCTGACGGCGCCTGGCCTCCACCGCGGCGGCGATGCCCTCGGCGGTGTGGGTCGGAGGCATCCGGACGTCGACGATGGCCACATCGGGCCGGTGGGCGTCGACGGCCGCCAGGAAGGTGTCCGGGGAGTCGGTCGTGGCCACCACGTCCAGGGACTCCGCGCGCAGCAGCAGCGCGACCCCCTCACGCAGCAGGGGGTCGTCCTCGGCTATCACGATCCGCACGGCAACTCCACGTCGAGGGTGGTCGGCCCACCAGGTGGGCTGGTCAGGGTGAGACGCCCGTCGTGCGCCTCGATCCGGCTGCGCATGCCGGTGAGCCCGGAGCCGTGCCGTTCGTCCGCGCCGCCGACGCCGTCGTCCTCGATCCGCAGGGACAACCGGCCGCCCGCACGCCGTACGGTCACCGTGGCGTGCCGGGCCCGGCTGTGCCTGGAGATGTTGGTGAGCGCCTCGGCGCTCACGAAGTAGGCGGTGGCCTCGATGGACGCGGCGCACCTGCCGAGCGCGTCGACGTCCACCCGGCAGGGCACCCCGCAGTTCGCCGCGAGCCCGGCGAGCGCGTCGGCGAGCCCCCGGTCGGCCAGCACGGGCGGCAGGATGCTGCGCACGACCGTACGGAGCTCCGCCAGCGCCTGCTCGGCGGTCTCCTGGGCGCGTTCGAGCATGTCCTCGGCGCCCGGCCGGTTCTGCGCCAGCGCGCGGCGGGCCGCGCCGAGCAGCACGGTGACGGCGACCAGCCTGTTCTGCGCCCCGTCGTGCAGTGAGCGTTCGATCCGCCGCAACTCCGCGGCGTGGGCGTCCAGCGCCGCCGCGCGGGTGGCCGACAGCTGTGCGATGCGCAGAGACAGGTCCATGTCCGCGGTGGGCGCCAGGAGCCGGCGTCCCGGCCACGCCTGCAACCGGGCCATTCCGGTCCCGAGGGCCAGGAAGCAGACGGCCAGCCCCACGCCGAGGAGCGCGACCGCCCACGCGTCGGCGTCGTCGTGCACGTCCCAGAACACCATGGTCGGGGCGGGGTCCTGCACGGGCAGCGCCCGCCACCACATCGGGTACGTGATGTCCTGCACGGCGTCCACCACCAGGGTCAACGCCGCCAGGCCGAGGAACAGGCCGAGCGTGGCGTGCACGAGGAGCCAGCACAGCTCCCGCCGTACGGCCGGATCGGCGAGGGCGGCGCGTACGCCGGCCGGTGCGGGTCCCAGACCGACGATCTCCGGTCCCCAGCGGGACAACCGGCCGCGCTCCCGCTCGGCTACGGACCGTACGACACGCGGCACGGTGGGCGCCAGGAGCAGGCCCAGACCGATCACGCAGGTGAGCGCGACCAGGACGAGCCACAACAGACCGGCGAGCGCCAGCAGCGCGGTGCCGAGACCGCCGACGAGGTGTTCGAAGGCGTCGAAGAGACCACGGGCGCGTGCGGCGACACCCCTCCGGCCGTCTTGCCGGCCGTCTCGCCGGGTGCCTGCCGGCTTCCGCTGGCGCGCCGCCATGATGCACACCCCCTCGGGCTGACGAGCTTAGATCATCTTTTTCACAGCGGTTGTTCAACGCTGCGGGGCGAGCTCCGGCGCGGGTTCCTCGGCCGGACGGTAACCGAGGCGGCCGCGGGTCGCGATGAGCACCAGGACCGCCGCCGTGGTGGCCGCGAGCAGGGTGACATGGCTCGCGTGCTCGGGGGTGTCGATCGTCGGGAACATGTCCGAGTAGACGATCGACATGAAGTTGTTGACGCTGACGTGCAGCAGCATGACCAGCGGCAGGCTCTGGCCGGTCCGGTTGAACACCCAGGTGACGACCACGCTGAAGACGGTGGCGAAGGCGATGAACTCGCCGATCCTCATCCAGGTGACGTCCGGCCACCCGCCCCACTGGCTCAGGAACAGCGGCAGGTGCCAGACGCCCCACAGCGGGCCGAGGATGGCGGTGGCGCCCAGCGGGCCGAACTTCCGCTGCATGCGGGGCAGGGCGAAGTCACGCCAGCCGGGCTCTTCGGCCAGACCCGTGGTGACCATCTGGAGCACCAGGCTGGGCACGTAGGCGACCAGCGCGGCGACGGGCGGCATGTGGAAGTCTTCGCCGGAGAGCGCGAAACCGGTGACGACGATGGTGGCGGGGACGCCGAGGGCGGTCACGAGGTACCAGGCCCAGCCGACCCGCCACTTGGTCATCCGCTTGACCCACCGGCGGACGCCCTCTCTGCCGTCCGCGACCCTGGTCACGATGTACGCGGCGAAGATGGGGCCGAGGTAGGCGCCGGGGAGGACGCCGGAGAACTGGGTCGTACCCAGCAGCGAGGGGAAGTCGAAGTCCCAGACCCCCAGGCCGTTGTTCGAAAGGACGTAGGGTAACCAGGCCGCCCAGCTCATGAGGTTGGCCAGGACGAAGAAACTGATCAGCGGGCGGCGGCGGATGAAGCCCCGGATCCCGGTCTCGCCCGTGTGGTGCCCGGCCAGCGGCCGGCTGTCGACTGCCATTTCATTCTCTCCTGTGGGAGCGCTCGACTGACAGTGATCAGCACACCAGCCGCGGGCCCTCCCGGTCGCTCCCGCGTGCTGCCCAATGGAGGTACAGCCAGGGGTACCAAGCGGAGAACGACCAGGTCGGAGTGGGGTCGGGAGCATGCCGGAGGAGGTCGTCCAGGGCCGCGACGGGCCCTCGACGACCTCCTCCTCCCACAGGAGCGCGGGTTCAGATGAGAACGTGCGCCTCGGGGTTGCCGGCGAAGCAGAACTGGGCGTTGCGGGTCAGCTTGTAGTCCGCCGCCTGCCAGGTGTGGGCGGTGGCGTCCGAGCCGCGCATGTAGATGAAGTTGTACCGGTCGGACGAGTAGATCCGGACACCCTCCTCCTTGCAGCGCCGTACGAGCCGGGTGTCCTCGCCCGCGTTGACCGCCTCGAACGGGAACGCCCGCAGCAGGTCGGTCTTGGCCAGGATCGTCGCCCCCTGGATGAGGTGGGCGTAGCGGTGCTCCAGCCCGGGCAGGCGGAAGATCGTGACGTCCTGCTCGGGGAAGTACGTGTAGTGGGCGCCCTTGCCGACCATCTCGGCGTCGGCGAAGTCGAAGGAGCGGACCAGGTCGGACAAGTAGTGCTCGCCGTAGATGTTGTCGTCGTCCATCTTGGAGATCAGCTCGCCCTCGGCGTGGGCGATGCCGTGGTTGAGCACCTCGCCGAGCGTCCAGGACGGGTCGGCGGTCAGCACCTTCACGGCCGGGATGCCCGCCGCGAGGGCCTTGTCGCGCACGACCGCCGGGTCCTCCGACAGGCCGTGCATGACCAGCACCAGCTCCAGGTTGCGGTGCCGCTGCCGCGCGACCTGGCTGATCGCGTGTTCGAGCTGGCCCGCGCGGTTGGTCGGCAGCACCACGGAGATCGACCGCGACCGGGGGGCGACCGGCAGGCCGAGGTCGGTGAGGATCTGGTCGACCCGGTGGGAGAACAGGTGCTTGTCGAACACCTCACGCATCGCCAGGTGCCCCTGGCGCGCCCGCAGCTCGGGGCTGTTGATCAGGTAGATCGCCCGGTTGTACGCCTCCTCCTGGGAGTGCGCGACCGGGATGAGCGGCCCGAACGTCTCCTCGATGGCCCGAGACCACCCCGACAGCACCGTGGTCGAGCAGGCCGACAGCTCGAAGACCCGGCGCGCGCACATGGTCGGCGAGTCGATCACCGAGTTCACGTTCAGGAATACCTTGTACATCTTGTACGCGGCCAGCATCTGCTCGTACGGCAGCTCGCCGACGATGTGCGGGCGGTACTCCTCCGGCCAGGCGTACTTGTCGGCCACGGAGGCGTTCCTGGCGTAGATGTGCAGCCCGAGCGGACGTACGGGCGCGAGGATCGTCTCCATCTGCTCGCGCCGCTCGGGGTGCTTGTCGCGGAAGTACATCCCGGCGAAGACGACGTCGTACGGCCGGCCCTGCTTGGTCTGGATCGGGTTGTGGATCCGGGGCTGGGCGGCGAACTGCAGCACACCGACACGGTCATGACCCAGAACCTCGCGATATTTCGGGATCATGTCGCCGTCGCACGTGTACACGTGGTCGAACAGCTTGGCCGTCTCGATGAAGAAGTCGAAGTTGGGCGGGTCCTCCTTGTTCCAGAAGACCGTGGGGATGCCCTCCTCGCGGCACCAGGCGATGAGGTCGCGCAGCTCCTGCTTGGGCGCGTTGGTCCCGGTCATCTGGTAGCGCCAGCGGCCCTGGTTGCCGTGCCAGGCCGACTCGCAGAACAGCATCTCCGGCCGCTTCTCGGCGAAGATCTCCCGCCAGTCCTGCAGGCCGAACTCGATCTGGTCCCACTCGTACCTGAACGCCATGCGGGAGAAGTCGTCGAGGATCACCGCGACGCGCATGTCCGGCCGTACGACCGGGCCGTCGGGCCACTTGAGGCCCGGGATCTTGACCTCGGGGCCGCGCGCCTCGGCCTCTGCGGCGACCTCGATCGCGGACGGCGGCGCCTTCGGCGCCTTCCTGCCGTCCTTCATGGCCTTGCTGAGGTCGCGCGGCAGCCGGACGATCTTCTTGGGCTTCGACGCGTTCGTGAGCACCTGCGCGACCCGGTACGGCTTCTGGGTCTGGGTGGCCTGCAGCCTCCACAGGGCGTAGTCGGCACGGGCCTCCTGGTAGGCGAGCCGGTTCTCCAGGTCGCGGATCCGCTGCTCGTACTGCTCGACGTGCTTGCGCTCCTCGGGCAGCCAGTTCACCGGCCCCAGTCGCTGGAAACGCGGGCCTTCCGAAGCCTCAGGAGTCTCGTCGGTCTCAGCCATGTTTCGCCCCCTTGAGGACCATGAGAGTGAGGAGCTTGACAAAGGCCCAATGGTAGGGCCGTTACCCGTACCTTTGTGTCCTTTTGTCCCCACACCCCCCACAACACCACCAGCGTGATCTTGTAGTGCGTCGGACGGCGTGTCTGCGACCTATCGCGAGCTCACGCGGGACTGGGCGGCGGGGGAGAGGCTGTCGCCGCGGAGCCAGGCCTCGATGACGCGGGCGATCCGCGGCCCGGCCGCGCCGTCCCACAGCGGCGGCAGCTCGCCGCTCGGCGTGGTCGCGCCGTCCGCCAGCGCCTTGGACGCCGCGGCGGGCAGCGAGGCGGGCGTGACGAGCCGGTTGGTGCCGTGGGTCACGGTGATCGGCCGCTCGGTGTTGGGCCGTACGGTCAGGCAGGGGACGCCCAGCATGGTCGTCTCCTCCTGCACGCCGCCCGAGTCGGTCACCACGAGGGCGGCGCCCCTGACCAGGGACAGGAAGTCCACATACCCGAGCGGGTCCACGATCTTCAGATGCGGCCTGTCCACGAGCCCGGCCTCCGCGAGCCGCTGCCGGCCGCGGGGGTGGAGCGGGACGACGACGGGCACCTGCTCGGCCACGCCGAGCACCGCGTCGACCAGCTCGCGGGCCGCCTGCGGGTCGTCGACGTTCGCCGGGCGGTGCAGCGTGGCGACCGCGTACCTGCCCTCGATCCCCAGGCGCTCCTGGACGGGCGCGGGGTCGAGCTTCGGCAGCGCCGCGAACAGGCTGTCGATCATCGGGTTGCCGACGAGGTGCACCTTCGCCGGGTCCACGCCCTCGTTGGAGAGGTGGGAAAGCGCCTCCGGCGAGGTGGCGAACAGCAGGTCCGACAGCGCGTCGGTGACGACCCGGTTGACCTCCTCCGGCATCTCCCGGTCGAAGGAGCGCAGGCCCGCCTCCACGTGCGCGGTCGGCACGTGCAGCTTGGCACAGACGAGGATCGCCGCCAGCGTCGAGTTCACGTCGCCGTACACCACCACGAGCGCCGGGCGGTGTTCGAGCACGACGTCCTCCAGCCCCGTGAGCAGGGCGGCCGTCTGCCGGGCGTGGGTGCCGCTGCCGACGCCGAGGTTCGCGACCGGCTCGGGCAGGCCGAGGTCGGCGAAGAACACGTCCGACATCAGCGCGTCGTAGTGCTGGCCCGTGTGGATGATGCCCTGCCGGATGCCGAGCTCGGCCAACCCCTTGACGACCGGGGCCGCCTTGACGAAGTTGGGCCGTGCGCCCAGTACGTGCAGGACGAGGGGGTTGTCTCTCATCTACCTCGCCTTTCGCCTTTTCTTCGACCTTGGACAAACGTTGCCTATGGTACGGTCGCGCCGTGGAATCCGAGGCCAACAAGCCCGTGAAGGCCGTGTCCGCCGCGTCCGCGAAGGCCGGCCTCGGCGGCTTCCTCCGGGGGTTCGCGAGGAACCCGGTCCTCGTCTCCCGGATCGTCGCGAGCAAGGTCAAGTCCGACCCCATGCGGGTGGCCCAGGCCGCCGCCGACGCGATACCGCCCGGGATGCGTCCGGTCGTCGGCCGCGTCGCCTGGCCCGCGGCCAGGTTCGTGAAGGTCAGGACCCGCAAGATCCTGCAGCGAGCGGCCAAGGGCCCGCTGCGGGACGCCAAGGCCCACTTCGACGACGGCCGGCTCACCGAGGCGGTCCAGGTGCTCCAGCCGCACGCCCGGTGGCCGTTCGTCCGCCGGAGGATGGCCTACTACGTGGGCGAGAAGGCCGCGCTCGGGCCGAACCCGATCCCGCCCAAGGCCAAGATCATCATGGGTGACCGGATGCCCGGCCGGGTGCTCCACATGGTCACCAACGCCCTGCCGTACACGCAGGCGGGCTACACCGTGCGCACCCACCGCATCGTCACCGCGCAGAAGGTGGCGGGGCTCGACCCCCACGTCGTGACGAGCTGGGGCTGGCCCATGCTCCAGGGGCACACCGACGCCGAGCCGTACGAGGAGATCGACGGGATCCCCTACTACCGGCTGCTGCCCAAGGACGAGGTGCCCTTCGAGAGCCAGGGGCGGATGATCCGCGGCGCCGCGGACGTGTCGGAACTGGTCAGGACCCTCCGCCCGCAGGTCCTGCACGCGGCGACCGACCACCGCAACGGCTCGGTCGCGCTCGCCGTGCGCGAGCGGACGAACACGCCCTTCGTGTACGAGGTGCGCGGCTTCCTGGAGGAGACCTGGGTCTCCCGCGACCCCGCCCGAGTCGGCAGCGAGCGGCACAGGATGCAGCGTGACCGCGAGGCGCAGATCATGCGCGAGGCCGACGCGGTCGTCACGCTCGCCGAGACGATGGCCGCCGAGATCGTGGAGCGCGGCGTGCCCAGGGAGCGCATCTTCCTCGCGCCCAACGCCGTGGACGACTCCCTGCTGACGGCCGACTACGACGGCGACACGTTCCGCGAGCGGTTCGGGATCGGCCGGGACGAGATCGTCGTGGGCTCGGTGTCGAGCATCGTCGCCTACGAGGGCTTCGCCACGCTGCTGAGCGCCGCCGCGCTGCTGCACGACTCGGGAACGCCGGTGAAGGTCCTGCTCGTCGGCGACGGGGCCGAACGGCCCGCGCTGCTCGAACAGGTCGAACGGCTCGGCCTGAAGGACGCGATCCTGCCCGGCCGGGTGGGCCCGGACGAGGCCCTGCAGGCCCAGGCGGCCATCGACATCTTCGTCTGCCCGCGTGAGGACCTGCGGGTCTGCCGCCTCGTCACGCCGCTGAAGCCGGTCGAGGCGATGGCGCTCGGCAAGCCGGTCGTGCTGAGCGACCTACCCGCGCTCTCGGAGCTCGTCGGCGGCGAGGGGGCCGGTCTGCTGGTGCCGCCGGGGGACCCGGCCGAGCTGGCGAAGGCGCTGGCCGCCCTGCGCGACGATCCGGAGCGCCGCCGTGCCATGGGTGAGGCCGGCAAGGCCGAGGTCGCGGCGCACCGGACCTGGAGCAGCCTGGCCCGCACCTACCAAGGGATCTACCAGTCCGTGACCGAAGCTCGATGAACAGCAGGAAGTCCGATGTGTTGCATCAGGCATGCTTGGTGCCGAGTTGAGATAACCTTTGCCACCATGAAGTGTTGTTTCCGCCCTCAGGCCACATCGTGACAGCCTTCGATCTGACGATCATCGGGCTGGGGTACGTGGGCATGCCGCTGGCCAAGGAGGCCACGGCGGCGGGCCTGCGGGTGGCCGGTCTGGACGTCGACCCCCGCAAGGTCGACGCGCTCAACGCCGGCCGCTCCTACATCGACGACCTGACCGACGCCGATCTCGACGCGATGCTCTCCGGCGGCTTCACGGCCATGCTGGACGCGTCCGTGCTGTCGCGGTCGCGCACGATCGTCATCTGCGTCCCGACGCCGCTGGACGAGGACCACCGTCCCGACCTGTCGGCCGTCGAGGGCGCCACCAGGACCGTCGCAGAACACCTTCAGGCGGGCACGCTCGTCGTGCTGGAGTCCACCACGTGGCCCGGCACCACCGACGAGCTGGCGCGGCCGATCCTGGAGCAGTCCGGGCTGGTGGCGGGCGAGGACTTCCACCTGGCGTTCTCGCCGGAGCGGATCGACCCGGGCAACCCGAAGTTCGGCCTGCGCAACACTCCCAAGGTCGTCGGCGGCTACACCCCCGCGTGCAAGGAGCGGGCCGTCGCCTTCTACTCCCAGTTCGTCGAGCGGGTCGTGCCGGTCAGCGGCACCCGCGAGGCGGAGATGGCCAAGCTGCTGGAGAACACCTACCGGCACGTGAACATCGCCCTCGTCAACGAGATGGCGATCTTCTGCGACGAGCTCGGCGTGAACCTGTGGGAGGCCATCGAGGCGGCCTCGACCAAGCCGTTCGGCTTCCAGAAGTTCCTGCCCGGCCCCGGCGTCGGCGGGCACTGCATCCCCGTCGACCCGTCGTACCTGTCGTACACGGTGCGCAAGCTCGGCTATCCGTTCCGGTTCGTCGAACTGGCCCAGGAGATCAACGAGCGGATGCCGTCGTACGTGGTGGCCCGCGTGCAGCGGCTGCTCAACCGGGCCCGTAAGCCGGTGAACGGCTCGCGCGTGCTGCTCCTCGGCGTGACGTACAAGCCCGACATCGCCGACGAGCGGGAGACGCCCGCGATCCCGGTGGCCGAGGCGCTGCTGGAGCTGGGCGCCGAGTTGTCGTTCTGCGACCCGTACGTCAAGAAGTGGTCGGTCGAGGGCACGCCGGTCCCCCGCGAGGAGGACCTGGCCGAGGCCGTGGCCGCCGCCGACGTGGTGGTCCTGCTGCAGCAGCATTCGGCCTTCGACCTTGACGTGGTGGAGGAGCGAGCCTCTCTCGTGCTGGACACTCGCGGCGTGCTCGCCACGAGTGAACGCGTCGAGCGGTTGTAGGAAGGGTCCCGCGCGTGCACGTGCTCGTCATGACGGTGGTGCATCACCCCGAGGACGCCCGGATCCTGCACCGGCAGATCCGCGCGCTCGTCGACGCCGGTCATGAGGTCACGTATGCCGCGCCGTACACCGCCCGCGGGGTCGTGCCGCGTTCGTTCGTGACGGGCGTGGACCTGCCCAGGGCCGCCGAGCGGCGCCGCCTGGCGGCGGTGCGGGCGGCCCGCAAGCTGTTCAAGAGCATGCGCGGCAAGGTCGACCTGGCCCTCATCCACGACCCCGAGCTGCTGTTCGCGGTCGCCGGGGTGCGCGGGCGCCCGCCGGTCGTCTGGGACGTCCACGAGGACACCCCCGCGACGCTGTCGCTCAAGCCGTGGCTGCCGGCGTTCCTGCGCCCGCCGACGCGGTTCCTCGCCCGGCTGCTCGAAACCACCGCCGAGCGCCGGCTGCACCTGCTGCTGGCCGAGACGGCGTACGCGGGCCGGTTCAAACAGGAGCACCTCGTGGTGCCGAACGAGACGTGGGTGCCCGACAGGGTCAGCCCGCCCGGAGACGACCGCGTGGTCTATCTCGGCTGGCTGTCGGAGGCCCGGGGCGTCCAGGAGGCCGTCGAGGTGGCCCGACTGCTCCAGCCGCACCGCGTGGCCGTGGAGCTCATCGGCTACGCCGACCCGCAGAGCCGGCCCCTGCTGAACGAGGCCGTCGGCCAGGGCCTGCTGGAATGGCGCGACTTCATGCCGAACGACGAGGCGCTCAAGCGGCTCGACGGCGCGCTCGCGGGGCTCTCGCTGCTGCACGACGAGCCCAACTATCGCCACTCGATGCCCACGAAGATCGTGGAGTACATGGCGCACGGCATCCCGGTCATCACCACCCCCTCGCCGCGGGCCGTGGAGCTCGTCGAGCGCTACCAGTGCGGCCTGGTCGTCCCCTGGCAGGACGCCCAGGCGGTGGCGCGGGCGGTGCTGCAGCTCAGGGACAACCCCTTCGAACGGCACGGGACCGGCGGCCGGGGCTACGCCGCCGCGCGGGCACACCACCACTGGCCCAACTCCGCACGCCGGTTCGTCGCGCAGTTGGAGGCCTGGGCCGGCGTCAAGAGCTGAACACGCGGTGAACACCGCCCCGGGCGGCCGTCGACGGCGACCGGGCAGTGCGACATCCGGGTAGGCTGGGCACCAGCAAGATCATTTGAACGACGGGCGGTAGTGTCCTGAAAGTGCGCTGGCTCACTCTGATCCTCGGCGTGGCGATCCTCGCCGGTGTCGCATCAGTGGTGATCGTCTTCCGCGACGGGAACACCGGGTCCGGCACCGCCAGCGCCGGGCAGACCGCCCCAGCGACCCCGGCGCTCGGGTCGCCGACGCACAGCGAGTTCACCGACCCCTGCGGGACGTTCGAGACCGCGGCGACCACGCCCTACGCCGTGAGCGGCTACTGGCTGATCCCCACCTCCGATCCCTGCACCTGGCGGCGTCAGCTGGAGGCCATCCACCGGCTCGGCGGGGACACGGTCGTACGCCTCGGGTTCGGCCTGTCACCGCGCGAGACCGACGACGCGGGCCAGGTCCTGGAGGCGTCGACCCCCGAGGGGAAGGACCCCAAGCCCGACGGCAGGTACGCCCGCTGCGCCGAGAACGGGCTCACCTGCGTGCAGGCGGCGGACAAGGACATCAAGGCCGCCAATCCCGGCAACGAGATCACCGGGACGTACGTCTACCGCACCGACGAGCGGTTCGGTCCCGGCATCCTCCGCTGCCCGCAGATGGAGCACGAGATCGTCGTGGGGGACGCCGTCTTCTTCCGGCTCCTCGCGCCCGAGGACGGTTCGGACGACCCCACCTGCGACTTCACCACCCAGGGACGCGGCTATCACCTGATCCTCGTCTCCGCGGGCGCCAAGGACAGCCTCACCGAGCTGCTCGGCCTCGGCGACCGGTTCGGCATCAAGGTCTTCCCCGCCCTGCCGCTCGCTCCGCGCGACCCCGAGGAGTCCACCCGGGCCGACCCCCGGCACATCGGCACGCTCACCACGCTGACCCGGCGGATCCTGCAGGACTACGGCGACCGCTTCAACGGCCGCGAGTCGCTGGGCGGCGTCTACCAGCCGTTCGAACTGCAACTGCGGGACTGGCCCGACCCGAGCAAGGTCCAGACGCTCCAGGTGTACGCCGAGCAGCACCTGATCGTCGAGCAGGAACTGCCGGACAAACCGATCCTGGTGAGCCCGTACATCGACAGCCGCAGACGGGTGAAGTACACCTCCACGCCCAGCCAGGTGGCCCAGGGCTTCAAGGCCCTCGCGCGCACCGGGGTGGAGATCATCGCCCCGCAGGACGGCCGGGGCACGGGCAAGGTCGGCCTGTTCTGGCCGAACTGGAAGAACAAGCCGGTGGACGACGCACTCAAGCCGGTCGTCGGCGAGAGCACGTACGCCACGGCCTACTACGGCAGCACCCGGGACTACTACCGGGCGATGTCGCTGGCCAGGCAGGAGCTGGTCCAGGAGGGCGCCCAGGTCGAGCTGTGGGCCAACGTGGAGGCGTTCGAGCCCTCGACCTCGACCGAGACCTGCGGCCGTCAGGGCACTCGCGGGCGCACGGACAAGCCCAGGCTCGACACGCAGGTGACGCTCGCCGCGCCGTACGTGTCGAAGATCATCTCGTACATGTGGAGCGACTTCTTCACCTGCGGCTCGCCGTCGCTGGCGGAGGAGATCGCGGCCGACTGGAACCGCCCGATCCCCATCGAGGCGCAGCGGCACGCGCGGCAGATCCAGGACGGCCTGGAGATCCGCGGCTACCACCTCGGCTCGGCCAAGGTCACGCTGAGCTGGCCGGACCTGGACACCCCCCGGGTCGTCGACTCGGCCACGGTCGGCTGGCACGACGCCACGCCGATCCCGGGGCTGCCGGCGGGCACGGAGCAGATCTGGATCCCGGTCGACTGGGCCACGGTCCCCGAAGACGTGTGGATCCGCGTGGAGGTCACCTCCGCCGACGGCAGGAAGTCCGCCGAGCCGGTCTACTACCACAACACCCGCTGAGCGGTCCTCTCCCGCCGGGCTGCGAACCGGACGTTCCCCGCCCGTTCCCGGGCCCGGCAATGTCGGCGCAAGGAACGGACAATGCCGCGGCGGGGCGTCCGCGCGGCCGGTCCCGCCCGCTGATCTCCTTGCCTGCGCCGCCCGGCGGATCTTGCCGCCCGGGCGGAGCGACCACAGGCCGGTGCACGCCGGCTTCGAGGTGCCCGTCGCATCAGGGCATTGGACGATCGACAAGGAGACCGCCCATGAACCGACTCCGTCACCTGCCCGCCGGTCTCACGGCGGGTGCGCTGGTGGCCGCGATGGCCCTGGCGGCCCCCGCGGCCACAGCCCAGGCCGCGAGCGAGCGTGCGACCGTCGTCACCGCGCTCGGCTACGACAGCACGGGCTGGACGTACCGCCAGGTGCCCGCCACGACCCAGGTGCCGGGCTTCGCCGCACGGGGATTCGACGACAGCGCCTGGCCGACGGGACAGGCGGGCTTCGGCACCACGAACGGCACCTGCTCGTGGAACAACCAGGCCAGTGTCAAGACGCCGTGGGCGGTCAACACGGACCTCCTGGTGCGGCACTGGATTCACCTGCCGCGCGACGCGCAGCAGGTGCGCATCCAGGGCACGGTGGACAACGACGCGCAGGTCTACTTCAACGGTCACCTCCTGCAGAGCGTCACGAGCGGCAGGTGCGCCGCGGGGGCGATCGACGTCGTCGTGCCCGTGACCGATCTGGACTGCTGCAACCTGCTGGCCGTCCGCGCCCACGACGCCGGCGTGGCGGCCTACCTGAACCTCCGGGTGACCTACGTCAAGCCCACACAGGCGCTCTGACGTTCCCGGCGGCACGTCGCCCGGCGCCGCCCGCGCCGCGCCGGGCGACCCGCGGGGACACTCTGGGACGCCCGGGGACGTCAGGGGACGGACATCCCGGTTCAGGGGGCGCACGGCGGTCGTGCCGCGTCCTGGCGGACGGCCCGAGTTGCGGCCCGCGTCCTGTAGCGTGCTGGGCATGATCCCGCGTATCCCCGTCAGCGTGGATCTCGTCGTGCTCACCGTCAGGTCCCAGCAGCTCAGCGCCCTCGTCTGGCGGCGCGACAGGCCACCGTACGAAGGCCGGTGGGCGCTTTCCGGCGGTTTCATCAAGCTGGAGGAGGACCTGCCCGCCGCGGCGGCCCGCGTGCTGGCCGAACGGGCCGGCCTTCCCGGCGCGCCGGTCCACCTGGAGCAACTCCAGACCTACGGCTACCCGGACCGCGATCCGCGCCAGCGGGTCGTCAGCGTGGCCTACCTGGGCCTCGCCCCCGACCTGCCCGCGTCCACCGAGGCCCACATGAGCTGGCAGCCGGTGGCGGAGCTGACCGAGATGGCCTTCGACCACCGCAGGATCATGCTCGACGGCGTGGAGCGGGCCAGGGGCAAGCTCGAGTACACCTCGCTCGGGGCCGCCTTCTGCCCGCCCGAGTTCACCGTCGCGGAGCTGCGCCGCGTCTACGAGATCGTCTGGGGACGGCCGCTGGACCCGCGCAACTTCCACCGTAAGGTCACCAAGACGGAGGGCTTCCTGGTGCCCACCGGGCGCACCACGACCCGGGACGGCGGCCGTCCCGCCATGCTCTACCGTCGCGGCCCGGCCGTGCTGTTGCACCCGCCCATGCTCCGCACCTGACACCTGACACCTGACACCTGACACCGGACGCCTGCGGACGCCGGAAAGCGCTCATATCGGGACGTCAGCGCAGAAGGTGCGCCTCACAGCGATCTTTCAGGATATATTCCGGCCTATGCTGGCTGCGGCCCCCCGCATCCCCGATGCGCCGGCCAACCTCCCCGGACCGTCCCGGCTGCGCGTTCTCGACCTTCTGCGGTTCTGCGCGGCCCTCGGCGTCGTCCTGTTCCACTTCGGCGAGACGCGCGCCTGGGGCACGCCCAACGCCTTCCCCGCGCTGAGCGCGGTGACCATGTTCGGCGTGTACGGCGTGCGCCTGTTCTTCCTGATCAGCGGATTCGTGATCCTGATGAGCGCCTGGGGCCGCACCCCCGGTCACTTCGCGGCGTCGCGCATCGCCCGGCTGTACCCGGCGTACTGGGCGAGCGTGCTCGTCATGGGCGGCCTGGCCGTCGGGGGACTGATCACCGACCACCGGCCGAGCCTCACCGAGCTGCTGGCCAACATGACCATGCTCCAGCACGGCTTCCGCGTACGCGACCTGGAGATCGTCTACTGGACGCTGTGGCAGGAGCTGGTCTTCTACGCCCTCATCGCGTGCCTCGCGGCCGTGGGGATCACCTACCGCCGGTGCCTGGCGTTCATGGGGGCATGGGTGATCCTGCTGGCGATCGCCGACCGGGCGGACGCCGACCTGCTGCAGCAGCTGCTCGTCCCGTTCAGCGCGCCGTACTTCATCGCGGGGATGGCGCTCTATCTCATCCACCGCTTCGGCGGGTCGCTGTTCCCCTGGCTGTTCGTGGCCGTGGGCTGGGCGCTCGGGCTCTACACGGCACTCGACGGGGAACCGACGGCGGTCCGGAGATACGGGCAGGCGCTGGGCTCGGCGCTCGTGGTGGGCGTGATCTCGCTGATCTTCCTGGTGATGATCCTCGTGGCGGTCGGCGTGTTCGACCGGCTCGACTGGCGGTGGCTCACCTTCCTCGGCACGCTGACCTACCCGCTCTACCTCTTCCACCACCACGTCGGGTTCCTGCTGATCCAGTGGCTCCACCCCGCGCTGGGCAACCGCCTCACGCTCCCGCTGGCCGTGGTCGGGGTGCTCGTGGTCGCGTACGGCGTGCACCGGCTGGTCGAGCGGCCCCTGCAATCGCGGATGCGCGCGGCTCTGGACCGCTCGCTCACGGCCGACGCCGCCCGCGTCCCCCTGGCCGAGACGGCGGCGGCCTCTCCCATGCCCCCGATGCCCGCGCCGATGCCCCCGACGATGCCCCCGCCGCCGTACGCGGAGACGGCGCCCGGAGCCGGCTACTTGCCGCGCGGCGGGTAGATCTCGCCGGGACGCAGCTTGCGGCCCTGGAGCAGGGTCGTCAGCGTGACCAACTTGTAGTTCTCCTTCTCCAGCGCGGCGAGCACGCCCGGCATGACCTTGACCGTCTCGGGGACGATGTCGTGCAGCAGGATGACACCGTTGCGCTTGGCGAGCTTCAGCGTGCGTTCGGCGATCACCTTGGTGTCGCGGGCCTGCCAGTCGAGCGTGGACCCCGTCCACAGGATCTGCGGCAGCCCCAGGTCGACCATGAGACCGGAGACCCGGGAGTCGGTCGCGCCGTTCGGCGGGCGCATGTACTCGGGCCTCTTGCCGATCGTCTGGTAGATGACCTCCGAGGTGGTCGAGACCTCGTCGAACACCTCGCCGTCGGACAGCTTGGTGAGCGAGGGGTGGGTCCAGGTGTGGTTGCCGATGTCGTGACCCTCCTCGTAGATCCGCCTGGTGAGCTCGGGCCGGTAGGCCACCTTCCTGCCGAGCAGGAAGAAGGTGGCCTTCGCCTTGTGCTTCTTCAGCGTGTCGAGCAACGCGGGGGTGTAGTGCCACGGACCGTCGTCGAAGGTGAGGGCGATGCACTTGTACCGGGCGCAGTAGGGCTCGGTCTTCGTCTTCGTCTCGGCCTGCTTCGCCTCGGCCCGGGTCACGGCCGCCGTCTTCGTGGTGGCGGCGGTCGCGGATCCGGTCGGGGTGGGGACGACGCTCACGCCGGCTGCGCAGATACCGGCCATTACGATTCTTACTTTCCGCCACATGTCGCGGGATCTTAGTGAAAACCGGCGAGATGGTCATCAAAGCGGCGGAACGGCGTCCTTTGCCCGCTGCAGGGCGAGCTCCGGCCACCACGCGCCGCCGTACGGGGTGACGGTGCCGTACACCGGGTCCTCGGCGCCGCCCTCTCCCCGGGTGCAGCGGTCGTCGGACATGCCGACCGGCCGCACCCACAGGTACGCGTCCACGAGCGGGCTGCCGGTCCGGGTGGTCGGCCGCACGCCGACGCCACGCCCCGGCGGGTTGCACCAGACCTCGGGGTCCTTGTACCTGCCCGCCGGCGGGTTCCACTCGCCCCTGCCGTTCCTGCTGGTGTCGATCACGAAGTGGGGGAGCCCGGCCGTTCCCGCGTCCGTACCGGCGTCGGAGCACGTGGCGGCGCCCGCGGACACGGACTTCACACAGGCGGCCAGGCGGGTGCCGTACGCGATGAGCCGGTCGGTTCTCTGATATCCGGCGGCGTTCAGATAGAAGCCGTCGGCCCCGGCGATCCCGGCCTTCACCAGCCGCGCGGCCGCGACCTCGGGGGACGGCCAGCCGTCCAGGCTGCCGTCGAGGTAGACGGCGGTGTTCGGCAGCGCGCCGAGCCGCTCGACCGCCGAGGCGAGCATGCGCAGTCTGGCTTTCTGATCGTCGGCGTCGCCGAGGGAACAGTCGGGCGAAGCGGGCAACTCGGCGAGGCTGTTGGGCTCCAGCACGAACACCGCGCTCCGGTCGCCGACGGACGACGCGATCGCGTCGATCCACGCGAGATACTCCGCCGAATCCGCCGCGCCGCCCTCGTTGCACGCCCGCAGCGGGATGTGGTCGGTGACGAAGACCGGCACCGCGCCCAGCCGCGCCGCCGCTTCCACCGTGGCACTCGTCGTACTGGCCGCCTGCGCCGCGTCGATCTGTCCCAGCCACACGGCCCTCGGCGCGGCGGCCAGCTTCCGGATCAACGCGGCGTCCGCGGCCCGGCCGGCCGTCTCCAGGGCCGACGCCTGTGTGGCCTCGTCGCCGGTCGGGCTCGCGTAGAGCCGTACGGCCTGCCCCCGGAGCGGATTGCCGCCGGCCGGAGCGCCGGCGGTCGCGGGTGAGACCTGCCCTCCACCCGGCGTCCGCCCTCCGCCCGATGCCTGGTGCCCGCCCGACGAGGCCGACTGGACGGCGACGACGACCCCGGCCGTGACCAGGACGGCCGCGGCGGCGGTCGCGATCCCCAGGCGTGATCCGGACCATCGCCTCGTCCGGGTGTCCGCGCCGGGCGTCCCGGCACCGGCCCGTGTCCCGTCCGGTGCTGCGACCGCGGCCGCCGTGCCCAGCCGCGAGACCTCGGGCGCGGTGCCCCGCCACGCGGCCTCGGGCGCGGGGGTGACGGGCTCGTGACCGGTCAGCATCTCGACCAGCCGCTGCGCGGTGGGGCGGTGGACCGGGTCCTTCGCCAGCGCGAGCTCGACGATCGACCGAAGCCGGGGGTCGAGGCCGGAGATGTGCGGAGGCTCGTGCAGCACCCGGTAGAGGATGCCCGGGATCGACTCCCCGCTGAACGGCGCCCGGCCCGAGGCGGTGTAGGCGACCAGGGCGCCCCAGGCGAAGATGTCGGACGCCGGGGTGAGGCGGTCGCCCTTCGCCTGCTCCGGCGACATGAAGGACGGCGTTCCCGCGACGATGCCGCTGATGTCCGCCGTGGTGTCGGTGACCTGGGCGATGCCGAAGTCGATGACCTTGGGGCCGACCGGCGACAGCAGCACGTTCGACGGCTTGAGGTCGCGGTGGATCACCCCCGCGCTGTGGATCGCCTGCAGCGCCACGGCCACGTTGACCGCCACCGCCTCCAGGCTCGACCCCGACAGCGGCCCTCGCTCCCGCACGACCTCCTGAAGCGTGGGCCCGGGGACGTATTCGGTGGCGAGGTAGGCGGTCTCGCCGTCCAGCCCCGCGCCGAGGACGGCGGCGGTGCAGAAACGCGCCACCCGCTGCGCGGCGGCGACCTCGCGCCGGAACCGGCGGAGGAAGCCGGGGTCGGCCGCCCACTGTGGATGGATCACCTTGACCGCCGCGTCGCGGCCCTCGGCGTCCCGGCCGAGGTAGACCACGCCCATGCCGCCCTGACCGAGCCTGCCGAGGATGCGGAACGGCCCGATTCGCCGGGGATCGCCGTCCCGAGGTCCTTCGCCCTCCGCGCCGCTCGTCATGTTCTCCTCGATCGCCCGGTTACCGCGTGATCCTAACCAGGCGCTCCTTCCGCCGACCAGGCGGCGTACAGCGGGCGTCAAGGGACTTGAAAGCGTCGCGGCGCAGACTGCGTGCAACGACGCAGGAAAGGAACCCCAGCCATGACCCTCACCCGCTCCCTGGCCGGAATCACGCTCGCGGCCGGCATTCTGGCCCTCGCCCCGATCGCCACCGCCACGGCCGCCCAGGCCGCCCCGGCCAAGCCCTGGGGCCCCTACTACGCGGCCGGGTCGAAGGCCAAGACGAGCGGCTCGCTGACCGCCGCGGCCAAGAACGACCCGAGCCTGCCCGCGCCGTACGTGAAGGTCGCCGGCAGCGTCACCAGCCTGAACCGCAAGGCGTCCACCTGCGGCTGGGCCCTGTTCCGCGTCAGCTACTTCGACTCCGCCAACCAGCCGCACCTGGCGTACCGCAACTACCGCACCTGCTCCTACGGAGCGAAGAAGCAGTTCGCCTTCACCATCAAGAACGTCGGCGAGGTCGAGCTCAAGGTCTGCTCCGAGGCCAAGGCCGCCAAGCCGTCCCTCAACTGCCAGTACGCCGGCACCTGGAAGACGCTGTACGCGTACTACAAGTAGGGACGCGTGAGCGGTCCGCAGGGGGCGTACGGGGTGCCGCCGGAACAGGCGAATCTCCTATCGTTAGGGCATGCCTCGATTCCGCTCGATCCTCGACACCATGCCGGCCTACAAGCCCGGCAAGGCCGTGGTCTCCCCGGACGGCCGGTCCTACAAGCTGTCCTCCAACGAGAGCCCCTTCGGGCCCCTGCCGTCGGTGGTGGAGGCGATCGCGCGGGCGGCCACGGAGATCCACCGTTATCCCGACCCCGGTGCGGTCCGGCTTACCGAGACGCTCGCCGAACGGTTCGGGGTGCCCTACGACCACGTCGCGCTCGGCGCCGGATCGGTGGCGGTCGCCCAGCAGATCCTCGAAGCGGTCGGTGAGCCCGGCGCCGACGTGGTCTACGCCTGGCGCTCCTTCGAGGCCTACCCGCTGCTGGTCGGCCTCTCGGGCGCCAACGCCGTCGAGGTGCCGCTGCGCGACGAGACGCACGACCTCGACGCGATGGCCGAGGCCATCACGCCCGAGACGCGCCTGGTCTTCGTGTGCAACCCCAACAACCCGACCGGGACGGCGAACCGGACCGAGGAGCTCGTGCGCTTCCTCGACCGCGTGCCGGAGAACGTCACCGTCGTCCTCGACGAGGCCTACCGGGAGTACGTCAGGGACGTGGACGTGCCCGACGGCCTCACGCTCTACCGCGACCGTCCCAACGTCGCCGTCCTGCGCACGTTCTCCAAGGCGTACGGCCTCGCGGGGCTGCGGGTCGGCTACCTGATCGGGCACGAGCCCGTCGCCGCCGCCGTCCGGAAGACGCTGCTGCCCTTCGCGGTCAACCACCTCGCGCAGGCCGCCGCGATCGCGTCCCTGCAGGCGGAGGACGAGTTGCAGGAGCGGGTCGAGAACGTGGTCAAGGAGCGCGCCCGCGTCCGGGAGACGCTGCTGTCGCAGGGCTGGACCGTCCCGCCCACCGAGGCCAACTTCGTCTGGTTGCGCCTCGGCGAGCGCACGATGGAGTTCGCCGGCGAGTGCGCGGCCGTGGGCGTCGCGGTGCGCCCGTTCGAGGGCGAGGGGGCCCGGATCTCCATCGGCGACCCCGAGTCCAACGACGTCTTCCTCGCCGCCGCCGCGGAGTTCAGGCGCTGACACGGGCGCCGGGCCGCTCACCGGTCTCTACTGCGTCCGCGACCCGGAGAAGCTGTCCCGCATCGGAGCCGAGGCCCGGCTAACCCTGCGCTGAGTCGGTGGGAACGGGTCCTAGCGAGCGGGGTAGTACTGCCGGACGAGCGCGTTCGTGCTCTCCCCTATCTGGTCGAGACCGGCTCCGAGCTCGACCAGGATCCGCGACGCCCCACTCTCGCCGTCGCGGATGAGCCCGAGCAGGATGTGCTCGGTGCCGATGCGGTCGTGGCCGAGCCGTACGGACTCCTGGTTCGCCGACTCGAGGAGCTTGCCACCCGACGGGCTGAACGGAATGGGCTCACCCGGATTCGGAGCCGCCTGGCCTTGCCCGATGATCTCCTTGACCCGCAGGCGCACATCCTCGAGGGTCAGGCCCAGGCCCTTGAGCACCGCGCTCTTGAGTACCTGGGCGCCGATGCCCTCGTCCTCACGGATCAGACCGAGGAGAACGTGCTCGGTGCCGATGGACGGGTGGCTGAACATCCTGGCCTCCTCCTGGGCCAGGATGACGACGCGTCGCGCTCGGTTGGTGAATTTCTCGTACATACCGCCGCTCCTCGCAATGCAGTTCAGTGAACCCATTCGGGTCCGGCGGACGTCGTCCGCCGTGATGACTGAATTGCCCTGTGACGGTAGTGGATCTCGGTAAAACTCGCAGGCGCGCGGCCGGCGGGCGCTATGGGGCGTTCACGGTTCGGAGGCCGGCTGCGCGGCCGGATGGCTCCCGGCACCCGCGGGGGTCTCCTGCTCCGCAGGCCTCCCATCCACCCGGTTGCGGCGCTCGGTGGAGACCACCAGCGCGACCCCCGCGACGATCAGGCCTCCCGCGACGAGCATGGCCGCGGTGACCGGTTCCGACAGGATCGCCGCTCCGAGGATCACCGCCACCACCGGGTTCACGTACGCGTAGGTGGACACGAGCGAGATCGGCGCGTGGCCGAGCAGCCAGATGTACGAGGTGAAGCCGACCAGGGAGCCCACCAGCACCAGGTAGGCCAGGGCCGCCCACGACTGCCCGCTCACCGAGGCGAGATGCAGACGCTCGCCCTGCGCGGCGCCCATGACGAGCAGCGCGGCGCCGCCCACCGCCATCTCGATCGTGCTGGCCACGAACGGGTTGGCCGGCATCGGGATCCGCGGGGACAGGAACGACCCCAGCGACCACGACACCGAGCCCAGCAGCACCACGGTGATGCCTGCCCCGCTGCCCGACGCGTTGCCGCCGTGCAGTGAGAGGAAGGCGACGCCGGCGAAGCCGACCAGCACCCCGGCCAGCGTCAGCACGTGCGGCCGGTCGCGGAAGACCGTCCTGAGCACGATCAGCCACAGCGGGGTCGAGGCGACGAGCAGCGCGGCCAGGCCGCTGGAGATGTGCTGCTCGGCCACGGCGACCATGCCGTTGCCCCCGGCGAGGAGCAGGAGCCCGACGAGCGCGGCGCCGCCGAACTCCTGCCATCTCATCCTGAACGGCACGGCCCTGACGAGCAGGACCCCGCCGAGGACCAGCGCCGCCGCGACGAAACGGAGACCACCGCTCGTCATCGGCGGAAGGGTCCGGATGGCGATGGCGATGCCGAGGTACGTCGAGCCCCACACCACGTACACGGCCGCCAAGGCCAACCACACCCGTACGTCATGACCGTTCCGTTCCATGGGTCATGACGATAGAGCGTCGCTTCCGGACGCTGATTACCGGTTCAGCTTCTCCACGATGAGCCGGTAGAGCTGACGCGGCCGGCCCGGCTGGGGAGTGCGGTTCGGCGGAAGCGGCCACGCGAGTCCCTCGTCAACCAGCGTGCGCAGCAACCGCCTGGCCGTACGCGGGGTCACCCCGAGCATGCGCCCGGCGCCCTCCGCGTCCACGACCGTGTCCCCACCCTCCAGCTTGGCGGCCAGGCGCGCCAGCACCTCGACCCCCTTGGGCTTGATCGGCCCGCCGGGCTGGGGCGGCATCCGGGGCGGCGGCACCAGTGCGCGGCCCTCCCTGTCCACCGCGAAGCCCTGCGGCTGCTTGCCGCCCTGGGTGCGGGCGAGCGCGCCCCTCGCGTGTGTCTCGGCCTCGTGCGTGGTGCGGCCCATCCCCACACCCACCTCGACGGCCAGGCCCAGCTCCTCGCGGATCCTGGCGGCGAACGGCAGGATCCGGAACCCGTCGGTGGCCGCCGCGATCGAGCCCTTGGTGGCCACCACCAGGTAGCTGTGGTCGTCGATCGGCCACACGCTCGCGTTGATCCGGTTGGCCTCCTGCACGAGCAGGCGGTGCAGCGACAGCCGCAGCTCGTCACGCCAGTAGCGCGGCGCGGCCCGCCGAACCGGTTCGCGTAGCGTCGGCACCTCGACCAGCACCACCGTGAGCTGCGACTCCTCCAGCCGGTGGCGTGCGCCGAGCAGCGCCGCCGTGTGCAGCGCCGTGCGTACGGCCGCGGAGGTCGGCCGTATCGGCACCACCGGCACCCCGGCGGATGTCAGCCGGTCGGCCACGCCCTGGACGCAGGTGAGCGCGCCCGTCGTGGCCCCCTGGCGGAGCAGCCGCTCGTGAAAGGCCGTGATCGTGCCGACCGGGCCCGGCTCGTCCCGGCTGTGCACCTCTCCGGAGGAGAGGTTGAGGTCCGCGTACGCCTCGTCGATCTCCGGCCGGCCGAGCACGTCGACGCTCACCCGGCGCGGATCGATTCGCTCATCCAGCGCGGCCCGCGCGATCGCCGCCACGATCGCGGCCCCGCCGAGCTGCACGTGCGTCGCGGGCATCGTCAGCACCCCGGCCCGCCGCGCGAGCTCGAAGGGCACCGGGCTCGCGAACAGACACGCGTCCACACCCGGACCGAGCCGGGTCACCTTGTCCGCCGCCTCCTGCTCGTCTCGGTACGCGGCGGCGACCAGCCGGCAGGGCACCGGGGCAGCCGAGTGCCCCATGAGCATCACCCGCTCGACCAGATCGTGCGACCCCACCACGCCGATGGTGAGGTCGGGTGTCACCGTGCCCAGACGTGACCCGCGCGCAGTGTCTTCCGTGCGCTCGACCAATGTTCGTCCCATCCCACGTCGCCCTCGTTGTTGTGGCTTCTCTTTGGAACGATCGCTGGTTAAGGCCGTAATGTCACGCCCAGATTTACCGGAATACCATTCTGGGTAGTCCCGGCGGTTCCGTAATTCGGAAGGTCTCTCCTGGTCAGGGCATTAGTAAAGGTTTCCGGACTCAGTCCCCGTCCGAAGTGGAAATTTCACGCACCACATCTGCCCCGAGTGCCTGCATACGCTGGGCGAGCGCGGCGTGCCCACGGTCGATGAGATATCCGGACCCGATGGTCGTCTCACCCTCCGCGGCGAGACCGGCGAGCACGAGGGCGATTCCCGACCGCAGGTCGTGGGCCGTCACGTCGGTGCCGCGCAGCGGAGTCGGGCCGTGCACGACCGCCCGGCTGCCCTCGACTTCGACGTTCGCGCTCATCTTGTTCAGCTCGCCCGCCAGTGCGAAGCGGCCGTCGAAGATGCGCTCGTGGATGTAGCTGGAGCCCTCCGCGAGGCAGGCGACGGTCATCAGCGGCGACTGCAGGTCGGTCGCGAAGCCGGGGTAGGTGTCGGTGATGACGTTGATCGGGCGCAGCGGGCGGTTGCGGCGCACCTGCAGTACGGCGCCGTGCTGCTCGAATTCGACGCCCATCTGCTCCAGCTTCCACCGAACCACGCCGAGGTGCTCCAGCGATGCGCCGACCAGGCTCACGTCGCCGCCCGTGATCGCCGCGGCCATCGCGAACACGCCCGCGTCGAGCCGGTCCGGCATGACCGTGTGCTCGACCGCGGTCAGCTCGTCCACGCCCTCGACCGTGATGAAGCCCGTGCCGCCGCCGCGGATACGCGCGCCCATCCGGCTCAGCATCGTGATGACGTCGAGCACCTCGGGTTCGAGGGCCGCGTTCTCGATGACGGTGGTGCCCCGCGCCAGCGCGGCGGCCATGATCAGGTTCTCGGTGCCGGTGTGCGACGGGGTGTCGAGGTAGAGCGGAGCGCCGACCAGGCCGCCGGCCTTGATGTGGATGACCGACTCGCCCTCGTCCACCATCGCGCCCAGGCGCTTGTAGCCCAGGTAGTGGAAGTCGAGGTTGCGGCTGCCGAGGTTGCACCCGCCGATGCCCTCGATGATCGCCTCGCCGAGGCGGTGGAGCAGCGCGGGGACGAACAGCACCGACCCCCGGAACCGGCGGGCGATTTCCGCGGGCAGGACCGGGCTGGTCAGGCGGGAGGCGTCGATGACGAGCGTCCGCTCGCTCTCGTGGAACTCCACCTTCGCGCCCACGGCCTGGGCGAGTTCGACGGCCCGGCGCACGTCCTCGATGACGGGCACGTTCCGGAGCACCGTGCGGCCCTCGGACGCGAGCAGCGCCGCCCCGATCATGGGCAGTACGGCGTTCTTCGCGCCCTGGATGAAGGCGGTTCCACGCAGTACATTGCCACCGCGCACGCGGTAACGGACCATGGGTTCGACTCCTATGTATGGGGGAAAGGCGGGGGACTCCCGTCAGCCGGCGGCCGAGTCGTCGGCGAGGACGATCGGCCTAGAGTAGCCGCTGTGCCGGGAGTTTCGGGGGTGGAACTACCCCCGGAACACGCGGGGGAACGGGTCACTTGAGACTACTTGTGTGACCTGTGTGATTCAGCCGCGGAAGCGCTCTCCGGTGAGCCGTTCGTACGCCTCGACGTAGCGGCTGCGGGTGCGCTCGACGATCTCGTCGGGCAGCGGCGGGGGCGCCTCGCCGGACGACCTGTCCCAGCCCGACTCGGGGGACAGCAGCCAGTCTCTGACGAACTGCTTGTCGAACGACGGCTGGGAGCGGCCCGGCTCCCACTGGTCGAGGGGCCAGAAGCGGGAGGAGTCCGGCGTCAGCACCTCGTCTCCCAGCGTCAGCACGCCGTCGGCGTCGAAACCCAGCTCGATTTTGGTGTCGGCCAGAATGATGCCGCGTTCCAATGCGATCTCGGCCCCGCGGCTGTAGACGTCGAGGGTGATCCGGCGCAGCCGCTCGGCCACGTCCCCGCCGACCTCCGCCACGACCTCGTCGTACGTCATGGGCTCGTCGTGCTCGCCCATCGGGGCCTTGGAAGACGGTGTGAAGATCGGCTCGGGCAGCCGCGAGCCGTCGGTGAGCCCTTCCGGGAGCCGCACGCCGGAGACGACGCCCTCCCTGCGGTAGTCCACCAGGCCCGAGCCGGTGAGGTAGCCGCGCGCCACGCACTCGACCGGCACCATCCGCAGTCTGCGGCACAGCACTCCGCGACCGGCGAACTCCGCCGGGACGTCGGTCGAGACCACGTGGTGCGGAACGACGTCCTTGAGCTGCTCGAACCACCACAGCGACAACCGGGTGAGGATCTCTCCCTTGTCGGGGATGCCGGGTTCGAGCACGTAGTCGAAGGCCGAAATGCGGTCGGACGCGACCATCAGCAGCAGCCCGTCGGGCATCTCGTAGAGGTCGCGTACCTTGCCGGAGTGCAGGTGCTTCACAGTCCCATCTTCCCAGCTCTCCCACCCGTGTTGAGCAGGGGGGAGAGCCGGGGTGTCAGGACGACGCGGCGGCGAGCGCGATGTCGGAGCGGTGGTGGGAGCCGCGCAGCGTGATCTGCTCCAGGGCCTCGTACGCCCGCGCCCTGGCCTGGGCGACGTCCGCGCCCGTGCCGACCACGTTGAGGACCCGTCCGCCGTTGGACACCAGCCGGTTCTCCGCGTCGAGGGACGTGCCCGCGTGCAGCGCGTACGCGCCCTCGACCGTGACCGGCAGCCCCGCGATCGGGTCGCCCTTCACCGGGTCGGCCGGGTAGTTCTCCGCGGCGAGCACCACGGTCACGGCGGCGCCGTCACGCCACCGCAGCGGCGGGTGCCCGGCGAGCGTGCCGGTCGCGCACGCCAGCAGCAGCCCGCCGAGCGGGGTCTCCAGCCGGTCGAGCACGACCTGGGTCTCCGGGTCGCCGAACCGCGCGTTGAACTCGATCACCCGGGGACCGGCCGAGGTCAGCGCCAGCCCGGCGTACAGCACTCCCGCGTACGGCATGCCGCGCCGGGACATCTCGGCCACGGTCGGGCGCACGATCTCTTCCATGACCCGCTCGGACAGGTCCTCGGGCGCCCAGGACAGGGGGGTGTAGGCCCCCATGCCGCCGGTGTTGGGGCCCTTGTCGCCGTCGTAGGCCCGCTTGAAATCCTGGGCCGGCTGCAGCGCCACGGCGTCCGTGCCGTCGCACAGCGCGAACAGCGACACCTCGGGGCCGTCGAGGTACTCCTCGATGACGACCCGCCCGCACGCCCTGGCGTGCTCCAGGGCCTCCTCGCGGCTGTCGGTCACGACCACGCCCTTGCCCGCGGCCAGGCCGTCGTCCTTCACGACGTACGGCGCGCCGAACGCGTCGAGCGCCGCCGCGGCCTCGTCCTCCGTGGTGCAGGTGTACGCGCGCGCGGTCGGCACTCCGGCGGCGGTCATCACGTCCTTCGCGAACGCCTTGGATCCCTCGATCTCCGCCGCCCGCGCCGACGGCCCGAAGCAGGCGATCCCGGCCTCCCTGACGGCGTCGGCGACGCCGGCGACCAGCGGCGCCTCGGGACCGATCACGACGAGGTCGGCGCCCAGCCGCTCCGCGAGCGCGGTCACCGCCGCGCCGTCGGTCGCCGTGACCTGGTGCAGGGTGGCCACGTCGGCGATGCCGGCGTTGCCGGGAGCACAGTGGACCTCTTCGACGGCGGGGTCGAGCCGCAGGGCCCGGCACAGAGCGTGCTCGCGGCCCCCGGAACCGATGACAAGTACGCGCACCCGTCCATTGTCGCAGTGTTTCCCGCCTCGCTTCGCTCGGCTGCTCGGGCGCCTTGAGGTCACCTCAGTCCAGACCACGGTCGCGCCCCTCGCGGCTCCCGCGGGCGCCTCAGGGTTGTCTTGAGTGGGGTGGTTCAAGTGGGGATACACACCGATGGCTAGTTTGCTCGGGTTGTTTTTGGCAAGAAGTGCATGATCGACGGCACTTGACGCGGGTACTCTGGAAAAGCCGCCGAGCGGCAATGTGGTAAGTTAGCCAGGCTTCACGCTGTCTCGTGGCGATTGGAGGTGGTCTGGGATGAATTCTGGTGATCCCGTCAGTACGTGCTCGCGCACGTACGTCGTGCGCATTCCCGACCACTCCGAAACTGAAGCCCGAGGGGCAGCTCACGCCTGTATGAAGGGGTGACATCACGTCGCGCGTAGAGCGTGCCGGCTCGGGCGGGAAGGGACCGCCATGCGCTCCTCTCTGCTCTTTCCCCGCATCAACAGGCACACCCGTGTGCTGCCCACGCACATCGGCGCCGCGTCGATGAACGCCGAGCCCGTCGTCCGCTGCGTGCCGCCGAGCAACTCGCTCGTCGAGTTCGGCGCCTATGTCGCAGGCAAGAAGGTCGCCGCCGGTGGCATACCGGAGGCCGTGCGGCTGGTCCGCGAGCACAACGAGGCCAACGAGATGCCCGACGCGTACGTCTGGGTCGGTCTGCACGAGCCCGCCGCGCCCGAGGTCGAGTGGCTGGCGGAGGTGTTCGGCCTGCACCCGCTCGCCGTCGAGGACGCCATCAAGGCCCACCAGCGGCCCAAGGTGGAGCGGTACGGCGACTCGCTGTTCGTGGTGCTCAAGACCGTCGAGTTCCTCGACCACGAGGTGTCGACGGCGAGCAGCGAGATCATCGGCACCGGCGAGATCATGGCGTTCGTCGGGCCCGACTTCGTGGTGACCGTACGGCACGGCCGCTACTGCCCGCTGGGCGAGATCCGCGAGAAGCTCGAGTCGAAGCAGAAGCTGATCAACCGCGGCCCGACGGGTGTCCTGCACGCCATCGCCGACCACGTCGTGGACAGGTACCTGCAGGTGGCCGACCTCATGCAGGCCGAGCTCGAAGAGGTCGAGGCGGCCGTCTTCGCCGAGGTCAGCTCCCGCGACATCAACAGGATCTACCAGCTCAAGCGCGAGATGCTGGAGCTCAAGCGGGCGGTCGGACCGCTCCAGACCCCCTTCAACGCCCTTCCCCAGCGGCGCAGCATCCCCTCCGAGATGCGTGAGTACTTCCGCGACGTCGGCGACCACCTGTCCCGCGTGTGCGAGCAGGTCCAGGCGTCCAACGAGCTGTCCGACTCGATCCTCCAGGCCGCGCTGGCGCGCTCCAACGCCCTCGCGAACGAGGACATGCGCAAGATCTCCTCATGGGTGGCGATCATCTCGGTCCCCACGATGATCGCCGGGATCTACGGGATGAACTTCGACCACATGCCCGAGATCAAGTCCGTGTACGGCTACCCCGTCGTGCTCGGCGTGATGGTCGTCGCGTGCACGCTCCTGCACCGCGCCTTCCGCCGTAACGGCTGGCTCTGACCGCCCTTCCCCCGGGGACGCGCCCGGAGGCGTGCCGTCAGCCTCGGCCGCCGCCCACGCGCGTCCCGGTGGGCGTCTCCCCCTCTCCAGGACGCGCCTGTGCCGGATCAGGCATCGGCAAGTGCCGATCAGGCGGCGCGGCCGCCCTTCAGCAAGGCCGCGGTGCGGGCGACGCGGCGGGCCTGGTGACGGGCCGCCTGCAAGGACACCTCGCCGGGTGCGCCCTCACCGGACACGTGAGAGGTGCCGTACGGATTGCCTGACTTGAACTGGACGGGGTCGGTGTAGCCGGGGGGCACGATGACGCCGCCCCAGTGGTAGAACGTGTTCCCCAACGCCAGGAGGGTGGATTCCTGTCCGCCGTGGGCGGTGCTGGAGGCGGTGAAGGCCGAGTACACCTTGTCCGCGAGCTTGCCCTGGTACCACAGGGGGCCGCAGCCGCACGTGTGCGCCGGTCTTCTCCGCGCCCTCGGCGGCGGCTCGCGCCAAGGCGTGCACGGTGCCCGTGGCACTGTAGTAAATGATCGCGACGTTCACGGGCTCCATGATCGGTTTCCTCTCCACCGGGGTCGGTCTCAGCGGTACGACGACACACCCCCTCGCTATGTGAGGCGACGCCGCGACCTCACAGTTGGGCCGGACGTCTCGTCGAACCCAGTGAGGACGGATGCGACCAAGGGGGGCCGGAGACACCATGACGATCCAGTCCGAGCCGGAAGGGCTCGACCCGAGCCTGGGCGTGATCATGAACGAGCGGCGCAGGCTGATCAACCTCGCGTATCGGCTCCTCGGCTCCCTGGCCGACGCCGAGGACGTCGTGCAGGAGACCTACGCCCGCTGGTACGCCATGTCGCGGCAGCGGCAGGAGGCCGTCGAGTCCCCCGGCGGCTGGCTGACGACGGTCGCCAGTCGCATCTGCCTCGACCTGCTCGGCTCGGCACGGGCCCGGCGGGAGCGCTACGTGGGGGAATGGATTCCCGAGCCGCTGCCCGAGCCCGCGGAGTGGACCGACGGGCGGCCGGGCATCACCGCCGACCCGGCCGACCGGGTCACCCTGGACGAGTCGGTCAGTATGGCGTTCCTCGTCGTGCTCGACTCGATGACCCCGGCCGAGCGGGTCGCGTTCGTCCTGCACGACGTCTTCCGCTACTCCTTCGCCGAGGTGGCCGAGATCGTCGGCCGCACCCCGGCGGCCTGCCGCCAGCTGGCCTCCTCGGCCCGCCGCCGCATCCGTGACGCACAGGCCCCCGCGACCCCGGCGGCCCGGCGCGCCGGCATCGTGAGGGACTTCAAGCAGGCGTGGGAGGCCGGGGACATCGACGCCCTCATCGGCCTTCTCGCCCCCGGCGCCACGGCGACCGGCGACGGCGGCGGACTCGTCGGCGCCGAGCCCCGTCCGGTCGAGGGCGCCGAGCGGATCGCCCGGTTCTTCGTGGATCGGGCCAGTGCGGTGCCCGGGGTGACGATCCTGGAGTGCACGGTCAACGGCCAGCCCGGTCTGGTGGCCCGGCAGGAGGGCGTCACCGTGTCGGTGATGGCGTTCGATATCGCAGGCGACCGGATCACGC
Source organism: Microbispora sp. H13382 (assembly GCF_014161445.1). Classification (GTDB taxonomy): domain Bacteria; phylum Actinomycetota; class Actinomycetes; order Streptosporangiales; family Streptosporangiaceae; genus Microbispora. The sequence continues at coordinate 592,429 of NZ_JABBXA010000002.1, forward strand.
ACATCTGGGCGATCCTCAACCCCGACAAGCTCCGGCCGTGGACGACGCGCTGACAACCAGCGGTATTCGCCTCAACACGTACGCTTCATGACCGCAATCATGAGCAATCGGTCATTGCGGTATGTCAGATGATGTTGTTAGGTGGGGGGAGCGGGCCGCTCGACACATCGACCGTTTCCACTCTCGCAGGAGCGTGTCATGACAGAGGCGACACCCCGGTTGGCGACTTTCCCCCTGGCGCGCGAACGTGCCTTCGATCCACCGGACGAACTGGCGCGCCGCCGCGACGAGGCGCCGGTCCAGCGGATGACGTACGCGGACGGGCACGAGGGCTGGCTGGTGACCGGCTACGCCGAGGCACGCGCGATCCTGGCCGACAACCGCTTCAGCACCCGCCCCGAACTGCTGCACTCGCCGATCCCCCAGCGCGGCGAGTTCAACAAGGAGCCGCTGACCCCGGGGTTCTTCCTGCGCATGGATCCCCCCGAGCACACCCGCTACCGCCGCCTCCTGACCGGCCAGTTCACCGTACGGCGGATGAAGCAGCTCGAACCGAGGATTCACGAGATCACCGAGAGCCGGCTCGACGCGATGGAGCGCGAGGGCGCCCCCTCCGACCTCGTCGAGTCCTTCGCACTGCCCATCCCCTCGCTGGTGATCTGCGAGATGCTCGGCGTGCCGTACGAGGACCGGGAGAAGTTCCAGCGCGACTCGGCGGTGCTGGTGAACCTGGACTCGTCGATGGAGGACGTCCGGGCGGCGGTGCAGGATCTGCTCTCCTACCTGCACGGCCTCGTCGCGTTGAAGGCGAAGGAGCCGGACGACGACATGCTGAGCGGTCTGGTCATGGGCGGGGAGCTGACGACCGAGGAGCTCGGCGGCGTGGCGCTGCTGCTGCTCATCGCAGGGCACGAGACGACCGCGAACATGCTCGGCCTCGGCACGTTCGCGCTGCTGACCAACCCCGGACAGCTCGCCGTCGTGCGGGACGACCCGGCCGCCGTCGACAACGCGGTGGAGGAACTGCTGCGCCACCTCAGCATCGTGCACATAGGGCCGACCCGTACGGCCCTGGAGGACGTGGAGATCGGCGGCGCCCTGATCAGGGCGGGCGAGTCGGTGACGCTGTCCCTGGGGGCGGCGAACCGCGATCCCGGGCGGTTCGAGGGCGGTGACAACCTCGACGTGACCCGGCCGGCGCACGGGCACCTGAGCTTCGGGCACGGCATCCACCAGTGCCTGGGCCAGCAACTCGCCCGGATCGAGATGCGCATCGCCTATCCCGCTCTGCTGCGCCGCTTCCCCAACCTGCGCCTGGCCGTGCCGGCGCGGGAGGTGCCGCTGCGGTCCAAAATGGCGATCTACGGTGTGCACCGCCTGCCGGTGCTCTGGTGAGGAAAGTCGCTGGGGGAACGATGAAGATCAAGGCGGACGCCGGCCGGTGTGTCGGTGCGGGGATGTGCGCGCTCACGCTGCCCCAGGTGTTCGACCAGAGCGAGGACGACGGGACGGTCGTGGTGCTCGACGCCGAGCCCCCGGCCGCCCTCGGGCCCGCCGTGAACAGGGCCGTCCAGCTCTGCCCGTCCGGCGCGCTCTCCGTGGAGGAGTGACCGTGGAGGAGTGAACGCGCGCGACACGCCGGCCCGGGTGACGCTCAGCGACTTGACGCGCACGGTCCGATGCTGTTGGCTGGTAATCGGCTGTGCAAGCCATTCTTGTGGGTGACCCTGGAGCCCCGTCCCGGCCGTCGAAGGCCCGGGCGGGGCTCTTCCCCTGTCCGGCCGCGGAGGGCTGGGCCTCAGGCTCCCACTGTCCTCAGCGGGGTCACGGGATCGGGCAGCGACAGGCCGCGGGCCTTCCACAGGCGGCGCATGCGGTCGGGGTAGTCGGTGACGATGCCGGCCACGCCCATGTCGATCAGGCGGGCGGCCTCGTCGGGCTCGTTGACCGTCCACACCACGACCGGCAGGCCCTGCCGGGCCGCCCCGGCCATCAGCGCCTCGTCGACGAGCACGCGGTCGGGGGACAGCGTCGTCGCCCCCACCGCCGCGGCCGCCGCCGCGAGGTCGCCGCCGGCCTCGCCGAGGCGGATGCCGTTCATCCAGGCGGGAGTCATCGTGTCGCGCTCGACCAGGGCGTAGCGCCGCTCGACCATCGGCCTGGCGATCTCCAGGACGCGCCAGTCGAAGCTGAGCAGGGACGCCCTCGACAGCCGGTCGTGCCGGTCGAGTTCGTGCACGACCTCCTCGACGAACCGGCGCGGGTCGGCGCACAGGTCGGGACGGGTGGGATCGGACTTCAGCTCGACGTGGAGGCGCACGTGATCCGCGCCGAGCGCGCCGATCAGGCCGAGCACCGCTCCGAGCGTCGGCATCCGGGTGTCCGGCAGCGGCACCTGCGTGAGCGCGAAGCGGTCGTCCGGCCGCTCCGGCAGGCGTACGCCGACGTCGAGGGTCCGCAACTGGGGCAGTGCGAGCGCGATGATCGGCTTGCCGACGTAGGGGAACATCTCGTCCCCCGGCGCGGCCATCCCGGTGTCGGCGCTGGTCACCGGGGACACGTGCAGGTCGTGGGTGAGCACGAGCTGCCCGTCCGCGGACATGGCGACGTCGAACTCCAGCGCGTCGACCCCCAGCTCCAGCGCGAAGGCCAGGCCGGGCAGGGTGTTCTCGGGCCTCAGGCCCCGGGCTCCACGATGCCCGTGCAGCTCAACGTATCCATGCACAGCGGCGTACCTTACCGCCTCGCCCGTCCGCGGCCCGGAACCCTCCGATTCCGGGCGCGTACGCCACGAATCATCAGATGAGGGAACGGATCTGGATGGTCTGGGTCCGGCCCGGGCCGACGCCGATGGCGGAGATCGGGGCGCCGCTCATCTCCTCCAGCGCCCTGACGTACGCCTGCGCGTTCGGCGGCAGGTCGTCGAACGTCTTGGCGCTGGTGATGTCCTCCTGCCAGCCGGGCAGCTCCTCGTAGACCGGCGTGGCGTGGTGGAACTCGGTCTGCGTCATCGGGATCTCGTCGTGGCGGACGCCGTCGACGTCGTAGGCGACGCAGACCGGGATCCGCTCCAGCCCGGACAGCACGTCGAGCTTGGTCAGGAAGAAGTCGGTCACGCCGTTGATCCGGGTGGCGTACCGCGCGATGACCGCGTCGAACCAGCCGCAGCGGCGGTTGCGGCCGGTGGTCACGCCGTACTCGCCGCCGGTCTGGCGCAGCCAGTCGCCCTGCTCGTCCAGCAGTTCGGTCGGGAACGGCCCGGAGCCCACACGGGTCGTGTACGCCTTCAGGATGCCGATGATCCTGGTCAGGCGGGTCGGCGGGATGCCCGAGCCGGCGCAGGCGCCGCCCGAGGTGGGCGAGCTGGAGGTGACGAAGGGGTAGGTGCCGTGGTCGATGTCGAGCAGCGTGCCCTGCCCGCCCTCCAGCAGCACGACCTTGTCCTGGTCGAGCGCCCGCGAGAGCACGAGCGAGGTGTCGGCGATGTGCGGGCGCAGCCGCTCGGCGTAGCCGAGGTACTCCTCCAGCACCTTCGCCGGGTCGAGCCCACGGCGGTTGTAGATCTTGGTGAGGATCTGGTTCTTCTCGCCCACCGCGGCCTCGATCTTCTTGCCGAGGATGCCGGGGTCGAGCAGGTCCTGCACCCGGATGCCCATGCGGTAGATCTTGTCGCCGTACGCCGGGCCGATGCCGCGGCCGGTTGTGCCGATCTTGGCCTTGCCGAGGAAGCGCTCGCTGACCTTGTCGATGGCCTTGTGCTGCGGCATGATCAGGTGCGCGTTGGCGGAGATCAGCAGCCGCTCGCAGGAGATGCCCCGCTCGGCCAGCCCGTCGATCTCGCTCAGCAGCACGCCGGGGTCGACGACCACCCCGTTGCCGATGACCGGCACCACGTCGGGCGACAGCACACCCGTCGGGAGCAGGTGCAACGCGTACTTCTGGTCGCCGATGACGACGGTGTGGCCCGCGTTGTTGCCACCCTGGTAACGCACGACGTAGTCGACGTCACCACCCAGCAGGTCGGTGGCCTTCCCCTTGCCCTCATCGCCCCACTGGGCGCCAACGAGAACGACAGCCGGCATGGTCTAACTCCCGCACCAAGACGAAAGCCCCTGACGCAAGCGCGCAGGGGCCTCTTGCACACAGAGACTACCCGAGGGGCATGCCGCGGGTGAACGCGGTCTTAACTCGCGAGACGGGGACCGCGGCCGGGGCTCCGTGTACGGAAGTCCGTCAGTGATTGGCCGTCAGCGCCTCCGCGGCGGCCGTGCTGCTGTCACGCAGGAACTGGGCGCAGCGCTCGGCCTCGTCCCTCTCGCCGATGGCGTTCGCGGCCCGGGCGAGGGCGTTCAGGCAACGCAGGAACCCCTGGTTCGGCTCGTGCTCCCAGGGGATCGGCCCGTGGCCCTTCCAACCGGCCCGGCGGAGCTGGTCGAGCCCTCGGTGGTAGCCGGTACGCGCGAAGGCGTACGAGGTGACGGCGTGGCCCGCCGCGAAGTAGTCGTCCGCCAGGGCGCCCCAGGCCGCGGAGTAGGCGGGGAAGCGCGCGGCCACGTCGGCCGCCTTGGCACCCGACTCGAGCATCTGCCGCGCCTCGGGGTTGTCCGGCAGCAGGGTGGGCGGCGGGCCGGCAAGGAGGTTCTCGTGCGTTTCCATGTGGACAGTTCTACCTGCCGAACACGCACAGGGGTATGGGCCGCCCGGCGGGAACGGAGATCGATACAAGAATGGATCTTCCGTTCCCGCCTTTTCCCTGGTCCTGCGTCCGGGGCGGGTGGCACGGTCCCCGGCCGTACGGCCGGGGAGGGCGTCACTTGAGCTTGGTGCCCGCGGACTTGAGCTGCTGGCACGCCTCGACGATGCGCGCGGCCATGCCGGCCTCGGCCGACTTGCCGTACGCGCGCGGGTCGTAGGCCTTCTTGTTGCCGACCTCGCCGTCGACCTTCAGCACGCCGTCGTAGTTGCGGAAGATGTGGTCCACGATCGGGCGGGTGAAGGCGTACTGCGTGTCGGTGTCGATGTTCATCTTCACCACGCCGTACGAGATCGACTCGCGGATCTCCTCCAGGGTGGAGCCGGAGCCGCCGTGGAAGACCAGCGAGAACGGCTTCTCCTTGCCGTACTTGGCGCCGACGGCGTCCTGGATCTCCTTGAGCACGCTCGGGCGCAGCTTGACGTGGCCCGGCTTGTACACGCCGTGGACGTTGCCGAACGTGGCGGCCACGATGTAGCGGCCGCGCTCGCCCAGGCCGAGGGTCTCGGCGACGGCCAGCGCGTCCTCCGGCGTCGTGTAGAGCTTCTCGTTGATCTCGCCGACGATGCCGTCCTCCTCACCGCCGACGACGCCGATCTCGATCTCGAGGACGACCTTGGCGGCGGCGGTCTTGTCGAGCAGCTCGGAGGCGATCTGGAGGTTCTCGTCCAGCGGCACGGCGGAGCCGTCCCACATGTGCGACTGGAACAGCGGGTCCTGGCCGCGCGCGACGCGCTCGGCGGAGATCTCCAGCAGCGGGCGGACGAACGAGCCGAGCTTGTCCTTCGGGCAGTGGTCGGTGTGCAGCGCCACCGTCACCGGGTACTTCTCGGCGACCACGCGGGCGAACTCGGCGAACGCCACCGACCCGGTGACCATGTCCTTCACGGTGGTGCCGGAGAGGAACTCCGCGCCACCGGTCGACACCTGGATGATCCCGTCGCTTTCCGCCTCCGCGAAGCCGCGCAGCGCGGCGTGCAGGGTCTGCGACGAGGTCACGTTGATCGCCGGGTACGCGAAGCCGCCCTCTTTGGCGCGGTCGAGCATCTCGGCGTAGACCTCTGGAGTCGCGATAGGCATGCGAAGTCATCTCCTTCTGACGGTATGCGGCGTGGCAAGTATCCCGAAGGCCGGGCCGATCGGGAAAGCCGGGCCGGTTCACGGCGCCGGGAAAGCCGCGGTCATTCCGCGATTCACGGTTTTCCACAGCTCTGCCGCTTCTCAGTCTCATCTCATCGGGGACAGGTAGGCTCGCCCCGTGGACGTGCTCTTGGACCTTATTGACCCGAAGTGGTGGCTGAGCATGCTCGGCGCCTTCGCGACGATCGGCGTCATCGCCATCGTATTCGCAGAGACGGGGCTGCTCGTCGGGTTCTTCCTGCCCGGCGACTCGCTGCTGGTGACCGCTGGAATTTTCAGCACCGCGGCCGCGGCGCACGGATTCGGGATCGCGCCCCTGTCGCTGCCCACCCTGCTGATCGGCGCGCCGCTGGCGGCGGTCGCGGGGGCGCAGCTGGGCCACTTCCTGGGGGCGAAGGTCGGCAGGAGGATGTTCGACAAGCCCGACTCGCGGTTGTTCAAGAGGGAGCACGTCGAGAAGGCGGAGTACTACTTCGAGAAGTTCGGCCCCGCCAAGGCCGTGGTCGCCGCGCGGTTCATGCCGATCGTCCGCACCTTCATGAACCCGGTGGCCGGCGTCCTGGAGATGGACGCGCGACGGTTCTTCGTCTGGAATGTCGTCGGCGGCGTCGTCTGGGTCGAGGCGCTGCTGCTGCTCGGTTATTTCCTGGGCAGCAAGGTCGAGGGCATCGACAGGTTCATCCTTCCCGGTGTCTTCGTCATCGTCCTGCTGTCGGTCATCCCGATCGTGCGCGAGGTGATGAAGAACCGCCGGGCCGCCACCGCCGTCCCCAAGGGCCGCCACCACGCCGACCGGTGACGTCGCTCCTCGCAGGCGGGTGACCTGCGGGAAGTGCTAACGCACAAGAAGTGACCGACGAGTACTGAGATATGCCTCACAACCGCTACTCTCCCGGTTGTGGGACGCCACAGGTCTGATCCCCTCGGTATAGCCAGGCTGGCGCTGGTCGGCCTGGCGGTCGTGCTGCTGCTCGCCGTCGTCGTGATCGGCGCGAGGGCGCTGCTGTCCACGCTCGGATCGGAGGAGCCCGCGGCCGGCGCGTCCTCCACCCCGTCGGCGCAGCCCTCCGCCGAGCCTTCCGCGGAGCCCTCCGCGCCCCGCGTGCCCACCGTGCGCGTGGTGTGCCAGTCCGACCGGTGCCCCGTGTTCGTCCGGGTGCCCGGCGGCGACGTGCTCATCGACCGGGACCTGGCCCGGGGCGAGCAGGCGTCCTACTTCCAGCCCGAGCTCGACGTCGTCCTCGACGACGCGAGCACGGTTCAGGTCTTCGAGAACGGAACCGCCAGATCCCCCGGGCCGCCCGGCGAGCGGCAGGCGTTCAGTGTGAAGCGATCCCCAAGTCAGTGAGGGAGTAGGCGGAGCGATACGGCACACCGGTGGCGGCCAGCGCCTCGTCGCCGCCCCGGTGCACGATCGTCGCGATGCCCACGACCTGGGCGCCGGCCTCGCGCAGCGCCTCCACGGCGGTGAGCACGGACCCGCCCGTCGTGGTCGTGTCCTCCACCGCCAGCACCCGGCGTCCGGCGACGTCGGGGCCCTCGATCCTGCGCTGCAGGCCGTGCGCCTTGCCCGCCTTGCGCACCACGAACGCGTCGAGCGTGCGTCCGCGGGCCGCCGCGGCGTGCAGCATCGCCGTCGCCACCGGATCGGCGCCCAGCGTGAGACCGCCGACCGCCTCGTAGCCCAGGTCCTCGGTCAGATCCAGCATCACGCGGCCCACGAGCGGCGCCGCCACCCCGTCCAGGGTGATGCGGCGCAGGTCGACGTACCAGTCGGCCTCCTTGCCGGAGGACAGCACGACCCGGCCGTGCACGATGCCCTTGTTCTTGATCTCGTCCAGCAGTCTCTCGCGGTCACTCATGAGGCTCAGCGTACGGCCGGTCACGCCGTGCGGGCCGTACGGGTCCGGCGGCCGGACGGCGGCGTGCGACGACTACGGAGAGTAAAGAGGTCTCAGCGGTTTAGCCAGGACACGGACTGCGGAATGTATCGCCGTGCAACTCATCGTAATCGCGAGGTCGCAATGCGTAGAGAAGTCCGGCATACCGACATGGAACTGCTCGAGGCCGTGCGGGGAGGGGACACGGCGGCCTTCGGGACGCTCTACCGGCGGCATTCGGTCGCCGCGCGGTCGCTGGCGCGGCGGATCGCGCAGAGCGAGGACGCGGTGGAGGACCTCCTCGCCGAGACCTTCGCGAGGGTCCTGGAGGTGGTGCGGCGGGGCGACGGCCCCGCGTCCGCGTTCCGGCCCTATCTCCTCGGGTCGCTGCGTCGCTACGCCGCCACCGGAGTGGTCGACCTGGCCGACGGTGACTCCCTCTACGTGGATCCAGAACTCGCCGGGCTGGAGCGCTCGCCGCTCGCCCGGGCGTACCGCTCGTTGCCGGAGCGCTGGCGCGCGCTGCTGTGGCACGTGGAGATCGAGGGCGGCGGTCCCGCCGACGCGGGCCCGCTGGTCGGCCTGTCGGGCAGGGCCGCGGCCGACCTCACCCGGAGGGCCCGCCGGGGCCTGCGGGAGGCGTACGTGCGGCTGCACCTGGAGGACGGTCCCCGGGCCGAGTGCCGGCCGATCGTGTCGATGATCCTTCGTTATCTCGAGAGCGGTCTGCCCAAGGGGGAGGCCGCCGCGGTCGACGCCCACGTGGCCGAGTGCATCGACTGCCGGTCGGTCTTCCTCCAGCTGGTCGATCTCACCCAGGAGTTGCGGGCCGTCGTCGGCCAGCTGGTCGCCGGGCCGGCCGTGGACGACTACCTCGCCGATCTCGCCACCGCCACCACCGCGCGCTCGCGGTCGTACGGCGGGGCACGGGCGCGGCTGGAGGCGGCCCGCCACCACGTGGGGATGGTGAAAAGCCGTGCGGACCGCCGCATGAGGAGAGTCCTGCGGGGCGCGCGGGACCGGCCCGCGGGGCGGGCGCACGCGCTGCTCCGAGAGGCGTACGGCAGGGCGCGGACGACGGCCCGGCGTCTGTACGGGAAGGCGGGCGCGCTGCCGGGGGCGGCATACGGCGGGACGCGGACGACGATCCGGCGCGTGTACGGGAAGGCCGGCGCGCTGCCGAGGGCGGCGTACGTCCGGGTGCGGGCGGCGCTGGCGCGGCTGTCGGCACTGGTGCGGAGCATGCCGACGCCGCATCGGGCGGTGCTGGGAGGCATCGCCGTGGCCGGCCTCGCGACCGCCGCCTTCCTGCTCGTCGCCCAGCCGATGGAGACGCTGTCCGCGGGCCGCTCCGGGGAACGGGCCCTGGACCGTCCGCGGCCCGCGGACGGCGCCGCCTCTTCGCGGACCGCCGCCGGTGACACCGAATCCGCGGGGACTCCGTTTCCGTACGACCGGCCGAGGCCGCACCCGAGGACGTCCGGGAGCGCCGCCGACCAGCCGGGCGCGGGCATCGCCCTCGGCATGCCCGAGATCACCGGCAGGGCCGGCCCGGGCACCGATCGGCGGTCACCGCGCGAGGAGACCACGGGAACGCCGCCCGCCTCCGGCCACGCGGGTGAGGATCGCCCCGGCCGCGAGGGCGGAGAGCACGCGGCTGCCGGCGCAGACGGCGGGGGACGGGCGAACCGGCGTCCGGCGAGCGGCCGCCCGGTGCGGGAGCCCAGGACGGTCACGGCCCTCCCGCGCCGCGAGCAGGGTTCCGGCCACGCGGACGCTGCGCGGGGTCCGGTTCCCGAACGGCAACGGGTGCGGGGTCAGCTCTCCCGGCATCCCTACCAGGAACATCCCGAGCAGGCCCGTGCCCAGGCCGGCACCCGGGCTGAGGCGCAGGGCGGCGCGCGGGCGGGGTCGCGGCAGGAGCCGGGGGCGACTCGTGACCGGCGCGAGCCACAGGCCCGCCACGCCGCCACACGGCGCACCCCGCTCGCACGGCCGGGCGGCTCGCAGGCCGGGGAGCGTGCCCGATCGACGGGCCGGAGCGACACCGGCGCCCAGAAGGCCGCAGGCAGCCTGGGAAAGGCGAAGGGAGCAGGGAGCCCGGGGAAGGCGAAGGGAGCAGGGAGCCCGGGGAAGGCGAAGGGAGCAGGGAGCCCGGGGAAGGCGAAGGGAGCAGGGAGCCCCGGGAAGGCGAAGGAGGCGCTCGCCGTCGCCGTCGATCCGCTCGGCGCCCTGCTGCGCGGCCAGCCCGGGCTCGTCGCCGTACGGCTGCGCAACGCGGGCGACGCCGCCACCGGTGACGTCACCGCGACGGTGACCTTGCCACCCGGCGTCCGCTACCTGGACCAGGACGGGCGCGGCGGGCGGGGCCACGAGGCGAAGCCGGGCGCCCTCGGGCAGAACCACCCGCGGCAGGACGGCGTGCGGGAGGACGGCGCGGCGAGTGACAGCGCCGATCAGGAGCGCGCGGCGGGTGGGGGCGCGGACCCAGCCCAGAACGAGGCGATGCGGAACGACGCGCGGCAGGACGGCGTGCGGAAGGACGGCGCGGCGCGTGACAGCGCCGATCAGGAGCGCGCGGCGGGTAGGGGTGCGGGCGACGCGCGGACGCGGAGCGGAGCGGGCGACGGCTGGTCGTGTGAGGCGTCGGGACGTCTGGTGCGGTGTGCTCGGGGACCGCTCGCCGCCGGTGAGGTCACGGCGATCTTCCTGAAGGTGGCGGTGGCCGCGGACGCGCCCACGGGACGGGCGTTCACGGTGCGGGTGCGGGCGGGGCGGCTGGAGAGCACCGCCCAATCGACCGTGGGAGTGCGCGCCTCGGGCGCGGCGGCGCGCTTCGCCGCGGACGGCCGCCTCGCCGCCCGGGTCGTCGGCAACGTGCTCGTGGGCTCCGCCGCGTCGTCCGGCCCCTGCGGAGCCGCCTCGGGCGGCCGCGGCCGGAGCCCGGGCGTCAGCGTGCCGGTCGATCTCGACAGGGACCCCTCGACGGGCACGTCCAGTTGCGCCGATCTCGACCTGCCGGCCGGAGGCCACGTGCTGTGGGCGGGCCTCTACTGGGCGGGCGGCGGCCGGGGGGCGGTTCCCGCGCAGGACATCCGGGTGCGCGCTCCGGGAAGGCCCGGATACGCGACCCTGCACGCCGCCGAGGTCGCCCGGCGGGACCTGCCGAGCGGTTCCGGTTATCAGGCGTTCGCCGAGGTGACCTCTCTCGTCCGTGCGGCGGGCGGGGGCCGCTGGTGGGTCGCGGGCGCCCCGGCGCGTGCGGGTACGGTCCGGCACTCCGCCTGGGGCCTGGTGGTGATGGCCGCGGACGTGCGGCAGCCGTACACGCGGGCGGTGGTGCTGGACGCCGCGGCGGTGATCGGGAACGAGGAGAGGGCCCTGCGGCTCCCCCTCGACGGCCTCGCCCCGGACGGCGCGCCCGCGCGGATCGATCTGATGGTCTGGAACGGCGAGGGGGTCAGGGCGGGCGTCGTCACCATGGGGGATCGTGAGGACCGGCGCGGTTCGGGCGTCCTGGGCCGCGCGGATCCCGGAGGTGTCGCGGTCGACACGCTCCACGCCCTCCTGGGACCCCACCCCGCGCTCCAACTGGCCACCAGACGCGACCCCGTCTTCTTCGGCGTCGCGGTCGTGAGCGCACGGACGTGGTCTTGACATCCCCTGACTGGGATGCCCGACCGTCACCGTCCGGCGTGTTCACGGGCTCCGCGGCCCGTATCCGTCCAAGGGCGGTCGTGCGATAACAAATTGGTGGGAGGCGATACCTGGACAAACTGGTACGGTCGGCGTGAACGCTTCCGACCCCAGGGGTGTTGGCGTCCCGATCCCCCCACCAGGCGGGCGAGGGCTGAATCGCCGGGAATCAGCCTCGCGGGAACACACGCTTGACTACCCTGAGAGGGCCACGTAGGAAGGGCGGTGTCGCGTGGATCGCTGCGCGCTGTTCGTTGACGCCGGCTACTTGCTGGCAGACGGCGCGATGGCCGTCCATGGGACCCGCCATCGCGAGGCCGTCTCCTGGGACTATCCGAGCCTGCTGCAGTTCCTGACGACCTTGTCAAGAGAGCGGACGGGCCTGCCGCTTCTGCGCTGCTACTGGTACGAGGCGACCGTCGAGGGCCGCCGTACGCCGGAGCACGACGTGCTGGCGGACATCCCCGGGCTCAAGCTCCGTCTCGGCCGCATCCGGCCGGGCCGCAGGGAAGGCGTGGACGCCCAGGTTCACCGTGACCTCATGACGCTGGCGCGCAACAACGCGGTCTGCGACGCGGTCGTGGTCAGCGGCGACGAGGACCTCACCCAGGTGGTGAGCGACGCGCAGGACCTCGGCATCCGCGTCACCGTCATGCAGATCGCCACCGACGGCGCATGGTCGGCGGCGCGCACCCTGCGGCAGGAGTGCGACGACCTCATCGAGATCGGGAGCGGCCATCTCCGGCCGTTCGTCACGATGCTCACCGGGGCGGACCCGAGCCCCGGCGTCGGCAACGGCCAGTCCCACGGCAACGGCCTCGTCCCCCACGGCGGAAACGGCTCGCTGTCCAACGGGACCCACCTCAACGGTTCCCACCAGAACGGGACACCCTCGCAGGGTAGCCACGCCACCGGCCTGCACGGTGGGGCGGTGACGGGAGCGCACGGCACCCCGCCGCAGGACCACCTGAGCGCTTCCGGAGCGGCCTCGAACGCCACCCAACCGCACCCCACGGGGACACACACGGGGACACCGGGCACGGGAAGCCACAGCGCCGGGTCGCACGGCGTGGGCAGCCACGGCAGCGGCGCCCACGGCAGTGACTCCCACGGCGCCGGCTCTCAAGGCATCGGCTCCCAGGGCGCGGGCGCACACGGGACGGGTGCACACAGCGGCGGGCGGTCCTCCGCCGCCCACGCGCGTCCGGCTCTTCCGGCGCAGCCGTCCCCGCCGGCCTACAACGGGTACTCGCCGGAGTCCCAGCAGCCGCCCGCCCAGCCCGCTCCGCCGCGCCAGGCTCAGCCGTCCGTGAGCACACCGCTGCCGGCTCCCCGGGCGTCCACCCCGCCGTCGCCGCCCCCGGGGGCACAGCCGCCGCCGAGCAGCCCGGTGCAGAGCCAGCAGTACGGCTCCGGCCACGCCGCCTACTCTCCCTCACAGCTGGGGCCGTACACGGGCCCGCAGCCCGCTCCGGTGCCCGTGCAGACCGGAGGCACCACGACGCTCGCCGAGGCGGTCAAGGCGGCGCACAAGGAGGGGCACGACTTCGGCGAGTCGGTCGCCCGCGACGCCCCCGCGCTGTGGCTGGAGGCCGTGCTCGCCCGCAAGCCCCGGATGCCGTCCGACCTCGAGGCCCGCCTCCTGCAGGGGTCCTCGCTGCCGATCGACTTCCTGCTGCACGACGAGGTCAGGCACGCCCTGCGCCGCGGCTTCTGGGACGCCCTCGAGCGCGCCCGCCGCTGACCCGGCGGCTGTCCTTGCCAGGGCGGCCCATGGCGCGGCGCACCCCGCGCCCGTACGTCAGGTCACGGCACGTGTGGCTCAGCCGAGGGCGTCGAAGCCGGCCCGGAGCTGGGCGACGCGTTCGGTCAGTTCGGCGACCGCGCCGTTGAGGGGCGCGTCGGCGGACTTGTCCGCCAGTTCGCGCACCCGCCGCAGCTCGTCCTCGACGGCGGTGACGCGGCCGGCCAGCTCGGCCAGTACGGAGGCGTGGTCGCCGCCGTCCGGCAACTCGTTCGACAGGCGTTCGCGCAGCAGTGCCGCCTGCTCGGAGAGCCGCCGGTTCATCGTGTAGAGCTCCACGAACACGGCGACCTTGGCGCGCAGCACCCAGGGGTCGAACGGCTTGGTGAGGTAGTCGACCGCCCCGGCGGCGTACCCACGGAAGGCGTAGTCGGGGGCGCTGTCGACCACGGTCAGGAAGATGATCGGGATGTTCCTGGTGCGCTCTCTCCGCTTGATGTGCGCGGCGGTCTCGAAGCCGTCCATGCCCGGCATGCGTACGTCGAGCAGGATGAGGGCGAAGTCGGTCGACAGGAGGGCTTTCAGCGCCTCCTCCCCGGACCGGGCCCGTATGGGCACGACGTCCAGCGAGCTGAGGATCGCCTCCAGAGCGATCAGGTTCTCCTCGCGGTCGTCGACCAGCAGGACCCTGGCGCGGTCAGCCATCGATCACGTCTCCTGGGCGTCTCGGGACTCCGGGGCCGGCACGCCCCTCGTTCGTTCTGTGCCCCCGCCGCGGCCGCGCATGAGCCATCCGCGCAGCCGCTCGAGCAGCCGGTCGACGTCGACGGGCTTGGGCACGTAGTCGGACGCGCCGGACGCGATGCTCTTCTCGCGGTCGCCCCGCATGACCTTCGCCGTCAGCGCGATGATCGGCAGGTCGGCGAACTGCGGCATCGTGCGGATCGCCGAGGTCGTGGCCCAGCCGTCCATCTCGGGCATCATGATGTCCATCAGCACGAGCGCCACGTCCTCGTTGCGTTCGAGCTGCTCGATGCCCTCGCGGCCGTTCTCGGCGTACACGACGGTCGAGCCGTGCCGCTCCAGCACGCTGGTCAGCGCGAAGACGTTGCGGATGTCGTCGTCCACGATGAGGATCTTGGCCCCGGTCAGCGGGTCGTCCCCCTGCCAGTCATGGCCGTCCACCAGCGGCGTGTACTGCGGGACCGGCAGGTCGGTCGGGAGCGGGATCTCCGGGAGGATGTCCTTGATGTGCAGGTCGGGCACCTCGTCCTCGCGTCCCTCCGGTTCGGTGGGCGTGGCGATCGCTCCGCCGTCGGGTGCGGCGAGCGGCCCCGAGTAGTTCGGGGGCAGGTACAGCGTGAACGTGCTGCCCTCTCCGGGGACGCTCTGGACGTGGATCTCGCCGCCGAGCAGGCGGGCGATCTCCCGGCAGATCGACAGGCCGAGGCCGGTGCCGCCGTACTTGCGGCTGGTCGTGCCGTCGGCCTGGCGGAACTGCTCGAAGATCACTTCCAGCTTGTCCGGCGCGATGCCGATGCCGGTGTCCACGACCCTGAAGGCCAGCATGTCCTCCGGCGAGCCCTGCAGCTTCTCGTCCACGTAGGGGACGTCGACGGGTGCGCGGGTCACCTCCAGCCTGACCTCGCCCTCGTGGGTGAACTTCACCGCGTTGGACAGCAGGTTGCGCAGCACCTGCTGCAGCCGCTGCTCGTCGCTGCGCAGCTCGTGCGGCACGGAGGGGTCGACCTGGACCGCGAACGACAGGCCCTTGTCCTGCGCGAGCGGGGCGAAGGTCGCCTCCATGTAGTCGACCAGCGCGGACAGCGACATCCCCTGCGGATGGATGTCCATCCGGCCCGCCTCGACCTTGGACAGGTCGAGGATGTCGTTGATCAACTGCAGCAGTGCCGAACCGGCGTCGTGGATCGTCCGGGCGAACTCGACCTGCTGCGGCGTGAGGTTGCCCTCGGTGTTCTCCGTCAGCAGCTTGGCGAGCACGAGCAGGCTGTTGAGCGGGGTGCGCAGCTCGTGGGACATGTTCGCGAGGAACTCGGACTTGTAGCGCGAGGAGACCGCGAGCTGCTCGGCCCGTTCCTCCAGCGTCCGCCGGGCCTGCTCGATCTGGAAGTTCTGGATTTCGATGGCGCGGTTCTGCTTGGCCAGCAGCGCCGCCTTGTCCTCCAGCTCGGCGTTGGACCGGCGCAGCTCCTCCTGCTGGCGCTGGAGCTCGTCGGAGCGCTCCTGCAGCTCGATCGCGAGCCGCTGTGACTCGGTGAGCAGGTCCTCGGTCCGGGAGTTGGCCATGATCGTATTGATCGTGACGCCGATGGTCTCGACGAGCTGGGTGAGGAACGCCAGGTGGACCTCGCTGAACTGCCGGAACGAGGCCATCTCGAGGACGCCGAGCACCTTGTTCTCGAAGAGGATCGGCAGCACGACGATCTGGGCCGGGTTCGACCGGCTGAGCCCGGTCTCGACCGTGATCGAGTCGACCGGCACGTTCTCCAGGATGATCTGGTCGGCCTCCAGCGCGGCTTGACCGATGATGCCCTCGCCCAGTTCGAAGCTCGGCTTGGGAGCCGAACCGGGCTGGATGCCGTACCCGGCGATGAGGTTGAGCCGGCCGTCGTCGTACAGGTAACAGGCGCCGTGGCTGGCCGAGACGAGCGGGGTGAGCTCGCTCATGATCAGCCGGGCGACCTCCATCAGGTCGCGGTGGCCCTGCATCAGGCGGGAGATCCTGGCCAGGTTGGACTTGAGCCAGTCCTGCTCCTGGTTGGTCTTGGTCGTCTCGCGCAGGGTGGCGACCATCGTGTTGATGTTGTCCTTGAGCTGGGCCAGCTCGCCCGGCGCCTCCACGGTGATCGACCGGGTGAGGTCGCCCCTGGCGACCGCGCTGGTCACCTCGGCGATCGCGCGGACCTGGGTGGTCAGGTTGCCGGCCAGCTCGTTAACGCTCTCGGTGAGCCGCTTCCAGGTGCCCTCGACACCTTCGACCCGGGCCTGGCCGCCGAGCTGGCCCTCCGAGCCGACCTCGCGGGCGACGCGGGTCACCTCGGAGGCGAAGGACGACAGCTGGTCGACCATGGTGTTCATGGTGCTCTTGAGCTCGAGGATCTCGCCCTGGGCGTCGACGTCGATCTTGCGGGTCAGGTCGCCGTTGGCGACGGCGGTGGTGACCTGGGCGATGTTGCGCACCTGGTAGGTGAAGTTGTTCGCCATCGAGTTGACGTTGTCGGTGAGGTCCTTCCAGACGCCCGACACGCCGGGGACGCGCGCCTGGCCGCCCAGGCGTCCCTCGGTGCCGACCTCGCGGGCGACGCGGGTCACCTCGTCGGCGAAGGCGGACAGCTGGTCCACCATCGTGTTCATCGTGTCCTTGAGCTCCAGGATCTCGCCCTGGGCGTCCACGGTGATCTTCTTGGACAGGTTGCCCTGCGCCACGGCGGTGGAGACGACGGCGATCTGACGAATCTGCGACGTCAGGTTGTTGGCCATGAAGTTGACGTTGTCGGTGAGGTCCTTCCAGATGCCCGACACGCCGCGCACCTGCGCCTGGCCGCCCAGGCGTCCTTCGGTGCCGACCTCGCGGGCGACGCGGGTCACCTCGGAGGCGAAGGACGACAGCTGGTCGACCATGGTGTTCATGGTGCTCTTGAGCTCGAGCATCTCGCCCTGGGCGTCGACGTCGATCTTGCGGGTGAAGTCGCCGTTGGCGACGGCGGTGGTGACCTGGGCGATGTTGCGCACCTGGTAGGTCAGGTTGTTCGCCATCGAGTTGACGTTGTCGGTGAGGTCCTTCCAGACGCCCGACACGCCCTTCACCTCGGCGCGGCCGCCCAGCTTGCCCTCGGTGCCGACCTCGCGGGCCACGCGGGTGACCTCGTCGGCGAACGCCGAGAGCTGGTCGACCATCGTGTTGAGGGTCTCCTTGAGCTCCAGGATCTCGCCCTGGGCGTCCACCGTGATCTTCCTGGACAGGTCGCCCTTCGCCACGGCGGTGGAGACGACGGCGATCTGCCGCACCTGCGAGGTGAGGTTGTTGGCCATGAAGTTGACGTTGTCGGTGAGGTCCTTCCAGACGCCCGACACGCCGCGCACCTGCGCCTGGCCGCCCAGCTTGCCCTCGGTGCCCACCTCGCGGGCCACCCGGGTGACCTCCTCGGCGAACGCCGAGAGCTGGTCGACCATCGTGTTGACGGTGTGCTTCAGCTCCAGCATCTCGCCGACGGCGTCGACGGTGACCTTGCGGCTCAGGTCGCCGAGGGCGACCGCGGTCGTCACCTCGGCGATGTCGCGGACCTGCGCGGAGACGCGGTCGGACATCGTGTTGACGGCCTCGGTGAGATCGCGCCAGCTGCCCGACATGCCGCGCAGGTTGGCCCGGCCGCCCAGACGGCCCTCGGTGCCGACCTCGCGGGCCACGTGAGTCACCTCGGAGGTGAACAGCGAGAGCTGGTCGACCATGCCGTTGATGGCCTTGCCCAGCCGCCGCACCTCGCCCCGCGCCGCGCGGTTCACGTCGATCCGGCGGGACAGGTCGCCCTTGGCGACGGCGTCGATGACGTCCGCGGCGCCGCTGACCGGCGTCACGATGGCGTCGATGAGGTCGTTGACCGAGCCCACGCTCTCCGCCCACGCGCCGACGCCCGGCCCCGGGCTCAGCCGTTCGGTGAAACGGCCCTCCTTGACGATCTCACGGCGCACCCGGGCCAGCTCGTTGGCCAGGTGCTCGCGCCGGTCCGCCACCTCGTTCAGCAGCAGCCGGATCTCACTGAGGATTCCCGGCGGGGCGTGGGACACGCGTCGACGGAAGTCGCCGTCCCGCCATGTGATGAGCGTCTCCAGGAAGGGGACGAGGTCGGATTCGCGGTAGACCCGTTCGGTCCCGGCCAGCTCGGCGTTGGCGGGCGACATTTAGCCTCCTTTACCCCGATCGGGGCTGACGCGACCAAGGCATATGGCCTCATACGGCCTGTCCAGCCGCGGACTCCATGCCAGTCTGTCACGTTCGGCGGGATGCGGGGCCCCCTTGCTTGACCCGAGGTCAGCCGGAAGTGTGGTAAGCACAATGGTGGTGACAACTACCCCTCGAGCCGTTCTGGCGGCGTCCTTCACGCCGGGCCAGACGGCCGTACCCGAAGCGAAGCGGTTCACGCGCGAAGTGATGACAGCGTGGGCCGCCATGTCGGTGTACCCCGAGGCCGAGCGCCTGGTGGGGGAACTCGTCGTGGAGGCGGCGGGCGCGCCCTTCGAGGTCGTGTGGCTCCACCACGGCGAGTCCATCCAGGTGGAGGTCAGGGAGAAGGCGGACGGCCAGGATTTCGGGCCGCCGGCCGACGTCGTCACCTGGGGTGTCACGTTCACCTCGTCGCTGCGCACCCGCTGGGCCCGTCTGGAGCTGCCGGGCGGGGAGCCGGTGCAGAGCGACGAGTGGCTGCTCGAGGCCGCGCACGGCCCGGGCTGGCTGGGCTTCCTCGCGGACGCGAGCGACCTGCTCGCGGGCACGCTCAACCCGGAGATGGTCCCGGCGATCGTCGCGCAGATCGTGGTGCCGCGCCTGGCGAGCTGGTGCGCCGTCTACACCGCGCAGGACGGGTCGGGGGAACTGCGGCCCGCCTATCTCTGGCACGCGGACGAGACCCAGATCGACGCCATGCGCGACGAACTGGAGGAGATCTCGCTGCCCGCGGACGACGACCCCGCTGTGCTGCCGATGAGCGAATGGCAGGCGCTGGCGTACCCGCTGACCGCGCGGGGGCGGCGGCTCGGTGTGATGTGCCTGGGCCGGCGCGACCGCTTCCCCGACGAGGCCATGCAGATCGCCGAGGACCTCAGCCGCCGCGCGGCGCTGGCGCTCGACAACGCGCGCCTGTACGCCCAGCAGGCGGCGGCCAACCGGGCGCTCCAGCGCAGCCTCCTGCCGCCCGACGAGCCCACCACCCCGGGGCTCGACTTCCACGTGATCTACGAGCCGGCGGGGGAGAACAACGAGGTCGGCGGCGACTTCTACGACCTGTTCCCGATCGCGGAAGGAGTCTGGCGCTTCGCGATCGGCGACGTCTGCGGCACCGGGCCGGAGGCCGCCGCGGTCACCGGGCTGGCCCGTCACACGCTCCGGCTGCTCGCCCGCGAGGGGTACGGCGTGGCCGCCGTCGTGGGCCGGCTCAACCAGGCCATCCTGGAGGAGGGGGAGCGCGCCCGCTTCCTGACCCTGCTGCACGGCCAGATCACGGTCATGCCGGAGGGCCTCGACATCCGTCTCGTCTCCGCCGGGCATCCGGAGGCCCTGCGGCTGCGGCCGAACGGCGACGTCGAGGTCGTCGCCTCGCCGCAGTCGCTGCTCGGGGTGTTCCCCGAGGTGAAGTTCCAGGAGGACAGCCTGCGGCTCACTCCGGGCGACGTGCTGCTGGGCGTGACCGACGGGGTCACCGAGCGGCGGTCGGGCAACCGGCTGCTCGACGACGACGGCGGCCTGGCCAAGCTCCTGGCCGAGTGCGTGGACCTGTCCGCCCGCGCGGTGGCCGAGCGCATCCGCCGCGCCGTACAGGACTTCGCGCCCGTGCCGAGCGCCGACGACCTGGCCATCCTCGTCCTGCGCGCACCCTAGGGCGCGTATTTGGTTGTGATCAAGGGGTGGCGCGGGCGAGGTCTTTGATCCAGATCATCGCGGCGCGGAGGTGGAGGCCGGCGAGGTAACTCGCAGGGGTCTTGTCGTAGCGGGTGGCGATGCCTCGCCAGGCCTTCAGCTTGTCGATCAGGCGCTCGACGGTGTTCCTCTCCTTGTACAGGTCGGCGTCGTGGCTGACGGGCCGGCCGCCCTTGCTGCCCTTCTTCTTCCGGTTCGCGGCCTGGTCCCTCTTTTCTGGGATGACCGCCTTGATACGCCGTTTCCTGCCAACGGGCGGCACTTGCGGTCGGCGGCAAGGTGGACCTTGCTGGTCTGCCCGCCCCTGGAGCGTCCGAGCAGGGCAGCTTTCAAACGGAGCTTGCGCCGTTACCGGACGCGTCGCCGTTCTTCTGCCCCGGCGTCGTTTGCGGCGTTGTGCTCCTGATGTCCTTCCGACTCGCCCCCTTGTGCTCTTCGACGGCCTTCTCCAGGACGGCGACAAGGTCTCCACCC
Source organism: Microbispora sp. H13382 (assembly GCF_014161445.1). Taxonomy (GTDB): domain Bacteria; phylum Actinomycetota; class Actinomycetes; order Streptosporangiales; family Streptosporangiaceae; genus Microbispora. The sequence goes on from NZ_JABBXA010000002.1 coordinate 612,768, forward strand.
AGGTGCATCCCGGCGGCGTCGTGATGAGCCCGGGCGGTGGTGGAGTCCACGCTTACCAGGGACAAGTCCACCTCCCCGCGGGTGGCGGCTTCCGCGATCGCCCCTTCCAGCAAGGCCTCGAAGACGCCGGCGTCTCTCCACTGCCGGAAGCGGTTGTGGACGGTCGGCCAGCTGCAGAACCACCTGGGCGGCCCCACCGGGCTGAACGCCGGCACCGTACGGGCGTTGCTGCAGGCCGGGGCGGTGCTGGTGGCCACCATCTGGCCCGACCGCTACCACGCCTTCACCGCCCTGCCCCAGCCCGGTCAGGCCGATCCGTACGCCACCGAGCGGAAATTGCTGGGCCTGGCCGACGTGGTGCACCTGGACGCCGCATTCACCCCCGCCGAGCGGGAACGCGCACGGGCGGCCGCGCGGGCGGGGGGACGCCCGTATCGCCCTGGCGTTGCAGTCGGCCGGCTACGGGCTGACGCAGGTGATCGCCGCCGCGCCGCACCTGGTCGCCCGCTGGCAGGAGGCCGGGCCGTACGCCGCCGCGGTGCTGAACGCCGCTATCGACGCCACCCGCCTGGGCGTGCGCTCCCCGCTCAGCGCCGAGCTGCTGCGGGCGGCCGCCCCCGGTTACTGCACCCCTCGGCCAATGGGCCGCCACCCCCGCGAACTGGTTCGACGCCGCCCTGGCCTACGCCACCGAAATCCTGCACGGCGCCACCGCCGCGCTCGCCCCTGTGGCCACGGCCGCGATGGAGATGGGCCAGGCCGCCGGCTACCAGGTCGCCGACTACCTTCAGCAGCACGCTGGGGCCCGGCGCCGCATGGTCAAGGTGCCGGCCACCTGCTGGCAGGCCCTCTGCGACCACCTCACTTACCCGGACGACCAGCGGCGCGCTGGAAACGCCGCCATGGACCGGCTGCTCTACCGCTACGCCGAACCCCCTCCTCAGCGATGCCGCCGACATCGGCGACAGGCTAGCCGCCTCTCGGTTGGTGGGCTGTTGGCCGAGCAGGGGCGGGTGGAGGAGGCGCTGGCGGTGCTGCCGGTGCGGGCCGATGCCAGCAAGGTTCAGGGGCTTGACCCTCCGCACGATCGGCCGGCCGGGCTCCTGGGGCTTCCGGACTCGGCCGGTGAAACGTGACGTAGCTGAGCGACGTGCGCGTCGGAGATCCCCGGACACCAGCTCGACCTGCCGGCACGTTCGACGAGGGCGGCCCGCAGCCTGGAACGGCGATTGACAGGACGTCCCGGAGGGCGTCGGTTCCGGGGTCGAGGCGTTCGTCGTTGCCGGTCAGGGACCATGCCTGCCTGGGCATGACAGGACCACCCGGATTCGGGTGTTTGCCGTATACCGTCGCATACGTGGTCCGTGATCGAACTCAGTTGGCGGCCTTCCTGCGCTCGCGACGGGACCGGCTCACCCCTGGGCAGGCCGGCATCAGCCCGCTGCCCGGCGAGCGCCGGGTGCCGGGCCTGCGCCGGGGGGAACTGGCCATGCTCGCCGGGATCAGTGCCGACTACTACAGCCGACTGGAGCAGGGCCGCCAGGCCAACATCTCCCGCGAGGTGCTCGACGCGTTGGCCGGGGCACTACGCCTGGACGAGGTCGAGCGCGCCCACCTGTACGACCTCGCCGCGCCCGGGTCACCCCGCGGGCGGTCGACCGCCTATCGCGCGCAACGGCCGGATCCTGGCTTGCTCCGGGTGATCAGCATGCTCGACCACCTGCCCGCCCTCGTGATCGGACGACGCGGGATCGTGCTGGCGCGGAACGCCTTGTTCTGCGCCGTCTACGGGCACCCCATGGAGCCGGGGACGTCCTACACCCGATACCTGCTGCTCGACCCGGACGCACGCGAACGCATCGTCGACTGGGCTGCCGCTGCCCACGCGGCCGTCGCCGGTCTGCGTCGCGAGGCCGCACGGCACCCGCAGGACCGCCGCCTGCGGCACGACATCGCCGAGCTCCGCCGAGCCGATCCGAACGTCGCGCGCTGGTGGGACGACCATCCCGTCGGCGAGTACTCCTCGGCCCCACGCCGCATCCGGCACCCGGTCGGGGGTGATCTCACGTTCGATGTCGAGTTGCTGGTCGCGCCGCAGGTAACCGATCAGCACATCGTTCTCTACACCGTCGAGCCGCACTCCCGGACAGCGCGCACCCTGCCGCTGCTCGCCGCCTGGGGCGCGGAACCTGCGGCACGGGTCGTGACCACCGAGAACACCGGCGAGCCGTGAGCAGCCGGAGCTGAACCACCACTCCCGTCGCGGTTGCCCACCCCCTTGTCCGCCTGCGGGGTACTGCTCGCGTCGCGACCTGCCTGCCGGGCTCGACGGGCTGCACGTTGAAGGACCGCCGTCCGCTTCCTGAGCCATCCGCAGTGCCTTGGAAAGGCCTCCGTCCACCTGGAAGGACCACGACCGTGCAGCGGTGGAGAACTGGTCACCTCGTCGCCCTACTGCTCTGCCTCGCCGTGGCCGTCGCCGGTCCGGCCCGGCCGACCGTCGCCGCCGCCGCCGCTGCCGGGCAGTGCGCCCGGATCACCTCGCCGTTCGCCGGCTCGCCCGCCGGGGACGGGGGCTTGACGCTGCGGGTCGGCTGCGCGAGCGAGGCGGGAAGCCTCCGGTCGCTGGCCGGCAACGACAACGACCTCGTCGCGGCGCTCGACTTCGACACCAGCGAGCGACCGGAGCAGTGGCAGACGCTGATCAACCAACAGGTCGCCGCCGTCCGCGCGGACCAGACGGGCGGGCTCTCGCTGGGCCAGTCGCTGGTCAAGCAGAGCCGGGTGAACGGTCCGGGCCTCTATCAGGCCCCGGACAACGGCGTCGACTACAACGGGAGCATCCAGGTCGTCGGTTCGAGCATCGTGATCGTGGTGCCCGCGGGCGACATCGCCGTCTCCGGGGTCTGGGACGGTGTCTGGAGGAAGTTCCTGGTCGGCATGGTCAATCTCGCCGTCGCCGTCAGCGTCAGCGCGCTCTGCCTGATTTTTTCCGCCCCGGAGGCGCCCGTCACCGCGCCGTTGTGCGCCGCCCTCGGCGCCGGTTTCGGCGCGGCCTTCGGGGAGCTCCTCAGCGCCCGTCTGGACGACGTCCCCATCGACGGGACCGTCTGGGGCAACGCGTTGGGCGCCGCGCTCGCGGCCGCCATCGCCGTTGGGACCCTCGGCTTAGCGGTCACCTTTCTCACCAGTGCCGGCCGCCAACTGGCCAGCTCCCTCCATGCGACCGTGAAGAGCTGGGCGCCCCAGATCGGCACCTCGATCGTGGACAAGCTCAAGGAAGTGATCAACGAGGGCACGATCGGCATCATCAAGAGGACGCTCGAACGGCACATGCGCGGGCTCCAGCCGTCCGGAGCGTCGCTGCGGGTGATGGCCTTGGGTGATTCGATCACCGCGGGGGTCGGCAGCACGGCGATGAACGGTTACCGCGTACCGCTCCAGGATCGGTTGCGGGCGGCCGGCGTGACGTTCGACTTCGTGGGCTCCCAGGCGAACGGCGTGTCCACCGCGGACGTCCAGCACGAGGGTCACTCCGGCTGGCGGATCGACGAGATCGCCGCGCGCCTGCCGGACTGGCTGAGCACCTACCGCCCCGAGCTCGTCACGCTGCACCTCGGCACCAACGACATGATCCAGGACTACCAGACCTCCGGCGCGGTGGAGCGCCTCGGCGGGGTGATCGACCAGATCTTCGCCGGGGACCCGGGGGTGACCGTGGTCGTCTCGTCGCTGGTGCCCTCGCGCACCGCCGCGATCGACGCCCGGATCCGGCAGTTCAACCAGAACTCGGCGGCATGATCCAGCGCCGGATCGACAACGGCCGGCACCTCATCTACCTCAGCATGGCGATGGTCACCACCGCCGACATCGCGGACGACGTTCATCCCAACGACGCCGGGTACGCCAAGATGGCGAGGACGTTCAGCCTCGGCATCCTCAGCGCCTTTTACCGGGGCTGGCTCGACGACGACATCGCCATGCCCGAGACGGCCACGTGCACCCCCGGCGACGCCGGTGGGGGCGGACCCCGGCGAGCAGGTTTCGCGGATCTCAACGGTGACGGCAAGGACGACTACGTGGCCGTCGACCCCGCCACCGGGTCGATGCGTACCTGGTTGAACGTCGGCGCCGACCGTGACGGCGACCACTGGATCGGCTGCGGGATCACGGCGTCGGGCACCGGCACAGGGGTCGCCCTGGACGGCCGGGTCGTCGAGCTCGCGGATCTCAACGGCGACGGCAAGGACGACTACCTGGCCGTCGACCCGGCGACGGGCAACGTGCACGGCTGGCTCAACAACGGCGCCCACCAGTCCGGTGACCACTGGATCGACCGGGGCGTGATCGCCTCCGGCACCGGAACCGGCGTGGGGAAGGGCGCCCGTGAGGTCCAGTTCGCCGATATCGACGGCGACGGCCGGGACGACTACCTGGCCGTCGATCCGGCGACCGGCAACGTGCACGGCTGGCTCAACAACGGCGCGGAGAACGGCGGCGACCGGTGGATCGACCGGGGCGTGATCGCCTCCGGTACCGGAACCGGCGTGGGAAAGGGCGCCCGTGAGGTGCAGTTCGCCGACCTCAACGGGGACAGGCGGGTGGAGTACCTGGCCGTCGACCCCGCCACCGGCTCGACGCACGCCTGGCTCAACAACGGCGCCGAGCGGGGCGGCGACCAGTGGATCGACCAGGGCATCGTCGCCTCGGGCACGAACACCGGGGTGAGCCGGACCGGCCGGAGCGTCCGGTTCGGTGACCTCAACGGCGACCACCTCGCCGACTACCTCGCCCTCGACGAGACCAACGGCGCGACGCACGGCTGGCTCAACGTCGGGGCCCACGTCTCGGGCGACCACTGGCTCTACCGCGGGGTGATCGCTTCCGGCACGAACACCGGCGTCGGCCTGATCGGCACCGTGCCGCCGTCGGTGAAGCTGGGGTTCGCCACCGCCGCGTTCGCCGACCTCAACGGCGACGGCCGGGACGACTACCTCGCCGTGGACGGGAGCGGCACCGTGGCGGCCTGGCTCAACGACGGCGCCGATCAGGGCGGCAATCACTGGGCAAGCCGGGGGATCATCGCCTCGGGCATCGGTACCGGAGTAGCGCCCGGCGGCCGCGTGGTGCGGTGGGCCGACCTCGACGGCGACGGCAGGGACGACTACATCGCGGTCGACCCCGGCACCGGCCTAGCCCAGGGCTGGATCAACAACGGCGCGGACACCACCGGGGACCACTGGATCGACCGCGGGATCATCGCCTCCGGGACCGGAACCGGCGTCGGCAACGGCGTCCAGGTCTACTTCGCGGACATGGACGGCGACGGCCGCGACGACTACCTGGCGGTCGACCAGAGCTCCGGCTCGGCTCACCTGTGGCTCAACGTCGGCGCCGACCGGGCCGGCGACCGCTGGGTCGACCAGGGTGTGATCGCCTCCGGCACCGGCACCGGGGTCCGCACCGGTGGCCCGCAGGTCGCCTTCGCCGACCTCGACGGCGACGGCAAGGATGACTACCTCGCCGTCGACCCCGCCACCGGTGCGGCCCACGCCTGGCTCAACCGCGGCGCCCACACCACCGGCGACCACTGGCTCGACGGCGGGGTCGTCGCGTCCGGGACGAACACGGGGGTCGCCACCTCCGGTCGCCGCGCGTACTTGGCCGACCTGAACACCGACCGGCGAGCCGACTACCTGGCCGTGGATCCGAACAACGGCGACATCCGAGGGTGGCTCAATAACGGCGCCGTGACGGTCGGTGACCACTGGATCGGCCTGGGCACCATCGCCACCGGGAACGGCAGGAACGGCGGGGCAGGCAACTAGACCCCAGGTACGACAGATCCTAGGCACGACCCAGGGCGCGGGCGGCGAAGGCGATGGACGCGGCCATTCTGTGCACCCGCTCCTCGACGGCCGGCGTGCCCGGATCGGCGTCGTACCGGTACACGGCCGCCTCCCTGCCGTGGCCGGCCAGGGCCCGCACATAGCGCTCGACCTGCCGGGCCGGGCAGCGCCGGTCGTTCACCCCCGTGAGGATCAGCAGCGGCGCGGTCACCATGTCGGCGTACGTGATCGGGGAGGACGCGGCGTACCGTTCGGGCACCTCGTCCGGGGAACCGCCCAGCAGCGCCCGGTGCACCGCGCGCATGCATTCGGCCTCGTCCTCGTACGCCGCCGCGTGGTCGGCGATGGGGGCAGCGGCGATCCCCGCCGTCCACGACTTCGGCTGGGTGCCGAGCGCCAGCAGGGTCAGGTAGCCGCCCCACGCCGTGCCGGCGAGCACGAGGCGGTCCGGGTCGGCGATGCGGCGCTCCACCGCCCAGTCGCGCACCGCCGCCACGTCGGCCAGCTCGATGTGGCCGATGTCGCCGCGCAGCGCGTCGCGCCAGGCGGAGCCGTAGCCGGCCGACCCCCGGTGGTTCACCCGGATCACGGCGAAACCGCTGTCGACCCACGCCGCGACCTGCGGCTGGAACGAGTCGTCGTCCTGGCCGCCCGTGCCGCCGCCGAACCCCGGCAGCGTGCTGCGCAGCAGGAACACCGTCGGGTACGGCGCGGCCACCCGCTCGGGCCGGGAGACGAGGGCGTGGATGCGCCCGCCCGGGCCCTCCACGTCGATGTCCTCCAGCGGCACGGACGGCGGCGGCGTGCGCCCGGGGCTGAAGACCACGTGGCCGTTGCTCGACCTGACGACCGGCGGGTGGGCGGCGCTCGACCAGGCGTACTCGACGGTGCCGTCGGGGCGCGGCGCCGCCGCCTCGATCACCCCGTGCGGGCTCTGGATCGGGGTGAGGCCGCCGCCGGCGAGGTCGTAGCGCAGCAGTTCCGTGCGTCCCCGCTGGTTGTGGATGATGAGCAGGGCCCGGCCGTCGTCGTACCAGTCCGCGGAGATCTCGCCGCGCACCCGCAGCCAGATCTCCCGCTGCTCGCCGGTCACCGGGTCCCACACGAGCGGTTCGCGGCGGCCCCGGCGCTCGTGCAGGACGAGCAGGCGCCGGTCGCCGGGGACGGGGGCGAACCTGCAGCCGGTCACGCCTCTGCCCGGTCCGTCGTTCAGCTCGGCGACCGTCGAGCCGTTCGCCCTGATGACCCGTACGGCCGGGTGCAGGGCGTCGCCGTGCTCGCTGTGGTTGACGGCGATGAGCGAGCCGTCGAGGGACATGTCCGCGACCGCGGCGTACTCGTCGTGGCGATACAACGTGACCGGCTCGCTCCCGGGCCGGGCCAGCAGGATCTCGAAGCCGTCCCGGGAGGAACGGCCGACGGCCGCGGCGCCGTCCGAGGCGAGCGCGAGCCCGCACGGGTGGCCGGGCGGTATGGCCAGGGGCTCGTCCGGGCCGCCGTGGAACGGCTGACGCGACCACACGCCGTATCCGTCGCCCCGCCCGTCGCCGTCCGTGTGGCCGTCGCGGCCTGTGTCGCCGTCCGTGTCGCCGAACCACCAGATCCACCGGCCGGCGGGGTCGATCGCGCCGTACCGGGTGCCGCGGGCGCGGTCGGTGACCTGGCGGATCTGCCCGCTCGACCGGTCCCAGGCGTAGATCTCCCACGCGCCGGAGGCGTTGCCGCGGTAGACGGCGCGGTGCGGCGCCTGACGCGCCCACGTGGGCAGGGTCACCCGCGGTGCCCGGAACCTGGCCTGCCAGCGTTCCTCGGCCTTCATGCCGGCCCTCCCCTGCGCTCCTACGGGGTCGGGTTCAGTATGTCCCGCGAGAGATGCAAATGACCGACAAATAGGTGATGTCGGGACACAAGTTGGCGCGGGCGGGCGGGTCAGGACAGGTCCAGACCGGCGAGCTGGGCGCGGCTGGCCACGTTCAGCTTCGGAAACGCCCGGTAGAGGTGATAGCTGACGGTCTTCGGGCTGAGGAACAGCCGCGCGCCGATCTCCCGGTTGGTCAGGCCCTTGGCGGCCAGCCGTACGATCTGCAGCTCCTGCGGCGACAGGGCGGACAGCGCCTCCCCGCGCGCGGCCGGGGAGCCGGTGTCTCCGGTGGCGCGCAGTTCGGTGCTCGCGCGTTCGGCCCACGGACGGGCGCCCAGCCGCTCGAAGGTCTCCCACGCGGCCCGCAGATGCGGCCGGGCACTGCCCTTGTCGCGCTCCCTGCGCAGGCGCTCCCCGAAGGCGAGCCTGGTGCGGGCCGCCTCCCAGGGGCGGCCGCTGCCGGCGTGCAGCCGTACGGCGGTGCGGAAGTGCTCGTGCGCCCGCTCCCCGTCGGGCTCGACCAGGGCGCGGCAACGGTGCAGGACGGCCAGCGCCCAGTCCTGCCCCGAGGCCGTCGCCCACTCCTCGAACCGGCACAGGGGCTCGTGCGCGGGCAGCCCGAGCCGTACGGCCGCCTCGATCTGGTCGGGAGCGAAGTAGACGGCCTGGATCTGATGGCGCACCGGGCCGGTCATGGCGGCGTCGAGCCGGTCCAGCGCCTCGGCGAACCGGCCCCGGCCGAGGTCGAGCAGGGCCGGCGCCCACTCGGCCCAGGCGAGGCCGTTGACGATGTGGTTGGCGTCGAAGCGGTCGCGGCAGCGGGCGGCGAGCTCGGCGCATCGGTCCGCCTCACCCCGTACGGCCGCGAGCCACGCCAGCGTGCCCTCCAGGTAGCCCGCCCGGTTGCGCTGCCCGGTGTCGGAGATGAGCCGCAGGCCCTCGGCCGCGGTGGCCTCGGCGTCCCTGAACCTGCCCAGGTACAGCTCGGCGGCGGCGAGCGTGACGTGGACCAGCGGGAGCTTGCCGACGTCTCCGGCGGCCCGGCACTCCTCCGCCATCGCGGCCGAGATGTCGTGCCCGGTCCGGAAGTCGCCGACGAGCGGAGCCACGAAGGCCGCGTTGATCCGGAAGGTGTGCGCCCCGGAGGTGATCCGGCCGCCGCTGGCGACCATGTCGCGCATGATGGGCACCCCCTGCGCCGGCCCCTGCCGCAGCAGCACGGCCGCGCCGGTCACGGCCTGGACGGCGGGGTCGAGGCCGTCCTCCGGGCGCAGGCCGAGCCCGTGCAGGCGTGCGGCCGCCTCGGCGACCCTGTCCGGATCGCTGAGCTGCCAGGCGTTGCGCGCGGCGTCGGTCAGCATGAGCCCGGCCGCGATCCGGTCCTGACGCGTCTGCCCGCCGGGGCCCTCCTCGTCCGTCCCGGCGAGCGCGGCCAGCTCCTCCGCGCCCTGCATGAGCAGGTCGTGGGCCAGGTAGGGGGCGCCTTCGTCGAACGCGATCCGGGCGCGCAGCTCACAGAGCCGGGCGCGGGAACGGGGGCCGGTGACCAGCTCGGCGGCGCGCTCGACCAGGTGCTTGGCCCGGTCGGCCTGGCCCGCGTCGGCGGCGGCGACGGCGGCCGCGGTCAGCCGCCCCGCCTTGAGCGCGCGGTCCTCGGTGAGCTCGGCGGCCCGTTCGAGTGCGGCGCAGGCAGCCGCGTTGCCGTCGCGGTCCCGGGCGCGCCGCGCGGCCTGCTCCAGCGCCAGTGCCGCCGTCTCGTCGGGGCCGGTGGCGGCGGCGGCCAGGTGCCAGGCCCGCCGGTCCGGCTGGTGCTCAAGCAGCCGCGCCAGGACCGCGTGGACCTCCAGCCGCAGGTCGTAGGTGCCGTGCCGGAAGGCCGCCGCGCGCATGAGCGGGTGGGTGAAGGCCACCCGCCCGCCGTCGATCCTGATCAGGCCGGACTTCTCGGCCACGCCCAGGGCGGCGGGCGCGATCCCCAGCTCACGCCCCGCCCGTACGATCACGTCCAGGTCGCCGCCGTCGGTCAGCGCGGTGAGCAGCAGCGCCCGCTGGGCGTCCGGGGGCAGTCCGGCGATGCGGATCGCGTACGCCTGCTGGATGCGGTCGGGCAGCGGCAGCGGGCTCCGGTCGTAGGCGGGCGGGGCCGTACGCGGGAGTTCGAGCAGGGCGAGCGGATTGCCGCAGCTCTCCTCGATGAGGCGGTCGCGGGTGCCGGGAGCGAGGCCGGGGGCCGCGTGGTCGAGCAGCGCGGCGGCGCTGCCGGCGTCGATGCCCGGCAACCGGTGCTCGGGCAGGCCGGAGGGGTCGAAGCCGTCACGCGCGGCGAAGATCATGACGATGCCCTCGGCGTGCAGCCGGTGGGCCGCGAACCGCAGCGCCTGCGCCGACTCCTGGTCGAGCCACTGCGCGTCGTCCACCAGGCACAGCAGCGGCCCGCCCTCGGCCAGCTCCGCCAGCAGCGACAGCACGGCCAGGCCCGCCAGGAGCCGGTTGGTCACCGGGGCCAGGCCGAAGGCGCCGCGCAGGGCGGCGGCCTGCGGTGCGGGCAGCGCGTCGAGCCGGTCGAGCCCGTGCCAGAGCAGCAGGTGGAGCGAGGCGAACGGGATCTCCGCCTCGGTCTCGACGCCGACGCCGCGCAGCACGCGCATGTCGCGCGTGTCCCGGGCCCGGTCGGCGGCGTACGCCAGCAGCGACGTCTTGCCGATGCCCGGCTCGCCCCGGACCACGAGCACGCCGGACCGTCCGGCACGCGCCCGGTCGAGCAGACCGTCGATCACCGCTTGATCGGTCGCACGCCCCCACAGCACGCCGGAATCCTAGTGGCCCTGATCATCACGCCCGGCCCGACGGCCCGAGGGCCGGTGCGGCCGGTGGCCCTTCCGGTGACGGCACCGGTCATGTGTCCGATACCCCCCGGACATCGGCGTTCCTAGCGTTCTCAGGGTGGACAACACCCAAGCGGTCGATCTCATCGGGGTCACCAAACACTACGCACACGGCGTCACGGCGCTGGACGACGTCACGATCGGGTTCGGCACCGGCACGTTCACGGCCGTGATGGGGCCCTCGGGGTCGGGCAAGTCGACGCTGCTGCAGTGCGCGGCCGGGCTGGACCGGCCCAACGCGGGCCGGGTGGTCGTGGACGGCCGCGACCTGGCCGCACTCGGCGACCGGAAGCTGACGCTGCTGCGCAGAGACCGGATCGGCTTCGTGTTCCAGTCGTTCAACCTGCTGCCCTCGCTCACCGCGGAGCAGAACGTGGGCCTGCCGCTGCGGCTGGCCGGGCGGCGCCTCGACCGGGAGCTGGTGGGGCAGAGCCTGACCGCCGTGGGCCTGGCCGAGCGCGCCGGGCACCGGCCCGCCGAGCTGTCGGGCGGGCAGCAGCAGCGGGTGGCCATCGCGCGGGCGCTGGTCACCCGCCCCGCCGTGCTCTTCGCCGACGAGCCGACCGGGGCCCTCGACGCCAACACCAGCCGCGACGTGCTGCGCCTGCTGCGCACGCTGGTGGACCGGCAGGCCCAGACCATCGTCATGGTCACCCACGACGCCGTGGCGGCCTCGTACGCCGACCGGGTCGTGTTCCTGGCCGACGGCCGTGTGTACGGCGAGCTGCACGAGCCCACCGCCGAGCTGGTCGCCACCCGGATGCTGCAGCTGGAGGCGTCGTGCTGAGGATCGCCTGGTCCACGCTGCGTACGCGCTGGGTCTCCTTCGCGGGCACGTTCGCCGCGCTGGCGCTGGGCGCCGCGCTGATCGCCGCGCTCGGTCAGGTGCTGGCCTCCGGGATCACCTCACCGCCGCGGGGGCCGCAGCGGTACGCCGCCGCACCCGTCGTGGTCGTGCCCGACGACCGCCTCACCGTGGACACCTGGCGGGGCGGCAGCAGCGCGCCCCTGGCCGAGCCGCGCGGCCTCGCGGACGACATCGTCGCCCGTTTCCCCGGCGCGGTGGTGGACCGGGTCTTCCCGGCGCGGCTCTCGGACGGGCCGCCGGCGGTGGGCAGGCCCTGGTCGGCCGCCCGTACGGCCCCGCAGCCGCTCGTCGCGGGCCGCGCACCGTCGGGGGACGGCGAGATCGCGATCAGCGCGGGGACGCGGCCCGGGCGGCGGGGGTCCGCCGCGGCGCGGGCGCTGGTCGGGACGCGGGTGCCCGTGGTCACCGCGACCGGGATCGAGACGTACCGGGTCGTGGGCGTCACGGAGGCGGGGCCGCAACCCACGGTGTTCTTCGCCGACGCGCACGCCGCCCGGCTGTCGCCGCGCGTGGACGCGCTCGCGCTGTGGCGGCCCGCCGCCGAGGTGACGAAGGCGGTCGCGGGGGCGGCGCGGGTGCTGAGCGGGCAGGATCGGGCGCTGGCCGATCCGTTCCGTGAGGCCGACGAGCGGGCGCGCAACAACGCCAACACGATCGCCGGCATCGCCGCCGGGTTCGCCGCCTTCATCGCGATCTTCGTGGTCTCGTCCACGTTCGCGTTCGCGGTGGGGCAGCGGCGGCGCGAGTTCGCCCTGCTGCGGACCATCGGCGCGACCGCGCGCCAGGTCAGACGGATGATGTACGGCGAGGCCGCCCTCGTCGCGGTGGCCGCCTCCGCGGTGGGCGCGTTCCTCGGCCCGCAGGCCACCGGGCCGATCCTCGACCGGCTGACCGCGCTCGGGATGGCGCCGGAATGGCTGGTGCCGTCCGAGTCGTCCGTACCGGCCTGGGTGGCCTTCGGCACCGGAGTGCTGGTCGCCCTGACCGGGGTGGCCGCGGCCGCGCGGCGGGCCGGGCGGGTGCGGCCCGCCGAGGCGCTGCGCGAGGCGGCGGTCGAACCCCGTGCGATGACCTGGGGCAGGTGGATCGCCGGGCTGGGCCTGCTGGGCACGGCACTGGTCGGCATGGCGGTGAACGCGATCGGCGACCCGGCGTCGGCCACGAACAACAAGACCTTCATGCCGATCGTCATGCTGCTCATCGCCGCGCTGGGCCTGCTCGCGCCGGTCTTCGCGCGGCCCGTCACCCGCCTGCTCGTGGCGCCGCTTGAGCGGCTGCGCGGCGCCGGTGGCGTCGTGGTCGCGGGAGGGACGGCGGCCTCGCCCGGGCGCACCGCCGCCACGGCCGCGCCCGTCCTGGTCACCGTGGCGCTGGCGGCCTCGCTGCTGGGCGGGGCCGCGATGACCGACGCCGCCAAGGCCGCCCTGCAGACCCGGCCGGTACGCGCCGACTACCTGGTGCTCCCCGAGGGGGACTCCGGACTGGACCGGCAGCTCGTCCAGCGGCTGCGGGCCGTTCCCGGTGTGATCGTCGCCACCGAGACCGAGACCAGCGTGTACACACTCGAAGGCGACACCCAGCTCATCCGCAGGCCCGCTCAGGCCGTCGAACCCGCCACGCTCTCCACGGCGTTGTCGGTCTCGCTGGTCGCCGGATCGGCGGCCGGACTCCGCGACGACACGATCGTCGTCTCCCGGACCTGGGAGCTGAGCCTGGGGCAACGGGTGCGCATGTGGCGCGCCGACGGCAGCCCGGTCATGCTGACGGTGGCCGGTGTGCTCGGGGACGACTCGCCCGCCGACGCCTACGTCACGCCCGCCCACGCCTTCTCCGCGCTGCCCTCCGTCGCGTACGTGACGCCACGTCCCGGAGCCTCGGCCCCGGCCGTACGGGCCGCGCTGGAGGATGCCGTACGCGGCCACAACGCCCGCGCGGTGAGCAGGGCCGAGTGGGCGCGGGAGTCCGGCGACCGGCGGGCCTCGGCCAGCCGGCTCGGCCTGCTGGCCGTGCTCGGGATCATGCTCTGCTACACCGTGATCGCGCTGGTCAACACGCTGCTGATGGCGGCCTCCGACCGGGCGGCGGAGCGCGGCGGCCTGCGGCTGCTGGGCGCGACGCGGGCGCAGGTGCTGCGGTACGTCGTGGCGGAGGCGCTGGCGGTGATGGCCGTCGGCGTGGTGCTGGGGTTCGCGGCCACGGCACTCGGCCTGCTGGGGCTGGAGGCGGCCCTGCTGCGCCTGGCCGGTCCGTTCGCCTTCGCTGTGCCCTGGAAGCCGGTCGTCGCGGTGATCGCGATCTGCTTCCTACTCGGGGCGGTCGCCGCGGTCACCCCCGCGATCCGCACCAGGGGTGTGGCCGTCCCGCGGTCGTGACCCGCGCGCGCTCTGGGGCGTGGTCAGGTGGGCAGGGCCCAGCGGGTGATGTGGAAGGACGCGGTCACCGGCACCGGGTCGGGCAACGCACCGATCTTCGCGGCCAGTTCCTCCGGGCGCGTGTGCCAGGCGCTCGGGCCCATGCCGACCACCGCCTCGACCTCGTCGTGGCGCAGCGAGAGCGCGATCTCCTCGGTCTCCTCCCCGGTGCGGGCGAACCGGCCGCCCAGGGTGTCCTCCAGGCGGCGGTCCTTGTCCTCGTCCACGCTCAGCAGGCCGAGCCGTTCGACGAGTGGGCTCAGGTGGCCGGGGCCGGGCGTGACGACGACCAGGGAACCGCCCGGCCGCAGCACCCGGGCGAACTCCTCCGCGTTGCGCGGCGCGAAGACGTTGAGCAGCACGTCCACGCGGTGGTCGGCGACGGGGATCGGCCGCCACACGTCCGCGACCACGGCACCGATGCGGGGATGCGCACGGGCGGCCCGCTTCAGCGCGTGCTTGGACACGTCGAGCGCGATGCCCACCGCGGCGTCGCCGAGCGCCGCGGCCAGGTAGTAGCCGGTGCCCGCGCCGGCGTCGGCGACCACGGCGGCGCCCTCGCACAGCCGGGCGAGGCGGCCGGCCAGCGGGGCGTAGTGGCCCGCCTCCAGGAAGCCCGCCCGCGCGGCCACCATGGCGGGCGTGTCGGCCGTGCCGGCCGGGCGGGTGAGCATGTTCACGTATCCCTGCCGCGCCACGTCGAAGGAGTGGCCGCGCGCGCATCTGACCGACCCGTCGGCCAGATGGATCGCCGTCCCGCAGGCCGGGCAGACGAGATGGTCGATGACGTCGGCGAGCACCCGTCCATCATCCACCCCGACCGGGAGTGCGAACCGGCGACAAGTCGACTGCAGGAGTACGGCAAGCCGCCGGAGCTTCCATGGACACGCAAGGAACTCTTCGAGGGGGGAGACCGAGATGACCCGCACCCGCCGCCGCTGCCCGCGCTGCCGTACCGAGCTCGACGAGGGCCCGATCCTCTACCGCTGCGCCCACTGCGAGCGCGCCGTCTACGCCGCCGACCTCGACGTCGACTATGCCCCCGTCCCGGCCGCCGCCCGCTGAACCACGAGGTCGGGCCGGGCGTCCAACAGCCATGAGGTGTCCCGGTCGTACCGCCTCACGGGCGGGCGTCGCGCTGGCCGTCGCGCTCGTTCTCGCTGCGTGCGGCGCTGCCGGCGAGGTACCTCCGCCGCCCCGCGTCGGCGGGGCCGGCGCCTCCGACTCCGCCCCGACCGGCGCCGGGCCGGCCTCCGCCCGGATGGCGCCGGTGACGGCCGACGCGGAAGGCGTGCCGTACGGCGCGGGGAGCGCGCTGCCGGACGACGTCAACGGTGACGGCTATGTGGATGCGGTGATCACGATGGAGACGTCGCCGCAGGTCCCCGTCCTCGCCGTCCTGTACGGCTCGCGCGGCGGCCTCGACGCGGGGCGGCGGACGGTGGTGCGGTTCGGCGGGCAGGAGCTGTTCGACTTCGCGGGACCGCGTCTCCGACGGCCGGACACCGCCGACCTCGACGGCGACGGATACGCCGACATCCCGGTCATACTCCGAGCAGGGCTGCGGATCGTCTGGGGCGGCCCGGCCGGCCCGGCGGGCGAACTGTCCCCCGTGGTGCCGGTGCCCGACGTGGGAAGGATCAAATCGGACTGGCCCGCCATCGGGGACTTCGACGGCGACGGGCACGCCGACCTGGCGCTCGCCGCACCGCACTTGGAAGTCTCCGACATCGGCTATCGGCGCGACGTCCGCGGTCACGGTCTACCACGGGCGGGCGCCGCAGGCCCCGGTCGCGATCGGCGTTCCCGGCATCCACGGCAAGCTGGTCGCCGGGGACGTCGACGGGGACGGCCGGGACGACCTTCTGCTCCAGGGCGGCGGCCGGGTCGAACTGCTCGAGAACGGCCTGACCGCCCGGCGTGGGCTCGGCCCGTTCTCGTGCCACGAGGTCAAGGGGGGCTGGCCGGGAGCGCTGCGCGCCGGCGACTACGACCGGGACGGGCGGGACGAGGTGCTCGTCACCTGCTGGACGACCGGCTTCGGCCCCGATCCGCACCGCCTGTGGGTGTGGGAGCAGGGCGGCCGGGTGACCTTCGTGGACACCACGGGCTTCGCCGGCTGATTAGGTTCTTCTATCGTGGGGCGATGCCGCATGAGCCGAGAATCGTGTCCGGTGTCGAGATCGTCCCGCTCTGCGATGCCGTCGGCCCGATGAAGGAACCGGTCCGCAAGCCGCTGCCCGAGATGTTTCCCGGCGCCACGTTCGCACCTGGCGAGGAGTGGGTGCTGCACTTCCACTGCTACCTGCTGCGCGCGGCGGGCCGTACGGTCCTGGTGGACACCGGGATCGGCGGCGCGCACTCGCTCGCCACCTGGGCGCCGCTGCCCGGACGGATCGGCGCGGAACTGGCCGCCGCCGGGGCCGCCCCGGCCGACGTGGACGTGGTCGTGCTGACCCATCTGCACAGCGACCACGCGGGCGGCGCGGTCGTGGACGGCGTTCCCGCCTTCCCCGGCGCCCGCTACGTGCTGCAGCGGTCGGAGGTCGAGTGGGCCTCCGCCCCGGTGCGCGAGCTGATCCTCGATCCCCTGCGGGACAGGCTCCACGTCGTGGACGGCGACGCCGAACCCGTGCCGGGGGTCCGGGTGCTGCACGCGCCGGGCCACACGCCGGGCCACCAGTGCGTCGAGGTGGGGGATGTGGTCATGAGCGGCGACGCCGTGCTCCACCCCGTCCAGCTCGCCGATCCCGCGATCCCCTACGTGTACGACGAGGACCCCGGCCTCGCCGTACGGACGCGTGAGGACATCCTCGCCCGGGCCGGCGTCCTCGCCCCTTCCCACTTCCCCACCCCTTTCATAAACCTCAAGTAATCGACTGCCTACTCTTCAGCCATATTCTTGTCATGCTCTTGGCTACGGGTGCACAACGTACGTACGCTCTGGTCGTGGGTGGCAAGGATGAGCGCATCAACCTGCGCGTGGACGCGGAGACCAAGCGGCTGCTGGAGAATGCGAGCGAGGTGGCCGGGGACACCGTCTCCTCGTTCGTCCTCGGTGCGGCGACTGCAGCGGCCCGCGAGTTGCTGGTGGATCGCACGGTGTTCCACCTCGACGAAGAGCAGTGGCAGGCCTTCGACGCGGCCCTGTCCCGGGAGCCTCGGGACGTGCCGGGGCTCGCCGAACTTATGAGAACCTCAACGGTTCTGGACGAAGGCCCGTGAAGCTGTCTCCGGTTGCTCCCGTCACGAGGGGCGACGATCTTGACGGCTTCGACTGCGGTTCTCCCGCCCAGAGCGAGTGGCTGGCGCGTCATGCGCTGCAGGCGCACGCGAGCGGGGGATGTCGCGTCTACGTCGTCTGCGACATGGGGTCCGGCAAGGTGGTGGGCTACTACGCGCTCGCGGCCGGGAGCGTCACTCTGGGCGAGGCTCCCGCACGGCTGCTCAAGGGGGCCGGTCGTCACGCACAACCCGTGGTCATCCTGGCCCGGCTAAGCGTTGACAGAGCCGCACAGGGCATCGGGCTGGGACGGGCTCTCGTCGTGGACGCCTTCCGGAGGGTGGCTCGGGTGGCCGACCAGATCGGCGTCCGGGCCATGCTCATCCATTGCGAGAGCGAGGCGGCGCGGGCCTTCTATCTGCGGCTCGCCGCGTTCGAGCAGAGCCCGAGCGACCCGCTGCACCTCCTGCTGCTGATGAAGGACCTGCAACGGGCACTCCCTGGCGGTGCGTGGGATGACGTGATCGGTACGATCCCCGGCTTCACGGAAGCGGTTGACGTGCAGAGCAGCCGCGACAGCTGGCAGTCGAACACCTTCTGAGGTAGGCGGGCTCCGCTCAGGCGGGAGCCGGAGCCGGGGCAGGGGTGGGGTGAACCGCGGCGCGGCGGCGGGCGCGGGTTCTGTATCGGACGACCTGTACGGCCCCGAGCAGCCAGATCGGATACTGCACGGCGAACGCCCAGCGGAAGTCGCCCTGCAGGTCCATGACGACCCCGACGAGCGCGATCAGGGACATCGAGGTGGCGAAGCCGCCGCCGTTGACGATGCCGGTGGCGACGCCGATGCGCTCGGCCGGGTTGAACGTGCGGGCGTAGTCGAAGCCGATGACCGAGCCCGGCCCGTTCGTCGCGAGGGCCAGCATGAGCAGCCCGAGCGTCCACAGCGGGGCATGTCCACCGGGCCACAGCAGCACGAGCGTCCACGCGCCGGCCGTGACGCCGATGACCGTGAGCACCATCCACGAGCGGCGCAGCGGGAAACGCCCGGCCAAGTAGCCGAGCAGCGGCCCGCACGCCATCGCGAGCAGCGTCAGCGCGGTCAGCAGCACCCCGGCCGTACGCGGGGACAGGCCCTGCCCCTGCACGAGGAAGGGATAGCCCCACAGGATCGTGAAGGCCGCGGACGAGCACTGGGTGGCGGCGTGGGTCCACATCCCGAGGCGGGTGCCGGGCTCGGCCCACGCGGCCCGCACTCCGGACGCCGCCGGTAGGCGTTCGGGCCTGCGGTCGCGGAGCCCGGCGGCGACGACGGCCAGCGCCACCACTCCCAGGCCCGCCGCCCACAGGAAGGTCGGCGTCCAGCCGTACGCGTGCAGGGAGCTGATCAGCGGCACGGCCGACACGACCGCGCCGAACTGGCCGATGAGGCCGGTGAGCTGCACGATCAGCGGGTTGCGGCGGGGCGGGAACCAGACGTTGACCACCCGGATCACGCTGATGAACGTCATGGCGTCACCGCAGCCGACCAGCACTCTCCCGGCGGCGGCCGACGCCAGGCCGGTGGAGACGGCGAACAGGAACTGGCCGAGGGCCATGACCGCCGCGCCGATGAGCAGCATGCGCTTGGACCCCAGGCGGTCGACAAGGACGCCGACGGGGATCTGCATGGCCGCGTAGACGAGCAGTTGCAGCATCGCGAGCGTGGACAGCGCCGCCGATCCGACCCCGAACCTCGTCGCCGCGTCGATCCCCGTCACGCCGAGCGACTGCCGGTGGAAGACCGCGACCATGTACGCGAGCACACCGGCGGTCCAGTAGATCAGAGGTTTGCGGCTGTTCTCGCCCGTCTGCACCACGTGCACACATTTTACCGTTATGTACTTCTTGCCCCTTGCGTGCCCCTATCCCTCGGGATCGGCAGGTGGGAGACGACGAGGTGATCGGGGCGGTTACCTCTTGCGTTTGGAAGGGCGGCGTCCGGCCGGCTTACCGCCGCCGAAGAACGCCTTCACGCGCTCTCTGATGCTTTTCTGCTCCCCGGTGAGCCGGTTCGACGGCTCCTTGGTGATCCAGGACAGGTTCTCGATGGCGATCGCCTTCCTCCTGGCCGCCTCGTGCCGTGCGTTGTGCAGGGACACCAGCCTCCAGGCGAGCCAAGTAGTGATCGTGTGCTTCTTGCCGAACGTCCGTTCGCTGGTGGCAAGGGCCGTCACGAGCAGAGAGCGCGCTTGCGGTTTCTCGCCTTGCTCCCAAAGAGTGGCGGCGAGGTTGGCCATCGCCCTGAGCGTGTCGGGATGGTGGTCGCCGAGGAGTCGGCGGCGGGCGTCGAGGACCTGTTTGTTGAGGGTGTGGGCCTGGTTGAGTTCGCCTTGGTCGCGGAGGGTGGCGGCGAGGTTGGCCATTGCGTTGAGGGTGTCGGGGTGGTGGTCGCCGAGGAGTTGGCGTCGGGCGTCGAGGACCTGTTCGTTGAGGGTGTGGGCCTGCTCGAGATGCCCTTGATTGCGAAGGGTGTTGGCGAGGTTGGCCATGGCGGTGAGCGTTTCAGGGTGGTGGTCGCCGAGGAGTTGTCGGCAGGCGTCGAGGACCTGTTCGTTGAGGGCCCGTGCTTGGTCAAGTTCGCCTTGGGCGTAGAGGGTGGCGGCGAGGTTGGCCATGGCGGTGAGGGTCTGGGGGTGGTGGTCGCCGATGAGTTGTCGGCAGGCGTCGAGGACCTGTTTGTTGAGGGCGCGTGCTTGGTCAAGTTCGCCTTGGGCGTAGAGGGTGGCGGCGAGGTTGGCCATCGCGGTGAGGGTGCCGGGGTGGTGGTCGCCGAGGAGTTGTCGGCGGGCATCGAGGACCTGTTGTTCGAGGGCGTGGGCCTGGTCGAGATGCCCCCGTGCGTAGAGGGTGGCGGCGAGGTTGGCCATCGCGTCGAGGGTGTCGGGGTGGTAGTCGCCGAGGAGTCGGCGGCGGGCGTCGAGGACCTGTTCGCTGAGGGCGTGGGCCTGGTCGAGTTCGCCTTGGTCGCGGAGGGTGGTGGCGAGGTTGGCCATCGCGTTCAGGGTGTCGGGGTGGTGGTCGCCGAGGAGTCGGCGGCGGGCGTCCAGCACCTGCTCTTCCAGGTGGCGAGCCTCTTCGTACTGGCCGGCTCCAGACAGGAGGGTCGCCTGATAGGCGATGGCGGTGATGGTTTCGAGGTCCTCCGCGCCAAGTGTCGCGGTGAACTCGTGGACAAGGCGGTCGTGTGATCGCTTGGCCTGTGTCAGGTGACCTTGGCGATAAAGCGCCTCGACCAGGTCCCGGCCACTCCGGAGAGTGTCGATGTGGTCAGGCCCGAGCGTGCGGTGCCGGGCCTCGTAGACCTCCTCCTGGGCCTCCAGGGCCGCGGCGAACCGGCCCTGCGCCAGCAGGAGCAGACCGTGGGTGTTGCGGCAGCGGAGATACTCTGGCCCATCCGGCAGTCGCCCGGCCACGGCCAGGGCGTCCCCGATCACCGACTCCGAATGATCCAACCGCCCGCGCTGCAGCAGATATCGGGCGACCCGTTCCAGCAGGCCGGTCGTTTCCACCGGTGCGACGTCGAGCCGCATGGTGTGCTGGGCGGCGGCGACGGCGTGGGCGAGCATGGCCTCGCAGTCGGGCCAGATCTTCGGATCACGGACGTCGTCGGGGAACGCCGCGGCGACGGTGGCGAGCGCGAGCCCTGCCCAGCGCGGCTCCTCCTCGCCGAGGTCCGTGCGGGTGACCGCCTGCACCATACGGTGGAGGGACAGCAGGCCGTCTTCGGTGTCGGCCAGCGAGTATTGACCCATGACTCGCGTCACATCGTGGCGGCGTAAGGGGTCGGCCAGGGCCTCGGCGAGGTCGGCGGGCATGTCCGGCACCGGGGCGAGCCGGGACAGCGGGATGGCCTCGGCCCCGAGGAACGCGGCGAGGCGAAGCAGGGCGACCGCGGCGACGGACTGGGATGCCAGCCGTTCGAAGGACACCCGCCAGGTCGAGGCGATCGTCGCCTCGTTGTCCCCGTCCCGGCCCCGCGTGAACAGTTCCGGCGACTGCCGCTGCAATTGGGCGAGGTAGTCGGCCGCCGACATGCCTTCGGCGATGACGCCGGCCGCCTGGGCCAGCGCGAGAGGCAGGCCGCCCAGGGCCTCCGCCAGCTCTCGCGCCGTGTCCGCGTTGGTGACCTTGCCCTTCCGCTGCAGGTATTCCACAGCGGCCGCGGTCGGCAGGACCTCCAGGTGCCGCGTCTCCGCATGCCGCCAATTGCGCAACTGGGAAGTGATCAGCACGTGGCCCGTGAGCCGGTCCGGGAGAAGCGGGAAAATCTGCTCCGGGTCCTCGGCATTGTCGAAGATCAGCAACCAGTCGCCCCGGCGGCGCAGCGTCTGGCGGAGCGCCGGGATCGCCTGGTCGTCCTGGTCGAACGGCAGGCCCAGCTCCTTGGCGAGCTCCGCGTAGTCCCCTCGCAGGGTCGTCGGGTCCTCGGCCCGCACCCACCACACCACGTCGTAGGCATTGCCGTACCGGCAGGCGTATTGGATGGCGAGCTGGGTCTTGCCCAGCCCGCCGAGCCCGGTGATCGCTTGGATCGCGGAGGTCGGGCGGTTCGCGCGGAAGGCGCGGTACAGGTCCGTGAGCTCGTCGTCACGCCCGACGAAGTCCGGGTTCGGGCGTTGCCCGCGCAGTTGCCACGCCTCCGGGGCGGCGGCGGGGAACCGGACTTGTTTCCCGGCGGCCTTCCGCCCGGCGCCGGGAAAGCCGCCGCTCGCCACACGCTCCGCGCGGTCGGCCACTCCGGCCAGCAGGCGCCGCCGTGCCTCGTCCCCGCCGTCCTCGCCGCTCACGTCGCGCAGGTCGATCGGCACGTACGCCGCCAGCAGCGGCGGCCTCTCACACTCGGCCAGGAGGACGGGGATCAGGGCCCGGTCCTTGCCCTCCACCTCCTGTAGCTGGGCGGCGGCCTGCGCGGCCGCTTGGACGGCCTCGCCGGCGTCCGACAGCAGGCAGAGCGTGTGACGGCTCTTGGCCAGGGCCTCATCGAGCTTCGCGAGCAGGTTGTGCCCGGGCCGGAAGTCCCACGACTTGAGGACCACGCCGTAGCCGGCGCCTTCCAGCTCTTCCGCGATCCACTCCGCCCACGGCACGTCGGCGTCCGCGTGACAGATGAAGAAGTCCGCGGTGTGGTCGTCGTCCCGCACGTGACCTCCGAGACTCACCGGCGTGCGCCGCCCGGGAATCCGGGTGCGCGTGGCGTTCGGCTCACGGAGGGAGAGACACCGGCCAGGAGACGGTTCCGCGCCTCGGCCTCCTCGACTTCCACCAGGTCGATGTAGACCAGCGGCCCGAGCAACGGGGCGACATCGCATTCGGCCACCCGCACCGGTATGAATCCGCGTTCTTTGCCGAGCAGCGTCTGACGATAGGCCGCGGTCCATTCGGCCTGGGTGAAGATGGAGCTCAGGTAATGGGGAGACAGCACGCCCAGAACGTGGCGGCAGCCGGACAACGCCTTATCCATGCCCGCCATGAAGTTGTCCCCGGGCCGGAAGTCCCAGGCCTGGATGGTCGTGGTGTAGCCGGCGTCCTCAAGGGTGCGCGCGATCCAGGTCGCCCAGGCTTCGTCCTTGCCGTTATAGGTGACGAAGAAGTCCTTTTCCCTGTTTTCGGTCGGGCCGTTCTCCGTCATGACGCCTCCGTCGCTGCCCTGTTATCAAGCGCCCCCGTCGCCGGTAATTTACCGGGAATTTCGCGCGAGAACGGTCCACACGAAAGAGCCCGATGAACGGCGATACGCCGGAACGGCAGGATCACCGTTCCGGCGCACACCGGGTGTCAGACGAGGGCGGGAACCCGCTCCTCGGGGGCCTCCTCGGGCTCGTCGTCGCCGTGCGACAACCGGGGCAGCCAGTCCAGCCAGCGCGGCAGGTACCAGTTCCGGTCGCCGAGCAGCTTCATCGTCGCGGGCAGCAGCACCGCGCGGACGATCGTCGCGTCGATGAGCACGGCGGCCGCCAGGCCGACGCCCAGCTGCATGAACGTCAGCAGCGACAGCGTGGCGAACGTCGCGAACACCGCCACCATGATGAGCGCGGCGCTGGTCACCACGGCCGCGGTGCTCCTGATCCCGAACGACACGGCGTCCTCGGCGCTCATGCCCTTGTCGTACGCCTCCCTGATCCGGCTGAGGATGAAGACGTGGTAGTCCATCGACAGCCCGAAGAGGATCACGAACAGGAACAGCGGCAGCCAGTTGGTGATCGCGCCCGTCGAGTGGAAGCCCAGCAGGCTCTCGCCGTACCCCTTCTGGAAGACGAGCACGAGCACGCCGTACGCCGCGGCGACGGACAGCAGGTTGAGCACGATGGCCTTGACCGCCACGACCACCGAGCGGAACGAGACCAGCAGCAGCACGAACGCCAGCAGCAGCACGAACCCGAACACCAGCGGGATGCGGCTGGTGAGTTGCTCGTTGAAGTCCATCGAGCCGGCCGTGTTGCCGGTGACGTGGGCGCCGGGCAGCGTGGCCGGCACGACCTTCTCCCGCAGGGTGCGGATCGCGTGCTCGGAGACCTCGTCCGCGCCGGTGCCCTTGATGCCGATACTGATTCTCGCGACCGTCTTGTCCGGGTTGACGGCGACGGCGAAGGGCTCGTTGGCCTCACCCGTGGCCAGCGCCTGCCGTTTGAAGTCCTCGATCTTGGCGGTGAAGGCCGGCGTCGTCACGTCGGCCGCCTTCACCACGACCACCGCCGGCTCGTTGCCGCCGGGGAACGCCTTGTCGATCCGCTTGAACGTCTCGGCGATCTGGTAGTCGCCCTGGAGGTCGTCGATGGTCTGGGTGCCGGTCTTCAGGCTGAAGGCCGGGACGGCCAGGGCGGCGAGCAGCCCGCCCGCGAGGACGACGGAGATGAGCGGGTGCCGCAACACCGGCCGCAGGATCGCGCCCCACACGCGGCTCTCACCGCCGCGCACTCCGAGGATCCGCCGCCAGGTGAGCCGGCCGCCGGTGAGGACGCGCGCCGTGCCGTGGATCAGCCGGGCGTCGATCTTCTCGCCGATCAGCGAGAGCAGGGCGGGCAGCACGGTCAGCGAACCCACGACGGCAGTGAGCACCACGAGGATCGTGCCCTCGGCGAAGCCCATGAAGATGCCGTTGCCGGTGAGAAACATGCCCGCCATGGCCACGATGACGGTGATGCCGGAGATCAGCACGGCGCGTCCCGACGTGGCCGCGGCGATCTCGATGGACCGCTTCTTGTCGCGGCCCTTCGCCCGTTCCTCCCTCTCGCGCATGATGTAGAAGAGCGAGTAGTCGACGCCGACGGCCAGGCCGATCAGCAGCATGACGTTGGTGGTGGCCGAGTCGACGTGCAGAAGATGGCTGGTGAAGGCCAGCAGGCCGGTGGCCGCGAAGATCGCCGTCATCGCCAGCGCGACCGGGACGACCGCCGCGAGGAGCGCGCCGAACGCCGCGAGCAGGATGCCGATCGTGATGGGCAGCGAGAGCTGCTCGGCGCGGACGAAGTCCGCGTCGATCGCCTCGCCGATCAGCTTCTCGGAGCTGGCGGCGCCGGCCTCCTCCACGCGCAGGTCAGGGTGTGCCCCCTGCACCCTGGCCACCGCGTCGAGCACGGGCTGGATCCGCTCCTCCGCCGTGCCGCCGTCGCCCTTCATATCGAACTGGACCAGCGTCGTCCGCCGGTCCTGCGTCACCGGCGAGGGCTCCTTGTCGTACGGCGTGCGCACGTGCTCGACCTGGCCGGTGGCCTCCACGGCCTTCTTGACGTCCTCGACGGCCCGGCGGAAGGCCGGGTCCGCCACCGTCAGCGTCCCCGTACGCGACTGGACCAGCACCACCTCGCCGGCCACGTCCGGGAACCGCGCGCCGTCGAGGATCTGCCCGGCCTGGCGCGAGTCGCCGTTCGCGGACTCGTAGCCGCGCATTTCGGTGGTGCCCACGGCGTTGCCCCCGACCGTCGCGACGGCGACGAAGGCGACCCAGATGAGCAGCGCCCACCACCGATGGCGTGCGCTCCAGCCGCCGATGGTGGCGGCGATGTTCCTGCGGCGTCCCATGACCTCCCCTTTTACGTCTGCTTCGACGGTAGGAGCCGATCAAGGGCGGCACATCGGACGCGCAGACCAGATCGCGCGTACTGCTCGGGGCGTACACCCCTCATCCCCGCGATCTAGGGGACATCCCCTACTAGGCTCAGGGCATGAGATCGGAGCTGCGATGATTCCCGCGGACGCCTTCTACGCGGGGCAGTTCAAGGTGGCCGCCGCGGCGGCCGGTTTCATCACCGACTCCTCGGACCGGGTCCTGCTCGTCAAGCCGGGTTACCGCGACCACTGGGGCTGGCCGGGCGGCCACGTCGACGAGGGCGAGTCACCCGAGGCGGCCTGCGGCCGGGAGCTGGCCGAGGAGCTGGGCCTCACCCGGCCGGTGGGTCGTCTGCTCGTGGTCCAGTGGGTGCCGCCGCTGGACGACCGGCCGATCCCGCTGGTCCACTTCCTGTTCGACTGCGGGACGTTCCGGGACGGCACGGGCGTGGTCCTGCAGCAGGAGGAGCTGGACGACTACGGGTTCTTCACCGCCGCGCAGGCCGCTTCCCTCATGCCGGCCTATCTGGTGGCCCGGCTCACGGCCGCCCAGCGGGCCCGCGACACCGGCGAAACCGTCTACCTCCCTGCCGCCGTCGCCGAATAGTTTCCCGTCCTCGTGGAATGTGGTGGACGAACGCGCCAACACGAACGCGAGTGACCGAACGGGATGGTGAGGCATGGACGACTCTGAGCTCGGCAAGGAGCTCGAGGAGGTGGACGCCCAGATCGAGCGCCTGCGCAAGGAGGCCGCGCAGATGCGCGAGGAGATCGGGCAGAGCTGGGACGCGCCGACGGACATGGCGGAGAGATCCACACTGCTGACCAACGTCGAGCAGCAGGAGGCGCTCATCGACGACCTGCAGGTCAGGCGCGAGCAGATCCTGCGCCGTATGAAGGGCTGAGCTCCACCGGGGCGCTCCGGAAGGTCCGGGGCGCGGTTTGTACGGTGGTATGTGCCACAGCGTCGTGGCGCACCGGACGACGGGGGCGGCGTGGGCTCATGACCGCTATGCGAACGAGGGGTGCCGGAGGGGAACCGGCCGGGCTGCCCGCCGAGGTGACCAGCTTCGTCGGGCGCCGGCACGAGCTGGCCGAGCTCAAACGCCTGCTGGGGACCTCGCACGTGGTCACCGTGGTCGGGGCGGGCGGGGTGGGCAAGACCCGCCTCGCGCTGCGGGCGGCCGAGGATGTCCGCAGGAGCTTCCCCGGCGGCGTACGGCTGGTCGAGCTGGCCGCGCTCGAAGATCCCGCCCTGCTCGTGCAGGCCGTGGGCGAGGCGCTGTCGGTCACCGACTACTCGACCCGGCCGCCGCTGGACGTGCTGGTCGAACGCCTGCGGGACCGGCAGACCCTGATCGTGCTGGACACCTGTGAGCACGTCCTCGCCGAGTGCGCGACGCTCGTGGACACGCTGGTCCGCGCGCTTCCCGGCCTTCGCGTCCTCGCCACGAGCAGGCAGGCGCTCGGCATCGACGGCGAGCAGATCGTCGAGCTGGCGCCGCTGTCGACGCCCGCCCCGGACGGCGACTTCGCGGTGCCGCTCGCCGAGTCGGACGCGGTCCGCCTGTTCGCGGAGCGGGCCGTGGCGGTGGTGCCCGAGTTCGAGGTGACCGAGGAGAACGAGGAGGTGGTGGCCGAGATCTGCCGCCGGCTGGACGGCCTGCCCCTGGCGATCGAGATGGCCGTCGTACGGCTGCGCGCCCTGTCGGTGCGGCAGGTGCTGGAGCGGCTGGACGACCGGTTCCGGCTGCTGACCGGGGGATCGCGGGCCGCACTGCCCCGGCAGCGTACGCTGCGCGCGCTGTTCGAGTGGAGCTACGAGCTGTGCACCGAGCAGGAACGCCTGATGTGGCAGCGTGTCTCGGTCTTCGCCGGGGGCCTGGACCTGGAGGCCGCCGAGCACGTGTGCGCGGGCGACGGCATCGCGCACGAGGACGTGCTCGAACTCGTCGCGGGGCTGGTCGACAAGTCGGTGCTGCTGCGGCGGGAGTCCGAGGGGGTCGTCCGCTACCGCCTGCTCGACACCGTCCAGCGGTTCGGCCGTGAGCTGCTCGCCGCGTCCGGGGACGAGGCGACGCTGCACCGGCGGCACCGTGACTACTACCGGAAGATCACGTCACGGGCCTGGGCCGAGCTGTTCGGCGCCACCCAGCAGGCGTGGGTGGAGCGCCTGCGGCGGGACCACGCCAACCTCCGCAAGGCGCTGGACTGGTCGCTGCGCGAGCCCGGGGAGGCGGAGACGGGCCTCGCGATGACCGCGGAGCTGCTCTACCACTGGAGCGGCTACCACCTGTCGGAGGGGTCCGGCTGGTTCGACCGGAGCCTGGCCGCCGCGACCGAACCCGGCGAGGTGCGCGCCCACGCGCTGTGGGCGGGCGCCTGGGTCGCCCTGCTCCGGGACGACCACACCACCGCGCTCGCGCGGCTGAAGGAGGCCACGGCGATCGCCGAACGGCTCGGGCTGCGGGTGACGCACGGCTACATCGCGTTCCTGTCCGGCATGGCCGCCGTCTGCGGGGGCGACCTGGAGACCGGCATGCGGCGGTACGAGGAGGCCGCGGCCGCCCATCGCGCCGTCGGCAACCCCATCGGCCTGGCGCTGGCCCTCAACCGGCTCGCCCTGGCCAACGCGTTCCTGGGCCGGCCGGTCGCCCGCGACCTCGCCGAGGAGTGCATGGCCCTGTGCGACCTGTACGGCGAGGGCTGGCACCGGGCGTACGCGCTGCTGGCGCTGGCGATCGACGCCTGGCGCGGGGGCGACACGCGCGCGGCCTGCGAGATGAACAACGAGAGCCTGCGCTACAACACGGCCGTGGGCGACCAGCTCGGGATGGGGATGAACCTGGAGGTCCACGCCTGGTCGGCCGCGGGCGAGCACAGGTACGAGCGGGCGGCCCGGCTGCTCGGCGTCGTACGGACCTCCTGGCGGGCCGCCGGCGCGCGGCTGGGGGAGTTCCGCTACATGAGCGGCTGTCACGACGACTGCGTCGCGGCCGCGTGCGAGGCGCTGGGCGAGCGCGCCTTCCAGGCCGAGACGGCCCGGGGCGCGGCCCTGACGCGGGAAGAGGCCCTGGCCTACGCGCTGCGGGAACGCGCACCCGCCGCCCACGAGCCCGCGCCGTTCGAGGGCCGGATCGCACCGCTGACGCGGCGGGAGACGGAGATCGCGCACCTCGTCGCCGAGGGACTGAGCAACAAGGACATCGCCGGCCGGCTGGTCATCTCCCAGCGCACCGCGGAGGGCCACATCGAGCACATCCTCGACAAGCTCGGGTTCAAGTCCCGCGCCCAGGTGGCCGCCTGGATCAAGGAGCGGCTGAGCGAGCGGCCCGAAGGCCCGGCCGCGGACAGGGCGGACGGCGCGGACGGACCGGTCAACGAAGGGCGTACGCCGGCAACTCGAACCACATGATCTTGCCCCGGCGAGTGCGCTCCGCGCCCCAGCAGCAGGCCAGCGAGTCGAGCAGCAGCAGTCCGCGGCCGTTCTCGTCACCGGCGCAGGGCCGGGCCATCTCGGGGAGCGCGCCGTCGCAGTCCTCCACCTCGCAGCGCAGCAGCCCCTCGACGGCCGACAGCCGTACGACGAGGTCGCCGCAGCAGGTGTGGCACAGCACATTGGTGACCAGCTCGCTCACCAGCAGCTCCGCCGTGTCGGACAGCTTCTCCATGTCCCATGCGCGCAGGCGGTCGCGGGTCAGCCGCCGGGCCCGCCCGACGGAGGTGGGGTGGGCGGGCAGCCGCCAGGACGCCGCCTCGACGTCGGGCTCGTCCACGAGCCGGATCGTGAGTTCGCCGACCCGCTGCCGCAGCGTGTCCCAGCGATGGCGGACCGTGGAGTGCCGGCGGGGCGGGGTGGCGGGCGCGTCGTCGCTCTGCGAGAGCGACCGTGGTTCGTCCCGGACGGGACAGTAGATCAGGCTCATACCTCCTCCTCGCCTTCATTCCGGAGCTCGGTCGTACGGGAGGCGCGCGGTCCGACACCTCGCCGCGCGCTGTGCTGCCTGGTCCGCTCGCTCATGCGGCACACCCCAGAGACGCGCGGGCGGGGATGCTGCGACCGTCCGGCATGAGCTCGCCGCTGTCGTCGAAGAGCACCACGCCGTTGCAGAGCAGGCCCCATCCCTGCTCCGGGTGGAAGGCGACCAGGCAGGCGGCGTCGCGGTCGGGCGCGTCCGCCGGCGGGCACTGCGGGTGGTGCTGGCACATGATCGGTCCCCCTGACTCTCATGCACTCTTTGAGACGTTTTCAGACTGCCTTCTCGCTCCTTGGGGTCAGGAGGGGGAAAACACCCGTATCGATACCTGTTCGAGGGATACGTAGAGAGTGGGTGGAGGCCAGGTAGACGGCGGGTAAACCCTCACCCGTGCAGGGAGATCACGCCCTGGCCCGGCCTCCCCGCGGACCTCGGGGGGAGAGGGCCGCACCTCCCGCGGGCGAGTCCTGGATGGTCATTAGAGTTGTCGCATGAGTCCGAGGATCGCGACCGCCGAGAAGGTGTCCCGTGAGCAGTTGCTCGACTTCGTCCGTGATCGCCACCGGGCGATCCTGATCACGGCGAGACGTGACGGCGGCCCGCAGGCGTCCCCCGTGTCGTGCGGAGTCGACGCCGAGGGCCGCATCGTCGTGTCGACCTACCCCGAACGCGCCAAGACCCGCAACGCCCGCCGCGACCCCCGGGTGAGCGTGATCGTGCTGTCCGACGACTTCGACGGGCCGTGGGTGCAGGTGGACGGCACCGCCGAGGTGCTCGACCTGCCGGAGGCCCTGGAGCCGCTGGTCGAGTACTACCGGTCGATCTCCGGCGAGCACCCCGACTGGGAGGAGTACCGCGCGGCCATGGTCCGCCAGGGCAAGTCGCTGGTGCGGATCACCCCGACGTCCTGGGGGCCGGTCGCCACCGGCGGGTTCCCGCCGCGCCTGGCCTGACGCACTTGAGCGGCGCGCGCCTGTGGCCGTTGTACGCCGCAGGGTTCACCACGGCCTTCGGCGCCCACGGCATCGCCGCGAACCTCGCGGTGACGGGTGACGGCGCGGGCGTGTCCCTGCTGCGGCTGGGCGTGCTGCTCGCCCTGTACGACGGCGCCGAGGTCGTGCTCAAACCGGTGTTCGGCACGCTGGCCGACCGGATCGGGCCGCGCCCGGTGCTCGTGGGCGGCCTCGTCGCGTTCGTTCTCGCGTCGGGCGCGTACGCACTGGCCGCCGGGCCGGACGGCGCCGCGGAGACCTGGTGGCTCCTCGCGGCGAGGCTGGGGCAGGGCGCGGCGGCCTCGGCGTTCTCACCCTCGGCGTCCGCGCTGGTCGCGCGCCTGACGCCCGAGAGCGCGCGGGGCCGGGCCTTCGGCTCGTACGGCTTCTACAAGAGCATCGGCTACACCCTCGGACCGCTCCTCGGCGGGGCGGTCGTCGTGGCCGGCGGCCTTCGGTCGCTGTTCGCGGTCATGGCCGTGCTCGCCGCCGCGGTGGCCTGCTGGGCGGCTCTCGCGGTGCCCCGGGTGCCCCCGCTGCCGCGTACCAGGCAGACCGTGGGCGACCTCGCCAGGCGGCTCGCCGATCACGGGTTCCTGCGGCCGGTGACGGCCCTGGCGGCGGGGACGGCGGCGCTGTCGGTAGGGGTCGGCTTCCTACCGGTCTCCGGCCGGGCGGACGGGCTCGGGCCCGTCGCGACCGGTGCGGCCGTCTCCCTGCTGGCCGCGTGCGCCGCCGTCGCCCAGCCCCTCGCGGGCCGGGCGCTCGACGCGGGAAGAATCACCGCGGTCCGCGGCCTGGCCGCCGGGCTGCTGCTCTGCGCGGCGGCCTTCGCGCTCGCGGCCGTCCCGGGCGTGGCTCCGCTGGTCCTCGCGGCGGCGACGGCGGGCGTGGGGATCGGGCTGGTCACCCCGCTCGGATTCACCGTGCTGGCGGGCGGCACACCGCCCGAACGTATGGGCCAGACCATGGGGAGCGCCGAGGTGGGCCGGGAGATCGGCGACGCGGGCGGCCCGCTCCTCGTCGGGGCGGTCGCGACCGCGCTGTCCCTGACCTCGGGTTACCTGCTGCTCGCCGTCCTGCTTGCCGCCAGTGCCGGGTACGCGGGCAGGCGGGGGCGCGAAGCGGCCTGAGTCAGGCCCGTACGGCCGCCCGGTAATCTCCCGGGTTTACGCCGTAACAGCGGGCGAACCACCGGGTGAGGTGGCTCTGGTCGGCGAATCCCGCATCCGCCGCCGCCTCGCTCAGTGAACGGCCCTGGGCGATCAGCCGCCGGGCCGTACGCAACCGGAGCAGGCGCTGGTAGTCGCTGGGCGCCATGCCGTACACGGCACGGAAGGCGCGGTAGACCGCGAACCTGCTGCGCCCGGTCACGGCGGCGAGGTCGTCGGCGGTGACCTCGGCGAGGGGGGCGTCCCGCAGGCGGCTGCGCACCCGCTCGGCGATGCGGCGGGCGTCCGCGGAGGTGGCCTCCAACGCCCGCACCGGCCGGGTGGCGGCCCGCCGGACGATCGAGGAGACGACGGCGGTCAGCAGCTCGTCCCGCCGGAGGGAGCCGGCGCCCGCGAGCAGGGCCGTGTGCAGCGCCCTGAGCCCGGCCGCGAGCTCCGCGTCGCGCACGATGGGGTGAGGAAACAAGGGCGGTCCCGTTTCCCGCCCGGCCAGGTCGCCCAGCACGGCGGTGACGAGCTCCGGCCCGATGTGAATGATCCGGTAGGTGAACCCGAGGGCGTCGGCGGCATGACCGTCGTGCGGGTCGTCCGGATTGAACGCCATGACCGTGCCCGTCACGCTGGTATGCGCCGCCCCGCGGCAGGTGAACGCCTGGTTGCCCTCCTCGGTGACGCCGAAGGAGTACGTCTCGTGGCTGTGCCGGTGGTAGACGTGCCGGGCGAAGTGGGCGTGCATGGCCTCCAGCGACCGGTCGGGAGAGCGCCAGTAGCGGGACCAGTCCTGTGCCACGGCACTATTGTGCGCGGATCGGCGGCCGCTTGCCCGACCCGGATGGCGCACGAGCGTACAAGACGGTCCGTGCGCCGGGAGGCAGCCTGATGCCCATGCGTTTCGACACCAAAATCGGCATCGTGGTCCGGGAGGACCTGGCCGCGTGGCAGAAGCTCAACGTGACGGCGTTCCTGGCCAGTGCGGTCGTGGGGGGAGTCCCCGAGGTGACCGGGGAGCCGTACGAGGACGGCTCGGGCACCTCCTACCTGCCGATGTTCCGCCAGCCCGTGCTCGTCTACGCCGCAGACCCCGCCGGGCTGGCCCGGGCGCGCGCCCGTGCCGTCGAGCGTGGGCTCGCCGTGGCCGTCTACATCGAGGAGATGTTCGAGACCGGCAACGACGTGGACAACCGGGCCGCCGTACGGGCCGTCACGGCCGAGGAGATGCCGCTCGTCGGGCTGGCCGTGTACGGCCTCAGGAACGCGGCGGACAAGGTGCTCAAAGGGCTCACCCTGCATCCGTGATCCTCTTCGGAACTCCGAACAGGGGCAGGCAGGGTTCGAGGCCGTGGATCTCGAACCCGTCGAGGGGCGTCCACTCGTCACGCGACAGCCGCAGCCGCCGCTGCAGCGCGGCCTCGCCCCTGCGCTTCTCCACGGCGAGTCCGTCCTCCCTGTAGCCGAGCCGCCGGGAGATCGCCAGAGACCGTGGATTGTCGACGAAGGCGGACGACGTCGCGTACCGGGCGCCGAGCCCGGCGAAGGCGAGGTGCAGGACGGCCGCGCGCATCTCGGTCCCGATGCCCCTGCCCTGGAAGCGCAGGCCGATCCAGGAACCGGTGGCGACCTCCCGGGTGACCGCGAAGTCGCGGGCCCGCATCTCCTGCACGCCGACCACGCGGCCCTCCCACACGGTGACGAAGGAGCAGCTCCAGTCGTCGGGAGACCAGGTGCCCCACTGCCGGAAGTGGATCTGGACGGTCGAGCGGGCGCGTTCGTGTGGCGGGGAGTCCGTCCACGGCACGCCGAACGGCATCTCTGCGGGGTCGTGGACGCCCTCGGCCGCGCGGTCGGCGAGCTCGTCCAGGTCGTCCAGGCCGGGCAGGCGCAGCTCCAGCCGGGGCGTCGTCAGTCTGAGCGCGAAGAGCGGCCAATGTCGCATGGCACGATCCTGGCAAGATCCGGAGCGTGCCGGACACCGGTTTTCCCCGGCGCCGTGGCCAGGGGGAAAACCGGTATCCCCAGGGTGGGGGATGCGGTTAGCCTCGAAGGCCGCCACGAGCGCCTGGGCCGTGAACCGGCGCGGACAAGGACACGCACGTATGCCTGACCCGCTCACCACACCGGCCGCCGAGCTTCCGGTCCGCCGGCTCGGACCCGAGGACCTGGATCGGTGCCTCGCCCTGAGCCAGGACAGGGCCTGGGCCCGGGAGGAGCGCAAGTGGCTGTTCCTCCTGGAGAACGCCGAGGTCTACGCGATCGACGCCCCGTCGGGAGAGCTGGCGGGCACGGTCACGCTGACCCGGTACGGCACGGCCGCGGCGGGCATCGGCATGATGCTCGTCGCCACCCGGTACGGCGGACGCGGGCTCGGCCGCCGGCTGATGACGCATGTGCTCGACACGGCCGGTGACGCGACCGTCTTCCTCTGGGCCACCGAACTCGGCCGGCCGCTGTACGAGAAGCTCGGATTCGAGACGCTGGGCGTGACGGAGGCACGCGTGGGGCGCCTGCGCCCCGGGGACGATCCCGTTCTGTCGAGGCCGGCCGATCTCGACGCCGATCTCGACGCCCTGCTCGCGCTCGACGCGGAGGTCTTCGGCGCGGACCGGGCCGCACTGCTGGCGCGGCTGTTCGCCTTCGCCGAGGAGGTCAGGGTCGCCGAGGACGAGACGGGGCCGACCGGCTACGCCGTGTCGTGGCGCAGCATGAACACGCTGTTCATCGGGCCGGTGGTCGCCGACGGCGAGGCGGCCGCCCGCGCGCTCGTCACGGACCTCGCCCGCAACGCCGAGGGCCTGGTGCGGATCGAGGCCGAGCGCACCCGGCCGAGCCTGCTGGCCTGGCTCGGCGAGCGGGGTATGGCACAGGCGTTCTCGACGTCTTTCATGGTCCACGGCGGCAGGCCGCTCCCCGGCGACCGGACCCGCATGTTCGCTCCGATGATGCTCGCGATGGGCTGAACTCTGCAGCTCCCACCGGGTCGCTCCCACTGGGCCGCTCCCACGGGCGGCCCGCGGGCGCGTTCTGATCCGGCTCTGATCTGTGCCGCCTACGGTCGCGGCAGCCGGTGGGACACCGGCCGCCCGCGCCGCGGCGGGTCGTGTCGTCGCCGCGGGCGGGTGCCTCGCGAGACGAAGGAACCGGACATGGACGATCCCGTCACCCGCGCCACGCACCACGAGAGCGGCGAGCCTGCCGACCACGGCGGGCCCGAGCACGCCGCCGGCGCGTTCCCGCACGTGCTGCTGGAGGCGCTGCGCGACTCACCCGACACCGCCGCCTTCGAGCAGGGCGGCAGGATCGTCTCCAGGGGCGAGGTGCTGAAGCTCATCGGACGCATGGCCGGCGCGATGCGCGACGTGGGACTCGGCCCCGGCAGTGGCGTCGCCGTCCGCACCGGTCTGTCACCGGAAGGGTTCGCCGCCCAGATGGCCGCCCATGTGCTGGGCTGCCGCGTCGTGAGCGTGAAGCCCGGGTACACGCCCGGCCAGCTCGCCGATGTCCTCGGCGTGGGAGTCGACGCCGTGGTCCTCGACCGGTCGACGGCGACACCGGAACTGCTCCACGCCGCCGGGCCGGCCACGGTGCTGTCGCTGGGGCCCGCTCCCGGCGTGGCCGGGGCGGCCGACATCCTGGCCCATACCGGCGACGACGCCTATACCGGCGATGACCGCTTCCCCGCCGTCACGGCGCGCCCGGACGACGCGGCCCTGCTGACCTTCACCAGCGGCAGCACGGGCAGGCCGAAGGGCTGCGTGCTCACCTATCGGGCTCTGGCCGCGCACTGGTCCAGCCATCGCGGCTGGTCGTCGATCGCGCCCGGCTTCGACGAGTCCTTCCACCGCTACATGCTGTTCGGCACGCTGTCCAGCCTGGTGGTGCTGGATTTCCTGGCGCCGTGCCTGCTCGGCGGCGGCACCGCGGTGATCCCCGATGAGGACGGCCGGCCGCTGTTCCCGTACGCGATCGAGCGGCACCGGATCACCGGCGCGATCGTGACCGTGCCCCGGCTGTGTCAGATGCTCGACCTGCTCCGTGAGGAGCCGGTCGACGTCGGCAGCCTGCGCGCGCTGACGGTCTCCGGATCGTCCGTCAGCCCGCATCGGCTGCTCGAGGCGCTGGACCGGCTGGGCCCCGTCGTCTACGTGGGGTACGGCGCGACCGAGGCCGGGGTCATCTCCATGCTCCCTCCCGGGGAGGGCCGCGACGCGCCCACCTCGGTCGGACGCCCGCACCCCAGCGTCGAGATCAGCGTGCGCGACGAGGAGGGCCGCCCGGTCGCCACGGGACGCACCGGCGAGATCCACGTGCGCGGCCCCTTCCTGATGGCGGGCTACTGGAACCAGCCGGAGGAAACCCGCGACGTGCTGCGGGACGGCTGGCTGCGCACCCGCGATCTCGGGCACCTCGACGAGACCGGCCTGCTGTACCTGGCCGGCCGGACCAGGGACGTGATCATCGTGAACGCGATCGTCGTCTACGCCGGGCCCATCGAGGGGGCGCTGGCCGGCCACCCCGACGTGGCCGAGGCGTACGTGACCGGCGCGCCGGACGAGCGGACCGGAGAGGCCGTCCACGCGTTCGTGGTCCCCGCTCCGGGCCGCACTCCGGACCACGCTGCCCTGGCAGAGCTGGTACGCGCCGAGCTCGGCGCGGACAGCGTCCCCCGGACGATCACGACGGTCGCCTCCGTGCCGGTCGCGCCGAGCGGAAAACCGGACAAGCGTGCCCTGCTGGAGCGGCATCTGTCCACGGCGCTCTGATCCATCTCTGAGAATCGCCCGCCAACACTGGTGAAACTTCAACCATCCCAGTGAGGGAGGCGTCAGTGCCGGACAACATCCTGGACTACCTGGTGGTCGGCGCCGGACCGGCGGGCCTGCAGATGGGCCACTTCCTGCACCGGGCGGGGCGCGCCTACCGGATCCTCGAGGCGGCGCCCGAGCCCGGCGCGTTCTTCCGGACCTTCCCCCGCCATCGCACGCTCATCTCCATCAACAAGAAGCACACCGGATGGGACGACCCGGAGCTCAACCTCCGGATGGACTGGAACTCGCTGCTCTCGGACGACCCCCGTCTCCTGTTCACCCGCTACAGCGACCGTTACTTCCCCGCCGCCGAGGACTTCGTCCGCTACATCGAGGACTTCGTCGCCTTGCAGGGCCTGCACGTCACGTACGACGCGCGGGTCGCGGAGGTCGCGCGCCCGGACGCCGAAGGCCCCTTCCTCGCGACCGACGAGTACGGCCGGACGTACCGGGCGCGGCGGGTGATCGTCGCGACGGGGGTCTCCCGGCCCAACGTCCCGCCCATCCCCGGCATCGAGACCGCCGAGCAGTACAGCACCCACTCGACCGATCCCGCGGACTACACGGACATGCGGGTGCTCGTCATCGGCAAGGCCAACTCGGCCTTCGAGACCGCCGACAACCTCATCGAGACCGCCGCGGTCGTCCACGTGGCCGGACCGCACCCGGTGCGCCTGGCCTGGCGGACCCACTTCGTCGGGCACCTGCGCGCGGTCAACAACAACTTCCTCGACACCTACCAGCTCAAACTGCAGAACGCCGTGCTGGACGGCGACGTCAGGCGCATCGAGCGCCGGGCCGACGGCTCCTACCTGGTGACGGTGGCCTTCGTCCGGGCCGACGAGGTCACCAAGGACATCCCGTACGACCGGGTGATCGTCTGCACCGGCTTCCGGTTCGACGCCTCCATCTTCTCGCCCGAGTGCCGTCCCGATCTGGCGATCGGGGACAGGTTCCCCGCCCTGACCCCGGCGTACGAGTCGGTCAACGTGCCAGACCTCCACTTCGCCGGGACGATCACCCAGTCGCTCGACTTCAAGCGCGGCACCAACGGGTTCATCCACGGTTTCCGGTACGGCGTACGCGCCCTGCACCGCATGCTGGAGAACAGGCATCACGGCGTCCCCTGGCCGGGCCGCGACCTCCCCGCGGATCCGGACGCGCTCGCGGCGGCCGTGCTCGAACGGGTCAACCGCAGCTCGGCGCTGTGGCAGCAGTTCG
Source organism: Microbispora sp. H13382 (assembly GCF_014161445.1). GTDB lineage: Bacteria > Actinomycetota > Actinomycetes > Streptosporangiales > Streptosporangiaceae > Microbispora. The sequence goes on from NZ_JABBXA010000002.1 coordinate 650,114, forward strand.
GGGTGCTGGCCGACGTGATCGTCCCGGACGGGCTCGGCGGCATGCGCTACCTGGAGGAGCTGCCGATCGACCTGCAGGGTCCGCCGATCGGCGACGCGGGCCACTTCGCGATCACCCTGGAGTACGGCCCGCACCACGACCAGGTCGACCCCTTCGATCTCTCGGTGGGGCGGATCAGGCAGAGCGACGCGGAGCGTGCGCACGAGGGCCACTACCTCCACCCCGTCGTACGCCGCTATCGGGGCGGTGTCGTGGAGGCCGTCCACCACGTCACCGAGAACCTGGAGAACGACTGGACCTCGGATGAGGTGCACCTGCGCCCGCTCCGGGATTTCTTCACGCGTCAGAGCCTCCCGGTCTCGGTGTGACGGCCGTGCTGACGACCATCCGGGAGTTCGAGGCGGCGGCCCGCGACCGGCTGGACCCCGCCCACTACGACTACATCGCCGGCGGGGCCGGCGACGAGGTCACCGTGAAGGCCAACGAGGCGGCGTTCGCCCGGCTCGCGCTGCTGCCGCGGGTCCTTCGCGGCGCGGGGAGTCCGCGGATCGGGGTCACCCTGCTGGGCAGCCGCGCGGAGATGCCGGTGCTGGTGGCGCCGACCGCGTTCCACCGGCTCGCCGACCCCGAGGGGGAGAAGGCCACGGCCCGCGCGGCGGCCGCCGCGGGGACCATCATGATCGTGAGCATGGCCGCCACCGTCGCCGTCGAGGACGTCGCGGCCGCGGCGCCGGGCGCCACCCTGTGGTTCCAGCTCTACGTCCAGCCCGACATGGCCTTTACCGAGGCGATCGTCCGGCGCGCCGAGGCGGCCGGGTGCGCGGCGCTGGTCGTCACCGTGGACTCCCCCGCCCGTGGCCGCAGGGATCGGGATGTGCGCCGCGGCTTCGACGATCTGCCCGAGGGCATGCGCTGCGAGAACCTGCGCGACGGCGACGCCGAGTCGGTGCGGCCGATCGTCATGTCGCCCGCGATCTCCTGGGAGCACGTCGACTCGCTGAGGCGGATGACGCGGCTGCCGATCGTGCTCAAGGGCGTCACGCACCCCGCCGACGCGCGCCTCGCCCTGGACCACGGCGTGGCGGCGCTGTACGTCTCCAACCACGGCGGGCGGCAGCTCGACACCGTCCCGGCCACCGTCGACCTGCTGCCGGAGATCGTGGCCGTCGTCGGCGGGGCCGTACCGGTGCTGGTGGACGGAGGGATCCGGCGCGGCACCGACGTGGTCAAGGCGCTGGCGCTCGGCGCGTCCGCCGTCGCGGTCGGCCGTCCGGTGGTCTGGGGCCTGGCGGCGGACGGCGAGTGCGGCGTGGCCCGCGTGCTCGGGCTGCTGCGGGACGAGGTCGAGCACGCGCTCACTCTGTGCGGCCTGGCCTCGCCGCACGACCTGGAGCCGGGGCTGGTGCGGCGATGCTGACGGCGGTGTGGGTGGCGCTGTGGGTGGCTGGGGCCATCGTCGTGATCAGCCTGCCCCGGTGGCTCCCCGGGCGCGTCGTCGCGCTGCGCGGGTGGGTGTTCACGAGGATCAACGGCGAGGAGAGCATCGCGGTCCCCGGCGACCTCGTCGGCGTCGACCGGTTCAGGGAGATCTACTCCCACCCGGCGGCCTCCGGCCGCAGCGAAGGAGCCGTCCTGTCCGACCTGTTCTGGTACTGGCTGTCGCCCGGGCCCGAGATGCACCAGGAGCACCTGGAGGCGGGGGAGCGGTACGACGCCGTCGCCCTGGCCACCCGCCGCATCCTGTCCCTGCCGCGGGCGCAGGTGGAGGAGCTCACCCGCCGGTGCGTCCGCCGGGCACTGGAGGGCGGGCGCGGGCTGGTCCGGCTGCGCGATCTGATGATGCCGGCCTGGGCCGAGTTCTCCTACGAGCTCGTCTTCGGCGAGCCGTGCCCGCCGCAGGTCCGTGACCTCATCGTCGGCAACGCGGACGACGTCGTGACCGCGCTCAAGTGCTGTGGCCTGCGGCACATGGACCGGCGCGACCGGCTGACCGCCTATCTCGTCGAGTCGCTGCCCAGGGTGAGGCACGAGCTCCCGGCGGGCCTGACACCCCGGGAGCAGGCGCTGTATCTCCATGGGGCCTTCTTCACCACCGCTGTCGTGCAGATGTCGGAGGCCATGGCTCACGTGCTGATGGCCCTGGCCCAGCATCCGGACGTACAGGACAGGGCGCGGAGCGGCGACGACCACTACCTCGACCAGGTGATCGCGGAGACGCTGCGGCTCTACCCGCTCTTCGGCATCGCCCACCGCGTCACCAAAGGCGACATCCCCCTGGGCGAGGGGGTCGCCATCCCGGCCGGCTCGGTGCTGTGCTTCGACTACCCCGCGTTCCACCGCTCGGGCTTCCCCGATCCGGAGCGCTTCGATCCCGGCCGCTTCGCCCCCGGGCACACCCCGGTCAGGGAGCTCAACCACATCCCGTTCGGCATGCCGGCGAACCGTCCCTGCCCGGCGTGGCGGCTCGCGCCGCTCGCCATGCGGGTCGCGACGCGGGAGGTCCTGCGGGCGTACGCGCTCGACACCACCGCGGGGCACACCCGGTCGCTGCCCAACCGGGGACCGTGCCTCCTCACCCCGCCGGCCGCAGGGCGCGGGCCGGGACGGCGCCTGACGCTGCTGTCCATGCGCCTGCGGGACGGCTGGGAGGACGTCTGGCGCAGCCTCGTGCAGCTCGTCCTCGGCACGTACATGGTGTGGGACGCGCGTCGGCTGCGTCTGTGCGAGCGCCACTTCACCCGCGACGCCCGTCCCGAGGGCACGTAGACGACCGGCCGATCCCAGGCCCGACCACGAGCGGAGGCACATGCCATGCCCGTTCCGGCCCTCCTTTCAGTGGAGGCGCACACTGCCGACCCCAACCTGGAGCTGGCCCTCAGGGTGTTGCCGGCCCTGGCCGTCATCCTGCTGGCCGCGGCGCTGTGCGGCCGGCTGGCCACCCTGGTGATGCAGCCGCGCGTCGTCGGCGAGATGGTCGCCGGCGTCCTGCTCGGGCCGACGCTCCTCGGCGCGCTGTTCCCCGGCGCCCAGGCGGCCCTGTTCCCCGCCGAGGTCAGACCGGTCCTGTACGTGCTCAGCACCCTCGGCCTGACGTTGTACATGTTCCTGGTCGGGGCCGGAATGGACCACGACGCCCGGGCGCCGGGCGAGCTGCGCAAGGCGAGCGTGCTGGCGGCGTCGGGGATCGGCTCACCGCTGGTCCTCGGCGGCGCCGCCGGTCTCGTCCTGTGGGACCGCCTCTCCCGGCCGGACGTCGGCCGGATCGAGTTCGCCCTGTTCCTCGGGGGAGCGCTGTCGCTGACCGCGTTCCCCATGCTCGCCAGGATCCTGTACGAACGCGGGCTGCAGAACACCCGCATCGGCCGGATCGCCCTGCTCGCCGCCTCCATCGACGACGCCGTGGCCTGGTGCCTGCTCGCCGCGTTGTCGGCGGCGCACCTGGGCGGCGGTCCCGGCGACACGCTGCGCACCATCGCCCTGGCAGGGGTGTTCGCGGCGGTGATGCTCGGGGTGGTGGCTCCGCTGCTGCGCCCTCTGGGCCGCCGCGTCGCGCGTACCGGGCGCCTCGGCGCCGGCGCCGTGTACGTGATCGTGCTGGTGCCGCTCGCGGCCGGGTGGATCACCGACGCGATCGGCGTCTACTCGGTGTTCGGCGGCTTCGTCGCCGGGTTGTCCATGCCGCGCGAGCCGGCGTTCCGCGCCGCGCTGCACGACCGGATGATGGATGTCGTATCGACCCTGCTGCTGCCCGTCTTCTTCGCGTTCTCGGGGCTGAACACCCATCTCGGCGGCATCGCCGGGGGCTCCGCGCTCCTGGCGTTCGCGCTGATTCTGACCCTGGCCTTCTGCGGGAAGTACTTCGGCTGCTCGCTGGCGACACGGGCGCTGGGATTCGGCTGGCGCGAATCCTGGGCCATGGGCGCGATGATGAACGCCCGCGGACTGATGATCCTCATCTTCATCAACATCGGCCTGGCGCAGGGGATGATCACGCAGGAGCTCTTCGCGATGCTCGTCCTCGTGGCCGTGCTCACCACCGCGGGGGCCCTGCCGCTGTACAAACTGGCGCTGCCGGAGCGCCACGAGCGAGCCGATGCGGGCAGCGTGGGTAGTGCGGCCCGGATGGGGGCGGCGGCGGGAGAAACCGGTTTCATTTAATTTCACCGGAGAGTCGGACATTCGTGGAATAGAGGGCGATTTCCCTGGAGTGGAATTCCGAAGTCTGGATATCTCCTGATATCGGTGACACGGTTGGTCGGTGGCACGGATACCGGGGACATCCGAACCGCGCTCCCGGCGCCTGCTGCTCGTGGAGGACGACCGCGAGCTGGGAGACATGCTGGTCGAGGTGTTCACCGACCAGGGCTACACGGTCGACCTGGCGCTGGAGGGCCAGCGGGGCCTGCACCTGGCGCTGACCCGCGGCTACGACGCGATGGTCATCGATCGCGGGCTGCCCGTGGTCGACGGGCTCGATCTGCTGCGGCGGCTGCGCCGCCAGGCGGTCACCGTGCCGGTGCTGATGCTCACCGCCTTCGGCGCTCTCGCCGACCGGGTGACCGGACTCGACGCGGGCGCGGAGGACTACCTGGTCAAGCCGTTCGAGATCGACGAGCTGCTGGCCAGGGTGCGCGCCCTGCACCGCAGGAACCTGGACCAGGCGACGCTGCTGCCGCTCGGCGCCGGCTGGCTCGACTCCGCGTCCTGCGTCGTACGGCTGCCGTCCGGCGAGCAGGTGACACTGTCCGGCCAGGAGTGCCGGCTGCTCCACGCGCTGGCGGCCCGCCCCCGGCAGGTGCACACGCGCACCTCGCTGCGGCAGCGGGTCTTCGACGGCGCCAGGACCGAGTCGATCGTGGACACCTACGTCTACTACCTGCGCACCAAGCTGGGGCCCGGCGTCGTCCGTACCGTGCGGGGCGTGGGGTACCGCCTGGGTGAGCTGTGAAGACGACACGGTCCTCCGACCCGGAGCGGCGCCTGCTCATCCTGACCCGCCGCCGGATCACCGCGCAGGTGGCGGCCGTGTTCACGCTGGCGATCACCCTCCTGGGCACGCTGGTCTACTGCGTGGTGGCCGACGCGCAGGACGCCACCGCCCGGCGCGATCTGGCCGTGGCCGCGATGTCGGCCCCGATGGACCACCCGCCGCCCTGCGTATGGCTGTTCGAACTCCGGGCGGACACCGTGCGGAGATCCCCGGGGGCGCCGGAGGGCCTGCCGGTGCGCGAGACACTCGACCGGGTCGCCGCCGACGGCCGCACCCGGGTCGACGTCGCGGAAGTCGGCGGCCACACGTACCTGGTCCGTACGCAGCGGCGCGGCGACGTGCCCCTGCAGGCGGTGATGGACCTGTATTACCCCGTCACCGAGCGGCAGCGGCTGCTGCGCACGCTCTGCGCGGCCGAGGTCGCGGCCCTGCTGGTGGCGTTGCTGATCGGTCAGGTCCTCGCCCGCCGGGCGATCGCGCCGCTGGGCGAGGCCCTCGACCGGCAGCGCCGGTTCACCGCCGACGTCAGCCACGAACTGCGCAGCCCGCTGACCCGGCTGCACGTCCGTGCGCAGCTCGCCGCCCGGCGCCTGAGACGGGAGCCCGATCCTCTTCTCGTCGTGGGCGACGTCGACCGGCTGGTCACCGGCATCGGGCAGCTGGGCGAGGTGATCGAGGACCTGTTGCTGTCGACCCAGCTCAGGCAGAGCCGCCGGCCGTTCGGGCCCGCGGACCTGGCCGCCCTGGCGGAGGAGGCGGCCGACGCCGAGGCGGCCCGCGCCGGGCAGCGCGGGGTGACCATCGACCTGCGGCGGGATCCCGGCGATCACGTCGTGTGCGGAGCGCCGTCCGCGCTGCGCCGGGTGATCTCCGCGCTCCTCGACAACGCACTGCGCCACACCTCCACGGGCGGCCACATCTGGGTGAGCGTGTGTTCGGGGCCGCAGACCGTTCAGCTCAGTGTGCGGGACGACGGCGTGGGGCTGGACCCGCGTGACGGCGAGCGCCTGTTGGTCAGGCATGTCGGCGCGCCCCACACCGGAGGTCTCGGCATCGGCCTGGCTCTCGTGAGCGAGGTGATGAACGCGCACGGCGGCGCGATCGACGTGGACGGGCGGCCGGGAGCCGGAGCCACCTTCACCATCCGTCTCCCTCGGGCGGCGCCGGACCCCGCTCCGCACCTGTCCCGGATCGGTCTTCCTGCCCCGGCGGCCGCGGAGCGAGACGAACAGAACGCCGGAGGCGACCGCCTCCGGCCCCGGCGACGCCTGCCTGTAGTCCTCCGCGGATGGCGGAGCGTGCTCACGAGGGCCAATGCGCGGTGAGGGGATGATCGGGCGCGGCCGCGGCGTCGAGCAGCGCACGGGCGGCGGACCGGGCCCGCTCCGCGGGGTCGGCGGCCGTGCCCATGGCGGCGGCGACGATGGCCCCCTCCACCAGCAGCAGAAGCTGGTCGGCGAGCAGGTCCGGATCGGCGGCCCCCGCCTCGGCCGTGAGCGTGCGAAGCCTTCCCCGCAGCGCGTTCTTGTGCGCCCGCGCCGCCGCCACGACGGGCGGTGACGCCGGGCCGAGCTCGCCGAAGGCGTTGACGAACGCACAGCCGCGGAAGTCGGCCGTGCCGAACCACTCGGCGAGGAAGCCGAAGACGGCGAGCACGCGCTCGCGGGGCTCCCCGACACTGCCGAGATGGTCGGACAGAGCGTCGTTCCACCGTCGGTCGCGATGTTCCAGGTACGCCTCCACCAGCGCGTCCTTGGACGCGTAGCACTGGTAGAGCCGCTTGAGCGAGACCCCCGCGGCGTCGCGGACCTGGTCCATGCCCACGGCCTGGATGCCCCGCGCGTAGAACAACCGCTCGGCGGCGTCCAGGATGCGCCGGCGCGCCTCTTCTCCGTCCATCCGCACCCGTCGGGTCCCGTCCACCCGCCCCCTCCTCACCGAGGAAAACGCTCGTTCTCTACGATACGTAGGGAGAACGATCGTTCTCCCGTGTTGGAAGGACAGCCACGATGAGCACACGCCCGCCGCTTCCGCCGTTCACCGAGGAGACCGCCAGGCAGAAGGTCCAGGCCGCCGAGGACGCCTGGAACACCAGAGACCCGGAACGCGTCGCGCTCGCGTACACCGAGGACTCGGTGTGGCGCAACCGATCGGAGTTCCTGACCGGACGGGAGGAGATCGTCGCCTTCCTGCGCCGCAAGTGGGAGCGCGAGCAGGACTACGCCCTGCGCAAGGACCTGTGGACGTTCGGCGGCGACCGCATCGCCGTACGGTTCCAGTACGAGTGGCAGGACGCCGACGGCCGGTGGTGGCGCAGCTACGGCAACGAGCTGTGGGAGTTCACCGCCGAGGGCCTGATGAGCCGCAGGGAGGCGAGCATCAACGACATGCCGATCGAGGAGAGCGAGCGGCGCATCCGCGGGCCGCGCCCCGAGTCCGAACGCGGCGCCGGCCTTCCGCTCGCCTGACCGTGGCCCGGGCGTTTACCTGGCCATGCTGCCGAGGGATCCGGCGCGGAGCGCGTCCGGCGAGCAGGCGGGGCAGTCCGGCGCCCCGGGATGACGCGTGTAGACGTGCTGGTCCGGGGCCGCGAGGTTGATCCCGGTGACGTAGCTGCCCGAGGTCGCCGGGATCCCGGTCAGGAACGCGACGACCGCCTGGGCGGTCAGATGGCCCGACACCCCGGCGGAGGGCGCGATGGCGCCCGGCCCGCCGAGGTCGACGGGGATTCCGGGCGCGAGAGGGGCGTCGACGCTCGCGGTCAGGCACTCGTAGCACGGGCCGCCGGGGGTGAAGGCCGCCACGCTCACCAGCGGGCCGTTGTAGCCGCCGAGCGCCCACGGGATCTTCTCCGACAGACAGGCCCGGTTGGCCCAGACGCGGATGCCGCCCCTGCCCGCGGGCTCGTCGGCGCACATCGCCACCGCGTCGAACCCGCGTACGAGGTCGAGCATGTCCTCCTCGCACTCGACCGGCCGGGCCTCCGCGGTGACGCGGACGGAGGAGTTGACCTCGGCGAGCCGGGCGGCGGCCACGTCCACCTTGGGACTGCCGATGTCGGACTCCCGGTAGAGGGCCTGGCGGGTCAGGTCGGGCAGCTCGACCGGGTCGCGGTCGACGCAGTGGATCTCGCCGACGCCGCACGCGGCGAGCGCCCAGGCCGTGTGGCTGCCGGTCCCGCCCAGGCCGAGGACGAGCACACGGGAGCGCTTGAGGCGGACCTGCGCCTCCCAGCCGCGCTCGGGGCGGGTGGGATCGACGTCGCGGAAGAACGCCGCGTTGCGCGAGTAGCGTTCGAGTTCCCGCAGGCTGAGCTCCTCGGGCCGCGGGCCGGCGGCGTCCTCCACACACCCCGAGCTCAGCAGGAGGTCGACGACGTCGGCCGCCTCGGCCTCGGTCAGCCCCGGGAACGCGCGATGCAGGCGGGCGACGACCTCCTCCGGGGTCCTCGTGCCGTCCATCGCGTTCAGGGCCGCCCAGGCGTGGCCGTCCGGATCGCTGATCTCCGCTGTCACGCCGTTGACCGACCCGCCTATCCGGATCCGGTCGTTGCCGTACCTGTGGGGGCGGTGCTGGGCTTTCACGCGGGGCAACCGCAAGGGGACCTCTCGGCATCGCGAGCGGGACAAGAATCGACAGGTGGATCTTTCTGTAAGTGTCCGTCTATGTCAAGACTCTGGATGGGCGGCCGAGCCGTTTTGTCGTACGGCTCGGATACGTTCCGGATCATGACAGAGCGTTCCCCCGACGGCGCGACCGTGTGGGCGCGAAACAGCAGGCTGCGGGTGGTGCCGCCGGTCCAGCCGCGCAAGCTGGCGAAGGTCCCCTTCGTCGAGCTGGCGGACGGCAGGCTGCAGGGCGTGGTGTCGAGCGGTTCGGACATCGGCCGGGTCTACGTCTCCTCCATCGCCGCCGGCACCCACAACTACAACTGCAGCACCAACAACAACCGCCCCTGCGGCGGCCTGTACGGCGCGCCGTGCAAGCACCTGCGCGCCCTGGTCGCCGAGGCCGTCCTGCAGTACGGCGCCGACCGCGTGTCCCGTTATCTGCGGGCGGAGGTCCCCGAGGGCGCGGAGCTGGCCGACTGCCTGCGCGGCATCCATGAGCCCGCCCCCGCCGCGGTCGTGTTCAGCCGGTTCCTGCGTCACCTGGCCTACCTGGAGGTGCCCGACACCACCATGCCGATCCCGGAGCTGCACTGGTTCCCGGCCACGGGGACGGTGCGCTGATGCTCGCCGTACAGCTCGCCGCCCTGCTCGGCGACTCCGATGCCGCCGGCGAGGGAGCCGGAGAGGCGCTCGCACTGCTGGACGGCTTCGACGACGCCCTGGTGCACGGCCTCGCCCGGCTCGCCGACGAGCGCGCTGGCGCGGTGACCGCGCTGGCCGCGGCGTTCGCGGCCACTCCCCTCGGTGCTCGGCTGGCGGAGGCCGCCGACGCGGTCGTGTCCGGCTCGATCACCCAGGAGCACCTGACGATCCTGGCCGGCGGCCGGATCGCGTTGTCCGGCGCCGTCCACGACGCCCTGCTCACGAGCCTGGACACGGCTCTGGGCCGGGAGCGCGCGGAATGGACGTCCACATCCGGGGGCCCCGCGTCCGGCGACTCCGGCGCTCAGCCCGCCGGCAACGCGCTCGAGGGCGTCCGCTCCTGGCTGCGCGAGCTGGCGATCACCGGCTGGCGCGGCGTCGACCACGACCTCGTCTCCGCGGCGGACCAGGTCATCGAGGCACTGCTCGGCGCACCGGCGCTGCGCAGGCTCGCGGTGCTGCTGGACGGTTTCGCCGCGGAACTGCGCGCGTCCTGCCCGATCGGCTCCGCGGAGCACCTGCCCGTGCGGCGCTGGGCCGACCTGTGGACCCGGGCCGTGCTGCTGTCGCAGGACGGCGTACTGACCGGCGAGCCCGGCCCCGCCGCCACGGTGTCGGGACGGCTGCTGGTGCTCGGCGTCGACGTGCACGAACACGGCACCGCCGTCCAGTTCCAGGTGCACGCCGTCCTGGAACCCGCCGACGGAGGCCGGTCCCGGCTGGTGCGCACCTCCGTCACGGTGGCCAAGGTCGACACCATCGTCGGGCCCGCGCTGTGGAAGCTGCCGCAGCGCCACAAGGTGCTGCTGGCCGCGCTGGCGGACCGCCGCTGCATCGAGATCGCGGACGTGCCCCTGCTCGACAGCGGCGACCTCGTCTGGGACGACGACCGCGCCTTCGTGAGCAAGCCCGCCGACCCGCTGGCCACCGCCCGGCTGTGCCTGCCCGGCGCGCTCGGCCCGGCGGTGCCGCCGCTCGACCGGGCACCGGTACGCATCGCCGAGCCCGTGCTGGTGGAGGGCTACAAGGTCACCGGGGACGGCTCCTTCGACCTCGGCGGCGCCGTCATCGTCGTGGACACCGAACGGCTGCCCGACTGCGGCCCGCTCACGCCCAAGCTGGTGGCGGCCTCGTCGGCGTGCGTGGGGCTGCTCCGGTGGGACGGCGGCCGCTGGACGCTGCAACCGCTGGCCGTGCAGGTGAAGGTCAAGCGCGAGACCGTGGTGGTCGCCACCGGTGACTGGGCGCTCGGCCCCACCGACCCCAAGGCGGCCAAGGCCGAGGCCAAAGCCGCGGACGCGGTGGCCGTGCTGCGGGAGCGAGCCGGGCGGTTGCTGCGACGATGAGCGACGACATCTCCACGAGCGCCCAGGCGATGGGCGACGACATCTCCACGGACGCCCACCCGCCGACGGGCGGGGACGCCACCGCGCACCCCGGTCCTGCGGCGTCCGCGCCGCCTGCCGTTTCCGCGGCCGTTTCCGTGGCCGTTTCCGTGGCCGTTTCCGCGGCCGGTTCCCCTGCCGGGGACGGCGGACCGACGAACGCCGACAGGAACCGGCGTCAGCTGCTCTACTGGCGGCTGCTGGCCCGGCTGTTCGATCACGAGGAGCAGCCGGCGCTGGAGACCGCGAGCGTCGCGGTCGTCGGCGACCTGGGCCTGCCCGCCGGGCTGCTCGACCCTGCCGTGTCGGTCGACTCGCTGGTGCAGCGTTTCCCCGAACTGGCCGCCGAGTTCGAGACCCTGCTCACGCCGGACGAGCACGCGCCGGGCGGCGAGGTGCGCCGGGCGGCGCTCGTCTCGAAGCTGCTGCTCAACGCCTTCGCCACCGGCGCGGGTGACGTCAGCGCCACCCAGCTCGCGACCTGGCAGCAGGACGCCGCCTGGCTCAAGCGGGCCCTGTGCGCGGGGCCGGCACCCGGATCGGGAGCGGGCACGGCACCCGGATCGGGAACGGGCGCGCAAACGGGTGCCGGAGAGCCGGGCGGCGCGTCCGGGGCGCAGGCCGGGACCGGACCGGATGCCGGACCGCACACCGGGCCGGCGGCCGGGTTCGGGCAGGGGCCCGGCGGCGGGACCGGCCGTGAGATCGGCGCCGGGGTCGGCGGCGACCTGGCCAAGGTGCTGGCCGACATCGAGGCCGGGCTGGTCAGCCGCATGCGGCTGCGCGAGGTTCTGGCGGATCCGGCCCTGGCGCGGCAGCTCACGCCCAGCATGTCGCTGGTCGAGCAGTTGCTGCGCGACAAGGCCAACCTGTCGGGCGTGGCGCTGGCCAACGCCAAGGCGCTGATCCGCAGGTATGTCGACGAGGTCGCCGAGGTGCTGCGCACGCAGGTCGAGAAGGCCGGCGCGGGGACGATCGACCGGTCGGTGCCGCCCAAACGGGTGTTCCGCAACCTGGACATCGAACGGACGATCTGGAAGAACCTCACCAACTGGAACCCGGAGGACCAGCGGCTCTACGTCGACCGGCTCTACTACCGGCACACCGCCCGCCGGACCACCCCGGCCCGGCTGATCGTCGTGGTGGACCAGTCGGGGTCGATGGTCGACTCCATGGTCAACTGCACGATCCTTGCGTCGATCTTCGCCGGGCTGCCCAAGGTGGACGTCCACCTGATCGCGTACGACACGCGGGCGATCGACCTCACGCCGTGGGTGCACGACCCGTTCGAGGTGCTGCTGCGCACGAATCTGGGCGGCGGCAACGACGGCCCCGTCGCGATGGCCATGGCCCAGCCGAAGATCGCCGACCCGCGCAACACGGTGATGGTGTGGATCTCGGACTTCTACGAGTTCGACCGGTCCCAGCCGTTGTTCGACGGCATCCAGGCGGTGCACCGCTCCGGGGTCAGGTTCATCCCGGTCGGCTCGGTGAACAGCTCGGGTCACCAGAGCGTGAACCCCTGGTTCCGGCAGAAGCTCAAGGACCTGGGCACGCCGGTGATCTCGGGCCACATCCGCAAGCTCGTGTTCGAACTCAAGAACTTCCTCGCCTAGGAGACCCCTTCACATGACCAACGAGATGCTCCGCGCGCCCGCCGAGGTGAAGTACGCCGAGGAGCTCGACTGGCTGGAGTCCGTCGACGACGGCCCCAAGCCGTTCTCCTGGCGGCTCAGCCCCCGGATGGTCCGGCTGTTCGTGCTGGGCAGCGAACGGTCCGACGGCCTCGACCGCGAGATTCCGCAGAAGTGGTTCGGCGACCGGAGCTTCGTCGAGCGCAGCATCGTGACGCTCGCCTCCGACCGCGGCCTGCTGCTGATCGGCGACCCCGGCACCGGCAAGAGCTGGCTGGCCGAACTGCTGTCCGCCGCCATCTGCCGCGACTCCACCCTGGTCGTGCAGGGAACGGCGGGCACCACCGAGGACCACATCAAGTATTCGTGGAACGTCTCGATGGTGATCGCCAAGGGCCAGTCCCGCGAGTCGATGATCCCCTCGCCGATCATGACGGCGATGGAACAGGGCATGATCGGCCGATTCGAGGAGCTGACCCGCGCCACCAGCGACGTGCAGGACGCCCTGATCTCGATCCTGTCGGAGAAGTACGTCTCCATTCCCGAGCTCGACACCGACAACACCGTGTTCGCCAAGCCCGGATTCTCGATCATCGCCACCGCCAACAGCCGCGACCGGGGCGTCAACGACCTGTCCTCGGCGCTGAAACGGCGGTTCAACTTCGTCCGCATCCCCGTGGTGACGAGCAAGGCCAGCGAGGCGGAGATCGTCCGTTTCCGCACCATCGAACTGCTGCGCCGGCACCGCATCGAGCTGGACGTGCCACCGGCGCTGCTGGACATCCTGCTGCAGAGCTTCGCCGACCTGCGCACCGCGGCGGCCTCGGCCACGAGCGAGGACGAGAAGCTGGAGTCGGCCCTGTCCACCGCCGAGCAGATCGGCGTGCTGGAGGACGCCATCCTGCACAGCCACTTCTTCGGCGACCGCACGCTGCGCGCCGAGACGCTGGCCGGCGCCCTGGTGGGCTCCCTGGCCAGGCGCGCCCCCGAAGACCTGGCCATCCTCAACAAGTACTGGCACGGGGTGGTCGAACCACGCAGCAGGAACGACGGAGGCGAGTGGACGCGGTTCCTCGACGGCGGCCGTCAGGCGATCTCGACGCTGTCATGAGCACCTTCGACGCCCTGCGCGGGCAGCTTCTCGACGCCGCCGAGGCCTTTTCCGGCGGCGGGGACGTCCTGGCCGGCATCCTGTCCGGCATGGTCGACGACGTCGACCGCATGCTGCGCGAGGAGCTGGAGATCTTCCCGGTCTGCCACCACTCGCCGGCCTCCGCCCTGGCCATGACCCGGCGACTGCGCGACAAGCGGCCCAAGGTCGTCTACCTGGAGCTGTGCGAGGACATGCGCCCGCTCCTCGACGAGCTGCGCAACTGCAGGCTGCCGGTGGCGCTGCAGGCGTTCGCCACCCAGCTGGACGGGTTCCCGGCCGGCTCCGGACCGCTCAGCGTGATCGCGCCGGTCACGGAGGCGTCGGCGGAGTACCAGGCGATCGCGTATGCGCTCGACACCCCCGGCGTCGAGATCGTGCTGGTCGACCGCTCGGTGGACCACGTCTTCCAGTGGCTGCCGCAGGAGACGGATGGTCCGGATCCGCACGAGCAGGCCGCGCAGGGCGACGAGGCGGCACTGCACAGTGACGATGTGGCGCTGCACGGTGACGCCGTCGGCGTCGAGATCGGCGACCTGCGGCCGCGCTTCGCCGAGCTGGAGAAGCACCTGCTGCACCACGGCAAGGTGCGGCACTGGTCGGAGTGGTGGGACCAGTACGTCGAACAGCCGCTGACCGGAGCGGACTACGACACCTACCGCCAGGCGATGGCGCTGATCGGCAGCCTGTTCCGGCGGCTCCGCCCCGACGGGCACGGCCGCCTGGCCGTCGACGAGGAACGCGAGCGCTACATGTGGACGCGCATCCGCGAGCACCTCGCCGAGTCGGGCGCGGACCCCGCCGACTGCCTGTACGTGTGCGGAGCCTTCCATGCCGTCAGCACGGTCGCGGAGTTCGGCCTGCGGTCCGAGGCGCCGCCGTACACCATCGCCCCGCGTACGGGCACCCGATGGCTGCACGGGCTGATCCCCTCCAGCCACTCGGCGATCGAGGCGCAGTTCGGCCTGGCCCAGGGCTCGGTGTCCATCGCCGCCGCCACGTGGGCCAAGGCGGTCAGGCGCGGGGGCGTCACCCCGTACCGGCTGGAGGGGCAGCAGGGCGGCCGGGCCAAGCAGGGCGGCAAGCGGGGCGGCAGTGCCGCACCGCCCGTCGCGGCCGAGCCGGCGGCCGACCGGCTGTCGGGGTTCCTCGCCGCCCCGCCCGCGCTCGACGGCCTGGACGAGGACGAACTGCGCGGATGGTGCGTCGACATCGTGCGGCTGGCCCGCCGCAACGGCTATCTGGCCAGTACGGCCGACGCCATCGCCGTGTTCGAGACGTCGATCCTGCTCGCGGGGTTGCGCGGCCGGGCCAGGCCCACGCCGTACGACTTCGCCGACGCGGCCGTGACCTGCATCGAGAAGGACGCCGTGCCAGGCCGCCGGGACGTCCGGCGCCTGTGCGAGATCCTCCTGGGCGGCGACAAGATCGGGATGGTCGGCTACGACGCGCTGCCCCCGCTGGCCCGCGACGTGTACGACCGGCTGGAGCCCCTCGGGCTGGACCTGACCAGGCGCACGCAGCAGCGGGTGCTGCTCGACCTCAGGGCGGACCCGGAGCTGGAGCCGTGCTCGGACCTGCTGTGGACGCTGCGCCACCTGCTGCCCGACGGTGCGCTCCGGCCGATCATGGGGGCACGCCGCCTCGGCGAGCGGCCGATCCAGGAGAGCTGGGACGTGGCGCTCGGCCGGCACCAGCGGGAGATCGTCGAGCTGGGCTACGAGGGCGTCACGGTCGAGCAGGTGCTGGAGCAGCGGCTGCGCCGCATGGCGTGGGATCCCCAGGCCACCGCCGGGGCGGCGCTCGCGGCCGTCGAGGACGCCATCCTCTATGTGGGCGGCCGGCGCCTGCCCGGCGAACTCGGCGCCTGCGCGGTCGAACTGCTGGCCGCCGAGCGCACCGTGGACGACGCTCCCGAGGTGCTGCGCCGCATCAGGCGGCTGCTGACCTACTACCGGGCGAGCGAACCGGAGCTGCCCGCCTGGTGCGAGGACTTCGTCACAGCCGGGTACTCGCACTACTGCACGCTGCTGCCCACCGCTTTCGCGGACGATGAGACCGGCGTACGCCAGGTCGGGGCGATGCTCGGCTTCCTGTTCACACTGGAGAGCCTCGCGCTGTCGCTGGGCTGCGACCGGGCTCAGCTCGAACTGGCCGTACGGCAGTCGCATCCACGGGACCCGGCCAAGGTTGCGTTGCTGTGGGCCGCCCAGACGCAGCTGGGCCTGCTGACCAGGGAAGAGCTGCGCGCCCGCTGTGACGAGCTGCTGGCCAACCCACTCGTCGTGCCGGCGTATCCGCTCTATGTGAGCGGATTCGTCCAGGCGCTCGAACCCGTGCCCGGCCTCGCGCCGTTCGTGGTCGAGGCGCTGTCGAAGGCCTTCGCGCGACTGCCCGACCCGGTTCTGCTGCCGTGGCTGCCGACGTTGATCTGCACCTTGCGGCAGCACGCGCCCGAGCTGGTCCCCGTCCTCGTCCGCGAGGCCGGGCGGACCTTCCCCGGCGCGCTGGCCGAGCTGGACGCCTGGACCCCGCCCTGGGAACGGCCGGCCGCGCCGGTCCGAGCGGCCCGGGCGGCAGCCGCGCCGAGCGGGCCGGTGTCCACGCTGCTGGCCCGGCACCCGGGGGCGTGCGACGCCGTCGCCGTGCTGCTCGGCTGTACGGCGGAGTGGGGGAGCACCGGGCACGGAAACGGCGAGGTGGCGGCCCTGCTCGACCGGCATCCGGCGACGACCGGCGCGGTCGCCGCGCTGCTCGGCGCGTGAGCCTGCACCCGCGCCTTCACCCGGTGGCGGCGTCGGCGAGCAGGGCGGGGACAAGCGAGGCGAGGACGGCCTGGTCCTCCTCCCGGCGGGGGGCGTACTCGGTGATCCCCAGGCCGGCCAGGGGAAAGCGGGCCGTCAGCGCGCGTACGGCGTCCCGCAGTGCCGCGACGGACAGACCGCCGGCCTCGGGACAGCTGAGCGACCCGAACTCCTCCGGGTCGAGAACGTCGAGGTCGATGTGGATGTAGACGGCGGTGCCCCCGGCGGCGACGGCCGGGACCAGGACGCCGGGATCGGCCGTCAGTTCGGCCACGGTGTGCCGGGCGAGGCCCGCGTCGGCGGCGTAGGCCAGCTCCGCCGGGTCCAGCGCGCGAACTCCGGCGAGGATCACCTGCCGGGGGTGCAGGGCCCGCGGTGGAACCAGATCGGGGTGCCCTTCGCCCAGCAGGGTGCGCAGGACCATGCCGTGGAAGGCATGCGAGGGTGAGGATCCGGGCGTGTTGAGATCGCCGTGGGCGTCGAACCAGACGACGGTCAGCCCGTCGCCGTGTCGCTCCAGGGCGGCCGACACCGGCTCCACCTGCACGCCGCAGTCGCCGCCGACCGTGACGACCGTGGCCGTGCCGCACTCGCCGAGCGCGGCGCGGGTGCGGGCGGCGACGGTGTTGAGGACGTCCAGGGCCCGGACTCCGTCCCGCTCGGTGCCCGCGGTGTCCGGGACGGGCACCCGCACGACCCTGACGGACGGCCCGGTGGGCGGTTCGGTGGGCGGCTCGCTGGATGTCAGCAGAGAGGCCAGCCGTTCGGCGCCGAGGGACAGGAGCCGTGCGTCCTCGACGCTCGACCCCTGCCATTGGGGCACCTGAAGCACCGCGGTCGGAAGCACCGTCTGATCATTCCATGCCCACGCCTGCCCGGGCGGGGCCCGTACGCGTCGCGCTCGGACGGGGGTGCCGTGCGCGTCGTGGTGGGCCCGTCATGCCGGGTCCGTTGTGGTCGGGTCCTCGCCGGTGGTGTTCCTCACCCAGTGGTTCTGGGGCGCCGGCGGAACCGGCAGGCCGACGGCGTACGCCGGTCCTCCAGTGCCTCCAGCACGGCGTCGATCCGTTGCCGGCACTCGTACGGCTTGGCGTGCCGCCGGCTCCCGGTCCGTCTGCCTCCGGTCGTGTCGGCCGGGGCGTCGGTCTTCAGGCCGCACTGCCAGTACCACTTCTGCAGGCCGTGCAGCACGCATACGTAAAGAGTGTCGATCTCGTTGGAACAGTGTGCCGCGTACGCCGTGATCTGGTCCCAATTGGCGACGAGGGGCGTGGTGGTGGAGCCTCCGGCGCGGACGTGCGTCAGCACGTACAGGCGCGTGTGCTGGTCGAACTCGGCTTCGACGACGTCGCTGAGCAGGCGCGGCTGCCGCCGGATCAGGCCGGCGCGGGACGGGGGCCAGGACGAGAACGTGAGCAGGCTCAGCAGCGCCACCTCGATGCACCAGTCCAGAGTCATCGGGGCTTCCCTTCGTCGGAGGCCGTACCGGGATTCGTCCCCGAGGCGGGGGCTCGGTCGCGCCGTCGCCGGGGTGACGTGACCGGGACGCGGGTACGGTCCACGGGTGAGACGGAACAAAGGAGAGCGGCTGCGACGATGCCGGTCGCAGCCGCTCTCTCGCGGCGCGTTTCCATCCGCGCCCCTGCCCCAGGTAGCGGGGCGTGGATGTCAACGATCATCCGGTGTCCCGGAAGGCAGCTCCGCCGCGAACCGGACGAGGGACGTCCACTAGCTACCCCCACGCCCCTCGCCTTTCTCGGGGATGGCGCGCATCCGCCGAGAGCATTTCGGTGCTGTCGTCGCCGGCGCTGTGGGATGTCCGTTCACCGCGCCGGCTGACACCAGGGCGAGCGGTTAGCGGTGCCCCCAGCCGCCCTGACCCGGACCGCCGGAGCCGCCGGGACCGCCGTGGCCGCCCCAGCTACCGCCCCCCGGGCCGCCCTGACCCGGGCCGCCCTGACCCGGGCCGCCGTGGCCGCCCTGGCCGGGGCCGCCGGGACCGCCCTGACCCGGACCGCCGGGACCGCCCTGACCCGGACCGCCAGGGCCGCCGTGACCGGGGCCGCCGGGACCGCCCTGGCCGGGACCGCCGGAGCCCCCGGGACCGCCGTGGCCCCAGCCGCCGGTGTTGCCGTGGCCCCAGCCACCGTGGTCACCGCCGCGGCCCCAGCGGCCCCAGCCGTCCCAGTTGCCCCAGCTGCCGCGTCCCCAGCGGCCGCCCCAGGAGCTGCCGCCCCAGTTGTGGCCCGGGTTCCCGAAGACACGGCCGGGAAGGCCGTACCAGCGGCCGGGCAGGCCGAGGGACGTGTCGCACCCCCAGCTACCGGGCAGGGGCAGCCAGCGGCCGCTGACGAAGTAGACGGGCCGGGTCAGGCCCGTTCCGCAGGACGGCGAGACGTAGACGCCGCCGTTGATGACGTACTGGCAGCTGGGGAGCATGTAGGTGCGGCCGGCCACGATGTACTCGTGGACGCCGTCCCCGAGCTGGTAGCCGGGGAGGCCGTACCAGCGGCCGGGCAGGCCGCTGACGGCCTGATCGCACCACTCGCCCGGCAGGGCGTAGGTGCGGCCGCTCAGGATGTACACCGGCCGGGTCAGGCCCGCCCCGCAGGACGGCGAGACGTAGACGCCGCCGTTGACGACGTACTGGCAGCTGGGGAGGATGTACGTCTTGCCCTTCAGGACGAAATGGTGGACGCGGATGTCCGCGCGCGGATCCGGTCCTCGCCTGGGGGTGTCGATCGGGCGGGAGATGCTGCTCGTCGCCTGCGAGGCCGTGCTCGCCGCGCTCGCGGCTCCGGTGGCCAGCACCGCGGGGGTGACGATTGCAGCGGTGGCGAGTGCCCCCGTGAGGAGGGCTTTCTTCATCGTCAAGAGACGATTCCTTTCATGAGGTGGTGCTGCTGTCGGATCGAACACACATCCCGGCAGCCGGCGGTGTGGTGACGGCGTAGCGGGATGCGCAGGACCGCAGTCGAGGCGATTCGAGTCGGACTCCCCGTGAGAGCCTCCGCGGAGGATCAGGTGATCCCGGATCGGAGACAGGTAACGGGATCACGAGCCCTCATCAGTGTCAGCAAATTTTGACGACACTGAAGGCCGGAACAGGTCGAGAGTCCGCACCCCCGCTGCCGCCGCGATGGCGTCCGCCGTGGTGCGGCGGCACGTGCCTCGTTTGAGCAGACCGTCGATGCACTGTCTGGTAAGTGCTGCCCGGCGAGCGAAATCGGCCACGCTGTGACTGTGGCCGACCATCAAGGCGCGCAAGAGTGCCACGCTCCGAAGGTGCATCTGCGGCTTTCCCGCCATAGCGAACCTCTCCGATGGAAACTGCATCATCAGATTCTGCTGACGTCTCGACTGCAGGTCGCACTCTAATCCGACCGAGCGCACGGCCGCACGTGAAACGGAAGGTTCCAGCGAATAAATCTTGTGCGCGATGGCTTTATATGACGCATCTTGTTGACACAACTGATCCCATGCTTCGTCGAGGTTTGCTCCCTGTCGTCAGGATCTAGCGGGCATGATGGTGGCGATCGCGGACAGAAAGATTCGAGGAGCTGACAACCGAATGCCGTCGCAGCGCGTGACACCCGACCAGCCCCCCACCCCCCTGAGCGACTGCATCCGCGAGTATGTGGCGGACAAGGGGATGAGCATCCGTACGCTCGCACTGAGGTCAGTGAGCGGAAGCGCAGGTCAGTGCCTCACCGCTCAGTGGATTACCGATGTGCTGAGTGGCCGGGTGTCGCGGATGCCTGATCTCTGGCGCCTGGAGGCTCTCGCGGCCGGCCTCGAAATGGACCCGGACAGCGTCAAGGCACTGGCGATCAGCCAGTGGATCGGGTGGGACATCGCCGACATCCGGACCGGAGTCGGAGAACGCCTGATCTTTCGCGTGCCCAAGGGGTATACGAGCGAACAGTCAGCACGCCTTGCCGATCAACTCATGCAGGCGATCAATGGCGCGCCGGCCGATCCGGAAAGGGAGGAAACGTGATGTTCCGGATGTACGGTCGCCTTCGGTGGGGTTGATGCGTCAAACTTTCCTGGCAACGAGCAGCGAAACGATCGGGGACGTGATTGCCAGAAAGGATATGGTGGATGATACGTGTCATCGCCGTCGCAACCATCAGTGGAATTCCGTCGCGCCCAGTTGTTGCATAGCTCCCCGGCAGTAATCCTTCATGCACTTCAGGAAAACCGGATCATCGCCTATGTCGACGAGAGGCAGTTCGCCCCCGAGCTGACGATCCCCATGGACGAGATCGGCACGGCGACGCTGAAGCTGCTCCAGCCGGTCGAGGACGCGGGCCCGATGCCGGCGCTTCGCGTCCGCGTCAGAAGAAGCGGAGATCTCGGCCATGAGCTCGCCGTGGCCGAGTTCGCGACAGACGAAATCACAGTCGGCGTCGAGAAGACGCTCATCACCGAGGAGCTCGCCGCCTGCCTGAGTGACGCCGGCACCGCGGTCACCCGCGCCTTCGTCCGGCGTACGACGTGAGCCCCGGCAAGCCGATGCCCTGCCGGGCTGACGTACCGGACCGGAAAGGAGCGGGTGCCGTCCTCGGCCGATGGGCAACGGCCGAAGGCGGCGTGAAGGCGTCGGCGCGGGTTCGCGGGCCGGCCGCCGGTGAGGCGGAAGGAGACGGCTAGAAGCCGGGTTCGTGCGGGCGGGGACGCGCGGTGGGAGGCCGCGTGCGCCTGGACGAACGGGCGGGTCCATGGTGCCGCGCCCGCATCGGCAGTGCCTTCCCACCGCGCATCGAGCGGGCGTCGTGCTCGGTC
Organism: Microbispora sp. H13382; assembly: GCF_014161445.1. Classification (GTDB taxonomy): domain Bacteria; phylum Actinomycetota; class Actinomycetes; order Streptosporangiales; family Streptosporangiaceae; genus Microbispora. The sequence continues at coordinate 671,178 of NZ_JABBXA010000002.1, forward strand.
GGCGGTGGCGCGGGCTTCGACGGAGCGGTCTCGGGCGGGATCGCACCATCGGGGGTGGTCGTGGCCACGATGCCGCCGGGCGGAGGCGTGCCCGGCGCCGGACCGGCGGCGTCGGTGCTCGCCCAGACGCTCGCGGCGGCCAGGACCGCGACCCCGGTCACGACCACGGAACGGATCAGCTTGGGGCGGGGCAGGGAGCGATGCCGCCCGGGCGCCGGAGACGGGGAGGGCTCGGGCTCCGGCTCGTGCCGGCTGAGAGGTTCGTCACCGGTGCCGCGGTGTCGTCCGGGGGGAGAGGGCACGTACGGCGGCGGCTTGGGCCCGGCCGCGCGGACGGGACCGTAAGGGGCTCGCCTGGTGGGACCGTAGGGGGCTCGCCTGGTGGGACGGTGTGGGCGAGGTCTGTCCTGGCCGTTCATCACGCGCTCCGGATCCGAGGAAGTCGTGTTGTGCGCGAAGAGAGACGCAATGACTACGAACGGTATCCGAGATCTGGCGATCCTGGTCGGCTTTGGCCCCAGGTTGTCAGCAGAATCTGCTGACAACCTGGGGTTTTAAAATCCCCCGCCGAGCCCATGCTCGATCGAGGGTCGTGCTCGCGATGCTCGGGGGCCTTCTCTCATGGCGCCCCTATCGTGATGGATCAGTCGCAGGGGGTGGCGTAGTAGTCGGCCGCGCAGTCGTCGTAGAGGCTGTCCACGACGACCACCGGGGTGCTCCAGTAGCCCAGCGGGCGGCTCCAGTAGCCGAGTGGGCGGCTCCAGTAGCCGTTGCCCCAGCGGTAGCCCGCGGGGCGACCCCACCCGTGTCCCCAGTCGTGTCCCCAGCCGGCGGCGTGAGCCGGCAGGCCGGCCTGTGCGGTCGTGGCCGTCTGCCGCGGGGCGGCCGTCTCGGCCGAGGCCGCGATCGGCGCCATGACGACGAGTCCGGCGGCGCAGGCCGCGCCGGCCAGGAGCAGTCGCTGAATCATGCGTAACCTCCTGTTGCTTCGAAGTCACTCAATGTGACCGCTGACACGGTACAACGCCGTCGATCACGTTCATGGACGGCGACACATCAAGCGACGGCAATGTCGCGAGCGGTGCCGACACGTCTCCCCGCCCTCCCGACGGGTGTTCCGTGCGTGTCCCCGGTGTGCGTACGCGTCGAACGCCCGGTCCGGGCTCCCGGCCGTGGTCTCCTGTCCCGGAGACCACGGCCGGCAGCTGCTTCATAACGAGGGCCCGCCATCTACCCGTGACGCACGCGACGGCGTCGCGGGCGGCGGACAGGTGGCGGGGCGGAACCTACCAGTCGCCGTCCCCGCCCTCGTCCTCGTCGCCCTCGAAGATCTCTTCGACGATCTCGCCCGCCACCAGGCCGCCGACCACTCCGGCGGCGCCGGCCGCGGCCACCGCGCCCCAGCCCGGGCCGCTGTGGTGCTCGTGGTGGCCTCCGTGGAAATGAGGTTCGTGCCCGTGCTCGTAACCGCCGTGGCCGCCGTACGGTGCCCCGTACTGGGCCAGCCCGGTGAGCCAGCGGTCGATCTCCCCGGCCCAGTCCATGCGTGCCGCGTCCTCGTGACTGACACGGAAGCGGCCGATGGCGTCGACGGAGTGGTGGCCCGCGCGCTTGTCGGCCTCCAGGATCACCTCCAGACCGGCGGGGTCGGCCACGAAGGTGAGCTCGACCTCCCCCACAACGCCGGCCTGCCGCGGCGGCGGGTAGAACTCGATCTCCTGGTAGAACGGCAGTTCCTGGCGCACGCCGTGCAGGTGGCCCGCCTCCAGGTCGGCCGACTTGAAGGCGAAGCCGAGCTGGAGGAACGCCTCCAGGACGCGCAGCTGGGAGGGGAGCGGCTCGACGGCGACGGGGTCGAGGTCGCCCTTGTCGACGGCCTTGGCGATGGCCACCTCGGTGCGTACGCCGAGCGCCATGCCGGTCAGGTGCTGCCCGCCGATCTCGCTGATCGGGGCCTCCCACGGCACCGGGATCTGGAAGGCGATGCTCCGGTTCTCGCCCTCGCGCAGGGTGAACGGACCGGAAACCCGGGCACGGGAGAACTCGCCGAGCCCCGCGCTCTCGCCGTCGCCGTGCTCGAGCTCCACCCCGGCGACGAGGCCCAAAGTGACCTCCTCGATCTCGGCGTCGAAGTCGCCGCCGGACAGTCTCACCTCGCCCGTGAGCACGCCGCCCGGCCGGACCCGCGGAGTGGTCAGTACGGTGTCCACCGAGGGGGCGCCCACCCCGAGAGCGCCCAGCATCCGCTTGAAGACCACGTGTTTCTCCCTGTAGACGGTCGATGAGGTGTGTCAGCCGCCCACCTGAACGATCAAGCCCCGGGGTTGGGTTCCGCCGGCTGGTAAAGATCGCGCTTCCGTCGGTCAACGGTCCGGTGGGGCAGCGCTGTCACGCGACGGCCGCCGGGGTCGCGTCACACCCGAACGAGGGCGGGCCACCAGGGTCGCGCACACCCGAACGAGGGCGGCCGCCCTCACCGGCGGCCGGAGGGTGTGGTCCTCGCGCGGCCCGGGCGGCGTGCGACCGGCGGGCGCGGCCGGGTCAGCCGGTGGACGCCCAGGCCGACGGCGGCCAGGACGACCAGCCCGGCCACCGCCAGGAGGCCGGCCCGATTGGAGACCTGCTCCACCAGCCCGTACGAGCCTCCCGCGGCGTACCCGAGCCCCACGGTGCCCGCCCCCCAGGCCAGGCCGCCGGGCACCTCGAAGGCGAGGAATCTGGCGTACGGCAGGCGTCCCATGCCGGCCAGCATGGGGATCAGGGCGCGCAGCAGACCGACCCATCGGCCGAGGAGGACGGCCCAGCCGCCGCGCCGCCGCAGGTAGTCCTCGGTGCGGTCCCAGCGCTCCGCGCACACCCGGCGGCCCAGCCGGCTGTCGCGCACGCGAGGCCCCAGCCGCCGGCCGATCCGGTAACTGATCGAATCCCCGGCGATCGCGCCCACACCGGCCACGGCCATCATGAGCGGCAGACTCACGTGCCCAGTGAAGGCGAGGAAGCCGGCCATCAGCAAGGTGAGCTCGCCCGGCACCACGAGCCCGAGGAGCGCCGCCGTTTCCGCGCAGGCCATCAGCCCGACCACCAGGTAGGCCCACGGGCCCGCCATCGCCATGAACTGGTGCAGCCCCTGTGTCATCGGTTGCCCCCCGCCGCCGCGACGACTCCTCCCCACAATGCACGTCACACCGGGAACGTCAGTAGCTCACGGCGGGAAAACCTCGGTAAGCGTCGCGCCCGCGGAGAAAACGTCAGATGGTGCCGGAGAATGTGTCGCACCGGGCGGGGGCGCCGGTCTTGTATCCCGTGGTGAACCCACTTCACCCGCTGCCGTGAGCTCCCGCGCGTCCACCCCTCAGGCTCCACCCTGCCCTGGGTGCGCTCCCGGATCCTGTCGTCGCCCACCGCCGCCGCGGCGTCCAGAGCCTCCTGGATGGATGTCCGCCGTGGTGCCCCGACGGTCGCCGTTCGCTCATCCGGCGCTCCTCCGGTAGACAGCCCCATTTGGACATATAGGGATAAATCCGTACAAACTTTGGCAAGGTTGTGTGCTTTGCGGAATTGCGGGCCCTGCGACCCAGTCGTTCCGATTTGTAACGGATGACCAGAATGAGGCGATAGTTCGCCTTTGCTTCAGTCTCTTCACGCACCTCGTTCACTCACGAGATCCACTGTGACCGCTCGAGACCGCGTCGCTTTATCGGCGCTTTATGCAACGTGATGGAAGGGACTGCACCTGATGCAGCCAGTGGCAGCGAGAAAGCTGCTGGGAGGCGTGAGCAGGCGAGGGCGTCTCGCCGTGGCCGCCGTGATCGCCATGGTCGCGACGCTGCTCGTCAGCGGCGTCGTGACGGCGGCGCACGCCGACCCGGACCCGCAGGTAGCGGGTCGTGGACGCCCCAGCCCGACGCCGACCGGTTCCCCCACCCCGCCCACCCTCAGCCCCGCCGGCGGCTCGTACATCGAGGGCACGGTCAAGGTCACGGCGGTCCCGGCCGCGGCCGGTGACAGCGTGACCGAGCTCGCCGTCGACGGCACCGCTCTGAACGCGACCCGTACGGTGGGCGTGTCGAAGCTCCGTTTCGACGTCGGCTCGAACTCGACGGAGGCGCGATACCACAACTACGTGCTGGTCAACGGCGTCTACCGCAGCGACATCGGCGACCACGTGAGCGAGCGGGCGACCATCGAGATCCCGAACGAACACCTCGTCAAGGGCGAGAACACCATCGAGATCTTCGCCGGGACGATCCAGAGCTCGTGCGGCACCAACTTCGACGACTTCGTCCTGTCCGACGTGGGCCTCGAACTGCTCGGTGAGGTCGCGGACGGGGAGGACAACCCCTACACCCTGTCCTTCGGCGACGGCAACTGCGGCTCGAACACCGCGCTGCTCAAGCAGGCCACGCTGAAGTTCTTCGTCAAGGGCGACCCCCAGAGCACCACGGGTCTCGCGGCGGACCTGGACACCACGACGCTGGCCAACGGCGAGCATGCCATCGCCGCCAAGGCCGCGTCCGGGGCCACGGTCAAGCACACCGTGACCGTGAACAACGCGCCGGCCGGGGCGCCCCGGCTGCTGCCGACGGACGGCACGCTGGTGGCACGCACCACGCCGATCCACGCGACCGTGCCGGCCGCCGGTGCGGGCGGCGTCTCGTCCCTCACCGTCGACGGCGCGGAGCCCGCCACGAAGGCCACCCTGGGCAACGGCGCGGCCACGTTCAGCTTCGACGTGGGCGCGGACGCGATCGAGGACAAGTACGACGACTTCCTGCTCGTCAACGGCAAGCGTGTCGACCTGGGCGGCACCTGGGCCGGCAGGCGTGTCACGGTCGCCGTGCCCGCCCGGTTCCTGGTGCCCGGCGACAACACGGTCAAGGTCGTGACCGGCGACTGGAAGGCGTCCTGCGGCGCCGACCGCGACGACTTCACCATCGCGAACCTCGACCTCGCCCTCGACGGCGCCACCGTGAAAGGTCAGGACATCAAGCCGTCCTACGACCTGGGCGACGGCACCTGCGGCAGCAGCCAGACCGCCCTCCGCGAGGTCGAACTGCGCTACACGATCGACGCCCCGGCGGTGCACGTCGTCCGGACGCTCGGCTCGGGTGACGCGACCCTCAGCTTCACCGTCGGCACCAACTCGATCGAGGCGCGCTACCAGAACTACCTGCTCGTGAACGGGCGGAAGGTCGTGCTCGACGGCGACTTCGTGAGCCGGCGGGTCGACTTCACCTTCCCCAACGAGTACCTCGTGCCCGGCTGGAACACGATCGACTTCGTGGCCGGCACCTATCCGACGTCATGCGGCAACAACCGCGACGACTTCGCGATCTCGAACATCGCCCTCACCCCGGTGCGGGGCACGGCGACCGGTCAGATGCTCAAGAGCTCCTACAGCATGGGCGACGGCAACTGCGGCGACAACGTGAACCTGCTGACCGAGATCGACCTCGAGTTCCTCGTGGACGCCCCCGCCGGCGGCCTGAGCGCGGATCTCGACACCACCGCGATCAAGGACGGCAAGCACACCATCGCCGCGACCTCGACCACGGGCGAGACCGCCACCCGTACGCTGATCACCGACAACTCGGCGCCCAAGGTCGCCACGAGCGTCCCCGCCGCGGGCGAGAAGATCACCGCCTCCGTCGTGCTGGACGTCAAGCTGGAGGACGCCTCCGGCGTGGTGTCCGGGCCGGACGTCACACTCGACGGGCAGCCGATCGCGCTGGGCGCCCAGGTGGGCCCCGGACTGCGGCCCGGTTCGCACACCCTCGCCGTGACCGCCGCGGACTCGCTCGGCAACACCGCCGCCCGGGAGATCTCGTTCGAGTCCGCCGGCATCCCGGACGCACCCGCCCAGCTCACCCCGGCGTCCGGAGCCGTCGACGTGTCGGGCTCCGTCACGCTGTCGGCGAAGGTCGCCGAGCCCGGCGGCGGCGAGGTCAAGGCGACGTTCTCCGAAGCCGACATCCTGACCCCGAACCAGGCGTTCCAGGGCGTGGCCGAGACCGTCCCCACGACCCTGAAGGCGCCCGGTGAGAAGAAGGTCAAGGCCGCGGGGCTGGAGCCCGCCGACGGCGCGACGCTCGACGCGCCCGCCGGCCGGGACGTCACCTACCAGCGGTACGACATCCAGGTGAAGGGCCACGTGGACGCGCCGGTCCTGCGCTGGGAGGGCGTCATCGACCCCGAGCGCCTGGTGTCGCTGCGGGCGTGGAACACCAGGACCCGGGCCTGGGACCTGCTCACGAGCTCCCGCGGCGCCGCCGAGGGCCAGACCGCGCTCACCGCCGTCGTCGGCGATCAGTATGTCGACGGCCAGCAGGTCCACGTGATGGTGACGGGAGAGGACCCGTTCGCCGACGACATCGACCCCGGCGACCCGAACGGCTTCGCCGACCCCTCCACGTACGACTTCTCGATCGTCCACTTCACCGACACGCAGTACCTGTCGGAGGGCGCGGTGGAGCAGGAGACCGCCGAGGAGCGCGCGGTGTGGGAGTCCGCGTACGCCGGGATCGTCGACTGGATCAAGGACAACAAGGACCAGCGCAAGATCTCGTACGTCGCGCACACCGGCGACATCATCGAGAACAACATCCGCAAGCCCGCGGACGAGGCCGCGCGGCGGCAGGTCGTCGGCGAGTTCGAGGTGTCGTCCAAGCAGCAGCGCGTCCTGGACGAGGCGAAGATCCCGAACGGCGTGATCGCGGGCAACCACGACAACCAGTCGGGCACCGAGGACGGGCCGGGGGCGATCTACAACGCGTACTACGGCCCCGGCCGCTACCAGACGGCGGCGCAGGGCTGGCAGCACGCCGAGTACGGCGGGCCGTGGAAGGAGGGCGACAACCAGAACCACTACGACCTGTTCTCGGCCGGCGGGCTGGACTTCGTCGTGGTCGGCCTGTCGTACGGCGTCACGCGGGAGGAGGCCGAGTGGGCGGACTCCGTCTTCAAGCGGTTCCCCGACCGCAACGGCATCCTGCTCTCGCACGACTACCTCGTGCCGAGCACCAACCCCGACGGACGCGGCGCGGCATTCTCGGCGCCGGACGGCTCGATGCTCTACAAGACGGTGGTCGAGAAGAACCCGAATGTCTTCCTGATCCTCGCCGGGCACGAGCACGGCGTGGCCACCAACGTGAAGCCGAAGGTCGGCCAGGTCGGCAAGGGCGTCGTCGAACTGCTGGCGGACTACCAGTTCTACACGGTCTCGGCTGACCGCCTCGGGCTCACCCAGGTCGGCGGATACAACCCGGACGACCAGCTCCAGTTCGGCGCGAGCTTCTTCCGGCTGCTGCAGTTCGACGTCAAGCGGGCCGAGCTGACGGTGGACACCTACTCACCGCTGCTGAACGACTTCGGCGCGGGTGAGTTCGACCCGCTGCGCCGTTACGACGGCCGCGAGGACAACATGGTGCTGCCGGTCGATCTCACCACGCGTACGACGAGCTTCACGACCGACTCGCTGGCGATCTACAAGCCCACCCGGGTCGTCGGCACGAGCACGGTCCCGTCGGGTCAGGTGGCCTCGGTGACCTGGGAGCGTCTCAAGGGCGACACGGCATACGCCTGGTTCGTCACCGCACGCTCCACCGGCGGCGGCGTGACCGCCTCCGAGCCGAGCGTCTTCGTCACGAAGGACGAGCACGGCCGCCCCGGTAAGTGGGGACCGGACTCGCCCCTCTACCGCTGGTTCCAGCGCAGGTAACCGTCATCGCCGCCCCGGACCCCCGCGTCGACGCGGAGCGTCCGGGGCGGCCTCTCCCCCCGAACTCGGACCCGCTCGAACTCGGACCCCTCGAATCCCGGACCCCCGAAACCCGGACCTCCTCGAACCTGGAGAACGCGACATGTCTCGCAGGCTGTCCGCCGCCGTCCTCGCTCTCGCCTTCGCCCTCGGCGGGCTGATGGCGTTCTCCGCTCCGGCGGCGGCGCACGACGCGACCACCAAGGCGCACGCCACGGTGACCGGAACGGGCGCGGACGTCAGAGTCGTGCTCGACCTGGAGTACGACCTCCTCATGAAGTCGGCCTGGCTTTACGCCGAGGCGTACGACGCGAAGGAGCGGGCCGAGCAACTCCGCCAGCTCAAGAAGAACCACGCCGCCGTCGCCGACTACGTCACGCGCCGCTTCGCCGTGGCGTACGGCGACACGCACTGCACGCCCACCCAGGTGGGCGACGCGGGCGTGCGCGACCGCGGCAAGGTGGCGTACGCGGTGGTGACCCTCGACTACCACTGCGCGGGCGACGGCGGGGGAGGGCACGCGATCTCCAGTGCGCTCTTCCCCGACGCGGAGAGCTTCGTGCACAGCACGGAGACGATCGTCGGCTACACACTCGACGGCACGACGGGCTCCGCGGTGCTGACCGCAGGGAACCCGACGCTGCGAGTCGGCGAGCACCGGGCCTCGCACCAGATCGGGGAGTTCTTCCTGCTCGGCGCCGAGCACCTGCTGTCCGGCCTCGACCACATCTTGTTCCTGCTCGCCCTCCTCATCGGCGCGCGCCGCCTGCGCGACGTCGTCGTCACGGCCTCCGCGTTCACGGCCGCCCACAGCATCACGTTCCTCCTGGCGGCGCTGGGGATCGTGAACGTTCCCGCGGTGCTCGTCGAGCCGGTCATCGCGGTATCGATCATCGTCGTGGCCGTCGCCAACCTCCTGGGCCGCGATGAGGACAAACTGGGCAAGTGGCGGCTGCCGATCGTCTTCGCCTTCGGCCTGGTTCACGGGCTCGGCTTCGCGAGCGCGCTGGACATCGACGAGAAGGGGTCGTGGGAGCTGCTCCTGTCGCTGCTGAGCTTCAACGTCGGCATCGAGGCGACCCAGTTGCTGATCACCGCGGTGTTCTTCCCGCTGCTGGTGCTGCTGCGCCGTACGTCCGCGGTGCGCTGGGTGACCGCCGCCATGTCGGTCCCCATCGTGGCCGTCAGCCTCTACTGGTGCGTCGACCGCATCCCGCTGTCGCTCTGACGGTAGCGACCCGGATTCGGCTCGGGGCGCGTCATGCGTCAACACGTGGGCGACCATGGTGGTTCATCGGGGGAGGTGGTGCGGCCGGCGACGGTACACGCCGGTGCTGAGGTATTTCAGCCCCGAGTCCACCAGCAGGGTCACGATCCTGGCGGTCGGCCCGAGGCGTTGTCCGACCTGGATCGCGGCGAGGACGTTCGCGCCGGACGAGGTCCCGGTGAACAACCCCTCCTCCCGAGCCAGACGCCGTGCCATCTCCTCGGCGTCGCCGGTGGCGATCGGGACGATCTCGTCCACGAGGGCGGGATCCCACATAGGCGGCAGGTAGCCGATGCCGATGCCTTCGATGCGGTGGGCGCCCGGCCGGCCCCCGGACAGCACGGCGGATTCGGCCGGTTCGACGGCGATGACCCGGAGCCCCGGATAGCGGCGCTTGAGGGGAGCCGTCGCCCCGCGCAGCGAGGCCGCCGTACCGATCGACTGGATGAAAACGTCGACGCGCCCGCCCGTCTGCTCCCAGATCTCCTCGCCCATCGGGTGGTAGCCGGCGATGCTGTCGGCGTTGTTGAGCTGATCGGTCCAGTAGGCGCCCGGCCGGCGGCTGAGCTCCCTGGCGGTGTCGATCATGCTCAGGATCAGTGCCTTCGTGATCATTCCTCCCTCACTGGGGATGAGGGTGAGCTCCGCGCCGAACGCCGCCATCTGGATGAGCTTGTCCTCGCTGAAGGCGTCGGAACTGACGATCCGCAGGCGATATCCCTTCGCCGCGCAGACCAGGGCGAGAGAAGCGCCGGTGCTGCCGCCGGTGTATTCGACAACGGTGTCGCCGGGCGTCAGCCGCCCGTCGTTCTCGGCCCTGGCGATCATCGACTGCGCCATGCGGTCTTTCATGCTGCCGGTCGGATTCTGGCCCTCGACCTTGACGAAGATCTCCGCACACCCGGGTGGCGCGACCCTGCGCAGCCTCACGAGCGGAGTGTTTCCGATCGTCTCCAATACGTCGCCGCTGATGCCCATGATGCCGCCGGTCCTTTCGATGCCCGCATTCACGGCTTCGATCGTCGAACCGGTCGTGCCGGCGTCACCAGTTCAAAATTTGAACCCGCTTATCCCGCCCTTCGCGCCTACCATGCAGCAGTGAACGGATATGGCCAGTTCTGCGCGGTCGCGCGTGCTCTGGAACTGCTGGGCGAGCGGTGGACACTGCTGATCGTGCGGGAGTTGCTGCTCGGCGCGTCAACCTTCACCGACATCCGCCGCGGCCTGCCCCGCATTCCGCGAGCGACCCTGTCCGCGCGACTACGCGCACTACGCGCGGCAGGCCTTGTCGACAACGATTACCGGCTCACGGAGGCGGGCACCGCCCTGGCTCCGGTGGTGCGGGAGCTGGCACGATGGGCGGTCGCCACCGACAGCGCGGCCCTGACCGAGGACGATCTCGACACAGCCGCGCTGACCTGGGACATGCAACGCCGGGTGGACGCCGCCGCCCTGCCCGAGCGCACCGTCGTACTCGCGATCGAGTTCACCGACCGTCCGCCGGCCGACCGCAGATACTGGCTGCATCTGTCCCGGGTGAGCGTCAACCTGTGCCGGCAGGACACGGGAGCTCCCGTCGATGTCTGGCTCACATCCCCGACGGAAGCGGCGACCCGGTGGTGGCTCGGTGATCTCTCCTGGGCCGAGCTATTGCGGCAGCCGGGAGTACGCGTGCACGGTGACCGAGCCCTGGAGCGCCAGATGCACCGCTGGTTCAAACGCTATGTGTTCACTCCCGAAGCCCTCGGCCTGGAGCAGCCCTCCCCTTCCCGCTGATCGTGGCGGCGGCCGATGCCCGGTAAGCGATCGCAGGCGTGGGCCGGATCGTCACACGGACCGTCACACGGCCCGCGTGTTCGCTGAGGTCAACGGTCGCCGACGGCGGCGACGCGGTCCAAGGAGGATCTGATGACGAGCACGACGGTCGATTTCGCATCGATCAAGCAGGCGCAGCGGACGGGCTGGCAGACCGGCGACTACACGCGGGTCGGCCACACTCTGCAGATCATGGCCGAGCTGCTGGTGGAGTCGGCAGACGTACGGGCCGGGCAGCGGGTGCTGGATGTCGCCTGCGGACAGGGCAACGCGGCGATCGCGGCAGCCCTGCGGTTCGCCGAGGCCACGGGCCTCGACTACGCCGCCAACCTGCTGGAGGTGGGCCGGAGGCGGGCGGCGGTCGAGCAGGTGCCGGTGACCTTCGTCGACGGCGACGCGGAGAACATGCCGTTCCCCGACGGCTCCTTCGACCTGTCGCTGAGCACCGTGGGCGTCATGTTCGCGCCGAATCACCAACAGGCAGCGGACGAGCTGGTGCGGGTGACGGCAGTGGGGGGCAAGATCGCACTCGCCTGCTGGACCCCGACCAGCATGGTCGGTCAGATGTTCAAGACAGTGGCGAAGTGGGCGCCGCCGCCGTCCGGGGTACGTCCGCCGGCCCTGTGGGGCACCCAGGAACACCTCGACGAGCTCTTCGGGGAACGCGTGGAGTGGATCGGCTTCGCCAAGCGGGAGTATGTGTTCCGGTATCACTCGCCCGAGCACTTCTCGGAGTGGTTCCGTGAGTTCTACGGGCCCATCACCAGGTTGGCCGGCACGCTGTCGGAGAAGGATCTGGACCAGTTCTCCGGAGACCTCGCCCAGGTCGCCCTGCACCACAACCGCGTCTCCGACGGGACACTGGTCGCTCCCGCGGAGTACCTCGAAGTGGTCGGCGTTCGCAGGAGCTGATTCGACTCAAGACGTCGGCCTGATGCCTCCCCCGGGGCGTGAATCACAAGCGGAGGGTGCCGCATGTTGATGATCCGGCTAGTGGGGCCACCGGCTGTCGAACGGGACGGCGCGGCGGTCCGTCCCCCCAGAGGCCGTAAGACATGGGCGCTGCTCGCCTACCTGCTGCTGGCCGAGCGTCCACCGAGCCGTAAACGTGTGGCCGAGCTGCTTTTCTGCGACGCCAACGACCCGTTGGGAGCGCTGCGGTGGACGCTCGCCGAGCTACGCCGGGCTTTCGGCGACGTGATCAGCGGCGATCCCCTTGTCACCCGGCTCGTTGACGACGTGAGGGTCGACCTTGACCTGCTCACCGACGAACACGCCGACCCGGCGTCGCTGTTGCTGTTCAACGGTGAGCTCCTCGAAGGTGCCGAGCCTGCGTCGAGCCCGGAGTTCGATTCGTGGTTGTCGGTGGAGCGGCACCGCGTCTCGGCACTGGTGGAGGGGCGGCTGCGGCAGGTCGCGGTCGGCCTGCTGGCAGCGGGGCGAGCGGGTGAGGCGATTCCCTACGCCTCGCGCGCCGTGGCGTACAACCCGCTGGAGGAAGGCAACCACGAGTTGCTGGTCCGAACCTTGACGGTGGCGGGAGATCGAAGCGCGGCCCTGCGCCAGATCGCGGTATGCGAGGACATCCTGCGACGCGAACTCGGAATCGAGGCCTCCCCGGCGCTTCGGGAGGCGGCGACCGCGGTCCCGGGTTCTCCGATGGCGCTGCCGTTGAGCGGCCGGGCCGCGGCCTCCAGCCAGCTCGACGCCGGCCGGGCCGCCATCGTGGCCGGGGCGGTCGACGCCGGCCTCCAGTGCCTGCGACGGGCCGTGGCCGAAGCGGCTCGCTGCCGGGATGCCGCCCTGCAGGGGCGTGCGCTGGCAGCCCTGGGAGGTGCGCTGGTCCACGCGGCGCGGGGCCGAGACGAGGAAGGGACGGTCGTCCTCCAGGAGGCGATACTGCTGGCCACCGGCGCGGGCGACCGCGCCACCGCGGTGACCGCGCATCGCGAACTGGGCTTCGTCGAGGTCCAGGCGGGTCGGCTGAAGACCGCTGACGCCTGGCTTGCGAAGGCCCAGGCGCTCGCCGAGACCGACGAGGAGCTCGCCGCGATCCTCGGGGTTCGTGGCATGAACGCCTCCGACCGCGGTGACTACCCGGCCGCCTTCCAGGCTTTGCGTGAGTCGGTGGAGCGGGCCACCGGCTGCGGTGACGACCGTCAGCAGGCGTGGTCGTTGTCGATCCTGGCGCGTGCGCACCTTCTGCGCGCTGAGTACAGCCTGGCCACCGCCGCGCTGACACGCTCCCTGGATTTGGTCCGGCAACAGCGCTGGATGGCGTTCCTTCCCTGGCCGCAGGCCCTGCGCGGCGAAGTCGACACCTGCCTCGGCGACGTCGGCGGCGCAGCCGATCGGCTCGAACAAGCCTGGGCGCTGGCCTGCCAGGTCAACGACCCGTGCTGGGAGAGCATGGCTGCCCGCGGTCTCGCCGTGCTCAACGCCGGCAGGGGCGACCACGTAACCGCCACCAAATGGTTCGCCGAGGCGACGTCCCGGTCCACCCGGATGCCCGACCGCTACCAATGGGTGCACGCCTACGTGCTGGACGCCGCGATCACCGCGGCCCTGGACCACGGCGCGACGGATCGAGCCAGGCGACTGGCCGAGACCCTGGCCTCGCTGGCCGCCCGGTGCGACATGCGCGAACTCGTGGTGCGTGCCCACGTCCACCGATACCGGCTCGGCGACCGGACGGCGCTCACAGCCGCCCGACTGCTCGGCGCGGACATCGACAATCCCGCGTTGACCCGGCTGCTCGACGATCCCGCGTCGACACGATGAGGCGGACGACGAGATCGCGAGTCCGGTCCGACGGCGCGGGTGTCACGCCCCATCAGTTGAAAAGCCCGAGAGGCCGGAGTGCGGCGCGGGCAACGTGAACGAACACGGGAGACGAACATGAAGGCATCAAGGGGAAGACTCGTCCGGCTTGCCGCGTCCGCCACGGCGTCGGCACTGAGCCTGGCACTGCTGCCCACGACACAGGCGAGCGCCGCCCAGGCCGGTCGCTGCGAGCTGACGTGGCGCTACCCCAAGAGCTACTCGAAGGAATACGTGGAACTGACCGTCCGCTGCCTTCCCAACAACGCCGGTGACACCATATGGAAGGTCAACCTCTGGGCGGACGACACGGTCGGCGACGACCTCATCGTCTCCTACCCGGCCCAGTGTGCATTCCCCGTCCCGTATCCGGTCACGAAGGAGATCAAGTGGACCGTTTACGCGGAGTACTTGGACGAAGACCTTCTCGACCGTGACGAGGTGTACCTCGGGGTGTGGTTCAGGAACGCCGGCGGCAACACGTACGGAATCCAGACGAACACGATTGCGGGTTGGTGGGGTAAAGCCGTCGACACCGGCTTCGGGCCGCCGAAACGGACGACGCTCGGCTGCTAGAGGGAGGGTCCCGCGATCTTGCGTACGGGCTCGCGATCATCGCCGTGCTTCTACGGGCGGTGGCGGGGAGGGAGTTCGTGGTCGAATCGTTCATCCACCTCCTTCGGCAGAGGAGACGAAGACGATGAACGATCGATCCCTTGAGGAGACCAGGGAGTTCTTCGCCGCGAAGGCGGCCACCTGGGAGGAGAAGTATCCCGACGACGGCCCGGCCTTCGCCGCCGCGATCGCCGAGATGGCCCTGCCGGCCGGAGGGCTGGCCCTCGACGCCGGCTGTGGAACGGCCCGCGCCTTCCCCCTGCTGCGGAAAGCGGTCGGGGCGGCAGGGCGCGTGGTGGGCGTCGACGTCACCCCGGAGATGATCCTGTCGGCCCGCGAACGGGGGCGGGGCGACCACGGCCGGCTGCTGGTCGCCGACGTCGGGCGGCTTCCGCTCCGCGACGGCGTGGCCGACGGCGTGCTGGCGTCCGGGCTGATCTCCCATGTCCTCCAGCCGGTCACCGTGCTGTCCGAGCTGGCCCGGGTGACCCGGCCCGGCGGAAGGCTGGCGCTGTTCCACCCCGTGGGCCGGGCGGTGCTCGCGGCGCGGCGCGGCCGCGCCCTGACCGCCGGCGACGTACGGGCCCAGCACAACCTCCGTCCCCTGTTGGACACCGCCGGGTGGACCCTGGTCGACTACCACGACACCGATGAGCGTTATCTTGCGCTTGCTCGCAGATGAGAGATGGAAACGGACTATGGCAGTGCTTTTGCGAGCAAACAAAGGTCGCCAGGTTGGCGACTGCGGCGTAAGGTGGTGCCGGTGACGATGTTCCGGATCAGCGAAGCCGCCGCGGTGCTCGGGGTCAGCGCCGACACCGTACGGCGTCTCGTCGACGGAGGGCGGCTCGCCGCGCACCGCGACGAGAACGGCCACCGCCTGATCGCCGGCACCGACCTCGCCGCGTTCGCCCGGGCGCAGACCGAGGCGGACGAGCGCACCGGGGTCTCCTCGGCGCGCAACCGCCTACGCGGGATCGTGACCGAGGTGATCAGGGACGCGGTGATGGCCCAGGTGGAGATCGCCGCCGGGCCGTTCCGCGTGGTCTCGCTGATGAGCCGTCAGGCGGCCGACGAGCTCGGCCTGGAGCCGGGGGTGATGGCGGTGGCCGTCGTCAAGTCCACCAACGTCGTCGTCGAGATCCCCGGCCACGCGCGCGTCGCGAGTCAGTAGAAGGAGCTGTGGTGCTCACACGTCTGTCCCTGGCCGCAGTCCTCGCCTCGGTGTTATGCCTGACGGCCTGCGGCTCCTCCTCGGGTACGGCCGCTCCCGCGTCCGCAGGTGGGGGTTCGCCCTCGCTGACGGTGTTCGCCGCGGCGTCCCTGACCGAGACGTTCACCGAGCTGGGCAGGCAGTTCGAGAGCACCCACTCCGGCACGAAGGTCACCTTCAACTTCGGCTCCAGCGCGACGCTGGCACAACAGGTCACGCAGGGCGCTCCCGCCGACATCTTCGCCGCCGCGAGCCCGGCCACGATGAAGACGGTCACCGACGCCGGGCTGGCCTCCGCGCCCACCGTGTTCGTCAGGAACACGCTCCAGATCGCCGTCCCCGAGGACAATCCGGCCAAGGTCGCGTCGCTCGAGGACCTGACCGACCCGAAGGTCAAGGTCGCCCTGTGCGCCGAGCAGGTGCCCTGCGGCGCCGCGGCGGTCAAGGCCCTCGACGCGGCCGGCGTCAAGGTCACCCCCGTCACCCTGGAGCAGGACGTCAAGGCGACGCTCACCAAGGTCAGGCTCGGTGAGGTCGACGCGGCGCTCGTCTACCGCACCGACGTGATCGCCTCCGGTGGGAAGGTCAGGGGCATCGACTTCCCCGAGGCCGGTCAAGCGGTCAACGACTACCCGATCGCGGCGCTCACCAAGGCGCCCGCACCCGACCTGGCCAGGCAGTTCGTCGATCTCGTGCTGTCGCAGCAGGGCAGGGACGTGCTGACCAAGGCCGGTTTCCAGGCGCCGTGACCGGGCCCGTACGAGTGCGGGGCCCACGGGCGCGCATGCCGTGGCCGCTTCTGGTGCCCGCGCTCGTGGGCCTGGCCTTCCTGGTCCTCCCTCTGGCCGGGCTGCTGGCCCGCGCCCCCTGGCAGTCCCTGCCCCAGCGGCTGGCCGAGCCGCTGGTGCTGGAGGCTCTGCGGCTCTCCCTGGTGACCGCGACCATCGCGACCGCGGTCTGCCTGCTGCTCGGCGTGCCGCTGGCCTGGCTGCTGGCCCGTACGACCCTGCCGGGCAGGCGCGTGCTGCGGGCCCTGGTCACCGTGCCGCTCGTCCTGCCACCGGTCGTCGGCGGCGTCGCGTTGCTGCTGGTGCTCGGCCGCCGCGGGCTCGCCGGGCAGTGGCTGTACGACGCCTTCGGCGTCTCCCTGCCCTTCACCACCACGGGAGTCGTCGTCGCCGAGGCGTTCGTCGCCATGCCGTTCCTCGTCATCGCCGTGGAAGGGGCGCTGCGCGCGGCCGACCAGCGCTACGAGGAGGCCGCCGCGACCCTGGGAGCCTCCCGCTGGACGGTCTTCCGCCGCGTCACCCTGCCCATGGTCGCCCCCGGCGTGCTGGCGGGGGCCGTCCTGTGCTGGGCCCGCGCACTCGGCGAGTTCGGCGCGACCATCACCTTCGCCGGCAACTTCCCCGGCCGGACGCAGACCATGCCGCTGGCCGTCTACCTGGCGCTGGAGACCGATCCGGACGCCGCCATCGTGCTCAGCCTGGTGCTGCTCGCGGTCTCGGTGATCGTGCTGGCCGGGCTGCGCGACCGTTGGACAGGTACGGCATGAGTCTGCACGCCCACCTTGTCGTCGAGCGTCCCGGCTTCCGCCTGGACGTCGAACTGCGGGCGGCGGCGGGCGAAGTGGTCGCGCTGCTCGGCCCCAACGGCGCGGGCAAGACGACCGCGCTGCGCGGCCTCGCCGGGCTCACCCCCCTGAACGGCGGACGCGTCGAACTGGACGGCGCGCAGGTGCACCGGCTGCCGCCGGAACGCCGCCGGATCGGCGTCGTCTTCCAGGACTACCTGCTGTTCCCGCACCTGTCCGCCCTCGACAACGTCGCCTTCGGGCCGCGGTGCCAGGGTCTCCGCAGGGCCGCCGCCCGCCGCGTCGCCGCCGACCTGCTCGACCGTGTCGGCCTCGCCGGCCACGCCCACGCCCGGCCCGCGCACCTGTCCGGAGGGCAGGCGCAGCGCGTCGCACTCGCCCGCGCGCTGGCCGTACGGCCCCGACTGCTGCTGCTGGACGAGCCGCTGGCCGCCCTCGACGCCCACACCCGTCTGGAGATCCGCGCCGAACTCCGCCGTCACCTGGCCGCCTTCGACGGCGCGACCGTCCTGGTCACCCACGACCCGCTCGACGCGATGGTCCTGGCCCACCGGCTCGTGGTCGTCGAGAACGGCGCCGTCGTGCAGACCGGCACCCCGGGCGAGATCGCCCGCCATCCGCGTACGGACTACGTCGCCCGCCTCGTCGGGCTCAACCTCTACCGGGGCGAGGCCGACGGAAACCACGTCGCCGTGGGCGAGGTGCGCTTCAGCAGCGCCGAACGCCTGGCCGGGCCCGCTTTCGTCGCCTTCCCGCCGTCCGCGGTCGCCCTCTACCGGACCCGTCCCGACGGCAGCCCCCGCAACCTGTGGAAGGCCACCATCGACGGCATCGAACGGCACGGCGACAACGTCCGCGTCCACCTCCACGGGCCGATCGCGCTGGCCGCCGACGTCACCCCGTCGGCCGCCGCCGACCTCGATCTCACCCCCGGCCAGGAGGTCTGGGCCGCGGTCAAGGCCACAGAGACCCACGTCTACCCGGCCTGAGCCGGCTCCGCCCTTGCCTTGACGCCTGCGGCAAGGTTCTAGCGTGATCGCGAACACCGGCCCGAGGAGCCTCGATGAAATTCGCGATCGCCTGTTCCACCGCCGGCGGGCTCGACCCCGACAGGCTCGTGACCTATGCCCGCCATGCCGAGGACTGCGGCTTCGAGGGGCTGTACCTGCCGGAGCACATCGTGCTGTATCCCGGCGCCGCGATCGGCTCCTTCGAGATCCCGCCGACGCTGCCCTATCCCGATCCGCTCGACTGCCTGAACTTCGTCGCGGCGGCCACGCGACGCCTCCTGCTCGGCTCGGCCGTGCTGCTGCTGCCGTACCACCACCCGGTGGTCCTGGCCAAGCGCCTGGCGACCATCGACGTGCTGTCCAAGGGACGGATGCGGCTGCTGACCGTGGGGCTGGGCACCCTGCCCGGCGAGGCCGAGGCGGCGGGGGTCGACTTCGGCACCCGCGGACGCCGTGCCGACGAGGCCATCGACGTGCTGCGGCTGCTGTGGGAGGGGGACGAGAAAGGCGTCAGCTTCAGCGGCGAGTTCTTCGGCTTCGACGACGTGTGCAGCTATCCCAAGCCCTATGACGTCACCCATTTGCCGATCCACGTGGGCGGATCGAGCCGGGCCGCCGCGCGCCGCGCCGGGCGGCGCGGCGACGGCTACTTCCCCGGCGGCGCGCTCACGCCGGAGGAACGCGCCGTCCAGTGGGAACTGGCCCGGACGGCGGCCGCCGAGGCCGGTCGCGATCCCGATGCGCTGGAGTACACGCGCTGGGGGTCGATCGACATGTCCCCGGAACGCGTCGAGACGTACGCCGCGCAGGGCGTGACCCGCATCGTCGTCAGCCCCTCTGCCACGGAACCGGAGCGGCAGCGGGATGAGATGTCCGCGTTCGCCCAGCGGTTCGGCCTACCACGTACGGCCTGAAGGGGGAGAGGCCGGTCACGCGTGCGCGTGGTCGCGTCGTGTGCCCGGCTTCTGCCCCTCGATCAGGAACCGCGGAGACGACCGACGAGCTGGTTGCGGCTGCGCACGCCGACCTTCGCGAAGATCGATTTGAGGTAGTCCTGAACGGTGTAGGCCGACAGATGCAACCGATCGGCGATCTCGGCGGTGGAGCGGCCGGTGAGGACCTCCTCGCACACCTCTCGCTCCCGCGGGGTCAGGGCGTAGGAGGTCAGTACGATGCCGATCACCTCGTCGGCGGCCACCGGTTCGACGGTGATGAGCACCCGTTCGGCCGGCGAGTCCAGGGCCATCAACCGCGCGGCGCGGAGCGCGACCCAGGTTCCCGAGATGTCACGCATGCGGGCGTACGCCGTGCCCGTAGGGGAACCGGGCAGCGTGGCGGCCACCGCGTGCAGTGCGACGTCGAGCCAGCCGGGGCGTGTCGCCTGCCAGGTCTCCAGCCATTCGAGGGCGGCGGGCGTGGCGCCCTTGAACTCGCCGCCGGCACCGAGCACGATCACGACCGGCCCGCCGGAGCCCGCACTGGTGCCGGGCATCCTGCTCCTGTTCGCCGTCCGCAGCGCTATGCCAATGAGCGGAGCGGCCGAGGCCAGGAAGTCCGCCTCGGCCGTGGAGAAGTCGGGTCCGTCAGGGCCGCGCATCAGGCCGGCGACCCCCCAGCAGGCACCGTCGCTGACGAAGGACGCGCGCAGATCGAAGGCCACCCCGATGGACTTGTAGAGCTCGTTGAAACGCCGACTGCGCATGACCTCGCCGAACGGCAGGTCGGAGAGCCGGGAGACGGTGACCTGGCTTCGCGCCAGGTCGGCGAAGCTGTTTCCGTCAGAAGGACCGTACTCGATCTCGGCGAACAGCGCCTCCTGCTGTCTGGAGGGGTTGAGGTCGACCGTCACAGAACCGGTGGGGAGCATGGTCTGGGGGTCCACAGCCGCCCAGCAGGTGGCGTCGTACGGCACGACCCTGCCGACCACGTCGACCGCCTCCTGCTGGACGTCGGCTGGGCTCAGGCCGGTCGCCGCGAGGGCGGACAAGGCGCGCCTGGCCTCGTGGGCCCGTGCCTGGTTCACCATGGTCCCAAGTATCGAAGAGTCCGCCGCCGGCCACCATCCCAGATTCCTGGGGGTGCCGGCCGGGCGAGATCACCCTTCGCGTGGGATGGAGCGCAACCGCACCTGGTTCTTAACGTGAGAGCGCAATGCGGTAGCAGCAGGGACCGCAACCCCAATGCCACGGAAGGAGATTCGATGTCCCAGCAGGTTCACCACAGCCTTGCCGGCGAGGGCAGGGAGCTGTTCACGGTCGACAGCACCGCGACGGTGAAGGTCGGCGCGGAGCACACCGATGGTGAGTACGAGTTGTTCGAGATCGACGGCGAGCGAGGTAGCTTCGTCCCGCCGCACCGGCACCCCTGGCCCGAGTCGTACTACATGCTGCACGGCAGGATGTCGGTTCAGGTGGGCTCCAAGCGGTACGAGATAGGCCCCGGCGAGTCGATCACGGTCCCCACCGGTGCCGTGCACACCATCGAGGTGCGCAGCAAGGCCGCGAAGTTCCTGGCTTTCAGCCTGACCGACGGCACCGGAAAGCTCTTCGCCGACCTCGACGCGAACGTTCCCCCTGGGCGCGCGATGGAGGAACTGGCTCCGCTCATCACCGAGATCGCTGAGCGGAACCGGACCACCTTCATCGGCCGTCCCGCGCAATAGCCCTCTCATTCAGGCCGGCCGAGGAGGCCCCGGCCAGGGGCTTCCGTCATTCATGGAGGACATCATGGACTTCCGGCTACTCGGTGAGACGGCGGTGCTGGCGGACGACGGCACGTCACTCGATCTCGGCCACAGAAAGCAGCGTGTGGTGCTCGGCGCGCTGATGCTCAGGGCAGACAAGACCATCGACATCGAGCAGCTCATCGACGCGATCTGGCCGGAGACCGCGAACAGGCGCGTCGCCGTGTGCAGCCTGCACGCGTACGTGTCCAAGCTGCGCCGGATCCTCGAGCCGGGTACGGAGCGACGCGGCGACTACGAGATCATCGCCAGGCGTCCGAAGGGCTACCGCCTGACCGTCCGGCAGGAGTGCCTGGACATCGGACGGGTGCACATCCTGGCGCGGGAGGGCCGCAGGCTCTTCGCCGCGGGCCACAGCGCGCAGGCGTCGGCCGAGCTGCGTAAGGCACTCGCCGAGTGGCGCGGTGAGCCGCTGGAGGATTTTCCCGACGGGCCATGGATCCGCGACGAGGCGCACTACCTGGCCGAGTTGCACAGGGGCCTCATCGAGGACGCGGCGGAGGCGGATCTGGCACAGGGGCTCGGCCCTGCGCTGGTCCCCGAACTGGGACGGCTGCTGGCGGCCTTCCCGCACCGGGAACGGCTGCGTGCGCTCACCGCGCACGCGCTCTACCAGGCGGGCCGGCAGGCGGACGCGCTGTCCCTCATCGCCGAAGGACGCAGGCAGATGGTCGAGGCCTTCGGGCTCGACCCCGATGCCCGCATCCGCCTGATGGAGGATCGGATCCTGCGCCAGGATCCCTCGCTCACCCCGCGGCAGGTAGTGCGGCTGCACGGCAACAGCCGTGCGAGGGTGCGGCGTCAGGCGACCACCAGGCTCACTCCGAAGGTGTCGGCGACATCGCCACAGACGGACACTCTGCCAACGAGGAAAGGGGCGCTGTCATATGTCACTACCTGTTCCATCCCATGATGTCGTGGTGGTACGAGAGGCGGAGACCGAGATCCTCACAGTCGCCCAGGTGACCGGGCGACTGTATGCCGACAGCAGTCAGGTTGGGGGAGCTCTCAGCGCTCAGCGGATCACCCTCGGGCAGGGAGCCTCGGGAGCGTCGCCGCACCATCACACCAGGGCCAGCGAGCTCTTCTACGTCCTGCAGGGGGCGGCCGAGATCCTCACCGGAGATCGCGTCCTCACGGCGGAGCAGGGAGACCTGGTCGTGGTCCCACCCCGCGCCGTCCATGCCTTCGCCGCCGCCCCCGGAACCGAGGCCGATCTGCTGATCGTCGTCACGCCCGGAATCGAGCGCTTCGAGTACTTCCGCCAACTGCAGCGCGTCGCCAAGGGCGAGGCCGCCTTGGAGAGCATCCTCGACACCCAGGACCTCTACGACAACCACTTCGACGAAAACCAGGTCTGGCAGCAGCACCTGCTCCGGCGCGCACGACCCTTCCCTGTGTCCGTCAGCTCACGCGGTGCGGACGAGGGACCTGGGCGAATGTCGAGAGCCTGAACCACCGTGGCAGAGCGCGGCGTAGCGCCTCCGGGCCGTGCACCTCGACAGCGCCGGAGCGGAGGGCGTCGGACCAGGTGAGATCGCCACGCCAGATCTCGGTCATCCGCCGCAGGCCCACGGTCACCTGCACCGTCAGCGGATAGCCGGGATCGTCGTCGCATACGTCGACATCGCCGGGAGTGATGACCATCCACCAGTCGCGGGTGTGCACCGGGGCGTCGGGAAAGGTGAACTGCACCACCGTCCGCTGTTCGGGGATGACGTCGTGGTCGACGTTTCGGTGCATGTCCCACAGCAGCAGATGTGGATCGAGGTCCTCGTCGCCGAGCTCCGGAATCCAGCGGATGCCCCAGGCGCCCAGTGCCTCCACTATCGGCTGCAGTTCCTGCCCGGCCGGGGTGAGCAGGTAACGCACCCGGTTGCCGTCGGGACGGCGCTCCAGAACACCGGCCCGCTCCAGCCGGTTGAGCCGCCTCGACAGCAGAGAGGGGGACATCCTCGGCACCCCGCGGCGCAGCTCGTTGAAGTGCCGGCTTCCGGTGACCAGCTCCCGGATGATGAGGAGCGTCCAGCGCTCGTCGAGTAGCTCCATCGCCTTCGCGACAGGACAGAATTGTCCGTACGAGGATCCCACGCCGATCAGCGTAACCCTGAGACGAAATCACCAGGTGGTACAAATCTCGTACTAGGGGAGGGCGTCCGGCGTTCTTACTGTCGATTCATGACGTTCACGATCAACCCGATTCAGCACGACGCCGACGTGGTCGCACTGGCCGCCGAGGTCGGCCTGAAATGCGCGCCGAGCGAGGCGGAACACGACCTGAACGCGTCCTTCGTCGCCGAGGGCTACCGGGCGATGCAGGATCGCGGTTACCTGCGGCTGGCCGTACCCACGGAATTCGGCGGCCTGGGTGCCGCACTGCGTCAGGTGGTGCTGGCCGAGGGCGAGCTCGCCCGTCATGCCGGATCGGCCGCGCTGGCCTCCGCCATGCACCTCTACATGACCCTCGTCCAGTGCTGGCGGCACCGCCGGGGCGCGCCGGACGCCGAAGGCGCGTTGCGCCGGATCGCCGCCGACGGCCTGATCATGGCCACCAGCGGTGGATCGGACTGGGTGTGCCCGACGACGACGGCCGTCGAGGTCGACGGCGGGTACCGGTTCACCGGACGGAAGTCGTTCTGCTCGCAGGCGCCGGTCGCCCACGTCATCTCCACCTCGGCCGTGCTCGGGGAGCCCGGACCCGACGCCGAGGTGCTGCACGCGGGAGTACCTCTGTCCAGCCCCGGCGTGTCGCTGGTCGAGACCTGGGACACGCTCGGCATGCGTGGCACCGGCAGCCATGATCTCGTGTTCGACGACGTGTTCGTTCCGGCGGACAAGATCCTCGGTCGCCGGCCGTACGGAAAGCTCGCGGGCCCGCTGCTGGTCGCCGCCATCCACTTCGCGCCCGTCGTGAGCGCGGTGTATCTGGGCATAGCGCGGGGGGCGTACGACGAGGCGCTCCGCGTCCTCGGCGCGCGTGCCGGAGACCCGGCTCCGGCGGTGGTACGTCAGCTGGGAGAGATGGACGCCCGCCTGCGGGTGGCCTGGTGGGCGCTGCTCGCCGCCGTCGAAGAAGTCGGGGACGATCCGCCGGCGGACGAGCCGACCTTGATCACGCTGATGGTGGCCAAGCGGCACGCCGTGTGTGAGGCGAAGGCCATCGTCGACCTCGCCCTTGACGTCGTGGGAGGTTCCGCCTTCTTCCGAACCTCTCCCTTGGAACGGGCATACCGGGACGTTCGCGGCGGTCCGTTCCACCCCCTCACGCCCGAGGCGACCTTGGCTCTGGCCGGCACCGCCGCACTGGCCGACGCGCGGCGTACATCGTGATCGTTGTCCTTCTCGCCGAGATCACACGGCCCTGCCGGTTGCGGCCGGCGGTCCACCGATCAGGGTCTTGACCTGCAACTTCCGAGTCGGAGGTGGCGCGATGAGGGGGAACATGTACCGGCAGGCCTCGCGCTCAAGTGGGTGCGTGGCCTGTCGGCTGAATGCTCTTGGTAGCGGTGGAGCGGCATGCGTTCGCTCATCCCGATGAACCGATACTCCGGATCGCGTCGGTGCGTCATGATCGGATGCGATGAGCAGCAGTGGAGGGGACTCCGATCCTGCCACGGCCTCCGTCTACGCCGAGATCGCTCATCGCCTCGGCTGGCTGGAGCTGGATCGGGCGCTGCCGGCGGCGGAGTTCCAGCGGTTGAGCGCCCACATCGGCGAGTGGGTGGCGCGGGACCGCACGTTGTCCGAGGTTCTTGAGACGTTCGGGCCCCCGTCGCTGTGGGTCGGCGGAACCAACCCGTTCTACTCCAAGACCCTCGCCTACGTCACCGCCGATCGCGACGACGACGTGATCTGCCTTCACCTGTGGAACGCCTTCGCGAACACCGCACCCGACACCGGTTTGCGGGGCGTCCACCCCGAACCGGTGGTGCGCGCCGTACGTCATCGGCCAGGCCCTTTTCCCGGCGCCTTCTCCTTCACGCCCGAGGGCCTGCGCCGCAGGCCCGGCGCCGACCAGCACAGTCCGCTCAGGCCGGCCGCTGGATCTTTCACGGTGACCGCGCCCGATACGCCTCCGGGGTGTCCGGCGGCCGTCCAGATGCCGTCAGGTAACCGTCCTCGCCGACGAGTCGGCCGGAAGTACGATCTCGGGCGCTGCGGACCCTGCTTTCGACCGATGCCGTCCCCCTGGGGGCCCTGCAGGATGAGGCCCCATGCCACGCGAAGAACTCCCCCAGGATTCGCCGCCCAAGGGCCCGGCCCGCCATCCCGGTCATCGTCTTCCATACGAAGGGCCCGCCTCCGCCGATCGGCCCCAGGCCGCTGCGCTCTCCTCGGGCCGGCCCCGGATCATCGCGCTCGACGTACTGCGCGGGTTCACGCTGTGCGAGATCCTGCTCGCCAACATCCAGCTGATAGCCAACGGCGGCACCGCCGTTGCGACGCAGCCCATGGGGAACTGGGACCCCTGGCTCGGGCTCCCGATCTTTTCCCTGTTGTTCGGCATCGGGTTCTCGCTGTTGCTGGACTCCGCCGCGAACCGCGTCCTCCGGCCACGGCTGGTCCTGCTGCGCCGGCTTCTGGCGCTGCTCGCGATCGGGCTGGTGCATATGTTGCTGTGGCCGGGTGAAATCCTGACCAAGTACGCCATCGTCGGCATGCTGGTGTTGCTGCCCTCGAGCTGGCTGCCGCGGTGGGCCGTGGCCGGCCTCTCCGCCGTGCTCGTGACGGTGGCGATGATCGGCGGGGGTGGGCCCCTGCTGATCGCCGGACTGTTCCTGCTGGGCTCGGCACTGGTCCGATACGGGGTGATCGAGCAGATCGAGCAGTCCACCCGAGGGCCGGTCCTGCTGGGCCTGGTCTTCGCGGCGGGACTCGCCTCTGCCCTGTGGGTACAGGCGAGCATGCGGGCCGTAGGGGCCACGACGCAGCTGCCTTTCATGTCTACTCTGGCTGATCTGCTACTCGCCGGTGTGTATGTGTGCGTCCTGTTGATCCTGCTCAGAACGCCGCTGCGACCGGCGCTGCAGTTCGTCTTCGCGCCACTGGGCCGGATGGCACTGACCAATTATCTGACCGCCACACTCCTCGTGCTGGCGGCCGGTCGCGTCCTCGGCCTGCCGATCGGCCAATCGTTGCCGGCGGCGTTCCAGGCCGCGGGAATCATTCTCACGGCCCAGTGGCTGATGTCCACTCTCTGGCTTCGCCGCTACCGCCAGGGCCCCGTCGAGTGGCTCTGGCGCTGGGCCACCTGGGCCCACCGCCCGCCCCTCAACCGGGGCAGGACCCCATGAGCTCGGCTTCATCTGCCGGGACGACTCCGAACGATCAGCAGGACGGCGGTCCGACGCAGGGTCTGGCATCGAACCAGCCGTAAGTACGATCGCCGACGGTGCGAATCGTGCCTTCGGCTGGTGACCCGGGGTGGCGCCGCTCTCGACGATGGATCCATGTCGGAAGAGGAATCCGTCCCTGTGCTGCGAGCCGAGGGATTGACGAAAAGGTACGGCCGCCGGGAGGCGTTGAGCGGGGTCGATCTGAACGTTCCGGCCGGTCGCGTCGTCGGTCTGGTCGGCCCGAACGGGGCCGGCAAATCGACGCTGCTGAATCTGGCCTGCGGGCTGCAGGAGCCGACGTCGGGCTCGTTGCGCGTTCTGGGGTCCCGTCCGGCGGCGAGTGCCGCGCACCTGGCCCGGGTGGGGTTCGTGGCGCAGAACACACCGGTATATCCGTCGTTCAGCGTGGCCGACCACCTTCGTCTGGGCGCGCGCCTGAACCCGTCGTGGGACCAGGGCCTGGCCGAGCGGCGCATCACGCAGGTCGGGCTCGACCCGGGCCAGAAGGCGGGACGGCTGTCGGGCGGTCAGCGCGCACAGCTGGCGCTGACGATCGCCGCCGCCAAGCGCCCCGAGCTGTTGATCTTCGACGAGCCGGCCGCCGCGCTGGACCCGCTGGCCCGCCAGGGGTTCCTGGTGAGCCTGCTGGAGTTCGTCGCCGAACTCGGCGCCAGCGCGGTGCTGTCATCGCATCTGCTCAGTGATATCGAGCAGGCATGCGACCACCTCATCGTGCTGTGCGACTCGCGGATCCAGGTCGCCGGCGAGGTCCGGGACCTGCTGGCCGCCCACCACCGGCTGGTCGCGCCCCGCGGCGAGCTCGACCGGCTGCCCGCCGGGGTCGAGGTCATTCGTACCGAGCACCACGCCCGGTCCAGCAGCGCCGTGGTGCGCACCGACCTCCCGCCGTCGGAGATCCCGTTCCGGGCCGAGCCGGTCACGCTCGAAGAGCTGGTGCTCGGTTACATGTGGCGGGCGACCGCGCCCGTCGCCGTGGCCGGGGAGGAGGCGCGATGTTCTGGTTGAACTGGCGGCAGTTTCGTCTCCAGGCGCTCGTCGGCGCCCTGGGGCTCGCCCTGGTCGCCGTGTACCTGCTGTACCTGGGCATGGACATCCGGGACGCCTACGACGCCTACCGGTCCCGGTGCACCGGCCCCGCCGGCTGCGCGCAGGCCGGCAGCCAGTTCCAAAGCGCCTACAAGAACACGCTGCTGTTTCTCGCCGGCGGTCTCGGGCTGATCCCCGTCATCATCGGGATGTTCTGGGGTGCGCCGCTGATCGCGCGGGAACTGGAACTCGGCACCCATCGGCTGGTGTGGAACCAGAGTGTGACCCGCCGCCGCTGGCTCATCGGCAGGATGGCGTTCGTCGGCGTGGCCGCGATGGTCCTGACGGGCCTGATCGCCCTGCTGCTCACCTGGGCGGCCTCCCCGTACGACCATGTCGCCTCCGACCGGTTCGGCACGGTGGAGTTCGGTGCCCGCAACATCGCTCCGATCGGCTACGCCTTCCTCGCCTTCGCCCTCGGCACCATCGTCGGCCTGCTGGTGCGCCGGACGCTGCCGGCGATGGCCATCACGGGCGTGGTCTTCCTCGTCGTCCAGTTCGCCGTGCCGAACCTGGTGCGGCCGCATCTCATGGCGCCGGAGACGGCGTCCCTGCCGATGACCGCGCAGGCCATCAATCAGGCCAAGAACTTGGGCAGCATCACCGGCGCCCCGGTCATCGGCGGCCTGCGGGTTCCCGGCGCCCCCGACGCGTGGATCAGCCAGACCAGCCCTATGCGCACCGCCGACGGGCGAACGGTGGACGAGAGCACGTTCAACGAATGCCTCAACGCCCCGTCCAAGACGGGCGCCGGCGGCACGTTCGGTGACGCCGCGGTGTGCCTGTCCGAACTCGACCTGCACGTTGACATCGAGTACCAGGCCGCCAGCCGGTACTGGTCGTTCCAACTGGCCGAAACCGGGCTCTATCTGCTGGCGGGCGCGCTCCTCACCGCCATCGCTGTGCGGCGCGTCAGACGCGCCTGACGCGATCAGGCTCTCTGATTCTCGTCCCGGCTGCCGATTCCGAAACGAGGTCCCTCATGCCGCTTGCGGGCGCCGCCCGGCCGGCCTTAGCAGAAGAGATGGAACGCAACCGCGACGTGCCAGGCGCCGTCCTGCAGGACAGCGTGGCCGGACGGCGCGTCGATAGGCTGACCGGCGTGACCGTTGCCGAGGGATGGGGCCGGGTAGCCTCCGTGGCCGGGCTCGGCGCCGTTCTGCTGGCGGCGATCGCGGTGCAGGCCGCCGCCATCGCACAGAGCTGGGGCTCCTGGTACTGGACGCCGGGCAGCGTCTGCGCGGCGGTGGTGTGCGTGCCGGCGTTGCTGGGGCTGCGCCGGCCGCTCTGGCCGGCGGTCGCGGGGCTCGGCGCCGCGGTGGCGGCCATCGTGGCCACCCGCGTGGCCGGCCCTGACCTTCCCGCCGAACCCAGCCCGGCCATGACCCTGGGGTTGGCGGTGCTGACCGGCTCCGCGCTCCGGGCCCTTGCGCCGGTACCGGCCGGTGCCATCGCGGCCGCCGGGCCTGTCGTGATCATCGCCGGTCAGCTCGCCGCCGGGCCGCCGTCCGCCGGTCTCCCGGCGGTGACGGCACTGGACGGCTTGGTCTGGCTGGCCGGCGTCGGGGCCGGGCTGACGCTGCGGACGTTGGACGCGCGAGCGTCGGCCGCCGCCGAACGGGTGCGCCGGGCCGAACGGCTGGAGCTGGCCCGGGAACTGCACGACGTCGTGGCCCACCACATCACCGGCATGGTCGTCCAGGCGCAGGGCGTCCAGGTGGTCGCGCGACGGAACCCCGAGCAGGTGACCGATTACCTCAGCGAGATGGAGACCGCCGGCATCGAGGCCCTGGCCGCGATGCGCCGCGTCGTCGGGCTGCTGCGCGACGCCGACGACGCCGCACCGGCGTCCCCCGGGCCGGAGCGGCTCGGCGCGCTGATCGAGCGTTTCGGCAGGAAGGGCCCGGCGGTGCGGCTGAGCCTGCCGGACGGGGATGCCACGTGGCCGCCGGAGGTGACCAGCACCGTCTACCGCATCGTCCAGGAGGCGCTGACCAACGTGCTGCGGCACGCGCCCAGGGCCCGCTCCGTCACGGTCACCGTCGAGCAGAACCCGCAGGACGTCACCGTCGAGGTCACCGACGACGCCCCGGCGGCCCCGGCCAGGCCCGGTCATCGCGGCGGCTACGGTCTGATCGGCATGCGCGAACGCGTCGAGACGCTCGGCGGCTCGCTGCGCGCCGGACCACGGCCCGGTGCCGGCTGGTCGGTGCGGGCGACCCTGCCCGCCCCCACCAGGAAGCCACGATGACGATCTCAGTCCTGCTCGCCGACGACCAGTCGATGATCCGCCGAGGGCTGCGGCTGATTCTGGAGGACCAGCCCGACATCACGGTCGTCGGGGAGGCGCCCGATGGGGCCGAGGCGGTCGCCATGGCCCGGCGGCTGCGCCCCGACGTGTGCCTGGTGGACATCAGGATGCCGCTGCTCGACGGCATCGAGGTGACCCGCGCGCTGGCCGGCCCGCAGGTGCCCGACCCGATGCGGGTCGTCGTGGTCACCACCTTCGACCTCGACGAGTACGTGTACGGGGCCCTGCGAAGCGGTGCGGCGGGGTTCGTCCTCAAAGACGCCGGGCCGGCCCTGCTCGTCGAGGCGGTCCGCGCCGCCCACAACGGCGAAGCACTGGTCTCGCCGTCGGTCACCGTCCGGCTGCTGCGGCACCTGACGGCCGCCTCGTCACCGTCGCGCGCCGCGCAGCCCCCGCCGCTGTCGGACCGCGAACTCCAGGTCGTCCGGGCCCTCGCGCGCGGCCGGACCAACCAGGAGATCGCCGCAGAGCTGCTCATCTCGCTGAGCACCGTCAAGAGCCACCTGTCGGCCATCCAGACCAAACTCGGAGCCCGCAACCGGGTCGGAATCGTCACCTGGGCATGGGAGAACGGGCTCGTCGACACCGGATGACGCGGCACCGGCCAGTACACATGCGGGAAGCAGCGAGCGTAGAACTGGATGCTGCCGCGGGTGTAGATCGTGTTTTCGGCTGGACCGAGAGTAAGCAGCATGCCGCGCAGCGGCGGAGCCGCGCCGGGACGGAACAGTTGGGCGTCCTCGCCGTCGGTTGTAACAGAGCCATCGTCACTGGCCCGCCGTGGCCATGCCCCTCGGGTCACAGTTCGAAATCGGGAGCCTCGAACGGTGTGGCGGTGGCGACGCGGCTGAACGCGCCGTCGGCCTGGTAGGCCACCGGCCCCGGGCGGCAGGCGATCCTGTTCGTACCCTGCACCGACCGGGCCGCGATCGGAGAGCGGAACGCGTGGCCGAGGCGCGGTGGAGTTGCAATCGGCACCATCGGGGCGTTGGCGCGACCAGGAAGTCTGCCTGAAATTTACAGCGCTGCCCGTCCCGGACCAGCGGTTCGAGCAAGCCGTCCCCCCTTTCTGTTGACGCAATCCCGCCTCCTCTCTAGCGTGAGGCCTCCGTGAGTGATCGGCATTTATTTGTTAGCGCTAACAATATGCACAAGTGCAAGTTTGACCCAGCAATTTACATCTAGTGATGGGACATTTCATGGCACTGAGCATGGCGTCTGATGATTACTCATCAAGACCATCGCGGAGCATCCGGTCGTTGCGCCAGTTGCTGATCGCCCTTGTGCTGACCGCGCTCACCGCGGTGGCAGCCCTCGTACCCGCGCCGTCGGCCAATGCCGCCACCAGCCAATTCCGAGGCATGAACTGGGCCGTGCTGGGTGACAACTTCAGCACCGGCACGCTCGTCGTGCAGGGCCTGAGCCAGTCCGACAGCAACGCGACAGTACGGGCCAAGGCCAACTCGCTCTACGACCACATGGAATACATCATGGGGGTCAACACGGTCCGGTTGCCTATCAACACCCACACTGTGGCCAACACGACCTGGTGGAACTCCTACCGCGGCGCCATCGACGCCGCCATCGACCGTGGATTCAAGGTCATCCTGGCCTATTGGGAGGACGGTGCCGCCTCCGGCGGCAGGATCACGAACCTCGCCGCGTGGAACGCGATGTGGTCCAGTGTGATCAGCACGTACGGCTCGAACGGCAACGTCTACTTCGAGCCGATGAACGAGCCGCACGGCTACTCGTCGGCGGAGTGGCGCAATGTAGCAGCGAACTGGCTCAGCACTCACACCTCGGCGGCACCCGGCCGGGTACTCATCGGCGGCACCGGCTTCAGCCAGGACCTCCGGGACATCTGCAACGACAGCCGCTTCAACTCGACGCTGCTGTCCTTCCACTACTACGCCTTCTTCTACAGCGCGATGACCTACGACGCCTTCCGAAGCCACATCCAGACGCTTCTGGGCAACTGCGCCTCCCGCGCGATCGCGACGGAATTCGGCGCGCCGATGTCCACCGGCCTCAACTACGCCGACCCGAACAGCACCGACAACTTCGTGCGCTACCTCCGCGCCATGGCCCAGGTGATGCGTGACAACCAGATGGGCGGCACCTACTGGCCGGCCCTCGGCGGCAAGATAACCGCAGGCCTCGGCTACGACCACTACTCGATGTGGGCCCTCGGCGGCAGCGGCACCAACCTCACCTTGGCCGTCCGCAACCAATCCGGCGCCGACCGGGTCCGCTACGGCTGGGGCGACACCGTCCGCGACTCCACCCCCACCCCCACGCCCACCCCCACGCCAGAGCCGGAAACGTTCTACCGGATCAACGCGCGCCACAGCGGCAAGGCCATGGACGTCCAACAAGCGAGCACCAACAACAGCGCGCGCATCGACCAGTACACCTACGGCGGCAACGTGTGGCAACAGTGGCGCTTCCAGGACGCCGGCAGCGGCTACTGGCGCATCATCAGCCGCCACAGCGGAAAGTGCCTCGACGTGACGAGCGCCTCAACCGCCGACGGTGCCGAACTCATCCAGTACACCTGTGGCACCGGCACCAATCAGCAGTTCCAGATGGTCGCCAACGGTAGCTACTTTCAGCTCCGGGCACGACACAGCGGCAAATGCGTGGACGTACCGTCCGCATCGACCGCGGATGGCGTGATCATCAAGCAGTATCCGTGCAACACCGGCGCCAACCAGCAGTGGTCGCGCACGGCCGTCTAACGGTCGTCTCGACGTAACCGCAGATCCGCGGTACATCCCTCCCCGGTGCCGATCTCGTGCTGTGTGCTCGGTGCCGGGGATCCGGATTCCGGCGTTGAGTGGTCGGCCCGAGGTGCGGTGTCGGTCCTGCCGCCGGTCCTTCTCCCCGGGCCGCCGTCCCAAATCGGACGTGCGATTCTCACCACCGCGCGGCCGAGGCAGTCCACGCGATCGGGGCCGCGGGCCGGAAGGCGGCCTAAAGATCCGGCCTCTGTGTGTTGCAACCGCCATCGAACCCAGACCGGCGAGACAGTCGGATGCTAGGCGGCCCTCCGACGAGTTATGGACGGTTATCGAGCCATTGCTGCTGCCCAAGCACCAGCGTCGGAGCCGCTATCCGGGTCGTAAGCGGCTGGATGATCGCCAGGTGCTGCAGGGCATCTTGTTCGCCCTGCACACCGGGATCGCCTGGGAGCACCTGCCGCAGGAACTGGGCTACGGATCGGGCATGACCTGCTGGCGACGCCTCGCCGAGTGGCAGAAGGCCGGGTCTGGCAGCGCCTGCACGAGGTCCTACTCGATCGCCTGCGCGCCGCCGATGCAGTCGACTTCTCCCGCGCTGTCGTGGACTCCTCCCACGTCAGAGCGCTAAAAGGGGGGCGCAGACCGGCCCGAGCCCGGTCGACCGAGGCCGCCCGGGCAGCAAGCGCCACCTGATCACCGACGCCACCGGCATCCCGCTCGCCTTCACCCTGACCGGCGTCAACCGCAACGACGTCACCCAACTCGTGCCGCTGCTGGAGGCCGGGCGGCGCCGTCGGCGTAGCAGCCGGCCCGGTCCCGGCAGACGATTGTCACGCCGGGACGATCGCGCAGCCAGGCGGCAAGCGCGTCGGCTGAGCGTTCGGGCAGCACGTCGACCGGGCGGCTGGTGGTGATGTCGATCAGGATCGTGCAGTAGGTGTGGCCGCGGCGCAGGGCGAAGTCGTCCACGCCCAGCACCTGGGGTCCTTCGGTGGGTTCGGGGTCGGGCAGGGATCGGATCAGCCGGATCAGTGTCATCCGGTTCACTGCGGCGGCCAGGCGGCAGGTGAGCCGGGAACCCGCCCGGCGGCCCAGGGCCAGGGCGATCGTCTGCAGCAGCGTGCGGAGCGGGACGCTGTAGCGGCCGTAGCGGATGGTCAGCCCGGGCGCCTGCTCGGCGAACGTCTTCGCGACGCAGTCGTCGTTGTCGCACCGAAACCGCCGTACCCGCAGGTGGAGCACCGTCTCCTGGCCGCCGACCGCGGTGTGGCACACCCGCCGCCGCTCGTAGCTGCTGTGCACGCGCTGGGAGACCATTCCGCACCGCGAGCACGCCGCCTGCGAAGCGCGGCTCCTGGCCCGGATCCGTACCGACCTGCCCGACCGGCACACCCCGTCAATCTGCAGGCCGGACAGATGGGGAAAGAGGACCGAGAGCAACTCAGAGAACGTCACCCAGCATGATCAGCAACACCGGAAGCCGAGCACCGGAAGATCGCAGAATCAGTGCCAGAGCCAGAATTCGAGCGTCGTTGACAACGATGCACGCATCCGGAGAAACGTGTCCCGACTACATAGTCGAAGGCAGGAATGACAAGAAGACAATCGCCAACGAGCGCGAGGGCCTGAACAGCGTCTGGAGAATCACCGGCTGATGATTTCGCCGGTGCCGATCCAGACCGCGCGGGCATTCATCGCCTGGACCCAGCCCGGCTACGCGCGAGGTGCTGGCCGAGATGAACGAGTGTTCAGTGAACTGCATCGTCACCAGCCCGCCCTGCTGCAGCGGAACAGATCTGATCACTCCACTCGGCTTTGCCGCACTGTCCCCCGCCACTCCCGCCGAACGGCTCGACAGGACCATGGGTGCCGCCGAACTCGGTGACGCGGGCGGCCCGCTGCGGTCGGTGCCGTCGCTATCCTCGCGCATGGCTGCACCGCGCTCGCCCTCCTGCTGGTCTTCGGCTCGGTGCTGATTCATCTCGCGTCGCGCCGCATCCGGCTGGACGCCGTAGGAGGTTAAGGCAGGTAGGCGGTGTAGCCGGTGCCCCGGAGCCGGTGGGCCCTCCACGCGTGGGCGTAATCGGGAGGTCCGGACCTTGTTTTGGCGAGGGCGGCGGTGGGTTCGGTGGCGGCACGGCGCAGCAGGGCGGCTTCGGTGGTGTTGTGGTTGTTGCCGCTGACGTCTGCGGAGGCGCAGCCGGCGTAGTAGCCGATCGGCTGGGAGTGGCTGCCGGTGACCAGGCAGGGCGGACGCAGGCCGAGACCCCGCAGGGCGTCGGCGACCGCCCGGTAGCGGTCGGCGGTGGCCCGCGCACCGGCGGCCGTCTCCTGGAGGACCTCGTACTGGACTGTCAGGTGCGCGACGAGCAGCACGGCAAGAACGCCCGCGACGGCGGCACGCGCGGGGACTGGGCGGACGGCTCGCACCATGCCCGCCGCCAGCGTGGCGACGGGCAGGGCAAGCAGGGCGTAAACGGGCAGGAAGAAGCGCGGCGCGGAGTAGTCGATGAGGACGAGGTAGGGGACGCTCAGCGCGGCGGCGCAGGCGACGGGCAGCACGGTTTCCGCAGGCCGCCCGGTGCGCAGGGCCACCGCGCATGCTGTCAGCGCGAGCACGGGAAGGGCCAGCCACCACAGCGTGAGCGCCGGGTGGGTCAGTGGGAGGGTGCAGGGGCGGCACAGCAGGGGTCCGTTGAGGCTGCGCCAGGCGTCGCCACCGGCCCAGCGCAGGCCCATGCCGCCTTCGGTGGCGCTGGAGGCGTGCAGGCGGGCGCCGACGCCGCCCCACCGCATGTACGCTTCGGCGATCCACTGGGCGCTGCCGGCGGCGAGCCCACCCGCGACGGCGAGGGCGGGGGCCGGGCGCCGCCATGCGGGCACCATGGCGCAGGCGGCCAGCAGCGGCGCCGCGAGCCAGGCGCCGTCGGAGAAGCGGAAGAAAGTGGCTGCCGCGACGGTGGCGCCGAGGCCCACAAGCACCGCCCATGACGCACCGGGCCTGGCCCGCAGGAACCAGCCGGTCGCCGCCACCGCCGACAGCGCCACCCACAGGTTGGGCATGGCCTGTGGTCCGTACAGCACGGTGACCCACAGGCCCGCGAACAGCAGCGCGGCGAGGGCGGTCCGGCCCGGTCCGAGCAGCGGCCGCCAGACGTGGTACGTCGCGTAGAGCGCGGCGGCCGACAGCAGCGCCAGCACGATCCGGATCGTGGCGGTGGAGCCGGTGACCGCGATGATCGGAGCCACCAGGAAGCTGATGCCTCGCGAGCGGGGCGCGCTGAAGTAGGCGGCCGGATTGCGGGGATCGACCTGGGACAGGTACACCGTCTCGTCCCAGCCGAGGCCGAGGTGAGGAGCGGCGAGAGCCAGCTGGGCCACCGCGAAGCCGGCGGCCACCAGGGCCAGCCAGGGGAACCGCGCGCGCGGCCGGCCCCGTCCCTCACGCGGCGGTTCGGCGGCCCGGGGGGTCATGCGGTGATCACTCCGGCGCCCAGCATTGCGAAGAGCAGCGCCCCGACGGCGATCCGGTAGACCACGAAGGCGTTGAAGGAGTGCCGGGCGACGTACCGCAGCAGCCAGGCGATGGAGGCGTAGGCGACGACGAAGGACACGGCGGTGCCCACCATGAGCGGTGCGACGCCGACTCCGGCGCCGACGGCATCCTTGAGCTCGTACAGACCGGCCCCCGTCAAAGCGGGGATGCCGAGGAGGAACGACAGCCGGGTGGCCGCGACCCGGTCCAGGTCCAGGAGGAGTGCGGTGGACATCGTCGCTCCGGAGCGGGAGAAGCCGGGGAACAGCAGGGCGAGAATCTGCGAGGAGCCCACCAGCATGGCGTCCTTGAGGCCGACGTCGGCCTCGCCGCGCTTGTGGCGGCCCATCCGGTCAGCGAGCCACATCACCGCGCTGCCGGCCAGCAGCGAGCCGGCCACCACCCACAGCGAGGCGAGCGGGCCCTCGATGAGCGGCTTTGCGGCGAGCCCCACGACCACGATCGGGATCGTGGCGAAGATCACCCACCAAGCGAAGGCGTAGTCGCGGTTGTGCCGCTCCTCGCGCCGCACCAGTCCGCGGAACCAGGCGGAGACGATGCGGACGATGTCGGAAAAGAAGTAGACCAGCGCGGCGGCGATCGCGCCGACCTGGATCACGGCGGTGAAGGCGACCACCGAGGCGTCGTCCACAGGGATTCCCATGAGGCCCTCGGTGATCTTCAGGTGGCCGGTGGAGGAGACCGGCAGGAACTCGGTCACCCCCTCGACGACACCGAGCACCACGGCCTGCACGACACTGATGTCACTCATCGGCGGTCCGACTCTTTCTCAGGGGCAGGGATAAGGCGGGACCGATCGAACTCACCCGGTGAGCGCCGTCGTGTCGCGAGCGGAGATCCCCATCGCCTGGCCGGGGAGAGTTCGACGACGCACGTCATGGGACGTCCTCACGGACCGGCTCCGCCGAACGGCGGGTACGGCGGCGGGCCCGCAGCGCCTCCAGAGCCGGTGGCAGCAGCGAGACGGCGACGATCACGCCGATCAGGGGCAACAGGTAGCGGTCGACGTTGGGGACACTGGCCCCTAAGGCGTATCCGGCGAGTACGAGGCCGGCCGTCCACACCAGCCCGCCGAGCACCTGCCAGAGGGTGAAGGTGCGCGCCGGGACGGCGACCACCCCGGCGAGCGGGTTGAGCACGGTTCGCACCAGGGGGATGAACCGGGCGAGGAAAACCGCCTTCCCGTGCCCGTAGCGGCCGAGCAGGACCTCGGCCCGTGCCGCGCCGCGCAGCAGATGCTGGTTCCGGGTACGGCCCAGCAGAGCCGGGCCCACCCGGCGGCCGATCACGTAGCCGGTCTGCGCGCCGAGCAGCGCCCCCAAGGCTGCGGCGATCAGCACCGCGGGCAGGGAAAGGCGGACGCCGCCGACCGTGGTGGCGCACAGCAGACCCGCGGTGAACAGCAGCGAGTCTCCGGGCAGGAAGAACCCGATCAGCAGGCCGGTCTCGGCGAACAGCACCACGAACACGCCCGCGGCGCCGAATGCCGTCAGCAGCGAGGTGGCGTCCAGCGGATTGAACCCGGTTGACACCCGGCGATCCTTTCCCGGCCTGCACCTGTCCTCCGGGACAGGTGCGTGGCACACTCGGAACACGGCATCTTTTACACCGCCGTAGAAGTTCTACACGACTGTAGAAGACGGACAGGGGAAACGACAACCCATGAGCGCCACTCCACAAGGGCGAGGCCCCAAGCGCGCCAACGGCGAACGTGAGGCCGAGATCCTCGATGTACTGCTGCGAGCGGACACGGCGCTGACCCCTGGAGAGGTCGCCGAGCGTCTCGGCGGCGAGCCGACCTACAGCACCGTGGTGACCATCCTCACCCGGTTGTACGCCAAGCAGTTGCTCGTCCGGCATTCGCGCGGCCGGGCCTACGCTTATGCCCCCGTCACCGACGAGGATGGGTTCGCCGCCCGCCGTATGCGCAGCGTCCTTGAGGAACGGCCCGACCGGCAGGCCGTGCTCGCCCGCTTCGCCGACGGGTTGTCCCCCTCCGACGCCGACCTCCTGCGTCGGCTGCTCGGGTCCGACCCGCACCAGGACCAGTAGAGGATCCGGATGCGCATCGCGGTCTACCTTCCGCTGCTGCTGTCGCTGCTCGCTCCCCTCGGCGCGCGCGTCATGTCAGAACGGTGCGAGCCCCGGCTGGCCACCTGGCTGCTCACCGTCTCGGCACTGGTGCTGGGCGCGGCGAGCACCTTGTCGCTGGGCCTGCTTGCCATCACCGGACTGATCCGCGTCCCCCTGCTGGCCGACCTCGGGCATTGGTCGGTCCACGCTGTCCAGCGGGACGACCCGACCCACCTGTGGGTCGCCATGATCGCGGGCCTCCTGCTCGGCGGTGCCGTACTCGCCGTCGGCCGCATGCTGTGGACCCGGGCCCGCTCCCTGGCCGCCGCGGCCCAGCAGGCCGCCTGCATGCCCGCCCACGACGGCCTGGTCGTGATCGAGGACGATACTCCCGACGCGTACGCTCTGCCGGGGCTGCCCGGACGCGTCGTGGTGTCCACCGGCATGCTGCACCTGCTGGACGACGGCGAACACGACATCCTGCTCGCCCACGAACGGGCCCACCTGGCGGCCCATCACTATCTCTTCGTCGCCCTCGCCGGGCTGGGCGCCGCCGCCAACCCCCTCCTGCGCCCCCTCGCCGCCGCCGTGACCTACACCGTCGAACGGTGGGCCGACGAACGCGCCGCCGCCGCGACCGGTGACCGCGTCCGGGTCGCCCGCACCGTCGGCAAAGCCGCCCTGGCCGCCCCTCATACCCCTGGTGGTCGTCTTCCGGGCCACGCCCTGGGCATCCTCGGCCATCGCGGCCTGCCGCGGGGCGCCGGGCCGGTGCCCCGCCGGGTCGCCGCCCTGCTCGCACCGCCCCTGCGGCACCGTCCCGAGATCGCCGTCGCCGCGGGTGCGGTGCTCGCCGTCGTCGCCTGCTCCATCGCCGACGCCACCCGCGACCTACACCTGTTGCTGGAGCTCATCGGCGTGTGACGGCGGCCGAGTCGGTGAGAGGCTGAGTGCATGGCGCGGGTGCTTGTGGTGGAGGACGATCCGGTGATCGGGCCGGAGCTGGAGGCGGCGCTGACCGTCGCGGGTTACCGGACCGACCTCGCGGCCACGGGGGCGAAGGCGCTCGATTCGGGCAGGGCGGTCATGCCCGATCTGGTGCTGCTGGACCTGGGACTGCCGGACGATGACGGTGTCACCGTGTGCCGCCGGTTGCGGGCGGTTCTGCCGCAGGCGGTGATCGTGGTGCTGACGGCGCGCACCGAGGAGTTCGAGGTGGTCGTGGCACTCGACGCGGGGGCGGACGACTATCTGACCAAGCCGTTCCGGCTGACCGAGCTGCTGGCCAGGCTACGTGCCCACTTGCGTCGCCAGGCGACGCCTCGGGACGAGGATCGGACCTTGACGGTGGGGCGGCTCAGTCTCGACCTGCCGGCTCGCAGGGCGTACGTCGCGGGCGACGAGGTGGCGCTGCGGCCCAAGGAGTTCGACCTGCTGGCGGCGCTGGCGTCCCGCGCCGGTGAGGTCGTCTCCCGCGAGGAGTTGATGGACGAGGTGTGGGACGTCAACTGGTTCGGGCCGACCAAGACGCTCGACGTGCACGTGTTCGCGCTCCGCCGCAAACTCATCGACCACGGCGAGGATCCGCAGCGGATCGTTACGGTACGGGGCCGGGGCTACCGTTACGAGCTGCCGGAGACAGCAGAAGACTGAAGACCGGCGGAACGGTCCTGCGCAGCACCAGCCGGCCCGCCTCGGCCTCGGCCAGCGAGCGGGCCAGCGCCAGGCCGATGCCGTGCCCGTCGGCCGCGCGCCGAGCGAACACGTCCACACCCTCGGGAACTCCCGGCCCGCGGTCGGCGACCTCGATCGCGATGCCGTTGGCAAGGTCCGCCGCCTCGACGGTGACCTCACCCTCACCGTGGACCAAGGCGTTGTCGAGCAGCACACGCAGGATCTGCCGCACCGCTGCGGTGGAGGCG
Organism: Microbispora sp. H13382; assembly: GCF_014161445.1. Taxonomy (GTDB): domain Bacteria; phylum Actinomycetota; class Actinomycetes; order Streptosporangiales; family Streptosporangiaceae; genus Microbispora. The sequence goes on from NZ_JABBXA010000002.1 coordinate 711,060, forward strand.
GCGACGGGCGGCAGGTCATCCGGCACGCTGACCGTCAGACGGCGCTCCTGAGCGGCGAGCGGGCCCTGCCAGCACTCCCTGACTTCATCGATCACGGCGGGTACGTCGAGCGGCGCCAACCCGGTCCGGTTGTCACGAGTGAGCCGTACGAGGTCGTCGATCACGGTCTGCAGCCGCTCACCTCGCCCGAGCGCGGTGTGGACGGCGTCGGCGAGGGCGGCGTCCGGCCGGGCCAGGGCCGCCTCCAGCCCGAGCATCATCCCGGTGAGCTGAGTGCGGAGCTGGTGGGAGACGTTGGCGCTGAAGGCGCGCTCACGATCGAGCACGTCCCCGAGCCGGCGGGCGGTGGCTTCCAGCGCGAGCCCGGCCTGGTCGGCCTCCCGCACATTGGATCGCGGCGCCCGGATCGTGAAGTCACCGTCGCCGAGGGCCTGCGCGGAGCGGGTCAGGTCTTCCAGCGGCGCGGCGAGCCTCGCCGACTGACGCCGTGCGAACGCGACGGCCAACCCGATCACGAGTATCGCCAGCCCGGCCATGATGAGCCACGCGATGTGCGTCTTGCCGGCCACCGTGTCGTACGAGGTGGCGATCCTGACGACCCCCGGCGTCTCGTCGGACGGAATGGGCGCGGTGGCGGTGAGGTAGCCACCCTCGGCACCCTCTATGAGCGGCGACCGGGCAGGGCCCGAGCCGAGGAGCCGCCGTCCGTCTGTGGTGTAGACGCCGACGGTCAGGTCGCGGGGAAGATCGGTGGGGAGCGAGATCGGGGCGGCGTTGGAGAAGGTGGAGGCCACCCACGTCGCCTCCATTTCCAGTGACTCGATCGCTCCGTCGTGGTAGAGCCGGGCGACGGCCACGGCCAGCGGCACCGCGAACAGGGAGACGGCCAGCACGGCCACCCCCGTGATCGTGGTGAGCAGACGGCTGCGCAACGACCTCATCCGGCCATAGTGGCCCCTTGAAGGTAAGCGGGACGCTAACCGAGCGGTAGGTAACCTGCTCGTCGCTATGAGTGACAGCAATCTCGTCCGGCTCCTGCTGACCAGCCAGTTCGCCATCAAGTTCGGCTTCACCCTGCTAATGCCTTACCTCGCGGGGCATCTCACGCACGGCCTCGGCCTGACCGCGTCGGCGGTCGGACTGATCCTCGGGATCCGCAACGCGAGCCAGCGCGGGCTGGCGCTGGTCGGCGGGCAGCTGGCCGACCGGTTCGGGTGCCGGGCCGCCGTCGTGGCCGGGTGCGGGCTGAGGTCGGTCGGGTTCGGACTACTCGCGTTCGCCGACAGGGTGCCGGCGCTGGTGCTGGCCTCGGCGGCGACCGGTTTCGCGGGCGCGCTGTTCGACCCGGGCATCCGCACCATGCTGGCGACGGTCGCCGGTGACCGCAGGACCATCCTGTTCGGCCGTTTCAACGTGGCCGGGCAGGCCGGGCTGCTGCTCGGCCCGCTGGCCGGGCTGGTGCTGGCCGCGCTGGACTTCCGCCTGGTCGCGCTCGTCGCCGCCGCGGTGTTCGCCGTCCTCGCCATGGGCCAGGCAGTCACGCTTCCCGCCGTCGCCGCCACGGCCCCCGGGGAGGACCGCGCCGGATGGCGGAGGGTCCTGCGGAATCGCTACTTCATCGTCTTCTCCCTCGCCATGGCCGGGTCGTACCTGCTGCCGTTCCAGATCTACGTCACGGTGCCGCTGGTCATGGGCCGCACGCTCGGGCCCGAGCAGGACTTCGGGATGGGTGAGCTGTTCGCGCTGTCGGCGGTGCTGGCGATCGCGTTGCAGGGGCGGGTGGGCGCGTGGGCGGCCAAGCGGTGGTCACCGCCACACTGTCTGGCGGCCGGTCTCGTGGTGATGGCGCTGGCGTTCGTGCCTCTGGTCGCGTTTCCGCAGCCCGTCGTGCCCTCCGTACTCACCGAGGAGGTGGCCGAACATCTCGCGATGTTGCCGATGCTCGCCGGCGCGGCGCTGCTGGCCGTGGGGACGATGCTGATCTGCCCGTTCGAGATGGACGTCATCGTACGGCTGTCGCGTGGGCGTCTCGTCGCCACGCACTACGGCCTCTATTCGACCTTGTCCGGCGTCGCGACCGCCGTGGGCAACCTGCTCACCGGTCTGATGTGGGAATCCCCGCACCGGTGGCTGCCGTGGACGGCCTTCGTGGCGCTGGGATGCGGGTGCGCCCTGGGAGTGGCCCTCCTCAACCGCCGACGACTGCTGACGCCGGCCTGACGGCACCCTTGAGGATAAGAACGCGGCTCATCTCGCGCTAAGCGGGCGTTAATCATCGCCCTCCTACCGTTGCCTCATGCTCACCGGGAGAAGCACGAGGCGGCTTCCACTCACTTACTACTACTCGCGCGAGTGGGCGAGTCCTGCTGGGTGCGGTGCCAACGAACCTCGCCGATGACGGCGTCCCTTTTCCTGTCTGGAGTGTGCGCATGGTAGCCACATCTGCTCCCCCTCGGCTGCGACAAATGGCGAACAAGGTGCCCCTGGTCACCGCGACCTTCTGGGTGATTAAGATCCTTTCGACGACGGTCGGGGAGACGTTCGCGGACTACCTGTCGGTCAATGTCGGGCTGGGCCCGGTAGTGACCGACGGTCTGGTGTTCGTCGTCCTGGCAGCGGCCCTGGTGCTGCAGGCCTCTACCCGCCGCCACACCCCGTGGATCTATTGGCTGTCCGTGGTGCTGGTGAGCATCTCGGGTACGCAGATCACCGACTTCCTCACCGACACCCTCGGGGTCAGCCTTTATGTCAGCACGGCGTTGTTCGCGGTGCTCCTCGCCGTGGTTTTCACCGTCTGGTACCGGCAGGAGATGACCCTGTCGATCACGGCGATCAACACGCCTCGGCGGGAGGCGTTCTACTGGGGCGCCATTCTGACCACCTTCGCGTTGGGCACCGCGGCCGGTGACCTGTCCACCGAGGCGTTGAGTCTCGGGTTCCGCAACGGTGCACTGATCTTCGGCGGCGCCTTCCTCGTCACGCTGGTGCTGTGGCGGATCGAGGCCTGGCAGGTGGCCGCGTTCTGGGCCGCCTATATCCTCACTCGCCCGCTGGGCGCCGCCGTCGGTGATCTGCTCACCCAGGACCATCCGCTCGGTGGTTTGGGTCTCGGCGCCACCCGGACCAGCGTGTTGTTCTTCGCCATTATCGTCGTGCTTGTCGTGCGCGAGCAGGTGGCCACGACCACGGCCCGCCGCGCGGGCGCGCACTCCGCGGATACCGAGGGTAAGTCGGGCCGGGCGAGCCTGGGCCGGCCGTCGGACCTGGTGTGGGCTGCCGCCGGCATTGCCGCCGTCGTCGGGATCGGCAGTTGGCTGTCGGCCGGGGCCGCCGGCCAGACTTCCGGCTCAAGGGAGGCGGCGACCGGATCGGCTGACTCCGCTGGCGCGGCGGCAGGGGACTCGACGGCGGCGGGGGCCACGAAAGCACGACATGTGGTGTCGGCGAAGCTCGGGGATCTGTCCTCCTTCGCGGTCATCATCGACGATGTCAACGCGCTGACCGCCACGGGCGACCTCGCCGGCGCGAAGGCGCGGATCAAAGACCTCGAGGTGGCCTGGGACGCCGCGGAGGCAGGCCTCAAGCCCCGCTCCCCGCAGGATTGGCACGCCTTGGACGACGCGATCGACGGGGCACTGACCGCACTACGCGCAGGCAACCCGGCCCAGGCACGGTGTGTCGCGGCGCTGCAAACCCTTGAGAAGACCTTGAACCAACAGCAGAGCTGAAGTGCGCCCCGGCAACACGCCACCGCACTCAACCGGCCTGCCGATCGGCAGGTAAGGCCCCTACTCCGAGCGGCTGCGGCAGCAGTTCGAGGGCGTGATCTGGCGGTTCAAGACGGGCGGGCAGTGGTGGGAGATGCCCGGGGAGTTCGGCGCTTGGCCGACCGTCCACAACCGCTTCCGGCAGTGGAGAGACGCCGGCGTCTTCGAAGCCTTGCTGGAAGGGGCGATCGCGGAAGCCGCCACCCGCGGGGAGGTGGACTTGTCCCTGGTCAGCGTGGACTCCACCACCGCCCGGGCTCATCACGACGCCGCCGGGATGCACCTGGGCGGAGACCTTGTCGCCGTCCTGGAGAAGGCCGTCGAAGAGCACAAGGGGGCGAGTCGGAAGGACATCAGGAGCACAACGCCGCAAACGACGCCGGGGCAGAAGAACGGCGACGCGTCCGGTACCGGCGCAAGCTCCGTTTGAAAGCTGCCCTGCTCGGACGCTCCAGGGGCGGGCAGACCAGCAAGGTCCACCTTGCCGCCGACCGCAAGTGCCGCCCGTTGGCAGGAAACGGCGTATCAAGGCGGTCATCCCAGAAAAGAGGGACCAGGCCGCGAACCGGAAGAAGAAGGGCAGCAAGGGCGGCCGGCCTGTCAGCCACGACGCCGACCTGTACAAGGAGAGGAACACCGTCGAGCGCCTGATCGACAAGCTGAAGGCCTGGCGAGGCATCGCCACCCGCTACGACAAGACCCCTGCGAGTTACCTCGCCGGCCTCCACCTCCGCGCCGCGATGATCTGGATCAAAGACCTCGCCCGCGCCACCCCTTGATCACAACCAAATACGCGCCCTAGGTGTCCAGACCGGTGACGGCACGCTCGTTGGTGTCGCGCTCATCGGCTGGCCCACCGTCTGGGCCTTCGACGGCGGCGACACCGCCGAGGTCCTCGCCCTGGCCACCGACGGCACATCCGACGCCAGTGGAGTGCTGCTCGGTGCCGTCTGGCCCCTGGTTCGCGAGATGGGTTACCGGTGTCTGATCGCCTACACCCGCATCGACGACCCCGGCACCGACCTGTGGGACGCCGGATTCCGCGTCGTCCCCAGGCCCATCGGCTGGCACACCCGCAGTCGAGCCGGTGACGTCGCCCGCGTCCTGTGGGCGATCCGGGACGCCGGGGGCCGCCGATGAGCGAGCTGCGCGAGCCGTACTGGCACGACGAGCACGCGGCGCTCTACCACGGGGACGCGCGCGAGGTGCTGGCCGAGATGGACGAGGGCTCGGTGGACTGCATCGTCACCAGCCCGCCGTACTGGGGCCTTCGGCACTACTGCGAGGGCCAGTACGGGCAGGAGCCCACGCCGGAGGCGTACGTGGAGCCCGGGCGACGATCAGCCGCTACCTGACCCGCGCCGGGCTGGTCACCCCCGAGCCGAACAAGCGACCACGATCGTCCTACATCCGCTTCCAAGCCGAGCAGCCGAACGAGACCTGGCAAGCCGACTTCACCCACTACCGCCTCGCCGACGGCACCGACACCGAGATCCTCACCTGGCTGGACGACCACTCCCGCTACGCCCTGTCGGTGACCGCCCACCCCCGTGTAACCGGCCCGATCGTGCGCGACACCTTCCGCCACGCGGTGGCCGCCCACGGCGTGCCCGCCTCCACCCTCACCGACAACGGCATGGTGTTCACCACCCGCCTGGCCGGCCGCCGCAGCGGCCGCAACGCCTTCGAACACGAACTGCGCCGCCTGCACGTCACCCAGAAGAACTCCACCCCCAACCACCCCACCACCTGCGGAAAAGTCGAACGGTTCCAGCAGACGATGAAGAAGTGGCTGCGCGCCCAGCCCGACCAGCCCGCAACCGTCACCGACCTACAGACCCTCATCGACTGCTTCGTCGACGTCTACAACCACCACCGCCCCCACCGATCGTTGCCCCACCGCGCCACGCCCGCCGCGGCCTACAACACCCGGCCCAAGGCCCAACTGGCCGGCAGCCGCGACGGCGACACCCACACCCGGGTCCGACACGACCGCGTCGACCACACCGGCGTCGTCACCCTGCGGATCGGCGGCCGGCTCCACCACATCGGCATCGGACGAACCCACGCCCGAACCCACGTCATCCTGCTCGTCGACGATCTCCACGTCCGCGTGGTCAACGCCACCACCGGAGAGCTCCTCCGCGAGCTGATCATCGATCCCACCCGCGACTACCAACCCCAGTACACAAAGAAACCCCCGAACCCGTAGGTTCGAGGGTTTCCGATGTCTTGCGACATCACATGGTCGGGGTGGCGGGATTTGAACCCACGGCCTCTTCGTCCCGAACGAAGCGCGCTGCCAAGCTGCGCTACACCCCGGTCGCTTGGACTTTTCGTCCTGCGCCTCGGCAAGTCTAGCGGACTTTGCGGCTGCTTGTGCCATCCGGCGTGACGGGGCGGCGAGGAACGAGCGTCAGCAGGGTCGCCTCGGGCGGGCAGGCGAAGCGCGCGGGCGCGTAGGGCGAGGTGCCGAGGCCGGCGGAGACGTGCAGCCAGGCGCTCTCGTGCCTGCTCAGCCCCTTGACCCGGGCGCGGTCGATGCCGCAGTTGGTCACCAGGGCGCCGTAGAAGGGGATGCACAGCTGCCCGCCGTGGGTGTGCCCGGCCAGCAGCAGTTGGTACCCGTCCTCGGCGAACCGCGACATGTTGCGTGGTTCGGGCGAGTGCATGACGCCGAGGCGCAGGTCGGCGTCGGCGGGTGCCTGGCCGGCGATCTCGTCGTACCGGTCCCGGTCGATGTGGGAGTCGTGGATGCCGCCCACGTGGACGTCGAGGTCGGCCACCTTGAGGCGGGCCGTCGCGTTGTTCATGTCCAGCCAGCCGGCCTCCCGCATCGCGGCGCCCAGCTCCTCCCACGGCAGGTTCGGCACGTGCTGCCGTGAGTCCCCCTTGGAGGTGCGCCACAGGTAGCGGGCGGGGTTCTTCGGCCGGGGGGCGTAGAGGTCGTTGGAGCCGTAGACGAACAGGCCCGGCCGCTCGAGCAACGGCTCCACGGCGTACATGTACGACTCGACGGCGTCGGGGTGCGCCAGCGTGTCGCCGGTGTTCACGACGAGGTCGGGGTTGAGCGCGGCCAGCGACCGCACCCACTTGATCAGCCGGTGGCGGCGGGGCGTGAGATGCAGGTCGGAGATCTGCAGGATACGGACCGGCCGCTGGCCCGGCGCCAGGACGGGGACGTCGAAGCGGCGCAGCCGGAACCAGTTCCGCTCGAGTACGGCGGCGTAACCGACACCGGCGACGCCGAGGCCGAGGACGGACAGGGGAACCGCGGCTGCTTTCCTCACACAGCCATGATGCCCGACGTACGGCCCGCCTCCCGCATAACCTGGCGAAGACCGGGGCCCGGGCACGGCAAGATGGACGCATGAGTGCGTTGAAGGACAAGCTGAAGGCCGACCTCGCGGCCTCGATGAAGGCCCGTGACGAGGTACGGGTCCGGACGATCCGGATGGCCCTGGCCGCCGTCAACGTCGAGGAGGTCGCGGGCAAGGAGGCACGCGAGCTCTCCGACGACGAGGTGATCAAGGTGCTGACCCGCGAGGCCAAGAAGCGCCGGGAGGCCTCCGAGGCGTTCGCGGGCGCCGGGCGGACCGAGCAGGCCCAGGCGGAGCTGGACGAGCAGGCGGTCCTCGATGAGTACCTCCCCGCCCAGTTGAGCGACGACGAGCTGAACGCGCTCGTCGACGAGGCGGTCGCCGAGAGCGGCGCGCAGGGCCCCAAGGCCATGGGTCAGGTCATGAAGATCCTGAACCCGAAGGTCGCGGGCCGCGCCGAGGGCGGCCGCGTCGCCCAGGCCGTACGCGCCCGTCTGTCCGCGTAGCCGTCCGGACGCTGAGACAGTAGCGGGTCCGGGCGCTGAGACGCCGAAGGGCCGCTCCCCGGTGAGGGAGCGGCCCTTCGGAGGGAATCAGCCGAAGGGGTCGAACGGCGAGCCGCCACCACCCGGACCGTGGCCGCCGCCGCGCCCGCCACCGGGACCGTCGCCACCGCGCCCGCCACCGGGACCACCGCCACCGTCACCACGGCCGTCGCCGTCGCCCCGGTCGGACTTCGGCTTCGGCGGGGGCGCGCACTGGTGGGCGCAGCCGCCGAACCTCGACATGTCCGGCTTCACGAACGACGTGGGATCGACGCCCTTGAGCGCCGCCAGGAAGGTGGCCTTCCAGATCGGACCGGGGACGGTGGCGCCGAAGACCGAGCCGTACGTCCGGCCTGCCATCACCTGTCCAGGGAGCGGGTACCGCATCGGGCCGCGCGGGTCGCCGAGGCTGACCGCGCCCGCGAGGTCGGGAGTGAACCCGGCGAACCAGACGGTGCGGGACTGGTCGCCGGTACCGGTCTTGCCGGCGGCGTCCCGGCCGATGCCGCCGACGCCCGACATGGTGCCCTTGGTGAACACGCCCGACATGATGTAGGTGGCGGCGTCCGCGATCTCGGCCTCGATGGCCTGCTTGCAGGACGGCTTGAACGAGGTCACCTTGTTGTAGCGGTCGGTGATCTCCGTGATCGCCATGGGCTTGCAGTACTTCCCGCGTGCCCCGATGGCCGCGTACGCGCTGGCCACGGTCACCGGATCCATCTCGTTGAAGCCGAGCGTGAACGTCTGGAACTCGCGCAGTTTCGCGCCGTCGGCCCGCTTGATGCCGAGGTCCTTGGCGGTCTTCACGACGTCGCAGAGCCCCACTCTCTGCTCCAGGGCCATGAAGAAGGTGTTCACCGACTTCAAGGTGCCGGTCTGCAGGGTCAGGAACCCGCCGCTGCCGCCCTCGGAGTTGTGCTGGACGCCCCGGGGGTCACCGACCAGGTTGCCGTCGCAGTCCTTGAAGGCCGAGGGACCGCTGGCCTGGAAGGTCGCGCCGGTGCCGATGCCGTCGTTGATCTTCCATCCCTCCTTCAGGGCGGTGATCAGCGTGAACACCTTGAAGGTCGATCCTGCCTGGAAGCCCGCGCCGCCGCCGTGCTGCGCGTCGGCCACGACGTTGATCGACATCTCGTTCTTCTTCTTGCTGGTGCCGAACTTCCGGCTGGCGGCCATCGCTCTGATGGCACCCGTGCCCGGTTCGACCAGAGCCTCGGAGGCGACCGGCTTGTCGGACGGGTGGACGTACTTCTTGATCGCCGTCTCGGCGGCCTTCTGCATCTTCCGGTTCAGCGTGGTGCGGATCGTCAGGCCGCCGCGGGCCAGGAAGTCCTGACGGGCCTTCTTGGTCTTGCCGAACTGCGTGTCGTTGAGGATCTCGTTGCGCACGTACAGGCAGAAGTACGGGTAGTCGCTCTCCTCGCAGCCGCCGGGGATCTCCTTGTCCTTCCACCCCAGCTTCTTCTTCTTGGCCGCGTCGCGCTCGGCGTCGGTGATGATGTCCAGCTGGGCCATGCGGTCGAGCACGACGTTGCGCCGGGCCAGCAGCCGGTCCCGGAACGTCTTGCCCCGGTTGGGGTCGGTGGCGTTCGGGTCCTGGACGGCTCCCGCCAGCGTCGCGGACTCGGCCAGGTTCAGCTCCGAGGCGTGCTTGCCGAAGAACCGCTTGGACGCCGCCTCGATGCCGTACGCGCTGGCGCCGAAGTAGGCGATGTTGAGATACCGGTTGAGGATCTCGTCCTTGCTGTACTTCTGCTCCATCGACATCGCGTAGCGGATCTCGTTGAGCTTGCGCCCGACGGTCGGCGCGACGGCGGCGGCCTTCTCCTCGTCGGTCTCCGCCTTGTTGAACAGGACCTGCTTCACGTACTGCTGGGTGATGGACGAGCCGCCCTGGGTCACCCCGCCGGTCGTGAGGTTCTTGACCAGCGCGCGGGTGGTGCCCTCGACGTCGAGCGGGCCGTGCTCGTAGAAGCGGAAGTCCTCGATCGCCACGATCGCCTGACGCATGATCGGCGCGATGCGGTCCATCGAGACCGATTCCCGGTTCTCGAAGTAGAACTGGGCGATCTGCTTGCCGTCCGCGTCGAGCAGGACCGTCTTCTCGGGCAGCGGCGGTTCGTCGAGGTCCGCCGGCTTGAGGCTCAGGGTCTCGATGCTCGATTTGACCGTGACGCCGGCCCCGCCGACGGCGGGTAGTGCAATCGCCGCCGCCAGCACTCCCGCGACGCCCGAGGCGCCGACAAGACGCAGGGCCGCACCTGTCCGGGATGCCAGAGTTTTGCCGTGAGCTTGCACGGAACCAAGGGTACGTCCGTTTGGCGGCTCTCCCGGCATCGACCTCACGGAACGGCATTACCCCCGCGAGGGGGGGACTAGTCATTCCCGGCCACATGGCCTGACTTGACCATGCACGAATTTGGTCCCCCCGGGGTATGTCGGTTCGATCGTTTCCTTGCGTACTTTCTCCTCTGCGGCTACTGCAACCAGGAGGCCCGACGCCCGCGCCCGTCGGCCGAAACGACGACTGACCACCTAAGGGGAGTGGGGTCGAACATGTGGATCACGGATTGGACCTCCCGTGCCGCCTGCCGAGGTGCGGATCCTGACGCACTCTTCGTGCAAGGCGCCGCCCAGAACCGGGCCAAGCTCATCTGTCGTGGATGCCCCGTCCGTACCGAATGCCTCGCCGATGCGCTGGACAACCGCATCGAGTTCGGGGTGTGGGGCGGTATGACGGAGAGGGAACGGCGCGCGCTGCTCAGGCGCAGGCCGGACGTGGAGTCCTGGCGAGACCTGCTGGAGTCCGCCAAGGAAGAGTACGAGCGGACGAACGAGCTGATCGCCGGCTGAGCCGGCGCGGCGTCCCGCTGTGGAGCGGGACGCCGGACGACACGTCTTCAGGACGCGAGGAGTTGCCCGATCTGGCGCAGTCCCGCCAGATCGTGCACGTCCTCGGGCATCGCGGGCACCTGTGCGATGGGCACCGTCGGATGGGCCGAGGTGAAGTGCTCCTGCTGGCGCTGCTCCCGGGCGGCGAGCTGCATCCTTCCGGCGTGCAGCCGCAGCACGGCGGCGGTCAGCTCGTGCTCGCCCCTGGCGTCGAGATCCTCGGCGGCGGCGGAGCTGCGCGCCGCCGACAGCGACGGCGCCAGCGGACGGTGCACGCGGTTGACGACGAGCCCGGCCAGCGGCATGCGCTCGTCGGCCAGCCGCTCCACGAAGTAGGACGCCTCGCGCATCGCGTCGCGCTCCGGCGCGGCGACGACGACGAACGCGGTGCCGGGTGCCTGGAGCAGCCGGTACGTCTGTTCGGCGCGCTGCCGGAAGCCGCCGAACACCGCGTCGAGCGCGGTGACGAACATCTGGATGTCCCGCAGCACCTGGGCCCCGATCACCTTGGTCAGGATGCCGGCGACCATCCCGAAGCCGGCGTTGAGCAGCTTGAACGCGCTGCGCCCGCCGACCTTGGCCGGTGCCGTGAGGATGCGGATCAACCTGCCGTCGAGGAACCGGCCGAGGCGCTCGGGGGCGTCGAGGAAGTCGAGCGCCGACCGCGACGGCGGGGTGTCCACCACGATCAGGTCCCACTCGTCCGAGCGGCGCAGCTGGCCCAGCTTCTCCATGGCCATGTACTCCTGCGTGCCGGAGAAGCTGGACGACAACGACTGGTAGAAGGGGTTCGTCAGGATCTGCCGGGCCCGCTCGGGGTCGGCGTGGGCCTCGATGATCTCGTCGAAGGTCCGCTTCATGTCGAGCATCATCGCGTGCAGCTCGCCGCCGGCCTCCCCGGCGCCGTCGACGCCGTGGACCCGCCGTGGGGTGTTGTCGAGCTCGGTCAGGCCCATCGCCTGGGCGAGCCGCCTGGCGGGGTCCACGGTCAGGACGACCACCGAGCGGCCCCGCTCGGCGGCGCGCAGCCCGAGGGCCGCGGCCGTCGTGGTCTTGCCGACACCGCCCGAGCCGCAGCACACGATGATCCGGGTGTCCGGATCATCCAAGATCGCGTCGATGTCCAGCGCGGGCGCCGTCCTCGTCACAGCTCAGCCTCTCACTCGATGCACTCGATCAGCAGGTCACGCCGCGCACAGTTCACGTGACACACTGGGCCCGCAGCGCGTCGGCCAGCTCGTAGAGCCCGGCCAGGTCGGCGCCGTCGGGCAGCAGCGGCAGGTCGTACCGCGGCACGTCGGCCTCCTCCAGCGCGCCGCGCTCCCGCTTCTCCAGCTCGGTCCGCAGAGCGTGCTCGCACACCTCCCGGGCGAGCGCCTCGGCGACCGCGGAGGCGTCGGCCCTGGCGTCCGTCAGCCCGGCCGCCTTGAGGCCGAGCGCGAGCTCGGCGGAGTCGAACCCGCCCCTGCAGGCCGCCGCAAGCACGCCCTCGGGCAGCCCGGCGGGGCGCACCATGTTGACGAACACGCCGCCGACAGGAAGCCCGGTCGTGCGCAGCTCCTCGATGCCGTCCAGCGTCTCCTGGACGGGCATCTCCTCCAGGAGCGTCACGAAGTGGACGGCCGTCTCCGGGGAGGCGAGGACGCCCCGCACCAGATCGGCGTGGTTCTTGATGGGTCCGACCCGGGCCAGCCCGGCGACCTCCTGCGTCACGTTGAGGAAGCGGGAGATCCGGCCGGTCGGGGGCGCGTCCATGACGACCGCGTCATACACCCTCCGGCCCAGCTTGTCGCGGCGCCGTACGGCCTCGCTGGTCTTGCCAGTGACCAGGACGTCCCGCAGGCCGGGAGCGATGGTCGTGGCGAAGTCGACCACGCCCATGCGGGTCAGCGCCTTGCCCACGCGCTTGATGCCGTAGAACATCTCGAGGTATTCGAGCATCGCCTCTTCGGGGTCGATGGCCAGCGCGTACACGTCGCCGCCGCCGGGCGCCACGGCGACCTTGCGCTCCTCGTACGGCAGCGGCGGCAGGTCGAACGCCTGCGCGATGCCCTGCCGTCCCTCGACCTCGACGAGCAGCACCTTGCGCCCGCCCGCCGCCAGGGCAAGCGCGAGCGCGGCGGCCACCGTGGTCTTCCCGGTGCCGCCCTTGCCGCTCACCACGTGCAGGCGCACGCCGTCCCAGTCGGTGTCACGGGCCTCCCCGTTGCTTCCGGCGCGACCGCCGGTCGGCTGACTCACCGTGCCTCCTCCGCGTCGGCGTGCCTGCTCCACTCGCCCACGTGAGGAAGGCTACCCAAGGGTTACCTGCCGATACGCGGCGGTCGTCCCCCGTCGCGACCGTTCGGGTAAGGGTTTGCCAACGGGCTCCCGCCCGAACCGCGTTCCTGGGCGCCCCGGGCGCGCCCCGCCTCGATAGCCTTTGGCCATGACCAAGTGGGAATACGTCACTGTGCCGCTGCTCACGCACGCGACGAAGCAAATTCTGGACAATTGGGGCGAAGACGGGTGGGAGCTCGTCTCGGTCATCCCGGGGCCCAACCCGGAGCAGTTGGTCGCCTACATGAAGCGGGCCAAGTGATGGCGACCCCGGAGGAGCGGCTCGCCGAGCTCGGGCTCACGCTGCCCGAGGTCGTGCCTCCGCTGGCCGCGTACGTGCCCGCCGTACGGACGGGCGACTACGTCTACACCTCCGGCCAGCTCCCGCTCGTGAATGGCGAGCTGGGCGTCGTCGGCAAGGTCGGCGCGGAGGTGTCGGCCGAGGAGGCCAAGGAACAGGCGCGCATCTGCGCCGTCAACGCCCTGGCGGCCATCAAGGCCCTGGTGGGCGACCTGTCGCAGGTCGTGCGGATCGTGAAGGTGGCCGGGTTCGTCGCGAGCGCTCCCGGCTTCACCGGGCAGCCGCAGGTCCTCAACGGCGCCAGCGAACTGCTCGGCGAGGTGTTCGGCGAGGCGGGCAGGCACGCGAGGAGCGCGGTCGGCGTGGCGGTCCTCCCGCTCGACGCCGCGGTCGAGGTGGAGGTCATCGCGGAGATCCGCTGACGGGGTCCGGCTCACCGGAACCGGGGTTTGCGGTCTCGCGAAGGCGTGGGGGAGCATGGGGCCGGTCGAACCGATGGTTGTTCTGGAGGGCCTCATGGGGTTTCCGCTGCCCGGCGAGGTCGGCGAGCGGGCGCGGGAGATCCTCGCCGGCCGCCTGGCCCCCGTCCCCGCCCGGGACGCGGCCACGGTGGTGTTGCTGCGTGACGATCCCCTGGAGGCGTACCTCCTCAGGCGCACGGCCACGATGGCCTTCGCGGCCGGCGCCTACGTGTTCCCCGGCGGATCGGTCGATCCGCGGGACGCCGACCACGCCGTGGCCTGGGCGGGCCCCTCGCCCGCCGAGTGGGGCGAGGTCTTCCGGGCCGACGAGAGCACGGCCCGGGGCCTCGTCTGCGCCGCCGTGCGCGAGACGTTCGAGGAGTCGGGCGTGCTCCTGGCCGGGCCGGGCCCGGACGCGGTGGTGACGGACACGACCGGACCCGACTGGGAGGCCGACCGCCTCGCGCTGATCGCGCGCACGCTGTCGTTCGCCGAGTTCCTCGACCGGCGCGGTCTCGTGCTCAGGGCCGACCTGCTCAAGGCGTGGGCGCACTGGATCACGCCGGTCGTGGAGCCCCGGCGCTTCGACACCCGCTTCTTCGTGGCGGCCCTGCCGCCCGGGCAGCGTACGCGTGACGTGGGCGGGGAGGCGTCGGGGGTCGCCTGGATGCGGCCGCGGGACGCGCTGGCCGCCGCGAGGGCGGGAACGGCGCACATGCTGCCGCCCACCTTCCGGACGCTGGCCGAGGTGGCGGCGTTCGAGTCGGTCGGCGACGTGCTCGCCTGTCCCCGGTCGATCACGACCGTCCTGCCGGAGCCCGCCGAGGTGGACGGGCGGATGGTGCTGATGTTCCCCGAGACAGGAGAGACGGGCGAGTGAGCGGTCTGCGCATCCCGGTGGAGGGACCGGACGGCTCCGGCACGGCGAGCGCCGTGAACGTGCTGGCGCCCAATCCGTCGCCGATGACCCTCGACGGCACGAACACGTGGATCGTCGGCGGGGAGCGGGCCGTGCTGGTCGTCGACCCCGGCCCGGACGACGAGGCCCACCTGCGGCGGGTCGCCGAGCGGGTGGACGGGCGCCGGGTGACCGCCGTCCTGCTGACGCACGGCCATCCCGACCACAGCGAGGGCGCGGGGACGCTCGCGCGGATGCTCGGCGCGCCGGTTCGGGCGCTCGACCCCCGGCACCGCCTGGGCGACGAGGGCCTGGTCGACGGCGACGTCGTCATGGCGGGCGACGTGGACGTGCGGGTCGTCGGCACGCCCGGGCACTCGTTCGACTCGCTGTGCTTCTGGCTGCCCGGCGACCGGGCGATGCTCACCGGCGACACCATCCTCGGCCGGGGCACGACCGTGATCGCCCCCGACGGGAACCTCGGCGACTACCTGCGCAGCCTCGACAGGCTGCGGCAGGGCGCCGAGATGCTGGAGGCCGCGGCGCTGCTGCCCGGCCACGGGCCCGTGCTGCCCGACCCGTCCGGGGTGCTCGACGCGTACATCGCCCACCGGCGTGAGCGGCTGGAGCAGATCCGCGAGGCGATCCGCGGTGGCGCCAGGGACGCCCGCGAGATCGTCGAGCTGGTCTACGCCGAGGTGGACCGGTCGCTGTGGCCGGCCGCCGAGATGTCGGTGGCGGCCCAGCTCGACTATCTCAAGACGCTCTAGCCTCGCCGAGCCGTCGCCCAGCCGTCGCTCAGCGGGAGCGGTTGTAGAGCCGCTCCCTGTCCATGATCACCACGGCCTTGGCCTCGATGCGCAGCCAGCCGCGCTGGGCGAAGTCGGCCAGGGCCTTGTTGACCGTCTCCCGTGAGGCGCCCACGAGCTGGGCGAGCTCCTCCTGGGTGAGGTCGTGGTGCACCCGGATGCCGTCGTCGGTCTTCTGCCCGAAACGGTCGGCCAGGTCGAGGAGCTGCTTGGCGACACGCCCCGGGACGTCGGTGAAGACGAGGTCCGCGAGCACGTCGTTCGTACGGCGCAGCCGCTGGGCCAGGGCGCGCAGCAGGTGGAGGGCGACCTCGGGCCGGCCGGTCAGCCACGGCCGAAGGTCGTCGTGGCCCAGCCCCGCCAGGCGCACTTCGGTCAGCGCGATCGCCGAGGCCGTGCGCGGGCGCGGGTCGAACAGCGACAGCTCGCCGAACATCTCGCCCGGGCCGAGCACGCTCAGCAGGTTCTCCCGGCCGTCGGGAGCGGTGCGCGCCAGCTTGATCTTGCCCTCGAGCACCACGTAGAGCCGGTCGCCCGTCTCGTTCTCACTGAAGAGGGTGCGGCCCTTGGGCAGCTCCACCTCGGTGATGCTCGCACGCAGAGCCGCGGCGCTCTCGCGGTCGAGCGCGGAGAACAGCGGCGCCTTGCTCAGTACTTCCTCGGTGCTCACGGTGCCTCCTTGCTGCGGGCGCGCTCGGTCGCCGGCTCCGTGCTAGCCATTGTGACCCACACCTTCCGCGACGCATTACGGGGTGTCCCGTTACGTGGCATGGGCGTCGGTCCCGGCTCGCAGCCGTGTGCGTGGTGCCTGGCGAAACAACACAATCTTGGCGGAAACCTATCCTTACGCCCGTTGCGCGCTCGACCGGCTCGGGCGGCCGGCCGTCCCCCTACGGGCTCAGTGTATTGCGCAGCGTAGGGACAAATCGGCAAATACAGGCCGCATATGTGGCATGTATGACAAGGCTCTCGTCGCGGTGGACGGGGAGGTGGGCGGTCGTCCGAGGCCCTACGCTTGCGGCATGGCGACGAACACGGCCGCTCCCCGACGGCGTCAGCGCCAGGCCGAGACCCGCCTGGGGCTCGTGCGGCGGGCGCGGCGGATCAACCGGATTCTGGCCGAGACCTACCCCGACGCCCATTGCGAACTCGACTTCGGCAACCCTCTGGAGTTGCTGGTCGCCACGATCCTCTCGGCGCAGTGCACGGACAAGAGAGTCAACATGGTCACTCCGGTGCTCTTCGCGAAGTACCGGACCGCGGCCGACTACGCCGGAGCCGATCGCGCCGAACTCGAGGAGATCATCAAATCGACCGGGTTCTTCCGGGCGAAGGCCAACAGCATCATCGGGATGGCGCAGGCCCTTTGTGAGCACCACAAGGGGGAGGTTCCGGGCAAGCTGGCCGACCTGGTCAAGCTCCCCGGCGTGGGCCGCAAGACCGCGAACGTCGTGCTCGGCAACGCCTTCGACGTCCCCGGCATCACCGTGGACACGCACTTCCAGCGGCTGACCAGGCGCTTCGGCTGGACGGCCGAGACCGATCCGGTGAAGATCGAGCACGAGGTCGGCGAGCTGATCCCCAAGTCCGAGTGGACGATGCTGTCGCATCGGCTGATCTGGCACGGCCGCCGCATCTGCCACGCGCGCAAGCCCGCCTGCGGCGTGTGCCCCCTCGCCGCGCTCTGCCCGTCGTACGGCACCGGCCCCACGGACCCGGACGAGGCGCGCAAGCTGGTGCGTCCGGGCCCGTTCTCGTGAATCCACGGTGATCGGGAAGCTCGGGCGTTCTTCCGTGGTTGTACGGCACGCCTGGGCCCGAGCGTGCCCAGCGTGACGATGCGGTGTGACGATGTGGAGGTGGTCGTGGCTCCCGCCTGGTTGACGGAGCTGGCCGCGAAGGCCGCGCACAGTCCTGTCCCCACCGGCTTGCGGCCGCCCGCCAACGGCTCCGGCCGCTCGGCCGCGGTGCTGTTGCTGTTCGGCGAGGGCCCGGAAGGGCCCGACATCCTGCTCATCCAGCGCAGTTCGAAGGGCCGTGTGCACGCCGGCCAGCCCGCGTTCCCCGGCGGCGGCGTCGACCCCGGTGACGACGGCCCGATCGGCGCCGCGCTGCGGGAGGCGCAGGAGGAGACCGGGCTCGACCCCGCGGGCGTCGAGGTCGTCGGGACCATGCCGGAGCTCTACGTGTGGCGCAGCGACAACCGGGTGACGCCCGTGCTCGCCTGGTGGCACACGCCCTGCGCCGTGCACGCCGCGTCTCCCGACGAGGTCGAGGCCGTCGAGCGGGTCCCGGTCGCGGAGCTGGTGGACCCGGCCAACCGGCTGCGGCTGCGCCACCCGCGCGGCATCGTCCCCTCCGTGGCGTTCCGCGTACGCGGCCTGCTCGTGTGGGGCTTCACCGCCGGGGTGCTGGACGGCGTGCTGACGGCGGCGGGCTTCGAGCGCCCCTGGGACCGCTCACGGGTCGAAGATCTTCCCCCCGAGGTCGTCAACCTGGCCGCGCGGGGCTGAGCCGGCGGGGTGCTCGTACGCCGCGTACGGCGACGAGACCCGGCAGACGCCCGCACACGACGACGGGCGTGCCTATACCGTGGAAACTGTGCGCGGCGATCTTCTGGATCTCATCCTGATCGGCCTGGTGGTGGCCTTCGCGGTGTCGGGCTACCGGCAGGGCTTCATCATCGGGGCCTTCAGCTTCTTCGGATTCGTCGGCGGCGCCATCCTGGGGTTGTTCATCGCGCCACCCCTGGCGGGAGCGATCGTCAGCGGCGACATCGAGCGGGCCCTGTTAGCCATCGTCATCGTCTTCCTGACGGCCACCGTCGGGCAGTTCGCGTCCTCCACCATCGGCGCCATGGCCCGTAGCCACGTCACGTGGGAGCCCGCCAAGGCGGTCGACGCCTTCGGCGGCTCGGTCGCCAGCGGCCTGTCGGTTCTGGCCATCGCCTGGCTGATCGGCTCCCTGATGGTCTCGATGAGCATCGGCCAGCCGCTGATCAAGGACCAGATCAACGGCTCGGTGATCTGGCAGAGCGTCGACGACGCCATCCCGGACGGCGTGGGAGCGCTGCAGAAGCAGTTCAGGGACTTCGTCAGCACCTCGGAGTGGCCGCAGGTCATCACCTCGATCGGCGGCCAGAACGTGCCGCCGCCGGACCAGAGCCTGATCAACGGAAGCCCTGCCCTCGTCCGGGCCCGCAGGGCGATCGTCAAGGTGCAGGGCACGGCCCCGAGCTGCCGCAAGCGCATCGAGGGGACCGGGTTCGTCTACGCACGACAGCGGATCATGACCAACGCCCACGTCGTCGCCGGGGTCACCGAGGGGCTGCACGTGACCGACTACGACGGCAACCAGTACGACGCCCGGGTCGTCCTCTACAACCCCGAGCGGGACATCGCTGTCCTGTTCGTCCCGGACCTCCCGATCGGCGCGCTGCGCTTCGACATGACCGCCGAGAAGGGCGACAGCGCGATCATCGCCGGTTACCCGAAGGGGCACCCCTTCACGCCGCTCGCCGCGCGCGTCAGGGTCAAGCAGCGCGCCGAGTCGTACGACATCTACAACAAGCGCAAGGTGGAGCGTGAGGTCTACGCGATCCGCGGCAAGGTCCAGCCGGGCAACTCGGGTGGGCCGCTGCTGAGCCCGGAGGGCCGGGTGCTCGGAGTGATCTTCGCCGCCGCGACGGACCAGCCGGAGACGGGCTTCGCCCTCACGGCGGAGGAGGTCATGCGCGACGCCACCGACGGCAGCGGCGCCGTCGCCCGTGTGGGCACGCAGGACTGCGACTGACGCGCGCCCGGCTACTCGCCGGGGGTCAGGCGGGCGAGGATGGCGGAGACGGCGGAGCCGGCGTCGGCGTTCCCCTCGTCGATGACGGCCGTGATCGCGTCGGCCTCCACGGCCAGGGCCCGCAGGTCGAGTCCGTATGGCCGGGTCGAGCCGTACGCGCCGAGCCGGGCGGATCCACGGGTCAGCAGGGCGGCGGCGCCGGCGAGGTTGCCGCGCTGGATGTGCGTGAGGCCGACGCATATCTGCGCGAGCCCCTGCCACAGCTCGCGTTCCTCGGCCGGGCCGGTCTTCCAGCGGGCCTCCAGCACCTCGTGGGCGTGGAAGGGCCGGCCCGCCGCGAGCAGCTTCCTGGCCTCCTCCAGCGCCTCCCCGGCGGTGGGGGCGTAGTCGTCCGGCACCCGGGGCACTCCCTCGGTGCCTCTGGGGAGCGGCCTGCCGTACTCGTCGCGAGGACGTGCATTGCGGGGGCGGCCCGCTTCGTCACGGTCACGCATGATCTCTCCGCAGTGCGCGTGGGCGGTTCAGGGCGGCCGAAGCGCCGTCGATCTCCTGGAGGACCATAGATCAACCAGGAAGTTGGGCCACTTCAGGGCACATTTCTACTATCTTCTTCAAGATCACGGGTGTCGATCCCGCAGCCGATCGCGGAGCCCGGTCGCGCCGGCCGGTCGTGCCAGCCGACCGTGGCGGCCGGTCGTGGCGGCCGGTCGTGTCAGCGGGGAGGCCGGCTACCGGAGGGCGGGCACCGGACGGCGCCTCAGCGGTCGGGTTCGGGGTCGGAGAGCCAGGAGATGATCTCGGCGTTGAACTGCTCGGGGCGCTCCTCGTGCGGGAAATGCCCGGCGCCCTCGATCAGCCGCCATCGGTACGGCGCGGCCACGAACCTGCTGGAGCCCTGGGCGGTCCGGGGCAGGACGCACGGGTCGAGCGCGCCGTGCAGTTGCAGCGTCGGCGCCTCGATCTCGGCGCGCATCTGCCGGGCATAGCGGAAGCCGTCCGGGCGGATCTGGGATCGGGCGAACCAGCGGTAGTACTCTAGCGCGCAGTGGGCGACCGTCGGGATCCGCATCGCCTCCCGGTACACCTGTGTCACGCCGTCGCCGGGCCACCGAGGCCCGGCCCACTTCTCGACGAGCCGGCCCACCGCCGCGCCGCCCTTGCGGGTCAGCTTCCGCTCCGGCAGGAAGGGCAGCTGGAATCCCAGGGCGTAGCGGCCGGCCTTGAGCTGCCCCAGCGGGTCGGTGAACAGCGCGGCGCGCAGGCGCAGCGGGTGCGGCGCCGACACCGCGACCAGCCGTCGCACCACCTTCGGGTCGAGGACGCCCATCGTCCAGCCCAGCAGACCGCCCCAGTCGTGGCCGACCACGACGGCGCTCGTCTCGCCGAGCGCGCGCACCAGGCCCGCCGCGTCCACGGCCAGCGTGGGCAGGTCGTAGCCGCGCGGCGGCTTGTCGCTGGCGCCGTATCCGCGCAGGTCGACGGCGACGGCCCGGTAGCCGGCCGCGGCCAGCGCCGGAAGCTGGTGCCGCCAGGTCCACCAGAACTGGGGGAATCCGTGCAGCAGCAGGACCAGCGGCCCGTCCCCGGCCTCGGCCACGTGGAACCGCACGCCGCCCGCGTGCACCGTCCGGTGCGTCCAGGGGCCGTCGACCTCGATCAGCGTCTCGTCAACCGGCATCGCTCACGGACTCCCGGTGGGCGCCCACCTGCCCGGCGGTCGGGCCGGTGTACGGCGGCGGCGCCGGGGCCGCGGGTCGCGCCGTGGGGGCCGGAATCGTCTCCGGCAGCTCCTCGGCCTCCTCCGGGCCCCCGAGGCCGCGCAGGCTCCGCCTGGTGCGCTTCATGCCGGTCAGCCCCTTGAGCCGCCGGTAGCCGATGAAGACCAGCAACCCGGCCGTCAGGAGGTAGAACACGGTGACGATCGTGAACGCGAGCCATGTGGCCAGCCCCACGGCCACGAGGGCGTACGCGATCGCGAAGGAGGCCAGGATCAGGCACAGGTGCCCGATGAAGGCCGCGGCGCCGAACAGCCCGGCGGCCATGCCGACCCGCTTCGCGTCGAACTTGAGCTCGGCCTTCGCCAGCTCGATCTCCGACCGTACGAGGGTCGAGATGTGATGGCTCGCCTGGGCGACCAGCGCACCGAGCGATTCGTCCTCGGGCATGAGCGATCTCCTATCTGCGACTATCAAACATCATCTCGTGCCCGTCCGCGCACGTGCACGCGAAGCCCCTCACCTGTGGATGACCGCAGTCCGGAGGCCGCACAGGCGGGGACCTGCCTACAGACGGCCGGAATATGACGCCCCAGGCGATCTGCCCGCTCCCCGCCGCGCCCGAACCCGCGGCGGGGAGCGGGCAGAGACGAGGAAGGCGCGGACGCCGTACGTCCACGCCTTCCTCAGGAGATCGGGCGGCTCGCGATCAGTCGTCGCTCTTGGCGCTGGGCAGCTTCTCCGCGATCAGGTTCATGACCGAGCTGTCGGTCAGCGTGGTGACGTCCCCGAGGGAGCGGTTCTCCGCCACGTCGCGCAGCAGCCGGCGCATGATCTTGCCGGAGCGGGTCTTCGGCAGCTCGGGCACGACCAGGATCTGCCGCGGCTTGGCGATCGGGCCGAGCGTCTTGGCCACGTGGGCGCGCAGCTCGGCGGCGATGTCGTCGCTCTCCTCCGCGCTGCCGCGCAGGATCACGAAGGCCACGATGGCCTGGCCGGTGAGGGGGTCGGTGGCGCCCACGACGGCCGCCTCGGCCACCTTCGGGTGGCTGACCAGCGCGCTCTCGACCTCGGTGGTGGAGATGTTGTGCCCGGAGACGAGCATGACGTCGTCCACCCGGCCGAGCAGCCACAGGTCGCCGTCCTCGTCGCGCTTGGCGCCGTCGCCGGGGAAGTACATCCCCTCGAACCGCGACCAGTAGGTGTCGACGTAGCGCTTGTCGTCGCCCCAGATCGTCCGGAGCATGGCCGGCCAGGGCTCGCGGACCACGAGGAACCCGCCGCCGCCGTTCGGCACCGAGTTGCCCTGGTCGTCGACCACGTCGGCCGAGATGCCGGGCAGCGGCTGCATGGCGGCGCCGGGCTTGGCGGCCGTGACGCCGGGAAGCGGGCTGATCATGATGCCGCCCGTCTCCGTCTGCCACCACGTGTCCACGACGGGGCAGCGGTTGGCGCCGATGTGCTCGCGGTACCAGACGTACGCCTCGGGGTTGATGGGCTCGCCGACCGACCCGAGCACCCGCAGGGACGACATGTCGTACTTCGCCGGGATGTCGTCGCCCCACTTCATGAACGTACGGATCGCGGTGGGGGCGGTGTAGAGGATCGTGACCTTGTACTTCTGCACGATTTCCCAGAAGCGCCCGCGGTGCGGGGTGTCCGGGGTGCCCTCGTAGATCACGCTGGTCGCGCCGTTGGCGAGCGGGCCGTACACGATGTAGGAGTGCCCGGTGACCCAGCCGATGTCGGCGGTGCACCAGTAGATGTCGGTCTCGGGCTTGAGGTCGAAGACCGCGTGGTGGGTCCAGGCGACCTGGGTGAGGTAGCCGCCGGTGGTGTGCAGGATGCCCTTGGGCTTCCCGGTCGTGCCGCTGGTGTAGAGGATGTACAGCGGGTCCTCGGCGTCGTGCGGCACCGGCTCGTGCTCGGCCGGCTGGCGGTCCACGAGGTCGTGCCACCAGACGTCCCGGTCGCTCCACGCGATGTCCTGGCCGGTCCTGCGCACCACGAGGACATGCTCGACGCCGGGGCACTCGGCGACCGCCTCGTCGACCGTCGGCTTGAGCGCGCTCGGCGCGCCGCGGCGGAAGCCGCCGTCGGCCGTGACGACGACCTTGGCGTCCGCGTCGTGGATGCGGCTCTTCAGGGCGGAGGCGGAGAAACCGCCGAAGACCACCGAGTGGATCGCCCCGATCCGGGCGCAGGCCAGCAGGGTGATGGGCAGCTCGGGGATCATCGGCATGTAGACCGCGACCCGGTCGCCCTTGCGCACCCCCAGCTCCTGCAGCGCGTGGGCCGCCTTCGCGACCTCCTTCTGCAGGTCGGCGTAGGTGATCGTACGGCTGTCGCCCTCGGGCTCGCCCTCCCAGTAGTAGGCGACCTTGTCGCCCCGGCCGGCCTCCACGTGGCGGTCGACGCAGTTGTAGGCGACGTTGAGCTTGCCGCCGATGAACCACTTGGCGAAGGGGGGCTCCCACTCCAGCGTGGTGTCCCAGCGCTCCGCCCACGTGAGCCGCTCCGCGGCGCGCTCCCAGAAGGCGAGCCGGTCCCGGGCGGCCTCCTCGTAGGCGTCCGCCGTGATGTTCGCGGCCGACGCCAGGTCCGCCGGGGGCTCGAACCGGCGCGTCTCGCTCAGCAGGTTCGACAGCGTCTCCTGGGTTTCCTGACCGGGGGTCTCGGTGGCCACTCCGTGCTCCTTCAGCGTCTAAAAAGGTTGTCTCTCGTTCGGCCGCCTCGGCCAAGCAGGGGTATGCGTGTCCCACTTCACCAGGCGAGCGGTGTCAAGTACAAGTAATCGGGGTGGGGGCGTTTTGTCCGGTTACCGGCCTTTGGCCTGCAAACTTAGCCGCAGGCGATGAGCCCGCCGAGACCGGAGTCGCCGTTGTGCGGTGAACGGCCGCACCTCCTCGGCGAACGACGTTCTACCGGCGGGTATGGTCGGGGGCTGTGAGCGATCCCCTGGCCGTGATCGCCGGGCTGCCCGGCGTGCCCGAGGCCGTACAGGAGGCCCGCGAGGCCGTCGACCGGCTCTATCGTCACCGGGTGCTGCGCCGGCGCAGTCCCGAGGTGTCGGCCGAGTCGGCCCTGCGTGGCGCGCGTGCCTCCGCCGCGATCGAGGGCGTGGACGTGCCGCTCGAGCCGCTGCGCATGGGCGAGGTGACCGACCCCGTCGTGCAGGGCGCGCTGCGCGCCTCGGCCGAACTCGGCCGGCTGGCCCCGACATGGCGGTCGGCGCCACGCCAGGTGCTCGCCCGGCTGCACGCGCTCGCGGCGGCGGGCCTGACCACCGAGCCCGGCAGGCCGCGCACCGCGCCCACGACCGCCGATCCGCTCGGGCTCGGCCCGGCGCCCGGACCGGAGGAGACCGCGGCGCGTATGTCGGCCCTCGCCGGGCTGGTCACGGCCTCCGCCGCGGCGCCCGCCCTCGTGCTCGCCGCGATCGTGCACGCGGAGCTGGCGGTGCTGCGTCCCTTCGGTGTGGCCGACGGCCTGGTCGCCCGTGCCGCCGAACGGCTCACGCTGGTCGACCTCGGTCTGGACCCCAAGTCGCTGGCCGCCGTCGAGGTGGGCCACGCCGACCTCGGCGACGCGTACGCCGAGAGCCTCAGGGCGTACCTCAAGGGCACGGGCGAGGGCGTCGGGACGTGGGTGCGGCACTGCGCCTCGGCGGTCGTCCTGGGCGTGCGCGAGACGACGGCGATCTGCGAGGCCATGTCCCGCTGACGCACCCACGCCGGCCGCCGGCTGCGGCAGGGCGTAGACAGCTGTGCGCGCTGCTGGGACAACCGTGGGCGGCGCCGGAGGCGCTGCCTGTGGACGGACAGCGTGGGCGGCGGCCGTGACGCGCAGGCTCTGTGGGTGCGCGCGTGCGGGTGTCTGGGGTGTGCGGCGGACAAAGCAGACGGCGTCCCTGGTGTGGGACGCCGCCGCCAGTACGTGTCACCGGGTTACCAAGCGTGCACCTGAATTTGTCGGAGCGGGTCAAGCCCGTCTCGACACGCCTCCCGCGGCTGGTCGCGCGTGGGTACCCGATGCCGTACGCGGACCCGCAGGTCCGTAATCCCTTTTTACGTCCGTTCCCCCGGGATGGAAACCCCCGGTTCCAAGAGCTTTAACGAGTCACCTGCGTCATTCCTGTACTTCTGTCCCCATTGATGCTGTATGTCGGCATGAAGGATGCGGTGGGTGACTCCCCGTGGCAGTCGTCTTCACCCGTTGCGACCGCGCCTGTCGACATGTCAGACTGACTTTTGGAAAAAGTTTTACTCAGATTGGGCGGGGTTCTCGACGTCCCTCTCGTGATCAGGCAGCATACGGTGTGTCTCTGATTCGGAACGGCGAGCGTCCCCGGGGGTATCTGACCCTTGCCATGCCCTGGTCTCTTGTTTAAAGCTTTCTTGTAATACGGGACCGGCTCTACCCCCCCAGAGCCGGACCGCTACGGCGACCCCCGCTATCCCCCCCGGCGGGGGTCGCCCCTTTTTCCTGATCTTCACGGCGGGCTTTGACGATCAGAGCGAGCCGCTCGGTCTTGTCCACAGGCGGGGTTCCGTCCACAGAATGTGGTTCGCCGCCCCGGGCCGGTGGCGGTCGCTCGCATTGTGGTCCTCCCGAACGCCGAGTCGTCCCGGACGACAGGGAGACACCGATGCCACGCCCACTGGCCATAACCGACGACCAGGAACTCCTCGACGATCTGCTCCGCATCGCCGCCGCCGCGGGCGTCGAACTCGACGTGGCCCACGCGGCCGCCCACGCCCGGCCGTACTGGACACGGGCGCCGCTGGTCGTGGTCGGCAGCGACCTGGCGGACGAGCTCGCCGCCACGGGTCCGCCGGCCCGGCGGAACGTGGTCGTCGTGACGCGGACGGCCGACGACCCCGACATGTGGCGCAGGTGCGTCGCCGTCGGGGCGCACACCGTACTGGAGTTGCCCGAGGCCGAGCGGCTTCTCGTGGAGGAGTTCGGCGACGCGGCCGAACCCGCCACCAGGGCGGGCACGGTCCTGTGCGTCGCCGCGGGGAAAGGAGGCGCCGGTGCCAGCGTCCTCGCGGCGTCCCTGGCGCTGACGGCGTCCCGCGCCGGGCTGCGAACGCTCCTCGTCGACGCCGATCCGCTCGGCGGAGGCATCGACGTGCTGCTCGGCCAGGAGGAGGCCCTGGGTGCCCGCTGGCCCGACGTCGTCGGAAGGGAGGGCAGGGTGAGCTTCGCCGCCCTGCAGGAGGCGCTGCCCACCTTCGGCGAACTGACCGTGCTGTCGGCGCATCGCGGCGAGCCGGTGCGGATACCCCGGGAGGCGATGCGCGTCGTGCTCGACGCCGCACGGCGCGGCTGCGACCTGGTCGTGGTCGACCTGCCGAGGCATGTCGGCGAAGGCGAGGCGGAGGCCCTCGCCAGGGCCGCCGCGACGATCGTCGTCGTTCCCGCAGACCTGCGGGGAGCGCTCGCGGCGGCCCAGACGGTGACGCTGCTCCGGCCGGGGACCGGCGACCTGCGCCTGGTGATGCGCGCGGGAACGCTCGATCCGGAGGTCGTCGCGGCCTCTTTGTCGGTCCCGTGCGCGGGCGTGCTCCCGGAGGTGCGCGGCCTCGTGGAGACGCTGGACCGGGGAGATCCGCCGCCGCTGCGCCGCTCCCCGCTGGGCCGCTTCTGCGGGGAACTGCTCGAGGCCCTGCTGGGCGGCTTCTCGACCGGCCTGACGGGCCGGCCATCCATGAGGGCGGACGGCTCATGACCCACGGAGGCCCGGTGACCGTTTCCGGCGTCGGCGCGGACCTGGTCGAGGCGGTCCGGGTACGGCTGTCGCAGACCGGCACCGCTCCCACCGCGGCTCAGGTGGCGGCGGCCCTGCGCGCGGAGCGTGCCGTGCTCGGCGACGCCGAGATCCTGGCCGTCGCACGCACGCTGCGCGCCCATCTCATCGGCGCGGGCCCTCTCGAGACCCTGCTGGCCGAGCCGGGCGTCACGGACGTCCTGGTCAACGGGCCGCGCGAGGTGTGGGTGGACGACGGGGACGGTCTGCGCAGGACGAACGTGACATTCCCGGGTGACGACGAGGTCCGCAGGCTCGCCCAGCGTCTGGCCGCGTCGGCCGGACGTCGCCTCGACGACGCCTGCCCCTATGTGGACGCCCGGCTCGCCGGCGGCGTGCGCCTGCATGCGGTGCTCCCGCCCATCGCCGCGGAGGGGACCTGCCTGTCCCTGCGGCTGCCCTCGCGCCGGGCGTTCACGGTGGAGGAGCTCGCCGCGGGGGACGGAGCCGCCGTGCTCCGCGCGATCATGGCGGCACGGCTGGCGTTCCTGGTCACCGGAGGAACCGGCACCGGCAAGACGACCATGTTGAGCGCCATGCTCTCCCTCGCGGGCCCGGCGGAGCGCCTGCTGCTGGTCGAGGACTCCGCCGAGCTGCACCCCCCGCACCCTCACGTCGTACGGCTCGAGGCCCGGCCGCCGAACCTGGAGGGCGCGGGCGGGGTCGGGCTGCGTGATCTCGTACGGCAGGCCCTTCGGATGCGGCCCGACCGCCTGGTGGTGGGCGAAGTGCGGGGAGCGGAGGTCGTCGACCTCCTGGCCGCGCTCAACACGGGCCACGAGGGGGGCTGCGGGACGCTGCACGCCAACAACGCCGCCGATGTGCCCGCGCGGCTGGAGGCCCTGGCCTGCGCCGCGGGCCTGTCACGGGAGGCGGTGCACAGCCAGATCGCCGCCGCGCTCGACCTCGTCATCCACCTCGTGCGGGAGGCCGGCGGTGGACGTCGTCGCGTGGCGGAGATCTGCGTGCTCGAACGCGGCCCGTCCGGTCTGGTGACGGCGCTTCCGGCCCTGACCTTCGACCCGCACGGCCGGGCGAGGCGGGGCCCGTCCTTCGACGTGCTGCGGGAACGGTGCGCGGGGTCGTGGCCCTCATGACGCCGCCGGGCGGGCATGTCATGGGGCTGGTCGCGGTGCTCGCCGCCGCCCTCGCCGCCTGGGTGTGGGCCGGGCCGGATTCCGGGACGACACGGCTCGCATCGCTCACCGGAACGAGGCGCGCAAGGGACCTGCGCAGGTTCTTGGCGGCGCTCACCCGCCGTCCACGACCCGGGGCGACAGCGGCGGCCTGGCGCGCGGCGTCCATCGAGCTGTGCCAGATCCTGGCCGCCGAGCTGTCGGCGGGCAGGCCTCCCGGCGACGCCCTCGTGCGGGCGGTCTCCTCGGTCAGCCTGCCGGACCCCGCCGCGCTCGCCCCGGTGGTCGCCGCCGCCCGGGACGGCGGCGACGTCGCCGCGGCCCTGTCGAACGCCGCACCCGCCCGTGGTGGTGAGGGCCTGGTCCGGCTGGCCGCGTGCTGGCGCGTGAGCGTAGCCGTGGGCGGCGGCCTGACCACGCTGGTGGAGCGGGTGTGCGTGTCCCTGCGGGAGGCGCAGGCCCACCGGGAGGAGGTGGCCGCACAGCTTTCCGGACCTCGGGCGACCGCCCGGATGCTCGCGGGCCTGCCCGTGCTCGGCCTGCTGATGGCCGCCGGACTCGGCATGAATCCGCTGGCGTTCCTGCTCGGCGGCCCGGCGGGGTTCGCCTGCCTGGTCGTCGGGCTCGCCCTCGACGCCGCCGGCGTCTGCTGGACACACAGGCTCGTCGCCCGGGCGGAGGAGCTGCCGGGATCCGCCACCCGATGAGCACGCCGGGAAGGGGTGCGAGACATGATCGCCGTGCTGGCCGGGGTCCTGACCACGCTGGCGGTGCTGACATGGCCGGCCGCCCGTTCGCCGGCCGCGCGCCTGAACGCCATCGCGTCGTCGGTGCCGTCCCCGCAAGCGCCGTCGCAGGGACCGCCGGGCCACACGCCGGTGGGTGCGAGCGCGTCGCGTCGGGGAGCGGCCATCGCGGCACCCGTGGGACTCGCGGTCCTCCTCCTTGTGGGAGGGCCGGTGGGAGCGCTTGCGGGGACGGCGACGGCCGTCGGCGTCTTCGTCGCCGTGCGCAGGCGGGAGCCCGCCGAAGTCAGGCGTCGCCGCGAACGTATCGGGGCCGACCTTCCGTTCGCCGTCGACCTGATCGTCGCCTGTCTGCGGGCCGGGCAGCCGATGAGCGGGGCCGTCGAAACGACCGCGGTCGCCATCGCGGGCCCTGTCGGCGACCGCCTCTCGTGGGCCGGTGCTCAGATGCGTTTGGGTGCTCCTCCGGAGGAGGCCTGGGCCGCCCTGGCCGACGAGCCCGCGCTCGCCGCCCTGGCCAGAACGATGGTCCGGGCCGCTCAGAGCGGTGCGCCCGTGGCCGACGTCCTCACGCGACTCGCCGATGACGCCCGGCGTACGGCTCGGGCGACTGCCTCGGCCGCGGCGCGAAGGGTGGGCGTGCATGCCGTCGCACCGCTTGGGCTCTGCTTCCTGCCTGCCTTCGTCTTCCTTGGGATCATTCCCATGGTCGCAGGACTGGCGGGCCAGATCCTCCTGCCGTGAACAACCTGTGGACAGTGTCATCCACACCTGTGGACAGCAGGCAGGATGAATGACCTGCAAGCTCCCATATCGCAGGTCGATGATCCACAGACGGGAGCGAGGTGGCTGTGGACAACCTCGTCGGCAGGACTCTCGTCCACAGAACCGCGCTCGGCTCGATTCCTGCCGTCCGCAATCCCGCAACCTGGCCCCAGCGCGGGCGGACGGGCCGCCCCGAGCGGGTCAGGAGGACCGATGAGCAAGCACGCCGCGACCGGCCGGAGGAAGCAGACGGGCACCCAGGCGGGCACCCAGGCGGGCACCCAGGCGGGCACCTCGACGGGCACCGTCCTCCAGCGGCGCGCCGGAGGCGCCGGAGGCCGGCACAGGGCACGTCCGGCGCGATGGGCGGCGCTCGCGCGTGCCGTGCGGAGGGCGCTGTCCAGCCGCTCAGGACGCGTGTCCGTGTTCGCCCGCTCCTGCCGGTGGGCAGGGTCAGGCGGCTCGCAGGGCCGGAGGTCGTCGATGCGGTTGATCCGCGGTGCCGTGCGGATGGCGTCCGTCGTGCAGATGGTCTGCCACGGTCCGCGGCGATCGTGTGCCGCGCTGCGGCGTTCCGCCGCCCGCATCTCGTGCCGTGCCCAGGAGCTGAGCATCCAGTGGACGGTGCGCGCGGGGACGAGGGCCGAGGCGGGCATGTCCACCGCGGAGTACGCCGTCGGCACGATCGCCGCCTGCGGGTTCGCCGCGCTGCTCTGGAAGGTGGTCACGAGCGCCGAGGTCAGGTCGATGCTCGCCGCGCTCATTCAGAAGGCCCTGAAATTGGCCGCCTGAGGCCACCGATGGTGCGCCGATGTGCCCGGGTGCCGCGACGTCGCGTGATCGACCTGTGGCGCCCGCGAGACCGAGGGTCAGTGACCGCGGAGACCGCCGTCGCCCTTCCCGCCCTCGTGCTGGTGCTGACCGCCGCTCTGTGGGCGGTGACGATCACGGGCGCCCAGCTGCGATGCGTCGA
The DNA here is from genome assembly GCF_014161445.1 of Microbispora sp. H13382. Classification (GTDB taxonomy): domain Bacteria; phylum Actinomycetota; class Actinomycetes; order Streptosporangiales; family Streptosporangiaceae; genus Microbispora. The sequence continues at coordinate 741,311 of NZ_JABBXA010000002.1, forward strand.
CGCGGCCCGGGCCGGCGCACGCGCGGCGGCACGGGGCGAGGCCGCCGAGGAGGTGAGGACGGTGGTCCTGCGGTTGGCTCCCGAGGGCGCCACAGTGTCCATTCGCACGGGAGCCGACACCACCCGGGTGGAGGTTGTCGTCACCGTCAGCCCGCCGTTCAGGTCGCCGCTCCCGCCGGTTCGCCTCCGGGTCGCGGCCGTCTCCGCCACCGAACCCGGCGTCCTTGCGCCGCTCTCATCGGCCGCGCAGCCGGCCCGGTCTCCGAGTCACACAGGAGACCTCGTCGCTCCGAAACCGGCCGACCACGAATGAGGGACGCGCATCGGTCGGTCCCTGGGCCGGCGGGAGCGTGTGGGTGCGGGCGGCCTTGGGCCGTAGGAGCAGGGATGGCGGATCACTCCGGACAGCGAGGACGCGTGGATGACGCATTCGTCGCGGACATGGGGGCATGCGAATGAGGAGATTTGGGACCTTCGAGAACGGTGCGCGCTGCCTACGGGAGCGCGGCTCGGCGACCATCTGGACAATTGCGCTCATGACCGCCGTCTGGGCGGTGACGATGGTCGTCGTGCAGGTGGGCGTGGCCCGTGTAGCGCGGCACCGGGCGCAGAGCGCAGCCGATCTCGGCGCGCTCGGGGCCGCCCGCGTGGCACTGGCGACGCCGGACGAGGCGTGTGATCGGGCGGAGGCGATCGCGGCTGTCAACGGTGCGTCGTTGCGGTCGTGCTCGCTGTCGGACGGCGTCGCCGAGGTCACGGTGACGGTGCGATTCGCGGTCCCCCTCCTCGGTCCCGCGACGGCCGCCGCTTCCGCCAAGGCCGGTCCGGCCGGTGCGGTGGCATGAGGTGCGGTGGCATGAGGGGGCGATCGCACGACGAACAGTCGCCGGTGCACCAGCCTGCGGGCGCCCCGCCGGCGCATGAGCCCGCGGGCGCCCCGCCGGCGCATGAGCTCGTGGGCGCCCGGCTGGTGCACGAGCTCGTGGAAGCCGACCTCGTTCCGGCCTGGCTCGCGGACCGGCCGGCGTCCATGCGGATGGGCGTGGCCGCGAACCTGCCGGGGCTGCGCGCGGTGGCCGTGCCGACTTGTGGGGCGGGTTGGGTGCCGCAGACGGTGCAGACCATCGGTTCCCGAATCCGCGAGGATTTCTGCCTCACGGCGGCCGTCGTCGAAGCCGCTGTCCCGCCGCTGACACCCGTGGAGCGGTGGTGAGGCGCTACCAGCAGGAAAGGCATTTTGGAGCTTCCGTAATGTCGCACCACTTGTGTCGCAATAGAATCACGACTTCTTAGACATACGGTCCAAGAGTGGACGGTTGGCATAAAGTGCCGCGTACTTCTCAGTCGCCCTGCGCATCGGCACAGGCGGCCGGGGGCGGACGGTTCTCCACGAAGGGATGCGTCGTGACCAGGGTTCGCAGGCTGGGCACAACGGCGGTGATCGTTTCGACGGCTCTGGCATCCGCGCTGGTGGTCGGTGCCGCACCGGCGTACGCGGCCGACGCCGAGATCCTGTCGCCCGGAGACGGGGAGGTCCTCAAGTCGTCCCGGCCGGTGACCGTGTCCGCGAAGACGGACTGGTACCAGGTCAGCATGTCCCTGTACGTCGAGGGTCCGTCCGTGTCCCGGCAGAAGATCGCCTCCGGTGGCGCGAACCAGACGATCAGCGGATCCTTCGACCCCGGCGATGCCCCCAACGGCATGTTCACGGTCAGCCTGTTCGGTGAGGTCACGCACAAGACCTACGCCACTTCGACCTTCGTGCTCAGCCGTCCGCCGGAGGCGCCGTCCGGGGTCGAGGCACAGCTCAAAGGCCCCTCGACGCTACAGATCAGCTGGGCGAAGGGCGCCGAACCGGACCTGCGGTCCTACGAGATCACCTCGGTCAAGGCCGGCAAGTCCGGCTCCGTCTCCGCCGACTCCGCCTGCTCGGGTTCGACCTGTCAGGCGAGCCTCGCGCTCCCGGCCGGTCTGGGCGGGCGGAAGGTGGACGTCTCCGTCCGGGCGTTCCGATCGGACGGCCTCGGCGGCACGGTCGGATCTCAGCGCTCCTCGGCGCCTGAGGTGTCCGTTCCCGCCCCGAAGGCCCCCCCGAGCCCCTCGCCGACGCCGTCGAAGAAGCCGGACCAGTCGGCCGCCAAGCCGCCCGTCGCCACGACCCCGAAGGCGCACCGGCCCACGGCGGCGCCGAAGCCGGAACCGGCACTGCCCGAGGACACCACGCTGCCCGAGGACACGGAACTGCCGAAGGACACCGAGCTCACGCTGCCGGAGGCGAACGGCGGCAGCGACCAGACCGAGCCGGTGGTCGTCCCGGAGAAGACCGACGATCCGAAGATGACGGCCCAGTCATCCTTCCTGCCGCTCGGCGGGCTCAATTTCGGCGTGTACGTCGCGCTGGCCGTCGTCCTGCTGCTCACGGGCGCGAACCTGGGCGCCTGGCTGCGGCGCAAGGGCCTGACCGGGGACACCGCGGGCAACGGGCGGCCCGGAGATTCGGGGGCACATCCGATGACCGGAGAGACGAGCGCCTCGCCGGAGGCCGCCACGGTCGTCGGCGGCGCGGCCGCGCTCGGCGGCACCGCCGCGGCGAAGGCCCGGGGGACCACGGTCGTACGACGTCCCTCCGTCATCCTGGCCAGGCCCAAGGCCCGCGAGAATGCCCCGGAGACGGAGATCGACACCGGGGCGGGAGCGGGCGACGTCGCCTCGACGACGGCGAGCACGACGGCGAGCACGACCGCGAGCACGGGCACGGACGCGGGCCAGGAGGCCACGCTGTCCGATCAGGAGCCGGCCCACCCTCTCGCCCGGCCGGACCAGCAGGAGCCGCTGCCGGCTACCACCGAGGTCATGGCCGGTGAACCGGCCGCGGCCGAGGCGACTTCGGCCACTCCCACAGCCGAGGACCAGACCTCCGGCCCCTCGGCCGACGGCGCCCACTCCGCCGCAGCGGGTGTGGTCTTCCCCGGACCGCTGTCCGGGGACCTTCCGGCATCGGCCGTCCTCGCCGAAGGCGAACCGCCCGTGCGGTCCGCGCTGGGCCGGCTGGCATCGCTTCCTCCGTTGACGGCCTCGCTGGGCGGTGCCGGTCAGGCGGCCTCCGCCCACGTGCCGCTGTCCTCGGCCGGACGGCCCGGCCAGATGCCGGTGGTCCCGGCGACGGCGGTGCCCGCGGGCGCGGCGGTCAGCGGCCAGATGCCGGAACGGCCTCTCCGCCAGCCCGAGCCGGACGTCTGGACGGAGGACGACGACAGCCTCTACTCGGGCCGCCATCGCGATCCCTGACGGTCGCCCAGTCCCTGTTCCCGCCTCTCCGGCCACGCCGGAAGCGGGAGCCGCCGCCGAGGCCTGACCTGACGCGCACCCCGGGCTCAGGCGCCCAGGAGGATGTCGAGGAGGCGGATCGCCCCGGCCTTGTCGAGGGGTTCGTTGCCGTTGCCGCACTTGGGCGACTGGATGCAGGACGGGCAGCCGCGCTCGCATTCGCACGAGGCGATCGCCTCCCGCGTCGCCGTGAGCCAGTCCGGCGCCCGGCTGTACCCGCGCTCGGCGAAGCCCGCGCCGCCGTCGTGGCCGTCGTAGACGAAGACCGTGAGCAGGCCCGTGTCGGGGTGGAGTTCGGTGGACACGCCCCCGATGTCCCAGCGGTCGCAGGTCGCGAACAGCGGCAGCAGGCCGATCGAGGCGTGTTCGGCCGCGTGGGCGGCCCCGCCGAGATCCACCGCGTCCCCCGGCTGCGCCAGGCAGGCGAGGGCGGGGGCGGGCAGGGTCCACCACACCGCGCGCGTGCACAGCGTGCGCGGCGGCAGGTCGAGCGGCTCCTCGCCGACGACCTCGCCGGTCTGGGTGCGCCGTTTGAGGTAAGAGACGACCTGGCGGGTGACCTCCACCGAGCCGAAGTGGAGGGTGCCGGGCCCGAAGGGCCGCGAACGCAGCGACTCCATCACCCGGATGTCGGTGACGTCCCGCGCGAAGGTCGCGTAGTCCGGTTCGGCGGCCGCGACCAGGGCGACCCCCGCGTCCAGATCGAGCACGTCGACCACGAACGTCTCGCTCTGGTGCAGGTAGACGGCTCCCGGATGGACCATGGTGTGCGCCGACGGCTCGTCGACCGTGCCCAGCAGGCGGCCGGTCGACGCCTCGACGACCTGGACGGGCGCGCCGCCCGATCCGCGGATGTCCGCCAGGTCGGCCGCGTGGTCGCGGCTCGTCCAGAACCACCCGGTGGGCCGCCTGCGCAGTAGTCCGCGGCTCACGAGGTCGTCGAGCGCGTCCCGCGCCGCCGGGCCGAAGATCTCCAGGTCGTCCTCGGTCAGCGGGATCTCCGCGGCGGCCGCGCACAGGTGGGGCGCCAGCACGTAGGGGTTGTCGGGATCGAGGACGATGGCCTCCACCGGCTGCCCGAACACGGCTTCCGGGTGATGGACGATGTAGGTGTCCAGCGGGTCGTCGCGGGCGATCAGCACGGCCAGCGCGTCCTGGCCCGCGCGGCCGGCCCGGCCCGCCTGCTGCCACAGTGAGGCGCGGGTGCCGGGCCACCCGGCGATGAGGACCGCGTCGAGCCCCGAGACGTCGACGCCGAGTTCGAGCGCGCTGGTGGTGGCCAGGCAGGTCAGCTCGCCCGACCGGAGGGCCTTTTCGAGCACCCGCCGGTCGTCGGCCAGGTAGCCGGCCCGGTAAGCCGCCACCCGATCCGCCAGCCGGTTTCTCTCACGACCGGTCCGGCCTCCCACGCCGGCCGCGGCCGCGTCCGCGCTTCCGGCGGCTTCCGCGGGAGACGGCCCGCGCGCTCCGTCGAGACCTCCGCCGAAAGGCTCACCGAGAGCTCCGCCGGACGGAACACCATGGGCGCCGCCGGAAGGTTCACCGAAACCTCCGCCGGAAAGTTCACCGGGACCTCCGCCGGAAGGCTCGCCGAGCGCCTCGCCGGACAGCTCACCGAGGGCTCCACTGGAGGTCTTTCCGAGGATCCCTCCGGCAGCCGCTCCGTGAGGCCCGTCGCCGTTCGGGCCGCTCATCTCGTCCGGCAGGTCCCCGGCGTCCTCGCCGTACGGCGCGGGCCCCGCGTCGAGGAGGGCCTCGACCTCCTCCAGCGTGCGGCGGGCGGTGAGGGCCACGGTCTCCGCGGCCCGGCGGGAGCGGACGAACGCGAGAGTGCGCACATCCTCGATCACGAGGTCCGCCAGAAGGTCGGCCGCCTCCGCCGTGGCGGTGCGGCGGACCGGGGCCCCGCTCTCCCCGCGTAAATCGGTCAGAGGCGGCTCCCACAGCGCGAAGGTGGTCGAACCCCTGGGAGAGGCGTCCGCGGTCACCTCGGCCATCTCAAGGCCGGTCAGGCGCATTCCCGCGGCTGCGGGGTCGCTGGCGGTGGCCGACGCCAGCAGGAACACGGGGGAGGAGCCGTACCTGGCGCAGACCCGGCGCAGCCGGCGCAGGATCTGGGCGACGTGGGAGCCGAAGACACCCCGGTAGCCGTGGCACTCGTCGACGACCACCAGCCGCAGCCGTCGCCAGAAGGACGACCACGACGAGTGGCGAGGCAGAATCGACCTGTGCAGCATGTCCGGGTTGGTCAGCACGTAGTTGGCGTTCTGGCGGATCCACCGGCGTTCCTCGTGCGGTGTGTCCCCGTCGTACGTCGCCGCGCGCACCTGCGTCAGCCGCAGCTTCCGCAGCGCTCTGAGCTGGTCGGCGGCGAGCGCCTTGGTCGGGGTGAGGTACAGCACCGTCCCGCCGGTGAAGATCTCCGCGACGGCCGGGACCAGGTAGGCCAGCGATTTTCCGGACGCGGTCCCTGTGGCAATGATCACGTTTTGGCCACGTTTAACCAGCTCGGCGGCCTCAAGCTGGTGTTCCCACAGGCCGGTGACCCCCTGCAGACGCAGTCGCGAGACCAGCAGCTCAGGGGCCCATTCCGGCCATCTCGCCGCACTCGCCTGACGTGCTGGAACATGCTCCACATGCGTCACGCGCCCCCGGCGTGCGGGAACCGCGAGCAGACGGGTGAGAAGGTCGCCTGTTCGGGCAGAGGACGAAGAAGTCGGAGTCACTGGTTTCCAGTTTGGCATCTGCGGGGAGAGTCGCCCGGAGTCGTGATTTCGTATAGACACGGAGTCGTAGCGTGGTTGAATGCCGCGCATCGGGTCGTGCCTCTGGACTACCAGGATGCATGACCTGTATCGAGACCTACGCAAGTAAGGCGCTGGAGGATCTGTGGATCTGAAGTTGGACCACCATTCCGAGGACAATCTCACCATCGTCGATGTCGAGGGTGAGATCGACGTCTACACCGCGCCCAGACTGCGTGAGCTGCTGATCGACCTGGTCAACAAGGGCAACTTCCACCTGCTCGTGAACATGGAGAAGGTGGACTTCCTCGACTCGACGGGCCTTGGCGTGCTGGTCGGCGGCCTCAAGCGGGTGCGGGCGCACGACGGCTCCCTGGAGCTCGTCTGCACGCAGGAGCGCATTCTGAAGATCTTCCGGATCACCGGCTTGACGAAGGTCTTCGGGATCTACGCCTCCGTCGAGGAGGCCAAGGAAGCCCACGGCCGGGACAAGTGACGGCCGGGGATTCAGCAACATGGCCACCGTCGAGCTGACGTTCAGCGCTCTGCCCGCCCACGTGCGCACTGCCCGGCTGGTCGCCACGGCCATCGCCCGGCGTACGGGAGTGGCGGAGGCGATCTTGGACGAGGTGCGGCTCGCCGTCGGAGAGGCGTGCTCGCGGGCTGTGGAGGCACACCGCCTCCACTGCCCGGGGGAGCCGGTACGCATCGAGTTACGCGATGACGCGGGGCGTTTCGAGGTGACGGTCACCGACGCCGCCCCGAGCGAGGATGTGACGCCCCAGGTGCTGGAGGCGAGCGGCAGCCTCATGCCCGAGATCGACAATCTGGGCATCGCGGTCATCGCGGGGCTGGCCGACGACGTCGAGGTGCTTCCCGGGCCGAAGGGCATGCGCATCCGCATGAGCTGGCCCGCGTCGTCCAACGGCGTCGCCGCCCTCTGACCGCCGGGACCTCCGGCGGACCTCCGGGGCCCCCGCGGGCCTTCGGAGACCTCGAAGACCTTCGAACAGATCGAGTGTCGCCCCCGGCGTGACACTCGATCTTTTGCTATGTCCATCCGCATATCGGATGACCGAAACCTGCTATCGGGGAGTACCGTAACTCGGGCGACCCCTGTCGCCGCACTCCTGACTCCGCTGGTCAAAGCACCTTGATAGCGGTGCAAATGTTCGTCCATTACCGGGCGCCGCCTCGATTGCGGGGCACGAGGGCCTTCATATCCGCGGCATCGCTGCGTAGACTCCCGGCACCGGCCAAGGTATTGCGGATGCAACCGGAAGCGGCACTTGCCAACCGCCCGGAAGTGCGCCGCACGGCCAGTGGGTTCGTTCAGCGCCGCCCGGGCAGGAGGACCGAAACCCGTCTGGCCGAGGAGGACGGATGTCTGCCTATTACGCCGCTGCCGCTGACGAAGGCGCAGCGGTAGCTCTGAACGGTTCCCATCTCACCCTTGTCATAGTCGTCGCCGTCGTGGCGCTGCTCGCTCTGGCCGTCGCGGGCGGACTGGTGCGGGAGGTGCTCGCCGCGGGGCAGGGCACCGAGCGAATGCAGAACATCGCGAGGGCCGTGCAACAGGGCGCCGCCGCCTATCTCGCGCGGCAGTTCCGGACGCTCGCGATATTCGTCGTCATCATTCCGTTCCTGCTGCTGCTTCTTCCGGCCGGCTCGACCGGCGAGAGAATCGGCAGGTCGGTCTTCTTCGTCGTCGGGGCGGTGTTCTCCGCGCTGACGGGTTTCATCGGCATGTGGCTCGCCGTACGCGGGAACGTCCGCGTCGCGTCCGCCGCCCGTGAGTCGGGCGAGAAGACCGCGATGCGCATCGCGTTCCGCACGGGCGGCGTCGCCGGCATGTTCACAGTCGGCCTCGGCCTGCTGGGCGCCGCGATCGTCGTGCTCGTCTACAAGGGCGACGCGCCGAACGTCCTCGAGGGGTTCGGCTTCGGCGCGGCGCTGCTCGCGATGTTCATGCGTGTCGGCGGCGGCATCTTCACCAAGGCCGCCGACGTCGGCGCCGACCTGGTGGGCAAGGTCGAGCAGGGCATTCCCGAGGACGACCCGCGCAACGCCGCCACCATCGCCGACAACGTGGGCGACAACGTGGGCGACTGCGCCGGCATGGCGGCCGACCTGTTCGAGTCGTACGCCGTCACCCTGGTCGCGAGCCTGATCCTGGGCAAGGCCGCCTTCGGCACCGAGGGCCTGGTCTTCCCGCTGATCGTCCCGATGATCGGTGTGATCACCGCGGTCATCGGCATCTTCACCACCGCGCCTCGCGGGCGGGACCGTTCCGGCATGGCCGCCATCAACCGCGGCTTCTTCATCTCCGCCGCCATCTCCGCCGTGCTGGTGGCCGTCGCGGCGTTCGCGTACCTCCCGTCGAGCTTCGCCCAGCTGTCCGGCGCGTCCGCGGACGTCGCCGCGCTGACCGCCGACCCGCGCCTGATCGCCATCGGCGCGGTGCTCGTCGGACTGGTCCTGGCCAGCGCCATCCAGATTCTCACCGGCTATTTCACCGAGACCAACCGGCGCCCGGTCCGGGAGATCGGCGAGAGTTCGCTCACCGGTCCCGCCACCGTCATCCTGTCCGGCATCTCGGTCGGCCTGGAGTCCGCGGTCTACTCGGCGCTGCTGATCGGCGGCGCGGTCTACGGCGCCTTCCTGCTCGGCTTCGGCAACGTGACCGTGGCGCTGTTCGCCGTGGCCCTCGCCGGCACCGGCCTGCTGACCACGGTCGGCGTGATCGTGTCGATGGACACCTTCGGCCCGGTCTCCGACAACGCCCAGGGCATCGCCGAGATGTCGGGCGACGTCGAGGGCGAGGGTGCCCGCGTGCTCACCTCCCTGGACGCGGTCGGCAACACCACCAAGGCCATCACCAAGGGCATCGCGATCGCGACCGCCGTGCTCGCGGCGACCGCGCTGTTCGGCTCGTTCCGCACCGCGGTCGAGAGCGAGCTAGCCAAGGCCTCACAGGGCGTGAAGGACGCCCTCGGGTCGTTCGCGAACTTCAGCCTGTCGGTGGACGCCCCGAACGCGCTGGTCGGCCTCATCATCGGCGCGGCCGTGGTGTTCCTCTTCTCCGGCCTCGCGATCAGCGCGGTCGGCCGCGCGGCGGGCCGGGTCGTGTACGAGGTGCGCGAGCAGTTCCGCACCAAGCCGGGGATCATGGACGGCAGCGAGGTGCCGGACTACGGCCGCGTGGTCGACATCTGCACCCGCGACTCGCTGCGCGAGCTCGCGACCCCCGGCCTGCTCGCCGTGCTGACCCCGATCGCGGTCGGCTTCGCGCTCGGATACGCGCCGCTCGGCGCCTACCTGGCCGGCGCCATCGCGGCGGGAACGCTGATGGCGGTGTTCCTCGCCAACTCCGGTGGCGCCTGGGACAACGCCAAGAAGCTCGTCGAGGACGGCCACCACGGCGGCAAGGGGTCGGACGCGCACGCCGCCACCGTGATCGGCGACACCGTCGGCGACCCGTTCAAGGACACCGCCGGCCCGGCCATCAACCCGCTGATCAAGGTGATGAACCTGGTCGCGCTGCTGATCGCCCCGGCCGTCGTCGCGTACGCCGACAACGTCGCGGTCCGCGTCACCGCGACGGTCGTCGCCGTGGCGGTCGTCGTCGGCGCCGTGGTCGTCTCCAAGCGCCGCGCCTCGGGCATCGCCCCGACCGGCGAGGCCGACCAGGCCTCCCGCGCCACGGAGCCCGTCGCCCACTGACGCGGCACCCACGCGGCCCGAAGGTCCCCTGCTCCTGGAGCGGGGGACCTTCTCCATACACTGAGCACTTATGGACAAGCCGAACGGGGGCAGGACGCTGGCGCTGATCCTGCTGACCATGACGGCGATGATCGCCGTGATCGTGGGCCTCGCCATCTGGGCCATGCCATGAGCGTCCGGACGCTCGTCGTGGTCAGGCACGCCGCGGCCGGCCACGCGCCCGGGCTTCCGGACAGCGAACGTCCGCTGACCTCCGGCGGCGAGCGGGACGCCCGGGCGATCGGGGAGGAGATCAGGCGGCTCGGCCCTGTGCTCTCCCCCGGGCTCGTCCTGTGCTCGCCCTCGGTGCGTACCCGCAGGACCGCGGAGTTGCTCGGCCTCGACGTCCCCGTCGAGATCGAACGCGACATCTACGAGGCGTACCCGGACGACCTGCTCGGCGTGCTGCGCCGTACGGACGGCGAGACCGCGTCGGTCGTGCTCGTCGGCCACAACCCGGGCGTGTACGAGCTCGTCGCCGCCCTGACGGACGTCAGGCTCGACGGCTTCCCGCCCGGCGCGTACGCGGTGATCGAGCTGGATGTGTCGTGGGAGGACGCCGCTCCCGGCACCGGACGCCTGGTGCGGACGAGCCGCCCCTGATAGCGCCCGGGGAATCCGGGTAGGAAGAACCGCCTGCCGCTCAGGAACGTCGTGCTCGCCAGGGCGCCGAGGCTGGAGGATCCGCGCCTCGCGCTCGGCTTCGGCCTGACCGGGGCCGCCTGCCTGGCGATCCCGCTGCTCACGGGCCTGCTCACCGGTCACCCGGCGGGCGGCGCGACCGTCGGTCTCGGCGCGTGGCTGGTCGCGGGGCGGGCCATCGGGAACCCCGCGGGCGTGCGCACGCCGTACCTGCTCGGGGTCGTGCTGTCGGTCGGCGTGGGGACGTCGCTGGGGGTCCTGCTGGCGGGCAGCGGCTGGCTCATGGTCGTCGTCGCCTCGGCCCTGGCCGGGCTGGGCGGCCTGGTGCGCCCGATCGGCGTCACCCCGGCACTCACACTGCTGCTGACCGCGGCCAACCCGCTGCCGCTCGACCCCGCGCCGCACACGGGCCTGCAACTGCTCGGCGGGCTGCTGGCGGCCGTGCTGCTCACCCTGCCCTGGCCGTGGCGGCGCACCCGCCCGATCGTCACGATGCTGGGCGAGGCGGCCGACACCCTGGCCGGGCTGGCCGAGGCGGTGGCCGACCCCGCGGTGGGTCAGGACGAGTGGGACGGGCGCCGCAGGACGGCCTCCGACGCGATCGCCGAGATCCGTACGGCCCGCGCCCGCCGCCTGCGGTGGGAGCGGTCGCGGGCGGCCGAGGACGTCGCGTTCGCGCTGCGCCGGGTGTTCCACGAGATCATCGCGCTGCGCGGGCTGTGCGGCACGCTGGCGCGGCGGGCGCCCGGGGCGGCGGACGAGGTGGGACTCGGCGACCTCGTGGACTCGCTGTCCGCGTCGCTGCGGGCCTACCTGGCGGAGTGCCCGCCCGAGCAGGTGCCGGTCGTGGACTTCGGCGACCGGGTGGACCGGCTGCGCGAGCGGGGCACGTGCGGCAAGCGCGAGATGGTCGTGCTCGTCCTTCTGCGGCAGATCGCGCACAGCGCCGGACGGATCCAGACGGCGCTCGACGGATCCGCCGAGGCGGCCCGCCGCCTGTGCGCGCCCGGCCTCGCCCCCGCTCTCGACATGGCCACCCTGGCGGTTCCCCCGCCGCTCGCCTTCGACGACCCGCGCGTGCGGCACGCCCTGCGGGTCCTGCTCGGCACCGCCTTCGCCTCGATCGTCATCGTGCTGTTCAAGCCCGCGTTCCCGCACTGGCTGGTGATCGCGGTGCTGGTCACCATCCAGCCGACGTACGGGGAGACGCGGGCCAGGGTGTGGTGGCGGGTGGGCGGCAGCACGGCCGGCGGGCTGGTCTCCGCCGCGATCCTGCACGCCGCGCCCGGCCATTGGCCGCTGGTCGCGCTGATCGGGGTGTCGGCCGCGCTGGCGTTCGGCCTGGCCCCGACGCACCACGCGTACTGGGCGACGTTCATGACGATGTGCGTGCTGCTGCTGCTCGACTTCCAGGTGCCGCAGACCGAGAAGATCGCCGAGTCGCGGGTGGTGCTGACCGTCGTCGGCGGCGTCATCGCCATCGCGTGCACGCGGCTGCTGTGGCCGCGGGGGGAGACGGACCGGCTGGCCGAGCGGGTCGGCCGGATGCTCGACTCGCACGCGGTGGTCGCCCGGGCGCTCGCGCAGCTGGCGCGGGGGAGGGCGGACGCCGAGCGGGCCGAGGAACGGATCAGGAAGGCCGCGGTGGACGCCGAGATGGTCGCCGCGGCGCTCGACTACATCGCGAAGGAGCCCGGGGGCGCGGCCCCCGGCGCCGTCGACGAGGCCCTGGAGGCCGCCCAGCGGGTCCGCGACGACCTCCTGACGCTGATCTCGGTGTTCCGTGACGAGCCGACCGGCGCCGGGCCGGTCCCCGACGTCCTGGACGCCGTGGCCGGACACCTGCGGGCCGCCGCGGAGGCCGTGCGGGGGCGGGAGCCGTACGAGGAACCGGCGGCGGACGTGGGCCGGGGGCTCGCGGACGACGCCGCGTGGGTCGGCGCCCAGGCCGAGCGCCGGCTCACGGAACTCGAGACGGACGCGGCCGAGCCGGGCCCGCGGGCGGCCGCGAGCGAGCCGGGTTCGGGGCGGGCGCTGCTGCGCACCGCCGCGGTCGACCAGGCGCTGCGCTCGCTGGACGCCGACGCCGTACGGCTGTGCGCGGCGTCGGCCGGGGCGTTCGCGGCCCCGCCGTGACCAATCCCGCCGCCGGCACGGGCGGCCCCTCCTCAGGTCAGGGCGGGCGGCATGCCGTCCTCGGCGTCGGCCGCCTCGACCTCCTCGCGGGAGATGCCGAGCAGGTAGAGGATCGAGTCGAGGTACGGCACGTTGACCGCGGTGTCGGCGGCCTGCCGCACGATCGGCTTGGCGTTGAAGGCGATGCCGAGCCCGGCGGCGGCGAACATGTCGAGGTCGTTCGCGCCGTCGCCGATCGCGACGGTCTGGCTCAGCGGGATGCCCGCCTCGGCGGCGAAGCGCTCCAGCGCGCGGGCCTTGCCCGGCCGGTCCACGATCTCGCCGACCACCCGGCCGGTGAGCCGGCCGTCCACGACCTCCAGGGTGTTGGCGGCCGAGTAGTCGATGCCGAGGTCGGCCACGAGGGAGTCGGTGATCTGGGTGAAGCCGCCGCTGACGATCGCAAAGCGGTAGTCCAGCCGCTTGAGGGTGCGCACCAGCGTGCGCGCGCCGGGGGTGAGGACGACCTCCTTGACGACCTTCTCGAAGACCTCCTCCGACAGCCCCTCGAGCAGCGCGACCCGCCTGACCAGCGACTCGGCGAAGTCGAGCTCGCCCCGCATGGCCTCGTCGGTGACCCGGGCGACCTCGTCGAGGCAGCCGGCGTGCCGCGCCAGCAGCTCGATGACCTCGTTCTGGATCAGGGTCGAGTCGACGTCCATCACGATGAGGCGCTTGGCGCGGCGGTGCAGGCCGGTGCGCTGCACGGCGACGTCCACCTGCTGGGCCGCCGCCTCGGCGGCGAGTTCCGCCCGCATCGCCTGGGGGTCGGCGCCGGACACGGCGAGCTCGATGCACGTCACCGGATAGCTCGACAGCCGTTCGATCCTGTCGATGTTGGCGCCGCTCGCCGCGATGCGGCCGGCGATCCCGGCCATGGCGGCGGGCAGCAGCGGCGCGCCCAGGACGGTGACGTGCAGCCGTCCGCGCCGTCGCTTCTCTTTGGAGGTCGTGCCGGTGGCGATCTCCAGGTCCATGTCGAGGTCGGCGGCGACCTGCTCGACGGCCGTCCACAGGCCGCCGATGGTGCTTCCGGTGCCGGACGGCGGTCCCCCGGCGTAGGCGACGAGTACGCCCAAAGTGAGGCGGCCACGGATGACGACCTGCTCCACGTCGGCCACGACGACCGGGAACCCGGCCAGCACGGCGAACAGCCGCGAGGTGACGCCCGGGCGATCAGGACCGGTCAGCGTGATCAGGAGCGTGCGCTGGTTCACGTTGTTTGAGGTTACTGCGCCGCTTGTCATGAGCGCGCACGAGGTTCACGATGCGGACGCCTTCATGCCCCCGCCCTGAGGGACCGCTGTCATTTCCGCATGTCGTCATGGTGGTGGGCCGCGGAGCGGGCCGGGAGAGACGGGACGCCTCACCGTGGCCGGCACCCCCGAGGAAGGACGCGACGCGCATGACGATCTCTCTGCAGTCCCAGCACTCCCTTGGCTCCGGCCGCTACACCGTCGGGCTCGCGGAGAGCGCCGCCGACCTGCGTGCCGCCCAGCGCCTGCGGTACGAGGTGTTCGCCGAGGAGATGGGGGCACGGCTCGACTCCCCGCTTAACGGGCTCGACGTCGAGCCGCTCGACGCGTACTGCGACCACCTCCTCGTCCGCGAGGGGGACACGGTGGTCGGCACCTACCGCCTGCTGCCGCCCCGCCGCAGCGACCGGCTCTACTCCGACTCCGAGTTCGACCTCGGCGCGCTGGAGGGCCTGCGCGGCGACCTGGTCGAGGCCGGGCGCACGTGCGTGCACCCGGACCACCGCGGCGGGACGGTCGTCGCCCTGATGTGGGCCGGGATCGCCCAGTACATGACCAGCCGCGGGCACGCCTGGCTGGCGGGCTGCTGCTCGGTGCCCCTGGACGACGGCGGCGTGACCGCGGCCGGGATCGTCGACCGGGTGCCGCTGGGGCCCGAGGAGCGCCGCGTGACGCCGCACACGCCCTGGCGCGACGCGGGGGTGCCGCGTTCCGACCGGTTCGTGCTGCCGCCGCTGCTGCGCGGCTACCTGCGTCTCGGCGCGTGGGTCTGCGGCGCCCCCGCGCACGATCCGGCGTTCGGCACCGCCGACTTCTTCGTGCTGCTCTCGGTGGCCGACGCCGACCCCCGCTACCTGCGGCGCTTCCTGGGACAGGCGCGGTGAGCGCCGTCACGCACCAGCCGGCGGCCTCCTCCGCCTGGCTGCCGGTCTCTCCCTGCGCGCCCGGCGCCTGCCTGCGCGCGCAGGCGCGTACGGCCGGCCCCCTGCGCCGGGCCGCCCGCCTGACGGGCGCGGTCGCCGTGCTGATCGCCGGCCTGCCGATCGCGCTCACGCTGGGGCGTACGGCACGGCGTGGGGCGGCCACCATGCTGTGGTCGCGGCTGCTGCTGCGGGCCCTCGGCGTGCGGCTCGTGACGCGCCGGGGGTTCTCCTTCATCGGGGGGTCGGCGCGGGCGCGGGCCGTGCCCGAGGAGGACGGGCCCGCCCTGCTCGTCGGCAACCACGTCTCCTGGCTCGATCCCCTGGTCATCACGGCGACCGTCGCCTGCCGCCCGCTGGCCAAGGCCGAGGTGGGCAGGTGGCCGATCGTCCGCACGCTCGCCGCCGGGGGCGGCGCGCTGTTCATCGACAGGGACAGGATGTCCGCCCTGCCGGGGGTCGTCGCGGACATGACCGCCGCGCTGCGGAGCGGCGAGAGCGTGGCCGCGTTCCCGGAGGGCACCACGTGGTGCGGACGGGAGATGGGCGGCTTCCGGCCCGCGGTGTTCCAGGCCGCGCTCGACGCGGGGGTGCCCGTACGGCCGGTGGCGCTGCGGTTCGTGGAGGGGACGGGCGACCGCGCGGCCCTGTCCACCCGGCCGTCGTACGTCGGGGACGACACGCTGCTCGCGTCCGTCCTGCGGATCGTCGCGACCAGGGACCTCGTCGCGGAGGTGACGCTCTTCCCCGCCGTACGGCTCGACCGTCCGGCCGTGTACGGCGAGCGCGCCCGCCGGGGGGAGGCACGTGCGGCGCTGGCGCGCATCGCCGAGGCTCAGGTCAGGACCGGGCTCACGGAACCGGAGGGGCAGGCCCTGGCGGCCTGAGACGGCAGGAGCGGCCCCCGGAAACGGCTCGCGCCCGACTGGCGAGGCCCGGAAAAGGCTCGCGCCCGCCCGGCGAGGCCGGACGGGCGCCATGGACAGGGGACTTTCCGCGTCGCGCGGGGGCTCAGCGGGTGATCGAGCTCTTCGTCTTCACCCAGCCGATGCTGTCGCCGAACTCGCTGAGCAGTTCCTTCGGGTCGGTGGTCAGCGACGTGTCGGTGACCGCCCCGCCGAAGTAACCGTAGAGCTTGCCGCTGGCCGACCCGCTCACCTGGGCCTTCGCCCAGAACGTGTAGCTCCTGCCCTTCTTCAGACCGGGCAGCACGCACAGCGCGCGGGTCCGCTCCCGCGTGCAGTGCTCGTTGTAGTTGGTGCCGCGCGGGACGTAGATCCGGGTCTTGGTGACGTTCTTGGGGAACTTGACCGCAAGGAAGATCTCGTCGGTTCTCGTCTTGAGCTTGTTGACGAGCGTGACCTTGAAGGACACCACGCGTCCGCGACGGACGCTGTAGGGATAGCTGACCTGGATGCGGACGGGCGCCGACGCCGCCTTGGCCGAGGCGGACGCCGTGGACGCCGTGGACGCCGTGGACGCGGTGACCGCGGTGGTCGCGGTGGACGCGGCGGAGGCGGGCAGGCCGGAGGCGACCAGCGCGCCCGCGGCCAGTGGCACGGCCAGCAGCGCGGTCGGCTTGCCGATGGGGGTACGCATGCGGAAAGCCTTGACGATCGAGATCACGGTTCGATCACGCATCACAGGATGAGATGGCTGTCGCCGAACTCGTGCCAGAGGTAGCCCTCGTCGATCGCCGCTTCGTACGCGCGGGCAAGGACGCCGGTCCCGGTGATCGCCGACAGCATCATCAGATGGCTGGAGCGGGGCTCGTGCAGGCCCGTGACCAGGCCGTCCACCGCTCGCACGCCTCCCTCCGGCGTGACGACGTGAGAGGTCCAGCCCGTCGCCGCCCGCACCGTTCCCGGGACGGCGGCGTCGAGGGCGGCGGTCTCCAGAGCCCGTACGACGGTCGTGCCGACGGCGATCACCCGGCCCCCGTGCTCGCGGGTGATGTTCACCTGCCGTGCCGTCCGCGGGGAGACCGAGAACCACTCGGGATAGGGCGGTTCGTCCTTCTCGGGAGACGCGACCCCGGTGTGCAGCGTGATCGGCGCGACGCCGATCCCCCGGCTGACCAGCGCGGTGACGAGTTCCGGGGTGAACGGCCGGCCCGCGCTGGGCATCTCCGCGCTGCCCGGCTCGACCCCGAAGACCGTCTGGTAGTCGGCGAGCGGCCAGTCGCGCCCCACGTAGCCGTACCGGATGGGCACGCCGTGCGCGGCGAGGTAGGAGAGCACGTCGCGGTCCAGCCGGGCGCGCCACAGGCGCGGCGTCTCCTGCGCCAGCAGGCGCAGCGTGGCGCCTCCCGGCAACGGCAGCCACTCTCCGGGCGCGGCGCCGGAGTAGGGCTCCGTCGCCGTCGCCGTACGGCGGCGCAGCTCGACCAGCCACTCGCCGGACGCGAGCCGGCCGGAGAAGTGGACGGCGAGCCGGTCCAGCCGCACCGCCGCGGGCAGGGTGGCGGAGTTGTTGACCACCAGCAGGTCGCCGGGGGACAGCAGCGACGGCAGGTCGGCGAAGACGTGGTGGGTGGCCTCGCCGGTGTCGCGGCGGGACACCAGCAGCCTGACCTCGTCGCGGCGCAGCCCGCGGGCCTCCGGTGGCTCGTGCGCCTCCAGCGGCGCCGTCAGTGCGAACTCGAACGATCCCCCCGGCCCGTACGGCCGGATTCCACCGGGGAGGGCTTCGGTCCGTGCGGGCGCCGGGCCGGCCTCGCCCGCCGGGCCGGGGCCGGCGGTCGCGGGGGAATCGGCCCGGCTCCGGGCGGCGGCGTGAGGACCGGGGCCGGCCTCGTCCCGGCGGGCGGCGTGAGGACCGGCGTCGTCCCGGCGGACGACGTGGGGGCCGGGGGTGGTCATTGCAGCTCTCCCCGGGTGAAGCGGCCGGGCGCGGGGCGGTCGCGCACGAGGCGCAGCAGCGCCGGGACCACGCTCTCGGGCGGCGGCGCGGCCCCGGCCTCCTCCGGGCCGACGGCGTCGGCCAGCATGCGGGTGCGCATCTCGCCGGGA
This sequence comes from Microbispora sp. H13382, assembly GCF_014161445.1. Lineage (GTDB taxonomy): Bacteria > Actinomycetota > Actinomycetes > Streptosporangiales > Streptosporangiaceae > Microbispora. Next base: position 759,148 of record NZ_JABBXA010000002.1, read on the forward strand.
TCCACCCACCAGACCGCGACGTCGGGCTCCTCGGCGGCGAGGACGTTGGAGACCTGGTCGAGAGCGGCCTTGGTCGCGCCGTAGCCGCCCCAGCCCTCGTACGCCTCGACGGCGGCGTCGGACGAGACGTTGAGGATCGCGCCCCGCCGCTTGCGCAGCGCGGGCAGCGTCGCCTGCGCCAGCGCGAGCGGCGCGATCACGTTGGTCTCGAACAGCGCGCGCAGCGCGTCCAGCGGGTAGTCGGCGAGCCTGGGCATCGGGGCGGGCCCGAGCCCGCTGGCGTTGTTGACCAGGAGGTCGAGCTCGGGCACGGCCTCGGCGAGCCTGGCCACGTGCGCCGGGTCGGCGACGTCACCCGGGAAGGCCCGGGCGCCGAGGTCGAAGGCCGCGGACATCAGGTCCTCCTCGCCCCGGGCGGTGAGCAGGAGCGACCAGCCGTCGGCGGCGAGCGCCTTGGCGAGAGCGAGTCCCAGCCCGCGGGACGCTCCGGTGATGAGTGCGTGCTTCATGCGCTTCACGCTAGAAATCGGCACGTCAGGCGCACATCGGACGCAGGTCCGGCCGCCGCTCGGCATTTGGGACTAGGACCCGCGGCCGACGCGGGACGCCCGATTCGCGGCCTAGTCTGTGTCCGTGCCCCAGCCCGCCGACCCCGCTGCCGACCCTGCCGCCAGCCCTGCCGCCGGCCCTGCTGCCGTGTCCGCACGGGACCGCGACGCGGTGCTGCACGCGGTCAGCTCGGCCGTGCTCGCCGTCACCCGGCACCTGTCGGTCCGGGAGGTCCTCCAGGTGATCGTGCGGTCGGCGGCGCGGCTGCTCGACGCGAAGTACGCCGCGCTCGGCGTGCCCGACGACGACGGCGCGTTCGCCGAGTTCGTGGCCGAGGGCATCTCCGACGAGCAGTGGAAGGCCATCGGCCCGACCCCGCGCCAGCACGGCATGCTGGGCGCGATGCTGCGTGAGGGGGCACCGGTCCGGCTGGCCGACATCCGCAAGGACCCCAGGTTCGAGTGGTGGCCGAAGGCCCATCCGATCCTCAAGGAGTTCCTGGGCGTGCCGATCATGGACGGCGGCACGGTCCTCGGGATCATCTTCCTGTCCAACAAGCGGACGCCCGGCGGGTTCGGCGAGGCCGACGAGGAACTGCTGACGTTGTTCGCGGCGCACGCCGCCATCGCGATCATCAATGCCCGGCTCTACGAGCGGGGGCGCGAGCTCACGGTGATCGAGGAACGCACCCGCATGGCCCGCGAACTGCACGACGCCGTCAGCCAGAAGCTGTTCTCGCTGCGGCTGACCGCGCGGGCCGCCGCCGCGCTCGCCCGTACGGACCCCGAGCGGGCGGCCGAGGCGATCGACCGGGTCGAGCGGATGGCGGGAGAGGCCCTGACCGAGCTGCGCGCGGTGATCGTGGAGCTGCGCCCGCCCGAGCTGGACCGGCACGGCCTGGTGGAGAGCCTGCGCAAGCAGGTGGCCCTCCTCGACCGCCTGCACCCCATGACGGTCGCCTTCACGGCCGAGGGCGAGCCGCCCGGCGACTCCGGCTCCGATTCGGCGCCGGAGATCGAGGTCGCCGTGCTCCGGGTCGCCCAGGAGGCGCTGCACAACGCCGTACGGCACGCCCGGGCCGCCCGCATCGACGTACGGCTCGCGCACGAGGAGGCCGGGCTCGTGCTGGAGGTGAGCGACGACGGCGCGGGGTTCGACAGCACCGGGCTCGACGGTGCGGGAGTGCACGGCCTCGGTCTGCCGTCCATGAGCGACCGGGCGCAGGCCGTCGGCGGCAGGTTGTCGGTCTCCTCCGCGCCCGGCCGCGGCACGACCGTACGACTGGAGGTGCCCGCGTGATCCGCGTGCTCATCGCCGACGACCACCCCGTCGTACGGCAGGGCCTGCGCACGTTCCTGGAGATCCAGGAGGACATCAGCGTCGTGGGGGAGGCGGCCGACGGCGCCGAGGCCGTGACGATGACCGGCGAGCTCGCCCCCGACGTCCTGCTGCTCGACCTGAAGATGCCGGTGCTCGACGGCCTCGGCGCGCTCACGGAGCTGTCCGGCCGGGACGTGCGCGTGATCGTCCTCACGTCGGTGAGCGACCGCGGCGACGTGGCCCCCGCCATGCGGGCGGGCGCGGCCGGCTTCCTCTACAAGGACGTGGACCCCGGCGCCCTCGTCCAGGCGATCCGCGCCGTGCACGGCGGGCAGGTCCTGCTCGCACCGGAGGCCGCCGAGGCGATGCTGTCCGGCCCGGGCCGCGAGCAGAGCGGGGCGGCGGTCGCGCTGACCGACCGGGAGCGTGAGGTGCTGCGGCTGCTCGCCGCGGGCCGCTCGAACCGCGAGATCGCCCGCGAGCTGGTGGTGGCGGAGAAGACCGTCAAGACCCACGTCTCCAACGTGCTCATGAAGCTCGGCGTGCAGGACCGCACGCAGGCCGCGCTCTACGCCGTACGCCACGGCTTCGCCTGAGCGTGCGCCGGCTCACCCGGCTCACCCGGCTCAGCCGGCCAGCCGGGCGCCGCGCCGCCAGACGGCCCGGATGTTCAGGGTGTCGCCGATGTCGGTGGTGGGGTCGCCGTCGACGAGGAGAAGGTCGGCGCGCAGCCCCGGGGCGATGCGCCCGCGGTCGTCCAGCCGGAACCGCCGCGCGGTGGCGGCGGTCGCCGCGTTGAGCGCCGCGGACGGGGTGAGACCGGCGCGCACGAGATACCGCAGTTCGTGGTGCACGCTCGCGCCGTGGGCCAGCCCGCCGAGGAACGGCACGGGGATGGAGGTGTCGGTGCCGGCGAGGACGTCGACACCGGCCTCGTGCAGGGCCGCGACGGACGCCAGCACGTCGTCGAGCCTGCCCTGCGGGTAGCGGTCGAAGCTGCCGCGCAGTGTCTTGTCCCAGCGGTCGTCGAGACGGCCGCGCACCCGCGGGTCGTCGGCCAGTTCCTCGCCCGTCATTCCCATCAGCGAGGCGTTCAGGCAGACGCACGCGACGACGAAGGCGCCGGAGTCGGCGATCATCCGGATGATCTCGGGAGTGTGCGGGCGGTCCATGAACAGGTGGGCGAGGCCGTCCACGCCCGCCTCGATGGCCATGCGGGTGGCGTCGACGGTGAGGGCGTGGGCGATGGCGAGCATCCCGTGCCGGTGGGCCTCGGCGACGCCGGCGTTCAGTGTCGCCTGGTCGAGCATGGGCAGGCCCGGGTGTCCTTCGACGGTCCCGTCGTCGACCATGAACTTGATGTAGTCCGAGCCGGAGGCCACGAGGCGGGGGATCCAGGCCACCGCCTCCTCGGGGGTGGTCACCTGCGGCATCGGGGGAGGGCCCGCCTGCCGCCGGTCACCCGGCCCGCCGTTGCGCGTGGAGGCCCGGCGGCCGCCTTCGACGAAGGGGCGGATGTCGAAGTCCTCGGGGAACAGTTCGCTGGGATGCCCGCCCGGGGGTGTGAGACCGAAGCCGGCGGACCGGACGTCGGCGAGCGTGTCGTCGTTCTCGATGTGGGCGCGGCCGTGCCGGGTGTGCCCGCCCTGCATCTCGAGTTCCGTCGTCACACCGAACGTCAGGGCGAGCGCGAGGGAGTCCTCGCTGGTGTGGACGTGGGCGTCGATCAGGCCGGGGAGAAGGGTCGCCCCGGTGGCGTCGACGACCTCGGCGTCGGAGGGCGTGTCCCCGCCCACGGCGAGGATCCGTCCGTCGCCGACGAGCACCCCCGCCCGGCCGATCGGCCTCTCGCCGTCGAACACCCGGGCGTTGGCGATGACTGTTCTCTTCATGGTGGGGTCCAGCCTGTCGGGCCGATGCATAGGGCCCTATGTAAACATTTGCATAGGTGCCTATGCAACTGGCGCCGTACGGTGTCGGTAGCCTTCTGCACGGGCGCCGACGGGGGTCCCGCGTGGGACGCCGTCGTGTCCCATGCCGGACGGCCGGTCGAGCGGGAAAGAGGCGCCGATGGAGGGCGAGGGGGAGCGGTGGTCCCCGGAGCGCTATGTGGCGTTCTGGATCAACCACTCGTCGAGGAAGGTGATCCGCCTCCATGAGCTTCGGCTGCGTCCCCTGGGGCTGAGCATGGCCAACGCCGCCGTGCTCCTGATGCTGGCCGAGGGCGGCCCGCTGTCGCAGAAGGACCTGATCCGGCTGGCGCGGGTCGAACAGCCGACGATGGCCGAGATGCTGTCACGGATGGAGCGCGATGGCCTGGTGTGCCGGCAGCGCAATCCCCGCGACCGGCGGGGCAGCCTTTTCTCCGTCACCGACATGGCGCGGGGCCATCTCGATCTGGTGCGCGAGGCGCTGCTGCAGGGAGAACGGGACGTGCTGGCCGGTCTCACGGAGGAGGAGGCGGAGCAGCTGATCCGGCTGCTCCGGCGCGTGGCCGACAACGTGGACCGCGCGGCCGCTCCGCTCCAGCCGCCCCGATAGCCGCCGCCCGCGGCCGCCGACCCGCCGGCCCGGGCCGCGCCCATGCCGGCGCGTACGGTGACCGTCGTGCCTGGCCGTCCGCGAGGCGATCGCGAAGCGGTGAGCACGATCCGGGCGTGGGGGTCAGACCTGGGACTCGACGACGGCGTTGTGGGCGGCCACCCGGGCCCGGCGTACGGCCCGGTCGAGGTCGCGCAGGGCCTGGCCGCGGGCGCCGACCTGCCCCGAGGTGAGCCCCCGCTCGTCGGCGAGGCGGAGCGCGAGCGACAGCCGGGAGGCGAGGGCGCCGACCCGATGGGCCCTGCCCGGGTAGCCGGGCGCGAGGGCCTCGCCGGCGCGGTCGAGGGCATCCGGCGCGGGGAAACCCTGCGCGGGCCCGCCCACGCCCAGCAGCGCCTCCGTGGCGGCCATCATGGTGGTCCGCAGCGCCTGCTCCGCCTCGGCCAGCGACGGCACGTCGGGTGGGGCGGCCGACGTCTCGGTCACCGTCCAGCGGACCCCGGAGTACGACGAGCCACGCCGGTCGTCGGACGGCACGAGGCCGAGGCACCGACCGGACAGGACGGCCACGGCGGCCTGGCCCGCGTCGATGGCGGCGCCGTTGAAGACGGGCGGGCCGGTGAGCCCGAGCGGGTCGCCGGGAACGGGCAGGGCCAGCCGGAACGCGCGGAGCCCCTCGATCCGCCGGTCCACGAGGAAGGCCAGCAACGGAGTCTCGACGCTGTCCGCCGCCACCACCTGCGGCCCGGCCTCGCGCTCGACGCGGTCGAGGGCGTCCTCCAGGCTCACGTGTCCCCCCAGCCAGGCGTTGCCCCAGGCGACGAGCGTGGCGGAGATCGGTGAATCGGTGCGCACCCGATCCACGATATGTGGTCGGACTGCCATAGTTTTATCTCAGCGAACCACGGAGGGGGACCACATGGGCGGTCAGGTGCTTCAGCTTCAGGACGTGGCCGTCCGCAGGGACGGTGCCGCCCTGCTGCGCGGCATCGACTGGAGCGTCAGGGAGGACGAGCGCTGGGTGGTGATCGGGCCCAACGGCGCGGGGAAGACGACGTTGCTTCAGGTGGCCGCATCGCTGCTGTTCCCGTCCGAGGGCTCGGTCGAGATCCTCGGCGAGCGGCTCGGCCAGGCGGACGTGTTCGACCTGCGGCCCCGGATCGGCCTGGCCAGCGCGGCCCTGTCGGAGCGCATCCCGCCGGACGAGAAGGTCATCGACCTGGTGCTCACCGCGTCGTACGCGATCCTCGGCCGGTGGACGGAGGAGTACGACTCCCACGACGTCACCCGGGCGGTCGAGCTGATCGACCAGCTCGGCTGCGCCCACCTGATCCGGCGGCGCTTCGCGACGCTGTCGGAGGGCGAGCGCAAGCGGGTGCAGATCGCCCGGGCGCTCATGCCGGACCCCGAGCTGCTCCTGCTCGACGAGCCCGCCGCCGGGCTCGACGTGGCGGGCCGCGAGGATCTGGTACGCCGACTCGGCGCGCTGGCCACGGACCCGAAGTCCCCCACGATGGTGCTGGTCACCCACCACGTCGAGGAGATCCCGCCCGGGTTCACCCACGTGCTGCTGCTCAAGCACGGCTCGGTGGTCGCCCAGGGGCCGATCGACTCGGTCATGACGCCGGAGAACCTGTCCGCGACGTTCGGTGTGCGGTTGCACCTCGACCGCGGCCAGGAGGGCCGCTGGTACGCCCGTCCCCTCTGACCTCCTCGCGGAACCCGCCGCCTACCCTTGGCGGATAGCCGTACGAGGGAGTAGTGCGAGTGACGCCGTGGGAGGCGGCCGCGGTCTTCGCGGCCGGTGTCGGGGCCGGGGCCATCAACGCCGTCGTGGGATCGGGATCGCTCATCACGTTCCCCACGATGCTGGCCGTGGGCTTCCCGCCGATCGTCGCTAACGTGTCCAACAACGTCGGGCTCGTCCCCGGCGGCGTGACCGGGGTGCTCGGCTACCGCGCCGAGCTCAAGGGTCAGCGCGAGCGGCTGCTGCGGCTCGGCGTCGCGTCGGTGATCGGTTCGTTCGCCGGCGGCCTGCTCCTGTTGTGGCTGCCCGCGGAGGCGTTCAAGGTCATCGTCCCGGTGCTCATCGCGGTCGCCTGCCTCCTCGTGGTGTTCCAGCCGAGGATCAACGAGTGGCTCGCCGTACGGCGCAGGCCGCACCCCCACGGCGGGCCGTGGCTGTGGCTGGGCGTGCTCGGCGCCGGCATGTACGGCGGCTACTTCGGCGCCGCCCAGGGGATCGTGCTGATCGGCCTGCTCGGCAGCTTCCTCGACGAGGACCTGCAACGGGTGAACGCGGCCAAGAACCTGCTGTCGCTGCTGGTGAACGGCACCGCGGCGGTGCTGTTCACGTTCATCGCGCCGGTGGACTGGGCCGCCGTGCTGATGGTCGCGCTCGGCTCGGCCGTCGGCGGATTCCTCGGCGCCCGGGTGGGCCGTCGGCTGCCCGCGCCCTTGCTGCGGGGATTCATTGTTGTCGTCGGTGTCGTGGCGATAGTGAAGCTGGTGTCCTGAAAGGGTATGTCTGCCCTTGTGAAGGGCGACCGGGTGGAGATCGTCATCGATGCGGGGGGAACCCCGCGCACCTACGAGGTGGTCGCGACCAGGGCGGGCCGCCGGATCGAGATCACGACGGGCCGTGGAGTGGTCGAGGTCACCGAGGTCACGCGGGCGGGCACTCCCGTCCGCACCGCGAGGTTCATGTCCAACCGCGTCCTGGCGCTGGTGGAACATCCCGCCGACGACCGCGGCCCGGACACCGGCTGAGCCGCGTCCGGGCATGGTTGGGCATGGTCGGCGCACGGTCGGCGCGGTGCGGGGTGAGTGGCGCGAAGTCAGTGGCGCACGGTCACTCCGCGGGGCGGACCTGGATGACGCCGTCCTGCCGCAGCCGGGTCTGGAAGGCGGGCTGGCGCGACGTCGCGGGACCGTGCATGACCCGGCCGTCGGAGATGCGGAAGGCGCTGCCGTGCCATGGGCAGACGATGCAGGCCTCGCCCTCCTCCATCGCGACCCGGCCCTGGTGGAGGGGACCGGCGAGGTGGGAGCAGTTGTCCGCGAGCACGCTCACGTCGTCGCCGAGGCGCAGCACGAACAGGTCGATGTAGCCGAGCCGCCGCCGGACCGGCCGTCCGTTGGGCAGGTCCTTGAGTGCGCACAGGTCGTGCCAGCCGAGCGGCATCAGGTGGCTGACCGACTCCGCGTGGTTGGCCCCGGCCGCCTGGCGGTAGGACATGTGGCTGCCGAGGTGCGCGCCCGCCGAGGCCGCCGCGAGGCCCGCGTATCCCAGGGTGCGCCCGGCCCGTTCGCGTCCGCTCAACCGTAAGAGGAGAGAGCCGGCGTAACAGAGCGCCGCCGTGGCGTTGGTCATCGCGTGCACGAAACCCACGCGCTGCTGCTCCCGGTGGAGCGTGGACCAGTCGGTGAGCCCCGCCGCCACCGTGGGGACGGCGCTGGCCAGTCCCGCGAGGATCAGCGTCCGCGCCGCGCGTGGGCCGCTCTTGGTCATGTCCACCACACTGGCCGACAGCAGACAGCCGAAGGTCGTCACGGCGAGCGCCGGGTGCAGCGGGTGTCCCATGGGCACGCCGTGCAGGACGTCCCGCAGCTTGCCGGGGCCGAGTCTGCGGCGGACCTTCTTCGAGATGACGGCGATCGGCCGGTCGAGCGCGGTAGCCCGCTCGAGCCCGTCGAGGAGCTCCGCCGAAGGGACCCTCCGTGCCGTCTTGCCCGCACGCGGCCTGGTCGTCTCTTCCATGTTCGCCCCCTAACACGGGATCACGTACCCCCGCGTCACGGGTGTGAACATGGACAGGCATGAGACGGTATGTGCGAGTTTCGGGCTGAAGAGCGTGCGGCGGCCCTCGGCGTCGTCACCCCGATCAGGGCGCCAGATGACCCTGGGCGACCGAGGCGGCGACCAGCCCCGCGGCGTACTCGCCGAGCGTGGGCGACCCTTCCTCGATGAGCCGCACCTTCTCCATGACCTGGGCGGCCGTCACCTTGAAGAGAGACCAGGTGCCACCGTCGTTGTGGTGGTTCGCGATGATCGGAGCGAGCCGGTCGAGCGCCCTGGCGAACCTCGCCTCCGGTGTGCGCCGCTCCTCGAACTCGTCCCACAGCGTCCGCAGCCGCGTCCCCTGGTCCTCCGGGAGCAGCCCGAAGATGCGATCGGCCGCCGCGCGTTCGAGGGCGGCCTGCCCCTCGACGGCGGCGGGGTCGTAGATGAAGGTGTCACCGGCGTCGATCTCCACGATGTCGTGGACGAGCAGCATCGCGACCACTTTGGACATGTCGGTGCCCGGGGGCGCGTGCTCCGCCAGGGTCATCGCCATCATGGCCAGATGCCATGAGTGCTCCGCGTCGTTCTCCCGGCGCGAGCCGTCGATCAGCGAGTTCCGGCGGATGACGCGCTTCAGCTTGTCGATCTCCATGTGGAAGGCGAGCTGAGACTGCAGCCGTTCGTGGATGAGCGCGGTCGTCACCCGCGCAAGCCTAACCGGTCACGATCACCTTCCGCCTGATTCACGGGCGCGTGCCGCGCGGACGCGTCGGCGGCCGCTCCGTGAGCGCCGGCGGCGCGTCAGACGGTGAACAGGCGGCCGACCTCCTCCAGTTCGCGTACGAGGTCGAAGCGGGGGTCGCGGTAGTGCCGGGCGCCGAAGCCGGTGCGGCTGACGGTCCACCTCAGTTCGCGTGCCCACCTGTCCTGGTCGGCGCACAGTGCCAGGTCGGCCATCGTCATCCGGCTTCTGATCAGCGATAACCAGGCGGCACCGGGGGGATTCATGGAGCCCTCCTTTCGGACGGGTGCCAAGTGGAGATCTCGTCGTTCTCCGAATTCGTCGTACGGAGGGCGCGGCCCCTTCGCGGGAACGGCCCATCGGGTGATCGCTGTTCAGCAGACGCGAGCGCCGGCGACGCCGGCCGGATGTCGAAATCCCACTGGCCCGGATGCCTCCCGTTGTCACGCGCATCCGAAGCGGCCGGCGCCCCTCGCCGGGCGCGTGCCCCGGATGGGGAATCGGGTCTCGGAGTATTTCGCCGGCGATCGCCGGCGCCCCCACAATCCGGAAGACCCTTCCCGTATCGATCGTGGCTCAGGACGCATTCCCCTGCAATACTTGACGAAAAGAATTCCGCAAGAATCTTGTGCGGATGCGCTGCAAATCACGGTGCAACTTGCACGAGCGGGCGTTGTAATCTTCGGACAGGGCGCCCCTCACCCGTGCGCCCGATCCGCCAGGACGCGCCCACCATCCGTGCGTCCACCGGAACACCGGAATACCGGACTTACCGGACTTACCGGATGAAGGAGGTCGGCAGGGGATGCCCGAGCACGGCAGTCCCACCGTCCGCCGACGGCGCCTGGGGCAGGAACTACGCCGGTTGCGTGAGCGCGCCGATCTGACGGGCGACCAGGTCGCCGCCCGGCTCGGCTGGTCGGCAGCGAAGATCAGCAGAATAGAGACGGCGCGGACCTCGCCAAGAACGGCCGACGTTGAAGCGCTACTCGTGATCTACATGGTAGATTCCGGCCAACGCCAAGAGCTTCTCGCCCTGCACCGGGACGCGACCCGGAAGGGCTGGTGGGAGGATTACCGCGACTCCCTGCCCAAGGAATACACGACGTTCCTTGGCCTGGAGGCCGAAGCCACGACGGCACGCGACTGGGAACCCCAGGTGGTGCCGGGCCTGTTCCAGACAGAGGCCTACGTCCGAGCCATGATGGAGAGCGGACAGCGGAGCACCCTTGAGGCGCCGGGCAACGTCCGCAGCCGGATCGAGGTCCGGATGGCGCGCCAGCAGGCGGTTCTCAGGGCGGAGAGCCCGCTGGCCATCTCGGCCGTCTTGGAGGAGTCGGTCCTGCTGCGCCGGTTCGGTGACCACGAGGTGATGCGGGAACAGCTCAGGCGGCTGGTCGAGGTGTCGGAACTGCCGAACGTCGAGTTGCGGATCCTTCCGCTCGACGCGGACCACCCGATCAACACCGGGGCGTTCTGCCACCTCAAGCTGCCGGAGTTCCACGACGTGGTGTATTTGGAAGCGCTTCTGGGCGGGCGTCTGGTCGAGGACGAGGCGATCGTCTACCGGTACGAGGTGGCATTCGACTATCTGGAGACGAAGGCCCTCGATGTGGACGAATCCCGCCGGTTCTTGGAGAAAACTGTCCGTCACTGGCGATAGCCAGCTCTAGACCGCCCCGGAGACCCGCGCGACATGATTTCCGGGGGGAGAAAAACATTGTCCATGAACTCGATTGACCTGTCCGGTGCCGCCTGGTGGAAGAGCAGCCGGAGCTCTAACAACTGCCAGTGCGTCGAAGTCGCCGTTCTCCCCGACGGCCATGTGGGTGTTCGCGACAGCAAGAACCAGGACGGTCCCGCCCTCGTCTTCACCTCCGCGGAATGGGACGCGTTCATCGGCGGCGTGAAGGACGGCGAGTTCGACCTTTAGTCCTCGGGCCTGGCCGGCCATCTCGGCGGCCAGGCTTGCCTTTCCCGGCGCTGCTCTCACGCGTAACGCGAAGGCGTTCGACCTCGTCGGGAGGGGCGGATACGCGCGTACGGCCCGCGCCGGGAAGGCGCGAGCCGTACGCGAGGGGAAGGGGGTCAGGCGACGCCGAGCCCCTGGGCGACGCGCTGGCCGAGATCCTTGTGGACGTTGGTCCAGTACTCGACCACGCGCTTCTTCATGTCGGCGGTGACCTCGGGAGCCGAGGCGTGGCCGACGATGTTGCCCACCATGTGGTCGCGGTCGACGTCCGAGAGCACGTTCTCCCACAGCGCGCGCGGCTGGACGAAGTCGTCGTCGTCGCGGTGCCTGACATAGGCGCTCCGGACGATCTCACCGGCGATCTGGTAGTTCTCGCCCCGGTAGAGCGAGGGGTCGGCGGCCGGGCCGCCGAAGGAGTTCGGCGCGTACAGCGGGTCGCTCGGGCTGGCGAACGCCATCGCGCCGTCCTTGTTGTAGCTGTGGACGGGCGACTTGGGACGGTTCACCGGGAGCTGCAGGTAGTTGGCGCCGATGCGGTAGCGGTGGGTGTCCGGGTAGGAGAACAGCCGGCCCTGGAGCATCTTGTCCGGGGACGCGGCGATGCCCGGCACCAGGTTGGCGGGTTCGAAAGCGGCCTGCTCGATCTCCGCGAAGTAGTTCTCCGGGTTGCGGTTCAGCACGAACCGGCCGATCGTGATCTCCGGGTAGTCGGAGTGCGGCCAGACCTTGGTCAGGTCGAACGGGTTGAACCGGTAGTCCGCCGCGTCCTCGAACGGCATGATCTGGACGTTGACCTTCCACGCCGGGTGGTCGCCGTTCTTGATCGCCGTGTGGAGGTCGCGGATGTGGAAGTCCGGATCCTCCGCCGTCAGCGCCTTGGCCTCGGCGTCGGTGAAGTTCTCGATGCCCTGCTCGGTCTTGAAGTGGTACTTGACCCAGAACTTCTCGCCCGCGGCGTTGTACCAGAGGAAGGTGTGCGAGCCGAAGCCGTGCATGTGCCGCCAGGTGCGCGGCGTGCCCCGGTCGGTCATGAGGAACGACACCTGGTGGGCCGACTCCGGCGACAGCGTCCAGAAGTCCCACTGCATGTTGTGGTCGTGCAGGTGGTTGTCGGCGCGGCGCTTCTGGGTGTGGATGAAGTCGGAGAACTTCGAGGGGTCGCGGATGAAGAAGATCGGTGTGTTGTTGCCGACGAGGTCGTAGTTGCCGTCCTCGGTGTAGAACTTGAGCGCGAAGCCGCGGGGGTCGCGCGCCGTGTCGGCGCTGCCCAGCTCGCCGGCCACCGTGGAGAACCGCAGGAGCAGCTCGGTCTCCCCGCCCTTCTGGAACAGCGTGGCCTTGGTGTACTGGCTGACGTCCTCGGTGATCTTCAGCACGCCGTACGCGCCGCCGCCCTTGGCGTGCACCACGCGCTCGGGGACCCGCTCCCGGTTGAAGTGGGCCATCTTCTGGATCAGGTAGTGGTCCTGCAGCAGCAGAGGGCCGTTGGGGCCGACGGACAGCGAGAACTCGTCACTGGGGGCCGGGATCCCGGCGTCATCGGTGGTGATGGGCCTGTCGGTCATGGGGCTGTCCTCCGGGGTCGCTTTCATCGGGGCCATTCGAGAACGGCCACTTCTGTTGCGGTCACTTCTGCTGCGGTCATTTCGGCAACGGAGAGCAGGGACACGAGAGCTCAGACGTGAGCGGAGTCGGGCCGGGCGTCGCCGGCCTCGGCCCGGCACGGCGGGCACAGACCCCAGTAGATGACATCCGCCTCGTCCACCAGGTAACCGGCGTCCGACGCCGGCTCCAGGCACGGCGCGTGCCCCACCGCGCAGTCGACGTCCCTGACTCGTCCGCATTGGCGGCAGACGAGGTGGTGGTGGTTGTCGCCCACCCGCGCCTCGTACCGCGTCGGGCTGCCCGCGGGCTCGATGCGGCGGAGCAGTCCGCCGCGCTGCAACGCGTTCAGCGAGTCGTAGACGGCTTGCAGGGACACCTGCCCGACGCGTGCGCACACACCGCGATGGATGGCGTCCACGTCGAGGTGGTCGCCGTCGCTCACGGTCTGCATGATCGCCAGCCGGGCGGCGGTCACCCGCAGTCCGGCCTCGCGAAGGCGCCCGGCAGCGTCCACAGCCCCCACGCTAGCAGCAAAGTTGAATGACTCAAGTAAAGGAAGTATCCCAGTTACTTGCCCCACGATCTCCCATGGGTTCCCCGGATGTCGGCGGAAGATGGCATGCTCAGGTGCCGTGAGACGTCAGCCCCTCGCCCTGTCCCTGCTCGCACTCCTCGCGGCTCCCCTCCTCGTCGCGGGATGCAGCCCGGCCGAGAGCGAGCCCGTCCCCGAAGCGTCGCAACCGGAGACGGAGACCTCCACGCCATCTCCCAAACCGCCGCAGCGGCGGCCCTTCACCATCTCCTTCGCCGGCGACGTGCACTTCGAGGGGGTCCTGCGCAACCGGCTCAACGCCGACCCGCGTACGGCGCTCGGCCCGATCGCCGCCGTCCTGCGCAGGTCCAACCTCACGGCGCTCAACCTCGAGACGGCCATCACCACCGGCGGCACGCCCGCGCCGGGCAAGCAGTTCACCTTCCGGGCCCCGGCCACGGCGTTCACCGCGCTCAAGGCCGCCGGGGTGGACGTCGTCACGATGGCCAACAACCACGGCATGGACTACATGGAGAGCGGCCTGGCCGACACGCTCAAGGCGATCAAGTCCTCGAAGTTCCCCGTCATCGGCATCGGCGCGAACGAGACCGAGGCATACCGGCCCTACCGCAGGACGGTCAACGGCAACCGGGTGTCGATCATCGGCGCCACCCAGGTGCTCGACTCGCAGTTCATCCAGTCCTGGACGGCCGCCGGCGACAAGGGCGGGCTCGCCTCCGCCAAGAACGAGCCCCGCCTCGTCCGGGCCGTACGGCAGGCCCGCAAGAACTCCGACACCGTCATCGTGTTCCTGCACTGGGGCACGGAGCTGGTCAAGTGCCCGACACCGGTGCAGCGGAGCCTGGCGGACAAGCTCGTGGCCGCGGGGGCCGACGTGATCGTGGGCAGCCACGCGCACATCCTGCTGGGCGGCGGCTACTCCGGTCAGGCGTACGTGCAGTACGGCCTCGGCAACTTCGCCTTCTACAACTGGGGCCCGGACACCGGGGCGACCGGCGTGCTCACTTTGACGATCAACGGCAGGAAGGTGCTCAAGGACCAGTGGACCCCTGCCCGGATCAACGGCGGTGTGCCGATTCCCGCGACGGGCGGCGCCAAGCAGCAGGCACTCGGCGCCTACCGCGCGCTGCGCGGCTGCACCGGTCTGTCGGCGGCGCCTGCCGACTCCTGACGGCTGAGTCACCGGATTCTTGCCGCATTTCAGACGACTGGCCGATTAGCGCTGACCGTCGCGCGTGAAACAGGCAAGATGGGTGGGTGTCCAGCCGGTTCGTGAGGGAAGCAGGCGGTCCCGCCGTCGCCGTCGAGCACTGTGTCGTCGAGCACCGTGTCGTCGAGCACTGTGACGTCGTCGAGCAACGGAGCCGTGAGGGTGGTGAGGGGATGTCGCCGCGCTCGTCGCATCCCGATGAGCCGCTGCGGCGGCGTCCTTCGCAGCGTCGCAGTGCCCGCAGAGTGGAGCGGATGCTCGACGCCTGCGCCGAGTTGCTCGACGAGGGCGGGTACGACGCGCTGACGACCACCAGGGTGGCCGAGCGGGCCGGGGTGGCCATCGGTTCGGTCTACCAGTTCTTCCCCGACAAGCGGGCGCTCAGCCAGGCCCTGACCCGGCGCAACGTCGAGTCGTTCGTGGCGCGGGTCGGGCGCCGGTTCATGGTCGAGGACTACGCCGGCTGGTGGGAGGCCGTCGACGCCGTCATCGACGAGTACGTCGAGATGCACCGCAGCGTGCCCGGATTCCGCTCGCTGCACTTCGGCGAGGTCTTCGATCTCGGCCTCCTCGACTCCGTGGCCGACAACAACACCGTGATCGCCGGGCGGCTCCGCGCGCTTCTCCTCGCCGAATTCGGACTGGCGGACAGTGAAGAATTGGACCGTGCCATTCCCGTCGCCGTGGAGGCAGGGGACGCGGTGCTGAAGCTCGCCTTCCGGCACGACCCGAACGGCGACCCGGGAATCGTGGCCGAAGCCAAGCAACTGGTCCGCGGATACCTGTCCCGCCAGCTCGCCTCCGCCGTCTCGCGACGCGGGTGACGCCACGCGCGGGCGCGGCGCCGTCCGGCTCGGGGACTCAGTCGCGGGAATGGCGCGGCTCGGCCGGTGCCTGGGGGCCGGGTACGCCGCGGGGGACGTCGATCGAGGGCCACAGTCCCGGCGAGCCGCCCTGCACGTAGGCGGTGTTCTGCCACGACCTGGTGTGGGTGCGCGGCGGTATCGTCAGCTCCCGCTGGTCGTCCTCGTCCGTCTGGCTCGGCTGCCCCTTCTCCGTCTTGTCGGTACGGCACCCCAGCGCCGCCGCGGGCTCCATCCTGAGTTCCATCATCTGCAGCTTGGCCTGCAGCCGGGCCAGCTCGGCGCGGGCATGGTCGAGCGCCTCGTACTGCGCCGTGACGAAGCCGGCGAAACCCGGAACCACGGCGGCGAGCACCGTTGTGGAGGCGAGAGTCAGTATCACCCGCTTGGACATGCTGTAGCGCTCCTCGCCGAGCTTCGATTGGCACAGGCAGGGTGCGATATGCCCGACTATCTGCCGAGAAAAGCGCATAGTAGCCAAACGTGTACTAATTGTTGCTTCGGCAATGCCTGATGTTGCCCTGCGAAAACAGGCCGGGATCGGTAGCCTCGGCACTGTGGCACATGTGACAAATGAGCAGGTGGATCGACTGCTCGAACAGGCCCTGCTGCTCGATGACCACGGTGCCCTCGCCCGCCGCCTCGACGCGCTGGCCCAGGGGTACGAGTCCGGAGAGATGTCGAGGGCGGCGATCCTCGTGCTCGCCGCGGAGGAGTGGCGCCAGGCCGGTCAGCCCGCCACCGCCCTCGACCGCTACCAGAGCGCCATGGAGGACGGCGGGGAGGTGCCGGTGGACCCGCGTGCCGGGATCGCCGACACGCTGTTCGAGCTCGACCGGCCGGAGGAGGCCAGAGCCGTCATCGCCGTGATCCGGGCGGGTGGCTGTAGCCCGGCCACCGCGCTGACCGTGGCCGAGACGCTCGTGGCGTACGGCGACCTCGACGCGGCGCACGAGTGGGCCACCGACGGGATCCGGGCCTGTGGGGGCGCGGGATCGGGCATTCGCGACTCCCTGCTGCGCACCCGCTACCGCATCCGGGTCGACCTCGGCCTGCCCGAGGACGACCTCGACGCCCTCCTCGACGTCTCCCGCTGAGCCCCTCGGCACCATGCGAAAAGGGGCCGTGAACCACGGCCCCTCGAGTCTCGCTGTCTTGGCTGTCTTGGGTCTCGCTGTCTTCGGCATTCCGGCGGGTCGGTGCCGGGTGGGAGCCGCGTGGGGGCGGGGCGGCGCGGCTCAGCGCGGCCGGTGTGCGCCCCTCCGGCAGGTGCTCGTCTCCCGTCCCGGCGAACTCGTTCCTCGTACGGCCCGGCCGTCGAACCCGGGCCGCCGGCCGCCGTCTTCGCACGCCCGTCCGGGACGTACGGCGGGTTAGGGCAGGAGCTTCTTGCCGGTCGCGGCGGCCAGGTCGGTCACCGCGCGTGTGCCCGTCGCCTTGGTGAGGGCGGCCGGTGCGGTGATGTCGCCGTTCTGCCGGGCCGCGGCCGCCTTGGGGTACTCGCGCGGCTGCATCCGCGGTACGTGCCGGCCGTCCGCCGCGTCGGGCCGCACGACCGGAGCGGTCCCCTGCGCGCCGTCGTGCCGTTGCCGCCTGTCCTTGGCGCCCTTCTTGCGCTCGCCCTCCGGCAGGGAGGCGTTGCGCGTGCCGGCCACCGGCCGGCCGGTCTGACCCGCCTGGTTCGCGGCCTGCGCCGGCGGTACGAGCCCTGGCTTGTGGGGATGGTGTGCCTTGCGGTGGCGGCGGTCCCGCGCCGGGAAGGTCTGCGTGCTCTGCTCCTGGCCCGAGGCGGCGCTCTGCGAACTGTTGCTGGTGGAGACGCCCTCGGGCGCCGGAGCGCCCTGCGTGCCCTGGTTCTGCGCTCCTGGCTTCTGCGCTCCCGGCTTACGTGCCTCCGGCCTGTGCGGCGAGGTGTTCTGCGCACCCGGGTTCTGCGCCCCCTGGTTCTGCGCCCCCTGGTTCTGCGCCCCCGGGTTCTGCGGCAGCGTGCCGCGGGCCGAGTCGCCGCGGGACGCGGCGCCCGCCGGGTCGCCCTCCGGCTTCGGATGCCGGTGGCCCTTCTTCGGATGCCCCTGCGTGACGGGGTGCTCCCGCTCGTGGGCGGCCGGCGCGGTCCGCAGCGCCTGGGGCGCGCAGGCGTTCGCGGCGCTCGGCCTGGCCGGTGCGACGGCGAGGAGGGGCACGGTGCTCCTGGCCGGGAACAGGGTCTTGGCGTCCGCAGCGGGGACGGCAGGCGCGGCCTTGGCCGCCGCGGGGGCCGCGCCGGTCATCGCACCCGGCAGCATACGGGGACCCGGCACGGCCGGCAGGGTACGAGGGCCGGGCACGGCCGGCAGCGCCGCCGGGACGGGCCGCGTGGTCGTCGCGGGACCGGTAGGCAGGGAGTTGCGCCCCTGACCGGCGGCCGCTCCGGCAGCGTCGGCGATGCTCAGCACGCCGGCCGCCGGAGCGAGGGAGGTCAGCCCGCCCGTGACGTCACGGCCTGGGACGTCGCGGCCAGTGACGTCGCGGCTTTGAGTCCGGCAGGCGTCGGCCAGCGCGCCGTCCTTCGCCATCGCCGCGCCCCCGGTCAGCCAGCTCACTCCGGCCGTGACCGCCGCAAGCGCGACGCACCGCCCTCGAATACTTCGTGATGTCCTGGACATCCACGTCCCCCTGATCGCGTACGGTAGTCCGACGAACGCCGAACGTAGCAGCGAGGGAGAAGGGCGGGGCGCGCTTGCCCCAATGGTGGGGAAGACCTTACCGAACGGGCCGGATCGTCAGCGTGTCTCCTGCCTCGTCGAAGTCGACGATTACCTCGTCGCCGTCCCGGATGGTCCCCGACAGCAGCTCCTTGGCGAGCCGGTCGCCGATCGCCGACTGGATCAGACGGCGCAGCGGACGCGCACCGTACAACGGGTCGTAGCCGGTCAGCGCGAGCCAGTCGCGGGCCGCGGGCGTGACGGTCAGCGTGAGCCGCCGGTCGGACAGGCGCCGGGCGAGCCGGGTGACCTGCAGGTCCACGATCTGCGACAGCTCCTCGGTGCCCAGCGCGTCGAACACGATGATGTCGTCGAGCCGGTTGAGGAACTCGGGCTTGAACGAGGCCCGCACCGCGTTCATCACGGCGTCGCGCTTGGCATGGTTCTCCATCGTGGGATCCACGAGGAACTGCGAGCCGATGTTCGAGGTGAGAATCAGGATCGTGTTGCGGAAGTCGACCGTCCGGCCCTGCCCGTCGGTGAGCCGGCCGTCGTCGAGCACCTGGAGCAGGATGTCGAAGACCTCCGGGTGGGCCTTCTCGATCTCGTCGAGCAGCACCACGGTGTAGGGCCTGCGCCGCACGGCCTCGGTGAGCTGGCCGCCCTCCTCGTAGCCGACGTATCCGGGCGGCGCGCCGACCAGGCGGGCCACGCTGTGCTTCTCGCCGTACTCGCTCATGTCGATGCGGGTCATGGCCCGCTCGTCGTCGAACAGGAACTCGGCGAGCGCCTTGGCCAGCTCGGTCTTGCCGACGCCGGTGGGGCCGAGGAACAGGAACGAGCCGGTCGGCCGGTCGGGGTCGGAGATGCCGGCCCGGGCCCGCCGTACGGCGTCGGAGACGGCCTGGACCGCCTCGCTCTGGCCGATCAGGCGCCTGCCCAGCTCGTCCTCCATCCGCAGCAGCTTGGCGGTCTCGCCCTCCAGCAGCCGTCCCGCGGGAATGCCGGTCCACGAGGAGATGACCTCGGCGATGTCGTCGGGGCCGACCTCCTCCTTCACCATGGGCTCGGCCTCGGCCTCCGCCGTCTCGGCGGCCTTGGTGGCCTCCGCGAGCTCCTTCTCCAGGCGCGGGACGTCGCCGTACATGAGCCGGGACGCGGCCTCGAAGTCGCCGTCGCGCTGGGCCCGCTCGGCCGCGCCGCGCGCCTCGTCGAGCTGCTTCTTCAGCTCGCCGACCTTGTTGAGACCGGCCTTCTCCCGCTCCCACCGGCTGACCAGGGCGTTGAGGTCCTCCTGCCGGTTGGCCAGTTCCTCGCGGAGCTTCTCCAGGCGCTGGCGACTGGCCTCGTCGGTCTCCTTGGCGAGCGCGAGCTCCTCCATCTTGAGGCGGTCCACGCTCCGCTGGAGCTGGTCGATCTCCACCGGCCGAGAGTCGATCTCCATGCGCAGCCGCGACATCGACTCGTCCACCAGGTCGATCGCCTTGTCGGGGAGGAACCGCGCCGTGATGTACCGGTCGGAGAGCGTGGCGGCGGCGACCAGGGCGCTGTCGGAGATCTGCACCTGGTGGTGCGCCTCGTAGCGGCCCTTTAGCCCGCGCAGGATCGCGATCGTGTCCTCGACCGTCGGCTCGCCCACGTAGACCTGCTGGAACCGCCGCTCCAGGGCCGGGTCCTTCTCGATGCGCTCGCGGTACTCGTCGAGCGTGGTGGCGCCGATCATGCGCAACTCGCCGCGGGCCAGCATGGGCTTGAGCATGTTGCCGGCGTCCATCGCGCCCTCGGCGGCGCCCGCGCCGACCATCGTGTGCAGCTCGTCGATGAACGTCACGACCTGGCCGTTGCTCTCCTTGATCTCGTTGAGCACGGCCTTGAGGCGTTCCTCGAACTCGCCGCGATACTTCGCGCCCGCGACCATCGCGCCGAGGTCGAGCGCGACCAGGCGCTTGTTGCGCAGGCTCTCGGGCACGTCGCCGGCGACGATCCGCTGGGCGAGGCCCTCGACCACGGCGGTCTTGCCGACACCGGGCTCGCCGATCAGCACGGGGTTGTTCTTGGTGCGGCGCGACAGCACCTGGATGACCCGGCGGATCTCGCTGTCGCGGCCGATCACCGGGTCGAGCTTGCCGGACCGCGCCCGCTCGGTGAGGTCGACGCCGTACTTCTCCAGCGCCTGGAAGGTGTCTTCGGGGGTCTCGCTGGTCACCCTGGCGTGCCCGCGGACCTTCTCGAACGCCTCGAGCAGCGCGTCGGGGGTGGCGCCCGTGGCCTTCAGCAGATCGGCGACCGGCCCGCCGTCGGTGGCGAGCCCGACCAGCAGGTGCTCGGTCGAGACGTACTCGTCCTCGAGTTGCTTGGCCCGCTGGGCGGCTGTGTTGATCACGCTGTGCAGCTGACGGGAGCTGGACGGCGCGCTCACGGTGGAGCCCTGCGCCTTGGGCAGCCGGTCGAGCAGCTCCTCCGCCTGGGTGCGCAGCCGCCGGGGGTCCGCCCCCACGGCCTGCAGCAGCGACCCGGCGATGCCGCCGTTCTGCGCCAGCAGGGTTGTCAGCAGGTGGGCGGGCGCGACCTCGGGGTTGCCGTCCGCCGCGGCGCGCCGGACGGCCGCGGACAGGGCCTCCTGGCTCTTCTGCGTGAACTTGTAGTCCATATGTGAATGCCTCGATTCGCCGGTCAGGCAGGTGGCAGTTCGTAGCGGACCAGTGCCCGCAACATCGTGAGCTCACCCCTGAGCCGGGTGACCTCCTCGCGCAGGCGCATGTTCTCGGTTTCGAGTTCGAGGATGCGCTTGATGCCGGCGAGGTTGATGCCGTGCTCCTGGGAGAGCCGCTGGACCTCGCGCAGGAGCACGATGTCCCTTGTCGAGTACAGCCGCCCCCGCCCGGCCGTACGACCGGGGCTGACGAGCCCGAGCCGGTCGTACTGGCGGAGCGTCTGCGGGTGCAGCCCGGACAGCTGGGCGGCTACGGAGATCACATAAACAGGTGTGTCGTCGGAGATGTCGAAAAACCTGGCATCCATCGGCTCACTCGCTTCTGGCCTGCTTGATGAGCTCTTCGCGAAGGTCCGGGCCCTCCGTGGCGTTCCTGAACTCCTCGAGGGCCGCGCGAGCCTTGTCGTCGAGGTTCTGGGGCACCGCGACCTGCACGGTGACCAGCAGGTCGCCCTTCGTGCCGTCCTTGCGGGAGGCCCCCCTGCCGCGCACGCGGAACGTCCGCCCGTTGGGCGTCCCCTCGGGAATGCGCAGGGTCACCGGCATCCCCCGGAGGGTCGGCACCTTGATCTCGGCGCCGAGCGCGGCCTCGGGGAAGGTGACGGGGACCGTGACGGTCAGGTTCTCCCCGCTGCGCCCGAACACGGGGTGCGGCTTGACGTGGACCAGCACGTAGAGGTCGCCGGCCGGGCCGCCGTTCTCACCGGGCGCGCCCTTGCCCTTGATCCTGATGCGCTGGCCGTCGCCGACCCCGGCCGGGATGCGGGCCTGAATCGTACGGGTGCTCTTGCCGCGCCCGCTGCCGTCGCAGACGGGGCAGGGGTCGTCGACGACCAGGCCCCGGCCGCGGCAGTCGCGGCACGGCTCGGAGAAGGCGAAGTTGCCGAGGTTGCGGCTGGCCGCCCCGGTTCCCTCGCAGGTCGGGCAGACCCGTGGCGTGGTGCCCGCCTTCGCCCCCGTGCCGCCACAGGCGGTGCAGGCGGCCGAACTGGTGAGCCGGAGTGACACGGTCGTGCCGTCGACCGCCTCGCCGAAGGCGAGCGTCACCTCCGATTCGACGTCCTGGCCGCGCCGGGGCCGGGCATTGGTCGTGCGCGTGCCCGTGCCCGCGCCGCCCCGGTTGAACAGCCCCCCGAACAGGTCCCCGATCCGCTCGCCCGACCCCGAGCCGCCGAACAGGTCGCCGAGGTCGAAGTTGAAGCCGCCCCCGGCACCGCGCGGTCCGCCCGCCCCCGCGAAGCCGCCCACACCCGATCCGAACAGGGTGCGCGCCTCGTCGTACTCCTTACGCCGCTTGACGTCGGACAGCACGTCGTACGCCTCGGAGACCGCCTTGAACTTCTCCTCGGCCTCCTTGTTCCCCGGGTTGGCGTCGGGGTGGTACTGCCGGGCGAGCTTGCGGTACGCCTTCTTGATCTCCTCGGCGCTCGCGGTCTTGGGCACACCAAGGACGGCGTAGTAGTCCTTTTCCAAGTAGTCCTTGGTGCTCATCTATCGCTTCCTTCGCACGAAAGGGGGAGTCAATCAGTGGTCCCGCGGGCGATCCCGCGGCTGTCGTCGCGGGTGCCCTCGCGGGTCTCTCCCGATCTTCGCCGATCGGGAGAGACCTCCGCGGTTTCAGTTCTCGTCCGGCCCGCCGGACTCACCGGAGCCGGCCGCCGTCTCCTCCGGCGCCGCCTCCTCGCTCGGCTCGGCGACGGCCACGCGGGCGGCCCGCAGGATCCGGTCGTTGACCCGGTAGCCCGGCTGGAGGATCTCGACGCACGTCGGCTCGCTCACCTCCGCCGAGTAGCTGTGCATCAGCGCCTCGTGCACGGTGGGGTCGAAGGGGTCGCCCTTCGCGCCGTACGCGGTCAGGCCCAGCTTGCCGAGGGTCGCCTCCAGCGACTCGCTCACCTTCGCGAAGCCACCGGTCAGCTCGCCGTGGTCGCGTGCGCGACCGATGTCGTCAAGCACCGGCAGCAGTTCGGTGAGCACGTTCGCGACGGCCTGCTCCTTGACGGCGACCCGGTCGCGATCGACCCGCTTGCGGTAGTTGCTGTACTCCGCCTGGAGCCGCTGGAGGTCGGCGGTGCGCTCGGCGAGCAGGTCCCTGGCGGACCCCTCGGCGGGCGCCGTCGCCGTCTCCGCGCCGTGGTCCGCCGGGGGTGCCTCGGTGGCGTCCCCGGCGGAGTCACGGGCCTTGCCGGTCTCCGGGTCGATCTTGCGGTTGTCGCGGATCACCGGCTCCTCCTGGGCGCCGTTCTCACGCGGGCTCACTTGCGGCCGCCCTCCCGCTCGTCGTCGACGATCTCCGC
Source organism: Microbispora sp. H13382 (assembly GCF_014161445.1). Classification (GTDB taxonomy): domain Bacteria; phylum Actinomycetota; class Actinomycetes; order Streptosporangiales; family Streptosporangiaceae; genus Microbispora. The sequence goes on from NZ_JABBXA010000002.1 coordinate 781,981, forward strand.
CTCGACCACGTCCTCGTCGGCCTTCGCCTGCGCGCCCTCCGGGCCCGCGCCCGCGCCCGCCGCGGCGCCGGCCTGCGACTGGGCGTAGATCGCCGAGCCCATCTTCTGGCTGACGGTCGCGAGCTTCTCGGCGGCGGTGCGGATGGCGGGGACGTCGGTGCCCTCCAGCGCCTTCTTCAGCTCGGCGAGCGAGTCGTTGACCTCGGTCTTCACGTCGGCCGGGACCTTCTCGTCGTTCTCGCGGAGGAACTTCTCCGTCTGGTAGGCCAGCGCGTCCGCGTTGTTGCGGACCTCGGCCTCCTCGCGGCGGTTCTTGTCCTCCTCGGCGTAGGACTCCGCCTCGCGCATCATGCGCTCGATGTCGTCCTTGCCCAGAGCCGAGCCGCCGGTGATGGTCATCGACTGCTCCTTGCCCGTGCCGAGGTCCTTCGCCGAGACGTTCACGATGCCGTTGGCGTCGATGTCGAAGGTGACCTCGATCTGCGGGATGCCGCGCGGGGCCGGGGCGATGCCGGTCAGCTCGAAGGTGGCCAGCTTCTTGTTGTACGCCGCGATCTCACGCTCGCCCTGGTAGACCTGGATCTGCACCGACGGCTGGTTGTCCTCGGCCGTGGTGAAGACCTCCGAGCGCTTGGTCGGGATCGTCGTGTTGCGCTCGATGATCTTGGTGAAGATCCCGCCCTTGGTCTCGATGCCGAGGCTCAGCGGGGTGACGTCGAGCAGCAGGACGTCCTTGACCTCGCCCTTGAGGACGCCGGCCTGGAGCGCGGCGCCGATGGCGACGACCTCGTCCGGGTTCACGCCCTTGTTGGGCTCCTTGCCGCCGGTCAGCTCCTTGACCAGCTCGGACACGGCCGGCATACGGGTGGAGCCGCCGACCATGACCACGTGGGCGATGTCGGCGACCTTGATCCCCGCGTCCTTGATGACCTGGTTGAAGGGGCCCTTGCAGCGCTCGAGCAGGTCGGCGGTGATCCGCTGGAACTCCGCCCGGGTGAGCTTCTCCTCCAGGTGCAGCGGGCCCTCCGAGGAGGCGGTGATGTAGGGCAGGTTGATCGTGGTCTCGGTCTGGGCCGACAGCTCGATCTTGGCCTTCTCGGCCGCCTCGCGCAGGCGCTGGAGGGCCATCTTGTCCTTGGACAGGTCCACGCCGTGCGCGTTCTTGAAGCGGGTCACCAGTTCGTCGACGACCCTCTGGTCCCAGTCGTCGCCGCCCAGGTGGTTGTCACCGCTGGTGGCCTTGACCTCGACGAACCCGTGCCCGTCCTCCTGGCCGACGTCGAGCAGGGACACGTCGAAGGTGCCGCCGCCGAGGTCGAAGACCAGGATGGTCTGGTCCTTCTCCTTGTCCAGGCCGTAGGCCAGGGCCGCGGAGGTGGGCTCGTTGATGATGCGCAACACGTTGAGGCCCGCGATCTGGCCGGCCTCCTTGGTGGCCTGCCGCTGGGCGTCGTTGAAGTACGCCGGGACGGTGATCACCGCGTCGGTGATCTTCTCGCCCAGGTACGCCTCCGCGTCCTGCTTGAGCTTCTGCAGGACGAACGCGCTGATCTGCTGGGGCGTGAACTTCTTGCCGTCGATCTCGATCGACCAGTTCGTGCCCATGTGGCGCTTGACCGAGCGGATGGTCCTGTCGACGTTCGTCACCGCCTGCCGCTTGGCGACCTCGCCGACGAGAACCTCCCCGTTCTTCGCGAACGCGACCACGGACGGCGTGGTCCGCGAGCCCTGGGCGTTCGCGATGACCGTGGGCTCGCCGCCCTCGAGGATCGAGACGACGGAGTTGGTCGTCCCCAGGTCGATACCTACCGCACGTGCCATGAGTACGTCCTTGTAGTCAAAGTTGAGTCGGTCAGACTCAAATACTGGGCCCCCGGTCGGGGTTCTGTCAAACAGCTTGAGTCTATGAGGCTCAACCCTGGGACGCGCGGATTTCTTCCCATCATCGCGAACGCAGCGCGAGGCGTCCGCGCTGCTTCGCGGCAGGCGGCGCTCAGGTTGCCCGTCGCCCGGCCTAGTTGGCGCCGTCCACGACCTTCCGGCCGTCGAGGGGTGCCTTGAGCTGCACCTTCGTGGTCTTGAGTATCGCGATCGCGATGCACATGGCGTCGGGCGAGCGCCGGTCCTGCCCCTCGTACAGCGTCACGGTGACCTCGCGCGCCGTCTCGGTCACCTCGACGTGGTCGAGCACGTTGCAGGGCTCCACGCCCGACCACCACACCACGTCGAGGGACCGGCCGTCGGCGGCGGGAGTGGCGCTCTCCCACGGCACCTTGCGCGGGTTCAGGGTGGGCCCGGCCGGGGTCACGGGAGAGGGGGTGCCGCTCGGGGCGCCGGACGGCGAGGCGGGTGCGGGCGAGCCGTGGCCGGCCTCGGCACCGGTGGGGGAACCGTCCGGCTGTTCGGGTGAGGCCGAGGTGGAGGAGGTCCCCCCGCAGGCGACCGCCAGGAACAGGAGGGCCACGAGCCAGAGCTTTCTCATGCCCCTTACACGGTTGTAAAGAGCCTCCGGTTCACCCGCCGTCATCGCCCCGGGCATCGCCCGAGGCGCCCTCACAACGCGTCCCGGCGGCGCGTCAGCACGCGGGTGACGCTCCCGTCGTCTTCGGCGATGTCCCGGACGTGCTCGAAGCCGATCCTGTCCAGCACGGCCAGCGAGGCGGTGTTCGGCGCCGCCACGGTGGCGTACACCTCGGCGAGCCCCAGGACGTCGAAGCCGTAGGCGACGATCGCCCCGGCCAGCTCTCTCCCCAGGCCCGATCCCCACGTGTCGGGGGCCAGCGCGTAGATGATCTCGTAGCCTTCCGCCACGTCCGTCGGCTTGATCTCGGCGTGCCCGGCGAAGCGGCCGTTCCGGCGAACGGCCCAGACGTCGAACGACTCCTGGGCATAGACCTTTGTGAAGATCCGTCCGAACAGGGCGCGGTACTCCGCCTCGGCGGCGGGGCCGTCGCCCATCCACTGCGAAACCCTCCGGTCCTGGAACAGGGTGACGAAGTCTTCCTCGTCTTCGGGGGTGTACGGCTCCAGCAGCAGGCGCTCGGTACGCAGAGTCGGGGTCATAGGCCGCGAAGTTACCCATGTGCTGCTCTTCCGGACAATTCACTTTCGCCAGTGGCAGGGAATGCGGTCCTCAACCGGCCGCCATTGACGCGCCGTCCCCCCGGGGGCTAATTTCAACGCATGATGAATTTATCGGATCCCGCGATCGCCGTACGGGATCTGCGGGTGTCCAGGGGCGGGGTGGAGGTCCTGCACGGCCTCACCTTCGAAGTGCCCCGGGGGCAGGTCACCGGCCTGCTCGGGCCGAGTGGCTGCGGCAAGACGACGCTCATGCGGGCGATCGTGGGCGTCCAGATCGTCGGCGGCGGCGAGGTACGCGTGCTCGGCGAGCCGGCCGGAAGCGCGGGCCTGCGGCGCAGGATCGGCTACTCCACCCAGAGCCCGGCCGTCTACCGGGACCTGACCGTGCTGGAGAACCTGCGCTACTTCGCGGCCGTGCTCGGCGCCCCGAAGGACGACCCCGAGCGGGTCCTGACGGAGGTCGGGCTCGCCGGCGCCGCCCACCAGCTCGGGTCCACGCTCTCGGGCGGCCAGCTGGGCCGGGCCGGGCTCGCCGTCGCGCTGCTCGGCCGTCCGCAACTGCTCGTGCTCGACGAGCCGACGGTCGGGCTCGACCCCGTGCTGAGGCAGGAGCTGTGGACGCTCTTCCACCGCCTGGCCGGGGGCGGCACCACGATCCTGGTCTCCAGCCATGTCATGGACGAGGCCGCGCGGTGCGAGCGGCTGATCGTGCTGCGCCAGGGGGAGATCCTCGCCGACGACACCCCCGGCGGACTGCGCGCGCACACGCGAACGACGGACCTGGAGGAGGCGTTCCTGCGCCTGATCGAGGAGAGGGCGGCGGCATGAACGTCGCGATCACCCTCGCCACGGCACGGCGGATCACGACCCAGCTCCGCCATGACAGGCGCACGGTCGCGCTGATGGTGCTCGTGCCGACGCTGGTGATGATCCTGCTCTACTACGTGATGGACGACGAGCGGGCGTTCGGCCGCTGGGCGCCGATCCTGCTGTGCGTCTTCCCCTTCCTGGTGATGTTCCTCATCACCTCGATAGCCACCCTGCGCGAGCGCACGTCGGGCACGCTGGAGCGGCTCATGGCGATGCCGCTCGGCCGGCTCGACCTCCTCCTCGGGTACGGCCTCGCGTTCGGGCTGGCGGCGTGCGCCCAGGTGGCGCTGGCGCTGGCCGTCTCCCTCACCTGGCTGGGCCTGGACCTGCCGGGCGCGCTGTGGCCGCTGGTGCTCGTCGCGCTGCTCAACGCCCTGCTCGGCACCGCGCTCGGCCTGCTGTGCAGCGCGTTCGCCCGTACGGAGTTCCAGGCCGTGCAGTTCATGCCGATCGTCATGCTCCCCCAGATCCTGCTCGGGGGGATCCTCGTGCCGCGCGGGCAGATGGCGACCGTGCTCGAATGGATCTCCAACGTGCTGCCCATGTCGTACGCGATCGAGGCGATGGCGCACGCGGTCGCGGACGCCGATCCGGGCGGCGAGTTCTGGCGCGACGTCCTGGTGGTGGCGGGGTCGGCCGTGCTCGCCCTCCTGCTCGGCGCCGCCACGCTGCGACGCCGGACCCCCTGAGCGCGGGCCGGAGGTCGGCGGCCGGCGAGTTCGGCTCCGTCCCGCGAGGTCGGTAAGCTGCGTGGAGATCCCGGCGAAGCCCAGAAGAGGTGCAGGAATGATCGCGATTCTCGGGACCGGAAAGATGGGCGAGGCCCTGCTCTCCGGGCTGGTACGCGCCGGTCTGCGACCCGAGGAGATCGTGGCGACGGCCCGCAGGCCCGAGCGGGCCGATGCGCTGCGCGAGCGGTACGGCGTGCGGGTCGCGGGCAACGCCGAGGCCGCCAAGCTGGCCGAGACGCTGATCCTCGCGGTCAAGCCGCAGGACATGGACGCGCTGCTGACCGAGATCGCCCCGCACGTGGCCGCCGACCGGCTGGTGATCTCGGTGGCCGCCGGCATCACGACCGCGTTCGTGGAGGAGAGGCTCGGCGACGGCGTCGCGGTCGTGCGGGTCATGTCCAACACGCCCGTCCTGGTGGACGAGGCCATGAGCGTCATCTCGGCCGGGGCCCACGCCTCCGAGGAGCACCTCAAGCGCACCGAGGCGCTGCTCAGCCCGGTGGGCAAGGTGCTGCGCATCCCCGAGAAGCAGCAGGACGCGGCCACCGCGCTGTCCGGCAGCGGCCCGGCGTACTTCTTCTACCTGGTCGAGGCCATGGTCGACGCCGGGATCCTGCTGGGCATGCCGCGCGCCGCCGCTCTCGACATGGTCACCCAGTCGATCGTCGGTGCCGCGATCATGCTGCGCGACTCCGGGGAGCACCCGGTGATCCTGCGCGAGGCCGTGACCTCGCCCGGAGGCACCACGATCGCCGCCATCGCCGAACTGGAGCGCCACAAGGTGCGGGCCGCGTTCCTCGACGCGATCGAGGCCGCCTGCGAGCGCAGCCGCCGTCTCGCCGCCGGCTGACATACCGGATTTCGCGCCGGACCGGCATCTCCGGGACGGATGTTGACCATCGCTTTACGATTGGCCGGTGATGTCCCGTGGCGGGATCATCCCGCTTCTCGCCGTCCTGCTCGCCGCCGGGTGCTCGTCGCCGGAACCCCGGAGAACCCAGGTGGCGACGGTCACCAGGACCACCGTCAGCGAGGTCGTCGAGGCCCCGGCGACGGTGGGCGCGCGTGCGACGGCCACTCTGACCGCCCCCGCTCCGGGCACGGTCGCCCGCCTGTACGTCCAGGACGGCGACACGGTGAAGAAGGGCCAGATCCTCGCCAGGATCAGCTCTCCCCAGGCCAGGCAGCAGCTTTCCGCCGCCCGGAAGGCCGACCGGCAGGCCGCCCGTCCGGTCTCCTTCGGCGGCGCGGGCGGCGCTCCGGCGAGCGTACGGCTGCCGCGCCTGCGACTGCCGGCCTCGCTCGACGCCCACGTCTCCCAGTCCTTCGCCCGGGCGAGGAAGGCCGCCAGGTCGATCGGCGACCGCACGACCCGGGCCCGGCTGCTGGCCGCCATCGACGCCGCCGAGCAGCGTCAGCGAGCCCAGCGCCGGGCGCTGGGTGAGGTGCTCGACGGGCTCACCCGATCGATCGACCAGAGCCTGTCGCAGGTGAGCGGCCAGGTCAGCGCGGGGATGAGCGGGCTGAGCGCGTCGATGGCGTCGCTGCGGGCGGCGTCGAGGTCCCAGACCAGGGCGGCCGTGCGCGCGGCCGAGCAGACCGTGGACGCCCTGGTCGTCAGGGCCCCCTTCGGCGGGGTGGTCACGCTCGGTGGCGCGTCCTCCGCCGGGAGCGCGGCCGGCCTCGGCGCGCTGGTCTCGCAACTGCCGGCCGGGCTGGCGGGCCAGGCGGGAGCCGCGGCGGCCGCTCCCGCGGGCCGTTCCGGCGGGACGATCGCCACCGGCGTCCCGGTGGCCGCCGGAGACCCGATCGCCACGGTGACCGACGTGTCCGTGCTCACGTTGTCCGCCGACGTCGACGAGACCGACGTGCTGCTGGTCCGCGAGGGCACGCGGGCCGAGGCCGAGTTCGACGCGGTGACCGGCGCGACGTACACCGCCACCGTGACGGGCGTCGGGGTCACGCCCAAGGAGGGCGCGACGGGCGGCGTCAGCTATCCCGTACGGCTGCGCCTGGGCCGGGGCTCCTACGACGACGGCGGCGCGGCCCCCGCGCCCAAGCCGGGGATGAGCGCGGTCGTGCGGCTGGCCGTACGCCGGTCGGAGAACGCCACGGCCGTGCCCGCGTCGGCGATCGTGACGAGCGGCCGGGAGACGATCGTGTGGGCGGTGCGCGGCGGCAGGGCGGAACGGCGGGTCGTACGGCTGGGCGCGCAGGGCGACGCGGTCGTGGAGATCCTGAGCGGGGTGTCTCCGGGCGAGCAGGTGGTGGTCAGGGGCGCCGACGCCGTACGCCCCGGCCAGTCCCTGTCGTGAGCCGCGACGACGGCGCGGGAGCGCCGGCGTTCGAGGCGATCGGCCTCACCCGCTCCTACCGGCTGGACGGAGGAGTGCTGGTCGACGCGCTGCGCGGAGTGGACCTGCGCATCGGGCAGGGGGAGTTCGCGGCGATCGTGGGCCCGTCGGGGTCGGGCAAGTCGACACTCATGCACCTGCTCGGCTGCCTCGACCGGCCGACCTCGGGCACGTTGCGGGTGGACGGAGTCGACGTGGCGACGCTCGACGACGCCGGGCTGGCCGGCCTGCGCAACCGCACGATCGGCTTCGTGTTCCAGTCCTTCCACCTGCTGGCCCGCACGTCCGCCCTCGACAACGTGGCGCTGCCGCTGGTCTACCGGGGCGTGCCCAGGGCCGAGCGCAGGGAGCGGGCCCGGGCGGCGCTGGAGGCGGTCGGGCTCGGTCACCGGCTCACGCACCGGCCGTCCCAGATGTCCGGTGGCGAGCAGCAGCGGGTGGCGCTCGCCCGCGCGCTGGTGGGCGACCCGCGGGTGGTGCTCGCCGACGAGCCGACCGGCAACCTCGACACCCGCAACGGCGAGGAGGTGATGGGCCTGCTCGAACGGCTCAACGAGGGCGGCGTGGCCGTCGTCCTCGTCACCCACGACGCCGAGGTCGCCGCCCGGGCCCGCCGTCAGATCCGCGTACGGGACGGCAGGGTGGAGATGGACACAGCGGAGGCGGACACAGCGGAGGAGGCGGACGCGTGAGAACCGCCGAGGCGCTGCGGATGGCGGTGGAGGCGCTGCGGGTCAACCGGCTGCGCAGCATGCTGACCATGCTCGGCGTGATCATCGGCGTGCTCTCGGTCGTGATCCTCGTCGCCGTCGGCACCGGGGCAAAGAACGCCGTCGAAAGCGAGATCGCGGGGCTGGGCAGCAACATCATCCTCGTGGTCCCCGGACAGGTGGGGCTGGGCGCGGCCCCCACCCAGAGCCGTCTCGACCTGGCGGACGTCGCGTACGTGCGGCGCGTGGTCGGCGACCCGTCCAAGGTGACAGTGGCGGTGAACTCCGGCGAGCCGGTCCGGGTGGGGCGCGTGGAGGTGTTCGCCACGCTCACCGGGACCGACGAGAACATGCCGCACGTGTTCGACCGCCCACTGCGCCGGGGCCGCTACCTCACCGAGACCGACGTGGACACGCGGCGGCGGGTGGCGATCCTCGGCGCGGAGGTCGCGGCCAAGCTGTTCGGCGACGTCGACCCGATCGGCCGCCAGGTCACGATCGCCGGGGTGCGGTTCCGGGTGATCGGCGTCTACGAGACCGTCGGGTCGACGTTCGGGGTGGCGCGGGACCAGGAGGTGCACCTGCCGGTCACCACCGCCCAGCGGCTGATCGGACTGCCGAGGATCAACGGCATCGCCGTCGGCGCCTCCGGCCCGGACGAGATCGAACCGCTGCGGCAGCGGGTCGTGGCCGCCCTGGACGCCCGCTACCCGGGCGAGAAGTTCTCGGCCGTCACGCAGACGCAGCTTCTCGGCACGATCGGCACGGTCCTCGGCATGCTGACCGGCGTGCTGGCGGCCATCGCGGGGATCTCTCTGCTGGTCGGCGGCGTCGGCGTGTCCAACATCATGCTGGTCAGCGTCAGAGAGCGGACCAAGGAGATCGGCCTGCGCAAGGCGCTCGGCGCCCGCGGCCGCGACATCCTCGGTCAGTTCCTGATCGAGGCCGTGCTGCTGACCACGATCGGCGGCGTGATCGGCATCCTGACCGGCGTCGGCGGAGCGCTGCTGATCCGGACGGTCTCGCCGGTGCCCGCGTCGATCACCTGGTGGTCGATCGCGCTCGCCTTCGGGGTCTCCGCGGCCGTGGGCGTCTTCTTCGGCGTGGCCCCCGCCCGGCGCGCGGCCAGGCTCGACCCCGTCGTCGCCCTCCGCGCCGACTGATGCCGGCTGATGCCGAATGATGCCGGCTGACACGGACTGGCGTCGTCACGGCCCGCGACGCCCGTATCGACGTCCGCGACCAGCCGTGCGGTAGCGTCGCGGCATGAGTCAGGCGGTGCGGGTGGTTTGGGACGACGCTCTGGTTTCCTATGATTTCGGGCCCGGCCATCCGCTCGCGCCCGTACGCGTCGAGCTCACCATGGCACTCGCCCGCGACCTGGGCGTGCTCGACGCCGCGGAGATGACCCGCTGCGTTCCCGCGACCGAGGACGAGATCGCGCTGGTGCACAACCGGGACTACATCGAGGCGGTCAAGAACGTCTCCAAGGACGGCCGCCCGGACCTGCGCTACGGGCTCGGCACCGAGGACAATCCCGCCTTCGTGGGCGTCCACGAGGCCTCCGCCCTGGTCACGGGGGCGACGCTGGCCGCCGCCAGGGCGGTGTGGACGGGTGAGGCCGAGCACGCGGTCAACGTCGCAGGCGGGCTGCACCACGCCATGCCCGGCGCCGCCAGCGGCTTCTGCGTCTACAACGACCCGGCCGTCGCCATCGCGTGGCTGCTGTCGCAGGGCGCGACCAGGATCGCGTACGTGGACGTGGACGTGCACCACGGCGACGGCGTGCAGACGGCGTTCTACGACGACCCGAGGGTGCTCACGATCAGCCTGCACGAGAGCCCGCGCACGCTGTTCCCCGGCACCGGCTTCCCCCAGGAGACCGGCGCGGAGGGCACGGCGGTCAACGTCGCGCTGCCGGCCGGGTGCGGCGACGCCGGGTGGCTGCGCGCCTTCCACGCGGTGGTCCCGCCGCTGCTGCGGCATTTCCAGCCGCAGATCCTGGTCACCCAGCAGGGCTGCGACAGCCACGCCCTCGACCCGCTGGCCCACCTGATGCTCAGCCTCGACGGGCAGCGCACGGCGTACGCCGCGCTGCACCGGCTGGCCCACGAGACCGCCGGGGGCCGGTGGATCGCGGTGGGCGGCGGGGGATACGAGCTGGTCCAGGTCGTGCCGCGGGCGTGGACCCACCTGATCGCCGAGGCGGTGGGACGCCCCGTCGATCCGTCGACCGAGACCCCGGCGACCTGGCGGACCTTCGTGCGGGAGCGCACCGGGGAGATCCCGCCGCTGCGGATGACGGACGGACGGCATCCGCAATGGCGTGACATTTCGGAGGGGTACGATCCAGCCGACGCCGTCGACCGGGCCGTCATCGCGACCAGGAAGGCGGTGTTCCCCTTCCACGGGCTGGACCCCATGCCGTAGCCGTGGCGCCGGAATCACGCCGAGTCGAGGAGCGCTGTACCTGTCGTGACCCTTCCACCCTCCCGAGCCGAACTGCGCGAACACCTCGTCAGGACCGCCATCGCCGGTGACGTGGCGACCAGCCGCGAGAACAACCTCGATCACTACCGGTCGCTCGCGCTGCGCGACCCGCACTACCTCTTCGGGCTCAGCTTCGAGGGCGAGTGGTCCTATCACGAGGTGCTCGCGCTGATGGCCGAGAAGGCAGGGGTGGTCGCGGATCCCGGGCACCGCGAGGGCCCCGACACCATCGACCCCGAGCGGACCATCGACGCCGTCGAGGAGATGGGCGAGCGGATCGCGAAGGTGCTGCGGCGCGCCTCGCCCCGGATCGTGCTCGCCACCGGTCACCCGACCGGTCTGCTCACCATCCACCTCGCGCTGGCGCGGTTCCTCGCGGAGAACGGGGCGACCCTGCTCTTCCCGGCCGAGGGGTGGACGCACATCGGCGGCCTGGGCCGCCGCAGGCGGATCCGCTACCTGGACGGCGTGGCGATGCTGGAGGACCGGGGCACGTTCGTCCACACCCATGAGGCGGTGCCGATGGAGGCGATGCTGGCCGAGGAGCGGCCCGACTTCGTGATCGCCGATCACGGCTGGGCCGGGGCCGCGGGCGAGGCCGGGGTCGAGACCGTGGGTTTCGCCGACAGCAACGACCCGGCGCTGTTCGTGGGCGAGGCCGAGGGGAAGATCGCGGTCACCGTTCCCCTGGACGACAACGTGCTACCCCGCTTCTACGCTCCGTTGACGGCGTACCTGCTCGCCCGGGTCGCCCGCAGCCTCTGACTCCCCTTCCGGACCTCCCAAACCGGGCATTTCGCGCCCGCTTTTGCGCCTCTGTGCCGACCGTTTGCCAACTTTTTTCTGTGCCTGGGCGACTCTAATGGGAGAGAAGTTGGTCCGTTCCAAGGTTGAGGCGAGGGGCACGGTCCGGCTGCTGCCAGCGACTTTCCCGGTTTTGACGGCATACGGCTCTGATGGCTGATGAAATGAGGGGTTTGCCTAGTCGGAGTCCGGACTTACGCTGACGGCAGTACACGTGCGTGAGCAATGGCACCAGTGGGGATAACCCGGAAACACGTGCGGAAGAGGCGTCCGATGGGTGCAGGCGAAAGACCTCTCAGCGAGGTGAAGTTCTTGACGGTGGCCGAGGTGGCGACCGTCATGCGGGTGTCCAAGATGACCGTGTACCGGCTTGTGCACTCCGGTGAGTTACCGGCCATCCGTGTCGGCCGGTCCTTCAGGGTGCCCGAGCAGGCGGTCCACGACTACTTGCGGGACGCGTTCATCGAAGCAGGGTGAACCGCCCGGGAGGCCGCGCTTGACGGTGGCGTGGCCGACTCCCGGCCGATGCGGGGTCCCCCGGGGGAGCGATCTACCACGGATCGCCGGTAGTCTGTTGAGCCGGTGTGCGCTCGCGCGCCGGTTGGACAGTCACACCTTCACCTGGGGGTCCCGTGGGCTCTGTGATCAAGAAGCGCCGCAAGCGCATGGCCAAGAAGAAGCACCGCAAGCTGCTGAAGAAGACCCGTATCCAGCGGCGTAACAAGAAGTAGCCGAGACGGAGCGCGCACCGGTCCTCAGGGACCGGGCGACCGTGAACACGCACACCCCCGGCGAGGCCTCGATGACTCGTACTGTGCTGGTCACCGGCGTCTCCGGTCACGTCGGCGCTCGTGTGGCGATCGCGCTCGCGGCCGACCCGGAGATCGACCGGGTCATCGGCGTGGACACGGCACCGCCGCCATCCCCTGCCGGGGAGGACGGCGCGGTGCTCGGCCGCACCGAGTTCGTCCGGGTCGCGTTGCGCAGTCCCGACCTGGTCAAGGTCATCAGGGACGCCGACGTCGACACCGTCGTGCACCTCAGCCTGGTCAGCGGCCCCGGCGGCGGCCGGGCCGGTGACACCGGCGGCCGGCCGGCCATGAAGGAGCACAACGTCATCGGGACGATGCAGCTGCTCGCGGCGTGTCAGCGCTCCGCCACGGTGCGCCGGGTGGTCGTGCGGTCCACCACGGCCGTGTACGGCTCCTCGCCGCACGCTCCGGCCGTGTTCACCGAGGACACCATGCCGGTCGAGGTGTCCCATCACGGCTACGCCAGGGACGCCACAGAGGTGGAGACGTACGTGCGGGGCTTCGCCCGGCGCCGGCCCGACGTGACGACGACCACGCTGCGGTTCGCCAACCTCATGGGACCGGGCGTCGACTCGCCGCTGACGCGGTACTTCTCCCAGCCCGTGCTGCCGACCGTGCTCGGGTTCGACCCCCGGCTGCAGTTCGTCCACGAGGACGACGCGGTCGAGGTGCTGTGCCGTACGGCGCGGGCCGACCACGCCGGTGTGTTCAACGTCTCGGGCGACGGCGTTCTGCTGCTGTCGCAGTGCGCGCGGCGCACGGGCCGGCCGGTGGTCCCGATGCCGTCTCCCGCCTTCCGCCTCGTCAGCGGGGTCGCCAGGGGCGCACGGCTGGTGGACTTCTCGCCCGAGCAGCTGTCGCTCATGAGCCACGGCCGCGCGGTGGACACCACCAGGCTCGCCGCCGAGCTCGGCTGGCGGCCGAAGTACAGCACCGCGGCGGCGTTCGACGACTTCCTCCGCTCCCGCGGCGGCCCCGGCGAGCTGCCGCGCGCCGTGGTCGACTGGCTGGCCGATCTCCTGACGGGACGCTGATGGACGACTTCCGGGACCGGCACACGGCGGAGGGCGCGGCCGGAGGCACGGCCGACGGGCGGCTCGCCGAGCTGTTCGCCTTCCTGCGGCGCAGGATCACCGGCGAGTACGAGGTCGACGAGTTCGGCTACGACCCCGAGCTCAACGAGAGGGTGCTGCTGGAGGCGTTGCGCCCGCTCTACCGGCACTGGTTCAGGACCGAGGCCCTCGGCCTGGGCAACGTGCCGGCCGACAGCGGCGCGCTGATCGTGGCCAACCATTCCGGCACGTTGCCCGTGGACGCGCTGATGCTGCAGGTCGCGATGCACGACGAGCTGGGCAGGCCGCTGCGTCTGCTCGGCGCCCACCTGGTCTACCAGCTGCCCGTGCTCGGGCACCTGGCCCGCAAGTCCGGGCACACGCTCGCGTGCCCCGAGGACGCCGACCGGCTGCTGCGCAAGGGCGAGGTCGTCGGCGTCTTCCCCGAGGGATTCAAGGGCATCGGCAAGCCGTTCTCCGAGCGCTACCGGCTCCAGCGGTTCGGCCGGGGCGGGTTCGTCGCGTCGGCGATCAGGGCCGGGGTGCCGATCGTGCCGTGTGCCATCGTGGGGGCGGAGGAGATCTACCCCAAGATCGGTGACCTCCCGTCGCTCGCCCGGCTGCTCGGCCTGCCGTACCTGCCGATCACGCCGCTGTTCCCCTGGCTCGGGCCGCTCGGCCTGCTTCCGCTGCCGTCGAAGTGGCTGATCGAGTTCGGCGAGCCGATCCGGACCGACGAGTACGCCCCGGAGGAGGCCGACGACCCCATGCTGGTCTTCGACCTGACCGACCACGTCCGGGAGATCATGCAGGGGCAGCTCGACGCCCTGCGGCTGCGCCGGGGACCGGCGTTCCCCCCGATGGTGATGTGACAACAGAGGCTCCTGCCGCTTCGGCAAGGGCGTCTGACATCGCATAGGGACCGGGTCTAACAAAGCGACCTACTGGTCGGTATGGTGTGCTCACCCTCATCCCCGGAGGAGCACCATGAACAAGGGGCGGAAGGCCGCCCTCGCCGGGCTCGCCCTCGGCCTGGCGATCGGCACCGCGCGACGCGTCCAGACCAGACGGGCGAAGGCCGCACAGGCTCCGGACGGCGCGTCCGCGCGCCGGACGACGGTCACGACCGACGACGGGGTACGTCTGGCCGTCGAGATCGACGACCATCCCGATCCCCGGTGCGCCGTCGTCTTCGCGCACGGCTGGCTGATGAACCGGCACTGCTGGCAGCTCCAGCGCGAGGCCCTGGCGGGCCTGGGCACGCTCGTCTTCTACGACCAGCGCGGGCACGGCGACTCCTCGGCCGGGGCGCTGGAGACGTACACGATCGACCGGCTGGGCGACGACCTGGCCGCCGTCATCGAGGCCGCCGTGCCGGAGGGGCTGCCCGTCGTCCTCGTCGGCCACTCGATGGGCGGCATGACGATCATGGCGCTCGCGGGCCGGCATCCCGGCCTGACCGAGTCGCGGGTGGTGGGCGCGGCGCTGCTCAGCACCTCGTCCGGCGGGCTCGACACCAGCACCTTCGGTCTCCCGGGGCCGTTCGGGCGGCTGGCTCCCCGCGTCGCGACATCGGTGTTCGAGAACATGATGGCCCGTGCCGCGGTCATCGACGCGCGTCCCCGGTTGAAGGGCTGGACGAACCTGCCGGTGACCCGATACGTCGCCTTCGGCAGGGGAGCGAGCCGCCGGCACATCCGAGTGGTGAACGCGATGGCCACGGCGACGCCCACGGAGGTCATGGTCGGGTTCTTCCGGGACTTCCGGGTGCACGACAAGCACGCCGCGCTGAAGGCGCTGGAGACCGTGAAGACGCTCGTCATGGTGGGCGAGCGGGACCGGCTCACTCCGCTCGCCCACAGCCGCAGGATCGCCGAGGCGCTGCCGGGCGCCCGGTTCGTCCGCATCCCCGGCACCGGGCACATGATCGGCTACGAACGCCCCGAGCTGGTGAACCGGGAGCTGACCGCCCTGATCATGCGGGCCGTGGCGGACCGGCCCGTGGCCTGACCACCGCTCACGGCCGCCCTGAGGGGCGTGGGAGGATCCCCGCGGGGCACGCCGGGCGCGTGGTCAGACGACGGAGCGGTAGTGGCGGCGCAGCGCGATGCCGGCGGCGACGCCGCCCGCGATGGCCCCCGCGGTCGCGGCGATCGGCAGGCCGATCATCGTCGCCTTCCGGCCCGTGCGGAAGTCGCGGATGTCCCAGCCGTTCTCCCTGGCGTGCTCGCGCAGTTCGCTGTCCGGGTTGATCGCGTGCGCATGCCCTACCAGGGAGAGCATGGGCAGGTCGTTGGCCGAGTCGCTGTAGGCCGAGCAGCGCGCGAGGTCGAGACCCTCACGGCGCGCCAGCGCCCGGACGGCCTCGGCCTTGGCCGGGCCGTGCAGCAGGTCGCCCACGAGCCTGCCGGTGTAGGCGCCGTCGGCGGTCTCGGCGACGGTGCCGAGCGCGCCGGTGAGCCCGAGCCGCTGCGCGATGACCCGGGCCAGCTCGACCGGTGTGGCGGTGACCAGCCACACGCGCTGCCCGGCGTCGAGGTGCGCCTGGGCCAGCGCGCGGGTGCCCTGCCACACGCGGTCGGCCATCACGTCGTCGTAGATCTCCTCGCCCAGCCGGACGACCTCGTCCACCTTCAGCCCGGCGACGAAGGCGAGGGCCATCTCCTTGGCCTTCGCGATGTGCTCGGGGTTCTCGTTGCCCCGTACGCGAAACCACGCCTGCCCGAGCGCGAACTTCATGAGGTCACGGCTGGTGAACAGGCCGCGCGCCGCCAGTCCCCGGGCGAAGTGGTAGATCGAGGCGCCGCGCATCATCGTGTTGTCCACGTCGAAGAACGCCGCAGCCGTGAGGTCGGGGACGACCTCGGGGGCGGACACCGCCGCGGCGGCCGCCACCTCACCGGCGATTTCCGCCGCTTCCCGCCGTCGCAATAGCCGCCTCATGGCTCATCAGCTTAACCGCCGGACGGTGCCGGGAACGGGACCAGGGTGTGAGCGGGACATGACGTGTCAACGTCCGGAACCCGTGAACGAGTCGATATAACTCAGATACTGGTTCGCTTTATCGCGATTTTCCTGGTCGAGCTTCGGCAGCAGCGGCTCCACCAGATTGTGCTGTTCACGGGCGAACTTACGGGCATCGCCGGAGGTCTGTCCCCGCCGGGCCACGCGGCTGAGCGCGGCCCTGGTGGTCGTCTCCATGTCGTCGAGAGTCTGCGCGATCAGGCGGCGGCTGTCGGGGGCGGACGTGCCCACCAGCGAGGCGGTCTCGGCCGCCCGCTGCCGTGCCGCCACCATCTCCCGTTTCGCCAGCTCCTCCTCGCTGTACGCGAGGTCGAGCACCGTCGACTCCGCCAGCCTCTTCAGCGGGTACAGCACCTCGCCGGGCACCGAGTGGTAGGTCCGCACACCGGTGCCGAACATCCCCGCCAGCAGCACGCAGAACACCAGCAGGGGGCGCAGCCGTACGAGCGCGGACCGGCGGGGCCGCGGCCGCGGGGGCCCGGCGGCGGGCGGCGCCGCGTGCCTGCCCGCGGCGCGCTCGGCGGCGT
>NZ_JABBXA010000020.1 GCF_014161445.1 Microbispora sp. H13382
CGGCACGGTACTCCATACCGGTCCCGACCAGCGGCGCCTCGCTCTTCAGCAGCGGCACCGACTGACGCTGCATGTTCGAACCCATCAGCGCGCGGTTGGCGTCGTCGTGCTCCAGGAACGGGATCATGGCGGTCGCCACCGACACCATCTGACGCGGCGAGACGTCCATGTAGTCGACCTCGGACGGGTGGACCGCCTCGAACTCGCCGCCCTTGCGGCGGGCGAGCACGCGGGTCTCGGCGAAGGTGCCGTCGGCGTTCAGGGCCGTGTTGGCCTGCGCGACGACGTGCCGGTCCTCCTCGTCCGCGGTCAGGTAGTCGATCTCCTCGGTGACCCGGCCGTCGACGACGCGGCGGTACGGGGTCTCGACGAAGCCGAACGAGTTGACCCGCCCGTAGGAGGACAGCGAGCCGATGAGGCCGATGTTCGGGCCTTCCGGCGTCTCGATCGGGCACATGCGGCCGTAGTGGGACGGGTGCACGTCGCGGACCTCGAAGCCCGCGCGCTCACGCGACAGACCACCCGGGCCGAGGGCCGACAGACGCCGCTTGTGCGTCAGGCCGGCCAGCGGGTTGGTCTGGTCCATGAACTGCGACAGCTGCGAGGTGCCGAAGAACTCCTTGATCGACGCCACGACCGGGCGGATGTTGATCAGGGTCTGCGGCGTGATCGCCTCGACGTCCTGCGTGGTCATGCGCTCGCGCACGACGCGCTCCATGCGGGCCAGGCCCAGGCGGACCTGGTTCTGGATCAGCTCGCCGACGCTGCGCAGACGGCGGTTGCCGAAGTGGTCGATGTCGTCGGTCTCGACGACCACCGAGTTGTCCGGGCCCATCGTCTCCTCGCCGGCGTGCAGCCGGACGATGTACTCGATGGTGGACACGATGTCCTCGTCGGTCAGCGTGCCCTGGGTGATGTCGGCCTGGACGCCCAGCTTCTTGTTGATCTTGTAGCGGCCGACCTTGGCCAGGTCGTAACGCTTCGGGTTGAAGTACAGGTTCTCCAGCAACGCCTGCGCCGACTCCTTGGTCGGCGGCTCACCCGGACGCAGCTTGCGGTAGATGTCCAGCAGCGCGTCGTCCTGACCGGAGGTGTGGTCCTTCTCCAGGGTCGCCCGCATCGACTCGTACTGGCCGAAACGCTCCAGAATCTGGTCGCTGGTCCAGCCGAGCGCCTTGAGCAGCACGGTGACCGGCTGCTTGCGCTTGCGGTCGATGCGCACGCCGACGCTGTCCCGCTTGTCGATCTCGAACTCGAGCCACGCGCCACGCGACGGGATCACCCGGCAGCCGAACAGGTCCTTGTCGGAGGTCTTGTCGACCGAGCGGTCGAAGTAGACACCGGGCGACCGGACGAGCTGGGAGACCACGACACGCTCGGTGCCGTTGATGATGAACGTGCCCTTCGACGTCATGAGCGGGAAGTCGCCCATGAACACCGTCTGGCTCTTGATCTCACCTGTGGTGTTATTGATGAACTCCGCCGTGACGAACATCGGGGCGGAGTAGGTCATGTCCTTGTCTTTGCACTCATCGACTGAGTACTTGGGCGGCTCGAACCTGTGGTCCCGGAACGACAGGGACATGGTTCCGGAGAAGTCCTCGATGGGACTGATCTCCTCGAAGATCTCTTCGAGACCCGACTGGGCCGGGACGTCCTTGCGCCCGGCCTGGCGAGCCGCCTCAACCCGGCCCTTCCATCTCTCGTTTCCGAGCAGCCAATCAAAGGACTCGGTCTGCAGGGCGAGAAGGTCGGGTACTTCGAGCGGCTCCTCGATACGTGCGAACGACACGGTACGGGGACCGGCGGGTACGGCGGAGGCGTTGCGCGAGGCTGCCAACAGATGTCCTTCCGAGGGCTCGCGGACTGACTACACGCACGCCAGACGACCAGGACTAAGAGTTACTCAGAGAGACGGTCGTCAAAGGGCAGCGCAAAGGGGCAGTGTAGCCGATCGGCATACACCTGTCCACTCCGCTATCGCTCTGCGCTCCACGTTGGTGGCAGCATCACCCGTCAGCGCCGAAACGTCAAGCCCGAGAGCCGACAATTCGCCTAACCGACGGGCGTCACGCTGGGTTTTTCCCGCCCTTGGGACCGAGCGAGCGCCGGGACCCAGTCCCTACCCGGGACCGGAGACGGGTAACGCTCAGTCACACGAACGGGCCAACGCTGACCATGGGTCGACGCCGCCATGCCCCTGGATACCCAGCCATAGCCCTGGCCTAAACGTCTTCTTTGCTAACAATTTAGCCACGGGCTCAGGGGACGGGCGTGTCACCCAGGAGCGTGGACAGCCGGGAGGCCCGCCAGCCGTCGCCCTGTGTCACCATGACCAGGCGCGCTCTCCCCTGGCTGACCTGCTGCTTCGGCTCCTCTTGGCCCGGTCCTG
Organism: Microbispora sp. H13382; assembly: GCF_014161445.1. Taxonomy (GTDB): domain Bacteria; phylum Actinomycetota; class Actinomycetes; order Streptosporangiales; family Streptosporangiaceae; genus Microbispora. The sequence goes on from NZ_JABBXA010000020.1 coordinate 2,393, forward strand.
AGCGCGTCGTGACCATGTTCACGAACAGCAGCACCCGGACCTCTTCCGGCGTCGCCGACTCCACGCCGGCGGCCGCCACGACGGCGTGCTGGACCGTCCGCCGCTCGCGCGCCCGCGGGCCGAGTGTCTCCGCGAGCGTCCGGTAGTGCTCCGCCAGCTGCCCGGTGGCGTGCGCGCCCGCCCTCAGCATGTCCCGGTCGATCGTACGGTAGTCGTACGACAGCATGTCGGGCGCGTAGGATCGGGCGGCCGCCAGGGCCTCCCGAGAGGCCGTCTCGGCGGTCTGGAGGCGGCGCAGGTCGAGCAGCAGCCACACGGCGGCGACGGCCAGCCCGGCCGCGAGGAGGGCCGTCAGCGACACCAGGATGCGCCTCACTGCACCAGCTCCGCGCGGGAGACCAGCCACAGGCCCGAGGCGTTCGTGACGTCCATGCGCCAGCGGAAGAAGCGCTCCTCGGGCGGGGCCTTCCTGCCGTCCTCCCAGTGGATCACCGCGTCGCCGACGATCAGCACCTGCGCCGTACGCCGGCCGTCGTCGAGGGAGGCGAGCGCGGAGGCCCGCAGGACCCCCGTCTGGACGGCCTTGTTCTTCAGCGTGGCATCCCTCAGCGCCGCCTGCCCGGCGGCGTACCGTGCCCGCTCGGGGCCCGTGGAGGTGGCCAGCGCGCGCTTGATGTCGTCGTCGATGCGGCGGTGGTCGATGGACATGAGACTCACGGCGTGCGCCGCGGCGGCCCTCACGGCCATCTCGCGGTCCTGTTCCGCCGCCAGGGCCTCCGTACGGGCCCGGACCAGGCGCAGAACCGCCAGGGCCGACACGGCCACCAGGAGAACGAGCCCGACGGTCAGCGCGCGCCGCATCCCCGCACCTCCTGAGCACCGGTGGTCTCGGCCCGATCATGTCGCGCGGAGCCTACGTCCGCACGATAGATCAACGGGTCCGACCTGCTCATAAGGGTCTGGATCGCACGCGACTTCCGGACACGCGAAAGGGGCGGTCCCATCCGGCACCTGGATGGACCCGCCCCTTCGGTGAAGCGTGTTGCGAGACCGTCTTACTTGACGGTGACGGTCGCGCCGGCGCCCTCGAGGGCAGCCTTCGCCTTCTCGGCCTGCTCCTTGTTGACCTTGCCGTCGAAGACCGGCTTCGGAGCGCCGTCCACGAGGTCCTTGGCCTCCTTGAGGCCCAGGCTCGTCAGGGCGCGGATCTCCTTGATGACCTGGATCTTCTTGTCGCCGGCGGCCTCGAGGATGACGTCGAACTCGTCCTGCTCCTCGGCCTCCTCGGCAGCGCCACCGGCGCCACCGGCGGCCGGGGCGGCGGCCACGGCGACCGGAGCGGCGGCCTTGACGTCGAAGGTCTCCTCGAAGACCTTCACGAACTCGGACAGCTCAAGGAGGGTCATCTCCTTGAAGGACTCGAGCAGCTCGTCGGTGCTGAGCTTCGCCATGATGTGTTCCTCCAGTGGGTCTAGCTAAAAGTGAAAAGGGACCGCGGTGCGCGCTTCCCCCCGTCCGCTACGCGGACCTACTCGCCGGCCTCTTCGCGCTTGGCGCGCAGAGCCTCGGCCAGTCGAGCCATGGTGGTGGGCAGCGCGGCGAAGGTGGCGGCAGCCTGGGACTGCTTGGCCTTCAGCGCACCGGCCAGCTTCGCGAGGAGCACCTCACGGGACTCAAGGTCGGCAAGCTTCGTGATCTCGTCGGGGGTCATCGACTTGCCGTCGACGACGCCGCCCTTGATCACCAGGAGGGGATTGGCCTTGGCGAAGTCACGCAGACCCTTGGCCGCCTCCACGACGTCGCCCTTGACGAACGCGATGGCGGTCGGGCCCTGGAACAGGTCGTCCAGGGCGGTGATCCCGGCGTTGTTGGCCGCGATCTTGGTGAGCGTGTTCTTCGCCACGGCGAACTTCGCATTCCCACCGAGAGAAACGCGCAGCTGCTTGAGCTGAGCGACGGTGAGACCGCGGTATTCGGTCAGAACGGCGGCGCTGGATCCCTCGAACTCACTCTTGAGCTCGGCGATCGCGACGCTCTTCTCCGCCTTCGCCATGGGCCTCCTTCCAGATGTGCCGCCGGCGAAGGCCCTCGGAAAACAGACAAGCCCCGGCGCAGGCGCACGGGGCTTGGACGGACGTCGAACGTCCTCAAGCGTCTCCACACCTACGCGGGCCGTCCACTCAACGTGGATCCTTCGGTACCGGGCTGTACGCCCGGCGACGACCGGCGGTCTTCGGCAGGAGACAGACTACGTTGTCAACCGTCTGGACGCCAAATCAGCCGCCGAGGCCGGACGGCTGCTGCAGCGTCTGCGGCAGTTCGCCCACCTGGTCGGCGGCCGGCGCCTCGATCGAGACCGGCTCGTTGAACGACTTGAACATCGCGGTGGCCTTGAACGTGCCGGCGTCCGGCTTGCCGCCGCTCAGCTCGACCTTGCGAGGCAGGCCCTGGGCGTCGATCCACGCGTCGAACCTGACGTCCTTGGCGCTCGCGAGCTCGCCCTGCAGGCGCCCGCGCTGCTCCTCGGGAAGCTGCTTGACCGCCTCGTCGACCGGGAACGTGCCCGAGTAGTGGGTCGTGTCCACCCCGCCGACCTGCTCGCTGCCGACGGACTTCACGTCCTTGGACGCCGTCAGCAGGGCGGCGCTCGTCTTCAGGTCGAACTGCTGGGCCTGGCCGAGGAACTGGTCGACGTTCACACCGGCCTGCGAGCCGAGCTGCTTCAGGTCGAGCCTGATCCACGGCTTGGTGGCGCCCACCAGGGTCTTGAGCATGTCGAGCTTCACGTACGCCACGTCGCCCTGGAGGATCACCCGCACGCCGCCGGGCACGTTCTGCCCGTTGAACGACACCTGGCTGAGGTTGATGTCGGAGGCGATCTGCGGGGTCTTCTGGTAGAGCATCGTCCCCTGGACGACCCCACCCTGACCGCCCTTGGCGTCGGTCACGTTGACTACGAGGTCCGCGGCATAGGTGTTGACCTCGTCGGCCTTCTGCGCGGTCTGCTGGATGACCTCGGCCGCCGAGAGCTGCGCGTTCTGGAGAGACGGAGTCGCGGTCGTCCCGCATCCCGCGACCGTGATCGCGGCCACCGCCCCGGCGGCCACCAGTAGTCGTCGCATTGTGTCCATCCCTTCGGTTTCCCCCTTTACCTGCCCTTGACCCTATGCGCCTAACGCGCCGGGCGCGTCGCTCCGGACGAACCACCATGAGCCCTACACAATCCCTGCACAAACACGGTAGTTTGCGGCTAGATAGTTAGCATCCGTACTATCTGACATCGAACGAGGAGAACAGGCATGCGTACCCTGATTCGGGACGTGCGCGTCTTCGACGGCGAACGGACGATCCCCCGGGCGAACGTGCTCGTCGAGGACGACCTCATCGCCGAGTACGACGGACGACGGGTGGACGCCGAGATCGACGGAACGGGCAGGACGGTCCTCCCCGGCCTGATCGACGCGCACACCCACGTCTCCGACGGCATGCTCGCCCAGGCGCTGGCCTTCGGGGTGACGACAGAGCTCGACATGTTCTGCCTGCCGTCCAACCTCGCCAGGCAGCGGAGGCTCGCCGCCGAGCGGGACGACGTGGCCGACCTGCGCAGTGCCGGCGTCCTGGCCACCGCACCGAACGGCCACCCCAGCCAGATCATGGCCGCGGAGGCCGCGGCCGTCGCTCACCTCGGCGACGCCGTGGGCGCCTTCGACACGATCGCCGACGCCGGGCAGGCGAAGGCGTTCGTCGAGGCCCGGCTGGCGGAGGGCATCGACTATCTGAAAATCGTCGTGGACGACGGCTCAGCGGCGGGGCTCGACCTGCCGGTCCTCGGCCCGGATGTCGTCGCCGCGCTCGTCGAGGCCGGGCACGCTGCGGGCCTGGCGACCATCGCCCACGTGGCGACCGTGCGAGACGCCACTGTCGCGATCGAGGCGGGAGTCGACGGCCTGGCGCACGTCGTCCACGATGCCCCGCCCGGTGATCCCGCCGTCGAGATGCTGGCGGCGCGGGCCGCCGCCCGCGGAGTGTTCGTGGTCAGCACGCTGAGCTACATCGAGGCGATCACCGGCGGGACGGGCGGGGCGGAACTCGTCCGGGACGAGCGGGTCGCGTCGCGGCTGCCCGACCACGCGCGGGCGGCCGTCCGCGACGACGCCGGCGCCGTACCCGTGCACCCCCAGGGCATGGTGAACGCCGCGCACGCGGCCTTGGCCCTGCACCGCGCGGGCGTGCCCCTGCTGGCAGGCACGGACGCGAACTTCTTCGCCCCGCTGCACGGCGCGAGCATGCATCGCGAACTGCCGCTCCTCACCGAGGCCGGCCTCACCCCCGAGGAGGCGCTCGCGGCGGCCACCAGCGTCCCCGCCCGGCACTTCGGGCTCCACGACCGGGGGCGGATCGCGCCGGGCATGCGCGCGGACCTGCTGCTGGTGGACGGCGACCCGACCCGCGACATCACCGCCACCCGTGCCATCGCGGGTGTCTGGCGCCGCGGCGTACGCCGATGAGCCGGCGAGCATGTCAGGCCAGCGACGTGAGCAGGTCGCGCAGCAACCGGTCGAGCGTGGCGGCGTCCCGCGGCGGCAGCCCCGACGCGAGCCGGGCGAGGTTCGCCGCGTGGTCGGTGAGGGTCGCGTCGATCACCTCGCGCCCCTTCTCCGACAACGTGATCTTGAAGCTGCGCCGGTCGGCCGGGTCGAGACTGCGCTCGACCAGCCCGGCGGCCTCCAGCCGGTCGAGCCGGCTCGTCATGCCGGCGCGCGACATCATCACCGTGTCCGACAACTCGGACGGAATCAGCGTGTACGGCGGGCCGGAACGGCGCAGCGCGGCCAGCACGTCGAAGTCCCCCGGGCGCAGGCCGTGCCGGTCGAGAACCTCCTCGACCCTTCCCTCGATCACCCGGGTCACCTGGGCGAGACGACCGAAGATCCCCATGGCCGACAGATCCAGGTCGGGCCGCTCGCGCCGCCACTGGTCGAGGATGTGATCGACGGAATCCCTGCGCTCTACGGTCACGCGCCGAGTTTATTCGCCGTCTGATTATCGGAAGACGCACGAAAGCTCGTGATCTGCCCAAGACGCGCGGAAGCCCCCGCCCGGTGAGGGCGGGGGCTTCCGTCGTCGTGCGGTCCGGAGCGACGGCTCAGGCGTCGATCTCGGCGGTCATCGCCCGCGTCACGTTGGGGTCGACCGGGATGCCCGGGCCCATGGACGTGGTGAAGGTGACCTTCTTGAGGTAACGGCCCTTGGCCGCCGACGGCTTGAGACGCAGGACCTCGTCCAGCGCCGCGGCGTAGTTCTCCACGAGCTGACGGTCGTCGAAGGACGCCTTGCCGATGATGAAGTGCAGGTTCGCGTGCCGGTCGACCCGGAACTCGATCTTTCCGCCCTTGATGTCGGTGACGGCCTTGGCCACGTCGGGCGTGACGGTGCCGGTCTTCGGGTTCGGCATGAGGCCGCGGGGGCCGAGCACGCGGCCCAGGCGACCGACCTTGCCCATCAGGTCCGGAGTGGCGACGACCGCGTCGAAGTCGAGACGGCCCTTGGACACCTCGTCGATCAGCTCGTCGGAGCCGACGATGTCGGCGCCCGCCGCGCGGGCCTCCTCGGCACGGTCACCGGTCGCGAAGACCAGGACCCGGGCGGTCTTGCCGGTGCCGTGCGGGAGGTTGACGGTGCCGCGGACCATCTGGTCGGCCTTGCGGGGGTCGACACCCAGCCGCAGGGCGACCTCGACGGTCGCGTCGAACTTCGTGGTCGCGGTCTTCTTGGCCAGCCGTACGCCGTCGAGCGGGTTGTACAGGGCCGCGCGGTCGACCTCGGCCGCCGCGTTCTTCCAGTTCTTGCTGCGCTTCACTTCATGCTCCTCATGGAGATCGTGGTCCGGGCCTGCGCTTCGGCCCTCCCACAGCGTTGGATTGCCGCGCCTCCGGCGCGGCGCCTCGGGCGCTTACGAGCCCTCGCGGAGATCGTCAGTCGGCGATCGTGATGCCCATGGAACGGGCGGTGCCGGCGATGATCTTCTCGGCGGCCTCGACGTCGTTGGCGTTGAGGTCCTGCAGCTTGGTCTCGGCGATCTGGCGAAGCTGCTCGCGGGTCAGCTTGCCCACCTTGTCCTTGTGCGGGTTCGCGCTGCCCTTCTGCAGACCGGCGGCCTTCTTGATCAGCTCGGGCGCCGGCGGCGTCTTCGTGATGAAGGTGAAGCTGCGGTCTTCGAAGATGGTGATCTCGACGGGGATGATGTTGCCCCGCTGGGCCTCCGTCGCCGCGTTGTACTGCTTGACGAAGTCCATGATGTTGACGCCGTGCGGACCGAGCGCGGTACCGACCGGCGGCGCGGGGGTGGCCTGTCCAGCGGGAAGCTGGACCTTCACCAGGGCCGCGACTTTCTTCTTTGGAGGCATTTGTCCTTCTCCGGGTCCTTTGTCCTACAAAAGCCTCACAGGCACGCCGAAGCAGGGCGTGCGTGAGGACGGCTATCGAGTCTACGCGAGACGGTCAGATCTTCGAGACCTGGTTGAACGACAGCTCAACCGGGGTCTCTCGACCGAAGATCGAGACGAGGACCTTGAGCTTCTGCGACTCGGCGCTGATCTCGCTGACCGTGGCCGGCAGCGTGGCGAACGGCCCGTCCATGACCGTGACGGACTCGCCGACCTCGAAGTCGACGGTCGCGGTGGTCGTCTTGGTCGTGGCCTTCTTGACTTCCTCGGAAGGCTCCGGCGCGAGCAGCTTGGCGACCTCGTCGAGGTTCAGCGGGCTCGGCTTGTTGGACAAGCCGACGAAGCCGGTCACACCGGGCGTGTTGCGCACCGCGGCCCAGGACTCGTCGGTCAGGTCCATCCGGACCAGGACGTAACCAGGAAGCACGCGCTCCTTGATCGGAGTCTTCTTGCCGCCCTTGAACTCCGTGATCGTGTGGGTCGGCACCTCGACCTGGAAGATGAAGTCCTCCATGTTGAGGGACCCGATGCGGCTCTCGATGTTCTGCTTCACCCGGTTCTCGTAACCGGCGTACGAGTGGATGACGTACCACTCGCCGAACTGACCGCGAAGCTGGCGCTTGAACTCCTCGACCGGGTCGACATCCGGGAGGACGTCACCGTCCTCGTCGACCTGCGGGGCGGCCTCAGCCGCGTCTTCGCCGCCGTCACCACCGTCTGAGTCGGCGACCGTGGTCTCCTCGGCCTCTGCTACGGCCTCGTCCTGCTCGGTGCCCCACTCGTCATCCTCGTCATGGGAGCGGTCGGCCGGCATCGGGGACTCGGACACGGGACTCTTCCTTCTTCGCTTGGTGTCTTGACGCGCTGCGACGTCTCGGGCGGGATCAGGATCCGCCGAAGAGCCAGAGCACACCCTTACCCAGCAGCGTATCGATCCCGAACACGAGCCCAACCATGATCACGACGAAGACCAGGACAACTACCGTGTAAGAGATCAGCTCAGTGCGCCTGGGCCAGATGACCTTGCGCAGCTCGGCGACGACCTGCCGATAGAAAAGAGCGGGCGAGGTGCGCTTTGCCTTCTTCTCACTGGTCGGCTTGCCTGGCTTGCCAGCGGTCTCGCCGCGGGTATCGATCGCCACAGTCCTCACCTGATCCGTCGTGTCCGTCGCAGTTGCGGCGCGCTTTCACGCCATTGTTGCGCGGACCGCACTCCGCAGGGCACGAGGGACTCGAACCCCCAACCGCCGGTTTTGGAGACCGGTGCGCTACCAATTGCGCTAGTGCCCTAAGCCGTGCACCACGATACCCGAGAAACGCGGAGAAGCGTCCGTCCCGTCGTTCACGTGGCCCACTAGTCGGTGAAGTGTACGCGGGATTCACCAGTCCGTCGAACCACGTGGTCGCCGCGCCGCCCGGAGAGGCGGCCCGAGTGCCGTTCGTGCGGTTCAAACCTACCGCGAGAACCCGTCCGCATCCTGGATATGGAGACGAAACCGCGTGGCGCGTCTGGAACGATGGAGCCATGACCCGACCTCGCATCTCCGCGCGTATTTCCGCGATCTCCGAGTCCGCGACTCTGGCCGTGGACGCCAAGGCCAAGGCGATGAAGGCGGCCGGTCGCCCGGTCATCGGCTTCGGCGCCGGCGAGCCCGACTTCCCCACGCCCGGCTACATCGTCGAGGCGGCCGTCGAGGCGTGCCGGAACCCCAGGTTCCACAAGTACACCCCGGCCGGGGGCCTGCCCGAGCTCAAGCAGGCGATCGCGGAAAAGACGCTGCGCGACAGCGGGTTCCAGGTCGAGGCCGCCCAGGTCCTGGTGACGAACGGCGGCAAGCAGGCGGTCTACGAGGCCTTCGCCACGCTGCTCGACCCGGGTGACGAGGTCCTGGTCGTGGCGCCGTACTGGACGACGTACCCGGAGGCGATCAAGCTCGCCGGCGGCGTCCAGGTCGACGTGGTCACCGACGAGACGACCGGTTATCTGGCCTCGGTCGAGCAGCTGGAGGAGAAGCTGACCGACCGCACCAAGGTGCTGCTGTTCGTCTCGCCGTCGAACCCCACGGGGGCCGTCTACACCCCCGCCCAGGTCGAGGAGATCGGCCGCTGGGCGCTCGACAAGGGCCTGTGGGTCGTCACCGACGAGATCTACGAGCACCTGGTCTACGGCGAGGCGAAGTTCTCCAGCATCGCCACCGCCGTGCCCGAGCTGCGCGACCGGGTCGTCGTGCTGAACGGCGTGGCCAAGACGTACGCGATGACCGGCTGGCGGGTGGGCTGGCTGATCGGCCCCGCCGACGTGGTCAAGGCGGCGACGAACCTGCAGTCCCACGCCACCTCGAACGTCTCCAACGTCGCCCAGGCCGCCGCGCTCGCCGCCGTCTCCGGCGACCTGTCCGCCGTCGCCGAGATGCGGGCGGCCTTCGACCGGCGCCGCCAGACCATGGTCCGGATGCTCAACGAGATCCCCGGCGTGGTCTGCCCCGAGCCGTTCGGCGCGTTCTACGCGTACCCGTCGGTGAAGGCGCTGCTGGGCAAGGAGCTTCGCGGCAGGCGCCCGCAGACCTCGGCCGAGCTGGCCGAGCTGATCCTGGAGGAGGCCGAGGTCGCGCTGGTGCCCGGCGAGGCGTTCGGCACTCCGGGCTACTTCCGCCTGTCGTACGCGCTGGGCGACGACGACCTGGTCGAGGGCGTCAGCCGGGTGACCAAGCTCCTGGCCGAGGCGCACTGAAACCGAAGCGCTGAGCGACCGAAGCGCATCGCGGCGAACAGGCGCGCCGGCGTCACGAACCAGGCACGGAGGCCCGGTCCCCCACCACGCGGGGCCGGGCCTCCGCCACGCCTGTGACCAGCCGAAACACGGCCAACGCCCGGCTCTCCCGCGCTGTGCGGGTCTCAGGACCACAGGACGCAGATGGGGGCGGCGACGATCCTCTCGTCCATCTCGTGGACGCGCGGGCCGGTGTGCAGGACGACACCGGCCACGAATCGGTCGCCCAGCTCGTCCCGCAGCCACCGCAGGTGCTTCGCGTCGTCGTGGCGTGGGGTGGCCGCCGCCTTGACCTCGATGCCGATCACTCTCCCCATACCGAGCTCCAGGACGATGTCGACCTCGTGCCGTCCCTGGTCCTGACGCAGGTGGTAGATGCGGGGCCGGCTGTCGCACACCGGCACCTCCACGCGTAGCTGCTGGACCACGAAGGTGTCCAGCAACCGGCCGAGCAGATCGCCGTCGCGGATGAGCGCATGCCCGTCCACCCGCAGCAGGGCCGCGACCAGGGCCGGGTCGACGAGATACCGCTTGGGCCCGCGAATCAGCCGCTTCAGCCGGTTGCTGAACCAGGCGGGAACCTTGTCGGCGATGAGGAGATCACGCAGGAGACGCTCGTACGCCTCTCCCGTGCGGGCGTTGACGGCCGCCGCGTCGTAAAGCGTCTTGTCCGTGACCACACCCGCGGTGTTGAGGGCCAGCGCCTCCAGATAGGCCCGAAGGCGGACGGGGTCGCGCCGTCCGTCCAGGGTCTCGATGTCCCGCGTGAGGGTCTGCTCGATGTAGCTGTCCAGCCATCGCAGCCGGACCGGAGCGGGCATCCGCTGAGCCTCGGGAAAGCCGCTGCGCAACGCCAGGTCGACGTAGCCGGCCAGGTCGGGCGGCTGCGCCGGCGCGGCGAGTTCCCCGATCCGGCCCTGAGCGAGCAGGTCGGCGAACGGAGGCCTCTCGGTGCTGCCCGCGAGCTCCTTGACCGCCAGCCCCATCATGTCGATGCGGACGACCCGCCCAGTCCCGGGCCAGGTCCGGCCACCGAAGTCCGACCAGACGGAGCCGGTGAGGATGAAGCGACCTGGCCGGTGATCGTCGTCCACCGCTCGTTTGACCGCTCCGAGCACCTCGGGAACGACCTGCCACTCATCCAGCAGGACGGGCTCCTTGAGCCCGCGCAGGGCCACGTCCGGATCTGCGAGGAAGGCGGCGTTCTCACTGTCCCGATCGAGCCGCACCACCGTTTCGGCGTGTCGTTGCGCCGTGGTGGTCTTCCCGGTGGCCCGCGGACCGACCAACATGATCGCCGGCAGGGTCCCGAAGACACCGTCGATGATCGGATCCACGAGTCGCGGGATGTAGGAATCACGGCCCATCCGGGCACACTACCAATCTCACCCAGCCGCGAGTACAAAGATGACCCAGCTGGCACTACAAAGATGACCCACCGCCTACCGGCCCCGGCCAGGGCGTGGAGGCGGTGGGACCGGCGGGGTCACTTGGCGAGGGCGACCTCTGCGGCGATCTTCTTGAGCTCCCTGTCGGCCGCGGCGCCGCCGAGCTTGGCCACGTAGTCGGGGCTCATCATGACCTCGACCCCGACTCCGGGCGCGAGGGTCCACGCGATCGTCCGGGTGCCCCCGTCGTTGACCTGGTCGCCGCCCTCCGACAGGCTGACCAGGTACGCCTTCCTCCCGCCGGCCTCGACCGGCTTCGCGCCCTGGGCGGCGAAGCCCTGGAGCCGCTTCGCGAACTGTTTGGCGGCATCCTTCCGGTAGACGACCATCTGGACGCTGTACATGCCGGGTTCCAGCCCCGGCTCCACCCAGCTGGTGGTGTAGCTCCGCGTGCCGAACCCGTCTTTCCCGGACCACTTGCCCCATTCGAGCCCCTCGGGCAGGTAGCCGACGTGCACACCGCCGAGCGTCCGGCCGTCGCCGAGGTCGCCGAGGTCCTGGGGCATCCCCGGGCTCTCCGTACCCGCCGTGGTGTCGGGGGTCGGCGCGGCCGTCGCGGCGACGATCAGCGTGACCGCCGCCCCGGGGGGAGCGCTCGTTCCGGGAGCCGGCGTCTGGCCGACGACCGTCCCCGCAGGATCCCTGTCGCTGACGACCTTCGTGACCCGCACCGTGTAGCCGGCCTCCTTCAGGACGGCGCCGCCCTCCTCGACGCTCTTGCCGACCATGTCAGGGACGAGGTTCGCCGGCACGGCGACCGTGTCACCCGAGCCTGTCGCGGACGCGGACGCGACCGGCGCCCCCTGGCCGGCGGCGCCGGTCCCCTGGCCGCCGCCCACGGCCGGGGCGGTGCCCGGCCCGCCGGTCAGCACCACGGGCACGGTCACCGCGACCGCCGCGGTGAGCAGGGCCGCTCCCGTCGTACGAAACCTCACCACGTGCCGCCGGTTGCGCCGCCGGACGGCCTGGCCCAGCGACGGCGGCGCCTGCACGCCGGCGACCTGAGCGGCCATGGCGTCTCTCAGCGCCTCTTCGACGTTCATGCGGACGCTCCTTCCAGGTTTTCCATGCGTGCGCGCACACGTGCCAGGCCGCGGGCGGCCTGGCTCTTGACGGTGCCGACCGAGCAGCCGAGCAGCGCCGCGGTCTCGGCCTCCGAGAGGTCCTCCCAGTAGCGGAGGACCAGTACGGCCCGCATCCGGGCCGGCAGCTTCCTGAGCTCGGTCACGAGCACGTCCCGCAGCCCGAGGTCGGGCGACTCCACGGGCGTCTCCGGCGGCTGGGCGAAGGTGATCTCCTGGAGCACCCTGCGCCGCCTGGCCCTGCTGATCGCGCCGTTCACCACGACCCGGCGCGCGTACGCCTCGGGGTTGTCGTGCCGGATGCGCGGCCAGTGCCGATAGACCTTCTCCAGCGCGCTCTGGACCATGTCCTCGGCGTCGGTCGCCGAGGCGCCGCAGACCAGGATCGCGGTGCGCAGAAGAGCGGTGCTGCGCGCGGCCAGGAACTCGTCGAAGGCCGCCTCGTCTTCTTCGGTCATGAGCTCCCCTTTCGCCCCTCCCCAACGCGCCAACCCGCCGACGGGTTGTCAACGGGATGCGGCAACATATGGAGATGGCACGTCCACTCGACACGCTCCCCAAAGCACATCTGCACCTGCACTTCACCGGCTCGATGCGGCATTCGACACTGATCGAGCTCGCCCGGGAGCAGGGCGTCCATCTCCCCGACGCGCTGGTGGAGGACTGGCCGCCGAAACTGCGGGCGACCGACGAACGCGGCTGGTTCCGGTTCCAGCGGTTGTACGACATCGCGCGGTCGGTGCTGCGCCGGCCTGAGGACGTCTACCGGCTGCTGCGTGAGGCCGCCGAGGACGAGGCCCGGGAGGGGTCGCGCTGGCTGGAGATCCAGGTCGACCCGTCCGGGTACGCCCAGCGTTTCGGCGGGCTGACCGAGACCCTCGAACTCGTCCTCGACGCGGCCGAGAAGGCCGCCAGGCAGGCCGGGATCGGCATGGCGGTGATCGTGGCCGCCAACCGCACCCGCCACATGCTCGACGCCAGGACGCTGGCCCGCCTGGCGGCGCGGTACGAGGGCAGGGGCGTGGTCGGTTTCGGCCTGTCCAACGACGAGCGGCGCGGCCGGGCCAGGGACTTCGAGCACGCCTTCCGGATCGCCAGGCGCGCCGGGCTGCTCGCGGTGCCGCACGGCGGCGAGCTGCTGGGCGCGGCGAGCGTCGCCGAGTGCCTCGACGACCTGGGCGCCGACCGGATCGGGCACGGGGTGCGCGCGGCCGAGTCGCCCCGCCTGATGGAGCGGCTGGCCGACCGGCAGATCACCTGCGAGGTGTGCCCGCTGTCCAACGTCGGTCTCGGGGTGGCGGAGCGGCCCGAGGACGTGCCGCTGCGGCGGCTGTTCGAGGCCGGGGTGCCGATCGCCCTCGGCGCCGACGACCCGCTGCTGTTCGGCGCCCGGCTGCTGCCGCAGTACGAGCTCGCCAGGGAGGTGTACGGCTTCACCGACGCCGAGGTCGCCGAGCTCGCCCGGCAGTCGATCCGGTCGTCCAGGGCGCCCGACGCGGTCAAGAAGGAGTTGCTGAGCGGGATCGACGGCTGGCTCGCCTCCCCCGAGTGATTCTCCGGATCATCGGGCCGAGGAGGCGATCCGTACGGCCTCGGCGCGGTCCGGTCCCTCCAGCCGCATGCCGACCAGCCTGTGCTGCCAGATGAGCGTCGGCCCGGCCACCCGCTCCTCATGCGGGCCGCCGCCGCCGGACGGCACGTACGACACGCCGTGGGGCTGCTGGATCCACCATCCGCGGACGGCGTCCACCTGCTCGGGAAACGGCTCGCCGAGTTCCTTGCGCCAGACGACGCTCAGCGTCCCGTCGAACTCGTCGAGCCGGACACCCGGCCACAGCAGCGTCACCACCCGGCCGCCGTCGGCGAGCCGCACGTCGGCAGGATCGCCGAGCGCGGACGGCACGGCGAGGGGGAATCGCGCGGTCCTCCGCGCCTCCTCCAGCGTCACCCGGCGCTCGCCGGGCAGCGGGCTCGGCACTCCCGTGGGCAGCGGCCCGGCGCCGCCGACGTGGACCTCCACGCCCGCGAAGCGCAGCACCGACACCACCGCGGCCCGGCCCTGCGGGGTGGCCCCGAGCAGCACGGCCATCAGGACCGCCACCGACGCCGCCGCCACGCGCGGCGACGGCCGCCAACCGGCCCGCCGCCGATCCGGGCGCCGCGCCCGCTCGTCCTCGGCGCCCTCGTCCTCCAGCCGGGCACGCACGGCACGGGCCACGTCGGCGGGGGGCGGCGCGGGCGCGGCCAGGTCGGCGCCGAGAGCCCGCAGGCGCGCCTCGAGCGACTCGGGCCGGTCGTCATCGCTCACGGCCCACCTCCTCCCGCAGGCGCCGCAGGGCCCGGAACGTCCGCGACTTCACCGTGCCGAGCCGTACGCCGAGGACCTCGGCCGTCTCCGCCTCGGACAACTGCAGGAAATACCGGCAGACCACGGCTTCGCGTTCCCCGTGGGGCAGCGCGCGTACGGCCTCCAGCAGGCGGGACCTGCCGTCGGCGTCCACGGCCGCGCTCTGCGGGTCCTCCGGTCCGTACGGCTCCCGCTCGCGGCCCAGCCGTACGGCGAGGTCGGAGCGGCGGCCACGCGACCGGGTGAGGTCGTGGGTCTCGTTGGCCACGATGCGCAGCAGCCAGGGGCGGAAGGACGAGCCCCGGCGGAAGCCCTTCAGGTGGCGGAAGGCCTTGACGAACGCCTCCTGGACGACGTCCTCCGCCTCGTCGGCCGCGCCCAGCAGGCTCGCCGTACGGTGGGCGACCGCGCTGTACCGGGCGACCAGCACCTCGTAGGCGTCAAGGTCACCGGCCAGGGCACGGGTCACTGCCTCGTCGTCGTCCATCTGAGGGGGAATCGGGGGCGTATCGGCGGACGGAGGTGAAGCCTACGAGCAGCCGGGCATTCCGTCCACAACGCCGTCGGTGGCCCGCGAGCGGCCCCTCCGGCGAAGCGGGCACCCGCCGATGGGGTGGGCACTACACTTTCCAAGTCCGTCAGCGTGTAGATCGAGGATCTTATGTCTGGGTATGACCGAGTAGTCCAGCCGGCGGCCGGAGACGAGGCTCTGGAGAACCACCTCGGCGGCGACGAGGCCAAGAACTACCGGCAGTACGAGTTCGACATGGTCGCGCCGCACGTGGGGCGGTCGCTGCTGGAGATCGGCTCGGGTCTCGGGCACTTCGCCGAGCAGTTCCTGCCGCGCCTGGACAGGCTCGTGGTGAGCGACTTCGATCCCTACTGCGTCGAGCAACTGCGCAAGAGGTTCGCGGACCGCGACGATGTGTCGGTGCTCCAGTTCGGCCTGCCGACCGACATCCCCCTGGCCGAGCCGGTCGACACCGTCGTGATGATGAACGTCCTGGAGCACATCGAGGAGGACGCCGAGGCGCTGCGGTCGCTGGCCAGGGTGACCGCCCCCGGCGGCCGGATCGTCATCTGGGTGCCCGGCTACATGCAGCTTTACGGGGACTTCGACCGCAAGGTGGGGCACGTCACCCGCTACACCCCCGCCACGCTGCGCAGGACGGTCACCGCCGCCGGTCTCGACGTCCAGGTGCTCAAGCCGATCAACTTCCTGGGCGGAATCGCCTGGTGGGCGGCCGTGCGGCGGGGCGGCGTGGGCTACCCCGACCCCCGGCTCGTGAAGATCTACGACCGGACCGTCGTGCCGATGACCCGGCTCATCGAGCGGTTCGTCCGCCCGCCGTTCGGCCAGACCGTCTTCTGCGTCGCCAGGGTCCCCAAGTAGCAGGGTCCCCAAGTAGCAGCGCGCAGGTAGCAGGGCGCCCAGGTAACCGTCCTCACGGACCACGGCGCCGCGGATCCGAATTGTGCGACAAATGCCTCCTGCCTGCACAATGGGTCCCGCATGAGTGAAACCAGGATCCTCGTCGTCGAGGACGAGCCGAACATCCGGGACATCGTGGAAGTCGCCCTCCGATTCCACGGCTTCCGGGTGACGGCCGTGGGCACGGGGGCCGCGGCGCTCGGCGAGGTCATGAAGGACCAGCCCGACCTCGTCGTCCTCGACGTCATGCTCCCCGACATCGACGGCTTCGAGGTGTGCCGGCGGATCCGGGCCGGCGGCGTGCATCCTCCTGTGATCTTCCTCACCGCCCGCGACGCGGTCGCCGACACCGTACGCGGGCTGACCCTCGGTGGCGACGACTACGTCACCAAGCCCTTCTCGGTCGAGGCGCTGGTCGCGCGGATCCGCGCCGTGCTGCGCCGTACGAGCGTGCCGGAGGCGGCCGAGCGGGCGCACGGGCCGATCCTCCGGGTCGCGGACCTGGAGCTCGACGAGGCGCGCTGGGAGGTGCGGCGCGGCGGCGTTCCGGTGGATCTGTCGCCGACCGAGTTCCGCCTGCTGGCCTTCCTGATGGCGAACGCCGGCCTGGTGCTCACCAAGCGGCGCCTGCTCGAGGAGGTCTGGGGCTACGGCGGCAGTTCCCAGGTGCTGGAGACCTATATCTCCTACCTGCGCCGCAAGCTCGACCCGCTCGGTCCGCCGCTGATCCACACCCAGCGCGGCATCGGATACGCGCTGCGCCCGCCGCAGGACATGTGACGGACCCGTGATGTCGCTCAGGACGCGCCTGCTCGCCGGGCTGCTCGGGGTGAGCGCGGTCCTGCTCGTCGTGCTCTCCGTCGTCAGCGTCGTCGTCCTGCGCGGGCACCTGCGTACGCGCCTGGAGGGGCAGGTGGTGGCGGCGACCGTCACCGCCGCACGCCGGGTGGTCGTGGGGGACCCGCTCGCGCAGGCGCTGACCGGCTCCACCTACGCCGTCGCCGCCTACGACCTCACCGACGGCCGGGCCCATCTGGTGAGCGGCGACGCCGCCGACGCCGCGGCCGTGCCCGACCTGGCCGAGAGGCTCGGCGAGGACAACCTGCTGGCGTACGCGGCGCAGGGCCGCACCTTCGACCTCGACCCGAGTGGCGGCCACGACCTGATCGCGGCCGTGGCGATGTCGCCGAGCGGTCTGCGGCTGGTGGTCGTCGCGGTGCCTCTGGACGCGGTCGACGATCCGGTGCGCCACCTTCTGATCAGCGAACTGGCGACCGGCGGGGCGCTGATCCTGCTGCTGGCTGCAGGCGGCCGGCTGCTGATCGCCGGCGGCCTGGCGCCCCTCGGCAAGATGGCGCGGACCGCGCATCTCGTGGCCGAGCGAGGCGACCTGTCGGCCCGGATGCCGGAGGGTCCTTCCGAGGTCGGCAGGCTCGGCGCGGCGATCAACCTCATGCTCGACCGGATCGCCGGCGCCTTCCGCGACCGCCAGGCGTCGGAGGACCGCGTGCGCCGGTTCGCCGCCGACGCCTCCCACGAGCTGCGCACTCCGCTGTCGACCATCTCGGGCTACGCGGAGCTCAACCGGGCCGGGGCGATCCCGCCCGAGGACCTGCCCAAGATCATGGGACGGATCGAGGCCGAGGCCGACCGCATGGGCCGTCTGGTGGGCGAGATGCTGGAGCTCGCGCGGCTCGACCGCGGCGCCGCCCTCGCGTTGAGCGAGACCGACCTCGCCGAGATGGCCCGCGAGGTGGCCGCCGACTCGGCCGCCCTCGATCCCGCGTATCCCGTGACGGTGGAGGCCCCGATCTCCCTGGTCGCGATCGTGGACGAGGCCAGGGTCCGCCAGGTGCTCGTCAACCTGCTCGGCAACGTGCGGGCGCACACCCCCGAGGGCACGAAGGCCACCGTACGGCTGACGCGCGTCCGGGACTCGGTGACGATCGAGGTGCGCGACACCGGCCCGGGTATGAGCCCGGAGCAGGCGGAACGCGCCTTCGACCGGTTCCAGCGGGGGGAGGATCACCTGTCCGGCGGTGCGGGGCTCGGCCTGTCGATCGTGAAGGCCATCGTGGAGGCGCACGGCGGGCGGTGCCGGATCGACTCCTCTCCCGGCGGGGGCACCTCCGTACACATCGGGCTTCCGGCGGTGCAAGAGGCTACTGGCGGGTAGGTAACGAGTACAGCTCGTTTCACCGCCGAGGAGGTCGAGGATGACGACCGATTACGCCAAGGCCAGGGAGGTGGCCGAGCAGGCGCGCGAGACGGAATGGACCCGCCCGAGCTTCGGCAGGCAGCTCTTCCTCGGGAACTTCCGGCTGGACCTCGTGCATCCCGCACCCCGCCTGACCGAAGAGGAGATCAAGAAGGGGGACGACTTCCTGCGCGCCCTGCGGGCGTTCCTGCAGGAGAAGGTCGACCCCGCGCTCATCGAGCGCACCGCCGTGATTCCCGACGAAGTGATCAAGGGCCTGGCGGCGATCGGCGCGTTCGGCATGACCATCGAGGAGGAGTACGGCGGGCTGGGTCTGAGCCACCTGTACTACTGCCGTGCGCTGGAACTCGTGACGTCCTGCTCCCCCGCGCTCAGCGCGCTGCTGTCGGCCCACCAGTCCATCGGGGTTCCGCAGCCGCTGCGGCTGTTCGGCACCCCCGAGCAGAAGCGCCGGTTCCTGCCCCGCTGCGCCCGCGGCGAGATCTCGGCGTTCCTGCTCACCGAGCCGGACGTCGGGTCCGACCCCGCCCGGCTGTCGACGATCGCCGTGCGCGACGGCGACGCGTACGTCATCAACGGCGTCAAGCTGTGGACGACCAACGGCGTGGTGGCCGATCTGCTGGTCGTGATGGCCAGGACCGGAGCCAAGATCTCGGCCTTCGTGGTCGAGGCCGACTCTCCCGGCATCACCGTCGAGCAGCGCAACCAGTTCATGGGACTGCGCGGGATCGAGAACGGCGTCACCCGCTTCCACCAGGTGCGCGTGCCGGTGGAGAACCTGATCGGCCGCGAGGGCCAGGGCTTGAAGATCGCCTTGACCACGCTCAACACCGGACGTCTCTCACTGCCCGCCACCTGCGTCGGCGCGGCGAAGTGGGCGACGAAGATCGCCCGCGAGTGGGGGCGCGAGCGGGTCCAGTGGGGCCGGCCGGTCGGTCAGCACGAGGCGGTGGCCCGCAAGGTCGCCTTCATCGCCGCCACCACGTACGCGCTGGAGTCGGTGGTGGACCTCGCCGGCCGGATGGCCGACGACGAGCGCAACGACATCCGCATCGAGGCCGCGCTGGCCAAGCTGTACGGCTCGGAGATGGCCTGGCGGCTGATGGACGAGCTCGTGCAGATGAGAGGCGGGCGCGGTTACGAGACCGCCGAGTCGCTGCACGCCCGCGGGGAGCGCGGCGTGCCGGTCGAGCAGATGCTGCGGGACATGCGGATCAACCGCATCTTCGAGGGCTCGACCGAGATCATGCACCTGCTCATCGCCCGCGAGGCGGTGGACGCGCACCTGTCGGTCGCGGGCGAGCTCGTCGATCCGAAGGCCGGCCTGCGGGCCAAGGGGCGGGCGGCCACCCGGGCCGGCGCCTTCTACGCCAGGTGGCTGCCGAGCCTGGTGACCGGGCCCGGCCAGGTGCCCACGTCGTACGCCGAGTTCGGCCCGCTGGCCCAGCACCTGCGGTACGTCGAGCGGACCAGCCGCAAGCTCGCCAGGTCGACGTTCTACGGCATGTCCCGCTGGCAGGCGCGGCTGGAGCACAAGCAGGGGTTCCTGTCGCGGATCGTCGACATCGGCGCCGAACTGTTCGCCATCACCGCGGTCTGCGTGCGCGCCCAGGAGGAGTCGGCCGAGTTCGGGCGCAAGCCGTACGAACTCGCGGACACCTTCTGCCACCAGGCCAGGCAGCGGGCCGAGGCGCTGTTCGACCGGCTGTGGGACAACACCGACGCCCGCGACGTACGGCTGGCCCGCCGGGTGCTCGACGGGCGGTACGAGTTCCTGGAGGAGGGCATCGTCGACCCGTCGATGGAGGGCCCGTGGATCGCCGCGCAGCGCACCGGACCGTCGATGTTCGAGGACGTCCACCGGCGCATCGGCTGACGGAAACGGCACGGCCCCGCCCCCGGCATGCGGGGGCGGGGCCGTGGTGCGAGGTGGGATCAGACGTCGTAGCAGTACATCCAGCCGTAGCCCGAGATGTAGCAGCGGTACCAGCCCTCGGGAGCCTTCGCGTGGGCCGGGGCGGACAGAACACCGAAGGTGGTGACGGCGACGGCGGTGGTGGCGAGGACGGCCGCGGCGCGCTTGAGCGACTTCACTGGGATCTCCTGTGCGGGGAACGTTTCTTTGACGTGTTCGAGTACACAGGAACCCACTTGGCGGGATCTGGTGGGCGACTTGGAGGCTACTTGCGCGGTTCAGAGGCGGGAAAACCCTTTGTCCCGCGATGCGGGGGCTTGTTACTGTCACCCGCATGTGGATTCTCTACGGCGACCGCTGATCAGCCTCTGAGCCGCTGATCCGCTCAGCTTTCCGGCCCTGTCCATCCGACGCGGCAGCTGAGTGACGGCACCTGGTGCCGCGTTCCCGACGTACAAGGAGATCCCGTATGCGTACCCGCGCGTCCAGCAAGGGCGGCAAGCAGCAGAACCCGCGCACGCCGCAGCCCCAGCGTTCCTTCCCGCCGCCGCCGCGTCAGATCCCGGCCCCGCCCATGCGGCCGGTACGGCAGCCGCGGCGGCTGCCGCGGGCCAAGTAGCCCCGTCAGGACAGAGAAAGGGCACCCCGGCGCTCGACCGGGGTGCCCTTCGTCGTGAGCGTCAGAGGCGCTCGATGATCGTGACGTTGGCCTGGCCGCCGCCCTCGCACATCGTCTGCAGGCCGTACCGCCCACCGGTGCGCTCGAGCTCGTGCAGCAGCTTGGTCATGAGGATCGCGCCGGTGCCGCCCAGCGGGTGCCCCAGCGCGATCGCGCCGCCGTTGGGGTTGGTGCGGGCCGGGTCGGCCCCGATCTCCTTGAGCCAGGCCAGGGGGACCGGGGCGAACGCCTCGTTGATCTCGATGACGTCGATGTCCTCGATCGTGAGCCCGGCCTTGGCCAGCGCCTTGCGGGTGGCCGGGATCGGCGCCGTCAGCATGTAGACGGGGTCGTCGCCGACCAGCGTCAGCGTGACGATCCGGGCGCGCGGGGTCAGGCCGTGGTCACGCACCGCCTGCTCCGAGGCGATGAGCAGCGCGCCGGAGCCGTCGGAGATCTGCGAGGAGGTGGCCGCGGTGATCCGGCCG
Organism: Microbispora sp. H13382; assembly: GCF_014161445.1. GTDB lineage: Bacteria > Actinomycetota > Actinomycetes > Streptosporangiales > Streptosporangiaceae > Microbispora. The sequence goes on from NZ_JABBXA010000020.1 coordinate 23,197, forward strand.
CCCTCACGCAGGGTCTTGAGCTCGGCCATCTTCTCGAGCGTGGTGTCGGGCCGCGGGCCCTCGTCGTCGCTCACGCCGTTGACGGGGGCGATCTGCTCCTTGAAGTGGCCGTTGGCGATCGCCTTCGCGGCCCGCTGGTGGCTCTCGTAGGCGAAGACCTCCAGGTCCTGCCGAGTGAAGCCCCACTTCTCACACATCAGCTCCGCGCCGCGGAACTGGGAGATCTCCTGCTTGCCGTACCGCTCGACCCACTTGTCGCCGAACGGGAACGGCATGCCCTTCTCCAGCGCCGCCGTGATGCTCGATCCCATCGGGACGATGGACATCGACTCGACACCGGCCGCCACGACGAGGTCCTGCGTGCCCGACAGCACTCCCTGCGCGGCGAAGTGGATCGCCTGCTGCGACGAGCCGCACTGCCGGTCGATGGTGACTCCGGCCACGGTCTCCGGAAGGCCCGCACTGAGCCACGCGTTGCGCGCGATGTCCATGGACTGCGGGCCGAACTGCATCACGCAGCCCATGATCACGTCGTCCACGGCGGCGGGGTCGACGCCGGTGCGCTCCACGAGCGCGGAGAGAGTGTGGGCGGCCAGGTCGACCGGGTGGACCGTGGAGAGCCCGCCCTTCTTCTTGCCGACCGGCGAGCGGACCGCCCCGACGATGTACGCCTCTGCCACAGTGCCTCCATAAGAAACCGAGCATTGTTCGGTTAGTGAGAGGTTACATCAGAACTTTCGTCGGGGCGGGCGTCGGTACGGGCGCGGCTTATGGGCAGGGCTGATAGGCAGGGCTCAGGCGTATCGTCCGGGTAGCACGTCGGCGGGCTCGCTGAGCTGGAATCCCCGGCTGTCGGCCGCGATCCCCCGGAGCCCGTTCGCGAGCGTCACCGCGACGGCCGCCCGCCCGACCAGATCCGCCCGCGCCTCGTCCTCACGCGTCGTTCCTCCGTCCACGGCGCCCTCGGCGTGGGTGTCCTCGGCGTGGGCGTCCTCAACGTGGGCGTCCTCAACGTGGGCGTCCGCATCGCCCGCCGTCTCCGCCGCGATCTCCACGCTTCCGGAGTCCTCGGCCTTCGTCTCCCCCGTACGGTCGACCGGCGAGACCCGCGCGACGGCGATCTCCGTCAGGTACGGCCAGCGAGTGCGGGCGACGGGCGGGATGCGGTGCCCCTGCTCGACGGTGAGGACGAGCGCGTCGCCCGCGTAGACGTCGGCCACCCTGCCGCCGCGGACGGGGACGTGGACGACGCCGTCGACGAGTTCCCCCTCGGGCCACCGCTCGGCGTCCACGGCCTCGACGAGGCCCAGCAGCCCGCCCAGAACCGGCAGGATCTCCTCGGGCTCCGGCACGGCCGGCAGGAAGACCAGCGGGTCTCCGCCGTCCTCCGCGGGATCGAGCGGTTCGCCCTGGCAGAGCGACCAGCCGCCCAGGCGGTACGCGATTCCCTCGGCCAGGCTCTTGTCGAAGAAGTCGACGGGCAACGGGCCCTCGGCGGCGACCCGGCAGGCCCAGAGCCTGTCCTCGTCGGGCACGCCGAGCTTGGCGAGGATGTCTCCGGTCAGCTCGATGGGCGGCTGGACGCGCGATCCGCCCGCGATGATGTCGTCGCCGTCGGTCGTCGCCTCGGGATCGGCGAGTTGCGCGACGGCCAGCAGTGTCTTCTGGTCCGGCCGAGCGGGCAGCAGCGCAGTTGGTCCCGTACGCAGCCGGCCGGGGAGCAGGACTTTCGAGAACCAGCCCACAGGCCCTCCTCATGATCGGTCGAAGAGACCATAGCCCCGACGGCCGCCGATCACGAGCCCTTCCGGCGAGGTGCCCGATTCAGGACCTCGACTTCGCGAGACGCGTGCCGGTCATCGTGGCGTAGACGATGACGTTGTCGAAGTAGTGGCCGGTCGAATGGTTGTACTTGCCACCGCAGGTGATCAGTCGCAGCTCGGCGTTGTCGGCGTGGCCGTACACCCGGTTGGTGGGGAACGTCTGCTTGTTCGCCTGCTCGATGCCGCCCACGGTGAAGATGGCCACGGTTCCGTCGAGGCGGTACACCTCGATCTTGTCGCCGTACGCCAGTTCGGGCACGCGGCCGAAGACGGCGCTGCGCGTGGTCGTGTCCTTGTGGCCGAGCATGACGGCCGGGCCCGCCTCCCCCGCTGTCGGGCCGCCGCGATACCAGCCGACCAGGTTCGGGTCGCTGATCGGGGGCGTCTGGATCGCCCCGCTGCGGTCGAGACCGAGCGACTTGATCGGCGCGTTGACACCGATCTTGGGAATGACCAGGCGCTTGGGCGTGGACGGCTGCATCGCCGGAGCCGCCGGGATGCCCGGCACCGGCGGCGGCGCGTCGGCGACCGCCTGCGTCAGCGGTTGCCCGCCGCCCGGCCCCACAGAGGGGGCGAGCCCGTTCTGCGGAGCCGCGAGCTTCAGCGTCTGACGGGTCGGCGCGGCGTACTCGTCGGGGTTGTTCACCATGATCACGACACCCACGATCACGACGACCAGGCCCACGACGGCCGCCGTGATCAGCAACCGCCGGATGGCCTGCGCGCCGTCGCCGGGAGGCTTGTCCTCCGGCGGCGGGGGCGCCGGCTGCGCGGGCTGCACCTGGGGCAGCATGACCGGCTGGAAGACCGGCTGGCCGTAAACCGGCTGCGGGTAGCCCTGCCCGTCCGGCCCGGGAGGCATGCCGTACGGCTGGCCCGGCGGGTACTGTCCAGGAGGCGGGGTGGTCATGGGCTCGTCCTAGTGCCGCACCGGTCGGCGCCGGGTCCTGAGCACGAGGCCGCCGCCCGCCGCCGCCAGCATCAGCGCGGTGCCGGTGAGGACGAAGAGACGGGCGTCGGGGCCCGCGTCGCCGCCGCCGCCGGTGGCCGCGCCACCCCCGGGCGTGTTCTCGATCTGGACGGACTTCGTCTTCGTCTTGGACGGCGTGGGCGACGCGAAGACCGTCTCGTACACCGTCCGGGTGCCGCGCGGCGAGGGCGAGGCGCTCGCGGACGGGCTGGCGCTGGGGCTCGCACTCGGGCTCGCGCTGGGGGACGCCGAGGGGCTCGCCACCGCGATGGTCGCCGCCGCGGGCATCGTGTTGGCGCCCGTCGTCGCGATGACGCAGTTGTAGAGCGTGGTGGGCGTCGTGGTGGTCGTGCCCGTGCCGGCGGGCGCGATCATATTGATCTTGAAGTCCTTCGCGGTCAGCACGACGGAGGTGGCCCCGGCCGACGGCGTGACGGTCAGCGTGGCCGTCGGAAGCGGCGGCATGGTCCCCGCGGCCTCGACGGCCGAGGTCAGGGCCGCGCCCGTGGGCGAGGGCGTGGACACGCCCGCGTTCATGCCGGCCGGCAGCGCCGACGCCGACACGCTCGGGTGCAACTGGATCGACGCGCCGCTCGCGATCTCCACCGGCACGGGGAACGCCGAACCGGTGAGCGGCTGGATGTTCAGGGTCGCGGTGTACTGGGTGCCGGTTCCCGTCGAGGTGAGCGACACGGTGAAGTCGTGTGTGACGGGCGTGCCGCCGGTGGTCGACGGAGTGCAGGTGTACGTCACGGTCTTCGTGTCGGCTCGCGCGCCGAGCGCGGTCAGGCCCAGGAGAAGGCCCGCGCTGACCACTCCGGCCGCGGCGGCCCTCCCGGCGACACGGCCGCGCGCCTTTGACTTCAGCACTGACTTCTCTCCACTTCGATGCTCGCAGTCAACAGGCGTACCAGCATGCCATCATACGGTCACGGTCAGGTAGAGATCTTACGGACAAAAACCCCAAGACGCCTCCAATTGCCTCTCCATTCTCCCGTTCGGACCATGTCCGCGTCAGGCGGACGCTAATGCCTGCCGTACGAACCGGGGTTCGGGCCGAAGCGTCGCAGCAGCAGCCCTCCGGCCGCGGCGGCGGCCATCAGCGCCACACCGGTGAGCACCACGAGCCGGGCGTCGGGGCCCGCGTCGCCGCCCGCGCCGGTCTGCGCGCCGCCCAGCGGCGTCGTCCTGACCTGCTTCGTCGTCGTACGGGAGACCGTCGCGGTGACGGTGGCCGTCGCAGTGGTGGTCGTCCTGGCCGTCGCCGTGGTGGTGGCCGTCGCAGTGGTGGTCGCCGTGGTGGTCGCCGTGGCGGCGGCCGGGGACGTCGTCGTCCGGTCGGGAGTGGGCGAGGCGTTCGTGCCGCCGTCGTCGGAGGGCGTCGTGCCCGGCTGATCGGATGAAGAGGCGGAGACCACGAACGCGAGCGACGCGCGGGTCGCGGGGGCCGGCAGCGTGCACGTGTAGAGCGCCTCACCGGCGCCGGTGGTGCTCCCCGCCGGCAGCAACCTCAGCGTGAAGTCCCCGGCCGCGACTCCCACCGTGCCCTCCGCCGTCGGGGTCAGCGTGACGAGCAGTTCGGGGATCGGCGACAGCGTGGCCGACGGCGCGAGGGACGTCTGCACGGCCGTGGACGCAGACGGGCTCAGCGTGATGGCCGAGGGCAACGGCGTCGCACTCGGAGACGGCGTCGCACTCGGAGACGGCGTCGCACTCGGAGACGGCGTCGCACTCGGAGACGGCGTCACGGAGGTGTCGGCCGCCGCCTGGAACTGCGCGTCGCCGCCGGACTCCGCGCCCCCGGGAGAAGGCGAGGGAGAAGGAGTAGGCGAGGCGGAGGGCGAGATGGAGGGCGACGGCGTGGCCGAAGGGGAGGGGCTGGGGGTCGGTGATTCGCCGGAAGCGCCGGACTCGCTCACCACGGGAGCGCCGGTCGCCTCCATCAGACCTTCGGCGACCACGACGTCATTGGCCGCGATGCCCGTCGCGGGCGCCACCAGCGCGCTCTGTCCGTCCGACGGCGAGGCGGGGGCGATCCGCCAGGTCACGACCGCCGTGCTGTTCACCACCGGGTCGGCCGGCGCGACCAGGGCCACGCTCACGGGGTAGGTCGCGGGGGCGCCGCCCACGGGAGTGCAGGAATACAGCACGGTCGTGGGTTCGCTCGCCGCTAGCGCTGGCCACGTCATCAGGGCCAGCGCGGCCGTCACTCCCGCCGCCGACCGGGCCGCGATGCGACGCCGGCCACTCCTGCGCCGGGCACTGGGGTCGGGCACGACGTCTCTCCTGCCACCACAGTCGCGTACACGTGGCCAACAGTGTCCCAGTGGTTGACCATCGACATAACCGGCAGCTGCTTTATGTCAGGAAATTCTCAGGGAATGTTCATCGCCCTCCCACGGTCGCCCCGGGCCGTGAACCCGGCCCGGGGCGATCGTACGGCGCAGGCCGCACGGTCCGCCCGCACGCGAGGCGCGGGAGGGCGAAGAGGTGGCCGGCGTGAGCCGACCACCTCGCGGATCACTTGCCCTTGGTCTCCGTCAGCGTCGCGTAGACGATGATGTTGTCCGTGTAGTGGTGCTGCTTGGCGTTGTAGACCCCGCCGCAGGTGATCAGCCGCAGCGATGACGAGATCGTGTTGCCGTAGACCCGCTTGGTCGGGAACGTCGACTTGCTGACCTGCTCGATCCCGTCCACCGTGAAGATCGCCATCTTGCCGTCCGCACGCATGACGGCGATCTTGTTGCCGCGCTTGAGCTCGCGCAGGCGGCTGAAGACGGCGGCGCCCTTGCGGGTGTTCACGTGCCCGAGGATGATCGCCGGGCCCTGGTCGCCGGGGGCCGGCCCGAGGCGGTACCAGCCGGTGAGGTTCGGCTTGCTCAGCGGAGGCGTCTGGATGACGCCGGACTTGTCCACACCCACCGAGCCGACGGTGGCCTTCACGCCGATCGCCGGGATGCTGATCTTGAGCGGCCTGCCGGTGACCTTCTTGGTCGTCGTCGTCTTCGTGGCGGTCGACGACGAGGACGACAGCGGCGTCGAGGACGACGACGCCGCGCTCGTGAAGGTCAGCGGGGCGATCGGCTTGATCGCGGGAAGCGGCGGCGGCGCGGCCGGGTCCGCCGCCGTCAGCGGCACGCCCGGCCCGCCCGGGCCCACGGTCGGCGGCAGCAAGGCCACACTGCCCGCGTCCTGGACGTGCACCTGCCCCGGGATTGGCCCGCTCTCCTGCGGATCCGAGGGGCTGAGCGCGACGAGCACGCCGGCCATCACGGCCGCGATGCCGCCGAACGACCCGGCCACGAGCAGGGTCGCGAGGACCGGCTGGGGCAGCGGCTTACGCGTCTTCTTGGCGTCGCCCGCCGTCCCGTCCGGGACGGGAGCGGAACCGCCGTCGGGTGTCCCGTTCATCGTCATCCTCCTCAGCTCCGCTCGCCCGCGTGTGCCGCCCTGCGCCGGAGCATCGCCACGCCGCTGAGCATGCCGATCACCAGCAGCGCACCGCCCGAGCCGATCAGCAGCACTCCCGAGGCGGCCATCCGCTCCGGCGCCTCACCGGTCTGCGCGCCGCCCTGCGGCGTGACCGCCACCTGGGCCACGGTCGGCGTCGCGGTCAGCGTCACCGTCCTCGTCGCCGTCGGCGACGGACTGCCCTGCGGGAGTACCGCCACGACATAGTTCTGCGTCGCCGACAGGTTCGGGCTCCTGCTCGCCGAGGGCGACGGAGACGGAGACGGCGACTGACCGCCCGGCGTCGCCGAAGCCGACGGGCTGCCCGAGGCGCTCGGCGAGCCACTCGGCGACGCGCTTCCCGAAGGGCTGGCCGAGGTGTCCGGAGACGTGTCGGGCGAACTGTCCGGCGACGGGCTGCTGCCCGCCCCGCCACCGATCGTCACCTGGACGGCGACCGGTGCGCTGATGAGCGTGCACTCGGCGCGGTACTGCGGCGGCGGACCGGGCAGCTCACCGGTGATCACGCGGAACGCGTCGAGCAGCGTCCGCTTGTCCTCGACATTCTTGATGGTGATCGTGTGCTGCTTGTACTCGAGTCCGGTGAAGCTCCACAGCGTCTGGCCGCCGACGTTCGAGTCGTTCACCAGCGTGCCGTCGTCGTTCTTGGAGGGATCCACCCGCGGCGGGGTCGAGAGCTGGTTGTCGACCCAGATCTCCACCGGTCCGCCGCGCCGGTCCTTCTGCGCGACGTACTCGATGCCGGTGCCGGTGAAGGTGAGCTCCGCCCACGCGCCGGCCTTGTTCGTCTGGTGGAAGTCCAGGTGGTAGTCGTTGTCCCCGCTCGGCCGGTCGTTGACGTCCACCCAGTCGCCGGCGCTGTAGTTGATCTTCGGCTCGACCTGGTCGTCATTGACCATGACCTCGGAGGCGGGCGGCCGGAAGTCCACGTAGAGCTTGCCCGGCTTGACCGTGACCGTGCCGGCCCTCGTGGTGTACGCGAAGTCCGAGATGGTGGACGGCAGATTGAGGGGAGTCCCCTTCTTCATCGGCCCGGCCTGGTCGACGTTCCCCACCGGCTGGAGCTGTCCCTGCCAGCCGTCGCTGAGGTTGACCTCACCGGTCACATAGATCCGGCCGCCGTTGGGCAGCAGGGTGGGCGCCCCGAAACGCGTCGCGTCCCTGTAGGCCAGATTCCAGGCGACGTTGAGGGGATCACCGACTTTCAGCGTCGTGGGAACGGTGAGGTTCGTCCGGAGGTAGACGGTCCCGGAGCCCGACGAGGCGATCCCCTGAGTGCAGGCGTAGTCGACGACGAGGTCGGCGGTATTGGCCTGTGCCGTTACCGATGGCACGACGATCGCCGCCGTACCGGCCAGGCCGAGGGCCAGGGCAGCCATGGTCCTAGGGAGACCAACTCTCCACCGTTTCACCGCATACTCCGATCACAGGTCCGTCCGTGCGGGCCTATAGCAAACCGAAGGTAGATCTTAGGGGGTACGGAAGTGGTCAAAGGGGTCGTTATCGCGATGGTTTCGGAGTTGTGACCAGCCGTACAAGAAGGCGCCGATGACCCGAGGAGCACCAGAATCGTATTCTGGTGCCGCCAACAGACCCTGAGCCGGAAGGCGTACCCGATGCGGCGAGACCTCTTCGACGAGGAGCACGACCTCTTCCGCGAGACCGTCCGTGAGTTCATGGCCCGCGAGGTCGTCCCCCACCACGCGCAGTGGGAGAAGGACGGCATCGTCCCCCGCGAGGTGTGGAAGAAGGCGGGCGAGCTGGGCATGTTCGGCTTCTCCGTCCCCGAGGAGTACGGCGGCTCGGGGATCACCGACTTCCGCTACAACGTCGTGATCGTCGAGGAGGTCATCCGTGTCGGCGCCAGCGGCCTCGGATTCGGCCTGCACAACGACATCATGGCGCCGTACATGGTCGACCTGACCGACGACGAGCAGAAGCAGCGCTGGCTGCCCGGCTTCGCGTCCGGCGAGCTGATCACGGCCATCGGCATGACCGAGCCGGGAGCCGGCAGCGACCTGCAGGGCATCCGCACCACCGCCGTCCGCGAGGGCGACCACTACGTGGTGAACGGGCAGAAGACCTTCATCACCAACGGCATCAACTCCGACCTCGTCGTGGTCGTGACCAAGACCGACCCCTCGGCGGGGGCGCGCGGCACCTCGCTGCTGGTGGTGGAGCGCGGTATGGAGGGCTTCACCCGCGGCCGGAACCTGGAGAAGGTCGGCATGCACGCGCAGGACACCGCCGAGCTGTTCTTCGAGAACGTCCGGGTGCCGGTGGCCAACCTCCTGGGCGGCGAGGAGGGCCAGGGCTTCTTCCAGCTCATGAACAACCTGCCGCAGGAGCGGCTGTCGATCGCGGTGGCGGCCGTGGCCGCCGCGGAGACGGTGCTGGAGCAGACGATCGAGTACTGCCGCAACCGCACGGCCTTCGGCCGGAGCATCGGCAAGTTCCAGAACACCCGGTTCCTGCTGGCCGAACTGGCCACCGAGGTGGAGATCGCCCGCCACTACGTGGACAAGTGCGTGCGCGCGCTCAACGCCAGGGAGCTGACGGCGGTGGACGCGGCCAAGGCCAAGTGGTGGACGACGGAGCTGCAGAACAAGGTCGTCGACCGGTGCGTCCAGCTCCACGGCGGTTACGGCTACATGCTGGAGTATCCGGTCGCCAAGGCCTGGCTCGACAGCCGCGTGCAGACGATCTACGGCGGCACCACCGAGATCATGAAGGAGATCATCGGGCGGTCCTTCGGCTTCTGACCCCGCCTCAGCCGCGCTGCTGCCCCCAGATCAGCAGCATGGCCACCACGAACACGACCATCACGCCCCCGTAGGCCACCGGGCTCAGCCGGAAGAACCGGCGCACCTTGTTCAGCAGCCACGCGAACAGGAGCGCCAGGAAGACCAGAAGGATGAGTCCGGTGTCCACACTGATCAGTATGCGTGGGTTTCCCCGCGGCCGCGTGCCGGTCAGCACAAGCGGCACCGGAAGACGACTCAGCGGGGATCGCCGCAGCGTTCGAGGATCACCCGGGCGACCAGTTCCGGGTCGTCGCTCATCGGCAGGTGGCCGCAGCCCCGCAGCAGCAGCGCCCGCTGCCCCGCCCACCGCGCCGCCCGCACGGCCTGGCGGCGCGGCAGCAGCCGGTCGCGCTCGCCCCAGGCGATCGTGACCGGCACCTTGGGCGGCGCGGGTGGCGCGACCCACGCCAGCGAGTCCAGCGTCTCCTCGAATCCCGCGCAGTCGCGCAGTGCCTCGGCCGCCGCACGCACGGCCGCACCCGACAGCCGCCCGGGACGGGCCACGAGCAGGCCCATGGCCAGCGCCTTGCCCTCGTCCGTGCCGGCCACGAGCGCGGGCAGCCCGTCCGCCCGGACCGCCAGCCGCAGCAGGCGCAGCACCGCCCGCGCGTACGCGTACTCGGGCCGGGACCAGAACCCGGCGGGAGACAGCGCGACGGCCGTGCGGACGTCGGCGCTGGACGCCAGGTCGAGCGCGATGTAGCCGCCCAGCGAGTTGCCCGCGACGTGCGGCCGGCTCAGGCCGAGCCGGGTCCAGAACTCGCGCACCGCCCGCCCCAGCGTCTCCACGTTGTACGGCGTGCCGTACGGCAGCGGCGGGGAGTCGCCGAAGCCGGGCAGGTCCACCGTGATGACGTCGTGCTGCTCGGCGAGCAGGTCGAGGACCGGCAGCCAGCCGTGCCTGTGGTGGCCGATGCCGTGGAGGAGGACCAGCGGCGGCCCGCTGCCGCGGCGGTCGTGGGCGAGCTCCATACCGACGAGTCAAGCACCACGCACGGCCGGAAAGAAGCGCCGGAGCCCACGACGCGCATCCGCTGTCCCGTCCGGGCGGACCCGGTGCGTGGTCGTCGTCTCGGACTGCAATCATGTTCCGGCACAACGATCACAGGCGGGACGCACAGACACGATGACCATCACCAAGCCGGAGGAAGACACCGGCCACGCCGACCTGCCGGAGCCGGATGGGAAAGCCGGCGTCGTCGATCTGCTGGAACGCAGCGGATCGGTCGTGGTGCCGATCGCCATCGCCCTCTACGCGCTGCTCTATCTCGGCATCCAGCAGGTCTACGGCATCTTCGACATCAGCCCGGAGCAGGCGGGCATCGACCAGGCCACGATGTTCGGCCGCCTGGTGGGGACGCTGGTCCTGCTCATCATCGGCGGCGCACTGCTCGCGGGTGTCGTCGTGGCGGCCCTCTGGCTGCTCGACAAGGCCACCCTCGGCCGTCTGTTCCGCCTGGCCCAGGCCGTACGCGTGCGCCCGTGGGCCGCCGCGACCGCCGGCGCGCTGTGGTGTGGGGCGAGCTACTGGGGCTTCCTCGGCTACCTCGGGCTGGGCGAGGGCGCGTCGCTGGCCGGCATCGTGATCACCTCGGTGGTGATCGGCGCCCTGGCCTTCCTCGTGCCGTTCCGGCTGCTGCGGCGGCGGCCGACCGGCCGCGCGGGCATGAAGATCGTGGTGGCGGCGTTCACCGGCATCGGGCTGGGCTTCGCGCTGATGGGACAGATGGAGAGCGACGCGCTCGCCGTCGCCGAGAAGGGCAGGCCCGCCAGCCTGCTCCTGTCCATGGTGGGCTTCCAGGACCAGTGGGTGGTGCTCAACGACCGCGAAAGCGGCAAGGTGCTGCGCGGCGGTGTGCAGGTGCTGCTGCTCGGCGAACGCGAGGGCGCGTACGCGTTGTACGACTGCGCGCACCAGGAGACCTTCCGCATCTCCATGGAGGCGACCGTGCTGCGGCAGGTGACGCTCGAACCCGAACGCCCGGCCGGATACAGCTGCATGAAGCAGAAGAACTGACCGTGACGCGCCCCCCGCGCCGGGGGCGCGTCACGACCTAACGACCGCCGATGGGGATCTCGAACCAGACGGCCTTGCCCTCGCGGGTCGGGCGGGAGCCCCAGCGTCGTGCCAGCTGGTCGACGAGGTAGAGGCCGCGGCCGCCCTCGTCGTTCTCCCCCGCGCTGCGGATGCGGGGCAGGCGAAGGTCCTGGTCGAAGACCTCGACCCAGACCGACTCCGCGCCCCTGCGCAGCCGCAGGGTGAACTCCTTGTCGCCCGCGATCTCCTCTTCGAAGCCCGGCACGTCCCACGACTCGTCGAACGGCAGCGGCGGCCCGTCGAGCACCAGCTCGCGGCGCGGCACGCTGGCGCTTGCGGCGTGCAGGACCACGTTGGTCACGACCTCGGAGACGAGCAGGCAGGCCAGCTCCGCGCGTTCCTCGGGCACCTGCCATACGGCGAAGGCCTCGGACGCCATGCGCCGCGCCTCGCTCACCATGATCGGCTGGGCCGGGAACGTCCGCTCCTGGGACTGCAGCTCCGTGCCGGCCGCGCGGACGACGAGGATGGCCATGTCGTCGTCGATCTCGCCGGGGACGGCCACCGTGGCCAGGTCGGCGATACGCTCGACGGACTCCCCCGACGCCTTGGCCAGCTTCTCGCACAGGATGCCCAGCGCCTCGTCGTCGTCGGGCGCACTCGAGGCGGAGTCGCGCGGCGGCCTGCGGTCGACCAGGCCGTCGGTGTAGAGGAGCAGGGTCGCGCCGGGGGGCAGGACCTTCGTCTCCTCCTTGTAGACCAGGTCGGCGTGCACGCCCTTGGCCCGCACCCCAAGGGGCTGGCCGACCTCGTTGATCTCCAGGTCCTCGACCTCGCCGTCCACCATCAGCAGCGGCGGCGCGTGCCCGGCGTTGGCGAACGACAGCTGCCTCGACCACGCGTCGTACACCATGTATTGGCAGGTGACGATCGGCGGGTTGGTGATGTCGGCGCCGAAGTCGTCGTGCTCCGGCGCGGCCACCACCCGGGTCCACTCGTCCAGTCGGGCGAGGATGTCGGCCGGCGGCTTGTCGTCCTGTGCGAAGGCCCGCAACGCGGCCCTGAGCTGGCCCATGACCGCCGCCGCCTTGGCCCCCCGGCCCTCGACGTCGCCGATCACGATGCCGACGCGACCGGCCGACAGCGGGATCACGTCGTACCAGTCGCCGCCCACCTGGGTCTGGATGCCCTGGCCATGCGAGGCGAGCGGGGCGGCCGGGTAGTAGCGGACGGCGATCTCCAGGCCGTCCAGCGTGGGCAACTGGCGCGGGAGCAGGTGCTTCTGGAACGACTCCGCGGTGTGCCGCTCCTCTTCGAACAGCAGCGCGTTGTCGACGGCGAGCGCGACGCGGGTGGCGATGGCGCCGACGAAGTCGCGGTCGAAGGTGTCGTAGTGGGGCGAGCGCCGGTTCGTGAGGTTCGACATGCCGAGGTACATCAGGCCGAGCGTCTCGCCGCGCACGCACAGCGGGGCGACGATGGCCGAGGTCATCCCGATCTCACCGCACAGCCGGGCCGCGCCCTCGCTCGTCGCCGGGTAGCTGACCTGGGAGAAGTCCTCGATCAGGATCGTCTCCTGGCGGCGCAGCGCGCTCTCGGCGTAGTGCCCCAGCGGGTACCTGATCTCCGCGCCCACCGGCCGCCAGGTGTCCGGCGGCGGCGTCCAGCCGTTCACGTGGGTGGAGACCTTGCGCACCAGGCGGTCGCCCTCGACCAGTTCGATGAAGCAGTGGTCGGCGAACTGCGGGACGAGCATCTCGGCGACCCGGTCGAGCGTCTCCTCGACGTACAGGGAGCCGGCGAGCCGCTCGCCGATCCGCTCCAGCAGGCCGAAGCGGTCCTTCTCACGCTCGTTGCTGCGCATCGCCTCGCGCGCGGTGATCACGATGCCGCTCACCGAGCCGGAGGGGTGCCGCAGCGGCACCGCCTGCGCGCGCACGTAGATCATCGTGCCGTCGCCGCGGGCCACGTCGAACGTGCCCTCCCACACGTTGCCGCGCAGCACGTGCTTGGCCAGTTCGGCCGCGAGCGGATGGTCCTTCTCCGTGATCCCGAGGGTGAGCAGCGACTCCTTGCCCGGAGACGCGCCCACGCGGCCGAACAGCTGCTCGGCGAAGGGATTCCAGTACAGGACGTTGCTGAAGCGGTCGGTCACGACCACGGCCATCTCCGCGTGGTCGAGAACGGATCCGGCGGAAAGGTGGTCGTCGGCGTCCTGTGACAGATCTCCCCATCGCCTCATGCCACGACCGTCCCTTGACGAGGTGGGTTCGCTATGCCGGGCACGGGCGCTCCTGCGAAGGCTGGGTCGCGAGAAATGAAAGGACTCCCTAGGGGATTCAACCAGGCACAACTCATTCCGTCATCGTCTGGTGACAAAAACGTGTGAGGCGACGTCCCTCGGAAGATCCGCGGTCGTGGTCCCCACCTCACCATCAGCTGTCACCGTTACACCGTTGTCGCTCGCCGCGAGCGTCACCTCGCGTCCGGGTTGTATCCCAACTTGCTTGAGTTTAAGCATCAGGGCCGGGTCGCTTTGCACTTGTTCGCTGATTCGGCGCACTACAACGGGCACGGGGGCCGGTCCCGCGAGGGTCACCATGGGTGACACCATCTCATCTCCGGTCGAACCGGGCTGCGGCACCCCCAGCTCGTCGAGACCCGGAATCGGGTTGCCGTGCGGGCATACCCGAGGGTTCTTCAGAAGGTTCACGAGCCGGGTCTCCACCGACTCCGACATGACGTGCTCCCACCGGCACGCCTCGATGTGGACCTCTTCCCACGGCATGCCGATCACCTGGGTCAGCAGGCACTCGGCGAGGCGGTGCTTGCGCATGACGCGGATGGCCAGCGTGCGCCCCAGTTCGGTCATGCTGAGGTGCCTGTCCCCCTCAACCTTCACCAGCCCGTCGCGCTCCATGCGCGCCACCGTCTGGCTGACAGTCGGGCCACTCTGCTGCAGGCGCTCGGCGATGCGCGCGCGGAGCGGCACGATGCCTTCCTCTTCGAGCTCGAAGATCGTCCGGAGATACATCTCCGTCGTGTCGATCAGGCCGTGTGCGGTCAAGGCTCCTCCAGTCCTTGTTAATCGATGCTACGACCTCCCCCGCGTTCGCAGCCGACCCTATTGGGGAAGCGACCCAGGATGGGAAACATCGGGGCGCAGCGATTCCTTCCGGGCGAGATCAGCCTGCCCGCTCTCAGGGAGGCCGCGCGCCACTGCGAGGGCTGTGATCTCTACCGTGCCGCCACCCAGACGGTTTTCGGCGAGGGCGTTCCCGCTGCGCGTTTCATGCTGGTCGGCGAGCAGCCGGGCGACCAGGAGGACCGTGAGGGCGTGCCGTTCGTCGGGCCCGCGGGGCGCCTGCTCGACAAGGCGCTCGAGGAGGCCGGCATCGAGCGCGAGGCGGTGTACGTGACCAACGCGGTCAAGCACTTCAAGTACGAGCCGCGCGGCAAACGCCGGATCCACCAGAAGCCCACGGTGGGAGAGATCAACGCCTGCCGGCCCTGGCTGGAGGCCGAGATGAGCCTGGTGGACCCGGAGGTGACCGTGGTGCTGGGAGCCACCGCCGCCCGTGCCCTGCTGGGCCCGGACTTCCGCGTCACCAGGCATCGGGGAGAGCCGGTCCCCCGGCGCGAGGGGGCCTACTACGTGGCGACGATCCACCCCTCGGCGATCCTGCGCTCGCCCGACCGGGACGAGGCCTACTCCGGCTTCCTCACCGATCTCAAGGTCGCGGCCGGGCTGCTCTGATCGGCCGGGGCGGGACCTCAGGGGGCGAGGCGCTCCAGCGTCCAGGCCGCGCCGGTCCGCCGGTAGCGGAGCCGGTCGTGCATGCGGTCGGTCTGGCCCTGCCAGAACTCGACCTCCGCGGGCGCCACCCGGAAGCCGCCCCAGAAGTCCGGCAGCGGCGGGTCCTGCGGCCAGCGGGCGGCCAGCTCCCGGAACCTGGCGTCGAGTTGCTCCCTCGACTCCACGACCGCCGACTGGCGGGAGGCCCACGCGCCGATGCGGGAGCCGTACGGGCGAGAGTGGAAGTAGGCGGCGCTGTCCTCGCGCGGGAGCCGTACGACGGGGCCCTCCACGCGGACCTGCCGCCTGATGGGATGCCACGGGAACAGCAGGCAGGCACGCGGGTTCTCACCGAGGTCGCGGCCCTTGCGAGACTCGTAGTTGGTGAAGAAGACGAAACCGCGCTCGTCGAACCCCTTGAGGAGGACGGTGCGGGCAGAGGGACGGCCACCGGCGGAGCTGGTGGCGACGACCATGGCGTTCGGTTCCGGCAGGCCCGCGGCGACGGCGTCCGCGAACCACAGCGCGAACTGCGTCACCGGGTCGGCGGCCATGCCGGACTCGATCAGGGGCTCACCTTCGTAACTGTGCCGGAGCCCGGGGAGGTGCGATGCGCTGTCCACGGAAAGGTATTCTCGCGTGTTCGGCATACGTCTCGAGCGGTGGCCCCCACCAGGGAGAACCCCGTTCGGTAGGGCCGGGGGCGCGACAGTCGGGCGCTGAGGGTTAAATTGACCCGCCGGTATCTCGACATCAAGGCTCTGGACTTCACAAGAGAGGGAGGCGGCCGAGAATGTCCGACTTCAAACCCGGGCTCGAAGGCGTGGTGGCGTTCGAGACCGAGATCGCGGAACCGGACAAAGAAGGGGGCGCCCTGCGATACCGGGGCGTCGACATCGAAGAGCTCGTAGGCAACGTCTCCTATGGACACGTCTGGGGCCTGCTCGTCGACAACTCGTTCCAGCCGGGGCTTCCCCCGGCGGAGCCGTACCCCGTTCCCGTCCATTCCGGCGACATCCGAGTAGACGTACAGAGTGCGCTGGCCATGCTGGCGCCCACCTACGGCTTCAAGCCGCTGCTCGACATCGACGACGACCGGGCCCGCGACGATCTCGCACGTGCCTCGGTGACCGCTCTGTCGTTCGTCGCGCAGTCGGCCCGCGGCCTGGGACTGCCCATGGTCCCGCAGAAGCGCGTGGACGAGGCCGAGAGCATCGTCGAACGTTTCATGGTCCGCTGGCGCGGTGAGCCCGATCCGAAGCACGTGAAGGCCATCGACGCGTACTGGACGTCGGCCGCGGAGCACGGCATGAACGCCTCGACGTTCACCGCCCGCGTGATCGCCTCCACCGGCGCCGACGTGGCGGCCGCCCTGTCGGGCGCGGTCGGCGCGATGTCGGGTCCGCTGCACGGCGGCGCTCCGGCGCGCGTGCTGCACATGATCGAGGGCGTCGAGAAGATGGGCGACGCCCGCAAGTACGTCCAGAGCGAGTTGGACAAGGGCCAGCGGCTCATGGGCTTCGGCCACCGGGTCTACCGGGCCGAGGACCCGCGCGCCCGCGTGCTGCGGCGTACGGCCAAGGAGCTGGGCGCGCCGCGCTACGAGGTCGCCGCCGCACTGGAGACCGCGGCGCTGGAGGAGCTGCACGCCCGCAAGCCGGACCGGGTCCTCGCGACCAACGTGGAGTACTGGGCCGCGGTCGTGCTCGACTTCGCCGAGGTGCCGTCGAACATGTTCACCTCGATGTTCACCTGCGCCCGGACCGCCGGCTGGGCCGCCCACATCCTGGAGCAGAAGCGCACGGGCAGGCTGGTCCGCCCCAGCGCGAACTACGTGGGCCCGAAGCAGCGCTCGATCAACGAGGTGCCCGGCGCCGCCGAGGTCGTCGGCAAGGTCTGAGCCCTCGCGCGGGTCCGGCCCGGCGGTGTGCCCAAAAAGCTCCGAGAGGCCGCCGGGCCCGGCCCGCGCACCGTCGACGGTCCGCCCCTGCCCGGGGCGGGCCGTTTCCGTGTCACCGAGCGCGGGGTCGTCCGTCCTCGACGCGCCGCGTGGTCCCAAAACCGGATCATGGTGTCTCACCATCCGGACCATGGTCTAGAGCATCCGCAGGTCTCACTAGGCTGGAAGCCGTGGCTGACATCGTGATTCCCGCTGACATCAAGCCCGCCGACGGCCGCTTCGGCTGCGGGCCCTCGAAGGTACGCCCCGAGCAGCTCGCCGCTCTCGTCGACGCCGGGGCGAAGGTCATGGGCACCTCCCACCGGCAGAAGCCGGTGAAGAACCTCGTCGCCCGCGTCCGCGCCGGGCTCACCGACCTGTTCTCCCTCCCCGAGGGGTACGAGGTCGTGCTGGGCAACGGCGGCACCACGGCGTTCTGGGACATCGCGTCCTTCGGGCTGATCCGGGAGAAGTCGCAGCACCTGCACTTCGGAGAGTTCTCCTCGAAGTTCGCGACGGTCGCGAAGAAGGCCCCCTGGCTCGCCGATCCCTCGGTGATCAAGTCGGAGCCGGGCAGCCACCCGCTGCCGGTCGCCGAGGAGGGCGTGGACGTCTACGCGCTCACCCACAACGAGACCTCCACCGGCGTCGCCATGCCGATCAAGCGCGTCGGCGACGACGAGTCGCTCGTCCTGGTGGACGCCACCAGCGGCGCGGGCGGCCTGCCGGTCTCGGCCGACGAGTTCGACGTCTACTACTTCGCCCCGCAGAAGAGCTTCGCCTCCGACGGCGGCCTGTGGATCGCGCTGTTCTCGCCAAAGGCGCTGGCCCGGGTGACGGAGATCACCGAGAGCGGCCGGTTCGTCCCCGAGTTCTTCAGCCTGCCGACCGCCATCGACAACTCCGTCAAGGACCAGACGTACAACACCCCGGCGGTCGCCACGCTGTTCCTGCTGGCCGACCAGATCGACTGGATGAACGCCCAGGGCGGCCTCGCCTGGACCACCGCCCGTACGGCCGACTCCGCCTCGCGCCTGTACACCTGGGCCGACAAGACGTCGTACACCACCCCGTTCGTGGCCGACCCGGCGCAGCGCTCCAACGTCGTCGGGACCATCGACTTCGACGACGCGGTGGACGCGGCGGCGGTCGCGAAGGTGCTGCGGGCCAACGGCATCGTGGACACCGAGCCCTACCGCAAGCTCGGCCGCAACCAGCTGCGGATCGCGATGTTCCCGTCGATCGACCCCTCCGACGTCGAGGCGCTGACCTCCTGCGTCGACTACGTGGTCGAGCGTCTCTGACGTTTCACAGGCGGCCGCCTCTCCGGCGGCCGCACGTTCTCGCCGACGGTCCCCGGGCCGTCGGCTTTTCGTTTTTCCGGTCCTGTAACGGTGTGCGGCGCTCCGTCCAAGCAGGGATGTGTTCTGTCACACGACCGAGGGGGGCGCCGGTGCGCCGTGAAAAGACGGGTCCGGCGGGCTTCGCCCGTGATCCCGACGCATTCGAAGCCTTCTACCGGCGGCATGTCGACGCCGTGACGCGGTTCCTGTCCAGGCGGGTGGACGATCCGCACGCCGTCGCCGATCTGACGGCGGAGGTGTTCCTCGCCGTGCTGGACTCCGCGCACACCTACCGTCCGGACAGGGGCAGCGAGATCGCCTGGCTGTACGGCGTGGCGCGCAACACGGTGCTGGCACAGCGCCGCCGTGCGGCGCGGGAGTTACGCGCCACCAGCAGGATCGCCGGCCGCCGTCTGCTCGACGCCGACGACATCGCCCGCCTGGAGGAACGCGTCGACGCCGAATCGCCGGCCCGCCTGGCGCTGGAGGCGATGGCCGATCTGCCGGACGGCGACCGCGCGCTGCTGGAACTCGTGGCCGTGGACGGGCTCAGTCCCGCCGAGGCCGCCGCCGCGCTCGGCATCAGGCAGGGCACCGCCCGGGTCAGGCTGCACCGCGCCCGGCGGCAGGTCCAGCGCTTCCCCGGAGTCATGGAACTGATCGGAGGAACGAAGTGAACCACACTTTCGAGGACAGGCTCCTCGCCGAACTCAAGGCGGAGATCGTGGCCCGGGAGGCACGGACGCACGCGCCGGCCGTGCGCCGGTTCGCCCGGCCCCGGTTCGCCCGGCCCCGGTTCCTGGCCGGCGCCGCGATCGCCGCCGCCGCCGCGGCCGTCGCCGTGCCGCTCGTGGTTGGCCAGCAGACCCCGGCGTACGCGCTGACGAAGAACCCGGACGGATCGATCAACCTCAAGATCAACGAGTTCAGGGACCCGGACCAGGTCGAGCGGGACCTGGCGAAGATGGGCGTTCCCGCCGACATCACCTATCTGCCGCTGGGCAAGAAATGCGCCGACGGGCGGGCCCCGTTCGTGGCGGGCGACGACGCCTCTTTCACGAAGGAGGAGATGGAGAGCGACGATCCGGCGGTACGGGCGCGCGTCCGCCGGGTGATGGAGAACCTGGCGTCGAGCAAGGCGATCCGGCCGGAAAACGGCATCACCATCCACCCCGATTTCATCGGGCCGGGGCGGATCGTAATGATCGAGATCAACGAGAACCCGCTGCAACGGAACGCCAGGCGTCCCGGAGTCGCCTGGCAGTTCTCCGGCCGGCTGACCGACGGGCCCGTGAAGCCCTGCCGGGTCGTCGACGACCCCACGGCGTTCGAGGTCGGGACCGCCACCCCGCCTCCGGGCTCCTGAGCCGTTCGCGGGTCAGGTCGTCACGGTCTTGCGGCGGCGCAGCAGCCAGGCGGCGATCACGCCGCCGATGAGGCCGAACAGGTGGCCCTGCCAGGAGACGCCCGGCTGGGTGGGCAGGGCGCCCCACAGGATCGAGTAGTAGAGCACGGCGACCACGACGCCGAGGACGATGTCGAGGGCCCGGCGGTCGAACAGCCCCCGGGCCACGACGTAGCCGAAATATCCGAAGACGAGGCCGCTCGCGCCGATCGTCAGCGTGTCCGGCGGGCTGGTGAACCACACGCCCAGCCCGCTGACCAGGATGATGACCAGGCTCGCCGCGAGGAACCTGCCGATCCCCCGGATGGCGGCCAGGAACCCCAGGATGAGCAGCGGCAGCGAGTTCGCCATCAGGTGCCCGAACCCGGCGTGCAGGAACGGTGCGAACAGGATCCCGGGCAGGCCGTCCGGCTCATGGGCGACGATGCCGTACCTGTCGAGCCGTCCGTTCTCCACGTAGTCCACGATCTCGATGGCCCACATCACCGAGACGAGCACGATCATCAGAATCGCGCTGCCGAGGGCGCCGGTGAGCAGCGCGGACGTCCGCTCCCGCATCGACCTGCCCACCGGGGGCAGCCCGGGCCCGGAATCACTCATGGCTTCACCGTACGCAGTCCCGCTCACGAACGAGCGGACTGCCCGGATACGCGGGGATCATGCCGACGGGTTGCCGAGAGGGGCGAACGGACTGTATTAATAAATGAACAGGCATTTATAAAAGAGGAGGGGCCGGTGGCGGGACGCCCGCGAGGAGTGGAGGATTCGGTGATTCTGCGCGCGGCCGCCGAGGTGATCGGCCGGGTGGGTCCCGCGGGGCTGACCCTCGCCGCCGTCGCCGACGAGGTGGGGCTCGTCCCCGGCACTCTCGTGCAGCGGTTCGGGTCCAAGCGCGGTCTGCTGGTGGCGCTGGCGAGGCAGTCGGCGCATGAGGCCGAGGCGCACCACGAGCGGCTGCGGCAGGGGCGTCCCTCCCCGTTGGAGGCGCTGCTGGCGCTGGCCGAGGAGTCGATGGCTCTCATGGACACGCCGGAGCGTTTCGCCAACCACCTGGCGTTCCTCTGCATGGACCTCACCGATCCGCAACTGCACGAGCATGCCCTGGCCATGCACGAGGCGCAGCGAAGGGCGATCCTGGCCCTGCTGGACGAGGCGGTGGCCGAGGGAGAGCTCCGCGCCGGCGCCGACACCGCCGCGTTGGCCGAGTCCGTCCAATCGCTGATCGCCGGCACCGGTCTGACGTGGGCCCTCGACCGGCGGGGCACGCTGCCGGAGCGGCTCCGGCGGGCGGTGACCGCGCTCCTTTCGCCCCACATCCCTTCCAAGGAGACGTCATGAACGACAGCCGGCCGCTCGCCGGGAAGGTCGCCCTCGTCGCGGGAGGCACGAGGGGCGGCGGGCGCGGCATCGCCGTCGAACTCGGGGCCGCAGGCGCGACGGTCTACGTCACCGGCCGCAGCAGCGCGGCCGGCCGTTCCGACCTGGACCGTCCCGAGACCATCGAGGAGAGCGCCGCCCGCGTCACCGCGGCCGGCGGCACCGGCATCGCCGTACGCACCGACCACAGCGACCCCGGGGAGGTCCGCGCCCTGGTCGAGCGGATCGCCACCGAGCAGGACGGGCGGCTCGACGTCCTGGTCAACTCCGTGTGGGGCGGCGACGCGCTGACCGACTGGGCGCATCCCCTGTGGGAGCAGGACCTCGACTCCGGCCTGCGGCTGCTGCGCCGGGCGGTGGAGACGCACATCGTCACCAGCCGGTTCGCGCTTCCGCTGATGGTCGCCCGCCGGAGCGGACTGGTCGTGGAGGTCACCGACGGCAACACCGCCAGGTATCGCGGCTCGTTCTTCTACGACGTCGCCAAGTCCACCGTGATCCGTCTCGCCGTCGCCCAGGCGGCGGAGCTGAAGCCGTACGGCGTGGCGGCCGTCGCCGTCACCCCGGGTTTCCTGCGGTCGGAGGCGATGCTGGAGCACTTCGGCGTGACCGAGGACAACTGGCGGGACGCGGTGGCGAAGGACCCGCACTTCGCCCACTCGGAGACGCCGGCCTACCTGGGCCGGGCGGTGGCCGCCCTGGCCGCCGACCCCGGCGTGATGGCCAAGACCGGACGCGCCCTGGCCACCTGGGGGCTGTACGAGGAGTACGGCTTCACCGACGCGGACGGCACCCAACCGGACTTCGCCGCGCACTGGGCGAACGTCCTGGAGGAGGAGTACGGCCCCCTCGGCGACCCGCTCTGACGCCTCGCTCGCGCCCGCGGGAGGCGAGAGCGAGGCCGCCGAGCACCTCGTGACGGGCGCAGCCGTCCGCCGGCCTTGTCAGAGCCTCGGCGTGGCGGTCGGATTGGCGGACGGCGTAACGCTCGGCGTGGCGGTCGGATTGGCGGACGGCGTAACGCTCGGCGTGGCGGTCGGATTCGTGGACGGCGTAACGCTCGGCGTGGCGGTCGGATTCGTGGACGGCGTAACGCTCGGTGTGGCGGTCGGATTGGTGGACGGATTGGTGGACGGCCAGGCGACGACCTCGGGCACGCTGGTCGCCATCAGCCTGCCCTCGGCGCTGACCCGGATGATGCCGCCGTCAGTGAGGGCGTGGCACGTGAGAACCACCGGACCGGGCGCGTTCAGCTTCGCGGTGACGAAGTAGGCGATCGTGAGGGTCGATCCCGGCCCACCGTTACCGGCCTGCTGCGGCCTCGCGGACGTGACGCCCGTGGGCGTACTGACGTCACACTCGACGACGAAGCCCGTGGGAGTCGTCTGGAGGTCGTATGCGCTGACGCCGATCTGGATGGCGTAGTTTCCCGCGGGCACCTGCGGGATTCGTACGAGTTCTTGCAGCGTCCCGTCGCCGTAGAGGTGATTGCCGGAGGCGATGTAGGTCTGCCCGTACGCGGCGCCCGGCTCGCCCTTGTCCCCCTTGGGGCCCTGGGGTCCGGTCTGGCCCTGGGGCCCTTGCGGACCGGTCTCTCCCTTGGCCCCCTGGGGTCCGGTCCGCCCGATGGGGCCCTGAGGTCCGGCCGGTCCGACGGGGCCCTGAGGTCCGGCGGTGTTCCAGGAGACGGTCCGGTACTCGACGGGACACGTGCCGGCGGAGACCGGCGCGGCGACCTGCGCGTCCGCAGTACGGCCCTGGACCGACTCCTCCAGCGCCTGGGGCATCCGCATGACGCCGTCGGGGCCCACGCAGGCCACGATGGACGATGTCGTCGCCGTCGTAGCCACGGCGATTCCCCCGCCGCCCACGAGCAGC
The DNA here is from genome assembly GCF_014161445.1 of Microbispora sp. H13382. Lineage (GTDB taxonomy): Bacteria > Actinomycetota > Actinomycetes > Streptosporangiales > Streptosporangiaceae > Microbispora. The sequence goes on from NZ_JABBXA010000020.1 coordinate 46,041, forward strand.
CCCGCCGCCGCCCCCACCGCCAGCCAGGCACTACGGCCAGTTCGCACCCTCATCACCGTTCCCTCAAGTTTGTGATCTTCCCGGGGGAACATAGATGAGCGGGACGGGAGGGCACGTCATCATCACGGCGGATAAGCCGTCCGCCATCCGGGTTAGGACGCGTCCCAGCCGGACAGAGACATTGTTCCGAGTCGGCACGGCGACGCTTACGACGCCCGGACACGACTTGGGGCGCCCCTGCGCGGAGCGCCCCAAGTAGGCACTGCGCGGAGCGCCCCGAGTGGTGACTTGGCGGGCCGGGGGCTACTCGCCCTTCCAGACGGGAGCGCGCTTCTCGGCGAAGGCCGCGGCGCCCTCCATCGCGTCCTTCGAGACGAAGACCGGGCTCACGATCTCGCCCTGCTTGCGGAACATCTCGTCGAGCGACCAGTCGGCCGACTCGACGATGACCCGCTTGGTCGCGGCGAGCGCCAGCGGCGCGTTCGCGGCGATCGTGCGGGCCAGTTCGAGCGCGCCGTTGAGCGCCTCGCCCGGATACGTGATGCGGTTGACCAGCCCCAGCTCGTACAGCCGGGCCGCCGGGTAGTGGTCGCCGGTGAGGGCGATCTCCATGGCGATGTGGTACGGGATGCGGCGCGGCAGCCGCATGATCCCGCCCGCCCCGGCCACCAGCCCTCGCTTGGGCTCCGGCAGGCCGAACTTCGCCTCCTCGGACGCGACGATGATGTCGCAGGACAGCGCCAGCTCGAAGCCGCCGGCCAGCGCGTACCCCTCGACCGCGGCGAGGATCGGCTTCCTCGGCGGCGCCTCGGTGATGCCGCCGAAGCCCCGGCCCTCGACCACCGGCATGTCGCCGGTGAGGAAGCCCTTCAGGTCCATACCGGCCGAGAACGTGCCGCCGGCCCCGGTGAGGACGATCGCGGACACGTCGGGGCTTTCGTCCAGTTCGTCCAGGGCGGCCGCGATTCCGCGCGCCACAGCGCCGTTCACGGCGTTCCTGGCCCTGGGCCGGTTGATGGTGACGACGGCCACGCCGCCGTCGACGATCTCTACGAGTACCTCGTCCGGCTCAGCGGCCGGCCCGGAGTTGACCTCGGACACCTGACCTCACTCGGCTTACTTGGGCTGGAAGCGGATGCCGCCGTCGAAACGGATGACCTCGCCGTTCATGTAGTCGTTCTCGATCAGCGCGCGGACCAGGTGGCCGAACTCGGAGGCCTTGCCGAGCCGCTTCGGGAACGCCACCGGCCCGATGAGCTTGGCCTTGAACTCCTCGGCGTTCTTGTCCCCGATCTTCCCGTAGATCGGGGTGTCGATGATGCCCGGCGCGATGGTCAGCACGCGGACGCCGACGGCCGCGAGGTCGCGGGCCGCGGGCAGGGTCATGCCGATGATGCCGCCCTTCGACGCCGAGTACGCCACCTGGCCCGTCTGGCCCTCGATGCCGGCGACCGACGCGGTGTTGATGACGACGCCGCGGGCGCCGTCCTCGTCAACCGGCTCGGTCTGGGCCATGGCCGCGGCGCCGATGCGCATGAGGTTGAAGGTGCCGATCAGGTTGACGTCGATCACCTTGCGGTAGGACGCCAGGTCGTGCGGGGAGCCGTCCCGGCCGACGGTGCGCTGCGCCCAGCCGATGCCGGCGCTGCTGATCACGGCGCGCAACGGCTTGCCGGTGGCGACCGCCGCCTCGACCGCGGCCTGCACCGACGCCTCGTCGGACACGTCGGTGTGGGCGAACACACCGCCGAGCTCGTCGGCCAGCGCCTTGCCGCGCTCCGCGTTGAGGTCGGCCACGACCACGGTCGCGCCGACGCGGGCCAACTCGCGGGCCGAGGCCTCGCCGAGGCCGCTCGCACCGCCCGAGATGATTGCTGCTGCTCCGTTCAGATCCATAGCCGGACCTTAACGCGCGAACCGAATGAAGTTCTACTCGGGGTGCTGCAAAATCGCGGTATCGACGTCGGGGTAGACCTTGATCCGCCGGTCCAGGCCGGTCGTGCGCAGGATGCGGGCCACCGGCGGCTGCGGCGAGGCGAGAGACACCGTGCCGCCCTCGCTGGTGGCCAGCCGCCATGCCTCGATGAGCACGCTCAGCCCGCTGGAATCCATGAACGACAGCTCGCCGAGATCGAGCACGAGTGTCGGGCCGTCGTCGCGTATGGCGTCGCGGATCTCGTCACGCAGGAACGGAGCCGTGAACAGGTCGAGCTCCCCCTCCACAGCCACCACGACGGCATTGGAGAGCGATTGGCGCGCGAGCCGCAGCTTCATCGTCGGGACCTCCTCAGCTCCGGCCCACTTTACTTATCCATCACCCCGGCTGAGCAGGGACGGCGAACCCGTAAGGGAGTTCGAGCCGGTGCGCCGTGAGCAACCGCTCGTCGGAGAGCAGGACATTCGTCGCTCCATCGGCGGCGATCACCCCCTCGGACATGACGAGCGAACGCTCACATAGTTCCAGCGCGTACGGCAGGTCGTGGGTGACCATCAGCACGGTCACGTCCAGGCTCTTGAGGATCTCGGCCAGCTCGCGGCGGGACGCGGGGTCGAGGTTGGACGACGGCTCGTCGAGAACGAGGATCTCCGGTTCCATCGCCAGCACGGTGGCCACGGCCACCCGGCGGCGCTGGCCGAAGGACAGGTGGTGGGGCGGCCTGTCGATCGCGTCCAGCATGCCGACCCGCTCCAGCGCGTCCCGCACGCGGCGGTCGAGTGCCGCGCCGCGCAGCCCGAGGTTGGCAGGGCCGAACGCGACGTCCTCCCGCACGGTCGGCATGAAGAGCTGGTCGTCCGGATCCTGGAACACCAGCCCGACCCGGCGGCGGATCTCCCGCAGGGTGTCCGCACGCACCGGAAGCCCGGCCACCTCCACTGTCCCGTGCCCCGGCGTGAGGATGCCGTTGAGGTGCATGACGAGCGTCGTCTTGCCCGCGCCGTTCGGGCCGAGCAGGGCGACCCGCTCTCCCCGCTCGATCGTCAGGTCCACGCCGTACAACGCCTGTGTCCCGTCGGGATAGGCGTACGCGAGCCTGCTCACCGTGAGAGAAGGGCTGCCGGAGGTCACGTCGTGCTCCACGCCAGTAGGGCCGTCGCCGCGGCGAGACACGGAAGCATGCCCGCCATCGCCCAGTCTCGCCCAGTTGCCGATATATCCCTAATCGTCGGCATCTCGCCCGTGTATCCCCGGCTCAGCATGGCGAGATGGACCCGCTCCCCTCGCTCGTACGAGCGGATGAACAGGGCGCCCGCCGACTTCGCCAGCACGGGGGCCTGCCTGAGGTCCCGCGCGACGAACCCCCGCGACTCCCTGGCGATCCGCATGCGCCGCATCTGGTCGAGGATCACGTCGAGGTAGCGCAGCATGAACGTCGCGATCTGCACGAGCAGCCGGGGCAGCCGCAGCCGTTCGGCGCCGAGCAGCATCATCCGGGGCTCGGTCGTGGCCGCAAGCAGGATCGAGGCGACCACGCCCAGCGTTGCCTTGGCCAGGATGTTCCAGGCGGCCCACAGTCCCGGGGCGCTCAGCGACAGACCGAGCACCTGGACCCGCTCGCCCGTGCCGATCACCGGAATCGCCAGCGCGAACAGCACGAACGGCACCTCGATGACCATGCGCCGGGCGATCACGCCGGCCGGCACCCGGGCGGCTGCCGCGACGGCGGCCAGCAGCAGCGCGTCGACGGCGAACGCCCAGAAGCGCTCACGGGGGGTGGCGACCACGAATACCGCGAACGCGACGACCGCCGCCAGCTTGCACTGGGGCGGCAGCCGGTGGACGGGCGTGTCGGCGGGCCGGTAGATCGGGTGATGGTGCCCGGCGCTCACTTCGCACTCACAGAGCCATCATCGCCGACCCACGCCGCCCGTGCCCGCCCAGGGCGGGCACGGGCGCTCACGGGCGGCTCATCGGGCTCGCCGGGGGTGCCGAGCTCGGCGCTCACGCGGCGTCCTCACCCGGGCGCCGGGCGCTCACTGCGCGTTCGCGGGAGTCATCCCGTCGGTCAGACGCCGACGCCGGCGGATGACGTAGAACACGCCGCCCCCGGCCGCGACCGTCAGTGCGACGCCCGCCACCCCGGCCAGGCCGCCGGACAGCCGCTGGTCCTCCACGCCCTTGACGGCGTAGTCGGCCAGCGGACCGTTCTCCACAGCGTGCGGCTTCTCCTGCGCGCTCAGGCCCTTGTCGGCCGCCACCTTCTCCAGCCCGTCAGGGTCGCCGGAGGCGTAGAACGAGAAGACACCGGCCAGCAGCACGGCCACGAGCGCACCGCCCACCAGCACAGGACGCAGGCCGATCCCGGCCGGGGGAGCCTCCGGGGCCGCCTGGCCCACCTGGACCTCCCCCTCGGCGGTCCGCAGCGTCAGCGCCCTGGCCATTCCGCGCGCGCCGTACACGAGGTCGGGGCGGACGGCCAGCACGCTGCTCACGGTGAGCGCGGTGATGAAGCCCTCGCCGAGCCCGATGAGCAGGTGCACGCCGCCCATCGCGGCGGCCACCGAGCCCAGCTCGATCGGCGCGGTGCCGCCGAGCCAGAACAGGACCGTGAACACGAGCGCCGCCGCCGGGACGGAGACCAGCGCCGCCACGAACGACGCGGCCACCAGCGTCGCCCGCCCGCGCGGCGCGCCCCGGGTGATCAGCCGGAACACCACCCAGCCGACGACCGCGGTCACGATCGCCATCAGCGTGATGTTGACGCCCAGCGCGGTCAGCCCGCCGTCGGCGAAGAAGAACGCCTGCACGAGCAGCACGACCGCGACGCACAACACGGCGGTGTACGGCCCGACGAGTATCGCCGCCAGCGCCCCGCCGAGCAGGTGGCCGCTGGTGCCCGCCGCGACGGGGAAGTTGAGCATCTGCGCCGCGAAGACGAACGCGGCCACCAGACCCGCCATGGGGGCGGTGCGGTCGTCGAGCTCCCGTTTGGCGCCCCGCAGGCACACGGCCACCCCGGCGGCCGCGAAGACCCCGGCGCCGACGGACACGGGGACGTCAAAGAACCCATCGGGCACGTGCACGGCTATAACCCCTTCGAAACGGGCGAATCCCCTCCCACTTTAGGGCACCGAGTTGTAGTTGCAAATGATTCGCAATTAGCCATGCCGCAGGGCCCTGACCATCCGTCTGGCCACCGTAAGCGGGGTGGCCACGCGCACCGACACGCTGAGCCGCCGGTTGACCGCCGTGGCGTACGGCCGGACCGTCCATTGCGCGGGGACCCACCGCAACGGACCCCGCGGGTCCCGGGACGCCGTGTCCCATGGCAGCGGGCCGCGCCACCACCGCAGCGGCCGGTCGAGCGTGTCCGCGTCGGCGACCTTGACCGGAAAACGCACCGAAGGGCCGCCGAGGTCGAGTTCGAGGTAGGCGTCCCACGTGCCGGGCGGCAGGCCGGCCGTCTCGGCCGTGAACTCCCCCGGCCCGGACGCCACGGCCCTCTCGCGGTGCTCCCGCCCCGTCGTCCGCTCGCGCCAGATCAGGTGACGTACGGCCCCGGCGGCGGCCTCGTCGCCCACCCTCGCCCGGCCCTCGACCCGCAGCCGCCTGCCCCGCCACCACGCCCGCGTCAGCCGTACGGCCGCGGGGACCCGTACGACGTGCCCCCCGACGTCGAGACCGAGGTGGCCTTGGGACCGGGTCAGGAAGGGCACCGCGACGACCCCGCCGACCAGGTGGGCGGCGGGAACGCCGGCTTTGTCGTCCCGGCGTGAGCCGAGCCGGGCCAGCCTGCGCGCGCCCTCGCACTCGACGGCGACGTGGACGTCCCACACTCCCGTCGGCAGTGCGGCCGCGTCGACCACGGCCGTGAAGGATCCGGCTCCGCCGCGGGTCACGCGGGGCACGCGCTCCGCACGCGTCAGGCGTTCGCGCAGCACCAGGCCCACGGTGGTGTCCGGCGGGGATATATCCAGACCGGCGAGGGCGGCCCACCCTTCGATCACCAGGTGGTCGCCCCGCCACTCGACGCCGGTCAGCCGGTGCCGCAGCGGCGCGGCCTCGACGCGCGCGAGCCGTACGAGCCGGTCGGGATCGTCGAGCGCGGCGACGCGGGCGGCGTCCACGCCGTCGAGATGGGCGCGTACCCCCGGCGTCAGCCACTGCCCGCAGATGTCGGCGACCTCGACGGCGATCTTCTCGCGATGGGCCTCGCACGCGGCCAGGAACGGCGCCCCGAGCTGGGCGAGCACGTCACGGCGCAGGTGCCGCAGGAGCAGGCGGTCGCGCAGCGCGCCGGGCGGCACGTGCCGCGCCATGACCTCGATGGGCGTGCGGACCACGCGCAGCCAGCCGAGCGGATCGCGCGCGGACGCCTCGTTCCCGCCCTCGGCGTGGTAGCAGTCCCGGTCCGCGACCACGGAGATCACCCGGGCATGGCAGTACGCGTGGACGGCGAAGGTCATGTCCTCGCCACGCCGGTGCGTCTCGTCGAAGCGGATGGCGTGCCGATCGAGAAAGTCCCGGCGGAAGAGCTTGAAGCAGGACAAATCATCGTAGACGGCGATTAAGGAGGCCTTGTCGGCGCTGTCCCGCAGCCCCTGACGCGCACCGGCGATCCTCCCCACGACGACGTCGGCGCCGGTCCGGTCGGCCGTGGCGACCAGGCGGGCCAGCGCGTCGGAGGCGAGGTGGTCCCCGGCGTCGCAGAAGAAGACGTACCGCCCGGCCGCCCGTTCGAGTCCGCGGTTGCGGGCGCCTCCGGGCGTGCCGGGCTGGGCGTCCCGCATCACGGTGATCAGGCGGGGATGGTGCGCGGCGTAGAGGTCGAGGAGTGCCGGGGTCCCGTCCCGTGAGCCGCCGTCGACCACGATGATCTCTTTGGCGACCCGCTGCACGAGCAGCGAGGTGAGGCAACGGTCGAGTGACGCCCGGCGGTTGTACGCCGGGACGACGACGCTGACGTCGATCCCCCGATCGGCGCGTTGGCCACTCCCCGTATCCATCGCGCTTCATTATGTGCCGACGACCCGCGCGAACCCCGCCTGCGCCGCGCCGGGCGCGTCACATCGCATCCGGTCCGCGTCACGCCGGCGTCCTCCGCGTACGGCTCCCGCGACCGGGCGGCCGCCTCGTCGGCGGTCCAGACTCGCGCCTCACGCGGCCGGGGCCCGCGGCGGCCCTCTGAGTGGCGATTCCGGCACGCGAGGCGGCAGACTGAGCGCTCACCGAGTCACCGGGGGTTTCGCGTAGATGCGCACCGCGTTGTTCCCAGAGGGTTTCGTCTGGGGAGTGTCCACGTCCGCGTTCCAGATCGAGGGCGCCACCGACCGCGACGGCCGGGGCCCCTCGATCTGGGACGCCTTCGCGGGCGGGGGATACGGCGACCCGGCCTGCGACCACTACCTGCGCCACGCCGAGGACGTCCGGCTGATGCAGGACCTGGGCATCGCCGCCTACCGGTTCTCCGTCAGCTGGCCACGCGTGCTGCCCGAGGGGCACGGCCGCGTCAACGGCCCGGGGCTCGACTTCTACGACAGGCTCGTGGACGAGCTGCTGGAGGCGGGCATCGCGCCGTACGCCACGTTGTACCACTGGGACCTGCCGCGGGCGCTGCAGGACGCCGGGGGGTGGACCTCACGCGACACCGCCGGCCACTTCGCCGACTACGCCCGTGTCGTGTACGACAGGATCGGCGACCGGGTGGACACCTGGTTCACCTTCAACGAGCCGTGGGTGGCCGCCTTCCTCGGCCACGCCTCAGGGGTGCACGCCCCGGGCCTGCGGTCGGCGGCCGACGCCTTCGTGGGCGCCCACCACATGCTTCTCGCGCACGGGCTGAGCCTGGAGGCGCTGCGCGCGGGGGGCGCCGCCAGAGCCGGCATCGTGCTGAACCTCTCCCCCGTCCTCACTCCCGCTCAGCTCGGGGACATGTCCACCGACGTCCCCGCGGAGGACGCCGAGGCGGCGGCGAGGATCGACACCCTGCACAACCGGCAGTTCCTGGAGCCGGTGCTGCGAGGCCGCTACCCCGCCGAGCTGCTCCCTTTGGTCGAGAGGACCGCCGGGCTCGGCCACATCCGCGACGGGGACCTCGACCTCATCGGACGGCCCGTCGACCTGCTGGGGGTCAACTACTACACGCCCATCACGGTGCAGGCCCAGCCCAGCGCCGCGGCCGACCCGGCCTTCCCGGGCAGCGAGGGCGTTCTGTTCAGCAGTGTGCCCACGGCCGTCACCGCGATGGGCTGGCCCATCATGCCGAACGGCCTGTCCCTGGTCCTGCGGCGCCTGTCCGAGGACTACCCCGAGACCGAGCTGATGATCACGGAGAACGGCGCCGACTTCGAGGACGTCGTGACCGGCGACGGCATCCACGACGTCGACCGGATCAGCTTCGTCGAGGAGCACCTGCGGGCCCTGCGGACCTCGATCGACGAGGGCGCCCGGGTCCGCGGCTATCTGCTGTGGTCGCTGCTCGACTGCGTCGAATGGGCGGACGGCTACCGGCGCAAGTTCGGCATCGTCCACGTCGACTTCACCACGCAGCGGCGGCTGCTCAAGGACAGCGCGCTGTGGTATCGCGACGTCATCAAGCGCAACGGGCTCGGCGCGGAGCGGCCGAAGCGGCCCACGCTCGAGACCGTCGCCGCTCGCGCGGGCGTCTCCAGGGCCACGGTCTCGCGGGTCGTGAACGGGGACGCGCGGGTCAGCCCCGAGGTGCGCGCCGCGGTGCTGCGCGCCGTGCAGGAGCTGGGCTACGTGCCCAACGCCGCCGCCAGGAGCCTCGTCACCCGGCGGACCGACTCCGTCGCGCTCGTCCTGTCGGTCCCCCGGCACGGCGGCGAGGCGCTCACCTCCGCCGTCGTCCAGTACGTCACCAGCGTCCTCGAAGGAGCCGGCAAGCAGATCACCCTCATGCTCGCCGACACGGCCGAAAGCCATCGGCGCATCATCCGGCACGTCGAGGCGCGGCAGGTCGACGGGGTCGTGCTCGTCCCTCCGGACGGCCCGGACACGCTCACCGAGCGGCTCGCCCGCACCGGGGTGCCGGTCGTGCTGCTCGGCAAGCCCGTGATCGCCTCCCTCGTGCCGCACGTGGACGTGGACAACGCCGGCGGCGCGAAGGCGGCCACCCGGCACCTCCTCGACCGGGGCCGCCGCCGCATCGGCGTGATCTGCGGCCCCATGGACCTCGTCGCCGTACAGGACCGCCTCAACGGGCACCTGGCCACGCTCCACGAAGACGGACTGCGGCCGGCGATCGCGCTCGCCGGCCTGGACGGCGCGTCGGGCGCCGCCGCGGCCCGCGAGCTCCTGTCCGGTGACCAGGACCTCGACGCGGTGTTCGCCACCTCGGACGAGCTGGCGATCGGCGCCATGGAGGCGGCGCGCGAGAGGGGACTGCGGGTGCCGGAGGATCTGGCGGTCGTCGGCTTCGGCGACATCCACGCCGCCTCCTGCACGACCCCGCCGCTCACCACCGTCCGGGTGCCCGCCGCGGACCAGGCCCTGGCCCTGGCGCGGCTGCTCCTGTCCCGCCTCGACGGTCGTCACACCAGCCCCGTCGTCCTCCCCACGCGCCTGGTGGTCCGCGCTACGACGTGACCCTCGCGACCCTCGGGGGCGGAGGATCTACCAGGGGATCGCGCCCTCCGCCGAGCTGAACGTGCCGGTGGGGCCGCCGGACGGCAGGGTCGCCATCCGCACGGCCACCGCCGCGCCCTCGGCCGCCGTACGGGTGCCGGTGTGGCCGGTCAGGTCGGTGGCGCAGTGACCGGGGTCCACCGCGTTGACGAGGATGCCCGAGCCGGCCAGCTCGTTCGCGTAGAGCACGGTGAGCGCGTTGAGCGCGCTCTTCGCCGAGTTGTAGGCCAGCATCGCCCACCCCACGTTGAAGTCGTCCTTCGCCTGGGTGAGGGTGAGGGAGGCCAGCCGGGTGGTCATGTTGACGACCCTGGCCTCGCCGGCCGCCCGCAGCAGCGGGATCATCGCGCGGGTGACGGTGACGACCCCGAACACGCCCACCTCGTAGGTGGCGCGCATGTGGTCCGCCGTCGCGTCCGCCGGGCTGACGCCGTAGTCGCCGCAGATCGCGGCGTTGTTGACCAGCACGTCGAGCCGCCCGAACTCCTCTCCGACGAGCTTGGCCGCGTTCCCGACCATCGCGTCGTCAGTGACGTCGAGCAGCACGGGACGGGTGCCTTCGGGGGCGTGGCTCTCGTCGCGCACCCCGGCGAACACCGTCATGCCCTGCCCGGCGAGCTGCCGCGCGATCTCCCTGCCGATTCCGCGTCCCGATCCCGTGACCAGTGCGACTTTCATCTGACTGTCCTCCTTCTGCGTCCAGGTCGCACAGTCTCGGAGTGGTCACTTGGAGCCGTCTGAGAGGTCACTTGGACGGGTGGCGGGCGCCGAGGGGCCCGGCCGCCTCCGCCATGGTCTCCGGGCGGGGGCCGGCGATCCCGGGGATCGGTGTCCCGGGGCCGGCGCGGCGTCGCGATGAACCGCACACGGCGATCGGTTCCCTCCCGCAGGCCTGCCATCGATCTTTCGCGGCGTACGGCATAGGTTGTCTGGTGTCGTCCCCCGGGTGTGAAGGCAGGTCGTTGTGACTCAGGAGCTCAGCCACGAGCGGTTCGAGGCCCTCAAGCGCGAATTCGACGCGATCGACGGCGACGGCGACGGCTTCATCACCGAGGCCGAGCTGCTGTCGCACTTCCCCGGCCTGCCGCCGGAGGCGATCGGCGCGCTCGACCGGGACGCCGACGTGGACGCCGACGGCCGGTTCTCGCTCGAGGAGTTCGTCCGCCTGGCCGGCGCCCGCGACTGACGCGCCGCCACCCGGCACCCGACAAAAGTGCGCCTCACGCAAATTTACGCCTCAAGCATCTTTGCGTGACGCGCAAGTAGCTGTATGGTGGTCCATGTGAGCGGGGAAGGCGAGCGTCCGGGACTGCGCGAGCGCAAGAAACAGGAGACGCGCACCGCGCTGAGCTGGGCGGCGATCCGGCTCACAGTGGAGCGTGGGCTGGAGAACGTACGCGTGGAGGACATCGCGGCGGCGGCGGGCGTCGCGCCGCGAACCTTCAACAACTACTTCTCCAGCAAGGGCGAGGCGATCGCCGCCAGACACCTCGACCGCGCCCGGCTGATCGCGCAGGAGCTGCGCCGCCGCCCGGCGTCGGAGCCCCTGTGGGAGGCCATCAAGGCCTCCGTGCTGACCCAGCTCGCCTTGGGTGAGAGCTACGGCACCGGGCAGCCGGACCAGCAGTGGCAGACCGGCATCCGGCTCATGATCAGTGAGCCCTCGCTGCAGGGCGAGATGCTCAAGGCCGACGCCATCGCCGAGGACGAACTGGCCGGGGCCATCGCCGAACGGACCGGCACCGACGTCGCCCGCGACCTCTACCCGCGCCTGGTGGCGGGCGCGGCCGGGGCCGCGATCAGGGTGGCGATGGACCACTACCTGCGATCCGATCCTCCGGTTCCCATCCGGCCGCTCATCGAGGACGCCCTCGGCCGGCTCGCCGCCGGACTGCCCGAGCCCTGACAGACGGACATCCCCTCGGGGGAGCCCGACGACTCGTCGTGTGACGTGCCGCGCCGGCACGCCGCGCGGCCTCGCACACCCTGACGCCGTCGCCACGGCAGCCCGGCGCCGGCCCTTTCACTCGCCATGCCGAGAATCCGGCCTGCCGCGAGTCCGCCACATCGAGGGTTCGGCGTGCCGCGAGTTCACCCTGCCATCTCTCATTCGCAAGTGCCCTGCTCGAACCGCCAAGGAGGAGCACCATGACCGAAGACGTCGTGATCGCCGGAGCCGGACCGAACGGGCTGATGCTCGCCTGCGAGCTGAGGCTCGCCGGAGTGCGGCCGATCGTGCTGGAACGCCTGCGCGGGCGTACCGAGGAGAACCGGGCCAACGGACTGGTGGGCCAGGTCGTCCGCGCCCTCGACCGCCGCGGCCTGTACGAACGCCTGAGCGGCAGCGCCGAGCCGCCCCGGCCGAGCCCGGCCTTCGTGTTCGGCGCCATGCCCCTCGACCTGAGCCGGCTCGACGACAACCCGATGTACGGCCTGCCGGTGCCGCAGCGGCGAATCGAGCAGGCGCTGGAGGAGCGCGCGCGCGAACTCGGCGTGGAGATCCGCCGGGGTCACGAGCTGACCGGGCTCTCCCAGGATGCCGACGGCGTCACCACGGAGATCGCCGGGCCGGAGGGCGGCTATCGCCTGCGCACCCGCTACCTCGTGGGCGCGGACGGCGGGCACAGCGTCACCCGCAAGCTGTGCGGCATCGGCTTTCCGGGAGTGACCAGGGACGACTCCGTCTCGCGCGGCGCGCATGTCACCGTGCCCGCCGAGCTGATCGATCCCGTCACCGGCGGGCTGAACGTGCCCGGCTACGGACCGATCCCCCCGTTCATGCACCACCGCACCGACGACGGTCTGTTCGTGTACGCGCCGTTCCCCACGGGGACGCTCGTCAACACCACCGAGTGGCACCAGGACGGCGGCGACCAGCCGATGAGCCTGGACGAGCTACGCCAGAGCATCCGCCGCGTGCTCGGCGCCGACCTGCCGTTCGGCCCGCCCGAGGGCGAGGGCCCGCACCAGCTGCGCCGTCTGACCGGCGGAAACACCCGCCTGGCCGAACGCTTCCGGGACAACAGGGTGCTGCTGCTGGGCGACGCCGCGCACGTGCACAGCGCGATCGGCGGCCCCGGCCTCAACCTGGGCCTCCAGGACGCGATCAACCTGGGCTGGAAGCTCGCCGCCGAGATCCACGGCTGGGCTCCGCCCGGCCTGCTCGACAGCTACGAGACCGAGCGGCGCCGGGCCGCGGAACGCGTCGTCATGCACACGCAGGCGCAGTCCGCGCTGATCGCTCCCGGGCCGGAGGTGACCGCGCTGCGCGCCCTGTTCGGCGAGCTGCTGCGCGACGAGCGCACCGTCAAGCACATCGCGGACATGATGTCCGGCGCCGACATCAGGTATGACCTCGACGGGACCCACCCCCTCATCGGGCGCCCCGCCCCCGACCTCGTACTGGAGACGGAGACCGGCTCCGTACGGCTCGCCGAGCTGACCAGGACCGCCCGGCCGCTGCTCCTCGACCTGACGCCCGGCGCCGCGCTGGCCGGGGCACTTCACGGCCGGCACGACCGCGTGGACCTCGTCACCGCGAAGCCGAGCCGGGAAGGCCTCCCCACCGCGCTGCTGCTGCGCCCGGACTGCTACGTGGCCTGGGCGTCCGACTCCCCCAACCCGGATGTGAAGGAGCTCGACACCCTGCGTGCGGCGCTGGCCTCCGCCTTCGGCCCGGCCCGCTGAGCGAGGTCAGCCGGCGGCGCCGGACAGCTCGGGGTTCTGCCGGCGGATGGGCGTGAAGAACGCGGCGACCGCGATCAGCAGGCAGGCCACCCCGGCCAGCAGGCACACCACCGCGACGCCGTGGTGCTGCGCGCCCCAGGTCAGCACGGCCGCCCCCGCGGGGCCCAGCGAGAAGTGGATCGTCCAGAAGGCGGCGGTGACCCTGCCCAGCAGGTGGTCGGGCGTGACCTGCTGGCGCAGCGACATCGAGCAGATCCCGGCCACGCTGACACAGGCGAGATAGACGGCGGCCGTCGCCGCGGCCGCCGGGACCCGGGTGGACAGGCCGAGTCCCGCGACGGCGAGCCCGGCGAGCGAGATCGCCCCGATCCATGACGCGCCGAACCCCAGCCTCCTGCGTACGAAACCGACGAGGAGCGAACCGGCGACGGTGCCCAGCGCGCCGATCGCGAGCACCGCTCCCACCGCGCCGTCGGCCTGGCCGAGGTCGTGCTTGAGGTGGTAGATCAGCACGTCGGTCAGCCCGAGGGTCAGGAAGATGAAGAACGACAGCAGGACGGTCAGAGCGCGCAGCACCGGCTGCCGCCACAGGAAGCGCGCTCCGGCGAGCAGTTCGCGCCAGGACCCGCGCTCCTCGTCCGGCGCGGACGACGGCTGCCGCCTGAGCCGGATCGACAGGACGCCCAGCGCGGAGACCCCGAAGCTGGCCGCGTTGATCGCGATCGCGGCCGTGGGGCCGAACCAGCCCGCGACCACCCCGGCCAGCAGCGGGCCACCGATCCCCGCCGCGGCGGCGGTGGCGCCGAGCCGCCCGTTGGCCTCGGTGATCTGGTCCGCGTCGACCAGCCCCCGCACCGCCGTGACGTACGCGACCTGGAAGACCATGCCGATCGCCTCGCAGAGCGGCAGAACCACGTAGAGCAGCCAGATCTTCGGCCCGAAGGCCCAGGCGACCGGGACGATCCCGTACAGCGCCATCCTCGCCACGTCGCACCAGATCAGCAGGCGCCTGCGGTCGAGCCGGTCGACCAGGACCCCGGCGAAGACCCCCGCCGCCACCGAGGCGGCGCTCGCCAGGCCCGTCAGCAGGCCCATCTGCGCGACCGACCCGGTCACGTGCAGCACGAGCAGCGGGACGGCGATCAGGGCGAACGAGTCCCCCGCGACCGACAGCGTCTGGGATCCCCAGAAGACGGCGAAGTTCCGGTCACGCCACAGTTGTGATCCTTTGCCCACCCCGCCATGCTGCCGCACCGGCGTGTGGAGGGCGCCCGGGGCGTTCGGGGCATGACGGTGAACCGGTTCGGGCCGTCAGTGGTCTTCCGCACCGGGCGGGGCCGCCTGGCGTTCGAGCACCACGACCGGGATGGTGCGGGCCGTACGAGCCTGGTAGTCGGCGTACCCGGGCGCCGCGCGGACGACGTGTTCGAACAGCCGCTCGCGCCGTGCGCCCTCGGCCGGCACGGCGACGGCGTCGAACACCTCCTCGCCCACCTCGACCCGTACGGCCGGGTGCGCCAGCAGATTGTGATACCAGGCGGGGTGGCGGGGCGCGCCGCCCGCGGACGCGACGACGAGCAGGGAGCCGCCGTCGCGGACGTAGCCGAGGGGAACGGTGTGCTCCCGTCCCGACCTCGCGCCGACCGTGGTGAGCAGGAGCAGGTCGCCGCCCTCGAAGGGGCCGCCGACCTTCCCTCCGTTGGCGCGGAACTCGTCGATGACGGACTGGTTGAATGACACGCGGAAACTCCAAGAACGATGAGGATTGCGGGCCTGCGAGAGGTTGCGCAGGCGAAGTGCGGTGCCGCCACGCCGCTCCGGAACCGGACGGCCGAGCGGGAACGGCACGGCAAGGGCGCGATACGCGGAAGCGCTCGCCACGGGGATACGATCACCCGGCGGTGCGGCGTCAGGCGGGAGATGCGGAGTGGGTACTCACGGCGTCGGTCCCTTCACGAAGGTGCGGCCCGGCCACCGATCGGACCATCGCCGCCTCCCTGGGACGGCGTTCACATGATCGGCGCCACGCGGCACGCCGATCATTAGAGCCGGGCTGGTCCGCACCTGTCAATGCCGGTACACACGCCGAGGAGAGGGCCGCATGGCGGACCAGGACACCACGATCCGGCTCGTCCGGGTGGACGACGCCGACGTCGTCGCGGCGCATCGCGCCCGCGACAGGCATGCGTACGCCGCCTGGGAACCGGCCCAGCCGGACGAGTTCTACACGGCGGCCGGGCAGCGCCGGCGCATCGAGACGCTGCTCGACGAGCACGACCGGGGCGAGCGCTGGCCGGCGGTCATCCTCGCGGGCGACGAGGTCGTCGGCCAGGTGACCGTGAGCACGATCCTGCGCGGCCCCTTTCGCAAGGGCTTCCTGGGCTACTGGGTCGCCTCGGCCTTCGACGGCCGCGGGCACGCGACCCGGGCGGTGGGCCTGATACTCACCGTGATGGCCGAGGAGCTCGGGCTGCGCCGCGCCGAGGCGCACACGCGCATGGACAACCTGGCCTCGCAGCGGGTGCTGCGTGCCAACGGCTTCCACCCCTGGGGCATCGCCCACTCCCACATCTTCCTGGACGGCGCATGGCATGACGAGGTGTTCTGGGAGCGCCTGCTGGACGACGTTTCGTCTTGACCATCGCCTGGTACACCAGTTGAACATTCCCGGCGCGTCGCGTGCCGCTCCATGACCATGACGTCGAAACTCACCCTCCGTAACCGTCTCGCGGAGGAGGAGTTCGTGGTCACAATCGACCGTCGGGGATTCGCCAAACTGGCCGGGCTGGGCGCGGTGGGATCGGTCATGAGTCCGGCCCTGGGCGCGGCCCCCGCCTCGGCGGCGCGCGCGCCGTACGCGGGAGAACGCTGGCAGGCCTGTCTTCGGGTGGCGCGCGACCACCTGCTCGTCGACAAGGACGGCGACGACCTCAAGCACCGCTACCTGAAGGTGCTCATCGACGAGGGCCTGCCCAGGACCCGTACGCCCAAGAGGGTGCTGATCGTGGGGGCGGGCATCTCCGGCCTCGTGGCCGCCACGCTGCTGAAGCGGGCCGGGCACCACGTCACCGTCATCGAGGCCAACGGCAACAGGATCGGCGGCCGGATCAAGACCTTCCGGACGGGGTTCCAGGACCGGCGGCAGTACGCCGAGGCGGGGGCGATGCGCATCCCCGACTTCCACCCGCTGACGCTGGCGCTCATCGACAAGCTCGGCATCACGCGCAGGCCCTTCTACAACGTCGACGTGCCGCCCGGCGCGCAGCCCCGCGGACCGGTGCCGCCGGTCGTCTACACCTCCTACCAGGGGCGGGAGTGGCGTTCCGGCCCGCCCAAGGGGACCTTCACCGCCCCCGCGCGGATGAACCACACCCTCATCCACGTCAACGGCCTCACCCAGCGGCGCGACGAGTACGCCAAGGACCCTCGCCGGATCAACGCCTCGTTCGGCCTCAGGGACGGCCGCACCGCGGCCCAGATCCTCGACGCGGCACTGGACCCGGCGAGGGACTACTACTCCGTGCGGAGGGGTGACAAGCGGATCGACAAGCCGCTGCCGGATCTGATCGACGGCTGGGCCCGGCTGCTGCACGACTTCGACGGCTACTCGATGTACGCCTACCTGAAGGAGCACGCGAAGCTGAGCGACGAGGCGATCGACGCCATCGGCACGCTGGAGAACCTCACCTCCCGGCTGCCGCTGTCGTTCATGCACACGTTCCTCACCCGCAGCCTCGTCAACCCGGACGCGACCTACTGGGAGATGGCCGGCGGTAGCAGGGAACTGCCGTACGCGCTGGAGCCGGGCCTGCGCGAGGAGATCCGGATGGACCGCAGGGCCGTACGGATCGAGACCTCGCGTCGTGGCGTCCGCATCTCGACGGTCAGCGAGGCGGGCAGCACCGAGTCGGAGTTCACGCGGCAGACTCCGCGGGAGACGTTCGAGGGCGACGTGGCGATCATCACGGTCCCGTTCTCCGCGCTGCGCCACGTCGAGATCGCGCCGGCCATGTCCTACGCCAAGCGCCGGTCGATCATGGAGCTGCACTACGACTCCGCCACGAAGGTGCTGCTGGAGTTCCGCAGGCGCTGGTGGGAGTTCACCGAGGAGGACTGGAAGCGTGAGCTCGGCTCCCGTTACCGGCCCGGGCGGGCGGCGCACGTGACGGGCGGCGGCTCGGTCTGCGACAACGCCAACCGGTTCATCTACTTCCCCTCGCACCCCGTGCCCGGCAGCGAGGGCGGCGTCGTGCTGGCCAGCTACTCGTGGGCCGACGACGCGACCCGGTGGGACTCGATGGACGACGAGGAGCGGTACGGCTACGCGCTGCGCGGGCTCCAGGAGGTGCACGGAGACCGCGTCGCGGAGTTCTACACCGGCCGGGGCCAGACCCAGAGCTGGATGCGCAACCGCTACGCCTTCGGCGAGGCCGCGGTCTTCACGCCCGGTCAGATGACCGAGATCCACCCCGCCATCGCCGTCCCCGAGGGCCCGCTGCACTTCGCCGGGGAGCACACCTCGCTCAAGCACTCCTGGATCGAGGGCGCGCTGGAATCGGCCGTACGCGTGGCCCTGGAGGTCAACGGCTGACTCGTGCTCCCGCGGGGTCCTCGTGCCCGGGACCCCGCGGGTTCACCGGTCGGTGACGGAACGTCCGGGAAAAGGCCGGTTGCCCGGCACGCGCCCGGTCGCCGACCCTACTGTTCCCGGTTTCCCGGATCCGGCTCGATCTCGGCTCTCATCGGCTGCCAGGGCGAGGCGTCGAACACCAGCATGATCGAGACGATCTTGCCGTCCTCCAGGCGGAAATGCTCGGCGGTGCGCTGTGTGCCGGCGGGCGTCGCGGTGTGCACGTCGTATACCAGCGTCGCCTCGGCGTCGCCGTACAGCTCGCTGATGAGGTCGACCCCGGTCACGATCGACACGAAGCCGGGCAACGTCGCCAGATGCCCCTCCCGGTCGGTGGAGCTGAAGAACGGGCTCTGGAACCGGAAGGGCTCTCCCAGGTGTGCGGCGGCCGTCGGCACGTCCCCGCGGAAACGCGCCTCGTGATACCCGCGTACGGCGCGGCGCGTCTGTTCCTGCGTCTGTGTCTGTGTCTGTGTCTGTTTCTGGGCGGACACGGTCATGAGTGGGACCCCATCTGACGAAGGTGGGCGGCGAGGCGTTGCTGGTTGGCGGCCAGGCGCAGGCACAGATCGCGGAGCACGGCCAGTTCCTCGGGTGCGAACCCCTGGAACAGCGCCTTCATGGCCAGCTGCGACGGCTTGCGGAACGCCTCGACCCAGTCCCGGCCGGCCGGGGTGATCTCGGCGAGGACGGAACGCCGGTCCCCCGGGTCGGGGACCCGGCGGACCAGCCCGTCGCGTTCCAGCGTGTCGACCAGTCCGGTGACGTTGCGGGAGCTCACCCCGGCCGCCCGGGCGAGCTCGCCGATGCTGATCCCCCGGTCGCTCCCCACGAGCCGGATCAGCAGGTCGAGAGCGCCCGCGCTGACCCCTCTGCCCTCGGAGCCGTGGGCCCGCAGGCGCTCGACGGCGTGACAGGCGGTCCGGACCGCCGCGCTCGCCTCGAAGGCGCGCAGATCGTCGTCGTCACCGGCCAACCTCGCCATCGCCGTCCTGGCGCGAGGGTCGTAAAGCAGGCCGTCCGGGTCATGCTCGTATGTATGTACATCCTTCATAGTAGAAAGAGAGATTAGTACGTACTTCCCGATCGCGCTACCGCGTTAACGCTCCCTGTCGGGTCGAATGAGAACTATCGTGACCAACATGGAAAACGCCCCTCAGCGCCGCGACTCCCCGACGTCTCACCTGCGCGCCTCCGACAGCAACAGGGAGCAGATCGCCGCCATACTCGGTGAAGCCCTGAGCACTGGTCAGCTGAGCCACGAGGAGTACTCCGAGCGCCTCGACACCCTCTACCAGGCCAAGACGGTCGGGGAGCTCGAAGTCCTCACCCAGGACCTGCAGGTCGAGGGGCACCGTCCGGCCGCGAGCCCGGTGTCCTACGCACCCAGCGCGAGCACCGATCCGGACAACATCATCGCCGTCTTCGGCGGGGCCGACCGCAGGGGCCGCTGGCGGGTACGGCGTCAGACCAGGGCGCT
The DNA here is from genome assembly GCF_014161445.1 of Microbispora sp. H13382. Classification (GTDB taxonomy): domain Bacteria; phylum Actinomycetota; class Actinomycetes; order Streptosporangiales; family Streptosporangiaceae; genus Microbispora. The sequence continues at coordinate 65,424 of NZ_JABBXA010000020.1, forward strand.
GGCCGTCTTCGGCGGCGTGCGGTTCGACCTGACCGAAGCCGAGTTCGAGGCCAAAGAGGTCGAGCTCACGATCAACGCGGTCTTCGGCGGGGCCGAGATCATCCTGCCCGAGGGGGTCGAGGTGCGCTGCAAGGGCGTCGGCATCTTCGGCGGCTTCGACGTGGCCAACAGCCCGACCGTCGACCCGTCCGCCCCGGTCATCGTGATCAAGGGCCTGGCGTTGTTCGGCGGAGTGGCCGGCAAGGTCCGGCGCCGGCGCGACCGCTGAGCGCCCCTTCCCGTCGGGCCTCCCCGAGTCGCCGGGGTCCTGCGCAGCGTGGTCTCGCGCCGTTCCGCGCCTCATTTGTCGCCAGCTGACGCCAGAGCGGCGGTGGCATCGGTTGAGGCCGTCGGCGCCGGTCCACCGGCCGGGATCAGCACGGCGGCTTCGAAGCAGCGAGTGGACGGGGGTGATCTGTCGTGGCCGAGCCGGACTTCCTGCTCTCCACACGAGCGTCGTACGACGCGGTCGCCTCGGCGTACGCGGGACGCTTCCACGACGAGCTCTCGGTCGGTCGATCTCGCTCGACTGCTACTGGCGTTCCCTGGAGCACATCGCCGAGTTGCTGGGCCAGGCCGGGTTCGCCGAGGACGCCCGCCTGCTGCGCGAGCCCGACGAGCACGAGAAGCTCCAGCGCGGCTGTCTCCTCGTCCGCAGACCGGCAGACGTCTGATCGGTATCTGGAGAACCGTCGACGATCCCTCGTGACGTTGCCGTCACCGCTCACCAGGCGGCTTGCGCCAGATCATGATCTCGGTCGCGGGAGGACGCTCCGCGAAGCGGCCGTCGGGCGACGCCTGCCGCAGCACCGCGCGCAGGTCACGCTCGAAGTCCCCCAGCCTGTCGCCGAACAGGTGCGGGGCGGAATCGGATCGGGAGAACACCCACGCCACGATGTCGTCCGCGGTGCGGTCGGCCACTTCCCCGGCCGGCACGACATGTCGTTCGAAGTTCTCGAACCCGGCCCGTGCCAGGACGAGGTCCTCCCGGTCCGGCGTGCCGTTCGCGAGCGTTCCCTGCCCCGCGCGGCGTACCGGGCCGAGGTACCGGCGCACCAGGTCGCCGATCCGCGCGTACGGAGGAGCGGGCAGCGGTGGTGGCGCCGGTTCGGCGGGCGGCTTCTGCAAATCGCTCATGTGGACGAACGCGCCTCCCGGCTCCAGCATCTCCAGCACTGTCGCAGCGACGCGATCCCGATCCGTCCAGTGGAAGGACTGAGCGAACAGAACGGTCCGGAACGTCCCCAGACCGGCCGGTAAATCCTCGGCGCGGGCGGCCAGCCAGCGCGCGTTGGTCACCCCGCGACGCTCAGCCTGTCGCCCGGCCTCGGCCAGCATGTCCTGGTCCGGGTCGATGCCGACCACCTCGGCGAAGAACCGCGCGAGGGCGAGTATCACGGTGCCCGGTCCGCAGCCGACGTCGAGGAGCCGGCCCCGGCCGTCCAGGCCGAGGGCCGCGGCCAGTGTTTCCGCGAACCCCGGAGCGTACGGCAGCCTGCCGCGCTCATAGAAGGGCGCGCATCCCCGAAACAGGGTGTCGTCCCACTGCCACCCGTCAGGCATGTCGATTCCCCCATAAGTCACAGGACGTCGGCGCTCGCCCGGCACGAGCCGGAGTCCACCCGTCAAGGTACCCCTTACTTCTGCAGAAAGGAAAAAGGAGGCGACAGCCGTTTGCGACCACCCGCCGAACGGAAAGCAAGCCCAAGAAGAAGGGTCCGCCTGGCGTTTCCATAAAAGACGCCGGAATTCTGGGCAGCTGTACGCTCAATGGGGAGAAAATGACCAAGTGTCCTAATGTTGTCAGATTCGTTGCGATGTTCTCCGCGCTCGCCGGCGGAGCCGCACCCTTGGGCATCCCCGCCGTCGCCGAATCCGCTGCCGGCGCCGTCCTGAGCGGCCCAGACGTCGACCACCCGGCAGCCCATCAGCGTCAACGCGACAAGCAGCGGCAGTCGGTACGCGGGCGGCAGCGCCAACGTCAGAACCTGATCCGCGACGTCACGCTTGCCCTCACACCGGCGCAGAAAGGCGACACGGATTCGCGGGCTCTGCCGTACAACTGGCAGAAAGCGGACGCGGTCGCGAATTCTCACAACAATCAGGAAAGCCTGTCGGAAATCACGAACCGGCCCGTTCAGAAGGCGGATTCGTCACCGGCAGCGCCGGATGGTTCCATCGGCGCGAAGATGCTGTCATACCTGCGGGATCTGGCCGCGGACAAGCAGTTCACCGGCTCGGCGCTGGTGGTGCGGCGCGGAGAGGTGCTGACGCGGTTCGCCGGCGGCTTGGCCGACGAAGAGAAGCGCATCCCCAACCGGCCGGACACGGTCTACCGAGTCATGTCGGTCACCAAGCAGTTCACCTCGATGCTCGTGCTGAAACTGCGCGACCGCGGGCTGCTCAAGCTGGACGACCGGATCTGCCCGTATCTCGTCCCGGCGTACATCAAGGCCTGCCCGACAGCGTGGCGGCCAATCACGATCCGTGAGTCGCTCACACACACCTCAGGCATCCCCAACATCGAGAAACTGCCCAGCTACCTTGCCAATGTCACGCGACCGACCACGACCCGGGAACTCATCCAGCAGTTCGTGAACCTGCCACTGGACTTCAAGCCCGGCACCAGCTGGAAGTACACCAACTCCGGATACGTCCTGGCCGGCGCGATCATCCAGGCGGTGACGCACAAGCCGTACGGCGACGTACTGCACGAGCTGATCACCGGCCCGCTGAATCTCCGGCACACCGGTTATAGCAGGGGATATCCGCCCGACGGATACGCGAAGGGTTACTTCACGCTCGGGTCACCGGCCCCGCTCCTCAACGGTTCCGAACTGTTCGCCGCGACCGGCATCTACTCCACTGTCGACGACATCGCCCGCTGGGACCGGGCGTTCGGCTCATACCGGGTCGCACCACCCGCCACCGTCAAGCAGGCGTTCACGCCACAGGCGCCGTGCCCCTCCACCGGCTGCCTCAACCTGCCGTCGACCGCGTACGCCTTCGGCTGGCTCGTCGACCGGCTCCAGGGACACCGGCTCCGCTACCACCCGGGTCTTTTCCAGGGCTACACGGCGAGCAACATGTATCTGCCCGACGACGACATCGAGGTCGTCGTGCTCAGCAACGTGCAGGACACCGACACCGCCGGCATCGCCCGCCGGCTCGCCACGATGGCCCTCGACGGTTGAGTGCGGGCTGCCTTCGGGTGCGTCACCCGGTACCGGCGAGTGCGGGTGACGCCGGGCCGATCAGGGCCGACATACGGGCCAGGACGGCGGGGTTGATCCAGTAGTACACCCAGGTGCCCCGGCGTTCGGAGTCGATGAGCCCGGCCTGCTTGAGCACCTTGAGATGGTGGCTGATCGTCGGCGGGGTCAGGTCGAAAGCCGCCGTCAGGTCGCACACGCAGGTCTCGCCGCCCTCGTGGCAGGCGATCAGCGACAGCAGGCGCAGCCGTACGGGGTCGGCGATCGCCTTGAACAGCGGCGCCAGCTCGGCGGCCTCGCTCTCCGACAGGGGCTCGCACGCCAGCGGTGCGCAGCACGCCGCGTCCGCGTCCACAATCGGCAGCACTTGCTTCGACATGCTTCTAATTTGACACAGGTCTAGGCAAGGGCACAAACTCCGGATATCCGTTGATTAGAAGCTCATCGAAGCAGACGGGCGGCTTTGGCCCGCCGCTTCACGGCCAAGGGAGGACACCCATGTCCCGTGTTCAACTCGCTCTGCGCGTCGCCGACCTCGAAGGCTCGATCGCGTTCTACTCCAAGCTGTTCGGCGTCGAGCCCGCCAAGCGGCGGCCTGGCTACGCCAACTTCGCCATCGCCGAGCCCCCGCTCAAGCTCGTCCTCCTTGAGGGCGAGGAGGGCGAGGCGACCCGGATGGACCACCTCGGCGTCGAGGTCGACGACACCGCCCAGGTCACCGCCGCGACCGACCGCCTGAAGGAGGCCGGCCTGGCGACCTTCGAGGAGAACGACACCACCTGCTGCTACGCCCTTCAGGACAAGGTGTGGGTCCACGGCCCCGGCGGCGAGCCCTGGGAGGTCTACGTGGTCAAGGCCGACGCCGACACCCTCACCAAGCAGACCGACTCCGTCCGCCGCGCCCCCGACGACGCCGAAAAGGAGACGACGAGCGCGAGCAAGTCCTGCTGCTAGGCAAGACAGAAAGACGCCCCGGCGGCCGCTGCGGCAGGCATGGCTCACCTGGCCGGCGTCGGCCGCTCAGGTGCGGCCGGCCGGTTGGCGCCCGACGGAACTGACAAGATCACCTGATGGGTGCTCTTCGGAGAGTGGATCGCGGTCGGTGCTCATGTCTCTACCTCGCATCGAGCACGCGCGTCATCCAGATCGTGTTGCCGTGTTCGGCGTCCTCGGTGATGCGGCCGCTCCGGTGGAAGCCGAGCTTCTCGAGAACGCGGAACGAGGGTGCGTTCCACTCCCGCACGGTCGCCCAGAGGCGTCGGCGTCCCGTTCGCGTCGCGGCTTCGATGACCGCACGGGCGGCTTCTGTCGCGTAACCATGGCCGTGAGCTCGTTGTGCCAGCTCGTACGCGATCTCAGGTTCGTCGAGAGATGCCTGGCCGACAGTCAGTCCGCAGTATCCGATGAACTCACCGGTGTCTCGCAACTCGATCGGCAGCAACCCGAGCCCCTGATGCGCCATCAGCGGGTTGTCGAAGAGCCGGCCGCGCATGTCCTCGACCGTGGGGCGTCCCTCGGCGTCGATCCGCCGTACCGGAGGCACTCGCGGATCCCGCTCCAGCCATAACCCGCGGTACTCCTCGGCATCCGACGGCACCCATCGCCGCAACCGCAGCCGCTCGGTCACCAACTCCGCCGGTAGATCCTCGTAGGTCCCCACTCGACAAACCTAACCCCGTGCCGACCAAGACCGGAGATGACTAGGAGACGGACGTCGACCTGCTCAACGGTTGGTGGGTGGACGTGACCTGGTCAGCCTGGCGCTCGCGGTCGGGCCAGGTTCTCCGGTCGGCACAAGACCGAGTGTCAGCGCGGAAGATCTGCGGGAAAGTTTCAGCCCTTGTCCGGTATAGCCGCAGATCACCTCGTCGGGGAACACTGACGAATAACGTGACCTGTACTGATATCGCCCGCGCTGCAATGCTTCGCGGTGGAAGTCCGGCACGACATCCGCTGCAAGGAGGGTAAGTGCGGAAAATCAGAGCTTTAGCCGTCGCCGGCGCCTTGGTCAGTGGGCTGGCAGTCGGCGCGAACGCCGGTCCCGCGCACGCCGATACGCTTCGTAACGTCTACTACTCCTCGTACGACTGCTATCGCTACGGGGACTACGGCGTCCAGAACCACCTTTGGACCTGGTATCGCTGTGATTACCAGTACAACCTGTGGTTCCTTTGGAGCGTCCCGTAGAAGTTCCTCCACGGCCGCGACCGAATTCAACGGCTCAGCTTCACTGATCGCCGGGCGGAACGGATTCCCCCCGGCGATCAGCTCGTTCACCTGATGCTCATCGGACAGTGGCCCGGTCGCCGGCTGGTGCACTGACCGGCGAGTTCTTCACCAGATAGGTGGCCAAGGCTCCTCTGTCGTCCGGGCCGCCGCGCTGTTTACAAGCAAGATCGGCGATGTCCACCGGCGTCCACATTCGACACGAGCACCTGTTCAGAAGGGCTGTCCGGGCTCGGCGAAGGTTCTCGCCAGCTGTGGAGTAGGGGGCGGGCCGACCGGTCACCTGAACGTTCAGGCCGGGAGGGGGCGGCCGACCAGGGCCGCTCCCTCCCGGGAACCATCAACGCCGATGCCCCGGCAAGACCAGCAGGGTGATCGAATTCGCCGGGTACGTCGCATTGACCCGGCCCTGGTGCACCTTGAGATCGTCACCGCGCACAATCGAGTTGAGATCAGCCGGGCTGTAGGTGAACCGCTGCGCCGTGGCGTTGCCGTGCAGTCCGGCGATCGACAACGGTGAGGTCAGCTCACCGCCGGTCTTGTTGATCACCATCAGGGTCAGCGCCTTGTCGCGCGAGCGCTGCGCCCCGTACACCGCCAGCCGCCCTTGATCGCTGCTGGCCGCCGACACGCTCACGTCGCCGAATCGGCTCCCCGCGCCGTCATAGTTGCGATACATCCGGAACGCGTAGGCGCCGGGCTGCGTCGGCTGGGGTTCGCCCCAGATGGTGGCGAGGTCGAGACCCTCGCGCCCGAAGATGCCGAGAACGTCGGCCTGCGCCAGGGCGCCGTTGATGTCGTCCAGCGCGCCCCAGTTGTACTCGGTGATCGCGGTCTTCGTGCCGGGGTAGTACTGCGCGACCCACTCCTTCATCTTGCGGATGAACTGCAGCGGCGGCGCGTTCACGCCCGTGGGGCCGATCCAGGACTCCTCGACGTACGTCGGGTCCCACAGCGAACGCGTGGACCGCAGCCGCCACGCGTTGGACTCGGGGTCCTTCCCGCCGTTGATCTGCGGGTAGTAGTGCTGGTCGAAGTAGTTGAGCATGCGCTTGCCGCCGTGTGCGTCGCTGTAGTCCTTCATGTTCTTCAGGAACCACTGCGACAGGTTGAGCCCGCCGTGCGCGGCCGCGTCGGCGCCCGGCGCACATCCGTCCACCCCGGACGCGACCCACTCGCAGTATCCCCAGCCGGACGGGCCGAGCACCGCCGCGCTCGGGTCGGCGGCCTTGATGGCCGCGGCGGTCGCGGTGCTCTTGCTGCCCAGCTCGTCGTACGAGACCGCCTCGGGGTGCACGTCGCGGTGCGTGGCGTTCCACAACACCGGCTCGTTGTCGAGCTCGTAGATCGACACGCCGCCGCGCGCCGCCGCACCGAACTGGCTCACGAGATGCGACACCATCTCGCCGTCGAACGAGGCGTCCACCGGGATCGAGGTGTCCTCAGGCACCGCCCCGGTGAGGTTCGCGTTGTTGAGCCTGCCGTTGCCGCAGCCGGCGTCCCACTGGTCGAATCCGTCCTGAGCGGGGAACCGGCTGGCGGGGAATCCGCAGGCGAACGGGTGCTGGGCGGGCGAGTCCTTGGCCACCCACCCGCTCATCGGTACGGTGACGACCTGTTTGATGCCGCGGTCCCGGTTGGTCTTGACGAACGCCTCGACCGTGTTGTCGGGCCCGGCGACGATGTTCTCGAAGTACCAGTCGCTTCCCGTGTTGTAGGTGTGGTTCTTGAAGTTGTAACGCGTGCTCGCGTTGCCGCCCCAGCGCGCCACCGGCAGGCCAATCTCGGCGGCGAACGCCGGGTCGGCGCCGTTCATGCCGTAGATGTCCGGACTGATCGCGTGCCGGGCGGCGGACAGGTCCACCGACAACCCAGGACCCGCTGCGGCCACAGCCGGGTCCAGGGCCGCCTGGGCGGTCAATGTCCCCGCCACGAAGGACACCACTACGCCGAGCATCGTGGCCGATCGCAGCTTCCGCCGCCGTTGAGCACGCATCATCGACGCTCCCGTCAATCGATCCATCGGTCAACAATCGAGGAGCCTGACCGGATGCTTCACGCGAGTCAAGGCGCGGCAGTCGCGCGGAGGCGGGCGGCCAGGCGGTACCAAGAAATCTTGGCCACCCTGACTTGGTGCGTCTCCTGGTCAAGCCTTGGCCGCCCGGTAACGACCCGGCCGCGGTTCAAGAGGACAGCCTGAAAGTTGCACACAGCCCACGAATTCGGCCTCTCGACTGCACGGCGACCTGCAGATCGACTTCGTGGGCTGGGTGGACCTCGGTGGCGCACCTGTTCGGGAATCGCACAGCGCTGCCGCCGCTGGGCGATCCGCCTCCGCCTCCTGCTCGTCAGCGGCCAGCGCATCGTCCCAGCTGTCGGGCAGGAACAACCGCCAGTTCAGCGCGGCCGAACGGTGTGGGTGGGCCGTTAGCAAGAGAGGCCCTCTCCACGGCGGAGAGGGCCTCTGAGATGGAGCCGCCTTGGGGAATCGAACCCCAGACCTTCTTTTTACAAGCAAGATCGGGGATGTCCACAGGCATCCAGCGTTGACACAAACGCCTACTCAGAGGCGGTATCCGGCTTCCGAGATTCCAGCGATGTCCATGGTCGTCCAGGGCTGTTGTTAGCACCAGCGTTAGCAAGATCGCCCTTTATGGGACCGTAGGCGGTATCGGCGGTGGCCAGCGCCCACTCCAACAGCGCTACCACCTCTGCTGGACGCCCCAACGCGTAAAGGCTCGCCAGCCAGGTTCCTGAGCATCCGTGTGGATCCTTGTGGACAATTGTGAGCCTGCCCTGGGATCGTCACCACCAGGCCTTTACCTAAGGCTTTTCATCGTTCTACTCTTGATCGCCATGAAACGGGTTCTGATCGTTCTTTCCGGCATAGTCGCCGCTATGCTCCCCTACGGGACAGCCCACGCGTATCCGGTTAGAAACAACACGCTCACCGCCAATGCGATCTACAGCAGCGGCGCGCTCGACACCACTGAGTGTCCGGAGAAGCCCATCAAGCGGCGTAATGCGACGCTCGCCAAGTCGTACGTGAAGGCCGTCGTGAGCTGCCTCAACACCACATGGGCAGCCCAGTTCGAGAAGTCGGGCCAGTCATTCAGGGCCCCGAAGCTGAGGCTCGTCACCAAACCACCCGCCAAGTTCTGCGCGCTCAAGTGGGATCAGTCCGAGGAGGACGCGTACTACTGCGACGAGACCGAAACGATCTTCATCGTGCTCAGCAACGACCTGCTCGACGACCCTTCCGACCTGTACCTCTTCAACCTGGTGAGCATGGAATACGGCCAGCACGTTCAGACGCTCACCGACATCTACAGCGAGTGGCAGGACATCGACTTCCGCAACAAGAAGGAGTACCACGAACACTCCCGCCGCTACACGTTGCAGTCCGACTGCTTCAGCGCCGCTTTTCTTGCGAGCGTCTGGAAATCCCTCGACCGCTCCTCGGCCGACTGGAAGCTGCTGCTCTCATACGCCAAGAACTGGACCGCCAAGGACCATGGGACGAGGACGAACATTGGTTACTGGATGAACCAGGGGTTCACCGCGGGCGACCTGGGGGCATGCAACACCTGGGCGGCATCCGCCAAGCGCGTGGCTTAACCGACAGATGACCACGTGGGCCAGAGGTGGCGACGGACGCCTACCACGACGCCCAATGATCGTCGGCCACAACCACCCTCGGACCAAGATTGTTTGCCCTGCAGCCAATCTCTCAGATCAACGGCGTCTGACCAAGGCACAGCACCTCGTCAGACGCCGTTTTTGAGCTGGGAGCGGAGAGCGTGGGATTCGAACCCGCGAGGAGCATCAAGCCCCTAGTGGTTTTCAAGAACACTATGGTTCCCACATCCACACCAGCTCTGACCTGCGCGTCAGCCTCCCGCGGAGGCATGGCCAAGGAAGATCATCCCGCACATATCCCGCAGTGGACCGGCGCTACCGATGTACGGCAAGCCGGTACAGGTGAGGTAACTGCGCTGGTTGCCTGTCCGCCGGCGTGTGAACCGCAGGAGTGTCATCAGCTGGCGAATCCGTGGCGTCGCAGGTGCTCCAACGCGTCGAGCTGAGTTCGCGTCCACTCTGTGCAGACCGCCCAGTGCACAGGGGTTCCGTCCTCCTCTTCGAGTAGCACATCATGGTTGCCGACTCCGCCGCATGCCCCCGCTTCCCCATGCGTACTGCACCGTCCAGCGGCCCCGTCCGTATCGTTGGGGAACCGGTTTGGGTCGTGGTCCCGAAAGATCTTGAGGATGGTGGATTTCATCTATCCACAGTCCAAGGGGTGATGCGGTCCGTCAATGGGCTGGGTAATCACGACCGTCCGCTTTTCAGGTGTAGCAGTCGCCCTGTCACCCATGGAAGACCTGGGGGACGAGGGTGATCGACGGTGCCCATCGTGTGCGCGTGGTGGCCGACGTTGCCGTCACCGTTGCCGTCAGGCTCGCCCGCCTGCCTTTCTTTGGCCGTTGAGGTGGTGGGAGCCTTCCTGCAGAGCAGCTCAGGGCGTGGAGATAGGCCGTTGACTGAACGCGTTCTCGTCCCCGGTAAGCCGCGGCCGAGAGGAATCGAGCCTTAACCTACTGATCCGTAGAGAAGGGCAGATGTCCCGTCAACATGCGACCGTCCTGCTCACGTGGTGATCACGAAGAGCCGGCATGCGATCTGGTGAGACGGCGTTGCTGTACGTGCTGCTGTACAACCCGCGCATCTCTGCAGCGCAGCATGCGGTCGCCGGCCCGTCAGCGCCTGCTCAGTCCCCGCAGCACCGGTAGCCCGGTGCCGGAGTCGAGCACGAGGCGGTCGCCAAGTGGTCGCGCCAGCGTGACGGTGATCGTAGCTGTCTTAAGGATGGCCGGGCACACCTCGGGTGACAGTGCTGCCACTGCGGCGGAGGCGGTCTCGACTCCTACGGCGAGACCTGCCGCCACTGTGACGGGCTCGGCTTCTGCTGAAACCCGTCAGCGCCCCCGGCCTGGCCGTACATCCGCCAAGAGGCCTGCCAGGTCGGGGGCCATCCCTCCACCCCATCGAGTGAAAGGAGGTCTCCATCGTGCCCGTAACATCCGCCAACGCACACGCCATCCGCGGCGCCATCACCCGACTCAACAACCCTGACTGCTCCCGCTTCGCCTCCCAGATCCGCCACACGCGCGGCTGCCGACAGCCGATCCACCTGCGCGGCAAGGTCGAACACTGGGACAAGGCCACCGGGACCCTGCTGCACCGCTACAGCACCCGCCTCGAACCCGACGGCGTCCTGCGCGTCCCGTGCAAGACCCGCCGCGCCTCCCGCTGCCCCTCGTGCGCCGAGACCTACCGCGCCGACACCTACCACCTCATCCGCGCCGGCCTCGTCGGCGGCAAAGGCGTCCCCGCGTCGGTGACCGCGCACCCGTGCCTGTTCGTCACCCTCACCCCGCCGTCGTTCGGCCCGGTCCACACCCGCAGGCAGCACAACGGGAGCGTCCTGCCCTGCCACCCCCGCCGCGCCGCCGAAACCTGCCTCATGGGCGTGTCCTGTCCTGCACCGCCCGGCACGGGGCTGACGATGACTGCCTCGGCGAGCCGCTGTGCCCCGACTGCTACGACTACACCGGCTCGGTGCTGTTCAACGCGGTCGCGCCGCTGCTGTGGAAGCGCTTCGCCGACGCCCTTCGCCGGCACCTGGCCAAGCTCGGCGGCCTGACCCTGCGCGACATGCGTGACCAGCTCATCGTCTCCTTCGCCAAGGTCGCCGAATACCAGCGGCGCGGCGTCGTCCACCTGCACGCCGTGATCCGCCTCGACGGCCCGGCCGGACCCATCTCCCCGCCCCCAGCCTGGGCCACGCTCGACCTCCTCGGCCAAGCCGTACGGCACGCCGCCTCCGTGGTCACGGCCAAAGTGCCCGCCTACGACGACCAACCGGAACGCGTACTCCGCTGGGGCACCCAGCTCGACGCCCGCCCAATCGCCATGGACGGCGAGCTGACCGACCAGGCCGTTGCGGGCTACGTCGCCAAGTATGCGACTAAGGCCGCCGAATGCGTCGGCACCATCGACCGGCGCATCGTCCCCGGCGAGGACCTGGCCGCCCTGCCCGTCCGCGACCACGCCCGGCGGCTCATCGCCGAATGCGTCCGCCTCGGCGCCTTCGAGGAGTTGGCCGACCTCCGGGTGACTCAGTGGGCGCACATGCTCGGCTTCCGCGGCCACTTCTCCACCCGATCCCGCCGCTACCCCACCACCCTCGGCGACATCCGCGCCGACCGGCAGAACCACGCCCGCGACGAGGACAGCACCACCGGCCGTCTGCCCCTCCTCGACGAGGACACCGTCCTCGTCGTCAGCGAATGGGAGTACGCCGGAAAGGGCTACTCCCCCGGTGACGCCCTCGTCGCAGCGCTCAACGGGTCGCCCATGCCGCCCTCGCCGTCACCGCTCGGACGGTGACACGCGGTGACTCCGCTCCTCATGACCGTTACGGAAGCGGCGCAAGCGCTCGCGATCTCCCGGAGCAAGCTCTATCAGCTCCTCGCCTCCGGCGCGCTCGACTCCATCCGGATCGACGGTTCGCGCCGCATCCCCGTGTCCGCCCTCCATGACTACATCGCCCGTCTCAGCACGAAGGAGGTTGCAGCATGACGACCACGCTCGTAACGAGTCCCGAGCCCGAAAAGCCACAGCGTAAGAAGAGCGCACCGAAACTGCGTGACGGCGTCATGAGGCGCGGGAGCACCTGGTCATACGTGATCCGGGTCAAGGACCCCGAGACCGGCGAGAGCAAACCCAAGTGGGTCGGCGGTTTCGCCACCGAAGACGAGGCCAAGGAGGCTCGCGACGAGGCGCGGGTCAGAGCCCGGCGCGGCGAATACATCGACCGGAACGCGATCACGGTTGCGGAGTACCTCGCCGAGTGGATCGAGGGCCACGCCGTAGAGGTCAAGCCGAGGACCCTCGCCGGCTATCGTGTGATGATTCGTCTCTACATCGAGCCGAACATCGGGAAGATGCGGCTTCAGGCCGTACGGCCGGCCACTCTCACGAAGCTCTACCGGGAGCTATTGACCAGCGGTCGCAAGAACGGCAAGGGCCTCGCGCCGAACACCGTCAAGCATGTTCACACCGTCCTTCGGAAGGCCCTCGCGGACGCCGTCCTCGTTGACGAGATCCTTCCCAACAACCCTGCCGAACGCGCGAAGCTCCCGCGCGTCCAGCTCACCGAACCCGGCGGCGTGTGGACGCCCGCACAGCTCCGGCAGTTCCTCGACACGGCGAAGAGTCACCGGCTGTTCGCCTTCTTCCGCCTAGCGGCCTACAGCGGCGCCCGTCGCGGCGAACTGTGCAACCTCCGCTGGGCAGATGTCGACCTCGATGCACCGCAGATCCGCCTAACCGGTTCCTCGGCCGTGGTCGAGGGGGAAAGGATCGCGGGCACCACCAAGGGCGGCAGATCCCGCGTCGTGAGCATCGACGCCGAGACCGTCGAGATTCTGTGCGCGATCACCGCAAGCGTCAGAACGCCGACCGGCTCCGGCTTGGCGAGTCGTGGGAAGGCACAGATGACTACGTATTCACGACCGGATGGGGCGAACCCATCTATCCCGATACGGTCAGCTCGCTTATGCCCGTTCTGATCAAGGCGTACAACGACACGAAGCCCAAGAAACCCCTCCCCCGTGCTCGGCTTCATGATCTCAGGCACCTGCACGCGACCACGCTCCTGCTCGCGGGCGTCCCGGTTCACGTCGTCGCGGCCCGCCTCGGCCACTCCGACCCGGCGATCACGCTCCGGGTGTACGCCCACGTGATCAGCGAGCAGATGGCGAGCGCGGCGGATGTCTTCGCCAACGCGATCAAGGCGGCGTAGGCCGCTGTTAGCAAGATCACGAAAATGTCCGGACAAACACAAGGCCCCTGACCGGGAATAACCTGGTCAGGGGCCTTATGTACGAGAGCCGCCTTGGGGAATCGAACCCCAGACCTTCTGTTTACAAGACAGATGCTCTGCCGATTGAGCTAAGGCGGCCTGCTACCCAGACGAGTTTAGTGGGCCGAGGGCCCTACCGTCACGGTGAAATCACCGGCGGCGGAGGCGTGCGACCTCGTAGAGGGCGATCCCCGCGGCCACACCGGCGTTCAGCGACTCGGCGGCGGCGTTCATTGGGATCCGGGCGATCTGGTCGCACGCTTCCCTGACCAGGCGGGACAGGCCCTTGCCCTCCGAACCGACGACCACGACGAGCGGCTCGGTCGCGAGCTCGACGTCCGCGATGTCCACCGTGGCGGTGCCGTCGAGGCCGACCACGAACAGGCCCTCCTCCCGGTACGCCTGAAGGGTCTGGGTGAGGTTCGACGCGCGGGCGACGGGGAGGGTCGCGAGCGTGCCGGCCGAGGTCTTCCAGGCGCCGGCGGTGACGCCCGCCGAGCGGCGGGACGGCACGAGCAGCCCGTGCGCGCCGAAGGCGGTCGCCGAACGCGCGATGGCGCCGAGGTTGCGCGGGTCGGTCACGCCGTCCAGGGCGACGATCAGCGGCACCTCGGCCGCGTCCCTGGCCCGCTCCACGAGCTGCTCCGGGTGCGCGTAGTCGTACGCCGGGACCTGCAGGCCGATGCCCTGGTGGACCGTGCTCTCGGTCAGCCGGTCGAGCTTGTCCCGGCTGACCTCGAGCAGCGCGATCCCACGGTCAGCCGCGATCTTGATGGCCTCGCGGACCCGGTCGTCGTTGTCGACCCGCTGCGCCACGTACAGGGCGCTGGCGGGAACGCCGGCACGCAGTGCCTCGACCACGGGGTTGCGTCCGCCGATGACCTCGGGGGCGTCCTCCCGGCGCGTACGGCTCGGCGCACGGGAGGCCGAACTCCCACCGCCCCGCGACTCGCGCTCGATCCGCTCGGCGCGCGCCTTGTCCTTGTACCAGTGCCGCATGTGCGCGGGCGGCGTCGCTCCCTTGCCTTCAAGGGAGCGCCTGACCTTGCCGCCCGTGCCCTTGGTCGGCCCCTGCTTCTTCGACGGCTTCCCTGAAGCCCTTCCCGCCATGGTCTCTAGCGTAGGGCCACGCCTACTGTGCCAGCTCCCATCGCGGACCCTGCGGGGTGTCCTCGACCACGATCCCGGCCGCCGCGAGCTGGTCGCGGATCGCGTCGGCCGCCGCGTAGTCCTTGCGGGCACGCGCGGCCTGCCGCTGCTCCAGCGCCACGGCCACGAGCGCGTCCACGACCTCACGCAGCCCCGAGTCGCCGGTCGACCGCCACTGCTCCGACCTGGGGTCGAGGCCGAGCACGTCGAGCATGTTCTGCGTCTCGGCGAGCAGCCGGGCGACCTGCTCCTTGTTGCCCTGCGCCAGCGCGACGTTGCCCTCGCGGACGACCTCGTGGATCACGGCGAGCGCCTGCGAGACGTTCAGGTCGTCGTCCATCGCGTCCACGAACGCCTGGGGCAGCGGCGCGGCGGCGTCCACGTCGTGGATCACCTCGGCGGCCCGCGTGACGAAGCCCTCGATCCGGCGGTATCCGGCCGCCGCCTCCTGGAGCGCCTCGTCGGAGTAGTCGATCGCCGAGCGGTAGTGTGCCGCGACCAGGTAGTAGCGGAGCTCGACCGCGCGCACCTTGCGGAGCATGTCGGGAATCAGCAGCGAGTTGCCGAGCGACTTGCTCATCTTCTCGCCGCCGAGCTTGAGCATGCCGTTGTGCAGCCAGTAGCGCGCGAAGCCGTCGCCCGCCGCCTGCGACTGGGCGATCTCGTTCTCGTGGTGCGGGAAGATCAGGTCGACCCCGCCGCCGTGGATGTCGAACGTGCCGCCGAGGTACTTGGTCGCCATGGCCGAGCACTCCAGGTGCCAGCCGGGACGGCCCTTGCCCCACGGCGTCGGCCACGTGGGCTCACCGGGCTTGGCGCCCTTCCACAGCGCGAAGTCGCGCGGGTCGCGCTTGCGCGAGTCGGTCTCGGTGTCCGCGGCCGCCCGCATGTTCTCCAGCTTCTGGTTGGAGAGCTTGCCGTACCGGTCGGCGTAGGAGACCACGTCGAAGTAGACGTCGCCGCCAGACGCGTACGCGTGCCCCTTGTCGATCAGCCGTCGCATCAGCTCGACCATCTCGGGCACGTGGCCCATGGCCCGGGGCTCGACGGTCGGCGGCAGGCAGCCGAGCTGGTCGTACGCCCAGGTGAAGGCGCGCTGGTTGCGCTCGGACACGACGAACCAGGGCACGCCCTCCTGGGCGGCGACCCAGATGATCTTGTCGTCGAGATCCGTGACGTTGCGGCAGAAGGTCACGTCGTAGCCCTGCCGCGTCAGCCACCGGCGGAGAACGTCGAAGTTGACTCCGGACCTGATGTGCCCGATGTGCGGCGGAGCCTGAACGGTCGCACCACACAGATACATCGAGACCCGGCCGGGCTCGACCGGTACGAATTCACGGACCGTACGCGTGCTGGTGTCGTAGAGGTGCAGGCTCACGAAGGCAAGGCTAACGCCTGACGGCATGGCACAGGGCTACTTGGGCGCCTGTGAACGGCATGGTGTGGCCGATCATGGAAACTTCTGGCACATAAGTCCCGATATAACCCGAAACAAAATCCGTAACGATCCCGTACGGCAGTCGGCGTGACCGTCGAGCGTCCAGCTTCGCGCCTGCCGGACACGCACCGTAACGGGACCGCACGCCGCGACCCGAGGCGCCCGGCGGAAGGACGCGGCGGGAGCGTCCCGCAGATGCCGCGTCGCTTCCGGCGAGACCCACGCCCACGATCCCGCGAGGTCCCCGCACGCCCGGCGGTGCCGCGCCGGAGGATTCCGCCGTTACCCCCCGCCTCCGACACGAAACGGGTGATCACGCAGGTGCGATCAATCGTCACTCCGATTCTGTAGGCTCGAAACGCCATGGACGTGACTCCCCCCGGCGCGGCAGGCACGGCCTCCCGCCCGTCTCGAACCACCCCCTCCGGAATCCCGCTGGTGCTGCGGCGTCTGGCCATCGGCCTCGCGGGTGCCGCCCTCGCGGTGCTCGCCGGGGTGGCCTGCGCGCTGTCCTTCGACGACCTGCGGGCTCTGGCCGTCTCCGGGCGGGCCGAGCCCCGGCTCGCCTACCTGTATCCCGCGGCGTTCGACGTCCTGCTGGTCGTCGCCCTGGTCGGCGTGCCGTTACTGCGGGCCGCGCGGTTCCTGGTCCGGCTGCAGGCGGGCTTCGTCCTGATCCTGCTCCTGGTGTCAGCCGCCGCCGCGAACGCCGCGAACGCCGTCGGCGTCGCCTTCGATCCCGACGTCACCGCTCTCGTCGTCGCGCTACTGCCCTGGGTGATGCTCGCCGTCGGGTTGTGGCTGCTGCTGCTCCTGCTGAAGCACGTGCGCACCAACCGGGCCGACCTGGACGGCGACACCGACGACGACCTGGTGCCCTTCGACGGCGAGCGGGAGCCCCGGGCCGCCGCCACCGCCCCCTATCCGGTGGCCGTGCAGGAGCGGCCCGCCCCCGCGCACGCCGTGACGCAGGAGCACGCCGTCACCGAGGAGTACGGGGCGCCACCCCTGCAGCCGGTCCCCGAGGCCGTGGCGCCCCCCGACTATGTCCCCCCGCTGCCGGTCAGCCCGGTGTCCGAGACCGTCGCGCCTCCCGAGTACGCCCCGCCGTTGCCCGCCACCCCTCCGCAGCCCGAGGACGAGGCCGCGGCCCCCGCCCCCGACGAGGACGGCGTACGACTGCCGCACGAGGCGATCGAGGAGACCGCCGCCGCGGCCGAACCGGGAACGACGGACCAGGTGCCGGACGAGGCCGAGGCCCTGCCGGTCGTACCTCCGACTGCGGCGCCCGGCACCCCGCCCGTGACCGAGCAGGCCCCGCGACCCGCCCCGCGAGCGGACGCCGAGCCGGCGACCGAGCCAGTGGCAGACGAGACGGTGGCAGACGAGACGGCGACGGACGAGCACGCTCGCGACACGGAGCCTGCCGAGACGCCCGCCGCGCCCACGCCAGATGCCGAAACGGATGCCGAAACGGATGACCGCCCGGCGCGGGAGCCCCGCCGGAACCGCCCGGTGCGCTGGGGCGACCTCGTACGGCCGCACACCGGCGACGTCCTCGTGCACCCCCGGCCGAAACCGGAAGACGACTCCGCCGGCATCGAGGCGGATCGGCCCGAGGACGAGTCGGGTGTCGACACCCAGCCGCTCCGCCAGATCAGGGACGTGCCCGATCCCGCCCATGCTCGGGACAGCGCCGACCCGGACGAGGTGAGCGGGAGACGCGCGCCGCAGGCCGCGGAGCGCGGCGAGCAGGACGCCGCGGAAGAAGCCGGTGAGGGCGGCGTTCCGATCGCACCTCCCTCCGGCCGGATGCGCAGCACGCCACGCCCGCCCGCCTGACAACGGGCCACGCAACACGCCACGCGCGCCCGCCGTGCGACGAGCCGCACAGCGCACAGGCCCGCCCGGCTGGGGAGCCGGACGGGCCTGTGCGCGCTACGGGGTGAGGGCGGGGGCCGCCCTACCGAGCGAGTGCGTTACACCCGCGTCCCTCGACGGAGACCGGCGACGATGCCGACACCGACGACGGCCAGTACGACCTGCATGACCAGTTCGATCCAGTCGATGCCATCCGTCGTGGCCACGCCCAGGACCTGGGCGATCGCCGTACCGATCAGCGCCGCGACGATACCGACGACGATCGTGAGCAGCCAGCCGATCGGCTGGCGGCCCGGCAGGAACAGGCGGCCCAGAGCGCCGATGACCGCACCGATGACGATGGCGCCGAGAATGGACTCGATTGTCATATCGACCTCCCGATGAGGGTGACCCTTTCATCCTCGGACTGTGGGATACCCCATGGAAGGGAAATATGCGTCCCATGAAAGAAAAAAGAGGGCGGCGGCTCGATTCCGCGCCTTGGTCCGAGCCGCCGCCCACGTGTTAGTGAGACGCTCCTGGTCTCATTCAGGTTGGCATGTCCGCTTGGAACGGGACATTCACGCCGGGAGTATCAGGGCGGTCGCGATGGCCGCCACGCCCTCGCCGCGCCCCGTGAGCCCGAGGCCGTCGGTCGTGGTCGCGCTGACGCTCACCGGCGCCCCTGCGGCGGCCCCGAGGGCCTTCTCCGCCTCCGCACGGCGAGGCGCGACCTTCGGGCGGTTCCCGATGATCTGGACGGCCAGGTTGCCGATTTCGAATCCGGCCGCCCGCACCTGGCGGGCCGCCTCCTCCAGGAGAGTCACGCCCGCGGCGCCCGCCCAGCGCGGGTCGGAGGTGCCGAAGAGCGCACCCACGTCTCCGAGGCCGGCGGCCGACAGCAGCGCGTCACAGCAGGCGTGCGCCGCCGCGTCACCGTCGGAATGGCCGGCCAGCCCGGTCTCGCCCGGCCAGAACAGTCCGGCGAGGTGGAGCTCCCTACCGGACGCGAAAGGGTGGACATCGACCCCGATGCCCACCCTTGGCGATGTGATGTTCAGGAGTTCAGCACCTCGTCGAGCAGGGCCTCCGCCTTGTCCTCGTTGGTCTTCTCCGCGAGCGCGAGCTCGCTGACGAGGATCTGGCGGGCCTTGGCGAGCATGCGCTTCTCACCGGCGGACAGGCCGCGCTCCTTGTCGCGCCGCCACAGGTCGCGCACCACCTCGGCCACCTTGTTGACGTCCCCCGACGCCAGCTTCTCAAGGTTGGCCTTGTAGCGGCGGGACCAGTTCGTGGGCTCCTCCGTGTGCGGCATGCGCAGCACGTCGAACACCCGCTCGAGTCCTTCTTGGCCGACGACGTCGCGCACACCGACGAGCTCGGCATTTTCCGCTGGTACCTGTACGGTCAGGTCGCCCTTGTCGACCTTCAGCACCAGGTAGGTCTTTTCCTCACCCTTGATGGTTCGGGTCGTGATGGCCTCGATCCGAGCAGCCCCATGGTGGGGGTAGACGACAGTGTCGCCGACCTGGAAAGTCATGTGACGAGTACCCCTTCCGCTGTACTCCAGGGTACCACGCGGTTACCGCCTCCCGGAACAGTGAAAGAAACATAACTGCAGGTCAAAGCCTCGTTTTGGGGCTTGACAAGCCATCCACTCTGTGAATCGACATATAGGACATACCAGGTGACCTGCACTGCTGCGGCCCATGGACCGGGAGCCGACGCCGGACCGGTGACCGGCGCGGATAAGGTGATTGCTGCCCATACACGTGCGTACCAAGGAGACCTCGAACCGTGACCAGTAGCAGCCGTCGCAGGGCGATCGCCATTGCCGCGCTCCTCGCCGCCGCCATCCCTGCACTGGCCGCGTGTGGCGCCGGTTTCGACGCCAACACCGGCGCGCCGTACGCCCCGAACGAGGCGGGCGTCCTCTTCGACGGCGACGGCCCCGGCAAGGCCTACGGCAAGAACGGCGTCATGATCCCGCAGGCGTTCATCCTGGGGCCGGACTCCGGCCAGCAGCTCGCCGCCGGGAACTCGGCGCCGCTCTACCTGACTCTCCTGAACAGCACGGGGACCGCCGACCAGCTCACCAGCATCGTCCCCGAGGAGCAGAAGGCGACCTCGGTCAAGGTGCAGAGCCCCATCGACCTCCAGCCGGGCACGCTCGCCAAGACCCCCGGGGTCACGGTCGAGGGCCTGAAGACGGCGCTGCGCGGCGGGGAGAGCATCAAGCTCACGCTCCAGTTCAAGAACGCCGGAGACGTCGCGCTCGACGTGCCGGTCGTCGCCCGCAGCCGCGAGTTCGCGACGCTGCCGCCCGCGCCGACGGGCGCCCCCACGACCGCGCCCACCGCCTCGCCCCTCGCCACGGGCAGCCCGGCGCCGTCCGACACCGCGATCCCGGAGGCCACCGGAGCGGCCGCCTCCGAGTCGCCCGCCGCGGGCGCCGAGTAGCTAGCGACCGCGTAGACGTGCGGGAGCCCCTGTCCGGCCGGACAGGGGCTCCTGAGCGCGAAGAGGGCCCGTACGGGACTCAGTCGTCGGCGGGGTCGAACTTGTAGCCCAGGCCGCGCACGGTGAGGATGCAGCGGGGGTTGGACGGGTCGGCCTCGACCTTGGCCCGCAGCCGCTTCACGTGCACGTCGAGCGTCTTGGTGTCGCCCACGTAGTCGGCGCCCCAGACCCGGTCGATGAGCTGACCGCGGGTCAGCACCCGCCCGGCGTTGCGCAGCAGCACCTCGAGCAGCTCGAACTCCTTCAGCGGGAGCTGCACCTGCAGGCCGCGCACGGCCACGATGTGCCGGTCGACGTCCATGCGGACCGGTCCCCCGGTCAGGACGGCCGACTCCACCTCTTCCACGTCGCCCTGCCTGCGCAGCACGGCGCGGATGCGCGCCACCAGCTCGCGGGACGAGAACGGCTTGGTCACGTAGTCGTCCGCGCCCAGCTCCAGGCCGACGACCTTGTCGATCTCGCTGTCCTTCGCGGTCAGCATGATCACGGGCACCTTGGAACGCTGCCGCAGCGAGCGGCACACCTCCGTTCCGGGCAGGCCCGGGAGCATCAGGTCGAGCAGGACGAGGTCGGCGCCGTTGCGGTCGAACGCGTCCAGGGCCTCGGGACCGGTGGTCGCCACCGCGACCTCGTACCCCTCTTTCCTGAGCATGTACGACAAGGCGTCCGAGAACGACTCTTCGTCCTCGACGACGAGTACCCGAGTCACTTAGCGGCCTCCTGGGGGATGGTCGTGCTTGGTACGGGGACCGCCTGACCGCCGAACGCGGGAAGGCGAAGAGTGAAGGTCGAGCCGGAGCCTTCCTTGCTCCACACCGTGACCTCGCCGCCGTGCGCGACCGCCACGTGCTTGACTATCGCGAGGCCGAGGCCGGTGCCGCCGGTGGCCCGCGACCGGGCGGCGTCGACCCGGAAGAACCGCTCGAAGATGCGCTCCTGCGCGGTCTCCGGGATGCCGATGCCCTGGTCGCTCACGCTCACCTCGACGGCGTTCCCGGCCGGCCTGGCGCTGATGACGACGCGGGTGTGCTCGGGGCTGTAGGCGACGGCGTTGTCGATGAGGTTGCGCAGCGCGGTGACGAGAAGCTCATCGTCGCCCCAGACCTTCAGGCCCTCCGTGCCTCCCGCGACGAGCGTGATGTCCTTCGCCGACGCCTTCGTGTTGCACCGGTCGATGGCCTCGTGGACGGCCTCGTCCACGGGCACCTGCTCGGGCGCCGGGATGGGCTCGCCGCCCTGGATCCGCGACAGCGTGATCAGGTCCTGCACCAGGTAGGTCAGGCGGGCCGCCTCGTGCTGCATCCGGCCGGCGAACCGCTTCACGGCCTCGGGGTCGTCGGCCGCGTCCTGGATGGTCTCGGCGAGCAGGCTCAGCGCGCCGACCGGCGTCTTGAGCTCGTGGCTGACGTTCGCGACGAAGTCCCTGCGCACCGCCTCGACGCGTTGCCGCTCGGTCTGGTCCTCGGCGAGCACGAGCACCTGCCCGTGGGAGCCCAGCGGGGCCACCCGCACCGCGAACGACGTGGACTCCTGCCCGAACTTGCGGCCCGCCGTCTCAATCTCGCTCTCGCGGATCTCGCCGTCCCTGCGGACCTTCCTGGCCAGCGCGAGCAGCTCGGCGGCCATGAGGGACTCCCCGCGTACGAGGCCGAAGGCGCGGGCGGCCGAACTGGCGCGCAGCACCCGGTCCTCACGGTCGAGCACGACCGCCGAGGAGGGCAGCACGGCGAGCACCGACGCCACTCCCGGAGGCAGGCCGTCGTCGACCGGCTCCGGGATGCGGGGCTTGTCCCCCTGCCGCCGGATCGCGAGCATGACGAAAGAGCCGGCGACGAATCCGCCCATCGCCGCCAAGCTCGCCAGCAACTCGTTCACATTCAGCAGCCTAGGCGGCATTTCGGGTTGGTCCACCTGCCCGACCTGGCCGGACTCCCTGTTTCCGGAAAAGTTCATCCGGCGGTCGGAATTCGTTCATCGGCCCGCGCGTAGCGTGGCGGCCATGCGCGACGCTTATCACGAAGATCTTGCAGCCTTGACCGACCGCCTGGTGGAGATGACCCGCCTGGTGCGGTCGGCCATGTCGAGGGGGACGACCGCCCTGCTCGACGCCGACCTGCAGCTGGCGGAGAGCGTCATCTCCCAGGACGCCGAGGTCGACCGGCTGCACCAGGAGCTCGAGGCCTCGATCTTCGAGCTGATGGCCACGCAGCAGCCGGTGGCGGTCGACCTGCGTACCGTCATCACCGCGCTGCGGATGGCCGCCGACCTCGAGCGCATGGGCGACCTGGCCGAGCACATCGCCAAGCTCGCCCGGATGCGTCACCCCGAGTCCGCCATCCCCGCCGAGCTGCGTGACACCTTCGTCGAGATGGGCGCCATCGCCGAGAACCTGATCACCAAGGCGGGCAGCTGCATCGCCTCCCGCGACGTCGACCTCGCCAAGGAGCTGGAGGAGGACGACGACGCGATGGACCGCCGTCACCGCCGGCTGTTCCGCGTCCTGCTCTCCAAGGACTGGGAGCACGGCATCGAGGCCGCCATCGACATCACGCTGGCGGGCCGGTACTACGAGCGGTACGCCGACCACGCCGTACGCGTCGCGCGCGACGTCGTGTACCTCGTCACGGGTACGCGCGACGCGGACGCCCCCGCCGGCTGACGCGGCGGCGTACGGGGGCGCGCAAGCCCCGGTCCTCGGGGGGCCGGGGCTTTCGCGTTGCTCGGCCCCGCGTGCCTGGACGCGTGGGGGGCCGCCCGAGCTGCTGTCCTGGCAGATCGGGCTCGGGCTCTACGGCTGCCTTCCGCCGTTCCTCGTCCTGCTCGCCGTACGCGTTCCCCGGCGCGTTTTCGTACGCCGCGGCCCGGTCGTCCGCGTGCTGGCGGCCGTCCTGGCGGTGACCGCGGTCGTCCTGCTCCCGGCGGCGCCGGCCCCGCCGGGGAAGGTGAGCGCGCCCGAAGATCAGACCCGTACGGCAGCGCCGGGCGTCCGGGTCACTGGTGCTGGGCCGCGAGGGACCGACGCTGAAGGGGCTGACCACGCGCGGCCCGGGCTCGTACCGCATCAGGGTCCACGTGCGCGGCCGCACGCTGGCGACCCGGATGCCCGATCCCCCGGACGGCGCCGTC
Organism: Microbispora sp. H13382; assembly: GCF_014161445.1. GTDB lineage: Bacteria > Actinomycetota > Actinomycetes > Streptosporangiales > Streptosporangiaceae > Microbispora. Next base: position 88,921 of record NZ_JABBXA010000020.1, read on the forward strand.
GAACTCCTCGTCATGGTGTTCCCCGGCACGGCGAAGAAGCCGGTCGTCTACGAATGACCGAAGGCCGCGGCCCCTCGCATGGGACGCGGCCTTCGTGACAGACCTGAGGGTTACTTCTTGCCCTGGTTGGCGACGGCCTCGATGGCGGCCTTGGCGGCCTCGGGGTCGAGGTACTCGCCCTTGCCCACCGGGCGGAAGTCGGCGTCCAGCTCGTAGCGCAGCGGGATGCCGGTGGGGATGTTCAGGCCCGCGATGTCCGCGTCGCTGATGCCCTCCAGGTGCTTGACCAGCGCGCGCAGCGAGTTGCCGTGCGCCACCACCAGCACCGTGCGGCCCGCCGCCAGGTCCGGGACGATCTCGTCGTACCAGTACGGCAGCATCCGCACGACGACGTCCTTGAGGCACTCGGTGCGCGGCAACAGCTCCGAGGGCAGCAGGGAGTAGCGGCCGTCGCCGACCTGGGAGTACTCGTCGTCGTCGGCGATCGGCGGCGGCGGCACGTCGTACGAACGGCGCCACAGCATGAACTGCTCGTCGCCGAACTCGGCGCGGGTCTGCGCCTTGTCCTTGCCCTGGAGCGCGCCGTAGTGGCGCTCGTTCAGCCGCCAGGAGCGCTTGACCGGGAGCCACAGGAGGTCGGCCGCCTCAAGCGCGATGTTCGCGGTCCTGATGGCCCGGGTGAGCACCGAGGTGTGCACCACGTCGGGCCGGATCCCGGTCTCCAGGAGCAGCTGCCCGCCACGCCGCGCCTCCTCCTCGCCGGTCGGCGAGAGTGTGACGTCCACCCAGCCGGTGAACAGGCCTTTGACATTCCATTCGCTCTCGCCGTGCCGCAGCAGCACCAAAGTCGCCATGGCGCCAATCCTATCGGCGTACGGCAGACGTCCCGTTGGTCAGGACTCGACCACCCGCGCGAAGGCCCGGAGGTTGGCCAGCGACTCGCCGCGCTTGACCCGCCACTCCCACTCGCGCCTGATGGACGTCGCGAAGCCCAGTTCGAGGGCGCGGTCGAACGACTCGTCCGAATAGGTGAGCACGCAGCCGAGGACCCGGTCGATCTCCTCCTCGGTGACCGCGTCCAGCGGCAGCCGGCCCACCAGGTGCACGTCGCCCGTGGCGTCGACGGCGAAGTGGACGCCGTACGTCGAGCCGTTCTTGTGCAGCAGCCAGCGGTAGAACTCGGCGTGGTTCTCGTCGGGCTGCCGGCAGAAGAACGCCTCGATGTTGAGCGCCTGGTCGCCGACGACGAGCCAGGTCAGGGTGGCGAGCTTGTGCTGGCCCGGCAGCCTGACCAGGAACGCGCCCGGCTTCGGCCGCTCATAGGACAGCTCGGCGGACTCCAGCGCCGACGCGATGACGGCTTCCAGATCCGGTCTCATACGGACCACCCTAAGTCGTGTTCGAAAAGCCATGCCCTGCTGCGCGGGGAGCCCCGGCACTCCTACGAGTTGACCGCGATGGGGGTCCGGTGGAGCTGGGCCATGGCGCCGGCGTACACCTCGGCCAGCCGGGCGGCGGTCGCCGACCAGCCGAAGGCCGTGGCGTGCCCCACAGCGCCCTCGGCGAGCCCGGCGAGCCGGTCGGGCCGCCCGGCGAGCAGGGCGAGCTCGCGGGCCCAGTCGTGCGGGTCGTGTCCCTCCACCAGGACGCCGGACACGCCCGCCTTGACGGCCGTGCGCAAGCCGCCGACCGCGGCCGCGACGACCGGCGTGCCGCACGCCTGCGACTCCAGTGCGACCAGGCCGAACGACTCGTTGTACGACGGCACCACGGTCACGTCGGCGGCCCGGTACCAGTCGGCCAGCTCCCGCTGCGGCGCGGGCGGCGCGAGCCGTACGACGTCGGCGATGCCCAGCTCGGCGGCGAGGTCGCTGAGCAGGGAGGGACGCGCGAGGCCGTTGCCGCTGGGCCCGCCCACGCAGGCCACCACGAGCCGCGACCGCAGCGAGGGATCCTCCACGAGCATCCGGGCGGCGGCCTTGAGCAGCACGTCAGGGGCCTTGAGCGGCTGGATGCGGCCCACGAACAGCAGCACGTGAGCGTCCTGCGGCAGCCCGAGGCGCTGGCGGGCGGCGCCCTTGGACGCCGGCTGGAAGACGGCGAGGTTCACGCCGGGGTTGACGACCGCCACCCGTTCGCGCGGCGCCCCGTAGAGGCTGATCAGCTCCTCTGCCTCGGCGGCGGTGTTGGCGACCAGGCGGTCGGCGACCTCCACGACCTGCTCCTCGCCGAGCACGCGCATCGCCGGCTCGGGCTTGTCGCCCTCGGCGAGCAGGAGGTTCTTCACCTTGGCCATGGTGTGCATGGTGTGCACGAGCGGCACGCCCCAGCGTTCCTTGGCCAGCCAGCCCACCTGGCCCGACAGCCAGTAATGCGAGTGGATCACGTCGTACCGGCCGGGGTCGTACATCGCCTCGGTGCGCAGCACGCCGGACAGGAAGCCGCACAGCTGCCCCGGAAGGTCGGCGCGGTCGAGCTCCTCGTACGGCCCGGCCGTCACGTGGCGCACGAGCACCCCCGGGCTCAGCTCGGCGACCGGAGGCAGGTCACGCGCGGTCCGCCGGGTGAAGATCTCCACCTCGATGCCCAGCGCCGCGAGACGTTTGGCGACCTCGAGGATGTAGACGTTCATGCCGCCCGCGTCCCCGGTACCCGGCTGGTCCAACGGGGACGTGTGCACGCTGATGGTCGCGACGCGGTTGACCCGACGCCGTAACACCGACACCCGAACCACCTCCGAAAGGCTTATAACCATCAAAATCATCACTGGATTCCCCGACATCGGTGAGCACCGGGGGTCCTGAGAGGATGTCGGCTGCCCATCGGAGCAGCGTGGAAGGACGGAAGCGTGACGATGACCAATCCCGCGGCGGCCGAGCCCGTGGTCAGGACCGCGGTGGTGACCGGGGCCAGCAGCGGCATCGGCGAGGCGACGGCCCGCCGGCTCGCCGCGGAGGGATACCGGGTCGTGGCGGCGGCGCGGCGGCGGGACCGGCTCGACAAGCTGGCGTCCGATGTGCCCGGCGTGCGCCCGGTGACGCTGGACGTGACCGACCAGGCGTCGGTCGACGCGCTGGCCGCCTCGCTGGAGCGCTGCGACGTCCTGGTGAACAACGCGGGCGGCGCGTTCGGCCTCGAACCCGTGGCCGGCGGCCGTGTGGACGACTGGCAGCGGATGTACGAGGTGAACGTGCTCGGCGCCCTGCGCATGACCAGGGCCCTGCTGCCGAAGCTCATCGAGTCGGGGGACGGCGTGCTGGTGATGCTCACCTCGACGGCCGGGCTGGTGTCGTACGAGGGGGGCGGCGGCTACTGCGCGGCCAAGCACGCGCAGACCTCGATGACCGAGACCCTCCGCCTGGAGCTGTGCGGCGACCCGGTGCGGGTCGTCGAGATCGCGCCGGGCATGGTGAGGACCGAGGAGTTCGCCCTGACCCGCTTCCGGGGCGACGCCGAGCGTGCCGCCAAGGTCTACGAGGGCGTCCCCGATCCCCTGAGCGCGGACGACGTCGCCGACGTGATCGCCTTCGCGGTGACCCGCCCGTCGCACGTGAACATCGACAGACTGGTCGTCCGGCCGCGCGCGCAGGCGGCCCAGCACAAGGTGCACAGGGTCGCGTCGGGGACATGAGACCGGTCCGGCCCGTCGGGACGGTCACGCGCGGCACCACCGGGCACAACCGGCTGCGCCGCTGTGACCGCTGGATCGCCGCCGTGTACGGCCCGCTGCTGCGCTCGGCCCGCGCGGGGACGGCGCCGCTGGTGGTGGACCTCGGCTACGGCGCGTCCCACACCACGACGACCGAGCTGTTCACGCGGCTGCGCCGGGTCTGCCCCACCGTCGAGGTGGTGGGCGTGGAGATCGCCCCCGAGCGGGTCGAGGCGGCCAAGCCGTACGAGCGGGAGGGGCTGACGTTCGTCAGGGGCGGCTTCGAGCTGCCGGTGCCCCGCCCGCCGATGATCGTGCGCGCCTTCAACGTGCTGCGGCAGTACGGCGAGGCCGAGGCGTGGCAGCACTGGGACCGGCTGCGGGCCGGTCTGCACCCCTTGGGCGTGCTCGTCGAGGGCACCTGCTCGGAGGTCGGCCACCGGGCGACCTGGGTGGCGCTCGGTGCGCGGGGGCCGCGCACGCTCACCTTCGCGGCCCGGTTCACCGGCTTCGACCGCCCCTCCGTCCTGGCCGAACGCCTGCCCAAGACGCTGATCCACCGGAATGTGCCCGGCGAGCGGATCCATGCGTTCCTGACGGACTGGGACCGCGCCTGGGCGACCTGCGCCTCCTTCGGCGCGTACGGCACCCGGCAGCGCTGGACGAGGACGGCCGAGCTGCTGGCGCGGGACTGGCCGGTGGAGGCGACGCCGCCGACCGGCGGTCCCGGGCGCTGGCGGCTCGGCGAACTCACCCTGCCCTGGAGCAGCGTCTCCCCCCGCGGTTGACGACGGGGCGGTTGATAACGTCCGGCCATGCGCTTCGTCCTCGACCCGGAGATGACCCCCGAGCTCTTCGAGGAGCTCCTGAGCTGCTGGGCGGAGGTGACCAACGCCGACGGCGCGGTGGGCTTCGTGCCTCCCGTGACGCCGGACGACATCAGGCCGACCGCGGAGAAGGCGTTCGCCCGCACCCGCTCCGCCGGCGGGCCGGCGGCTCCCGACAGCCTCCTCGCCGGCTTCGACGACGACGGCGTGGGCGCCTGGCTCATCCTGGGCGACAACGGCTCGGGCCTGCGGGCGCACTGGCGCTGGCTGCTGCGGGTCATGGTCCACCCCAAGCACCAGGGCAGGGGCTACGGCAGGGCGCTGCTGCTCGCCGCCGACGACGCCGCCAGGTCGCTCGGCCTGGAGGCGTTGCAGCTCACCTGCCGCGGCGGCACCGGGGTCGACCGCTTCTACGCGAGCGTGGGCTACCGGGAGGTCGGCCGGGTGCCCCGCTCGATCCGGGTGGCCCCCGGTGACGACCGCGACGAGATCTACATGCTCAAGTGGCTGTGAAAGTTTTGGCCGAATGCTTATCCGATGTCCTGCAGGGCCGTTTCGAACACCGCATAGGCTGCGGTACTGAACAGCACGAAGCGCACCTCTTCCACCACGGCGGGGGCTGCCTGCCGTACCGCGGTGATCGCGATGCGGGCGGCGTCCTCGACCGGCCACCGGTAGATCCCCGTGGAGATCGCGGGGAACGCTACCGTGCCGGCGCCCAGCGCGTCGGCGACGACGAGCGACTCCCGATAGCAGGAGGCGAGCAGATGGGATCGGTCCTCGCTCCGCGAGTGAACGGGCCCGACCGTGTGGATCACCCACCGCGCGGGCAGGCGGCCCGCGGTGGTGGCGACGGCCCGACCGGTGGGCAGCCCTCTGCCGTACCGGGACGCGCGCAGCGCCCGGCACTCCTCCAGGATCTCGGGGCCGCCGCGCCGGTGGATGGCGCCGTCCACCCCTCCGCCGCCCATCAGGGACGAGTTGGCGGCGTTGACGATCGCGTCGACCCGCTGCTCGGTGATGTCTCCCTCGACCAGAACGATTCTCATGCCTCTCACCTCTCTACAGGACGTAGTACTACCCCGAGTAGGCTTAAAGACGTGAAGGGACTGGGAGAGCTCGAACGCAGCATCATGGACATCCTCTGGGCGGAGAACGCCCCGCTGACGGCCCGCGAGGTGGGACGCCTCATAGAGGACCGCGACCTCGCGCCGACGACCGTGATGACCGTGCTCGACCGGCTGTCCCGCAAGGGTTTCCTCACCCGGACCCGCGACGGCCGCGCGTGGCGCTACCAGCCCGCCGCGAGCCGCGACGCGTACGTCGCCGAGCTGATGCTCGAAGCCCTGGACATGACCGGCGACCGTGACGCGGCGCTGACCCGCTTCGCCCGCGCCGTCTCCGGATCGGAGGCCGAGATCCTGCTGAAAGCCCTCACGGAGCTGGAGGAAGAGTGATCGCGGCGGCGGTCTTAGCGGCACTCGCCATGATCTGCGCGGTCGCGGCGTGGCGGCTGACTTTCGCGCGCTGGACCTGGCGCGCCCCGCGCACGGCGATCCTGTTGTGGCAGTCGCTGGGGCTGACCTGGGGGCTCGCCTCCACCGGCGCGCTGCTCGCCTTCGCGCTCGACCCCTATCGCAAGGGCGTCGTCCACGGGCTCGGTGAGTTCCTGCTGAGCGTGGAGTTCGGCGTGCGGACGCCGCACGACTACCTCCGGCTGGCCGCGCTGGTCGCCGGCCTGTCGCTGCTCGCCGTACTGATCGCCCTGCCCCTCGCGGCCGGGGCGCAGACGCTGCGGGCCCGCCGCCGCCACCGGCTGCTGCTCGCGCTTGTCGCCCGGGACGAGCCGGCCGTGCCCGGGGTGCGGGTGGTCGACTTCCCCGGCGCCGCCGCCTACTGCCTGCCCGGACTGAAATCGCAGGTCGTCATCAGCGACGGCACGCTGCACCTGCTGTCGTCCGCGGAGCTGGAGGCCGTGCTGGCGCACGAGGCCGCCCACGTGCGCGAGCGCCACGACCTGGTGCTGCTGCCGTTCGCCGCGCTACGCCGCGCGCTGCCCTGGTCGAAGCTGGTCAGCGACGCGCAGGAGTCGGTCGAGCTGCTGGTCGAGATGGCCGCCGACGACCGCGCCCGGCAGCGGTGCTGCCCGCGCAGGCTGGCCACCGCGCTGCTGCGCTTCGGCACCTCGGCCGCGCTGCCCACGCCGCAGGGCGCGCTCGGCGCGTCCGCGCCGTCGAGCGTGATGGCCCGGGTCGACCGGCTCGTACGGCCCGAGGTGGCGCTCCCGATCACCCACCGCTTCCTGATCCTGGCCGGATCGGTGATGCTCGCCACCAGCGCCCCGCTACTTTGGCTGCTTCCTGGCTGAACCTTGGGTGCTAGCTGGCGTTATCCGGTCAGTTTGCAATTGCAAGCAGTGCGAGGCAGACTGGGGGTATGGAACTGCCCAAGGTCACCTCGCTCGGTGAGTACATCCGCCAGCAACGGCAGCAGGCGAAAATCTCGCTTCGTCAGCTCGCCGCGCAGGCCGGTGTGTCCAACCCTTACCTGAGCCAGGTGGAGCGGGGCCTGCGCAAGCCGAGCGCGGAGATCCTGAACCAGATCGCGAAGGGTCTGCAGATCTCCGCCCAGGCGCTCTACGTCCAGGCCGGCCTCATCGAGGACCGCGAGCCGCACAGTGACGTGCTGACCGCGATCCGGGCCGACGTCACACTCACCGGGCGGCAACGTCAGGTGTTGATCGATATCTACGAATCGTTCCGCAAGGAGAACCGGGCCGACACCGCCCAGCCGCCGCAATCGGCTGAGCATCTCGGGGACGGCCCGGTTCTCCCGCGCGACGGCATTGCACCGGATTCGAGGGAAGGATAACCCATGACCATCACGACCCAGGCCAAGAAGATCACGGAGTCCAAGCCGTTCTACGCGCTCACCGGCGCCGGGGACTACGCCGTGGAGAAGGCCCGCGCCTACGCCAGCACCGTGCAGGACAGGGCCGAGTCCGTCGCCAAGGACCTCCCGGAGAAGGCCAAGGGGTACGCCGACGCCGCCGCCGCCCGCTTCACCCGGCTGTACGACGACCTGGCCACGCGTGGCCGCAAGGTCGTCAGCCGCGTGAGCGGCGAGGCCGCGCTGGAGCTGACGGAGGTCTCGGAGACCGCCGAACCGGCGATCGCCGCCGAGACCACCGCCAAGCGGACCTCGACCGGCCGCACCCGCACCACCACCGCGGCCCAGAGCTGATCCGCGCCCCGCGCGAGTGACACCTCGGCGGCCCGCCTTCCCACACGGGGAGGCGGGCCGCCGCCGTCACCGCCTGTTCTCCGTGCGGGCGGGATGTTCCCGGAGACCGGCCTCCGGCGCCCGCGCCACGTGTCGGCGCCGCCCATTAGTCTGGGGGCGTCAGCGACCGTGACCGTGTGGGAGAGTCCATTGTTCGGGCTGTACGGCATCCTCGACATCATCTTCTGGCTGCTTTCCGTCGGGGCCTTCGTTTTGTCCGGCTGGGCGCTGGTGCACGCCCTGCGGATCCCCTCGCGCGCCTTCCCCGCGGCCGGCAAGCAGACCAAGCCGCTCTGGCTGATCATCCTCGGCCTCGCGACGCTGTTCACCTTCGCGGGCGCGATCAACTACATGGGCATGGGGATGGGGCTGCCCAACATCTTCACGATCGCCGCCGTCATCGCGGCGGGCATCTACCTCGCCGACGTGAAGCCCGCGGTCAACGGCTACCGCGGCGGTGGCAACCAGGGGCCGTACGGTCCCTGGTGACCCGCGCTCAGAGCCAGTCGCGGGCCCGGAACACCCGGTAGAGCGTGGCCGAGGCGACGACGATCAGCGCGGCGGACGCCCAGAAGCCCCACGAATGCCCGAATCCGGGAAACGGGATGTTCTGGCCGTAGAAGCCGGTGATCAGCGTGGGCACCGCGATGATCGCCGCCCAGCTCGTCACCCGCTTCATGATGAGGTTCATCCGGTTGCTCTGCATGGTCAGATGCGTCTCGCGGATGTTGCTGACCAGGTCGCGCAGCGACTCCGTCCACTCCGTGGCCCGCAGCACCTGGTCGTACACGTCCTGGAAGTACGGCGCCATCTCGCCGTCGCCGATCAGGCCGTTGCGCCGCACAAGGGAGTTCACGGCTTCCCGCATGGGCATCACGATGCGCCGCAGCGTGACCAGGCTCTTGCGTAACTCGAACGTGCGCCGCTGGTCCTCCGGGCCGACCGGCCGGTCGCCGAACACCGTCTCCTCCAGGTCCTCCACCTGCTCGTCCATGGCCTCGACGGTCTCGAAGTGGCTGTCCACCACGTAGTCGAGCAGGCCGTGCAGCAGGAACGCGACACCGTGCCGGGCCAGGTCCGTCCCCTCGTCCCAGCGCCGGATCACCTGCTCGACGGAGAAGTCGTCCGTCTGGCGTACGGTGACCAGCGCGTTTTTCGTGACGAAGGCGGCCGCGGGCGCGACCCGCACCCGGCCCGACCCGGCGTCGAAAGCCGCCGCGTAGACGCTCAGGAACATGTGGCTGTCGTAGACGTCGAGCTTGGGCCGTTGCCGGCGCTGCAGCGCGTCCTCCACCGCCAGGGCGTGCAGCCCCAGCTCCTCGCTGATGGCCTGCAGCTCCTCCTCGGTGGGGGCGCACATGTCGAACCACACCACGGCCGACGGGTCCTTGACGTGCTCGGAGACGTCGGCGACCGGAAAGCCCTCGGCTTCCAGATTCCCGTTCCGGTAGAGCCGGGTGTGTCCCATGGACGGCTACCCTACCGATCCGGCGAGCGCCCCCGAAGGGGCGCCGTCGCGTCAGCCCTTGCCGTGCTGCTGGAAGCGGATCATGTTGCCCGCCGGGTCGCGGAAGGCGCAGTCGCGGACGCCGTACGGCTGGTCGATCGGCTCCTGCAGGACCTCGGCGCCGGACTCGCGGATCTTCTCGAAGGTCGCGTCGCAGTCCGGGGTGGCGAAGACGACGGCGCGCAGCCTGCCCTTCGCGAGCAGGTCGCTCAGCGCCGCGCGGTCCTCCGGGGAGGCGGTCGGGTCGGCGTTGACGGTCTCCAGGACGATGTTGACGTCCGGCTGCGACGACGGGCCCATGGTCAGCCAGCGGGCGCCCTCGTAGCCGACGTCGTTGCGCAGTTCGAGGCCGAGCACGTCCCGGTAGAAAGCGAGCGCGGCGTCGCCGTCGTCGACCGTGATGTAGCAGTAGTGAAGTGTGAGTTCCATACCCACAACGCTACGGACGGCGGTGTCCGCCGCGCTTCTCGATTCCTGACCGGTCCGGTGGCGCATATCCGATCACTGTTGGAGTAACGGGACCGATAGGGTTGCGGCTCATGGTGGATCTCGCGCGCCGGCTCGGGCTGGCGGCACTGCTCGCCGTCCTCGCCGCCTCCCCCGCGCACGCCGTCACTGCGGCTTCCGCGCCTCTGGCGAAGGACGAGGTGACGATGGAGCTCCGCGAGAACGGCGTGCTCCACGTGAAGGAGACGATCACCCCCGCCGGCGAGACGGTGCGGCGCACGCCGCCCACCCGGACCCGCTACGACGACGGCCACGACCGCGTCTACCGCATCTCGAACGTCAAGGGCGGCTCGTACGACGGGAAGACCCTGACCTTCAAGGGCACGGTGGAGTACGACGTGACCGGCGCCGTGACGCCCACGGCGTCGGGCGAGGAACTGCGCTGGTTCGCGGTGTCCGGGCCCGTGCAGGACGCCGTCGTCACCGTGACCGGACCCGGCCGGGTGCAGAACCTGTCGTGCTTCGCCGGTGAGCTCAGCGCGGCCATCGCCTGCACCGGCGCCTCGGTGGAGGAGACCGGCGCCACCTCCACCTTCGAGCAGCAGGGCCTCGGGGAGGGCCAGACGCTGACGGTCGTCGTCGGCTACCCCCAGGGTGCGACGGGGGCCCGGCCGATCCTGGAGCGCAGGTTCGAACTGTCCACCGCGTTCACGCTGAACGCGGTGACCGGCGGCTCCCTGGCGGCGCTGCTGGTGCTGCTGCTGGGCGGCGTGGGGCTGCTGTACTGGACACGGGGCCGCGACGCCCGCGTGGTCGGCAGCGAGTCCGCCCCGGTCAGCGGCCACCGCAACGGGCACTTCAGCCCGCCGGACGGCGTGCGCCCGGGGCAGATCGGCACGCTGTTCGACGAACAGGCCGACGTGGTCGACGTGACCGCGACGATCGTCGACCTCGCCGTGCGCAACTACCTGCGGATCGACGAGCAGCCGCGGCAGACCTACGACACCCCGGACTGGTGCCTGGTCAAGCTGCCCGGCGCCCGGATCGGCGACCTGCTGCCCTACGAGCGCGCCCTCTACGACGCGATCTTCGACGGCCGCGACCGGGTGCTGCTGTCCGAACTGCACGGGTCGTTCGCCGCCCGCCTGGCGACGGTGCGCGACGCGTTGTACCAGGACGTCGTGGCGCAGGGCTGGTTCGCGCGGCGGCCCGACTCCACCCGGTCCCGCTGGACGACCCTCGGCCTGGCCGTCGTCGCGCTCGGAGTGGCCGCCACCGTCCTTCTCGCCTGGTTCACGACGTACGGCCTGCTGGGACTCGCCCTGATCATCGCGGGGGCCGCGCTGGCCTTCGGCGCCCAGTACATGCCGGCCAAGACCGCGAAGGGCGCCGCGGCCCTGGCGCACACACTCGGGTTCCGGGAGTACCTCACCGGGGCGAACGTCGACGACGTCCCCGCCGGCCAGCGCGTGGAACTGTTCTCCCGCTACCTGCCGTACGCGGTGATCTTCGACAGCGTGGACCGGTGGGCGCGGGTGGTCAGCTCGTTCAACGGCGACGGACGGCAGACCGACCACCTGTACTGGTACCAGGGCCCGGCCGAGTGGGATCTGTCCAGGTTCGCCGACTCGATGCGGACGTTCGTCATGACCACCTCCGGGGCGATCTCGACCTCCCGCCAGTTCCGTTCCCTGTGAATCCCCGGCAGCCGTCAGGCGGGACGGACCCTCACCTCGCCGACCGGGACCCCGCCGCCGAACAGCGGGGCGGTCGCGAGGCCGGCCAGCTCAGGGGCGTCGATGCCGGCGGCGCGCAGCGCGGCGACGGTGACCGGCACGCGGGCCCGGCCGCCGCCGTCCACGATCTTCACGGCGCCGGCCCGGCCCTCGGCGTCGGCGAAGGCGTCGAACGCCTCCGCGCCCGACTTCACCAGCAGCCCGGGAACGGCCCGCATCAGCAGGTTCTCCGCCCGGGTCGTGCCGCTCGTCCACTCGGGATGCGCGCGCATCGCGTCGGCGACGCGTCGCTCCGGGGTGCCGGCCGGGGCGAGCGTGAGACCGCGGAAGGCGCGCGCCACCCCCGCCATCGAGACGAAGAACAACGGCGCGCCGCAGCCGTCCACGCCGGTCGCCGCGACCCGCTCCCCGGTGAACTCCTCGACCGTGGCGCGGATGGCTCGCTGCAGCGGGTGGCCGGGATGGCGGTAGCCGTCGACCGGCCAGCCGTTGACCACGCAGGTGGCGAGCATCGCCGCGTGCTTGCCCGAGCAGTTCATGAGGATCCGGCGGGCGTCGCCGTGCTCCCGCAGCACCTGGCGGCGCGCCTGCTCGTCGAGGGGCAGGTCCTCGGGGCAGCGCAGGAACGTCTCGTCCAGACCCGCGCCCGCCAGGATCTTCCGTACGCCGTCGATGTGGAAGGGCTCGCCGCTGTGGCTCGCGGCGGCGAGCGCGAGCAGTTCGTTCTCGAGCGGCAGGCCGGCCCGGACCATCGCGAGCGTCTGCAGGGGCTTCATGGCCGAGCGCGGCGACGCGAGGCTCGACGTGTCGCCGCACACCAGGGCCGGGGCGCCGTCCGCCCCGATCACGTGTACGCGTGCCCGGTGCACCGACTCGACGAACCCCGACCGGACCACCTCGACGAGCATCTCCGCCATGGCCCGCAGTCTACGAAGCCCCCGGACGTGGCAGAATTCGGGGCCATGCGTGCGGTCGTTCAGCGGGTCAGCTCCGCGTCCGTTGTGGTGGAGGGTCAGATCGTCGGCGCCATCGACGAGCCCGGCCTGCTCGTGCTCGTGGGCGTCACCCACACCGACGGCCGGGCCGAGGCGGCCAGGCTCGCCGCGAAGCTGTGGGGGCTGCGGATCCTGCACGGTGAGAAGTCCTGCTCCGACATCGACGCGCCGCTGCTGGTGATCAGCCAGTTCACGTTGTACGGCGACGCCCGCAGGGGCCGCAGGCCCACCTGGCAGGCCGCCTCGCCCGGCCCGGTGGCCGAGCCCCTGGTCGAGGCCGTGGTGGCCGAGCTGCGGGCGCTCGGCGCGCGGGTGGAGACGGGCGTCTTCGGCGCCGACATGAAGGTCACCCTCACCAACGACGGCCCGATCACCCTCGTCGTGGACGTCTGACCGCCACGCCCGCGCCCCGGCCTGGCATCATGATCGGATGCAACAGGCGTGGGGCACGTGGGGACACGTCGTCATCGCGGCCGTCTGCGCCGTTCCCGCGGCCGTTCTCGCGGTCCTGCTCCTCACCCGTCACCGCGTCCGCCGGGGCCATCCCGCCCCCCGCCGTACGGCCGCCGCGGACGTGGTCATGGTGGCCGGAACCGCCCCCTGGATCTGGATGATCCTCACACCGGGGACCGAGGAGGGGGTGCACGTCGTCCCCCTGGTGGACCTGGCGGGCCAGCTCGCGGTGTCGACACCGGGAGCGGCCGTAGTGCAGATCGGCGGCAACCTCCTGGTCTTCTCCGCGCTCGGCGCCATGCTTCCGGTCCGCTCCGCGCGCTTCGCCTCGCTCGCGGCGGTGGCCGCCGTCGCGGCCACCGCGTCGCTCGCCGTCGAACTCCTGCAGTTCGGCCTGCGGCTCGGCCGGGTGAGCTCCGTGGACGACGTGATCCTGAACGCGGCGGGCGCCGTGCTCGCCGCGCTCTGCACCCGGCGGTGGTGGGCCCGCCGTTAGGTCGTGTCCCGACAAATCATGGCCCTGCTGCGCGACGGGCAGCAGTCGTCAGACACTCCCTAGCCGGGGGCTATCGGATGCGCCGGCGGAGGGCGGGGTCGATCTTCACGTTCCGCCCGGCGTCCGGCGGCACCACGACCTCCTGGCTCGCGGCGACGCCGCCGGCCAGCAGGTCGATGTCCACCGGCACCGTCCGTTTCACGACCGCGAGGGCGATCGGGCCGAGCTCGTAGTGGCGGGCCGACGAGCCCACGAAGCCGATCTGGCCGGGCTCGGCGGAGCCCTCCACGGCGGCCTCCGGCTCGGCCTCGACCGGTGTGCCGACGCCGAGGGTCACCGGGGCGCCGTGCGGGGGCAGTTCGTCCACACTGCCGTCGAGATACAGGAAGACCAGGCGGCGGGGCGGATGGCCGAGGTTGTGGACCCGGGCGACCGTCTCCTGCCCCCGGTAGCAGCCCTTGCTCAGATGGACGGCCGCCACGATCCACCCGACCTCGTGGGGGATCGTCTTGTGGTCGGTCTCGAACCCGAGCCGGGGCACGTGCGCGGCGATGCGCAGCGCCTCGTAGGCCCACAGACCGGCGGGCCGCAGGCCCAGCTCGTCCGGAAGGCCGCCCAGCCGCTCGCGCGGCACGAGCACGTCGCCGCCCATCGCGACGGCACCCTCCACGGTCACACCGGTCGCAGCGGGGCTCTCGGCCGACGCGGGCGGGCCGACCGAGACCACCGCGTAGTCCGAGGTGACGTCGGCGATCTCGACCCGCAGCATGAACCGCATCTTCTCCAGGAAGGCCACCAGCTCGGCCGAGGTGCCGGGCTCCACGTGGGCCCACACGGCCTCACCGTCGTCCACGAGCGTGAGATGGTGCTCGACGCGGCCCTGCGGGTCGAGCAGCAGCGTCTGGGTGGGCGTGCCCGGCTGGAGCGTGTCGAGCTTCTGCGAGCTGAGGTTGTTGAGCCAGCTCAGCCGGTCGGGGCCGCTGATCCGCACGACCTCGCGGTTGCTCCGGTCGACCAGCCCGCGCCCGCCGGCCAGCGCCCGCTGCTCGGCGAAGGGATCACCGTAGTGGGCCGCGACGGTCTCGTCCGGCGCCTGCGCGGCCACCGCGCCGTGTGTGTCAAGCAATGGGCTCCGCATGCGTCCAAGGCTATTCGGTCCCCCACCGCCGTCGTGGCGACGCCCCGCTCCCCTGTGGACAACCGTCAGAACGGCACCCGGCGGAGGGCGACCAGCGCCACGTCGTCCTCGCGGGCGCCGAAGGTGGCGATCAGCCGGTCGCAGAAGTCCTCCAGGTCGTCGCCCACCCCCTCGGCCTGCTGACGGGCGACCTCCAGGCTCTCGTCCAGCAGTTTGTCGCGGTCCTCGATCAGCCCGTCGGTGAACAGCAGAACGGTGGCGTCCTCGGGCAGCCGGACCCGGTCCACCCGATACTGCTCGTCGGCCACGCCGAGCAGTAGATTGCCGAACCTGTGATAGGCCGCCCCCTTCCCGGCCAGCAGCGGCGGGATGTGCCCGGCGTTGACGATCTCGCTCTCCCCCGTCGCGGGGTCGATCAGCATCAGGCAGACGGTCGCCGTCATGCCGGGGTGGTAACGCCGCAGGACCGCGTTGAGCAGGGCCATCGACCGGGCCGGGTCGACGGCGTCGATCACCGACGCCCGCAGCGCGTTGCGGAGCTCCGCCATCACGGTGGCGGCGTGCAGCGAGTGGCCCTGCACGTCGCCGAGCGCGACCAGCACCCGATCGCCGAGGGGCAGCACCTCGTAGAAATCGCCGCCCACTTCCACGCTGTCCACCGCGGGCCGGTAGCGCACGCTGACCAGCAGGCCGGGGGTCGGGGGGATCTCGGCGGGCAGCAGGCTGCGCTGCAACATGAGCGAGATCGAGTGCTCCTCCGCGTAGGCGCGGGCCGCGTCGACCGCCAGCGCCAGCGCCTGGCCGAGCTGCCGCAGCAGGCTCAGCTCCTCGCCGCCGAGCGGCGAGCCCGTCTCCACCCCCAGGAACACCGGGGACCGGCCCGTCTTCGTACGGCACAGCACGCCCGACACGTGCGCGACCACGTCGCTGTCGGGGACGACGCGGGCCCAGGTGTCGTTGTCGATCTCGAACACCCGCACGCCGGTGGACTCGCCGATCGAGATGGTGCTCAGCCGCTCCAGGGTGTCGGGGTGGACCGGCCTCGGCGCCGCGGGCTCGCCCGGCCGGGCGGCGAACCTGCGCAGCTGCCCGTCCGGCGAGCACGCCAGCACCCGCGAGTAACGCTCCAGCAGCCGGGAGCACCCCTCGGCGGCCACCGCCAGCAGCCGCTCGAAGTCCTCGGCCTCGTTCATCGCCAGCGTGATCTCGGCCAGCTCGCTCAGCCGCGCCGCCATCCGCTCGGCCCGCTGCCGCGCCCGGTAGTACCGCAGGGTCGCCCGGACCGTCGCGGTGAACTCGTCGGGCTGGATGGGCTCCGACAGGTACGCGTCGGCCCCGCGCTCCAGCCCTTCGGCACGGTCGGCCGGGGTGATGGCGTTCCCGGAGACCTGGATCACCGGGATCGAGGCGGTCCGCGGGCTCGCCTTGATCTTCTCGCACACCTCGATGCCGCTCAGGTCGGGCATCCGTACGTCGAGGACGACGAGGTCGGGCATGAGCGCGTCGACGACGGCCAGCGCCTCCTCGCCGCCGCCGGCCTCGACGACCCGGTGTCCGGCGCGGCGCAGCCAGCTCGCCAGGATGTACCGCTTGGTGGGGACGTCGTCGACGACCAGCACCGTCGCCGCGGCGTCAATCATGGGCCCCCCTCCCCCGCGTGTGCTCCTGCTTGTCGCGCACAGCCTCCCGGATCGCCTCCAGCAGCTGGTCCCTGCGCAGTCCGTACTTCGGCAGCACCGGGTGGGCCATCACCGGATGTTCGGACACCACGGACACGACGACCGCGGGGATGCCCCGCAGGGTCTCGTCCTCGGTCATCTCGTGCAGCAGCGCCGTACCGTCCAGGCGCGGCATGAGCAGGTCGATCAGGACCACATCCGGAGGACTCTCGCGCATCATGCCGAGGGCCTCGATCCCGTCGGCGGCCTCGTCCACCGCGGCCGCGAACCCGAAGAGCATGCGCCGCGCCACCGCACGGAACCCCTCGTCGTCGTCGGCCACCAGCGCCCGGCCCACCTCCGGCGTGGTCATCCGGTGCGGCACCCGCAGCGTGGCCGTGGTTCCCTCGCCCAGCCTGCTGTCCAGCTCCAGCGAGCCGCCGATCGCCTCCGCGAGCCTGCGGGCGTACGGCAGGCCGAGGCCGGTGCCCTTCGCTCTGAGCTGCAGCGACCCGGGCACCTGGAAGAACTCCTCGAAGACGCGCTCCAGGTACTCGGAGGGAATGCCGACCCCGGTGTCGGTGACGGTGAAGACCGCCTCCGCCGTCGCGGGGTCCACGACGACCGTCAGCCGCACCTCTCCATACTCGGTGAACTTCAGCGCGTTCGACAGCAGGTTGCGCAGGATCGTGGTCAGCATGGTCTCGTCGACGAACAACTCGCCGACCTCATCCGACACGTCGACCGACAGTTCGACCCCCTCGGCCCGCCCGGCGGGGTGGAGCGTCATGCGCAGCCGCTCGGCCAGGGCGACCACGTCCACCATCGACGGCTGCGGGTCCAGTCGTCCGGACTCGGCCTTGGCCAGGTCGAGCAGCTCGCCCACCAGCGCCAGCAGCGTCTCCGCCGAGCTGCCGACCAGGGTGATCTGGTGCTCCTGCTCCTCGGTGAGCGGTTCGGCGCCCGAACCGAGCAACAGCCTCACCAGGCCGATGATCGAGGTCAGCGGCAGCCGCAGCTCGTGGCTCACGTTGGCCCAGAACCGCTGCCTGGCCTCGGCCGCCTGGCGGAGCTGGGACGACTTCTCGTCGAGCTCGGCGTACAACGCCACGACGCCGCGGTTGGTCTCCTCCAGCTCGGCCGACAGCTGGTTGTACAGCGCCAGCACACCCTGGTTGGTCTCGGTCAGCTCCGCGTTGAGCCGCAGCACCTCCTCCAGAGTGCCGGCCAGCTCCCTGTTCTGCTCGCGCAGCACGTCGAGCGCCGTGCCGGGCGGCGCCCGGCGGGCCAGCTCCTCGCGGATGCCGTCGAGCGACCGGCCCCTCTGTCCGGCCACACCCTGCCCGGCGTGCTCGGGCACCCGCTTCACCAGCGTGACGCACCTGTCCTCGGTGGAGAGCGCGACCTGGTCGACCAGGCGGCCGGCCAGCTTCAGGCCCTCGCCCGGCCGCACGTCGGCGTCGTCGTGGTAGTTCACCGTGATGACCAGGCGATCCTCGCGCAGGTCGAAGACGACGTCGCTCTGCGCGCCGTACGCCAGCGCCTCGCGGCCGATCTCGCTGAGCGCGGTCGCCACCCGGATCTGGTCCTGTGATTCCAGTCCCACGAGCTCGGCGATCTGGCGGCCCAGCTGCCGTACGGCGAAGACGTCCTGCTCCCTGCAGATCTCCGCGCGGGTGAGAACCTCGCCCATCACTGCCCCTGTTTCACGGTGACGACACAGGCGTCGTCCCTGCGGCTGCCCGCGTCGCGCAGCAGGGTCGCGCCCACCACGGCCGGGGAATGGGCGAACAGCCCGGGGAAGGAGGCCGGATCCCAGCGGTCGGTGAGGCCGTCGGTGTGCAGCACCACCGTGGCGTGCGGCGGCAGCGCGTACTCGTACTGCCGGGGGCGCCTGCCCTTGTGCCCGGCGATGCCGGGCATCGAGATCATCCCCTGGCGGCCCTGGGCGTGGGCGATCCAGCCCGAGACGTTGCCCAGCCCGGCGAACGTGACGCTCTCGCGGCGGATTCGCACCACCGCGACCGCACCGCCCCGGGTGTGGCCCAGCCCCCGGTGCAGGCGTTCGAGGGCGGCGGTCGGAGGGGCGTGCGGATCCTCCATGAAGATCCGCACGGCCTCGCGGGAGGCGTGCGCGGCGGCGCCGCCGTGGCCGAGCCCGTCGCAGACGAGCACGCTGATCGCGTCGCCCGCGTCGGAGAAGGCGTAGGCGTCGCCGCAGACGCTCTCCTCGCCGATCGGGCGGCGCAGCCCGCTCACCCGCAGCGGCGGGCCGTGCAGGCCGTCCCGGGTGAAGTGCAGGACCAGCACGGTCCCCCTGCCGGGCATGGAGTGGACGTCCCAGCCCGTGGCCATGCGGGCGATCGCCCCGAGGCCGATGCCGAGCGTGCCCGAGGTGGAGTAGCCGTCCCGCAGGGCGCGGGCGAGGTCGGCGATCCCGGGGCCCCTGTCCACGGCCACGAGTTCGATCGCGCCCGGCCGTTCCGGATGGGGGCGTACCAGCACGGCGCCCTCCTCCGCGTGCTTGACCAGGTTCGAGACCGCCTCGGTCACCGCCACGGCGACCTGCCCGGTGCGGTTCTGGTCGAATCCGGCGGCGGTGGCCAGCGCGACGGCCGTCCTGCGCACCGCGCCGATCACACTCGGGTCGTCGGTGCGGACCCAGATGTCTTCGTGCCGGTGCGTCATCGCCGCGTCACCGGGCCCACTTGGTCACTGTCACGCGGGTGCCCTCGCCGGGAGCGGAGACGAGGTCGAACTCGTCGACGAGCCGCCGCGACCCGCTCAGCCCGAGCCCCAGCCCCCCCGCCGTGCTCCAGCCCTCGGTCAGCGCCTGGTCGACGTCCGGGATGCCCGGCCCCTCGTCGCTGAAGACGAGCCGTAGCCCGGGCCGTCGCCCGCCTTCCAGCACCTGGATGAGCACCCGGCCGCCTCCGGCGTGCACGAGGGCGTTCCTGGCCAGTTCGCTGGCGGCGGTTACGATCTTCGTCTGCTCCACCAGGGAGAGCCCTATCTCGGCCGCGAGGCTTCTGACCTGCTGACGTACCAGCACGACGTCACCGTTGGTGACGATGGGCAGCTCCTGGGGCCCGCTCACCCGGCGGCGCCCCTGACATGTTCCAGCATGGCGACGCCCTTCTCCAGGTTGAGCGCCGTCCGCACGCCGCCCAGCGACAGGCCGAGCTCGACGAGTGTGATCGCCACCGCGGGACGCATGCCGACCACCACGGTCTCGGCGTCGAGCATGCGGGTCATCGCGGCGATCGTGGAGAGCATCCGGCCGATGAACGAGTCGACGATCTCCACGGCCGTGATGTCGATGATGACCCCTCGCGCTCCCGAGGAGACCACCATGTCCGCCAGATCCTCCTGCAGGGCCAGCACGCTCTGGTCGTCCAGGTCGATCTGGATCGAGACGATCAGGATGTCGCCGAGCTTGAGAATCGGCACACGTTCCATCAGCCGCGCTCCGCCCTGACCGCCACCCGCGTCCGCGCGGCACCCGTGATCTCCACGCCACTCCGCTTCAGCGCGTAGGACAACGCGTCCGCCAGCGAGGCCTTGGTGACGATGTCGCCGAACTCGATGCCCAGCGTGACGATCGTGTGCGCGATCTGCGGGCGGATGCCGGAGATCACGCACTCCGCGCCCATCAGGCGGGCCGCGACGACGGTCTTGAGCAGGTGCTGGGCGACCTGCGTGTCGACGGCCGGCACGCCGGTGATGTCGATGACCGCGTGCTCCGAGCCCGTTTCGACCAGGGTCTGCAGCAGCTTCTCCATGACGACCTGGGTGCGGGCCGAGTCGAGCGTGCCGACGAGCGGTACGGCGACGATGCCCTCCCACAGCTTGACCACCGGCGTCGACAGCTCGAGCAGCTGCTCGGCCTGGTCCAGCATGATCTTCTCGCGGGCGGCGGAGTAGGTCTCGAAGGTGTACAGACCGAGATCGTCGATGAGCCGGGAGAACCACACGAAGCCGCGCAGCGCCTCCGGGCCTCCGTCGTCCTCGACCACCTCGTACAACGCCTCCTTGAGGGAGAACACCAGCCGCGCGGTGTCGGAGGGCGTGTACCCCTGGCGGACGCGTGCGCGGGAGAGCTCGGCGAGCAGCCCGCGTACGTCGGCCAGGTCTCCTTCCTCGCCGCTGATCGCGGTGCGCAACGCCTGGTAGAGGTCACGGAGCTCGTCTGGGGACGCTCCGGACAGTTGAGTCCACCGCCGGAGCAGCCGCTCCTCGCTGGACAGGAAGAGATCCACAATGCGCCGCCTGGCGGCTTCCGCGGGAACGCTCACCCTCATCTCCTGACGAATCGGCGTGCTGCTCCACTCGACACGCTACCGGCCCCAGGTCAACGCTCCCAAAGCGGGCCATAACCGTCAAAGACGGCATTTACGACAATTGCCGAAGATAGTGAGATGACGGACGTCGGTGGCGAACCCGAGCTCGGTGTCGAGGGCGGAGACGAGGCCGTCCACCATGCCGGGAGCGACCTCGGTCACCTCGCCGCAGCCCCGGCAGACGAGGTGGACGTGGTCGGCCTCGGAGGCGAGGTGATAGGTGGGGGCGCCGTGCCCGAGATGCGTGTGCGTGACCAGCCCGAGCTCCTCCAGCAGCTCCAGGGTCCGGTAGACGGTCGAGATGTTGACACCCCTCGCCGTCCGCTGCACGCGCGAACAGATGTCCTCGGGGGTGGCGTGCCCGAGTTCGGTGACCGCTTCCAGCACGAGCTGACGCTGGGGGGTGATCCGGTAGCCGCGCGCCCGCAGCTCCTCGTGCCAAGTCTCGGCCATGCCCCAGAGTTTAGGTCGTGCCCGACGAAACATGCCCTACAAGGGAGCACTCCATGGCCGTGCCGGGGGTGCATCTCCCCGGCAGTCGCAGGAGGAGAGGGAAGTTCGCCGGATTAATCGTTTGCCCGCGCCCGCGCCGCTCGCATAGCGTGAAGGCACGCAGAAGGGAGGTGGTCCAAACAATGGTTGATCATTCTTGGGCTAGCGAGGTGGCTGTCCGCTAGGACTCGTCCATCTGGGCCTTCCGTCTGGATGTCGTACGACGTCCCGGCGAATCCTCGACAGACACCGGAACCCCGGGCAGCCGGCGGCCGCGGACGACTTCCGTCCCCGGCCATGGTCCAGCCGGCCCGCCTCTTCAGGAGGCGGAGCGCGCCCGGGGTTCTTTCTTTTCCCCTTACTCCTCGAAGTCGCCGACCCGCTTGAGCTCCGCCGAGGCGTGCGACTGCAGCGGATGCCCCATCGCCGACATGTCGTAGGCGTACATGAGGTTGCCGTCGACCAGGCCGTAGAGCCGGTGGCCCGCGTTGTACTCCTTGGCCGTCGTGGTCCGCGCCACCACGTCCGTACGCAGCTCGATCTTGTGGAAGACGACCTCCCCCACGTAGATCTCCACGATGCCGGTCGGGTGCGCGAGGCACACCTCGATCTGACGCTCGGGCTGGATCCGCCAGAACCCCGTCTCGGTGGACAGGGGCCGGACCTTGGCGCCCTCCGCGTCGAGCAGCCACGTGCGGCTCTGATAGGTCAGGAACGGCTTCCCGTTGTGCCCGAAGACGATCTCCTGGCCGAAGTTGGCGCTCTCCATGGTGGGATAGCCGATCACCCCGGCCCCCTCCCAGCGGCCTAGGAGGAAGGCGATCGGCTCGAGGTCGGGATGTACGTCCATGGACACGAGCTTAGAGCCGCGCGAACGGCCCCTCGCACCATGCGCGGCATGTGCGGATTGCCCAACTTGTACGGCAGGCCGCAGCGCGGCGCCGATCCCGGCGGACTAGGCTCTCAGTGCCGCGACCGCCGGGATTTGCCCGGACGGAGCGGTGTCCAGAGTGGTGCATCGCAAGGCGGAGGAGGAGCTCGTAGCCGGAGGCTACGGGCGACGACGACAACGCAGCGAGGTGCCGCTCTGGGCGACGCGACGGGGCAAAGATCGGCGGGAGGGGCACGAATATGGCACGATCACTGGTGATCAAGGTGACGGCCGGGGCGGATGCCCCGGAGCGCTGCAACCAGGCGTTCACGGTCGCGGCGGCCGCGCTGGCGAGCGGAGTCCCGGTCTCGCTGTGGCTGACGGGCGAGTCCTCGTGGTTCGCGCTGCCGGGACGGGCCAAGGAGTTCACTCTGGCCGAGGCCGCCCCGCTGGAGGACATGCTCGACGCCGTGCTCGCGGCCGGCAGGGTCACGCTGTGCACCCAGTGCGCGGCCCGCAGGGGCATCACCGTCGACGACGTGATCGACGGCGTACGCATCGCCGGGGCCTCCACGTTCGTCGAGGAGGCCCTGGGCGAGGGCGTGCAGGCGCTGATCTACTGACCGGCCGGATTCACCGGCCGGTCAGCTCGGCAGCACCGCGTCAGCTGGGTAGCACCGCGTCAGCTGGGCAGCACCGCGCGCAGGCGTTCGTCGCGCAGCGCCTGATACCAGCTGTCGTCGATCGGCGGCAGCGGTCCGGTCACCCAGCTCAGCAGCAGGTCGGCCAGCGCGGGGTTGCGCGCGAGCGCCGGGCCGTGCAGGTAGGTGCCGACGACGCGGCCCGCGTAGCAGCCCTCCGTGCCGTCGCCGTTGCCGGTGCCGACGATCGTCCGCGACAGCGGGCGCACGCCGGGGCCGAGCCTCGTCACACCCATGTGGTTCTCGAACCCCGTCAGCGTGGGCAGCCCCAGCGCGGGGTCGACCTCCGCTGCCAGCTCGCCGACCGCGCGCCGCTCGCCGCGGCCCGAGCTGATGTCCAGCAGCCCGAGGCCGGGCACCGGCTGGCCCTCCTCGCCGCCGAACACCGTGCCCATGATCTGGTAACCGGCGCAGACCGCCAGCAGGGCCGCACCGCGCTGGATCGCGGCGTGCAGGCCGCCGTCGCGGCGCAGCCGCTCGGCCCCGAGGATCTGCGGCCGGTCCTCGCCGCCGCCGATCAGGTAGACGTCGCCCTGCTGCGGCACGGGGTCGGACGAGCGCACGTGGACGGTCCTGGTCCGGATGCCCCGGGCCCGGGCCCGCTGCTCCAGCACCAGGACGTTGCCCTGGTCCCCGTACGTGCTGAGCAGGTCGGGATAGATCCAGACGATGGACAATTCAGACTGCACGGCCGAACTCCGCTCGGATCTGCTGGAACGCGGTGTAGTTGGCGATCACGTCGATCTTGCCGGGCGCGAGCGCCGCCACCGCCCGCTCGAACGAGTCGCAGAGCTGGAAGGGCACCTCGGCCACGGCCAGCCGCAGTGCGAGGTCGAGGCGGCGCTCGCCGGTGACGAGGACGGGCCTGCCGCGCAGGATGCGGTAGTCGACGTCCCACAGCCAGGAGGTGTCGCGGCCGTCCGGCCCCTGGGCGTTGACCGACAGGATGATCGGCAGCGCCGGGTCGGCGACGTCGAACGCCTCCAGCCAGCCGGCCGGGTTCTTGGACAGCAGCAGCCGCAGCGAGCGGCCGTCCCGCTCGACGGTCGTGTAACGCCCGGCGACCGAGGTGACCGTACGCAGCCTGGGCAGCGCCCGGGCGGGATCGAGGCCGAGCGTCGCGGCGACCGCCAGCGCGACGGCGGCGTTCGCCCGGTTGGCCTGGCCCGGGAGCTGAAGGTCCAGGCGCCAGTGCTGGCCGCGCGGGTCGGTCACGTACTCCCCGTCGAGCACCCAGCTCGGCTCCGGCCTGCGGAAGGAGCACTCACGGCACGCCCAGCGCGAGTCGGCGAGCTGGGCCGGGGTGAGACCCTGACCGCCGTTGCCGAACCCGGCGCGGTCGAGCGGGCCGCCGCACTCGGGGCAACACCAGGAGTCCTCGCGCCAGCGCTGCCCCGCGGCCACCCACGTGACCTGGGCGGCCGTGGAGGCGCCCCAGGTCACCAGCGGGTCGTCGCAGTTGGCGATCACGTGGGTGGGCCGGCCGGCGAGCGCGCGGCGCCACTTCTGGGCCAGCAGCCAGATTTCCGCGGCCCGGTCCATCTGGTCGCGGCTGAGGTTCATGAGGCAGACGATGCCGGCCTCTGTGGTGTCGAGGACCTCGGGGAGGTACTTCTCGTCGACCTCCAGCACGCCGTACGGCGCGTCCTTGTTGGAGGCGAGCGCCGACACGTGCCCGGCGGGCATGTTGGCCCCGAAGGCGTTCGTCGCCACGTCGCCGACCTCCTGCAGCGCCGAGGTGATCAGGCGTGTCGTCGTGGTCTTGCCGTTCGTGGCGCTGACCAGGACGAGCTTGCGGTCGGCCGCGAGCTTGCGCAGCAGGTCGGGCTCCAGCATGAGGCCGACCCTGCCGCCGATCACCGAGCCGTCGCCACGCCCGGTGGCCCTGGACAGCGTCGCGGCCGTGCGGCCAAGGGCGCTGGCGAGCTGCGCCCGCAACGGAAGCTGACTCATGCCGCGATCCTAATGCCCCTCCTGACGCGGGCGATTCCGCGGATCTGCAAGATCACGTACGGCTTTCGCCCAGGCAGGACGCGTACGGCCGAGGTTTGTGCATGATCACGGAGTGCTCGGGCCCAGGTCAGGGGTAGTGCGTGCGACCAATTACGAGATCACGCGCCGAAGGACAGCTCGGCGGGGGTGTCGCCGTCGAACGGCAGGACGAAACGGCGCGGCCAGGACAGCACGGTCTCCAGCCAGCCCGCGCTCATCGTCTGGGCCACGTATTTGACCCGCTCGCGCGGCTCGACCCCGATGGCGACCGTCGTCACGTCACGCTGGATGCCCTCGTGCTCGTCGTCGCCCAGGATGACGCGCCAGGCCAGCGCGCGGTTGCGGTCCACCTCCATCGACAGCGGGTGGTGGCGCAGCGCCTTGGCGCGGTGGCCGAGCAACTCGGTGCGCACGCCGACCGCGACCCCGCCCTCGGCCGGCTCGGCGCCGTTGACCCCCTGGTGGGGGTACGGCCGGCCGGCGGGGTCGGTGCCGAACAGCGGATACTCCATCGCCGGGGCGGGACTGCGCAGGTTGGGCGCGGGATGGCCGAAGGGGAACAACCGGTCCACCTCGTGCAGCCAGCGGACCTGCGGGATGACCCAGGCGGCGCCCGGCCGGTCGCCCGCCCGCATCGGCGGGTCGCCCTCCGCGCCGTCCGCCTGGCCGGCCGCGAGCAGTCCGGCGGCGACCTCGGCGGCCTTCTCGGTGAGCAGCGCGGGGTCGAACCACGTGCGCAGCGACCAGGCGCGGCGCGAGACCGACCGCTCGACCAGCGTGGCCAGCAGGCACTCGCGCCGCTTGGCCGGCAGCTCCGCCCAGATGTCGGCGAGCACGCGCGGCACGCCGGGCAGCGACCGGTTCGTCACGAACGCCAGGACGACCGTGTCGGTCCAGATCCGCAGCCACGCCCACTCCGGGGCCACCGCGAGCAGGTCGGCCTCGCGCAGCTCGACCAGCGTGCAGGCCTTCCCCGTACGGCACTCGCGCCCGCAGGCGGCCGAGCGGCGCCCGCAGATCGGCGGCACCGGGCCGAGCGTCTCACGCTCGCGGTCCTCGCCCAGCGGCACCTGGACGCGCAGCGGGCGGTCCATGCCGTCGGCGAACACCGCGGCGAAGCCCGGCTGGAGCGAAACCACCTGGCGCGACTGGTCCTCGCTGAGGTTCATCGCCGCGCCGACGAGCGCCCGGTCGTCCTCGGCCGGGAGCCGGTGCACCACCTTCAGCGCCGTGTTCTTGACGACGTCGGAGACGAGCTTGGTCGGGATCTGCTCGGCCACGATGATGCCCTCGCCGTACGCCCTGATCTCGGCGAGCATCCCGGCCAGCAGCTCGACCGCGTGCGTGGAGGCGCGCTGGGAGCCCCGGTCGCGCAGCAGCCGGTGGGCCTCCTCGATGACGATGACGTGCCGCAGGCCGCCCGCGCCGTCCTCGCCCCGCGGTTCGGAGCGGGCGCGCATCCGCAGGTGCTCGACGATGCGGATGATCAGCGTGCCCATGAGAAACGCCTTGTCCTCGTCGTTGGCCACGTCCTCGATGGCGAGCACGACGTTGCGCTGGAGCAGGCCGCCTATGTCGGCCGGGTGGCCGCCCTCGAAGAACCGGCCCGCGCTGCCCACCCGCAGGCTGCGCAGGCGCAGGCTGATGAACCCCTCGACGTCGGCCTGGACCTCGTTGCCGTACCCGATCTCCTGGATGACTTCCAGCGCGTGCTGCTGGAGCTGCTCCAGGGTCGGCACGGCCGGCTGCACGGCGGCCCCCGGGATGCCGCCGCCGGTGACCACGTCCCAGCCGTTGGCCTCGTAGACGCGCTGCAGCGCCAGCGACATGATCTGCGGGAACGGCTCCTCGGCGTCGAAGGCCGCCATGAACAGCGCCCTGACCATGTCGATGTGGGCCTGCACCGGGTAGCCCGGCTCGGGCGCGAGCGGGTTGACGCTGATCGGCACGTTGTCGGGCGCCGAAGGGTTGATGACGGTCAGCGGCGCGAGGTGCTCGACCCGGCCGGCCATCGCGGCGTACTCCGACTTGGCCGGCTCGATGGCCAGCCACGGGATGCCCGCTTTGGTGAGCTGCTCCAGCAGGTGACGTACGGTCTGCGACTTGCCCGAGCCGGTGGCGCCGGTGACGAAGGCGTGGCGGTTCAGCGTGGCGAGCGGCACCCGGAACGTTCCGACCGCGCGGTCCTGCCCGTCGACGATCGCGCCGAGGTCGACGGTCTCCGCCGAGCCCTCGACCTCGGCCTCGCTGGTCACGTCGAAGAAGCCCGCGTCGAGCACCCGGACGCCCGGCACCTCGCGGCGCGGCAGCCCGGCGAGCGCGGCGAGGGCCCCGGCCGTCGCCGCGAACGGCGCCGCCGCGCCGTCGGCCGAATCCTGGAGGTCGACGGTCAGCGCCTCGCCGAAGCCGTAGACCGACTCGCAGGTGCCGTCGCCGGTCAGGGCGGGCAGCGACATCGCGCTGCGCAGCCGGTAGGGGTGGTGGCTCATCTCCACGGAGCCGACCAGCACCGGCGCGATCTGGCGCAGTTCGTCGGGACCGGCCGCGCCGGCGAGCACCCGGACGTTCCACAGCCCTGCCTCGCGGAAGGCGTCCAGCTCCTGCATCCTGCGCTCGGCCCGCTCGGCGTCGAACCGCGACCGCTCCGAGGCGTCGCCGTACTGGCGCAGCACGTTGAGCTGGGTGCGCAGATGGGCCACCTCGGCGTCGAGCAGGTCGGTCGGCTCGGCGACCACCACCCACGCGAACGGCCGGGACATGAGCGTGACCAGCGTCGACTCGAACAAGGTGGGCCGCTTGGTCTCGTCGGGCTCCGGCTCGCGCCTGCCGTAGAGCGGCGGCGCCTGCCGGCCCGGGCACGGCGTCCAGACGAGGTCGGCGAGGTCGGCCAGCCACTCGTCGCCGATCTCCACGCCGCGCGCGCCGCCGGGGAACAGCAGCGGCTGCGGACCGGTGACCGGCGGCTCGGGCGCCGTCGCCGCGCGCCGCGGCGGCTTGGGCGGTGTGAGCGGCCCCGCGTTGGTGATGAGCTCCAGCGGCGCACCCGAACCCCGCGACAGCCAGCCGATGACGAACGGCCGGTTGCGCTGCGCGGCGGACAGGACCGCGGGGAGCACCGTGACGAAGTCCCACTCCGCGGACGAACTACGCGACGGCGCCGTGATGGCCTGGATCCGGTACCACGGCCCGCTCAGGGGGAACGCGTGCATGAGACCCCTCGATTGACGACGAACAGGGGAGAGACTCCATCAAGGATCACGTGCGCACAGCCGTGTTGACGATGCCCTTACCGGCAACGGACGGTGTCATGGCCGCATGCGACGTTTGGGGAGCGGTCATGGCCGCTTGCGCCAGTCGAGGCGGGGCGGCGGAGGGCCCACCGTGGGGAAGCGCAGCGGGGGCACGTCGGGCAGCGGACGCGGGCCTGCTCATGGCCGCTTGCGCCAGTCGAGGCGGGGCGGTGGAGGGCCCAGGTTGGGGGGAACGTCGGGCAGCGAGGGCTCCTCCGGCTCCGGCTCGGGCTCGGGCTCCGCAGGCGCCAGGGCCGCCCGCCGGATCTCCTCGAACTCCCCCAGCGTCGTCTTGGGAAAGGTGAGTATCGCCGGGTTCGCGTCCGCGAGGCGCACCTGGCGTCCTTCGGCCGTCGAGTAGGTGACGATCACGGAGGTCGTGGGAAGCTGCTGCAGCTGGTGCGGCTCGACCAGGAACTCCCGCGACCGCTGCAGGACCCCGTCCGCGACCGTGGGCGCGCGCCGCCCCCACTCGGTCGACTCGGTGATGTCCTCCCGCAGGTCGCCCTCGCCCTTCTCCTCCCCCTCCGTACGGCTCTCGCCGACGGTGGAGGTGTAGAAGCCGCTCGGGCCGTTGACCGTGGAGCTGAACGTCTCGGTGAGCTGGGCGAGCTCCAGGCGGTGCTCGGTGCCGACGTGCTCGCTCGCCACACGGGCGTCCTCGGCATTGCCCAGGCGCATGAACGCGACCGCCGCGTGCCCCCGGCCGAGCCGCTCCCGTACGGTCGGGGTGAGGCTGCGGTAGGTCAGCACGAGCCCGGTGCGCGAGGTCTCACAAGCGTCCATGAGCCGGTCGAGCACATCGCCGCGCAGCTTGTCCGCGCCCGCCACGATGATCGTGTGATACCAGGGCCGCTCGCTGGCCGGCGACTGGCGCAGGATGTGCGTGAGCGCGGTCGCGACGTACGTCCCGAGCACCCGGTTGCCGAAGACCCCCGCCTGCCGGTCCATGCTGACGACCCGCAGCCGCGCGGGCGGCAGCCGTACGGCCTCCGAGCCCAGCGTCTCCAGCTTGCGCAGCTGGGATTCCAGCGCCCAGGCCCGCTCGATGACCACCCGGTCGGCCACGCCCCGGCCGAACAGCGTGCCGATGCGTTCGAGCTGCGTCGCCGTGAGCAGGCCGCACTTCATGTCGTCGCGCGGGTCGCCCACCTGCGCGAGGGCCCGCAGGGCGGCGGTGACCTGGCTGATCGTGGCGTTCTCGCCCAGGACCTCCAGCACGCGCTCCAGGATCGCGTTGTCGAAGCCGATGTCCCTGCTGGTCTCCTCGCTGACGCTCACCACGTGGGCGAGCACGTCGGCGAACGCCTCCGGCTTGAGCGTCGAGCCCAGGTCGAGCCGGGGCAGGTCCACCGGGAGCACCCAGACGAGCGGGTCGTCCCCGCCCCGGCGCGCCAGCTCGATGAGGTCCTTGGCGATCGCGCCCTCCGACAGGTCGAGCACGGTCAGGTGCCCGCCGCTGTAGAGGCGCGTCGCGCCGATCAGCGTCACCAGCGCCGACCAGCCGGTCAGCGTGCCCCCGGCCACGTCGACGCGGTCGATCTCGTCGGGCACCGCCACGGCGTACCAGTTGATCTGCTGGTCGAAGCGGCTCTTCTTCTCGGCCCAGTCGCGGTATTTCGCGGCGTGTTCCTCCTGCGCGGTGACGATCTCCCGCTGACGGCGCTCCTGCTCCCGCAGCGCCTTACGGCGGCGCTCGTCGAGCCGCTCGTTGACCGTACGGTCGCCCTGCCGGATGGCGTAGGTGCAGATGGCGGCCACGCCGCCCGCGGCGACCAGGCCGAGCATCACGAACGACCAGGTGAGCAGCCCGGTCACGCCGAGGATCAGGATCCCCGCGGCCACCACGGCCATGAACGTACGGAAGATCTTGACCGGGCGGTTGAGCAGGTCCTTCTGCAGCCGCTCCCGGTGGACCCATTCGGTGTCCACCGGAGGCTCGGTGACGTCCTCCCTGGCCGGTCGCTTCGGCGGCGGCCCGGGATCCGGGTACAGCAGTGCGTACTGCCAGCCCAGGTAGATCCGGTCCGCCTGCAACTGGGCATGCTCGGGGTGCGGGTCGCCCACGGGCCCTCCATGTCCGCCTCCGTCACAGCGTAGGAGCTGGAAGCCCTGTCAGGGCGGGCTTCTCGCCATTCGGACGTATTTCCGCCCGGGGACCGAACCAATGCGACCAATGGGGCAAGTGTGGTCGTACTACGATCGACTGCCATGACGTCATCCCCCAATGGCGCCCGCCGACGACGCCCGGTCCTCGTCCCGGTCGCCTCCGCGCTGGCCGTGGTGGGCATCGGCGTCACCGCCGCGTTCGGCGGCTTCGCAGAGGCCCCGGAGAAGCCCCCGGCCACGGTCTCGCCCGGGGACACCATCGACCAGGGGCAGTTCCACACCCAGTTCATCAAGGCGATCGACACCACCGAGAAGGGCGACTTCGGCACCACGAAGCGCTATCTGGAGCTCGTCCTCAAGGTCGCCAACATGGGCAAGGAGACCACATCGGTCGGCGTCATGCCGGAGCCGGGAAAGGGCTTCTCCCAAAGCACGACCTTTGCCAGCTCCCTGCTGCGGACCCGCCCGGAGATCAAGACCAAGTACGGCCCTCAGGTCTCCGTGCTCAGCCTCGGCGTCGAGAGCCACCAACTGCATCCCGGCATCACCACCACGGTCGTGGTGAAGTACGACCTCGAGCCCACCGCGACCGTGCCCCCCGAGATCAGCCTCGACGTGGGCTCGTTCGAGTACGACAAGATCGGCCTGCGCGACCAGACGCATTACTGGCTGCTCAAGGGTGAGCGCAAGGACGGCGAGGGGCCGTTCGAGCCCGAGGTGACCGCCCGGATCACCCTTCCCGTGCGGAAGGAGAGCGCCTGATGGCGGTCAGTCATGCGGAGCGCCGCACCACCCGTCGTGCCGCGGCCCGCAAGCCACCCCGGCGTGGGCTTATGCGGCGTGCGGCCGCCGCAGTCGCCGGGATCGTGCTCGCGGCGGCAGCGGTCTACGCACAGCAGAACCTCTCGATGTCCTTCGAGCAGCGCACCTCCTACCTGACCTACAAGGGCCGGATCGGCGAGACGGTGGAGACCAAGCGTTTCACCGTCAAGGTCCTGTCGGTCACGGCCGCCCATGCCGTGGACACCACGGACTACTCCAACAAGGTGACCAAGGTGGCCACGGGCAACCTGTTCCTCCTGGTCGACGTCTCGGCGACGAGCACGCGCGAGCCCATGCGGCTGAGCGAGCTCAGCCCTCCCTTGCTCCTGACGGCCGACGGCCGGCGCTATCAGCCGACGGACAAGGTCAACGCCGCGCTGACACTGTTCAACAAGTACATCCAGCCGGGGTTCTGGTCCAGCGGGCTACTCGTCTTCGAGGTGCCGAAGGACGCGGTGCCGGGCGCCGGCCTCGTCTTCATCCCTCCGAACACCCCGTTGGTTCCCGACGTCTACGCGCCCGAGGCACAGATCGACCTGGGCCTGTCCGGCGCGGCCGCCGACCGGCTGATCTCGCAGGCGGAGGACTACCACTCACTCGTGAGCGTGAGCCGATGACCGAGACGCCCATGGACGGAACGCCGCCGAGGAACGGCCCCGACGCCCGCGACTGGTTCGCCCCACCGGCCGAGCAACCGCCCGACTTCACGGACATCACCTACAACGGGCCGATTCCCCGGCCCAGGCCGACGGCGCCGCCGTCGGTGCCCATCCCCGGCACGCTGAAACCGCCGACGGACCTGCGCGTATGGCCGCCTCTGGAGCCCGAAGGGGAGGACAGGTCCACGCAGCCCTTCCCGGCGCTGCGGACGAACCGGCAGCCGCCTCCCGCGGCGCTCGCGCCCACTCCCCCGCCCGCCGAGTCGCCCGCGGAGCCGGCCGCTGCGGCGCCCCCGGCGCCCGCCCGGCGTACGGGCCTGCTGGTGGGCGGAACCGTGCTGTCCATCGTGCTCGCGGTCGGCGCCCCCACGCTGTTCGGCTACCAGGCCTACAAGTACGGCCGCCCCGACGACACCGTCCATGTCGTGCAGCCCGGCCACGCGGGAGTATGGCAGCACGTGTCGTGGCGGGTCACCGTGGAGAAGATCAAGGACCCCACCGGCAAGCCGGAGCGGTCCGACCGCCAGTGGCTCAAGGTCGTGGCGACCAGGACCGCGCTCGACGCCGAGGGCGCCATTCGTCACGGGGCTCCGGCGGAGGTCAAGTTCACCGACAGAGCCGGGCGCACCTGGCAGGTCGAGAAGGTGAACGACGAGACGCCCCCCGATGTGAAGGAGAACAAGATCGGCACGCCGTATCGGTTGGAGATGATGGGGGTGGTTCCGCCCTCCGTGGCCGACGAGGTCGAGGTCACCCTCCGTCCGAGCGGCTACCGGGACGTGCCCGAGCAGTCGGCCGAGGATTTCATGAAGGACGTCTTCACCCCGACGGAACGGGACGATCACGTTCTCCGGTTCCGCCGGTGAGCCTGCGGCGGGTCGCGGCGAGATCGAAGGTGGCGGCGATCAGGCACATCGTGACGAGGGTCACGATCAGGTCCGCCACATAGACGACCGGTTCACCGGTCGCGAACCACAGGTAGGGCTCCTCGCTCGCGGTGAGGTAGCGGCCCGCCCTGATGAGATAGTCGCCGCCGATGTGCAATCCGACATAACAGAGGGCGAACAGCCCGAACAGCGGGGCGCCCCCACGCACTGTCAGGCGCAGGGAGTTGAGCAGCGGGATCCAGCGGGCGGTCCAGCCGGCGCTCAGCTTGGCGAGCGCGAGGCGCGTCCAGTTGTGGGTGCGCCCCAGGTGGACCGCCGCCTGTTCCAGGCGGGTTCCCCTGATCGTGGTCCGGGTGTCCTCCGCGTAGGCGCCGTAGACGAGGATGCCGACGGTCAGCCACGCGAGCGGGATGGCGAGGGCGTCGATCACGTGCGGCCAGACGTCACTCAGCCACTCCGAGACCTGTTTCCACCCCGGCACGCCCTCCTCGGCCTTGGCCGCGAAGTCGTGCCAGGCGGCGACGACGGACCGCTGGCCGATCCAGTCGGAGCGTGCCCCCACGGCGGCGGCGATCGCGTTGAGCCCGTAGAACGCGAACGCGAGCTCCCCGAACGTGGCGAGCACGCCGGAGAAGCGGCCCTCCTTCGCCTCGTGGCGGCGGCCGAAGTACCACTTCACCAGGTAGGCGGCCGCCATCGCCACCAGGGAGACCTTCGGGTCGAGGTTGAGCAGCCCGCGCGCGACCCCGCTGTCGTCGCCGCTGCCGGCGTCCAGCACGAACCGGTCCGGCTGCCGCATGATGTCGATGCCGGCGAAATCCCGGGCGTCGTCAGCGACGAATCCCCAGGTCGTGTAGATGCCTGCGAAGACGAGCGCGGTCCGGTTGAGGGCGTTCGGCAGGCTCTCCTTGGCCTCACCGGCCGCGCGTCTGGCCTGGGTCTCCAGCAGCGCCTCGCGAATGACGTACAGCATGCCCACGGTCGTCGCGAGCGACGTCATCACGACCAGTGTGAAGAGGAACATCACCACCACAAGGCGGGCCTGGTACCACGAGCCGTGCGAGATGGTCGCGGCCATCAGGAGCAGCGCCCAGCGCACCAGCCGTCCGGCCGAGAAGCAGAGGATCAGCGGGAGGGCGCACTTCGCGAGGATCCGCAGGGCGTTCAACGGCAGCGCGTACGGCGACAGCATCCAGGCGAACCTGCGGGGGGCGGGCAGTGCGGACGTTCCGGACACCTGCCGCATGGTATCGGCAAGCCCTCGACACTGCGACTTGCCCCATCAGCAGGAACGGCCATTACAGGACGACATCAGACGATGCCGGTTACCGCGAATCGGACCCGGCACGAACCGCCGACGGTGACTTGACCGCTTTTCGACAGGGGAGACCCCGCCCGGGCGGCCAGGCGCTCCACGATGGTTCATATTCGGGTCCGATTCATTTCGACGCAGAAATCAAGGATCGGGAATTCTCCGCGAACACTTGTATCCGCATATCCGGACGGTGTTGTTTATCTGCGACGCCGGCGGTGCGAGGGCTACCTCAGCCGCCCCACAGGGCGTTGTTGGCCCTGTCGACGCGCCCGTACCTGAGGTACGCGTCGCATCCCCGGTTGAGAGCGGCTCGCAGTTCCCGATCCGGCCAGCCGGCGATGATGCTGGCCTGGCCGCCCCATGACCTCAGCGAGTAGCGGATGTCCTGGAGATCGCTCGCCGTCAGCCGTGAACTGCAGACCCATTGCCAGAACTGGTGATTCAACTGGATTTCGGCAGTCGTAGCAGCCGTAGCGGCACTGGCGGCAGTGGCGGTCTCGACAACCGGAACCGCGATTAGGGTTGCCCCTAATATCGCCAGCACCCCCTTTCTCAACATACTCACTCACTTCCCCCTTCTCAGTGAGAACATAACCCTAATGCTGCCTTATGGGAGAAATGAGCGCAACCATGAAATTGCGTGCGTCTATAGAAAATATAGACGCGCACGTTTCCACCAATAGAGCGAAGGCCGGTGCGTTCGCGGGAACGCACCGGCCTTCTGTGAAGCGGTGGATCAGACGGCGACCGAGAGCTGGACGACCTCGCCGAGCTTGGCCTCGACGGGGACGTCCTTGGTGACACCGCCGCCGGCGATGATGCGGACGGTCCACTGACCGGGAGCGGCGAAGAAGCGGAAGATGCCCTCGTCGGAGACGACGACCTCGCCGGTGAACTCGCCGCTGTGGTCCAGCAGGCGGGCGTACGCCGTGCCGGCGCCGGACACGACGCCCTGGATCACGGCCTGGTTGGCCAGGTCGATGCCGGCCGGCAGCGCGACGGTCTGCTCAGGAGCAGCGCAACCCTGGGTTGTCATCAGCGGGCCTCCCCCAGCTCGATCGGCACGCCCACGAGCGAGCCGTACTCGGTCCACGAACCGTCGTAGTTCTTGACGTTGGGCTGGTCGAGCAGCTCGTGCAGCACGAACCAGGTGTGCGCGGAGCGCTCGCCGATGCGGCAGTAGGCGATGGTGTCCTTGGCGAGGTCCACGCCGGCGCCGGAGTAGAGCTCGCGGAGCTCGTCGTCGGAGCGGAAGGTGCCGTCGTCGTTGGCCGCCTTCGACCACGGGATGTTGCGGGCGGTGGGCACGTGGCCACCGCGCTGCGCCTGCTCCTGCGGCAGGTGGGCCGGGGCGAGCAGCTTGCCGGTGAACTCGTCGGGCGAGCGCACGTCGACCAGGTTCTGCTTGCCGATCGCGGCGACGACGTCGTCGCGGAAGGCGCGGATGTCGTTGTTCGGCTCCGAGGCCACGTACTGGGTGGCCGGCCGCTCCACGACGTCCTCGACCAGCTCGCGGGACTCCAGCTCCCACTTCTTCCGGCCGCCGTCGAGCAGCTTGACGTCGCCGTGGCCGTAGACCTTGAAGTACCAGTAGGCGTAGGACGCGAACCAGTTGTTGTTACCGCCGTACAGGACGACGGTGTCGTCGTTGGCGATGCCCTTGGCCGACAGCAGGGCCTCGAAGCCCGCCTTGTCGACGAAGTCGCGGCGGACCGGGTCCTGCAGGTCCGTCCTCCAGTCGATCTTCACGGCACCGCGGATGTGACCCTTGTCGTAGGCGCTGGTGTCCTCGTCGACCTCGACGAGCACGACACCCGGCGTGTCGAGGTTGGCCTCGACCCAGTCGGCGTCCACCAGAACGGCGGAGCGGCTCATTGGATTCTCCCAGGTTGTAGACGGCGTATGAGCAGGTACGTTTCGCAGCCCAGGCAGAAGCCGAACGCTGCGTTGAGGAAGGCGGCCAGCAGTGCCGCTGCTGTCGCACCCAAGGCCAGTGCGGTGATCCCCGCCGCGAATCCGATCAGTCCCACCATCGCGAACCCCAGTCCGACGGCCTGCGCGAACCGCGGCGGCGCCGCGTCCTCCGTCTCGGCCGGCGGCCCCAGCCTCGGCCGTACGAACCGGCGGAAGACCAGCCCGTACGGCGACGCGTCAGCGGCGCCGAGCGCGAAGACGACCGCCTGCGCGGCGAGGAGCCAGGGATTCTGCGTGACCAGTACGGCCGCGAGGACCAGGCTGGTCACGGCCGCGCCGAAACGCGGGCCACGAGGGTCGATCTGCATCGTGGGGATGCTCCTGAAGGATTCTTGGAACGCGGCACGAAGCCGCAGGAATCACCCTCAGGCCATGCGACAGAGCGAGGTCGCGACGCGGCAGAAGTCCACCGCGCGCCGCTTCGTGAGCAGCTCTGTCGTGGGAGTCATGGTCATGACAGTACCTTCCGTCTCGGCATCTGTCACACCTTGTCCGATGGATGAGACGGCCCATGAGACGCGCCGTCCACGGCCGCGCCGAGGGCGGCGATCACGTCTGCCCTGCGCGGCTGACCGGACGCCTTCTTCACGACGTTGCCCGCTTCGTCGAGGACGAGCACGGTGGGGGTGCGCAGCACATCGAAGCGCCTGACCAGGTCGAGGCGCGACTCCGCGTCGATCTCCACGTGCCGGACGCCGGGCACCATGGCGGCCACCTCGCCCAGAACCCGGCGGGTCGCCCGGCACGGCTGGCAGAACGCGGTCGAGAACTGCACCAGCGTGGCGCGCTCGCCGAGGTCGGCGCCGAGATCCGCGCTCGTCACCGGGGCGTGTTCCACGGCCCGCATCCTCCCGTCACGCCGCCTTAGGACCAGTCCGATGACCACGCCCAGGACGAGCGTGGCCACGAGGGTCGAGACACCTGCCATCACGGTGTGCAACCGTACGCCCGGTAAGGCTGATTCCCGTACCAGATCACGGGAAGGTCACGGCGTGGCGGTCACCAGGACGTGGCCGCCCGAGTCGGCGAGCTCGATGCGGGCGATCTGGCCTGGCCGCAACGCCGTCGAGCCTTCGAGGACCATCTTCTGCCCGCGGTATTCGCCCGCTCCCACGGTCCGGCTGCCGAGGGCCGAGACCGTGCCGTCCTTCGCGACCACGCGCAAAGTGCAGACCGTGCCCGCGGGCACTCCCGCGACCCTGGCGACGACCTGCGTCCCGCCGTCGTACGGGACGAGCCGTACGGCGATGCGCGCGTCGCCGCTGCGCCCGCGCGCCTCGGCCGGCGCGGTGACGGTGGCCTCCGCGGGCGGATCCTCCACCTTCTTCGCCACGGCGCCCGGCGACCGCTCGGGTCCCGGCGACGACGCGGCCGACTCCTTCAGGTCGAAAAGCCGCTGCTCCTGCGGCACGTCCTGCTCCGCCGCGGGCGCCTGGCCGGCGGCCGCCGAGTCAGCGGCCCCGTCCACGTCGCTCTGCGTGGCCGGCGCCGCGGCGACCGACGTCGTGCCGTCCGACGCGTCCTGCGCCGCGGACAACCACGCCGTGCCGCCCACCGCCGCGACGACGACGGACGCGGCGAGCCCCAGCAGCACGCGGAACGGACGCTTGCCGCGGACCGGCGGGAGCGCCGCCGCGACCACGCCCCCGGGAACACCCTTGGAAACACCCGCGACGACACCGTCGAGCACGGCGCGCGGCGGCGCGGCGGCGCGCTCGATGTCCTCGGCCGACACGCGGGCCAGCAGCGGCGGCAGGCCGGACAACTCGGCCAGCTCCGCCCGGCACGCCGGGCAGGTCTCCAGGTGGGCCTCGACCTCGGCGGTCTCCTCGGCGTCGAGCGCCCCCAGCACGTACACGCCGAGCGAGATCCGCACCTCCTCGCAGGTCATGGCGCCAGCCCCCGTTCCTCCAGGGCGAGTTTCAGCGCCCGGAGGGCGTAGTAGGTCCGCGACTTCACCGTTCCCGGCGGGATGCCGAGGATCTCCGACGCCTCCTTCACCGATCTCCCCCGGTAGTACGTCTCGAGGAGCACCTCGCGGTGCTCGGCCCTGAGCGAGGCCAGCGCCTCGGCCACCCCCCACGACTCGACGGCCCGTTCGAGCTCGTCGTCGGCGGGCAGCACGGCGAGCGCCTCGTCCCCCGTCTCCTGCGGCCTGGACTTGCGGGCCCGGTGCTGGTCGACGACGAGGTTGCGGGCGACGGTGAACAGCCACGCGCGAACCGGGCGCCCCTGGAGCCCGGAGGGATGCCGCCAGGCCCGAAGCAACGTCTCCTGCACCACGTCCTCCGCCCTGCCCGGATCACCGGTCAACCGCAGCACGTAGCCGTACAGCGGCCCTCCGTGATCCTCCCAAAGTGCGCGTATGAGCTCCTCGTCGGCGGTTCCGGCTGGACTCACATCCTCATCACGTACGCCGGGACCTGACGGTTCAGCGGTGTGACGATCGTCACGCGGGCCCTCAGCGGAGGGGGACATCGGACGCGGTGCCCTGCACCGCGAGCCCTTCGCTCGTCGATGTCACGCGGGTGATCCTGAGGTTGAGCGGCAGGTTCTTCACCGGCACCGTGAACGAGATGAGCCGCTCGGCGTTCGGCACGGGGATGCCACCCGCGATCTTCACGTCGGTGGGCGTGAGCCGTATCCCGCCCTGCACCACCTGGATCTTCAGGTCGGCGGTGACCGGCACCTGGTTGCCGAGCACGGTCACGTTGCCCGAGACGCGGAGCGCGTCGTCTCCGGCGCCCTCGACCTTGATGCCGCGGGGGGCGCGGGCCGACAGGGTCTCCCGGGAGATGACCACGGTCCCCGTCACGCGCTCGGCCCGGATCTCGGTGGTCGCGGCGTTCTGGATCAGATCGGAGAGCGGGGCGGTGACGCCGTACAGCGTGGCGTCGATGCGCTCGAGCTGGATGCCCTCCCGCTCCACCTTGCCGATGCCGATGGCGATCTCCTCGTAGCGGCCCGAGACGGCCTGGGTGAGGAACGGTATGCCCTTCACCTGCACCGACGGCGCCTGCGCCAGGTCGTACTTCGCCTCGATCTGCCGGGCGATCTCACGCTGCACCCCGACCACGGCGACCCGGTCGAGCACGACGAGCACGATGGCCAGCAGAGCCATGGCCACGACCAATTTGCGCATCCGACTCCTCCGAAGGCGCCTTTGTGATCAGAGTAGTGCCTTGACCGGCAAGATTCGCCCGGAACGAGCGGTGTCCAGAGTGGTGCATCGCAAGGCGGAGGGGGAGGCCGTAGCGGAGGCTACGGGCGACGATGACAACGCGGCGAGGTGCCGCTCTGGGCGACGCGAGGGGCGAAGATTGACGGGAGAGGCACGTGCTGCTCATCCCCCGGCGAAGGGGGGTAAAACCTCGACCACGGCACCCTCGGGCAGGTCGATCGCCGCCGGATCGCGCGTACCCGCCGGGGCGCCGTCGACGAGGAAGGAGCACCGGCGCAGCACGCGCTCGACGGCCGGGTCGCGTGAGACCTGCGCGAGCAGGTCCCCCAGTGTCTCGGCATCGAACGCCTGCTCCGGCACGCCTGCGGCGTCCTTCGCCGCCGCCCAGTAGCGGATCGTTCCCCTGGCCATGACGCGCCGCTCCCCTCGATTCTCCGCCACCCGCCGGAAGCTCTCCGTCACCGTCACGTTACGGCGGTAAACCACGTGACGTGTTGTTCACACGGGTGACGCTCATTGGACGCAAACTTCGTGTGGGCTACCCTACGAATTAATGGACTCGGGCGATGTGGCCCCCGGGTCCTTACGTGTTTGTACGGCTGTCGCGGTTTCCAGTGCTGCAAACGGCGCCGAGCCGACATGGTGCGAGGAGGCTCATGTGAGCAATCTGCTCCTGCTGACCAACGCTCTGGAGCCGTCGGCGGAGGTGCTCCCGGCACTCGGACTGCTGCTTCACTCGGTGCGGGTCGCGCCCGCCGAGGCCTCCGCGCTGATCGACACGCCCCCGGCCGACGCCATCCTGGTGGACGCGCGCCGCGAGCTGGTGCAGGCCAAGAGCCTGTGCCGGCTGATGCGGACGACCGGCGTCACGTCCCCGCTGATGGCGATCGTGACCGAGGGCGGCCTGGCGGCGATGTCGGCGGAGTGGGGTGTCGACGACGTGCTCCTCGACACCGCGGGACCGGCGGAGGTCGAGGCCCGGCTGCGCATGTCGGTCGGGCGGCTGGCGCTGGCCGCCGCCGAGGAGGTTCCCGACGAGATCCGCAGCGGCGACCTGACGATCGACGAGGCGACCTACACGGCCCGGCTGCGCGGGCGCGCGCTGGACCTCACGTTCAAGGAGTTCGAGCTGCTGAAGTACCTCGCCCAGCACCCGGGCCGGGTCTTCACCCGGGCCCAGCTGCTGCAGGAGGTCTGGGGCTACGACTACTTCGGCGGCACCCGGACCGTGGACGTGCACGTACGGCGCCTTCGGGCCAAGCTGGGCGCCGAGTACGAGGCGCTCATCGGAACGGTCCGCAACGTCGGCTACCGCTTCGTCCCCGACCGCGGCGGCGAGCAGCAGAACGAGGCCGAACCGGCTCGCCGCTGATGGCCCGCCCCGATGGGGCGGGCCATCGCGTTTCGCCTGGTTACCTGACGAGGTTGATACGGCCGGTTGCCGGCGGGGCGATCGGCGAGTGCGCGCCCATGTAGGCGACGAACGCGTCGATGTCCAGCGGGCCGCTCCACAGGTTCGTGCCCTGGGTGAAGACGGAGAAGCCGTCGCCGCCGCCGACGAGGAAGTTGTTGGCGGCCACCCGGATCTGCTGGGCGTCGGTCACCGCGGTGCCGTTGATCTTGATGTCGGAGACCCGCGAGCCCACCGGCTTCGTCGTGTCGAAGGTGTAGGTCAGCGACGCGGACGGCTGGAGAATTCGCTGCGTGATGCCGCCGGTCACCGGGTCGACCGTCCAGATCTGCTGCTCCAGCAGCGCCTTCAGCTGGGTCCCGGTGAGCGTGACGACCTGCATGAGGTTGTTGAAT
The DNA here is from genome assembly GCF_014161445.1 of Microbispora sp. H13382. Classification (GTDB taxonomy): domain Bacteria; phylum Actinomycetota; class Actinomycetes; order Streptosporangiales; family Streptosporangiaceae; genus Microbispora. Next base: position 129,548 of record NZ_JABBXA010000020.1, read on the forward strand.
GGCTGCACCTGGAAGGCCTCGCCGTACGTCACGACGCCGTCGCCCTCGGAGCCGCTCTGCGCGTAGGTCAGGTCGGTGCGGACCCCGCCCGGGTTCATCAGCGCGATCTCCGCGTTGCCGCCGTCCTTCGTCGCCTCCAGCTGCGCGTCGGCGATGAGGTCGCCGAGCGGGGTCTCGCCCACGTTGCCGCCGCGCCCGATGTTGGCCGTGATCTGGCCGATCGGCTTGTTGGCGACGGTCGAGACCCGCTCCTGCCAGGTCTTGATGTACGCCTCGGTGTCGGCGTCCGGGGTGACGGTGCGCGTCACCACGTTGTTCTTGGCGACGACGCTGGAGCGGACGATGTCCTTCGTCTTACGGTCCACCCGGAAGTCGATCTGGGTGATCGCGCGGCCGAACGACGAGCCCTGGGTGTAGACGCGGTCCTGACCGGCCGGGTCCTTCACCTTGCAGACGTACGCCTGGTGGCTGTGGCCGCTGATGACCAGGTCGATCTGTGGGTCGAGCCCGGTGGCGATCCGCGAGCCGTTGCCGGGAACGACCGGGCATGAGCTGGGGTCCTGGTTCGGGGTGATGTTGTCGCCCTCGTGGACCAACACGACCTGCGCCTTGACGCCGTGCTTGGCGAGCTCCCTCGACACCTTGTTGGCCGCCGCGACCTCCTCGGTGAACTGCAGGCCCTTGATGCCGGCGGCGGTGACGATGTTCGGGGTGGTCTGGGTCACCAGGCCGATGAACCCGATCTTCACTCCGTTGATCTTCTTGACGTAGAAGGGCGGCAGGGCGTAGTCGCCCTTGCCCTCTTTGAGCACGTTCGCCCCGAGGTAGTCGAAGCTCGTGCCCTTCCACTCACCGGCGGGAGAGCAGCCGTCGACCGGGTGACAGCCGCCGTTCATGATGCGGTTGAGCTCGTCGATGCCCTCGTCGAACTCGTGGTTGCCGGCCGAGGAGGCGGTCAGGCCGAGCTTGTCGAGCAGGGCGACGGTCGGCTCGTCGTGGTAGGCGGCGGACAGCAGCGGCGAGGCGCCGATGAGGTCGCCCGCGCCGACCAGGAGGGTGTTGGCGTCGCGCAGCTGCTTGAGGTGGGCGGCCAGGTAGGAGGCACCGCCCGCGATCGAGTACTTGGCACCGGCGATGCCGGTCAGCGAGCCGTCGGTGTCGGTGTTCGCGCCGTTCGGGTCGAGGATCCGGGAGCTGGACCCGGTCGGGGGCTCGAGGTTGCCGTGGAGGTCGTTGATGGTCAGCAACCGTACGGGGACGGAAGGGCCGGGCTTCTTGTCGTGCTTGCCGGCTTGGGGAGCGGGAGATGCGGCGGCCGTGCCCATCGTGAGGGCCGCGACGCCCACCACGGCGGCGCCGGCGACGGCCAGTCGCGTCAGGGATGCTCGGGTCATGACCCTCGACAGTAGAGCGGGGACCTGAGCGGGAAATTGCGCAGAGATAACGATTCAGGGAGGGAACGCATGGCGTCTATTGCCGAAGCCCGGTACGAGAATCGCCTGACCTTCACCTATCGTGCCAGACATGGACGTACGCGTGGAGATCACGGAACGGCTCGATGACGAGCAGGTGGCGGCGGTGCTCGCCCTGGTGGAGGCGGCCGCCGAGGCCGATGGTGTCGGTCCGCTCAACGAGCACGTGATGCTTCAGGTGCGCCACGGCGCCGAGCCGGGCGCGAGAGCCGTACTGCTGTACGAGGACGGGAACGTCGCGGGCTTCGCCCACCTGGATCCGGCGGACCCCGAGGAAGGGCCGAGCGGCGAACTCGTGGTGCATCCCGCCTACCGCCGGCGCGGCCTGGGCCGGCGGCTGCTCGGCGCCGCGCTGGAGGCGAGCGGGGGCCGGCTGCGCCTGTGGGCGCACGGCGACCTGCCCGGCGCCGCCCGTCTCGCCGCGAGCGCGGGCCTGGCCCGGGTGCGGTCGCTGTGGCAGATGCGCCGCCCGCTGGCCGAGCCCCTGCCCGCCGCCGCCCTCCCGGAGGGCGTACGGCTGCGCGCGTTCGAGCCCGGGCGCGACGAGAAGGCGTGGCTCTCGCTCAACGCGCTGGCCTTCGCCACCCACCCCGAGCAGGGCTCCTGGACCCTCGACGACCTCGAACTGCGGGAGCGGGAGCCGTGGTTCGACCCCGCCGGCTTCTTCCTCGCCGTACGGGGAGACGCGCTGGCGGGTTTCCACTGGACCAAGGTGCACGACGGCGACGAGCCGGTCGGGGAGGTCTACGTGGTGGGGGTCGCGCCCGGCGAGCGCGGCACGGGCCTCGGCCGGGCGCTGACCCTCGCCGGGCTCGCGCACCTGCGGGCGCTCGGCCTCGGTCACGTCATTCTCTACGTGGACGAGGAGAACACCGCGGCGGTCCGGCTGTACGAGTCGCTCGGGTTCACCCGGTGGAAGACCGACGTGATGTACCGGCGGTGAACGCCGACGGGCCGGTCCCCTTCCGGGGGCCGGCCCGTCTGTGGAGGAGCGTCCTCTATCCGAGGATGAAATTGAGGATGAAGTAGCCGATCGCGGCGACGACGGCCGCCGCCGGGATCGTCAGGACCCACGCGGTCACGATGTTGCCGGCGATGCCCCACCGCACGGCCGACAGCCGCTTGGTGGCGCCGACGCCCATGATGGCGCTGGTGATCGTGTGCGTGGTCGAGATCGGCGCGCCGAACCCGATCGCCGCCGTGTAGAGGACGCCGGCCGCCGCCGCCTCGGCCGCGAAGCCCTGCGGCGGGTCGAGGTGGATGATCCTGCGGCCCAGCGTGCGCATGATGCGCCAGCCGCCGGCGTAGGTGCCGAGGGAGATCGCCAGCGCCGACGCCGTGATGACCCACTCGGGGATGTCCGAGTCCTGGGGGACGTACCCTCCGACGACCAGAGCGAGGAAGATCACACCCATCGTCTTCTGCGCGTCCTGCAGGCCGTGGCCGAGGGCCATCCCGGCCGCGGACACCGTCTGGGCGTACCGGAACCCTTTGCCCGCCTTATGAGGATTGGCCTTGCGAAAGATCCACAAGATCGCGATCATGATGAGCGCGCCCAGGAAGAAGCCCACGACCGGGGACAGCACCATCGGGATGACGACCTTCTCGACCACCCCGCCCCATTTCACGGCCTCGGTCGCGGCCAGGGCCGAGCCGATCAGGCCGCCGATGAGAGCGTGACTGGAGGACGAGGGCAGGCCGAAGTACCAGGTGATGAGGTTCCAGACGATGGCCCCGATCAGCGCGGCGCCGACGATGATCAGGCCGTGCCTGCCGTCCGGGGGAGCGATGATCCCTTTGCCCACGGTCGAGGCGACCGACGTGCCCAGATGCGCGCCGATGAAGTTCATGACCGCGGCCATGAGCAGCGCCAGCCGCGGCGTGAGAGCGCGGGTCGAGACGGAGGTGGCGATGGCGTTGGCGGCGTCGTGGAAACCGTTCGTGTAGTCGAACACCAGCGCGATGACGACCACGCCGATGACAAGCGCGAGCTCCACTTAGCTTTCCTTGACCGCGATCGACTCGATCGTGTTCGCGACGTGCTCGAAGGCGTCGGCCGCGAGCTCGAGCTGCTCGATGACCTCGCGCATCTTCATCACGGTCAGCGCGTCGTATTCACCGCTGAACAGCTTCGCCAGCAGCCTGCGGTAGACCTGGTCGGCCTGGTTCTCGAGCCGGTTGATCTCGATCCAGTACTCGTTGAGGTGCTGCATCCCGCGCAGGCGCGGCATCGCGTCCGCGGTCAGCTCGGCGGCCCGTTCGAGGACCTCCACCTGACGTACGACCTCTTTGGGCAGGTGGTCGATCTGATAGAGGACGATCAGGTCGGCCGCGGCCTCCATGTAGTCCATCACGTCGTCGAGATTCGACGCGAGGCGGTAGATGTCCTCACGGTCGAAGGGCGTGATGAAGCTTTCGTTGAGCCGGTTCATGATCGCGTGAGTGCGCTCGTCGCCCGCGTGTTCGCAGGCGCGCATCTTCTCGGCCAGAGCCTCCCGGTCCGAACCGTCGCTGATGATCTCGACCAGCAGACGCGATGCGGTGACGAGGTTGTTCGCCGAGTCGGCGAACAAGTCGTAGTAGCTGTCCTCACGGGGCGTGAGACGCAGGCGCACGTCGTTTCTCCAGATGTGCGGGGACGGTCCGCAGAGAAGGGTACGGGTTACCAGTGGAAATGCGAAGTTCAGGCCGTACAAGCCCGCTTGTAACCTACTCTTCCCCTTCCCGCTGCCCAGAACGGCTCCCGTGACACACTTGTTGCCTCAGACGCTTCAGATCTTGGTGCGGTGGAAGTTCAGGAACGATCTGCTCGGGGTCGGCCCCCGCTGCCCCTGGTAGCGCGAACCGTACCGGTCCGAGCCGTACGGGAACTCGGCGGGCGAGCTGAGCCGGAACATGCACAGCTGCCCGATCTTCATCCCGGGCCACAGCTTGATCGGCAGCGTGGCGACGTTGGACAGTTCGAGTGTGACATGTCCCTCGAAGCCGGGGTCGATGAAGCCGGCCGTCGAGTGCGTCAGCAGGCCCAGCCGGCCCAGGCTCGACTTGCCCTCCAGCCGCGAGGCGATGTCTTCGGGCAGGCTGATCACCTCGTACGTGCTGGCGAGCACGAACTCGCCCGGATGCAGGATGAACGGCTCGTCGCCGTCCGGTTCCACCTGCCGGGTGAGATCGGGCTGCTCGATCGCGGGGTCGATGTGCGGGTAACGATGGTTCTCGAACACCCGGAAGTAGCGGTCCAGTCGCACGTCGACGCTGGACGGCTGAATCATCGCCGGGTCGTACGGGTCGAGCTTCACCCTGCCCGACTCGATCTCGGCACGAAGGTCACGATCGGAAAGCAGCACGGATGCAAGGCTAGTAGGCCATTTCAGCGGCGGGTGTCGCGGATCTTCGCGTCGGGGCTGCAGGAGCACGCCCCGGATCCGCTACAGTAGGGGCAGCGACGGGCTCCACAGCCCGTCACGCGGGTGTAGTTCAATGGCAGAACATCAGCTTCCCAAGCTGACAGCGCGGGTTCGATTCCCGTCACCCGCTCTCGGTGCGAAGGCCCAGGTCAGGACAGAGATCCAGACCCGGGCCTTGATTGTTTTCGGGGCTCTACGCATACCAGCGGTGACCCCTGCACGCTCAACCTCACCTTCCAGAAGATCGCTGCCAACACCGCGCGGTAGGTTGCGGCTGCGCGCTGAGTTGACAGAAGCATTGGGAGCGGGTCCATGAAACCAGCAGGCGTCGTTCTGAACGACACCGAACGACTGCAGTGGGACTTCACACCGCTGGCGAGCGTTGGACCACTGCGGTTCGGAATGAGCTACGAGGAAGTGGCAGCTGCGCTGCATCCGGGTGTCTCTTCTGGAGGAGGCACCGATAGATGGGGAGTGCGCTATCGATGGTTCCATCTGCCCACCTCTCACGGACAGGCCCTTACGACGTACTACGCAGAGTCCGGACGCCTGTCCTGCATCGCGATCGATGCGCATCACGGTCCCCAAGTCACGATGGACGGCCTTCGACTGGTTGGACGTGTGCCGTCCGAGCTGGCGGATCAGTTCGTTGATTACCTGCTGTCGCAAGGGCTAGGGGAGGCGGTCCGCTCCTCTCAGTACGGAGATTTTGGAGCTGACCAGCTCGGGCTCGTGCTGCGCGCGCAACGCGCCGGAGATTTCCTCCTCACCCGTCCGGTCTTCGTTGCCCGCGAGTGGGCCGACTGTGTCTGCGACGTGACAGAGGGCGCCATCCCTGACGAGGAGTGGCGGGTGTACTGCTGACCAGGACCGCGTGATCACTCGCGCAGTCGAGGTGGTCAACAAAGGAGGCCTTATCGCCACCAGTCGGCTTGATCACAATGCATGAGGTGCGGCCAACTGCCGAAACGGCACGCGTCATCGAGATCACGTCACCCGTGGCAGCCGACTCATAGCTTCGTGAGGCCGCGCCGACTGCGCATGGTCCAGTCGTGCCCGTTGCGTGCCCGTTCGGTTGGCGATCAGCGGGAAGCAGCGGGGACTCACGGTGACTCCACCGCCATAGGTCCAGGTCAGCGTTTTCCCAGCTCAGATGGCTTGATCTTGAAAGACTTCCCAAGCTGACAGCGCGGGTTCGATTCCCGTCACCCGCTCCACGTACGAAGGCCCAGGTCAGGACAGAAATCCAGACCCGGGCCTTGATTGTTTTCGAGGCGCTTTGATCTTCGCGTGCCATTAGCGTGCCATTAGCCCTTGGTCAGCTCACCGGAGCCAGCAGCCCGGCCGGGCCGTCGCCCTCGTCGTCATCGCGTCGAGTGATCTGCCGGTCGATGGCGTCCGTGATCGTCTTGTCCGCGCCCCCTACGGCGTGCTGGTAGATCATCGCGGCGCGGACGTTGTCGTGACCCATCCGGGCCATGAGGTCCTTGAGGCCCGCGCCGGACTCGGCGGCGAGCATGTTGCCGGTGTGACGGAGATCATGGAAGTGGAGGCCGGGGAGACCCATTTCCTTGACCACGTCCACCCAGCGCGTACGGGTGTTGAAGCCGCTACGCCGCAGGGGACCGCCTTTCGCACCGGGGAAGAGGAGCGCGCCCGGATCGTCCTGGACGTAGGTCGCCAGGTGCTCCCGCAGGGCCGGAACGATGCCCTGCGGGATGCCGACCACTCGCCGACCCGCCTTGGACTTGGGCGGCCCGAGAGCCAGCTCCCCGGTGGAGCGCTCGATGAAGGCCGCCCGAACACGCACGGTCCCGGCGTCCAGGTCGAGGTCACTGCGACGAAGGGCGCTCACCTCACCCCATCGCAGGCTCGCGAAGGTGGCGAGCAGGACCAGGGCGCGGAAGCGTCTGTCCTGGACGCAATCGGCCCGCCCATCCATGCCCATCGCCCAGAGCGCGCGTTCGGCGTCCGCGCGAGTCCGGAACACCTCGGGGTGGGTGCGCATCTCGCCGTGCCGCTGGAAGCGGAGCCGGTACGCCCCGTTCTTGAGCTTGCGGACGTTGCCGACAGGACGACGGCCGACCCGGTCCGCCAGGTCGAAGACCTGAGCGACAGTGAGAACCGGACGCTCTTGCGCATGCTCGTCGCCGGCCCCGCGGATCCGGCATGGGTTGCGCGGGATGATGTGGTCCTCTTCGGCCGCCGTCATCAGCACGGCCCGCAGCAGTCGGTACGCCTTGGCCGCGACCGACACCGAGACGCCGTTGCCGAGCAGGTCGGCCCGCCACTGCCGAATTATGGCCGTCAAGGCGACGGCGCTCCGCGCCGCCGCACTGCGGCCCGTCGCCCGCCCGCCGCACTCTCGTCACGCCGTACCTACCGGCTCACCGCACCGGGAGCGCAGCGCCGCCGAACCAGGTACCGCACTCAGCGCCACCCGAGTATCTGGACTCATGAGCAGTCACCGGCGCTCGTAGAAGGTGATGACTATGCGACCCCTGCGAGCACTGACCCGCTACGTTTCCCGATACGAGCGCGGAACCTTCGCCGCGTTGATCGTCGGCCCGTACGTGCTGATCGTCATCGCCGCGACCGTCTACGTAGAGATCGCCACACGTCAACCGGGCAGCCAAGGTCTGGAAGCACTCGTTCTCTTCGCGGTCACCTCTCCGACCTCGGAACTCCTCATGTTCCTGCCGCTCCCCGACCCGTTGGTCTCCCTGCTGATATTCACCGTCGCCGGGTTGCTTCAGGCATGGCTCCTCTGGCTGATCGCGCGCGGACGCAGAAAGAACAAGGCCTCCGGCGGGGGTCTCCAGCTCCGGGGTGATCGCGACTCGTCGCGCGAGGGGCCGTAGCTGGCTGAGGTGAGCCCGATCGTCCCGCCCGCCGTCGTCCCGCCCGTCAGGGGAGGACGACGGCGGGCGGGACGATCGGGAGGGTGGAGGCGTGCGCAGGTTGCGCATAATTTGTCGCCCCTCGCCTCGTTACCGTGGTGACGTGACTTTCCCTGTCGGCGGACCGAATCGGTTACCGGGTAGCCAGCCCGGCGACTTCTGGACGGGCTGGTGGACCTTCATAGGAGGCCCGTTCCTGATCATTCTTGGAGCGTACGACCTGATTACGAGCGGCAGCTTGTGGGGTTACGTGTCCAGTTTCGCGCTCTTGATCGCCGGAGCTGTTCTTTGGCTGGAGCACGGGAAGATCGTGTGGGCGCACGTTCGGAAGTCCCGCCGATCGGACCAATGATCGCGAAGCCCTCACATCAAGATCCGCAATGCGCTCGGAATTACCTTGGGCGCTCAGTTGCATTTCAGGTTGCAGTTCCAAGTGATCCAGAGCCGTTCAGATCAGACCACGCACGTGCGCTGACCTGCATTGAACTGTCCGGAACCATGATCGGCCGAGCTTTTAATCCGCAGGTTTGAGTTCGAGCCGTGCTGCAGCGCGGGCACATTCCGGGCAGCGGAATGTGGTGCCGGCCTTTCCAGGCTGGCCGTCGGACGTGGCATCGTGGACGGATCAGCCAACGACGCCACTCATGAGCGGCCCTTTAACAATCTCCGGGGTCAGCACCACGCCGGTCAACCGGGCTGCGAGGAGAAGCGCTCCGGACGCGGACGACGGTGCCTCAGCACCGGTTCCGGGTACGTCGTCGGGATCAAGGCCCACCTGCCTCATCAGGTCGTTGAGCCGATCGGGATCACTCCCGTGCCGCCATCTGGGAATCTTGGGGTTGAAATGCGTGACCAACTCCCCGTCCACCGCGTAGACGAAGTCATCGGATGCGTAGTCGTGCCGCAGCACCGCCACGGCCACGGTCCCGGCCGAGAGGGCCTGCGCCTTGTCCGCTTCCGTGCACGTCCACCCGTTCTCCTCGATGAGCACCGTCCAGTCGCCCACTCGCCCCGCGAGCACCGTCTCGGGAAAGAGGCCATCGTCTATCAACTCGTCATAGGTGAGTGGCCGGAAGCTCTCCTGGTCGGCACCCAGTCGGCGAAGCGCCTCCACCTCGCTGACTCCACGCACGAAGGTCAGGCACCACAGATCGCCCAGCTCGTCGTCTTCGGCCAGCCAGGCAACGTCGGCGTAGGTAAACGCCATCCGCAACACCTCATCTGTTGATCGTCGTGCCATTAGCGTGCCATTAACCTCGGGAACGAGGGGTCAACCACGGTCACCCACGACCGACCCGAAGCGCAGGTCAGCCGTCCTACGAGGCGTGATCCATACGATTCCCAAGCTGACAGCGCGGGTTCGATTCCCGTCACCCGCTCCACTATCACATAGCCCTTGACCTGGGTATCCCTTGATCCCATTCTGATCGCTGTGATCGCCTGGGCACATCTTGGGCACATCCGTCTTCCGGCGATTCCCTTTGGGATCACTGACGGCCTGCTGACACTTGCCTGGTGGCGAGTATCGAGAAGCGTCCCGGCAAGGGAAAGAAGATCAGCTGCCGAGCCCGCTGGAGGCTCGGCGGGATCAGTGACGGCGCCTGGCAGTCGGAGACCTTCGAACAGAAGGCACAGGCCGTCACCTTCAAACTCGCGGTGGAAGCCGCGGGCCACCTCTGGCCCGAGGGATGGATCCGCGGGTACGGCTGACCCCCCGCAGTTCCGGAGCCGGCAGCCGCCGAGCCCGAGGTCGAGCCGATCCCGTTCCGCGACTACGCGATGACCTTCGTAGCCAGCTTGTCGGGCATCGAGGAGCGGACCCGCCACGACTACGAGCGCGATCTGCGCAACCACATCCTGCCGACCTTCGGCGACCTGGACATCCGCGAGGAACGCGATCGATCGCACCCTCGTGCGAACCTGGGTCAACACCCTCCAGCACGGCGTCGCCGACCCCGTCAATGCCAAGCAGTGGCTGCGCCGCCCGCTGGCGCCAAAGACCATCCAGAACCTGCACGGGATCCTGTTCGCCATCCTCCAAGACGCCGTCGAGGCCGATCCCCCGCTGCGTACCTCCAACCCAGCAGCGCGCACCCGCCTGCCCCGTCTGGATGACGGCGAGGGCGGCGACGAGATGGTCTTCCTCACCGAGCAGGAGTTCGCCCTGATCCGCGCGTGCGCCAAGCCGGACGTGCGGGACATGCTCACCGTCTTCGTCGGCACCGGCCTGCGCTCGTCTTCAACTCCCCCACGGGTTCGTGGTGGCGTCACTCCTCCTTCTATGACCGCCGCTGGATTCCCGCGATCGACGACGCGTGTAGCCGCGGCCTGACCACGCGCCCCCGGATCCACGACCTGCGACACACGCACGTCGCCTGGTTGATCTCCGAAGGCATCCCGCTCGCCGCGATCCAGCGACGCATGGGCCACAAGTCGATCACCACCACCATCGACCGGTACGGCCACCTGCTCCCCTACGTCGACCAGGACCTCATCGACGCCATCGACCGTGCACTCACGGGTTCCCTGCGGGCCGTCGCCTGACAGCCCGGAGACCTGGTGACATTCATCTCAGACGATACGAAGGGGTCGGCCATAGCCGACGGTGCGGCGGCGAGCGCGCTACCCAGAAAACCGACGAACGACGAGAAAGCAGGTGCTCCCCAGCGTGGAGAGCGCCCCGCGCGCGAGCCCTCCGCTTATGAAGGTGAAGCGGACACGGCTGGCCCTGGGCCGGAACAGGATCCGCTGCCAGAAGGGCAGCCGGTAACAACCGCGGGCTTCGCCCGCCGTACCGTCACCACGACCATGGTGGCCATTGCCAGGCTCACCTTCACCTTCTCCTTCGGCAAGCAACTGCTGGGCTCTCGGCCTGCGACTGGGCACCGTGGCTGGCTCCCCTCGTAGGGCCAAGCGTCGACCTGTCGGTCATCGGCCTCCTGGTCGGCATACGTCACATGCAACTCCGCGGCGTCCAGCCCGCGGAGCTGAGGCCGGCCCGCATCCTGCTCGCCTTTTCTGGCCTGAACGCTGGCACTCAACATCGCCGAGCCCCTCGCAGCGGGTTCCCCAGGCCGCGTCGCCTACGACAGTATCCCTCCGCTCGCGGGAGGCCTGTCATGCCCAGCCGATCCGTCGTAAGTTCGCGATGCAGTGCATCGGTCCGGATCGTGAAAAGTGAGTCCTGGTGCGGGCCGCAAGGCGCGCCAGGAGCCTGTTCGGCGTGCGGGCTGTCAGTCCTTGCGCAGATAACGGCGACTGCGCGGCGCTCGGCAAGGCGGGCTGACCAGCGACGATGTGCGGGCCGCCGGTGCGGTGGGCGCTGGTCGATCGGCGTCTCACACAACGTAGACATGGACAGTTGTGTTCCGTAATATGAACAGCCAGTTCGTACTCCGCACTTATGGAGATCATGTTGCTTGCAGCCGAGGACCCCAAGCCCGTCTCGCCCGCCGTACTGAAGGTCCTGAACGGTGCCGTGGACCTGCACTGCCACTCGGGGCCCAGCCCCTTCCCGCGACGGCTGAACCACGTCGAGGCCTCCTACGACGGGGCGCGCATCGGGATGCGCGCGATCCTCGTCAAGTCGCACCACCACAACACGGTCATGGACCTGCTCGCCATGAGCACCTGGCTCGCGGACGCGCCCACGCCGGTGTATGGAGGGGTCGCGCTCAACAGCGAGGTCGGCGGCATGAACCGGTCGGCCGTAGCGATGAGCCTGCGGATGGGCGGGCGGTGCGTCTGGGCGCCGACGACGTGCGCCCGTCAGCACATCGATCACCACCACCACGGCGGCGAGTTCCCCGCCGCCGCCATCGACCTGCTCGAATCGGAGGTGTCGATCTTCGACGAGTCCGGGAACGTGTCGGCGGACACCGCCGCGGTCGTCGACATCGTCGCCGAGACCGACACGCTGCTCACCGGCGGGCATCTGGACGTCGACTCGATGAAGGCCCTGTTCAAGGTCGCCCAGAGCAAGGGCGTGCGGCGCCTGCTCGTCCAGCACCCCGACTTCATCATCGGCGCGTCCGAGGACGACATCGAGGAGCTGATGCGCTACGGCGCCTACATCGAGCACGAGATCGCCATGTACCACCCCGAGGTGACCGCCATCGGCTGGCCCATCGAGCAGCTCGTGAACTGGATCGACCGGGTCGGCCCCGAGCGGACCGTCATCTCCTCCGACCTGGGGCAGAAGGGCAACCCGCTGCCCGTCGACGGCTACATCTACCTCGTGGGGGCGCTGCTCGACCACGGCGTGCCGGAGAAGGACGTCCGCCGGATGATCGCGGCCAATCCCGCGTTCCTGCTGGGGCTGGAGGAGGAACCGGCGTGATCGACACCGACCGTGTGATCATCAGTACGGCGGTGACGGGATCGGTTCACGTGCCGTCGCAGAGCGACCACCTGCCGATCACGCCGGAGCAGATCGTCAAGGAGTCCCTCGCCGCGGCGGCGGCGGGAGCGGCGATCATCCACCTGCACGCGCGGCATGCCGAGGACGGCCGGCCGGCGTTCGAGCCGAGCGTCTTCGAGAAGATCATCCCGCCGATCGTCGAAGGCAGCGACGCGGTGATCAACATCTCGACCGGCGGGGCGTCGTCGATGACGATCGAGGAGCGGCTCGCGGCGGCGACCCGGTTCAGCCCCGAGCTCGCCTCGCTCAACATGGGGTCGATGAACTTCGTCTTCTCCGGCATCGCGGACCGGATCACCCACTGGAAGTACGAGTGGGAGAAGCCCTACGTGGAGAACACCTACGGGCACCCGTTCATCAACTCCTTCGCGCAGATCGAGTACGCGCTGCGGGAGCTGGGCGAACGGGGCGGCACCAGGTTCGAGTACGAGTGCTACGACATCGGGCACCTCTACACGCTCGCCCACTTCGCCGAGCGGGGGCTCGCCAAGCCGCCGTTCCTCATCCAGGGGGTCTTCGGGATCCTCGGCGGCATCGGGGCCGACCACGCCAACCTCACGCACATGGTCGCCATCGCCGACAAGCTCTTCGGCGGCGACTACCACTTCTCCGCCTTCGCCGCCGGGCGCAGCCAGATGCAGTTCTGCACGCACAGCGCCTGGCTGGGCGGTCACGTACGCGTCGGCCTGGAGGACAACCTCTACATCGGCAAGGGCGAGAAGGCGACGAGCAACGCGCAGCAGGTGCGGAAGGTCCGGGATGTGCTCACCGACCTGGGCAAACAGATCGCGACGCCCGCCGACGCCCGCCGGATGCTGGCACTCAAGGGCGCGAAGAACATCACGCTGTAACGGCTACGAGAGGCAACCACATGACGATGTACGCCAAGGACGACCTCCGGTCCCAGTTGGCGAACGCCCCGGCCGCGCAGACGGCGGTCGATCCGTCCACCCCCATCCGGGCGGCCCAGTATCTGGAGTTCTCCGAGTTCGCGCCCGCCGAGACCGGCCCGGGCGGGAGCCGGACCTGGCTGGCCCGCGGGCAGAACGTCGTGCTTGCGTGGACCGACGCCGTCGCCGGCGATCGTTTCACGCGTGCGGGACAGCCCGACGAGTACGCCGTCCTGCTGTACTCCGACAGCGCCTCGATCCGGGTCATCGCCGGGGACGAGACGCGGGAGGTGGCCGAGGAGGCGTTCGTGGTGGTGCCGCCGGGGGACAGCCTCATCGAGGCGCTGACCGACGGGCCCATCATCCGGGTGTTCTCCTCCGTCGCCGAGGACCTGCGCGACGCGGCCCTCAACGCCGCCGCCTACGCCGAGCCGGACCCCCGCTGCGCCCCGCTGGTGCCGTGGCCGGACCCGGTGGACGGCTTCCGGCTGCGCGTCCACCGGCTCGCGGAGACGCCGATCACCGAGGGGCGGTTCGGCCGGATCTTCCGTACCACCAATCTGATGGTGAACTTCCTCGCGGAAGAGCCCACCCCCAGGGACCCGCTCAAGCTCTCCCCACACTCCCACGACGACTTCGAACAGCTCTCGCTGGGGGTGAAGGGGGAGTTCGTCCACCACATGCAGTACCCCTGGGGGCCGGACTCGACCCAATGGCGGCCCGAGGATCACGGCCGCGTCGGCACGCCGTCGCTGACCGTCATCCCGCCGCCGGCGATCCACACCACGCAGGGCGTGGGCCCGTACCAGCAGCTGATCGACATCTTCTCGCCGCCGCGCAAGGACTTCTCCGCCCGTCCCGGGTGGATCCTCAACGCGGACGAGTACCCGGCGCCATGAGCACGGCGCGCACCAGCCGGTTCCGGGCCGCGCTGGCCCGGGCCGGCGGGCCCGCCCTCGGCACGTGGGTGAAGCTGCCGGTGATGGAGAGCGTCGAACTGCTCGCACTGGCCGGGTTCGACTTCGTGGTCATCGACCTGGAGCACTCGGCGATGAACCTGGAGACGGCGTACCGGCTCATCGGCACCGCCAACCACCTGGGAATGGCGCCGATCGTCCGGATCCCCAACCTGGACGGCGGCATCGCCCAGCGCGTCCTCGACGCCGGGGCCGAAGGGATCATGCTGCCGCACGTGGACACGGTCGGTCAGGCGGAGGCGGGCGTGCGGGCGATCCGCTTCCCGCCGCTGGGCGCCAGGGGCGTCGGCTCGACGAGCCGCGCCGGGGCCTGGGGCGCGATGGACCGCGCCGAGTACCTGCGCTACGGCCAGGAGGAGGCGGTGTTCATCGCGCAGATCGAGAGCGCCGAGGCGGCCCGGTCGGCGGGCGCGATCGCCGCCGTGCCTGGGGTGGACGCGCTGCTCGTCGGGGCCGCCGACCTGTCCACCTCCGAGGAGACGACGGAGGACGACCCGCGGGTGGTCGAGCTGATCAGCCAGACGATCAAGGCGTGCGCCGCCGCCGGCAAGCCGATCGGCAACGCCGGGGCGGCGACCGGGCGGTCGGTGCGGGCCGCGATCGACGCGGGGTACTCCTTCACGATGCTCGGCAACGACGCCGGCCTGCTCGGGTCGGCCGCCGCGGCCGCCGTGCGCGAGGGACGGGCGGCCGGCCAGGAGGGCTGAGCCGCGCGTCCGCGGGTCCGGCGCCGACGACCACCCCGCTCGACGGACACTTTCCCGCCACCCCGGGGTCAGCGCCGGATCGGCGGTTATGCACCATTTAGCCCAATTGTAAAACTGAGAGGGAGAGATCTTGTCCGACAACCCAGGAGCGCGCCCCGCGCCCGGAACCGGGCTGCTCGCCGGGAAGGTCGTCCTCGTGGTCGGTGGGAGCACCGGCATCGGGGCCGACTCCGTACGGGTCTTCGCCGAGGAGGGCGCCTCCGTCATGGTCGCCGCGCGGTCGCGGGACACCCTCGCCGCGCTCACCGAGGAGCTCACCGCCGCGGGTCACGACGTCGCCTACACCGTGGGGGACGTCAGCGTCGGGGCCGACGTCGCGCGGTTCGTCGACGACACCCTCGCCCGGTACGGCCGGCTCGACGGCGCGTTCAACAACGCGGGCATCAACCAGCTCGGCCGGCTCGACGAGGTGTCCGAGGAGAACTTCGACCGGATCATGGCGGTGAACGTCAAGGGCGTGTGGCTGTGCCTGCGCGAGGAGATCCGCGCCATGCGTGACAAGGGCGGGTCGATCGTCAACACCAGCAGCGTGGGCGGGTTCCGCGGCAACACGGGCCTCGGCGCGTACCAGGCGACCAAGCACGCGGTGATCGGCTTCACCCGTACGGCGGCGCACGACAACGGGCCGTTCGGCATCCGGGTCAACGTGATCGCCCCCGGCCCCACCGAGACGCCGATGTTCGTCAAGTGGCGGCAGGACGACCCGGCGGCCGTGGAGCGCCGGGTCGCCGCAGTCCCGCTGCGGAAGGCCGGCACGACGATCGAGGTGGCGAACGCGGCGGCGTGGCTGCTCAGCGACCGCGCGAGCCAGATCAGCGGCGTCGTCCTGCCGGTGGACGGCGGGTACAGCGCCTAGCCGTTGAATGTTCACGATACGGACACAGTAATTGTTATATGAACAACGGCTTGCTTTACTGACCGCCTGAGCCGTACAAGCTGGAGGGGGACGAGGATGTCCTCGAACAAGATCAGATGGCCGAGTTGGCCCCTGCTGGTACCGGCGCTCGCCCTGCTGGCGGGGATCCTGCTGGTGCCGCTGGCCGACACTTTGATCCGCAGCGTCTCGACCCCCGGGTGGACGCTGAGCAACTACAGCAACCTCTTCACCGACGGCGTGACCCTGACCGTGCTCTGGCGCACGGCGGTGACCGCCGCCACGGTGACGGCCGCCGCCCTGCTGATCGGGTACCCGTACGCGTACCTGATGACCCGGGTGAGCCCACGCGCGCGCGGCATCCTCCTGGTGATCGTGCTGATCCCCTTCTGGACGTCGGTGATGGCGCGGAACTTCGCGTGGATCATCATCCTGCAGGACGGCGGGCCGGT
Source organism: Microbispora sp. H13382 (assembly GCF_014161445.1). Classification (GTDB taxonomy): domain Bacteria; phylum Actinomycetota; class Actinomycetes; order Streptosporangiales; family Streptosporangiaceae; genus Microbispora. Next base: position 145,707 of record NZ_JABBXA010000020.1, read on the forward strand.
GCAGAGCCTGTTCGAGTTCTTCGGGGCCGACGACGTCGTCTTCTACGGCACCACCGTCGGCGTGACGATCGCGATGACCCAGGTGATGCTGCCGTTCATGGTGCTGCCGCTGTTCAGCACCCTGGGCGCCATCGACCGCAGGCTGCTGCTCGCCGCGCGGGGGCTCGGCTCCTCCCCGACCGCGGCGTTCTGGAAGGTGTACTGGCCGCTGTCCCGGGGCGGGGTGATGGCCGGGGTGATCCTGGTGTTCACGCTCAGCCTCGGGTTCTACGTGACCCCGGCGCTGCTCGGGTCGCCGCAGGAGTCGCTCGTCGCCCAGTTGCTCGCGCAGCGCACCACCCTGCTGCTCGACTTCGCCGCCGCGGGGGCGCTCGGCATGCTCGTTCTCGTCGTCACGCTCGTGCTCGTGGCGTGGGCGAACCGGATGGGTGGCACCATGTCCGCGATCGGTGTGGTCGCGGCCGGTCGAACGGAAGGCCGTCGATGACCAGCAGCCCAGCGATGACCAGCAGCCCGGCGACGGCCAGTGGCCCGGCTATCGGACGCCGGCGGTACACGAAGGTCGATCCGATCCCGTGGTGGCTCAAGGCGTTCGGCGGGGTCGTCGTCATCTTCTTCATCCTGCCGACGCTGTTCGTCATCCCGATGAGCTTCAGCGACGCGGCGACGTTCGAGTTCCCGCCGCGGGGCTTCACCTGGCGGCTGTACGAGAACTTCTTCACCAACCCGATCTGGCTGGACTCCCTGAGCAACTCGTTCCTGGTCGCGACGCTCACGGCGGTGCTGGCCACGACGGTGGGGACCGCCGCCGCGGTGGCGCTGTCGCGGATGCAGGGGAGGGTGGCACGGTTCGTCCGGACGCTGCTGATGGTGCCGATCGTCGCCCCGGCGATCGTCGTCGCGGTCGCGGTGTACATCGCCTTCCTCGGCTGGCAGCTCACCGGCACGGTGCTCGGGTACGTGCTGGCGCACACGGCGATCGCCGTGCCGTACGTGGTGGTGTCCGTTACGGGCGCGCTCGGCGGCTTCGACCCGCAGCTGCTGCGGGCCGCCTCGTCGCTCGGCTCCTCGCCGTCGCGCGCGTTCGTCCGAGTGACGATGCCGCTGATCAGCCGGGGCATCCTGACCGGCGCGATCTTCGCGTTCATCGTCTCGTTCGACGAGGTCGTGCTCGCGCTGTTCCTGCGGTCGCCGGTGTTCCAGACCATGCCCGTGCAGATGTACAACAGCGTGACCGTCGAGATCGACCCGACGATCTCGGCGGCGTCGAGCCTGATGGTCGTGGCCGTGACCATCATCTTCCTACTGCCCCAGCTGCTCCGCGGCAGGGCTCGCCGCCGATAGGAGAACCATGACGACGACACCTTCGACGACGGTGAAGGCCACCGGATCGTCGCCCGGGACTCCGAGCGGCACCGAGATCCGCCTGGACCGCGTCACCAAGGACTTCGGGCTCGCGGCCCCGGCGGTGGACGACATCTCGCTGACGATCCGGCCCGGCGAGTTCATGACGTTTCTCGGGCCGAGCGGCTCGGGGAAGACGACCACCCTGAACCTCATCGCCGGGTTCGAGACGCTCACCGCCGGCACGATCGCGCTCAACGGGACCGACGTGAGCGACGTGCCGCCGCACCGGCGCAACCTGGGCATGCTGTTCCAGAACTACGCGTTGTTCCCGCACCTGACGGTGGCGCAGAACGTCGCGTATCCGCTGCGGGAGCGCAAGGTCCCCAAGCGGGAGATCGCCCGGAAGGTCGCCGAGGTGCTGGAGCTCGTGCAGCTCACCGGGCGCGACGACAACCACCCCTCGCAGCTGTCGGGCGGGCAGCAGCAGCGGGTCGCGCTGGCGCGGGCGATCGTGTTCGAGCCCAGGGCGCTGCTGCTGGACGAGCCGCTCGGCGCGCTCGACCGCAACCTGCGCTCGGCGCTGCAGGCGGAGATCCGGCGCATCCACCGCGAGGTCGGGTCCACGTTCGTCTTCGTGACGCACGACCAGGAGGAGGCGATGAACCTCTCCGACCGCATCGCGCTGTTCAACAACGGGCGCATCGAGCAGATCGGCACGCCCCAGCAGCTGTACGCCGAGCCGGAGACCCTCTTCACGGCGCGGTTCCTGGGCGACTCGAACGTCTTCGAGCTCGGGCAGGCGGCTCTCGACAGGAGCATCGTCTGGGACGGCGAGAGCTGGGGCGTCGATCCCGCCACCGTCGCCGCGCATCCCGGCGTGCGCGCGGGCAGCGCGATCGTGGTGCGGCCCGAGGACGTCGAGGTCGCGGCCCGCCGGGACGAGGTGCCGCCCGGGGCCAACGCCGTGCGGGCGGTCGTCCGGGACGTGGAGTACATGGGCTCGTACCGGACGCTGCTGCTCGCGATGGGCGGGCGGGGGCTGCCGGGCCGTACCCGGGTCAGCCCGCTGCGCGGCGACTACGCCATCGGCGACGAGATCGTGGCCTGGTGGCGACCGGGGGCGCAGCGGATCGTCGCGGCCTGACCGCCGGGGGTTTCCGTCATTCCACTCGCCTGAAGCGCCGGGAAACGCGGCCGTCGTCGGTTTCGCGGCGCGTTTCTTTCGCATGCCCTCTGACGTCCGCTAAGACCGCATCGTGAACTCACATTGCATTTTTCGCACAAATATAAACGATCTCGATGCGGACTCTGTACCTGTCGGACGCGACTCGGGTACCGTGTGCGCATCTCGGGGTCTATTGCTCGCATTGCGAACAATTTTGGCGACTGACTCCTTCTGAGAGGTAAGATCATGAAATCTCGATCAAGAACCGTCCTCGCGGGCGCCGGTCTCACCGCGGCCATGCTGCTGCTCGCCGCCTGCGGCGGCGGCGGTGGCGGCGGCGGTGGCGACGCGGGCTCGGACGCGGCCGGCGGGCAGGTGCGGCTCGCCTACGTCTCCTACGGCGGATCGGGCCAGGACGCGCAGATCAAGGCGTTCCAGGAGCCCTACACCGCGGCGCACCCCAACGTCACCTTCGTCAACTCCTCGCCGGCCGACGTCGCCCAGGTGAAGGCGCAGGTCACCTCCGGCGTCGTCCAGTGGGACGTCGTCTCGGTGGCGCCCGCCGCGGCGACGCAGCACTGCGGGAAGCTGTTCGAGAAGCTGAACCTCGGCGACCTGAACACCAAGGACTTCGTCCCCAACGCGATCGGCGAGTGCTACGTCGGCAACTTCGGGAACGCCAGCCCGTTCGCCTACAACGCCGACAAGTTCCCGGACCCGGCGACGGCGCCGAAGACGCTCGCGGACTTCTTCGACACGGCGAAGTTCCCCGGCAAGCGCGGCGTCATCACCAACCTGCAGAACGGCATCCTGGAGTACCCGCTCCTCGCCGAGGGCGTCGCGCCCGACAAGCTCTACCCGCTCGACGTCGACCGCGCCCTGAACAAGTGGGCCACCATCCGCAAGGACACCCTCTTCGCGCCGAACGTGGGCGCGCTGCAGCAGGCGGCCGCCTCCGGCCAGGTCGACATGTTCCTGCTGTCCGACTCGCGGCTGATCGCGCTGCTGAACGAGAAGAAGAACATCAAGATCGTGTGGGACACGACCGTGGTGTCGGTCAACGCGCTCGCCGTGCCGCTCGGCTCGAAGAACAAGGAGACCGCGCAGGACTTCCTGCGGTCGCTGGTGCAGCCCGGGCCGGTCGCGAAGATCACCGAGATGCTGGGGACCGTGCCGGTCAACCTCAAGGCCAAGCCGAACCTGACCGACAACGGCAAGGCCGTGGAGGTCTACGGGCCGGCGAACACCGGCAAGACCGTGGTCCAGGACATCGAGTGGTACTCCCAGCACTGGGACGAGGTCACGACCAAGCTCAACAACTGGCTGGTGAGCTGAGAGTTGTCTCACACGCTCACCTCGCGTCCACTATCAAGTTCTCCATGTGAACTAGAGTTCAGCCATGACGAACATTGACGTGAGCGGCGAGGCCTCCGGCTCCGACATCCAGGCGGTCCAGCGGGTCGGGCAGATCTGCGCGCTTTTCGGCCCGCATACGACCGAGCTCACGGCGGCGGACGTCGCCGATCGGCTGGGGCTGAACCGGACGACGGCGTACCGGTACTGCGCCTCGCTTGTTACTGCGGGCATTCTGGAGCGTGGGCACCGCAGGGGCACCTTCGTCCTGGGCGGCCTGATGGTGCAGCTGGGGATCTACGCCCTGGGGCGGCGGCGCGTCGTGGAGATCGCGCCGCCGTACCTGGCGGAGCTCACCGCCACCGTGCGCATGACGTCGGTGCTCGGCGTCTGGGGCGCGCGGGGGCCGGTCGTGGCGCTCGTCAACGAGGACCTCAGCCGCACCCTCGTCGTGACGGTCCACTCCGGCACCCAACTCGACCACAATTCCTCGCAACTGCGCGTCTTCCTCGCCTGCAAGGACCAGCAGGCGTTCGAACGCGCCACCGAGGGCATGTCGGCCGCCAGGCGGTCGGAGCTGGAGGCGGGGGTCTACATGGCCCGGCGAAACGGCTACAGCATCACGAGCCACCCCGACGGCCTGTTCGCCGCGGCGGCGCCCGTGTACGACGAGTACGGCATCTGCGCCACCGTGGCGGTGCTCGGAGCCGACCAGATGGCCGACCTCTCGCCCGGATCGCCGGCCCTCACCAAGCTCCTTAGCACCGCCGCCATGCTCAGCGACGAACTGGGCGGCGGCCAAGAGAGGAAACGTATTGCCGAACTATGACGAGCTCGCCGAGGCCGAGGTCGCCGGGTCGAGCTGGGACGTCTTCGGACGCGACGACCAGCTCGGCACCGTCAACCTCCTGACCCCCGAGCGCGTGGCCGCGGCGGCCCGCCTGGTCCGCACCGGGCGCCGGTTCAACCTCGACTACCCGGTCAACGCCTTCGAGCCGTACCCGACCGGGACCAGGCGGCGGACCGAGCACCACGTCTTCGCCAACAACGAGTTCCACCGCGACGACTGGCTCGACTCCTTCTACCTGCAGTCCACCTCGCAGCTCGACGCGCTGCGGCACATCGGGCATCCCAGGCACGGCTTCTACGGCGGGCTTCCGGCTGAGGAGAACAACGAGGGCTCGACGGCGCTCGGCATCCACAACTGGGCGCAGTCGGGGATCGCGGGGCGAGGCGTCCTGCTCGACGTGCCCCGCTTCTTCGAGCGGGAGGGCCGGCCGTACGACTGCGAGCAGACGATCGCGCTCGACGACGTGACCCTCGACGCGATCGCCGCGGCGCAGGGCGTCACCTGGCAGGGCGGCGACCTGCTACTGCTGCGCACCGGGTGGGCCGAGAACTACGTCGCCAAGTCGACCGAGGAACGCGTCGAGTTCAACCGGCGCAACAAGTCGCCGGGGCTGGCCCAGCGGGAGTCGATCCTGCGCTGGCTCTGGGACCGCCAGATCGCGCTCGTCGCGGGCGACAACCCGGCCGTCGAGGCCGACCCCGTGCTCGAGTCCGACTTCCGGTCCGAGCACGACCGGCCTCCGGAGCGGGGCGTGGACCACAGCGGAATGCTGCACCGCCCGCTCATCGCGCTGCTCGGCATGGCGATGGGCGAACTGTGGAAGCTCGACGACCTCGCCGCCGACTGCGCCGCCGACGGAGTCTACGAATTCTTCCTCACATGCAAGCCGCTGAACCTCGTCGGCGGGGTGGGCTCGCCGCCGAACGCGCTCGCGATCAAGTAATCAGCACCGGACGTAGGTGGCCGAGGGGTGGCCGGGCTGGGAGTCCCACCGGCAGCCGTCGCCGTCCTTGGGCCACTCCATCGTGTCGAACCGGCGCCGGCCCTTGAACCGCGGGAAGCCCGGGGTGCGCGCCCCTCGGCGGCGTGAAGCAGAGCGGACTCGGACGGGAGGGCGGCTTCGACGGCATCCTCGAATTCCTCGAGGAGAAGTACATCGCCCTGGACGCCCACCCGTAGGCCGCGCGCCGTCAGACCGTTTCGCGCCCGGGTTGAGCTCAGGCCGGGGAGAGACCGGCCGCGCACCGGTGAGCCGCTCGCCGTACCGCATATAACCGATATGGAGGTCGGCGATCGGGCCGAGCCGTGCCCATGCGGGGCGGATCGAGCGCCGCCCGCAGGGCCCCGGCGTCCTGACGGCTCGCGTCTTCCTCATTGAGTGAGATCATCGGTGTGCCCACGCGGGCACACCGGACCGGCAGGAGTAGGCAGAACGCCACAGAACCCGGCTCAACCCGGTAGACGCCACCAGCCTGAACAGCAAACCCGCAGGTGAGAACCCTGTTACTGGTCCGGTTCGATTCCCGTCACCCGCTCCACTCTCGTCCCGGGCTCTCCCGAGGCGTTGATTTCTCTTCGTCATCATCAATCGGGTCGAGCAGGCCACATGCTCCTTCGATGCCTCTCGAGGAGACCAGGTCTCGGATCGCGGCCGCCATGCCTTCGAACCCGACGCCCCTGATGACGATCAAGTCTGAGCACCAGAAGTACCGGCCATCGAGGCACTCACCAGTACGCGCATCCTTGTCCATGATCTGTTGGATTGCGTCCAGGGTCATGAAGGTCGCATACCGGCGCGAGCCGTCGCGGAAGGTGATTGTCGCGTCTGCCTGGTCAGCAGCGTCCGGCTCGTACCCCTCCCAGGCTGCAATGACCATCTCGAACTCGGGATCCGTGACGCGGTAGAAGGTCCCGTCGAAAGAGATCGTCATGTTGTCTCTCCCGTGGCCGACTGCGCCGTCTCAGCGAGGATGGAGCCCGTTACGTAGAAGCCGCCCGGGGCGATCTGTGTCACTGCATCAAGGTGAACTCCCCGCTCACCCGCAGTGATCACGTGAGCCTCGAAGGCCGAGTATCTGAGATCCCGCAACCAGACCCGTTCGAGCTCCGCCGCGAGCTCCACCATCGAACATCCCGGCACCGCCTGGCACGTGGCGGTGATCAGGTTGTTCGTATCGCCGGTACGGCGAACCGACACCTCCTTGATCAGCGGCGAGTGCCACAGGTAAGCATCGAAGTCAATCGCCATGCCGTCCAGGTCATCCCCGGCGCTCGGGAACGACTCGCCCATCACCCGCTGCTTCACCGCGGCGAACTCCGAGAAATCCATCGAAGAAGCGTCCCATCTCCACGTCACGCCGTGATCACCGTGCAATTAGCATGCAATTAGACAGGGTGACGAGGGGTCAATCACGGTCACTCTTGACAGGCGTGACGACCAGCTCAGCGGGCCTACGAGGCGTGATCCATGCAATTCCCAAGCTGACAGCGCGGGTTCGACTCCCGTCACCCGCTCCAAGAGCTAAGCGAGCACCTCCGGCAGCAGCCTGAACGCCGCCACATGCCGGGGCCGGATCAGGCCGAAATCGCGCCGGTCGATCGTCGCGATTTGTGTGATTTCCAGACGCTCGGCGATTGCGACCACAGACACATCGGCAGGGTCGAGACGAGCATCTTTGTATAGCCGGACGAGTTCGGCCATACGTCGTACGTCAGCGGCAAACAGATCGACCAGCTCGAACTCCTCCGTGACGAGATCAAGGAACTGCGCATGTACGGCCGGTCCCATATGCCTGTTGATCGTCCAAGCAGCCTTGATCAGGATGGTCGAAGGAAGGAGCAACGGCCCTGCTAACTGCTCCAGGAGACGCACACACGAGGCATGGTGCTTGTCATCGCGGTCGACAACGGCGATCAGCGGCCCTGTGTCCAGGAGCGTAGCGGTCACACCGACCGATTGAATCGCTCCGCCAGCAGATCTTCGACCCGTTCCGACAGATCGCCCTCTCCGGATGCGCCGATCCCCGCGATCGACAGCCGACGACGCCGTACCGGTTCCGATAGATCTTCGTTCGCGGCCTCAGCAAGTTCCGGGTCTGTCTTGACCAACCGCAGCAGCCGACCTGCCTGGTCCGGCGACAGCCGGTCAACCAGGTGATGAAGCTCCTCATGCGCATGCCCGGCGCTCATGCCCCGAGTCTACGCTCGCGATATCGCTAGCGGCAGGGACGCGGCGCGGGGTGCCCGTGCAGTCGGCGATCATCGGGCAGCCACGGGGCGGGGACGGGGACTCGCGGTAACTTGATCGGCATACGCCCAGGTCACCGTTTTCGCAGCTCAAGCCGCATCATCTTGCAAGACTTCCCAAGCTGACAGCGCGGATTCGATTCCCGTCACCCGCTCCAAGCGAGAAGGCCCAGACCAACGTATGGCCTTGGATATGACCGAGCCTCATGCATCTCCTCACTTCGAACGGCGAGAATGCCTTTGGCGAGCACTCAGGCCAAGGTCACCGATGGCAGCCGCAGTGTGGAGGCCCTTGCCCGCGCATTGCCATACTGCGGTGCCCTCCACCAAGGCAGCATGTAAGCCAAGCCGGTGCTCGGGACAGGTCGGCCACACTCCCCAGATGTGCTCCATCACGACGTCCTGAACTGCGTCTGCGATCTCGACAAGGGCGACGTCGACGTCTCGTCCGCTGCTCGGCCAGATGGCAGGACCGCCACAACCGCCGCAGCACTCCACCCTCGCGCAGCCGCTGTCATCCCAGTCCGGGATCACGATCGTCAGCACCACATCGATACCTGAGGCGCGGACTTCGTTTTCCACGACCTTCACTGCTGTCTCCAGCGTGGCCCATAGTTGATCGAAGCCTGTCACCCTAAGCAGGTCCCGCCCGAGATGGGCCACTTCCTCAGATGTCAACTCCGCTGTCGGGCGTTCTAGGATCTCTCTCACCGGAGCGCGGCCTGCATCAAGTTCCTCCATTAGGCACGCAAGCTCGACCAACGGCTCGGCGCGAAGGTCGCCCTCACGCAGCCCCCGGTAGATCTGGGCTGCGAACCGCCCGGCTTCGCTTCCTTCCTGATAGATGGAGTACACGTCAGGAATTGTCTCCCTGCTCGACTTGAATGACCAACGCGAGACCAGGTAGAGAAGCGGCCAGGTCACGACCTTGATCACGTGCCAGATGCGTGCCAGAACGGAGGGCGATCAGCGGTGAATCAGGGAAACTCACGGTCACTCGGCCAGCCCTGACCTGCACCCCTGTTTTCCCAGCTCAGCACGGCAAGATCAGTAGCCTATTCCCAAGCTGGCAGCGCGGGTTTCGATTCCCGTCACCCGTTCCACTTCTCCTGGCCCTGATCCAGGTGTTTGATCAAAATACTCAGCAGGATCTTGGGATCCTCAATATGAGGATCATGCCCTGTCCCCAGTGACACGTGCCGAACCAGAGGCAGCTCCCGAGTGACCGATGCTAGCTGCCCTTCGATCCAGAGGCAGTAGGCGTTCCACGCCGGGACGAGATGCTCCGGGAAAATACCTGCGAAAGCCGAAGCGTCACCGCTGACGACAAGGAGCGGACAACGCACAGCGCGCTAGACGGCGAACAGGTCCAGGGCGTCTATCTCCCTCATGACCTGAAGGAACCCCTCCGGAAGCCCTCGGCCCATCTCCGCCAGGAACCCGGTCATCCCCGGCAGGCATCGGCTGCCGAGACCTCATCGAGGCCGAAGAACTGGTCCGGCCGCGTCGGATTGCCATGACCATCAAGGTTCACCGCCAGCGGACACTCCGCATGTTCGCCGGCCCACAACGCGGCGAACATACCCCCGAGCGAATGCCCGACGATCATAGGCCGGTGAAGTCCATACTCCTCGGCAACGGCAGCGACATCGCGAGCGCCTCGTCCCATGACCACGGCGCCTCACCGGACTCCCCATGCCCACGGAGATCCATCGAGACCGCACGGAATCCGTTGCTGGTGAGAAGCCCCGCGAAGGGATCCCAATCCCTGCGGGATCGTCCTCCCCCATGGAGAAGGAGAACGTCCCTGCCGTTTCCCCCATGGTCCTCCGCCGCGATCGGCACGTCCCCAGCCACAACCCTACTGATCATCCCCACGTAGCCAGCCTCTCCCGCCGCCGCCCTTTGTACGGCGCCCTTCTAACACCCCGGTTCGGCAAGCCGCCACTGCTTTTCCGCGCACAGCTCCGCGCCAGGTAGGAGCGCTCCCCACGAGTACCGGCTCGGCAAGAGAGCGGAAGGACGCTCGCGTGCCCGTTCGGTTGACGATCAGGGGAGAGCCGCGGGGACTCACGGTCACTCGACCGGCCTTGACCTGAACCCTCTGTTTTCCCAGCTCAAGTGGGCAAGATCAGTAGCCTGTTCCCGAGCTGACAGCGCGGGTTCGATTCCCGTCACCCGCTCCACGCTTTTGCGCCGCATCGGAAAAGATCACGTATCGGGAAAGCCGCGCCAGACGAAGATCGGATCCACTACGCTCTGCGCGTCTGACACTGGGAGGATTCGGGATGCCCCTCATTTACGGCGGGTTCGGCCTGGTTCTGCTCGCCTTATGGATCTTCTGCCTGATCGACGTGATCGTCACAGCGGAGGAGGACTGCCGCAACCTGCCCAAGGGGTTGTGGATCATTATCGTCCTGTTCCTCCCCGAGGTCGGATCGATCCTGTGGCTGGTCCTGGGTCGGCCGCAGAGCGTGACGCGGCCCGGCGGGCTGCCGTACAAGGGCAACAGCGGACGCTTCCCCGAGTACGACCGGCCGGGCCGGTTCGTCCCCTCCAACCCCGACGACGACGATGAGTTCCTCCGCCGCTGCCGGGAGCGGGCCGAGGAGCAGCGCCGCGCCCATCGCGAGCAGCAGCGTCAGGCGGAGAAGAACCAAGACCAGTAATGACTCGCTACGGGTCGAGCCCGGTCCGCAGGAGCGCCTGGCCCTATGGGGACCCGACGTCGAGGTCGCCGTGCCCGGCGGCTCCGGCGAGGCGGGCTGGAGCGCCCGCACCCTCCGCGAGGTGAACCCGTACTACTGGGGCTCGCAGTTCACCGATGACGGGACCTGGCCGGACTCCGAGATCCACTCCTCCTGACCCGTCGCGGGCCCGGTCCGCACATCAGGGGAAGGGCGCGTGAGTGCTCCCCGCAACAGCAACGTGTTCATCCATGAGGAGCCGCGACGCTATCAGCGGTCCGATGTCCTGCTCCGGCCTGCGCGATAAAGTCGCGGCCAGCGGTGCGCCGATCTGGATGTCGAATTACGCCACGAGATCATCTCCCTCGGCAGTGCCCCGGCGCGCGTCGATGATCACGACCGTTCCGGCCACGATGCCGGTGAAGCTGGTGCCGGATCGCCGGGACTGTTCGATGCGCTCGGTGACCGGACGGCGGACCGCTTCGGTAAGAGCGAACCGCCTCGGTGAGAAAGTTGAGGCCGTGCGGGAACTCCTCGCTGAGCGGGTGTCGTTGTCGGCCCGACTCGATGAGGCTGCCGATGCCGAACTGGGCCGAGACGATCTGATCACTACGGAGGGCGACCCGGAAGTAGCCGTTCGACTGGGGCCGGTCGCAGCTCTGCTGAGGTGGATAGAAGCAGTCGTAACCACCGGCCAGAAGGTCGTCAACAGCGGCGCTCATCGTGGTCGCGTAGTGCTCGGAGCCGAACGGCCAGCGCCTCACGGAGGCGCCCCTGGCGGTGACGATCAGCCCGGTGTTCCCGTCCTAGCTGCCTCAGTGGACGGGAACCATGCCCAGGCGAGCCGGTCGTCGCGGGCGGAGTTCATCGGCCCGCGGACGGCATCGCGCCACGAGACTCACAGGTGCTCCTGATCCCAGCGGCCGCGGGCCGCGGCGACGGCGTCCTTGTGATCGCGGGACCAGTCGGCCAGGGCGAACACCATGTCCGCCAGGCTCTTGCCCATCGGAGTAAGCCGATAGTCGGTCTGCGGCGGGGTGGTCGGGTAGACGGTCCGTTCGACGAGCCCGTCGCGGCACAGCCGTTTGGTCGTCAGCGTGAGCATCCGCTGCGAGATACCGGGAATCGCCCGCTCCAGTTCCCGGAAGCGGCGCGTTCCCTTGGACAGCTCGACCAGCACCAGCACGGTCCACCGATCACCGAGCCGGTCGAGCACATCGCGGATCCCACAGTCGTCATCACCGCACGGTCCCGTGGGAACAGGGCCGCTGACCTGTGGGATTACCGCCGTGTTCGTGACTGACACGAAAGTGCCTCCTTACGATGCCGCAGCGGGGCGCGGATGATCGGGTGCTGTTCCAGCCTGCACCAACATCAAGGAGCTTCGAATGATTCTCGTCACCGGCATCTCCGGCGGGCTCGGCGGCCTGATCTTCCGTGGTCTGTCCGCCGAGGACGGCCTTGACGTGGCCGGCGGCACTCGCTCGGGCGACGGGGCAACCGCACGCCGGATCGACTTCGACGATCCGACCTCACTTACCGAGGGCTTCCGAGGCGTTGACGTCCTGGTGTTCGTCTCGGCCGGATACGCCGAGGACGACGTGGTGCTGGCCCGCCATGGCGCGGTGGTGGACGCGGCCGGCGCGGCGGGCGTCCGGCATGTCGTCTACACCAGCCTGGCGAGGTCGGGCGACCTGTTGACGATCGCGCTGCCGCACCGCTGGACCGAAGCGCGCCTCGCCGCGGCCCCGTTCGATGTGACGATCCTGCGCAACGGCCTGTACGCCGAGGTCGCGGCCGGCCTCGCCACGGCCGCCGCCGCATCGGCCGCCGAGACCGGCGTCTTCGCCGCCGCGTTCGGCGCCGGGCGAGTGTCCATCGTGGCGAAGGAGGACCTGGCCGAGGTCGCCGTCCGGGTCGCCACGGAGACCCAGCGCGACCTCGCCTCGGGCCGCCGCAGCCGGCACGCGGGCAAGACCTACGAACTGGAGGGCGTCGAGGCGGTCGGCGGTCAGGACATCGCCGAGGTGCTGAGCGACACGCTGAACCGCCCGGTCTGTTACCAGCCGATCTCTCTGTCCACAGCGCGCGAGGCACTGGCCGGCAGCGGCCAGGACCCTTACCAGATCACCCACACGCTCTCGATCTTCTCCAACATCCGCGCCGGATGCCTTGAGGCCCACGACACCGATCTGACCACTCTCCTACCGGCCGGGCCCCGCGACGTACGAGACCAACTCGTCCAGGCTGTCGGAGAAAGCGCTCACCAGTCGGTCCCCAGCCGAACCTGACAGCAGCGCGGCAGGGGCCTGTCTCCTCGCCGTCATCATTCTTACCTCGCGCCGGGTCGGTAGGTGGCGATGACGACGCCGGTCCGGGTCGTCGTGGAGTCGACGAGCTCGAAGGACTCCGGCGGGGTCTCCTCGAACAGCCGGCGCCCGGAGCCCAGCACCACCGGGTGGATCAGGAGGACGAACTCGTCGACCAGGCGGCGCGGCAGCAGCGACCTGACCAGCACTCCGCTGCCGAACACCACGAGGGTGCCGTCCAGTTCCTCTTTCAGACCGGCTACCGCGTCCGCGGCGCCGCCCTTGAGAAGGGTGGAGTTCTGCCAGGTCAGCGGCTCGGTCAGCGTGGTGGAGGCGACGTACTTCCGTACGCGGTTGAGCGCGTCGGTGAACGGGTTCGGCTCCTGAGCGGGCCAGTAGTCCGCGAAGCGCTCGTAGGTGGTCCGGCCGGCCAGCAGGGACCAGGCGTCCGTCATCCGCGCGCCCATCGCCTCCTGCATGGCGGGGTCCTGGCGCCGGGTGGCCCATCCCCCGTGCCGGAACCCGTCGCGGAGGTCCTCGTCGGGGTGCCCCGGTGCCTGCATGACGCCGTCGAGTGTCAGATGCTCGATCGCGACGACCTTGCCCATGCCGTTTCTCCTCCGTGGTTGGGTTCGCCGGGAACGCCCCCGGTCTCACCCTCTACACGAACGGCGGACGGCCGGATCGACGGTGAGGTCAGCCGAAGCCGTAGCCAGGCCTTCCCAGAGCGAGCGGGCGTACGGCGAGGGCCAGGACGGCGCAGTAGATCGGGAGGAACACCTCCCACGTGTCGCCGGGCACCCCGGGCAATACGGGGCGCAGCAGCTGGTACGCGATGCCGAGGAGCAGCGCGGCGAGAGGATGGAGCAGGGACCGCCGTAAAGCCGCCTCGCCCCTCTTCCATCGGACGGCCAGGGAGGCGAGCACGCAGACGATCGCCACGAGGACGGCGGCAAGTGTGATCACTAGCAGCACGTCGCCGAGGCGCGGCGGCAGCGCCGCCGGGTTGCCGCCGGCGCCGCCGTCGCTGCGCGGCCAGTTGTAGGTGGCGGCGGTGAGCGATGCCACCACGACGGCGAACACCGAGAGCTTCGCGGCGATCGGCAGCGCCGGGCGCCCGTCAGGAAAGATGGCGGTGGCGAGCAGCAGCGGCGTCATGACCTGCGGTACCAAGATCCAGTAGTGCAGCCACGAATCCCAGCTCGCGGCCAATTCGTCGGACGCGATGACGAGGCCCGGAAGCTCGCACACCAGCCGGACCACGCCCAGCAGTCCGCCGAACAGGAGGATTCGCCCGATACTCCGGCTTTGGGCCCGCCCGCCCGCCCACGCTCCCGCCAGCAGCATCACACCCGCGCGGAGGGCCTCCACTATGGTCCCGTCACGGGCGACGGGACCATCGGCGATCAGCATGACGACGACGGGGAGGGCAGCCAGTCCCAGCAGCGCCGTCCCCCAGAATCGGAGCGAAGCCCACATGGCAGACATGATCCGCGCGTAATGGTCCGGCCTCCAGATAGGTAAAACGAGAACGGGTGGACGGCTCGGTGAAGCCTAGACTGGCGCCATGCCGATCGACCTGAGCCTGCTCGCCGGGGTGCGGTGGCGGGGGCAGCCGGTGGTCGGCGAGAGGGCTCAGGCACTGCTCGCGACCCTCGCGTCCGCTTCCCGGACCGTGAGCGCGGACCGCCTCGTCTCAGAGGTGTGGGGGGACGACGAACCGGCCAATCCGGCGAAGGCGCTGCAGGTCCTGGTGTCCCGGACCAGGTCGGTCGTGGGGCCGGAGGCGCTGGTCACGGAGGGGGGCGGCTACCGGCTCGATGTCCCGCCCGATCGAATCGACGCGGGCCGACTGCATGGTCTGACGGACCGGGCGCGGGCGCTGCTCGTCGAGGACCCGGCCGCCGCGGCCGCGGCGGCCGAGGAGGCGCTCGCGCTGGGCGTCGGAGCGCTGCCGCCGGAGGGCGGCGGCCCGCTGGCCGAGGTGCGCCGGCGCGCGGCACGCGATCTGGCGGCCGCGCGGGTCGTGCTCGCCCGGGCCCGGAGCCGCAGTGGTGACCACGACATCGCCCTGCCCGAGCTCGAGGAGGCCGCGCGCGCCCACCCCGGGGACGAGGGGCTGCTCGCCGATCTCCTGCACAGCGAGGCCGCGGTGCGCGGAACGGGCGCCGCGCTCGACCGCTTCGAGCGTTATCGGTCGGAGCTGCGCGACCGGGTCGGCGCCGACGTCGGCCCGGAGCTGCAGCGGGTCCATCGTGAGCTGCTGGCCCTCGACAACCCCGTGCGCGTCGGTGTGCGCTTCGACACGACCCCGCTGCTCGGCCGCGACGACGACCTCCGGCGGATACGGGCCCTGCTCGCCACCTCCCGGGTGGTCTCGATCCTCGGTCCGGGCGGGCTCGGGAAGACCCGGCTCGCCCATGCCGTCGCCCGCGAGGCCCCGCAGCCGGTGGTGCACTTCGTCGAACTGGTCGGCGTGACCGCGCCCGAGGACCTGGTCGGCGAGGTCGGGTCGGCGCTCGGCGTCCGCGACTCGGTGACCGGACGCCGCACGCTCACCCCGCGGCAACGCGCCGACGTCCGGGCCCGGATCGCCCAGCAGCTCGACCCGGCCCCGACGTTGCTGGTGCTCGACAACTGCGAGCATCTGGTGGAGGCGGTCGCCGACCTGGTCGCCTATCTGACCGCGACCACACGAGAGCTGCGCGTCCTCACCACGACCCGCTCGCCGCTGGCGATCGCCGCCGAACGCGTCTATCCGCTGCCCCAGCTGGGGACCGGTGACGCCATCGAGCTGTTCCGCGACCGCGCCACCGCGGCCCGGCCCGGAGTGCACCTCGACGAGGACGACGTACGCGCCGTCGTGGCCCGCTTGGACGGCCTGCCGCTCGCGATCGAACTGGCCGCCGCGAAGGTGCGGGTGATGTCACCGGCCGAGATCGCCCGACGGCTGGAGGACAGGTTCGCGCTGCTGCGCGGCGGTGACCGGAGCGCCCCCTCCCGGCACCAGACGCTGCTGGCCGTGATCGACTGGTCCTGGAACCTTCTCGGCGAGCGGGAGCGCCGGGCCCTGCGCCGCCTCTCGGCCTTCCCGGACGGCTTCGCCCTCGACGCGGCCGAGGAGGTGCTCGGCGACGGCGCTCTCGGCGACGTCGAGGAGCTCGTGGAGCAGTCCCTGCTCACCGTCGTGGAGACGGCCGAGGGCGTCCGGTACCGCATGCTCGAGACGGTGCGGGAGTTCGGCCGGGTGCGGCTGGACTCGGCCGGCGAGACCGACGAGGCGCGGGCCGCCGTACGCGCGTGGGCCGTCGGTCACGCCGGCCGGCACGGCGCCCGGCTGTACTCACCGGAGCAGGTCGACGCGATGGACCGGCTGCGTGCGGAGGAGACGAACCTCTCCGACATCCTGCGCGAGGCCCTCGCCGACCCCGACCCGGAGGCGGTCGTGATGCTGTTCTCGGCTCTGGGCGGCTTCTGGTCGATCCGCGGAGACCATCCGCGCAGCATCGTGCTCACCCCCGCCGTCGCCGCCGCCCTGAGCGGCTGGACGCCGCCGCCCCGGCTCCTCGACCGGACCCGGGCGGCCCTGAGCATCGCGCTGTTCAACACCATGATCGTCCCCCTGGGAGAGTCCGGGACGTTGGCGCGGCTGCTGTCCGGGCTGGGCGCCGACTCGGCGAACCCCGCCCTCCGGGCGACGGTGACCGCCCTGCTCGCAGCGGCGTCGGATCCCGAGCACGGCCTGGACAAGCTGACCGCCGATCCCGACCCCATGATCCGCCGGATCGCGCTGCACTGGCTGAGCCACGGCCGGGAGAACGTCGGCGACCCGGTCGGCGCGATCGAAGCGGCCAGAGCCGCCCTCGAACTCGTCGGCGATGACGGCGGTCCCTGGCACCGGGCGGTGCTGCACACGCAGTTGGCCAGCCTGTACGCGCACCTCGGTGACTCCGCGTCGGCCTCCGGGCATGCTGTCGAGGCGCTCCCGGTGCTCGAACGCCTCGGAGCGGTGGACGACGCCGTCCAGATCCGCGCCGCCCTCGCCATGGCGGCGCTCGCCGAGGGCCGCCGCGACGAGGCCGCGCGCATGGTCGACGACCTGGAGGCGCTCGCCTCCCAGGGCACCTACGGGGAGGTCCTGTCGGTCGCGGCCGCCAGGGCCCAGCTGACCCTCGCCGACGGCGACGTCGCCGAGGGACTGCGGCGGCACCGCGAGACCGCAGAGGCGCTGCGGAACCTGTGCGTCCCGGGCGCGGAGGACGCTTTCACACGGTGGGGCGCCCTGGGCGAGGTCGTCGCGCTCTCGGCGTTCGCCCTGTACGGCGAGGGCGACGACGGCGCGGACCTCTTCGAGTCGTTGCGGGCCGAAGTCCGGACCGCCTTCACGCTGGATCACACGGACTACCCGGTGATGGGGATGGTGCTCGCCGGGCTGGGCATCTGGGGCCTGCGGAAGGGAGCGCTGCCCGCCGAGGAGGCGGTGCGGCTGCTCGTGCTCGCCGACAGGTTCGCCTACAACCGGTTCGTCCCGACGCTGCAGTGGTCGGTCCTGTCCGAGCACGCCGAACGGATCGCCCCCGGCGTCATGTCCCGGATCGAGGCGGAGTACGGCGAACGACGCGGCCCCGACCTGCTGGCCGAGGCGCGTGCCGTCCTGGAACGGCTGTTCTGACACCGGCTACATCTTGCGGGAGTACGAGCGGACCGCCAGTGGGGCGAAGACCGCGACGACTACCGCGCAGCCGATGACCGCCCAGCCGACCTCGGCCGTCACGGCCCCGTCGTTGAACAGGTCGCGCACCGCGGAGACGACGTGCGACACCGGGTTGACCTTCACGAACGCCTCCAGCCAGCCGGGCAGCGTCTCGGCGGGGACGAAGGCGTTGGACAGGAAGGTGAGCGGGAACATGATCATCATTGAGATCCCCTGGACACTCTGCGCGGAACGCGCCATCGTGCCCAGCCAGGTGAAGATCCACGCCAGCGACCAGCCCGCGATCACGGTGAGCGCGATCCCGCCGACGCAGCCGAGCACACCGCCGCCGGGGCGGTAACCGATGAGCAGGCCGGTGACGACCGTCAGCACCGACGCGATGCCGTAACGGATCAAATCGGCGATCATCGGGCCGGCCAGAGGGGCGATCCTCGCGATCGGCAGGGACTTGAAGCGGTCGAAGACCCCCTTGTCCATGTCTTCGCGCAGTTGCACGCCCGTCGCCATGCAGACGGTCAGGGCCGTCTGGGCGAGGATGCCGGGGATCAGCACCGGGAGGTAGTCCGACACGCTGCCGGAGATCGCGCCGCCGAAGATGAACGCGAACATCGCGGTGAACAGCAGAGGCTGGATGAGGACGTCGAAGAACTGCTCGGGCTTGCGGCGCATCTTCTTCAGGGCACGCCACGCCATGGACAGGGTCTGGACCCAGGTCTCCTGCAGTGAAGTGTGGGACGTCGTGCGGGCGACCACGACGGACGGGTCGACGCGCCGGGGGTCGAGCGGGGTCGGGGTAACGGTGGTCGTGGTCATCGGGCCGCCTCCATCTGGGGCTTGGTCTGGGATTCGTCGTCGGCGCCGTGGCCGGTCAGCGCCAGGAAGACCTCGTCCAGCGTCGGCTTGGCGACGCTCACCGAGGAGATGCCGAGGCCTGCCTCCCGCAGGCCGATCAGGACGTCCGCGGCCCGGTCGGGGTCGGGGAGGGGGATGTTCATGCGTCCCGATTCCGGGCTCAGGACCGGGTCCTCGCCCAGCAGCCGGCGGACGACGTCCGCGCCCAGGGCGGTGTCGGCGCCCTCCGCCAGGCTGAGCTGCAGGGTCGATTCGCCGACCTGGGTCTTCAGCGCGTCGGGGGTGTCCTCGGCGACCTTCCGGCCCCGGTCGATCACGGCGATGCGGTCGGCCAGCTGATCGGCCTCGTCCAGGTACTGGGTGGTCAGGAGGATCGTGGAACCGTCGGTGACCAGTTCGCGGATGGTGTCCCACATCTGGCCCCGGGTTCTCGGGTCGAGGCCGGTCGTGGGCTCGTCCAGGAAGATCAGAGGCGGGCGGGTGATCAGGCTCGACGCCAGGTCGAGGCGGCGGCGCATGCCGCCGCTGAACTGGGACAGGGGACGGTCGGCCGCCTCCTGAAGGTCGAAGCGGGCGAGCAGGTCGCCGGCGATGCTCTTGGCCCGGGTGCTCGTCAGGCCCTGCAGCCGGCCGAACAGCCACAGGTTCTCCCGCGCGGTGAGGTCCTCGTCCACCGAGGCGTACTGGCCCGTCACGCCCACCAGCTGCCGGATGCGGTGGGGCTCCCGCCGGACGTCGACGCCGAAGATCTCCGCATGGCCGCCGTCGATGGGGAGCAGGGTGGCGAGCATCCGGAGGGTGGTGGTCTTGCCCGCTCCGTTGGGGCCCAGCACTCCGAAGATCTCGCCCTGCCGTACGTGAAGGTCGATTCCGTCCACGGCCCGGAAGTCGCCGAAGGTCTTGACCAGGCCGTCGGCCCGGACGGCACTGAGGTCCGCCATGACGCGTCTCCTCTCTCCGCCGGGTACCTCCCGGCGTACGAGAAGAGCTTCCGGGCCGCCGGATTCATCGCGGCTTCACGCCGGTTTCACCCCTGACCTGGCGGTTTCACCGGCCTGGGGTCGATTGCGCGTACGTGTCCCCCGTGAGAGCTACCGGCGAATGTCCACCGCACGGTGACGATTCCCGGCCGCCGGATCCCTAGCGTTCTCGGCGTAGCCGCGGCGCTCCGGTCGCGGAATCTCCCGAAGGAGTCGTCATGCGACTGTTGAAGCAGTTCGTGCCCGTCGCGCTGGTCGCCTTCGCCGGCAACGCGGCCGTGGGCGCGGTGCAGGGGAACGCGTTCCTCACCCTGATCTTCGGTGTCGCGACAGCCGTCCTCGCGGTGTTCGTGTACGGCTGGGCGGTGCGATGGTCCGAGCGCCGCGCGCCGGTGGAGGTGGCCCGGGAAGGCGCCGTCCCCGCCGTCGGCCGAGGGCTGCTGATCGGAGTCGGGATGTTCGCGGCCGTCATCGTGAACCTCGCCTTCCTGGGGTACTACCGGGTCGACGGCCTCGGCTCGGTGACGGGCGCGGCCGGGCTGTTCGGCTTCATGGCCGCCGCCGCGGTGACGGAGGAGCTGATGTTCCGCGGCGTGCTGTTCCGGATCGTCGAGGGATGGGCCGGCACGTGGATCGCGCTGGTGCTGACCAGCCTGGTGTTCGGCCTGATGCACCTGACCAACGAGCACGCCAACCTGTGGGGCGCGATCGCCATCGCGATCGAGGCCGGCGGCATGCTCGCCGCCGCCTACGCCGCCACCCGCACCCTGTGGCTGCCGATCGGCCTGCACTTCGGCTGGAACTTCGCCGCGGCCGGCATCTTCAGCACCGAGGTCTCCGGCAACGGCGCGAGCGAGGGGCTGTTGAACAGCGTGACGTCGGGCCCGGCCCTGCTCACCGGCGGCGACTTCGGTCCGGAGGCGAGCCCGTACGCGGTGGTGTTCGGCCTGGCGCTGACGGTCGTGTTCCTGTGGCTGGCCCGCCGGCGCGGCAACCTGGTCCCCATGCGGCGCGGCGCCCGGGCGGACGCGACCGCTACGCTCACCCAGTGATCGACTTACGGCGGGTCACCGACCTGTGGCGGCGGTGCGACGTCGTGGTCCGGGATGCACCGTTCGGGCTGCTGCTGGCCGTTGTGTCCCTGATACCGGCGCTCTACGGCAAGGGGACGCAGGTCGGGGACCTGCCCGTCCGTCCCCTCGACGCACTGGCGCTCGTGGTGATCGCTCTGGAGTGCCTTCCGCTCGCCGTGCGCCGCCGGTGGCCGGCCGTGTGTCTGGCTCTGGTGACGCTCGGCTTCGTCCTCGACCAGATCCGCGCCTACCACGTCTTCGCGAGCAACGCGATGACCGTCGCGCTGATCAGCACGGGCGCCCATCTGGAGCGCCACCGGCGTGCCACCGTGATCCTCCTCTCCATGGCGTACGTGCCGCTGGCGGTCGCGCTCGACCGGCTCGGCGCGACGGAGAAGGTGGAAGGGTACGTGGTGTTCTACCTGACGCTGGTCCTCGCGTGGGGCATCGGGGCCTGGATGCGCTCCACCCGGGCCGCCGAGACCGAACGCCGCCGCCACATCGCCGAGGCCACCCGCGCCGCCGAACGCACCCGCATCGCCCGCGAACTTCACGACGTCGTGACCCACCACGTGACGGCCATGGTCGTACAGGCCGAGGCGGCGCGCTACCTGACCACCGCGCCCGATCGGCTCGACGCGGCCCTGAGTGCCGTCACCGACACCGGCCGGCTGGCCATCGCCGACCTGCGGCACCTGCTCGACCTGCTCAACCCCGACCACGACACCGACACGATGCCGTCGGTCGGTGAATTGCACACCCTCGTGGAGCAGACCCGCCGGGCCGGGCAGCCGGTGGAGTTCACCGAGGAGGGCACGCCGGCGGAATCGCGCGGCAGCGCCGAAGTCGTGGCCTATAGGGTCGTCCAGGAATCCCTGACAAACGCTCTCAAGTACGCCCACGGCAGCCCCACGGTGGTCCGTGTGCGCTATGGCAAGGAGATCACCGTGGAGGTCGGCACCGACGGCTCCGGCTCGCGGGCCGGCTCGCCCGGCGGGAGCGGCCGGGGCCTCGCCGGGCTCCGCGACCGCGTGGACGCCCTCGGCGGCGAGTTCAGCGCCGGGCGGGCGGACGGCGGCTTCGTCGTACGAGCGCGCATCCCCGCGGGGAGCCCGTCGTGAACGCGCCGGTCCGGGTCCTGGTCTGCGACGACCAGGCGCTGATCCGCACCGGGTTCGCGACGATCATCGATGCCCAGCCCGACCTGGAGGTGGTGGGCGAGTGCGGGGACGGTCGCGCCGCGGTCGACCTCGCCCGCCGGCTGAACCCGGACATCGTGGTGATGGACGTACGCATGCCGGTGCTCGACGGCATCGAGGCGACCCGCCTGCTGGCCGGCGCCGGGGTGGAGCATCCGGTCAAGGTGCTCGTGGTGACGACCTTCAACCTGGACGAGTACGTGTACGAGGCGCTGCGCGCGGGGGCGAGCGGGTTCCTGCTCAAGGACGCTCCCCCGGCGCAGCTGCTGCACGGCATCCGCACCGTCGCGTCGGGTGCCGCGCTGCTGGCCCCCGAGGTGACGCGGCAGCTCGTCGGCAGGTACGCGGCGCGGATCCGCCCCGCCGAGGGCACACCGGACGACGTCGCGCTGACCCCGCGCGAACTGGAGGTGCTGCGCCTCATCGCCGACGGCCTGTCCAACGGCGAGATCGCCGCGGAGCTGGTGATCAGCCAGGAGACCGTCAAGACGTACGTCTCGCGCATCCTCACCAAGCTCGGCCTGCGTGACCGCGTGCAGGCCGTGGTCTACGCCTACCGCAGGGGCCTGGTGACCTGAGGCCCGCCGGACCGGCGTCCGCCGAGGTCCCGCACGGTCTCCGCGGCGGGCGCCGGTCCACGAGGATGATCAGTGTGAGTGGCGGGGCGGGGCGCTGCCGCTGCCGCCGGTGAGGAAGTCCAGGTCCGCGCCCTTGTCGGCTTGGAGGACGTGCTCGCTGTACAGACGCACCCATCCACGGTCGGCGGCCGGTCGCGGGGGCTGCCAGGCGGCGCGACGGCGCTCGAGCTCCGCGGCGTCGACCAGCAGGTCCAGACGCCGCGCCGGGACGTCGAGCCGAATCACGTCGCCGGTACGCACGAGTGCGAGAGGGCCGCCCACCGACGCCTCGGGGGCCACGTGCAGGACGCAGGTGCCGTAGCCGGTGCCGCTCATGCGGGCGTCGGAGATCCGCACCATGTCGGTGACCCCTTCGGTGAGCAGCCGCCGCGGCATGGGCATGTTACCCACCTCGGGAAAACCGGGGTAGCCGCGTGGTCCGGCGTTGCGTACCACGATGACCGTGTCGGCGGTGACGTCCAGATCCGGGTCGTCGGCCACGGCGATGTAGTCCTCGATCCGGTCGAACACGAGCGCCTGTCCGGTGTGCCGCAGCAGATGGGGCGAGGCGGCGGAGACCTTCAGCACGGCCCCGGACGGCGCGAGCGACCCGCGCAGCACGACGGTCCCCGACCCGGCGGGCTGGAACGGCTCCTCCATGGTGCCGATGACCTCCCGGTTCCAGCACTGGGCACCGCTGACGTTGTCGGCCACGCTCTTGCCGCTGACGGTGACGTGGTCCAGGTGCAGCAGGGGGGCGATCTCCTTCATCACCGCCGGGAGCCCGCCCGCGTACGCGAAGTCCTCCATCAGGTGTGTGCCGGAGGGCATCAGGTTCACCAGCATGGGCACGTCGGCGGTGAGCGTGTCGAAGTCCTCCAGCGACAGGGGTACGCCG
The DNA here is from genome assembly GCF_014161445.1 of Microbispora sp. H13382. Classification (GTDB taxonomy): domain Bacteria; phylum Actinomycetota; class Actinomycetes; order Streptosporangiales; family Streptosporangiaceae; genus Microbispora. Next base: position 168,997 of record NZ_JABBXA010000020.1, read on the forward strand.
AGGCGCCCGGCGATCGCCAGCAGGTGCACCACGGCGTTGGTGGAGCCGCCGATCGCGGCGTTGACCCGGATGGCGTTCTCGAAGGCTTCGCGGGTGAGCACGGTGGACAGCCGCTGGTCCTCCTCGACCATGGCCACGATCCGGCGCCCGGCGGCGTGCGCGAGCGCGTACCGGCGGGAGTCGACCGCCGGTACGGCGGCGGCCCCCGGCAGCTGGACGCCGAGCGCCTCGGTCACGCAGGCCATCGTGGAGGCGGTCCCCATGGTCATGCAGTGCCCGCGGCTGCGGGACATGCAGATCTCCGCCTCGGCGCAGTCGGCCGCCGTCATCCGGCCTGCGCGCTGTTCCTCGGTGAAACGCCACACGTCGGTGCCCGATCCGATGTCCCGGCCACGGAACTTGCCGTTCAGCATCGGACCACCGGTGATCATCAACGTGGGCAGGTCGACGCTGGCCGCGCCCATCAGCAGCCCGGGCGTGGTCTTGTCGCAGCCGGACAGCAGCACCACCCCGTCGAGCGGGTTGGCGCGGATCAGTTCCTCGGCCTCCATCGCCAGCAGGTTGCGGTAGAGCATGGTCGTCGGCCGCATCAGCGGCTCCCCCAGGCTCATCGCCGGAAACTCCAGTGGCAGGCCGCCGCTCTCCCACACGCCGCGCTTCACCGACTCGGCCAGGTCGCGCAGGTGGGCGTTGCACGGCGTCAGTTCCGACCACGTCGTGGCGATGCCGACCACCGGCCGGCCGTCGAAGACGTCGTCCGCGAACCCCTGGTTGCGCATCCACGATCGATGGATGAACCCGTTGCGGCCCTCCGCTCCGAACCACTGCTGGCTACGCAGCGGGCGATTCGTCATCGACATCGGGACACCTCTCTGTCATTTCGATTGTCTGCCGGACACCGGCCGGGCTATCTCAGTCCTCCGACGGACAGTCCGCCGCGCCAGTGCCGCTGAAGGGTGAAGAAGGCGATGATGAGCGGGACCACCGAGACGAGCGCGCCCAGGATGATGAGGCTCCAAAGAGAGGTGCTACCCGCGTTGTTCGCCGAGGCGATTCCCTGCCAGAGGCCGAGCCCGACGGTGACGGGGAAGAGCCGGTTGTCGGAGAGCATGGCGAGGGGCAGGAAGTAGTTGTTCCAGGACGCCACGGCGGACAGGAGCAGCACCGTGACCACCGCGGGCCGCATCAGCGGGAAGGCGACCTGGAGGAACGTCCGCAGTTCACCCGCGCCGTCGACCCGCGCCGCGTCCAGGATCTCGTCGGGCACCGCGTCGCGCGCGTACACGTGCATCAGGTAGACGCCGAATGGATTGAGCAGCGACGGAAGGATCACCGCCCAGATCGTGTTCGTCAGGCCGAGCCCGGAGAACATCATGAAGGTGGGGATCACCAGGGCGGTCGCGGGCACCATCAACGCGCCCAGCAGGACCGAGAAGCTGAAGCGCCTGCCGGCGAACCGGTATTTGGCGAATCCGTAGCCGGCCAGGACGGCCAGGACCGTGGCGCCGATCCCGCCCGCGAACGCGTACAGCGTGGAGTTGAGGATCCACCTGCCGTAGATGCCGCCGTCGAAGGTGAACAGCCGCTGGAGGTTTCCAAAGTAGTCGACCGAATCGGCGAACCACAGGGTGTTGCTGCCGCTGAACAGGCCGGGAGCGTCTTTGGAACTGTTGACGATGACCCACCAGAACGGCACCAGGAAGTAGACGACCAGGAAGCCGAGGAAGATCTGCAGCGGGAGATGGCGCTGGGGACGGCGGCGTACGCCGGCGCGGGAGCTGCCGGTCATCAGAAGAAGCTCCTCCGCTTGCGGGTGAAGAACAGGAAGGCGTAGACGCAGACGAACACGATCCCGCCGAGGGCGAAGGAGATCGCCGATCCGTAGTTGAAGTTCGCGAGCCCGAACGCCTGCTGGTAGGCGTACATGTTGGGGGTGAATCCCGGCGAGATCGTGCCGGCCGCGAGATAGCGCAGGATCTGTGGTTCGTTGAAGAACTGCAGGGTGCCGATGAGCGAGAAGACCAGGATCAGGAGCAGCGCGGGGGCGATCAGCGGGATTTTGATCCGGAGCGCGATCTGCCATTTCCCGGCGCCGTCCATGCGGGCGGCCTCGTAAAGCGTCGGGTCGATTCCCTGGAGCGCCGCGTACAGAATGATCATGTAGTAGCCGGCCCACTGCCAGGTGACGACGTTGATCAGGCCGTAGAAGATCAGATTGCTGCTGAAGAAGTCGGGCGCGGTGGCGCCGAACAATCCGAAGATGTCGGTGAGCGGCCCGAAGCTCTTGCTGTAGAGGAATCCCCACATGACCGCCCCGATGACCGTGGGGATGGCGTAGGGAAGGAAGATCATGAGGCGGGAGAAGCGGGTGAACAGCGAGGTCACGGCGTCCAGGATGAGTGCCATCGCGAGCGCGATGACGATCTGCAGCGGGATGGCGACGAGCGAGAAGCGGATGACGAACCACGCCCCGGACAGGAAAGTCGGGTCGGTGAACGCCTTCACGTAGTTGCCGAGGAAGACGAAGCTGGTGCCGCCGATCAGCTTCTTCTGCCAGAGGCTGAGGTAGAACGCGTACGCGAGCGGCGCGATGAGAAGCGCCAGGAAGACGATCGCGAAAGGCCCGACGAAGAGCCACCCCATCAGGTGCTCACGGAGGCGCACCTTGCCGCGGACCTTGTGCGCTTTCTCTTGAGTGCTCGCTGCACTCTCCTCGATCAGGAGGGTCATTGTGGGCTCCGGGAAGTCGATGCTGGGGGTGACGGGCGGGCCGGCCGGGGACGCCCGGCCGGCCCGCCCGTGGTGTCACTGGACGGTGAACCCTTGCTCCTTGGCGTAGCCCACCACGTCCTCCTGGAGCCGGTCGGCGGCCTGCGCACCGGTGACGGAGCCCTGGATGATCGCACTGACCTGCTTCGTCATGGCGTCGAAGTAGTACTGGCCGAACGGGGCGTAGGTCATGCCCTTGTAGGCGTTCGCCGCCGGGACGTAGACCTCCTTGTTCGCCTGCTGACCGTCGAAGAAGTTCACCTTCAGGTCCACGAACTCGGGACTGTTGAGCGCCTTGAGGTTCAGCGGGAAGATGATCTGGTTGGTCCAGCCGTCGGTGAGCGACTCGTCGTCGGCGTAGAGGCCGTACGCCACCTTCGCCGCGAGTTCGGGGTTCTTCGCCTGGCTCGTCACCGAGAAGGCCGACCCGCCCCAGTTCACCTGCACCGGATTGCCGGGATCCCACTGCGGGAGCGGCGCCACCGCCCACTTACCGGTGTCCTCGCCCTTGCCGACGCCCGCGCCGGTGAGGTATCCGGGCGCCCAGGCCGCCGAGATGTACGTCGCGTACTTGCCGTTGACCACACCGGCGATGTACTCCGGCGTGAACTGGTCCTGCGTCCCGACCAGGCCCTTCTTGGCGAGGCTCCCCCAGTAGTCGAGCACGTCCTTGGATGCCTGGTCGTTCAGCTTGATGCCGATCATCTCCGGCTTCGCCGGATCGTAGGCGAACGGACTCGCGCCCTTCTGGATCTGCAACGCCATCAGGACGGCCGGCACGTTCGCGCCCAGGTCGCCGAACAGCGGGCCCCCCGCGTCCTTCACCTTCTGCGCAGCCTGCTCGTACTCGGCCCACGTCTTCGGTGGAGTGACCTTGTACTTGTCGAAGACGTCCTTCCGGTAGATCATCGCCATCGGGCCGCCGTCGACCGGAACGCCGTAGACCGCGCCGCCGATCGAGACGTCCTTCCACGCGCCCGTGCCGTAGTTGTCCTTGACGGCGTCATAGCCGTACTGCTTGATGTCGACGAGCGCCTTCTGGATCTGGAAGGTCGGGATCCGGTCCGCCTCGATCATGATCACGTCGGGCGCGCCGCTGCCCGCCGAGATGGCCGTCTGGAACTTGTCGTACTCGTCACCGCCCTGACCGACGTTGGTCCAGCAGACCTGCACCTCGTTGTTCTGCTTGTTGAAGTTGTCGACGACGAGCTGCATGTTGGGGTACCAGCCCCAGAAGGTCACGACCGGCAGGTCCTTCTTGCTGATCGTGTTCGTGCAGTTGCTCGCGTTGTTTCCGCCCGCGTCGTTCGCGGGCGCGGCGCTTCCGCCCGCGGTGTTCGCGCCCCCTCCCGCGTCGGGGGCGCAGGCGGCCAGCGCGCTCGCGGCGGCGAGCATGGCCGCCGTGACAATTAGTCTTTTCGTCTTCATTGACATGATCTCCCCTTCGGGGTCACAGCGCACAAGGGGTCCATGCGCCGCCGCTGAGGCCGAGCGATCGGCCGGGACGGGGCGCGGATGACACGATCCGCGCCCTGTCCCTCGCGCCGATTTCTCAATGTGAGCGCTCACACGCTCACGTGCGTGGCGAGCATCACCGGGGGCCCGGTGGTGTCGCCTCCAGTGGGCCTGGGATCAGCGCTTGAACAAGCGCGGTGCCAGGTCGATGAGGTTCTTCTGCCACACGTCCCAGCCGTGCGGCCCGGGGGTGACCCCGTCGAACTCGTAACGGATGCCGAGGTTGTCCATCGTGGTCAGTCCCGCCATGAACGACGGGTACACGAAGTCGGTGACGTCGCCGACGTACACGCGCAGCAGCTTGGTCCCGTTGTTGATCGCCGCCACGTCGACGCCGGTGCCGCCGCCGAACCCGGCCGAGAACGCCGCGATGTAGGCGAACCGGCCCGGGTACGCCTTGAGCATCCCGATCGTCTGTCCACCACCCATCGAGAGGCCGGCGAGTGCCTGCTGCGACGGGTCGCCGGAGACGTTGTACCGGGCGCGTACGGCCGGGTCGATGTTCTCCAGCAGTTCCTTGTTGAAGTTGGACACATTGCCGTTGCTCATCACGACCACCATCGGCACCAGGTTGCCGTCACGGTAGTGGTTGTCGAGAATCTGCTTGGCGCGTCCCATCTCGACCCAGTCCGTGTGGTTCTGGCCGCCACCGTGCTGCAGGTAGAAGACGGGATACGGCTCCGCGCGGTTCGGGTCGTAGCCGGGCGGGGTCCAGACCAACGCGGTCCGGTCCTGGTTCGTCACGTTGCTGCGGTACGTCAGACTCTCGACCTTCCCGCCCTGACCGGCGGGAACGTCCGTGACCAGGCGTGCCCTCTCACCGGGGACGAGGAAGGTGCTCCAGGTGGGCTCGGTGGTCACCTTCGTCGGGTTCGACGCGTCCTTGACCGCGACCCGATCCACGATGAGCCGGTAGTAGTAGAACCACGGCTCGAACGGGCCCACGGTCGCCCGCCACCGGTCGCCCTCACGGGACAGCGGGACGCGCAGCCAGCTCCCGCCGGGAGCGATGTTCGCCCACACCGTGACGTGCTTGGCGTCCTTGAAGTCCGTCGTGGTCTCGAAGGTGACGAAGCCGTCCTGCACGAACGGCGTCGGCGTGGTGCCGGGCGCCGGCGGGGTGAACTCGCCCTTCAGCGGCTCGTGACCGGCGCTCGGACCGTGGTCCGACGCCTTACGGAACAGCCGCGGCAGGAAATCGATCAGGTTCTCCTGCCAGGCGGTCCAGTTCGCCCCGCCGTCGGGGTTGACCCCGTCGAACTCGTACTTGACGCGGGCGCGGTCCAGCGCCTTCGTCAGGCGGACGGTCGCGTTGTACGCGGGATCGGTCACGTTCCCGGTGTACAGACGCACCAGCTTGACACCGGGGTTCGGTCCGGGGCCGGGCTTCCCACCGGCGACCTCCGTGAGGAGGCCCGAGAACGAGCCGGCGTAGGCGAACTGGCCGGGGCCGGTCAGGGCGGCACGCAACGCCTGCGACCCGCCCTCGGACACACCGGCGATCGCCTGGTGCTCCCGGTCGCGGTGGACGCGGTAGGCGTCCCCGACCGCCTTGCGGAGGTCCTTGAGCTCCTTGTCGTCGTCCGGTCCGCGACCGTCGGTGATCACGACCACCATCGGCTCGATGGCGCCGTCGGCCGACAGGTTGTCGAGGATCTGCCTGGCACGGCCGAGGTCGAGCCAGTCGGTGGCGCTCCTGTCCGTGCCGGACTGCAGGTACAGCACCGGATACGGCTTGCCGCCCTTGGCCGAGTACCCCGGCGGGGTCCAGACCAGGGCCGACCGCTCCTCCTTCTTGACCCGGTAGGTCAGGGTCTCGACCTTGCCGCCCTGCCCCTCAGGCGCGTCCGCCAGCAGGCGCGCCGAGTCGCCCTTGACGAGGAAGGTGCTCCACAGAGGCTTGGACGCCACGGTGGTGCTGTTCGTCGGGTCCTTGAGGCCCTTGGTGTCGTCGCCCGTGACCTGGTAGTAGTACAGCCCCGGCTTGAGCGGGCCAAGGACTCCCGTATAGGCGCTGCCCCCGCGGCTCAGGCCGAACTCCACCCAGGAGGAGGAGGGGCCGAAGTTCCCCTCGATGACGACCTGGGACACCTGGCCCATGCCGGCCTGGATGTCCGCCGTCGGGACGCTGAACGAGACGTAGCCGTCATCCGAGACACTCAGCCACGGCGTGGCCGCCGTGGCCGGCCGCGGCGCGAGTAACACCGCCGCGAGCGCCATGACTCCGGCGACGATCACCGCCGAGAGCCGTCGTGCGCCCATGGGACGCGACCTGCCGTGATACAGTAAGGTCATACCGAAAACTCCTTGTGATGGTCGGCAGCGGGGTAGGGCCGCTCAGCCGACCTAGCTTCTCGGTGTATGTGACGCGGTTTGTGTAGCTTTACCTCCGTTCGTCACTGGTTTGATGTGTTTCCTGAACGCCAGGTGCACCTGGATGGTGCACCTGTGCGTCGTGTCAGGGTCTCTTTGTGATCTGCGGTGTCGTGATCCGCGGTGGTGCGGTGGAGCCGCGGACCACCAACCGGGTCGGAAGCAGTATTTGGCGGGGGCCCTCCCACTCGCCGGTCACCAGCGACTTGAGCATGCGCGCGGCCTCGTGTCCGAGGCGGTACATCGACTGGTCCACCGTGGTCAGCGCCGGCTCGGCCAGCGCCGACTCCGGAATGTTGTCGAATCCGACCACCGACAGGTCGCCGGGAACGTCGAGCCCCAACTCCTTCGCGACCTCCAGAACCTTCAGGGCCATTCCGTCGCTCGCGGCGAAGATCGCCGTCGGCCGGTCCGGCCTTTCCAGCAACGCGCGCGCCAGCGGGATCGCCGACTCGGGATTGAAGTCGCCCCTGCCGATCAACGTCGGATCGGCCGGAACTCCCGCTTCGGCCAGCGCCCTGCGGTAACCCTCCTCACGCGACCAGGCCGCCGCGAGGCTGGAACGGCCCGCGATGAATCCGATACGCCGATGGCCCAGGCCGAGCAGATGCTCGACCACCTGGGTGGCACCCGCGAGGTTGTCGGCCGTCACGGACGGCACCGTCGAGTCCCTCACCGGATCTATGACCACGACCGGAGTGCTGCTCCGCACCTCACCCCAGGGCGTGACCACGATGCATCCGTCCGTGAGGGTGCCCGACAGGCGGGTCAGGTGCCGCTGCTCCCAGCCCTCCGAGTACGTCCCGTAGAGATCGCTGTTGGCATAGATGATCAGGTCGAAGCCGGACTGGCGCAGGGCATCCATCACGCCCTTGAGCACCTCGGCCGTATAGGACTGGAAGCTGTGCGTCACCAGGCCCAGAACGTTGGTGCGGCTGCGGCGCAGGCTGGTCGCCACGAGGCTCGACTCGTAGCCCAGCCGCTCGATGGCCGAACGGACCTGCGCGATGGTGCTGGCACTGACGCCGTAACGCCCGTTGACCACCCGCGACACCGTCGCGGTGGAGACGCCCGCCAGACGCGCGACGTCGCTCATCGTCACCGGCGTATCGCCGTCGGCCATGCCGCCCTCTCTACATTGCAATCGTTATCGGTTACGTTTCCAACGCTTAACGTAAGCGATAACGAATGCCAACACAAGACCCATTTCGGCCTCTCAGCGCGCCGACCGCATGTCCGAAAAGGACACAGCCGGATCGCCCCGATACCCCGCCCCACCTGCCGCGCCGTCATCTCGGCCACGCGGTCGCCGGTGGCACTTCCACGACGTCGACCGCGCCCGTGTAGGCCTTTCGGACCTCGGTCCGGTCAGCGTCGCCGGTGATGGCGAACGTGCCCGCGGGGGTAAGAACAGTGGAGGAGAAGCCGACATATACCTCAATATGTCCGGTTTCTATGGCGTAGTCCATGTTGCGGTTGTAGAAACCAAGCTGACCCGTCGGCAGACGGAACCGTATGGCCGTTCGCCGCCCCGGCCCGGCGTACACACGGGCGAAGCTCTTCAACTCGAGCACAGGCCGGGTGACCGTCGCCTGCGGATCCCGGATGTAGAGCTGGACGACTTCCTCGCCTGCCCGATCGCCCGTGTTGGCCACGGTGACCTCCACGGTGACGCTGTCCCCGGCGGTCACTTCGGCGTGGTCCAGCGTGACGTGTTCGATGACGAACGGGGCGTAGCCGAGTCCGTGGCCGAAGGGGTATCGCGGGCTGACGGGCGAGTCGACGTAATCGCCGTGCCAGTGCGACCGTCCGCCGGACACCTTGTGCCCGTAGAAGACGGGTATCTGGCCCACGGAGCGCGGGTAGGAGATCGGCAGCTTCCCGCTCGGGTTCACCTCGCCGAGCAGCACCTCGGCGATCGCCTGCGCCCCGGTCTGCCCGGGCAGCCAGGCCATCAGCACCGCGGCGCACTCCTCGTGCAGGAAGTCGCCGCCGACCGGCCGGCCGGCGACGAGCACCGCCACCACGGGGGTGCCGGTGGCGACGACGGCACGGACCAGGTCCTCCTGGACACCGGGCAGCTCCAGGCTGGACCGGTCCCTCGACTCGCCCGTCGTGGCCCGGGTCGTCAGCCCCGAACGGTCTCCCAGGACCAGCACCGCGACGTCGGCCGCCGCGGCGGCCGCGACCGCCTCGTCGAAACCGTCCCTCGACGCGTCGATCACATCGCACCCGTGCGCGTAGCGCACCCGGTCGCCCAGGCGAGCCGTGAGCTCGTCGCGCACCGTGGGCACCCCGTCCGTGCTCTCCTCCATCTCGAGGTCGTCCGGCACCGTCATCGTCTGGCCGAGCAGACCCTTCCGCTCGCGCGCCTCCAGCAGCGACTCGACATGCGCAGCGAAGGAGTAGTCACCGAGCAGATGCCGGGCGCTGTCGGCGTTCGGCCCGATGAGGGCGACCGTTCCGGCGCCCGGCCGCAGCGGCAGGACGCCCTCGTTCTTGAGCAGGACGAGGCTGCGGCGAGCCGTCTCGAGCGCCACCTCCCGGTGCCGCTCGGCGTTCACCGTCACCGCGACCGCGGTCTCGTCGACGTAGGGGTTCTCGAACAGGCCGAGCTCGAACTTGTGCCGGAGGACCCGTGCGACCGCTTCGTCCAGTTCCCCCTCGCCGACCTCACCGGCGTCCAGGGCGCGTGCCAGCGCGTCCGCGTACGCGTCCGTCGCCGGAAGCTCGACGTCGGTGCCCGCGGTGAGCGCCGAAGCCGCCGCCCGCCGCTTGTCCTCGGCGAAGTGGTGATACGAATGGAGATCGTCGACGGCGAAGTAGTCCGACACGACGGTGCCCGTGAAGCCCCACTCCCCACGGAGGACATCGGTGAGGAGCTCACGGTTGGCATGGCAGGGGATCCCGTCCAGCTCGTGGTAGCCGGCCATCACCGACTGGAGGCCCGCCTCCCGGACCGCCGTCTCGAACGGATACAGATACACCTCCCGCAGCAGACGAGGTGGCAGGTGCGCCGGCGCCCAGTTCAACCCGCCCTCGGACGCCCCGTAACCGACGAAGTGCTTGGCCGTCGCGATGACGCCCTCCGCCGGAGAAGCGCCCTGGAGGCCCCGGATGAACGCCACGCCCATGCGGGCCACCAGATACGGGTCCTCGCCGTAGGTCTCCTCCGTCCGGCCCCACCGCGGGTCCCGCACCACGTCCAGCACCGGTGAGAGCCCCTGGTGGCTTCCCATCGCGCGCATCTGCGCACGGACGGCATCCGCCAGCCGCCGGTTGAGCTCCGGCTCCCAGGTGCTCGCGACCCCGATCGCCTGGGGGAAGATGGTCGCCTCGCGCGCCATCAAGCCGGAGCACACCTCCTCGTGCACGATCGCCGGAATCCCCAGCCGGGTCTGCGTCACCAGAAACCGCTGGATCGCGTTCGCCACGCGCGCCACCTGTTCGGCCTTGAGATTGGTGGCTCCGGCGACCCGGGTCACGTGCCCCAAGCCGTGCCGAAGGACCGTCCGTGCCCGCTCCTCCGCGTACCGGCCGCCGTCCATCACCGAGAACGCCCAGACGCTTCCCAGCTGTGCGAGCTTCTCCTCCCGGGTCATCCGGGCAAGCAGATCCGCCACGCGCTCCCCCACGGGAGCGGCCCGATCGGTGTAGATCGCCCCGGACTCCTGCCTGACAGTGGTCACCCGATCACCCCATTCCGCCTTTGCAAACGTAATCGGTAACGTTTACAACGTCACCGTCGCCGATCACAATGACTTTGTCCAGAGCTCGCATCGGAGCGCCTGAGGTCATGCGCTTCACGGTGGAAGGGAAACCGGAGTGCACATCGTTAGGTATCGGCGGCATGCCGACCCCCGCCCACGCGTCGCGGTGGTGAATGACGGCATCCTGTCCACCCTGCCGGTCGCCGGCATGTTCGAGCTTCTCCAGCACCGGAAGGAGGACATCGAGCGGATCTGCGCCGACGCCACCCCCGACGGCCTGCTCAGCGAGGTGCGGCCGCTCGCACCCGTGGACGGCGCCATGGAGGTCTGGGCGTCAGGCGTGACCTACCTGCGTTCTCGGGACGCACGAGTGGAAGAGAGCGCCCTCAAATCGGTCTACGAGCTGGTCTATGACGCCGAGCGTCCCGAGTTGTTCTTCAAGTCGCCCGCCTGGCGAGTGGTCGTCGACGGCGAACCCGTCGGCATCCGCTCCGATTCGGTGCTCAACGTTCCCGAGCCCGAGCTGGCGCTTGTGGTGAACCGATTCGAGGAAATCGTCGGCTACGTCGTCTGCAACGACATGAGCTCACGGTCGGTGGAGGGCGAGAACCCGCTCTACCTGCCCCAGGCCAAGACGTACGCCGGCGCGTGCGCTCTGTCCTCCGGGATCAGACCCGCATGGGAGGTCGACCCCTCCGACCTCGCCATCCGCCTGACGGTCGCTCGCGAGGGCGCCGTCATCTGGGACGGCACGACCTCCACCAGTCAGATCAGGCGCCCGTTCACCGAGCTGACCGCCTACCTGTTCCACTCCGAGAACCATCCCCACGGGGTCGTGCTCTCCACCGGGACCGGCCTCGTGCCCGAACTCGACTTCCGGTTGCACGCGGGCGACCTGATCACCGTGACGATCCAGGAGGTCGGGGAGCTCCGCAACCAGGTTGTCGTGGGCAAGGACCACTTCGGCTTCCTGACGCCCCCGTGACACACGGCGGCGCTTCGGGCCGCGCAGCGGCTTCGGGCCGACAGCTCACGGCGTCCTGAGCGAGGAGGCCGCCTCCGCGGTGGGGTCCCCGCCGAGCGGAGCGACGTCGCTTTGAAAGCGGGACATCCCGCGCAGGAAGACGGTCGCCATCGGCACGGCGAATCCGGCGACCGCGCCGATCAGCAGCAGCGTCGAACGGCCGATCGCCGCGCCGGCCGGACCGGTCAGCGTCAGGCCGAGGGGCGTCATGACCGAGGCGGCCAGCCAGTCGACGGAGGTGACCCGGGCGAGGCGCTCCGGCGGGATCTCCCTCTGGAGGTTCACCACCCACTGCACGGCGAAGATCTCCAGCCCGAGACCCGCGGCGATGTAGCACGCGTACACGAACTCCGGCGACACCGGCCAGGCGAGCGCGAGCGGCACGACGCCGTAGAGAGCGAGCCCGGTGATCGCGGCCAGCCCCGGCCTGCCGGGTCTCCACCTCATGCCGATCAGCCCGCCCGCCAGGCCCCCGACCGACAGCAGGGCGAGGGCGGTTCCGTAGACGGCGTCGCCGCCGAAGGTCTCACGGGAGACGAGAGGCAACAGGACCTGCGCCGGCGCGATCGTGAGCATCTGCTGGAGCGCGACGGCGATGATGACGCCCAGGACCCACCGCCGCCGTGAGACCTCGGCGAGTCCGTCGCCGATCTCCCGCACGGCCGACGCCCGCGGTCCCGGCCTGACGACGGGTTCGCGCAGCGGCAGGAGAAGGACGAGGCCGAGCAGATAGGCCGTCAGCACGGCGAAAAATCCGATCCCGGCGGACCACGCCGTCACGACGTACGCGCCGAGACCGGGCCCGATGACGGCGCCGAGCCGCCAGGAGACGGCGGTCAGCGCCGCGCCGGCCGGACGCTGGCCGGGGGTGAGCACGGATGACAGGCACGCCTGGTAGGCGGGCCGGTGGAACGCCTCCGCCGCTCCGACGAGGAAGACCAGGAGCCCGAGGAGCCAGGTGGAGGTGTCGCCGGACAACCCGACGGCGGCCACACAGCATTGGAAACCCAGCGAGGCGACCATCACCGTACGGCGCGGCAGTCGATCCGCCCACAGCCCGCCGAGCAACGCGAACACGATGATCGCGACCCATCGGCAGGTGAAGATCGCGCCGACGGTCGAGGCCGTGCCACCCGCGTTGAGGGCCGCGATGGTTATCGTGACCGGAAAGATCTGGTCGGCCGCCACCGACATCGTGAAGCTGAGCCACAGCAGGCGGAATTCGCGATTTCGCGCCAGAGAACCGTCCGCGGAACGAGCCGGAACCATGAGCTTCCCCAAGCGACTGCGCATGGTAAGCAATGAATCCCGATCGAACGGAACCCGCAAGACGACGATCTGCCACCCTGCCACGACGAGCCTTTCGTCATTCACCTCCTGACCGGCGATATCGCTGGTCAGGAAGCCCAGGCGTCATGAGGTCGTCCGGAATCCGGGCCGGTGGCCGCCGTTTCCCCGCGATATCCTCAGCGACTCATTCCGCCATTCGAGAAGCTCCGCGACCCGCCAATTCTCCGCGCACACTCTCCCGCGTGCCGGACGAAATTCCGGCGCCGGTTCAGGCGCCCGGCGCTTCGAGCACCTGCTTCAGCCGGGTGAGGTCGGCCTGCACGAGACCCGCGTCGCGGGCGAAGTCCTCGTCGCTCACGCCCGGAAGGCGACGCAGGGTGAACACCACCTCGCAGCCGTCGCCGTCGGGGATGACCCGCATCGGGTTGTGGACGACCTCGCCGGAGGGCAGCGTGACCTCATGGTCGAGGACGCCGTACGTGTTGCGCTCCACGAAGGCGAAGCCGACCCGGCCCGACGGTGTCACCACGAACCACTGCCCGTCGGCGTTCTCCACCGCCTCGCCGAGCCCGGGAGCCCAGGTGGGGAGATTGGCCGGGTCCGACGCGTATTCGTAGACCTCGTCCGCCGGCCGGTCGATTCGCTCGCTGATGTGTCGTGATTCCGCCGCCATGCACGTCAGTATTCCGGCAATGGCTTCTGGGCAGGGCCGGCGCGGACGCGAGTCACCAGGGAAGGGGACCCCCGGCGTCGAAGTAGCCCCCGGTCGGGCCGTCCCGGCCCACCTGCGCCATGCGGACGATGATCTCGGCGCCCTCCTCGACGGTCTGCGTGCCCGTGTGCCCGTTCAGGTCCGTGGCGGTGTATCCGGGCTCCACCGCGTTGATCCGCATGCCCGGGAACGCCTTCGCGTACTGCACGGTGATCATGTTGACCGCGGTCTTCGACGCCGGGTAGGCGACTCCCGGATACGCGTACGCCGGCGAGCCGGGGGTCGCGGCGCCGGCGAGCGAGGCCAGGCCGCTGCTCACGTTGACCACGACCGGCGCGGCGGACCGCTCCAGCAGCGGCAGGAACGCGTGGGTGACGCGCACCAGGCCGAAGACGTTCGTCTCGAACACGCGCCGCATCATGTCGGCGGTGGTCCCCGCGGCGCCGGTGACCGCGTTCGCCTCGGTGCGTTCCTCGATGCCGGCGTTGTTGACCAGCACGTCCAGTCCGCCGTCCGCCTCGACGGTCTTCGCGGCGGCGGCCACGGACGCGTCGTCGGTGACGTCGAGGAGGACCCAGCGCGCGCCCAGCCGTTCGGCGGCCCGGCGCCCGCGCCCGGCGTCCCGGCTGCCGACGTAGACGGTGTGACCCGCCGCGACGAGCCGGCGGGCGGTCTCGAAGCCGAGTCCCTTGTTCGCTCCGGTGATCAGCGTTGTCGTCATGCCTCCAGGGTCCGCCCCGGCCGTACGGCCGGCCAGCGCCCCCCGCTTCCTGGGACTTCCGGTACCAGGCAGGACCGCGCCCGGCGGTGCAGACTTGGGTGCATGGCGACGACGGAGTTCGGCGGAGCGGTGCGCCGCTGGCGCGACCGCGCCTCGCCCGAGGCCGCCGGGCTGCCCGGCGGCGGGCACCGGCGCGCGACCGGGCTGCGCCGGGAGGAGCTGGCCATGCTGGCCGGGATCTCCGTCGACTACGTCACGCGGCTCGAACAGGGCCGTGCGTCCAACCCGTCGGCGCAGGTCGTCGAGGCCCTGGCGAGGGCCCTGCGGCTGTCCGGCACCGAGCGCGCGCACCTGTTCCGGCTGGCCGGGCTGGCGCCGCCCGGCCCGGAGACGGTGTCGGCGTACGTCACCCCCGGCGTGCAGCGGATGCTCGACCGGCTGGCCGGAACACCCGTCGCGGTCTACGACGCGTGCTGGACCCTGCTCATCGCGAACCCGCCGTACGCCGCGCTGATGGGCGATCCGTCCGGATGGCGCGGCGACCGGCGCAACGCGGTGTGGCGGCACTTCCTCGGCCCCGGCAGCCGGGCCCGGCACACCCCGGAGTCACTGCGGGCGTTCGAGACGGCCCTGGTCGCCGACCTGCGCGCAACCCGCGACCGCTACCCGGCCGACCAGCGGTTGCGGCGGCTGGTCGCGGATCTGTGCGCGAACAGCGACCGGTTCGCCGAGCTGTGGGACTCCGGCACCGTCGGCCGGCACCAGGCCGGGCGCAAAACCATCGACCATCCGGACGTCGGTCCCCTGACCCTGGACTGCGACGTGCTCACGGTGACGGGCAGCGACCTGCGCGTCATGGTCTACACCGCCGAACCCGGAACCGAGGACGCCGAGCGCCTCGCGCTGCTCACCGTGCTCGGCACCCAGTCGCTCGCCGGGTAGCGCCGGCACGCCGGGGGCCGAAAGTTTTCGGGCGCGGTATGAAGCGCCAGCCGGGCAGTTCGCCGATTTCGTTGTCACGATGACCGAAACATTTAGAGCCATAAGCGCAACTCGCCGTTAGACTGCGCCTTGTGACCGTTGTCGACGAGCCGTCCGCATCAGAACCAGAACCGCTGACCCTCGCGCAGCTCGCCGAGCTCGCGGGAGTGTCCAAGGCGACGGTCTCCAAGGTGGTGAACGGCCGCTCCGCAGTGGCGCCGGAGACCCGCGCGATGATCGAGGACCTCATCCGGGAGCACGGCTTCCGCAGGCAGCGACGGCGCTCCAGCCCCGCGGCCGTGCTGGAGCTGGTCTTCCACGAACTGGCGGGCGACTACCCGACGGAGATCGTCCGGGGTGTCGGGCAGATCGCGCGCGAGCACCACTTGGCCGTGGCGATCTCCGAGCTGGAGGGCCACCACACTCCCGGCGGCGACTGGCTGGAGGACGTGCTCATGCGCCGCCCCACCGGCGTCATCGCGGTCTTCTCCAACCTGACCGGCCTACAGCGGGAACGGCTCGCCACCCGCAAGATCCCCCTCGTTCTCCTGGACCCGACGGGCGACCCCGGCCACCGGACGCCCTCCGTGGGCGCGGGCAACTGGAACGGCGGGCTCAGCGCCACCCGCCATCTGCTGGAGCTGGGCCACCGGCGGATCGCCATCATCACCGGGCCGTCACACGCGTTGTCCAGCCGAGCCCGTCTCGACGGGTACCGCGCGGCGCTCGACACCGCCGGTGTGCCCGTCGACCCGGACCTCATCTGCCCGGGTGACTACCAGATCGAGGACGGACTGACGCACACGCACCGCCTGCTGCGCCTGCCGGATCCGCCCACCGCCGTCTTCGCCTCCAACGACGGCCAGGCCATCGGCGTCTACCACGCGGCCCACCAGCTGGGGCTGCGCATCCCGGAGGACCTCAGCGTCATCGGCTTCGACGACATGCCCCCGGTGCGCTGGGCCATCCCGCCGCTGACCACGATCCACCAGCCGCTGACCGAGATGGCGGCGGCGGCCGCCAGGATGCTGGTGACGCTCGCCAGAGGCGAACCCCTCCCCCATAACCGTCAGGAGTTCGCCACGACCCTCGTCGTACGCGGCAGCACCGCGCCGCCGAAGCGGTAGCTCGCCGGAGCCTCCGGTGCGGGCGGGGTCCTTGGTCCCGCCCGCACCGGAGGCGATCCTCGCCAGGAAGGGGGTCAGGGGCTGGTGCAGGTGACGGACGGGGTGGCCGCGCTGCCGTTGGCGGTGAAGCCGAAGGTGGTGGACGAGCCGGCCGCGATGGAGCCGTTGTAGTCCGCGTTGCGGACCGTCACGGAGGAGCCGGACCCGCTCGACACGCCGCTCCACAGGCTGCTGATGGTCTGCCCGCTCGGCCAGGTCCACTTCACGGTCCAGCCGTTGACCGCCGAACTGCCCGCCCGTACGGTCACCGTCGACTGGAACCCGCCCGGCCAGCTGTTGGTCGTCTCGATGGTCGCCGAGCACGCCCCCGTCACCGGAGACGGCGTCGAGGACGGGGTGGTACGCGGAGAGGGACTGGTGTTGGGGGACGGACTCGTGTTCGGAGACGGGCTGGTGTTCGGGGTCGCCGCGTTGAGTGCGTCGAGGACGGCGGTGTAGGCCTGCTTCTTGTTGTAGTTGCCGTCGAACAGCAGCGGGGTGTCGCCGCTGCGCCAGGAGTACTTGTCGGTGATGC
>NZ_JABBXA010000021.1 GCF_014161445.1 Microbispora sp. H13382
GAGGGATTTGTCACCCTGGCGCGCCAGCTCGACCGCGCGGCGCCGGAACTCTGGAGGGTGTGGTGCGGGCATGAGGGACATCCTTCCTGATGATCAAGGGTGACCTCAGGCGAGGTGTCCGGAGAACAGGGGGAAGCTCAGTACGACGAAACGGAAGAGAGCTGCGGTCATCGAATTCCTGTCGCGCCGGCCACCGATGAAACGAGCCGTCATTCCGAGGGCTCGATGATCCTCACCGGTGACCGTAGAGCGACCACGGACGTTTACGCGTGGTGGAGCCAGTCCGGATGGTCACGAGCAGCGTTCTGTCTCACGTTCATAGCCGACCTCACGCCTGAAGAGGTGCTGAGCCGACTGGGCCTCACCGAGGACCCCGGACAGGAAGGCTTCGCCACCATCGAAGTCGGCCGTGCGCCCGGTGGATCGATCATGGCGGAGTGCGGCCATGCCGGGATTTTGGGTGACGTGGTGCACGCCCTGTCGCAGGGCACGTCGATCGCCAGTGTGGAGCGCAATGTCAACCACCACTCCCACTTCGTCCATGCCGTAGACGGCCACGTCGTCACCCGGCTCGTCCCGATGTTCGCCCACTGGAGCGACAGCACCGACCCTGAACGGCTGAAGCAGGACCTCGAAGAGTTGGGCATGCTCTGGGATTTCGACCCCGACCCCGAGGCCTTCCCGCCCTATATCGAGGGCGCTCTGGCACTCGCTGAACGACGTACCGGCGTCCGGCTGGAACCCGGCCACCTCCGGCCTGGCGGCTTACCTCACCGCGCCTCCATAGCCCGCTACTACGAAAGCGCTGAAGGCACATCCCCGAGGCTCGCGCGGCGCATGAAAGAGTGACCATGTGGTCGGCCACCCGCCTGAATCCGTCAACCGCTGGCTCGCGGTGTGGGTTGTGAACAGCTCCTACGCCTGTCAGCCCGAGCAAGGCGAAGGGCGGTGGCTGTGGGCACAGACGGCCATGTACGCGCTTGCCAGAGCCGAGGCCGCAGGTCTGGACGCCATCACCGCCAACGTGCGCAGATTCCACCTGCGCGCGTATCTGATCGAGAACCTCGGCCCCACAGACGCACCGCTTTCCAATCCGGATGCCCTCGCCATGGACATTCTCACGGCTCTCCCGCTGCAGCTGCGAGACGCCGCACAGTGGGTCACCAACTGGCGGCAGCGGCCCCACACAGAGATCTTGGCCCTCCGTCAGTGCAAAAATCTGTTGGCGCCGGCCCAGGGCATCCGTGGCCATCTTTCAGTGACGCCTACAGCAGAAGCGCTTGATCAGTGGCTGGCTCTCCGCGAGCGACTTCCCTGACCGCAGATCGGATCACGTACGAGCCCTGACCCGCATTGAATTGGTCGACAGTATCGTTTTGAAACGCGCCCGCGGCTCCGGGGAAGCAGGTCCAAAACCTGTCGCTCCTGCTGGGTGATCGGCCTACTCTGGCCGTATGGCCCATGGAAAGACGTCTTTCGTCTGTTTGCCGTGCCGTGCCTCGTACAAGCAGCCATATCCAGGCCCGGGCCCTGACGATCGGCGCTGCCCCCGGTGCGCCCGGCCGCTCATCCATGTCGGATCCGCCTTCGCGGCTCCGCGTCGTAGGGACAGCGCAGGCTGGCGTACCCTCTCGGTGCTGCTGCACGCGGGTGTCCGTTTCAACAAGAGTTGTTGTGGGGGCCCTGGTTACCGCCCACGCTCGCTCAGCGAGGTGCGCGCACGTATGACGTACGCCCGGAGAACCGGAGAACCCTTCTCCAGAGCTCTGATACGCAGCGAACTGCCCTAGCCAACCTGCCGTCAGAAGGAGAAGCCGTCGAAACCGCGCCCGTGAATGCGCTAGGGGACCTGCAGGTCCACGCAGATTCGGGAGCGACCGCGTCGCGGCAGGTTCACGGTGAAATCACACGACCGACATCGGCGTCGATGCGAGACTGTCTGAATGCCCGCCGCGGAACTCAGCGAGCCCGAATATCTCCGCCACGTCGAACACCTCGCCCGCAAGGTGGTCGCCATGGCGAAAGAGGAGGGTTGGCTCTCCTACGGAGATGATCCGGCGGAGCTCACACCGCTCCAACAGGTGATCAGCCAGCTCGACGACCAGATCCGCCACCACCACTTCGCCGGCGACGGCTGCGTCGACGACTCCGAGCTACCGCTCATGAAGCTCGCTGGGATCGTCGTTCTCCGGCCGGAAGCCATGCCTGCGGGTATGGCGGGGACGTACGACGAGATTTGTGCCCGGCTGGGAGTCGACGCCCGGCCCGAGGGGTGGGCGATCTGGAACACCTGGGCCGCGGACGGACAACCCGTGTCGATCGTCATGGTCGATCTGGAGGGGACCGAAGGCGTGCTCATGAACTGGACGCGAGGCATCGAGGTCTACCCGGTCACCCCGCTTCCCGCTCAGGTGGTGCTGGCTCGGCAGGGATGGGTCACGCCGATGACCCTCTCCCCGCTCAGCGCACGCAAGCTCGGCACCACCCGGCCCGTCTGCTGGTCACCCGCGGAGGGGTGATCGCCGGACAGGGCGCTCAGGTGACGGTCTGGGTGGGACGGTCGAGCGCTTCGGGGGTGTCGTCGTCGATGTCGTCGTCGATGAGGAAGCCTCCGGACTGGTGGTGCCAGAGCCGGGCGTAGGGGCCGTCGGCCTGGAGCAGTTCGCTGTGGGTGCCCTGCTCCACGATGCGTCCCCGGTTGAGCACGACGAGCCGGTCCATGCGGACGACGGTGCTCAGGCGGTGCGCGACCACGAGCGCGGTCCGGTCCTGCATCAGCTGCCACAGGGCCTCCTGGACGAGGATCTCGCTTTCGGAGTCCAGGGCGCTGGTCGCCTCGTCCAGCAGGAGGATGGGGGCGTCGCGCAGGATGGCGCGCGCGAGTGCGATGCGTTGCCGCTGGCCGCCGGAGAGCTTGACGCCGCGCTCGCCGACCAAAGTGTCGAAGCCGTCCGGCAGGGCCTCGACGAACTCCGTGACGTGCGCCGCCCGCGCGGCCCGGAGGATCTCGGCATCGGTGGCGCCCGGCCGGGCGAACGCGAGGTTGTCGCGTACGGACCGGTGGAACATGGCGGGTTCCTGGGGAACGTAGGCGATGAGGCCGCGCAGGTCCGCCTGACGTAGCCGGGCGATGTCCTGGCCGCCGATCAGGATCCTGCCTCCGTCTATGTCCATGAGACGCAGCAACAGCCGGGTGAGGGTGGTCTTGCCGCCGCCGGACTGGCCGACCAGCCCGATCTTGGCGCCGCTGGGGATGTCCAGGTCCAGGTCCTCGAACAGGAGCGGGCCACCGCCGTGCGCGAACCTCACCCGTTCGAAGCGGATGCCCGCGTCTGCCGGGCGCAGTGGTTGCGGCTCGACCGGATCCACCACGGTCGGCGGCTCGAGGAGCAGTTCGGTGAACTGGGCCGCTTCGGTGAGCACGCTCTCGATGCGCCGGTATATCTGGTTGAACTCGAACATGATGCTGATCGTGTTCGAGTAGTAGGTGAACGTCACCACGATGGCCTCCACGCCGAGACCCCCGCGCAGCGCCACGGCGAGGAGCAGGCCCACGGAGCTGGTGAGCACCGACAACGGGGCGACGACGGTGTCCACCTTGAGATTGCCGTAATCCCAGGAACGGAGCGTCAACCTGCGCTGCTCGGCGATCCTCGCTCGATATTCCGCGGCTTCGCGTTCCTCGGCGGCGAACGAGCGGACCGTCTCCATGTTGGCCAGCACGTCGGCGACGTGCCCCGACACCAGCACTCTGGCGGCCTCGCGTTCGTCCACCAGGGCCTGGCGGCGGCGGATGAGCGGGGCGACGAGGAATCCGGTGACGATGATGAGGCCCACGAGGACGAGGACCAGCAGCGGGTGATATCGCCACAGCACCACCGAGGCGAAGAGCAGGGGCACCAGCTTGGCCATGATCGAGAAGGTGAGCGTGTCGACGAACTCCTCGAACCTGGAGGAGAACCCGATGACCCGCTTGGTCAGCGAGCCGGCGAAGTTGTCGTGGAAGAACGCGGCGTCCTTGGCCAGCAAGGCGTCCATGCCCACCACACCGAGCCGCTCGATGCCCCGGGCGTCGGTGCGGTTCAGGAAGTGCAGCCCCACCCGCCACAGCGCCTCGCCCGCCAGCAGCATCGCGCCGAAACCCAGCACGTACGGCAGGAGCGCACCGACGGAGCCGTCACCGCCGTCGGACAGGTGCCCCACGAGCCCGGCCACCGCCAGCGGTGCCAGGTAGAACAGGCAGATGTTCCCCATCGCCGGCAACGTCAGCGTGGGCACCGCGACCCGCCACTGACGCCTCAGCTCGGCGCAGTAGTAGCGCAGCACCAGCAGGACCGCCGATTTCCGCGCGGATGGGCCGTCTCCGACCTCCTCACCTGATCCGAGCACAGCCATCAGCCCCTCCCGAATGCCGACGTCGCCGTGGCCATGCTGCCGCAGTGCTCAACGGAAGGGCGAACGATTTTCCTGTCACTCCACTACCAAGAGTGACCGGCCCGGGGGGATCCGAGACGCCGGCGCGGTTCCCCGACCGGCCCGGAGGCGGGACAATGGGCATGGTCCCAGCCGGGACAATGGGCATGGTCCCGCGCGGGTACGGTCGCGGGTCGGCAGAGGATCGCGGGTGCAGGGAGTGTCGATGGGCAGGCGGACGCCCCACGCCACGCTCCAGATGATCGCCGACGAGACGGGCGTCACCCCCTCGACGGTCTCCCGGGTGCTGAATTCGGCCTCCGATGCGTCGGCGCGCCGCTGGGCGTCCGCGGAAACGATCACACGGGTCCGGGCCGCGGCGGCCTCGCACGGGTACACGCCCAACCCGCAGGCCGTCGGGCTGCGGACGCGGCGCTCCCGGCTGATCGGCGTGATCGTGCCCCGGCTTCAGGACTACGTGCTCGCCACCATCTACGAGGGGATCGACGAGGCGGCCACGGAGAAGGGCTTCGCCACCTTCGTCACCAACTCCCTCGACGACCCGCGGAAGCGGGCGCGTGCGACCGAGACGCTGCTGTCGCGCCGGGTCGAGGGCATGATCTTCGGAGACGCGCAGTTCGACGGCGAGTTCCTGCAGGGGGTCGCCGAGCGCGGGATGAAGTTCGTCCTCGTCTCCCGGCGCGCCCGCGACTTTCCGTCCGTTACCTGCGACGACCATCTCGGCGGCAGGCTGGTGGGCGAGCACCTCGTCTCCATCGGACGCCGCGACGTCGCGATCCTGGCGGGCGAGCCGTACGCCTCGACCGGTCTCGACCGCACGCGGGGCGCCATCGACGCGCTCCGCGAGGCGGGGGTGGACGTCCCGCCGCACCGCATCGTCCACGGCCACTTCGACGCGCAGGGCGGGCGGGAGGCGGCGGAGCGGATCCTCGACAGCCGCCCGCTGCCGGACGCGATCTTCGCCGCCAACGACTTCGCGGCGATCGGCGTCATGGGCGCGCTGCGCGACAGGAAGCTGTCGATCCCCGACGACGTCGCGCTGGTCGGATACAACGACACCGCGCTGGCGGCGGAGCTGCCCACCCCGCTGACCACCGTACGGTCGCCGATGCACGAGATCGGACGGCTGGGGCTGGAGATGCTGCTCGACCTACTCCAGGGCGCCGAGGTCGAACCGCTGCGCCTGCCGCCCACACTCGTCGTCCGCGAGTCGACGGTGTCGCCGGAGGCCTCCCGGTCCACCGGCACGGACGGGTCCGGCCCGTCCGTGTGACCCTTGACATGGGCGGATGCCACATTTACCCTGCCTGAAGGTTGCACAAAGGTTTGGGTAGTGACCCGGGACGCACCACTTTCCCCAGGTGCGGCCCACCCGGCCAGGCGCGTGGGGTCGACCATTCCACCGTCGGCCGGCGTGACGCCGATGTACGCGTACATGCCGGGCGCGCGACAGGCGGGCGGCCACGTCTCATCGCACGTGAAAAGGTCAGGGTCTCGTCTTCGCTCTTCACACAAACCTTTGTGCAGCGTTACACAAACCTTTGTGTACCTTCTTGAGCCCAACTAGGAGGAGTCCCCCAAATGGGAGCTGTCCCATCCCAGGGAGCGCCGGGCGCGTCCCTGCGAGCGCCCGCGAACGAACCCTGGAACCGGCCGGTGACGAAGCGGGCGGTCGCCTACGTCAGCGTCATCGCCTTTCTCGCCTGGGTCGCCTCCGTGTACGACTACACCCTCTTCGGCACCCTCCTGCCCAAGATCGGTGAGCATTTCGGCTGGTCCACGAGCCAGTCGACGATGGTCAACACCTTCGCCACGGTCGGCGTGTTCGTCGTCTCCCTCGTCGTCGGCCCGGCCCTGGACAAGATGGGCCGGAAGAAGGCCCTGGTTCTGCTGATGACCGGCGGCGCGCTCGCCTCGGGGCTCACCGGCCTCGCGATCGGGGCCGTGAGCGTGGTCGTCATCCGGGCGTTCACCGGCCTGTCGCTCTCCGAAGAGGTGGTCAACGCCGTCTACCTCAACGAGATGTTCAAGAAGGTGAAGAACCGGGGCTTCGTCTTCAGCCTGGTGCAGGCGGGATGGCCGGTGGGCGCTCTGCTGTCGGCGGGCATCACGGCGGTGCTCCTGCCGCTCGCCGGGTGGCGGTGGTCCTTCTTCTTCGCCCTCGCCTTCTCCATCCCGATCATCCTGCTCGCGCTGAAGCTGCCCGAGTCTCCGACGTTCCTCGCGATGAAGGAGGTCAAGCGCCGCCAGGAGCAGGGTGATCACGCCGGGGCGCGCCTGCTCGCCGAGGAACACGACGTCACCGAGCTGGTGGACGGCAGGACGAGCGGCGCGCTCAAGGACGTCCTCGCTCCCGGGCTGCGGCGGCACACCATCAGCCTGGCGCTCGCGTGGCTCACCAACTGGATGGGCATCCAGGTCTTCTCCGTCCTCGGCACCACGGTGCTGGTGGAGGCGAAGGGCGTCTCGTTCGAGAGCGCGCTCATCGTCCTCGTACTGTCCAACATCGCCGGATTCGCCGGATACCTCTTCCACGGCTGGATCGGCGACCGGATCGGACGGAAGCTGACGATCACACTCGGCTGGCTCATCGGCGGCTCCGTCAGCCTCCTGATGCTCCTCCTGCCCACCGGGCAGGGGCTCACCGTCGCGCTTTACGCGCTGACGCTTTTCTTCCTCAACGGCCCCTACGCCGCGATGTTGTTCTACATGGGCGAGTCGTTCCCGGCGCATGTGCGGGGAACGGGAGCCAACGTGGCGCACGTCATGGCGCCGCTGGGCGGCATCGCCGGATCGGCGCTGCTCAGCGTGCTCCTCGCGGCCGGGCTGTCCATGACCGTCGCCGCGATCAGCGCCGGCTCCGTGTTCATGCTGATCTCGGGCTTCCTGATGCTCGGCGCGAACACCACCAACCGGTTCGGCGACCACGCGGCACAGAAGAAGGAGGTTCTCGCATGACCAGGGACGACGGGCTCGAGGGCAAGGTCGCGGTCATCTCGGGAGGGGCCAGCGGCATCGGCCGGGCGCTGGCCGTCGCCTACGCCAGGGCCGGGGCGCACTCGGTCGTCGGCTACTACCCCGGGGACCCGCACGACGCGGGCGACACCGTCGCCGCCGTCGAGGCCGCGGGCGGGCGCTGCGTGGCCGTGGAGCTCGACGTCCGGTCGTACGAGCAGACCGAGCGCTTCGCCCAGGCGGCGGTCGACGCCTTCGGCCGCCTCGACGTCGCCGTGGCCGCCGCGGGCGTACTGCGCCGCCAGGCGCTGGCGGAGATGACCGACGGCGCGTGGGACGACATGCTCTCGGTCGACCTCGGCGGCGTCCTGCGAATCTTCCGCTCCTGTGCGGCCCGGATGGAGCAGGGCGGCGCGATGGTGGCCACCTCCTCGATCGCCGGCGGCGTGTACGGATGGGAGGAGCACAGCCACTACGCGGCGGCCAAGGCCGGCGTGCTCGGCCTGTGCCGTTCCCTGGCCGTCGAGCTGGCACCGCGCGGGATCCGCGTGAACGCGGTGATCCCCGGGCTGATCGAGAGCCCCCAGTCGCTCGACGAGGTCAACTCGCTCGGGCCGCAGGGCCTGCGGGAGGCGGGGAACATCATCCCGGCCGGACGGGTGGGCACGGTCGACGAGGCGGCCCGGGTGATCCGGTTCCTCACCTCCGACGACGCCGCGTACGTGACCGGGCAGAGCGTGATCGTGGACGGCGGGCTCACCGTCCGCTGGCCGAGCTGAGGGGGAACGGACCATGGGAGCTCTCGACGGCCAGGTCGCCGTCATCACCGGAGCGTCGAGCGGGATCGGGGCCGCGACGGCCCGGCTGTTCGCCGCGGAAGGCGCCCGTCTCGCCCTGCTCGACGTCAGGCCCGTCGCCGGGGAGCTGCTCGGCCTCGGCACGGCCACGGGTCACGTCACGGGTCACGTCACGGGGCACGTCACGGGGCACGTCGTCGACATCACCGACGCGGCCGCCGTCGAGCGCGCGACGGCCGAGGTGGCGGAGCGGCACGGCCGGATCGACGTGCTGGTCAGCGCGGCCGGCATCCTCGACGAGGTCCCCTTCCTGGAGATGACGCCGGAGCGCTTCGACCGGACCATCGCCGTGGACCTGCGCGGGGTCTTCCTCGCCGCCCGCTACGCCGCGCCGTACATGGTGGAGGCGGGCCGTGGCCGCATCATCAACATCGCCTCCCAGCTCGGGATCAAGGGCGGCACGGGCCTCGCCCACTACGTCGCCGCCAAGGCGGGCGTGATCGGCCTGACGAAGGCCCTCGCCCTCGAACTCGCGCCGAAGGGCGTGCTCGTCAACGCGATCGCGCCCGGCCCGATCGTGACACCGCTCATCGACGGGCTGTCGGAGGAGTGGAAGCGGAGCAAGGCCGCGGAGCTGCCGCTCGGCAGGTTCGGCCGGCCCGAGGAGGTCGCGCCGACCGCGCTGCTTCTGGCGAGCTCGCCCGCCGGGGACATCTACGTCGGCCAGACGCTCGGTCCCAACTCCGGCGACGTGATGCCGTGAGCACCCGGACGGAAGACGGATCTCGGAAGGCGCGCGTCGTCGTCATCGCGACCGGCGGGACCATCGCGTCGAGCAGCGAACCCGGCGGCCCGGCGGTGGCGCGCAGGACCGCCGCGCAGCTCCTCGGCTCCACCGGCTACGGGGACGTCGAGGTCGAGGGCCGCGACCTGTTCAGTCTCGGCTCCTACCTGCTCGGCCACCACGAGCTCCGCCTCATCGCGGAGGCCGTCGCGGCGGAGATCGCCAGGGACGACGTGACCGGCGTCGTGGTGACCCACGGCACCGACACCATGGAGGAGACGGCGTTCCTCCTGGACCTCGTCCACCGCGGCGACAAGCCCGTCGTCCTCACCGGCGCCCAGCGGGCGGCCGACCAGCCCGACAGCGACGGGCCGCGCAACCTCCGGGAGGCCGTCGCCGTCACCGCCTCTCCCGATGCGCGCGGGTGCGGCGCGCTCATCTCCTTCGCCGGGCGGATCTTCGCCGCCCGGGGCACCCGCAAGCACCACACCGTCGCCGCCCAGCCGTTCAGGACCCTGGACGGCGGTCCCATCGGCCGCGTCGACCCGACGGGGGTACACATCACGACGAGGCCGGTGCGGCCGGCGCCGCTCGACCCGCCCGGCCCCCGCTTCGACGACACCCGGGTGGACGTGGTGACGGTCCACCCGGGCGCCGACGCCGCGCTCGCCCGGGCCGCCGTACGCGCCGGAGCGCGGGCGGTCGTGCTCGCCGGGACCGGCGTCGGCAACGCCAACCACGCCCTGCTGGACTGGATTACCGAGGCGGTGGCCGGGGGAACGGTCGTGGCGCTGTCCACGCGGGTGGCCGAGGGGCCCGTCGTGCCCACGTACGGCAACGGCGGCGGGGTGGACCTCGTACGCGCCGGGGCGCTGAGCGTCGGCGGGCTGCCCGTCTACCAGGCGAGGCTGCTGCTGGCGCTGCTGCTCTCTCAGGGAGTCTCCGTCACGCGGCAGGCCCTCGCCGCCCATGTCTGACCCATCGACACCAAGAGAAGAGGATGCGCTGTGGCCAAGGAAATCTTCGTAGCGTTCGGGATCGACGTCGACGCGGTCGGCGGCTGGCTCGGCTCGTACGGTGGTGAGGACTCCCCGGACGACATCTCGCGCGGCCTGTTCGCCGGCGAGGTGGGCGTCCCGCGGCTCAACGCCCTGATGAAGAAGTATGACCTGCCGTCGACCTGGTTCTGGCCGGGTCACTCCATCGAGACCTTTCCCGAGCAGTTCGAGCAGGTCGTGGCCGCCGGACACGAGATCGGCGTGCACGGCTACAGCCACGAGAACCCGATCGCGATGAGCCGCGAGCAGGAGTCGACGATCCTCGACCACTGCATCGACCTCATCGAGACGCGCACCGGCCGGCGCCCCACGGGGTACGTCGCGCCGTGGTGGGAGTTCTCGCCGGTCACCAACGAGCTGCTGCTCGAACGCGGCATCAAGTACGACCACTCGCTCATGCACCGCGACTTCGAGCCGTACTACGTGCGCGTCGGCGACACCTGGTCGAAGATCGACTATGACAAGGACGCCCGCGAGTGGATGAAGCCGCTCGTGCGCGGACAGGAGACCGACCTCGTCGAGATCCCGGCGAGCTGGTACCTCGACGACCTGCCGCCCATGATGTTCATCAAGACCAGCCCGAACAGCCACGGCTTCGTCAACCCTCGCGACATCGAGGAGATGTGGCGGGACCAGTTCGACTGGGTCTACCGGGAGTCGGAGTACGCCGTCTTCACCATGACGATCCACCCGGACGTCTCGGGCCGTCCGCAGGTCCTGCTCATGCTGGAGCGCCTCATCGAGCACATCAACAAGCACGAGGGCGTCCGGTGGTCCACGTTCGACGCCATCGCGGACGACTTCAAGGCCCGCCGCCCCCGGGCGTAACCGTCTCGGCGAGGGAGCGCGAACAGGATGTGCGGTGCCTGCGGAGGTCCGCCCGCGGACTGGGCCGGGCCCCTCATCTCCGGGCACCGGCGGCGGGCGGCGATCGCCCGATTCGTCGGCGCCGTGTGCAGGGGAGTGAGGGTCCGCCCCGTCCCGCAGGGGTGGCTGGCGTCCGGCAGCACCGGCGGGGCGCGCGTCGCGCCGACCCTCGACCGGCTGCTGGACGGCGTGGCCCATCTCCTGGTCCCGTCGGGATGGAACGAGCTCGAAGCGTCGCTGCGCGACCACGAGCACGGGACCGGCCATGAGGACGACGCCTATCCCGGCTACCGCCCGCCGTTGGCGCCCCATCCGCCGCCGGCCGTCACGGTCATGAGTGTGCCGCCCGGCGGCGCCCTGCACCTGCGGCTCACCGCGTTCGGGCTGGGCGTCCGCGTGTTCGACCGCCGCGCGGTCGCGCTCGACGCCCTCGACCGGGCGGCGCCGTTCCGGCTGCTCGCGGCGGACGGGAGGATCGTCGGCACCGCTCCGGTGTGAGCGAAGAGCCCGCACCCGCCCATGGGCCATGGAAGAACCGGCGGCCCCGGCGCTGACACGGTGCCGGGGCCACCGCATGCCACCTGTCTGAAGCGGCGCGTGATTTCTGACCGGAGTGGCTGACACCGATCGCCGATGCGCATACGTGATCTTCGGGAGGACAACCCCGGCTGCTTCTCGGACGTGTAGCACTCGCACCTCCGCGTTTCAGTCACCTCGTATGCCTCAGGAAGGAAGTCCCGTGGCCATCAAGTTGCCGGGCGGACGCACCATCGGCCTGATGACGGCCGGTGCCCTGGTCGGGTCGCTTCTGGTTCTGGGTGGCGCGGCCACCGCTTCGTCGGCGAGTGACGCCGTGTTCTACGCGTGTGTGAACAAGAGCACGCGGTACATGCGCCTGGTGAACGCGACCACCGCGTGCAAGACGACCGAGACCAAGGTGTCGTGGAACAAGACCGGCCCGCAGGGCCCGGTGGGCATCGGCGGCACCGGTCCGCAGGGTCCCGCCGGCCCGCAGGGTCTGCGTGGTCCTCAGGGCATGCGCGGCCCGCAGGGCCTCAAGGGCGACACCGGCGCCGCCGGTCCCAAGGGCGAGCCCGGCAAGGACGGCACACCGGGCAAGGACGGCAAGGACGGCGAGCGCGGTCCCGCCGGCCCCCAGGGCGAAAAGGGCGAGCGTGGCCCCGCGGGTCCGCAGGGCCCGAAGGGCCAGAAAGGTGATCCGGGCACGCGTGGTCCGGCAGGCCCGGCAGGCCCCGCAGGTCCGGCGGGCCCCGCAGGCCCGGCCGGTCCGGCGGGGGGAGCCGCCAACGTCATCACCAAAGCGGACGCCCTCTATCTGCCGGCCAACGGTGGCAGCGACGAAATCATGTGCCCGGACAACATGGTCGCCACGGGCGGCGGCTTCATCACGGGCAGCAGCGCGAGCGCGCCCCACATCACCACGAACGCGCCGTACCTCGTCAACGGCGAGGCGGTCGGCTGGAGGCTCTACGGCAAGTCCGTGGCCGGCACGATCTACGTGCTCTGCATCGGAGGCTGACGGCGCGGCGGGCCGGGCGGTGGCGGGGAACCGGCACCGCCTCGGTCCCGGCGACGAGGCGTACGGCGGCCGGGCGGAGGGGGCGCCGCCTTCACGGCCGTCCGGCGAGGTGCGCGCCGGTGGCGGCGGCGATCACCCGGTTGAGCGCCTGGTGCAGGTCCTGCAGTTCGGTCAGCTCCATGCCCAGTCGCTCGACGATCGTCGCGGGCACCTTCTCGGCCTGCCGGCGCAGCGCGCGTCCCTCGTCGGTCAGCACCACCGCGAGCGAACGCTCGTCGTCGCTGGCGCGGCGGCGCTCGACGAGACCGGCGGACTCCAGGCGCTTGAGCAACGGGGACAGCGTGGCAGGCTCCAGCTGCAGCAGCCGGCTGAGGTCCTTGACCGACAGCGGCGCGTGCTGCCACAGGGCCAGCATCACCAGATATTGCGGGTGGGTCAGCCCCATCGGTTCGAGCACGGGCCGGTAGAGGCCGATGACCGACCGTGAGGCGACCGCTAGAGCGAAGCAGACCTGGTTCTCCAGGGCCAGCGGGTCGACGGTGTCGCCAATCTCACTCACTACGCACCTCCACTGCCATGCTAGCGGGTTAGTACACTAATGATTAGTGGACTAAGCACCAGCGCCGAGAACACAGGAAGTGTCATGGCCCGTAGGAAGAGTCTCGAAGAGCGCATCGCCGACCGCGTCGCCAAGCGCCCGCCGATGAAGGACAGCAAGCACTTCGAGCACGGCCCCGCCAAGTGGATCTTCGCCAGCGTGCTGGTGTTCGCGGTGCTCGTTCACTTCGTCATCGTCGGCATCGTCATGCTGCTGGGCAACTGACCGACAGCGGCACGAGGGACGCCCGGGCGACTCCCGCGCTCCTCGCGTGGTGTGGAGAACGGGATCGGGCCCGCGGCGCGGTCGCCGCGGGCCCGATCGATTCATGGTTCAACCGGTCGCGACCGGTGCGGTCACGGGCTGGTGCAGGTGATCGCCGGGGTGGCCGAGGACCCTCCGGCGATGAAGCCGAAGGTCGTGCTTCCGTTGGCCGCGACCGAGCCGTTCCAGGCCTCGTTGCGCACCGTCACGGCCGAGCCGGAGCCCGACCGTACGCCTCCCCAGACCTGGGTGATGGTCTGCCCGCTCGGCCAGGTCCAGTTCGCGGTCCAGCCGTTGATCGAGGAGGTGCCCGCACGCACCGTGACCTCACCCTGCCAGCCGCCGGACCAGGAGTTGACCACGCGCATCGTCGCCGAGCACGGGCCGGTCACCCCGCCGGACGGCGAGGGGCTCGGGCTCGGAGACGGGCTCGGGCTGGTGTTGGGACTCCCGCTGGGCGAGGGGCTCGGGGAAGGACTCGGGCTCGGGGAAGGGCTCGGAGACGGGCTGTTGTCGGTCAGGACAGGAGTCGTCCAGTCCCTCCACTGCGACAGGTTGCCGGACTTCCTGGACGAGATCCGGAAGACACCGGCGGCGTTGCCCGACTTCACCAGGAACTTCTGGATGTTCTGCTGCAGAGGCGTCCGCCATTCCGACCTGGTGGCACAGTGGGTGCCGTCCTGCACGTCGGACCAGTAGCTGATGTCGTCCCCCGCGCCGAGCGCCTTGTAGACCTCCGCGCCGGCCAGCGCCGCCACGCTGCCCGACTGGGCGCCCAGCCAGTCGACGTGGGGGTTCTCCATGATGAACAGCCCGCGCGGGGCGATCATCCCCACCATCTCGTGCGTGTCGACCGGCAGCTGGCTCGGGTTGCCGGTGAAGGAGCCGAACGCGTCACCCAGCCACGGCTGCTCGGAGTAGGCGCTGCTCAGCGGCTGCGCGCCGCTCTCCTGGGCGACGCCGCGCAGGATGGGAACACCGGCGCTGCCCGACTCGATCGGCATGGTCAGCGCGATGCGCTGGTCGAACACTCCGGCCGTGAAGGCGCCCTTGCCGTACCGCGAGCACCCGGTGACGCCGGTCGCGTCCGCCTTGAGGATGCTCCCGCCCGACTGTTCGATGACGTCGATGATGCGGCTCACGCCCCAGGCCCAGGCGGCGAGCAGCCCGGTGCTGCTCGAAGAGCCGTAGATGCTGTAGAAAGCACCCTGCTTGTTGTTGCGCGCCGTGCCTTCCTTGCCGACCGTGAACGGGTCGTAGCTGATGACCGCGGCACCGCTCGCCTTGATGGTGGCGGTGTCCGCGCCGAATCCGCCGTACACGATGACGGCCGGGAACGGCCCGGTGCCGCTCGGCAGGTCCACCGACGCGGAGAAGCCGGCGCTCCTGCCGTTGGCGGACACGTTCACGGTGATGCCGGTCCGCGAGACCGTGCCCGTTACACTCGCCGGCTTGCCGGGCTTCTCGCCGTAGACGTAGCGTTCGGCCAGCTTCTTGATCTCTTCTCGGCGGCACCGCCACTCCGATTTGGACGTGATGCGCTGTCCGTTGATCTTCTTGAAGGGGTCGGGAAGCCGGGAGTTGGACGCCGGCGACCCCAGGTCGGGCACCGGGCAGTCGGCGCCCTCGTCCTCGACGCCGGCCGCGGCTGCCGCGACGAGCGTGGCGGCGGTGGCCTCAGCTCTGGGAATCTCTGTTGTCGCCAGGCCGAGCGAGAGCGCCGCGACGGCGCCGATGACGAGCGCGCGGCGTACGCCGGGAGTTCGGCTCCTGCCGTCCGAGTCGACGGTGCCGATCATCGGGAGCTCCCGGGGTGAAGCCGTCCGGCAGCGGGGACGGGCATGCGTCCGGCCCGCGGCGGGCTCTCCATCGGTGCAGGCGAGACCGTGGGACGTGTCAAGGCGGCTCGTCCTTCCTCCTGGGGGATCCCGGACCTGTCACCAGGTCCGGCGATCGACCACAGGCGAGTAGGGAGGTAGGTATTTTCGGAGACTTGCCGAAAACTTCCGACGCCCGCAAGGCCCAAATCTCACGAGGTAACCTTCGTCTCCGTGTCGGTGAAACAGGGCTGTTCGGGGCGATGGCATCGATGGTGCGCACAGAAGTTTCGCTTTCGTACACGAAACTTTCAGCTTCGGGTGCCCCACTCCCCGTCCGCCGTGCGGAGCGCGGCGGCGACGTCTCAGGCCGCTCCGCCGGGAGGCCTCACGACATCGGCACCTCGCACTTCGAGCAGCTCGGCCAGGCGTGCCGCGTTGCGCTGGGAGTTGTCGGCGCAGCAGTTGTTGGTCAGCACGTGGGTGGTGGTCGTACGGGCGGCCAGATCGGCGATCCTGCCGGCCCAGTGCCGGAGCTCCTCCTCCGAGTAGAGGTAGCCGAACCGCTCCTCGATCACGCGGCTCGTCCATTTCTCCGAGTGACCGTGGAGGCGGACGACGGCGAGGTCGGAGGTGGCCGCCAGCACCGGCGGGACCGACGAGGGATGCCCCTGCGGCATGTCCACTCCGACGTACGGCAGGTCGTTGGCGGTCAGGAAGTCGAGGGTGCCGCTCCGGGTGGCCTCGTCCATCCAGGCCGCGTTGCGGAACTCGACGCACACGCGCATCGGCAGGCAGCGGTCACGGCATTCCAGGATGTATCGGCGGTTCGCGCCGCCCGGCGGGAACCACTGCGGGAACTGGAACAGCACCGCGCCGAGCTTCCCCGATTCGTGCAGCGGTTCCAGCGCGCCGAGGAACCGGCGCCACACCTCCTCGACGACCTCCGGGGGGAGGTCGCGCCGGTACAGCGTCCGCTTGGGCTCCCCCAGCACGGCCCGCAGGTCCTTGTACAGCGCGGCAGGCCGGGTCGGGTGCCCGGTGAGCAGGGAGAACGCCTTCACGTTGAAGGTGAAGTCCTTCGGCGTGCGGTCCCGCCACAGCTCGGCCGTACGCCGGGCCGGGGGGTTGTAGTAGGTGGCGTCCACCTCGACCAGGGGGAACCGGCCGGCGTAGTGGCCGAGCCTCTTCTCGGGGGTGGAGGCCTCGGCCGGATACCAGCCCGAGGCGAGCAGCGACTTGTCCGTCCAGGAGGCCGTGCCGACCAAGATCTTGCCCATGCCTTGACCTCTCCCCTCCCGAAGGGAGGGGATTCCGGCCGTCGCCGACATCGGGGCGCGAACTTCTCCGCCGGGCACGGACTCCAACAGGACATGAAGCTCACGACCTCGCTCCGTGTTGTCCTCCCCGCCGTCGCGGCCACCGCGTTGGTCTCCGCCGCGGCGCTGCCCGCCGACGCGGCCGCCATGCCGAAGTTCGCCAAGCCCAAGGTCTTCGGCACGTCGTTCCAGACCGACCCCCGTCACGACTTCACCAAGCACATCTCGCCCCGGCATGACGGCATCCTGCGGGGCTGGGTCACGTATTACCGGTCCGGTAGGGCGGAATATGAGCCGATCAAGTGGGTGAAGGACACGACCGGCCACACGGAGGGGCACTTCGAGGGCCCTGCCGAGGGTGACGTCATGGCCTACGCCTCTCCCCTGGCGAAGAACGTCGTGTTCTACAGCGCCACCGGGTGCAAGGGCACCACGGTGACGGTGAAGAACGACAGTCTCGGGTCGAAGCGGTGCTCACGGAGCGTGCTGATTCCCCGGATGAAGGCCGGCCATCGCCCGGCGCTCATCACCGTCTACCGCGGCAAGATCGTCAAAGTTCAGGAGATCTACACCCCCTGAGCGACCCCGCCGATCGCGGACGGCTGGACCCGCCTGCGGCGGCGCAGATGAGAGGCACTCACCATAATGAGGGGATGTCAACGCCGCGGCAGCGCTACCGGGACCAGGTCCGTTCGGAGATCAAGCAGATCGCGCTCGTCCAGATCGGCGAGGGCGGGGCGGCGGCGCTCAGCCTGAACGCGGTGGCGAAGCAGCTCGGCGTCACCGGCCCGGCGATCTACAAGTACTTCCGCAGCCGCGACGACCTGCTGACCGAGCTGATCCTGGAGGGCTTCGACGAGGTCGGCGCGGCCGTACGCGCCGCCGTACGGGAAGGGTCGCCGCGGGAGCGGCTGCACGCGCTGGCCCGGGCCTTCCGCGGATGGGCCGTGGCCAACCCGCACCTGTTCCAGTTGCTGGCGGGCACCCCCTCACCCGGCTACCAGGCGCCCCCGGAGAGCGTGCTGCGGGCCCGCGACGTGCTCGGGCCCTTCCTTCCGGTGTTCGCCGGGGGACGCTGCCGTCCGGGAGCCGAAGGGCTGCGGGACCAGATGCTGCGGTGGGTGGAGCGGACCCCGGCGGTGGCCGAGTGGGTGCGGGCGTTCGCCCCGGAGGGGGACCCGGCGACCGCTCTCGCCGGAACCCTGATGGCCTGGGCCCAGCTCCAGGGCGTGGTGAGCCTGGAGGTCCAGGGGCAGTTCGCCGGCATGGGCCACGACGGGTCCACCCTGCTCGCCGCCTGCGTGGACGGCCTCGCCGACATGATGGATCTGTAGGCGGCCTGTTCCGAGCGCCCGCGTCCGCCCTCCTCCTCCCTGCTTCGGCCGGCTCACCAGTTTTGTGACACTCTGCAGGGATGGGTGGGGACAGAATCGGCGCGGCGGCTGCGGGCACCTGGAAGCTCGGCGACCTCGCGGTCAACCGGATGGGATTCGGCGCCATGCGCCTGACGGGCAGCGCGGCCTTCGACCTCGGCACGCCGAGCGACCGCGAGCGGTCGATCGCGGTGCTGCGGCGCGCCGTCGAGCTCGGCGTGAACCACATCGACACGGCCGCGTTCTACTTCTCCCGGCTGCGCTCGGCCAACGAGCTGATCAACCGGGCGCTCGCGCCGTACCCGGACGACCTGGTCGTCGCCACCAAGGTGGGCCCGGGGCGGGATCCGTCCGGCGAATGGCTGCCGTTCGCCCGGCCGGACCAGCTGCGCGGCCAGGTCGAGGAGAACCTGCGCCAGCTCGGCCGTGACCACCTCGACCTGGTGTACCTGCGCCAGCCGGGGCTCGACTCGATCGCCGAGCACTTCGGCGCCCTCGCCGAGCTGCGCGAGGCCGGGCTCGTCCGGCACCTCGGGATCTCCAACATCCGGCCCGCGCACCTCGCGCAGGCCCAGGCGATCGCGCCCGTGGTGAGCGTGCAGAACCGGTACGGCGTGGGCGCGACGCGGAGCCGCGAGCTGCTGCGCACCTGTGGGGAGCAGGGCATCGCCTTCGTGCCGTTCTACGCGATCGCCGGCGACGGCCGTGAGGCGGGTGCGAGCGGCACGGACCAGGAGGAGGTGCTCGCCGTGGCTCGCGCGCACGGGGCGACGCCCGCGCAGGTGCGGCTGGCCTGGACGCTCCGGCAGGGACCGCACGTCCTGTCCATCCCGGGCACCGGCGACCCCGATCACCTGGCCGAGAACGTGGCCGCCGCCGCACTGCGCCTCACGGACGAGGACATGGCCCGCCTGGACGCGCTCACCGAGGCCGCCTGACCGGCTCGTACGTGCCGGAGGCGGGACCGGCGGGGACGTCGGGCCGCGCGCCCCCGGCCGAGTGGGTTCAGCTGGTCCTTTTCACGACGCCGTGAACGACGTCCGGAGAATCGGTCGAGAAGTAGATTCTCCGCACCGCCCTTTTCCCCGTCCCCGGAAGGTCGACGTTCACGGGGGGATCGAGTTCGATGCGGACGTTGACGATTCACCTGCCGGGATAATTTCGCGACGGGATGCTGTCGCTTACGGCCGTGGATCGCCTGTTTCACGCGGGCCTTCTGAGATCATTCCAGCACCGGATTTCGCCGGTGACTTGGAAAGGGAGACCGGGTGGCTTCGGCGGGTCGCGGCGGCATGCGAGCAGGTCGTCAGGGGGACAGGGAGGAGAACCGGGTCGCCCGGGGGCTGACCGAGGTCTTCGCGCCCGCGCACATCGTCATGGGGCTGCCGCTGGTGGTGGGCGCGGTCACCGGCGGTTGGGCGGGCGCCGCCTGGGGTGCGCTGACCGCGGCCCTGTGCGGAGGGATTCCCCTCGGGGTGCTGCTGGCGGGCGTCCGGTCGGGCCGCTTCGGCGACAAGCACGTCAGGGACCGTGCCCAGCGGCCGAAACTGATCGGCCTGATCGTCGTCCTGGTGGTCACCGCGCTGGCCCTGATGGTCATGCTCGGTGCCCCGCGCCTGATGGTCGCCGGCGTGACCGCCATGCTCGCCACGCTGGCCGTGACCGGCCCGGTCACGCTCTGGTGGAAGATCAGTTTCCACACGGCGGTGGCGGCGGGCGGCGTGGTGATGCTCGCATGGGTCCTGCCACCGGTTCCGGTCTACGCGGCCGGCGCCGTGCTGGTCTCGGCGCTGGCCTGGTCCCGGGTGGTCATCCGCGATCACACCGCGGCCCAGACCGTCGCGGGAGCCGCGGCAGGCGGCGCCGCGACGTGGCTCACCCTCGCCGTCCTCCTCTGACCGCGGGCGCCGGGGCTCACGCGCCGTCCGGCAGGCGCCCCCGCTCACCCCTCAGGGCTCCGCCGCGCGTGGTGTTCAGGCGGCGGCCGAGGCGCTGGCCGGGGGCCTCCACGAGCCGGTACGCCACGAGGCCGAGGACCAGCAGGGCGAGGAAGAACACCGGCAGGTTCGGGACGACCCGCAGCAGGAGCGGGTGCAGCAGATACAGGGAGAAGCTGATCACCCCGAGGTACGCGAGCCACCGGGGGAACGACCGGTGCCGCAGCGCGAACACGAGCACGAAGAACCCGGCCGCCAGCAGGACCGCCGAGGCCCAGGCGGGCTCGCGCGCCACCAGGACGCCGCAGGCGAGGACCGTCAGCAGGGCGGTGACGGCCCACCTCCACCGGAGCATGCCCCGCTCCGCGCGGTGGACGGCCGTACCGGCGAACATCATGGCCGCGATGACCAGCCCCTGTCCGGCGCCGATCCTGCTGCCGAGGACGACCAGGGCCAGGCCGAGAAGGCCGCCGATCACCGCGGCCGCCGTCCTGAGACGCCCGCTCGCGAGCATGGTCACGGCGATGACCAGGACCACCGCGACGCCCAGGATCGCGGCGGCCAGGTCCGCGCCTCCGTTGATCGTCGCGTGGGGCATGAGCAGCCCGAGCGGCACGGCCGCCACCGCGAGGACCACGGCGATCGGCGCCGGCCTGTGCGCCTGCCGTACGGCGAACAGTCCCGCCGTCATCAGGTAGAACGCCATCTCGTACGACAGCGTCCACATCACGCCGATCACCGAGGGGACACCGAGGAGTTCCTGCAGCATCGTGAGGTTGGCCAGCGCGACGAGCGGCGGCGGCCGGCTGTCGAGGCCCGGGGACGTCTCGAACACCCCGGCGTACGCGAGGAGCAGCGCGAGGGCGAGCGCGGCGAGCAGCAGCGGGAGGAGCCGGAAGGCCCGGCCGGTCCAGAAGGCCCGAAGGTCGCCCCGCCGCTCCAGCGAGGCCGGGATGATGTATCCGCTGACCAGGAAGAACACGAAGACGCCCCAGGTGCCGACGTCGACCCTGCGGTCGACCTCCGCCCAGACGGCCGGGACGAAGGTCCAGGCCGAGTGGTGCAGCGCCACGGCCGGAGCGGCGACCCCCCGTAAGGCGTCCAGCCATGCCAGCCGGGAGCGGTTTGATGCCATTCAGGTGACTTTAGGTGATAAATGGGGACGTGCTCCCCCGGGTCAACCCGCCTTGTGGACGCTGAAATCGTCG
Source organism: Microbispora sp. H13382 (assembly GCF_014161445.1). Lineage (GTDB taxonomy): Bacteria > Actinomycetota > Actinomycetes > Streptosporangiales > Streptosporangiaceae > Microbispora. Next base: position 20,952 of record NZ_JABBXA010000021.1, read on the forward strand.
AACGAGACGGTGACCACGCCGCTACCGGCCTCGGGCACGCGAGCGAGGACCCCCGCCTGGTTGTGCGGGCCGGACGGCAGTGGGTGTGCGTCCTCGGCGTCGAGAGCGCGCGTGCCGTCGACCCAGAACGTCAGGCGGGAGCCCCGGCAGGCGGCCTGGAGGCGCACCGCGCGCCCGGCGCGCGGCAGGGCCGCCTTCACCGGCGGCGCGACGTCGAGACGCGTGCCCCCGGACTGCCGCACGACGCGGGCGGTGCCGTCGAGGCCGAGCAGGAACGCGTACCCGCTGGGGACGTCCTCGTCCCACCGGCACAGGAGCCCGAAGCCGCCCTGTCCCGGGCCCTCCCGCAGCTCGGCCGTCACGCCGACCAGCACGTCGCGTCCGGCCGCGGCGTCGGTCTTGGCGGGCACGGGCGACAGTGCCGTGTTGACCGGGCCGGAGCGGTCGGCGCGGACCGTGTAGACGCCGCGCTCGATCTCGTAGCCGCGCGTCGTGCGCTGGTCGCCGGCCGCGCCGGGGTCGAAGGTGTAGCCGTCCCAGTTGCCCCGCTCGCCGAAGTCGTCGCCGTACAGCAGGCTCCCGCCCGCGGGAACCGCCTCGCCGCCGCGGGACGCGTACAGGAGGAGGACCCCGCCCGCGACGAGCACGGCCGTCACGCCCGCCACGAGCCCCGCGGCCCACCGCCGCCGCGGGCCGGTCCCGGGGACCTCCGTACGCACCGGATCGGCCGGCCGGGTGGCGGCCGTGGCGGCGTCGCCGCCGGTGAGGGCACGCAGCAGGCCGGAGGCGGCGGGCCGGGCGGCGGGATCCTTCGCCAGGCATGCCTCCAGCAGCGGGCGAAGGTCGGCGGGCACGCCGGACAGGTCGGGGTCACGGGCCGAGATGGCCATCAGGATGGCCGGGACGGTCGGCCCGGCGAAGGGCAGGCGCCCGGTCGCGGCGTACGCGATCGTCACGGCCCAGCTGAACACGTCGGAGGGAGGACCGGGCCGCTGCCCGGCGAGCTGCTCGGGAGCGATGAAGGCGGGCGTGCCCGCCATGCCGCCCCCGCTGACGGTGTGGTCGGCGGCGCTCGCGATGCCGAAGTCGATGACCACGGGCCCCTCGGGGCCGAGGATCACGTTGCCCGGCTTGAAGTCGCGGTGCACGATCCCGGCCCGGTGGATCGCGGCGAGGGACGTCAGCGTGGCGACGGCGAGGCGGTGGAGCCCGCTGCCCGTACGCGGGCCGTCCTCGGCGACCGCCGTCGCCAGCGAGGGCCCGGGGATGTACTCGGTGACGATGTACGGCCGCCCGTGATGGGACCCGGCGTCGAGCACGCGGGCCGTGCAGAAGGGGGCGAGCCTGCGGGCCGTCTCCGCCTCCCGCAGGAAGCGGCGGCGGCTCGTGGCGTCCATGGCGGCCCTGGCGTGCAGCACCTTGATCGCGACCTGGGCTCCCGAGGTGTCCCGTGCGAGGTAGACGGTGCCCTGGCCGCCCTCGCCGAGGACGCCGACGAGCCGGTGGTCGCCGATCCGCTCGGGATCACCGGGGTCGAGGGGGTGCGGCGGCACGACGCGGTTCGTCACGCGCGGCGGCCGCACGTGATCGGCTCCGGCCGTTCCCGCATTCGTCCCGCTCCCCCACGATGCCGTCGGTATGTCGATGAACCAGGCGGATCCTGTCATATCCGGAGGTCACCCGGCAGCGAATCAGCCTCAACCGTCGCGGAAGGACAGGCCTCGCTCCTGCAGAGCCCGGCGAAGCATGGACACCGCCTTCGGCCCCATGCCGTGCAACGCGAGGATCTCGGCCTCGGTCGCCCGGGTGAGGTGCTCCAACTGGGTGTAACCGGCGTTCACCAGTGCCCGCGTGGCCGGAGCACTGGTCTTCGGCAGGTCCGTCATCAGGTCCTCTCCTCGTATGCAGGCTCCCCGTCCGGCCGGGGGGCGTACGTCGCAGCCGGGCAGGCCCGCCACGGCGTCCGCGCAGTTCACTCCACATAACACGCGATTCACAAGTAAGTCTCAACCAGACGACAAGAGCCGTCGGGAGAAATGGACCCCGTCGCAGCGGTTCCAAGGGGCATGGAACGGGGGGGAACCAGATGACAACGATCGTCAGCGACGGGGGCCGGACCCTGCTGATCCTCAACGCCGAGGACGGGACGGGCCGCCTGGAGCGCGAACTCGCCGGCCTGGGCTGGCACACGGGCAGGGCCGACCTGGCCGCGGGGGACCTTCCCGGCCTGGTGGAACGGCTCGCGGACCTGCTGGCCGCGCCGGGCAGCCCGGACCGCGCCGCGATCCTCGGATACGGCGAGGCGGGCCTGGCGGCGCTGGAGATCGCCGACCGCCACCCGGAGCGGGTCACCGCCGTGGTCGTCGTGGGCACGACGGACCACGACCTCGCCGGGGAGCTGTCCTGCCCGACGCTGACGCTGCCCGCCTCCGGGCGGGAGTCCGTGGTCTCGGCGGTCGTCCCTTTCCTGGCCGCGCTGGACGAGCAGGCGGAGGTTCCCCCGCACCTGCCCGCCACGCTCCGGCCGCTCACGCCGGCGCTGCTCAACGACGCCGAACTGCTCGGGCGGTTCCGTGAGATCGGGCCGGTCCACCGGCTCAACGCGGAGGGCGCCGCGACGACCTGGATCCTGACCGGCCACGCGGCGTCCACCCGGACGCTCACCGACCCGCGCCTCGCCGGAGAGGTGGAGATCACCGCGGGGTTCCGGCTCCAGTCGGACGATCCGGCCCTCGCCCACAAGGGCGATCTGGACCTCATCACGATCGACGGCCGGGAGCACGCCCGGCTGCGCCGGCTCATCGAGCGGCACCTCACCCCCGAGCGCGTCGCGGCGCTGCGCCCGCGGATCCAGCGCGCGGCCGACGCGCTGCTCGACGCGATCCCCGCCGGGGAGGTGGTGGACTTCCTCCACGCGTTCGCCTACCCGCTGCCGGTCCTCGTGCTGTGCGAGCTGCTCGGCGTGCCGGAGGACCGGCGGGGCCAGATCCGCGAGTGGATCCTGGAGCGGCTGGTCACCCCGCCGCCGAGGGCGCACCCCGACATCGACGAGCTCCTGCGGGACCTGATCGCGGCGCGGCGCGAGAGCCCGTCGGACGACCTGCTCGGCTGGGTCGTCGCGGCCGAGGGAGACGGCCTGGCGGAGGACGACCTCGTGTCGGCGGCCAGGTTCCTCATGGTGAACGGGCACCGCGCCCCGACGACGGTGCTGGCGAGCGGTCTGGCCGCCCTGCTGAAGCGCCCGGAGCAGTGGGCCCGGCTCGTGGCCGAGCCCGCGCTGGTCGCCCCGGCGGTCGAGGAGCTGCTGCGGCTCGTCACGCCCTTCCCCGTCACCATCGCCCGTCAGGTGACGGCCCCGATCGAGGTGGGAGGCACCCCGATCCCGAAGGGCGACCTGCTCGGCGCGTCCCTCGTGGCCGCCAACCGCGACCCGTCGTTCTTCCCCGACCCCGATCTGCTGGACGTCGGACGCCGGGACAACCCGCACCTCGCGTTCGGCCACGGCCACCACCACTGTCTCGGCGCGGACCTGGCCAGGGCCCAGCTGCGGATCGCCTTCGGCACGCTCGCGAGGCGCTTCCCCGGCGTCGAGCTCGCCCGCGACTCGCGGAGCCTGCACTACCGGCAGAGCAGCGTCCGCTACCTCCTCGGTCTGCCGGTCGTCCTGCGGCCGGACCCTCACGGGGAATTCGCCGCCGAAGCGTGAGCCGCCACGCCCGTCTCCACGAACAGCAGTTCCCCACGTACGCCCTCAGCAGCCAGGAGCCGACCCGATGAAAGAGACGATTCCGCAGTTAGTGGCCTACTGTCAGGCCGACCCGCTGTTCTTCGAGCCGGTCTGGCGCATCCCAGACGGCGACAACCGCTTCCCGACGGGCTCCCGGCCGCTGCCCACCGGATGGCGCCGCGGCGAGAGCGAGCTGTGGGTCGTGCTGCTCCCGCCGGACCTCGCGCTCCCCGAGCAGGGATGGAAGATCCACGTCTCGGCGACCGACGCCGACGCCGCGGCCGTCTGCGACCTCGTGGTCGACTTCTGCCTGGCCCGCGGCATCGCGGTCAAGTTCCTGCGCAGCAGGATGGCGGTGCGGCTGATGAACAACAAGTACGCCGACCGGGGCAGCAGCGGCAAACTGGTCACCCTGTATCCGGTGGACGAGGAGCAGTTCGCCGAGGTGCTGCCGGCGCTGGCCGAGCTCCTCAAGGGATACACCGGGCCGTACATCCTCAGCGACCTGCGCTACGAGGACTCGCCGGTCTACGTCAGATACGGCGCGTTCCAGCCGATGACGTACACCAAGTCGGACGGCAGCCTCGGATACGCGATCCGCACGCCGGACGGCCGGCTGGTGCCCGACCAGCGGACTCCCGCGTTCACCGTGCCGGAATGGGTCACCCTGCCCGAGGTGCTTCGCGGGTCGTACGAGAAGCACACGGCGGGCGACGGCGGGGAGTTCCCCTACCAGATCGAGCGGGCGCTGCACTTCTCCAACGGCGGCGGCGTGTACCTCGCCCGTGACGAGGCGTCCGGCGGATACGTGGTGCTGCTGGAGGCCCGGCCGCACGCCGGCCTGGACGCGGGCGGCGTGGACGCGGTCACCAGGCTCGCGCACGAGCGCGAGATCCTGGAGCGGCTGAGCGGCCTCGACTGCGTGCCCCGGCTGCTCGGGCACCGGGTGATCTGGGAGCACCATTTCCTGGTCGAGGAGTACATCGAGGGCAAGACCCTGCTGGACGAGGCGTTCGAGCGCTATCCGCTCGCCACCTCCGACCCGTCCCCCGAGACGCTGGCCACGTACACGCGCTGGGCGATCGACATCCTGGCCAAGGTCGACCACGCCCTGATGTCGATCCACGCCAGAGGCGTGCGGATGGCCGACCTGCATCCCGAGAACATCATCGTCAGGCCCGACGGGCGGGTCGCGCTCATCGACTTCGAGATCGCGTCCGACCTGACGGACACGCGGACCCCCGGCCTCGCCGCGGCCGGGTTCGCCGCGCCGAAGAACCTCAGTGGCCGAGCGGCCGACAACTACGTGCTGAACTGCCTGCGGCAGTGGATGTTCCTGCCGATCAGCCCGCTGCAGGACCGGGACCCGGTCAAGCTGGCCGGCCTCACCGGCGTCATCACCGAGCACTTCCCCCTCCCGCAGGGGTTCGGGCCGCGCATGGTCCGCAACTTCGAGGCCGTACGGGGGCCTCTCGGCGAGGACGACGCGGCGCGGATGTTCGCCGATCCCGACTGGCCGGCGATCCGCGACTCGATCGCGGCGGGGATCACGGCCAGTGCGACTCCCGACCGGAAGGACCGGCTCTTCCCCGGCGACCCGCAGCAGTTCGCGACCGGCGGGTTCACCGTGGCCAACGGTGCCGCCGGTGTGCTGTGGGCCCTGCGGCAGGCCGGCGTCCCGGTGCCGGAGGAGCACGTCGACTGGCTCGTCGCGGCCGTGCGCCGGGCGCCCGATCCGCGTCCCGGCCTGCTGAACGGCCTGCACGGCGTGGCCGCGACCCTGGAGTCGCTCGGCCGCCGCGACGACGCGCTCGACGTGCTCGAACGGGCGCGCAAACTGCACGACGGCCTGGAGGTGCCCGGTGTCCACGGAGGCCTGGCCGGCGCCGGCCTCGGCCTCCTGCACTTCTTCGACATCACCGACGACGAGGACCTGCGCTCCGAGGCCGTACGCATCGGGGACCGTCTCGCCGGCGAGCTCGGCGACGACGGGTCGCGGATGTTCCGCCCGGACGGCAGGGTCGGCCTGCAGCACGGCCTGACCGGAGTCGCGTCGTACTTCCTCCGGCTGCACGACGTCACCGGGGAGGACCGCTACCTCGACCTGGCCCGTACGGCGCTGCGGCGTGAGATCGGCCGCGGCCAGACGCTGCCGGACGGCGGCTTCTGCCTCCTGGACAGCAACCGATACCTGCTCTACCTCGGCACCGGCAGCGGCGGGCTGGCCCTGGTGCTGTCCCAGTATCTCGGCCGACGCGCCGAGCCGGACTTCGCCGAGGTGATCGACGGGGTCCGCCGCGCCCTGCGCGCGCCGTTCACCCGCCACCCGGCCCTGTTGGAGGGCCGGGCGGGCACCATCGCGACTCTCCGCCTCATGGGCCTGCCGGAGGACCGGGCGCTCGTCGACGAGCACGTACGCCGGCTCTCCTGGCACGCCCTGTCCTACGAAGGTCATCTGGCCTTCCCCGGCAACCAGCTCATGCGGCTGTCCATGGACCTGGAAACGGGTTCGGCCGGAGTGCTGGCCGCCCTCAGCGTCGCGTTCGACCAGAGCGCGTCGGTAATACCGGTTCTCGATCTGCGGACCCCCGCGTTCGAGACGACAGAAAGGAAATAGGAAATGGCTCAGGTTCTGCAGCTCCAGACCCTCAACCCGAACGAGGCCAAGGCGCACCCGTGCTCCAGCTGGGTTACCTCGTACAACGGCACCGCCTGCTACATCTGCATCTGACCGAGGCCGATCGAGCCGGCACCCGGGTGGTCGCCATGGGTGACCACCCGGTGAACACTCGCGGACGGTGAGACACCCGGCCCTGGCCGGTCGCGCACGGCGCGGACCTGCCGGGGCCGGGCCTTCCCTCCCCTCTCCTCTCAGTCTTTGCGAGCCCCTCTCCCACAGTCTTTGCGAGGAACCCGTGGACACGCAGCGCGACCAGTCCGGCGCGACGGCGGCGGCACCCGCCGCCCCGCCCCGCGCCGCGCCCGACGGCGCGGATGACGGCGCGGCCGCGACGCCGCCCACGTGGCGGGTGCTGCTGCGCTACATGCGCCCGTCCTGGCGCTGGCTCGCCCTCGGCGGGCTGCTGAACCTCACGACCGGAGCGGTCGGGCTGACGCTCCCGCTCGTCGCGAGGCGGCTGATCGACGACCTCGGCGCCGACCGGCCGCTGACCGGCGTGCTGCTGGTGATGGGCCTGCTCGTCGTCGTGACCGCTGGCGTCGGCCCGCTGGGCGAGTGGGTGCTGCGCCGCACCGGCGAGTCGATCGTGCTCACCGCCCGCCGCCGCCTGGTCTCGCATCTGCTGCGGCTAAGGGTGCCGGCCCTCGACCGCGCCGAACCCGGCGACCTGATGTCCCGGGTCACCTCCGACACGATCCTGCTGCGCCAGGTCACCACCGATTCGGTGATCGGCATCGTCACCGGAAGCCTCACGGTCCTCGCGACCGCCACGCTGATGGGCCTGCTCGACCCCGTGCTCCTCGTGGTCACGCTCGGCGTGCTGGTGCTCGCCGGGACGCTCATCCGGGTGGTCATGCCGCGCGTCGGCAGGATGAGCAAGGACGCGCAGAAGTCCGTCGGGGCGATGGGCGCCGCCCTCGAACGCGCGCTCGGGGCACTGCGCACGATCAAGGCGTCCGGCGCCGAGCACCGGGAGGAGGCCGCCGTCCACCGCTCCGCGGAGGAGTCGTGGCGGGCCTCCGTACGCGCCGGCAAGTGGCTGGCGGTCGCCGGGCACACCGCGGAGCTGGCCCTCCAGGTGGCCTTCTTCGTCGTCCTGTCCGTGGGGGGAAGCCGCGTGGCCGCCGGAGCGATCGACGTGGGCACGCTGATCGCGTTCCTGATGTACGTCTTCTTCCTGGTGCCACCGCTTCAGCAGCTCATCGGCGCGGCCGGGCAGTACCAGGTCGGCGCCGCCGCGGTCGCCCGCATCACCGAGGCGGAGCGGCTGCCCGCGGAGCCGGTCGCACCGGCCGCGACGCCCCCCGCGCCCGGCGCGGCCCCCGCGGAGCTGGAGTTCCGCGACGTGCACTTCCGCTACTCGCCGGAGCTGCCGCCGGTCCATCACGGGATCAGCTTCAGCGTGCCCGCCCGGGGCATGACCGCCTTCGTCGGGCCCTCCGGCGCGGGCAAGACCACGGTGTTCTCCCTCATCGAGCGGTTCTACGAGCCGGTCTCGGGGAGCATCCTCATCGACGGCGGCGACATCGCCACCTGGGACATCCCGCGCCTGCGGGCCGCGATCGGCTATGTCGAGCAGGACGCTCCCGTCCTGTCGGGCTCCCTGCGGGAGAACCTCCTGCTCGGCGCGCCCGAGGCCACCGGCGAGGAGATCGAGCGCGTCCTGCGCGTCGCCCGCCTCGACGCTCTGGTGGCGCGGCTGCCCGAGGGTCTGGACACCCTGGTCGGCCATCGCGGCACCCGCCTGTCCGGCGGCGAGCGCCAGCGCGTGGCCATCGCCCGCGCGCTCCTGCGCCGCCCCCGCCTTCTGCTGCTGGACGAGGCCACCTCCCAGCTCGACGCCGTCAACGAGGCGGCGCTGCGCGACACGATCGCCGAGATCGCGCGTACGACGACGGTTCTGGTCGTGGCGCACCGGCTGTCCACGGTCACGCTGGCCGACCGGATCGTCGTGATGGACGCGGGCGTGGTGCGGGCCGTCGGCACGCATGAGGAGCTGGTCGGCGCCGACCCCCTCTACGCCGAGCTGGCCGCCACCCAGTTCCTCGCCGCCTCCCCCGTGACCGCGTGAACCATCCCCCTTTGGAGCATCCATGGAAACCCCCGGCCGCCCACTCGAGATCATCTGGGACATCACGTACGCCTGCCCGCTGCGATGCTTCCACTGCTACTCCGAGTCCGGCCGCCGTCCCTCGCGGCAGCTGGAGCGGGCCGAGATGCTGCGGGCGGCGGACGCCATCATCGCGATGAGGCCGTACGGCGTCTGCCTGGCGGGCGGTGAGCCCCTTCTGGTGCCGGGCGTGCTCGACGTCGCCGGCCGCATGACGGCCGCGGGCGTGCAGGTCTCCCTCTTCACCGGCGGCTGGACGCTGCGCCCGCCGATGGTCGGGGACCTCGTGCGGAACGTCGCCAAGGTGAGCGTGAGCCTCGACGGCGCCACGGCCGAGGTGCACGACCGCGTCCGCGGCCGCCGCGGCTCGTTCGACCGGGCGATGGACGCCCTCGCGCTGTTCGACGCCGCCGCGAGGGAGCGGCGTCTGGCCGGAGACGGACCGCTGTCCTTCGGGATCGACTGCGTCGTCGTGCGCAGCAACTTCGACCAGATCGACCAGTTCTGCACCGACATCGCGCCAAGGTTCCCCGAGCTGGAGTACGTGTCGTTCGGCGCGGTCATCCCGGAGGGGCTCGCCAGCCGTACGGGGGTCGTGGAGCACGAGCTGCTCTCCGACGCCCAGGTCACCCTGCTCGGCAGCCGCGAGTTCACGCGCCGCCTGCGCGCGCTGGCGCCGCCGTCCGTCCACGTGAGCGCGACCGACAACCTCGCGCTGCAGATGCACCCCGACCGTCCGTTCCTCCCCGTGCTGCAGGTCGAGCCCGACGGAGCGGTCCGGGCCATGCCGGCGTACGAGGGGACGGTCGGCAACCTGCTGACGGACCCGCCGGAGCGGCTGTGGGAACGCGCGCTGGAGCGCTGGCGCGACCCCTTCGTGGTCGACACGTTGAGGTCCGTGCACACGATGGAGCAGTGGGCGGAGGCGACCCGGAAGATCGACTACCGCTTCGGCTCCGACGCCGACCGCGCCCGCATCGACCGCCGGCCGCACTTCGCGCCGACGGCCTGACGATCCCGGCGGGGCGCGTTCAGGCCTCCGGCGTGCCGCCGGGCCTGGGGCGTACGTCGCAGTCCGGCAGGCCCGCCAGGACGGCGGCGAGCTGGCGGGCGTTGGTCTGGGCGTGGTCGCGGTAGCAGTTGTTCATCAGCACATGGGTCGTGGACGCCCGGCCGCCGAGCTCGCGCAGCCTCGGCGCCCACCGCCTCAGCTCGTCGAGCGAGTAGCGGTAGCCGAAGCGCTCGTGGATGTCGTGGCTGGTCCACTTGTCGCTGTGCCCGTGGAACCGGACGACCTCCAGGTCGGACGTGGCCGCGACGACCGGCGGGATCGAGTCCGGGTAGCCCTGCGGCATGTCCACGCAGACGTACGGAATGGCGTACGAACGGAGGAAATCGAGGGTCTCCGCCTGGTTCTCCTCGCTCATCCACGTGTGGTTGCGGAACTCCACCGAGATCCGCAACGGCTCGCAGCGCCGCCCGCACTCCAGGATGTACTGCTTGTTCGCCCTGCCGATCGGGAACCACCGGGGGAACTGGAAGAGCACCGCCCCGAGCTTGCCCGCCTCCCGCAGCGGCAGCAGGGCGCCGATGAACCGCTCCCAGACCTGGTCCACGATTTTCGGGTCGAGATCGCGGGCGTACAGGTTCTTGCCCGCGCCGCTTGGCCGCAGGTCCTTCGGCAGCGCGGCCGGCCGGGTCGGGTGCCGCGTGAGCAGCGAGAACGCCTTGACGTCGAACGTGAAGTCCGCAGGCGTGCGCCCGGCCCACAGCCGTACGGTGGCCTCGGCGGGCGGCGCGTAGTAGGTCGAGTCGACCTCCACCACCGGGAACAGGCTCGCGTAGTGCCGCAGGCGTTGCTCGGGCGTCGTGACTTCGGGCGGATACCACCCCGACTCCAGCAGCGTCTTGTCCGTCCACGACGCGGTGCCGACCAGGATCGTCCCCATATCTCACGATAGGCACGCCTGCCGGCAGACCGGTGCGACAGAAGTGACCTGTGAAGCATCGGCGGGTCTATGATGTTGGAAAGTAAAGTGCCTCCGGTGTCCCCGGCGGCCGCTCAAAGCATGCACACCGGAGGTGGCGATGCCGTCGACCTGGGCTTTGGAGACGTTCGGCCCGCGTGCCGAGCAGATCCGCCAGGGGGTGACCGAGGCGCTGGCGCTCGCGCTGGAGAACGCCCAGGACGCCCAGAAGACGGCGCGGACCGACCTCCTCCACCCGTTCGGCTTCACGCTCATGTCGCGCAAGTTCGAGGCGCTCGCCAGCACGTTCGCGGACATGCCCGACGTCGTGACCGTCAAGCCGCCGGGCTCGCAGCACGAGCTCGTCGTGCTCGGCGGCAACCTGCTGTTCCCCTTCCGCTACGCCAAGGATCGTTCGGTGAGCGTGGTCAACGCCCGGATCGGCGACGGCAGGCCGTCCGGGCTGGTCCAGGCGCTGTTCACCAGGTTCGGCCCGCAGCCGTGGGCCGAGCAGCTCGCGCTCGGCGGCGTCGAGGCCGCCCTGCCGGAGCCCGCGACTCCGGCCGCCCGTGCGCTCACCCGGCTCCCCGAGGACACCCGTCTGATCCTCATCGCGTACGCCTGCAACGCGCGGGCCGGTCTCCTCGACGTGTGGTGGGGCGAGGCCGAGCTGCTGGACCGCACCGGCAGCCTGCACTGGCACCACTGCGAGGAGATCCCGCTCGCCGGGGCCCTGCCCGCCGGGCTGCCCCTGGTGACCCCGGCCGGACAGGAGTCCCCGTTCGCCGGGGGCGCGATGCCGGCTCCCGCGCTGAACCCCCGCCCACGCCACGAGCGCGCGACGGCCCTGCCCGCGACCGGTGACGCACCGTACGCACCGGACGCCGCGGCCCATGAAGGACGGTAGGCGGCTCCGCCCGGCCGGAGACGGAGGCATCCCGCCCGAACCGAGCCCGCAGGCCGTGGCGGACGCCTTCGACGGCACGCGGCTCACGCAGGCGCGGCGGCTGGCCGCGCTCACCAAGAAGGAGGTCGCCGAGCGCATCGGGGTGTCGCCCGCGGCGGTCGGCCAGTACGAGGCGGGGGTCACCCGGCCGCGTCCCGACCTGGTCCCGCTCCTCGCCGAGGTGCTCGCGGTCCCGGCGGCCTTCTTCCTGCCCGGCCGCCCGCACGGCAAGCTGGACGGCTCGATGGCGCACTTCCGCAGCCTGCGCTCCACCCGGGCCTACCAGCGGGCCAAGGCGGTGGCCTTCGTCGAGCAGGTCTGGGAGCTGACGTACGCGCTGGAGAAGCGGGTGCGGCTCCCGCACGCCGACCTGCCGGGGTTCGCCGGGGGCGAGGTCGACTCGGGCAGCGCGCTGCCGCGTGACCCGGCGGGTGCGGCGCGCGCGCTGCGCGCGCACTGGGGGCTCGGCACCGGACCGATCAGCCATCTGGTGCGGCACATGGAGTCCCGGGGGATCGTCGTCGTCTTCCCCGAGGCCGACGAGGACGCGGTGACGGTGGACGCGTTCTCCACCTCCAGCCTGCCCCGGCCCATCGTCGTGCTGACGCCCAACCGGTTCGACGACGTCTACCGGCACCGGTTCACCGCCGCCCACGAGCTGGGACACCTGGTGTTGCACGGGGACGCCGCGGCCGGGGACACCCAACAGGAGCGCGAGGCGGACTCGTTCGCCGCGGAGTTCCTGACCCCGCGCGACAGCATCCTGCCGAGCCTGCCCGCACGCGCCGACCTGCGGCGGCTCGCGGAGCTGCGCCGCGTCTGGGGTGTGTCGGTCGACTCGCTGCTGTACCGGTGCCGCGAGGTGGGACTGCTGTCCGACTCCGCGGCCGGGCGCGCCTACCAGCGGCTCGCCGCGCTGCGCGACCAGCCGGGTTTCGCCACCGAGCCGGTGTCGGGCTACCCCGGCGAGCAGCCCGTCCTGCTCAGCCGCGCGTTCGAGATGGCGGCGGCCGAGACCGGGCTCACCGTGCCCGCGCTCGCCCGGGAGCTCGCCTGGCCGGTCCCGAGGGTGCGGGAGCTGATCGGCCTGCCCGCCCACCGCCCGGAGCTGAGACTCGTCCCCTAGGGCCGGCGGAACCCGAGCTCGGGGCGGAAGATCAGACGAGTGGGGCGGGGTCGCCGGGGGTGAGCAGGCGCCGGGTGGTCTCCAGACCCCACGCGTCGAGGCCGTACAGGCGGTCGCTGGAGGCGCGCAGGCCGCCGTAGCGCTCCACCGTGCGGGCCCAGTCCTCCCGGCGCTCGACCTCCGGGCGGAGCATCAGGCAGTCGGGGTCGTTGATCCAGAACCTGCCGTGCTGCCAGGCGCGGGCGACGGTGTTCCTGGTCGCGTTGGCCTGGCTGGGCTCGGTCGGATGACCGGTCGGGCTCCGCCAGTAGGCGGCGATGTCGGGACCGACCCGCATGGCGTCGACCATGCCGACCGAGGGCAGGATCGGGGCGCCGCAGCCCAGCAGGTACGCCTCCGGCCCGATCGCCTCCCGGATGAGCCGCAGGCCGCGCCGGTAGGCCTGCACGCCCGTCGCGTCCTCGTGGCGGCGGCCCTCCAGCGCCCCGGCGTACACGAAGTCGATTTTGAAGTAGTCGACGCCCCAGCCGCGCATGGTGCGCAGCACGTCCGCCAGGTATTCGGCCGCGCCGGGGTGCGTGAGGTCGAGCGCGGCGCAGGAGTCGCCGAGGACGTCTCCCGCGACGACGGATTCTCCGCTCTCCGGATCGGTGACCAGCCATTCGGGGTGAGCCGAGAACAACTCGCTCTTACGCGCCACGACCATGGGGGCGATCCAGATGCCCGCCCGCCGTCCGTGGTCGCGGATGCGGCGCATCAGGCCGGGCAGGTCGTCGAAACGGCCCGAGGAGACCAGCCAGTCGCCCGGCGCCGCCTGGTAGCCGTCGTCGATCTGCACCACGTCCACGGGGAGCGTCAGGTCGTCCATGGCCGCGAGGTTCTCTTCGACGTCCCGCTGCGTGACGCCGGAGAAGTACTGGTACCAGGAGCACCAGACCGTGGGCGACGGGCGCGGGCGCACACCGCCGTTCTGCCCGGCGAAGGCGTCGCCCCACCGGGCCAGCGCCGTCTCCAGGCCGCCACCGGCCGTCGTGTGGCGCACGGGGGCGTCCGCGGCGATCACGACCTGCCGGCCGCGCGGCCGCGCCTCGACGACCGGCACGCGGGCGGCGGCGGTCTCGGCTCCGAACACGTGGACCGGCCCGCCGTCTCCGGGGTCGACCGCCAGCAGCCCCTCGCCCCGGAACACGCCCTCGTCGGGGGCCGAGCAGTAGTGGCAGTCGATGACGAGCGAGTTCGGCAGCGTCACCCGGTACGGCGTCTCGGCCAGCGGGAGGGGGGCCGTCAGGCTCCAGGACTGCCAGCCCTCGGCGTACACGCGGGCCCTCGCCGGGTCCACGTTCAGCGCGGTGATGTCCTCGGTCGCGATTCTCATCACGACCAGTCCAGCCATGAACCGGTTAAGGGTCAAGCTCTGTCTCACCGCGTGGACGGACCCGCCCGGAGTCAGGCGGCGACGGCGCTCTCCACGATCTGCTCCCGCAGCGGAGCCAGGGCGCCGGCGATGGATCCGATCGTCTCGGCGTCGACGCCGCACGACTCAAGCGCACCGGTCAGGTGGAGGACCACCTGACCGAACTCCTCGGCGGTGATGCCGAGCCCGGCGTGCGCCTCGCCCATCGACTTGCCCCGATACTCCTGCGGGCCGCCGAGCGCCGCGGCGACGAAGCTGCGCTGGTGCGCCTTGAGCTTGGCCATGTCCACGTCCGCGAAGTAGCCGCGCAGCATCGGGTCGGCGACGACCCGCGCGTAGAACACGTCGACCACGGCCGCGACCGCGTCCGAACCGCCGATCCGATCGAAGATGGACCCCATACGCTTTCCTCCCGCGCCTGTGTGACCTCGTGCCCACGACGATCGCCACGGATCGTTACGGGCCGATTACGAGACGGAAATACGTACGTAGCCGTGCGCTCACCCGGTCGACACGGTCGACACGACCGAAAAGGCAACAGGCGGGGGCTGGTACGGGTGCCGGTTGTCGCTCCAAGTAGTTGCCTTTTCCCACTGGCGACGGAAGACAGGCGGGGATACGGTCCCACCGGGGAGGACGTTTTTCGCCTTCACGACAAGAAAAGCGTCAGCGAATTCACTCCCGATATACCGGGCCATTTCAGGGTTGCCGACGCTTGAGGGCTATGTCTACCTTTGACATCAAATGCGACTCGGGGGCAGCGGCGGGCGGCAGCAGGGGGCGGCGTGGCGGAAGAGATGGTGCCCAACCCTCGCCACGCACAGCTGGTGGAACTTCTCAAAGAGGTACACAACCGATCTCAGGAGGTCGGGCAGGCATACCAGCGCGTCTACGCGTCGATGCGGTCCGGCAAGGTCTGGACGGGACCGACCGCCACGAAATGGACTACCGAGGTCGCCGACCGGCACCACCGCCTGGCACAGCTCGTACGGCAGATGACCAACGCGATCGAGGACGAACTGCACCGCCATCCGGCGATGGTGACCCGTTCCCAGGCCGAGCTCATCCGTCGCCGGCTGACCGGACGCCCCTGAGCCGGTAGCCACGGCGAGGAAGGACGCGATGACATCCCCCAGCGGTGACTTCTGCGGCATCGACCCGGCGGCGATGAACGCCATGGCGGCCGACCTGCGCCAGGCGGCCGACCGGCTCACGACCTTCGCCACCGACTTCGAGGGGCTCTTCCGGGCCAACGGAGTGAGCACCACGCCACTCGCGCAGATCGCCGCCATCGCCGACTGGGGCAGAAGCCAGGCCCCCACGCTGTCGGAGCGGGCCGAGCTGATCAAAGCGCTGAACGGGACCGGCGACCACACCTTCGCCCGCCTGCCCGACGCGCTGGACAGTTTCGCGGCCGGCCGCGACCTGGGCCTCATGTACGGCACCGGCATCCTCACCAACCCCGCCATCGATGTCGGGACCAAGGGCGAGCTCGCCCACCAGCACATCAAGGAGATCGCCGCGCTGGCCGAGGACCCCGCCGCCGCCGCGGCGTTCTTCGCCGCACTACCGGCGAAGGTGCGCGACGCGCTGCCCAACCTGCTCATGAACACCGGCAGCCCGACGGCCAAGCAGGATCTCGCCGCCTTCAGCGCCGCCCTGGGCGCCGCGCTGCGCGCCCCCGGGGGCGTCCCGGCGTTCGAGAAGGTGAAGGCCGAGTTGCTGAGCAGACCCGGCAGTCGCGAGACCGCGTGGAACCGGCTCGCGCTGCTCGTCGGAGCGAAGGCCCCGACCAGCGTGCGCGTGGCCGCCGCCCGCTCCCTCGCACTGGACGACTTCGTGAAGAACCCCCGCCAGGACCGGACCGGCGCCGGCCTCGACGAGAGCAGAACGTACGGCTACTCCCCCGACACCGTCGCCCTCGCACTGGAGGTCCTCGTCGGGGACGGCAAGGCCGCCCGCGCCGCCTTCACCCAGATGGGCGGCGACGGGGTCAAGCTCACCCAGGTCGAGAAGATGAAGCAGTTCCTGGACTACAGCGAATCCGTCGCCTCGGGCAACGACGTCGCCGACGCCTTCGGCCGGGTGCTGGAGGCAGGGAGCGAGGCCACGACGGAGAAGCCGGGCAAGCACTCGGCGGAGGCTGCCGCGTTCGCCCTGGACGCGATGCTCGCGGCCGGCTCCTTCGGCAAAGACCTGCCGAACACCGCCCGGGACTCCATGGCTTCGATCGCCAGGTCCTACATCCACGAACTCGCCTCCGGCGCCCGCTTCGACAAGGCCGCCTACCGAACCTCCGGTCTGACAGAACCTCATGAATGGCTGCCGATCGCCGGCGTCACCCCGACCTTTTACCTGAGCCCCGGCGACACCTACCGCTTCCTCCAGACATTCGCCGGCGAGGAGCGACTCACCGACGTATTCGACAAGACCGCAGCACAGTTCCGCTACGACATCCTGACGAACGCGGCTCGGCTGGAAGCCAGCGGAAAGAGCGGTCATCTTGAACGTGCCTCGCAGATGTTCGGCGACCTCGGCGGGATCGAGTTCAAGGCAGCGATTGAGGTTCGAGGCGAGAAGGACGCGACTGACAGTCTGATCCGGGATCTCACCAAGAACACCATGGGCCTGGGTATCGACCGAATCCCGATAGCAGGCACCGTCATCGAGGCAGGCTGGACGTTGACGAAAACCTACGTCGTGAGCAAGTTGCTCGACAATTGGGCAGCCAGTTTCGAGACCCGCGTTCAGGCACTGACCGAGGCTCGGGTGAATTTCACCCTTCGCCAGAAGTACGACATGGCATACCTGCTGCATGAGGCGGGTTACCCCGCAAGCAAACCACCGGACAAGCTGATCAGCGCGAAGACCGGCCATCTCAAAACATTCGACGAGCTGGCGATCGAGGCCAAGCAGGAGGCGACCCGAATCGGAAAGAGCTGGGAGACCGTCCTGCGCACAAAGCTGACCTCATACGAACAGTGGATGGACAGCAACGAAGCCCTCGACAAACAGGTCGAAAGGTCTTCACGCGCACAAACCAGTGAGCTGGCCAAGGAGCTTATCCGCACTTGGGGCTGACACCTAACCTAGTGCACTGTCCACCAACGTTCACCGAGTGGATGGAGCGGAGCGGAAGGGGCGAGGACCGCGGCGAAGGCCCAGCGAAGCGGGCTTCGCGAGGACCGGGGGTTCCCTTCCGGCGCAGTGACCGAACGGCCAAGGTCCGCAGACACCCCACTAGGACCTCGGCAGGCAGTCGGTTCTTGCAACCAGCCGCCAGGTTGGTGACTCCGGCACCACGATCACATTGACGGTGATCCCGGGAACATCCTTTCTGCCTTCGATCAATCGCGCGTCCTTCCAGTCCAACTGTGACAAGTCATAGGTCATCGTGTAGTGCAGAAGTGAGGAGAGAGTGTTCTCCATCACTCGCTCAGCCTGGTCAAGGTGACTATCCACATCCGAGTCTTCACGTTCATAGTCTGCGGTTGCCCGTAGCACCCGCTGAAACTTGCCCTTATCACAGGGAAGATCCTGGTCAGGGCGCTCCACAATCCGCAGCTTGCTGTACGGCTTCTTCAAAAGGCTGTCGGTCTGCAGACGTTGCACGTCTTTCTGGAGCTCCGTTGCGGCCGCCTGCAGCGTCGGGCCGGAACTGCACCCGGAAACCATCCCGCCGACCAGGAGAAATACCACCGCCATCCACGCAACACGCATGCCTCTACCTCCACGAGCCGACAGACAGACGAACCAATCTTGACCCAAATCCTCGCCCCTCGTCATCCCATCGATTAAGTCGGTGACTCATTCGGATTCCATGAAGTTTGACGGCCCCGAGGTGCGCGCCTCGGACCTCGGGGCCGGTTCGTGGCCCGCCTGCCGTCACGGGGCTTCCGGCGGGCGGGCGGTTCAGGTGGCCGGGTAGCGGTGGTCCACATCCCGGTTCGGGGAGCAGCACACGGCGGCGCGGGTGAGGAAGCGCTCGCCGCGGCATGCTCTGCTCGGGGGCCTGTTGCTCGGCGATGCTCTCCTGTCGTGCGATGGCCTGACACAACTCGCCGCGCCTGCGGACCCCGCTTGTTCGCCTCTTCCACCTCCAATGACAACAGGGAGTAACCTCCGCATCACGGATGAGATCGGGGGACACTGGGGGTGGTCAGGACGCCCCCACGTCTGACGAAGAGGTGCACGCGATGATCGACGCACTTCCCCCATGGGCCGTACGACTCCGGGCCGAGCGACGCGACCGGCTGTGGAGCCAGAAAGAGATGGGCCGCAGGCTCGTCGAGGCCGCCGACGAGGAGACCCGCAACCGCCTGCCCGCCCGCGAGACCATCATCCGCCGCATCAAGGCGTACGAGGCCGGGCACAATGAGCCCCACGACCCCTACCGCATGCTCTACGCCCGGGCCTTCGGCACCACGGAGACCGACCTGTTCGGCTCGGGGTGGCGACCTGTCCCCTCCCTCAGCGATGCGCCGGACCCGGACCTGTATGAGCGCATCACGAAGGCCATCGAACGTCCGCAGCGCGTGGACGCCGCCACTATCGAGTGGCTCGAACGCTGCCT
Source organism: Microbispora sp. H13382 (assembly GCF_014161445.1). Classification (GTDB taxonomy): domain Bacteria; phylum Actinomycetota; class Actinomycetes; order Streptosporangiales; family Streptosporangiaceae; genus Microbispora. The sequence continues at coordinate 39,495 of NZ_JABBXA010000021.1, forward strand.
GGACGAACACCGCCGCATCGAGGACACCGTCGGGAGCGGCCCGCTGCTGCCGATCGTACGCGCCCGACTCGACGCGATCACCGTGTTCGCTCACGGGGCTCCGGGGCAGCTTGCCGACCGCGTGGTCGCCGTGCTCGGGCAGTACGCCCAGTTCATCGCCTGGATGTGCCAGGACTCGGGCGACCACGCCGCCGCGCTCGCCTGGTACGACCGCTCGCACGGCTGGGCGTTGGAGGCGGGCGACGCGGCTCTGGCCGCCACCACGCTCCTGGCCTGGAGCATCAGCGACGCACCCAGGTGTGTACGCCTGGCGGAGGCCGTGCGCTGGCACGACGGGGGGACGACCCTCGGCGTGCAGGGGATGGCGGCTCAGATGGCGGGCCGCGGCCATGCCGAGATGGGTGAAGCCGAAGCCGCGCGGCGACTGCTCGCAGAGGCCGAGGACCTGATCCGGGCGGCGGGCGAACACCCGGAGCACGAGCCGCCCTGGATGTACTTCTACGACGACGGCTGGTTCGACATGCAGCACGGGAGCGCCGAACCGGCCCTTGGCGACGGTCCACGCGCAGTGCGTTTCCTCGACCGCGGCCTGGCGACCCTGCCCGAGGCGTACCGACGTGACCGCGCCTGGTTCGGGACATGCCTGGCGCGCGCCCATGCCCTGGCGGGCGATGTGGAAGCCGCCGGCGTCTCGCGGTCGCCGCGGCCCCCGACGCCAAGGCCGTCAACCGCTACGCCGTGCACGACCTGCGTCGGCTGGCCGGTGAACTGCGCGCCGTCCGCCCCCATCGACCACCGGACGCGCACACGCCATACCACCGCCGCCGTCGGCGTCATGTCCGCCATGGGCCGAGGGCCGGGCTCGGTGCGGGGTGCGAGGGCCGGGGGCGTCCCCGGCCCTCACGCCGTCACGGTTCGAGGCTCTCCGGGATGGAGTCGGAGCGGCCCTTCGGGCGCTCGGTGCGGCCGTGAGCGTCGTAGATCTTCACCCAGCGGATGCCGGGAAGCCGCTTGAGCGTGGGCATGATCTCGTCGGCGACGGTGAACGCCGACCCTCCGCTCGCGACCGCACCGGTGAGCCGCACGTGGGCGACCCCGTCGCGGACGACGACCGAACGGACGCCGGTGGCCCCCGAGGCGACGAAACGCAGGCCCTTGGCGTACTCGGCCTGCGTCGGCCCGGCGAACAGCCGCTGCAGCGCGCCGCGCGCGGTGGACGGCGGCGTCACCGGCCGCGACACCGCCACCGTGTACGGCCGCCGCCCTGCGGCGTACGCCCGGGAGTCGAGGAAGTACGTCCCCACCGGCACGGTCCGGTAGGGCGTCTTGACGTCCACGACCACCCGGCTCGGGCGGGTGAGGGTGTAGACGCGGTAGGACGACTTCCGGGCCAGGCCGATGCCGAACGTGAGCTCCGCCTCGAAGTCGCCCGCGTTGACGACCTGGATCACGCCGGGCAGCGCGAAGGTCTCGCGAGCGGGCCCATAGGTGGGGCGCCCGTTCTGGTCGTGGCCGGCCGCGCCGCCGAAGCGGAGCCCGAGGATCGCGTCGCTGGCCACCGGAACCGTGCGGCCCGAGCCGTCGGCGATCAGCCGGGACACGTAGTGGGCGCTCCGCCGTGCCGGGAGCGGCCCGCTGAACTCGAAGACGACCCGGTCAAGTCCGGGGTGGTGCGAGGCGCGCACATCGACCAGGGTCGCCACGCGGGGGGCCGCGTGAGCGGCGGCGGCCGGTCGGACGGACGTGGCGGCGGCCGGGGTGGCCGGGACCGCCATCAGGGTGGTCGCGCTCACCAGCGGCACGGCCAACGCCGCGAGCGAGCGCTTGGGGGGCAGAAACATGAGGGCTCCTCTGCCGGGTTCCTTTCGCGAGTTGGGGGACCCGCGAGCGGGCACCGGACCCGTTTCCGGTACCGGCACCCAATTGAAGTATCCCCAGGTGGACACGGATCGGGACGGGCCTTTCGGCCCGACTTCTCTACCCCGTTGACGGCGACGTGGGCCGTATGTAACATCTGGGCAACCTGATGTAAGAAATTTGCAGTTCTAAATCTAGACTTTGCGGTTCTCCGCAAGTTCCGGCAGGAAGCACTGCGTCCGTGCGCCCCGCCACCGTCACCTTTCGTATGAAAGGACCTGAGGTGATGTCGGCCACGGCAGTGGGCAACCGGTCGCCGCCGCGACCTCGTGCGCCCCCGGTCTCCAAATCCCCCCACGACCGCGCGGATCGGATGGCCGCCGGTCGGTTCCTGCCGGACAGAGGAACGCGAATGTCGAAAACGCACGTCCCCTTATCGCGCTTGATCGCCGTGGTGGTCGCGGCCTGCCTGCTCGCCGTGGCCGCGCCCCTCTCCCCCGCCTCCGCAGCGGGCGGCCCCAACCTCGCGGCCGGCCGCCCCGTGACCGCGAGCAGCACCAACGGCCCGTACGTCGCGGGCAACCTCAACGACGGCGACCAGGGCACCTACTGGGAGAGCGCCGGCAGTGCCTTCCCCCAATGGGCCCAGGTGGACCTCGGCGGCGCGCGGAGCATCGACCAGGTCGTGCTCAAGCTGCCGGCGACATGGGAGGGCCGTACCCTGACGCTGTCGGTGCAGGGCAGCACCGACGGGAGCGGCTTCGCCGCGATCGCGGGCTCCGCGGGCCGATCCTTCGCCCCCGGCTCGGGCAACACGGTGACCATCGGCTTCGCCGCGACCACGACCAGGTACGTCCGGATCAACATCACCGCCAACACCGGCTGGCCCGCCGCCCAGCTGTCCGAAATCGAGGTGTACGGCGCCGCCGCGGCCACCGGCAACCTCGCCCTCGGCAAGACCATGAGGGAGAGCGCGCACGCCGACGTGTACGGCGCGGGCAACGCCAACGACGGCAACCAGGGCACCTACTGGGAGAGCGCCAACAACGCCTTCCCCCAGTGGCTCCAGGTGGACCTCGGCGCCCCGGCAGCCGTCGGCAAGGTGGTGCTGAAGCTCCCGCCCGCCTGGGAGGCGCGTACGCAGACGCTGGCCGTGCAGGGCGGCACCGACGGCACGAACTTCTCCACCCTCGCCGCCTCCGCCGGGCACGCCTTCACCCCGGCGAGCGGCAACACCGTGACGATCACCTTCTCCACCGCGAACGTCCGGTACGTCCGGCTGACCGTCACCGCCAACACCGCCTGGCCTGCCGGGCAGATCGCCGAGTTCGAGGTGTACGGCTCGGCGCCCACCGGTGACACGCAGGCCCCCACGGCACCCTCGAACCTCGCCTACACCGAGACCACGCCGGGGCAGGTCAAGCTCACCTGGACCGCTTCCACCGACAACGTGGGCGTCACCGGCTACGACGTCTACGCGAACAACGTGCTGCGCGGCAGCGTGGCCGGAAACATCACGACCTACACCGACACCCAGCCCGGCAGCGCCACCGTGACGTACCACGTGCGGGCGAAGGACGCGGCCGGCAACGAGTCGGCCGACAGCAACGCCGTCACCCGCAACGGCTCGGGCGGCGGCTCCAACATGGCCGTGGGCAAGCCGATCACCGCTTCCTCCTCCACGTTCACGTACGTCGCGGCCAACGCCAACGACAACGACCTGGCGACGTACTGGGAGGGCGCGGGCGGCTCCTACCCGCAGACGCTGACCCTGCAGCTCGGCTCGAACGCCGTCGTGAGCTCGGTCGTGCTGAAGCTCGACCCCGCCGCCGCCTGGTCCACCCGTACACAGACGGTCCAGGTGCTGGGCCGCGAGCAGAGCGCGTCGGGGTTCACCACCCTGACCGGCGCGGCCACCTACACCTTCAACCCGGCGACCGGCAACACGGTGACGATTCCGGCCTCCGGCACGGTCGCCGACGTGCAGCTCAGGTTCACCGCCAACTCCGGGGCCCCGGCCGGGCAGGTCGCCGAGTTCCAAGTGATCGGGACCCCGGCGCCCAACCCCGACCTGACCGTCACCGCGCTGTCGGCCTCCCCCGCGTCCCCGGCCGAGACCGACGCCGTCACGCTGTCGGCGACGGTGCGCAACGCGGGCAGCCTCGGCTCCGCCGCCACCACCGTGAACTTCTACCTCGACGGCGCCAAGGCGGGCACCGCGCCGGTCGGCGCGCTCGCGGCCGGCGCCTCGGCCACCGTGACGGCGGACATCGGCCGGCGCGACGCGGGCAGCTACGCGTTGAGCGCCAAGGTCGACGAGTCGAACGCGGTGATCGAGCAGAACGAGACGAACAACTCCTTCACCGCCTCGTCGCCGCTCGTCGTGAAGCCGGTGGACAGCTCCGACCTGGTGGCCTCACCGGTGAGCTGGTCGCCGGGCAACCCCGCCGGCGGGAGCCCCGTGACGTTCACCGTGGCGATCAAGAACCAGGGCACGGTCGCGTCGGCGGGCGGCGCCCACGGGATCACGCTGGCGATCGTCAACGACGCCGGGACCGTGGTCAGGACGCTGACCGGCTCCTACAGCGGCGCGATCGCGGCCGGCGCCACGACGAGCCCGGTGAACCTGGGCACGTGGACGGCGGTCAACGGCAGATACACGGTGAAGACGGTGCTCGCCGCCGACGCGAACGAACTGCCGGTCAAGCAGGCGAACAACACCTCCAGCCTGCCGTTCTTCGCCGGCCGCGGCGCGAACATGCCGTACGACATGTACGAGGCCGAGGACGGCGTGACCGGCGGCGGGGCGACGGTCGTCGGTCCCAACCGGACCATCGGCGACCTGGCCGGCGAGGCCTCCGGCCGCCGGGCCGTGCGGCTCACCACGACGGGCAGTTACGTCGAGTGGACGACCAAGGCCAGCACGAACACCCTGGTCACCCGCTTCTCGATCCCGGACGCGCCGGGCGGCGGCGGCACCGACGCCACGCTGAACGTCTACGTCGACGGCACCTTCCTCAAGGCCGTCAACCTGACCTCGAAGTACGCCTGGTTGTACGGCGACGAGAAGGCCCCCGGCAACTCGCCGGGGGCGGGCGGCCCGCGACACATCTACGACGAGGCCAACGTCATGCTCGGGACGACCGTCCCGGCCGGCAGCAAGATCCGGCTGCAGAAGGACGCGGCCAACACCTCCACGTACGCGATCGACTTCGTCAACCTGGAGCAGGTGTCGGCGATCCCCAACCCCGACCCCGCGACGTACGCCGTGCCCGCCGGGTTCACTCACCAGGACGTGCAGAACGCGCTCGACAAGGTGCGGATGGACACCACGGGCAAGCTCGTGGGCGTCTACCTGCCGCCCGGCGACTACCAGACGTCGAGCAAGTTCCAGGTGTACGGCAAGGCCGTCAAGGTGGCCGGCGCCGGGCCGTGGTTCACCCGGTTCCACGCGCCGTCGACGCAGGAGAACACCGACATCGGCTTCCGGGCGGAGTCGTCGGCCAACGGCTCGGTGTTCTCCGGGTTCGCCTACTTCGGCAACTACACCACCCGCATCGACGGGCCGGGCAAGGTGTTCGACTGGCAGAACGTCGCGAACATGACGATCGACAACATCTGGGTCGAGCACCAGGTCTGCATGTACTGGGGCGCGAACACCGACAACATCACGATCAAGAACTCGCGGATCCGCGACACCTTCGCCGACGGCGTCAACATGACCAACGGCAGCACGGACAACCTGGTCTCGAACATCGAGGCGAGGACGACCGGTGACGACAGCTTCGCGTTGTTCTCGGCCATCGACGCGGGAGGCGCCGACGAGAAGAACAACGTCTACGAGAACCTGACCGCGATCCTGCCGTGGCGCGCGGCCGGCATCGCCGTCTACGGCGGGTACGCGAACACGTTCAGGAACATCTACATCGCGGACACGCTGACCTACTCCGGCATCACGATCAGCTCGCTCGACTTCGGCTACCCGATGAACGGCTTCGGCGCGAGCCCGCCCACCGTGTTCGACAACATCTCGATCGTCCGCGCGGGCGGTCACTTCTGGGGCCAGCAGACCTTCCCGGCGATCTGGGTCTTCTCCGCCTCGAAGGTGTTCCAGGGCATACGCGTCAGCAACGTGGACATCGTCGATCCGACGTACTCGGGGATCATGTTCCAGACGAACTACGACAACGGCCGGCCGCAGAACCCCATCAAGGACACGGTCTTCACCAACGTCTCGATCTCGGGCGCGCACCGGAGCGGCGACGCGTTCGACGCCAAGTCGGGCTTCGGGCTCTGGGCGAACGAGATGCCGGAGCCGAACCAGGGCCCGGCGGTCGGATCGGTGACCTTCAACAACCTGCGGCTCAGCGACAACTACCAGGACGTCAGGAACACCACGTCCACCTTCACCATCGACATCAAACCCTGATCACATGAGAAGCGCCGCCGGAGAGATTCCTCTCCGGCGGCGCTCGCCGTCCTGCGAGGGTCCCGGCGCGCGTACAACTGGTCCACAAGTCGATCCGGAGTGGGTGTGGGACTGGTGCTTCGAGTGGGACGGCGGCGGCTACGGCATGTGCTGGCGCCACCTCTGAGTCACCCCGCGCCGACGCGCCCCGCCATCTCGAGGACGGCGGGGCGCTTCTCGTGTTCATCCGACGGGCCGGGAGCCGCCAGGGTGTGGTGTCAGGGCGTCACGAGCAGCGGGTGCCGTTCAGCGTGAAGCCGGTCGGGTCGCCGTTCGAGCCGCTCCAGGTGCCCTGGAAGCCGAACGAGACGTTGCCGCCCGCCGGGATCGAGCTGTTGTACGACAGGTTCTTCGCGGTCACCGACGACCCGCTCTGGGTGACGTCGGCGCTCCAGTAGCCGGTGATCCTCTGGCCGCTCGGGAAGGAGAAGCCGACGTTCCAGCCGTTCACCGGGCTGGAGGAGGTGTTGGTGACGGTCACGTTGCCGGTGAAGCCGCCCTGCCACTCGCTCTTGCTGTAGCTCACCCGGCAGGCGCCGCCGCCGTTGCCGTTCCCGCCGGTCGGCGAGACGGTGGGGCTCGGCGAGGGGCTCTGGACCACGCCGCCGATGCTGTAGGAGAAGTTGTTCACCGCGAGGCCGGCGCCGCCCACCCAGGGCTCGAATCCGGCCTGGACGCTGGTGAGGTACCACGACCGCTGGGCGTAACCCCTGTTCACCATGTCGTCGAAGAAGGTCCGTACGGCGAAGTTGATGGAGTTCGTCGGGGAGGTACGCACGTAGGAGACGACGTTCCAGCCGGTGTTGCCGAACCAGACGTCCCACGTGCCGCCCGCGAGATTGACCGTGCCGACCTTCGAGCCGACGGGCTGGACCGAGCCGGTGTGGTTCAGCCAGACCATGAGCTCGGCGCCGGTGTTCTGGCCGTCCCGGCGCGCCGTGGGGTCGAACCAGATGTCGTACGCGGCGTCGTAGACCCCCGAGCCCGGGTAGCTCATGCTGACGCTGGTCTGGACCGTGTTGAACTGGCTGTTGCCGACCGCGAGGGGCAGGCCGCTGCCGCTGGAGCAGTTGGCGTAGTGGCAGCCGGCGTAGACGGCGGGGTACGACGCCGGCGCGCCGTTCTGCGCCTTGTTGTGCCCCGCCTGCGTCACCGTGAAGCCGGTGTTGGTGACGTTGATGCACTGCTGGGCGTCGCTGCCCCAGACGTTGTTGATGACGACGTACTTGCCGCCCTGGATCGTGGTCGATCCGTACTTCTCGCAGATCGTGGTGTCCGCGTGCGCCGCCTGACCGACGACGAGCGACGCGGCGACGGAGCCGAGCATGGCGAGGCCCGCCGTGATCAATCGCATCCTCATGCCCCGGACGATAGACATCGGGCAAAGACGCGTGACATGGCCCGTTTTGGTCGACAACGTGGACGAAATCTCGACCAGCGACAACACCCTTACCGTGAGTGAAACTTTCAGTTACACGCCCTGTCCGGCTGCCGGACGCCCGGCGTACGCCGTCACCCGCTGGGGAGGATGGCCGCAGGAGGAGGTGAGGCGATGGCCGTCACAGTCCGTCGCGTGTACGAGGACCCCGCGCCCGGGGACGGGACGCGGGTGCTGGTCGACCGGGTGTGGCCGCGCGGCCTCACCAAGGAGGCCGCTCACCTGGACGAATGGGCCAAGGACGTGGCGCCGTCCGGCGAGCTGCGCTCCTGGTACGGCCACGTCCCGGAGAGGTTCGCCGAGTTCCGCAGCCGCTACCTCGCGGAGTTGGACGACCCCGAGCGGCGGGCCGCCCTCGACCGGCTGCGCCGGCTCATGGAGAACGGGCCGCTGACCCTGCTCACCGCGACCAGGGACGTCGAGCACAGCCAGGCCGCCGTCCTCGCCGAGGTCCTGTCCGAGAGCCGGTAAGGGCTAGCGGGTCGCGCGGGTCCGGTGGCCGCCGGTGAGGTTGAGCCGGACCATCGCGGGAAGGCGGTGCAGGCCGAGCGTGGTGCGCAGGTTCGGGACGGCCTCGTCGTGCAACCGCGTGACCAGCGCCCCGAGGTCGGCCGGTTCCACGGCGGAGACACCCAGGTCGAGGCGTGGGTGATCGGACGGGCCGCGCAGCACGGCGTGCGCCCTGCGCACGTCCGGATAGGCACTGACCTGCTCGGCGAGGGCCTCGCTCGCGGGATGCGCGTCGACCTCGGTGACCCCCGCCGTGCCCGACTCGAGGCGCAGTCTGCGCAGCCGGTCGACCCGCAGCAGCGCCAGCAGCCAGGCCAGTCCGATGAGCGCGAGCACGGCGCCCACGGCGGCCAGGACCGGCCAGAACCACGGCGTCGTCGCCGCGAAGCTCCTGGTCCCGGCGTCCAGCACGGGGCGCCGCGCGGCGGCGCCGCCGAAGGCGCCGAGCGCCCGCGCGAGCGCCAGGCCGCCCGCGACCAGCGGCACCAGCCCGCACAGGGCGAGCCCGATGCGGTTGCCTTTGCCCGATCTCGTCCTCACAGCCGATCTCCTCCAGCGCTTGTCCGCCACCGTGCGAAGCGGGCTTCTGTGTGCCACGGCTCGTGAGCGCTCCACCAGGGCCCTCGTGGTCAGGACGGGCCGTTGACCCGGACGTGCAGCGAGACGTGGTGGGCCGGGGCGAGCCGGGCCAGTTCGTCGCCGACGGCCGCTCGCACACGCTCCCCGATCGCCGCCGTGTCGCGCAGGTCGGTCCGGACCGACACGTCGGCGTGCCAGCCGCGCATCCGCGCCCCGGCCGCGCGCACCCCGTCCACCGCGTTCGCCCTGGCTCTCAGCGCCCGCGCCAGCGTGCGTCGCGGCAGGCCGACCATCAGGTCGGGGTCCCCGGTTCGCAGCGCGACCATCCGCCCCCGTCCGGGAACCGCCGCGATCAGTATCAGCACCAGGCCGATCAGGGCCAGCGCGCCGGCCACCGCGAGGGCCCGGTCGTCGTTCCAGGCCGTGGTGCTCGCCGAGCGTGCCCACTGCTCGTACGGCACGATCCTGATGGGACGCCCCAGTAGCGCGGCGACCACATGGGCGGCGGTCAGACCGCCGATCGCCAACAGGGCGAGCGCGGCGACCGCGGCGGGCAGCCCTCGATTGGGCCGGAAGGCCCGGGTGGCTCTCGCGCCCTCGAACCCCCGAGCAGGCACGAAGAGCGGGAGCTTCTCAGACGGGCCTCGTCCTTCGGTCATCGCCCCTCCTCGGCCCGGGCCGCTGCTCGGGCACCAGCTCCACGACCTCGATGTCCACGTTCTCCACGGCGATGCCGGTGAGCTCCCGCAGCCGCCGCCGCACTCGTTCGCGGATCTCGGCGGCCAGCCGCGGCACCGGCGCCGGGTAGCGCACAGCCAGGTCGTAGTGGACCGCCGCGACCGCCCCGCTCACCGACGCCGACACGTGGGGCCGGCCGGTCACGTGCTCGTCCTCGCTCGCCAGTCTCTCGGCGATCTTCGTGAAGGCGCGGTCCGAGATCGTCGTCGTCCCGCGCGCCGCCGGCACGCTCACTGCCGTCTCGGGTGCATCTGCGGCAGGCGCACGCCGCCTTCGAGCACCATGCCGACGAAGAACCCGACGATGCCGAGCACCAGCACGATGAGGAACGCGTTGAGGCCGCCGAAGGCCCCGACGACCCCCAGCACGGTGCCGAACAGCAGTCCCGCGAGGGCCCAGACCGGATACCCTTCCATGATCAATCATTCCTTCCACTGTCGTCAGTGACCACGTCGGCGATCGTCACGTCCACCCTGCGGCCGCCCGCGAGGCCGCCGATCGCGTCACGGACCAGGTCTGCCACCTCCGGCAGCGGCCTGCCGTACCGGGCGACGACGTCGACCTCGATCGCGTCGTCCCGTACGGCGACACCCGCGACCTGACCACCGGGCAGGTATGTCGCGACCACCCCGAACGGTCCCCGGGACAGGCCGGCGACGTCGGGGCACGACAGCACACGGTCGGCGAGCCGCCGGGCGGACACCTCGCGTTCCTCGCCCTCCCGCTCCACGTCCGCCCTCTCCGGAACGGTGTTCACAGGACTCGCGGCTCCCCTTCGGCGGACTCCTGCGCCTCCTCCTGCCTCGGCAGGTGGACGTCGTCGACCGCGATGTTCACCTCGGTGACCTCCAGCCCGCACATGCGCTCCACGGCGCGGATCACGTGACTGCGCACCGCCTGCGCGAGGTCGGGGATCGCGACGCCGTACTCGACGATGAGATGGATGTCCACGGCGGCCTGCCGCTCGCCGACCTCCACCGCCATGCCCCGGGTGACGCCGTTCTCGCCGCCGAACGCGCCCTTGATCGCGCCGAACGCGCGGGCCGTGCCGGTGCCGAAGTCGTGGACCCCGTCGATCTCGCGGGCCGCCATGCCGGCGATCTTGGCGACCACTCCGTCGGCGATCGTGGTGCGGCCCCGCTCGGTCACCAGGCCGGAACCGCCCTGCACTCCGAAAGACCGCCCGGACGCCTGCTCGACGGTCGCGGTCGACGTTCTGGTTTCGGTCATGTGACTCCCCCGCTTCGTACGCGCGGTTCGTGCCGCTTCCCGCCGATACATGCCCGTGATACCCAATTTGCGCACAGTAATCAGACCAGGCAGGGCGAGGTTGGGTCAGCGGAAACTCTCGAACCCCCCAAGGGGGACGAGCCCTCGGCGGAGGCAGAGTCAACGGCCTTAACGCGGAGATCAAGTCGGACCAAAACTGACCGGTATGTCCGAGATCGAGTTTTTCTGTGCCCGTCTAGGGCATTCATACCGTTCAGTCGGGTCGCAGCGCCGCGTGGCGAGCCGGGCGGTCGTCCGGGGGCCGGCGCTACGGGGGCGGGCCAGTAGGAGGCGCGATCATGAAGGACGGACTGAAGGTGGCTCTGGCGGTCATCGCGGGCTACTACCTCGGCCGGCACCAGAAGCTCCGTTTCGCGCTGATGCTGGCGCTGGCCATCCTCGCCGCCCGCCTCAAGGGAGAGGGAGCGGCGGGCGCCCTGCTGGAACAGGTCCCCAAGATCCTGGGTGGAGCCGCCCCCGACGTCGGCAAGATCACCGAACGCGTGCGCGGCGACCTGCTGGACATCGGCAAGGCGGCGGCCATGCGCGCCACCAGCAAGCAGATCGACAACCTGAGCGACAAGCTGCACGAACGCGCCGAGGCGCTGCGGCACCCCAAGGGCAAGGGCCGGGCCGCGGAGGAGGAAGAGGAAGAAGAGGAGCGGCCGGAGGAGAGCCGCCGCCGCGCGCCCCGCCGCCGCCCGCCGCGGCGCGAACCCGAGCGCGAAGAGGCCTACGACGAGGAAGAGGAGTACGAGGAGGAGCCCCACGAGGAGGAGGCCGAGGAGCCCGAACCCGAGGAGCGGCGCCGGCCCCGGATCCGTCCCACCCGTCCCGTGCTGCGGAGGCGGTGAGACCGATGACCGAACAGACACGGGAACGCGACCAGGACACGCGGGCGCCGGACGAGGGGACGCTGCCCACCCAGCGGCTCGGGGAGGAGTTCCAGAACCTCGCCACCGCCGTCGCGGAACGCGCCCTGTCCCGGGTCGCCGAGAAGATCGACGGCCTGGCCGGCCGTCTCACCGACTACGTGGAACACGGCGGCTCCGGGCTGTTCAGCGCGCTCACCGGAAAGGAGGGCGGCGGACGGGAGGCGCTCGGCGGGGTGCTCGGCGCCCTCACCGGCGGCCGGGACGCCCGGGCACTGCTCAAGACGGTGGCCGACCGGCTCGGTGCGACGGGCGGAGGCGGACTGCTCAGTGCTCTCACCGAGGACGGCGGGGGCAGTCACCCCGTACGCGCGGCCCTCATGGCGTACGGCAAGGAGAAGATCAAGGGCCTGTTCGGCGGCGGGGGCGGGGGCAAGGGCCGCAAGGGCAAGAAGCTCAAGGTCACCAACATCGTCGAGTCACTCGACGTCGGCGCGCCCATCCGCCTGGTCTACAACCAGTGGACGCAGTTCGAGGACTGGCCGAGCTTCATGAAGAAGGTCGAGACCGTCGAGCAGAAGTCCGACGAGAAGCTCGGCTGGAAGGCCCAGATCTTCTGGTCCCACCGCACGTGGGAGTCGACCATCATCGAGCAGGTCCCCGACAGCAGGATCATATGGCGCTCGCAGGGGCCGAAGGGCTTCCCTGACGGCAGCGTGACCTTCCACGAGGTAACTCCCGAACTGACCCGGGTGCTCCTCGTCGTCGAGTATCACCCGCAGGGTCTCTTCGAGCGCATCGGGAACCTGTGGCGTGCCCAGGGCCGCCGGGTCCGGCTCGAGTTCAAGCACTTCAGACGGCACGTCATGACCAACGCCCTGCTTAATCCCGACGACGTCGAGGGCTGGCGGGGCGAGATCCGCGACAGCCAGGTCGTCAAGGACCACGAGACGGCGCTGCGCGAGGAGCGCGAGCGCGAGGAGGGCCCCGAGGAGGAGTTCGAGGAGCCCGAGGAGGAGCCCGAGGAGCAGGCCGAAGAGGAGGAGCCGTACGAGGAGCCGTACGAGGAAGAGGAAGAGGAGCCCGGGCGGGCACGCAGGCCCGCCTACGCGGGCGCCGCGGCCGGCGGTCAGGGCGGGTCGACGGCCACCCGCAGGCGCGGGGCCGAACCCGCGGAGCGCGGCACGCGGGCACCGGACCGGCGGCGCGAAGCGGAGGCCGAGCAGGACCGCGGCGGCGAGCCCCGCAGGGGCGAGCAGACGCGCAGGAACGAGGAAGCCGAGGAGCCGGGCGAGCGGACGCGCAGGAGCGAGGAGACCGAGAAGACGGGCGACCAGCGGAAGCCGGCGCGCCGTCCGCTGATCCGGCGCCGCCGGTCCTCGCAGTAGCGGACACGAGCGGCGGCGGGGGCGGCCAATGATCGCAGACATCACACACTCGAGGAGGGGAAACGCATGACGGTAGCCGTTCCACCAGCGGGTGGCGGCGGACTGCCGGGCCGGTCATCGGGATCGGGCCTGGCCGACGTCATTGACACGATCCTGGACAAGGGCCTCGTGATCGACGCCTACGTACGGGTTTCACTGGTCGGCATCGAGATTCTCACCATCGACGTACGCGTCGTCGTCGCGAGCGTCGACACCTACCTCCGTTTCGCCGAGGCGGTGAACCGGCTGGACCTGGCATCGCAGCAGCAGGGGCTGCCCGACCTCCTGTCGAGCGCGCCCCAGAGCATCGCTCGCGGCAAGTCCAAGGGCGTGGCCCAGGGCGTGCTGGAGGCGGCCGGGGAGAAGCTGCAGGACATGTTGGCGAGCTACGCGGAGGAAGAACCCGCCCCGCGTGCCCGCCGTCGTCGACGGGAGGATGACTGAGATGTCGGGCTCCATCAAGCAGTCCGGGGCGGGCGACCGGGCCGAGGCCGCCCGGCGCGACACCGCGTGCTACGTCTACGGCATCCTCCCCGAGGACGTGGAGATCAGCGAGGACGCCGTCGGCGTGGGTGAGCCCCCCGGCCAGGTCAAGATCATCCGCCATGGTGAAATCGCGGCTCTGGTGAGCGACGTGGATGTGGACCGCCCCCTCGGCCGCGCACAGGACCTGGTGGCCCACGAGCAGCTGCTCGACGAGGCCGCGGCCGAGGTCCCCGTGCTCCCCCTGCGGTTCGGCGCGGTGATGACCACGCCCGAGGCGGTCGTGGAGGAACTGCTGGCCCCGCACCACGACTCGTTCGCGGCCGCCCTCAAGCAGATCGAGGGGCGCGCCCAGTTCGTCCTCAAGGCGCGGTACGCCGAGCAGCCGGTGCTGGTCGAGGTGCTGACGGAGAACGCCGAGGCCAGACAGTTGCGCGACCGGATCAGGCAGTTGCCGGAAGAGGTGACGCGCAACGAACGGATCCGGCTCGGCGAGCTGATCACGCAGATCATCGCGGCGAAGCGCGAGGCCGACACGCAGGCCGTCGTCGAACGCTTCGAGCCCTTCACCGCCGGCGTGGTCGTCCGGGATCCCAGTCACGAGCGGGACGCCGCGCACGTCGCGTTCCTCGTCGAGAACGACCGCCAGACCGACTTCGAACGCGCCGTCGGGGAGTTGCGCTCCGAGTGGGGCGACCGGGTCGAGGTCCGCCTGCTCGGGCCGATGGCGCCGTACGACTTCGTCACCACGTGACCCAAGAGGGGAGGCCGCCGTGGGACTGATCAGTGCGCTGTTCACCTGGCCGCTCGCCCCGGTCCACGGAGTGATCCGGCTGGGCGAGCTGATCCAGAAGCAGGTCGAGCATGAGCTGAGGGACCCGGCGGCGGTCCGGCGGCGGCTGGAGGCCATCGAGGAGGCCAGGCGCTCGGGCCAGATCTCCGAAGAGGAGGAGGCCCAGGCCGTGGAGGAGATCCTCAGGCTCATGAGCGGCCCGCGGAGGGGGTGATCGTCCCATGCCTCCCCGGCGGAGAGCCCGGTACGACGAGGACGCCGCGCCATACCGGCGGCGGGCCTCCTCCGGCGTGCCCGCCGGGGAGGACGGGCCGTACGGCGAGTCCGAGGGCGACGAGGAGGACGAGCGCGGAGGTGAGCGCGGGGCGGAGCCGCGCCGGCGCAGGGCCGCGCTGAACGCGGTGTCCGCCGGCCGGCTCGGCCTGCGGTACATCGCGGACCTGACTTCCAAGGACACCGAGGGGGTCACGTCGGTGGAACCCGTGGAGGACGGCTGGCTGGTGGACGTCGAGGTCGTCGAGGACCGCAGGATCCCGTCCACCAGCGACATGCTGTCGATCTACGAGTGCCAGGTGGACGACGAGGGCAACCTCATGTCCTACCGGCGCACCCGGACCTACCGGCGCGGCACGGGCGCCTACGGCGGTGGGCTATGACCGATCCCCGCTCGCGTCCCGTCCTGCGCGAGTCGTACGCGCCGCCGCCCGTGATGGGCCGGGAGTCGACCAACCTGGGCGACATCCTGGAGCGCGTGCTCGACCGGGGCATCGTGATCGCCGGCGACATCCGGGTGAACCTGCTGGAGATCGAGCTGCTGACCATCAAGCTGCGGCTGGTCATCGCCTCGGTGGACACCGCGCGGGAGATCGGTATCGACTGGTGGGAGCGCGACCCGTGGCTCAGCGGCAAGGACCGCGAACTGGTCGAGGAGAACCGGCGGCTCCGCGAGCGCCTGAACGCGGTCGAGGAGCGCCTGCTCGCCTGGGAGGAGCGGACGGAACTCGAAGCGGGCGAACGTGCGGGTGAGCGGCGGGGCGACCGCCAGGCCGAGGCCCGCGACCGGCGGCTCGGCCGTTCCCCCGGAACGGAGCCCGGTCATGAGTGAGAACCACACGGACGCCCCCGGACAGGGGGTCTACCTGTACGCGGTGACGCCGGGTGGGGAGCCTCCTCGTGACCTGCGTGGCGTGCTGGACGGGCCGGTCCGGCCCCTTTCCCACGGCGGGCTCGTGGCCCATGTCAGCGACGTGCCCCTCGACCGGTTCGGAGAGGAACCGCTGCGCCGGTCGCTGGAGGACCTCGACTGGGTGGAGGGAGTCGCCCGCGCCCACCACCGGGTCGTCGAGGCACTGGCGGCGGCCGGGCCGACGGCCCCCGTGCGCCTCGTGACCGTCTACACCGGCGAGGAGCAGGTCCGTGACCTGCTCGACCGGCGGCACGACGACTTCGCCGAGATCCTGTCGCGGGTCGCGGGGCGGCGGGAGTGGGGCGTCAAGGCGTACCTGCGCAGGCAGACGCCGCAGCCCGCGCCGGTGCCTCCGGCCACGACCACGGCCGGCGGCGACAGCCCCGGCATGGCGTACCTGCGTCGGAAGAAGGAGAACCTGCGCGGCAGAGAGGACCTGTGGCGCGCGGCGGCCGAGCGGGCCGAGGACCTGCACGCCGAACTGGGACGGTTCGCGGTGGCGAGCCTTCGCCACCGCCCGCAGGACCCCCAGTTGTCCGGGCGGAGCGAGGCGATGGTGCTCAACGGCGCCTATCTGGTGGATCCGGCCCGCGAGGAGGAGTTCGCCGCCGTGCTCGGCGGTTTCCGCGACCGGTTCCTGGACGTCGAGCTCACCGGCCCGTGGGCGCCCTACTCCTTCACCTCGGTCGACCTCGGGGCCGGCCGGGCCGGAGGTGTGCGATGACGCCCGGCGGCATCCCGGCGTACCTGCCGGAGCGGCAGAGGGACACCTCTCTCGCCGCCGGGGGCCGCCTGCCGCCCGAGCGCGTGGCGCTCGTCGACCTGCTCGACCGGCTGCTCGCGGGCGGCGTGGTGATCACCGGCGACATCGTGCTGTCGATCGCCGACATCGACCTCGTCCGCATCTCCCTGCGGGCGCTGCTCGGCTCCGTACGCGGCACCGAGCCGTTCGACCCGCTCGGCCGGCCGGACGCGGAGAACGGGCGATATCGGCCCCGGCAGGAGGGGGAACGAGGATGACCGGCGCCGGTGGTGAGACCAGGAACGGAGCGTGGGACACCGCGGAGGGACCGTGGCGGATGGGCGTGCCAACCGGGGCGGACCGCATGGACGGCACGGACGGCACGGCCGGCGCGGAGACCGCGAGGGCGGGCCCCTGGCGGCTGAACACCGACCCGGAGGCGGTGCGGCGCGACCTGAGCCGCCTGGTGCTGACGCTCGTCGAGCTGGTGCGCCAGCTCGTGGAACGGCAGGCCATCCGGCGGATGGACCAGGGCGACCTGTCGGACGAGCAGGTCGAGACGCTGGGCCTGACGCTGATGCGCCTGGAGGAGGCCATGACCGAGCTGTGCGAGCGGTTCGACGTCTCGCCGTCCGAGCTCAACCTCGACCTGGGACCCCTCGGCACGTTGCTGCCCACCGACGCGCCGTGACCGGCGGCGTGTACGACCAGGTCGCAGGGGTAGGCGCAGGGAATCGATCGGGGCGGAGGAGTCGTCATGAGTGTCGTCGGCCGGGACGAGGTCCGTGCGCTGCTGGAGTCGCCGTCGCCCGACGCGACGCTGGTGCTGGTGGGCGGACGGTGCGAGGTCGTGCCGGAGGAGCGGGCCGAGGGCCTGGTGATCGCCAGCCGGCGCGACCTGAGGAGCCTGGTGGGGGACGGCCCGGTGGACGACCTGCGGCTCGGCGAGCTCGCGGACCGGCTCGACACGGTGGCCCGCGAGCTGGGGGCGTGACAGGGCGGCCGGGCGGCCCCTGTGACACCGGGGGGAACGTATGGGGGAGTTCGATGCGGCCGCGTACGGGCGGACCATCGCGGACATCTACGACGAGATGGTGGAGCACGTGCCCACCGGACCGGCGGTCGAGCAGGTCTTCCGGCTGGCCCGGGGAGGGCCCGTCCTGGAGTTCGGGATCGGCACCGGCAGGCTGGCGCTCCCCATCGCCGCCCGCGGCCTGACCGTGGCGGGCGTCGACGGGTCTCCCGACATGGTGGCGGTCCTGCGGGGCAAGCCCGGCGGAGAACGCATCCCGGTGACCGTGGGCGACTTCTCCGAGGTGAGCGTCGAGGGACGGTTCGCGCTCGTCCTGCTGGCCTTCAACACCGTCTTCGCGCTGCCCTCGCAGGACGCCCAGGTGCGGTGCTTCCGCAACGCGGCGGCCCATCTGCGGCCCGGGGGGCGCTTCGTGATCGAGACCTGGGTGCCGGACCCGGCGGCCTTCCAGGACAGGACGGCGCTGCGGCTGCTGGCGCTCGGCGAGGACGAGGTCGTCGTCGAGGCCGCCCGGCTGAGCCCGGCCGAGCAGTTCATGCACACCACGAAACTGCGGATGACCGCGGACGGCCTGCGGCTGTTGCCGGCCGACCACCGCTACGCCTGGCCGTGCGAGCTGGATCTCATGGCCCGCCTCGCCGGGATGGAGCGGGAGCACCGCTGGGCCGACTGGTCCGGCGCTCCGTTCACCGACGACAGCCGCGCCCACGTGTCCGTCTACCGCCTGCTGGAGAGCTGATGCAGTTGCCCGCGCCCCGAGGCCCGCTGACCGAGCGGCTCTTCACGGAGCTGGCCCGGCCGCCGCACGCTTTCGCCCCGCCGCCCAGCGTCCCGTACGGCGGCCCGTTCGACGACGAGGACGCCCACCTCGCGCTGTTCGTCTGTTACGAGCTGCACTACCAGGCCTTCGACGGCGTCGACGACCGCTGGGAGTGGAACCCGTCGGTGCTGGCCCTGCGGGAGCGCCTGGAACGCTGGTTCGAGCGATGGCTGGCCCGGCGCGTGCCCCGCCCGCCCGCACCGCCGCCGCGGGAGGTGCCCCGCGCCCTGGCGGCGCTGGTGGCGGCCGACGACGGTCCCTCGCTGTCGGCGTTCATGCGGGCCGGAGCCGACGCGGAGCAGTTCCGCGAGTTCGTGATCCACCGCTCGATCTACCAGCTCAAGGAGGCCGACCCGCATACCTGGGGCATCCCGCGCCTGCTCGGCCGGCCGAAGGCGGCGCTCGTGGAGATCCAGTCCGACGAGTACGGCGGGGGCAGGCCGGAACGCATGCACTCCGAACTGTTCCGCGCGACCATGCGGGGACTCGGCCTCGACGACGCCTACGGCGCCTACCTCGTCGGCGTTCCCGGTGTGACGCTGGCGATCAGCAACGTCATGTCGCTGTTCGGGCTGCACCGCCGCCACCGGGCCGCCCTCCTCGGGCACCTCGCGGCGTTCGAGATGACCTCGTCGACCCCCAACCGCCGCTACAGCCAGGGCCTGCGGCGGCTGGGCGGGGACGCCGGCGTACGCCGCTACTACGACGAGCACGTGCAGGCCGACGCCGTACACGAGCAGATCGCCGTGCACGACTTGTGCGGCGCGTTCGCCGCCGAGCATGCCGGCCTGGCCGGGGACATCCTGTACGGCGCCGCCTGCGCGCTCACCCTCGACCGGCTCTTCGCGGAGCACCTGCTGGGCCGCTGGCGGGAAGGACGCACCTCCCTGTGGCGCGCGGACGCCGAGGCGACAACCCGATGACCACGCTCGACCGCCCAGGCGACAACCCGATGACCACGCTCGACCGCCCAGGCGACGACCCCGCCACCGCGCTCAGCCGCCGTCCGCCCGCACCACGCCGCCTCGTGCCGCCGTCCGCCTCCGTCACCTCAGAACCGGGCCAGGTCACGCCGGAGATCGACTACGTGCTGCCCCTGCGCTGGAACGACGACGCGGGACTCGCGGAGCTGACCGGTTATCTGCGCGGCCTTGCCCGGCATGCCCGGATCGTCGTGATCGACGGCTCACCGTCCCCGCTGTTCGAACGGCACGCGCGTGAGTGGCGCGGCATCGCCGAACACGTGCGGCCCGACGACGACCTCACGGTCGCGAACGGCAAGGTGGCAGGGGTGCTGAGTGGCATGCGCCGCGTCCGGAACGAGCACGTCGTCATCGCCGACGACGACGTGCGCTACGACGCGGACGCACTGGCCCGGGTCCACACCCTGCTCGGCCACGCCGACCTCGTCCGCCCGCAGAACCACTTCCACCCGCTCCCCTGGCACGCCCGCTGGGACAGCGCCCGCACCCTGCTCAACCGCGGCCTCGGCGCGGACTATCCGGGGACCTTCGGCGTGCGCCGCTCGACGTTCGAGAAGATGGGCGGCTACGACGGCGACGTGCTGTTCGAGAACCTGGAGCTCATCCGCACCGTCCGCGCCCACGGCGGCCGCGAGGTCCGCCCGCTCGACCTCTACGTGCGGCGTCTGCCGCCCGACACCCGCCGGTTCTGGTCCCAGCGGATCCGGCAGGCGTACGACGACCTCGCACAGCCCGCCCGGATGGCGGCCTTCCTCGCCGTCCTTCCCTGCGTGGGTATGGCTCTGTGGCGGCGCCGGCCCGAGTTGGTCGCAGCGGGCGCCGCGGCGGTGGTGGCCCTGGCCGAAATCGGACGCCGCCGCGCCGGGGGCCGCCGGGTCTTCCCCGCCACCTCCAGCCTGTTCGCCCCGGTCTGGGTCCTCGAACGCGCCACCTGCAGCTGGGCGGCCCTGACCGCCAGGCTCCTGCTCGGCGGCGTGCCGTACGCCGGACGACGCCTGCGCACCGCCGCCCACTCGACGCGCCGGCTCCGCCGCCGCGCACCCGCCCCGACGACCCCGACCGGCGTGCTTTCGTAATGCCGTCCATGCCTTGGGCCTGATCGTCCGCCACGACCTCGGGCGATGCAACCGATGACGCGGACCTTGGCCAGATGCCTGACGACTACGAGCCTTGGGCGGGCCCCGGTCACTGCGCCGGAAGGAACCTCCGGTCCTCGCGAAGTCCGCTCCGCTGGACCTTCGCTGCGGTCCTCGCTCCCTTCCGCTCCGCTCCCTCGATCCCGGCTTTCGTCAGGCGGGCGGGTCGGGTTCGCTCGTCGCCCGGAAGCCGACCACCTTGTGAGAGCCGTCGCAGAACGGCTTGGCCGAGGACCGGCCGCAGCGGCACAGCGCGACCGTGGCCCTGCCCGGGTCGATGCGCCGCCCGTCCTGCGTCGTCAGCGTGAACGGCCCGCGCACCAGCAGCGGGCCGTCCTCGCAGGGCGTCACGGTGACCGCCGTCACCGTGGCCGGGTCCTCCGCCATGTGCTCCATGCGGAGCAGCCTGCCCGGGACGGTGACGGCGTAACACCTGGTCAGCGATGGACGGTCAGTCCCATCGCGCGCAGTGTGCGGAAGGACTGAAGGCCCAGCACCCGGCCCGGTCCACGGCCGGTTCCTGCGCCGCGAACACCGATCCGGCGAACGGCGCTCTGATCGCGCCGGGTACGCCCGACGGGCTGGGCACGTCCGCCTTGACGCTCGGTGGGGCGAAGGCCCATCGCGGCGTCGCCGTGCCGCCCGCCTGTTCGCCGCCGGGGAGGGCGTGCGAGTGCCCGGACGTACGGCTCCGCCAGGGCGCCAGGCTCCAGCAGCCGGTCGTGCCGTCGTCTCCGCACCGGTGCTGCGTGTGGGCGACCAGCGGCGGCAGCGGCAGGTATCCCGGTATCACGAGGGGTGCGGCCGGCGGCTGTGCGCCCGCCGGAGGCGCCGCCACGGCACGACCGTTGAGCGACGGCACGGGGGTCACCCACGTCGAGTCGTCCGGAAGCGCCGGCACGACCGTGACCTCCGTCGTCGGCGTCACGGCCGGGAAGGCCGTCCGCGCCGATGTCGCGGTTCCGGGCGCCGAACCCGCCGCCGTGGGGACGGCGGGCGGGGTAGTGGGCCGGTTGGTGGGCGGGGCGGTGGTGGGGAGCGCGGTCGAGGTGACGGCCGCGCTCGCCCGGGGCTGCGGCGGCTGCTGCGGCGGCCTGTGCGTCGGCTTGGCCGTGGGCTTCGGCTGCGGCGTGGACTTGGCTGTCGGCTTCTGCGTCGGTTTGTCGGTGGGCTTCCCCGTGGGCTTGTCCGTGGGTTTGCCGGTCGGCTTGTCCGTGGGTTTGCCGGTCGGCTTGTCCGTGGGTTTGCCGGTCGGCTTCTCCGTGGCCGTGGGGCTCGGCTGGGTGCTCGCCGTGGCGCCCGGGTCGGGCGAGACGCTCACCGAGACGGTCGCCGCCGGGGTGGCCTGCGGCGCCTCCGTAGCGGTAGCCCCGCTCGGTGTGGACGTGGGAGCGCCGCTCCCGGCCGGTGCGGGGGTCGCGGTCGCGGTGGGCCCGCTGCTCGCGGTCGGCGCCGGTGCCCCCTGACCGCTCTGGCCGGGAGTCGCCGTAGCGGCGCCGCCGGCCGGGGCCGTCGGCTGCGGAGTCGAGGCGGTGCCCGGCCCGCCGTTCGGCCCCGGCTTTCCCTGTCCGCTCGGTGCCGGCTGGGCCTTCGTCATGGGACCGCTGCCCGGCCGGTCTTCTCTGGTGCGGCGAGGGTCACGGTGGTGATCACGTGGGTCGCGAGCCGTCCGGTCATCCCTGACGCGGCTGCGGCCGCCGGCGTCCCGATCGCGTGACTCCTGGGCCGTCCGGTCCCGGGTGGAGGTGCCGTCAGAACCGGCGCCCAGGGGGACGCCGGCAGATCCGCCGGAGTCGTGCGACTTCCCCGAGGGGCCGTCGGGACCACCGGCGGAGTCGTGGGCGGTGCCGGACGAGTCACCGGAGGAATCGGGGCCGGTCTTGTTCGCCGTTTGGGAGTCCGTCCCGGCGCCGCCCGGCGCGTTCGCGCCGACGCCGGGTCCGTTCCCCGCGTCGTTCGATGCCTTCGCGCCGTCACCCGGTGCGTTCCCGGCACTGTTGGAGGCACTGTTGGAGGCACTGTTGGAGGAACTGTTGGAGGCACTGTCGGGTGCATTGGCGGGGGCGTTGGCGGCGTCGGCCGAGGAGTCGTGGGCCGAACCGGACGGACCATCCGGACCGCCGGACGAGTCCTGCGGCGTACCCGACACGCCGGCGGTGCCGGCCGACGAGTGATGGGCCGTACCTGACGAACCGGGGCCTGCCTTGTTCACCGTCTGCGTGTCGGGCGCGGCCTGGTCCGGCGCGTGCCCGGAACCGCCCGCGGAGGAAACCGACGCGGAATCCGAGGAGGACGACGAGGACTCCGCGGAGTCCGCGGAGTCGTTGGAGGTGGGCGCGGCCATGGGACCGGCGCCCTCTACCGGTGGAGGGGCGTCCCAGCCGGGCTCGGCCACCGCGGCCCAGGGCTGCGCGGCCACGGCGCCGCCTGTGGCGGAGACCGCGGCCAGGAGCAGGCCGGAGACCAGGGTGGCGCGCCGGGTGGACATTCGGGGGGTCATTGAGAGGCTCTTCCTCGATCTAGGGAGTGGGCCGGGGACCGATGAGGGACTTCCAGCCCGCCGCGGCGAACTCGGGCGTCCCTGGGAGAGCGGCTGCGGGCACGGACGGAGGCGTCGGATCGGGGATGTTGACCCAGTCGCCCTTGTCCGCGCCGCGTATATCGGGTTTCCACGCCATGAGCAGGCTCATGGCGTAGGGGCTGGAGTAGACGGGGCCGGTGGCGCCAGCGCCCGTGGTCGCAGTCACCTGGACCAGGACGGAGACCTGCACCTGGTCCTCGGAGCGGACCTTCCATTGGACGCCGATCGTCTGCGTCCGCAGCGCCGCCCCGGCGGGGAGGTCGCCTTCCGGGGGAAGGCCGAGGGTCTCCCGCCAGCCGCGTACGGCATCGCGCGCACCCTCGCGTGCCTCCTTACGCTGGTCCGGCGGGGCGTACAGCGCGGCCGCCTGTTCGGCCTGGCCGACGTCGAGCGTCCAGGCGGCCTCCAACGCGGCGGCCGCTGCGGACGCCGCCCCGATCTCGTTGTGGGGGAAGCCGACGGGGTAGCCTCCGTCGCCCTCGTGCCCGGCGGGCGCCGCCAGCGCGACGGTCGGCGCCGCGACGCGCACCGCCGTGGCCGGCGGCGCCTCCGCCTGCCGCGTCTGCAGCACGATCACCGCGACGGCGATCACGGTGACGACCCCCGCGATGGCGACGACCAGGTGCCGGGGATCCCACCGGCGCGGTGGTCCCAGGTCCCAGTCGAGCGCCGGATCGGGGATGACCGGTCCCACTACTTGCTCCGGTCCGGCCGCTGCCCGAACGCCTGCCCGGCCGCCGCGGCGAGACGCAGGTACGCGCCGCGGGTGGTGGGCCGCAGCCGGGCGAGGTCGACCTCCGCGCCCTCTTTCAGGTGCGGGTCGAACGGCACCCGCACCACCGTGCGGCAACGCCCGGCGAAGTGGCGTTCGAGCAGGTCGACGTCGACGTGCGACTTGGGCTCGACCGCGTTCAGCACGACGATGGCGTTCTTGACGAGGTGGCCGTGGCCGTGGGCGGTGAGCCAGTCGAGGGTCGCGGCGGCCGAGCTCGCGCCGTCCACCGCGACCATGGTGACCAGCACGATCTGGTCGGCGAGCTCCAGGGTGGCACCCATGGCGCCGTGCAGGAGCCCGGTGCCGCAGTCGGTGATGCAGATGGAGTAGTAGCGCTCGATCAGATTGGCGACCGTGCGGTAGTCCTCCGCGTTGAACGCCTCGCTGACGGCCGGGTCGGTGTCGGAGGCGAGCACCTCCAGCCGCGCGGACGACTGCGAGGTGAACGCGCGGGCGTCGGCGTACCGCACGATGTGCGGCGCCTCGGCCAGGAGGGTCCGGATGGTCGCCGCGGTCTCCGACTTGACCTTGATGCCGAGCGTCCCCCGGTCGGGGTTGGCGTCGATTGCGATCACCCGGTCGCCCCGCAGCGAGGCGAGCGTGTTGCCCAGCGCCGCCGTCGTCGTGGTCTTCCCCACCCCGCCCTTGAGGCTCATGACCGCGATCCTGTGGTGACCGCTGGCGACGGGCGTCTGGGCATGCGCGATGAGCGTGCGGCGCTCCATCTCCGCCGCCGACTCCGAGGGGATGATCCGGCCGCCGGAGAGCTGGTAGACGAGCCGCCGCCACCCGCCGGTGGGCTCCACACGGCGGTTGGTCAACAGATGTTCGGCCGTGAGAGGCACGCTCTCCGGGAACTGCTCGGCGGGAGTAGGCACCGAAGTGTGAATCTCGGTCATGTCGGGTCCTTTCACCGAGGACGGGAGGAAACGGGGGCGGCGATCAGCAGGTGCTCCATCGCACGGTGGCGGTGCCTTTCTTGCCCTTCGGGCCGTGCAGTTCGAGCGGCGCCGCCACGGGCGAGGGGACCCCGCACCAGTAGCGGACGCGCAGCGCGCGCACGGTGAGCACGTCGGTGTGCCCGGGCTTGAGCGTTCCGCTGGACGGCTCGACCACCAGGCCGGGAGCCGAAATCCGCCATTTCACGGGCTTTCCTGAGGTTGTCGAGAGAGTGAGGGTCCCTCTCCCGAACGCGTCGAGGGTGATGGCGGACGGCGCCTGAACACCCCAGGCCCCCATCAGGAAGGTGCCCGGGGAGAGGGGGGTGTCCTGAGCGGCGCCCTGTCCGGCGGGCTTCGCGGCGTCCCCGGCCGCGTTCTGCCCACCCGCCTGTGCGGTGCCCCCGGCCCCGCTGTCTCCGCCGGGCTGTGCGGCACCTCCGGTCGCGGCGCCGCCGGTCGTGCCACCCCCGGCCGGGTTCTGTCCTCCGGGCTCCGCGGCGTCTCCGGTCGCGGCGGTCGCGGTCACCGTGGCGTGCGGCGGGCCCGAGGCCGTACCCGCCGCGGCCCCGCCCGCCGCCGCGGCGCCTGTCGCGGCACCGGCTGCCGCGCCGACTGCCGAGGGGTTCGCGGACGTCTGCGCGACGTGCGCCTCCAGCGACCCTTTCTGGGACTGGGGGGCGGGAGCGAAGAGGTTGATCCCCGTCACGGTTCCCGCCGCTCCCGCGACGACGACGATGACGATCCGCAGGGCGGTCGCCCGTAACAGCGAGCCGACCCGCGCCAGCACCTCGACGACCCTGATCTGCGCACCGGCGAGCGGCCTGCCGGGGAGGTCCGTCTCCCCCGGCGCGTCCGCGACGTTGCCGACGCCGGCGCGATCGGCTGGGGCGCGGTCGGCTGGGGCGGGAACGGCCTCGGCGGCGCGCGCCAGGGCCTCCCTGGCCCTGATCTGCGAGAGCAGCGCGTTGTACAGAGGCGTGTCCTGCCCCGGCGGCAGTGCGTCGGCCGGTCCGAGGGCCGGGGGCGCCTCCCCGGTCGTCCCGGTCGCGGCGGCCTCCGGCGACCCGGAGGACGGCGCGGAGGACGGCGCGGGCCGTTGCGCGGCGCGTGCCTTCGACGTCCTCGGCGGCCACGCCAGGCCCGGCTGGGTGTCCTCCTGGGAGATGGCCCGCACCGGACGCTCCGGCAGTTCGGGGCCGGCCGGAGCGCCGGAAGAGGCGCCGGAAGACGCGCCGGAGGGAGCGCCGGTGGGACGCGCCGTTCCCGGTGGCGAGGGCGGGGCCAGGCGGCCGGGCCCCGTGTGCTCCCGATCCCCCCTGTCCGCCCGGTCCGCCGTGTCGTCCCGGGACGGCGGGCCGGGCTGCTCACGGGGCCCGGCCGTCGACAGACCGGAGTCGGGTGGCACCAGCGGCGGCACCGGTGGCGTCGGGGTCACCGGGGCAACCGTCCGGGGCGGCGGGACGGACGCCGACGGGCGTTCCTGCCGTGCGGCCGGGGCGGGGGCGGTGTTCACGGGAGCGGCGAGCGGCATGCCGAACGACGAGGGGGGCCTGTGTGCCGGCCGCTCCGCCCGGGCGGGGGCGGCCCTGTTCAGCGCGTCCAAGAGTCGCTGCCTGGTCTCGGCCGTGAGGTCGGCGACCGGGGGACGGGAGAGAATCTGCGGAACGGTGTATCGGATGTTGATGGGCCGCTTGCACACCACGCAGGTCACGATGTGCCGGAGCAGCGCCGTACGTGCGGCCCCGAAGTCTGCCGCCTCGCCGTGCTCGTCGGGGAAGACGGCGGCGGCCAGCGGACCGAGCTCCGGGCAGATCGGACGGCCCCGGGCGAGGCCGTCCAGGCCGCTCACGAGGATCTCCACCACGTCCTGGGTACGCGCGATGAGCCTGCCGGCCTCCTTGACCGGCAGGGCGAGCACGTACACGAGGTCCCGCAGCGGGAGTTCGTGGCGGTAGAGCAGGCGCAGCGCCTCGGCGCCCAGGGGATCCGCCAGGCTCCAGGCGCGCCGCACCGCCCGGGGGTCGGGTCCGCCGGAACCGGGCCCGGGCAGGAAGCCCCGCCCCGGGCCGGTGGCGCACTCACGGCGCAGCGCGGACAGCAGCCAGGCCCGGTCTGAAACGTTCCCGGGCAGTTCGCGGGCGCCGCACGACTCCAGCGCGGCGATCACCGCCGCGAGCATGGGGGCGGGCTCGAGGTGGCAGGAGGCGTAGTCGACGAGGTGGGCGCCGTGCTCGTCCACCCATGCCATCCCCCGGCCGGGGTCGAGCGTCACATCCCCGGGGGGCGGGTTCATGCGCACCGGAACAGGGTGAGGGTGGCGACGGCGGCATGTTCGGCCAGAGCATCACTGTGACTTAGGCGTCGCACTTGCCTAACAGGAAATCTTGATGCATACCGATACATAGAACGAGATCTTAGACTGACTGCGATGTGTTGGGAAGGAAAAGAACCATAGAAATCACGAGTTGAGGATAAGCCGCAAATAACACCGATATGGTCATCCGAAAGGGGCCCAGAACAGGTGCCCGTTACCTTCTCTCCGCTTGTCTGGAGAAGTGCCGGATTCCACCTGGCTCGACCGTCCCGACAGCTGGATGACCTGGCGTTTCATTCTCTTTTCACGCATCGAGCGCGTCCAGTGGCGCACGGGTTCCCACGTCCGTCTTTCCCCGTCCATCCGATAGACACATCCGATGTGAATAGCCTTCATATCTCCGGGGAATAACCAGCGTTCGATGCTTTTTCGGCATTACAGCACGCACACGCCCGGTCTCGGCGTGAAGCAGCTCCGCCGCGGTCGCCCGGAACAGCCGCCGAAGGTCACGGAAACGTGATCTCCGCGATTTCCCGGCGCGAGGCAGTCCGGCACGTGCCAATTCGGATTGACGCTCGTGTCGGCGTCTACCTACGTTGACGTCATGGTTGATCGACTGCTGCTCGCCTGCGGGTTGGTGGTGGGCCCCCTCTTCACTGTCGTGTACCTCACCGAAGGCGCCGCACGCGCCCACTACAGACCGCTACGCCATCCGGTCAGCTCCCTCGCCATCGGCGACCGCGGATGGACCCAGACAGCCAATTTCTTCGTCGCGGGCCTACTTTCCCTGGCCTTCGCCGTGGGCCTCTGGCGTGCCGGACCCTCACACTGGGGCGCACTTCTGGTCGGCGTCTGGGCGATCGGCATGCTCTCTGGGGGAATCTTCCCCACGGATCCGGTGAGCGGCTTTCCTCCCGGAACTCCCGACCGGCTTGAGCACAGCACCCGGCAGGGAATTCTCCACTCCCTCTTCTCCATGGTCGGGTTCGTGGCACTGACCGCGGCCTGCTTCGTGTTCGCCTGGTCGGGCGCGCGTGGATGGGCGATCTATTCGGTTGCGAGCGGTGTGCTCTTCGCCGCGACGATGACGCTGGCAACCGCCGCTTTCGCCCAGAAGGAACGCCTGGTCGATGTGGGCGGACTGATCCAGCGCGTCTCGGTCACCATCGCCTGGACCTGGCTTGCGGTTCTCGCCGTACACACCCTGCGCGCCTGATCGTCACGATCACCGTGATCTACCCGCCCACCCGCAACCACCGGTGCCGGGAACCACGAAGAGACGTGCGTGGAGACCGTCGTCGTGCTGTTCAACCGGGACCTGCGAATTCACGATCACCCGGCGCTCTGCGAGGCGTGTGCCGTGGCCCGGCATGTCGTTCCGTTGTTCGTGTTCGACTCCGCGATCGCGGCCCGGCACCGCCGCGACTTCCTCCACGCGTCGCTCCACGACCTGCGGTCGTCCCTGCGCTCGCTCGGCGGCGACCTCGTCGTACGGCACGGCGACCCCGTGGCGCAGGCCGTACGCGCGGCCGGAGATGCGGGCGCGTCGGCGATCTGGGCGAGTGAGGACGTCAGCCCGCTGGCACGGCGCCGGGAGCGGCGCCTCGCGGACGAGTGCCGGGCCCACCGGCTGGAGTTCCGGCTCTTCCCCGGTGTGACCGTGGTGCCCCCCGGCGCACTGCGACCCGGCAGCGGGAGCCACTACCGGGTCTTCTCGCCGTACTGGCGGGCCTGGTCGGGCACCGCGAAACGGCCGGTCCTCGGCGCGCCCCACCCCATGCGCCTGCCGCCCGGCATCGACCCCGGCGTCCTCCCCGAGGCGTCCCCCGAGCCGTACGGGATCGTGCGCGGCGGGGAGAGCGAGGCGCGGCGGCGGCTGCGGCAGTGGGTGGGCGACGGCCTTGCCGCCTACGCCGACACGCGCGACCGGATGGCGGGACGCACCTCGATGCTCAGCGCCTATCTCCACTTCGGCTGCGTGTCGCCCGTGGAGGTGGTGGACCGCTCCTGCGAACGGCCGGGCGGCGAGGAGTACGTCAGGCAGTTGTGCTGGCGCGACTTCCACTACCAGGTGGTGAACGCCTTCCCCGAGATGGGCCGGCGCGACTACCGGCCGGGGAACGTGGAGTGGCGGCGCGACGAGGAGGCGGAGGCCGCCTGGCGGGAGGGCCTGACCGGGGTCCCCATCGTGGACGCGGGCATGCGCCAGCTTCTCGCCGAGGGCTGGATGCACAACCGGGTGCGCCTGGTGACCGGCTCCTACCTGACCAAGCGGCTCGGGATCGACTGGCGGGCCGGGCTCGAGCACTTCGCCGAATGGCTGCTCGACGGCGACATGCCGAACAACTGCGGCAACTGGCAGTGGGTCGCCGGAACGGGAAACGACACCCGGCCCTACCGCAAGCTCAACCCCCTCCGGCAGGCGAAGAAGTTCGACCCCGAGGGCGAGTACGTGCGGCGCTACGTCCCCGAGCTGGCGTCCCTTCCCGGCGGCCTGGTCCACGAGCCGTGGAAGGCCCGCGGCGGGGTCTCCGGCTACCCCGCCTCACCTCTCGGCGGCGAGCTCATAGGCTGACCCCGCCGGACGCTTCCTCCCCGCCCGCGTGTGCGGCGTCGGGGCGGCCCCGCGTCCGCGGCCGGCAGGTGGCCGGCGACGACGCGCGAGCTCGATGGGGTCTGCTCAGAAGACCAGGACGCGCTTGCCGGCGGTGTGGCCGGACTCGATCAGGGTGTGCGCCCGCGCCGCCTCCTCGACCGGGATCGCCTCCTGGATCCTCACCTTCAGGTCGCCCTTCTCGTACAACGCGGTCAACCGGCCGAGCCGGGCCGCCGAGCGCTCGGTGCCGAGCCGCTGGACGCCGATCCGGTCGGCGGCGGGCTGGTAGGCGATGGTGCCGACGCGCGTGCGGTCGGCCACGAGCGCCGCCGAGACCTCCAGCGCCTCCACGGTCCCGGCCGCGTCGAGCGCGGCGTCCACGCCGTCCGGGGCGGCCGCCCGCACCCGCTCGGCCAGCCCCTCGCCGTACGCCACCGGGATCGCGCCGAGGTCGCGCAGGTAGGCGTGGTTGCGTTCGCTCGCGGTGCCGACGACCGTCGCCCCGAGCGCCCGGGCGATCTGCACGGCGAACGTGCCCACCCCGCCGGCCGCCGCGTGCACGAGGACGGTGTCCCCTGCGCCGACCCGCAGCTTCTCCAGCGCGGTGTCGGCGGTCTGCCCCGACGCGGACAGCACTCCGGCCTCCGGCCACGGCATCGACGCGGGCTTGCGCACCACCTGGTCCGGCGGGACGACGACGTGCTCGGCGTACGACGCCAGCATCGCCCAGCCGACGACCTCGTCGCCGGCGGCCACACCCGTGACGCCCTCCCCGACGGCGTCGACCACGCCCGCGAACTCGTTGCCCAGCCGCTGCGGGAACGTCGCCGGCACGTAGGCGTGGGCTCCCCCGCCGCGGAACAGCGCGTCGAACGGCTGCACGCCCGCCGCCCTCACCTGGACCCTGATCGTCCCCGCGCTGGGCTCGTCCGGGGCCAGGTCGACGACACGCAGCACCTCCGGGCCGCCGTAGGCGGAGAACACGACCGTCCTGCTCATGAGCGTCTCCTCGTCATCGTGGCGAGCTGGCCGGCGACCCACTCGCGGTATTCCTTCGACAGCGGGCCGGCGCCGACGATCCCCTCGACCATCCGGGGCAGCGCGATGGGCGCGAAGGCCAGGGCGTAGGCGACCAGAAGGACGAACTCCGCGTCCAGCTCGCCGGTGATCTCGCCCTCCTCCTGGCGCCTGCGGGTCCGCTCGACGGCCTCGCGCAGCCGGGCCCGCTGCGCCTGCGCCCACTCGTCGTCGCTGTCGGCGCCCGGGCCGTCGCCCAGCGCCTGCCAGATGACCAGCCGGGACCAGTCCGGGTTGTCCAGCGTCGCGTCGAGGTGGGCCGCCACGCTCTCGGCGTACGTCGCGGCCGGCGGCGTCCTGCTCTCCTGCGCCCGCGCCCACCTGCGGCGCAACTCCTCGACGAGCCCCTGCTTGCCGCCGAAGTAGTACGAGATGAGCTGCTGGTTGACCCCGGCCCTGGCCGCGATGGCGGCCGTCCGGGCTCCGGCGTAGCCCTTCGCGCCGAACTCCTCGACCGCCGCCTTGAGGATCCGCTCGCGGGTCTGTTCGGCCGCCTTGCCACGCTCCTGTGGTGCGCGCCGTGCTGGTGAAGCCATACGCCGCACCCTAGCCAATCAAATGGTTGAGTGACAAATATCAATCAACTATTTGATTATCATGAGGCCATGATCTTCACGGAGCGCGAAATCGAGTACCTCGACAGTCAGCGGATCGGGCGGCTGGCCACACTCCAACCGGACGGCACGCTCCAGGTGAGCCCGGTCGGGTTCCGCTACAACCGTGAGCTGCGGACGATCGACATCGGCGGGCGCGACATGGCGGCCAGCCGCAAGTTCCGCAACGTGCTGGCCAACGGCAAGGTGGCCTTCGTCGTGGACGACGTCCCGTCCGTCGACCCCTGGCAGGTGCGCTGCCTGGAGATTCGCGGGTGGGGCGAGGCGATCGCCGAGCCCGCCGACTCGGTGGCCCCGACGCCCGGCCCGATCATCCGCGTGCACCCGAAGCGGATCATCAGCTTCGGGGTCGACCCCGGCAACCCCGCCTCCGGCAAGCGCGACGTCCCCTCACGTTGACCGGCGGCGAACCTCGTCCACCCGCTCGGTGAGGCCCCTGCGATCGAGGTGCTCCAGCAGCGGCACCGCGACCCGGCGGCTGGTGCCGAGCGCGCTCCTGGCCTGGCTGACCGTGAACGGCTGCGGCAGCCGGGCCAGCAGCGCCGCCGCCCGCGCGTCGGCCCCGGGCGCGAGGACCACGCCGTCGGCGACGCGCAGCAGCGTCCCGGCGCGTACGGCGGCGGCGAGCTCGCGTGGCCCGAGCCCCAGCTCGGCCAGCCGCCCGGCCTCCGGCGCCTGGAAGGGGGCCCTGGCCAGGTCGTCCAGCAGGGTCCGCACCGCGCGGGCGACCGGAGCGGGCAGCCCCGCGGTCCCCGTCGGGACGCCGCCCGTCGCGCCGATCCGCCCGTCGGCCACCGCCAGCGGCGGCCGTACGAGCGCCGTCACGAGCCTGCGGTCGGGCAGGCCGAGCTCGTGGCGGGCGGCCTCCACCGGCATCCCGGGCTCCAGCGGGTGATCGGCGGCGTAGCGCCGTACGACCTCCGGGAGCCGGGCGGACAGCGCCGACCAGTGATCGGGATCGGCGTGCCAGCCGGCGGCCACCGGCCGTCCCCCGGGCGGGCAGCCCATCGCGACCAGCTCGCCCTCGCGCAGCAGCAGGTGCGTACGCAGGAGGGAGACCGCGTCCGCCGACGCGTCCGCCAGCGCCCTGGCCCGCTCCCTGGCCGCCCCCCGGCGGAGCAGCTCCGGAGGCCGCACGTCGAGCACGGTCGCCCGCGCGAGCACCCGCGGCTCGCCGTGCCCGCGGCCCGGGTCCCGCAGCAGCAGCGCGTCTCCCAGATGCAGGGGAAGCGGCCGGGCCAGGCGCAGCCGGGCCGCCTCCGGCCCGAGCGAACGCACCTCGCACGGCACCGACGCCGAGCCGATGTGGGCGGTGAGCCGCGCGGGAAGCGGCCCGCGGGCGCCCGCCGCCATCGTCACGCGCACGTCGGCCAGGTCCGTCGTCGTCCAGGCGCCGGGTGTGACGAGGGCGCGCCCGCGTTCCGGCGCGACCCGCCCGCGCAGGTTGAGCGCCACCCTCGCGACCCCGGTGACCGACTCGACGTGCTCCTTCAGCGACTCAAGGGCGCGCACCCGCACCGGCTCGCCGTCCAGCTCCAGTTCGTCGCCGGCCTCGACGCGACCGGCGGGCAGCGTGCCGGTCACGACGGTCCCGCTGCCGCGCACGCTGAACGCCCGGTCGATCCACAGTCGCACGGGGGCGTGCGGATCGGGCGCGGGCAGCGCCGCCACCAGCCGGTCGAGGGCGGCGCGCAGCCCGTCCAGGCCCTCGCCCGTGCGCCCGCTCACCGCCAGGGCCTCCGCCGGGCCCAGCCCGGCCTCCGCCAGCCGGTCACGCGCGTCCTTCAGCGCGGGCGCGGGGTCGGCGAGGTCCGCGCGGGTGACGGCGAGCAGGCCGTGCCGTACGCCGAGGGTGCGCAGCGCCGCCAGGTGCTCCTCCGACTGGGGCATCCACCCCTCGTCGGCGGCGACGACGAACATCACGGCGGGCACCGGGCCGACCCCGGCGAGCATCGTGCCGAGGAACCGCTCGTGCCCGGGCACGTCGACGAACGCCACCCGCTCCCCGGAGGGCAGGGCCGTCCAGGCGTAGCCCAGCTCGATCGTGAGGCCGCGCCGCCGCTCCTCCTCCAGCCGGTCGGGCTCCATCCCGGTCAGCGCACGCACCAGCGTCGACTTGCCGTGATCGACGTGCCCCGCCGTGGCCACGACGTGCATTCATCCCTCCCCGAGTACGCGTACGGCGGCCAAACGGCACCGGAGGGAGCGCGCCCGCCGGTCGCCGGCCACCTGCTGCGGGTGCTTCAGCGCGCACCGCCGGGCGTGGGCGGCGGGGGCCATCAGCCGGCCGCTCCAAGGACGGCCTCCAGGACCTCGCCGTCCCGCTCCGGCGGCACGGCGCGCAGGTCGAGCAGCAGGCGGCCGCCCTCGACCCGGCCGACGACCGGCGGCTCGCCCCGCCGCAGCGGTACGGCCAGCCGCTCCGGCAGGCTCACGGCCACGCTCGGCAGGCGCACGCCGGGGGCCCCGCCCCCGCCCACGGTCGCGTCCGCGGGCACGGCCACGGCATCCACGCGCGCCTGGCACATCGCCTTCGCCAGCGCCTCGGCCCGCTCGCGGAGGATGAGCGGATCGGCGTGGAGAGCCTGTCGTACGGGGGGCTCCGGGCCGCGCAGCGTCGCCTCGAGCGCGGCCAGCGTCAGCTTGTCCACGCGCAGCGCCCGCGCGAGCGGGTGCCGTCCGAGTCGTTCGACGAGGTCGCGGCGGCCGAGCAGGAGGCCGGCCTGCGGGCCCCCGAGCAGCTTGTCGCCGCTCGCGGTGACCAGGTCGGCACCGGCCCGCAGCACGCTCGTCGCGTCGGGCTCCTCGGGCAGCAGCGGATCACGGTCGAGCAGGCCGGACCCGATGTCGACGACCACGGGCACGCCCAGCCCGGTCAGCTCGGCCACCTCGACCGAACCGGTGAAGCCCTCGACGCGGAAGTTCGACGGGTGGACCTTGAGCACGAACCCCGTCTGCGGCCCGATCACGTCGCGGTAGTCGGCCAGGGCCGTGCGGTTTGTCGTGCCCACCTCGCGCAGCCGCGCGCCGGTGGACACGAGCAGGTCGGGAATGCGGAAACCGTCGCCGATCTCGACCAGCTCGCCCCTGCTGATCACGATCTCCCGTCCGGCGGCGAGCGCGGTGGCGGCCAGCACGAGGGCGGCCGCGTTGTTGTTGACCACGTGCACGCCCTCGGCGGCGGGCACGGCCCGCGCGAGCGCCTCGACCGCGCCGCGTCCGCGGCGGGCCCGGGCCCCCGTGGCCAGGTCGAACTCCACGTCCGTCGCCCCCGCCGCCACCGTCACCGCCTCGACGGCGGCCGGGGACAGCGGCGCACGGCCCAGGTTCGTGTGGAGCAGCACGCCGGTCATGTTGAGCACAGGACGCAGGCTCGTGGCGTGACGCGGCAGCGCCGCCAGCGCGACGCCGGCGACGTCCTCCGGTTCGATCTCGCCCTGCCGTACCCGCTGCTGCGCCCGCGCGACCGCGTCCTTGACCACCGGGCGGCCGAGCCGCCCGATGGCGGCGGCCAGCCGCGGATCGGCCAGCAGGGCGTCGGTGCGCGGCACCCGCCTCCGTGGATCCACACTTCAAATTACAGCGACGGCGCACGGCCCGCCCCGCAGGGCGGAGCCGTGCGCCGTCGGGCGCGCCGACCGGGGGCACGACGGCGCGCCGGCTTGTCGGCTCTGGCAGCGGACGGGAGACGTCGTCTGTGCCACCGGTCGGCGCAGTTCAGGACCTCGATCTCGTCGGGGTCCTTTCCTCCCTGGCGGGAGACGGCAATGCTGTCCGATCCGGCTTGGAGATCACTTGACATCGTCTTGCGACTCGGGCCACGACGCGTCATTGACATGACCGGAGGCGGATCTTACGGTGCTGGTGTTCTCATGTGAGGAAGAAGTTCATATATGTGACCACAGGAGTCATCATGTCGTCCCTCACCCCCCACATCAGCCGGCGGCAGGCGCTGACCGGCGCCGCCGCCGCGATCCTCGGTTTCACGGTCGCGTCACCCGCGCGCGCCGCCCACGTGCCCCTCTTCGGCCGGTACGGCTCGCCCCGCCGCCGGCTGAACACGCGGACGCTCTACGTGGACGCCCAGGGCCGAGGGGACCACATCACCGTTCAGGCGGCCGTCGACGCGACCCCGGACTCGCCGGCCGAGGGCTGGACCCTCGTGATCGCGGCCGGGACATACCGGGAGACCGTCCTCGTGCCGCAGGCCAAGACCGGCCTGTGCTTCCTCGGCGCGACCGGCGACGCGCGCAACGTCGTGATCGTCTACGGCAACGCGGCCGGCACGCCCAAGCCGGAGGGCGGCACGTACGGCACCAGCGGCAGCGCCACCACCACGATCCAGGCCGACGGCTTCACCGCCGCCCACGTCACGTTCGCCAACGACTGGCTGCGGGCCGGCCACCCGGAGATCACGGGCACCCAGGCGGTGGCGGCGAAGGTCATGGGCGACCGGTCGTACTTCGAGAGGTGCCGGTTCCTCGGCCACCAGGACACGTTGTATGCCGACACCCGCACCCTGGCGTCCTTCGCCCGGCAGTACTACCGCGAGTGCCACATCGAGGGGGACGTCGACTTCGTCTTCGGCCGCGCGACCGCCGTCTTCGAGCGGTGCGAGCTGACCACTCTGGCCAGGGACGTGACGTTCCGTCCGTACGGCTTCGTGTTCGCGCCGAGCACGGCGGCCGCCAACCCCCACGGCTACCTGGCGGTGCGCTGCGTGATCGACGGGACGGCGGCCGACGCGTCCTTCGGCCTGGCCCGGCCCTGGCGGCCCAGCAGCGACCCGACCGCCCTCCCGTCACTGGTCGTACGCGAGACCTGGATCGGGCCCTCGATCGACGCGGCCACGCCGTACGTGGACATGAGCTCGGGGTATCACTGGCAGGACGCACGGTTCGCCGAGTTCCGCAACACCGGCCCGGGCGCCGCGGTCCCCGTCCCCGAGAACCGGCCGCGGCTCACCCCCGAGCAGGCCGTCGAGCACACCCCCGGGAACTACCTCGGCGACTGGCGCCCCGGCCCCGCCCTGCTCCCTCGTCCGATCACCCGCTGACCCCGCGTTGACGCATCGGAGGGCGGCGACCGGTCACTTCGCAGTCACCACCCCCAGAGCGGCCCTGCGCCCACCGGCCGAGCGCCTCAGCCGTCGGACTGCTCGGACTCTCGCGGCTCGACGAACAGGTCGTCGGTGCGGGTGACGGTCACGGCACGCCGCATCCATTCATCGAGCAGTCCCAGGTCGGTGCACGCCTCGATGAAGGCACGGTCGGAGCCGGAAACAGCGATCCCCCGGGCCTCCAGGACGGTCAGCACCGCCCTCGCTTCACCCTCTGCCCGTCCCCGTCTCCGACCTTCCTCGCGCCCCTCCTCGCGCCCCTCCTCGCGACCGGCTTCGAGACCGGCTTCGAGACCCTTCCCATAATGCTGCCGGGCGAAGGGGCTGTAGACCGGCCAAGTGGTGGTTTCCATGATTCTCTCCATGACGTGTCTGGCGGCCTGCGAAGCGAGTCGGTATGCGTATTCATAGTATTGCGGTGCGTGTTCATCGGGTAGGTGTCGCAGCGCAGCCACGAACGCCTCCATCACCGGCGGATATTCACCGTGGGCCATCACCGACAACGCGGCCAACTCCGGATGGGCCGCCGCTTCCATCGCATCGGTGACAGGCGGGATCTGATCCGGACCGATCACCTGGCAGGTCAAGGTGTAGCCGGGCAGGCTGGTACGGATCGGCGCCGCCGCCCATTTCGCGGTACGAGCCCCCGGACAGATCATCAGCACGGTGATCGGGCAGGCCAACTGCAGCCACAGGGCGGCGGCGTATCGAGGCAACGCCGACAGCTTGCCCGGTTCCTCCCTCTGCTGGATCTCCACCACGATCGCGTGAAGTGGAGAATGCCGGGGCCCGACTGTGATCACGACATCCGGCCGTAGATCGATGGACGGGCGGTCGTTCAAGTCGTTGCTCGCGACCTGCACCGGAAGCCCGTCGGGCACGTCGACGCCAAGGTGGTCGCGCAGCATCTCCACGGCGAACTCCGGCCTGTGCCGGAACAGCAGGTTGAGCGTGTCATGCAGGGGGGACGGCATGCCACGGAACGTTAGCAGGACATTGCGGAAAGTGACGGCCGTCTCGCTCGGCTCGGTGTCACGGATTTCGGTCAGAAGCGATGACTATTCCGGCCTAAGCAAAACGTTTCTCCTGTCCGGCAGATCCACCACGAACCTTGCGGCAGATCTACCACTGCCATGACTGCTCACCCAACCTGAGCTGGGCGAATGCAGGATTCCCGGTGGCGGGGCCGGAGGCTTGACGTAGGTGAGCGGAGGTGGACGGGAATCGAACCCGCCAGGCCGAGGACCTCGGCCTCGTCGGTTTTGAAGACCGCGGGGGCCACCAGGCGCCCACACACCTCCAGGGAGAAACCTAGCCGGAACGGGGTAGGGACCTGCCGACGCCCCGGTGCGGCGTGGCGGACGAACGACGACCCGGAGCGGGGGCGGCATGACCGAGACGGCGGAGCGGGCCGGGATCCGGCTGACCCAGCAGGCGCACGGAGGCGGCTGCGCCTGCAAGATTCCGCCGGGCGAGCTGGAGCGCATCGTGGCCGGGCTCGTGGCTCCGGACCCGTCGGCGTACGCGAACGAACTCGTCATCGGGCTGGACGACGGCGACGACGCGGCCGTGGTCAGGATCGAGGGCGGCCGGGCGGTCGTCGCCACGGCGGACTTCTTCACCCCCGTCGTGGACGACCCGTACGACTGGGGACGGATCGCGGCCACCAACGCGCTCTCCGACGTGTACGCGGTCGGCGGCGAACCGGTCGTGGCGGTGAACCTGCTGGGCTGGCCCAGGGAGACGCTGCCCATGGACCTCGCCAGGGAGGTGCTGCGCGGCGGCCTCGACGTGGCGCGGGCGGCGGGCTGCCACGTCGCGGGCGGTCACAGCGTGGACGACCCCGAGCCGAAGTACGGCATGGCGGTCACCGGCCTAGCCGACCCGGACCGGCTGCTGCGCATCGACGCCGGCCGGACCGGCGTGCCGATCTCCCTCACCAAACCGCTCGGCGTCGGCGTGCTCAACACCAGGCACAAGGCGACCGGCGAGGTGTTCCCGCAGGCGATCGAGGTGATGACGACGCTCAACCGGGACGCCTCCCGGGCGGCGCTGGCGGCCGGGGCCCGGTGCGCGACCGACGTGACCGGCTTCGGCCTGCTGGGCCACCTGTACAAGCTGGCCAGGGCCAGCGGCGTCACCGCGGTGGTCGACGTGGCGGCCGTGCCCTACCTGGAGGGGGCGCGGCAGGCGGTCCACGACGGCTACGTCAGCGGCGGCACACGCCGCAACCTGGAGTGGGTGCGGCCCCACCTCGCCCCGGCGGGGTACGCGGAGGAGGATCTGCTCCTGCTGGCCGACGCCCAGACCTCGGGCGGCCTGCTGGTCGCCGGCGAGGTCCCCGGCGCGCCCGTCGTCGGCGAACTCGTCCCGGCGGAGGCCGCCGCGATCCGGCTCGCCTGACGCCGCCCGTCGCCCACGCTCGCCCGTGATTCTCCGAGCGGTGCGGGGTATCGGCGAGGGCGGCGGCCACGTGGTAGACCCGGGACATGCGACCTGAGCCCGGTGAAGTGCTGCATTTCTCCGAGGACCCCGGGATCACGCGGTTCGTCCCGCATGTGGCGGCCACCGCCCGGCAGCCGGAGGCGTACGTCTGGGCGGTCACGGCCGAGCGCTGCCCCGACTACTGGTTTCCCCGCCAATGTCCGCGCGCCATGGCCTGGACGACCCCGGCGACCACGGACGACGACCGGGAACGCATCATCGGCCCGGGCTGCGGCGAGCGGGTCCACGCCATCGAGTACGGCTGGCTGGAGGCGTTCCTGACCGTCCGCTTGTACGCCTACCGCTTCCCGGCGGAGAAGTTCGTCCCGTTCGGCGAGCCGGTGCCGAACGCGGTGGTCGCGACCGGCCCGGTCGAGCCTCTCGGCCCGCCCGAACCCGTCGGCGACCTGCTGCGGCTGCACGAGGAGGCCGGCATACAGCTCAGGCTCCTGGACAACCTGTGGCCGTTCTGGGACTCGGTGATCGACAGTTCCCTGGGCTGGAGCGGCATCCGCCTCCGCAACGCCCGCCCCCGACCTGCCTGACGCGGCTCTGACAAGAGCGCGCCGCCCTGCCCACGGCACGCAGGCCCGCCGGCTAGCGACCGGGGACGGAGGCGGGGCGGCCGGCGTCCACCCGCTCCCGCTGGGGGACGACGGTGTACCTGGGATCCTTGGCCGAGACGCGGCCCGCCTCCAGCACGCCGAACCTGGTGCACAGGGCCCCGGCGGTGATGGCGAGCCCGGACAGCGCGGTGAGGGCCCGGCTGCGCCCGGCGACCGTGGCGAGCAGGCCGCCGCCCAGCGTGAGCACACGAGACGCCCGCATGAGCCTGCCCGCCCTGCCCTGCCGGTACGGCTCGCCGACGAGCCCGAGGCGGCGCTCCATCAGCCCACCCGCGACGACCTCGGCCATCGCGCCCGCCGCCGCGGCCGCGCGAGCCGGCCCGGCCTGTGCCCTCGGCGTGGTCAGCATGACGGCCGCGCCCGCCGAGGCGAGCGCGCTCCCGGCGAACAGGAACGGCAGCTCGCGCAGCGCCTCGTGCCAGGCGGGGACCGCCGTGTCGGCCAGCAGGACGGCCGTGTAGGTGGCCATGGCCACGCCGCTCAGGCCGCTCGCGAGCGTCGCGGCGTCGCCCACCGCGGGAAGGACCCCGGTCACCGCCGAGCCGACCGCGACCGACGTCAGCCCGCCCTGCGCGGCCAGCGTCCAGGACCCGACGCTCATCGGGGAGCTGGGCTTGAACACCCGCATCATGTTGAGGAAACGCATCGGCCTGCCCAGCTCGGCCACGAGGAAGGCCGCGCCGGCGGTTCCCCCGGCGAAGGCGGCCATCCGGGCGGCGAGTTCGAGCCGATCGCGGCCGGTCAGACGCGCGGCCGCCGCCATCGCGGACGCCGCGCCGGACATCCCGCCCAGGTAGAGGTACGTCGGCATGTGCGGCTCGTGCCAGATGGGCTGCTTGATGACCGGCTGACCGTAGTAGGACCGGAACTCGGCGTCCGGCACCATCTCGTCCCGGCGCCTCGGCATCAGGCCCTCCCCGCAACAGTGTTCGTGCACGTCCCGGTCACGTCCGCGACACCGCGGGCAGCCCGCCGGCCCGGCGTCCGCCGCCGTGGCCCGCGCATCAGCGTCGTCCCAGGAAGCAGGCGGCGACGCCGGCGGCGAGGGCGAGCGCCGCGCCGCCCGCCCAGCGCCACATCGCGGGCAGGTCGCGCGTGGTCACCACGGGATCCGGCGGCAGGCCGTACGTCTCCGGCTCGTCGAGCAGGAGGAAGAACGCGCCCGTGCCGCCCACTCCGTTGTCCGGGTTCTCGCCGTACAGCCGGGCCTCGGTCACGCCCTCTGCGTGCAGCCGCTCGACCCGCGCCTCGGCCCGCTCCCGCAACTCGTCCAGCGGCCCGAACTGGATCGACTTCGTCGGGCACGCCTTGGCGCAGGCGGGCTCCATGCCACCGCGCAGCCGGTCGTAGCAGAGCGTGCACTTCCAGGCCCGGCCGTCGTCCTGTCTGCGGTCGATCACACCGTACGGGCAGGCCGGGACGCAGTAGCCGCAGCCGTTACAGACGTCGGACTGGACGACGACGGTGTCGAACTCGGTGCGGAACAACGCGCCGGTGGGGCAGACGTCGAGGCAGGCGGCGTGCGTGCAGTGCTTGCACACGTCCGACATCATCAGCCAGCGGCCGTCCTGCTCGACGAACGCGACGTGCCGCCAGGTGCTCGCGCCGAGTGCGCCGGTGTTGTCGTAGGACGTGGCCCGGAACACGAACCCGTCGTCGGGCACGTCGTTCCACTCCTTGCAGGCCACCTCGCAGGCCTTGCAGCCGATGCAGATGGTCGTGTCGGTGAAGAAGCCCATCCGCTCAGCCATCGCGATACCTCTCGATCAGGTCGAGCAGCGCCCTGCCGCGCGGGCGCCGCCCCGGCAGGACGTCGCAGGTGCCGGCCTTGCTCTCCTGGATGTAGACGTTCGGGTCGAGCACGATCGACGGCAGGTCGTTGACGACGTCCCCGGTGACGACCCCGCCGCTGCTGTATCCCCAGTGGTACGGCATGACGATCTGGTGGACGACCTTGCCGTTCAGGCGCAGCGGGCGCACCCGGCCGGTCACGAGCACCCGCAACTCGATCGCGGTGCGCGTGGTGACGATCGTCGCCCAGCCGCCGTTGTCCAGCCCGATCTCCTCGGCCATCTCCCGCGACACCTCGCAGAACGCCTCCGGCTGGAGCTCCGCGAGGTACGGCAGGGGCCTGCTCATGGCGCCCGTCGTGTGGTGCTCGGTGAGCCGGCTCGTGGTGTAGACGTACGGGAACCGGGGCGACAGCGCGGGGTTGTACGGGTTCTCCGGCCGGTCGACGGTGCGACGGGCGGG
Organism: Microbispora sp. H13382; assembly: GCF_014161445.1. Taxonomy (GTDB): domain Bacteria; phylum Actinomycetota; class Actinomycetes; order Streptosporangiales; family Streptosporangiaceae; genus Microbispora. Next base: position 81,209 of record NZ_JABBXA010000021.1, read on the forward strand.
GTTGGACTGCTGCCCGTACAACGCGTTGCGCACCGGCGACTCGTGCGGCTCGTAGTGGGTGGGCAGCGGGCCGTCCGACAGTCCGGACGGCACGTAGAGCCAGCCCCTGCCGTCCGACTGCATGATGAACGGGTCGGTGCCGGCCAGCGCGTGCTCGGCCTTGGCCCCCTCGGGCGGCCGGTAGCCGGGCGCCTTGTCCTCCTCGAAGTCCGGCACGTCGGGTCCGGTCCACCTGGTGCCGTCCCAGTAGACGTACTTCTTCCGCTCGCTCCACGGGCGGCCCTGCGGGTCGGCCGAGGCACGGTTGTAGAGGATGCGCCGGTTCGCCGGCCAGGCCCAGCCCCATTCGAGCGCGACCGGTCCCTGCTCGGTGTGCGGCTTGCGCCGGGCCGCCATGTTGACCCCGTCGGCGTACACCCCGCAGTAGATCCAGCAGCCGCAGCTCGTCGAGCCGTCGGGCTTCAGTTCGCGCAGCGACGCCAGCAGGCGGCCGTCGGCGGCCGTGCCGTTGATCTCGCGCAGGACGGCCCCGGCGTCGGGGTCGCGCTGCGCGCCGATCTCCGGGTAGTCCCAGGTCAGCTCCATGACCGGCCGGTCGATCTCGTCGTCGCCGAGCCGCTGCCTGACCCGCTTGCCGAGGTGGTAGTAGAACCACAGGTCGCTGCGGCAGTCGCCCGGCGGATCGAGGGCCTTCTCCCGCCACTGCAGCAGCCGCTGGGTGTTGGTGAAGGTGCCCTCCTTCTCCACGTGGCTCGCGGCCGGCATGAAGAAGACCTCGGTGCCGATCTCCTCGGTCCGCAGCTCGCCCGTCTCGATCTCGGGCGCGTCCTTCCAGAACGTCGCGGTCTCGACCAGCACGAGGTCGCGGACCACCAGCCAGTCGAGGTTGGCCAGGCCCAGCCGCTGCGCCTTGCCGTTGGCCGAGCCGACGGCCGGGTTCTCCCCCACGACGAAGTAGCCCTTGACCGTGCCGTCGATCTGGCCCATGACCGTCGCGTAGTGGCCGTGGTCGCCGGTGAGGCGCGGCAGGTAGTCGAAGCAGTAGTCGTTGGCCTCCGTCGCCGCGTCGCCCCACCACGCCTTGAGCAGGCTGACGACGTACGCCCGCCGGTTGCCCCACCAGCCGGTGTCGGCGCCCTCCCGCTCCAGATAGTGGTCGAGGCCGTCGTGCCGGTGGGCGTGCGGCATCGCGATGTATCCCGGCAGCAGGTTGAACAGCGTCGGGATGTCGGTGGAGCCCTGGATGCTCGCGTGCCCGCGCAGCGCCATGATGCCGCCGCCGGGCCGGCCCATGTTGCCCAGCAGGAGCTGCAGGATCGAGGCGGCCCTGATGTACTGCACGCCGACCGAGTGCTGCGTCCAGCCGACCGAGTACACCCACGCCGTGGTCCGCTCCCGGCCCGAGTTGGCGGTGATCGCCTCGGCCAGCTCGTCGAACTGCTCCCGCGGGATGCCGCACAGCTCCTCGACCATCTCGGGCGTGTAGCGCGAGTAGTGCCGCTTGAGGATCTGGTACACGCACCGCGGGTCGGTCAGCGTCGGATCCTCGGGCGGCGTCGCGCTGGCGCCCGCGCCGCGCGCGCCGTAGGAGTCGGACCCCGCCGCCTCGGCGTGGCGCTTGCCGCCCTCGGTCAGCTCCTCCTCCTCGGGCACGTCGCCCTCGTACGCCCAGGTCGACGGGTCGTACCTGCCGGTCTCCTCGTCGAAGCCGGAGAACAGGCCGTCGAGGTCCTCGGTGTCGCGGAAGTCCCTGTTCACCAGGGTCGCGGCGTTCGTGTACGCGAGGACGTACTCCCGGAAGTCGAGCCCGTTCGACAGCACGTGGTTGATCAGCGCGCCGAGCAGCACGATGTCGGTGCCGGCGCGGATCGCCAGGTACCTGTCCACAGTCGCGCTGGTCCGGCTGAAGCGCGGGTCGATGTGGAAGACCTTCGCGCCGCGCTCGCGCGCCTCCATCACCCACTGGTACCCCACCGGATGGCACTCGGCCATGTTGGAGCCCTGGATGACGATGCAGTCAGCGTTGGCCAGGTCCTGCTGGTACTGGGTCGCGCCCCCACGCCCGAAGCTGGTCCCCAGACCGGGGACGGTGGAGGAGTGTCATATGCGCGCCTGGTTCTCGACCTGGATCGCGCCGAGGGCGGTGTAGAGCTTCTTCATCAGGTAGTTCTCTTCGTTGTCGAGCGTCGCCCCGCCCAGGCCGGCGATGCCCAGAGTCCTCCTGACCTCCTGCCCCTCGTGCGTCTGCTGCCAGGTCTCGCGCCGGGTCCGCACGACCCGGTCGGCGATCATGTCCATCGCGGTCTCGAGGTCGAGCGGCTCCCACTCGGTGCCGTACGGCCTGCGGTAGAGGACCTTCGTCTGGCGGCCGGGGTGGGTGACGAGCTGCTTGCTGGCCGATCCCTTCGGGCAGAGCCGCCCGCGGGAGATCGGCGAGCCGGGGTCGCCCTCGATCTGGGTGACCTTGCCGTCCTTGACGTAGACGAGCTGGCCGCAGCCCACGGCGCAGTACGGGCAGACGGAACGGGCGACGGTCTCGGCGTCCTCGACCCGGGGCCGCAGGGCGTCCGTACGCGCCGAGCGCGCCGCCCGCCCTCTGCCGTCCTCTCCCTTGAGCTGCCGGATCACCGGCCAGCGGGAGAGCCATCCACCACCCACGACGCCTGTCCTGCCCCTGCCGCCGCGCCCTAATCATGGGAATTCGCCGGTTCGGCGAGAGGTGACCGCCCGCAGATAGCCGCGGGCGAGGGCGCGGCGTCCCGACGAACGGTGCAGTTCGCCGAGCAGCCGGCGCGTGGCGGCCTCCCCGCTTCGGTCGCCGAGCTGCCGAAAGATCGCCAGCGAGCTCTCCAGCCTGGCCGAGCCGTGCCGCCAGTCGCCCCTGGCCGCCTGCAGCCCGCCGAGGCCCTGCATCGCGTACGCCGCGCAGTGCCGGTCGCCGAACCCCTCGAATATCGTCAGCGCGCGGCCCTGGGCGCGCATCGCCCTGCCGGTCTCACCCGCGAGGTCGTGCAGGCGGCCCATCTGCAGCGACACGCAGCCCTCCCGGTGGGCGTCGCCGAGCTCCCGCGCCATGCGCAGCGCGCCGCCGAGCCAGTCGGCGGCGCCGGTCAGGTCGCCCGTGCTCAGGCAGGTGCGCCCGAGCGCCTGCCGCGCGTACGCCTCGCCCGACCGGTCCTCCAGCGACACGAACATCCCGAGGGCCCTGCGGAAGTGCCGGGACGCGGCGGCCGGATCGCCCCGGAACTGGCCGACCGCGCCCAGCCCGCAGACCGACACGGCCTCGCCCCTGACGTCCCCGAGCGTACGGAAGATCACCCGGGAGCGGCGGAACATGCCTGCCGCCTGGGCGTACCTGTCCCGGTAGAGGGCCACCTGGCCGAGCCCCCGCAGCATCGCGGCCTCACCCGCCCGGTCTCCGGCGGAGCGGGCCGCCTCCAGGGCGACGTGGTGGGTCTCCTCCCAGACGCCGAGGTGGCAGCGCAGGTCGAAGTACGGCACGAGCGCCGCCGCCAGGCCCCAGGCGGCGCCGGCCAGCCCCGCCTGCGCGGCCAGCCCTGCCTGCGCGGCCAGCCGTACGGCCTCGACGAGGGTTTCGTGCTCGGCGCCGAACCAGGAGACCGGATCGGCGGCCACCCGGCGCAGGGCGTCCTCGGGCAGCCGCCAGCGCCGGGCGGCGGGCGAGGCCAGGCGGAAGACCGTGGTGGGCAACCGGGCCGTGGCGTGTTCGGCGGCGGCCGTCCAGCCCGCCAGCACGCGCGCCAGCGCGGGCATGTCCACCTCCCCCGCCTTGTCCCTGGCGTCGACGCGCAGCAGGTCGGGCAGCCGGTAGCGGGGCTGACCGAGGGGGTCGGTCCCGACCGGGCGCAGCAGGTTCGCGTCGACCAGCACGTCGGTCACGTCGTCGCTGCGGTGCCGGTCGAGCACGGCGTCGACCACCCAGCCGGGCAGCGGCCGGGTGCCGAGCAGGCCGAGCGCGCGGAACGCGCGCGCGGCGTCGTCCGGCAGCAGGCGGTAGCTGCGGTCGAAGGACTCCCGCACCTCCAGGTCGCCGGCGCGCAGCTCGGTCAGCCTGACCGTCTCGTCGTCGAGCCGCCGGCGCAGCACGGCCGGGGACCAGCCGGGGCGGGCCGCCAGCCGGGCCCCGGCCACCCGGATCGCGAGCGGCAGCCGGCCGCAGGCCCGCACGATGGCGGCGGCCTCCTCCGGCTCCCGCCTCAGCCGCTCCGCGCCGACGATGGCCGTCAGCAGCCGCAGCCCCTCGGCCTGCGGCAGGACGTCCAGGTCGATCCGCGCGGCGCCGGGCAGCTCGGTGATGCGGCGCCTGCCGGTCACGACGACGGCACTGGCGCCGCCCGGCAGCAGCGGCCGCACCTGGGCGGCTCCGGCCGCGTCGTCGAGCACGACGAGCATCGGCCGTTCGGCGAGCAACGTGCGGTAGAGCGCGGCGCGCTCGTGGACGGTGGGCGGCAGCGGCTCGGCCGCGCCCAGCGCGCGCAGCGCCTCGGCCAGCAGCTCCCCCGGCCCGGCCGGCGACCCGGCGGCGCCGTCGGGCGGCGCGGTGCCGCCCAGCGACAGGAAGAGCTGGCCGTGGGGGTACGCCTCGCGGACGGCGTGCGCGCACCGCACCGCGAGCGCGGTCTTGCCGACGCCAGGCGGCCCGGTGACGACCGCGACCCCGCCGGGGGCGAGCGCCCGGGACAGCGCCGCGACCTCGGCGGCCCGCCCGGTGAAGTCCACCAAATCGGGCGGCAGCTGACGCGGCACGACGAGGGCTCTGCCGGCCACCGGCGCGGCGGACGGATCCGGCGGGCCGGCGGGCGAACAGGACTCACCGGGAGACCACGCGGCGCCGGGAGAACCCGGAGCGGCCGGAAACGCGGGGGCGGCGAGGAAACCGGGCGGGGCGGGCGGTCGCGGGGGCGGCTCCCCGGCGAGCACGGCCTCGTGGGCCCGGCGCAGCTCGGGCCCCGGCTCGATGCCGAGCTCGTTCACGAGCTGCTCGCGGATCGCCGTGAAGGCGTGCAACGCCTCGCCCTGCCGCCCCGACCAGTGCAGGGCCAGCATGAGCCGGCGCCACAGGTCCTCGCGGAACGGGTGGTCGGCGAGCAGGGCGCGCAGCTCCCCGGCCGCCTCGCCGTACTCCCCGGCCGCCATGCGCAGCTCGACCAGGTCCTCGGCGGCGCGCAGCCGGGCCTGGGCGAGCCGGTCGAGCCGGCGATCCCACAGCGGGCTGCCGGGCAGGTCGGCCAGCGGGACGCCCTGCCACAGCGCGAGCGCCCGCGCCAGCAGTTCCGCCGCCTCGTCCGGCCGCCCCCGCGCCCGGCACTCCCGCGCGGCGGTCACCCGCTCCTCGAACAGCAGCAGGTCGAGCTCCTGCGGCGGCAGCTCGATCGCGTACCCCGCGCCGACGGCCCGGATGCGGGCCGGGGTCCGCCCGAGCTCCGCGCGCAGGGCGCTCGCGTACGTGCGGAGGTTGGCCGCGGTCGAGCGCGGCGGATGGTCCGGCCACAGCACCTCGGCGAGCTCGCCGCCGCCGACCGTGTGGCCGGCGTGGAGGAGGAGGGTGGCCAGGAGCATGCGGGGTTTCGGGCCGCCGAGCCGTGGTGACGCCCCCGGCAGGCGGACCTCCAGCGGACCGAGCACGCTGAACATGGGCTGATCGACTGTCATGACCGCGTTGCTCCTCGAAGGACCGGTTCGCCATGACTCGCCCACCCTTTGTACCGACTCTTGATGATTTTTGTGCGCCGGATTCCGACTCTTTTTGGTCATGAGACTCAAATCGCTTGTCACGGCGGGCCTCGCGGTGGTCCTCGGCCTCGCGTTCGGCGCCGCCACCGCCCCGGCGGCCTCCGCGGCGGGTCCGCGCCCGGACTTCCAGATGCCGTTCCCCTGCGGCCAGGTGTGGACCGGCAACTCGAGCGCCAGCAGCGCGCACCAGTCGTACGAGATCGACTTCAACCGGGGCGGCACGGCCGACGCGGACCTCGGCGACACGGTCGTGGCGGCGGCGGCCGGCACGGTCGTGATCTCGGCCCACCAGGGCTCGGCCAACGGCTTCGGCAACCTCGTGAAGATCGACCACGGCGGTGGGTGGTCCACCTACTACGCCCACCTGCGCGTCCGGTCGGTGAGCCAGGGGGCGCAGGTCTCCCAGGGCCAGAAGATCGGCGAGGTCGGCAACACCAGCAAGCCCGGCAACAACATCGCGCCGCACCTGCACTACGAGGTCCGCACGACCGACACGTCCTACCCCGCCAACATCCAGAAGGCGGTCTTCAACGGGGTCACCTTCGGCTATCCGGCGCAGACCGTGACCTCGCACAACTGCGGCGGCGGCTCGGCCAACCCCTACACCCCGCAGGAGGTCTGCGGCAGCGGCTACTCCGTGATCGACTCGGCCGCCCTCGGCACGGCGGGCACGGTCTACCTGCTCTACAACTCGGGCAACGGCAACAACTGCGTGGTCACGATGAAGAAGACCTCCCTCGGGACCGCCACGGCGACCAGCGCCTACCTGGAGGTCCAGGGCAGGAGCCGGGTGACCGACTCCGGCAACTACGGCTACTACGCCGGACCGGTCCGCGCATCGGCCGCCGACACCTGCGTCAAGTGGGGCGGCAAGGCGGGCTCGTCCAGCTACGACAGCCCCTTCGAGCACTGCGGCTGACCGTCATGACCGAACCCCTGGTCGTCCGCGTGTCCCGGCGTACGGCCCTGACCGCCGCCGGCGTCGTGACGTTCCTGCTGTGCCTGGCCGGGCTCGTCCCGGCCGGGCCGGCCTCGGCCGCCGAAGGTCCGCTCGCCGCCGCCTTCACGCGGGCGGCGGCGGACCACGGCGTCCCCCGCGACCTGCTCGTCGCGCTCGCCTACGCCGAGACCCACCTCGACGGCCACGACGGCCGGCCGAGCGCGAGTGGCGGCTACGGCGTGGCGCACCTGGTCAGCAACCCCACGGCGCACACCCTGGAGGAGGCGGCGCGGCTCACCGGCGCGCCGGTCGCCTCGCTCAGAACCGACGACGCGGCCAACGTCGCGGGCGCGGCGGCCGTGCTGCGCGCCAGGGCCGACGCCCTGGGCCTGGACGCCGCCGCCCGCGCCGACGCCGGACGCTGGTACACCGCCGTCGCGCGGTACGGCGGGGCGAGCACGCCCGAGGTCGCCCGGCTGTACGCGGACGCCGTCTACGACCTGCTGTCGGCCGGGTTCACCGCGCGGACTCCGGCGGGCGAGACGATCACCGTCGCCGCCCGCCCGGTCGCCCCGGACCGGGGAGCCCTCGCGGGCGCCCGCGACCTGGACCGGCCGGAGAACCGCACGCTCGCCGCGGCGGCCGTCGACTACCCCGGCGCGACGTGGGTGGCGGCCAGCGGCGCCAACTACGCGGTGTCGAACCGGCCGGCGAGCGACTCGATCGACCGCATCGTCATCCACGTCACGCAGGGCTCGTACGCCGGGACGATCTCCTGGTTCCAGAATCCCGCCGCCCAGGTGTCGGCGCACTACGTCGTACGGTCCTCCGACGGCGCGGTCACCCAGATGGTGCGGGAGAAGGACCGGGCCTGGCACGCGGGCAACTCCGACTACAACCACCACTCGGTGGGCATCGAGCACGAGGGCTACGTGGACGACGCGTCCTGGTTCACCGACGCGATGTACCGCTCGTCGGCCGCCCTCGTCCGCTCCATCGCCACCCGGTACGGCATCCCCAAGGACCGGTCGCACATCGTGGGGCACAACCAGGTCCCCGGGAGCGACCACACCGATCCCGGGCCGCACTGGGACTGGAACAAGTACATGCAGTACGTCACGGGCGGCGGCGGGACCGGCAACCCGTACACGCCCGAGCAGGTGTGCGGCGCCGGCTACTCGGTGATCGACTCGGCCGCCCTCGGCACGGCGGGCACGGTCTACCTGCTCTACAACTCCGGCGACGGCAACAACTGCGTGGTCACGCTCAAGAAGACGTCACTGGGCACGGCCACGGCGACCAGCGCGTACCTGGAGGTCCAGGGCAGGAGCCGGGTGACCGACTCCGGCGACTACGGCTACTACGCCGGACCGGTACGGGCGGCCGCGGCCGGCAAGTGCGTGAAGTGGGGCGGCAGGGCCGGGTCGTCCGGCTACGACAGCCCCTTCGAGCACTGCGGCTGACCGCTTCCTGCACGTGCCGGGAGCATGTTCTGGGCCCTCGCGCGCCGCACCGCGCGGGGGCCCTCGCACCGGAGCTGGGAGATTTCTGAGAGCTTGGGCTCCGTGGGGTGTAGAGCCCGCAGGACGGGCATTAAGGGCCTGATCCAGCACTCTTCGTGGGCGGCTCATGCCCGCGGGACCCACCCTCACACAGAGGACATCGATGAGCGACCAGCCGCCCGAGTGGGCGAGAAATCTTGAGAAAGCGGCCATCGAGGCGGCCAGAGCCGTCGAACGCGCCGGCCGCGCCCTCAGCAAGGCGATGGAGCAGGCACAGCGCACCGCCAAGGCCCAGGCGGCGATGGCGGCCGCCTACCAGGCGGACCTCGAGGGGCTGGAGAAGGTGCTTCGGGCCCTGCCCGCCGAGCAGGTCAGGGACATCTCGGCGGCCGCGGCGGTGGTGACGGCGACCGCCGACCAGGTGCTCACCCAGACGCCGAAGGACGACCGCTAGGGCGTACGGGCGGCAGGCGTTCTCCGGCCGGCGAGACCGGCGCCGGCTGTCCACAGCCTGTGGACGACCGTACGGCCCTTCGGCCGGCTTCTAGTGTCACTCCCTTGACATCCTCCCCCTCGTGAACGAGGGGGATTCCAACCGTCGCCGGTCGGGCTTCCTGCTTCACCGCCGGTCGCCCCGTCCGAGAGGATTCTCGTTGAGGTCTTACACCGGCTCCACAGGCGTTTCACCTCTCCGCCAGCCCGGCGGCGAGGATGTTCGTGGCGGCGTTGACGTCCCGATCGTGGACCGCGCCGCAGGCGCATCGCCAGGTCCGGACGTTCAGCGGCATCGAATCGGCCAGCACCCCGCAGGCCGAGCACAGCTTGGAGGAGGGGAACCACCGGTCCACAACCAGCAACTCCCGCCCGTACCACTGCGCTTTGTACTCCAGCATGGACCGCAGGTGTCGCCAGGAGGCGTCGGAGATCGCCCGGGCGAGGCAGTGGTTGCGGACCATGGTGCGGACGGTCAGGTCCTCGATCACGACCGTTTGGTTCTCACGGACGAGCCGAGTCGAAAGCTTGTGCAGGAAATCCCGGCGGCGGTCGCTGATCCGCGCGTACACGCGGGCGACCCGCAGCCGGGCCTTGGCCCGGTTGTTCGACCCCTTGACTTTGCGGGACAGCGCCCGCTGCGCCCTGGCCAGGCGCTTGCGGTCGACCCGCTCAAGCCGGGGGATGGCGACCTTGCCGTCCTCGCCGGTCAGACCGTCGATCGGGCGGGACAGGGCGAGCAGGCTGGTGATTCCCGCGTCCACACCCACCGCGTGCTCGATGGGAGCCATGGGCGGGATTTCCTCCTCCACGAGGAGGGACACGAACCACCGCCCGGCCGCATCCCGGGAGACGGTCACCGTGGACGGCTCCGCGCCTTCCGGCAGCGGACGCGACCACACGATGTCCAGCGGGCCGTCCATCTTCGCCAGCCACAGCCGGCCCTCACGCCAGCGGAACGCGCTGCGGGTGTACTCCGCCGACGCCCGCGACTTCTTGCGCGACTTGAACGTGGGATATTTGGCCCGCTGGGCGAAGAAGCTCGCGAACGCCGCCTGCAGATGCCGCAGGGCTTGCTGCAACGGAACGCTGGACACCTCGCCCAGGAACGCCAGCTCCTCCGTACGCTTCCACGCCGTAAGCATGGCCGAGGACTCCACGTAGGAGACGCGGCGACCCTCGTGGGCGTAGGCGCGGGTCCCGCTCCTCCAGAGCCTTGTTGTAGACCAGGCGCACACACCCGAACGTCCGGGCAAGCTCACCGGCCTGCTCGGGAGTCGGATAGAAGCGGTACTTGTAGGCCCGCTTCACGATCCGCGCCATGCCGCACATCATGCCACTCGATCACGGTCAGGACCGCACGTTTGTTCGTACAGCCTGGCGTCGAAACACCTACCCCTGCCCTACTCCGAAGGGAGCCCGATTCCTCCCCCACCTGAAAGCGGGGGTTTCCTCGGACGTTTCTCTCATGAACACGCCAGAAATCGGAGGGATCGCCGGGTGGGCGATGGAGCTCACCGAAAGCCTGGGCGCGCCGGGCGCCGGTGTCGCGATCGCCCTGGAGAACCTGTTCCCGCCGCTGCCCAGCGAGATCATCCTGCCGCTGGCGGGGTTCACCGCGTCGCGCGGGGACATGAGCCTGGTCGCCGCCCTCCTGTGGACGACGGTGGGCTCCGTCGTGGGCGCGCTCGCGCTGTACTGCGTGGGCGCCCTGCTCGGCCGGGAGCGCACGCTGGCCCTCGCGCGGCGCCTGCCGCTGGTCAAGACCGCCGACGTCGAGAAGGCGGAGGCGTGGTTCGACCGGCACGGTGTGAAGGCGGTGTTCTTCGGGCGGATGATCCCGGTTGTCCGCAGCCTGATATCGGTCCCCGCCGGCGTGGAACGCATGCCGATCGGCACCTTCCTCCTGTTCACCACGCTCGGCAGCCTGATCTGGAACACCGTGTTCGTGCTGGCGGGTTACCTGCTCGGCGAGAACTGGCACCTCGTCGAGGAGTACACGGGCATCGTGTCCAAGGTCGTCGTGGCGGCCGTCGTGCTCGTCGTCGTCCGGTTCGTGGCCGTACGGCTGCGAGAACGGCGCGGCCAGCACCGCGACGTCCGCTGACCGGCCGCTACCCGCGCGGGCCGGCGCGCCGGCCGGGCACGAGACCCGGCCGGCGCGTCGCGGATCACCAGGCGGCCCGCGCTAACCCAGATGCCGTGTGAAGAACCGCAGCGAGCTACCGGTCTCGAACTCGGGGATCTCCCCGTGCTTGCCGGGGTTGGCGTGCAGCGTCTTGTCGGCCGATCCCAGAGCGTCGAACAGCGCCAGGCCCCGGGCCCGGGGCACCTGGTCGTCGTCCCACTGGAGCAGGAACCGCACCGGGACGGTGACCCGGGCGGCGGCCTCGGCCAGCCCGTCCACGCCGTGCAGGCCCAGCACCGCCGCGCGGACCCGGGGTTCCGCGGCGACGAAGGGGAGGCCGAGCCCGCAGCCCATCGACACCCCCCAGTAGCCCACGGGGCCGGCGCCGACGACGTCGAGTTCCCGCACCGCGGTCAGGACCGCCTGCCATTCCGGGACGGCCTGGCCGGCCAGGAACGTGTGCATGGCGGCGAGTCGCGGGGCGACGTCCCCACCCGCGACCATGCCGGCCCGCAGCTCGGCCACGACCCGGGCGAACTCCTCGGTTCTCGGCCGATCGCCGTGGCCCGGCGCGTCGACCGCGACGACCGCGAAACCGCCCTCGGTGACGAAGCGGCGCGCGCGGGCCACGATGCCCGGGGCCTTCTTGTGCTGCCCGCCGCCATGGCCCATCAGGATCAGGGGCCGAGCCCCGGCGGCGCCTTCCGGCGTCCACAGCACACCGGGGGTCTCGCCGAGGACGAACAGCTGTTCGGTGACGCCGTCCGACGACGTCTGGGAGATGAAGCGCAAAGCGTTCCACGCCTTTCGGGATGCCTTCTTCGGGCGCTCCCTAGACCATGCGACGGAGGGAGCCCCGACCTGTCACAGCGTTGATCGGTCTCACCTCCTCGGGTCGCAGCGGCGCACGGCGACGCCGAACGTATCACCGGACCGCGCGGAGCTCCCAGTGATTTCCCACCCGCCGGCATCGGCCGGCCCGCGTACGGCTCCGGCGGCTTCCTTGCCGAGGTGGTCAGCGTCCCTGGGCGAGGTCCGCGCGCCTGACCGCGGCGGCCACCGAGACCCAGGCCATGGCGACCAGCACGCCGACGCACAGGGTGAGGGAGCCGGCCCGGCCGCCGGACATGGCCCAGGCGTTGCCGAGCAGCAGGGCCAGGCCGCTGAGACGGTAGGCGACGGCGTGCCCGCCCCGCCCCGCGCGGGCGAAGTGGCGGCCGAGGACGAAGCAGGCCGCGATGAGCGCGGTGAAGGCCACCGACCCGGCCGCCATGTGCAGCATCGCGTGCCAGCTCATCCCGGCCGGGGCTCCCAGCGGGGTGCCCGCGGGGAAGCCGTCCCCCGGGTCCATGACGAAGACCCCGGCCGCCGCGAGTCCCGCGCCCTCGACGAGCAGCAGCCGGGGCGCCCAGGTCCCTCCGGGGGTGCCGCGCATGGCCCTGCGCAGTCCGATCGCCCCGGCGACCGTCAGGACGGCGGTGATCCAGAAGGTGCCGATCTGCAGCCAGCCGAGGTCGCCGGTGCTCAGCATGCTCAGCGGGTGACGGAGCAGGTCGAACCCCTCCCGCGTGAACGCCTGCGCCAGCGAGACGATCCCGAAGACGGGCGTGGTGAGCACGGCGCAGGTGAGCAGCGCACGCGTCGACCTCGTCGAGGCCGCCGCGCCGCGCCGCGCGACCGCCGTGCCGCCGTCGCCGCCGCGGGAATCCGTCCCCGCCGGCGCGGTGACGCCGCCGGTCACCCGCACCGCGCGACGGCCGGTGGCGGTCGCGGCCCGGCCGGCGGTGGGCCGAGCGGCGGACTGAGCGGGGAGCTGGGCGTCGGGCTGAGCGGTGGGCTGCGTGGTGGGCTGCGTGGTGGGCTGGAGGGCGGGCTGGAGGGCGGGCTGAGCGGTGGGCTGCGTGGTGGTCATGGCCGTTCCCTTCGTCGGTGTTCGGTCTTCGCCGGTGTTGGGTCTTCGCCGTCCCGGCTTCGGTGTCCCGGCCGGTACGTCGTCCGGCCTCGCTTACGCGTCGAACGGCCGCCGCGCGCTTCGACCACCTGTCACGTCCGCCCCCTGCTCTCCCCCGCCCACCTGCGGCGCGAGCCGGTGACGCGCATTCCCTGTCACATGCGCATTCCCTGTCACATCCCGGCGAAGGCCCTGGTCAGGGCGTGCCAGGATCGGAGTCCGTCGATAACGGCCCCTCCCGTACGACGTGTAGGTGACGGCGGGAACCGGCGACCGGCTCCCGCCGGCCACAGGATCAGGAAGAAGGAGAACGACCGATGCGGTTTCTGATGACCACCAAGGGCACCGACCCGAACCCGGACGCGGCGATGATGGCCGAGATGGGCGCCTTCATCGAGGAGATGACCAGGGCCGGCGTGCTGCTGGCCACGGGCGGGCTGGAGCCGGGCGGCGTGCGGATGGTCTCCTCCGCAGGCGAGATCACCGTGACGGACGGCCCCTTCACCGAGGCCAAGGAGGCGATCGTCAGCTTCGCCCTGATCGAGGCTCGGTCCCGCGAGGAGGCCGTGGAACTGGCCCGCCGCTTCTGGCGGATCGTCGGCGACGGCGAGGGCACGGTCCAGCGGGTGTTCGGCCCCGAGGACGCTCCCGGCCCCGGCCCCCGCTGACGTACGCGCCGGGTTGCGCGGCGGGCGGGCCGGTGCTGTCATCGACCGATGACGTCCCTGGACGCCCATGCCGTCGTCGACGCGGTCTGGAAGATGGAGTCCGCGAGGATCGTCGCCGGCCTCGTCCGGATGGTCGGCGACGTCGGCCTGGCGGAGGAACTGGCCCAGGACGCGGTCCTCGCCGCACTGGAACAGTGGCCGGAGGCGGGCGTCCCGGACAACCCGGGCGCCTGGCTCATGACCATCGCCAAGCGGCGCGCCGTCGACCACCTGCGCCGGGAGGAGCGGCGCGACCGCGGTCAGGAGCGGCTCGCCCACGATCTCGTCACCAGCGTGGACGACGGCGCCCGGGACGTGGACGACGTTCTGGGCGCGCTCGACGGGGAGGTCGGCGACGACGTCCTGCGGCTGATGTTCGTCTCCTGTCATCCGGTGCTGTCCACCGAGGCCCGGGTGGCGCTCACGCTGCGACTGATCGGCGGCCTGCGCACCGACGAGATCGCGCGGGCCTTTCTCGTCTCCGAGAGCGCCGTCGCCCAGCGGATCGTGCGGGCCAAGCGGGCGCTCGCCGACGCGCACGTCCCCTTCGAGGTTCCGTCGGGGCCGGAACGGGCGGCCCGGCTGTCGTCGGTGCTCGAAGTGATCTATCTGGTGTTCAACGAGGGATACTCGGCCACGGCGGGCGACGACCTGATGCGCCCGTCCCTCTGCCTGGAGGCGCTGCGCCTGGGCCGCGTCCTGGCCGAGCTGACCCCGGACGAGGCCGAGGTGCACGGCCTGGTCGCGCTGATGGAGTTGCAGCAGTCGCGCTCGGCCGCGCGCACCGGCCCGTCAGGAGAGCCCGTACCGCTGCACGAGCAGAGCCGCGGGCGCTGGGACCCGCTGCTCATCCGGCGCGGCTTCGCGGCGCTGCTGCGCGCCCGGGAGGCCGGCGCCCCCCTCGGCCCGTACGTGCTGCAGGCGGCCATCGCGGCCTGCCACGCGCGGGCCGCCACGCCGGAGGAGACCGACTGGCCGCAGATCGCGGCGCTCTACGAGGCCCTCGTGAGGGTGCTGCCCACACCCGTCGTCCAGCTCAACCGCGCGGTCGCGCTCGCCATGGCCTACGGGCCGCGCGCCGGTCTCACGCTGGTGGAGACGCTGACCGGGGAACCGGCGCTGAAGGGGTATCACCTGCTGCCCGCCGTACGCGGGGACCTGCTGGCCCGGCTCGGGCGGCACGGCGAGGCCCGGGCGGAGTTCGACCGCGCGGCGTCCCTCACCCGCAACGCCGCGGAACGGGCGGTGCTGCTGCGCCGCGCCGCGACCTGCGCCGAGGAGGCCGGACGCGCGAACACCGCAAAGGCCGTGAAGGCCGTGAATGCCGGTCGGACCGGGCAGGCCGGACCCGCGGAGACCGTGAATGCCGCAAAGGCCGGGAAGTCCGGGGACACCGCGGAGGCCGGGGAGGGCGGCCCCGCGGAGACCGCCGGTCAGCCGCCCAGGGCCGCCGGGCGGGCGGACTCCGCGAAGCGCGTCACACCCGCCGCCACTCCGGGCGGGCGGACCGGAGGCCGGCGGGCGGCGGATGCGGGCGTCACGCTCGGCGCCGCCATGAGGCTCTTCCTCGCGCGTCCCGGTCTGAGCGCCGACACCGTCCGCTCCTACAACCAGACCCTGTCACGACTGTGCCGGCACCTCGGCGAGGACATCCCGCTGCGGGACATGACGTCCCACCTGGCCGCCGAGGTCTTCGCCGCCGCCTGGGGTACGGCCGCGGGCGCGACCTGGAACCGCCACCGCGCGGCGCTGCGGTCGTTCGCCTCGTGGGCGGCCGAGCACGGCTGGGCCGCCGCCAGCCTCGCCGCCCCGCTCGACCGGCGGCCCGAACCCCGCGCCCGCACCCGTCCCATCGACCGGTCGCTGCTGCGGGGCCTGTGGGAGCGGCCGGAGACCCCGCTGCGCGAGCGCACGCTGTGGCTGCTGCTGTACGAGAGCGCGGCCCCGGCCGAATGGGCGCTCTCGCTCGACGTGGAGGACCTCGACCTGCCCGGCATGCGCGGCGAGGTGAGGACCAGGGGACACTGGCTGCGCTGGCAGTCCGGGACGGCGGCGCTCCTGCCCCTCCTCGTCGGGGACCGCCGCCGGGGACCGCTGTTCCTCGCCGACCGCAGACCCGGGCCGGGCCGCATGCCGGCGGTGGCCGACCTCTGCCCGCACA
This sequence comes from Microbispora sp. H13382, assembly GCF_014161445.1. Lineage (GTDB taxonomy): Bacteria > Actinomycetota > Actinomycetes > Streptosporangiales > Streptosporangiaceae > Microbispora. Next base: position 96,844 of record NZ_JABBXA010000021.1, read on the forward strand.
CCGGCCGTGGCCGCCTGTCGTACGAACGGGCGGAGTACCTGTTCAAACGGGCCACCAGGGACCTCGACCCGGAAGGCGGCGGCTACACGCTCCACCGCCTGCGCCACTCGCGCCTGGCGCATCTCGGCGAGGACGGCTGGTCCGCGCCGATGCTGATGTCCCTGTCCGGCCACGCCAGCGCCCGGAGCCTGCACGGATTCGTCCGGGTCCCGCGACCTGCGGATACCGTTGCCTGAGTGGGGAGGAAAGCGGCATATCTCAAGGACGTCCTGCTGTGGGCGGTCCTCGGCGTGCCGGCGGTGTGGGCGGGCCTCACCCACACCCTGGCCGACAGCTACACCTGGCCGGAGGTGATCGCCGGGCTGGCGGCGATCGGCGCCGCCGTCGCGCTCGCCCGGCCCCGGCCGCTGGGGGCGATGCTCGTGACGGCCGCTCTGTGGGCGGGCTCGGTGGCCGTACGGGGCGACCCCACCGTCTTCTTCCCGGCCCTGGTGGTGATGAGCTACCTGGCCGGGGTGCGCATGGCCCGCACCCGGCCCGCCCTGCTCGGCCTGTCCGCCGCCGCTGTGATCGCCGCCGCCGTCGTCCCGCTCGTACGGTGGCTTCTCACGGCCCAGTGGGATCTGGGCGCGTGGTTCTTCGCCGTCACGGGGATCGGGCTGTTCGGCCTCGTCCCCTGGCTCGCGGGCCACGCCCGGCACCAGAGCCTGGCCCTGACCAGGGCGGGCTGGGAACGCGCCGGGCATCTGGAGCGCGAGCGGCGCATGCTCGCCGAGCAGGCGAGGCTGCGCGAGCGGGCCGCCATCGCGAGGGACATGCACGACCTGCTCGGTCACGACCTGAGCCTGGTCGCGCTGCGGATCGGCGCTCTGGAGGTCGCCGCCGGCCTGCCCGAGACGCACCGCCGGGCGGCGGGCGAGGCCCGCGAGGCGGTCACGGCCGCGGCGGAGCGTCTGCGCGACATCGTCGCCGTGCTCAGAGACGGCGACGGTCCCGGCCCGGCACACGCGCACATCCCCCACGGGAGCACGGCTCACGGAGACACGGCACGCGAGGACACGGCGCACGGGGACACGGCGCACGGGGACACGGAACAGGGCGGCACGGAACAGGGCGGCACGGAACAGGGCAACACGGGGCAGGGGGACGTCGCGCACGCAGGCCCGGCCGGGGAGAGCGTGGGCGAACTGGTCCGGCGCGCCTCCGCCGCCGGGATGCCGGTCACGCTCCACGGCGGGCGGGAGGAGGCGCGGATCCCCGCGCCCGCGCTCGTCACCGTGCGGCGGGTCGTCCGGGAGGGCCTCACCAACGCGGCCAAGCACGCGCCCGGCGCCCCGGTCACCGTACGGCTCGCGCAGGCACCGGGCGAGACCGTGGTGAGTGTGGTGACCACGGTGACCGTGGCGAACGAGGCCACGGGACGACCCCAGCCGAGCGTCTCGGGCGGATACGGGCTGCGCACGCTCGCGGAGCGGGTCCGTCTGCAGGGCGGATCCCTGCGGAGCGGCCGCGCCGACGGTGGATTCACTCTTACCGTCCGTCTGCCACACGACGTGTCCCGCCACGACGTGTCCCGCCACGACGCCCCCTCGCGGACCGGCCTTCCCTCCGCCGCGCGTGCCGCCGCCGTGGATCTCTCCCCTCCCGGAGCAGGCGACACCGGGGGAACCGACCTCGCCGTTGCCGCGGACAGGCCCGCCGACGCGGGCCCGGGTGTGGCGGACGACCTGCCGGCGGGAGCGCGGCCCGTGGAGCTGGATCTGGCGCTGGCCCGGCGGCGGGTGCGCCGTACGCGGCTGGCCGCGGCGCTGGCCGCCCTGGCCGCGGCGGCCGGCGTGGTGGCGTTCGTGCTGGGGTTCACGGTCTACGACGCGGCCACCTCGGTCCTGCCGCCGGCCGAGTTCGCGAAGCTGCGGGCCGGCCAGGCAGAGTCCGAGGTCGCGGCGGTGCTGCCGGTCAGGACCCGGATCGACGACCCGTCCTGGCCCGAGCCTCCGATCCCGCCGGGCGCGCGGTGCCGCTACTACGGCACCAATCCCGATCCGTTCCGCGAGCTGGAGCTCTACCGGCTGTGCTTCGCCGGAGGCCGGCTGGTGAGCAAGGCGCACCTGCCCGCCTGAGCCGCGGCCGGAGGCTCCCCCACGGTTTGGTAGCAACGGTTCCGTAGCATCGGGTCGTGCACGTTATCCGGGTGGTCCTCGCCGACGACGAACCGGTGATCCGCGCCGGGGTCCGGGCGATCCTGGCGGCGGATCCGGGCATCGACGTGGTCGCCGAGGCCGCCGACGGGCGTGAGCTGGTGGACGCCGTCCTGGCGCACCGGCCCGACGTCGCGCTGGTCGACATCCGGATGCCCGGCTTGGACGGGCTGGCCGCCGCGGCCGAGGTGCGCAGAACCGCCCCGGGCACCGCCGTACTGATCATGACGTCCTTCGGCGAGGACGCCTACGTCGCCCGGGCCCTGGGCGACGGCGCCGCGGGGTTCCTGCTGAAGACCGGGGACCCGCGCGAGTTCCCCCTCGGGGTCCGGGCGGCGGCCGAGGGCGGGGCGTACCTGTCGCCGCCGGTGGCCGCGCGGGTCATCCGGGGGCTCGCCGGAGACCGGCTGACGCGCTCGGCCGCGGCCCGCGAGCGCGTCGCGGCGCTGACGAACCGGGAGCGCGAGGTGCTCGCCCTGGTCGGCGAGGGCCTGTCGAACGCGGGCATCGCCGCCCGGCTGCACCTCGCCGAGGGCAGCGTGAAGACCTACGTGAGCACGATCATGGCCAAGCTGGGCGTGCCCAACCGGGTGCGCGCGGCGGTCATCGCCCACGAGGCGGGGCTGACGGGCGAGTCGTAGCGAGCAGCGCCGTCAGCGCGGGCCGCCGCCGCATCGCACCGACCAGGGCGGTCACCGGGTTCCGCAGGGCCAGCAGGACCACCGGCGCCACCACCGCGCCGAGCAGCAGCCCCGCCACCACGTCGTGGGGGTAGTGGACGCCGACGAAGACCCGCGAGAAGGCCTCCAGCAGCGCGAGCACGGGCGCCGCCACCGCCGTGCCGCGCCACAGGGCGACCAGCGCGACGGCCCCCGCCGCGGCGAAGGTCGCGTGGTTGCTCGGCAGCGACCAGTCGCCGTACGGCGGGCAGGGCGCCACCGTGACCACGTCGGCCAGGTCCCAGCAGGGGCGCCGCAGCCGTAGCAGGCTCTTGACACCCTCGCTCGCGAGGTACGCCACCACCACGGCGACCGGCGCGAGCAGCGCGAGCGCCATCCGGCGGTCGTCCCCCCGCCGCGCCCGCCACCAGCCGAAGACGAGGAGGGCGAAGAGGATCGCGGGGACGGCGTCCGTCGCGACCTCCGCCGCGTCGCGCACCCACTCCGGGGCGTTCCGGGCGAACGCCGTGACCTCCCGGTACCACTCGGCGCTGATGTCCGGGACGTCCTCGATCTCGGTGCCCACCGGTTCCCCTCCGTGCCGTGTTCCGCCGGTCCGTCCGGCCCCTCGAACCTAGGGACCGGACAGCACGGCGCGCACTCACGGAAAGTCGCCGGTGACCCTTCACTTTCGTCAATGGTCCGCCGGCACGGTCTCCTTCTTCCGTACCCCGGCCGGGACGGCCGCCTCCCGGCGGGTGAACCGCGCGTACACCAGAGCGGTGCCGCCGACCAGCAGCGGCCAGACGAGGTAGACCCCCGACGCGGCGACCAGCAGGGCGACCGCCACGAGCGCGAGCAGGGCGGCGGCCCTGGCCCGGCCGCGCGGCAGCAGCCGGATGGCGGCCGCCACGCCGATCGCGTAGACCACCACGAACGACCCGTTGGTCATCAGCACCAGGGGCCGGATGCCCGTCCCCGCCGCGTACACGACGGCGAGCGACAGGAAGGACAGCACGGCGACGACTCCGAGGCTGCGCCGGGGCACCTCCCCGGCGACGCTGCCACGGGAGAGCCACGCGGGCAGGGCCCCGTCGCGGCCGAGGGCCGCGCCGAGCTTCGCCGCCCCGGCCCAGTACGCGTTCATCGCGCCGAGCGTCAGCAGCAGCGCGGCCACGGCGGCGAGCAGCCGGGCGTTGCCGCCGAGGCCGAGGGCCAGCAGGTCGCCGAGGGGCGCCCGCGCCGCTCCGGCGGCCGGCCCGAGGACGGCGACGGTGGCGAAGGCGACCGACAGGTACAGCACGCCGACCAGCACGACGGCGGCTGCGGCGGCCCTGGGCAGGTCCCTGGCGGGCCTGCGGAAGTCGGCGGCGAGGTGCGTGATCGCCTCCCAGCCGGCGAAGCTCCACACCAGCAGGGCCGCCGCCGGGGCGATGGCCGCCCAGCCGTTCGGGGCGAACGGCCGGAGGTTGGCCACATCGGCGTGCGGGAGCGACAGCGCGACGGCGACGACGAGCAGGGCGACGAGCAGCCCGGCCAGCCCGAGCTGGACCCGGCCGGTCACCCGGAGGCCGGAGGCGTTCGACACGGTCACGACCGCCATCAGCCCCGCCGCCGTCAGCGTCGCGGTGCCGGTTCCGCCGCCCACCGCCGCCGCGACGTACTCGCCGCCGAACAGCGCCGCGGCGGCGGCGCTGGGCGGTATCGCGAAGTAGAAGCACCAGCCGACGACGACGGCGGCCCGGTCCCCGAAGGCGAGGCGGGCGTAGGTCGACACGCCCCCGGAGTCGGGGTGGCGGGCGCCGAGCGCGGCGAACGCCGCGGCCAGCGGGGCGGACAGCACGACCAGGCCGAGCCAGGCCAGCAGCGACGCCGGCCCCGCCGCCTGGGCCGCGAGCGCGGGCAGGGCGATGACGCCCGTGCCGAGCACCGCGCCGACGTACATGGCGGTGCCCTGCGCCGCCGTGAGGCGGCCCGCCGGGGCGGCACCAGGCGGGGCGGCACCAGGCGGGGCGGCACGGGTGACGGCAGGGGTGACGCCGGATGTGACGCTCGTCCGAGCCATTCGCGTACACCTTCCAGTCGGGGGAGTCGTGACCGGTCAAGGGAGTCGTGGCCGGTCAGGGAGACGGCCGGCCGGATGATCCGGACCGGCCCAAGGCACAGGCAGCGGGGAACACGGGCGGCAGGGAGCACGGGCAGCGGGGGCCCGGGCAGCAAGGGAGCCCGGGCAGCAAGGGAGCACGGGCGGCAGGCGGCGCGGGCGGCCGGAACGCGCGGACCGGCCGGACGGATGCCGGCCGGCGTCGCGCTTCGCGGGACACCACGGGCCGGCCGGGGTGACCGGCCGGCCGGGGTCGCCGTGCCCCTCTCAGCCGCCCGTCTCAGCCTGAGGTGCTGAACTCGAGGCTGGCGGGCAGGTCCGACCGCCGGGTGACGTTGAGCTTGCGGTAGATCCTGGTCAGGTGCTGCTCGACCGTGCTCACCGTGATGTACAGCTTGTCGGCGATCTCGCGGTTGGTGTAGCCGACGGCGGCGAGCGAGGCCACGCGGCGCTCGGCCTCGCTCAGCGCCCCCGAGCCGCTCTCGGTCCTGGGCGGCTCGGCCGGCTGCCCGGGACCACCCTGGGTGAGCGCGTTGACCAGCGGGACGGCCTCGCACTCCTCCGCGATCCGCTGCGCCTGCCTGGCGACCGTACGGGCGCGCCGCAGTTCCCCCACCGCCTGGTAGGCGTCGGCCAGGTCCACCAGGGCCCGGGCCAGCTCGTACTGGTCGCCGCTCGCCTGCAGCATGTCGGCGGCGCGGCGCAGCAGCGGGGGACGCTGCCGTGGCTCGCTCGCGGCGGCCGTCAGTCGCAGCCCGATCCCCCGGGCGCGGACCGGGCCGGGGGCGCAGCGGGTCACGTGCTCGTCCAGCAGCGGCCGGGCCCGCTCCGGGCGGCCCATGCCGATCAGCGCCTCGGCCGCGCCCGTCCGCCACGAGATCAGCCCCGGCGCGTCGAGGCTCCAGGAGCCCATCAGCTCGCCGCAGGTCTGGAAGTCGCGCAGGGCCATGCCGAGGTCGCCCGTCGCCAGGTGGTAGCGGCCCCGCGCGTTCAGGTAGTGCAGGCCGTACCTGGTCTGGAGCATGGCCTCGGGCACGGGCTGGTTGACCAGCTGCACGGCCTCGTCGAGCCGGCCCATCGCGGTCACCGTCGTCAGCAGCACCGACAGCGGCCCGCCGATCGCGACCCCCCAGCTCGTGGGCGGGATGAGCCGCACGGCCATCTGGGCGAGGCCCTCGGCGCCCTCCAGGTCGCCCTGCCGCAGGCTGATCTCGGCGCGCAGCGCCGCGAGGCGGGCCTGCCTGCTCGGGGCCCGGCGGCTGGCGGCCTCCTCGAAGAACAGGTCGCACCAGGGCGCCGCGAGGTCGGGCCGCTCGCCGTAGATGAGCGCGAGCAGGGCGCACTCGACGGCGTCCATCGACATGTCGTCCAGGCGGGAGCCGCGCAGGATGCGTTCCACGTCGGCCAGCGTCTGCGGGTGCGGGCCCTTGGTCAGCACCGCCGCGAGCGCGGTGGCGGCCTCCAGCCGGCCGATGACCGGCGCGGACGGCGGCGCCTGCGTGCTCACGTCGGTGACCCTCGGGATGTGCGCCAGGAACGGCGTGTAGGAGCAGCGCAGCCACGGCCGGGCGGCGCGGATCTCGGCCACGGTCTCCGCGTCCATGATCGTGCCGATCCTGCCCAGGTGGTCGAGCACGTCGCGGGCGTCGTCGAAGCGGCCGTGCCACAGCAGCGCCTTGGCCAGCACGACCGCGTCGGAGCCGCGCAGGTGTCCGCGGTGCATGGCGTCGGTGAGCTCGTCGAGGTGGGCCGCGGGGGCGCTCGGGTTGAGCCGCCACTCCGCGCGCACCAGCGTCGTCTTGATGGTGGCCCGGCGCTGGTCGTCGGTGCACGCGCCGTCGGCCAGCCGCAGGTAGTCGACGGCGGGCTCGACCCGTCCCTCGCTGAGCGCCTGCCGGGCCGCCTCCTCCAGGATCGGTACGGCCCACGGGCCCCCGTTGTGCGAGGCGGCCAGCAGGTGCTCGGCGATCACGGCGGCCGGGGCGCCCTGGCCGTACGCCAGTTCGGCGGCCCTGCGGTGCAGGTCCGTCCGCTCGTGCCGGTCGAGGTCGGCGAGCACGGCGGCGCGCGCCTGGGGGTGGCGCAGGTGCAGGTCGGCGCCGACCAGCCCGGCGTTGTGCAGCGCGTTGAGCGCCTGGACGACGACGCCGGCGTCGAGGTCGAGCAGCCGGTCGAGGTGGCCGGGGTCGCCGGCGACCGCCAGGCCCCGCGCGACGCGGGCCGCGAGCGGGTGCCCGCGGTGCAGGCACGACTGCACCGCCTGGCGGTAGGCGTCGCCCGCGGCGATCTCGTCCGGCTCCGCCGCCGGTTCGCTGTCCGCCGGGGCGCCCGCGGCGTCGGCCGCCGCGAGGTGGTCCTCGATGAGCGCGCCCACGAGCAGCGGGTTGCCGCCGCTGACCACGTGCCAGTCCGCGGCGAACCGCCGGGCGGTGTCGTCGCCCACGATGTCGGCCGCCATGATCTCGACGCCCTCGCGGGACAGTGCCGACAGCGGCAGGCGGCGGCAGTGCGGCTGGCGCAGCAGCTCGGTCTGGAACAGCGACGGGGCGTTCCACGCCTCCTCCGACTGGCTGAAGATCGCCAGGATGTGGGCGAAGCGCAGCCTGCGGGCGAGGTAGGCCAGGCAGAGCTGCGAGGCGCGGTCGGCGTGCTGGATGTCGTCCACCACGATCATCAGCGGGTGCCGCTCGGCGAGTTCGAGCAGCACCATGCACAGGGCGTGCACGATGTGGGCGTCCACCTGGTCGACGTAGTCGGCCAGCGGGTCGGCCGACATGGCGCAGCGGGCGCCCTCGTGCAGCAGGTTGCGGGTCCGCTCCTCCTCCTCGGCTGTGAGCGGCGCGTTGTGCAGGATCTGCGACAGCACGGCCAGCGCCAGCCCCGACTCCGCCTGCGAGCAGGTGGCGGTCAGCGGCAGCGCGCCGTGCTCCAGCGCGTCCTCGACGAGCGTGTTGAGCAGTGCGGTCTTGCCCGTCGCGACGGGCCCTCCGACGATCGCGATCTTTCCTCTGCCGGTGACGGCGTCGGCCAGCATGTCCTCAAGGGAGGCCAACACCTCTTCCCGCTCCACCAGGGCCATAATGAGCCTCCCGAATTCCGTTCGATACGCGGCCGAGCGGCCGGATTCACAATTGCCGTGACTTTCGGTAAAGATCGTGAGTTGAGTGACGTTCAGCCGACCAGCGACATTCGCGGGGAAACGGCGTCGCCGGCCCGCTCCTGCGCTCCGTCCGCGTTCGTTTCGCCCGAGCGGGCCAGCGCCGAGCGGACGGCCGCGAACGACGCGGCGACCACGTCGCGGTCGAGGCCCACGCCCCAGACCTGCCGCCCGTCGATCACGCACTCGGCGTAGACCGCCACCTCCCGGTCCCCCGCGCCGCCGGCGGCCTCGACGCCGGTGCGGTGGACCATCTGCACGTCCACGTTCCAGACCGCCAGACGGGCGCCGAGGGTGCGGATGGCGTCGGCCTGCGAACCCGCGACGTCGAAGCGGGCGCCGTCGACGTACAACGTGGTCTGCAGCGGCCGGCCGCCGAGCCCGAGGGGGACGGTGATCTCGGTCCGCGACAGGTACTCCTCGTCGAACAGGCCGCGGACGACCGCCGGGGTGATCTCCCCGCCGGAGCCGTCCGCGTGGGCCTGCACGACGCGGGCGAACTCCGCCTGCAGGGCCTTGGGCAGGTTCAGCCCGTGCCAGGCGCTCAGGATGTAGGCCACGCCGCCCTTGCCCGACTGGCTGTTGATGCGCACCACCGCCTCGTACGTGCGGCCGACGTCCTTGGGGTCGAGCGGCAGGTACGGCATGCGCCACGGCAGGTCGTCCACGCTGACGTCCGCCTCGGCGGCCTCCACGGCCAGGGCGTCGAAACCCTTCTTGATGGCGTCCTGGTGGGAGCCGGAGAAGGCGGTGTAGACGAGGTCGCCGCCGTACGGGTGGCGGGGGCTGACCTGCATCTCGTTGCAGTACTCGACGGTGCGGCGGATCTCGGTGATGTCGGAGAAGTCGATGCCGGGGTCGACGCCCTGGGTGTACATGTTCAGGCCGAGCGTGACCAGGCAGACGTTGCCGGCCCGCTCGCCGTTGCCGAACAGGCAGCCCTCGATCCGCTGGGCGCCGGCCAGCAGCGCCAGCTCGGAGGCGGCCACGCCGGTGCCGCGGTCGTTGTGCGGGTGGATCGACAGGCAGACGTGCTCCCGGTGGGACAGGTTGCGGTCGAGCCACTCGATCTGGTCGGCGAAGACGTGCGGGAGCGACCGCTCCACCGTGGTCGGGAAGTTGAGGATGATCTCCCGGCCCTCCTCCGGCTGCCACACGTCCATGACCGCCTCGCAGACCTCGAGCGCGAACTCGGGCTCGGTCTCGTTGAACAGCTCGGGCGAATACTGGAACCCGAGGTCGCAGTCGCCCAGGGTCGCCTCGGCGTACTTCATCATCAGCCGGGTGCCCTCGACGGCGAGGTCCCGGCACTCGTCGCGGGTCATGCCGAAGACGACCCGGCGGAAGAGCGGGGCGGTCGCGTTGTAGAGGTGGATGTTGGCCCGGGGCGCGCCGGCCAGGCTCTCCACGGTCCGCCGGATCAGCTCGTCCCGGGCCTGCACGAGAACCGAGATCCGCACGTCGTCGGGGATCCGGTCCTCCTCGATGAGCATGCGCACGAAGTCGTGGTCGTCCTGGCTCGCCACCGGGAACCCGACCTCGATCTCCTTGTAGCCCATCCGTACGAGCAGGTCGAACATCGCGAGCTTGCGCTCCGGGCTCATCGGGTTGACCAGTGACTGGTTGCCGTCGCGCAGGTCGGTGGACAGCCATCGCGGTGCGGCCTCGATCGTCCGGTCCGGCCAGCGCCGGTCCGCCAGGCGGACGGGGGTGAAGGCCGAGTAACGGGAAGGAGAGCTGCTCATGAGGAATTCCTTTCTCATCGGCGACCATGTCACCGAATTCGCGACCGACCGTTTTCCGAGAAGCTGTCCGCGAATCGCGCCGACTCCCTTCCGGAAGGCCGCCGAAATTCCTGGTGATTCGCTGACCGGTACGTCGCCGAAGCTACAAGCGCGCTGGTCAAGGGGCAAGAGACAAGCAACTAGAGTGCGGCCGGGATCACCCGGACGATCGGTAGGGGTATCGAAAGTTGTAGATCCGGTACAACCTCCCGGGCGACCCCCTTAACGACCCCCTGAATCGGACACATACTCCGGATCATGTCGATCAATAGAGCGGTATTCCCGGCTATTTCGATTTCGCCTTTCCGAATCCTCGGAATGTGCGTGACCGAGGCGCGCCCGTCCGTTCTCGCCATCTTCTTCCTGCGGTTCGCCGCGGGAGCGGCCCTGGACGCCGGCCTCGCCCCCGCCGACCCGTTCCGCCTGGTGGCGGGGGCCCTGGTGTGGCAGTGCGCGATCTTCTTCGTCTACCTCTTCAACGGGGTGACGGACATGCGGGAGGACCGCGTGAACGGCTCACACCGGCCCATCGCCCGAGGCGACCTCGACGCCGGCCTGGCCCTGATCGTCGCCTGGACCGCCGCCGCGGCCGCCCTGCTCGGCGCGCTGCTGCTCGGCGGAGCGATGGTCTGGCTGGTCACGGCGGTGCTCGTGCTGGGTTACCTCTACTCGGCGCCGCCCTTCCCGCTGAAGAGGTGGTCGAGCGCCACCGTCGTGGTCGGCGGCGTGGCCGGCCTGCTCTCCTACTGCGCGGGTTACACCTCCTGCGGGACCGGCCCCACCGGGCGCGAGGCGATCGCGCTGCCCGCGTTCGCCCTCGCGGCCTCGCTGTGGATGGGCCTGGTCGGCACGCCGGCGAAGGACCTGCCCGACATCGCGGGCGACCGCTCCGCCGGGCGCGCCTCGTTCGCGGTGAGCCACGGAGAATGGCCGGTCAGGCTGCTGCTGTCGGCCGTCGCCGCCTCCGTCGCGATCGCTTTCTGCGCGGTCGCGCTGCTATTGCGGGTGCCGCTCGGCATGGCGCCGGCCGCGATGCTCGCCGGCGCCACGCTGCTCGCCGTCGTCACCCTTACTCCGCTTTCCCGGGGGTCCCGGGTGCGCCGCCGCCTGCCCTACCGGGCGTTCATGACGACGCAATACGCTGTGCATTTGGCTGTTCTTCTCCCGCTGGTGTCACAATTCTTATTGTCTGGGCGTGCGGCTTAGTCCAGGATGGAGGCACTCGTCCGCTTCCTCTCGGAGGGTCCATTGGCGGGAGATGGAGAGCTGGGACCGCAGGTCCCGGACTTCGAGGCTTTCCTCGAAGCGCATCGCTCCGAGATTCTGGAAGCGTACGCACGGAACCTGGCGGCACTGGACAGCCCGATCAGCCGCGACCCGACCGCCCTGCGGCAGGCGCTGGCGAACGCCGAGCAGATCCTCGACGACGTCGCGGAGACGCTGCGGTCCGGCAGCATCAGGGTGGGCGACTCCCACAAGATCATCGCCTGGGAGGTGGGGGCGACCAGGGCGGCGAGCGGGGTCCACCCGGACGAGTCGCTCCGCGCGGCGTCGGTGTGGTTCCAGGCGGTCGTGACCTGCCTGCTGGAGCGCATGCCCGGGGACGCCGAGTCGATGCGGCTGCTCACGCTGGTCGTGCTGGGGCTGGAGCGCAGCATCACGACACGGATCAGGGAGTCCTCGGCCAGCTACTCGAGTTTCCTGCTGGACAAGGTCCACGAGGCCCAGGTCGAGGAGCGCCGCCGGATCGCCCGCGAACTGCACGACCGGCTCGGGCACGGCCTCAGCGTCGCCCACCGGCAACTTGAGCTGTACGACCTGCACCGGGCGAACAAGCCCGCGACGGCGACCGCCAAGGTGGAGACCGCCCAGCAGGCCATCCTGGAGACGATGCAGAACCTGCGCGCGGTCACCAGCGAGCTGCACCCGCAGGAGCCGCTGAACAGCCTGGAGAAGGCTCTGCTGTACTACCTCGAGACCGTGGACATGGACGAGGTGGACATCCGGCTGCGGGTCAGCGGGGACGAGACGTGGGCCTCTCCGACCGTCCGCGACGAGTCCTTCCTCATCCTGCGTGAGGCGGCCAGGAACGCGCTCAGCCACGGCAACCCCAGCAAGGTGCTGATCCGGGTCGACTTCGCCCCGCACGAGCTGCGCGCGTCCGTGGACGACGACGGCCTGGGCTTCACGGAAGGAGGAGGCGGCCGGTCGGACGGCGTGGGCCTGCTGTCGATGCAGGAACGCGCCGCGATCATCGGCGGGACGACCACCATCACGAGCAGGCCGGGTCACGGCACGCACGTCGAACTGTACGTGCCCTTCTCAGGGCTCACCGCATGACCCGATCGGGGACAACATGATCACTATCGCCGTCATCGACGACCACGCGCTGTTCCGTGAGGGCCTGCGCGAGATCCTGGAGGCCCAGGATGACTTCGAGGTCGTCGGCGAGGCGGGCGACTCCGACGGGGCCGTGGCCCTGGTCGAGCGGGAGCGGCCCGACGTGGTCCTCCTGGACGTCGAGATCCCCGGCGACGACGCCACCCAGACCGTGGCCCGCATGCGTCAGATCTCGCCCGAGTCGCAGATCATCATCCTCAGCATGTACGACGGCCCCCAACTGCTCAGCCGCCTGCTGGCGGCGGGCATCCGCGGCTATCTGCTCAAGAGCGTGCACCGCCAGGAGCTGATCTCGGCCGTCAGGAGCGTCAGGGCCGAGCCCGACCGGCTCGTGCTCGCCGTCTCGCGGGACTCGTTCGCCCAGGTGCAGGGGGGCGGGTCGAAGGTGGTGCTGACCGACAGAGAGCGGGAGATCCTCGAGCTGGCCGCCCAGGCGCTGAGCAACTACCAGATCGCCACCCGGCTCACGCTCACCGAGGCGACGATCAAGCGGCACCTGCACAACATCTTCACCAAGCTCGGCGCCGTCTCCCGGATCGACGCGGTCAACAAGGCAGTGGCCGCCTCGCTCATCACGCCGCGCCGCGACCAGCCCGCGCCCCGGCCCCGCCCCAACCCCGGCCTGCGGGGGCAGCGGTCGGTCCCCTGACCCGCGGGCGCCGGAAATCCTCAGTCGTCATGCAGGGGAAACGTCCCGGCGAGGCGGGCCTTGACCGGCTCGGGCAGCAGGATGCCGGTCGCGGTGAGGTTCATCTCCAGATGGACCAGGTCGCGCGTGCTCGGCACCGGCACGATGTCGTCGCCCTGTGCCAGCAGCCAGGCGATGGCCAGCCGGCCCATACCGATGTCCATATCGGCCGCCACCCGCTGGGCTTCGCGCAGCCGCAGAAGCTCGGTCTCCAGGCTCTCCGGTGAGAAGCGCGGGTCGCGGCGGCGCACGTCTCCCGCGGCGAGCTGGACCGGCGAGGTGATCCTGCCGGTCAGGAAGCCCCTGCCGAGCGGCCTGCCGGCGATGACGCCCATCCCCAGCTCGCGCGCCACCGGCAGCAGCTCACGCTCCGCCCGGCGCCGCCACAGGGAGTACTCCACCGCGACCGCGGCGACGGGCCGCGCCGCGTGCGCGCGCCGCAACCGCTTTCCGTCCAGCCCGCGGACGCCGATGTGCGCGATCTTCCCGGCGTCCTGGAGACGGCCGGCGGCCCCCATCGTCTCCTCGATCTGCGCGTCCCCGGCGCCGGGGTCCACCACGAACAGGTCGACCCGCTCGACGCCCAGGCGGGACAGCGAGGCGTCGCAGGCCCTGCCGAGGTCCTCGGGGCGCGAGACGCAGCCGCCCGGTCCCACACCGGGGCCGGCCGCGATCAGGGCCTCGTCACGCCGGTGGGCGACGGCCTTGCCCACCAGGCGCTCGGCCTCGCCGCCGCCGTCGGTCAGGTCGATCAGCGACACGCCGCCGTCGAGCGCGCGCCGGACGACCCGCATCGCCTCGTCGGGGTCGGCAGCGCCGTAGGCGCCGGTCAGCGCGGTGCAGCCGAGCCCGAGGCTCGTGGCGACGAGTCCCTGCCCGCCCAGGCTCACGCGCCGCATGACGCCGCCCGCGACCGGCGTGGCCATGACCGCTTGAAGGGCTTCGATATCGCTTCGTCATTCACGTGGACACCGCTGGAAGTAATGGAGGTATGAGAAACGCGAGGATGCACCCGATACCTCTCGGATTGCACGAGGCGGATTTTCCACCCCTATTTTTCCCCACTGCTACGACCGTTCGTGCTACAAATCCGGCAAATCATCGGCCAGATATGGCGGAATTCCGGCCACGGAACCGCCGAACACGACGAAGCGGCTGGCGAGGTGGCCCGAGTGGGGGTTGCGGGCGCCGTGCCGGACGCCCGGCGGCGCGAAGACGCCGTCGCCGGGCCCCAGGTCCACCCACCGGTCGTGCAGGTAGAACTGCCCCTCACCCTCGAAGACGAAGTACACCGCCTCGTTCTCCTCGTGCGGGCGCACGCCGAGCGTCTCCCCCGGCTGCATGATGCCGCAGCGCAGGCAGAGCCCCGCACGGCCGGCCCCCGGCCGGAACAGGACGTTCGCGGCAGGCGGGGTCAGCCAGGTCTCGCCGTTCCACAGCGAGCGGAACCGGGCCGGGCCGGTGCCGGGCCGGACGCTGCCTGCCGGGCCGCCCTCGGACGGCACGGCGCTCCAGACGTAGACGGTCATCTCCCGGTCGCCGGCCGACAGGGAGTACGTACTGCCGGCGGGCGAGTACAGCGCCGAGGCGGCGCGCATCCGGCTGATCTCGTAGCCGACGGTGCCGACGCCCGCGCCGGCCAGCACGACCGCGATCTGCTCGGCCGCCGCCGCGCCGGGCGGTGACCACTGGCGGCCCGCGGGGATGCGGACCGCCTCGACGGCGGCGTGCCGCGCGCCGACGTGCGGGCCGGTCACCGGGCTGACGAAGCAGTCGCCGTGGCGCCGATACTCCAGCTCCGCCGCCCGCAGCACCGCACCGGCCTCGTGCCTCGTGCCGGTCTCATGCCTGGTGCCGGTCTCATGCCTGGTGCCGGTCTCTTGTCTGGTCAGGTTCATCGGGCTCTCCCGGGTCACACCCGCGCGAGTTCGGCGCGGGCGGCGGAGGGGGTGAGGATCGCGCGGTACTGCCAGATGATCACCAGGCCGAAGACGCCGTACAGCGCGGCCATGCCCCACGGCGGGAGCACCGAGCCGACCGTGATGCACAGCGACGCGACGACCAGGGCCACCCGGATGTTGAGGTTGTAGACCGCCATGTAGCGGGTGCGCGACGCGGCCGGGACCATGTCGGCGAGCAGCGCCTGCCTGACCGGCACGTCCATGAGCTCGCCCACGGTGAGCACCAGCGCGGCCACGAGCAGGACCCAGCCGGTGTCGCTGACGGCCAGCACCATGTATCCGGCGGTGAACAGCCCGGCCCCGGCGTACATCCGGACGCGGTCGGGCACCCGGCGCAGCACCAGGTGCGCGACGAGCGCGAGCGCCACGACGAGCACGGTGTTCTCCGCGCGGAGGATGCCGAGCATCTCCACGCCGTCCACCCGGACCGCCCAGGACCCGATCGCCAGCAAATTCTGCTCCGGCAGGTCCCTGGCCAGCCGTACGCCGATGTAGTTGATCAGTTGCAGCTCGATGGACATGAACAGCGTGGCGGCCACCAGCAACCGGCCGAAGGCGCGGTCCTGGAGCACCAGCCGGTAGCCGGAGGCGAAGTCCCGCAGGATCGAGCCGCGCGGCTGGGCCGCCGCGCCGGTCTCCTCCGGCCCGGTCTGCTCCGGCTTGGTCTCCGCGATCAGGAAGTACGTGGCCGCGGCGATCACGACCGTGCCCCCGGCGGCCAGGGCGAGCAGCAGCGTGAAGTGGCCGTTGTAGAGGAAACCGCCGAGCAGCGCGCCGAAGGCCAGCGCGAGGTTGATCGACCAGTAGTTGATCGTGTAGACGAGCTTGCGGCTCTCGGGGGTCGTGACGTCGAGGATCATCGCGTCGTTGGCGGGCATCGCGAAGCTCGCGGCGAACTTGTTGACGAGGTAGCCGCAGTAGACGAGCGCCGGGCTGTGCCAGGCGGGCGCGTCGGCGACCGCCATGAGCGCGAACGTCAGGCAGACGCCGATTTCGCCGAGCAGGAGCGTGCGCCGCCGCCCGCGGGCGTCGGACATGTGCCCGCCCGCGAGCGTGCCCACGACGCCGAGCACCATGACGGTCACGACCAGCACGCCCGCGACCGCCACGCCGTACTCGAAGGCGAGGTAGATGGCCATGAACGACATGACCATCGAGTCGAGCAGGCGCTGCAGGAACCCGACCGCGATGCGGATCCGCAGATTGGGATGGAGCGCGGACAGGTTCACGGCGCCACGCCCGCCCCGGCCGCGACGGGCTCGGCCACCTCGGCGCGGACGAGCGAGTGGACGTGCCGCGCCCGCGCGACGGCCTGCTCCTCGGTCTCCCCGGTCACCACGACGAAGCCGTGCCGGGTGCGCCAGTCGACCGTCTCCGGGATCCGGTCGCCCGGCCGGAAGGGGAACTCCAGCATGTCCACGAAGTCGAGCGCCCTGGCCTCCTCCACGCCCGCGACGGCGCGAACCTCGCCGGGGGTCAGGCTGAAGTAGGAGATGTGGGCGACCGCCCGGCGCTCCACCGTGCCCGGCGACCTGCCGTCGAGGATCCGGAAGACGGCCCGCTCGATGTCGAGCCCGGTGGCGAGCTGCACCAGGCGCGGGATCTGGTCGCCGCCGAGCCGCGCCTGCGACTCGACGATCCGGGGGCCCGCGGCGGTCCAGATGATCTCGGTGTGGGCCGGGCCGGTCCGGTATCCGGTCAGCCGCAGCATCTCGGCCGTCAGCTCGGCCATCGCCGCCGTGTCGGGCCCCGCCTGCGCGGGATGAACGTGCCCGGCCTCGACGAACAGCGGCGGCGGGCCGAGCACCTTGCGGGTGACTCCCACGATCTGGTGGCGGCCGTGGTCGCTGAGCGACTCCACGCTGTATTCGGGGCCGCGCAGATACTCCTCCACCAGGACCGGCCCGCGGTAGCCGTAGGAGTCGAGCAGCGCGCCCCATTCGGCGACCTGGCCGGGCTCGCGCAGCAGGTACACGCCCCGGCTGCCGGCCAGCTCGGTCGGCTTGACGACCACCGGCAGCTCGAAGCCGCCGAGCAGGCTGGGCACGTCCTGCCAGCGCGCCGCGTGGGCGAACCGTACCGGGGACAGGCCGTGCTCGGCGAGCAGCCGGCGCAGCTGGAGCTTGTCGTTGAGCAGTTCGACCGACCTGGCCGGGTTGACCGCCTTGCCCAGGTCCTCCGCGATGCGGTAGGTGGCGAGCATGCTCTCCTCGGCCCCGATGTGGTAGACGAGGTCGGCGCCGAAGTCGCGCACGGCCTGCCGTACGGACCGGTCGAACGCGACGGGATCGGCGAAGTCGGTCAGCACGAGGGCGTCGGCGAGGTCGGCGATGCCGGCCAGGTAGTCCGGCGTCTGCAGGGTGGGATCCCAGACAGCGCAGATCCGGTGCCCCTCCTCACGGGCCTTGGTGACGAACGCCCGGTAGGGCATGACCATGACGAGGTCGCTCATCCGGGATCCTCCCCTCTTTCTGTGGCAGCGGCCGGGGTCAGTAGGGCAGCTCGCGGCCGGACGGCGTGCGGAGATCGGGCGAGTTCGACTGGGGCTTCCTGGTCGGCTTGCTCACGCGGATGCGACGTGCCATCGAAATCCTCCGAATCCCCGTACGGGCCTGTTTCGCGGGCCCTCTGACCAGCACGTTGGCACGCACGTATGGCCGCCACAACGGCCGCGCACCCTAATGACCAGGCCGGATGACGGAAGGGGCACACGGCCTACAACTTTGGTTACGCCGGAGTGCGACGAAAATTCACACTCGCGCGTAGGCGAAGCTCGGCGCGCGGCTCGGCCCGCGCCGCAGGTAGGTCCACCACGTGAGCCCGGCGAGCAGCACGTAGGAGCCGACGAAGATCCACAGCGCGGGCAGCGACCATCCCGCGTGCTCCTGGGCGACGCGGGCCGCGGCGGCGCCGGTCGCGCCCTTCATCGCGCTCGCCGCGTCGGTGCTCGCCAGGCGGAACACCTGCTGGATCAGGAACCCGCCGAACGCGCCTATCGCCCCGGCGATGCCGATCACCGCCGCGGCTTTGCGCTTGTAGTCCGGCGCGGTCAGCGCCGGGTCGAGACCGCGTGCGGCCGCCTCCCTGCGCCCCAGCTCGCCGAAGATCACCGGGATCATCCGGTACGTCGAGCCGTTGCCCACCCCGGAGCAGGCGAAGACGACCAGGTAGGCGCAGAAGAACAGGCCGAAGTCGTGGCGGATCACCCCGCCCGCCGCCGCGACCGTCGCCGCCACCATCCCGGCGAAGACGGCCAGCGTGACACGGGCCCCGCCGTACCGGTCGGACAGCCGGCCCCCGAGCGGCCGGGCGACCGACCCGGCCAGCGCCCCGACGAAGCCGAGCCCGGCGAGGTAGTCGCGCACGAACGGATGCTGGGCGAGGAACTCCGGGAACGTCGTCCTGATCACCAGCGGCAGCGCGAAGGAGAACCCGATGAACGAGCCGAACGTGCCGACGTAGAGCAGCGACACGATCCAGGTCTGCCCGTGCCGCAGCGCCGCGGCATACGACCGGGGGTCGGCCTTGGCCTCGGCGAGGCCGTCCATGAACAGCCAGGCGCAGACCGCGGCCACCACGATGAACGGCATCCAGATCAGCCCGGCGTACGCGAGGTGGACCCGCGTTCCCGACGCCGCCACGGGCACCCCGGCGACGACCACCAGCGGCACCAGGAGCTGGACGACCGCGACGCCGAGGTTGCCGCCCGCCGCGTTGAGGCCGAGCGCGAAGCCCTTGCGCCGCTCGGGATAGAAGAACGAGATGTTCGCCATCGAGGAGGAGAAGTTGCCGCCGCCGACGCCGGCCACGGCGGCGCAGGCGAGCAGGATCCAGAACCTCGTGTCGTGGTCCTGCGCGGCCAGCCAGCCGCTCGGCACGACGAACGCCAGCAGCGAGGACGGGATCAGCAGCAGCACCGCCGAGATCGTCGTCCACACCCGGCCGCCGAAGCGCGGCACCGCGAACGTGTACGGGATCCGGATCGCCGCGCCCACCAGGTTGGGCGCGGAGACGAGCCAGAACGACTCCGACACGCTCATCGGCAGCCCCGCGGCGGGCAGGCTCAGCACCACCACGGACCACAGCACCCAGATCGCGAAGCCCAGGTGCTCGGTGAAGACCGACAGGATCAGGTTGCGCCGGGCCACCCGGCGTCCGGTGGTCTCCCAGAACTCCTCGTCCTCCGGGTTCCAGTGCTCGATCCAGCCGCGGCCGCGCCGGGCGGCCCTGGTTCGCGCGCTCATGTGCGTCTCCTCGTCAGGTTCTCGGGAGTCATGCGTTCTCGCAGGTCAGGCGTTCTCGGGAGTCATGCGTTCTGGAGTCGGGCGTTTCCCGGGTCAGGCGTTCTCGGACTCGGCGAGCCAGCGGGCGATGCCGCACACCGCGTCGGCGCAGGTGCCGCACCCCGTGGTCGCCCGGGTGGCGGAGGCGAGGGCGGTCACGTCACGGGCCCCCGACCGCCACGCGGCGGCCAGGGCGTCCTTGCTGACCGTGTTGCAGCGGCACACCACGCTCGTCCCCGGCAGCGCCGCCACGTTCCCGTCGCCGGAGGCGGCGCCCTCGCCGTACGGCATGGCCCGGCCGAGCAGCAGCGCGAGCCGGTCGGGCGGCACGGGCAGGCCGCGGTCGTAGAACTGCGTGATCGCGGCGGCGGCGTCGGGCACGCCTATCGCGATGGCCCCCGCCACCCGCTCGTCGCGGACGACGAGCTTGGCGTAGCGGCCCCGGGCCGGCTCGCTCAGCCACAGCACCTCGGCGCGCGGGTCGTCCGGCGCGGCGTGCACGTCGCCCAGCGCGGCCAGGTCAACCCCGCTCGCCTTGAGCCGGGTGACCACCTTCGTGCCGCGGTACGGCGACCGCGTGCCGGTGAGCAGCGCGGCCAGCGCGGCGGCCTGCTCCCACGCGGGCTGCACCAGGCCGGGCACCGTGCCGGGGTGCCGCGCGCAGTCGCCGATCGCGTGGATCAGCGGGTCGCTCGTGCGCAGGTCGTCGTCGACCAGCACGCCGCCGTCGACGGCGAGCCCGGCGGCGGACGCCTGCGCGGTCTGCGGGCGCACCCCGGCCGCCACGACGAGGAGGTCGGCGGGAACCAGCCGGCCGTCGTCCAGCTTGAGCCCGTCGCCCGGCAGGTAGCGGGCCGCCCGCGAGTTCAGCAGCACCCGCACGCCGAGGCCGCCCAGGACCCGGGCGAGCACCTGGCCCGCGCCGTGGTCGAGCTGGCGCTCCATGAGGTGGCCGGTGTGGTGGACGACGGTGACCGCGTTGCCGCGCGCCGCCAGGCCCCTGGCCGCCTCCAGGCCGAGCAGGCCGCCGCCGAGCACGGCCACCCGCACGCCGCCCCGCGCGCCGGCCGTGATCGCGGCGCAGTCGTCCAGCGTGCGGAACGTCGCCACGCCGGGGGCCGGACCCCCGTCGTCGCCGATCAGGCCCTCCACCGGCGGCACCCACGCGCGGGCGCCAGTGGCCAGCACGAGCACGTCGTAGCCGACCCGTGTGCCGTCGTCGAGCGCGACGCCGCGCCCGGCGCGGTCGATCGACACGACCGTCCGGCCCCGCCGCACCTCGACGCCGTGCCCGGCGCCCCAGCCCTCCTCCTGCAGCCGCACCGACTCGGCGGACATCGCGCCCGCCAGCACGTTCGACAGCAGGACCCGGTTGTACGGCGGGTGCGGCTCGTCCCCGATCGCGACGATCGCGACGCGCTCCCCCGCCGGGTCCCGGCGGCGGATCTCCTCCGCCAGCCGGGCGCCGGCCATGCCGTAGCCGGCGATCACGACCCTGGTGACACCGGTCATCGCGCGGCCTCCCGTTCCGCCGCCGGCGACAGCCGTACGGCGCAGACCTTGAATTCGGGCATCCGGCTGACGGGATCGAGCGCCGGATTGGTCACGAGGTTGGCGCGCTGGGCGCCCGGAAAGTGGAACGGCAGGAAGATCACGTCGGGCCGCATCGACGGCACGCAGCGCACCGTCGCGAGGGTCCGCCCGCGCCTGCCGACGACCGCCGCCGCCGCGCCGTCCCGCAGCCCGGCCCGCCGCGCGGTGTCCGGGTGCACCTCGACGTACGCCTCGGGCACGGCCGCGCGGAGCTCCTCCACACGCCGGGTCTGCGCGCCCGACTGGTAGTGCTGGAGCACCCGCCCGGTGATGGCGTAGAGGGGGAACTCCTCGTCCGGCGGCTCGGCCGGCCCTCTGTGGTCCACGGGGACGAACCTGGCCCGCCCGTCGGGGTGGGCGAACCGGTCCAGGAACAGCCGCGGCGTCCCCCGGTGTCCGGGCCGGCGGGGTATCGGCCACTGCAGCCGCTCCCCGGCCCGCAGCCGGTCCCACGTCACGCCCGAGTAGTCGGCCGGGCCGTCCTCCGAGGCCGCCCGCAGCTCGGTGAACACCGTCTCGGGGTCGGCGGGGAAGCGCTCCGCCGGCTGCCCGAGCCGTACGGCGAGGTCGTGCAGGACCTCCAGGTCGGTGCGCACCCCGGGCGGCGGGGCGAGCGCGCGGCGGCGCAGCAGCACGCGCCCTTCGATGTTGGTCATCGTGCCGTCCTCCTCGGCCCACTGCGTGATCGGCAGCACCACGTCGGCGGCCCTGGCGGTCTCCGACAGCACGAGGTCGGCGACCACGAGGAGGTCGAGCGCGGCCAGCCGGTCGGCCACCCGGCCCGCGTGCGGCGCCGAGACCACCGGGTTGCTGCCGAAGACCAGCAGCGCGGACGGGCCGTCCGGCGTGCCGAGCGCGTCGAGCAGCTCGAACGCCGACCGTCCCGGGCCGGGCAGCGCGGAGGGCTCGATCCCCCACACCCGCGCCACGTGCGCGCGGGCCGCCGGGTCGTCGATCCGCCGGTAGCCGGGGAGCTGGTCGGCCTTCTGCCCCTGCTCGCGCCCGCCCTGCCCGTTGCCCTGGCCGGTCAGGCAGCCCCAGCCCGAGCCCCGGCGGCCGGGCAGGCCCAGCGCGAGCGCCAGGTTGATCCAGGCCCCGACCGTGTCCACACCCGTGGCGTGCTGCTCCGCGCCGCGCGCGGTCAGCACGTACGCGCTCGCGGCCCCGGCCAGGATCGCGGCGGCCCTGCGCTGGTCGGCGGCGGCGACGCCGGTCACCCGCTCCACCCGCTCGGGCCACCAGCCGGCGGCCACCCGCCAGGCCTCCTCGAATCCCGTCGTACGGCCGGCGACGTACGCGTGGTCGAGGTGCCCGTCGGCCACGGCGGCGTGCAGGATGCCGAGCGCCAGCGCGAGGTCGGTGCCGGGGGCCGGCGCGAGGTGCAGCGCGGCGCGCTCGGCCGTGGGGGTGCGCCGGGGATCGACCACGATCAGTCCGCCGGCGTCCACGGCACGGCGCAGGTGCGACATGAACGGCGGCATGGTCTCGGCCGGGTTGGCCCCGGCGAGCAGCACCGCGTCCGCGCCGTCCAGGTCGGCCAGGGGGAACGGCAGCCCCCGGTCGAGGCCGAAGGCGCGGTGCGCCGCGGCCGCCGCCGACGACATGCAGAACCTGCCGTTGTAGTCCACCTGGGAGGTGCCGAGCGCCACCCGGGCGAACTTGCCGAGCAGATAAGCCTTCTCGTTGGTGAGCCCGCCGCCGCCGAAGACCGCCACGGCGTCCGGCCCTCGTGCCGCGACGATCTCCTTGATCCTGCGGGCGACCAGGCCGAGGGCCTCGTCCCAGCTCGCCGGGCGCAGCGTCCCGCCGTCCCGGACGAGCGGCGTGGTGAGCCGGGCCGGCGAGCCGAGCAGGGCCGCGGCGGTCCAGCCCTTCTGGCACAGGCCGCCCTCGGACGGGTCGCGGGGCCGCACCCGGACCGAGGCGCGGCCCGCCGGGCTGAGGGTCATGCCGCACTGCAACGCGCAGTACGGGCAGTGAGTGTCGACGGCACCGACAGCGGCGTCCGCCGGGCGCGTGCTCGTCGCCGCGCGCATCGCTCCACCTCCTCGACCGGCACTCGTAAGCAGCCGGGCCGGACTAGACGACGTCGGGGGTGAGGGCGTCGTGGATCCCGGAGTAGTCGGCGGCCGGGGCGGGGGCCAGCCGGCGGCCGACGCCGAGCGCGAGCATCTCCAGCCGGTTCATCAGCCGGGCGAAGTCCTCGGGCAGCAGCGCCTGCTTGCCGTCGCACAGCGCCTGCTCGGGCTGGACGTGCACGTCGATCAGCAGGGCGTCCGCGCCGGCCGCCACGGCGGCCAGCGTGAGGGGTTCGATGAGCTCGGGGATGCCGAGCGAGTGACTGGGGTCGACCATCACCGGCAGATGGGTGCGCCGCTTGAGCAGCGCCACCGCCGACAGGTCGAGCGTGAAGCGGGTGGCCCCCTCGAACGTCCTGATCCCCCGCTCGCACAGCACGACCTGGTCGTTGCCCTCGGCCAGGAGATACTCGGCCGCGGTGAGCAGTTCGTCGACCGTGCAGCCGAAGCCGCGCTTGAGCACGACCGGCATGCCGCTGCGGCCCACCTCGATCAGCAGCTCGAAGTTCTGCATGTTGCGAGTACCGATCTGGAAGCCGTCGACCACCTCGGCCATCCGGTCGACGTGCCGGGGGTCGACGACCTCGGTGAGGATCGGCAGGCCGGTCTCCTCCCTGGCCTGCGCCAGGAGCTCCAGGCCCGCCCACTTGAGGCCCTGGAAGGAGTACGGCGTGGTGCGCGGCTTGAACGCGCCGCCGCGCAGGCCGACCGCGCCGTGCCGGGCGACGGCGGCGGCCGTGGACATCATCTGCCCGGGGTTCTCCACCGCGCAGGGTCCGGCGAAGACCGCGATGTCCCCGTCCCCGACCACGGCGGAGCCGATGGACACGACCGTGCCCGAGGGGAACAGCTCGCGCCGGCCGAGCCGGAAGCCGCCGCCCGCCCGTACGGTCTGCCGCGGCCGGGGCAGGTCGGCCGGGGCGGGCAGCAGCGTGGCGGGCCCCTGGGCCACTATCACGTCCGCTCCGCCCAGCCGGTAGGTCCTGGCCGTGGTTCCGGTGGAGTCGAAGTGCCGGGCCCACCCGGCGAAGCCGGACGGATCGATCGTCGAGTCGAACACCAGCAACAGCTCGGCGTCAGTCATGGGAATCCTCTCCACATCCATGTGGTCGGGTCTGGCATGGGGGTCGGGCCGGCGGTCGCTTCCGCGTGCACGCCGCCGGGCCGGGCCTTGGGGGGACCTCCGGCCCGGCGGCGCGGATCAGGTGCGGATCGCGTGCCGATCGCGGGATCGGGCGTCGGGTGTGGGGGATCAGACGAAGACGTCGGTGAGGATCGTGCCGAGCGACTTGCCGCCGTTCTCGCGGATGTAGGTGGACAGCGAGCTGTACTTCTCCCGCAGCCGGCGCTTGAGGACCTTGCCGGTGACGCCGACCGGGAAGTCCTCGTCGTTGCGCGCGACCTCCAGCATGGTCAGCTCGGGGTGACCGGCGGCCTTCAGCTTCTCGTTCGCCTCGTTGAGCAGCCTCTGCGCGTCCGGCCTGGCGGCGCTGGACGTCACGACCGCCACCGGGACCGTGCGGCCGCGGTGGATGCCCGCCACCACGGCGCAGTCGAGGACCTCGGGCAGGTCGTTGAGCAGCAGCTCCTCCATGAAGACCGAGTAGCCGGTGCCGCTCGGGGTCTCGATCGCGTCCACCGCCCGGTCGACCTGGAAGTAGTTGCCCGCCTCGTCGCGGTAGGCCATGTCGCCGGTCAGCCAGTAGCCCGACAGCTTGCTGCGGTAGGTGGTGTCGGAGTCGCTCCAGTATCCGGCGGTGATCGCCGGGCCCTTCGCGCCGAGCAGCCCGACCTCGTTGACGTCGGCGACCGTGCCGTCCCTGCGCAGCACCGCGACCTCGGCGACGCCGACCGGCTTGCCCACGCACCGGTCGTTGCGCTCGTCGGCCAGCGTGCGGACCTTCAGCAGCACGCCCCAGCCCAGCTCGGTGGTGCCGAGGCGGTCGAAGAACGCGGCCGGCGGCAGCGACGGGTCGCGCATGGCCAGGATGCCCTTGATGTGCTTCTCGTGGACCGCGTCGCCGATGGAGATCCAGACGTTGACCGAGTCGATCGCCCCGGCCGGCAGGTCCGCGCCCGCCAGCTCGGCGTACGCGTGGCCGAAGGCCATGACGGTCGTCGGGCGGTACTTCTCGACGGCCTTGGCCAGCTCGGGGCCGCTGGTGTCGAACCAGGGCACGAGGGGGGTGCCGCCCAGCACGGCGTACGTCGTGTAGGCGATGCAGCCGAGGTGCGACTGCGGCAGCGCGGTCATCATCACGGCGCCCGGCTGCTCGTGGTGGTCCACGAGGCGGAAGCGGGGTCCGGCCACACACGAGCGGTGGGTCTGGATGACCGGCTTGGGCCGCCCGGTGGTGCCGGAGGAGTGCAGGATCGAGACCGGGTCCTCACCGACGTGGCGGAAGCGGGCCTCCTCCGGCAGCGCCGCGTGCGGCGGCGCCGGCAGCTCCTCGGCCACCTGCGTCCACCGCAGGCCGGGCAGCAGGTGGAACTCCTCGCCGAGGATCTCCAGGTGGGCGAGGTCGGTGTACATGCCGACCGGGTTGGTCTGGCGGCACAGCTCGGTGGCGATGTACCGCGACGCCTTGCTGTTGACCAGCACCGCCACCGCGCCGATCTGGGCCAGCGCGTAGAAGTGCAGGGAGTAGGCGAAGGAGTCCTCCAGGTAGATGGCCACGCGGTCGCGGGGGCGTACGCCCTGCCGCAGGTACCACACCGACCAGCTCTGGGCCAGCTCGTCCAGCTCCAGCAGGCTGAACTCGGTCTGCTGCTCACCCCGGGTGTTGGTCAGCGGCCGGCCCAGGTGGATGAACGGCAGCTCCGGGTGCGGGTTCGCCTCGATGGCCTTCGTCAGCAGGTTGCCGCCGCCGAGGTCCGGGTCCGCGGCGAACCTGGCGCGCTGCTCCGGCGTGAGGACGGTCTCGTGGGAGATGGTCATCGGTCTCACCTTTCAGTCGTGACAGGGCGTGACGTGCTCGTAGAGGGTTTGGGCTCGTACGGGCCCAGGGCGTGCTCAGGGGGGCGCAGTGCGCCGAACATGCCGGCGCAGGTGTCGCGGTAGAAGCCGAGATCGGGGCCGAGGAGTTCGCGCAGCCCGCCCAGGGCCGCCGCGAACTCCGCCTCCCCGTCCGCCGGGCCGTCGAGGAGGCCGGCGAGTGTGCGTACGCCTTCCGCGAGCGCCGCGCGGGCGGCGGCGGCCTGCGGGTTGGCCGACTGGACGTCCCAGTAGACCTCCGGGGTGCCCGAGGCGATCCGGGCCAGCAGTGCGAGCATCGTGGCGTGCGGCGGCGGGGCGACGGCGGCCAGTTCGGCGATGCCGACGCCGAGGCGGGCCAGCGCGAAGCCGAACGACAGCACCGCCGCGTGGGTGAGCGCCTGGGTCGCCGCGGCCAGCCTGTCGTGCTCGTGCGCGCCGAGCCGTACGGCACGGCCGCCCCAGCTCTCGACCAGCCGCAGCAGCGCCCGGGTCCGGGGACCGTCGTGGACCACGACGGCGGCGACCGGCCGCCCGGCGAAGCCGAGCGAGGGGGCGAACATCGGGTTGAGGCCGGCCGCCTCGACGTCCCCGGCGTGCGCCCGGATCGCCTCGGCGATCGGGCCCTTGACCGAGAGCGTGTCGGCGAGCAGCGCGCCCGGCCGCATCGCGGCGGCGACCTGTTTCACCGCCGCCAGGGCCACCGGCTCGGGCACCGCGAGCAGGACGAGGTCGGCCCGCCCGATCTCCACGGCGAGATCGGGCCCGATGTCCGTGATGTCGCCTCGCAGGAACCTCGGTTCCCCGGCGCTGTGCTGGTCGGCGCTGGGCTGGTCGGCGCTGGGCTGGCCGGCGCCGGGCGCGGGGTCGACGACGACCACCTCGGCGCCGGACCGCAGCAGGTGCCCGGCGAACAGGCCGCCCACCGCGCCCGCGCCACCCACGACGACACAGCGCCGCAGCAGGTCCGTCTCCCCGCGGGTCATGGTCAGGCCCCCACGGTCTGGGCCGCGGTGGCCAGCACCGCGGTGATCATGGCGCGGGACTTGACGACGGTCTCCTCGAACTCCTCCTCGGGGTCCGACAGGGCGACGATCGCGCCGCCGACGCCGAAGCTGACCCGGTCCCGGGTGGCGACGAGGGTGCGGATGATGATGCTGAGGTCGGCGGCCCCGCCCAGGGAGAACCAGCCGAGCGCGCCGGAGTAGGCGCCGCGCGGGCCCTCCTCCAGCCGGTCGATGATCTCCATGGTGCGGATCTTGGGCGCGCCCGTCATCGACCCGCCGGGGAAGGCCGCCCGCACGCAGCTCACCACCGACTCCTCCGGGCGCAGCGTGCCGCGGATGGTGGAGACGAGCTGGTGGACCGGCGCGTACGTCTCGACGTGGAACAGCCGGGGCACGTGCACCGACCCGACCTCGCAGACCGTGTTGAGGTCGTTGCGGATCAGATCGACGATCATGAGGTTCTCCGCGCGGTCCTTCTCGCGGCTGAGCAGGTCGTGGCGGAGCGCCTCGTCCTCCTCGGGCGTCGCGCCGCGCGGCCGGGTGCCCTTGATCGGCTTGGACTCGGCGACCCGGTCGGGGCCGATCGTCATGAACCGCTCGGGCGAGGCGCTCATCACCGCGACGTCGGGGAAGTCGAGCAGCGCGCCGTACGGCACCGGGCTGATCGTCCGCAGGTGGCTGTAGGTCCGCAGCGGGTCGATCTCGGCGCGGACGGTGACGGCGTTGGTCAGGCAGATCTCGTAGGACTCGCCGTGGTAGATCTCCTCCAGGCAGTCGCCGATCCGGCTGAGGTAGCCCTGCTTGTCGTGCCGCAGCTCCACCGCGTCCGCGATGGCCGGGTCGGTCATGCCGACCCCGGTGAACGCGGCCGGCTCGGACGGCTCACGCCTGGGCAGGGAGAACAGCCGGGCTCCCGTCTCGTCCAGCCAGGCGAGTGCGTCGCCGGCGTCCGGTCCCCCGTCCTTCGTGAGCGCGAGCAGGTAGCTGACGCCCTCCACGTCGTCGAGCACGAGCATCCGGTCGGCGAACAGCAGCGCCGCGTCGGGCTCCTCGGCCTGGTGCGCGGCCTGGCCGCCCGCCTCCGCCTTGAGCTCGTAGCCCAGGTAACCGACGTACCCGAGGTTGAAGTCGAACGGCAGGCCCTCGCTCGCGGGCACCGCGCGCTCGCGCAGCCGCTCGTCCAGGTACTCGAAGAACGGCTGCTCGACGCGCTGCGCTGACCCGCCGGACCGCCTGACGGTCACCGCTCCCTCCGCCACCCGGTAGGTGACGTACTCGGCGAGCGGCCCGGAGCCGTCGCCCATGAACGAGAACCGCGACAGCCCCTCGATCACGGAGCTGCTGTCGAGCCAGAAGCCGTGCTCCTTGCCCGCGAACAGCTCGCGGTAGGCGGTCTCCGCGTCCGGCAGCAGCGGCAGCCTGCGCACATGCACCCGGTACGGCGAGCGGGCGGCCGCGGCGGCCTCCTGCCTGGCCCGGCGATGGGCCAGCGCGAGGTCGCGGAAGTTCGCCAGCAGCTCGCGGCCGTGCTCGCTGCTGATCGACTCGGGGTGGAACTGCACGCCCCAGACGGGCTCGGTGCGGTGCCGGACCCCCATGACCACGCCGTCGTCGGTCCAGGCCACGGCCTCCAGCTCGTCCGGCAGGTCGGTGGCCGCCAGCGAGTGGTAGCGCACGACCGAGAACGGCGAGGGCAGGCCGGCGAAGATGTCGGCCCCGGTGTGGCGCACCTGCGAGACGCGGCCGTGCATCGGCTGCGGCGCGTGGGTGACGGTCCCGCCGAACAGGTGGCAGATGCCCTGGTGGCCGAGGCAGACGCCGAGCACGGGCAGCCCGCTCTCACGGATGGCCCGCGCGCTGACGCCGAAGTCGCGGGCCCGCTCGGGCCGGCCGGGCCCGGGGGAGATCACGACGCTGTCGAACTCGTGGATCGGCACCTGCGACCAGTCGGCGTCGTTGCGCACCACGACCGGGGGCTGCCCGTTCACCTCGCCCAGGAGCTGATAGAGGTTGTAGGTGAACGAGTCGTAATTGTCGATCAGGATCGTTCTCATTCCGGGGTTCCTCCAAGCCGTGTCGGAATAGCCGGGTGAGCCGCCGGCGTCGCGCTCACCGAGCGGCGACATCGCCGATCACCAGGTCCTCGACCCTGCAGGTCTCCGCGATGACGAGTTCGTAGAGCCGGCGCAGGAAGTCGGGGTCGATCCCGTGGTCCTGCGCGTATAGGGCGGCCCGCCGCTGCACGATGCCGATGCGGTGGGGCTGCATCATCGGGACGTCGTTCTCGCGCTTGAAATGCGCGATTTCCACGCAGCACTCGATACGCCTGCGCAGCGTGTCGAGCAGCGACTCGTCGATACGGTCGAGCGAGGCCCGCAGCGTCTCCAGACCGTCTACTCCGGCGCCGTTGCCAGCCATGTGAACAGCCCTCCAATCGGGGGTGCACGGGATGTTCCGGCCCTGTCGGGCTAATTCAGGATTCGATCCGGCGGGTATTTCTCACAACCCCTAACGGCCCCACAGCGCGGCCGGACGATCCGGGGTGACCTCGGACTTCTCGATGGCCCCAGCCCGCCCCGGCGGAAGAGTCGCCGGCGACCCCGGTTCACCCCTATCGGGAAACGACTCGTCCCGAATTATCGGGAAATTTTATTGACCTGCCCGAAACACCGGAACTAGCCTCCGGTCGCGTGAGCATGTGAGAGAAACGGCGGTGGCGAAAGTGAAACCTCGGGCATTCGTTCTTACCGGATCATTCCTGGTGATCTGCCGGGCCCCTCTTTATCTGCGCGAACTGTCCCGCCGGGGGCTGCGGATCCTCGTGGTCACGCCGGCGTCCTGGCGGGAGCAGGCGGTGGCCCAGATGCGCGACCCCGCGCACCCGGCCTCGGTCATCGAGGAGATCGCCTTCACCGACGGCGACGTCAACACGGAGAACTCGTTCACCGCGGGCGTGATCTCCGGTGTACGGGCCTGGCGGGACCGCTACGACATCGCCGGCGTCTACGCGGTCGGCGAGACGCTGGTCGAGCCGACCGGCCTGCTCGCCGACGCCCTGGGGCTGCCCTCCCCCGGCCTGCGGGCCACCCGCGCCTGCCGCAGCAAGTATCTGCAGCGGTGGTACCTGCCCGAGTTCAGCCCGGCCTCGGCGGTCGTCCCGCCGGCCGCGCGCGCCGCGTTCGCCGCGGACGGCGTGTCGTTCCCCGCCGTGGTCAAGCCCACCGGCCGCCACTCCAGCTCGGGCGTGGAGACCGTGCGCGACCCGGCCGAGCTGCGCGCCCAGCTCGACGCGTACCTGCCGCACGAGACGGTGCTGGTGGAGGAGAAGGTGACGGGCCAGGAGTTCTCCGTGGAGAGCCTGGTGCAGGACGGCCGGATCGTCTTCGCCTCGGTGACCCGCAAGGAGACGACCGAGTCGGGCGCCCGCACCTTCGTCGAGCTGTCCCACTCGGTCCCGAACGAGCTGGACGGCGTGGACGGGGTCATCCTCGACGCCAACCGGCGCATGCTCGAACGGCTGGCCTTCGGATGCGGCATCGCGCACGCCGAGTGGCGGGTGGACGGCACGGGCCGGCCGTACCTGATGGAGGTCGCCGCGCGCACTCCCGGCGACGGCCTGTCGATCCTCTACTCGCTCGCCACCGGCGCGCCGATGGAGCCGGAGATCGTCCGCATCGCCCTCGGGGAGCCCGCCGCCTACCCCGCGCCCCGCCGGTACGCCCGGCAGGTCTACCTGGAGCACGAGCCCGGGCGGCTCGGCGACGTGACGGTGGACTGGCCGGACGTCTCCCCGGTCTGGGTCGGCGAGGGCGGCCTGTGGCCCGAGATCGCGCCCGGCGCCCCGGACGACCCGCCCACGCTGCGGGCCGTGCTCGTGCTGAAGGACCGCGGCGCGGAGCTCGGGCCGCTGCACAGCAGCGACGACCGCGCCGTGACGTTCCTCATTGACGCGCCCACCCCGGCGGAGCTGGACGAACTCGAGATGCGCGTACGGCACGCCGTACGGATCCACGCGCTCGCTCCCGAGCCCACCGGCGTGCGGATGTGAGCCCGGCGAACGCGCGAGGGCGCGGCGGGAGGCGATGAGCCTCCCGCCGCGCCCCGCTTTTCAGGGGGTGCGGGCCGTCAGGGGTAGCTGACGACGTTGACCGGGACGGTGGCCGTGCCCTGGGCCGGGCCGCCCGTGTCGTTGATGACGTGGGCGATCGTGCCGACGCCGCCCAGCGACACCGTGAGCAGGTCGTGGAACTTCACGCCCGGCCTGTTGGGGGCCTCGAAGCCGCGCTCGGCCACGATCGACGGGTCGGTGCTGAAGTTGCAGTAGCTGCCCATCCCCCAGGCCTCGTGGCTGGTGACGGAGTCGGCCACCTTGTAGGCGGCGTAGCCCCGGGTCGAGCCGTTCATCCAGGACGCCTGGTTCGGCGGGTCGTACGGCAGCTCGTTCTGGAAGAAGATCGTCTTGCCGCCCTGACCGTTCCAGATCACCTCGTACTTCTTGTAGTGCTCGACGAACAGGCCGTACGCCGTCACGTTGTCGCCGTTGACGATCAGGCCGGTGTCGGCGGGGTTGGTGTTCCAGCCCACGCCCGCGCCGTGGTCGGCCCGCCACGCCCAGATGTGGTCGATGATCGTGTTGTCGCTGTTCACGACCAGGCTGGTGGTGGCCGAGCCGGGGCCCGCGCCGCCGATCCGGAAGAACACGTCCTGGATCGAGATCGGGTTGGCGGCGTGGCTCGCCGAGGCGTTGTCGGGGCCGACCCGCATCAGCACCGGCGAGTTGACCGTGCCGGCGTCGAGGAGCAGGCCCGCGATCTTCACGCCGTCGACGTCGGCGACGTTCACCGCGACGACGCCGTTGTCCGGAATCAGCGTGGCGTAGCCGAGCCCGAGGACCACCGTGTCGGGCCGGGTCACGTTGAGCGTCTGGTTGAGGTGGTAGACGCCCGGCGTGAACAGCAGGTTGAGCCCCTGGCTCAGCGCCTGGTTGAGCGTGGCGGCGCTGTCGGACGGCTTGGCGACGTAGAACTGGGTGAGCGGGATCGACGTGCCGGGGGTCGCGCCGTTCGCCCAGCTCACGCCGCTGGAGTTCGTCCGCGGCGACGGGACGAAGACGCGGTACGCGCCGCCCGAGTCCACGTACAGGTACGGCTTCTCCCGGGTGACGGGGCTGGTCGCGAGCGTCGTGTACGGCGGGTTCGGGAAGCTCTGCGCCGGCGCGCCGACGACGCCGGAGAACACCATGTTCCAGACGCCGTTGGTCCAGCCGCCGATCGTGCTGTCGCGGGTGAACCACTGCTGCTGGGAGTACGGGCCCACCGTGCCGTCGATCTTGCTGTCGGCGATGTAGCCGCCGCTGGCCCAGCCGTACCCGTTGGGGGCGAGGTTCAGCCCGCCGCGGACGTGGATCCGCCGGAACGGCGCGGCCTGGGCCACGGCCCACCGGTCGGTGCCGTTGACCGGGACCACGGCCAGGTTCTCGGCCGAGCGCCAGAAGTTCTGGGTCGCGTTGCCGTTGAACCACCCGGCGTCGACGGTGATGTCGCCGTTGATCGTGACGTTGTCGGGCGACTGGCCGAGGCCGGCGATCGAGGTGTAGAAGCCGATCTGGGCGTTGAGGCCGCTGTAGGTGCCCGGCTTGAACAGCAGCGCGTACCGCTGGCTGCCGAACTGGTTCGACTCCTGCTGCCTGAAGATGGTGTCGAGCGTGCTCTGGATGCTCGCGCTCGACATCGACGGGTCGAAGACCCGCACGTTCGGCCCGAGGTCGCCGCCGCCCGGGAGGGTGGGGCCGTCGTCACCGCCGCCGGTGGTGTTGACGGCGAACTCCCAGAGCGAGTAGCCGTACGCGGTGGCCCGGGTGAGGCCGGACATCCGGACGAACCGGCCGGTGGCCGACACGTCGAGCGACTGGGTCCCGCTCACGCCGTTCACCGTCGCGGTGGCGTCCGACCACGACGACCCGTCCGGCGACACCTGGATCTTGAACGTCCTGGCGTAGGCGGCCTCCCAATTCAGGATCACCTTGCAGATCTGCTGGGAGCTGCCGAGGTCGACCTGGATCCACTGCGGGTCGCTGAACGCGCTCGACCACCGGGTGCCGGTGTTGCCGTCGAAGGCCGCCGACGCCGGGGACGCGGCGTTCTCCGTCGAGGAGGCCGACGCGGGCCTGCCCTGCGCGACGTTCGCGGTGCCGCACGTCGTCCCGCCGTCACCCGACGCGGTGTTGACGGCGAACTCCCAGAGCGAGTAGCCGTACGCGGTGGCCCGGGTGAGGCCGGACATCCGGACGAACCGGCCGGTCGCGGTCAGGTCGAGCGACTGGGTCCCGCTCACGCCGTTCACCGTCGCGGTGGCGTCCGACCAGGCGGAGCCGTCGGCCGACACCTGGATTTTGAAGGTCTGGGCGCGGGCGGCCTCCCAGTTGAGCACCACCTTGCAGATCTGCTGCGAACTGCCGAGGTCGACCTGGATCCACTGGGGGTCGCTGAACGCGCTCGACCACCGGGTGGAGGTGTCGCCGTCGAAGGCCGCCGACGCCGGGGTTCCGGCGTTCTCCGTCGAGGAGGCCGACGCCGGCCTGCCCTGCGCGACGTTGGTCGTGCCGCAGGCCGCCGCGGCGGCACTGTAGGTGGAGGGGACGACGCCGGCCACGGCCGCGAAGGTCGACAGGGCGGCGAACCCGGCGGCGACCAGGCCGATCCGCCGGCGCCGGGGCCGGAAATGAGGCCATGAGGATGGAGGCATGCACGTCTCCTTGGGTGCGGAGCCCCTCGGGCGAGGGTTGGGGGATGAGAGAGGTCCAGCGGACCGAGAGTGCGCCCCTTCACCCGCTTATGTCAATGCTTAGTTCACACCGCGAAATATGTGTTGACTCAAATGAACATCCGGGTGCTACTCTCCGGGAGAGCGCTCTCCAATCCGGCCCCCGACCGATTCGCGCCCCGCCGATGCGGGTCCCCCTACCGGCCGCCTCCTCCCCGATACGGCGGCGCCGACGTGGGACGCCCGCGGGTGCGACCCCCCGGGCGCGAATCGGTCCCACCCTTCACAGTCCCACCTTCACCGGGAGGTCCAGATCGCGGGAATCCGGGCGGAGTCGTCAGCCGGCGGCGGTGATCCTGGCCACCTGGGGCGCGTTGAGGAACTCCTCCAGGACGAGGGTGGCGGCCCCCAGCGCGACCGCGTCGGGACCGAGGCGGCCCAGGACGATCGACGTCGCGGCGTACGGCTCGGCCAGCGAGTTGGCCGCGGTGGCGCGGCGGATGCCGGGCAGCAGGCTCTCGCCGAGCTGGACCCCCACCCAGCCGCCGATCACGATCTTCTCGGGGTTGACCAGGTTGACGAGATTGGCCAGGCCGACACCCAGGTAGGTGACGGTCTCCTCCACCACCGGCGACTTCGACGCGAGCACCCGGGCGAGGTCCTCCTCCCAGTCGCCCCCCGACGTGACGCCGGCCCGGTCCAGGATGGCCTCGATCCCGATGTACGCCTCCAAGCAGCCGCGTCCGCCGCAGCGGCAGGGCCGCCCGCCGGCCACGATCTTCGTGTGCCCCCACTCCCCGGCACTGCTGCTGACCCCGCGGAACGTGGTGCCGTCGGCCACGATCGTCGCGCCCACCCCCACGCCGAGCAGCACGATGACGGCGTCCGAGGCGCCCCGGCCCGAGCCGAACCACAGCTCGGCCTGGCCCATCGTCTTGGCGCCGTTGTCCACGTACAGCGGGAGCGAGGTGCCGCGGCGCAGGAGCGCTCCAAGCGGGACGCCGTCCCAGCCGAAGGTCTTGGCGTGGATGACGCCGTCCGCGCCCGGCTCGACTATGCCGGGGACGCCCACGCCGATGCCGAGCACCTGCTCGGGCGACACGCCCGCGTCGGACAGC
This sequence comes from Microbispora sp. H13382, assembly GCF_014161445.1. GTDB lineage: Bacteria > Actinomycetota > Actinomycetes > Streptosporangiales > Streptosporangiaceae > Microbispora. Next base: position 131,610 of record NZ_JABBXA010000021.1, read on the forward strand.
ACGACCTCGACGCCCGCCAGAATGTGCCGGGCGACCAGCTCGGGATCGTGCCGGGCCGGGCGCAGCATGTAGTCCACCTTGGCCCGCTCGGTCATCTCCAGGTCGAACAACCCCACCCGGACGTGCGTCTCGGCCACGTCGACGCCCACCGCGAAGCCGTACTCGGGGTTGACGCGCAGCAGCACGCGGGGGCGGCCGCCGTCCGACTCCACCTGACCCGCCTCGACGACGATGTTCTCGCCCAGCAGGTCGGCGGTCATCGTGCTGACCGTGGCGGCGCTCAGGCCGGTGCGCGCGGTGAGGTCGTTGCGGCTGGTCGGGCCGGAGAAGTAGAGCGCGCGCAGCAACACGGCCCGGTTGCCTCTGCGGATGTCCCGCACCGTCCTGCGCTGAGGCCTCGCCATGACCAACCTCCCCGTCGACACGGTCATCTTAGTTCAGAGGCGAAAACAAGCACCCGTGCCCTCCGCCGGCCTCCTCACGGTGGCATCTCCCGGTTACCCGCCCATTACGCCGCCGTGTCGTCCCCACCCTTCTTCCAGGCCGTGAACCAACGTCAGGGCGCTCCGTCCGTGCCGAACTCAGATAATCTGATGTCATGAAGGTGATGACCGCCACCGAGGCCTCGCGTAACTTCGCAGCCGTGCTGGACGAGGCCGAGCACGGGGAGACGATAGTCGTGACCCGCGGAGGCAGGCGGATCGCGGTCATCGGTCCCGCTCCCGTCGCGCCAGGGCGCATGGTGAAGGCGTTTCTGGCCAGAAGCGCCGGCACCCTCGACGCGGAGTTCGAGGCCGACGTCACAGCGGCCAGGGAGAGCATCCGCGACGAGATGAGGACCACGTGGCCCGACGCCTGATTCTCGACACCGGCGTTCTCATAGCCGCGGAGCGGGGCAAAGCCGAGGTGGACTCCGTCATCGGCGACGCCGACGACGTGGCTGTCGCAGCGATCACCATCGCCGAGTTGCTCGTCGGCGTCGAGCTGGCCGATCCGGTCCGGCGTCCGGCCCGGCAGGCGTTCGTGGACCAAGTTCTCGCACTGATTCCCGTCGAGGAATACACGACCGACATAGCCAGAGTTCATGCGCGTCTGATGGCACACCTGCGGCGCGAGGGCAAGACGCGCGGCGCCTACGACCTGCTCATCGCGGCGACGGCGGCGGCGACCGCCCGGACCGTGGTCACGATGGACTCGTCCGCGGCCTTCGACGGCCTGCCGGGCGTGCGGGCGCAGGTCGTGACCCGCTGACAGCGAAGGACACCCAGGGGCGGTCAGGCGCGGGCGGCCGCGAGTTCCTCCATGAGGGCTTCGACGAGGGCGGCGGCGGGGAGGTCGCGGGAGCGGCGGTACCCCCGGCCGCACCACAGGGCCATCGCCTCGGGGTCGCCGTGCTCGGCCGCCGCGCGGCGCAGGCCCTTCGTCAGGTGGTGCACCTGGGGGTAGCACGCGGGCGCCGACGCCTCGTGCTCGGCCATGAACCGGTTGGCCAGGCCGCGTGCCGTACGTCCGGAGAAGGCCCGGGTGAACGCGGTGCGGGTGAACCGGGGATCGGCGAGGGCGGCCTTGTGCAGGGGGTGCGCCCCGCTCTCCGGGGTGCGCAGGAAGGCGGTGCCCAGTTGCGCGGCGACCGCGCCCGCGGCGAGGACGGCGGCGGCGTCCGCGCCGTCCATGATCCCTCCGGCGGCCACGAGCGGCACGTCGGCCGCCTCCCGCACGAGGCCCACGAGTTCCGCCAGGTCATCGGGTGTCTTCCATGAGGGAGGCCCGGGCAGGAAGGCCGCCTGGTGCCCGCCCGCGCCGGGGCCCTGCACCACCACCGCGTCGGCTCCGGCCTCGGCCGCCGCGACCGCCTCCCACGGGGTGTTGACCATGACCATGACGACGGCCCCGGCGTCGTGGAGGCGGGCCGTCACCTCGGGCGGCGGGCAGCCGAAGGTGAAACCGGCCACCGGCACCCGTTCGTCCACCAGCAGGTCGATCTTGGCGTCCCACGCGTCGTCGTCCCAGGCGGGCGCCTCGGGCAGCGTCACGCCGTACCGTCCGGCCTCGGGGACGAGCTCCTCGCGATACCGGGCCACCGCCGCGTCGTCACCGGGCTCCTGCCGCACGGCCGCGAAATCGGGGACGAAGACGTTCACCCCGAACGGCCGGTCCGTCCTCTCGCGCACCGCCGCGATCTCCCGGCGCACGTCCTCCGCCGTGCGGTAGCCCGCCGCGAGGAACCCGAGACCGCCCGCCCCGGACACCGCCGCCGCCAGAGCCGGGGTGGACGCGCCGCCCGCCATGGGCGCCTGGATGATCGGGCTCGACGGCCCGAAGGGAAGGGCGCGACCGGTCACGGGACCTCCTCATTCGCCTCGACAGCAGCGTAGAACGCGGTCGACGAGCGCTCCGGCGGCCCCCGTGTACCCGGCGGGGTCGAACAGCCCGGCCAGGTCCAGCCCCTCAGGCACCGGTGTGAGCTGACTCAGCACCTCGGCCACGGGACGTCCCGACGCGGCGGCGACCGCGGACGCCTCTCCGAGCAGCCGCTTGGCGGCGGTCTTCCCCAGGACCGGCGCGAGCACGGCGGCCGCCCGTTCCGTGACGGTCAGGCTGCCGGTGAGCGCGAGGTTGGCCCGCATGCGCTCGGGGAACGCGACCAGTCCCTCGGCCAGTTCGGCCGTCACGGCGGCGGCACCGCCGACCAGCCGCAGGCACTCGCGCAGCGGCTGCCACTCCGCGTGCCAGGCGCCCGCGGGGCGTTCGTCCTCGGCGAGCAGGCAGTGCCCGAGAGCCGCGGCGAGCGCGGGCACCTGGATCGCCGCCGACCGGACGAGGGTGGCGAGGACCGGGTTGCGTTTGTGCGGCATGGCCGACGAGACGCCCCTGCCGGGGGCGGCCGGCTCCACGACCTCGGCCACCTCGGTCCGCGACAGCGACTGCACGTCGACGGCGATCTTCCCGAGCACCCCGGAGGTGAGCGCCAGCGCCCCGGCGAGGTCGGCGACCGGGATCCGCAGGACGTGCCAGGGGACCACCGGCTCGGCCAGCCCCACCTCGGCGGCGAAGGCCGCGATCAGCCGCTCCGGGTACGCCTCGGGGTCGGGCACCCCGGCGATCCGCGCGTACTCCACGTAGCCCGCCAGCGTGCCGGCCGCGCCGCCGAGCTCGGCGGGCAGATCGGCGCGCACCCGCCGCAGCCGCGCCGCCGCCTCGCGTACGGCGTGCAGCCACCCGGCCGCCTTCAGGCCGAACGTCGTGGGCACCGCCTGCTGCGTCAGCGTGCGGCCCGGCATCAGCGTGTCGCGGTGCGCCGCCGCGAGCCCCGCGAGCGCGGCCGCGGCCCGGTCCAGATCGGCGGTGATCAGGTCGAGGGTCCGGGCGGCCACCAGCATGGCGGCCGTGTCCATGATGTCCTGACTGGTAGAGCCGCGGTGCACGTATTCGGCCGCGTCCGGGTCCACCGCCGCCACGGCTGCCGTCAGGTCCTCGACCAGTGCCACGACGGGGTTGGCCGCCTCCCGGGCGCGCAGCGCCAGGGCCGCCAGGTCGAGGCCGCCCGCCTCCGCCACCTTGCCGATCGTCTCCGCGGCCTCCATGGGGACCACACCCAGCCGCGCCTGCGCGCGCACCAGGGCGGCCTCCGCGTCGAGCATCGCGCGCAGCCACGCGCCGTCTCCGGTCGCCCGCTCCGCGGCCGTGCCCACCCGGACCGGGGACAGCAGGCCCACATCCAGGTCGTTCACCGGACACCCGCCCGGGTCGCGCCGCAGGAGGCGGCGAGAGCCGTACGCGGTCCGGCGGCCACACGGGCGACCCTGCGACCACCCGCGAGGGCCCGCGCCCGCGTCAACGTCAGCACGCTGCGGGCGATGGCGTCGGAGTCGCCCAGGATCACGGAGTTCACCCCCGGCCGCACCCCCGCCGCGGTCACCCAGTGGACCGACTCGGTCGGCACGCCGTACGCGAACCGGCGCGGGTGGGCCCGCCCGTCCGCGTCCAGCAGCCGGTACGGCCGGCGGGTGACGGCCAGGCCGCCGGTCTCGTGGCCGTCCTCGCCGCGCCGCCCGCCGATCACGTACGCCCGGCACTGGCCGGTCCTGAGGAGGTGCCGCAGCAGGGGGTCGGCCGTGCGCCGCAGGTCGATCTCGGGCAGCCGCGCCTCGACGAGCACCCTGGCCCGTACGACGGACCCCGGCACGGCGGCCGACTCGGCCTCGAAGACGCCGTCGCGGGCGCGGACGCGCATGCCGGGACCGATGACGGTGAGCACGCCCGCCTCGATGAGCGCGATCATCTGCTCGACCCGCTCGGCCGGCGGTCCGATGGACAGGAACGCGTTGAGCGGCGTGTACCACCGGTCGAGGTCGTCGCGGTGCGAGCGCCCGGTGAGCCCGCCGTGGTCGACCACCTGCCTGACCTCGTTGCGCAGGTCGCGCAGCACGTCGAGGGCGGCCTTCAGCGGGCCGCTCACGTTGCCCGCGCGGGCCTGGGCCAGGTCGGTGCGCAGATAGGCGGTCAGCCACTCGCGCCAGTCGTCCGGGCCGGTGAAGCCGATCCCCCGGTACGGCTCGGCCACGCTCTCCCAGTCCCACCGCACCGCCGGGCCGATGCCGAAGGCGTCCAGCACCAGGGCCTCCCCTGCGTCGCCCCAGGGGTGGGCGAGGTAGGCGGCGCGAAAGCGGCCGGCGACGCACTCGCACTCCCGCCGCGCCAGCAGGGTGGCGTAGTAGACGGTCTCCACCTCCTTCGCGATCAGCGGCCACAGGTCGGCGCGGAAGTCGAGCCCGCCGCGGGCGGCCGAGCGCGCGGCCAGCGACGCGATCCTGCCCGGCGTGAGCAGCAGCGGTTCGTGCCTGCCCTCGACGCCCTTCTCGTTCTCGCCCCGGGACTGGTACGGAATGCCCCGGCGCGATCCGGCGTACAGGCGGGGCTCGCGGCCGGAGGGCCGGTAGACGAGGCGGCCCGCCTCGTCCCGCTCGAACCGGCCGCCGCGCCCGAGCGTCAGCAGGGCCATGTGGTCGAAGAAGTTGAGCCCGAGGCCGCGCAGCAGCACCGCCTCCCCCGGCCGCACCTCGCCGAGGTCGGCGTCGGCGGGGTTGGCGGGCGGCACGTGGACCAGGCCGTGGGCGGCGGCGTACGCGGCGGCCTCCCGCTCGGCGTCCGTGTGCTCGACCGGCAGGTGCCCCTGCGCCAGGACCACCGCGTCGAGCGAGCCGAGCACGCTGCCGTCCTCCAGCACCACCCGCTGCGCGCCGGTGCCGGGCACGTCGTCGAGCGCGGTCGCCCGGGTGGCGTGCACCCGCACCTCCACCTGCCGCGGCGCCCGCGCGACCACCCGCTCGAAGACCCAGCGCAGGTAGCGGCCGTAGAAGGCGCGGGTGGGGTAGGTGTCGGGCCCGAGCCGCCGCGCCTCGGCGAGCACGTCCTCCTCGACGCCGTCAGGGAAGAGCACCAGGTGGCGTGCCCACTCGTACAGGCTGGGGCCGGTCTCCAGCGGCCCGCGGATGTCGACGCTGGGGTCGGTGAAGAGCGTGACCTGCGAGGCGACGGTGTTCATCAGCAGCTGACCAGGCTGGTCGGTGCGCCACACCTGGCCCGCCCCCGGCGGGTACGGATCCACGATGTGCAGCAGGACCCGTGCCCGCGGCGGCAGCCGCCGCGCGTTGGCGCACAGCCGCTCGACCACCGACATGCCGCGCGGCCCCGCGCCGATCACGCACACCTCGAACGGCCGGGTCGATCGTGTTGTGGACATCCGCTCCTCCAGTTCCCGTCTGGTCGTGAGTCGAGAATGCGGGACCGGAGTCTTGGTGAGGTATGTCACATTTGGCGAGGCGGTGTTAAGCATTGCTTCATGCACGATGTCACGCGCCTGGCGGCGCTGGTGGCGGTCGCCGAGGCCGGTTCGATCACCCGGGCGGCCGCCCGCCTCGGCTACACGCCGCCCGCGTTGTCGCAGCAGATGGCCAAGCTGGAGCGGGAGGCGGGAGCCGTGCTGGTGATCCGGCACCGCCGCGGCGCCACGCTCACGGCGGCGGGCGAGCTGCTGGTGGAGCACGCCCGGCGGGTGCTCGACGAGCTGGAACGGGCCCGCCACGGCCTGGCCGCGCTCGCCGGCCTGTCCGGCGGGCACATCACGATCGGCACGTTCACAACCGCGGGCATCCACCTGTTACCGCCGGTCCTCGCGGCGTTCCGGCGGGCTCACCCCGCCGTCGAGGTGAATGTGAGGGAGTACGAACCGCCGTCCGGGCTGCCCGCGCTGGCCACGGGCGAGGCGGATCTCGTGCTCACCCACACCTACGAGCATCAGCCCGATCCCGCGCTGCCCTCGGGGGTCACCGTCGAGGCGCTGCTGGTGGAGGAGCTCGTGCTGGTGGCCGCCCCCGGGCACGCGCTCACCGACGCGGCCGAGCCGCTGCCGTGGCCGGAGCTCGCCGGGCGGCCGCTGATCAGCGGCTCGCGCGGGCTGGCCAACCGGGAGGCGCTGGAGGCGCTGTTCCGCCGTGAGGGGCTGGCGCCGCCCGTCGTGGCGTACGAGACGGGCAACTACGGCATGTCGTGCGCTCTGGCCAGCGGGGGGATGGGCCTCGCCCTCGTGCCGAGGACCGTCGCCGAGCTGGCGGAAAACCCCCTCGGCGTACGGCGGCTCGCCCCGCCCGGCCTGCACCGCACGATCAGCCTGGCCAGGCGGTCCGACGACAGGTCCCCCGCGCTGGCGACCATGCGTTCGCTGTTCAGGAGCACGGGCAAGGCGGCGCCCCGGCGGTCCCCGGAGGAACCGCCGAGGTGAGCGCCCGTCAGCCGGACTCTGTCAGTCGAATTCGGGGTCGGTGGTGCGGCTGCGCTTCATCTCGTAGAAGTACGGGAACTTCGCCATGGCGAGGGCGCCGTCGAAGATGCGGGCGGCCTCATCGCCGCGCGGGATGCGCGTCATCACCGGTCCGAAGAACGCCACGCCGTCGATGTGGATCGTGGGCGTGCCGACCTCGTCTCCGACCGGGTCCATGCCCTCGTGGTGCATGCGGCGCAGGGCCTCGTCGTACTCGTCGGTGCCGGCGGCGTCGGCCAGCTCGGCCGGCAGCCCGACCTCGGCGAGCGCCTCCTTGGCCACGACCCCGTAGTCCTTGTTGTCCTGGTTGTGGATGCGGGTGCCCATCGCGGTGTAGAGGTCGCGCAGCACGGCCTCCCCGTGGTGCTGCGCGGCGGCGACGCACACCCGGACCGGGCCCCGCCACCTGGGCACCGCCTCGCGGTAGAAGTCGGACAGGTCTTCCTTGCCCTCGTTCAGCACGGACAGGCTCATCACGCGGAACCGCAGGTCGATGTCGCGCTGCTTCTCGACCTCCAGGATCCATCGCGACGTGACCCACGCGAACGGGCAGACGGGATCGAAGTAGAAGTCCACTCTGGGACGGCTGTCCGCCCCGGCCTGGTCGACAGCGCTGTCGATGTCGCTCATGAAACTCTCCTGACGGAAATGGTCGGGGGATCGGGGGGCCGGTTCCGCGAGCGTATCCGAGGGCGCCGCGCGAACGTCACCGGACTTGACCCCTCAAACCCGCGGCGGTTTCCCCTCATCCCGCCGTGAACGGGTGGCGTTCTCACCGGTCGTGGTCCCTAGGGTGTCCGTATGACTGAGATCCACGAGAAGGCGGCGGTCCTGCGCGCGCTTCACGTGCCCGGCGACCCCGTCGTGCTGCCCAACGCCTGGGACGCCGCGTCGGCGCGCGCCGTCGAGGCGGCCGGGTTCCCCGCGGTCGCCACCGGCAGCGAGTCCGTCGCGGCCGCCCTGGGCTACGAGGACGGGCACGACACACCCGTGGACGAGATGTTCGCGGCCGTGGCCCGCATCACCCGGGTCGTGGCCGTCCCCGTCACCGCCGACGTGGAGCGCGGCTACGGCCTGAAGCCCGCCGAACTCGTCGAACGACTGGCCGCCGCGGGCGCCGTGGGCTGCAACCTGGAGGACTCCGACCCGGCGACCGGCTCGATGATCGACGCCGCCGAGCAGGCGGACTTCCTCGCCGCCGTGCGGGCGGCGGCGGCCGAGGCCGGGACCGGCCTCGTGATCAACGCCCGGGTGGACACCTTCATCCACGGCGCCGGAACCCCCGGCGAGAGGCTCGCGGAGGCGATCGACCGGGGCCGCCGCTACCTCGCGGCCGGCGCCGACTGCGCCTACCCGATCCTCGCGAGCGATCCCGAGACGATCGGCGCGCTCGCCCGGGAGATCGGCGGCCCGATCAACGTGCTGATGCGGCCCGGTGTGCCGGCCATCCGCGACCTCGCGGCCCTCGGCGTGGCCAGGGTCAGCTTCGGTCCGGGCGTCCACCGCGCGACCCAGGCGTTCACCGCCCGCATGCTCGCGACCATCGCCCGAGGCGAGGACCCCTTCCCGCCACCCGCCTGACCGGCACCAGGGCGCTGTCGCGCGGCCTGGGCGCCATGGGCGGCCGGAGGCGCCCGCCCATGGCATGCACGGTCAGCCGTCCGTCGTCACTTGCACCGGCTGGGCTTGGTGGCGTTGAGATCCCTTGACCGAGACCAGGTGCTGTCCACTGCAGTTCCACTGATAAGCGGACCCGGATGTGGTGACGAGGACCGCGTAGGTGGTGGCCTGGCACCCGAGGGCCTTGGCCCGACTCATCCCCAGCCCGCGCCGGTGGCATTTCATCAATTCGCGACCGAATGTCCTGCCGGAATATTCCCACGCACGCGCGGAGGGTGCCAGAACCGGGGCCATAAGTAACGCGGCCGAATCAATGAACCGATGGTTATTGATACGCGCTCACTTGCAGTTGCACCGCGACACGGTGCGCGCCGCCTGAAGCAAAGCGGCGAGAAGGGAGTGGTCGTGCTCGGCGACCCACGCCAGAACCGACGTGGAGAGGGGGAGATCCGTGACGTCGACGTAGGCGACGCCACGGCGGGTGTAGTCGTGGCGGGCCTCGGCGGGCAGGAAGGCGATGGCCTGGCCGCGGGCGACGGCCGACAGCAGTGCGTCCACGTCCCCGACCACGGGCCCGTAGCGTACGGGTCTGCCGTCGGGACGGGGGTTGATGGTCCAGTAGTCCCACCACTCCCGAAGTTCCGGGATCGGGACGTCGACCACCACATGCTCGGACAACTGGGCCAGGGTAAGCGGCGCCCGAGCCACCAGTGGGTCACCGGCGGGCAGGCAGGCGACGCGGGGCCCCGTCGCCAGATGCAGGCTTCGCATCCCGGGCGGCACCGGGGACCGGAGGAACGCCGCGTCGACTTCTCGGCGGTGAAGGAGGTCGATTTGCTCGACGAAATTTATGGAGCGGATCTCCACGGTGATACCGGGATGCCGGGCTGAGAGTTCGGCGAGGATGGCGATCGCGTGAGGCATGAAGGCCTCACCGCCGATGGCTCCGATCCTCAGGTGGCCCCGCACCTGCCGAGCGTGGGTGGCGGCGACGCTCCGGAAGCGGTCCATGGCCGCCACGACCCCACGCGCTTCCTCTTCCAGAGCGCGGCCGGCAGCGGTGAGATCCACTCGGCGGGAGGAGCGCTGCACCAGATTGACATTCAGCCGGCCCTCCAGTGCCCGGATCTGCTGGCTCAGCGCCGGCTGCGTCAAGAACAGGCGCTGGGCCGCACGGCCGAAATGAAGTTCTTCGGCCAGCACCAAAAACAACCGCAGTTGGTGAAGGCTGGGCTCACGGGACGGAGCCGCATCCGGAGAACACTGCCTTTCTGTGCCGCTGCGATCCATGAGGTGAAGTATAAATATCGGCTTCCGGCTTCAATTGCGGATCGATCCGTGCTCGATTGCTTCCACGAGGCATCGGCATCCGCTTGGTGATCAGGCTTTCGGCTTTCATCACAATGGCGCGTACGACCAGCCCGACCAGCGCCCGACCCGGACGAGGATCGCGGGCCCGGCCGGGGGACGCTCGCGATACTGGGCATACTTGCGCACCAGCCACGCCACGGCCCGCTCGCGCTCGTCGCCGCCCTCCACCACGCGGGCGTGCCCGTCGGCGCGCACCCACCACAGCCGTTCCCAGTCGTCCTCGTAGTGGTCGGCCAGCAGGCAGACGCGGGGATTGTCGCGGATGTCGCGCAGCCGCCGCAGGTCGGCGGTGGCCTTCGGCTTGTGGTCCACGGCCGTCACCACGACGCCCTTCTCCCCCTCCTGCACGAGCTCACCAGGAACCACGGCGAACGTGACGGGGACGAGCCGCGGCGCGCCCTCGGCCCCGGCGGTCGCGAGGCGGGCCACGCGGGCCGCCGAGAACAGGGCGCGGGCCCGCTCCTCGGGCATCCTCATCAGGCCAGCCTACGCAGCGTGGTCGCGCTTGATCGTCTTTGTACGGCGGCCTATGGTGTCCGCCATGGAGGCATCTGAGTTACTCGAGCGGGCCCGCTCGAGCGCACGCGACCCCGAAGATCCCCTGGAAATCCTGTCCGCCGCGATCGCCCTGGTTCCCGAACTGGGCGGCGAGGCGGACGCCCTGCTCGATCTCGCGGTGCGCCGCGCCCGTGAGGCCGGCGCGTCCTGGATCGCCATCGGTGAGCGGTTCGGCTACATCAGGCGGAGCGCGCGCAGGCGGCGCTTCACTCCCGCCTTCGCCCACCGCCACCTGGTCAACCGCCGCATGAAGCGCGACGCCGCCTGCTCCTTCTGCCGCAGGCCGCCCGGCCCGCGCGTCCACATGGTCCACGGCGAGGGCGGGCGCATCTGCGACCGCTGCGTGGCGCTGGCCGGCGACATCGTCGCCGGGCTGGCCCGCCGCCGCCGTTGACGCACGTCAGGTGACCGTGAGCCGTCGCGCGTAGCGCTCGTCCCGCCACAGCTCCTCGCCCAGCACCTCGGCCAGCGTGGCCGCCGCGTCGTACACGTCGACGTAGCGCAGGTACAGCGGCGCGAAGCCGAAACGGACGAAGTCCGGCTCGCGGTAGTCGCCCATCACCCCCCGGTCCGCGAGCGCGCGCACCACGGGGTAGCCCTGCGGGTGACGGTAGCTGACCTGGCTCCCCCGCCGCTCCGGGTCGCGCGGGGTGGCCAGGGCGAGCCCGAGCCCCGGGTCGACGAGATCGTCGAGCAACTCGACGAACAGCGAGGTCAGGGCCAGGCTCTTGGCTCTGACCTCGTCGAGGTCCACCCGCTCCCAGATGTCGAGCGAGGCGTTCAGCGCGGCGTACGACAGGATCGGCGGGCTGCCCGTGGCGAAGCGCCGCACACCGGCCGCGGGGCGGTAGTGAGGTTCGAAATCGAAGGGCGCGGCGTGCCCGTGCCAGCCCGACACCACGTTCTGGACGGCGTCCTGGTGGCGCGGCGCGACGTACAGGTACGCGGGGGCGCCTGGCCCGCCGTTCAGGTACTTGTACGTGCAGCCCACGGCGAAGTCCGCCTCGCCCACCCGCACGGGCAGCGCCCCAGCGCTGTGGCACAGGTCCCAGATCATGAGCGCGCCGGCCGCCCGGACCCGCTCGGTCACCGCCGCCATGTCCCTGGCCGCGCCCGTCCGGTAGTCCACGTGTGACAGCAGCACGAGCGCGACGTCGTCGCCGAGGACGTCCTCAAGTGCGCCGCCGCCCCCGCCGATGTCCCTGATCTCGTACGCGCCGAGCGCCCGGGCGGCGCCCTCCACGACGTACCGGTCCGTGGGGAAGTTGTCGAGGTCGGAGACGATCACGCGACGGCCGGGCCGCAGCGGAAGCGCGGCCGTGACCAGCTTGAAGATGTTCACCGAGGTGGAGTCGCCGGCCAGCACGTCGCCGGGGCGCGCGCCGATCAGGGGCGCGATGCGGTCGCCGGTGGTCTGCGGCATGTCCCACCAGCCGGCCGTGTTCCAGCTGGCTCCGAGATGCACCCCCCACTCGGTCTCGACCGTGTGGGCCACCCGTTCCGGCGTCCGCCGGGGCAGCGCGCCGAGCGAGTTGCCCAGCAGGTAGACGACCCCGGGCGGCAGCGAGAACTCGTCCCGGAACTCCCCGAGCGGGTCCTTGGCGTCGAGGTCCTGGCATTCGGCACGGCTGAGAACCATCGGCAACTCCTTCGTCACCGCATTATGTACCGAAATATCCGATCTTGTCGTGATGGCGATGACGGAGCGTTCACGGCGTGGGCAATACCGGCAGGGACCGTTCCACCGTAACGGACGGCTATAACCGCCAGAGATCGCCACACCGGCACGATCAGCGCAAAGTAAGCACAAGACGCACCCAAAGCTCTGTGCGATCGTGGACAAGACGGGGCAAGTTCTCTGGAGACGCCAAACCCCCGTTGGTGACAGAGGGTGATCAAACGTGACGGAATCCCCGTCGGTGCATCACGAGTCCCCGATCTATCGCCGCATCGCCGACAGGCTGCGCGATCAGATCCTGTCCGGAGCACTCGGTGACGGCGACCGGCTACCGGGTGAGAACGCGCTCATGAAGGAGCACGGCGTCGCCCGGGCCACGGCACGGCAGGCGCTCGCCGTACTGATCAACGAAGGGCTCGCCGTGCCGAAGCGGGGATCAGGCGTCTACGTGCGGCTGTTCCGCCCCATCCGCCGCCACGGGTCCCGCCGGCTCTCCCGCGAGCAGTGGGCCCGGGGCCTGGCCATCTGGGACTCCGACACCCGGGGCCGGTCGTACGCCGTGGACGAGGTGAGCATCCTGCGCGAGCCGGCGAGCGAGCAGGTCGCCCGCGTGCTCGGCGCGGGCGAGGTGTGGGTGCGCCGGCGCCGCTACTCCGTGGACGGCCGTCCCGTGCAGCTCGCGGCCTCCTGCTTTCCCGCCGATCTCGTGGAGGGCACGGCGATCGTCCTGCCCGACACCGGTCCCGGCGGGGTGTACGCCCGGCTGGGCGAGCTCGGCCGGGCCCCCGTCCACTTCAGCGAGGAGGTGCGGGCGCGGATGCCGTTGCCCGGCGAGGCCGAGTCGCTGAGCCTTCCCGCCGGCACCCCGGTGATCTCCGTCACCCGGGTGGCCTTCGCGGAGGGAGGCGTGCCGGTCGAGGTCAACGAGATGATCCTGGACGCGGCGTCCTATGTACTCCAGTACGACTTCGACGCCTAGGTCAAGAGGCAACGTTGACCTGACCATCCCGATCATTGATTTCTCTAGAGATGTCCCGCACCTTGAGGAGGAGACGTCAAGAACACCGGGCACACGGCGAGGGAAGGTGTACGGATGTCCTTTGACCGACGCCTCGCCGAGATCGCCCGGGAGTTTCCGGAGTGGACGATCTGGCGGAGCGACGCGGGCCGGTGGTGGGCGACCCGGCACCACCCGCTCACCTCGGCGCAGCGGGCGGCGGGATGCGCGATGACCGTCGACGCCGACGAGGCCGACGGGCTGCGTGAGCTGCTGCGCGAGCAGGAGACCCGCACCGCCGATCCATGAGCGCGGAAGCCCCCGACCCGATCGGGGGCGGGGGCTTCCGCTACCAGTCCTTCACCCGGCGCGGCCGGGCCCAGGTCGCGCGGCCGGGCCCAGGTCGCGCGGCTGAGGTCGCGCGGCTCAGTTGCCGGCGACCGACTGCCCGTCCGGCAGGGCACGCCGCACGCGGCCGAGGTTGACGTCGGTGTCCTCGGGCGAGGACACCACGACGTGACCGTCCTGGTCGCGTCCGTCGTCCACGATCAGAACCGCGTCGTCCTCGTCGTCCGCCCGTCCCTGACCGGCGGCGTCCTCGGGGTGCGCCTCCTGCCCGGACGGCGCGGCCTCCAGTGCCTGCCTCTGGTCGTCGCCCGGCTCGTACTGCTGGTCGTACTGCTGGTCCGGCGCGCCCGCGGCGATGGCGTGCACCTGCGGCGCGGGCGGCAGCACGGCGGCCTCGTCGATCACCGGTCCCGCCGCGGTCTCACGCTGCATCAGGTCGCCGAGCACCGAGCCGATCTCGTTGAGCCGCCGCACGACCTCCGCGTGGGTGTCGGTGAGGTAGGCCACCCGGCGGCCGGTGTGCTCGTCCAGCGCGTTCACGCGCTGCTGCGCCGCCGCCAGCATGGCCTCGGCCTGCCCGTGCGCCTCGGCGAGCACCCGCTCCGCCTCCATCCGGGCGGCGGTGAGCTGCCGCTCGCCCTCGGCGCGGGCGGTGCGCAGGATCTCCTCCGCCTCCGCGCGTGCCGTGCCAAGCGTCTCCTCCGCGTTCGCGCCCGCCTGCGCCAGCAGCCGGTCCGCCGTGGAGGTGGCGTCGGCGACGCGGCGCTCGGCCTCGTCCTGGGCGGCGGTCCTGATCGCGTCGGCCTGCTCGCGCGCCGACGTCACCAGCCGCTCGGCCTCGGCCGCCGAGGTCTCGCGCAGCCTCCTGGCCTCCGCCTCGGACGCCTCCTTGTTGGCGGTCGCCTCCTCCTGCGCCAGCTTGAGTATCTGGCTGAGCCGCTCACCCAGCTCGTCGGGGTTCTGCGGCGACTCCGCCATCCTCCGCCGCGCCTCGGCCAGCTCCAGCCGGCTCTGCTCCGCCTGGTCGATCGTGCGCGCGAGCCGTTCCTCCAGGTCCCGGATCTGGTTGCGGGTCCGGACCATGTAGTCGTGGACCTGCCTGCGGCTGTACCCACGCATCACGACTTCGAAGGAGTCGTCACTCATGAGGTCGGGAAAGTTGTCGGTCTGATTCGTCATGAGAAACCCTGGGGTTGGAGATAACGACGGTAACGCAGCCAGGACACGACTTTCCTGCTATCCGTCGCACATCGCAACCTGAACGCCACAGGCGCCGGGCAGAACACGGGGCGTCGCACCGAACCCGGACGGGCCGCATGGGATCATGGCGGCATGCCGTACATAGTGGACCTGGACGACGACGCCGCGCCGATCATCCATCCCGAGGCATGGGTGGCCCCGGGGGCGGTGGTCGTCGGGAGAGTGCGGCTCGGGCGCGGCGCGAACGTCTGGTACGGCTCTGTGCTGCGCGGCGACGACGAGCGCATCGAGGTCGGCGACGAGGTCAACATCCAGGACCTGTGCTGTCTGCACGCCGATCCCGGCGAGCCGGCGATCCTGGAGGACCGGGTGAGCCTCGGCCACCGGGCGATGGTGCACGGCGCGCGCGTGGAGACCGGCGCGCTCGTGGGCATCGGCGCGGTCGTGCTCGGCGGGGCGGTCGTCGGGGCCGGTTCCCTGATCGCCGCGGGGGCCGTCGTGCCGCCCGGCCGCCGCGTCCCGGCGGGCGTGCTGGTCGCGGGCGTGCCGGGCAAGGTCGTCCGTGAGCTCACCGACGACGATCGCGCCTCCTTCGCGCGTACGCCGGACAACTACCTCGCCAAGGCCCGCCGTCACGCCGCGGCCTCGGTTCGGTCCCGATGAGCGTGCCGGCCAGCGCCAGGTGGTCCGACAGCTCCGGGTCGGTCCTGATGACCTCGGCTCCACCCGGCCGGTAGTCGGCCTCGGTCGCGAATATGTAGTCGATCTTCCGGCCGCCGCGCGTGGTCGGTTCGCCGCCGCGGCGCGCGAGCCCGCACGACTCGGCGTCGGCCTCGACGTAGCCGCCGTCGCCCAGGCCCATGCCGTACACGCCGGTGAGCTGGTCGTGGCCGGGCTCGCGGTTGAAGTCGCCGGTGAGGATGACCGGCGCGCCGCCGGCGTACCGCGCCACCAGTCCGGTGACCTGCCGCGGGGTCTCGGTGTCGGAGATGTGGGTCACGCAGCAGACCGAGCGGCGCGGGCCGACCCGTCCCGTGGCGCACAGCAGGCCGCGCGGGTGGATCGTCTCACCGGGCACGGCCGGGGCGTGGTCGGCGCGCAGCAGCCGCCGCAGCGGCGGGCCCTCGACGCCGTTCTTCAGCGCCAGCGCCATGCCGAAGGTCCTGCCGTCCGGCGGCGCCGTGTCCGGGGTGAGGTCGCTCCACAACGTGCGGCACCGGTCCTCGCGGCCCGGCCCGCCACCCTTGGCGTAGCCGTACCAGACCAGGCGGTAGCCGGGCAGCTCACGCCGGAGCAGGCCCACCTGCGCGTAGCACATCTCGGTGAAGGAGGCGACGTCCACGTCCCTCGACCGGATCAGCGCGGAGACCTGGCCGGCCCAGGTCCTGCGGCGCTGCGGCGTCAGGTCGCGTACGCAGGTGCCGGCGCTGTTGCCCGCCGCGCAGACGTTGTAGGTGAGCACGCTCACCCGGTAGGTGTCGGCTGCCGGCGGAAGACCGGCCACCGCAAGCGCCACAATTGCCGCTCCTGCCACATACGCCCCCATACATGGAGAAGCTAGTCAGCAGCGATCAACCCACCCAGGCGCCTGTGGTGAAATTTCCGACATTGATTGCCATCACCGGCGCGGCGACCGCGATGTAGGCCATGAACATCCAGGGCCTTCGGCTGCCGGCGACGCCCACGGAGATGTAGAGCGGCCACCACAGCAGCGAGGCCCGGCCCACCGACATGTAGAACGACGACATCGCCAGCAGCGCCACCGCCTGCGGCGCCAGGTAGGCGAAGTCGGCCCACCTGCGCCGGACCAGCCGCGCGAGGATCAGCACGACCAGCACGATCGCCGCGATGATCTCCTCGCGGTACGACGTCGTCAGGAAGGGCTCGTCGATCGACCTGTGCCAGGTGTTGATGAACACGTTCCAGGGCGCCTCGGGGTAGCGGCCCCAATACTGCGCCTCCGCCGCCTTCCAGGCCATCAGGTCGCCCGTGCGGTGCCAGAGATAGAGCATGTACGCCAGCACCGGCACGCCCGGCAACGCCAGCCACGGCGCCTTCCGCCACCCCTTCGGGGCACGCAGCCCGTCGCGCGAGACGAGGAACTGCACGGCCAGCCCGAGGGCGAGGAAGAGCCCGGAGATGCGGATGGACGACGCGAAGGCGGCGCAGACGGCGGCCGCCTCCCACCGGCCCTGGCGCGCCAGCAGCCACGCGGGGATGGCCAGCGCGAGGAACAGCGCCTCCGTGTAGCCGGCGAGCAGGAACACCGCGAACGGGCTGCAGAAGAACGCCAGCACGGTCCAGTGGCCGCTGCCCTCCCGGTACGACTCGCTCAGCCGCGACAGCGCCACCGCCACGACGGCGCTCGCGACGAACGAGATCAGGACGAGGGCGAGCCTCAGGTCCGGGATGACCACCTGCACGGCGCGCAGCAGCAGCGGCAGACCCGGGAAGAACGCGACGAGCCGCGGCGAGTCCTGGTCCTCCGGCCGGCCGTCGTAGCCGTACCGCGCGATGTCCATGAAGTTGTAGGAGTCGTACCGGTTGAACCGGTCGAGGATCGGGTCCTCCGTACGGCCGGGCGCCGCGAGTATCAGATAGATGTAGCAGGCGATCTGCCAGAAGAACCAGATCAGCAGGGCCGTGCGGTCGCTCGGCCGGCCGAGCCACCACACCGCCCGCCATGTCCGGCCCGAGTGCGGCCCCGCCTGCTCGCCGGTCGCCGTGCCGCCAGAGCTGTCCACGGACGTCATCTTCTCCGATGCCTCGTCCGCGCCCTGCTCCCGGGCGGTCCCGGCCTGCTGGATCTCCGTCACGAGCACCTATGGAATACGCCACGGCAGTTCATGCCAAGTGGCGGGCGCCCCCGAGATACGTCGCAATCCCGGGAAATACGGATATGTGCTGCTCAACGCCTCCCGGCCCGTGAAACTTTCACCGTCCGGCCTCCCGGGCGCGACGGGCTCCCGCCGCCTGCCGGACCGGCGAGCTACCATCGGAGCCAGCGAGGGGACCGCCGGAGATCGTCCCGGCAATCGGGTGCCCCGGAGGGGCATCGGCCGGGGTTCGGCCATCGCCCACTCCGGCCGCCTCGACCGGACAGGCGAGAAGCCGTCCTCTCCAGAGGACGGAGGAGTCACTGCCGCGTGTACTGGGATGGATTCACGGCGATGGAGCGCGACGTGCGCGCCGTCGTCGGCGACCCCCGGTGGACGCTGCTCCCCCCGCTCGCACGGGCGCACACCCTGACCCAGCGGGCGCTGGTCACCCCGGACGGCGTCCGGTGGCTGTTCGGCGCGCACGCCCGCTGGTATCGCCTGGACCGCGTCGACGGCCGCTGGCACCTGTCGGCGCCGCCGCTGCACCCGGCCGTCCGTACCGCCGCCCGGCCGCACCCGCCGGACGTCGCGATCCCGCCGGCGCTGATCCCCACCGGTCCCGACTTCGCGTACGACCGCGGGTCCACCCAGGCGTTCGTCGGCCCGGACGTGCCGCACGAGATCACCGAACGGCTCCGCGCGCTGCTCCTGGCCCACCGCGGGCTGCGCCGGGAGGACTTCCCCCTCAGCGGCAGCGTCTACCGGGAGATCTTCGCCCGCGACGTGGCCGCGACGGTGGCGGCCGTGTGGGGCACGATCATGTGGTGCGCCTACGCGCCCGCCTTCGACGGCAACGAGGTCATGCTGTCGATGTTCGGCGAGTTCCTGGCCCGGCCCCTGCCCGGGGACGACTGGGTGCGCTGGCTGCCCATGGGGTCACTCGACGCGCTCGTGGCCCTGTACGCCGAGCGGATGCGCTCCGGCGCGGGGGACGCGGGCCTGCGCCTCGCCGGGCTGATGGCCGAGACGGCCACGGTGCTGCGCGCCGACCCCCGGTTCCGGCCGCGGGCCGACGCGCTGATCGCGATGGCCGAGCCGCTGCTCACCAGCCCCTGGCTGGACCAGCACGCCATGCCCGGCGGCGCCGTACGGCAGGCCTGGCTGGCGCGCTGCCCGCCGCACCTCGTCCCCGCCACGCTCCCGGAGTGGGCGCCGGGCGAGCACTTCCGGCACACCCTGTACGACCTCGTCGAGGCCCTGGGCTACACGGCCGCCCGGGGGATGGATCCGAGGGCCGTGGCGGCCGCGCTGCTCGCCGCCGACGTGGCGGGCGTGTGCGGGGTGTCCGAACCGGCTTGGGCGGCGCCGGGCAGTTCGCCGACCGCGCAGGTGGTCACCGCGCTGTATCCGTGGATGGACGACGAACTCCGGCAGGCCCTCTATCTCGCGCTCACCGATCCCGCTCATCCGCTGCGAGGCTGCTGGCCGGCCGGCGGCGAACTGCCGCCGGGGCTGGTCCCGCCCGACCGGGAGACGGCCGCCGCCCTGCTCGGCTCCGCGTACGCGACCGGCCTGGCCTGGTGCGCCCTGACGGGCACGCCCGCGCCCACCGTGGGCTTCCCGGTGTGCGCCGCGGTCGTGCAGTGCCTGATCCACCAGCGCGACGATCCGCGCCCGCAGGAGGCGGCGGAGCACAGGCGCGACCTGGAGGAGTCCGGGAGCTGGCTGTTCGAAACTTCTAATTCGGATATTTCGTCCTTACCTCCGCTTTAGCAATCCCTTCCCCGCATCACCGTCTTTTTCATCGAATCGTGATCTCGGTATCGGGGAAATGGTCCCGGAGGGACGAGGGACGCCGGGCGGAATGGTCACGATGGGCCATGTCGCGGGAAGGTACCCGGACGTAACCTCGGGATGGGTGTGGGCTGCGGAAGGAAGGACGACGCGGTGGGGCACGACGACCTGGACTCTCGGGTCCACGACCGTGTCGCGTTGGACGAGATCGCGCTCTACGCCGAGGTGCTGGAGGCCGTGAACATCACGGAGAACCGACTGACCTTGGAAGAGCTCGACAACGCGCTCGGATTGCGGACTTCGGCGAGCCGCTGAAGGCATTGAGAGCACGGACCGTCCCGGGTACCCGATGGGACCCGGGACGGTTGCTCAACCGGACGATCCGCTCAACCGAGGTGATCACTCACGGTGATCACGAGCCGTTCTTCACAGGAGAGTGATCACGACCTGACGAGCCGGGCGATGGCCGCCGAGGCCTCCTTCACCTTCTCGCCCGCCTCCGGGCCTCCGCTCTTGACGGCATCGGCGACGCAATGGGCGATGTGGTCCTCAAGCAGGCCGAGCGCCACCGCCTGGAGAGCGCGGGTGGCCGCCGAGACCTGGGTGAGGATGTCGATGCAGTAGGCCTCCTCGTCCACCATCCGCTGCAGCCCCCGGATCTGTCCCTCGATCCGGCGCAGGCGGGTGAGGTAGGCCTGTTTGTCCCCGCTGTACCCGTGCATCTTTCCACGATACCCGTAACCGGTATCCGGCGGGCGCCGCTCCGATCCGGCGGGTAGGGCAGGTGCTCCCGGGAATGCCTCCATGGACCGGCTCATAGCGGTGCTGGAGTCGCCGATGGGAACCCAGGCTGTCCTCCGTACGCTGCCGTTCGCCGCCATGGCGGCTGTGGTGGTGCTCGACCTGCTCGCCGGGCCCGCCCTGGGCCTGCTGCCGTTGCTGACCCTCGGGCCCGCGTTCGCCGCGGTGACGGGCGGCACGCGCCACACCGTGCTGGCCGGGCTGGTCGCGCTCGTCCTGTCCGTGCCGCTGGCCTACCACGACCGTCTGCTCGGTGGCCCGGTGATCACGGTCACGCTGGTCGCGATCGTCGGGGTCACCGCGGCCGCCATGCTGGCGTGCCGGCTCCGCGCCGAAGGCGAGCGCACGCTGGAGAACGTCCGCCTCGTCGCCGAGGCGGTCCAGCGCGTGCTGCTGCGCCCGGTGCCGCACCACGCGGGCGATCTGCGCATCGCCCTGTCCTACACGTCCGCCACCGTTGAGGCCCGCATCGGCGGGGACCTGTACGACATCACCAGGGGACCCGGCGGCGTCCGGCTGATCGTCGGCGACGTGCAGGGCAAGGGCCTGGCGGCCGTGGAGACGGCGGCCTCGGTGGTCGGCGCCTTCCGGGAGGCCGCCTACGACGAGCCGACGCTCGCCGCCGTCGGCCAGTGCCTGGAGGACCACCTCGCGCGGCGGCTCGGCGGGGAGAAGTTCGTCACCGCCGTGCTCGCGGAGGTGCGCGAGGACGAGATCGCGCTGCTCAACTACGGCCACCCGCCGCCTCTGCTGCTGACGGGCGACGACCGCGTTCGCCGGCTCGAACCACGCGAGGAGACGCCGCCACTCGGTCTGGTCGGGCTCGCCCCCACCGGGCCGCGGCCGTACGGGTGCGCGTTCCGCCAGGGCGACCAGATCCTCTTCTACACCGACGGCGTGATCGAGGCGCGGGACCGGGACGGCGCCTTCTATCCCCTGGAGGAACGGGCGCCCCGCCTGCTCCGGGCCGGCGACGATCCGCAGACCACACTCGACCTGCTGGAACACGACCTGGTCGCGCACGTCGGCGGGCCCCTCACGGACGACGCCGCCATGCTGCTCGTGCGCAGGGAACGCCCCTGACGGCCTGGCCCGGGCATCGTTTGCCATGTGCAATCATTGACGGACAGTTCTGGCCCCAGCCGTACGGCGGGCCGGACCGCAAGGCCGGGGTGAGCAGGGGCGAGCACGAGTGGAACCGGGAAGGCACGGACAGCCCGACAGCTTCTCCATGCTCACCGTTCTGGACGAGAACGTCGTGGTCATCCGGATGTTCGGTGACCTGGACCTGATCGCCGCCCCCTCGCTGCGCGCCTGCCTGGCCGAGGCGGTCGGGCTGCGCACCCCGCCCCGCATCGTGGTCGACGCCGAAGGGCTCCGATTCTGCGACTCGACCGGGCTGAGCGTCCTCAT
Source organism: Microbispora sp. H13382 (assembly GCF_014161445.1). Lineage (GTDB taxonomy): Bacteria > Actinomycetota > Actinomycetes > Streptosporangiales > Streptosporangiaceae > Microbispora. The sequence continues at coordinate 153,029 of NZ_JABBXA010000021.1, forward strand.
GGGTGCCCTGAGCGCCGTCAGGGCGGCCGGCGGGCGCCTGGCGCTCAGCGGCGCCCACGGGCGCTTCGCCCGGATGCTCCGGATCACCGGCCTCGACTCGGAGCTGCCGATCCACGACACCGCCACCGACGCCGCCGCCCGCCTCACCCGGCCCGGCGGTTAGTCAGTTGACGCAGTCCTGGGTCTTGAGGCTCAGGGCCAGCTGGTAGACCTTGCCGCCGCGCGACAGCAGGAAGACGTAGTCGGCCCTGCGGTTGCCGGGAACCGTGGTGACGGGATAACCGCTGGCGGCCGTCCTGAGATGGGGATAGGCCTTCTCCAGCTGTCTCCGGGTGGAGCCGATCCCGATGCCCTCGGGGGTCCTGACGCCCTTGGGCGCGAAGATCACGGCGACGCCGCGCTTCTTCGAGATGAACAGGCCGACCCCGTCCTCGCCGGTCGGGTGCGCCTTGAGGTCCCAGCCCGAGCAGCCGCCCCCGCCGCCGAACTTCTTGACGACCCTGTGGGTCTTCTGCGCCTGCTTGGCGCTCATCCCCAGCGTCACGCCGCCGTAGCCGTACGGCCCCAGCCTGCCGGCGGCGCTCGCGGAGGCGCTCGCACCGGCACTCGCGGAGGCGCTCGACGCCGCACCCGCGGACGTGGCGCCGCCCAGCGCGACGCCCACGGCGAGGACCGCCACCGTCACCGGGCGCCCAAGACGCGCAGCCGTGTTCGTCATCCCGCTTTCCTCCCGATCTCCATGGTCTTCGTTCGTACGGCACCAGCATCACGACGGGCTCTTGCGGCCCGGTTGCGGCTCACTGGGGAGCGGCGGCGTTGAACGCGCACGGCCGCCTCATCTGATCAAGGCCGCGGGTGCTCCTCGTCAGGGGCGGGAGCGCAGGCCGTACATGAGCTCTTCCCAGCGGACCGCGACGGCGGGCGCGGCGTGCGCGGACGCGCTCTCCAGTGCCCCGGCCGCCAGCTGCATGCGGCGGCGTTCGTCGTCGACGAGCGCGAGCAGCGCGCAGGCAAACGACTCGGCGTCGCCGCCCTCCCCCTCCTGTACGAGCACGCTGTCGAGGTCCGGGCGGAGGAACTCGGCGGGCCCGCGGGACCCGGCGAAGCCCACGACCGGCACTCCGCAGCTCAGCGCCTCGAGGACGGTCATGCCCAGCACCTCGTGCCGGGACGGCACCGCGACGATGGACGCCTTGGCGAACTCGCCGGGCAGGTCGGGGGTGGTGCCCATGAAATACACGTGGTTGTGCAGGTCGAGGTCGCGGACGAGCGCGCGCAGCCGCCGCTCCTCCGGGCCCCCGCCGTACAACCGCAGCCGCCAGTCGGGCCGCTTGTCGGCGACGATCGCGAAGGCCCGCACGAGCTGGTCGTACGACTTGCCGGCCACCAGTCTGCCCCCGGCGCTGACGATCCGGTTGTCCATGCGGGAGCGCGGCCAGGGCGCGGCGGGCAGGGCGTCGGGGATGGCGTGGACCGACAGGTCGTCGTCGAGCAGCCGCACCCACTCGTTCCGGCGGCCGGCGGTGCTCGTGACCACGGCGTCGAGGCGGGGATAGAAGCGGCGCACCGGGGCGGGCACCGACGGCCTGCCCCACTCCCGGGCGATGCGGACGACGTCCCGCGGGGCGTACCGTGCGGCCTGGACGCTCAGCGACGGCCGGCTGGTGATCAGGACGTCGGCGCGCAGGCCGCGCAGCATCCGCCAGAGCGCCACCTCGGTGCGCACCTGCCCGCGGGGCAGCAGGTGATGGACACCGGGCCGGGCGTCCACGAGCCAGCGCAGCGTCACCCGGCGGTCGACCGGGAAGAACGGGGTCTCCCGGGTGCGCCGGACGCTCACGACCTCCACCTCGTGCCGTGAGGCCAGCCCTCCTGCCAGGTTCAGCATCGCCCGCACGTCGCCGCGCATGCCGTACGCCGAGGGAAGCAGGAAGGCGATCCTCACGCTCCCACCTCCAGCAGCAGCTCGTCGCCGGTGGTGAAGCTGGGCCGGATCGGCACACCGTCCACGAGCGTCCGGGGATAGTGGACGCGGCGGCGTTTTCCCTCGACGTCGTCGAGCCGGGCGCCCAGCGGCAGGGCGCCGTCGACACCGTCGACCTCCAGGTAGGGCTCCCAGGAGCCCTGCGAGTCGGGGGTGGCGTCCAGCACGTCGCACAGCGAGAGCGCGGCGTGGAACCGGACTCCCTGGACGGTGGCGGCGACCCGCACGGTCGCGGCCGGATCGCTGTGACCCCGATCGCTGTGATGCAGTGCGAGCGTGGCGTGGCGGTGCTGGTCGTCGTCGTCCAGGCCGGTGTAGGCCAGCAGCCCGGTCACCTCGAAGCGCCCCTCGCGGAACCACACCGCGCGGACGTCGGCGACGGGCTCCGCCGGGTCTATCTTCAGCGCCAGAAAACCGTTGCGCGTGCGGTAGGCCCGGTAGGCCAGCGTCCGCCGGCCCAGCGCGTACGCGTCGAGGCGGTCGAGCGAGAACCCGGGATCGACGCTCTGGATACGGGCGCGGACGCCGTCCTGGTCGAGGTAGGCGTCCCAGCGTCCGGGACCGAGGTCGAGGGGCGCGAGGGAGACCGCGACGCTGGCGTCCCTGGTACGCACGCCGGATACGCCGAGTGCCACCTGCCGTTCCTCACCCGCGCCCCGACGGCGCAGGACCAGGCGGGCGCCGTCCGCCAGGGGCTCGGCGATGGCCAGACGCAGGGAGAGGACGTCCGCCAGGGTGACCTCCGCATCGGTGACGACCACACCCACCGTCCAGCCCCCTCCCCGTCGATTGAGCCAACGTTGAGGTTACCGTGATTTTCCTGTTATGTGGAGAAAGCCTTTGTCACTCTTTCGTGAAACACGGTTCATTCCATCGCCTTGACCATGGATTTCGACAAATAGTTCACACTTGCGGCAAAGAGGGCTTTACCCCTGCTTGATGGATTTGATGAGGAGCTGGGCGACGTCGACGACCTCGAGCGACTCCTTGGCCTGACCGGCGTTCTTCTTCTCGTTGATCGCGTCGCCGAGCATCACCAGACAGAACGGGCAGGCGGTGGAGACGGTGTCGGGGTCGGTGGTCAGCGCCTCGTCCACGCGCTCGGTGTTGATGCGCTTTCCGATCCGCTCTTCCATCCACATCCGCGCGCCGCCGGCGCCGCAGCAGAAACCGCGGTCCTTGCAGCGGTGCATCTCCTGGGTCTGGACGCCGGGCACCTTGGCCATGATGTCGCGCGGCTGGGCGTAGACCTTGTTGTGCCGGCCGAGGAAGCACGGGTCGTGGTAGGTGATCTTCTCCTCGATCGGAGTGATCGGGGTGAGCTTGCCCTCTTCGACCAGGTGCGCCAGCAACTGGGTGTGGTGCACGACCTCATAGGTGCCGCCCAGCTGCGGGTACTCATTGGCCAGGGTGTTGAAGCAGTGCGGGCAGGTCGCCACGATCTTCTTCACGCCCGCGTCGTTGAGCGTCTCGATGTTCTGCTGGGCGAGCATGGTGAACAGGAACTCCATGCCCAGGCGGCGGGCCGGGTCGCCGGTGCAGGCCTCCATCGGGCCGAGCACGCCGAACTTGACCCCGGCGATGTGCAGCAGCTCCGCCACCGCCTTGGTGGTCTTCTTGGCCCGGTCCTCCAGCGCGCCCGCGCAGCCGACCCAGAACAGATACTCGGTGTCCTCGGGCATTTTTTCGTCGATGATCGGGACCTCGAAGTCGAGCTCTTCGATCCACTCGGCGCGCTTCATCTCCGGCATGCCCCAGGGGTTGCCCTTGTTCTCCAGGTTCTTGAGCATCACCCCCGCCTCGGACGGGAACGACGACTCGATCATCACCTGGTAGCGGCGCATGTCGAGGATGTGGTCGATGTGCTCGATGTCGACCGGGCACTGCTCGACGCAGGCGCCGCAGTTGGTGCACGACCACAGCACATCGGGGTGGATCACCCCGTCCTCACCGACCAGCGGCTTGTCCAGCAGCGCCAGCACGTCCTGACCGAAGCTCTCCTTGTCCTTCTCTGCGGCCAGCAGGTAGGGCGCGACCGCGAAGGCGTGGTCACGCTGGTCGAGGATGAGCATCTTGGGCGACAGCGGCTTGTCGGTGTTCCACGCCGGGCACTGGGACTGGCACCGCCCGCACTCGGTGCAGGTGTAGAAGTCCAGGAAGCCCTTCCAGCTCGTGTCGGTGATCTTCCCACGGCCGAACACGTCGACCTCGGGGTCGGCCTCCTCGAAGTCCAGCACCTTGCCGTCGCTGCGCATCGGCTGGGCCGGGCCCAAACCGTCGGGGCGGCGGGAGAACAACACGTTCAACGGCGCGGTGAAGATGTGCAGGTGCTTGGAGTTCACCACGAAGACCAGGAACACCAGCATGACGCCGATGTGCAGCAGCAGGCCGATCTCCTCCAGCACCTGGCTGGAGGGCAGGATCTTCGCCACCGCCTGTGACGCGAACGCCCCCGAGGAGTAGGGCAGGTTGCCGGTGTTGACCGCCGCCCCGCGGAACAGGAACATCGTCCAGATCACGTTGAAGATCATGAACAGGGTGAACCACGCCCCGCCCAGGTGGGAGCCGGAGAAGCGGGAACCACGGCCCAGCTTCGTGGGCGAGTTCTTGATCCGGATGACGCTGAAGGCGATCAGGCCGGCCAGCGCCGCGACCGCGATGAAGTCCTGCAGGAACCCCAGCACCGGCCAGGTCCCGATCAGCGGGATGTGGAAGTCCGGCCTGCCGGTGATGGCGCCCTGGATGAGCGCGCCGTAGGCCTCCAGGTAGACCGTGGCCAGGATGAAGAACGCCCACATCACGAAGAAGTGCGCGGTGCCCGACGGCGTCCACTTCAGCAGCTTGCGCTGACCGAACACCTCGACCAGCTGCGCCTTGACCTCCGCGCCGACGTTCTCCCTCGCGTACTCGATCCGCTCCGGGGCCGGCTGGCCACTGCGGGCGAGCCGGTAGAGGAACAGCACGCGACGGCCCGCCAACGCGACCGCCACCGCGGTCGCGACGAGGCCCACAATCGCTACCCAGAGCACGAGTTCCTCCCAAGTCGAACGTCGGCGGCCAGCCTAGGGGCGCGGCGCCTCGTGGGGGCGGCCGAGTCCCGCCCTGTGGATAACGCCTTCGCTTCCCGAATGGTACCGGCGAGTAACTTATTCTGCGTCACGCTCGGCGAGTGGTTCTGGTCACCGCAGTCCCCGCCGGCGGCACGATACTAGAACAAAGCTCTACAAGAGGGTATGCGAGGGGTGGTCCCAACCTATCCGGCCAGGTAACGCTGCACGGTCGGGGCCAGCAGCGCGACGAGCTCCTCGATGTCGGCGGAGGCCATCGGTTCGAACCTGAGGATGTACCGCGTCATCACCACGCCGAACAACTGCGCGAAGGCGGCCTGCATCCGCAGCGGCGGAACGTCCAGCGCCTCGCCCACCCGGCCGAGGATGGCCGTCGTGAAGAACTCCCGCACCATGCCGACGGCCTGCTCGTTCACCATCGCCGTCCGCACCAGCCCCAGCAGCGGCTCTCTGGCCGCCGGATCCGCCGTCATCGTCAGGATGAAGCGGACGAGGCGCTCGCCGACCTCCTCACGCGGTCCCGACAGGATGAGGGGAAGCGCCGACGAGGGGTCCATCGGCAGCCGCATGGCCGCGACGAACATCCCCTCCTTGCTGTCGAAGTAGTGGTGGACGAGAGCCGGATCCACACCGGCCTCCCGGGCGATGCCGCGGATCGTGGCCTTGTCGAACCCCTTCTCGGCGAAGACCCGGCGCGCCGCGGCCAGGATCTCGCCGCGCGTGTCCGCCGCACCCGGACGCCGGCCGGGCCGCCGTCCCGGTCGCCGCGCGCCGCCCGAGACCTCCGGCACATCTGTCGTCACATCGCTCCCCGCCGACCCTTGCGGCCCACCGCGAGATACACGCGCATGGGGACGGTCAGCCGCCCGTCGGGGAAGACCCGGCCGAGCTCCGCGCGCTCCCGGGCGAGCAGTTCCGTCGCCACACCGCCCTCCATGCTCGCGATGTACGAGTGGGAGCGCAGGTCGGTGAGGAAGTCCTCCAGCGGCACCGACCTGGTCCAGTCGACCCAGGTCTCGGCGACGGCGAGTCCCGAGTCGGACATCGCCGCGGCCATCGGCGGCATACTCCATCCGGGCAGCACGGGCCCGATGTAGCCGGGGCACGACTCGGCGAGCCGCACCTGGTTGGCCGCCAGCCAGTCCGCCTTGCCGGGGTCCACCGTGTTCCACCAGCCCGCGACCGCGCCGCCGTCGCCGATCGCCCGTACGGCCTCGGCCACCGACAGCGCGGGGTCCAGCCAGTGCCACGACTGGGCGTACGTCACCAGGTCGGCTGCGCCCGCGCGGAGGGGCAGGTCGTTCCCGTCGGCCAGCAACGCCGGGCAGTCCGTACGGACACGCAGGCGCGCCAGCATCCGCTCCCCGCGGTCCACGGCGACGACCCGGGCGCCGCGGTCGAGCAGGCCGCGGGCCGAGATGCCGGTGCCCGCTCCGACGTCGATCACGGTCGCCCCGGCGAGCCGGATCCCCGACAGGGTCTCCAGCGCCAGGTAGAGGGCCTCCGGGTAGTGCGGCCTGGCCGCGTCGTACTCCTGGGAGACGCGGTCGAAAACCCGATGGCTGTCGGCGAGTCGTTCGTTCATGAGGCCGTCGACGAGGCGGCGAAGTGGAGCCTCGCGAAGGCGAGCGCCTCGGTCAGGTCCTCGATGCGCTCGGAACGGCTCGTGGCCTTACGCGTGTTGATCTCCAGGACGACCAGCCCCTGGTACCCGTTGCCGGCCAGGCGCTCCAGGATCGGCGCGCAGGGCTGGGTCCCCCGGCCCGGCACCAGGTGCTCGTCCTTGTTGGTGGTGCCCACGCCGTCGGCCAGGTGCAGATGGGCCAGCCGGTCGCCCAGTTTGGTCGCCATCTCCATGGCGTCGGTGCCGGACACCGCCGTGTGGGACAGGTCGAGCGTCACGTCGGGGAAGTCGTAGTCGACGGGGTTCCAGTCCGGCGCGTACGGCACGACCTCGTTGCCCCTGGCCCGCAGCGGGAACATGTTCTCCACCGCGAAGACGACGTCGGTCTCCTCGCGCATCCGGGCCAGACCCTTCTCGAACTCTCTCGCGTAGTCGCGCTGCCAGCGGAAGGGCGGGTGGACCACGACGGTCTGCGCGCCCAGCCGCTCGGCCGCCTCGCGGGCCCTGCGCAGCTTCATCCACGGGTCGCGGCCCCACACCCGCTGGGTCACCAGCAGACAGGGCGCGTGCACGGCCAGGATCGGAATCTGGTAGTGGTCGCGCAGCCGTTGGAGGACCTCGACGTCCTGACTGACCGGGTCCTGTCCAACCATGATCTCTACGCCGTCGTACCCGAGCCGGGCGGCCAGTTCGAAGGCGTCCGGCGTACGCTCCGGGTACACCGACGCGGTCGACAGCGCCACCTTGCCACTGGGCACGCGGATGTCACTCATGAGGCCAGCCTCCCCTGGCGGCCCCCGGGCACGTTCCAGTCCCGTGGCCGTGGCCGTCCGTTCGCTCCCTGCGCCCGTTCACGGATCCAGCCTAAGCCGCACCCGCGCCGTACGCCGCTTCGCCACAATCAACTACCCAAGGTCGCGAACTAATGTGGGCGCCATGGCACGGATCGTGAGCGGGGCGGTGCCCAGCCCGAACATCTGGAACACTCCCCAGATCTACGAGCTGGAGAACCTCGCCGTGGGACCCGCGGGCGCGGCCGAGGCGGCGATGCGGGCCGTACGGCCCTGGGACGGCGCGACGGTGGTCGAGATCGGCTGCGGCGCGGGCTTCCACCTGCCCGCGCTCGCCGCGTCCGCCGGGCGGGTCGTGGGCGTGGAGCCGCACGGCGGCCTGGCCGCCACGGCCGCCGCCCGCTGCGCGCCGCTGCCCAACGTCACGGTCCGTACGGGCACCGCCCAGGCGCTGCCCCTGCCCGATGCCTCGACCGACGTGGCGATCGCGCGCTGGGCGTACTTCTTCGGGCCCGGCTGCGAGCCGGGGCTGCGCGAGCTGGGGCGGGTGCTGCGCCGGGGCGGCACGGCCTTCGTGGTGGACGTGGACGCCGCCCGCGGCGACTTCGGCCGCTGGTTCCGGCAGTCGCTGCCGACGTACTCCCCCGACGCCGTGGAACGCTTCTGGTCCCGGCAGGGCTGGCGGCGCGAGGAGCTGGACCTGCGGATGACGTTCCGGTCCAGGGCCGACCTCGAGGCGGTGCTGCGCATCGAGTTCACGCCCGAGGTGGCCGCCGAGGCGCTGCGCGAGATCGACGGCCTGGAGATCGCCTACCCGAACGTCCTGCGCTGGCGGGAATTCTGAGCTCCACGCTTGACCTTGTCGTTGGCGTCAAGCTTTACCGTCGTGTCCCGTACGAGGGCCGCAGCGGGTGGACGAGGCCGAGGAGGGCCGATGCGGATCGGCGAGCTGGCCCGGCGCGCGGGAGTGAGCACCCGGGCGCTGCGCTACTACGAGCAGCGGGGGCTCATCCGGTCGCGCCGCTCGGCGAACGGATATCGCGAGTACGACGAGTCGGACGTCCGGATCGTCACCGAGATCCGGGGGCTGATGTCGGTCGGTTTCACGCTGGACGACGCCCGGCCGTTCGTGGACTGCCTGCGGTCCGGCCATCCGTCCGGGAGCTCCTGCCCCGAGTCGGTCGCGGTCTACCGGCGCAAGCTGGCAGAGATCGACGACCGGATCCGCGACCTGCTGGCCCGCCGGTCCGAGGTGGCCGCCCAGTTCGCCGAGGCGTGCCCCGGCTGCCTGTTGCCACGACGAGGAGAATGATGATCACGCTGACCGCGGAGAACTTCGACGAGCAGGTGCTGCGCAGCGACAAGCCGGTGCTGGTGGACTTCTGGACCGACTGGTGCCCGCCCTGCAAGATGATCGCCCCGATCCTCGAGGAGATCGCCGCCGAGTACGGCGACCGGCTGACGGTCGCCAAGATCAACGCCGACGAGCACCAGGAGATCGCGCAGCGCTACGACATCCTGGGCTTCCCCACGCTCAACCTCTATCGGAACGGCGAGGTGGTCCAGCAGATCAGGGGCGCCAAGCCGAAGCGCCTGCTGCTCGCCGACCTCGCGGGCCACTTCTAGCCCGGCCTCCTCCTTTACCGAGAGGCACTTATATAAGCATTGACTTCTATAAGCGGCTCTCGGCATAGTGGGCGCGTGCACGCATTCGACGCGCTGGGGGATCCGGTGCGACGCCGAATCCTGGAGCTGCTCTCGCGGGGCGAGCAGACGTCGGGCGCGCTGACCTCGGTCATCCGCGCCGAGTTCGGGATCACACAGCCGGCGGTCTCCCAGCACCTGCGGGTGCTCCGCGAGTCCGGGCTCACGTCCGTACGGGCCGAGGGCACCCGGCGGCTCTACGCCGTCGACCCCGCGCCCCTGCGGGAGGTCGCCGCATGGCTGGAGCGGTTCCGCGGCTTCTGGGAGCAGCGGCTCGACGCGCTCGGGACCGAGCTGGCGCGGGGAAAACGGGAGCGGCGGCTCAGCGGCGGGGATGCTCACCACACAGCCCACGACACAGCCCACGACGGGCGGACCGACGAGGAAGAGCGGCCATGAGCGACTACACCGAAATGATCAACCGAGCCCACCGCACGGTCGGCAGGCGCGACCTGCCGGAGGGTGAGGCCCGCACGGTGCTGCTGCGGCGCACCTACGACACCGGCGTCGAGGACGTCTGGGACGCCTGCACCGACCCCGAGCGGATCGGCCGCTGGTTCCTGCCGGTGAGCGGCGAACTGAAGCTCGGCGGGCACTACCAGCTCCAGGGCAACGCGGGCGGGGAGATCCTGGCCTGCGAGCCGCCGCGGCTGCTGCGGGTGAGCTGGCTGTTCGGCGAGAACCCCGGCTTCAGCGAGGTCGAGGTGCGGCTGAGCGCGGACGGCGACGAGCGCACCGTGTTCGAGCTGGAGCACGTCGCCGTGGTGCCGCCGGAGTTCTGGGACCGGTTCGGGCCGGGGGCCACGGGCGTCGGCTGGGACCTGGCACTGCTCGGCCTCGGGCTGCATCTGCGCGGCGAGATGATGGACGACCCCTCGGCGTGGGAGCAGTCGGAGGAGGCACGGGAGCTCATGAGGCTCAGCAGCGACCTGTGGGGCGAGGCATACCGGGCCTCCGGCGCGCCGGACGACGTGGTGGCCACCGCGGTCGCCGGCACCACCGGCTTCTACGTGCCGGAGAAGCCGGAGAAGCCGGAAAACTAGACGGATTGTCGGCGGCGGCCGGTAACCTCCGGCACGTGAGCAAGGCAGCGAAACCGGCGTACCGGTGCGGCGAGTGCGGCTGGACCACGGTCAAGTGGGTCGGCAGGTGCGGGGAGTGCCAGGCGTGGGGCACAGTCGAGGAGGCCGGGGCGCGGCAGGGCGTCCACGTCGTCAAGCCGGGCGCGGTCTCCGCCCCCGCCGTCCCGATCGGCCAGGTGAAGGCCGAGTCCGTCAGCGCGCGGACGACCGGGGTGCCCGAGCTCGACCGCGTGCTCGGCGGCGGCCTCGTCCCGGGCGCGGCCGTGCTCCTCGCGGGAGAGCCGGGCATCGGGAAGTCGACGCTGCTCCTGGAGGCCGCCGCCCGCACCGCCCGGGGCGAGACCGTCCTGTACGTGACCGGTGAGGAGTCGGCCGCCCAGGTGCGCATGCGGGCCGACCGCATCGGAGCGATCGAGGACAGGCTCTACCTGGCCGCGGAGACCGACCTGTCCGCCCTGGTGGCGCACGTCGAGAAGGTGCAGCCGAGCCTGCTCATCGTCGACTCGGTGCAGACGATCGGCTCGGCCGACGCGACCGGAGTGCCCGGCGGCGTGACCCAGGTCAGGGAGGTCGCCGGCAACCTGGTGCGCCTCGCCAAGGAACGGGCCATGTCCACGGTGCTCGTGGGCCACGTGACCAAGGACGGCACGATCGCCGGGCCCCGGGTGCTGGAGCACCTGGTCGACGTCGTGCTCCATTTCGAGGGCGACCGCAACTCACGGCTGCGCTTGGTGCGCGCGGTGAAGAACCGGTTCGGCCCGATCGACGAGGTGGGCTGCTTCGACCTGCACGAGCGCGGCATCACCGGGATCACCGACCCGAGCGGGCTGTTCGTCTCCCGCCATCCCGAGCCGGTGCCGGGCACCTGCGTCACCGTGACCATCGAGGGCACCCGGCCGATTCCCGCCGAACTGCAGGCCCTGGTCGGCCCGACCGAAGCTCCCCAGCCCCGCCGCACCTCCTCCGGCCTCGACTCCTACCGGGTGGCGATGGTGCTCGCCGTCATGGAGCGGCGGCTCCACGCCAAGATCGGCAAGTGCGACGTCTTCACGGCGACGGTGGGCGGGATCCGCCTGACCGACCCCGCCGTGGACCTGGCGCTGATGCTGTCGGTCGTGAGCGCGGCCGGCGACCAGGCACTGCCCGCCGGGCTCGTCGCGCTGGGCGAGGTCGGCCTGGCGGGCGAGCTGCGGCCCGTGCGGGAGGTGCGGCGGCGGCTGGCCGAGGCGGCCCGGCTCGGCTTCACCAGGGCGCTGGTGCCCTCCGGCTCGCTCGAAGAGGAAGGCCCCCGCCTGGAGGCGTCGGCGAGCCGGGGCCGCCTCGTGGCGTTGCGCTCACCGGCCGGCCGTACGACGCCGTTCGCGCCGGGCTTCGAGGTCACGGAGGTGGAGAACGTGTGGGACGCGCTCAACCTCATGCGGTGAGCGCCGTGATCGGCAGTGACACCGGTGAGCACGGCGTGACGCCGGTAAGCTCTGTTGCCTGCCCGTCGGCCGTGGTCTCGCCCCCGCGTCCCGAGGGGCTTTCACAGGGCCGTCCACGGAGCGCCTCGCGGACCTCGCCACGACAAGGGATCGGTAGGACGACGATCTGACGGATACGACCGGGCGAGCCCACTGGGGTGCATGTGCTGGACAACGACAAGGCGATCGACGACCGCAGAAGGGCCGTGCTCGCCTCGCTCGCCCCGGGGACGGCGTTGCGTGACGGCCTGGAGCGCATCCTGCGCGGCCACACCGGCGGCCTGATCGTCCTCGGGTACGACCGCACGGTCGAGGACATCTGCACCGGCGGCTTCACGCTCGACGTCGAGTTCTCCGCGACCCGCCTGCGCGAGCTGGCCAAGATGGACGGCGCGATCGTGCTCGACACGGCCCACCTCAGGATCGTGCGGGCCGCCGTGCACCTCGTGCCCGACCCGGCCATCCCCACCGACGAGTCCGGCACCCGGCACCGTACGGCGCAGCGGGTGGCCAGGCAGACCTCGCTCCCGGTCATCGCGATCAGCAAGTCGATGCGGATCATCGCGCTCTACCTCGACGGCATCCGTCACGTGCTGGAGGAGTCGGCCGCGATCCTGTCCAAGGCCAACCAGGCCCTGGCGACGCTCGAACGCTACAAGAAGCGGCTCGACGAGGTCTCCGGCAACCTGTCGGCCCTGGAGATCGAGGACCTCGTCACGGTCCGCGACGTGGCCGTCGTCGTGCAGCGCCTGGAGATGGTCCGCCGCATCGCCCGTGAGATCGAGGGATACGTCGTCGAGCTCGGCACCGACGGGCGGCTGCTGTCCCTGCAGCTCGACGAGTTGTTCGCCGGCGTGGAGACCGACCGCGTGCAGATCATCCGCGACTACGCGCCCGGCTCGCTCGGCGCCCGGCCGTACGGGGACGCCGACGCCATGCGGGAGCTGGACGAGCTGTCCTCCGGCGACCTGCTCGACCTGTCGAAGGTGGCCCAGATCCTCGGCCACCACGGCGGCGACGCGCTCGACACGCCGGTCAGCCCGCGCGGCTTCCGGCTGCTCACCAAGGTCCCCCGCCTGCCCGGGGCGATCGTCGACCGGCTCGTGAGCCACTTCGGCGGCCTGCAGAAGCTGCTCGCGGCAAGCACCGACGACCTCCAGGCCGTCGGCGGCGTGGGCGAGACCCGGGCGCGCAGCGTCCGCGAGGGCCTGTCCCGGCTCGCCGAGTCGTCCATCCTGGAGCGCTATCTCTGATCGATGCGCGGCAGGTCGACTCGATGACCTGCCGGAGCGGCTGAGGAGCGCTCGGCCACGGCGGGGCGAGCACGAGGACGGGAAGGTCGTCGACGTTCATGATTCAGGGGGTGAACAGCTTCCAGCGCCCCTCGGAGACGACCTCGGCATGACCGTCGATTACCTTGATGGCGGTCTCATCGTCGATCGCATACGCCCGATTCGGGATGCCGGCCGCCCATCTTTCCGCCTCGGCCATGGTGTTCTCCGGCAGGAGTTCGTGATCCAGGTGCGGGAAGATCGAGAAGTCGACGACGCCCAGGGTGCTGTCGTCACCGGAGGGCGGCTTCCACTGGACGAAGTCCTCCCCGATACGGGGGGTCATCACCATGCTCCCGGCGCTCAGTCCCGCCCAGACCGTCTCGCTCAGCGACGGCAAGAGATCCGCCAGCCCGGACTGCCGCATCCAGTGACACAGGTAGAGCGCATCGCCGCCGTTCACCAGCAGGACGTCCGCCTCCCGGACCCAGGGGACCCAGCGCTCTTCACCGATGCTGGGCAGCGCGGTGAGCTCCAGCACTCCCACGGACTTCCACCCCAACTCGCACATGGGCAGGGCGGACTTCCCACTGATGAAACGCCATGCGCCGACAGGAGTGACCTGGGGGTGCCCGTATGCCGCGGTGGGGATGCAGAGGGCGTTGGACTCGGCGATCGGCTTGCCCAGGAGGTCGACCAGCGCGTTGTGGATGCTCGCGTTCGCGATGCCGGCGGATGTGAGAAGAAGCCGCATGATGCCCTTTCCTGAGCGCTCTGTCGCTGCCCTGCGTCAGAAGCGGTAGTTGGTCTGGCCGAACGGGTCGCCCTTGGCGTGGCCGTACGCCTTGTCCGGTCTGACCTCGAAGACCACGACCTGGGTATCGGGCCTCTCGGAGTCCACGGCACCGTTCTGGACGTCGAGCAGCCAGCGGCCGTCCCAGCGACCGCGATACAGCTCGGCGAGCCGCCGCAGCAGAGCGTCGTCGGTCACCGGCACGGCGGTCCCCTCCACGACGACGTCGAGGCCGCGGTCCCAGGCGGTGTCGCCGGCAAGCACGAGCACGTGTGGATTGGCCTGGAGGTTGTCGTACTTCACCTCCGTGCTGCCGGTGTGGAAGTAGACCTTCCCCTCATGGACCACCGGGACCATCGGCGTCGCGTGAGGACGGCCGTCCGGCCGTACGGTCACAATCCAGGCGACCTCCGCCGCGGCCAGCCTCGCCTCGGCGTCGGTCCACGGGACCGCCTCGGCCCGCTCGTCGCTGTAGCGCCGGTCGATACGCTCGCGCGTCGGTCGCACCACGCCTCCAGAAACTGATTGCAGTATGCAAGCTGTTGGGTGACGTTAACACGACCGGTTGCGAAGTGCAATCAGATTCGATGGCTGAGGCACGAGACCCTGATCCGCTACAGCCTCACCGAGGCGGGCGTGCAGCTCGTGCCGGCGATGGCGGCTCGCGGGGGCGGCGGCCCGCCCCCCGCCATGACGCCCGTCTTTCCGCGTCCGCCTCTCAGTGCCCTCTCTCAGCGCAGATGGAAGACGATCTTCGGGCTCTTGAGCCGGCCCGCGTGCGCCGTCGCGACGTACGTCCCGGGGTCGGCGGGCGACCGCTTGCCCGCGCACGTGCTCCCCGAGCGGTGGCGGTCCCATCGGATGTTCTGGACATAGGGGATGCCGCGCTGCAGCAACTGCCTGTCCACGCCGTCGCCCGCCACGCAGTCGGCCGTCGACCACACGCGCTCGCCGCCCGACAGCACCCGCATCTCCAGCGTGCGCGGCCCGACGTCGACGGTGCACTCGACCTTGCCCGTGCTCACGACCGTCAGCAGGAAGTTCGGCGTGACGCCCTTGCCGTACACGTCCTGGCCGGTCTGCAGCGCGAGCACGAGGTCCCTCTCGTCGCAGGGATCGCCCGGGCGCCGGGGTTTGCCGGGTGAGGGCGAGACGCCCGCGGAGGCGGACGGCGACGGTTGCCCCGGCACGGCGGCGGAGGCGGCGGGCGTCTTCGGAGCCAGGCCGGCGGGCAGCGAGACGACCAGCCGGTCGGACGGGGTCGCCCTGACGGCCGCGGCGGTCTCGTCCGACCGTCCTGAGGCGCTGCTGCACGCCCATGCCACGACCGCCACCACGACGAGCATCCCCGTGAGCACCGACACACGGCGGCGCCAGTAGACGTCCGCCCCCTCGACACCCACGTCGCCACGGAATGTGTCCGGATCCATACGGACAGTATGGAGAGCCCTGGCGGGTCAGAGGTAACGGCTCGCTGAACCTTGCCCTTTCCCAGGTCGGAGCCTCGCCGGACCTTTGCGCAATCAGGCGCCCCGTTCCAGCCCGGTGCGGCCCGGTACAGTCGGTGCGTGTCCGCCTCCCTGCGTGAGCCCATCCTCGACTGGTACGCCGAGCACAACCGCGACCTGCCCTGGCGGCGGCCCGACGCGACCCCGTGGGGCATCCTGGTGAGCGAGATCATGCTCCAGCAGACGCCCGTCGCCCGGGTGCTGCCGATCTGGACCGAGTGGATGGAGCGCTGGCCCACCCCGGATGCGCTCGCGAAGGAGTCCCCCGGCGAGGCCGTGCGCCACTGGGGGCGGCTCGGCTATCCGCGCAGGGCGCTCAACCTCCACGCGTGCGCCCGGGCCATCACGGCCGACCACGCCGGCCGCGTGCCGTCCACGTACGACGAGCTGCGGGCACTGCCCGGGATCGGCGACTACACGGCGGCGGCCGTGGCCAGCTTCGCGTACGGCGGCAGCCACGCGGTGCTCGACACGAACGTGCGGCGGGTGCTGGCCAGGACGGTGCGCGGCGAGGAGTACCCGCCGAAGGCGCCGACGGCGGCCGAGCGGCGGCTCGCGGAGTCGCTCGTGCCCCCGGTCGGCGCGCCACGCTGGGCCGTGGCCGTGATGGAGCTGGGCGCGCTGGTGTGCACGGCCAGGGCGCCCCGCTGCGAGCGCTGCCCGGTCACCGCGCAGTGCGCCTGGCGGCTGGCCGGGCGCCCGGCCCACGACGGCCCGGCGCGCCAGGGCCAGACGTACGCGGGGACCGACCGGCAGTGCCGCGGACGCCTGCTCGCCGTGCTCCGCGAGGCGCACGGACCGGTCCCCAAGGAGGCGCTCGACACGGTCTGGGCCGACCACGTGCAGCGCGAGCGCGCGCTGGACGGCCTGCTGGATGACGGCCTGGCCGAGGTCCTTCCCGACGGCACCTACCAGCTTCCCTCCTGACCCCGGCCGTCCGGGAGGCGGGGCACGGCGCCCTGCTCGGCGCTCCGGAGGAGCCGCCTGCCCGCCGGAAGTGAACCGGGCCGATCATCGCCCCTGCGCGCCGCAGCCCTTACCGGGCACCGCGGAAGAAGCCGGCGGGAATGAGGGTGACCGGTCGGACAGTGCTTGTGTGTGGACATGTCACTGCGCGCCCGGATACGTGACGGGGATGCCGAGGCGTTCGAGGCGCTCTTCGAGGAGATGGCCCGGCCGGTGTTCAGCCACGCCTTACGGCTGACCGGGAACTGGTCGGCCGCAGAGGACGTGCTGTCGCTGACCTTTCTGGAGGCGTGGCGGCTGCGAGATCGGCTCGACGCCGACGGCGGGTCCCTGCGGCCATGGGTGCTGGGGATCGCGACCAACGTGGCGCGGAATCTGCGCCGGGCCGCGAGGCGGTACGACGACGCGCTGGCCAGGATGCCCCGAGGCCATCCCGTCCCCGACTTCACCGACGAGCTCATCGACCGCATTCACGCTGCCGAGTGGCTGGCCGCGATCCAGGAGGCATTCGGCTCGCTCCGCCGCCAGGAGCAGGAGGTGTTCGCGCTCTGCGTGTGGTCGGAGCTCGACCATGCCGAGGCGGCCCAGGCGCTGGGCGTCGCCGTGGGGACCGTCAGGTCCCGTCTGTCCAGGGCGCGCAAGAAGCTGGAGAAACTCGCCGCGGAACGGCAACGGGCCTCCGTGCGGCGACAGGTAAAGGGTGACCACGACAGCGTGGTCCGGTCCGTACGGGAGGAGAACCCATGAACAAGGGTGAGCGCGAGGCGCTGGCCGGGTTGCTGCCGTTCGAGGTGGAACCACGACTCCCGAACGGCCGCCACCGCGTACTCAAGGAGTTCGTCATGTCGGAAATCCGCAGGTCGGCGGGGCGCCCCCGGCGACGCCCGCTCCGCCCCGCCCTCCTGGCCCCCGCGCTGGCCCTGGGCGTCGCAGTGGCCGTGGGCGTTCCGGCGCTCCTCGGCGGCGGCACGCCCGCGTACGCCGTGTCGAAGAACGCCGACGGGACGCTCACCATCACCATCAACCAGGCGAAGGACCCCGAGCCGCTGGAGGCCACGCTCCGCGGCATGGGGGTGAACGCGGTCGTCGACTACATCCCCGTAGGAAAGCGATGCTCGCCTCAGCCCCGCAGCACGAGCTTCCTGTCCCGGCAGGAGGCACAGCACCCTGCCGACGGCAGGCCGTTCCTGATCTGGCCGCCCGACGAGCCGGAGTTCCGCATCGACCCGGCCGCGGTCAAGCCCGGGCAGACGGCGGTGCTGGAGTTCAGCGTGTCCGCCGACGAGAAGACCGCCGGCATCTGGGCGAACATCTCCAACGGGCCCGTCGCGCCCTGCACGCTCGTGGACAGCGACGAGGCACCGCTCGGCCCCCCACCCGGCTGGGACGGCTGACCGACGTCGCGGCACCGGGGCGGCGGCGAAGACGGCCGCCCCGGTGCCGCACCGCGCAGTGGCCCCCGCGACCCGCTCGTCGCGGACGCTCCGGGGGCGCCTGTCAGGCGGCGAGCTTGAGGCCGAGCGCGGTGAGGTTGCGGCGGGTCCAGTCGAGATCGTCGGCGAGCTTCGCCACCAGCGCGGCCGGCCCCTTCGTCTTGGGGGCGGTCCCGTCGTGGGCCTCCACCTCGATGTGCGCGGTGCCGTTCACCGCCCCGGACAGGATCGCGGCGAGCGTGTCGGCGATCACCGGCTGGGTGCTGGGGATCTCCTGGCTGTGGTTGTGCACGTGGTTCAACCTGACCACGGGAGCCCCGGCGAGAGCCAGCCCGCGCAGCGCCGCGTCCGGCTCTTCTGCCCCGCAGGACAGGTGGCAGGCGTCGAGGCAGACGCCGAGGTGATCGGAGTCGAAGTCGCAGACCCGCTCCAGGGCCTGCTCGGTGGTCTCCAGGACGCAGCCGGGCCAGGGCTCGAAGCCGACCCTGATCGTCTTTCCGGTGACGCTGTAGAGGCCGCGAAGCTCACGCGACAGCCGGTCGAGCCGGCGGGAGGCGATCGAGTGCAGGTCGGCGGGCCAGTCGCGGCGCCAGCCGATCGGGATGGTGGAGATGCTGCCCAACTGCACGTCATCCGGCAGCAGGAACGCGAGGATCTTCGCCAGCGCCATGGTGTAGCGGTAGCGCTCGGGCTTGGCCCAGTCGGGTCCCGGGACCTCCTGGTTGCGCCCGCCGGTGCCGTTCAGGCTCACACACTCCAGGCCGCGCTCCTCCAGCGACCGGCGCAGCCGTACGAGCTCGATGCGATCGGCGATGAGATGGTCCGCCACGGCGGGGGCGAGCCACAGGCCGATCCCCAGCCGGTCGACTCCCAGCTTCCTGCGCACCGGCACGGCGTAGCGCGTGAGGTGGGCGATCAGGTTCTCCAGATCCTCGGCGGGATGTACGCCCGCGTTGTAGGCCAGGTGAACCAGCGTCCCGTCGTCGTGCAACAGGCGCATCAGCTGCCTCCAAGGCTTGTGCACTTCCGGACCGCTATTTCGCCCACAGGGCGTGTCCCGACCGCACGGGACTCCGGTCCTCCTACCACCGGGATCTCGCCCGGGTGGACCGAGCTTCCCCCGTGCGCCCGGTCCGGCGCGTCCGCCCCGCAGCGGATTGTCCGGTACGCCGCGGGGATGACATGCCTGTCCCCACGCGTTCGCGGCATGCCGGACGCGCGGCTGACTCTACACAGTGTAGTACTACGTTTGGTGGCGTGATACCGGTTCTCGCTTTTCGGGACCCGGGTGATCGCACACGGTAGGCCGGAAAACGACCGAGGGGCGCTCCGTGCGGAGCGCCCCTCAGGTGGAACGGGTTATCGCGGACCGATCAGTGCTGGATCGCCTCCGCGATCGAGGCCGCCGAGTCCGGGACCGACGGGCTCTTCGCCTCGCCGGCGAAGGTGAACTTGGCCGCGTCGCCTTCGCCCTCGATGTCGATCTTGACGACCTGGCCGGGCCGCAGCTCGCCGTAGAGGATCTTCTCCGACAGCGTGTCCTCCAGCTCCCGCTGGATGGTCCGGCGCAGCGGGCGGGCGCCCATGACCGGGTCGTACCCGCGGTCGGCCAGCAGCTGCTTGGCGGCCGGGGTCAGCTCCAGGCCCATGTCGCGGTCCTTGAGGCGCTCGGCCACCTGGGCGAGCATCAGGTCCACGATCTGGATGATCTCCTTGGGCGTCAGCTGGTGGAAGACCACGATGTCGTCGACACGGTTGAGGAACTCGGGCCGGAAGTGCTGCTTGAGCTCCTCCTGCACCTTGGCCTTCATCCGGTCGTAGTTCGACTCGGTGTCGTTGGCGCGGGCGAACCCGACCCCGATGCCCTTGGAGATGTCCCGGGTGCCGAGGTTGGTCGTCATGATGATGACGGTGTTCTTGAAGTCCACCACCCGGCCCTGGGCGTCGGTCAGCCGACCGTCCTCCAGGATCTGCAGCAGCGAGTTGAAGATGTCGGGGTGGGCCTTCTCGATCTCGTCGAACAGCACGACCGAGAACGGCTTGCGCCGCACCTTCTCGGTCAGCTGACCGCCCTCCTCGTACCCGACGTAACCGGGCGGGGAGCCGAACAGCCGCGAGACGGTGTGCTTCTCCATGAACTCCGACATGTCGAGCATGATCAGCGCGTCTTCGTCGCCGAACAGGAACTCCGCCAGCGCCTTGGACAGCTCGGTCTTACCGACACCCGACGGGCCGGCGAAGATGAACGACCCACCCGGACGGCGCGGGTCCTTCAGACCGGCGCGCGTACGGCGGATCGACCGGGACAGTCCCTTGATCGCGTCGTCCTGACCGATGATCCGCTTGTGCAGCTCGTCTTCCATGCGGAGCAGCCGCTGGGACTCCTCCTCGGTCAGCTTGAACACCGGGATACCGGTGGCGGTGGCCAGGACCTCGGCGATGAGCTCCTCGGTCACCTCGGCCACGACATCCATGTCGCCGGCCTTCCACTCCTTCTCCCGCCGCTCCCGCTTCAGCTGCAGCTGCTTTTCCTGATCACGCAACGCCGCGGCCTTCTCGAAGTCCTGCGCGTCGATCGCGGACTCCTTCTCCCGCCGCACGTTCGCGATCTTCTCGTCGTACTCCCGCAGGTCCGGCGGCGCCGTCATCCGGCGGATCCGCATCCGGGAGCCCGCCTCGTCGATCAGGTCGATCGCCTTGTCCGGCAGGAACCGGTCACTGATGTAACGGTCGGCGAGGGTGGCGGCCGCGACGAGGGCCCCGTCGGTGATCGACACCCGGTGATGCGCCTCGTACCGGTCCCGCAGACCCTTGAGGATCTCGATCGTGTGCGACAGCGACGGCTCGGCCACCTGGATCGGCTGGAACCGCCGCTCAAGCGCGGCGTCCTTCTCCAGGTGCTTGCGGTACTCGTCGAGAGTGGTGGCGCCGATGGTCTGGAGCTCGCCGCGGGCCAGCATCGGCTTGAGGATGCTCGCGGCGTCGATGGCGCCCTCGGCGGCGCCCGCACCGACCAGCGTGTGCAGCTCGTCGATGAACAAGATGATGTCGCCCCGGGTACGGATCTCCTTGAGCACCTTCTTCAGGCGCTCTTCGAAGTCACCGCGGTAGCGGGAACCGGCCACCAGCGCACCCAGATCCAGGGTGTAGAGCTGCTTGTCCTTCAGCGTCTCGGGCACCTCACCCTTGACGATCTTCTGCGACAACCCCTCC
>NZ_JABBXA010000022.1 GCF_014161445.1 Microbispora sp. H13382
GCCCGCGTCGCCCAGCGCATCCTCGCGCTGACCGCCGCCATCTGGCACAACCGCGCCACCAACCAGCCCATCACCCGATCACTGATCGCCTACGACCACTGACCGGGCTTAGGACTTACTCGTCTAGGCTCACCGCGGCACAAAGTCCCGGCCGTCGAGGATGGAGGGCCTTGGGCGGGGCGGGCAGAGCCGAGGCGGGATGGGCAGGGCGGGGCGGGTGGACAGAGCCGGGGTGCTCGGGCAGAGCCGGGGGCGGCCCCTCCCCAAGGCGAGCGCTTCTCACTAGGCTGATCCAGAAGTTTCCTCTGTTCTGGTGTTGGAGCCGCTCATGTCCCCCGCGTCGCCGGATGTCGCCCTCGCTCGCCGCCAGTCGCTCGCGGACCTGCTCCGGCGCTCCGCCCGGCGCCACCCCGGCCGCCTGGCCGTGGCGGACGCGGCCCAATCCCCCACTGCCCAATCCCCGACTGCACCGTCCCGTACGTACGCGGAGCTCGACGAGGACGCGACGCGGGTCGCGGGCGCCCTGGCCGCGCGGGGTGTGCGTCCCGGAGACCGGGTGGCAGTGCTGTCCCGCAACAGCGTGGACTACGTGCGCACGATCTTCGGCGTGGCCCGCGCCGGGGCCGTCCTCGTGCCGGTGAACTTCATGCTCGGGGCCGACGAGATCGCCTACGTGCTGTCCCACTCCGGCGCGGTCGCGCTGATCGCGCAGGACTCCCTGCTGCCCGTGGCGCGGGACGCGGCCAAGCAGGCCGACGGGCTGCGGCTGCGCATGGTGTACGGCACGGCGGACGAGGGCTGGGAGCCGTTCGACTCGCTGCTCACCGAGGAGGCCGCCGAGCCGGTCGTGCCGATCGGGCCGGACGACCCGGCGCAGATCCTCTACACCTCGGGCACGGAGTCACGCCCGAAGGGCGCCGTGCTGTCCCACGCCGCGCTGATCGCGCAGTACGCCAGCTGTGTCATCGACGGCGGCATGAACCGCGACGACGTGGAACTGCACGCGATGCCGCTCTTCCACTGCGCCCAGCAGCACTGCTTCCTGGTGCCGGACATCCAGCTGGGCGCCTCCAGCCACATCCTCCCCGGGGCCGACCCCGCCGCCGTGCTGGAGGCGATCGAGCGTCACGGCGTGACGAAGTTCTTCGCCCCGCCCACGGTGTGGATCTCGCTGCTGCGGCACCCGGACTTCGAGCGGCGCGACCTGTCCTCGCTCCGCAAGGGCTACTACGGCGCGGCGATCATGCCGGTCGAGGTGCTCAGGGAGATCGGCGAGCGGCTGCCGGACGTAAGGTTGTGGAACTTCTACGGCCAGACGGAGATGGCGCCGGTCGCGGTGATGCTGCAGCCGGAGGACCAGATCCGCAAGGCGGGCTCGGCCGG
The DNA here is from genome assembly GCF_014161445.1 of Microbispora sp. H13382. Lineage (GTDB taxonomy): Bacteria > Actinomycetota > Actinomycetes > Streptosporangiales > Streptosporangiaceae > Microbispora. The sequence goes on from NZ_JABBXA010000022.1 coordinate 1,384, forward strand.
CCAGGCCGCCCTGAACGTCGAGACCAGGGTCGTGGACGCCGACGGCAACGACGTCGCTCCCGGGGAGATCGGTGAGATCGTGCACCGCAGCCCGCACGCGATCCTCGGCTACCTCGACGACCTCGAGAAGACCGCCGAGGCGTTCCGCGGCGGCTGGTTCCACTCCGGGGACCTCGGCGTGATGGACGAGGAGGGCTACCTGACGGTCGTCGACCGGATCAAGGACATGATCAAAACCGGCGGGGAGAACGTCGCCAGCCGCGAGGTCGAGGAAGTGATCTACGAGCACCCGGCGGTAGCGGAGGTGGCCGTCGTCGGGGTCCGCCACCCGAGCTGGATCGAGGCGGTCGTCGCGATCGTGGTGCCCAAGCCGGGCGTGAGCATCACCGAGGAGGAGCTGCGCACCCACGTCCGGGCGCGGCTCGCCGCGTTCAAGGTGCCCAAGGCCGTCGCGTTCGTGGACGCGCTACCGAAGAACCCGAGCGGCAAGATCCTCAAGCGCGAGCTCCGCGACCGCCACGCCGCCCTCGCCGACCGCATCCCCGGCACCCGCTGAAGCAAGCGCACGTAGGCAGCCCTCACCTCACACAGCGAAATGTGTCGCCGCCGACAAATCATACCTAAGGGCCCAGTTTTTCCGTGACCCATCGAGGTCTCAGCCGAGGACGACCAGGGCATATTCAGCCCTCAGGAACCACCTCGACCACCTTTCCAGGAACTCCAGGCTCACTTCTTACCACCGCAATAAGCGTCTGCCCGTCGGCACGTTTCTCAAGAGCAATTTCTCCCAGGTAGCGTCTCGCCTCCTGGCGAGACAGCATCTTCCAGTCATCCAGTTCCATGCGACCAGCGATCTCGACCGCCGAGTCGCCGTTTTCCTCCATCCATATGAGAACCGATGGATCATCCCCAGAGTCGCAGCCCGATACCTCATCCGCAGGATGGGGAACACCTCCACCGAAAGATTTCTGCGTCGCATTCTCGACTATCGAGAAATATCGCTGAGCCGCAGCATTACACTCGCCCGAGCACGCCACGGAGGTGGCAGATATGATCGCTCCACCGAGTAAGACGCCGACGAGTCGATTAAGGTCTCTAGCCACGGTAGACTACCTTCCCTCCGATGACCACGTTACCTCTCACCACCACAGCCAACTGGCCGGCGTTGTACTTGCTGCCGCCCGTATCGATGAGACGATTGACTAGGTCGGGAATGCCCTGCCCAGGCGCCGACAACAAGTAGGTCGCATACAGAGAGCCTTTATTGTTCTCGGCATACTGGAGCGCGATCGCATTGTTGTACCTGTCCCGGACGCTGTCGAGATAATTCTTCCTACCGACTCCCGCTTCGTGAGCTTCGCCGACATCATTGGCAACCACTGGGCCTACCACTATGTACAACGCCGCCATCCAGGCGAAATGACGAATAGCGTTGTGAGCATTACTGTGACCTTTAAGGCCCCGTGTCTGCATCATCGTGTACGCAGATATCGCCGCCACCTGCCCGCAAGCGACCAAACCGTGCTTACTACATACGCCGACAGTACTTAGCCACTGTAGCCAGTCATTATCATCCTCACTGGCGGGAGGTGGCGCAATACCACCCTTCGCGCCCTTCTTTGTATTCCTACATCCTCTACATGCAACTTGTAGCGATTGCGCCCCGCCTCTCCCGCGCACGACTTCCAATTCACCTCCCTCCGCCTGCATTTTCTCGTAGATGTCCTTGAGCAGGGACCAGTTCTTGGCAAGCTGGACATCGCTCTTGTACGGGTTGTACATCACCAAGTACGCTTCCCGAATCTCAGCGGGTTGGTCCCAATAGTCCTTGGGAGCGGGTCTCCCATTCGGCATCACACCGAGTTCCCTGGCTCGTTCGTCCGAGATCTGCGGCTGGCTATCCTTGAACTGAGGTGAGTCCATGTACGAAATCCACCACTGCCAGTGGGAATCTGTTGTGGCGCAGTAGTCGCCGCTGCAGATATAGCCTCCACACGCGTAACCCGCGAGGCAGACCTCCACTTGCTGATGTCCCGTCGGGTCCATGCGGTCGAGAGGGGCTCCGCCCACGTAGGTGTAGCGGTTGGCCTGAATCGACGGGATGGGTTCCAGGTCCCAGGTGTCGCGGCTCGTGAAGGTGCCCGTGCCGGGCTGGTACCAGCGGGCGTGCATGTTGACCTGACCGGTGTCGGCGTCGGCCCACTCGCCCTGGAAGCCGAGTTGGGGCCGGGTGCCAGAGCTCGTGGCGACCTTGCCGAAGGGGTCGTAGGCGGTGGAGCCGGCCAGACCGGTCGCGCCCGCGGCGAAGGCCGCGACGATGTCACCGTGCCGGTCGGCCACCTGGAACTGGGCCTCACCCGTACCGATCTTGGCGGACACGACGTCGCCGAAGGCGCCCCGGCTGTAGGCCTCCAACACCGCTCCGGCGTCGTCGGTGACCGCGACCAGGTCGTTGCTCATGTCGGCGTACACGTACCTGGTCGTGGCGCCGCCCTTGGTGCGGCCGGTCATGCGGTCGAGGGCGTCGTAGGTGTAGTCGGCGTTCCCGTCGCCGACCATCCGGTCGAACGCGTCGAAGGAGAAGGCCCTGACGGTCCCGTCCTTGGTCGCCGACGCCAGCGTGCCGCGCGGGGTGTAGGTGTAGTCGACCCCTGCGCCGGAGGTGAGGCGGTTGCGCTCGTCGTAGGTGAAGGTGTCGTCGCCCGCCCGCGTGCGGTTCCCCGACGCGTCCCACTCGTAGGTGGTCGTGGTCGAGGACGGGTCGGTCCAGGAGGTGAGCCGCCCGGCGAAGTCGTAGGTGTAGCCGTTGCTGCCCGCGCCCGCGGTGCCGGCGGTGACCTTGGAGGTCAGGCGGTCCTCCTTGTCGTACCCGTAGGTGATGGACGCCAGATCCGCGCCGCCACCGGTCTTGAGCACGTCGCTGGTCACCCGGTCCAGGGCGTCGTAGCCGTAGGTGCGCTGCGACCCGCCCTCGCCGTACGACGCCGAGGTGAGCCGGTTGGCCTTGTCGTAGTCGTAGCTGACCGTCACACCGGTGAGCGGATCGACGGTGGTCTTCAGCCGGTCCTTGCCGTCCCAGGTGAAGGTCGTGGTGCCCGCGGCGTCGCCGCGCTGCACCAGGCGGTCATTGGCGTCGTAGGCGAAGGCCGCCTGGTCCACGCCACCCTTCGTGGTCTTGAGGATCTGGCCTCGGTCGTTCAGAGTGAAGGCGAGGTCGCCAGCCGTGACGGTGTGCCCGGCCAGGTCGTAGCCGAAGGTTTTCGGCGCGGTCGGGGCGGAGCCGCCGCCGCTGCCGGCCTGCTGGGCCAGCCGGTTGAGGTTGTCGAAGGTGTTCGTGATGGTGACCCCACCCGGCAGAACCTGCTTCACGGGGTTGCCCGCGGCGTCGTAGCTCGTGGTCCACGTGCGATCGGCGGCGTTCGGATGCTGGGCCGTGGACGGCTCGATCACCGACTCGGCCAGCCCGAGAGCGTTGTAGGTGGTGACGGTGGCGTTGCCCCGCCCGTCGGTGTACCGCGTCCGCGAGCCTACGGCGTCGTAGCCGAACGACGTGGTGATCGAGCCGTCCGCGCTGACGGGCTCGACCATCTTCCTCACGCGGCCCAGCGCGTCGAAGTCGAAGGTGACGGTGTGGCCCTCGGCGTCGGTGCGGCTGATCGGGTTGCCGTCGAGGTCGTAGTCGATCGCGCGGCTGCGGAGGGTCGCCCCGCCGGCGTCCAGGTCCTCGACCATTGTGGGGCGCCCGGCCAGGTCGTAGGCGATGCCGCTGGCGTTGCCGAGCGGGTCGGTGACCTTGGTCTGCCGTCCCGCGAGGTCGAACCCGAAGGTCGTCGCGTCACCCAGTGGGTCCGTCAGTTCCGTGAGCTCACCCGCGGGATTGACGGTCGCGGTGGTGGTGTCACCCCCCGGCCGCTTCTCGGTGAGGAGGTTGCCCGCGTCGTCATAGGTCGAGTACGAGGTCAGCGTGGCCGGAGTGGGCTTGCGCTCGATGACGGTCGAGGTGATCTGGCGGCCCAGATCGTCGTAGGTGGCCTCCTTTCTGGCGCCGGTGGGATCGGTGAGTGACAGCAACTCGCCGTTGAGCGTGTAGGTGTAGTCCGTGTGCCCGGGAGTCGCGCCGCCGGTGGCGGGCGGCTGAGTCACCCGGACGGGCCGTCCGAGGGCGTCGTAGGTGTTGGTGGTGACGTTGCCGCGCGGGTCCGTGATCGTGGTGACCCTGCCGGCGGCATCGTAGGCATACGTGGTGACGGGCGTGATCGCCGTGCCGCCGGGCGGCGTGTACGACGGAGACGTCTGCGAGACTCGCCGGCCCGCCTTGTCGTACACGACCGAGCTCGCCCGCCCCTCAGGGTCGAGGACGACGGTCCGCTCTCCCGCTGTGTTGTAGCCGTACCGGATGACGGGCCGCTGAGTGGACGGGGAGCCCCCCTCCCGCTCGACGGCGACCGCGGGCTGCTTGGTCTCCACGAGCTGGCCCACCACGTCGTAGCGCAGCAGAGTCGTGTGGTCCGATCGGTCGGCGCCGGAGGCGTTGCCGCGCGGTGAGGTGATCTCCGTGACCAGCCCGCGGGCGTCGTACTTCCACGTGGTGACCAGGTCGGCGGTCCCGTTCTCGACGACCTGCTTGACCATGTTGTCCGCGTCGTCGAACTCTGCGGTCACGCTCTCGGTCCGTGAGGTGCCCGCGGCGGTCTTCGTCGTGGAGATGACGTTGTCATTGGCGTCGTAGCCGTAGCCGGTCTTACGGCCCAGTCCTCCAGGGTCCAAAGTCTGGGAGGTGAGCCGGTCGGCGGCGTCGTACGCGTAGTCGGTGCGTGTCTTCCCGCCACCGACGACCTGCCTGGTCCGGTTGCCGGCCGCGTCGTAGGAGTCCTCTTCCAGGACCACGTCCTGACCGCTGGTGGAGCCGTTGAGCCGGGCTCCCTTGGCGATCACCTGCGCCAGACGGTTGTCACCGTAATACGTGAACTCCCTGGTCCGGCCCATGGCGTCGGTCCTGCCGGCCAGCCGGCCGGCCGGGTCGTACGAGAGCGACTCCATGACGACGTCGGCGGCGGCCTGGGGATTCGCCGGGCTTCCGGCCCAGCCGATCAGGGTGGTGGTCGCCAGTTCGTCCCTGGCGGTGTAGCCGTAGTGGTACTCGGCGCCGGATTCGTCGGTGAAACTCACCTTCCGGCCCTTGTGGTCGTAGGCGTAGCGTTGCACACCGCCCTCCGGACCCTCGATGGACGCGATCCGGCCAAAGTCGTCGTAGGTGTAGGTGATCGTGCGATCCGGATCGCCGCCTGTGAGATCCGCGGCGACCTCGGTCAGCCGGTTCCCGTCGGCGTCGTAGGTCGTCCGCTTCTCACCGGTGTGGGTCGCCCCGGTGATCTCGTTCCTGACGCCGGCCTGGGTGGTCCGGACGAGCCGCCCAACCGGATCGTAGCCGTACGTCGTGGTCACACCGTCCGGTACGGCCGGCGAGACCTTCGTGGTGCTCACCGGCCTGCCGATGGCGTCGTAGGCGTAGTTGACCACCAGCGTGGACGCGAATGTGACGCCGGCGAGGTCCCCCGCAGAGGTGTAAGCGAGCGTCGCCTGCTTGCCCCGGCGATCGGTCTGCGTCTTCAGCAGGTCTGCGGGAGTCGTGCCTCCGCCCACGGCAGGCTCGGTGCCGTCGGTGTAGGTCCACCTCGCCGAACGACCGGAGGGGAAGTCGCTCGTCGCCGGACCGGTCTGTCTCACCTTGGCTCCGTACTGGTTGTACTCGACCGTGGTGCGGTAGGTGTCGTCCGTCGCGCTCGAGGACCTCGCGTCGCGATACTCCGTCAACTGGTCGTTGCGGGGGTCGAAGGGGTCGTCCGCGCTCAGGTAGTAGGAGTAGTACTCCGTGAAGCACGTGCCGCTACTGCGGCACGTCTTCCTGGCCACACGGTTACCGCGCGCATCGTACGACATGTCGGTTGCGTTGCCGTTCGGGTCGGTGACCTTCGCGGGGAATCCGCCGACGTCGTAGGCGTACCTCGTGGTCTTGCCCAGCTGGTCGGTGGCGGAGACGACCTGATATCCGCGCAGAGCATTGGTGACGTAGGTCAGCGTGCCGTTGTGCGGGTCGGTCACGGTCGCCGTGGCCGAGATCTGGGTGGTCGAGTCCTTGGTGTAAATCAGGTCCGACAGCTTCCAGGTGCCGCCGTCGTCGTCGGTGTGCGTGGTGAGCCGGCCGCCGTCGGCGTTGTAGGTGTTCTCCGCGTGGACGCGTCCCGACGGCTGGGTCTCCTTGGTCAGCAGCGGATGGGCCAGCCGCGCGGCGTAGTGGGTGCGGACGGTGCCGAGCCCGAGGGGCCTGTTGTAGACCGCGACCTCGTCGATGCTGCCGGCGAATGGGAAGGCGGTGAACGACCCCGTGGTGAACGGCCAGCTCGGGCCGCCGAACCCGGCACCGATGCGGGTGTCCCACATCTCGTAGCTGCCGGTGTGCGTGATCTTGCCGGCCAGCCCGCCGACCGGCTGGCCGTCCAGGAACAGGGTCTGGATGTCCTCGGCGCCGGAGAGCACCACGTGGTGCCAGTTCCCGTCGTTCACCTTGCCGGGGCTGGTAATCGGGGCGATCGTTCCATTCCAGAACTGGCCGCGGAGTTTGCCGTCCGTCCCGACGTAGACGCCCAGACCGTAGGAGTCCGGATCGTCCTCGTAGGAACTCTGGTAGCCGAGGATCGTGCCCGAGCTGGTGGTCTTGAACCAGGCTTCGACGGAGAGGCTGCCGCCGAGCCCGCTGACGGTCGCCTCAGGCAGTGACACGTAGGCCGAGCCCGCGGTGCCCGCGAAGGTCATGGCCGTGTCCGGCGTGCCGGCCAGTGCTCCCGCGACGCCCGCTGTCGCGTTCGCGGTGGTGCCTCTGAGCACGCCGTCGCTCGCGCCGAAGTCCAGCCCGGCGGAGTTGGGCACCTTGCTCCGCAACGCCGTCGCGGTGCCGCCGAGGCGCCAGTAGCCGACGGGCATGGCATCGAGGACGACGCTTCGGTAGCCGGATGCGTCGGTGTAGGTGTAGGTGGTGCAGGCGCCATCGGCCGCCGGGGGGCATGCCTTGACCAGCTTGTCGCCGTCGTACTCGTAGATCCAGGTGATCGGAGCGCCGTCGACGGGGTCGGTGGCGACGCTGGTCACGTGCCCGCCGGTCCAGCCGAAGGTGAGCGAACGTCCACCGGTCGCGGTGACCTTCAGCAGCTTGCCGTCCGTGCCGTACACCAAGTCCTGTGTGCGGTCCCGTCTGTCGCTGACCTTGGTCAGGCGACCGGAGGTGTCGAACCAGTAGGAGGTGGCCGACCGGTCCATCAGCCGCCAGCCGCCGTCGTCCAGGCTGACCAGGGTCGCGAAGGTGCCCGGCGGGGAGGCGTAGGTGCCGTCGCCCTTGGACGCGAAGCGCTGCTGGGTACCGTCGGGGTAGGTGATCAGCACGGTGGCGGGGGGCGTGATCGTCTTGATGGCGGCCAGCCCTTGGATCTCGGCCGACGACAGCGCCTTCTGGAACATCCGGAGGTCGTCGATGGCGCCCTTGACGTCGCTGCCGAGCACCGTCGTGCCGGTCGCGTTCCAGCCGGCGGAGACGCCGGTGACCGTCTTCATCAGGTCGCCGTTGAGGTAGAGGGAGATCGAGCCTGCGGCCTTGTCGTACACGCCGGCGACGTGGAACCACTGTCCGACTGGCGCGTCCACTCCCGACAGCACGGTCGTGCTGGCGGAACCGGCGGTGTCGGATGCGTAGGTGGCGAACTTGAGCTGCCCGGTGGCCTGGTCGACGCCCAGGTAGTACGGCGCTCCGTTGTCGCCGTTCTGCCGGGACACCTGGTAGGAGCCCGACCGGTCGTTCAGCTTGAGCCAGGACGCGACCGTGTAGCTGTCGTCGGTGCGCAGCACCGGCCCGGGTGCGGTGGCCACCGCTCCACCCGACTTGGCGACGGCACCGCCGATCTTCCCCTGGACCGGGGACGTGCCCGCAGACAGCGCGGCGTTGAATCTCCGGCCGGACGCGTCCGCCGCGAACACACTGCCCAGCAGGTCGCCCAGACGCCAGTGCCCGACCATGGACGGATAGCTGATCGCCTGCCCCTCGTCCTGGATCCGCATGTCCCATCGCGTGGACCAGCCGGAACCGAACGCCCCGTCCGAACGCGGATCAAGGCTGTTGTAGGAGCGGGTGACGGCCAGCGGCGGGCCGGGAGCGGCGACGGACAGATCGGTGACCGATCGCGTGTAGTCGCCGTTCACGTAGTTGAACTCCCGGCCCTCGGTGCCGGTCACGAGCAGGGAGTTGACGGTGCCCTGTTCGGGGGCGGTGGTGAAGCTCATCCACGGGGAGGTCACGGTTACGGTGCTCGTGGCGGCCTTGGCATACCACCAGTAGGTCTTGCCCCACTGCAGTTTGTCCTTCGGGACGGTGAACGTCCCGTTCTTGCTCCAATCCCACGAGCTCTCACACCACGTCCAGTGGTCCTTGGTCCCCGAGCAGATCTGGAACCAGTAGGTCACCTTGGCCTCGACCGGCGACTGCGCGTGCGCGGACAAGGTCGGACGCAACGTGCTCACCTGCGTGTTGTCCGCAGGAGAGAAGGTCTGGAACGGCAGGCCCGCGACGGTCGCCCTCTGCCATTCCGACCACGGGCCGTTCACTCCGCTCGTGGTGACGCCGCGCACTCGCCAGCGGATCCGCCAGCCGTCGGTGAGCTTTCCGGCCGGGATGACCGTCCACGCGTTCGAGCCGGACGGGTACGCGGTGGTACCGGTTCCGGCCCAGATCTGACCTGATCCTTGGTCGGTCGCCTCAGGGTCGTGCTCGACCTCGACCCCGAGATAGGAGCTGCGTCCCTGTGCGTCCGTCACCTTCGCGAACAGCCACGGAGTGAGTGACTGAGCCGTCCAGGACCAGACGCCCGCCGTTCCGGGAGTGATCCCCACCGCAGCCACAGCCGGTCTGTCGACGCTCACGTTGGCGGTCTGCCAGTCCGACCACGGACCTGCCACCCCGGTCGTCGTCACGCCCCGGACCCGCCAGCGCACGCGCCAGCCGTCGGTGAGCTTGCCCGTGGGCACCTGCACCCAGGCGTTGGATCCGGATGCGTACGACTTGGTCCCGGTCCCCGACCAGATCAGTCCGCTCCCCTGGTCCGGCGCCGACGGATCGTGCTCGATCTCCGCGCCGAGGTAGGAGGCGACGCCGCTCTCGGTGGTCACCTTCGTGTACAGCCACGGCGTGGACGAGGCCAGGACCCAGAAGTCGTCCGCGGTCTTGGTTCCCGGGACCACGCCGAGGCCGGTCCCGGCAGGCTTGTTGACGTCGATCTTCGCGATCTGCCATTCCGACCACGGCCCGTTGATCCCCGTCGTCGTCACACCGCGGACACGCCAGCGCACCAGCCAGCCATCGGTCAGCTTCCCCGTGGGCATCGACACCGAGGCGTACGAACTGCTCGAGGACGTCGCCGTCGTGCCTTTGCCCGACCAGATCAGACCCGACCCCTGGTCCGGCACCGACGGATCATGCTCGACCTCCGCCCCGAGGTAGGCGTTAGGCCCGAGACCGAGAATGGAGTTGTAGTTGATCTTCGCCGAGAAGCTCTGCGTCAGCGTCCACATCGTCCACAGGCCGCCGCTCTGGCTCCCCTGCACCCCGATGTCGGACACCAACGGCTTGGTGACGTCCACCTTCGCGGTCTGCCAGTCCGACCACGGGCCGGCCAGACCCTTGGTGGTCACGCCGCGAACTCGCCAGCGCACCACCCAGTCATCATTCAGCTTGTCTTTCGGCACCGTCACCGACGCGTACGGATCGCTCGAGGACGTGGCCGTCGTGCCCGTACCCGACCAGATCAGACCCGACCCCTGGTCAGGCACCGATGGATCGTGCTCCACCTCCGCCCGGAGATAGGAGTTCGATCCGAGGTCCATGTAGGTGGTGGACGTGATCTTCGCCCGGAAATCCGGGGTCGACGTCCACATGGTCCACAGCCCTGTGTTCCTCATCCCCGTGGTCGTCGTGACGTCCGAAACCGCGGGCTTGGTGATGTCGATCTTGGAGGTCTGCCAGTCCGACCACGGTCCGATCAGGCCGTTCGTCGTCACACCGCGGACACGCCACCGCACCATCCAGCCGTCGGTCAGCTTGCCCGCCGGCATCTTGACGTAGGCGGTGGAGGTGGACGAGGACGTCGGCGTCGTGCCCGTACCCGACCAGATCAGACCGGAGCCCTGGTCAGGCACGGACGGGTCGTGCTCCACCTCCGCACTCAGATACGAGTACCGAGAGTCCACTCGGTCGCTGATGTTCGCCTCGAATTGCGGCGTCAGCGACCACAAGGTCCACAGACCCGAGCTCTGTGTCCCCTCCACCGACAGGCCCGACACGGTGGGCTTGAAGATGTCCACCTTGGCCGACTGCCAGTCGGACCACGGCCCGGACACACCCGTGGTCGTCACGGCCCGGACCCGCCACCGCACCAACCAGCCATCGGTCAGCTTGTTTCTCGGCACGGTCACCGACGCGTACGGGCTGCCGGAAGATGTCGGCGTCGTGCCCGTACCCGACCAGATCAGACCCGACCCCTGAGCCGGCGCCGACGGGTCGTGCTCCACCTCGGCACTCAGATAGGAGTAGCGGAAGTAGACCGGGTCGGTGACCTTCGCCCGGAAGTCCGGCGTGAGCGACGTCAGCGTCCACGTACCCGCACCCGGCATGCCGTTCGTCGACAGCTCCGACACCCCGGGCTTGGAAACGTCGATTTTCGCCGGCTGCCAGTCCGACCACGCCCCTTCCACACCGCTCGTGGTGACGCCACGGACCCGCCAGCGCACCAGCCAACCGTCCGTCAGCTTTCCGGAGGGCACGCTGACGGAGGCGAACGACCCGGACGACGCCGAGGTCGTCCCCTTGCCCGAAGCGATCAGACCAGAGCCCTGGGCGGGCACCGAGGGATCATGCTCGACCTCGTACGCCAGGTAGGACGACCGGTACAAGGGGTCGGTGACCTTCGCCTGGAAATACGGCGTCAGCGACGACAACGTCCACCCGTCCGAACCCTGGGTTCCCAAGGCCGAAAGGGATGACACGGAGGGAGCGTCGCCCTCCGCCATCCTGGGTACGAGCTTCGACGATACGCCGGCCGACGTCGCGGAAGACGTCTCCCGATTCACGACATGTTCCGGTGCGTTCAAGGCCGCGGCCCTGGCGGGACCCACCCGCCTCATCGACAGGCCCTGCCCCTGAACGGCCTGCGGAGGGGCCACCTCCTCGGGCTTCGGCTCCCTGAACTCGGCCGGTAGCGGCGGCGGAGACTTCAAACCGCCCTTTGCCGGCTCGTCAGACGGCGTGCGTGGCTTGTCCAGCGGAAGCCCGCCCTCCGGTCGCTTCCCATCGTCGCTCGGGCGCGGGCCGGGAATCCGCAGGTCTCGCGGTTGGGTGGCCGAGGCGTCGACCAGGTGCGGCAGTCCCTGCGCCGAACCCGACTGCTGCACCGGCGGGGCGTTGGACGAGCCGGATGTGACATTCGGCAGGTTCAGCACGACGCGCGGCGCGGACGCCGGGGCCGGATATGCGGGAAGTTGCAACGTTCCAGGCAGAAGCGCGATAACCGCCACAGTCGTGACACGCAGCACCCACCGAGCTGGGCCCATTTTGCCCAGGCCAAATCCACCCCGTCGCACCCCGTACACCCCTCCGTCAGCACGCAGCAGGCCGCGCGCGACGCTCGCGTGAAGCGGAGCTTCAGGAGAGGCTCGGCGACACTGGAACGATCTTCGGCAAAGTGATCACACGGTATCGACAGACGATCATCACGTAAAGAGGAGATAAGTGCTGATATTCCGCATTACCGGAATTGGGTGAAGCGAGGGCGAAGACGAGCCGTCCCTCTAACCTCACCACCTGCGACTTCGAAGCCTCCGCGGGCCTTGGTCACGTGTTGCAGCACCACACTTACTGCGCAAAAGATCGATCTAGATGACCGAAACTCACATGGATAACGTCCTAATCCCCTGGCTCGGGACCACAGGGTCAGGACGGGTAGCCGTAGCGGCCGTGGAGGCGGACGAAGCGGGCCAGCGTGAGGACCTGCCGGGGCTCCAGGCCGATGACGGTGCGCTCGAACAGCACGACCTCCTCCCGGCCGCCGGTGCCGATCGGCTGCACCAGCCGGCCGCCGAGCCGCAACTGCTCGACCAGCGGCGCGGGCACCGTGGGAAAGGCCGCCGAGACGATGACGGCGTCGTAGGGGGCGTGATCGGGCACCCCCTGGCCGCCGTCGCCGACGAGCACCTCCGCGTTGCGGATGCCCTGCCGGGCGAGGTTGCGCCGCGCCGCGCGCACGAGGTCGGGCCACAGGTCGACGCTGACCACGTCGGCGGCGAGACGGGCGAGCAGCGCGGTCTGGTAGCCGAGGCCGCTGCCGACCTCCAGCACGTGCTCCCGGCCGGTGAGTCCCAGCCCCTCAATCATGTTCGCGGACAGCGACGGCTGGGTGGTCACCTGCCCGTGCGCGATGGGGATCGGCACGTCCTCGTACGCGTGGGCGACGTGTTCGGCGGGGACGAAACCGGCTCTCGGGGTCGAGCGCACGGCCTGGAGCAGGCGCTCGTCACGGACGCCGGCCGCCCGGACGGCCCGGACGAGGTCTTCGGGACAGGCGGCTGCGGTCACGTCCACCACGCTCACGATCGACAGCGAGCGGCGCCGTCCCCACCCGCGGCCCGCTCACCCGGGGTGATGCCCCCTCAGCCGCGCCGGAATCCGGAGGGCACCCTCCTGGTTGCCGGTGAACCACGCGGGAGCCGTCCCCGCGTCACATCCGGTCAGCCGGGCCCGCGAGCGCGGAGTCTCAGCCCGCGGCGAAGGTCACCTCCGCCGTGCCGACGGTCCCGGCGCGGCGGCCGGGGGCGCTCTGCCACTGCCAGTAGAGGTTGGTGTGCGCGATCACCTGCTCCGGAGCCGGCGCACCGTAGGCCGTGAGGTCCTCGGTGGTGTGCGCGTCGCCGACCAGCGTCACGTCGTATCCGCGGGCGAAGGCCCCGTGGAGGGTCGAGCGGATGCACGCGTCGGTCTGGGCGCCCGTGACGACGAGCCGGCCCACCCCGCGCTCGGCGAGCAGCGCCTCCAGCTCGGTGTCCTCGAACGAGTCGCCGTACCTCTTGTGGACGAGCGGCTCCGCGTCGCGGCGGACCAGCTCCGGCACGTACTGCCAGTTCTCGCTGTCCCGCTTGAGATCGTGGTCGTCCGAGTGCTGCACCCAGATCACCGGCACGTCCTCCGCGCGCGCCTTGCCGACCAGGGTGTCGATGTTCGCGATCACCGTGTCGCGGTTGGGGGCGCCTGCCACCACGCCGTTCTGCACGTCGATGACCAGCAGCGCGGTGTTCGGGCGACCAGCCAGGGTCGTCATGGGTTCCCCCTTCTCGTCACGGATCCTGTCGCGCCCAACCCTAGATCGCGGCACCGACAACTTCAGGCCGTCCCGTGCACCCCAAATTGGAGTGCTGGATACCGATTTGCTAGCGTCGAGACGTGCGGTTGACGAAGTTCACGGACCTGGCCCTGCGCGTCACGATGCGCTTGGCGGTCCTGGAGCCCGGGGCGTCGCTCACCACCCGCCAGGTGGCCGAGGCGATGGCGATCCCCTACAACCACACCGCCAAGGCCATCGCCCGCCTGCAGCACCTCGGCGTCGTGGAGGCCCGCCGGGGCCGCGGGGGTGGTCTGGAGCTGACCGGATTCGGCCGTACGGCGTCGATCGGCTGGCTGGTCCGCGAACTGGAGGGAGAGGGGGAGGTCGTCACCTGCGAGGGGGAGACCCCTTGCCCGCTGCGGGCCGCCTGCAGCCTGCGCGCCGCACTGCGCTCGGCACAGCAGGCCTTCTACGCCTCCCTCGATCCGATCACCGTGGATCAACTGGTCTCCTCGTCATCGAGACCGGTGCTGCTCACTCTCACCTGACCTGCGCGAACAGGAAGATACGGCAGGTCCATGGCGCTTAATTTGCATCTTGGATACCAATTTGGAGGAAGCCATGCTCTCCCCTGAGTCGGCCGCGACCGTCCGCGCCACCCTGCCCGTGATCGCGGGCGCGATCCAGGACATCACCGCCCGCTTCTACGACACGATGTTCGCGGACAACCCGGAGCTGCTGCGCGACCTGTTCAACCGGGGCAACCAGGCCAACGGCGAGCAGCGCGTCGCGCTGGCGGGCTCGATCGCCGCGTTCGCGACCATGCTGGTGGAGCGCCCCGGTCAGCTTCCCGGAACGATGCTGTCCAGGATCGCCAACAAGCACGCCTCCCTCGGCGTCACCGAGGAGCAGTACGCCGTGGTGCACAAGTACCTGTTCGGCGCCATCGGCGAGGTGCTGGGCGACGCCGTCACGCCCGAGGTCGCCCAGGCGTGGGACGAGGTCTACTGGCTCATGGCCGAGACGCTGATCGGCCTGGAGCGCGACCTCTACCGCGAGGCGGGCCGGGGCTGGACGCGGGCCACGGTGGTCGAGCGGCGCGACGAGACGGCGGACACGGTCTCCTTCCTCCTGCGCCCGGACCTGCCGATGCCCTTCCTCCCGGGTCAGTACGTCAGCGTCCAGGTGACGCTGCCCGACGGCGCGCGGCAGATCCGGCAGTACAGCCTGTCGAACTCCCCGGCGAGGGGCGACTGGCGGATCACCGTCAAGCGAGTGCACGGCGAGGGCGCCCCCGAGGGCGAGGTCTCCACCTGGCTGCACGAGCGTGTCCGGCCCGGTGACGTGCTCGCGGTCTCCGCGCCCTTCGGCGACCTGACCCTGCCCGAGGGCGACGGCCCGCTGCTGCTCGCCTCGGCGGGGATCGGGGTCACCCCCATCCTGTCGATGCTCGGCCACCTCGTCGCCACCGGGTCGGAGCGGCGGGTCGTGGTCGTGCACGCCGACCGCTCCCCGGACGCCCACGTCCACCGCGAGGAGCTCGCGGACCTGGTGGCGGCGCTGCCCGGCGCCACCCTGCACCGGTGGTACGAGGACCTCGACCCAGGGCACGCGGGTGACGCGGAGCACGCGGGCCTGGCCGACCTGTCGGCGATCGACCTGCCCCGGGACGTCGTGGCCTGCCTGTGCGGGCCGCTGCCGTTCATGCGGGCGGTACGCGCGCAGTTGGTCGAGCGCGGCGTGCCCGCCTCCGGCATCCACTACGAGGTGTTCGGCCCCGACCTGTGGATCGCGGCCGCGTGATCCGGTGACCGGCCCGCCGCTCTCAAGCGGCGGGCCGGCTCGTCGAAGACCCCGTCAGCGCAGCAGGCCGACGCCGGCGTAGCCGTCGACCCCGGGGATCCTCGGCAGCTTCGGCTCGTCGGGCTCGGGCCGCCACTCCTCGGTCACGACCAGACCCGGCTCCACCAGGTCGAACCCGTCGAAGAACCGCAGCAGTTCGGCGTGGGTCCGCGGGGTGACCGCCCCGGCGGAGGTGCCCTTGTACAGCTCGCGTCCCTCGCGGATCTTCTCCTCGTCGAGGTCGCCGTACGACAGGTGGCTGATGGCCATCGCACTGCCGGGGGCGAGCCGCTCGCGCAGTGTGCCGACGATGCGCTCGGCGTCCTCGGTGCCGGGGATGAAGTGCAGCACGGCCACCATGAGAAGGCCCACCGGCTTGCCGAAATCGATGTGCTCGTTGATCCGGGGATCGCCGAGGATGGCCTCGGGCTCGCGCAGGTCGCCGTCCACGACGATCGTCTGGGCGTTGTCGGCCAGCAGGGCCCTGCCGTGGGCGAGCACGATCGGGTCGTTGTCGACGTAGACGACGCGCGAGTCGGGGGCCTCGCCGAGCGCGACCTGGTGGACGTTCTCCTGCGTCGGCAGCCCGGCGCCGATGTCGAGGAACTGACGGATGCCCGCCCGGGCCATGAGGGTCACCGCACGGCGGATGAAGCGCCTGTTGGTGCGCACGCCCTCTCGCGCGTTAGGGGTCAGCTCGATGAGCTTCTCGGCCGCGGCCCGGTCGACGGCGAAGTTGTCCTTGCCACCGAGGAGATAGTCGTAGATCCGGGCGACGCTGGGGACCGTCACGTCGATTCCCGGCGGGCCCTGCTCCTTGTTCATTAGTCCTGCCCTGATGCGCTCGTACGTTGATCACAACGTAGCTGATTAATCAGGATTCGGCGCATCAAAAGGGGAATTGACCGGCACACACCAGGGCGCGGCCGGCCAATCCGGGCAGGTGTCTCTCAGTCCCCTACCGGGCGCTCACCCCTGGGGGTGCCGGCGACCAGGATGTCGACCGGGGCGGTGGTCGCGGGGCGGGCGGTGACGGGCGCGGTGACGACCGGGTCGGTGATGAAGTCCCGCATCCAGTGGAAGCTGGCCTTCGGCGTGCGCACCTGGGTGTCGTAGTCCACGTGCACGATGCCGAACCTGGCGGAGTAGCCCCGGGCCCACTCGAAGTTGTCCATCAGCGACCAGCAGAAGTAACCCCGCACGTCCGCGCCCGCCTCCATCGCGTCACGGGTCGCGGCCAGGTGGTCGCGCAGATAGTCGATGCGCCCGTCGTCCTCCAGCGCGCCGTCGTCGCCGTACCCGTTCTCGGTGATGTAGACCGGCGGCAGGTCCGGGTAGCGGGAGGTCAGCCCGACCAGCGTCTCGTACAGCCCCTCGGGCTCCACCACCCAGCCGAGCCCGCTGGTGCGCGCGTGCTCCGGCGTGACGGTGCGCACGCCCAGGTCGAACGCCGTGCGCCGGGCGGGGTCGGGCTCGTCGTACGGCGCGGCCTCTACGTGCAGCCGGTAGTAGTAGTTCACTCCGAGGAAGTCCACCGGCCTGCCGATGATCTCCAGGTCGCCGTCCCGGCGGAAGGACAAGTCGCTGATCCGGCCGAACGTCTCGGCCATGTCGGCGGCGTAGGCCCCGCCGAAGAGCGGTTCGGTGAACTGCCGGTTGACCAGCAGGTCCATCCGCCGTGCGGCCTGGAGGTCCTGCGGCGAGGAGGTCACCGGCACCGTGGGCGACATGTTGAGCGTCACCCCGATCTGCTGACCGGGCCTGGCCATCTCCCGCAGGCGGGTGACGGCCAGGCCGTGCCCCAGCAGCAGGTGGTGGGCCGCGGCCAGCGCGCCCTCCCCCTCCTTGGCTCCGGGCGCGTGGCGGCCCTCGCCGTAGCCGACGATCGACGAGCAGTACGGCTCGTTGAGGGTGATCCAGTTCGAGACCGACTCGCCGAGGGCCTCGTACATGACCTCGGCGTAGTCGGCGAAACGCTCGGCGGTGCCGCGGACCCGCCAGCCCCCGCGGTCCTCCAGCGCCTGTGGCAGGTCCCAGTGGTACAAAGTCACGTACGGCTCGATGCCGCCCTCGCGCAGGGCGTCCACGAGCCGGCGGTAGAAGTCCAGCCCGCGCCGGTTCACCGGCCCGCGGCCGTCGGGCAGCACCCGCGGCCAGGCAACGGAAAATCGGTAGGCCCCCGCCCCCAGGTCTTTCATGAGATCGACATCCTCTTGCCAGCGGTGATAGTGGTCGCAGGCGAACTCACCCGACTCGCCCCGTGCCACCGCGCCGGGCACCCGGCAGAAGGTGTCCCAGATCGAGGGCCCCCGGCCGTCGGTGTCGACGGCCCCCTCGATCTGGTACGCCGCGGTGGCCGTGCCCCACACGAAGCCCGCGGGAAAGACCCGCGGCATGGCAGGGCGTTCGTCGGTCGCCGTCATTCCCTGTTCGCTCCAGGTTCCGTGCCCGCTCCGGTGAACAGCCCGGACACGGCGGCCGGCCGTGTGGGCGATGGGACCGTTCCCCCGGCAGCCACGGGACCCGCCGAGCCGTACGGCGGGCACACACGCGGGCAGACGGGGTTCCGCAGCGAACACCTGAACCCCCTCGCAGGAGGAAGGGAAGCGGCTGCGAGACGTGACAGCGGCCGAGCCCGTGGCAACGAGAAAGCGCCGGCCGATGCTTGCAATCACACATAAAAGAAGGGGACGCTGTCAAGTCACGAAAACGTGACGGAGGGAAATTCTGCTTACTGGTTGACGAGCCGCCCGATGGTTGCGTATTTTCGGGGAAACCGGTTGCATGAAACCGGTTACAGCGAGATGCGATAGCGTTTGGTCCGTGGCAACGATCAGAGAGCTGGCGCGCCTGTGCGGCGTGTCTCCCGCGACTGTCTCCCGCGTGTTCAACAACCCCAAGGTGGTGAACGCGAAGACCAGGGAGCAGGTCCTGCGGACGGCGCGCCAGATCGGCTACCTGCCCAACGAGTCGGCCCGCACGCTGGCCACCAAGAAGTCCTTCATGGTCGGCCTCGTGTGGGACACCGACCACCGCCGCCCCGGCTGGCGGCACCCGTTCTTCCAGGAAATTCTCATCGGCCTGAAGACCGCGCTCAGCGGCCGCGGCTACCACCTGCTCATGCTGGCCACGAGCGGGGAGCCGACCGAGGACGCCTACGTACGCGCCGTGCGCAGGCACAACCTCGACGGCGTTGTGATGATCGACAGTGGCACCTGGGACCCCTCACTGCGGCAACTGGCCGAGTCGGGCATCCCCTGCGTCAGCCTCGACCGTCCCGTGCAGGGCCCCCGCGCCACGTACGTCACCTCGGACAACGTCGGCGGCGCCCACCTGGCCGTACGGCACCTGCACGAGCAGGGACGCCGGGCCATCGCCACGATCACGGGCCCGGCGCACACGCGGCCGGGCGCCGAGCGCCTGCAGGGCTACCAGGACGAGCTGGCCCGGCTGGGGCTGCCGCGCCGGCCCGAGTTCGTGGTCGAGGGCGACTTCTACCTGTCGGGCGGCCACGCCGCGATGCGCCGCCTGCTGGAGGCCGACGACCGGCCCGACGCCGTGTTCGTCGCGGGCGACGAGATGGCCGTCGGCGCACTGGTCGCGATCGGCGAGGCCGGCCTGAAGGTGCCCGAGGACATCGCCCTGGTCGGGTTCGACGACATCGAGGTGGCCGCGCTCGTGCCACCGGGCCTGACGACCGTCGCCCAGGACAAGGACGGGTTCGGCACCGCCGCCGCGGAGG
The DNA here is from genome assembly GCF_014161445.1 of Microbispora sp. H13382. GTDB lineage: Bacteria > Actinomycetota > Actinomycetes > Streptosporangiales > Streptosporangiaceae > Microbispora. Next base: position 20,377 of record NZ_JABBXA010000022.1, read on the forward strand.
CGGTCGTCTCCATGATCAACGGCGCGGACGCCCCGCCGCCCCGGATTCTGCCGGCCACACTCGTCGTGCGCGGCTCCAGCACGCCTCCGCTCTGAAACCTGGCTTCTTCACGCATGCTCAGGAATCGCGGCGAGGCCGGTCACCCCGTCGGAGACAACCCCGCCCCTCACCGCGGTCCGCGTCCGGGCCGGTCACCGCGCCGGAAGAAGCCCCGGTCCTCGCGAAGCCCGCTCCGCTGGGCCTTCGCCGCGGTCCTCGCTCCCTTCCGGCCCGCTCCCTCCCAGCCCGGCTGAAACCTGTGTGGACAGCGTGCATTCTGGAGCGCTTTGCTCCCGGAGGCGCTTATCGTGATGAGGCATCCATCGCTTTGATCCTCCGGGGGACTTCTGTGTCCGAGCAGTCCTGGCCTGCCCGCATCCGTACCGAGTTCGCGCAGCGCGTGCTGGATTTGCGGCACCAGCACCCCGGGATCCTCGCCTCGCTGGACCAGCACATGGCCGCCGTCAGGCACGCCATCGCGGAGCTGGGCGAGCGCGTGGGGCCCGCCTCTCTGGTCGCCTACCTGATCGGCTACTGGGACGGCGCGCGGGAGAAGGGCTGGCTGGCGCCGGGACCGGACCAGCCGCTCGACTTCGCCGCCCTGCGCATGACCGCCGTCTGCCTGATGCTCGACGCCGCGGCCGAACCGGCCTGACGACGCGGCGGCGGGGCGCCCCTCCCCGTGGAGGGACGCCCCGCGACGAACGGCGACGCGCTCACCCGCGCGGCGACGGAGGCTCCTCCGGAGGATTCGTCCAGGAGGAGGTGGGCCGCGCCTCGCCCGGCGCGTCCTGCGGCATCGGGGCGCCCTGCGTTCCGGGAACCCCCTGAGAGCCCGCCTGCGCCCCCGGTGAGACCGCGCTCCCCGGTGAAACCGTGCCGGCCGGAGGAACCGTGCCGGCCGGAGGAACAGGGGTCGTCGGTGCGCCCGGGGCGGCCGGCGGAGTGCTCTCGGGATACGCGGGCCGGGGCGCCTGCGCGCCCTCGGCGCTCGGCGCGGCTCCGGCGTTCGGCGCACTCCCGGCGTTCGGCGCGGCACCCTGCGGGTACGCGGCCGGGGCCGGCTGGGCGAAGGCCCCCACCCGCTGCTCGGTCCGCGGCACGGTGACCGTCTCCATCGCGTCGGCACGGCCCCGGCTGTAGGCCGCGGCCTGGGCGCGGATGGTGTCGGTCTCGGCCTCCGCGCGGTTCAGCCAGCGCTCCCAGCGCTGCTGCATGGGCCGGACCAGGCCCCCGCCGACGCCGACGATGAGGATGCCGGCCACGGCGGCCAGGAAGGCGATCAGCACCGGGGTCGTGACGGTGGTCGCGACCTCGATCTGGTTGAGCGCGGCGATGACGCCGAGGCCGATGATGAACACCGACGCGATCGTGGCCAGCGCCCGGCCATAGGACAGGGAGCCCAGAGCGGCGGTGACGATGTCCTTGACCGCCCTGGCGATGGCGGTGGCGACCACGATGATGACGATCGCCACGGCGGCCTTGGGCAGCCACGCCACCACTCCGGCGAGCAGCTCGCTGACGGGGTTGGGCCCGAAGACGGAGAAGGCGATCTGCAGCGTGACCAGCAGGACCGCGTAGTAGACCAGTTTCGCGAGCAGGCCGGACGCGTCGTACCTGCTGCGCGCCAGCACCCGCCCCACACTGCCGCGCTCGACCCACCGGTCGAACCCGACGCGTTCGAGAACGGCGTCGACGGCCTTCCGCAGTGCCTTGGCGATCAGCCAGCCCACGGCGAGGACGACGACGAATGCGAGGAACTTGGGGACGAACGTGGCGACCGACGACCATGCGTCAGCCACTCCTCTTCCCCAGTCGACCGGAGCGGCCATGGGTCCTCCTGTTCAGAGCCTTCCGCGACGTACGACGCCCACGGCTACCCGGTGATCGGCGTCTCATACCGGACGCGTGTCCGGCCCGGCACGCGAAGCGACGCTCCGCCCCGGCAGAGGCGCACGTCAGCCCCGCCGTAGGCACCCGGAGAAAAATCGGGAATCCGTCGCTTCCGTATGCTGTACGGTATTGCGTACGACAAGAGAGGGGCCTGTTCGTGTACGAGCCGAGCGACGAGGAACTGCAGAGCGTCGAGGACTGGTTCTCCCAGTACGACGCGCTCGCCGAGCAGGGGGAGATCGAGAAGCTGGCCGACCTGGCGGTCTTCCCGATGAACCTGGTCACCGACGTGCCGGGCGGCTTCGCCGCGGTGCGGCAGTGGACGCGCGAGGAGTACGTCGAGGCGATGAAGGAGGCCATGGGCGGCGGAACGGCGGGGCTCGGGCTCGAGTCGGTGCGGACGCCGCGTTTCCTCAGCCCCAACCTCGTCTTCGTGGAGACCACGGCGACGATGACGGTCGAGGGCCGGAGGGAGAGCATGCACTACGGCGACCTGCTGGTGCGCACCGAGGAGGGGTGGGCGTTCCAGACGATGGCACAGGGCGGCTGGGGCCACGGCTGGCCGCCCGCCGAGCGCGGCTGATCAATGGCTGATTCGCGGCGGGCACGCGGCCGATCCGGCCACACGGCGCGGAAAACAAACTGCGCACGAAACCGCGGCGTGGTTAGGATTTCCGCCGTGGCAAGGATCCGGCGGCTCGGGAAACAGCACAAGAGTCGCCGGTCTCCGGAGCCGGCACATGAATGACCACGCACCTCCCGGTGCGAAGGCAGCGGTTACTTCGAGGTTCGAATCCTTACAGCTCCCATGGGCTGCCGGCCCCACAGGCGGGCCAACCCCCGTCACCCCGATCTCGGGAGGAGCACGACTTCACCGGCCGCGCCCGGTGCGAAGGCAGCGGTTACTTCGATTCGGGATCGAGTGGTCGCAGGTTCGAGTCCTGCCCGGCCGGAAATCCGGCCGGTAGCTCAGCCGGCAGAGCGCTGTTACCGGCGCCGCTTCCGATCTCGGGCGCGTTCCGGAGAACGAGGACGGGCTCCTTCCCTGACGTGGAAGGAGCCCGTTTCCATGGCGAAATTCAACACCGGCACGGCCAGGCCCGCGGCGGTCAGCCCGGTCACCACCGAGGCCGTCCCGCGCGGTCGTACGCACGAGGGCGCCACCGGCTACCTCCGCGACCCCAGGTCGGAGCTGTTCGTCCTCGCGGTGTCGAACATGGCCGGGGAGGACACCTTCTACGAGAGCGCGGGCGACCGCGACGGCAGGTTCCGCGCCCTCGTTCACCGGGTCGCGGTGGAGGACGGCGACTGGATGGCCCGTTTCCTGCCGTGGCTGCGGGGCGGGGCGAACATGCGCTCGGCGTCCCTGGTCGCCGCCCTGGAGTCCGTGCACGCCAGGCTCGCCGCCGGGCTGCACGGCGGCAACCGCGAGCTCGTCGCCTCCGTGCTCCAGCGGGCGGACGAGCCGGGAGAGGCGCTCGCCTACTGGACGTCCCGGTACGGCCGGGCCGTCCCCAAGCCGGTCAAGCGCGGCATCGCCGACGCCGTGCGGCGGCTCTACACCGAACGCTCCCTGGTCAAGTACGACAGCGGCGCGCGCGGCTTCCGCTTCGGCGACGTCGTCGAGCTCGTCCATCCCACGCCCGCCGACGACCGGCGCGCCTGGCAGGGCGACCTGTTCGCGCACGCGCTCGACCGGCGCCACAACCGCGACAAGCCGATCCCGGCGTCGCTGCGGACGCTGCGTGAGCGGGCCGCGCTGCTCGCCCTTCCGGCGGAGGAGCGCCGGACGGCGCTGTCCACGCCGGAGCGCCTCGCCGCGGCGGGCATGACCTGGGAGGCGCTCGCCGGCTGGCTGCAGGGCCCGATGGACGCACAGGCCTGGTCGGCGGTCATCCCGTCGATGGGATATATGGCGCTTTTGAGGAATTTGCGGAACTTCGACGAGGCCGGCGTGGGCGACGACGTCGCCGAGCGGGTCATTGCGAGACTCACCGATCCGGAGGAGGTCGCGCGTTCCCGGCAGCTGCCGTTCCGGTTCTTCTCGGCGTACCGGAACGCGCCGTCGCTCCGCTGGGCCCACGCCCTGGAGACGGCGCTGACGCTCGCCACCCGCAACGTGCCGCCGTTCCGGGGACGCACGCTCGTGCTCGTGGACACGTCGTCGTCCATGGCGTCCGGGGCGGTCTCCGCGCGGTCGACGGTCGCCCCCGTCGACACGGCGGCGCTGTTCGGCGTGACCCTCGCGGCGCGCGGCGACCGGGTGGACCTCGTGGGCTTCGCCAACGGCGTCTTCCGGCACGAGATCCGGCCGGGAGCGTCCGTGCTGCGTGAGGTCGAGCGGTTCCGCGCCCGGATCGGCGAGGTCGGCCACGGCACGCTGATCGCCGACGCGCTCACCCGGTCGTGGCACGGTCACGACCGTGTGGTGATCCTCTCGGACATGCAGACCATGGCCGGGTCCCACGGAGGAGGGGTCACCACCGCGGTTCCGGCGAGCGTGCCGGTGTACGGCTTCAACCTCGGCGGCTACCGAGCCGCGGCGATGCGGACCGGCTCGGCGAACCGGCACGAGTTCGGCGGCTTCTCCGACGCCTGCTTCCGCATGATCCCCTTGCTGGAGGCGGGCACGTCGGCCGACTGGCCCTTCTGACCTCGGCGGCAGCGCGGCGAGGGCCCGGTCCGGGCGTAGCGGGCTTCGCCCGGACCGGGGCCCTCCGCCGTGCCCCGGCGGCGTCCCGGCGATCCACGCCATCACTCACCACAGGGGGCGACGCATCCCGCTGCGGACAGTTGTATAAGCTTCCTATGTAAATCTGGTTCCCGTCCGGAGGAACTCCTGTGTCCGACTCCCCGAACGCCGATTCCCGCGAGGATGCCCACCCGATCGCGGCCATCCTGGACGACCTCGCGGTGCTCGCCGTACGGCGGCTGTCCACGCGCGAGATCAGCCTCACGGCCGCGACGACCCTGTCGTACCTGGACAGGAACGGCCCGGCGCGGCTCAGCGTGCTCGCGGCTGAGCAGGGCGTCACCCAGCCATCGATGACCCAGCTCGTGCAGCGCCTCGAGCGCGAAGGGCTGGTGAGTCGCGGCGTCGACGCCCAGGACGGCCGGGCCGTGCTGGTCGGCGTCACCGACGCCGGCCGCGCGCTGCTGGCCGAGCGGCGCCGCCGGCGCAGAGAGCGGCTCGACGAGATGCTCGGCACGCTGTCCCCCGGCGAGCTGCGTGAGCTGACGCGGGCCGCCGGCGAGTTCCTTCCCCTGCTCCGGCGCCTGCTCCAGAGCGCGGCCGACGAGTAGGGGCCCGGTCGGCTCCCCCTCGCTACTACCAGGAGGTCCGGTGAGCTCTGCTCATGCCCCCGTCTCCAATCCCTTCAAGCAGCCGAAGGCGGTCTGGGCCGTCGCCTTCGCCTGCGTGATCTCGTTCATGGGTATCGGCCTGGTGGACCCGATCCTGCCGGCCCTCAGCTCGAAGCTGCACGCCACGCCCAGCCAGGTCTCCCTGCTGTTCACCAGCTATCTGGTCGTCACCGCCGTGGCGATGCTCGTCACCGGGTGGGTCTCCAGCCGGATCGGCGCCAAGCGCACCCTCATCGCGGGCCTCGCCCTGATCGTGGTGTTCGCCGCCCTCGCCGGGATGTCCGGCAGCATCGGCGGCATCGTCGGCTTCCGCGCCGGCTGGGGCCTCGGCAACGCCCTGTTCATCGCCACCTCGCTCGCCGTCATCGTCGCGTCGAGCAGCGGCGGCTTCGCCGGAGCGATCATCCTGTACGAGACCGCGCTCGGCGTCGGGATCGCGGTCGGCCCCCTGCTCGGCGGCGTGCTGGGCGGCATCAGCTGGCGCGGCCCGTTCTTCGGCGTCGCGGTCCTGATGGCGATCGCGCTGATCGCCACCGTCACCCTGGTGCGGCCGACGCCCACGCCGGCGACCAGGACCAGCGTGACCGCCCCGATCAAGGCCCTGCGCCATCGCGGCCTGCTCATCCTGGGCCTGACCGCGCTCTGCTACAACTGGGGCTTCTTCACGGTGCTCGGCTACGCGCCGTACCCGATGGAGCTCAACGAGCACCAGCTCGGCCTCGTCTTCACCGGCTGGGGAATCCTCGTCGCGGTCTTCTCGGTCTTCGGCGCCCCGCGGCTGCAGGCCCGCTTCGGCATCGCCCGCACGCTCTACGCCAACCTCGTGCTGTTCAGCCTCGACATCCTGGTGATCGCGCTGTTCACCGACAACCGGACCGTCGTGATCTGCGGCGTGATCGTGGCCGGCATCTTCATCGGCGTCAACAACACGGTCACCACCCAGGCGGTCATGACCGTCTCGCCCGTGGAGCGGCCGATCGCCTCCGCGTCCTACGGCTTCATCCGATTCATCGGCGGCGGCCTCGCGCCCTTCGTCGCGGGCAAGCTCGCCGAGCACTTCGACAGCCGGCACGCGCCGTTCTATCTGGGCGCCGCCGCGGTGCTCCTCGGCGCGGTGGTCCTCACCGCCGCGCACCGGCAGCTCGGCGAGGCCGAGCGCGCCCAGGCGGAGATGGCCGCCGCCGATCCGGCCGCCGCGCGGCGGGAGGAACTGGAGGAGGAGGCCCTGGCCGAGGACATCGGCTCGGCCACCTGATCGACGCGCCCGCTGCGCGCGGGCCGGGTCAGATCCGCGTGAGCAGGTCGGGGGTGAGCGCGGCGACGCCGGCGCAGCCGGACAGGGCCAGGGTGAGATCGGTCTCCGCGAGCACGCAGCGGATCACGTGCTCCACCCCGGCCTGCCCGTCCAGCCCCAGCCCGTACGCGTACGGACGGCCGAGCAGCACGGTCCTGGCGCCGAGCGCGAGCGCCTTGACGACGTCGTCCCCGGTGCGGATGCCGCCGTCGAACAGCACGGTGAGCCGGTCGGCCACGGCGTCGGCGACGGCCGGCAGGGCGTCGGCCGCCCCGATCGAGCCGTTGACCTGGCGTCCACCGTGGTTGGAGACGACGACGCCGTCCATTCCGGCGTCGGCCGCCAGGCGGGCGTCGTCGGGGTGCAGGACGCCTTTCAACACGATCGGGCCGTCCCAGTGCTCGCGCAGCAGTGCGAGGTCCGGCCATGTCTTGCCCGGGTCGCCGAACATGCCCACGAAGTGCAGGACCGCCGCGTTCGGGTCCTCGTGCACCGGCCGGGCGAGCCCGGCCTGGAACGCCGGGTCGGTGAAGTAGTTGGCCGTGCCGACGCCGCGCAGGAACGGCAGGTACGCCTGGTCGAGGTCGCGGGGCCGCCAGGCCAGCAGCGGGGTGTCGAGGGTGACGACGAGCACCGTGAACCCCGCCGCCTTGGCCCGGGCGAGGAAGCTGAGGGTGACCTCGCGGTCCTTGCCCCAGTAGAGCTGGAACCACCGCTCGCCGTCCCCCATGGCCGCCGCGACGTCCTCCATCGGCGTGCTGGAGGCCGACGACAAGGCGAAGGGCACGCCCAGCGCCGCCGCCGCGCGGGCGGCGGCCCGCTCGGCCTCGGGGTGCATGATCGACAGCACGCCGATCGGCGCCAGCGCCAGCGGCGCGGGCAGCTTCCTGCCGAGCACGGTCACCGACAGGTCGCGTTCGCGCACGTCGCGGAGCATCCGCGGCACGATCCGCCAGCGGTCGAGCGCCTCGCGGTTGGCACGCCCGGTGCGCCCGCTGCCCGCGCTCCCGGCGACGTACCCGAACGGGCCCGGGCCGAGCCGCCGCTCGGCCATCTCCTCCAGCCGGGTCAGGTCGGTCGGCAGCCGGGGCACGGCCCCCGTCATGCCGTTGAGGTAGATCTCGTACTGGAAGTCCGCCCAGGTGGTCATCGTCGTCCTCGTTCCGCGACCGAATCGACAGCGGCACGCTACCGAATCATCGCCCTCATCGCCCGAAAGCCGACAACCCGGTCATACCAGCTCACCGCGGCCCGGGAGCGCGGCGGAAGGCGAAGGGCTCGCTCTCGCGGCCCGGCACGACGAACCAGCACTCCCCGGTGCCCTCGCTCGCCAGCAGCGAGACAAACGCGTCGACGACCGTCTCGACGTCGAGGATCGGGAACTTCAGCTCGTCCAGCAGCGTCTTGATGTCGCCGTCCAGGATCGCGGTGTCCGCGAACGACGGGCACAACCCCTGCACCCGGATGCCGAGGGGCTCCAACTGGGGGCCGAGCGAGCGGACGAGCCCGACGACCGCGTGCTTGTTGGCCGCGTAGACGGGATCCTGCGGAATGCCCACGATCCCCGCCATGCTGGCGGTCGCCACGATCACACCTCCGGCCCGCATCGCCGGCAGCGCGGCGTGCACGCCGAAGACGACGCCGTCGAGGTTGATCCCCATCACGCGCCGGTAGCGGTCGAGGTCGAAGTCCTCGCCGAGCCCGCAGCCCGAGGCGACGCCCGCGTTGAGGAAGGCGAGGTCGAGCCCGCCGTGCCGCTCGACCGCGAGCGCGACCGCGGCCTGGTTGTCCTCCAGCCGGGACACGTCGGTCCGGACGAACGAGGCGCCGATCTCCTCCGCGGTGCGCGCGCCGGCCTCGGCGTCGACGTCGGCCAGCACGACGTGCGCGCCGTACGCCGCCAGGCGGCGGGCCACGCCCGCGCCGATGCCGCCCGCGCCCCCGGTGACGAGCGCGACCTTGCCGGAGATGTCGTCGGTGTTCACAGTGGGAGCCCTCCCGTCGCGGCCCTGGTCGAGCCGGTGGCCCGGTAGGCCTCGATCGTCCGTTCCGCGATGCGCATCTGGTGGATCTCGTCGGCGCCGTCGGCGAACCTGGCCCATCGGGCGTGCTGGAACATGTGCGCCAGCGGGGTGTCGGTCGAGTAGCCGAGCGCCCCGTGGATCTGGATGGCACGGTCGACGATCCGGTTGAGGCTGTTCGCCACGAAGTGCTTGGCCATCGAGACCTCGGTGCGGAAGTCCTCGCCCTTGTCGATCTTCGAGGCGGCGTGCAGCACCATGAGCTTGCACTGGTACAGCTCCATCGCCGAGTCGGCGATCATCCACTGCACGCCCTGCTTGCCGGCGAGCAGCGACCCGTGGCTGTACCTGTCCAGCGCCCTGCCCACCATCATGTCGAGGGCCGTCTCCGCCTGCGATATCCACCGCATGCAGTGCGCCAGCCTGGCCGGGCCGAGGCGGTACTGCCCCAGCCGGTGGCCGTTGCCCCGCCCGCCGAGCACCGCGGAGTCCGGCACGCGCAGGTCGGTGATGACGATCTCGCTGTGGCCGGTCGAGCCGTGCATGGTCTCGATCTCGCGTACGTCGTGCCAGCCCTCGGCGGGCAGGTCCACGAGGAAGGCGGTGTTGGCTCCCCGCGCGCCCTCCGGCAGGTCGAACTCCGTCTTGGCGATCAGGATCGCGAAGCTCGCCCTGCGGGCGTTGGAGATGAACCACTTGTGCCCGTTGATCACCCATTCGTCGCCGTCCTTCACGGCGTTCGTACGAATGAGCGTGGGATCGGAGCCGGCCACCTCGGGCTCGGTCATCGCGAAGCACGACATCTTCACGCCGTCGAGCAGCGGACGCAGGTAGCGCTCCTTCTGCTCGTCGGTGCCCCAGTGCAGCAGCGTGTGCATGTTGCCCTCGTCGGGCGCCGCGCAGTTGAGCACCCACGGGCCGAGCCTGGTCTTGGCCGCCTCGGCCTGCACCATGGCCAGTTCGACGTGGCCGAGGCCCATGCCGCCCCACTCCTCGGGCATGTGCGGCAGCCAGAGCCCCTCCTCCTTGGCCCGGCGGCGCAGGTCGAAGATCGTGCGCAGGTACTCGTCCCGGGTGAGCGCCTTCTCCTCGGAGTCCTCGAACGGCTTCACCGCCGGGATCACGGTCTCCTGGACGAACGTCCGCACCCGTGCGCGTATCTCCTCGTGCTCGGGAGCGAGCGTGAAGTCGATGGCCATGATCCTCCCTCGGGCCCGCTAATGCGGCTGCCGCACCATATAAGGCGATCGCCTGAAATACCGTATCCTTCGGGCGTACGGGCGACAAGGGAGGCGTGATGGCGGCGGAGACCACGGTCCGGCGGCTCGTGGACGCCGCGGAACGCCTGTTCGCCGAGCGCGGCATCGACGCGGTCTCGCTGCGCGAGATCAACGCCGCCGCCGGGCAGCGCAACTCCAGCGCGCTGCAGTACCACTTCGGCGACCGCGCCGGGCTGCTGAAGGCGGTGCTCGCCAAGCACCGGCCGGAGATCGAGGCGCGGCGCCACCAGCTTCTGGACGAGTACGAGGCACGCGGCCCGCTGCCGCCGGCCCAGGCGCGCCGCACGCTCGCCGCCGCGCTCGTCCGCCCGGCCGCCGCCAAACTGGCCGACCCCGACGGCGGCCGGGCCTACCTGCGTGTCATGGAGCAACTGCTCCACCGCATGCCGCCCAGCATCCCCGATGACGGCGGCGGCAGCATCGGCCGCTGGCGGGAGCTGGTCGCCCCGCTGCTCCCCGAGGCCGCCGTACGCCTGCACCAGCGCTTCATGGCGATCCGCATGACGTACGTGGAGCTGGCCCGCCGGGCGGGCGCGGCCCCGGCACGGGACGACCGCCTGTTCACCAGCCACCTGATCGACGTGGTCACGGCGGTTCTCGCCAGCGAGGTCTCCGAGGAGACCACCCGCCTCCTCGCCGAACGCGAGCAGCGCCCCTGAGGGCGGCTCGGCCGTCATCGCCGTACTTTTGCCCTGTCTGGGGAATTCGCTGCCGGAGCGTAGCGGCATCGGGGGCACACACTCCCTAGGACGACCGCCTCATGGCGGTGTCATCGGGCATCAGGGGATCCGGCGGCGGACATGATCCCGCGTCCGTCTCGCGGGTCGCGCCGGGCACTTCTCGTGTGGATCGACGAACCCGCCCAAGTCACACGCGATCGGCCAAAGGGTGATCATGCCGAGTCACGCATCGCGAACAGCACGGGTCGGGAGCGGCCCGCGGATTCCGTCCAGGCGATCACGCGGACGGCTGCACCACGTCTTCGAGGCACGTTGTGACCTGACGCCGGGGGCGACGGCTCTGGAGTGCGGACAGCTGAGGTTGACGTACGCCGCGCTGGACGCCCGGGCGAACCGGCTGGCGCACCTGCTGCGCGACCTGGGGATCGGATGCGGATCCCGCGTCGCGATCCTGCTGCCGAGGTCGGTGCACACATACGTGGCGCTGCTCGCGGTGGGCAAGGCGGGCGCGGCGTTCGTGCCGATCGACCCCCAGTCGCCGCCGGACCGGGTCGGCTACATCCTCGACGACGCCGGCGTCGACCTCGTGCTCACCACGTCGGACCGGTCGTTGACCGTCGTCGCGCTGGGGCACCGCGTGCTCGACCTCGACGCCTCCGCCGGCCTCGCCGCCGCCGCGCCGATCACCCGCCCGCTCGACGGCGCGGCCGACGACGATCCGGTCGCGTACGTCATGTACACCTCCGGGTCGAGCGGCCGGCCGAAGGGCGTCGAGGTGGCGCAGTCGAGCATCCGCAACTTCCTCGACATCGTGCCGGGCCTGTACGGCGTGCGGCCGCACGACCGGGTCTACCAGGGGATGACGATCTCCTTCGACTTCTCCATCGAGGAGATCTGGCCGACGTGGTCGGCCGGCGCCGCCCTCGTCGCGGGCCCGGCCGGCTTACCGCAGTTCGGCGCGGAGCTCGCGGACTTCCTGGACCAGAGCGGCATCACGATGCTCTACTGCGTCCCGACCCTGCTCGCGACGATCCCGCGTGAGCTGCCGCGCCTGCGCACACTGATCGTCGGGGGCGAGCCCTGCCCGCCCCGGCTGGTGGAGCGGTGGAGCCGGCCGGGCCGCCGGATCCTCAACACGTACGGGCCCACCGAGGCGACCGTCACCGCGACCTGCGCCGAACTGCTCCCGGGGCGGCCGGTCACCATCGGCCGGCCGTTGCCGACCTACTCCGTCGTGCTGCTCGACGAGCGGCGCGACCCGGTGCCGGACGGCGAGGTCGGCGAGATCTGCATCGGGGGGCCCGGCGTCGCCCGCGGCTACGTCGGCCGTCCCGACCTGACCGCCGACCGCTTCATCCGGCATCCGCTGGCCTCCCCCGGCGGCAGGTTGTACCGCACCGGTGACCTCGGCCGCGTGACCGCGACCGGGGAGATCGAGTATCTGGGCCGCGCCGACTCCGAGGTGAAGATCCGGGGACATCGGGTGGACCTGGGCGAGATCGAGAACGTGCTGCTGGAGGACGCCGGCGTCGCCGAGGCCGTGGCCGCCCTCATGCCCGTGCCCGGCACGGGCGCCTCCGGCGGCGAACTCGCCGCATACGTCGTGCCCGCGGCGGCCAACGGGGACGGCGACCGGGCCCTCGCCGGGCGGCTTCACGACCGGCTGCGCCGCAGGCTGCCGTCGTACATGCTCCCCTCGTTCCTGGACGTCGTGGCCGCACTGCCGGCCATGCCGAGCGGCAAGGTGGACCGCAGGAGGCTGCCCCCGCCGACCGGCCGTCGCCTCGTGGGCCCCGGGCCGGTGACGCCCGCCGAAGGTGAGCTGGAGACACGCCTGCGTGAGGTGTGGGCGGAGGCGTTCGGCCTCGCCCCCGAGTCGCTGTCGGTCGAGGCGGACTTCTTCACCGACCTCGGCGGTCACTCCCTGCTGGCGGCACGCGTGGTGTCGCTGCTGCGCGCCGGTGAGATCGGCGCGGGCCTCGCGGTGCGCGACCTCTACGCCAACCCCACCCTGCGCCGCCTCGCCGCGCATCTGGGCGGCCGTACGGGTGTGCCCGAGCCGGCCGCCCCGCCCCGCCCGGCTCCCCTGCGGCACGGCGGCCGCCGGATCGCGCTCGCCGGGGCCGCGCAGAGCGCGGTCATCTACCTGCTGCTACTCGTGATCACGCTGCCGGTCTCCGTCACGTTGCACGGGTGGACCAACCCCCGTCCGATCCCCGGGGTCCCCAGGAGGGACGAGGGGTGGCTGCTGCTGCCCGCGGCCGGCGCCGGCATGCTCGCCACGCTGGCGCTGGCCGCGATGACCGCCTACCTCTGGGTGCGCTGGCTGCTGCCGGTCCTGCTCGCGCGACCGCTGGCTGCCGGGATCCGGCCCGGCCGATACCCGTTGTGGGGCGCCACCTACCTGCGGCTGTGGACACTGCAGTTGCTGCTGTCGGTCTCCCCGCTGCCGCTGCTGAGCGGCTCCCCCATGATGGGGGCGTACCTGCGGCTGCTCGGCGCGCGGGTCGGGCCCGGCGCCGCCGTCGCTACGGCCGACGTCAACCTCCCGTCGCTGCTGCGGATCGGTGCGGGCGCCTCGATCGGATACCGGGCCTCCCTGCACGCGTGGGCGGTGGTGGACGGCTGGGTGGTCGTCGCCCCCCTGGAGGTCGGTCCGCACGCGTTCGTCGGGAACGGCGTCGTGCTCGCGCCGGGCGCACGGGTCGCCGCCCACGCCGGGCTCGGCGACCAGTCGGCGCTGACGCGGGGCGAGACGGTGCCGGAGGGCGAACGGTGGGCCGGGTCGCCGCCGACTCCCGTGGAGTCTCTCGGGCCCGTGGTGGAGACGATGCTGCGCGCCCCTGCCCCGCCCGGGTGGAAGGCGCGTCACGTGGCCGCGACGGTGGCCGTCCTCTGCTGCCTTGAGGCGATCATGCTGGCCTCGATCGTGCCGAGCGTCCTGGTCGTCTGGGCGGCCGTGGCCGCCTGGGGCCTCGCGGCCGGTCCGGCCGCCGTCCTGGTGGCGGGCCCGCTGTACGTGGTCGTCGTCTGCGCGGCGGTGGCCGCCGGCAAACGTCTCGTCCTGCCGAAGGCGCCGGTCGGCGTCCATTCGGCGCGTTCCTGGCTCGGCGTACGCAAGTGGGCGGTGGACAAGCTCCTGGAGCTCAGCCTGAGGTCGACCAACTCGCTCTACGGCACGCTGTACACCTCCCCGTGGCTGCGGCTGCTCGGTGCGCGGGTCGGCCGTCGCGCCGAGGTGTCCACGGCCGCACAACTCGATCCCGACCTCCTCACGCTGAGCGAGGAGAGCTTCGTCGCGGACATGGCCAGCGTCGGCGCCGCCAGTTTCGCCCATGGTCACGTCGCCTTCCTGCCGACCGAGGTGGGCAGGCGCGCGTTCGTCGGCAACGCGGCCGTCATCCCGGCGGGGACGCGGATGGGACCGGGGTCCCTGGTGGGTGTCAGCACGGTCCCGCCGCGCGACGGCGTGCCCGAGGACACCTCGTGGCTGGGCTCTCCCCCGATCCACCTTCCCGTACGGCAGGAGAGCGGCTCGTTCTCGGAGGACCAGACGTTCCGGCCGGCTCGCGGGCTGGTGCTTCACCGCCTGGGCATCGAGTTCTTCCGCACCACCCTCCCGGCGACGCTGTTCGGCGCGGGTTTCTACCTCTACCTGCTGGGCGTGCACGCGCTCGCCCGCGTCCTGCCCCTGCCCGCGGTCGCGGCCGCCGCGCCGCTCGTCGCCGGTGCGGCAGGGCTGGCGATGATCGGCTGCTGCGTCGCCGCCAAGCGACTCCTCATCGGCGTGTACCGGCCGAGGGTGGAGCCGTTGTGGAGCCGGTTCGTCCGGCGCACGGAGTTCGTCACCGGGCTGTACGAGGCCGCCGCGGTTCCGGCCGGCGTCGCTCTCCTGGCCGGCACCCCGTTCCTCCCGCCCGTGCTGCGGTGGTTCGGGGCCCGCATCGGCAGGCGCACCTGTATAGCGACCACCTACCTGACCGAGTTCGACCTCGTGGAAATCGGTGACGACGTCGCGATCGGATCGGGGGTGTCACTGCAGACCCATCTCTTCGAGGACCGGGTCATGAAGATGTCCGCGGTGACCGTACGGTCCGGCGCGAGCATCGGCGCCCGCGCCGTGGTGCTCTACGACTCGGTGATGGGCGAGGACGTGTCGCTCGGCGCTCTGTCGCTGCTGATGAAGGGCGAGCGGCTCACGCCGGGCACGAGCTGGCGAGGCATCCCGGCGCAGGCCGGCCTCGCCTGAGAGATCGGGGACAAACACATGGGATCCACTACGGGCATCCTCAAAACCCTCCGCCGCGTCCTCCGTCCCGAGAAGGCCCCTCCGCCACGCTCCGGACGGCCGATCGCGCTCGTCTACCGGGGCCCGGCCTCCATCGCCGGATGCTCGGAGGCGGTCGCCGGATTGCTGGAGGCCAGCCGCTGGGGCTTCGACGTCCGCTACACCGGCCCGCACGAGGAGGTCCCGCTCACGGCGGAGGCGCTGGCCCAGGCCGCCGTGTACGCCCAGCCCGGTGGCGGGGATCTGGACCGCGGCTACCGGCACCTCAGGCGGCATCGCGGCCTGCTCCGTGACTTCGTCGCCAAAGGCGGCCGCTATCTCGGCTTCTGCCTCGGCGGCTATCTCGCCGGAGCCACCCCGGGGTTCGCCCTGCTGCCGGGCGACACCGACCAGTACATCGCCACACCGGGGGCGACCGTGGAGGACGAGGAGGACACGCTCGTCGACGTGCGGTGGCGCGGCCGGGACAGGAGCGTGTTCTTCCAGGACGGCCCCTGCTTCCTACTCGAACCGGACAACAAGGCCAGCGTCCTCGCCACCTACCCCAATGGCGCCGTCGCCGCCCTCGTCACGCCGTACGGCGCGGGCCGGGTCGCCGTGGTCGGCCCGCATCCGGAGGCCACCGACGACTGGTTCACCGACGCCGGTCTGCCGGTCCGGCAGGCGCAGGACCTCGGTCTCGACCTCGTGGACGCGGCGATGAGCGGGTGAACCCGTGACCCGTGTGATGAATGAGACAATTCACCCTTAATGTTACTATTAGGGACGAATTACCGCTTTCTGCTAAAAATCCCCATTATGGGGGCATGGTGCGTAAATTAGCCGCCCTCGCCGCGAGCCTCACCGTGATGGCGTCCTCGGCCGCTCCGGCCGCCGCGGAGCCGGTCACCTTCCTCCCCGGGTCGGCGGGGGCGGGCGACCCCTACTATCCCCTCCAGGGCAACGGCGGCTACGACGTCGGGCACTACGACCTGCGCCTGCGGTTCGACCCCGACGACCACGAGGTGGACGCCACCACGACGATCACCGCGACCGCCGTCCAGAACCTGTCGCGGTTCAACCTCGACTTCTCCGGGCCGCCGATCAGCGGCGTGACGGTGGACGGCGCCCGGGCCTCCTACCGCCGCGACGGTCAGGAACTGGTGATCACCCCTGCCAAGGGACTGAGGTCGGGGAGCACGTTCACGGTCGCGGTCTCCTATGCCGGCACGCCGAAGGCGGTCTCGGACGCGACCGGTCGCCAGGGATGGATCAGGACCAAGGACGGCGCGTTCGTGGCATCCCAGCCGGACGGCGCGCGCAGCTGGTTCCCGGCCAACGACAGCCCGGCGGACAAGGCCACCTTCTCCTTCCGGGTGTCCGCACCCGAGGATCTCACCGTGCTGGCCAACGGCGAGCACACGGGGACGGACGGCGCGGACGACGACGGCTACAAGACCGTGCGGTGGGAGATGAGGCAGCCGATGGCGCCCTATCTCGCCACGATCGCGATCGGGCACTTCGTGGTCAGCGAGGGCACGGTCGGCGGCATGCCCAACGTGACCGCCTACGACCCGTCGCTGGCCGAGGAGTCGAAGAACCTGCACGACGTCACGGCGAAGGCGGTCGCGTGGGGAACCAAGCTCTTCGGCCCCTACCCGTTCTCCTCCACGGGAGGCATCGCCGACGGCAACGGCTCCGTGACCGCCCTGGAGACGCAGGGCCGGCCCGTCTACAGCGGCGGCCCCACCGACGACTCGGAGATCGTGCACGAGCTGGCGCACCAGTGGTTCGGTGACAGCGTCGGCGTGCAGAGCTGGCGCGACATCTGGCTCAACGAGGGCTTCGCGACGTACGCCGAATGGCTCTACCAGGAGCAGCACGGCGGGCCGTCCGCCAAGGAGATCTTCGACCGGCACTACCGGAAGACCGGCCACTTCTGGAACCTGAAGACCGGCGATCCCGGCCAGGAGCACATGTTCGACGAGGACGCGGTGTACCTCCGGGGCGCGATGACCGTCCACGCCCTGCGCACGAAGATCGGGGACAGGGTGTTCTTCTCCCTGCTGAAGACCTGGGCGCAGGAGAACAGGCACGGCACGGCGACCACGGCCGACTTCGTCAGCCTCGCGGAGAAGCTCAGCGGGCAGAACCTCCGCTCCTTCTTCGACGCATGGCTCTACCAGGCGAACAAGCCCCGGCTCTGAACCCGGCGACTATCGCTGGACAAGGATGGACCGCACGCCGGGGAGGACGGTGGCGCGGAAGGTGGCGTCGAGTTCGGCGGGGGTGGCGGCGATGTCGCCGTCCACCCAGCCGCGCAGCAGTGCCAGGAAGGCGCCGGCCACGCAGATCACCAGGCGGTCGAGCGCGGGCGACGGCCGGGCGCCCGCGGCGAGGAGTTCGTCCCTGACCACACGGCCGAGTATCCGCTCGCCGCGTGCCGGCACCAGGCCGCCGCCGCGCCGCCCCAGTAACGCGCGTACGAGCGGACCACGGCGCACTCTCATGGTGCGGGTTTGCCCTCGCGGCGGGCGGGGAGGGGTGGACAGCACCGCCGGGGGATGGTTGCGGACAGCCCGTTTCGGTCTTCGCGGCGGCCCGTAAGGAGGGCGGATGTGAGAGCCGCGCCAGGCCCCCGCCAGAAGCGGATCGGGCGGAGCGGGACCGCGGAGGGGTGAAGTGAGCGGAATACCCACCATCAAGAGCCTGGACGAGCTGACCGAGCTCGTGGAGCACCGGCCCGGCCTGCACCTGCGGTACTCCAAGGGGCCCGAGGCCGACGCCGGCAAGCCGAGCGTCGACTACGAGAGCCGTCTGGAGCTGCCCGGCCTGTCGGCGACCGTGCTCGACGCCGAGCGCTGGTGGACCCTCCCGCTGCGCGACTGGCTGGCCCGCCAGATCTGCAAATACACGCATCTGGCCGAGAATGACGAGGAACGGCACGCCTGGGTGCTGACCGGTCGTGTGGTGGGCCGCGGCCCCGACCACGAGCCGCTCATCGACCAGGTCGAGCCGGTCGCGTGGCTCGACGACTCGGTGGTCGAGCAGGCGCGTGAGCACTACGAGGAGGTCTTCGACGCCGGCCGCGACTCCACCGGCTGAGGTTCGGGCCGGGCACCCCGGCAGGGACGGACTCCCGCCCGGCCCCGCAGCACCTCGCCGTACACCGCGCGGCGAAGACGGAGCACAGACGCGGAACGTGCACGCCGCGGATGTACCCCGAAGTCGTGATCGCCACTGACACGTCGCCTCCGAGGGCGATCCGCAGAGATCGTCCGCCGGGTAGCCTTGCAGGCCGGTGTGCCGCTCCGGCCGCGGTCAGAGGAGGCGTGGCCTTCGGCAGTGCTTTGTATGCTTTCTTTCTCCTGGTCAAACGGCGATCGTGAGGGTGGACATGGTCGAGAGGGCAGGCACCGCGAAGCGCGCGAGACCCGCGCGCGCCGCCGGCGGTGACCCGGAACTGGATCTGCGGCAACTCCTGGCCGGCCTCACCGCCGTACGGGACGGCGACTTCGGCACCCGGCTCCCGGAGGACGGCGACGGCCTGCTCAAGGAGATCGCGACCGTCTTCAACGGGATGGTCGACCAGCTGTCCCTGTTCACCTCCGAGGTGACGCGCGTGGCGCGCGAGGTCGGCACCGAGGGCCAGCTCGGCGGCCAGGCCGAGGTGCCGGCGGTCTCGGGCACCTGGAAGGACCTCACCGACTCGGTGAACGCGATGGCCGGCAACCTCACCAGCCAGGTCCGCTCCATCGCCGAGGTCACCACCGCCGTCGCCAAGGGCGACCTCTCCCAGAAGATCACCGTCGACGCCCGCGGCGAGATCCTCGAACTCAAGAACACCGTCAACACCATGGTCGACCAGCTGTCCTCCTTCGCCGACGAGGTCACCCGCGTCGCCCGCGAGGTCGGCACCGAGGGCCAGCTCGGCGGCCAGGCGCAGGTCCCCGGCGTCGCCGGAACCTGGCGCGACCTCACCGACTCCGTCAACTTCATGGCCGGCAACCTCACCAGCCAGGTCCGCTCCATCGCCGAGGTCACCACCGCCGTCGCCAAGGGCGACCTCTCCCAGAAGATCACCGTCGACGCCCGCGGCGAGATCCTCGAACTCAAGAACACCGTCAACACCATGGTCGACCAGCTGTCCTCCTTCGCCGACGAGGTCACCCGCGTCGCCCGCGAAGTGGGCACGGAGGGACGGCTCGGCGGCCAGGCGCAGGTCCCCGGCGTCGCCGGAACCTGGCGCGACCTCACCGACTCCGTCAACTTCATGGCCGGCAACCTCACCAGCCAGGTCCGCTCCATCGCCCAGGTGACCACGGCCGTGGCCCGCGGCGACCTCTCCCAGAAGATCACCGTCGACGCCCGCGGCGAGATCCTCGAACTCAAGAACACCGTCAACACCATGGTCGACCAGCTGTCCTCCTTCGCCGACGAGGTCACCCGCGTCGCCCGCGAGGTCGGCACCGAGGGCCAGCTCGGCGGCCAGGCCGACGTCAAGGGCGTGTCGGGCACGTGGCGCGACCTCACCGACTCGGTGAACTTCATGGCCGGCAACCTCACCAGCCAGGTCCGCAACATCTCCCAGGTCGCCACGGCGGTCGCCAAGGGCGACCTGTCGCAGAAGATCACGGTCGAGGCCAAGGGCGAGGTCGCCGCGCTCGCCCAGACCATCAACACCATGGTCGACACGCTGAGCGCGTTCGCCGACGAGGTCACCCGCGTCGCCCGCGAGGTCGGCACCGAGGGACGGCTGGGCGGCCAGGCCGACGTCAAGGGCGTCTCCGGCACCTGGAAGGCGCTGACCGAGTCGGTGAACGTCATGGCCGACAACCTCACCGACCAGGTGCGCAGCATCGCCGAGGTGACCACGGCGGTCGCCCGGGGCGACCTGTCGCAGAAGATCCGCGTCGACGCCCGCGGCGAGATCCTGGAGCTGAAGGAGACCATCAACACGATGGTCGACCAGCTGTCCTCCTTCGCCGACGAGGTCACCCGCGTCGCCCGCGAGGTCGGCACCGAGGGAGGGCTGGGCGGCCAGGCGACCGTACGCGGAGTGTCGGGCACGTGGAAGGACCTGACCGACTCCGTCAACGTGATGGCGTCCAACCTCACCAGCCAGGTCCGTTCGATCGCCCAGGTCGCCACCGCGGTCGCAAAGGGCGACCTGTCGCAGAAGATCACGGTCGAGGCCAAGGGCGAGGTCGCCGCGCTCGCCCAGACCATCAACACCATGGTCGACACGCTGAGCGCGTTCGCCGACGAGGTCACCCGCGTCGCCCGCGAGGTCGGCACCGAGGGCCAGCTCGGCGGCCAGGCCCGGGTGCCCAACGTGGCGGGGACCTGGAAGGACCTCACCGACAACGTCAACTCGATGGCCGACAACCTGACCAACCAGGTCCGTTCGATCGCCCAGGTCACCACGGCCGTCGCGCGAGGCGACCTGACCAGGAAGATCGACGTCGTCGCCCGCGGCGAGATCCTGGAGCTGAAGACGACCATCAACACGATGGTCGACCAGCTGTCCTCGTTCGCCGCCGAGGTCACCCGCGTCGCCCGCGAGGTCAGCACCGAGGGACGGCTGGGCGGCCAGGCCGAGGTCGAGGGCGTTTCCGGCACCTGGAAGCGGCTGACCGAGAGCGTCAACGAGCTGGCCGGCAACCTCACCCGGCAGGTCCGCGCGATCGCCGAGGTGACCAGCGCGGTGACCTCCGGCGACCTGACCCGGTCCATCACGGTCGACGCCGAGGGCGAGCTGGCCGACCTCAAGGACAACGTCAACTCTATGGTGGAGTCCCTGCGCGAGTCGACCAGGGCCAACCAGGAGCAGGACTGGCTCAAGACCAACCTCGCCCGCGTGTCCGGGCTCATGCAGGGTCACCGCGACCTGTCGGCGGTCGCCGAGCTGGTCATGAACGAGCTGGCCCCGCTGGTCAACGCCCAGCACGGCACGTTCCTGCTGGCCGAGGAGACCCCGGCGGGCGCGGAGTTGCGGGTGGTCGGCTGCTACGGCCACCGCGAGACCTCGCGCCGGTACGCCTTCGGCGACTCGCTGGTCGGCCAGGCCGCACAGGCCAGGCGGACGATCCTGGTGGAGGACATCCCGCCGGGCTACCTGACGGTGTCGTCCAGCCTCGGGCAGGCCGGGCCCGTCAACCTCATCGTGCTGCCCATCGTGGTCGAGGACCAGGTGCTCGGCGTGATCGAGCTGGCCAGCCTCGGGCGGTTCGCCAAGATCCACCGGGACTTCCTGGAGCAGCTCGTCGAGACGATCGGCGTCAACGTCAACACGATCGTGGCCAACGCCCGCACCGACGCGCTGCTGGCCGAGTCGCAGCGGCTCGCCACCGAGCTCCAGGTGCGGCAGGAGGAGCTGCAGCGCTCGAACGCCGAACTGGAGGAGAAGGCGGAGCTGCTGGCCCAGCAGAACCGCGACATCGAGACCAAGAACAGCGAGATCGAGCAGGCCCGTCAGGAGCTGGAGGACCGGGCCCAGCAGCTCGCCCTGGCGTCCAAGTACAAGAGCGAGTTCCTCGCCAACATGAGCCACGAGCTGCGCACCCCGCTCAACTCGCTGCTCATCCTGGCGCAGCTGCTCGCCCAGAACCCCACCCGCAACCTGACGCCCAAGCAGGTGGAGTACGCCAACGTCATCCACTCGGCCGGCACCGACCTGCTCCAGCTCATCAACGACATCCTCGACCTGTCCAAGATCGAGGCCGGCAAGATGGACATCACGCCGGAGCCGGTCAGCCTGCGTCAGCTGCTCGACTACGTGGACGCCAACTTCCGCCCGCTCACCACGCAGAAGGGCCTGCGGTTCGAGGTGACGGTGGCCTCCGACGTGCCGGCCGAGCTGCTGACCGACGAGCAGCGGCTGCGGCAGGTGCTGCGCAACCTGCTGTCGAACGCGGTGAAGTTCACCGAGGCGGGCTCGGTCGAGCTGCGCATCGAACGGGCGTCCGGTGTGGCCCTGCCGGACGCCGGCGACCAGGAGATCCTGGCCATCCACGTGGCGGACACCGGCATCGGCATCGCCGCCGAGAACCTCTCGCAGATCTTCGACGCCTTCCAGCAGGCCGACGGCACCACCAGCCGCAAGTACGGCGGCACCGGCCTCGGCCTGTCGATCAGCCGGGAGATCGCGACCCTGCTCGGCGGCGAGATCCGCGCGGCCAGCACGCTGGGCGAGGGCAGCACGTTCACGCTCTACCTCCCGCTGGCCCGCGTCGACGACGCCGAGAGGGACGAACCGGAGACCCGGGAGGCGCGGCCGCGGCCGGCCGTCCCGCAGCCGGCGCCCGCGGTGGCGCAGATTTCGGCTGGCAGGGACGACGACAGGGCGCGGCGCCGCCTGCTGGTCGTCGAGGCCCGGCCCGGCGGCCTGCTGTCCATGCTGGCCCAGAGCGTCGCGGCCGACCTGCACGACACCCACGGCCCGGTCCAGGTGTCGACCGCGAGCGACGCCCCGTCCGCGCTGTCGATGCTGCGGCAGGAGAGCGTCCACTGCGTGGTACTCGACCTCGGCATGCCGCAGGACACCGCGGCCGACTTCCTCAAGGGGCTCGACTCCGATCCCGCGCTGCGCGTGCTCCCGGTCCTCGCGCACCACTCGCGCAAGCTGTCGCGCCCGCAGGAGGACCTGCTGCAGGTGCGCTCCCGCAACCAGCCGCTGGAGCGCCTGCCCAGCCTCGACGAGCTGCGTGAGCGCATCACGCTGCACCTGTCCGCAGAGGAGCCCGGCAACGTCCTGCCGCTCGTGCAGACGGCGTCGGAGGAGGGGGCGCAGGAGCTCGGGAAGGTCGACAGCGCGCTCGTCGGCCGCAAGGTGCTGGTCGTGGACGACGACGTACGCAACGTCTTCGCGCTCACCACGATCCTCGAACTGCACGGCATGCAGGTGCTGTACGCCGAGGACGGCCGCAAGGGCATCGAGGTGCTGATGCGCAACGACGACGTGGACCTGGTGCTGATGGACATCATGATGCCGGAGATGGACGGTTATGCCGCCACCGCCGCCATCCGGTCCATGCCGCGCTTCACCCAGCTCCCGATCATCGCGGTCACCGCCAAGGCCATGCACGGCGACCGGGAGAAGACCCTGACGTCCGGCGCCAGCGACTACGTCACCAAGCCGGTGGACGCCGAGGAGCTCATCGTCTGCATGCAGCGCTGGCTGGACCTGCCCGGCAACGGCGACAGATAGGCCCGGCCCTCAGGGACGGCGGGCCGCCGCGTGGACGGTGCGGCGGCCCCGGACCCGCGCCGCCCGGTGCAGGTCCTCCAGCACCGCCCGGGCGGCCCGCCGTCCGGAGACCAGCGCGCCCTGGTGGGAGCCGGTGTCGCGGTGGTCGCCGCACACGTAGCGGCGGCCGCCGAGTCCCACCGCTTCCAGGCGGACCGGGCGGCGCAGCGGCATCGGGGGCGGCATCGCGGGCAGGGCCGCCTCGATCGCGTAGGTGGCGACGTGCTCCCACGACGAGGTGTCACCGTAGATCTCGGTGAGCCTGGCCCGCACCCGGCGCTCGTCCCGGTCGCCGTGGACGCCGAGGACCGAGGTGGAGATCAGGGCACGTCCGTCGGCGGAGTATTCGGGCGCGGCATCGGTGATCACGATCGTGTCGGTGATCACTCCCTTCGTGTCCACGATCAGCGTGGGCTCGCCGAGGGGCGAGGCCGGGGCGGCGTGGTAGAAGGTCGTGACCGGCCGCATCGCGGGCACCGGCAGGCCGGGCACCAGCCGCCCGGCCGTGGGCGGATCCACCGCCACCACCACGGCCGCACCCGGGACCTCGCCTCCGCCCGCGAGGGCCACACCGTCGGGGGTCAGCGCGCGCACCGGCGTCTCCAGCGAGATCGTGCCCTCCGGCAGCCGGGCGGCGAGCTGCGCGGGGATCCGCTCCATGCCGAGGGCCGGCACGCCGATCCTGCCGCGGGAGAACGACCGCCACAGGAGGTGAAAGATCCGGCTGGAGGTCTCCAGCTCCCGTTCGAGCACGACTCCCGCGAGGAGGGGGCGGAACAGGTTCTCGACGATCTCGGGGGACGCGCCCCAGCGCCGCAGCTCGGCCAGCGTCGTTCGCTCCGCGCCGCGCCGCCGTACGAGGGAGCCGGGCAGCAGCAGGTCGCGGGCGGTCACCGCGGCGAGGACCGCCTTGTCCACCGGTGTGCCGACATGCGCGAGCAGGCCGCTGAGCGCATGCCGGGGATGCCGCCACGGCAGCGCGACCCGCTCGCGCCGGCCGTTCCGGAAGATCATCGCCCCGTTGGTGAACCGCCGCAGGTCCAGCGCGCCGATGTCGAGGACCCGGGCGGCCTCGGGGTAGCTGGTGTTGAAGATCTGGAAGCCCCGGTCGAGGCGGAAGCCGTCCACCAGGTCGGTGCGGACCCGGCCGCCCACGCCGTCGGACGCCTCCAGGACCCGGACCGCCACACCCGCTTTGTGCAGGTGCCAGGCGCAGGCCAGGCCCGCGAGCCCCGCGCCGACGACGATCACCTCGGCTGGCTGTGGCATCAGCGTCCCCCCCCTTCCGGCCGCCGTACGGCTCCTTCAGGGACTTCGCACCGCGCCGCGGCCGCGGATGCAGCGGCGCCGGCGCGGAGGCCGCAGAGCCGGGGCGAGAGATCAGATCTGTGCTCGTTCACAGGTCTGTACGACGCGCGGGGACTGAAAGTTTCAGTGATCGACAGAGAGGAACCCCCGCGCAGGTGAAGCGGCGGTACACGGCCCTACCAGCCGGAGATCCGCTCATCCGGACGCATCCGATGATTGCGTTCACATCGCTGAACCGGGGGTGATTGACCACACCGCCGGTTTCGCGTTGTGATGGCGCACCTCGGCACCCCCCGCATGACCCTGTATGTCGCATCCCGGCGCAGCCCGGCGCATCCCGCCGCACCGTACCCGCCGCGGCTCGGCCCGACCCCCGGAGGTCTCGCTTCGGACAAGCCCGACCACGCGTCCCGGCGCCGCGCGTCGCGGGCGCCGTCACGGCTCCGCCGTCGGTTCCCATCGGCACCCCCTTGGAGTTTGGATGACCACACGACGAAGATCCGCCCTGCTCGCCGCCGTGGCCTCGGCCGCCGCGCTCGCGGGGGCCGCGGTCCTGCCCGCCCTGCCGGCCTCGGCGGCGGCGGGCTGCCGGGTGGACTACCAGGTGACCAACCAGTGGCAGGACGGCTTCGGCGCCGCCGTCACGATCACCAACCTCGGCGACGCGGTCAACGGCTGGACGCTCACCTGGTCGTACGCCGCGGGCCAGACCGTCACGCAGGCGTGGAACGCCACGGTCACCCAGAGCGGCGCGCAGGTCAGCGCGAAGGACGCCGGTTACAACGCGGCCATTCCCACCGGCGGCACGGCGTCGTTCGGCTTCAACGGCTCGTGGAACAACTCGTCCAACCCCGTGCCCGCGAGCTTCGCGCTCAACGGCACCACCTGCACCGGCGGGGTCACGAACAGCCCCAGTGCGTCTCCCAGTACGTCCCCCAGTGCCTCTCCCAGCGCCTCTCCCAGCGCCTCTCCCAGCGCCTCTCCCAGTGCGAGCCCGACGCGGTCGCCGAGCCCGTCGCCCAGCCCCTCGGCGAGCCCCACGAGCATCCCGGCGGGCGCGCGGCAGATGGAGGACCTCGGCCGCGGCCTGATCAGCGTGCGGTCGGGCAGCGGCAACCTGGTCTCCTGGCGGCTGCTCGGCACCGAGGACATCGGCACCGGGTTCAACCTCTACCGGGGGTCCACGAAGCTCAACTCCTCGCCGATCACCACCTCCACGAACTACTTCGACTCCGGGGCCGCCGCCGACGCCACGTACACCGTGCGGGCCGTGGTGAACGGCGCCGAGCAGGCGGCGTCGGAGACGTCGCTGCGCCTGGCCAACGGCTACCTGGACGTGCCGATCCAGCCGCCGTCCGGCGGCACCACGCCCGACGGGGTGGCCTACACCTACAGCGCGAACGACGCGAGCGTGGGCGACCTGGACGGCGACGGGCAGTACGAGTTCGTGCTGAAGTGGGACCCGTCCAATGCCAAGGACAACTCCCAGTCGGGCTACACCGGCAACGTGTTCGTCGACGCGTACAAGCTCAACGGCACCCGCATGTGGCGGATCGACCTCGGGCGCAACATCCGCGCCGGCGCCCACTACACGCAGTTCCAGGTGTACGACTACGACGGCGACGGCAGGGCCGAGGTGGCCATGAAGACCGCCGACGGCACCAGGGACGGCACCGGCGTCGTCATCGGCAGTTCCTCGGCCGACTACCGCAACTCCTCCGGCTACGTCCTGTCCGGTCCCGAATATCTGACGATGTTCAACGGCCAGACCGGCAAGGCGATGTCCACCGTGAACTACGACCCGCCGCGCGGCACGGTCTCCTCCTGGGGTGACAACTACGGCAACCGGGTCGACCGTTTCCTCGCCGCCACCGCCTACCTCGACGGCGCCCGCCCGTCGCTGATCATGTCGCGCGGCTACTACACCCGTACGGTCATCGCGGCGTGGGACTTCCGCAGCGGCTCGCTGACCAAGCGGTGGACGTTCGACTCCGACTCCGCCGGCAGTCAGTACACCGGCCAGGGCAACCACAACCTGGCCGTCGCCGACGTGGACGCCGACGGCAAGGACGAGATCGTCTTCGGCGCGATGGCGATCAACGACAACGGCTCGGCGTTGTGGAACACCCGCAACGGCCACGGCGACGCGCTGCACGTCGGCGACCTCGACCCGTCACGCGCGGGGCTGGAGGTGTTCAAGGTCGACGAGGACACCAGCAAGCCCGCGGCGTGGATGGCCGACGCCCGCACCGGTTCGATCATCTGGAGCAACGCCTCCTGCGGCTGCGACAACGGGCGCGGCGTCTCCGACGACGTCTGGTCCGGCAGTCCGGGCGCCGAGTCGTGGTCGTCCGCCGTCAGCGGCATCTACAACACGAAGGGGCAGAACGTCGGGCGCAAGCCGGGCTCGGCGAACTTCCTCGCGTGGTGGGACGCCGACCCCGTCCGGGAGCTGCTCGACGGCACCCACATCGACAAGTACGGCACCGGCTCCGACACCCGGCTGCTGACGGCGAGCGGGGTGCACTCCAACAACGGCACCAAGTCCACCCCCTCGCTGTCGGCCGACCTGTTCGGCGACTGGCGCGAGGAGGTCGTCTGGCCGACGAGCGACAACACCGCCCTGCGGATCTACAGCACGACCGCGACGGCGAGCCGGCAGATCTACACGCTGATGCACGACCCGGTGTACCGGCTCGCGATCGCCTGGCAGAACACCGCCTACAACCAGCCGCCCCACACCGGCTTCTTCCTCGGGGACGGCATGGCCACGCCCGCCAGACCGAACATCTATCTGAGGTGATCCCCCGGCGGCGGCCGCGGACATACCTGGCGAGGTCCGCGGCCGCCGCCGAGCACGCCAGAAGCGCTCAGCCCGGGGCCTGCGTGAGGCACAGACCGAGCTGGGTGTACAGCTCCAACTGGTCGAAGTACTCCCGGTGGGTCTTGATCTTGCCGTCCTCGACGAAGGACGCGCAGGTGCCGCGGAAAGTGACCGGACGACCGGTCCCCTCCAGTTCGCTCCC
This sequence comes from Microbispora sp. H13382, assembly GCF_014161445.1. Classification (GTDB taxonomy): domain Bacteria; phylum Actinomycetota; class Actinomycetes; order Streptosporangiales; family Streptosporangiaceae; genus Microbispora. The sequence continues at coordinate 47,796 of NZ_JABBXA010000022.1, forward strand.
GTTCGGCAGCAGGACAGGCCCGAGGTGCGTGCCCGTGGCCGTCCACTCCACCATCAAGGGCACGTCGCAGCTGACGGCTTCGTACCAAACGATCAGCTGGAAGTCGGGAAAGCTCTTGAAGACCTGCTCGTACATCCACGCGATCTGCTCATGCCCCTCCGCCACACCGAAGGGCGAGACGAGGACGGCGTCCGGACTGAAGGCCTCGAGCACGCCCTCCAGGTCGTGTTCGTTGAGCGCGTCGGCCAGCCGGCGTTTCACAGCCCATGAATCGGACATGGCGACAGTCCTTCGACGGTCGGTATGTAACGCAGGGCAACGACTTTAGCCAGAGGCCGGTCAGGCCCTGCCCACGATTACCTCGTGGGAGCACCACGAGCGGGTTCCGGTTCCCACACGGTCACGCGGTTTCCGCACGGCGGTTCCGGCGGCGTCCCGCTGACTGGGCGTCGAGGTCTCCAATCCCCCACTACCGCGTGACCTGCGCCTTTGTGGGTAAGCCAATCACTGCGGAGGGCCGAGGGGGTGGCAGGATGCGATCGTCGATCAGTCTCGGCCGCGTGGGCGGGGTCCCGGTCGGGCTCAACATCAGCGTCCTCGTGATCGTCGTGATCCTGGTGGTCGGGCTGGCCTTCGGCCGCTTCCCCATCGCCTTTCCCGGCCTGCCGGTCGCGGCGTACGTGCTGGCCGCGCTGGTGTCGGCGCTGCTCTTCATGGCCTCGCTGCTCGCGCACGAGCTGGCCCACGCGTTCGTCGCCAGGCGGCATGGCGTCGAGGTGTCGGGGATCACGCTCTGGCTGCTCGGCGGGGTCGCGGAACTGCGCGGGGAGCCCCGCTCCCCCGGCGCCGACCTCAAGATCGCCGGGGTGGGGCCGCTGACCAGCGTCGTGCTCGCCGGCGTCTTCGCCCTCCTGTCCTGGGCGCTTTCCGTCGTCGGGGCGCCACCGCTGGTCAGCGGGATGTTCGGCTACCTGGCCGCGGTGAACGTGCTGCTGGCCGTGTTCAACCTGGTGCCCGCCGCACCGCTGGACGGCGGCAGGGTGCTGCGCGCCTTCCTGTGGGCCCGCTGGGGCGACCGCATGCGGGCCGCCGTCGCCGCCGCCCGGGCCGGACGGGTCTTCGGGTACGCGCTGATCGCGCTGGGCTTCCTCAACCTCGTCTCCGGCCTCGGCCTCCAGGGCTTCTGGCTGGCTCTGATCGGGTTGTTCCTGGTCAACGCGGCCACCGCGGAGGAGCAGCAGACGCAGATCGACGCCGCCCTCCACGGGATCACGGTGGGCGAGGTCATGTCGCGCGACCCCGTCGTCGCTCATCCGGACGAGACGGTGGCCGGCCTGGTCGACCGGCTCGTGCTTCGCCACCACCTGTCCACCTATCCGCTGGTGGACGACGAGGGCCGGTTCACCGGGCTGGTGACGCTGGGGCGCGTCCGGCGCGTGCCACCGGACGACCGGGCGACCACCAGGCTGCGGGACATCGCGTGCCCACCGGCGGACGTACCCTCCGCCCGCCCCGGCGACCAGCTCACCGAGTTGCTGCAGCGAATGAGCGGCAGCACGGACGGCCGGGCCGTGGTGCTCGGCGACGACGGCCGCCTCGTCGGCCTGGTCACCCCGACCGACATCAGCCGGACCATCCAGACGGTGGATCTGCGGGCGCGCGAGCCGTACCGGACGCCGCGCGGCGCCGACCTCGCCCCGCCGTCTCCCGGCGGCCCTACTCCCAGAGGCCCTGCTCCCAGAGGTCCTGCTCCCGGTGGCGCGGCCCCGCCGGCCGGACGCCGCGACGCCGCCTGAACGCCGCCTGGACGCCGCCGGGGTCAGTCGTCGGCGGGTTCGTCGACGTCGTCGGGCGAGTCGGCGCCGGCGGCGTGCCAGTCGCCGGACCCTCCCCCGGGCTCGGCCCCGGGCTCGGCGTCGGGTGACTGCGCCAGCGGTGGCAGCCGCTCCGGGATCCGGTCTTCCGGCTCCGCGTTGTCGTTCGGCATGGCTTCCTCCTCGGGCCGCGCCCATCCATCTCGGCGTACCCCCCGGCGGCGCGGACATTCGGCCATGTCGCGGGGACGGCCGCGGTAGCCGAAAACAGCCCCGCGAGCCGTGTTGAAAGGGAGACCAGGGGTAGGCGGACCGTGCGGCCGGACCGGACAAAGCGGTCGTAACTGATAGAGGCAGGCTCTCAGGGAGGTGGGGGTATGACGATCGTCGACGACACGGCGGTCGAGCGACGGCGGCTGCGGTTCGAGCGGGACGCGCTGCCGTACATCGACCAGATCTACGCCGGCGCCCTACGGCTCGCCCGCAATCCCACCGACGCCGAAGACCTGGTGCAGGACGTGTTCATGCGGGCCTTCAGCAACTTCCACCAGTTCCGCGAGGGCACGAACCTGCGGGCCTGGCTGTACCGCATCCTGACCAACACCTACATCAACACCTACCGCAGGCAGCAGCGGCAGCCGCAGCGGGCCGCGACCGAGGACGTCGAGGACTGGCAGCTCGCCGAGGCGGCCTCGCACACCTCGTCAGGGCTCAAGTCCGCGGAGGTGGAGGCCCTGGAGGGGTTGCCCGACTCCCGCGTGAAGCAGGCGCTGCAGGAGCTGCCCGAGGACTTCCGGCTGGCGGTCTACCTCGCCGACGTGGAGGGATTCGCCTACAAGGAAATCGCGCAGATCATGAACGTTCCCATCGGCACGGTCATGTCACGGCTGCACCGGGGACGCCGGCAGCTGCGGGCCAAGCTGGAGGACTACGCCGCCGAGCTCGGCCTGATCCGGTCGGCGAGCGCCGCGGCCCGGGACGGCGGGAAGACCTGAGCGGACAGGGATTCAGGCGTCCTCGCGCTCGGGATTCTCCAGCCGGAAGAAGTTGCTCGGGCTGCCGTCCCTGCGGTGCTCCTGGTAGATGAAGTTGAGCTTGCGTTCCTCGAACGTCGTGAACCACTCGTCCCAGGAGATCTCCTGCAGGTCGCCGCCGCCGTAGCCCGGGAAGTCGAAGCGGAGAACCCCCGGACGGCCCTCGTGCTCGGTGCCGGGGACGGTGGCGGGTTTGGCACCCCGTTCCTCGGCCCACCCTTTGATGACGTCGTGGTCGGTCGTGATCAGGCTGCGGCCCGGGCGTTCCTCGTGTTCGTCCGGGGCGCCGATCTCCTGCTCGTACTTGTGCTCGCCGGCGACCGGGTGGTGCTGCTCGGACATGTCGACACCTCCCCTCGTCCTCCCTACCCCGCGCCACCCGCCTTACCCTGTGGCCTCACCCTGCGGCCTTACCCTGCTGCCTTCCCGGGCAGCCGCACCCAGGCGGGGGACTCCTCCCCCGGCGCGTACGCCGAGTCGAGGCGCTTGCCCACCACGCCGGGCAGGCCCTGCTCCGCCGCCGCCCGCCGTACGGCGCGGACCTCTCCGGGCCACGACGGCGCCGTCTGCCAGCGCGGCCCGTTCACCCCGAGGCTCTCCAGGCCCGCGCGGCGGCGCTCGAACGGCTCGTCCAGCGACGACCGGCCGTCGTCGTGGAGCAGGTCGTAGGCGACGTAGACGGGGGTGCCCGCGAACGTGACGACCTCGCCGTCCAGGACGGCGGCCCTGCTGCCGAACGACTCGGCCATCGGGCGCAGCCAGCGGTGCTCCCCCGTGACGTCCGCGCCGCGCGCGTCGCGCAGGGTGAGCCTGCCCCCCTCCACGTACGCGAGCGCCCGCGCGCCGCCCCACCAGAACTCCCAGGCGTACGCCCCGGGATCGCGCGGCGCGCGGGCGCGCGTCACCGGCGTCATCGGCGCGAGCGAGGCCGGCGGGGGCTCCCACCGCCCGCTGGGCGGGTCCATCCGGTGGATCATCCAGTTGCGGCCGCGGGTCCGGAACAGCACGTAGCGGCCCGCGACCCGGGAGCCGCTCAGCACGATCTTGACCTCGCGGTCGCTCCACTTCTCGGTCGCGTAGTGACCGCGGTCCCAGATCGTCATCGTGCCACCGCCGTACTCGCCCTTGGGGATCTCACCCTCGAACCGGGCGTACTCCATGGGGTGGTCCTCGGTGTGGACGGCGAGATGGTTGGTCGCGGGGTCGGGCGGCAGGCCCTTGGGGATCGCCCAGGAGACCAGCACCCCGCCCCGCTCCAGGCGCAGGTCCCAGTGCAGGGACCGGGCATGGTGCTCCTGGATGACGAACGTGTCGTCCTCGCCCCGCGGCAGCGGCCCTTCGGCGGGGATCGGCTCGCTGGTGCGCGTCACGTCGCGCTTGGCCCGGTAGGTCTCGAGTTTGTCCGCCATCCCACTCGTCCTACCCAGCGCACGGCGGACCGCGAGTGACAAGCGTGTCACCTTGTAGCGACATGTCCGGTTAAGAACTTCGTGACCACCCGGTAACTACGCCTTACTATCGTCAGCCACCATGAGTTCAGCGATCAGGCTGACCGCGGGCGCCGGAGTCGTGGCCCTCGGTCTCCTCCTGCCCGGCACGCCCGCCACAGCGGCCCCGAGCCACCCGGTCAAGATCACCATCATGGCCAGCTCCGACATCCACGGAAACGCGCTCAACTGGGACTACTTCAAGAACGCGGAGTACGACGACAGCGCGCACAACGACGTGGGCCTGGCGAAGATCTCGACGATGGTGTCGCAGATCCGTACCGACCGCGGCGCCGGCCACACCCTGCTGTTCGACTCCGGTGACACCCTCCAGGGCACGCCGCTGGACTACTACTACGCGAAGATCGAGCCGATCACCTCGACCGGCGAGACCCACCCCATGGCGAAGGCCATGAACGCCATCGGGTACGACGCGGTGACGCTCGGCAACCACGAGTTCAACTACGGCCTGCCGCTGCTGGCCGCGTGGGTCGAGCAGATGAAGGCACCGGTCCTCGGCGCGAACGCCGTCTCGGCCAAGACCGGCCTGCCGGCCTACCAGCCGTTCGTCCTCAAGACGATGAAGGTGAAGGGCGAGAAGCCGATCAAGGTGGGCGTCCTCGGCCTCACCAACCCCGGTGTCGCGATCTGGGACAAGGCGAACGTCGACGGGAAGCTGAAGTTCCTCGACCTCGTCGACACCGCGAAGAAGTGGGTGCCGGTCATCCGCGGCCTCGGCGCCGACGTGGTCCTGGTCACCGCCCACGCGGGGGACAACGGCCTGTCGTCGTACGGCTCCGACCTGCCGGTGGAGAACGCCGCCGCCATGGTCGCCGAGCAGGTGCCCGGCATCGACGCCGTCCTGTTCGGCCACGCCCACAACGACGTGCCGCAGCGCTTCGTCACCAACAAGGCCACCGGTCAGCAGGTGCTGCTGACCGAGCCGAGCAGGTGGGGCCAGCGCCTCAGCGTCGTCGACTTCACACTCGCCAAGCAGCGCGGCAAGTGGGCGGTCACCGGCAAGTCGTCCACCACGCTCAACACCAACACGGTGACCGAGGACCCGAAGATCGTCGCGCTCATGAAGGCGCAGCACGACAAGACCGTCGGCTACGTCAACAAGGTCATCGCGCAGTCCACCCAGGAGCTGTCGGCGGCCGAGTCGCCGTACAAGGACACGCCGATCCTCGACTACATCCAGAAGGTCCAGACCGACCTGGTGAGCAAGGCCATCGCCGGCACCGCCGACGCCTCGCTGCCGGTGCTGTCGATCGCCGCGCCGTTCAGCCGCACCGCCGTCTTCCCGGCCGGGCCGGTCAGCGTCCGCGACATGGCCGGACTGTACGTCTACGACAACACGCTGCTCGGCATCAAGCTGACCGGCGCCCAGATCAAGGACTTCCTGGAGTACTCGGCGAAGTACTTCGCCCAGGTCGCCCCGGGTGCGCCGGTCGACCTCGGCACGCTCACGAACGCCGGCGGCACGCCCGACTACAACTACGACCAGCTCTCCGGCGTGACGTACGACATCGACATCTCCAAGCCGGTCGGCCAGCGCATCGTCGGCCTGTCCTACCAGGGCACGCCGGTCACCGCCGACCAGCAGTTCGTCGTGGCCATCAACAACTACCGCCAGTCGGGCGGCGGCGGCTTCCCGCACGTCTCGACCGCTCCGGTGGTCTACAACGCCCAGGTGGAGATCCGCCAGGCGCTGATCGAGTACGCCGCGGCGACCGGCACGATCGACCCGGCGACGTTCGCCGAGCCGAACTGGAAGCTCGTCCGCGACGGGGTCCCCGTCTTCAACTGACCAGTGGGGGGTGGTCCGGGTCCCGGGCCACCCCCTTTTTCCGTTGAGCGGTCGTACTCACCCGATCCGAGTGATTGCGCTCATGCCCGCGCGCCGATCCGGCGGCGACACTGACGTGTCACGACACCGACGGAAAGGATGACCGTGAGCAGAAGCGGGATCGTCTTTCTCACGATCGTCTCCACGATCGCGGGGGTCGTCCTCGTCTACGTGGTAGACGTGCCGCCGCCGGTGGTCGTCTCGCTGGGCTTCGGGGCGCTGTGCCTGCTCTGGCTGATCGTGCTCCTGACGGTGCCGTGGAACCTGTACTTCCAGGCCCACACCCTGATCCACGAGATACGTGTCAGCCGCGAGCGCGGTGTGGCGGTCTCGCCGGAGCGCGAGGCGGAGGCCCGCCGCATCGCGGTGCGCATGCGCCGGGCCGCCGTCGCCGCCCACCTGGTGTCGGCCGCCCTGCTCGCGGCGATCACCTACTTCTCCGGCGAGACCGTCGGCTACTACTTCGCCGTCTTCTACCTGCTCGGCACGTTCTTCCGGCCGGCCGGAGCCTGGTTCTCCCACCTGCGCAGCCGGATGACCACGATGCTGGAGGAGGTCCGTTATCCCCGCGAGGACGTCGTCACGCTTACCGGGCGCGTCGACGCGCTGGAGGCGCGGGCCGAGGAGTCCGAGGCCCGGGCCGCCGAGCTGGCCGAGCGCCTCGACTCCCTCGCGGGGGAGACGCGCGCCGGGTTCCACACGGCCACGGCCCGGGGGGACGCTCTCGACCACCGGCTCGACGCCATGGGCAGGACGTTCGAGGACTCCCTCAGCCGCCTCACCGACAACCAGGAGGTCCTGTCGGGCATCAAGGCGTTCCTCCGTCTGATCAGATCCGAGACGGCGTAGTTCGCGAGATTTCGCGATCGCCGGCCGTCCCTCTCGCCGCCCCGCACCCGTATACCCGGCTGGTGCTCGCGGGCGCGGCGGCAGCCGTGGCCGCCGCGCTGGCGGTCCCGGCCCTCATGTCCGGTGCCACAATGCCCGGCCAGGCGGGCGCACCGGCCGGCGGCGTCGCGTCCGCCCCGGCGAGCCGGGCGGTCGTGACACTCGACGCGCGGTCGTTCCTCCTGGCGGGAGCCGACAACGCCGCCCGCGCCGACGTGAAGACGGGCCGATATCGGTACAGCCGCGAGCGGCTCTACGAGCCGCAGCCGCCGAGCAAGGTGCTCGTCTCCTCCACCGAGAGCTGGTACGACGGCGAGACCGGCCGGGGACGGACCACGAGCGGCCTGGACGCCGAGGTCGTCGTGGGCGGGGCCACCGCGAAGGCGAAGCCCACGCCCCGCACCCGCGACTTCCGCATGACGCTACGGCCCAGACAGGGAGGCTGAGCGCGTCGGGCGCGGCGTCCGCGTCGGCGCGCGCACGGGCAAGAAGACCGTGTACGAATCCTCCGGCTGGGTCGAGAAGATCGGCGATCGGCCGTAACCACGGCGACGGGGCCCGTGCCGTCCGACCGAGGGCGCGGGCCGCGTCACGACCTTCGCCGCACAGCCCGGGGAACCGTGCACTCCACCTGACGCGAGCCCCGGGATCGCCGCTCCCGCCGTCCGCCGAGCTGCGGACAAGCGGTGTGGGCCGAGGGCACAGGAGCACAGAACCGGAAATTCCCGATTCTGTGGACGGTCCTGTCACTGCCCGATACCCTCTGCCGGGTCAAGATTGTCGGATCTTCAACGACAGGGCGGGGACGGCGTGGCGCGCTCGTGGAGGGAGCTTCCCACGGGCCGGGTCGTGCATCTGCACGCAGAACAGGACGTGCACTTGCACGCGGGACAGGACGTGCACCTGCAGGGCGACCCGGACGCCGTCGCGCTGGCGATCGGCCCCCTGCCCGATGACGCGCCCGCGCTGGTCACCTACGTCCCCCGCCCGGCCGGGACCCCCGCGGCCGTGGTCGCCGACGTGCTGAGGGAGCTGGAGTCCGCCGCGCTGGCGATGTTCCCCGCCTGGCTGCCCGAGGCGGACGGCATCACCGGAACCGGCGGGGCGGCCGTCCCCGCCGTCCGTGCCCACGCCCTGCGTGCGGGCTCCGCCACCCGGCACTTCGCGCCCTTCCTCGCCCACCTGGCCGAAAGAGCACTGCGCGAGCGGGCCGCCACGAACGGGGTCACGGCCGGAGGCGGCACGGCGGGCCGGGCCGGGACGTTCCCGCCCGAGATCCGCGCCGCGGGGCTGGCCCGGGTGCTGTGCTCGGGCTACCGGCGGGCCGAGGCCGCGATCCTCGTACGGATGCCGCCCGATCTCACTCCGTCCGCGGAGGAGGTGCTGGTCGCGGCGTGCGAATGGCTGGCCCACCACGGCGGGTTCGGCATCTGGCTCACCGGTCCTCCCCCGCGCTTCGTGGACCGGATCGAGAGTGTGTCCGCCCCGATCCCCGACACGGTGGCCGCCCTCGTCCGCGAGGTCGCGCCCGGCGGCGCCGAGAGGTTCCCGCCGCCGGCGCTCACGTACCCGCCTCTCGCCGGAGTGCCCCATCCGGGCAGCGCCGCCGAGCGGCGACTGGAGGCGGCGCTGTCGTCGTGCGCCTGGGCGGGGGGCCGCGAGTGGAACCAACTCCACGCCTCCGGACCGCTCAGCAACCCGATCCGCGTCGACCTGCTCTGGCGGGCCGAGCGCTGCGTGGTCGAGATCGACGGCCCCGAGCATCTCAGCCCGCGCCGCCTCGCCTCGGACAGGCAGCGCGACCTGCGCCTGCGCCGGGACGGCTACGCCGTCCGCCGCTTCACCAACGACCAGGTGCTGGAGCGTCTCGGCACCGTGCTCGCCGAGTTGGAGCGCTTCCTGCACCACCACCGTCGCAATGGAACGTTCGAAGGATCGCCCCATGCCTGACAACTCCCTCTCCCAACGCGAGACCGCCATACTCCTGCTGCTCATGGCCGAGGCCCGGGAGTTCACGAACCCGGAGCTCAAGGAGCAGTTCGGCTTCGACATCGGCAAAAAGGAACGCGAGCACCTACAGCGGCTCAAGCTGATCGAGGTCGGTAAGAGAGGCCAGTCGTTCACCTACACGCTGAGCGACGACGGCTGGGCCAGGGCAAAGGAGATCTTCCGGCAGGGCCTGCCCACGTCCAAGGCCCTCGCCCCACGAGTGCTCGAAGCGGTCGTCCGGGCCATGGTCTCCGGCCTCCAGCGGCACGTGGAGCGGACCGGCAGCGCTCTCGGCGAGATCTTCACCCGGGAGGAGGACCTGGTGCCCGCCGTCGCCCGGGCGGCGATCGAAGAACCGCCCGCTGCGGAGGCGGCGGCCGCGATCACGGAGACGCCGACTGCGGACGTCCTTTCGCCGGACGACGTCGAGACGGCGATCCGCAAGGCTTACGCGCAGCTCGCCGACACGCCGAACGCCTGGGTGAGCCTGACCCAGCTGCGCCCGCTGCTGGACGAAGCCCCCAGGTCCGAGGTCGACGCCACCCTCCGCCGGATGATCGCCCTCCCCGACGTGCGTCTCGTCCCCTGGGAGAACCAGAAGACCCTCACGCCCGCCGACCGGGACGCGGCGGTCGTCATCGGTGACCAGCCCAAGCACCGCATCTGGATCGGGGCATGATGACCGGCAAGGAACTGGACGCTCTGGCGGCGCTGCGGTTCAACTACGCCAAGGTTCCCGACGACGTCTGGCGGCCGCTCCCGTTCCACGTCGGAGCCCTGCACCGGCAGACCGCGCAGACCATCCTCGACGGGTTCATCGAGGCCGAGGAGAGCGCCGACGCGAGCCCCATCGGCGTCGTCGTCCAGGGGCAGCGCGGCACTGGCAAGACGCACCTGCTCGGCTGGGTCAGGCAGAAGGTCCACGAGGAGGACGGCTACTTCTTCCTGGTTAGTCTGCTCGACGCCAGGAGCTTCTGGGAGAGCGTGCTGCTGTCCATGCTGGACAGCCTTTCCCGGCCGGTTCCGGGATCGGGGACACAGCTCAAGGAGCTTCTGTGGCGCCTCTGCCTGCTGGCCGAGGTGCCGGAGGACGCGCGGCGGCCCGTGACCGGTGAGGAGGCGCTCTCCCAGGGGGACCTGGACGCCTTCGTGCGTGCCCTTCGCCGGTACGACCGGCACGTCGGCGGCGTCGCCCAGGACGTCGCGAGGGCCCTCGTCCTGCGTGCCTGCGGCGACCTTTCCGCGCAGGATGTCGGGGACGCCTACCTCACCTCCGCGCCGGAAGGAGAGCCGGGCGAACGCGCACGCTGGGGTTTCACCCCGATCGCCAAGTCCCCGCAGGAGATCGTCAGAGACCTGTCCCGGCTGGTGGCGCTCACCGGGCCCGCCGTCATCGCGGTGGACCAGATCGACGTCCTGATCGCGCAGTCGTCCGTCGCCATGACGGACGACGGCCAGGAGTCCTGGCCTCAGACGGCGGTCCTGGACGGGATCGCGGGCGGCCTGATGGCGCTCCGGGAGATGACCCGGCGCACACTGACCGTCCTCTCGTGCCTTCCGGCCACATGGGAGCTCATCAGGACGAAAGCCACCGACACGGTGCAGGACCGGTTCCGGGAGACCACGCCGCTCGGTGGCATCCCCGATGCGCCGACCGGCATCGCGCTGGTGGAGAAGCGCTTCGGGGCGCAGTACGCAGCGGCCGGGTTCATGCCGCCGTATCCGACCTGGCCGGTGAAGCCGAAGGCGTTCGAGGAGGCGAACCAGTACACCCCTCGCCAACTGCTCATCCGGATCGACAAGCACGTCCGGTCGTGCCTGGCGAGCGGGGAGATCACCGAGCTGGAACGGCTGACCGGCAGCGCACCTGACCGAGACCGTCGGATCATTATCGGCCCGCCGAACGACTTCACGAAGCTGGACAAGCGTTTCGCGGAGTTGCGGAAGCGGGCGGACGTGGCGGAGGCGCTGGACCCGATCACGGAGGACGCCGTGATGCCGCGCCTGCTGTCGGCCGGACTGTCCGCCTGGATCACCGAGCAGGGCGAGGACGGGCGCCTGTTCGCCCAGGACCCGCCGCCGAGCACGAAGCCGCCCCTGCACGCCCGTCTTCGCAGAACGCTGGACGAGGCGACGGAGAACGAGGCCCACTGGTGTTTCCGGGCCATCTCGGCGTCCCATCACATCGCCGCGCTGAACCGGCTGAAGGCCGCGTCGACGGCGGCCGGGCTCGACGAGCGGATACCCGCGCGCAAACTGTTCGTGCTCAGGAACCAGAGCTGGGCGAAGGGACCGGTGACGCAGGAGGCGCTCACGGCCTTCGAGCAGGCGGGCGGCCGTGTGCTCCAGATCGAGGAGGACGACCTCCGGATCTTCGCGGCGCTTCGTGACCTGATCGCCGCGAACCCGCCGGAGCTCCAGGCATGGCTCGTCTCCCGGAGACCGACGAGCGAGGTGAAGCTGTTCGCCGAGGCGCTCAGCGACGCGGCCGTTCCGCGCGTGTCCGGCACCGGGAGCGAGATGTCCTCGCGGACGCCCCGATCGCTGGGCCGCACCCGGCGCACCGCCAATCCCGAGCGGCAGCTGCTCCAGTGGGAGGCCGTGCCACGACTCACGTCACGGCCGGCGACCGGCGCGCCATCCCCCGGCACCCCGCCGTCGCAAGGCCCCGGCACCGCGCCGTCACCGCCCTCCGGGGGGACGCCGGAACCGGCCGGCCCGAGCGTCACACTTCCCGGCGGCGCCGGCACGACCAATCCCGACTTGCAGGTCTGGCCGCCGCTTCCGCCCTCCGATGAAACGCCGCAGGCCGATCCGCCGGTCGTGGAGGTAGTGGTCGAGCCCCACCCGCCCACGCCGTCGCCGGCGGACGAGGTCACGACGGCTCCGTACCTGACGATCGGGGCGGCGACCTCGGACAACCGGCCGGTACGGATCCCGATGGAGACCCTGCGCAAGCACACGGCGGTCTTCGCCGGCTCGGGCTCCGGCAAGACGGTGCTGATCCGCCGTCTCGTGGAGGAGTGCGCCATTCAGGGGGTCTCGGCGATCGTCCTCGACGCGAACAACGACCTCGCGCGGCTCGGCGACCGGTGGCCGGAGCCACCCGGGGAGTGGGGCGAGGGCGACGAGGCCAAGGCCGACGACTACCTGGCGAACACCGACGTGGTGATCTGGACGCCGCGCAAGGAGTCGGGACGCCCGCTGAGCTTCCAGCCGCTGCCCGACTTCGCGAGCATCGCCGACGACGCGGACGAGTTCGGTGAGGCGGTGGACGCCGCGGTCGCCGCGCTGGTGCCCCGGGCGAAGCTGGAGACGAGGGCGGCCAGGGCGCACCTCGGCCGTGCGGTGCTCCGCGAGGCCGTCGCCCACTACGGGCGGCGCGGCGGCACGGGGCTGGGCGGCCTGATCGCTCTGCTCGACGACCTGCCGGACGGCGTGAGCAGTCTCGAAGGCGCGGCCAGGCTCGCGACCGAGATGGCCCAGCACCTGAGGGCGGAGACGATCAGCGATCCCCTGTTCGCGGGGACCGGGACGCCCGTCGATCCCGGCGTCCTGCTGACGCCGCCGGAGGGGAAGCGGGCCCGCGTGTCGGTGATCAGCCTCACCGGCATGGCCTCCGACGCTCAGCGGCAGGGCTTCGTCAACCAGCTGCAGATGGCGCTGTTCTCCTGGATCAAGCGGCATCCCGCGGGAGACCGCCCGCTCGGCGGGCTGTTCGTGATGGACGAGGCCCAGACGTTCGCCCCGTCGGGGACGGCGACCGTGTGCACCCAGAGCACGCTCGCCCTCGCCGCCCAGGCCCGCAAGTACGGCCTCGGGCTGGTGTTCGCCACCCAGGCGCCGAAGGGCCTGCACAACCGGATCACGGGCAACGCCGCCACCCAGTTCTTCGGCCTGCTCAACGCGCCGACCCAGATCACGGCGGCGCGGGAGCTGGCCAGGGCCAAGGGCGGCGACGTCCTCGACGTGTCGCGGCTGCGGTCCGGCCAGTTCTACGCGGCGTTCGAGGGCGGGTCCTTCACGAAGGTCCGCACACCGCTGTGCCTGAGTCACCACCCGAGCAGCCCGTTGACGAGCGAGGAGGTCGTGGCCCGCGCGAACCGGTCCTGAACGAAGGCGCGCGGAGCCGGCGCCGCCCTCGGGCGCGGCGCCGGCTCCCGCGTCAGGGTTTGCGGCCCACTCCCGCACAGCCCATGCGAGCCGTCTCCTCGTCGGCGAACATCGAGGTCTCCTCGTCGCCGAACGGCCAGACGTTCTCCGGCCCGGAGCCGCTGGCCAGGCCGGGAGGAATCAGCTCGAAATCGCCGAAAAAGCGGGCGATCTCCGTACGCGATCGGGGGACGAACGGCACGTTGGCCTGGCGATAGAAGTCGGCGATCTTGTCCATCCGCTCCGGGGCGGCGTCGCCGCAGACGTGCGAGAGCGCGAGGTAGCTGCCCGGCGCGAGGGCCTCCCGGTAGGCGGCGACGAACCCCTGCGGGTCGTCCTCGTCCGGCACCAGGTGCACGAAGAACATCATCAGCACCGCGACCGGCCGTTCGAAGTCGATCAGTTCGCGCACCCGCGGGTCGCCGAGGACCTCCGCGGGGTGGCGCGCGTCGGCCTGGATCATCGCCACCCGGTCGGGGTCGGCCAGCAGCGCCCGGCCGTGCGCGCAGACCACGGGATCGCTGTCCACGTAGACCACGCGCGTGTCGGGCGCGAGCCGGTGGGCCACCTCGTGCACGTTGTCCTGCGCCGGAAGTCCCGACCCGAGGTCGAGGAACTGCCTGATCCCCTGGTCCACCAGGTAACGCACGATCCGGCCGATCAGCCGGCGGTTCTGCCTGGTGCCCTCCTTGGTCTCGGGCAGCACGCTCAGCACCAGGTTCGCCAGGTCACGGTCGGCTTGGAAGTTGTCCTTGCCGCCCAGGAAGTAGTCGTACATGCGGGCCGCGTTCGGAATGCTCGGATCGACTCCACGAGGCGCCTGCTCGGCCGTCATAGGGCTCACGTCCTTCACCGCGCGACCGCGGTATTTCATGATCGAGATTGCGAGCCCAATGTAACGCGTGATGTCCGTGTTCTCCTACCGCCGGAAGGCGGCGGCACCGGCGGCGGCGATCGCCACCGACAGGACCACGACGACCGTGAGAGTCCCCAGAGGGTTGCGGTGCCGCACCGGGGCGACCGCGCGCATGGCCGGCACGCGGTAGACCGGTGACCTCGACGGCGACGGGGTGGGCCGCGGCGTCGGGCGAGGGCGGGGCGACGGCACCGCGGCCGGCGGCCGGAGCGCGGCCGCCACCCGGTGCGGGGAGTGCCGTGGCGCCGGTGCGGGCTTCTCGGGTGCCCGTGACGGTGGCGGCGGCTCAGGCGAGGGCGCGGGCGGCGGCACGGGCGTCGGCGGCGTGCAGCCGGGCCCTCCGATGCCGACTTCGGCGTGCAGGCCGACGATCACGTCCACGTCGAGGCAGACACCGACCCGCAGGCCGGGTCCGTCCGGATCGTCCGCTTTGAGGGACACGCCCGCGGCTGCCCGCACCACCCCTCTGGCTTCCGGCCGTTCCGATCCCGCCATCCGGGTCACCGTGCTGCCCGCCGTGCTGCCCGCCGTGCTGCCCGTCGCGCTGCCAGCCGTGCCCGCACTCTGCCGCTCGGCCCGCACCGGCGTGGGAGCAGCGGCGGTCAGCGTGGCGCAGGTCAGCGCGGCGCAGGCGGAGACGACCGCGACGGCCGCGCGCGGGCCCGCCGTCCTGCCCATGTCAGCGGCCCTCGGGGATCCGCTGAAACTCGTGCAGGGCGCTCACGAACGCGTCGGGCTTGACCGCCAGGCCACCGCTGAACGGGTGGGAGATGTTCCAGGCGAGGTAGACGCCGACGCCGAGCAGGACCGCCATCGCCGTCACCGGCACGAGCGTGAGCCCCCGGGGCCGGGCCCCGGCCAGGAACGGGAAGACGATGACGAGGACGCCAGTGAGGACCGTCAGGAGAAGGACGCCGGGCGGCGGCTCGGTGCCGGCGTCGGCGGCGCGCTGCCGGCGGGCGGCGAACATGTCCGTCATCCGCTCCAGCACGGCGTCCCTGGCGTCGCGCGCCTCGTCGGTCGTGACCGGCAGTTCGGTCACGCGGGCGCGCAGCGCCTCCAGGCGCGCCGTCCCCTCGGTGCCGAGGCGTCCGGCCGCCATCTGCGGCCACTCGTCCTCGACGACGTACCGCGCGTACTCCCGCAGTCCCTCCCGCACCTGGGCGGCGTCGGGGGCGGGTAACGGCGCGGCGGCCCAGTAGGCCTCCACGAGCGCCTGGGTCTCCGAGTAGGTGTTCTGCCGCGCCGAGTCGGCCGAGGTCCACGGGACGACGATCGCGATGGCGAACACGAGCAGGAACAGCGAGGAGAGCATCGACCCGGCGTGCCCGGCGGACGTGCCGCCGGGATCGCGGTCGTCGGTGCCCCGGCCCAGCGCCCGGAACAGAAGGGCCGCCACGGCCACCAGTCCGACGGCCGCCGTGACGGTCAGTACGCCTATGAGCATGGCATCTCCACAGACACTTTGCTGATTACATGTAGTGAGATGACTATCACAACAAGTAACCACTGACCAGTGAAAGCGACGGCGCGGCCTGCCCCGGTCGCCGGGGCGGGCCGTGGCAGGATCGGCGCGGAGGTGATCGCATGCGCGTGGTGATCGCGGGCGGGCACGGGAAGATCGCTCTTCGGCTGGCCCGCCTGCTCGGCGGGCGGGGTGACGCGCCGGTGGGGCTGATCCGCGATCCGGACCAGGTCGCGGACGTCGAAGCGGCCGGCGCCGAGGCGGTGGTGTGCGACCTGGAGCGGGCCACGCCCGAGGATGTGGCTGAGACGCTGCTCGGCGCGGGCGCGGTGGTCTTCGCCGCCGGGGCGGGACCCGGCAGCGGCGCGGCACGCAAGTTCACCGTGGACCAGGGCGCCTCGGTGCTGCTCGCCGAAGCGGCGGAACGAGCCGGGGTGTCCCGCTTCATCCAGATCTCGACCATGGGCGCGGGAGCGCCGCCCGCCCCGGGACGCGACGAGGTCTGGGCGGCCTACATCACGGCGAAGACCGCGGCGGAGGAGGATCTGCGCGCACGGCCGCTCGACTGGACGATCCTGCGGCCGGGGCGGCTCACCGACGGGCCGGGGACGGGCCTGGTCACGCTGGCCGACCCGCCGCTGCCTCCCGGCGAGGTGCCGCGTGACGACGTCGCCGCCGTGATCGCCGCGCTGCTCGACGCACCGCGGACACGGCACCGCGTCCTCGAACTCATCGGCGGAGGCGTGCCCGTCGCCGAGGCCGTACGCCTCGCGCTGATGCGGTGACGCATGGAGCGTTCCAGGCCGTTACTCATGCCGTCCCATAAGGCAAGAGGCACTAAATACCCAATCGAGCACTAACTCATCTCATTACGGAAAAATCCCAAATTTGGGGTGTTCATGCACCTTGACGCCGTTTGCGCGGTGGCAAAGACTTCCCTCGACCTCGCGTGATCACTCCGGGCTGACCCCCCTCTCCCCGGAAGGCACGCCAGACGGAGGAACTCGATGAGTAGCTCTCCCCGGAGGGCGCGTCGCTACGTCGCCGCGCTCGCACTCCCCCTGGCGATCACCCTGAACGCCCTCCCGGCGCTCGCCGATCCCTCTCCCGATCCGGTCCCGCCCGACCGCGCGTCCAGCACCGCGCAGAACGGCGTCGCGCTGATGCGCGTCGTCGTCGCCGACCAGTCGGGCGTGGACAGGCTGATCGCCCTGGGCGTCGACCTGGCCGAATACAGCAAGCCCGTCGACGGCGGCATCGAGGTGCACGCCGTGCTCAGTCCCGACGAGGCGCGCAGCCTGCGCGACCGGGGCTTCGACGTCCGCGACGCCATCTCCGACCAGAGCGACTACGCCGCGAACCTGGCCGAACGCCGGCAGGCCCTCGCCACCGCGTCGGCCGACGCGGCGGCGACCGACACGCTGACCCCGCTGCGCGCCGAGTGGTTCACCAGCCTCGACAACCAGCGTTTCCTGTCGGTGGAGGTGAAGACGAGCGCGACCGACGCCCAGACCGTGCTCACCGCCACCTGGGACAGCGGCCCCGGCACGGCCCCCGACTCCGGCGGCTCGACGACGATGTCCCGCTTCACCGACGCGGGGCAGTACATGTACCACCGGTACAACTCGCCGCTGCCGATCACGGAGGCCCCCACCCAGGTCACGATCACCAGCAACCGGGGCGGCTCGATCACCGTGCCGGTGACCAAGTGGCTGGGCGAGCCGCGCAAGGCGCCGGGCAAGCACTACGTGCAGGACTTCATCGACCACTACATGGACCCCACCGAGGTCACCGGCCGGATGGTGTGGCTGTCCAAGCAGTTCCCGAAGATCTCGGAGATCGTCGACCTCCCGTACAAGACGAACGGCTACCGCCGCCAGGCGCAGGCGCAGTTCGGCACGGGCTCGGGGAACGCGCTGGCGAGCACGTTCTACGTGACGTCCAAGGCGTACGGCAGCGAGGGCGGCAACGACGTCAGCGTCGCACTGGTGAGCCCCGGGACCGCCTCGGCCCCGCTTTCCGTCGCCGTTAACGGCAAGGACGTCGTGGTTAACCTGGCCACGGACGCCTCCGGCGCGGTCACCAGCACGGCCGCTCAGGTCGTGGACGCCGTCAACGGCAACGCGGCGGCGTCGGCGCTGCTGACCGCCAGCCTCTACCGGACCGGCAACGGCTCCGGTGTGGTGGCCGCGGCTCCGGCGACGAAGCTGACCGACAACCTGAAGGCTCCGGCGAGCGTCTCACGTCAGCCGTTCCAGATGAAGGCGCTGCGCATCGGCAAGAGCCGGGACGGCTCGAAGACCGGGGTGTTCCTCTACTGCCAGGAGCACGCCCGCGAGTGGGTGACCCCGCTCACCTGTGTGGAGACCGCCGAGCGGCTGCTGCGCAACTACGCGCTCGACGCGGACACCAAGAAACTGGTGAACAACCTCGACATCTTCATCGTGCCGACGATCAATCCCGACGGCGCCCACTACTCGATGTACGACTACAACATGCAGCGCAGGAACATGGTCAACCACTGCGCCGCCGACGGATCGGACCCGGGGCGGCGCAACTCCTGGGGCGTCGACCTCAACCGCAACTTCTCGGTGGGCAGCGTCTACGACGGATACAACGGCGGCTCGACCACCTGCACCAGCGACACCTACGCCGGGCCCGCGGAGCTGTCGGAGCCGGAGACGCGCAACGAGGTGTGGCTCACGGAGAAGTTCCCGAACATCAAGTTCGCGATGAACACCCACTCCTACGGCGGCTACTTCATGTGGCCTCCGGGAGCGTACAAGACCGCCGGGCGGGAGGCGCTGCCGCGCCCGGACCTGGGCACGGAGGAGTACTTCTGGAACGCCTCCAACCACATCCTGTCCGCCGTCCAGGGCTGGCGCGGCACGGCCATCTGGCCGGGGCGCACCGGCCCGGTGATCGACGTGCTCTACTCGGCGGCCGGCAACAGCGCCGACGAGTTCTGGTACAACAAGGGCATCATCGGCTGGGACTTCGAGGTCGGCGCCGACGTCTACGACCCGGCGACCAAGAGGTACACCGCGGTCGGCTTCCAGCCTCCGTTCGAGGAGGGCCACGAGGAGGCGATGGAGTTCTCCAACGGCCAGATCGGCATCCTCGAGGTCGCCCAGACGTACCAGAAGGACAAGCAGAAGCCCGAGTCGAAGCTCGTGGTGACCGACAGGGCCGACGGCTCGGCGACGTTCACCTTCACGGTGGACGAGCCGGCGAACGTCTACTACACCCTCGACGGCAGCCGGCCGACACTGAGCTCGCCCAAGCTGACCTCTTCGGGCATGCGTGAGGGCGCCGCGAAGATCTCGATCGACAAGACCACCGAGGTGCACTGGTTCGCCATGGACCTCGCGGGCAACGTCGAGAAGAACTACAAGCCGGACGGCAACGGCAAGAACTACAACACGGAGACCGTCACGGTCGACAAGGCTCCGGTGGTCGCGCTGACCGTGACCGCCTCGTCCCGCTGCATCGGCACCTCGGCGTACGTCGCGGTGACGGCCGTCAACGGCTCAGACGCATTGGCGACGGTGACGCTGACCACTCCGTACGGTGCCAAGACGGTGGCCGACGTGGCTCCGGGCAACCAGGCCTACCAGTCCTTCAACACCCGGGCCGGGCAGATCGACGCGGGCACGGTGACCGTCACCGGCACCGCGACGATCGACGGCAAGCAGGTCACCACGTCCTACGACGCGGCCTACACCGCGCTCAGCTGCCGCTGAGCCGCTGATTCCGCGGTGATCCCGGTCCCCACGACGAGGACCGCCGCGACAGCACGACCCGGGGCCGGCCGGCCGATGAGCCGGCCGGCCCCGCCCCCATTCATGGAGGCGCCGTCCTTCACGACCGTCTTGGTCGCATTCACCGCCCCGTCCGGCGCCGACGGTTCGGCGCCGAACCCGCCCGGTTCAGGACGAGGTGACACAGGGTTAGGTAATCCTGACGTAGCGGATTGTTGACCGGGCGGTCAATCAGGCACACCGTCGGGTGATAGGTCACCTCTCCCCCGTACGGAGGCACGGATGGATCTCACGAGATCGTTGTCCGACATCGTCGCCCTCGTCGCCGGGCTGGTCGCGGTACTCGCGCCGTTCTTCTGGGCCGACGCCCAGGCCGCCGCGCAACCGCTGCTCATCCTCGGCGCCCTGCTCGTCGTCTCCGCCCTGTGGTCCGTCCTGGGCGCGGGCGGCGCCAGTTCCTGGGTGACCGCCGCGTTCGGCGCCCTGCTGGTCGTCTCCCCCTGGGCGTTCGGCTTCGACGGCGACGCCACCTCGGCGTGGACCGCCTGGATCACCGGCGCCGTCACCGTCGTCGTCGGCCTGCTCACCGTCCTGCAGGTGCGCGGCCGCACGACCGTCACCACCTGACCCACCGATCCCGCCCCCGGCCGGACCCCGGTCCGGCCCGATGCCCCGCTCTCCTCGTACGGCCCCGTCGCCCGTCGCCCTTCCCGCGACCGGCGGCGGGGCCGTACGTCTTCGCGCAGGTCCTCACCTGGTAAGGAACAGCCGGGAGCCAGAGTCCCGCTTATCACCCATCAAGGGATATGTCGCCCCTTGACTTTGGCGCGATCTCCACTCAATCTGTTGCGCATAGCGCTTCCTGTTCCACTTTACGAAACTGGGACCTCCGCAATGATTCCTGCGTGCCCCCTCGCCGCCCTGCCCCGGGGCGAGGCCCTTCGAATCGAGACAGATCCCCCGATCGCCGTCTTCCACACCGAGGACGGTGAACTGTACGCGGTGGACGACACCTGTACGCACCAGGACGCCTCGCTCGCGGACGGGTGGCTGGAAGGGTGCGAGGTGGAGTGCCCCCTGCACGCGTCGCGCTTCGACCTGCGCACGGGCCGGGTGGACGCTCCTCCCGCGAAGCTGCCGGTGCGCACCCACCAGGTGGTGGTGCGGGACGAGACCGTCTACGTCGTGCCGTCGGACCTGCCGCCCAACCTCCCGCCCGGCGTCCGTACCGGGTCGGCCGCAGACGCGTGAGGGTGCCGTGAATTCCGTCGCTATCGTCGGCGCGTCGCTCGCGGGGCTGTCGGCGGCCCGCGCGCTGCGCGCGCAGGGCTTCGGCGGGCGCCTGACGATCGTCGGGGCCGAACCCCACCGCCCCTACGACCGGCCCCCGCTGTCCAAGGAGTTCCTCGCGGGCCAGATGACGACGGCGGACCTCGCTCTGGAAGGCGACGGCGAGGACCTCGACGCCGAATGGCGCCTGGGCGTCGCCGCCACCGGACTGCGGCAGGGCGAGCCGCTGCGGATCACGCTCGCCGACGGATCCGCCGTCGAGGCCGACGGCGTGGTGATCGCCACCGGCGCGGTCGCCCGCACCCTCGGAGGCGACCTCGCCGGAGTGCACACGCTGCGCACGGTCGAGGACGCGGCGGCCCTGCGGGCCGACCTCGACGGCGCGCGGCGGCTCGTGGTGATCGGGGCGGGCTTCATCGGCGCCGAGGTCGCCTGCGTCGCCCGCACCCTTGGGCTCGACGTGACGATCGTCGAGGCGGCGCCCGCGCCGTTCGCCCGCGCGCTCGGGCCCGAGATGGGCGCCGCGCTCGCCGGGCTGCACGAGGACCACGGAGTGCGTCTGATCTGCGGCGCCGCCGTACGGGCCCTGAGCGGCCAGGGCCGCGTCGACGGCGTGCTGCTGGAGGACGGCCGCCGCCTGGACGCCGACGTCGTGCTCGCCGGGATCGGCGCGCGGCCGGCGGTGGAGTGGCTCGACGGCAGCGGGGTGAAGGTCGGCGACGGCGTCGTCTGCGACGCGGGCGGCGCGACGAGCGTGCCGGGAGTCGTCGCGGTCGGCGACTGCGCCGCCTGGTTCGACCCCGCCCTCGGCGCCCACCTGCGCGTGGAGCACTGGACCGGCGCGGCGCGGCGTCCCGCGACGGCCGCCGCGACGCTGCTGTCCGGCGGCGCCGCCGTGCCCGACGCCCTCGCGCCGCCCTACCTGTGGTCCGACCAGTACGGCCTGCGCGTGCAGTTCGCCGGGCACACGCTGCCGGGAGACGAGGTGAGCGTGGAGGAGGGCGACCTCGCGTCCCGCCGGTTCCTGGCCGTCTACCGGCGGGAGGGCCGCACGGTCGCGGTGCTCGGCGTCGACCAGCCCCGCTCGTTCACCCGGTGGCGCCGCCGCGTGAACGAGCCCGCCGTGGCGCGGTGAGCGCCGTCACCCCGCGTGGCCGAGACGGTGGCTGATGTCGTCGGCGCCCGCCACGAGCACGGGCGCGAGCTCCCGCATGCGCTCCTCGCTGAACCGGTAGGCCGGGCCGGAGGCGCTGACCGCGGCCACCACCTCGCCCTCGTGGGAGCGGATGGGCGCGGCGATGGCGTTCAGCCCGATCTCGTACTCCTCCACGGTGACCGCGTAGCCCCGCCGCACCGCCTCGTCGAGCTGCCGCCGCAACTCGGCGGCGTCGGTCACCGTGGCGGGCGTGAAGCGCTCCAGCCCGGCGGCGGCGATGAGCCGCTCGCGGTGCCGCTCGTCGAGGTGGGCGAGCAGGATCTTGCCGCTCGACGTGGCGTGCAGGGGGGTGGGCTGGCCGACCCAGTTGTGCGCGGTCACGGCCGCCGGCCCGCGCACCTGGTCGAGGTTGATCGCGTAGTGGGACCGCGCGACGGCGATGTTGACGGTCTCGCCGATCTCCTCGGCGAGCCGCCGGCACACCGGCCGGCTCTGCTGGACGAGATCGAGCCGGGCGGCCACCCCGGCGGCGAGACGGACGACGCCGAAGCCGAGGCGATACTTGCCGCGGTCCTCCGCCTGCTCCGCCAAGCCGCGCGCCTCCAGGGCGCCGAGCAGCCGGAACGCGGTGGACTTGTGGACGCCGATCTCCGCGGCGACCTCGCTCACGCCGGCCTCGCCGCGCTGGGAGAGGATCTCCAGGATCGTCACGGCACGGTCCACCGACTGGACGCCGCCGCTCCCCTCGGACCGCGCGGCGGCCTCGTCGGTCCCCGCGGGCTCGGGGTCCGACCCATGACGTTGCGAATGCTGCACTCTATTGCGCATATCAATATCATCCTGCCCGGGAGGCGGACATGTATGACTTTGTCATCGTCGGTGGTGGATCAGCGGGAAGCGCGCTCGCGAACCGGCTGTCGGCCGACCCCTCCAACCGCGTCCTCGTACTGGAGGCGGGCCGTCCCGACTACCTGTGGGACGTGTTCATCCACATGCCCGCCGCGCTGATGTTCCCCATCGGCAGCCGGTTCTACGACTGGAAGTACGAGTCCGAGCCCGAGCCGCACATGAACGGCCGGCGGATCTACCACGCCCGGGGGAAGGTGCTCGGCGGGTCGAGCAGCATCAACGGCATGATCTTCCAGCGCGGCAACCCGCTGGACTACGAGCGCTGGGGCGCCGACCCGGGCATGGAGACCTGGGACTTCGCGCACTGCCTGCCGTACTTCAAGCGGATGGAGAACTGCCTGGCGGCCGACGACGCCGACCCCATGCGCGGCCACGACGGGCCGCTGGTGCTGGAGCGCGGGCCGGCCAGGAACCCGCTGTTCAAGGCGTTCTTCGAGGCCGTGCAGCAGGCGGGCTACCCGCTGACCGACGACGTGAACGGCTACCGCCAGGAGGGGTTCGCGCCGTTCGACCGCAACGTGCGGCGCGGGCGCCGCCTGTCGGCCGCCCGGGCCTACCTCCACCCGGTGATGAAGCGGCCGAACCTCACGGTGAAGACCGGGGCGTTCGTCACGAAGATCCTGTTCGAGGGGAAGCGCGCGGTCGGCGTCGAGTTCGACGGCAAGCGGGTGCGAGCCGGGGAGGTCATCCTCTGCGGCGGCGCGATCAACTCCCCACAGCTCCTGCAGCTGTCCGGCGTGGGCGACGCCGACCATCTGAAGGCGCACGGCGTCGACGTGGTCCACGACCTGCCCGGCGTCGGCCAGAACCTCCAGGACCACCTGGAGGTCTACATCCAGTACGCCTGCAAGCAGCCGGTCTCGATGCAGCCCGCGATGAAGTGGATCAACCGTCCGATGGTCGGCGCGCAGTGGCTGTTCCTGCGCAAGGGCCCCGGCGCGACCAACCACTTCGAGGCCGGCGGCTTCGTCCGCGGCAACGAGGACGTCGACTACCCGAACCTGATGTTCCACTTCCTGCCCGTCGCCGTGCGCTACGACGGCAGCTCGCCCGCCGGAGGCCACGGCTACCAGGTGCACATCGGGCCGATGTACTCCGACGCCCGCGGCTCGGTGAAGATCAAGAGCGCCGACCCCCGGGTCAAGCCGGCGCTGCGGTTCAACTACCTGTCCACCGAGCAGGACCGCCGCGAGTGGGTCGAGGCCGTACGGGTGGCCCGCGACATCCTCAACCAGTCCGCACTGGACGGGTTCAACGGCGGCGAGCTGTCCCCCGGCCGGGAGGTCGAGACGGACGAGCAGATCCTCGACTGGGTGGCCAGGGACGGCGAGACCGCCCTG
This sequence comes from Microbispora sp. H13382, assembly GCF_014161445.1. Taxonomy (GTDB): domain Bacteria; phylum Actinomycetota; class Actinomycetes; order Streptosporangiales; family Streptosporangiaceae; genus Microbispora. The sequence continues at coordinate 71,846 of NZ_JABBXA010000022.1, forward strand.
CACCCCTCCTGCACGGCCAAGATGGGCGTGGACGAGATGTCCGTGGTCGACCCGCTGACCATGGGGGTGCACGGCCTGGAGGGCCTGCGCGTCGTCGACGCCTCGGTCATGCCGTACGTCACCAACGGCAACATCTACGCGCCGGTGATGATGGTCGCGGAGAAGGCCGCCGACCTGATCCTCGGGAACACTCCCCTGGCCCCCGAGCCGGTGGAGTTCTACCGGCACCGTAAGGACGCGTGAGATGAAGGACCTGTACATCGGCGGGCAGTGGCGCGACGCCGCCGAGGGCGGCCGACGGGAGATCCGCTGCCCGGCCGACGAGGAGCACGTGGCCACCGTGGCGGAGGCCGGCCGCGCCGACACGGAGGCGGCGATCGCGGCGGCCCGGCGGGCCTTCGACGAGGGCCCGTGGCCGCGCACGCCCGAGCGCGAGCGCGGCGCGCTGCTGCTGCGGGTGGCCGGTCTGCTGGAGCGGGACAAGGCCGAGATCGCACGGGCCGAGTCGCTGGACACCGGCAAACGCCTCGTGGAGAGCGAGTACGACGTCGACGACGTGATCGCGTGCTTCCGCTACTTCGGCGGGATCGCGGGCACCGACGCCGGTCGGGTGGTCGACACCGGCCGCGCCGACGCGGTCAGCCGGGTGGTCTACGAACCGGTCGGCGTGTGCGGGCTCATCACGCCGTGGAACTACCCGTTGTTGCAGACCTCGTGGAAGGTGGCCCCCGCGCTGGCGGCCGGGAACACCTTCGTGCTCAAGCCGAGCGAGCTGACCCCGTCCACGGCGATCCTGCTCATGCGGCTGCTGGAGGAGGCGGGGCTGCCGCCGGGCGTCGGCAACCTGGTGCTCGGGGCCGGCGCGGAGGCGGGCGCGCCGCTCGCCGAGCACCCGGACGTCGACATGGTGTCGTTCACCGGCGGGCTGACGACCGGGCGGTGGATCATGGCGACGGCCGCGCGGACGGTCAAGCGCGTCGCTCTGGAGCTGGGCGGCAAGAACCCCAACATCGTGTTCGCCGACGCCGACTTCGACACCGCGGTCGACTTCGCGCTGACGGCAGTCTTCCTGCACTCGGGCCAGGTCTGCTCGGCCGGCGCCCGGCTGCTGGTGGAGGACTCCGTCCACGACGCGTTCGTGGACGAGGTCGTACGGCGGGCCGAGCGCATCAGGCTGGGCGGGCCGTTCGACCCCGAAGCCGAGGCCGGGCCGCTCGTCTCCGCCCGGCACCTGGCCAAGGTGGAGGCGTACGTCGAGGCGGGCGTCGCCGAGGGAGCCAAGCTGCGCTGCGGCGGCCGGCGGGTGGAGGGGAAGGGCTACTTCTACCGGCCGACCGTGCTGGACGAGTGCCACCGCGGCATGCGGGTGGTCCGCGAGGAGTCGTTCGGCCCGGTGCTGACGGTGGAGCGGTTCTCCGGTGAGGACGAGGCCGTCGCGCTGGGCAACGACACCGACTACGGCCTCGCCGGGGCGGTGTGGACGGCGGACGCGGGCAGGGCGCAGCGGGTGGCCGCCCGGCTGCGGCACGGCACGGTGTGGATCAACGACTACCACCCCTACCTGCCGCAGGCGGAGTGGGGCGGGTTCAAGCAGTCCGGCGTCGGGCGGGAGCTCGGCCCGACCGGCCTGAACGAGTACCGCGAGATCAAGCACATCTGGCAGAACACCGACCCCCGTCCCCAGCACTGGTTCCGCCCCTGAATCAGTCGTCCCGCCCGTGCGCGGCGAGGAACTCCGCGATGCGCGCGTCCATCTCGGGCGGCGCCGCGAGGGGCAGGGTGTGGTGTGTGGCCCCGGGCAGCAGGGCCGTCTCCAGCCGGGGCAGCAGGGCCGCGGCGGAGGCGGCCACCCGGCCGGCGTCGTGCGACCGGCTGCGCTCGGCCGGCAGGAGCAGCACCGGGAGCCGCAGCGCCCGCAGCGCCTCCGGGGCGGGACGCGGCCCGGTCAGGGGGCGGGCGGCGGGGAAATCGGCGGCGTGGTCGTAGAGGCGGAGCCACGTCTCGTCCAGGGCCGCGCCCCGGGTCTCCCATTCGAGGAACGCGCGGCGTCGCCGTACGGTCGGGCGAAGCAGCATCGGCAGGGCCCGCAGCAGGTAGCGAAGGGAGAAGCCGGTGAAGCAGTTGGTGGGGTCGACCAGCACCAGCGCCCGCACCCGGCCGGGGGCGTGCGCCGCGTAGTGCAGTGCGCTCCACGCTCCGTAGGAATGGCCGCACAGAGACACTGCCGGGGACACCGCCGAGGCGCCGAGCCCGTCGAGCACGGCGTCGAGCCAGGCCGTCATGTCGTCGACCGTACGGATCGCGCGCTCGCCCGCGACGCTGCGGCCCGCCTCGCCGACGGTGTCGACCGCATGCACCCGGTATGCACCGCCGAGCGCCGTCGCCGTGGCGAACCAGACGGTCGAGGTGGTCCCGCCGCCGTGCAGGAGGACCACCGGCGGCGCGTCCGCGGGCCCGACGGAGTTGACGTGGGTCGTGCCGTAGGGCGTGCGGATCGCGGCCATAGGAGGTTCCATGGTGACGCGTGGGCACGAGGGCCCGGAGATGGAGATCTTCCATCTGCTCCGGGCGGTCGCGGTGGAGTACGGCCTGCGCCAGGCCGACTTCGCGGCCGAACACGGCATGCACGTCACCGACGTGCGGGCGCTCATCCGCCTGCTGGACGCGGAGCGGGCCGGGACCGGCGCCACCGCCGGTTTCCTCGGCGCGGGCCTGGGCCTGAACTCGGCCGGCACCACCGCCGTGATCGACCGCCTCGAACGGCTCGGCCTGGTCAGGCGGATCCGCGACGTCAGGGACCGGCGCCGGGTCCTGCTGAAGGTCGAGGAGCGCGCCAAGGAACTGGGGTGGAGCCACTTCGGCCCGCTCATCGACGGGGCGGTCGCGGTCCTGTCCGGTTTCGACGAACGGCAGACGGCCGCCGTGCGGCTCTTCCTCCGGACGACGCTGGACGCGTTGACGGCGCAGGGCCGATGAGCCGATGCGGGGGGCATGCTGGAGGGCATGCAGGTGCCCGCGCGCTTCTCGCCCGAGCTGTGGATCTTCCTCGCGCCGCGCAACCGGCGGCCCGAGGTGCTCCTGCCGTACGACGGGACGTCCTCGCTCGGCCACCTGATCGAGTCCGCCGGCGTTCCGCTGACCGAGATCGGCGAACCGGCCGCGGGGGGCCGGCCGGTCGGCCCGTCGTACCGGCCGGGCCCGGACGAGACGGTGGAGGTGCCGGCCGTGCGCAGGCCGCAGGCCGTGCCGGACTGCCGGTTCGTCCTCGACGTCCACCTCGGCACGCTGGCACGGCGGCTTCGCCTGGTCGGCCTGGACACGGCGTACCGCAACGACATGGACGACGACGCCCTCATCGAGCAGGCCGGCGCCGAGGGCCGGGTGCTGCTCACCCAGGACCGGGGCATCCTGCGGCGGCGGTCGCTGCGGTGCGGCGCGTACGTGCGAGGGGCCCGGCCGGACGACCAGTTGTTCGACGTGCTCGACCGCTTCCGGCCGCCGCTGGCCCCGTGGACCCGCTGCACGGCCTGCAACGGGCGGCTCGCGCCGGTCGTCAAGGCCGAGGTGGAGGCCTCGCTGGAGCCCGGCACGCGGCGCAGCTACGACGAGTTCGCCCGCTGCCTCGCCTGCGGCCGGATCTACTGGCGCGGCGCCCACAGCGGCAGCCTGGCGGCCGTCGTCGACCGTGCCCTCCACGCCGTCTCGGGAGTCTGAGGCGAGCCGGGAATGTCCGGCGGCCGCGGGTGGTTCCAGAGCACAGCAGTTGAAATTTCAATTAGGAGGGGTCATGCCCGCCGTCACCGCCGACACCCTGACGCTGCCACGCGTCGCCATACCGGACCCGGCCGCCGCCGGACCGCGCCCCGTCCGGTCGGTCACGACCGCCCCCAGCGGCTTCGAGGGCGAGGGCTTCCCCGTACGGCGCGCCTTCGCCGGAGTGCCGCAGTCCCTGCTGGACCCGTTCATCCACATGGACCAGATGGGCGAGGTCGAATACGCCCCGGGCGAGCCGAAGGGCACCCCGTGGCACCCGCACCGCGGCTTCGAGACCGTCACCTACATCATCGACGGCGTCTTCGAGCACCAGGACTCCAACGGGGGCGGCGGCACCATCACCAACGGCGACACCCAGTGGATGACCGCCGGGTCCGGCCTGCTGCACATCGAGAAGCCCCCGGAGCATCTGGTGGTCTCGGGCGGGCTCTTCCACGGCATCCAGCTGTGGGTCAACCTTCCTCGCGCGCACAAGTTCCACCTGCCGCGCTACCAGGACATCCGAGGGCGGGAGGCGGCGCTGCTCGCCTCGGCCGACGGCGGCGCGCTGCTGCGGGTTATCGCCGGGGAACTGGACGGGCACGCCGGCCCGGGCGTCACGTTCACCCCGATCACGATGGTGCACGCCACCGTCAGCCCGGGCGCCCGGCTGGACCTGCCGTGGAACCCGAACTTCAACGCCCTCGCCTACGTGCTGGCCGGTCAGGGCACCGTGGGCGCCGACCGGCGGCCGGTGCGCAAGGGGCAGCTCGCCCTCTTCGGCCCCGGCGGGTCGCTGACCCTCGCGGCGGACACCGCCCAGCCCCAGGCCGAGCCCGACCTGGAGGTGCTGCTGCTCGGCGGACAGCCGATCCGCGAGCCGGTCGTGCACTACGGTCCGTTCGTGATGAACACCCGCGCCGAGATCATCCAGGCCATGGAGGACTACCAGGCGGGGCGCCTCGGCGTCATCCCCGCCGAGCGGGTCCCCCACACCTGAGGCTTGAGTCTCCCGTAGGAGGAGACGCGAAGGTGGGGGCATGGACGGCGGCACGCTCTACTCGATCGGGGAACTGGCCCGGCGGACCGGACTGACGGTCAAGGCCGTGCGGTTCTACTCCGACTGCGGGATCGTGCCGCCCACCGGCCGCAGCCCGGCCGGCTATCGCCTCTACGACATCGGCGCCCTCGCCCGCCTCGACCTCGTACGCACGCTGCGCGACCTGGGCCTCGGCCTGCCCACGATCCGGAAGGTCGTGGACGGGGAGCTCTCCCTGGCCCAGGTCGCGGCGGCGCACGCCGAGGCGCTTGCGGTGCAGATCCGGGTGCTGCGCCTGCGGCGCGCGGTGGCGACGGCGGTGGCACGGCGCGGCTCCACCCCCGAGGAGATGGATCTCATGCACAGACTGGCCAGGCTTTCCGAGAACGAGCGACGCCGACTGACCCGCGACTTCCTCGACTCCGTCTTCGGCGGGCTGGACGCCGACCTGGCGGGAATCAGGCGCACGATGACCCCCGAACTGCCGGACGACCCGGAGGACGAGCAGATCGAGGCCTGGATCGAGCTGGCCGAGCTGGTCCGCGACCCGGAGTTCTGTGCGCTCATGCGGCGCCTCGCGGAGCAGCACCTGGCCGACCACGCCCACGCGGACGGCCCGCGCCCGGACGCCGTCGCGATCGTCCGCGACCAGGTCGCCCCCGCACTGGCCGCGGGCCTCGGCAGCGCCTCACCGCAGGCCGACGCGATCATCGCCACCGTCACCGCGCGGTACGCCGCCCTCGTCGGCCGGCCGGACGACACCGCCCTTCGACGCCGGCTGCTCGCCTTGGTGGACACCGCCCGCGACCCGCGCCGCCATGCGTACCTCCGGCTGCTCGCCGTGGTCAACGGCTGGCCGCCCCCCGGCGATCCGGCCCCCGCCCTCACCTGGTTCGCCGACGCCCTGCGCACACGGACACCCGGCTGACGCGGTACGGCTGAGCAGCGACGGCCGAGCCGCGGGGACAGCTCATGATGCCGCCGGTCTGCGGACTGGGACGATACGGAGCCCACTGAGGTGGATGATGTGGCTCCGCCCGCGCGCCCCGGTTCCTTCTGCAAAGATCACTCCGACATGTCCCCATGTGCTCCGGAGTGCCCGCCGTGACCGATGGCCGCTCAGCCCCCACCGAGGTGTTCGCCCACTACCGGGAACTGCTGCGTGAAGAGCCTTGGCTGGAGACGGCCATCTGCTGGACGGTCGTCGTCCCGCACGACCACCGGCCGTTCTCCGTCGCCGACATCGGGGCCCGGGTGAGCGGCGGAAGCCCGCACGACGTGCACGAGGCCGCCCCGCTGGAGGCGCTCCCCTACTACGACGGGGTCCACCCGATGTCGGCGGCGCCCGCGGGCCCGGCTGTGACGCTGTTCGAGAACAACGGCTTCCTGGGCAGCCTGCCCGAGGTCCTGCGCCGGCTCAGTCGTGACGGCCGGGTGTGCGGCGTCTACTGGAACGTGGAGGGGAACAACCGGCTCAGTTACGCGGCCGACGGACGGGTGCTGGTCTCCCTCGACGCGATGTTCAGCGAGGAATGGGACGACGACGACTTCGCGGTCCTGGAGCCGGAGCTGCGCGCCATGACCGAAATGCTGACCGAGGACGAGGGCGACTGGCAGGCCGCCGCGATGACCGTGGTCGAGTCGGTGACCGGGGTGCGGCTCACCGCCGAGTGGCTCGCCGGGTCGCATCCCTACCTCACCTTCCAGTGGCCCGTGGCGACGTAGCCGCCCTCACCCGAGGAACTCGCCGAATACCGGAACGACCCGGAGGTGAAGCCGAGGGCCGAGGTGCGGGCGGACGACATGTCGTTCGAGCGGAACCCGGCGTCCGCGCGGCTACGCCTCGTCCTCGGCGTCGATCGGGCGGCCGAACGTGACCGCGTCGCGTACGGCAGCGGGCACGGTGGAGCGAAGAGGCGCGTCGGGGCGCAGCCCGAGCGCGTCGTTGACCGTCGAGAACGCCATGCGAAGAGCCACGAACGCGGTGATCGTGAAGATCTGCGGATCGCTGAATCCCGCGTCGCGCAACTCCTGCACGTCCGCCGCGGTGGTGCCGTTGGGGTCGCGGGCCACCTTGCGGGCCCACGCGGCCATGGCCCGCTCGCTGCCGCTCAGGCCGTCGTCGACGCCCTTCAGCACGCCGGCGGCGGTCTCCGCGTCGCTCGCCTGGGCCAGCCTGGTGCCCCACATGAGCGAGCAGTAGGAGTCGCCGAACGCCGACGCGCACGCGGTGACGAGGACGGAACGCTGACGCAGGCTGAGGTGATCCCCGGCGTTCACCTGCCGCAGCAGATCGAACAGCCCGGTCATCGTCGCCGGCTGATAGGCCCACAGGCGTGAGGTGCTCATCACGTAACCCACCTCGGCGATGTCCTCGTCGAAGATCTGCCGGGCCTCGTCGCTGACGTCGGGGACACCGAGAAAACCGATCCTGTCCATGGTCTCTTCTCCACCGCTCGCTGGGCATTCCCGCGCCACCAGCGTCGCCGCTCGCCGCCGCCGGCGCATCCGTGTTTCGCACGGATCCTCGTACGGACGCGGTCTCCGTACCGATGGGGAAGGACAATGCACCCATGAGGCACCATGAGGCCGGCCTGCCCGATCGGCTGGCTCGCGCCGGCGTCACCCGGCGCGAGGCCGAGGTTCTCTGGGCGGTCGCCGAGCGGCTGCGCAACCGCGAGATCGCCGAGCGGCTCCACGTCTCGGTCCGCACGGTGGAGAGCCACATCGCCGCCCTGCTGCGTAAGCTCGGCGCCCCGGACCGGGCGGCACTGGCCGGGACGGCCGTACGGCTGAGACGTGCCGGCTCCGCTCTTCCCTCGCCCCTGACCAGCCTCGTCGGCCGGGACCGCGAGACGAGCGAACTCGTCGCGCTGCTCGGCTCCCACCGCCTGGTCACGCTCGTCGGCCCGGGCGGCGTGGGCAAGACCCGCCTCGCGCTGCGGGTGGCCGCGGCCCTCGCCGGCCGGTTCCCCGGCGGCGTCCGGCTCGCCGATCTCGCTCCGGTGGAGCCGGAGTCGGTCGGCGGCACCTTCGCGCGGGCGCTGGGCGTGGTGCCGGAGCCGGACTGGCCGTTACGCGACATCCTGCGGGAGGTCGCCGCGGAAACGGGCTGCCTGCTGCTCGCGGACAACTGTGAGCACGTCGTCGCGGAGGCCGCCGAGACCGTGGCCGGCCTGCTCGGCGCCGGCGGGCCGCTGCGGGTGCTCGCCACCAGCCGCGAACCGCTCGGCATCCCCGGCGAGGTCGCCTACCAGGTGCGGACGCTGGACCTCCCCGCCCCGCACGCGCCCGAGCGCGCCGAAAGCATCGCGGCCTACGACGCCGTACGCCTGTTCGTCGACCGGGCGACGGCCGCGTCGCCCGGCTTCACCCTCGACGACGCCGTCGCCCCGGCCGTCGCGGCGCTGTGCCGGCGCCTCGACGGGCTGCCGCTGGCCATCGAACTGGCGGCGTCCCGGCTGCGCGCCTTCGGGCCGGTCGAGCTCGTGGAGCACCTCGACCGGCGCTTCGAGCTGCTGTCCGCCGGAGCCCGTACCGCCCCGCCTCGGCACCGTGCCCTGCGCAGCACCATCGACTGGAGCTACCGGCTGCTGGACGACGACGAGCGAGCCATGTTCGAGCGGCTCGGCGTGTTCCCCGCCGACTTCGACCTGACGGCCATCGCGTCGACGTGCGCGGATCTCGGTGACGACGCCGTGATGACGCTGCTGCCCAGGCTGGTGGACAAGTCGCTCGTCTCCCCTCTCGGGCACGGCACCCGGCGCTACCGGCTGCTCGAGACGATCCGGGCCTACGCCGCCCTGCGGCTGGCGGGCTCCGGCGGCGAGGCGGCCGCCAGGCGCCGCCACGCCGCCCACTACCTCGCCCTCGCCGAAGAGGCGGCCGAGCGGCTCCGCACCTCCGGCCAGCGCGACTGGCTCGACCGCTTGACGGCGGAGCAGCCGAATCTGCGTGCCGCGCTGGCCCACAGCACCGGCACCGGCGACGTCGAGTCCGCCTGGCGAATGATCGCGGCGCTGCAGCGGTTCTGGGATGTCACCGGGCGGCGCCGCGAAGCGCACCAGTGGATCCGGCGGGCGCTGGCCGTAGCCGACCCGCCCGCGACGCCCGCCGTCGTCGCCGGGCTCACCGAGGCCAGCGCGATCCTGGATTCCCGGGACTCCCGGGCCGCGTTCGACCTGGCCGGGAAGGCGGCGAGACTGGCGGCCGGCCTCGACGGTCTCACCCGCGCCAGGGCGGCGCGCGCGGTCGGGATGACCGCGACCTGGGTCCGGCCGGAGCTGGCCGCCCCGGCGCTGGAGGAGGCGCTGGCCGGGTTCGGCGACGAGCACCCGTGGGACAGCGCGCTGACGATGCAGGGGCTCACGACCGGCGCCGGCGACCTGTCCCGGGCGCTTCGGTGGGGACGGGACGGCGTCGCGTTGTTCCGCGCGGCCGGCGATCACATGTACGCGGCCAACACCCTGTTCATCATGGCGCAACGGTCGATGTTCGCCGGTGTCGCCGACGACGAGGTGCACGGGTGGCTCACCGAGAGCCGCGCCCTGGCCGAGGCCGCCGGCAGCGAGGCGGACCTGGCGCACGCGACGGTCGGCTTCGGGCAGCTGGCGTGGCTGCGCGGCGACCACGAGCACGCCGCCGAGCTCATGAGCGAGTGCCTGCCCACCCTGCGCCGGCTCGGCGACCGCCGCTGCACCGGCCGGGCGCTGTACATCCTCGGTGAGCGGGCGTACGAGAGGCAGGAGCCGGCCCGCGCCGAGGAGCTGTTGCGCGCCGGTGTCGAGGCCGTCGCGCTCGCGGGTCAGTCGTCCGTGCTCGTGTCGGCGCTGGAAGCCCTGGCGGCCGTGTACGCCGCGCGGCACCGCCCTCGAAGCGCGGCCGTGCTTCTCGGCACCGCGTACGGCGTGCGCGAGGCGGCCGGGGCACACATGCGGCCCGTCCGGCCGCCCGGCCGGGAGCTGCGCGACGCCCTCGTACGGGCCCTGGGCGCCGAGTCCTTCGACAGCGCCCACGGCCAGGGCGAGCGACTGACGCCCGCCGAGGCGCTGCGGCTCGTACCATCCGGCGAACCCGGCTGAACCAAGCCGTGGGCGGGCCCGATCAAGGGACGGCGGACGTCAGGAGGCGGCCGGACAGGACGAGTTCAGCTCCTTCTCGAACCAGTCGATGGTGCGGCGCAGGCCGGTGACGGGATCGACGCGCGGACGCCAGCCGAGCCGCTCCTCGGCGAGCGAGGTGTCGGGACGGCGGACGGCGGGGTCGTCGACGGGCCGTTCGACGAACCGGATCGGGGAGGGCGAGCCCGCCAGGTCGCGGATCGTCTCCGCCAGCTCGGCCATCGACATCTCGGCCGGGTTGCCGATGTTCACCGGCCCGGCGAAGTCGCTCTCGGCGAGCGCGAGCACGCCGTCGATCGTGTCGTCCACGTAGCAGATCGACCGCGTCTGGCTGCCGTCGCCGGTCACGGTGATCGGCTCGCCGAGCAGCGCCTGACGGATGAACGTCGGGATCGCCCGGCCGTCGTGGGGCCGCATCCGCGGGCCGTACGTGTTGAAGATCCGTACGATCGCGGTGTCGGTCCCCCGCGAGTCGCGGTAGGCCGTGGTCAGCGACTCGGCGAAGCGCTTGGCCTCGTCGTACACGCTGCGCGGGCCGACCGGGTTGACGTTGCCCCAGTACGTCTCCTTCTGCGGGTGCTCCAGCGGGTCCCCGTACACCTCACTGGTGGAGGCGAGGACGAGCCGCGCGCCCTTCTCCGCGGCGAGCCCGAGGGTGTGCAGCGTGCCCATGCTGCCGACCTTCAGCGTCTCGATCGGATGGCGCAGGTAATCGGCGGGCGACGCGGCCGAGGCGAAGTGGAGCACCAGGTCGACCTGGCCCGGCACGTGGACGAACCCGGTGAGGTCGCACTCCACGAGCCGGAACGCCGGCCGCCCGATCAGGTGCTCCACGTTGCGCGGCGACCCGGTGAGGAAGTTGTCCAGGCAGACGACCGCCGCACCGCGTTCCACCAACCGTTCGCACAGGTAGGAGCCGAGGAACCCGGCTCCCCCTGTGACCACGACACGAGACCCCTTCACCGCACTCCCACCCCCCGCAATCTCCTGACCGCGTCGAGCACCTCGGGCACGCCGATTTCGAGCAGGCCCTCCGACGGCCGGTCGCCGTGCGGGTCGCCCCTGCGCCCGGCCCACAGCGCGATGTGCGGGCCTCCCGGCGGCGGCCCCCACAGCGCGGGCGGCACCGGGCCGTACAGGATGACCGAGGGCGTGCCCGCGGCGACGGCCAGGTGCGACATGCCCGTGTCGCCGCAGACGACCAGCGCGGCGTGCGCGGTCAGCGCGGCCAGCTCGGCCAGGTTCGTACGGCCCGCCAGCACGGACTCCTCCGGCAGGCCGGCGAGCTGGGCGACGTGCCGGGCGAGCGCGATCTCGGTCACGCCGCCGGTGACGACGACCCGGTGCCCCTGACCGGCCAGTTCGGCCGCCACCTGGGCGAAGCGGTCCGGCGGCCACTGTCTGGCCCGGAACGCCGCCCCCGGGTGGATGATCACCTCGCCTCCGGCGAGCGGGCTCGGTCCCGGGTCGCCCAGCGCGAGGTCCAGGGGGTCGGCCGGGATGCCGTGCCGCTCCAGCAGCGAGCACCACCGCTGCCTCTCGTGCGTCTCCGGCTCCCAGGGCGGCCCGTCCGAGCCCGGCACCAGGCGGTGGGTGTGCGTGAGCAGGCGGCCCGGCCGGGTGCGGCGCAGCGCCTGGATGCTCTCCGGGCCGCTGCCGTGCAGGTTGACCGCGACGTCGGGCGTCTCGTACGGCACCGGCCCCGGGCCGGACACGTCGAGCACCTCGTCGATGCCGCCGATCAGCGGGAGCAGCCCGCCGAGGTAGGCCGGGGCGGCCAGCACGAAGTGGTGCCCGGGATACGCCCGCCGCAGCGCACGGAGCGCGGGCACCGAGGCCAGCAGGTCGCCGAGCCCGAGCCCGCGCAGAGCGAGCAGGACCGGTCCGCCCGCGTCTTCTATGGCCATGACGTCTCCGTCGAGGCGCACACGACCAGCTCCCTGACCTCGCAGCCCTGCGGTTGGCCGAGCGCGAACAGGATCGCGGAGGCGACGTCCTCCGGCTGGTTCAGCCGGGCGTCGGGACCGGGCTTGTACTGCTCGGGACGGTCGTCGAAGAAGTTCGTCCGCATGCCGCCGGGGATCAGCAGGGTCACCCCGACCTGCCCGGCCAGCTCGGCCGCCAGGGCCCGGGTGAAGCCCACGACGCCGAACTTGGAGGCGCAGTAGGCCGTCGCGTCGCTGAGCGCGCGCACCCCGAGCGTGGAGGCGACGGTGACGACCTTGCCGCCGGAGGTGCGCAGGTACGGCAGGGCCGCCCTGACCACCGCCGCGGTCCCGAGCAGGTTGACCGCGATCACCCGTTCCCACTGCTCGGCGGCCACGTCCTCCAGCCGGCCGCAGGCGTCGATGCCCGCCGCCGTCACGACGCCGTCGAGCCCGCCCGCCCGCTCGGCGAGCTCGCGTACGGCCCGCTCGGCCTGTTCCCGGTCGGCCAGGTCGGCGCGTACGTGCTCGAACCCGCCGTCCGGCTCGTCGACGTCGACGACCAGCGGCCGGCCGCCGGCCTTGGCGACCGCCGTCGCGGTGGCCCGGCCCAGGCCGGACGCGCCCCCGGTGATCAGTACGTTTCCCAGCATTGAGGTGAGTCCCTTTCCATGAGCGGCCGCTGTCACGAAGCGGCCTGGGCGGCGGCGATGAGGCCGGTGGTGGAGTAGCCGGGCACGGTCGGCAGGATGACGACCTCCCCGCCGGTCCGGCGCACGGCCTCGGCCTCGGGCATCGACCGCTCGTCGTAGTCGCCGCCCTTCACCCACACGTCCGGGCACAGCCGTTCGATGACCTGCGACGGCGTCTCCTCGTCGAAGACCGTCACGGCGTCCACGCAGCCGAGTGCGCGCAGCACCTCGACCCGGTCGCGCTCGCTCACCAGCGGCCTGCTCGGGCCCTTCAGCCGCCGGATCGAGTCGTCGGAGTTCACGCAGACCACCAGGGCGTCGCCTAACGCACGGGCCCGCCGCAGCAGGCTCACATGCCCGGCGTGCAGCAGGTCGAAACACCCGCCGGTCGCGATCAGGCGGCCCCCGGCGGCGCGTACGGCGGCGGCCACCTCGAAGGCGGACGCGCCGGGCGCGAACGGCACCGGCGACTCGGCGGCCGGGCGCGGCAGGCGCAGCGCGGCGGCGCCGCCCTCCTCCACGAACCTGGTGGCCTCGCCGACCGCGCGGGCGACGGCGTCCTCGGTGGACGCGCCGTCCGCGAGGGCGAGCGCCGCCGCCGCGGCGAAGCGGTCGCCCGCGCCGCAGGCGTCCGTCCCGGCCGCGACGTGCGGCACCGGGACCGGCCCGAACCTGCCGCCGCGGCGGGCCAGCATCGCGCCGCGCTCCCCCAGCGTGATCGCGACGGCCTCGGCGTCGAGGTCGCGCACCAGCCTGCGGGCGGTGCGCTCCGGCGAGACGTACGGCTCGTGGCACATCCCGCGCGCCTCCGCCTCGCTGGGCGTGACCAGCGCGCATCCCGGCACGGGCAGCGACCCGCGCGGATGGGGATCCCACACCAGCGGCACGTCGAGGCCGCGCAGCGGCTCGCGCAGCAGGTCGGCCACGCCGCGCCCGTAGTCGGCGACCAGGACCGCGCTCGCCGAGGCGAGGGCGTCGGCCGCGCGGGCGAACGCGGAGGCGGAGGCCACCTGGCCGGGCCGTCCCATCGCCCGCCCGTCACCGGTGTCGATCCTGACCAGTGTCTGCGCGCGGGCGCGGACCCTCGTCTTGCGCACGGTCGTGCCCCGCAGCGGCAGCCGCACGATCTCGACGGCGGGCGACAGCAGGCCCGCCAGGCACCGGCCGGAGGGGTCGTCGCCCATGGCGGTGATCAGCACGACCCGGGTGCCGTCACGGGCGGCCAGCAGCGCCGCGAGGCCCGCCCCGCCCGGCCGGTGGTGCTCCGCCTGCCCCTCCACGACCGGGACGGGAGCGTCGGGGCACAGCCGGTCGGCCGTCCCCTCGACGTCGACGTCGAGCAGGGAGTCTCCGACGATGACGAGTGGTCCGCTCACACCACTGCCTTTTCGATCACGTCACAGAGCATGTGGATCACCGTGAGGTGCACCTCCTGGATGGTCGCGGTGTCGTCCGCGGGCACGGTCAGGGCCTCGTCGCACAACTCGGCCAGCGGGTTCGGGCCGGGGCCGGTCAGCGCCCAGGTCGTCAGGCCGCACTGGCGCCCGGCCTCGGCCGCGCCGGTCACGTTGCGGCTCGTCCCGCTGGTCGACAGGCACATCAGCACGTCGCCGGGGCGGCCGTGCGCCCGCACCTGCCGCGCGTACAGCTCGGCCATGCCGAAGTCGTTGCCGATGGCGGTCAGCGACGAGGTGTCCGCGTGCAGCGGGATCGCGGCGTACGGCCGGCGGTCGGCGCGGTAGCGTCCGACCAGTTCCGCGGTGAGGTGCTGCGCCTCGGCCGCGGAGCCGCCGTTGCCGCACGCGAGCAGCCGCCCACCGCCGCTGAGCACGGCCGCGAGCTTGAAACCCCAGGCGTAGATCTTGGGTGTTTCCGGGTCCACCGCCGTCAGCGCGGTGCTCAGCCGGGCCAGGTGAGGATGCATCGCTCAGCCTCCCGCGGCGGCGAGGGTGCGAAGGCACCCGCCGGCCAGGTTTCGGTAGACGGACTCGGTCTGCTCGGCGATCCTGGGCCAGCCGTAGCGGGCCCGGGCCCGCCGGGCCCCGGCGGCCGACAGCGCCGCCCGCAGGCCGGGCCGGGTCAGCAGGTCGACGAGCGCGCGGGACAGCGCACGCGGCCGCCGGGGCGGCACGAGCACTCCGCATCCCGCGACGGTGTCGAGGTGACCGCCGACCGCCGAGGCGATCACCGGCACCCCGCAGGCCAGGGCCTCCAGGGGCACCATGCCGAACGGCTCGTACCAGGGCACGGTGACCAGGACGTCGGCCGAGCGCATGAGGCCGGGCACGTCGGCCCGGCTCACGCTGCCGATCAGCCGGACCCGGTCGCCGAGGCCGAGACCGCCGGCCAGCGTGCGCAGCCGCGCGCTCTCCTCGTCGCCCGGGTCGCCGCCCGCGATGACGAGCTCGGCGTCCGGCAGGTGGCGCAGGGCGCGGACGACGGTATCCACCCCCTTGCGCGGCACCATGCGGCCGATGCTCAGCACCCTCGGCCGGTCGCCGCGCGGGAAGACAGGGCCGTCGGGGCGGAACAGGCCGAGGTCGACGCCGCAGGGCACGACCGCGATCCGGTCGCGCGGCACGCCCATCGCGACGAGTTCGCGCACCTCGTCGGAGCAGGTGGCGACGACCGCGACCGCCCGGCGGCCGATGTCGCGCTCGATCGCGATCCGGCTCGGCGGGCTGGTGTCGGCCTCGCCCTGCCAGCGCCGCTTGACCGTGCCGAGCGCGTGGTAGGTCTGCACGACCGGGATTCCGAGCGGCTCCGCCGCCGTCAGCGTGGCGAGGCCGCTCATCCAGAAGTGCGCGTGCGCCACGTCGGGCGGCTCGGCCTTCCACCTGCGGGCCAGGTCCGCCCCGAACTCCGGCATGTACGGCAGCAGCTCGTCCTTGGGCAGCGGCTCCGCCGGCCCGGCCGGCACGTGCTCGACGGTGACGCCGGGAGCCATGGGCACGGCGTCCGGCTGGTCGGGGGAGGTGCGCCGCGTGAGCACGACGACCTCGCTGCCCCGTTCCGCGAGGGCCAGGGCCAGCGCGGCGACGTGCACGTTCTGCCCACCGGCGTCCACGCCGCCGAGGTTCGCCAGCGGGCTCGCGTGCTCCGACACCAGGGCGATCCTCATGACACCCCCTCCTTCACCGCCTCGCCCAGCGTCACCTCCGCCGTGGCCAGGCGGCGGACGGCGTCCACGACGTGCTCGCCGCCGACCGCGGTCAGGCACGGATGCCCGGGCACGGGGCAGATCCGCGCCCTGCTCCCCCGGCAGGGGGCGCCCTGGTCGCCGAGGACCACCACCGGCACGCCGTACGGCGCCCACCTGGCGGCGGGCACGACCGGCGCGAACAGGCTGACCACGGGCGTGCTTACCGCCGCCGCGAGGTGGGCGGGGCCGGTGTTGGCGGCCACCACGGCCGACGCCCCGGCCAGCACGGCGGCGAGTTCGGCGAACGTGGTCGCCCCGCCGAGGTCCAGGGCAGGGCCGGAGACCAGCGCGGTCAGCGCCCGCTCCCCCGGGCTGCCGGTGACGACGACCCGCTCCCCGGCGGCCAGCAGCGCCTCGACCGCCTCCGCCCATCGCTCGGCGGGCCAGGCCCGGGCCGGCGCGGTCGTGCCGGGATGCACGACCACGTAGCCGGGCGGGCCGGTCAGGTGCTCCACGTCCGGCAGCGGCCCGCGTACGGCGAGCCGCCCGTCGTCGCCCGGCGGCAGGTCGAAGCCGGCCGCGCGGGCGAGGCCGAGCATCCGCTCCGGCTCGGGGACGTCCACGCCCTCGTCCACGACGTGACGCACGTCGAGCAGGGAGCCGGGGTAGTCCTCGCTGATCGCGGCGATCCGCGGCACCCCGGCCAGCCGCAGCAGCAGCGCCGTCGGCAGCGCCGACTGGTGGAAGGACGTGAAGATCACGGCCACGTCCGGGCCGACGGCGCGGATCTGCTCCACCATGCGGGCCGCGTGCTCGGTGGTCATCGGCACCCGGTCGGGGTCGATCCACGGGGCGCGCCACTCCAGGACGCGGTCGACGCCGGGCAGCAGTTCCGCCGCGGCCCGGCCGTACGGGCCGGCGAGCATGACGACCTCCCGCGCCCCGGCGGCGACGGCGCGCACGGCGGGCCCCGCGAGCAGGACGTCGCCCGCGTTGTCGGGCCGCACCACCAGAGCGGTCCCGATCACGAGCGCCTCCCCGTCCGCATCCCGCTTGTCCGCGCCTCGTCTGTCCGCACTCTCACCTCGCCGGTGATCCGGTGCGCGCAGGCCACCGGAGGGATGACCACGCTGGTCACGGCCATGCGCACGATCTCCTCCGGCGTACGCGGGCCCGGGGCGACGCGGGCCCAGGCGAACTCGGCGGTGAGGCCGAGCCACGCGAGCCCCGCGGCGGCGGCGAGCCGCCTCCGGCGGCCCCCGGTGGCGGCGAGCGTGAGCGCGAGCAGGCCCATGCCGGTGGTGAGGGCGTGCCGCTTGAGCCTGCCCGGATGGCCGCCGGTGATCATCCGCCAGTCGCGGCCGTGCACGTGGCGCATGAGCGCGTCCGACGCGTTGCCGCGCTGGAAGCGCACGCTGGACCAGAAGCCGTCGTCACGCACCGGATGGCGGGTCAGCCGCTCCCCCTTGACCAGTGAGAACCCCGCGTGCTCGACCCGCAGCGCGAGGTCGGCGTCCTCGCGGTACGCCCCCGGGAAACGCTCGTCGAACCCGCCGGTCGCCTCCAGGGCGGTCCTGCGATACGCCATGTCGGCGGTGATCCAGTGCGCGCCGGCCAGGCCGGCGGTGTTGCGCTCGGCGTCGGTCGGGCGGCGGCCCGCGGGCAGCGGCACCTCCAGCCGTCCCTGGCTCCCGCCGACGTCCTCGGGCAGGCGGGCGAGATCCTCCGTCAGCGCGCGCACCCAGCCGGGGCCGGGCACCACGTCGTCGTCGAGGAACACCACCCACGGCGTCGTCGCGGCCCGCCACCCGGCGTTGCGCGCGGCGGCCGGGCCCCGCCCGCCCGACCTGAGCACGCGTACGCGATCGGGCACCGGCAGCGGCTCCGGGCTCTCCCCCGGCCGGTCGTCCACCACGATCACCTCGGGCCCGTGACCATGGACGGGGCCGACGGCGGCGAGTGTGGCGGCCAGGCTCGGCCGGCCGATCGTCGGGATGACGACCGTGACCGCCGGCCCCGTCTCTCCGCGCGGCGCCGTGTTCGTCTTCCGGGTCATCTCTGTCGTCATCCGGCGAACACCGCCCCCCTGCGCACGACGTACGGACCCAGGACGAGCACGTCCACCGGGGCGGAGCCGAAGCACTCCAGCGCGTCGCGGGGGTCGTCGACCATCGGGCGGCCGGCCGTGTTGAGGCTCGTGTTGACCACCACCGGCAGCCCGGTGCGGGCCTCGAACTCCTCGAGCAGCCGGGCCAGCAGCGGGTCGCGCCCGCGTTCGACGGTCTGGATCCGGGCCGTGCCGTCGACGTGGACGACCGCGGGGATCCGGTCGCGCCACTCCGGCCGCACGTCGTGGACGAACAGCATGTAGGGACTCGACATCGGGCCCCTGCCGAAGATCGTGGAGGCGCGTTCCGCCAGCACCATCGGGGCGATGGGGCGGAACTGCTCGCGGCCCTTCACGTCGTTGAGCCGCTCGGTGTTGCGGGGGTCGCCGGGGTGGGCGAGCAGGGACCGGCGGCCGAGCGCCCGGGGTCCGTACTCGGCGCGTCCCTGGAACCAGGCGATCACGCGGTCGGCGGCGAGCTCGGCGGCCACGGTCGCGGCGAGGTCGGCGGGGCGCTCGTACGGCACCCGCGCCACGTCGAGCCACGCGCGCAGCTCCTCGTCACTCCAGCTCCTGCCGAGGTCGGCGCCGGGCATCGGGGTGACGGGGTCGCCGCTCGCCTGCGCGAGGTGCAGCGCTCCCCCGAGCGCGGTGCCCGAGTCGCCTGCCGCGGGCTGCACCCACACCTCCTCGAACGGGCCCTCCGCGAACAGCCGGGTGTTGGCCACGCAGTTGAGCGCCACTCCTCCGGCCATCGCGAGACAGCGGGCGCCGGTCCGCTCGTGCAGCCATTTCGCGAGGTCGAGCAGCACCTCCTCCAGGCGGACCTGGACGCTCGCCGCGAGGTCGGCGTGGTCGGCCGTCCACTTCTCGCCCTTGCCGAGCGCCTTGGCGTAGACGCTCCAGTCGATCGGCTCGACCCGGAAGCCCCCGTCGCCCGTCGGGTGGATCAGCTCGCGCATCTCGCGCAGGAAGCGCGGCTCGCCGTAGGAGGCGAGGGCCATCACCTTGTACTCGTCGCTCGACCGGAGGAACCCGAGGTGCTCGGTGAGGTCCTCGTACATGAGCCCGAGGGAGTGCGGCAGCGCCTGGCTCGCGAGGACGGTGAGCTCGCCGTCCCGGTAGTGCCCGGCGAGGTGCGAGACGGCCTCGCCGCGGCCGTCGCAGACCAGCACCGCCGACTCGCGGTACGGCGCGGCCAGCCCGGCCGACGCGGCGTGCGCGATGTGGTGGGGGACGAACCGCACCTGGGCGGCGTCGAGACCCGGCAGCGCGGTGGCCAGGAAGTTGGGCGCGCGGCGGGCATAGGCGGTGCGCAGGTCCTCCCAGCGCTCGTCCTGTCCGGGCCCTGCGGGCACCACGAGCGCGGGGTCGTAGGAGTAGGCGACGCCGTCGAGGTCCTCGGGCCGCAGGCCGGCCTGTTCGAGGCACCACGCAGCGGCCAGCTCGGGCAGTTCCCAGGCGGAGAAAGGGACCGGACGCTTGCCGTGCTTGCGACGGCTGAAGCGCTCTTCTTCCGCTGCGGCGATCACCTCACCATCCACGACCAGCGCGGCGGCTGGATCATGAAAGATCGCGTTTATGCCCAAGAACCGCATCGGTTTCCCTCCGTTGCGCAGTGGAGGTCTGGTTACCGAGAGAAGCGCTACTAAACACTCCTTTGTAGAGAAGTCGACGTATGTGGGTGATGCACTCAATAACTGCTACTCTGCGTAACTATCGGCCGGTGTTTGCCGCTTTGTCCCACGGGTAGCCCGGCGGGCGATTCGCACAGGAGGTCGCCCGTGCAAGATCCCGCCCGCCGGCCCGCCGCGGTGCTCTTCGACCGTGACGGAACGATCATTCATGACGTCCCGTACAACTCCGACCCTGATCGCGTCGAGCCCGTCGCGGGGGCCCGGGAGGCGCTCGCACGACTCCGCGCGGAGGGCATCCCGATGGGGGTCGTGACCAACCAGTCCGGGGTGGCCAAGGGCATAATCGCGCCGGAGGCCCTCCGGGCGGTGAACGACCGGGTGGACGCCCTGCTCGGCCCGTTCGACGTGTGGGAGATCTGCCCGCACGACGACGGCGACCGCTGCGACTGCCGCAAACCCGCGCCCGGCCTCGTGCTGCGCGCGGCCCGGCGGCTCGGCGTCCCTCCGGAGGACTGCGTGGTGATCGGCGACATCGGCCGGGACGTGGAGGCGGCCCGCGCCGCCGGCGCGAGGGGCATTCTCGTGCCGACCCCGGTGACACTGGCGGAGGAGGTGGCGGCCGCCCCCGAGGTGGCGTCCGACCTCGCCGCGGCGATCGACCTGGTGCTCGGGGGAATTCAGCTCACAGCTGAGGATGAGGAGGGCATGACCAGGGCAGATGGGTGAGGCAGCGGCAGGAGGCACGGTGTTCCGAGGCCGGCAGGACGACGGACGGGGAGCGATGCGATGAAGATCATGGTCTGGCACGTCCACGGTTCGTGGACCACCTCCTTCGTGCACGGGGCGCACGAGTATCTGGTGCCGCTCACCCCCGACCGCGGTCCCGACGGGCGGGGCCGGGCCGACACCTATCCTTGGCCCGGCAGCGTGCGGGAGGTCCCGTACGACCGGTTCGCCGCGGAGGACGTCGACGTGGTCGTCTACCAGCGGCCGCACGAGATCGACCTGGCCCGCGAGTGGCTGGGGCGCGACGTGCCCGGCGTCTACGTGGAGCACAACACCCCGGCTGGGGACGTGCCCAAGAGCCGCCACCCGCTGGCCGACCGGGACGACATCCCGCTGGTCCACGTCACCCACTTCAACGACCTGTTCTGGGACTCCGGGCGTGCCCCGACCCATGTCATCGAGCACGGCGTCGTCGATCCCGGCTACCTCTACACCGGTGAGCTGGCCCGCGCCGGCGTGGTCGTCAACGAGCCGATCAGGCGCTGGCGGGTCGCGGGGACCGACCTGCTGCCCACGTTCGCCGCGACGGCCCCGCTCGACGTGTTCGGCATGAAGGTGACGAACCTGCCGTCCAAGCTCGGCCTGGACAGGGAGATGGAGGCGTTCGAGGATCTCCCTCAGGCCGCCATGCACGCCGAGCTGGCCCGGCGGCGGGTCTACCTGCACCCCTACCGCTGGACCTCGCTCGGCCTGTCGCTCATCGAGGCCATGATGATCGGCATGCCGATCGTCGCGCTCGCCACCACCGAGGCCGTGGAAGCGGTGCCGCCGGAGGCCGGGGTCGTCTCGACCAAGCTGCCCACCCTGCTGCGCGCCCTCGACCGGTTCGCAGGCGAGCCCGAACTCGCCGTCCAGGCCGGCAAGGCGGCCCGCGCGGCCGCGCTGGCCCACTACAACCTCGACCGCTTCCTCGCCGACTGGGACCGCCTGCTCACCTCGATCGTCCCGGCCTGACCCGTTCACGGGCCGGCCCCATCGCCTATGGCGTTCCTGGAGAAGGCCTTACCCTCCGATGAGGCCGGCCGGTCCGCCCCCGGAAGTACGCTGCAGGGTGGCGAGGGGGAGCCATGCCCGATCCTCGGGAGATCCATGACGCTTTCGCGGCGGCACTGCGCGCGCACGACGAGCGGCGTCTCCTGGACTGCTTCCACCCGGACGCCGTTCTCGTGACCCCCGCCGGCGTGGTGGAGGGGCACGAACAGATCGAGTGGTATTTCGGCCAGTTCTTCTCCACCGTGCCCGACCTGACGACCGAGGTCACCACGATGGTGGTCCACGGTGACACCGTCGCCGTCGAATGGGTCACGTCGGGGAGCCAGACGGCGGGGATGCTGCTTCCGGACGGCACCGAGATCCCCGGCACCGGCCACCCCGTCCGCTGGACGGGATGCGGGATGTGGACGGTGGAAGACGACAAATTCGTCACCGGGCGCATCTACTACGACCAGCTGACCGCTTACATGTCGTTGGGCTGCCGGCTCGTACGGACCGAGCCCGGCTCCGCGGTCGCTCCCGTCCGCGTGGGCACCCCTGATCCGGAGACCGGACCCGCGTCCGCCGCCGAGTCGCGCGCCGGCGCCATCCGCCGGATCCTCCGCAGGCTCGTCGGCCGGTGACCGTCCCTGCGAGGGTGATCCGCAGAAGGTGCCCGGCGGGGCCGCACCGAGCTCGACGGGCCGCGCCGTACCGGCGGGACTCAGGGGTGCCGGGCCCGCCGCACGGGCACGACGGTCAGGCCGCCGGCCACCCGCCCGCCCAGCCGCAACGGCGACCACAGGTAGCGGGCGGGCGCCGGGGACACCGCGATCTCCCGCCCGCAGCCCGGGCAGGCGAAGGCGGAGGCGTCGCCGTGCAGGCCGGCGCTGATGCGATATCGCCCCTCCTGGCGCTCGGGCCACAGGAACTCCTCGACGTCGATCCGCCCGGGCACGTCCCGGAGCCGAACCGGGCAGGTGACGAGCGGGTCGTCCCAGAACTCGGTGCTCCACACCGGATCGTGGAAGTACCGCAGCCGGCCCAGCAGCGGAGCCTGCGACATGACGCGCATCGGAAGAAGGGCTTCGGGTCCCATCGTCATCGGATCGGTGTTGGTGTACCAGCGGGCCATGCGGCGGCGCTGCCGGAACGTGATCGCGGGAATGAGATCCGGCGGTTCGGGTGTGAGTGCGCCGGACACGGGGTCGTACACCCGCACTGTGGGCGTTCTGGCGCCGGAGGCGCGGCGGTAGGCGATGGTGACCAGCTCCGCCTGGGTCCACCAGGAGCCGAGGTAGTCAGGCGTGAGGATGACCCACATCTCGTCGGCCACGGCGAGCCTGCGGTCGATGATGGAGGCGAGTTGCCAGTGCCGTGCCGCCGGCAGCATCTCGTCCTCCCACGCCAGTGCTCCAGGCGGATAGAAGAACGCGGTGCGGTCCTCCGCCTCGACCTCGTCCGCCAGACGGCGCAGGACCTCCACCCGCGCCTGCCGTTCCCGGTCGCCGCGGCCGGCCCGATAGCTGAAGAACACCTGGCCCGTGGCGTTCAGCCGCCGTTCTGTGGCGGCCGTCGAGTCCCTCATGGTGCTGCGCATCCGGATCCAGCCTTTGCCGGGGCGGGGCAGCGTCAACCTGTCGAACTGCTGGTCCACCCAGGTCGCGATGGCCGCGTTGTCGTGCCGCCCGGGATAGGGCGGCGCCCCTCCGTGCCGGGTGCCGAAGAAGTTGATCGGCAGGGGGGAGCGGGCCACCACCAGCACGTGGTCCAGCGCCATTGGCGGAGCGCTCGCCACGCCGTAGACGTCGGGGGCGCCGCCGTCCCCGTCGACGGTGCCGTCCACGATCAAGACGTCGTCGTTCCAGCACGCGGAGGCGAACTCCGCCGGCGTGAGCACGCGCTCCCTCACGTCGCATCCGCGTGCCGCCAGCCGGGGCAGCAGCAGGTCGGCCAGCTCGCGGCCCTGCGGGGTGCCGGGAAAGAAGCAGCTCACGGTGGGCTGGGACATGGGTCCTCCGGACGCGGTGTGAGGGATCACAGGAGGGGACGCCGGAGCCCGGCCGCCGGATGTCACCGAGGCGGCGCCGCGGCTGGATCACACCCGGACGACGCACGACAGCCACGCCGGTCGAGGCGGAGCCTTGATTGTTTACCGAGAACGGGGCACCGCGAGGGCAGGTGATCCAGCCAGGGTGGGAAGAGGCTCCTCATGATGCGCAACCTGGTGAACGGCGCCGTCGGCGGCGCGCTCGCGACGGCCGTGTACAGCGCGATGCTGATGGCCGCGGACAGGGCCGGCCTGATGGAGGAGCCGCCGCCGCGGCGGTTCGCGCGGCTGACCCTTCCCGGGCGTGACAAGCCCAGGAGGGGCGAGAACGTGCTCGGGACGATCGCGCACTTCGCGTTCGGTTCCTCCTGCGGCTCCATGCTCGGCCTGCTGTCGGCCGGTCAGCGGGTGCCCGTCCCGATCGGCACGGCGTACGGGTTGCTGGTGTGGTACTTCGGCTGTCAGGGCCTCGCGCCGAGCATCGGCGCGCACCCGCCCGTGCCGAAGGACCGCATGGGACGCCAGGCCGCGCTGCTGGCGGGACACCTGCTGTGGGGCACCGCGCTCGCCCTCGCGCTCAACCGGTTGCGGACCGAGAAGGCGCCGCTGACCGCCGAGATCGCTCCCCGCGTGCGCGAACAGGTCCGGCGCGTCATGCCCACCCCCCAGCCGGTCTCCGCACGCTGATCCGGCCCCCCCGTTCGGCTACCGGAAGCCGACTTCCGGATACTTCGCCGACGGCCCGTCCAGCAGGGGCCGCCGCTTGCCCTTCAGGTGCGTGTCGAGGAAGGCGGTGACGCAGTCCCGGGTGGTCTGGAGGGAACGCTCACCGTTGATCGGGGACACCTGCATGCCGAGCTGCGGAGCGAGCACGGCGTAGTCGACGAAGCTCACGTGCTCGGCACCGGTGACGATGAGCCAGCGTTTCCAGTCTCCCCGTGACGTGGGGCCAGAACAGGTCCCACGACCTCGGCGCGCCGCTCGTGACCGGCTGCTGCCGGGGGTTGCCGATCATCATGAACGGCTTGGTGATCGGCTTGGCAGGGGTGGTGGGTGTCTGACCACCCGCACCGGCCTCGAACGTGACGGTCCTGCCGTCGGGAAACGTGGTGGCGACCGACTCGTAGGTGTGCTCGATGCCCGCGACGACGTAGCCCCGGCTCGCGAACTCCTCGGCCAGCGAGGTCAGCGTGGCCCGTGGCATGGTCATGCCGGGCGACATGACCACCAGCGGCCATCCGCCCTTGTTCGGCAGCGCGGGCGCGTCGGCGCGGGCGTACGTCTTCGTCTTCGTCTTCGTGAGCGTGTCCGGCGGGAGGTCCTTCAGCTGGGGGAATCCCTTGAGGATCAGCGCCGACTCCTGCGGGGTGACGTACGGCGCGGCCGTGCCCTTCGTCTTCGCGGCCGGATACCAGAGGGAGACCCTCAGCTCTCGTGACCTGCCGTCCACCCAGGGGTCGGGCCGGTGGGAGTCGACCAGATGGACGTCGGGCCGGAGCGTCCGCCGTGTGGGCGCTGGGCGGAGTCGTCTCCTCTCTGGGCGGCGGACACCGGGCGCTGGCGATGGGCTCGGCTCTTCGCCCAACGTGCTCATCCTGGGCGGTGCGCTGGTCGGGCTTCCGCTGGTGGCCGGTTTGTGGAGCCACGCCAGGCGGCAGGTGCTCGCCGCCATGCGCGAGCAGGCCGAACAGCTGGTGCGGGAGCAGGTCCTGCGCGCGGAGCAGGCACGCGCCCAGGAACGCGCCCGCATCGCGCGGGAGATGCACGACGTGGTCGCGCACCGGGTGTCGCTGATGGTCCTGCACGCCGGCGCGCTGCAGGTCGGCGCGCCGGACGAGCGTACGGCCCAGGCGGCCGCTCTGATCGGCGACGTCGGCAGGGAGGCGCTGAGTAACCTGCGCGAGGTGCTCGGCGTCCTGCGTTCGCCGGACGCCTCCCGCGACCCGCAGCCCACGCTGGCCGACCTCGACCGGCTGCTCGCGCAGTCCCGCGATCTCGGCCTCGTGGTCGACCGGCGCGACGAGGGCCCGGTCCGCACGCTCGGGCAGTTGATCCTGGAAGCGGCGGGCGGCGTGGTGATCGTGGGCGAGGCCCGCGACGGCGAGGAGGGATCGGCGCGGCCGCCCGGCTCAGGCCCGAGGTCGTGCTCATGGACGTGCGGATGCCCGGCATGGACGGCCTGACCGCCGCGGGGCGGCTCCTGGGCGCGGCCGGCGGCCCGAAGGTGGTCATGCTGACCACCTTCGACCTCGACGAGTACGTCCACGAGGCGCTGCGTCTCGGCGCCGTGGGGTTTCTGCTCAAGGACACCCAGCCACGTGAGCTGATCGCCGCGGTCCGCACGGTCGCCGAGGGCAACGCGATGCTCTCCCCCGCCGTGCTGAAGCGGCTCCTCGGCTCGTTCGTGCACAAGGCGCCCTCGCGCGCCGAGGTCGCGCGCGAGCGGCTCGCCACACTCACGGCGAGGGAGGAGGACGTGGTCAGGGCGCTGGCACGCGGCCTGTCGAACGCCGAGATCGGGCGGGAGCTGAAGCTGTCGGAGCCGACCGTCAAGGCGCACGTGAGCCGGCTGCTCGCCAAGCTGGGCCTGGCCAACAGGGTGCAGGCGGCGATCCTCGTGCACGACGCCGACCTCGCCTGACGCCGGCGTCCCGTCGCCCGGCCGGGCTTCGCATACGAAAGTAGGGGGTGACGCCCGCCGATCGTCCGATGTGCCGTGACCTGCGGAGTGCCTAACTTCATGGGGTGTCGGCCCTGACCCCTGTGGGGGATGGGCCCGCGTCCGATCCGGGATCTCCCGGATGTCCCCGATGCTCCCGGGCCGACACGGTGTATGGGTTCCAACGATCGGAGTCACGCTGATGTCGCACGCCCTCCTCGACCTGGTGCAGCAGGTGATGTCGTCGCCCTGGTTGTACGCGGCGCTTTTCGCCCTGGCGCTGCTCGACGGGTTCTTCCCTGTCGTGCCGGCCGAGACCTCGGTGATCACCGCCGCGGTGTTCGCCGCGTCGGGCGAGACCAACCTGGCCCTGGTCATCCTGGTCGCGGCGCTCGGCGCCTGCGCCGGTGACCACATCTCCTACCTGATCGGAAACAGGTCGGCGGGCAGGTTGCGGGAGAAGAAGCCGTTCGTCTGGGCGCGGAACGCGCTGGCCGAGCGGGGCGGTCTCGTCCTGGTCGTGGCCAGGTACATCCCCGGCGGGCGCACCGCGACCACGCTCACCATGGGCGCCGTACGGCACCCGCTGCGCTCCTTCACGCTCTTCGACGCGATCGCGGCGGGCTCGTGGGCGGTGTACTCCGGGCTGATCGGCTTCTTCGGCGGGATGGCGTTCGAGAACGACCCGATCAAGGGCCTGCTCCTCGGTCTCGGCATCGCGCTGTCGATCGCCATGGTCGTCGAGCTGGTGAGATGGCTCAGGAAACGACGCGCCCTCCGGCTCTCCCCGGAACGTCTTCCCGCGCGCACCTCCGCCTGACCCTGTCGTCACGGCTCACGCCCGGGCACCGGCGGCGCCGGCCACCGGGCCCCGCTCACACGGCGGCGCGGAGGTAGGCGAGGACGGCGAGCACCCGGCGGTGGTCGTCGGCGTCCGGGGGGAGGTCGAGCTTGGCCAGGATGCTCGCGATGTGCTTGGCGACGGCCGCCTCGGAGACGAACAGCGCGCGGGCGATCGCGGCGTTGGAGCGCCCCTCCGCGATCAGGGCGAGGACCTCGCGCTCGCGCGGCGTGAGCCGGGCCAGCGGGTCACCGCGCCCGCGCAGCAGTTGCCTGACCACCTCCGGGTCGATCACCGTGCCGCCGCCCGCGACCGTCGTCACCGCGCCGGCGAACTGCGCGACGTCGCCGATCCTGTCCTTGAGCAGGTAGCCGACGCCCCCGGCGCCCGCCTGGTCGAGCAGCTCGGCCGCGTAGGTCTGCTCGACGTACTGGCTGAGCACGAGCACCGGAAGGGACGGCCGCGCCGCCCGCAGCTCCAGCACGGCCCGCAGCCCCTCGTCACCGAAGCCGGGGGGCATGCGCACATCCGCGATGACGACGTCCGGGTCCTGCTCGGCGACGGCCGCGATCAGCGCGGGCGCGTCGCCCACCGCGGCCGCGACGTCGTGCCCGAAGCGTTCCAGCAGGCCGGCCAGGCCCTCCCGGAGCAGCACCGAGTCTTCGGCGATCACCACGCGCACGGGATCTCCGCTCTGACCGTGGTCGGGCCGCCGTACGGGCTCTCGACGCTGAGCGTGCCCTCCACGGCCGCCACCCGGTCGGCGAGCCCGGTCAGGCCGGTGCCGAGCGCGGGGTCCGCTCCCCCGCGCCCGTCGTCGGCGACCTCCAGCACGAGCACGCTCCGGCGCAGCCGGCCGCGCACCGTGCAGGATTGCGCGCCGCTGTGCTTGGCCACGTTCGCCAGCGTCTCGCAGACGACGTAGTAGGCCGCCGCCTCCACCCTGGCGGGCAGCCGCCCGTCCAGCGCGATGTCCACCCCCGCGGGCACCGGCGACCTTCCGGCGACGTCGCGTACGGCGGCGGGCAGCCCTCGGTCGGCGAGCACCTGAGGATGGACCCCGCGGATCAGCTCGCGCAGCTCCGCGAGCGCCTGGCCCGCCAGCTCGCGGGCCTCCTCCAGCCGCAGGGCCGCGGGCGAGCCCGGCGGAAGGTCGAGCCCGGCCAGGCCGAGCTTCATCGACAGGGCCACCAGCCGCTGCTGTGCGCCGTCGTGCAGGTCGCGCTCGATCCGGCGGCGCTCGGCCTCGAAGGCGTCCACGAGGCGCGCCCGGGACCGGGCGACCTCGCGCGTCTCGGCCTCCTGCGGCACGAGCATCGCCCGCGCCATCGCCGCCCGGGCGCCCGCCCAGGCGCTGACCGTGTACGCGGCCACGGGCACCAGCAGCAGTCCGGCGGCCGAGCCGATGAAGGTCTCCCCCAGCGTGGCCTCACCCTCGGGGCTGATCGGCTGCACGACCGGAGACAGGATCAGCACGGCCGGCCCGGCGATCGCGACCACCGCCACCAGCAGGTCCACCCAGCCGAGCACGACCAGCGCCACGAGGGCGTGCCCCGCCTCCCGCCACCCCGGCCACCTGCCGCCCGGCAGCCCGCGCACCGGCTGCCGGTCCGCGAGCCGCAGCCGCCACCGCTCGAACCAGGCCACGGGCACCAGCAGCGCGGCGGCCACCAGAGCGGCCACCGGCACGGCGGTGATCGCGCCCGCGACGTCGCCCACCGCCCGCGCCGACGACAGCACGGTGCCGAACGCGAACCCCGGAACGGCCCCGGTCAGCAGGTACGCCAGGGAGCGCCAGGGCCAGACGGAGGTCAGGAAGTGGCCCGGCGGCCCGGCGAGCGCGTCCAGCGCGGTCCGGGGCGCGAGGGCTGCGGGGGCGACGGCGGGGACGAGGACGGGGGCGGGGGCGGCCACGGCATCGACGCTAGCCGCTGGACGCGCCGGTGTCGGTAGTGCTGGGAATACCTTCGGTTCTCGCCCCAGCGCCAATGTCTCGCGGGCCCGCCGCCGCTTGGCTGAGCGGCATGACGCCAACCGACATGACACGGACAACCGGGCAGGCGGTCCTGCTCGACTCGGTCCGCATGGTGTACGGCACCGGGCCGGGCGCGGTGACCGCTCTCGACGGCGTGACCCTCGGCTTCGGCCGGGGGACCTTCACGGCCGTGATGGGGCCGTCGGGCTCCGGCAAGTCCACACTGCTGCACTGCGCCGCCGGGCTCGACCGTCCGGCGGCCGGGACCGTGCTGATCGACGACATCGACCTCGGGCCTCTGGGCGAGAAGGTGCTCACCCTGCTGCGCCGGGACCGGGTCGGCTTCGTCTTCCAGGAGTACAACCTGGTCGACGCGCTCACCGCCGAGGAGAACGTGGCGCTGCCCCTGCTCCTGGCCGGCCGCCGGCCCGCTCCCGCCTCGGTGCGCGACGCGCTGGGCGAGGTCGGTCTGGCCCACCGGGCCGGGCATCGGCCCGCCGAGTTGTCCGGCGGCGAGCGGCAGCGGGTCGCGATCGCCCGCACGCTGATCGCCCGGTCAAAAGGAACCGAGCCCGCCGTGCTCTTCGCCGACGAGCCGACCGGCGCGCTCGACAGCGCCACGTCGCGCACGGTCATGGAACTTCTGCGCGGGCTCGTGGACACCCGCGGGCAGACCGTCGTCATGGTCACCCACGACCCCGCCGCCGCGGCGTGCGCGGACCGGGTCGTGCTGCTGGCGGACGGCCGGCTCGCCGGAGAGCTGGGCCGGTCGAGCGCCGCCGAGATCGCCTCGCGCATGACCCTGCTGGAGGAAGCGTGTTGAGCCTCGCCCTGCAGCGCTCCCTGTTGCGTGGCCGGTGGACGGGGCTCGTGGGCGGTTTCGTCGCGCTGTGCCTCGGCACCGTGATCCTCTCCGCGA
Organism: Microbispora sp. H13382; assembly: GCF_014161445.1. Classification (GTDB taxonomy): domain Bacteria; phylum Actinomycetota; class Actinomycetes; order Streptosporangiales; family Streptosporangiaceae; genus Microbispora. The sequence continues at coordinate 101,463 of NZ_JABBXA010000022.1, forward strand.
CCACGCTGCTGCTGGCCTCCGCCGGTCCGCGCGTGCCCGAGCGGTACGCCGCCGCGCCCCTGCTCGTACGCGCCCCCGGCACGCCCGGCGAGGAGAACGCCTTCAGGGAGAACCGGCCCTGGTCCCCGGAGACTGCCGGATCGCTGGTCCGCGCGCTGACGTCCGTGCCCGGCGTCGCGGCGGCCGTGCCCGACCGCGCCTTCTACGCCCAAGCCGTCGTCGGCGGCAGGCCGGCGGGCGCGCACGAGGCCCGGAGCTGGAGCGTCGCCGCGCTGGCGCCGTACCGGCTGGTGGCGGGCCGGGCGCCGGTCGGCGCCGGAGAGGTGGTGCTCGATCGGGCGCTCGGGCTCGCGCCGGGCTCGCCCGTCACCCTGCTCACGGCACGCGGACCGGCGCCGTACACGGTCACCGGCCTCACCGACGGCCCTGGGCCGTACGTGTCGGACGGCGAGGCCGGGCGGCTCGGGGGCGGCGTCCGGGTCGTCGGGCTGCTCGTCCGGCCGGGGGCCGATCTCGCCGCGGTACGGGCCGCCGTGTCGCATGCCGTACGCGGGGTCGCCGGCGAATCCGGCCGGGTGCTCGCGGGACCGGACCGGGCGGCGGCCGAATCCGCCGCCGACGCCCGGACCCGCTGGATCGGCATGCAGGTGCTGACCGCGATGGCGCTGCTCGGCGGCTTCGTGTCCGTGGTCCTGGTCGCGTCCACCTTCGCGTTCCGGGTGAACCAGCGGCGCCGTGAGTTCGGTCTGCTCCGGGCGGCCGGGGCGACCCCGCGGCAGATCCGCCTGATCGTGTACGGCGAGGCGCTCGCCGTCGGCGTGGTCGCGGCCACGGCCGGGACCCTGCTGGGGGCGGCCGTCGCGCCCGCGGTGGGCGAGGTGCTCGTCACGGCGGGCGTCGAGCCGTCCTCGTTCGGCGTGCGGTTCACGCCGTGGCCGCCCGCGGGGGCGGTCGCGGCCGGGATCGCGGCGGCCCTGCTCGGCGCGTGGGCGGCGGCACGCCGGGCCGCCCGGGTCCGTCCCCTGGAGGCGCTGCGCGAGCACGCGGCGGGCGGCGGGCCGATGACGCGGACGCGGTGGATCGCGGGGACCGTGGCCGTGGCCGGTGGCCTGGCCATGGCGGTGGCGAGCGGTTCCGCCCGGGAGGACGCGCTGGTGAACGACGTACTGCTCGCCGCGATGGCGCTGATCGCCGGGCTCACGCTGCTCGCGCCCGTCGTCCTCCCGCCGCTCGTCCGGGCTCTCGCGTGGCCGATCGCGAGGTCGGCGGTGGGCACGCTGGCGGGGCGCGGCGCGGCGACGGCCGTGCGGCGCACCGCCGCCACCGCGGCCCCGGTGCTGCTCACGGTCGGCTTCGCCGTGCTCGTCACCGGCATGGTGCGCACGACCGCCGCGGCGTACACCGTGGAGGGGGCCGCGGGTGGCGGCGCGACCGCGGTGCTCGTGCCCGACACCGCCCCCGGCCTCCCGGACGCGGCGCTGCGCGCGGCCTCGGCCGCCCCCGCCCCGCTTCCCGCCACGGTGTACGGCGACAGGCCGCTCGCCGCGCTCGGCGGCGCCGACCTCGGCGGCGACCTCGGCGGTCTCGACCGCGACGCGATGGCGGTCGCCGGGTGGGCCGCGCGGGATCACGGCTGGCGGGCGGGAGACCGCGTGCCGATCACCTTCGAGGACGGCCGGACCGTACGCCTGCGGGTCACGGCGGTCGTGGCCGAAGCTCCGGCGGAGGTGCTGGTCTCCAGGGACACGCTCCGCGCCCACGACCCGTCGGCGCTGACCCCCGGGGCGTACGTGTCCGGGCCGCCCGAACGCGCCTTCCCGGGCTTGGGGGCGAAGACGGTGAGCGTCGCCGACCGGGCGGCCGGCGAGCAGGCGGAGGAGGACCGGCTCGTCTGGCTGTTCACGCTCCTGCTGGTCGGGGTCTCGGCCGGCTACGCCGGCCTCGCGATCGTCAACGCGCAGGTCATGGCGGCGTCGGCGCGGGTCCGCGACGTCGTGGTCCTGCGCCTGACCGGCGCGACGCGGCGGCAGGCGATCGCGGCGACCGCCGCCGAGGCGGCCCTCGTCACGGGGACGGGCACCGTGCTCGGCTTCGCGGTGGCCGTTCCCGCACTGCTGGGAATGCGCGCCGGGCTGGCGGAAATGGCCGGGGGCGCCGTCCCCCTGGTCGTCCCCTGGCCGGCCGCGGGGGCGATCGTCGCCCTATGTCTCGTCTTGGCCATCACATCGAGCACTTTTGTCACATTTAACACTTATGCCACTAAACGTAAAACCCAGACAAGAGCGGATCAAATGCCGTCTACCAGGGCAGACGCATGATCAGGCAAAGAAAACGTCAACCCTTCATCGTGAAACAGCAAGGGTTGTGATCCAAAGCGTGCGGATGGCCCTGATTCCGGACATCTCTTATTAACCTTTTTTTCCTCAGCATTGCATTACGCACGACAAGGGAGGGTTCATGGCGGGCGGGCGCATGCCCAACTTTTTACGCCCACGCTCGATCCAGGCGCGGACCGCCCTGATGAGCGCGATCGTCTCCCTGGTCGTCCTGACCGTGATAGGGACCGGTCTGGACATCGCCATCCGGAACCGGATCCACAGCCACCTCTTCATGGACACGCAGCGGGTGGCCACCGACTGGATCGCCTCGATGGGCCCCAACGGCATCCCCGCGCCGTCGGCGACGCACGACGATCTCGTCCAGCTCGTCGACTCCGGCAACCGGGTGATCACCGCCAGCCGGGCGGCGAGCGGCAGGCCCCCGCTGACCTCCCCCTTCCCCACCGGGCAGGACCGCCTGCAGTACCGCATCGAGTGCCCGGACAAGGGCCGGTGCGTCGCGCTCACCGCCGTACGGGTTCTGCCGGTGCAGTCCCGGCTGTTCTGGAACGGCGAGCCGCACGCCGTGTACGCCGGGAGGACCGAGCCCGGCCTCCTGGCCTCGCGGCGGCTGGAGCTGTTCATCGCGATCGGAGTGCTGTTGATGACCGCCGGATGGACCTGGGCGAGCTGGCGTGCCGCGGGGCGCACGCTGCGTCCGGTCAGAGAGATTCGCGAGAAGGTGACGGAAATCAGCGTGCGTGATCTGAGTCTGCGGGTCCCCCAGCCGTCCGGGCGTGACGAGATCGCCGAGCTCGCCCGGGCCTCCAACAACTTCCTCGAGCGCCTCGACACCTCCGTGCGCCAGCAGCGGCACTTCGCCTCGATGGTCTCCCACGAGCTGCGGACCCCGCTCGCCGGGCTGCGCACGCAACTGGAGGAGGCCCTGCTCTACCGCGAGGAGACCGATCCGTACGAGACGATCCGGACGGCGGTGCGCACCACCGAGCGATGCCAGGCGATCATCGACGAGATGCTCACGGTCGCCCGCGTCCGCACGGCCGCGACGACCGAACCCGAGCCGGTCGACCTCGGGGCGCTCGCGCGGGAGGAGGCCGCAGCCCGCACCGACGGCGTGCCCGTGCGGACCGAGGTCAAGGACGAGGTGACCGTGCTGGGCAACCGGGTCCAGCTGTGCGGCGTGCTGACCAACCTGCTGGTCAACGCCCAGCGGCACGCGTACAGCGAGGTGGAGGTCACAGTCGAGCGGGCCGGCGACGAGGCGGTCGTCACCGTGCTCGACGACGGCGACGGCATCGCGCCGGAGGACCGCGAGCGGGTCTTCGAACCGTTCGTCCGGCTGAAGGACGGGCGCCGCCGCGACCCGAAGGGCACCGGGCTGGGCCTCGCCCTGTGCCGCGTCACGGCGGACGCCCACCACGGGACGCTGCGGGTCGAGGACTCCCCGCGCGGCGCCCGCTTCGTCCTGCGCCTGCCGCTGCCCGCGGGCTCCTGAACCCGGCCCCTGACCACCGGGCCCCCTGATCCCCGGGCCCCCTGACCCCGGCCCGGCGGGCCGGGCGCCGTCAGCCGGCGAGCCTCCCCGGTGCCGGCACGGCGGCGAGGGTCAGCGCGAAGTCGCCGGCGCTGTCGGTGTACCAGCGGCAGACCGCGAACCCGGCCCGGGACAGCTCGTCGAGCACCGCCTCCCTGCGGAACTTGGCGCTGATCTCCGTCCGCATCTCCTCGCCTTCGGCGAAGGCCACCGTGAGGCCGAGCGCTCTGATCGGGACCTCCATCGGCCGGGTGGCCCGCAGCCGCATCTCGATCCAGTCGTTGTCCTCGTCCCACAGCGCGACGTGCTCGAACGCCTCCGGCTCGAACCCGGCGTCCAGCTCCCGGTTGAGCACGTGCAGCACGTTGCGGTTGAAGGCGGCCGTCACACCTCCCGGGTCGTCGTACGCCTTCACCAGGCGGACGGGATCCTTCACCAGGTCGGTGCCCAGCAGCAGGGTGTCGCCCGGCCGCAGCGTGGCGCGCAACTCCTTGAGGAACACCTCCCGCGCGGCGGGCGGCAGGTTGCCGATCGTGCCGCCGAGGAAGGCCACCAGCCGCCTGCCCGTCCTGGGCAGCAGCGCCAGGTGCTGCTCGAAGTCGGCGCGGACCGGCCGCACGTCCAGGCCCGGATAGCGTACGGCCAGCCGCTCGACCGCGGCCGCCAGCGTGACGGCGTCGACGTCGACCGGCGTGTAGGCCCTCAGCGTCCCGGCGTTGGCCATCGCGTCGAGCAGGAGCACGGTCTTCTCGCTGGTGCCCGAGCCCAGTTCGACGAGCGTGTCGGCGCGGCTGAGGCCCGCGACGTCGACGGCGCGGCGGCGCAGGATCTCCAGCTCGCGCCGGGTGGGGTAGTACTCCGCCAGCCGGGTGATCCGGGAGAACAGTTCGCTGCCCGCCTCGTCGTAGAACCACTTGGGGGGCAGCCACTTGGGTGACGAGGTGAGCCCGGCGCGTACGTCGTTCTCCAGAGCCTGGCGCGGGTAGTCGCCGCCGAGATGATCGGTAACCATGGTCGCCTCTCAATCGATGGGTGTCACCGAAACGCCGTCGGGGGACGCGAGCAGCAGGCTCCGGTCGGGCACGGCCCGCCAGCCCGGCCGGTCGTCCAGCGGCTCGCTCGCGACGAGCACCCCCTGCTCCAGGTGCGTGAACAACGTGTCGCCCCACGCGACGGCGGCCAGGTGCGAACCTCCCGTGACGAGCAGGTTGAGCCGGGCCTCGCGGTCGCCCTCGGCCGCCGCGCGGACGACGTCGGCCAGGACGCCGGCGAGCGGCAGGCCGTCCCGCAACCGGGTGAACACGGCCGCGGCCAGCCACGCAGAGTCGCACACGCTCTCCGCGTCGGCCGCGAGGGGCCTGACGGCCTCGCGCCGCACCCGGCCGTTGTGGCTGAGCAGCCAGGGCCCGTCGGCGAACGGCGCGGTGGCGCTCTCCTCGATCGGCATGCCGGCCGTGGCCGACCGGACCGCCGCGATGAGGCAGGACGACCGCGCCGCCGCGGCGAGGCCGGGCATGTTGGCGTCCGCCCAGATGGGCACCGTACGGCGGTACCGGACGGGCCGGGGGCCGTCGTACCAGCCGAAGCCGAACCCGTCGGCGTTCACCGTGCCGAACTTCTGCATGCGCGGCGCGTACGACTGGCGCAGCAGCCCGTGCTCCGGGTCGCTGATCAACGAGGCCGGGGACCGCGCCGGGCCCAGCCACGCCGCGTGGCGGCACATCCCCTCAGTCCTCCGAGCGCGCGCAGCGGAACCCGGCGAAGATCTGCCGCCGGATCGGGTAGTCCCAGTTGCGGAAGGTCGTGCGCACGGCGGAGGGGTGGGTGGCCCACGACCCGCCGCGCAGCACCCGGTAGGTCTCCCCGAAGAAGACCTTGCTGTATTCCTCGTAGGGGAAGCAGCGGTAGCCGGGATAGGGCTGGAACCAGGAGTCCGTCCACTCCCACACGTCCCCCATCAGCTGCTCCACTCCGTAGGGGCTCGCGCCGTCCGGGAACGCCCCGGCGGGCGCGGGCCGGGCGGCGCGGTGGCCGAGGTTGGCCCAGCGCCCGAGGTGGCCGGGGTCGGCCTCGCCCCAGGGGTACGTGCGGCCGCCGCACGCCTTCTCCCACTCGGCCTCGGTCGGCAGGCGCTTGCCCGCCCACCGGGCGTACGCGTCGGCCTCGTACCAGGAGACGTGCTGCACCGGCTCGTCCGGCGGCACGGGCTCCTCCCGGCCGAAGCGGATCCGCCACCAGGTGTCCCCGTCCCGGATCCAGAACAGCGGGGCCTCCACGCCGGTCCGTTCGGCCCACTCCCAGCCCTGGGGCAGCCACCAGCGCGGGTCGCGGTAGCCGCCGTCCTCGACGAACTCCAGGTACGCCCCGTTGGTGACGGGACGGCGGTCGATCCAGTAGCCCGGCAGGTAGATCCGGTGGGCCGGCCGTTCGTTGTCGTACGCCCAGGCCACGGTGTCGGTGCCCATCGTGAAGACCCCGGCGGGGATGTGCACCTCCGGCTCACCGGCGGGCCGGCCCGGCGGCAGCTCCCCGTCGCGGACCAGGCCGGGCCGCCGGGACAGCTGGAGCGTGGCGAGCATCGTCTCGTCGTGCTGGTGCTCGTGCTGCAGCACCAGCCCGAAGACGTAGCCGCCGGACCGCAGCGGGGCGGGGTCGGTCAGGTCCACCAGGTCGAGGACGTCGAGCACCCGGCCGCGTACGCCGGAGATGTACTTCCTGGCCTCGGCCGGGCCGAGCAGCGGCAGCGAGGGCCGGTCCTTGCGCGGGTATTTGAACGCGTCGTAGAGGTGGTCGATCTCCGGGCGCAGCGGCTCGATGCCGCCCACCTCCCGAAGCACCCACAGCTCCTCGTAGTTCCCGACGTGCGCGAGGTCCCAGACCAGCGGCGACATCAGGGGCGAGTGCTGGCGCACGAGCATGTCGTCGTCGGTGTCGGTGTAGGCGAGCGAGCGCTCGCGTACGGCCTCGAGCTCGGCCGCGATCCGCTCCTTCAGTCCGGTCGGGCCGGCGTTGCCCAGGACGGCGTCGAGATCGGTCACGCGTACATCTCCTCCATCTGGTCGGCGGCCGGCGATCGGCCGGATTCGATGTGCCGGGAGGCGAACGCGCGGACCCGGGCGACCAGCCGGGGCTCGGCCCCGAGGCGGGGCAGGGCCTCGGCGGCGGCGCGGAAGCAGACGGAGGCGGACCGGCGCAGCTCGGGGTCGGCGAGACCGAGCCGGGCGGCGTCCGACCACCGGTGCGCGACCGGCCGGGCCGCTTCGAGGGCGACCCCGGCGGCCCGGTCGTCGGTGACGAGCGCGTGGACGACGGCCACGCACACGGGCCACTCGGCCGCCCCCTGCGCGTCGAGGTAGCGCACCTCCAGCCAGCCCCGGGGGCGCACGGGCGGGAAGAGCGTGGTGGCGTGGTAGGCGAGGTCGTCCTCGTCGGGGGGACGCCCGGCCACGCGGGCGAAGTCCCGGAACGCCGAGCCGTCGAGGACCGGCAGGAAGCCGCCGTCCCCCCGGATCAGCATGAGACGGGCGTCGAGGAGGTAACGCGCCCAGTCGTCCACCGGATCGCCTCCGCGCGCGACGGGCGCGGTCCTGCTCGGGTCGAGCCTGCCCCACACTGCCTGGCGGCCCGAGGCCCATCCGCCCGCGGGCGAGTTGGCGAAGGCCGCCACCAGCACCGGGCCGAGCACGTGGACGCGTTCCCAGCGGACCCGGGGATCGTCGCCGAAGTCCAGGTTGATCTGGACGGACGCGGTCGAGCACATCATCGTGAGGCCGTGCGGGCGGCCCAGGAAGGCGGCCATCGCCTCATATCGGGGCTCTCGTAACTGGCGCAGGGGCGGACGGAGCGTGTCCAGGCCGCGGCCGCCCAGCCGCAGGCCGGCCCGGGTGAGCGCGAGCCGTACGGCGCCGACGTCGGCGGTGAGCTTCGCGATCGCGTCAGGCAGGACGTCCGGCGGAGCGGACAGTTCGAGCTGCCCGCCCGGTTCGAACGTCACCCGGCTGCCGCCGGGGAGCGTGGGGAGCGCGTCCGCGATCCGGGCGACGGGAACGTGGAGCGCGGGGTCCTCGGCGTCGAAGACCAGGAACTCCAGCTCGACGCCCAGCCGGTCGGAGGTGACTCCGCGGAAGCAGTCCCGGGCGTAGTTCTGCACGTCGGTCATTCGCCCCCCAACGGGCCGAGGTTTGCCGACTCGGTGGTGCCGAGTCAACTTTCCCCGTAATCACCTCTTTCAACCTGAAACCCACTGAAACAGGGCGTTAACCCTGGTCACGCGGCGGTTGCCCAGTCCTCATCGCGCATCCGGATCATCGAGACGCCGACGATGCCGAAGACCACGAGCAGGATGACGGGGCCGCCGAGGCCCAGCACGAGGTTCCACGCGCTCGCGCCGAACAGCCAGACGAGGATGCCGACGAGCACGCCGGCCGGGAACCACCACCCGGCCCGGCCTCCCCAGGCGTACGCGACGGCCACGAGCACGAGGCCGAGGAACGACCCGATCATCCCGGGCATCTGCCAGGCGATCGTCATCGCGGGCTGCGCCGCGTCCTGCATGAGCTTCTCGGCCTGGTCCACCGGCAGCATCCGGAACGCCACGATGTCGAAGAAGTCCGAGATCATCAGTGCCGAGAAGTTGATGAGGCCGAGGACCGCGACCACGCCCGCGATGTTGGCGAGTACCACGCCCTTCTTGCGTACGAGGTGGACGAGGCCGATCACACCGGGGACCCACAGGATCCACGCGTAGTGGAGGAGCGTCGCGCTGACGCCCACGGCGCCCGGGTTGTTCGCGTACACGAGAGGGTCCTCGACCCCGGGCTCGGACGGATCGGCGGCCATGCCGAGGAGCAGGCAGAGCGGGGCGAGGACGAGGCTCGTGCCCGCCGCGACGCGGCGGAAGGAGTTCGCGTTGGTAAGCATGCGGAGGACCGTACGGATCGGTCCCCCGCGGTGTCGTCAAAGCACGTTTTGACGACCTGTCCTCCTACAGGTGGATTTGTGGAACGGTGCATTCCGGACGACCGTTACTCTCTGCGTCATGCTCCACCGCCGTCCCCCCACTCTCGTCGACTGGCTCGTCGCGGTGGCCGTGGGCCTGTTCGCGATCGCCGAGGAGATCGGCGGGCGCTCCATGGGCCCCTCCCGCGAGGATCTCCCCATCTGGATCGCCGCCGGGGTCGTCACCGCCGCCGGAGTGCTGTTCCGGCGCCGCGTCCCCTTCGCGATCCTGTGCGTCTACTCCGCCGTCAACGTCCTGCTGTTCGCCCTCGCCCCCCAGATGTCGGCGGCCTGGCAGTTCTACACCGAGCTCGTGCTGCTGTTCACCCTGCTGTCGGAGGTACGGCCGGGCAGCGTGAAGGCCGTGACCGGCCTGGTCGCGAGCGGTGCGTACGTCGTCTCCATGCTGGCGGCCTCGTCCCCGCCTGCCGGGTGGGGCGACATCGCCGTGGCGGTGGTGATGTCCGCGATCGCGGCCGGAGCCGGCCTGGCCGTGCGGCGGCACCGCGTGATCGCCGCACAGGCCGCCGAGCGCGGCGAACTGCTGGCCCGCGAGGCGGTGTCGGAGGAGCGCGCCCGCATCGCCCGCGAACTGCACGACATCGTCGCCCACAGCGTCAGCGTGATGACCATGCAGACCGGCGGCGTACGGCTCATGCTGCGCGAGGACCAGGAACGCGAGCGGCAGGTGCTCGCGTCGATCGAGGAGACGGGCCGCGGCGCGGTCGACGAGCTGCGCCGGATGCTCGGCCTGCTGCGCGGGCCGCAGGCGGACGCGGGCCCTCAGGCCGGCCTCGACCGGCTGGACGACCTGCTCGACCAGGTCAGGGCGGCGGGCCTCGAGGTGGCCCTGGAGGTGCGGGGAGACCCGGTGCCGCTGCCCGCCGGGCTCGACCTGTCGGCCTTCCGCATCGTGCAGGAGGCGCTGACCAACGCGCTCAAGCACGCTGGCCCGACCCGGGCGGCGGTCACCGTGGACTACCGCCCCGGGGAGCTGCACCTGCATGTCGTCGACCACGGCCCGCGCCAGGGCAGGACGCGGGCGCGCGCCGCCGGGCCGGAGAGCGGACACGGGCTGATCGGCATGCGGGAGCGGGCCGCGCTGTTCCACGGCACGCTCACCGCGGGACCGCTCGCCTCGGGCGGGTTCGGCGTCCGGGCGGTGCTGCCCCTGTGAGTGATGCTGTGAGTGACGCTGTGAACGTGATCGGGATCCTGATCGCCGACGACCAGGCGATGATCCGGGCCGGGCTGCGCCTGGTCATCGGCACCCAGCCGGACCTCGCCGTGCTGGGCGAGGCGTCCGACGGCCAACGCGCCGTGGAACTGGCCCGGAGCCTGCGGCCCGACGTCGTGCTGCTCGACATCGCGATGCCGCGCCTCGACGGCCTGGAGGCGGCCCGGCGGATCCTGTCCGCGCCCGAGCCGCCGCGTGTGATCATGCTGACGACCTACGACACCGACGAGAACCTCGGCCACGCCCTGCACGCCGGGGTCAGCGGTTTCCTGCTCAAGGTCTCGCCGCCCGAGCACCTGTTCGCGGCGATCCGCAGCGCCGCCCGCGGCGAGCTGCTGCTCGACCCCGCCGTCACGGGCAGGGTCGTGGACGCCTACCGCCGCGCACAACCCGCCGCGCCACCGCCGGAGACCGGACTGACGCCGCGGGAGGAGCAGGTGCTGCGCCTGGTCGCGCGGGGGCTGTCGAACGGCGAGATCGCCGGCACGCTGTCGATCAGCGAGGCGACGGTGAGCACGCACATGAACCGCCTGCTGGCCAAGCTCGGCCTGCGCGACCGCGCCCAGGCCGTCAGGTACGCCTACGAGTCGGGCGTCGTCCGCCCAGGAGACCCCTAGTCGACAGCCGGTAGCGTAGGTGCACATGACAGCTATCGACTCCACCACCTCGGGTGCGTACGGGATCGGCCTCGCCACGATCGCCGCGGACGGCACCGTGCTGGACACCTGGTTCCCCTTCCCGGCGCTGGGCGAGCCCCCGGCCGTGGGCACCGAGCCGATCGCGGGCGACGACCTCGGCGAGGGCATGGCGGACCTGGTCGGCCCCGACCCCGCCCGGGGCGTCGAGGTCGTGGCCGTGCGCACCGGCATCGCCGACCTGTCGGCCCCGCCGGCCGACGCGTACGACGTGTACCTGCGGCTGCACCTGCTGTCCCACCGCCTGGTCCGGCCGCGTTCGATCAACCTCGACGGGGTCTTCGGGCTGCTGGCCAACGTCGTGTGGACCAGCCACGGCCCGTGCAGGGTGGAGGGCTTCGAGGAGGTGCGGCTGCGCCTGCGGGCCCGGGGCCCGGTGACCGTCTACGGCGTGGACAAGTTCCCCCGGATGGTCGACTACGTGCTGCCCTCCGGCGTGCGGGTCGCCGACGCCGACCGCGTACGGCTCGGCGCCCACCTGGCGAGCGGCACCACCGTCATGCACGAGGGCTTCGTCAACTACAACGCCGGCACGCTCGGCGCCTCGATGGTGGAGGGCCGCATCTCCGCCGGGGTCGTCGTGGGCGACGGGTCGGACGTGGGCGGCGGCGCCTCGATCATGGGCACGCTGTCCGGCGGCGGCAAGGAGGTCATCTCGATCGGCGAGCGGTGCCTGCTCGGGGCCAACTCCGGCGTCGGCATCTCGCTGGGCGACGACTGCGTGGTGGAGGCCGGGCTGTACGTCACGGCGGGCACCAAGGTCACGCTGCCGGACGGGGCGGTCGTGAAGGCGAGGGAGCTGTCGGGCAAGTCGGGTCTGCTGCTGCGCCGCAACTCGACGACCGGGGCGGTCGAGGCGGTGTCACGCGACAGCAGGGGCATCGAGCTCAACGCCGCTTTGCACGCCAACGACTAGACCCTGATATGACCCTGAGTCTGCCCTGAACTTGGCCTTCGGCCCTGTGAGCGGGGGGAGTGCGGCCCGTACGGTGAAGGTATGGGACGCATTCTCCTCATCGCCGCAGCCGTCATCGTCGGGTTCTTCCTTCTCGGCTCCGTCATCGGGCTCATCTTCGGCGCGCTGAAGTGGGTTCTGATCATCGGCGCGATCGCGCTGATCGTGTCGGTCGTGCTCAAGCTCACCCGGAGCAGCAGGTCGGGTCACTACACCTGACCGGGCCGTAGACCAAAAGGGGCGGGCCCCGCCGCGGATGCGGCGGGGCCCGCTGTCACTCGCGCCTCGTGTTACGAGAGGGGCGGGTAGGCGTTCTGCATGAGCTGCTGGAACTGGGCCGAGAACCAGTGGCCCGAGACCGGGGCTCCGCCGAGAGCACCGGACATGTTGTTGCCGTTCAGCGAGTTACCCGTGTAGGTCGGGTCACACATCCGGTCGAAGCCCTTGCCCTCGTCGTTCGGGATCTGGGAGCTGGAGCCGTCGGACTCACCCGGAGGCTTGATCCAGACGTAGGCGTCGAGACCGGCGGCGGGGTTCGCCTTCGGCCGCTCACCCATACCGGCGCCGGACTGGTTGCACCAGTTGCCGGCGTGGATGCGGCGGTCGACACGGGACTGGTTGACGAACGTGTCCACGCTGGTGGACGTGCTCGGCCCGGTCGGCCGGGCCGAGCCGCCCCAGCCGTTGCGGGAGGTGTCGATCAGCATGCCCAGCGTGTTCGGGAAGCCCTTCGCCACCAGAGCGTTGCGGAGACCGACCGCGAAGGACTGCTCGTCCACGTACCAGTTCCAGTCGACCCACTTGGACTGGCGCACCGACTGGCCGTTCACCGAGGTGTTGATGGTGAAGTACGGCTCGACCGTCGCGCCGAAGTTGGCGGTGTTCACGATGAAACCGTCAATGCTCTTCACGCCGTCGGTGGTGCCGGTGGCGACCTGGTGGAAGAGGTTCACCATCGGCTGGAAGTTGTTGTCCCAGCCGAGCCAGGCGTGGTGCGCCGCGTCCACGTAGGTGTAGACGTTCTTGATCGCGTGCAGCTTGTTCAGCGCGTACTGCACACCCTGGACGTAGGCGCCCGAGGACTCGGCCTCCTGACACGCCTGGAACGCGCTCACGTTGGTGATCAGGTTCGGCAGCGAGTCGGGCTCGATGATCGTCACGATGCGGAGGTTGGAGTACTTCGAGTCCGCCATGATCCCGGCGATCACGTCGATGTACTCGGTCTTGTACCGCGCGAGACCGTTCTGCGCGATCTTCAGCTCGCCGTTGGAGGCCAGCGCCGAGCAGTCGCGGTTCGGCAGGTCGTAGATGACGACCTGGATCGTGAGAGGCGTGCTGCCGTTGGCCGCGTCCTGCTTGACCGCCTCATCGAGGTGGTCACGCAGGCCCTTGCTGTTGTTGCCGGCCGAGCCGGAGGTGATCGCGGCGATGCGGTCCAGCCAGACCGCCGTGGAGATGTTGGCCACGCGCGAACCGCCCGGCTCGGAGGCCGCGCTCGCCGACCAGTCCGGGTTCACGTACCCCGTGGCGCCGACGTACGGGTTGTCCACATGGGTCCCGGGCGGCGGCGGCGAGGTCGACGGAGAAGCCGACGGCGACACCTGCGGGGACGGGGAGACCTGCGGAGAGGGGGAAACCTGCGGGGAGGGCGAGACCGGCGGCGTCGGCGACACCGGCGCCGACGGCGACGCCGACGGCGACTGCTGGGTGCCGTTGCAGGTGACGCCGTTGATCTTGAAGCTGGTCGGCGCCGGGTTGCTGCCGCTCCAGGTCCCGTTGAAGCCGATGCTCGTCGACGCGCCGCTGGCCAGGGACTTGTTCCAGTCCATGGCGGTCACGGTCACGTTGCTGCCCGACTGGCTCCAGTTGCCCGACCAGCCCTGGCTGACCTTCTGGCCGCTGTTGGGGAAGGTGAAGGTGAGCGTCCAGTTGTTGAGCGCGTCACCCAGGTTCTGAATGGTCAGGTTGGCGGACATGCCGCCCTGCCATTCACTGGCGGTGTAGTTGACCTTGCAGGCGACCGCGGCACTCGCCGAGGTGGCGGTGGCGACGGCCGCCGTGGCGCCGAGGGCGAGCACGGCCGCCGCGACCAGGCCGCGGCGCACCGTGGAGCCCACGGCTCCCGGTCGGGGGGTGGATCTCATTGGGAAGGTCCTCCTGGCGATGATTGCTGCGCTTGGGAGCGCTCCCACGAACCATAGGCACCACCTCCGGCGCCGTACAGAGACCCGTCAAGGGCCGCGCCGCCCCGGCGGGACCGCCCGGCGTGCACCCACCGCCCCATCAGGGCATCCATCGCCGTGTTACGGGCGAAGTCGCCTGCCTGTTACTTGAAAGTTTCACTCATCCAGAGGCGAAAGGCGTGGCCACGGCCCTTCCCGCTCCTCTGGGCCCGGCTCGCGCGCGGTGTCCAGCACCCGCGCCACCTCGGTGCGGAACGCGCGCAGCGATGAGACGTGCCGCACCGCCGCACCGCGGAAAGCGGTGCGCCGCGCCTGGTCCAGCCACGACTGCAGATACGGCCGGACCCGTTGGGTCACCCGATCGTCAGGCCTCCAGACGACGATCAGATTCGTGTAACCCGAATAGGTCTCGTCCTCCCGCACCACGTTGCCGACTTCAGGGATCAGAGCCGTCCACGGGTCGACGATCAGCAGGCTCGGCTCTCCCTGCCGGGGCGGCCCGCCCGGCGCGATCGCCACGTCTCGGGCGTCCGCCAACTCCTCGATGTGCTCCGAAACTGACCGGCGGTCCCCTTCCGCCCGGAAGGGCTGCCACTCCTGGGCCGTCGTGCCGTACGAGTAGGGGCTCGGAACGTCCGGCGGCAGGTTCCCGAGGTTGGGCGCGATGACCGTCACGGGTACGGGTCCGCGGGCGGCGCGTTCGGTGAACCCGCTGGTGACGTCCTCGTATCTCGGCGCTTCGCCGATCACGACGGGGGTGGCCTCGGCCACCGCGACAATCCTGCGCGCGAGTTCGTGGATCGCGGCGTCGTAGTCCTCTCGATACCTGCGGAGCTTCATGATGCCGTAGAGACCTAGCTCCTCGTACGGCGAGCCCAGGCCGGTGGTCACTTGTTGGATACCTCGGGCGACCGGAGGGAGTTCGAGACCCTGAACGGGGACCCAGAGCGCGGGCACGATCGGCCCCGTGAGCGATTTCTCTGCCGGTCTGGCGTCTGTGAACCGCCGCCGGAACGCCGCCCACTCCCTGCCGGCCCGTTCGCTACTGAAGTAACGGGGCGAGTACAGGGGGACGAAGACCCTGCATGCCGCCAGCGCCTCCGCCGTCGACTCCGACCATCCCCCCTGCCAGGCCTCCCGGTCCAGAAAGCCGGCCTCTTCCGGCCGCACGCTCGTCATCTGCGTGATCTCCTGGCAGAGCGCCATGAAGAATCGCACGACCCACGCGTTCGGGTCGCCCTGCTCGCCGAAAGGTATCGCAGCGTAACTGAGGTAGAAGTACGGACGGGGACGTTCGCGGCGGCGCCCGGCCGCGGCCGGGCGAACAGAGCGACCTGCGACGAGGGGCCGCGCAGGGTCGGGTGCGGCCTCCGCCCCGGCTCCGTCGCCCGGCGGTCCTCCGGCGGCCGCCCCGGACGACGTCGAGACGCCCAGGTCGCCGAGGACGCCGAGGGCGTTCGGGTCGATCAAGGCGAAGGGCCGTCCCGTCATCCCGTACAACACGTCGCCGTGGCGATCCGCGGGCACCAGCGCCGGGAACGTGGTCGCGGCCGAGGCGGCCCGGCTCTCGATCTCGGCGGACAACCGGCGCAGCACGTCGACCGCGCGCCACGACTCGGAGCGCGGCACCAGCCGTTGCACGGCCCGGCGCGCCTCCTCGCTGACGAACTCGTAGCGGTCACGGGCCACCGCACGCAGGAATCCGCTCACCACGACCTCGGCGAGGACCGAGGGCGGGGAACCGGGCAGCATGCTGCGCTGGATATACCGCATGACGGGAACCGCGGGTGCGGAGACGGCGGTGTAGGCGGCCAGACGTACGGCCTCCGGTGAGGCGGTCGCCTTGAACCGACGCACGCGGTCATCGAGTGCGAGCGAGATCTCCGCGGCCAGCCGGCGGGCACCCGAACGGCGTCGTCCGGTCACGTAGGTCATCGCGGTGGGAATTCCGTCCCTTCCGGCGTCTCCCCCCGTAGCCGTCAGCCGCGCCCAGTCGGCCAGCCAGAGCGGATCCAGTTCCAGCAGGGGCACGGGCAGTCCGGCCGGTACGGTCTCCTGCTCCGATGGCCTGAACCGCAGTGCGGAGTTCGGCGGGCACGGCCGTCCGGACGTCGCCCACCCCGGCACGACGGGCATCGCGGTCCGGTGCCAGAGCCTTTCCGGCAGCGGTTGCAGAATGGCGGTCGGGGTGC
The DNA here is from genome assembly GCF_014161445.1 of Microbispora sp. H13382. Lineage (GTDB taxonomy): Bacteria > Actinomycetota > Actinomycetes > Streptosporangiales > Streptosporangiaceae > Microbispora. The sequence goes on from NZ_JABBXA010000022.1 coordinate 117,596, forward strand.
GGCGTGCCCACCCGTGCAGCGCCTGCTGAGCGCGTCCCTCCCACCAGTGCGGGCCCGCGCAGTCGCTGAGCAGGAGCACGATCCTCCGGCCCGACGCGTCCGCCAGGGCCGCGGGTCCCCGGGGCGGCGCCCCGGGAGCGGTGGCGATCCGCCCCCGGAGCAGGTACCAGACGCGGACGTCGCGGAACGCACCGAGCCTCGTGAACATTTCTCTGAGTTCGCCGGCCAGCGGGCGCCAGGGCCACATCGTCGGCCCGGTGTCGATCACCAGCGCCAGGTCAAGCCAGCGTTCCGGCGTGAAGGTCATGACCGGAGCCCAGACACCCGTCTCGGCGATGCGCTCGGCCGTGGCCTCCTCGTCCAGCAGGTCCCGCCGACGCGAGGGGACCCTTCGTTTGATCGGCCGAAGCGCGCGTTGCAGGGAGAGGACATCGTTCATCAGCGGCGCGGCGGGTACGCGCACCGGCGTGCCCGCTCCCTCATGGCCGTCGCCGGCCCGCATGCGGAGCTCTGCCCGCCCATCCCGCACGAGCTGCGGCGCCGTGCGCTCCTCTGGCGGCGTCCCCTTCCCCGGGCCCAGGCCGTCCGCGCCGCCTTTCCCGCCTTCGAGGTCGCCGGGCGGTGCGTCACGGAGATGAAGCGCCAACCAGATGACCTCGGCCAGTTCCCGGGGCGAGACCGGCGCTCCCGCCTCGGCGAGGATCTCGCTGACCCGATCAGTCGTCATCCGCCGAGGACGGACTGAGGTACGGCATGATTCGTGCGGCCAGTTCCATCCGGTCCACCACCCCCTGCCTCGCCGCGTGATGGGTCAGGTAGACCGCGTGAAGCAATTGGTCCGTCGCGAGCTGCCCCTGGGTCTTCCGCGAAAGGAACAGGCCGACGATGTCCTCACTCTCGTCCGCGAGCCCTCTCAGGTGCGCGCGGATGATCTCCGCGAGCCGCTCGGGATCCGGCTCCGGCAGCTCGAGCGTGACACAGCGCCGCAGGAACGCGGGAGGAAAATCTCTTTCACCGTTGCTCGTCATCACCACGAAGGGAAACTCGCCGCAGACCACCCTGCCGCCCCGTATGGAGACCGCGTCGCCATCCGACGTCATCACCGTGCTCGCCCCCGACCCGTGCCGGGCCAGCTCGGTTATCTCGTATCGGCCCTCTTCGAACACGGTGAGCAGATCGTTGGGCAGATCGATGTCACTTTTGTCGATCTCATCGATCAGCAGCACCCTCGGATACCTCGCCGGAAGGAGCGCCGTACCGAGCGGACCGAGGCGGATGTACCTGCCCGGGTCGTCGTCGCGGGCTTCCTCCGCGCCCTTCATCGCGTAGAGGCGGGTCAGCGGGTCGTAGTGGTAAAGACCCTCGCGGAGCGTGGCCCTGCTCGTGATCGGCCAGTAGAGGACGGGTCCGAGCCCGAGTTCGCGCGCCACCGCGTAGGCGAGAGTCGACTTTCCCGTGCCGGGGCGCCCGGTCACCAGGAGAGGCCTGCGGAGATACAGCGCCGCGTTGACCTGCTCGACCGCCTCGGGGGCCGGACGGTAGCTGCGGGCCCGATGCGCGTGGGCGGGATCCTCTCCGGGTGGTTCATCCGGCCGATCCTCGGGCGGGGTTCCCTTGAACTCGCGCCATGGGGGCGCCTTCGGCAGGCGGCTGATATCGCTGTTCGCTCCGGGAACTCCCGTGTATATGTACCAGGAAGGAATAGACGGCTCAGACATCACGCTTCTTCTACGAAAATCGGGGGGTCAGGCTTTCTTTCCGGGTCGTCCCAGAGCAGGGTTATCTTCGAGCCCGGGAATTTCTGCGCCTCCAGCCGGAGATCTCGAATTCGCTCTGGCAGCTCAGCCGCATCGCCCGCCTCCACCACCGAGGCGAGGACCTTCAGCAGATGACTGCCGCGACAGGCGGAGTGGTCGTGCAGGGGGCAGTCCGTCCGGGGCCACACCATCATCGAGATGCCGGCACTCAGCGCCTTCTCCAGGATGGATGTGTTCGGCCTCGTCGCGTAGACAATCGCTCGGAGTTCCCTTCTCCGAACCAGCAAGTCGTACAGGTCCTTCGCGCTGCGCGGGTCCCGGCAGCCGATCTTCTCGTACGGCGGAACACCCCGGAACCGGTCATGCCGGGTCAGCCACTGGTCCTGCAACACGTAGTTGGAAAGCCGCACCACGTCACGCACCACCACGCGATACACGCTCATACGGACGTCCGGATTACGGCTCGCATACCACTCGTCGATCGGCTCGCTCATCAGCGACGGCGGCAGCACGAACTCGATCAGCGGATCGTGACGGCCATGCAGGACGACGGTCCTCATCAGCCCGTTGATCGCCCCCTCGACCGCTCTGCGCACCTCCTTGCGGGAGACCTCCCTGCTGGGCTCACCCGGATACGGCCTGCCGTCGATGAAGTGTGAGAACCCCAGGTGATACCCGCCCTTGGTCCTCGGATCCAGCCGTACGACGATGGAAGTGATCTGCCGCTCCGGTAGCGCCAGGGGCGGCAGGTTGCGGTGGATCCACGTCGCCAGGGCCTGCCTGACGTGATCGTCGGTCAGATGGCCGGCGACCGCGTGCAGGATCCGCACCAGCGAGTCCTTGTCCCAGAACTCCTCGGCGACGTACCGGATCGCCTCCCACGTCGACCGCAGGTCACGGGTAGGGCGCTCGTAGTCCGCCGCCACGACAAGTTCGGCCGGGGCGACGTCGGTCGTGACACCGTGGAGGATCGCGCGGAGGCTCACCCGCTGTTCCCTGGGCAGCCAGGGGAGTTCGAGGAGATCGTCGATGCCTTCCCAGTATCGGCGGATGGTGTTGATGGAGATCATCCGGCCGATACGGCTGTGGGGGTCCCGTGAGGCGTCGGTGAACATGCCGATCACCCAGCCGCGGTTCTCGTCGTAGACGGCCGCCCCGCTGAAACCCGCGCGCGGCATCTCCGTATGGCCCTTGACCGCTTCGACCTGGTGCCATTCGCCGGCCATCGGCTCAACCGATGTCAGTCCGAGACGCAGGATGCTCTCCGCCCTGCCGTGGTCGTAGGGGAACCCGTGGGCGGTCAGCTCGGCCGTGCTGTCGAGGTGTTCCGACATGGCGGCGGGCGTGAGATCGACGTCCCGTGCGAGCCTGAGCACGGCGACATCACCGGTGGCGTCACCGGCCTCCCCGGAAGCGGCCCGGGACTCCCCCGCGGCGACCTCGGCGACCTCGGCGACCTCGGCGGGCACGTCGCGCAGGTCCCGCCGGTTGGCGTGGAGGAAGCCGACACGGACCTCGGCACAGCCCTCGACGATGTGCGCGCAGGTCAGCACATGCCTGCGGTCGACGAGGAACCCCGCGCCGACGACGACATCGCCGTCCTTCGTTCTACCCTCTATCCGCGCCCGCCACGGGTTCCGCGTTCGCACTTGTCCGCTTGCCCTGTGTTGCTCTACGCGCCTGGGGCCGTCCACTTGAGCTTCACCGTCAGATGTCCCTCCAAGGCGGTCTTGGCGATGATGGCTCCGGCTTCGGCACTCATTTTCACGCCGAACTCGACCTCCACTTCGTCTGGGCCGACGACGCCGTCGGAGAACGTGCGCAACGCGGCCTGAGCGGCCCCACGGACCTGCGCGAGTGCGTCCTCGAAGCTCTGTTTGGCTTCGTAGAGGACGCGGTCACCGCGAGAGGAGGCCGGGGTCCAGCCCCCGGCCGGCCTGTCGTCCGTCTCCACGATCACGGCGCCGCCGTCGATCTCCCAGCGCACGAGTTGCTCAGTCATCGGACCTCTCATATCGACGCCCGCATGGCCGGGCTTCCGCCCCGAATGCCGCGGGAAGACCAGTAAACAAGCCAGCCGACCGGGGGAAGGAACCTTCCTTTTATCCGCGGACCAGATCACGACATCCAGTAGGCCCGATATGTGGCACCTCGGCCGGACCAGTGGCACGGCGATGTGGGACTCAACCCTGACCTGCTCACGAGGGGATACGGCCCGGCGGGTAGCATCCGTGAGTCACACAAATCGCGAATGGGGAACGTCATGACCGTCAAAGTGACCGTCACCGGCGCGGCCGGCCAGATCGGTTACGCGCTGCTCTTCCGCGTCGCCTCGGGCCAGCTCCTCGGGGCTGACACCCCGGTGAAGCTCAGCCTTCTGGAGATTCCGCAGGCCGTGAAGGCGGCCGAGGGCACCGCGATGGAGCTCGACGACTGCGCGTTCCCGCTGCTGCGCGGCATCGAGATCTCCGACGACCCGGCCAAGGCCTTCGACGGCACCAGCGTCGCGCTGCTCGTCGGCGCCCGCCCGCGCACGAAGGGCATGGAGCGCGGCGACCTCCTCGAGGCCAACGGCGGCATCTTCGGCCCGCAGGGCAAGGCCATCAACGACCACGCCGCCGACGACATCCGGGTGCTGGTCGTGGGCAACCCGGCCAACACCAACGCGCTCATCGCGCAGTCCGCGGCTCCCGACGTGCCGGCCGAGCGGTTCACCGCGATGACCAGGCTCGACCACAACCGCGCACTCTCGCAGCTCGCGGGCAAGCTGAACGTGCCGGTGGCCGAGATCAAGAAGATGACGATCTGGGGCAACCACTCCGCCACGCAGTACCCGGACCTCTTCCACGCCGAGGTCGGCGGCAAGATCGCGGCCGAGCAGGTCGAGCAGGAGTGGCTGCGCGACACCTTCATCCCGACCGTCGCCAAGCGCGGCGCCGCCATCATCGAGGCGCGCGGCGCCTCCTCGGCCGCGTCCGCGGCCAACGCGGCGATCGACCACGTGTACGACTGGGTGAACGGCACGCCCGAGGGCGACTGGACCTCGGCCGCCATCCCCTCCGACGGCTCGTACGGCGTGCCGGAGGGCCTCATCTCCTCCTTCCCCGTGGTGTCCAGGAACGGCCGCTGGGAGATCGTCCAGGGCCTGGAGATCGACGCGTTCTCGCGCGAGCGGATCGACGCCTCGGTCGGCGAGCTGGTCGAGGAGCGGGACACGGTGCGGGCGCTCGGTCTGATCTGAGAGCTGTCACGCGAGGGGCGGGCCGGGCGACCGGCCCGCCCCTCGCGTTTTCCGCGGGTTTCCCGTGCGCTACGGCTCCGTCTGGGCAGTTGACGGGCATGGACGGGATGTACGACGTGGTGGTGCTCGGCCTGGGACCGGGCGGAGAGGGCGTCGCGGGGCGGCTGGCGGAGGCCGGCCTCAGCGTCGCCGGGGTGGAGGCCCGCCTGATCGGGGGCGAATGCGCCTACTGGGGCTGCGTCCCCTCCAAGATGATGGTGCGGGCCGCGGGGCTGCTGGCCGAGGCACGGCGGGTGCCCGGCATGGCCGGCTCGGTCCGGGTGTCCCCGAAGTGGGCCCCGGTGATCGACCGGATCACCGGCGAGGCGACGGACGGCTGGAGCGACGACGCCAAGGCGGAGCAATTCGAGAGCGCGGGCGTCCACCTCGTCCGGGGCCGCGGCCGGATCACCGGGCCACGGGAGGTGACCGTGGACGGCCGGGTGCTGCGGGCCCGGCGCGGGATCGTCCTCGCCACCGGCACCAGCCCCGACGTCCCCCCGATCGACGGCCTGGAGGGCACGCCGTACTGGACGAACCGCAACGCCGTCGCGGCCCGGCAGGCGCCCGAGTCGCTGATCGTGCTGGGCGGCGGGGCGGTCGGCTGCGAACTCGCCCAGGTGTTCGCCCGGTTCGGCACGCGGGTGTCGGTCGTGGAGGCCGCCGACCGCCTGCTGCCGCAGGCGGAGCCCGAGGCGGGCGTGCTGCTGGCCCGGGTGTTCGCCGGTGAGGGCCTCGCGGCGTACACCGGTGTCGGGGCCGCGCGGGTACGGCACGACGACGACGGCTTCACACTGACGCTTGAGGACGGCCGGGCCCTCCGCGCCGCGCGTCTACTGGTCGCCACCGGCCGCAGGACCGACCTGGCCGCTATCGGCGCGGGAGAGGCCGGCCTCGACGAGAGCGCCAGGTTCGTCACCGTGGACGATCGGATGCGCGCCGCCGACGGCGTGTGGGCGGTGGGCGACGTGACCGGCCGGGGAGCCTACACGCACGTCGCCGTCTACCAGGGCAGGATCGCGGCCCGCGACATCCTCGGCGAGGGCGGTCCGGCCGCCGACTACCGGGCGGTGCCCCATGTCACGTTCACCGACCCCGAGGTGGGCTCGGTGGGCCTCACCGAGCGGGAGGCCCGGGAGGCCGGGCTCGACGTACGGGTGGGCTTCGCCCACGTCGACGAGTCGGCCCGCGGCTGGATCCACGGGGCCGGGCACGAGGGCTTCGTCAAGCTGGTGGAGGACGCGCGGCGTGGCGTGCTGGTCGGCGCCACGAGCGCCGGACCGGCCGGCGGGGAGGTGCTCGGCGCGCTGGTGGTGGCGGTGCAGAACGAGATCCCCACGACGCGGCTGCGGCACATGATGTACGCCTATCCGACCTTCCACCGGGCCATCGAGGACGCGCTCGAGACGCTCGACGGCCAGGTGCCGGGCCTGTGAGCCCGGTGCCCTCGCCGCACTGGCCGCCATCGCCACCAGCGCCGCCACCTCGGAGACGACGGTCAGCCGCTGGGTGAACCCGGCGGGCACCGTGCCGGGGTCGAGGTGCAGCATCCGGAAGGCGTACGGCAGGACCACCAGGAGCAGCGAGCCGAGCGCGACGGCGCACAGCACGCGCACCAGACGCGAGCGGGTGGCCCGGGCGACGAGCAGCCCGGCCACCGGCAGGCTGACGAAGGCCGCGAAGGCGGCATAGCGGTGGATGCCGCCGGACAGCGACAGCGACAGCCCCGGCCGGTCGGTCGGGAACCCGGCCACCAGCAGCAGGCAGGCGCCCCACACGCCCACCAGCAGCGCCGCACGCCGGTCCAGCCGCGACAGCCGTACGGCGAGGACGGCCGAGCCCAGGGCGATCGCCGTCAGTGAGACCGGCAGCAGCCACCCGTGCGGCGCGAAGGCGTACTCGCTGATCATCGCGGTGAGCGGGTCGAGCCCCGCCACCAGATGTAACGCGAACATCGCGGCGGCGCCGGCCGCCACCAGCACGTATCCCAAGACCATCCCCATGGCACTTCACTGTGGCCGCGGGGAGGGCGGCGGCCCATCGGAGATCCACCCGAGCCGCCCCTGAGGGAACCCCTAGGGAGCGTCTCGCAGATCTTAGGAGACGTCGGCGGAATCCGCGGGGGCGGTCTCGGGGGTGGACGCGCGGAACCAGCGGCAGCCGTACCGGCCCATGGGGAAGCGGGCCCGGCCGTCGCCGGAGATCTCGACCGTGCCGTCCACCAGAAGGTCGGTCAGCACCTTGGACGAGTCGAGCCCGTCCAGCGTGATCTCCACCTCCGCCTCGGTCTCACCGAGGTTGTGCACGGCCACGACCGTCTCGCCGTCGCAGTCGGCCCGGTGGGCGAACACGGCGTCCACGCCGGTGTCGAGCACCGTGTAGTCGCCCCACGCGAACTCCGGGCAGTCGCGGTAGTGCCGGATCAGCCGGGTGATCCAGGACAGCAGCGAGTCGGGGTCGCGCTCCTGCGCGCTGACGTTGACCTTCTCAGGACCGTATTCCCCTGTCGGCATGGGGATGCGCACCTTGGAGGGGTCGGCGTCGCTGAAGCCGCCGTTGCGGTGGGGGGTCCACTGCATCGGCGTGCGGACGGCCTGGCGGCCCTCCAGCTCCAGGTTCTCCCCCATGCCGATCTCCTCTCCGTAGAAGAGCACCGGGGTGCCCGGCAGGGAGAACAGCAGGCTGTAGACCATCTTGATCCGGTCCATGTCGCCGCCCAGCATGGTGGGCACGCGTCGCCGCAGGCCCCGGCCGAACAACTGCATGTCCTTGTCCGGGCCGAAGGCCGCGAAGACCTCCTCACGCTCGGCGTCGTTCAGCTTGTCGAGTGTGAGCTCGTCGTGGTTGCGGACGAAGGTCGCCCACTGCGAGTCCTTGGGCGGGGCCGGCCGCTCGCGCAGGGCGGCGGCCAGCGGACCGGCGTCCTGGCGGGCCAGCGACAGGTACGTCCGCTGCATGGTGATGAAGTCGAAGCACATGGTGATCTCGTCGCCGAGATCGTTGCCGAAGTACCGCACCAGGTCGTCGTACGGCAGGTTCACCTCGCCGAGGAGGATGGCGCTGCCGTCGCGGCGGCTGAGGAAGGCCCGCAGGCACGCGAAGAACTCGTGCGGGTCGGGCAGGTCGTCGCTGTCGGTGACCTGCTCGATGAGGAACGGCACGGCGTCCACCCGGAAGCCCGACAGGCCCAGCTCCATCCAGAAGCCGAGGATCCGGGAGATCTCGTCCTGCACCTCGTGGTTGGCGGTGTTCAGGTCGGGCTGGAACCGGTAGAACCGGTGGAAGTAGTACTGCTCGGTCTTCTCGTCGTACTCCCAGAGGCTGTCCTCCTCGTCGGGGAAGACGATGCCGCCGGGATCGTCGGGCTCCGGCTTGTCCGACCAGATGTACCAGTCCCGGTAGCGGGAGTCCCGGCTGGAACGCGCGTCCTTGAACCAGGGATGCTGGTCGGAGGTGTGGTTGACCACGAGATCGGCGATGACCCTGATGCCGCGGTCCCCGGCCACGCGCATGAACTCGACGAAGTCGCCGAGCGTGCCCAGGCGCGGGTCGACGTTGTAGAAGTCGGTGATGTCGTAGCCGTCGTCCTTGTCGGGCGTCGGGAAGAACGGCATCAGCCAGATGCACGTCACGCCCATCCGGTCCAGATGGTCGATGCGCTGGATCGCCCCTCTGAAGTCACCGATCCCGTCGCCGTTGCCGTCGGCGAACGTCTCGATGTCGAGGCAGTACACGACCGCGTTCTTCCACCACAGATCGGAGGTCATGCTCAGTCTCATGACCGTTCCCGATGCCCGGTAAAAGAACGGCAAAACATCGGGCCCGCGCCGCCGCAGCGGCGCGGGCCGACGTGGTACCGCCGGCGCGGCCGGTCACGACCGCTGTGTCACCGTGAGTCACGTCCTAGAGCGGCGTGACCTGTTCGGCCTGCGGTCCCTTGTTGCCCTGAACGGTCACGTAGCTGACTCGCTGGTTCTGGTCCAGCGTCCGGTAACCGTTCGAGGTGATCGCCGAATAATGAACGAACACGTCAGCGGTGCCGTCGTCCGGAGCGATGAAACCGAAGCCCTTTTCGGCGTTGAACCACTTGACAGTGCCTTCAGACAACTGCTTCTCCTTCTTGGAAGCCACACCATGTTCCCAGGTCGAGAGCATGAGGCTGCGTAGCGGAATCGTTGCGCGACCGCGTGAGACGCTGGACGCGCGCGCATATCCGCCGCCGGGATGACCCGGGTGCGCTTTTTACAAACCATGTTTTCAGGAATTGTCCACTGCGACACTCGCAGCCTGTCCGGAGAGTACCCACGATTACCCGGAGCTATGCCGGTGCCGCCATATACCACCGCGCGTGCCCGTCACCGCGCGTGAGCGAGTCGAGCCGCCGGGGCAGCTCCTGCCGGGAGAACGGGTCGCCGGAGGCGTTACGGATGTGGATGCCCACGGCGTACATGTCCCGCACCTCCATCAGCGTGCCGTAGCCGGGCCACAGCCGCAGGTCCGAGCCGTACGCGCGGGCGAACTCGTCCACGTCGGCCGTCGACAGGCCGAAGCGGCGCTGCCCGTGGTAGGTGTGCACCAGGTCCCACTCGCGCGGGCCGACGGCCACGCCGTCCCAGTCGCACAGCACCACGTGCCCGTCCTGGCACCGCAGCAGGTTGTCGATCCAGGCGTCGCCGTGCAGCAGCACCGGCGAGCCGGTGTCGAGGGCGCGCCAGCGCCCGGTGAGCTCCTCGATGCGGTCGCTCAGCCACGACCGCTGGCCGGCGGTGAGCACCTCGGCCCGGTGCTCCACCGCGTGCCGCACCTCCGCGAGCGGGTCGGTGAGCGTCCGCAGCCCCACCGGCGGCACCGGCTCCCGGTGCAGGCTGCGCAGCACCCGGCCGAGCTGCCGGGTCGTCGGGCGGCCGCGGGAGGGGACGTACCGCCAGAAGGTGACCGCCCGGCCGCCGTGCACGATCGGCTGGTCGGCGATCTCGTCGGCCGGCCGCACGGTCGGAAAGCCCCGGTCGGCGAGCCAGCGGGCGACCGCCACGACCACCGGCAACCGGGTCAGCGCGTCCGGCGCGGTCGCGATCCGCACCACCATCTCCCCGCGGCGCGCGTCCGCGCGCAGCTTGAAGACCGCGTTGCTGCGCAGCCTCAGGAGCTGCGCGCCCCGCGCGTCCACCCCGATCGTCGCGCAGACCTCGCGCAGGACCCTGAACGCCTCCTCGGCCAGCGGCGCCGGCTCCATCGTCCTCATGGCGGTTTTCACGCGTTCTCGGCGGCAGGGGAGTCCGTCGCGGGGAACAGCCCGCTGAGGGCGAGCGTGGGCGTCGACTCCGCCAGCACCCGCCGCAGACGCCGTACGGCGGGCAACGCGGGGTCGGCGTCCGCCAGCAGGGCCCTGGCCCGCGTGACGACGATCGAGGTGCGGTGCTCGGCGGGGACCTGCCGCAGCGCGTCCGCGGCGATCCGGCAGGCCTCCTCGTGGTCGCCGTTCCTGGCCAGGTGGCTCGCCTGGTCGAGCAGGATCAGCGCCGGGTCGATGGTCTGGAAGCCCGGAGGGAACCCGTCGATGCCCTGCACCTGCTGGGCGTCCCCCAGCTCGATCAGCGTGCCGGTGCGGTAGAACTTCATCCGCTTTTCCGTGAAGACGAAGGCCAGGTCGTCCTGGCTCATGCCGCGCATGCGGGCGAAGATCTGCTCCGCCTCGGCGAGCGCGATCCTGGCGGCCTTGCCGTCCCCCATCCTGGCGAGCGCGCGGGCCTCGGCCGCCGCCGCCAGCGCCGCGGGCGAGCTGGGCGCGGAGCCGGCCAGCATCCGCGCCTCGCGGGCCAGCCGTACGGTCTCGTTCAGGTCGCCGTAGTAGTACAGGAGCATGGTCTGCTGGGCCCGCACCAGCGCCCGCAGCCGCAGGTCGCCCACGTCGTCGGAGGCGGCGCGGGCGGTGCCGTACCACGCGTGGGCCTGGCGGGTGTCGCCCAGCTTCATCAGCGCGTCGGCGGCGAGCAGCGTGAGCATCGTGGTCGCGGTGAGCAGGCGGCGCTGCACCGACGACGGCTGGCGGGCGGAGCTCAGCCGGCGCACGTCGGAGATCTCCAGCATGACCCGGCAGAGCATCGGCGTCGGCGGGGTCGTCATGTACTCCCTGCGGTAGCGCAACACCTGCTCGTCCAGCCGGTCGAGCTGGTCCTCGTTCACCGTGCCCGTGGCCAGCGTGCGGTCGAGGTCGTGGCGCAGGCCCTCGACCTCCGCGAAGAACCGGCCGTTGGGCGTGCCCATCAGCATCGCCTGGTGGAACAGCGCCCGGCGCTCCGCGTCGTCGGGGGCCGGGTCCTCGGCCCGGGACTGCTCGCCGGCCTGGCCGGGCCCGACCACGACGATCTTCTGTCCGCCCGCGTCCTCGCAGTAGTCGGCGGCCAGGCCGAGCCGTACGGCGTTGGCCCGGTAGAGCCGGGCCAGCAGGTCGATGGTCTGGGGACGCGGACGGGCCCGGTTGTTCTCCCAGGCGTTCAGCAGGTCGATGCTCGCCCGCGGGTGACCGAGGCTCTGCTGCTCACACAGGTGCTCCAGCTCCTCGATGGCCTGCCGGGCCGACCACCCGCGGCCGAGCCGGTGGGCCTTCAGCAGGCTGACGCCGCAGCACCCGTGGATCGCCTGGACGGTCTGCCAGAGCGTCCACTGTCGTACCTGTGCCTGTTCGCGCCAGCGACGCGCGCAAGCGGGTGAGTGCTCTCCGCGGGCCATGTGCACGCCCTCCACTGGTGAAGCGGTCCCCGTTTACGGTTGTTTCCCCACGGTAAACGCGCAGGCACACAACCTCCCGCGACTGTTATGCCTTCGTGTTCGTGAACCCGTGTGTGTTCCACGGAATCCCGGTGAGTTCCCTGGTTATTGCACGGTTTCGAGGAATCCGCACGATTGCCGGTAGGTCGTTGCGGGTTCACCCTTTCCGGTGATAGGTCCTGACGTTCCCCGGAGGCTGAGGATGACGACGGTAGACCGCAGCGAGGCGATGGACCACCTGGAGCGGCTCGCCGCCCAGCTCGAGGCCCACTCCTTCCAGGTGCGCCTGACGGCGCCGGCCGGTCTCTATCCGCGACTGCGTGTCATCAATCCCATGGAGCCCACGATGGCCGAGGACGTGCTGGCGTCCAACGCCAGCGACGGCGAGTGGTGGTACTGGCTGTCGTGGGCCGGCCGGATCGGGCACGCCTCCGATGTGGTCACCGCCGCCGAGCGCATCGCCAGCGTCCTCCACGTCATCCGCCGCTGACGCGGGCCCCGGCGTGCGCCGCGCGCTTGACGAAGGTCCCCAGGAACAAGGACCTCCCACGAGAGGTGGACCTCGGCCGATGACGCCTCACCGTCGGCGAGATCCGGTGCGCGTTCGACCTGCACGGCTGACCGGCACGGCGAGGGTCAGGCGAACTTCGACTTCGGGCGGTCCTGGAGGACGCCGTCGACGTACACGTCCACCTTCTCGTCGTAGAAGGCGACCAGTCCGCCGATCTTCTGCGACTCCGGGAGCGGAGTGGGATACGACCAGACCAGGTCCCTGCCCGACTCGTCCTCGCCGACCGACCAGTACACCGCGCGGCCCTTGTACGGGCAGTGGGTCACGGTCTCGGACGGGCGCAGCAGGTCGAGCCGCACATCGGTCTTGGGCAGGTAGTAGCGCGGCGGCAGGCCGGTCTCGAACAGGATGCGCGGGCTGCGCGAGTCGGCGACGGTGACGCCGTTCACCTCCACCCGGACGTGGCGCGAGCTGGCCAGGACGTCCACCCGGGTGTACGGGTCGCGGGCGTGGACGAAGACCTCCTCGTCCTCCTCGAACCAGTTGTCCATCGCGTTCCAGTCGAAGCGGACGTGGCCCCGGATCTCCTCCAGCGGGGCGTCGTCCCCGTACACGAGGGCCGCGCCGGGCCGGCCGGCCACGTCGTGGACCACCGCGTCTCCCCTGCTGGGCGAGTGCCGCGTCTCTCCGGCGGCCTTCAACTCCTCCACACGGACGTCGTCCGCCGGGAAGTAGTACGTCGGGTAGTAGGGGACCTCCCAGACCAGCAGGGCCCGGGTGGTGTCGGCCACCGCGCGGCCCTCGACGTAGACACGTACGCGCTTGGCCGTCGTCTCCACCCGGACGCGGCCCCGTTTCGTCGGCTCCATGCCTGCGCCAACCAAGGGGCGGATCGTCCTTATTCCCCGGCCTCACAATCGCCATTTCCGGGTGTGCGGGCCCGGGTCGGCCCGCGCTATCGACAGCGAGCGAACAGGTCGCTTACCCTCGGCTAGGTGGGTCTTCGCCTTTACGATACGCATCGCCGCGCCGTCCGCGATTTCGTCCCTCGAATTCCCGGAATGGTGTCGATTTATCTCTGCGGTCCCACCGTCGTCGTGCCGCCCCATGTGGGACAGCTCAGATCGCAGGTCAATTTCGACATTCTGCACCGCTGGCTGAAATTCAGCGGATATGAGGTCCTGCTCTGCCGGAACGTCACCGACATCGAGGACAAGATAATTCACAGGTCCATCGCCGAGGGGGTCCCCTGGTGGCGGATCACCGGTCCCGTCCACCGGGCCTTCGTCCGTACGTACACCGCTCTGGGATGCCTTCCGCCCAGCGTGGAGCCGCGGGCGACGGGACACATCCCCGAGATGATCGAGATGGTCGAGCAGCTCGTCGCGTCCGGGCACGCCTACGAGTCCGACGGCGACGTGTATTTCTCGGTCGGCTCCTACCCGAACTACGGGTCCCTTTCCCGGCAGCAGGCCGAGCGCCTGCGGGCGGCCGAGGAAAACGAGCGGGGAAAACGGGACCCGCGCGATTTCGCACTGTGGAAGAGCGCGAAGTCCGGTGAGCCGGTGTGGAGCTCACCCTGGGGCGAGGGGCGCCCGGGGTGGCATCTGGAATGTTCCGCGATGGCCCGCAGGTATCTGGGCGCGGAATTCGACATCCACGGCGGAGGAGCCAATCTCATATTTCCGCACCACGAGAACGAGATGGCGCAGTCGCGGGCCGCCGGGGATTCCTTCGCGCGTTTCTGGCTGCACAACGGCCCGGTCACGCACCGGGGCGAGAAGATACGCAAACACCCGCGCAACCCGCTGGCCGTCCCGGCCCTGCTCGACCGCGTACGGCCGGTCGAACTCCGCTATTACCTGGCGGCGGCCCATTACCGGTCGCCGATGGAATTCAGCCCGGACGCCCTGGACGAGGCGGCGGCGGCCTACCGGCGCGTCGAGAGGTTCGTGCTGCGGGTGGGCGCCGACGCCGCCGCACCCCTTCCCCAGCAGTTCAGCGAGGCGATGGACAACGACCTGAACGTGTCGCAGGCCCTGGCGGCCGTCCACGGCGAGGTGGCCGAGGGCAACGCCGCGCTGACCGCCGGGGATCGCGAACGGGCGGCCGGCAAATGCCGGTCGGTCCGGGCCATGCTGAATGTCCTCGGCCTCGATCCGCTCAGCGATACCTGGCATCGGGAAACGCATCTGCAGGAGGTCGCGGGGGCCGTACTCCGGGTGGTCCGTAATCTCGCCGCCGCCAGCGCCCGGCAGGGAGATCACGAACACGCGCGGATCATGGAGCAGCACATTGAGATGGCGCTCGCCAAACGACGCCAAATCGAGCACCCCGCGCTTATCAGATAGATCTTGATGGCCCGGCCGGCGGGTGAGCGCTCACATCCCGGCCGGGCCCGGCCCTCGCGGCTTGGACCGTTCCCTTTCCCCTCGTGCCGTCTATTGACCCGTCTCACGATGCGTACAACCCTGGGGCTCACTTTGCCCCGGTTCGTGTGAAGGGACTCTCCGATGACCAACCATCTGTTCGCACGCCGACGTCTGCTCGTGGCGCCGGCGGCCGTGCTGGCGCTCGCTTTTCCCCCGGCCGGCGCCGCGGCGGCCGAGCCCGCCTACGCCGGCACGTGCACGGTCTCCCAGACGACGCTCGTCTACACGGCGACGCCGGGGGTGGCCAACGAGGTGACCGTCCAGGCGCCCGGGCTCACCGGCTACTCCCTGGCGGTCCGGGACGAGGCGGGCCCGATCAAGGGCTGCAGCCCCGATCCCCGCGACGGCGAGGCCGTCCTGGTGGGCAACGTGATCAAGAAGATCAAGGTCGTGACCGGCGATGGGGACGACGTCGTCGTCATCGCGGCGGACATAAACGTCCCCCTGCCCACCGTGGTGTACGGCGGCGCCGGCGACGACGAGCTCAGGGGCGGGCGCGGCAGGGACGACCTGCGCGGGGGCACGGGCGACGACGACCTGCGCGGCGGGGACGGCAACGACCGCCTCCGCGGCGAGGCCGGCGACGACGTGTTGCGCGGCGGAAACAACGACGACACCCTCGACGGCGGCAAGGGCGCCGACGACGTACGCGGCGACGCCGGAAACGACGAGGTCGACGGCGGCCCCGGAGACGACGAACTGCGCGGGGGCACGGGCGACGACGAGCTCAACGGCGGCGCCGGCGACGACGACCTGAGCGGCAACGCCGGCAACGACGAGCTGAACGGGGGCAGCGGCGGCGACGACCTCGACGGCGGGGCCGGCACCGACGACTGCAACGGCGGCCCCGGCGCGGACAGGACCACGGCCTGCGAGTAGCTCCCACGGCCGCCTGCGACGCACGGGTGACCGAGAAGCGCACGTTACAAGAACAAGAACTGACGTCCGGAGGATAATTCTGGCCAATTCGTGGGAATCATGACGGCACCAGCTGACGGACACCGCCGAAAGGAGGGCCCCGATGAAGAAGGTGCAGATCGTGCCGCGACCGCGGCCACCGAGAACTCCCGCCCCGATCGACCTGCGCACCCCCTCGGGAAGGGTCCTCCCTTACTAGACGGCCGGTGGCCCGGGTCAGCTCCCGGCCAGCTCGTAGCAGCGGGCGAAGCCCTCCAGCACGGCGGGCCAGGAGCACCGGACCGGCTCGGTCTCCCGGTTGTGCTCGGCGATCGACTGACGCAGGCCGGGGTCCCGGGCCAGCCGTACGACCGAGGCGACGAGGTCGTCGAACGTGCGGCCCAGCAGGCCCTCCTTGCCCGGCCTGACGAAGTCGGCCACGCCGCTCTGCGCCCGCGCAACGACCGGCACGCCGGCCGCGCGGGCCTCCAGCGCGGCCAGCCCGAACGACTCGCGCGGCGCCGGGGCCACGAACACGTCGGCCTCGGCCAGCAAATCCTTGATCTGCTCCCGGCTGTACCTGCCGGGGAGTGACACCCACCCCATCCGGCGCGCCCGCAGGTAGCGCTCCATGCGCCCGCGGGCCGGGCCGTCGCCCACGATCGTCGCGCGCATCGCGACGTTCCCCGGCACCCTGTCGCGCGCCGTCTCCAGCAGCTTGAGCAGGCGCAACGGCTGCTTGCGCGGCGCCAGCCTGCCCACCGCCACCACATGCACCGTCTCGTTCACCGTGTCGTCCCCGGCGGCCCGTACGGGGCCGGGCTCGGGCCGCCACGAGGTCACGTCCAGCCCGTTGGAGACGACCTGCACCGGCACGCGCGGCCCGGCCACGGCGCGGATGGGGCGCGCGGCGGCCTCGCTCACAGCGGTGAGGACCAGGCCCCAGCGCCGCCACTCGAAGGCCGCCTGCAGCGCCCGGTACACGCCCCGGGTGACCGGATCCCACATGCTGTGCACGGTCGCGACCACCGGGAGGCCGGCCCGGACCGCCGCGCGCACCCCCATCCACGCGAACGGCGAGACCGCCCCCGTGTGGACGTGCACCACGTCGAACCGCCCGCTCGTCATGAGCCGGAGCAGGTGGGCCGTGCCCCGCGGATGGACCGGCAGGTCGAACGGGAGATTCGCGACCACGCGGTGCACGCCGGGCAGCCGCTCCCCCGGCGTCGCCGTCACCACCTCGACCGTGTGGCCCGCCTCGCGCTGGGCCCTGACGAGGTCGGCGACCTGCACCTCGATTCCCCCGAGCCGCGGCAGGTAGCAGTCGCTGACGTGAAGAATCCTCACCGGGTCAGCCTGGCAGAGTGCGCCACGCCCATCAAACCGCTCGCGGGGAGGGCGGCGCGGCCCGGGCCGGACCACGTGGGATCATGTCGGGAACCGGCCGCCACGGCAGCCGCGGTGGCGCAGACGAGTGGAGCACGCGATGACGACGTTCCGTGGGGCGCGATGAGGACGGCGGTGTTCTTCCACGCCCATCCCGACGACGAGGCGCTGCTGACCGCCGGGACCATGGCCATGCTGGCGAACGAGGGGCACCGCGTGGTGCTCGTCGTCGCCACGGCGGGCGAGCGCGGCCTCGCCGATCTTCCCCACGGCGAGGAACTGGGCAGAGCCCGGATGGAGGAACTGCACCGCTCGGCCGCGGCCCTGGGCTGCGCCCGGGTCGTGCTGCTCGGCTACGGCGACTCCGGCCTGGCGATCGACGGCGGCGTGGCCGACGACCGGCCGGACAACGCGTTCATCGACGCCGACATCGAGGAGGCGGCCCAGCGGCTGGCCTCGGTGCTCAAGGAGGAGACGGCCGACCTGCTCACGATCTACGACCCGGCGGGCGGCTACGGCCACCCCGACCACGTGCAGGTCTACCGGGTGGGCGGCCGGGCCGCCGAGATCGCCGGGACGCCCATCGTGCTGGAGGCGACGGTCGACCGCGACCTGCTGCTCAAGGGCGTACGGCTGGCCTCCCGGTTCTACCCGGCGATCGACGTGCGGAGCTTCGAACGGGCCTACTCGCCCCGGGACGCGATCACCCACCGGGTGAACGTACGCGGACACGCCAAGGCCAAGCGGGCGGCGATGGCGGCCCACGCCAGCCAGGCCACCGGCGGCGACGGCGACCGCACGCTGGGCGCGATGCTGAAGATCCCCGGATTCGCCTACCGCTACGTCTTCGGCACCGAGTGGTACGTGCGCCGCGGCCTGCCCCGGGGTACCCGCCTGCGGCACCCCTTCGACAACCCCTAGGGGTGGTGATCCTCCGTCAGGAGGAGCCGACCGCCCACACGGACCGGCAGACTGGGAAGGACCGACACCGGACTGGGGGCATACGCGGGTGAACAGGAAGTGGCTGCAGATCGCGCTGTCCGCGGTGTCGCTCGGGCTGGCCGGGGCGCTGGTGCTCTATCTCCCGCAGATCGTGCACGCGCTGACCGGCGCCACCGTGAGCTGGCGGGAGATCGGCCACCAGTTCGGCGGTCTCGGGTGGCACACGATCGCGCTGATGAGCGCCTTGTGGCTGGCGAGCCTGTGGGCGTACACGTTCGTGATGACCTCCGCGCTGCCCGGCCTCACGCACACGCAGGCGCTCACGCTCAACGCGGCCGGGAGCGCGGTCAGCAACCTGCTGCCGTTCGGCGGGGCGGCGGGCGTGGCCCTGACGTTCGGCATGACCCGCGGCTGGGGCTTCGCCAACCGGCCGATCGTCGTCTACACGCTGGTCACCGGCATCTGGAACTCGCTGTTCCGCTTCATCCTGCCCGCCGTGGGGATCCTGGGCCTGCTGATCGCGGGCAAGGCCACCAACCCCACGGTCGCCAAGGCGGGCTGGGCCGGCGCGGTGTCGATACTCGCGCTGGTGGCCGTGGTGGCCGCCGCCCTCTACTGGGACCGCGCCGCCGCCGTGCTCGGCCGCGCCCTGGACGGGCTCGTACGGCTCGCGCCCCGGAGGTTCCGCCCGGCGGAGCACGCCGCGTCGGCGGCGATCGAACGGCTGCGCCGGGACACGGCCGACATCATCCACAGCCGGTGGGCGGGCCTGTCGCTCGGGATGGTCGCCTTCCTCGTCCTCCAGTGCCTGATCATGGCCGCCTGCCTGGTGGCCACCGGCTCGTACCCGGGACCCGCCGAGACCGTCGCGGTCTTCGCGCTGAGCCGCGTCCTCACCACCGCCCTCGTCACGCCCAGCGGGGCGGGGATCATGGAGGGCGGCGTCGCCACGCTGCTGATCGGGGCGTTCGGCCAGCCCGCCGGCGGGGCCACCGCCGCGGCCGTGCTGTTCGGCTTCTGGACCTACACCATCGAGATCCCGTGGGGCGGGCTCGCGCTCGGCGGATGGGCGCTGCTGCGCCGGCGGGACGCCCGCGCCGAGGGCGCCGGTCCGGCGCCCTCTCCGCGCCGCACGCGCGTCCCCTGACTGCCTGCGGAACCTCCTCGTGATCTTCTAAACTCACGAGCGGGAAGGTGAGGGTGTCCGGGTCGGTTAAAACCTTGTGCCCGCTTCGCGGACGCGCATACGGTGGCGCCTGACATGCGACGCCAACCCGAGACACGACGGCAACCTGCGCCGGCCTGCGGGCACGGCGCACGACAGCGGAGGAGCGCCCGATGAGCCCGGTGACGTTCCGGGTCCTCGGGCCGGTGGGGGCGCACGACGACACCGACGAGCTCGACCTCGGCGGGCTGCGGCAGCGCGCGGTGCTGGCCCGCCTGCTCGTGGCGCGTGGTCAGGTCGTGCCCGTGGACACCCTGCTGTTCGACCTGTGGGACGACGACGCCGGCAAGGGCGCCCAGTCGGGGTTACAGGTCTACATCTCCCGGCTGCGCCGGGTGCTGGAGCCGAACCGCCCGCGTGGCGGGCCCAACCGGCTGCTCGTGACCGTCGCGTCGGGGTACGCCCTGCGCGCCGCCCCCGAACAGGTGGACGCGCTGAGCTTCGAGGCCATGGTCCGCTCGGCCGGGGAGCGGCTGGACGAGAGCCCGCAGGCCGCGCGGGCCCGGCTGGACGCGGCGCTCGCGCTGTGGCACGGCACGCCCTACTCGGACTTCGCCGACCAGCCCTGGGCGGAGGCGGAGGTGGCGCGGCTCAGCGAGCTGCGCCTGGTGGCCAGGGAGCGGCACGCCGACGCCGGGCTGCGGATGGGCCTGCACGCCGAGACCGTGCCCGATCTCGAGGCGCTGACCACCGAGCACGCCCTGCGGGAGGAGGGCTGGCGGCTGCTCGCCCTCGGCCTGTACCGGTGCGGGCGGCAGGGCGACGCGCTCGCCGCGCTGCGCCGGGCCCGCACGATCCTGTCCGACGAGCTCGGCATCGACCCCGGTCCGGCGCTGCGCAAGCTGGAGTCGGACATCCTCGCCCAGGACCCCGGGCTCGACCTCGTGCTCCCCGCGCCCCGGCGGCCCGTCGAGATCAGCGCCACCTGGCCCCCGAGACCGGTCGCGACCAGCGACGCGCCGCCGCTGGAGCCCGAGCCGTTCGTCGGCCGCGACGCCGAGCTGGCCGCGCTCGCCGCCGCCGCGCCGCGCGCCCAGGGGGGCCGGTTCACCGTCGCCGTCATCAGCGGCGATCCCGGCGCGGGGAAGACGACGCTGGTGCGGCGGCTGTTCGAACGGCTGGAGCACGAGGGCTGGATCGGAGCGACCGGCGGCTGCCCCGACAGCACGGCGACCCCGCCCGGCTGGGCCTGGGTCGAGGTGCTGCGCGCCCTCGTGGCCCGCAGGGGTGCGGGCGAGTACGCCGCGCTGCTGGCGCCGCTGCTCGACGACGCCGCCCCCGACACCGCCGACGACGAGGCGTCGGGCGGCTTCCGGCTGCACCGGGCCGTCGGCGGCTACCTGTCGGCCGTGGCGCGCGAGGCGCCGCTGCTGATCCTCGTCGAGGACCTGCACTGGGCCGACGACCAGACGCTGGCGCTGCTGCGCGCGCTGCCGAGCCTGCTCGCGGCCAGCCGCGTGCTGATCGTGGTGACCTGCCGGGACGGCGAGCTGAACGACCAGCAGCAGGACGTGCTGGCCGCGCTGGCCCGCCTCGACCCCGTACGCGTCGGGCTCGGCGGCCTCGACGACGCCGCCGTGGCGGAACTCGTCCGGGCGACCTGCGTGCGCGAGGTCGACGACGAGGTCGTCAGCACGATCGTCGAGCGGGCCGGGGGCAACCCGTTCTTCGTCAAGGAGACGGCCCGGCTGTTCGAGGCCGAGGCCGACATCTCCGAGGTGCCCTCGGGCGTGCGCGACGTGTTGCGGCGGCGGATCGCCCGGCTGCCGGAGCGGGCCCAGCAGGTGCTGCTGCAGGCCGCCGTGATCGGCCGGGACGTGGACGTCGACGTGCTGGTCGACGTGTCCGGCGACGAGGACGCCGTGGTGGACGCGGTGGAGGCGGCGCTGCTGGCCGGGCTGGTGACCGAGCCGGGGCCCGGCCTGCTGAGGTTCGACCACGACCTGGTCAGGGACACGCTCTATTCCGACGCCTCACGGCTGCGCCGTTCGCGCCTGCACGCGGCGGTGGCCTCGGTGATCGAGCAGCGCAGCCCGAACGACGTGGCCGCGCTGGCCCACCACTACGACGCGGCGGGCACGGTGGAGACGGCGGCGCAAGCCGTGCGGTACGCGGGGCTGGCGGCCGAGCAGGCCGAGCGCAGGTTCGCCCACCGCGAGGCGGCCACGCTCTGGCAGCAGGCCATCGCCGCCTTCGACCGTGCTCGAACAAGCCGTGCTCACACAGGCCGTGCCCACGCGGACCGGGGGCCGGTACGCGACCGGCTGGAGCTCCAGCTCCGGCTGATCAGGGCGCTGGCGCTGTGCGGGGACATGACCGCCGCCCGCGCGCACCGGGGGGAGGCGATGTCCGTCGCGCTGCCGCTCGGCGACCTGGAGCTGACCGCCCGGGTCGCGGCGGCGCTCGCGGTGCCGCACAAGGGCATCGCCCGCGACTTCACGCGCACGGCCTGGGAGATCGTCGACGTCACCGAGAAGGCGCTCGTCGCGCTGCCGGAGGGCGAGCAGTCCCTGCGGGCCAGCCTGCTCGCCACGCTGGCCCTGGAGCTGGAGGGGTCGGCCACCGAGCGCGGCTACCAGGCGTCGCTGGAGGCCGAGGAGCTGGCCAGGGCGAGCGGCGACCCCGCCCTGCTGGCGATGGCGCTGAGCGGCCGGCTGCGGCAGTCATACACGCTGACGCAGGTCGACGAGCGCGAGATCATCGGCCGTGAGCTGCTGCGGGTCGGGTCGGAGTCGGGCCAGATCGCGGTGCAGACGCTGGCGCACCTGGTGCTGCTGGAGTGCGCGGCGGCCCGCGGCGACTTCGCCGAGGCCGACGAGCACCTCGCCCAGGCCGAAAGCCTCGGGCGGCGGTACGACCTGCCGGCCCCCGCGGCCGTCGGCGCGTGGTACGCCGGGCAGCGCCTGATGATCACCGGTGACTACGCCGGGGCCGAGCGGGCCTACCGGAACGCCGCGCGGCTGACCGCACGGGCCGGCATGCTCGAAGGCCGCCAGGACCTGCCGCTGATCGCCACGTTCTGCCTGCACCTGGTGGACGGCCGGGCCGCCGAGATGACCGAGCCGCTGGGCGAGGCCCACCAGCGCGGCGCCAAGTGGACCCTCGACGCCTACGCCGTGGCGCTCGCCTCGGCCGGCCACGCCCGGGACGCGCGGGTGGTGGCCGCGAGCAGGGAACCGGTCCGCACCGACTTCCTCTACGAGCTCGCCCTCATCTGGCGGGCCCTCGCCGGGATGCTCCTGGACGACGAGGACCGGATGCGGGAGGCGTACGAGAAGCTGGCGCCGTTCCGCGACCGGATCGCCGGGGCCGGCACCGGCGTGGTCGCCCTGTGGCCGGTGGCCAGGACGCTCGGCGACCTCGCCGTACGGCTCAATCTGCCGGCCCGCGACCACTACGAGAAGGCGCTGGCGGTGGCCGAGCGGGTGGGCGTCCCCCGCTGGGTCACCGAGGCCCGCGAGGCTCTCGCGGGCGTCTGAATGAGAGGCCGTGTGGATGGGAGGCAGAGTCCGCGAAGGCCCCTGTGACATCGCGAACCCGTCGCCTCTCGTCCCCTCATGTGTACGGCGGACGGATTGACCACCGGTTGACATCCGCTTGCAAACGGCGCGACCGGGGGCGTTAAGGTGAGGCTTGCCTAATCAATGGCGACGACCGGCGGTGAGAGCACGTGCGGATCCCTGACCCTACGGCGGCCTCCGTGTTCGGCCTGCCACTGTGGCTGGTAGTCACGGTCGGCGCGGTCGCCCTCTTCGGCGCGTTCCAGGTGTACTACTGGGTCGGCCGCAGGCTCGGCGAGGCGCTCTACCGCTCGCGCGTCGGCCGCAGGATCGGCCGGGAGCGGATCGAGCGCGTGGAGAACGTGGTGCGCCGGTGGGGCGCGCTCGCCGTATACGGCTGCTTCTGGGTGCCGGGCCTGCGGCACACGCTGCCGTGGGTGGCCGGGGCGCTGCGGGTGGACTACCGCTGGTACCTGGTGGCCAGCGCCCTCGGCTGCCTGACCTGGGTGCCGGTGACCTCGTTCGGCCTCTACTCGCTCCTGTGGGCCTGGCTGTCGCTCGCGGCCCGGTCGCCCGCGCTGGCCGCCGCCGTCGCCGCCGTCGTGGCCGTGGCCGTCGCCCTCCTCGTACGGCACCGCCGCAGGAGGGGCCGGAGCGGCGACGCACCCGCCGCGTCCGAAGCCGTGCGATCATGACGGGATGCGTAACGGGGTACTCATCGCGCTGGCCGCCGCCCTCGTCACGGCAGGGACCGCCGCCGCGCCCGCACGCGCCACGACGGACGCCGCGTCCGGCCGCGGGCCGTCGGTCACGGCCCGGGAGGCCTATCTGGTGGACACCACGGAGGGAACGGTCCAGTTCGCCAAGCGCGAGACGCGCCGGGTGCCGGTCGCGAGCCTGACCAAGGTCATGACCGCCTACGTGGTCCGGCGGCAGGCCCGGCTGGACGACGTGGTGACCATCACCAAGGCCGATGTGAGGCACGCGCTGTCCGGCGGGGCCACGACGGCGGGGCTGCGGGCGGGCGAGCGGCTCACGGTGCGTGACCTGCTCTACGGGCTCATGCTCCCCTCGGGGGCGGACGCCGCCCACGCCCTCGCCGAGCGGTACGGCCCGGGGACGGCGAAGTTCGTCGCCAAGATGAACGACGCGGCACGCGGCCTCGGCCTGCGCGACACCCGCTACGCCAACCCCGACGGGCTGCCGTCGAAGGGGTACTCCACGGCCCGCGACCAGGCGGCGCTGACCATGGCCGCGCTGCGCGACCCCGTGATCGCGGCCGTCGCCAGGACGCCCACGCGGGTGGTCCGGAAGTCGGCCCTCCACCGGGGGCACGTGTGGCGCAACACCAACGACCTGCTCGACGACGGCGCGGTGGGACTGAAGACCGGCTTCACCAACCAGGCGGGCTACTGCCTGTCGTTCGCCGCCGTCCGGGACGGGCGCACGTACGTGGGGGTCGTGCTGGGCGAGCGCAGTGACAAGGCCAGGTTCGCCACCGCGCGCAAGCTGCTCGACTGGGCCACCGAGGGAGCCACCGCGGGAGCCGGTGAGGGAGCCGGCGAGGAAGCGGTCGCGGGGGCGGGGGTCACGCTCCCCTGAGCAGGCCGTGGCAGGCGATGGCCGCGGCGGCCACCACGTTCAGGGAGTCGACGCCGAGGTCCATCGCCCGCGTGCTCATCGGGATGCACACGGGCTGGTCGGCCTCGTGCAGCCAGTGGGACGACAGCCCGTCGCCCTCCGAGCCGAGCATCAGCGCGACCCGGCCGGACAGCGGGGCCTTGTCGAGCGGCACGGCCGACTGGTCCGGTGTGAGCGCCAGCAGGCGGAACCCGGCCGTCCTGATCTCCGCCAGGCCGCCGTGCCAGTCGGTCATCCGGGCGTACGGGATCGCGAACACCGCCCCCATCGACACCTTGACGGCCCTCCGGTAGAGGGGGTCGGCGCAGCGCGGCGACAGCACGATCGCGCCGACGCCGAGCGCCGCCGCGCAGCGGAAGATCGCCCCGACGTTGCCGTGGTCGACGAGGTCCTCCAGGACGAGGATCCGCGGCCCCGCGTCCGCGAGGAGTTCACCGATCGGCGGAAGCGGGGTGCGCTCCATCGCGGCGAGCGCGCCCCGGTGGACCTGGAAACCCGTGACTCCCTCCATCACCTCGTCGGAGACCAGGTAGACGGTGGCCTCCCCGATGACGTCGGCGAGCACGTCGAGCCACTTGGCCGTGGTCAGCACCGAGCGCACCGGATGGCCCGCGCCGATCGCCCGCCTGATGACCTTCTCGCCTTCGGCGACGAACAGACCGCGCTCGCTCTCGACGCTCTTGCGCAGATCGACGTCGCGCAACCGCACGTAGTCCGCCAGGCGCGGATCGGCGGCGTCCTCGACCGGGATGACCACGGGCCAAGGGTACGGCCTGCGCCGGACCCTCCCGCACGCATCAGGCGCATGTTGTCGCTTTTGCCAGTATCGTTCCGTAAACCTGTTACGGCCAGTGGATACCGGAGAGGGCACCGTGGGCGGACGGCACCGCACAGACGAACTCGATGGCGGCTCAGACCCCCAGTTCGAGCCCCCGCCGCGGCGGCGGGCGGGGCGCGGGACGGTGCTCGTCCCGCTGGCCGGCGCGGTCGCCCTGGCCGTGCTCCTCGGCGTGGCGGCGTACGTGGTGGTGAACAAGGGCCCGGGCTGCGCGGGTGAGAAAGTCAAGCTCTCCGTCGTCGCCTCACCCGACATCCACCCGGCCGTCCAGAAGATCGCCACCAGGTTCGGCAAGTCGGGCCGGGCCGTCGACGGCAAGTGCGTCGCCGTCACGGTCAAGGCCGCCGAGCCGGCCGACGTCGCCAACGCGATGGCGGGCACCGGCCCCACCAGCGGCAAGCTGAACCCCGACCTGTGGATCCCCGACTCCAGCCTGTGGCTGAGCGGCGTCAAGAACGCGCCCGAGCCCGCCGGGAACGCCGCCAGCACACCCGTCGTGCTGGCTGCTTCCAAGGCCGGCGCGGACAAGCTCCAGTCGGCCTTCAGCCCGAGCTGGACCGGCCTGATGAGCGCGGCGAACGCCGCCAACCCCGACGGCCTGGCGCGGAAGGTGCGCGTGCTCGCGCTCGACCCCACGCAGAACGCCGCCGGTCTCGGCGCGCTGCTGGCCGGGGCCGCCGTGCTCAAGCAGGGAGGCGGCAACGAGGAGACGCTCGTCGGCGTGCTGCGCCGGCTGTCGGAGTCCACCGTGTCCACGCCCGACAGCATGTTCGCGACGCTGACCAAGGCCGCCGCCCGCATCCCGGTGGGCGTGACGTCCGAGCAGGCCGTGTGGTCGTACAACACGACGACGACCCCCTCGAACCCGGCGGTCGCGCTGTATCCCGCCGAGGGCACGATCAGCCTCGACTACCCGATCATCGTCACGGCGAAGGACTCCGCGACGCGCAAGGCCGCCCAGGCCCTGGCGACCGAGATGACCTCGCCCAACGGCAGGAAGACGGTCCAGGACTACGGCTTCCGCACGCCCGACGGCGCGGGCGGCGGCCTGCTGAAGCCCGACAACGGCGTGAACGCCAAGAAGCCGGCGGCGATCCCGCTGCCGGACACCGCCACCGTCACCCGCCTGTCCCAGGCCTGGCACCAGATCAAGCTCGGCACGAAGATGCTCGCCCTGATCGACATCTCCGGGACCATGGCGCTGCCCGCCGACAAGACCGGCGTCACCCGGATGCGCGCGATCACCGACATCAGCATCGAGGGCCTGAAGCTGTTCCCCGACAAGGCGGAGATCGGCATCTGGGCCTTCTCCGACAACCTACGCGGCGAGGGCGTCGACTGGAAGCCCGTCGTGCAGATCGGGCCGCTGGCCCAGCAGATCAACGGGGTGACCCGCCGCGACGTGATCGCCCAGGCGCTGCGGCAGGCGAAGGCCATTCCCACGGGCAACACCGGCCTGAACGACACCCTGTGGGCCGCGTACCAGAAGATGACCAAGGAGTACGAGCCCGACAAGGTCAACACGATCCTGCTGTTCACCGACGGGGTCGGCAACGACGACCCGAACGGCGGCATCTCCAACAGCGAGATCCTGCAGAAGCTGAAGGGCGCCTTCGACCCGAAGCGGCCGGTGAGCCTCCTGATCATCTCGTTCAACACGCAGAAGGACGAAGACCGGACGCAGATGACCTCCATCGCGAAGGCGACCGGCGGCGCCGCCTACTTCCCGCAGACGGTTCTGGAGATCCGCAACATCTTCCTCAAGGGCATCGCCCGGCGACTCCAGTAGCAAGAGTCCCTCAGGCACCCGTTTTCGCAGGTCATGCCCGTTGGGCATGACCGCGCGACCCGTAAACGACGCCAGCGGGGACGGCGTCCCACTCGTGTGGGGACCGGCGAGACCAGGTTCCGTCACACGGGGAGGAATGTTCGTTGCCCGTATGGCCCGGCGTCGGGAGAGCCGACGACCACCGACTGCTGGAGGCGCTGCGGCGCGGGGGCGGCACCGACGCCCAGGCCCCGGCCGCGCTGTACGACGCGTACGCCGACCGGCTGAGCGACTACGCGTACGCGCTGCTGGGCGACCTGGACGCCGCGGCCCGGGCGGTGCACGACGCGCTCGTCGCCGCCTCCTGCTCCGCCGGCCGGTTGACGGAGCCCACCCGGCTGCGGGCGTGGCTGTACGCGCTGACCCGGTTCCACAGCGCCACTCAACGAGGGGCCACTCAACGAGGGGCCACCCGACGAGGGGCCACCCGGAGAGAGACCGCGCGGGACGGCGAGGACGGCACCGGACCGGTCATCACCGTGGAGGAGTCCGCGGATCCCCCGCTCGCCGCGCTGGTCCGCGAGGCGCTGGGAGAGCTCGGCGACCATGAGCGCGAGGCGCTCGAACTCGCCCTGCGGCACGGCCTGACGGCGGCCGAGATCGCTTCGGTCCTCGGGCTCGCCTCCCGGCAGGTGTCGGCTCGGCTCACCCGGGCCCGCGACCACCTGGAGAACGCCGCCGCGGCCCTCGTGCTGGCCAGGGCCGGCCGGGCCCACTGCCCCGAGCTGTCCGCGCTGGTCGACCACGGCGTGGGCGCCAGCTGGCAGGACGGTCCCCTCGCTGCTCCCCTGCGCAAGCGCCTGAGCAGGCACATCGCGGGCTGCGAGATCTGCCGCGAGGGCCGGGGCAGGCACGTGTCGGCCGGGCGGCTGCTCGACATGATCCCCGTCGCCTTCCCCCCGCTGTCGCTGCGCCGCCGGGTGATCGAGTCCGCGCTCCGCGCCGACCCCCACGACGGCGCCACCGCTCTCCTCGACCGGCGCGGCTTCCCCGCGGCCGCGCAGCCGGCGGCACGGGCACGGCGCGGACGGGCCCGCTCCCGCCCGCTGCGGACCGCGCCCGTCATGTTCGCCGCCGTCTGCGTGTTCGGCACGGCGGGCGGGCTCGCGCTGGTCTCGGGGCAGGCGCCGGCCGAGCACCTCGAGGCGATACGCATGCCCCCGACGGCGGCCCCCGGGGACCCGACCCCCGGCGATCCGGCCCCCGGCGACCTGGTGCTCGGCCCGGAGGAGAGCGACCCGCCCCTCGACCCGCCCCTCGACCAGGCCACCCCGACGCCCGCCGACGACACGCCGACCCCACAGGACGATCCCCCCCAATCGGCCGCGACCGCCCCGCCCCACACCACCGCACCCTCGGGGCGGTCGCGGCCGACTCCCACCCGTACGCCGCGCGCGCCCCGGCCGGCCCTGACGGCGCTGTGCCCCGGAGACCTGGGCACGGCCGCGGGCACGTCGGTCACGCTGGCCGCGCGCGACGCCGTGATCGAGTGGACGGCCAGCACTTCGGGCGGGATCGCGGTCTCGCCCCGGCACGGCAGGCTCCGCGCGGGGGCGAGCGGCCGGGTGGTGCTCGCCGTCGTCGATCCGGGGGTCGCGGGCACGGGCGTGGTGACCTTCAAGTCCTCGGCGGGCCGGCCCTCCTGCCGGGTCACCTGGGACGGCCAGGAGGGGACCGGCGAGGCCGACCCGGTGCCCGACCCGACCTCGGGCCCCGGTAGCGGTCCCACGGCCGAGCCCCCGGGCAGGTCCGACGGCAGCCCGCCTCCGGCGGTCGACACCGCGGCGAGTCCCTCACCGTGACGCATCCGTCACAGCGTCACCATTTGTTACACCCTCGTTGGAAGATTGGCACCCGCCAGTAACAATCCGGCGTAGCCAGGTGTCAGCGGAAGTTTGGAAGGGGAAAAACGACGCGACCGAGGATTTGAGGGGGCATTGTGGCCCAAGCATGGCTGCCCGGCGCAAGCCGACTTCCCTCCCCCGGGGACTCCGGAGCGATGCTCGGAGGAGCCCCGAGGACCGTCTGGTTCATCTGGCCCGCCGATCCCCAAGGGGTCTCGGCCAGGTCCGTCGCCCAGCGGCTGATCCAGCTCCACCGGCCCTCCCACCTGGTGTGGAACCCGGTGACCGGGGAGATCGTCCAGTCGCTGCCGCCCACCCGGGCGGCCGGCGGGCTCACCGCGGATCGCGGCAGGAACGGACGGGTCTGCGTGCAGATCCAAGTCATCGGCTCGGCGAGGGAACCGTTCACCGACACCAAGCTCGACGGCCTGGACGACATCCTGGCCTGGCTCGACTCCTGGGGAGTGCCGCGCCGCTGGCCGGCCGGCCCCCCGCTGCCCTACCCGCACTCCGTGGCCGCCGAGCGCAACAAGCGGCTGTGGGCGCGGGGCGGGCACTTCGGCCACTCCCAGGTGCCCGGCAGCAGGGAGGGCGACCCGGGGTCGATCGACATCGCCCGCATCATCGGCGAGGAGGCGCTCAACCTGGAAGTCCCCCTGCCCGGAAGCGAGTTCAGGCTCCTTCAGGAGGTATGAGCTCCCGTATCACCGCGCACCCGCGCCGCACGTCGGCCCGGGAGGCCGAGCCGTAGCCCAGCACGAGGCCGTGCACCCGAGGCGGCCCGTGATGGTGCGGTTCGGTCGTGTCCAGGAGCACGCCGCGTTCCCCGGCCCGCCGCACGAGGCCGGGGACCACGGCGGCGGGCAGGGCGACCATGACGTGGAGCCCGGCCGTGTCACCCCGCACGTACGGCCCGAGCGCCTCGACGATGGCCGCCCTCCTGCGGGCGTACTCCAGCCGCATCCTCCGCAGGTGCCGGTCGAGGTCGCCGCGCTCCAGCAGGGTCGCCACGGCCCGCTGGACCGGCCCCGACGTGCGGTCGGCCAGGCGCACCCGGCGTTCCGCGACGGCGTCGAGCAGGCCGGCGGGGGCGACCAGCCAGCCGAGCCCGACGTCGGGCCCGAGCGACTTCGACAGCGTGCCGAGCAGCACCACCCGCCCGGGATCGAGCCCGTAGAGCGCGGGCAACGGCGCGACGTCGTAGCGGAACTCGGCGTCGTAGTCGTCCTCGACGACGATCGCGCCGGTCCTGCGCGCCCAGGCGAGCAGCTTCTCCCTGCGCGGGATCGGCAGCCTGCCGCCCACCGGGAACTGGTGCGCGGGCGTGGTGTAGAGCACGCGCAGGTCGTCGGGGAGCGCCTCGACGATCACACCCTGCTCGTCCACGGGGCAGGGCACGACCTCGGCGCCCCGGGAGGCGAAGATCCGCCGGGCCGCCCGCCAGCCGGGTTCCTCCACCCCGGCCCGGGTCCCCGGGCCGAGCAGCGTGGCCGCGATCAGGTCCAGGCCGTTCCCGGTGCCCCTGGTGACCATGACGTTCCCGGCGCCCACCGGCACGGCCCTGGCCCTGCGCAGGTGCTCGGCCAGCAGTTCGCGCAGCTCCGGGTGGCCGTAGGGGTCGGGGAACGCGTTCAGCGGGAGCTCGCCGGCCGAACGCCACGCCCGCCGCCAGGCCGCCGTGTCATACCCGAGCACCCACGGTCGCCCAGGCCGCAGGTCCACCACCCCCGGAGGCGCCTCCTCCCGGTGGCCGCCCCGGTTCGCGTGGACGGCCCGGCCCTCGGCCTTCTCGTACGGCAGCGCCTCGTCGGCCACGTACGTGCCCGAGCCGTGCCGCCCGTCCAGCCATCCCTCGGCGTACAACTGCTGGTAGGCGTCGGTCACGACGGTCCTGCTGACGCCGAGCAGGGTGGCGAGCCCCCGGGTCGACGGCAGCCGCTCCCCCGCCCTGAGCCCGCCGGTGCGCATGGCCTCCCGCAACTGGGCGGCCACCTGGACGGCGAGCGGCACCCCGGATTCGCGGTCCACCGTCAGCGGCACGTCGATAGTCGAACGCAAGTGGTCTCCCCGTATGGGTCGTGAGTGGACGTGTTCCGCCGGTCCACTTCGCCCTAACGTAACGGACATGCTCTCCACAACCGCCCGTACCACCCTCAGCCGCGCGAAGGAACGGGCGCGGACCGACCGCGCCGACCTGTACGCGATCCTCGACGCCGGCCTCATCTGTCACTTCGGCGTGCTGGCCGGCGGGTCCCCCATGGTCGTCCCCACCGGCTACGGGCGGATCGGCGACACGCTCTACCTCCACGGTTCCACCGGCGCGACCTCGCTGCGCGCCGCGCTCGGCACCCCGGTCTGCGTGACCGTGACCCACCTCGACGGGATCGTGCTCGCGCGCTCCGCGTTCCACCACTCGGTGAACTACCGCTCCGCCATGGTCTACGGCCTCGCCCGGCTGGTGGACGACCCCGAGGAACGGCTCGCCGGCCTGCGGGCCATCACCGAGCAGCTCGCTCCCGGGCAGTGGGACGTCGTACGCCTGCCGGACCGCAAGGAGATCGCCGCCACCGCCGTCGTCGCCCTGTCGCTGGAGGAGGCGTCGGTGAAGGTGCGGCAGGGACCGCCGAAGGACGACGACGAGGACTACGACCTGCCGGTCTGGGCGGGCGTGCTGCCGCTCACCGTGGCCTGGGGCGCCCCGGAGCCCGACCCGCGCCTCGCCCCCGGCATCCCCGTTCCCGCACATGTCGTAGACCGATAAGCCGTATTTGTAAGCGGATTGCAAGCGGTTTCAGTGAAACTGTGGCCGACCTATTGATCCTGGGGAGGCCTCATGAGTTCCGCCGAGCACTGGAATGTGCCCGGTTACAGGGTGACCCGTGAGCTGGGCGCGGGAGGCGGCGGCCGCGTCGTCCTCGCCGTCCACGAGCAGTCGGGCGCCACGGTCGCGATCAAGTACCTGTCGGAGGACCTGCGCCGGGACGAGGGGTTCGTCACCCGCTTCCGGGAGGAGGCCCGCCTGCTCGTCGAGCTGGACGACCCGCACGTGGTGCGGCTCTACGAGTACCTGGAGACCGGGCAGGGCGCCGCGATCGTCATGGAACTGGTCGAGGGTCCCACCCTGCGCGCGCTGCTGCGCGAGCAGGGCCCGACCGGTCCCGAGGCCGCGCTCGCCGTCCTCAAGGGCTCCCTTCTCGGCCTGGCCGCCGCACACGGGACCGGCGTCGTCCACCGCGACTACAAGCCCGAGAACGTGCTGGTCGCCACCGACGGGACGAGCAAGCTCGCCGACTTCGGCATCGCCGTGCGGGCCGGAGGGGCCCCCGCCCCCGCCGGGACCCCGCCGTACATGGCCCCCGAGCAGTGGACGGGCGCGGCCGCCTCCCCGGCCTCCGACGTGTACGCCGCCACAGCGGTCTTCTTCGAGTGCCTGACCGGGCACCGGCCCTACCGCGCGACCGAGCACGTCGTGCTGCGGCACATGCACATGACCGCGCCCGTGCCGGTCGAGGAGATCCCCGCGCCGCTGCGGCAACTGGTCGCGCGCGGCATGGCGAAGGACCCCCTGTTGCGGCCGGCGAGCGCCGCCGCGTTCGTCTCCGAGCTGGAGGAGGCCGCCACGGCGGCGTACGGCCCGGCGTGGGAGGAGCGGGGCCGCCGCAGGCTGGCCGCGCTCGCCGCCGCCCTGGCCGCGACGTTCCCGCTGAACCGGGTGCGGCCCACCGAGACCGGCACCTCGCTGTTCACCACGGCGCTGCGGTCGGTGCGGAGCAGGGGCGTCCTGCTCACCGCCGGGGCCGTGCTCATGGTGGTCGCGGCCGGCGGCATCGGCGCGTACGCCCTCGGCTCGGCCGGCACGCGCACCGTCGCGGCGTCGCAGGACACGGCGCCCCAGAACACGGGGCCGGGGGACACGGGTGTGCCCGCCGCGGCGTCCGCGTCTCCGGCCGGCCCGGAGGAGAGCCCTTCCGAAGCTCCCTCCGCGGCACCGGAGGAGACGCCGCAGGAGAGCCCGGACGACACCTCCTCCGAATCCCCCTCGGAATCCCCCTCGGCGGCGCCCTCGGCCAAGCCGTCTCCCACGCCGTCTCCCAAGGCCTCTCCCAAGGCCTCTCCCAAGGCCTCTCCGAAGCCGTCTCCGACCCCATCGCCCAAGCCATCGCCCAAGCCGTCGCCCTCTCCCGCGCCGCTCAAGGTCTCGGACCTGGACGTCGGCGGGCTGTCGTACAAGGCCGGGGCCGGTAAGGACGAGGCGACCGGCACCGGAACGGTCACCGTCAGGACCAGCGGACCGGGCAAGGTGACGCTGACCGTGCGCTTCACCGCGAACGGCACGGTGACCGCCACCCGCACGCTCACCCTCAGCGGCGCGATCTCCTACACCCGCACCCTCTCCGGCGACCTCGGCCGCGTCTGCTCGGGCACCTGGGGCATGAGCGTCACCACCGGCCCGGCCGCGCCGGGCGGCGCCCAGGTCGCCACGGCGAAGGCGCCGGCGTGCCCGACCTCCGTCACCTCGGTGAAGGTCGGCACACCGGCCGTTTCCTCGGCCGGGGTCGCGACGGCCACCGTGACGGTGACCACCGACGGCACCGGCCAGGTCGACCTCACCGGCCGGTTCTCCGCGCCCTCCGCAGGCGGCGGCACGACGACGGTCCACCTGTCCGGAGCGAGGACCTACACGCGGACGATGTCGTACACCTTCTCCAGCCGTCCCTGCGGTGAGAACGTCACATTCAGCGCTTCGACCGACCCCGCGGCCCCGGACGGCACGGCGTCGGGTTCGGTCACGGTGACCTGCCCCGCCTCGGTCAGCCAGGTACGTGTGCAGAGCCTGTCCATCAGCGGGACGACGGCCACGGCCACCATCGCCGTCACCACGGGCAACACCTCCGCGGTGCGGCTGGACGTCGCCTGGATGACGGGCGGCTCCAAGGCGGCCACCAGGACCTACAACCTGTCGGGCAAGACCGGCTACACGGTCACCGCCACGTACACCTACTCCCGCTGGCCCTGCGACTCCTACGCGGTCACCGCGTCGACCTCACCGGCCGCGGCGGGCGGCGCCTCCACGGTCACCCGGAACACGGATCCCTGCATCAAATGACGCGGACAATCCCTGACAATCCCATCTGACTAAATAGTGACTTTTCATCGTAATCGCGAGGTCATCACTAAGCTACGGTCTCGTCATTAGGCGGGGGCCCAGGCGATGAGGAGACAGACCGTGATGCACGGCCAGACGGGCGCCTGGCGCGTCCCCGGCTACACGGAGATTCGTGAGCTCGGCACGGGGGGCGCCGGGCGCGTGGTGCTCGCGCGGCACGATGCCGACGACCTCCCGGTGGCGATCAAGTACCTGTCCGACGAGATGATGGCGGACCTCCACTTCGTCGCCCGGTTCCGGCACGAGGCTCGGCTGCTCGCGGCGATGGACCCCCACCCGCACGCGGTGCGCTTCTACGAGTACGTCGAGACCGCACGCGGGGCGGCCATCGTCATGGAACTCGTCGACGGCGTCTCGCTGCGCGCGATGCTCCGCTCGGAGGGCCCGACCGGGCCCGAGGCCGCGCTCACCGTGCTGAAGGGCTCGCTGCTCGCCCTGTCCGCGGCGCACTCCATCGGCATCGTCCACCGGGACTACAAGCCCGAGAACGTCATGGTCGAGGCCGACGGCATCAGCAAGCTCGTCGACTTCGGCATCGCGGCGCAGGCCGGCGAAGGGGTCAGGGCGGCGGGGACGCCGCCGTACATGGCCCCGGAGCAGTGGGCGGGCGGAAAGGCCGGACCGGCGAGCGACGTCTACGCCGCCACCGTCGTCTTCTTCGAGTGCCTCACCGGGGGCCGGCCCTTCCGGGCGCAGAACATGGCCGCGCTGGCCCGACAGCACCAGGCGACCCCTCCGCCGGTCGACGAGGTGCCGCCCCCGCTGCGCGACCTCGTGGAGCGCGGCATGGCCAAGCGGCCCGAGGACCGGTACACGTCGGTCGAGGAGTTCCTGCGGGAGCTCGAGACCGTCGCCGCCGGAGCGTACGGCCCGGCCTGGGAGGAGCGCGGACGGCGGCGGCTCGCCGCGCTCGCCGGGCTGCTCGTGCCGTTCTTCCCGCTCAAGGAGAAGGCCCCGGAGACCGGCACCGCGCTGGCCGAGACGAAGCTCGGCGGCCTGCTGGCCCAGACCCGCATGAAGATCGGGCTGACCCTGGCCGGGATGGTCGTGATCGCGGGCGGGACGGTGGCGCTGGTGCAGACCGTGAGCGGCACCACCCTGCAGGCGGGGACGACGATCGAGACGTCGAGCTCGCCCCAGGTCGATCCCTCGTCCATCGACGTCGAGGACGAGTCGGACGAGCCCCCGGCGGAGGAACCCTCCGAAGAGCCCACCGAGGAGCCGGAGGAGACCAGCCCGACGCCGACCGCCAGCCGGCCCATGCCGCGCGCGTCGCAGCCGCCGGCCGTGCCCACCGCGACCCAGCGACCGACCCGCAGGCCGAGCCCCTCGCCGAAGCCGAAGCCGACGGCGAAGCCCACGCAGAAGCCGAAGCCCTCACCCAAGCCGGTTCCCTCGGAGGAGCCCACGGTCACGGTGGACCCGCCCAAAAACACCCCGACC
The DNA here is from genome assembly GCF_014161445.1 of Microbispora sp. H13382. GTDB lineage: Bacteria > Actinomycetota > Actinomycetes > Streptosporangiales > Streptosporangiaceae > Microbispora. The sequence continues at coordinate 153,055 of NZ_JABBXA010000022.1, forward strand.
AAGCGGCCCAACTCCACCCCGACCAGCAACCCGCCCACCCAGCCCTCCACCCAGCCCTCGCCGACGCAGAGCAACTCCGAGCCGACCCCGACTCCGGTTGATGAACCCACGCTGCAGTGACTCTCGGGTGGGTGGTGACGACCGGTCTCGTTCCCGCCACACTGGCCATGGACGCATGCGCGGACGACTCCGAAGGCGGCGGTAGATGCGTGAAGGCGTGACGGTCGCGGGGCACCGGCTCACCGGCCGCACCCGGAGCAGCGAGGTCGGCACCTGGGCGGACGCCGTCTCTCCCGACGGGCGGCCGTCCGGCGTGCTGCGGTTCGATCCTCGGGCCGTCGCGACGGCCCAGGCGCGCGAACGGATCGTCGCGGCCGTCGGCACCGACGTGCGTCTCCAGCAGGGTGGCCCGATCGGCCTGCTGCCCGTGATCGACCTGGTGGCCGCGCGCGACGAGGTCTGGCTGATCACGGCCGGCGCGACGGCACTCGGCGATCTGATGGCCGCCGACCGGCTGGACGCGGGCGGCGCGGGGACCGTTCTCCTGGAGACCGCGCAGGCGCTGCTCGCCGTGCACGCCGCCGGGCTGGCCCACGGCGCGCTGCACCCCGGGACGGTCGTCGTCGGGGAGGACGGCTCGGTGCTGCTGGCCGAGCGCGGCCTGCTGCGGGCGATCCGGGGCGAGCACGCGTCCGCGGAGCAGGACGTCGCGGCCTGGGCCGCGCTCGCCGGCACGCTGGCCGCCGCAGGCGCCCAGGACCGTGCCGCGGCGGTGCTGCGGTGGGCGTCCGCCGCCGCCCCGGCCCAGGGGCTCGCCTCCATGCGGGACACCCTGCTCGCCGAGCGTGAGGCGTTCCCGGGCATGGGCCGGGACGGGCTGGCGCGGGCCGCACGCGGCCTCCACGCGCCCGTGTCCCCCGAGATCCCCGTCGGCGCGGCGGCCGCCGGCTCTCCCTACGGGGAGGCCGTGACCCTGCTCGACCTGCCCGGCACGGTGGACGACCCCGGCGACGTGATGATGCGGTTCGGGCCGGGAGTGCCCACCGAGACCACGGCGGCGCAGATCTGGCGGTCCGGGCAGACCGCCGCGGCCGTCACGGCCACCCAGGCCCGTGAGGCGACTCCCCGCCGGCGCCGCAAGCGTACGACGGCATGGGCGGGCACCGTGCTGCTGGCGATCCTGATCGCCGCGGTGATCCTGTGGCTGCGCCAGCCGCCCGCCGCGTCGCTCGCGGTGAGCGGCGTCGACGTCAAGGCGCCCAAGAAGACGGTGCGCTGCGACGGCAGAGCCGACTTCACGGGCGTCGTCACGACCAACGGCGAGGCCGGGACGATCCGCTACCTCTGGATCCGCAGCGACGACCGCAAGCCGCTGGAGCAGGAGCAACGGATCTCCTCGGGAGACACGTCGGTGAACCTTCCCCTGCACTGGAAGGTGACCGGATCGGGATCGTTCAAGGGCACGGCCACGCTGCGGGTCCTGTCCCCCACGACGACCGGGAAACCAATCCAGGACAAGGCAAGTTTCACCTACAAATGCTGATTTCATTAGTGTGGCGCGCATGACGACGACCCCCGCCGGCTGGTATCCGGACCCGTACGGCTCCCCTCTCCTCCGTTGGTGGGACGGCACCCAGTGGACCGACGCCACCCACGCGCCCGAGCAGGAGGCCGGGGCCCCGCCCCAGCCGCAGTCACAGCCGCAGCCACAGTTCCAGTCACAGCCACAGTTCCAGTCACAGCCGCAGTTCCAGTCACAGCCGCAGTTCCAGCAGGCCCAGTTCCAGCAGCCGGGGGCGCCGTGGGGTCCCCCGAACCAGACGGCGCAGCTTCCCACGCCCGACTTCGGTGCACCGCGGCGTCAGGCGCCGGTCTGGCCGTGGATCGTGGGCGGCGTCGCCGCGGTGGTCGTGCTCGCGCTCGTCATCGGCGGCGCGGTCATCCTCCTGCGCGACCGCGCCGGCTCGGTCGTCGCCCGGCCCGAGATCACCGCGACGGCGCCACAGCTCGACCAGACCGTGCCGCCCCAGCCGGAGCCGCAGCAGTCCGCGCCGCCGCTGCCCCAGCTCCCCCAGCCGTCCGGTGACCGCATCCAGGACCCGGCGACCGGCCTGTCGTACGCGTACCCGGGCGACCAGTGGCAGGTGCCGGAGTCGAAGAACGTCAACGACCCGTCCGACCCGAGGATGCCGCTGTGGACGAGCGGCTGCCAGATGACGTCCCAGGCGAACTACGACGGCAGGGGCGGCGACTGGGTGGGCAGCGTCTACACCGCCGAGGTGCCCCAGATCTTCCCCTACAGCGGCCCGCAGAGCTTCGGACAGCTCTCCCAGACGCTGCTGCTCGCCTACGACCCGCTCTTCTACGGCATCCAGCACGAGCGCAAGGTGCTGCGCAGCGAGGCGACGACCGTGAGCGGCAAGCAGGGCTGGGTGATCGAGTTCGAGATGGACTTCACCAAGGTCGCCGAGGCCAACAGCCTGAAGTGGAAGAAGGAGAAGGGCGCGATCGTCCTCGTGGACCGCGGCCAGAACGCCCGTCCCGCGATGCTCTACATCTCGGTGCCGGACAACCTGGACCAGTCGGTCATCAAGCGCGTGGAGGACTCGCTCCAATCTCAGTGACGCCCCATTAGGCATGAGCATTACTCTTGAGCCATGACTGACCCGCTGGTCTGGATCGACTGTGAGATGACCGGGCTCGACCTCGGCCGCGACGCGCTGATCGAGGTGGCCTGCATAGTCACCGACAGCGAGCTGAACCAGCTGGATGAGGGCGTGGACGTCGTCATCAAGCCCCCCGCAGAGACGCTGGAGCAGATGTCCGAGGTCGTGCGGGAGATGCACACGGCCTCGGGCCTGCTGCGGGGCCTCGCGACGGGGGTGACCCTGGCGGAGGCCGAGGCCGTCGTGCTCGACTACATCCGCTCCCACGTGCCCGAGGCCAAGAAGGCGCCGCTGTGCGGCAACTCCATCGCGACCGACCGCTCCTTCATCGCCCGGGACATGCCGCTGGTGGACGCGTTCCTGCACTACCGGATGGTCGACGTGTCGTCGATCAAGGAGCTGGCCCGCCGCTGGTACCCCCGGGTCTACTTCGCCTCGCCGGAGAAGCAGGGCGGGCACCGCGCGCTCGCCGACATCACCGAGAGCATCCGGGAGCTGCGCTACTACCGCGCCGCGGTCTTCGTGCCGCAGCCCGGCCCCGACTCCGCCACCGCCCGGGAGGTCGCGGAGGCCGTCTCCGGCCCCTGACCTCCGCACGCGGCGTTATTGGGGCGCGGAGGACTCCAAAATGCCGCTACACTTTCTTCGTACGCCTCGAACGGCGGACATGGTGGGTGTAGCTCAGCTGGCAGAGCGCCAGGTTGTGGTCCTGGATGTCGTGGGTTCAAGTCCCATCACTCACCCCAGACGGCGAGCGGCCGGTCCCAGCGGACCGGCCGCTCGTTTTTCATTCGTACGTATCCTCCGGGTGTATACCTTCAGCGTATAGTCTCGGATCATGACTGTTCCCCTCGCGTTGCTCGGCCTGCTGGAGCGGGAGCCGAGCCACGGCTACGACCTGAAACGCGACTACGACACCTTCTTCGGCCGTGGCAGACCGCTGCCCTTCGGGCAGGTGTACTCCACGCTCGGCCGCCTATCCAGGGACGGCAAGGTCACCGGGCAGAGCGAACCGGGCGACGGGCCGGAGCGCAAGCGCTACGCCATCACCCCCCTGGGCAGGCAGGAGGTCGCCACCTGGCTTGCCGAGCCGGTCGCGGCCGAGCCGTACCTGCAGACGGTGTTGTTCACCAAGGTCGTGCTGGCGCTGATGCTGGGCCGTGACGCGGCCGGCTACCTGGACGCGCAGCGCGCCACGCACATGCGGCGCATGCGGGAGCTGGCGGAGGTCAAGCGCGGCGGCTCCCTGACCGACGCCCTGCTGGCCGACCACGCCATGTTCCACCTGGAGGCGGACCTGCGGTGGATCGACGTCACCCAGGCCCGCCTGGGAGCGCTGGCCGAGACGGTGCGGGCGTCGTGATCATCGAGGCTCGGGAGGTCAGCCGCTCCTACGGCAGCACGCCCGCGTTGCGGGAGGCGAACCTGTCGGTGGCCGCGGGCGAGGTGCTGGCCGTCATGGGGCCGAGCGGATCGGGCAAGTCGACGCTGCTGCACTGCCTGGCCGGCATCTTCACCCCGGACAGCGGAGAGGTCTGGTTCGACGGCCGCCGCCTGGACACCCTGGACGACGGCCGCCGCAGCGAGCTGCGGCGCACCGCCTTCGGCTTCGTCTTCCAGTTCGGCCAGCTCGTGCCGGAGCTGACCGCCGCCGACAACGTGATGCTGCCGCTGTTGCTGGGCCGTACCAGGAGAAAACACGCCGAGCGGCGGGCGGCCGAATGGCTGGAGCGACTGGAGCTGGGTGACCTCGGCGGCCGGCGCACCGGGGAGCTGTCCGGCGGGCAGGCGCAGCGCGTGGCGATCGCCAGAGCGCTGGTCACCCGGCCGCGCGTGGTCTTCGCCGACGAACCGACCGGCGCGCTCGACTCGCTCACCGGCGAGCACGTGATGGACCTGCTGGTGGGCCTGGCCCGCGAGGAGGGCGCCACCGTGATCGTGGTGACCCACGACGCCCGGGTGGCCGCCTGCGCCGACCGGGAGGTCATGGTGCGCGACGGCCGGGTCTGCGATCCGTACGTCACCGGGGCCGTCCGATGATCCGGCTGGGCCTGCGGCTGTCGCTGAGCAGCGGCAGGGAGGCGGCGGCCAGGCTGGCGCTGATCGTCGCCGGGGTGGCGGCCGGCGTCGCGGTGCTGCTGGCCACGCTGTCGCTGTTCAACGCGTTCCAGACCGCGGGTGAGCGTCCCTGCTGGGAGTGCGTGAACGGCTCGGCGCCCAGCGGCTGGGCCCTCGACGCGACGGCCGACGGCGCGCTGTGGAGCTACCGCGAGGACTTCTACGCGGGCCGGACGATCAGGAGGCTCGACGCCGCCGCGCTCGGCACGCGGGCGCCGGTCATTCCCGGTCTGTCCCGCATGCCCGGCCCGGGGCAGTACTACGCCTCGCCCGCGCTGGCCGCTCTGCTCGACTCGGGCCCGCGTGAGGAGCTGAGCGCCCGCTTCCCCGGCACGCGCGCCGGGCTGATCGGCGACGCGGCGCTGTCCGGGCCCGACGAGCTGGTCATCGTGGTGGGACGGACGCCGGATCAGGTCGCCGCCATGCCGGGCGCCAGGCAGGTCGACGTGATCGACGCCGAGCCCGCGGCCGACGACGGCGCGGACGTCTACCGGTTCGGCTTCGCCGTCGCCGCCGTCGGACTGATCGTCCCGCTGCTGGTGCTCGTGGGCACCGCCACCCGGCTGGCCGCCGCTCGCCGCGAGACCCGCTTCGCCGCGATCCGCCTGGTCGGCGCCACCACGCGGCAGATCAACGTGCTCGCGGCGGTGGACGCCGCGCTGGGCGCGCTGGCCGGCGCGCTGGCCGGTCTCGCGATCTTCCAGCTCGTACGGCCGGCCGTGGCCGGAGTGCGGATCACCGGCGCCCGGTTCTTCCCCGAACTGGTCGCCCCGCAGCTCTGGCAGTACGCGGCCGTGCTCGGCGGCGTGCCGGTCGCGGCGGCCTGCGCCGCCCTGTGGTCGCTGCGCCGGGTGCGGATCTCGCCGCTCGGCGTGGCGAGGAGGACCGCCGTGTCCCCGCCGAGAGCGTGGCGGGTGATCCCCCTGCTGGCGGGGCTGGGGCTGTTCGCGGGCCCGGTGTACCGGGACGGCAAGCCCGACGAGCTGCTCGCCGTCGTCGCGCTCGCGCTGATCATGATCGGGCTGATGCTGGCCGGGCCCTGGCTGACCATGGTCGCCGCGCGCCTGGCCGCCCGGCTGACCCGGGGCGGGGCGACGCTGCTGGCCGCGCGGCGCCTGGCCGCCGACCCGAAGACCGCCTTCAGGTCGGTGAGCGGGCTGGTGCTGGCGGTGTTCATCGGGACGACGATCGCGGCCCTCGTGCCGGCGGTGGTCGCCGGCCAGCAGAAGGTGGCCGGCGGCGCGCTCAACGACGTCCTGGGCGCCTCGTTCGCCCGGCCGGGCGTCTCCGGCCTGTCCCCGCGTGCGGGAACGGAGTTGCTCGCCCGGCTGCGCGCCCGCCCGGGCGTGGCGGTGCTGCCCATCTACGCAAGGGCGGACGTGGAGAAGGTCCCCCCGCGGCCCGACGGCCCGCCGCCCGCGCCGTACGTCGTCGAGTGCGCCGGGCTGGCCCGCTTCCCCGTGCTCGGCCGCTGCCCTGTGAACATCGACGGCAGGAGTGCTCGCGCGGTGGCGGGCAACTTCGCCCGCATCGTCGGCGCCGACAACCCCCTCACCGTCGACAGGCTCCTTCCGCTGGCGGGCCCGGCCAGCCCGCCCGCCTCCTCCACCGACGGGCTCGACCTGGCGGCCGTCATGATCAGTACACGTGACCTGGCGGCGCTGGAGCGGCTGCGCACCCTGCTGGCCGGTTACACCGTCGAAGCGCCGATGACCTTCGCCGAGGTCGCCCGGGTCAGGGCGGACCTGTACGTCCGGGCGGAGAACATCGCACTGGCCGTGATCGGGCTCACCCTGGTGGCCGGCGCCTGCGGCCTCGTGGTGGCGGCCGGCGGCGGGCTGGTGGAGCGCAGGCGGCCGTTCACCCTGCTGCGGCTGGCGGGCACGCCCACGCGCACCCTGGCCGCGGTGGTGCTGCTGGAGTCGGCGCTGCCGCTCGCACTGGCCGCCGCGCTCGCGGCCGCCGCCGGTTTCGGCGTGGCCGAGCCGCTCCTCGACGCCCTCGCGATGAAGAGCGCGGCGTCCGCGATGCCGGGACCCGTCTACTTCGCCTCCCTCGGCGGCGGCCTGGCCGCCTCCCTCCTGGTGATCCTCACGACGCTACCGCTGCTGCGGCGCATGACCGCGCCCGACAACGCGCGTTTCGAATAGGAGCCCCCGATGAAGCTCAGACCACTGGTGATCGCGCTGGCGCTACTCGCCCCCGCCGTCGCGGCCGTACCCGCCGCGGAGGCGGCCGACGGAGGTTATTCAGCCACGATCCGGCGCACCGAGTACGGCATCCCGCACATCACCGCCGAGGACTACGGCGGCCTCGGATTCGGCTACGGCTACGCCTTCGCCCAGGACAACCTGTGCACGCTGGCCTCCTGGGTGGTGACGCTGCGCGGCGAACGGTCCCGCTACTTCGGCCCCGAGGCCGAGTCCGACGACCCGGTCAGCCCGGTCGCCAACCTCGCCAGCGACGTCTACTACAAGAGCGTCGCCGACTCCGGCGTCGTACGGCGGCTGCTGGCCCGGCCCGCGCCGGTCGGCCCGGGCGACGAACTGCGCCGCCTGGTCGACGGCTACGTCGCCGGATACAACCGCTACCTCGCGGACACCGGCGTGGCGAACCTGCCCGACCCCACCTGCCGGGGCAAGGCCTGGGTCGGCCCGATCACCGCCGCCGACATGTGGCACAACCTGCTCGACCTCAGCCGGATGGTCTCCAGCTCGCGGCTCAAGGAGGCCGTCACCGGGATCGCCGGACCCGAGGACGCGGGACCTCCGGAAGACAGGCCGCCGCAGCCCAAGCCCGCGGCGGGCAGCAACGCCTGGGCCCTGGGCCGTCAGGCCACCCGCGGGGGCGGCGGCATGGTGCTGGCCGACCCGCACTTCCCCTGGCAGGGGATCCGCCGCTTCTACCAGGTCCAGCTCACCATCCCCGGCGTGCTCGACGTCTCCGGCGGCAGCCTGTACGGCACGCCGGTCGTCCAGATCGGCCACAACGCCAGGGTCGCCTGGACCCACACCGTCTCCCACGCCCAGCGTTTCACCGTCTACCGGCTGGCACTCGCGGACGGCCACAGCTACACGGTGGACGGCCGGGCGGAGCCGATGGGCGAGCAGGAGGTGGAGGTCACGCTGCCGGACGGCACCGTCTCCGCCCACACACTCCTCACCTCGCGCTACGGCCCGGTGCTCGCGGTCGGGCACACCGACGAGGCCGCGTACGCGCTGGCCGACGCGAACGCCGCCAACCTGCGGGCGGCCGACGAATGGCTGGCGATGGCCAGGGCGGGCAGCGTCGACGAGCTGCGCGCGGCCCAGCGGACCTACCAGGGGATGCCATTCGTCCACACCCTGGCCACCGACGCGGGCGGAACCGCCTACTTCGCCGACACCTCGGTCGTCCCCCACGTCGGCGACGCCGAAGCGAAGCGCTGCGCCAAGCCCTCGCCCGTCCCGGGCCTGGATGCGTACGTGCTGGACGGCGCGACCTCCGCGTGCCTGTGGGGCAGGGACGGCGACGCCGTCGTGCCGGGCATCTTCGGGCCCGGCAGCCAGCCGAAGCTGGTCCGCGCCGACTACGTGGCCAACTCCAATAACACCTACTGGATGACGAACCCGGGCAAGCCGCTCGCTGGTTATCCCAAGGCGTACGGCGAGACGGGCACGGACCTGGAGCCGCGCCCCCGGGTCGGCCTCGACATGATCGCTCAGCGGCTGTCCGGGGCCGACGGGCTCGGCGCGCCCGGCTTCACGCTGGAGACGCTGCAGGCCACGGTGCACGGCAAGCGCAACCTCACCTTCGAGCTGATGCGCGACGACCTGCTGAAGATGTGCCGTACCGACTCCCGGGCGGACGTGCGCGAGGCCTGCCGGACGCTGGGCAAGTGGGACGGGCGCGCCACCCTGGACGGCGAGGGCGCCGTCCTGTGGCGGGAGTTCTTCACCCGGCTCGGTCGTCCCGTGTGGCGGGTGCCGTTCGACCCCGCGCGCCCGCTGACCACCCCTCGCGGCCTCAAGAACGACCCGGCCGTACGGCAGGCCCTCGCCGACGCCGTGCTGTTCTTCCGGTCCAACCGGATCCCGCTGACGCTCACCCCCGGGCAGGCGCAGAGCTACTCCTCCATCCCGATTCCCGGCTGCACGGAAGGGGAGGGCTGCTTCGAGCGGGTGCGCATGCGCGGACCACTGGGCGCGGACGGACGCTACCCGGAGGTGGACACCGGCTCCAGCTTCATGATGGCCGTCGAACTCACCCCCGGTGGGCCGCGTGCGCGCACCGTCCTCACCTACTCCCTGTCCGCCAACCCCGCCTCGCCGCATCACACCGACCAGACGGCCCTGTTCTCGCGCGGCGGGTGGGTCACCGAGCGCTTCACCGCCGCGGAGATCGCCGCCGATCCGCGTCTCAGGACCGTCACGGTCCGTGGCGGCGTTGACGCGGGCAAGTAAGCACTCTTTGCCCCAAAGGTGGATATTGCGGGTTATGCTCTCGCTCACAACCGCCGTGCGGGGGCCTCGGCGATCTCTGACGTCTTCGACGGAGGCCGGATGAGAATCGACGACCGCACCGCAATGGGGCTGAGCAAGCGGGAGACCGAGGTCATGGAGCTGATCGCGACCGGTCACTCCAATGGCGAGATCGCCCAGCGGCTGTTCCTGAGCGAGAAAACCGTGAAGAACCACGTGAACCGCATCTACGCCAAGCTCGGGGTGGAGTCGCGGGTCAGGGCGATCTGCCGTTGGCGCGGCGAGGCCGAGCCCTCCTCAGGGCAGTGACCGGCCGGATCCGAGCAGAGCGGCGCGCAGTCCGGCGAGCCCGTACTCGAGCTCGTCGGGCTGGACGGACAGGGCGGGGCGCAGCCGCACCGACCGTTCGCCGCAGCGCAGCACCAGGATCGCGTGCTCCTCCCTGAGCCGGGAGACCAGCCCTCCGGGGTCGGGGACGTCGAAGGCGCACATGAGCCCGCGGCCGCGGGCGCCTGCGACCAGACCGTCGGCCTCCAGTCCCCGCAGGGCCCCCAGCAGCTTCTCGCCCAGGATGGCCGCCCTGGGGATCAGGCCGTCCCGTTCGATGATCTCCAGCAGGCGGCGGGAGCGGACCATGTCGACCAGGCCGCCGCCCCAGGTGGAGTTGATCCTGCCGCTCACCCGGAACACGTTGTCGGGCACGAGGTCCACCCTGCGGCCCGCCATGATGCCGCCGACCTGGACCTTCTTCGCGAAGGCCACGATGTCGGGAGCCAGCCCCAGCTGCTGGTACGCCCAGGGGCTGCCGGTCAGGCCGACGCCGGTCTGCACCTCGTCCACGACGAACAGGGCCTCGTACTCGTGGCAGAGCGCCTGCATCGCCTGGAGGAACTCGGGGCGCATGTGGTTGTCACCGCCCTCGCCCTGGATCGGTTCGGCGATGAAGCAGGCGATGTCGTGGCGGAACCGCTCGAACGCCTCCCTGGCCTGCGCCAGCGCGCGCCTCTCGGCCCGTTCGACGTTGCCGAGGTGGATGGCGGGGACGTCGATGCGCGGCCAGCAGAACCGGGGGAACCTGTCGGTCTTTACCGGGTCGGTGTTGGTGAGCGAGAGCGTGTAGCCGCCGCGGCCGTGGAAGGCCCGGGTGAGGTGGAGGACGCGGGTGCCGAGGCCGGGGTGGCGGCCGTGGGCCTCATTCCAGCGGCTCTTCCAGTCGAAGGCGCACTTGAGCGCGTTCTCCACGGCCGCCGACCCGCCCTCGACGAAGAACAGGTGCGGCAGTTCGGGGTCGCCGAGCACGCGCCGGAACGTCTCCACGAACTCGGCGAGGTGGACGGTGTACATGTCGGAGTTGGCCGGCTTGTTGGCCGCCACCCGGCCGAGCAGTGCGACGAACTCCGGGTCGTCGGCGAACGGGTTCACCCCGAGCGGCGACGACGCGAAGAACGTGTAGAAGTCCAGATACCTCCGGTCGTCGCGGGCGTCGACCAGCCAGGAGCCGGCGCTCCTGTCCAGGTCGAGCACCAGACGGTAACCGTCGACGAGCAGGTGCCGTGCGAGGGCGTCGTGTACGGCGGTGGGGTCCATTTCGCCTCCGCGTCATACTGGGAAACGAGATGATTCCCTCACACACGGCCATCTATGTGAATAGTTTTCGCCCAGATAGCACCTTTGGAGGACATCTTTCAGTCCGTAAGGGTAGGTTCGGCGTCCGACAAGCTCATCACGGGCGGCCTGCGGGTGAACATCCAGATCAGCCCCACCGTGAACGTGATTCCCGAGAGGCTGGTCCACAACCAGATCGGCGGCTCGCGGTCATGGGATGACGATTCGGAACCTTTTGTGTACCTTTGCTTCAGATTCCGTGGTCCTGCACGGATATCAGCGATCTTTTCTGAGGCAGGGATGATGATCGACCGTACTCGCCTGGCCCGGCTCCTCGACCGCGAGCGCGGCGCGTTCCGGGAGCGCAACCCGCGCTCGGCCGCCGCGTACGAGCAGGCGAGAGGCCACCTGTTCGGCGGCGTGCCGATGACGTGGATGAACAAGACGGCGGCGGGCTTCCCTCTGTACCTGGCCGAGGCGCACGGCGCCCGCGTCACCGACCTGGACGGCCACGAGTACGTCGACCTCTGCCTCGGCGACACGGGCGCGATGGCGGGACACTCGCCTCGTGCGACCGTGGAGGCGGTGGCCGACCGGTTCGGCCGGCTGGGCGGGGCCACGGTCATGATGCCGACCGAGGACGCCGCCTGGGTCGGCGCCGAGCTGGGCCGGCGGTTCGGCCTGCCCTACTGGAGCTTCTCGCTGACGGCCACGGACGCCAACCGGTGGGCGATCCGGCTGGCCAGGGCGATCACCGGCAGGCCCAAGATCCTCGTGAACAGCTACTGCTACCACGGCAGTGTCGACGAGGTGCTGATCGTGGTCGGCCCGGACGGCGAGCAGGTCTCCCGTGAAGGCAATGTCGGCGCGCCGGTCGACCCCACCGTCACCTCGCGCGTCGTCGAGTTCAACGACCTGCCCTCGCTGGAGCGCGAACTGGCGTACGGCGACGTCGCGGCGGTCCTCATGGAGCCCGCCCTCACCAACATCGGGATCGTGCTGCCCGAGCCGGGTTACCTGGAGGGCGTGCGGGAGCTGACGCGGCGATACGGCAGCCTGCTGATCAACGACGAGACGCACACCCTCTCGGCGGGACCGGGTGGCTGCACGAAGGCCTGGGACCTGCACCCCGACATCGTCACGATCGGCAAGGCGATCGGCGGCGGCATCCCCAGCGGCGGGTACGGCCTGTCCGCCGAGGTCGCGGCGCGCATCGAGGCGATGGAGGGCCTCGACCTGGTCGACATGGGCGGGGTCGGCGGCACGCTGGCCGGCAACGCCCTGTCGGTCGCCGCGATGCGCGCGACGCTGGAGCACGTGCTCACCGACGACGCGTTCGCCGCCATGACCGAGCTGGCGACCCGCTTCGCCAAGGGCGTCCAGGAGGTGATCGACGCGCACGGCCTGCCGTGGTCGGTCACCCGGCTCGGTGCGCGCGCCGAGTACCGCTTCACCAGCCCGGCCCCCCGTAACGGCGGCGAGTCGAACGCGGCCGGCGACCCCGACCTGGACGACTACCTGCACGTCTACCTGGCCAACCGGGGCGTGCTGCTCACGCCGTTCCACAACATGGCGCTGATGTCGCCCGCCACCACCGAGGCGGACGTGGACCTCCACCACGAGGTGTTCGCCGCGGCCGTGGCGGACCTGGTCTCATGACCCTCGACGAGGTCGACCGGGTCCTGCTGCGCGAGCTGCAGCGGGACGGCCGGGCCTCCTACACCGCGCTCGCCGAGGCCACCGGCCTGTCGGCGCCCGCCGTACGGCAACGCGTGCAGCGGCTGCGCGACGAGGGCGTCGTGCAGATCGTCGGCGTCACCGACCCGATGGCGCTGGGCCTGCCGGTCATGGCGCTGATCGGCGTCCGCGTCGACAGCGACGTGCACGAGGTCGCCGACCGGATCAGCGAGCTGTCCGGCGTGATCTACGTGGTGCTCACGGCGGGCTCGTTCGACCTGTTCGCCGAGGTGGTGTGCCGGGAGCCGGCCGAGCTTCTCACCGTGCTTAACGACCACGTCAAGCGGGTGCCGGGCGTCACCCGGGCCGAGGCGTTCACCTACTTCGGGATCCACACCCACCGGTTCGCCTGGCCCGGCGTCTGAGGGCCTGCAGCTGAAGGCCTACAGCGCGCGCAGGAAACGGGCGGCGATGGGCACGGCGGCACTACGGCCGGTGCCGCCGTGCTCCACGAACACGGCGAAGGCGAGATCACCCCGATAGCCGATGAACCAGGCGTGGTCCTGCCCGCCCTGCCCGTCCTCGGCCGTGCCGGTCTTGCCCGCGACGCCCTGGGGCAGCTCCGAGCCGGCGGCGGTCCCGTCCACCGTGACCGCGCTCATCAGCGAACGCAGCCCTTCCGCCACGTTCGAAGGCAACGGCACGTTCTGCGGCAACTCCCCCTGCTGCTCCTCGTCCGCCAGCGGGCGGGCCGGCCTCCACTCGCCGCTCTCCACTGCGGCGGCGACCAACGCCATGCAGAGCGGGGTCGCCTCGACCGTGCCCTGGCCGAAGGAGTCCTCGGCGAGCGCGTCCGGGTTCTCCGGCCGCCGGAGGGTGCCGCACGTGCTCATGCCGCCGCTCTCCCCCTCCACCGCGAAGCCGAACGCCTTGGCCTGCTCGACCAGCGTGTCACCGCTCAGCCGCTCGATCGTCAGCCGGGCGAACGTGGTGTTGCACGACAGGGCGAACGCCTGCCGCAGCGTGACCGTCCCGTGGTTCTCGTTGCGATAGTTGTGGATCGACCGGTTCATGGGGATCTGGTAGACCGCCGGGCAGTCCACCGTGCTGTCCGGGGACAGCCCGTTGTTCAGCAGCGCCGCCGCCGTGATCGTCTTGAACGTCGAGCCGGGGGCGTACTTACGCTCGAACGCCCCGCGGCCGCCCAGGCGGTCGGCGACCGCGAGGATCTCCCCCGTCGACGGACGTATGGCCACGATGGCGCCGCGCTGCACACCGTCGAGCGCCCGGGCCGCCGCGGCCTGCGTCGCGTAGTCGATCGTGGTCCGTACACCGGCCGGCCGCTTGTCCGGCTTGTACGAAAGGACGGTCTTCGAGGGCAGGCCCGGATTGTCGACCTCCAGCGCCCACCCCACGGCCACACCCGTCGCGGGCGCCACTCCCTGCTTCACCAGGTTCTCGAGGTACGCCTCGGCGCCCGAGTTCCGCGGGAACTCCCGCCCTCCCCTGGTCACCGGCTGCAGCGGTCCCACCTCCGGCGCGGTCCTGACGAGACTGCCGCCCGGCTGGATCTCCGGATGCAGGACGGCAGGCGCCCAGAGCACCTTCCAGGTGAGGTCCCGTACGGCGAGATGCAGGCTGGAGTCGAATCGCCAGGTGCCGGCGTCCTGCTCGTCCCGCTCCTGCGTGAACGGGATCTCGGCCGTCTCGTCCCCGGTGCGGACCATGTCGCCGACCGTGATCCGCAGCGAGCTGGACAGAGCGGCGTCCTCGAACGCGCGGTGCTGGTCCGCGAAGTCGTCGGGGGGCTCGTCGACCAGGTCGTGCATGGCGTCGTAGTCGCCCTTGACCCAGGCCTGGAAATAGGCGGCGGCCGTCTCGTCCGGAGAGCCTTCCGGGGAGCCCGCGGGGGACGGCTCGGGAGATGACTCGGGACGGAGCTGGAGCGTCTGCGGGCCGGCGGGTGCGAGTGTCCCCCGCGGCGCGGCGACGAAGTCCGAGCTCGGCTCCTGCCTGCCGGACACAATGAGTCCGACAACGCCGAAGACGAAGATGGCCGCGGCGACCATGACGAGGGCGAGCAGGGCCCTGTTCCGCATACGGTTCTCATATCACGCGAAAGGAGCCATAGGTGGCAAGGAGCAGAGAACCGTTGCCAGGCCGCTATCCGGTGACCTTCGGCGAGGTGGAGCTCCTGCGCGACCTCGACCGGCCGGACGGATGGATGCTCATCAGGGACGGCGTCCCCCAGTCGTACGTGGACCTGACCGATCCCACCTATCTGGACTTCTCCTACACCCAGCTCATGGCAAGTGTGATCGACTGCCTGCCCGAAGGCCCGCTCGACGCCGTCCACATCGGCGGCGGGGCCTGCACGATCCCGCGCTACATCTCCGCCCGGCGGCCCGGCTCCCGGCACATCGTGGTGGAGCCGGACGCCGCGCTGGTCCAACTCGTGCGCGACCAGCTCAGCCTCAAGTCGGTGCCCCGGCTGAAAGTACGGGTCGTGGACGGCCGCGCGGCGACGGCGGACCTCCGGGACGACTCGGCCGACCTGTTCGTGCTCGACGCGTTCACGGGCGCGACGATGCCGGTCGAGCTGGCGACCGTCCAGTACATGGCGGAGATCGCACGCGTACTGCGCCCCTCCGGCACGGCGCTGATCAACGTGGCGGACGGCAAGGGCCTGCCCTTCGTCAAGCGGGTCGCCTCCACGGTGAGCCGCGTCTTCCCGCACGTCGCGCTGCTGGCCGAGCCCGGCATCCTGCGCGGGCGCAGGTTCGGCAACGTCATCCTGGCGGCCTCGCCCGGCGACCTGCCGATCGACGGCTTGACCAGGAAGGCGGCCGGCGGCCTCACGCAGGCCCGGTGCGTGGCGGACGAGGACCTCACCCGGCTGGTCGCGGGGGCCGCTCCCATCCGCGACGGCGACGCCGTCCTCGCCCCCGTCCCCCCGCCCGGCCTGTTCGAGTAGCCGGCCCTCGTGGAGAACACCCAGGCGAATCGCGCTCTGTTGAGCCGGCTGCTGCCGGGCGTCGAACCGGACGATCTCACCGTCCGCCACGGGCAGTTCCACCAGGTAGTGATCGGTGCGGACCGTGTCGTGTGCCTGCCTCGCACGGCAGCGGCGGCCGCCCGGCTGCCGCACAGAGCCGCTGTCCTGCGCCTGCTCGCCGGGCTCGACCTCGGCTTCGCCACACCTCGGCCGCTGGCGCAGGGCGGCGAGCACGGCACCGGCAAGCCGCCGTTTCTCGTCCTCAGCCGCGTCCCCGGAGCCCCGCTGGACGCCGCCGCACTCGACGATCCCCGGGTGACCGAGGCCGCGGCGGCGCAGTACGTCACGATCCTGACCGAACTGGCCAGGATCGGCGCTGAGGCAGGCGGTGCGGGGAAGAGGGTGCGAGCGGCCCTGCCGGCAGCACAGGAAGATCGGTGGCGACGGTTCGCAGCGGACGTCCGCGCCGAACTGTTCGGGCTCATGTCCGGCAAGGGGCGCCAACGAGCCGAGCAGGAACTCGCGGCACTCGACCGCCTTCCTCACATCGCCCACGCGGTGGTGCACGGTGATCTCGGCGCCGAGAACGTCCTGTGGGAGTGCCGCGACGGACTGCCGGTGCTCACCGCGGTGATCGATTGGGATGAGGTCACGATCGGCGATCCCGCCGAGGACCTGGCGGCCGTTGACGCCAGCTACGGCACGCGTTTCCTGCATCGGGTGCTCGCACTGGGCGGCTGGTCGGACAGCACGATGACCACCCGCATCGCCATGATTCGCGCCACCTTCGCGCTGCAGCAGGCCCTGTCCGCGCAGCGGGACGGCGACGAAGCACAACTGGCGGACGGACTGACCGGCTACCGCTGACTTCCTCCCCGGGGAGAACGCTTCCGGCCACAGCATCAACCCGCCTCGTGTCGTCGTGGTCGTCATTCCCGGACCCGCCTGGTTCGGGCTGGGTGGTAGGTGAAGGCCCAGCGGTCTTTGCCGGTCTTGTGGCGGGTGTAGCGGTCGGGGTGCTGGTAGCGGTCGCGGTTGTGGAACTGGCAGGCCGGGCCCAGGAGTTTGAGGTCGGTCAGGCCGCCGGTGCTCCAGTTGTGGGCGTGGTCGATCTGGCACCTGGTGGCGGGCAGGGGGCAGCCGTCGACCCAGCAGGTGGCGTAGCGGGCGTAGATCGCCCGCCGCTGGGCGGGGGTGGCCAGGCGGACTTTGCGGCCCATGTCCAGGACCTGCCCGTCGGCGTCCATCACCAGGCGCACCAGGGTGGAGGTGCGGGCCAGCCGGTGCACGCTGGAGACGGGCAGCACCTGCCCGGTCGCCAGCAGCAACCCCGGCGCCGTCCCCAACGCCGTACCCAGCGCCCCCGGCAGCCCTCCGGCCGCTGCTCCCGGTCGCGACCCCGGCTCTGGTCCCCGCGTGCCGGGTGGCGTCTCCGTTCCTCCCGGCCCATGCCGGACCTCCCCCGCAGGCCGATGCCCGGCGTGGGGGTGATGAGCAGGTGCGTCTCCGGGCGGATCAGGCGACTGCCACTCGCCCCACCGCGACTCCGCCGATTGCGACCCCTGCCGCTGCGGCGTGCTCCGCTGTGAATCCCTCTGCTGCGACTCCCTCTGCTTCAGCGAGCTGCTCTGCTGTGGCGTGCTCTGCTGTGGCTCCTGCGGCGACTCGCTCCGCTGCCTGCCTTTCACCTGCGCGCGTCCGGTTGCGTGATCGCCGGGCTCCACATCATGGGGTCCGGTCGCCAGCTCGGCACTCTCGACGGCGCTCTGGCCGGCGTTTTCGACGGCAGCCTCTGTGGCTACATCGGCACCGGCGTCTACGGCAGAAGCGGCTTCCTCGGCCGCCTCGGCGTCCTGAGTGTTCTCGGGCTCTTCGGTGTCTTCAGGGCCTTCCGGGCCTTCGGAGGTCTCGGGGGTCTCGGGGGTCTCGGGGTGGTCGGCGCTCTCGGGGTGGTCGGGGGCGGGGTCGGTGGGGAGGGATTCGGCGTTGACCAGCACCAGGAGCTCGGCGGCGATCTTCTCCTCCAGCAACGCCATGAACGCATCCGCCTGACGCACTCGCAGCGGCCGGTCATCGCCCTCCGCCTTCGGCCTGGCATAGGCATCCAGCAACGCCTGCAACCGGGCGGCGTGCTCACGCGGGAGATAGAACTCCCCCTCCAGCCCGCCGCCCTTGCCGGGGCGGACCCGCAGGAACCGCCGACCGTAGTCGGCCCGCTCATCGCGGTCCTCGCCGTCGGGGTCGAGCACGGCCCGCAGGTAGCGGCCGGCCTTGGCCACCTCCGCCGCCCCCGCCCTCCCCGCCAGCTCCAGCAGAATCGGCTCAGCCAAGGCGGCCTGCTCATCGGACAGGCCAGAGATCGCCGCGCAGATGGCCTCCACCACCCCCGCCGCCAACCCACCCGCGGCGAACTTCTCCCGCACCCGCGGCAGGCGGGCCAACTCGATCCCCAGGCTCAGCAGCCGGCCCGCACCCGCCACGGTCATCCCTGCGGCGGTGCGCAGCCAACTGCGGGTGGAGGCATGCCCATGCCGCCGGGCCTGCCCCGCCCGATGCACCCGCCCCACCCGATCCGCCAACGCCGAGGTGATCCGATCCCGCGCGAACACCAACTCCTC